>CAXXKJ010000001.1:0-274429 GCA_963675295.2 bacterium
TTCGGAAGATTTCGGATTTCACAGGCGTTCTGGGTCCATCTGTACCGCCGGAGTCCGACTCGTAGGAATACGTACCTGAAACTCGTTGGGGTAGATCATGAACAGACTGACATTGACGGTTCTCTTCGTGGCTTTGTTCACAATCACCGGCTTCGCGGCGGATCTCGTTCCGTTGCAATCCGCCGGGCAGGCTGAACCATTGCAGGTGAACGTGGTGGGCGAATCTCAACGAGGGCTGTCCCTTGAGCTGAGCGCCACCGCCATTTTCGCGGAATCCATGACCGGTGACGCCGCCGGGCACACCTTACTCAGCTGGGCGGACGCCGGCGTTGAAGGCGAAATCGGCCAGCCGCAGCTTCCAGTACGCCGCATGCTGGTGGCGATCCCGTACGGCGCGACCGTCGAAGCGAGCGTCGTCAACGCAACCTGGACCGAAATCTCCCTCAACGATCTGACCGGCGCGTCGATGCTGATGCCGGTGCAGCCGCCGCTGGAGAAAGTGCCGGGTGCCGTGGCGCCGTTCACGAAGAACGTGGCCGCCTACCAGGCTGGCTACAGCAATCACGCTGTCGTCGAGGTGGAAGACTACATGGTGATGCGCGGCCAGCAGCTCGCGCTGGTCGTCGTGCGGCCGTTGGACTACAATCCGACCGCCGGCACGATCCGTGTCGCCTCCGAACTCGAGATTGACCTCAATTTCGCTGGTGGCGATCTCGCGTTGACCGAGCAGAAGGCCGCACGGTACCAGAGCCCGCGCACGAACGCGCTGCTCCGCGAATCCGTAATCAACGATCCGGGCCGTGAGCTGGACGATCTGCCGGAGTCGATGGGCTACATCATCATCGCGCCGAACAATGCGACGTACCTCGCCGCGATGGAGCCGTACATCGAGTGGAAAACCGCGCAGGGGTGGGATGTGACCGTTGCGCTGACCAGCGACATCGGGTCGTCGACGACGCTGATCAAGGCGTACCTGCAGGATGCGTACGACACGTGGCCGGTGCCGCCATCATTCGTCCTGCTGCTGGGCGACACGGACGTGATCCCGTACTGGGTCGGTTCCGGTACCGGTTCGCCGAACACGGACCTCAACTACTCGATGCTGGAAGGCACCGACTTCCTGCCGGATGTCGGCCTTGGCCGCTTCCCGGTCGCCAACCTCGACGACCTGCAGAACATGATTGACAAGACCATGCAGTACGAGCAGGTGACGTGGACCGCCGGAAACGACTGGGTCAAACATTCCACCTTCATGGCCTCGGTTGACAACTACCAGATCACGGAAGGCACGCACAACTACGTGCTGAACAACTACCTGTCTCCGGCCGGCTTTACCGCCGACCTGCTGTACCAGGTGACGTACGGCGCGACCACGCAGGACGTGACCAACTCGTTCAACGCCGGCGTGTCGCTCGGCACCTATTCCGGCCACGGCTCGGCGACGAGCTGGGCGGATGGCCCGCCGTTCAGTCAGGCGAACGTGAACGCGTTGACCAACGATGTCTTCCCGTTCGTGCAGAGCTACGCCTGCGTCACCGGTTCCTACCACCTCGCGGAATGCTTTGCGGAAACGTGGGTCCGGCACAGTGCCGGCGCCGTCGCGTTCATGGGTTCGTCCGTCAACAGCTACTGGACGGAAGATGACGTGATGGAGAAGAAGGTCTTTGAAGCCTTCTTCGACAACCAGACCCCGGGTGATATCTACAATCTCACCTGGATCAACGGGATGATCAACTATTCCAAGATGAAGCTGGTCGAGCAGTGGGGCACCAGCGGAACCGTCCGCCGCTACTGCGAGATGTACAACATCTTTGGTGACGGATCCATCGACCTGTGGACGAACGTGCCGCAGGATGTGACCGTCAACCATCCGGCCGCGTTCTTCCTCGGCATGGATCAGCTCGATGTCAGCGTGCCGGACGCTCCGTCCTGGGCGCGCGTCTGCGTGCAGTCCTCCGCCGAGCCGGACATCATCGCCGCCGGTTACACCGACCAGAGCGGCAACATCAGCATCACCCTCCCGGCCGCCCCGACCCTGCCGGGCACCTTGAACATCACCGTCACCGGCCATGACATCGACCCGTACATGGCGCAGATTCCGTTGACCGCCTCGGATGGCGCGTATGTCGTCTACGAATCGGTGACTGTTAACGATGCCGCCGGGTGGAACCCGAACGGCGTGCTCGATTATGACGAATCCGCACTGCTTAGCGTCACCGTGCAGAACGTGGGCGTCGATCCGTCGCACGATCCGACCAGCGTGCAGCTGACAGACGTTGCCGACATGGTGACCTTCAGCGATAACGCCGAAAACTACCCGGCGATTCCGGCCGGTGAATCGGTGACTGTCACCGACGGCTTCGCGTTGACAGTGGACGCTGGCGTGGCGGACGGCAGCCCGGCGAACGTGCCGGTGTTCATCGCCGACTCGTGGGACTTCTGGGAATCGGTCATGCCGCTGATCGTCGCCGCCCCGGAAGCCGCGATTACCAACGTTACCTTCAGCGACGATCCGAACGGCAACAACTGGCTCGATCCAGGTGAGGATGCGTGGATCCACGTGACTCTGACGAACGAAGGCAGTTCGCCGATCATGGAAGGCTACGCGAACCTGAGCGAGAACGGCGACCCGTACGTCACCATCACCACCGACAACACGGAATACTTCGCGCAGCTCGATCCGGGCGCATCGGTCGACATGGCCTGGGGCATCAGCGCCAGCGCCGCCTGCCCGCAGGATTACGACATGTCGCTGCTGTTCGACCTGGACGCCGACCACAGCTTTGCGACGCAGATCGACATTCCGCTCACCGTCGGCGATATCCTCTTCCTGCCGTCCGGCCCGGACAGCTACGGCTACCTCGCGTACGATCCGAACGACGGCAACAACGCGATGGACTTCAACTGGTTCGAAATCTCCACCGCGGAAGGCGGACCGGGCACGAACACGGGCATCGACGATGACGACATGACCGTCCACGTCACCCTGCCGTTCACTTTCGTCTACTACGGCCAGAGTTACACCGGCCTGACGATCGATTCCAACGGTACCTGTTCCTTCGGACCGACACAGCAGTCCTACGACTATTCCAACTCAAGCATCCCGAACTCGGATGGTCCGAGTGCGATGCTCGCGCCGTACTGGGAAGACCTCAACATCGAAGTCAATGGCAGTGACGGCGTTTACATCTACTACCACGAGGCGATGCATCGCTATATCGTTGAGTGGAGCCACATCAGCCAATACAGCCCCTCGGGCACCTTCGAAACCTTCCAGGCTGTGCTGTACGATCCGGCGTTCCATCCGACCACAACCGGTGACGGAATCATCCAGTTCCAGTACCTCGATATCACGTCCGAGGTCGGGAACGACGGCACCGTCGGGATCGAAAGCCCGTCGGAAACGGATGGGATCGAATACGTCTACCAGACGGACTACGACGTGCACGCCACGCCGATCACCGACGCCTTCTCGATCACCATTCTGACCGAGATGGGTGAAGGCCTCGAAGCGCCGTCGAACCTGACGTATTCCATCGTCCCGAACGGCACCGTCACCCTGAACTGGGACTTCGCCGGGATGTACACCATCGAAGAGCTGACCGAACCCGCGATCATCAACCCGGGCGAAAAGCCGGACGTGATGCGCGAGGATGACCGGATTCAGCTTGAAGAGTGGCGCACGAACGGTATCCCCGGGAACGTGACGGACGAATTCCTCAACTTCGTCGTCTACCGTGACAATACCAACATCGGCGAGCCCACCGTCACGACGTTCGAAGATGTGCTGAACACGCACGGCGACTACCAGTACTACGTCACCGCGATGCACACCGACGGCGAATCGCTGCCGTCGAACATCGTCAGCGTGTCGTACGATCCGATCGTGTCGCTGACTGTGACGCCGCTCTACACCTTCATCATGCCGGGCGGCGGCGATGTGACGTACGACGTCAACCTGACAAGCTCGCTGCCGAACCCGCAGCAGAACGTTGACTACTGGACCAAGGTCACCCTGCCGAATGGCAATGTGCTCGGTCCGGTGTTCATGCACACCTTCAACATGCCGGCGAACGCGAACATGACCGCGTCCGGCGTAACGCAATACGTGCCGGGCACCGCGCCGGCTGGTGTGTACACGCACACGTCTTTCGTCGGCTACTACCCGAATCTGATCGGCGCGACCGACTCGTTCACCTTCAGCAAAGCCGGCACCACCACCGAAGGCAAGATCGATCTCAGCGAGTGGACAGTCAGCGGATTTGATCTGGTTAACGAGGAAGTCGTTTCGGTCAGCAATCCGTTGCCGACGAAGTTCGAGGTGGGCAGGGCGTACCCGAACCCGTTCAACGCGATGGTCAGCGTGCCGTTCGCGTTGCCGGATGCGGGACAGGTCGAGATCGCACTGTACAACGTGCTCGGCCAGCAGGTGATGGCGCGGACGCTGCAGCAGACCGCCGGGTATCACACGTTCAACGTGGACGGCGGCAGCTTGAGCTCCGGCCTGTACCTGCTCAGCATCAAGGGCTTCGGCGAAAACCAGCAGCAGAAGGTGATGCTGCTGAAATAACCGAGACTTGAGTCCTGAGTCAGACCCATGCCATATCCAACCGGGGACACTTTCTCCTGAAAGTGTCCCCGGTTAATTTTCGACTGGCTGCGAATTCTCGGAGACTGCAAATTCACGGAGACTGCAAATTCACGGGTCATTCCTCAGCCGTGTGTGTTTGCGGCTGAGGAAGATCCCGGTTCTCCGCAGGAACAACGGTTGAATCGCCGGCGCGGAGTAAAACCGACCTCTCCATTTTCTCCCAGAATCCTGATTTCACTAGCGATAGGAACACTCTTTGCTCGATACTTGGACCACAGGATTCGTGTGCATCAAGTGGAGACAAAGAAACACCTTTTTCGACGTTTGCCCTGATCTCACTCATGGAATGCAGAGCCGGACAATGTCGCGCAACGGAACAGAAACAGACTTAAAAAAACATATCGACTTTGATACTCAGCGATATCGCCGTTTACTCGACGTTTTACCTGAAGCTGTTTCAGAACATGACGCCGAGGGGCGATTTCTCTATGCTTCCCCTGCAAGTGTATCCATTTTTGCTCACGACGAAAATACTCTTCTCTCCGAATCCCTGACCGATCTCGCCGCTCCGGAGCAAAAAGGGCAGATTCAGCAGGCAATTGCCGAGACCCTCTCCAGCGGTAAAAAAACCTCGGTTCTCTACCACCTGAAGTCTACCGACAAGAAAGTGAGGTGGGTGGAATCCAGCTTCCAGGTGACCGAGGACAACACCGTCGCTGTTCTCACCCGGAAACGCACACCCCGGCCCTGCACGTTCGACAGTACCCACCCATGCCGGCGGGACGAAGTCCTCGAGCTGAACGCGCGGCTGGTGTCGATGATCGAGAGTCCACGGTTCAACAGCATCGTGATGCTGGATCTGAAGGGCCGGATCGCCTCGTTCAACGCCAACTTTCAGATGGCGATCAAGAATCTGCTTGGAATCGATATTCAGCCCGGCGATGACCTGTTTTCGATGGTTCCCAAGCCCCAGGTGGCGAACCGTTTCCGGGACCATTTCGAACAAGCGTTGAATGGCGAGTACACCACCGGTGAATTCACACTCGATTTCGACGGTGTCGACTATCACTACAACATTGCGCTCAATCCGGTCACGCTCGACGATGAGGTTATCGGCGTCACCCTTTACATCCAGGATATGTCCAAACAGGTACTGCTTGAACAGGAGTACCGCGAAAAGGCTGAGAGTTACAGCCTGTTGCTGAATGGTGTGGATGAAGGCATCGGCATCTCCGACGAAGAAGAAAACCTCATCTATGTCAATCCAGCCGGCGCGCGCATCTTCGGTCTGGAACAGGATGAGCTGGTCGGACAGAGCCTGCTGGACTTCGTCACCCGGGAATCCGAACAGGCTATCCGTGAACAAACCCTGCTGCGAACTCAGGACATCCGTTCGTCCTACGAGTTGGAAATCATTCGCGCGGATGGGGAACACCGTACCCTGCTGATTACCGCATCCCCGCAGAAGATGGATACCGGTGAAACACGCACCTTCGCTGTCTTTCGCGACATCACCAACCAGCAGCAGACCGAACGTGAACTCGCAGCCGCCGGCGAACGCTTCCGCAACGTCTTCGAGCATGCCAACGACGCGATGGCGTTGATCAGTGTGAAAACGCAGAAAATTATCGAGGCCAACGGCATTTTCTGCGAATGGAGCGGCTACACAGCGGACGAACTGAAACAGCGGCGCCCTGAAGACCTCAGCCCGCCGGATCATCATGGCGACATCGCGCAAATTCGCGAGGTTCTTGCCAGGGAAGGGCACCACTCGTTTGACCTGAATCTGCTGTCCAAGGACCGCCAGGTGTATCAGCTCGAAGGAAGCGCAACCCTGATTGAACTTCAGGGTGAACAGGCAATCCTCGTTGTCGCGCGGGATGTCAGCGAACGGCGCCAGGCCCAGGAAGCCCTGCGTGCCAGCGAAAAACGCTTCCGTGGCGTAATCGAAAACAGTCCCGCCGGTGTCTGTATCGTGGATGAAGAAGGCTTGATCGAGTACGCCAACCCCGCCTTCTGCCGGATGCTCGAGTTCGATCCGGAATCCCTTGAGGGGGAGGCGTTCGTCAGCCTGTTCCCGAATACTCTTGATCATGGCGACGAAGACAACAATGCTAAGTCGGATTTCCTCTCGCATGTGACCATGTTCGCCCGCGGTGGGACCGAAAAGCGGATGCTGTTCGACACGGCGGAGATTGTCGGCCTGGACGGTCACACCCGTTCCGCGGTATTCGTCATTGATATCACCGCCCGCAAGAAAGCCGAAGAGGCCCTGCAGAACAGCGAACAACGCCTCAAGGTGCTGTTCGAACTCTCACCGGATGCGATTTTCACCGCCGATGTCGCCACCGGGAACCTCGTTGATGCCAACACCGCCGCCAGCAAACTGACCGGGTACACCCGTGAAGAAATGCGCCAGATGAACCAGACGGATTTCAGTCCAGGTGGTTCGCATGATGTGACATTCTACGATTTTACGCAGGGCAAGTACGAGGAGGCGTCCCCGATCGACGCCAAGCTGCTGCGGAAGGACGGAAATATCATCCCCGTTGAGATTCGGGCAAGAATGATCCAGATCCAGGGCAAGGCGCAGATGCTGGCATCCTTCCGCGACATGTCCGTCCGCTACCGTGAACAGGAACTCAACCGTTTCCAGTCGCAGTTGATGAACGCCGTCCACCAATCTGTGATCGCCACCGACCGCCGGGGACGCATCACCTACTGGAATGGCTATGCCGAACGCATGTTCGGGTGGAAAGCACGCGAGGTAATGGGCAAACTGATCACACGGATCAAGCCCGAAAACCCGCACCCCGGCAAGACCTTCGCCATTACACGCCACCTCAAGCCCGGACAATCCTGGTCCGGTGAAGTTACCCTGCAACGGCGCGACGGGACTGAACTCCCGGTACTCGCCAGTACATCGCCGGTTTACGACCGTGTCGGCAAGATGATCGGCACCCTCGGCGTCACCACCGACATCACCGGCCGCAAGGAATACGAACGTCAGTTGCAGCAGGCGCGTCAGACCGCGGAAGAAGCCTCCGCCGCCAAGAGTACGTTCCTCGCGAACATGTCGCATGAGATCCGCACCCCGATGAACTCGATCCTCGGGTTCAGCGAACTGCTGTATTCGTCCACTGACGATCCGCAACAGCAGGAATACCTGGAAGCTGTCCGCATCAGCGCAAACTCGCTGATGCAGCTGATCAACGACATTCTCGACCTGTCACGGATTGAAGCCGGCCGGATGCAGATGAACCCGAAGCCGGTCCGGATTCGCCCGATGCTCGCTGATATTCGCAACATTTTCCAGCGGACTGCGACGAAGAAGGGGCTCGATTTCAACGTCATCGTCGAGGACGCCGTCCCCGATTCCATCATCCTCGACGACATCCGCCTGCGGCAAATTCTGATCAACCTGGTCGGAAACGCGGTCAAGTTTACCGAATGCGGATTTGTTCACGTCAGCCTGCGCACACAACCGCATGAACAGGGAAACGGCCTCATCTCGCTGCAACTGACCGTTACCGACAGCGGACCCGGCATTCCGGCGAACGAACAGGATAAGATCTTCCAGGCCTTCGTCCAGGTGGAAAAACAGGATCAGCGCAAGTACGGCGGCACCGGCCTCGGGCTGGCGATTACCCACCGGCTCGTCGACATGATGAACGGGTCCATCTCCCTCAACAGCCATCCTGGTGCGGGCGCGACATTTTCCGTCATTCTGCCAGACCTGCAGTACCGTCTCGCCAATGATACCGGTGATCACACAGACGTATCCGGCAAGCAGGAAATCCACCTCGCACCGGCACGCGTGCTGCTGATGGAAGATGAAGTGTTCAACCGGCGGCTGATCCGCGAATTCCTCAAGGATCAACCGATCGAAATTATTGAGGCCGTCAACGGTGCCGAGGGACTCGCCGAAGCACGCCATCAGCGCCCCGATCTGATCCTGCTCGACCTGCGCATGCCGGTGATGGATGGGTACGAAGCCCTGCAGAAACTCCAGCTGGAGAGCAATCTCTCCGATATCCCTGTCATCGTGCTCAGCGCCAGCCTGCTCGAACAGGAGGAAAGCCGTGCTCTCGATTCCGGCGCGAAGATGTTTCTGCGCAAACCGCTCTCGCGGCCACAACTGGTCGAGTCGATGAGCCGCTATCTGCCGACAGTCAACAGCGATCCCGCCTGAGTTCACGCGACACTCCCGAATTCGTAAATCCCCGACACTTGTCGCTCTGAGAGCACTCCTTTCGGATTTTCATGAAAATTTCGGAGTTTTCTCTTTTGTTTCCCGTGCAGAAACGCTAAATATCGGATTAGCCCCGCCTTTGCGCTCACAAGGGACGGGGACCGGTATAAGTTGCAGTTTCTAAAACGTGTCAACTACAGGGAACGATCACTGGAATGTGGGAAGCATTCCAGGGGATGGGAGACTGGTCCCGTCAAGAGGAGGATGTGCCACATGAAACGCATGCAAATCGCACTGCTGGCGGTTATGGTCTTGACCGTCGCGACCAACGTGGTCTTCGCGGAAGTCGATCCGGTCTGGCCGGAACCGTTTGAGGTTACCTTCAATGTCGACCTCAACTGCGCCGCCTTCAATGGAGACTTCAACCGCACCACCGACCAGGTCGTCGTCACCGGCAACTACCCCGAACTGGGCAACATGACCGGGTATGTCGTCCTCGCCGAGGTCGAGGAAACCGGCCTGTTCACCGACCTGATCCAGATCGAAGAGCTCTACATCGGGGAAGAACTGGAATACAAGTACGGCATCGTGCACGACAACACCGTGTACTGGGATGATACCGTCTACACCTACACCCCGATCGGTTCCGAACCCGACAACGACAACAACGGCTATTTCGAGCTGACCCTGCCGCTCGCGACCTACGGCGGCGAGGCGCTCTGCGAAAACATCACCCTGATGGTTACCCCCGGTTGCTGGCCGGTTATCGGCGCCCAGGGCGGCTACGTCCTCATCAACGCCAGCATCGAACACAGCTACCCGGCCCCGGTCACTGTCGACATCTGGACCGAAGTCGAGATGCCGAACGGCAACACCAAGGCCCTCGATGCGTGGAGCCTGACTGTACCGCCGGACACGTACTTCGAACGTCAGTACGCGCGCTACGTGCCGCCGAACGCTCCGCAGGGTGACTACATCTTCCACATGTACGCCGGTGTGCAGCCGGAAACGGTGATGAGCGCGGATGGCTTCGGCTTTGTCAAGGAAGCCCCGACCGCCCCGGCGGCGGACAGTGACAGCGACATATTCAGCGCCAATCTGCCGACCGAATTCGGCATCGGCTCGGTCTACCCGAACCCGTTCAACCCGACCACGACCGTCGCGGTGAACCTGCCGGAAACGGCGCAGCTGAACGTGTCGGTGTACAACGTGCAGGGCCAGCTGGTCGAAACTCTGGCGGATGGAATCACCAACGCCGGCAGCCACAACCTCGTCTTCAACGGCGCGAACCTGCCGAGCGGACTGTACCTCGTGCGTGCGACGGTTCCCGGCCAGATGGACGAAGTACGGCGTGTCACGCTGCTGAAGTAAACGACGCAAACACCTGCGGGTTCTCTGGGCGAGGACGTCCATGAAGGGGGGGATCCGTCAGGTTTCAGCGGCGAAGTGGGGGCTGTGGCCGCGCTGGGGAACCGTCTGATCGACTCAGGGTCCGGCAACCCTTGGGCTGCGGGACAGAATTCAGACTCGATGTTCCTACAATCCCTTCGTTGTGAAGGTGCCCTTGCATCACCTCACAAAACTGTGTGCGCACTGCGCATGCTGTCAGGAGACGCGAGTGGGGATGGATTCTTCGGAATCCATCCCCTTCGTTTTTGAGCTGGCCATTCCTTATGACGCTGAACATGCCCTCGGACTTCAGTCCGGGAAGATCCTTCAGGTGGATCGTCCGCGTCCGCAAGCGGACACGGGCACATCCTGACTGTCAACCCATTTCAGGACGAGAGGTGAGATACTCACCCCTCACCCATTGTCTCACATCTCACATCCGCCTTTTACTCATACCTCATACCTCATACCTCATACCTGTCCTTCACTCCCACCTCATCCCTCGTCCCTCACACCCGCTTTTTCGAAACATTCCGCCCGCTGGAGCGTATCTTCCTGCGAGCCCGACCAACGTAACGAGCGAGCCGAGATCCGAGTCTGATGTTCAGCCGCCGGCCCAACGCCGCAAGCGACCACACAACACCCGAGTGACCGCGTGATCCCGACGTTGCAGCACATCCCCAGTTTTCTGCGCTCCCTGCGCGCCCGCCAAAAGGGTGTCTGGGTGCTCTCCGCGCTGCTCGTCGCTGTCACCCTGGCGACGTTGGTCTACACCGGCGTGCTCGTCACCGAGGCGATCGCGTGGTTCGATCCTGCGACTCGCACCCCGCTCGCAAACACCCTGACTGGTGTCCTGCTCCTGTTCGCACTCGGGTTCGTCGGTTTCACGCTGCGCCAGCTGATCCTGCGCAACACACCCGGAGACGATCGCCTCGCACACGTGGTCTGGGACCGGGACGAGGACATCCGTGACCGTGTGCTCGACGCCCTCGACCTCGCGAACAACCCTGACCCGAACTCGAGCGAGGCGTTACGCGCTGCCGCGTTGGCCCAATCCGACCGTCTCGCCGATGGGCTGGACCCGCGCCCGTACGTGGATCGCAACCCGTTGATTCAATCCACCCGCGCCGCGCTGGTCGTGCTCGGCGTGCTGATTGTCACCTTTGCCATCGGACGCGGCAACCTGCTCGACGCCGCGACCCGCATCGCCAACCCTGGCGCGCGCTACATCAAGCCCGGCACCACGTTCCTGACCATGGACGCGCCCGACTCACTGCGCATCATCCAGGGCGACACGCTCCGAATCGCCACCGTCGCCGAACACTCCCGGCCACGGTTCGTTGACCTCGTCCTCGACGAAGGCGCGGGCACCGAACAAGTTGTGCGCATGACCCCTGACCCGGACGATACGATGCGCTTCGTCGCCAACGTTCCGGGGTTGAAGCGAGATGTCACCCTCTGGGCACGATCCGGCCGCAAGACCGGCAGTGATTCGGTGCAGGTGCATGTCACCCGTCGGCCACGCATCGCGCGGCTCAACGTCACCGTGCAGCCGCCACGCTACACCGGCCTCGAACCGGTCAACCTGCCCGAAGGTGTCGGTGACCTGACCGCCCTGCCCGGCAGCCGGGTGGCGGTGACGATGAACGCCAGCCGTCCGCTGGCAAACGCACATCTATTGCTGCAGCCGTCGTACCGAGATACACCGGACACCGTCGCGTTGGAACTCGCCGGACGCGAGGCCACCGGCGCATTCCGCCTGCGGGCGGAGGGAACGTGGTGGCTGGAATTCATGGCGACTGACAGCATCGCCGCGGACGAACCGATTGTCTGGGCGCTCGGCACCGCCGAGGATTTGAACCCGCGCGTGCAGATCCACAGCCCGGACGATGGCGCGTTGATCCCCGAGGCGCTGGTGGTGCCGCTCGCGGTCAGCGCCGATGATGATTATGGAATCTCCCGCATGCGGCTGCGCTACCGTATCCACACCGAGGTGTTCGCCGCCGATTCGGTGTCCGAGGATGAGTACGCCGCGTACGACCTCCCGATGGAACAGGTCGCCCCGGGGCAGGCGATTGTCGCGATGCGCTGGTCGCTGTACGATTTGCCATTATTGCCGACCGACGAGGTTCACTACTTCGTCGAGGTGTGGGACAACGACACGTGGTCTGGCCCGAAACGTGTCCGCTCGGAGCTGCGACGGCTGGTGTTCCCGTCTGTCGAGGAACTGTACGCCATCACCGACGAACAGGAGGAAAACGCCGGGGATGAACTGGCGAAAGCCTACGAGCAGGCCGAACGCACCCGTCAGAAGCTCGAGGAAACCCTCACCCGGCTGAAATCCAATCCGGAAGAGATGTCGTGGGATGAGGCGCGCGCGTTGCAGCGAACCCTGGACGAGCAGGAGCAGGCGCTGCAGCAGATGCAGAATGTTGCCGAGTCCCTCGAGCAGATGCGCCAGCAGGCCAGCGAACACAACCTGATGAGCGAGGAGCTGCTCGAGAAGTACAAGCAAATGCAGGAGTTACTGGAAGAGATCGCCACGCCGGAGATGCGCGAAGCGATGGAGAAAATGCGCGAGGCGATGGAAAATCTCGACGGCGAACAGATGCGCGAGGCCCTCGAGGAGTTGCTGCAGAACCAGGACAAGTTGCTCGAGAACATCGACCGCAACCTCGCCATCCTCGAACAGCTGAAGATGGAACGCGAGCTCGATGAACTCGCCACCCGCGCGGAAAACCTCGCCGAACGTCAGGAAGACCTCAGCGAACAGCTCGACACCGCCGCGCCGGAGGAGATGGACCGCCTCGCGCAGGAGCAGGAGTCGATTGAGGAACAGGCCGAACAGCTCGCCGAGGATATCGAACAGGCCAGCGAAGAGATGGCGGAAATGAACGAAGAAACCGCTGATTCGTTGAGCCAGATCTCCGAGGAGATGCAGAGCGAAGCGTTCCAGCAGCCGATGCAGCAATCTTCCGAATCCATGATGGACGGCCAGCGCCAGGAGGCGAAAAAGTCCAGCAAGGAAGCGGAAGAGAACATGAAGAAAATGGCGATGCGTCTGCGCATGCAGCAGCAGCAGATGGTCGCCCAGAGCAAGCAGGATCTGGCAGACGAGATGAGCCGCGTGTTTGACGCGATCCTCATCATCTCCCGTCACCAGGAAGCCCTGCGCGAAGAGAGCCGCACCCTCGGCGTCGCCAGCCCACGCTACCGTGAGCTCGCCGCCGACCAGGAAGGCCTGATCACCGGCATGGGCGCTGTTGACCGCGCGGTCGGCGAATTGATGAAGAAATCGTTCTTCGTCGGCGCGAAAATCGCCGGGAACCTGACCCGTGCCCGCGCCTTCATGCAGGAAGCGATCCAGCGCTACACTGACCGCCGCCCGCAGGACGTGATGGGTTCACAGTCATCCGCGCTGGCGTTCCTGCACCGCAGCCTGCACCAGCTGAACCAATCGCAGCAGTCGATGATGGCCTCCGGCAGCGGCACCGGCTACCAGGAGATGATGCAGCAGCTGAAGCAGATGGCGCAGCAACAGCAGCAGATAAACCAGTCATCGGGCGGGCAGATGCCGATGCCGATGCCCGGCGGAACCCAGCCCGGCGGCATGAGCCTGAGCCAGGCCGCCGCTCAGCAACGCGCTCTCGCCGAACAGATGCAGGCGCTCGAAGGCGAAGCACGTTCGATGGAAGAGATTCTCGGCGATCTCGGCGGCATGGCCGGCGACATGCAGGAAGTCGCGGACGATCTCGAAGACCAGAACGTCACCGAACGCACCCGCCGTCTGCAGCAACGCATCCTGCAACGCCTGCTCGACAGCCAGCGCAGCCTGCAGGAACGCGAACACAGCAAGCAACGCCAGGGCGAGTTGGCCGAAGACATCTTCCGTTCCGGCCCCGGCGGGATGCCGATTGAGACCGAAGATCAGCTCCGCGAACGCCTGCTCAAGGCGCTCGAGGGAGATTACGCACGCGTCTGGCGCGAAACCATCCGTCAATACTACCGTGCCCTCGAACGTGACCGTCAGGCCGACCAACCCACCACACCACCAACCGGCACCACCAGTCCCTGATCCATGCCCCAGACATTCATGTCTGGGCTCATCCATCCGTGTGCGATCGCTTTGTGCCCCTGATGGCTTCGCCTGCAGGGATGACCCGTCGGGTAGCGACGACTGTACATGCCCCAGACATTCATGTCTGGGCTCATCCGCAATAGCGATTCATTCGAGTTCACGAGCGGTTCAGCTCGCAAAACTTTTCGTTTCTGGACTCTCCAGCACCCATCCTGCGATCAGCGCGTTCATATTAGTAGTGACGAGTCGTCACGAATCATGACACGGTTGACATCTTGGGGGAACTATGAAAACGATCCGCACGGCCGCGCTGCTTACCCTGTTTCTGACACTTGTGGTATCCAGCTTCACGTTTGCCCAGCCCGCGCCAACCCTGCTGCAGGAATGGGACGGCTTCGCGGCGACTCGCTACACCATCAGCGGAAACTACGCTTGGGGGATCGTGTTCGACGGCAACCCGTACGGCTACGCGCTGTACCGGCTTGATCTGTCGAGTGACGCGGACGGCGAACTGGTTCTTGACCTGGGAACAACCTGCTGTTTTGGTCTAGCGGCGGAGGACGGCGTCCTTGTGCTCGCCATGGGGGATGAAGGCCTCTATATCTTCGACATCACCGATCCGGATAACCCTGTTTGGCTGACTACCCTGCGCATGCCCGGAAATTCGTTCGATGTCGTGCTTCAGGACAGCTACGCCTATGTCGCCAGCAGTTATTCCGGTGTTGTCACCGTCGATATCCGCGATCCCGCCAATCCCACGATCACCAGTTACTACATGGCACCGGATGCGGCGGAGTTGAACGACATCCTCCTCGATGACGGCGACCTTTTCGCCGCTTCCGCTGACTATGGCCTGATCGCGTTCAGCCTGGCCGACCCGGCTCACCCGGCAGTTGCGGAAATGCTCCAGATTCCTGATATCAGCGGGTCCATCGATCTCGCCATCAGCCGTTCGTGGATCTGCATTACCGAGATGTATCAATTCGGGCACGAAAGCGAATACTCCCTGCGGATTATCCCACGCCATGGGACGCACCTTGACGAACCCCTGTTTCATGATCTGGGGACCGCATCAGAAGGCGATTTCAGCGAGGTGGAGTTGGATTCCTCGCTCGCATTCATGATCGTTGACGATCAGTTTTCCATCCTCGACATCACTCACCCGGAGGAATTGGATACACTGTATTTTGCGGACGACATGTGGCATATGCACGATCTGAAATACACGGACGACCTGCTGTTTTCCGGCGGGCACCCCATGTTCCGCGCCTATTCGATCAGCGAGGCAAACGGTCCCGCAAGCCCCGCGTTCCCGCAGGCATCCACCCACACTCCCGTGCAGCCGATCCCGACTGCTGTTCCATCCTCATCGAAAATCGAAGGGCCTGTCCGGCAACTCGCGGATGACTGGACCCTCACCGAAATCGCACGGATACAGCTCGGTTCAGATGTTCGTGTCGAGGATCTCGTCCTGCACGGCAGCACCGTGTACGCAACAATCGAGAACATGGACAACCAGCGACAGCTAACCATTCTTGATCTCACCGATCCCCACGAACCCGTCCAGATTGGCACAATCCCGGAACCCAGCGACAATTTCGCATCAATGACGATCTCCGGCAGCACGATGATCGTTGCGGACGGCGGCACGTTGAAACTGTTCGACCTTACCGACCCGTTAAATCCGGACTACCTCGGAACCGTGGTGCCGGGAAATACCCTTGTCAGCATTGTCGCCGTGGACGATCTGCTCTATGGCCTGAATTCAGCGTCCAGGTTGTACACCTATGATATTTCCGACCCTTTCGCACCTGTACCGTTGCAGTTCTTGAATGAAGCCGGCGAACACCTCTGCATCAGCCCGGATGGGGCATGGCTGGCGACGCTGGACGAGTATCTATACGGGGCTGATGAGTCGAGAACCAGATACCACCTGCTATCGACAGTAGTTACAGGAGATCAGCCGTATCTGGCCAAACGATGGGAGGGAATGAATTCGTCCGAGGGATTTACCTATCGCTCGCTTAACATCACATCGGGATTCCTGTATTCAGGTCTCAGCTTCGGCAACTTCGGTTTATCGCAGGCGACAAACCTTAGTGAACCCTTCTATCCAACGATTCCCATGGAGCTGTATGAAACCGGACACACACCGGGCGGGGCTGTCCAGCATGAAGATCTGCTGCTTCTCGAGTTCGGCAACCTGCGGATGTATGACGTCAGCGATCCCGAGAATCCCGAGTTGCTGAATGAGGTAGCAGATGTTCCCATCGGTCCACTCGTGATGGACTACCCGAATGTGTACGCCGCCGGTGGCAACGAGTTCGCCGTTTACATGCTTGAACTGACAGCAATCGGCGACAAGCCCAATCCATCCGGCATTCATCCCACAGCCTTCTGTCTGGATCCGGTGTACCCGAACCCGTTCAACCCGGTCACGACGATCTCTGTTACCCTGCCGCGACCCGCCTCGTTGACGGTGCAGGTGTTCGACATTCAGGGCCGCGTCGTCGCGACCCTCGCGGACGGTTCCTTCGCCGCCGGAACACACGCGCTGACTTTCGACGGATCATCCCTCGCCAGCGGGATCTATTTCGTCCGCGCGACAGTCCCCGGCCATTTGAGCCAGATCCGGAAGATGACGCTCTTGAAGTAAAAGACAGCAACAGATGCAAGGGACGCAAAAGAAGCAACAGAAAGTAAAGGACAGGAAAAGATAGTAAAAGAAGGTAAAAGAAAGTAAAAGACAGGACAAAACACCGATAAGGGGACACTTACACCGTAAGTGTCCTCGTCGCGCTTAGGTACACGACATTCAAATCGTGGGTCATCCGCCCCTGGTACACTCATGACTTGACAACCCTGTCAGTGCGGACGACCTTCCGGGACAAATCGAATTCACGAGTCACCGCCCATGCCCAACTCAACCACCATGCTCGCCGTCACCGCAAAATCCGGCCCGAAACCGGTCGAGGTACCGCTGCCGGAACGTGTCCGTGAGGACGACTGCCTGATCCGTGTCCACCGTGTCGGGATCTGCGGCACCGACAGTGAAATCCTCAAGGGCTACGCCGGGTTCGACGGCATCCTCGGGCACGAATTCGCCGGGCAGGTGGTCGAATCGGACCAATATTCGTGGATTCGACGCCGGGTCACCGCGCACATCAACCTCCCCGGCGACCTGCGCGGGCATGTCGACTACGCCGCCGCGAAGCACGATCCCAACCGTCAGGCGATCGGCATCCGCGGACGGGACGGTGCGATGGCTGAGTACATCGTGCTGCCGGAGGGAGTGCTGGTCGCGTTACCGGACACCGTCAGCGACGCCGCCGGCGCGATGGCCGAGCCGCTGGCTGCCGCGCTGGACGCCGCCGAGCGGGTGCCGCAGAACGACGAGCCGGTGTTGTTGATCGGAGACGGCCGCCTCGCCATCCTGATCGCCCGTATCCTGCGCGCACGAGGCCGCGAAGTGCACGCCCTCGGCCGATACGAGCACAAGATGGAGCGCCTGCGTGATATCGGGGTGACAGCCAGCATTCGTGAACCGGAGGATAACTTCCGCGCGGTGATCGAAGCCAGCGGGAACCCGTTTGGCCTGCAAACCGCGCTCAACTCCATCGCGCCGGAAGGGACCATCGTACTCAAATCGACCCACACCGAATCGTTCACCATCGACCCGAGCTTCATCGCGGTCAACGAGATCCGGCTGGTCGGGTCACGCTGCGGCGATGTCGCTGCGGCAGTGGACCTGATCGCGTCCGGCACAGTCGAGGTGGAGGACCTGATCGACGAAGTCCACCCGCTTCACGACGCCAAGCTCGCGTTCGACCGCGCGTTCGGCCCCGACGGCCTCAAGGTTCAGCTCGATCCAACAGTGGAGTAGCCAGTTCACCAAGCAGTTTCGGAGGGGATATGCTGACAGTCCTGCTATCAACCGCTCTGTTGTTTCCGACAGTCACCGGAAAAAACCTGCATGGTGATCGTTTCACCCTGCCCGGCGATTTTACCGGCAGCATTAACATTGTTCTCGTTGCCTTTCAACGGGAACAGCAGCCGGAGGTTGACACATGGTTGCCGCTGGCGAAAGAACTGGAGGCTGAACACCCGGAATTCGTTCGCTACTGGGAGCTTCCAACCATCAGCTCGGGCTACAAATGGATGAGTTTCATTATCGATAATGGCATGCGTTCAGGAATACCGGATTCAACGGCCCGTGAACGAACCATCACCCTGTATATTGATCGACATCCGATGCTGAAAGCTCTGGAAATACCGAACACCGATGAAATCGAGGTATTCGTGCTCGATGCAGACGGGTATGTCCGTTGGCGGGATCGAGGATCAAGGACAGATGCCGGCACAAAAGGGATACGCTCCGCAATCGGGGAACTGATTCGGCGTGATCGGGAATAGACTTGAATCCTTCTGCGTTGCAGCGATCGCGCACACAAAAGAGAGATTCTTCGCTACGCTCAGAATAACACCCTGAAACCCCTATATTCGACCATCGAGTGTGGGATTTTCTGTGCCTAGCTCAGGACTCAGCACTCACAACTCATAACTCGTGGCCGTCCATGTACTTCGACGTTGAATTCTACACCGAGGCCCACCGTGCCGAGTGGGACCGTTTCATCCGCCGCTCGTTGCAGGGCAACCTGTTCAACCAGCAACGGTTTTTCGATTACCATCCGCCAGACCGTTTCCAGCACCGGCACCTGATCTTCCGCAAGAAGGGCCACATCATTGCGGTCTGGCCGGGCGCCTACCGTGACGAGGACGGCCTGAAGGCGTGGACCAGCCATCCGGGCGCGTCGTACGGCGGCCTGTTGATCCGCGAGGATGTCAGCCTGATCTACGTGCACCGTCTACTGCACGACCTGATCGAGGTCGCGAAGGACGAGGGAATCGAACGCCTGCGGTGCACCCCGCCGCCGATCTTCTACCATCGACGGATTGGCGATTCGGTTGAGTTCACGTTACGTCGCGCCGGCTTCACCTACCTGAAGCAGGATTACACGCAAGCCATTGATCTGCGCGATCTGCCGCTCGCCGAACGGCAACTGATCAGCCGCTACGACAACAAGACCCGTACCGCGATCCGCAAGGCGTGGCGTGAGGGTGTCAGCATCAAGCACAGCATCCCGCTGAAAGGCGAGACGCTCGACACGTTCTACGACATCCTGTTCGAAAATCGCGCCAAGCTCGGGGTTACCCCGACGCACACCCGGGACGAGATCGAAAAACTCGCCGAACTCGCGCCGAAACAGCTGGAAGCGTCGATGGCCTACTACAACGGCGAGGCGATTGCGTGCATCCTGAACTTTGTCTGCAACGAAAAGGTGATGCTCGAGTTTTACATCGCGCACCGCGACGATGCGCAGAACCTGCGGCCGTCCCCGTTACTGGTCCACGACAGCATCCTGCACGCGCATGAACGCGGCTTCCAGTGGTACGATTTCGGAATCAGCAACGAACCGGGGAACAAGGTCACCTGGGGCCTGGCGGCGTTCAAGGAAAACTTCTCGATGACCGGTTTCTTCCGCAACACGCTGGTCCTCGATAACGTGCAGACGTGGCACGCACCCCCGTTCTACATGCCCGACACGCCGAAGGTTGAGGTGGATGTGCGATAACAGATGCAACTGACGCAAAAGACGCCTAAGACGCACAAGAAGCAACTGAGGCCGAAGAAATAACTGCCAGAAAACAAAACCGCCACAGACATCGGTGGCGGTTTCTTGTGCTTCCGTTGCATCTTTTGCGTCAGTTGCGTCTGTGGCTTGTTTACTTCAGAAGAACCACCTTCTGCATCAACGGTGCCTTGCCCGCGACATACGCGCCGACGAAATACGTTCCACTCGCCAACGTTGAACCGTTCAGCACAAACTCATGCGTTCCGGCGCTGAAGTTGCCGTCCGCCAGCGTCATCACCGTCTGCCCGAGCGTGTTGTGCACCGTCACCCGCACCTGCTCCGCTTCCGGCAGCGTCAACGAAACCGTGCCCATCGTGTTGAACGGGTTCGGGTACGTGTTCAGCACCAGATCTCCGGTGGCCGGTGTCAGCACCGGGCCATCATCGACCGACTGAATGTCGCCACGGTCAAACTGCAGGAAGAACGGCCAGATCAGGGTTACCGGTTCGATGCCGTAGGTGGACGAGTGCGGCCAGTTATGGTTGTTCGTGCCCCAGACCCAGGACCAGATCTCGTACAACGTGACCCATTCGATATCACCCTCTGAACCGGTGTACTCGAAGTAGATCGGCCAACCGAAGCTCCAGCTGTAGCTGGTTGCTCCGTTCCATTCTCCCCACTGTTCCCATGCGGCACCACTGCCGTAGTTGATGTCGATAACCTGGTCCCAACGATTGTGGAACGCGATATACCCGACTCGTTGCGCGGGGGGCTGCGACAACAATTGCGGGAACTGGTTACCCGGCCAGCCGCCGCTGACCGTCGCGATGGCTGCGTAACGGTCATTGTCAAGGTAGGCCAGGCAATGTGCCATCCACCCACCGGCGGATGAACCCACTGCGTAGACCCGGTTGGGATCTACCGTGGTCAGCCCATCGGTTTGCGCGGCAATGTCCATGGACACCTGGTCAACAATCTGCCCGATCCAGGAATAATCCATCGGGACCCACGTATCCCCGTAGGCGTGACCCTGAGGATACACGAGCACGGCGTCGTTTTCCTCAAGAATCACAAACATCCGGCTGGTTCCGCTGATGCCTTGCGCTGTGCCGCCACCGCCGTGCATCACCACAATCAACGGCACTTCCGTACTGCTCATCGTGCGATTGGGAATCTCGGTCCGGTAGTAATGGTTGCCAACATAGCCTTCGTCGACAGCCACGTACGCCGGCGCGCCAAGGGCCGCTACGGCCAACACCAGAACCAATCCTGCAAGAATGATGGATCTCATGATCTTCTCCCCAGTTACAAAGTTCCTGCCCATGCAAAAAGATACGATGTCGTGGGTGCTGGGAGAATTCTTGCAACGAATGGATAAAAAATCCGCCTGTATCTCGGATACAGGCGGTTGGGGCTTGGTTCACTGTGCCTTAGAACACGCTTGAACGACGAGCTCCGGGAGGATTTTAACGCTAAAATCCCCGAAATTCGGCAGGTCTAACAAAAATAACGCTGGTTATCGCTCCCAAACAACTCAACGTGATCCACAACCATCTAAATGCTATAAGTGAATCATGATTATCTTCTTATCAATAGGATTCTACGGCCAGTTGAAATCAGCCCGGCGCGAAACAAAAATCCCCGGACTCGCTTCGAGCCCGGGGATAAAATAGAGACAATCTCGATCCAGGTGAGCGCTACTTCAGCAACACCACCTTCTGCATCAGCGGTGCCTGGCCGGCGACATCCGCGCGCACGAAATACACGCCGCTCGCCAACGATGATCCATCCAGCACGAACTCCTGCGTGCCGGCGTTGAACGAACCATCCGCCAACGTCATCACCGTCTGCCCGAGCATGTTGTGTACCGTCACCCGCACACGGTTAGCCGCAGGCAGCGTCAACGTCACCGTGCCCATCGTGTTGAACGGGTTCGGGTACGTGTTCAGCACCAGGTCCGTGCGGGACGGTGTCAGCACAGGGCCTTCGTCACCCGACTGGATGTCGCCACGGTCAAACTGCAGGAAGAACGGCCAGATCAGTGCTACCGGCTCGATGCCGTAGGTCTGGTTGTGCGGCCAGACATGGTTGTTCGTGCCGTTGATCTTGGTCTTGATCTCGTGCAGCTTCACCCAGTCCCTCACTCCATCATCCCAGCTGTGCAGGAAATAGACCGGAGCATGCGGCGTCTTCGAATAGTCCGGGGCAGCATTCCACTCCGACCACTGCAACGCGGCCGAACCACTGCCGTAGTTGATGTTGATCACCTGGTCCCACTTGTTGTGGAACGCGATGAAACCAACCTTGTTCGCCGGAGGCGTGTTGAGCAACTGCGGGAACTGGTTGCCCGGCCAACCGCCGCTAACCGTTCCGATCGCCGCGTACCGGTCATTGTCGAGGTATGCCAGGCAATGCGCCATCCATCCGCCAGCTGACGAACCAACCGCATACACACGGGTCGGATCGACCGTGGTCACTCCTTCGGTCTGCGCGGCCAAATCCGCCGACACCTGGTCGACAATCTCTCCAATCCAGAGGTAATCTTGCGGGACCCATGTATCGTTGTAGTAATGCCCCTGCGGATACACCAGCACCGCCTCTTCCTGCTCCAGGATCAAGTACATCAGGCTGCTGCCGCTGATGCCTTCCGCTGTTCCGCCACCGCCGTGCATGACAACGATCAGCGGTACGGACGCGCTGGTCATCGTGCGCGAGGGAATCTCCACCCGGTAATAGTGGTTGTCAACCCAACCCTCACCCACAGCCACGTAATCCGGCACACCAAACGCCGTTACGGCAAACAGCAGAACCAAACCTGTAACAACAATGAATCTCATGATCAACTCCCCGGTTACGAATTTCTGCCCCTTCCAATAACGTACTACCTTTCCAGTATCGAGTAAAAGCAATGCAAGGAACAGACCGCTTTTTTCTCTCATTTGACCAGCATGGATCAAAGCGGTTGATTACTAAAAACTTATAACGAATCGTGTGTCTAAACTCAGTTGTGTCAACATCCAGAATACTCCAAATTCGGCGAGTCTAACAAAAATATCGCTGAGTTACGCCGCCGGAGTGGTTCACGCAATCAGTCTCTCGCTTAGCGCGGCTAAGTCCGGTAAACCCATCACTTCAACAACAAAATCCGTTGGCTCGCACTCCACTCGCCCGCACTGGCACGCAGGAAATACGTACCGCTTGCCAGATTTCTCCCATCCAAGCTGACCTGATGTTTGCCGGAAGAGAAACGGTCGCCATCGGCAAGCGTCGCGACCAACCGTCCCCGCACATCAAACACATGCACCCGCAGCTCCGTCGCCTGCGGCAGTGTCACGGACAACGTCGTCACCGAATTGAACGGGTTCGGGTACGCCAACAAGGACAAGCCTGCCTGTTGTTCCGCCAACGGTACCGGCGCAATCCGGCGCTCATCCGGCAACAGTTCACGGCTATCCGATCCGGACAGCGAGAACCGTTCGAAAAACTCCCACACACGCTTGTTCGCCTGGAAACCATGAGTGCGAAACTTGGGGTACGAGTGCACATACCCGCCTGAACTCTGGAACAAGGTGACAAACTCGATTTCCGGCAGGCCCGGGGCGAGGTCGCGCCCGTTGAGGAACGCAACCATGACCGTATCCACCGGCGCGGGACGGACAACCCTACGCTTGTACTGCACGCCGCACCATTCCCGCCACTTGTTCACCGTCTGCAGGATGGTGATGCTGTCCGAGGGTTCGGTGTAAGGCACATCCACCGTCGGATCATACCGGTTCGCCACCTGCATCAGTCCGCGTGGCACGATTTCCGGCGGATCAAGCGGATACAACGCCGTGTTCATCGGGTAATACATCGGTGCGAACGCCGCGAACCGGCTGCCACCGTAATACGCCAGCCGCTGCGTCATCCCGCCACCACCGGAGAAACCGGTCGCGTAGACGCGGTCGAAATCGACGTACGGTCCGTACGCACCCTGGATATCGTCGAGGATGGCGTCGATGTACTCGAGGTTGCCAGTGGGGTCGAACCAGCTCCACGCCGGCGAGGTGCGGGATAATGGACAGACGACCAGCACCTTTTCCGCCTCCGCCACCTTCCACATCATCGAGGCACGGCTGGTGTCGAGGTAACTCGGCGTGTACTGCCGGCCGAACATGAACACTTCGGGACGTTGTCCTACCGAATCCACCCCGGAGACATCAATGCTGCCGTGCAGATTCACGATCAGCGGGCGATCATGGTACCGCTCATACTGCTCCGGCAGGTAGAGATAGTACAGACGCTGTACGTTCTCCACCGTCACGATCCGCTGCTCCCACGTCCCCGGCGCATCACTGCCCGGCGGCTGGGCGGAGGACACAAGCGGCGATAAAACAACAACCAACAGCAGAAAAAAACCGGCGACAGTCTTCATGATCGTTTCCATATGTTCCCGCTGACAGCATACAAACCCCGCCGCAACCTGTCAATCGAATTCAGGTTTTTTCAGAAAAAATGAACTCACAAAGATCAACCCGCTATCATGAATCCGCTGCCGTGAATATGCCGGCATGAACACAAAAATTACCACGGACCGAAGTCCGTGGTAATGGATGGTTCAGCCGTTGGAGCAGCTCACCCGTAGCTGTTTTCCAGCTTTTGCGTCAGTTGCGTCTTTTGCTTCTGTTGCTGTTTTTGCCTGTCTTTTACTTTCTGTTCCTGTCTGTTCCTCAATCCATCACTTCATCAGCACCAGCTTCTGCACGTCGTTCAGCTGGCCGGGAACCGTCGCACGGACAAAATACACCCCGCTCGCGAGACTGGAGCCGTCAATGGTATAGACATGACGGCCAGCAGATACATCTCCTTTGACGAGTGTAGCGACCATTTGGCCGGAAAGATTGAAGATATTCAATTCCAGAAACCCCGACTCCGGCAAGTTGATCAAAACTTCTGTGAAAGCGTTGAAGGGATTCGGGCCGGCAAGCCTCAACCGGGCGTTTTCAGCCGTCGGGAGAGCGCTCAATGTTGAACTGTCACTACAATCAGTTGAATTTCTGGTAGATCCGGCTGCTTGCAGAACGTTCACCCGGACATTGTCCACAGCCCAGTATGTTGCACCATACCACTCAGCAGAGTAGTAGTAGAAACCCAGTCGAAATGTTGATTCACCCTGTAACAAACCGGTTAAGCAGTGCTCGACAAATCCATAGGAATTGGTCGTGTATTCCACAATTGGCAGCCAATCGTCGCCGCTGCCAGGTAAGTATTCCACACAGGACAGGCTTGATGATTCCTGAATCTGGTGCTCAAAATGCAGTGTGATTTCTGTTGCACCAGAGATTTCAATCTCGGGACTGACCAGTCGGGCATCTATTGTCAATCCACCCCATACACGATTGTCGCCGTCCATCAACATATACGGGGTTTTGAACACTCCCAACCCATCGCCAGAATCAATAACCCAGGTGGTTGTCGTACCGGTGTTTTCGATCGTCCAGCCATCCGGAAATCCGTCATCAAAATCCTCCACCAACGGCCACAGGTTTTCGTCATACCAGAAGGCTGCCACTGAGTCGCAGACGAGACTTTCGTTGTCCGTAAATAGTGTCGTCAACGTATACTCGTAGTTCCCATACGCACCAAGAGAATCGGTGAACTGCAGATTTTGAGTAGCTCCCACGAAAGTACCGTCCCTGCAAATACGATACTCTTCAACAGTGGACATGTTCGATCCAGCAGCAAGCCAGGCAAGACTCACTTCTCCATCATTTGTCACATAGGACGTCATATGATATCCTTCGCCTTCCCGGAGGTTTTCGTACCAGCGTATAGCGGAATTGTCGCCATTGGTTGCAGCAACGATGTCAATGTCACCGTCACCATCTATATCTCCAGCACAGACTTTGTGTGCGGGAATGTTTGCTATGATTTGCTCTGTAAATGCGGTCGCGGCACCATCGTTTTCATACCAGCGTACCGAATTTCCGACGGCGATCAGATCCACGTCAAAATCGTTGTCGAGATCGCTCACGATGTAATCGTTCACACCGCCTATTGTATTCGGGATGTCGTGTAACTCGTAATTGAATTGGGAGGGATGTGTGGTGATTCCAAGGTTTTCGTACCACCTGAGTGGACCGACGAGATCACAATCACCATCATCGTCAAAATCACAAGGTTGGTCTTCATTAGCAAATGGAGATGGCCGATCATATCCATAAATATATTTAAATTTAGAATTGTAGTTTTCGTACCACATGAAGCACCAGCCATATCCACCAAATATATCATAATCGTTATCACTGTCAATATCAAAAACTACTGAAGGTATTAATCGATCCCATACATTGTATGAATCATATATTGTTTGTGAAGAATATATAAAAGTACCAATATTATACATTATTTGGATTTTACTTCCTGTAGCAACCAAGTCCAGATCATTGTCGTGATCAAAATCAATAGGATAAAAATATGCAGATGTTCCAGATCCATAATTTAAGATCCAGGATTCAAATGATGTGTTGTTGATATTTTTAAAATAATAGGAATAGTAGACGGGGGGTTCATATTCATTGATTACTTCACTCCAGTGCGGTTGATGCCCCGAAGCTTGCTTCGGCCAGCTGCAGTTGGTTTCTTGTGGAATGTCTGAGCTGATCCGAAAACAACACAACGTATCGATATTGCTATACCATCTTGTATGTGTAGCGAAATACCGTCGTGTTGTATTTGATGAACCTGAGATAGATTTAACATTAAAGGATATCTGCTTTGAAATCCAAAAACGTTATGAAATAGAATTTATAGAAATTGGAATAGATAGAGATCATGTGCATTTCTTAGTGCAATCCGTGCCAACCATGAGTGCTACAAAATTAGTACGAACTATAAAGAGCATAACAGCACGAGAGATGTTTATCCGACAACCCAAAGTTAAAAAGCAGCTCTGGGGTGGGGAATTTTGGACAAAAGGTTATTATATATCCACCGTAGGTCCGCACGGTGACGAAAATACAATCAGAAAATACGTTATGAACCAAGGTACAGAAGCTAACTACCAGCCGCTACATCAAAGTCGACTTGAGCTGTGAGTAGTCGATACCCCGTAGCTTGCTGCGGGGTAGTTTATTGAACAAAATATCTTGATCATTGTCACCATCTAAATCAGCAGCCATTGTAAATAATGCATACATATCAGGGTCTGGATAGGGCACTAGGGAATATTTGATACCATAATGATATTCATGAGTTTCCCATCTGTCCAAACAGCCGTGACCGCTTGCTGCAACAATATCCAGATCCCCGTCGCCATCCAGATCAGCGGCATCAATGGAGTTAACGTTTGCGTGACAATCAATAAGGTGTTCCGTCCAAATTCGTTCAGCCAAAGATCCAGTTCCACAGCCCAGTAAAAGTATGGCACTGAATACGACACGGAGGGGCCATCGGATGACGGAGTTCATAGCATTCTCCTTTCATGGCTGCTATGTACCAGCCGGGGGGATGGAGGGGGGCATCAAGTAAAAAGAAACTACATTTACGCAAGTTAATATTAAATAATAAAATTGCTAATACTACTCTGTTTTCAGATGACGTCCGATCAAGTGAGAATGAACGGCCACGGTAAACTCACATGGCCGTTGTACTTAATGAAGAAAAGAGAGACTCACTTCATCAGCACCAGCTTCTGCACGTCGTTCAGCTGGCCGGGAACCGTCGCACGGACAAAATACACTCCGCTCGCGAGACCGGTTCCGGAGAAGGTCAGCACATGCCGGCCTGCAGGATAGTCACCTGCCGCGATTGTTGCCGCGAGCTGCCCGGTGATGTTGTACACGGCCACCTCAAGCGTTGCATTCTCAGGCAGCGAGATCGTCATCTGCGTGCCGGAGTTAAACGGGTTGGGCGTTGCCGCCGAAAGTGCAAACTCACGCGGGAGTTCTGAATCTCCCGACGCGGTATCTTCTTTCCGTGTCAACGACCAGTCTGTCACCGGCTGTCCGTCGCCGGGGAACGATTCCGCCTTGCTGAAGCTGAGCATATCCGCCGCCAACACCTCGCTGGGAAATCCACCGATTTTCGCGGTGTAGGTGTAGTCCCCCATCGGCGCAAATCCCGGAATGCTCTGAGTGAACACTCCCATGCCTCCGCTGTACGGTCCGATTCCGATATACGAGTACAGAATCAGTGGACCCACAACGGACCCATTGGGAAGCGTGGCTTCGGTCCACGCTGCGACATACATCGGGCTGCCCGAACGATTGACCAGCCGCGCACGAAAATCAAACGATCCACCCCACGGCGGAATGATGACCGGTTCAGCCATCGGTTCAATCGAAATCGTCAACGCACCTTCCGCCGACCAATACGCGAGTCGGTCAAGCGAGGACGATACGCCGGCCAGGTCAGGTACGCCGTTCCGGTCCAGGTCGACAGGAATCACAGCATCCCAACCGCCTGCGCCTGTTTCGATCGGATGCGCGGAAAACACGCCGCCGCCCTCATTGATCCAGCCCTTGACGCCCATCGAGCCGCTGGCAACGACATCCGGCCAACCATCCCAAAGGATATCCGTGATCGACACGCTCGTCACGTTCAGGAAACCGCTGTCGAGCATATGTTCCGTGAACGTCAAGCCGTCATTGGCCCACCAGCTGATTCCGTCTGTTCCGCCGCTGATCAGGTCGCCATCACCGTCCAGATCCAGGTCGCAAACCGCGATCGCGGCGAATCCGGCGGCTTCGGTGACGATCACATGCTGCGTGAACGTGCCATCCCGATGATTTTCGTACCACAGCAACTTGTCCTCGTCGACAGAAACCAGGTCCGCATCGCCGTCACGGTCAAGATCCGTCGCGACCAGGGCTGCGCTGAAAACGACGCCTGCGGAAAGATCGGATTCAGAGAACTGCATTGAGCCATCGTTCATGTACACGCGGACACCATTCAGCCCGGCAACCGCGATGTCGCAGCTTCCATCCCGGTTAAAATCCTCGATCAGGCAGCGCATCGGGCCGGGATGCGCCGGATCGATCACGTTCGCCTGGAAGGACATCGCGCCCTGCCGTTCGTACCAGACCACCTCGCCGTCGGACGATGCCGCCACGAGATCGACATCCCCGTCATGGTCGAGATCTTCGGCGAGGACGTCCATCGCATTCGCCAGAACGGGAGTGATCGCCTGTTCGGTAAACACTAGCGCGGTTTGTTCCCACCACGTAAGGCCGTCCACATCGGCGCTGAGGAGGTCGTAATCGCCGTCCAGATCGAAATCTGTCCAACTCACGCCCGCAGGCTGGTTTTCATTGTCACTGATCACAGTCTGGCCGAAAAACGGCGGCTGGGTGGCGTGGGCGATCCGGTTTTCCAGCCACGTGAACCGGTCACCCAATTCCTCCGCGACAAGCAGGTCGAGGTCGCCGTCCCGGTCCAGATCGACGGGATCAATGTCACGGATCAACGCCCAGCTGCACTCGAGCACGTGATGCGACCAGCCGGGCTGAGTGTTTTCCAGCCACGACAGGTCCACCGGCTGGTACGTGTAGGCGTAGGGAATGATGTCCAGGTTGCCGTCGTGATCGAGGTCGGCCGTTGTAACGTTGTCGCAGGAAACCCCCTCGAGAATCTGGGATTCCACGAAAGTCCCGTTGCCTTGATTATCCCACAGGACCACCCCGCCACCGCTGTAGGCGTAAATGCCGGTGATATCGACATCGCCGTCCTTGTCAAAGTCGCCGGCATCCACCGAACACGACAGGTCATAGTTATCCGCGAGGATAGTGTAGGCATAAGTTGAATTGCCCTGGTTTTCGTAGTAAAGGAACAGGTCGGCGTCCGGGCTGCTGGTAATGATGTCATAGTCGGCGTCATGGTCGAGGTCATGCCAGTAAGCGAACCAGACATTCTCATTGCCGGGAAGGACCAGAGTGGTGACGATGGAAAACGTTTGAGCGCCATCGTTTTCAAGAATCAGAATGCAATCTTCGTTCGATATTACCGTCAGGATGTCCAGATCGCCGTCATGGTCATAATCGAGAAGATCAAGGCAGTGTGGGTCGTCGCGATTTTCCAGGATCCTGTGTTCCGTCCAATTGAACTGCCCGTCATTCTCGAACCAGGTCATGTAATTACCATCCACCGCATTGGCGACAATATCATAGTCGCCGTCAAAATCCAGATCGACCGCGATCACATCATAGCCACCATTTACCGATTGTGATACATACTCCATGCTCCAGTCCATGTTGCCGTCATTGAGGAACAGCACAATCGAATCGGGACCACGCAACGCCCCGAGAAAGTCGATGTCACCATCGAAATCAATGTCAACCGGATACACACGTTCCGGTTCGTTCAGGCCGGTCCACACGGTGTGTTTCGCCCAATCCATCTGGGCAAAGCCCGGAGACAGGCAAAGAAAGATCAGAATCGCGGACCAGATCCCGATCCCACCTGATTGAAATGTCCGAACCATAGTTCGTCTCCTGTGTTCGGATCGACGAGGAGGACTTGACGCAACAGGCGGTGCACGTCATCGATCGTGGGTTACGGGGGGTGGGGGAATCGAGCTACAACGCAGCATTCGTTGAGTTGTTCGGGAAAACCGGGCCTGCGGGTGGATTCAAAAGAATTAACCGTTGGCTCAGACGGTGCGGGTCCATGGAAACCTCCGCATAGACCATAGATAAGATGACAAATCGACGGCAATTTTACGTAATTTATGAACAAAACAAATCCGTATTCCCTTAAGAACGCAAAGCATCTGATTCGATGAGAGGAAAAGCGGCTGCCGTAACTTCCGGCAACCGCTGTAGATAGAAGAGTTAGTAGAGGCTCACTTCATCAGCACCAGCTTCTGCACATCGTTCAGCTGGCCGGGAACCGTCGCGCGGACAAAATAGATCCCGCTCGCGAGATTGGACGCGTCGAAGCTGAGGTTGTGCACACCGGCGTCCAGCGTACCCTTCGCCAGCGTCGCGACCTGCTGCCCCATCACGTTGTACACCGCAACCGTCACCGGGGATACCTCCGGCAGCCGCAACGTCAACGACGTCATCGCGTTAAACGGGTTCGGGTACGCCAATTCCAGCTCGCAGTCAGACGGCAGGTTGACCGCAACTTCCCCATCAGACGTCAACTCGCTTGGCAGTCCACGCAGTTCCCACTCGGACGGATCAAAGACAAATTCACCCGATCCGTCGGTACCTTCCGATTCAAGCTTGACAAACCGGAACGACCCTTCGATCAGCGGGTTGTTGAGGTTAAGGCCGACATACCCGTTGTAGTGGTATTCACCTGCAGGCGCATTCGCCGGAATCTCCTGCTGCATAGCCTCGTACAGCACATCCATGTTCGGCGTATGCCTGAACGTGGCGACTGCCAACCGGCCGGATTCGCTGCCGTCTGGCATGGTGATGGTCGTCCAGTATTTCACATTCGGTACATTGTTCGGCAGGGTGCTGATGAAATGCACGTCAAACCCAAGCCAGCCGCCAGCGGCCGGGATCACGTTGCTGCGGCCGATCATCTCGAGACGGACAGGATCAGACGGGACATAATCACGCGACACTTCCACGTCGTCAATGCCCCAGTAGAAGCCCCAGTTGGTCATGTCATCGTAGAAGAAACTGAGATCGACATCCGGTTCGCCGGCCAGTTCCGCCGTCAGGTCATGCGTCACACCGATCAGCTCGCCGTCCTGGTTGATGTCGTTGATCGTCACCCAGTCACCGTTCGAGATACGGTACTGCACGTAGCCGTGCTCATCGACATACTCCACGAAGTTCGAGGAGTAGACGAACTCGACAAACGAGGTTTCGCTGAAATCGAACGGCGGCAGCAGCAGCCGTTCCATCATATGGATCGGCGGGTTCTGTCCCGCGGCATCCGAATCAACCAGCGCGTACGGCGTGGGAAACAGGCTGTGGAAGCTACTGATTTGCCATGTGTGGCTGGCGATGGTCGCTTCGACTGTCCAGCCGTCCGGCATTTCGCCGTCGTTGAAGTCTTCGTCAATTGCCGTTGCGACCTGGTCGAACCAGGTGACCGTCACCTCGTTCGAATGACTCGATTCGCCGAGATCGTAAAACGCCGTCACCGTGTAGACATAGGTATTCTCCGACGGCAGCACGTCTTCGTAGTGCGTGTCGTAAGTGATGTCCAGCTGCTGGCCATTCCGGTATACGAAGAAGAACTGAAGGTCGTCCAGCTCATTGCCCTGGCCCTGAAGCGCTTCCCACTGCGCCCGGACTTCGTCAAAATTCGGAGCTTCCCATTCCGCGCGTTCGATATCGCTTTCCGGCCAGTCAACCAGATCCTGCCAGCTGGTCGCGCCAAGCACATTCGGTGAATTCCAGTTCAACTCGACATGCCCATCGCCATCATGAGTGGAGGACAATCCAGTCGGAGGGTTCAATTGGGCACTTGCCACGCCCGCTGTCAATACCACACAAAGAAGCAGTGCAACAGTCTTCATCAGAGTCTCCTCGTCAAGATGGGAGGGTAAGCGACGTGAATCAGGAGACATTCCATGCTCCCGATGTGTCTAACGCTCGGAATCTACAGGCTGATTTTACGTGAGGGAAGGAGCGCCTCACATTTTATCGGATTCACGGGGAGACATTCGCCGTCGGCAGTAATTCAGCGGTCAACAGGCTTCGCGGCGGCTGCATCCGGAACGGAGAGCCTTGGGATGCGCAGCCCCGTACCTGCGCCAGCAACCGCCAACGTTTGTTCAATCTCCAGTCTCCGTCAATAGTTCACAAAATCGCGAAACGTCTAGGCATTCAGAATCCTGAGCCCTACTTTGCCTGAACGCTGGCTATCAAACCGTGCATCACGCACGGAGGGGGGAGATCATGAATACGCGCCGGCCACTCCTGTTTACCCTTGCCTTCCTGTTGACTGTCCCGGCCCTCGCAATTGACTGGTTGTATACAACTGTCGCGGAAGAGGTCGTTTATCTCAATCGCATTGCTCCAGTTGATATTGACGCAGACGGCGATGACGATCTGGTCACATTCAGCCAGATGGGCTTCTGCTGGTGGGAACGTGACGGCCTGGGATACACAATGGCCCTGATTGATTCGGCGACCGGTGATGCCAACGATATGAAAGTTGCCGATATCGATGGAGACGGTGACATCGACCTGCTCACTGCCGACGAAGACATCGAATCCATACTCTGCTGGGACTACGACAACGGGTCGTGGAACCAGACCGTGATCGTTGATGACTTTCTCAACGTGCAGAATCTTGCTCCAGCCGATCTCGACAACGATGGCGACATGGACATAATCGCATCGTCCGATCCGGAAGATATCATCAAGCTGTTCGAACAGGACGGTGGACAGTGGCATGAATACACCGTTACCGACACGATTGCTTCCCCACGAGGTTTGCACGCCTGCGATATGAACCAGGACGGCCTGCTCGACGTAGTCTGCCTCACAGCGCATTCGTTGATCTGGTACGAACAAACTACCCTTGACCAGTGGACCCAACACACCATACGCGAGAGTTTCGTCTTCGGCCAGGCGTTTCAGGTCGGCGATCTGGACAATGACGGTGACCTGGACATTCTTGCCGCAGCCGATGGCGGCCTGCGTGAGGTCACCGTTTTCTACCAGATGGATGAGGGCTGGCGCGAGCTGGTCATCACACACTATTTCGAACCACGCGGGCTCAGCCTTGGGGACATCGATCTCGACGGCGATCTGGACTTCGTGCTGACGGCGGGATACGGCGAATCCGCACTGTACTGGTTCGAAAATACCGGCGCGCAATGGGTACAAACCTACGTGGAAAGCGGATTCAGCAACCAGAAAGTCGCCTACATCACCCAGTACAACTATGATGGTTACCCGGACATTGTCCTTGCGCAAGGCGGGCTGGGAGGTCGATTCGGTTGGTTTGAACAGCAGGATCCACCCTACATGCCAGACGTTGAGATCCATCTCACACGGAACGGTCAGCCATTTATCCCAGCCTCCGGTGGGATGGTTACGTTCGACGCCACCTTCGACAACCATCTCGCAAACGCGGTGTCCGGACAGGCGTGGCTGATGGCAACGCTTCCCAACGGCAATAACATCGGACCGCTGGTGATGCGCACGATCACCGCCCAGTCAGGCGTCACAACGTATCCCGGATTGACACAGTTTGTCCCCGGGTACGCGCCGTTCGGTGTCTATATGTTCCATGGATTGATCGGTGTATACAGCCAGTCCATCGTGATCGATACTGACTACTTCACGATCCTGAAAGAATCCAACTAAGGATCCACAGGCTTGTTGGAATAGCATGCGTCATGTACTTCAGCCGCGGTTGTCCGCGGCTGAAAAATTAGTCGCTGGGCCGGATTGGCGTCGATCCCGGCTTGCTCCCATATTCTCCCGAGATTTTCGGAAAACGGCCCGTGGAGGATTGAACTTCCGAAACGATCATGGTACGTTATTGACCGCTTCCGACCCCAGATTCTGCTACCTGTACTGCTCGAGTCAAGGTTCGCAGTCCACTCCGTCGTTGGAAGGTACATGCATTCACAAACCAGGGTGGTACCGTGAAACGTCAGGCAATGACACTCCAGTACTCCGCGCCCGCGTTTTTCGCTGTCGCGTTGTTCTCTCTGTTGTTCCTCTTTGCGCCGCAGGCAATCCAGGCGCAACAGCCCGACTCGGTCTGGGTACGCTACTACGGTGAAGTTGGTAAAAGCTATTCCCGTGATATCGAAGTCGTAACCGACGGCTTTGTCGTCGTCGGAACGAAATCGCTGATGGAAGACAACCTGCCGTACCCGCAGGTCTGGCTGCTCAAATTCAATTTTGATGGTGAAGTCCTTTGGACCCGCGAGTATGGCGATGATCACGCGCAAAAGGGCTATGCCGTCGCGCCGACCTCGGATGGTGGATTCATTCTCTGTGGATCGTACTGGACCAACGGTATTCCTGATGCCTATGTCATCAAGGTTGGTGCCAGGGGCCACCTTGAGTGGGAACGGGTGTACCCGACGGAAGATGACACCTTCGCCCGCGACATTAAGCAAACCCCGGACGGCGGCTACGTGGTGACCGGCGCGACACAGCGCCACGCGATCCAGAACCGGTTGCAGATTGACGCCTACATCATGAAGCTCGATGCCGACGGCAACCAGGAATGGGCGCGTTCCTACGGTGGCGGCTGGGAAAACGACGAAACGTGGAGCATTATCGTCGAGGATGACGGCTATGCCATCGCGGGACGCACCTGGTCCGGCGGCGCCCAGATGCGTGATGCCTTGATCGCCAAGATCGACCTGGATGGAAATCCGGTATGGTGGGATATTTACGGCGGTGAATACAAGGACCACATTTACGAATTCCAGCGTATCCCCGACGGGTCCGGCTATATCTGTGCAGGGAAAACCGAATCGTTCAACCACGGCTTCGACGAACACGGTGACATCTGGATCCTGCGTTACGACCCGAACGGCAACTTCATGTGGCGATCGGTGATCGGCCACCAGCCGACCGAATTCGGCCGCAGTGTCGACATTCTGCCGAACGGCGATTTCATCGTCACCGGCATGACCGTCACCAACCAGAACCAGAACCAGATCTTTGTCGGCCGGGCGGATAGCGAGGACGGTGACTGGCAATGGTTTTACGACTTCGGCGGGGTGGGGATGGATGATGCGTGGAGCGTTCGTGCGATTCCCGGTGGTGACTGGGTGGTCGCCGGCAACACGCAGTCGATGGGTCCGGCGGAACAGAGCATCGTCGTGTTCCGCATGACCGAAGTGCCTGTCGGTGATCCGGTTTTCGCCCGCTAACAGCTAGACAGTTGACACTCAGGGGGAAGGAGGACGAAAGTCAGCCCTCCCCCTTTTCTGTTTCACGGCGTACCTTGGCAACTGCAAGTTTGCACCAACTGCCCTGACCATCAATCAGCTGGGACTTCCCGTGTCTGCATCACGTCTTCCGTTTACCGCATCACGTTTGCCACTCCGCTGGGTGCTGACGCTCGCCCTGCTCGGCCTGATTCTGCTCCCGTTCGCGGACGCATCCGCAGTGGAGGCGGACTCCGTCTGGGTCCGCTATTACGGCGAAGTCGGCAACAGCATCGCGTTCGATATCGAAATCGTGGACGACGGTATCGTCGTCTCCGGCACCAAGTCGATGATCGAAGGTTATCCGCCGCTGCCCGCCCTGTGGTTTATGAAGTTCGATTTCAACGGGAACATCCTCTGGCAGCGGGAGTTCGGCGACAATACGGTCGAGAAGGGCTACGGCTTCGCCAAAACTCCGGACGGCGGCTTCATTGTCAGCGGCACCGACTGGGGCCATGGCCGATCCTCGGTGTACCTGGTCAAAACGGATAACGAGGGCAATCCGGAATGGGAACGGCTGTACGCGTCCGAGGTATCGTCCATCGCCCGCGACGTGGAAGTCACCGCGGATGGCGGCTTCGTCATCACCGGCTGGTTTGAGTATAACGACAGCACCGGTCAAATCCCGGTTGAAAGCATCTTCGTGATGAAGACCGACTCGCTCGGACACCTTCAGTGGCGGCAGGAATACGGTACCACCTACGCGCGCGACGAAGCGTGGAGCATTGACGTGCTGGACGACGGCTACGTCTTCGCCGGACGCACCTGGTCCACCGGCGCGGGCATGCGCGACGCGCTGATCGCGAAGATCGATCTCGAGGGCAACCTGCTGTGGTATTCCACGCACGGCGGCATCTACAAGGACCACATCTACGAATTCCAGACACTGCCGGATGGCACCGGCTTCATCTGTACCGGAAAGACCGAATCGTTCGGACTCGGCCAGCTGACCATCGGCGATATCTGGGTGCTGCGCTTTGACGAGAACGGCGAGTTCATGTGGCGCTCGGTGATCGGCACTCCGCCCACCGAGTTCGGCCGCAGCATCGACATCCTCGCAAACGGCGATTACATCGTCACCGGCCTTACCGGTACCCAATACCTGAACAATCAGGTGTTCCTCGGACGGTCCGATCCGGACGGAAATTTTATCTGGACGTGGCACTTCGGCGAGCCGGGCATGGATGACGCGTGGTGCGTACGCGCACTTCCCGGCGGCGACTTCATCGTCGGTGGCCTTACCGAATCCATGGGCCCCGCGCCGCGCAGCCTGCTGTTGCTGCGAGTCACCGAAGTGGGCGGCATGCCGCTGACACCGCCATTCGTCGACAGCACCGCACCGGCATTTCCGCCGTTGCAGGGCATCGTCGCTGACCGTGTCACTGCCGCAGAGGCGATGGCAAGCGAGACCAAACGCATCACCATTACCCGCTGACGAGCGGGTCTTCAGCTGTACACGAAACACATGCGGCGTCCTGCACGGGGCGCCGCATGTCTGCTTCACGGCCCGCCACCAGATCCCCGTCCCGCCTGACATCTGCCAGTGACTTTTCGAGAAACCCAACACCCTAAGTTTCAGCTTCCTGTATTTCAAGCGGTTACCCCGGTTCAGAGGCAGTTTTCCTCTCGCGACCCACGCCGATTCTGCTTGAAAGACGTGTTAAGGACCCCTAACATTTTGCCTACAGGTTGGGGGACCGGAAGCACCGGAAACAAATCAAGGGCAGGAGCGGAGGTTGGGATGAAGAGGGTATTCATGGTTGCGATCGCGTTGATGCTGACGATCGGGGTCGCATCGGCGCAGTTTGTGCAGGATTGGCAGACGCTATCCGGTACGAGTTCCAATTCGGAAGCATTTAACGGTGTCTGTGCGGCGTACGGTGGGGGTGTGATCGCTGTCGGCAAGCAGTACAACACCAGCTCAGGTCTGTTTGAAGCGGTCTACGCGTACATCAATCCAGATGGCACGGTTGCCTGGCGCAATGTTTTCGGCACCGGCACCGGTACGGACTTCTGGCTTGATGACGTTTGTCAGGTTCCGGGTGACGTAACCCGTTACGTCGCGGTTGGCTGGGCGCAAAGCGGCAGTACACGATTACCCCTGGCGATGGATTTCTACAGCAACGGTACCCTCCATTGGCAGCTGGACTACTTCGGCACGGCCGGCGGTGGCGAACTGCACCATGTTGAACCGGATGGGGATGGATTCATTGCCAGCGGTGTCACCGATGGATCAACGTACGCCGATGGCCTCGTTATCCGGATGGGAAATGACATCCTTTACGATTGGCATACGACGCATGGCACGTATGACTTCAACCGCCTGTATCACATCTCACCAACGTCTGACGGTGGCTACATCGCAACCGGCTTCGGCTACTCGCAGGCCTCCGGCCGCTACCCATGGACACTGAAGCTCAACTCGAGTGGCGGTCAGCAGTGGAGCTCCTACCGTACCGGCTACTGGTTCGGTGTCGGCCGCTCTGTACTCGAAGCGGACAACGGTGACTTCCTCTTCTGCGGCTACTACGATAACGGCCCCGGCGATCAGTTCATGGTCCTGCGCACGAACAGCAGCGGTACCCTTCTGTGGGATGCGGATTTCGGCGCGGATAACGGTGACGAATACGCCGACTGGATCGCCGAAGCGCCGGGTGGCGGCTACTACCTCACCGGTGACGGCGACAGCAACTTCACCAACGACACCGATCTGTGGGTGGTTCACATCGACGAAAACGGGTCGATGATCGACAACCAGATTTTCTCCAGTCCGCGCTACCAGTGGGCGAACGCCGCATGCTTCCTCAACTCGTCCGATATTGTCGTCGTGGGCGAGGACAACATCTACTGGAACAACAGCGCCGCGCCGTGGGCGACACGGCTCAGCTACCAGCAGGACTTCGTCGCCACTATCGAACCGGCCGCCCCGCCAGTGGTGATCCCGTCCAACGGCGGCTCATTCAACTACATCGTCGGTGCGATTAACAACACCACCAACGCGATTCAGGCGGATGCGTGGGTGCAGATCCATCACGTTCCGTCCGACATGAGTGTCGAGGTGCGCCTGTTCGAGAACGTTGGCTTCCCAGCGAACAACACCGTCTCCGCGAACCTGAACCAGTACATCCCGGCGAACGCTCCGGGTGGCGACTACCGCATCAGCCTGTACATCGGTGACCACCCGTGGAGCTACGACACCTTCGCCTCGTTCGATTTCAGCAAATCGGGCGCGAGCGTGGATGATTTCACCGTCTTCGAGCAGCCGGAACTGTGGACCAGCGGTGGATCGTTCGCGGGCGCGGAGCAGACCGTTGCCACGGATGAGACCCTGCCGTCCGAATTCGGCCTCAGCGCGGCGTATCCGAATCCGTTCAACCCGAGCACCACGTTGAACGTGACCATGCCGGAAGCTGCGACTCTGACAGTTGCCGTCTACAACGTGACCGGGCAGCAGGTCGCCGAACTGGCGCACGGATCATACACCGCCGGGTCGCACACGCTTACCTTTGATGCCTCCGGCCTCACCTCCGGCGTCTACTTCGTGCACGCCTCTGCCAACGGCTGGTCGGCGATGCAAAAGGTGATGCTCATCCGTTAATCCGGACGCAAAGGACTCCATTTCAACAGCCGGATCTGCTCGATCCGGCTGTTTTCCTTACATCCGAGCTCCCGGCTCAGCGCTCTTGGAAAATTCACAAACGTTTCGTGTTTTTCACTATTCGAAGATTCGTTTGTGTATCTTGTCAGGCAACGGGGCAGGGCACGGTTGACATGGAGTGATAGGAACACCACACTTTACCGTTGGCGCGGAACTCAGGAGTATACCCCATGAAAACCTTGTTTACGATTCTTATCGCCAGTCTCGTCCTGTGCGGGACAGCGCTTGGCGGCTTCCAGACTGTCACCTTCACCAGCGATCAGTTAGGCGAAAATCGCGAAGTCCTGCTCTACACCCCGCCGGGCTACAATCCGAACCTCGAGGGTGGTTATCCTTGCGTGATCATGCTGCATGGTCTCGGAATGACACCGTCCGATTTTGACGATCCCCAGTTCGAACTCGCGCTCAATTTCGCGATGCAGACTGGCGATCTGCAGAAGATGATCCTCGCGTTCCCCGACGGCAGCACCCCGGCCTATTGGGGCGGTTCGTTTTACGTCGATTCCGAGCTGTACGGACGCTTCGAGAAATACATCATCCACGACGTCATCAACTACCTCGACGGTGAGTACAACACCACCGCGCAGCCGTACGCGCGTGCTATCGCCGGGTATTCGATGGGCGGCTTCGGCGCGGCGCACATCGCGATGAAATATCCGCAACTGTTCAACACCGCCACCTTCCTCAGCGGACTGCTGTCCGTCTCGAACCAGGAATTCATGATCGCGGATATCATCACGGAAAACGATCCGAACGGCAACGGCGCACCCTACACCTTCGACCCGAACGCTGGCCTGTTCAGCTATATGGCGTTCTCGATGGCCGGTGCGCTTTCGCCGAATCTGGACAACACACCGCCGGTAGATTTTCCGATCGACGAGAACGGCGACATGGTGCAATGGGTCTGGGATCAGTGGCTGACCTATTCGCCAGATGAACGCGCCGCGACCGTCCGGGACGAGTTCGACGATCTCGACATCTACTTCAACGTCGGCACGGCGGATGAGTTCGGCTTCTTCATGGGCAACAACGTCTTCGCCCTCGCGTTGGACGACGCTGGCATCGACTACACCTACGAAGAATTCGCCGGTCAGACCCATCTGCTGACCGACGAACGGATGATCGCCGCGATCGACTTCATCGACCAATCATTCCTCGCCGCGACACCCGAACCGGCCTACCTGATCGCGCTGCCGGACATGGACATCGTCCCGGACAACGGTGGCGAAGTAACCTTCACCGTCAACCTGATCAGCAACCTGCCGCAGGATATGAACGGTCTGTATTTTTGGGCGGAGGTGATCCTGCCGAACGGGTCGACCTATCCGCAACGCCTGCTGAGCACCCAGTTTAACCTGCCCAGCGGAGCGAACCTGAGCGCGGACCTGAGCGTGACAGTCCCAGCGAACGCCCCCGCCGGGGAGTACACTCTGGTGACCAATGTCGGCGTCAATCCGAACAACGCCGCAGCGTCCGACTTCTTCCACTGGACCAAGTCCGGCCAGACGCTGAGCGGTGATCTCGCCGGGAGCTGGCCTGCATCCTCGAGCGGTTTCTTTGCAACGACGACGCATGTCGCTGCCGTCTATGAAGCTGCAACGTCCGTTGCCGCTGGAGCAGCTTCAACGTCCGCCGATTTGCCGTCGACGTTCAGCCTCAGCCCGGCCTACCCGAATCCATTCAACCCGAGCACCACGCTCAACGTGAACCTGCCCGATGCCGCCGAGCTGACCGTGGCCGTCTACAACGTCACCGGCCAGCAAGTTGCGACGCTCGCGCAGGGACAGTTTGACGCCGGGTCGCACACGCTGACGTTCGACGCGTCCGAGCTGTCCGCCGGTGTCTATTTCGTGCACGCCAACGCCAACACCTGGACTGCGACGCAGAAAGTCGTGCTGGTCAAGTGACGCTCGAAAGCTACTGAAGCCAGAGAAGCAACGGATGCAACTGACGCAACGGAAGTAATAGACAGGAACAGACAGGAAAAGACGCAACAGATGCAGCTGACGGTACTGGCGTAGCTCGTGTTGCTTCAACCATAGACGGGGATACCGGCTTCCAGGTGTCCCCGTTGTTCCTCACTGGTACGCCTGAACTGCCCCCGCCAATCTCCGCTCCTGAAATGCCATGTGCGATTCATCACACAAACCAAGTTCGGAACTCCTAACTTCGTCACGAAAGCGGATTCCGCATCTGGACGTGGAGATCCAAACTCGAGACAAATCAAGGGAGAGGGAGTATCATGAAAACCCTGGCACTTACCGTGCTTTGCGCGGGACTTCTGGCCGTCACGGCCTACGCTCAACCGGTTGAACAGTGGCAGTCGACGTTCGGCGGTGTGGACGACGAAGAGATCACGGGCATGTGCGCCACCGGCGACGGTGGGTTCATCGGTGTCGGACACGTCACCAGCCTGAACGATGACATCGCCTACCTTATCCGCTTCAACGCGGACGGGTCGGTCATGTGGAGCAACACGATCAGCGACACGACGGATCTGCGTTTGAGGGGCGTCTGTCAACGGAGCGGGACCAACGAATACGTCGCTGTCGGTACCTTTGGTCCCATCTATGGCGATTCCGACCAGTGGCTGGTCCGGTTCAACGGCAACACCGGCGCGGTCAACACCACGATACGGTTCGACGGCGCGTACATCGACAATGCATGGTCGATCTACCAGACGTCGGATGGCGGCTACATCATCGGCGGTGAATCCAGCAGCGCGGCGTACGCGTTGCGTCTCGACGCCAGCTTCAACGTGGTCTGGGAACAGCGCCTGCTGCCTGACACCTACCAGTATTTCCGGGACATCAAGCCCACCAGTGACGGCGGCTATATCGCCGGCGGCGCGATCTGGGAGGGCACGGACTTCTTCGACGCTGACGAACTGTGGGTCGCCAAGCTGGATTCGGGCGGCAACATCGACTGGTACATCAGCACCGGCGGCTGGGGCGATGATGTCGTCAACTCCGTGATTGAAACCCCGAACGGCAGCTTCATGGCCTGCGGCAGCCGACACGACACGTTACTCGGCAACGACGATCACGAACTGTGGGCGGCACGCATCAGCTCTACCGGTACGATCCAGTGGTCGCAGTACTTCGGGTCACCGACCGGCAACGAATATGGCACCTGGGTCGCGCAAGCACCGACCGGATTTTACTTCGGCGGCTGGGGATCCAGCACCGCGACCACAGCATACGACGCCTGGCTGATCAACCTCGACGGCAACGGCAACATGCTGTGGAACGCGATCTACGGCGGAACCGGGTCGCAGTATGCCTACGACTGGTGCGATCTCGGCGACGGCGCCATTGGCGCGGCTGGCCGCTATTCGCCGCTCAGCCTGACCGAGCTCGAAGCCTGGGGTATGCGTCTTGATACCCCGCAGACCCTCGTTGTTGACATCGCCCCAACCACACCGCCACTGGTGGTTCCGGCCAACGGCGGCAGCTTCCAGTACGAAGTCAACGTGCAGAACAACAGCAGTTCCGCGTTGACGTACGACGCATGGGTGCAGATCCAGTACCTGCCGACGATGCACACCGTCGAAGTCCGCTACTGGCCGAACACCCAGTTCCCAGCGAACCAGAGCGTCTCAGCGATTATCGGCCAGAGCATTCCCGCGAACGCGCCAGGTGGCGACTACGTTATGAGTCTGTTCATCGGCGACCATCCGTGGTCAGTCGAGGCGTATGGCTCGTTCCAGTTCAGCAAGGCTGGCAGCGCGGCGGATGCGTTGACCGTCTTCAACAACCCGACCCTTTGGCCAGCAACCGGCAGCTTCGAACAGGCGGAGGAAGCGGTCGTCGCGGACGCCAACGCACTTCCGTACGAGTTCAGCCTCGGCGCGGCCTACCCGAACCCGTTCAACCCGAGCACCACGTTGAACGTCAATCTGCCGGAAACGGCGGAACTGACCGTCTCGGTGTACAACGTCACCGGCCAACAGGTTGCCGAATTGGCACACGGATCGTTCAACGCCGGGTCGCACACACTGACCTTCGACGCGTCGAACCTGTCCGGCGGTGTCTACTTCGTGCGCGCCTCCGCGAACGGCTGGCACGCGACGCAGAAAGTCGTGCTGGTCAAGTAGTGCGTTTGCCGGACTGTTGATAGCAAACCGTGCAACAGGGCGTGGCCGCCAGCCGCGCCCTGTGTTCTCGTTGGTTGTTCGCATGCGCTAACTATGGCTCTGGAGTAAAATATCCACAATCGAATAAATAATCCTTGTTTACGAGTTAGGAACACCTATCTTTTCTCGACCACACCGAAACACACCCTCTCCATGAGCGCTGACGATTTCACTTTGTCCGGGAAACCCTTCATGTGAGTGATGGCATAGGAGTGCAGTTGTTCATCACGTCCGGGAACCTCCCTCTAGACGATTCTCTCTGATCCCCGGCTCATCTCAATGCATGTCGTTCATGCTCACATCGGAGTAATCATGAAACACGCTACCCGTTGGTTTCTGATGGTTGTCTTGCTGTCCGCGTTCGCCGCTACCGGCGCGCTGGCAAACGAACACGCAATTAACGGTGTCCCTTCGGACGAACCTATCATCGACAGCATCCCCTATGACGGCTATGACGAGGACCGGGATAACATCATTGATGTTGAATTCGTCGACTTTGACGACATGGCCGCCCCCTGCTTCTTCTCAGATCAAGTTCCGCTGAGCAATGAATACGCCACGCAGGGTATCATCTTCAGCGGCCTCGGCGAAGTGCTGGATGAATGCGGAAACTTCGGCATCAGCAACTACTCATCGCCAAATTTCCTGGCGTTCAACACCGGCGGTGGAGTAAGTGGTCCGGAAGATCTGTTGTTTAACACGCCCATCAACAGCTTCTCGCTCTATGCAGGGCACAGCAGCGCAGGCACCATCTCGATGCGGGCCTACAACGCGGCCAACGTGTTGATTGACAGTGATGCTATCTCGGGCACGTCGAACCTGGCGCAAATGTCGGTAAGTGCCCCGGGAATTGTCCGCATTCATTTATCGTTCAGCGGCAGCATTGCCTGCTTTGACGACCTGATGTGGGATGATACCCCGCAGACCCCGCTCATCCTTGAGCTGACCCCATTCACCTCGTCCGTGCCCGCCAGTGGTGGCAATGTGCAGTACCTGGCTGAGGTGACGAACTTCACCAACTCGCCGATCACGCTGGATGCGTGGATCCAGATTGAACATGTCATGTCCGGCAACACCGTCGAAACCCGCTTCTGGCCGAACCGGACCTACCCGCCGAACGCGACGTCCAGCGCGATCCTGAATCAGTATATCCCAGCCATCGCGCCGGGTGGATCGTACAACCTGATCGGTATCCTCGGAAATCACCCGTGGGCGCCGATGTACTGGGATATGTTCCCGTTCGTCAAGACCGGGCCGTCAACGGATGGCATGCAGGCATTCGAACAACCGGAACTGTGGCCGTCAACCGGCAGCTTTGCCGTAGAAGAAACTTTCGCCGTGACTGCTGAAGGCGAATCACTGCCGCAGGAATTTGCGCTCGGCGCGGCCTACCCGAACCCCTTCAACCCGAGCACCACGCTGTCCGTCAACCTCCCCGAAACGGCGGAGCTGACCGTCGCGGTTTACAATGTGGTCGGGCAGCAGGTCGCTGAGCTGGCGCACGGTACCTTCAACGCCGGGTCGCACATGTTGACCTTTGATGCGTCGAATCTGTCCGGCGGTGTCTACTTCGTGCACGCCTCCGCGAACGGTTGGAACGCGGTCCAGAAGGTTGTGCTGATGAAGTAATCTCAGTCCTGAATCTTGAGACCGGAGTCCTGAATGTTGAGACCAGGACGTAAGACTTGAGACGTGAGATGTGAGATAAACCTGTACCGGGGACACTTACTCCGTTAAGTGTCCCCGGTTTGATCTCCTCCGCTCCCCAGCGATCCTAATACGCGACACCCTGCCTCCCGAGTGACCAAAAACACAAATCTTGCCCCGTCGATTTGCTTTCTTGTTCGGGTTGCCTAACTTTGCACGCGAGTACACGAACCCAGCTACACGCGATCAATCTCACGGGGATGGAGACACGATCATGAAAAACCTGATGCTGTTTACACTTTTACTGCTGATCACTGGAGCTGCCCATGCGCAGCCGATGGTGGAATGGTCCACCGTGGCGGTCGATACCTATGACGAACACCTGTACGGCTGCGTTGATCACGTCGACAACGGCGTCATCGCGGTCGGCAATTCGGTTGAGCTGCCGGGATTCAACTTCCGGGGCGTCTTCACGCGTTTCGCAGATGACGGCACGCTGCTGTGGCAGAACCAATATGAACAGGTCGATTTCTATTTCGACTTCCGTGATGTCTGCGCCGTTCACGGCAGCACCACGGAATTCCTCGCCGTTGGCTACGCGACCGACTTGAACGCCGGCGAAAGCGACTTTTTCCTGCTGCATTTTGATGACGCGGGCAATGTGCTCAGCACCGCCAGTTGGGACGAAGGCACGAACGACCAGGCGTACAGCATCGAGCAGGTTCCGGCGGGCGGCTACATTGTCGGCGGCTATTCCGATATTTCCGGCTACCTGTTCTACCTCGACAACGCACTCAACCAGCAGTGGACCTCCGCCATCGCGCCAACCGGCGTGACGTCGAATTCGCTGAACCAGGTCCGTCCCTTGAGCTGCGGCGGCTTCATCTGCGCCGGGTCCGCGTTTGACGGCACCTACGCACAGCAATGGGTCGTCCGCACCGATCCGTACGGTCACCCAATGTGGACGTGGATCAACAGCACGACCAACGTCGGATTCGCCGAGGATGTGATCGAAACCGCCTACGGCGATTACGTGGTCACCGGCGCCGAATACAACAGCGGCGTGACCAACTACGACACCTGGACCGCACGAATCAGCGAGGCCGGTTCGCTGGTCTGGGAGACCATTGACGGCGGCATCGCGCAGCAGGACTTCAACACGTGGATCATGCCCGGACCGGGCAGCGGATACTATATCGGCGGGTACGCCCAGAACGCCGGTGCCGGCGACTACGACCAGCACCTGCAGCAGTTTAACGAAACTGGTACCATCGTCAATTCGTGGTTCATCTCCGAGGCCGGCGATCAGCTGATTTTTGATGCCTGCATGGTGGACAACGGCGAATACATCGCGGTCGGCGACCAGGACGAGACCGACAGCTACGCGGTCAAATTGACTTTGCCCGCCGCGACATTCAGCGTGTTCGTTGACCCGGCCGCTCCGCCGGTGGTCATCCCGCCGGGCGGCGGATCGTTCGCGTTCGACGTGGGCGGTACCAACACCTCGGGCACTCCGTTCCTCACCGACGCCTGGATCAAGGTGTCGCACACCCCGACGATGAACTCAGTCGAAACGCATGTCTTCACCAATGTCGGCATCCCCGGCAGTGGCACGGTGTCCACAACGCTGATCCAGAACATTCCGGCGTTCGCACCGCCGGGAGATTACGTGATGACGCTGCATGCCGGGAACTACCCGTGGGTGATCCAGGCGTACGATTCGATGACTTTCAGCAAGAGTTTCGTGACTTCCGCGATGGCGGCCGATCCCGACTTCGATCCGTCCATCTTTGACCGGGCCGAACTGTGGCCGGTCAGCGGCAGTTTCGACGGCGTAGAAACGAGTGTGATGGCGAACGACACGTCGCTCCCATCCGAGTTCAGCCTCGGTGCGGCGTACCCGAACCCGTTCAACCCGAGCACGACGCTGTCCGTCAACCTTCCGGAAACGGCAGAGCTGACCGTCGCGGTGTACAACGTCACCGGCCAACAGGTTGCCGAGCTGGCGCACGGATCGTATGCCGCCGGGTCGCACACGCTGACCTTTGACGCTTCCCACCTGTCCGGTGGGGTGTATTTTGTCCGCGCACTCAGCGGAAACCAGCACGTGGTACAAAAAGTCTTGTTACTGAAATAACCTCTCCCGTATTCGCGTAACTGCAACAGCCACAGCCATTTGCTGTGGCTGTCTTATTTCTGATTATTTCAGTAGTTATGGCGATAGAGTTGCATCACGGTTTATCGCTGTGTAAACTCATTGTTAACCTGCAGACTTCTTGAGCTAACTACACGTTCTGTCCTTGTCGTTGCCTGTTCAATCTTCGGGGAACCCTTCGCGATTCGACATGAATACAGGATCCGTTTCACGACGGTCTTGTGTCCTGCTTTTCCCATGAATCGCCCTGTCTATCGCACCGCCCACCTGCACTGTCTGCGGGGCATTCAGGTTTTCATGGTAACAGAGGAGGAATAGACCATGAAACACGCTTCATGTATCGCGATTCTGATCATCGCGCTGCTGGCAACTGCATCAGTGCCCGCGCTCGCCGAAGTCGAATTTACCGAACATGTCGTGGATGACGACTTTGCGGGCGCTCAGGACGTGTGCGCCGCCGACATGGACTTCGACGACGACGTCGATTTTATCGCCTGCGGGTATTTCAGCAATCAGGTGGTCTGGTACGAATGCACGGCACCAAACACTTGGGATCCCCACATCGTTGACTACAATTGTGAAGGAGCGTGGTGCGTCGTCCCGGTCGATCTGGATCAGGACGGTGACATGGATTTGATGTCGGCAGCATTTCTGGGTGATGAAGTATGCTGGTATGAAAACGATGGCAACATGAACTTCACCGAGCACTTTATCACGTACTCTGATGGGCCAGAATCCATCCAGCCGGTCGATCTGGATCAGGACGGTGATCTGGATGTCGTCGTCGCGGATTACTTTGGCGATGCTGTGAGATGGGTAGAAAATGATGGGGCTACGAATTGGACCCTCCATCTTGTGTCTGGAGTGGTCGACGGCGCCTGTTTTATCTTCCCGGTTGACCTCGATGAGGATGGAGATGTCGACATTATGGCCGCCGCTCGTCACGGGCACACCATGATCTGGTTTGAGAACGACGGCAATCAATCCTTTGCACAATACACCATCGCTGGATATTACTCCGGTGCACGCTGCATCTGGCCTGTGGACATGGATGACGACGGCGATTTGGACGCACTCTGCGCGGCGGGGGATGGCGGCACCGTCGACTGGTTTGAACACACTCCTCAGATGGATTGGCCTCAGCATCAAATTGAGAATTCGCTGATGGGTGCGTGGTATGCCATGCCGGCGGATGTGGACAACGACGGCGACTGGGATGTGGTCGGATCAGGTTACATCGACAACCGGGTTGCCTGGTGGGAAAACGACGGGACAGCGCTCGGATGGACCGAACACGTCGTCTCAAATTCGTTTAATGGTGCGCAGACTGTACGGGCCTGCGATGCCGATCAGGACGGATTAATCGATATTCTTGGCGCGGCGTATCTGAACAACGATATCATCTGGTGGGAACAGGTACAGAGTCCAATAGTTCTGGATCTTACGCCCGCGACAGAACCGGTGATCGTCCCACGAGGCCAGGCCTTCGCCTACAATCTCATGATCGAGAGCTTTGTCGAAGTTCCGGTGACAGCATATTTCTGGACCTCAGCCGTTCTACCATCCGGAAACACCTTTGGACCGGTGTACAGCACGCAGATTCCGTTCACCCCGGGTTTGACGATCGTTGTTAACCAAATACAGCAAATGGTACCCAACTTCGCTCCATTGGGTGAATATCAATGGGTCGCGAACATTGGTCCGAATCCAAACCAGCCAGCCTACATTTCTGACTCCTTCCCCTTCACCGTTGTGGCGCCGACAGTGACGGGCATGAATTCCACGGCGACCGGCTGGGCCACAAACGGCAACGAGCGCATACTCGAGGCACTGAACGGATCACCGGTGGCAAGTGCGAAATCGTCCATTCCTGATGCGTTTTCCCTGTCATCCGCATGGCCGAACCCGTTCAACCCGAGCACGACGCTGACTCTTGACTTGCCCGAATCCGCCGAGCTGACGGTTGCGGTCTACAACGTCACCGGCCAACAGGTCGCCGAGCTGGCGCACGGATCGTATGCCGCCGGGTCGCACACGCTGACCTTTGACGCCGCGAATCTTTCAGCCGGTGTGTACTTCGTCCGAGCGTCGGCTGGGCCGTGGAATGCGGTTCGGAAAATCGTGCTTTTGAAGTAGGTCGGTACGCGTTTGCCGCGAAATTGTTAGCGGAGACGGGTCCAATGGGCCTGTCTCCGTTGTTTTTTCAGGGTTTCAGCAGACTTCCCGCAATCTCTCCTCCCAGTCTGCGACCTCATCGAATCCTTGTAATTCGCTTGCATCTAGCAGACCATCATCCAACTTTCTCAGACTGTCGTGGACTGGCACCGCGACAGGCGCGCGGAACCCCCTCCGTGCGGGCTGAATTTCGGGAAATGGGAGCAAAATTCATGAGACGACCACTGGTCATGATCGTCGCAGCGATGCTGTTCGCGACGATCACAAACGCCGTGCCTCCTGTCGAAGACTGGGAAGCGTCCTGCGGCTACAATGATATCGAAGATGTGGTCCGTGGCATCACCGCCAGTGCGGACGGCGGATTCCTCGCCGTCGGCACCGCCGATGACAGCACCAACGCGGACGCGTACTACCGATTCACGCAGGACGGCTTCGTGCCCTGGTTCCAGACTCCGGGCATGGATGATGTTGACCTTTACGATGTCACACAAGATCCCAACCAGGACAACACCTACTACGCCATCGGCACACGCCGGGACCCGCAGGACGTGTCGCTGATTCATTTCCACGATCAGAACGACGAATGGACCTGGCTCGACGTGCATCATTACAACCTGCCCTCGGCGTATGGCCTGTCCGTTGACAACACGCCCGGCGGCGGGCTGGTGATGGGCGGTGAGGTGGATGGACGCGCGTTGCTGATGATCTCCGACGGCAACCTGGACGATCCGACCATCGTCGAAATCGACATGTACTACCGCCACCGGCTGTATGACGTGAAAGCGACCTCGGACGGAGGCTACATTGGCTGCGGCTTCGTTTTTCCGTCCTCACAGCATCCGAAAAGCCAGTTCTGGGTGGTGAAAACCGACGCCAACGGCGCCGTTCAATGGGATTATGTCGCGGGTGGAAATGGCGCGGATACGCTGCGTTCCGTGGCCGAGGTGCCGAACGGCGACTTTATCGTTTGCGGCACACGCGAAAATTCACCCGGCAACCCGAATTTCTGGACCACCCGGCTGACCGCGGACGGCGCTAATGTCTGGACCCGTGAATACGGCTCGTCCAGCGGCGAAGAGTACGGCTTCTGGGTCGACAACGCCCCGGATGATGGCTTCTACCTCGGTGGGACCGCGATCAACTCCTACAGCAACGGTGCGGACGCATGGCTGGTGCTGCTCAACGAAAACGGGCTGCAGGTGTGGACCGACTACTACGGTGGCGAGAACGATCAGTTCGCGTACGCGTGGACTCTGCTCCCTGACAACAGCATTGCGGTCGCAGGCAACATGCCGGATGGCGAGGATATGCAGGCATGGGCGGCGCACCTGATGATCCCGGAGAGCTTCGTCATTGCTATCGAGCCGGATGATCCGGACCTGATCATGCCGGTCGAAGGCGGAACCTTCGGCTACACCGTTTCCGCCGCCAACAACTCCACCGTCGGGATGATCAAGGACGCGTGGATCTCGATCATGCACCTCGATACCGGAAACGCGATCGAACTGCAGTATTTCGAGAGCGTCGGCTTTGCTCCACTCAACAGCGTCAGCGCGCACCTCAACCAGTACATGCCGGCCGTTGCGCCGCCGGGAACCTACCGCATGTCGCTGTTCGTCGGCAATCACCCGTGGTACCCGCAGTACATCAACACCTTCGAGTTTGATAAGGAAACCCCGGTACGTACCGACATGAGCGTCTTCGACCATCCCGAGATGTGGCCGTCCACGGTCACCTACAGCGAGTTCGATGTCGGCGCGGACATGCTCGCCGGCTTCTCGCCGGGGGTGGATATGCTGGTCACGTCGGACGACGAGCTACCCGCCGAATTCGGCCTCGGGAACGCCTACCCGAACCCGTTTAACCCAACGACCACGCTGAATGTCACGCTGCCGGAATCCGCCGAGCTGACCGTCACCGTGTACAACATCGCCGGACAGCAGGTCGCGACCCTCGCGGACGGCACCTTCCCGGCCGGAGCTCACGCGCTGACCTTCGACGGATCGACCCTGTCCAGCGGCGTCTACTTCATCATCGCAAACGCGAACAGCCAGCTCGCGACGCAGAAGGTCGTCCTGATGAAGTAATGGCTTGATCAACCATCTCGGCATCCTGTAGAACCTCAACGGGCGGATCAGCATCCGCCCGTGTTTGCTCTGTAAGTTTTCAATGAACCCGTGAAGATCCATCTTCCGTCCAGGAGTCGGCATGAAAACGACCGTCTGGATCACCGGCGACCAGCTCCGTCCCGATATCAGCGCGCTGCATGGCTGCGATCCCGACGAGACCGTGATCCTGATGGTGGAATCGGTCGAACGGTCCCGTCAGATTCCTTACCACAAGCAGAAGCTGACCCTGATCTGGTCGGCGATGCGCCGCTTTGCGGACGAGCTGCGCGAACAAGGGTGGACTGTCGACTATCACGCCGTGCTGGACGATTTCGCAGCCGGATTACGCAACCACCTGGAGACACACACTCCCGGACAGATCCGTTTGATGGAGGGCGCGGAATACGGTGTTGCCGACCGGTTGGCCGAGCTGATCCGTTCCGTCACATCCACTCCGCCGGACATTTCCATCACCCCCAACTCCATGTTTCTGAGCGACAAGGAAACGTTCGCCGAGTGGGCTGCTTCGCGGAAAACCCTTGTCATGGAACATTTTTACCGTGACCTGCGACGCAAATATGACCTGCTGATGGAGGACGGGAAACCTGCCGGCGGCCAGTGGAACTACGACAAATCAAACCGCAAGCCGCCGCCCCAAGATCACAGCTTTCCCGTGGAACCCGAGTTTCCGCCCGATGCCATCACCCGCGACGTGATGGACACAGTCGACAAGCTGTTCCCTGATCACTTTGGTAATGTGGACGGCTTCAACCTCCCGGTGACACGGGACGACGCCGACCGTGCGCTGCGGATCTTCCTCGACGAACGGCTCGACTTGTTCGGCCCGCTGCAGGATGCGATGGTCGCCGGACAGCCGATGATGTACCACAGCCAGCTGAGTCCGCTGCTCAACATCGGGCTGCTGGATCCGTTGACCGTCTGCCGCGAAGCGGAAAAACGCTACCGGGACGGGTCTGCCAGGCTCGAGTCGGTGGAAGGTTTCATCCGACAGGTGCTGGGGTGGCGGGAATTTGTCTACCAGGTTTATCACCATGCCATGCCCGGCTACACCGAACGCAACCAGCTCAACGCGGACCTTCCCCTGCCCTCGTTTTACTGGGACGCCGAAACCGACATGCGCTGCGTGCACATTGCCGTCCGCGACTTGATCGAACGCGGAATCAACCATCACATCCAACGCCTGATGGTGACCGGAAACTTCGCCCTGCTCGCCGGGATCGACCCGCATCAGGTGAACGAGTGGTATTGGCTCGCTTACACCGACGCCTACCAGTGGGTGGTCAGCCCGAATGTGCTTGGCATGGCACTGTATGCGGACGGCGGTCTTGTCGCAACCAAGCCGTATGCCGCATCCGCCAACTACATCAATCGCATGAGTGATTATTGCTCGCATTGCCAGTACGATCCGAAACAGATCACCGGAGAACAGGCCTGTCCGTTCAACGCCCTGTATTGGGATTTTCTCAACCAGCACCGGGATACGTTCGCCGCCAACCACCGCATGGGCCTGATGCTGAAGAACCTCGACCGGAAATCACAAGCCGAACTTGATACGATCACATCTCATGCAGGCGGGATACGAGAACGGATCAGGACGGGGAAACGGTTGTAACCAGGATTGACTGGAAAACACTCTAATGAAACCGTCAAGCCGAGATTAATCAAATGACCCACGAACACCCGCGTTGTCGAGCCAACACGGGCAAGAGTCAGTAGGTCCGCGTCAGCAAGCTGACACGGGCACATAGTTCTTCCGCAGCCCGCAGCCCACCGATTACCGACAACCGAACACTGCCCCCCGTCTCCCCGGGAGTCCCGCGTCTTGCACCACCCACCCGGAAATAATTATCCTATTCCAGATCTTTTTATCTTTTTCTCCGGAATACCATGTCGACCATTTTCTCCAAGCCCACAGGCTACGCCCTGCGCGCGATGATCCACCTCGCGGAACGCCGTGACGACGGCCCGATTCTCGCGTCGGTCATCGCCGAACGGGAAGACATCCCCGCGCCGTTCCTCGGCAAGGTGATGGGCAAGCTGGCGCAGGCGGGATTTGTCGATTCGATGCGCGGGCCGAACGGTGGCTATCATCTCATCCGGGAGCCTGAAACCATTACCCTGCGCGACATTTCGGAGTTGTTCGAGACGCAGACCAGTGGACGGGAATGCCTGCTCGGCTGGAAAACCTGCCCGGGTCCGAAGTACTGCGCCGTCCATCAACGCTGGCTCGAGCCGCAACGCCACATCGACCGTTTCCTCGACGGCACCACTCTCGGGGATATCGTTGAGGGCGAACGGAAACGGCGGCAAAAGCTGAAACGGGCGTAGGGACAGGCAGCACGGGCGCTTATCTCCGCTTAGGGAAGCGCTGGTCACGCGAGGGCGTCATCACGAGGGTGTCATCGCGAGGGTGTCATCCTGAATCCGGCGCAGCCGGATGAAGGATCTCCAGATTAGCCCAACCGTATCGACGCTGGAGATTTTTCACTGCACGTCGTTCCGTTCAGACTGACATAGGTGTCGCAGCTTGACGGGCTACTACCGGGCACTCATTACGGGCTTTGTCGCCAAAGTTCACATGCTGCGCAACCGATTGATTTCGTAAGTTGACGATATTGAGCCTGCTGCATGCGGCTCACAGGGGATAGAGGGACGTCCTTCCATGCCGGTCATCGAGGGTCCACAGCAGAACACTCAGCCCGCCGCCACGCCAACCGTGGACGGTGTGCCCGCGTGCCACCATTGCGGCCTGCCCTGCGACACGACCGATGTCGAATTCGAGGGCAAGCATTTCTGCTGCAATGGCTGCAAGGCGGTCTATGAGCTGCTGTCCTCCCGTGACCTCTGCGCCTACTATGACCTCAACGAAACCCCCGGCGCGACGATCCGTGAGGATGATGAAGCCGCGACCATCAAATGGGGCTTCCTCGACCACGAGGACGTCAAGGCAAAGCTGCTCGAGTTTTCGGACGGCGGCATTTCCAAGGCGACCTTCACCGTTCCGCACATGCACTGTGCGTCGTGTATCTACATCCTCGAGGAACTCAGCCGGCTGCACAGCGGCGTGGTCAACTCACGCGTCAACTTCCTCAAGAAGCAGGTGACCGTTACCTGGCGGGACGCCGACATCTCCCTGCGTGGCGTGGTGCAACTGCTGTCGTCCATCGGCTACGAACCGCGCATCCAGCTCGAAGCGATCGACCGCAAGGAACACAAGTCCGAAGCCCGCAAGCTGCTGATTCAGCTTGGTGTCGCCGGATTCGCCTTCGGCAACATCATGCTGATGAGCTTCCCGGAGTACCTGACCTTCGGCGGACGGGTCGAACCGTTCCTCGCGAACGCGTTCGGCTACCTCAACATGCTGCTCGCGTTGCCGGTGGTGTTCTATTCCGCGAACGGCTATTTGAGCCGAGCATGGAAGGGCCTGCGAGCGAAGACGATCAACCTCGACGTGCCGATCAGCCTCGGCGTCCTCGCGTTGTTCCTGCGCAGCAGCTACGAAGTCATCTTCAACGCCGGCAGCGGCTACTTCGACTCCCTCGCCGGGCTGGTCTTCCTGCTGCTGGTGGGACGCTACATCCAGGAACGCACCTACGCCGCGCTGTCGTTCGATCGCGATTACCGCAGTTATTTCCCGCTGGCGGTGATGCGCCGGGACGGGCACGGCGACGAACAATCAATCCCCGTCACCGAGATCAACGTTGGCGACCGGATCGTGGTCCGCAAGGGTGAATTGATCCCGGCGGACAGCATCCTGATTGAAGGCGACGGCGACATCGACTACTCCTTCGTCACCGGCGAATCGGACCCGGTGCGCAAGGAATCGGGCGACGTGATCTACGCCGGCGGACGGCAAACCTCCGGCCGGCTCGAGATGGAAGTGATCGAAGAGGTGAGCCGCTCGTACCTCGTGCGGCTGTGGAACCAGGATGCCGCGAACACCGGCCCGGAAAGTCGGTTTAACACGCTGACCGAAAAGATCAGCGGCTGGTTTACCGGGGTGGTGCTGGCGATCGCGACCATCGCCGCACTGTTCTGGGTGCCGTCCGGCGTCGGGCACGCGATCTACATTTTCACCGCCGTGCTGATCGTGGCCTGCCCGTGCGCGCTCGCGCTGGCGACGCCGTTCACGCTGGGTACCGCGATGCGCATCCTCGGCGCGAGCCGGGTGTACCTGAAACGTGCGTCTGTCGTCGAAACCCTCGCCCGTATCACACACATCGTGTTCGACAAGACCGGTACGCTGACCGAAACCGGCGGCGGTGTCGCCGGTTACCAGGGCGAAGAGCTGAACGAGGTCGAGCAGACCTGGGTCCGTTCCCTCGTGCACCACTCGACGCACCCGATCAGCATGAAGGTCAACGCGTTCCTGCACAACCGGCCCGCGATGAAAATGGACGAGGTCCACGAAGTCGAGGGCAAGGGATTGTACGGCCGGATCGCCGGATACGAGATCAAGCTCGGGTCCGCCGAATGGGTGGGGGTGGATTTGGACAACACACCAGCGGGTCCGGAACCCTCAGAGCAGCCGCGTCTGCAAGCAGACACGGGCACTTCGGTTGATACAGATACATTGGACAATGGTGCGACGCCCCGCAACCAGGCGTGGGTGTCGATCAACGGGCAGGTGAGGGGCGTGTTTACCGTCCAGTCACGCTTCCGCCCGGGTATTGACAGCCTGCTGAACATGCTGGCGAAACACATCAAGCTGTCACTTCTTTCCGGCGACAACGACCGCGAGCGCCAGCACCTCGCGCAACTGTTTCCGGCGGGCGCGGACCTGCGTTTCCAGCAGGAACCGTTCGCGAAACGGGACCGTGTGCGTGAACTTCAGGACAGCGGCGAGCACGTGCTGATGGTCGGGGACGGCCTCAACGACGCCGGCGCGCTGGACGCCGCCGACATCGGCCTCGTGGTGAGCCAGGATGTCACCGGTTTCTCGCCGGCCTGCGATGCGCTGATGGATCAGGACGCGCTCCGCAACCTCGACAAGTACATCGAATTCGCGCGGGCGAGCACCAAGGTGATCGTCGCCGCGTTCGTGATTTCCTTTGCCTACAACCTGACCGGGCTCGGCTTCGCGGTGGCGGGGATGTTGTCGCCGTTGGTCTCCGCGATCATCATGCCGATCAGCTCGATCAGCGTGATTGTGTTCACCACGCTGCTGACGCAATTTCACGCGGCGCGCATCGGGGTGAGACGATGAGTGTGATTCTGGTACTGCTCGGCGCGGGGCTGGTGGTCGCGCTGGTGTTTCTCGGCCTCTTCATCTGGGCCGTCAACTCCGGCCAGTACGACGATCCGGTGACTCCGGGCTGGCGCATCATTCTGGATGACATGAAAAAGAAAAAATCCAAGGATACCGGGAAGCATCTATCCAGGGAGGATAACGATGTCCCACAGCGGTGATTCCACATCCCAGGGAGCCCTGAACACCGCGAAGCTCGAGACGTTCTACTACGACAACCAGATCGTCAAGATGTTCGCGATCGCCAGCAGTGTCTTCGGTGTCGTCGGCATGCTGGTCGGGTTGTTGGCTGCACTGCAGCTGTTCATTCCCGAGCTGAACCTGGGCACGGCGTACACCACGTTCGGACGTATCCGTCCGCTGCACACCAACGCCGTCATCTTTGCGTTCGTCGGCAACGCCATCTTCATGGGCGTGTACCATTCGTTGCCACGCCTGCTGAAAACGCCGATGGCGTCACGTCTGCTCAGCCGCCTGCACTTCTGGGGCTGGCAACTGATCATCGTCTCGGCGGCGGTCACGTTGCCGCTGGGACTGACCACGTCCAAGGAATATGCCGAACTCGAATGGCCGATCGACATCGCCATCGCGGTGGTCTGGGTCATCTTCGGCATCAACATGTTGTGGACGATCCTGCAACGGCGGGAACGGCACCTCTACGTCGCGATCTGGTTCTACATCGCGACCTGGGTGACTGTGGCGATGCTGCACATCGTGAACAGCTTCGAAATCCCGGTCAACCTGATCAAGAGCTACTCGCTGTACGCCGGTGTGCAGGACGCGCTCGTGCAGTGGTGGTATGGTCATAACGCCGTCGCGTTCTTCCTCACCACGCCGTACCTCGGGCTGATGTACTACTACCTGCCCAAGGCGGCGAACCGGCCGGTGTACAGCTACCGTCTGTCGATCATCCACTTCTGGGCGCTGATCTTCATCTACATCTGGGCCGGTCCGCACCACCTGCTGTATTCCTCCCTGCCGGATTGGGCGCAGAGCCTCGGCACCGTCTTCAGCATCATGCTGATCGCGCCAAGTTGGGGCGGGATGCTGAACGGGCTGCTGACCCTGCGCGGAGCGTGGGACAAGGTCCGCGAAGATCCGGTGCTGAAGTTCATGGTCGTCGCGGTTACCGCGTACGGCATGGCGACGCTCGAAGGTCCGATGCTGTCGCTGAAGTCCGTGAACGCCCTCAGCCACTTCACCGACTGGACCATCGCGCACGTACACGTCGGCGCGCTCGGCTGGAACGGTTTCCTCACCTTCGGTATCCTCTACTGGCTGATTCCGAACATGTGGAAGACGAAGCTGTGGTCACGGCCGCTCGCCAACTTCCACTTCTGGATCGGTACACTCGGCATCCTGATCTACGTGATCCCGATGTACGTCGCCGGCATCACCCAGTCGCTGATGTGGAAGCAGTTCACCGCGGACGGGTTCCTGCAGTATCCGAACTTCCTCGAAACCGTGCTGCAGATCGTGCCGATGTACATCACCCGCGCGGTCGGCGGCGGCATGTTCTTCATCGGCATGTTCGTGATGGCATTCAACCTGATCATGACCGCGAAGCAGGGGTCGTTCGTCGCCAATGAAAAGGCGCACGCCGCACCGCTGACCCCGGAAAAGCCGCACGCGGAAAAGGAATACTACCACCGCTGGATCGAAAAGCGGCCGATGCGTTTCCTGTTGCTTGCCTTCATCGCGGTCGTCATCGGCGGACTGCTGGAAATGGTGCCGATGTTCGTCATCCAGTCGAATGTGCCCAGCATCAGCACCGTCAAGCCGTACACACCGCTGGAACTCGAGGGACGCGACATCTACATCCGCGAGGGCTGCGTTTCCTGTCACTCGCAGCTGGTACGGCCGTTCCGGTCCGAAACCGAACGCTACGGCGAGTATTCCAAGTCCGGTGAGTATGTCTACGACCACCCGTTCCTGTGGGGCTCGAAACGTACCGGGCCGGACTTGCACCGAGTCGGCGGGAAATATCCGGACGCGTGGCATTACAACCACATGCTCGAGCCGACTTCGATGTCGCCGGGGTCGTTGATGCCGCCGTTCCCATGGCTGATCACCGACAAGCTGGACTACATGAACATCGGCGACAAGATCGTTGCATTGCGCAGGATCGGCGTTCCCTACCCGGACGGCTTCGAGGATGAAGCCGAGACGGTGCTGGAAACGCAGGCCTGGGAAATCGCTCAGAACCTGGAAAACCAGGGTGTCGAGGTCGCGGCGGATCGCGAGATCATTGCCTTGATCGCGTACCTGCAACGCCTGGGCACGGACATCAAACCCGCTATGGCGCAACCGTAGAGAGGAGGCCCCCCATGCTAAGCGAATTGCTGCAACCGTTTACCATCGGACTCGGTGCCTACCCCACGGTGTCCGTGGTGATCTTCTTCACCGTGTTCATCGCTGCCCTGTGGCAGATGATCCGGATGGACAAAACGTATCTCGAGGAGATGAGCTCGATGCCCCTCGATTCCGATGACACCGTCAACTCTGACCGGGAGGACTGAATCCATGCCGAAGAAGAAGCAAATGGATGAACTGTTCGACCACGATTTTGACGGCATCCAGGAATACGATAACGACATGCCGCGTTGGTGGGTGAACCTGTTCTACGTCACCATCGTCTTCGCCTTCATCTACCTGCTGTGGTATCACGTCACCGGCTTCGGGGATTCGTCCGCCGTGCGCTACGAAAAGCAGGTCGACCCGACCTACACCCGGCTGCCGGAAGACCAGGGTCCGAGCTTGATGGACTATGTGTTCAAGCCCGCGCACACCGTGTGGCACAACCCGTACCCCGAAGTGACACAGGCGAGCCTGTTCAGCGGGCAGTCGCTGGTCGCGGAAGTTGAACAGGAACCGGTAGATACCACCGTCGTGATGCTCACTGCGGATGCCGAAATCGCTGCCGGAAAAGGGATTTACGACCAATACTGCTTTTCCTGTCACGGACGTGTCGGCGAGGGCGGCATCGGCCCGAACCTGACCGACGACTACTGGATTCACGGTGGACGCTTTGCGGATGTCGTGCACACGATCAAAAAGGGTGTTCCGCTGAACGGCATGATCGCGTGGGAACGCAGCCTGAGCCCGGACCAGATCATCCAGGTCGCGAGCTACGTCGAAACCCTGCGCGGAACCGAACCCTCGAACGGCAAGGCACCGCAGGGCGATCTGTACGCCGCGGCGGAATAGAAGGATGTAACGGGGACACTTACAGGAGTAAGTGTCCCCGTGCACTGAACACTGGCAAATGATAACCGTCCTCTGCCATGTGCCAGCTTTCACACAGGTTGTACCAACATCTGGCCAGCCGTGCGTCCGTGACTCCCCTGGCCCCCAGCAAGAACCGAGGACTCGATGATCAACATCGTGACCGACCAGAACGACAACGAATCCCGGGATGAAGTCCACGGTGCCGGAGAAGCGTTCCGGCAACGCATCGCCACGGTGGACGAGCAGGGTCAACGCAAGTGGGTGTACCCGCAGAAGCCAAAGGGACGGTATCACCTTGCCCGCGCGTGGGTCGCCGCGTTTCTCGTTGTCCTGTTCTTCTCCGCGCCGTGGATCAAGATCAACGGGCACCCGTTGTTGCTGGTCAACATCCTCGACCGCCGCTTCTCCATTCTCGGTGTCCCGTTCTGGCCGCAGGATGCGATCTACTTTGTTATCGCGTTCATCTCGATGGTCGTCTTTCTGCTGTTGTTCACCGTCATATGGGGACGTCTGTGGTGCGGCTGGGCCTGCCCGCAGACGATCTTCATGGAAATGGTATTCCGCAAGATCGAGTACTTTTTCGAGGGTGGACCGTCCAAGCAGCGCCGTCTCAAGTCCAAGTCGTGGGATTTCGACAAGCTGTGGCGCAAGGGCGGGAAGTGGCTGACCTTCTTCATCGTCTCGTTCGCCGTTGCCAACACCTTCATGGCCTATTTCGTCGGCACCGACGGCTTCCTCGCGCGCATTTCCGGCAGCCCCGGCGAACACATGGGCGCCTTCATCGGCGTACTCGGTTTCACCGGCCTGTTCTACTTCATCTTCGCGTGGTTCCGGGAGCAGGCGTGTACGTTGTTGTGCCCGTACGCACGGCTACAGGGCGTGCTGCTTGACAATGACAGCGTCGCGGTGACGTATGACTTCACCCGTGGCGAGGAACGCATGCCGGCGAACAAGGCGAAGAAAACCCAGCTCGCGGGCGATTGCATCGATTGCTATTCCTGCGTCAAGGTGTGTCCGACCGGGATCGATATCCGGAACGGCATCCAGCTCGAATGCATCAACTGCACCGCATGCATGGATGCCTGCGACAGCGTAATGGACAAATACAACCGGCCACGCGGCCTGATCCGGTATGCGTCCTACAACATGGTCAAGAATGGGACCAAGTTCCGGTTCACCCCGCGTGTGATCGGTTACCTCGTCATCTTCGCGATCCTGATCAGCGTGTTTGTTACCATGCTGGCGCTGCGCAGTGACGTCGAAACCACCATCCTGCGAACACCCGGCCAGCTGTTCCAGGAAGTGGATGGAGGCGCGACGATCCAGAACCTGTACAACCTGAAAGTGGTTAACAAGACGTACGAGCCGATGCCGCTGCACCTGAAGCTGATTGAACCGGCGGGTGGCCACATCCAGCTCGTCGGCACCGATCTGCACATTGACGCCGAGGGTATTCTTGAACAAGCGTTCTTCGTCACCCTGCCGCGTGGTGTGCTGGACCCGTTGAAGACGCCGATCAAGATCGAGGTCAGCAACGACGAGGACGTGCTCGAGACCGTCAAGACGAACTTCATGGGGCCGGCAGCTCCCTGAACCAATGCAACAGACGCAGAAGAAGCCACAGATGCCAGAAACACAACAGACGAAGAAAAAATCCGGCGAACCGTGGGCGATCGGCATCGCGCTGGTGCTGGTCGTGTTCGTGATCAGCCTGATCGGCTTCATTATCTTCGCGTCGCTGCAGAGCCGTGATCTCGTCGAGGACCGCTATTACGAACGCGGGCTCGAGTACGATTCCCGCATCGACCAGCTCGAACGCTCGCAGCAGGACAGCACGCTCGCATGGAGACTGGACGCCGGCAAACGCACGCTGACTTTCCTGTTCCCCGGTGACCTCAGCCCGGCTGCAGGTTTCACGGGCGAGGTGGTGCTGTATCGCCCGTCGGACGCCTCGATGGACCGTACCTTCCTGCTCGAGTTTGACATCTCCGGCGAACAACTTGTCGACCTGCGGGATCTGCCACGCGGCAACTGGAAAGCGAAAATCAGCTGGACGGTTAACGACGAAGACTACTACCAGGAAGCCGCATTGTATCTTCCGTGATGCCCCCCATCACCGAAGCTGGATGGATGTGCCATGTTTGAGACCTACGTCATCGCCACCGCGTTTCCGCTTGGGTTTATCGGCGGCCTGCACTGCATCGGTATGTGCGGCCCGATCGTGGTCGCACTCTCCCGCAAGCAGGGCAAGAGCTGGCGCGGGCTGACCTCACGGCTGGCGTACAACATCGGCCGTATCCTCACCTACATGCTGCTCGGCGTGTTCGTCGGTGTGCTCGCGGAAGGCTTCCGCATGGCGGGCTATCAACGCTGGGTCTCCATCGCCATCGGGGTGATTCTGCTCATTGGCGTGCTGCTGCCCGCGAAATGGATCAACAAAATCCTGCCGCAGCAATTGACGACCGGCCCGACCACCTGGATCCGAAAGCTCTGGGCGAAGCTACCACAGTCGAATTCCGCCCCGACACAACTGGTGATCGGTATCCTCAACGGCTTCCTGCCGTGCGGCCTGGTCTACACCGCCGCTGCCGCCGCCAGCGCGATGGGATCAATGGAGCAGTCGGTCGCCTACATGGCATGGTTCGGACTCGGAACCATTCCAGCGCTGCTTCTCACCAGCTATGCCGGCATGGCGATCCTCAACCGGTTCCGCATTTCCTACCGTAAACTGACCACGATCGCCGTCGCCAGTGTCGCCGTGCTGCTGATTCTACGCGGCATGAACCTCGGCATTCCCTACATCAGCCCGAAGATCCAGAAAGACCAGGCGAGCGGAAAGGTGACCATGGACTGCTGCCATCCGGGGGAGTAAGCTGGAGCTGGAAAAAGGCTGTCCGTGAGCACGGACAACCCTTTTCAGAGTTTCAAACGAGTGTTTACCCCAGCTGCACCGTAAGCGTTTTCTCTGCCACCGTGACTGGATAAACCGTCAGGTTGTCCTTCGCCGAACCGCGCACAAATTCACCCGAATACTCGAACGTCGACTTGCCGAGGCTGCAACACTGTACCGTGCCCGCACCGGGAACCGGATCGAGCTGCCGCTTGCCGTGCGTGCACTCGTTCTTGAACGCGTGGTACTCGCCATCATCCCCATGCACCACCAGCACCCGTTGCGGCAGAGATTCCGCTTCAAACCGCAGCGCCTGCCCGGGACGTGCCAGCTCGCCCGCCTTGCTCAGGTCAATGGTCAGGTTGCCGTCCGCGAACGACCAGCACTCGTCGTTACGCGGCACCTCGGTCAGGCATTTGCCCAGCAGTCGCTTGAAAAATCCGATCCGGTTGTCCCTGGACGGATCGCTCTTGAATGTCGTCTCACTCATCCGTCTTTCCCTCACGACTCGTTTCGACTCGAGACAATATCAACAAATCCGCGGCAACTGCTCACCACTCAGCAACGCCAGCTGATGACGGACTCCATATGGCGTCAGCAACGACACCGCTCCCGGTTGCCGCTGATCGTTCACCGTGCCAACACGCACCGCGCCCGCACTCACCTCCAACGCACGCAGCACCTCCAGAGCCTTGTCCGCCTGGGCGTCCGGCACCATCACGACAAACCGGCCCTCGTTGGCGACGTGAATCGGGTCAATACCGAGCAGTTCGCCCAACGCTCGCGTGGTGTCCAGCACCGGCACCCGCTCCTGTTCCACATCAAAGTGCAGGCCGGACGATTCCGCCAGCTCGCACAACGCCGCCGCCAGGCCGCCACGGGTCAGATCCCGCAGGCAGTGCACCTCGACGCCGCTGTCCAGCAACGCCTGCACCGCAACCGCCACCGGTGCCGAATCACTGGCCAGATCCGACTGGAAGCCGAGGTCGTTCCGCGTCGCGAGGATGGTCAAGCCGTGCCGTCCGATATCGCCGCTGACCAGGATCGCGTCACCCGACGCGATCCGTTCCGGGCCGACACACACACCCTGTGGCACCACGCCGATCCCGGCCGTATTAATATACAGCCCGTCACCCTTGCCACGGTCAACAACTTTCGTATCTCCGGTGACCAGGATGACATCGGATGCGTCCGCCGCTGCGCGCATGCTCGCGGTAACCTTCTCCAGCACCGTCATCTCGAGCCCTTCCTCGAGAATGAATCCGGCGCTCAGGTAGAGCGGTTTCGCGCCCGCCATCGCGAGATCGTTGACCGTGCCATGAACCGCCAGCGAGCCGATGTCGCCGCCGGGGAAAAACAGGGGGGAGATGACGTAGGAGTCCGTGGTGAACGCGAGGTCACCGTCCGGAGCGGTCAGACGGGCGGCGTCGTGTTCGGCGGTGTAGCCGTCGCGGGCGAAGGTTTTCGCGAACACGTTCTGGATCAGGTCACGCATCAACGTACCGCCGCCGCCATGGGCAAGCAGCACGCGATCATGCTTGCTCAGCGGCATCGGGCACGCCATGTCCGCCGGATTGATCGGATCAGCCATCGCGCACCGTTTCGCTTCTCATTGCCGCCGAGGGACGATACTTCCAGTATGCCGCGCACGCGCCTTCGGACGAAACCATCGTCGCTCCGAGCGGGTGTTCCGGCGTGCATTCGACCCCGAACAACGGACAGTCTGTGGGTTTCAGACGGCCCTGTAGCACCAGTCCGCTCCGGCAACGGGGATCTTCCTGCGACTGAATGTTGCCGACATCGAACCGGCGTTCCGCATCGAATTCCGTCCACGCGTCGCGGAACCGAAGGCCGCTCATCGGAATCGATCCCAGCCCGCGCCACTGCCGGTCGCACGGTTCGAACACTTCGTCCACCACCGCCCATGCACGCGGGTTGCCCTCCCGCTGCACCACGCGCCCGTACCGGTTGTCAACCGTAGCGGTGCCAGCCTCCAACTGCCGTACCGTCTCGAGAATTCCACTCAGAATGTCCACCGGTTCGAAGCCGGTGACGACAATTGGGATGCCGTAGTCTGCGGCGAACCGTTCGTAATCCGCAAAACCAGTTACGGTACAAACATGCCCGGCCGCGAGGAAGCCCTGGACCAGGTTTTCCGGCGAGGACAGAATCGCCTCAATCGCGGGCGGGACCAGCACATGCGCGGTCAGCAGCGACACGTTAGTCAGCCTCAGCAGACGCGCCTGCTGCGCCAGCATCGCCGTCGCCGGGGCGGTGGTCTCGAAACCGACCGCGAAGAATACCACCTGCTTGTCCGGATTTGCCTGCGCAAGCTTGATCGCGTCCAACGGCGAGTACACCATCCGCACATCGCCGCCGTTCGCCTTGACCATCAGCAGGTCTTTGTCCGTGCCCGGCACACGCATCATGTCGCCGAACGTGGTGAAAATGACGTCCTCTCGCGACGCAATCGCCAGCGCACGGTCGATGATTTCAATCGGTGTGACACACACCGGGCAACCGGGACCGTGCACCAGTGTGATCTCGTCCGGTAGCAGTTCGTCGATCCCGAAACGGACAATCGCGTGCGTCTGTCCGCCGCAGATTTCCATGATCGTCCATGGACGCGTCACCACCCGCCGCAGCTCCGCCGCCAACGTTTTCACCGTCGCTGGGTCACGGTATTCGTCGATGTACTTCATGCGCCAGTTTCCGGTGGTGCGTTCGGGCTGCCGCTGGCCTGTTCACGACGGTCGAATTCGTCGCCATCGATCAAGCCGCCGCCCAGTTCGCCCAAGCGGCGCAGTTCGTCCAGTGTGCGTTCGGCTTCCTCTTCGTCGATCACGTTCAGCGCGAAGCCGGCGTGCACCAGCACCCAGTCCTGTTCCATCGCGTCAGGGAGGAGCGAGAGGCTGACTTCACGCACGATTCCGTTGAAGTCAATTTTCCCGGTGCGCAGCAAACCCTCACCGTCCACCGATACCACCCGGCCCGGTATTGCGAGGCACATGCTTACCTCCTGCCCGTGGTGCGCGCGTAATGGATCTGACCCAGGGCGATGCCGCCGTCGTTGGGCGGAACCAGCTCTGCCCAGTAGACCCGCTTGCCAGCCTGTTGCAATCCTTCCACCGCCAGCTCATGCAGCAGCTTGTTCTGGAAGCAGCCACCGCTGAGCACGATCTGTTCCACCGGCGACTGAGCCGCCAGCCGCACGATGACATCCGCCAACCCGCGATGGAACCGTGTCGAGATTACGCCAACCGCCGTCTCAGCCGCGAGGTCGACGAACACCTGGTCCAGCACGTTCGCCCAGTCGATCAGCGTCGGGCCGTCATTCTGCGGCAGCAACGTAAATTCGTAGGCGCCCGGTTCATCCAGATCCGCCGCCCACTCGAATTCCATCGCCGCCTGGCCTTCGAAGGAGTTTCGCGCACGGACACGGGTCAACGCCGACATCGCATCAAACAGCCGGCCCATGCTGGACGTCTCCGGGCTGTTCACACCGGAGTCCAGCATCCGTAGCATGACCTCACGATCATGACCCGTGATCATGTGTGACTGATACTTGTCGAGGAGCGCCGGGGTGTCGTCTCCCTGCCACGCGTACAGCAGCCCCAACGCGCTGCGACGGGGATCTTTCGACGCCGCATCACCGCCCGGAAGGTGGAAAGTTCGCAGGTGCGCCGCGCGAGTCCAGCCATCCTCGCCAACCTCGATCACCTCGCCGCCCCAGACCGTGCCGTCCGGACCGAGGCCGGTCCCGTCCCACGCGAACCCGAGCACAGGCGCGGCGAGCTGGTGTTCGGCCATCACCGCATGCACATGCGCCACGTGATGCTGCACCGTGGTCACCGGCACGCCCTGCTTGTGCGCATACATTGACGACAGGTAGTCAGGGTGCTCATCTGCGACGATCTCCACCGGCTCATCGTCGTAAATCGACACCAGCTGCGTGATCGCGTCACGGAAGGCATCCATCGCAAGTTCAGTCTCGAGGTCGCCGATGTGCTGACTGATGTACGCCTGCGGGCCGTGCGCGTACGCAATCGTGTTTTTCAAATGTGCGCCGACCGCGACTTGAACCGGACCGTCGCCCGGCACCGACACCGGCAACGGCGCGTACCCCCGCGACCGCCGCAACAGCTGCGGCCGGCCGGAGATCACCCGTGCCACCGAATCGTCCACCGGACGCAGGATTGGCCGATTATGCACCAGGAACAGGTCGGCAATGCTGTTCAACCGCGTGACAGCTTTGTGTTCGTCAATGCAGATCGGTTCGTCGGAGAGGTTCGCGCTGGTCGCGACCAACGGCACCCCGACTTCCGCCATCAGCAGGTGGTGCAACGGCGTGTACGGCAGCATCACTCCCAGCCGCGGGTTGCCCGGCGCGACCGCCTCGGCGATGTAAATCGTCGGATCGTCACTGCGTTCCAGCAACACAATCGGCGCCTGCTGCGTCATCAGCAGGTCCACTTCTTCGTTCGTCGCATTACAGAATCGATGGACCTGCGGCATCCCGGACGCGAGCAGCGCGAACGGTTTCTCCGCCCGCCGTTTGCGTTTGCGCAGCCGCTTGACCGAGTCCTCATCATCCGCGCGAACCATCAGATGGAACCCGCCCAAGCCCTTCACCGCGACAATCTGGCACGCCAGCAACGCCTGTCCGGCGGTCGCCAACGCTTCGTCCTTGACCGCAATTTCCCGTCCGCCCGGACCCCACAGAGCGAGCTGCGGGCCGCACACCGAACACGCGTTCGGCTGCGCGTGGAATCGGCGATCCGCCGGATCATCATACTCCGACTGGCACACCGGGCACAGCTCAAACTCGCGCATGCTGGTGTTGGGGCGATCGTACGGCAATTCCCGGACAATGCTGAACCGTGGGCCGCAGTTGGTGCAGTTGGTGAACGGATAGCCGTCGCGGCGGTTCTTCTCATCGAAGATGTCGTTGACACAATCCCGGCAGGAACCGAGATCGGGGAGGATGTACGCATGTTTCGCACCGGCTTCGCTGTGCCGGATCTCGAACCTGTCGCTGTCTTCGGGTGGCAGTTCTTCCTGCTCGATGGAGTTGAGGATGGCGTTCCGGGGAGGTGCGTGCCGCAGGAGATTAAGAAAATGCTCGATACTCCCTGGATTCCCCTGGACCTCCAGCTCAACACCGGCGCCGGTGTTACGTACCCAGCCGGTGAGGTGATTGTCGAGGGCGATGCGATAGACAAACGGACGGAACCCAACTCCCTGCACGGCACCCGTAACAATGAGTCCAATACGCCGCATGTCCTGCACTTCACTCATACAAATCCCAGGCTGACGCGCGGTGTCCGTTATCTGAGCTGTGCGAGTAAAAAGTCCGCGAGTTCGTTGATTCCTTCGCCCGTGCGGGCGGAAACCGTAAAGAAGGTAAGCTCCGGATTCAGCCGCAACGCATCCTCCGTCGCCTGCTCGATGCTGAAATCCGTGTACTCGAGAATGTCGGCCTTGTTGAACACGACCACGTCCGCCTTCTGAAACATCGGCGGATACTTCGCAACCTTGTCATGCCCCTCAGTCACCGACAAGACGACGATCCGCAGCTTCTCACCGAGGTCGTGGGAGGCTGTACACACCAGGTTGCCGACATTTTCCACCACCAGCAGGTTGAGATCGTCCAACGGTAACGAGTCCAACGCAATCGCCACCATGTTCGCTTCGAGATGGCACCCGCCGCCGGTATTGATCTGCGTTGCCGGCCAGCCGATTGATTCGATGCGCTCGCCGTCACGCGAGGTCGCGAGGTCGCCTTCAATCACGCCGACACGCTTCGACCCCTGCCATACCTTGCCCAGAGCTTCGAGCACCGTCGTCTTGCCCGAGCCCGGCGAGCCGAGCAGGTTGATCATGTTCAGGTTGAGCGTGCTCAGACGGGCACGATTCGCTGCGGCAATCGTATCGTTCGCCTTCAACAGGTCCTTGCTGACAACGATTTCCATCCATCCCTCGCCGTGATCTTGTTGTGCAAAGGGGCGCTGAAACAACGCGTCATACTGACGCCGCGTCTGTTTGCGGCGGAAGAAGATCCAGCTACACTACCCCCAAATCGTCGCGCCAACGGTTGGGAATTTGGCTCTTCTTCACTTCTCTTCGTTCCGTTCAGAATGACTTTCTGCCTGGCCATCGTCGCAGTTGACTGGCAACTCTCACGATGGTTCCTCACCGTCATCGACGTCCAACGACACCAGCTGCAACTCCCGGCCGCCCTCGATGGTGATCCGTCCATCCCCGCACGCGGGACACTGAAATGTGTACCCGTCGACCTCGTTTTCCGCACCGCATGCGAGACAACGGCAGATTGCCGGAGGTTCCTCGATCTCCAGCGACGCGCCCGCAAATCGTGTTGACGGCGCGACTACCTCGAACGCTCCGCGCAAGGCTTCCGGGCTCGCGCCGGACAACTTGCCGACACGCAGAACCAGTGTCCGTACCGGCCCCGAAACTCCCGACGCCGCGAGTTCCGTTTCGCCGATCCGGACAATTTCTTCGATTAAGCCGAGTTCATGCACAGCGCGCCCACCGTCGGACCACCCCTGCATTTAAAAATAAAGGTTTACTCCGATTCGGAAACAGGAATGATTCGTAAAATCTAATATCCGCGTGTGGATCATGTCCTTGTTTTTCAACATCCTACTGTGAAACCGGAGGCGAGTTAACCTCCCCTATGTTATTCCACTGACCCGATTGATTCACATTCTCGCCGGAAGTCGTTTGGAAGCAAGCACTTTGTGCCAGATATTACGAATCATCGGTATGTAATACCGGGAGCCCCATGTCCGATCTTGTCCGGCTCAGTATCACCATGGAACGGGATCTACACGAACAGCTCCAGGCGATTATTGAGGACGAACCGTTCGAAAATCGTTCCGCCTTCCTGCGCAACATCATCCGCAATGTGCTGGTGCAGCGCGAGTGGGAACGGGATGAAGATGTCATCGGGACCATTACCCTCATCTTCAACCACCATTCCTCCGATCTCAACCGCCGCCTTACCGAACATCAGCACCATCACCACGACATGATCCTCGCGACGACGCACGTTCACCTCGACCGTGAAATCTGCGCCGAAGTGATCATCGCACGCGGGCAGGCGAGTGAGATCCAGCGGTTCACCGAGCAGATTCGCCAGCAGCGAGGCGTGTTGCACACCGCGCTTTCCATGAGCACCACGGGCAATTCACACGATCATCCGCATCACAACGGGGAGGGGATGGATGCATCTGCCTGACGGATTCGTTTCGGCCCCGGTGGCGGGCGTCACGACGGCGCTGGCAATCGTTGCGTGCGCGGTGTCGATCCGGCAAGCCCGGAAAACGCTGGACACGAAAACCGTGCCACTGCTCGGGGTGACCGCCGCATTCATTTTCTCCGCCCAGATGATCAACTTTCCCGTTGCCGCCGGAACCAGCGGCCATGTACTCGGCGCGGCGCTGGCGGTCGCGCTGCTCGGCCCGTGGAGCGGCTTTCTGGTGATGACGGTGACGCTGGTTTTACAGGCATTGTTGTTCGCGGACGGTGGCATCACCGCCCTTGGCGCGAATCTGATCAACATGGGGCTGGTCGGCGGTGGAGTCGCGTGGCTGGTGCTGCACTCGGCGCGTACGATGAAGCTGCCGGTGCGCTTCCTGCCGCTTGCCGGCGGGGTGGCGGCGTGGCTGTCGCTGGTAATAGCCTCCGCGACCTGCGCCGCAATCCTGGCATTCTCTGGAATCGTGCCCGCGAAGCTGGTGTTTCCAGCGATGATCGGGGTGCACGCCATCATCGGCATCGGCGAGGGGATCGTCACCGCCTCCGCGCTGTCGCTGATCCTCGCGTGGCGGCCCGATTTGCTCAACGCAAGCCCGCAATCCGCCCTCTACCGCGGGAGGCTGGCATGACACAGCCCGCGCGCGAGACCAGCCGGCGTCGTTTCCTGTTTGGCTTTCTAACGGTCGCGTTCGTGCTCGCGGCGTTGATCTCGCCGTTCGCGTCGGATTGGGCGGACGGTCTCGAGGCCGTCGCGGCGAAACTCGGCTTCATCGAACACGCTGACGCGCAGCCGCCGGTCCTCGAGTCGCCCTTGCCGGATTACACGATCCCCGGGGTCGAAAATGAGGGCCTGTCCACTTCGCTTGCCGGCGTAGCGGGCACACTGGCAACGCTACTTGTGATGCTCGCGCTCGGCTGGGGTATCGCAGCACGGAAAAAAGCCGGATCAGCCGAATGAACCCAGCCGCATCCTCTGCAACCACCACCAGCTTTGATCCGCGCACCGTCGTCCTGACGCAGTTCATCCTGCTGCTCGGCGTGGTGTTCACTCCGCCCGGTCAGTTCATTTCGCTGTTCGCGTTTACACTGGTGATTGCGGGAGTGGCGCTTTTGTTTCGCATTTCCATCCCAGCCTTCGTCGCGAAAACAAAACGCGCGCTTCCCGTCGCGATGTTGATTGTCTTACCTGTGCTGCTGCTGCGTGGCCTGGCTGCCAATGATGCCGCCATGTGGCTGACCACCGCCGGGCTGCTGCTGAAAGTGTTGCTGGCGTTGACGTGTGCGCTGGTGCTGTTGACCGTGCTGCCGTTTCACGAACTCCTGCTCGCCCTGCGACGCCTGCGTGTGCCGACCCTGTTCCTCGACATTCTCGCGATGGCATACCGGTTCCTCGATGTGCTCAACGCCGAACGTGTGCAGCTCGTCCGTTCCCTCGCTGCACGGGGGCACACCGGCGCGTGGATCTGGCAGTCCCGCATGCCGGGCAAGCTGGCCGGGTCATTGTTCCTGCGCTCGATCGAGCGCGGGGAACGCATCCACATGGCGATGCTCGCGCGTGGCTATGAAGGCGCGGCGGGCGATTCGCTCCATCCGGCACGGCTGGCCGTGCGTGATTTCGTCGTGCTGGATTCAGCCGGCCTGATCACGCTGCTCATCCTGTGGGTGCTGCCATGAGCGAACTGATCCGCATCCGGCACCTCAGCTATCGTTACCCGGACGGCACCACCGCGCTGCGGGACGTCTCGTTCATGATGGGGAACGACGAGCGAGTCGGGTTGCTCGGCGCGAACGGGTCCGGTAAGACCACGTTGCTGCTGCACCTGAACGGCCTGTTGCAAAGCAAAACCGGCGAGGTGGTGCTGGATGGGATGCCAGTGAACGTGTCCAACCTGAAGCAGATCCGGCAACGCGTCGGCTTCCTGTTTCAGAACCCGGACGATCAACTCTTTCTGCCGACCGTCGCCGAGAACATCGCGTTCGGGCTCGACAAACGGAACGGCGGTTCACCGGACCACATTGATGATCTCCTGCGGCAGGTCGGGCTGGCTGGATTGGAAGGGCGGAATGCGTGGCATCTGAGCATCGGCGAGAAACGGCGCGCCAGCCTCGCCAGCGTGCTCGCGATGAAGGTGCGGCTGCTGGTCCTCGACGAACCCACCGCCGGCCTCGATCCGCGCGGCCAACGTGAGTTCGGCGACACCTTGGACGCCATGCGGCTGCCGATGGTGATCGCGTCCCACAACCTCGAGTTCGTGCGGCGACTGTGCACACGGGTGGTCGTGCTTGAACACGGCAGCGTCGCGGCGAATGGCCCCACCGATACCATCCTCAACGACCACGCCCTGCTGCTGCAACATGGGCTGGCGTGAAAGCAGGCTATAGGCTGTGGGCTGCGGACCACGGATGGCGGGCCAGGAGAAACGAAACCGGGGACACTTTGTCCTCAAAGTGTCCCCGCAACGATGTCGTGTTGGGACACTTACAGGAGTAAGTGTCCCGCCTGATCATACCCTAACCGTTTACAACTCAATCCCGTACAACGTCCCGAACCGATCCGCGAGGTAGTCGACCAGATACTTCGACGTCGGCGCTTCACCGGTCACCTTCTCAATCAGCTCCTTCGGCGTATACTTGCGGCCCTGGCTGTGGATGTTGGTCGTCAACCAACCGCGGATGTCGTCGTACCGGCTCGCACGAACCAGGTCGTCCAACGGGCCGAGGTCACGGCTCAACGCGTGCGCGAACTGTGCGGCGTAGAGGTTGCCCAAGGCGTAGGTTGGGAAATAGCCAATGATTCCCAGTGACCAGTGGATGTCCTGCAGGCAGCCATCCGCATCGCTCGGCACCTCGACCCCGAGGTAGTCCTGGTAGCGCTCGTTCCACGCCGCCGGAACATCGTCGTACGATAAATCTCCGTGCAAGATTGCCAGCTCCAGCTCGAACCGGATCATGATGTGCAGGTTGTACGTCAGCTCGTCGGCGTCGACCCGGATCAACGACGGCTGCGCGGCGTTCATCGCGAACAGGAACGCGTCCATGTCCACATTCGCCAATTGCGGGAAATAGCCCTTCGCCACCGGCCACCACTTCTCCCAGAACGCACGCGTGCGGCCGATCTGATTCTCCCAGAAACGGGACTGGGACTCGTGCACGCCGAGCGTGAGGAACTGCCCCATCGGGTTGCCCCACTCATCCTGCCGCACATTCTGGTCGTACATCGCATGCCCGCCCTCGTGCACCGTGCTCGAGAACGCCGTATCGAACCGCTTTTCCTCGTAGCGTGTCGTGATACGGACATCGTTCGGGCCGAGCGTGGTGCAGAACGGGTGATGCGCGATCCCGATCGCGCCACGATCCGGATCAAAGCCGAGTGTCGTCACCACTTCGCGCACAAACTTCTTCTGCGCCTCGATGTCGAAGTTGCCCTCGATTGCGCTCATGTCCGGTTGACGCGGGGCGTCCTGGATCTTGTGGATCATCGTGACCAATGATTCGCGCAGGTTCTTGAAGATCTCCGCCACGTCCTTCGTCTTTGCGCCGATCTCGTACTGGTCGATTAACGCGTCGTACGGATCATCCTCGTAGCCGAGTGCGTCCGCCACCTGTTTCTGCAGGTCGAAGGTTTTCTCCAGCCACGGCTTGAACAGCGGGAAATCGTTTTTGCCACGTGCCTCGATCCACGCGTTCCGGGCTCGAACGGACGTCTCGGTGATCTCCTGCACCAGCTTGCGCGGTAGTTTCACCTGACGGTCATACTCCCTCCGCCACTCACGCACATTGACCGCTTCCGCCGAGCCCGCTTCGAACGCATCCGCCGCCTCGAGCTCACTGAGCAATTCGCCGACTTTCGGGTCGGTGAATCGGTCATGCCGCAGGCCGTTGATCAACGACGCCTGTTCGCCACGGTAGTCCGCCGCCGCGGCCGGCATCACCGTCTCATCGTCGTATTCGAGCACCGCGGTAATCGTTTCGAGGGTCGTTGCTTCGCGCATCCGGGCGCGCAGGTCAGCATACAGCGCTTGCGGGTCAGGCATCGGGGTCTCCGGGTTGGTCGTGGGCGGCTGAGGTGTCGTCTATGGGTCGTGTTCAGCCGGTGAGACAGGATACGGTCAGGAAGCATGAACCGGAAGAGAGTCAAAGCCGGAATTGACGGAGGGTGAGGCATGAGAAAGGGCTGTGGACGGCGGGCTGAGGGCTACGGGCAACGGACTACGGACTGCGGACTACGTACGGCGGTCTACGGACGGCGGACCAGGAGCTGATGGAAATGGAACCGGGGACACTTTGTCCCCAAAGTGTCCCCGACAGACTGCTGACAAAGTCCCCACGGGCTCTCGACCTGTGGGGATTTGTTTTGTATCTTTGTAGATGCTACCTACTTCCAAAGCTCATCAAAGCGCAGCGGAGCTTATTTACATTGACGATTTGGTCCCGGACGATCATCTTTTGCGGAAGATTGATGCGGCAATTGATTTTTCGTTTATCCGGGATCGTGTAAAGCATCTCTACAGCGCCGACAATGGCCGTCCGGCTGTTGACCCTGTCCTTCTGTTCAAGATGTTGTTCATCGGTTACCTGTACGGAATTCGGTCCGAGCGTCAGCTGGTGCGTGAGATCCAGGTCAATGTTGCCTATCGCTGGTTCCTCGGGCTGGATCTGCGTGACAAGGTGCCGGACGCGTCCACGATCAGCCAGAATCGACGACGCCGTTTCCGTGAAAGCACCATCTTCCAGGAGATCTTCGACGAGATCGTGCTGCTGGCGATCCGTCGTGGCCTGGTCGATGGCCGGGTCTTGTTCACCGATTCGACGCACCTGAAAGCCAGCGCGAACAAGAAGAAGTTCAAGAAGCGGCAGGTGACAGTGGCGACGAAGTCGTATCTGTCCGATCTGGAAGAGGCGGTGGATGCGGATCGCCTGGCGCATGGCAAAAAGCCACTGAAGAAACGTGACAATGACGATTCATCACCGCCGGCGACAAAGGAAATCAAGGTCAGCACCACCGATCCGGACAGCGGCTTCATGGTGCGGGACGGCAAGCCGCAGGGCTTTTTCTACCTTGACCACCGTACCGTAGACAACAAGGCCGGAATCATCACCGACACGCATGTCACCCCCGGCAATGTGCATGACAGCACCCCCTACCTTGAGCGCCTCGATGCGCAGATCTGCAAATTCCACTTCCCGGTGGAAAGGGTCGGTCACGACGCCGGCTACAATACCGCCGCCATCTGCAAGGGGCTGGAGGATCGAAAGATCGACGGCGTGATCGGCTCGGTACGTACGACACGCAAGAAGGGAATGCTGGCAAAACGACTGTTTGTGTACGATTCGCTGGGGGATGTCTACCACTGTCCCGGCGGCCAGACACTACCGTATCGCACGACGACACGTGAAGGCTACCAGGAATATGTTTCCGACCCGTCGCGCTGTGTCCTCTGTCCCCTGTTGCAGCAATGCACCGAAAGCGCCAATCACCGCAAGGTGGTCACCCGGCACGTGTGGCAGGCCAGCCGTGAAAAGATGATCGCGACCGCTCGGACAGAACGCGGACGGGCCACGTACCGGCGACGACGGGAGACGGTCGAACGCAGCTTCGGCGAAGCCAAACAACTGTATGGCCATCGCTATGCCCGGCTGCGCTCGATAGCCGGAGCACGTGAACAATGCCTGCTGTCCGCCGCCTGCCAGAACATGAAGAAGATCGCCATGACAATGGCGAAACACCCCTCTATCTCAAGACTATGGACCTATTTAGCCGGTCTTCTATCCCAGCGCACCACGCTCAACGGTCTCGATAGAAAAATCGAGCGAAGAACCAAACACAACCTGCCAACTATACCACAAATCCAACCAGTAGGATGTGCCGTGTGAATACAAAACAAACCCCATCAAATGACGGGGTTTGTCAGCAGTCTGCCGGGGACACTTTGTCCCCAAAGTGTCCCCGAGTTGAGTCCCCTGGTGTCATCCTGAACGCAGTGAAGGATCTCCAGCTTAGCAAACCCTTTCCACAGTTGGAGATTCTTCACTTCTCTTCGTTCCGTTCAGAATGACACACCTGCGTCATCCATCTTTCACCGTTCACCGTTCACCGTTCACCGTCTACCGATTATTGATTACCGATCACCTACTGCCCCTCAAACTCCTTCTTCAGGTCGTCGACCCACCAGTTGAGCCGTTCACGGATGCCCAGCTTGACGCCGTCCTCACGGAAGCGGATGTGCCCGTTCGGGTCGAGCACCAATGTCGCCGGGATCATCGCCAGTTTGAACAGTTTCTTCGTGCGATCGTCACCGAACAGCAGGTGCGCCTTGTAGCGCCGGATGTCGATGAACTTGCGCGCCTGTTGCCGGTTTTCGTTGGCGACATTGACCATGTACACGCGCACTTTCCTGCCCGCGTCGTGACGGGTGAACTCGCTCAGCTCCGGGATGCCGGTCCGGCACGGCTGGCAGCCACTTGACCAGAACTCGAGAATCACAATCCGGCCCGCCAGATCGGGCAGACGAACGATATTGTCGAATTCGTCCGGTAGCTCGAACTCCGGCGCGGGGGTGTCCATCTTGCCCGCCAACGCCTCCGTCTTGCGTTTCTCATAGCCCGCGAGGTAGTTGCGGCTCAGTTTCTTGCGGATCTGTTCCCAGCGTGGATCGGCACGCAGGCGCAGCAAACACGGATGCAATTCCGCACGATCCAGGTTGTCGAACCCGAGACGGATCGCTTCGCGCAGCGATTCGAACGCCTCATCCACCCGACCGAGCAACGCGAGGAAGCGGGCACGGTCGAAATACACCCCGGGCAGGTATTCCTCCGGGACGCTCGATTTCCACTCGTCCATCACGTTCAGCGCGTTTTCGAACGCAAACCCACGCCGGTAGAGGAAAACGAGGTACTCCATGATCGCCAGCTCACGTTGACGTGAGCTGAGCTGCCCCTGCGAAATCCGCCAGTGCACCACCTCGGCCGCATACCGCCGCACCGCGCTCAGCTTGCCCTCGTTGGCCTTGACCAGCATCGGGGCGTCATTTTCGAGCGCCCAGTCCTGACGCATCTTCCGCGCCTTCTTGATCACCGCGCGTGCCTGCTTCGGCTGCTGCGTGTAGAGGTAGTAGTCGAACACGTAGCCGAGCAGCGCACCGTGATCCGGGGTGCCCTCAAGAACACGTTCGAACAACGCCGCGTCTTGCTCGAGTTCCTGCAACAATTGCTGCTGCACTTCGTGCCGACACTCGAGACGGAACAGGCAGAGGCCGTAGATGTTCATCAGCAGCCGGTAGCCGTACACCCAGTCCGGCGCGAGTTCGATGGTCCGGCGGGCGTGAAAGACAGCATCCTTCTGCGACTTGACCAGACGGCCGAAGAGGTAGTTGTGCAACGCAGAGTCGGGATTCTGCTCGAGACGGATGCGGAAAAACTCCCGCGCGCCGGCCGGGTCGATTGCCTCCCAGTCATTCTGCACCGCGCGGGTTTGTTCGATGCTGTCGATGTCGTCCGCGCTGAGATCGCACATGTCCCGGAACAACGCGATCTTGTTGTCGCGATCTTCCGGCAGATCGTTGGTCTCCTCGCTGTAGGCAGGAAACCCCGGCCGCTCTTCGGGAGAAACCGGGGTCGATTCAGTCGTATCAAACACAGATGGCCTCGTCAGCTCTTCGCGGTCGCCGCCGGTTCCTGACGGTCAAGCACCGGGAAGTAATTGGCAAATAGCTTGTACCCGACCACAATTATCGCCACCATCATCGCTGAGATGAGGAACTCCCAGATCGTCGGGAAGTAACTCCAGCCGTTCGGTGGCGAGTACGCGAACATGAACACGTTCGCGCGGTTGAAGATCAGCCCGGCGATCACCAGCCACGATGTCCACATTAGGTACCTCGGATTTCGCCGAATCCATGGCACCGACAGCAACAGCGCCGGAATCATCCCGACCACGAGAAGTTCGCCAAACCACAACGCGCCGTACCACGACTCAAACAGCAGGTGGAACTTGTCGTAGAAGACGAGGTCGAAGAACTTCATCGTCACGTAAAAGCCTAGGAACAGGATTGACCGCCGCGCCAGACCGGCGAGCAACGGCATTTCCGGTTCACGGCCAAAGGTGCGTGCCGACAGAATGCTCTCGACAATCACCACATGCCAGCCGACCGCCACCGAGGAAAACAGGAAGAATGCCGGCAGCCATGGCGTGAACCACAACGCGTGCAGCCGGTGCGGCGCGATCAGCATCGTTGCGCCGAGGGATGACTGGTGCAGCGTCGAGACCACGATCCCGGCGAGGATGAAGACGATCATCACCTTGTCCAGCCACGGCCGGATCTTCATCGAGAATCGTGCCAGCCCGCCCTTTCCGTCCTGGATCCATCGGTCGGTCAACGTCGGCAGGTATTCGATGATGAGGATCGTGAGATAGGCCATCACGCAGATCGAGACCTCGAACAACGCCGACCCGCCATTCCAGTTGTCCGGCAGGATCGGGTTGTACAATTGCCACCAGCGGCCAACGTCGACAAACACACCGAACGCCGCCATCGCATAGCCAAGCAGCGCGGTGGTGATTGCGGGACGGATCAACGGGCTGAACTGGCCCTGATTGAAGACATACACCAGCGCCGCCGTCGTGTACCCACCCGAGGCCAACGCGATCCCGATCACCACGTCGAACGTGATCCACAGGCCCCATGGGTACCCGTCCGAAAGGTTCGTCACCGCGCCCAATCCGAAGATCAGCCGGATCATCACGAGCACAAAACCGGCGATGATAATCGCCACACCGGCGGTAAAGCCCGGGGTCCAGAGTGGTTTCCGCATCGGTGCGCGCGGGTACCGCTCCATTACGTTTTCGTATTCCTCGACCTCAGCCTTGGTTGGCAGGTGAGGACGGGGGAGACGGTAGTTCTGTTCCGTCATGGCTCACTCCTCGATGCAACCCTGGTCATCGGGATCACACTTCAACATCGCGCCACGGGTCACCGCCAGCATGCCGAACAACGCCAGCGGCGTCACCCAGTACTTGAAAATGCCGTGCTGGATGCTTTGCGGCAGCGCGGGGATCGGCGTCGCATCATATTCCTTGAAGCCGATCTTGTCGAACGGGACGCCGCTGATATACACCACGGCCGTTCCGCCGACTTCATGCTCACCGTAGACGTGGTCGATGTACTTCTCCGGGTCGGCCTTGATGCGGCGGTAGGCTTCCGCGACCATGTCCTTGCGCTTGCCGGTCTTGATCGCGTTGCGCGGGCAGACATCTGAACACACCGTATTTTTGCCCTGCACCACCAGGTCGACACACATGTCGCACTTCTGGATCTTCGGTGTCGCCGAGGAATACTCGAAGGTCGGCACATCAAACGGACACGCGACCATGCAATAGCGGCAACCGATGCACTTGTCCGGGTTGTACGTTACAGGCCCGTCCTCGCGCTTGATTAACGCGCTGACCGGACATGCCGCCGCGCACGCCGGATCGTTGCAGTGCATGCACTGCCGTTTGACGTACTGATGGTGATCTTCAGCGTCGCCCGGGAAAAGCTGCACCACGGTGTAGTTTTCCGCGTTCAGGTCGCGCGGGTTGTCGTAGATCGGGGAATCACCAGCCGACTTGAATCCCATCCGCTGCTTGCAGACATATTGGCAGGTTTTGCAGCCGGTGCAGGAGGCTTCATCGTTGAGCATTCCCCACTGCTCATCAATCATCGACCCCGCCTCGCCACCGCCCACGGACGCCAGCAGCTCGGGCGCGAACGCGCTCGACCCGATCAACGCTCCGGTGAGCTTGAGGAAGGATCTGCGGTTGTCTTCCATCACCCCTCCTTCGGCTCTGCGTCAGCCGCTTCCGCCTTCTTCTTCGCACGCGAACTGGCGATTCCGACACCGATCGCCGCGCCGGCAAAACCACCGACGATACCCGTCGTGAGCGGATCAACACCGCCGCCCTTCTGGCCATCAACCAATGGATACGCGTCCGGTGCGGTCTGCTCGTGGATGTGGACCACTTCGTACATGTCCATCTTGTACGGGAAGCTCGGTTCGACACAGCCAATACACGGACTGCCCGACCCGATGCACCAGTTCACCCCGCTGTTCCAACGACGGCGTGGGCAGTCGGCATGCGTCACCGGACCCTTGCAGCCCAGCTTGTAGAGGCACGCCTTGTCGCCGAAATTCTGTGCGAACTGACCCTTGTCGAAGTTGCCGCGGAACTCGCAGTTGTCGTGCATCAGCTTGCCGTAGAACGCCAGCGGACGGCCATGCTCATCCACCTTCAGCATGTCCAGACCGCCGAGCAGCACCGTCGCCACCGTGCCGACAAACCAGTCCGGATGCGGCGGGCAACCGGGAACGTTCACGTACGGCGTGCTCATCCCCGCAGCCTTCATGTACTCGCCCACCGGCTGAATGCCAGTCGGATTCGGCGGAGCGGCGGGGATGCCGCCAAACGACGAACACGTCCCCATGTTGATCACCGCCATCGCCTTCGGGGCCAGCGCGTCAAAATGCTGTTTCAACGGAATGCCGTGCCCGTTGTGTTCGCCGACCTCGCAGTAAACGCCGTCGTCCTTTGTGGACAACGCACCCTCCATCACGAGCACGAACGAGCCGGGTTCGGCCTCCTTGTACTTGTCCAGCACGTCGATCACCTGCTGACCCTGCCCGGCCATAACCGTGGCGTGGAACTGCAGGCTGACGTGCGCGCCCGGCAACACCTCACCGAGCAGCAAATCCTGTATCGTCGGGCTCAGGCTGTTCAGCAGCGACACGGAGCAACCGGTACACGATCCCGCCGGCAGCCACAGCACGGGCAAATCCTTCACGGCCTGGGCGAACAGCTGGTTGAAGCCGGGAAGCCCGAGCACACTCATGCCCGCTATCCCCGCGCTGCTCGTGCCTACCAGGTTCAGGAATGACCGGCGCGTGATTTCTTTTCTTTCGCCCACTGCATCCTCCTGGTTCTATGTCCTTGCAATTGCTTGTTCAGTCAACGCGGCCAGGGCGTCGTCAATCTCCGCCCGGACCAGCTCCAGCACTCGTGGCACCACACGCGCCACCGGTACGCTCAGCTCGTCGCCCCAGTCGATCACTCCCGGCTGGATGCCGAAAATCACCGCGCGCTCCGGCGCGTTCCCCTGCAGCGTCGTCATGTGCAACGTTTCCATCAGACCCAGCTGATGAATCGAGTCGTAGCCGGTGAAATCCGGCGGGACATCATCCGGGGTGAAACGGAACAGGGTGCCCGGCTCACGGTTCGCGTCGACGGCATCGATCACGATCACCGCCTTGCGGTCCGCCAGCACCGGCAGCAGGTCATAGCCTGCCGTGCCGCCGTCAAACAGCTCGACCTCCGCCGGGAATGCCTCCTGCATCAGCTGCTGGATGGCGTGCACCCCCACACCGTCATCCCGCTGAATCAGGTTGCCCACGCCGAGCACCAGAACCGGCGCCACACTCTGTCGTTCACCCGAATCCATCAGCTCACCACGAACTTGCCGAGATCGTTCTTTTTTCCATCCACGACATGAATCGCGCAGGCGAGGCACGGGTCGAACGAACGCACGATGCGAACCAGTTCGAATGGATTCTTCGCGTCCTTGATCCGTGTGCCTTCCATCGCCTGTTCGAACGGACCGGGCTGGCCCTTGTCGTCACGCGGGCCGCCATTCCACGTTGTCGGCACCACCGCCTGATAGTTCGCGATCTTCTTGCCCTTGACCGACACCCAGTGGCCCAACGCACCGCGCGGAGCGTCCGTGATGCCCATCCCTTCGCCTTCATCCGGGATGTCGTAGACCGCGCAGGACGGTTCCCCCGGCTTCAGCTCGAGCAACCAGTCCGCCATCGCGTCCGCCACGATCTTGCATTCGATCGCCCGCGCCGCGTGACGGCCGAGCGTCGATTGCAACGCGCCCGGGCCGGCGTTGAAATGGCCGAGCGTGTCGTTGACCAGCGAGACCGTCGGTTCGACACCCTGCACGTACGCGTTCAACTGACGGGACAACGGGCCGACTTCGTAGACGTCGCCGTCGTACCGCGGCGATTTGAGCCACGAGTACGCGCCGTTCTTGCCCGGCGCGGCAACCGTTTCGCCCTTGCTCGGATGCAGGTGGGACTCGGAGGAGTACCAGGAATGGCGCACGTCCTCCGTGATCTTCGAGGGATCCAACTGCTTCGGCTTGAGGTTCTTGATGTTCACCCGGCCGCCGGGTAGCATCCGCTTGCGCTTCGTCAGGTCGGGCTCGTTGTCCAGCTCGAAGACGCCGTACGCCATGAAGTTGTCCGTGCCCCCGCCGATGCCGAAGTAATCGCTGTACACCTCCGCCACCGCGATCACATCCGCCAGGTACACGTTGTCGATGAAATAGCGCAGCTTCTCGAGCCGCCAACGGAAGTCGGCGATCTTGTCCACCGACACCTGTTCGGTGCACCCCCCCGGCACGATGGACATGTTGTGCGGCATGTGACCACCGAAAATCGCCAGCATCTCCTGCGACACACGGCGCATATCCAGCGCCTGCACATAATGCTTCGTCGCCTCGATGTTGACCGCCTTCGGCAGACGGTAATCCCCCTCATACCGCGGAACAAACGGTCCCAGCGATCCGCGGCCAATAAAGTCCGCGACCTGGTTCAGGTGCGGATCGTTGCCGCGATAGCCCGCTACCGCCGTCACGTCGACATAGTCCAACGCCGTCAGGTGGTAGAAATGCAGGATGTGGGATTGGATGAAGTTGGAGCCGAAGATCAGGTTGCGCAGCACACGGCCGTTGTGTGGGATCTGGTCGGCAATACCGAACGCCGAGTCCAGATTCAACGTTGATGCCGTGGAATGCGCGGATGGGCAGACACCACAGATCCGCTGGGTGATGCGCTGGGCGTCCAACGGATTCCGGCCCTGCAGGACCTGTTCGATGCCACGCCAAAGAGTGCCGGAACTGCGCGCCTCCTTGACCACGCCTCCATCAACAACCGCCTCGATCTTCAGGTGACCCTCAATCCGGGTCACGGGATCGATGACAATCGTAGTCGCCATAATTCGTACCCCGAGCAGATGAATGGTGTGTAAAAGAACCGCAGCCCGGAAAACCCAAAAAGACCCAACCGGGCCGGAACCGTGACGAATGCACACTCAATCTGTGGGATACGCCGATTTTCCGCAAGCAATCACAAGTAGTTAACCGGTATTACTGTTTTTCAATCAGTATTACAGTTGTATTTCTAAGTCCAGACCTTTTTCAACCACGACAAGGCCTCGCTCTTGTGCACAATCCCACATAATAGTGTTAGGAGAGGTAAATTCTACTCCAAACTTTGTGAACCCATTCCCGTGACTGCGCATTTTCCGTTCACAACCTGTTGTTTCGATTACGGCTTATTCACAAATTTGCCGAATGGGAAATCGCAAAACGCTGAGTTTCGGAGGGGACAGGCCGTGAGCTACCAATTCAGCTATGCGTACAGCCGGGTTTTCCTGCTGACGGTGGTCGTAACCGTGCTTCTTAGTTGGGGTTGCGGAAAAGCTAAGAACGAGTCGCTGCCGCCGGAGGCGTCCGGAACCGTCGCCATCGCCCTTAGCGACCACCCGAGCCTGCAACGCGCCGGGAATGCTGTCAGTCTGCACGACACCCCGCTGGACAGGGGTCTGATTATCGCCTGCACGGAGGAGAGAGTCTGGCGTGCGTACGATTCGTGGTGCACACACCAGGGCTGCGAAGTCAGCGTCTCGGCGTATGGCGGCCTCGAATGCCCATGCCACATCAGCCGCTTCACCATCGAGGGTGTGCCCACAACCGGCCCCGCGCCACGCCCGTTGGTCGAATACAAAACACAGCTTGACGGCGATTCGCTGCTCGTCATGCTCGACGAACGCACCGTTCGGTGACTCCCGACGAACGCAGCGTCCGCAGATGCGAGACGGAACACCTGCGCGTCAAGCCAGTGACTGCAATGTATCCGGCCCGGTGTTGATGAGACGTAGTTCACGCATCGCGCCGGCGACGGTATGGAACGGAACCAGCACCATCTCAGAGTGATAGCTCGGACGTTTCCGTTTCCAGTCGGCCTGGGTGAACTGGCGGGAGACCGGGTGGTTGACGTACCAGTCCCGCCCGAACTCACGAAACACCGTCCGCAACGGCCGGAATGGCACCAGCGCAAACCGCCGCTTATTCGGCCAGATCCAGAGCACGTACTCGGTCAGCACATCCTCGCGCAATGTCCAGCCGACCACCGATTTTTCCACTGATGACCACGTTTCCAACGCCAGCCAGCCGACATAATTCCGCTGCGCCTTCACGTCAATCCCGATACGGGTGCCATCCCGAAGTACCACCCAGAAATCCACCCCCTTGCGATCTTCGGCAGGCGTGGACGGTTCAATCCGCGACATGGTGAGGAACTTCTGCCGCAACGCAAACCGCACCAACCGTGTCACCTGTTTGCTGCGGCTGTATGCAAGACACTTTCGGAACGAACTCATCATCGGACCCTCCTTCGTTGCTGCACCGGAGTTGAGCAACTGCAGGGCCAATTCTCTTAGGGTTTTATTTATCAATAGGTTATGTAGAATCCGGGCCCGCTGGGCATGACCAACAAGATGTGCCCGCCGTGGCTCATCAACGACACTTGTGGGAGAAGCAACACTCAAGCGGATCCCGCAAAGCTGACAGTTTGGCTCGCCATACTCGCTGCCGTACATTGCATTTTCCGTTCACACCGCGTGAGGTCTTGACAAACCGTCCGAGTCTGGTGTATTATGCAAACGTTTGCATGGCGAGGGTGATCGTTCTTTTCTGGAGAACATCATGCCGATCTCGACGGTTCAACACACGATGTCCAGCCGCAGAAGGCTTCCCCAAGCTTTGACACTTGCCCTCTGTCTGATCCCGCTGCTCGTCCTCTTCTCCTGCAATCGTGCCGACAAAAACGCAAACGAAATTGTCGCATTTGTCGGAAATTCTAAAATCACAAAAGCGCAGTATGAGCAGAGATATCTCGACCTGACACAACTTCAGGGATTGCCCGCGAACGCCGACCTGCGCCAGGACCTACTCGCCGAGATGATTGACGAAGAGGTGCTGCTCAACGCCGCCCGTCGGCAGCGGATGGACCATACCCCGGAAGCCGAACACCGCCGCAAGCTGATCGAACAGGCTCTGCTCCTCGACCGCTACACCGAGCAGTTCATCCTCCCGGACATCAGCATCACCCGCGACGAGCTGGAAACGCTCTATATCCGTATGCAGACAACGGTTACGGCGCGCCATCTGTATGCGCAAACGTTTGCGGAAGCACAAACCCTCCGTTCGCGGCTGCAAAACGGCGAGTCGTGGACCGCTCTTGCGACTGAGGTCTTCACCGATCCGGCGCTGCGAAACAGCGGCGGAAAACTGGACCGGTTCACCGTGGACGAGATGGACCAGGCGTTCGAGGAAGCGGCGTACACGTTGCCGCTGAACACCGTGTCCGAGCCGGTCAGGCTGAAGCACGGCTACAGCATCCTCGAGGTGCTCGACCGCAGCCGTCCGCCGATGATCACCGAGCAGCAGTTCCTCGAGAAGGAGGCGAACCTCGAAACGTATCTGTGCAGCCGGAAACGCACTGAGGCGACACGGTCGCACGCGGAAGCCGTACGCGATGAGCTGCAACTGGCCTTCAACGATAACACGCTGGCCGCCGTCTACGACCGTTGGAATCTCGCGACAGACGGCGAAGGCCCGATCCTGCCGGCGTTGACCACCAATACGCCACCCAATCTGCTCAACCGCGAATTGCTGACCACCGCAAACGGCCCGATGACTGTCACGCAAGTGTTGACCACGTTGAGCAACGCCACAGCCACCGAACTCGGCTGGGTGGACACTCCTAACGCCCTCGCCGACCTGATCGCGGGGCTGCTGGCGCGTGACCGGATGCTTGCAACCGCCCGCGAACATCACCTCGACCAGGACGAAGCTTACACCCGTGCGGTCCGCTACGAGTTCGACACGTGGCTGTTGACCCAGGTCGAGGACGATATCCTCGCATCCACCGAAATCCCGGACGACAGCCTGCGCGCGTTGCTGGCCCGTGAGCACGACAGCTTCGCTCAGCCGGAGCGGATTGCACTGAGCGGCATCATCGTCGACTCACGCGCTGACGCGGACGCGGTCGAACGCGGCCTGCGTGACGGCAAACCCTTCGCACGGCTGGCGCGGGAATATTCGAGCAATGCAGACAACGCAGCCCATGGTGGCACACTCGGCCATTTCACACGCAAGGAACTCGGCCCGGAAGTCAGTGTATTGTGGAAGCTGCAGCCCGGTCAGTGGATTGGCCCTGTTGATCTGGATGCCACCCATTTCGGTTTCTTCCGCGTCGACAACCGGATTCCGGCCGAGCATCCAGCCTTTGACGACCTCCGCGACGAGCTGGTGACGGTTTACAAACAGCGCAACCGGCGCGCGCTGCTGAAGGATTTCGTCGCACGCGAACGCGCGGATCTGGTGATCGAGGTACGCATGGAACGACTGGACGACATCCAACTGGCGGGGGTGTACTGACGCATGAAATTGTTGCGATTCGTTGTGTTGCCCTGCCTGATCCTGCTGCTGGCGATCCTGATCGCAGGGCCGGTCCATGCTCAGACCAGCGGAAAGATCATCGGCACCGTCACCGACGACGAAACTGGCGAACCGTTGCCAGGCGCGGCGGTGGTCGTTGAGGGGATGACCCTCGGCGCGTCCAGCGACATCGACGGCAGGTTCGTCATCCTCCGCATCCCGCCCGGCAACGTCACCCTGAAGGCGAGTTTCATCGGTTACAGCACGGTTGTCGTCGAGGATGTGCAGGTCCTCACGGATGTGACGTCGCATATCGAAATCGAGATGACGCCGTCCGCGATCTCCGGCGAGGAAGTGGTGATCACCGCCGAGCGCCCGCTCGTGCGCCGCGACCAGACCTCGATGGAATCGCATGTCCGTGCCGAGGATCTCGACCGCATGCCGGTGGAAAATCTGGACGAAGTCATCGACCGCCAGGCCGGGGTTGTGCGCGGCCGGGACGGCGGCCTGCACATCCGTGGCGGGCGGGCTTCCGAGGTCAACTATCTGATCAACGGCATCAGCATCACCGACGATTACGACAAATCGCAGGCGTTCGACATTCACAATGAGGCCGTCGCCGAACTGCAGGTGGTAAGCGGGGCGTTCAACGCTGAATACGGCAACGCAATGAGCGGTATCGTCAACATCACCACCAAGGGCGGCAGCAACGAGTGGCACGGGTCCGCCGAAATGCAGGCGGGCGATTATCTCAGCAGCCGCACCGACGTCTTCCCGAACATTGACGACCTCAGCGTCGCCTCCACCGGCACCCAAAGCGTCAGCCTCAGCGGACCGATCATTCGCGACAAGCTGACGTTCTTCATCTCCGGCAAGCAGCTTTACAACGAGGGCTACATCTACGGCTCCCGCTGGTACCTGCCGCAAGGCCGGGGGTACATGACCGAAGACAGCACAACCGTACTCACTCCCGGCGACAGCTCGTATGTCCCGATGCAACAGAGCCGTAACCAAAGCGGGCAAGCAACCTTGCACTGGTCGGTGACCCCGAAGCTGCAACTGAAAGCCGACCTGCTCGGCAGCCACTACCGGGGACGGTCGTACAACCACACCTACCGCTACAACCCGGACGGGTATGGCTACAGCGAAAGCAACGGTTTCGCGGGCATTCTGAAGGGTACGTGGCTGTTCAACAAAAACACGTTCGCCGAATTGTCGTACGCCAATCGATACAACGAATCCACGTACCAGCTCTACGACGATTCGCGCGACAGCCGTTATGTTCACCCTGATTCGGCGTTGACCGCCGGCTACACCTTCGCCACCGCCGGAACCGACCTCTCGATCTTCAAGCGCAGCACGACCAGCAACCTCGCGAAGCTGGACGTGACCAGCCAGGTGACGTATTCGCATCAGCTCAAGGGTGGCCTGCAACTGCAGCTGGACGAGATCTACTACAACGACTACACGCTCGTGCCGAAGACGAAACCGTCCGGCGGGGAGATTGTCCCGTTTGTGCCGTCCATCGAGGCCGCGACAACCACCAACCACGACCGGTACACCCGTGAGCCGGTCACCTTTGCCGCGTACCTGCAGGACAAGATTGAATACGAAAGCGTGGTGATCAATGTCGGCCTGCGTTTCGACTGGTTTGACCCGCAGGGGCAGATTCCGGTAGATGAGCAGGACCCGAATGTCTACAACCCGTTGAAGCTGATCCACAAGTACCACGACCTCAACGGGGACGGTGTCATTGACCTCTCCGAACAGACCGGCGACAACCAGTACACGCTCGCCGAACGCCGGGCATTCTGGTATCGCGACACGACACCGAAGTACCAGCTCAGTCCGCGTCTCGGTGTCGCCTACCCGATCACCGACCGGGGCATCATTCACTTCTCGTACGGCATCTTCCAGCAGATTCCGGAATACAGCCTGCTCTACAACGACGACGAACGCAAGCTGAGCGAAGCGGCGGACATTTACGGCCCGTTCGGCAATCCCGACCTCGAGCCGCAACGCACCACGATGTACGAGCTCGGTCTGGCGCAGGAGTTGACCGACCAGCTCGCGATCAACATCACCGGTTTCCAGCGCGACATCCGCAACTGGATCAGTGCCAGCGCGCCGATCCCGACCAGCGTGGCGACGGTTTCTTACGTCACCTATGTCAACCGCGACCTCGCCACCGTGCGCGGCGTGACACTGGGCATGGAAGGCCGTGTCAGCGACCGGTTCTCCCTGACCGGTGACTACACCTTCCAGATCGCCCAAGGCACCAATTCCGCACCGGAAGACGAATACTGGGCGCAACTGGACGGTGCCGAACCGACCAAGGAGCTGACCCCGCTGAACTGGGATCAGCGCCACACGTTGAACGTCAACGCCTACTACGGCAGCGAATACTACGGAATTACCCTGCTCGGCCGATTCTCGTCCGGCCATCCTTACACCCCCGAGATCTTGACCGGGGAACGGTCGGGCAGGAGTATTATCGCCGGCCTCGCGGAAAACAGCCGCCGCATGCCAAACCGCTTTACGATGGATCTGTACGCGTTCCGCAAGTTCGACGCCGGCATCGGCCAGGTCCGCCTGTCGCTGCAGGTAAAGAATCTGTTCGATTCCGCCAACCCGATAGACGTCTTCTACGACACCGGCCTCGCCGACTACACCATCAACCAGGATCTCGTGCTCACGGCGGACGATGGCTACTTCATCCAACCCGATTACTACTCCGAACCGCGCTCGGTCTTGCTGGGGATCAGCTATGAATTCTAAGCGAACACATCGGCTGTGGATGATCGCCTGCGGACTGCTGCTGACCCTGACGGTGGCCACCTTCGCACAACCGGAGGACCACATTCCCTCCGATCAGCGGGGACGGTCGGACCTGCGCCGCTACAGCAACATGGCGGGGAATTCGCTGCGCGCATCGGTGTTCAACACCGGCCTTTCCGGCCATCCGAACGAATGGCCCGAGTCGATCACCTACGAGTACCCGAAGAATACCGGCCGCGTCTACATCTCGATTGTCGGCATCTGGCTCGGCGGTGAAGTCACCGACGAGAACGGCGACCTGATCAAAATGATCGACATGCCGATGTGGCGTGAAAGCCCGAGCGGCGATTCGTGGACGATGGAACCGATCCAGGGCTTCCTCAACCCGTCCTCGACCGATATCGCCCGCAGTGACGATCCGGACAGCTGGCCCCCGTTTTCCGAAGGCGGCTGGCGCGACAAACGGGACGACCCCAACGATCCCGGCTGGGTCGGATCGTGGAACGGTTTCTTCGGCAAGGACATTTTCAACGCGGACGTCGAGTTCTACTACCGCGCCGGGGATGATAGCTACGACCGGTACGAGTACATTCCGGACGAAACCGATCCCAGCCGCGCCGGACTTGGCTACCTGATGGATGTGCGCACACTCGCCTGGACCCAGGTCCTCATCAGCGACGTCATTTTCTTCGTGCACGACATCAAGAATGACGGCACCAAGCGCATCCCGAAGGCGTCCTTCCTGATCTTCCTCGCGGATTATGTCGGCGGGGATGGCACCGACGACGAACCGTACGTCGACCTGCAAACCGACACGGCGTTCCTCACCGACCTCGACCGCATCGGCACCGAGGAGTTCGGCAGCGATCCGGTGGGCGTGGCGTCGATCCGTTACCTCGAAACACCGGGCAACCAGGTGGACGGCATCGACAACGACGGCGACGCCGACTACCACAGCGAACTCATCTCGCAGATCGACGGCGACCCGGAGGTGCGTGTCCCGCTGTTCACAGACACCGATTTCACCTCGCGCCACATCAACGAAGGCCAGTCGATCGTCCTGATCGATGAGGATGACTACAGCCGGATCATTGTCGAGTATCCGGTCGGTGGTGGAACTGTCGTCAGCCAGGGCCGCGAAATCGCGCTGCCCGCGGGTGGGATCACGTTGACCGAAGCCGAGGAAGCGAACTCGTTCGACGACGACCTCGACGGCCTGATCGACGAACGCGAATCGCTGCACCTTACCCGTTTTGATGAGATCAGCGGCACCGAGCGCCCGGTCCGCTACATCAACTACCTCTCGTTCGCGGTCGGGGACACGATCAAGCGCGGCTTTGTCGTCGCCGGAACCGATGCCGAGCTGGATTACGCCAACGTCGCGCCGATGATTGACGAATCCCGCGACGATGGCTTCGACAACGACGGCGACTGGGACCTGTTCACCAACGACACCGGCCTCGACGGCGTTCCCGACACCGGCGACGAAGGCGACGGGGACGGGCGCCCGACCTCCGGCGCCGGAACCGACTTCCCCGGCGAAGCGAACATCGACAAGACCGATGTCACTGAAACCGACCTGATCGGCCTCACCGCCGCCTCGCAGGTGCAGGTGGGGCAGGTTTCGTACGGCGGAGCGGACGACATCCTCTGGGACCGCTTCATGGTCCCCGGCCAGTTCGAGCTGCCACGTCCCACCGGCGAGTACGACACCTTCGTCTCCAGCGGCTACTTCCCGGTCGAACCCGGTGAACGGCAACGCATGGCGATCAGCGTCGCCATCGCCGCCGGTGGCATCAACAAGAACGCCGACATTCAGAGCGTGATCGCGAAGCAGGAACGCGCGAAGGAAGCGTACGAGGTGGACTACCAGTTCGCCCAGGCGCCGATCCGGCCGACCGTGCGCGCCGTACCGGGCGATGGACGCGTCACCCTCTACTGGGACACCGACGCCGAGCAGTCGACCGACCGCTACATCGAGAGCATTGGCGGCACGCCGTACGATTTCGAGGGCTATCGCGTCTACCGTTCGACCGATGCCGCGATGGAAGACGCACGCGTTGTCACCGACGCCGACGGCATCCCGATCCTGCTGCGGCCAATCGCGCAGTACGACCTCGCGGATGGTATCACCGGCCTGCACCCGACCGACATCAACGGTGCCATGTTCGATCTCGGCGACGATACCGGCCTGCAGTACAGCTTCACCGATTACGATGTCATCAACGGGCAGCGCTACTTCTACGCCGTCACCGCCTACGACTTCGGCTATGCCGCCGCGAACATCGCGCCGAGCGAAAGCTCGATCCAGATCGACGTCGATCAGCAAGGCAATGTCGAACACAGCCGGAATGTCGCCGTCGTCCGGCCTGCCGCACCGGCAGCCGGGTATGTCGCGCCGAATGTCGAGTGGTTTACGCACACCTCCGGCGGCGCAACCGGACTGATCGAGGTTTCGGAGATCGTGGATCCGTCCGAGATTCTCGACGGTCACGTCTACGAAGTCACCTTCCGCGACACCGTCATCGCCGGTGACCCGAGCGACACACTGACCACGCGCGACTTCACGCTGCGTAATGTCACCGAGGATCGCGTTGTCCTCGAGAACAGCCCATACTTCAACGAAGGCGATCCGGTCCCGGTTACCGAAGGCTTCCAGCTCGCGCTGGCCAATGAGCGCCTCGTGCAGCTCGACGCCGAGCGCTCAGGCTGGACCGATGACGACGTTTTCCCGGCCTCGTTCGCGCCGGCGACGTTCATCGGCGTGCGTGGCGAACGACGGCCCAACGATTACCGCATTATCGTCGGCGAGGGCACGCAAACCGCGTCCTACGACACCTCGATAGGCATCGCGTCGCTGCCCTCCGTGGACGTCAACATCCACGTCGAAAACATCATCAGCGGCGATTCGGTCAAGTTCGCCTACGCCGATCTGTACGGCCAGGACGGCCTGTTCAACACCAATCCGGACAACAGCGACGAAACGGACATCCTGTTCCTGCTCGAACCGGACGGCGCGGGTGGGCTGACCTACACGTGGCAGATCAACCTGCTCGCCGCGGCGAACCATCGCAACCCGGAACCGGGCGACACGCTCGAATTCCGCCTGCGGAAGCCGTTCCTGTCGTCCGACACGTACCAGTTCGAGGTGAACGCGTCCACCATTTCACGCGCGGCGGCAAAGGAGGATCTCGCCGATATCCGGGTTGTGCCGAACCCGTACGTCGTCACCGAAGTCTGGGAGCCGAACAACCCGTACAGCAGCGGACGCGGCCCGCGTGAGATCCATTTCATCAACCTGCCGAAACGCTGCACCATCCGCATCTTCAACGTGGAAGGCGTGCTGATCGACACCATCGATCACGAAGCCGCCGCCGAAAACGGCACCGCGATCTGGGATGTGTTGAGCCGTGAGGGTCTGTCGATTTCGTACGGGATCTACATCTACCACGTCGACGCGCCCGGGGTTGGCGAAAAGACCGGAACCTTCGGAGTCATCAAATGAAACGTCTCCGTCGAACCCTGGATCGTTCCCGTGTGGAAACAAGTGCCCGTGTCAGCTTGCTGACGCGGATAGGCATCAACGTGCCCGTGTTAAAAAACTTGCAAACGCGGATGATCCCTGCTGGCGAAGCCATCAGGGGCACATCAAAGGCAAGTGCCCGTGTCAGCTCGCTGACGCGGACCAACCGGATCTCGAATAGTCGTGAGTCAAGTGCCCGTGTTTGCTTGCAAACGCGGATGATCCGAAACGCGCTCTTTCTGATTGCATTGACCATGCTGACGTTCGTTGCCGGGCTACCGGTCAGAGCCGAAACCCGGTCCAAGGTCGGAACCTCTGCCGCGGTTTTCCTGCGCATCCCGGCAGGCGCACGCGGCAGCGCGCTCGGCAGCGCATACACCTCGATGGCGACAGACGCCTCGGTGATGTTCTGGAATCCCGGCGGAATTGCCCGTTTGCCCGGCTACCAACTGACGTTCGACCACACCGACTGGCTGCCCGGTATCGACTACAGCTACATGGGCGCGTTCATGCCGGTCACGCCGGACATTTCGATGGGGGTGACCGCCGCATACCTGTCCACCGAAGCGATGGACATCACCACCCCGGCCTACCCGATGGGCACCGGCGAAACCTATGACGCCGGCAGCCTCGCCGTCGGCGGGTCCATCGGCGCACGCCTGACCGACCGCTTCAGCATCGGCGGCACCGTCAAGTTCATCCAGGAACGCATCTACAATTCCACCGCGAACGGGGTCGCGTTTGACGTCGGCACGTTGTTCGACACCCCGTTCCACGGCATCCGTTTCGGTGTCGCAATCTCGAATGTCGGCACCCGGCTGCGGATGAACGGCGAAGATCTGAACACCCGCGCCGATGTCGCCCCTGACCAGTCGGGCAACAACGAAACCGTCGTCAGTCAGCTCAAAACCGATAGCTTCGATCCGCCGATGGTCCTGAGGCTGGGTCTGTCCGGGGAAGCGTGGGAGAGCGATCAGGTACGGGTGACATGGCTGCTGGACGGCGTCAATCCCAACGACAACGCGCCGAGCATGAACCTCGGTCTCGAAGTCGGCGTGATCAACGACGCGCTCAACCTGCGCGCCGGATACAACGACCTGTTCCTCGACGAATCGATCCGGGGCTGGACCTTCGGCGCCGGGGTGAACTACGCCACCGGCGGACGCGTCTTCCGGTTCGACTACGCGTACCAGGTGTTCGAGTATCTCGGCGGCGTGAATCGCTTTACGCTCAGTTTCCAGTTGTAGGAGAGTGGTGCCGGATTGTGAGATTCAGATCTCGCATCACATGAACTCGACAAGCTGAACACAACCTATAGAACCGGGATCATGGCGTTCACCGCCGGTCCCCGGAACGACACATTTGCATGGGGAGAAGACTCATGACATCGCTTCGGTCCACCGCCCTGGTCGCCCTCGCACTGCTCGTGCTGCTGACGATGTCCGCGTACGCGCAGGTCAATGTGACCGTCCGTTTCAACGCGGCAACCGTGCTCGACACACTCGACACGCATCATTTCGTGCAGATTCGCGGGGAAGTCACCAGCGGCAATAACACTCTGCCCGATGGCAACACGATCACCTGGGACAACGCGTCCGACCTGATCATGGACAACGTCGGCGGCGACTACTGGGAAATCACCTTCCAGATGGAAGAGGACGACACGCTGCTGTACAAGTTCTGGACCGGGTTCGATGAAAACACGGGCACGTCCGTCGTCTGGGATGGCTGGGAAGGTCCGCTGAGCAACAGCTTCGGCGTCGCCACGGACAACCGTGTTTTCATCAGCGGCAGCGAAGACACCGTGCTCGACATCCAGTACTACAACAGCTCCGAAAGCACGAAAGAACAGTACTGGCGTCCCTATGTCGAGGAACCGGATTCGACCGCGTTCTACTTCCGGGTCAACATGGCCGGCTATGAAGAGATCGCCGAGTTTGATCCGGACACCGAAGGCCCGGTCACGGCCTACGGCAGCACACCCCTCGCACCGAACGACAACTGGGACCTGCCGTTTGTCACGCTCACCCGTGAATCGACCACCGGCGTCGCCGCCTCCTTCTGGTCCGGCGTGGTCCAGGTCGCGAATGACGATCTCACCGCCGGTGAAACGCAAAATTACAAGTTTGTCTTCTACGACGAGAACACGAACGAAGTCTGGGAAAACAACATCAGCAACCGTTGGTTCGACATTTCCGACATGATCGCGGACGGCGAGGCGGACACCACGCTGCACTGGGTGTGGTTCGATGATCGCGCGCCGACCGGCCAGGAGTTGATCGAGACAACGGTCACATGGCTCGTCGATCCGGGCGCGTTAGAAGAACTCGGCTTCTTCGACCAGACCGTCGGCGACCAGTTGCTGATCTCCGGCCCGAACGGCTGGACCATCCCGGACCAGGCGATCGAAGTGATTTACCAGCCGCTGCTCGGCTACTGGATCGCGTCCGAGGACTTCACCCGTCAACCGGGTGACGTGCTGCAATACAAGTACGTCGTGCTGTACGATTCGTCCCGCGTGGACACGCTCAGCCCGAACTACTTCCCCGGCCTGCCCGGCGTGGAACTGTGGGAAGAACCGAGCTCAACCGGCGGCGCGAACCGGCTCTACACCATCCTCGACCAGGATGAACAGACCGTTCCCGGCGACTACAACTACGATTACCAGTTCTACAGCGGCATTCCGCCGGAGGGCGTGATCGATGTGGACGAAGACATTCACTTCAGCATCGACATGGAGCCGGCCACCGATCCAGACGTCAACACCACCAACCCGTTGTTCCGGCCTGGTGTTGACACCGCGTACCTCTACTTCGAAAGCCCGGTGCTGATGCTGTCGCAGGGGTTGCCGGCGTACGAACACACCGTTGATCTCGAAGACCTGGATGGCGACGGCGTTTACACCACGACGATGGAGTTCGGGGCACCGTTCGTCTATCAGCTCGGCTACCGGATCGGCTACACGACGGATGACGAACCGGTGTTGAACGGCGGTGGCGTGGAACGTGGACGCCGGTACTACCAGTTCATCTGGCCGCAGTTCCATACGCCGGGTGGTGAAACGATCTGGTTTGACGAGTTTACCCTGCGGACACTGGACTGGATGCCGTTCGACCTCACCGTCGAGGTTCCGCCGGACTTCTCGCAGGAGCAGGATGTGGACGAGTCATCCGCCAGCCGTCCGGACACCTGGTTCCTCGCCCCGGCGTATCCGAATCCGTTCAACCCGTCCACGACCATCGACTTCATCGTCGGCTCGCGTGAAAAGGTGACGGTCAAGGTGTACTCCGTTCTCGGCCAGGAGGTTACGACCCTGGTGAACGACGTCAAGGTGCCGGGTGCATACACCGCGGCGTGGAACGGTCAGGATGGGTCCGGCAAGCCGGTCGCGTCGGGTCTGTACTTCGTCCGCATGTCGAGCCCGAGCTTCCAGCAGGTTCGCAAGGTGACTCTGCTGCGATAACGAGTTGCGTGGGTAGTTCCGTTCTGAACCAGCATCACGGGTGGTGTCTGTATCTCCCCATTTCCACCCGTGGTGCGGACGGAACGTTTGCATCGCTGTATACGACAGGAGTTGATGGATGAACGCCCCGATTTTCACACGACGACGGTTACCACTGGCGGGCCTGCTGGTTACGCTGGCCCTGCTCGGGGCGTCCGCACCCGCTGTCGCGCAGGACGAGTTCATGGTCGGCGGGGATGTGTCCTCGCTCCGGGCTGTGCTCGACAACGGCGGCGTGTTTTACGACAGCGGCGAGGCCGGCGATCCGCTCGATATCCTGCAGGAACACGGTTTCAACTGGATCCGGCTCAAGATCTGGCACACGCCGGACGAACCGTACAATGACCTTGAACGCGTCACCCAGACCGCCGTCGAAGGCGTCGCCCAAGGCTACAAATTCCTCCTCGACTTCCACTATTCCGATACCTGGGCCGACCCCGGCACGCAGGACAAACCCGCCGCGTGGGAGGATCTCGAGTTTGACACGCTCGTGGACAGCGTCTACGAATACACCTACGACGTGATGACACACCTGCGGGACGCCGGCGCGATGCCGGACATGGTGCAGATCGGCAACGAAATCGACTGTGGCATGCTGTGGCCGGACGGGAATGTCTGCGGCGGCAACAATGACCCCGAACACTGGAACAACCTCGCGACGCTGATCAACGCCGGCATCTCCGCCGTACATGACAGCGAAGGTCCGGATGATGACGTCAAGATCATGATCCACCACGCGCGCGGCTTCACCAGCTTCCTCGATAACCTGCTGCAGCTCGGCGTCGAGATCGACGTCTACGGCCGATCCTACTACCCGACATGGCACGGCGACCTCAGCGTACTGCAGGACAACCTGACCGATCTCGCGACCAACTACGATCAGGACATCGTCGTTGCCGAAGTCGCCTACATGTTCACCACCGGCTGGAATGACAACGTGCCGAACGTGTTCTGGGAAGATGACGTCCTGCCCGGCTATCCGGCGACACCGGCGGGCCAGAACGCGCTGCTGTCCGAAGTGAACACCATTATCCGCACCCTGCCAGGCGACAAGGGTGTCGGCGCGTTTTACTGGGAACCGGCGTGGATCAGCACCCAGACGCTCGGGACACCGTGGGAGAACGCCTGCCTGTTCGATTTCGACGGCGAATCGTTGCCCGCAATCAATGCCCTCGCCTTTGACCCCGGCGACCTCGAGGTCAGCACCGTGACCATGACGTTCAACACCTCCACCGTCTGGGACACCTTGAACCCCGGCGACGTGCTGCAGCTTCGCGGCGAAGTGCGAGGGTTCACCGGTTCGACGCTGCCCGATGGCCGCGGCGTGTCCTGGGGTGACGATTCCGAGCTGTTCGCGTACAATATCGGTGGCGATTACTGGCGCATCGAGATCCCGATGTATGTCGGCGACACGCTCAGCTTCAAGTGCTGGACCGGCTTCGACATCGACACACCGACCAGCCTCCGCCTCGGCTGGGAAGGGCCGGTTGTCCCAGCGATCGATCCGGATGGCAACACCCGGCTCGTGGTCGCCGAAGCCGAAGATTACGAGGACGAACTGCAATTCCTCAACGGAGCCGGTTCGTCCGTGGGACAATACTGGCGACCGTACGACACCGATCCGGATTCCGTTGTCATCCAGTACCGCGCGAATGTCTTCCACCTGATGCAGGACGGCACGTTCGATCCGGATGATGGCGACATGATCGGCGTGATCGGCAGCGATCCGTTGCCGCAGAACGAGCCGGTCCTGCTGACGCGCGAAGAGTTCAGCGTTGGCGGTGGATCGTTCTGGACGGGACACTTCAGCGTGCCACGCACGATGCTGCAGGATGAGTTCACGCAAACGTACCGTTTCGCCGTCGTCAACAATGACCAGATCACGCTGACCGAGGACCAGGCGCGCGAACTTACCCTCGCTGCCGGATTTGCGGCGTCCGATACCACGCTGCACTGGGTCTATTTCAACGAAAACTTCGCCGGTGTGGATAATCCGCCTGCCGGACAGGCACGTACCCACACCCTGTTCAACGCCTACCCGAATCCGTTCAACGGGCAGGTCACATTGGAATTCACGCTCGCTTCACCCGGTGCTGCACAGCTCGTCGTGTACAACACGATGGGGCAGAGGGTGTGGTCATCGGCGGACGACCACTACTCAGCTGGAGCGCACCGGGTGACGTGGAGCGGATTCGACAGCGCGAGCAACTCGCTGGCCTCCGGCGTGTACATGGTCAGCCTGAACGCCGGTGGGCAGCAGGTCAACCGGAAGATCGTGCTGCTACGCTGAGTACGGCGCTGAACGAACCAACATGAGCCGAACGATGAAACGAATCGTCATCCTGATCCCACTGCTGGCCGCCACGCTGCTGTTCGGCTGTGCGCGAACGTCCGCGCCGGATTCCTCTGCCCCCGAGTTTCTCACCGGCGCGGACCTGTCGTCGCTGCCGCAGCTCGAGGATCATCATGCGGTCTTCTCCGATGATCAGGGCACGGCGGACGCGATGACGATCCTGCATCGGCACGGCTTCAACAGTGTTCGGCTCAAGATCTGGCACACACCCGAGCAGCCGTACAACGATCTTGCCGGGGTTGCCGCGATGGCGAAACGAGCGGACGCGCTCGGCATGCATTTCCTGCTCGATTTCCACTATTCCGACTGGTGGGCTGACCCGCAGAAGCAGTACAAACCGGCGGCGTGGGATTCGCTCGATTTCGCTAAACTGGTGGACAGCGTTTACGCCTACACCCGCGCGGTCGTATCCACCCTCGACGGGCAGGGCACTCCGCCGGACATGGTGCAGACCGGCAACGAGATCCGGCCCGGAATGCTGTGGCCGGACGGACGTGTCGATGGCGACTACGACACCGCCGAACAATGGGACAACCTCGCCGAGCTGCTCGCCGCTGCACGCAAGGGTGTGTACGACGGCCTATCCAACCCGGACGCTACCCGGTTGATGATCCATTTCGACAACGGCGGCAACAACGCCATCTGCCGTAAATTTTACGATTCGCTCGCCGTGCGTGAGACCGAGTTCGACGTCATCGGCCTGTCGTTCTACCCGAAATGGCATGGTCGGCTCGATTCGCTCGAGGCCAACCTCGCCGATCTCACCCAGCGGTACAACAAGGACGTGATCGTCGTCGAGGCGGCGTATCCGTTCACGATGGGCTGGAACGATGACCAGGGCAACATCTGGGGCATGCCGGAGGATCTGCACGAAGGGTACGAGCCGACCATCGCCGGGCAGGCGGCCTATTTCGCGGGACTGCGGCGGATTGTCGAGTCTGTCCCCAATCATCGTGGCATCGGGCTGTATTACTGGGAACCGGCGTTGACCAGCGCGGATGCTTACAACTCGCCGTGGGAGAACGCCTGCCTGTTCGATTTTGACGGTGTGGCGCTGCCGGCGATGGACGCTTTCGCCGGACGGTGGACCCCCGAGAATCAACGCATCACCAGCGAGGCGGACTGAGCGATGAAACCGGCCCTGTTGAAGACGATTCCGTTCCTGGCGGCGCTGTTGATCATGGTCACGGCTTCCGCCGAACCGGTGGACTGGAACCACTATTTCGAGAACCCGGAACTGTTCGCGGAAAATCAGCTTCCAACGCATGTCCCGCTGTTCCGCTTTGACAACGCTGAGGACGCCCGCACTCGTGCGCCGGAATCCTCCCCGTACCTGCAATCGCTGAATGGCACGTGGCAATTCAAGCTCTACGACAGCCCAGCGCAGGTGCCGGAATCGTTCATGGCGGACAGCTTCGACCCTGGCTGGGATACGATCACTGTGCCGTCGGTGTGGCAGATGCAGGGCTACGGGCATCCGATGTACCGCAATGTGCCGATGGATTTCGCGCCGTATGATCCGCCCGCGATTCCGCAGGATCTCAACCCGACGGCGGTCTACAGAACCGAGTTTACGGTACCCCCCGCCTGGAAGGACCGGCGTATCCACCTGCAATTCGATGGCGTGAAGTCGGCGGCTCTCGTCTATCTGAATGGGGTGTACGCCGGTTACGACCAGGGGGGAATGACCCCGGCCGAGTACGATATCACGAAGCTGCTCAAGCCCGGTATGAACACGCTCACCGTCGCGGTGCCGCGCTGGTCGGACGGATCGTACCTCGAAGATCAGGACATGTGGCGTTTCGCCGGGATCTATCGCGATGTCACCCTGCAAGCTCTGCCGCAAACCCACATCCGCGACTGCTTTATCACCGCCGATTTCGATCCGGCGACAAACGGCGGTTCCCTGAACGCGCAGGTCTTCGTTCCGCACGCTCAGTCCCGCGAAAACCTGTCCGTCTCAGCCACGCTGTACGATTGGCACGGAAGTCAAATTGCCAGCTGGGCTACCGAACCCATAGCGCCGGAGGGTGTAGAGACGACATTTGGCATCGTTGGCTACCTCGATCACGTGCAACCGTGGTCGGCGGAAAAACCGAACCTGTACACGTTGATCGTGACGCTGGAAAACGAAGACGGCACCATCGAAGCGATTCGTCAACACGTTGGTTTCCGCCGGGTCGAGGTCGCGAACGGGCAGATGCTGGTCAACGGCGTCCCGATCCTGATCAAGGGTACCAACCGGCATGAGCACGATCCGTTGACCGGCAGGCACATGACCCGCGAACGGATGCTCGAGGACGCGCTGCTGCTGAAACAGTTCAACTTCAACGCCGTCCGTACTTCGCACTATCCCAACGACCCGCGCTGGTACGACATCTGCGATTCGCTTGGGCTGTACCTCGTTGACGAAGTGAATGTTGAGACGCACTACTCCGAACACACATTCCCCAACGAGCACCTCGAGTACAAGGACCAGTCGGTCGAACGGTTCGCACGTATGCTGCACCGCGACAAGAACCACCCGTCGATCCTGCTGTGGAGCACCGGGAACGAGGCCGGTCTCGGCCCGGCGCACTTCGAGATGGCGGACTACGCGAAGCGGGTAGACCCGTCACGCCTGCTCTACCACCAGGCGAACTGGCCGCATCACGGCGATGCGCCGTACGTGGACGTTATCGGCCCGCGTTACCAGACTCCCGCCGACCTGATGCGCATCGCCGAAACCGACCCGCGTCCGCTGGTGATGGGCGAGTACGCGCATGCGATGGGCAACAGCCTCGGACACTTGGACGAACTCTGGGACGTCATACGGATGTACCCGACGTTGCAGGGCGGATTTGTCTGGGATTGGGTTGATCAGGGACTGATCGACACAGTACGAACCACGCCGGACCGGTCGCCGTTGAACCTGATGGCGTCGTTGATGGGACGGCCTGAACGTGTCCGTGGCAAATCGGGCGAGGCGTTGCGGCTGACCGGTCTCGACGACTGGGTCGAAGTCTTCACTCCGGCAGAGTTCGATGAGCTCGAGCAACTGACCCTCAGCGCACGTATCCAGCGGCAGACCTTCCACAACCCGAACCCGATTGTCACCCGTGGTCCGCAGTTCGGCCTCGTCCAGTTCGCGCCGGACAGCGTTGAGTTTGCCCTCGACCTGTGGCGGCCGGTGCGGGTCAAGGCGGTCCTGCCCAGGCAGAAGACGAACGAGTGGATTGAGATCACCGGCACGTGGAACGGCGAAACCGCGCGGCTGTTCGTGAACGGCAAGGAAGCGGCGTCCGTGCCCGCGACAGGGGCCATGCGACGTTCCGTCGCGCCGGTGAACGTCGGCCGGGACGCCCACCGGCAAACCGACAGTCACCTCGGCTGGCTCGCGCAACTGGCCGTGGACGATGTCCGCATTCTCGCCGGGGCGTACGAACCGAAGCAACTGAAGCGCCTGTCTGATCCCCCAGCGGACGCGCTGCTGTGGCTCGATTTCGACGAGTACGCCAGCGACGGAACCTACTTCTCCTACGGCATCAGCCCGTTCTGCGTCAACGGCATGGTCTTCCCCGACCGCGAAGTCCAGCCCGAACTATGGCAGGCGAAAGCGACCTACGCGCCGGTGCGGTTCGACAACTTGGACACAAAGAACGGCACGGTCCGAATATGCAATGAGTACGACTTCACGGATCTCAGCGAGCTTGAACTATCCTGGGGATTGATCAGAGATGGCCGTGGCGCCCATGAAAAAATCGGTATAGGCACTTTTAACCTCAGCCTGGCACCACATGAGTCGAAGGAAGTGCTGATACCGTATGCGTTGCACGGTTTCCCGGAAAACTATCTCTGGGTGCTGGAGTTGTCCGCACGGTTGAAACAGGACACCGAGTGGGCGGACGCGGGCCACGAGGTTGCGTTCACTGAGTTCATTCTCCATGAACCGGATGCTCCGCGTAGACCTGTACCGGTAAACCCAGATCAGTTACAGGACCCTTCGATTGAAGACACAGATGATAGAATAACAGTCTACGCAAGCCGCAGAATTTTCACGATAGACCGCGCAACTGGTACACTGTCCTCACTCATCTTCGACGGAGAGGAAGCGCTCTCCGCGCCGGTCGGCATCTCCATGTGGCGCACGCCGTACATGAACGAACGGATGAACTGGGGTGAGATCGAGTCCAATGACTGGTACAACATCGGGCTGGACAAGCTCAGCGAGCGCGCGGATTCGGTGGTGATCGTATCGCAATCCGACAACGAAATCGTGATCCGTTCCCACACCCGAACCTACACCCCGAACTGGCGTGCCGGCTACTGGAACGAATACACCTGGGTCATCCACGCGGAAGGGTGGATCGAACTCGACTACACGGGAACACCGTTCGGCAACTGGCTGGTGCGCTGGCTGCCACGTTTCGGTCTCGACATCCCGCTGCACTCCGGTTTCGACCAGGTTGAGTGGCTGGGACGCGGTCCCTTCGAAACCTATCCCGACCGCAAGTCCGGGGCTCGAACCGGGTGGTACAGCGCATCCGTCGCCGAACTGCACACTCCCTATCTGCATCCGCAGGGGCAGGGCAACCGTTCCGATGTACGAGACGTGACGCTGTATTCAACCAGCGGAGCAGCGCTGAGCTTCACCCCGGACCGCCCGATCAATCTGAGCGTTTCCACCCTCGCCAACGAAGACCGAAGCGTCTACCCGTTCCAATTCTTCGACGCCGATCGAATCACGCTGCATCTCGACACCGGCGTGACCGGCGTCGGCGGCACACCGATCCCGGCGCAACCGCAGTACCGGGTGTATCCGGAAACACAACAGTTCAAACTGGTTATCAGACCAGCGAACCGAACCGAAGACTACAAGCTGAGAATGCGAGCATGGCGAAACAGATCCCAACACTGAAAGACCTGGCACGGGAATCCGGCTTCTCGGTTTCCACCGTCTCACGCGCGTTGCATGACCACCCCGCGATCAGCGAGACGACCGTGCAGCGGGTTAAGGCGCTGGCCGCGCAACGCGGGTATGTCGCGAACGGTGTCGCGCGTGGTCTCAAGTCACGCAACACCCGCACCATCGGCGTGCTCGTCCCGGAAATCCGGCACGATTTCTTCTCCTCCGCCATCGAAGGCATCGAGGAAGTCGCGTTCAGCAAAGGCTACACCGTCCACATCGCGAAATCCGGCGAAGAGTACCAGCGTGAGGTGATGAACACGCTCAGCTTCTCGTCCAACCGCGTCGCGGGCGTGATCGCGTCGGTGTCGGAAAACACCAGCAACGGCGACCATTTCCGGCAACTGCTCGACCGTGGAATTCCGGTCGTCCTGTTCGACCGTGTACTCGATCTGCCAGTCGCGAAGATCGTGATCGACGACTACGCCGCTTCCTACCGCGCGACGGTTCACCTGGTCGAGATGGGCTACACTCGCATCGGCCACCTCGCCGGCCCAAAAGGACTGAAGATCGCCGAGGAACGCGAACGTGGCTACCGGCAGGCGCTGCTCGACAACGGCCACACCGTTGACGAGTCCCTGGTCTGCCACTGCAAGCTGTCCGAATCCAGCGGAGCGGAGGGGATGGAACAGTTGCTGCGGCATACCGAACCGCCGGACGCCGTCTTCGCGGTCAACGACCCGGTCGCGGTCGGCGCACACCAGGTGGTGAAGGCCTCCGGACGCTCGATGCCGGATGAGTTCGGTCTGGTCGGCTTTTCGAACAACCCGATCACCGCGCTGATGGACCCGCCGCTGAGCACCACCGACCAGCGCGGGCATGAGCTGGGACGGTTGGCCGCGAAAACCCTGCTCGCGCAGATTCAACGTGGCGTCGACAGCGTCAAGGACGAGACCGTTACTGTCGCCAGCGAGCTGATCGTACGCCAATCGACCGCACGCAAGCCGGTTGCGCCGTCCGCACCCAAACGAGGCAAGGTTGTTGAAACACACGCATGACATAGCGTCCACTCCGGTCACGGCCGATGTGTTCACGCACGGGACCACGCCCAAGGGGCGTGTCGCGCGCGCATTCCGGTTGTCGTTGACGGACGGTTCTTCCGTCACCATCAGCGAGTACGGCTGCTCGATGCTGTCGCTGCAGATGCCGGACGAGTCTGGTGAGATCGGTGAGACGATCCTCGGGTTTCCGTGGCTGCCCGGCTACCTGCGCGACACGAACTACCTCGGCGCGCTGATCGGACGTTACGCCAACCGTATCGCGCACGGGCGGTTCAGCCTCGACGGCGAAACGTACGTCCTCAGCAACAATGAGGGCGGGCATCACTTGCATGGTGGCCGCCGCGGGTTCAGCCACCACCTGTGGCAGGGCGAGATCATCGAGCTGGACGGTTGCCCCGCGCTGCAGTTCGAACGTGTCAGCCCGGACGGCGAGGAGGGCTATCCCGGCGAACTGAGCTGCCGTGTCGTTTTCTCACTCAGCCCGGATCACGAGGTCGACGTTACGATCTCGTGCGAAACATCCGCGCCGACCGTCGTCAACCTGACGCTGCACCCGTATTTCAACCTTGACGAACCCGGCACCTCGGCGATGGATCATCGGGTGCGCATTCACGCGTCCGAATTCCTGCCTGTCGACAATGGCATGATTCCGATCGGGGAACGGCTTCCTGTTGCCGAAACGCCGTTCGATTTCCGTACCTTGCGCACACTCGGCGAGCGCATCGGGGAGGATCATCCGCAGCTTGCGATCGGGAAGGGCTACGATCACACCTTCCCGCTCGAGGACGCAGATGGCACGTTGCGTGAGGCGGCGGTCGTTCAGGCGGCACGCTCCGGGCGGTGGCTGCGAATCTTCACCACCGCGCCCGGCATTCAGCTCTACAGTGGCAATCATCTCGGCGAAAGCGTGAACGGACACGACATCGTGCATCCGTATCGATCCGGCCTTTGTCTCGAGCCACAGGCATGGCCCGATTCGCCGAACCAGCCGGACTTTCCCGATACCACCTTGCGTCCGGGCGAGGAGTACGTACACCGAATTCGATACAGCTTCGGCACCGGCGAACTGGACTAATGTCCGCGCGTTGCGTGCAAGGCCACAGTCATAGTGATGGAGCCATCCATGGACCTGGGATTTGTCGACATTGGCTTTTTCCTGCTCTTCTTTATCATCGTTGTCGGCATCAGCATGTGGAAGAGCCGCGCCCGCAAGTCGGGTGAGGACTTCTTCCTCGCGGGACGCAGCCTGCTGTGGCCGATGGTCGGGCTGTCGCTGATCGCGGCAAACATCTCGACCGAGCAGATCGTGGGGCAGGCCGGCCAGGGCGCGAGCAATGTCGGCCTCGCGGTCGCCAGCTATGAGTGGATGGCCGCGATCACGCTGGTGATCGTCGCGTTTGTCTTCCTGCCACGCTTTCTCCGGATCGGCATCTACACCATGCCGGAGTATCTCGAACACCGCTACAATCCCACGTCGCGCGCGTTGATGGCGATCTACACGCTGATCATTTACGTCGGCGTGACCATCGCTTCGGTGATCTATTCCGGCGCGTTGACGCTCAACACCATCTTTGACATGAACCTGATCACCGCGACCTGGGTGATCGGCGGCATCGCGGCGTTGTATACCATCTGGGGCGGGTTGAAAGCGGTCGCCTGGGCGGACCTGTTCCTCGGCGGCGCGTTGATCCTCGGCGGGGTGGTGGTGCTGATCCTCGGTCTCGGTGAAGTCGGCGGCCTCGGCAACTTCCTCGCTGCCAACGAAGAACGCATGCACATGATCCTGCCCGCGGATCATCCCGTGCTGCCGTGGACCGCGCTGGTGATCGGCCTCTGGATTCCGAACTTTTACTACTGGGGCATGAACCAATACATCACCCAGCGCACCCTCGCCGCTCAATCGCTACGGCAGGGCCAACTGGGGATCATGTTCGCCGCCGGGCTGAAACTGATCATCCCGTTCATTGTCATCTTCCCCGGAATTATCGCCTACCAGCTGTATTCCGGCGAGCTTGCGGAAACCCCGGACGCCGCCTATCCGCTGCTGATCCGCAACCTGATCCCGCCGGGCGTGCGCGGTTTCATCTTCGCTGCGGTCGCCGGTGCGGTGATCAGTTCGCTGGCGTCAATGCTCAACTCGGCCTCCACCATCTTCACCATGGACCTCTACCAGCGTCACATGAAACGGGATGCGTCCCCGACCGGCCTCGTCACCATGGGCCGGATCATCACACTGGTTCTCGTCGTCATCGGCTGCTTCATCGCGCCGCAGCTCGGCAATCCCAAGTTCCAGGGGATCTTCAATTACATCCAGGAGTTCCAGGGCTTCGTGTCGCCGGGGATTCTCGCCGCGTTCATCTTCGGCGTCGCATCCAAAAAGAGCCCGCCGGCTGCTGGTGTCGTCGCGCTGGTCGCGAGCCCGGTGATTTACGGCATCCTCTACTTCACGGCCGGTCACATCGCGTTCCTCAACCGCATGGCGATCTCGTTCGGCATCATTCTTGTCCTGATGACGATCATCACCCTCGTCAAGCCGTTGCCGGAACCGAAGAAAATGCCGGAACGCGAAGGTTTCACCGACATCAAGCTGCGCAAGGATATCCTGTTCGTCGGTCTCGGCATCATCGCGCTGACCCTCGTCTTCTACGGCATCTTCTGGTGATCCGATGACGACGGGAAACGAACCTAGCGGCATCGCAGCACAGCCGGATGGGCCGAATGTGCCAAGCGAACACCCGCACCGGCGATTCAACCCGTTGACCGGTGAGTGGATCCTGGTCTCGCCGCACCGGATGAAGCGACCGTGGCAGGGACAGGTCGAACCGGTCCCGGGGGACGTTTGCCCGCCGCACGACCCAAATTGCTACCTCTGTCCGGGCGGGACACGCGCGAACGGCGAGGTTAACCCACAGTACGAGGACACGTTCGTCTTCACCAACGACTTCGCCGCGCTGCTCCCGGACGGCAAATCCCAACCCGACAGGGATGATCCCCTGTTCACCTGGTCCGGAACTGCCGGAACCTGCCGCGTGATCTGCTTCTCGCCCCGGCACGACCTGACCCTGCCGAAGTTGCAACTGCCGGACATTCGCAAGGTGATCGATGTCTGGGCGGACCAGACCGCCGAACTTGGCAAGCAGTACAAATGGGTGCAGGTGTTCGAGAACAAGGGCGCGATGATGGGCTGCTCGAACCCGCACCCGCACGGCCAGATCTGGGCCAGCGACACCATCCCGACCCTGCCCGCCCGCGAAGACGAGCTGCAGCTGGCGTATCTCGCCAAGCACGGAACCGTGCTGCTGCTGGACTACATGCAACGTGAACTTGAGCTGCGGGAACGCGTCGTCACAGAAAACGACGAGTGGCTGGCAGTCGTGCCATTCTGGGCCGAATGGCCGTTTGAAACGCTTGTTCTCCCTCGACGCCAGATCCAGCGGATGACGGATATCACCCTGCCCGAACGGTACGCCCTCGCCGATTTGTTGAAACGTCTGCTGACTCGTTACGACAACCTGTTCGGCGTGTCGTTTCCGTACAGCATGGGCTGGCACGGCGCACCGTTCGGCGGAAAGACCGGCACCGAGCACTGGCAGCTGCACGCGCACATCTTCCCGCCGCTGCTGCGCTCGGCGACGGTGCGCAAATTCATGGTTGGCTACGAGATGCTCGCCGAACCGCAACGGGATCTGACACCGGAAGCGGCGGCCGAGCACCTGCGCGGCGTACCCGAAACACGGAACGAGACGTCGTGAAAGAAGGATTTGCGCACGCTCTCGGGCTTTCGTTCGGGCTGCTGACAGAAGTGGTGTGATCAGAAACTTGCCCTCGGACTTCAGTCCGGGTTGTAGAAAGTGTGAAGTAATTGTGAAGTCATGCCTTCGGGCTTTAGCCCGGGATTGACGTGCGTAGAAACACCATCCGTTTTCACGACCTCGGACTTTAGTCCGGGAAATATGATTCTGGTAAGATGCGGTTGCAGAAGTGCAAACATGGATTTCTTGACCCCGGGCTAAAGCCCGAGGGCATGAGTGCGGTGATGGTTTGGTTGGTGGATCATCCCGGGCTAAAGCCCGAGAGCAAGAAGCCTGGGAAGTAGAAAACGAACTGGTTGCTAGACATGGCCATTAACAACATATACCCCCAGACCCGCTCGTCCCTCGCCAGCCTGTATCCCGGCGACGACCACGATGATCAGCGCGCACGCTACACCGAGCTCGCCGCTTGTCTCGACAACCTCGCGCCCGGCGGCCCGGTGCCTGTCTTCATCAGCGCACCGGGACGGACCGAACTCGCCGGCAACCACACCGATCACAACCACGGCAAGGTGCTCGCTGGATCGGTGATGCACGACATGGTCGCGGCAGTACGCCCACGTGACGACAACCGCATTACCTTGATCTCACGCGGGTACGATGGTGAGTTCACGGTCGATCTGTCGTCGCTGACACCGGTTCCCGCCGAACACAACAGCACCGAAGCGTTGCTGCGGGGGGTCGCAGACGGATTCCACAAACGGGGCTACGCCTATGGAGGCTTCGACGCCTGCCTCGATTCACAGGTGCCGGTGGGATCGGGATTGTCATCGTCCGCCGCGCTCGAAGTGTTGATCGGTGGCATCTTCAACCACCTCTACAACGACCATCACATCGACGCGGTCGAGCTGGCGCAAATCGGTCAATACGCCGAGAATACGCACTTCGGGAAACCGTGCGGCCTGATGGATCAGCTCGCATCCGCGGTCGGTGGCATCCAGTACATCGACTTCGCGGACGAAACCAACCCCGCGATCGAGAAGATTGACGCCGACTTTTCCAACGGGGGATTTGTGCTGGTGGTGGTCGATTCCGGCGGCAGCCACGCCGACCTGAGCCACGAATACGCCGCCATCCCGGCCGAGATGAACGCCGCCGCGAACCTGCTTGGCGCGGAGGTGCTGGGTGACCTGGACCCGCTTCGCGTCTGGCCACGGATGCGCGAGTTACGTTCCGCGCAAGGTGACCGGGCGGTGCTGCGGACGCTGCATTTCTTCACCGAAAACCAGCGCGTCGAAGGGATGCGGGACGCCCTTCGCGATGGCAACCTCGACCGGTACCTCGAACTGGTCCGGCAGAGCGGGTGGTCATCCAGCCAATGCCTGCAGAACATCGTGCCTTCGTCCGGAGGTGGCCAGGATCAGCCGGTGGCGCTGGCCCTGGGCGCGAGCCAGGTGTTTTTCGCGCAACGCGGATGTGGTGTCTGCCGCATCCACGGCGGCGGGTTCGCTGGAACCATTCTCGCGTTCGTGCACGAGGACGACTTCAACGACTACAGCGACTGGATGGAACTGTACCTCGAGCACGGTTGTGTGCACGAACTCGCCATCCGTCCGGTCGGCGTTACCAGCGTAACGGTTGACGCGTAACGTATTTCAAGCGCCATTACTTTTTATCCAGCTTCTCGCAATTGCGGTACTACGTGCCGGTCGTTGTCGTACATTGTGCGAATGAGTCTATCGCTGGAAGGAGTGAATTATGATCACACGCAATCACAGTTGTGCCTTCTACAGTTTCCTGCTCGCAGCTTCCGCAACGCTGTTCCTGACGACTTCCGCTTTCGCAGACCGGCTCTGGACCCCGGCGAACGGCGCCCGAGTTCATCGCAGCTATACGATTGACCATGAATTCGTCTGCACCAGCAGTCTCACCGGCGACGAAGCACTGGTAATCTGGCGGGATGACCGGGACGGCGATCTTGGGCTGTTCGGCCAACTCATCAACGCTGACACGACCATGCTCTGGTCCCCCGATGGCGTGCGTCTCGCCCAGGCATACGGCGAACAACTTCCCGCCGGAGTCGTTGCTGTACCCGACGGTTGGGTATTTGTCTGGCTCGATGCCCGTAATTCGCCAAGCCTGATCGGTAACTTCGAAGTCTTCGCCCAGAAGGTCACTTCTGATGGCACATTGCGATGGCGGGAAGATGGCCGCCACCGGCTGAAAGGCATCCTGATCGCCCGCCCACAACAAGCGGTTGAGTACGCGAACGTGGTCGTTGGTGAGGATGGCAGCGTCTTCGTGTCGTGGCAGACCAGAACTCAACTCCGACTCACGCACCTGATGCCGGACGGCAGTGTTGACCCGTCCTGGCCGGAGGAGGGGTTGGTTGTCGCTGCACGGCAGAACGCGACGTTTCACAAGCCGCATTGCCTTGAACCCGATGGTTTCGGCGGTGTGATTGTCGCGTGGAACGAGTTCTGGCTGACGCTCGGGGTCAATCGTCTCGCTGCGGAACGGTTTGACGCGTCCGGACGACGCTTATGGTCCGACAGCCGGGGCGGGCTGCTTACTTCGGTGGAGGGCGACCTTCGACGGTTGTCTGTTTCTGCCGACCGTCTCGGCGGGCTGTTCGCCGCGTTCACGTCCGGGGACTACGATCATCCCCGGATTCAACGTATCAGCCCGGAAGGGGTACGACTGTGGGGTGACGACGGCGAGCCTATCACGACTCCGAACTACGGCGATGTGTCAAGCCTGCTGATACAGACAATCATCCCGGATACCGCCGTCGTCGTCTGGGATTTCCCGGGAGGACGTGCGCAGAAAATCTCCGGCACAGCATCCTGCACTCGCTTCTGGCATGATCCGAACGGTACCATCGCCGAAGGTCTGACCATCAGCGACGACGATGTATACTGGTACGATGTGTTACCCGACAACGCGGCCGGTGCGATCCTGCTTTTTGATGAATCGATTGGATTCAACGGTGGGCCAATGGTGCAGCACGTATCGGGGGATGGTGTTCTGCAGCTCGGGCCGACAGAAGGCCGGTTGTACGCGAATTCCTCGAACGGATATCATTTCCGCGGCACCCTGATGCAGAACAATCAGGCGTATCTGTTTGGGTTTACGTATACGAATTCCGGTACGGACTATGGACGTATCTCGCTGTTCGACTACGACACAAGCCAGCACGAATTGTTGACGTCGCATTCGGGTATTGCCGTTACCCGGGAGTCGACGGGACCTGTGACCTACGGCATGTCCCTCTACCAGCAGAACACCCTCTATTCGCTGTACACCTTCGAAAAACCGTTTTCCCAGGATACGACCCGACTGCAGGCGATGAATCCCGACACGGGCGAACGTCTGTTCGGAGACCAGGGAATCCGCGTGTTTGAGCCTGCCAGTACAAACGAAACCTACCACGACAAGCTGAAGCTGGCAGCCGGTGCGGACGGTACCGTGATTGCAGCTTCGATTACTTTCAATGATTTCATGAGAAAGGTTCTCCGGCTGGACAAACTCTCGCCGCAGGGTGAGCATCTCTGGGGACCGGAGGGGATCAGTTTCGCCACCGATCCGGAAGGCGAAAACATGCATGATCTCGAGCTGTTGCCGACGGATGATGGCGGCGTCTGCGTCGTGTTTGAATACGGCGACAACGACAACAGTATTGGCGCCCAACGCTTTGACCCGAATGGCCAACCCATGTGGACCGACGGCACACTTCCCTATCTGCCAATCGTTTACAGCTTCGATAACGTGTATTCACTTGACGCCATTCGCTTGCCGGACGGCAGCTACATCGTGTGCTGGGACACAACCGAGAACCGATGGTACATCAACCTTCAACGATTTGACTCGGACGGCGAATTGTTGTGGGATGATCCGATCAGTTTCACTGGCGAAGCACCCAGCGTGATTCTCAGCGATGTCCATCTACTCGCGGTGGAACAGGGGGTGCTGGTGACCTGGCTCGCCCACTTAAACGATCAGGGGGAACTGCGAGGCTGTCTGATTGGATTTGACGGATCCCTGCTCTGGGGACCAGATCCCGTTCAACTGGTAACCGGAGATAACTGGTCCTACAACCATTGCACGGGTATCGCTTCGGCGGACGCCGGCAGTTTCTGGCTTGCGTGGGATAACACCTTGGAACAATTGCTCGTGCAACGATTTTCCATCACAGACGGCAGCCCGGTGCTTGATCCACCCGGCGGCGTTGTCCTCGCTTCAGCTGAATCCATCCGCGTGAGCCGAGACATTCTTGTCGCCAGCGACAACAGTCTGCTGCTCGCGGCGTATGTACGCAATGGCGAGACAAGCGACCTGTTCTATACCCGGGTTCTAGACGATGGATCGCCCGCTCCGGGTTATGAAACGCCGCAGGTATTATGCAGCGCACCCGCCGATCAGATGACACCATACCTCATTGATGATCAAGCGGGTGGGGCGTTTGCAGTCTGGGTGGACCGTCGCGGCAGTACGGGCGACAACTACGACGATTTTGGCGTCGAGAAGCTATACGCGCAACGGATCGGGGAACATGCACTCAGTGCGGTTGTCGCCTCCGAAAGGACGCCCGCCATTTCGTGGGAATTGCACCCGATCCATCCCAACCCGTTCAATGACGCGACGACAGTCACGGTCGAGTTGCCGCATGCAGGCTATTTGCGTGTCGGGGTGTGGGACATCCTCGGCCGTCGAGTGACCGATGTCTATCACGGATTTACAGCCGCCGGGCCGCATCAATTCACCTTGGATGCGACCCTTCTGGCCAGTGGGGTATACTTCATCCGCGCCAATTTCGAGGATTCAGATAGTCAAGTGCGTAAGATCGTCTTGCTGAAGTAGCGGAATCTGCCTTGGAACAATGTCCAGGGACAGGATTCGCTACAAATCCCGCACAATCGCGATGCCGGCGCGAAGTGTGGACGTTTTCTGGTTGAACGCGTACAACTCCTCGCCGTATCCGCTGAAATACTCCGCGTAAATGTAGAAGTCCTCCCAGTCCCACGGCAGCTTCACACCGGCGCCAACCCTCACACTCGGGATGATCGGAACATGCACATACCATCGCGTCTGGTCGGGGTGCGCGCGTGGGTGGGGCAGGTGGCCGTCCGCGTTCTGCACTGCGTCGTACGCGATCGCCCGCTGGTTGTCCGTCACCCGGAATTCCACCTTGCCGAACAGGGATTTCGTCCGCACCGTGACCAGCCAGTTCATGAAGCCGAGATACGTCGGCATGTCCGGCGCCCAGTGGTGTTCCATCGCCGCGACCAGCCACGCCGATCCCTCGATCTCGAGGTAACTCTCGTCCCCGAACGGGAGCCACCACGCGCTGTACACCTTCCAGCGGTCCCAGCCACGGGAACTGTCGGACGCCGCGCCGTCGGACTCATGCGCCCGTGCCAACGCCAGCCGGTGCGGCAGCCACGGCTTGTCTGTCGGAACCTTCCAGCGCACCAGCACTTCCGGGTTCCAGTTGATCTCCTCGAACGGTTGCGAATCTTCTGTCGAAAACGCCCAGAACGCCTTGATGTTCATCAGGAACCCGACATCGGGCGCGTAGGTGCTGTACTGGCTGAAACGCAGCAATCGGAGGTGGCTGCTGAGGAAGAACTTGATGTCGCCGTTGCCGTCAAAAATCAGGTATTTCGGCTCATAGATCGCCAGTTGATCCTCGAACAACGTGTCCTTGTGGTTCGTGCTGTCCGCCATCGCGGTCCCAACTGTCAGCAGCAGCCCACCAGCCACGACCCAAACTGCCATCCATCTCCGCATGCCCACTCCCCGGAACTCATCCCGTTGTTCGCATAGTACTTATAATTCTGTGTAAAATGTAATCCGGTCCTCACGCCTGTGCAAGCGCTTATTGCAAAATGGCCCCGCCGCGATATACATGCAGCCGATTCGCTCAGGAGACACACAATTTGTTGTTCATGGTTGTATCCTCAGTTTGTGTAGCTCGAGATTTAGGCTTCCCTAAGGAACCGAGACAGGAGTTGACCGATGCCGCAGTTCAACGTTGACGATCTCACCCTGTTCTACCGGGAGCACGGTTCAGGAACGCCGTTGGTCATCCTGCCGGGAAACACCGCGACATCCGTCTGCCATGAGGGCGAGTTGGAGTACTTCGGGGACCGGTTCCACACAGTCTCACCGGATTTCCGGGGTACCGGCAGCTCGTCACGGCTGCAACAATGGCCCGGCGACTGGTGGGAAATTTGCGCTGATGATGTCGTGGCGCTATTGGATCATCTCGGCCTCAAGCAGGCTGTCCTGATGGGCACCAGCGGCGGTGCGAACATCGCCTTGTTGACCGCGATCCGGCACCCGGAACGTGTGCTCGCGGTTGTCGCGGACAGCTGCGTCGAAACCTACTCACCGGACAACCTGCGGCAGGAAGTCAAGCAGCGTGAGTTACGCACCGACAATCAGGTGCAGTTCTGGACCTGGGCGAACGGGGACGAGTGGGAGGCGGTTGTAAATGCCGACAGCGGGCTGCTACTTAACCTGGCGGAACAGGGCGGCGACATCTACCGGGGACGGTTGCCACAAATCAAGTGCCCCGTGCTGCTGACCGGATCGCTGCACGATTCATTCCTGCCGGATATCGAAGCGCAACAGCAACGGATAGCAGAGCAAATCCCGAATTGCCGTGTGGTTCAGCATTCTGACGGCGACCATCCGTTCATGTGGACCAGTCCGGACCGGTTCCGAGCCGCTGCGGATGAGTTCCTCGCCCGATTTGTCTGACACGGTGTGCGTCGAACAGTAGTCAGAAGCTACCCGGACCGTCCATCACCAACTTCCAGGTCGATCTCCAGCGCCTGCATCTTGCGGTAGAGGGTGCTCGGGTCGATGCCGAGCTGGGCGGCCGTTTTGCCGCGGTGGCCGTTGAACCGGCGTAACGCGTTCTCGATCAAAGCGCGTTCCATCTCCCGCAACGACATCCCCTCCAGCGCGGTCAGGCGATCATCCGCCTCGCCGCGAAATTCCTCCGGCAGGTGCATTGGTTCGATCACCCCGCCACGGCTCAACACGAACGCCTGTTCGAGGATATTCTCCAATTCACGCACATTGCCCGGATAGTCGTAGGCGATGAGACGCGCGAGGGTCGCTTCGCTGACACCGGAACTGTCACGATTCTGCAGCCGGGCGATCCGTGCCAGCAGGTGATTGACCAGCAATGGGATGTCGCCACGGCGTTCCCGCAACGGCGGCAGCTGCAGCTGAATCACCCGCACACGATAGTACAGATCCTCACGGAACGTACCACGCTTCACGTCGCGCTTGAGGTTGTGATGCGTCGCCGCGACCACGCGCACATCCACCGGAATTGTCTCGACAGAACCCAGCGGTTCGATCACCCGTTCCTGCAGCACCCGCAGCAGCCGCACCTGCATCGCGGGCGAAATGTCACCGATTTCGTCGAGGAAAATGGTGCCGCCCTGCGCGCGCTGGAACCGGCCCGGCTTGTCCTGGTGGGCGTCGGTGAACGCCCCTTTCACATGCCCGAACAACTCGGATTCGAGCAACGTGTCCGGCAGTGACGCACAGTTCACCGCGACAAAAGGCTTGTCTTTACGCGGGGACAGGTTGTGAATTGCACGCGCGAACAGCTCTTTCCCGGTGCCGCTCTCGCCAACCAGCAGCACCGTGCTCGCGCTCTCCGCGATCTGCGGCAGGATGTCGAACAACTCCCGCATCGGGGCTGAGCGGCCAACGATATCCTCGAACGTGTACCGCGCTTCCAGCTCCTTGCGCAATTGTTCGACACGGCTGAGATCCTGCATCGTCTCAACCCCGCCGATCACATCACCGGCCTCGTCACGCAGCAACGCCGTCGACAGTCGCACCGGCACACGATCCCCATCGTTGTTGACAATGTGCGCGACAGCGTTCATCACCGGCTTGCTCGATTCCAGCGTACGCCTTAACGCGCAACGGGTTTCGCAGATATCGGTGTGGAAAATTTCCCAGCACGGCTGCCCGAGTGCGTCCTCACGCGTCACCCCGGTCAACTGCTCTGCGATGCGGTTGAAGGAGGTGATGCGCCAGTCCGGATCGACAGTAAACACCCCTTCGTTGATCGAATCCAGGATCGTCTGCTCACGGTTGATCCGTTGCGCTGTCATCGTCCCGTCCTCCGGCTTGCAGTCCGCCATAATCTGCACGAATGATTCTTGCAAAATGCAAGAATCATGTTTCACGACTCGTGCAAGATACAAAAATCATCTAATCAAGTACAACATGAAGCTCTCTTCGTAATAGCATTATAAATAGGTAAATACGGAGTTGCCAGTATGTGTACCAGGAATTGGCCCGCTTTCTGCCCTGCATCAGGCATGAAGGTGGCAATACCGCAATGGATGGGGCGAGTCTCCCCAGTGCTGGATGTGGCGAACCGGCTCGTGATCTGTGAACGGACCGAGCGTGGCGACATCATCCGGGAAGACATCCTGCTCGCGGACAACGATCCGTACACCCGCGCCGAAACGTTGCGTGCGCTGGGGATCACGGAGGTGGTCTGCGGAACCTTGTCGCGCGGTTTGCGGCGGGCGCTGCAGGCGGCCGGGATTGACATCTACCCGCATGTGCGGGGCGACATCGAGCAGGTGGTGGACGCCTGTCTGAACGGATCCATCGCGAGTGACGACTTCCGCATGCCCGGCTGCGGGCATGGGCGGCGGCACGGCATGCGCCACCGTCGGGGACGACACCGGTAACACAACAAGAAATACGAAGGAGCAGAACGATGGCAAAGGGAAACAAGAAAGGCCCGTACAATCAGGGACCGATGACCGGCCGTGGAATGGGCTACTGCGCCGGTTTCCATGAACCGGGCTACATGAACCCCGGTTTCGGCGGTGGACGCGGCCGTGGGTTTGGTGGCGGCGGAGGCATGGGCTGGCGTCACGGTCAGGGCGGCGGCGGTGGACGTGGTCGCGGCTTTGGCTGGGGCGGCGGCATGGGACGCGGATTCCATCCCGGTATGGCAGTGCCGCCGTGGGCGGAACAGGGCTATCCGGGCTACGAGGACGAGGATGAACTCGAGTTCCTCAAAACGCAGGCGAAGTCGTACGAGAGCGACCTCAAGACGATTCGCAAGCGGATGGATTCGCTCGAACGCGACATGAAGCAGGACAAGGACTAACCGCCGGACCGGTTCACACCGTTTCAGCGGAGGAGGCACTATGAGCCCGCGAGGACGAGGATTCGGCCGAGGAATGGGCGGAGGAGGCCGTGGACACGGCGGGGGACGGGCACACCGTCTCCGGGATGGATCCTGCCGGGGTGGATCTGTCCTTTCACCGGGCAACGTGGAACGGAACGCCGCCGCGATCAAGGCGGCATCCACCGTCGCGCTACCGTTGCTGAAGCTGGCCGGACAAGCCTTGCTGCAGGCGACGCGCGGCCTGCTGGAACGTGCGCGGCAACGCCCAGAAACCGCCCGGATTGAGACGACTGTTCGTTCGGCGAACCGTGAACTCGCGACACAGCAGGAACCGGAGCAGATCGAGGTGATCGACGTGGAAGCGTTGCCTGTGGACGAGGACAACAAAGATGGCCGCTATCTGGATACGGCACCGCGGACATCTGTACGGGATTCCGGTGCAACGGAGTGAGGATGACCATGCGAATTGCATTCACAACATCCGGCGATTCGTTGCAGGCAGCATTCGAACCTCATGTCGCACGGGCGAGTCACATCCTGCTGTACGACAGATCCAGTGGGATGTTCGAGGTCCTGCCGGGTTGCCAGCCCGCAAGCCGGGACCAGCAACCCGGGGTGCAGCTCGCGCACGCTTTGCAACGGATCGGCGTCGATACACTGGTGACCGGGCATGGTGACGCTCAAGACCTCCAACAGTTGAAGTCGGAAGGCATTGACGTTTGCGAACTGGATGCGACAACCGTCGCGGATGCGTTCAACCAGTTCAACGCCTTGCACGCGAAAGCGCAAGGAACGGCGTCAGCTCCGCAACACTAATGTCGAGCCGCAGCCTTGTGAATCCGACTGGACCCGGACCTGTGCCGGGGTAAACCGAGGGGCAGCATGACAAAGATCGCGGTCATCATCTGTGACCGGTACCGCAACTGCGGTGGGGGAAAGTGCTTCCGGGCGCTGCGGGAGCGGAAGGGCGGTTTTACACGCTATCCGGCGGATGAGGACGTCGAGATCGTCGGGTATTCCACCTGCGGCGGTTGTCCCGGCGGCAACATCGAGTATGTCCCCGCCGAGTTCAAGAAGAACGGCGCCGAGGTGGTGCATCTGGCGACCGGATTCGTGGTGGGGTACCCTCCGTGCCCGTACCTGGCCGGGTTCAAGACCTACATCGAGACGATTCATCACCTGCCGGTTGTGGTCGGGACGCACCCGATCCCGCTGAAATACCTGCAGGCACATGAACAGCTTCCCTTCTGGAAAGATTCCGGCATGCGAGAGCTTGCGGGCGAGCTGATGGACGAGTCGGCAGATACGATGGAAGCCTACAACTGATACGAGGACCAGCAACGTGAAAATCGCGGTTACGACATCCGGTACCGATCTGAACGCTCCATTCGAAGCACGCTTCGGTCGTGCGGCCTGCTTTCTCATCTACGATCTCGAGCAGTCGGCGTTTGAAATCATCGACAACCAGGCGAACGCGCAAGCCGCTCGTGGCGCGGGAATCCAGGCGGCGCAGTCGGTGTGCCAGCGTGGCGCTCAGGTGTTGTTGACCGGCCATTGCGGGCCGAAGGCGTGGGATGTACTTCAGGCGGCTGGGGTTGAGGTGTTCAACATCGAGGCGACCACGGTGGCGAACGCGTTGGAACAGTACAACAACGGATCGCTTACGCCAGCCGGGGGCGCCAATGTCCAAGGACACTGGTCATGAGCCAATCCCTCACCCTGCACCCGATCGGCGTCATCCGAAGCGTACACACCGAGCCGGAGAAGACACCGATCCAGCCGATGTTCGCGCAGGATTGCATCGGAACCGTCGTTGTGGACGAGAAATACCTCGACGCACTCGCCGATATCGACCGCTTCTCGCATCTTTACCTGATTTACTGGCTGCACAAGGCCGGACCGGTGAAGTTGAAGCTGAAGCCGTTCCTGAGTGACGACATTCGCGGGTTGTTCGCGACACGAGCACCGAGCCGCCCCAACCCGATCGGGATGAGCATCGTCGAGCTGATCAGCCGGGACGAAAACATCCTCGATGTGCGCGGCGTGGACATCCTCGATGGGACCCCGTTGCTGGATATCAAGCCATACACCGAACGGTTTGACAATGTGCAGACCCGCCGCAACGGCTGGCAGGACAGGTTGGACGACGAAACCGCGGAACGGTTGGGAAGACGCAACTACCAGCCCGCTCCACCTGTACCCGAACATGAAAATAGACGGAAGGATTGACCCACGATGAAACTCGTGATCGCCAGCGGGAAAGGCGGCGCCGGTAAGACGATGGTCGCGACCAACCTGGCTTGGACTGCCGCGCAACAAGGCATCGACACGGCCTTTCTCGACTGCGATGTGGAAGAACCGAACGCCGCGCTGTTTCTCAAGCCGGAGATCGATAACGTTTTGCCGGTGCACGTACCGACGCCGGTGATCAACCAGGACGCGTGTACGCACTGCGGGCTGTGTTCCGATATCTGCCGCTACAACGCGCTCGCCGTGCTCAGCGACAAGGTGCTGTTGTTCAACGAATTGTGCCACTCCTGCGGCGGATGCGTGCATGTCTGCCCGGAGCACGCGATCCACGAGGAACCGCGCCTTGTCGGACACATCGACGTTGGCCAGTCCGGCACGCTGAAGGTCCGTTCCGGTGTGCTCAAGGTGGGGGAGGCAATCGCTCCGCCGGTGGTGAAGGCGGTGAAACAGCAGGCTGGCGACGAAACCCTGACCATCCTCGACTCCCCGCCCGGAACCGCCTGCCCGGCGGTGGAAACGGTGCGTGATGCCGACTTCGTGCTCTTCGTCGGCGAAGCGACACCGTTTGGACGGCACGATCTCGCGCTCGCGATCGACCTCGCGGAAGCGCTGAAACGACCGTTCGCCGTGATGCTGAACCGTGCCGATCTCGACCATGGCGAGACGAAACGCTGGTGCGAGGAGAAGGGATACAGCGTCCTTGCGGAAATCAACGAGGACCGGCGGATCGCTGAAACCTGCTCAAGCGGCGCGCTGGTCGTGGACACACTTCCCGACTACCAGGAGGTGTTCAGCAAACTGCTGGTGGATGTGAATGCGGCGGCGGGGATCACCACAAACGAACAGGTGCGCGGATGAAACCGACGGAACTGGTTGTGATCAGCGGCAAGGGCGGAACCGGCAAAACGTCGCTGGTGGCGGCGTTCGCCACGCTGGCTGCTGAATGTGTCCTGGCGGATTGTGATGTGGACGCGTCCAACCTGCACCTGATCCACCACTCGGAGCTGGTGCTGCGCGAACCGTTCTCCGGACGCGTGCGTGCATCGATTGATCCGGATCGCTGCACCGACTGTGGCATCTGCGAAACCCTGTGCCGCTTCGACGCGATCCAGCCATCGGGTGGAAACGGATTCACGCCGGTTTTCCACCCGACGATCAACCCGCATCTGTGCGAGGGGTGCGGCGTGTGCGCGTGGTTCTGCCCGGAAAAGGCGATTGACCTCTACGACGGCGAGGACGGGCACGTGCTGCTGTCCAAAACCCGTTGCGGGCCGATGGCGCACGCCCGGCTCGGCGTCGCCGGCGAAAATTCCGGTAAGCTGGTTGGCCTGGTCCGTGAACAGGCACGCGAGCTGGCCGTCATGCGCGAGCTGGACACCATCCTGATTGACGGGTCTCCCGGGATCGGCTGCCCGGTGATCGCGTCCCTGACCGGCGCGGACATGGCGCTGATCGTGACCGAGCCGAGCGTCAGCGGCGTGCACGACATGAAGCGCATCGCCGAACTGGCCGCGGGTTTCGGCATTCCGACGCTGGTCGCCGTCAACCGCTGGGATGTCAACCCGCAGTTGACTGATGAGATTGAATCGCTGGCGGTCAAACATGGCCTTGAGTTCGCGGGACGGGTTCGCTACGACACCGCGTTCAGCCGGGCGCAGCTCGAGGGCAAATCGGTGCTGGATATCGAAAGCAACGACCTCGCGGATGATATCAAGCAGGTGTGGTCGGTCGTGGAGGCGCGGCTCCACAATTGACGGAGGAGCTTCAGCCATGAAACATGTTTATGGGCCTGTGCCCTCTAGGCGGTTGGGCAGGTCACTGGGTATCGACCTGGTCCCATACAAAACATGCAGTTTCGACTGCATTTACTGCCAGTTGAAACGTACGACTCTGCTGACGACTGAGCGCCGCGAATGGTATCCGCTGGACGACGTAGTGGAGGACGTTAAAAGCAGCCTGTCGCAAGAGTTCGATTACATCACTCTGAGCGGGTCCGGCGATCCCACGCTCTACAGTCGGCTGGGAGAATTGATCGACCGGATTCATTCACTGACGGATCGTCCTGTCGCAGTGCTGACCAACGGATCGCTGCTCTGGCGGGAGGATGTGCGGCAGGAGCTGAAGGAGGCTGACCTGTTGATCCCTTCGCTGGACGCCGGGGATGAAGAAACCTTCCAGTTGGTCAACCGGCCCACTGATGAGTTGAACCTGGGCTTGATCGTCGAGGGTTTGATCCAGACCCGGGAACAGTTCCGCGGCGAGCTGTGGCTCGAGATCATGTTGGTGAATGAATGGAACACGTCCGATGAGCAGGTCCAACGGATTGCCGACCAGATTCGTTGGATTCGACCGAACCACGTGCAGCTGAACACCGTGATCCGGCCTGCAACCGAAACGTATGCCGTGGCGGTCCCTCCCGGCCGTCTGGGGAAAATTGCGACTCACTTCTCAAACGCGGACGTGATCGCCGGGTTCTCCTCAGAAGAGCTGCAAGACGCAAAACTAATGTCCGGAACGGGTGAAGAATCGGTGATGGAAATGCTGATCCGGCGTCCGTGCACGTTGCAGGATTTGTCGGATGGACTGCAATGCCACCCCAACGAGGCAGTCAAAGCACTGGACCGCTTGCAGGAAATGGGAAAGATCCGCACACGTGATGTGGATGACAAGATGTATTACCTGGCGTGCTGAACCATTAAACAGTGTTGGGTTCGCATAGCCCGGATCAAGTTGAACAAGAACGAACCTGAGGTCACCCCTGACCCTCTCCAATGACACCTTGATGCCCACTATAAGACCAAACCGCCCGTGGCATGGACCTTCCCAGTCTGCCACGGGCGGAATGATTTTGTCAGAATGGTTGGTTCGAATCAGTCGAGGCCTTCCTTCTCAAACTGCTTCACAGCCTCATAGGCTTCGATGCCGTAAATCACGGACGGTCCGCCACCCATCAGAATCGCCACGCCGATCGTCTCAAGGATTTCCTCCCTGGATGCGCCGGCCTTGAGCGAATCGTGCACATGGAACGAGATACACCCGTTACAGCGAACGGTGATGGCGATGCTGAGCGCGATCAACTCCTTGGTTTTCTTGTCAAGCGCGCCTTTGCCGCCAGCCGCCTGATGAAGCTGGCCGAAGCCTTCCATTACGCCGGGCAGATCCTGATGCAGCCGCTTCATCATCCCGACGGTGTGCTTGTAGGTCTCCGGATAGTTGTGCATCGTCTCCTCCTTTTACCAGTCAGGTAGCCATGCAAGAGTTTCAGCGAAATTCGTCCTGTTGAATCCATCTACCTTGTGAACTCCTGCACATACACCATCTGTTCCGAGGAAAGCTTCGTTTCCTCTCGGAGGAGGGTCGGCGTCATCTCATGGCACGTGGTGCAGCGATCCAGCTCGGGACGGTTCTGCGACAATGCGTTTTTCGTGTGGCACGGGATGCACGTGTTGTGCATCGCGCTATGGTACGAGGTCGCCGCAAACTGCGCCAGCCTGCCGGCCGCTGGTTCCACCGCGTGCATGTCTTCACGATGGCATTCCATGCACGCCTTCGCGGATGCGACCGAGCGTGCCTGCCCACTGTGGCATTCGACACAGGACTGGTTTTCCGGTATCCAGCCGCCCAGTTGCTTGTCGTCCGCGACCCACGCCAGGTGCTGCTCGTGGTTGAAGATCACCGTTTCCGTCTCCATCGCACGGTGACACTCGGAACACGGCGTCGCACGGTCGGCGGGCATGGAAAGGTGATGGCAGTTGACGCACGATTCCTCGCCACCCAACCGCTGCTTGTGTGCGGCGTGGGCGAAGACGGCGTCCAGACCGTCACGGTTGGCGTCGATACGAAGCGTATCCCGCGCCACATCCACCGCCAGCGGCGGACGTGTGTCCGGCGGAGTGGAACTGTGGAACGGTGGGTACAGCGCGATCCACGCCAGCGGCAATACGAGCAACGCAATCAGCGAGGCACGTTCAAGGCCGGTCATCAGCCGGTGATTCCAGGCCCAGGTCAGCCGGTCGAACGAGGAGCTGAATTTCAGCTCGGAATCGGCGAGGCGTTTCCAACGCTCGTCAAACACACTGAAGTTTTCGATGATGAAGAAAAACGCCAGCCCGGCCATGGCGAGCACGCCGAACGTAATCACCCACTCAATCGCGGAGGGGAAGTAGGCTTCGCCGGCGTCACGGAAGTAGCCGAAAATGCCGACATCGACACGGTTCAGCGCCAATCCGAACGCCGCCAGCCCGGCGGTGACCGCCAGGGCGTATGGCGAGCGGCGCACCGGCTTGAACAGCACGAGCAGCACCGGCAAAATCGCAGCCGCCAACAGTTCGACGACGTACAGCACGCTCTCCCACGTACCCGCCAGCAATGCCTGCCGTGCTTCCGGACGCAAGACGAGATCACCGATCTTCAGCAGCAGGTAAACACTCAGCACCCATGCGCCGGCCTTGACCAGCGCCCGCACCACGTGCAGGTCCGGTCCCTCCGGCGTGGCACCGTTTTCCGATTCTCCGCCGCAGGTCTTGCAGACGACGCCCTCACGAACCATCGTCCCGCCAAACACACGGCTCGGATCGTACCACCACGAGTGCAGCGTCTTGATCAATGCCAGCAGCATCAGCCCGCCACCAATCGCCGAGATGATGAACAGCAGGGAGATGATCGGGCTGTACCACAATGCGTGCAGCCGCTGCGGCGTCACCAGGAACAACGATCCCAGCGAGGTGTGGTGCAGGCTGGAGAGGGTGATGCCGATGATGACGAACACGCCCGCCGCCTTGCTCAGCACGCCGCGCAGTTTCGCCAGCCCCAGCCGCTCGAGCAGCGTCGGGCTGAGTTCGAGGAAGGTGATCACGAAGTAGCAGGAGACACACCAGAAGACCTCGAACAGGAACGAATGGATGTTCCAGTAGACAAACGGATGCCAGAAACGCCACGGCAGCCCGATGTCAAACAGCAACGCGAACAACGACGCGCCGTAGCCTAAAAACGCCACCAGGATCGCCGGTTTCACCATCCGGTCGAATGGTTTCAGGTGCAGTACATGGCCGAGGAAGCCGACGGTAAACCCGCAGGTCGCCAACGCCGCGCCGCCAATCATGTTGAAGATCTTCCACAGTCCCCACGGGACACGGTCATCGAGGTTTGTCGTCACGCCCAGCCCGAACACGAACCGCAGCAGCATCGCCACCAGTCCGGCAAATGTCAGCGCCCAGAGGATGTCCTTGATCCGTCGCGTCCGGTCGGTTGTCAGTTCCAGCTCACTCATTGTTCGCCACCCCCGTGCCCGTTGGTTGACGCGTCCGGTCCATGCATCTGCTGCATCCGCCGCCGCACGATCCAGTTCACTCCGGCCACGCTGGCGAGCACGCTACCGCCGACAATCGGCGTCGCGTGCATCACCGGTTCGACCAGGTGCGGAATCGACCCGGTATCCGGGGAGGGCCAGCCCAGTTCGGCGAGGTCGGTGTTCGCGATGTAGAGCACGCCCGTACCGCCGAATTCATGCTCGCCCCAGACGTGGTCGATGTACCCGTTCGGATTCTCACCGATCCGCTGGTGCGCGAGACGCAGCAACTTCTCTCGCTCGCCAAACTCGATCGCGTTCTGCGGGCAGGCCTCCGCGCAGGCCGGGATTTCGCCCTCCGCGAGACGTTCCTCGCACAACTCGCATTTCTTCATGAACGGCACCGTCGCCGACCACTCGTAGCGCGGTACGTGAAACGGGCACGCCAGCATGCAGTAACGGCAGCCGATGCACTTGTCAGGATCGTAGACCACCGCACCATTTTCGCTGCGGGTGATGCCGCCAACCAGGCACGCGCTGACGCAACTCGGCTCGAGGCAGTGCATGCACGCCTTCTTCGCGAACTGGTCCCAGCCAACCGGCTGCACCGTCGTCAACCGGTCCGCTGAAAGCCCGTCCGGGGTGGTCGCACGGTCACGGTCGGCGGCTGCCGGGTCGCAGCCGTTGGCCTTCACGCAGGCCGCGACACATTTCTCGCAGCCGACGCATTTCGTCACATCAATCAGCATCCCGATCATACCTTCGCCTCCTTGCCGAGCACCGTCTCCGCGACACGATCGCCCGCGCCCGGACGCAACTGCCAGTGAATCTCCGAGATGCGGTCAAAGAAGATCAGCACGATGTGGCTCAGCTTGGTGAACGGCACCAGGATCAACAACGCTTCCGCGCTGAGCAGGTGGATGAGGAACATCGTCTGCCACGGCAATGGATTAAACGCCGGATGCGCCGCGAGGAAGCCGCTGATGAACGGCAGCAGGATCAACACCAGCAGGCTGACGTCCGAATTGCGGCTGATCGCACGCAGGCGTGGCACCGCGATCCGGCTGACCAACAGCACCAGCACCGCAAGGATCGTGATCACGGTGAGCACATCCGCAAATCCGTTCCCGATCGACCACAGGTTGATCCCGAGCCACTGTTCCCAGAGCACGATGTGGCCGGCGTAAAACAGCGGCACGAGGATCGCACCGATGTGGAACACGAATGATGCGTTGGAGAAAGTCACGTTGCCCGATGTCAGGTGACGGACCGGCAGCGCCCACTCCAGCGAGTCGTGCAGCATCTTGTTCCACGGCATGTATTTGAGCCGGCTGCGTTTGCGCCGGAACAACGTGTCCAGTTGCAGCACCAGGTGCCGCAGCAGCCCGAGTGCCATCACGCCCAGCGACAAGGCGAACAACGGCCCCATCGCGAAATCGATCCAGGCTTGCATTCCCATCCTCCACTCACATGGCGTACAGTTCCGCCTCTTCCTTGCGTTCCTCCGCCGACTTGCCGCCGGGGATCTCGATCGCCTTCAGGATCAGGTCGTGCAGGCCCATCACCTCGCACGGGATCTCGTAAAACTCGACCAGTTCCTTGAGCTGCTTCTTGCAATTGGCGCAAGGGGCGATGCAGATCTGCGCGCCGGTCGCGACGATCTGGTCGGCCTTTGTCTTGCCGCCGACCTTCATCCGGAAGTCGTGGATCTCGTCAATCGACACCAGCCCGCCACCACCGCCACAGCAGTAATTGTTGCGGCCTCCCGGTGTCATCTCGACATAGTCCTTGACGAACGACTTGAGGATTTCGCGGGGCTGGTTCACAATCCAGCCGCCACGCGCCATGTTGCACGGGTCGTGGTAGGTCACTTTCTCGGTGATGATGTCCGGGTTCAGCTTGATCTTGCCCCGGCGCAAACAATCCAGCGTGTATTCGATGAAGCTGACTACCGGACGGGTCTGTGCACCGCCGAAGACTGGCACGAAATCATGCGCCGACCGCGAGGCGTGCCCGCATTCGCCGATCAGGATGTTCTTCCCGTTCAATCGGTCGACTTCACCGACGAGCTGCTTGATGATCCGTTCGAGATGCCAGTCGCTGTAGAACAGGCCGTAGTTGATGCCGTCGAAATTGCCGGTGCCGATGGTCCAGCGATCCCAGTCGCCGGCGGCGTGCAACACCGCGAGGTTGCCGAGCAACGTGTCCGGCTCCATCAGGTAGTCGCTGACCGCGCAGAAGAAGACGTAATCCCGGTTCTTCTTGTCCACCGGCACGTCCAGATCGATGCCGAACTGGTCGGAGAATTCCTCTTGCAGGAATTCGAGCGTGTGCAGCATCGCCGTCGCCGGAACCTTGGACGTGTTGTGCGTTTCACCTTCCAATTGTTCCCGCACACTTACTTGCAGCGCCTTCGGTGCAATCCCCGTGAGGCTCAGGATATAGCGTCCGAGACGAGTGATCAGGCCGTGATCCATCCCCATTGGACATTCGAGTGTGCAACGGCGGCAGGCGGTGCAACGGTAGAACACCTCCGCCATCTCCGCGATGACCTCTTCCGTCAGCTCGAACCGGTTCGGCGTGAACCGTGCATTGAGCCATCCGCCGAGCGTGAAGTACCGCTGGTAAATCGAAAGCAGCAGCGTCGTCTTGTAGCACGGCACATCGCGCGGGTCGCCGGTCACCTGGTACACCGGACAAGTCACCGAACAGCGGTTGCACTTGTTCGTCGTGCGGCAGTACGAATCGAGCAGCGGCTTGTAGTCCGTGTGCTCGAGCACCGCCGCGAACGCATCGAGGAAACGTTCCACCCTTCCCCCCGAACCGTTGCCCTCGATGTGGTACGGCAGGCGGGCTTTCAGGTCGATCTCGGCTGACGTAGCCAGGCCGCCGTTCGTTGTTTCAGCCATGCAGAACTCCATTGGGTTGCAGTGTTGTCGCTGCCGGTGTCAGCAAAGGGCGGGCCGAACAAGAAGAGGCGGGCAAATCCGGCTGGAAAACGAGGCCGCTGTAACTCGTGTCACCGCTGCGAATTCACCAGCGGGGAGAGGCCGAGGTACCTGCGCCGCACGTGGTACGATTTCGCATTCCTGATTTTCCGTTTTTGCGCGAAAAGTGTTGCAGGCGTTGCAGCGAAACGTTGTGTTGCAACGACTCCTGCTACAGCTGCGACACTTGCAACTCACGACCCGGGCACCTGACCGGAGACCGTCTTACACACGACGGAAGATTCACGTAACTCCCGTGCCTCAACCGCTCCGCGTGATTTCGTCCTGCTCATTCCGTCATCAAGGGGGGTACCGTTACGCGACGCTGATCCCTATCCGGCACAACGCTTGCCGTTTGCTGCGATGAAACCGGAGGCGATCCATGCGTATTTGTGTACCCCTGTTTGGCGATCGAGTGGCACCGCGTTGCACACACGCGGATAGCGTGCTGCTCTGTACGCTGAAACGCGGACGCATCGTTGAACAGGAACGGATCCGGCGCAGCATCGACAGCCTGCTCGACCTCGAGGATGTTCTCCGCAACCGCAAGGTCGACACGCTGGTCTGTGGCGGCATCAACCAGCATGACCGCTCCACCGTCGATCCACTGCTGGAAGCGGTGGTGTCGAACGTCGCGGGCACGGTTGAGGACGTATTGCTCGGGGTGTCGTCCGGTCGGATCGGTCTGGACGAGGCGAACGGTGCAACGCCGGAGACAGCAACGGTTGCAACACCGGCGAAACCGCAGCCCAAGCCCGCAGCTGGGAATCCGTCGATGACCGACTGCCTCACCTGCGACACCATGACGTGCCTCGAGGGCAAGGGATGTGTGCTGCAGGCGTCCGGCATTCTGCTCGGTGACCGCGACGACCGCATCATGCTCGAGGTCGCGCGCGATTTGAACTGCGAGGACGAACGACGCCTCTGCAGGCTGTCCGAGCTGATCTACTTCGGCCTCGAGATGGGCTACCGCACCGTCGGCATCGCCTACTGTAGCGATTTGTACCAGCCGGCGCGGGTGCTGGCGGGCGTGTTCAAGCGTTTCTTCGAGGTGCATGCCGTCTGTTGCAAGCTGCACGTCCCGAGCAACGGCCACACGTTCAACGCCGACATGCCGGACCCGTCCACCCGCTGCAACCCTCTCGCACAGGCTGAATTGCTGAACAAACTGGGCACCGACATGAATGTGATCGTCGGACTCTGCGTTGGCGCGGACTGCGTCTTCACCCACGCCAGCGACGCTCCGGTGACCACCCTGTTCGCCAAGGATCGCGCGCTCGCGAACAACCCCATCGGCGCGGTCTATTCGGAACGATATCTGCGCGAAGCGGCACAAACCCTGGCCGCCCCAAAAACCGATATCCGCAACCACCAGATAAGCGTCGAGCGTGAATCCATGGAACACGCCGGCGACACAGGAAGGGCAGACTCATGACGATGGTGTCGATGAAGTCCATCGGGCTATGCGCCAACTATTCGGAAGCGGGAGACTGGGCGTTCGACTTCGCCCTCGGGCTCGCACGCAAGCACAACCTGCAGCTGAACATCTTCCACTTTCTCGCGGACCCGTTCGACCCCTCCGCCGATTCCCCGATGGCGATGCCGAAGGATCAACGGGACGCGATGTCGATCGAGATGGAACGCAATCTGCGCTTCTACTACGACGAACGTCTCGGCGATCACCTTAAGGCCGGATTCCGCGTCTGCGAAAGCAATGAGTGGACCGAGCTGCATCACTGCCTGATGCGCCGTGAATTTGAGCTGCTGGTGCTGCCGTACCCAAAGCGGAACGCCACCTTCGGCGGCAAGCCAATTGAAGATTTCGCGAAGAATTTCGTGTCGCCGGTGGCACTGGTCGGACCGGACACTCCCGACCAGATCCGGCTGAACAACCAGGCCGGCCTGGCGAACAAAATCGCCGATTTCGTCGGCGCGCAAGAGATCCTGGCGACGGCGCTTGCGCTGATCATGATGGCAGGCAGCATTTGACCTGGATTTCAGATTACAAGGGGAGATCGGTGCCTTTTCCGGCAATTTCATTCGTACATTTAGGATACACTATCTCCTCCTGATCTTTTGTGACGGAAGTGCCCCCCGAAACACGATGGCGAGATGGACGAAAGCCTCAGCAAAATCATTTTCGAAAGCATCCGTGACGGCGTGTTCACGGTCAACAAGCACTGCATCATCACCTCGTTCAACAAGGCTGCCGAAAGCATCACCGGCTTCAGCAGCGACGAGGCGATTGGCCGTCATTGTTTCGACGTTTTCCGCACCGAAGTGTGCCACAAGCGCTGCGCGCTGAAGGACACACTGAAGAGCCAGGAAGCGGTCGAAAATGTGCGCGTCACGATCATCACCAAGGACGGCTGCGAGGTTCCGATCACCGTCTCGACCACCCTGCTGCGCGACCGCAAAGAAAACGTGATCGGTGCGGTGGAGTTCTTCCAGGACCTGTCCACGATCGAAAACCTGCGCAATCGCGTCCATCATGCCACCACGCTGGACAATATCGTCAGTGTCAACGCACGCATGCAGGAATTGATCCACCTGCTGCCGGACGTTGCCACCGCCGAATGCAACGTGCTGATCGAAGGCCCGAGCGGGTCCGGCAAGGAGCTGTTCGCGCAGGCGATCCATTCGCTCAGCCCACGTAAGTACGGATCGTACATCCGCATCAACTGCGGTGCGCTGCCTGCAACGTTGCTCGAATCCGAACTGTTCGGCTACGAAAAAGGCGCGTTCACCGACGCCAAGCGCGACAAGCCGGGCATGTTCTGCCTCGCCAACGGCGGCACGCTGCTGCTCGATGAAATCGGTGAAATGGACGTGCAGCTGCAATCCAAGCTGCTGCGCGTGCTGAACAACGGCGAGTATCGTCCGCTCGGTTCCACCCGCACCATGCGCACCGACGCCCGCATCATCGCCTCAACCAACATCGACCTGCAGGCAGCCATCGAACGGCGTGAGTTCCGCCAGGATCTCTACTTCCGTCTGAATGTCGTCAACATCCACATTCCGCCGCTGTCCGACCGTCCCGAGGACATTCCGCTGCTGGTCGACTACTTCATCCGCAAGGTGAAGAAAAAGATCCGCAAGCCGATCGAATCGGTGTCGCCCGACGTTTTGGCGCAACTGCGGCGCTACGACTTCCCCGGTAACGTTCGCGAACTGGAAAACGCGATCGAACACGCGTTCGTGATGTGCCACGGCAGCGTGATCCAACCGAACCATCTGCCCGGCCACATCATGAATAACGTCAACGCCGACATCACCCGCCATCCGCACCCGAGGCACGAGAAGGACGAGATCGTCGAAGCGCTCAGCCGTCACCACGGCAACCGTACCCAGGCCGCACGCGACCTCGGCATGCACCGTACCACGCTGTGGCGCAAGCTCGTCGCCTACCACCTCGACTGACAACGCTCCAGACAGTAGCAGTCGATGACATCCTGCAACCGCCTGCCATTCGAGGCGGAGACGCCCCGGTCTCTCGAGAAATTCGACTCTCTTCAGCTGAACCCTTGACAAGCACCATCGTTCAGAGTACTTTGTTCGGTGTTCGTACAAAGTGAGCGGAAAGACCTTGCCGGGTTGTCGGCGGACCCCGGCGGGCTTACGCTCAACATTTTGTTCTCTTTGTACGGGTAACAAACAAAGTGGCGCGGCAACCCGGCGGAGACGTCAACTCAACGGGATCAGATGGTTGCCGGATAAACGCAATGATGCAGCCAGGAAAACTTTAGATACGCTGATCAAAGTACGTTTACGAAGGAGAGATGCGTCATGAGTAAGAAATTGGTTTTGACAACATTGTTGCTCGGTCTGCTCACCGTTTCGGCAATGGCTCAGCCGACAAACCCGGCCCCAACCCCGACGGAACCGGCGAATGAAGTGACCTCGCTGTTCAGCGACGTCTACACGAACGTTACGGTGGACACCTGGTCCGCGGTCTGGGATGCGGCGGATGTCGAAGATGTTCTGATTCAGGGCAACCCGACCAAGCTGTACACCAACCTCGTGTTTGCCGGCATCGAATTCACCTCGCAGCCGATCGATGCTTCCACTCACACCACGTTCCACATGGACATCTGGACCCCGGATCCGACCTCGACTCCGAACGTTTTCAAGATCAAGCTGGTCGACTTCGGTGCCGATGGCCTCTTTGGTGGTGGCGATGACAGCGAACATGAACTCGTGTTTGACGAGTTCACAGATCCGCCGTTGGTGACCGGAGAGTGGATTCAGTTTGATATTCCGATGTCCGATTTCGCCGGCCTCGCGAGCAGTGAACACCTCGCGCAGCTGATCATTCAGGCTGATCCGGGCCCGGACACGGTTTACATGGACAACGTCTACTTCAGCGGCGTTGCCGGAACGCAGGCCGAGCCGACCGAACCGGCTCCGACCCCGACCGAGCCGGAAGCGGAAGTCATTTCCCTGTTCAGCAACGCGTACACCGATGAACCGGTCGACACCTGGTCTGCGGACTGGGATCAGGCCACGGTGACAGACATTCAGATCGACGGCAACGAGACCAAGCTGTACACCGGTCTTGTCTTCGCTGGCATCGAGTTCACCTCGCAGGTGATCGACGTGTCCAACATGGAATATTTCCACATGGACATCTGGACCCCGGATCCGACATCTTCCCCGGCGATCTTTGAGATCAAGCTGGTTGACTTCGGTGCGGACGGCGTCTGGAGTGGTGGGGACGACAGCGAAGCGGCCATCGTCTTCGACGAATTCAGCACCCCGCCGCTGGTGTCGGAACAGTGGATCAGCTTCGACATTCCGATGGCGGATTTCGTTGGCCTGACCAACCTGACCAGCATGGCGCAGTTGGTGATCACCAGCACGCCGAACACGGTGTACATCGACAACATCTACTGGCACACCTTCATTAACCCGCCGGCAAACTACGTGTTGACGATGGACCCGGTGACCGATCCAGTGATCGTGCCGCAGGGTGGCATGTTCTCGTTCGACATTTCGGTGACTAACAACACACCGAACACAGGCAGCGGCAACCTGTGGACCGAAGCCGTGCTGCCGAACGGCAACACCTTCGGCCCGATCATCAACGTGACTGGTCTGACCCTCCCGGCGCAGCAGTCGTTCTACTTCACCAACCTCGCTCAGGCGATCCCGGCGGTTGCTCCGGCAGGTAACTACATCTACAAGTGCAAGATCGGGTACCCGGGCTTTGTCGTCGCGATGGATGGCTTCGCGTTCGAGGTCGTAGCCAGCGCCGGTGGTGACGCCAGCAGCTGGAACGTAAGCGGCACCGAACAGATCGAAAAGGCGATGGATCGCGCGATGGCGAGCACGGAAGTTCCGACCGAAGCCGCGTTGATGTCGGTCTATCCGAACCCGTTCAACCCGACGACGACCGTTCAGCTGACCCTGCCGAATGTGGCGAACGTCCAGGTCAACGTGTTCAACAGCCTCGGCCAGCAGGTCGCGACGCTTGCGTCCGGTTCGCTGACCGCGGGCACCCATGCGCTGCAGTTCAACGGTGCGAACCTCGCCTCCGGGCTGTATTTCGTCCGTGCGACGGTTGACAATCAGCCGCTGGACATGCAGAAGCTGATGCTGCTGAAGTAAGACCGGAAATGGTCTGGTACTTGCATACAATCCTGCCGGTCACAATCTGGCCGGCAGGTGTTTCTTTTTGTACCAACCATTTCGGGACTCAACTGAGGAATTGACGATGAACAGGATGTTCCTTTTTGCTTTCCTGATGCTGAGTGTCGCTGTCACGCCGGTGTTCGCACAGCCGTCCGAACCCGCGCCGACACCGACTGAACCCGCAAACGAGGTGACGTCGCTGTTCAGCAACGCCTACACTGATCAGCCGGTTGATACGTGGTCGGCGGATTGGGACATGGCGGACGTCGAAGATGTCCAGATTCAGGGCAATGACACCAAGCTGTACACCAACCTCACGTTCGCGGGGATCGAGTTTACCTCCAATACGTTGGATGTGTCCGACCATTCGCACTTCCACATGGACATCTGGACCCCGGATGCGACAGCTTCACCGGCGGTCTTCGCGATCAAACTGGTCGATTTCGGTGCGGACGGCCTCTACGGCGGCGGTGATGACAGCGAATCTGAGATCCCGTTCAACGAGTTCAGCGATCCGCCGCTAGTCACCGAATCCTGGATCGAATTCGACATTCCGATGTCTGATTTCTCGGCACTGACCAACCTGACCAACATGGCGCAGCTGGTCATCTCCGGCGATCCGAACACCGTCTACGTCGACAACATCTACTTCTACGGCACCGGCGGCAGCGTCCTGCCGGAACCGACCGTCGCAGCGCCGACTCCGACCGAACCGGCGGACGAAGTCGTCTCGCTGTTCAGCAACGCCTACGACGATGTTACCGTCGACACCTGGTCCGCGGGTTGGGATAACGCGAACGTGGAAGACGTGCAGATCGCGGGCGACGACGCAAAGAAGTATACCGGCCTCGTCTTCGCCGGCATCGAGTTCACCTCGAACCCGGTGGATGCGTCCGACAAAGCCTATTTCCACATGGACATCTGGACGCCGGATGATACCGGCGCCCCCGCCGTGTTCAAGATCAAGCTGGTCGATTTCGGCGCGGATGGCCTGTTCGGCGGCGGCGATGACAGCGAATCGGAGCTGACATTCAGCGCGACCAGCGATCCGCCGCTGGTGTCAGAATCCTGGATCAGCTTCCACATCCCGCTGACCGATTTCGCTGGCCTGACCAACCTGAGCAGTATGGCTCAGCTGGTGATCTCCGGCGACCCGAACACGGTCTACGTGGACAACATCTACTTCAGCGATTCCTTCATGAGCGTGTCCGAACCGAATGCGGATCCTTCGCGGCCGCTGGAGTTCGCGACGGTGAATGTGTATCCGAACCCGTTCAACCCGGCGACGACCGTCGCGTTAACCCTGCCGTACGCGGCAGACGTGCAAGTCGCTGTTTACAACGGGCTCGGCCGTCAGGTCGCGACCCTCGCGCAGGGCCGCTATGCCGCCGGAACGCACAGCCTCGCGTTTGACGGTTCCACGCTCGCGTCCGGCGTGTACCTCGTCCGGGCGACCGTCGATCAACAGCCGCTGGCGATGCGCAAGATGCTGCTGCTGAAGTAAGCACAGCCGGACTGTGATTTCTTGCTGCAATACCCTGCCGGTCCCCACGTGAGACCGGCAGGTTCTGTTTTGTACCTTACCGTTCCCAGCGTGGGACGATAACCCGGGATCAGACCGATGAACCCCTTGCCGCTGTTTGCCTCGATCATGGTGATTGTTCAACTGGCGGCGATGCTGCTCGCTGGGGGATGCTTCCAGGCAGACAGTGGCGTCAGTCCGAATGAACCGGCATTACCTGCAGTTGGCGACAGTGTCATCGGCGACCTGAGGCTGCCGCCCGAAGTCAGCATTACCAGCGCCACTCAGTCCAGCGTTGCGGGGACGGCGGAGAACGTTCACATCGGTCTGCACCGTATCGTGCTGTACGCGAAGACCGACCGCTGGTATGTGCAGCCGCTGACCACCGATCCATACACACTGATCGACAGCGACGGAACCTGGTCAAACTCGACCAACAGCTGGAACCGGCTGGCCGCCGTACTTGTCGAGGAGGATTTCGTGCCGGAAGCCGTGCTCACGCTGCATCCGTCCACGGAACCAGGCGTGCTCGTGTGGGACGAGGTGCCCGATTCCTCCGCGCGGACGGTGACCTTTGCTGGACGCTCGTGGCACGTGAAAATGGCCGACGAAACACGCGTCGGACCAGGCCCGAACTATTTCTCGGGCAGCGAAAACGCGGTCCATGTGGACGGGAACGGCCTGCATCTGCGGACCGAATACCGCGACGGCAACTGGTTCAGCGCGGAGGTGTTCAGCGTGGATCCGGCCGAGTACGGCGAGTACACCTTCGAGCTCAACAGCCGGGTCGACAATCTCGATTACAACCTCATCTTCGCCTGCTTCATCTACCAGGGCGCGAACCAGGAGATCGACTTCGAATTTTCTCAGTCGCTGATCCCCGCCCCGGACAACGCGCAGTATGTCACCCAGCCGTGGGACTACCCGGGCAACATCGAGCGGTATCAGCTACCCGCCGGGATCAACGTGTCCACCCACCAGCTCGACTGGCGTGCGGACGCGCTCACCTTCACCAGCTGGCGCGGCCGGATCGAGGACGAATCCCCCGACAGCCTGCTGCACAACTGGACCTATACCGGACCCTACATCCCTTTGCCAGACGGTGAACGCATCCACATCAACCTGTGGTTCATCAACGGCGAAGCGCCCGTCTCAAATGAGCCGGACGAAGTCGTCGTCTCCGCCTTCACCTACCAGCCCTGAACAGCTTGACAGCAACGCCGGATGGACTCTCTTAACCCGCGTTTCATCCCACAACCAACGAGGTTGCAGTTGACTTTCCGGGTGGAATGGGTTACTTTGTTCGTTAAGCGAACAAAGTTGAATCCGGGCCAATCCGCCACTACCGGTGGAAACTGCTGCGGACAGGTCTTCAGGCAGCGCTCATGCCGTACAGACAAGAGCACGCCTTCAGGACAGGGTGTTGGAGGACAGCATGCGGATCAGATTGACTTCTTCATGGATCATCGTCACGCTTGCAGCGCTGCTGCTGATCGTGGCCGGCTGCGAACGCGAAAGCGATGTGACCAATCCGGCAACCTCGCCGGACGACGCCGACGTTTTTCTCGACGAGTTCGGTGACAATGTAACCTTCCAGGCGTTCGCTGGCTCGAAGCTGGATGCGCTCGACACTGACGCCTCGGTCGTGCATAGCGGCACACAATCCCTGATTATCACTGTCCCCGATGAGGGCAACGCCGCCGGAACCTTCGCCGGCGGGGCGTTTACCACCTCGATCGCACGTGACTTGAGCGGTTATGACGCCGTCACCTTCTGGGCGAAAGCCAGCACTCCGGCGACGCTGAACGTAGTCGGTCTTGGCAACGACAACACCGGCACCTCGTTGTACATGGCGGAGATGTACAACCTTGAGTTGACGACCTCCTGGACCAAGTTCATCGTTCCGATTCCGTTGCCGGAGAAACTGGAGGCGGAACAGGGGCTGTTCTACTTCGCCGAAGGGCCGGAGGACGGCCAGGGCTACCAGTTCTGGATTGATGATCTGCAGTTCGAAGCGATAGAGCTCAACACTCCGCAGCCGGATATCGGCACCGAGACGGTCGAAGCCGAGATCGGCGAAGAAATTGTCGTCGATATGGCGACCGTGACCTACAACATCGGTGGGAACGACTACATCCTCTGGGCGCAGCAGAACTACTTCAGCTTCGCCTCGTCCAACACGAACGCGGTGGAAGTCGCGGAGGACGGCACGATTACCGCCGTTGGCCTCGGCACGGCGACAATCACGGCGGAACTGGGGTCCGTTGATGCGGACGGCCAGATCACGGTCACCGTCGGCGAAGGTCCGGACCTGCCGGGTGAACCGGCACCGACTCCGACGCAGGACGCCGGAGATGTCATCTCCATCTTCAGCAACGCATACACCAACGCCAGTGTCGACTCCTGGTCGGCTGACTGGGATGTGGCGGAGTATGCCGACCTGCAGATCGATGGCGACGATGTCAAGCAATACACTGACCTGGTGTACGCCGGAATCGACTTCTCCTCGGTGCCGATCAACGCCAGCGGGATGACCCATTTCTACATGAACCTGTGGACGCCGGTTACGGTGGATGCGTCTACCCAGTTCAAGATCAAGCTGGTCGATTTCGGCGCGGATGGGGTGTATCAGGGCGGCGACGACGTCGAATCCGAATTGACCTTCACCACTACCAGCAGCCCGGCGCTGGTGTCCGGATCGTGGATCAAGTTCGACATTCCGCTGGTCAACTTCAGCGGCCTGGCCACGACTGAACACGTCGCTCAGCTGATCATCTCCGGCGGGAATCTGCCGACGGTGTACGTGGACAACATCTTCTTCTACGACAGCGGCCAGATCATCACCGATCCCGAGCCGACCACACCGGCGCCAACCCCGACGCACGATGCCGGCGACGTCATCTCCCTGTTCAGTAATGCGTATGACGACGTGACCGTCGATACCTGGTCGGCCGACTGGGATGAAGCTGAGCTGGAAGACGTGCAGATCGCCGGAAATGACACGAAGAAGTACACCGGCCTGACCGTCGCCGGAATCGAGTTCACATCGGAAACGATTGACGCGTCCGAAATGACATACTTCCACATGGATTTCTGGACGCCGGACGCGACCTCGGATCCTGCCGCGTTCAAGATCAAGCTGGTCGATTTCGGTGCGGACGGTGCCTGGGGCGGCGATGATGACGTCGAGCACGAACTCACCTTTACCGCGAACACCGACCCGGCGCTGGAAACCACCAACTGGGTCAGCTTCGACATTCCGTTGCAGGATTTCGCCGGCCTCACCACCACTGGCCACCTGGCGCAGTTGATCCTCTCCGGTGACCCGAACACGGTATACATCGACAACGTCTATTTCCACGGCGGCGAAGTGATTCCGGATCCGGAACCAACCGAGGCTGCACCGGCACCGACCTACCCGGCGGCAAACGTGATCTCGCTGTTCTGCGATGAATACACGAACGTGCCCGTTTCCACCTGGTCGGCGGAGTGGGATGAGGCGTTCTTCGAAGATGTCCAGATCGCCGGCAACGACACGAAGAAGTATTCGATTTCCGTCTACGCCGGGATCGAGTTCCTCGATCCGACGATCGACGCGTCCGGGATGACGCACTTCCGGATGGACATCTGGACGCCGGACGATACAGCGGACCCGGCGATATTCAAAATCAAGCTGGTCGATTTCGGCGCGAACGGCGTGTGGTCGGGCGGTGACGACGTCGAGCATGAGCTCACCTACACCGCGTCCACCACGCCTGGACTGGTCACGGGATCGTGGATCACCTTCGATATCCCGCTGTCGGAGTTTACCGGGCTCGTGACAAGCGAACACATGGCTCAATTGGTTATCTCTGGGGACCTGAGTACGGTGTATGTCGACAACGTCCTCTTCCACAACTAGCAGAGGTTGACCCGGTCATGGCCAAGCCGACGAATGGAAACGGGAAACGGTCGCGTGATGTGCTGACGCGGAACCGTCCCCTCGCGGAATCGGTGCTGCGTTTCATCTGGAAGGAAAAGCAGACCACGCGGGCGTACATCGCGAAGACGATGGAGTTGTCACGCTCGACAGCGTCCGAGATCGTGGACATGCTGCTGAAAACAGGCCTGATTGCAGAGGTCGGCGCGGGACGGTCGTCCGGCGGACGGAGGCCGATTGTGCTCGAGTTTCAGGACAACGCGTGCAGCCTGCTCGGTGTCGATGTCGGCGCGACACACGTGTCCGTTGCCATGACCAACCTGCGCGGCAAGGTGCTGAAGTGGAAGGAAAAGCGCCACCCGGTACGCACCGACCCGACGGGCACCCGCCAGCTGGTGATCGACATGTGCGACGATATCGTCGAGTCGATGAAAGGCGTCGCCAAACCAGTCGTGCGGATCGGTGTCGCGGTGCCGAGCCCGGTTGATCCGTTGAACCCGGAATGGATCTCCGAGACCGTTATCCCGGCGTGGCAGGGCGAGAGTGGTCTAGCGGAGCTGCGGGAACGGTACGCGGTTCCGGTGCACATCGATAACGACGCGAACCTTGGCGCACTGGCCGAGATGTGGTGGGGCGCGGGACGGAATGTCAGCGACTTCGTTTACATCAAGATCGCACACGGTATCGGTGCCGGGTACATCCTCAACGGTCAGATCTACCGTGGCGCACGCGGTGTCGCCGGCGAAATGGGCCACCTGCCGATCGACCCGAGCGGCAGAAAATGTGTCTGCGGAATGCATGGCTGCCTGGCGACGTTCGTCAGCGCGCCGTCACTGGCCGAACGTGTCGTCGAGCTGCTGCCGCAGTATCCGAACAGCCTGCTCGGCCAGGTCGAACGGCGGATCTCGACCATCGTTGATGCCGCCCTGCAGGACGATCCGCTTGCAAACCAGGTCGTCGCAGAAGTCTCGGACTACCTCAGCATTGCGATCACCGGCCTGTTCAACATGATCAACCCGAAGCTGGTCATTCTCGGCGGCGGATTGGCACGGCTGGACGAAAAACTGCTCAAGCCGATGCGGGAGAAGGTGCACAGCAGCATCCTTGTCAGCTCAGCAGCCGCCGACATTCGCTCCGGCGAACTCGGGTCGCAGACCATCGCGCTCGGCGCGGCCACCTTCGCGCTGGAAGCACTGATTACCGACCCTGAACTGTACCGAAACGGAGAGCACGGCTGATGATTTCACGCTACGAGCGGCTGACGTTAACCCTGCTGATTGTAATGCTGATGAATACTACCGGCTGCACCACACCGACCGGCACCGACGGCGACACGTGGGAACTCGCGTGGCAGGACGAATTCGACGGCGACGCGGGTCAACTCCCGGACGCGTCCAAGTGGGGCTACGATATCGGCACCGACTGGGGCAACGCCCAGCTCGAGTGGGATACCGACCGGCCGGAGAATGTTTCGCTGGACGGCAACGGCAACCTCGCCATCACCGCCCGGAAGGAAAGCTACGAGGGGCAGAACTACACCTCGGCGCGGATCGTCACCCGTGGCCTGTTCACGATGAACACCGGCCGTATCGAAGCACGGATCAAGCTGCCGATCGGCGCGGGTATCTGGCCCGCTTTCTGGCTGCTTGGCGCAAACATCAACGAAGTCAGCTGGCCGCAGTGCGGCGAGATTGACATCATGGAATACCGAGGGCAGGAGCCGAACATCGTACACGGCAGCCTGCACGGCCCGGGCTATTCCGCCGGGGACGCGTTCACCAACCGCTACGTGCTGAACAGCGGTACCTTCAACGACGATTTCCACACCTTCCGCGTGGACTGGTCGGATGACTACATCCGCTGGTTCATCGACGACATCCTGTACCAGACGATTACCATCGATCAGGTACGCGCGAAAGGCGAGTGGGTGTTCGATCATCCCTTCTACATCATCCTGAACATCGCTGTCGGCGGTGGGTTTGTGGGACCGCCGAATGCCAGCACCGAGTTTCCGCAGACGATGCTGATCGACTGGGTGAGGGTGTACCAGTAATCCGACACTTGGATCAACCTGCTTCGTGAGCCGTGCATGGCCGCTGCCCAGTACACAACCGCACCCGAAGACCGCATTTCGATGGGTCACCGCCTGATCTACGGGCTCGGCGGGTTTGTCAACAACCTGCTCGCCGCGGCCAGTGGCGGGATGATGATCGTGCTCAACCTCGGGCTCGGGATGAATCCGGCGCTGGTCGGGCTGCTTGGCGCACTGCCACGTCTCACCGACGCGCTCACCGATCCGTTGATGGGCTACATCTCCGATAACACCAGCACACGTTGGGGACGGCGCCGGCCTTACATCTTCTGGGGTGCCATCGCGGCGGGTATTATCTTCGCCCTCCTGTGGCAATTGCCACACGACAAGAGCGAAACCTTCTATTTCGTCTGGTTCCTCGTCGGTTCCATCCTGTTCTACATGGGTTACACCGTGTTCGCGACGCCGTGGGTCGCGCTCGGCTACGAACTGACCCCCGATTACCACGAACGCACCCGGCTGATGGGCACGCAGAACTTCATCAGCCAACTCGCGTATGTCGTGTCGCCGTGGTTCCTCTGGATCATGACCTACGAAGGCTTTTTCGAGGACCAGGTTACCGGCGCGGCGGGACTGGCGATCATCATCGCGGTGTTCACCATCGGCGTCGGTATCCTCCCGGCGATCATCCTGCGTGAACGGTTCAAGGAAGCGTCACTGAACGGTGAGACCAACGCGATCGCACCGAAGTCGATCCTCGCGAACCTGGTGGAATTCTTCAAGGGATTCGGCACCACGCTGAAGTCCGGCCCGTTCCTCAAGCTCGGCCTCGCCACCTTCCTCGTGTTCAATGGCTTCATCCTGATCTCGGCGTTCGCGTCGTACGTGATCATCTACTACGTCGCGGGCGGCGATCAGAACCTCGGCGCGAAGTATGCCGGTTACGCCGGGACTGTCGGCGCGGCGGGCACGTTCCTGATCATTCCACTCATCACCTGGCTGGCGACGAAGATTGGCAAACGCCGGGCGTTCTTCGTCTCGACCGGCCTCTCGATCATCGGTTACGCGCTCAAGTGGGTATGCTACACCCCGGAGAATCCGTGGCTGACCCTCGTCCCGGCGCCGTTCCTGTCCTTCAGCCTCGGCGGGCTGTTCACGCTGATGCCGTCGATGGTGGCGGACGTGGTCGATCTGGACGAGCTGAAAACGCACAAACGCCGCGAAGGGATGTACGGCTCGATCTTCTGGTGGGTGGTCAAGCTCGGCATGGCGGCGGCGCTGGCCGGCGGTGGCTACCTGTTGAACTGGACCGGATTCGACGTCGAACTCGGCGGCAATCAGTCCGACCGCGCGCTCACCCTGATGCGCCTCGCCGACATGCTGATCCCGATTGTCACTTCACTGATCGCGATCTGGGCGGTGTGGACGTTCCCGATCACCGAGGAGAAGGCGCACGAGGTCCGGATGGAACTCGAACGCAGACGTGGAAAACCCGGCGAAGCTTGATCGTTGGAATTCAAGCAGCAACGCGAATGCCCACCATCCTCGGACAGTGGGCATTCGCTGTATGTGAAATGCTCCGCGCTTGTACCTTCAGAGCGATTACGCCATAAGCTCAAACTCCGCACCCAGATTCGCCGTCGAATCGCCACCGATCCAGACATCAAACCAGCCCGGTTCCGCTTTGAGCCGCATGTCGCGTCCGTAAAACGCGAGGTCTTCCCTACTCAACTCAAACCGCACCCGTTTCGTCTCGCCCGGCTGCAACCGGACACGCTGGAAACCCTTCAGCTCGCGCACCGGACGTGTCACACTGCCGGCCCGATCCCGTACATACAACTGCACCACTTCGGTGCCTTCGCGGGTGCCGATGTTCGTCACCTCCGCCGATACTGCAACCGTCTCGCCCAGCATAATCTGATCCGACTCAACCCGGATCGCGTCATACCGGAAACGGGTATAGCTCAGCCCGTACCCGAATGGCCACATCGGTGACGGATCGACATCGAGATGGAACGACGTATTCCCGAACGAGTGCTGCGACGCACCCTGCTCGATCTCGTCAATGTGACGCACCGACTCCGGTGTCGCGGGACGGCCGGTGTTTTTCTGCGAATAATAGATCGGGATCTGGCCGGTGACGCGGGGGAACGTCACCGTCAGCTTCCCGACCGGTTCTTCGCGGCCAAACAGCAGGTCAACAATCGCCGGGCCCGCCATCGTGCCCGGATGCCATGCGTACAGGATCGCATCCACCGACCCAGCGACATCTTGCAACGCCAATGGCCGGCCGGCCATCACGACCAGCACCACCGGCGTGCCAACCTTCGCGAGCTCATGAATCAGCTCAGCCTGATTGCCCGGCAAGCCGATATCCGCACGTGAATGCGCTTCGCCGCTGAGGATCGACTCTTCGCCGAGGAACAGCAGTACCACATCCGATTGCCGTGCAGCGGCAATCGCCTCGTCGAAGCCGTCCCGCGAACGGCTGCGAGTCGTCTCCAGCGCTCGAACATGGTTGATCGTGATCCGATCGCCCGCAACCTCGCGCAACGCCTGCAACGGGGTCTGGCTCAGCGCCGGGTCACCGTCAAAGACCCACGTGCCCAGCTGTTCGTAGCCATCGTCCGCGAGCGGACCAATCACCGCGACCGACTTGACCGCGTCGGGTGACAACGGCAGCAGCCAGTCCTGATTCTTCAGCAAGACACAGCTTTCCAGCGCTGCCTGTTTCGCCAGGCCCAACGCGTCCGGGCTGCCCGGCTTCGGCACATCAACCGGGATCGTAGTGCGTTCGTCGAACAGTCCGAGCGCAAATTTCACACGCAGGACATTGGCAACCATCGCGTCGATCTGGGCGATGGTCAATCGGCCTTCGTCAACCAGGTCCGCGAGATGGTCGGCGTAGGTCCGGCTCGCCATCTCCATGTCCACACCGGCGGACGCCGCCGCGAGGGCGGATGCCTTGTCGCCATCGGTCAGGCCGTGAACCGCCAACTGCGGGATTGATTCCCAGTCGCTGACCACCATGCCGTTGTAGCCCCACTCCTCGCGCAGGATTTTGCGCAGCAGAAAATCGTTCGCACTGGCGGGGATACCGTCCAGGTCGCTGAACGAGGTCATGAAGGTTGCGACACCCGCGTCCGCCGCCGCCTTGAACGGTGGCAGGTGGACGTTGCGCAGCTCGTTTTCCGGGATGTTTGTCGTGTTGTAGTCGCGTCCGCTCTCGCTTGCACCATAGCCGGCGAAGTGCTTTGCGCACGCCGCGACTGAGGCCGGGTCAGACAGGTCATCACCCTGGAAGCCTTCGATCATCGCTTGTCCATACAACGCGGCCAGCCACGGGTCTTCACCGAACGTTTCGGCAACACGGCCCCAGCGTGGATCGCGGCCGATGTCCAGCATCGGGGCGTAGGTCCAGTTGACACCGGCCGCGACCGCCTCGCGCGCGGCGATCCGCGCCGTGTCGCGCACGATGTCCGGGTTCCAGCTCGCCGCCAATCCGAGGGGGATTGGGAAGACGGTCTTGAAGCCGTGAATCACGTCGCGCCCGACCAGTAACGGAATCCCGAGCCGGCTGTCCTCACGCGCGATCCGTTGAAACTCACGGATCTGTTCCGCGCCGACTTCGTTGAGAATGCCGCCGATTTCGCCCGCGGCAATCTGGCTGTTGAACACGTCCGCCTGCTCCGGTCCGGGCGTGTTCATCACGTTCAGCTGACCGATCTTCTCCGCCAGTGTCATCCGGCTGATCAGCTCCGCGATCCGTTGCTCCAGCGTGGGCGCGACTGGTGTAAGTGTATCTGGTTCCCGTGCCACAAATACTCCGTGCTGCTCGTCTAGTTTCCGATGGTGAGACTCAGGTACGTGCGAATCTCCCACTCGCTGCCCTGTGACAGGCCCGGTGTTTCGGTGTCGCAGGTTACATTGCCGCTGGCGTCAACGATCGTCGCCGGGCAATACCGCGGCGAATACTGGTCGAGTGACCGCCACGTAACCCGCACGCCAAACCGTGTCTGCGGCTCGTCAAACCACTCCGGCATCCCGACGAACGTCGACACATCACCCACCAATTGCAGCGGATACGTCAGGTTGAAGTCCTTGTGGTAATCGTACGGACCCCAGTCATTCACTTTCGCGGACGCGATGAACTTGAACGAATCCAGAATCAACCGCACGTCGCCACCGTACCGTTCGACCAGCCGGGGATCATTGCCGTTCGGCTCGCCGGTGCCGACAAATACGTTGGTCACCAGTCCGAAGCCCGGCCACGCTTTCGACACCATCCGGGAATACACTTCCCACAGGTCACGCGCGGGCGTGGCGCCCGGGAAGGCGAATGATGTAACTCCATCCTCAAGGATGCCGATCGCCGCGTCCTGCGTCGTCGGGTGATGCTTGAAGACAAAGCCGAGGTTGCCGGCAAACGCGGCATCTTCGCGCAGGTCGTTGTCCCAGTCGTACATCCAGGTCGCCGGGGTTGGGTCATAGGTCAGCAGGATTTCGCCTGCGGTCGTCTCACGGTTGGCCCGCACCGCGAACGCGTCGTCGAGGATGTTGCGCGGACGTCCCGGAGTGGGCACATCGCCCGGGATCGGCCCGACAATCGGCTTCTGCCAGAGGAAGTTCGGCGCGATGGTCCAGTTGCCGATCATGTAGGTGAAGCCGGTGATCACGTTGTTCTGGTTCCCGCTGCCGGAATCGGCCAGCCGCCAGCCGGTGAAGGTCTGCACCGCCGTCGGACCTCCATCTGCCACCAGCCCCATCGAGGCGGCCTGCAGGTACCAGTTCCAACGGCCATACGAGAACGTGAACTTGACCTTGCCGCCGAAAGTGTCTGTATCCTTGATCTCGTCCTGCAACACGGTGTAGTTGCCGGAAGACCCTTCGACGAACTGGAAGGAGTCGCCGATTCGTTCGCGCCCACCGACGATCCCACCGATCTGAATTCCGAACGGACCCTTTTCCGTCTCGAGCGCCAGGGTCACCTTCTCCGTCGAGGGGGACGGGATCGCGATGGAACTGACCGCCGCGTCACGCTGCTCGAGGTCGCGCTGGTATACTGCCGATGCCAGCACCGGGCCAATATCATACTGATACTTCGCCAGCACCGCCGGGTTCGCACCCCACCACAACTGCGGACCGAATGCCAACACCAGGTTGTTCAACGCACGCTTGCCAGCCACCTCGAAACCAACCGGCGCCTCACCGTTGTAGATGTCGATGTTCTCGCCGTAATTCGCCTCACGGTACAGGCCGAAGAAGTCGCCCTCATACCCCCAGTGATAATGCCCGGTGCGGTAGAACCCGTCCAGATTGAACCAGTGATCCTCCCAGTGGATGCTCGCCTGGTACAGTTTCACCCGCTCGACGTCGGTCAACTCTTTGGTGCCGGAGGTGGTTTGTACCGTCACCGGACGGCCGCGATTCTCGTAGAAGATCTCGTCGATCGGGTTGGTCGGCACGTTGCCGAGGATGTTAAGCGTCGCATATCCGGTTACGTTGTCCGCCGGAGTCGCCTCGAACGTGGTGTACACCGACTGCATGTGATCGAAGCCGAGGAACGCGGGGTAGGTATCGCTGGTCGACGACGGCTGGTCCGGTGTGCTGATGTTCGTCCCGCCGGTGCTGTACGTTTCCATATCGACCCGTAAGCCGCTCAACCGTACCCGGCGCAGGGTTTCCGTCTGTAGCGCGGCCTTGTCGGAACGCGCCTCGAGCGTCGCGCCGAGCGGATTGATATTCGCGAAATGCGCGTTGATCTCCGCCAGACCGACCTCCGGCGCGTACGGGTTCAGCTCATGCGCCTGCTTCAACGCATAGTACGCCGCGCGCGGATACAGCTGGTAAATCCCCGCGCTGTTCGGCATGCCCTTGGCGCAAATACCCCACCACTCCTCATTCATGTTGTTTTCGCCCGGAATGAAGTCGTCGGGGTAGCCGTCGTTGGGCCAGGACGCGTTGATATCATGCACTTCCAGGTTGCTGGTCTGCTCGAATTTCCACCAGCCGTCGCTGAACTGGAAAGTCATCCCGCCGATGGAGTTGTCCGCGAGGCCGTGCCCGGCGGCGTTCGCGTAAATCTCCCGCCACTGGCTGATCAGGTACCGTGCCTGCATCTGTTGATCTTCGCTCAACGTTTTCGCGTTGAACGCGTCCGAACCGAACTCGGTGAACACAATCGGCACACCCAGCTTCTCCTTGACCACCTCAAATGCGTCACGGAAGGAATACCCGCGGTACATGTTGGTGCCGAAAATGTCGAGGTTGCCCGCCTCGGACGCGATCAGGTCGATGTACTGCACGTCCCCGTTGGCGATGGCGACGGGACGCATGTCGTCGATGCCGTGAATCGCGTCGATGATCTCACCGTACAGGGAATAGAGGTAACGCGCGCGGGCGGTGTCACGTTCGCCTTCCGGCAACGCTTCGGTCTCGGCCGAGGACCACGTCAGCCCATAGTTGTTCTCGTTGCCGAGCAGCCACATCAGGATGCCGGGCGTGTCCCGATACTGTTCGACCAGGCCGGTGATCTCGTCCTTGAGCGAGGCACGGGTCAGCTCGTCCGAATAGTCTGTGCTCGGGATGTACAAGCCGTCAATCGTGACACCATACCGGCCCATCGGATGGTTCAGCACGGTGTAAATGCCGTAGGTCTCGTAAATGTACTGCACCCACTCGGGTGGGACACCGACATACTGCCGGATCACATTCACGCCCATGTTCTTCAGCAGCAGCATCTCACCGTGCAACGCCTCCCGGATCACCTCTTCCGGTTGATTCCACAAGGCGTAGTTGTAGTTGTCGCCGATCGGGATGTAGTCCCAGTTCATCCCGTTGATGATGAAGTCCTCACCGTTCACCTGCAGCCGTGACCCGCTGGCGTCATTCACCACCTGCACCCGGTCAACACCGGCCAGCGCCGGGAGGGCAACACCGAGGATCAGCAGTGCCAGCAACAGCAACAGGCTACGTCCACGCAATCCCGCTGCACGGTTCCGGTTCGCCGTAAGGATTCCCATCGCATACTCCCAGCAAAATCGCCCACGAATCCCCGGCGCTGTTGACGCTTTCAACGTCACCTACCGCCCGGACTCGAGGCCGGCCACGTCCCCAACGGGACTTTGTTTTCTTGCCGAACAAAGTAAGCCCGTGAGCCCCGGGAGTCAAGAGCGGGACGGAACATTGAGACAAAACCTGACGGTTGCGGGCTCTGATTCTGTGGCTGTGAGGTCCAGAAGAAAACCCGGCATCGTGCGACACCGGGTTGTGTTTCACTGACAACTGAGTACTGACCACTGTCCTTACCGGACCAACATCACCTTCTGAGTCTGGTTGAGCTGACCGGGGACAGACGCGTGGATGAAGTACGCGCCACTGGCGAAATTCGTCGCGTCGAACGCCAGCTCGTGCGTCCCCGCCTGCGTATACCCATCCACCAGCCGCGCGACAGTCTGGCCGAGGGTGTTGACCACGGTGACCGTCAGGTCGGACGCTTCCGGCAGCGAGACACGCACCGTCGTCATCGCGTTGAACGGGTTCGGGTACGCTTCGTGCATCACAAAACCGGTCGGTACCGCGGCATCCGTCTGCTCATCCGCGATCCAGCTGCCGCCACCTGCCGGCCAGTCAGCGTAGACCATGCCCGCGGCATCGGTCCCGTTGCTCAGCTTGGTGAAGCTGAAGGACTCGGTAAACAGCGGGTTGTTGACGTTCAGGCCGAGGTGGGCACGGAACTCGTGCGTTCCGGCGGGCGCGTTGCTGGGAATTTCCTGCGTCAGGCCGGTGACGGTCGCGTTGAAGAACGGTGTCATCGTGAACGTCTGGTGGAACAATGGACCGAACACATTACCGTTTTGCAGCTCGACACTGGTCCAGAAGTCGACGCCCGGATAGCTCTGCGCGAGCGAACTCTGCAACGAGACCGTGTACACCAGCGTTCCGCCCGAGGCCGGGATCGTGGTCGAGGAGGTCGGGGTGACGTTAAACGTGACCGGCGAGGGATTTCCGAGCGCGATGCTGTACATCGAGCGGCCGTGCGTGCCGGCAACCAGACGGCGCTCGCTGGCGATGAACTCGATGTCGAACACGGCGGACATTGGCAGGCCCTGGCCGAGCGCGGCCCAGGTGTCGCCTTCATTGGTGGTGAAGAAAACGCCGAAGTCGGTCCCGACGTAATACCGGCTCGGATCGTCCGGATCGATGATGATATCGTTGACCGGACCTTCAGGAAGTTCACCGGCGCCGGTGCCGGAGACGGAGTACCAGGTCGCGCCGAGGTTGTCGCTGCGATAAACATGCGGCGTCGGGTCACTGACACGGTGTCCGGAGAAGGTGCAGAAAATCGTGTTCGGCTCGGTGGGGTGGAACGCCACGCGGCTGACCCACATCTCCGGCAGGGCGCTGTCGATCCGGGTCCAGTTGGAACCACCGTTCTGCGTGACCCAGACATTCGCGTCGTCCGTGCCGACCACGATGTAGTTTGGTTGTACCGCGCTGGCGGCAATGGTGGTGATGGTGCCGAAGGTCAGCGAGCCGGGATCATCGCCGTCGGTGAGATCGCCCGAGATCGTGTTCCAGTCGCTCCCCCGGTTGTTCGTGCGATAAACGCGGTACGATCCGAAATACAGCCGGTCGTAATTGAACGGGTCGAAACAGAAAGGCGACATCCAGTTGCAGCGGTCGCTCCACCATTCGGAAATGCCGTAGAACGATGCGCCGCCGTTGGTGGACCGGGCCATGTTGCCGTTCTGCGATTCCGCGTAGGCATACCCGTTGTCACGTGGGTCGACAAGGCAGTAGAACCCGTCCCCGCCGTAGATACGGTCCCAGTCACCTGTACCGCCGTTGACCGTCCGCATCGTGCCGTTGTCCTGCGTGCCGCCGAACAACCGTTCCGGGTGCGACGGGTCGTGGCAGATGGCGTAAAACTGTGTCGCGCCGAGGGAATTGAACTCGGTGGAGGTGCTCCCGCGATTCGTGGAACGGTCCAGACCGCCGTCGTGACCGGAGGTCACATGCGACGGGTTGTTCGGATCGATCCAGAAGGCGTGATGGTCGGCGTGGGCATTGTCAAACTCCGTCGACCAGGACGCGCCGCCGTCAAGGCTGCGAATGACGTCAACACCAGCGACGTAGATCACGTTCGGATTGCCCGGCTCGACAATGCTTTCGCCGAAGTACCAGCCGAAGGTCGAGTACAGGTTGTCGTCATAGCCGCCAATGTCGATGCTGGTCCACGTGTCGCCGCCGTTGTCGCTGCGCCAGCTGCCGTAGTACGGTGTGCTGCTGGAGCCGGGGTACGGTGTCCCCGAATGGAAGAGGTAGAGACGGTCCGGATTGTCCGGCGAGATGGCGAGCGCGCCACGACCGAGATTTGGATCGTTGCTCGGGATGCCGTTGGTCAGCTGCTGCCATGTGTCGCCGCCGTCCGTGCTGCGCCACACACCGCTGTCATCGCCGGCGACCTCGCGGGTCGAAGGCGTGCGGTAGCGTTCCCACATCACCGCGTAGACGATATCCGGGTTCAGCTCGTTAATCTCGATGTCGATGCAGCCGGTGGTCTCGTTGATGTAATGAACCAGCTCCCACGTGTCGCCGCCATCTTCCGTGCGGTACACGCCGCGCTCCGTGTTTGTCCCGAACAACTTTCCCGCGACCGCGACGAAGATCCGGTCGCTGTCAGTCGGGTCGACGACAATTCGCCCGATGTGATACGATTCCGGCAGACCCTTGTATGTCCAGGTGGCACCCGCATCTTCGGTCAGGTAAATGCCGACTCCCGGGTAGCTGTCGCCGGAAGCATTCGCTTCGCCGGTCCCGAACCAGATCCGGTTGGGATCGTTGGGATCCATCGCCAACGCGCCCGCCGACTGAGCATAATCTTCGTCAAAGATTGGCGTGAAGTTCATCCCGTAGTCGTAGGACTTGAACACACCGCCGACCGCGCCGCCGGCGTACACGACGCCCGGGTTCGAGGGGTGCACCGCCAGAGCCGTGATGCGTCCGCCGATGTTCGTCGGACCTTCAAACAGCCAGGTTTCCTCCAACGGTGAGACCTGCTGCCGCATCACGTTGGCGCGCTCACGCCCCGCGCGCACGGCGTCCATGTTCAACGTGCCGTCCGGCCCGACACGCTGCGCCATGAACCAGTCGTTCGGTTCTTTCACCGGGCCGCGCAGCTCGGCTTTCATATCCTGCATCAGCGCCGGAGTCATCAGGTAGGGGGCTCGTTCTGTGGGCTGCGGCACAAACCAGATCAACAGCAGCAGTACCGAGGCCAGGAAAAATGCGGTGACGGGGTGGGTGAACGAGCGCATGTGTCAGCTCCAACAGTTTGAGTTTCAGATCCAGGTGGCAGACGCACTCATGCCAATGTTTCAAGGTCATCTGGAATATAGGCGGCAGCATTCAGGGATTGTGCAGAATGGCTCAAGAAGTCGAAAAATCATCAAGGTGCGTGCCTCCACCTCTTCGCCCGTCATAGACTGACTGATTCCTGCCTCACTGTCCCAAGTCTTCATCTCACCAGCATCACTTTCTGCGTCTGGTCGAGCTGGCCGGGAACGCTTGCGTGAATGAAATACAGGCCGCTTGTCAAGGACGATCCATCAAACACCATTGTGTGCCTGCCAGACTGGTGTAGACCGGACGAAAGCGCCGCAACCCGTTGGCCGGCAATGTTATACACTGTCACAGTCAGCTCGGCGGCTTCCGGCAACATGACGGTTAGCGTCGTCGTCGGATTGAACGGATTCGGCGAGGCGGGGCAGAAAGCGTAGTCCTGGACCTGATCCGCTGACTCGCCGGATTCCTGCTGCCCCGCAAGATCGTCACCAATCGCCCGGATGATGTTCTGTCCATCCGGGGAAACATGATTTCTCAGACGGAAGGTCGCGGATTCGATCGCATGAATCGGGTAGGTGCCAGCCTGAACCGTGACATAGTACACCCCCGCCGGAGCGTCATCGGGAATCGTCCATGTGTCCGACACACTCGCCACGTGTTCGCCGGGAATCAGCTCCACTGAACGCAGGTTCACTGTGTCGATCTGAACCAGTCCCGGATAGCGGATCACGGTCCACAGATCAACGATGGTGTTGAAGTTCATTCGGTTGGATATGCTGGTGCGGTACTGGATGGTGCGCTCGAGATTGCCGGAAAAATAGGCTTCCTGTTGAACCCCCATCTCGATGGGATCTCCCTCGACCCATTCCCAGAAGACACACTCGCCCTCGGTGTTCCCGGCGACAAGGACATCCCAGTCGCCATCGCCGTCCATGTCCGTGGCGTCAACGTGCATCGGTCCCGGATACGCGCGGGCGATGTAGCGCTTGGTCCAGTTATTGTTGCCCAGATTCTCATACCAGCAGACGTAATCCTGCTGGAAGGAGTTGGCGACAATGTCCATGTCGCCATCGAAATCCATATCCACCGCATCCAGGCTGCGTGGATAGATGATGTCACCATCGATCAGGTGCGGGTTCCAGCCGTTGCCCTGGCCGTCGTTTTCCCACCAGATAATCATGTCGGCGTAGCGCCCGGCGCTTACAATGTCGCAGTCGCCATCGTTGTCGATGTCGACACCGATTGCCGCACGCGACCCCTCCCAGTTTTCCGCGACGAGGTGTTCGACCCAGCCGTCCGCCGTCTGTTCGAACCAGCCGACCCTGTCAATCGAGCCGGATGAACCGATGAAATCAAGGTCGCCGTCGAGGTCGATGTCGGCGGGGTACACCCAACGCGCGCCGTTGATGGTGGCGACAATCTGGTTGTCGAAGTGTCCCGCGCCGTCGTTGATCGAAAGCGTGAACGCCTCGAGGCCGGCCGAGGCGCCAAGGACGTCGTTGTCGCCGTCTGCGTCGATGTCAACCGCATAAACACCCTTGGCGAGGGGCATGTCCATCAGCAGGTGACGCGACCAGGGGTCGGTGCCACGATTTTCCCACCAGGCGAGTTGATTTGCGACAATCGCCGTCGCGAGGATGTCGCCGTCGCCGTCACCGTCAATATCGGCGGCATGAATCTGCCAGCCACCGGTAAAGCTGCTGTCGATAACGTGCATGGCGAAGGACGTTCCCAAGTTCTCGAACCAGGCCACCCTTCCGTCCAAACGGCTGACACACATCGCATCCATGTCGCCGTCAACGTCCAGGTCCATGGAATACACGCCGCGTACGCTATCGAATCCTTCGCCCAGCCGGTGAAAAATCCAGGCGGCATCAGCTGTCAACGTGGAGAGCACCAGGACAACGAGGAGAACAGCGATACGTAGCCCATCTGATTTCGATTCGTACTGCATACCAACCTCATTTCAAACGTGATACCATTCGATGCTTCAGACAAGCGTTCCGCAGCCGCATATGCCAGACCAGCAACCGCCGGAACCAGGCATCTGTAATCGTACTTGCCGTGATTGGGGGAACGGCAACAATACGTTGCAATATCGGTTGATGTCATATGGAAAACGAGGACTGCCGGCGATTTTGTAAAATTTCTCAGAGCCCAACCGTCTCCACTATACTGCAAAAGGCGACGCCAAGACCGAAGTAATTTCTTTTCAAACATTTAGAATGTGTTTTGCCTCCGATCCATTGCATCGAAACAGTTATGCTGACAGGATTCAGCGTGTTGGTTGACTCACATCCTCTTCACACAAATGCCCCATTCACACAGAAAACGGGAGCCAGCGTTTCGCTGACTCCCGTCTATTTCCGTACCCCCGACAGGACTTGAACCTGTTGCCTTCGGATCAGAAATCCTGAACAGCACAAAACACACAACAAGCAACAAGCGGTAACAGCAGGGATAATCGTTAGATAGCCGTTTTTCTCCAGCTCTGAGTTGTTGTGACTTGCAGGCCATTCTTGAGGACACTGCACCACGAGTGCCCCACAGGATCACCTCACCAGCATCACCTTCTGCACCTGGTCCAGATGACCGGGGACAGTGGCGCGGATGAAGTACAAGCCGCTCGCAAGATTTGATGCTTGGAGAGTTATCCGGTGTTCCCCGGCAGAGTGCCGTCCATGTGCCAGAGTAGTCACTTCCCGCCCGAGCACGTTATAGACCGTAGCTGCGAGCTCTGCGGATTCGGGTAAGGTCACCGTAAACGAGGTGCTGGCGTTGAACGGGTTTGGGTACGCGGAGGAGACGCTGAACTCAGTGGGGAGCGGTTCCTGAGTGGCTACCTGCGCACCGGTTGTTTCCCATGCTTCGTTGCGCCAGTCTTCTACGTTCCATTCGGACTGAGGGACGGAAACTGTGTTTGTTCCCGCCAGCTTTTCAAACTCGAAGCTGTCCGTGTCAACGATCAGAGTTGGGTACGTACCGACGTGGATCTCGAAATCATAGGTTCCCGCAGGTGCAAACGCCGGCACCCAGACCGGGTACGGATCGGCGGGCGCAATTGTGCTGAATGGAGTGAGGGTGAGTTGAATTTGATCCAGGGGTCCGTAGCTGTTGCCGTTCGGCAGGATGACCTGTGTCCAGACATCACCGGTGACCGGGTAGGGTGTGGGATTGTTCAACTCGACGAAGAACCAGAAGCCGCCGCCATAGGACGGGATCACGATCGGTTCATGGTGCGGAGTCAGAGTGACCGTCGGCGTCGATGTGATGGTAAAGGCTGAGTCGCTGACATCCTGTTCGATACCGCTGAAGGCTGTGATCCGAACACGGTAATTGTCGCCGAGCTCGAAGTCTTCCGGGATTGTGAACACAAACTCACCGTCATTTTCGGTGCCGTCCGAAATAACCGCCGCGACAAACGCCCCATCCAGCAGTTCAAGCAGCATTTCTTCGTTCGGTCCGTTCTGCCATTCGATCGTGTGCGTGGTTCCGACACGCCAGGATTCGCCACCGTTTGGAGACTGGATATGCAAGTCGAGACGGTCGTATCGCGCGACGTAGAGATCGTCATTGTTCAAGCCAATACGGCCGGCAACGATGATGCCATTGTCATCCGTCTGGTCAATGCCATAGCCCGATCTCGCGGTTGGATCGACCAGGCTCCACTCTTCCTCTCCCTGGTTGTCGGTTTTCACAAGCCAGATCTGGCCGTCAATGTTGCCAGTCATGATGAATCCGCCCTCACGCGCTGCCGTCATCGCGAAGAAATAGTTGTGTTCCGGGGCGGAAAATACGCGTTCCCATTCAAGCACTCCGGCGGAGTCCGTTTTAAACAGATACCCTTCCTGGCCGTACCCGATCTCTTCATGAACACCTGCCACTACAAATCCACCATCCGCAACCTGTACCAGTGATTTGGCCGAGTCGTATTCCGGTCCTCCGTACACCTCATGCCAGAGCTCATTTCCATCGGAATCCGTTCGGAGGAGGAAGGCGTTGTAGTCGGCGTCTCCCAACGTGGTGTTCCCACAAATGGCAAATCCACCGTCCTCCGTCTGGATCACGCAATCGCCATAGTCTCGTGTGCTCAACTCATAATTCTGCTGCCAGAGCTCCATTCCGCTTTCATCAAACTTCTTCAGCCAAAGGTGGACGGGATTTGTCCCAAACGGGAACGTTGACCCGACCACCGCATAGCCGCCGTCGTTTGTCTGGATGACCCATTCCCCGTTGTCGTAGTCAGATCCGCCCCGGTACACATTCCATTCTTCGTTGCCGTTGGCGTCCGTTTTGATCAGCCACATGTCGGCGTTTCCGGAACCGTAGGAGTACGTCGTTCCGGTGATGATGTAGCCGCCGTCCGAGGTGAGTTCAACGTTCTCCGGCCAGTCGTGATTGGGTCCGCCGAACGTGGTCTCCCATTCTTCTTCCCCGTCCGCATCCAGCTTCAGTAACCAGATATCGCGGTCGCCCGCGCCGATAGATTCTGTTACGCCGACAACGATGTAGCCACCATCCGGCGTTTGCCGCACGCATTCTCCCTCATCGTCTTCAATGCCCCCGTACGTTTGAGTCCAGAGCAGATCAGGGGGTTGCGCGGAGGACACCCCCGCCAGTATCAATAGCGCCAGACCAAACCCGAGATGCTGGGATATCTTCGTCATCCGCTGGTGGCTGCGTGTATCTGTCGTCATTTGTCCATCTCCTCGTTCTGATAGCGATTATCTCACCAGCATCAGCTTCTGAAACTGGTTTTCCCGGCCCGCGACTTGCGTGTGGAGGAAATACAAGCCACTGCTCAGCTGTGAACCGTCGAAGGTGAATCTGTGCGTCCCCGCACGGAAGCTTCCATCCGCGAGTGCCGCCACCTTCTGTCCCATCACGTTGTACATGACCATCGTCACCTCGCCCCCGTCCGGCAGGGTGAGCTCGATCGTCGTGGCTGAGTTGAATGGATTCGGGTTGATGTGAAGGAGTTCGTGGGGTGCATCCAGATCTACTTCCGCGCCTGGTTGCGTCGGATACTCACCGACCGGTTGCGACCAGTCGGAGAGATTCCAGCTTTCCCGTGGTTTTACATCGATGTCATCAGCGTTGAGCTTTTCGAACGAGAAGCTGTCCGAGGCAAGGACCCTCGATGGAAAGATCCCGGCGTTGGCGATAAACTGGTAGGTCCCAGCCGGTGCATAGGACGGGACCCATTGCGCAAACGGCTGCACTGGTGACCACGTAGAATTTCCCGGAACCGTAATCGTGCTCAACGACAATGGACCGTACAGCGCACCATTGGGCAGCTCAACCTCTGTCCAGAATTGCCCGGTTGCGGAGGCGGATGATGGGTTGAACACCTCAGCCCAGTAAAAGAAACCATCACCGTCCGGAGTGATCGTGACAGGGGGATCATACGGTGTCAGGGTGAGGCTGGGCAGCGACGCGACGCTGAACGGGGCATCGCTGACATCCTGCTCACTCCCCGACAACAGGGTGAGACGTATCCGGTAATTGTCTCCGAGGGGAATGTCGTTGCTGATCGTCCAGTCATACTCACCATCGTTCTCAGTGCCGACGGAAATCACCTCGATGACGATTGGTCCCTCGATCAACTCGATGTACACCAGCTCCTGCGCACCCGGTACCCAACGAAGAGTCTGGGTCGTGTTACGGCGCCACGTTTCACCGCCATTGGGCGAAACGACACGCAATGGGAAAGGCTCGTCCAACCCCCACCAGACGATGTCGTCGCCAAAATATGCCCCGCTGAGGATGTCCTGCATACCGTCGCCGTCAATATCCGCGGGGACAACATACCAGGGATCATCGAAGGAATCGTCCACGATGTGTTCCACCCAGCTCAGCCCGTCACCGTCGCTGTTTTCCCACCAGGCGATAGTGTTTGCCTCGCGAGCGGCACCGAGGACGTCGATGTCGCCATCCAGATCCATATCCTGGCCATACACGCAGTGCGCGCCGTAGAAATATCCGCTGAGTGGATGTTCGGCCCACTCGGTGCCGTTCCCATCCACATTTTCCCACCATAGCAGCAGATTGTCAACGCGGGCTGCGCCGAGTATGTCAAGATCGCCGTCCCCATCCACATCGGCGGCGTTCGCATTGATTGCGCCGTTGGCGTCGCCCACGACCAGGTGTTCTTCCCAGCTCGAGCCATCGCCGTTCACATTTTCCCACCAGGAAATGTCGTCAGCGTCGTAGGCCGCGCCAACGACATCCAGATCGCCGTCCTCGTCCATGTCGACCGTGCTGACGTTAAACGCACCATCAAACTGGTCGTCGATGGCATGTTGCGTCCAGACAAGACCGGTACCCTCGGCATTCTCCCACCACGTGATGTCGTTGTCGTCCCGTGCAGCACCGAGCACGTCATCGTCGCCGTCACCGTCCACATCAGCAACGCAGACACAGGAGACGGCGTCAAATCCACTCGCTATCTGGTGTTCGTCCCATTGAGGAGGTCCGAAATCCAACGTTTCCCACCAGGAGATGGTGTTGGTGTCGTACGCGGATCCGACGACGTCCATATCCCCATCTCCATCCAGATCCCCGCCATAGACACTTGACGCGCCCGGGAAATTGTTGTCCAGCACATATTCAGACCATGACGATCCAGCTCCGTTGTTGCGCCAGTACGTGATATGCCCTTCGTACCCGGGACGCGCGCCCGCAGCAAGAATGTCGATCTCACCATCGCCATTCATGTCCACGGCGCAGACCGATTTTGGGCCGCGGAACGTATTTGTCACCGGGTGCTCGACCCAGGTCTGGGCCACCGCAAAAGAAGGCAGCAGCACAACCACCAACGCGAATACAATGTTTTTCATGGATTGAAACCCTCATTTTTGCTCAAACATAGATCTTCTGAACGCGAATATACGAAACGTTAGCAGATCGTGCCACGCGTTGACCACATTCGTCATCGTGTAATATCGCAGATTGCCGGCGGGCAGTTGACTTGCAGGGAGCCTGCCTTCGATTGAATCAGATTATCTGTGAGACAACGACAAAGCGGACCGGTCTGCATGTCCTGACCGTAACAGAGAACGGGAGCCAGCGTTTCGCTGACTCCCGTCCATTTCCGTACCCCCGACAGGACTCGAACCTGTTGCCTCAAGATTAGGAATCTTGCGCTCTATCCTGATGAGCTACGGGGGCAAAGCATGACGCCGCCAAGATAACAACCCATGCGGCGAATCCGAACCCTGAGTCTCGTGGCGTTCTCCCCAAATACTGTCAGCAGGCAACACCCGTCACTGGACAGTCGGGTTTCGTCTCCCTGCATCCATGACTCAGCGCTGACAACATTTTGTCCATGAAACCACGTCAGTGATTCTGCGGCTGAGCCAGGGGCCGAGTTTTTACCTGTTCCTGTTGAACCTCTGAACGCGAAAATGAACGGAGAACGCCGAACAATTCGCTGTTTGGCACCACTACTTTTTGCGGCAAGCTACCACAATGATTCAGGCGAAAGCGTCAACTCCGATGATTCGACACGCCGTCAGCTTCGCCGCCCGGAAACGGGTGGACATCGTGGAAGAAGAAGTCGCTTCACCCGCTGCCGGCGAAGTCCTGGTCCAGACCCGTGCCAGTCTTGTCAGTCCGGGCACGGAAATGCTGGTCTATCGCGGACAAGCGCCGTCCGAAATGCCGGTGGACGCCAAGCTGCCGGCATTCAATGGCGAACGGTTCCGCTATCCGATCAAGTATGGGTACGCCTGTGTCGGAACCGTCGTCGAGATCGGCGAATCCGTGCCGGACCAGTGGCGTGACAAAACGGTATTCACGTTTCACCCGCATGAAACCGCGTTCCTCGCCAAACTGGAAGATCTGATTCCGCTGCCGGACGGAATATCAGTCGACGACGCGCTGTTTCTCCCGTTGATGGAAACGGCGGTCAACCTGGTGCAGGACGGTGCCCCGCGACTGGGGGAAACCGTTGCCGTGACGGGTGTCGGCGTTGTCGGCCTGTTGACCACGGCGATCCTCGCCCGGATGCCGTTGTCGGGTGTGTATGCGCTCGACCTGTACCCGAAACGCCGGGAGCTGGCGCTGACCCTTGGGGCGACAGCGGTTGCTGATCCGGCGGACGAAGGGGCCGTCAACGAATTGCAGACACAGCTCCAGTCGCACAGTCCCGGTGCAGATGTCACATTCGAACTGTCCGGCGATCCGGCCGGTTTTAACCGTGCGATCAGCTTGACGGCGGATTCGGGATGCGTTGTGATCGGCTCGTGGTATGGGACCAAGCCGGGAGACTTCAATCTCGGCGGTCGTTTCCACCGAAGCCGCATCAGGTTACTTTCAAGCCAGGTGTCTTCAATTGATCCGAAATTGCAGGGCCGGTGGACGGTGCAGCGTCGCCAGCAGGTCGCGTGGTCGATGATTCGGCAGATCCGCCCGTCGCAAGTGCTGACCCACCGCTTGCCGATCCAGGATGCGGCGCAAGCCTATGAGATGCTTGACCATTCGCCGGAAACGACGCTGGCGATTGCATTTGATCATCAGGCCGGATGAACAACCCGTGGAAAGGGGACTGGAACATGTATACGATTACCGTGCGTGACCGCTTTACATCGTTCCTGCGGCTGGCGCCGCCGGAGGAGTTCGACGGCTACGACATCTACCACAACTATGCCATCGAAGTCGCGGTGTCCGGCGAAGAGGTTGACGAACAGGGCTATCTGCTCAATATCGACGACCTCAGCGAAAACCTCAGCGACCTCGTTTCGGAGTGGGATGGTTCCCTGCTGAACGATTTCGAGGAATTCGAGGATGTTAATCCGACGCTCGAAACCGTCGCCCGCATCGCCTGCGAAATTCTCGCGGAAACACTTGAAGATGAAGGACTGAACGGAATCCAGGTTACAGTCTGGGAAAGCGAAATCGACCCTGCCCCGGGTCCGAGTGCAAGTTATCGAATGGATCTTGAATGAAAGTCACGTTTGTCATTTACGGCGACATCGAAACGCTGTCGGGTGGATACGTCTATGACCGTCACCTGCTTCGTCACCTGAAGAAATGCGGTGATGACGTGCGGGTGGTGTCGTTGTGGGAGGGACGGTACAGCCGGCACATGCTGGACAACCTCTCCGGCGCGACCGCTCGTGCGCTGACCGCCGGCGATCCGGATGTCATCGTGCAGGACGAACTGTGCCACGCGTCTCTGGCGCTGGTGAACCATCGCATCCGTCAGGCTGGCGCGCCGCCGATTGTGTCGCTGGTGCATCATCTGCTGACGGACGAAGAGGGGCCGCATTCGGCACGCCTGCTGTACAAGGCGATGGAACGGTTGTATTTCAGCGGGGTGGACGGCATCCTCGCGAATACACACATCACCCTCAGCCGGGTGCGTGAAGTGTCGCACCGCGATTTGCCGTCTGCGGTCGCCTGGCCGGGCGGCACGCTGCCGGGGCCGCCGATTCCGCGAACCCAATTGAATGATCGCTTGCAGCAGCAACGTCCGTTGCATATCCTCTTTGTGGGCAATCTGATCGAACGGAAGCTGGTGCATGTGCTGCTGACATCGGTGTTCGATCTGCTGCGCCGGACCGACGTGCGATTGACCATCGTCGGCGGGGACGAGCTGGAACCCCGTTATGCCCGTCGGATCAAACGGATCGCCAAACCCCTGGTCGAAAAGGGGATTGTTACCTTTACCGGACCGAAACGTGACTTGGAACTGGCGGCGCTGTACACGAACGCCGATGTGCTCGCCGTTCCGTCCAGCTACGAAGGCTTTGGGATTGTCTATCTGGAGGGTATGGCGTACGGGCTGCCCGCCATCGGAACGGCGGCGGGGGGGGCACGTGAGATCATTGCGGACAATGTGAACGGGTTCCTCGTGCATCCACACGACAGCTCCAGCCTGAGCCGCTACCTGCAGCAACTGGCGGAGGATCGTGGCCTGCTGGCTCGCATGAGCCACGCGGCCCGTGACCGGTTCGACCGGCACCCGACATGGACCCAAAGCATGGATACAGCGCGAAACTTCCTACTGCGGATGGCGAAACCGTGATCAAAAAAAGCGGCAACGACCTCATCGCCTACCTTGATGCCAAGGAGGCCATCGATCAACGCTCCCGGAATCCGCAAATCTGGGCGACCCTGCTCGAACAACTGGCGAAACGCAGCCAGTACGCATCCGGCCTGCACCTGAACGTCACCGAAATCGGTGGCGGCCTCGGAGGGTTGGCGAAAGCCCTGCTCGAGGCGTGCAGCAACATTCCGCTCAACTACACGCTGTTCGACATCGATCCGACCGTTGTCGCGGAAGCTGAAAAACGCCTCGATTCCACCGCCGCCGCGCCGCATAAGGTTTCCGTGATCGAAGGGGATCTACTCGATTACGAGCTGGGCGACAAAATCGAACCGGCCGACCTGGTTGTCGTGCAATCCGCGCTGGATCTGTTTGACCTGCGGGATGCGCTGCCACGGGTCAAGTCCTTCGCCAAACCGAACGCGCTGCTGTATGCGCCGGTTACTTTCAACGGCTTCACCGAATTTCGCCCGCCATACCAGGATTCGCAATTCGAGTACCGCCTGCTGGCGGAATACCATCGCACGATGGACGAACGCACCGGAATTCATCCGGATGCCGGCGGCAGTCGCGCGGGCTGGGTGCTGGAACGCAGCATGCGCCGCATGGGCAGTGACTTCATCGAGACAAATTCGTCCGACTGGCTGGTTTCTTCGGACCCGAAGGAAGGGGCGAACCGCACCTTCCTTGAACACATCCTCCAGTTCTTCGAAAGCTCGCTGTCTGCCCGGTTGGAACTGGATCAGGAGAAGCTGGGCCTATGGCTGGAGCTACGGCGTCGTCAGCTCGCGGACGGCCACCTGCTGCTTCACATTCACAACCTCGACCTGCTGGCGGCATTCCCCGGTTGATGCCCGGATCAGCCCGATCATTCCCGCTCGTACCGCCGCCAACACCGAGTCGCCGGGATCGATGATCTTACCGGCTCGAACCTGCACGGCAACGCCTCGATACCGTTTCAGCAGCAACTGCAGGTACACCGCAACCTGTTCACGGCCCCGGCGATCCCGGCGAATCCGGGTCAGCCAGTGCCGCTGAACCTCCGGATGGATTACCCCACTGACCAGCAACGGCACCACCCGAACTCCCGGCACAGTCCGTGTCAGCACCGTCAGACTCTCCGACCAGTCGCTCAGAGCCGCGACTGCCTCTTCCGGGTACAGCCGTGGATCCGGCTCGATTTGTCCCGATGGGAAGGTCAGTAACGCGCCGCCCTGTTTCAGATGACGCACGGCCGTACGCAGCGGGAACCCTTTCCCGGTTTGACCATCCGGCAACAGAATCAGCTGCTTGCGCACGCTGGCCAACGCCTCAAGGAACGGGTTGGCGTCAGCGATGATCATGAGATCCTCGCGCTCAATCGCGCTGAACAGGGCAAGGGTATCGCTGATCCCGGGATGATTCGCGACAATCAGCAACGGTCCGTCCGGCGGTATTCCGTCAAGATCGTGTAGCTCAAGCGTTGCGCCGAGGCGGGACAGGTACCGGCGCGACGCAGCGTGCAGACCTTGTTCGCTCACGCACGACTCGAACTCCGCCGCCTGATGCACAACGCCACGCGTCAGCCAGGTCACCGGACGGCGCAGAAGTGCAGACAACAGGGGGCGATTTGCCACGCCGAGGGCGCGCAGCAAGTCATCGGTTGTCGCCCGTTGCAGGGCGGATGTCACATCGTGTTCGTTCATGAGCGGCGAAATTAAGTCTGTTTCCGGGATCTTTCTTCAATCTAACGCATGAACGCTGGTAGCTGAGCCCCTATCTTGCCGCGACGTCAATCACAGGTTCCCGATGTCATTCCTGATACCGATCATTGCCGCACTCTTCGCCGCCGGCGGACTGCACCTCGCCACCGACCGGGAAGAACAGCTGGCGCTGGCCGCCTACCCCGACTACGGGTCGATCATCAATGTGGAGGGGGTCCCGACGCATGTCGTGGATGAGGGCGAGGGCGATCCGGTCGTCCTGATCCACGGTCTCGGTGGCACGGCGCTGGTCTTCCGGCACGGGTTGTACGATCCGTTACGCGAGACCAACCGGGTGATCGTGATCGATCGTCCTGGGCACGGCCTGTCCCAACGGCCGCAAGGCATGAGTGGCGATCCTCGTGAACAGGCTGCGTTCCTGCATGAAACCCTGCAGCAGCTGGATTTGCCCACAAAACCGGTACTCGTCGCCCAGTCGTGGGGCGGGATGGTGGGGACGGCCTACGCCGTGATGTACCCGGACGAAATCCGCGGGCTTGTCCTGCTCGCGCCGTATCTCACCGCCGGCCACCGCTATTTCGAGCCCCTCTTCACCCTCGCTCAGACACCCGTTGTCAGCGACCTCGCGCTCGAGACGATTGTCGTGCCGATCAGTATCCCGGGCCGTGAAATCTTCGCCGAACGCCATTTTTACCCGCATCCGGTCCCGGACGACTGGATCGGGAAAACCATCCTGCTGTCGCAAACACCGGAAGGGTTGCGTCACTCGGCGGCGGATATGCTGACCGTTCCCCGCGCAACCCGCGAGCTTGCCGAGCGATACGCCGAGATCACAGCGCCGGTGACGGTCGTCGTCGGCCTGCAGGATCAGATCGTGGACCCACTGCCGACCATCGGACTCGCCACCCGGCACGGCTGGACTCTGGTCGAATTGCCAGACGACGGACACGGGCTGCAGGTGATCAACACAGACCGCGTCCTTGCGGTCATCCGGCAGATGCTGCACGACACCGCGGTGGCTTCCCCCTCGGAGATTGACGGCGCTGGAAACTGAACCCCCGCCGTACTCTCATGTTATCTTCTGACCATCAAACCAGAACCAGCAGAGGACAGGATCAGTATGGCAGGAAACGCAAAAGTCATCATCATCGGCGGCGGGATCGCCGGACTGTCAGCCGCGAAAGAACTCAAACAAGCCGGAATCGACGCACTGGTTCTCGAACGGCGAATTGTGCTCGGCGGACGCATGTCCACGCGCGAGTTCGGCGGCGCGGTTTTCGATGATGGCGCACAGTTCTTCACCGTCAAGGACAAGCGGTTCGGTCCGCTGGTCGACGAGATGATCCACGCAGGCGTGATCACCGATTGGTTCCACTCGCAGATGATTCGCGGCGGGGCGAGCAATCCGGACGGTTTTCCCCGGTACTGCGGCGCAAAAGGCATGCGCAGCATCCTTGATTACATGCACGGGCAGGGATTGTCCGTTCAGCTGAACGCCGACGTTACCGGCTTCGAGCCACAGAACAAAGCGTACACCGTCTCGCTCAAGGATGGCAGTGAACTCACCGCCGATGCAGTTCTGCTCGCGCATCCGGTGCCGGATGCTGTTCGCATGCTGCACAACGCTGGACTGAAGCTGCATCAGGATGACGCCGAAGCATTGGAAAACGTGATCTACACGCCGTGCATCGCGGTGATGGCAACCCTTGAGAAACCGTCCGCACTGACCGAATGGGGTGGCCTGCGGATCAACGGTGAATATGTCGACTGGATCGCCGACAACCAGCGCAAAGGTATTTCCTCAACACCGAGTGTCACCATCCAGGCGATGCCGGACTTCAGCACCGAACACTGGTATGAAGACGACGATGACATCGCCGAGATGCTGATCGGAAGCACGATGCCGCTGCTCCGCAGCGAACCGGTGGAAGCACGGGTTGTCCGCTACGAACTCGGCAAACCGATCTCGACGCACCCGAAGGAGTGGGTTGCCGCCGAAAAGCACCCACGCGTATTACTCGCCGGGGACGGGTTCAAGGGCTATCGTGTGGAAGGTGCCGCGGTTTCGGGGATGGAAGCCGCGAAGGAACTGATCCGTCAGTTTGCCTGATTGCGACAAAGGGTCATCTGGCCGGGCTGATCGTCATCTGGATGACTTCTTGTTGCAAGGAAGTAAAATTGCAAATAGACATCAGCTCGTGAGTTTGCGAAATAGAACGGGGATTCAGCCATGCTGAGTCCCCGTTTGCTCAGGGCGTTTGAGGCTTATCAGGATTGACAAAATCACGCCCCGACCCCGTATTGAAATCCCAGTGAAAGAGTCTACTTCGAGAAAATAGTGTTCTTGTTGCTTCTCGTGAGGAAAAATCGCAACTACTGCGAAATCAAGTAAATGAAAACCAGGCCTGATTTGTAATGAATGTCCCCTTGAACAAACGGCTGGGCTGGCATCCAAGGTGTAAACCGGTCAGCGTATCATTGCAGAAAGGAGAGTCGAGGAGAACATCGCGGAGACACCACAGCGGTCGTTCGTGATGAGATGCGAATCGTCGTTAATAATCATAACCCTCGAAGTAGACGAAACGATAACAAGAGGTTAGTAGGACGATCCGCATCCTCTTGCACAGCGGAGCCGGCATTTTTGTATACTTTATGCAACTTCTTGCCTGAACCGGTATTTATTCGTAGAGATATCTTTAGATCAACAGGACCCTGCTCCCACCAGTTCAACCAGAATCGTCCGTCGGTAAACGTGTGGTAAAGCCTTGTAACTGTCATTCTTGCAGGAAACAGGCTATTCTATCGATCCTCTACTCAACCGCCACGACTTACTCATTGCTCATACAAGAAAAATACGAGTTGCCTTTGCAAAACGGGAGTTGTATACTTTGGCATCCCGGAATTGGGAGAATTACGGCAAATCGAGTTCTTGTTGCCGTCTTCAAAAAGGCAAAAGGGAGGAGTCATGCGAGTTCGTGCATTTGCGGTAGTCATGGTTTTGATGTTTGCGGCCACCTCGGCGTTCGCCGGTGGGTTCTGGGCTGGTGTCGGTGCGGATTTCTTCATGTACAGCGACACTGACGCGTTGGATGCTGGCGGATTCTCGACCACCGGTATCGGATTCACCCCGAAGGTTGGGTACCAGATCAACGACATGTGGGCTGTTACCGCTGGTTACAAGTACTTCCTGACCAACTCAGGTGACAACGGTGACTGGACTCAGACCGCGATCCACATTGCTGGTAACTTCGCTCCGTTCAAGGACGGCGGCATGAAGCCGTTGTACTTCATCGCAGGTGTGGACCTGGTTACGTGGGAATTTGAAGTCCCGGGTGTCAATGTTCCTGGTTTCGGAACCGTTGGCGGTGGCACCTTTGATGACAGCGAAACCGGTATCCTCTTCGGCGCTGGCTACGGCTGGATGATGGGCGACAAGTTCAGCTTGAATCCGGAAATCACCTACGTTACGGGTGACGTCGGCGGCATCAACATCGAAGTCGGTGTCCGCTATCGCTTCTAAGCTCCGAAGCACCTGAAGTAGACTGTTCAAAGGCCGTCCCGATCCGGGACGGCTTTTTTGCATCCGGCTCCAGTTCTCCAATTCACTCCCTCTTCGCTCCTGTCGTCCGGCACCGTTTTGGCATCTTCCTCATCTTGGAGACAAAACACGTATCACGATGAACCAGGAGGAGAAACCATGCTCAACCCAGGCGATAAGGCACCAGATTTCACGCTCAAGAACGCGGACGATCAGGACGTGTCGCTCAACGACCTGAAGGGCAAGTGGACGGTGCTGTATTTCTACCCGAAGGACAACACGTCCGGCTGCACCAAGGAAGCCTGCGGGTTTACCGAAGCGTTGCCGCAGTTCCAGGGTCTGGACGCGCAGATTTTCGGCGTCAGCCCCGACTCGACCAAGTCACACCGCAACTTCCGTGAGAAGTATGACCTGACGATCGGCTTGTTGTCCGACCCGGAAAAGGACGTGATCCAGGCGTTCGGCGCGTGGGGCGAAAAGAAGAACTACGGCAAGACCTACATGGGCCTGATCCGTTCGACCTTCCTGATCGATCCGGACGGTGTCGTGCAACATGTCTGGCCGAATGTGCGCGTCGCGGGTCACGTCGAAAAGGTAGCCGAGAAGCTCGAGGAACTGAAGAACGCTTAATCATGAGCCAACAGTACTCGACAAGTTTGCCAGCCCGGTGTGAAAACGCCGGGCTGACGTGTCTCCACCTTTTCCGTCGAACCGCACCGCCTTTCATCTTTTACGCTGTTTTCCTGCGTACGTTTGAAATAACAAGCCGAGTGGATCCTCATCCGGGGAGAGTGAGATGGAAAGGCGCAATCTGGACCTCGAGCTGTTCCGTGACGAATCCGCGATCAACCGGGGCGAACCCGGACTTGTTCATTCCTACATGAAATGCCTCGCCACCGCGATGCAGGCCGTCGGGGACGGCAACGGGCCGGCGTGGTGGATGGGCGCCAGCGGGTTCGCGTTCCGTATCTGGACCAGCGACACCCTCTGTCCCAGCGCCATGAGCATGTTCGATTTCAACACCATCCTTCCCCAGGCGATCGAACAACTGGGCTACCAACCGATCTACATCAACCGTCCCGGGAACGAGCAGAAGCAGGAAGCCCGGAAACGGATGGAAGCGCATAAGCACATCGTCGCCGCCGTGGATCGCGGGGTGCCGTCGATTGTGTGGGACCTGCACGAAGCCGAGTGGGGCCTGATCACCGGCTATGACGACGGCCGCGACGCGTACTTCACCATCACCCATGACGGCCACACGTCCACCATGCCGTACGAGAATCTCGGCCAGAACGGGATCGACATCCTCGCCGTCTCCATCCCAGGCGACGCGAACGATCTGTCCCGTGAAGAAGCGATCGATAAATCCATCCGCATCGCCGTCAACCACGCCACCCAGAACGAGTGGGCCGACCGTCCCGACTACCAGAACGGGTTCGCCGGGTACGACCAGTGGGCGCTGGTCTATGAACGCTGGGGACTGCTGATCGACGGCGGGCAGATCGATACCATCGGCGTGCCGATCCACGAGTACGCGAAGTACTACGCCGCCCACTACTACTCCGCCCGCAGCTATGCGCGCGAATACCTTAACCTGATCAGTAACCACGATCCCGATCTCGCGAACGCCGCGATGAAATATGCCCAGGTCGCCGACCAGTTGCGCTACCTGTGGACCGAAGCCCCCGATTCGCCGACGCCGAACCGGCAACTGCTGGACGATTTCGTCGCACGTCTGCACAACGCGAAACGCCTCGAAGCCGAAGCCGTCGAAGCGCTGAAGATGTACCTCGGGGTGAAGGTGTAGCGTCGCCGGAAACGGCGTCCAGACAAAGGACTCCGTCAGGTTTCTGAAGCTTTGCTGCTGCTGTGCTATTGGGGTCTACTATGAATCGCGGATCGTATCCCTCAGGGCTGCTTGCCCTCTTCGCGCTTGCTTTCCTCGCCTGTCCAGCGCTGGTCCATGCTCAACCTCACGTGATCTGGCAACGGGAGATTGGTATCTCGCGTCAGGACTATGCCCTTGGTCTGGAAATCTGTGAGAATGGCGACTATCTGTTTATTTCATCTATGGATTACCAGAATCACGTTGTTGATAGAGTATCACCCGACGGAATTATTGTCGGATCTACAGATATTTTGGATAGTCAAAGTGGATACGAACTTGAAATGATAGAATCGGGCTATTTTCTGGCTCAAACATACCTCCATGATCCAGACTCTTCATACACTATGATCTATAACTCAATGTTTGAGCCAATCATGACATCGGATACGTATCCAGGGAGTGGAGGATCGGCACACAGATGCAGAACTGGTGGTTTTATCGCGTGCGGTGACAGTTACACTACTCATACAGCATATACAACAAAGTTGAGCCCCAGCGGCGAGGTTGTCTGGTCTCTCGCGTGGCCAAACCTGTACAGTGGGGTGTCGTCATTTGATGTTGCATCTGATCACTTGGGAAATATCTACGATCCGCTGAACTATTACTACGGCGGCAGCGAGACGGTCATCAGGCTCGTCAAACTGTCAAGTGATGGGAGTATTCTCTGGATAACAGAGTATCCGGAATCAAACAACCCGTATATCCATTATGTCGGCGAGGTCAGTGTGCGGCCTGATGGCAATATCCATATGTGTGGTGTGCTGGACATCGAACCCGACACGCTCTACTCGGTGATGAATGTGACACCAGATGGAGATGTCGTTGACTATTTCGGAGCTATCGATGACCTCGACGATATTTGCCAGATGCATGATGGCGGATACCTTGCGATCAACATTTCCTACCCGAACTTCCTGATCTTCACCCGTTACACCGCTTCCGGTGATCCGCTGTATTCCTGGACTCACGAGGTATCGACGAATCCAGACATAGAGTGGATTGAACGTATTTTCGCGAAAACCACCCCAGATGACGAAGTGATCGTGTTTGGCTGCTATTACTACAACCTTGGAGGGGGTGACTACGATTACAACCCATTCGCGGTGAAGATGGATCTCGGTCCGACCGATCTGCAACTCGAAGTACAGCCACTCACCAATACTTCGGTAATCTCAGCTCCAGGACAGTTTTTCTGGAGTGGTACGCTGACCAACACCACAAACGCCAACATCACCACCGATGTCTGGGTGCTGGTACGCGGTCCTGCTGGATATCCAAGCGAACCGCTGTGGGTCTGGCAGGATATCAATATCCCTGTTCCGGCAAACGGCAGAGTCAGTGCGATCCTGCAACAGGACGTTCCCGCCGACGCCGAAACCGGACAATACAACTACATCGTACGGGTTGGCGATTACGACGCCCCCGGCGGTCCACGCCATACGATCCAGGCGTATTTCCCGCTACGGGTTGTTGATGGCGCCGAGGTTGATCTTGATCCGCCACGGGTCCACGGTGTCGTTGCCGCGCCGCTTGCTGCCCCAACGCTTCGAAAACGATAGTTCCTGACACATGAAGACCCGGGCTGCGTGGCAACCCGGGTTCAGTTTGCTGATTCGTTTTTAACTGCTGCCGGACCGGGCTCAGTCCTCAGGCAGCTTGCAGAAGCAGTGGGTGCCCATGCCTGCGATGTAATTCTGCGAATATCCGCCGACATAGACATACATGGTGTAGTCGCCTTCAACGGCATATGCCGGAATCTGAATGCCGCAGCCCGGGATAATGTTTCCCATCGGATACAGCCAGAAGCACTGCAACATGTACGGGCCGCCGGTGCAGTCCGGACCCTCCACCATCAACCAGATTTCCCCGGCATGACCAAAGCCAAGGTTGTTGTGCAGGTTCACATTGAAGCAGAGTTCTCCGCCTGCCGCCGGGATCTCGGTGCAGGAGCAGTTGACGGTCACATCCACCTGATCCGCCACCGCCATGCTGGCCATGAGCATCACGCCCAGCAGGATCACCAGAATTTTCTTCATCTTGTCCCCCTTCCAAGGTGTACTGCGCCTTCCATCCATTTCAGCACAACGCTGATACGGATGCCAAATATCATTAATATGCTAAATATGCCTATAGACTTTCTCTTCTTTAAGTTTATGGATACTAATCTCTATTACAACTCCTATTATTGTATCAGCGAGCCTGTACTAGTATGATCTATTAATGATACATAGCTTTCAGCTATGTATCATACCTTTCTAGTTTTCACGAGCTTAGCGGGGACGGGCGGTGAGTAAGTGTTGCCGGGGTGCGAGAAATCAGGAGAGGACTCGGACGCACGAAAACGGGACCTCGTTCAAATGAGCGCGAGGGAGCCGTCGAACTCTGTTCAAAGAAACGAGATCGGTGCTGTTGGGATAGCGATAAACCGAAGTGACTCAGCGTTTATCTGGACTCAAAATAAATACCCGGGCTGCGATGCAACCCGGGCGGTAAGCTTGCGTGATGAGGCCTGGTGTCACTGGGCGGGTAGCTTGGTAAACGTGTCGGTTCCCATCCCCGCGATGTAATTCAGGTAGTATCCGCCGACGTATACGTGCAGCATGAATTCACCCGGGAGCAGGTAGGCCGGCATCGGAACCACGCAGTCGGTGAACACGTTTCCCGACGGATTCAACCAGAAGCACTGCAAGCAGTAGGGGCCACTGGTGCAGCCCTGCCCTTCCACCATCAGCCAGATTTCGCCGGCGTGACTGAAACCGAGGTTGTTCTGTAACGTCACATCAAATGTGAGATCACCGCCTTCCGCAGGGATTTCCGTGGTCACACAGGTGACGGTCACATCCACATCATCCGCAAAGACCGCCCCGGTCACGAAGATCACTCCCATCAGGATTACCAGGAATCTCTTCATCTCTTCCCCCTTCCAAGGTGTACTGCAGAAACTATCCACTCCAACTGTGAGCTGATGTGGATACCAAATATCATAAAGCAACGGAAATCAATTTGTGAACGGCTTTATATAAGAACGTATCCCAAGAACCACCGTAACAACTCCTATTATTGTATCAATGAGCCTGAAGACTCATTATTCAATCTCATAAATGAGACAGTACTCTTGTTAATATGCCATTCATTTCCAATGAGTTAGATATGGGGGATCCTTGCAATGAGTCAGCAATCTGATGAGTGCCGCTGAGAGACAATGGTGGGGAAAAACCGTACCGAGTCGAAACGAAAGGGTTAGAAACATCTAACTTTTGTCTATGAAATGAGTTCGGGGAGGAAGGGGTACAATCCGTAGGCGGAGTGATGAACTGTGAGCTACGCGTCAGCCGCGGACACATGCCCAGGCTTCTTCTTCGTCGTAGAACAACTTCACCTTCAATCCACGGTTGTAGGCGACATTTTCGTAAAACCTCGCGTTTTCTGCTTCGGCAGGAACGGTCAGAATCGCAAAGCGTTCCAATGGATTGGCACGATGCGCTAAAGCGTCCGCGGATGCAGCACGGTACACCTCAATCGTATCGAAATCGGTTTGTATCTCACGGCTGTCAATCAACAAGCGATTGCAACCCGTTTCCCTTATTTTCTCATGCATACTTGAAAAATAGCGCTTGTACTCCTGCTGATTACCGATGTGACCGGAAGAACGCACGATCAATATCGATCCCTCTACGGTGTAGGAAACCTCAAACGACATAGATTTCTCAGAATCTCTGTTCAGAACAGTCCAATCGGGACTGGATCCAGGTCAATCAGCACGCGCAGTTTCGACGAAAGTCACTCCTTGATCCAGTTGCGTGCTTCTTCCTCATCAAAGAAGAACCGGATTTTGAAACCACGGTTGTGTGCCACGTTTTCGTAGAACTGAGCATCCGACAATAATTCCGGAGGCAGAATCACGCCGAACTTCTCCGCGGGAAATCTACGGATCGCCTGCGCGTCTGTCGTCGCGGCGCTGAATATGTCCAACGTGTTCAAATTCACTTGTAGATTGCGATCATCCGCCAGTATTCTCGTGCAACCCGCGCTGAGCATGTGTTGCAGAATTAGCGCTGTGTTCTGTTCAAGCTCCTCGTCGGAATTCACCGTGCCAGTTACATGGACAAACAGAACCGTTCCGTCAACGGAAAACTCATTTGCGACAGGCATCGCGCAATCCAAGTAATGATCGGGGGACTGGACAGCAATGGAAGTATAGATCCGGGGCTGGTTTCTGCGCAAGATAAACCTGTAAAACCACAAGAGTTCGGGTATACGTTGAAAGCACACAGTTGCGACAAATACATGAATCCCGGACCAAAGGCCCGGGATTCGCAGTCTTCCTGGATGTGGACCGTTCAGGGCGGAACCACTCAGGAGGACCCCCACTTTATGTATTTGATGCACAACCTCTGCTTTGGTTTAGTCAAGTAGAGTCGTGTACATCTCCACCTCGTCCTCTGTATACCCCAGATGAGCCCAGTCAAGCACACCGTCCGCCGTGTGGCACTGGTTGCAGGTGAGGGCGCCATCACGACGGATCGCATGGCTGACTTCCATCGCGGCGTCCATCGGCAGCCAGCGCGGTTCCATCATCTCGCCTTCCTTGAGTGCTTCGTACTCGGAGGTGTTCCACTCGTCCACGTTCATGAACGCCATGAATTTGTCCATCAGGTAGTACTTGAACATCGCGCCGTACATCATCCCCATCATGCTTTTGTCAAGTTCCACCATCGCCGCCTGCTTCGGGTCGCCGGTGGTGTAATACGTCGGCAAATTGTAGGGGACATACATCCCGCCGAACGGCCCGATGTTGCTCAAGTCGATGTGCTGGCGACCGTTGAAGCGCTTCATCACGTACAGTTTGGACGGTTTCATCTTGGCAATTGGACGCATGGTTTCTTCGTACCACTTGTCGTAGTCGAAGTTGGCAAACTCCGGCCACACATTGTCCGGATCGTAGAATTTGTAGAGGTTCTCCCCGTTCGGGTTGTCGCCGATCGGGTTGCCGAGGAAGCTGGCGTCACCGTTCCACCAGACGTACGTGAGGCCGTTATCCGCAGCGGTCGTTGCTTTCTCTTCGTCCGTGTACACGTAGATCCCCGGATGTTCTTCGAACTCCGGATGGTCGAAGTCACGGCGGGTCGCGTTATCCTCCTGCAACGTCGGGATATGGCAGGTCTGGCAGGCGACGATGTCCGTGTGCTCGTTGTAGAAGTCGGCGTTTTCATAATCGCCCACATGCGGCGCGTCACCGTGGCAGTTGGTGCAGCTGACATCAATCGCCGGCAGGTCATTGGTCATCATCGTCGTCGTGTGCTGTCCCTTGGCGATCAGGTGGCCTTCCGTCGTGTGGCAATCGATGCAATCGACACCCGCCGCAGCGTGGACATCCCAGGACGGCGAATACGGCGTCCCACGCTTCGAGCCCGGGTGCGCGATACGCGGCTTATCGTGACCGAGATTGCCCTGCGACTGCATGAAATGGGCGTCCAGTTCATCGATGTAGATGTCGCCGCCGAAATTGTGCTGGTGGCAACGCAGGCAGGTGGACGACGTCGGCGTGACAATCGACATTGCCGCGAGCATCGACCGGTCCTGCGTCCAGTAGCCGAGGCCGTCATCCGTGTACGCAACTTGCTTTTCGTTCATGTCGTAGGCTGCCGCGTGGCAGATCAGGCAGTCGATCGCGTCCTTCTCCGCCTGCGTCGTGCGGTACCCTGGCATAATCTCGCCCAACGGGGCCTGCACCTGGCCGCCAATGTGGCACTGGCCGCAGCCTTCCGACAGTACCGTACCGTCATCCAGTTTCACCTGTTCCGCCCACGCGGTGAACGCGAACGATCCCGGCTTCGGGCAGGGACGGTCGATCTTGCCCATCGGGAAATCGTCCGCGAGCTCGCCGTTGAAGCCCCAGACGTTATCGTGATCGGTGGTGAAGAACTTGTAGTGCGCGGACCCGAGCAGGTTCTCCATCAGGTCGACAGTGATCGTTTCGCCAGTCTCTGCGTCCTCGATCTGCGCGGTGGCATGACACTCAAGGCAGGTCTGCGGGCCTTCATAGGTGCGGATGCCGGCTTTCCGGAAACGGTCGATGTGATCAAAACGGTCCGGATATGCCCCGAGCAGCTCGCTGGCGAGATCGTCGAACTCATCATCTGAAATCGTTTCACTGGCGAAGGTTATTTCCACCGGACGGCTGTCCGCAGGCAACATCGAATTGATGATTGCCGGCCAGAACGAATAGCCAACGACAGCCAACACGGCGACAACAACAACCGCAATCATCACACCACGCATCTTGCACCTCTCTTCACAAAGCTTGGATTGGGGGTTCAGTTTCGGGTTTGATGCGGAGTGGGAGAGGAGGTTGTGTCGTTTGGGGAGTCTAACTTTTAGTATGGAAAAGAGTTAGCATAGACTACGTCGCAAAGCTCGGGGTAGGGGCGAATCAACAAAAAACGCCCGGTTCAGCGATTGAACCGGACGTTCACAGTGGATCGAGGGGCGTTGGCATTACGCGTCCGCCTGTCCCGCCTCTTCCATGCGCGCCAACAACGCGCGACCTTCCGGCGACAGATGCACCTTGTCCTGAATCTCGATCAGCGAGGTGTTCGACCGCTGTTCGTCCGTGCGAGCCGCTACTTCCGGCTTCGTCACCTGCTGTGCCTGCTGCGCTGTGGCTGCGTGAACACTCATGTCAGTCGACATCGTTCACTCCTCCGTTTACCAGGTTCTACTTATCCAATCGGCAGATTCAAGAAAAACTGAACCCCTGGCACGGAAAAATCTTTCAGCGGGCGAATCATAAACGTTCACCACTCACTTTAACCTTGCGTGAGTGCAGTAGCATCAACAGGTTAGCAGTATTTAGCGATCCGTGAATCCAGAGAGGCAAGGAGAGGCCTGTTCGCGCCCTGCGATGCCCCGGGCCGAGACGATCACACGCGCTTCAATCGTTGGATTGAACCAGCATCGTCAGGTTGTACACAGTGTGGAATCCGGCTCGCTCGGCATTCCGCTGCGAATCGCTGCCGGGATCGGTGAGGAAGATGACGACCTCGCACCCCTCAGCGCGAGCATCGGACAACCGCCGCCGAATGAAGGCGGACTGGATGCCATGACGCCGAAACTGCGGCAATGTTGCGGAAGTCATCAGGCAGGCCATCGGGGGGATCACGTTGAGGCACGCAGCCGCGGCGGGTTCTCCGTTCCAGCGGGCCAAATAACCGATACCCTCCGGGATGTGCACCATCGGCAGATGAAACATCGGATCCATCAGGTAATCGTGACCGAGCGTCTTAAACCCTTCCGCTATCAGCTCAGCCCACTCCCGATCCCGGTCGGCGGGCAGGCGCTCGATGCTCAATCCCGAATCAGGCGCGGCATTGTCTGCTGTGGCAGAGTTGTTCGGACTGATCAAATCGGCGTCACTGAGTTCACGCACCAGCACCTGCATCCAGTACTCGATGTTATACCCACGGCGGCCAAGCTCGGCGGCGAACGCCTTGTCACTGAATGGATTGAGCGCAAACCGGCTGGGCAGGTCATTTGAACGAAACAACGCTTCTACGGTTTCAAGCGTCTCCGGGTCGACCGGTCCATTCATCCCGAAGCCGGTCGCACGACCCCAACGTCCCGGGATCAAACGAACCGATCCACTCGGGAATTCCTGGGTCAGTTGGGGTGTGTCCGGGGAGAGTGTCTGGCGCACTTCTCCGGTCGAAACCGCGAGGCGATGCATGAAACGGTCGATATCCAGCGCGAACTCACGAGTGATATGTAGCATCGAAGCGACTCACAGTTTGATCCCCACCGGCCGTGAACATGTGAAAGTAGTTCATTCCGGCCTGAATGAAAACATGGACACGTCATCGTTCGCACGCACCGGAAAGCTGTAACTTGCGGAAAGGTCGTCCGTCTCATCGTAGAGCCCCGGATTACCACCAGAGGACGCCATGCATTTCGTGGAACTGCGCCTTGCCCTGCGCACGTTGTTGCGTAACCGTTTCTACAACCTGCTCAATCTCGCCGGACTGTCGATCAGTTTGGCGATTGTCATTCTGGTCGCAGGGTCGATCCGGGATGAACTCAACTGGGATACGTGGTCAAGCAACCGCGACTCGATCTACCGCCTGACCATGCAGATGAAATCCCAGGATGGGAAGCCGTGCTCGGCGTTCTCAATGCCCGGGATTGCGCCGGAACTGAAGGCCGCGGTTCCGTCCGTTGAATCGTTTACGCGGATCACGTGGCCGTTCGAAATGCGGGTGCGACGGGACAATGAACCGATGGAGATGCTCAGCACCATCCGCCTGGTCGACCCGGAATTTCTCACCATCTTCGAGATTCCGCTCGAGTTCGGTGATCCCGCAAAGGCACTCAACGAGCCCAACTCCTGCGTCCTGTCGCACGAAACCGCTGTCGCCTGGTTCGGTACCGCCAATCCCATCGGTCAGCCGGTGCTGGTGGATGAAGAGAACGAGATGGTGGTCACCGGCGTCGCTGCCCCGCTGCCGGGAAACACGCACCTGCCGTTCAACATGCTGCTGCCGATCAGCCTGTTCGGCGAAGAGACTCTGGCGTCGTGGGGATGGATGAATTTCGGCACCTACCTGCTGATTCCCGGCGGTGCCGACACCATCACGGACACCTTGCCCTGGAATGAGTTCTTCTACCCCCGGGTAGATCGCACACGGCTCGAATTCGCGCTGCAGCCACTGAGTGAGATCCACTTCGCCGGGGATACCGTAGACGGCATCCACGCTGGCGTCACGACACCGAACAAAGTCTATGGGCTGGCCAGCATCGCGCTGCTGGTGTTGATCATCGCGACCATCAATTTCATGAATTTGAACGCGTCCCTCGCCAGCCGCCGGGTGCGTGAGGTGTCGATGTTGAAGATCATCGGTGCCCGGCGCGGCAACCTGATCGTACAACAGTTGGCGGAATCGTTGCTCATTGCCTTTGTCGCCGGAGCCGCCGCCTTGCTGATCGCGGAACTGGTGTTGCCGCACTATGCCAACCTGCTGGCGCAACCGAACCTGGCCAAGCCGCTTGCCGATCCGGCGATGCTCGCGTTGCACACCGGCATCACCCTGCTCGCCGGTTTATTCGCGGGTTTGTATGCGGCGTTGCTGTTTTCCGCCCACCGACCTTCCGCCGCGCTGAAAGGTGAGCTCGCTGGTGGGATCAAGATCTCACGCGTACGCCGAACCCTGGTCGTGGTGCAGATTGCGATTTCAATCGTCTTCGTCGCCGGGACGATCGTGATTCAGCAGCAACTGGCCTTCGTCTCCCGGATGAGCCTCGGCTTTGACCGGGAAAACGTGATGCTGATACGTGGAAACAATGAATTCAGAGCGCATTACGACGATTATCTCAACCGTTTTCGAACCCACCCAGAGGTCCTGGCTGCGACCTACGCATCCGGTATTCCCGGCAACACCATCGGCCAGACCAGCGTCCTGCCGGAAGGCCAGACCGACCAGATCGCCTTGCGTTACTTCACCGTCGAGGAACAGGCGCTGGAAACCTTTGGCCTCGAGATGGCTGAAGGCCGCTTCTTCTCCACGGACTATCCGTTCGACCGGCTGAGCGACAGTACAGGGAACGTGATCCTTAACGAAGCAGCCGTGCGTAGCCTCGGACTGGAAGAACCGGTGGTCGGACGCACGATGCGCATCGGCAGCCGTGAGTTCAACAGCACCATCGTCGGCGTCGTCAAGGATTTCAACCAGAACAGCCTGCACAGTCAGATCGAGCCGATGATGTTGCTCGTCTACCCGAACTGGTCAAACACGATCGCACTGCGCTATCGAAGCCAGGACCTGCCGCGGCTGGTGGACGATGTCACGGCGATCTGGAACGAAATGCTGCCCGCTTATCCCCCGCAGATCTCGTTCATGAATGATCGCCTCAACGGGCTGTACCAGGCGGACAGGCAACAGGCAACCCTGCTGAAATTGAGTTCGGTGCTGGCGATCCTCGTTGCGTCGCTGGGATTGATCGGGTTGGCCACATTTGCCGCGCAACGCCGCACGAAGGAAGTCGGCATCCGCAAAGTGCTCGGCGCCAGTTCGCTGCAGGTGACACGCATCCTGACGAAGGAATTCCTGTTACTGGCGCTGGTCGCAAACGTGATCGCGTGGCCGGTGGCGATTGTCGTGATGCGGCGCTGGCTGGCGGGCTATGCCTACCACGTGTCCTTCGCGTGGTGGATTCTGCCAGCGGCTGGACTGCTCGCCGCCGCCGTGGTCGCACTGGTCACCGGCCTGATCGCACTGCGCACCTCCAGCCTGAAACCGGTCGAAACGTTGAGGTATGAATAGACTGTACAGCTCTCCCCCAATTGAAAAAGGGCACACCCTCGCGGATGTGCCCTTTGCATATGCACTGAGCTGTGTCCAGGATTCTCCTGAGCTGAACAGTTTAGCGAACCAGCATCACCTTCTGCGTCGCGTTCATCTGACCAGGAACCGTCGCACGCACGAAATACAGGCCGCTGGCGAGGTTCGAAGCGTCGAAGGTCAACGTGTGCTCACCAGCGACATACCGCCCGTTCGCCAGTTCGGCAACCTGCTGGCCCATCACGTTGAACACGCTCACCGCCAGATCAGACGCTTCCGGCAATGCGACACGGATCGTCGTGCTCGGGTTGAACGGGTTCGGGTACGCCGCGCCCAGCTCATACTCGTCCGGCAGACTGACGATTTCAATTGCTTCGTCCGCGAACGCCAGGTCTGTGGTTGTCCACTCGTCAAGGTTCATCGTACCGGCGGCAGTACCTTCCTTGTAGAAGACGAATGTGCCCGTGATATACATCGTCGGATAACCCACTCGACCAATAAACGTGTACGCGCCAGACGGAGCAGATGCCGGCACCTGCGTCATGCTCGTCAAGGTGACGTTCATGAACGGGGACAGGGTGAAGTACTGCTGGGAAATCGGACCGTATTCCGTGCCATTCGGCAACTCAACCGCGGTCCAGTACATCACATTCGGGTATGAGCCCGGCAGGTTGCTGACCAGGTGTACGTCGTACGTCAACGTTCCACCGTTCGCCGGGATGAAGTGGTCCTGCGGTATCAATGTCAGCGTCGCCGGAGCGTTCGAGAACGGTTCGACGTCCACATCTTCACTCGGTTGCAGCTGGCAAACGCCGCTATAGGTATCAACCGTACCACGGAACGTTACCCAGTCACCAGCAGAATACATCGTCAAGTCAATGTTGGCATCGCCGTACATGCGGATCGTTGCTTCGCCACTACCGTCATCGATCATCAGGTTGTACGTGTCACCCGGCTGGCCTGGATCGGTCATCAGCTCGCCGGTCAATTCCGCCCAGACGCCTTCGTATGGAACCTGATCGTCGAAATCACCCGTGTCCCACGTCATCGGCTGCGGCAACGGATTGCCAGTGGAGAGAATGTCGAACGTCCAGTTGACCAGCTCGGTGGTGTCGTAGTACTGCGCGACTTCCGCGTACACCGTCACCGCCGTGCCACGATCCAGACCAATACCGAGGTTCGGGTCGCTGGCATACATCATGATGCCGTAGCCACTGTTGTCCTGGACATAGACGTCGACGTACCCAGTGTGCACCGTGTTGTTACCCTGGGTGATGACACCCATCACCTGAACCAGGTCGCCCGGCTGATAGGTACCGTTCTGAATTTCCTGGATGGTCGCAACCGCGTACGGAGACGGTGTCCAGTCGTCGTACCAGTCACCGATCGAACCGAACATGTCTTCGACTGTCAGCGTGGTTTCATCCGCCAACTCGATGAAATAGTTCGCACCCATGCCGGCTTCATTGTCGTAACCGTTGGCGCCGTACTTGTAGGTGAAGTTAAAGCTGGAACCGGCGGGGAGGGTGTACTGTGCGGTGAACAGGCTGTCACCCGCGACAGCGTCCGCGCCCTGGCCGTCGTCCAGTAGTGTGACGTTGCCGTATGCACCCGGAGTCCAGGTCCAGCTGTCCCACGGACCGGTAACGATGAACCATTCGATTTCGTCTTCCATCACTCCCGGAATGCCGACATCGTTGTGCTTCAGGATCGCCGGACGGCCATCCAGCACAAACGTGACCAGCATGTCATCGCTCAAGCCGCCGATGTTATCCGAGAAGTACACCGGATCCAGCGTCACATCGAGGTCGCCGTCGTTGCCATCATCCGGCTCGTCGCCGGTCGGAATAAACTGACGATTGCCACCTGGGGGCTCTTCCCACTCGACTGGATCAGACTGGTTGTTGCCCACGTCAATGACAAACTTGTATTCCAACGCCGTGCCGACTTCCAGGCTGGTGAAGTTGACGGTAATCGAATAGGTTTCGTCGCCATTGGCGGTCAAAGCCGTGTAGCCACCCCAGTTACCGAGTTCAGCTGCACCACCGCGGATGATCATCGCGTCAACGTTCGGATCAAACGTACCGTTGTCGATCATCACGCTCATGTCAACCGTGAAATCGATTTCGTACGGGTACGACACGCCAGCCGGCTCTTCGTTGTTGAAGTACACTACATCCAACGTGATCGGCTCGAAGCCCACCGTCAACGGACGATTGTCGATGTTGTCTTCCCAGATGTCGCCGGTGTTGACGATCACGAACTTGTAGCCGTACGCACCATTTTCAATCTCGAACGTACCCCACCAGACGTTGTCCACATCCAGCGTGAGCATTTCTTCGTTGCCGCTCCAGCCATTGAAGTCACCGCGAACGACCACATCCTGCACGTTCGGGTCAAAGGTGCCGTTGTCGATCTGCACCGACATGTCCACCTGGAATGTGACTGGTGCGGCCATCGCGGCACTCACACCAAATAGCAAAAATAGCGCGAACAATGTGACAATCTTCACGTTTTGCATCCTGGTACTTCCTTTCTTCGGGTGGATACTGCATCCAGTTATCAGGTTACGGTAAACAGCTTCGTGGATAGAGTTGCACGATGCGGGCGGCGCCGTACAAAAACTCGGGCAATGGATAATAATTCTGACACTTGCGCACTAAGAATAGTTTTTCGATAATTTGGTATTGAAGATACAAAACGAAAATTACCAAAGCAAACAGGCGCCCCGGAATTCTCCGGAGCGCCTGTGAAAAACTCAATTGTTACATGGGTCTTAGCGAACCAGCATCACCTTCTGCGTCTGGTTCAGCTGACCCGGAACCATCGCGCGGATGAAATACAGGCCGCTGGCGAGGTTCGAAGCGTCGAAGGTCATCGTGTGACGGCCGACGGCATAATTTCCATCCGCAAGCGTCGTCACCAACTGGCCGGTGATGTTGAACACGTTCACCGTCAGCTCCGCCGCTTCCGGCAACGTCACCGCGAGTGTCGTCGTCGGGTTGAACGGGTTCGGGTACGCGTTCTCAAGCGCGAATTCAGTCGGCAGGATTTCCGATTCCTGGCCGCTGGCGGCAAACCGGATATCCGAGCTGACCCATTCGTCCGGATTCACTTCGTACACCGGCTTCTCGAATTCAGCACTGCGATCAAACGCGACACCCCGTTCGTACGGCGCGCACGGCATACCCATGGCGTCACGGTAGCCTTCTTCCAGCTCACCATTACCAACCGGACGGTAGAATCCATCGGTCGCGCCAAAGGTCGCACCGATTTCGTCGAACCACGTCTCGTTGGTGTACGCAGCCGTCATCCCGACATACCCATCGGCGTAGGTGCCATCGTTGAAGCTGCCTTCGTAGTTGCCGTTGATCGTGATGTCAACGTCAGCGCCGTTGGCAGAAATCTCCAGCGTATTCACTGCCCCGACACCGGTGTTGATCGCGGTTCCGGTCGTCCAGCCGATGATGTTTGTTGGTGAACCATCCGTATACACCCACGCCGAATAACTGGTGTTTGAGATGTACACGGCGTACCCATTGTAGTCGCTGTCATTGGTGCCGTTGCCACGGAACAGCATCCCTACCGAGTAACCCTGCGACACTTCATACATGAAAGTCGTGGACGCGGTAAAGTTGTCGAAGCCTTGTGTCATGTACGTGCCGGAACCCCACTCGGACAAGTTGCCGGTTACGTCGATCTTGCAGTAGCCATCTTCGATCGCGTACGACCCTGGACCGACAAAGAAGTCGAAGCCCTGTGCAAGGCCGTCATCGAAGTCTTCGTACATGCCGGCGCCGACCTTCGCGAACGGGAAGCTATCCGTCTTCTGCAGATCGGGACGGTTCGGCATGCCCGCGATCGCGGTCATCGTGTACGCCCCTTCCGGGGCACCGCCCGGAACGTACAGCATCGCGTCATCCCACGTGTAGTTCATGTACGGCATCAGGTTGAACTCAGCGTTGTTGATCCGTGGGATCGTACCGCCGCCGGGCAGGGTGACGAATGTCTGGTACTTGAAACCGTACCCGGTGTTCGACGAGTTGTTGATCAGGTGGATGTCATACACCACATCACCACCAGTCTGGGGTATCGCCGTCACTTCCGGCGTCAGGAAGAAGTCGATCACAATCCATTCCACCGACACGGGACCGGCCGGATCAGATTCGCCCTCATCGTAGTAAGCCGTGACTTCGTACTCGTACGTTCCGGCTGCGGGAAGCGTGTCGACATACATTTCGTCCGTCGTCGTGTCGATCAGCTCGCCGTCCCGGTAAATCTTGTAGTACAGGAACTCATCGGTGGCGTTTTCGCTGAACCGGTCAAACACACGCACACCGTCCGCAACCGGCATCGGCGCGAGAATCGGGTTGTGCGCGTCGTCAAAGTACCCGGCAACCGGTGTACCCTGAGCGGCGGGTTCCGTCGGGACGCGATCCACCGCACCCACAGTGCAGAAGACGTCGTCGTACCAGGTCACGTTGTACGCTTCGATCACACCGACATACCCTGACGGATAGGTCGCATCCGTGAAACTGTTGTGGTACGTGCCGTTGATGTACAAATCGTACGTGCCGCCGGAACCGACAACTTCCATCGTGTTGACGGCGCCTTGGCCGGTGTTGATCCCGGTGCCCGTGGTCCAGGTAATGACGTTGGACGCCGAACCGGCGGTGTACTTCCACACTGAATAGCTGGTGTCGGAGATGTACATACCGTAGCCCTGGAAATCCTCATCGCGCGGGCCGTTCACGCACCACATCACACCGCGTGAACTGGTCTGGCCGTCCTGGATCTCGAAGGTGCTGGTCAGCGTGAAGTTGTCGAACTCCATCGCTTCATACGCACCCGTCTGCCACGTGTTGGACGCTGAACCATCCAGCTTGGCGTAGCTGTCCTCGAAGGTCAGCGCATCCACAATCCAGTTCCAGCTGTCTCCCGGATCTGTGTCGAAGGTCTCGTTCAACCCCGCTGAAGGCTCATTCCAGGTTAGCGTCACTTCACCATCCAGACCGAGATCGGCTTCGAGGCCGTAAGGTGGATAAACTTGAGCGGAAGCGACTGCTGCGAGAAGAAACAGCACGAGGAATGAGACAGATAAGCGTTTCATGATTACCCCCTTAAGAAGAGAAAATGAATTCATAGGCATATTTGCCCTTGTTGCTTAAGGTAGAGGCGAAACAGTCAATCTTCAATAATCAGGTGTGATTTTTTCGATTTTCTGCACGTGGCGAGCACGTTTCTCCGATACAGATAAACTTTTGTTGTCGTTCTACTTAGTGGCAATTGACGAAGAATCCTGCGCAGAGCATCGGAGTGGAGAACACTGACTACGATTCTCCCGGGACAAACATCGCCCGGAAATCCGCAGACTCCCGGGCGTGCTCTACTTCCTTCAGATCAATCCTTCTGATCGTCGAGATCAGCGGACCAGCATCACCTTCTGCGTCTGGTTCAGCTGACCCGGAACCGTCGCCCGCACGAAGTACAGACCGCTGGCGAGGTTCGAGGCGTCGAAGGTCAACGTGTGCCGTCCGGCGGTGTAATTCCCGTCCGCAAGCGTCGTCACCAGCTGGCCGGCAACGTTGTAAACGTTCACCGTCAACTCCGCCGCTTCCGGCAGCGTTACCGCGAGCGTTGTGCTCGGGTTGAACGGGTTCGGGTACGCATTTTCCAGCGCGAACTCGTTCGGCAGACTCACCGCACCCTGGCTGTCCGTCATGATCTCACGGCCGGAACCAACCCATTCTTCCGGATCGATCGTGAAGTCCGGCGCGACAAATTCGCTGCTGCGATCAAACGCAACACCGCGTTCGTACGGAGCGCACGGCACACCCATCGGATCACGGTACCCGGCTTCCAGGTCGCCGTTGCCAACCGGACGGTAGAAGCCATCGGTCGCGCCGAACGTTGCGCCGATGTCATCAAACCACGATTCGTTCGTATACGCGGTCGTCATGCCGACATAACCATCCGCATACGTGGCATCGTTGAAGCTGCCTTCGTAGTTGCCGTTGATCGTGATGTCAACATCCGCGCCGTTGGCCGAAATCTCCAGCGTGTTCACTGCACCGACACCGGTGTTGATCGCGGTGCCCGTGGTCCAACCAATCAGGTTGGTCGGGGCGCCAGCAGTATACACCCATGCCGAATAGCTGGTGTTGGAGATGTAAACCGCATAGCCGTTGTAGTCGCCATCCTGCGGACCATTACCACGGAACAGCATACCACAGGAATAGCCTTGGGTGACTTCATACATGAAGGTCGTGGACGCCGTGAAGTTATCGAACGCGACACCCATGTAGGTGCCGGAACCCCATTCGGCGGCACTGACCTGGTCGAACTTGCAGTAGCCATCGCTGATCTCGTAGGTCCCGTCCCCGGTGTAGAATTCGAAGCCCTGCGCTTCACCATCTTCGAAATCTTCATACAGACCAGCACCGACCTTCTGGAACGGGAAGCCATCCCACAGCTGATACATCGGTTCGATCGCACAACCGACCATCGCATTCAGCTCGTAAGCCCCTTCCGGTGCACCCGCCGGGACATAAAGCATCATGTCGTACAGCGTGTAGTTCATGTAGGGGACGAGCGTGAACGGAATGTTGTCGATCCGCGGAATCTGGCATCCGCCCGGCGTGGTCACATACGTCTGGTAGCGCATACCGTACGCCATGGTCGGGACCGTGCTGATCAGCGTGGCGTCATACATGATCTCGCCACCGCCTTGAGGTACCGTCGTCACGTACGGAGTCAGGTAGAACATGAAGGCCACCCAGTCCACCATCACCGGTCCGGCCGGGTCGGATTCGCCTTCATCATAGTACGCCGTCACTTCGTACGCATACTCACCCGGCGAAGGCAGGTAGTCGACATACATCTCGTCGGTCGGAGTTCCAACCAGGTTTCCGTCCCGGTACACCTTGTAATACAGGAAGGCATCCGTCTGCGGTTCGCCAAAGCGGTCAAACACACGCACCCCGTCCGCCACCGGCAGCGGCGCGTCAATCGGGTTGTGCATGTCATCGAAATACCCGGCAACCGGAGCACCCTGAGCAGCCGGAGCCGGAACGGCATCCACCGCACCCATGGTGCAGTAAATGTCATCGTACCAGGTCACGTTGTACGCTTCGATCACACCAACATACCCCTGCGGGTAGGTGCCGTCGGTGAAGCTGTTGTGATAGGTACCGTTGATGTACAGGTCGAACGTGCCACCCGAAGCCTGAATTTCCATCGAGTTCACAGCGCCCTGACCGGTGTTGATGCCAGTACCGGTAGACCACGAAATCACGCTGGACGCCGAGCCGGCGGTGTACTTCCACACCGAATAGCTGGTGCCGGAAATGTACATGCCATAGCCCTGGAAGTCAGCGTCACGCGGACCATTGGTGCACCACATGAAACCACGGGAACCGGTCGACGTGTCCTGAATTTCAAACGTGCCGCTCAGCGTGAAGTTGTCGAATTCCATCCCTTCGTACGCGCCTGTCTGCCAGCTGGTCGTGCCCGTTCCGTCGAGCTTGGCATAACCATCCGAGAACGAAAGGTTATTCACCAACCAGTTCCAGGCCGAGCCCGGGTCGACATCGAATGTTTCCGCAAGACCCGCCGACGGCTCATTCCACGTCAACGTCACTTCGCCATTCAAACCGAGATTCGCTTCCAACCCATACGGTGGATACACCTGGGCAGATGCGATCGCTCCCAGAACCAGGAGCATCAGAACAATGACGGATAAGCGTTTCATGATTTTCCCCCTCGTGGAAAAATGAAGTGTGGACAGGGTATACACCCCCCTTGCCGAACAAGGTAGATGGAAACTGATCATTCATCAATATTTTATTCCGTATTAAACCATTTAACAGAGGTTTACACCATAAAAACAGTCTGATTCTAAGCTATTAAATTGAATAAACTTGGCGTAAATCTTATAATACGTTTATTTTGCATCATTAGAACTATTGCAACATAAGAAGGATTATGAGCTTACTACAGGACGCTTCAGGGTCGATAAACGCTTACTGTACGAATATCAAGACGTTGCCCGTCAACCGGTAGGCTCACAATCAGGGCTTGTCCAGTGCTCTCCGTCTCCAGGGGGTTGAGAAACTGGCTGCCCCAAACTCCGTTCACAACTCAGAGATGCACAACTCCACACGAGATGATTCGTGCGACGGGACTGGCTGGCTGGAGATCCCGGCAGGATGAGACACAGAAAACGCCCAGGTGGAAAAACCACCCGGGCGTCATCGAAGCATTACAGGCTAAGCCTGTAGTGTGTCGAGATTAGCGGACCAGCATGACCTTCTGGGTCTGATCCATCTGACCCGGAACCGTGGCGCGGATGAAGTACAGGCCGCTGGCCAGGCTCGAGGCGTCGAAGGTCATCGTGTGACGACCAGCGCTGTAGTCGCCATTGGCAACCGTCGCAACCAACTGACCGGTGACGTTGTACACGTTCACCTTCAGGTCGGCCGCTTCCGGAAGCGTGACGGCGAAGCTGGTGCTCGGGTTGAACGGGTTCGGATACGCGTTCTCAAGCGCGAACTCGGTCGGAACGTTGACAGAGCCACCGTTGGAAGCAATACCGAAGCTGTTGTCGCCAGCCCAGTCTTCACGGACGAATTCGAAGGTCGACTCAACGAATTCACCACTGCGGTCAAACGCAACACCGCGATCATACGGCGCGGTCGGCTGACCCATGTGGTCACGATACATCGGTTCCAGCTCACCAAGGTGCGCCGGACCAATGGCGTTCGGGGCGCTGAAGGTCGCACCGATTTCGTCGAACCAGGTTTCGTTGGTGTAGGCAGTCGCCATACCAACATAACCCGTCGCGTACGTCGCATCGGTGAAGCTACCCTGGTAGTTGCCGTTGATCGTGATGTCGAACGAGGAGCCGCTCGCATCGATCTGCAGCGTGTTGATCGCGCCGACGCCGGTGTTGATGCCAACGCCCGTGGTCCAACCAATGATGTTGGTCGGGGCGCCAGCGGTGTAGACCCACGCCGAGTAGCTGGTGTTGGAAATGTAAACAGCGTAACCAGCATAGTCACCGTCCTGCGGGCCATTGCCACGGAACAGCATACCAACCGAGTAACCCTGCGTCACAGCATACTCAAAGGTGGTGCTGGCACTGAAGTTATCGAAGTTCATCGCGGTGTAAGAGCCGGAGCCCCACTCAGCCGCAAGGACCTGGTCAAACTTGCAGTAGCCACCATCGATCATGTACGAACCGTCGCCAACGTAAAATTCGAAGCCCGGGGCGGTCGCGCCACCAAAGCCTTCAAACAGACCAGCGCCGACCTTCGCGAAGTCGAAGTTGTCCGTAACCTGAAGGTTCGGGTTGTTCGGAACACCAGCGATACCCTGGAGGTTGTACGCGCCTTCCGGAGCATAGCTCGGGACGGTCAACGAGAAGTCATACGCGGTGAAGTTCATGTACGGAACGAGGGTGAACGGAATGTTGTCCACCGGACCCACGACGTTGCTGTTCGGCAGCGTCACGAAGGTCTGATAACGAAGACCCGGGAACTGAGCCGGAATCGTGCTGACGAGAGACGCGTCATAAACGACGTCGCCACCACCCTGCGGAACCGTCGTCACGGACGGATCGAGGGTCAGCATGACATACGTCCAGGTCACTTCAACCGGACCGGCCGGAGTGGATTCGCCTTCATCGTAGTACGCGGTAACTTCGTACGAGTAGGTACCTTCGCCCGGCAGGTTGTCGACGAACATTTCAGTCGTCGGTTCACCAACCAGGTTGCCATCACGGTAGACCTTGTAGTTCAGGAACTCATCAACCTGCGGCTCACCGTAACGGTCGAAGACGCGCACGCCTTCTGCCATCGGCATCGGGGAGTCAATCGGGTTGTGGGCATCGTCGAAGTAACCTTCAACCGGAGTACCCTGAGCAGCCGGAGCCGGAACGGCATCAACCGCACCCATGGTGCAGAAGATTTCGTCGTACCAGGTCACGTTGTAGGCTTCGATCACGCCGACATAACCCTGCGGATAGCTGGCGTCGGTGAAGCTGTTGTGATAGGTACCATTGATGTACAGGTCGTACGTGCCGCCCGAACCCTGAATTTCCATCGAGTTCACAGCGCCCTGACCGACGTTGATGCCGGTACCGGTGGACCAGGAGATAATCGCCGAAGCCGTGCCGTTGGTGTACTTCCACACCGAATAGCTGGTGTTGGAAACGTACATCCCATAGCCGTTGAAGTCAGCGTCACGCGGACCATTGGTGCACCACATGAAACCACGGGAACCCGTCGAGGTATCCTGGATTTCAAACGTGCCGCTCAGCGTGAAGTTGTCAAACTCCATCGCTTCGTAGGCACCTGTCTGCCAGCTGGTCGTGCCCGTTCCGTCGAGCTTCGCATAGCCGTCAGAGAACGAAAGGTTATTCACCAACCAGTTCCAGGAAGCGCCCGGATCTGCATCAAACGTTTCCGCCAAGCCAGCCGACGGAGCATTCCACGTCAAGGTGACTTCGCCACCATTGCCGAGATCCGCTTCAAGGCCGTAAGGCGGATAAACCTGCGCCGACGCCGCAAACGCCAGCACGAATACTGCGAGAAGAATACTGGACAGGTACTTCATACTACCCCCTTGTGTGTTGGACCTACCTGTTGAGCCAATAAATCCAATGCCTGCGAAAGATAGTTCTCCGGCACCGATCTGCAAAACCCCCTTTAGCGTTTTGTCGATTTTTTTGAGGCACTCGGGAGACGGACAACCGCCTGCATTGTGGGGTTTCAAACCCCTGCTGTAACCCCGCTCATAGCCTCAAGAAGGGAATTCGCATGAAACCACGAACGTGCCCAAACCCGGCGGAAAACAAGCAGTTCCAATCCCTCTCCGCAAACTAAAAAATGCAGCCGATCCGTCGAGTTGTCTCGTCACCAGACAATACCTGGAGAGCCATGCGAGTGAGATTTAGGAGGGGCTAACTTTTAGGGCGTCCGAATTTCAGCACCCGAATCCATAATTCTATCCGTTCGCGGCCTTCTATTAGCATGGTTTCCACCGGTCAATTTCCCTGCCCGCTTTCCGCAGTTCTGGCAGAGGCAGACGTCAAACAAATGCGCCGTCCAGATGAATTCTTCACCCGTACGGCGCATGTTAGTCGATTGGAAACAAAAGCTTACTGGACAAGCATGACTTTTTGTGTCTTAATCATCCGGCCGGGCACAGCCGCCTGCACGAAATACAGCCCGCTCGACAATCCCTGAGCCGCGAAGGAATACGTGTGCATTCCTGCCGCTACCTGACTGTTCACCAGCTCCGAAACCCGCTGTCCAGCCACATTGTAAACGGAAATCGTCACTTCTGACGTTTCCGGCAGTGCGACACGAATCGAGGTCTGTGCGTTAAACGGATTCGGGTACACCGGCAACAAGGCGAAACCGTCCGGAAGCGACTCTACCGGCGGTTCCGTCGCTGCGATCCGCAGTGCGCTTCCGTTCCAGTTGTCAACCCCGTCTGCTGCCACGCCGGTCTTCGTGAAGGTAAACGAATCCTCCAGGTACGGACCATTCATGTAGCCGACACGGGCGGTGAAGGTGTAGATGCCGTCCGGTGCCAGCGACGGAATGTTCTGCGTCATCCCGGTCTGGGTGACATTCATGTACGGCATCAGATCGAAATGCATCAGCGTTAACGGACCAAACACCTGCGCATTCGGTAGCGTGACCTCGGTCCAGTATGCAACGTTTGGATACGACGCGCCGATGAGGCTGACCAGCGAAACGTCATAAACCACATTGCCGCCGTTCGGCGGGATAGTGGTACTGGTGGGGGTAAGCGTCAACTCAATCGGATCCGGTTCGAGATCCTGCTCGAAAGTCAGGTCATCGAAGCAGCAGATTGAGCCAGTGAAGTCGAGCACGACCTCGGCGATATCTTCACCCTCAACGTTCAACGTCTGCAGCGAAGATTGTCCGGTGATCGAATAGCTGCCGATGAGGCTGCCATTGGAATCGAAGGCCGTTGCCGTAATAACACCGGACGAGTTGTGTCCAGCCAGAATGGTCAACGAAAGAATCGGCGGGTCGAACAACATCGTTTCCGGCGGATAGACACCGGCGCCGGTGTTGAACGCGAGGAAATTCGGCGACGAATAATTGCTGATCCCGAAATTGCCCGACTCGTTCAGGACCTCGCCCTGGCCTTGGAACAACACACCCTGGTCGAGGTATTCATCCGTCAGCGGTATTTGATCATTGAATAGCCCCGGCGCATCCAGGTCATCAAAGTCGATGAACTCTTCGTCAATGGTTGGCGTATCCGGTGGTGATTGATACGGGGTTGAGCCATCGGCAACTGGTGTGTCCGACGGCATGCCGTTCAGAATGTAGGTGTCTGCGTACGTTGCCCCGGCAGCCAGCAACATCACCGCACACAACATCAGCAGGAATCCGTAGCGCTTCATACTTCCTCCCCTTGAATAGAACATGTGGTACAACGTGTACAAAAGGACGGGCATCGGTGTCAAATCTTTCGTCAACGCAAGTGAGTGACCGAATCAGAAGGAGGTCTATGCACGGTGAACCGTCATTGGCAACGTCCGGTCGCCATGGTAACGCTTTCAATAAAGTACGACATGAAGCCTTGAATCCAGCAAGAATCACAATGTTTGATAGAATTTCCGGCTCGGGAGCATGCACCATCGCCAGGATAATCGGCAGTAAAAAAGGGGCATGTGATCGAGTCACATGCCCCTTGGGTATGAACCATCAATCGGGGAAGCTTAGCGAACCAGCATCACCTTCTGGGTCTGGTTCAGCTGGCCCGGAACCATCGCGCGGATGAAGTACAGGCCGCTGGCGAGGTTCGAAGCGTCGAAGGTCATCGTGTGACGGCCGGCGGTGTAATCACCGTTGGCGACCGACGCGACCAACTGACCAGCGACGTTGTACACGTTCACCGTCAGGTCAGACGCTTCCGGCAGGGTAACCGCGAAGCTGGTGCTCGGGTTGAACGGGTTCGGGTACGCGGTTTCAAGCGCGAACTCGGTCGGAACGTTCACAGCCGAACCACCGTTGGAGGCGGTACCGAAGCTGCTGCTGCCAATCCACTCTTCCGGGTGGAATTCGTAGCTGTCCGTGGCGAACTCAGCGCTGCGGTCAAACGCAACACCGCGATCGTACGGCGCGCACTCAATACCCATGTGGTCACGATAGACCGATTCGATCTCGCCAAGGTGCGCCGGGCCGATGGAGTTCGGGGCCGGGGCGTTGCTGGCGCCGACTTCGTCGAACCAGGATTCGTTGGTGTACGCCGTCACGATACCAACATAACCGCTGGCATACGTACCGTCGCTGAAGCTGCCTTCGTAGTTGCCGTTGATGGTGATGTCAACGGTGCCGCCGCTGGCATCGATCTGCAGGGTGTTGACAGCGCCAACGCCCGTGTTGATCGCGGTACCAGTCGTCCAGCCGATGAGGTTGGTCGGGGCGCCAGCCGTGTAGACCCACGCGGAGTAGCTGGTGTTGGAGATGTAGACAGCGTAACCATTGTAGTCGCCATCCTGCGGGCCATCACCGCGGAAGAGCATACCGCAGGAATAACCGTTCGTGACTTCATACATGAAGGTCGTGGACGCACTGAAATTGCCGAAGGACGAGCTGGTATAGGAACCGGAACCCCAGTCCGTCGTGTTGCCGACCACATCGATCTTGCAGTAGCCACCATCAATCGAGTACGAGCCCGGGCCGACGAAGAAGTCCATGCCCTGAGCCATGCCATCGTTGAAGTCTTCGAACCAACCCGCACCCTGCTTGCTGAACGGGAAGCTGTCCGAAACCTGCTGCGGCGGGCTGTTCGGCACACCAGCCTTGGCTTCAAACATGTAGTTGCCGGCCGGGGCGGAACCCGGAACCGAAACCGTCATGCCCGTGACCTGAAGGTTCATGTACGGGAACAGGGTGAACGGAATGTTGTCGATCGGACCAAAGACCTGCTGGTTCGGCAGGGTCGCGAAGGTCTGATAACGGAGACCCGGAATCTGAGCCGGGATCGTGCTGACGAGCGACGCATCATACACCACGTTGCCGCCACCCATCGGGACCGTGTCCACAACCGGGGTCAACGTCAGGGTCACCGGGTCGCCCGGGCCGTTGTCGAACCACAGGTCGTCGAAGCACGCCACGTTGCCGGTGAAATCGAGAACCACGCTCGCGCAGCCGTTCATGCCGCTCAGCGACATGGTCTGCAACGCCGAGGTGCCGGTGATCGTCGTGCTACCCAGCACGCCGCCACCCGCATTGTACGCGGTCATCGTGATCGTACCGGACGAACTGTGACCGGCGAGGATCGAAATGTCACTGATTTCCGGGTTGAACAGCATCGTCTCCGGCGGGTTTGCACCAACGCCAGTGTTGAACGCGAGGAAGTTCGGCGACGAGAAGTTGCTGATGCCGAAGCCGCCGCTCTCGTTCAAGACTTCGCCAAGACCCTGGAAGATCACGCCCTGCGCGGCGTATTCATTGGTCAGCGGAACCTGGTCGTTGAACAGGCCAGGCGCGGTCATGTCATCAAAGTTGATGAACTCATCGTCCGCGATCGGACCATCTTCCGGGGCCACATACGTGTTGCTGACGTCGATCGCCGGGGTGTCCGACGGAACGCCATTCACGGTAAACGATTCGGCGAGGACCGGACTGGCGGCCAACGCCATCGCGACAAACGACGCGAATACCTTACTCAGGTGCTTCATACTACCTCCCCTTGCGGTTCTTCTGTGATGTGAAACCTGATTGGAATCACGGTCTCCTGATTTCCCATGCCAGAGAAACTGGAGCATCGAAACGGTTGTCGCTTCTGATCTCGAATCGAAGTGAGCAGTGAAACTACCAGTCGGGGTAAGCAGTGCGTCGAAGCGGTATGAATCTTAGGAACGACTAACAAGATAATCGGGCGGAACAGCAATGCAAGTAGAAACTAGCCCTTTCGAATTTTTCTTTCTCTGGAGTCTTGTTAGGTTACTGTCAATTGAAGCTAATAATGACGAATCCTCACACTTCAGCTGAATGGTCAGCAGTCAGGTTGACTATCAAACAGGTTGTCCTATACATAAGGAGGGAACAAGGGGGGACGCGTGAACCAGGCACGCGTCCCCATGCAGGACATGACATCAACAAATGCTGTCTATTAACGGACCAGCATCACCTTCTGGGTCTGATCCATCTGACCCGGAACCGTGGCGCGGACGAAGTACAGGCCGCTGGCCAGGCTCGAGGCGTCGAAGGTCATCGTGTGACGGCCAGCGCTGTAGTCGCCATTGGCAACCGTCGCAACCAGCTGGCCAGTGACGTTGTACACGTTCACCGTCAGATCCGACGTCTGCGGCAGGCTCACCGCGAACGTCGTGGTCGGGTTGAACGGGTTCGGATACGCATTCTCCAGCGCGAACTCGGTCGGAACATTGACCGAACCCTCGTTGGATGCAATACCGAAGCTGCTGCCGGCCCAATCTTCCGGATTGAACTGATAGTCACTCGGAGAATACCGGTCAAACACCATCACACCGTCCGCAACCGGCATCGGCGCGTCGATCGGGTTGTGCATGTCGTCGAAGTACCCGTCGACCGGTGTGCCCTGCGCCGCCGGAGCGCCCGGCACCATGTCAGCCGCGCCGTAGGAGCAGAAGATATTGTCGTACCACGTCACGTTGTACGCTTCGATCACGCCGACATACCCCTGCGGATAAGACGCGTCGGTGAAGCTGTTGTGGTACGTTCCGTTGATGTACAGGTCGTACGTGCCGCCCGAACCCTGGACTTCCATCGAGTTCACAGCGCCCATACCGGTGTTGATGCCGGTACCTGTGGCCCAGGAGATGATACTTGAGGCCGAGCCAGCCGTGTACTTCCACACCGAGTAGCTGGTGTTGGAGACGTACATGCCGTAGCCATTGAAATCGGTGTCACGTGGACCATTGGTGCACCACATCACACCACGGGAGCTGGACTGGCTGTCCTGAATCTCGAACGTGCTGGTGAGTGTGAAGTTGTCAAACTCCATCGCCTCGTACGCACCTGTCTGCCAGCTGGTGCCGCTCGAACCGTCGAGCTTCGCATAGCCACCCGAGAACGAAAGGTCATCCACGATCCAGTTCCAAGCTGTGCCAGGATCGGTGTTGAACTCTTCCGCCAGGCCACCGCCACCGAGCTTGACGAACGGGAATGAATCCGTCACCTGCATGTTCGGGTTGTTCGGAACACCCGCAATCGCTTCGAGGATGTAACCGCCTGTGGGGGCACCACCCGGAACCGCAATCGTCCGGTTGTAGATCGTGACGTCCATGTACGGCGTCAGCGTAAACGGAATGTTTTCGATCGGACCGTAGACCACGCTGTTCGGCAGCGTCGCAAAGGTCTGATACCGCAGACCGGACATCATGGCCGGAATCGTGCTCACCAGCGACACATCGTAGATAACGTCGCCACCCGTCTCCGGGACCGTCGTCTGAGTCGGGTTCAGCGTCAACGTCACCGGATCGCCAGGACCGTTCACGAAGAACAGGTCGTCAAAGCAGCAAACCGTACCGCTGAAATCGAGGACCACCTCGACAATGTCGTTTCCGGTGATGCTAAGTTCCTGCATCGCCGTTGTACCCGTCACAGACGTGTAACCAACCTGCGTGCCGCCGGAATTGTACGCGGTCATTTCAATAAATACCGACGAGGAGTGACCACCGAGAATGGAGATTTCCGTGATCGGCGGATCAAACAGCAAGGTCTCCGGAGGGTTCGCGCCAACGCCAGTGTTAAAGGCAAGGAAATTCGGCGCGGAATACCCTGTCACGCTGAAGCCCCCACCGTCATTCAACACTTCACCAAGGCCTTGAAACACCACGCCCAGGTCTTCATACTCCGTGGTCAGCGGAATCTGGTCGTTGAACAAACTCGGTGCATCGAGGTCGTCAAAGTCAATGAACACATCGTCATCGGTGATCGGCCCGGTGTTCGGCGCGATATAGTTGTTGACCATATCAACGGCGGGTGTGTCGGACACCACACCATTGACCACATACGTGTCCGCATTGGCCGCAAACACGACCACGAGACACAGGACGAACAGCAAACTCAGGCGCTTCATACTACCCCCCTTGGTTGAAGCTGACTGTACCCGGTTACGAGACTGCAAACGAAATGAATACAACAGGTTTAAAATCGTAAGTTGCTATTTCGTGTCGGATGAAGTCTGTTGAGGTCACAGGAGAGCTGTTCGTGGTAAACCATCGGCCCCTTTTCCGACTAGTTTACACAAAGATAGGTAAATAAGATAACACCCTAACTATTTGAGACAAGTGTATTTGCGGGATATTTTTTGTTTTCGGGGCTCTCGAGCCAGTGATCCAAGCTGTTGTTTTGTATAGAAAAAGGTGAACCACGTTGTGGTCCACCCATAAAGTTGACCGGGGTCGTCCGAGATCGGCCCCCACGCCAGTGCACACTTTACACTGGGTCCGATCCTTACCGCACCAGCATCAGCTTCCGCGTCAGATTCAGCTGGCCGGGCACCGTCGCCCGCACGAAATACAGCCCGCTGGCGAGATGCGTCGCGTCGAACGTGTACGCGTGCAATCCGGCAGACACAGACCCGTTCACCAACTCCGCCACCTGCTGACCGTTCACGTTGTACACCGCCACCCGCAACTCAGCCGCTTCCGGCAACGCGACCCGCACCGTCGTCATCGCGTTGAACGGGTTCGGTGTGCAATCTAGCGACATGTCACCATCAGCCAGAACCGCAAACTCATCGTCGCCTGCGAGATCCGCACCCGGACGAGGGAGTTTCGTCACATCAAACGTGTCCGCGGCAACAACCTGATCCGGCCACGTGCCCAGGTTGGCGATAAAATAGAACTCGCCAGTCGGCAGGTTGTAGGGGACGTATTGCCTGCGTACCTCTACTCGTTGTTGTCCAGCCGGAAGAAACAAATCCGGATGGACGTTGAACGCGCGAACCAGCTCACCGCTGGTGAAACGGATTTCCCCCCATAGGTCAACACTTGCGCCGTCAGCCGTCCGATTCCACGCAGACCAATGGAAGACGAGGTTGCTGCCGTTGGGGCGAATGTTCACGGGTAGTTGTTTGGGAGTCACCGAAACGGCGAAGTCAACGTTTGGCAGATTGTTCTCCCGGACCACCAGCGGCCCGTCCCAGCGTCGCGACTCGACAAACTCCGGATAGCCGTCGCCGGTCAGATCAAATGTGCCCTGCCGGTCAGGCCAACTGATCTGATAACAGATCTGATGCTTGCGCAAGTTCCACGTGCCACGGTTTTCCAGCCAGGCACGTCTCGGGATGTCATGGTAGATGTAGGATAGATCGAGGTCGCCGTCGGCGTCCATGTCCGCCAGCGAGATGTACGGCAGGACTTCATAGTCTTCAACAATGAACAGTTCCCACAATCCGTTGAGCAGCTGGCCGTGCCAGATCGCCAGGTAATCGTCCGTCGCTGCGGCAACACTGGGTGTGCCGTCACCGGTCAGATCGCCGACACGGACTTGATCCGCGTCGGCACCGTACGCGATCGGGTGATGGGTCCAGTCCAGGCCGCCACCGAGATTCTCGAACCAGTTGATCTCGTCATCCCAGTTGACCGCACCGCAGGTGACGATGTCCAGATCGCCGTCGTCGTCCATGTCGGCGACCTCGAAATCACTTATTCGTGTCATGCCCCAGTCAAACTGGTGCATCACCCAACTGCTGCCCTGGTCGATGTTCTCATGCCAGATCAGCCCCCCGAGGGTCCAGTCTTCTGTAATCAGGATGTCGATATCGCCGTCATTGTCCAGATCGACGGGCTCGACTTCGGTGGCCGATGGAAACTCCGGCCCGATTACTTCCATGTCCCACGCCGCCCCATCGCCAAGATTCCAGAACAGGCGAAACTCATGATCGAACTGGGCCTGTGTAATCAGGTCGATGTGACCGTCCCCGTTGAAATCCGCGGGACGTACCCGGCGGGCATCGTCAAAGTCATCATCCACGACGTGTTCAACGAACGTCAGCTGATTGTCGAGGTTTTCAAACCACGCGATGCGGTCGTCATTTCGTGACGCGATCAGCAAATCCATCCGTCCGTCATTGTTGATGTCCGCGCGCTGAATATCAGCGGCGCCATCGTCGTCTGGACGGATCACATGTTCGTACCACATCGTTTGCGCGAAAGAAGAAGACAGGCACAACAAGCTTAACGCGAGAAAAAGCAGGTATTTCATCAAAACCCCCATATTGATTTACTACGGTCAGCTATTGGCTGGCCGGGCACGCAAGAAACCCGGACAGCAGATTCGATATATAAATAACAAATCATCGTCTGGGCAAAAGCGTCGTTATCGTTATTAACGGATCAGCATCACCTTCTGCGTCTGGTTCAGCTGGCCGGGCACCGTCGCCCGCACGAAATACAACCCACTCGCGAGATGCGCAGCGTCAAAGCTGAATTCATGCAATCCGGCTGGTACCGATTCGTTCACCAACTCCGCCACCTGCTGACCGTTCACGTTGTACACCGCCACCCGTAACTCGGACGCTTCTGGCAGCGTTACCCGTACTGTCGTCATCGCGTTGAACGGATTCGGCGAACAGTCCAGCGACGCTGCCAACGCGGTTGGTTCGGTGGGTACAACGTCAGCGTTCAACGGATCCGTCCACTCTTCACGCTTATTGATGAACAGGGTGTCAGCGGCCAGGATCTGGTCGGGCCAGGTACCGATATTGGCGACGAAGTAATTGAGTCCGCTCGGCAGGTAGTTCGGAACATACTGCCAGCGAACTTCCGCCCGTTGCCAGCCAGCTGGAATGTCCGTTGCGGGATGCACATTGAACGCCCGCAACTGTTCGCCGGACGAACCCCAGATTTCAGCCCAGATATCCAGCGTAACATCCGTATCGGTCTGATTACCGACTGTCCAGCGAAAGCTGAAGTTGCCACCGCCACGGGAGATGGTGATCGGAAAACCATGCTGGGACCGAACCGTGATGGAATACTCAGAGCCGGAAAGGTTGTTCTCGAAACTCGGAAAGTAACCGTCATACAACTGGGATGCGACCAGGTCCAACGCGCCATCATTGTTGATGTCGCTCAGCACGTGGTCATTCGCCCAAAGGTACGTGTAGCAGATCTGACGCTCACGCCAGGTTCCGTCGGGCCGGAATTCCCACCACGCAAAGGTGTCCGTGTGGCGCAACTTGGACGTGAAATCCAGGTCACCGTCGCCGTCGATATCAGCAAAACACATGTTGCTCATGACCGGGCGCGTCCCGACAATCGTGTGGTCCCAAGTGCCATGGGGGTCTTCTGTTTGCCAGTAGACGACTCCGTCGTCCGTACCGGCAACAATCTCCTGGGTGCCATCGTTGTTGATGTCGTTGACATACAGCTGCGTCGCGAGGCTAAGGCCATAATTTGGTGAGATGGTATGCGTGGTCCACGTCGTAGCACTGTCCTGATTCTCGATCCAGTCGATTTGATCAGGAATACTGCTCGTCGTATTCACCACGATATCCGGATCGCCGTCCAGGTCCACATCCGCAATTGTGTACTGGGACGCGGAGAAATTCATCGTGATGGGGATATGGTGAACGTCGCCGAAGCCCGTGTTGTTCACATTCTCATACCATTCAACACGACGAGGAAGGCTCCGCAGCCCGGCGACAAGATCGAGATCTCCGTCCACGTCGATATCAACGAGATGAATCCCCTCAAGGCCTGGGATGTCATCATTCACGACCACCTTTGTCCAGTCTGATCCCTGTCCCAGGTTGTAATACACGCTGAGATCCTGATCATCACGGCCCCAGGCAGCCAGGTCGGGGTCGCCATCTCCATCGATATCGCCGAAGGCGGCGTAAGAAGGGTGCTCAATCACATCGTCAATGACATGTTCCTCGAACTCAAATGTGCCATCCAGATTTTCCCACCAACTCAACCGGTCCTGCCCGTAATTCGCGCCCACGATATCCGGCCAGCCATCGTCATTCAAGTCAACGGACAACAGGCTGTACAGCCCCACTCGTTCTATGTCTATTTCACGTGCGTGATGCTGAATCCACTGCGGCTGGCTGAAAACGGTCGAGTAAACGGCAAGCAGGATCGTGGTCAACAGAAAGCGGTTCATGATTTCCCCCAATTGCATATACCGTGGATACCGGAATACCGGATGATAGACTCCAATAAAACTAACCTACTCCCTCCTGGCAGCATGGTCAAGCGTTCCGGTCACGGCAAGCAATCTCGACCGCTGGAAAGAAAACCGGTTGTTCAACACTCCTAACTTTTCGTATCCTTTACCCCGGTTCTGCATCCAACGACCAGACAGCCGCTCAAACATCCAACACGGAGAGCCCCCCATGCCCGACGCGAACGACCGTCCCGCTGCCGACATCCACACCTCATCCGCAGACGCCGCCGGCGCACCGCTCGGCACCGCCGCCGATACCAGCGAAGTCTTTCACCCCTCCGACGAAGTCATCGCCGCTGCCCACATCAAGGACTGGGAAAAGACCCGTGAGGACGCGCTGAAAGACCCCGTCGCGTTCTGGTCGGAACGAGCGCGCGAGCTGGATTGGTACGAGCCGTGGACCAAAGCACTGGACGATTCCGAAGCCCCATTTTACAAGTGGTTCACCGGTGGCAAGACGAATGTCGTGCTCAACGCTCTCGACCGGCACATGCACACTGCGACGAAGAACAAGATCGCGTTCATCTGGGAAGGCGAGAACGGCGACCAGCGCACGATGTCCTACTTCCGGCTGCGACAGGAAGTCAACAAATTCGCGAACGTGCTCAAGTCGATGGGGGTGAAGAAGGGCGACCGCGTCACGATCTACATGGGCCGGATCATGGAAATCGTGATCGCGATGCTCGCCACGGTCAAGATTGGAGCGGTGCACAGCGTCGTCTACGGCGGCTTTTCCACCGAAGCGCTCGCGGAACGGATCGAGGACGCCCGCAGCCGTGTCCTGATCACTGCGGACGGCGCGTGGATTCGCGGCAAGACCGTTAAGCTGAAGAACATCGCGGATGACGCCGTCGCACGTTCCGGCTACGTCGAACACGTCATCGTCGTCAAACGGACCGGCGAAGATGTCAATATGGAAGCCGCGCGCGACTACTGGTACCACGACCTGATGGCGCTGCCGATCGCCAGCCCGGTCTGCGAAACCGAAGTCATGGACGCCGAGGACCCGCTCTTCATCCTCTACACCTCCGGCACCACCGGCCGCCCGAAAGGCGTGCTGCACACCCACGGCGGCTACCAGGTGACTATCTCGACGACGCTCAAATGGGTGTTCGACATCAAGGACGAAGACCGCTGGTGGTGCGCCGCCGACCCCGGCTGGATCACCGGCCACAGCTACATCGTTTACGGACCGCTGATTGTTGGCGCGACCAGCTTCCTCTACGAGGGCGCGCCGGACTTCCCGTACCCCGACCGCTGGTGGAAACTGGTCGAACAGTACGGCATTACCACACTGTACACCGCTCCGACCGCGATTCGTGGGCTGATGCGCTTCGGCGAAAGCTGGCCGCAACGTCACGACCTCTCCAGCCTGCGTATCCTCGGCACCGTCGGCGAACCGATCAATCCGGAAGCGTGGAAATGGTACCACAAGGTGATCGGCGGCGACCGTTGCCCGATCATGGACACATGGTGGCAAACCGAAACCGGCGGCCACATGATCACCCCGCTGCCCGTCACCCCGCTCAAGCCGGGGTCCGGCACAAAACCGTTCCCGGGCATCGACATGGATGTCGTCCGCGAGGACGGAACCTCCTGCAATCCGAACGAAGAGGGCAAGCTGGTCATCAAGCAGCCGTGGCCGGGCATGCTGCGCACCGTCTACGGCGACCCGGACCGCTACGTGCAGCAGTACTGGTCCGAGTTCAAGGAACAGGGTTGGTACCTGACAGGCGACAGCGCACGCAAGGACGAGGACGGCTACATCTGGATCATCGGCCGCCTCGATGATGTCATCAAGGTTGCGGGCTACCGTCTCGGCACCGCCGAAATCGAGTCGGCGCTGGTCAGCCATCCGTCGGTGAGTGAAGCGGCTGTGATCGGCGTGCCGGACGAAGTCAAAGGCAACGCAATCCACGCCTTCTGTATCCCGAAGGCGGGCGGCGCGAAACCGACCGAAGAGGTGCTCAAGAAACACGTGCGTGAGGAAATGGGACCGATCGCCGTCCCCGCGAAAATCGAGCTCGTCGACAAGCTGCCGAAAACCCGTTCCGGCAAGATCATGCGACGTGTCCTCCGTGCGAAAGCACTCGGCCAGGATGTCGGCGACCTGAGCACGATGGAGGACTGATCGTCACTCGGTTCCCGAGACGATTACCTGAATTTCCATGAAAACATTGCCCGGCACCATGCCGGGTTTTATGTTTAGCTCTATCAATGAGACCGTCACAGGAGTTTATCGACATGTGTACTGTGGAGGTTCGCATGACTCGGCCCGAATCAAATCGACACCGCTTGCTGCTCGTTTTCATCCCCTGCCTGCTGTTGTGTTTGCCGCTCATCGTTTCTGCCCAGACCTGGACTCACTGTGGCCCGCGCACTGGTGGCAAAATCACGATTCAACCACTGCAGGAAGGTGTGGTTTTTCTCACCGGTGACGCCGACACCTGGCGTTCCACCGACAGCGGAAACACGTGGACGCTGGTCACGGTTGACGGCTTACCCGGCGGCGTAGCCCTGCAGATTCGGCCACATGTCAGCTCTCCCGATACGATCTGGGGTCTTGACGATACCGTCTGGGCACAACGGGTCTGGTACCTCAGCACGGACGGCGGCGCTTCCTTCCAAACGGTAGATTACCCGATGACGGATAGCGAATGGCATCTGCGGCAGGACCCATTTCAATCGAATCACCTGCTGGCGTTTACCGCGAACCACAGCGGCGATACAACCAGGTTCCGGGAGAGTTTTGACACCGGCCAGACGTGGAGTGAAATCTGGCGATATCACCTGGATACACCTTTCTACAGCCGCCGTTTGAATGACGTCGAATTCGACCCGCATCACCCGAACAGACTGGCTGGGGCCTACAGCTACAACGACTACGTCGGCGATCTGGTGCTGTCGGATGACGGCGGCCACTCGTGGTACGATCCGACCCCGGATGACCAGTCCGGCGTGAATGAACGCATCATGTTTCACCCGCTGATCGATGGTCTACTCTACGCGACGGATTGCTGGTCCGAATACAACTATCAGGAACGCCCATTCTACCAGCAACGCGTATCCACGGATGGAGGCATTACGCTTGATGTTTTCCAGGATCCGTGGCAACCCTCCCTGGCGGGTGCATCCGAGGTTTTCGTCCTGCCGAACGGATCGATCTATGCGGCGTACAAGACGGGTTTGTACCGCAGCACAGACGGTGATAACTGGACACAACTGCTATCGTCGGATGACGGAACGTGGCTGGGCTGGACAGCTGTCTGGGGCACGCGACTGTTTGATGTCGAAATCGCACCGTGGAACGAGGACCTGATCTTTCTCGGTGGCTTCTGCCGGACCGCGGACGGCGGCGCGACCTGGGATCTGGTTGGCCCTTCCGACAGCCCGTATGCTGATATCGTGCAAGTAAACATCAGCGAATCCGGAGATCAGATCGTGGCGGAATTGCCGAATGGCACCGTCTACAGCACGGACCGTGGATTCACGTGGAGTCCCATGTTTTTCATGGGCAACTTCATCTCCATCAACAAGCTGTACCCGCAGTTCGTCATGGCGAAGCCGACCTGGGGACAGAGCATCTACGACTACGACGGCAACAACTATGTATCCAGCGACGGCGGGCAATCCTGGACAGCGATTACAAGTCTGCCCCTGTTCTTTGATTATGAAAATCCCTATCGGCTCTACCGAATTTTCGATACCCTATTTCAAATCAGCATCAATAACGGACAGGACTGGGACACCGTCAACTATGCGTTCCGCAGTCGACCGCTTACCATCGCCCATGATCTCGACAACACCGATCAGTTGTACATCATGACAATGTCCGGCCTGTTTCGCTCCGATTACCAGGGCTACACCCCATATCGCTGGAGCGTCTCCCACGAGCGATTCGACAAGCTGACGCTGCAACCGGGCGGCAATCACGCCGGCATCTTCGACACCTTCTGGGGACAGGAGTACGGGTACTATTCCCATGATAACGGCCACACGGTTGACCACGTCGTCACCCAGCCGAATTCCGTCGGCTACTGCAAACCACGCTTTTCCACCAGCGGATTGCTCGTCGTGCCCAACTACTACGGCATCAACGAATCCCACGATGAAGGTGTGACCTGGGTACTCCATGACGACGGGCACGGACCGTTCAACCTGCGCCAGGAAACGTGGGATCTGGCTAATGACCGGACCATCGTGATCGAAGCGGACGAAGACACCGGTGGACTGTGGATTGGGCAGGATATTCTCAGTGTCAAAGACCCGACGGATCCGTCAGATCCCGACTTGCCTGCCGCGTACCTGCTGTTGTCGGCGTACCCCAACCCGTTCAACCCGGAGCTGACCGTCACTGTCGCCCTGCCCGCGCCGTCCGAGGTTGATGTGCGGATCGTCAACGTCGCCGGGCAGACCGTTGCGACACTGACCCACAGCGAAACCCTAAGTGCCGGATCGCACAACTTCACCTTCGACGGATCACCCTTCGCCAGCGGGGTTTATTTCGTGCGAGCGGAGATGCCGGGGCAGACTCAATTGCGCAAAGTGACACTCTTGAAGTGACGCGACAGAACGTAAAAGAAGCCAAAGACGCAACGGACGCAAAAGATGCAAAAGAAGTAACAGACAGGAACAGAAAGTAACGGATAGGAAAAGACAGGAAAAGACAGGGGACAGCCACACCTCGCGACTGTCCCTGTGAATTGTTGGCCGGTGGATCATCCACGACATGAATGTCGTGGGCATATCTATACTTCGAGCGCCGAACCTGCATTGTTTGCCCCGACCAGCTCGCTGGTCGGGATGACCCGCAAGATCTTTACTCGTACCCCGAGCTGGGAATACGCAAACCGCAGACCAGCCTACCTCACCAGCATCACCTTCCGCACAAGCGTCCCTTCGCTAGGCAGCGTCGCCCGCACGAAATACACTCCGCTCGCCCATCCGGACGCGTCCAGCGAGAACGTATGCGTCCCGGCAGAATGTTCACCCTGCGCCAGTGTTGCGACCTGCTGGCCGTTCACGTTGTAAACCGCCACCGTCAACTCGCCGCGTTCCGGCAACGCCACCTGCACCGACGCGCGCTCGTTAAACGGGTTCGGATACGCGCTGATCCCGAAGTCCTGCGGCAACGCAGTTACGCCATCGTCTTGCGTGGCAGAGGCCGGACTCGGGCCGGGACCGCTGTTGTCCTGCGCATTGAACACCAGCGCGGACGGATACAACGCTGACCGGTACACTTTCGTGTTTGAGATGTACATCGGGCCTGTCTGGTACATTTCGCCGCCGTTGTTCAAATTGCGGTCGAAACGAGGGAAATTGGACCCATTCACGTACAGCCGGATTCGATGTCCCGGCTGAAACGCGATCTGCATGTCCTGCATCGGAATTTCGAGGCAATGAATCGTTCCCGGCCACGCCAGCAGCTCTTCCGTGTAATCGTTCCGGAACCGCAGCCGCCGGATGCCGTCCGTGATGAATTGCACGCGGCCATCCGGATACACATCCGCGAGAATCACCGACACGTCGGTGTCCATACAGTCGCTGGAAACGTACAGATCCGCGCGAATCGTGCCCGATATCTCCACCGGTTCATTCAGCACCGGCGTATCATAAACCAGGATATCATCGCCGATCATCAGGTCGGAAAGGTCGACCGGACCCGCCGGGAGGAAGACCGAATGCGTCCGTCCGCCCGGGGTCCACAACGGCGTTTCCGGATTATACTGGAACGAGTCAACGCCGGTCGTTTCCGTCGGCATGTGCGGTATCATCACGCCGTCATGAAGGTACAATTCCAGCCGTTCCGCATCGGGAGACGGCCACTCGTCGAGGAACAGGAATTCGTTGCTGCCAAGCTCGAAACAGGCGACATCGGGCAGGTAATACGGAATCTCCGGATCGTCACGCAGCCAATGATCGAAGAACCGCATCGCCGCTATTTCTGATCGTCCACGTGCTTCCGGATACGTCCACTCACCCTGGAACATCTGGCCGGCCGTGTTGTGTGTCCACGGACCAATCAACAATCGGTGTTCGTTTCGGATCGAGGGATGCGTTTGTTCACGCAAATTGTAGTACGTCTTGATGTTCTGGTCGGCCGTCATGTCCCACCAGCCGGTGATCAACAGGATCGGCACCGTGATGTCGCTGGCGTTGTTGCCGGTCATCTGCTCGACATTTTCCCAGAATTGATCGTACAACGGATGGTTTCCCACGATGTACGGAATCGGCTGCCAGTTGGACAGCGAGTGGAGGAATTCCGCACGTTTCACCCCGCCGTGATAATATTTGTCGTAGGACGATTCCAGCGGATGGTTCAGCGGCACGCAACAGACCAGGTGTTCCGGCTGGTACAACGCCGTCAGAAACTGAATCTGGCCCATCGCGGAATTGCCGAAAGTGCCGACGCGACCGTTGCACCACGTCTGGTCCGCAATCCATTCAATCGCAATCGCGCCATCCTGGCCATACTGCGGCTGGGGACGTGCAGCATGCGCCGATCCATACATCCCGCGCCAATCCATGATCACGAAGGCGTAGTCCTCCGTATTCAACGGCACGCCGGTATACCAGTACTTGCTCTTGTTATACGGGGTCTGAATGAAGATGACTGGCAAGGCCTGCGTGGAGTCCGGCGTGTACAAATCCGCCGCCAGCCAGGTATTCTCCGGCACCGGAATCTGCAACGGATACCGGACCATCTCCGCGCTGGATGGGGCCGGAAGCAGGAATAACAGAATTTGCACAACGAGAATTAACAGGATAGGTGTACAACTCGCTGTATTCCAACGTTTTGCGCAATGATCCACGACTGCCCCCGTGCAAACTTATGCAAACCCATGTAAAACACTCAGTAATATAGGTTTAAGACTCAGCCCGAGCGCAAGGCCCGACCCCGAGAGCCACCTGTTGACAAGGGTAAGGGACATGCTGCAGGTAACATGTAAGTCGGGAGTATGATTATCAATATACAGGATAATGAGTGTTTTGCGTGTATTGATGATTCAGGTGGGAGAGACAGGGTACTGTCTGGAACGTCAGTGCCTTCTTGCGCAAAGGGGTCGTATACAAGGGTGTCTTCTACTAGGGTGTCATCCTGAACGTAGTGAAGGATCTGGCCGGAACACCCGTACCGGATCAACGATGAAACGTTCCCGTAACTTGTACTAGATTCTTCACGTCTCTTCGTTACGTTCAGAATGAGCAACCAGTTACCACGGACTTAAGTCCGTGGTAAGAAGGAATGCAAAACGGGGACACTTTGTCCCTAAAGTGTCCCCGTACTATCTTTGTCTGTCTGTTCCTGTCTTTTACTATCTTTTCCTGTCTGCTCCTGTCTTTTATTTCATAAGAACAACTTTCTGCGTCTGCGACATCTTGCCCGGCACCGCCGCCCGCACGAAATACAACCCGCTCGCCAACCCGGACGCGTCAAACGTCAACCCGTGCGTCCCGGCGTCGAACGATCCGTCCGCAAGCTGCGCCACTTGCTGCCCGGCGACGTTATACACCACGACTGTCAGCTCTGCCGTTTCCGGCAGGGTGACCGTCAGCGTTGTCGCGGCATTGAACGGGTTCGGCCATACGGTGTTCAGCGTGTACCGGTCCGCCATCGTCACCGCTTCACCGAGATCCGCAGTCGCGAGGAACGGGTCATCCACCGCCCAGTCGGCGCTTGATCCAATGCCGGCCAGCAACGGCGCGGCCTTGCTGAACGTGAAGCTATCCTCCACATAATTCGTCGGATAGCCAACCTGGCCGAAGAAGATGTACTCACCCGCCGGAGCGTAGTTCGGGATCGGCTGGGTACGGTTCGGCACAGTGATCTGCATGAACGGCGTCAGGGTGAAGTACTGCGTGCCGGTTTCCATCACTGTGCCGTTCGGGAGTTCCACGAGGGTTCGGAAGAAGACGTTCTGGAACGTGCCGCCGAACGGGCTGTTGAGCGTGACATCGTAGACCAACGTGCCGCCGTTGGCCGGGATGGCCGTGTTGTGCGGCGTCAAGGTCAGGATCTGATCGTTGCCGCCCGGGCCTTCGCCCGGTGAGCCGAGGTCGCCCGCGCTGCCAGTCCACATCTCTTCTGATACCGACCAGTTGGCACCGATCATGTTGTCCGCATCCAGGTCGGGCAGGTAGATAGAAGCGCCGTCCGCTTCCGGGAACCCGTTGTTCTCATCGTATTCGACGGCGTCAATCACCGTGCCCCAGAAGTCCGTCAGGATGATTTCGTCATCGGTGTTGTCGAGGTCGATGGCGTAGTTGTAGAAAACGAAATCCGGAATGATTCCACCGTTGTCATCCGGATCCCCCCACCCGGCGAGGACCACAAAATCGCCCGGTTCGATCACAAGATTGCCCGGAATGGCGTAGTACTCACCGTCGTTATCGAGGATCCGGAACAGCCGCATGTTCGCGGTGGTGGACCCGGCGTTGTACACCTCAAACCACTCGCCGTAGAAATCCGACACCGCCGCCGGATCGTACAGGATCTCCGAAATCACCAGCTCGGGCGCGACCCACGGCTCTGGATTCGCTTCGCCCGGCGACCCGAAATCACCCCAGCTACCGGTCCACGCTTCATACGACACCGCCCAGTTTTCCGGATCGTTGTTATCCAGGGACGGGTCGGTCAGGTAGATCGATGCGCCTTCGACATTCGTCCAACCCTGAGCCACATCCCACCAGATCTCATCCATCAGGATGTCTTGGGCGTTATACAGCTTCAGGACGTCGTCATCATCCTCAAACGCGAAGTTGTGGTATTCAGAATCACCCACAACCCCACCATTGAGCAAACTATCAATTTCGTCAACCAGCACACGATACTCGTGCGGCGGTACTTCCAGACCGGAGATGGTGAACGTGCCGATCCCATCATCCCGGATCGTCCAGTCCGTCATATGGATCGTTTCATCGCTGTTGTTGTACACCTCGAACCACTCACCGCGCGAATCCTGGCATTCCAACGGGCTGATCATGACCTCGGTGATCACAATTTCCGCCTGAACCGACGCCGCCAGAATGAACAATGCCATCAATACACCCGCCGAAACCGTACGCAGGCCCTTCATACCTTCCCCCTTTGGTGGAACCAATGTGAATATCTTCACGATAGAATCAACAGAGTACAAATCGTTACCGGCTGTTTTTCAAGGCAGTAGACAAAAAAACGGCGGCAGCCGTTTTCCGTTTCTTGAACAACAGTCAATATCCCAAAGATACGAAATGAAGGTAGTCAATGCTGCTGCGGCTCCCGTACTCCCCAATGTTGACGCCAAAAAACGGACTTTCCTCGTCTGGAATACAAGCACGGTTTCAACCGGCGGCGGGGGAATCCGAGCGAAAGACAAAATGAAGAGTGGTCCGTCACGAGATCCGTCCAGACAAGAAGGGGACACGTTGTCCCCAAAGTGTCCCCGAGTTATCTTTTCCTGTCTTTTCCTATCCTTTACTATCTTTTACTAGCTGTTCCTGTCTGTTACTTCATGAGAACCACCTTCTGCGTCTGCGTCATCCGGCCCGGAACCGTCGCCCGCACGAAATACAGCCCGCTGGCCAACCCGGACGCATCAAATGTCAGGTCGTGCGTCCCGGCGCCGAATGATCCGTCCGCCAACTGAGCCACCTGCTGCCCGGCGACGTTGTACACTGCGAGGTTCAGCCGACCCGGCACGGACAGCTCGACCGACACAACTGCCCTGGTATTGAAGGGGTTGGGATAGACCGGCTGCAGCAGAAAGCGAGATGGTACCGCTGCCCCTGTACGATAAGCCGATTCCGGTGCCGACAACGCCATGCTGCAATCCAGAATCATCAGCGAACTTCGCCTGGCCACAAACAGCAGCTGATCGAGCACAGCAAGCCCGGAGATTTCGCCTTGCAAGTGGTAGTAGCCGATTTCAACCGGCTGGCTTGGATCGGTGACATTGTAGACGGAGATTCCGACCCCGGTGAATCCGCAATAGAGGATGCCGTCGGCGTACGCCAACCGGTCGGCGGTTCCGCTGGCATAAATATTCGCCAGCTCAACAGGCGTTGACGGATTGCTGATATCATAGATCGCAACGCCGTGGCTATCCCTTGCAATGAACGCCATGTTGTCGCCAGTTGTCACATCATTAACGTGCCGATTGCTGTCCCGATTGCTTACAAACTCGGGGTCGTACGGGTCGCTGATGTCCAGGATGAAAAACGCGTTATCAAGTCCCAGGAACGCCAGGTCGCCATCCACGCATACCGCCCTGGGATCGCCACCCAGGTTGGTGAACGAAGTGATTTCGTCAGGATCATCCGGATCGCTGACGTCGAGAATCATGAAGCGATGGGAGTACGAAGCATCGGCGAGATAGACGAGATCCCCGGCCACATCAATATCATAGGTATGGATCGGTGTGACCAGGTCACCACGTTCGACTGGCTGGGCAAGGTCGCTGATGTCAACGACACACATTCCTCCCTGCCAGTCTGATGCATAAATGAACTCCCCGGATGCGGTCAACCGGTTCAGCTCCTCAAGCGGGTCGCAGAAGCCCACGTCATACGGATGAAGCGGATCCGAGATGTTTACAGTGCGTAAACCGTACTCACCCTGTGCGACAAAGGCGTAACCGTTGTGCAGAATGACGTCCCGAACGTCATCCGTTGTCCGGAACCAGCCCAGTTGCTCAGGCTGAGAAGGATCACCAATGTCCACAGTGCAGAGCTGTGAATTGCCCACAGCCACACAGGCGACATTTCCATCGAGGGCGACACCCTCGGCTGAACCGGGCAGGTCGTGCTCTGCCAGGTATTGTGGCTGTGTCGGCTGGCTCAGATCGTATACGATCAATCCCGACACGCGGCAGGCGACAAACGCGGTCGTACCCTGCACGGCAACATCGACAGCGTTATTTGGAGTGTCGGTTGACCCGATCACGGTAGGATGCATCGGCTCTGCCACACGAACAACCCGCACCCCCCGGTAATTCACAGCGACACAGGCGTAACCATTGGAAACGGCGATTGCCTTTGGCAGCCCGCCAACGTAACAAGTACCCAGGCGAACCGGCTGGATCGGATTGCTGAGATCAACGACAGCGAAATACACTGTCGCGTTGCCCACATACGCATATCCGCCGTCAATCGTGATGGTTGTCGCCCCTGACGGTACGTTCAGGGAACCCGCGAGGAAGGGGTGCTCAGGATCGCTCACATCAATGATTCGGATTCCCGCGCTGTATGCGGCAACGAAAGCATACTGATCGTATAACGCGACATCGTTCGCCACGTTAAGCACATTTTGTGTGCTGACTGGAAACGGGTGGTGGGGGTCGCTGATGTTGACGATGGTCAGACCGGCCGCACCATCTGCGACATACGCATACTCACCGGAAACAGCCACCTTCAGCGCTGAACCCGATGTGGAGCATGAACCGGTTTCCAAGGAATTGACCGGATCGCTGACATCAAGTACACGCAGACCGGAGTAGTCTGCTGCAACATAGGCATAGCCTTCGGCTACAGCTACGTCATGAGCCGTACCCCAAGCGTCATAGAGCGAACCTGCCAGGCTCACATTGAGGCTGTCCTGGGCAAGGACGTGGAAACACAACGACAGGAAAAGAAGCAATACGTACGCGGCTTTCATTGGTCACTCCGGGTAAGATCCACAATCCTCGATTCAGTTTGTAGCCAGCTCAACCAACCTGAATACACCGTCTACTCATCACAAGATAAGTCTGGAATCGCGCAAGAAACCACCAGAGCCAATCCACGCACATCATCCATATAGAAAACAAAACCCGGCGGATCAGGCCGCCGGGTTGGTAAACTCTGCTCATTTTCAAACGGGTGCTAGCGGACCAGCATCGCCTTCTGTACCGCACTCATACGTCCCGGCACCGTCGCGCGCACGAAATACAGCCCGCTGGCGAGGTGGGATGCGTCGAACGTCAGCTCGTGCGACCCAGCCTCGAACGACCCCTCAGCCAGCTTAGCCACCTGCTGCCCGGCGACGTTGTACACCACCACCGACAGCTCGGACATCTCCGGCAGGGTGACCGACAACGTTGTCGCGGCGTTGAACGGATTCGGCCATGCCGCACTCAGAGTGAACTCACGCGCCAACGCGGATTCGGTCCCGTCAGATGCCAACGCGTCGTTCAGCAACTGCGGGGCATTGTCCGCATCCCACGTCCATACATCGCCCGCAAGCTCCTGCCCGATCTTGCTGAAGCCGAAGACATCGGTCAGACGCCGGCCGCCCATGGTTCCAACATTCGAGATCAGTGCGTACTCACCCCCGGGAGCGATGGAGGGCACTGGCTGTCCCAGACCGGGAACCGTAATGTCCGTGTTCGCTGGCATGCTGAAGCTGTAGGAATGCGTCGGACCATACAAGTCGCCGTCCGGCAGCTGAACCATCGTCCACCACGTCACCATTCGTGGGGACATCGTGCCGTTCACCAGGCGTAGGCTGTACTCCAGCATGCCGCCGAACCCGGGGATGATCGTACTGGAGGTCGGCGTGATGGTGACACCGATCTCGGACGGTTGTTCCCACCATTTGACATAGCCGTCATCGTGCGCGGTGCTGCAGATATCCAGCAGCCCGTCGCCGTTGAAATCGCCGGTAGCGACCCCCCATGGTTCGTCAAAACCGGCAGCAGCACGGTGCATCACCCAGACACTCGCGTCACCGTTGACGTTCTCCCAGTACGCGATACAGTCCATGCCCGCCATCGCGCAAAGCACGTCCAGATCGCCATCGTCATCCATGTCAGAGGCGACCACATCATGCGGCGAAGGGAAATACCCTCCCTCGTAGATGATGAATTCGTGCGTGGTGAAACTGCCATCGTCGTTCTGCTGCCACCAGAACACCGTGTCGTGGTAGTAGGACACCCCAAGGATGTCGATGTCGCCATCACCATCGAGGTCGGCTGCGTCCAGGCCCCAGCAGCCGCCGTCACCGGTGTGCAGCTCGTGACGGGTCCACGTCAAGCCGAGCCCGTCCTCATTCGACCACCAGGCGAAGATGCCGTCCAGGCCGTACGAGTCGCCGATCAGGTCGGTGTCGCCGTCGCCATCCACATCGGTCGCGAGTACGAAGTTGGCGTTGATAAAATCCTCATCCACCGAGTGCTCGACCCACGTCGTGGCGTTGTCCTGATTCTCAAACCAGATCACGCGCCCTGCCTCAAGCGGGCGATGCATCACTGCGACATCGATGTCGCCGTCGCCGTCCATGTCCGCCGCCGAGGTACCCGGTGTGAATGGCATCCCAAGAGAGATATCGTGCCAGACCCAGTTCGTGCCGGATCCGTCCGGATTCTCCCACCAGTACACATGGCCGGCGTGCTTCGCGCCGATCATATCGATGTCGCCGTCGTTGTCCATGTCGACGGGATCCATCGAGGATAGCTCATTGCTGATGGTGTGCCTAACCCACGTGCCCCCCGCACCATCCTCATTTGACCACCAGTGTGTTCCCCCGATGAAAGCGGCGTAACCGAACATGTCCATGGCGCCGTCACCGTTGATGTCAGCGGTCTTCACCCACGGCAACCCGCCGTTGTAGTCTTCACCCGTTCCGTCCACAGGGTGGAATTCCCACGCGAGCTGCGCCTGTGCGAACGACGCTGTCAATACGAGCAGAAATACGACCGCAATCCATTTCTTCATGATCCCCTCTCCCCAAATTAGTGTGCATACGGCTTGGGCTAAAATACGGCGGTGACAACAGAAAAAGGAAGCTGACCGACAGTTATTTCATGTTTATTCCGGCAGATCGCTCTCCATCAGCCTGACGATCCACCGTACCGTGTCCAACCCGCGGACCAAACTGGATGACACCTGCGAGGGTCGCTCGAACAACAACAAAAACGGGAACGGATTATTCTCCGTTCCCGACATGAATGACTTCCCAGGACACGTTAGACAAATTCCAACTCGGGCTCGGTTCGGCCACTCTGAATCAGGATCATCGCCTGCAGGACTTCGCCCGCCAGCAAGACCAGCCCGCCGATTGGCGCGAGGAAAAAGGTCAGCATCAGCGCAGACCCGATGATCTGGGTGTAGGCCAGTGGTCGCAGGTAGCCAAACAGGGATTCCTTCAGCCGCATCAACCGAACACCGAAGATGATGCCGAAGATGCTCATTGGAATACCGACCGATGCCATCGCAATCAGTCCTGGTAAAATGACTGACAGTGCCTCCGCTCGACTCAGGTTGTCGTCCACGCTGAAGCCGATCACCGTGCGGAATACCGAGCCGATTACACTGATGAGGATGTTGCAGATAATCAGAAGGATGATCAACGTATCCACTTCGTGAAACTCGAAGCGATTGTTGAGCAGCCGCTTGAACCAGAGGAACCCGTAAACCGAACAGCCGACTTGCACGATTGTGATGAAAAGCGTGATCGGGTTAAGAATGCTGAACGAATATCCCATCAGCGACATGATCACGCCAAGCACGCCGCCAATAATCATAAGTGACGCCGAGGCAACGGTCACCCAACCCGCGACTTCGTAACGTTCTTCCTGCATGGTTCATCTCCCTTGAGCACATCCCGACTGGAAGATTCAAGCAACTCGTCACAACTACCTGAAGTTGCAGAAGATCAAAACCAGATTCTCGAGATCGAACACGTCCCCGGATACGGTGTCGAGGAGAAACAGAACTGTGATGATCGTCAGTATCACCAGCGCAATCGTCCGGCTCCACTCATGTTCCCTGCCTGACTCTTCCATCTCTTCATCTCCCCGGCATCCGGGATCAAGATCCCATCCCGTTGCCAGTCGTTCATCAGACATAATCCGGTTCATGGACCAGAATGTCACCCGGCTGGCAATCGAGTTCCACACAAATCGCCTCCAACGTGCTGAAACGGATGCCTTTGACACGACCCGTTTTCAGCAACGACAGATTCGTCACCGAAATACCGATCTTCTCGGACAATTCGGTCAGCTTCATCTTGCGCCTGGCAAGCATCACGTCGAGTGTCACTGTTATCGCCATGGTGTGATATTACATAAAGGATCTTATGAGAGTCAAGGATTTTTTTATGTAAAACATAAAATAGCTCCGCAGAGAGACTCCGAGGACGGGCAGGTTTTTCAGATTCAACTCAGGAGAAATCAGTCCTGGCCCGGCAACGCGCTGACCGGCACCGCGAGCGTGGCCCGGACAAACAGTGACGGGTCCAGTTCGTTGTCGCTGAAGAGGTCTTCGTTGCGATCATAAACCTTGTACATCCGCAGTCCGGCTGCCATGCCGCCGCTGAGACGAAGGCGCAGGTAGGATCCCAGAGCAACCTCGACCTTCGGACCGGCGGTCATCTGGGCGTACTCGATGTTGAAGCCTTCGTTCAACGAACGGCTGAGCCAGTAGTTGTAGCCGTCCAGTTCGACCGCCAGCCCGGCGCTGAACGTTTCGCTGAACTGCCACATCCACTCGGCGTTCGACGGCAGCATCAGCATTACGTGCCACTGGGATGCCTTGTACGTATACCCCAGCATCGGGAGCAACATCGGACGCCCGAGCTGCGAGGAATATCGCGCGCCGAAGGTAACGTCGGAATGGCCGGACAGCATGCGCACCGCGAACACACCGCCTTGCACCTGGAAGGAATTCTTGTCCACGCCGTTGTACGCGTCGGTATAAAACCCAGGGCTGACAACTGCGAGCCCGATCCAGTCGGAGCTGAACTGGTGACGGATCAGCATCCGGTATGCACCGCCGGCAAGGCCTTCGCCGATATCGTCCGCATACTGCAGTTGGCCGGGGGAGGGATCATTCTGGTACGACAGGTCCATGTACTGCCCGCTGAGGCCGTGCAGGATCCGCCAGTCGTTGCCGAGGTCCGTCTGCCAGAACCACGCCTCGAAATCATAGCGCATCACGTCCACTTCCAGCTCCGGCGCGCCGGAGACCGGCTCCGCCAGCGTCGCCGGGGCGAAATACGACGTCGAGAACGCCACCAGGTCCTGGGCTTGGCTAGAGTGCGCGTGGAAGACCAGCACACAACAAATCGCCAGCAGCAGAGAGAGTCGCTTTGTCATGCAGCCTCAAGGGGATTGGGATTGATGGAACCAGAAACGGGAGCAGCAACATAATGCACTGCTCCCGTTGAATAAACCCATTTCATGCTGGTGAGGTGGATTTGAATACGATCCGGATCCCCACTAACGGCAACCGCCGCTTATCGGACCAGCATCATCTTCTGCGCCTGATTCAGCAGGCCCGGCACGGTCGCGCGCACGATGTACAGCCCGCTGGCGAGCGAAGACGCGTCGAGGGTGAACTCGTGCTGCCCGGCGGTGTACGATCCATGCGCCAGTTCCGCGACCCGTTGCCCGGCGACGTTGTACACGATCACATTCAACTCAGACGCCGCCGGCAAACTCACTGTTACCGTCGTCGTGGCGTTGAACGGGTTCGGCCAGGCGGGGTTCAGCGCATACTTAACGGGCAGGTCCGTGCCTGCGGTTGCCGCCGCTACCGTTCCACCAGGCAGCTCAAGCCCCCAACTCGCCCAGTCCACTCTACGTGTGGGTCCCGAGGCCGGAACCACCTCAAACTCGAAAACGTCCTTGCCGATCGCGGTACCCGGGTGGCTTCCCGCCTTCATCCGGAAGGTGTAGCGGCCGAGCGGCGCATCGGCGGGGACGATCTGCACAATGTCCGTCTCCTCGATCACCATAGACGGCGTAAATTCAACGTCCCGGATCAGCCAGATCGGCGACACGAGATACCCGCTTGGCGTGTAAACATCCGCCCAGACATCGACCAATTGAGTGCTCTGCAAGTTGCTGGACAACAGCGCGTCATAGGTGAACCATCCACCTTGCGGCACGGTCAATGGGTAATCTGCGATCAACGTGATATCGATCAGCTTGTTCGTCGCCTGACGGCAATCCAGCACGAGAAACTTGTCCCGGTCGGCGACGCAGACATAGTCCTCGTCCTCAGAACTGACCTGGTACGCTCGGTCGGGTGTGTCATAGTAGCCGGTGAACAGGGGACGCGCGGGATCGGTGATGTCGAAGACTGCCACACCCCAGACATGACAGGCGAGGAACGCCGTATGTCCGACCAAGCTTATGTCCAGGGCATTAAGAGTTCGTCCGTCATAGGCGACTTCAAATGGTGCGGACGGATCGCTGACATCCAACACACGCAAACCGCCGTGAGCGAGCAGGAGGTAGTGGTCAACTTGCGCCATATCCGAAACATGATAGAGGTTGCCCATGAAGTGACCGATCAATTGTGGATTGGAAAGATCGCTGATATCGTATATCCGGAGGCCTTCCTCGCGCAGCGTGAAGTATGCGAGGTCGCCATCAATGCAGATGCTGTCGAGCAATGGCCCATCCTCAAGGAAAGTTGAGATGAGCTGCGGATTTGTCGGATTCGTTACATCCAACACGAAGACAATGGGGCCGATGGTAGCTCCCAGAAACGCTGTCCCATCAGCGATATGGACCAGGTACACCTCTGCGGGCAAATCGACATTTGCAGCAACCTGCGGATTCGTCGGATCGTTGATATCGACGACTAACAGGCCGTATTCACGACAAGGGGCATACAGATAGTTTCCATCAACGACAAACTGCTGCGGTTCCGGCAGATCCAAGTGACCAGTCTCGACAGGATTTCCCGGGTCGCTCACATCAACGACAAACATCCCCGCGTCTCTCGTTCCGACATACGCATACCCATCGGATTGAACAACAGCCTGGATATCATCAACCGCTCGGAACTGATTCACCTCGGTCGGTGCTGACGGTGTCGACACATCAAGGATCCGCATCCCCTCAAAGTTGTTGGCGAGAAATGCATAATTTCCAACGACAGAGATGTTCTTTGTGCGTACACCTGGATCGATCACGCTGACGTACACCGGTACCTCCTGATCGCTCAGGTCTACGATCACCATACCGTCGCCCTCGCAGGACAGGAAAGCATACTGTCCGGCGAGTTCGATCTTCTCCGGATCTTCCTGCATGCTGAGAACATGTACTTCAACAGGATTCGTTGGATCGCTGATGTCAAATGTTCGCAGGCCATGGTTGTCGCAGGTGATATACAGGTAGTCCCCGGAAACCGCGACACCGTACGCATCGTACATCACGACCTGCGCGACCGGCTGCGCGTTCAACGGATCGCTGATGTCAACCACGATCAACCCCTCGTCATCACCGGCGACATACAGATAATCCCCATCAACGGTCAGATCTTCGATTCCGTAGACCAGGTTTATCGTGTTCACATTCGCCGGGTTGGAGGGATCACTGATATCAAACACCTCGATCTGACTTGCAAAATGCTCGGCGACGAAGAGGTAGTTGTCCTGGACAGCAACAGCAGTGACACTGAGAACGTCACACGTAGAGACAAGTTCCGGGTTCAACGGGTCCGCAATGTCCACGATGTGAGCCTGGTAGTCGCCCATCACGATGTACTGCCCGAAACGGGTGAGGCAGGCACCGTCAAATCCCGGCGGACTGACGGAACTCACTTCCACCGGATGGTTTACATCGCTGATATCCACGATGTGCAACCCGCCCGCAAGGACATAGGCGTACGATCCGTCAACCATGATGTCCACGGCCATCTCCCAATGGAGATCGTACAAGGAACCGGCGATAGAAACGTTCAGGCTATCCTGGGCAAACACGGGAAGGCACAGCAGCAGCGCGGCGAAGATGACGAGCAGGTGTTTCATAGGGCACCTCAATAAGTGAGCATGTAGCCTAAGTTTGAGAAATAGGTCATGCGATAAAGTACAATCCGATGTAGTCTCATTCAATGATCTGACGGTCTGGTTCACACTTTTTTCCGTGTCCGGCTCGTCACGCCGTACAGAGGGAACGTGCACACCAGCCCTACCGTTCAATACACATCTTCCGTATCTTCGAAGCGATTGCACCCGCCTACAATACGCCGGGGGAGACCGCGTGGAGCTGTTCCGCATCGGCTTTTTGAGTGTCGGCCTTATCGACATCGTCGACATCGCTTTGGTCGCGTACATCTTTTACAAGCTGTACTCGGTCATGCGTGGCACTCGTGGTTCGCAGATGGTGATTGGACTGCTGCTCTTGTTCATCGCCAGCCTGGTCGTCGGTGCGCTCGGCCTGAAAGCGACAACCTGGTTGGCGCAGTCGGTGGCGCAGGTGTGGGTGCTGGCTTTCGTCATCCTGTTCCAGCCGGAACTGCGGCGCCTGATGGTACAAATTGGCCAGACACGTCTTGTCCAACGCCTGCTACGCGTGCGAGGAACCAAGGCGATCGAGGAAATCGTCAAGTCGGCGGTGCAGCTTTCCGAGAAACGGTACGGCGGCCTGTTCGTGCTGCAACGCGACATCGGTCTGCGTGGGATCATCGAGACCGGCGTCAAGATGCAGAGCGAAGTCTCCAGCGAACTGCTGGTGTCGCTGTTCTTTCCACGCACGCCCCTGCATGATGGCGCGGTGGTCATCAGCGGCAACCTGATCGAGGCGGCCGCCTGCATCCTGCCGTTGAGCGAGAATCCGAACATCGACGCGTCCATCGGCACCCGGCACCGGGCGGCACTCGGTGTCTCCGAGGAGTCGGACGCCGCGGCGGTGGTCGTCAGCGAGGAAACCGGACAGATTTCCATCGCCTACCGGGGCGAATTTCTCGAGCGCGGCATCACCGGAGATGAACTCCGCGATCACCTGAAGAAGATCTTCGAACGCGTCAGCCATAACCTGGCGGACTGAACGCACTTGGACGACTGGCTATGTGCCCCTGATGGCTTTGCCAGCAGGGCTTCGTTAGAGGATCTGAACTTGGAGGCGCTGTGCCTCGATATCGAATTGATGATCCTGCTGCCGCACACTATCTAACATTTTCATGTCATCAACGGCGTTTAATGTTTTTGAATCCAATACTATGTAATTTGTTTCTAGAAAAACTACACGATGCAAGAAACAAGTTGAACTTTCAGTTGTTGGCTTATGTAATCATGCCTAATCATGTACATCTGCTCCTGTTTCCCGGTTCGATTCCCATGAAGGAAATACTATACCGCGTAAAGCAGCCGTTCAGCTATCATGCGGGTATGTATTTCAAGAAAAATAGGCCTGATCTTCACCGAGATCTCTGTGTGAAACGGGGTTCAAAATGGTCGTTCCGTTTCTGGCTGGCGGGAGGTGGATTCGACAGGCTACTGTACACGAATGACGATATCCAGACACGAATTCGTTATACTCACCGTAATCCTCTCAGATGGGGGATAACGGAAGATCCGGAAATGTACCCGTGGTCTAGTTTCCACGCCTATTCCAATAAGGCCGGGAAACCCATTCCCATAGATCGTCCCGAGTGGATATAGCGGGCGGATGATCCCTGCTGGCGGAGCCATCAGGGGCACATGACCGGGCGAGGAAACTGGCGGATAATCCCTGCTGGCGGAGCCATCAGGGGCACATGTCAGCGACACTTGGAAACGGCACAAACTGTGCGATGGCAGAGAAGCGAGCAGAACACAGGATCCACCATGGCGAAACGGGCGAAGAAGCAGAACCAACCGGAAACGAAACCCTCAGCCGACGAAGAGGAGAAGCGGAAAGCGGTCGCCGGGATCCTGCGCGAGAGTGAAACCGCGTTTTTGTTTCCGAAACGGTCGCTGGTCGGGGACATCGTCGCCGTCGCCGCGCTGTACGTTGTCACCCTGATCCTGTTCTGGAATTTTGTCGTCGAACCGAACCGTTTCAGCGTTTCCGGCGACGCATTCGCCGCGCGTGCGTGGAACGATGTCGGCGCGGAAATCGACGCCCAGGTTGACGGTCCGGCGGCATGGAACCCGTACGTTTTCATTGGATTTCCAACCTACGGTTCGATGGCGTACCACCCCGATTCGTGGCTGAATCCGGCAAACTGGCTGGACATTCCCGGGCGTTTCCTGTTCGGCCTGCACGACATGAACAAGCAGGTCTTCTACTACTTCCTCAGCGGGCTGCTGATGTACCTGTTCGCACGGGGAGTGGGGCTGCCGTGGTGGGCATCGCTGCTGGCGGGATTGACCTTCCTGCTCAATCCGTACAACCTGTCACTGGCCGAAGCGGGGCACGGGTCCAAGCACTGGACCATCGCGATGCTACCGCTGACTCTGCTGCTGACCCATCGGGTGCTGAATAAACGACGTCTGCTCGAAATGTCGCTACTCGCGTTGGGCACTGCCGCGCTGTTGCTCTCGATGCACGCCCAGATCGCTTACTATGGACTGCTTGTCGGAGGCGTGTACGCGCTGGCGTGGTTTGTCCGGGAACTGATCCGCGACCGGGCGACCGCCCTGCGTGGTGTCGGCGGGTATGCCGGCGGGACGTTGCTCGGGTTGCTGATGTCGGCGTTTGTCTACTGGCCGGTTTACATATTCTCCAAGTACTCGATCCGTGGGGTCGGCCCGTTACGGGATGAGGGCGGTGCCTCCGGCCTCGACTGGACCTACGCGACCAACTGGTCGCTGCATCCGCTGGAATCGCTGCAATTTCTCGTGCCGGGCTGGTTCGGGCTCGGCGGCAGCGCACCGCCGGACCGCATGCTCAGCGTCGATACCGCGTTGAACTACAACCTCTACTGGGGCTGGATGCCGTTCACCACCAGCTCGCTGTACATGGGCATCATCCCGCTGCTGCTGGCGATCCTCGCGGGGATCTGGCTGTGGAAGAAAAGCGGCGTGGTGCGCTGGATGAGCATCGCCGCGGTGCTGGCGTGGATTGTCAGCTTCGGACGTTTCCTGCCTGTTTTGTACGGGCCGTTGTATTACGTGTTGCCGTTCTTCAACAAATTCCGCATTCCGTCGATGGCGCTGGTGGTCACCGCGCTGGGTGTATCGCTGCTCGCGGCGTACGGGCTGGCGGAATTGGTCAAACGGCTGATCGCGGCACGGGACGACGACAAGCGCCGTGCTGGCCTCAGCCGGTTGTTCACCACCGTGCTGATCGTCGCGATTGCCGGCTTTGCCATCGCCGTGTTCATGCCCGGTCCGATGGACACGTTCCTCAAGGACGGCGAGGCTCGCCAATACGACGCCCAGACGCTGCAATACGTGCTCGAGTTGCGCTGGCAGATCTTCACCGCGACGCTGCTTGTGACCGCGTTCATTCTCGCCATTTTTGCGCTGTCGGTACGGTTGTCGCTACGCAAAACCCTGGCTTTCCTGCTGCCGACATCCATCGCGGTCGCGATCATTTTCACCGGTTACGATCTGTTCTCGATCGACAAGCGTTTCCTGCACCCGGTTCCAGAACGGGTGCTGACCAACCAGCTGCAGCAGACCAGCGCCGTCGAGTACCTCAAACGGCAGCAGTTCCCTGAAGCGGAGCCGTTCCGCATCTTCCCCGTCGGCAATGATTTCCAGAACAACGCGTGGATGTATCACCGCATCCAGAGCATCGGCGGGTACGGCGCGAACAAACTCCGCGTCTATCAGGATCTGCTCGATTACGCGTTCTACAGCCCGCAAGGTCAGCCGAGTCTTGCCCTCGCCGGGATGATGAACGCGCGTTACCTTGTCAGCGGACAACCGTTGGGCGGAAACTTCCAGCTGGTGCATTCCGACGAACAAAATCAGCAGTACGTGTACTTCAACCCGTTTGCGACGCCGAGAGTGTGGTTCGTTGACAACGTTGAGGTGATTGAAGATCCGGATGACGTCATGACCGCGATCGCACAGGAAGATTTCCAGTTCACGAAAACCGCGATCGTGATGGAAACGCCCGAGTTCATGCCGGTTCCGGAGGATTCGGCGCGGCATGTGCAGATGTCTAACGCCGAGTTCGGCCCGCACGAATACAACATCGAGATCAGCAACACCGAGCCCGGCTTCATCGTGCTCAGCGAAATCTGGTATCCGCAGGGCTGGTATGCCGAACTGAACGGCGAACCGGTCGAGTTCATGCGTACCAACTACGCGTTGCGCGGACTGCCGGTCCCGCCGGGTGAGCACACGTTGCACGTGTACTACGATCCACCGGAACTGAAGGCCGGTTTTATGATCTCGCGCATCGCGATGGTGATCACGCTCTTGCTGCTCGGTTTCTCACTAATCCAGTGGTTCCGTACACGGCAAGCACCGGTCGGGGAATCCGATGCCTGAGCGCGACCCGGCGGAGAAGGCTGATCCCGCTCCGGCACACCTGTCGTTGCAGGAAAAACTGCTGCGCAAGCTGGGAGCGGGGGAGCGGGGACGAGGTCTCGCCGGCGGTGCGGCCGGTTCCTTTCTGCTCAAGGGATTCTCCTACCTCGCTGCGTTTCTGACCACCGTTATGCTGACCAACGTGCTCGGCGCGGAACGGTTCGGTGCATACGCCTACGGCATGAACTGGGTCTACATCCTGATGGTCCCGGCGGTGCTCGGTTTCGACCGGCTGCTGCTGCGTGAAATCCCCGTCCTCGAACACCGCGCCGACTTCGGCAAACTGCGCGGCCTGCTGCGTTACTCCCACAAGTTAATCCTCGGCATATCCTTCGCCCTGGCGATGGTTGCCGCGGGAGTGGCGACGTGGATGACACGACTGGATGATGTCAGCTTCGCGATGACACGCGCGACTCAGATCGCGATGCTGCTGTTGCCGGTGTTCGCCCTGCTCCGGTTGCGTCAGACCATTCTGCTGGCAAAACGAAAATTCGTCACCGCGCAAATCGGTGAGCTCGGGATCCTGCCATGGGGAACGCTGGTCCTGATCGGCGCAATTGTGCTGATCGATCCAAACCGGCTAAGCGCTGAACTGGCGATCCTGACCTACTTCATCTCCGGCATGATCGGCATCCTCTTCCTGTACCTGAAAACACGCAACGAGTTCGATTCCCGGGTGTATGAGGCAAGCCCGGACTACACCGTCCGTGTCTGGCTCACCGCCGCCGTTCCGATGCTGCTCGTTGCCGGGATGCAGATCCTCAACCAGCGCATCGACATCCTGATGGTCGGTTCAATGCTCGGCGCGGAGGATGTTGGCATCTACGCCGTCGCCAACCGTGGCGTCCTCCTGGTCTGGCTCGCGTTCTTTGCAGTCAACCAGCCGCTCGCGCCGGTTGTCGCCAAATTGCACGAGGAGCAGAACCGGCGAAGCCTGCAGAACCTGCTGGTTCGCGCGGCACGCATCAGCCTGCTTCTGGCTGTGCCCGTCGCCGCCCTGCTGATTCTGTTCGCCTCGACCTTCCTCGGGTTCTTCGGAGCGGAGTTTCGCGCTGGACACGACCCGATGGTTATCATGAGTGTCGGGCAGGTGATCACGATGGGATTCGGCTCGGTGTCAACGGCGCTGGTGATGACCGGTAACGAACGCACCGCCGCCGTCGGCATCGGTATCAGCGTGCTGCTCAACATCGCGCTCAATCTGCTGCTGATCCCGATTTACGGGATGACCGGGGCCGCCTGGGCGCTGGCGGCAGGACAGGTTACCGCCGCCGCGATCATGAGTATCTTTGTTCGCCGCAACCTGAGGATCAACAGCACCGCGCTGGGGCAAACGTCATGAAGATCCTGCATGTCGTCCACCAGTTCCTCCCGCATCACCATCACGGGGCCGAAATCTCGACATACGAGCTCGCGGCGATGCAGCAGTCGCTCGGCCATGAGTCCGTCGTGGTCGCCGGGGAACACGGACACCAGCAGGATGAGCTGTACCTCGAACGCGACCGCTACCGCGAACTGACCGTTCACCGCATCTACTTCAACCCGCGCACCCCGAACGGTTGGCTGGCGCACAATGGGTTCGATCACCTCTGGCGGCGGCTACTCGAGTACGAACGCCCGGACATCGTCCACATTCAGCAAACGCTCAACTTGTCGCTGTCACTGATCGACGTTACTCACGAGATGAACATCCCGATGGTGTTCACCGTGCGCGATTTTGCGATGCTCTGCGCACGGATCAACCTCGTGCGCGGCGATCACTCCCTCTGCCGGGAGACAGACCTCGAAGCTGATTGCGTCCAATGCCTGCACCATGATCGCGGCCTCGAACGCGGTGAACTTCTGCCCGCACTGGTCGATCTGGCGCGGGAAAATGTTACCAGCCCGCGCTCGTGGGAACTGCTGCTCGGCGCTGCCCGAGCGAAACTGCTCAGCCGGGGTGTGGCTGCGCCGGTCCGACTCGAAACCATCGCCGACATGCGCCGCCGCAATGACGCCGTGATTGCCCGGTTGCGTAAGGTCGCCGCGATCACCGCCATCAGCGAGGATACCGCCACCCGCTTCAAAAAACTGGCCCGGGGCAGAGTGAGTGTGCGAACCCTGCAACAAGTGCCGGACACACGCCGATGTGTGTGGAAGCAACGCCCGTTGCGGGAAGGGCCGCTACGCATCGGGTACATCGGCAAGATGGCGTGGATCAAGGGTGTGCATGTGCTGCTCAGCGCGTTCCGACGCCTGCCCACCGGCAAGGCGGAGCTGCACCTGTTCGGCGGACCGACACGCACCGACGTCAAGCAGCTCGCCTTCTGGCGGCAACTGCGTGAACAGGGCAACCTGCCCGCTGTAACGTTCCACTCCGTCCCGTTTGACCCGTCACGGATCTCCGAGGTGATGGAACAGTTCGACGTGCTCGTCATCCCCAGCCTGTGGTTCGAGGCGTACGGACGCGTGGTCGGCGAGGCGCTGGCGAGCGGCATTCCGGTGGTCTGTTCGGACGAAGGCGGTCCGGCGACGATCATCGAGGACGGCGTCAACGGTCTCAGCTTCAAACTCGGCGACGCCAAAGCCCTCGCGGCAACCCTGCGCCGCTTCATTGATGAACCCACCCTGCTCGAAACCCTGAGCAGGAACGCCCGCCCGCCAAAAACACCCGAGACCTACGCCGCCGAAGTCCTCGCGCTGTATGATGAGGTGCTCAGTGTAGCGCAATAAACCCATGCTTGGTGCGCAAAAATCGCCACGGACAAATGCCCGTGGCGATTCATATTCAGTTTCTGTCTTATCCTGTCAGTTCCGGTCTATTACTTCATGAGTACAACCTTCTGCATCTCAGTCAGCTGGCCCGGGATGTCGACACGCAGGAAGTAGACACCGCTCGCGAGACGTGAACCGTCTACCGTGAACGTGTGCCAACCGGCTGAGTAGCTGGCATCCACAACCTGCGCCACCTGCTGCCCGAGCATGTTGTACATCATCATTTTCACCTGCCCGGCTTCCGGCAACGCGACTTCGATCGAGGTCGTCGGGTTGAACGGGTTCGGGTAGGCGAGGCCGACCTCGAACTCATCCGGCAACGCCGACACGTCCTCGCCAACTCCCGCAACCTGGAAGAGCTCAGCCCACTGCTCCCAGGTCCAGCCGTCCGCGGACGGTCCGGCCTTGGTGAACTCGAAGCTGTCTGACACGAAGATCGTCGGATAGCCAATGCGTCCGGTGAAGGTATACGTACCGCCCGGCGCGCCACCCGGCACCGCAACCGTGTTGCCGGTGACCGTGACGTCCATGAACGGCGTCACCGTCAGGTACAACGTGCTGATCGGAACCGTCATCCCACCCGGAACCGTCGCTTCGGTCCAGTAGCTGACATTCTCATACGTACCCGGCAGGTAGCTGATGACACGGCCATCATAAACGATGTCCCCGCCGCCGACTGGCACACTGTCGACCACCGGCGTCAGCACGAGGTACGCCGAATCATTCGGGTTGCCCGGCGAACCGAAGTCACCCGCGCTACCGGCCCACATGCTGGTGGACACGGCCCATGCCGTTCCGACACTGTTGTCCGCGAACGGGTTCAGGATGTAGATCGACGCGCCGTCCGGATGCGGCCACTCAGGCGATTCCGTGTACGCGACTTCGTCGATGATCTCGTAATGCATGTCTTCAATCCGGATCTCGTCCGCGGGATCATCTAGGTTGAAGCCGCTGTAGACGTAGTCCTCGTTCACGTTGCCGTTGTAGTTCGGATCACCGTATTTGGCCAGCAACAGGTATTCGTTTGACTCGATCCACAGGTCCTGCGTCAGGATGGTGAACGAGTTGCCGCCGTCGTCGAAGAATTCCCAGTACCGCATGTTTACATCTTCTGTGCCGGCGTTGTAAATCTCGAACCACTCGCCGTACGTGTCACTGGATGCGTTCGGGTTGATCATGATCTCCGTAATCACGATTTCCGGCGTCGGCTGCGGCGTCTGGTTGGCTTCGCCCGGCGAACCAAAGTCGCCAGCGCTGTTCATCCACTGGATGTCGCTGATCGCCCAGTTGGACGGATCGTTGTTGTCTTCACCCAGGTTCAGGCAGTAGAACGACGCACCGAAGTGACGGATGAAACTGCCGTCGTAGTTCACCTGGTCAACCGTGTTGAACCGGTTGTCGGTGATGATGATCTCATCGGCGGGATCGTCCAGGTTGAATCCGGAATAGACGTAGTCCTCGTCCACGTTGCCGTTGTAGTTCGGATCATGGTACTTGGCGAGTACCATATACTCGTAGGCGTGTATCCAAAGGTCCTGGGTGATGGTGTGCGTGTTGCCGCCGCTGTCGGAAAGTGTCCAGTAGCGCAGGTTGACCGAATCCGGCTCGGCGTTGAAGATCTCAAACCACTCGGCGTATGTATCCGCAGCGGCATACGGTTCGGCCATGATCTCGGTAATGATGATGTTCGGTACCGGATCCACCGGCTGGTTGGGCTCGCCCGGCGTTCCGTAGTCACCCGCGCTGCCCGGCCACTGGGTGGTTGATATCGCCCAGTTTTCGCCGAGGTCGTTGTTCAGACCAAGATCCGTCAGGAAAATCGACGCGCCGACCGGGTCGGGGAAATTGCCCGCCGGGCTGTATTCCACCACGTCGATCTCGTTGCCACGGAGGTCGTGGATGATGATCTCGTCGGATTCCTGATCGAGACCCATGCCGCTGTAAACATAATCCGGCGCAATGTTTCCGTTGTAGTTCGGGTTTGCATAGTTGGCAAACAGGAAGTACTCGCCCGGCTGCAGCCAGTAATCGGTCTGCGGGATGAACTGATTGGTGCCGTTGTCCGTGAACTCCCAAAGACGGAAATTGACCGAATCGCTGCCCGCGTTGTACACCTCGAACCATTCGCCGTAGCTGTCGCTGGACGCATACGGATCATACATGATCTCGGTAATGATCAGCGTCGGAACCGTGTATCCGGCCTGGTTCTGCTCGCCCGGTGAACCGAAGTCGCCGGTGCTACCCGGCCAAGCAACCATAGAGATTTCCCAGTTGGCCGGATCGTTGTTGTCCATGCCGAGGTTGTTGAGGTAAATCGAGGCGCCGTAGGCTTCCGGCCAACCCATTCCCTCATCATACTGAACTTCGTCCAGCATGTTGCCGAGATGGTCGGTGAGACGGATTTCGTCCGCCGTCTGATCAAGACTGAATCCGCTGTAGACCCAGTCTTCGTCGATGTTGCCATTGTAGTTCGGGTCGTTGTAATTCGCCAGCACAACGTACTCGCCCGGCTGTACCCAGAAATTCTGAACAAACCGGTAGTCGTTGTTGCCATCGTCTGTCAAATGCCACAACCGCATGTTCGCGGGATTGGAACCGGCGTTGTACACCTCGAACCATTCGGCGTAACTGTCGCTGGTGGCGTGCGGATCGTACATGATCTCGGTGATGATCAGTTCCGGAACCGTGTAGCTGCCTTCGTTCAACTCGCGCGGCGAACCGAAATCGTGATTCGCCCACGCAACCGTCGAACTGCGCCAGTTGGCGGGATCGTTGTTGTCCAGCGTGTGGTTGATCAGCATCAACGATGCGCCGTCCACATCCGGCCACAACGTGCCGTCGTCGTACCAGACTTCGTCGACCAACGTGCCCTGATCGTCGCGCAAAATCACTTCGTCCGCGCCGTTGTCAAGGCTGAATCCACTGTAGATATAATCGTGATTGATCTGACCGTTGAAGTTGGGGTCGGCGTAATTGCCCAACGTGAACACATCACCCGGGCCAACCGCCAGGCCGGTAATGGTGTGTGAGTTGCTGCCATTGTCTGAGATGGTGTACCCATCCAGATCAACCGAATCCGTCACGCTGGTATTGTAGATTTCAATCCATTCCGCGTAACTGTCGCTATAATCGAGCGGATCTTTCATGATCTCGGTAATCACCAATTCAGCGTGCGCGAACCCGGCCACCGCCAGGGTCATCACCAACGCAAGGAACACCGTCATCCTCTTCATGATACCTCTCCCTTCACTGTCCTGTATCACTTGATTTATATCGCGTTTGTGTTGTGCTACCGCTTCGTTTGTTTCAGCAGGCTGAATTCGATACTCAGTTGAGGAACAAAAGGATAAAACGAATTATCCGAAAATTGAATTGCAACTAGCGTGAAAAACATAACTTCGCGGAGTTAGGACAACCTTACTATCGATAAGGATAGGCGCGTGAGGAGGGGAAAACAAGCGCAAACGCAAAATTTCAGAAGGTTATGAGAGCCCGAGTGCGCTGCGTCACAGGAAAAACGTGAGAACCCGGCGGGAAGCCGGGTTGGAAGTAGAGAGCAAAGCAGTGGATACCGCCATCAGTATTGTATTGACGCCAATGTGACTCACTGCTTCTTCAGGGTCAGGCTGAACACCGGTTTCCACTCCAGTTCCTCACCAGTAATGGTGGCGGTGTAGCTACTGTCCCTACGATCGTTGCCGTCTTTTTCAATCGTGTACTTCGCGCGCACATTCCGTATCTTCATCTGCCACTGCAGGCCACGCTCATCGGCGTTGACCTGAGGCTGGATCAATCCGCCGTCATCGGTCATCGCCATCATCTGGTACTTGTCTTTGCGAGCGTCCCAAGTGATTGTGGTCCACGTGTGCTGCACCACTTCATCGCCCCGTTTGCCGATGCTTTCCATCACCAGAACCATCCCGTCCATTTCGAAGTGCGAGGTCTCGGTCAACGTCACCGTCTCCGAGAGCTTCTGGCCACTGCGTGACATCATCGTCTCACCGATCCACGTGCCCTCCAGCCAGTCGAGCACCGCCATCTTTTCCTTCACCTGCGTGGACGCATCCCGCGACTGCAGCGCGCGCGCGGGTTTGCGTGCCTGCACAACCACCGCCAGACTCAGCAGCAGCGCGAGCGTCAGACTTGTTCGCATCAACCGTTTCATTGCGGACTCCGTTGGGTGTTGTTCGTTGTGCTACGGGGAACACGACACGGCGGACGAGAAGTTCCGCGCCTTCGTAAACATCCCACCTGCTGATCAGTGCTGCGGCGGACGCTTGCGTGCCGGATTGTACCGATAAGTCAAACTTACGAGGCCGGTGGCGAAAGATTCCACTCCGGCCAGTTCGAACCACCGTTCCGGATGCTCGGTGAACAACGGCCGTCCCGCACCCAACACCACCGGATGGATCGCGAGCACCAGCTCATCGACCAGCCCGGCATCGAGCAACGGTTTCGCGAACTCCGCCCCGCCAAACAACCAGATCTTCCCACCCGTTTCGCCCTTCAGATCCCTGACAACCGACACCGGATCGTCCCGCGATACTTCCACGTACTCGATCGGCTGTAGCTCATCGCTCCGTGTGAAAACGATCGACCGTTTGTCCGCGAACGGCCATTCGTCACCGAACGCCAACGCCTGCTCGTACGTTTTCCGGCCCATCACCAACGTGTCCACGTCGGCAACAAACTCGCTGAAGCCATAGTCCTGGTCGTGGAACAGCCAGCCGTGATCATCATCGCGGCCGACAATTTTGCCGTCGAGGCTGGTCGCGAGATACAGGGATAGTATGCGCATGGAGGACCCTTTGTGATCGATGGAACCAGAGAGAGAAAAACCCGGACCTCGCTGAGATCCGGGTGGATATCGCAACACATGTGCGGATCAGACTTCGATGCCTTTGCGACGGAGGTCGCGCAGCACCGGGCCTATGCCCTTCTTGTCAATCGTCTTCAGGGCCTTGGTCGAAATCTTCAAGGTGATCCAACGGTCTTCTTCCGGGATGTAAATCCGCTTCTTCTGCAGATTCGGCAGCCAACGGCGCTTGCTCAAGTTGTGCGCGTGGCTGACATTGTTTCCCGTCATCGGCTTCTTGCCGGTAACATCACAGCGGCGTGCCATCGTTCTATTCTCCAACAATCCGGTTTTTCTGACAGACGCGAAAGATACACAGCGTCCCCCCGCCGCGCAAACACCGCAACAGGCCTCGGAGTCACCTACATCACCACCCGCGCACGGTGCAGTCGGGTCAACGATAATGGCGTTCCCTGCACACGCAGATCATGTGTTTCACCGGCCAATGTGTGGAAACTGTCCCCAATCTGCTCCGGCTGAAAGAACGGGCCGAACTCCTGCTCCAGCAATAATTGCGCGCTGATCCGAACCATCGACCCGTGCACCCGTTCCGCCGACATGATCTGGAAGCCACGCACCTCCCGGTGCGCATGCAGCAGCCGCATCAGATGCGCCGTCGCGACCGGCACCGCCGAGCCGTCCAACGTCGTCTCGAAATCAAACTGCGCCTGCGTGTCGACATACAACCGCGTCATCGGGGGCTCCGAAGATGACAAGCACTCAGAGGACAACCGATCCCTTGCCAGGGGACATCTGAACAGGTTGCGGACGATTCCCGACGTGGGATACCGGATCGCTTGACAGTGGTTTCCTGGGGTGTCACGCTGTCACCTGTTCAGGTGTCCCCGTCACACAGGAGTATACACACAGGAAGGTCAGGAAACGAGCCGTGTTCGATACAACCGAATCAACGGCGCGGGCACACCACGCACCGTCACATACTTCGCCGACCCGACCAGCGTCTCGAGTTGGGTACGAACGTGCGCCTTCTTCATCAACTCACGGTGCTCCGCCTCGTATCGCAGCTCGACATCCGCACGCAACTGACCACGCGCCAGCCGGCGCAACGACGTCACCTCATACTCGCGCACGCCGGCAATGCCATGCACCAACCGCGTGAGATACCGCTGTACCGCCGGTTTCGCGGCGGCGTCCAACGGCGTGACAAAGTCAAAGCGCGCCAGATGTGTTTTCGATGACCAGGGCATGATTCAACTGCCCTCCGGGCGTCACGGACCAATCAGGTACTGATTCCGTACACCCGTAAGATAACACATTGAACGGTTTGTTTGGAAATCCAAACAGTTGACGGGATAAATTGATGAGAGTGACGAGAGTCCATTGGGCAGGACAGAGAAAAGGTGTGAGCGACCTTCCTCACACCTCATGTCTCACGTCTCGAATCTCAAGTCTCGTTTCTAAATCACCGTATCCCGTGTCCCGAGGATCGGATCGTAGTCAGGGTAGTCGGTGGTGGTATGCAGGCCGCGCGACTCACGCCGTTGCCGGGCGCATTTCACGATCAGCCGTGCCACTTGCGCCAGGCTGCGCAGCTCGAGGATTTCCGGCGTGACCAGGGTTCGCCGCCAGTAGTCTTCAACTTCGACGGTGATCGTGGCCAGACGCCGCGCCGCACGTTGCAGACGCAGGTCCGAACGGATGATCCCGACGTAGTCTTCCATCAGTCCCTGAATTTCGTCGACGTCGTGCCGGATGAGAACGTATTCTTCATGATCATACGTGCCGGAGTCGTTCCAGACCGGCACCTCAGGCAGTTCTTCACCTGCTGATTCGGCGAGGATCCGTTTCGCTTCCGTCGAGGCCTGAGCCGCGAAGACCACCGCCTCGAGCAACGAGTTGGACGCCAGCCGGTTCGCACCGTGCAGCCCGGTGCACGCCACCTCGCCGGCGACCAGGAGACGGTCGATCGTCGAATGCGCTTGAGTGTCGCTCAACACCCCGCCGCACTGATAATGCGCCGCCGGCACGACCGGGATCGGCTCACGCAGCATGTTGATGTTGTGCTCATCACGCAGGGTGGTGTAAATCGTCGGAAATTCCTTGCGCAGCTTGTCCGGATCGAGGTGCGTGCAGTCGAGCCAGACATGCTCGAGACCATGCGTCTTACGTTGCATGTCGATGGCACGCGCGACAATGTCACGGCTGGCCAGTTCCTTGCGTGGATGCACCGCCTCCATGAACCGTTGGCCACGATCATTGAGCAGAATCCCGCCCGCACCGCGCAACGCTTCGGTAATCAGAAACGCCCGGCCCTTACGATCCTGCTCATACAGCGCCGTTGGGTGAAACTGCATGAACTCGAGGTTGGCGATCCGTGCCCCGGCACGCCACGCCATCGCGACGCCGTCACCAGTCGCGATCGGTGGGTTGGTCGTGTTCTTCCACACCATTCCCATACCGCCAGACGCTAACAGCACCAGCCGCGCGGGAATCGTGTGCACCTGCCGCAGCTCGAGGTCGTAGACATACGCGCCGTAACAGCGCTTGTTGCGGGGACGAGTGTTCTCGTTAATGTGACGGTCTGTGATCAGGTCGATGGCATGGGCGTTTTCCCACAGTTCGACCTGCGGGTGCCGTTTCAACGAATCCAGCAGCGCCCGTTCCACCTCGAACCCGGTGCGATCCTCACGATGCACGATCCGGTGCTGGCTGTGGCCGCCCTCACGGCCGAGCGACAAACTGCCGCCTTCCTCGCTGAACTCCGCGCCCCAGTCCATCAGTCGGCGGATCTTGGCCGGACCCTCGTTCACCACCAGCCGCACGATGTCTTCCTTGCACAGCCCGGCGCCGGCCTCGAGTGTATCCCGGACATGCGCCTCGATGCTGTCCTCGTCACTCATCACGGCGGCGATACCGCCCTGTGCATAGTTCGTCGCCGACTCAGCACGGTCTTTCTTCGTGACCACGATGACCTTGCCGTGTTCGGCAACTTCCAACGCAAATGTGAGCCCGGCAATTCCGGACCCGATGACCAGCACATCCGCAGCTTCAGCCTTCATCGGACAACACCTGCCATGGTGATGGAACAACGATCCTGTACCGCATCCCGGAACATACAACCGCAACGGCACATTTCGCTCACCCGGCTCGCCGGATTCCAGTCACCGGAACGTGTTCCGGTGATCCCTATCGGCGACGCAAGGTTGGACGTTCTGCCCCCGGGTTGCCAAATCAAATCATAAACCGGTTGCATGTTTGCCAGCAACAGCCCTACACTAACTCTGTCCCTGCACAGCTTTCCACACGGCTTTCCAATCGCTGCTTATTCCGGTAGTTCCAAGGGTCTGGATGGGTTACGCCGGAAGGGGGGACGCGATGAAACTCCACGCTGTCACGTTCGGTCTCGCTGCCGGAATTCTCTGGGGTGCGGCAATCTTTTTCGGCACCCTGTGGTTGCTCATCACCGGATCCGGCGGACACACCTGGCACCTGCTCAGCAACTTCTACCTCGGGTTCAGTTTCAGCTACCCTGGCGCGTTCATTGGCCTCATCTGGGGCTTCGTGGACGGCTTCGTTGGTGGCTGGTTGCTGGCGACACTGTACAACCTGCTTGCAAGGAGAAAAGTAGCGCCTGCAACCTGACCTTCGGTTGCGGTCGCACGATATCCCCCCGGATGCGGACAGGAGTGGCTACCCCCCGGATTTGACCACCACGGGATTCCAATGCTCCACGTACTTTACCCGTGAAACTGCACTGAGCTTCTGTCCGCATCATCGTTCATGCCCGGACGCTCACTGTCCGTCTACGGACACAAATGCGCAGCTATCCAAGCTTTCCGCCTACTTTTCCGCCATTTCGTTCTGGACCGGAGTTTGCCTCTACGCTATGCAACGAAACTCTTCTTCTCCGTTTACGGGTAGAGGGATCCCATGGCCGGCATCGACTTCCGTCTCGCTCTGCGTGTTCTGTCCAAGAATAAGCTGTTCACCGTTATCAACCTGCTGAGCCTCGCGCTTGGGATGTCATTCGCGGTGCTCATCCTCGGCTACATCCTGCACGAATTCAGCTATGAGACCGTGCACGCGAACCGTGACCGGATTGTCAGGGTCGAGGGATCGGTCACCGACGAACATGGCACCCGCAGGTATGCCCGCGTCCCGCAGATCATCGGCCCAACCGCCGCTGAAGCTCTACCGGAGGTGGAACGCGCGGCCGAAGTGCGCTACCAGTACGAGACGGACGTCCGCATCGGCAAGCGGGAATTCAGCGCCGGGCCGACCATCTTCGCAACCACGGACTATCTGGACGTTTTCACCTTCCCGCTGACTCACGGCGACCCGTCCTCCGCGCTGAATGAACCATACCGCGTGTTGATTACCGAGGATGCTGTCGACGAATACTACGCCGGATCCAACCCGATGGGCGAGGAGATCCTGCTCGCCGACACACTGCACTGCCAGATCGCCGGTATTCTCAAGTCGATACCGTCAAACACGCAGCTGAAGTGCGATTTCATCGTTTCATATTCCACATTGACCGCCGGGAAGAATGAATTCACGGACTGGACCACGTTCGACAATGATTTCGTCTTCCTGTTGTTGCATGACGACACCACATTGCCGGAGCTGGAGGTAAAGCTCAACGAGCTGTTCGCGGCCAATCTGCCGGAATCCGATCCGAACGACTACGCGCTGTGGGTCAAGCCGCTGAAGAAGATCTACTTCAGTGCCTACTATGATGGCACGCAGGGCGACATCTACCCGGCCGGCGAATGGGACATGATTTATTTCATGGGCGGGTTTGCGTTCTTCATCCTGGTCCAGGCGATCCTGAATTACGTCAACCTGTCCACGGCACGGACCAGCCATCGCACCAAGGAAGTCAGCGTGCGCAAGATGTTCGGTGCCTTCCGTTCGCGGCTTGTGGTGCAGTTCTTTGCCGAATCACTGCTGCTGGTGCTGGTGGCGCTGGTTGTCAGCATGGGGTGCTACGAGCTCTTCAGTCCGGCGTTTCACAAGTTCGCCGAATATCGCGCGATGACTCTCGACCTGTTCGGCAGCAAGACGATGATCCTCGCGCTGTTCACGTTCTGGATCGTCGTCGCTGCCGCCGCCGGAGTGTATCCCGCGTTGTATATCACGCGCACCAGGCCGATCAACCTGCTGGCTGCCCATTCACGGATCAAAACCAGCAAGTCGTGGTTCCGGCGCATCATGGTTGTCTTCCAGTTCACCATCGCGCTGATCTTCATCACGTCGTCGATCATCATGTACCGGCAGTTCACCTTCCTGCGACACATCGACCGCAACTTCCGCACCGACAACATGCTGGTGCTGAACCTCAATGAGGACGAAATCGCTGACGCCGCGGGCAAAATGGAAATCCTCAAACGCGAACTGCAGCAAAGCGATCCAGCCCTGATTCTGACCCGTAGTTCGACTCCGCCCGGCGCGCCATCCAGCACGTTCTACGGACTCTTCCCCAACGAAGACCGGCAGGAGGATGACATGCTCATCTTCCAGCGTTTCGCTGGAGATCTGGATTTCCTGCGCACACTTGACTTGCGTCTCGTCTCAGGCAAAACGCTGGATGAGGTTGATCCGGAACAACGGGACAACGCCATTCTGGTTACGCAATCCGTTGTCGACAAACTGGAGCTGGAGAATCCGATCGGGCACCGTTTCTTCGGACGCGGGGACAAGACCTACGAAATCGCCGGAGTGGTTGAATCATTCAACAGTGCATTTCAGTCGTGGCGCAATTCCGACCACATCATGATCACCACGCCGACCGAGCGATCCTCGTGGATCACGATTCAGATCCCGGAGGATCACGTGCAGGAAACCCTCGCCCTCGCTGCAGAGACGTGGGACAGCGTCATACCCGGAACGCCGTTCGCTTACCATTTCCTCGACGATCTGAGCATGTCAGAGTTACAGAGCGACATGGGCATCATGAAGCTGCTGTTCATTCTCTCGGCGATCACCATCATCATTGCCTGCCTCGGGGTGTATGGACTGGTATCCTTTGCCGCCGAACAACGAACTCGTGAGATCGGTATCCGCAAGGTGCTGGGCGCATCGGTGGGATCGGTAGTGTCGTTGCTGGCGAAAGAGTTCATCATCCTGATCCTCATCGCCAACGCGATCGCGCTACCGCTATCCAGGTTGATGATGAATGGCTATCTCAAGGGATTTGACTTCCGTGTGCCGGTAGGCATTGAAACCTTCTTGATGGCCGGATTGATCATGATCCTGCTGGCAGTCAACGCAGCAGGCTGGCAGGCGTGGAAAGCAGCAAAGGTGAAGCCGGTGGTGTCGATGCGGCACCTGTAGGGCGCGCTATTCGGTATCCACCCACGCCGGATAGTCGGTGTATCCTTCCGGGCCAGGAGTGAAATATGTTGACGGATCTGACTCGGCCAAGGGATGATCGTGACGCAGCCGCTCGACCAAGTCCGGGTTTGAGATAAACGGACGCCCGAATCCGATCGCACGGGCGTGGGTCGTGTGCAACGCGTCCGCCGCCGTGTCGCTGTCATAGCCGCCAGTCAGGATCAACGGCGCGGTGACCAATTCATACAGCGGCGACGGATCCCATCCCTCGGGATCCGGCTGAATGTGAACCCACGCCAGCTTCTCCTGCGGCAACGCCTGCAGCAGCACCGTGTATGTTTCTAACGGATTGTCGTCCGGAATCGCGGTGGGATTTCCTCCCGGTGAAATCCGAATGCCGATCCGTCCCGCACCAGCCGCTTCAATCATCGCGGACACGGTTTCCAGCACAAACCGGCAACGGTTCCGAGCTGAACCGCCGTAGTCGTCCGTGCGACGGTTCGTCCCCGACGACAGGAATTGGTGGCTGAGGTAGCCGTTCGCGCAATGCAATTCGACGGCGTCAAACCCAGCCGACAGTGCGTTGATCGCCGCCTTTCGGTGTTGATCGGTGAGGTCGTGGATCTCGTCAACCGTTGCGGCGCGCGGAACCGGTTTCGGCTGACGGCCGTCTGTGTCGGTCATGATATGGCCAGGCGCGGCGATGGCTGACGGTGCCACATGCCCAACCGGCTTGTACTGGTTCGCGGGATGGCCAACCCGGCCGACGTGCATCAACTGCACCGCGATCTTTCCGCCAGCCTGATGGACTGCACCCGTGATGGTCGCCCATGCTCGCACCTGCTCCGGCGTGTGAATGCCCGGCGTACGCGGATAGCCCTGCCCCTGCCAGCTCGGCTGCATGCCCTCAGTCAGAATCAATCCCGCGGACGCTCGCTGCACATAATACTCCGCCGCCAACGGGGACGGGACACCGTCAGGGGTCGCCCGGCAACGCATCATCGGCGCCATCACAATCCGGTTGGCCAGCTCGACCTTACCCAGAGTTGTCGGTGTAAACAGGATTAACCGATCCACACTCACCCGCATCACTCCCTTCAGTTGCTCACTTGATCAACGTGATTGTCCGCGAAGCCGTGTCCCATGATGGCGACTCGGCGCGCAGGAAATACGTACCCGACGCCAATCCCGCACCATCCAGCACGAGCTCAAGCGGGCCCGGCCCGGAGGAACCGTGATATAATGTACTCACCGGCTGGCCGAGCACGTTGTACAGCGTCACCGTCACCAGGCTTCGCTGCGGCACACCAACCTTGATCCGGCTGGCGGCATTGAAAGGATTCGGGTAGGTTTGCAGCAGCAGGCCGTGCGCATCTGGCAGTCCCGCGGACACGATTTCCGTCCCCGAGGTGGTGGTGTTGTAAACATGCACGCCGTACCAGTCTGAGATGAGCAGATGTTCGCCGTAGCTGCCCGCCGATTGACCGGACCCGTCCAGCGGAATCTGTTCCAACACGATCACATTTTCCGGATCGCTGATATCAGCGAGGATCACGGCGGATTCCATCGTCACCCACAACGAATCTCCGGACACCTCCAGATCGACCGCGGTCCCGGGCAGGGTGTACGAGGCGAGGAGGACCGGCACAATCGGTTGCGTCACGTCGATCACATGCAATCCGGCCTGTTCGTCGCAAGCGTATGTGATCGTCCCCGCCAGCTCGACGTCAAGCAGCTGCGCCGGGGTTTCCAGCGTCGCGACGTGGGACGGTGCCTGTGGAGTTTCCACTAATACTACCCACATCCCGTCCTCGCAGGCGAGGAAGGCGTAGTTGCCACGCACCGCCAACGCTTCGGTGTACGCCTCAGTCAGCAACGACGACAACAGGATCGGCGCGGAGGGGTCGGACACGTCGTACAGCTCAATCCAGCCCGGCGGCATCGGGTTGACGCCCCACGCGCTGACCACCACCAGGTTGCCGTCCTTTGCCAGCCCGGTGTAGTGGTTGTTGTTGGTGACCACTTCCGAGATCAGCAGCGGATCGTCCGGCATGGTTACATCCACCACCGCCAACGGCAATCCCGCGCCGTTGACGTAGACATAATCTCCGCTGACCAACAGTTGCCGGGCTGCGAAATTGAGCTCGGAAAACGTCACGTTGCCCAGCACCTGCGGCTCGGCCGGATCGCTGAGGTCGATGGTGTACAGCCCGTCGCCCTCGCTACCCACGTATGCCACATCGCCGGACGCCGCCACGTGGTTCACATAGTCCGGTGTGTCGTATTCTCCGGCGACTTGCGGATCGCCGGGATCCGACACATCCAGCACCCACAGGTTGTTGAAGGTATACCAGTCCTGACGGTCAGGCATGATGGTGAACGCCAGCCCGTCACCAGCCGCGACACGAGTCTGCCACGTTCCGGTGGCGGGAGGATACGGCACCCCTTCGCCAGTCTGGCTCAGTTGCGCCGGGGAGGAGGGGTCGCTGATGTCGTAAACCACCAGCCCGGTCTGGCCGGCCGTATAGAACAGCGCGTCGCCGTCCACGGTCAGACACACATTCGGCGGACCGTCCGCTCCGAACACATTCCGCTGCGCGAGCAGTTCGATCGCCTGCGGGTCGGACACATCAACCACCGCGATCCCGCCGGAATTGATCATATTCGAATGCTTCCCGGCGAAGACCGTCGTGCCAACCGAGGTTACCTCGTGAAACGACGTCTGGTTGATCTGCAATGCGTCCAGCTCGCTGATCGACTGCGGGTCGGAGGCGTCGTACAGACGCAGGCGCGATCCGTCCGCAATGGCGATGATGTCATTATCCGTCACCGCTCCAGCGTAGCAGCCGGACGTTGAGATCGGGGTTTGCGATACAAGCGCGGGGTCCCACGGATCGGTCACATCGAGAATGGTCAGCTCCAGCAATGGGCCGAAGACATACAGCAGGTCGCCGCTGAACACGAGGTCGTTGATCTGCTCATCCGTTGCGAAAACGCTGATCCGGTTCAGCGAATCCGGCTGGCTGAGCTCGTACAGCACCAAGCCCGTTCCATGCACCGCCGCAGCCAGCAGGTCGCCACCCTCATGCAGCACCAACCGGTACACCTTGTCGCCGGGGAAGCTGTCTGATGCCACCACTTGGGGGTCGGATGGGTCCGAGACATCCAGCACCTTAAGATTCCCGGAATGCGACTGCTGCCCATCCGCGAGGTACAGGTAGCCGTTTGCGTAGACGAGATCGTAGAAATCGCCCGGGAACAGGACAGAGCCGAGGTAGTCGGTCTCGGCAACACCGGGAGGGGCGACAAGACCACGACTCATAACGGGAAGGGGTGCGAGGGCAAGCAGAACACTCAGACTCAACAGGAGTTCGATACGGGTGCGCTTCATCGTGCCTCCATGACTCAATCCAGCTTGCTTGAGTATATGAAAAAGTCTGCCACGGATCACCTCTTTCGTGGCAGACATGCGGTCAACACTCGTATCACTGTCGCGGGGTTATTGAGTCACCCCCCGGCACTACCCCGGCAGCACCATCCGGATCGTTGTGCCTTCGCCGGGGCGGGACTGCAGCACGAACAGCTTGCCACGATGAATTTCCTCAACGATTCGGCGCCCGAGGCTCAACCCCAGCCCCCAGCCGCGTTTCTTCGTGGTGTAGCCGGGACGGAAAATCGCATCCATGTCCTTCTTCGCGATGCCAACTCCCTCGTCCATTACATCAACATACGCGCCGTTCTCATTGCGTCCGCTGACGATGGTGATCCGGCCCTCGCCCTTCATCGCCTGGGACGCATTCCGCATCAGATTTTCCAGCACCCAGCCGATCAGCTCTTCCTGCATCGCGACTTCGCCGGCGTTCCGGTCTTCGTACGTGATCGCAACACGCGACCCGACGCGTGTCTGCATGTAATCCACCGCACCCTTGACCACCTCGCTCAACTGGTGCGGCTTCAACGTTTCCACCGCGCCGATCTTCGAGAACCGGACCGCGATTTTTTCCAGCCGGCGCACATCCTGCCGCATTGCGTCGACAACCTCCGGTCGGCCCGACGAGCCCAGCACCTCGAGCCAGCCCATCAACGAACTGATCGGTGTGCCCAGCTGATGCGCGGTTTCACGCGCCATCCCGACCCACACCGACCGTTCCTCCGCCTTGCGAATGGTACGGAAGCCGATGTACCCGAGGAAGATGTACAACGCCACCGCCAGCGCCGTCGCGATCGACACAAAGCGTAGTGTCCGCACCAGGGAGGGGTCACCGTAATGGAAATAATCCACCTGTCCGGGGAAAACCTCCACCGCCAACGGTTCGTTGCCCTGCCTGCGTACATCGCGGATAAACTTCAGCAGCTTGTCCTGCGCCTCGGCAGAGGTGTCGCCCGGTTCGACGGACAAATTGCGCCACGATTTCGGCGTGCCGTCGGCGTCGGTCACCACGATCGGAAACTCAATCGCCTGTACCGCTTCGTACGCCAGCTCGGCGTTGTCGTTGAGCAGCAGCAAGCGATAACTGTCCACCGTGCGCTGCAGATTCGTTAACGCGCTCTCCCGCACCTGCCGCACCAGCAGGCTGGTCCCGATGAACAGCCCGGCAGTCATCACCACCGCGCCGACGAAGAGAAAACCCTTGAACATGCCCGCGCGACGCAAACGGCCGGTCACAGCCGTCGAACCGGCCATGTCCCTGGACGCCGGCTTGCGTGGTTCAGGTGAGGAGGTTGGATTCGCCATGGCTGGAAGGTACGACATCAAGGCGCAGGGAGCGAAGTGGAAACGGACGCATTGTGATCAGTCTCAGGGAGAATGGAAAAAATCTACGAAATCCGCTGCAGAACTAACTTTCAACGATATTTCGCCCTATCTTTCACGATGTTGTGATCATGTGATCAACCCGGGGGACCGTCACATGCGCCGCCTGATCCTTCTTCTCGCCGTTTTGCTGCCCGTTATCGCCATCGCCCAACCGACATGGGAACATAGAGTCATCGGAGGTGATCTATCTTGGCCGGTTGATGTAACCGCAGCAGATTTTGACGGCGATGGTGATTACGATATCGTTTCAAGCGGCAATCGTTTGGTAGTGTGGGAGAATTCCGGTAACGGTCAATTTTGGATTGAACACGAAATCTCCGGCAATTATGCTTCAGCAAGGATAGATGCGGGAGACATGAATGGAGACGGTGCACCTGATATTGTTACTTCAAATAATACTGATGATGTTATCCAATGGTGGGAAAATACGAATAACTCTTTTGATTTTACATTGCATGGTATATCTAATAATCCTATAGGATATGATTTTGAGTTAGATGATTTTGATATGGACGGCGATATAGATCTTATTACAAGTGGTTATTCTGAAGATAGAAGAGTTAAATGGTGGGAAAATTTAAATGAACCGGGACTACATTTGATAATGCATGCTATTTCAAGTGGTAGTGATAATATAAACGACTTTACTATTGGTGATATGGATAATGATGGTGATAAAGATATTATTGTTACATCGTATAACGGAGATTATCCACCGACCGGCTATCTTCGTTGGTTCAGAAATACAGATGGTCATGGAACGCTATGGAATGAAGTATCGATCGTCGAGGATTATCCTGCTTATTCTTGTATAGCCGGTGATTTTGATCGAGATGGCTTTATAGATATAGTTTCAGGCGTGGATCCCGGTATTCCATATGTTGATATACTTACTTATTGGAGAAATATTAATGGTAATGGTCTTAATATGGTAGAAATTGTGATAGACGATTTTATATATTATTCATCGGTACACTACATGGATGCTGCAGATATCGATGGAGATCTGGATATTGATCTTGTTGCGACTCAGTATGGTATGGAAAATCATATAGTTTATTATGAGAATGTGGATGGTTTTGGCAATGACTGGGGCGAACAGGTCATCGAAGAAATTGAGTGTAGACAGCCGATAGCCGTTGATCTTGACTTGGACGGCGATCTTGATATTGTTGCAGGCGAACAAGATTCTGATGATCCCTACAACGACGAAGTGCATCTCTGGGAACACCAGAATTCCCAGATAACAGAGATTCAGGTTCTGGCACCCAATGGGGGAGAGATCTGGCGGACCGATACGCCGCATAACATCTACTGGAACTCAACCCGGCCTGAAGATGTCCGAATTGAATTGTTCTACGATAATCAGTTGGTTGAGACGATCACGGAATCCACGGAAAACGATGGCGTCTGCAATTGGCTGATCCCTGAAAACCTGTTGACCGGGGATCTGTACTCGATTCGCCTGCAGATCGTCGGATCACCCGAACAGGACTTCAGCGACGAACCGTTCTCGATCACATCACTCCCATCGTTAACCATCGAGCCGTTCCAGCCGTCCACGATCATCCCCGCTGCCGGTGGCGGCTACTGGTACTGGGTCCAGATTGTCAATCCATCCCCATTTCCCGTAAGCGGACAACTCTGGGCACAGTTGGTTCTGCCGAACGGGAACACGTATGGACCGATAGCGAATGAAGTTATTTCCATCGACCCCAACAGCACCTACCAGCCAAGCTCACCACACGGACAATTTGTCCCGGGCTACGCTCCGCCGGGGATCTACCAGCATGTGATGGCGATCGGCATACGTCCCAACCTGGTCATCGACACCGACAGCTTCACCTTCGAAAAACTGGCTGGAACGAGCGGCCCGACCCGTCCAGAATCACAATGGTCCGTTTCTGACTGGGCAATGAACGGCACGCCGCCGGTTTCAACTGACGACCCGCAGCAAACCGGGCAGGCGATCCCCACCGAGTTCGCGCTGTTGCAGCCCCATCCAAACCCGTTCAATCCGACGACCAGCTTCACGGTGCAGCTGCCGGAGACGGCGAACCTGCAGGTGACCGTGCACGACATCACCGGCCGCCTTGTCGCGACGCTGGCGAATGGTTCGGTCAGCGCCGGGGCGCACACATTAACGTTTGACGGGAGTGGGTTGGCGTCGGGCGTGTACTTCCTGCACGCATTGACTGCAGATCAGCACCAGAGCCGCAAACTGCTGCTGCTGAAATAATCCAGGCGGCTCCGCTACCTCAATCCAGCCGTCAGTTCTGGAGGCAGAATCATGTTTTTTCAAAGAACAGTTCCTATTTTGCTTGCACGATCTCAACTTCAGTCAATCAAATCAGGAGGATGTATCATGTTCAGACTGATGATTGTCCTGCTCTTCGCAGCCCTGCCTTTCGCGACACAAGCCCAGTTCTGGGTTAAACATACAATCCACCAGTTTCCGTACGATCTCAACTGGCACATCGCGGTGGGTGATTTCAACAGCGACGGATACCCTGATTTCGTAACTGCTTCGCACGAAACCGGTAGTGTCCGCTGGTGGGAAAACACCGGAGCTGGTACAGGAGCGATCCAGCATGCTGTCGGAGATGTTGATCCTATTGCCCGTGTTGTTCAAGCTGCCGATATCGACAACGACGGCGACGACGATATCCTTGTACCCGACTACCAAGATCAATGCATCTGGTGGGAGAATGACGATGGAACCGGCCAGACATGGACCGAGCACGCCATTCTGCAGGGACAATTCTGGGCAACGAACAACACGGAGCTCGTGGACATGGATCAGGACGGCGACATCGATATCCGCGGAGTCCGGTATTTCGCCTCAGGAATGGCTTGGTGGGAAAACGCGGGAGACGGACTAACCTGGGAGGAGCACCCGATCACCGAAAATGGCAGTGGGAGTCCACGGCAATTCGTGGCTGATTTTGACAGTGATGGTGATCTGGATCTGTTTGGAGTGCATCCCGTCGGTTGCACTGTTACCTGGTACGAGAACCTGGACGGGAACGGACTGGTTTGGAATGATCCCGTTGAATTGCTGTACGAACCGTATCTCGTTGACGCCGCCATGGGGGACCTGGACAATGACGGCGACGTTGATCTCGTTACTGTCGATTACATTCTCAGCGAAAACACTGAACTCAAAGTGTGGGAAAACGATGGCGAACAGAACCTGACAGAACACATTCAGGGCGTGAACCTTCCCTATCCCTTCTGCGTCGACCTGATCGATCTGGACGTGGACGGCGATCTCGATTTTGTGTTCATCTACCGGCAAGGCGGAGTGTACTGGTGGGAAAATCGCGGCGATTTGACTTTCGTTGAACGCGGTCCGATCGCGCCCGGAGTGATGCCCAATTACGACTGCTACGCCTTTGCCGACTTCGATCAGGACGGTCGCCCCGACTATCTCGCCGCGAACCGAACCCGCCACACCCTCGTCTGGTACCAGCAGATGGAACAGCCAGGTATGTTGACTCTGACCCGTACTTCCGAACCGGTTGTCCCGGCGAACGGCGGAACCGTCATCTATGACGGTGCCTGCGAGTCCTATCAGCTGTATGGCTACCCCGATATCACCTTCTGGACCAGCATTCTGCAGCCGGATGGTACCACCATCGAACCAGCCTACTCGCAAACCTTTAACCTGCCGCCGTTCTTCACCACAACCGTTACCGGTATGACCCAGGATATCCCGTCCGACGCACCCGCCGGCGACTACTCGCTGACCGGACACATCGGGTACTACCCGGAATCCTTCGTCGCCAGCAGTATCACCTTCAGCAAGTCGGCGACCGGCTTGTCAGGACCAGCTCAATACGGCTGGCATACTGGCGGCGACTTCTTCCCGGTTGATCAGGATGGCAGCTCACCAGTGCCCGAATCGTTCACCGTGAGCGCCGCCTGTCCCAACCCGTTCAACCCGACGACCAGTTTCACGGTGCAGCTGCCCGCAGACGCCAACCTGAACGTCACCTTGCATGACATCACCGGTCGTCTTGTCGCGACACTCGCGAACGAAACCCGCTCCGCCGGAGAGCACACGTTCACGTTTGATGGCCAGGGCCTGGCGTCGGGTGTGTACTTCGTCCGCGCGAACAGCGGTGCCCAGTCCGCGACGCGAAAACTGGTGTTGATGAAATGAGGATAGTCCTGAGTCTTGAGTCCTGAGTCCTGAGGAAAAGACCACGACAAAGATCAGAAATACCGGGGACACTTACTCCGCTAAGTGTCCCCGGATTGCCTGATTCAAAGAGCAACACGGCCGCGTCTGACGAGCAGACACGGCCACAATCTTTTATTCACCCAGATACTCATCCACTATTTACCGTTTACCGATTACCGTTTAATGGTTACCGGCTACCGACCACCGAGTAACGGCTACGTCTCGCCCGCTCCAGGTAAACCGAAAAATTCCAAGTGCCTACAAATCGTGGCGTTTCTCTCATAATTCCACAAATTCGTGTCCCCGATCACATTTCTGAAGTTAGGTTATCCTATCTTTGCCGCACATGGATAAACAATCACGTACACGATGGGTGAAGGAGAGCAGGATGAGGAAGATAGGATTGGGGCTGGCGATGCTGGCTCTACTGGTCAGTTCGGTGATGGCGCAGCCGGAGTTGCTGTGGACAGCAGACATTTCGGTGCAGGGCGAGGATGATTTTACGGCGTACAGCGTGATAGAAACATCCGACGGCGGGTTCCTGTTAGCCGGGTATGGCTACGAAGGAGCGCAGGTGGTGAAAACGGACGGCTTCGGCAACATCCAGTGGGATCTCAGCTACGGCGATGGCAACGGATTTGAATATTTCTTTGATGTGGTTGAAGCCGCGGACGGGTTCTTCTACACCTCGGGCCAGTTTTTCAATGGTGGTCTGTCCCTCTACCTCGATCTGATTGCGAAGATCAATCCCAACGGCAGCTTCGAATTTGTACAGGTCATCGACAACGCTGGCCGGCAGAACGCGGAATGCATCGAGGTCGACGCCGATGGCTTCATCTGGGTTGGCGGTTACTGGTCGGCGGATGGCTTCGAAGAGTACGGCAGCCTGATCAAGTTGGACACGAACCTCAACCAGCTCGGCTTCCACATTATCACCAGCTGCGAACGGATCACCGACATCAAGCTGATGGACGATCAGATCATTGCTGTTGGCTATGAGAACACCTTCGACATCGAGATCCACCCCTGGATGGGCGCGGTCAGCTATGATGGCGTCGCTCTCTGGGACACGTGGGGCACGTTGGACGCTATCGACGGTGGTTTCAGCACGGTCGCGATCAGCCCGGATCAGACCACGGCGACCGCGTCCGGCCATGATTTCAGCATGGACCAGATCCCAGTCGTCCAGTTCAACACTGACGGAAGTGGGCAGGTGTACAGCCAGTTCATGGATTTCAGTCCCAGTGCCGATGCCGCACGTAAAATTATTGCTGGAAACGGGGCCAGCGAGACCTACTACATCCTGGTGCAGGGAACCCAAAGTGGTGGTGGCGGCGCAGCGGTCAGCCACATGGTGAAAATTGACGATCAGGGCCAGACCATCTGGGAGGCTGAATTTGGCGGCCAGGTGTACGAGTACCCCTCGTCCATGGTGCTGCTTGGTGAGGACGATCTCGTCTACTCCGGTGTCTATTCCACAAACAGTTTCCTCAAGCACGTCGCTCCGTTGACCGGTTTCGATGTCACCCTGACGCCGAACAATGAGCCGGTCCAGATCGGCCCGAACGGCGGCTACATCAACATGCACGGCTCGATCAGCAACCTCGGCAGCGAGTACCTCGCGATGGATGTCTGGGTTGTCGTCGAACACCTGTTGATTCAGGCCGTCACCACGCAAACCTTCAGCAACGTCCCGTTCAACGGCGGCCAGACCCGTCAGGCAAACCTCTCTCAGGGCATTCCGCCATGGGCGCCCTCGGGCGACTACCTGATGCATCTCAAGATCGGCCACCTCCCGAACGATGTCCTCGGTGAAGCGTCGTTCCCGTTCACCAAGACCGGACCGAAACCGAACGGTGGCCTCAGCGCGTTCACCAACCCGGACGCGTGGCCGGTGATCGGCTCATTCGATCACGCTGCCGCGATCTTTACCGCCGATGCGAATCAGCAGACCGCGCAGCTGTCCGAATTCACGCTCGGCGCGGCCTACCCGAATCCGTTCAATCCGACCACCAGCTTCAGCGTGCAGCTGCCGGAATCCGCGAACCTGCAGGTGACCGTGCATGACATCACCGGCCGGTTGGTCGCGACACTGGCGAATGGTTCGGTCAACGCCGGCGCGCACACGTTCACGTTTGACGGATCGGGTCTGGCGTCGGGCGTGTACTTCGTTCACGCGGCAAGCGGTGCCCAGGCGGCGACGCAGAAGCTGGTGTTGATGAAGTAGGAGACCCAGTTATCAGTTGTCAGTTCTCAGTTGTCAGTAAACCAATCCGGGGACACTTACTCCGCTAAGTGTCCCCGATTTGTGTTGATCTGAGAGCAACACGGCCGCGTCCGTGAACAGACACGACCACAAGAGGAAACCCGCGTTGGCAAGCCAGCACGGGCAAGATAGGTGTAGCTTCGATTACCGATTACCGATTACCGATTACCGATTACCGATTACCGATTACCGACTACCGCCTCACCTGCAGCACCGGTTCACGGAACAGGCTGAAGCGCAGCCACTTGTACCCGAAGTCGAGCAGCACCGCGTCGCTGGTACGCATCTTCCGGACCGTCTTATCATCCAGCGCGATCCGTTGCAGCAGCGAGCTTTCGAACACGAACCGCCTGAAACGCTCGCTATCGAAGCAGACCATGTAGAACATCTCCATCTGCTCCGGCGTCAAGTCGTTCTCACGCAAATACGGATGCAACGTGATCGCCTTGTACTTCTCGCCCTCTTCGTCCCAGCGCGCGACATTCTGGTCGTCCATCCACTGCCGGACCGTCCATTCGCTGGTTTCATCCCAACCGTGGCAGACATCCTCATTCATCAGGAAGTAGAACGGTTCGTCGTTCGAGCCTTCCTCCGGGCTCGCTTTACCGACAGGGAACATGCGGCACGCCCACGGCCGGTCCTGGTAGACGGTGCAACCCTTCTCCGGATCGACGAAGTGGCAGCGTTTGTGTTCATCCTCGGTCATCTTCAGCATGATCACCGGGTACTTCTGCTTCTCATGCACCGGCATCACCGTGTACTTCGCGAGGAATTCTGCGCTGGTGATCTTGAGCCGGTTCTTGACACGGATGACATCGTACGGCGTGAGGAAAATGTTGACGTCGCTGCAGCAGTCGTTGAAACACGGCACGCCTGGATGGCAGCCGAAATGGAAGCTGCTGTCCAACCCGAGGCGCTCGTGATCCTGCAGCACCTTTTCCTTCAGGTTGGCGAAATGCTTCGCTGACGTGGCTTCCGCATCGCCGGGTGCGTTGGCGGAGACGGTATCGTTTCCAGACGAATCGGGGGGCTTGTTGTATTTGATCACGACTCGTCCTCCACAATCAGGTCACGCATCGCCGTCGGAGACCACACCGGCAACGGGCCGGTTTCGCCGGTGAACGGGTCCTGCTTGTAGCGGTACGAGGTCTTTGACGCGTACTGCGCTTCCATCCGTTCCCAGCCGCGCACATAGTAACCGCACTCATCGTTGAAGCAGACATAAATCCACGGCGAATCGAAGGCCGCCATCGGCGGAACCAGCATCTTTTTCATCGGCTCCCCGCAGTGAGTACAAACCGGCGGTGGATCGTGCATCTCGTAAGGATCAAGGGGTATCGACGATTCGGCCATAATGGGTATCCAAAGTTGACACAGCAACAAAATGGCGCGGCATCAGCCCGCGCCAGGACAATGAAGTCCAGCCTTTGTGAAAACTACGAACAAGGAACCACAGGCCAAAGAGTAAGGGGAGGATAACAGGGAACAGGTGTCGTGACCGGGTGAAAGGGAATACGGTCAGGTCGCATCCAGCGTGGCACGGACCTTCGCGGCGAGGTCGTTCATCGTGAACGGCTTCTGGATGAACTGGAGGCCCTTCTCGAGCAAACCACGATGGGTGATCACTTCGTCCGTGTAGCCCGACATGTAAAGCACGCGCAGGTTCGGGACCACTGACGAGATCTGTTCATACAATTCACGCCCGTTCATTTTCGGCATCACGACGTCCGTCAACAACATCGAAACGTCCGAGTTCAAGGACTTGATTTTTTCCAACGCGTTGAAGCCATCCCGCGCGGTGATGGTGGTGTAACCAAATCGCTCAAGCATCGACGCCACCAGCTTCCGCACTTCTTCGTTGTCCTCGACGACCAGGATCGTTTCCGAACCGGTCACGGCCTCGCTTTTCACAGCCTGTTCCTCGGCGGATCGTTCAGACTCGCTAACCGGGAGGTAGACTTTGAACGTTGTCCCGTTGCCGGGTTCGCTGTACACCAAGATGGTGCCGCCGTGCTGCTTCACAATGCCGAAAACTGTCGCCAGTCCCAGTCCGGTTCCCTTTTCGCCCTTGGTCGAGTAGAACGGTTCGAAGACCCGCATCCGGGTTTCTTCGTCCATGCCTTCGCCGGTGTCTCTGACGGTCAGCAGGACATATTCACCGGGGTCCACATCCGCGTGTTGCGCGATATAATCTTTGTCGAGGTGTGTCAGGCTCGTTTCGATCGTCACCGTACCCTGTGCGGGGATCGCGTCGAGGGCGTTCACGATCAGGTTCATCAGGATCTGTTCGAGCTGATTGATATCCGCATCAACCGGCTTGATTGATTCAGACAGTTGCACACTCAGCCTGACGTCTTCAGGAATGGTCCGGCGCAACAAATCTTGAATATCCATTACGATCTGGTTGACATCTACCTGCTTCACAATTAACGCCTGCTTCCGGCTGAAGGCGAGCAGCTGACGGATCAAGTCGCGCGCCTTGAAGCTGGCGCTGAGTAGATCCTTGACCAATTCCCGTTCTTCGCCGTCGAGTTGCTCAGATTCTGAAAGGAACTCACCGCAGCCGATAATCGGCACCAGCAGGTTGTTCAAGTCGTGCGCGATCCCACCGGCAAGGCTGCCGATCGCATCCATTTTCGCCGCCTGCATCAGCTGCTGCTGCAGGCTTTCACGTTCGGCTGCCGACTGCAGACGATCGGTGATATCACGGGCAACACCGAGCACCCCAACGAGATTTCCATCCGCATCGAGCATCGGCGTCTTGATACTCTCTACATTTTCCGTATGCCCGTCTTCAGGGTAGGTTACGACCTCTTCCACAGCCAGCGTCTGACCGGATTTAATGACTTTCTGGTCGTTGGCGCTGTAGAGTTCGGCATCTTCCTTGAGAAACAGATCGAAATCCGTTTTGCCGATCAGTTCGGCTTCCGGGAAGCCGATCAGCCGTTCAAACTTCCGGTTGCAACTGAGATAGCGTCCCTCGGCGTCCTTCACCCAGACCAGGTCAGGGATTGTGTTCAACAGGGTTCGCAGGTGCATTTCACGATTGGCCAGCACTTCCTCGGCATTCTTGCGTTCTGTAATGTCGAGATACGTGCCGCTGATGCGAAACGGCTGCCCGTTTTCGTCCCGCTCGGTAATCCGGCCTCGGGATATCACCCAGTATGTGTCACCAGAAGCACTTTGCAGGGGAAGTTCTGTCTGATAAAACTTCGTCTTGCCATCAAGATATTCTTGCAGCTTTTGTTCTACATCATTTCGGATGGAATCAGGTATCATCCCACGCCAGTCAGCAGGGTCCAGTACTCCTTGTTTCAAAGTGTATTCAAGCTTCTTCGCCCATTGTTCATTCAGACTTGCCCGATTCACAGCCAGATCCCAGTCCCAGATACCGAGGTCAGCTGCCTCAACCGCCATTTCCGCGCGATGACGAGTGGTTTCCAACTCATGAGTCCGTTCCGCCACCAGCTGCTCGAGTTGCAATCGGCGCCGCAGGATCAACCGGGTGAGAATTGTCAGCGCTAGAGTCAAAAGTGTTCCCGCCAGCAGGACAAATCCAGCGGCACGGATCGGGTGAATCTCATACAGGCCGGGGCCTGCCGAAGTGGTCACCCTGAAGGTGCGGCCAAAGGCAAAGATCGGCCAGGTTTCCGCAAAATTCTGATGGTTCTCCACACCCTTAGTTCCCGAAACCACCTGGATCGAATGCTGATCGGCAGAATAGCCGCTGGTTAACGCCAGCGAGATGGTTTGATTCGGACGGGCGGACATCAACAACTCTTGAAAGTCCAGCACGCAGGCGACAAAACCAACACCTTGGCTACCGATGCCGGTTTGCCGTACCTCCTTGAATGCAAGCACGTAGCCTTCAAAAAACTCATGTTCAATCAAATCTGTGCAAACGGGACGACGGCTTGCTGAGGCACGGTCAATTGCTTCAGCTAAAAATTCATCCCGGTAACAATCAAATCCCAGGTATGTACCGTGCTCTGCTCTTGACGTAATCCGTGTTATCGGGTAGTACAGCGTGTCGCCACCCGGCGGGATTGCGGAATCGCCGTCTTGCGAATACCAGATTCTGAAGCCCTGAACTCCCTCGTCCCGCATCCGGCGTTCGAAGGTGGTGCGTTGCTCCGGCGTGACCCGGGAAATCCACAGCCACGCACGCACCGCAGGATTGTCCATCAGATAGTCGGTATAGTCAGAGTATTCGCTGGCGGTGACATATTCGCTGGCAACGAAGAACCGGGCTAATGCCTCCATTTCCACATTCTGCAGCGAGTGAAACGTCTTGGAAAGCGCCGTCAGTTTATCCAGACCCAATTGGACAAAAGCACGTTGACGGGAGTCCGCCTCCTTGTTGTCGGCGACCATGGCCACGACCACTGTCAGCAGCAGTCCAACCACAACGATATGAAATGCTGCACGGTAGGCGTGTACTTCGACTACGCGCTCGGTTTGCCGGGTGGAACGCTGCAGAATCAACTGGCCGAGCAACAATATTAAGATCGCGCCAACGGTCAAACTGCCAATCAACGCAAGGATTCCCGGTCTGAATTGGGACCAACCCGAAAGTGCATACTCGATCCCAAGCACCGAGGGCGGTTCATCCGGTTTCCCACTGTGGATCGGCGCAAACACTCGAACACGGGCATGAAGGGGAACCAGTTTCTGTAACAGATTCTTCGTATCCGCCACCGAAATGACGTGACGGTCGGTTACCACATGACGCAACATTGGCTGAAGATCGCCGGACCCGCTGAACCCGGATTGATCGTCATCAGCCGAAAGGGCGAGGGACAGGTCCGGAAAGAACTCACCGTTCTCATCCATCCGGAAGTGCACCATCGACTGGTACTGATCGTCCAGCATTAGGAGGGTCTGCAATGCATCTAGGATCGGCGAAGGCGTGTCGCCAGTAGGGTCTTTTGCCGGTGGAAACCGCGAAACCGAGAGCTCAATTGCCGTGAACTCTGTCTTCGCTTCGAAGGTCCGTATCAATTGCCGATACTGGGTATGGATGACAAACGAGATGCCGACAAGTCCGATGAGGATTATCAGCAGCACACTTCCCACCAGGCCGTAAGCTACTGTCCGGCGCTGTGTCGAAGTGGTGACTGTGGGCATGCGATTGAACCTCGTATCCGGACCCGCGAAGCCAAATCTACGAACAGAATACCCGGTATTCTGACAAGGAGGTGGTTCCGTTCACGCGAAAGAGTCTGTTCGAAGTTGAAGCTTGCTACGGCCGGGTGCGGAAATCATGAACCATGCTCCGGCCAGTGAGCGGACAGCGAAGGAATCTCTCAAGCCCGAAAATGGTCTTCCACAACGATCCGACGTACTTTCCATTGATCTTGCCACACAAACCGGGAGGTGATGTGCGTCTGAGGTGGACACTGCTGTCCCTGTTTGCCGCCCTACTGGTTACTACGCCGGGCGTAGGCGACGAATCGTCTGAGATCAACCTGGTCGTTGACGGTGTCAGCGACTACCGTATCGTGCTCCCGGCGGACTCGTCCCCCGAACTCTCCGCGCACGCCACCCTGCTGCACACCACCATCCGGCGCATCTCCGGTGCGGTGATTCCGGTCGTGACCACCCCCAATCCAGCCGGACACAACATCCGCTTTATCCTCGATGAGCACGATACTATCGGGTATGGTGTCGATGGCTTCCGCATTCTCACCACGGACAAGTCGGTTCGTTTCTACGCTCACACCGAGCGCGGCATCCGCAACGCCGTCTACACCTTCCTCGAATCCTGTCTCGGCTGCCGCAAGTGGAGCGAAACGGACGAATTCATCCCGCAACGCAAAACCATCACGCTACCGTTTATCGACGACACGCAGATTCCACGCTTCCACTTCCGAATGCAGGATTTCAAGGACCCCGGCTACAACGCGTGGCACAAGCTGAGCTCGCTGGAGGAGTGGGGGTTGTTCGTGCACACCTTCGACGACCTCGTCCCGCCCGAACGCTATTTCGACGATCACCCCGAGTATTTCTCGGAAAATCTCGGTGTGCGCACTCCGGAGGGACAGCTGTGTCTCAGCAATCCAGACGTGTTCCGCATCGTGGTCGACGAACTCCGGCACCGCATGGAGGAAAACCCGGACGCGCACTACTGGTCGGTGTCCCAGAACGACACCTACCTGCCGTGCACCTGCGACGACTGCCGGGCCATTGACGATGAGGAAGGTTCACACTCCGGCTCGATCATCCGCTTTGTCAATCGTGTCGCAGCGGAATTTCCGGACAAGACAATTTCGACGCTGGCCTATCAATACTCACGCCATGCCCCCGCGATAACCCGCCCCGTGCAAAATGTCAACATCATGTTGTGCAGCATCGAATGCGACCGCAGCCGGCCCATCGCCGCCGACACCAGCGCGGGGTCATTCGCGCGGGATGTGCTCGACTGGAGCGAGCTGACGGACAACATCTTCCTCTGGGATTACGTCATCCAGTTCCGCAACCTGATGAGTCCGTTCCCGAACCTGCACATCCTGCAGCCGAACCTGCAATTTTTCGCCGAACACGGCATCACCGCCGTCTTCGAGCAGGGGCTGCGAAACATGCAGGGCGAGTTCGCCGAACTGCGCGCCTACATGCTGGCCAAGCTGCTGTGGGACCCATATGTCGACGCCGACAGCGTGATGACCGATTTCCTCACCGGCTACTACGGGAATGACGCCCCGCAAATCCGACGCTACATCGAAACGATGCATGCCGCGCTCGACCAATCCGGCGAAGGGTTGTCCAGCTTCGGGTATCCGTTTCCGTCCGAACACGGCTACCTTTCCGCCGCGATGATCGACAGCTACCGCGTCATCTTCGATGACGCCGAGGCCACCGTTGCCGGTCAACCGGTGTTCCGTGAGCGGGTATGGCAGGCACGCCTGCCGCTGCAATACGCCCGCCTCGAGCAGGCGAAACTGCTGGCGGATGGTCCACGCGGCTGTTTCGATCTGGATGATCACGGCCTGCGTCGAGTCAAACCGGAGTTTGACGCGCTGCTGGACACGTTCACCGTTCGCTGCGAACGCTACCACGTCATCCGCCTGTGGGAGCACGGCATCGCGCCGTCCGAGTACCACGACACCACACGTTCCTTCTTCGACGGTTCGACTACTCCACACCTCGCGCTGGAGTGTCCGGTGCAATTGGCTACACCAGCCAGCGCGAAGTACCACGACGGCGAAGCGCACGCCCTCACTGACGGCCTCGTCGCGTGGAACGATTACAACATGCACTGGCTCGGGTTCGAGGGCGAGGACATGGACGCTACCATCGACCTGGGCCACGCGCAGCCAGTTGACCGAATCGAGACCGCATTTTTGCAGGATCAGATGGCGTGGATTTTTCTGCCGGTGACGGTTACCGTATCCGTTTCCGAAGACGGCAACACCTGGGTTCCGATCGCCACCGTTCCAGCACAGCTTGCTCCGGATCATGACGGCGCGGTGCGGGTACCCTTCCGTGTTACCTTGTCCGCGGGTCCGGTGCGCTTTATACGCGTCCATGCTGTCAACCAGAAGCAATGCCCGCCGTGGCACAAGGGCGCGGGCGGGCCGGCGTGGGTGTTCTGCGATGAGATTCGCGTCTACTGATCGAGGGTGCGAATGCGACGGCTGACCCTCACTCCATGTGTGAAAGGATCGTGTTGATCATGACACGTCTGCGTGTGATTGTGCTTCTGGTGTTGACTGCGCTGATCCTGCTGCCGGGTCCGGTGACCGTGGCCCGTGCGCTTGATCCCTGCGACGATCCCGAATTGTCCATCGACCAGCGGGTCGCTACGCTGCTGTCTCAAATGACCGTCGCCGAAAAGATCGCGCAGATGGACATGCTCAGCGGACGTCCACTGGCAAACACCGTCCAGCTCGACACCACCCTCGCTCACTCACTGGTCAGCCCGGACGGCGTCGGCTCGATCCACGATTTCTACCCCGCGTCCGCAAGCCTCGCCAACGAACTGCAGGCGTTCATCATCGCCAACAACCGCCTCGGCATCCCTGCGCTGTTCATCGAGGAAACCCTGCACGGCTACGTCCAGCCCGGCAGCACCACCTTCCCGATTCCGCTCGCGTTGGCGGCCACCTGGGACCCGGAGCTGGTGGAACAAACCGGGCACGCCATCGCATCCGAGGCCCGCGCACACGGTACGCACGCCGGCCTCAGCCCGGTGCTCGGTATCGCCCGCGACCCACGCTGGGGCAGGGTGGAGGAGACCTTCGGCGAAGACACGTATCTCGCATCCGCCTTGGGCACGGCAATGGTGCGCGGCATGCAGGGCGACAAATTATGCGCGCCGGACGCGATCGTTTCCGTCGTCAAGCACTTCGCGGTGCACAGCCAGCCCACCTCGGGGACAAACTCCTCGCCGGTTTCGGTCGGCAAACGTGATGCGCTGCAGTTCTTCCTGCCCGTTTTTCATGCGGCTATCGGTGAGGGCGGCGCGCGCGGGGTGATGAGCGCCTATTCCGAATGGAATGGTGTCCCCTGCACCGGCGATTCGTGGCTGCTGACCGATCTGCTGCGCGACCAATGGGGTTTTGACGGCTTCACGCTCGCCGACATGGGTGCGATCCGCATGCTCGCAACCTGCCACTTCACCACCGATTCGCCCGGCGCGTCGTTGCAACGAGCCGTCTCCGCCGGGATGGACATGCAGTTCTACGATTTCCCCAGCGGCATCTTCCGTTCCGAGCTGCTCGCGCTGGTCGAATCCGGCGAACTTTCGATGGCCGATCTCGACCGGGCGGCGGGGGATATCCTGCGCGTCAAATTCGAGCTCGGCCTGTTCGACAATCCGTATGTCGATCCGGACCACGCGCAAGCGTCCAGCAACGACAGCCCGCACCGCGAGCTCGCCCGTCAGGCCGCACGTGAATCTATCGTCCTGCTGCAGAATGACGGCGTTCTGCCCTTCTCCGACGACGTGAAACGCATCGCGCTGATCGGTCCGGCGGGTACCAGCGATTACACGGGCGGCTACTCGCCACGCAACGCGTCCGCGGTGACCCTCTACGACGGTCTCGCCGCATTGCGGCCGGAGGGCGTGCAGATGCGCTACGAGTCGGGTGTGTCGTTCCTGAATGCGGGCAACTCCATCCCGTCACCCGCATTGTGGACGGAAGATGAGGCGTCGCTCGGTCTGGACGCCGAATATTTCGACAATCCCGACCTCGCCGGCGAACCCGTTCTGACCCGTATCGACCCGGCGGTGGATTTCAACTGGGACACCCATTCCCCCGCCGAAGGTTTGCCGCCGGACAGCTTCTCGGTGCGTTGGACCGGCTGGCTGAAACCGACCCAGGACGTACACGGCTGGATCGGCGTCAGCTCCGACGACGGTTCGCGGCTGTGGCTGGACGGAAAGCTGGTGATTGACACGTGGGACACCGGCGTCACCATCCGCCGCCATGAAGTCCACCTGCGCGCCGGTGAACGCTACGCCATCCGGATGGAATACCGCGAGAATCTGTGGGGCGCATCGGCGTCGCTGCGTTGGAATGTGGGCGCGGAAGACATGGACGCCGCCGTCGCACTGGCTGAGTGGGCCGATGTCGCGGTCGTTGCGGTGGGTGAGAACGATATGCTCGTTGGCGAAAACCGGGACCGGCTGTCGCTGGAACTGAGCGGCAACCAGGCGGAGCTGGTGCGCCGTGTCGCCGCGAGCGGCACGCCGGTCGTGCTGACGCTGATCTCCGGCCGCCCGATCGCGCTGGGTGATCTCACCGGTCGCGTCAACGCCATCGCCGCCGCGTGGTTTGGCGGGGAACAGGCGGGTTTGGCACTCGCCGAGGTGCTGTACGGGCAGATCGACCCATCAGGCCGGCTGCCGATCACCTTCCCGCGCCAAACCGGCCAGGTGCCGTGCAACTACAATCACAAGCCGTCGAAGATCCTGCGCTACGTGGACGGAGACGCCCGCCCGGCGTTCCCGTTCGGGCACGGCTTGACGTATACAAGCTTCGAGTACAGCAACCTGCGCCTGCAGACTCGCAGTTGCGCGCCGGAGGATACTGTCCGTTTCTCCGTGGACGTCCGCAACACCGGAACTCGCGACGCCACCGCCGTGGTGCAGGTCTACATCAACGACCGCATCAGCTCGGTGACCACGCCGGTCAAGGAGCTGAAGGCGTTCCAGCGCGTACCGGTCGCAGCTAGCGCGACGCAAACCGTATACGTCGCCATCCCCGTCGAGCGATTCGCGCTGATCAATGCCGAGCTGGACCGCGTCGTCGAACCGGGCAGATTTGACCTGATGATCGGCGAATCGTCGGAGGACATTCGTCTCACAACATCGTTCACCGTCGAGTGAATCCAACATTGAGATCGACCATGCCACGCACCCTGACCCCATCCCTGATGCTCATGTTCCTGCTGACGCTCGCCGTCGCGCTGCCGTCCATTGCCGACGAAGCCACCGCCAGCCCGGACGTCGAGCGTGAAACCAACCCGCTGGTGCTCGAGAAGCTGGAAACGTGGCAGGACGCCCGCTTCGGCCTGCTGATGCACTGGGGAACGTACAGCCAGGAAGGCTGGTGCGAGTCGTGGCCGATCTGTTCCGAGGATTGGATCACCCGTCCGGACAGCAACTACCACGACTTCAAGCAACGCTACGAGAACCTGAAATCCACCTTCAACCCGGTCGAGTTTGATCCAGACAAATGGGCCGAGCTGGCCGAGGCGGCGGGGATGAAATACGTCGTGTTCACCACCAAGCATCACGACGGCTTCTGCATGTTCGACACCGAAACTACCGACTACAAGATCACCGATTCGGGCTGTCCGTTCTCCGCCGATCCGCGCGCGAACATCACGCTCGAAATCTTCAACGCCTTCCGTGCCCGCGACTTCCTCGTCGGCGCCTACTTCTCCAAGCCGGACTGGCATTCCGATGCCTATTGGTCGCCCTATTGGGCGACGCCAGACCGTCACTGCAACTACGATCCCGCCGATCACCCGGAGCTGTGGGACGAGTTCAGGCGCTTCACCTATACCCAGATCGAGGAGTTGATGCGTGATTACGGCGAGGTGGACATCCTGTGGCTGGACGGCGCGTGGGTCGCGCCGGTAACGCCCGTCGAGAACGCCGAGTACGGTGGCCGGCTGAAGAATCAGGATCTCGACATGGATTCGCTTGCCGCGCTGGCACGCTCCTACCAGGAAGACCTGATCATCGTCGACCGCTGGATTCACGGCCGCCACGAAAACTACCGCACCCCGGAGCGCAAGATCCCGGACGAACCGCTGGACGGCCCGTGGGAAACCTGCATGCCAATGGCTGGCGCGTGGTCGTACTACCCCGGCGACAACTACAAACCCACCCGTGAGATCCTGCGGCAATTGACCGACGTCGTCTCACGTGGCGGCAACTACCTGCTCAACATCGGTGTGGACGGTCAGGGCAACCTGCCGGACGACGCAATCAGCCGTCTCGAGGAACTCGCTGTCTGGATGCAGGTCAACAGCAGCGCGATCCACAACACCCGCGCCGTCGCGCCGTATGTGGATGGCAAATGTCGTCTGACACAGAACCGGGACGGGTCGATCAACGCGATCTACGTGTCGGACGACGGCGAAAACACCCCGCCGACCCACATCCTGCTGACGTCACAGAATCCGGACGACGAGACCGTCATCACCATGCTCGGTGTCGACCAGCCGTTGCACTGGGAAAGCGTCGGCGACGGCATCCTGATCGACATTCCGGACGCCGTGGTCAACCATCCACCGACAAAGTATGCGTGGGTGATCCGGATCGGGTCTTGATCCCCACCCACCCCCGTCTCGCGAGGTGAAAACTACTCGTGGTCTCCACTCCGCTGGCGCCAGTATAATCCATCCATGACCTTGATCAGCCGACCGGTGGAGGATGGATGAGCAACTCGATTACCGACGCGTATACCGAGCTGGTGAACCTGCGGTATCAGCTCTACAACAGCCTGTTCATGATGCTGCCGCTCGATGCGGTGCAGCAGACCGGTGTCTGGATTCCACTGCTGCAGGGGGCGTGCAATCAGGGGTACGAACAGAGCAAAAGTCCGGATACGATTATCCGCGAGTTTTTCCAGGCCAACAAGCCCGACTTCTCCGAACGCGACCAGATTGACTTTCTCTTTAAAACGATCCAGTACATCGAGCGGCTGATCGTGTTGATTGATGCGCTCGAGGATGCTGCCTACAGCCAGATCCACCGTGTGAACGGTCCGCATTCGTGGATGCAGCTCGCGGAAACGGTCGAGCAGAAAGGGCTGCGGGACGAACTCGCGGAACAGCTGAAGACCATGGCGGTCCGGGTCGTGCTCACCGCCCACCCGACCCAGTTTTACCCGGAATCGGTGCTCGCGCTGATTTCCGATCTGAAGGACGCCATCGCGGCAAGCCACACCGCCGAAATCCGGGATCTGCTCGACCAGCTCGGCCGCACTCCCTTTTTCCGCAAGAGCAAGCCGTCGCCGCTGGATGAGGCGATGATGCTGATGAACTACCTGTCGCAGGTGTTCTACCCCGCGATCGGGCAGTTGCTGGACAAGGTCGCGGAGGACGTGCCCGGTGCCGAGGAGGCGATCACCAACCTGATCCAGGTCGGGTTCTGGCCGGGGGGCGACCGGGACGGCAACCCCTTTGTCACGGTGGAGATCACCCGTCAAGTCGCGGCGCGTTTGAAGATGGCTATCTTGAAATGCTACGCCGCCGACCTGAAGAAACTACGTCGCCGGCTTACGTTTGCCGGCATCTATGACCGCTTGCTCGAACTGGAAAAACTGGTCGATCACGAGCTCCACGGCAGCAAACAGGATGAGGTGCTGGCGCTTGATCATTTGCTGGCCGGCATTGAGGAGATCGAAACCCGTGTCCGTTACGAACAGGAAGGCCTGTTTCTACAGCATGTGAGATCCTTCAAGCGAAAGCTGCGCTGCTTCGGGTTCCACTTCGCCAGCCTTGACATTCGCCAGGACAGCCGGATCATCGCCCGCACCCTGGACGAGCTCCGCGCCAACCATCCCGGCCTGCTGCCGGATGAGTTCGACCAACTCTCCGAACCGGAACAGATTCAGGCGTTGCTGTCGGTGAACGGTGACGTCGACCCAACCAAACTCAGCGATACAGTCCTGCGGGACACGATTGACTCGGTACAAGTGATCGCTGAGATCCAGCAGTCAAACGGCCAGGCGGGAGCGCACCGCTACATCATCAGCAACTGCCGGGGCGCGCTCGACATGGCACGGGTGATTGCCCTGTTCCGCATTGGTGGCTGGGGAGGGAAAAAACTGACTGTGGACATCGTGCCACTGTTCGAAACGATTGACGATCTGCGCTCGGCGGCAGCCTCGATGCAGCTCATTTACGACCAGTCCGCCTACCGTGACCACCTCACCCGGCGCAACTCCGAGCAGACTGTCATGCTGGGCTTCTCGGACGGCACCAAGGACGGCGGCTACCTGATGGCAAACTGGGCCATTTACCGCGCCAAGGAGGAGATTACCCGGGTTTCCCGTGCGGCGGGAACGGTGGTCCACTTCTTCGACGGTCGCGGTGGTCCACCAGCCCGTGGCGGCGGAAACAGCCACCTGTTCTATTCCGCACTCGGCAGCAGCATCGAAAGCAAGCAGATTCAGCTCACGCTGCAGGGCCAGACAATCAGCTCGCACTATGGTATTCTTGAGTCAGCAACACACAACCTGGAAATGCTACTCACCGCCGGGTTGAGCAGCCGCCTGTTTCATCGAAAGCAAAATGACATCACCGACGCGCAACAGAAACTGATCGACGAACTGGCCGCCATCAGCCTCGAGGCCTACCAGGACTTCAAGAACCATCCGCTGTTCGTGCCGTACCTGTTGGAACGCAGCACGCTCAAATACTACGGCATGGCGAATATTGGCAGCCGTCCGAGCCGGCGCGGAAACGACAAGGAATTCCGCTTCGAAGACCTGCGCGCGATTCCGTTTGTCGGGGCCTGGAGCCAGCTGAAGCAGAATGTTCCGGGATTCTACGGCGTCGGCACCGCGCTGAAGAAAATGGAAAGCATGGGCCGTCTGGATGAGGTGAAGCAGCTGTTCCGCGAGTGCAGCCTGTTCCGGGCGTTTATCGCCAACAGCATGCAGAGCATGAGCAAGACAAACTTCGAGATCACGCATTACCACGCCACCGACGAACGCTTCGGCGAGCTCTGGGAACGGATCCACGACGAATTTCAACTCAGCTACCAACTGGTGCTCGAAATCGCCGGCCAGTCTGAACTGCTCGAGGACAATCCCCGCAGCCGGGAAAGTATTCGCTTGCGCGAAAACGTTGTCCTGCCCCTGTTGACAATCCAGCAGCTCGCCCTGATCCGGATTCAACAGGAAAAAGCCAGGGACGGCGGCGGTGACGATGAGCTGACATCGCTGTACGAGAAGATGGTAATGCGGTCGCTGTTCGGAAACATCAACGCCACGCGGAACGCTGTCTAGGTGCCACGTGCGGGAACAGAAAAGCCGCAGCGGCGGAATCGTAACCGTAACATTACCAACAGCAGTATCACCGATTGTAGCAGACACAGAAAACGGCCTATCGTCAGACGATAGGCCGTCATTCTCTCTGGTACCGAGGGGGGGACTCGAACCCCCAAGGGCGCAGGGCCCGGCGGATTTTGAGTCCGCTGCGTCTACCAATTCCGCCACCCCGGCGAGCGACTTCGAATATAGCGGTTTCTCCCCGTTCTGCAAACCCCACAAGCGTTTCCGCGAGACACGCTCATTAGCTACTGCACGAAGAACGAGAAGCCGACGCTCGTGTTCCACGCGCTGAGCCCATCCGACCGGTCATACAACGCAACCCGCAAATCAATCCGCTTGAAAAACAGCGAACTGTTCACGCCCGGCAGGCCGGTTTCGGAGATCGGCTGCAACGGGTAGTACCGGAAACCAAGGCCGTACTTCTGGCTGTCGAACGCCGAGAGGTCGTAGTCAGACGTATAATACTCGTTCGCCGCCGTGTGGACACCATACTCCGCGAAATAGTCGGCGGCGGTCTGGGTGTGGTACCGGTAGAACGGGATCAATGCGAATGCCTGCGAAACACGAAGTGGCGTTTCCACGTTGTACGTCTGTGCGGTGATGCCGAAATCATCCTGGTAGTAACGTCCGTGCAGGCGCAGAATGATCAGGTCGGTGAGGTAGTAGTTGAACCGCAGGCTGACCGGGTACTTGAGACGGTTGTCCGGCAGCTTCTCGATGTGCGCCTGGTTGTCACCGGCGAAATAGACCCGGTGGAACGGGGTCGCGAGATAGCCGGTCTGATGCACGAGATCGAAGCTCAGGGACGCCTGCGCGCGTGTGCTCAGAACCTGGTTGTAGCTGAAGGTGGCGGTATAGGTCCGGCGCGGAGTGGTCGCATAGTCATCGCCCTCGCCGTTGATCGTACCACCGCCGGCCGCACGCAATTCCCACGGGTAGATAAGCTTCAGGTCATCGAAGAACACCTTGCCGCTGATGCTGAACTCGCTGTTCTGGCTCGGCGTCATCCACGCATAGTGCCCACCGAAAATGAACGACTGGTAGTCGAACTCACGGGAGAAACCCACCGCGACGCCGTAGTTGCTGCGACGGTGCGGATCGTTGGTCTGGTAGCCGAACTCGCCGTGACCGCGCAGGTCCATGCTGGAAGCGCTGCTCTGCACGAAGTCGATGTTGTCGGTGGACGCCGAGCTGTAGACATCGAACCCCATCGAAACGGTGATCGCCTTGTCGCCGCGCGGGATCAGGATGTGGATGTTCGGCGCGACGTCATACAGCCGCTGCGTGCCTTCGCCGCCGGTTACCGCAGCGTGGTCGCCGTCCTGGTGGTAGTATTCCGCGAGGAAGTCGATTTCGATCGGTTGGCCCTCATCCGCAAACGCCGGCAACACAAACGTCACGATCATGAGCACCGCGAGCAGGGGACGGATCAGTTGCATCCGCACCCTCCCCCGACCTTGCCGCCGGATCCACCGGCCGCGCCTTCACGATAGGTCTGATAATAGTCTTCATACTGCGACAACGGCTCCGGACCAAGCTGCATGTCCTCGTCGTTCAGCATCATCTTCTGGTAGGGTTTGACCGACGCACAGCCGGTCAGCAGACTCACCCCCAGCACCAGCGCCAGAGGCCACAACCGCCATTTCATGCTGACATCCCCTTATCTCGATGAATTGCCATCCGTTTCGTAATCCAAGTCCACATGCGCCGACTGCACCAGCCGGTTGCCCTCCGTGACCAGCAAGCATTCGATGTTCTTCAGCCGGTCAATTAACGCGATCCCGTCCTCCTCACCGAGCACGAAGACCGATGTCGCCAACGCGTCCGCCAGCTCGGCGTCTGGACACAGAATGGTCACACTCTTCAGCCCACTCGCGGGCCAGCCAGTGCGTGGGTCGATGATGTGCGCGTACCGAACGCCCTCGATCATCGCGTACTTCTCATAGTCGCCGGAGGTGACAATCGCGCCGTCCTGCGTGCGCAAAGTTGCGATCTCATGCTGCGGATCTTCCGGGTCAGCGATGCTGACACCCCACGGCAAGCCGTCCGGCTGCACCCCCCACGCGGTCAAGTCACCGCTGGCGTTGACCACGCCGTTCGCGATGCCCAGCTCCTTCATCCGCCGCCGGGCACGATTGGCGGCGTATCCTTTTCCAATCGCGCCAAACCCGATTCGCATCCCCGCCTCCGGCAGGAACACGCTCAACGAATCCTCGTTCAGCTGAATCTTCTGGTAGCCGATGTGTCGCACCGAGTTCGCGATTGCTTCGTCGGACGGCACTTCCGTCATCGACCCGTCGAATGTCCACACCCGGTCCAGCGACGCGAAGCTGATATCGAATGCGCCCCCGGTCAGCTTCGACACTCGCTGCGCCCGCTCGATCAGGCGAAACAGCTCTTCATCCACCACGACAGGCTGGACGCCGGCGTTGCGGTTGATCCGTGAGGTCTGCGAGGATTCGTCCCACGACGAGATCAGCCGTTCGATCCGCTGGATCTCGGCGATGGCTGTGTCGACCGCGGCAACGCTTAGCGCCGGATCATCCGAGACCGCGATGATCTCGAAACGGCTGCCCATCAGTTTCAGGACACGCCGTTCCATCCCGGGGTAATCGTCCCAGGCGGCAAACGACGGCAACACCAACGTGAACAGCAGCACCGCTAGCAGGCTTGCGCGAACTGGTTTCACTTGCCGCTCGCCAACGTAGTGAGGTTGCTGATATACTCGTCAACCGACTCCCGGTTGTACCCGGACAGCTCGCCGACCACGCTTCCGTCCGGCTTGAGCACCACGAGCAACGGGAACGCACCGGTGTGGTTGTATTTCTCCGCCAACGCTTCGTTCTGCCGCTTCAACTCCGGCGCGAGCTGATTCTCCTTCTTCACCGGAAAATCGAGCTGCACGAGGACATACTTGTCCACCGCGTAGGACTCAAACTGCTCGGTTTCGAGGATGGTGGACTTGAGCTTCATGCACGGCCGGCACCAGTCGGAGCCGGAGAAGTACACAATCACCAGCTTGTTCTGTTCACCGGCCTGCTTGAGCGCCTGGTCGAAATCGGTCAGCCAGGGATGGCCAGACGTGGGTTCTTCGGCCAGGGCGGAGATGGAAAGTGGCACCAGCAAACATGCCAGCACGAGCACGGATACTACCCGGGAGGGCGCGAGTTGCATCGGTCTTCCTTCAGTCAGATCATCATACGGTTCGGCAGGTCCCACATTGTTTGTCTGAACTTGAGATGACAGTCAAAGCGGAACGTTGCACAACAAATGTGGATTTCTCAGGACACATCAAACGCAAGGATCGAGACCTGACTCTCCCTGACTGAACGTTCGCCACAGGTTGAACTGCGTGCGACTCGAATCTAGCTGGAATTTACCCGTCCCACGTGTGATGATTATTAGGGTTCCCAAACTTCGAGCCGAACTCGAGAGCCGGGGTAAGTAGCATCTACCCATGTGCCTCGAATCCATGTGCCCCGGATGGCTTTGCCAGCCGGGATGATCAACTCTCGGACAATCCCGACTTGCAAGCAAGTCGGGGCACACACCCAGGCACGGGTACATCAGTCTCGGGCGCGTGGGGACACACACCTGGACACGGGGGCATCAGGCTCGGGCACGTCGGCGCAAACCTTCCAATCAACCCGGACCGCCATTTCTTCCGATTCATGACCTTGTCACCCGCGCCCGCTTGCGTATCTTCCCAACAACCCTTCCGACAACCGACAGGAAACCGTGTATGAATGCCGTCTGGGTGGGATTGATTGCCGTCGCGATTCTCGTCGCGGCTTTCACCGGGCACATGGAGGAGACGACCAACGCCGCGATGGACAGCGCCGGCACTGCCGTCGAACTCGCCATCGGCCTGATCGGGGTGATGGCGCTGTGGCTCGGCCTGATGAAGATCGCGGAAAAGGCAGGCCTGGTGCAGGCGCTCGCACGGCTGCTGCGTCCCCTCCTGCGTCGCATCTTTCCCGAGGTCCCGAAGGATCACCCGGCGATGGGATCCATGCTGGCGAATATCGCCGCCAACATGCTTGGACTCGGCAACTCCGCCACCGCCCTCGGCCTGCGCGCGATGCAGGATCTGCAGAACCTGAACAAGGAAAAGGCCAGCGCCAGCAATTCGATGGCGACCTTTCTCGCGATCAACACTTCGTCCGTGACCATTATTCCGGCGACTGTGATCGCGATTCGCGCCTCGGCAAATTCCAACTCGCCCGCCGAGATCATTGGACCGGTGATCGTCGCGACGCTGGTCTCGACAACCGTCGGTATCCTTGCCTCACGACTGCTGCAACGCTTTGTCCCGGCACAGGGGGTGGACAAACCGAATGATCCACCCACGGATCGTCCGCGTCCGCAAGCGGACACGGGCACATCAGACACGGGCACGTCCGGTGATGATTCGTCAGGTGATGATGATCCGTCCAAAACCGACAAACGCGAGGAGGGCCGCTGATGGACACGCTGCAGGGCATCCTCGCCGAAATGGGGTCGTGGGCGATTCCAGTCGCGATCATCGGTATCGTCGGCGTCGGTGCGATCCGCAAGGTGAAGGTCTACGAGGTGTTCGTCGAAGGGGCGAAGGAAGGGTTCGACGTCGGCGTCCGTATCATCCCGTACCTCGTCGCGATCCTCGTTGCGATCGGAATGTTCCGCGCGTCCGGCGCGCTGGACTTCCTCGTCGCCGCGCTGGATCCGCTTCTGAGCTGGATCGGGTATCCGGGGGAAGCGTTGCCGATGGCGTTGATCCGGCCGTTGTCCGGTTCCGGCGCGCTGGGCGTGATGACCGAATTGATCAACACGCACGGCCCGGATTCATTCATCGGACGCCTGGCCTCCGTGATGATGGGATCGACCGAGACTACCTTCTACGTCCTCGCGGTGTATCTCGGATCGGTCGCGGTACGGCGCTCACGGCACACCCTCGCCGCCTGCCTGATCGCGGATGCCGCCGGGTTGATTGCTGCCTTCATCGTGGTCAAGGTGGTGTGGGGATGAGCGAAACGATCACACGCGCCCTGATCGTCCTCAATGGCGAGATCGAACCCAGCCTGCCGTGGGTCAACCGGGATGAGTACGTCCACATCGTCGCGGCGGACGGCGCGTTGGACGTGCTGCTCGAAAACGATTGGCCGCCAACCGTCGCCCTCGGCGATTTCGATTCGGTCAACCCGTCCACTCTTGAGCTTGCCCGCTCTCGCGGCATCTACACCCTGCACACTCCCGACCAGGACTTCACCGACTTCGAGAAGGCGCTGAACTTCGTCGAAGCGGAGACGGTGCAGAGCGTGGATATCATTGGCCACACCGGCCGTCGGCTCGATCATACCCTCGGCTCGATCCACGCCGCCGCCCGTGCGGCGGGACGCATGAACCTGCAGTTGATCGACCCGATCGGCACCGGTCACCTGATTCCGGCGGGGGAAACCTTTGAAATAGACGACTGTTCCGGCCAGACCTGCAGCGTGATCGCGCTGATCCCGGCATGCGTTAATCTGGACGGCTTCCGCTGGCCGTTGAACCAGTCCCGGATCGGCGGCGAGCACGGCCAATCAGTCTCCAACGAAATCGCCTCGGACCGGGCACGGGTTCGTGTCCTGGAGGGCGTCGCGATGGTCTATCTGCACCATGCGCCGTGCGCCTGAACGGTAAGCGGAGCGCGAAAAAACTGCCATCTTCCGCTTGCGAGCGGGCCCGCCCGATACAATACCTTGCAGACGTTCCCGTCCTGTCACGTGTGAGGTTGTATGACCGCTGTGATTCTCGTCGCCGGACGTTCCACCCGCATGGGCGATCTCACCGCCGAAGTGCACAAATCCCTGCTGACCGTGGGCGATCGTCCGATCCTCAGCCGCATGCTGAACGCGTTGGACGATAACGCCATCCGTCGAGTCATCTTTGTCGGTGGCAGCATGCAGGAACAGCTCGAGGACTTTGTCCGCACACACCACGGCAATTTCGAGGTGAGCTGGGTTCGGAACGAGGACTACGCGACGACGAACACCGCGTATTCGGTGATGCTGACCGATGAAGCGATGGGACGCGATCACGACATGTTGCTGATCAACGGGGACGTGGTGCTCGACGCCCGCGCGATCGCCCGGACGTTGAACGGCCGCGGTGCGCATGAAACCGTAAGCGTGCTCGCAACGAGATTCTCCGGTGTCGCCGACGAAGAGGTGAAGGTGCTGGTCAAAGATGGCCGAATCACCGAAATCGGCAAACACATCGATCCACAGCAGGCAGCCGGTGAATCAGTTGGGATCAACCTGATCGCCCGGCAACAGCTCGATGCCCTGTATTCGACGTTGCGGACCCGGATTGAGACCGGTGACGGGCGTACCGAGTACTATGAACACGCTTTCAACCAGATGGTGGCCGAGGGGATTCATTTCCGTACGGCGGATGTGACGGATCTCCCGGTTATGGAAATAGATACGCCGGAGGACTATTCGGCGGTGAAACAGGAGCTCGCACCCCGATTGTTCGGGTGAGAATCCCCCGAAGGGAGGGATGGAGCCGGAGAAACGGCTGAAAGCCTTTTGACGGTTGCGTTCCCGGCGCTTACGGGTGTATGCTTCGCCATGGATGACCAATCGCTTGAGTGGCCAATCGCTTAGCAGAATCTTGGATTTTGACTTGACTCGCCTGCCTCGATGCCTATATTTCAGGCAAGCACTGGCCACGGACCGCATGGGGTACCACTTGAACCAGCCGGGGGATGAGCCGGCAAGCCAGGAGGAGAAGCATGAACAAGGCTGAATTGGTAGATGTCATTGCCAAGAAGACGGATCAGACCAAGCGCGCGACGGAAGGTTTTCTCGATGCTTTCCTCGATGCCGTGACCAATGCCGTGGCCAAGGGTGACAAGGTCAGCATCGTCGGGTTCGGTAGCTTCGAAAAGAAAAAGCGTGAAGCGCGTACCGGCCGTAACCCCCGCACGGGTGAGACGATCAAGATCGCCGCGAAGTCCTATCCGGCCTTCAGCCCGGGCAAGGCCTTCAAGGACAAGGTCGCGAAGTAATTCGCCGGAATTCCGAGTCTGAAACGCGACCACACTCGGGTCGCGTTTTTTAGCGGAACGCATACTGACTTGCACCCATAACCCCTCGGGGGGATGGTACCATGCCGTATGATGATAACGGGATCTTTGCGAAGATCATCCGCAAGGAGATCCCTGCGAAAATCGTGCATGAAACCGACACGGTTCTCGCGTTCGAAGACATCAACGCCAGGGCGCCGATCCATATCCTGATCGTGCCGAAAGTGCCCGTTGAGTCGGTCAACGACCTGCAGGATGATCACGCGCAGATCATGGGAGAGGTACTCCTTGCCGCGCGCGACATCGCAAAGCAGCTCAATATCGACGAAAAGGGCTACCGGTTGGTGATCAACACCAACTCGGACGCTGGCCAGGAAATCTTCCACCTGCACGTGCACCTGCTCGCAGGCCGGAAAATGACGTGGCCGCCGGGTTGATCCGAGTCGTACACCTTATGCCAAACCGAACGAGACTCAGGTAACGCCCGAGTTTCCGCGAACGATTTTGGCGACCCTTGCACGATTGTCTATCTCGACCGGTGCTTCGCGCCGGTCTTTTTTTGTCCGAAAGTTCAGTGAATTAAACCAGGGACAGACGGTTGTTTTATCGTGAAGAAAATAACATAAAAACTAGCGTCTGTCCCACAGCTGTCCCATTGAGCGATTAGTGAATCATCTGTAAGCGTTGTGGTTGTTGGGTTTGAGGGGTGTTGTTTTTGAAATCGATTTGAACTTGGTGTTTGAGTGCATGTTTTCACCTTCAGCGTCGATTCGCGAGGTGGAAGATGCACACGGGCCGGATGGTGTTTTCTCAGTTGATGGACGTGGTGTCCATGCAGGATTTTCGCAGTTGTGTCGTCCGGTACGGCGGCGAGTGGCGGGTGCGGCGTTTTTCCTGCTGGGATCAGTTTCTCTGCATGGTTTTTGCGCAGCTGACGCACCGGGAGAGCCTGCGTGACATCGAACTGTCGCTTCGAGCGGTTCAACGCAACCTGTACCACGCCGGGATTCGTGCGCGGGTGGCACGCAACACGCTGGCCAATGCCAACCGCCATCGGGACTGGCGCATCTGGCAGGACCTGGCGCTGGGCCTGATTGACCAGGCACGGGCGCTGTATGCCGGCGATCCGCTGGCCGTAGACTTGGCGGGCACGGTTTACGCGTTCGATTCGACGATGATCGACCTCTGTCTAACGCTGTTCCCGTGGGCGCCATTCGAACGCAGCCGCGGCGCGGTGAAGTTGCACACCATGCTGGATTTACGCGGAAATATCCCCACGATGTGCGTCATCACCCACGGGCGGGTGCACGACGTCACCGTGCTCGACTGGATCCCGTTCGAACCAGGCGCGATCTATGTGCTCGACCGCGGCTACGTCAGCTACGCACGCCTCTGGCGCATCCAGCAGGCAAGAGCGGGCTTTGTCATCCGCGCGCAGCGAAACCTGAAAGCGACCGTCGTCGCAACGCATCCGGTGGATTCGGCAACAGGTGTACTCGAGGATCAGACAATCGTGCTGGCGATCCCCCACAGCCGAAGCCGCTATCCGGATCAACTGCGGCGTATCTGCTATCATGACCGTGAAAACGACCGCACCCTGACCTACCTCAGCAACCTTTTCACACTGCCGGCACGAACCATCGCCGATCTCTACCGGGAACGCTGGCAGATCGAATGCTTCTTCAAATGGATCAAGCAACATTTGCGCATCAAACGCTTCTACGGGACCAACAAGAATGCCGTCAAAACACAAATCTGGATCGCCATCACCACCTATCTGCTCGTCGCGATCCTCAAAAAACAGCTCCAACTCGAACCCAGTCCCTACCAGATTCTGCAAATTCTGGGCATCTCTCTCTTCGAACGCGTGCCTATAAAACAACTATTTAGCAACAAGCACGCGACCCTGTTTACCGACCACGATTCCAACCAGTTGAGTTTCCTCAACTTTTAATGGGACAGCTGTGCGTCTGTCCCTGATTTATATAATCTAAAGCAAAACAAGCCCCGCGGCACGAAGCAGCGGGGCGGATGGTTGAAGCGGTTTTCGCGTACGGCTATCGGACAAGCATCAACTTCTGGGTCTTGTTCAAGCCGTGGGTGCTGCTGGCGCGGACCAGGTACATCCCGCTGGCGAGGTGGGAGGCGTCAAAGCTGAAACGATGCTGACCCGGTGTCAACCGCTCGGCATCGGCAAGAGTGGTCACAAGCCGGCCCTGGACGGTGAAGATGGCCAACGTGACCTGGTCGTCAACTGGCAGGTCGAGCGTGATCGTGGTCGCGGTGTTGAACGGATTCGGTGACGCGGACAGGCTCGCCTCGGCAGGCGGCTTGTCCGCAGCGGATGACGGTGCATTATCCGTACCGGCTGCAGTCAACGGTTGGCTGGTGAAGGGATGCCAACTGGTGGAGGCGTTCGGCCATTCTGGGCTTGAGTCAGCGGACGGTGACTCGGTTGCCATTGCGTCGCCCTTTTCGAAGGTGAACGATCCCAAGCCCATGTTCCGACTCCGACCCGGCCCGCCGGGCGGGACAGGGGACGCGTCACCGAGGTGGACCTCGTAGGTCCAGGTGCCGTTGGGAGCGTTGGGCGGGATCCAGACGTTGATCCGGGGACGGGTGAAGGTCGCGCCGGGCTGGAGCGTGACAGGGAAGCTGGTCTGCAGGAAACGGTCGCCGTTGGGGTTGGTGAGCACGAGCCATGCGTCCAGCGGCGTCGCATCGACGAGGATGTTGCTCACCTGCGCGCCGTAACTGAGCCACCCACCATCCGCCGGAAGCTGTGGGTTCCACGGCTGCAGCTCGATTTCGACTTCGGGTGCGAATTTGAAAATGCGGAAATCACTAGATTCGTAAATAACATCTCCATTGTACCCACTATAAACATAACCACCATCGTTTGACTGAGCACAAGTAGACGCCATGCCGCCTGGAATTGAACTATGCCATATGATATTCCCGCTTTGATCATACTTTATCAACCAACGAGTTATTATATAATCATAGATCTCATCCTGTGACCAACCGCTTACGATAATATTATTATCAGCAGTAATCCACATTTCACCCGCCGATTGAGTGTACTCATGATCTATTAAGTCATCCCATAGTATTGATCCATCTGCATCCATTTTCATAACATACCAACCCTGACCCAGTCCGGGATTCAACCCTATGTATCCGCAAGAATAGATAGCGTCATCCTGCATTTGTCTGACACATGATGCGTTTCCATACGCATCACTTGTATATTGCCATATCAATAATCCTTGAAGGTCTGTTTTAAGAATCGTGTAATTAGCTGGATATTCTAAAGCAACTACATAACCATCTTCCACCGGTTCTACAAAGTTTGCTCTTTCATTTATGTTATTCGGCAATCCTCGCATCCATCGCGTACCACCTTGTTCTCCCAAACGCCAGAGTGTCGGTTCTCCCTGAATGATGCCAAGCGCGATGTATCCACCCTCCGGAACTTCACGCACACACGTGATGTAATCATCCCAATTGAATGCACCGGTTACTCGTTGCCAGATCACGGCTCCATTCGCATCCAGTTTCCGTACATATGCATCCCACGTAGGATGATTCGAATACGATAAAGTCGATCCGCCATGGATGAATCCGCCGTCCGAGGTGGGTTCGATGTATTCCGTTCCATCCGATTGACCACCTCCTTCGATAAGTGACCAGAGTTCATTTCCCTCCGCGTCTGTACGCATGATCCAGGATGCAAGACTTCCCGGACCCTCGTCCGTATCACCCGTCAAGATGAAGCCCCCTGCGGGTACCGGCCGGATTCGCTCCATCCGCTCCATTACCCCCATGCCGTACGATCGGCTCCACAAGGTGTCCGGCGGTTGAGCCCATCCACAGGTGAGTATCAGCAGCAGTGTTAATAGCACACATGCGGCTCTAAAGCTTGTATTCACAACAAAATAAATGGGGACAGACGGTAGTTTTATCCTGACACAAGATTC
>CAXXKJ010000002.1:0-4539756 GCA_963675295.2 bacterium
CACGTGCTCCGGCTATCGAGCGCAGCCGGGCATAGCGATGGCCATACAGTTGTTTGGCTTCGCCGAAGCTGCGTTCGACCGTCTCCCGTCGTCGCCGGTACGTGGCCCGTCCGCGTTCTGTCCGAGCGGTCGCGATCATCTTTTCACGGCTGGCCTGCCACACGTGCCGGGTGACCACCTTGCGGTGATTGGCGCTTTCGGTGCATTGCTGCAACAGGGGACAGAGGACACAGCGCGACGGGTCGGAAACATATTCCTGGTAGCCTTCACGTGTCGTCGTGCGATACGGTAGTGTCTGGCCGCCGGGACAGTGGTAGACATCCCCCAGCGAATCGTACACAAACAGTCGTTTTGCCAGCATTCCCTTCTTGCGTGTCGTACGTACCGAGCCGATCACGCCGTCGATCTTTCGATCCTCCAGCCCCTTGCAGATGGCGGCGGTATTGTAGCCGGCGTCGTGACCGACCCTTTCCACCGGGAAGTGGAATTTGCAGATCTGCGCATCGAGGCGCTCAAGGTAGGGGGTGCTGTCATGCACATTGCCGGGGGTGACATGCGTGTCGGTGATGATTCCGGCCTTGTTGTCTACGGTACGGTGGTCAAGGTAGAAAAAGCCCTGCGGCTTGCCGTCCCGCACCATGAAGCCGCTGTCCGGATCGGTGGTGCTGACCTTGATTTCCTTTGTCGCCGGCGGTGATGAATCGTCATTGTCACGTTTCTTCAGTGGCTTTTTGCCATGCGCCAGGCGATCCGCATCCACCGCCTCTTCCAGATCGGACAGATACGACTTCGTCGCCACTGTCACCTGCCGCTTCTTGAACTTCTTCTTGTTCGCGCTGGCTTTCAGGTGCGTCGAATCGGTGAACAAGACCCGGCCATCGACCAGGCCACGACGGATCGCCAGCAGCACGATCTCGTCGAAGATCTCCTGGAAGATGGTGCTTTCACGGAAACGGCGTCGTCGATTCTGGCTGATCGTGGACGCGTCCGGCACCTTGTCACGCAGATCCAGCCCGAGGAACCAGCGATAGGCAACATTGACCTGGATCTCACGCACCAGCTGACGCTCGGACCGAATTCCGTACAGGTAACCGATGAACAACATCTTGAACAGAAGGACAGGGTCAACAGCCGGACGGCCATTGTCGGCGCTGTAGAGATGCTTTACACGATCCCGGATAAACGAAAAATCAATTGCCGCATCAATCTTCCGCAAAAGATGATCGTCCGGGACCAAATCGTCAATGTAAATAAGCTCCGCTGCGCTTTGATGAGCTTTGGAAGTAGGTAGCATCTACAAAGATACAAAACAAATCCCCACAGGTCGAGAGCCCGTGGGGACTTTGTCAGCAGTCTGACTTACCACGGACTTAAGTCCGTGGTAAGACGATAAGGAACGGGGACAATTTGGGGACAAAGTGTCCCCCAGTGTGTCATCCTGAACGAAGTGAAGGATCTGGGTTCCAGATGATCTGCTCTTAAACGCTAAGTGGTTCAGAACGTAGTGAAGGATCTGAATTTCCTATGATCTGCACCTGAATATCGCGTCATTCTGAACGAAGTGAGGAAGATCGGGCTTAGTTGACCGTTATCAAAGCTGGATATTCTTCATTCCTCTTCGTTCCATTCAGAATGACGCCCGCCGATAGCCAAGCGATGAGGAATCTTTGATCCGTAGTGAAAGACTGATGGACAGTAGACGAACAACGAGAGACTAGCGACGAGAGACGAAGGACGTGGGCCGGAGACAGAGATGCGCGCAAGAAGGCCAGGCAACCCCGCGGCACAGGACCGTCTCACGGACCGCTGCTTCCTCTCGGACCTGACGGGGTTGGGCGAGGGGCCCTTGCACGGGACCCGGCCTTCTCACGCGCATCGACAACTGCGACAAATCGCTTGTGTGTGCATCAGAAAACCCGTCTTGCGTGGACGGGTTCCCTGTGTGCTGTGGAGCTGAGCGGGATCGAACCGCTGACCTATGCGTTGCGAACGCATCGCTCTCCCAACTGAGCTACAGCCCCATCGCTTGTCTGCCGCGATTTTGCAGCGGCCCTAAAAGTAGGCTCCCGCATCGTACGAGTCAAGCGGTGTCAACCTTCGTTCTCCCGTCCCCTGTTTCGTGATCAGTCGTGCATGAAACGTTCCCGTGCGGACAGGATTTCACGCAGTTTCGGCACGAGCTCGACGAAGCGCTCGAAGCGGTGTCCGCCGCTCTCGAACCACGTCATCGTGGCGGCTTCCGGATACTCTGCCGGAACCTCGGAATGGTCGAGCAATTCGTCATCGCGGGCAAGGAAGAAATGGACCAGTTGCCCGGGCGCACGTCCCGACTGTGCCGCCAGCACCTTCAGGTTCTCCACATGTTCGCGGGTCCAGTCGAAGGTGTCGCCGTCCGTATCGAAGCGTTCGACGGTGCCGATGTATTCATCCAGCCCGAGCCACGGTTCCATCGCCGGGTTGATGATGACGGCCGGGACATTGAACAGCGACGCGCAGTGGTAGGCGTAGAATCCGCCGAGGCTGGTGCCGACGACGATGTGCGGTTCCGGCGTATTGTCGAGCAATTTGCCGATGTACTCCATGCAGTCGATCGGATCGACCGGCAGGGTCGGCGACTGGACGTCGAAACCGTGGAACGCATCCCGCAGGATCTCCCACTTGCCCCCTTCGCCGGTGGACGCAAAGCCGTGCAGGTACAGGATCATGGAAAAATGTGGCTCCCGGTTGGTCTGTTGGTTCGCTTATGCAAGCCGTTTAAATAACGGCGCACGCTATTTAAAAATCAGGCCGATAGTTAAATAGCGCAACCCGTTACGAAAAGAATTTTCGTAGCGGGGACGCTTACGAAAAAGTACGGCGTAGATTTTCGTAACGCGAGGCGGGCCAGCATGTGAACTCGGGCGAGCAGGTTCGAATATTCGCCCGATTACTAGAACTCATACCGAATTCCGGCGACCCAGAACTGGCGGAATTGCTCGATTGTGTCGCGGGTGCCGTTGTCCTGAAAGTAGTACTTGGCGACATTAATCCGGTCGGACACATTCTGCACCTCGAGGTACAGCACCAGCGCGCTGGAGGTGTAGGTCCAGGTGTTGTCGATACGGATATCCCAGCGTTCGTAGTAGGGGTAGCGCATGTTGTTGTGGCCGACTTCTTCCCAGTGACCCTCATGGATCGGATCCGGGGACACTTCGCCCTCAGCGTACCACACCTGTTTCGTGTACGGCCGGCCGCTCATGAACCGGTAGCGGCTGGAAATTGTCAGCTGATCGCCGTGCAACGGAATCGCCCACAACCAGTACAGCCACGGGGTACGGAGAGCGTCCCGGTACCACTCATGCTGGATCAGGTTGGTGTTGTAGCCGAGCACGGCGGTCGCGACGTAGGTGTAGTCGAAGTCGGACGGATACGTGCCGAACGCGTCATCGGTGGTTTCCGACTCGCCGTAGGAGTAGCTCAGGGTGCCGTACCAGTTGGTGGTAAGTTTCTGGTGGGCGAACAGTTCGATCCCCCACGCCTCCCCAGTCCCGCTGGTGAAGACAGTGTCGCTTTTGAACCGCCAGTCGCCGGTTTGTTCGCGAAGGATGTCTTCCTCCCGCACCGGCAGGTTGTCGTAGTCCTTGTAATAGCCTTCGATACTGAGCAACGTGCTCGCGCGTGGCAGGAAACGCAGCCCGGCGACATACTGGTAAACGCGCTTGTGGGCGAGGTCTTCGTTGGCACCCTGGCTGGCCGGATCGAGGTAGAGCGCAAGATCTTGTGTCTGGGTGTACTGCCCCCACGCCAGCGAAAGTGTCCAGCGCGGAATGAACTGCCAGGTTGCGGCGAGTCGTGGGCTGATCGTGTGCTGGTTGGATACGTCGAGGCCGTCATAGCGCAGGCCGCCGGTGAAGCTCAACGTGTTGTTCGGACGCCACGTGTACTGCGTGTACGCACCGGTTTTCAGCGCGGATTTGTCCGCGGATTCGAGCTGGTCGTCGTAGTAGAACGTGTCGGGGGAACCGTCCGCTGGCGCGAGGTAGCCGTCGTCGAAGATGATCGAGTCGCCGACAGCGAACAAGTCACGCTGCCACGTCTGCGGCTTGACACTCACTCCAGCCGACCAGCTGTCCTGGTTGAACGCGCGGCCGTTGTAGTGGAATCCGATCTGATCGTTGATCTCGGTCAGGGACTCGTTGTAGACTGTGCGTTCGGTGAACTGATCGGGCGCGAACTCGTCGGCGTCAAGGACTTCGGTGTCACGCCGATTCCACGAGCGGCCGATAATCAGGTCGGTGTAGCCGTGACCCCAGAGGCTGCGCAGCCGCGCGCCTGCGAGGTAACGGCCTGAAGTGTAATCGAGGCCATCATTCTGCGTGTTGATGCTCTCGCCGTTTTCCTCAATTTCCTTCTTCGTGTCCGCCGGGGTGATGACCTGTTCGTCGTGCAGGTAGAGACCGTTGACGGTCAACAGGTGCCGGTCGCTGAGGTCGTAGTCGACATGCGCCTGCGAATTCCAATACCACGGGACGGTCGCCAGCCCGACAGCGTCCGATGGCAACAGTTCGAGGAAACTGCGATGGACACTGGCGATCATGCTGCCGCGTTCACCGATCGGTCCCTCGAGATGGCCACCCGCGCCGCTCATGTTGAAATCAGCCGCGCCGCCGAACCGGTCACGCCGTCCCTCACGCAGGTCCAGATCAAGCACGCTGGACAACCGGTCGCCGTAACGTGCGGAAAACCCGCCCGCGGCGAAGGTGACGTCGCGGAGGAACTCGGTGTTCAACGCGTTGATCGCACCGCCATTGCCCTCACCCTCGGTGGTAAAATGGTTGGTGTTCTCGATTTCGAGACCGTCGATCAGGGTCAGGTTTTCGTCTGCTGCGCCGCCCCGCACGATGATCTGGTTGCTCTGGTCATTAGCACCGACGACACCGGGCAACGCCTGTAGTGTGCGCTGAATGTCCTCGATTCCACCCGGCGCACGACGGACTTCCTCATAGCGCAGGGACCGTGATGAGGTCGGCAGATCCGTAGACGGATTCTCGAACAGGCTTGTGGTGAAGACGACTTCTTCCGCCTGCACCGCAGACGGCTGCAGCAGGAACTCGACCTCGGCCGGACGTCCCGGGGTGATCGTGATTTCACTCAGCGTCTGCGGCTCATACCCCAGCGCGGACGCGGTCAGGTGGTAGGTTCCGGGCGTGAGATTGACGATGACGAAATGACCGTCCATGTCAGCGGCGGCTCCACGTTGCTGCCCAACCAGGACCACATTCGCGGCGGGAATCGGCTGCCGGGTGTTGCGATCAAGCACGACGCCGGAAACTGACTGGGATTGGGCAGGATCTGTGGTTTGCTGGGCGTGAAGCGGAGCTCCGGCGGCGGCCAGACAGGCGAGAACGAGGAGCATCGTGAAGCGGATCCGGGTTGCTGCGGACCGTTGAAAGTGTTGTGGTGTCTGCTGGTTCATCTCGCTAACCTGATAGAAACATTTGTTTGAAACGTTTGTACAAACGTAGATCTTAAACATTCGTTTTGTCAAGGGGACTGTGGAGTCGGGAAACGTCGAGACCGGGAAGCGCGGGTTCGCAATCGAAAAGTGGGGGTCAATTCGTGCAACCCCTTGCAATCGCTGGTGAGAATGACGATTTTACACGACCGTTTGAAACAATTTGGACCGTGCCATGAGTGATAAGGAACGTCCCGAGGCGAAAATCCTCGAAGCTGCGATTGACTGCATCAACGACGATGGCGTGCAGGGTGTTACGGTGCGCCGGATCGCGGAGCGTGCCGGGGTGAATGTCGCGGCGATCAACTACTACTACCGCTCGAAGGACCGGCTGGTGGATGCCGCGATGGAACAGACGATGCACAACGCGTTCGACGACTGGATGGAGATCATCCGTGACCGGAAACGTCCGATTCGCACACGCTACCGTGACATTCTGTACGAAATGGTCTGGGGGATCGCGTCCTATCCGGGTATCACGCGTGCGCACCTGTACGGCCCGATTGTGGAAGGTGCGGCGGACACGTTGGCGACTGGTTGGTTCAGCCGATTTTTTGAACTGGTGTCTGAGGAAACGACGGCGTCGCTGCCGCGTGTCGAGCCCCGAGTGATCCAAGCGGCGCTGATGGAATTGTTCGCGACGGCCTTGCTGGTGCCGTTGGTGCGGCCGATGTTCGGCAAGGTGCAACCGTTTGATTTCACGGACGAACAGGGCCGGGGGATGTTTGTCGAGCATCTGCTGGACACGTTTTTCCGGACTCTCGGTGACAAACATGCGGCGGAATCGCTGGCGCGCGGTGAGATTGGCGGCGGGTAGTCCGGCGCGACGAACAACGTGAGACAGAACCGCCCCGGTCACGATTGGCCGGGGCGGTTTGCGTTTGGGTGGAACGGGTTGAATGAAAAGGGTTTACGGGGATTGGATGGACGGATCATCCGTGGACGCCGGCGCCGCGGTGCGGTGCCGCAGGGCCTCCTCGACACGAGTGACCGACATGCGGATGTCTTCGAGCCGGCTTCGCAGATCTTCGGTGAAGGTCTGCATTTCGGCGCGCGAGGACTTGGTGTCGTCGAGGTGGCGGAGTTCGTTGCGGATGCGTCCATAGGTGAGGGTCAGCGTGCCGATCAGGCTGGCAAACCAGATCAGGTCACGAATGGTGAGGGTCAGGTCGGCCATTGGGACTCCGGGTGAGGTTGGGGACATCTGGCCCACCAGGTTGCGTCTGAGTTCAGGGAGACTGCCTCAGCATACAGCGGCGGCGTTCTGAATCGGTGGCGGGTGATGGTGGGACAGGTGTCCCCGGGGTGGTCGCGTCGGGATACTGGGACACCTGCCGGCACAATTCGTTTGCCGCAACGGACACGCTGCGCAGGTTTTTCATGCACATCGCGACCAACATCTGCAACAAGTGCCGTCAGATGTCCCCCCTTCCAGAATCAATGCACGCGCCAGAGGTCGAGTTTGACGGTGGCGGCTTCCTCGATGGTCATCACGAAGCGGATGTAGCCGCCGCCGTACACGGGTACCGGCAGTACCTGGCTGGTGGCGACGGTGGTCAGGGGATTGCCGTCCGGGGCGAGTTCGAGGGTCAGGTCACGGTTTTCGTAGGCGACGCTGGTGTCGGTCAACGCGACTTGCGCTTTCAGGGTCAGGGACGGCGCGGTGCCGGTGCTGACGCCGACGGTATCCATGAGCACAAACGCGGTGAAGCGGCCGGGCGCGTACGGCCGTTCGGACGCCAGCGCGGCGTCATGCGTGCCGAATGGCAGCCAGGCGGTGGTGACGGTTTCGTCGCTGATGGTGGCGTTGTGCAACGTACTGACACGGGCGAGGTGCTGGCCCTGCAGCAGGCCGTCCGCCGAGCCGAACGACTGGGCGGAAACCGGAATCGTGGCGAACAACATCAGGGTCAGGATGAGTGGAATGGTGGCGAATCGCATGGTGGGTTCTCCTTGGTAGGTATGCGGTGTGAGGTATGAACGGGACAGACGTCCGCGCCGGTTACTCCTCCTTCAGCGGGCGGAGAATGGCGAGATAACGGCGGCCATGATGTTTCAGCGTCAAGGTCGGCCCGGCGTCGTCCGGATCGGGCGCGGGCGCGAGGTTGCTGACGGCGGCGTCCAGCGCGGCGGCGTTGGTCTCATCGCCGGACAGCGAGTTCGCGGCTTCCGAGTGGCCAGCGTTCGCAAGTTCGAAGCCGGTGCCGTAGGCTGCGCCACGGTAGACCAGCGAGCCTTCGGTGACTCGTTCGACGCCGTCATAGTAGAAGAAGCAGAGTTGGTTGTCGTAGGTGCGGCCGGGCCAGTGGGCGCAGCCACGGATGTCATGCCCGCAGACGCTGCAGGTCGGGGTACGGTAGGTGAAGGCGATGGACGCTTCGCTGTAGACGCCGGAATCGATCATCACGCGCAGATCCTCCGCGCCGGAATGTTCACGCGGCCAGTAGAAGCTCGGGACGACCCAGCTGACGCCATCCCTTTTCTCCACCGTTCCGCCGAAGAAGCGGGCGACACCGAGTGTGCGCTTGTCGTGTCCGATCAGTACCGGCGCGCCACGCAGCAGCTCGAGCAGATGCGGCATGTCTTTCGTGCGGAAGCGGCCGAAACGGGAATCGACGGCATCACTGGCGAGACGGCAGCGGCGGACGTGGATCTCGTCCGCCTTGATGTCGACCAACGGCGGATTGGGCAGGTTGCGGATTTCACGGATCTCGGCGGTGCCGGGATTGACCGGATCGCTCAGCATCTGGCCGCTGAGGTGTTGGGTGAGCATGAAAAACTCCAGGTATGAGGTGTGAGGTGTGAGGCGGGTTCTGAAACGACAATCGCCAGATGTCCCCTACGCTTCCGGCGAATAGCCGAGCTCGCGGATACCCTGGTCGCGGGAGATGAAGCCGTTCTTGACCAGGCGTTCGACGCGATCGAGTTCGAGCAGGCGGGCGCGGTTGCGGTCGAGCAGGAACGGGTCCTGGTTCGGAGTGAACTGCCAGTGCGGGGTGGCGAGGTTGCCGCGCAGGCGCAGTTCGAGGGCGGCGATCCATTCGACGAGGTCCGAGCCCAGTTGCTGCACCGAGTCGACGATCTGCATCAGCAGGTTGTACTGGGCGTAGACCCAGTTCTTGGTGGTGCCGTGGCTGCGTCCCAGCGCCCACGGGAACAGTTTCAGGCCGGTGATGACGTCCTCGATCACCTGTTCGCGGTTGACTTTCCAGACCGTTCCCTCACGCTCCGACCCCCCGATGATTTCGACGGATACGTCCGACCAGGTGAACACGTTGTCGTCCGCCTCGAGGCTGCGGAACTGGCTCATGGTGTCGGAGAAGTAACTGTTGACGCGTTGCTGGTAGTTTTCGCTGTCCTCGCCGGGGACACGGTCGGGCGGGGTCATGCGAATCTGCAGGCGCGGTGTGCCGGAGTTGTGGCTCGAGCGGGCCATGTCGGAAAGCATGCGCTGTTCGATTTCGACGACGAACGGAATCGACGCCAGCGGTTCGATTCCCGCCGGGCTGTGCAGGTCGGCCATCAGGGTGCGGAAGAAGAAGGCGTCGCTGGGCAGGGCTGAGAGGGAACCGTTTTCCTGTTCGACGTACGGGCGGTGGATGCCGTGTTTGTCACGCCGCCACTGGATCCGGTGCGGATCGAGCACCTCGATGTGCGAAATGCCGGAACGATCGGGCAACAGGCGGGCGACCAGGGCGATGCGTCCGAGGGTGAACAGGTCGAGGAACACGCTCTGCACCAGCCGTTCGAACCCACGCGAATCGCCGTCTTCGCGGGGGTAGATGCGGTGGGAAAGTGTGTCGAGCACGCGTGCGGCGGCGCGGGTTTCCGGGTCGGGACCGTCCAGCGTCATCCGTTGCGCGGTACAGCACAGGTTGACCCAGGTCCAGATGCCGGAGGATACGATCGGGATGTGGTCGCGCAGGAAGCGGTAGAACGCAGCCCGGTCGCCGGTGTCGAAACGGAAGCTGTTGCGCAGCTCGAACGCGCTGAGCGGTGTGCCGGGCAGGCTGGACGCCGGCAGCGAGCGTTGCGGCCGGACAACCGGGTCGACGGTTGCTTGTTCCTGGCTGCGGAAGAGGGCGAAGAACTTGTCGAACATGGGATCTCCTCAAGGGCAGGTTTGAGGTGTGAAGTATTGTGAAGGGGACATCTGGCCCACCTAGCGCGGCATGGGTCTGAGATCGAACGCAACAGCAAATCCAGGCGATTGATCGTTGTGGAAGCGGCTTTGGTGGGACAGGTGTCCCCGGGGGATCGTTGCGAGGGACACCTGCCGGCACATTTCGTGAGGATAACAGGCTACGGGTGTAGACGATTCGGGTGCATCACAGCGAAGCACCGCCCGCAAGTGCCGTCAGACGTCCCCTTCCAGTCCCTCTTGTCAGGCGCGCATGCCTTCGATGCGGGGGCGGACCGGTGTCGGGATGTGTTTGTAGCGCGGCAGGTTGATGATCAGGTAGCGGAGGGCGTCCATCAGGTGATCATGTTCGCCGTCCTTGTCCGGGTTGTCACCGTGTATGTCCCACTGGTAACCCTCGAAGGCGGTGCGCAGACGGGTGCAGCGCGGATCGATGCGGAGCGAAACGTTCCCGAACGCATCCAGCAGGAACGAGCGCACGGTCTCGACACCCGGATCGATGTTGGAGCGTCGGTAGTCAAGTTTGAAGCCGGCGTCACGGAAGGTGTCGACCGAACTGATGCCGATGTCCATGTTCGCCGCGCCGGCCGGATCGACGGCAGTCCAGGTGAAATCCCTCTCACTGAGGCCGAATCGCTGATCGACTTGATGTATTTGATCCATCAATTTGCGTAACCCCCAGCGATCACCAAGCAGTTCGGCAAAAATGACGAGGGATCCGTCCTCGTCTTCTTCCGCCCAGATCACGGCGGGCCGGCGGTAGCCCCAGTCGATGCCGCGGTACAGTTTCGCGCCCGGCTTCCGGCCAGGGATGCACGGTTCGCTGAGCACATGGATCTGAGGATCGAACTGATCGTACACCCTCCCCTCCGCGCCTTCGAAGCTGAGTTCCTGCTCGCGCCGCCAGCGTGCGCTGGACAACCCGGCGCGGGCGTCCTCCTCCCATTCGCTGTCCCGTTCCGGATTCTCGCTGTAATGAACCCGGGCGACGGTAAACACGCCGCTGGTATCGTGAATCAGCTCGTAGAAGGTGCCGAGCGGCCCGTTTGGCGTGGACACGCCGAAGAAGTGGCCGCCGGAATCGACTGCCGGTTTGACGGCTGTCCAGATCTCCTCATCGTTGGGTGTGAACGCCATTTCGTCCCAGAACAATGTCCGAGGTGACAACCCGCGCACGGCGAACGGCGCGGCGGGCAGCGAAAGGATGCGGGCGTCCAGGGTTGGAAACGCGATCTCGGTGCGGGACGCCTTGACCTCGGGCAGGTCGGCGTCCTCGGTGGCGTAGGCCAGCAGAAACCGGATGCGTTCGATCATTTCCTTCGCCGACCGTTCCTCCTTGCTGATCACCAGGTGAATGCCGGGGCCGCCGTTCAGCGCGCGGTACAACACGTACGCGCAGCCGAGCCAGGTGACCATCATCTGACGGCTTTTCACGACCAGCAGCCGGTCATGCTTGTCCAGATCATGCGCCAGCTTCCGGACATACGGCCAGTCCGGGAATGGTTGCGGCAGGATGTGGCCGGGTGCCCAGGTGCGGAGGGTGTACAGGAAGTCGAGGAAGGTCATGAGGGTAACCGGTGGTCGATGATCGGTTGTCGGTAACGGCTTAGCAAAGGGAGACTGGGACATCTGGTCCACCTGGTTGGCGCTTGTCAGGGATTTGCCACGAAAACACCGGGCGAGGCAGGATGCTGCGTTGCGGGTGCCGGTGGGACAGGTGTCCCGGGTGGAATCGGATCGGGGGACACCTGCCGGCACAACCCGCGCGTCGCAACGGGCAGGTTGATCCGTGTTTCCAGCTTTATCAACGCGAACCGCTGCTGGTGAGTGCCGTCAGATGTCCCCGTGCTTCGGTCACCACGACGCGGAGGGAGCGTTCGGCTGACGGCGGGACGCGGTGGGCAGTGGCAGGCGAATGAACGGGGTCAGGTTGTGCAGAGCGCGATCTTCATAGCGCAACGCGAGCTCCATGAATCGGCGTGCACGGTTGTCGCTACTGCTGTCGCTGTTGCGAGAAAGCACCCCGGCGGCGAGATCGTCGCAGACATACGCGAGCGCTAATTCAGTTGTGCCGAGGGTGAGACCGTAGTCTTTGCTGGTCGCGTCATACTCGGGCTTCAGCCGGGCGAGGATTTTACCCTCGGCGTCTGCGATCGCCTGGTTCAGCAAGCCCTCGGACGCCCTTGCGCGGGTGGTCGCGTAGCTGACATAGACCCGGACAGGATCGGGCAGGTTGCTGTCCAGCAGTCGGGCAATCGTGCCCCGGTCGAGGTCGATTTCGTAGTCCACATCGACAGTCACCTCGTTGAGCGGGAGCAGCCACACCTGGACCGTTCCGCCGTCCGCAATCAACCCTCCGACGAGGCGTTTGATCTGCGCTGTGTCTTCGTTGACCGCGTAATCCAGCCCCTCGGTGTAGCGTTGCAACGGGTATTCGTCCGCCGCGACGACGACCGTTGCCGGCAGGATCGCGTCATAGCCGATGTTGGTCCACGTTTCTCCGTTAAGGGTCAGCTGCACAGGTCCGGCGGGGGTGTTGGTCTGCTGGGTGTAGACGGTAACGCTGTCATCCGCGAGACCGTTGTGCGGCAGCTGGGTGGTGTCGGTGCCGAACAGGACGACCGGTTCGAAATTGATCTCGATCGCGTCAAAGTCGAACGCCTGCAGGTGGTTACGCAGGGTGGCAAGATCGGTGAACACACTCATGCGTCCTCCTTCAGCAGCAGGTGAAGAGTGACGAAAAAGGTGCTGTTCGGCGGCAAGCCTCCGATGTACAGCGGCATCGTGACATAGTTGCGCAACAGGGCGACGGTGTAGGTCTGGGGGGAGGTGGCATAGATCGCGCTGAGGGCGAAACGGTCGCCGGCATCGAAGGAAACGTCCAGCTCGGCGGTGTGCAGGGTGCTGCCGTCCCAGATGGACAGGGAGCGGACGACGCCGGCGCTGGTCATCGGGAAGCCGTCTCCGGACTCTCCGCCGGGACCGTTGAGGAACGTGTTGTTGGTGGTCACGGTCGCGGAGAAGTGCAGCATGGCCGGCGTCAGTTTTGCCTCCAGCCATGCGGCGGTGAGGTTGAGGGACATAGGGTAGTCTCCAGGTGTGAGGTGTGAGGGTTGAAGCAGGGGGACATCTTTGGGATTTACGGGACACCTATCCGGGGACACTTACTCCGCTAAGTGTCCCCGGCGCAAGCGTCGTGTCAGTGGGGACAAGTACTCCGCTACATGTCTCTGATAGTCTGCCAGACGGGGGGACACTTTGAGGACAAAGTGTCCCCGTCTACTAGTCGTTGGCTCGATCAATGTCCCTGGCGAGGGACTATTCCTGACGGATACCGTCGGCGGGCTTCATGTGCGCGCTTTTCAGGCCCTGGGACGCCATCATACCGAGCGTAATCAGCATCACCGCCAGCCAGCTGGCGAGCGGAATCCAGAACGGAATCCCGGAACGGTAGGCAAAATTCTCGAACCACTTGTTGAGCAGCCAGATCGAGACCGGAATCCCGACCAGACCGGCGAGGATGCCATGCGGAAGGAACCGGCGCGTCAGCAGCGACAGCACATTCATCGTGCTCGCGCCGAGCACCTTGCGGATGCTGATTTCGGCGCGCCGTTGCTGCACGATCGACGCCGCCAGGCCAAGCAGGCCCATCAACGCGATGATAACCGTAACCGCCGACACTCCGGCGAGCATGCGGCTGGTTTGTTCTTCGTAACGGTACTGCGCATCGAAGATGTCGTCGAGGAAGCGATACTCGAACGGCAGACCGGGAAACTGTTCCGCCCATGTATCACGCACGAAATCCATCGCTTCGGGGATCTGATTTTCGGCGAGGGTCAGGGTGATCAAGCGGTGCAGCGATCGTTCCTGGTCGAGCAACAGCGGCTTGAGCTCCTGCTGCATGCCGAGGATGTGGAAATCCTCGACCACCCCGATCACTTCCTTCGACTTGCGGTAGTAATGCGCGAAATACTGCTTGCCGATCACCTCCTCCGGGTTCGCGAAGCCGAGGTTGGCGACAGCGGTGCGGGTCATCAGGTAGCCTTGCCCGGCGTCCTCAGGACTGTCCGGATTGAACAGCCGTCCCGCGACCAGTTTGAGCCCGTACACATCGGTGTAGTGCGGATCACAGGTGACCACATTGGTCCACACTCCCTGTTCCTCCAGCTTGTCCGGCTCCCACAGGTAGTAGCCACCCTGTTGATCGCCGGGGACCGCGGAAGACACCGTCCCGTTCAATACCCCTGGATGCGCAATGAGGGCGCGGCGGACATCCTCGAACCGTGTCCGGAAACCCGGCAGGTCGCTTTTCACCTCGAGGACGAGCTTCTGTTCCTTGTCGAAGCCGAGCGATTTGCCTTTCATGAATGCCAGTTGCCGTTGCACGATCCCGGTGCTGACCAGAAGGATGGTGAGCACGACGAGTTGGATGAACACCAGCGCGTGCTGGCCACGCATGCGGTGTCGTCCCCCGGGACGGCTGCGCAGCAAATCAACTGGCCGGCTGAGCATGTGGACCGTTGCCGGGATCACCCCCGCGCCGACCATCACCAGCAGTACAAGTCCGCCCATCACCGCAAGCACGACGGGATGGCCGAGCCCGGTGATTGACAAATCGCGACCGGTGTAGAGGTTGAACAGGGGCAGTACTGCCTCGACCAACAGCACAGCTCCGAGCAGAGCAATCGTGGTGATCAGCAAGGATTCCGCGAGGAATTGCCACACCATGTGCTTGCGGAACGCTCCGAACGCGCGGCGGACGCTGAACTCATGCGCCCGTTGCAGCGACAGGCTGGCGGCGAGGTGGACGAAGTTGATGCTGGCGACAAGCAGGATCAGCAGCGCGACGGATGCGTACACGGTGATGTAGGTGATGTCGCCCATCGGTTCGGGGTTGCGTCTGACGTCCTTGCCAAGGTGGATGTCGGTGACCGGTTGCAGCTCAAACTCGGTAAAGATCTGACGGTCGCCGAGGTTTTCCCTGGACACCGGGTTGTGTTCAGCGGCGACTCGCTGCAACGCCTGCTCGAATTCGACAGGGTTCATGCCGGGTGCAAGACGGACGTACGTGAAGCGGGTGTGATACTCCAGCCACTCGGTTTCCAGGTCAGGCAATACCTGCGCCAGCGTTGAGCTGGACAGCCAGAAATCGCCCTTCAGATGCGTGTTGACCGGCGAATCCTCGACCACGCCGGTGATGCGAAACTCGGCTTGTTCGAGCGGAGCGTACCAGTCGTAATCGATCTCGATTGTGACCGTCTCACCGACCACATCGGTCCGTCCGAACAACTTTTTCGCCCACGATTCGCTGATCAGCATGGTGTACGGATCGCGCAGCGACTGAGCGCGAGACCCATTCAGAAACGGAATGGCGAACATCTCAAGCAATTCCGGATCGGCAAACCAGACCCGGTCGCTGTAGTACACCTGCTCGCCCGTTTGAATCAAGACATGGTCGGCGTTTTCCATCGGCGCGTCGATCCGTACCACCTTTTCCGCCTGTGGAAATTCTTCACGGATACGGCTGGCGATCAGCGGCGAGGAGGTCGCGGTCAGGAACGTCCCGACGCGATTGGTTGTGTTGGAGTTGATGCGATACAGGCGATCTGCGAACGGCTGCTGCTTGTCGTAGCTGAGTTCGTTGACCGCGTATAACGTGATCAGGATGCTGCACGCCAGCCCGACCACCAGGCCGAGGCTGTGGGTCAGGGTGCGGATGCGGTTGCGTTTGATGTGCCGCCACGCCAGCCGCAGGTTGTCCCGGAAATGGACCATCGCCCAGTAGAGGCTGTGCATCAGAGCGGCGCCGAGGTTCAGCGGGATCTGCAGCAGGTACCACAAGTTGGCACGCAGCGTGCCGCGCTCTTCATGCAGCTCCGCGTACTGTTCCTCGAGGTCGCCGAGGGTGGTGGCGGCGTGGTCCTCGGGCAGAAACAGCTCGAGCGGCCACTCGAAGGCGCGTGGGGGCCGTGGGGATGGTGTGGAATCGTCGGGCATGGCTATCTCCGCAACATCTCGGGAACGCCGGACCACAGTTCCTGGTTGATCTGATTGATCTGCCGGAGAGCCTCCACTCCCTCCCTGCGCACCGTGTACAGCCGTTTCCGCCGTCCGCCACGCACGCTTTCCGGCTCGGAGAAGTTCGAATCGACCAGGCCCTGTTTCTCGAGACGTTCCAGCGTGCTGTGGATCGCCCCATGGGAAACCGAGCTGCCGGTCAACTCTTTCAGCTCCTTGCGGATGGTGACACCGTAGGCATTTTCGCCCAGGCGTGTGATCGCAAGCAGCAGGTGTTCCTCGAATCGGGACAGCAGTTTCATCGCGGATTCCGGGTGTCGCTGCATTTCTTTCAGAAAGTAGGACAAACCTCACGGGTGTGCAAGGGAATCGTGGAGACCGGGAAATGCAGGTGAATTCACAGGGCAGGAACAAAGACTGGAATATCGGGGACACTTGCTCCGTCAAGTGTCCCCGGCTTGGTTTAACTCAAGACTCACGACTCAGGACTCAAGACTGCTGTCAGTAATCCAGCAGCTTGCGCGCGTCGTCGACCATCACGGTGTACACCGCTTCCTTGGAGACGACGGCGGTCTCGAGCTTGCGTTCGATCACCTTGTCGGCTTCGATCATCAACGGCTGCGCGACCGATTCCCGGATCGCGAAACGGCCGTCAATGCCCATCAGCTTGGTGCTGCTGGCATTCGGCACGACGACCAGCTTGGCGTTCATCGGCATCATGCTGGACAAACGGCCGGTGACCTGGAACAGGTCCTTCGCGGTGAAGGTGGTGGCATCCTTGAACGGGCTCATGTTGAGCACGCCCTCGATGTCGTTGCGGGTGGCGAGGATGTGGGTCATCTGCGCCGGGACGTCGAAGCTGGACGCCAGGTGCACCAGGTCACTGTAGGCGAGGGTGCCCGCGGTTCCGTTGAACACGTCCGTCGCCGCCGGGCTGGTGTTGTCACCGTTCAACGCGACGTCATAGATCGTGTCGATCTCATCGTACGCGATCTGCGCGCCGATCCACCACAGGAAGACACGGAACTCGGCCAGCTTCTGGTTCTTGACGACACGGTAAGAGAAGTCGAACTGCCGTCCCCGGTCGAGGATCGCGGCTTCCTTGTCACGGTACAACAGCTGCACCCGCGGGTAGGCCGACCCGCCACCGGCGCCGCGCTTGCCAGCGGTCTTCTTCGCATCATCCGTCTGCAGGTAAATCGGGCGCACGGTCGGACCCTGCTCGGGCACACTGACCGCGACCAGCTCGGACGGGTCCTGCACCATCGTGTAGCCACGCTTGATCTCGCGCAGGATGTATTCCGGCAGCAGGATCAACGCGCCGCCGACAAAGAACTGTTCGACGGTAATCGCCTCGCGGCCGTTGGTGACAACATTCTGCACCGCCAGCTGCCGCTCGAACGCGTCCAGATCGGACTGGATCCGGCCCTGTTCGTCACGCGGGGACGGGTCCTTCAGTTCGAGCCATTCGGTCAACGTGAGGCCCGCTTCCTGGGCTTCATGGTACAACGCCAGGTTGCCGGCGCGGGAGTGTTCGACCACGGTGGACTTCAACTTCGTGGCCTGGGACAGGTCAACGCTCATGGTGTATCTCCAAAGTCAGGTGTGAGGTATGAGGTGTGAAGGTGGCCCGGGTCATCGTGTGACCCGGGTGTCAATGTCGCAGGGTGCCCGTGTCAAAAGACTTGCAGACGCGGATGGGGTATCGGTGAGGCACGGATCTGGTGCCCGTGTCTGCTTGCAGACGCGGACGCGGTATCGGTGAGGCACGGATCTGGTGCCCGTGTTTGCTTGCAAACGCGGACGCGGCTCGGGTGGCCTGTGGACTGGTGTTACCACTGACCGCAGTCCGCAGTCCGCAGCCTTCTTTTCACATCAGCCCAGCCACACGTCGCAGCTGCCGTCGCCGCTGTTCACGGCGATCACCTGGCCACGGTGGAGGTGGCCGCCGGCGGGGATGTCGGTCGCGGCGGAGGCTTTGATCACCTTCCCGGCGCCGTTCACCTCGACCATGCCATTGACCGTCGGCGCAGGGCTGCCAACCGAGAAGCGTGCGACGCCACGCGCCTGCACGGCGCAGGTGGCGGGACGGGTGGTGCCGGGCACGAGGTCGGTGCTGACCCAGACCACCTTGCCGAACAGCTTGTCGCCGCTGGAGCCTTTCGACACTTCGTTGTTGCCGGAGACGATGCACGCGGTGGAGTTACTCTCGATGTCGTCCTGCGTGAATCCCTTGTCGCCGTTGTCGATGATGGTCATAGTCAGGAACGGGCCGCCGCCGATGCCTTCGTTGGTGACGGTATACGGTGCGCTCATGGTGTACTCCTCTGGGTTGTGTTGGAATAAGACAACAAAACGTGCACAACACGCGGGATATCATCTCGAATCGCACCGGTTGTTTCGACGGAAACGCCCTGCGAGACAGGACTCATGCGTCACGGTTGTGCGCTGGGTGAACTCAGGTGGGGTCAACGAATCCGCTGCGATACTTGCCAACGGGGAACGGCTGCGAGGAAGTGTCACCGGCCGGCGGATCGGTCAGCGTGTCGTCGGGGAACCGGCGCTGCAGCTCGCTGTCGAGCGCTTCCTCGATCTCGACCAGGCGCTCAATGGATGCCGCGCGTACTTCGGCGCGTTCGCTCTCGGGACGGCCGAGCAGGTCGCACCGTGCGAGCAGACGCTTCCGCATCGCAGTCAACAGGGCTTCGTGCTGCTCGCCGGACTGCGGACGTTTGCCGAGTTCATCGGCGGCGTAACGCAGCAGGAACGCGAGTTCGTCAAGGTTGACCTCCTCGCCGGCGCTGCACATGTCGGCCGCGGCGAGCAGTTTCGGGGTGAGTTCCATGGGATCTCCTTTGGGACAGGTTTGAGGTGTGAGGAATGAGGTGTGAGGAACAGATTGTGTCCACGAAAGACGCGAAAGGAAGCGAAACGGCTTCAGGGTTTATGTCTTCAGCTCAAGGCTCATGGCTCATGGCTCAGAGCTGCAGTTCACTGGTCTCCCGACGGTCCGGTGGGCAGGGACCGGACCGTCGGGGCGGGGATTCCCGGGTGGCACAAGGGGGCTTGCGCAGTCCGGCGGGAGGAGGAGGGAGACGCATGCTGGCGGGAAAAGGCAGGCCGGACACCCGGGACCCGGAGGACCGATGCCGGAGCGGGGCGGCGGCGGGACGGTCGTGGGTGCATGCGTGGGAAGGTGCGGATATTTGTTGTCGTCCCCACCTGGATGGGATCCAGTGCGGTTGATGCGGCTGTCGCTGTTGGACACAGAGGTGGCATGGACGTGACTCAGTTTATCGTGTTTGCGGGTGACCGGGTTCAACAGTGGGGGACTTCGTGTGCGGGGTGCATCCGGCATCCCGGTCGGCAGACAGTATAGCGTGTTGGGTTTATGTTGTCAATACCCAACAAACCAAACAGAGCCGATTCGGCTCTCCGGAGACCAAAATCACCGAATCGCGAAAAACTGCGAGCTTACTGACCCTTGGTAAACGTGAACGATCCGAGCCCCATGGTCCGGCTGCCGCCGGGTCCGCCGGGCGGGATTTCCGGGGGCGCGACACCGAGATGGGCTTCGAGAGTGTACTCACCATTCGGGGCGGCGGCAGGAATCCAGACGTTGATCCGGTAGCGGTTGAAAGTCGCGCCAGGCTGAAGTGTGACGGGAAAGCTGTTCAGGGGAGTGCGCTGGCCGTTCGGTCCGGTGACGACGATCCACGCATCCAAAGGTGTCGGTTCGACTAATATGTTTGTTACTTGCGCGCCATACCGTAGCCAGCCACCTTCGGCTGGGATCGCAGGTGTCCATGCCTGCAATTGAACCTCGATTTCTGGTTCATGTTTAACCAGAAGAAGATCTTCACTCTCAATCAGATTCGTAGGAGTTTGATCCCAGCCGGTATATGCCAGTCCACCATCACGACTCACGGTCAGACTAAGAAGCCGTCCAGGTTGGAAAATTGAATCCCAGATGATATCCCCATTGGTTGGGTCTATTTTCGAAAGCCAACGCTGGTGCCCTAAGTTGATATCATAAACCGAACCACCGCAATAAAGCATACCTTCGGGCGATTGTACTGCGCATGCGATTATACTATGAAGTTCCAGATTGTTATATACTCTAACCCACGACAGATCTCCGTTTGCTTCGTACCGGGTCAGCATGCGGGTCGGGATGTAGTCGGGTAACACGGTCTGCAAGCCCGCAACGAGAAAGGCGCCATCCGGGAGTTGACGCACGCAATACGGTTCGGCATCAACGGGCTCGTTACCAGAGAACCATTCAATGTTCCCAGCCTGGTCTACTTTCACAATCCCGGCACGGGGTTCGTTATCCGGCTGGTCGCCAGGCCAGTAAGTGCTGACAAAGACGCAGCCGTTGTCCGCGGTCGCCTCAAGAAAACGGGGAAAATAGTATTCGGAAAAAACGTTCCACGGATGGTACACCTGCCGCCAGCGCTCTTGTCCACTTTCGGTCAGCCGCCAGACAAAGGGGCGAAAGTACGGCCCGTAACCATACACCAGCAGATCGCCGTTTGTCGCTACCTGCACGCAGGATGCCCAATTTGTAAGGTTCGGCCAGTTCGCCCAACGGGTCCACAGGATGTTGCCGTCCGGATCCAGTTTGATGACAAAGGCAGCGTAGCTGCCGTCTTGCGTGAAGTTCGGAGACCCCCCGCAAACGGCGAATCCTCCGTCTGGTGTCTGAGTAACGGAATGAACACTTTCAGTCCCGTCCATCACCGTATTGAGATGCCAGATTTCGTTGCCGTCGCCGTCTGTTCGGACCAATATCCCGTTCAAGTCTTCCCCCGGAGCGGGCGGATTCGACCAGCCACCAAGGATGTAGCCACCATCACGCGTGGCTTTGACCGATTCACCGACATCTTCCTCATCGAAGTCCCAAGAGCGAGTCCACAGGGTGTCCGGTGGTTGAGCGGTGGAGGTGAATGCGGTCAGTAGCAGGAAGACGATTAGGAATCGGGCCAGCTGTAGAAATGTCAGATTAGGGCGTGTCATTGGTCACCTCGGCGATATCGCGGATGGCCCGGGTTGTCCTGCAATCCGGGTGTCACAAACAGGATACCATGGAATGGTTCCATGAGGCAACGGGGTCAGCCCTGTTTCGCACGACTGTTCCCCCTTGAAAATTGAGTTCAGATAATCCCGACGAGCTCTTCTGCCGTCAGGGCAAACGACCTGCGACCCCCCTCCTCGCCAACTCAAGACCAGGACTCAAGACTCAGGACTCAGGACTCACGCCTGCCCATGTTGTCTTATCCCCGCACGCCTCCCCGGGTGTTGTGCGCACGTTGCATTCGACCACTGAACATATGTACCTTCAGGTTGGGTTTGTTTACGATGACGTGATGTATGCACTCAGCCGAGGATGCACAGCGGTTTGGCCGCACGATGCGTGAGTATCGCCGTCGTGCCGGTCTGACCCAGCAGCAGCTCGCCAACCGCGCGGAGATTGACCGTGCGACGGTGAGCCTGATCGAGAACGGACGCGAGGAACCGCGGGCGGACACGGTGCGCCGGTTGGCGACCGTGCTCGGGGTGAATCCGGCCGATTTCTGGCGCGATCCGCTGTCGCGGGGGCAGCAGTCGCAAACACCCGGTTCGCAAAACGACCAAGGCCACCCAGACACCGGCAACTCCAGCGCGCGATCCGGGGGCTCGTTCACCGCGCACGAGCCGGAGGGCGTGCATTACGAATCGTTGTCAACCAGCCGTCCCCACCCCGGGTTGACGGAGTTGCTCGAGGACGAACGTTCCCGTCTGATGCTGGCGATCACGCCGGAGGAAGAGGAGATGCTGCGTTCGATCCGCACCCGTCGTGACGCCCCCCTCGGCAAGGAATTCTTCATTGATGTGCTGATCTCGTACCGGCGTAACCGGTCATGATATCCCCAGATCTTCGAGGTTCGGTTGATCCGCGTTCGCAAGTTTTCAGAACGGGCACATCCGCACGCGATTCCAGTTCTCCTCGTCCGCGTCCGCAAGCGGACACGGGCACGTCCTCTTGGATTCGGCCATGAACCGGGTCGAGATCATTGCCCATCGGGGTGCGTCGGCGGTCGAGCACGAGAACACGCTCGCCGCATTCGCGAAAGCGATCGAACTCGGCGCGGACCGGATCGAGACTGACGTTCGCCACACCCGGGACGGCGTTCTTGTTCTCCATCACGACCCCGGTCCGCCGGGCATAACCCTCGCCGAAGTCGAGTCCGCCGACCTACCCGCGATCAGCCGTGACTGCGGGTACGAGATCCCGACCCTGCAGGACGCCCTCGCCCGTTTCGGCGACAACATCCTCTGGGACATCGAGCTGAAGGAGGTTGGCTACGAGCGGCAGGTGGTCGACCTGGTCAGCGGCTACCTCACCCCGCAACGCGTAACCTACAGCTCGTTCCACGACAGCGTAGTGAAGACGATCCGCACTGGCTGGCCGCAACTGGCGGCGGGCCTGATTCTCGGCACCGACGAGCCGAAGTTCGGCCCGTTCACGCGGCTTGGCGAATTGTACCCGATGCGTCGCGCGGGACGGTGCGGCGCGTCCGCCCTGATCCCGGGGCAACCGTTCCTGCGCTATGGGTTCCTCAAGCATGTGCGCGGCTTCCGTGGCCCGGTGTGGGTGTGGACGGTGAACGAGGAAGCGGACCTGCGACAGCTGTTCGCTACACCGGGAGTGGGCGGTGTGATTACGGACGATGTCGCGTTGGCGGTGCGTATAAGAGACGGTGGTGAACAGTAGTTAGCCACCAGGTGTCATTCTGAACGAAGTGAAGAATCTCCAGCTCTGACAGCTTTTCCACGAGGATTTGAGATGGTTGGATTTGGAGATCCTTCCGCCTGCGGCGTCAGGATGACACACGAGGCACAGCTAGCCATACCACCCCCTCTCCGTAGCATCAACTATCCCTCCTTGCGTCTCGAAACCTCTTGACTCCTCCCCATCGTTCGTTTCACCATGCGAAGTTAGGCGCATCGAACCAGGTTTCGCCGCATCACAGGGATGTGTCTGACCGCCGGGGGAAGGCGTCAACAGTGGTGGAGAGTGTGATGACCAGTGAGCAATTGCGGGAGCTGGTGGTCGGTGTGAACACGCCGACGCCGGTGCATGACGGACGTGAAGTCCCCTACCTCAACCTCGACAATGCGGCGTCGACACCGGCGCTGAAGGTCGTCCGTGACGAAACCAACCGCATGCTCGACTGGTACGCCAGCATCCACCGTGGCGCGGGCTACAAGAGCCAGCTGGCGTCCGCGTGGTACGAGATGGCGCGCAAGCAGGTGCTGAAGTATGTCGGCGCCGACCTCAATTATCACTGTGTCGTACTGACCCACAACACCACCGACGCGATCAACCGTCTCGCGGCAAAATTCCCGCACGATAACGACCAGTCGGTGATCATCAGCCATGCCGAGCATCACGCCAACGATTTGCCGTGGCGAGATCGCGGACGGGTTGCCCGTATCCCGGTCAGTCCGGCGGGCGAAATCGATCCGGACGATCTCGACAAGGTGTTGCGGCAGGAGGCCGGCCGTGCGCGTCTGGTCAGCATCACCGGCGCGTTGAATGTGACCGGCACGATCCAGCCGATTCACGACCTCGCGCGTGTCGCGCACAAGCACGGCGTCCGGATCGCGGTGGATGCCGCGCAGCTCGCGCCGCATGTCCCGATCAACATGGCCGGCAACGATGACGACGAGCGGATCGACTTCCTGATGTTGAGCGCGCACAAGATGTACGCGCCGCTTGGTGGCGGCGCATTGGTCGGCCCGCGTGAGTTTTTCGCGACTACGTGCCCGTCCGTGCGCGGTGGCGGCGCGGTCAAGGCGGTCGAGCCGGACGCGGTGTTCTGGGCGGATCCGCCGAACCGTGACGAGGCCGGCAGCCCGAATGTGGTCGGCGCGGTGGCGATGGCGGCGTCCATGCGCGCGTTGAACGATATCGGCTGGGACGTCTTGGAAGAGGCCGAGCGGCGGTTGACGAAACGGTTCCTCGAAGGTCTCGAAAAAATCCCCGGCGCGACGATGTACGGCCTCGGCCCGGACCAGCTCGACCGTCGGCTGGGCGTGGTCGCGTTCAACCTCGATGGTGTCCCGCACGCCAAGGTCGCGGCGGCGTTGGCCTACGAGCACGGAATCGGCGTGCGCAATGGCTGTTTCTGTGCGCACCCGTTCGTGTTGACGATGATGGAGGTTTCGCCGGAAGAAGCACGGAAGTATTCGGAACAGGTCCAGACCGGGAACAAGTCGCTGATTCCCGGCGCGGTGCGGGTCTCGTTCGGCCTGTACAACACTGAGACGGATGTGGATCGTGTACTGGATGCGCTTGCACAGATCGCGCGCGGTGAATTTGCGCTGGACTACGAAGAGGAAACGTCACACGGTGAGTTTCATCCGGTGCAGGGCGCGATCGACTTCGATCACATCCTCAGCAACGGGCTGCATGTCGGCGCGGCGGTTGAGTGACCGCGATGTTGGATAGCTCGCGTTGTCACAGCCAACACGGGCAAGAAGTGTTATTGGTTCAACGTTCGGATGACCCCAGACATGAATGTCTGGGGCACTTTTTTATCTATCGCGTACAGCTTTTGCCGATAACCCAGAGCCGTGACAGCCGACTTGGACACAAACACACCAAGTCGGGCCACGCCAACCCTACAGCCAATCGCCCTACGCCGTTCACCTAGAACGTCGGGAACCAACGTACCACTGCCTGGAACAGAACGTCGCTTTCCTTCACGCCCGCGCCTTCTTCGGGCAGCAGTTCGCGATCGACATAGCGCACGTTGAACGTGGTCTGCAGATGCTGGATTGGTTCCAGTTCAACGGCGAGGCCGACCTCCCGCTGGGTTTCCTTGTCGCCGGTCAGAAACGGCACGCTGTCCCGCACAGCGAGGTTATCGTGATCGGAGTGGTAGACATCTCCGCCAATGACGATCCCCTCCGGGTTTGCGCCGTGCCGGTAGCCGCGTACATGGACTGTTACCGCTGCGCCACGTGCCACCTGTTGCCGCCAACCGACAACGAAATTGTCGCTGTTCGGCGGGATACCGTAGCCTAGGTTCGCGCTCAGGTGGGTCGCCCGGTTGATCTGGAACTTGTGCGAGTAGACATACGGCCGGATGCGGACATATTCCACGAACAGCTGGCTGTTCCTGACGTTGAACGCGTCCATCCACTTCACACCGGCGAGGTACGCCCACTTGTTCGAGTAGTCGTCGCTGCCGAGGTCGGCGAAGACGAACTCATCGAACAGAATCTGCAGGTGGAAGATGGCCCGGTTGAACGCCAGCCAGCGGAAGTCACCACCGAGCATCATGTTGTCTGGGTCGCCGGTGTAGTGTTCCTGTCCCTGGATGAAGATCAGCGGGTTAAGGTATTCGACATCAAAGCCGCGTTCGCCGTAGATCACCTGCTCGAAGAACGCGAAGCGGAAGTTGCGGTGCACGTTGAACTCGAACCGTTGCGCGCTGTACCACTTCTGCGCGTACAGGTTGCGAGTTCCGCCGATGCCTTCCACGCGGTAGAAATCCTGCACGATCCTTGGTTCCGTCTGCAGCCGGGCTTGAACGTTGGTGTAGCGGAACGGTCCCCAGTTTCCGACAAACCGGAAGTGCGTGTACGGCAGGCTGTAATCGTTAATCAGCAGGCCGCCGGTGTTGCCGTCACCCCAGCGCTGCCGTCCCTTGCCGAGATGCACCAGCACATGCTCGCTCTGGTACGCGACCTCCGCCTCGGTGTCGTAAAAATCGAGCAGCTCCGGGCTGTGGCCGGTGGGACCGCTGACATCGTACGGATAACGCACACTGTCGACAATCGCCGGGTCCATCACGATGTGGTTGTCCGCCACCGCACCGAAGGCGCTCCACGGTCCGCTGCGAAAGCGTAATACGCCACCATTTGCGACAACTCGGGTGGAGATGACCTCGTCGCCCACCGCCGCCGGGAGACGGTCGTAATACTCCCCCTTGACGGTTGGGTTCATTGCGATCGTCCAGTCGCTGTCATCGCCTTCGAAGTACAGCATGTCGTACCCGTTTGGGAACAGCCACTCCGGACGTCCCTCCCATTTCTCCCAGAAGGATCGGTAGTCCGGATCGGTGCTTTCGCCGAGGTAGCGAAGTTCATCCCGGAACTGGTAGCGGAAATACTCGAGTTGGTCACGGTCGACCCGGCTGAGCTGATCGCGGTGATCGATAATCGCGATCAGGTGCTGGGCCACATCAACACGGGTGTACGGTTTCGACCCGGGCAACGGTTTGTACAGGTAGCCGAGCACATCCGCGCGTTCGAGGAAGGGATAGACCGGATCGCTGAGACGGACATCCGTCGCGAGCGATGGCGAGGCGATCAGCGTCAGGATGAATACAACCGTAAGCGTCCACAACCGGGCTTGCAGGCGGTTCATGCGTTCTCCGAACAGGGCAACGGGGAAGAATGGCACGAAGGTAAGGTAGCGAACGGCGGTTCAGCCAAGGAAACGCGGGAGGCTTTCTCGCTTGCAGGGAATCTCCGTCTCGTGCCCGTGTCTGCTTGCAGACGCGGACGAGACCTTCTCGGGTGCAGGGAACCTCCGGCACGCCGGTTGGTGGGACAGTTGCACGGTCGAGCCGTCCCTTTCGCGCTTATCTTTGCGGAGCTTTGCACGATCTACGGAGTCTTGTTTGCGTTCCGGCGATTTCAAACCTGTGCTGTTCACCCTGCGCCTGATCACCGCCGTGAGTGCGGTTTTTGTCGTCATGCCCTATTTCGGGCTCGGCTGGTTTGACGTTCTGCAGTCGGTCACCGGCCAGCAGATCCTGCGCCTGGTGCTGCTGCCCTTCCTGTTCGTGCAGGCGCTACACTGGTACTCTTCGAAGCGTCACATTGAAGCCGCGACCAGCTTCTTTTTCGTCGTCATCCTGTTCGTCGAACTGTTGGGCACGGTTCCGTTCATCGCCAACAAACCTGACAGCCCGAAAGCGCTGCGGGTGATGACGTTCAACAGCCAGGGTCATGGCGAGGGGTCGTGGCTTTCATGGTTGAAGCAGGATGCCATCGACCTCGCCTGCGTGCAGGAGCTGCCCAAAAGCGGGATGGATTATATCCGCGAATACGGTCCGCGTTTCGGCTTCCCCTACATGAACGTGCAGTACGCCGAGGACGGCACTGCGGGTGTTGTCTTGCTGAGCCGGACACCGTTCGTCTACGCCGATTCGATCCAGGTGCCGGACCTCGAGGATACTCACCGGTTCTTCCCGGCGGTGGGCGTGATCTCGGACGGCGACACGGTACACGTTATCGGCGTCCACATGGCTTCGACGCCACGCTGGGCTCCAATTTCGAAGGTCGGCAAGGCGTGGAACGTACGCGAACACCAGGTGAAACGCGTGCTCGAACGAGTGGAAACCGTGGACGGTCCGGTGATCGTGCTCGGCGACTTCAACAGCACCCCCACCGACCGGTTGATGCGGTTGATGCGTGGCAGTCTCTCCGACATGTGGATGGCTGGCGGATCCGGCATGGGTGCAACATGGCCGTCCGGGCTGCCGTTCCTGCGAATCGACCAGGTATTTGCACGTGATTTTGACGGGATCAGCCGTATCATGTCCGAGCCGCTGGCGGTTAGCGACCACCTCGCTGTCTCACTGAGTCTCCATCGCGAAAAGGTGACGGATTAACCCGTCATGTTTTCGCATCTTCGACTCCAGTATGAACACGGAATGATTGCGGTTCTGGCACGATCATGGCTATGTTCGCTGTTTCAGGCATGAATTGTATCAAGCCTGAACGGGCATGGGGCAGCTGACTGGTTCTGCGCGGAACTCATAGGTCGTACATGCATCCCTTCGTGTCCTGAAAACGATATCGATTCTCACTCCATTCAACCTGACAAACATCCGAAATCGGTTTGCACATGACCTATCGTTCACCGGTTGTTCGTGTCGATGGCGCTGCTCGTTACGCCCGCAACTCCTGGCGTCCACTGTTCTTCAGTTTGCTGGCCGCCCTGATGCTGTTCACACCTCTCACCGGTACGGCCCAGATCGAGACGATCGAGGCGGGTACGGTGATCAACGTGACTGTGGTTGGGCATCCGGAATTCTCGCAGTTGGTCATCGTGCATCAGGATGGCACGACCGACTACCCGTTGCTCGGCAACATTCCGGTGGACGGGATGACGGCCGAGGACTTGAAGGAGTTGCTGACTCGGGCGTTGAACCGGGTTGTTGACCGCCCGCTGGTGTTCGTCAACCTGTCACATTACGCGATGATCGAGATGCGTGTTGTCGGTGCGGTGCAGTCGCCTGGCGATACCGAAGTGCGCGGCCCGGCGGACATTCAGAGTGTGCTTGCCAGTGTCGGCGGCCCGTTGGAAGACGCAGACCTTCGTCGCATTGCGATCATCCGGGACAGACCATCCGGCCAGGTGATTGAAGAAGTGGACTTGATCAGTTACGCCGCCCAGGACGCGGAGAACTTCACTCCGGTTTATGTCAGCAGCGGTGATCTGGTTGTGGTTCCGTTGCTGGAGCGGGATTCGTATGTGCGGGTGATCGGTGCGGTTAACCTGCCGGGACCCTACGTACCGACATTGAACGCGAACGTGATCGACATGATTTATCTCGCCGGCGGCCCGTCTCGCCAGGCAGATCTGAACAATATCCGCTTCATTCGGTCGAACCTGGAACCCTCGCAGCGCGAGGTCGAGCTTGACATGGAAGACATGCTCGAGCGAGGTTCTGACTATCCTCCGGTACATCCCGGGGACGTGATCATCGTCAGTTTTCGGGACGATTGGAAGACATTTTCTTTCTGGGCCGGTTTCATGCGAGATCTCGCCCTGGTGGCATCGTCTATCCTGATTCTTTCACGAATCTGACCGAGATGCGAACATAGCACATGAAGCCGGACAACGTAGGACAGCCAGTCTGATGATGAACCATCACCCGACAAATTCTCAGAACCACCATTCGCCGGAACCGGAAGAAACCGGGTTTATCGGCCGGCGAATTTCGTTTCAAAGCATTTTGTTCTCAATCCTTAAGCGACCGTGGATCCTGGTGGTCACGTTGATCGTGATCATGGCGCCGGTGACGTACATCTCGTTGAACGCGACCCGGATGTACATGTCCCGTTCGGTGGTGATGGTCCCGGTGCAGGAAACCACGCTTGCGATCACCAGTGTGATGGGCGGTGGAAACGATCCGACCAAGCCGGAACACTACTACACGTCCATTCTACAGAGTTCAGATTATCGCACGGCGGTCGGCATGGAAGTCGCCGAGCGCATGCCTGAGCTTGGTCCGGCACCGAACCGGATGGCAATGAGCGCGGTGAATTTTTCCCGCGATCCTCGCCAGCCCGGTCTGTTCACCCTGACCGCGGTTTCCGCGCGTGAGGATCTGGTCGAACCGTTTGTCGCGGCGGCAGTGGACGTTTTCCGCGCACGCATTTCGCTGCTCGATCAGCAGGAAGCGCGAGCGGTGGTGGATTTCATTGACGAGCAGCTCGTCGACCTCAACCAGAAGACCATTGAAGCGGAAGAGGATCTGCAACGGTTCCTGCGGGAGAAGCAGTTTGTTGTCGATGATCCGGACAAGGGCATCGCGCAGGAGTTGACCAACATCGAAAGCAGCCTTGCGGACGCCGAAGCCAATCTAAACCTGATCAACCTGAATTTGCGTTCCTACGAACGGCAGGTACAGGAAGCGCTGGACAACCTCGCCACGGTTCCGGATTCCGCCGGGAACGACTATGCTCAGAATGTCCGCCTGCATATGGACCAGCTGAAGGAAGAAATTCGGCTGGCTGAAGAACAGGGCAGACCCGCAGCGTTCATTGACTCGTTGACCGTCCTCCGTCGCACCCTGGCGTCCAACATGATGCAGTCGTCCATGCTCGGCGGCGCGAAATCCGATATGGACGGCGACCTGTCGCTGAAAAACCTGCAGGAATTAATCCGCAAGCTGGCGCTGGACAAGGACCAGGCGGAAACTCGTGTCAACTACCTCCGCCGCCAGCTGTACCAGTTCCGGCAGAAGCACCCGAACATTTCCGAGGACATTCTCGAATACACACGTTTGCTGCGGAAACGTGACGTTCTCAAACAGACGCTCGAAATCCTGCTCGAGAAACGTGAAGAAGCGCGCATCAAGATGGCCGCGCAGCTGGGCGGCTTGAAGGTGCTGGAGGATCCGACCACGCCCGCGCCACTCGCGCGGCACACGCCGGAGAAACTGGCCGCGGCGCTGCTGTTCTCGCTGCTGCTCGGGGTTGTCGTATCGTTCTCAGTGGACTATTCGATTCAAACGATAGACGTCGACCGTGACATCACCGACAATTTCCGGATTCCTGTCCTCGGTGTGCTTCCACCGATTGAAGCCAAGGACACGGTGACCGGCAAAGGGTCGAAAGCTTCGATGGAAAACAGCGGCAAGTTGATCACGAACATCTCGACCCGTTCGTGGTTCCTCGAGGCCCTGCGTTCGATCAAGACCAGCCTGTTCTTCCAGGCGGCGGAACGGAACATCAACTGTTTCGTCATCACCAGTCCGTTGCCGTCCGAAGGGAAGTCGCTAACCACAGCGAATCTCGCGATTTCCATCGCACAGAGCGGCAAGCGCATCATTGTGGTCGATTGCGACCTGCGCCGTCCGATGCAGCACAAGCTGTTTGACGTTCCCCGTAAACCGGGCATGTCCGACAGCCTGTTGAACACGGACAGTTCGAGCATTCACGACGTGATCATTCCGACACACGTCAACAACCTCGACATCATTCCGGCGGGCAGCAACCAGCACAACCCGTCCGAATTGCTCGGCTCGCAACGGATGAACGCGGTGCTTGGCGAGCTTCGCAGCCAGTACGATTACGTGCTGCTGGATTCGCCGCCTGTACTGCCGGCCGTCGACTCCCGTTTGCTTGGTACCCTGGCGGACGGCCTGGTACTGATCGCGCACGCCGAACGCACCAAGATCCGTAACTTCGAAAACGCACTGAACCTGATTCAGAACTTGCACGTTCCTGTGCTCGGCACGGTGCTCAACCAGTCGATCCGCAAGTACGGCATGGTGTACTACAGCATGTACGGCTACTACCAGAGCTACTACTATTACAAGCCGTACAGCGAGTATTACGGCAGCACCGATCAGGAAGAATACGCCGAGAAGAACGGCAAGGCGGTGCGCGGCCGTCACGGCAAGAAGAAACGTCCTGCGGCGGACGCCGACGATAAGGCGTAATCCACGCCCCGTTTTTCGAACGAACACACACGGTCCGGCTTGCCCCCGGGCCGTTTTCTCTCGACCTTGCTGCGGTGGACAGCGACAGGCTTGTCCACCGCGCAACCATCAACCGTGACCAGACCATGTCCCTTCCGCACGACTTCGACCCCAGCGAGCATGACGACGAACCGGTCGCGCACTCGGATGTGCAGCTCCGCGCAGTCATTTTCGACCTCGACAACACGTTGTTCGATTTCATCTCGATGAAGGAAAAGGCCGTCGAAGCAGCGGCGTGGGCGATGATTGACGCCGGCCTGCCCCTGACTCCGGAAGAGGTCAACAGACGCATTTTCCAGGTGTATGAGCTGGAGGGGATCGAATTCCAGAATGTTTTCGATCACATGTTGGGCGATGTCCTCGGCAAGGTTGATCCGAAGATCCTCGCGGCGGGAATTGTCGCCTACCGGCGGGTGCGTGAGGCGATGCTGGTTCCGTTTCCCCATACCCGGTCGACGCTCGTCGATCTCGTCAAGCAGGGGATCAAAATCGCGGTGGTTTCGGACGCGCCCTCGGTGCAGGCGTGGCTGCGGCTGTGCTACCTGCAGCTGCAGGATCTGTTCGACACCGTCGTCACCTTTGACGACACCGGCCAGACCAAACCCTCGCCGGAACCGTACCGGCTGGCCCTCTCACGTTTACGCCTGCAGCCGGAAGAAGCATTGATGGTGGGTGATTGGATCGATCGGGACCTGCTTGGCGCGAAACGGATCGGGATGCGAACCGCACACGCACATTACGGTGCCGAACTGCCCGAGGAAGCGCCTAGGCCACTGGCGAACGCTATCCTCAAGGACATTCGCGATATCCTGACCCTCGTCGACAAGTGGAAGTAGGTATCGGGGCTGCCGACAGCGGGCTTCGGTCGGCGGATGACAGGCTGCCGACTGCGGTCGGCGGATGACGGGCTGCCGACTGCGGGCGACGGGTAGTGATCTGCGGTCTGCGGTCTGCAAAAAAGTATTACCACGGACTTCAGTCCGTGGACGCAAGGGTGTCATGCTGAACGCAGTGAAGCATCTACCTGATAAACCGGCAACGTCTCCAGGATAAACGCGTGGCCCGACATGATGCATTCGCATGTCGGTTGTCATGGTTCAGGCTGCGAAATGCGGTATTTGCCCCGAAGCCTGAAATCTGTTGTCAGTTGTCAGTTACTGACCACCAACCACCGATAGCCGATAACCTAGCCGATTACCGGCTATCACCCCGGAATGATCGAATCCTGATCGTCCAGGTTCAGCGTCAATCGTTCCGCACGTTCGACCACACCCGCATGCGGCACCATCGCGAACCGGTGCGCGACCCCCAGCTGTTGGAACCGCATCTCGACGAACCACGGCACCTCTGCCAGCACCAGGTCGCCGCCCAGTTCCTGCAACCGGCGCTGCACCGCCAGCAACCCAGCGAACAGGGTGTAATGCAGGAATTTCATCGAGCCGAGGGTGAGCACAATCCGGCGCGCGCCCTGATCAACCAGCCCGTCGAGGACTTCTTCCAACCCACCTTCGAGGTCCATGTCCAGTGCTTTGCCGCCATACACAAACGCCGTTTGCCCACGCATCCGCCGTGCGTAACTGAGAAACTTCATCATCACTCCGTCTGTTGTCTTGCCAACGCGTAAGGCAAGCGCCGTGCCGGAGTCTTAACGTTATAATATCAACATGTTATCATTCTTTCTGCGAGGGACTACAGGGTGAAAAAACGCTCCCAAGTGGGAGATTTCTGCCGGTCGCTTTTGCCGCTCGATGGACAGGGCCAGTACGCCGCTAGCTTGGGAAACTTCAAGTGTTTACGCAACGATTTTGCCTCGCCAGCTTTATAGTCCGGCCTCCCTGTCTGCTTCCTTGCACTCTGTTAGTCGCCAGCGTCTTTCCGCAAACCACCCGTTTTTGTACCCATTCAGCGGCTTCAGGGCAATCCAGCTCAAGATAATACACACGCTCTCTGTCCTGTAGCAGCAGCCAACAACCTGGCCAATCGATTAATAATAGTTAATCGCCTACTTTAACTTATTTCCTGACCACGCCTGCTGGAGAGGTCCACGCCTGATAGTCCTTTTGCGGCCGGAACGGGATCTGTCTCACCCGTGCGAGCGGGAGCGCCCCTGCCTGGCGGCGAATCGTGCGTTTTCCTTGTACCTTTGCTGCGATGACCGGCGCGTTGTGATCGTCCGGGCCCGGTCCAATCCAGCAACCGACGATGGTGCGCGGCATGAGAGAATCCATCAGCACCCTGACCCTTCCGGTGAACGATTTTCGTCTCACCAACTGGCTGGCGAACACAACATCCAGCGACTACCAGGAGACCCTCGCACCGTGGGGGGTGGACGTCCAGGCGTTGCGCACCGCCCGGCTGCTCGGCGGCTTGGAGGGCGAAATCCGTGTCCTCGAGGAAGACGACGACCTGGTCGCTGTGCTCCGCACGCACCAGCTCAAATGGGACGAGGAAATCCTCGGCCGCCCGGTGATCTGCATTGACGCTATGGCTGGCGGTAACATCGAGGAGAAACACCGCCTTCTGAGTCGCGTGGTGGTAACCCTGCGTCCCGGCCAGGGCCTGCTCACCGCCCGCATCCGTGGGGACGATTACCCGTCCATGCATGCCCTCGAAAGTGTCGGCTTCCGTGTCACCGACAGTCGCAACATCTTCCTCAAGGATTTCAGTCAGGATCGCGAACCGACGAGCATCACCGAACCTCGGTCAGGATTCATCCAACCATACAATCCGACCGATATGAAGATGCGGGCTACGCTGACACGTCTTGGGACAAATGCGCTTCGTCACAGCCGGATCTACAACGACCCCTCGGTGCCACGCGAACGGGCGGACTACTTCTACGAAGCGCTGACGGAACGATTCCTGGATGATCCGGACACGCTGGTATATGTCGCGACAGTGGATGACGAACATGTCGGCTTTGTGGTCGGTAAGGAAGATGCCGATGTTCATGAAGCCGGGGGGGTGAAACTTGGCTATTTGTGGTTGATTACAGTAGATGAGGTGCACATGGGCAAGGGGCTCGGACTGGCACTTTATCAGACCTTCGAACAGGCGATGCGCGACAAGGTCACATTGCTCGAAGCGGGCGCACAAACCCATAATTACACCGTGCTCAACATCTTCACCCGCGCCAACCTGAAGCCGGTGTCGTCGCTGGTCACTTTTCACGCGTGGATTGAATAAGCGACATCGATGTCCGAATTTCGTAGATGCCAGGCGGAATCGTTCGACAGTCAAGCGAATTCAGCGAGAAACGATAACTCTCAGCGATGTTAAAGCCCACTGATCGCAAATCGGATACGCGTATCCAGAATTCCATTCTGGTACAGGTAAGCAAACAGGATGTGATTGACGAATACCAGCAGGCGTCCCGTCTGCCGGCTGCCTGGCAACGTTGCGTGTGGGGTGGAACAGAAAGCATGCTCGGCCGCTTTCGCTTCGGGCTGAGTGAACTGCCGTTTGATACTGTGCGTTCATGGCTGGACGTTGGCTGCGGCGAAGCAGATTTCTTCGTCACGGCGGAAGAGCACGGCCACCGTTTCGAGCGGTTGGCCGGAGTCGACATCACCCCCGCGATGATCGAGCGTGCTCGCGCCAAGTCATTGCAAAGTCCACATGAATTTCACATCGCAGATCTGGCCACTCTGCCGGACTCGTTGTCCGGGTTCGACCTGATCAGCATGCTGGGTGTGCTGCAGAAATGCGGCATGGATCCACGGGACGTATTTCACGCCCTGGCACCGCGCCTGAACAGTGGTGGCAGGTTTTACTTAACGACGAAGAACCGGCTCTGGTCGAAGTTCAGCGATGGATACCTGCAGCCGACCGTCGGGCACAGCTGGTACAATCCATATGAACTGGCGGAGATCGCCGATGCTGCCGGCTTCAAATTGCACCGTCTGGGCGGTTTGCTTCCCCGTGAAGCACGCGAGGTTCCGGTGCAGGACTAGCAAACCGTATTCCTCATTTTGACACGGACTGCCGCATGAGCCAACCGTGGACATTGACCGTCTTCACCGACTGCGGCGACACCTCCGGGTACGATCGATTGCGCCGCTGTAAAGCCGTCGTCGACGAAGTCTTCTCCGCAATTACGGACACGCGTGTCCGTTATTTGCTGCCTGACGGTTGCGAACCAGGGTCCCTTGTTGACAAGCGAGCGGAAATCAAGCACTTCAACGAATCCGGGTTGCAAGCGATCGTCCATGCATGCAAGCCCGGGGACGGCCCGATCCTGATTGATAGCAACCAGCTCGACGAGACGGGCCAGCAAGTTCTCCGTGCAGCGGGGTATTGCCTCGTGCAATTCACGGACGGTCCGCTCTTTGACCATTTCACCGCGTCGCTGGTGATCGACAGTTCGCCAGCCGCATTGTCCGCGCAATATGTCGGCGAACCCGATACCGTCTTCCTGCTTGGACCGGTCTATTTCCCGTTACGAAACACCGTTCGTGAGGTTGCCCCGCGTGACGAACAGCCAGACGAGGCGAAACATTTGCTTATCGCCTTCGGCGGCAGCGACACCGAGGACACGGCTGCCCGTGTGTTGCAGATCGCACGTGAGGACGACTTCTGGACACAAATTACCGTGATCCTCGGGCCGGGCTATCGGGGTACGCTGAAGGAAGCAAACACAGCGTCAGACCGAGTTGAGATCCTGAGAGATCCTGCTGATTTTGCAGGTAACGTTCGCCATGCCGATTTAGCGGTGTGCGATGCAGGGCTGACTGCCTGGGATATTGCCTGGCTCGGAGTTCCAATGCTACAGCTTGTAGTGAGTGACGATCAGCTGCTCAACGCCTCCACCTTTAGCAATAGCCAGGCTGCGGTCAACCTTGGCAAACTGGACGAGTTCGACGCCGACTGGATTCGCCAGGCATTGGCCGAAGTCCGTACGGACAAGCTTCTTCGCACCATGCTGGCGGACAATGGCAAAGCGCTTTTCGATGGTCATGGTGCGGAGCGTATTGCGCAGGAGATCGCCCACTTGTGGTTGCGATGGAATAACGGATAAGCGTGTCCGATTTAATAGCAGTCTCAATAGGGAATACAGACTGGACCGACTGAACCTTGACGGGGAGTGACCTTGGCAGTGAACAAGACTCTGGACAACATCGGTTGGATTGACCGTCCCGCCCTGCTCGGCGGTACACCCCACATCACGCGTGACTGGCCGCCCTTCAATACCATCGGTGCGGACGAGCAGCGCGAAGTGCTGGATGTCCTGGAAAGTGGTGTATTGTCAGCGTTTCACGCTTCTCCTGGCGAACAATTCCTCGGCGGATCAAAAGTCCAGAGTCTTGAGCAAGCGTGGACGAACCGCTTCAGGGTCAAACATGCTGTTTCGATGAATTCCGCTACATCCGCGCTGTATGCCGCTGTTGCCGCATGTGCCATCGGCCCGGGCGATGAAGTGATTACCCATCCGTTCGCCGCCCCCTCCGCCGTCTCGGCTATCCTCGGTAACGGTGCGATTCCGATTTTCGCCGACATTGATCCGAAAACCCAGAATCTTGATCCGGAATCAGTCAAACAGCGTATTACACCATTGACCAAGGCGATTCTAGCAGTGCATGTGAGCGGCCTTCCGACACGGATGAAACCGCTGCTTGAAGTCGCACAAGAACAAAACCTGCGGGTGATTGAGGATACAGCTCAGAGCGCTGCCGCGACGTGTCACGGTAAACTTGCCGGCACCCTCGGCGACATCGGCGTGTTCAGCCTCAACAGCCGGAAGATTATCCAGTCCGGTGAAGGTGGCATTGCCGTAACCAACGATGATGATCTGGCTTTACGCTTGCAACTCGTTCGGAATCATGGCGAACAACTGATCGCATCAATGCAGCTCGACCCGGACATCACCCTGATTGGGTTCAATTTCCGGATGACTGAGCTGGAGGCAGCGGTCGCTGTCCGGCAGCTCGAAAAACTGGATGAGTTAAACGGTTGGAGCATTCGCCTCGCCAACCATCTCACTCGACGAATCGAGCAGGAATTTGAATGCCTGACACCACCACTCGTCCCGGACGGATTCACGCACGTCTACTACAACTATCCGATGCAGTTCGATGCTGACGTGGCAGGAATGTCTTTGGACCTGTTCGTCGAGGCGGTAAACGCGGAGGGTGTGCCGCTTAGTGCCAGACAGGTGAAGATGCTATATCGTCTTCCCCTGTTTCAACGACGCAGCACGAAGGGCGATTCCGGTTATCCATTCGGGGACGCGTGGTATCGCGGGAACGCGTCCTACGACGATGGGATCTGCCCCAATGCGGAAGCACTGACCGGCCGGTTGTTAACGCTGGATACTATCATCCGCTCGCCGAACAGCATTGACGACATGGACCGTGTCGTTGAAACGTTCGCAAAAGTGCTGCTGTTCAAGAAGGAGCTCGTCGCGTGGGACGAAGACGGACGACCCGACCCGAAACCGTTCCTGAAAAAAACGGCTTCCAAACCTGTAACGCCGAAATCAGAATCCACCCCAGTCGCAACCACCCAATCCACTTCTGAACCCACTTCCCGCCCCACAAAGAAGCAGGTACACCTGGACGAAGCCGAGCTGCTTTTACCAGAGGAAGAGGACACGGCTCCGGATGTTGAAACCACTATTCGTGTGGCGATGGGCACCCAGTCCACTGACGGCGCGAATGCGCTGGCGCCAGTGGCTGAAGTATTGCTCGAACGTCCCGATGTAGAACTCCATATCGCGGTGGCAGGGAGTGCGATTCCGATTTTCCGTCAACGGTTTCGCACGGACATTCGCGAGATGATTCCCGGCACCAATGTCTACAAGCCATACGACGAGCATGTGGACACATGGCTCGGCGAAATCCAGCCGGATATTGTAGTTACAGCCCTGACTGGATCACACACGTGGTTGGATTATGCGTTGCAGCGTGCCGCGAAGGCACGCGGAATCAAGACCGCCGCCGTGCTCGACGCCTGGACCGATTATTCCGGCCGGTTACAGGACGATGACGGCGAACCGTTCCACTACCTGCCCGCGAAATATGGGATGCCGGATTTCACGACAGCTCTCGAACACGCAGAACTGGGTGTTCCCAAGCAGAACCTGCAGCTTATCGGCCACCCGATGCACACCGACCTGAAGCGATTCATTCCGCGTTGGCGGGAAATGCGCGATCGTATCCGCGGCTGGATCGAAGTTGGACGCGATATCGACGTCATCGTCTTTATTTCCGAACCGCTGACGCAGGCCGTCGAAGCCGGCGCGATTCCAAGCCCGGGGTATGATGAATTCGACGCACTGAACACCGTCGCTGTCGCACTGGCGCAGCTGTACCGCAAACGCAAGTGTATCCTTGCAGTGCTGGAGTTTCGCCATGAGCGTACGTTCGGCGATCGTCTGCAGGGCGGCGAATTGGGCGGTGTGCGCGTCGTTGATGTTACCGACAGCGAACCGGAAACGCTGGACTGGCTGCTCGGTGCAGATGTGGTTGTCGGCATGTCCAGTTCGCTGCTGGTCCACAGTGCGTGCGCGGGAATTCACACGCTGATCGTGCAGCCGAACCTCCAGCGTGACCGCGACCGCAATCCGCTCACCCGTCGCGGGCTGCTGCCCATCCTGGAGTCCACCGACGATGTGATTGACGAGCTCAAGCGTCACGGCGACCCCGACAAACGCCGGCTCGCCGCGATCCGCAAGGAGTTCCGCTGGAACCAGGACGCCGCAAAGAAAGCTGCCGCCATGGTTGTGGACCTCGGCAAACCGGATGCAGAGTAGTGTTTCTGAGCGTTCTACAGACTGGTCAGGCCTCGACAATAAAAACGGACACGCGTGTCCGTTTTAAGTATCGCGGCAAATGATCAACGGTTCAAACAGTGAGTGCGGCTCGAATATGGTTCTCAAACGCGGCGATATTTGCCGCCACATCGCCCTTATAAATCGCTGATCCAGCGACCAGTTCGTCCGCACCGTGCCGGACCAGCACGCCAGCATTTGCCGGCGTAACGCCGCCATCAACCTGCAGACGGGCGTCCGACCCATGTGCCTCGATCAGCCGCGCCACCTTGTGCACCTTGTCCAGACCTTCCGGGATGAATTTTTGCCCGCCCCAGCCAGGATTGACCGTCATGATCAACACGCGGTCAACCAGCGGCATCACGTAACGCAACGATTCCGTCACCGGCGTCGCTGGATTCAACGACACACCAGCCTCGCAACCCGCATCACGAATCATTCCGAGGACGCGGTGCAGATGCGCGGTCGCTTCGACGTGCACCGTAATCCCTTTCACACCGGCCTTTGCGAACGCCTCAATCTGCTTTTCCGGTTCCACGATCATCAGGTGCGCATCAACTCGCGCGCCGGTCGCATCAACCACCGCCTTCGTGACATCCGCACCGAACGTGATCGGCGGAACAAACTGACCGTCCATCACATCCGCGTGCAGGCCGTGAGCGCCGGCACTCAGTGCCCGATGTGCCTCCTCGCCCAGTTTTGCAAAATCTGCCGCAAGCAAGGATGGGAGAATGCGAACCTGATGTTTCGAGATGCTGTTCATGAACTCGGTCTCTCGCACGATTAGTGTTAAATCGGACAAGCGTGTCGTTTATTCGCCGTCCACCGCAGTCAACGAGTCCAACCGTGCAGCTTCCGCCCTCGCCCGCAGGGTGTCTGGATGCACCCAGCCCTCCGGATAGTTGACCTCGAGACGCACTCGGCTACGGCGCTGCACGCTGCTTTTCGGCGCCGGAATCTGGTTCATAACCGCGCCTTTACGTCGTCCGACGTATTTGTCATACGTCACCGATCCGACCCGTAGACCAGACTTCAGGATCAGGTAGCGTGCTTGTTCGAACGGCAGATCCAGCACATCCGGCACAATGTATTGACGCGGCTCCTTGCCGAGGCTGACGGTAATCTCGGCAGGAGATTCACGTTGCAACACGATCCCCGAATCAGGCTGTTGCGACATCACCTGGTTTTCGAAAACGGAATCACTGAACGCGTAGTAGATCGTATCAACCACTAACCCTTGCGCTTCCAACTGCAAGACAGCCGCCTCGCGCGCCATCCCGACCACGTACGGCACATCGGTCATCGGTGTTCCAGCAGCAACAATCACGTGCACACGCCGTCCCGGCTTCGCTTCCACGCCGGGCAGCGGGAACTGCTCGAGCACGGTTCCCTGGGCGATTTCCGCTTCGAATCGTTCGTCCTGAACGAACACTTTCACGTGTTCCTTTTTCGCCACCTTTTCCGCTTCCTCTTGGGACAAACCGCGCAGATCGGGAACCGTAATTTCGCTCCAATTACGGATATAAATCGGCATTACAACCTGGTTCAGGAACAGCACGAAGACAACCCAGACCCCGAGAATGAGACCGATTCGGACCGCCCACGCACCGATGTTGCGAAACAGGTTCGAGGAACTCACAGTGTTCGCCTCCAACGTGTGACAAACGCTCCGTCCACTTTGTCGCGTGGTGGCCAGGTGGCTGCGATTCCGATTTCACCACGCACCGCTTGCGGGATCGTTTCCGGCAGGTCTTCGCGCTCGAACTCACCTGAGAATCGTTTGTCGAAGGCACGCACCCGCTTTTCGTTTTCGGAAGGTTCCAGGCTGCACGTGCTGTACACCAGCACGCCGCCCGGCTTGACAAGTTTCGCGGCTCGGTTCAACAGTTGCCGCTGTACTTTGGCCATGTGATCCACCTGCAACGGCGAGTGGTGGATCAGCAGATCGGCACGCCGGTGCGCGACACCGGTTCCGGAGCAGGGGACGTCGATCAGCACCCGGTCAAACGCTACCGCCTCAAACTTCACCACATCCTCGGTGATCACCTCGACCGCGTCATGCCCCAACCGGTGCAGTGTTTCCCGCGTTAAATGATTGCGCTTCATGCTCTTATCAACCGCGATTAGCGTGCCCTCACCATGCATCATTTCCCAGATCAGCGCAGTTTTTCCGCCCGGCGCGCAACACAGGTCAAGGACGCGTTCGCCTGGACGAGGGTCCAGCACCCGCACCGAAAGTGACGGCGCCGGGTCCTGCACCGTGGTGACACCATGTTCAAACGACGGCAGTTCAGCAGGGCGCACATCCCGTGCATACACTGACCCCGGCCAATCGGGCAGCACATCGAACTCGACACCTTCAGCAGTCAGGATTTCGTGCCACTGTTCGTCTGATTCCGTACGCAGCAAATTGCGCCGCAATCCTACTGGTGGAACGGTTTTGTAAAAGTGGACAAGCGTGTCCGTTTTATCGTCACCCCACTGTTGCCGCCAGTGTTCGCGCCAGCGATGCAGCGGTGTGCCCTTGTGCGTAAACGCATCAACCGGCCGTTCCTGTGGCGGTTGACGCAATGCGGATCGCAGGACGGCGTTCACCAGTCCGCCTCCATTGTTGCCCGCAATGTGACGGGCGTGTTCGACGGCTTCGTTCACCGCCGCGTGATCGGGAATCCGGTCGAGATTCCGCAGTTGGTACAACGCTACCTCGAGAATCGGCAGCAAACCGGGCTTCAGCTTCTTCAGCGGCGGATTGACCAGTTTCGCCAGCTCGACGTGCAACGCTGCCTGGTTCCGTGCCACGCCATACACCAGCTCAGTGACCAGCCCTCGGTCGCGTTCGTCCAGCTCGACCTTGCTCAGGTGACGGTCTCGGACCTCGTCGATCTTGCCTTTTTTCGTCGCCCATTCGGTCAGGATTTCGGCGGCGACACGACGTGCGCTGGTGGGTTTCACTGATCGTCCCCGACCCGTTCACCGGGTTTGATTTGATAGCCGCGTAGAAAATCGGACACGGACATCCGTTTTTTGCCCTGCAGCTGAACCTCACGGATTTGCAGCGCGCCGTTTCCGCATGCAATCACCAGCCAGCCACTCCGTCCGTCGGCTTCGAGGATCGTACCGGGATCGCCGGAACCTCCGTCCAGCGGGCGAGTTGCGAACAGCTTCAGTTGCTTGCCACGGAGCGTCGTAAACGCTCCCGGCCACGGCGTCACGCCTCGCGCCCGGTTGTGCAATTCCACCGCAGGGAGGGTCCAATCAAGCCGTCCGTCTTCCTTCTCCAGCTTCGGCGCCTTGCTGACGAGGGATTCATCCTGCGGCAATGGGCTCAATTCACCCAGCTCAAGTCCCTGCAACGCACGCAGGATCATTTCCCCGCCCACCGGCGCGAGCCGGATCGCGAGGTCGCCCGCGGTTTCGTGCGGATCGAGCGGATAGCGTTCCTGCAGCAATACCCCGCCGGCGTCCACTTTTTGCGTGATCCGGATGACGCTGACCCCGGTTTCGGTGTCGCCGTTGATCAATGCCCAGTTCAGCGGTGCGGGACCGCGATATTTTGGCAGCAGGCTGGGGTGGACATTCAATGTGCCATGTGTTGGCGCATCAAAGATTTGCGGCGGCAGGATGCGGAACGCGACCACCACGGCAGCGTCCGCATCGAACACGCGGAACTGCTCGTGGAATGCCGGATCTTTCAGCTTACGCGGGGTGAAGACAGGGACATCGGGCGTATGGTCGAGTACATGCTGATGGACCGGGGTTGGCGTCAGCTTACGTCCCCGGCCGGACGGTTTGTCCGGACCGGTGACCACGCCCACCAGCTCATGCTCGGGGCTGGTCATCAAACGGTCAAGGGTCGGTACACCGAAGCGATCGGTGCCGAGAAACACGACTCGCATGCGTCATTCAACCCCGTGCGGTGGGTTACTGTTCGCTGAGTTTCTTCAGTTTGCCACGCATTAACGTCTTCTTCAACGGCGGCAGGTAATCGGTGATCAGGACGCCGTCCAGGTGGTCCATCTCATGCTGCACGACAACGGCGAGCATGCCGTCCGCCTCGAGCACATGCGTCTCGCCCTTCGGGTCCTGGTATTCGACGGTGACCGCTTCCGGACGGTCCACCTGCACGTTGATTTCCGGCAACGACAGGCAGCCTTCCTCGCAGGTGGCTAGCTCTTCGCTTTCGCCAACAATTTCCGGGTTCGCCATCGCGTACACCTTGAGGTGGCGTTCGCCGTCCACCTCTTCCGGCAGACCGATCACGAGGAACCGGATGCTCAAGCCAACCTGCGGCGCGGCGAGACCGATACCGTCGCTCTTTTCCATCGTCTCGAGCATGTCGGCGGCGAGCTTTTCGAGCTCGGGTCCGAATTCGGTGACCGGTTCCGCGACCTTGCGCAGCACCGGATCGCCATAAATGCGTACATCAAGCATTGCCATGAAAATACTCCGTGATCGCGCGCGACTTAACTCGCGTCCGTCTTTCGATTGACGGCGCTGCGATCCACAATGATCTTGTTCCCCTCGTTGATCTTGATGATCAGGGTGTTGTCCTGTTCACGGATACCGGCGACGGTGCCGTGGATCCCGCCGATGGTGACAACGTTGTCACCCTGTTTCAGCTCCTGGATCATCTTCTGCTGTTCCTTCTGGCGCTTGGCCTGGGGACGGATCATCAGGAAGTAGATGATGACAAAGATGAGGATGAAGGGCAGGAAGCCCAGCAGTCCGCCGCCACCTGTGCCGCCTTCCGCGCCGCCGCCCGCCATGAGCGGAATGAAGTACATGGGAAAATGCATCGTGTCGTCTCTCGCCTTCGTTTTAGTGGGGAATCAGCTTCGCAATATACATGGTGGAAACGGGAGATGCCGTGGTTGGGTACGCGCGGAGCGCCTCACCCGTTCCAACGATGTCCGGGGGTGAAGTATGCCCCGACGAGTTTACTCGTCGGGATGATCCGAGGTCATGTCATCGAGTTGCCTATGACCCGACTTGCTCGCAAGTCGGGATCATCTGCCGCTGGAAATCTCATCGTCCGTGCCCCAGACATTCATGTCTGGGGTCATCCGACGGTCAATAGTCCAGGGGGGTGCAAGGTTGTATGCCCCGACCGCGGAAGAGCTGGTCGGGCTTATCCACCCTCGGATGACCCGCGATAGCCGTCACAAACAGACGTGACGGACAATCACGGGCACCGTCATTAAACCCATATCAGATCATCACGGGCACCAGCGTCCACTCTCTCGTTGTATATTGACGTATCACGGTTCCACCGAGGTCCACAATGACACGCTTTCTGCTCACCCTTCCCCTCATCCTGCTGATCACACTGTTGCTGTCCCAGCCGTCTCACGCCCAGTGGGAGCGACACGAATTGCCAACCGGTGCTGAAGGTGTTCCCGGTGGCTTTCTTGGGATGGATGATGTTGACTACGACGGCGACCTTGATCCCATCGTTCTTCGCTCCCATTTCCGTATCGTCGAAAACACGCTGCCAGACGATTGGATTCTACACGAAAACGCACAAGTCACAGATTCAGCATATTTCTTCTATTCCGCAATGACGGATCTCGACTCTGACGGTGATCATGATTATATATTCAATGGTTGGATTGCCGATGCTCCTGATCCCGACTCCTATGCAGTCGGTTGGCTGGAAAATCTTGGTTATCCCGAGTATCGAATTCACTTCATCATGCATGTTGAAAACTATGGCACGTTCCACCCCGGCGATCTTGACAACGACGGCGATATCGATTTCTTGACCCGGTTTGGTCCTGATCCTGATCTGACTGGTGCGATTCACCTCTGGCTGCAACAACCAGACGGCACATTCGAGATTGAGATAAACACGAACATCGTCGGACTCCGTGCCTCAAATCTTGCTGACCTCAACGGTGATGGCTGGCTCGATTTCCTGATGGCCACTGCAGATGGCCTTGAAGTTCACTTCGGTTCTGCAGATGGATGGACCTCCATTGTCCTCGATCCACTTCCCAACGGTCTTGGATATGTGTATGATCAATACGATTTCGCTGATTTCGATACCGATGGGGATCTCGATTTCGTCACGCAACGGTACTACTTCCCCGGACTATGGTTTGGACAAATCGCCTGGTGGGAAAACGAGGGTGGTATGTCTTTTTCACGTCATATCATCTTGGACAATATTGAAAGTGGCAGCATGAATACTTCGCGCCCGCTTCGGATTCTGGATATCGAGCTTGATGGTGATATGGATGTCGCTGATGGTGGACTTTTCTTCGTCAATCAGGGCGACAATGAGACCTTTGTACAACAGTTTTATGAGCCTGATGAATGGTATGACTTTCCGATCCTTGAAAAAGCGGACATCGACAACGACGGCGACATCGACCTGTTCAACGAGCACGTTTACTGGTACGAAAATCCGACCAACGATCCGCCGCAGTTCATCATCCGCTTGGTCCCGCGCCAGACGACGGTCCCGTCCGCCGGTGGCGAGGTCGTCTTCGACGGCATGATCTACAACCAGTTCCCACAGCCGATTAACGGCCATCTCTGGGCCGACGTAACCGGCCCGAACGGCAACCGCGCACGTGTCTGGCACCGCCGGATGACCTTTCCCAACGGCGAGTGGCTGACGTGGCCCGACCTCGGCCTGACAGTCCCCGGCGGATTGCCCACCGGAGACTATAGGATGACCGTCCGTGCCGCAGCAGGGGGGTATGGGTTCGTCCCCGGTGACAGCCTCAGCTTTACCAAAGAGTGAATCTGTCCGTTCATGCCTGTGTGACCCGCCGGTCTGTTTCGGCGGTTCGCAGGGGTCGACCGTTCGTAAGCCGCGGTAGCCAACTGAAGCTCCCGCGGGCATCTTGACAAATGTGCCCCAGATGGCTCCGCCAGCAGGGCTTGTCCGCAGGTTCCGGGGACACCTGTCGGCACAGATCAGGCGGATCGTCGTTGAGTCGCTGTCTGTTTGCCACGTCACACACAGCGTTGAACCAGCGTCAAGTGCCGCCAGATGTCCCCTATTGTTTTGCTCACAGCTCATTGCTCACGGCTCACTGCTCGGTTCCGCGACGCAAAGTGGACAGCCCTGTCACGCACGACCGTCCCCTGCAATTCGCGTCCGTCTCAACCCCGCGAACACCCCCCTCACCGCTCGGTTTCATTCCACCCGTTCGGCCCTTACATTCCGTAGCTTCCAGCGATACACCAACACATCACCTGCCGGGCGCGGCAGACATGGAGAGGGTCTAGTGAAAACGGTATTAGTCACCGGTGTGGCGGGCTACATCGGCTCGGTACTCGCACGTCAACTGCTCGACAACGGCTACAAGGTGCTGGGTGTGGACGCCCTGTTTTTCGGCGGGGACGCGATCATCGGCATCTACAACCACCCGAATTTCAGTTTCCGCAAGGGCGATGTCCGTGACGCAGCCTTCATGCAGGACGCGATCAAGGATGCGGACGCAATCGTCCACCTCGCGGCGATTGTCGGCGACCCGGCCTGCCGTCAGCAGCCGGAACTGGCGCGTTCGATCAACGGGGACGGGTCCAAGCAGCTGTTCGACCTCGCGAAGAAGGCCGGCAACATCGAACGCTTCATTTTTGCCTCAACGTGCAGCAACTACGGCAAGATGGAGGGCGACGACTACATCACCGAAACCTCCGCGTTGAACCCGATTTCCCTCTACGCCGTGCTCAAGGTCGAGTTCGAGAAGTACCTGATGGCGAACCCGGGCGGGAAAGATGGCATGGTCGCGACTCCGTTGCGCTTCTCGACCGTGTATGGGTTGTCGCCGCGTGTCCGGTTCGACTTGACCGTCAACGAATTCACCCGCGACCTGGCCTTGGGCCGCACATTGAAGATTTTCGGCGAACAGTTCTGGCGGCCGTATTGCCACGTCGAAGATCTGGCCCGCTCCTGCATCGTGGTGCTGGAAGCGGATCGTGAGCTGGTCGATGGTGACGTCTTCGGTGTCGGAGACACCTCGGAGAACTACCAGAAGAAGATGCTCGCGGACGAGATGGAGAAAATCATCCCGGACGCGAAGATCGAATACGTCAAGAAGGACGAGGATCCGCGCGACTACCGTGTCGATTTCAGCAAGATCCGCGACCGTCTCGGCTTCAGCATCACCAAGCGTGTGCCGGACGGCATCCGTGAGATCTACGAGATCCTGCGGGACGGCGTCATTTCCGATCCGGACTCGTCCAAGTACCGTAACTCGAACCCGGAAGCGATCTGATGGCGTTTGACATTCCCCTTTTCGATCTCAACTTCGACGATCATGAAGTTGACGCGGTTGCTGAAACGGTCCGGTCCAAATGGATTTCGATGGGCCAACGGACTGTCGAGCTGGAGGAACGGTTCGCGGCACGGCTGGGGGTGAAGCATGTGATCGCGGTGACAAATTGCACTGCCGCGCTGCACATGGCGTGCGTCCTCGCCGGTCTCGGGCCGGAGGACGAAGTGATTGTCCCGTCGCTGACCTTTGTCGCGACGGCGAACGCGGTGCGTTACACCGGCGCGCGTCCGGTGTTTGCCGACATCATCAGCGCGCGCAACTTGAGCCTTGATCCGGACGATGTGCAACGGAAGATCACCCAGCGCACCCGCGCGATCCTGCCGATGCATTATGGCGGCTGGCCGTGTCCGATGGAACGGTTCGCACAAATCGCGGACGAACACCGGCTGGTGATCATTGAGGACGCCGCACACACCATCGATGTCGATTATCACGGCCGCAAGCTCGGAACCTGGGGCAAGTTCGGCTGCTACAGCTTCTTTTCGAACAAGGTGATTACCAGCGCCGAGGGCGGCCTTCTGGCGACCGACGACGATCAGCTCGCCGCGCGTGCGAAGCTGATCCGTTCGCATGGCATGACCACGCTGTCCTACCAGCGCGCGCAGGGTCACGCGACACGGTACGACGTCGTCGAACCCGGCTACAACTACCGCATTGACGACATCCGCGCTTCCCTGGCATTGGCCCAGGAAGCCAAGCTGGACGGGATCATCGCCAAGCGGAAAGAGTTGCGCGCGGTCTACGAAAAGGCGCTGGCGAATGTGGACGGCATCACGGTGCCGTACATGGGCGTGACCGAGAATTCGGCGAACTATATCATGCCGGTGGTGATCGACAGCGGCGGCGAGGAGCGCCGGGATGCGATCCGTCAATACCTCGCCGACCACGGCATCCAGACCAGCGTCCACTATCCGGCGATTCACCGGTTCTCGATTTATTCCGGCACGCATCACCTGCCGACGACAGACTATGTCGCCGATCACCTGGTCACGTTGCCGATGTACGATTCGTTGACCGAAGAGCAGATCGGGCGTGTCGCGGATACCTTGCAGGGCGCGTTGCAAAAGGTGTCATCCTGAACGAAGTGAAGGATCTCCAACTTCTCCAATCATTAGTTCATGGGGAGATTCTTCACTACGCTTCACTTCGTTCAGAATGACACATCGATAGGGTTTTATCAGGAAATGGCAAGGAGAAGCTCGGTGTACCGTTCCCCGGAAGTGCTGCGAGATCTGACTGTTGGTGAATCCGTCAGCATCCGTCACGCGATCGAGGCGATGGATGAACACCACCTCGGCGTGGTGCTGGTGGTGAACGGCGAAGGTGTCCTTACCGGGATGCTGACGGACGGCGACCTGCGCCGCGCGATCCTCGCCAACGCCGACCTTGACGGGCCGGTGGAACGGGTGATGAAGCACGGTCCGGCGACCTTGCGTCACGACGAAGCCAGCGAAGACGCGGTCGTCGAGTTGCTGGAGGAACGCAGCTTCCGGCACGTGCCGATCGTGGACAACGACGGTAAACCGGCCGACCTGATTGTCTGGAATGATCTCGAAGCCGCGCAGCTGCGTGAAACCGAAGAACATCGCCAGCTCGACTGTGACGTCGTCATCATGGCCGGCGGCAAGGGGTCACGGCTGGACCCGTTCACCCGTGTGTTGCCGAAACCGCTGGTGCCCATTGGCGACAAGCCGGTGCTTGAGCTGATCATGGATGATTTCCGCCCGTACGGCGTCGATCATTTCTTCGTCAGCGTCAACCACATGCGGAAGATGATCCGCGTCTACCTGGAGAGTGTCAACCTCGCCGACCAGGTCGAACTGGTCGAAGAGGACAAGCCGCTTGGCACCGCCGGCGCGTTGCAATTTCTGAAGGGGAAGGTCGAGCGGCCGTTTTTCGTGGTCAACTGCGACGTCATTATCCGTGCCGACTTCGCAGACATTTTCGACCATCACACGAAGAATGGCCACAAGTTGACCGTGGTCGGATCGTTGAAGAATCATACCGTCCCGTACGGCGTCTGCGAGGTCGCTGAGGACGGTTCGTTGTCGAAGATCGTGGAGAAGCCGCGGTACGATTTCCTAGTCAATACCGGGATGTACATCCTCTCGCCCGAGGTGCTGGAGTACATTCCCGAGGACCGCGAATTCCACATGACGCACCTGATCGACGTGGTGCTCGAGCGTGGCGAAAAGGTCGGCGTCTTCCCGATCGGGGAAAAGGCGTGGCTGGATACCGGCCAGTGGGAAGAATACCGCCGGGCGATCAAGTTGCTGGGCAAGATGTAGTGGGGGCAGGGCCGTGATTGATCGGCATGATCTCGTCTATCACTGTGATTCGTTGCCGGAAATCGGCAACGGTCACCTGAAACGCGGGCTGGACGTGTTGCACGCCCTGCACGCCCGCGACCCCGGCCTGCGTCTCGGCCTCTGCGGTACGTTTTCCGACGGTGCACAACGCTTCATCGACGAATTCCTCGACCCGGAGATTGAGGTCTTCGCCAACCCGAAGCAGCTCCCTTTCGCGAAGTTTACCGTGCTCGATACGATGCACAAGCCCGGTGTGCCCGGGTACATGGATCCGCAGAAAACGGCGAACGTGCGCGACAGCGGTGAACTGTTCATCATCATCTCGTCAGCGTTGTACCAGCAATTGCCGGTGATGTGCGACCTGTTCATCGACCATCTGCCGGACGTTGTCATTGCCGGTGTCGCGCCCCGGCGTTCATTGTACGGTTTCGCGTTCGCACCGGTGGGCGCGGAGTTTTTCCAGCCGGTAGATGAGGACGACGAGGACCATCACGGCTGGCTTGTCGCGGTGATCGGCGGCGGGCCGGTGCAGAACGGGCCGCAACTGCTGGCGGCCGAGGTGTACGACCGCGCGTTGGAGCAGTTCCCCGGCTTCGCGATGGTGCTGTCGCCACATTTCCCGGCGGATCAGATCACGGAATTGCGGGAACGTTTCCCGAAACTTGAGTTGTTGCAGGGGATACCGTCGCTGGTGCCGCTGCTGCAGAACGCTGGCGCGGTGATCTGCACCTATGGCAACATCACGTACGAAGCGTTAAGCTGCGGACAGTCGGTGTTTCTTGCCAATTATCTCGATTTTCAGCAGGAATACAGCCAGATGCTGGAACGGAAAGACCTGGTCGTCAACCTCGGCACGTTCGACATGCTCATGCCGGGCAAGCTGAAGCTTCTGTTCCAGCCCAAGGTGCGGGAATTGTTGTCCAGCCACGCGCGCAGTGAATTCTCCGGGCCAGGCATCGAAGCCATCGCCGAAGCTGTGCTGGAGTTGATGGAAGAAAACGAGTGACGCAGAAGACGGTAGTCGGTAAACGGTGATCGGTTGTCGGTAACACCCAGCCTATCGCCCATGGCCCATAGACCACAGACCATAGACCATAGACCATAAGACCAGACCCATGCCCAACCTGAACCTGGATCGCATATACATCGTTGCCGAGATGGCGAACGCGCATGACGGCCGTGTCGAGGACGCGCTTGGCATTGTGGACGCCGCCGCGCGTGCCGGTGCGGACGCAGTCAAGTTCCAGATGTTCACGCCGGACGAACTCGCGGTGCCGTCGTTCTCGTATTACGACCTGTACATCAAGCTGCAGATGCCGGACGAGCACTGGCAGTCGATCATAGACCGCGCCCATGGCCACGGCCTGACCACCATCTGCGACGTGTTCGGCCTCGAAAGTCTGCAACGCGCGGACCGGCTCGGCATGGACGGGTTCAAGGTGCACAATGCGGATGTGTCCAACAGCCCGTTACTCGCAGGAATCGGCCAGACAGGCAAGCCGGTGTTGTTGTCCACCGGCGGCTCGAAGCCGGAGGAAACCGAACGCGCGATTGATGTCCTGCGCACCAGCGGCGCGCCGCAGATTGTGCTGATGCACGGCTTCCAGTCTTACCCGACCAAATTGAGCGACTCGCACCTGCGCCGGATCGAAACCCTGCGCCGCATCTTCGACCTCCCGATTGGCTTTGCCGGGCATGTGGACGGTGGCACCGAGGAAGCGATCCAACTGCCGGTATGGGCGGTTGCCGCCGGGGCGGACCTGATCGAGACGCACATCACCCTCGACCGTTCGCAGGAAGGCGGCGACTGGTTTTCGTCGCTCGATCCCGACCCGTTCAAGCGCATGGTCGAGACAATTCGTGCCGCCGAACCGGCGCTGGGGTCGCGCAGCATTGAGATGGGCGAGGACGAACTCGCATACCGCAACAAGCACAAGAAATGGCTGGTGGCAACGGCCGACATCGCCGCGGGTGAGGAATTTACCGGTGCCAATCTCAGCCTCAAGCGCGCGGACGATGTTCCCGCGGAAACGTATTCCACCCTCGACGCCGTGCTCGGCAAACTTGCCGTGCGCGCGATCAACGAACACGAACCGATTCAACCCGGGGATTGCAAGTGAAAACCTGTGCCGCGATAGCCTGCCGCGCCTATTCCACCCGTCTCTTCGGCAAACCGTTGCAACTGGTCGGGGACCGTCCCATCCTGACCCACCTGCTCGACCAGATGAAGCAGGCGAAACGGTTGGATGAGATCGTGCTCGCGATCAGTGAAGGCCCGGATTCCGGCCTCTTCATTGAATACGCGAAGGAACACGGCTACAAGTATGTCGTCGGTGCGGGACGCGACGTGCAATATCGTCTGATCATGGCCGCCGAGAGTGTCGGTGCAGACATCATCCTGCGCAACACCAGCGAAAACCCGTTTATCTACTGGGAAAACATCGACGAGATCATCGAGCGGCACATCGCCAATGAAAATGATTTCACGGTGACCGAAAAGCTGCCGATTGCGGCATTTGTCGAGGTGGTGTCGACCGCGGCGTTGAAACGTGCCCACGATCTCGGTGATGAACGCACCCGCAGCGAGCTGGTGATGCTCTACATCGCCGAGCACCCCGAACAGTTCAAGATCGAACGCGTCGCCCCACCCCCGGACCTCGCACGCCCGGAAATCCGTTTCGCGGTGGACGATCCGATGGACCTGCTGATGATTCGCAAGATGTGGGAAGCGGTCAACGGCGGCCGCAAGTTCGTTCCTCTCAAGGAGCTGATCGACTACTGGGATCAAGATGCGGACGTCGCCCGTGTACTGAGCACGGGTGATATTCTGACCCTCTGGTCCTGATCGTAAGCGTGGATTCCAGCATGGCACGTACACCGTTACTCGTCGCCGGCGCAACCTCGCCGGATTTCCTCAAAACGTTGCACGCGATCAACCGTGCAACCGGGGACGGGTACGATCTGCGTGGTTTCCTCGAGATTGACGAGTCCCTGGTCGGCACCGAACAGTTTGGCTACCCGGTGCTTGCCGAACGGGACGTGACGCCGGAAACTCACCCAGGCCATGCCATTTTCGTCAACATCGCGCACACGATGGTTGCGAAACGCAAGGCGACGGACGCCGTGCGCGACCGTGGCTTCACCACCTTCGCGACGCTGATCCATCCGGACGTTGACATGACCGATGTCACCGCCGGTGAGGGCACGGTCATCCTGCAGGGCTCAGACATCGGCCCATTCACCACGATTGGCGGTCACTGTACGATCCTGATGGGCGTCAACCTGAACCACGAATGCCGCGTTGGCGCGTACACCTTCCTCGGCCCGGGTGCGATTCTGCTCGGACGAGTAAGCACGGATGACGGCGTCTACGTCGGTGGCGGCGCAATCATTCACCCGAACGTGCACCTGGGCGAAGGCTGTGTTGTCGGCGCGGGAACCGTGGTCCGCAAGAACGTTCCGCCGTGGACCGTTGTCGCGGGTAATCCGGCGCGGACGATCAGACAGATTCCTCATGACTAAGGATGTTTTCGCATGAAACGAGCGTTGATCGTTGGCTTCGGCTCCATTGGACGGCGTCACTTCCGTCACTTTCGCAACCTCGGTTGTTCGCCGATGGACGTCTTCCGGACCGGCAAGGCAACCATGCCGGACGACGAAGCGTTGCAGCCGGACAACATCTACTACGATTTCGACGAAGCGCTGGCGCAGAAGCCGGACGTGGTCGTGATTGCGAATCCGACCTCGCTGCATGTGGATGCGGCGTTGAAGGCCGTCCGGGCCGGTTGCCACGTGCTGGTCGAAAAACCGATCTCGCACAACCTGGATGGCTGCCTCGACCTCGCCGCCGAAGCGGTCCGGCACCAACGGATCGTCGGTATCGCGCATAACCAGCGGTATCATCCGCTGATCTGCCGTTTAAAACAGATGATTGAAACGGGCGATCCACTTGGTAAACCGTTAATGGCGCACGCGCACATGGGCGGCTACCTCCCGGATTGGCATCCGTGGGAAGATTACAAGCAGGGCTATGCCGCACGCCGGGATCTCGGCGGCGGCTCAAGCCTGACCAACATCCACGAGCTCGATTTCATCCTCTGGTTGCTCGGGGATGCGACGGTGCACGCCGGCGTGGAGTTGGGCACGCATCCGCTCGAGACGGATGTGGATGAAGCGTCCGCGTTTGTGCTGCGGCACGAGTCTGGTGTGATCAGCGCGCTGACCTTTTCCCTCGCGCACAAGCCGCAACGCCGCACCACCGACATCTCGTTCACCGGCGGAAACGCTCACCTCGACCTGATCGCCGGCGAATTGCGGCTTGACTTCGCGGCGAACGCGTCCGAAGTGATCGAGCCGGACGACGAGTGGGACATGGACGACACCTACCGCGACCAGGCGGCGGATTTTCTCGCCGCGGTGGAAGGAACCACCGAGGGCGCGTTTACCAAAGTGGATGAGGCGATGGCGGCACTGACCATCGCCCTCGATCGAAAGGGTTCCGCATGAGTACCGATCCGGTGTTTGACGTATCCGGCAAAATCGTGGTGATTACCGGCGGCTGCGGTTTGATCGGCCGCACATTGACCAAGGCCCTCGCCGAACGGGACGCGAAGCTCGTCGTCGTTGATGTCGAAACCGCCGACCCGGAAAAATGGGCTGCCGGGCTCGGGGACGACCACATGGGCGTGATCTGTGACGTGTCGGATGAAGACGCTGTCGCGGCGTTGCATGACAAGGTGATCGAGCGGTACGGACGGATCGATGTATTGATCAACAACCACCACTTCCTCGCCAAGGGCGCGTGGGACACGACGGCGGAAACCTTTCCCAGTGACGCCTGGCGCGGAATCATCGACGTCAACCTCACCGGCCTGTTCTGGATGTGCCGCAAGTTCGGTTCGACGATGCTCGAGCAGGGCAAGGGCGTGATCATCAACATGGCGTCGACCTATGGCGTGGTTTCGTCCAACCCGGCGTTGTACACCGACAATTCCCTCGCCAGCCCGATCGCATATTCGGCGAGCAAGGGCGGGGTGGTGATGATCACGAAATATCTCGCGTCGTACTGGGGTTCACGGGGCGTGCGGGTGAATTCGCTGACGCCGCACGGGGTATGGAACAACCACGAGCCCGAGTTCGAGAAACGCTTCTCCGAGATGACGCCGTTGAAGCGGATGATGCAGCCGGAGGAACTGGTCGGCGCGACGCTGTTCCTTGCCAGTGACGCCAGCAGCTATGTCAACGGCTCCAACCTGCTGGTTGAGGGCGGCTGGACAGCTTGGTAAAGAAGCAACAGATGCCAGGGACGCAAAAGACGCAACTGAAGCAACTGAAAGTAAAAAATAGCCAAAGACAGTAAAAAACAGGAACAGAAAGTAAAAGGCAGGCAAAAACAGCAAATAACAAGAACAAGCAGCACCAGATAGGGAAGTTATCATTCAAGTCTGTATTGTCTTTTACAATAAGTATGTAGTTGTTTTCTTTCGTCTGTTTTCGCGCCTTTCGCGGTTAAAGAGAAGCGGTTTTCCGTGTGTTCCGTGTATTCCGTGGTTGAGAGGGGTCCGGTCATGAGCCAAACCATCACCATCAACGCCAGCCGTATCGGCCCGGGCGAACCGGCGTACATCATCGCCGAGTTGTCCGGCAACCATCACCGTGACCTCGGCCTTGCAATCCGGATGATCGAGGCGGCGGCGGAAGCGGGCGCGAACGCAGTCAAGCTGCAGCATTTCACCGCGGATGGTATCACTGTGGACAGCGACCGTCCCGAGTTCATCCTCGGCGATACGACGATGTACGCGGCGTACAAGGCGTTCGAGACGCCGTGGGAGTGGACCGCCGAGCTGAAGGAGAAGGCGAACTCGCTGGGCCTGGATCTGTTTTCGAGTCCGTTTGACGTTTCCGCTGTGGATTTCCTTGAGGAGCTGGACGTTCCGGCGTACAAGATCGCCTCGTTCGAGCTGGTCGATCATGTGCTGTTGAAACGTGTTGCCGCGACCGGCAAGCCGGTGATCATGTCCACCGGCATGGCGAAGGTCAGTGAAATCGAGGAGTCGGTGAATGTATTGCGCGACAACGGATGTGACGAGATCGTGCTGCTCAAGTGCACCAGCTCCTACCCCGCGCCGCCGGAAGAGATGAACTTGCGGACCATTCCGTACCTGGCGGAGCTGTTCCATTGCCCGGTCGGCTTGTCGGATCACACGCTGGGGATCGCGTTGCCGGTATCGGCGGTGACGTTGGGCGCGAACGTAATTGAAAAGCACTTCATCCTTGACCGTGACCAGGGCGGCCCGGAGAGCAGCTTCGCGCTGGAGCCGCATGAGTTGACGATGATGGTGGACGCGGTTCGCATGGCGGAGAAATCCCTCGGCACGGTTCATTTCGGTCCCGCCGAACGGGAAGCTGCGAGCCTGATCTTCCGCCGCAGCCTGTACGTGGTTCGCGACATCGCCGAGGGCGAGAAATTCAGCGAGGAGAATGTGCGTAGCGTACGGCCGTCCCACGGCATGCACACCCGCCACTACGAGGAAATCCTCGGCCGTCGTGCCGCGACCGCCATCGGGAAAGGAACGCCGCTGTCATGGGAGTTGATCCGGTAAGCTCCGGACAGGATTTTAGTTGATGAACCAGAGGCTGCCAAACACGTTGATTGTCGGCGTTCCCAAGTGTGGAACGTCCTCGATGCACACGTATTTCCGCGACCATCCGCAGGTCTACGTCTCGGAGAAGAAGGAGCTGCACTGGTTCAGCCGTGACCGGATCGCCGCGAACCTCGCAGGTCCTGGCGACCGCGAAGTATTTGACCGGATCGCGCCTACATTTGACGCGTACAAGGCTCATTTCGCGGACGCCCGTGACGAACCGGTCGTGCTCGAAGCCTCACCGTCGTACGCGTACTTCAACGACACCGTGATCCCCCGCCTCAAGGACACCCTCGGCAGCGACCTGAAGATCATTCTGCAGATTCGTAACCCGATCAAGCGTGCGCATTCGACGTGGGTGCACATGGTGACGAACGGGCGCGAAACGTTGTCATTCCACGACGCGATCCTCGCCGAGGAACGGCGCGCAGCAGAAGGATACGGAGATTTCTGGCGCTACGCCGGACATGGATTCTACGCCCCCCAGATCGAGCCCTTTGTTGCCAACTTTGGACGGGAAAACGTGAAAGTGATCGTGCTCGAAGACTTCAACCGCGACCGGAAGCAGGGCTTCCTCGACCTCGCGCGTTGGCTGGGAGTAGACGGCAGCTTTCTGCCGAAGGATCTGGACATCGCATACGGCCACACCGGCCGTGCCAAAAATCCGGCGCTGAAGGCAACGCTGGACGCGGCGACCGCCGCCGCGGTCAAGTTGAAACGAATGATTCCGAAGGGCCTGTACGACCGCGCCCGTATCCTGAATGCCAAACTCGGCCGGATGAACACCACGCGCGACGTGTATCCGCTCGAGGATCGTACCTGGGATCAGCTCGCGGAGCGGTTCCGCACGGATCTCGAACGTACCAGCGCGTTGATCGGTCAGGATCTGACCCCGTGGCTGGACCGTCCGCGCGGGGGGCACCAGTGAGCTTCGCGGAACCGTATTCAGATGAACTAGCGGAGATGCTGCTGAACCTCGAGGCGAGCCTCAACCAGCAGCCATTCAACGGCATCCCGATGGGGTCAACCCTCGCCGCGTCCCTGATCCTCGATTTCTGGAATGGAAACGCGCGCTGGTCACGTGGCGCCCGTTGGCGGCAACGCCTGCAGCGGATTCAGCGGTTTTACAAACCGTACGGCCTGCCAGACGCCGACCGTTCCGTCGCCTTGCACGAGTTGCCCCGCGACGGCATTCTGGTCACCTGGCTGCGGGACGATCCCCGCTACAACGGCATGATCCAGCCGCTTTTGAACCAGCTACCCGACGACGGCACCGTGGTCCTCGTGCGCAGCCGCGGGTTGTTTGCGCAAACCGGCAACAAGGCGGCGACACTGCTTGAAGCCCCACCCCCGCCGGACAAGCTGGCGTGGCAGCGAATGTACCGCCGCATGGCACCGTATTGGGCCAAGACGCTCGAATCGTACGTTCGCGATCATGGCCTGGATCCGCTCTCCGTGCCGATGCTGCGTGTCCGGTTACTGATTCAGTCACAGCGTGTCTCCGGCTACCGGCACCTGCTGGAGGTGTTGCGTCCGAAAGCGATCCTCACCGAGTTCGACCGCAACATTTACAGTTCCTGCCTTGTGCTGGCGGCGAAATCGCTCGGCATTCCCACCGCGACGCTGGTGCATGGCACGATCAACCCGCCGTATGGCTACAATCCGGTGCTCGCGGATCGCATCTTCGCGTGGGGTGAATTGCAACGCGACCAATTGCTTGGCCTCAAAACGCCGCCGGAAAAGATCCGGCTGACCGGGTTTGCCCGGGTCCAGCGTCCTGAACCGAAAGACGTCGCCGCGATCAAGCAGGCTGCCGGCCTGCCGTCGGATAAACCGGTGGTGTTGCTGGCGACGAACCCGATTGAGCCGAAGGCGCATGAACGGCTGATCACGACGTACTGCAACGCGTTCGCCGGTCGTAAGGATGTCACCGTGGTCGTGCGTACCCATCCCGCCGAAGGGGAGAACGCTTGGGAAGCGTACCGTGACCGGTTCCCGTTCGTGTATCCGTTCGGGCGCGGCGATCAGTCGGTCGAGGATTCGCTGGCGATGACGGACGTGTTCGTCTGCAACAACACCGGCATGTCGATGGACGCTCTGCTGCACGGCGTTCCGGTGGTGCTGCTGGACGTGCCGGGCTCCAGCCTGCTGAGCAACCAGGACCTCGCCGCCGCGGGCGTCGCGCAGGTTACCCAGACCGCTGACGAGCTGGCATCCACGGTGGACGAAATCCTCAACGCCCCTGATCGTGCCGCCGCATTGGCGGAAAAGCGGGAAGCGTACCTCAAATCGATGTACGTTGCAATGGGTGACGAGGCCGCGACATTGGCCGCGAAGGAATTGTTGGCGCTGGCCGGGGACGATGCCCCTGTCCCGCAGCACGGGAGAGTTCATGCCTGACCGTCCGACGGTATACCTGTTGACCTACAACGACACCGCTGTCGCCAATCCCATCGCACGCGCGTTCGAGGAACGCGGCTGGACCTGCCGTCAATTTATCTACGCCATGCCGAAGGTGTCGCCGACGATCATCAGGCTGCGGAAATTGGCCGATCCGATGGTCGCGCGGAAGCTGCTGGCGGGCGAATACAACCGTGTCATCCGGGAGGAACTCGCACCCGCGCTCCAGTCCGATCCGCCGGACTTGCTGCTGGTGATGAAAGGTCACCGGATCGACGCGGACAATTTCGCCGCGATTGAAACCAGCGGAGTGCCGGTGTTCCTCTGGTTCTACGATTCGCAGGAACGGTTTCAGCACCAGGGCGACCTCGTCCCGTTGGCGAAGAAAATCTATGTCATCGACCGCAGCGACATTGCCGATGACCGCTACAGCTGGCTGCCGCTTGGATTCGATGAACAGGTGTATCGCCCTTCAGATGACAGTCCCTTGTTCGACATCTTCTTCATCGGCAAGCTTGAGCCGCGCTACTACAAGACCCGCCGTGAATACCTGCTGATGCTGGCCCGGTCGGAACTGCCGAAACGATACCGTGTCGGGTTCATCGGCACCACCGGCAACCGGATCCGTGACCGTCTGCTCGGGATCAAGCCGCCGTTCCAGTGGCTCGCGCCTCGCATGCCGGCGGACAAGTACGCTGCGATGATCGCACGTGCGAAGGTCGTCGTCAACGTGCACCAGGATGATGGCGGCGAACCGGTCAACCCGATGTTTTTCGCCACGGCAGGCTGCCGTGTCTGCCAGGTGATGGAACAGCGGGATTATCTGACGGAATGGATGACGCCGAACGAGGCCTACGTGCCGGTAACGCGGGATACGTTCCTCAGCACGCTGGAGATGCTACTCGCAGACCACACCGGCCGGAAACGGGTCGCCGAAGCGGGTTACCAGCAGGCACTGAAGCACACCTTCGCCGCACGTGTGGACAGGCTGTTGCAGGATTTCGCCGCGATCTGACCCGGTGTGGAACCAGTAGCCAACATCTGTCCCACCTACCGTTTTCCCATCAACCTCAAGCGCAGGTGATGCACCGACTTCAGCATCCGTTCCTTCTTCAACCGTTTGGCACGTGCGGCGTGAAACGCGGACGCTTTCGTCCGTTCCTCCGGGGTTAGCGGCGGGGTGTTATCCTCGATCCCGAGATCGGCGAACATCGCGCTGACCGAATCAACAATCTCCGGTGACAGTTCGTTCCGCCATCCGTACGCACGTTCTTCCGACACCCGTTGCACCGAGTGGAAGGATGCGCCCACTTCTTTCGGTTGACCGCGTTTGCGGATTTTTTCGCTCACGGTCTCCGACCAGCCCAACCCGGCTTCTGTGAACAACTCCCGATACCGATCGGCGGAATCGAAGCACAGGTTTTCGTACTCAACAATCCGGTGGCTGTACGGTTCAAGCAACTTCGGCGCGAGCTGATGGCGCACGTGGGTGATCAGCGCGTGTTTCTGCGGCAGCGTCCGCGCGCGCGCGAAATCGAGCTCGATGCCGAACTCGGGCGCATGCCGTTGCATCTGATCGAACTCGAGGTTGATCGTCGACTTGATCCGTTTCAGCATCCCGAACCGCTCATTGCTGTTCAGGATCGCGTACGGGTTGCGGTGCATGAAGAAGACGAAATCCGGCTGATAGCGATCCAGCAGCAGCGGCATTTTTTCGAGACGTGGAATCTTGACCACGACAGCATCGTGATCACGATTCGCCTCCTGTTCCATGACATGATCGAGGTGCTGGAAAACGGGTTTCGCGTGTTGGCGGGCTGCGTCTGTCGCGGTTTCCTGTGTGATGACGAACGGTTCGGCGGTCCAATAGGGGCGGATCTGTTCACGCCACGGACTGTCGTAGCGGCGTGGCACATCTGGTTCGAACAGCGCGCATACCGTTGGCAGCAGGTCGAAGGTTTTGACCGCCCAGCTGGTTCCGCTGCGGGGAGTGCCGAGGATGAAAACCAACCGTTTGTCAGTCACCATCACAATCTCAGGTGAGAGTTCAACTGATTAACTGGCCGGGAATGGGCTGAGCCTGCGATCTCCCCAGCTTTCGCAGCCGTCCGTACTTGCGTTCAAGTCCGTACGCGTACCCGAAGTATGTCATCAGCACGAAGGAGTGGTAGGGTGAGATGTAGACCGACCGGCCGAAGTTGAGCGCAACCTCGACGAGAAACAGCGCCAGCAGCATGTTTGCGTGATGCCGGTCGTTGCTGTTGAGCTTCAGTTTTCGCACCCGCTGAATGCGGAAATAACCGACGAAATACATTGAAAAGTAGAGAGCAAAACCGACAAGTCCCGTGCCGGTGAGGATCTCCATGTAGTCGCTGTGTGCGGCCCCCTGGTACGGCGATAGCAAACGGTAGTTTCCCAGTCCGACGCCGGAGAATGGATGCTGCAGGAACATGCCCCAGCCGTCAATGTACATGTTGATCCGCTTCTCTTCCGACATCGGGTTCATCAGGAATTCGAGCAGGCGATTGCCGGCAACGGTCTCGTTGAGGATGATCGGCACCAACGCGATAATGACCACGATGAACAGCGTGGATAGCAGGAATTCGCCGAGTCGCTTGTTCTTCCGCCGCGCAAACTGGAAGAAATAGTACAGCGCGATGGCAAAACCGAGGCCGAGGATGCCTTTGCGTGAACCGGTAAAGACAATCGTCGCGGCAGCAATGATCATCAATGCCACCAGCACAACCCGCAACGTTTTGTTCTTGGTTTCCTTGAAGATGTAGATGAGGAATCCGATGTACGGAATCCCTTGCTGGCCGATGGTGTTCGGGTTGGTGGCGATGGAGTAAACGCGGACCTCATCCCCGGCGAGTGCGGATTGAAATTCGCCGGTGATCATCCCGTACACAATGACGAACGTCAACGCGGGGACGTAGCTGACAATGTTACCGCGCAGATCCTCCCGAATGGCTGCCACACCGAACGCAATCAGGCCGAACACCCACACCTGCAGCGCTGTCAGGTATTCGCTGACGAAATGGTTCAGGTTGTAGGCAACGATAAACCCGGTCAGCGACCAGAGTAACCATAGCCCAACCAGCGCAAGTTCCCATTGTGGGAAGCGCTTGTAGTAAAACATGCTGACGATGAATACCGCCGTCAGCACAATCCCGACGTAGAAGTTGATCGTGTTGATGGAGGGGAACATCTCCATCAACGCCTTGCTCATCAGGATGATGACGCTCATCGTGAACGTGAACAACACGATCACGATGGTGATCATCAGCTTACCCCGTTCGGCGAGCGGACCGGTCCTATCCGCCAGCGACGGCTGTGGCTGGTTCGAAGGTTTGTAGGAAAGCCGGTGAGCGTAGCTTTGCATGATCTCGCGTTCGCAGCTGAGACAGGATCAGAAGCTGAAGGAGTCAGAGAACTCGTCCAGCACCGCCATGCTGAAGATGGCGTTTGATAGCATCGACGGATTCCACAGGCCCATGTCGAAATTCATCGACGGATACAAATCGCGCAGCCTGTCAATCAACCAGCGCAGGTGTTCGTGTTTTCCCACAACCTGGTTGAAATGATTCCACGAGACCTTTTCACGCCGTATTGGCGCTTCCTTCTGGGCGAGCATCATCCGCAGCGGGGTCATCGACCCGACAAGCCGCCGCATGCGGCTCGAGGTCGGCTCATGGACCGGCACATAGCCCTGCAGCGACTTCAGGTTCGCCACTTCCGGATCGAGCCGTTCTCGCATCAACGCTTCAAAGCCGCCGTACGAACGAATGTACGACGTCGCACGATAGGCCATCAGCGTGGTATCATACTCCGCGAAAGGCGCGAGAAAATGGCCCAGCTTCAGGCGTGCGTTGATCAGCGGCCCGGAATAGATCGGCGACCGCACTTCGCCAAGGTGCCGCCGGTAGACGCCGCGTTCGGCCCGCCGTGGCAAGGTCCGGCGCAAGAGGCGCGCCGTCTTCGCCACCATCCGGTCGGTCAGTTCGGCCAGCAGCGAGGCTTCGTTGAATGCCAGCGTCATTCCGTCGTAGAACAGCCGGTAATACATCCAGTAGACGAAGTCCGTGGTCTGTGTGTTGATCTGGTAGAAGTTGCGGTAAATCTCGCCGTTCAACCCCTCGATCCGCAGCCGGTTTTTCCCGAGCAGGTACTCGTTGAACTCGCGGGTGTGAATTCGGCTGAAGCAGTCGAGCGTTTCATTGCTTACGCCGTCGTTGAACAGCACGACATCCTTCAGCGTCGCCAGAGTGGTGTCGGCGTCCAGCTCGTTCAGTTGCTTCAGTTTGATCGCACGGACATCGAGCCCGCGTGTCGCGGCGATCTGGTTCGCGATCTGCACTCGTTCCTGCTCATCCCCGGACGACCAGTAGCTGTGGATGGATGGAGTGATGCCGTCCAGCTCACGCGTGAGCATGAACACCATCCGGTTGACCAGCTCACCGAGCAGGCTGATTTCGAGCCCGGTTTTCTCTACAAACGGACGGATTTCACGGAAATAGGTGCGCAGGTGTTCGAGCTGAAAATCGGCGCATTCTTCTTCGTTACCGCCGCAGCCTTCCATCGCGCCGGGCGGAGGGTAGGCGCTGCGCAGGTTCTTGAACTTGTACCAGCGGCCTTCGAGGTCGAGATGAATCGCCGGAGTGTAGACAAACACTTCGCCCGCGAGGGTTTCCGGGCCGAGGATGCGTCCAGTAGCGAGCTTTTCAAGCAGCGCCATCCGGTTCAGGCTCAACCGTTTCGGCGCACCCGCGAGGATTGCGAGCTGGGATGAACTGACCGCGTTGCGGGACTCGTCGAAGAAGACGTGATACAGCCCCATCGGGTCGGTGTGCAGCCGGACTTCCTTGCCGCGATGGTAGATGAAGCAGTACGCGCCGCGCAGCTCGGTCGCATCAAACTCGTCATTGTGCAGGTCCGACAGCAGGCGTTGCAGCGATTCGCGCCAGGTCAGCCCGCGGTAAACGAGCGTGCCGACGCTGTACACTCCGCCCTGCTTGTCCTGCGCGTAATTCTTGTCGCCGTCCACCTGCTTCCGGTACAAAATCAACCGCGCTTCCGGGCCCAGTTCGAAGTGCTCCGCCTCGCCGAAACCCGTCGCCACAAACAGCTGCCTGACCCGTTCAATCAGAACCGGCGCTTTCTTTGTATAGAGGTAGAAAGCTCCCATCAGGCACCCAATTCGGTCAAGGCTTTGTGGAACCGTTTTCCGCGCGGATCACAACGGGACAATGATAGCAACGGACGGGACGGTATGAAACCCGCCCACACGCCGGACTCCGTCAATTGAAGCAAGGAGACACTCTCGAAATGCGGTTAGAATGTGTAATTGTACTTCTCGAGCTCGCCGCTCCAGATCCGGTAGTTCTCCGTTTGCAGAACGTTCTCGAGATCCGGTTGAAACCGGACCAGTTGCGCGCGCGAAGTGCGGAATTTCCGTTTCGTCAGCTTGCGCATCGCCGGCTCGACATACCGGCGGACCCGTCCCCGGCTTGCCTGTTTCGACACACCGAGCGCATTGAGCAGTCGGGTTAAGCATAGCGATGGCAAAGTCAGCGATTCGCGCACCTGCTGGAACACGTCCAGACCGTCCGGTTCCTGCACGCCGATATGATCCCAGATCCGGCGCAGAAACTCCAGCCGGTCATCCCGCATCAGCTCGAAGGGTAGTACCAGCACATTGTCCGCGCCGAACACGTCCTGCTGCATCCGGATCAGCTCCTGGTAGTTGAGCTTGTGAGTGATCTCCCGGCCGGGCAGGTTGACATCCTGCAGCAGCAGCCGCAACGTCAACGCACCACCCTGCTGTACATACTGCTGGTACATCGATCCGACGTAATCCACCGGGTGCCGCAGCACGAGAATCACCTTCACCTCGCCGAACAGCTTCCGGCAACGCCGGGCAAGGGTCATCGTGTCGCGGGCGTGGATCATGTCGCCAGCGAGGATTTCGTATGAGATGCCGACCTTGTGACCACTGAGATCCAGCCCCTCGGTTTCGCGCTCGAAGTCCCGCCACCACCTGTCCGCGTCGAACATACCAGTCGCTGTGCGGTAGATCTGCATCAACACCTTGTGACTGTCCCGGTGTCGTGTCCCGTGGTGGAAGACAAACAGCTCCGGATGCCGGTCGAACACCTTCTGCTGCAGCCAGGTGGACGCGGTCTTGTGCAATCCGATGTGAAGAAACTCAACCTTCATCGTCGTTCCGGTCCATAGGTTCGGCGTCCTTCTTCGGCGACGCACCCTCCTTGTTCAGCAGGATCATAGCCGATCCATAGCCCATTAGCAGGTACGTGACCCGGCCCGCGACCATCGCCTGCGGGAAGGAAGCAAGGTACGGTTCCGGCGTGTTCAGCCACCACAGCAGGCCGCCGTACACGAGAATCCCGGCCAGCGTGTTGATGAACAGGATGTCCTGCCGCCGGACCACAGTCAACGCCACGTTGATCACCCGTAGCGACCATAAACCGGCCATCACCAGTGACCACTGCGCCGCGGCGATACCTTCCACGTAATTCGGCAGAAACGCCCGCGTGAACCAGTCCACCACCGGGATCCCGATCGCCACCGCCGGGGCCATCATCGCGAACAGCACCAGCGTCGGCTTGATCAACGTTTTGACCACGCCGCGGAAGTGTCCGTCCTTGCCGAACATCATTGCCGCGCGTGGCAAGGTAACCTTGCTGAATGCGCTTGGGATGATCTGCATCACGTTGCCGATGGTCATCGCCAGCGCGAACAGGCCCATGCCGTGCGTGCCGAGGATTTTCAGGACGAGCGTCCCGTTCACCGCCTGCCACAGCACCTCGAGCTGCGCGACGGCGTAAATCGGCAATCCCACCTTCCACAGGCTTTTCAGGTTCGGCCAGCTCCAGGACGGGCGCACCTCTTTCATCGGTCGCCAGATGTACACCAGCGCCAGCGAGACAAAACCGAGCAGCCAGCCACGGATGCAGAGGCCGTAGTAATCGAGAAAATACACGGCGGCCAGCGTCACAACCGACAGCACCGCGCGCACGATCTCGATCTTCGCCAGCTTCCCAAAATTGGAATGTGTACGGTAGGTGACCTCGTACATGTGGAACAGCAGCGTGAAGGACACGATGAACGCGAACGTGAACCAGCCCACCGCATTCTCGGTCGGGCCGAGGAACAACTGATGCACACCGAGCCCGGCGAGAATGACGAACACGATGCCGGTCATCAGCGTCATCCACGCAAACCCGGCAGCCGTCTGATCCTGCGCACGCTGGTAGTCGTCCTGCCCGATCGCGTACGGAATCTCCCGCGCGAGACCGTTGATCGTGCCGAACTGCGTCATCAACGCGTACTTGTTCGCCAGCGCGAAGCCGTTGAACAGACCCAGTGTCGAAGGCGCGACCAGGCGTGCGACGAGGAATCCGGCGACCATCTGCAGGAACAGGCCGATCATCTTACCGCCGGCAAAGATGGCGGTGATCTTCGCCAGCGAGCCCTGCTCGATCTCGTCCTTCAGCCGGGTGGCCTCGTTCAGGCGATCGGCCTCGGCCACCCGGACAGACTTCTCCAGCGGGTCCTGATCGCCCGGAACGGTTGTCTTGTCACGGTCCGGCGGTTGTTCGGGGGTGGTGTTCAGCGTCGTGTCCCACAGATGGTGGATTCTTGCCGCGAAAGGTACGAAGGAATGCGGGGAATTTGCATAGGGTAGCAGGCCATTGAGTGCTGGGGACGGGCGAGTTCAGGCCTCTGCTATCACCGCGCCAGGATGTCGTCGTACATCGCCTCGAGCGAATCGAGTTCCTTCGCGTAGTTGTAGTTCTCGAAGACAGCGTCCCGGCCTTTTTGCCCCATCGCTTCGAGTCGGTCACGGTCGCGCAGCAACGCCTTCACCACCTCAGCGATGTTGCGGGGATCCTCGGTGTTGATGATCTCTGCCGCGCCGGTTTCTTCCGCGACACGCCGCAGCTCGGTGTAGTCGCTCATCAGCAGCGGCAGCTTCGCGAACATGTAGCTGAAAACACGGTTCGGCAGGCCGATCTGGTTGTTCTCGTTGTCCTGGTAAAAAACGGTTCCGATTGACGCCTTCGCGATCTCGTCAAAGCTTTCCACCCACGGCACCCAGCCGTCGACGTCCACGTGATCGGCGACACCCAGCTTCGCCGCCATCTCCGGGATTTTATGCTCGTAACCGTACGCGTATTTGCCGAGGAAGCGGACACGCGCGTCCGGGAATTCCTCATGGATCAACGGTAGCGCCTCAACCAGCTTGTCCACCTGGCGTTCCGGTCCGAGACTGCCGCCCGCGCTGAGGATTACCGGCGGGTCCTGCCGTGGTGGCGGGGTCCAGTCGTTGAGACGGCTGAGGTCGATGATATTGCGGATCACACAGGACCGTTTCACCTGCCCCGCGAACAGATCCGCCTGGCTTTGCGAAACAAACACGACGCCGTCCAGCCGTGGCAGCAGGTACTGCTCGTACTTCGCGAACCAGTCGGGGAAGATGTCCCGTTTCCAGCCGCTCAACCGGTTGCGCATCGCGCCGGCGTAATTCTCGTGCATGTCAAACACCACCCGTTTGCCCATGCGCTTCAGCACATCCATGAACGGGTGCAATTCGGGGTCGTGATAGTGATAGATGTCGGCGTTCAGCTGGCGGGCGATGCGGAAGGCTTCCCAGGTGGTCAGCAGGATACGTTCCCACTTGGAACGGTTCGGCGTCACCGGCAGAATCGAGACAGCTTCCTCCCGCCGTGCACTCTCGATCGGTGCGATGTACACCATCTGGTGCCCGCGTTTCGCGAGACCGCGGGTGCAACGCATGAAGATGCGTTCGTCCTGCCACGGGTGGGCGCTGGTGATCTGGCAAATCCGCATGGGTCTGACTCAGGTTGATCGACGACGGTTCATGAACCACGGAATACACGGAAGAAACGGAATTTCGGGCTCTGGGCTCGAAGGTGTCATTCTGAACGGAACGAAGAGAAGTGAAGAATCTGCTTGATACTACGGGTTCGAGTCATCGTTGAACCGGCACCGGTTTGCCACCCACCGGCTACCGACCACTGCCTACCGACCACCGATTACCGGCTACCGTAGTACTCTTCCGCCTTCGCTTCCATGAACTGCTTCATCTTCACCGCGCGGGCGCCGAGGCTGTTCTCCTCGGACCACTGGCGGGCGGTGCGGCTCATCTGTTCACGTTTCGCTGTGTCGCTCACCAACGCCGCCGCTGCGTCATGCAGCGCCTTGATATCGGTCGGATCGACGAGAATCCCGCGATCCTTGTCCACGATCAGATGGTTGAACGGCAGGTCCGAACTGATCACCGGCAGGCCGCACGCGAGCGCCTCGGTGACGGCGTTGCACGACCCTTCCGCCAGCGTCGGCAGCATGAACATGTCCGCCGCGCTCAGCAGTTGCGGGAGCTCGTCATGGTCGATCCGTGCCTTCCAGCGAATCTGGTCGCTCTCCAGTTGCATCGCGCCGTCGCCGATCAGCAGCACGCCGACATTGTTCAGCCCCTTCAGCGCCTCGATCACCCGGTCCGGCCCTTTGCGGTCGATGTACGCCCCGACAAACGCGACCAGCACTTCATCTTCCGGCAGCTTGTACTTGCGGCGCATCTCCGCACGGTCATACGGCTTGAACTCGTCCGTATCAGCGGCGTTCGGCAGCACGACGATGTTTTCACGCGGCACATGCAGCTCGTTGTGCATGAAGTCGGCGTTCGGAACGCTCACCGACAGCACGCCGCTCACTCCACGCACCATCTCGCGCAGTTCGTCCGGCAGGAATGCTTTCTTCGCGCCGCTGTACGACGATTCATCCAGCGTGATGAAGCTCGGCTTGTTGAAGATGCGCCCCATCCGCACCGACGTAACCCCGCCCGGCAGCAGGAAATGGCCGTAAAACGCGTCGGCGTTGAGCAGGTGCCGGCGGTAGACGTGTTCCACCGCGCGGGCGAAGAAGTTGACAGTCACATGTGCGGCGTTGCGTGGCGAGAGGAATTTGGACGATACCGACAGGTAGAGCGGAAAGTGCTGATACAGCTTGTTGCCGTTGGGCAATGTGATTACCCGATCGCCCGCCAGTTTGAGCCCGTTGCGCAGGTCGCTGACCGGCGCGGGGAAAATCACCTGCCCGTCTTCCTCCCACAGGGCCTGGACCCGTTTGATCAGATCCTGCACGAAAACACCGTGATAGGGACGGTTGGGAGTGGGGTAGACGCTGGACAGGTAAACAGGCTGCATCGAACTGGTATTCCAAGGTTTAGAGTTACATCGATAGGTTACGCTCAAGCTCGGTCATGACTGTACCGCGGTCCGTAGCCCGTAGCCCACAGTCCGCGACCTATAGCCTATAGCCCATCGCCTGAGCTATGTCCACGGCAAATGATCATGCGGCTGGGCCTTGCTCAGGTCACGTACACGCGACAGCGCAGGTTCCGCGAGCCGTTTCACGACGCCCTGGATACCTTTTTCGTCAATCCGTTTCCGGATGTCGCGGTAGAGGTATCCCGCATACCACAGGGTCAGCCGCAGCCGGTTGACCGGGTCGAACAGCTTCCGGTCCCAGACATCCGCGACCCCCTGAAAATACGGGTCGCCGGTCATCCCGGCGAGGATCGTCAACTGGCCGACATGCATCTGGTGATAACGGCTGAGGAACAGCGGCGGTTCGCCGTACTCGTGCCGCAGATCGTAGCTGCTGAGGAAGTGCAGGTCGAATGCCGGCAGGTTGTCCCGGATCGCTTTCACACCCTGGTCGAGCAGCTCTTTCGCGTGTTCATCGCCGCAGACCTTGTGCAGATCGTACAGGCCGAACAACGCCGCGAGCATACCGTTAAGCGTGTGGTGCTGCTTGTTTTCTTCGACAAACGCGTACTCTTCGTAGAACACACCCCGCGCGGCTTCATAGCGCACGCCGCCGTCCCGCACATCCCGCTCGAAGGTCAGCATCGTCCGGCGTGCGAGCTCGAGGTACCGGTCCTCCCGGGTGGTTTCGTACGCCCGCGCGAGCACCGCGATCACCAGCCCTTGCGCCATTGAGCTGATCCATGGTACTTGCTGGCCGGGGTAATAGGTCAGCGGATAGGGCCAGATCAACGCACCACGGTCTTCGTCCGCGTTCTCGATCAACGTTTCGGTCAGCTTGAGGAAATGAGTGCGGTAAACTTCATTACCGGTATCGAGGTACTGACGGTAGTGTTTGTTCGCGACGTGGCAGGTGCGTACCGGGTGCAGCCAGCGGCGACCGTCGGTTTCGGCCCACACCGGCTCGGTGGACAGCTCTTCGATCGTCGCCGGATTGAGGTAGTACGGCCCGAGTTTATCGGTGCCGAGGTAATCCAGCCGGATCGGCGTCACCTTGCGGCGGGTGTCGTTCTTGAAGTACAACGCGAGCACCGCGCCGATGGCAAGCACCGGCGCGATGACGATGAACCAGAAGACGAATCGAGTCAGTCGGAAAAATCTGTTCAACCTCTGATCTCCGGCTTACTTCCGCACGAATTCCACAATCGCGTCCACCACTTCCTGCATCTGCTCGAGGGTCAGTTCAGGATAGATCGGCAACGCGAGGGTGGTCGCGGCGGCACATTCGCTGGCCGGGAAGTCGCCCTGCTTGTAGTTCAAGTCCGCGAAGCAGTCCTGCATGTGGAACGGGACCGGGTAATAGACTTCGTGCCCGACGCCCTTCTCCTTCAGCACCTCGCGCAGCTCATCCCGCTTGTCGAGCCGGATGACAAACTGGTTGTAGATGTGACGGCGGTTATCGAGATCGTCCGGCAGGATCACTTTGTCCGAGCCGACAATGCTGCAGTTCGGCCAATCCGCGCAGCCATTCTTCAGGCAATCGCCTTTCTCCGCGACCACACCGGCTTCGGTAAACAGCTTGCGGTAGGTGTCGGCGTTCTTCTGACGGCCTTCGGTCCAGCTGTCGAGGTGCTGCAGCTTGACCAGCAACACCGCCGCCTGGATCGCGTCGAGACGGAAGTTTCCGCCGATCACGCGATGATAGTACTTCGGCTTGCCGCCGTGAACACGGAAGATGCGCAGCTTTTCCGCGAGCGCGTCATCGTTGGTCACCACCATGCCGCCATCGCCCGCACCGCCGAGGTTCTTCGACGGGAAGAAGCTGAAGCAGCCGTAATCGCCGACACTGCCCGCGCGCTTGCCCTTGTATTCCGCGCCAATCGCCTGGGCGCCGTCCTCGATCACGGTCAGCTGGTGCCGTTTGGCGATGTCCATGATCGGATCCATGTCCGCCATCTGCCCGTACAGATGGATCGGGATGATCGCCTTGGTGCGTTCGTTGATCGCCGACTCGACCTTGCCCGGGTCCATGTTGAAGGTGACCGGGTCGATGTCGACAAACACCGGCTTCGCGCCGGTACGCGTGATGCAGCCCGCGGTCGCGAAGAACGAGAACGGCGTCGTGATGACTTCGTCACCCTCGCCGATGCCGTCCGCCATCAGGCTGATCAGCAGCGCATCGGTGCCGGAGCTGACGCCGATCGCGTGCTTCGCCTGCGAATACTCCGCGACCTGCTTCTCCAGCTCGACGACTTTCGGGCCGAGGATGAAGTATTGCGAGTCGAGCACCTCCTGGACTGCCGGCTCGACTTCGTGCTTGATGGAGGCGTACTGCGCCTTCAGATCCAACAGGGGCACACCCATGATTTCCCCCTACTCTTCCGCGTTTGGTTTGCGTCTCTAGTCGTTGATCTCCGAACGTGGGCCGCCAATTGATCGGCGGCAGGACGCCAGGAGGGTTTTTCTTCTCTCACATCTCACATCTCACATCTCAAGTCTCAAGCCTAAAGTCTTTCGTCTTTCGACTCACGACTTTCGACGTTGTACTTCAGTACTTCTGGACCAGCAGCTCCGCGATCTTCGCGGATGCGTTCCCGTCGCCGTACAACTCCGGTTGTTCCTCCGGCCACCAGCGTGTTGTCAGCATCTCACCGACCTGGTCGAGATTGTCCCACAGCAGCCGGTTCCAGCCAGCGTCCACTGTTTCCACCCACTCGGTTTCGGGACGAACGGTCACGCACGGCACTCCGGCGAAATATGCTTCCTTTTGCACGCCGCCGCTGTCTGTCATGATCAATCCGGCGTTCGCCTCGAGCTGCAGGAAATCGAGGTAGCCGAGCGGTTCGATGGCACGCACATTTGCCGGGAATTCGATCCCGAAGGTCGCCAGATTGTTGCGTGTGCGCGGATGCACGGGGAAGACATACGTCCGGTCAACCCGGCCCATGGTGTCGAACAGCCGCCGCATCCGGTCGGGATCGTCCACGCTATACGGCCTGTGCAACGTGACCAGCACAAACTCGCCTCGCGCCAGGCCGAGCCGCTGCATCGCGTCCGATTTCTTTTCCGCGATGGGACGAAAACGTTTTGCGACATCGTACATGACGTCCCCGACACGGTGCACGCCGGCGGTGATCCCTTCCTTCGTCAGGTTGTCGACCGCGACCTGCGTCGGGCAGAAGAGTGTGTCCGAACAGTGATCGGTCAGCACCCGGTTGTGTTCTTCCGGCATCGACCGGTTGTAGGAGCGCAGCCCGGCTTCGTTGTGCACCACTGGAATCTGCAGTTTCGCCGCCGCCAGCGCCGCTGCGAGGGTGGAGTTCGTGTCGCCGTGCACCAGCATCGCGTCCGGCTTGAACTCCAGCAGCGACTGCTCGAACTTCGCAAGCATTTTACCGGTCTGGACCCCGTGCGACCCGGACCCGACCTCGTAATTGACCGCAACCTCGGGAATGCCCAGCTCACGGAAGAACACGTCCGACATCAGGTCGTCATAATGCTGGCCACTGTGGACGAGGATCTCCTCCACGCCGCGCATCTTCAGCTCCTCGCTGAGGATCGCGGTCTTGACAAATTGTGGTCGTGCCCCGATGGCGGTGAGAATTTTCATGAAGACAGTTGCCAGTGGTCAGTGAACAGTGGTCAGTGACTGCCCCGACCAGCTTGCTGGTCGGGATTCGGGAAAGCCAACGACGAGATCCTTCACTGCGTTCAGGATGACACCCCTGGTCCGCAGTTTTCATGCCCCAGACATTTATGTCTGGGATCATCCACCCGCTCGTGTGCCCCTGATGGCTCCGCCAGCAGAGTTCAATAACCTGCGGTTCGCCCGCGTCTGCAAGCAGACACGGCCAGTTCGCAACTTCCAGATCCCAACTTACGTCAGGCGCGCGCCATGCACGATATCGTCGTAGAACTTTTCGCCGACCCGCAGATGGTCCGGCAGCGGCGCTTCTTCGTCCAGGTCGAGGCAGCGCAGTTTGCCGTCCTCTTCCTTGTACCGCAGGCCGCTTTCCGGGCAGGTGTAGATGCCGTCCTTGTCCGCGTCACGCAGCGGAAGTCCGTGCCGGCTGACCCAGCCCTTCTGCTTCGCCGGAACGCCGATCATCAGCGCGTAATCCGGCACGTTGGCGGTCACCACCGCGCCCGCACCTACGAACGCGTAGCGTCCGACCTCGATGCCGCAGACTACGGTCGCGTTCGCACCGATCGAGCAGCCGCGACGCAGGATGGTCTTCTCGTACAGGCTGTGCCGCAGCACCTGCGACCGTGGGTTGGTCACATTGGTCAGCACGCAGCTCGGGCCGAGGAAGACATCATCCTCGATTACCAGGCCGGTGTAAAGGCTGACGTTATTCTGCACCTTGACGTTGTTGCCGACGATGACATTGCTGTCGATGTTGACGTTCTGGCCGAAGACGCACTTCTTGCCGATCTTCGCGTTCTTCATCACGTGGCCGAAGTGCCAGATCTTGGTGCCCTCGCCAATCTCGCACGGCTGATCAACCACGGCGGTCGGGTGCGCGAACCACGGCTTTTCGTCCGTCTTCTGCGGCTCACGGCTGACGGCGATGGTCTTGCCATTTTGCTCGAGGCTGTCCTGGCAGTAGTTCAGCATGCGGAGGACATTCAGCCCTTCCTGCGCGTCGCTGATCGGCGCCTTGCGGCTGTCGACGGCATCGAGGAACGCCTGACACTCGTTCTTCAGCGGCTCTTCCAGCGGCACTTCGACGACTTCCTTGTCCGCCTTGTGCGCGGTCGGCATCTGGTTTTCCCACGTCACCTTGTGCGGGTAGGTCACCAGCTTGTCGGCGGATGTGTCTTCGAACACCGCCATCTTTTCGCTGCCCACGACCACCAGGCGCTGCTCCTTGAACGGGTGCAGCCAGCTGACGTGAATGTGCGCCTGCACGTTGTTCGGGAAGCTGAAGACGGACAGCGTCGAGTCGGCGACATCGTGCGTCAGGTGTGCCTTGCCGTGGCAGGAAACGTATTCCGGCTCGGTGTTCAGCAGGCTGAGGATGACGCTGATATCATGCGGCGCGAAACTCCAGAGGATGTTCTCCTCGGTGCGGATCTTGCCGATCGACAGACGGTTGGAGTAGATGTACTGGATGCGGCCCAGTTCGCCGGAATGAACCAGTTCCTTCAATTTGCGCACGGCCGGGTGGTACTGCAGGATGTGACCGACCATCAGCACGCGGTCCAGCTTCGCTGCGAGATCGACCAGCGCGCGGCCGTCCTTCTCGGTCAACGCGAGCGGCTTTTCGACGAACACGTCCTTGCCCGCTTCGAGGGCGGTGCGGACGACGTCATAATGGGTCACCGCCGGCGTTGCGATCGCGACCGCCTTGACGTCGTCATCGGCGAGCACGGCCCGCATGTCGGTGGTAAAGCCGACGCCCGGATACTGGCTGGTGACGGCTTCTTCGCGCGATGGGTCGGCGTCACAGACCGTCTTCAACGCGCCAAGATTGTGAAAATTACGGACAAGGTTCTTGCCCCAGTAGCCCATGCCCAGCACAGCGACTTTGCTGCTCATGCGAAATGTCCTTCGGTTGATCCCGTGTGGGAAAAAACGGTGAAATCGAGGTAAGTCCCCCTACGGACCCCAAGATACAACGGTTGAAAACCAGCGAAGCAGACTCTACGCTATTCGCTCTCCGGTGTCAAGCTCCGGTATCAGGAGCCCGGTTCCGTAACTGCGGCATTCTGAACGGACTTTGGTGAATTTTGCATTCACCGGGACCGGAGGATTTCAGAGAGAAAGCGGCTGCCAAAGCTGGCAGCCGCGGATAGCAATCAAACGATTCCGGACAGGCCGGATCATCGCGCTTAGTAGACGAAGATCCGCACGCCGAGCTGGAGACCGAACTTGTTGCCGGTGATCCAGTCATCTTCATACTTGTCGTAGAAGTGCAGCTCGTAGTAGAGACCGCCGGTCACGCCAACATTCTGGTTCAGCAGGTACATGTACCCGCCGCCGAGTTCGGTGGCGACATGGGTCTCATTGAAGCTGCCACGGCTGGCTGTGTCGTAAAACAGTCCACCCAACGAAACACGCGCCTGCACATAGGGATAACCCGGGCCGTACTGCTTGAAATAATAGCCAATGCGCGGGCCGAGCTCAATCTCGAACAAGCTGTAGTTGGCGTAATCTTCAACGTTGAGGTTGAAATATGCGCCCAACGTCGTGTTGTGGTTCAGGAAAATGGCAAAGTGCGGACGAAAATCATACTGGTAGAAACCTTCCTGGCTTTCGTCCCCAGACCAGACATCCCCACCACGGTTTTCGAAGCCTGTGCCTCCGCCAAACTCGATCACGGTTGCTTCCGCGTGTTGCACGGAAAAGACCATCATCAACGCAAGCACCACCCAGGCCAACTTTTTCATCTCTCGCTCCTCGTTCCGACGGGTCATGGAGAGCGTATACAGGTTCTGGACAACCGTCCTGGAATACCGACCCAACCATTGACGCAAAAATAGGTTGCTCAGCTGAAAAAATCTACTCTTAATCGCAGGGGAGTTCTTCCCCCTGTGCTGCCGTACTTCCAACCAAACTTACCAAGTATAACTATTATCTGTGCCGAGCGCAGTATCCGTCGCGAGACGGATCGCTCGCCTACTCTCCGTAAAAATCTTTGAACCAATCGACAAATCTCGGGATGCCTTCCTCCAGCGTAATTCCCGGCGAATAGCCGACATCGCGCTTCAGGTCCTCCACATTCGCGAAGGTCGATTTGACATCTCCGGGCTGCATCGGCTCGAGCTTCACCTCAGTCGTCTTGCCCATCGATTCTTCAATCAGCTCGAGGAATCGCCGCAAATTGACCGGTCTCCCCGCGCCGATATTGTACACCCGATAGGGAGCCGGACTGGAGCCCGGATCCGGGTCGTCACCATTCCATGCACGGTTTGGTGACGGAATGTGATCGAGTGCGGCGACCGTTCCGGCGGCGATATCGTCCACGTACGTGAAGTCCCGTTCCATGTCGCCGTGGTTGTACAAACTGAGCGGATCGCCGTTCTGAATCGCCTTGCAGAATTTAACCGGCGCCATGTCCGGCCGTCCCCACGGACCATACACCGTGAAGTACCGCAATCCGGTCACCGGCAGCCGGAACAGATGTGCGTACGAGTGCGCGATCAGCTCGTTCGACTTCTTCGTCGCGGCATACAGGCTGATCGGATGATCGACGTTGTCGTGCACCGTGAACGGCATCTTTGTGTTCATGCCGTACACCGAGCTCGACGACGCGAACACGAGGTGATCAACCCTTGTCTGTCGGCAGGCCTCGAGCACGTTGAAAAAACCGATCACATTGGCGTCGATGTACGCCTGCGGGTTCTCAATCGAATAGCGCACACCCGGCTGGGCGGCAAGGTGGATCACACGACGGAACTTGTGTTCGGCGAACAACCCGTTCACCGTATCGGCATCCCGCAGGTCGCCCTTAACAAACGTGAAGCCGTTCAGCTTCTGCAGCTCGGCGACACGAGCTTCCTTCAGCGCGACATCGTAGTACGGATTCAGGTTATCAATGCCAACAACCACCCGTCCCGCTTCCAGCAGTTGGCGCGAAACGTGGTAGCCGATGAATCCGGCGCTCCCGGTGACGAGCACCGGCGCGGTGTGTTGTGAAGCAGACGTGTTGGCTTCGCTGGTCATCAGCCGTTGTTGTTGGTCTTCCCCATGCCACATGTGCCCCTGATGGCTCCGCCAGCAGGGCTTATCCGTCAATCAATCAGCTGTCTGCCCCGACCAGCTTGCTGGTCGGGCTTATCCGTCAATCAACCCACCGCCCGCAAACCGCAGCCCATTGCCTACAGCCTACAGAAACACCACTTTCGCCTTCACATCACCCGCCTTGTCCACCAGGATGTTGCGGGTATCGAACACCACGGACGCATGTTCCATGATCATGTCATAATCGACATTTTGTTTGTGTCCTGTGGTGATGATGATCAAATCCTGCTCCGCGAGCGTCTCCGGAGTCAACGGTGTCGATTCGACCATCCCGCTGTCTTCCATCTTCGCTTTCGGGCAATACGGGTCGTGGTAGCTCATCACCGCGCCGCGTCGTTCCAGCAGCATGTACACATCCAGCGCCGGCGATTCACGCAGATCGTCGATGTCGTTCTTGTACGCCATCCCGATCAGCATGATTTTCGAGCCGTTGAGCGGCTTCTTCTCGTCGTTCAGCAGCGCGCCCGCGCGGTTGACCACCCAGCGCGGCATGTCGGTGTTGATCTCGGTCGCGAGGTCAATGAAGCGGGTCTTGTATTCCATTGACCGCATTTTCCACGCGAGGTAGCTCGGGTCGATCGGGATGCAGTGCCCGCCCAATCCCGGACCGGGGTAGAATGGCATGAAGCCGAACGGTTTCGTCGCGGCGGCGTCGATGATCTCCCACACATTCACTTCGAGCAGGTGGCAGATGATCGCGAGTTCATTGACCAGGCCGATGTTGATCGCGCGGAAGGTGTTTTCGTACAGCTTGACCATTTCCGCGGCGGTGGTCGAACTCAGCGGCACCGGCTTGTCCACGATCTGCCCGTAAAACGTTGTCGCGATCTCAGTGCAGGCCGCGGTTACGCCACCCACCACCTTCGGCGTATTTTTCGGGCCGTGGGTTGCGTTCCCCGGGTCGATGCGTTCCGGGCTGAACGCGACAAAGATGTCCTCGCCGATCGTAAGGCCGGCCTCTTCGACCGCCGGAACGAACAGATCTTCGGTGGTGCCGGGGTACGTCGTCGATTCCAGCGAGATCAGCATGCCGGGATGCAGATGTTTTTTCATCGCGGTCAACGCGCTGACCACGAAGCTGAGGTCAGGGTCGCCGGTCTTGACCAGCGGAGTCGGCACGGTGATCAGGACAACGTCCAGCTCGCGCACGATGGCGTAGTCAGTGGTCGCGTCCAGCTTGCCGGCGTCCACATGCTTCTTCGCGGCGTTGGCGGGCACATCCTGGATGTAGCTTTCGCCACGGTTGATCTGGTCGACCCGGCGGCTGTCAACTTCGATACCGGTGACATGAAAGCCGGCGTCCGCGGTGATCTCGGCCATCGGATAGCCGACATAGCCCATACCAATGATCCCGACACGGGCGGTGCGGGCTTCGATCCGATCTTTCAGAGTCCTGGCATGTGTCGAAAGCACGGCGGTACCGGCTTGAAAGGGAGCAGCGAACGATGCGCCGCTGGCCGTGGCCCGCGCACCGGTGCTGACATCGGCGACCATCTTCATCAGTGATGTCTCAACTGGCTGAGGGTTGATGCAAAAGGTTTGCCGTCCGCGCCAACGTGGTTTCGCGACACGAAATCCACGCCTCGACGGCAAGGGACCGGGGAATGTAGGGCGCTGGAACGATAGACACAACCAGCCGCCGGGGTAGTTCGTCCTCCTGAGACATGGCTAACACCGCGGACGTCACCTCCCCATCGGGGGTTCATCGCCGCGGCGGAACAGTTCGGTGTAGACATCGGCGCTGAGCGGGCCCGCGCGCATGCCGGTTTCACGGTCGATCTGGACTTCGACCACACCCACCGGCAGCTCGAAGTCGTCGTACGGATATTGTTTCGCCTCGTACGCCCATTTCATGTACCGTGCCCAGATCGGCAATGCCGCCACCGACCCAGCCTGTCCCGGTCCGAGGCTGACCTTCGGATCGTCGAACCCGACCCAGACCACGGTCACCAGGTACGGTGTGAACCCGGCAAACCAGGCATTATTGAAGTTGTTCGTGGTGCCGGTCTTGCCACCGGCCGGCGCGTAGAAACCGTATTTCCACCGTGCCGACCCGCCGGTGCCGCGATTGATCACATCCTCGAGCATGTTGGTCATGATCGCGGCGGTTTCCTCGCTAAGCACGGCGTCCCGTTCCACCGGAACGTTGAGGATTTCCTGCCCGTTCTTGTCGTCGATCCGCTTGATCGCGCGCGGGGTAACCCGTGTCCCGCCGGTCGCGAAGACGCCGTAGGCCGTGACCACGTCCAGCGGGATGACGTCATTCGCGCCCAACGCCACGGCTGGATACGGCTGAAGCTCCGTTCGAATCCCCATCCGGTGCGCGGTCTGGATTACTGCCTTGATCGGGATGACGCGCTCGTCGCCTGCGACCATGCGCACAGTCACGTTGTTCAGCGACCGTTTCAGCGCCTCGCGCATGGTGACATATTCGCCACGGTTGGTGATGTCGTAATTTTCCGGCCGCCACCAGGTACCATCATCCAATAGAACCGGCTGCACCATATTGAGTACGCGATGATTACCGTAAATACCGTTATCGACAGCAGTTGCGTATACAAATGGTTTAAAGACCGACCCCGGCTGACGTGCAGCCTGCACTGCGCGGTTGTACTTCGACTCCCGGAAATCGCGTCCTCCGATCATCGCCAGCACATCCCCGGTTTTCGGGTCCATCGACACCAGCGCGACCTGCACCTGGAACCGTTCGTGAATGATCGAATCGACCAGCGCGCTGTCCCGCATCGCGCGTGACGCCAGTAGTTTCGCCGAATCGGTCAACGCCTCCTCGTACAACAGGCTGTCCATGCCGGGATGCCGCTCGGCGAATCCACCCGCGAGCAGCGAATCGCGGTTCTGCGCGGTGAGGTGATCGTGCACATACCCCCGCGCTCGTGTCGCCTCGAAGGTCGCCTGCCATTGTACCAGGTGGGAGTCCACCGCCGCTTCGGCCAGCCGTTGCAGGGTGGAATCCAGCGTGGTGTGAACCGTCAGTCCGTCCCGGTAGTAATCGAACCCGTATTTCGTTTCCATTTCTTCCAGCTGACGCCGCACCCATTCGGTGAAGTGCGGGCCGGTGCCGAGCTGGTCTTCGCTCGCCTCACCGAGTACGACCTCACTGGCGGAAGCAGCACGGTAGGTCGCAGCGTCGATGTACCCGGCATCCCGCATCATCGACAGCACGACATTCCGCCGCTGCTTCGCCTTGTCCGGGTAGCGCAACGGGGTATAGTTGTTCGGCGCCTTCAAAAGGCCCACGATCAACGCCGCCTCCGGCAGGTTCAGTTCGCTGGCGGACTTGTTGAAGTACAGCCGTGCCGCCGCTTCCGCACCGTATGCCCCGTGCCCGAAGTACATCTGCGTGAAGTACATCGTGAGGATTTCGTCCTTGGCGTACGTGCGCTCGATCTGCACGGCGGTAATCGCCTCGCGGATCTTCCGTTCCCACGTCTGCCGCAGGTGCAGGTGCAAATTGCGGGCGAGCTGCTGGGTCAGGGTGGACGCACCTTGTTCGGTGGACATGCTGCTCAGGTTGACAACCGCCGCGCGCAGAATGCCCAGTGGGTCCACGCCCCAGTGCTTGTAAAAACGCTGGTCCTCGGTGGCGAGCACGGCGTCCACGAGATGTGGCGACAGCGAGTCGAGCGGCACCACGACACGCCGTTCGGTGTAGAATTCCTTCAGCGGACGATCATCCCGGTCGAGCACCTTGGTCACCAGCCGCGGCTCGTAGGTTTCGAGCTGCTGCAGGCTGGGCAGATCGGTGGAAAACGCGCGGATGATGAGCAGCAGGACGATCAGTCCGGCGAATGCGACGGAAAGCCCGTAGATCGCTACGCGTTTGAACGACGCGGTGCGGAAATGCAGCAGAAATTTGCGCAGAATGTTACTCGAGGATTTCTTTTTCTTCGGAGGAGCCACATCGCGTGGCTTGCGTGGTTCCTGTCCCTCAGCACGGCTCATTCGTCTACCTCGGATCGCGGCAGTCCGCCTTCAATCAGGCCGTAGCGGCTTTCTTCCATGTACGGCCCCGGGTTGAAGAAGAAGCCACCGTCGATGTCTTCGAGAAACATCTGGTGGATGTGTCCGATCACGACCACGTCGTGACCGTTTCGCAAAATGGCGCGTGCGGTTGACCGGTATTCCCTGCGCACCGGCAGCTCGCCTTCGTCGGTGTGGTTCTTGTCACCACCGAGCGCGCTGGCCCATTTGCCAATTTGCATCGCGAGATCGGGATGGATAACGCTGCCGAACAACCGTTGCACCACCCTGTTTCGGAACACGGCCTTCATGCGCCGATAGTTCCGGTCGCTCTCCGCGAACCCGTCTCCGTGGTGGAAATAGTAGCGGCGGCCATCCAGTGTGATGGTCCACTCATCCAGGTGTGTCTCCGCGCCCACATACTTGCGCAGAAACCGGCCTAACTTAAAGTCGTGATTCCCCGCAAAAATATGCACCGGGATCCCAGAGCGCGTCAGATCGTGTAACAGAGACAGCAACGGGAACGCTCGCTTGGGAACAACGTGTACCCACTCGAACCAGAAGTCGAACGTGTCACCGAGTAGCACCAGCATGCCGAGCGTGTCTCGATAGCGCTCGATCAATTGGGTCATCCGTGCCAACTCGGCGTCCGCGCCTGGACGCCCATCCAACGGAACATGCGCATCCGCGATGATCAGCACTCGATTTTCGGGGGAGGTTTTCATGCCTGAATCTCGAACGTTGGTCCGTGCGTCACAAGCACGTTTCAGGATTGGGGAGCAAGGTAAGAGCACGAGTCCAGTCGTGCTTGCGCCACCCTGAGAGACAAGCTATGTTATTCTTATGATTTTGACACTCAACCTTGTTACTACGTAGTAGCATGGGTTCATAGCACGAAGAGATTCACGTAGTATTGTTTAAGGAGGAAGTACATGAGTACACGAGCATGGTTCACATTTGCACTGGCTCTGATTTTCGTTACGGGGACAGCGTTCGCCGTGACGCCGGTGGAAAATCACCGAACCCAGCTGGCCAAGGAAGACGCGCCGGTTGTAAACAACGAACTCGACGAAGTCGTCTACATGGAAGACTTCGAAGGTGATGTCAGCGACTGGGTTCCGACCAGCCCGGACATTCAGGATGTGTACTGGCAGACGGACGATTGGACTCCGTACGCGGGGACCAATGCATGGCGCTGCTTCAGCCCGGACTATGGCAGCCCGGATTTTGGTGGGTACAGCGATGACTGGCTGCAGCTGATGCTGTCGCCGGCGATGGACCTGTCGTCCGCGTCCAGCGTAGACTTCAGCTTCCAGTTCCGCGTCAACGCCGAAGCGGGTGACTGGGACGGCGGCAACGTCTGGGTATTTTACGGCAACAGCCCGGACGACCTGACGAAGGAACTCGCGACTCCGGCCAGCCCGGCGTACAACGCGGCTGACCTGAATGCCTTCATCCTGTGGTTTGGTGAAGACCAGGACTGGCCCGGCTGGAATGGCCAGGGCGCAGAAACATTCAACACCGACTACGTTGAAGCGACGTTCGACCTGTCGGACTACACCGGCTACAGCGTGGTTCACGTTGTGATCGCATTCTCGACGGACGGTGGCTACAACTCCGGTGACGATCCGAACATGTTTGGTTTCCAGGTTGATGACATTGTCCTCGACGTGGACGGCAGCACGGTGTGGGCGGATGACGCCGACGGCAACAACATCGGTGGTGCCCCGACCTTCATGACCGGCGCGGAAGCTGCCGGCCAGGATGTGCTCCCGTACCAGTGGGAAATCGCGGAAGCGACCGGCTCCTATGCCAATCCGCCGTCCCCGACGCACATCGCGGGCGTGTTGCAGGATGCGAACACCGCGTTCGACCAGTACCTCGAAGGTCCGGAATTCACGATGCCGGAGGTCGGCCCGGGCGAAACCCTGTGGCTTGACTGCTACTTCAACAGCGACATTGAATACACCGACAATTTCCCGGATGAATTGGCCTGGCGTCCCGAGGTCTGGGATCCGTCTACCAGCAGTTGGGTTCCGCCTGCAACCACCGGCAACTATGTTTACGTTGGCGGCAACGAATCCACGTGGGAAATGTTCTCCACGGCCGGGTATACCTACGACTGGGACCTGACGTATCTCGCCGGTGAAGAAGGTGTCCGTTTGCGCCTCTACTTCACGTCTCCGGATGTGGATCGCACGATGACCCATCACGCGGTTGACGATCTGTTTATCGTGAAGAACTCGCTGCAGCATGACCTCGCAACGCAGCTGGTCATGCCGTACCCGACTACCGTTGGTGTTGCCAATTTTGGCAAGGTGTACCTGACCAACAACGGTCCGAACGAAGAAACCGGTTTCAACGCGGTTTGGAGCTACGGCGGTCTTGTTTATCCGCTCTTCCCGGCAGGTCTGTACACACTTGGCGCTGGTGACACGATGCAGCTGTCGATCAACGACCCGACCGACCCCGATCACGAAGGTTATCTCGTGCCGGAGACTGAAGGTGCGATCACCGTTGATGCGTACCACACGATGGCCAACGATGAAATCCCGGACAACGATAACTCCACCGCGCAGATCGACATTCTCGCGGAAGGCATGTACGAAGTCGGTATGGACACGCGAGTGACCAACGGCCTCGTGTCGGTTGCCCAGGAGAACGACGGTCCCCTGGTTCACATTGATCCGGCGGAAGCAAACGGCAGCCTGTTCAGCAACTACTTCGACAACTGGGATCTCCAGTACATTAATGCGTGGGTGACCTACCACGGCGCCGCGAACGGTGCGCCGGCGAACCCGCAGATGACCTTCAAGGTCTATGAAGGCGGTGCGACTCCGGGCGCGTTGATCTGGTCGGGCGATTACGTTTTTGACGGCGTCCAGCAGGGTGACACCGGCTCGTACCTCGTCAACTTTGACGTCAGCGACGTCGCCCAGTTGCAGGACCTGACCGGCAGCTTCTACGTGCAGGCTGTGGTCACGCAGCTCGGTAACAACGGCGAGTATTACCAGCCGTTCATCGACCAGACCGCCGCCTACGATCCGTGGCAGCCGTACCAGTTCCAGAATATGGATAACGCGAGCGAAGGCACTTACGACATGGACAACGGTCATCACATCACCGTCACCATGTACCAGGATCCGGCGAGCGCGGAAGAGCTGACGGAAACCGGTATCCCGACCGAGTTCGCGCTGGGCCAGGCATACCCGAACCCGTTCAACCCGTCCACCACGATCAGCTTCAACGTGGCGGCGACGGGCAACGTCAGCCTCGTGGTCTACAACGTGATGGGCCAGGAAGTCGCACGCTTGGCGGATCGTCAGTTCCAGCCGGGTACGTACAACGCGACCTTCAACGCTGCGGCGTTGTCCAGCGGCGTCTACTTTATCCGTATGGATGCTCCGGCCTTCAGCGCGGTGCAGAAGATCATGCTGATGAAGTAAGTCAGTCGTGAGTCTTGAGACCTGAGTCTTGAGACAGGGACAGACAGAAACCTTAACGGGGACATGTTCCGAACGAACGTGTCCCCGTTTTTGCGCTCTTTCCCGCATTGCAGAAATGCCAACTCGGCCGACCGCAGTCCGTAGCCAACAGCCCATAGCCAATAGCCCACTGCCTTTGACTCCTGAAACGAGTTCCTCATGGAGAGGAAACACACCGGCCTAGCTTTCCGCTTCGGTTCGGTGGAGGAGCCACACCACCTGAAGTTGAGGTGATCCTGATCACGGAGCTGCTCATCGGCGGTGTACCTCGCGGCGTGTTTCAGAGAATGTTCAATCTCCAAATTCGTAATTCCACGCATCTTGTTTGAATCGCCGTTGGGACGCTGTGATCTCGCGTGAAAATCGTCCACAGGCCTCTCAAACTCGGATTCGCCGGGAAGCGAATCCACAGGCGGTTTTCAGCCACAGCTCAGGCTAAACCGCTGGAAAACCAGTGTGATGGGCGTCACTGGGTGATGCAAAACACAGCGATGGGGGTCGCGCAAAACGTATTGTATCCCGCGAGGGTTGAAACAACGCAAACATGCCCCAGCGGGCGAGGAGGATGAGATGGAAAACGTATTGTTGGTCTTGATCGGTTCGATGGGTATCGTCGGTGCGGTGCTGTTCATTGGCACGTTCTTTTACACGCACAAGGGCGGCATGAAGCGCGCCGATGTCCCGATTCCCGAATAGAGTGTGGTGAAGTCGCACGCATGACGACCTCCACCTTCCCTACAGAATTCCCTGCAGAACGAACGTCCGGATGAGCCACCGGGCGTTCTTCTTTTATCACGGATAAGACTAGCGGTAGCAAACAAAGCCGGGGACAGTTTGTCCCCAAACTGTCCCCGGTGTACTGACAAACCGATAGCATTCACAAACAGATCGGGGACACGTAACGGAGTAAGTGTCCCCGGCCTCGTTAGTCTCAACAGTTTTGGAATCACATGCCGACCCCTGCTGGCGCAGCCTTCAGGGGCACGTTGATCACACCCCGTACTCGATGCCGCTGACCCGTGCGACGGGGTTGAACACGATCAGGAACGGTCCGTGTTCGGCCACCACACGCACGAATCCTTCCCCTTCCTTCGGTCCGAAGCTGACCTCGCTTTCACGGGTCAGGGTTTGTTTTTTCGTCCGGAACGGGCCGTAAATCTTGAGCGTGTCGACGCGCTTGTTGAACTTGATGTGCAGCTGTTCGCCGTCGAACCGGAATTCTTCCACTTTCGGCAGGTTCGGGTGCGGGATTTCGCGCGTGACATTGCGGCTCATGTGGCGCACCGCGACGAACCGTCCCGCCTTCAGCGCTTCCAGCACCAGTTGTCCGTCCGCCGGTTCGCCGGGGATCGGAGCTTGGTCGCCGAGATCGACCATCAGGAAGCGTTTGCCGGTCTGGTGCCGGCTGCGGATATCGTGGCAATCGTCGCCTGCGGTCGCCCACACCAGCAGCCCGGAGCTGAGCGCTTCGTCCCAGCGGCGGTAGCTGTCGATTGAGCGGTTGAACACTTCGATGGCGTCGTAATCGTGACGGGTGACATCGTCGGACGGCCACGCGCCCTTGTTCCGCGGGTGGGCGAGCACGGTAAACTCGCTGACGCCGCGGAGCCGGTCCAGCACCTTGCCACGGTCACGGACGGTGCCGCCGAACATATTCGTTTCGACCAGCCGTTTGTGCGCGCCGAGCACGAGGATATGGTGGTTGTGTGGACCCCAGCCGTGTTCGTACGCGTCAATGCTCTGGAACGGGCTCTTCGCGCGCGTGATTCGATTGTGGTCGGTGAGGATCACCGATCCCGCGCCAAGACGCCGGAAGTGATCGACCACCACATCGGCCTTGAACTTGCCTTCCCAGCGGTTGCTGTGCATGTGCAGCACCACCGGCACCCAGCTCGGCTCGGCGTTGGTGTACGGGTTGTAGATGACGTCGCTCTTGGCGTCAATGAACCGGCTGCGGCGGTTTTCCGGCGTGCCGGTGCGTACCCGTCCACCGCCGGTGATCGTGCCGAGAATGGCCGACGTTCCGATCAACCCTTCCTCGACAAATCCCCGTACCGGTGTCAGCTGGCTCGGTGGGTGACGGGTAGGATCTTCCGAGATCAGGCGCTGCCGTGCGGCAATCGAGATGCCGAAACTGAAGCTGAACAGGGCGATCGTGTCCACCGGCACCTGCTGCGGGAAGACCATGGCGCCGACCAGGGCGATGGTACCGAGGAACACGGTGGTGTACATCAGGAAGCGCATGAACCGTTGCTGCGCCCAGCGGGATCGTTCCACCCGGGCCTGCGAGAGCACGGCAATCAGACTTATCAGTACCAGCAGCAGCAGCAGCCGGTATTGCACGCCGCCGTGGTAGAGCAGCGACGCGATACCCTTATCGTGGGAAAACAGCGGAACAAATTTTGTTTCCATCTCGGGCAGGTGCACGGTGATGTAGTATTCGATCCCGAGCACCAGGATCAACGCGGCCACACCAATCGCCCACCGGGCACGGATAAACCACGCGAACATCCAGATCAGAATGATGCCGTACACGAACGGTTCGGTAAACGCTTCCATGAACGGCTTGCCGCTCAGCATCCGCATTACCGGCATGCCAAGTACGATCAGCAGGGTTGGCAGAAACGCCGGGTGCGGCCGTGGTGCGGGCAAAGTGCGGGTGGCAAACCCGATCAGGGCCAGCAACGCCGCGATGCCGATCCCCATCCACGGATTCGCTTCCGATGGATGCTGGAGAATCGTCACGCCCTGCACCGTCAACAGGACCACACCGATCAACGACCAGATCTGCGGCGCATCTTTCTGCATGATGTCAACGATCAGCGACGGAACCTGCCGCTGCTGCGTTGAGCGGGACCGGTGCTTGCGCCGCCAGTGTTTACGATGCGAATCCGATTTTGACCGCTTCTTCAAGCGTGTCAACGACAGCATTATGACTTCTCCAGTTCAGCGAGAAGGTGGATGACTTCATGGGAAACTTCAGTCGAGGCGATGGTTGAAACCGGTTCGCCTCGTGGTGCCAGGATCGCTCGATGTGGAACCGATTGCGGCGCGAAACGGAGATACACTTCGTGATCACCGTTGTACAGCACCACCATCGGCACCCCCCTGGCCGCGGCTGTCTGGACGATGCCCGTGTCTACCGTGATCAGCATGTCCGTGCGCGCGACAATCGCCACCGCTTCCAGCAGGCTTCGTGTCGGGACCGTGGTCACCGCCTCGAAATCACGTGCGAGTGATTCGCACTCGGCCCGTTGATCGGGGGCACTCAGTGCGATGAACCGTGCACCGGGCCGATATTCGAGCAATTCGCGCAGCAGTTCGCGCCACGCGTCCAGGGTCCATCGCCGGCTTTCGCGGCTGGCGGACAAGTTAAGCGAAAAAAGCGGATTTCCCTCATTAGCCGCATAGATTCGTTCAGCCCACCGCTCTGCTTCCGGGATCATCCCGATGTGCAGCCGGCGGCTGACCCGGGTCGGATCAACACCGAACGGTGCGAGCAGCCGAACATACGCCTCCGTGCGGTGCTCATACTCCCAGTCATGGGCCACGGAATGGGTGAGGAGAGGATCGTGGTGCTCGTGCGACAGGCCAACGCGGTACCTCGCGCGGCTCACCACCATCAGCAGGCTTTCGGTGAACGCCGGATGGCCTTTGGGCAGCACGACAACATCCGGATGATACTGCCACACCTCGTTCATCGACGCGAACCACTTCGGCAGCGACTCATACAACAGCACGCGATCAACGTTCGGGTCGCCTTCCGCCAGTTCACGGCCGGCCTCTTTCACCAGCACACCCAGCTGCGCACCGGAGCACGCTTTCTTCAGCCCGGCGATCAACGGTGTCGCCACCATGTAGTCCCCGCGTAACACCGGTGCCAGCACGAGGATGCGCTTGATATCCTTCGGGATTGGACCGGATTCAGGACGTGAGCGTCCGCTGTCCGCAAGGCGTGCGAACAGAGAGAATCCCTTGGCGCGAAACCAGGGGCGGCTGAATGGACGGTCGCTCATCGAGACGGGGCAAAAGTGAGTGTGCGCGAAAAATCGGAAGCAGCAATGTATCCCGCTTCTCGCGCGAGTGTCAATGGAGACGTGTCGCGTTTTTGGGACTGGTGGATAAGCGGGGGACATCTGTGGCACAACTTGCCGCTGGATCGGAGTGAGCGGGATGGTCGATAGACTCACCGTGTTGGATACCAGGACCGGTATGTGCCACAGTTGTCCCCGCGCATGGCCGTCGAACCGGGGACAAGTGAACGGCTTAATCGTAGACACATTCGAGGCACTGTACCGGCTGATCAGGAACCACACACCGAATAACCACCGGCTATCCGTTCACATGTCCCCTGAGTATCTCGCTACGGCCCAAAGGGCGGGTCGGGGTGCTCCGGTTCCGGTTCAATCCACGGAGAGTCGTAGAACTTCGGCAGGTCGTATTCGAAACCATCCCAGATCGGCCAGCAATTCCGGTTGCCTTCCGCGATGAACCAGTACTTTGGTACCTCCACGTTCAACACCTTGAACGTGCACTCCTCGAACCTGGCGTGGTAGAAGTAGTAGCAGCGGCTCAAGCGTGGTGCCGCGCCAAACGTAAACCAAGTGGTGAGGGTTGTGTCCGGCTTGTTGAACAGCACGTTCTTGTAGTGATGGCTGGTCATGTAATAGTACGTCATGTCGGCGTACGGTTCCATGACGCCGTCTTCCATGAAATAATCCAGCGTCAGGATCAATACCGGGTAGTCGAGGATGCCAAACACGATCGAGTTTTCCATCACCAGCGAATCGACCGCGCTGAATGACAGTTCGGACGGGCGGAAGCGTGCGATCTGGGGGTCGTCAACGGGCAGGTTGTTGTGGCTCAGGAAGATGTGGTTCAGGTGTACCGGCCCGAAGCAGCGTTCCATGAACACGCCGCGGAAGTAGTTGAACTGGCAACGAATATGTTCGAGTTCGATGTCGCGTCCGTCTTTGTCGAACCACAATCCATGACCATAATTCCACACGCCTTCGTAGTCGGCGACACGAATGTGGCGGCAGCGGAAGAATTTGAGGCCGCCGGCGTCATAGCCGACCGTGCCCGCCTCGAACCCGCGCCAGTTGTTGCTGTCGACGAAGGCGTCCCGCAGCTCTACCCCCAGTGCATGCGCGACCAGGATGCCGTAAATGCCGTTGTCGTGCGCGCGGACGTTTTCGATCAGGTTGTACGGTGGCCGTTTGCTGTAGTCGATGTACCACGAATCGGGATCGTCCGGATTTAATGGCCGGGCGGGGGTTTTGCGCACGGAAAGACCGTATGAATTCCCGTTGCGGAACATGCAATCGCTGATGTGCACCTTCTCCACCAGCGCGATATCCACCATGCCGTTCTTGATGAACGAGCTGCCGTACGCGAACTCGAGGTTGTGCAGCTCCACGCCACGGATGTGATGCGCGCGAAACAGGTACTGGCATTCGGAGTAGTAAATCGGGTACACGTTCGGGTTCAGCGTGGTGCGAACTCGGATGGTGCCGGAACCCTCCATCGGCACGGCGAAAGAGTTGAGTACATAGGGCACCAGCCCATGATCGCCCAGTTGCCGCAGCCGTTGCTCACCCTGAAACAGGTGCTCGCGGCGGATCAGGGTGTGCGCGTCACGATACTGCCCGCTATCGGGATTGGGCACCCACTTCTCCAGCAGGCAGCCCATCCAGCCCTCGAAGCCGTCATCGCCGCAGATGTACGAGTCCGGATCCTGGTAATAGCCGAAATCATGGTCCCAAGGCGCTTCCCAGATGCTGCCGCCAATGTTGACCCAGCCTTCGATCGGGTCGGGACACAATCCGGTGATTAGCGGCTTTTCTGCTCCAATTCCCCGGAAAATGAGATACGGAATGTCCCAACCGTTCTATGACACCGTGGAATCGTCCCGCATCCGGTACGTGCCGGGCAGAATGTTGAGGGTGACGGTCTGATCGCCGGTAAATCCGCTCTGGGTTCGAATCCACTGAATCGTGGTCTGCAGACCGGCGCAAGCGTTGCTGCTGTCCGTCCCGCTGAAATCGCCGGACCCCTGGGGACTGACCCAGATGGTGTATTGTGCGTTCGCCAGGGGAACGCTGAGGAGAAGCAATGCGAGAAACAGGATGGTCTGATAGATTGATTTCATCGTGGCCGCCTGATTGATAACGGTCTACCAATGGCTAAATGTAGTGTGACAGACCGGAGTTTCAAGCGATTAGTTTGCAATTTCCACGAAAAAGGTTGGTTTTTTGGGGTTAGTCTCTTAGAGGCGAATGTTAATTTTTCTGGTCGTGCGCCGGTAGACAACAAAACAGCCGGTATTTCGGGAATTCCCAAAACCGGCTGACGCAGATCATCTCGATATTGTTGTGTGACTCAGGGGCCTCCACCCCCGTGCCGTCTCCCTTTATGCTGTTCCCCTTCCGGCGGGTCTTCATCCCACGGCGTGTCGTACCACTTCCGCAGATCGTACTCAAATCCATCGTAGATCGGTTGGCAGCGACGGTTGGATTCGGCAATCACGAAATATTTCGGGATTTCCAGACCGTCCACGATCCACGTGTTGTGATCGAGCTCGGTGTGGTACATATAATAGCAGCGGCTCATCTGCGGTGCGACACCGAAGTAGAAGAAGTAGAAATCGTCCCCGTCCGGCCGGCTGAACGTGCAATCCTGGTAGCGATTGTTCCACGCCTGCGTGTACAACGTATCGCTGTACGGTTCCATGATGCCATCTTCCATCACGTAGTCGATGGAATGGATCAGCACCGGATATCCGCGCTGGCTCAGCAGCTGCGTGTTGCGGACGAGCATCGTGTCGCAGGCACTCATGCCCAGCGCGCTCGACCGGAAGCGGTAGATCCGGTCATCGTCCATATCGCGCGTATTCTGCGTCATGATACAGTGTTCGATCAGCACCGGGCCGAATGATCGTTCCACAAAGATGCCACGGTAGGAATTGAACTGCATCCGGCTGTTGCGGACAGTCAGGTCGCGTCCATCCTTGTCGAACCACATCCCGTGCCCGTAATTGAACTGGCTCAGGAGGTTATCGATCACCATGTGCCGGGTTCGGAAGAACTTTGCTGCGCCGGCATCATAGGCGACGGTCCCGGCTTCGTAGCCACGCCAGTTGTTTCGTTCCAACCGCAGGTTGGTCACCGAGAACGCCTGTGCGTGCGCGATGAACAAGCCGTATATCCCGCAATGGTGGGCGTATACGTTGTCAATCGTATTCCACGGCGGCCGCTTCTCTTCCATCACCACCCAGGAATCGGGATCGTACGGATCAATCGGATAACACGGTGCGCGGCTGACATACAAGCCGACGGCGTTGCTGTAGCTGAATTCGCAATCGCGGATGGTGACCTGCGGGGTGTTGGTGATTTCGACCATGCCGGTCTTGATGAATGGATTGCCCTGGGTGAATACGAGGTTGTGCAGCTCGACCCCCCGGGAGTTGCGCACCGCTAGCAGCTGTTCGCAATCGGCCATGTAAACCGGGACGTCGTTCGGATTGTCCGGAGTCTTGATCCGTACCATGCCCGGACCGTACATCGGGACGGTAAATGAAGTCGGGCGCAGCCACAGCGCTTCCATGTTGCCGACTTGCTTGAGTCGTTCCCCGTTCTGGAACAGCATTTCCCGCCGCAGGATGGTTCGCCCGTCACGCCAACGCTGATTCTCGAGGCTGGGGTGGAAGTTTTCCAGCAGGCATCCGATCCAGCCCTCGAATCCATCTTCGCCGCAGAGCATGGAATCGGGATTGGCCATGAAGCCGAAGTTGTATGGCCACGGCGCTTCCCAGTAATCGAGCCCCATGTTCACCCAGCCCTGTATTGGTTCGGGCTGAAGTCCTGTTATAACAGGCTTTTCCGACCCGTGCCCACGGAGAACCAGATACGGCAGATCCCAGCCTGTGTAGGTAAGACTGGAGTCTTCCGACATGTGGTAGGTTCCGGGCAGGACCATGATTTCAACCGTGGCCTCGCCTGGAATCCCGCTGGTGTGTTTGATAATGGAAAACGCTCGTTGAAGACCGGGAATGGTATTTGTGCTGTCGGATCCCGAAAAGTTTCCGGACCCTTCAGGGCTGACCCAAAACGTGTATTGAGCAAATGCACCAGGAACCAGGATCAGCAGACAAACCAATACCACCAGTCTGCTGGCTACCCGCACGACGATCTTCCCTCCATATCTGCCTATGTGAGGAGCAGTGGGGCGAATATAGCTCAGGATGCTGGGCGGGCATGTGGTTTTTCTGAGTTTCCTGTTTTTTGTGACTCTGTCTTCGGTTTACCGTTGACAGAACGAAGATCCGAGGCTCTCTTTTTGCCGAGAGAGAAAACCCCGCGACTGGCGGGGTTGTCAGAAATTAGCTACAAAAATGTAAGAACAAAGTCTTAGAATCGCTAAGTTGCTTAGTTTCAAAATTTGCCTGGCGTGGCTGGCCGGATTCGGCTCAGGTTTTGGTTTGACCGTCCGCCATCCACGCACAGGCCTCGGTACTCCGTTCGGGGGGTCAACAGTTCTGCCTGGCGTGAAGCGTTGGTTGCAAGACAAGATTGCCGAGTGATTGTCTGCCCACGCTTCACGCTCAGGCCAGTGGTCCCTGGATGACCTTCCCGTGCTTCAACAAGGTTGCCTGGCGTGGGTGATTGGATTCGGCTCAGTGGTTAGTAGTTGACCGTCCATCATCCACGCGCAGGCCTCTGTTTTTCGATTGTCAAGGTGCTGCGGGTACACGTTTGCCCGGCGTGAAGAGCTGGTGTCGCAAGTCTTCTGATGTGGGTCAGGTCATGCTCCCCACGCACGGGCCTGTGGTTCCTGGGTTGTGGCTTCCGTTGTATCCACAGATCTGCCTGGCGTGGCTGGCTGGATTCGGCTCAGGTTTTGGTTTGACCGTCCGCCATCCACGCGCAGGCCTCAGTTTCCGATTGTCAAGATCCCGTTGTACAGATTTGCCTGGCGTGAAGCGCTGAAAAACGGATCATCATTTCGGTTTTTGTTGTCCGTCCGCACTTCACGCACAGGCCTCAATCCCCGGGTTACCGTTTTCGGCAACCGCTACAAGGTTGCCTGGCGTGGCTGGCCGGATTCGGCTCAGGTTTTGGTTTGACCGTCCGCCATCCACGCACAGGCCTCGGTACTCCCGATTGTCACACTTCTGCCCGGCGTAGAGAGTATGCCATGTGTTGCCTGGAGTGGGGTTGGTCCCTCTCCACGCACGGGCCTCAATCCTATTCACCCGACAGTTCACGCTGCTTTCGGAACGGGTTGTCGCCCGGTACCGTGTCCAGCCACGGACTGTCGTAGAAATCGCGCAAGTCGTAGTTATTCCCGTATTCCACCGGCGGACACCACCTGATCATCTCCCGAACCACTTCGAAATGGGTGTGGTCCATCGTGCGTGTCCGGAATTCGGTTTCGTTGAACAGGGTGTGGAACATGTAGTAGCAGCGGAACATGAACCCTTCCACCACGAACCAGATGAACGACAGCTCCGGATCGGACCGGGTGATCGTGCAGTGTTCGAACTTGTTGTTCCAGCACTGCAGGTATTCCGGTTCGCCGTAGGGGGCATACAGACCCGGCTCCAGCAGGAAGTCCGGCGAGTGCATCATGATCGGGTAGCGGTACGGGTCGCTGATATGGCAGGAGCGAACGGTGATCGTATCGGTCGCGCTGATGCCCATCGCGCTCGGTCGCAGCCGCACAACCGTCGTATCCACCGGCTGCGAATTGTTTTCCATCACCACACGTTCCAGCAGGATCGGACCCGGCGCGCGTTCGATGTAGAAGCCGCGGTAGTAGTTGAACTCCAGCCGGCTGTCGCGCAGGGTCAGGTCACGGCCGTCCAGGTCGAACCAGATCCCGGCACCGTAGTTCCAGTCGGCGAGGTAGCCGGTCACTTCGCTGTGACGGCAGCGGAACATCTTCATCCCGCCGGTGTCGTAGGCCATTGTGCCGGATTCGTACCCACGCAGGTTGTTGCGCCGCACGATGCTGTTCTTGTGCAACAGGCCCTTGGAGTGGGCGATCAGCATCCCGTAGAACCCGTTGTCGTGCGTGTAGCAGTTATCGATCTGCCACCAGCCCGGGCTGTTCGCTTCCTCGATGTAGTCGAAATCGGAATCGGGATCGTTTGGGTTGATCGGCCGCATCGGCATCTTGCGCACGGAAATGCCGTCCGCGTTGCTGTGGTGGAATTCACAGTCCTTGATGAGTGCGGTTTCGGAAGAGCTGATGTCCACCATGCCGAACTTGATGTACGGGTTGGCGTACGCGAACTCGAGGTTGTGCAGTTCGACGCCGCGCGTGTCACGCGCGGCAAAGAGGTACGAACAGTTCGCGGCATAAACCGGAACCTGGTTCGGGTTCTGATCGGTGTTGATGCGAACGTATCCAGTGCCTTCCAATGGGGTGTGGAAGGTTTGCTCGCGCATGTCGACGAATTCCGGCATCGTCAACTGCGTGAACCGTTCGCCGTCCTGAATGATCAATTCCCGGCGTAACATCGTGAGACCGTCCCGCCACTGGCCGGTGTTCAAATCGGGCACATACGATTCGATCGTGCAGCCAATCCAGCCATCCCAGTCGGAACCGCAAACATAGTTGTCCGGGTTGCCGTACCAGCCGAAGTCGTAGTTCCACTCCGCGACCCAGACATTGCCGCCCAGGTTCGTCCACGGACCCAGCGGCTCTTCGTCCAGCCCGCTCAGCAACGGACGGGTTTCGCCGTTCGGGCCAAGGCCGTCCAGTCCTTCCAGGACGAGATATGGTTTTGACCAGCCCTGCCAACGGAATAGCGAATCACCCTTGAAGTGATACGTACCGGGCAGAACCTTCATCGTCACCATGTCATCCCCGGTGATCTCCGGGTGCATGCGTACATACGTCGCCGCCTCGTACAGGCCGCACATGGCGTTGTCCGGATCGGAACCGCTCATGTTGCCGGAACCTTGAGGGCTTACATAAAATGTATACTCCGTGGCAAACAGACTCGCCGGCAGCAACAGCGCCAGGATCAGTATGCCAAGAATGCCTCGTACCATGTTGACCTCTCCGTGGTCTCGCAAAATCCGAAGTACCAGAAATTGTTATTAAACTCAATTCTTACGATCTTCAGTAGAATTATCAGAAGAATTTCTCGAGAAAGCAAGACCTCCCAGAGAATTCTAATAATAATTATGAGCACGTTATAATATTACGAAAATAACGGAGTATAACAGGGGTTACACCGGATGGAGTGTTGCCTGGAGGGGTAAAAGAGAGGCCTCTTGCAGACAGCGGTTACAGTTTGGCGAGCAACTTCCGCGCTTTTTCTTGCGCCGCCTCGTCATGCTCGTCCCGCAACGGGAGTTCGAGCGCGGCGTCCAGCTGCGCGCGGGCTTCGTCCGCCAGAATCCCTTGTTCGATCAGGTAGTCCGCGTATTCGACCCGTGCCTGGATCATCTTTCCGTTGGCAACGTGCAGCGCTTTCTTGAAGTAGTAGGCGATGGAATCGTCGGACGCGAAGGTGAGTCCGGCGAGCCGTCGCGCGAGGCCGGATTTGGCCATCAGCGTGCGGTGAGTGCGTCCGAGGATGTAGTACGCAACCGGCATCGAGTCCGCTTCGACAGCGGCGAGGTGAGCGTGCCGGTAGGTATCCTTGACCAGCCCGGCCGTGGAAAACGGTCCCTTGAGCAGGGCGACACGTCCGCTGGCGGTGGCGATCCGGATGTGGGCTTCGGGGTTGTTGGCGTCGGTTTCGAGGATGCGGTTGGCTTCGTCAATGGCGAGTTCATACTGCGGTTGGGCGGCGTCCTGGTCCTCCATCGCCTCGCCGATGTCGATCCGTGAGCGTGCGAGACGCCAGAGCACATCGGCGTCCGTGGTGTCGGCGTGGGTTTCCAGCACACGGACGGCGTCCGCATTCCGCCAGCCGGTGCTGAGCAGGTCGGCGGCGGCAATGGGATTCGTGGCTCCGAGCGAATCGATGATCTGCTCCGCCTGGACATCGCTGAGCCGTGGGCTTGCCTCAACGGTCAGCACCGCGGCCAGCAGGATCACCAGCAGGGCCGCCAAACTCGCACGCGCCGTTTTCATCGGTCACACCTTTCCGCCGTTGACGTTCGCCATTTCGCCATCGTACAGGAAGCGCTTGATCTTTTTCGTCGAGGTCTTCTGGAACTCTTCGTCCACCAGCCGGAATGTACGGATACGCTTGTAGTCGGCCAGTTCCTTCTGATACTTCTGGATTTCTGACTTGATCAATGAGTGCACGTCGTCCGGTTCCGCTTTCACCTTCTTGTTTTCGAAGTGAAGGTCGACCTGCTCGTAATCGGGGAAGATCAGGGCGGCGACTTCCTCGCCTAGTCCCTTTTCACGGGGAACGCCGAGTACCAGCGATTCGGCGATGAAGTCGCTGTGGTTGATATAGTGTTCGATCTCTTCCGGATAAACGTTTTTCCCGCCGCCGGTGACAATCATGTTCTTTGCCCGGCCGGTGATCTGCAGGTAGCCGTCCGAGTCGATCAGTCCGAGGTCGCCGGTGCGGAACCAGCCGTCATCGGTGAAGGTTTCCGCCGTCGCCTTGTCGTTCTTGTAGTAGCCCTTGAACACGTTCGGGCCCTTGATGCAGACTTCGCCGACGCCTTGATCGTTGACATCCAGAATCTTGCACTCAACGCCTGGGATGACCGGGCCGACGGTATGGTGCTTGATTTTCCACGGTCGGTTGACATGCGTGACCGGTGAGGTTTCCGTCAGGCCGTAGCCCTGGAACAGGTTGAGGCCGAGCGTATTGAAGAAGATCGCCACTTGCGGATCGAGCGGACCGCCGCCGCTGCAAAAGATGCGGATCTTGTCCATCCCGGCCTTGCTGCGGAGCCCCTTAAACAACGGCTTCGACAGGTTCAGGCCAACGGCGCTGCCCGCCTTGGCGACGCCCATCAACGTTTTAACCAGCTTGTCCTTGCCCGCCTGCTTCAGCTTGCGCTGCATGCCCATCATCATTTTTTCAAACAGCAGCGGAACACCGACCATGAAGGTGACGCCGGTGTTTTTAATATCCTCGACAATTTCCGCGCTCTTCAGGCTGCGCGCGTAGGTGATGCTGGAACCGCTGTAAATGGGAAGCAGGAATCCGGCAGTCGCTTCGAAACTGTGGTGCACCGGCAGCACGCTGAGGAACGTGTCCTCTGGGCCGATGCCGAACAGTGAGTAGACAGCGGCAACGTTGGTAATGATGTTCCGTTGCGTCAGCATCACGCCCTTGCTGTGGCCGGTGGTACCGGACGTGTACAGAATCGCCGCGAGATCGTCCAGGTCGCGGTCGGGAAGTTCGTCGTCTCGTTCCTCACCCGCTTCAACGACTTCCGCCAGTGACATGGTCGCCGGTTTGCTGACGAGATTGAAGGCGATGGTTTGTTTGAGGGTTTTAATCGGCTCCATTTCATCCAGCATCTCGAGAAACTTGTCGCCAGCGAAGATGATTTGGGAGCCGGAATCGGAGATGATGTGACGAATGCCAGACGGCGGCATCAGACTGTCAACAGGTACCGCGACGGCACCGGAAGTCTGAATTCCGAGATAGCTGATCGCCCAGTCCGGACTGTTCTGACCGAGCACGGCAACACGATCACCAGCATTGATGCCTTGGCCAATCAACCAGCGGGCAACAGCGGTCACACGGCGGTGCAGTTCGTTGTAGTCGATTTCAGAGTAGCCTTTCCCGTCCCAGATCCGCATCACGGGAAAGTTGCCGAAATCCCTGGCACTGCGTTTGGTCAGATCACTGAGCGGAAAGATACCCCGGTCCGGGCGCACGTACTTTTCGTCGGCCATGTCGCATTCCGTGTCCGGACCTTGGCTCGGACACGCTCCCTTTGCTGGTCGTCGCTCTTTCGAAACAGGCTGGAATCACGGAAGTTGGCGTCCTGTGTTCGCTTCCGCAACTCATGAAATGAACATCGAATTTTAGTGCGGAGACAACAATTTTTCGGTCTCTCGGTGTATTTTGGCTGATAATCGTGAGATCGGCATCGTTTGATGATTGGCCGGTGCCTCGATTCGTGCACCGATCAGCTGGACAGTTTTACTACACTCCCGCACCTCGTCCACAAACTGCGGACGTGGCTGGTTCCTGAGGAGACGGGTTCCGTGTCGTCGAATCAACGTTTATACACAGCAACGTACTTCCTCAGCCTCGCGTACAATTTCCTCATGGCGATGAGCTTCACCAACAACGCCGTGTTGCCATTGTACGTGAAGGAGTTGGGCGGGACCGCGTCCACGGTTGGCCTGTTCATGGGCACGGCGGCGGTCTCGGCGGTGGTCATTCGCCCGTTGATCGGCACTGCGCTTGACCGCTTCGGCGCCAAGCCGGTGATGATGTTCGGCGGGTTGCTGATCGCTTTGCCTCCGCTCGGCTACTGGGCAACGCTCAGTGGCGGCGAAATGACCTGGCTGGTGTACCTGATCCGAATCGTCAACGGATTCGGCTTCGGCGCACACTTCTCCGCCTTCTTTACTCTCGCGGCATCCACCTCACCGCCGAATCGGCGCAACGAAGCCATCGCGATGTATGGCATCTCCGGCCTCGCCGCGCACCTCATCGGTCCCTATCTCGGTGAGTTGATTTTTGACACCCAGGGCTTACCGGGTTTTTTCCTCTTTATTACGCTCTTCGGAGTGCTCGGAATCATCACCCTGCTTTTCATCCATCCACGCGTTGACGAACAAGCGTTCGCCGGCAAGTCGGCGTCGATGATGTCGTCGTTCAAGTTGCTCGGCTCGGTCGACATGCGGTTGCCGTTTGTGTTATCGGTGTTGCTGAGTGTCTGCTTTTCGTCGGCTCAGTATTTTATCGCACCACTCGCCCGTGATCGCGGCATCGAGAATTTCGGCCTCTACTTCACGATGTACGCCGTGGCGGGTATCAGCATTCGGTTGCTGAGCCGGAAGTGGGGGGATCGATTCGGAGTCCGCCGTGTGATGATTCCGGCGTTTGCCTTCTATGGGATGGGGATGGGCACCATTTTCCTCAGCCAGTCGACGCACATGCTGATGCTGGCCGGCATCTTCAGCGGCCTCGCGCATGGCGTCGTTTTCCCGGCGGTAAACAGTCTCGGCTACAATGTCGCCCCGCGTGGCCAGGCCGGCAGCGCCGTCGCGTTACTGACCGGAATGGGCGACCTCGGCAGCATCCTGACGGCGTTCCTGTTCGGCGCGATTGCGGAGCAGACGACCTATGGATCGGCGTTCGTGCTCGCGTCACTGGGCGGATTTCTGGCGTCCGGGCTCGCCGTCGCGTCCATCGTTCGCCGCCCGGAAGTAATCCAGATTCGGCGAAACTGACAGCGAAACCCGATAAAAGGGAGTGCTCCTGGTTCCACTTTTGGGAATTCGTGAGATTATTCTGGCTTTTTGCCTCCGAATGAGGTTATAATTATGAGTCCGACATCGTGGGAGAGAATGTGAGCAAAAAAGAACAAACGGGTATTGAGCAGGAACCGCAGGCGGAAGCGGAAGGCAAGATCCTCATTATTGAGGAGACGAAGCTGCTGCGGGAGATGTTGCGTGGGCTGCTGGAAGCTGCGGGCTACGAGACGGTGACGCTGGACGACGCGCAGGTCGCCATTGATACGGTTGCCGAAATCAAGCCGGATCTGATCTTCATCAACACACGCATTCCGAAGGTGGATGGCATCATGGCCGCGAAGGTGATGCGGACGATCCTCGCCGATGCGGCGTTGCAGATCATCTTCATCGTGCGCCAGAGCGACCTCATCGACTTCCGCGGGCTGTTTGACGAAGGCGTGGACGACTATTTCCTGCTGCCGTTCAACCACGAGGAGCTGGTCGCGCGGGTCAAGCGCAAGTTCGCGATCCGGAATGGTCTGCAGAAGGAGAAGGACCAGGTCCGTCTCGACACGATGTCGCAGCTGATGATCACCATCGCGCATCACATCAACAACGCGATCACCTCGCTGGCGGCGCGTGCGCACATCACCGACAAGAACAACCCGGACGATGTGCAGGTGCTGGTCGAGCTGACGCAGAAGCAGACGAAAAAGATCGGTGGCGTGGTCGAAAGCCTGGTCGAGATGGCGCGGAACCGGGATCTGGAATCGACGCAGTACATCGACGGTGGCTCGAAGATGTTTGACATCGCGAAGCGTCTGGAAGACAAGATCGGCGAGCCCATCAAGCCGTAACAGTCGATGGGGAAACCAACCGCAAGACCCTCAGAAACGTCAAACGCCGGGCTGCATGCCCGGCGTTTCCTTTTCCCCTCCCAACGGGAGTCGTTTACATATCCAATTCGATGGACATGTAACGTTCTGTCGTAAACTCCACCAGCTTCGGTGTGATCTGGGCGCCCATGGAGTTGTGAGTCAGAATCAATGTCGGTTTGGTCTGATCGTCCGTGTTTTCTTTCGCAACCACACCCTTATACCCGACGAAGCTCTTGGACGCGTTGTCCTTGACCCGCACCGTCGTACCCACCGGATAGCACTGCACCACCTTGACCAAGGCGCTGACCACGAACGGATTCCAGGTTCCGGCCTGCCCGTTTACAATCATCGTGATCGCCTGGTCGGGGGCGTATACGGTACCGTCGAAGCTGCCGGTAATCAGGTTGTCGTAGGCGTTGGCAACCGCGAGGATCTCGGCGTGCCGGTGGATGAAACCGGTGTCCTTGCCACGGTCTTTTGTCGGTGGCCTGCCGAAGCCCTTGAGACCCTGCGGATAGCCACGGCCATTTTCCATCTCGTGATGCTGCATCACGACGGCCTGTTCGACGAACGCTTCCGGATCACTGGATTCCAGGATAATCTTGGAGTAGATCGGGTGTTCGCGGATGATCATCTTTTCATCCGCGGTCAGGTCGGTAATCGGTTTCTGCCGCAATTCCCGGAACGCCATCTTGCCGATATCGTGCACGATGGCCGCAGCGCCGAGCTGCTTCATCTCGTTATAATCGTACCGGAACTGGCGGCTGATCAGCACCGCGAGCACGGTTGTGTCGACAGCGTGCTCATAGTCCGCGCCGTCGGTTGACTTCATTTGCAGACCACTGAACATCATGGTCTGTCGTTCAACGATATCCTCCAGCACCTGGCCGACAACTTTCCGCACCGCAGGCATGTTGACAATCTTCTTCAGCTTGCGGTTTTCTTCCAGGCGTTTCTTGATGTTCTCCGAGCCGAACGTTTCAAAGGCGAGATTGTTTTCAACGTTGGCGAAAGTTTCCGCCATCTTCTGGTTGGCAATCTGGCGGACGGTGGAGGTGATGACTTCTTCGGGAGCGATGTCCTTGGTGAGCTCATTCATGACATAGACGAAACGGATTCCCTTGCTCTTCATGAGCAGAATCATTTCGTCTGTCAGCTCAAATCCTGACGATAGCAGGAGTTCAGACTTTTTGTTGAACAGGGATTTGCCGAGTACATCTCCCGGCTTGACCTTGTCAATGCTGACAATTTGCATGCGTCGCCGTGTGCTCTGGGTTGATTTTCAGGAAACGATCAAAGATGGGGGATTATCCGAACGTACGCAAATCAGGAGCACGTGCGAGCCAGACAGGCTCCCCCGCAGCTTACGTCGTCTGATTGTGCGAAGCAACCCGCATGCTGATCAACGGCTCGCCGTCCTTGTGTGCCGGTGGATCGTCACAGGTTACCGGCAACACATCGCCGCTGGACCGCTGGATGAACAGCGGGTGACGTTTCGTTTCCGCACCCAGCAATTCATCATAGTCCTGCGCCGACTCGTACGTTTCAGTCTCGAACCGTGAGCCAGTTGCGTACCCCTCCGCGATCATGTCAAAGGTACAGCCTTCGTAAAACACCCATCTGCCGTGGAACCCTTCCCGCTGTTGCGGTTGTTGCCTCACCGAGTTTTCGCTCGGCACCGGCACCAGCTGGAAGACACGGCGGTCGCTGAAAATCTGCGAGAAGCGGACGCAGGCCAGCGTGTTGATTTCATCGTTCGCGGTCAATGCGATCAGTTGCCCAATACCGTTCAGGTCGAGTGTTTCAGCCAACGGATCGGTGAGCACATCGCCCTCGACCGCGTCCAGATCGACCCGCTTCGCCCGCTGCACATTCTGCGGGTTGCGGTCAACCAGCAACACACGTACGCCCAATTCCTGCAGTTGTTTCGCCAGCGCACGCGCCCAGCCATGTGCGCCGATGATCAGGATACCCTGCGGGTCGGCTTCGGAAATGCGTAGCAATTTCGCCACCGGGATCGCAGTCAGTCCGTACACCACGACCGTGCTGACGATCACGAGGAAGATAACCGGCACCAGCCGGTCCGCGCCCTCGAAGCCTGCGTCAATCAGTGAAAAGGCGAACACGGACGACACCGCCGCGGCGACAATCCCGCGTGGCGCCATCCACGAAAGAAACAGTTTTTCGCGCCAGTTGAGACGGGAACCAAGCGTGCTGATCCACACCGCCAGCGGACGGATAATGAAAATCAGCACAGCGACAAACACACCGTCCATCCAGTTCAGCGCGAAAATCTCGCTGCGTTGCATGCGTGCGGAGAGCAGGATGAACAACGTGCTGATCAGCAGCAGCCGCAAATTTTCCTTGAATTCGACGATTCGCCGCACTGGAACGCGTTTCTGGTTCGCCAGCAGCACGCCCATCAGGGTAACAGCAAGCAGCCCGGATTCCGGTTGGAAGTGATCAGCGGTCATCAACGCAGCCACCACCAGGCCGAGGCTCAGCGAATTTTCGAGGAAATCGGGGACCAGTTCATAACGAACCAACAGGTACATGATTGCCGCCCCGGCGAACCCGGCAGCAGACCCGAACACGATCGTCCGGATCAACCCCATGGTCGGCGCTGCGAGGCCCGCACCTGAACCGCCGGCCATCATCTGCTCGAACACGAGCACGGCAAGCATTGCCCCGATCGGATCGATCAGGATGCCTTCCCACTTGACTACTGAACCGACTTCACCCTTTGGCCGGACCGACCGCAGCAACGGTCCGACGACGGTGGGTCCAGTCACGGTCAGGATCGCACCGATCAGCAGCGACATGGAGAGGGACGTGTCCAGCAGGAACCGGGCGGCTGCCGCGGCTCCGATCCAGGTGACCAGCGCGCCGACGGTGATCAGGTTGCGTACCACGGTCCCGAGCTTCGGCAACTCCTTGAACCGGAGTGACAGCCCTCCTTCATAGAGGATCACCGCGACGGAGATGCTGACGATCGGAAACAGCAGGTCGCCCAGCAGCGCGTCCGGATTCAGCACACCGAGCACCGGCCCGATCAACAGGCCGGCCGCGAGGAGCAGCAGAATTGACGGGATTTTCAGGCGCCACGCCACCCATTGCGCGGCGACGCCCAGCGTCAGAATCAGGATGATCTGGTTGAAATCGTGATGGTTCACTCGGTACGTGCTCCTGATGGAGTAGACCTAGAAAGTATATAAGATCCAACATCAGAAAAACGGTATCAATGGAGAACTGCGTGTCTGGACTTCCCGGGAAGTCCAGTGTAACTTCCCGGCGACTGTTCATGTCCAAGGTAGACCGGGAGAGACCTCCGTTTTTTAAACACCACTTTCAGCAATATGTTCGTGCAACGCCGACTTTTTCGTGTAGATTAATAGGTGGGGTTCTATTTGCGAAAGAAGTTCGGGGTGCGCAAGGTAAACGTTGGCCGCGGTTCGCAACCCGGCTGCAACAGGAAGGACAGACGGTATGCGCGTACGATTTGTGATGCTTTTGGTTGGTTTGATGATTTTGGGTACGGCGGGCCTGGCGTTGGCCGATGACCTGATTCATCTGAAGCCGGACCACGTGACGTTCCAGAAAATCAGCAAGCCCACTGATTTTCAGCAGCAGGGTGGCAACGAGCTCGACGTGTACTCGGATTCGCTTCAGCAGTATACGAACACTCCCTATGTGGGTTATCAGAACGGTGTGACGTTCTATGCCCAGATGCACTTCACCGCCCCGGGCAACTTCGAGGTTCGTGGTATTTCCGCGTTTATCCTTGACCAGAACCTGAATTCGACTTCAACTTCGATGTATGTTTATGAAGACAACAACGGCGCGCCGGGGACGTTGCTCGGTTCGCTGTTGAACGCCCCGACGGATCAGGTTCCGTTCGGCGCCCCGTGGACCTACATGCGAATTGAATACCCGGACGATGAATCAGGCGTCTCCGTATCCGCAGGTACGGAATTCTGGGTAGTTGTCGGCCCGGCACCGGCATACAGCTTCTCCAACGGTACAGGCTGGACATTTGTCTGGGATGACGACGGCAATGCCAGCTTCACCGACCACCGCAACACCACCGGCACCCCGGCGACGCTGGGCACCGCGATCACCGGTGACTGGGAAATTGACGTGCTCGGCAACGTGGAAGAGTTCTCCAACGTTCGTGCCACCGCACTGGTCAACGACACCCGCCAGTTCCACATCATGCCGGATGAGCCGCGCCAGCTGCGCGTAATCATGGAAAATGTCGGCTCGGTTGCGTCCACCGCCGGTTCCGCTTTGTTCACGATTGAAGACGAACAGGGCAGCACGGTGTTCACGGAAACGGTGCCTGTCCCCTCGATTTCGGGTGAAGATACCGACAGTGTTGCCACGACCGGTACGTGGACCCCGGCGGACGATCAGCGCTTCATCGCGAGCGTCCTGATTACGATTCCGGATGATGGTGATCCGAGCGACAATGCTGCGATGCTGATGCAGGATGTCACCCAGATCGACGATTTCTTCACCTATTCGGACGGGACAAGCGACGCGACGATCAACTACCAGGCCGACACTGGCCCGGGCGCGCTTTTCTACCCGCTGGGTTACCCGGCTACGATCGACACGATTCGTTTCTATTTCCCGAACGCCGCGAACGACATGTTGTTCAAGCTCTTCGCCATCAACAGCAACAATCAGTTCACGGAACTTTGGTCGAACACCGCGAACGTGGTTGTCGGCTGGAATGAGTTCGTGATGCCCGAAACGTACGAGATCACGGAAGGCAGCTTTGTCCCGACGTTGGTCAGCCCGGGCAACGTGAGCATTCCGTTCGATACGAACGATCCGATCTCGGCTGCGAACGAGCAGATGCCGATGGCGACCATCACCTGGAACGAGGCTACGCAGGAGATGTCCGGTTCCTCGAGTGGCAACTGGATGATCCAGGCGTCGATCACCTCGACTCCGCCGCAGGATATCGACATCATCTTCCCGCCGCTGGTCACCAACATTGGTGAGACTCCGGTGGGTACGCCGCTGACCTATTACCTCCAGTTCAGCAACGAAGGCGAGGATGACGGTCACATCACAGCGATTCAGAACACCTACCCGGAGCTCGAGATTCCGGCCGCCGCCAACCTGCCGGTAACGATTCCGGCTGGTGGCGATTACAATCTGGAGCTGATCTGGACGCCGACCACGGAAGGTCCGAGGAACATGGGCTTCCAGGTTTCGCATGACGATCCGGATGACAACAACCCGTACATCATCGGCCTGACCGGTAACGCGCTGTCGGGTGTTGCATATACCGATCCGACGATCCCGAACACGTACTTCCTCGAGCAGAACAAGCCGAACCCGTTCAACCCTGAAACGACGATTCGTTTCGGGCTGAAGGCTCCGGGCCACGCGACGCTCACGGTGTACAACCTGATGGGTCAGGAAGTTCGTACGCTGATCGACCAGGAGATGACGCCGGGCAGCCACACGGTGCTGTTCAACGCCAGCGACCTGCCGAGCGGCGTGTACTTCTACAGCCTCCAGGCGAACGACTTCAAGTCGATCCAGAAGATGATGCTGATGAAGTAAGCTCCAGCGTATGCTGAAGATTATTTAGTGGCCGTGTCTGCGTGCAGATGCGGCCACTTTTTTGTTGCCCTGAATCGGATTGTTGTCTTGACCAGTGCAGCAACGAACCGGCAATTCCCGGCACACACAAAAGACGGGGACACTTTCTCCGAAAGTGTCCCCGCAATAACTCACAACTCGTCACTCACCACTCGCAACTACCGTCCGTCACCCGCCTTCACGGCTGGCGACGCGTCCGAAATACAGCTGCGCGAGCTTGTGCGTTTCCTGGTCGACCTCCTGGTGGTGATCGTGGAGGTAGGCGGTCAGCTCGTCCTCGCCGATATCAATCCCTTTTTCCTCGAGGATCATCTCGAGCAACGTCAGGCGTTTCAGGAACACTTCGGTTGCAGCGGCGAGCGGGCCGGGATGCGCTGTGTGGTACAGCTGGTGCAGCACGCCGAACGCGCGACTTTGGCCGTAGGGGTCGGCGTCACCCATCTGTTGTGACAGGGGATCGTGCATCAGCCAATCCCCAGCGCGTCTTTCGCGAAATCGCTCATCATGTTCATGTTCCACGGCGGCTCGAAGGTCACTTCCACCAGCACGTCCTTCACTCCTTCGACGCCGAGCACGGTCTGTTCGACATCCTTGGCGATCGACTGGCCCATCGGGCAGCCCATCGAGGTCAGGGTCATGATCACATGCGCTTCGTTCTTGTCGTCGATCTTGACATCGTAGATCAGGCCGAGGTCGACGATGTTGAGGTTCAGTTCCGGGTCAATGACGGCGGTCAGTGCGTCGTAGACAATTTCCGATGTCGGGTTAGCCATGTATCGTATCCTCACTGCATCACGGGTTGGTTGACAGATTTCCACACACGGTCGGCGAGTTCGCGGAACACATCACCGATGGGGTTGTCCTGCGCGGCGGCGGGCTTGCCGGCGTCCGATCCTTCACGAATTTCCGACTGCAGCGGGATTTCGCCGAGGAACGGGACACGTTGCCGCAGCGCTTCACGGCGTGCGCCGCCGCTGGAGAAGATCTCGTAGCGTTTGCCGGTATCCGGCGCGAGGAAGTAGCTCATGTTCTCGACGAGCCCCAGCACCGGCACATCCACCTTCTGGAACATGCCGATCCCCTTGCGGGCGTCGATCAGGGCCAGCTCCTGGGGAGTTGTCACGATCACCGCGCCGGTAAGTTTCACCTTCTGCGCGACGGTCAGCTGAATGTCGCCGGTTCCCGGGGGCATGTCGAGCACGAGCACGTCGAGCTCGCCCCAGACGACGTCCCGCATCAGCTGTTCGACGGCGCTGGAGACCATTGGCCCACGCCACACCAGCGGGGTGTCGCTGTCCACCAGTACGCCCATCGACATCGCCTTGACGCCATACGCCTCCATCGGCTTCAGCTTGTTTTCGCCTTCCGCCGGTTCCGGTTCGTCACTCAGACCGAGCAGCATCTGCACAGACGGTCCGTAAATGTCGGCGTCCATCAGCCCGACCTTGAGCCCCAGTTTGCCGAGGCCGATGGCGAGGTTGGCGGCGACGGTCGACTTGCCGACTCCGCCCTTGCCGGAGGCGACGGCGATGACATGTTTGACGGTCGGCAGCAGATCCGGCGCGTCGTTGGCTTCGCCGGCTCCGCTGTCCGCCTGCGGGTTGTGGTGGCTGACCTGGATGTCGACCGCTTCGATGCCAGCCTCGCTCAACGTTTTCCCGACCTCTTCCGCGACCTTCTGGCTGATGGCCTGGTCCGAGGTGGAAAACTCGAGCGCGACGGTAACTTGCGGCCCTTCGGCGTCGATACTGCGAACGATACCGAAGCTGACGATGTCCCGGCTGAATCCGGGGTACGTGATCTGCTTCAGCAGATCTTCGATCTCTTTTGCGTTCAACTGTTTGTTCGGCATGGCACTCGTCTTCTGGTTTCACCTGACCGAGTATACGCACTTCGCATCAGGCCGTTTTTTGCACAGGGCATAAAAGGTAAGCTCCCGCCCGCCACGGTCAAACTCCGCGCCTCTGCCGGTGTTGTCCACCGGGGTTTTGCAGGGTGACGCGCGGTCGCGGCGTTGCTCTCCCGCCGAGTGAGTCGGAGTCCTTGTTTTTCGCACCGATACGTGCATTATCCACGTTTCAGATCCTACCTTCATGGTTTGATGCCGCAAATGGCAAAAGGTGCTTCGTTGGACATTCTGGCCGCTCGACCATGACCGTGAAGATTGAATGGGCAGACAGCCACTTGAACCGGGACCAGCAGCTCGAGCTGTTGGCCACCGCCATCCGTGATGCACAGGAATCCATCGTCATTACCGACGCCCAGCTCGAACCGCCGGGGCCGCGCATTGTTTTCGTCAACCCCGCGTTCACCCGCATCACCGGTTATTCCACGCAGGAGGCGCTTGGCAAAACTCCGCGCATGCTGCAGGGACCGAAAACCGATCGTGGGATGCTGGACCGGCTGACACAAGCGTTGCACGAAACCGGCCAGTTCAGCGCGGTGGCAGTCAATTACCGCAAGGATGGAACCGAGTACATCGTGGAGTGGGACATCTCACCAGTGCGGGACAGTGATGGAAACATCACCCACTATGTCTCGATTCAACGGGACGTCACCGAGCGCAAGCACGACGAGGAACGGCTGCGCCGGTCCGCCGAAGAACTGAAGGAAGCCTCGCAGCTCGCCGCTCGTGCCCAGGAACAGGCGGAAGCGGCGAACGAAGCCAAATCCCGTTTCGTAGCGAACCTCAGCCATGAGTTGCGCACACCGATGACCTCCATCATCGGCTATTCTGAGATTCTGCGTGACGAACCCGATATGCCTGCCCAGTTCCGGGACCAGCTGAACCAGGTCGTTAACAATAGCAAGCACGTGCTGACGTTGATGAGCGACATCCTCGATCTCAGCCGGATCGAAGCGGGACGGCTCCCGATCAAACCGGAACCGTTCGACATCGCGGAAGTGATTCGTGACGCCGTCGCCTCGCAACAAACCCAGGCGAAAGCAAAGGACCTGATCCTCGAGATCGAATCGCTTTCCGGGCTTCCACCCCGTGTCATGCTCGACCGTGCGCGGGTGCGTCAGATCATTTCCAATTTGCTCAGCAACGCAATCAAGTTCACCGACCATGGCGGCGTACGTGTCCGTACCCGTCACGAACCGGACAAGGGCCACATCCACATTGAGGTCGATGATGACGGCCCCGGCATTCCGCCGGATCAGCAGGACAAGATCTTCGACGTGTTCCACCAGGTCGGGATGAGCGAGAAGGAACGCACGGCCGGCAGCGGGCTCGGCCTCGCCATCGTACGCCAGCTTGCTCTCGCGATGGCCGGTGACATCAAGGTGCACAGTATTTACGGCCAGGGCGCAACCTTTACCGTCACCCTGCCGATCATATTCATGGCCCAGGGCGAGCGGCCGCGTCCAGCTCCAACCCCGCCGCCGGAACCGGTCAGCACCGCGCCGGTCAGCCTGCAGGGCATGCTGGTGATGGCGGTGGACGATCACGAAGCCAACCGTCTCCTGCTGGAGCATGTGCTGAAACGTGCTGGCGCGGAAGTTGTGCTCGCGTCGGACGGCCTCGAGGCACTCGACCTGTTTGAACAGCAACCGGTGGACGCGATCATCCTCGACGTGATGATGCCGAACCTGGACGGGTACGAGACCGCCAAACGTCTCCGCCGTCAACAGGGCGGCGGGCGTGTTCCGATCCTGATGCTCACCGCGCATGCGATGGAAGGCGAGCGGCAGAAAAGCCTCGACGCCGGCGCGAATGGCTACCTCTCGAAGCCGTTCAACCAGAACGAGTTGACGGCGACCATCGCCCGTCTCGCCAACCGTCCCGACAATCCCGCGCCGGTACAGATGGATGATACCGACGACGAGCTGGACGAACTGATCGTCGAGTTCCTCGAACACCATCGCGGTGTTGTTAAGGGCTATCTCGACAACGTTCCGGACGCGGAAACGATGCAGTTCTGGGCGCATCAGCTCGCGGGCGCGGCGGGATCGTTCGGCTTCCCGGACCTCACCGACAAGGCTCGAGTCGTCGAGCGTGCGTTGATGGGCGGCGAAGCGGTCAACCGTCAGATCACCCGGCTGGAGTCGATCCACAACCGGATCCAGACGTTGCAGGCAGGGCTGAAGTAATGGCGATGGTAGCGGGCAGCCGTGCGGACAACGCGCTCGCGCTCGTCTTGAGCGCGGTGGTGGTCATCGCAGCGGCGGCGGTTGCGGTGGTGATGTTCGCGCCCAGCGACCGGGACGCCGTCATTGACGCGTTGACCGATAAAGGCCAGGAAATCCTCGCCGCGGCCCGAACCTACCCCGAACGTTCCGCCCAGTTCCAGGACCAGATCCCCGAGGATGCGATGGGCGCCGCCGGCGCGCCGACGATGACCGGCCCGTTCACCGGCCTGCGTTTCGACCGCATCGGTTACTTCGACCGCCTCAGTCAGGACGCTCGCACGTTGTACACCGAGATCGGCCGTTTCACGCTGAACGTCTCGCCCGACGGCCAGTCGTTCACCCTCACCGCCTACGGCGAACACGACGTCTCGGTGCATTGGGAAGGGCGGGTGGAAAACCCTGCTCCGGACGCAGAAAACTGATCGCGCGCGATCTGCCATTCCTCCTGACAGTTATCCCCGCGAGCCGCGTGGTACCTCACTGGAAGATTGCGGCCGTGGATTGTACCTTGCCCGCCTGACAGCAAATTCAACGACGATAGAACGGTAGAGGGTGACCATGGCGAAGGTTGTCGAATGCGTTCCGAATATTTCTGAGGGACGCGACAAACACATCATCGAACAGTGCGCGAATGCCGCCGCGGCGGTGGACGGTTGCACGTTGCTGGACGTCGATCCGGGCGCAGATACCAACCGCACGGTGATCACATTGGCCGGTGAACCGGAAGCGGTGCTCGAGGGCGCGTTCCACTTGATCGCGATGAGCCACAAGTTGATCGACATGCGCAAGCACACCGGCGAACACCCGCGTGCCGGCGCGACCGATGTCTGCCCGTTTGTCCCGGTCAGCGACATGACGATGGATGAGTGCGTCGAACTCGCGAAACGGCTGGGCAAGCGTGTCGGCGACGAGCTCGATGTGCCGGTCTACCTATACGAATTCGCGGCGTCGAAAGAAGAGTGGCGCAACCTCGCCGTGGTGCGGAAGGGTGAATACGAAGCTCTGCCGAAGAAGATGGACGATCCGGAGTGGAAGCCGGATTTCGGTCCGCATGAGTTCCGCCCCAAATTCGGCGCGATCCACATCTCCGCCCGCAAATTCCTCATCGCCTACAACATCAATTTGAACAGCACGTACGCCCGTCTCGCGAAGGACATCGCGCTGAAGATTCGCGAACAGGGCAGCCTGCTGCGAGACCGCAAGCGTCAGATTGTGCGCAACGAAAAGGGTAAGGGCAAAAAGGTGCCGGGGCTGTTCAAGGCGTGCAAGGCGGCCGGTTGGTACCTCGCGGATTACCACGTCGCGCAGGTGACGATGAACCTCACCGATCCGGATGTCACCCTCCCACATCACGTCTTCGAGAAGGTGCGCGAGATGGCGCGTGACATGGGCACCCGTGTCACCGGCTCGGAAATCGTCGGCCTGATCCCGTTGCAGGCGATGCTCGACGCGGGCACGTATTACCTCCAGAAACAGGGCCGGTCGTTGGCGCTGCACGAACGCGAGATCGTCCAGATCGCGATCCAGTCCATGGGTTTGAACGAGATCTCCGAGTTCGACATGGACAAGAAGATTGTCGAGTATGCCATCGCGGACAAGGGCGGCGCGCCGTTGGCGAACATGACGCTGATCGGGTTCAACGACGAGCTCGCGTCCGAATCCCCCGCCCCGGGTGGCGGTTCGGTGGCGGCGCTTGTGGGTTCGCTCGCGGCGTCCCTCGCGGCGATGGTCGCGAACCTGACCCACGGCAAGTTCGAATACGAAGACGCGTGGGACGAGGTCGAGGCCGCCGGCATCAAGGGCCAGGACCTGAAAGCCCGCCTGCTGCACGCGATCGACGCCGACACGGATGCGTTCAACGCCGTCATGGCGGCGAACCGCTTGCCAGACAAGACCGAGGATCAGGCGGCGGCCAAGGCGAAGGCGGTCGACGATGCGAACAAGACCGCGACGTTGATCCCGTTCAGCGTCTGCGAGGATTCGCTGGCGACGTACAACTTGATCGATGTCGTCGCGGCCAAGGGCAACCCGAACAGTGTCAGCGACGCCGGCGTCGCGGCATTCTGCGCGAACACGGCGGTGCATGGCGCTGCGTTGAACGTGCGCATCAACCTGCCAGGGATTGCAGATACGGCGTGGGCGGACGAAAAACGCGCGCAGGTCAAGGCGATGACCGACGAAGCCGACAAGCGGCTGCAGCAGGTTCGCGCGCAGGTCGACAAGGTGCTCGCCGAACAACGGAAGAAAGCGGAAGCGGACAACGACGACTAAGATTGTCAACACTACGTGTGTAGTCATTTATCACCACCGGGCGCTGATGTACCCGGTGGTTTCGTATGTAAGCGAGAATCTTGAGTCTCTTTCGGATTTTTTGCGTCCGAAACTCAATCCATAAACGCAGAACGGCGCGCAAGAGGGAGAGCCCCTGGAGACGTGAAAGAGAGGCGCGGGGGCCTTAGGTATAGCAACCGCGTCAAAAATGGCTTAGGTTTGTCCCCGACAGCGCCCGGTGTATGTAGCCGGGGCACCAAGCTCTACAGGAAGTGAAGAGAAACATGCAGCAAGGTACCGTGAAGTGGTTTAATGAAGCCAAGGGCTTTGGTTTCATCGAGATGGAAGATGGCCAGGACGTGTTCGTGCACTTCAGCGCCATCGAAGGTTCCGGTTTCAAGACCCTCAAGGAGGGCGAGCCGGTCGAGTTTGAACTGCAGCAAGGACAGAAGGGCCCGGCCGCAGGTAACGTGAGGCGGCTGAGCGCTTAATTCACATAGCGTTTAGAGTGCCTGGAGGCTGTTCCGAAACGGGGCAGCCTCTTTTGTTTGCAGGTGATTGCAGGAGTTTGCACCAGCGGGGAGAGCCGTACCAAAGAAAATGTTTGGAAACTCGAACAGGTTGTCGTAGTATATGGGCCTGATAGCCTCGGCTAGCATGCCGGGGCACTTTTTATTTTTACAGGAAGTGAAGAGAAACATGCAGCAAGGCAAAGTGAAGTGGTTTAATGAAGCCAAGGGTTTTGGTTTCATCGAAGCAGAAGATGGACAGGACGTTTTCGTGCATTTCAGCGCGATCACCGGCGACGGCTTCAAGACTCTGCACGAGGATGAAGCGGTTGAGTTTGAACTGCAGCAAGGACAGAAGGGCCCGGCCGCAGGTAACGTGAGGCGGCTTGGCGCGTAAGTATATAGCGCAGACCGAACGTAGAGGCTGTTCCGCAAGGGACAGCCTCTTTTTTGTGCCCGCCGAAATGGCTCTCCGAGTACAAATGTTCACTTTGGCTTACTGAACACTTGATCATCTTGTTTGTGTTGTGTAGCTTCTTCTGAACATTCGTGCAGGGGAGGGTCGCGATGACCGAAACGGATGACCTGGTTGTTGAACAACCGCTGGGGACTCGTGCGCCGGATGTGCCGGTGTATGCGTCTGAGGCGAAAATCCGCACCGAGCGTGTCCTGATCCTCGGACGGACACGTGCCGGGCAGATGCTCTGCGTCGGCGGAATGACGGACGCCTTGTCCAACATCCGGCTCAAGCGGGACGAAAACCCGCCGCACTGGTACGTGGAGGCATGCCCGTTTCACGTCGGGAACGTGTTCACCGTAACCTGCAGCGACAGTCCGGATCCAGCCAGCCCGCATCATCGTGAGGATGTCCGGGTACATGTCTGGCAGTACGAGAAATCTCTCGATTCGGGCCAGATTGCCGCGACAATCGAGCGGACGGGACGGGTGCGTGAGGGACCGGAACCGTGGCTCGCGTTCCGCAAGGACGACAACACCGGCGTGTATTTCACCTTGACGGAAAAGGGATCGTGGGTGATTCCGAAATCGCAGCTCGCGCGTGCGCCGTGGTCTGTGGCATTCTGGCGGCCGACAGTCGATCTTCACTTCCGCGAGAAGTATTATTGGGGGCAGAGTCGATCACGGGAATACCGGATTCCGTATGTCGGAACCGACCGTCGCGTAGAGGTCATTCCGGCGGGGACACTGGTCCGGCTGTCAACATCGGCCTATTTTAAACCCGTCAATGGAGCGGCGTTGCAGCTTTCCGGGTGGTTTCTATGAGACCGTTGTACACCATCGGTATTGGCCGGCGCGAGGTGCCGGACCTGTTACGTGATCTGCAATCGAACGGGATCAGATTTCTGATCGACGTGCGCTCGCGTCCCTTCTCCGGGCACAAACCCACCTTCAACCGGGACGAGCTGAAGCAGGCGATCACTAGCGCTGGATTGAACTACGCCCATTGGCCGGCGCTGGGCGGGTTTCCCACCAGCGAGCATGTCATCCGGCACGGACATGTCGATTACCGCGACCTCGCCCGGCAACCGGAATTTCAGGATCACATTGACCGGTTGTGTGCCGGGCTGGAGGAGGACCAGGCGATCGCGATCCTGTGTTCGGAGGGCCGGCCGGAGGAATGCCATCGCAGCAAGTGCATTGGCGTGGAGCTGACCGAACGGCAGGTGGATGTGTTGCACATCGACGCCGACGGCAGCCTGGTCACACAGGAGGCGGTGATGGGCCGGTTGACCAGGGATCAGTTCAGCCTGCCGGGGCTGGAACCGGTGATGCGATCAAAACGGAGCTGGGTTAATGGAACGGACTGAGCTGGAGTTGTTCACCATCGGGGCGTACGGGTCCAGCGCCGACGACTTTTTCGCGAAGCTCCGGGAACACGATATTCCGGTGCTGGTCGATATCCGCTGGCGCCGGGGAATGCGTGGCGCGGAATACGCGTGGGCGAACAAATCCCGGCTCGAGGCGCGGTGCGAGGAGGAAGACATCATCTGCTGGCCGATCCAGCGGGTTGCGCCGCCGCCTGAGTTACGCGCGGTGCAGTACGCCGCCGACAAACAGGACAGGGTCGCGAAACGGCAACGCAGCACATTGAGCGACGATTTCCGCCAAGCCTACGAGCAGCAGATCCTTGCGACGGTGGACTTGGATGACGTTGTGCACGAAATCCGTGACCTTGCGCCACACCTGCACGATCCGGTCAAGGTATGTTTTTTCTGCGTCGAGAAGGAGGCGGAGGCCTGCCACCGGTCGTTACTCGCGGACGCTCTCGCCGCGCGGTACGGCTGGCCGGTGACCCATCTGTAAACTGCGAGCCAGATTCTATCTCTTTTTGAAGAGCGGCTTGTAGGTTGCGTACCGGAGGAGTACGTCCCGTTGACGTACCGAGGTCCACCCGGGGGCAGTCATGAATCGCCGAATCACTAGTTATCAGCCACGTTGGACCCTGTTCAATGTGGTGGCTGCGTTCCTGTTGAGCGCCATGCTGCTGTGGGTGGCCGCGTGTTCGTCAAGCGACGAAAACGACGAATCCTCCCCCACCGGCCCGAGCGGAACCTCCGGCATGGACGGAACCTTCTGGCTGGTTGACCTTGAGTCGCAGAACGATCTGGCGTCGGTGACGCCGGTCGAACGCGTACTGCCTGGCGACAAGATTTACATGTTCAAGGACGACACGCTGCACATCAAATTGAAGGGCGGTTTTCACTCGTACCCGATTGAAATCATTGATGATACGCTATTCATCGATTACCAGTCGCCGACGCTGGAGCCACAGCCGTTCCTGATGGATGTTGACGGCGACACGATTCGTATTAAGCCTTCCGGACAGACGCCGGACTACCTGGCGGAGGTATTTGTCCAGCGGCCGGCGGATCTCGATCGCGATGACCTCGACGAACAGTTGCGCGAAGCGGTGGAAGCGTTTTGGGCGGATGCCGATTATCGTGAGCTGGAATACCTTGTCGCCTCGGACCCGGACAAGATCAGCGCCGGCCAGGTGTACACTGGCACCCGCGACGAATGGGCCGTGCTGGAGTGGTCCGAGAAACGGTCGTTCCTGCCGTGGACATTCGCGTATCCGTTGGAACGGTATCCCGGCGACGACCTCGCGATGTACGAATACAGCCGCAACATCGTGATCCAGCCGGAGCAATTTGGCTACATGTGGGCGGATTGGCTGGCGGATCAGACACCGTCCGAGGTGGTGGCGGCAGCGCGCGACAATGACTACAAATGGCCCGGCGGCAGCCCGGAATTCGAGGCGATCCTCGAGCTCTACGACACCGCGTGGACCTATCCCGAGGAGTAATCCTGCGCTGGTGCGGTGTCGGTCCGGCGGGACTATCTTCCCCCCATGGACTGGCTTGATTCCCTGTTACTACCCCTCTACCAGGTCACTGGCGATCCGGTTACCGGTTTCTTTGTCGGCACTTTTCTGCTGTCGTCCATCGCGGCCGTGCTCGGCGAAGTGACCATTGCCGTGTTGTTCCTCAGCAACCGTAATTATTACGAGCGCCTCAACGCCGAGCTGGCGGAGTCGCACAACGCGTCCATCGACGCCGCCAAGCGGGGCGACAAGGAAGCCTACACCTACCACAATCGCAAGGCGAACGCAGCATTCGGGAAAACGTTCTTCTCGCAGATCGCGTTGAGCATGGGGTCGTTGTGGCCGATTTTCTTCGCGCTCGGCTTCCTGCAGGGCCGTTTTGCCGACATCGAATTTCCGATCCCCGGCATCGGCCTCTCGATTAATTACGTCCTCATCTTCCTGTTCGAATATGCCCTCGCCCGCCTGATTTTCAACCACGTCAAGTACTGGATTCCCGGTGTTGACCGGCTCAAGGCGGCGTTGGACGACGCCCGCGCGAAAGCGAAAGAGATGCAGATGCTGTCTGACACTCCGGTGCCGTCCGCGACCAACAACGAGGATGAATCCGCCATCCCGGACACCGGCGATCCGCCTCCCGAGAGGCCGGCGGACAACGAATCCCGTTGATCGGTACTCCGCGCGGTCGTATATCAATCACGCCTCCACAGTCATCAACGAGATCCGCACGCCATGGGCCGCCGCCGTTCATCACGCAGCCGACACCGTCCCACCCCCCGATCCTCACGCCAGAAAGGCGGCGTGCGCCGGGAATCTCTGCAGACGGCGGTCGAGCGGTACCTCGACGAACGGCCGAACGTATCGTTTCGCACCCGCGACCTGGTGCGGGAATTCTCGGCCTCTCCCGCCGACGAAAAGGAAGTCCGGCGTATCATTCACGCCCTCCATGCCGAAGGCCGTCTGAAACGTATCAAGGGCAAACGGTACCAGCAGATTGTCGACGAAGCCCCGCGCGCCATCGGCCATATTGAGCTGACTGAAGGCGGAGCGGGCTTTGTGCGGGTGCCGGGCCGTGACGAAGACATCTTCGTTTCCGCATCGCGGCTGATGGGCGCGCGTCACGGCGACCGCGTCGAAGTGGCGGTGACCGGCCGTGGACGCTACGGACGTGCCTCGGGACGTGTGGTGCGTGTGGTCGAGCGGGACGATACCCCGGTGATCGGCCGCTTCATCGCCCTGCCGGGCCGTGGCGGGCTGGTATATCCGGACAACCCGCGCATACCGGGACCGATCCAGGTGCTGGAGGGCAACCGTCGCGGCGCGAAGCATGACGACCGTGTTCAGGTCAAGGTCGATCCACACATTCGCAATCCTCAGGGCCGGGTCGTGAGAATCTTCGGCCACGTGGACGATGCCGACGCCCGATTCGCCGCGCTGCTCGCCGAAGCGAAGTTTCCGGAGAATTTCTCCTCGGACGCGTTGGCGGAAGCCGATTCCAGCCCGATTGAGATCCCCGCGGAAGAACTGTCAAGGCGTGCGGATTTCCGTGACAAGCTGATCATCACCATTGACCCCGCCTCGGCGAAGGATTTCGATGACGCGCTTAGCTTATCTCGCCTCAAAGACGGCAACTACGAGCTCGGCGTGCACATCGCGGATGTCAGCTGGTATGTGCGTGAGGGCGGTCTGCTCGACAAGGAAGCGCGGACCCGTGGGACGAGTGTCTACAGCAGCCATGGCACCTCGCCGATGCTGCCGCACAGCCTGTCGTCCGACAAATGCAGCCTCGTCGAGGGCGAGGACCGTCGCACCATGTCCGTGCTGATGACCGTCACCCCGGACGGCAAGGTGCTGGACGCGAAACCGGCGCGCAGCGTGATCCACAGTTCCCGGCGTCTGACCTACCAGCAGGCGCAGGACATGATCGAGGACGGCCGCGAACGCTGGGGCGACGACCTGCCGGCACTACGCAAGGACAGCGTTCGCGCGTTGGTCAATCACCTGATGCGGCTGGCGGAGGCGTTGCGCAAACGCCGTTTCCGGCACGGCGGCCTCGACCTCGAATTGCCGGAATACGAGACGATCATCAACGCCGACGGCGATGTCGAACGGATCAGCAAACGAACCGTGCTGGAGTCGAACCATCTCGTCGAAGAGTGCATGCTCGCGGCAAATCGGGCGGTGACCGAGTTTGTCAACCGGTCACGCGAGAGCAATCCCCGCGTCTTCATCTACCGCATTCACGACCGGCCCGACGTCGAGCGGCTGGAGGACTTTATCCTGCAACTGGACGCGCTCGATGTCGACTGGCCGTTCAGCCGCACCAGCCTCGAGAATATCCGCTCGAAGCAGTTGAACGACTGGCTCGATTCCCTCTCCGGGCATCCGTTGATCGAAATCCTGCGCTATCTGACCCTGCGTGCGATGGCAAAGGCGGTCTACGATACCGAGAATATCGGCCACTACGGGCTCGGTTTCGTCAACTACACCCATTTCACCAGCCCGATCCGGCGCTACCCCGATCTCATCGTGCATCGCATCCTCAACGCGGTTCTGGAGCGTAAAACGAAGTATGGTCCAGATGTTCGTGAATCACTTCAACGAATCTGTGAAGTCGCGAGCGAACGGGAACGCGCTGCCCAGGATGTGGAACGGAAATCGCTGAAAATCCGCCAGGCGGAGTATTTCGCCCGCAAGGTCGGGGTGGAATTCAGCGGCCTGATTACGGGCGCGATTCCCAAGGGTATCTTCGTCGAAATTGACAACACCGGCGCGCAGGGAATGATCATCGCGGATGACCTGGGAAATGTGTATTTCGACCGGGACCTGATGGGTTTTGTCGAAGTAACCGGCAATGAACTCTACCGTCCCGGAATGCGGCTGCAGGTGCGGGTCATCGCCGCCGATCCTGACCTTGGCCGGCTGGACCTCGAGCCCGCCTGATTCAACCCCTAGCATCACCCCGACCCACAAATGTGAGATTTTTCTTCGATTTGTCCGGCTTTCGTAGCCGCGACGCGTGACTTGGGCTCTCGTTCCCGAGCTCACGAGAGGATTTCGCTCTCTCGCTTCAAGGTATCCGTGGGCTCCCCTCTCAAAACTCTCTCCATTTCTTCGCTTAAACTTATAATAACATAATTTATGATTTGATATCTAATTACTATATTCCGTATAATTTGCGAAATCGATGTATCGCGGGTTTGTGGTACAAACGTATGACAAAGCCTCGTATCATACCGCGGACAATCTGGAGGGTGCCGGTTGTGACGGAACGCACGTCGTCCGGTCGGTCCCTGTAGCAGATTACACCGCACATGGAACAGCGAGGTTAGTGGAATGGAAGCGGCCTTTGACGTCTTGATGGTTGTGTTGGGAATGGGTTTTGTCGGCGGCATCGTGTTTTCCGTGCTGCGTATTCGCGGCGGTCGCTCGTTATTTCCGGACTTCCGGATCCCCACACCGTCCAGCCATCAGTCGTAGCCGCGCACGCGGAATCGATGGACAAGCGTTCGGTTGATCCTGCTTCAGATTTCGCGTAGCCGGGGAGACGTGAGAGCCCTGCTTGATTATCAGCGGGGTTACGGCGTCGCTCGAAGCCCGGGAAAAATCCTCCACTCGCTCGTTGCCTTTCAACCAATCCTTCAACCAGAACAATCGGCCCGATTTCTGATCGCCGTACCGGGATCAGCTTGAGCCCGCTCTCGACCGTTGTGTAGCTTGTAGTCAATCAACGACGGCTCCGAGCGGCAAACGGTTGATAATGCTAATTTTGGAGTATGTCATGGAAGCGGTAGCCAGTATTGGTGTGATTTTGTTTGTGATCGTGTCAGTTGTCAAAATGTGCAGGACCTGCGCGCGTGTGGCCAACGCCCAGCGCCGTTAAACCGGCGGGGTTTTGGTGCGCGGACCGGCGTGAATCGTGAGGGACGGAGCGTCCCGTTGTGCAGTCATTGTGGACGCGGATCGTCAAGCTGTGGAGGTGATGATGGACGTGTTGTTGACAAACCTCGGGTACATCGCATCGGGCGTAGGATTTGGCCTGGTCCTGGTCGTCGCGGCGAGCCGGTTGCGTCGATCCTGAATGAAGTCGTTTGTAACTATACAAAATACATTGCACTGGATTGATTGTTAAGGGTGGCAAATCCACCCTTTTTTACGTCTCCAAGGGGCATGAATTGTTTTCTTCACTAGTGATAGCAATTACCTTACTATCAGGTCGCCAGTGGCATCAATGCCGATAGGGAGACTGGCGAATGATAAGACGATGTTGAGAGGACTATGCTAGGACGTGTGAAGTGGTTCAACGAAGCGAAAGGCTTCGGGTTTATCGAGCAAGAGGGGGCGCAGGACGTATTCGTGCACTATAGCGCCATTGAGGGAAACGGATTCCGCAAGCTCATCGAGGGGGAAGAAGTCGAATTCGAGATTGTGGATGGGGAGAAAGGCCCGGCCGCGAAGGATGTGCGCCGCTTGAATCCCCCGACGGCGTGGTAATCGAACCGCTTCGTCATCAGAACTGGCTGAATGTGTAGATGAAAGGCCGCCATCCTGGCGGTCTTTTCTGTTACCCGTGCAATTCTTCGCAGCGTTCGTCCTCGATCTGCAGCGTGCTGTGGCGGATATGATACTTCTCCAGCAGCAGGTGTTTCGCGGCGTCGAGGATCGGCGCGGTGGTGCAACCGTGTTCACGTTGCAGGTGTGCGGACAGCATCGGTTCGCGGCTGCTGACATTCCAGACGTGGAGATCGTGGCAGCTGCGGACGCCCTCCAACTCGACCAGCGCCTGACGGATTTCCTCGAGATTCAGGTCGGTTGGCGTACCCTCGAGCAGGATGTGTACTGACTCGCGGATCAGGGACCAGCTGCTGACAACAATCAGCACCGCGATCAGTACGGACGCGGCGGGATCGACCCACGCCCAGCCCTTCAGCAGGATCGCGAGTCCGGCGAGGATCGCGCCGACCGATCCGGCGGCGTCCGCCATCAGGTGCAGGAAAGCAGCGCGCATGTTGAGGTCGTGCGAGCGGTGGGCGTAGAGCACCCATGCGCTGCCGGCGTTCGCGAGCAGTCCGGCGACGGCGACCGGCAGCATGATCGCAACGTCAATCTCCTGCGGAGCTTGCAAGCGGCGCCAGGCCTCAATCGCGATTCCGATCGAGATTGCCCACAGCACCAGGCCGTTGAGGAAGCCGGACAGCACTTCGACCCGGCCGAATCCGTACGAATGGTTCGCGGTCGCGCGTTTCTTCGCGATGTAGCCGACCCAGAGGACGACCGCCAGCGCGGCGACGTCGGAAAGCATGTGTCCGGCGTCAGCCAGCAGTGCCAGTGATCCGCTGATCCAGCCGCCGATCACCTCGATGATGAGGAACGCGGCGTTGATCAGGAACGCGTACCACAAGGCCTTGCGGCTGGTATCGCTGTGCCCGTGATCATGTCCATGTCCGTGACCCATGGAGGAAACGTGTGGAATCAGCAGGCGCGCTGGCAACTGCTGCGCTCTGTCTCGTGCGGCATTCGAGGAAGGTGACGGCGGCCTGTTCCCTGCCGTACGTTCTTACCATTCACGTCAAGCGATTCCAACCCTGTATGAGGACATTCGATGCGACCGCGCCATTACCTGCCAGCCCTTTTGCTTCTGTCCGCGTTTTTGTTGACGGCTTGCTTCACCAGCATGGAAACTGTCACCCTCGATTCCGATACGCAGGAACAGCCGTCGGACAGCAAGCCGCAATTTGAGCCGCCGACGATCCAGATTCTGCCCGAGGATGTCCAACCAACCGAGGGTGGTGCTGTCTATCCTCCCCATCCGCTCGACCTGCCGTTGGGGTTGTGGGATGTCTGGGGTGACCGGCCGTGGGAGTTTGTCATTCAGAAGGCGCGGGAGGGTGATGAATCGTGGCTGCACCGCGAGTTTGACCGCATGAACGCGACCAACGCGACCTTTATGATCGGCAACAACGGCAACGAGGTGGTGCATGTTCGCGCCAACGAGATCGGCCAGCTGAATCTGGGGCTGGCGTTAACCTCGGCGACGACGTACGAGGATTCCGCACAGTATTTCATTCAAGATGAGCGTATTCCAGGCAGCCGTCAGCGCAACCTCCGGATCAAGGACATCATCCGCCGGTTTGTCGACACAACGGACCTCAGCGATCCGGAAGTTCGCCAGGTCGCGTTCGATCTGATTGACGAGGTAGTCGAATCGCAACGCCGCGACTATGCGTTCGACACCCGCGCGACCCCCTACTACCTGCTGATGAAGGAAGGGTGGGAACGCGGTGGAAGCGTGGAAGACAACCGGGAATACTCAATGCTGTTTGAGTATGCGGTGAACAAAATCCGCGAGTGGGATCGCAGCCGTGGGATTATCTATTTCGGCGCATATGTTGCGGAAGCGCGGCGCGAGATGTTCGAACCGGAAAAGCTGGAGGATCCCGCAATCCTCGACTCGGTGTTCAGCGGGAAGCTGATGCGTGGCTGGAATGTGTTCAACAACGAATCGTATCCATTCCAGGGCATAACCGGCAACCGTCACTGGGTGCTGCAGAATTACGCCGGACGTTACTATCACCGGCTGATGATAATCAAGTTTGCGTGGTGGTTGCGCAATTTGACTCGGGATGTGGAGCGTTATGCGGTCGAAGTCAACCCGCCGGGCCCACGTCCGGAATGGTGGCTGGACTTGCAGTTGATGCGCGAGGAATGGATCTTCCCGGACGGCACGGTGGATTTCCGCTATCGCCGGCCGACACGCTGGGAATACGCGTCGCAGGCCTATATCGGGCTCGCCGCCGGCGCGCGTGGCATTACCGTTTTTCCGTATCCGTCGCAATTGATGATGGGACAGTATAACGATCTGGACGGCAACCCGTTGCCGCGTCAACGGGCAGCCCGCACCTTCAAGTCGCACCACAAGAACATCCAGGGCCTGACCTCCGCCGACTGGTGGCAGCCGGACGATACCGAAAACCTCGACATGTTCCGGCGGCCAATCTCCGAGGCGGAGAATAATCCGGATTACTTCGCGGAGGGGACGGAATACGAGCCATATCCGGGCAAGCACTACCCGTATGACCGCGTCGCCGAACTGTACGCCAACCTGCACGGGTTGCTGCCGAAGGTACGTGCGTTGCGCTGGTGGTGGGCGACAGACGGTCTAGACACCAGCTACCTCGACATATCCGGCAAGGACAGGAATATAGCAATTCACCGGCGCGCGCTGACGGAGTGGATGACAGACACCACCCCGGTCCATCAGAACCAGAGTCTTGGCGACCGGTTTCGTCTGCGCGCGTTGCACGGCGACGACGATGGCCCGTTGCCCGCTGATGACGCCAAGTATTCCAGCAACGTGTTCATTGGCATGTTCGACGATCCCACCGACCCGCGGCACGAGATGTACCTGTTGGTAAACCTGACGGCGAACGAGATTGTGGACGATATCGTCGTCCCGGCGACCGAAGAAACAGTGGCGCAGATGGTCTTCGACGGTGGGACGCCGCTGGACGCTGTCATCCTGTGGCAGGACATGAACCGGGACGACCGCAGCTTGCGGAGCGAGTATCGTGATGAAACGGGTTCGTTGCTGCTGGATGTACCGCTGCTGCCCGGCGATTGCAAGCTGATCCGTGTCCGGTCGCGGTGACACGGACGAAGCACCTTTGAACGGTTCTTGCCCGTGTTGTCTCTGACAACGCGGGTTCATGAAGCGCGGATGATCCCAGACATGAATGTCTGGGGCACGTTTCTTGAGTGCGCAACATCGGTCAAGCTTTGCCTGAGTCCTCACCCTACCCTGCCTGTGTCAACGACGGACGTGCTGTCCGTCCAAAGCGCACCAAGTGTGAGTGAGGGAAACCAGGCGGGGAGTTGATGCTGAAGGGCAATCAGGAACGGTATGCGGAGCGCATCCTGCGGGTGCTGATCCACATTCAGGATCATCTGGACGAAGCGTTGTCGCTTCAGGATCTGGCTGAAGTCGCGAACATCTCGCCGTACCATTTCCACCGCATCTTTCGCGGCATGGTCGGCGAGCCGGTGCTTGAGCACGTCCGGCGCCTGCGGATGGAAAAAGCGGCGATGGAATTGTCAAACACCGATCATCGCATCACCCGTGTCGCGTTCGACGCCGGCTACGAGACGCACGAAGCGTTCACCCGTGCGTTCAAGGCGACCTTCGGCGTCAGCCCGAGCGAGTATCGCAAGCAGCAGCACGCCCAGCGTCCGGCCTCCCCCGCCAACGTTCACTACCTCACCGGCCACGGTTCGCTTCACTTTGATCCGTTAACCGAAAGGGTGGGACCGATGAACGTGGAAATTGTCCAGCGGGAAGAGCAACGTGTCGCGTTCGTGCGGCACATCGGCCCGTATGAAGAGGTCGGGACAGCGTGGGAGAAGCTGGTGCAGTTCGCCGGGCCGCGCGGCTTGATGCGGAACCAGGCGTTCGGGTTATCGCATGACGATCCCGAGGTCACCGACGCCGGCAAGTTGCGTTATGACGCCTGCATCATCGCCAATGACGATACGCAACCGGAAGGTGAGGTTGGTGTGCAGACGGTACCGGGTGGTACGTATGCCCAATTCCGGCATACCGGATCGTACAATGGGTTAAGCACGACCTACGCCGCATTCTTCGACCAGTGGTTGCCGGACAGTGGGTATGAGGTAGGCAAGATTCCGTCCATCGAACAATACCTCAACGATCCGCGCAACACGCCGGAAGATCAGCTCGAAACTGACATTTTCATCTCCCTGATCCGGGCAGAATAATTCGCAAGCCCGCGCTGAAGTCCTCGTTGCGTATGCGAAACGCTGGTCGGGCGTTTGCACCGACGAGCTTGCTCGTCGGGTTTCGTGACACTCAATCGGTTCACAGCCGATGCCGGCGCAAGCTCTGCTGGCGCGGATGATCCCAGACATGAATGTCTAGGGCATGTGCTGGTGAGGACGAATCATCCACGACATGAATGTCGCGGGCATAATTCGAGAAAGAGAGAAAAAGGGCGCTTTCGATCGAAAGCGCCCTTTCTGTGTCGGGACAGTACAGTCAGTCGGCGAACGAACAACCGCCGTCAGACCGTGGTCTCGTTTAACGGACCAGCATCAGCTTGCGCACCTGCGGCGTCTGGCCGAGGGCGGTCGCACGCACGAAGTACATGCCGGACGCGTGGTTCTGCGCGTTCCAGTTGAGGCGGTGCGTACCCGGCTGATACGTACCGTTGGCCAGGGTGGCCACGAGACGACCGGTCACGTCGAAGATCTGCACCTTCATCTCGCCGGCTTCCGGCAACGTCATCTGCAGCGTGGTCGACGCGTTGAACGGGTTCGGGCTGGCGAACAGGCCGAAGTCGGATTCCACCGGCTTGTTGCTGTCAGCCATCAGCACCTCTTCCGCCGCCTTGGAACCGGCGATGCTGGTAGCGAAGTCTGCGACCTGGTTTTCGATCCAGAACACGCCGCCATCCACATCATCCTGACCGACGACGAAGTCCATGTCGCCGTCACCGTCCATGTCGGCCGTGGTGACAACATTGGCGAGGCCGATGTTGCGCGCGACCGGGGACTGGGTGAAGCTACCAGTACCGTCGTTGTTCAGCACATACAGACCCATCGGGTCGCTCCACAGCACGACCGGATCATTGTCGCCGTCAAGATCGATGTCGGCGTAGCTGTGATCGAGGTGGCTGCTCGGTACGTTCAGGTGGAAAATGGTGTAGCCCGGATCGTTGTTCCGGTACCAGTTGAACTCATCGTCGAAACCAGTCAGCAGGTCGAGGTTATCGTCACCGCTGAGTTCCACGAAGAAACCTTCGCTCATGATGTGATCGTCGAGGGCAAAGTTGTTAAAGCCGCCGACACCGTCATTGACCATCAGTGTAAGGTACCGGCTCGGACCGTTCGCACGGCTGTTCAGCAGGTCCGGGAGGCCGTCACCGTTGAAGTCGCCGGCCTTGATCAGCGCGACCGTCGTCTGGGCGTATTCCGCGATTTCGTAGCGAACGAGGTTCGTCGGGGTCACCTGCTCGAACCAGTCGAAGCCGAGGTCGTAGCCAACGATGATGTCGTTGAGGCCGTCGCCGCTGAGGTCGGAAAACTCGAGCAGTTCCGGTGCGACGATCGACGCGAGCACGATGCGCTCGAACGCGAGGCTGCCGGTCTGACGCCAGAACACCAGCTCGTCGACGGAATAGTCGGCGGCGATGATGTCCATCAGGCCATCATCATCCCAGTCGTTCAGCAGGAAGTCCGGGGTCGGCTGACCCATCACGAGGTCGTGCGACATCCAGCCATCGATACCCATGTTCTCCAACAGGTAGAAGTTGTCTTCCATCGTGGAGATGCAGATGTCCATGTCGCCATCGCTGTCCATGTCGGCCGCTTCGATTTCACGCGCGGTACCGACCATGCCCATCACGCTCTTGGTGATGAACGGCTTCAGCGAGGTGGTGTAGTACATGTGCAGACCCGCATCCGGGGTCGCAACGACGAGGTCGAGGTCGTCGTCCATGTCGGCATCCAGCAGCTCGATGTCGACCGGGGTACCGGTGACATTCGCGACATCGGAACGCTCGAACTGGTAGCTGCCACGGTTTTCGAACCCGACGATCGCGGCATCCGCCGTCGAGATCATCATCAGGTCGTCGTCACCGTCGAAGTCCACGTCAGCCGCGCGGATTTCGTTGATGTTGTAGAGGTTGTCGTCAAGGGTAACCTCCACGAAACTACTGGCACCCTGCACGATCAGCATCACGCGGCCGCTGTCCGGCATGCTGGCGACCATGTCGTAGTCACCGTCATTGTCAGCGTCGAGCAGCGCGATCGCACCAATGGATCCACCCGGGACAAAGATCGGCTGCCAGGTGAACGTGCCGGTGCCATCGTTGACCATCATGCGGACGCCACCGCGCCAGCTATTGGCCACCATCACGTCGAGGTCGCCGTCCATGTCGATGTCGGCCACTTCGATATCTTCCGGGTCGTTACCAGCCTGCACCGGATACTCGTGGAGGATCCAGTTGTCACCGTCACGTTCCGCGAAGTACACCACGTCGGTTTCACGGCGGCTGAAGACTGCGTCCGCATCGCCGTCACCGTCGAAGTCGCCACCGGCGATATCGTGGATACCGGACACGCCGCTGGTGATCAGGTCGCCGGCCGGGGAATCGGTACCGTCATTCTCGTACCAGCCCGCGCTGTTGAGGACGATGTTGCCGACGAGCATGTCGTCGTCATCGTCGCCGTCCATGTCGAACGCATCAATCACGAAACCACCGTGCGGGCGGAACGCGCCGAGCAGCGGCATCGGGTCAAACATGTCCATGTCAGCGTCATACGTCCAGAACGCCGGGATGCTGCGCTGCTGACCCGGAACGTCGTTGGAGTAAATCATCGTGGCGAGGTCCATATAGTAGTCGCCATTCACGTCCGCGACTTCCACCGCCGAGTAATTCAGAGTGTTGTCAAGGATTTCGGCGTCACTCCAGCCACCGAAGTTCTGAGCCATGGCGGGCACACACACCAAGCCCAGGGCAAAGATCATTGCCACAACAACCTGGGCACGAATCGACATCGTTACTTCCTCCCGTTTACTATGGTGAGGTTCACCGGATTATCTCGAAAATTCTTCCTGTTAAACGAGCAAGTTTGTGTTTTTCGTAAAGCACTTGAGTGATCCCGCGCACAATTCCCCCTCGACCGCTCCGAGGCAGTCTCACAGCGGTTCAATCCGGGAAATCACTCACAGGACACGAAACTCCACCGCCAACCTCTCGGTGGAGAATCTCTCTCACACCCGATAATGTACGTTCGAAGTATGAACTTTGTTAGGAAAAGCCAATGAACACGCGGCTGAGAGAATGTTCCGCACCCATTGCCTCACAGCCGTTGCCGTGCGCATCGCGTCAATCTAAGGAAATCGCGGGAGGTTGAAAAAGCCTTAAATCCGATTCTACAGGTACCCGAGCTTCCGCAATCGTTCGCGGAGCAACTCGTCGTCTCCGTTGGTCGCAGCGGTCAAGGGAGGAATCCAACCGGCTTTCGCCAGGGCATCAAACAGGGGGGCAAGATCCCAATGCTCAGAGGTGGGATTGTCGGTATCCTGGCTAACAGTATCAGAATCAGTCGTTTCGCCGGAACGATCCGGCGGCGTCTCGCTGTCTTTCGTTGAGTGCGACGAGTCCGGCTCCACCGGCGCCGACATTGGCGGATCGGGAGCCGTTGTGCTGTCACTTCCTTCGCCGGGACGGAGCACGAGGAACGGTCCCTTCCCGCTCACAGTCTCCCCGTCTCGCACGAAGACCACGTCCAGCAACCGTTCCGGCTTGCGTTTCTTCCACGCAAACTCGTGCGCGGAGCTGCGGGAGCCGTGCACCAGGCAGGCGACACCGTGCCGGGTCAACGCGTCCGCCGTCATCGCGATCGCCAACGTCAACCCCTGGCCGGAGATTTTGCCACGGTAGGTCGCCCGGGCCAGCGCAGCGGCGTCGATTGGCTCCACCGGCACGCCACGTCGGCTCAGTTCCAGCGCAATCTGCGGCACGATCGCGGAGTAGTCGAGTGCCTTCCCCGCCGTGCGCAACCACAGGGTGAAACCGGATGCGGTCGCGGCACTCATCAGACGAGACTCTCGCCGCCGAGAACCTGCCGTCCGGACTCATCATACTTGAAGAAACCCTGGCCGGTTTTCACGCCGAGGTGGCCGGCACGGACCAGCTTGCGCAGCAACGGGCACGGGCGGTATTTCTGCTCGCCGGTTTCCCGGAACATCGCTTCCAGCCACGAATGGACTTCGTCCAGCCCCATCTGGTCGGCGAGGTGCAGCGGACCCTGCACGAAGTTGTAGCCGAGACGGATCGCGGTATCAATGCCTTCCGCGCTGGCGACGCCTTCCATCAAGGTGTGCATCGCCTCGTTCAGCATCGGCAGAATCACGCGAGTGGTGACATATCCCGGCGACTCGTAGACTTCGACCACGGTCTTACCGATACTCTCGGCGAAGCTCTTCGTGAATCGGAAGGTGGCGTCGCTGGTCTGCAGGCCGCGCACAATTTCCACCATGTGACGTTTCTGTACCGGGTGGAGGAAGTGCATGCCGATGAACTTTTCCGGGCGGATGGTTAATTCTGCCAGTTCCGTCACCGACAGCACGGAAGTGTTGGTCACAAACACGGCGTCCCGGCTGGCCATCGTGTCCAGCTGCTTGAACAGACTGGTTTTCGGCTCGATCTGATCGGGGACCGCTTCGATGATCAGGCGGTAGCCTTCCAGCTCATCGAGGTTGGACGTTCCCTTGATCCGGCTCAGCACCGCGCGTTTATCTGATTCGGTCATCCCCCAGCGCGCGATTTCCCGGTCGAGGTTGATGGCAAGTTGTTTCAGAGACGCGTCCAGGCTGACATCGTCCTTTTCCAGCAACAGGACTTCGAGCCCTTTCGCCGAGACCGCCTGCGCGATGCCGAGGCCCATGGTGCCGGCGCCAATGACGGCGATCCGGGTCAGTTGTTCTTCGTTTTCGCCTTCGGCCGGTTCCAACGCGCCCTTGCTGCGTTCGAGAATGGATTGCAGTGTTTCGTCTGCCATGGTACTTCCTGTGTTGCTGCGCACGGTTGGTGCGCCGGGATTCACCCTGACTGAGTGTCGTTTCGCATCCGCATCGGAGCGGATGCCTCGGTTCCGCCAAAAGTAACGAAGCCGGTGGCTTCGTCGCGTGGATACCGGAATCACGTTCGCCGCCGGGGGATGGGGCAATGGCGCGATCCGTTTTTTCCAGTCAACCCTTTGTGAAAGACAGAACACAGGGAAGGTACGACGCGCAGGCTTCGCTGAACACCTCCGGGCTCCGGGGTGCTGATCAATTCTGGACGAGAAATGCCACGGACTCAATCGGCCGTGGCATTGAATCGTACTCACGTATAAATATGCGACATGCCCCAGACATAAATGTCTGGGATCATCGCAAGGCTCTTGTACGGGATCATGCCCCAGACATTGATGTCTGGGGTCATCGCAAGTTTCCAGTCCCGGGTCAACCCAGACATAAATGTCTGGGGCACATCTCAACCGTTGACCGGAGTCCGCAGGCCATTGCCCGCGATCCCAGCCCCGAGCCTGACTTACTTCTGTTCGATCAGTTCCATCTCGCTGAAGTACTTGCTGATCTCGAGGATACCGTTCTCGACGGAGTCGCTGCCGTGGACGGTATTTTCGCCCTTGCTGCGCGCGTACAGTTTGCGGATCGTGCCCTCGTCCGCCTCGGCCGGATCGGTCGCGCCGATGACGGTCCGCCAGTGGTTGATGGCGTTGTCACGCTCGAGTGCGATCAGCACCACCGGGCCGCTGGACATGAACTCGCACAGTTCGCCGAAGAACGGGCGTTCCTTGTGGACAGCATAGAAATCTTCCGCGACGGCCTTGCTCAGGCGCGCGCGTTTCATGCCGAGGATGGTGAAGCCTTCCTGCTCGATGCGGTCGATCACCTTGCCGACGACCTTGCTCTGCACGCCGTCCGGCTTGATGATGCACAGTGTACGTTCCATGAATCCTGTTCCTGTTCGTATGGTTGTATCGTTAACGGTAAATCGCGTAACGTTCGTCCTGAAACGGACTTACCTCCGCCGAAATCTAGTTCTGCGACGGAGATGGCAAAAACGGGGACCGGAGTCCGGCCCCCGCGGATCTTACTTTTCACACTGTTGGCAGCTACGGCAAACCTGGTTTACTTCATCAGGTCCTTGACATCCTTCGCCGTCGCCTGCGTCGCGAACCGGACCGCGGACTGCACGTCCACCGTCGCGCCCTGCGACACCGACCAGTCGGTCGACTTGGCGCTGCCCTCTTCCCACAGGAAGCCGTCCGCCGCACGGATCAACTGGTAGCTGATGCGGGCATCGGTGCTCTGCGAAATGTCGCTCGCGCCTTGCTGGAAGGTGACCGTCGCATTCAGCTTGACCAGCTTCGTCTCATCCATCGCGGTCGTCTGCAGTTCCCGCTGGCTGATGAATTTGACACCCTGATCGCGGAACGCCATCTCGAAATCGTTGACGATCATTTCCTTCAGGTCGGCCGTGCTCACCTGCGCAACACCCTGGGTGTAGGCCACGATATCCCCGACCACGACATGCGTCGGCATGTAGCCTTCTTCGGTGCGTTGCATCTTGCTGCCGGCGGCGCAGCCACCGATCACAAGCATCACGGCCAGCAGAACGACCAACGGGAAAACCGTCTTCGCCTGTTTCATCCTCGTCCCCCTCCATGTTGGTGGTTTGGGCGAAATTAGGCCGTGCGGGTGTTTGGATCAAGCCGCTCTCCGGTTCAAGGCCGCGAGGCCGTGACCCCAGATAGCCTCAACCACGGATGGATTGAACCACGGAATACACGGACGACACGGAAACTAAGGAAGCCGATGCCCCAACTTTAGGGTGATGATCCAGATGCCCACGACATTCATGTCGTGGCTGAAGGATATGGCTGATCGACGTCTTGCGATTTGACAACAAGGACGATCCGGGTGGCGCATCCGGGGTTGACGGCGTACCTTACTGTGACTGAACTGAGAGCGACAAATCGAACCGTACTAATTCAACCCACTCCGCCTGGAGAGACGCAATGAAATCCAATCTGCCGCTGCTCGTCTGCTGTCTCGTCCTGCTGCTGACCGCCTCGCCCGCATTCGCCACCACCCATCATGTTCCGGCGGATTTCACCACCATCCAGTCCGGTCTGGATGCGTCCGCGCAAGGTGACACCGTCCTCGTGCAACCCGGCACCTACGTCGAGAACATCGTCTGGCCGCAAATCAACGGCATCAAGCTGATTGCAGCGGGTAATTTTGCGAACACGATCATCCGCGCGAATACCAACGCACGTGCCATCGCAATCAGCAGCAACGGGTTGATCGATACGGAAACACAAATCTGCGGCTTCACCATCAAAGAGGGTTCGAACGTCAGTCACGGCGCGGGGATCTACTGCGATGGATCCAGCCCCACGATTGTGTCATGCAAGATCACGGAGAATTCAACGGGATATACCGCTTACAGCAGCGGGGCTGGGCTTTACTGTGGATCTGACACTCATCACCTGATTCTGGATTGCGTGTTCCAGAACAACCAGGCGGGCGAGTCGGGCATGCACGGAATGGGCGGAGGGATCTACTGTGCCTCCTCCTCAAATCCAACGATTGTCAACTGTTCATTTTACGGCAACAGCGCGGATGATGGTGGGGCGGTCTTTTACGGAGGCGAATCCAACCCGGAACTGCAGGATTGCAATTTCCAGGGAAACTTTGCTGAAAACGGTGGCGCAATTTACACGGTGAACCAATTTGGCACCGAAATCGTCGGCTGCACATTCGTGGCAAATCACGCAGGCGACGGCGGAGCGATCTACTGTTTTCAGTTTGGCCCTGCGATCATCAACTGCCAGTTTTCGTGGAACCATGCCGATCATGGTGGTGCCTTGTGTTTATTTGGATCTACGGAAGGAATTACGGACTGTACCTTCACCAACAACACCGCACAGCATCTTGGCGGCGGTATCGACATTTACGGTCCAGCAACAATCCGCAGGTGTGTCATCGCGGAGAATCAAGGTTCGCATGGCGGCGGAATCGCGCTACACGCTTCCGATACACATATCGATTTCTGTACCATCCGCTACAACGAAGCCACGGGGGATAACGGTCTCGGTGCCGGGATCTATTTCTGGAACGATTCTCAGCATGGTTCTCGTCCGATACTCAGCAACAGCATCGTGTCAAATAACGACGGCGAAGGCGTTTATAGCAACGACAGCAGCACCTCGTTCGATCCGATGATCCGGTACTGCGATTTCCACGACAATGGTGACTTCGACTTTGCCGGATCAGGAATTGACTCAACCTGGGGTTTGTTGACCGGTGTCAACGCGAACGGCGATTCCTGCGACGTCTACAACAACATCTTTCTCGATCCGCTGTACGTTGATCCGGATAACTACGATTTTCACCTGCAATCCGGTTCCCCCTGCATTGACGCCGGCGATCCTGACAGCCCGCTCGACCCGGACGATACCATCGCCGATATCGGCGCGTTCTACTTTGATCACAACGTCGGCGTGCTGGAGCATGAATCCACCACCCAACCAACGAAATGGGCCTTGCTCCCCGCCTATCCCAACCCGTTCAACGCGTCAACCACCATCCGTGTCACGCTGGCGCAACCATCCTCCCTCGATGTGCGTGTGATCAACACGGCTGGCCAGATTGTAGCCGATCTTGCGCACGGCCGCTACGCTTCCGGCGTGCACGAGTTCAGCTTCGACGCGTCCGCTCTTGCCAGCGGGATGTACTTTGTCCACGCCCGCGTGCCGGGCCGATTGAACACGACACGCAAGATGCTGCTGCTGCGTTGAGCCGACCGGTCAACGTCGCGCCGAATGGCGGGAACTGTTGCCCACACAACGGCCACATCGTTTTAACTATCAGCAAACATGGACCGCTATCTTCCGTGTCTGTTTTGCAACTTTTTGCGGACTTTGCATGAATGATGACACCTTGACCTGGCTGTTCGCGTGGTTTGACGAGTACAGCGAACCCTACCGCCGCAGCGGCAACTCCACCCTCGCGAAGACCAGTGAGCTGAAGTATGAGCACACGTTGCATGTGGTCGACGAGATGGACCGTCTCACCTCCGCGCTCGGACTCGAGGACAACGAACGCCGGCTCGCACGGGTGATCGCCCTGTTCCACGATGTCGGCCGTTTCGAGCAGTTCAAGCGGTACAACACGCTGCTCGACCGCGTATCGGTGGACCATTCGGTGCTCGGGGTCGAGGTGCTGCGTGAGCATGACGTGCTGCGGAACCTGCCGGAAAATCGTGTCGAGCTGATCGAATCGAGCATCCTCGCGCACAACAAGCTGCGTATCCCGGACGAGTACCTCGGTGACCGGTTGCGGTTCGCGAAGATGATCCGGGACGCGGACAAGCTGGACATTTTGCGCGTCTTCGTGGACGTTGACAAGAACAACGACGAGGAGATGCTGCAGAAGGCGTACATCGAGCTGGACAATTCGGACACGGTCAACGACGCCATCGAAGGCCATTTCGAACGGCGCGAGCTGGTGCTGATCGAGAAGCTGCGCAGCCGTCACGACATGCGGCTGATGATGCTGTCGTGGGTGTTTGACCTGAATTTCGCGCACAGCCTGCGCCGTTTCCGTGACCGTGGCGATGCCGATTACCTGATGTTCCAGCTGCCGGAGGTGCCGATGGTTCGGCGGGTACGGCACATCATCCATGAGGTGCTGACCGATCCCGACCGCGCGTTGGCTGAACGAGCGGCGTGAAGATCGGTAATCGGTAATCGGTAATCGGTAATCGGTAATCGGTAATCGGTAATCGGTAATCGGTAATCGGTAATCGAAAAATAAAAACAGGCCCGTGTTTGCTTGCAAGCGCGGGTTTGTCACATGTGGCGATGTTGCTCTTTTTTACTGGAAATCGGGGACACTTACTCCGTTAAGTGTCCCCGTTGCTCTCTTCTATTTCGTACTTCTACCTACTCCGTACTTCTTTCTGATTCCGCACTTCTTTTATGTCTTTTCCTGTCTTTTACTTCTTTTGCTTCTCCTGCGTCCGTTGCGTCTCTTACTTGACAAGAACCAGCTTCCGCATCGCCTTTTCCGGTCCGGCCTTCACCTGCAGAAAGTACACCCCGCTGGCGAGATCGGCTGGCGCCACGGTTAACGTGTGCGTCCCCGCCGAATAGCTGGCATTGGTGATCGCCGCCACCTGACGGCCGGTCGTGTCAAAAACGTGGACGCTCACCCGTTGCGCTTCCGGCAACGTAATGTCGAACCGCGCGTTGGCGTTGAACGGGTTCGGATACACCGCGCCCACCGCGAATTTCGTCGGCAGCGTAGCGTTGCGCTCGTCTGGCTCGTTTGCGGCGAACTGCTGCGTGGTCCAGCCGGAAGGTGTCCACGTTGTCGAACCGTCCGCGCCCGCTGAGCTGATGACGGTGAAGCCGAAACTGTCGCTGATCAGGGGGTTCTGCAGTGTCTGCCCGATGTTGATCCGCCACTGGTAATTGCCCAGCGGCGCCATCGCGGGAATCGTCTGCGTCAGGTTGGTCGCGAGGATATCAGTCGTCGGCGTAAACGCGAGGTAGTACTGGTCGATCGGGCCGTAGGTGGACCCGTTCGGCAGGATGGCCTCGCTCCAGACCCAGCCGTTGACGGTCGTTTGCAGGTTTGAGACGATGTGTACATCATACTCGAACGATCCGCCCTGCGGCACGATCACCGGCGGATTGACCGGATTCACGCTCAACGTAACCGGATTCTGCGAACCGCCCGGCTGTTCCCACCATGAGATGTAGCCGTTTTCGTTGACCGCGATGATATCGAGGTCGCCGTCGGAGTCCATATCCGCCATCTGCACCGCGCGTCCGGTGCCGAAGTTGTTGATCAGGCTGTGCTGGGTGAAGGTACCGCCCTGGTTGATCCAGTAGCGCACTCCGAGCCACATGGACACGCCGGCGATGTCATCGTCCCCGTCGCCATCGAGGTCACCGGTGCACAGCTGCCACGCGTCCGGAAAGTTGCTCGAAATGATCTCGGTTTCGTAGGTCCCGTCCCCGTTCGGCATGAACGCCAGGATCTGTCCGCCGTAGGAATCGGCGGCGATGATGTCTTCGTAGCCGTCCTGGTTGAGATCGGCGACATCCACCGCCGCGACGAACTGCTGGTTGTCGTCCACGACGAACTGCGGCCAGGTTCCGCCGCCAACATTTTCCCACCAGGTCACGTTATCCTCGCCACCGCCGGAACTGGCGGCGACATCGGGGAGGCCGTCCCCGCTGATATCGCCGATCGCGACACCGTGCGCGCCGGCGTATACCCCGTTAAGCAGGTGTTCCGTCCAGTCGGAGCCTGTATTTTCCCACCACGTCACATCTCCGGCGGAGGCCGCCGCGCCCGCGACATCGAGCAGGCCGTCGTTGTTGATATCGGCGACATCGACCGCATACCCGCCGGTGAAGCCCCATTTGATCGTGTGCTGCGTGAAACTGGCGTTGTCGTTTTCCCACCAGTTGACGTAGCCGGAATAGGACACGCCGACGATATCCGTGTCGCCGTCCTGATCGAGATCGACTGCGACCAGTTCCTTGCCATCGAAGCCTGGGGTGATCAGGTGATCCACCCACCCGTCCGGCGTGTTTTCATACCAGCGCAGATCGGTCGGTGAGACGATTCCGCTCGATGATCCGGCGGCGTCCATGTCACCGTCGTTGTCAAAATCGCCAGCCGTCACCGCGAAGCCGCCCTCAAGCGTGGTCGTGATGTCGTGACGTGTCCATTGCGCCTGCGCCGCCACGGTTACCAGCAGCAGCGCGCCAGCGATGATCCAATGCCTCTTCACAATCCCCTCCCGATGTTCTGTATATGCTTATAGATTCGGTGTATGTTTAGAATACCTAACTTTTGATGCGTGAACAAGCGTGCTGTTGTGTTGAAAAGATTGATTGGCTCGGGAGGGGGAGCGGAGTTGGACCACATTACACGAATCATCCGTTCGCAGGATTTGCCCAGAAAAAAGCCACGGACGTCGCGCCCGTGGCCTGAAGTGTTTTGTCTGTTGCGTCAGTTACGTCAGTTACGTCAGTTGCATCTGTTGCGTCTGTGGCGTCGGTGGCTTTCTGTTACTTCACGAGAACCATCTTCCGCATCGCCTGTTCGCTGCCGGCGTTCACCTGCAGGAAGTACACCCCGCTGGCGGAACTGCCGGGCTGCCATGTCAGCGTATGGTTGCCAGCGCTGTAGACACCGTTCGCCAGCTGCGTGACCAGCCGTCCGACGCTGTCATACACTCGCACGGTCACCTGCCGGGTTTCAGGCAGGGTGAACGAGACCTGCGTGCGTGCGTTGAAAGGATTCGGCCATGCTTCACCAACGGCAAACGAGGACGGCAACGGCACCGTTTCGGACCCGGTATCACCGAGGAAGGTTGCGGCAGTCCAGCCGGACCCGGTCCAGTCGTACGATCCGGCTCCGTCGGTCGCCGCAGCGGTCACGGTGAAGGTGAACGAATCAGAGAAGATCGGGTTTTGCACGTTTTGACCGAGGTTCACCCGCCACTCGTACAGGCCTTCCGGCGCGTACGTGGGGATATCCTGGGTGAGGGTTGTGCTGATGTTGGTCGTGGGTGTGATCGGAAGAACCACGTGGTCGATTGGCCCGAACACTTGCCCATTCGGCAGCTCAGCTTCGGTCCAGACATGCGCGCTGACCGTCATCTGGATGTGGGAAATGATGGAAACGGTGTAATCGAATGATCCGCCCTGCGGCACGATCACCGGCGGACTAACCGGATCAGCGTAGAGCTCAACCAGCGGCGGCTCGCCCGTTCCCGGCTGTTCGAACCAGGAAACGGTTCCCGGAGATTCTGAGACGGCCAGAATGTCGTCGTCGCCATCATCATCCATGTCGCCCATGAATACGGAACGGCCATTCCCGAAGTTGTTACTGACAACTGTTTGCGTAAAACTTCCGCCTTCATATTCCCAGTAGATGATCTGGTCATAGCGGGAACAACCCACAATGTCCATATCGTCATCATTGCCGACCGCGCCGATGTCAACGTTCCAGACTCCATCGAACGGATCTGATAGTATCGTGTTGAACGTGGCGTCCCCGTTATTCATCAGGCAGACCATCAGGTCGCCGGTGTAGACCGCAGCGGCGATATCGAGATACCCGTCACCGTCGATATCATCCACAGCAACCGCGGCGACGTAATCCAACCCACCCGCGATTTCGGATTGCGTGAAGTTGCCACCGCCATCATTGTTGAACCAGACCACGTTGTCGTCACCGCCGGACGAGACAACGATATCGAGGGTGCCGTTGTTGTCCAGGTCACCAAGGTCGACACCGTGTGGGTTCAGTGGCGAAGTACTGATATCATGCCGGGTGTAGTCGGTACCCGTGTTTTCGAACCAGGACACCTGGCTCGGCGACCACGCGACCGCGACGATATCGAAGTCACTATCGCCGTCAATATCGCCCGCCGCAATGGCGTATCCGCCGCCGAAATCGGTGGTGATATCGTGCCGGGTAAAGGTGGCGTTATCGTTTTCCCACCACGTGACTTCCCCGGGTACATAGGACGTACCTGCGATGTCGAGATCGCCGTCCCCGTCGAAATCCTCGACAACAACGTCCTTCCCGCCGAAATTGCCGTCGATGAGGGAACTTGTCCATGAGCCACCCCCCTGGTTTTCAAACCAGCGGAGATCATCCGTCGTGCCATCTGCGCAGCCGACGATGTCAACGTCGCCATCGTTATCCATGTCTCCCGCCGCGATCCCGTACCCACCGCTGAAACCGGTGTAGACATCGTGCTGCACCCATTGTGCCTGCGCAGCCATCGGCAGCAGCAGGAACAGGCAGAACACAGCCGTGATCCTGACCATAACTCCTCCCCTTGCTCGGTTTACGTCCAGCCGGTATTACAGACTGAATCTGCAATGAATCCATACGTCGCTTCCCGTTCTGCAAGGTGCAGTTGGCTGCGCGTGTGTTCAAGCTCTTGCTGGTAGTTGATCACGTTGAAACCGGCCTCGTGGAGTGACCTTCGCACTCAGCGTCCTCATCCCGCACGTGGGCAGTAACTCGGCTAGTCAATGGGTAGCCAACGGTCCGTGAACGGGCAATCAATGGCAGAGAAAAGGCCACGGACTCGCGCCCGTGGCCTGAGATGTTTTATCTGTTACGTCCTTTGCGTCTTTTGCATCCGTTGCGTCTTTTGCTTTCTGTTACTTCACCAGAACCAGCTTCCGCATCGCCTGTTCGGTGCCAACCTTCACCTGCAGGAAGTACACCCCGCTGGCGAGGGCGGTTGGCGCGATGGTCAACGTGTGCGTCCCCGCCGAGTAGCTGGCGTTGGTGATTTCGGCCACCTGACGGCCGGTTGTGTCAAACACACGGGCGCTCACCTGTTGCGTTTCCGGCAACGTGATGTCAAACCGGGCGGTTGCGTTAAACGGATTCGGATACACCGCGCCCACCGCGAAACCGGTCGGCAGGGTGGATGTGGAAGATGCATCAACTGCCACGGCCGGCAGGTTCAGCTCTGTCACCGTCCATGCGTGGTCGCCGTTCTGTTCCGCACCGTTCCCGTCCGCCGCAGCACCCGCCTTAGTGAAGAAGTAAGCCTGGGACGACAGCTTGGCATTGTTCGCGGTCAGCAGGGACAGGCGGTGAACATACTCACCGGCCGGTGCGCCTGCGGGAATCATCTGCATGTGGTTCGGGAGGTCAATCATCTGCCCGGGGGCGAGCGTGTACTGGATGTTGTCGAGCACGTACGAAGTGCCATTCGGCAGGATCGCGTCACGGCGGATACGTACCTGCCGCGCCTGGTTCGTCGGATTCTCGATCTGGACCGCGCTGTAGAGCGTGCCTCCGTTGGCGGGGATTTCCGTCGATCCCGAACCGGCGAAAGCGACCTGCGGCTGCGCATCCGGCTCGGGCCGGTTGAACACATGCAGCAACGCTTCATGCACATCATTCTCCTGGCCGAACAGATGCAGCGAGGCGTCCGTCTCATCGAAGGTCGCGCCGAAATAGTAGTACTGGGTGAACCCGTTCCCGAGGCTCGGCCCGAGGTAGCGCCACTGTTCGCTGCCGTACTGGTCGACCGAGATCACCGCCGGCTGGCTGGCGAGATCGCCGATGAGGTACACGTCCCCGTTGTCACCCGCGACGCCGGCAATGATCTTTTCGTCATCCACGCCGAGTACATCTTCCTCATAGGAGCGCACCCACAGCGGTTCGCCGCCGTCCGCGGGCAGACGTGCCGCCAGTGCCGCATGATCGAACTGGTACAGCCCGAGCTGGTTGTACCCGGCACCGTACCAGACACATCCGCCATCATCGGTGACAAATCCGCCGATGCACTGAGTCGGGGTATGGCTGAATCCATCCACCGACCGCCACCACAGCAGATCGCCCGCGCTGTCGACCTTGTACACCTGCACGAGATCGTACGATACCGCCTGCTGCGCGCAGAAGACGTAGAAATTGCCGTTGCCATCCGCCTCAATACCGCCGAGGTACAGAATGCCGCCAGTCGGATCGTAGGTCTGTTCGAATTCGAGCATGCCATACTCGTCGAGGAAAGAGAGCTTGACCTGGTACGGGTAGTTGGTAATAGACGCCAGCACATACCCGCCATCATCCCGCAGCGCCATTTCGAAACCCGGGTTGTCGACCTGGACTCGCCACAGTTCGCGGCCGAACCTGTCGGTGTGGACCAGCGGCGTGTTGTCGCCGTCCCCGTACCGGAAGCTGTAGCCGCCGTCTGGAGTGCGTAGCAGCGGGCTGAGCTCCGGGAAGTTCGCGCTCACCGGCGCATAGGGGTGTCGCAATTCCATGGTGCCGGATGCGTCCAGCTTCATCAGGCTGATTTCGCCATCACTGAACAATAGCGTGGTGTGGCCGCCGTCCTCGGTGGCGACAACCCCGCGGAAGCTGTCAAAATCACTGTCATCATAGGTTCGCAGCCACATGTCCGCCGGTTGGGCATAGGTGGAGAAGGATAGTGTCAGCGTCAGAAGTAGTGCGCCCAGGGCAAATCCAGCAGTCCGTCTCATGCTTGTCTCCTCGTGTCTTGAGCTGTGTGTTAGGGATTCCTAACCATGATGGCATACCGTTGCGCGGTTTGTGCGATTGTTTCAAACTGGTTCATGGAGTCCCACATCGGGGAGACGAGCAAAAACGCGGCCACGGCGAATAGTTAGGTTTTTCTAACCACTTGCCTAAGTTTATAGAATTGTACGAATTACGTTTATGAATATTGAAAAGTCGCAAAAGGGATCCAGCGTATTTCCGCCAGATCCCTTTTCTACGTATGAAGCAATGCGCCAAGTACTTCGTTCTGATCGTGAACTACGCCACGAAGAACGGCCGTATCGGCAGGGCGCGGTCGAGGGCTTCGTGCCCGTCCTCGGTGATCAGCACCAAGATCTACCTGCCATAAAGCCGTTACTTCAGATACACCAGTTTCCGGATTTCATGTTCAGATCCCGCACCAAATTGCAGGAAGTAGATTCCGGTGGCAAGTCCGTCCGTTTTGAAGGTCAATGCATGTCTGCCTGCCGAATACTTCCCATTGGCAAGATCTGCAACCTGCCGTCCAAGGCTGTCATACACCCGCGCTGTCACTTGCCGTGATTCTGGTAGCGTGAATTCGATCCGAGTGTTTGCATTGAACGGGTTTGGAAAAACTTCATCAAGTTGAAACGCAATCGCTCCAGGTGACGTTTGCGCCGCATTTTTTGAATTGGTCAAACCGGTCCAGCCCGCAGATTTCCAATCAGGACTTAGCATTTCTGATTGACCTTCGGTGACAGTAAACATGAACAGGTCCGAATTGAAGGAATTCTGAGGAGTCTGCCCGATATTCACACGCCACAAATAGTATCCCAAAGACAATCCGTAAGGAATGGTCTGGCTGACATTTGTCACCAGAATATCCGCGTTAGCACAAAGGGGAACGTAGAGCTGATCAATGGGGCCGACCGAACATCCCGCCGGTAGAAAAACATCTGTCCACACAAAAGCGTTTACCGGATAATTCAAGTTTGAAACGATATGAACATCGTAGTAGAATGATCCCCCCTGTGGTATATAGACTGGTGGATCATGAGGAGTAATTGTTATTTCTATCGGGTCTGGATAGCCTTGTCCAGGCTGTTCCCACCATGCCACCTCATTTGCATACTCAGAAACGGCAACGATATCTTGGTCATAATCTCCATCCATATCAATTGCAACGATACCACGTGAATGATCCCAGATATCAATAAGAACGTGTTCGGTAAAAACACCGTCGTCATTTTCCCAGTATCGAATGCCGGTGTTGTACGACGTTACGAAGACATCAGGATCTCCGTCTGATCCAATATCGCAGATACATAGATCCCACGGTCTGTAAAAGTCCGTACAAAGGTAAGTTACGTCGAAATTCCCGAAACCATCGTTTACAAATAACAGCACGAGATTGTCAATGAAAACAGTAGCAAAGATATCATTGTCACCGTCCTTGTCATAGTCAGCGAGTTTAATTCCTGAAACATACTCCATTCCATCCGCAACCAGATGATCTATCCAGGTACCGTCGCTGGTTCTTTCGAACCAATGCAAGCAGTCTTCGATTCCCGAACACACGGCGAAATCAGGGATCGCATCACCATTTATATCACCAATCGCGACATCGTGTGGGGTTGAATAGTTGTCTGTAACAAGTCGGGGCTCAAATTCTCCCAAACCTTTATTTTCCCACCACACCACAGCATCCCCATACCAGGCGGTGCAAACGAAGTCGGGCAATCCATCCCGGTTGAGATACCCACTGTCCATCGAACTGGCACCATAATACCTATAAGCAAGCTGGTGACGTTGAAAATTGCGTTCACCTGTGTTTTCCCACCAGCCGACATCGCTGGCCTCATAGGAACAACCAGCAAAATCAAGATCCCCGTCGAGGTCGAAGTCGGCGACAGTAAAATCTGATCCTCCACGTTCAATCTCAACAGTATATTCCACCCAACCATCTTCGATACCGTAGAAGCATAAAATGCCCTGGTCCATCTCCATCTGACCGACAATGACATCAACTCTTTGATCTTGATCGAAATCGCCAGCGGCTACGCCATAAGGGTCTTCAATGTCATCGCAAATATCATGACGTACCCACTGGGCGCGAGTACATACAGGAATCAGCAACAAAATGCATGCGAGAATTATGAAAAATTGCTTCATACCTCATACCCCCCTGGATATCTGTATGTCAATTCAGAAATATCCATCACATGTTTGTTTATGACCGCTATATTATCTACTTGAAAGTGCGGAAAATTTCTGTGGATAACAACAAACCCCTGTCATTTAATGACAGGGGTTGCAGACTGCTGACAAACCCCGTCATTTGATGGGGTTTGTTTTGTATTCACACGGCACATCCTACTGGTTGGATTTGTGGTATAGTTGGCAGGTTGTGTTTGGTTCTTCGCTCGATTTTTCTATCGAGACCGTTGAGCGTGGTGCGCTGGGATAGAAGACCGGCTAAATAGGTCCATAGTCTTGAGATAGAGGGGTGTTTCGCCATTGTCATGGCGATCTTCTTCATGTTCTGGCAGGCGGCGGACAGCAGGCATTGTTCACGTGCTCCGGCTATCGAGCGCAGCCGGGCATAGCGATGGCCATACAGTTGTTTGGCTTCGCCGAAGCTGCGTTCGACCGTCTCCCGTCGTCGCCGGTACGTGGCCCGTCCGCGTTCTGTCCGAGCGGTCGCGATCATCTTTTCACGGCTGGCCTGCCACACGTGCCGGGTGACCACCTTGCGGTGATTGGCGCTTTCGGTGCATTGCTGCAACAGGGGACAGAGGACACAGCACGACGGGTCGGAAACATATTCCTGGTAGCCTTCACGTGTCGTCGTGCGATACGGTAGTGTCTGGCCGCCGGGACAGTGGTAGACATCCCCCAGCGAATCGTACACAAACAGTCGTTTTGCCAGCATTCCCTTCTTGCGTGTCGTACGTACCGAGCCGATCACGCCGTCGATCTTTCGATCCTCCAGCCCCTTGCAGATGGCGGCGGTATTGTAGCCGGCGTCGAGACCGACCCTTTCCACCGGGAAGTGGAATTTGCGAATCTGTGTGTCGAGACGCTCGAGGTAGGGGGTGCTGTCATGTACATTGCCGGGGGTGACATGCGTGTCGGTGATGATTCCGGCCTTGTTGTCTACGGTACGGTGGTCAAGGTAGAAAAAGCCCTGCGGCTTGCCGTCCCGGACCATGAAGCCGCTGTCCGGATCGGTGGTGCTGACCTTGATTTCCTTTGTCGCCGGCGGTGATGAATCGTCATTGTCACGTTTCTTCAGTGGCTTTTTGCCATGCGCCAGGCGATCCGCATCCACCGCCTCTTCCAGATCGGACAGATACGACTTCGTCGCCACTGTCACCTGCCGCTTCTTGAACTTCTTCTTGTTCGCGCTGGCTTTCAGGTGCGTCGAATCGGTGAACAAGACCCGGCCATCGACCAGGCCACGACGGATCGCCAGCAGCACGATCTCGTCGAAGATCTCCTGGAAGATGGTGCTTTCACGGAAACGGCGTCGTCGATTCTGGCTGATCGTGGACGCGTCCGGCACCTTGTCACGCAGATCCAGCCCGAGGAACCAGCGATAGGCAACATTGACCTGGATCTCACGCACCAGCTGACGCTCGGACCGAATTCCGTACAGGTAACCGATGAACAACATCTTGAACAGAAGGACAGGGTCAACAGCCGGACGGCCATTGTCGGCGCTGTAGAGATGCTTTACACGATCCCGGATAAACGAAAAATCAATTGCCGCATCAATCTTCCGCAAAAGATGATCGTCCGGGACCAAATCGTCAATGTAAATAAGCTCCGCTGCGCTTTGATGAGCTTTGGAAGTAGGTAGCATCTACAAAGATACAAAACAAATCCCCACAGGTCGAGAGCCCGTGGGGACTTTGTCAGCAGTCTGAAACCCCTGTCATTTAATGACAGGGGTTGCGGACTCGGGAGCAATATTGATACGATCTACGCCACGAAGAACGGCCGCATCGGCAGCGCACGGTCGAGGGCTTCGTGCCCGTCTTCGGTGATCAGCACCATGTTTTCGGTACGGTAGGCGCCGACGCCCTTTTCGTACATGCCCGGTTCGTTGGTCACGATCATTCCCGGTTCAAGAACAATCGCCTGGCCGAACGGGATGCCGTAATCGTCCAACCCATCCGGAAGCTCGCTGACCTTCGGGAGTTCATGCACATACGCCCCGCCGGTGCCGTGGCCGGCGCCGTGGAAACGGGTGTCGATCCCGGCGGCCTTGACGCCGATCTGGTACGCCGCGCCACCTTCGCTCGCCGGCAGACCGGGCAGCAACTGCGCCGCGACCATGTCGAACCATTTTTCCTGCAACATCCGCATGCCCTGGAACACCGGCGGAATCTCTTCGTAGCCGATGATGATCATCCGGGTCATGTCGGTGCAGACACCCTTGTAGATGAAGCCCCAGTCGACCAGCATCACATGCTCGCCCTTGAGCGGCTTGCCGGGACGGTCCATCTCCGGGTGCGGCGTGTCGGCGTCGGCGTCCATCGCCACCAGTGGATCGAACGATGCGCCTTCCGAGCCACGGCGCGCGCCTTCGGCCAGGAGTTCGTCCCGGAAGTCGATATCGGTTGCGGTGTCTTTGTGCTTCGGCAGCCAGTCGTTGACCATGTAGTTGAAGGTGCCGATGGCGATGTCGACTGCTTCACGGATCAGCTTCATCTCGAGGTCGCCCTTGATCATGCGCAGCCGGTCGAGCAGGCCGGACGGGGCCGAAATTGACTCCAGCTCAAGCATCGCGGGCAGTGCGTGGTACATGTCGATCGCGATGCCGGTGGTGTCGCAGACGAGGTGCTTCGCGCCGTCGGTGATGTTCTTCAGTTCCGGGTACAGGTGGACGTGTTCCTGGCCCCAGATGTACGCCTCCATGCCGGGGATTTCCGGGACACGGTTGGTGTAGCGTCCGTCGGTGACGAAATACGCCTTGTCCGGGCGGATCAACAGGCACGCGTCCTTCTGGAAATCGGCGGGAATGCCGGTCAGCCAGCCAACGTTGGCGTTTCCGGTCACCAGCATCGGGTTGCCGTTCTGATCGTTCTTCAACATCTCCTGGACGCGGGAGATTCTCTCCTGCAGCAGTTCGGTCGGGGCGGGCATGTTCGTGAGCCTCCGTGGTTGGTAGCGTTTCGATCGTGGAAGATGTGAACGGGGTTTCACGCTCGCAAGTGGAGGAGGGCGGAGCAATTCGAGAGATGGGCGGCGCAGACCTGAACTGATCGGGATGTGTCTAGCGCAGCAGCACGATCTTCTGTGTCTGATCTGTTGTCGGGTGGCCCGGGTTGTCTTGCAACCCGGGTGTCACCGTCGCCCGTACGAAATACACCCCACTCGCCTGACTGGACGCGTCGAAGACAAACTGGCGCACACCCGCCGGATACACACTCGATGCGAGCGTCGCTACCTGCTGACCCTGAATGTTGAGGACGGATACGTTCAGCTGCGCGGGTTGCGGCAGCGAGATGGTGATGGTTGTCGCGGCATTGAACGGGTTCGGGTGGGCTGGCAACAGTGACCATTGGGCCGGGAGAGCGTCCGCCGTGGCGAAATCGCCCTCGTTCACCCCCACATTCTGATCGAAATAGAACGCGCCGATGTCGGCGATGGTGCTGTCCGGGTCGAGCGGGCTAGTTGGATCGCCGCCGTCAATGCAGGGGGAATCAGGTTGGAGGTGGTAGTCCCCGTTGCCGGGATCGACGTACTGCGGATCGAGGAAGATGTTGTTGTAGATGTCGCAGGAATCGCCGTTGGCGTTGGTGGTGACAAGAACACCGAGATCCGGATCAATCGAATCCCCAACGAAATCACCCGCGCTGTTTCCGTAACTAGTACAGTAATGCAACGTTGGATGGCTCATTTCGTCTTCAACGTAGATTCCTTCCCCCTGGTTTGAGCTGAGAATCGTGTTCGTAAATATGGGATCAGAGTTCTCGCAGAATACTCCCGCGCCGTACCAGTTTCCGGTATTGCCAGATAGTGTGCTTTGAGCGAACTCGGGACCTGAACCCTCACTTGTATATAAACCGCCCCCCAGAAATGCCGTGTTGGACGCTACCACGCTGTGGTCGATCGTGGGATGTGAAGAGTTCAGGCAACTAATCCCTCCTCCGACATCGTACGATGTGTTATTGGTGATTGTACACCTGATTATGTTTGGACTGGAATCATCATCACAGCAGATTCCAGCGCCATTCAGGCTTGAGTTTTCCGAGATTGTGCAATCGATAAGGTCGGGGCTTGCTCCATTACAATAGATTCCGCCACCTCTATTCTGATCTCCATACACAGAGTTGCCAATGATCAGGCAGTCTGTCATTGTCATCTGCGTATTGATGAAACGGATTCCACCACCGTATCTACCCGTATTATCACTTATCGTACACGAAGAAACCGTCGATGAACCCCCTTCAAAGAAAAACCCGGTTCCTTGGTTATCGCTGACAGTGCAATTACTAAAATCAACATTCGACGTCGTGCATACAATCGGATCTCTATGATTATCAGACAGAGTACAATTCATTACAACAGCGTTTGAAATTTCTAACCGTATCGATACTCCATAATTGTAGTAAAAGGTACAATCAACAATCTGTAGATCACTTCCATAAAAATAGATACCCGCAGCGTAGCTGGAAGAATTGCTGGCAAACGTGCAATGTGACACTTCAAGATTCGACGAGTCCCACCCATAGATAGCAGCGCCAAGTTCCCCAACATTTCCTTCAAACACGCAATCTGTAATGTTTTGGATGGATTCATCCCTGCAATAGATCGCTCCACCAACCACGGCAAAATTTCCAGAGAAAACACAATTCTGAATCGTTGGATTTGACGTTTCCCAGATATACACCCCGCCACCGGCTCCTTCACTTCTATTATCAGCAATCCGGCAATGGATGATATGCGGGCTGGAGTCGTCCAGGTAAAGTCCTGTGCCGTTAGCGAATTCTCCACCCCGATTTTCAGATATTCTGCAATGGCTTATCGTCGGGCTTGATTCAATGCATTTGATTCCGGCGCCATTCTGATACCAATACTCATGACCACCGTTTTGAATGGTAAATCCACGTATCAGCGTCGTGGTATCGACTAACCCTTCACTCAATAGTAGAATCACTCGCCCTGCTTCGTTTCCATCAATGATTGTATTGCTGCTGTCACCGGCAGCGATGAGTTTGATGCCGTTGACCTGGGGCCAGACGATGTTTTCGACGTAGGTGCCGGGTTGGACGAGGACGGTATCGCCGTTCGCGGACACATCCAGGCCGGCCTGGATCGTGGTGAAATCCGCGGGAACGTGATGCGTCGTAGCCAAAGCGTATGCGGGCAACAGGATCAGACACATGATCCATGCGGCAAGATGACAGGCGCGTTTCATTGATCCCTCCAGGGGATGATTCAAATCATAATCCAGATTTAGTCTATAACCTAACGGGCGGCGCGTGTCCTGGCAAGAGGTCAATCCATCTTTACCGAATCCCCGTCTATTCCTGCCCCGCCAGCCAGCTGACCCAGCGGTACCACTCGAGCTCACACGTATCCACTGGCATTGGCGAGCGAAAGATGCGATCTTGAACAACTGAACAAATGGTACCTGTAGCCGTTACGGATGGACGTCCAGCCATGGCAGCCGAGCAACCCGAACAACGTTCCGAGATGTTGATTTATCAGACCGAAGACGGCCAGACACGAATCGGTGTGCGGCTTGCGGACGAATCCGTGTGGTTGACGCAAGCGGCGATGGCCGAGCTGTTTCAGACGACCGTGGCCAACATCAACATCCACATTCGGAACATTTTCGAGGAAAAGGAGCTGGACGAAGAAGCAACGATTAAGGATTACTTAATAGTTCAACGTGAGGGTTAGCGTGATGTCGCCAGGCAGGTGAAGCATTACAACCTGGACATGATTCTTGCGGTCGGCTACCGTGTCCGGTCTCATGTGGGCACCCAGTTCCGCCGTTGGGCGACCGAACGGTTGCGCGAATACATCGTCAAGGGGTTCACGATGGACGATGAGCGGCTGAAGGAAGGCCGCAACCTGGGCGCGGATTATTTCGACGAACTGCTCGAGCGTATCCGATTTGCAGCAAGACTACGCGAACACACACCCTACTCTTGCCCCGCCAGCCAGCTGACCCAGCGGTACCAGTCGAGCTCCCACGCGTCCACCGCCGCCGCGCGATCCTGTTCGTTGTAGCCTGAATATTCGTACGAATCGAGGATCATCTGCTTGATGTCGGCGAGGCTCAGGTCCCACGCGCTGGTCGCCGCGACCCAGTCGTAGACCCAGCGGTAGCGCATCATGCCGGGATCGTCCGGGCTGAGCACAATCGGGATGCCACGCGCGAGGTATTCCACCGCTGGGTGGTTGCGCAGATCGACAACATACCCCAGCGCCTGGTTCGAGATCGGGCAGATTTCGATCGCGATGTCCTGCCGTAGTGCGCGGTCCATCAGTTCCGGGTGACGCCACATTCCGTAGCCGTGCCCGATCCGTTTCGCGTGCAGCAGGATGGCGTCGTAGAGGTTTGCGTTGTCGAGCCGGTTGGATTCGCCGGAGTGGATGCACGGCCGCAGCTCGACCCCGAGACTGTCGGCGTAGCGGTGCGCGGCGAGGATTGGCTCGATGAAATCGTAATTGGTCGCGGCCTTGTCTTCCTCGCTGACGAGATCATAGCCCACAATCAAGTCCGGATACTGCTGCTTCAAATCGACGACGGTGTGCAGGTAATCACGCACGGTGTCTTCATCATTCCAGCGGGTGATCGCGCCGACCAGCTTGATGTCGAAATTCGGGTGATCCACCCGGATCGAATCGCGCACCTCCATCCAGAACTCGATCACACCCTGCGGCGTGCGAGTGGACCCGTCGGCGTTCCGTGCCGCGCCGATGTAAGTGTGAAACTCAACCAGCTGCACATGCTGTTCGGCCAATTCGCGGCAGGTGTTCATCATGTGCCGCCGCCAGATGGTTGGCTCGGACGCCAGGTTCCACATGCGCGAGAAGTTGTTCTCGAAATGGTCCCAGATATCGCCGTTGTCGTAATCCTCGAGGCCGAGGGTGATCGACTCGAGCACGCTGCGGTCGAACGCGTCCACATCTTCCGCCGCCGCGCGCAGATCAACCGCACGCGCCCACTGCGGTCCGGGCGAGGTGTCGGTCCAGCGCAGCGACCCGTTCGGCAGCCACAGACTGTCCGGGCCCTGGTAGATGTAGACGTGCGGATCGTATGTCGCCTCCAGCAGCAGGTCAAACGACCCGGTCGCGGAGGGGTGAACGTGCAACATCGCACCCTTCGGCAGCAGCTCCATCACGTTCAGCAGCGGGCTGGCGTCGTACGCTTCCCGGACTTCGTGGAACCGGTGCGCAGGCGGGTATTGCCACGTTGGCAGGCTGAGCCACTCGGCTTTCATCCGTTGCAGCACACGGTCAGCCGCGCGCTCGGCTTCGTTCAGCTCGAGCTCGGCGGAACGTCGCCGGGAACGGTCGAGGTCGATCAGAGCCTCGCGGGCGGCGTCGTAGTCGGATCGCTCCAACGGGACCGGGGTCGATGCGTCAGCCGTTCCGGCCAGCAGGACCGCCAGAAGTGGCAGCAGCAAGCGTATCTTGCGCATGGTGTTCTCCAGAATCGAGGTGTCGTGAAAGAAAACCGGCTCCGAATCCCGGTCCAAGACGCCGAAGACGTGAATCAGATGGGCCGGAGCCCTGTTGCGTCCCGGGGGCAAACGTTATCTTGCCGCAACCTCGCCGCAGTTCAGGCGTGATCCTGAAGGATGGAAACGGTTCAACACGGCAGCGCTCAGATAATCATGGACAAGATTTCCGCCTCACCACCGGCCCACTCGCCGTCCGCCGCCCCTTGGCTGCGGATCGTGGGGTATGCCGCGGCGGCGGTGGTGTTCGTGCTGTTGCGATGGACACACATCGAAGCGATGCTGATCAGCCCCGTCGCGCAAATCCCGATCATCGACTCGAAATACTACCTCGAATGGGGTATGCGGATCGCGTCCGGCCTGGGCCTCGGCGTCCATCCCTTTTTCATGAGCCCGCTGTACCCGTTGTTCATTTCGCTGGCGGGTTCCATCGGGGACGGCTTCACCGCCAGCACGCTGCACCTGCAACTGCTGCTGTCGCTGGGCACAATGCTGCTGATCGGGCGGTTCACGTCGAAAAGGGTCAACCATCCCCTCGCCGGACCGTTCGCGGCACTGCTGTTCTCGTTGTATGCTCCGGCGGTTTACTTCGACGGCGCGTTGATTTCCGCCAGCCTGATCTTGTTCCTGACCATGGTCGCATTGACGTTGCTGGAACCGCCCACCTCCTTTAGCCACGGACTAAAGTCCGTGGTAAGTGGCCTATCAAAGCACGGGGGAAGCGACAACGGAGACCCGTCCGGTTCTGCCCCTGCTGCCAATACGACGGCTGCTTCTGCTGCCAATACGACGGCTGCCTCTGCTGCCAACGCTATTATTACCACGGACTTTAGTCCGTGGCGTCTGGGTTGGTGGCGGATTGCGGGCGCAGGTGTGGCGATCGGGTTGAGTGCACTAGCCCGGCCGAACGCGCTGATACTGCTGCCGGCGTTCGGGTTGCTGTTTCTCTGGTGGGCGTGGCGCGGAAAACACACCGACGATCGTCAGCGGGCGGATCATCCGCGTCCGCAAGCGGACACGGGCACGTCATCACTGTCCGTTCTTTCGTACAGACGGGCCGTGCTGTGGTTCGTCATTCTGACTGCGGCGACGGTCGCCGTCATCTTCCCGGCGATGCTGCGGAACGTGCGGCTCGGGGGCGAGTTCAGCCTGACGACCTCCTCCGCCGGGATGAACTTCTTCGTCGGCAACCACGAACAGTCGATCGGGTTATACACCGAGGTGCCGTGGTTGCTGAGCGCGGAGCCGGCGGACGAAGCCGAGGGCTACCGTCAGGAGGCGATGCGCCGCACCGGCCAGCCGTTGACCGACCTCGCGGCGTCACGGTACTGGTTCGGCGAGGCGTTGGAATGGATTGTGCACAACCCGCTCGACTGGCTCGCGCTGGAAGCGAAGAAGCTGGCGTGGTTTTTCCATAACGAAGAGCCGCCGAATAACGTCAGCTTCTATGGCGTCGCCGAGTATTCACCGGTGCTCCGTGCGCTCGGCTGGTTCCGCTTCGGGGTACTGTTCGCGTTCGCACTGCCGGCGCTGCTGTTCTTCGGTGGCTGGCGCATGCACCTGCCGCGGGTGCTGGTTCTGGCGTACCTCGTGGCCAACCTGCTGTTTTTCGTCGCCGGCGAATACCGCTACCCGATTGTCGGCGTGCTGATCCCGCTTGCAGTGATGACGATCTTCCGCATTGCGGGCTGGATCCGTGCTCGTGACCCGATCCCCGCGCTGCGTACCGGGATCCTCGTGCTGGTGCTGATCCTGGTGACACACATCCCATACACGACCATGCGCACCATCGCCTCGAGCGAAACCGATTACTTCAACTGGGGATCGGTGTCATACGCGAACGGTGACCTTACAAATGCGTCCCTGCTCTTCTCTGCCGCGTTGGCTGAACGGCCGGGTTGGGAAGAGGCGCACCTGCAACTGGCGTTCGTGTTCCGCGACATGGGGCTGCACGACATGGCGGAGCAGGAGTTTTCTGCCGCCGGGGTGACAGAGTCCGATCTCGAACAACTGGCGGCCCAGGACGAGATGGCCGAACAGTGGTTCGGGATCGCAACGCTTGACACCATGAGCGCGGACGCCCTCGCCGCCCTCGCCGCGCAGTTCAACATTCTCGACCGGCATAATGCGGCCTACAGCGCGGCGACCCGCGCGTTGGAGAAAGATTCGACCAACGCCCGCGCGGCTTTTGAACAGGCTTTCGCGCAAGAGAACAGGGGACGGGTGCATGCTGCGATTGAGATGTATGAACGGTTGGAGGTCAAACGGCGGAACGATCCGATGATTCCATACCGGATCGCGTGGTGCTACTACGTTCTCGGCCAGGGCACAAAAGCACAGCAATCGCTGGCGCGTGCACGATCAAAAACGCAGCAGCTCCCGCCGGGCGAGTATCGCGACGCCTGGTTGAAAAAAGTGGATGAGGCCGTGTTGACGCTGGGGAATTACTAGCGGGACCGCTTACTCACCGTCTTTGTCACTTTTCGACTCAGACGGGCGATCTGTTTTCTCCGATCCACCCAGTTCCTCGTGAAGATCAAGGATTTTCATCCCTGCCGCATAGTCGATTGCTTTCAACTCACGCAGCTGGTGCGTTTTATCGACCAGTTCACGGATGCGCTTGATGTGAGTGAAGATTTTGTTGACGTGCTGCCGTGCGTCCGGATTCTCCGTCGTCTGCATCGCCAGCATTTCGGTGGCGACACGGATCACCGCCAGCGGAGTGTTGAATTCGTGAGACAGCGTCGCGCCGAGCCGGTTGATTGTTTCCAGTTCCTCAATTCGGCGCTGGCGTTGTTCTTCCTCGATTCGTGCGCGCAGGTCGTGCATCACCACCATCAGCCGCACCACGTTGCCAATGCTGATCGTGCTCAGGTTGATTTCGGCGGGGAATTCGGTGCCATCCGGCAGTAGGTGCGTCCATTCGAAGCGGTGGAACCCGTTCTTGTAGGCCTTTTCAACCATCTCGTACGCTTTTTCCTCGGAACGACGACCGTCCGGCTGGAATTCCGGCGAATACTCGCCGGGGTGATGACCGATCATCTCTTCCTTGGTCCGCGCATACATCTTCTCCGTCGCCGGGTTGCAGTCGATGATCCCGTGTTCGTCGATGATCATGAACGGGTACGGAGTCTGCTCGAACATCAGCCGGAAGGTTTCTTCCGTCGCCGCGCGTTCGGTAATGTCGCTGACGACACCGATTCGCCGGACAACCTTGCCGGTGTTATCCTTTTCCGGTTCGACTCGATGCAGAATCAGCCGCTGGGCGCCGTCCGGACGGCGAATCCGCAGCTTCAGCTCGTAGGATTTGCCCTCCTCAATCGACATGCGCTCGTGCTTAACGAACTCTTCCTGGTCGGCGGGATGCACCAGCCCGAGCCGTACATCCTTGTCCGGCACGATTTCCACCGGCTCGAAGCCGAAGATGCGGTACAATTGATCCGACCAGACGAAGTGATCCTGGCCCGGTTCATGTTCCCAGCTGCCAACATTGGCGACGCGTTCCGCCTTGGACAGCATTTGCCGGTAGCGGTTCAGCTCGAGCGTGCGTTCGAGGACAACGTCTTTCAGTGGACGGCGGGGCATGTTGCGCATCTTGCGCTTGAGACGTACGAGCAGAAATGCGCTGGCGCCAACCAGCATCAGGAACAGCAGGAAGAAAGCGAGATCGCCGTACACCCCTTCCAGGTCAGCGGCGAGCTGGATGGAGGAATTGGTTTCGGGTGCGGGCAGGCGCAGCCGGGCTGTGAGTTTGCCGAGGATGCCCAGTTGGATTGGTAAGGTGGCCAGGGTCCAGAGCGCGGATCGTAATAAACGGTTCAGAGTGTTCCCGTCAGTGCATGTCTGCCTGTTGGTGGCCCCCGAAAATACTGTCCACATAACGATCTCCCACGGTTGCCCGTAGTATACGCCATGGAACGGACATGGGGAAAGTAATGAGAATTGCATTGAGCTTGCACTCATGCCTCTCCCGATTGTAACCACGGGTGGCTTTTCACTGTCCTTGATTTAGCCCCTCGCATTCGGTGTGGGTGCGCTCCGTCAATTCCTGGACCTGCCTATGCGCCATGTATCGACTGGTTTGTTGTTGTTCGTTCTGTTGGTTACTGCAGCGGTTGCCGGAGCCCGTTCCACTGAATCACCCCTGCCGGATCCACACGAACTACCGTACCGCATTCCACTCCTCCAGGGCGAGGTGTCAGCCGATGGCGTGTTGGACGAATCCGTCTGGTCGGACGCTCTGGTGATGAAGCTGGAATACGAAGTCCGCCCGGGCGAAAATGTTCCGCCGCCGGTGGAAACCGAAGTGTTGCTCGCGTACGGTGAGTCGGACCTGTTCGTCGCGTTCAAGGCGTACGATCCCAACCCCGGCGAGATTCGCGCACGGATGCGTGACCGCGACGAAATCGGTTCGGACGACTGGGTCGCGATCAACCTCGACACGTTCAATGATGCCCGCCAATCGTTCCTGTTGATGTGCAACCCGTTCGGCGTCCAGTCCGATTTCACCGAAGTAACCGGCGGCGGCGGGTCGGAATGGGACACAATCTGGGACAGCGGCGGCCGGATTCACGACTGGGGCTACGCGGTCGAAATGGTGATCCCGTTCAGCTCGCTGCGGTTCCAGCGCAGTGCGGAAGACCAGATCTGGGGCGTCGACGCGATCCGTTCCTACCCGCGGAACGTACGCCACCACATCGGCCTCTTTCCCCGTGACCGCGACAACAACTGCTACCTCTGCCAGGCGACGAAAATCGTCGGCTTCGCCGGTGCCGACCCGGGCCGCAGCATTGAGATTGATCCGACCATCTCCGGTATTGTCGCACAGCAACGCGAGGACAGCGATTACGGTCCCTTCGACGACGGCGACCACGACCTGAACGCCGGCTTCACCGCCCGCTGGGGCATTACGCCGAACATCACGCTGGCGTCCACGTACAACCCGGACTTCTCGCAGATCGAATCGGACGTCTTCCAACTTGATGTCAACACCCGTTGGGCGTTGTTCTACCCGGAACGGCGGCCCTTCTTCCTCGAGGGCAACGATTTCTTCAGCTCCCATGACCGGCTGGTGTACACGCGTACTGTCGCCGACCCGATCTGGGGCGCGAAGATCACCGGCAAGGAAGGGGCAAACGGAATCGGGGTTTTCGTCGCGCAGGATGAGTATACATCGATGCTGTTCCCTTCTTCGGAGGGATCGGAAATCGAATCGCTGGAACGCAACAGCATGACGGGCGTCGTTCGTTACAAGCGGGATGTGGGCGAATCATCGTATATCGGGGCGACGGTGACGGACCGCGAATCAATGAACGATCCGAACGGGGAACATTACGGCAACCGTGTCGGCAGCCTCGACGCCACCATCGACATCAACCAGAACAACCGGCTCAAGCTGCAACTGATGAACAGCTGGACCGAATACCCGGCCAACATACAGGAGAATTACGAACAGGACGCGTCCATCAGCGGCGAGGGTACGCGTGCGGTCTACATCCACGACACCCGCAGCTGGGACTCCTGGGCCTATTCGGTGCGCCGCCATCCGGATTTTCGTGCGGACGCCGGGTTCATCAACATGACCGACGCCGCCACCTACGGCTCCGGCACCGATTATACGTTCTACAGCGACGCTGACAACTGGTACAGCAGCATCGGGATCGGATCGGAAGCCGAAGTCACCAGCACCTACGATCACAGCCGGCCGCTCGAACGGCAGATCAACGGGTATCTCTGGGGCAACGGTCCGATGCAGTCGTGGGTCAATTTCTGGGGCGAGTTCGAACGCACCTGGTACGAAGGCGACGAATACATCACCGACAGCATGTGGTTGAGTGGCGGCTTCTTTCCGCATCCGAACCTGTACACCGACCTTGGCTTCGGTTTAGGCAAGGATATCGACTACAGCAACAACCGGCCCGGCGTCTTCTGGGAAATCGAATCTGAGATTCAGTGGCTTGCGGGCCGGAACCTGCGAATCGACCTGAGCCATACGTACAACCAGCTGGAAACCCGGCCGGGCCGGCTCTACGCGGCGAACATCAGCCGCATCCGCTGCGTCTACCAGTTCAATCGCCGCATGTTCGTACGCGCAATTGTGCAGAACGTGCATTACGATTTCAACAAATCCGTGTATGATGACCCGGATGACGTCGACGATGTCTACCAGCGCATCGCCTCGCAGTTGTTGTTCAGCTACACAGTAAACCCGCAAACCGTTATCTATATCGGGTATTCGGACAACATTCGCGCGTATGATAACAACCCGTTGGCGCAAACGGATCGCGTCTTCTTCTTCAAGCTCGGTTACGCCTGGGTGCTGTGACGATATTCGCGTCGTTCTCTCGCCCGGCGGCGAAATGACTGCACCCCCTGTCGCAAAAAATGCACGATCGAAATCCGTGAGAATCGTCACGGATCGGCTGAAGCCCCCGTATGACGGGGGTTCAAGGCGAAAAACCGTGCCAGCCTTGCAGACGACGCTGCACATTCTGCACAGACAGCCCCGCCAGAACCGAGAGAAATCGGCCCTTCTGCAAATTTTCTCCAGAAGCCTGCACTGCTTGCATGGACCCGCCTTGGATTTTCGGTGTTTTTCCCTGACATCCGTTTGTTGAGAGCGCTCTCCTGAAGATATTCGTGCCGCGAACTCCGCTCCGCCGCCCGGATACGCGACCATTCCCGAAATATCCCAACCTGAGAAGCCGGATCTGGCCTTGAACTTGCTTTTGCATGGTGTGGATACAGGGCAGTACGGTGGAATAGTCTGGGACACACGCCCGCGTGCACCGCGTAGTTGATGGAGTTGCTGGCTGCACGGACAATGACGCCCTCGCTGGAGGTGGGAGACCAGCAGGTCGGTCACGGACGTGGCGTCACGGATCACTCGCCTGAAAGGAGGGTCGGTTCCATGACACTGCGACCTCAGGAGTACCGGCGGCGAATCCGCATGGTTCGTGGCCGGAGTGGCACGAATGGAGGAACGTGCGTCACCTGCGGCAAGCAGACGAGTTGGCGGTCGGTCAACAATCGCTGCCGCACCTGTGAGATGGACGACGTCAAGACTCGAACGCCGATGTGGGTCGAGCGTGAGATTCTGATGGCGACGACCAACACGGATTGATGTTGAGCCGGTGACACACCCAATGTGAAATGTACCTCCCGAGTGTGTTGTCTGTACCCCGTACGTTCCCGCGTGCGGGGCGTTTTTTGTCCGTTCCCGCCGAGCCCCGGAGACGGTCATTCCACCCGAGGCGCACCCGCCTGGAGTCCCTACTTTTGCGCCAGACTCAGATGTGTTCATGTTAGCCGGGAAACCCGTCACGTCAACCGGCGTGCAACGGGCAGGAGGAATTTACTGATGAAACGTCGCCTGTCATTCATTTCACCGCTGCTGGCCATGCTGCTGTTTGTCGCCGCCTGTTCCCAGGTCGCGTTGACCGGACGCAACCAGCTCACGATGATCCCGGAATCGCAGCTCAACGCGATGAGCTTCAGCGAGTACGATAATCTGCTCAGCGAATACGAAGTCGAGGAGGGCACGCCGGACGCGAAGCTGGTGAAAACCGTCGGGGTACGCATCAAGAACGCGGTCGAGAAGTATTTCGCCGACGAAGGCATGAGCGACCAGCTGGACGGCTATGAGTGGGAAGTGAATCTGCTGGTGGACGACGAAACAGTCAACGCGTTCTGCATGCCCGGCGGCAAGGTCGGCGTCTTTACCGGCATGATGGACATCGCAGAAACGCCCGGCCAGCTGGCGACCGTGATGGGACATGAGGTTGCGCACGCCATCGCACACCATGGCAACGAACGCATGAGCCAGCAGCTGATTACGTCGCTGGGTGGTGTCGCCCTTGCCGTTGCGTTGCGTGACAAGCCGCAGGAAACCCAGATGATTGCGCTGGCGGCGTTCGGTCTCGGCACGCAGATCGGCATCCTGCTCCCCTACAGCCGGACCCATGAATCCGAAGCGGACCACCTCGGCCTGATCTTCATGGCGATGGCCGGCTACGATCCGCATGAGGCTGTCGACTTCTGGGAGAACATGGCGGCGATGGGCGGCGCGGCCCCGCCGGAATGGCTGAGCACGCACCCGTCGCACGAAACCCGCATCGAGAACCTCAACGAGTGGATGCCGGAAGCGATGCAATATTACCAGAATAGCAACAATTAACCCAATCGGAATGGTCCTGGGCGGACGTTAAGCGCCTGATAAATCAGAAAAACGCCAAATAAACTTCTTTTGCAGCGGCGCTCAGCTTTGGGCTCGACAGGTGGCTCCAGTCTTGCTCTCAAAAAAGTGGTCTCCACCGGAGACTGCGCCAAAGCGCTCAGCTTGTGAAACACATCGCAAAACCGGGTAATAACCAGCGATTATCAGCTTTATCCTACATCGTTATCGATTGTATTGGAGCTGCCGAAACCGCAGACGACCGCTTTCAAACAATACACTCCAACTTCCCCCCGTTGTACCTTGCTTTACCGGCTGTTTTTGTACGACAATTGTCTGGTGTCCAGGTTTGACTTGGACAATGGATTCTATCCGGCGTTCCGGGTACGCGGCGAATCCAAGGAGCTGCTACTGTTCGACTGCGATGGAGATGGACATGAAATCACTGAACCTCGTGATCTCGGGGACAGTGAATGACATCTTGCGCCCGGTGTTGGATGACCTGCACAAGCAGGGCTGTTCGATTCAATCCGTGGAGACAGGCAAGAACGTGACGTTGGATTCGTCCACGGACGCGATTCTGATTCCTGTTTCTTCGGGGACAGTCGGCGAGTTGCACAAGCGCCAGTTGTTTGAACGTTCCCGGTTTGCCCGTGTCCTGATGTTTACCGACGACGATGCGATCGACATGCTCGATCCGATCTCGGTTGGTGCTCAGGCGATGGTTTTTCCTCCGTTTCATCCTGCCGCCGTCTTGAACGCAATCGAGACCGCGATTCGTATCCAGGGCCAGCAGTCCACGCTCGAAGAATCCCTCGCCCATTACATGGAAAGCCACAAGCACCTTGGCGAAGCGATCCTGCTGACCGACAAGGCGGGGCTGGTGCTGTTTGCCAACGACTGGGCGAAGACCTTGCTCGGCGTCTCGGACGTTGATCTCAACGGGCAACACGTTGCGGACGTTTTTCCGATTGATGACGAAGACCTCGAGAACCCGCTCGAGGATCTGGCCGACCAGGTGGGCGAAGGCAGCCAGCTTGTTCCACCGACACGTGCAACGATCCGAGGCGCGGACGGGCAAGCGAAGGAAGTGCTGTTCCAGGTCAAGACCATCGGGGACGAAAAAGCTCCTGACGGCATGCTGTTGATCTTTCACGAATACCGTCTGCGGAAAAAGCCGAAGCAGGTGGTGACGTTAAAGGAAGGCGACAAATCATCACCGGTGCGTAATGGGGATGGCAGCGACGACGACATGCGCGTTGTCCGTATCCAGACCTTCGGCGAGTTCCAGATCAGCATTGACGACGAGGTCATCGACGTTCACCGCTGGAGATCAAAGAAGGCGCTGGATGCCTTGTGCCTGCTGTTGCATTCGTATGGTAAGCCGGTGCAGAAGGACATCCTGATCGACTTTCTCTGGCCGGACGCTGACGGCGCCACTGGCAACCGCCGTTTGCTGAACGTGATCAGCGAGCTGCGTAAATACCTCGAACCGAACGCAAAAAGATATTCCCGCAATAATTTCATCCGTCACGAATCCGGGATGTACCGTCTCAGCTTCGAGGACAATGTGTACCTCGACGCCGCGCTCTTCCGTGATCTGATCCGTCAGGGTGATTATCACTGGGGTGTTGGTGAGTTCCGGATGGCGCGCACGTATTACCAGGAAGCATTGCAACACAAGTTTGGTGTGTTCATGCCCCGCTATATGAACTCTCCATTATTTGACGAGGCTCGGGAGTACTACGAGGAAACCGAGGAGCGAATCCGTCAACGACTCGGTTTCGAGTCGGAGCGCTAGCCTAACTGGCGTGAAACATGGCTCTTACAAACCCTTAATACGTCATCCGGGACTGAGAATTTCCCTCGGCTGAGTGATTGAAGGAGTCGTGTAATACATCCGTCTAACCGCTTGTCGTACCATAGTCTTGCAGGAAGCGAAGAATTCAGAGTTTGTCGAACATACTGCGATGACAAACAACAGAATTTGGTGTTTTGGGCGGTTTCTTGTTTTACGGTCGCTTTGAGGGAGCATGACCGTGAGAAATCCGTCAGAAACGAATTGAGGGTACTGTAAGGGGAGTTTCGGGATGGATTGTGGGGAGTCCACATCCTGAAAACGTGAGAAACAAGTTCTCCGCAGCCGGAATGGGTATATGAGGCAGAAGAACACCGTTGAACCACAGGGCACCGCGACAGCACCGCCCGGCGTAAGCAGCATGTTGAAGCCTTCTCGTAAGGTTGACATCCTGTTGCGTCGTATCGACCACATGGCCGAAGCGTGCCTGATCGTCGACCCGGATGGCCGCATTGTGACTGCGAACAGCGAGGCCGGTCGAATCTTTCAGATCAATCCGGACAAGCTGCTCGATAAGCGGGTAACGGATTATCTGCTGGTCAACGATGATCAATTGTTGATGCCGGACGAGCAGTTGCTGATGGACGACTACGGGTACCCGCTCATCGTCGCCATGCGTTCCGATCATTCCTTCTTCCTCGCGCAGCTGCGTGGGGTCCGGATCATGATCAATGAGGTCGAGCGTGTATTCCTGATGATCGGGGATGCCAGCCTTGCTGCCCAGCGGGATGAGGAGCGTGTCCACAAGATTCAGCAGGAATCGGTAAACGTGATTTTGAACACCCTGGCGCATGAGATCAACAACCCGTTGATGATTATCCAGGCGATTGCCGATTCGATGCGGCTCGGGTTCATCAGCGAAAGCAGCCGTGATCGCAGCTTGCGTCAGATCATCGAGCAGGTCCGTCGGATCAATTCGGCGTTGGAAGAGCTGCGTAAGAATCCGGAGCTACAGGAAGTGACGTATCACGGCAAGGCGAACGTCTACAAGCTGGATTCGAAGCAGAAGCCTCCATCAACAGACGACCAGGGGTAGCACAGACAAATACAGGTTACAGGGTTTGGTAGTACCCGGGCAGACGGATCGCGAGTTGGTTGCGGTCCGTCTTTTCTCTTGCTCGGCATGGCGGTGAGATCACTACGGCCGCGGGATTCATCCCGTGCTGTCATTCTCTGGCAATGGGTAAAAGCTGGAGAACTGACGAAGGGTACCGGGCAGGTCATTCTGATGCCGGGTTCGTTTACGGCAGAAGAAGGTCCCGTTTCGCGACAGGTCAACCGGAAACGCAGCCAGGTCAGAACTGGATCTTTCTCTCGCCTCTTCGTTCCATTCTGCAGGACGCATGCATCAACCAGACGCTTGCCGCTAAACGCAGAAACCACGTTCCGGGAACGTGGTTTCTATATGGATCTGGAAGGTCTGATCGAGTCGTTTACAACTGAGGTAGTATCCGTTGTGCCAGTGTCAAGCGGTAATACCCTTCATCCGCCATCAGCGGCATCAGGCTGGAAACCCTCAGTTGTACAACATGATCGCCTGGAGCAATCGGGATGTGGAAGCCATAGTTGTTCTGGGAGTGCAGTGGACGCCACGGCCCTCCGTCTACCCGGATTTCCCAATCCAGTTCGAGGCTGTCGATGGCTTCCTCGCCGCCGTAGAGGTTGTGCACGTAGGTCAATTCATCGAGCACATCGAGTTCACCGTCTGCGTTGTACAGGTTCCAGACCATCGGATGATTGGTGTAGAACGTGCCCGTCAGCACCGCCTGCAACGGATCATCCGATCCGACACGGTGCCACTGGTAGTTGGTCCAATCCAGCTGGTACGACATCTCGATCTCGGGGTCTGGAGTGTCAATTTCCTCGTCGGTTTTGTTTTCACCTTCCAGGTAGAAGCCCGCCCGGTTCAGACCGAAGGGGCTGTCATTGGTGATCATGCTCGATGACAAGCCGCGTTCCTCAATCGGCTGAGCGGTACGTGTCGGCCGCTTCTCCGGCGCACTGGACTGGCTTTTGGAGGAGGAAGAAGGCTGAGCCCCGACGTTTACCGTGACAAACAGCAGCATCACGGCAAGCATCAGCAGCGCTGATAATCGTAAGCGATTTCGATATCTCATGTTCTATCCTTTATCACCCGTTTTACAAGGTGAAAACGCGTGCTTTCAGATACGTCGGCTCTTCGCTGTCATACGCGACACGAACCACCGCGCGATACTTCCCGGATGGAATACCGGGAAGACTCAGGCGGAATGCACGGTCTGAGTTGGGCATAATGACCGCTTCATGTCCTCCGAATACAGGTGTATCGGTGAACAGATCATAGACGCCTGGAGCGACTTCCTTTTCGATAACGATATTGCCATCGGCGTAGCAGTACCGGGATCCGGAATTATGAACAATAAAGGAGAAATCGCAGTAGTCCTCTTCACCGTCTGTGCGTGTTTCTATGTATACGCTGTCGATTTCGACTGCAACCTTGCCGGCATCCGGTCCCTTGAGAATCATCAGCTGTGTGCGAATCCCGCGGAATTGGTCCAGCAGCTCCGGATCCACGCCTTCCGGAATAAAGGTGATGGCACCGTAGAATTCGCCATCTACGGCATCTTCCGGTGTGTGAACCTTCGCCTTCACCGACGTCGACCGTTTCGGCAACAGGACAATGTCGGTGTCAAGGATTTCAATCCAGTCGGTGCAGGAACGGTTGTGCGGCGGCAGCACGTTGCTGAACTTCGAATAGCCGCTCGGATCGATAAACCATTCCAATAGTTCTGGATGCAGCTTGATCGTATCATTGGAAACGTTTTGCAGATTGATGGCGAGATAGCTGTCGCCACCCGGGCTCAAGTTGCGTTGCAGGATTTTTTCCCGCAGACGGAACCGGGGCATTGCCGCTTTCAGCAATGCTTCGGTACCCTCAGCGGTTTCGTTGAAACGAACCTTTCCCTCGCGGATGGAGAATGGCAGGTTTTCGGTAATCGTCCGGCCTTCCCGTGTCCGCAGGTTGAAGCTCATCAGGTAGTAGCCATCGACCAGCGAGCCTCCGCCACTGGCACGGAAATTCCGTGTCCTTCCGGGAAGGATATAGCCCTGGCCACTTTCGAGGGGAACGGTTTCCAGCCGCACGCCGGCCGAACTCCACAGCGTGAAATCGCCACGTGCCGTGGTATGCACCAGGCCCTCGTTGCGAATACCGAGCAGAACCTCCCAGCCCGCGGTTTCCGCGAGGACGTTGTTCTGCAGTTCCGCCTCTTGACCATTCGGATACACAATCAGTGTGTCAGGATAAAGTACCGCTTCGTTTCGTCCGGATTGCACCACCGGCATCAGTACAGTTCCAGCCTGGCTCAGGATTTTGAAGCCGGCACCACCGTCTTCCAGATCAATCTGACGTTCATTGACATTGACCAGGAACATCGCGTAATAGGCACCTTGTGCATCACGGGGTGCTTCCACTGTGCCCGTGATCTCAACCCGTTGCATTGGTCCAACCACAGCTTCCACCGGATCCAGCGTGATCCAATCCGCACAGCCACGATCATAGGTGGAATCGGACGCGTACGGACGTCCTTCTTCCGTGATGTCCATGTTCTTGACAAGGAACTGGATCGATTCGGTCTCATCGCCGTCATTGATCGCGGTAATCGTGAATGTCGCCTGCTTGCCGCGATAGACTGGGATTTCCTGCACTGGTGGGCTCAGCACAATACTGGCCTGGGCCAAACCGGCAGCCAGAAGAAGCGTGAAGAGGACCAATGTGGACAGACGGCGGATCATTGTGCTTCCTCGGTGTAGGGTTGCGGGTGCCTGGTTTTAGTGAAGTTGTTTACAAAGCTACGAAAAGAAATATCAGAAAACAACGAACATACTCTATAAAATTCGGTTTGTGTGCGCTATACGTGTAAGAATTATTAGGATTGCAAAAAGTGGTCCCAATCGGCCGGGCTCCGATTGGGACCTTGTAGTACGTCAGAGGAACTTAGAGTTCCGGAACCGGGCAGCCGGCGATTTCCAGGCTGTAGTACCCATCGTCGATGTGGTACGGCAGGAAGAATTCACCCTTGAACTGGAACCAGTGGTCGCACTTCGCGATGACAAAGCCAATACCGTCATCATCCGGATTCATGAACTCGGTCCACGCGGGGTTACCAGCACCCGGAACGAGGCCATCACCGTAACGACCGTACCAGGTCAACGGGATGTCGCCACCACCACCATACATACCACCACGGAACACGAGCTCTTCAAAGCCATCGGCACCCGGGGTCAGGCCAACCCAGTTGGTCTGGTTCGAGCGGACGGTACCTTCAATGATGAATTCGACGGTTTCGTCGGCGTTACCAATGCGGTGGAATTCATAGTGCGTGTGCGCGTAGGTCTCGATCATGTGCAGTTCAACCCACAGCTCGATCAGGATCGGCGCGTAGCTGATGATCTGGTGACCACCCATGCCGTCGTAGTTGAAGTTGTTGACGTAGTCGCCATCGGTCGGATTCCACAGGCAGAGACCGGAATTGAAGCTACCAGTCGCACGGTCCCAGTTGTTCGGGTTTTCACCCCAACCAGCGCCATAGATACCGTAAGCCGGCGGCGGATCAGCCTGAACGGCCGTCACGGCCAGACCAGAAATCGCAAACAAAGCAACAAAAAGGGTAAGCGCGAGCTTCTTCATCGTACACATCCTCCAAAATAGCACCTATATTGGTGCATGTTCTGCCGGCACGTTTTCCCGAACGTGTTCGGCATGTTCCCTAGCCGTCCAGGTAAGCCTTCCCAAGCAAAGCCTGGACGGTTTTGCAATTGCCCCAGGGGGGCCCTTTTGCGGGTGTGGGATGACCCGGAACACATAAGACGATCCCACTATCCCATTGAGAAAGATCTTTGGCTTTTTCTTTGTTTCCCGTGAATTTGGGCTTCAGAGTCAGAATGTTGTACCACGAATGTCTCTGATATCACCGGTTCGGAGCCCTTGTTTTTACACGGTTTTCGCTAAGATTTTGTGCGCACTGCAATTACACGATGTGCGGAGTCACAAAAATCACGACTTCAGACTCACGTACCGACTCCGCCGTGTACCGGAACAGGTAGCCGAGGAAAGGAATACTGCCGAGCAATGGGATCTTCCGTTCCTCACTTTCCTCGATTTCCAGGCTGAGTCCACCAATGGTGAAGGTTTCGCCGTCTACGACACGGACCGTGGTCTCTGCACTTCGTGTATTGATCCGCGGAAGTCCATCGCTGTCCTGGCCGACCACATCACCCACCTGGGGGAAGACATACATCGTGATCGTGTCGTCCCCTTCCGCAACGAAAGGCGTGATGTTGAGCTGGATGCCTGAACTGATGGATTGCAGCGTGTTGTATGCGAAACTTTGTGCGCCTGAGGTCTGCGCCTGGAACCATTCTTCCCGTACCAGCTTGATACCGGCCGGGTGGCCGTTCATCGCCGTGATCCGCGGATTTGCACGGATTTGTGCATCTCCGCTCTGCAGCAACGTTTGCAGCGTGGCGTTGATGTCGAGAATATTCCCCGCGATGTCCGCACCGAGATCCGTCATCGTAAATTCAAAGGCCGGATTGTCAATGCCCGGTGAACCCGCCGAGAACTGCCGGGCGCTTTCTTCGGACCGGTTGGCCGCCGACCAGTCGATGCCGAGCTGTAGCGACCCTTCGTGGCTGATTTCCGCGACAATCACATCGATGCTGATCTGCACAGGCGCCTTGTCCATCTCTTTCAGGTCGCTTTCGATGCGTTCCAGGATCATCGACGGGGCGGTGATCACCACCGCGTTCCCAGAACGGCTGGCCTTGACATATGGGTTGAAGAATTCAGAAACCGTCAACACGGCCTCGTTGGCCAGAATGTTCGCCAACGGTACAATCCGGGTTTCGGACAACAGGGCAAACGCCGGATCTTGCGTGCTGATGCTGCCGACGAAATACTTGCCGCCACGTTCACGGAACGCATACCCCAACGGAAGCAGGATCGACTCCAGCACTTCTTCCAACGGTTGGTCGATGGCGTCATACGTGACCAGGCCTTCCAGCCCGCCGCCGTACAGAATCGGCACGCCGGCTTCCATCGACAAGTCGGACAACACGACACGCAGGTCACTTTCAAAGAAGGAGTTGGTGATCCGCGGCTGATCGTCCTCCATGGACAAATCTGCGTCCACAGCAGCGCCGGCAGCCGGTTCATCAGTCTCCTCATACGCCGGGGCGTCCTCACGGATCGCGCGCTGCCAACCCTTCAGCCGCCACACCTTGCTGCTGTCCTTTTCCGTTCTCGCCCAGCGGAAGGATTCCTGAATCGCATCGCCGGCAGCGTCCGCGTCACTCATATAAAGGTGAGCTTCCGCGAGCATCAGGGTGAGGTCAAATCGTGCCGGGGATGGGTCCATCTTGGACAGCGCGTCGTTGAGATAGGACACAGCTTCAGAATACCGTTCGGATTTCAACATGTCGTGCGCGAACGATTTGCTGAGCTGCTGCTGGTGGTTCCGGGTTTCATCGCGTGCAAAACCAGGAACAGCCGTGGCGAGAACAAGCACCATAAGGCACATGATCAGGGGGTTTTTCGACTTGTTCCAGTCCATTGTCCTTCTCTCCGTGAATGACGATGGGTGTTGCGTCATCGTTTGTTCGCTCTGTTTCCACCGATGAGGATCTTCTCATCAGGTTGCGCCCTGTGGAAACAAATTCTCCGAGTTCCGCTCGTAATCGCTTTTTCAAGTATCGCCTGTCTGATGATCAGACGGGCTGATTGGGAAATTCGCGATTTCTGCGTGCCATGGTACCGGATTGGGTTAGACCATTGTACTACAAAAACGCCGAATTCCCCGACAAGAGTCCAAAACACCCATAAAGCTCTAAAAATAACTGGGAGTTACGATTTGCTTTCTCTGGAGACAATACGCGAAAAACGCCGATATCGGTCAAGCGTTGTCAGAACACAAAGTTTGAAAACGTTTAGAATCCGGCTTGGAGAGGAGAGGTAGGTGAGGTACTAGCATTGTGCTAGCGACTCAAAATTAGTATACTCTCATCAGAATTTTAACTAATTCGCCGCGTTTACTCCGGCAGTATCAGTATTCGGAGGATATGGGTTTGTAAAAGAGAGGCGCGAGAGCTCGGGTAAGGTGTGTAGACACAACCAGATAACACCATTTCGCTGTTTTGTGGTTTCATCAATCTTTAAAAAAAGCTTGACTACGAAAAAAGCTCGACCGTATTTTCCGCGCAGACGTGTTAATCCTCAATAAGCGAAATGTTTGAGACAACTCTCCGGAACCCTTAATGAAACTCCACGGGCGCGGAGCTTCAGGGCAAAACGGGTGAAGATCACGGTTTCCGGTGTACGATGGAGGGTGTGATGGAAACACTGAATCTCGGTGTGTTTGGAATGGATTGTGCGAAGCATCCCCAGCTCGTGGATCAGCTCGAGCAGGCGGGATGCCGTGTTATTTGTTTGCCGGAAGTTCGAAAGAATCCGCTCGAGCAGTTGAATCACGTTCGACCCGATGCCGCACTCTACCTTTATAATGAGGACACCCTGAGCGAGGCGCCGAATGTGTTGAGTGGCGCCCCGGCGAATGCGTCTGTCCCCTGGGTGGTGCTTGTTGAGGACGAAAAGTCGGTCAACCAACTCCCCGCCCATTCCCTCAACGCGCACGGCATGTTGTTCTACCCGTTCCAGGCCAAGCAGATCTTTGCGATGGTTGAGCTGGCGATTCACTTGCACCGTCAGGAGCGGGTGAAGGACGTCATGCTCTCTCATTATGTAGAGAGTCTGCGGAATGTGAATGAGGCCGTGTTGTTGTCGGATCCGTTGGGACGCGTGCTGTTTGTCAACGAAAAAGCGTTGCGTCTGACCGGGTATGAAGACGCGTCCAACCGTCGTGTCGAGCAGGTGTTCAAGCTCGAGGACAATGGCAAACTGGACGTTGAGCACCCGGTGATCCACTCGATGCAGCAATCGAACAACGGGCACGGCTCCCACCGCACGAACCTCGTCAACCGCAAGCAGGACTCGGTTCCGATCCAGTACCAGGTGAAGCGGATTGAACGCGGCGACAGCGTGCTCGGCGCGTGTGTCCTGTTCCACGAAATCCAGGCTCGTGCGACGGAAGACCCGCAGATCAGCCTGCAGGACTCGACCACGGATGACGCCGCGCAGCTGGTGGTGGACAAGGTCAAGCGTGCCCGTCCAGACGAAGACAAGTCGGTTCGGATTCAGGTGCGCACGTTCGGCGAGTTCACGTTGATTGTGGACGGCGACCGGATCGAGACGAACAAGTGGCGGTCGAAGAAAGCGCTGGACGTATTTTCCTACCTGTTGCTGCATTACGGCCAGCCGGTGCACAAGGAAGTGTTGATCGACTTCCTGTGGCCGAACCTGGATACGCACACTGGCAACCGCCGGTTGTTGAACGCCGTCTCGGAATTGCGCAAGTATCTCGAGCCGGACGCGAAGCGTTATTCCCGCAACAGTTTCGTCCGTCACGAGTCGGGCGTTTACCGTCTCGATTTCGGCGAGAACGTGTACATCGACACACTGGTCTTCCGCGAATTGGTGCGCAACGGCGATTACCAATGGGCAACCGGCCAGAAGCGGTTGGCGCGGACCTTCTACCTCGAAGCCTTGCAGCACAAGGACGGCCAGTTCTTGCCGCGCTACCTGTATGAGCGTGAATTTGAAGAGGCTCGTGAGCAGTACGATATCACCGAGGAACGCATTCGTTCGCGGATCGAGGAGTAGCCGGACACCATCCGGTAGCTATCAGCACAATCGTGTTGTGCGCTATAGTTTAAAGTGAACGGTCGCCGCCTGGCGGCCGTTTCGTTTTGTGCCCCAGACATTCATGTCTGGGATCACCCCCCTCGTGTGTGCCCGTGTCAACTTGCATGTGCCCCGGATGGCTTCGCCAGCCGGGATTATCCGAGGGTCAAGTATTCGGGGGACATGTGAACAGATCGGTGTCGAGGATTCAACGTGATGCCGCCGGATCGACCATCGTCTGAACAGTGGACATCAGCAGGTCAAGCCGTTCACATGTCCCCGATCAATCCGCGGTAGCGAACCGAAGCTCCCGCGGGCATCGAGACGCGAATCTTGTCCCGTTCCCGCTCCGCGCCTATGTTACCAGTACACGGTCAGAAAAACCCTGAGCCGATCAATGACACACGCACCGTCCGGATTGACCCTCATCCCCTCGCGAAATCGTGGCTCCTCCGCGTTTGGTTCTGTACTTGCATTCGCGTTCCTGCTTGTCCTGCTGACGGTCATTCCGCTGAGTTCGCACGCTGAATGGACCAGCGAGGGTGTCATCTTCAACAACGGTGATTTCGTCAACTACTTCGAGGCGGTCCCGTGTCCGGCGGGCGGGATGTGGTTCGTCTGGGCGGAGAATTACGACTGGGATACCACCGAGATCTACGCGCAACGGATCACGGAAGAGGGCGATCTGGTCTTTCCCGAACCGCTAACTCCTCACGACGAAGCGCTGGATGGGGATATCATAGCCGGCGCATTGCCAGGAGAAGATGGGTCGCTTCTACTTGTTTACGCCCGGATTGATACGGACGGTGTTACCCGCTTGTTTGTTCAGCGATTTGCATTGGACGGAACCCGGCTTCACGATGGATTCGGACAGTACGCATCCGATCCAGACAATCAATCAACCATCTATTTCTGGGGGATTGGGGCAAGAACAGACGACAATGGTGGCTGCTGGACACTGTTCGATCAACACGGAGCGCTGTACTTGAACGGATGGAACACAGATGGAACACAGAAGCTGGATGAAAATCTGGAGATTTCCGTTAACACTTCGGATAACGACAGCCGGTTGATCCCTGATGGTGCTGGCGGTGTGATTCACATGGAGGTAAGGCCTCCTGAAGATCCTTACCCGGATCAGCCAGACATCTATATGCAGCGGTACAATTATGATGGAAGCACACAGTTTCCCGAACCTCTGCTGGTTAACGAGGACGGAGGTGATCTAATCGACGATCGCGATTATCTGGTGATGGATGCGCAGAATGATGGCGTGTTTCTGTTGACGGAAAATCACTGGCAGTACTACGACAGTGCTTTCAATCCATTATGGCCAGAAGTTGTGGATCCGTATGTTGGCAGTTTGGATGGATCAGTTTTATCCCCACCAGTAGTATTTCAAGATAATACCGTTGTTCAAGCATTAAGTGGACATAGTACTGGGAATGGGATGATGTTAATTCATGCGGATGGAACAATAGATAACTCTACTGTCTATCCTATTCCATTATTTCAAATAAGTGCAGTGCGTGATTTGAAGTTAAATTCTGATAATCATCTTGTTACGCAAATATGTTTAGATGTAGATAGTGAGCATGAACAATACTATATTGTGATTTTCGATTCACTTGGAAATGAAGTACATGATCGTGTTCAGATATTTCCGGAACCACGCGATTGGATATCACCACATTTTGACTGGATTAAGCGTTTTGATGATGTATCATTTTTGACGATGCATCTTTATAATGAATATTGGCGCTTATGGAGATTTGATGAGCTCACTGGCGCGATTTACGGTAGACCTGATGCGGTTTCCGAATCGGGATCGCAGTCGCTCCCTCAATCCTTTTCGATCACGTCGGTCTATCCGAACCCGTTCAATTCCGCCTGCACAATCCAGATCGACGTATCACGCCCCACCGCGCTGTCCTTCGCCGTGTATGATATCCTCGGGGCGCTGGTTCACGAAGAGAGCATTGGCGAAACAGCTGCCGGAATGCACACGATTCACTGGGCCCCGGTCCCGGATCACGCGTCCGGCCTGTATTTCGTTCGACTCCAGGATGGGGCAGCGGGACTCACGCAAACGCGCAAGATCGTGTTAATCAAATGATGTGGTGTTGTCGTTGTATCCCGCCATGCCCCGATGCCGTGATCCTATTTACCGCGGACTTAAGTCCGTGGTAAGCTGCAAGGATTCGATCGACCGCTGACCGTAGCCCGACGCCCGCAATCCTTATCCCACAGCCAGCAATCTTCAGCCCGTTGACCGCGGTCCGCAGTCCGCAGTCCATTGTCCGCAGCCCGGTCCACTGTTGCCCCCACCGGTTCCCGCCAATACATTCCTATCCGATTCCACCCATCACCAACCTTGAGCGTGCCATGAAGGGCATCATCCTCGCCGGCGGCAGCGGATCGCGTCTGTTCCCGGCGACACGCAGCATTGTCAAGCAGCTCCTGCCGATCTACGACAAGCCGATGATTTACTACCCGTTGTCGGCGTTGATGCTGGCGAACATCCGTGAGGTGCTGATCATCTCGACGCCAGAGGACACTGACCGCTTCCGTGCGTTGTTCGGGGACGGGTCCGACTACGGCATGCGCTTCGAGTACATCGTGCAGCCCAGCCCGGACGGCCTCGCGCAGGCATTTCTGCTCGGAGAGGAGTTCCTCGACGGCGACGACGCGGTACTCGTGCTCGGCGACAACATCTTCTACGGTCACGGGTTGGTCGAAACGCTGGTCCGTGCGCGGAAACGGGTCGAGGAAGACCGTCGCTCGGTGGTGTTCGGCTACGCGGTGCAGGACCCGCAACGGTACGGCGTGGTTGAGTTTGACAAGACTGGCCGTGTGTTGTCAATTGAGGAGAAGCCGTCCGATCCGAAGAGCAATTACGCCGTCGTCGGTCTGTATTTCTACACGAATGACGTGGTTCAGGTGGCGAAGCAGGTGAAGCCGTCCGCGCGCGGCGAGCTGGAGATCACCAGCGTCAACCAGGCGTACCTCGACAAGGACAAGCTGGATGTCGAACTGCTCGGACGCGGGTATGCGTGGCTCGACACTGGCACGCATGAAAGCCTGCTCGAGGCGTCGTTGTTTGTCCAGACGATCGAGAAGCGGCAGGGGATGAAGATCTCGTGCATCGAGGAAATCGCGTATCGCAAGGGGTATATCGACGTTGACCAGTTGCGCGCGTTGGCGGCCCCGATGGCGAAGAACGAGTACGGGCAGTATTTGTTGCGTCTCGCGGATGGGAAGCTGGTGTAGGCAAGCGACTGTGCAGTACTTCGTGCCCGTTGAATCCAACGTGCCCGTGTTTGCTTGCAAACGCGGCCGTGATTCGAACGGCCCGAAGTGTTCGTGCCCGTGTCAAAAAACTTGCTGACTCGGCCCCGACAAAACCACAAAACGCCCCCGGTCAATGGACTGGGGACGTTCTGCGTTCAGGGGAAGAAAGCGAACTACGCTCTACTGCTATGGATCAAACACTTCCAGGATATTCAAATTCGTTATACGGTGCATTGTCCGTCACCGTTATGACTTACGGCATGTGCTGATACCGAACGGCAGGTACAGCGGGCACCAGCGAATTAATGCCGTCGCCAGCGGAATGATGCCAATCGCACCCCACCAGCTCTTGAAGTAGATGCCGATCCCGATGATCAGCACTCCCAGCACAATTCGGATAATCCTGTCCGCACTGCCTATGTTGGCGTTCATCGTTCCACTCCTCCAGGGGGATGTTGCCTGCCCTTTGGATGCACGACGTGGCAAAAGGTGACAGCGTATGGTCTCCCCGGAGAGTTCGGGACACCTGACATTTCCGTGACACTCAATGACGCCGGGGCCTGTATACTAATCCCTGTCTGGTGTTCCAGACACGAATTCGTTTCACACGGTGAGGTCGATGTTCCCCCGCATCGTCGTCACAAACATCCTGACGCTCATGTCGAGCGTGTATTGCCTTTTTCTCTCCCAAGCCGTGTCAAGTGTGGGGACGACCGCCAGCCCCCTGAACGGTCGTCCCCCTGACCGGCACTCCCGTCGCGCACACCTTTTTCACCTGGACCGCTTGTCCCCGGCTACTGTCACGTACGGCTGTTTCCTGCGGCAGTCCGGCGTTCTGCATCGTAGATTCCAGCGTCAAACCGGTGAAGGTTCAGGGAAACGATGACCCCGTTTTGGAAAAAGATCCGTCCCCGCAGTCGGCTTCTGTTGTTCCTCTTTCTATCGACGTTCATCGCGGCGCAGGTGAGCTGGTGGGTGATCTACCAGGTGCGTACCGCCGAACGGGTCGAAACGTTGCAGCACGAGGTATGGGATCGGGAAATTCGTGTCGCGGACCGTCTGATCGCACGGCACGAAGCGGTCACGGACAGCATGGCGGCGCTGCTGAGTACGCTGTTCGAGGATCTGGAATACAGCCATGATCTGAACGGCGTAATTGTGAAGCAGGAGGCCCGTGAACGGCTGGCGTCAGAAACGACAGACGTCGCCCGCATGTTCGCGATGGAGAGCATGACGTTCCTCGTCATCATCCTCGCCGGGATGATTTACATGTACGTGACGTTGCGGCGGGAGATCCAGGTCGAACGGCAGTATGCCAACTTCCTGTCCGCGGTGACCCACGAGCTGCGCAGCCCGATCGCGGCGATGCGGCTGCTGATGGAATCTCTGCAGGGGGACCTGACCCCGGACCAGCGCGACCGAGTCCTGCTCAACATGAACCGCAGCCTCGACCGTTTGCACGGCCTGATCGACCGTTTGCTGACCACCCGTGAATTTGTCGGCCAACGGCGGCCGTTACGGGCGCTGAATGTGGTCGACCTCGGCGAACACACCCGCCGTGTGATTGACGAACTGTACGCGCACCATCCCGTCGCCGCCGGACGTCTGCAGGTCACAGTCGCCCCGTCCCTGCCGGCCCGGATCCACAGCGGGCACTGGGGAATTCTGGTCAGCAATCTCGTCGACAACGCGTTGAAGTATTCGGACAGCGAACAGCCGGTGCGGGTGGATGTGTCGCGAAAGGGGTCACGCGTGGTGTTGACCGTGGCCGACATGGGCGAGGGCTTTTCGCACTCGGAACGGCAACGGATTTTCAAGCGTTTCTACCGTATTGGCGAGGAAGACACCCGCACCGCCGAAGGCAGCGGATTGGGGCTGTATCTCGTGCGCGAGATCGCGCATTCATTCCGGGGTGATGTGCATGCGCACAGCGACGGTCCCAACAAGGGCGCGACATTCACCGTGCGCGTCCCGCTGGCGAAGGACTAGCCTCAAAGTGTGTGCCCGTGTCAGGATGTGCCCGTGTCAGCTCGCTGACGCGGACCAACCAGAACTTGAATGGGTGGTGGAGATCTTGCCCGTGTTGGCTCTGACAACGCGGGTCATCCCAGACAGAACTGCCTGGTGCATGTTCCATGGACTTAGGTCCATGGAACTGAGGTGTTCGAGAGACGAAAGACGAGAGACCAGAGACGATCACATGTCCCAGCGAATCCTGATAGTCGAAGACGAAGAGGCGATTGCCCTCGGGTTGCAGTTGAACCTTGAGCGGGACGGGTTTATCACCGAACTCGCGGTGGACGGCGAGGTGGCGCTATCGTTGATTGAGTCGTGGCAGCCCGACCTGGTGCTGCTCGATGTGATGCTGCCGAAGCTGAGCGGGTTCGATGTCTGCGACCGGGTGCGGAAAAGCGGCAACCGTGTCCCGATCCTGTTTGTCACCGCGAAGGACATGGTCGGCGACCGGGTCAAAGGGCTCGAACTCGGCGGGGACGACTACATCACGAAACCGTTCTCGATGGATGAACTCCGCTTGCGCATTCGTGCGATGCTGCGCCGTCAGCAGTGGTACGAGAGCACCCCGGAACAGGGTGACGTAGTCGAATTCGGCGGCAACAAGGTCGATCTGTCGGCGTATCGTGCGACCACGCGGGACGGTGTCGTCACGATGACGCAGAAAGAGACCATGGTCCTCAAGCTGCTGATCGAGAACGAGGGCCGGGTGATCGACCGTGGCACGATTCTGAACCGGGTCTGGGGCGAGGAGATGTATCCCAGCGCGCGCACGGTGGACAACATCATCCTCAACCTGCGCCGCCGTTTCGAGGTCGACCCGAAGAATCCGAAACACATCTTCACGCACTACGGCGCGGGGTATTCCTTCCAACGGTAGACTATTTCAACACAACCAGCTTGCGGAATTGAGTCTGCGTCCCGGTGTGCAGTTGCACGAAATAGATGCCACTTGCCAGCTCGGACGCATCGAACGTCAGCGTATGCAAACCAGCCGGGTATTCGCCTTCCACGATTCGCGCAACTTCCCGCCCGACCGTGTTGAACACCGCCACCTCCAGGTTCGCATGATCGGGTAGCGTGATCACAACCGACGTCCGCGCGTTGCACGGGTTCGGGCTCACACTCATCTCGAGCTTGTTGGCGTTTACGTTCTCCACGCCGGCATCTGATGCTTCCGGATTCAGAGGCGGAACAAGGCCGCTTCGCGGATACCAGTCGGTGGGAGTGAGTGCATCTGGATCGATCGCGGCCACTGTGTTACCCGGCTGCTTCGCGAACTGGAAGCTGTCGGTGTCGATGATCAAATCCGGGTGCATGCCGATGTGCATGATGTGCTGGTACACCCCTGCGGGCGCATACCCGGGCACAAACTGGGCGAACGGCAGGCTTGGCTGGTAGACACCTTGCGGTCCCAGTTGGATTCTGGTACTCATGACCGGGCCGATCACGTTTCCGTTCGGCAGCTCGACATCCGCCCAGAGCTGGCCGCTGACAGGGTATTCCGTCGGATTGACTACTCGTACCCAGTACCAGTACCCACCGCCCGCCGGCGGGACAACCAAGGACGGTTGGAAGGGTGTGATGGTCAACGTTGGCAGTGACGTGATCACGAAGGGTGCGTCGCTGAAATCCTGATACGGTTGGCCGACAACCTGAAGGCGAATCAGATATTGGTCATCAAGAATAAGGTCGTCGGGGATAGTCCACTCGTAGATGCCGTCGTTCTCTGTCGATTCGACAATCACCCGTTCCAAGTTGCCATCGAGGAACAGTTCGATACGGACGTCATCGTCGATCGTGGAATTCCAGACGATATTTCGTGTGGTACCTGTTCGCAACACTTCGCCACCATTGGGGAATGCGACACGAAGTTCATCCGCGCCCCCGTTCAGACATTCAAAGAGATACACAAAACCATTATGGTAGCTATGGTAATACTGTACCGGTATAATCACGTCATAGTCGGAATCGCCATCAATATCTAAAGCACTCGAGTCCCATATATTATCAGAATACCAGGGAGACATCCAAATTGTGTGTTCATTCCACGAACCACCGACCCCATCTTCGTTTTGATAAAATGTCAGCCTTCGGTCACCTACAGCAATAATATCAATATCATGGTCATTATCAATATCGGCTACACTTGTCCGTCTTTTTTCTGAATCAGCATCGACACTATAATGTATCATATTCAGGCCATTTCCACTCGAATTATTCCACCAGGCGACTTCACCTCCAGTAGTGCAAGTAACAATATCAATATTTCCATCGCGATTAATATCAGCAGCCGAAGGCGAACCTGCACCTGAAGGAAAATCTCCTGCGCTATGTTGGTTCCAGGAATTTCCGTTCACATCATTTTCCAGCCAATAGAGATTGATATAGTTCTCTTGATAGACAATATCACCATCTCCATCATCATCTATATCAATGACCAATGGTGAATCTATTGCATTTTGATCATCAACAACAGGATGTTCTGTCCATTGCGTTCCCAAACCATTGATATTTTCATACCAATATATACCCACAAAGGCACTAGCAACGATATCCATATCTCCATCGTTATCTATATCATATGTATCACAACCCAACCACCCATATATTGAACTAACAGTTATTTGATGACTAACCCATTGATTCATAGTGCCCGTGTTTTCAAACCAATACTGAACTATACTTTCAATTTCGCAGGCAATAACATCGAGATCACCGTCATTATCAAGGTCAGCCAATTCAACGCTCCAGTATTCTTCTTCGTCTATTAAATATTCATCCCAGAACTGACCATCGTTGCTGTTGATGTAGGTTCGAAGATATCCGCTCAACACAATATCAGGATCTCCATCGAGATCCAGATCACCCGTAGCAATATCTATCGCATAGCTGAAATCGTCGATCGTTCTTTGTTCCCAGGACGGTTGTGCAATCGCAGCAATCGGCAGGCAGACCAGCAAAACGAGGCAGAACCAACGCATCGGACTTTCCCCCAGAAATTCCATTTGACAAACAAAGATAAGGCAATCGGGGCGGGAAAACTCGCAGGCAGGCAAATCCGGGTATTTTATTTCACCACCACGACTTTCCTGACTGTCGGCGCAAACCCATCGGCTTGCACACGCAGTAGAAAAACTCCGCTCGCCAGCCCGGGCGCGGGTGTCCAGGTGACACGTCGCGATCCGGCGTTCTGCATCCAGACGCGCTGGTCCACCTGCCGTCCGAGGATGTCGTAGACCGTGAGCGACACTTCGCCGGAGTGAGGCACGGTCACCGTCAGCACCGTCGCGGCGTTGCACGGATTCGGCGAGGGCGCGGTGACATCAAACATGGCCGGTTGTCCGACGCCGGGGTCGTCCGCAGCGACGGACGTCACCCGCAGCGTGAATGGAATCTCCAGCGGCTGCCCGCCGAGCGGAAAGAACAGGTAGATGGTGGCCTCGTAGTCGTCGGCGTCAAGTTCGTCGGACTCGGCGTGCACCGCGACCGATTCCGTCGAATTCGCCGTCATGTAGCCGAATTGCGGGTCGAAGGTCAGGTAGGGCACCGTCCAACGGATGCGGTGCAACTGCACCCGGTAGCCTGCCACATCCTCGCGCATCGTTGCGAAATAGCGGAAGTCCACCCCCTGTTGCAGCCCGGTGAACACCGCCGCGCCCGAGGTTGCGAGCGGTTCGTTGGGGTACAGCTCGTGCGTGTCATCGCTTAAAGCGCCCGTATCCGGGTGCACGAACCGGACCTGCGGAGCATTCTGGCCGTCGTTGACCAGCAGCACCAGCGATGTGCGGTCTTCGCGGCCCGCGTCCCACGCCAGCCCGCTTACCGGCAGTCCGCTGGCGAAGGGTCCATAAGTTTGCCCGAAGTTCAGGTCCCACGCACGGATATCCCCGTCTTCCGTCGCGCACCAGAACCAATCGCTGTCGGTCTGTTTCGTGATCCAGCGATAATCCGCGCCAACGTCGGAAATGCTGCCCACCACCTGCCCGCCGGTGGTGAACAGGGTAATCTGTCCGTTGTCGATGGACGCCAGGTTCGTTCCGTCGTTGGTCAGGCCGTACAGTGGTTGTGGGCCGCTTCGTGGCTGAGCGTATCCACCGATCTGGAATCCGTTGTCGTCGAACACGTACACCCAGTGGTCGTCCGGCTGGTTGTCCCAGAGGACATAGAACCGGCCGTCGAGGAAGGTCAGGCCACGTACCTCGCCGCCGTCCGGCAAGGGCGGATCGACGAAGTTGTGCAGCTCGTACGGCGTCACCGGACTCACCCCTTCCGGTTCCGCCCGGATCAGATAGTTCAGCGCACCGTCGAACGAGCTGATGGTGAAATTGCTGTCCGCATTCGCCCCGATGTAGGTAAACAGGTTCAGCGAATCGATCGCGACAGACGCGACATACGGCGACAGCGCCGCGTCCAGCGTGGTGACCGTTTCCCATTCGATCAACGCATTCGTTTCCTCGCCACGGTAGCCTGTCGCTGAGATGGTCACCGGCCACTCGCCAATCGGGATGCCGGGGATTTCGTACTCTCCGGACGCATTGCTTTCGCCGGAGTAAAACTCGCCGGCGTCCACTTCGACCGTCGCGTTTGGAATCGGATCGCCCGACAGGTCGTCGGTGATTGTGCCGGCCAGCGTGCCGGTTTCGACGAGGAAGCCCTTCACCGCAAACGCGTGATAGACTATCGAACGGTATTGCCCGCCATAGAGGTCGTCCTCGGCCTGCAACATCCCCTGCGCGGCGGTTTCCGGGTCGATGCCCGGCGTCAGGTAGTACATCGATTGTGCGACGATGTCGTCCGCGACGTCCGGCTCCAGCTGGCCACGCATGATCCACAGCGAATTTGCCCAGATCGTGCCGTTGTCGTAGAGATTGTCCGCCCAATCGTCCGGATAGGTGCGGGAGGTGGTCATCACGCGTCCGTCCCAGAACGAGTTGTGCCCGTCCCAGTTGTACACCCAGTTGTCGCGGAAATCGCTGGTCCGAGCGGACAGGGTAGCTGCCCAGTAATCGCACAGGCCTTCCGCGATCGAACGCACATCAACGCCCCAGAGGTCGCCGCCAACCGCGTCATGGTGCAACGCGTGGCCGTATTCGTGACGGAGAACATCCGCGTCTTCCGCGTCATCCACCCCGCCCTCGCCGAAGCCGAGCCGGTTGAACTCCGGCGAATAGTAAGACAGATCCTGCCCGTTCGCGGCGTGCGCATCCACCGGGATCGGGGCGTCTTGCAGGTTGGTGAAGCCGAGTCCGCGCAGATGCCGCTGCATCCCGTCGATGTGGGCGTACGCACAGACATCCTCGAACCCGGACTGGCTGCGGGTGAAGGTGAAACCGTTCAATGTCGCGGAGGATACCGGAGTGACAGTCGGCGGTTCGAAGTCGACGATCTCGACGTACGGCCCTTCCAGCCAATACACGTTGTCGTGGAAGCTGATGTCGCGCAACAGGGTGGGCACTCGTTCGGCGGTCAATTCTGGCGTGTCGGCATCGTTGTTGTCGGTGAAGCCGGGGTCGTCGTAAGTCGCTTCCGCGGTGGTCAATGGGTCCGGATCGAACACCAGCCCCTCGCCGTGCTCGAACGCCATCCGGTTGTCGAGGGCGAGGACGCTGCCGTCAAACGCATCGACCACCACTTCCCAGTCGCCCAACGGGTCAAGGCTGGAATGATGCACCACCCAGGCCGGTCTGGTGGCTGAGTTGACCGGATCGACGTACAGCATCAACTCCGCGCGGGGTTGGGCCCGGCGGGACAGTCCGCCGATGGTTGTGGCTGCGATGCGGCGGGCCTCGTTGACGGACAGGGTGGCGTCGACACGCGGCCTGTGATCCACCGGCCGGACCGAGCTGCTCGTGGCGGTGATCAGGCCGTCCCGGTTGAGATGGACCCGCACTTCACCGCGGTAAACGGGGATATTGTCAACGACTTGCCGGAAGGTGACGTGCGTCCCACCCCGGCTCTCACGGATGGCGTCCAACTCAAGCGCCGCGACCACATCCCGCCCGCCAAACCGGTCGGCGTTCCGGGTCAGGTAACTGCGCGCGGCGGATTCCGGAGAACGCACGGACACGCGTTCGTTAATGCCGAACCACGCTCGGGTGCTGGGTTGCGCGGCAGACGGGGCTTGCAGCGCCAGCAGGTCGGACGGTTGCGTCGCGAGCTGCGGGTTCGCCGCTGAGGCTGTCCCGGCGAACAGAACGACGCCGAAAAGCAGGCTGATCGGGATGAATTTCATGCTGGGTTTCCTGTCCGCTGCATACTGTAACTTAGCACACACACGGCCAGATCGCGAGGTTTGATTGCGTTTTTCGCAGGGTGGCATGGGTCATGATACAACCGATGGCCCGGGTTTCATCGTCTCAGCCGACGTGGATCAGAAAATCTTTGCCCACTCGACGTACCCGTTCTCGTCCTTCGCCATTTCCTTCCAACCGAGGCCGCTGAGGATTTTGTTCACCGGCGCGTTGGTCTCGTGCACCGTGCCACGGATCGCCTTGTATTTGCCGGAGTTTTCGGTGGTTGTGCTGAACGCGGTGTAGATCTTCTTGCCGACACGTTTCCCACGCGCCTTGTCCGACACACCCGCGCCAACGTAGGACATCGTCGGGGCCGGGTAGTGAATATCTGGCGCGCTGGCGGGCTTTTTGTACAACCCCAGCGCGACCTTGATCCGCACCGTGACGTTGTGCAGCACGTCCTTGTTCGCCCAGAGCCACGGACGTGGCAGCAGCGACCAGAACACGGTCCAGAACATGGCGCGATTCATCTGCTTCTGGTAGCCGAGCACCGCACCGACGCCGAACCCGAGCACGTCCTTGCCTTCCACCGCCGCAAACGCCAGCCCGTTGTCATAGTTCATGAACCAGCGCAGGAATTGACGCGCGTACGCCCGCCCCATTTTCCCTGACGGACGGTCATGAAACGCCTGCAGGTACACATCGACCAACCCCTCGATGTGTTCTTCCCGCATCGGCACGACGGTCACTTCTTCCGGCATATCGTTCTCTTTCGTCTTGCCCGTGTTGGCTTCGACAACGCGGTTTCCGCACAAGGTGTTCACCCTCGCCCGCTCGCAACGAAAAATGCCACGGACAGATGCCCGTGGCAACAGGAACAATCGGAAACATGCTTCACTGCGGTCATGCGAACAGCGAACCCGTGTTCGTCGTTACCCCATCAACTTGTCCGGGTTCAGTCCTTCGAACGCCGGGTGGACAAACAGGCCGTCCTTGCGGATCAGTTCGCCGTCGATGTGGATTTCGCCGCCGCCGTATTCCGGGGTCTGGATCTGGACCAGGTCCCAGTGGACCGCGGAACGGTTGCCGTTGTCGGTGTCATCGTACGCGTTGCCCGGCGTGAAGTGGAACGAGCCCATGATCTTTTCGTCGAACAGGATTTCGTCCATTGCGAACGTGATCGCCGGGTTGCAGCCGAGCGCGAATTCGCCGATGTAGCGCGCGCCTTCGTCCGTGTCGAAGATCTCGTTGACCCGCTTGGTATCGTTCGCAGTCGCCTTGATGATCTTCCCGTTTTCGAAGGTCAGCTCGACGTCCTTGAACGTGAAGCCGTGGTAGCTGGACGGCGTGTTGTAGCGGATGGTTCCGTTCACGCTGTCCCGCACCGGGCACGAATAGACTTCACCGTCCGGGATGTTGCGCAGGCCGTCGCACTTGACCGCGCCGATGCCCTTGATCGAGAATTTGAGGTCGGTGCCGGGGCCGGTGATGTGGACCTGGTCAGCGTTCCGCAGGAACTCCGCCGCCGGATCCATCGCCGCCGACATCTTTTTGTAGTCCACGCTCGCGGTGACGTTGAAGTAGTATTCCTCGAACGCTTCGGTGCTCATGTTCGCCATCATCGCCATCGCCGGCGTCGGGTAACGCAGCACGACCCACTTGGTGTTCGGGACACGCTCGTTCGCGTGCACCGGCTGGAACACTTCGGTGCCCCACAGCGCGTTCTTGTCGCCCGGCAGGTCGCTCAGTTCCTTCGTATTGGTCACGCCACGCACACCGATGAAGGCGTCCATGTTCTTCATCCGGTGCAGTTCGCTGTCCTGGATCGCGGCGAGGGATTCCTTCGACGCGCCCATCAGGATCGAACGCAGCAGCTTGTTGTGCTTCAGCTCGAGCAGCGGGTAGCCTTTGGCGCGGTAGACCGCCTTGACGATGGCATCGATGAATTCAATCGGGGTGTCGTAGCACTCGATGAGCACTTTTTCGCCGGGCTGAACATCGCAGGAATAGGTGACGAGCAGGTCGGCAAGCTTGTCATGACGCGCGTCGTGCATGATCCTTCCTTCCGTGGGTATGGTTCGTTGTGATGTGGGAGTTTCGGAACGTACGTGCGGCGAACGAAAAAGGCAAACCGGGACTCACTCTGAGCCCGGCGGTTCGCGGATTTGTCACCATACCGGCCGTCACCCGTTCACCTCCAGATCACACGTCCCGGTCTCCGGAGAGTCGTGTGTCTCCGCTCACCCTGCTGTATGTTTGGTACTCCTAACATACGGAACACGTTTTTTAATCCGGAGATAGCATGCGGTATTTGACCTTGAGACGGTTCACTTTGCCTGTGGCGGCCCTGCTGCTGGCAGGTTTGATGGGTTGCAGTGACGATTCCTCGACCAATCCCGACGACGTTCAAGCTGATTTTGACCTTTCGGTCAGCCAATTAACCTTCCCTGACGGTCTGTCTGACGCGTTCTTCACCATCCAGAGCGTATCCGGCGACACGCTCGCGTGGTCGATCACCGAATTTGAGTCGTGGCTGATGGTCTCGCCGACCCAAGGCAGCGCCTCCGCTGAGCCGGATACCGTGTTCGTGACGGTCGACCGTGGCGGCCTCACGCCCGGCGAGTACGATAGCAGCATCAAGGTGGCCAGCGAAAATGGCGGCGATCAAAGCATCGCGGTGCAATTGCAGGTTCCGATCGCGCCCATCCTGTTTGTTGATCCGCAGGCCATTGATATCGCGGTGAACTACAACGGCGCGTTGCTCACGATCCAGAACACCGGCGGTGACTCGCTGCACTGGTTCCTGACGAACCGTCAGCCATGGTTGATCACAAGTCCTTTCATGGGGACGTCAACTGGCGAAATCGACAGCGTGGTCCTGGGCGTCGATCGTGGCGTCATGCATTCCGGGTTGTACGCCGACACGGTCTTTGTCAACACCTCGGACGGGCACAAGGACACGATTCGTGTCACCATGGAAGTGCCGCGGGAATTGGCGTCACGGATAGTCTACTGGACCAACGAGGTGGTCGAGGAAGACCATTACCGGTACAGCAACGGCCAGAGCAACCCGCGTGACACCAGACCGCAGGCTCACCTCGAACTGACAGACTGGCCCGGCGATTACGGTCTCGAGATCTTCGTGATGAACTCCTACAATTTCGACCGCTACCAGGACCGGGAATCATTTGACGTCTACTGGCACCAGTCTGTGTATTCCGAGGGGACGTACAACTTCACCGGTAGCACCGTCATCCCGCACGGCACCATCGTCTATGTGGTCGTGGACAACACCGATTATGGCTGGGACGATACCGACTTCGATTTCTCCAACGACAAGGCGTATTTCAACCTCAGTGTTGATCTGCAACCGGAATGACAGCGCTGGCGAAACAACGGTTTTTGAGGTACTGAAACGCATCCAAACCCCGGTCCGTGAGCTCGGGGTTTGGTCATTTGGTGGGAAGCTGAGAGACATGGCGAGGGGAATGTCGTGGGATCGTGCGAGTCTGGTGCCTTTCTTCGGCTCAGTAAAAATTGAGGATTATCCACGAGCGCGCAGCTTTTGGGTTCTTGGTTTTATACATTACAAGGCTTAGCCCCCCTCGGGCAAAATTGATGAATCAACAGGCGCGCCAGTTCCAGCCGGCGTGACAATCGGGAGGCGTGATGAAGCGGATGGTAGCGGTTGTTCTGTTCTGTGCGGCGTTTGCGGGGTTGCTGCCGGCACAGGCGCAAGTCAGCATCAACCAGGGCAATGTGCCGATGACCCCTGGCGATACGTTTGAATACCTGTCAGAAAGCGATGTGACCGTCGACCTCGGCAATCCGGGTGCGAACCAGGTGTGGGATTTCACCCAGACCACCGCGCCGTCGGTGCAGACCGAGGAGATCGTCAACCCGGCGGACTCGCCATACTACACCATGTTTCCGGATGCCAACCGTGTCACGTTCGGCCCGATCCCGTTCGGCCTGTCAGACGGCACCGCGTGGCGCTACGACACCGTTTCGGCGGACCAGTGGACGGTGACCGGTGTCGCGACCTACATCCAGGAGCTGGGCGGCGAATTGCCGTTGCCGTTGAACATCCCGCTGATGCCGTTGCCGCTGAATTACGGTGACGACTGGTCGCTTGACTTCTACTATGAGATCACACTTGACGTTGACGATATTCCGTACCCGATCCCGGTGTTCGAGGAAATCCGCATCGAGATCACCATCGGCGGCAGCAACGATTGCGATGGTTGGGGTACGGTCCTGGTGCCGGGTGGTGAGATCGACGCTTTGCGTGTCTATTCGCAGATTGGCGGCTACGCTGACGCCATCGGGATTTACTACCTCTTCGGCACCATCCCGATCGAAGTCCCGATCGGCCGTGTTTTCGAACTGCAAGCCTCCCAAGCCTATTCCTGGTATGCGCCGGACTATGGCGAAGTGGCGTTTGCCGTTTCACAGGCAGGCGAACCAGATCCGAACTTCACCGACGCCTCGGTCCTGCGTCGCATTAACCTCGGCGACACCCCAGCGACGTTGACGCTGGACGCCGAACCGTTGAACGCTCCGGTCGAAATCCCGGCTCAGGGTGGCACCTTCCACTGGAGCCTCGCGATCCAGTCGACGTACACCACCAACCTCACCGGCAACATCTGGACCACCGCGACGCTGCCGAATGGGAACGACTATTTCGTGCAGAACGTGCCGGTCAATTTGCCGCCGAACGCCGACATCTTTGTCCCGAACTTGAGCCAGGCGGTGCCAGGAATGGCCCCGGCGGGCATGTACTCCTTTAACGTCTACGGTGGCCTCTACCCGAATGTCGTGCTCGGTCAGGATTCGTTCGGCTTCAGTAAGCTCGCGACCGGCACTGATGCGACCTGGACACCGGACTGGTCGGCCAGCGGTCTCGAACAGTTGACGGATCGCGGTCTGGCATCCGAGGATACGTCCCCGGCGAGCCCGCGTGACTTTGCCCTCGGCGCGGCCTACCCGAACCCGTTCAACCCGACGACCACGCTCAGCCTGACGTTGCCGCAAGCCGCGCGGGTGGATGTTGTCGTCTTTGATGCGCTCGGCCGTCAGGTGGCAACTGTCGCGCAGGGTACCTACGCCGCCGGTCAGCATGACTTGACGGTGGACGGTCGCGGTCTGGCGAGCGGTGTCTACTTCGTGCACGCCTCCGTGCCGGGTCAGCTGAACCAGGTGCAGAAGATCGTGCTGATGAAGTAGTTCCACTGATCGTGCCCGTGTCAGCTTGCTGACGCGGACGCGGGTTAATCAGACGTTTCAACAAGTTCTCGGGGGTACGTGCTCCACACGTACCCCCGGGCATACAACGGTCAAACATCCGTACGTACTTTGTTCTAAGAACGAACAAACAAGCCGTGATGAATTCGTTCACCGTCCCCGAAACAGGGTCTATCCCGTTTCCTCGAACCAAGCCGAAGTTGTTTACCGGCAAGACAAACGGCTGTTTCAATCGATTGTTTCGTTTTTGGTGAGTTTCATGAACAGAACACTGCCCGCTTTGATCCTGCTCGCTGTGATGCTTTTGATTCCGTTCACTTCCACTCAAGCTCAGAACTGGCATGTGGAGCTCGCGACGCCGTGGACCGCGTTGCAGCAGAACAATTCCGGCTGGACCGGCGCGGACGGCATCTGGTCGGTCCCGCTCAACGGCGACGAGCGTCCGGGCGCCTACCAGTACACGAACACCTTCGTGATTTACAGCGACACCATCATCGGCGAGGTCGACAGCTCCGGCATCCGTCAGTCGGAAGGCATTGCGAGAAACACGTTCTGCTTCCTGCCGCCGGGTCCGCCGAGCCTGGAGACTGCGACGTTCTACTACGAACGCGACAACCAGAACAACCTGCGCGGCGTCTTCATGCCGACCACGCAGCACGCGCAGCCAGGGGAATACTACTGGCCGGGCGACGGCATCGCGCTCGGAAATTACTTGTACTTCACCGTCAACCGGATGTACGACGACAACAACTGGTTCTACCGCGCTGGCATCTCGATGTTGCGGATTCCGCTCGATACGCGGCCGCCATTCGACGATGACGTGCAGCAGGTGGAGGTGCCATTGTGGGCCCCGGCAACCGCCGACCGTGGCGAACTCAGCTTCACGTCCGGTTTCTTCCCGAACACCGTGCGTGCCGGTGCACCATTTCCCGATGGGTACATTTACGTGTACGGCCTCGAGGAAATCCCGTTCAACAAATATCTGCTGGTCGCGCGTGTGCCGGAGGATCAGTTCCTCAACATGCAGGCGTGGCGGTTCTGGGCCGGTCCGGATCAGGGCTGGGTTCCGGAGATGGAGGCGTCGGTGACGGTGACGGATCGCGTGTCCAGCGAGCTGAGCGTGTCGCCGTTGGCGGACGGCCGTTACATCCTTGTCTTCCAGCTCGATACGTTGGGCGATTACGTCGCCGTGCGCCTGGCACCGACACCGGTTGGACCGTGGGGTGATTTCCACCAGATCTACTATTGTCCGCAAACCGATTCGTTGAACGGGGATGTCTACCCGTACAACGCCAAGGCGCACCCGCACCTCAGTGACGAAGGTGAGCTGTTGATCAGCTACAATGTCGGCGGTGGCAATTTCTTCCAGTACTTCACCTACGCCGACATCTACCGGCCACGTTTCATCCGGCTGATCCTTGACGACGGCATCCTCAACAACCCGGGCGCGGAACGTGGGTCGGTGGTGACCTTGAATCCCGCGCCGCTGATCGCGCCGAACCCGTTCAACGCGATGGCGACGGTCAACCTGACGTTGCCGCAGGCGTCGAACGTGTCCGTCGCGGTGTATGATGTGATGGGACGCCTGGTCGAGCAGTTGCACGACGGCTACCTGCCTGCGGGCGAACAGACGTTGTCGCTGGACGCCGGCCAGTTCGCATCAGGAACGTATTTTCTCCGCGTTGACGGCGCCGATGCCCTTCCACCGCGGAAATTCACTGTGGTGAAGTAGCAGAAGTGCCCGTGTCCGCTTGCGGACGCGGATCAACTGCGCGTCATCCTGAGAGTTGCGCTTGCCCGCCTCCGGCGAAAAGGATGGCGCATTTGTCAGTCGTCAGTCGTCAGTCATCAGTTGTCAGTGGTCTTTAGCTCACAGCTCATAGCTCACGGCTCACAGCTCGACCTGACCGTTTGCCCTGACGTGCTTGCACGCCGGGATCATCCATAGAGAGGACCAACGATGAATCGACTTGCCCCCTTTGCACTGCTGGCGTTGTTGCTTGCCGCGACGGTTTCCCCGTCCTACGCACAGAACTGGACTGTCGAGGAAGCGCCCGAATGGACCGCGATGCTCGACCAGACCACCGGCTGGACCGGTGCGGACGGCATCTATTCCATCCCGGTCGATGGGAATGACCAGATCGGCGCATGGCACGACAACCAGACCCTGTTCATTTTCAGCGACACCTTCATCGGTGATGTGGACGGGATCGGTCAACGTCTCGACGGCACCACCATGGTCAATAACACGATGGCGTATCTCGCGCCGGGCGTACTCAATCCCGACAGCATCCGTTTCCTCTATCGTCACCCGAACAGCAACCCGGAATCGATGTTCCTGCCGGACACGCCGAACAGTGATCCGGACGAATACTACTGGTTTACAGACGGCATTTCACTCGAAAGCGGCGTCTACCTGATAGCCCACCGGATGCGTCCCGGTGGCGGCCTCGGCTTCGCCCGTGACGGCGTCTCGATGGTCCGCATTCCGCCGGGATCGACGTTGCCGTTCACCAATTACCAGCAGTACGAGCTGCCATTTTTTGCCGACGCGAACGACGATCACGGCGACATTTCCTTCGGCAACGCGATCATGGCGAACACGGTGCGTGCTGGCGCACCGAATCCGGACGGGTACATTTACATCTATGGCCTCGACGAAGTCCCGTTTGACAAGCACATGCTGGTGGCCCGGGTGCCGGAAAACCAATTCCCGTTCTACAACCAGTGGCGTTTCTGGGATGGCCAGAACTGGGTGCCGGACTTTTTGCAGGCCGCGCATGTGACCAACCGGGTATCGTCGGAACACAGCGTCACACCATTGCCGGACGGCCGCTTCATCATGGTCTTCACCGTCGACACCATCACGCGGACGATCGGCTTCCGTGTCGGACCATCCCCTCGTGGACCGTGGAGTATCATCCACCCGATCTACACCAGCACCGTGCCGGACGAATTCCCGGACGCAGACGTCTGGTGCTACAACGCGAAAGCACACCCGAGCTTGTCCGAACCGGGCGAGCTGCTGATCAGCTACAACCTGAACTGCGTCGACTTCTGGGATCATTTCCAGTATGCGGACATCTACCGGCCACGGTTCATCCGTCTGATCTACACCGGCGATCGGTTCTGAGCCACAGCGGGTATCCATTGTGACGGCAGGTGACGCACGCCCCACGTTGAGTTCGCACATCATCCCACCGCGCTTCGGCGCGGTTTTTCTCTCAGTACGATGTTGGATATTGACAACACGCCTAAAACACCCTATCTTTGCCCTCCCGGGTGATCCACACCCGCGCCACAAGGCCACATCTCAGTAGCCGCTGCAATTCAGCCAACCATCCGCAACCATCATCTGTTCGAAAAACGACTCAGACGTTTCGCCACTCGTTGTCCTAACCCAACCCTCCCCAACTGGAGACTCACCATGATCGCCACTTCTGTCCGGCGGGCACCCCAGACGCTGCCTGCGCTCGTTGTCACGCTGCTGCTCACCACCGCGCCGTTGTTCGCCGGCCCACCCGAGTATGTCTTCCTCACACCATCCCAATGGTCCAGCGCCGAACCTGTCGCCACCTGGGCCATTCCGCGCAGCTCGCTGGCGGGGGACACGTTGTGCGTCAAACCCACCGGCGACGGCCTCACCGACTCCCTGCAGACTGTTCTGCTCGGTCTCGGCATCAGCAACACGGAACTCGCCGACCTCGCCACCGCCCGCGCACGAATCGCCAGCACCACCTGGCAGGAGGCAGTCCAATGAAACCCTTCCGCCTTCGCATCCACCTGCCCCAGACATTCATGTCTGGAATTTTGCGCCCGTTGCTCGTCCTCGCAGGGAATTCCAGTCGTTTCATCCGCGTTTGCAAGCAAACACGGGCACAAGCCAACATGCCCCTCAACGGCATCATGCCCCGGACATTCATGTCTGGGCTGATCCGCCTCTGCAAGTCTATTAACACGGGCACGTCCCACAGGTTCCTCCGGTCCGTCCCCCTCACACGCACTGCGCGCATCAACCGCGCCTACGACCTCGCCATCGCCGCCACACTCGCGTTGACATTGCTGCTGGTCGCGGCGTTGCCGGCGTCACCATCCACCCTGACCGTCGACCCTTCCGCCACAGCCCTGTTGGCTTTTGACAACATCGACGAATATGCCGCGTTGACTGGACGTGATCCCGCGCGTGTGATCGGACTATGGGTCGCCCGTGCGGACAGCTTCCAGGCGCTCGGCCGGTCATCCACCGACCTTCGTGCGAGCCTCGCCGGGGGCGCGTGGGGTATCCGTGGCGGCGTGACTGGCGGATCGGCATACGGCCGCCAGTATGACGGCGTCACCGACTTCGACCAGCTCGGCGCGGCGGCGTCCGACTCCACCGAGATGCGGGACGGCGTGTTGTACGAAATTCTGTTCCGTTCCACATCCTCGGCGTCCAGCCTGATGCTCACAACCGGCCTGACGCACGGGTTTTTCCTCTACAACGGACTGTTCCGGGTGCGCATCAACGCGACGTATGTCGTGACGGACGGTTCCACCGGCGAGTACAGCGACGGGCAGTGGCATCTCGCCCGTGCGTTCATCACCGCCGATTCGGTCAAGGCGGTGGTCGACGATAACCCGCCGGAAAATGTCGCCCACAGCCTGCCGCTCAGCGATCCCAGCTACGCGACCACCTTCGGCGCTCACCCGAACGGCACCTTCCCGTTCAACGGCGCGATCGAATCCATCGCGGTGCTTGATTATGCTGGGTTTGATCCGTACCAGGTGGATCTGGACGGCTACTGGGATGTGCTCGCGCCGCACCTGGACAACGCAGCCGCGTTCGCCGGTCCGCAGGCGGCGCTGGATTTCATCGGCGCAACGCTTGACGGGGACGAACCGGACACGGTCCATTTCCAGCCTGGTGTCTACGCGCAGCCGTTGACGATCTGGTCGGACGACGTTGTGCTGCTCGGGCATGACCGTCCGCACCGGGTGGTGATCGACGGTTCCCCCCTGGCAACCGGCACGGCGGTGCTGACACTGGATGGCGCGGCGGGTTCGCAGCTGCACACGTTGACCATCGCCCACGGTCCCACCGCGTTGCGCAGCAAGAATGGTTCGAGCGGTATCGCGCGGAATGTGGTCATCAGCGGCAACAACCTCGCGATGGAGAGTTCGTCCAACACATCCACCGATACGTTGCGCCTGATCCACTGCACGCTGGACGGCAACAAGTACGGCTTGTACGCCAAGTCGCCGGATTACGGACGGGTGCGGATCGCGAACAGCTGCCTCACCTGGACCTCCGAGCTGGCGGTTGTCGGTTCGCCTCCGGCGGGGATCATCACGGTCGGTTCGTTGCTGGCGTGGGCAAATGTCGGCACGGTGTCCGGGGATGTGTTGTCCGCGCCGCCGATGTATCTCAACCGGTCAGCGCTTGAATACAGCCTGCAGAGCGCGTCGCCCGCGATCAACGCTGGCAATCCGGTGTACGGGTATGACAACGACGGATCCCCGCCGGATCTAGGCGCCTACAGCGGGTCGTGGAACTCCGCCGGCGGCAACGTGTTCGAGCAGGGTTGGTCGCGTCCCGCCTGGTCCCGCACCCGCTGGTCACGGTAGGTCGCATACAGGGGACACTTTGTCCCCAAAGTGTCCCCAACGTATGTCCACGCTGGTGCCACGGGCTTTAGTCCGTGGCATCTTTTGCTATAGCCCACTGACCCATAGCCCAATAGCCAATGGGCCACAGCCTACCGCCTGTCAACCCGCCGCCCGTAGCCCGTAGTCCGCAGCCCTTCTGTTCAAGCATCCTGCCTGTTGTACGTGTATCTTACCGTTTTTGCGGGAACCTGTTGCGCCCGGACCCGGGGTACCATCGATGCCGTTCCAGATCCTGATTGTCGACCACGACGAAAGCGCTGCGTCCGAGCTCGCGGACTTGTTCATCGAGTCCGGCGCGGAGGCATCCGTCGTGTTGGCTGGCGAGCAGGCGTGGACCATTGCGTCCGCCGGGCAGTGCGACGTGTTCATCTGCAACACGAACCTCACCGGCGACATTGGCGGCAAGCAGTTGATCCAACGCGTGCTGGCGGAGCTTCCCGGGTTGCCGGTGGTGGTCTGGACCGAGCGTGCGCGTGTCGAGGACGCGTTCACCTACGCCCAGCTCGGGGTGGTCGCGTACAAGCTGAAGGGTGAGGACGATCCCGGCCTGGTTGCGGACAGTCTCGCGATGCTGGCGGAAGGCGCGAGCGGCGATCCAGACCGCAAGCATCTCCCGTTTTCGCAGTATCACAGCCTGAATCAACGCACGGCGGACGTCTTCCGCACCGCAGTCGACCAGGTCGCGCAGACGAGTGCGACGGTGCTGATCACCGGCGAATCCGGCACCGGCAAGGAGCTGCTCGCGCGCACCATCCACGCCGCCAGTTTGCGCAAGGACCAGCCGTTTGTCGCGGTCAACGCCGGCGCGTTACCGGAATCCCTGGTCGAGAGCGAACTGTTCGGCCATGAAAAGGGCGCGTTCACCGGTGCAAGCGCGCAACGTATCGGCCGGTTCGAGGCGGCGGACGGCGGCACCTTTTTCCTAGACGAAATCGGTGACCTCTCGCCGGTGGTGCAGTCGAAGTTGTTGCGTGTACTGCAGGAACACGTCATCGAACGGATCGGATCCAACGCGCCGGTCCATGTGGACGTCCGCATCATCGCCGCGACCAACAAGAACCTGAAATCGTTGGTGCAAAAGGGTATCTTCCGTGAGGATCTGTACTACCGGCTGAGCGTGATCGAGCTGGAACTGCCGCCGTTGCGGGAACGGTCGGAGGACATCCCCGGCCTCGCGGTGTACTTCATGAACCGGTTTCGCAAGCAGGTTGGGCGTTCGCGCCTGGTACTGACGAAACAGGCGCTGGAAGCCCTGCAGGGTTATGCCTGGCCCGGGAACGTTCGCGAGCTGGCGAACGTGATGGAACGAGCGGTGATCCTCGCGAAGGGGGACCGGATCGACGTGCGCGACCTTGGCGCGACGATCCGCAGCACACAGCCGAAGCCGCCGTCCTTGCGTGACTTACGCACCGCGCGGGCGGACTTCGAACGTGATTTTATCCTGCGCGCGTTGCAACGCAATGACGGCAACGTGTCCGAGACCAGCGCGACGCTCGGACTTGCGCGGAAGAATTTGCAGGAAAAAATTCGCCGGTACGAGATTGATGTGGATGCGCTGCGCACCACCGCGCGGCAGAACAAGGGAGGGCAGGCGTCCTCGGAAGACGACGTCTGATCCAGGTACGGATGACCAATCGCGACGACCGTATGTTGCTGCTCTGGCCGTTGTTGACCGCCGTGCTCGATTTCGGCGTGTTGACCGGCAGCTTCATGCTCTCCTACCAGATCCGTTTCTCGCAATGGTTCTACGACCACATTCTGCGTCTGCTGTTCCCGATGGAACCGCCGTGGAGCATGTATGTCACCTCCGCGTTCATCTGGGCGGCGATCATCGTACTGTCAATGGCGTTTTCCGGCGTCTACAAGGTCTCATTCCGCATCTCGACCACCCACGAAATCGCTTTCACCCTCTACCGCTACTTCATCGGCTGGGCGGTTCTGTCGGCGCTGTTGTTCTTCTACCGTGAGCTGGAATATTCGCGTCTCGTCGCGATGATCTCGCTGTTCCTCGGCGGGGCCGGATTGATCCTCATCCGGCTGATCATCAGCGCGATCCGGGAGAAGGTGTTCCGGCGGAATCCATTGCACCGTGCGTTGGTGGTGGGGCCGTTGGCGGACGCCCTCAGCGCCCGTCTCGAGAACAATCCGCGCACCGGCCTCGTCGTAATCGGCAAAATCACCGCGCCGGAACGTGACGAAAAACGCCTCGACAAGTTCATCACCAGGGAAACGCCGGACACGGTCATCCTCGCGTACCCGTTCAACGAGTTCAGCGTTGCGCGTTCGGTGATCGAGATGCTCGAGGGCAAACGCCTGATCTTCCTCTACGCGCCGGAACCGGCCGGATTCTCCCCGGGCCGGCTGGCGACGATCACCCTCGCCGGTGTGCCGGTGATCCGTCTGCGCGAAGACCCTGTTGCCGGCTGGAACGGGCTGATCAAACGCGCGTTCGACATTTTCGTCAGCGGCATCCTGATCATCCTGACCTCGCCGATCCTCGCCACGCTGGCGCTGGCGGTGAAATTCTCCAGCCCCGGCCCAGTGATCTTCAAGCAGGTACGGGTCGGATTGGATAACCGGCCATTCACCATTTTCAAGTACCGTTCGATGCGTCCCGACGCCGAGGCGAAAACCGGCCCGGTGTGGGCGAAGCCGGGGGACGACCGCACGACGAAGGTCGGCGCGTGGCTGCGGCGTTGGTCCTTGGACGAACTCCCGCAACTGTTCAACGTCTTCATGGGCGACATGAGCCTTGTCGGCCCGCGTCCGGAACGCCCGGAATTCGTCCGCCAGTTCGAGGGCGAGGTGCCGCAGTACAACGAGCGTCACCGCGTGCGCGCCGGCATGACCGGCTGGGCGCAGGTGAACGGCCTCCGTGGCCAGGCACCGATCGAACAACGCACACGGTACGACGTCTACTACGTGGAAAACTGGTCACTCGGCCTTGATCTGATGATCCTCGCGCGGACCTTGGTCGCGGTTGTGGCGGGGCGTGATGCGTATTGAAGCTTGACAATCCCCATCTCCCCGGAGTAAGAATTTTATTAAATTTGCTTCGCGCTATTGACAGCTAACAATGGTGCTGTATCTTATTAGAGCCCCCCGCAACTCGGGTCAGCGGAGACCCGGCAATGTCCATTTCTGGAGAGAGGGAGGTGTATCATGCGTACGATTATTGGTGTTGTCTGCGTTTTTTTTTATTTTTGGTATTGATGCCCACTGTTGGGTACAACACACTGTGATGAGTGGCAGTACCGCAAGAAGATCAACTCATGTACTCGTAGGCGAATTCATGGGGACAAGCTGGCCAAACGGAAATCCAGACATCGTTGCAAGTTTCTATGGGTTGGACGTAAACGGCAGAGAAGATGGTTCTTTCCAGGCAGCTTATGATTACAGTTTCAACGGAGGAGTATTCACTTTCTCCAACGAGATGATTGAGGGACCTGTCACTGCCGCCGCAGGTATGGCTACTGGTGATCTCGATGGAGACGGCGATCAGGATATTATCGGCGTAAGTCGAGCTGACGAACCCGATGGATATATTGCTTGGTGGTACTGGGATGATTCTTCTGCATATTGGCAGCTCGGGGATACAATTGATGATGAATTAGATCAACCCACAAATGTTGCCATAGGAGACATTGACGGTGATGAGGATTTTGATGTCGTCGCGACGATATACGGCCCCGGAACATCATATACGGGAAGCCTTCTTGCGTGGTATGAAAATGTGGATGGCGACGGAACAAACTGGACCAGGCACGACATTGACACCATTACTAACCCTTACGCGGTCGAGGTCGGATACCTGAATCTGGATGGTATCCTGGACATCGTCTGTACGTCCACTAACCTCGTAAGCCTGGACGAGGAGGGCGTTTACATCTATTATGGTTTGGGTAGTTCCCCTTGGTTCAACAGCACACCCGACGAAGATTTCAATATCGGGTCGTTGAAAAGTCCTCGATCCGTGAGGATTGCCGATTTTGATTATGATGATATTAACGATTTAGTAGTAGCATTCACGGGTCATCATCAACCCGATTATGACTACAATATCATCATGATATTTGGTGAAGCTGACACCTACCCCGACGTGAACTGGGTGGATGCCCGTTCATTGAATCCTAATTTTGCCACCTGCAGGGATGTTTATCCGGTTGATTTGGATAATGACGGTGATTTTGACCTCGCTGCATCCAGCTTGTGGGGACAAGAAATCTATGCTTTTTACTGCCCGGATTCGCCGGATGATCCAAGGGAGGATGATTGGGACGAGGATGATGTTGGGTCTTGTGAGGTAGCAAAAGGACTCGCTGTAGGTGAATTTACCGGCGACGACTATCCTGAAATTGTCGCATCGTCTTTCAAATGGGATGCGATACAGAGTACTGGATATGTTTATCTGTATGAGAATGAACTCGGTGGTGATTCGTTTGAATCGGAATCGCTGACAGTCAGTTGTGCATCGACTGCGATTCTCAACAACACCCTTTCTTATAGTTACAGCTATACTCTCGACGAAGAATCAGAGGTCGAACTCTATGCCTGGTATAAAGTGGTTACTCCCGGGTTCGACATCATTGCACAATCACCGGTCGATACATTGGGAACGGAAGAAGATACGTACACAGGCGGTGGCACAGTCTCTATTCCAGATTCCATGTTTTCAGTTGGCGACAGATGCCAGTTTTTCTTTGGTGTCGGCCACACGGTTTCCATTTCAGAAACAGATCCTCCGGAAGAAATCCTCTTCGGTGACGAAACTGAAATGGCATGGTTTGAGGTCGTTTCGCAGAACGAAATCGAAGGAAATGGTAGCGCAGACGCCTACTCAGTTGCATTACCCTCTGTTTACAGTATTGAAAGTATCCAGCCCAATCCGTTTAATCCCACGACAACTATTACAGTAGCTCTTCCGGAAGCTGCCAGACTGAGTGTCCAGATTTACAACCTGTCCGGCCAACGCGTTGCGAACCTTGCGAATGGATATTATTGTGCGGGCCGCCATGCGTTTATTTTCGATGGCAGCGAGTGTTCAAGTGGTTTATATTTCGTTCGTGCGAATGTTGCAGACAGACTTGATGAAGTCCGTAAACTGACTCTGTTGAAGTGAACGTAAGTGGATTCCGGTACCCCGGTGCGGCCCTAGCGCCGGGGCACCAGATTTCCGAAAGGAAGGGTCATGAAAATCAAATGTCTGCTCTCGGTTATTGCGCTCATTTCCAGCGCTTTCTGCGTCAACTCGCAGGTTGCACCATCCCCAATTCATTGCAATATCGGCTTGGTTTCGGGTGGATCAGTGCAGTTGATGTGGGAATCCGGTCCGTTGAACGGACTCTATGAGGATTTTAATGACGGAGTTGCCCAGGATTTTGAGTTCTGGACACCATCTGCTGACGGATTACCTCAGTATTCTTACTACATAATAGATAATGGATATACAGAAATATATTCAGACAATGAGCATGATTATTGGGGTTCGGGAGCCTGTGAAATTATCGAATTTACTGATTTTACTTGTGAAGTGGAAATCCACAATATCCAAGGTGGTTCTTCTCGTGGAATTTTATTTCGAGGTGATGGGCCAAGAGATAGTAATTATAATGGTTATGGGTTTCTCTATGGCTATAACTATGGGATAGATAGATATTCTGTTGTACAATGGGTTGGTGGTTTTCCAGGGCCTATTATTGATTGGACGGAATCAGACGCGCTTAATAGTGGAGACGGGGCAATAAATGTATTAAAAGTAGTTGGCAATGGATCTATTTTCGACTTCTATATTAATGGCATCTATGTTGACACTGACTCAGATCTTGATTTTTCAAGTGGTTATGTTGGCTTTATGCAGGCTCCTAGTGTAACGGCGAAATACAATTATATAACTTGCACCTACAATGCACAATTGCAGGATCGTTCTGTAGAACCTCAGCGCGGTGAACAAGTTGAGGGCTGGTTCGACGATGCTGGCCGTCCGATGGATCATCCGCCGGTTATGTATGAGGCGTATGAACGGCAACTTGACACAAAAAGAGAGATCCTTCATTTCATTCAGGATGACATGCCTGACGAAGTCGACGAGTTCGTCGAATACCGGATCTACCGCAACGGCGTGTTTATTGGCGCGACGCCTGACACGGTATTCACCGACCAACTCCCGAACTACGGCGAGTTCGAATACCGCGTCACAGCCTTTTACGATCCCGAAGGTGAATCGATTCCCAGCGTTCCGGCAACGGTCAACTGGCAACCGGTAACGTATTCCCTCGCCGGTGTCAACACCGTCGTCCCGCACACCGGCGGTACGATCACCTATGACGCTCTCTTGTTCAACGAGCTGCCGCAGACGTTCCAGAACGCCAGCTATCGCGTCTACGTCACTACGCCGAATCATTCCGTGGTCGGGCCGGTATTCCAGCGTAATTTTAATCTCGCACCTGGCGCTTACCATTCGATTCCCGGAATGACACAGACAATCCCGGCCGGTGCACCACCGGGTAACTACTTTTTACACGGACGGTTGTACTACCAGGGCCAACCGGTGTACGAACAGACCTTCCAGTTCGACAAAATGGGCGGCGGTGACTAATACCAGGCGCCGTCCTTCCTCCCCCGCGTCTGTTGCACCACCCCCCAAAACAGCGCGATACTTCCGGCATGAATGTCCTGCGACGGTTCTGGCCGTACATGCGTCCCCACTGGTGGCACGTGACGTTGTCACTGCTCGCCACGCTGCTGTTCGTCGTGTTCAACGGCGCGGCGTACTGGCTCAGCGCGAGTTTCCTCGCCGCGCTGTTCCAGGGCGGGCTTGACACCGGCGCGGGCGACGGGTCGCTCAACGACCTGTTGAAGCAGGCCACTGCCGCGCTATTGGTCACCGATTCGCCGCAGGGCACGTTGCTCCGTGCCGCGCTGGCGATCGTGATTGCGTTCCTCGGCAAGAACCTGTTTTCCTACATGCAGCTGTGGTACATCAGCTTCGTCGAACAGCGCGTGATCAAGGCGTTACGCGACGACCTGTTTTCCAAGCTGATGCGGCAGGACCTCGCGTTCTTCCAACGCGAACGCCGTGGCGACCTCATCTCCGGCGTCCTCAACGACGTCGAGCAGTTCAACCTCGCGCTGAACAAGAGCTTCACGAAGCTGATCCGTGACCCGATCAACGCCGTCGTGGTGCTGTTTTTGTTGCTGGCGGTGTCGTGGAAGCTGACATTGGCCGCGCTGGTTGTTGTCCCGGCGGTGGGCTCGGTGGTGCTGTTGCTCGGTCGCAAGATCAAGAAACACGCGGTTCGTGTGCAGGAACGGATCGCCGACCTGACCGGCCGGCTGCAGGAGATGATCGCGGGCATTCGTGTCGTCAAAGCGTTTACCGCCGAACCGCGCGAACGGTCAAGGTTCCACGGCCTCACCGGCCGCCACTACCGCAGCTCGATCTCTCAGGAGCGGTACCGCCGGTTGGTCATCCCGCTCAACGAACTGGTCGGTGTGCTGATCATCAGCGTGCTGTTGTATGTCGGCGGCGAGCTGGTGCTGGTACGTGGAACGTTGGCGAGCGAGGACTTCATCCGCTTCCTCGTGCTGCTGTTCGCGTTGCTGACGCCGCTGCTGTCGCTGGGTAATGTGACCGCGAACATCAAGGTCGCCGAAGCCGCCGGAGACCGAGTCTTTCGCCTGATGGACAGCGTCCCGACCCTGCCAACCCCCGCGCAGCCGAAGCCGATTGACCGGTTTACCGGCGAGCTGAAGGTGGATCATGTCACCTTCCGTTACACCGACGACGCGCCCGCCGTCTTATCCGACATTGACCTCGCGATCCGTCCCGGCGAACGGTTGGCGATCGTCGGACGCTCCGGTTCCGGCAAATCCACGTTGCTCAATTTGCTGCCCCGTTTCTTCGACCCGACCGAGGGCCGGATCACGTTAAACGGCGGCGACTTGCGCGAGTTCGACCCGAACGAACTCCGACGGTTGTTCGGGATTGTTACCCAGGACGTGATCCTCTTCCACACGACCATCGCGGAGAACATTGCGTACGGCCTCGACGATGTCACCGCCGACCAGATCCGTGCGGCGGCGATGGCGGCCAACGCCGGCGAGTTCATCCACACATTGCCCGAGGGCTACGATACCGTGGTCGGCGAAACCGGCGCGCTATTCAGCGGTGGTCAGCGGCAACGGATCAGCATTGCACGGGCGCTCCTGCGTGACCCACGGATTGTGCTGCTCGACGAAGCCACCTCCGCCCTCGACGCCGAGTCTGAATCGGCGATCCAGGCGGCGCTGTCCCGGTTGACCGAGGGACGGACCGTGGTCACCGTGACCCATCGATTGGCGGCGGTGAAGGATCTACCCCGAATCGTCGTGCTCGAACAGGGCCGTATCGCGGGCGAAGGTACCCACGCCGAGTTGTTGTCCTCCTGTGAACCGTATCGCGTCCTCGCCACCAGTCAGGGGTTGGTGGAGGGGGTCGAGTCATGACTGCGGACACCTCCGAGTGGAAACTCCGGATCACGATGCTGTGTTCGTCCACGGTCTGGGCGGGCACGGAAAAGTGGTCGTTGCGCACAGCGGAAACGCTCGCCGCGATGGGGCATGACGTTACCTTCATCGCACGCAAACCGCTGATGTTCATGGAGCGTCTGTCCAAACCCGCGCCGTACAAGGATGGTCCCGGAACGCTGCACTTTCGTCCGCTCCCGTTGGTCAACGACGCCGACCTGTGGTCGTTTTACCTGCTGACCTCGTGGCTGCGTCGTCACGCCGATGTCCTCATCGCGACCCGGGTGCGTGACTACTGGCTCGGTGGCCTGGCCGCGAAACTGGCTGGTGTGCCGGAACTATTGCGGCTCGGTGTTGAACGCAAACCGCGCGAGGGCTACTGGCGGGACCGGCTGCGGTACGGCACCCTGCCTTCCGCGATCATGGTCAACGCGCACGCGATCAAGGACATTCTCGCGACCAGCCCGTTGATTGATCCGGACACCGTGCACGTGATCTACAACGGCGTCGAAACTCCCGGCCGGGGCGGTGACGAGATCCGCACAGGCGTGCGCACCGAACTCGGCCTGGCCGAGGGCGAGATCTTCGTGCTCGGCGCGGGACGGCTGGCGACCGAAAAGCGCTGGCATTGGGTGATCGAAGCGGCGGTAGAGTTGCGCAAACGTGGCATTCCGGTCCAGGCGTACGTGTTCGGCCACGGCAATGAGAACGCCAGCCTGATGAACCGTGTCGCCGAACTGAATGCCGGTGACTTCGTCAAATTCCCCGGCCTGACGGCGCACCTCGACCGTTACCTCGGCGCGGCGGATGTTGCGGTGATGTCGTCCAGAACCGAAGGTGTGTCCAATTCGATGCTCGAGGCGTTGGGACGTGGAGTTGCCACCCTCGCCACCTCGGCGGGTGGCGCTGCGGAGAAGCTGGTCTCAGGGCGTGACTTGATCCTCGTTGGGAACGATGACCAGGCGGAGTTCGTTGACCAGCTCGAAACGTTGTGCCGGGATGCTGAGTTGCGTGCGAAACTGGGTGCCCAAGGCCTGGAAACAGTGCGCAAGGAGTTCAGCTGGGAGCGGATGGGCCGGGAATTGAACGAGGTGCTACAAGGATTGGTACGGGCCAATGAAGGTTAGTTTCGTCAACCTGGCCACCGACTGGGGTGGCGGCGAGGGCTGGACCCTGCGCTCCGCCGTCGGCCTCGCCGAGCGGGGCCATGCCGTGACGTTGGTCGCACGGCACGGGTCGCCGTTCGCCGAACGCGCCACTGCCTCGCCGTTACCAACCCTCACCCTGCCAATCAGCTACGATTACCGTCCAGCGACCGTGTTCGCAATCCGTCGTCACCTGCGCGAAACCGGCTGCGAGGTGGTCGTCGTGCATCACAACAAGGACGTCCGCACCGGCGGCGTCGCGGCAAAGCTGGACAAGCTGCCGGTGGTGCACCGCAACGGCTTCCCGGTGGTCAATAACACGTGGCGGCACCGCATCACCATGCGCTTCACCGACCGCATCCTGACCAACTCCACCCGCATTCGTGATACCTACCGCGCGCTACGTTGGCTCACGGACAAACCGATGGATGTCGTCGCGAATGGAATCGACGTATCCACCATCCCCGCTCGTGATCCGCAGTTACGCGCCAGCTTCGGTTTCCCGGACGATGCCCTGATCGCGCTCTACGCCGGCCGTTTGACGGGGGTCAAACGTGTCGATGTGTTGCTGCACGCCGTCGCCACCCTGCCCGACCACAGCAGATGGCACCTCGCAATCGCGGGCACCGGCGGGCAACGTGAGACGCTGGAACAGTTGGCGAATGAACTCAAGCTCGGCGACCGTGTGCGGTTTCTCGGGTACCGGGAGGATGCGCGCGCCCTGGCAGCATGTGCGGACCTCGGTGTGTTGCCGTCGCTGGATGAGGGCATGCCGAACGCGTTGATGGAAGCGATGGCGGCGGGTACACCGGTCGCCGCAACTCCCGCCGGGGACGTCGAATACCTGCTCGACAACGGGTCCGCCGGTTGGATCCTGCCGATGGGCGTGGTCGAACCGTGGGTTGATCTGCTGCGCGCGCTGGAGAAATCACCCGACCAGCTTCGCACGATGGGCGACACCGGGAAATCGCGCGTGCTCGAGCATTTCACGTTTGACCGCATGATCGACGGCGTTGAGGCCTCCCTCCGCGCGGCGATTGGAAGCCGCTAATCCCTGCTCAGCCGTCTCATCCGCCACAACCCCCGTCTTTTCTTTCTTCTGCCGGAACAGTACCTTGAACGATCTGTTTCAGGGGCAAAAGCGGGGCGCAGGGGCATGCGCCCGTGAGGAGCGCGCGGGACGTGGCTCACACGGTCACACATCCTATTACTATCGAGAACGCCGAGCAGTCGTACGCCGAGTTCAGCGCTTATGCGCGGGACACGGGTAGCGAGACGGTGGTCTTTGACCTGTCCGGGCTGGAGGAAATCGACTCCGCCGGACTCGCCGTGTTTCATCGATTGCAGACCACCTTGGAACACGACAACCGCCGTCTCGAATTTGAAAACATCCCCGAGCGTGTCCGTCAACTGTTCGACCTGTCCCACTTTGACGAACCCTCCGACGCGATTGAAACACCGCCACCACCGAAGAACGAGCTGGAACGCATTGGCCTGATCGCGCTGGACGCGTGGCAGGACATGCGCAAGATGCTCGGCTACATCGGGCGGGTCACCCTGGCGTTAATCTGGAGTTTCAGGAACCCGACGAAGGTGCGCTGGGGCGATGTAGCGCGGTACGTGCAGGAAACCGGTGCTAATGCCCTGCCGATTGTCGGCCTGATGAGCGCGTTGGTCGGGTTGGTGATCGCGTTTTCATCCGCGATCCAGCTGAAACAGTTCGGCGCGAACATCTTCATCGCCGACCTGATCGGGATTGGCGTCAGCCGTGAAATCGGCCCGTTGATGGCGGCGATTCTGTTGATCGCACGTTCCGGATCGGCATTCGCTGCGGAGATCGGCACGCAGAAGATCAGCGAAGAGATCGACGCGTTAACGGTCATGGGCTTGAAACCTGTGCCGTACCTGGTCATTCCGCGGATCATCGCCACCTTGATCACCCTGCCACTGTTGACCATGTTCGCCGACTTATTCGGCGTTGTCGGTGGGATGGTGATCGCTCAGTTCAGCCTCGATGTCAGCCCAACGATCTTCATCACACGACTCGGCGAAGCGGTCAGTCTCTGGGATATCAGCTCGGGTGTGTTGAAATCGTTCTTCTTCGCGATCCTGATCGCCGGCGTAGGCTGCTACCGCGGCATGGAAACCAGCGGCGGCGCGATGGGCGTCGGCCGCAGCACCACGCAATCCGTCGTCAGCGGCATCTTTTTGCTCGTGATCGCTGACTCGATTTTCGTCGTCCTGTTCCAGTACCTGGGGTTGAATTGATGGATGACGAACGCAAGGCAGTGATGCGGGTCCGTGATCTCGAAGTCAGCTTCGAGGACAATCTCGTGCTGAGCGATATCAGCTTCGATGTGTACGAGGGCGAAATTCTCGTCATCCTCGGCGAAAGCGGCTGCGGCAAATCGACGCTGCTGCGGCACATGCTGATGCTGCGGCGACCCCAGGGCGGAACGGTTCACTACGGCGACCTGAACCTCGTCGAAGCGTCGGAAAACGAACTGGACCGTGTCCGCCAGGATTTCGGCGTCCTGTTCCAGTCTGGAGCGCTGTTCAAGTCCATGACGCTGGGCGACAATGTCGCCATGCCGGCGCGGGAGTTCACCAAATTATCCGAGGAAACCATCGAGGAGCTGGTCAACCTGAAGCTGGAGATGGTCGGCCTCGGCGGGAAGCAGAACCTGATGCCGAGTGAATTGAGCGGCGGCATGCAGAAACGTGGCGGCCTCGCGAGGGCGATGGTGCTCGATCCGAAGGTGTTGTTCTTCGACGAACCGTCCGCCGGCCTGGACCCGGTCACCAGCGCCTCGCTCGACCATTTGATCATCACCCTGAACAAGTCACTCGGCATCACGATGGTGGTGGTAACGCATGAGCTGCCCAGCATTCACGCCATCGCCCACCGTGCGATCATGCTCGGCAAGGATGTGCCCGGCATCCTCGCGGAGGGAACCCCGGACGAGCTGCGCAACAGCGGGCATCCACGGGTAAACGCATTTTTCCACCGGGAACGTCTCGAAGAAACCGGCGCTGCCTGATGACGAACGACAGCGGAGATTAACCATGCGAATCCAGAGTCCCGCCGGAAGAACGGCGATTCCGCAACAGGGGAGGCGACGCCATGCCGTCTGCTAAAACCAACGCCATGCGCGTGGGCGCGTTTGTCGTCATCGGCATCTCCCTGGTCATCATCGCGCTGATCTATTTCGGCGCCACGGACATGCTGAAGCAGGACAATAAGTACGTCACGTATTTCGATACCAGCGTCCAGGGCCTGAACCTCGACAGCCCAGTGAAGTTTCGCGGTGTTACCATCGGCAAGGTAACCGGCATGAGTATCGCGCCGGACGGCGAGCTGATCGAAGTCGAGATGGCCCTGAAATCCAGTTTCAATGTGAACGACAGCCTCGGTGTGCAGATGAATATCACCGGCATCACCGGCCTGCGATACCTCGAAGTCGATTTCGCGAACCACATGGAACTGTCCGTCGCGCCAATGCTCGACTTCAATCCGGAATATCCTGTAATTCCAAGTGTTCCCGGCGGATTCGAGGAACTGGAAACCGCGCTGAAGTCGGTCTATGAAAAGTTCATGAAGGTCGATACCGAGGGAATATCGTACGAGGCCAAGGAGTTCATGCGTGCCGGAACTCAAGTGATGGGGCACGCAGACAGCATCATCACCGCCGATGAATTTACCGCTTGGGTGTATGACTTGAACACCGCCGTCGCCAACATGGAAATGATGATCGCGCAGCTGAAACAGCAGCAACTGGCTGACCGTCTCGATATGATGATGACCGAGCTGCAGGAGGCGTCAATCCAAGCACGCGAAGGGACGACGCACCTGAACAACGCGCTCGAGACACTCGATTCCGACGTTCAGAACCTGCAACTGACCCGGCGTGCGGATTCCCTGTTCGCGAACATCAACAAGACCTTCGACCAGACATCCGACCTGATGGGCCAGTCGCAATACTCGATCTCGCAAGTCGTAACCCAGCTCAGTCTCAGCGTCACCGAGCTGAACCAGACCTTGGAACAGGTGAACGCTCTGTTGCTGTCGCTGGAGGAATACCCCGGCCGTGTGCTGTATTCCTCGCCACCGAAGAAGGAAAGGTAGGAGGAGCTAGATGAAACGCCTGCTGATTGTGACGATTCCGCTCCTGCTGCTTGCCGGCTGCTTCAGCCTGCCGCGGGAAAGCCTGGAGATCGTGCGCTACAGTTTTCATCCCGCCGAACTCGCGGGCCCGGAAGCGCAGGAGTATGATGGCGCCTTGCTGATTCTGCCATTTTCCACCGTGTCCGAACAACACGGCGACCGGATCGGATACAAGGAAGGTGATCACGAGATGGAAACGTATTATTACCATCGCTGGATCGCCCCGCCGGAACAGTTGATGGCCGACTTGCTGAATGAGGACATGGTACACGCCGGTCTGTTCAACGACGGTGTCTTCTTGATGACTACAGGGATCACACCGACACACGAACTGCACGGCCGTCTGGTCAAGCTGTACGCCGACAACCGGAAAAATCAGCAGGCCGCGGTGGTGGAAATCATGCTGACTGTCTTCCGTATCCAGCAGCCGACGTATGACAAGCAGCTGGTGCTGCAGAAAACGTACAAGTATCATATCGACCGCGAGAATGGACGCGTCGAAAGCTTTGTCCCGGCGGTTACCGATGCGATGACCAGCTGGTTGCGGGACGTTCGTGCCGACCTGACCATGCTGCTTGTGGAGGATCAGGCGGGTGATTGAGTGGGTTTTCGGTTCCTGAAGAACGTTTAAGCCTGAGAACAAGGGGCGGTTCCGGCCTGTTTAGTCTCGAGTCAAAACCTTTTCTTGCTTGCTTTCGGCCGCAATAGTGCGGCCGTTTTTTGTCTGGCTATGAGAAGGTTATTCGTTCTGCGGCGGTCGCCATTTGCGACAGGTCCTCGTCCATCCGTCGGACAGCACCTGTATCAGGCACATCGCCTCTTGCTATATAAGGCGTTTATATCGGCAATTACAAGACCACCCCTCAGTCACAGCCCATCATTTTGGCCCTTTAACAGTGCGCTGAGAAGCGTGCGGCCTGCGCGGCATATTGTTTCGTTACGAAACTAAACTCTTGGTTCCGAGTGAGTTGAGTCTGAGAAGGTGGTCTGGCGGCTTGGGAGTGGGGTTGCGCGGTCAGCGAATCCGCAGCGCGACACCGAGGTTCAGCTTGAGATTGTAGAACCGGTCGAAGCTTTCGCGTTCGAAACCACGGTTGGACCCGCCGATCCAGAAGATGTACCCGGGCAGCAACTCGCCGTACAGCGTGATGCCTTCCCACTGTTGAATCACCAGCCCGCCGCCGAAGTAGACTTCCATGCCGGACAGGGCGTCCCGGGTGACCGTCGTCCCCTCGATTTCCACCGCTTCGGTGTAGCCCCACGACATGTTGTTGTACGCCAGCCCGACGGTGAAATACTGGCCGATGAAAGTGTAGCCCGGCGTGGTGTAAGCGTTGTAGTCGACACCGAGCGAGAAGATGTTGACGCCGCCGTCGATGCGGCTGTTGAGGTCGCTGATCTGGTCGAGCGGGGAATACGCGTAGGTAAACTGCAGGTCAACCCGGTTGCTGCCGCCGCTGCGCACGGTCGACAGTCCGAACCCGATCCCGGCGATGCCGGAGAAGTCTTTCGTCCACGCCAGCCCGTTCGCCGAATTAATGAACACGTACTGTTCCTCGATCGGGTCGAGCGCGTGTGCCGGCGAGGCGCTGAGCCACCCGAACACAACGCTCAGGCACATTACAACCGGGAGCAGCGGGTTTCGTTGTCGACGTGTGACAAACACGACCGGGATCTCGTTGACGCTGGGTTGTTGATCGAGGGAAAGTACTTGTTTTTTACTGCTGAACGGTAGAGGCGGTGTCTGGGTTCCCGGCCGTGTAGCGCGGGAACTCGGTCTCGAGAATCGGACGCAGGCCATCCGCGAGGATATCCGCCAGGGTTTGCAGGCCGTACGCGTTCCAGTGCATGTCGTAGTCAAACTTGAACGACCGCCGATCGAGCAGGTAGTGGCGGTAAAAGCCGTCGGTCAGCGGAATTGTGTAGATTCCGAACTCTGGCGCGACCCGTTCGAGGATTGCCTCTTCCGGATGAACGGCTGGCGGAGTGATGTCGTGGTAGATGTCGCCGTGCGCGATGACAATGACGGCGTTCTCGCCAAGCCGTTCCCGCATCTGCCGGCAGAGGTATTCCGCGACCGTTTCCGCGACGGCTTCCGTGCTGTCGTCATACACCGTGTTCCGCACCGTGATCGCGTCCACCTGGTCTTCCGCCGCCACGCCCTGCAACGCCGCCGCCAGCCGCATGTTCCACAGCAAATAGCGCAGCAAAGCGCTTTTGCGGATCAGTTGCTTGACACCATCCAGCGCACCACGCTGCAGCACGGTTGGCCGCACAACTCGCACGGTATCGTCCTCGACGGCGAACCGTGTCCGTTCCGGGTCGAGGTCGGTGCAGCCGATCAGGTAACCGGGCTGCAGGATAAACAGGTACACCTCGGGTGCGTAGGTATCACGCACATATCGCGCTTCCTGCAGGTGTTCGGACGGCACCGAGTTGGAGATCGAAAAGTTATAGACCAGGAACCGCTGGTTGAGGTTCTCCCGCAGTCGAACGCCGGGGTTTTCGTCCGGCTCGACCCACATGCCTTCGATGTAGGAGGAGCCGAACATCGCGATCAATGGCCGGTGGCGGCCATCGGGCGGGTGGTAGTCGTCCGGAAAGATCCAACCGTCGTTGTTGACATGCCAGTGCGAGCGGTGAAATGCCCGCTGGCCCTGAGTGAACAGCCCGGAGCGCGGCCCGTCAGTTCGATAATAAAGGAAACCGTATTCGGTGTTCAGTTCCATCGGCGGCACGTCGCACGCGGGCACAACAGTCCGCAGCAGGATTTCCGCGAGGATCAGAAATCCGGCGAGGAATGCGATGCCGCGCAGTATGGGTTTGCCAAACTTCATGCCAGCCAACGAATCAGAACTGGAAATAGATGAATTCCCGTTCTCCGAACTCGCCGAAGAACAGGATGATGAACAGGACCGTGTAGTACGCCGTCCAACGCAACGGCCACACCCACGCGCCGATCTGCAACGCGAATTCCTTGTCCCGTTGCAGCCACTCGACCACCAGCAATGCGACCGCCATTGCGATTGGCGTCAGATACGCACCGTACCCCAGCCCGCCACATGGATGCGTCGCCATCTGTGTCAGAATCTGGAATGCGTGCCCGATCGAATCGGCGCGGAAGAAAACCCACGCCAGCAGCGTGATCAGGAACGTCAGCACCATTCGCCACGCCTCGCCGAACGCCGGGAACAGCCGTCCCTCAGCGGGGATCGTGGTAAACTGTTTCTGTTTGTCGCGCAGCATCAACGGAATGTAGTACGCGCCGTTCAGGAAGCCCCACGCGAGGAAGGTCCAGTTTGCGCCATGCCACAGACCGCTGACGGTAAAGGTGACCATGATGTTGAAGATCCGCCGTCCCTTGGGCACATAACTGCCGCCCATCGGGATGTAGACATAATCGCGGAACCACGTCGACAGCGATATATGCCAGCGTCGCCAGAACTCCGCGATGTCACGGGAGAAATACGGGTAGGCGAAGTTCCGCATCAGCCGGAAGCCGAACAGCCGCGCGGTGCCGATGGCGATGTCAGAATAGCCGGAAAAATCGCCGTAAATCTGGATCGCAAACAGGAAGACGCCGATGAACAGGGTGAGGCCGTCCACGGTCGTGCTGGACGCGAAGATGTCGTTGACATAGCCGGCGGCCGTGTCCGCGACCACCACTTTCTTCAGGAAGCCCCACAGAATCTGGCGGAACCCCTCGCTGAGGTCGCTGTTGGTCACCGAGCGTTCACGTTGAAACTGCGGCAGCAGGTTGGACGCGCGTTCGATCGGCCCGGCGACCAGCTGCGGGAAGAAGCTGACGAACGCGAAGAACGCGACCGGATCACGCGTCGGCTCGATCTTGCGGCGGTAGATGTCGATGGTGTAGCTGAGCGTCTGAAAGGTGTAGAAGCTGACGCCGACCGGGAGAATCAGCCGCAGCGACGGCAGGTTCGCCTGCAGGCCGAACGCGTTCAAAAGTTCGGCGAACGAATCGATGAAGAAGCCGAAGTACTTGAATGTCAGCAGGATGCCAAGATTGACCACCAGGCTGACAATCAGCAGCAACTTGCGTTTCCTCAAACGTGCCCGTGTCAAAAAACTTGCGGACGCGGACGAACCGTCACCTTCCTTTAGGGGTGTGCGCCCTGACTTGCTTGCAAGTCGGGATTCACCGTCCCTCTCCTGACTTCCATCCCCCTTCGTCATCCCCATCCCGGCGAGGTAATCGACCAGTGAGCTGAGGAAGATCAGGCTGAGGAATCGCCAGTCCCACCAGCCGTAGAAGATGTAGCTGGCAACCAGCAGGAAGGCGTTTTGCAGGCGCACACGGCGTCGTCCCAGCCCCCAGTAGAGCAGGAAGACGATTGGCAGAAAGACGAGGAACGTGAGTGAATTGAACAGCATAGCGGGATCCGTTTGCCCGTAACGGTGTGAACAGGCGTGTTTCCGGCGATGAAGCTACGGCGCGGCGCGGCGTTCGGCAAGCGACAGGCTTCACACAAGTACCCACGATAGTCATGTCGTGGCTGAGCCGGAGTTCATCTGCGCCTGATCGCTTTACCAACAGGGCATGCTTCCACTGGGGTTCGTGGAGGTTAACTCGTCAAAAACGCGTAAATCAAACAGATCAAGTTGCCTGTCTGTACTATTCCGTATACATTAAAACAGATCACGCTCCTTCTTCTTACGAAAATACAGTGACCGTATCGTTCGGAAACCGATTAATAATCATCACATCGGGGGATTGACCATGACACGCTTCGCTGGAATTCTCGCCACCCTTCTGCTGGCTTCTCTGTGTTTCGCGCAACCCTATGTAACGTGGAATGCGGTGTATGACACCCTGGAGTGCGGCGATCTGAACCACGCCTTCGCGACGGAGGACGGCTGCATCATTGGTGTTGGCTGGGCAGATGATCCAAATGTCGACATGAAAGGACTGCTGGTTAAATACGCTCCGGACGGCACGCTACTCGCCCATCAGCTGATCAGCGGTTCGAACCGGATAGAGCTCTTCGACTGTTGCCCTTCCGCGACGAATCCGGACGAATACGTGGCCATCGGCAGCAGGCACCAGTCAGGCTCGAATCCGTTCGTTTTCGTTCGTTTCACGGCCGACCTGACCACTGTCGAAACAACGGTGGTCGGGTCGTTTTCTTTCTCCGCCGAAACGGTGTCGATCACTGTGGTGCCGGATGAAGGGTACATCGTGACCAGCACGGGCGCGGCGTTTCCGGATCCGATCATCTTGAAAATGGATGAAACCTATGACGTTTTGTGGCATTATCTGCCCGGCGAAACTCACGTGCCGATGAAATCCGTGGTCAACGCGGATGGCGATATTGTTATCGCGGGAACGTCTGACGCCATCTGGACGATGAAGCTGAGCGCGGATGGCGAGCTCCTTTCACAGCAGTTAATTGGCCGCGATAGCTACCACCATGTTACGGACATGCGACTTGCGGATAATGGCGACTACATCATCGTCGGGTATACCGAGATCGATTCGTACAACCAACCTTTCTTTGTGCGATACAGCAGCGATGGAACATTGCGGCAATTGCACTATTACCCGGATGATGAGCAGGAAGACATCTACTGCATGTCCATATTTCCCGCATCCGGAGGCGGCTATTATCTGGGCGGTTCAACCTGGACCGACCCATGGCTGGCGTCTGTGGACGAAACAGGCACTCTGATCCATGATACGATTTTTGAATCCCCAACCTTCCAGCGGATGAACTGCTGGGGGCAGACGGGTGAGAGACTGTTCTTCGCTGTCGGCGGAAGCAGTCCTGGCGGTGTTTTCCAAGCCACCACGATACGCTTTGACGACGTGAACCTGACGCTCGGACCGACCGTATCCGACATCGCTATCCCGGATTCGGGTGGGACAGTTGAATTTGACGCGACGTTCATCAACAGCACGGAACAGGGTCGTGTCGCGGATGTCTGGGTGAAGATCGACAAGGTTATCGGCGAAGCGAGTGCAACCACCGCGTTTTATCCCAACGTGTTATTCGCGGCCAACAGCAGTCGCACGGAATCATTCGAACAACAGATCCCGGCATCTGCCGCTGGTGGTTACTATGTGCTGACGGTCTTCACCGGCCACTATCCGGAACCTTCGGCTTTCCGTGACCAGATCCGGTTCTTTAAGATTGATAACAACATTGACCCCTACATCAAGTCGCTGGACGGTTCGAATGGTTGGGATTGCTGGAGCACATTGGACGAAATCAACACGGAACCGCCGTCCTCCGGCCTTCCGGCCCAATTCACGCTGCAGCCGGCTTATCCGAACCCGTTCAACCCGGCGACAACGATCTCGCTGGAGTTGCCGTCAACGAGTGACTTGAACCTGCGTGTGTTCAACATGGCTGGGCAGCTGGTAGCCGACCTGGCGGGCGGAGAGTTTCCGGCAGGCAGCCACGAGTTTACATTCGACGGCAACAAGCTGGCCTCCGGGATTTATCTGGTTCAGGCGAGCTCTGGATCGTGGATCGCGACGCAGAAGATTGTGCTGCTGAAGTAGCCGCGGCGCTCATGCCCCAGACATTCATGTCGTGGCTGATCGTCTCTATCTGTACCTGTCACGAAGATTTCTTCATGCCCACGACATTCATGTCGTGGGTTTTCTTCGGTTTAACAGAACGGGGACAGCCGTGCGATGCACAGCTGTCCCCTGAATCAGACACTCCACCTGCAAGTCCACCTGTCGGAGTCCGTTTGTGTTATTCAGGACTCAAGACTCAGGACTATCTACTACCTACTGCCCGATCGTGCGGCGCGGCTCACGGCGATTCGTGAGTGCAAACGACAGCGCTTCGAGTTCGATCGCCATGTTTTCGTTTCGCACGAAGACGCCGTCCGGCACCTGAACCGTAATAGGCGCAAAGTTCAGGAAAGCACGAACTTTCGACTCGACCATCTTATCAACCACGCCCTGAGCGAACTGGGACGGCACGGCGATAATCGCGACGCGGATCTTGTTCTTGCGGATTTCTTCGTCCGCGTTGGCAAAATCCTTCACCTCGATGCCGTGGTAGATGTTGCCGACCTTGTTCGGGTCGTTGTCGAGCACCAGCTTGATCAGGAAGCCCTGCTGCCGGAACTGGTCGTAGTCGATCAACGCGCGTCCGATGTTACCGGCGCCAACCAGCGCGACATTCCACGTTTTGTTGATGCCGAGGATACGTGCGATGTTGCGCTGCAGATCCGCGACATAGTAGCCGAGACCGCGGCGTCCGAACGCCCCGAAGAAGGACAAATCCTTACGCACCTGCGCGGCGGTGAGGCCGTTCATGTCCGCCAGCTCCTGGCTGGAGATGGTGCGCATCCCCCGGTCATAGGCATACTTCAGCGAGCGATAATACTTGCTCAGCCGCCGGACGGTCGCGTCCGAGATTTTGTTGCCGTTTGTGCCAATCGTCATCGTCAGTCCTTTCGCTCGGGCGGCTCAGGCCCCGGGGACGTTACTCCTCGTCGTCCCCACGTTCCCCCAGCTCCGGCGAATCGCCATCATCCGTGGCGTCTTCACCGGCTATGTCGTCAATGTCAATCTCTGCGTCGTCCGGGTCGGCTCCCGCAACGTCTTCAGGATCCGCGTCATCCTTGACCACACGCGCAATCGACGCGATTTCGTCGCCATCGTCGAGACGGAGCAGGCGCACGCCCTGCGTCGCCCGGCCGATCACGCGCACGTCGCTGACGTTCATCCGGATCAATACGCCTTTATGCGTCATGATCATCAGATCGTCATCGTCGAGCACTTCCATGATCGCGATCATTTCGCCAATCTTGGGCGAGGTTTTCAGGGTGATCACGCCGCCCGCGCCACGTTTGGTGAGACGGTAATCGGCGATTTCACTGCGCTTGCCGTAACCCTTCTTCGTCGCGACTAGCAGGTTGCCGGCGCGTCGCACGACCACCATGCCGACGGTAAACTGTCCGCCCGGCAGGTTGACGCCGCGCACGCCAGCCGCCGCACGTCCCATCGCGCGCACGTCGGTCTCACGGAATCGTACCGCCTTGCCGCCGGAAGTACCGAGAATCACCTCGCACTCGCCGTCGGTGATGTCCGCCGCGATCAGCTCGTCGCCATCCTTGATGTTGATCGCATTGATCCCGCCACGGCGCACGTGCTGGTAGGCATCCAGCGACGTTTTCTTCACCAGGCCGTTCTGAGTGGCGATGATGAGGAATTTGTCCTCGGCGAATTCCTTGACGTTGACCACGGCGCGGATCTTCTGCCCACCGAGTTCGAGGATGTTGATCAACGCCTTGCCTCGTGACGCCGGGCCGAGTTGCGGAATGTCGTACACCTTCAGCCAATGCATGTGGCCCTGCTCGGTGAAGATGAGCAGGTATTCATGCGTCGAGGCAACGAACAGGTGTTCGATGAAATCCTCTTCCTTCGGCTTGGCGCCGGTCCGGCCTCGTCCGCCACGGTTCTGCCGCCGGTAGGTTGACACCGGCATCCGCTTGATGTAGCCACCGAAGCTGATCGTGACCACCATGTCCTCTTCGGCGATCATATCCTCGATGGAGAATTCTTCATAGTTGCGGACGATTTCCGTGCGGCGTTCATCGCCGAACTTGTCGACGAGTTCCTGCAGTTCGGACTTGATCAGGTCATCCCGCGCCGACTTGTGCTCGAGCAAGTGTTCGAGCTCGGCGATCTTCGCGCGGATTTCGGTCAGCTCATCCACCAGCTTCTGGCGTTCGAGACCGGTGAGGCGGGCGAGACGCATGTCGAGAATTGCCTGCGCCTGGCGTTCGCTGAGGTACCCGGTACGCGGCTTGATCCGGCCTTCCGCCTGCGCGTTCTCAAGGTCCTCTTCGTAAATCGGCAGGTTCGCGATCTGTTCGGGAGTGAACTCGAACATCAGGCGTTCTTTCGCCTGTTCCACCCCGGCGCTGCTGCGAATGATCTCGATAATCTTGTCGATGTTGTCAACGGCGATCTTGAGACCTTCGAGGATGTGTTCGCGTTCCTGTGCCTTGCGCAGCTCGAACCGTGTCCTGCGAAGTACGACGTCATGCCGGTGCGCGAGGTACTTCACCAGGATGTCGCGCAGGTTCATCAGCTTCGGCACGCCCTTGTCGAGGGCGATCATGTTGATGCCGAAGGTGGTCTGCAGCTGCGTGTGCTTGTACAGCTGGTTGAGCACGATATCCGCGATCGCGTCCCGCTTGAGTTCGATCACCATGCGGGTGCCGTCGCGGTCGGACTCATCACGCAGGTCGCGAATGCCTTCGATCTTCTTGATGTTGACCAGCTGCGCGATCTTCTCGATCAACGTTGACTTGTTGACCTGGTACGGCAGTTCGGTAACGATGATCGACTGCTGGTCGCCCCGGCCTTCTTCCACATGCGCGCGCGCCCGGATAACCATCCGTCCACGGCCGGTGCGGTAACCTTCGCGTACCCCATCGATGCCGTAAATGATGCCGCCGCTGGGAAAGTCCGGTGCGGTGATGAAACGCATCAGGTCGTCTACGCCACCGTCCGGATTGTCGATCAGGAAGGTGATCGCGTTGACCACTTCGGTCAGGTTGTGCGGCGGAATGTTGGTCGCCATGCCGACGGCGATACCGCCGACGCCGTTCACGATCAGGTTCGGCAGTTTTGCCGGGAGAACGGCTGGCTCGGACAGCGTGTCGTCGTAATTCGGGACAAAATCGACCGTTTCCTTGTCGAAATCGGCCAGCATTTCCTCGGCGATTCGTTCGAGGCGGGCTTCGGTGTAACGCATGGCCGCGGCGGAGTCACCGTCCACCGAGCCGAAGTTGCCTTGCCCGTCGACCAGCGGGTAGCGCAGGCTGAAATCCTGCGCCATGCGGACGAGGGTATCGTAAATCGACGAGTCGCCGTGGGGATGATACTTACCCATGACGTCACCGACGATACGAGCGCTTTTCTTGTATGCCCGTCCCGCACCGACGCCGAGTTCCTGCATGCCGTAGAGGACGCGGCGGTGGACGGGTTTGAGGCCGTCCCGCACGTCTGGCAGAGCGCGCGAGACAATGACAGACATGGAGTAATCGAGGTAGGAATGACGCATTTCATCAACGAGAGCGATCTCGCGAATGCGTTCCCCGGGTACAGTCAAATCCATTGGGTTAGAGGTCTCCGTTCTCTATCATTCGCCCGGAAAATCCGGGGAAGAGTTGTTTCAGCTGGCACTACCCGTATTCACCCGTCCGGCGGACACAGAGCCGGGCGCTGGGAAACCGGGAATATAACCTGTTTCGGTTTCCGTGAAACCCCCTCACTCTGGAATTCGCTCCGAACACGGCGGTGGTTTGAATCTGCGAAAACACCGCTCAGGCGTGAACGAGCCAAGATACGCACGCTTTTTCACATGTTGCAAGCGCGGTTTTAAATCTGTGTGACCCGCCTCTCCATTGAATACAGGCGTAATTACTAATATTTACTGAGTTTACAAGATATATCAAAAAACGAACTGTGCCTCTGAATCCTTGTGCCATTTCGCAAGAGCGTAAAAGTTTACATCCGTGTATTACAAATCTTTGCGGAAACACTGCACCAGGCCAGCGTCCTCGAATCCCAACGCGAGGTGGGCGGAGATACTGGTGTCGTTATCGGTTTGGGTGTCGGACGCGAACTCGCGGCAGCCTTGTTGCCGTCCCCAGTCTTCAGTGGCACGGATCAGCGCGCGGCCGACGCCGGACCGTCTCGCCTCCGGGGCCACGTACCAGCCTTCGAGGTAGGCAACCCGTGTCGTGCGGCAACCTTCGGCGCAGGCCCGGATCGACAGTTCGGCGAACCCCGCCAGCGTTCCGTCGTCACCTTCCTCTACATCGACTTCTGGATGGAGAAGGACACCTTCCACCAGCACGCGGAAGATATCTACCAGCTCGGCAATGTGATTGCGCATGGTGACAATGAAGCGATCTGGAGTTCGACGCCGATCCCGCTCGGGCCGGTGATCAAGGAGAAATGTCCGTCGGTCGATCATGTCACCCGCCTGTCGAACCAGCATGTTACGATGATCAGCGACGAGGACGTGTTCGCCGAATCCGCGTTCTTTGTCGAGCGCGACTTCTTCGACATGTTCAGCTTCCCGTTTGTCGCCGGTGATGCCGCCACCTTTGACGACCCGAACTCGCTGTACCTCACCGAAACGTCCACGACAAAATACTTTGGCGACGCCGACCCCATCGGCGGTGAGCTGGAGCTGCTGACCAGCAATGGGCACCGTCAACTGATGACCGTCAAAGGTGTCCTCGCCGATCAGCCGTCAACCTCGAGCTTGCATTTCAACATGCTGCTGCCGTTCGACAATATCACCCGCTGGGACATCGCCCCGGTTGACAACTGGGAACACTGGGCGCGGGCATGTTTCATCCAGATGCGGCCCGGCGAAGATCCCGCGCAACTCCGTCCGATCCTTGAACCGTACCTCGATATGCAGCGCGAGGTGAACGGCGACTGGGGTGTCGCCCGTCTCGACTTCTACAACCTGCTGGCCCTGACCCGTGAACACGTGAACCTGCGCAACGGCGTCACCGAGGGCCATTCCAGCACTGCCGGGGCGGCGCTATCAGCCATTGCGATTGTGCTGATGCTCCTCGCCGGGTTCAACTACACGAACAACCGGCTGGTGTCGTTGTCCACCCGTTTCCGCGAGATCGGCATCCGCAAGGTGGTCGGCGGCTCGCGCACGCAACTGGTGTGGCAGTTTATCGGGGAGAATGTGGTCTTCGTGCTGATCGCGTTGATCGCCGGCATTTTGCTCGCGGTCAATGTGTTGATCCCGGCGCTGGATCACCTGTTCGGCGGCGGCTGGTCGGTACTGACCCTGCGGTTTGCGCCGCGTACGATCCTGTTCCTCGCCTCCCTGCTCGCGGTTACCAGCCTCGGTGCCGGGCTGTATCCGGCGATCATCGCGGCGAAATTCGCGCCGGTGAAGATTTTCCGTGGCCCGTCGGGGATGAAAGGGCAGACACTCTTCGTGCGCATCATGATCGGCTTCCAGTTCGCGCTCACGTTGCTCGCGATCATCATCCCGGCCGGGTTGTACCTCAACGCCCGTTACCAGATGACCCTCGACTGGGGCTACCAGCAGGAGGGGGTGTTGTGTGTTCCGGTGACCAACGGGGACGGGTACGCCCGCCTCGCCAACGAACTGCAGAGCAACCCCGCGATCCTGTCACTCGCCGGTTCACGGGACCACATCGGCCGTTTCATCAACGTCGCGGCGGTGGAGGTGGGCGAGTTTGTCCGTGAGACAAATTCAATGCAGGTCGGCCCGAACTACCTCGAGACGCTCGGTATGCAGATGCTGCAGGGCCGCACCTTCGGCACCGAGCCGCGCGACGATCAGCAGCAGGAGGTGGTCGTCAACCAGACGTTCATGGACGAGTACGGCCTCACCTTCCAGCCGGGCATGCCGCTGGTTGTGGACGACGAGACGTACACCGTGATCGGGGTGGCGGACGATTTCCACACCTGGAATTTTGAGTCGCGTATCCAGCCGATGGTGATCCGTGTTGTGCCCGAGGATCAGTTCAAGTACATGGTGCTGCGTCTGCCAGAAGGCCGGGTGGTCGAAACGGCGGAGGAGATCAAGCAGGTCTTCCGCCGGGCGTTGCCTGAGCTGCCGTACCACGGCTTTTTCCAGGACGAACTGTTTGATCACTTCTATCGCGGCAACATGGCGGCGCTGGGTGTGTTCACCTTTTCCGGCGGGTCAGCGCTATTGATCGCGATTATGGGGCTGATCGGGCTGGTCTCGGCAACGTTGCAGAAGCGTCAGAAGGAAATCGGCATCCGCAAGGTGCTGGGGGCGACAGTGACGCAGATCGTGCAACTGATCACCCGTCCCATCGGCATCATCCTGCTGATCGGATCGCTGCTCGCGTTGGTGCCTGGGTATCTGCTGCTGAAGATGATGCTGACCGGCGTCTACGAGTACCACATCGACATCACAGCGGTGCCGTTCGTGTTCTCGCTGGTGGTGTTACTGGTGGTGTCGCTGGGGACAGTGATCCTGCTCTCGGTACGCACCGCCCTCTCGAATCCAGTCAACTCGATCCGTAACGAATAGCGGCGAATCGCGCGGGACAGCGTCGTGCCGATGGCACGTCGTCGCTTTTCTCCGGAGGGGTGTTCCACGCAAGTGGAACCCCCTCAGACTGCTGACAAACCCCGTCATTTGATGGGGTTTGTTTTGTATTCACACGGCACATCCTACTGGTTGGATTTGTGGTGTAGTTGGCAGGTTGTGTTTGGTTCTTCGCTCGATTTTTCTATCGAGACCGTTGAGCGTGGTGCGCTGGGATAGAAGACCGGCTAAATAGGTCCATAGTCTTGAGATAGAGGGGTGTTTCGCCATTGTCATGGCGATCTTCTTCATGTTCTGGCAGGCGGCGGACAGCAGGCATTGTTCACGTGCTCCGGCTATCGAGCGCAGCCGGGCATAGCGATGGCCATACAGTTGTTTGGCTTCGCCGAAGCTGCGTTCGACCGTCTCCCGTCGTCGCCGGTACGTGGCCCGTCCGCGTTCTGTCCGAGCGGTCGCGATCATCTTTTCACGGCTGGCCTGCCACACGTGCCGGGTGACCACCTTGCGGTGATTGGCGCTTTCGGTGCATTGCTGCAACAGGGGACAGAGGACACAGCACGACGGGTCGGAAACATATTCCTGGTAGCCTTCACGTGTCGTCGTGCGATACGGTAGTGTCTGGCCGCCGGGACAGTGGTAGACATCCCCCAGCGAATCGTACACAAACAGTCGTTTTGCCAGCATTCCCTTCTTGCGTGTCGTACGTACCGAGCCGATCACGCCGTCGATCTTTCGATCCTCCAGCCCCTTGCAGATGGCGGCGGTATTGTAGCCGGCGTCGAGACCGACCCTTTCCACCGGGAAGTGGAATTTGCGAATCTGTGTGTCGAGACGCTCGAGGTAGGGGGTGCTGTCATGTACATTGCCGGGGGTGACATGCGTGTCGGTGATGATTCCGGCCTTGTTGTCTACGGTACGGTGGTCAAGGTAGAAAAAGCCCTGCGGCTTGCCGTCCCGGACCATGAAGCCGCTGTCCGGATCGGTGGTGCTGACCTTGATTTCCTTTGTCGCCGGCGGTGATGAATCGTCATTGTCACGTTTCTTCAGTGGCTTTTTGCCATGCGCCAGGCGATCCGCATCCACCGCCTCTTCCAGATCGGACAGATACGACTTCGTCGCCACTGTCACCTGCCGCTTCTTGAACTTCTTCTTGTTCGCGCTGGCTTTCAGGTGCGTCGAATCGGTGAACAAGACCCGGCCATCGACCAGGCCACGACGGATCGCCAGCAGCACGATCTCGTCGAAGATCTCCTGGAAGATGGTGCTTTCACGGAAACGGCGTCGTCGATTCTGGCTGATCGTGGACGCGTCCGGCACCTTGTCACGCAGATCCAGCCCGAGGAACCAGCGATAGGCAACATTGACCTGGATCTCACGCACCAGCTGACGCTCGGACCGAATTCCGTACAGGTAACCGATGAACAACATCTTGAACAGAAGGACAGGGTCAACAGCCGGACGGCCATTGTCGGCGCTGTAGAGATGCTTTACACGATCCCGGATAAACGAAAAATCAATTGCCGCATCAATCTTCCGCAAAAGATGATCGTCCGGGACCAAATCGTCAATGTAAATAAGCTCCGCTGCGCTTTGATGAGCTTTGGAAGTAGGTAGCATCTACAAAGATACAAAACAAATCCCCACAGGTCGAGAGCCCGTGGGGACTTTGTCAGCAGTCTGAGGGGTGTTCCACGCAAGTGGAACCCCCTCTTTTTCATTCCAGCGTTCTATTTTCCACGCACTGTTCAACCTTCGGGAAACACAACCAGGAGCGACTGATGGATTATCGCCAGCTTGGCAATAGTGACATGAAATTCAGCGAGATCGGCCTCGGTGCGTGGGCGATCGGCGGTGGCGGGTACGCCTTCGGCTGGGGCAGCCAGGACGACAAGGACTCGATTCTGACCATCCGTCACGCGTTGGACGTCGGCATCAACTGGGTCGACACCGCCGCGATTTACGGTCTCGGCCATTCGGAAAAAGTGGTCGGCGAGGCGATCAAGGACCGCCGCAACGAAGTTTTTGTCGCCACCAAATGCTCCATGGTCTGGGACGACAACGGCAACATTGACAACAGTTTGAAGGCGGAGAGTGTCCGCGCTGAGTGCGAGGCCAGCCTGAAACGGCTCGGCGTGGATCACATCGACCTCTACCAGATCCACTGGCCGAACGATGACGAACGCATCGAGGAAGGCTGGGCGGAGATCGGCCGTTTGATCGAAGAGGGGAAGGTCCGGTACGGCGGCGTGTCGAACTTCCTCACGCAGCACCTCGAACGTGCGCAGAAAATCCACCCGGTGACCAGCCTGCAGCCGCCGTACAGCATGTTGCGCCGCTGGATTGAGGACGCCGAGCTCGGCTGGTGCCGTGACAACAACTGCGGAATCGTCTGCTACAGCCCGATGCAGGCCGGCCTGCTGACCGACAACTTCGGCGATAAAAAGTTGGACGACGAAGACTGGCGGAACAAATCGAAGGAACACATCGAGCCGAATGTCTCGATCAACCTCTGGTTCGTTGACCAGTTGCGTCCGATCGCGGCGAAGTACAACAAGTCCGTCGCGCAGCTGGCGTTGGCGTGGACACTGCGCCGTCCCGAGCTGACCAGCGCGATTGCCGGGGCCAGGCGTCCCGCGCAGATCGAGCAGAACGCAGGCGCGTCCGGCTGGTACATCGAGGAACCCGACCTGCAGAAGATCAACGAGCTGCTCGCGGAACGTGAACAGCGTGTGAAGCAGGCGAACGGCTACATCTTCGAGATGCAGCGGTAGCCAGACGTATTACGCGAATTTGATTCGCCCCCATAGCTCATGGTTCTGGGGGTTTTCGTGTTCGGCCCGCCCCAAAAACTTGATTCGGAGCTTCCGACATATCACTTTAGATGAAAGACCATTTTTGCAGTAGACAAAACTGGGGACGGGGGGGGGGATGAATCGACTTCTGGCGTTTGCCGTAGTCTTTGTCGTCTTTTTTGCGACATACGCTATTGCGCAACCACCCGGCGTTGCCTGGACGTTGCAGGGCGACTTCAACGCCGTCGCTCGCGTTCCCAAGGGAGGCCTGGTGGTAGGTGGTGATGAACTCCTGACACGGTTGGACGAAGACGGAAACGAGCTTTGGACGATAAACCCTCCGTTCAATATTTGGGACATCGATCCTGCAGAAAATGGCGGATTCATCTTGTGCGGAAATACGAGTTATGGTGAACCCAGCTACGTTGTGAAGATGACCAGCAACGGGGATGTCGTTTGGATGTACAGCGATAATGCCGGTGATGAGGGGGTGTTTAAATTTATCGTTGAGCTGCCGGGGGGCGGTGCTGAGTTATGTCGCCCACGAATTGGCGAGACCAGGATTGACCGGCTCGATCCGGCTGGGAATCTTGTCGACCAATTCTTCCGCGATTATCATACCGGCCTTTCGATGGAACCTGTCAGCGGTGGAGTCTTGATTGCTGGCTATACCGATTGGTACGGGAGCGCTTATACACGGTACAGTCTTTGGAAACTTAGAACACCACTGTCTTGGTATTCCACGTACGGAAACAGAGGCAATTCCATTGCATTTTATGCATTCGAATTGTCCAGCGGCCTACTGATGTCCCTGGGAAATCTCAATGGTACCTTAAATTATTCAGCATCTCTCCACAACGCAGGCGGAAACAGACTCCGCTCCCATATCCTTCCCGCCGCTCTGGACATGCCCGTCTGGGGAGCGGAACGCGCCAACAGTTCCGTAGTGATCGTTGGCCGTGGTGCGATTGGCAAGTACGATTTCGCACTCAATTGTCACTGGCTGATTGATCAAGACGGACCTTACGTGTTTGACAGCGATCTGGCGAATGACGGGGGACTGCTGGTCATTGCAGGATCATACAGCACGCCGACACTGACCCGGTATGAACCTGAAGTTTCGGTGGCGGTCGATGCCGACGCCCAGATCGTCCCACCGGGCCATTCTGATATTTACTTCACCGCAACCGTGGATAACATCCTGTTAAATGAAACGGTTCAGGATGTGTGGTCCGTGCTCTGGCCGCCGTCCGGCGGTCCGATTGTCGCCGGTGTTTCGACGGGCGTGACCTTGACGCCGGGCGGAACGATTGTCCATCCGGATTCTCTGGTCGTTCTGGCAGATTACCCGGCGGGCGAGTATCTCTGCCGGGTGCATGTCGGGAGCTACGAGCACAACATCACCATGGGCGCGGGCACGTTCGAGTTCACGAAGCAGGCGTCAGCGACATCCTCCCTCGCCGAACCTTTTGTTGCTGCTGAATCCGGCGACCTCTTGCCCGACGAATTCGCCCTGACCGTTTACCCGAATCCGTTCAATGCCGTCGCGACGTTGACGTTAACCGTGCCGAAAACGCAGAATGTGTGTGTCGAGGTGTATGCGACAACGGGTCAGAGAGTGACGACGCTGCACAACGGTCCACTCGCGGCGGGCGTAAACACGTTAACGTTTAACGGCACCGGACTGGCGAGCGGCGTGTATCTCGTTCGCGCGGAAACAGAGGGTGCAACCCTGCATCGCAAGCTGGTGCTGGTCCGATAGCGGGTTGAGCGGAGTAAGTGTGAGGCTGCGCTTGGATATTTTCTGAGCCAAATGGCGCATGACCTCACCTGTATTATCTGTGGAATCACCGCGAACAATTTGAAACCCGACCTGTCTCAGACACGTTGGGTTTTTCTTGCCGTTACCTCCACCTTCTGATCGCTCACGGAGTTAGTATGTAAAAACGGTTCGGCTACCCTAACTCGTTGCGGTTCAGCACGCTGCAAATTAGTTTCCATTTATGGATATAGTTAATCTTTATAACTGAGGTTTGCCATGAAGCACGCATCTCTGATTATCCTTGTTGTCCTGATTGCTGTTACCTCCTTCGCCCAGCCTCCGGAAGCAAACATCCTTTGGACAACGGATCATTACAGTCCTTCAGCCAGTTTCGATGTCGTGAAAACGGGCGGATATATCGTTGTCATCTATCAGACAATCTATCGCTTGGATGAGTCGGGAAATGTGTTGTGGACGAATGAATCTTCTGGCGAACGGTATCATGATGTACTCGCGGTATCAGACGGAGGGTATCTGGTTTGCGGGAGAGTTAACTCGGACATCTATGTAGCAAAACGGGATGAAGACGGTGACCTAGTGTGGGAATTCGTTCAGGAATCTTCTGGTGATGGGACGTTTGCACAAAGCGCTGAGTTACCAGATGGTAGCTTTGTCTGTATGCAAAGGGATTACAACTATACAGAGATCTTTCGGTTTTCGTCTAACGGTGACTTACTTGAAATCAGAGACCTTGCTTATTCTGGCTACGATATGGAGGTGGTTTCCGACGGTATACTGATTGCTGGTCATGAAGGCGATCCATACTGGGGTGAACAAAACTACCGCTTGCAAAAAATAGGCTTCCAAGCTGGTCGCGGGTTTTTATTTCCTATCTATGGACCTTCCAGCGACTCAAGTTGCCGTTGCGTAATCGAACTGTCGAACGGTCTCATACTCGCCCTGGGTACTTACCCAGTGATTGGGCCGGTACTTGTTGTGCATGGTCCCAGAACAGGAACGGATCATCTGGTTCGCCGATGGCCCTATGAGAATTGGTTTGCCGCGGATTTATTAAAATCAGCTGACAACAAGTTGTTGGTGCTGTCGTCTATTAACGACTATGACCCTGGTTACAGAATCAGCAAGGTGAATATGGACCTTAGTGTACATTGGTCCGTTGAGCGAGACGATCGCAACATACCAGCTATGGCGGTCGCAAATGATGGCGGTCTTGTTTTGTTCGCCATAAGTTTTACTCAACATGACTTGGTTAAATTTGAACCAGAAGCATCCGTTAGCCTCGAAACCGACACGCAGATCGTCCCGCCCGGGGCTTCGACCATCCATATAAACACGACCGTCGACAACATCCTGCTTGACAACACGGACTTGGACCTTTGGACCGTTTTATATCCACCGATTGGTGATCCGATTGTATCCGACGTTTTGACCGGCGTGACGCTGGTTCCGGGTGAAACACTGGCCCATGAAGATTCGCTCGTGGTGCTGGCTGGCTACCCAGCGGGCGAGTACATGTGCCGGGTTCATGTCGGCGATTTTGACAACAAAGTAACTATGGGTGCGTCAACCTTCGAATTCGAGAAACTGGCATCGACGACGACGCTCACAGCGGCTGACTCACGTAACCTGCTGCCGGACGACTGTACGCTCGTTGCGCATCCGAACCCGTTCAACGCTTTCGCGACGTTGACGTTAACCGTGCCGAAAGCGCAGAATGTGTGTGTCGAGGTGTATGCGACAACGGGTCAGAGAGTGACGACGCTGCACGACGGTCCGCTCGCGGCGGGCGTAAACACGTTAACGTTTAACGGCACCGGACTGGCGAGCGGCGTGTATCTCGTGCGCGCGGAAACAGAGGGTGCAACCCTGCATCGCAAACTTGTCCTCGTTCGCTAGGGGAAATGTGAAGGGAATATGCGGCCGCGCTGGAAAATTCTGGCGCGGCTGTTTTGCTCCAGCCTGCTCCGAATCATGTTGATGTGTGATCCTCATCTCTCCAAATCCCGAAAACAGCCTTGTACCTTCGCCGGTCACGCGACAAGTTTGTCGCACCTGATCCGGTCTGTTTCTGAGGCATGCAATGCGCTGGTTGGTTTATCCCTTCCTGATCCTGATGGCGGTGTCGGCGTTCGCGCAGCCGCCAACGGTGCTCTGGAATCACTCGTATGGCGACGGAACGTCCGAGGAAGTCCATTCCGTGCGGCCGGTGCCCGGCGGCGGGTTCATCCTCGCGGGGGTCACGGACGAGGGGTCCGGCTACACCGCCGCGTGGTTGCTGCGTGCGGACGAAAACGGAGAAGAGCTGTGGTCGTCGGTCAATGGCGGCGACCTCGCGAACGCGGTCTACTACGCCGAACCCACCGAAGACGGCTTCATCCAGTGCGGGTCAACGTGGTCCTATTCAGGCAACGATTCGTGGGACGCGTACATCGGCCTGCTCAACGCGGACGGCCAGCCGCAATGGCAACGTCTGTTCGGATCGGCCACGCGAAACGATTGGTTCAACTGCGCGCGTGTCGTGCCGGACGGCGGCTTCATCGCCTGCGGTTACCTCGCCAACCAGCCAAGTTTGTGGCGGATCGGCCCGCAGGGATCGGTGTACTGGGTGCGTAACCAGCGCGAGGGCGAGCAGAACGATTTCACCTTCGTGGAACCGGTCACGGACGGCTTCCTCGCAGCGATGGTCGATTCGTCCCGCTTCGCCGTGCTTCGGATTGAATCCAACGGCGACTTCCGCTGGCGCTACCTCGACGACGAGGTTGGCGCGGCGGAATGTGTCCGTGCGCGGGAGGACGGCTCGATTTTCGCCTGTGGCTATCGTGAACCGGTTGGCGGAATGAACCGTGCGTGGCTGGTGATGCGCCTGTCAGCGGACGGTGTCCCGGTGTGGACGGATATAATCGACGATCCCGCCGCGCAAACGGCGGAAGACTTATGGTTCACTGCTGATGATAAACTGATCGTGAGTGGCTGGTCGCAGCAGCTGGACGGGTCGGTCGACCGTTGGCTGATCAAGTACGACCTCGACGGCAACCGTCTCTGGCAGTTCACCCTCCCCGGCGGCCGGGCGAACAGCGTCGCGCAGGCGTGGGATGGCGGCTATGTCTTCGCCGGCACACACGGCTCAACCCCGCACGAATCCGTCGATTTCCGCCTGTTCAAGACGACTCCGGAAGTGACAGTGGATGTCGCGCCGTTGTGGAATACCGTCCCGCCACAGGGGCAGGTGCTGCTGTTTTCCGCCGAGCTGAGCAATATCCTCACCGAGCCGACACCGGCGGATGTGTGGGTTCGAGTGACGACACCGGGCGGACTGTCGGTGCCGGTTGGCGATCTGGCGGTCACCCTGCAGCCCGGTGCCACGTTTGCCCGCCCCTCCGCACCGTTGTTCGTGCCCGCTCCCGCGCCGGGTGGGGTGTATACGGTGAACGTGTACATCGGCGACCGGGACGAGGACCGGCATCTCGGTGTGGGCTCCTTCCGCTTCTACAAAAACGGGCAGGGGATGTTCGAAATGATCCCGGGTGGAAACTCGGGACGTTGAAATTCGTATACTCGGACAGACCTGTTTCACGACCCGGACAGCCAGTGTACCGCCAAACCTCGCAGCTTTCACGATCCTCGCGTCCGCGTCCGCAAGCGGACACGGGCACATCCGTTCATGCCCCAGACATTTATGTCTGGGATCATCCGCACACCAGAACGGCTACCATCGCGACCATCGTGATCACGTTGTTCGTCTTCGCCGCAACCCTCTTCTCTCCAGCGCCCACCTTCGCCCAGGGCCGGGAGGGCGACTTGTACTCGTTCGTGCGCTCGTACCTGCAGGACGACGGCTGGAATCCGCAGCCGGTGCCGGACATGAACGCCATCGAGACCGGGTTTCAGGGTGACAATGGGACCTTGTTCTGCCGTGCGTTCATGCTGGAGGAGAAGCGCCAGATTGTGTTCTATTCGGTGTTGCCGAACAAGACGCCGCTGCACCGCCGGGTAAAGGCGATGGAGTTTATCACCCGCGCCAACTTCGGGCTCGGCATCGGCAACTTCGAGCTTGACCTCAACGACGGCGAGATTCGCTTCAAGACGAGTATCGACGTCGAAGGCGGGCAAATCACTCCGACGCAGCTGGAGACGCTGATCTATATCAATGTGCTGACGATGGATCGTTATCTTCCTGGATTGAACGCGGTGATGTTCGGCGATCTGGACCCGCTGGACGCGCTGCAGGAAGTGCAGGACGAACTGGAGGCCGGAAGTTCCGGTGGCTGACGAAACCCCTCCTGATCAATACCTCACGCTCGCCCGTCCCGGCGAAGCGCAACTCAAGGAAAAGGGCAGCCAGTTCCTGGCGTACGCCTATCCCATCCGTGACGCTGAACAGGCGGATAAGCTGCTCGCCGATTTGTGGAAGCAGTATCACGACGCGACGCACATCGGCTGGGCGCGACGCCTCGCTCCGCCTCCGCAGGGCGAAGAAAAGTGGTCGGACGACGGCGAACCGAACGGCTCCACCGGACCACCAATCTTGAACGCGATCAAGGGCGAGGATCTGTGGGGCGTGTTTGTTGCTGTGGTACGGTATTACGGCGGCACGAAACTCGGCGTCGGCGGCTTGGTGCGTGCGTACGGTGGCGCGGCGGCGGACGTGCTCGCGTTAACGAAAAAGCAGACCATCATCCGCACGAAAACGTTGCGGGTCAGCATCCCGCATGACCGTGCCGGTGCGATTTACGCCCTTTGTGACCGGATGGAGATCCGCATCGACACCCCGGGCTACACCGAGACGGGCTTGTTGTTGCCGTTGATTGTTCCGTTGTCCCGTGTGGACGTTGTCGAGGCAGCCGTGATCGATGTTTCCGCCGGACGTGCTGAGGTTACCCGCGGATGACCGAAGAAATCCTCATCGTGATCGCGCTGGTGTTGAGCGCGTTTTTCTCCGGCACCGAGACCGCGTACACCGTCTCCGGGCGTCTCGCGATGGAAGTCTACAAGCGGCACAACCGTCCCGGCGCGAAAGCCGCCAGCCGTCTGTACGCCAACCCCACCCTGCTGTTCAACACAACACTGGTCGGCAACAACCTGGTCGGCGTGCTGTACGCATCCGTTGCGGCGGTGTGGCTGGACCGGATTGGCGTGCCGGTGGAATGGATTTTCGTCATCAGCCCGACAATCGTGCTCATCTTCGGTGAAATTCTGCCGAAAACGTTCGCCCGTGAGACGGCGGAGCGCTGGGCGCTGCGTGCCGGCGGACCGTTATGGATCTCGCGAATCCTGTTTGCTCCGTTGATTGTGGTCACCCGCGCCTCGAGCTCGCTGCTGCTGCGCATGTTCGGGATGAAGGACGAGAACCGCGACTTCAGCACCATCAGCCTCGGCGACCTGACCGGTGTCTGGGGCCAGCTGCACACTGAGGGCTCGCTGGACGCCGAAGAGAAGGAGCTGCTCGATCACGCGGTGGCGTTACGGGATGTCAAGATGCGTGAGATCATGACACCGCGTGCGGATGTTGTCGCGTTGCCGGTCGAGGCGACGATTGAGGAGGCGGAACACCTGGTCAGCCAGCGCGGCTACACCCGCATTCCGGTGTTTGAGGGCAATCTCGACAACGTGGTCGGGGTTTTGCTCGCACAGGAGTTGCTCGGCGAACCGGACTCGTTGCACTCCATTTTGCGAGAGCCGAAGGTGGTGCCGGAGCAGGCCTACGCCAACCGCTTCCTGCATGAGTTTCGCCGGGGCGAAGTAGGGCTCGCGATTGTGATTGACGAACACGGCGGCACCGCCGGTGTGGTTACGCTGGAGGATTTTCTCGAGCGGCTGGTGGGTGCCATCGAGGACGAACACGACCCGCAGGCGATGTCCGGCCGCAAGGTGAGCAACGACAGCTGGCTGGTATCCGGACGGGCGTCGCTGGAATTGTTGCGCGACAAGTGGGGCATCAAGCTGCCGGAAGGGGATTACGAAACCATCGCCGGCTGGTTGCTGGATGAACTCGACCGGATACCCGATCCTGGCGAGTTTGTTGATGTGGGACGTTGGCGAGTGCGTGTGGTCGCGACCGATCCGCGCCGGATCAAACGGGTGTTGATCCGGAAGATGCAGGCCCGCAGCGCGAAACCCCGCATTTCCAATCGGAAGTAGTCAGGATTCTCTGTATCTCCGACCGGAAACAGTTGGTACTCTCTTGCCCGCGTTGGCTTTGACAACGCGGGTTATCTGTCACGTGCGGATTAGCCCTGCTGGCGTAGCCATCAGGGGCACATACGTTTCCCCGTCAATTGCTCGTTTTGCATCAGTTTCTTGTGTTGCGTCAGTTACGTCTTTTGCATCAGTTTTTTCTGTTCCGTCTTTTGCTTCTTTTGTATCCGTTGCATCTTTTGCGTCTTTTGCATCCCTTGCTTCTGTTGCGTCAGTCAATCATCACCAGCCGGTAGCCGGTACCGGACATTTCGAACACCCGGTCCGCAAACTCTTTCGCCTCATCTTCCTTCGCGAACCGTCCTACCCGAACCGCGTACAGTGTCTTCCCGATCGCGGGGATTTCGTCCACCTGGACCGTATACCCGAGGTCACGCTGTTGTCCGGCGAGACGGTCAGCGTTCCGCCGGCTGGAAAACGCTCCGATCTGCACCGACCACGCGCGATCAGTCGGCTTTTCCGGCAGTCCGTTGTGGAACAGGCTGACCGATTCGATACCGTGTTCGTGCAACCATGCCGCAGAGCTGCGAACCAGCGCCGGTTCGTTGATCAGCGACGCGTACCCGTACAGCCGTTGCCACGCAATCGCCTGCAACGGGATTGGCAGTTCCGCCTCACGGGTGATGCGTTTGTAGACAGGGATCGCGTCGAGCACGTTGTCGGTTGCCAGCGCCGCCGCCAGATCGCCCTCCGGCGAACCGTGCATACGGTCGGCGACGATTCGCAGCGAATCGATGTCGCCGTTAATGGTATACCGCACCAGCGGGTGCTCCGCGTGGATGGCGGATGCGAACAGGAGCAGGATCAGGCTGATCACAGCCGGGTAGAATTTCATCATCATGGCCTGAAAATGACACGGGAACCGGTTTTCCGCAAGCGCTGAAAGGTATACGATTGATACCCGCCGTTCGCGGGGTTGGTTTCGTTCCGCGCCGGTTTTCACCAAAATAGCCTATAGCAGACAGTTCGCGTCTGTGATTCCATCGCGAATTCGAGAGAATGTGCGGTCTCTCGGGCCGGATTTTTGTGCAGGAAAATGGCTGATTGCGTGGCGCGGTTGAGTCCCAGTCCGTAGGTTACCGTTGATAACCAAAACGGGGTTTTTTCAGCATTCTTTGAACGGCCACCGAAAGGGAGATTGGCGATGAAACACTTCGTTCTCTGGATGACATTAGGCTGCCTGCTTATGGCGGGCGTCGTGCAGGCCGCGCCATCATTGCTTGGCGACAAGCTGATGACGGAGATGCAGCAGGCGGATGCGGATGAATTAATCCATGTCCTCGTACTGATGAGTCCGGAACCGGACGGCCAGGCGATGATGAATTACGTGCAGGGTGTGCGGGCCAGCGACCGCGCCGCATTGGTCTGGGACGCGTTGAAGACTCAGGCGGATGAGGCTCAGTCGGATATGCTGGACATGCTCTACGATTTCGAGCAGGACGGTTCGGCGGAACACATTCGGCAGCTGGTGATGGGCAACTCGGTGGACGCGTGGGTGAAGCCGCACGTGGTCCGCGCGATCACCCGTCAGCACAGCGTGCGCAAGGTTGTATTGCTCGATGAACAGCTGGTGATCCCGCGCGAGGAAGCGCGTCCCGCCAGCAGCCAGCTCGAAGAAATCGACTGGGGCGTGCTGCAGATTGACGCGCCGGATGTCTGGGACATGGGCTACACCGGTGAAGGTGTGGTTGTCGGCGTGATGGACACCGGCTGCAACTGGAACCACCTCGACCTCGCGACACACATGTGGGACGGCGGCGCGAGCTACCCGAACCACGGCTACGACTTCTCGAACAACGACGACAACCCGATGGACGGTCACGGTCATGGAACACACGTCAGCGGCACGGTTGCCAGCGACGGCACCGCCGGCTCGCAGTGCGGTGTGGCACCGGACGCGCAGATCATGGCGCTGAAGGTGTTGAGCGACGGTGGTTCGGGTTCGTATGCCAATGTCTGGGCCGCGCTTGACTTCGCGATGGCCAATGGCGCGGATGTGGTCACCATGAGCGCTGGCTGGCACAGCGTGGACGCGACCTCGCGTGCGACATTCCGTGAACACTACGTGCTGCTCAGCGCGGCGAACATCGTCTCGACCAACTCCGCCGGCAACGACGGCGGCAACATGAGCTGGTATCCGATTCCGGACAATGTGAAGACGCCGGCAAGTGTCCCACCGCCGTGGATCAACCCGGAAACCCCGGGCACCGGCGAAGCCGCCGGGCAGATCACCGTCGGTTCGACCGACACCAATGACGGTCTGTCGTATTTCTCCAGCCGTGGTCCGGTCACCTGGGAGAACGAAAGCCCGTGGTTTGACTGGGTGTACGCCAACGGTTCACAGGACGGCCTGATGAAGCCGGACGTGTCCGCGCCGGGCGAAGATATCAAGTCCTGCGACTACAACAACACGAGCGGTTACACGCTGAAGTCCGGTACCTCGATGGCGACGCCGCATGTCGCCGGTCTGTGCGCGCTGCTGAAGAGCGTCAGCCTGGACCTGACTCCGGCGAACATCAACGAGATCCTCGAGACGACGGCGATTGACATGCTTGCCCCGGGCAAGGACAACGACTCCGGCGCCGGCCGTGTCGACGCGGTCGCCGCAGCGCAGATGGCGGAATCGTTCCTCACCGACATCCAGGTCCACCTGACCCCAGCCTATGATCCGCCGTACATCATTCCGGGCTCGGGCGGCACACTGCATTTCGCGGCGAACATCGGCAACAACTACACTGTTGCCACGCCGGGCCAGATCCGCACCCTCGTCATCCTGCCGAACGGCAACGAGTATCCGCTGGACACGTACAACGTGACCTTCCAGCCGGGTGTGGACATCAATGTGCCGAACGCGTCGCAGTTCGTTCCGGCGATGGCACCGACCGGGATTTATTCGTACGTCGCCCGTGGCGGCACCACCCCGTGGACGCTGGTCGATGAGGACAGCTTCGAGTTCCGCAAGTTCAATTTCGCCGCCGAGTCGGTCGACAACGAATGGACCCGCAGTGACTGGTTCGAGGTGGCGGCGGATGATGCGGCTGTCGTGACCATTCCGGGCGAGTACAGCCTCGGTGTCGCGTATCCGAACCCGTTCAACCCGACGACCACGGTCGCGGTGAACCTGCCGGAAACGGCGGAGCTGACGGTGAATGTCTACAACGTCACCGGGCAGATTGTCGCGACGCTGGCGAACGGTACCATCAACGCCGGCCAGCATCAGCTCGTGTTTGACGGTGCGAACCTGTCCAGCGGCCTCTACTTCATTCATGCGTCCGTGCCGGGTCAGATGGATGCGATCCAGAAGGTTACGTTGATGAAGTAACCGCAGTTGCGCATCTCTGGCCTTTCGTCTCTAGAATGGCCGGAACGGCGCGTATGAGTTGAGATTCCCCGGGGACATGCTGCTGCCAGCGTGTCCCCGTTTTTGTCTCAACAGGTTGATCGTACACGAGCTATCGCGCCTCTCTTTTTTCACCTCACAAGTGACTTTCGTCGCGGAAACCGTGGTCCATGGGTTCCCGGAATTCGTAGCTTTTGGGGTTACCATAAACACGGCAGAAACGCCTTTCGATGACCAGGAGGAAATCACGATGAACCGTCTATTATGGGTCTTGCCGCTGTGTCTGCTGCTTGCCGGACTGGCAACCGCGGCGCCATCCCTGTTCAATGACGACATGCAGGTTGTGTTGCAGTCGGCGGATGCGGAAGAGTACGTCTACACGCTCGTCTTTTTCAGCCCGGAACCGGACGGGCAGGCGATGGCCAATTATGTGCAGGACGTTCCACTCGAGGATCGCGCCGATGTGGTCTGGTCGCAGCTCAGCGCGCAGGCCGAGGACGCGCAAGCCGATGTGCTGGACCTGCTCTATGCCCGTGAACAGACCGGCGATGCGCACACAATCCAACCGCTGGTGCTTGTAAACGCCGTCTATTGCTGGGCAAAACCAGCCGTGGTGCGTGAACTTGCGACCCGCCAGAACGTGCGTAAAATCATCCACCTGCAGGAAGAACAGGTTCTGCCGCCGGCGGAGATTGAATCCGGCGGGAACGAGCTCGACGAAATTGTCTGGGGCGTTGACCGTATCGGCGCGCCGGATGTCTGGGACATGGGCTACACCGGCGAGGGCGTGATCGTCTGCGTGCTCGATACCGGGCTGCGCTACACCCACTGGGACGTGCAGGATCACCTCTGGGACGGCGGCCCGGACTATCCGAACCACGGCTGGGACTTCTACAACGTCGACGACGACCCGGTTGACGACAACGGGCACGGCAGCCACGTCGCTGGGATTGTCGCCAGTGACGGCAGCGCCGGATCGCAGTGCGGTGTCGCGCCGGACGCGACCCTGATGCCCGTCAAGATTATCAGCGGCGGCGGAGCCAGCAGCTACAACCTTGCCTGGGCCGGTCTCGACTGGGCGCTGGTGCAGGGCGCGGATGTCGTGATCATGGCCGTCAACTGGCACGACGTTGACGAAACATCGCGTGCCGCCTTCCGCAATGCCTACGATCAGCTCGCCGCGGCGGGGATCATTTCGGTCAATAGCGCTGGTGGCGACGGCGACAACCCGGGCACCTATCCACCGCCGGACAACATCGGAACACCGGGTTCGGTGCCGCCGCCGTGGCTGCATCCGGACCAGACAGTACCCGGCGCGACCAGCGGTCTGATCACCAGCGGCTCGACGGACAACGCCGACGTGATCACCTACAATTCCGGACGCGGACCGTGCTCGTGGGAAGATGTTTTGCCGTACGAGGATTTCGTGTACAACGGTGGCGCGGATCAGGGTTTGCTGAAGCCGGATGTCAGCGCACCGGGGGTGAACATCAAGTCAATCGACATCGATTTCGACACCGATTACACCAGCCGCAGCGGCAGTTCCACCGCCGCGCCGCATGTCGCCGGCGTGTGCGCGTTGCTGCTGAGCATCAATCCGGATCTGACCATCGCGGAGATCGACTCGTTGATCGAAACGACCGCGCTGGAACTCGGCGATCCCGGCAAGGACAATGCGTATGGCTCCGGCCGGATCGATGCCTACGCCGCCGCGCAGGCAGCCGGGACACCCGCGCCTGACCTGGAGATCGTGCTAACGCCTTCCGAGGACCCATACATCATCCCGGCCACCGGCGGCACGCTGGTGTTTGACGCCGAGATCTTGAACGATTTCGATGTGCCGACCCTCGGCCAGGTGAAAACTCAGGTGCGTTTGCCGAACGGCAACATGTACCCGTTGAACACGTACAATCTGACCTTCCTGCCGCACGCGTACCGGCTGTTCAGCGACGTGACGCAGGACATTCCGGCGATGGCTCCGGCGGGCAACTACCTGTATATCGTGCGTGGCGGATTGCGGCCGTGGGTGCCGCTCGCGTATGACTCGTTCCCGTTCAGTAAAGACGCTGCGGTCGCCAATGGCGATAACGACTGGTCGAGCAGCGGCTGGAACCTGGAACCGGGTGAGACAGCCGCGCTGGACGACGAAACCATCTCCACGCAGCCGGGCGAGTTCGCGCTAAGCGCGGCGTACCCGAACCCGTTCAATCCGGTGACGACGTTGACGTTGACCGTGCCCGTCACGGGACAGGTACGGGTCGCGGTCTACGATCTGACCGGGCGTGAGGTGGCGCGGTTGGCTGGCGGAACGATGTCCGCAGGCACGCATGCGTTGACGTTTGACGGTTCCGCGCAGGCCAGCGGTGTGTATTTCGTTCGTGCCGAGCTGGCGGGCCAGACCGCGATGCGCAAGGTGATGCTGTTGAAGTAGAACAGTCGCTCGTCTCTGGTCCTTCGTCTCTCGAACGGCCGGAACGGAGAGTAATAGCTGAGTTTCCCCGGGGACACGTTGCAGCCAGCGTGTCCCTGTTTTGTAAAGATTCTCCTGGCGGCTGTCGTCAGTTTGAGGCACCACTGGCCTTGTAAGCGTTCGGTCGCGGTTTGGCGACTTGTCATTCCGAACGGAACGAAGAGAAGTGAGGAAGATCCCGCTTACTTTCGGGTGCAGCGAAGAAGTCGACCGTAGGTAACCTGTTGACAAGTTGGATCTTCTTCAGGCGCAAACAGCCGCGCCTTCAGAATGACACGCGCGCGTGGTTGCGATTCGAATGCGGGAACGGTCGCTCGTTCAACCAGCGGTACCTGCCACGGGTCTTGATCCGTGGCCGTTTTCTTTAGCGTCTTTTGCGTCCGTTGCGTCAGTTGCGTCCCTTGCGTCTTTTGCTTTCCGGGAGCCGGGAGTAACGTGTTCACGTGTGTTTCCGTCTTACGAAACATCCCGGGGTAGGGGTCGTGTGTGCTCGCGGAAACCGCATGGAGCGGAGTGGCTCGAATGGAGCGGCGCTTGTCTGGATTTCGGGAGTTCGCTAACATACCAGATTATTGGGGAAAACGTATACGGTTCGCCGGAAAAACCGGTGGGGCGTGGTATCTTGGAACGGAGGGAAGCATGCTGTTTCGTCGCATGATGTTGGTTGCATTGGCGTTACTGGTCGTAGTAAGCGCCTTTGCCCAGAAGCCGGAAACGTTGGATCGCAGCCAGATTCCGGATGAGTACAAGTGGAACCTGAATGACATTTATCCCGATTGGGACCAGTGGGAAGCGGACAAGCCCCAGATCGAAGAGCTGATGAATCAGCTGCAGACCTACAAGGGCCGTCTGGGTGAGAGTCCGGAAGTGTTGGCTGAGATGTACACGGTTGGTGAAGATCTCGGCAGGTTGGTTGAGCGCTGGGCGTCGTATGTGTGGCTCGCGGCGGTTGTCGATCAGAAGAACATGGAGTTGAAGGCAAAGCAGCAGGAAATGGGCATCATGTTCGCCCGTTTCGGCCAGGCGATGGCATGGGTCGATCCGGAAATCCTGAGCAGCGTCCCTAAGGATGTGATGCTGACCTGGATCCAGGAAAACGGCACCCTGCGTGATCGCCAGCATGAAATCATGGAGCTCTACCGTCAGCAGGAGCACGTGCTCGACGAACAGGGTGAGTATCTGCTGTCGCTGTCGTCCCAGCTGCAGGGCAATCCGGGCAGCACTTACAATTCGCTGTCGACGGCGGATGTGGAATTCCCGGAAGTAACGCTTTCCGACGGCGAGACGATCAAGGCGACGCACGCCAACTACGGCCTCGCGAAGGAAACCTTCCGCAACCAGGAAGACCGGATGAAGGTCTTCAAGGCGCACTTCAGCACCTACGATGATTTCGAAAACACCTACGCCTCGATTTTTGATGGCATGCTGCAGTCGAACTGGTACGAGACCCAGGCGCGTAACTACAACTCCGCCGCCGAGATGTACCTCGACCAGAACAACATCCCGATCGATGTCATGACCGGCATCATCGAGCAGGCCAAGCTGGGCGTGGAACCGCTGCAGAAGTACAACCGTCTGCGCAAGGAAGTGATGGGGCTGGAAGAGTACCGTTACTTCGACATGTACATGCCGTTGGTCGAGATCGACTGGCCGTTCTACTATGACAACCTGCAGCCGATGATCATGGAATCGCTGGAAATTTTCGGCGATGACTATTGTGATCAGGCCGAGCGCGCCTTTAACGAAGGCTGGTTTGATATTTACGAAGCCGAAGGCAAGCGTTCCGGCGCTTTCAGCGCGGGCGTCTACGGCGTGCACCCGTACATGATGCTGAACCATGCGGACACGATGAACGATGCGTTCACCCTCGCCCATGAGCTCGGCCACACGATGCACACCGTGCTCTCCGACAACAACCAGCCTTACCACAGCAAGGATTACACGATCTTCGTCGCGGAGATCGCCTCTACGATGAACGAGCAGTTGTTCCTCGATTACCTGCTGGACCACACCGACGATCCGGACAAGCGGATTGCGTTGCTCGAGCACGCGATCAACAGCATCCACGGTACGTTCTACCGTCAGCTGATGTTCGGCGACTTTGAATACAAGATGCACACGGCGGTGCAGAACGGTATGCCGATCACCGCGGCGACGCTGCAGGAGATGTACCTCGAAAGCCTGAACGATTTCTTCGGCGACAGCCTCGACGATCAGGACTGGTACAAGAACACCTGGGCGCGCATTCCGCACTTCCAGCGTCCGTTCTACGTCTACCAGTACGCGACCAGCATCGCGGCCTCCAGCCTGATTTATGATCGCATCACGAACGAAGACAAGTATTCAAAGAAGGAACGCAAGCAGGCCAAGGAAGCCTATCTCGAACTGCTGATGTCCGGTGGCAACGACTACCCGATCGAGCAGTGCAAGAAGGCCGGCGTCGACTTCATGACCCCGGCTCCGGGCGAAGCGATGGTTGCGAAGATGACCCAGCTCGTCGACCAGCTCGAGCAGGAACTGATCCGCAAGGGTCTGCTGGAAGGGTAAGTAAACCCGCCAGTATGAGCACTCAAGGCCGGTCCATTTTGAATGGGCCGGTCTTTTTTTTTCGTCCCAGCCTCCGAGCCATTTCGTAGAAAATATCTCAATCAAACCAGTTCCAGGATGGCGAACTTCTTTTTTTTTGTACTTTCACTAGCATGCAGCAGTGTTATCATTCGGAGGGAATCATGCGTATCACTGTCACTTGCATCATTTTGCTGGCCCTTGCATCAACGGGCCTCGCCCAGTACGGTCCGGAAATCCAGATCATCGAGTACATCTACGACCAGAACGACATCACCCTCGCCGACATGGACGGCGATGGCGACCTCGATCTGCTCTACGACGGCATGTGGAACAACGACAACACCCGCGACTTTGTCGAATGGCTTGAGCAGGACGAAGCCCAAACGATCCGTCATCCGATCGACCACGGCTTCCTCTCCCGCGATTTCCAGGCTGCGGATATGGATGGGGACGGCGATCTCGACGTCGTCATGGGCGCGAGCGAGTTCGTCGCGTGGTACGAAAACACCGGCTCGGACGATTGGGTGCAGCACATGGTGGATGAAACCATCGACGCGATCCTCGTTCGCCCAGCGGATCTTGACCTGGACGGAGATCTTGATATCGTCACCACCGGCATGGACCAGTTCTGCTGGCATGAAAACACGGGTGTTGGTTGGATTTATCACCCGTTGAACGACCTGCGGGCGAGTAACCTGGACGTCGCCGACATGGACGGCGACGGCGACATCGACCTGCTCACCAGCATGCCGTACCCGCTGCATGTGGACTGGTGGGAAAACGACGGCGCGGTGTTCACGATCCACGATATCTGGGAGGAGATTCCCGCAGACGTTGACCCGGTCGACATTGACGGGGATGGCGATATGGACGTGCTCGCCACCGGGCAATCGGTCGCGATCTATCAGAATACCGATTGGCAGTGGACGCGCAACCCGGTGTATCAGTTCACTCCCGGACGGAGCGCCTATGTGTCCGTAGCCGGCGACCTCGAGGGCGACGGCGATATCGACATCATCACCCTCTTCGGCGATCCCGACCGTGGCGTCCCGGACATCTTCCAGTTCCGGCAGGAAGGTGGAAACTGGACGGAGGGATTCGTCACCTATGATTTTTACGATCCGTACAACGTCGAGCTGGTGGATCTGAATGATGACGGCCTGCTGGATATCGTCACGGTGTCGAAACAGCTGAACGAAATCGCCTGGTTCCAGCAGCATGACCAGTGGTGGGAGAAGAAACGAATCCAGGGCAACGGCCTGCCGGGCGAGGAGATCTCGCAGCAGCCCATCGATTGGGATGCGGATGGCGACACCGATTTCTTCGAGCTGCGCGTCCAGCCGAACCAGGTGGTGATCTACGAAAACCGGCAGTCGTCCTGGTCAACGCACAGTATCCTCCAGACGGCGATGAAACCGAACTACGCGACGCCGTGCGATCTCGACGCCGACGGCGACTTCGACATTCTCGCAATCGGCAACCAGAAGCGAACCTTCGCGTGGTACGAAGATGTTGGCGGCGAGTACGCCTACCATCTGATTGACTACGCTCCGCATGAACCGCTGTATCACGGGTTCAGTCTTGTCATCCCGGGCAACCTGGACGACGATCCCGAGCTGGAAGTGCTGGCCTACCGTGATCAATTCCTGATCGGGTATGATCGCAACGGGAATACCTGGGAGCGTCATCTCCTCGCGGTCTTCACAAGTGGCTGGTACCATAGCTCGGCCGCTGGCGGCGACTTGATGGATATGGATGGGGACGGCGACCTCGACCTGGTGACCACGCTGGACGGCCTGCGCTGCTACGAAAACGAGGGCGCGAACTGGATCGAACACATCATCTATGATTCGAACTCCGGTCCGGAACACATCAAAACCGGTGACGTTGACCTGGACGGCTACCCTGACATTCTCTACCAGAGTGCCGGGAATATCGAATTTTATCACAACGAAGGCGGCTACACGTTCAGCATGACCGAGCTGGTCGATTCTGGGTTGGGCTTTGACCTTGCGGACGTCGACGGCGATCTCGACCTGGATCTCGCGACCAGCTACCGTGTTGCCGATGATGTTTACACCGCCAGCCTGTTCCTCTGGGATGGGACCACTTTTACGGAAACGATCATCGATTCGGTGGCGTACTACGAAACCTGGTTCGGCGATTATGACGCAGACGGAGATCCAGATCTGTTCCTGCGCCCGTGGAATGGTTATGCGTGGCGGGAAAACCTGTACAATGCCGCCCCCGGAACATTCACCAGCGCGACAGCCATCAACCCGGATCAGACAGCGCTTCCGACGATCTTTTCCGTCAGCACCCCGTACCCGAACCCGTTCAACGCGACGGCGACCGTCACGCTGCAACTGCCACAAACCGGGATGGTTCGTGTCTCGCTGATCAACGTCCTCGGCCGTGAGGTTGGCGTACTGGTTGATGGCGTGCTGCCGGCTGGAACACACCCGCTGTCGATCAATGCACGGAATCTCGCGTCGGGCGTTTATTTCGTACGGGCTGAAGCCGCCGCGGGACAATCATCCCAGACGATAACGGTTGTCTTGAAGTAGTCTGAGGCTTGAGCCTGCAAACAGAACCCGGGACGATACACCGTCCCGGGTTTTCTCGTGGCGCATGACGTCGCGCCGTCTATTTCATCAGCACAACGTTCTGCTGTGCTGTCTGGTCAGCGTAGTTGAGCTGCACCACGTACACCCCGCTGGCATTGCCGGGCGCGTCCAGTTCAACCCGGTGTTCCCCGGCGGCATAGTCCGCACGGCTGGACTGAACCGTCTGGCCGAGCGTGTTGATCAGGGTGACCGTCACCTCGCCTCCCGCCGCCAGGCTGAACGGGACGGTTACCGTCGGATTGAACGGGTTCGGGTACGCCGCCGCAACCTCGAACGTTGATGGGACGGCGGACTGGTCCTGATCGTCCTCGACCGCGGCATCGGCCACATCGCGCACCAGCATGACATAGTTGAAGCTGCGGGAGGCGTCCCCCTGCGGCGCGTTGCCCAGGTAGTATCCGTCCGGGAGGTAATTGTAGCCGGAGAAGTCGCCGTCCTTCGGATCTGACCGCTGGCAGCCCGCGCTGTGCACATCCATCCACTGGTTCATCATGGTGCCCATCCCGCGTCCGAAGCAGACGTAGACGCCGCTGTCGCCCATCCCGTTGCTCTTGATGTGTGTCGTGCTGCTCCAGTACCACGGCCAGTCTGTCTCGCCTTCCTCGTTTGTGATCTGAGTCGGGTTGAACAGCGGGTCAATCGCCGCCGAACCGGTCGCGCCCGGCGCACGGTCATAATCCACGATGCTCTGCAGTTCCTTCGCGTTCGGCAGACGCCAGTCGCTGTAGCCGAGGTAGGTTTCGTCGTTCATCTGCTGCGCGTACGCCAACGCCTCCGACCATAACACGCCGGATCGCGGGCCGCTGCCGTCGCCGCCATGATCGTTCTGCGTCCACATCAGGCCGGTCGCATTGTCGCTGATGGTGCCGTCGCCGTTGTCCACGAACGCGTTGTTGCCGTAGTCGGTGTTGCCACGCACATAGTAGACATAGCGTGGCGCATACATCGGCGCGCCGGTCGGATAGCCCTTGATGCGGCCGTCCGCGAGGTTCAGCCCGAATGCGGCTTCCTGCCCGTCGAACACGTCGTCCAGGCACACGTTGCTCGACCAGAACTGCGCGTCGATGATGCGGTCGCCGGCGCCTTCATCGCCATAGGCGAAGTCGAAGTACGTGGTGTCAATGAACGGGATCGGATCCACCGGGTCCGGTCCGGACGGATCAGTGCCGTCGAAGTTCATCAGCGAGTACAGTTCCTTGATCGATGGCAGCCGCCAGTCGCTGTAGCCGCCGAATTCTTCCGCGTTCAACTGATCCGCATACGCCTGCGTTTCCGAATACAGCAGTTTGTCGTCATAGTCGATGTCGCCGTCCCGGTCGGTGTCCGGACTCTTCGTCCACGTCAGACCGGTGTTGTTGTCGTACACCGTCAAGCCGTCCCCGGAAACGGTGTAGCTCGGCTGAATACCGTCGATCTGAGCGTCCTGACCGTAGAATGCGTCTCCGGCGGACGGCGGATTGATCGCCACGTTGTTGTCGTAGCACTGCGTCTGGCCGGTGTCAACGATCGGGTAGGTGACATCCGCCACGGCTATCGTCGCCAGCATCAGCAGCACAACGACAATTGTCTCGAGTCGAAACCTTCCATTCCTGATTGGGTAGCGCATTTTTTTCTCCCTTGTGGTGGTTGGGGTCTACAGATTGGACGCCTGCATTGCTGTCAGGGTTTAGTCCAGGTTCAATTCATCGTGGCGCAATCCTCTCGCCGGCGCTATTTTCCCTCTCCAACCCGAACCAACAACCGGAGATGATCATGCCCCCGACACACGGCGACCTGCAGGCACGACGCACCCAACTTTCCGATATGGCCAACGGCTACCGCACGTCCGCGACCATCCTCGCGGCGATTGAACTCTGTGTGTTCAGCGCGTTGTCGAACGGCCCGAAAACCATGCCGGAGCTGGCGACCGAGCTGGCGTGTTCCGAACGCGGGCTACGTGGCCTGTTGGATGCGTTGGTCGGATTGGATCTGTTGCTGCTGGACGACGGACACTACTCCCTGCACGGTCTCGCCGCTGAATTCCTCCGGGACGGGTCCCCTCTTTATATGGGCGACATTCTCGAGCACGGCGTGTCGTTGCTGAAACGCTGGGCGCATCTCGCGGACGCTGTCCGCAGCGGCAAACCGATCCGTGAAACAGGCAAACCGGAGCGCACGCCGGACGAATTGCGCGCGTTCATCCTCGGAATGCAGAACATCGCCGTGAAATCAGCTGAGCAGATGGTCGAGTTTCTTGATCTCGGGTCGGTCAACCGTATTCTTGACATCGGTGGCGGGCCGGGAACCTATTTGCACGCTGTCTTACGTGCCCGACCGGATGCCACCGGTAGTGTGTTGGATTTGCCCGATGTAATCAGTATCGCACGTGAACAAACTGAAAAGGTCGGGTTGACGGATCGCGTCTCGTACATCGAAGGCAGCATGTTCGATGTCGACTACGGTGGCCCGTGGGATCTCGCGATCCTGAGCAACATTATCCACAGTTGGGACGAATCTGCAAACGTTCAACTGATCACACGCGCGGCATCCTCCCTCGCTCCCGGCGGCTTCTTATTGATCAAGGACTTTTTCCTTGAGTCGAACCGGACCACACCGCCTGACGGCGCTCTGTTCACCCTCAACATGCTGGTCGGCACCGAAGCCGGTCGTTCCTACAGTTGGCAGGAATGTGAAGACTGGCTCGCCTCGTCGGGTCTCAAACTTATACGTCGTGGCAAGGTTGGTATCAGTTCAGGATTGCTGCTGGCTCAGAAACCGCAGTAAGAAATCCGGCGGCACGAGCTGATGACCCCTGTTTGAGAGCTCTTTCGGGCTCTCGGAGGCCTCATTCCCCATTCAACGCAGAATTCTCACAAGGATTCTGCGTTTTATGCATATAGGGTGGAATTTTACCCGATTCTTCTCATTTCGTCTCACTTTTCGCTAAAATTACAAAATACGATAACTCATTTTCACGAGAATCAGCGTTTTTCAAAATCCAAAATGGTGATATGAGTAGAAGTCTGTGAAACGTAAGTCTCATCAGGGCTTGCGAGAATCGGAATTTGCTCACTGACGTCTCATTTGGGGATTTATCACAAAATTCGGAGAATTTAGATGTTGGTTCTGATGGGGTTTGCATTCGCCTCGGTATTATTTACATTTCACTTCCAAGAGATTGTCCGAGGTAGGTCATATTTGCCCTGAGGGGGGATTCGACTACGGAGACCCTGAGCAACAAGAGAATCGCCGGTAACGACGGGATAAGTCGTTTGAAATACCGAGCATCCGCACGCTTTACGCGGCTCAGGGACCTCTCTCGCCTGTTGGCGCTGTTTCTTCTCATTCTTCTCATTGAGCCGGTCAAGGTCTTTGGTTTTCCGGCGTATCACACGATTTCGAGGTTTCACGCAGCAGTCTCTGAGTTGTCAGCGGCCGGCCGGATCGTTCCTGGCGAGGGAGATGATCGGACCGTTGGAGCGGTTGTTGCTGCGCCCGCGAATGTTGGCGAAACGGCGTTTCCTTCGCTGAACGAACGTGCTGAAGCTCTACTCCATGATCGCCTGCCGATTCACGAGCCCAACCCTCATGTGTTGTTGGACACTCGTGCGACGACGGATTCGGATGCCGTGTACGCGGTCTATCCGATTCAATTTGCCCGTCGTCAGTTGGCCGGATTCAATGCCGGGCCCGTGTTGACGCAGGCGATTCAGGACACCGCCCAGTATGGATCGGGTTGGCTGGTGACGTTGATGGTGCTGGGTACGCTGATTCTGCTGACGCTACTGCTGCGCGCCTACACCTCGCAACGCAGTGCCGCGAAGCTGGAACGGCTGGTGCAGGAACGCACCCGTCAACTTGAGGAATCAACCGAACAGGTCCGTTCGCTGGTGCACAACGCGGTGGTCGGCATCTTCCGCGCGACCGGGGACGGTCGCATTGTCACCACAAATCCGGCGCTGGCGAAGATCCTCTGCTGTACGCGGGAGGGGGAAATTCTGAATCGTAACCTGCGGAATGACATTTTTGTTGACCCCGCGGCGTGGGATGAAATCAAGGCGTTGAAGGACACCGACGGTTGGATCGAGGGCGTCGAATCGAAGTGGATGCGGTGTGACGGCGAAACCGCGACGGTCCGGTTGAGTGGACGTTGGGTCAAGCGTGGCGACGACGAACCGGTCTGCGAGCTGATTGTCGAGGACATTACGGCGTTGCTGAACGCCCGGGTCGCAGAGATCGAGGCGGAGCGGCTGCGTGGTGTGCAGAAGCTGGCAATCGCGGTCGCGCATGAGTTCAACAACCCGCTCAGCATCCTGCTTGGCACGTATCAGCTGTACCTCGAGCCGAACCTGCAGAATTTCGATCCGGACGTGCAGGACCGGCTGAATCGTATGCCGCAGACGGTCTCACGCATGCGGGACCTCGTCAACCGATTGTTGCGGATCTCGAAATTGCGTGAGGACGAATACCTGCACGGCGTGTCATACCTGAACCTGGTGCAGTCAGCGGACGAAAACGAAGAGCTGGCGCCGGTCGATGATTCGGAAGCGGTGTTCAGCGGAATCGGCGGCTCGCGGTTAAACGGCCCCTAGCAGCTGCAGGCGTTCCACCTGTTGGCTTAACACAGGAAGCACGACAGACAGATTCACGATCTCCGCAACGGTTGCCCGTTGCGTACAACAACCTCTTGGCGCGTAATCTCTCTCCTGGGTATGTGGCGCTGAGGTGGCCCGGCCGATGACCTCCGGCCGGGTTTTTCTTTGCCTGGTGCCCGTGATTGTCCACCGGTCGGTTTTGGCTGCTATCACGGGTCAGCTATTGGATTGATCACATCCCGTATTCGACAACTAGAACCGCCAAATGTCCCTTTGCAGGAATCCGTCTCGCCCTCTGAGCGCGCAGGGTTCGGGTTACCTATCTTAGCGGATACGAAGCTTCACGCACGTGCCCCAGCTGGCTCCGCCAGTGGGGCTGATCGAGACAACACCAGTCCCGGCGAATCATCCAACTGTCCGGCACCCAAACACACGGTAACTGATACCCATGCGTCCGATTTTTCCCGATTCCGATAGCGTTGTCCTGTTCACCGGCAATTACGGCTCCGGCAAAACCGAGGTCTCGGTCAATGTCGCGACGGCGTTGGCGCGGTACGGCGGCGTCAAGGTGACCATCGCCGACCTCGACCTAGTGAATCCGTATTTTCGCAGCCGGGAAGCGCGTGGTCCGATGGAAGAGCTGGGCGTGAAGGTTGTCGCGCCGGCGGGTGACATGCACAACGCCGACCTGCCGATTCTGCTGCCGGAAGTACGCGGCGCGGTGGCAAATCCGGATGGCTTCACATTGCTCGACGTCGGCGGCGACAATGTCGGCGCGACGGTGTTATCCTCGCTGGTGCCGACGTTCAACGCACGCGGCTACGCGATGCATTTCGTGCTGAACAAGAACCGGCCGTTCACGGACACGGTTGACGGCGCGATGCGTCTGATGGACGAAATCGAGGCCGCCAGCAAGTTGAAAGTCACCCACATCACCGGCAACACCCACCTGATGGAAGACACGACGGTCGCGATGGCGCAGGAAGGTGCGGCCTTCTGTGCGGAAGCGGCGGAACGTCGCGGCGTCGACCCCGGTTTTGTTACGTGCCCGGCCACCGAACTGGTCAAGGCGAAGCTGCTCGACCCGGAACAGGCGCGGCAGGTTAAAGGTCTGCTCGACCTGGACGGCTTCTCCGGCATTCCGGTACTGCCGTTGAAACGCATCATGCTGCCGCCGTGGCTCGGTGGTCCGGCTCCCGGCTCGATGGCAACCCACTCCCGCGACCGGTTCTCCCAGCTGACCGGCAAAGGCTAACCCCCGCCCACCCCGTCGTCGAGCGCCTTCACCCCGATGGCACAATTCCTCACGTTCGAACGGAATCCGTCAGCGGTTGGGGCTCACTGGCTCCGTATTTGTACTCCGGCAGGTTGTTTGCAAGAAGGATGTTGAGTGCGTGAACGAACCGGATTTCCCGCCCCCGCTCGGGAGTTCGGCGAGAATTTGACACTCAATTTGACACTGTCGTTGTGAAATCGGGCTGAATCATGTAAACTCCCTGTCAAGCTTTTCCGTCGGCAGGGGGTGGGGTGAAAGTCAGGCTGGCGAAACGTTCGACATGGATTCTCGTGGCGGGGCTGGTGTTGCAGGCTGCCGCGCTGCTGGTGTATCAGGGGTTTCACGACCGCCTTGTGCGCAGGGACACCCGAGGTTACCCCTATGTCGCGAAGCTGGAATTCACCCGTTCGGACGACTACAGCATCCTGACCAACCTGCATTTCCTTTCTCCAGATACTGCTCACACCGCGTTTCTCTACCTGTGGTATGGCCGTACCGAGTTCGAACTGCGTGATGCCGCGTGGGAGGTTACCGACCAGTATCACCTGCCGGGAAATGTGTGCCTGAGTCCGGGCCCCGGATTCGCGGATGTGGACGGCGACGGTTTGCACGAACTGCTGTATCTTCGCTTTTGGCCTGTGGAAGCGCTCACCAGCCAGCACACTACCAGCATTGACAGCGTTTGGCTGTGCGCGTATGGAGCGGACCGGGAAGAGGTGGTGCTGGAACGTTTGACCCCGGAGACGATGGCCGAGTTGTTCGACGCGCCAGCTGGTGCGGATGTGGTCAGCATCCATACCAACATGAACACTTCCAACCATGAGATCGCGCGGGAAGATGTATCCCCCTGTTTCGCGATCCACCTCAACCTGGAATACATCCCGCTCGATTACCGGCGGGCTGTGCTGGTGTATGAAAAGGGTAAAACTCCACGCCGGACCTCTGTCTTCCACACCGCGAACATTTCCTCGCCCGGAATCTGGTCAACGCTGGACAACGGGCAGGTGGTGTATACGTTTGCCAGCAGTCCACCGGCGAACGGCATCACGGTGCAAACCCGGCTGGATGACGGCAGCCTGGTTAAGTTGGTGGACGACCGGCTGCGCGCGATGCAAATCGACCCCTCCGGCCACATCAACTGGATCCGGGAGTTCGGACCTGGAGGTGGTGGCACGCGGATCTTTCCGTCACCTGTCAAATCCGACCACCTGGTTGTGGTGGCAATCCGCAGTGCATTTACCGACATGCCCAGCGTGCTGGCGACAGAGCTGCGTTTGCAGGGCGGCATGGTAACCGACTCCATGCGCTGGTCCAACATGATGTTCCAGTCGTTTGTCGGTCCAGCAGTCCGCGACGGCTATTTTGGCAAGATCATCACGGATCCAAAGACCTCTATCATCCTCAAAAACCAACCCTCGTCGGCTTATTCAATCCCGGTGGAATCGTCGCTGTACAGTGGCAGGGTTGAACTGTTCAAGATTGACGGCCGAACGGTGTTTGTGAACGCCCTTGGGTCGGAAACGATCCAGATTGTCGACGTGGACAATGGCGATGTGCTCAGCGTGCTGAACGGTCCATATCGTGTAGTGACAACAACCACAACGGGTGAAGCCGCCGCCTTGTCCGAGCGGCTGATCGTGTCGGATGGCGAACGGTATTCTGTGTTCACGTTCACGGAAAACCCGTTCGCGTTCTGGCGATTCTGGCATCACCGCTGGCTAATGGTGTTCTTGATCGTGCCGTTATTGCTGGTGGCGCTGGTACTTCTGGTCTCAGAAATACGTTACCGCCGGCGTGAGGAGAAACAGCAGCTGGAACAACGCATCAATGAGCTCAGCGACTCGTTGCAGACAACTGAAACCGAACGGAACACGGCTCGATCCCAGCAGGCATCGGACAAGCAGCGCGCGGATGAATTGCAGGCGGAAGTACGGCGGGTTCGCGAGGATCAGTCACAAGCGCAAGCCCAGTATCAACAGAACGAACACCGCCTGCGGTTGCTCGTGGCACAGTTTACCTCGCTTTTGAACTCTGTCGAGGAAGGCCTGGCGGAAATCGACCAGCGTGGCATCATTCTGCAGGCCAACGAAGCATTTGCACGGACATGCGGCATGGCGCTCTCGTCCGTGACCGGCCAGCCAGCGTACCAAGTGTTCGGGATCACCAATCAATCGCTGCAGTCGTGGTTCACCGCTCATGAAGACCAGCCGCGGTTTTCCAGTTCGCTGGATGTTGATGTGGATGTGCAGGACCCACAGAGCGGAACCACGCTACGCAAACATCTGCACCTGCTGCAGCACCCGTTTCCCGGCGTGGACGGCAACCACCGTCTGTTGGTAATTCAACGCGCGGTGGCGGTCGAACCGGTGGTGGAGGCGAACACGCCCATCGCCCGTTTCGGCGGCATGATTACCTGTTCACCGTTGATGATACGCGCGTTCGAGGAATTGCAGCATGCGTTGGACGAAAGCTTTCCGGCGCTGGTGATAGGCGAAAACGGTACCGGCAAAACGCAGCTTGTCCAGGGCTTGCGTGAGCTGTGCATTCAACGCAAAGTGCCATTCGTTGAACACAGCCCCGTCGCCTCCCCGGCCAACCTGTTGGAAGGCACATTGTTTGGCACACGGCGCGGCTCGTTCACCAGCGCCATTGATACACCAGGTTTGTTCAAGACGGCGGACGGTGGAATTCTGTTTCTGGATGAGATCGGCGAACTCCCCCTCGAGCTGCAGGTCAAATTGCTGAAAGCCACCGATCGCAACCCGGTCGAGATCATGCCGGTGGGAGCGTCAAAACCTGTAAAAGTTGACGTCAAATTGATCACCGCGACCAACCGTGATTTGACAGATCTGGTTGCGCAGAAAACCTTCCAGGAGGATTTGTACTATCGTCTCTCAGGGCGTGTCATCCGGATTCCGGCGTTGCGTGACCGCCCCGAGGACGTTCCACTCCTGGTCGAACACTTTCTCGGACAGTGGCGTAAATCCAGTGGTAATAAGGAAATGCGCATTGATGACCACACGTTGAACCTGCTCATGCGGATGGACTGGCCGGGGAATGTGCGTCAACTCGAGCGTATGATCATGGTCGCGGCGACAAAAGCACGAGGAAACGTGCTGCATATCGACGAACAGGAGATTGTCTCCGCAACGCATCAGAACGGAAACGGCAGTGCATCCACGAACGGCAGCTCCACCGAAACGCCTGTCCACAAGCCGAAAACCACAGAGCGCAGACGTCCTGGCAAGCCCTCTCGCGACGAGTTGCTCGCAGCCCTGGAGGCGCATGAGTACAACATCTCGAGCGTCGCCAAATCCTTCGGCTTTACCCGCCAGACGGTCCACAACTGGATGAATTCCTACGGGATCAAACGGTCCTGACTCCTGTTTTTCCACAGAGTTGGCACAGCCCTTGCCTTCAACTTGGCTGAATTGTCAGGCATGGGGTCTGTTTTTACACTCATCAACGTGAGTTTATCGCGCTTTCCAATCAGGGCTATCCGCTATTTCGCCGATCCGCGCCCAATCAAAAGGCGATCAGCCAATGAGCCATGACACGCGTTGGGATGGGGGGTGAGCTTGTCCTCGTTATCGTCTGCCCGGTAAACCGAGGATGGTGTTGATCCCCCCTCTCTTTTTGTTGTGATCCGGAATGTGGTTGGGAGGGGAAACGGCTCCGGCTTGTGCCGGAGTAGTTTTTGCATTCCCTTGTGAACATTTTTTCAGTATATTGCCGCCACAGGAAACATGGGAAACCTGCCCGCCGCCACGGGCACTCAGGGGGAATTCACGATGGCCAGCCGGTACGCCAGCGAGGTTCGAACGTTTTGTCGCGCAAACGCAGATACGGATGTCGCAGCGAAGTATGGCCGTTTCTTCGTTGAAGGGTATGACCCGTGGGGCGTGGAGTCCAAGCTGGTCGAGAAGCAGCGTCAGCAGTGGCTGGCCGACTGGTCTGAGGAGCTGGATCTGGCCGGTTGGCTTACGCTCGCGGATGAACTTATTGCGGGCGAGAAATACGAGGAAATCAGTTTCGGGATCAGCTTTGCGGCCGCGCAGCGGGAGCGGTTTGATGACAGCGTCCTCCCCCACGTTACCGGCTGGCTGGAGCGTGGTTGTGTGCGCAACTGGGCGCATGCGGATGTCCTCGCCTGCAGCCTGATCCAGGCGTTGTTGCTCGACGGGCACAATGCTCTCGCCGATCTGGAATCATGGAGAGCGGCGTCGGACAAATACCAGCGCCGTGTCGCGGCGACATCCGCGATGGCGTTGCTCGAAGGCGTGATGATCAACGCCGGCGGGCGTCCTGTTGGCGACAAATTCCCTGAGCGTGCTGTGTCGATCAGTGAGTTGCTGGCGTACATGCTGCCGCTGGTTGGCGACGAGATCAAGCAGGTGCAGCAGGGTGTCGGCTGGTTCCTGAAGAAGGCGTGGGAGGCCTTCCCGGACGATACCGAAGCCTGGCTGTTGGTCCACAAGCACGAGATCAAGCCGCTGGTGATGCGCACCGCAATCGAAAAGATACCGAAAGACCGCAAGCCCGCGTTTCGGATAGCCCGCAAGAAATCCCGCTGAGCGCCGGCCCCCTCCTCCCGAGCTTCATTCACCCGAAGACCGCTGTGGTTCGCCGCTTGTATGGTTAGGTAATCTTAACTCTACATTGGGGGACGAACCATTGCATACTGAGCGGGAGAAATCATGAAGCGTATCATCTTAAGTGTGGCGTTGCTCGTCTGCCTGAGCGGAATTCCGCAGGCGTGGGCGGGCTGGAGTGAGATCACCATCGGAACCACGGCGAACCTGACGCACGTCAGCTACCCCACCGCGACGGACGCGTGGGCCTGTGACGACACGGGCGGCATCTGGCACACCGCGGATGGTGGTTGGACATGGACACAGCAAGCCGATTTTCCGGGCAATACGTTGACCAGCATCGAGTTCGCGAACGATCAGTTCGGTACGGCGTGCAGCCGTGAAGGGCGAATCTTCGCGACGACGGATGGTGGCACGACCTGGACCCAGGTGCTGGACGGCGCGGATCAGCTGTACGAGGACGTGCACACCGTACCCGGAAGCCTGACCTCGTATGTCGGCGGGCAGGCGTCCAACGATATGGCGACGTTGCGGTTCACCACGGACGGCTGGGCGACCCATTCCGCCGTCACGTTTCACGTGCTGCACGGCATCGACGCGCACCTCGGCAAGGTCTGGGTGGTTGAAAATCCGGCGCCCGGAACGCTGGTCGTCAACACGGAATGCACCGAGGACGGCACCTTCGGCAGCCAGACGTCGGACGATGGCGGCTTCACCTGGCAGGTGAATATCGTCGGCTCGCCACGCTACAACGATCTCGATTTCTACGACGATGTGTACGGCCTGATTGTGCAGGATGATGGCAATCTGTTCTGGACGATTTTCGGCCACTACATCTACGGGTTCCAGTGGGCGACCGAGGGCAAGCCCTACGCGCCGGACGGTCCGGGATTGAACGGTGTATCGTGGGGGAATGCGGACAACGCGTGGGTCGCGGGTGACTTTGGCACGATTGCTCATTCGGACGGCGGCGGCGCCTACAACACGTGGGACTACGAAGCCAGCCACTCGTTGCACAACCTGAACGATGTGGACATGGTTGATGAAACCACGGGAATCATTGTCGGGAATCGCGGCCGGGTATTTGTCTACGAAACCGCTTCCGATCCGGCGACACTGACCTTGACGCCGTACGGCGGTTTCGACACAATTCCGGCCGAGGGAGGAACGTTACAGTTTGACGCAACCTTTGCCAGCACCCTCGGCAGCACCATTCCCGGCCTGCGCTTCTGGACCACGATCACCAGCAGCAGTGATCAGGTTTACGGCCCGCTGTTCAGCCAGAATTTTACTCACACGCCGTTCATGAACGTCACCGTGACCAATTTGACGCAGGACGTTCCCGGCACCGCGCCAGCAGGGATCTACATCCTTAAGGGGCATGTGGGCTTCTATCCGAATCCGGCGGTCACCGGCAGTTTCGTGTTCGAAAAGCTGGCGGCGTCGAGCACGGAGGGTGTGGCATCCGAAACCGAACCGAATTCCGTAGATGATTGGGCCGCAGGTGGGACCTTCCTCGCAGGTGAACCGGTGGAAGCGGATGACGCTCAGCCGGCTGACTATGCCTTGAGCGCGGCGTATCCGAACCCGTTCAACCCTAGCACGGCGCTGACGGTTAGCCTGCCGGACGCCGGTCAATTGACGGTGCAGGTGTTCGACATTCAGGGCCGCCTGGTTGCAACCCTGGCGCAGGGTCAGCACGCCGCCGGGCAGCACCTGCTGACCTTCGACGCGTCCGGCCTCGCCAGCGGGATTTATTTCGTCCATGCCGAGGTATCGGGCCGGATGAACGCGATCCGCAAACTGACGCTGCTGAAGTAGTCAAGCGTTCATGGTCAATCAAGAAGGGGACGCCCACGAATACATGGCGTCCCCTCTTTGCTCCGTCTGCCGAAGTTGATCTCGCCGCTATTCATTTTCCTCAACAACGTCCGCGTCAACGGTGATCACTTCCTGTTCGCCGTCGGACGTACCTGCCCTGTTCGCCGAACCGGCAAGAGCCTCCTCGTCCATCACTTCCTGCGCCGGGTTGGTCCACGACACGTCCAGCTTGCCATCAACCAGATCGATGGTCAGGTCGGCGCCGTCACGGACATCCCCGGCGATCATCGCGCGGCCGAGCTTCGTTTCCAGTTCGTGCTGGACAAAGCGTTTCAGCGGACGCGCGCCGTACACCGGATCATACCCTTCCCGCGCAACGAATGCCGCTGCCTGGTCAGTCAGGGTCAGGCTCATCCGACGGGGCGCCAGCCGTCTGCGCAGATCCTCGACCAGCAGGTAGACGATGCCCTTGATTTCGTCGAGGGTCAGCGTCTTGAACAATACGATATCGTCCAGGCGGTTGAGGAATTCCGGCCGCATCGCGGCGCGCAGCTCCCGCATCACCGCCGTGCGGGCGTGTTCGGTGATCTGGCCGTCCGCGTCGAGGCCTTCCAGCAGGTGCGTCGAGCCGATGTTTGAGGTCAGGATCAGCACCGTGTTCTTGAAATTGACCGTGTGCCCCTGGCTGTCGGTGATCCGACCGTCGTCGAGGATTTGCAGCAGGATGTTGAACGCGTCCGGGTGCGCCTTTTCGATCTCGTCAAAAAGGACCACCGAGTACGGTTTCCGCCGGATGGCCTCGGTCAATTGGCCGCCTTCCTCGTAGCCGACGTATCCCGGGGGGGCACCAACGAGCCGCGACACCGCGTGCTTCTCCATGTATTCCGACATGTCGATGCGAACGAGATTCTCTTCCGTGTCGAACAGGGTTTCGGCCAATGTTTTCGCCAGCTCGGTCTTGCCGACACCGGTCGGACCGAGGAACAGGAAGCTGCCGATCGGACGACGCGGGTCCTTGATTCCGGCGCGTGCGCGGATGACTGCGTCCGCGACCAGCTTGACCGCTTCGTTCTGACCAATTACGCGTTCGTGCAGGACTTCGTCCAGTTTGAGCAGCTTTTCGCGCTCGCCCTCCATCAGACGTGTGACCGGAATCCCGGTCCAGCGGCTGATGATCTCGGCGATTTCCTCTTCGGTTACCTCTTCACGCAACAGGCTGGCGTCGGTGCGTTTATGCTGCGCTTCCTCGGCCTGCTGCAACGCTTTCTGCAGCGCTGGCAGCTTGCCATGCTGCAGCTCGGCGGCCTTGTTCAAATCGTAGTCACGCTGCGCTTTTTCGATCTGCAGACGCACGGTGTCGATTTCTTCGCGAAGTTGCTTCGCCTGGTCAATCGACGATTTCTCCTGCTCCCACTGCTCCCGCATCGCGCTCATCCGTTCCCGGATGTCCGCCAGCTCCTTGCGCAGCTCGCTTAGCCGTGTCTTGCTGGCCTCGTCCTTTTCCTTCTTCAACGCCGCTTCTTCGATCTGCAGCTGCATTTCACGGCGTGTGAGATCGTCCAACTCGGCCGGCATCGAGTCGATTTCGGTGCGGATCATCGCGGACGCTTCGTCCACCAGGTCAATCGCCTTGTCCGGCAGGAAACGGTCGCTGATATAGCGGTCGGACAGCATCGCCGCCGCGACCAGCGCGTTGTCCTGGATGCGGATGCCGTGGTGAACCTCGAACCGTTCCCGCAGCCCACGCAGGATGGAGATGGTGTCTTCCACGTTCGGCGCATCGATTTGCACCGGCTGGAACCGGCGTTCGAGCGCTTTGTCCTTCTCGAGGTGCTTGCGGTATTCGTCCAATGTTGTCGCGCCGATACAATGCAGTTCACCGCGCGCGAGCATCGGCTTCAACATGTTGCCAGCGTCCATCGATCCTTCCGCCTTGCCCGCGCCGACGATTGTGTGCAGCTCGTCGATGAACAGCAGGATGCGGCCGTCGCTCTCCTTGATTTCCTTGAGCACGGCTTTCAGGCGCTCCTCGAATTCGCCACGGAATTTCGCCCCGGCGACCAGCGAGCCGAGGTCAAGGCTGAAGATGGTCTTGTCCTTTAACGATTCCGGCACATCGCCGCGCACGATTCGTTGCGCCAACCCTTCGATGATCGCGGTTTTGCCGACACCGGGCTCACCGATCAACACCGGATTGTTCTTCGTTTTGCGGGACAGGATTCGGATCGCGCGGCGGATTTCGCTGTCGCGTCCGATCACCGGATCGAGTTTGCCGCTGCGGGCCTCCTCAACCAGGTCGCGGCCGTAGCGTGCGAGCGCTTCGTACGTTTCTTCCGGATTGTTCGACTGCACCCGCTGGTTGCCGCGCACGGCGGTCATCGCACCGAGCACCCGATCACGGGTGACATTGAACTTGCGCAGCGTTTCGCCCAACGGAACGTTCGCGGCTTCTTCGACGATCGCCAGCAGGATGTGTTCGACGCTGACATACTCGTCCTTCAACGCCTGCGCTTCGTCCTGGGCGCGCACCAGCGCGCGCTGCACATGCTGCGTCACCATGATCTGGTTGCCGGTAGCGCCGGGGCCGGTCTGGCGCGCTCTCTTCGCAAGCAGGCCTTCGAGGGCACGGGTGAACGCGTCCACCGGGATGTCCATCCGTTCGATCAGACGACGGGTCAGGCCCTGTTCCTGCTGCAACATTGCGATCAGCAGGTGGTCGAGGTCTACGTCCACATGCCCGTGTTTGATCGCCAACGCCTGCGCGGCGGCGATCGCTTCCTGGGATTTCTGTGTGTATTTGTTTAGATCCATCGTGTATCTCCAAAACGGGTTGTTTTCCATGGAGATGGAGTCAAAGAGCGTGCCAGAAGCAAGGTAGGCCGGAATTTACGTGCTGTGGTGCGGAGTTTGGCGCTTATTGCAGGAATCTGAGAAGTCCAAAGGTTTCCGGCACCGCCAGTTCGGCGCGACCACCCTGCCATCCCGGCAGAGATGATTAGCAAGGGTCGTGCGTGACCGCCCGAGCAGCAGCTTCCTGATCCCAGCAAACAATCCGATGTCAATTTCCAGGAATGAGCTCTCTGTGTAACTTCGCTGTATTCGGGTGAACGTGAATCAATGACTATGGTGGAAATCAAGACGTGGTGAACAAACAGTGAAAAAAATCGATGGGGCTCCACACCTCGATGGTACAGCGATAGACGCAGAGTATCGCTATCTCAAGCTAACAGAAGCTGTTGCCGTGACAAAATTCACTCTCTTTGTGATCTGTTCAAACGCTCGGACGAGCCCTCCAATTCGAGCATTCTTGTGAATTGAATGATATATTGATCCAAGGAGTATGCCACAGCATCAAGACGTTTTTTCCTGTACGGAATGTTGCTGCATCTTGCACCCCCCACCGCTTGATCGGACACACTCCCAACTTTGCACTGCTAACCGTGTTTCCAACTGGAGAGTACAACATGATTCTGAAGATTGACGGGGAATTCGGCAAGATACCCGTCGCACTGACCGTTGAGGTCGGCCCGGACAACGAATTGTCGCAGCTTCTTGCCTCGCTTACCACACAGCTCGGTGGTGCCGGACAAGGTGTCGCTCCGGCCGAAGCCGCACCGCGCAAGCGCCGCAAGCCAACCCGCCGCATTTCGAAGGCGAAAGACGGACGCGTCGAAGTCAGCGCTCCGGAAATGACGATGCTGAAGCATCTTCCCCAGGACGGATCGGCGATCTCGTTGCCGGAACTGGCGGAAAAGGTCTGGCCGGGAAGAACCGCCCGTGATGGTGGCCCGCTTGTTGGTCCCGCAGCGCGTGTCGCCGGCGGATTGCTAAGCAAGGAGTTGGCGACAATCGAAGGTACAGGCGGCGGCAAGACCGTCTCTGTCGTTTCCGACTGGCAGTCCAAGGCAGTAGAAGTCAAGCAGTAACACCGTTTTACAGCTTGCTTGCAGTTCCGGATGCATGCCGGTTTCCCGTCAGGCAGAGACATGAAACCGGCATGGTCTCTCTCCGTGCCACATCCTGTATTGATTCAAGAGTCTCGCTTGGATCCGCATATGCCACAACGTCACTGTTTGTGTCCCCGTCGCAACCGTATGTCTCCCGGCCATGGCCCTGACAAAGCTAAAAAAATTGCCTGTTTCTAAGGTTGACGTGCACTCTGTTTGCCTACACCCTTATCTTGTGAACAAAATACGGTGGTCGCTGTTGTGGAAACATTCTATTAAACGCGCGTTTAATACAACCGCATTATTCTTTATTTTCCGATGAGCCAACCAGGGGGGATTTCCATGTGTAGCTTGCGCATCACGGTTCCATTCCTGTACCTCTTCTTCGCCAGCCTTGCAGTAGCCCAGCCGGTGGACTGGTTCCGAACCTACGACACCCGCCCGGACCTCGGCATTCCTGGCGATCATGCCAGCGAGTTTGTGGTCGATGTTGTCCCCGCACCTGATGGCGGCTTCCTCGTGCAGGGAGGGTATTACAATTCGATCTATGATAACGAGTTCTTTCCGTCTCTGACGAAGCTCGATTCCGGTTTTAACCTCGAGTGGTCGCGTGCGTACGAGCCGGTGCGGTTTGTCAACCGGCAGATCCATGCGCTTCCTGGTGGTAAGTACCTCATCGCCGGGGATTACCGGCCAACTCCGACCGCATTTGTCCCCTTCCTCGCCGTGGTGGACGAGTACGGCTTCATCACGCGCACGCACCTTGAACCGTACCAGCCGGATGTGTGGATGAGAACCTTTGTGCCGCTGAGCGCGGGCGGGTTCGCGGTTCTGTTGCAGCAGGGGGAATGGGAGAACACGACGCTTCTGTTGAAACGTCTCGACATGACTGGCGAAACGATCTGGACGAACACCATTGATGGCGCCTTCCACAGTCTCTACAGCGAGGTGCTGGAAACGCCGGACGGCAACATCGCACTGATCGACTCCAGGAACCGGCCGATCATTCACGTGTTTGACATTGACGGCAACCCGCTCAACCAGGCCACGATTGACCCGGGGTATAATCTGTACACGGAGGAGGCGGTCATCCAGGCGGACGGCTCGTTATATCTCGCGGGGGAAATCGTTCATGACACCACGTTTGTGCTGAAGGTTTCGCCCGATCTGCAGTTACTCGAGCACCTGTGCTTTCGCAAGCAATCGTTGCGCGATATGCTGGCGACATCGGATGGTGGCCTGCTGCTGACCGGCAATCACGGCTGGCTGCGCAAGTTCGATTCCGATTTAACCGTCGAATGGGACATTGACCAGAGTTCGCAGGTTGAGGCGGAGGCGTTGTGCGAATTTGAGCCTGGAGTGTACGCGCTGATGGGCCGCAAATTCAGGATGGGGTTGATTGAAGAATTTGACCTGTATCTCCGTGTGATCGGGATGGACGAACCCGACCCGCCCGCGCTGAAAATGTATTTGTACCAGCGGTGGGACGAACCGTTATCCATACCGGCGTCCGGCGCCACGGTTGAGTTTCTTGAGACGGTGTCGAACACGTGGAACGTACCGCAGACCGTGGATCAGTGGACCCAGCTTCGCCTGCCCCGCGGGGTGATGCACGACTTTCTGCCCGTAACGCGTGTCTTCGAGCCCGGCGAAACGGAAATGAATCGGTCGGTTGAGGTTCCGGCGTCCGCCGCACCGGGGGATTACGTCTACGTCTGGCATGTGGGCACCTGGCCGGACGACATCGTCTCATCCAGTTCGATCATCGTGCGCAAACGTCCCGCCGGAAGCGCGCTCGACCTGTTCCTCGCCGCCAACGATGCAGGCGTTTTGTACCCGGATCGCGATCCGGTCTCGGCAGCTGTCGATCTCACATCCGAGCCGAAAACCCCGCAGGCGTTTACGTTGAGCGCGGCGTATCCGAATCCGTTCAACGCGTCCACCGTGCTCGACCTGACCTTGCCGGAGACGGAACATGTGCGAATCGTGGTCGCCGACATCCTCGGGCGGCAGGTTGAGGTGCTGCGCGACGACGTCATGGCCGCCGGCACGCAGCGCATTTCTCTGCATGCCGGTCAGCTTGCCAGCGGGCTGTATTTCGTCACAGCGGCGACGCAATCCGGGCACCACACTGTGCAGAAGGTGATGCTGCTACGCTGACGTTGAGCCACTCCCGCCTGCGGAGGGTGGAAAATCTTTGACAATTGATCTTCGCCCGTTGCTCTCGATCAACTCCCGGTTGTATCGTGAACGGCGGGCGTTTTGCTCATTTCAATCAAGGGGGATCAATGCTGAAGCTGCTCAATCGGACGGCAATCGTCCACATTGCCTGCTTGCTGTCGCTCGCCGGGTTGTTCGTCTCGTCCGTTTGTGCCCAGCCGGACATTTTCTGGTCGCGCACCTTCGATTTTCAGCACAGCAAGGATCACCTGACCAGCATCCGCAACCATCCGGACACCGGCTTGATTGTCGCTGGAAACACCGTCAATCCTGCCGATTCAGCCATCACCCCCTACCTCATCAAGTTCGATTCCGATTTACGTGCAACCTGGACCCGTATCCTCAACGACAAGGGCCGGGCGGAGGATATTATCGGCCTGCCAAACGGGTATTACGCGGTGGGCGATAACGATTCCGGCATGGTGCTCGCCTCGCTGGACCTGTATTGCAATCCTTTGTGGGGTGTGAGTTACGACGAAACCGGCTTGGAAAGCTGCCGGGGAATGGTTGGTGGCGGAACCAACGATTGGATTGTGTTCGGCAACACGACCAATCCCGACCGGGCGCTGGCGGTATCGTATGGTATCAATGGCTGGCGGAATTGGGTCAGCGAAATCAGTGGGGTTGGCGAAGACAACCCGATGATGTCGTGCGACACACGGCCAACCGGCGAAATTGCTGTCTTTTACCGGCATTCCGGCGGACTCGATGTTCGTTTGCTGCATCCGATCAACGGCTACAACCTGCAAGAATTCCAGCTGCATCCAGACATTCCATCCGCGCAGGGCCGGGGCATTGTCACCTCGGACGGCGGCTATTTGTACGCCGGTCAACTTGACGGTCACTTCGCGTTCATGCTCAAATGCAACGCCGACGGAGAGGAAGAATGGGAAGGCGAATATTCCACCGGCCCGTCCAACGAGAGCTATTTCAACCAAGTGATTGAAACGTCGGACGGCGGCTTCCTCGCTGTCGGTGTCGGCGAGGACGTCGATAACGAGTTGTACCAGAAAGCCTATGCAGTCAAGGTTGATGCTGCTGGCGACGAAGAGTGGAGCTTCCTTTTTCCCAACGCCAACTATTCCCTGTTCAACGATGTTGTCGAATTCCGCCCGGGGAAATTCGCCATGGTCGGCGCTCGTGGTGCGGACTATAACGAAGCGCTGCGCGGCTTCTTCGCCATATTCGGGCAGGAAGAGCCGGAACCGCAGCTGAGTATTTACCTGTACCGCACCGGGGAGTATATCATTCCAGGCTGGGGCTCGAATTTAGGGTACCAGGCGCGGATGGTGAATCCGTTCGACAGCCCGGTGACGGTGGACGTCTGGCGGGAAGCGTACCTGCCAAATGGGTACTACTTTCCGCTCGACAGCGAACCCACGGACTTGATCCTTCAACCCGGCGAGACGATTGATCTTTACCAGCTGAACGTTCCACCGAACGCGCCAGCCGGCAACATCACGCTGCTGGTGAACCTTGGTAGCTGGCCGGATAATCCTGCGGCCACCGGCTCGGTGATTTTCCGCAAACTGCCGTTCACCGATGTGGATGAAGCGGAACCCATTCCAACCGTTCCCACGCAGGTTGTATTGTCATCTGTCGCACCGAACCCGTTCAACGCGTCCACCACCCTGACCCTCACTCTACCCGCTCCGCACACGGTGGCAGTGACGGTCGTGGACATCCTCGGACGCCAGGTCGCGACGCTGCACAACGGACCTCTGTCGTCAGGCCAACACCGGCTGCAATGGGATGCGAATACATTCGCCAGCGGGATGTATTTCGTGCGGGTTGCGAACGCGAACGGTGTGCTTGATCAGCGGAAGGTTGTCCTGCTTCGTTAAATCGGACACGCGTGTCCGATTTAAGGATTGTTGTGTTTCTCAGGACTCTAGACGCAGGACGCAGGACTGTCTTTCCCTACCAATTCGGTTTCGGCCGACGGGCACCGTGTTCCAGCGCGCAGGGAGTGTTTCGGGTGACGTGTTGCGTCAACGCGTTGCAGTAGATCGCGTTGAACGTGCGGCAGGATTTTGCGCCGTCAACGTTGTCCTTTGGCCACGACGCGTGTTCGCAGTTCATCGTACACCACTTGACCGCGCCGTTGCCAACACCGGCGTTATCCGCCCCCTGGTCTTCACCGGGGAGTCGGTGGTTGCGTCCGTTCTCGAGGATACGGTAGTCGAGGGTGTTGCCGTCGCCGGGGACTTTGTGGTTCATGCTGCAGACCCATCGTGAATTTGAGCTGACAACTTGAATCCGGAATCTGGCAGGATGCAACCTTTTCCTGTCGGCATGCGGGAAAACAAGTCCTCCCCTCCGCGAGCTGATGACTCGCATGAAATTAAAGAAATAATGTCCATTTCGTGTTGATGGGATTTCATTTCTCTACCTTTTGCAAGCGAAGAGAATTTGGCGACAAGTCGGGCCTTTAGCGGAGTTTGCTGTGAATCCTGCGGCCTGACACTTGAACTGCCTGATTCACTGACATTCCTGCCTCAACCTGCCTTTTCGCCGGCGCTTCGCATGGCGTCATCTATCGCTCAAATACCGTGAACTTTCGCCTGTATCGTACGTGTCACAACGGACGACGGTACGCTCTGAATGGATCACGGCTACTGAATATTGACAACGTTATCGCGGGAGGAGGAACTATGGGAGCGCAGCAATTTGCAGTACGGAGGATGCACCGCGAAGAGATTGACCTTGCGGTGGAGTGGGCGCATGAGGAGGGCTGGAATCCGGGCCTGTATGATGCCGGCGTCTTCTACCAGACCGACCCGAGCGGGTTCTGGGCGGGTGAACTGGACGGCGAGATTATTTCGATGATGTCCGGCGTGAGCTACGATTCGTCGTACGGCTTCACCGGCCTGTACATCACGCATCCGGAATACCGCGGCCAGGGCTTCGGTCGCAAGCTGCTGGAAACGGTGCATGACCAGATGGGCACCCGGATTCTCGGCAGCGACGCAGTTGGCGAAGCCAGGCGTGTGCTGGAACGCGGCGGCTATGTGGCGGCTCACCCTGATGTGCGGCACGAGGGGTTGACGCAACGGTTCGGCCCGATTGATCCGCACGTGGTCAATCTGAAGCACATTCCATTTGAACGGCTGGACGCGTACGACCAGGAAACCTTCGCCGCGCGGCGGACCCGGTTTCTGCGCGGCTGGATCACCCGTCCCGGAACGACCGGCGCGGGATACTACTACGACGGCAAGATGCAGGGCTACGGCGTGATCCGTCCCTGCCGTGTTGGGTGGAAGATCGGCCCGTTGTTCGCGAACAGCGAGCAGGTGGCGGAGAAGTTGTTCGAAGCGTTGGCGAGCCATGTTCCGCCGGGAGAACCGTTGTTCCTCGACGTACCGGAGCCAAATGAGCGCGCGGTGGTGTTGGCCCGGCGCTACAACATGGATCCGGTGTTTGAGACAGTGCGGATGTATCGCAATGGCAAGCACGAACCGCCGCTTGACCGCTGGTGGGGGGTCACCTCGACCGAGCTCGGGTAGTCAACTCAACATCATTAGAGTCTGCATTCACGCGGGTTTCGGCGACGGAACCCGCGTTTCCGCTCAGCGCAACCTCTCCGGCAACGGATCAGTCTGCGACCCATCCGCAGATTCAACCATCGCGTCATTCCGAACGGAACGAAGAGAAGTTGAGGAAGAGCCCGCTTCGAGAACGCTGCAAATGAACCGAAACCGTGAATCAACCTGTTGCCAAGCTGGATCTTCTTCGGCTGCAAACGGACGCAGCCTCAGAATGACGCTTGTCGTCAACCTTGCAGAGCATATCACTAGCGTAATTCTTCCGGCAACGGCCGTTGGCAGAAGGGATTGCCCGGATCGAACGGCCAGCAGGCGTTGCCCTCGAACCGTGTTTCCTGTACCCAGTTGTTCAACCCTTTCGCCGGGATCCACTCTTCCGCGTACCACAACCGTTCGCCAAGGAACTGATTGTTGCGGAAGAGGTTGTCCTCGCCGGTGACGTGCATCTTGCGACCATTTTCGAAGTTGGTGAATTTACGGCTGAGCCCGCCGAGGCAGAAATGGGCGACGGCGTTCCGCTCGAAGCGGCACCCGCGCACCGTTACCTCGTTGCTGCTGGTGTTGCGCAAGCCGTCGCGCGCATTCTGGGAAAAGGTGGACGCGAAGATGTCCACCGGTCCCTGGCTCGCTTCGATGAAGAGGCCGTTCCGCGCGTTGAGTTTGAAGCGGCAGTCCTCGATCACGACCCGCTCGGCATCCGTGTCGAACCACAGGCCGGTGGCGAGGTTGTGATGCGCGTACAGATTGCTGACCGTAACGTCGTGGCAATGGAACAGCTTGCTGCCGCAAACCGCCCAGCCGTCGGTTCCGGCCGAATACCCGCGCCAGTTGTTCCACGCCAGCTCCGAATCATCGATCCGCAACCGCGCAACATTGGAGATTCCCATGCCCACCCCGCCGTTGCCATTTGCGCGGCAGTTGATGATCTCGAGCGTATCCGGACGTTGCCGGTCGGTGGGCAATGGCGTATTGGCGATCGACAAACCGCGCCAGTTGTTTTCGTTGAAGCTGCAGTTTTCGATGCGCGCGCTCTGCGTGCTGGAGATGATCACCGCCTTGCCGGGGTAAAAGTGGCTGGCGTGAACGAAGTCGATGCCCTCGAGCTCGATACGGTCAAAATTGCGGAGTGTGAGCAACGTTTCGGTGACCGGGATCTCGATGAGATCGTCCGCCTGCATCGGTTCGCTGAGCTGAATCTGCAGCCAGCCGGGCTGATCACCGATGGCGTCCTTGACCTTGAATGTCCCGGGTACTGGCTCTTGTTCGAGAGTTCGTTGCTTCAGCAGGGTTCCGTTGACCAGCACCATCTCTCGCCGCAGCATCAGTTCCGGGTGCTCAACGCCGGTCAGCCAGTCGCGGGTTCTTCCGGGGGAGTCGGAAATGTCCGTCGTACCCCACGCGTACGGCCATTCCGTGACGTAGCTGTTCGGCATGTCATTGACTGGTTCCCACCGGGTGAGATCGTTCCACGGCTGCTCCGGATCGCCCTGCCGGTAGATTTCCGCACCGCTGATGGTGACCTGTCCGTCTCCGTAGGGTCGCAACGAAAACTCGATCCACTGCGTATAACCATCATCAACCACCCACAACATCGGCCGGGTCAGCCGGTACACTCCCGGTGTGACCAGCAGCTCGAACCTCTCCGCTGAATGGCCGGTGTGCGCTGAGTCATGCAGCGCGCGAAACGCGTTTCGTACATCTGCAAAACGGAGGGTATCGTCCACGGCGTCCGGCTGTATCGTCGTCAGCCCGGGATCGACAATCGCGGTGAGGGTGCGGTTGACCTGGTACTCCGCCGTGGGCCGCGGATTCTTTTCCGATGAGGGAATTCGCCCATCATCCTGTTCCGGAAGCTGCCCGGTGGAGCTGAAGCAGCCCGTTGCGGTCAGCATGAGCAGAGCGATCAGAACGGGAATTGGGAATCGTTTCAGAACGTCAACCATGACCGAATTTTCCTCGCGTTGAGGGTGATTGTCTCCTGGTGCGGAGCCTGCGAAAGATAGGATTCCGATAGGTGTTTCGGCTGTGGGAGAGTCGGAGACGCGGAGGGTTTGGGAGATTTTTTGGGGTTTTTACGCTTTTATGGGGACGAATTATGGCAGGAGGTAGGAGCTCGGCTTACATTCAAGCTGCTTTTTCGTGAGGAAGAACGGTGAGCATTGAACGTCGCATCCTGGTTCGCGGTCCCTTTCGTCTGGCGACAGCGATCAACGTGCTTCGCAGGGCGGAAAACCCGCCGCTGTTGACGCATGAACCGGCTCGATTCCAATTTTCGCAGGAAGTCCCCGGCGGCGCAGTCGAGGTTGATGTGCGCCAGGACGGTCCAGGCTCGGACGTGTTTATCCGCGTCCTCGGTGACCTCGCGGACGGCGCTGCGATTGATCTGGTCTCGCAGCGGGTTGTACGCATGTTTTCGTTGACGGTGAACGCGGATGAATTCTATTCGCGTGCTCGTGAGGATGTGAATCTGCGGCGTGTGTTGAGCATCTGCCCGGACATTCGTCCGGTGCTGTATCCGACGGTGTTCGAAGGTGTGTTGACGTCCATGCTGTCCTACAAGCAGTCTGTCCGTGAGACAGCGTCCTTCCTCGCGAATGTGCGAGAGGTCGCCGGTGTGATTCCGGCGGGACGTCCCCAGGCGCAACCTGCGCTGCCCGGTAAATTCACCTTCCTTGCGACGCCGGTGAAACTGCTGGAAATGGCCGGACTTCCCAAGGACAAGATCCTCACCTTGAAGCAGATTGCCGCCCATCTCGTTGGCGAACCCGACCTGCTCGAACGGCTGGAAGGCATCAGCGACATCGCCCTTTCCCGCGAAGCGTTACTGCACCTGCCGGGCGTGAACAAGTCGATCGCGTTGCACCTGCTGCAGTATGCATTCGGCCATCACGATCTGCTGCTAGACAGTCCGCTGTTGCGCCGTGCGGTGAAACGGTTCTATCACCTCAACGATCTGCCGGACGAGCGCACATTGATCCGTCTCGCGAAACCGTACGAAAAATGGCGGAGTTGGTGGACGTTCTCTCTGCTGACGGCGAACGAAATGTCGGTTATCGTCTGACGCGCTGCGCAGACTGGTGTAACATAGTGTCTTTCCTACATATCGGTTCATCTTTCACCGTGTTTTTCGTGCGCGGAGAAAAATGAACCGATTTGCTTTGCAGCCCTGTTTTCCTGCCGTTTCTGAGGTTACTTTGCTCTGAACGCCGCGTTTTCGCGGCATGCCTGAACCGTCGCTTCGGACCGGGAGGTGAGGAGTACGCGCTTTCTTTCCGTTCGGCGGAATGGACGAATCACTTGCATCGAGGACAGGAGGACAGGCATGTTCTGGACAGTACACTCTCCAAAGCGATGGATCGCGGGTCTGTTGTTTATCGCCGTGTTGGCGTCGATCCTTGTCGCTCCGCCGGCATTCGCGACGTTCCAGCAGCTGTTGCAGGAGAACTGGGAGCGTCCGGTCGGTACGCCGTTCCCCTGGTCAACCAATGGCCACCCGTGGCAACTCTATCCCACCAGTGCCTCTCAACCTCGTTGGGACATTGAGCGGAATGCGATTTATCACAGTGATGGTTCGCCGGATCACGTAACCGCGGTCTGGTGCTGCGGTTCCCTGGACAATTTGCAGGCGGGCATTGACCCCTACCCGGGCAACATGTTGACCTACCTCTACTGGGGCCCGTTTAGTACCAACGATCCGCTCGCGATCAATGGCAGCCTGTGGATGTGGGGCGACATGGAGTCCAACTCCGGCAACTCCGGCGACTTCTTCTACATCGCCACGCGCCAGGGTGGATTCAGCCCGAGCATTACCGCCTGGGACTATCTGTACAAGAACGACCAGGGCGGCAACGGCATGATGTGGCAGCAGATTCTGTTTGATTATGATCGTGTGATTACCGCCGCTGGTGACACGATTTCCTACATCGACGAAGGCATCACCAGCAGCCTGTACCTCGCGCTGGTGTTCAAATCGGATGGCGACGCAAACGATCACCTCGGTGTGTTCGTGGACGATGTCGCCCTCGGTTGGGATGATGGGTTGTTCGACTTCGATTACCGTGGGTATGAATTGTTTGACCCGAACGATCCCAACACTGAAATGGATTTCCTCTTCGTGAATACGCCTGCCCAGATGAGTGTGAAGTTCAAGGCGCACGGCGGGTTGATGAGCAACGTGGTGACGCACACCCTGTTCAACGCGAACAACCAGGCGATCTCGAGCATCACCGGTCAGTGGCAGGGCGGAACGGTGGCGATTCCCTACGAGGAACCGTTCGACCTCATTTTCACCCCACAACAGCCGGGCACGATGCAGTTCTCCATCTTCCTCGATGTAGACCAGCAGCAGCCGGAAAGCGACGAGGACAATAACGACGGCTCGTTCGAGATTGAGATTCTGCCTGAAAACACCCCACCAGAGATGACGTGGGTGAACCCGGGTGCCGGCGGTGCCACCAATCACGACAACATTTTCGACATCATCTACTATGCGGAGAACCAGCCGGAGCTGGAAAACGCGCGAATTTCGTTCTATTACGATGATGATAACCAAGGCTTTAACGGATCAACGATTCCGGGCGGAACCAACCTGCCGATCAACAACGAGCTGGACACCCTCGCGTGGTACATCGCCGGGGTCGGATACGGCGAGTACTGGCTGCATGCGCGGTTGACCGACGATTACCACGATCCGGTCAATGTGTACGCGGACGGCCCGATCATTTACACTTCTTCGGTGAACGAGAACGATCCGTCGAACCTCCCGTCCGATTTCCGCGTCACGTCGGTGTATCCGAACCCGTTCAATCCGACGGTTGAAGTCGCGATGCAGCTTCCCGGTCCGGGACAGGTCCGGGCGACGTGGTATTCGGTGGACGGTCGCGAGGTGGATGTTCAGAACCTGGGCGTGATGGGTGCCGGGTCGCAGAAATTCAGCTGGACACCAACCAATTTGACCAGCGGCGTCTACCTGCTGCGGCTGGAGTCGCCGTTCGGGACGATCTCGGAGAAGGTCACCTACCTTAAGTAGGCGATAGGCTTGGGGCTGTGGGCTGCAGGCGATAAGCTACAGGCCGGAACAATAAAAGAACAACCCGCGTCGGTTTCACCAGCGCGGGTTTTGTATTCAGGACATGCTCGGTGTTGTCGGATCCTCGGGCAGCACGAACGCCGGCCCCGGATCGACCTTTTTGAACCGTACCGCCGGCAACCGCCACCACGGCACCCGTGGGTGTTCGTGGTGTTCGAGGTGATACCCGAAGTGGTAGCAGGTGAGGAAGGACAACCACACCGGGAAATCGTTGCTCACGCTGTGATGCGGGTTGCTGTGGCCGGTCTTCGGCGTTTTGTGCGGCAGGTAGGTGCCGAACAGGAACAGCTGCACCGTGCTCAGCAGTGCCGGGGCGACCCAGAACAGCAGCAGGTTGAGCACCGGGACATTGGCCAAGTAGACCAGCGAATTGAACACAATCCCCATCCCGATCAACTGCGGCAGGCTCAGATAGTTCATCATGAACCGCACGTACCACTTGTCGAACCGGTCCTCGATCCCGTTGTTGAAATCCGGGTCCTGCTCCGGGTCGCCGGGATGCAGGTGATGTTCCCAGTGCTTCGTGGTCAGTTTCTTGAAGTTGAACAGGGCGTAAAGGAACACGGCGGCGTTGCCGAGCGCGTTGTTCAGCTTGCGGCGGTTGGGCGTGATCGTGCCGTGCATCGCGTCATGCGCGGTGATGAACAGGCCGGTATAGAGGAACGTCTGCAGCAGCAGCGCCGGAATTGCCCAGTACCAGAAGATGCTGGTCACTGGCGCGGTCAACAACAGCACCAGCGAGGTCGCCCAGCTCAGTATGATCGCCAGTGCGGCACTCAGCCCTTTGCTATCGTCCGCGGTCCATTTCTTCCGCGCGCGTGCCGTTCCCCCACTCTGATCGGGCGAGCTTGGCCGGGACGCAGCTTCCTTCTGTTCTTTCGATGAGATCATGGCAGCTTGGAACTCAAGTTAACGATCAGGAAATACAACGCTTGTGCAAGCCAGGCGTGCACGACGAAGATGGGCACCGATGTCCGAAAGATGCTCGCCGATTTGCCCGCCAGCGCGAAAAGAGTACCCAGTACAAACCACGCGATGTAGTTCTGCACCGGCGGCGCGCCGCCCCAGGTCCAGTAGTCCAACGCGACCGCCGCGGGTTCCATCAGCAGATCGAAGACGACCATCAGCGCGCCGGTCACGGGAGCGTAGATCCAGACATTGCCTTCGACGGAACGTGGCAGGATACGTTGCGCCAGCGCCAGGCTCGATAGCAACATCAGCAGCCACGCGAACCCGATCGACAACGGTACGCCGAACAGCTGCGGCTGCAGCACCTCGCCGTAATGGTACGTTCCGAAGATCAGGCCGCTTTCGACACCGGCCCATTCCACGAGAAATCCGGCGGCGACGACAAACGCGCTCCAGAGGTCGAACCGTGTCCGCGCGTCCGGCGACAGAGCGTTACGGGTGACGAGGTAGACGGCAATCGCGAGCACGATCAGCAACGGACCGGCGATCACGGACATCGCGGTCTCAAACAGGCCGAGCGCGTGCCACAGCCCGCCCGCACCCATGATCAGGTACAGGCTGGCGAGAGGCCACCAGACGGTTATCCGTTGTCCGGCCATTTCGAATCTACTGGTCAGTGTGGTCATTGCCCCGCGTCGTTGCCCTGCGTCCGTTTTGAATCAATGCCGATTAACAGTATTTCACGTTGCAGCAATCATACCTGTTTAAAATCGGAATCGACCCCTAACGGAGCACATTGCCTCCCACGCTGGTCAGGGTTATGGTGCGGCCTTTCCAACGGAGTGAGCCGCTGCGGGATGTTCTGAGAGAATTGAACGCGATGCCGATCAGCAGGATCATCGCCACCGGGTGCAACGGCACCAGCATCCACGGGTGCTTGTGCTTGACCGACAGGATGGCGCGGATCAACAGGTTGTAAAACACCGCACGAAACCCGAAGCGCCGTGTCCGCTTGAAAAACAGCAGGACATACGGAACGATGGTCGCACTAGTCAGCAGCCCCGTCTGCCACAACAGCGACCGGGCGGACCCGCCGGCAATGCCAAACAGGTTCTTCGTGAACCCGCGCCAGACCTCGTCGAAGCTGCTGTACATCCTGCCGAACACGACTCCGGTTCCAGACAGGGTCAAGGTGCGCAGCCCCAATCGTTTCGCGAGCCGCACCATTGCCATGTCTTCGACGACGTCGCCCTTGGCGGCTGCGTGGCCACCGATTCGCTGGTACGTTTCTTTTGAGATCGCCAGCCACTGGCCGTTTGCGGCGGACAGTTCCGGCTGCGGCATCGACAGCGTCAGTCGCATCGGCAGCAGGCTGTAGACGAGCAGATCCACCGTCGGGACAATCAGCGATTCGCCCAACGAGCTGACAACCTGTTGCGGGAACGCCGAGAGGAAACCCAACCGTTTCGCCTGCATCCAGCCGACGGTGTTGCGCACCGCTTCCGGCGCGTGCCGGTTGTCAGCGTCGGTGAAGATCAGGATGTCGCCGGTCGCATCATACGCGAGCTGCTGGCAGGCCCACGGTTTTCCGAGCCATCCGTCCGGAAGTTCCGATCCACGCAGGCCGCGCACCCGATCATCTTTCGCTTCCCATTCCTCGATGATCGACCACGTGTCGTCGATGGAATTGTCGTCCAGGACGAGGATTTCCAGGTCTGGCCAGTCCTGTCTGCACAACCCTTCGAGGCAATTGCCGAGATTCATCTCTTCGTTGCGCGCCGGCACCAGCACCGACACGCGCGGTGTCGAGCGCAGGTTGTGGGCATGGCTCAGCATCGGGGCGGTCATCGCGTTCAGCACCGTCACCAGCACCATGTACGCCAACGGAATCACCACGAAGAACAGCAGCATCAAGCAGTCCTCTGCACGCCAAACAAGCGGCGGATTTCGACAATACGTTCACTGATGGATTTGCGTCCGCGCATCAGGTCCCGTACCGGTTCCAGCTCCGGACCGTTCCCGTGCACCGCGGACGTCAACCGGTCGAGAGTGGCTTCGACAGCCGCTTCCAGATCGCTGTCGGAGATGGACTCATCCGCGTCCACGAACATCGGTTCGCCAAAAGATAACGACACCACGGGATATTCGTCGCCCAGCTGGTCCACTCTCATCGCCAAAGGAAGCACGTTCAGTGGTCGTTTGCAACGCCGGATCAGCCATCCCGCGCCAGGGCGGAACCCGAGCGGACGCCGTTCCACCGGCGTCAATTCCCCTTGCGGGAAGATGGTGACGCAGGCCTGGCGGTTGTCTTCGAGCAGATCGCATGTAAACCGTAACGTGGTCAGCACATCGGCGCGGTCACCGGGGTCGAACCCGTACGCACCGAGCTTGCGGAAAAACGGGTAGTTGCGCAGCTGGCCGGCGAGCATCATCACGTACAACCGGCGGCGCAGGAAGAGACGGTTAAGCAGGTGGACAAAAAACCCGTCCCACCAGGTACCGTGATTCGGCAACAGGAGAACGGGTGCGTCGTTTCGTAGTTCCGGCAGAGATCCGTGCAGCCGGACGGCATGAAAGTGCCGTCGCAACGACCCCCGCAGGTAGCGGGCAAACAGTTTTTCCGCCCAGGTGGCTGGTTTGGGTTTGATCATACCCTGTTTACGTTCACGCGGCCTCGGCTGGATCGGGTAATGGGATCCGGGACGGGACACGTTGCGGAATCGGTTTCGCGGATGTTTTCGGCGATGGTTGCGCCGGCGCAACTTTTTCCGCCACGTATTCCTTCATCAGCACGCGCAGTTTTTCCCCTTTGCCAAGGTACGCACGTCCCGCGAAGGGATTGTAGTCCTGATCGGCGATCCGATCGAGAATGGAACCGTAGATTTTCGCCGCGGCACGAATCGCGAACCGCGCGTCCGGATTGAGATACGGGATGCCCTGTTCACCGATCGCATAGAAATGGCGAGCGCGTTCAATCTCGAATTTCATCAGTTCGCGCATCCGTGGACTCATCTCCCCATTGAGGATTTCCTCTTCCCGGATATCAAACGTGTCCAGGTCCTCGCGCGGAATGTAGATTCGGCCTCGTTCGGCGTCCTCCTGCACGTCCCGCAGGATGTTGGTCAGCTGCATCGCGACCCCCAGCGCCTCAGCGTGGCATTCGGCTTCAGCGCGATCGGTCCCGAGCACCGGTGACATCATCATGCCCACCGTTCCGGCGACGCGATAACAGAACAGGTACAGGTCACGGAAGGTGTCGTACCGGTCCTTGTCGATGTCCATTTCGACACCGCGCAGCAGGTCGAGCAGCGGAACTGGGGAAATATCATACGCTTTCGCCGCCGCAATCACCGGCTTGACGATCGGATGCTGCGATTCGCCCGTGCGGAACGCGACATCAAGCTCTTCGCCAAGCGCCTGGATCTCGCCTCGCAATTCGCCATTACTGCGCTGTTCACGCGGTGAATCGACCAGGTTGTCAGCATAGCGGCAGAACCCGTATAGCGCGTAGGTTGCCCAGCGCTTCGGTTCGGGTAACAGCTGTGTTGTCAGGTAAAAACTCTTCGCCCAGTGCCGAGTCGTGTTCCGTGCCAGCTGGAAGTAGTTCTTCACCTCGGGCTGTAGCCAGAATTTCGTTTCCATGGTTGCAGTCCTTGGTTAATGACAGGGATTACAACAACGACGCGGCGTGCGCGGCGGTGCGGAACCCGGATTTGTTGTTTGGAGTCTCCTGACGCGGCAAGCCAAGATCGTCCACGACCAGCTTCTCCGTCGTTTCGGCGGTCAGCATCACTCCGGGCAGTCCCGCCCCGGGGTGCGTGCTTGCACCGACGAGGTACAGGTTCTTCACGTCCTCATGCCGGTTGTGCGGCCGGAAATTCGCTGTCTGGGTCAGCTTCGGTTCAACGCCCCATGCGCTGCCGAGATGGCTGTTGCGTTCGAGCAGGAAGTCCTTCGGTGTGAATGTTTCCATCACCTCAATGTTCGCACGCAGATCCTTCATCCCGAACTTGTGCTCGAGATGGTTGAGCACGCGCTCGGTGTAGGCCGGAGCCATCGCGTCCCAATCGACTCCACCCGCCAGGTTCGGCACAGGAATCAACACGTACATGCTCTCGTGACCCTCCGGCGCCATAGACGGATCGGTGCGCGTCGGCACGTGCAGGTACATCGAGAAATCAGCTGTCAACTGTTTGGTATCGAAAATGTCACGCACCAGTCCTTTGTAACGGTGCGACAGGATCAGTGTGTGATGTAGCAGCTCCGGATACTGCTTCTTTACCCCAAGATACAGCAAATAGGCACCCATCGAATAGTCGACCTTCGGCAGCTTCTCGTCACGCCACTTGCGGCGGGAGTCCGGCTCCAGCAGGTCACGGTTGGTGTGCATCCAGTCGGCGTTGGAGATGACGCCATCCGCCGGGTAGATCTCGTTGCCAACCCGCACGCCGGTCGCCTGCTTGTTCTGCACGATGATCTGATCCACCGGGGAGTTGGTCCGGATCGTGCCGCCCAACTTGCGGAACACTGCCTCGAACGCCTGCACCAGGGTGTACATGCCGCCCTTGGTGAACCACACACCGCCCTCGCGCTCGAGGTACGGAATCATCTGGTAGATCGCGGGCGCGCGGAACGGATTGCCGCCGATGAACAACGGGTGGAACGAAAACGCGAACCGGCTGCGCGGATCCTTGAAGTGCCGCTTGACGTTGGTAAAAGCCGGTACCAGCGCGTTCAGCGCCAGCGCGCGAGGCAGGAATTTGAACAGTGACGGGATGTTATCAAACGGCATTGCGCCCATCCCTTCCTCGATCACCGCCTTATAGATGCCCTTCGACTGGCGCATGAAGCTGTCATAGCCCTTGGCATCATCCGGGTGAAAGTTGCCAAGCTGCTGGCGCATGAAATCGGGGTCAGACGAATAGTCGAGGTGACTGCCGTCCGCGTAGTAGATGCGGTAACCTGGATCGATCTCGATCAGGTCAAGGTGATCCTCCAGCCGTTCCCCGGCCGAGCGGAACACGTCCCTGATGATATCCGGCGCGGTAATCAGCGACGGGCCCATGTCGAACGTGTAGCCGTCCTTTTTGAGCTGCGCGGCGTGCCCGCCGACCGTCGCATTTTTCTCGAAGACGGTGACGTCATAACCTTTTGCCTGCAGCCGGATCGCCGCGCTGAGGCCGCCGAAGCCGGATCCGATGATCGCGATGCGTTTGTTCATGTCTGGGTTCTCTCGTTGGCCGGATACGTATCCCGAGCCTGTGTATCAATTTGCGTCAGTCGCTTTCTTCGTGATGTATCATGGCAAAGCACGTTCCAGTTTTCAAGTGCGGAGTTATCAGGTTGGCTCGCTGAGAGATGGGCACAGAAAAACGCCGCGGGGATCTCCCCACGGCGTTGGGTGTGCTACAAACGGTCGCGATCTTGTCTCAGGCGGATTCCTTCTGTGCCTTTTCCTCGATCTCCCGCATCTTGCGCTTGTACTTGCGGCCGGTCTCGATGCCATAGCGATGCAGCTTGTTGATCAGCGCCTGGCGGCTGAGACCGAGCTGGTCGGCGGTGGTCGACTGGTTGTGTTTGTTCCGCTCGAGCGCGTCCATGATCATCCGCTTTTCGATGCGGGCGATCCGCTGCTTCAGCGTGCCCTCGCCGGTGTCGAGCATGGCGGGTTCGCGTTTGCTGATCAGGTGAACACTGAGCTGGGAGGCGGTCAATTCGCCCTGGTCCGGCGTACGCAGCACAGCTTGTCTGATCTCGTGCTCGAGTTCGTCCAGGTTGCCCGGCCAGTCGTAGGTGCCGAGGAAATCGTAGATCTGGTTGTTGATGCTTCCGATCACCTTGCCGAAGGTCACCGCAGCTTCTTCCACATAGTACGTGACCAGTACCGGCAGGTCCTCAACACGCTGGCGCAGCGGCGGGAACAGGATCGGGAACTGCATCATCTTCAAGTACAGGTCGCGCGTCAGCACGCCGTCCTTGTACAGTTCGCTCGGATTTTTGGTGGTGGTCATCACGAGACGGAAGTTGACGGGATATTCTTCCCGTTCGCCGTCGAGGGTTGCCAAACCACTGTCGAGACTGCGGGCGAGCCGTGTCTGCAGGTCTTCATGCAGCATGTCGACATCTTCGAGGATCAGGGTACCGTTCTTGGCATCCCGGATCGCTCCCCGGCGTCCACGTACCGGCGCATCTTTCGCGCCCGGTGCCTTGCCGAAGATGAAGCCGCCGTGCATGTCCTGCGGAATGTCAGAGAGCGGAATCTGCACGATCGGGCTGCGTTTGCGGGGGCTGTTCTTGTGCAGTGCTTCGGCGGCAATCCACTTGCCGGTGCCCTTTTCTCCGATCAGCGTCACCGGAATGTCGATATCTGCGACCAGCTCCAACGCCTTGCGTACGCGCTGGATTTCGCTGCTCGATCCCACCAGCTCGCTGAACGGTGCGTCACCCTCGTCTTCCTTCTGGCGGGTGCGAACCTGGACATTCAGCCGGTTGATCGTACGGTCAAGGTTGATCAGGTGGCCGATCACGCGTCCGGCACTTAGATAATGATCGACCTTGTTCTTTTTGAAGGCGACGTCCTTGTCGCCCTTGCTACCGATATAGATGGCGCCCATGGCGGCATCGCCGGATGCCAACGGGAAGATGAGCACGCTCTTGGTCATTTCCCGTCGGACACTTTTTCGCGCGGCCAGCTTCTTGACATCGTTCGCAACTGGAGCCGCCAGCACACTGTCAGGGTCAGTGGGATGGTCTGCGGCATATTGCGCGAAGATTCGCATGTCCTGATTCAGCATCTCTTCAACGTTTCCGAAGGATGCCAGCTCCCGCAGGCTGCCGGTCGTTTCCTCGAGCTCGAGCAACAAACCGTGATCGCCGCCGAATCGTTCCTGGGCATAATCGAGTAATGCCTGGGCCAAATCCTGACGGCTTCCAACTTGTTGCAGTGTTTTCTCCAGAATTCCCTGCATCGTTTTGTACCTCAGGTAACTTAAACCGCGCGTTTCTTTATACAGTCCTTCGAAGAATACTCAACCTGCCGATTGTTAAGTATTCCTAACTAGTTTTTTTTGCACTCTTTTGAATCATGTCAACCCAACCCCACGAATCCGGGCAAAATATGTGCCTAACAATTTGAAACAGATTCAAGCGAGGCCTTTGTTCTACGGAATCATCATTCAGTGTCTACGGTGCAGGTCGTCGTCTGGTTGATCGCGGTCAGTGTTATATGCCGAAAGTGCGAATGCCTAGATGCTCGGACGATTTATCAATCAATCGCCACAGATGGCTGACGATTTCTGAATATCAGCATGCTGCACGGCGATTCATAGTCAGAATTCGATATTTCAGGCGAATATGGAGATTCAGAAGGCTTTGTGCCAATAGTGCAGAGCCGATTCTATTGGAGACGATTGTTAGTGGAGTCAAATTCTGGCGGGATGTGGCGTAAGTTTGCCTATACTTCTCATTGGGCGGGGGACGAGAGCAGGCTCGAGAGCTTGATTTGAGAGGATGAGGCTCAGTCCTTGACTCACCTTGGAGCGGCGTCTATTTTGGACCCTCGCGGCTCAGGCATGGGGCCGCAACCCCTTGTCATCACAGGTTTTCCACGACTTATCCACAGGGGGAGGAGACCGCGCATTCCGTGTGTTCTCAGGAAGATAAGCCGTTCGTGGAGACGCTATCCACGTTATCCACATCACGTTAATCCACATCATGGGACGTCCGCACATGACAGCTTCGGCCAGACGCTTGCTGACCGAATCCCCGCGCCATTCGGATGCTGGTGATGCCAATCCCACCTGGCAACCCATCCTCGCAGATTTGCAGAATTCCTTGCCCAGTCAGGCGTATCACACGTGGTTTGAACCGCTTCAGGCGTTCCTCTCCCCGGAGGAATTGCTGTTGGTGGAAGTACCCAGCCGCTTTTACTACGAGTGGATCGAGGGCCATTACGCCGAGTTGCTGGACCACGTGCTGGAATCACGATTAGGGGATCGTAACGCGCTGCAGTACATCCTGTCCTCGTCCGGTGCATTGAACCTCGAGCCGGAACCGGCGCCGGTTCCTGACATGGTGGCGCCCGTGTCGAATGGGCACACGTTGCCCAATGGGTCCGGTGACAGCCGGAACGGGTTAAACTCGCGGTACACGTTCGACCGGTTCATCGAGGGTCCGCCGAATCGTTTCGCGCGCGCGGCATCTCTGGCGGTGGCGCAATCGCCGGGCGCGACTGCGTACAACCCGCTTCTCATTTACGGCGGCGTCGGTCTTGGCAAGACGCACCTGCTGCAGGCGATCGGGAACGCGGTCCAGCAGCAGATGCCGGAACACAAGGTGCGGTACATCAGCAGCGAACGGTTTACCAAGGAATTCGTCGAGGCGATCAAGGCCAATCGAGGCGACCGTTTCAGCGCCCATTACCGTAACGTTGACCTGTTGTTGATGGATGATGTGCAGTTTCTTGTCGGCCGGGACCGCACGCTGATGGAATTCTTCCACATCTTCAACAACCTGTACCAGGCCGGCAAGCAGATCGTGTTGAGCAGTGACAAGCCGCCGAAGGAGTTGAACGGGCTCGACGAACGTCTGGTCAGCCGGTTTGGCTGGGGGTTGGTCTGCGACATCGGGCCGCCCGATTTCGACACACGTGTCGCGATCATCGAGACCTTAAGCGAGCATGAGCGTGTCCCGCTGGACATGGAGGTGATTGAATACCTCGCGAGCCGGTTTACGAACAACGTGCGTGATATCCAGGGAGCGTTGATTCGTCTGGTGGCGCATGCCAGCCTGACCGGGACCGACATCAGTCTCGACCTTGCGAAGAAGGCGTTGCACGATCTCGTCGGCACGCACAAGCGCAAGGTAAGTGTGGATCGTGTGCAACGGATCGTCGCCACGCATTACAACGTCGCGCCAGACCTGTTGCTGGCGAAGTTGCGGTCGCAGCCGATTGCCAGGGCACGAATGGTCGCGATGGCGCTGGCGTTGCGTCTCTGCCACCTGTCGTTGAAACAGGTCGGTACCAATTTCGGCGGACGGGACCACACCACGGTGTTGCATGCGCGTGATCGCGTGATCCAGTGGGAAGACGAGGACAAGGAATTCGCCTCCGAACTGACGGAGCTGATCCGTCACATCGAGAGCGACGAAGACTGACAAGCGTTAGCATCCACGCGGGTTGTGCCGGGGGACGTTTCCGGCAAATCCGTGGCACAAAGTACATTGACCGCGCTCAGCCTGTTTCGTATACTTCAGGGTTCCACAGGGACAGGGCGCGGTCCTTTTTTTATCCACAGAAGTTATGCACAGGTGTCAGTGAGAACAGTGGATAGCCTGTGGGTGGATCGGGGATGTCTGGGTTATTCTCTCGATCCGAGTGGACGGGAGTGGATAGCGGCTTCTCATTTCCACCGGTTGTCCACCCTGTTGGGAGAGCGGGGAACGTTTCGGCACGAATCGAGTTACGCCGGCGAAGATCGAGTTATCCCCTCTTTCCACAGCTCTACAACGACAACAAAGAGTCTTACTCTCTACGGATCTTAAACACCCGGGTGGAATAAAGTCCCCGGTCAGCCCGAGGAGAACCATGCGTTTCCGTGTAGCTCAGGATCAGATTCTCGAAGCGCTCAGCCGTGTCGCACCGACGGTGCCGACCAAGTCGACCTTGCCGATCTTGTCCAATGTGTTACTTCGTCTGGAAGAGAACACGTTACGGATCGTGGCGACGGACCTCGAAGTATCGGTGGTCACGGAAATGGAAGTTGACGGGGAACGTGACGGCAGCGTCACGGTACCGGCAAAGAAGATCCAGGACATCGTGCGTGAGCTGGAAGGTCTGGTGCTGACCTGCGATGTGGATGAAAACAATCATCTGCAGCTGGAAACCGAGATCGGGCAGTACCAGTTACTGGGATCCTCGGCACAGGAATTCCCGTCCCTGCCGGAATTCGAAGGCGCGACCACGATCAAGCTGGAAGCCGAGAAATTCGATTCGCTGGTGGCGCGGACAAGCTTTGCGGTCTCTCGGGACGAACTGCGGCCGGCGTTGACCGGTGTCTTCTTCCAGATTCGGTCGCATGAATTGCGTGCGGTGGCAACGGACGGGCATCGTCTGGTCCGCATCATCGACCAGAAATTCGAGAGCGAAAGCGAACACGAACTGATCGTGCCAGTCAAGGCGTTGGACATGATTCGCCGCAACCTGCCGGACGATGGCGAGATCGAGTTGGCTATCGGCGAAAACCAGATCCTGGTCAAGTTGCCGGACGCCACGCTGTACAGCCGTCTGATCGAAGGCCGCTATCCGCATTACGAAAGCGTCATCCCGAGCGAGAACAACAATCATCTGATCGTGGCGACGGATCAATTGGTGCGGTCGTTGAAACGTGCGCAGATCTTCGCCAACCCGATCAACCGTCAGGTGGTGTTCAATCTCGAACCGGACAAGCTGGAGATCACCGCGGAAGACGTCGAGCTCGGCGGCAAGGGCCGGGAACAGATGGCGGCGAAGTATGACGGCGACGGGCAGTCGATCGGCTACAACGCAGCGTATCTGCTCGACCTGATGAAGCACATCACGACGGAAGACGTGCGTTTCGACCTCGGCGGCCCGAAGCAGGCCGGAATTGTCAAGCCGACGATCCCGAACGAGGGCGAAGATTTCCTGATGTTGATTATGCCGGTGCGTCTTTCCTAGGCATAAGTCAAACATTTGATTGTCTAGCCGTCTTCTGTTCTGGAGACGGCTTTCTCTTTTTACCGAGCATTGATTGCAAGAGCCGGAGTCCCTTTCTAAGTTAATCTGTACGGGAAATAAATTCTGGATTGAATTGCCAACGTTACGGGGGGACGAAATGAAACCGAACACCTGCCTTCGAGTCGTACTTGTTATCCTGTCGGTCGTCATCTTGAGTGGTGAGCTATCTGCCTGGGAAACGGTCGGTCCACGGGGCATGAGCCTGACCGATCTTGAAGTTCATCCGTTCTACCGCACCAATGTTTGGATGGCGCAAAACGGCCTGCTGCTCTACTCGGAGACCAACGGCTCGACCTGGAACAACCGGACCATCGAGTTGGGCGAAACCCACGATCAGATCACACTGCATCCCACCAACCTTGATACGGTGTTGGCGGTCATCAACGGAATCCCGTACCGTACTGTGAACCGTGGTTTTTCATGGGAGCAAGTGCCGTATCCGGCGGATGGACCGTATGTCCATCACTTGCAACGCCATCCGCTGACCGGACTGCCCGTCATCTTGCAGGGCGGTTATTACACCATGGATCATTGGGGCGGCGACTTCGAACCACAGTATGACGATTGGGCGGATGTTTACCTGCTCCACCCCTCCGATCCGGATCTGATCACGGTGGACAGCACTCCGGATTATCCGCTGGGCCCTTGCCGAATCCGTCTTTCTACCGGCGAAGTGGAACCGTTGTACGATGAACAGAATCTCTATGATATCTTTCATTATCCCCGATTGATTTCCATTGATACGGGCGATCCTGATTGGTTGATTGGCGAGGCGTTTTCGTTCATCTACACGGTTGACGGGTACATGGAGACCCGTGATGGCGGAATCACCTGGGCGATGGGTTCGGATCACCCCGCGTTGTATGGCGAGACCGTGCTCACGGATGAGAACGAGGTCTGGGTTGTCACTGAAGATGCCTACATGCGCACAGTTGACGGGTCGCAGACATGGCAGATCGAAATGACGGTTGACGATCTGCCCTTCCCCTTGCACTCACTGTATTTTCTGCGCTTCAGTTTCTGCTCGCAGTTTCCGGAAACATTCTGGATGCTGAACAACAACCGTCTGTTCTACACGCACGACAGCGGCCAGAATTGGACGGAGCGTGACGGCTTTTACGATTGGCGGACTGTGCAAACCACCGTCGCGCATCCCGTCGTGCCGGATCGCGTGTATGCCACCGCGAATGGCTTGTGGCGTTCGGACGATGATGGAATGACCTGGCAGAACGTGAACGGTACGGCGTATTCGACTCTGCAGGTGGGGCGGGACGAGGACGTTGTGTATTCCCATCGCTGGCGCAGTCTTGATGCTGGTATCACCTGGGAAGAGCTGGACCTGACGGGCACCGGCATTCCCGACCCCGGGAGTTGCTACCTGCAGAGTATCGAGTGGGATCCATGGAATCCGGATCGGGCATTCATCACGGCATCGTATTGGGATGGTTGGGAGCCAGCCACGCCTGAAGCCTGGTACACGGAAGACTTCGGGCTAACGTGGCAGCAGCCGGAAGGGTTGCCGTCGGCGGCTTGGGAAGGGTATTTCCTCGTCAATCCGCACCAGACTGAGCAGGTGTTTTTCTGGCACTGGACCGGGAGCAACGGATCGCTGTACCGATCTGACGACGGCGGCAGTGCGTTTTCACTGCTGCACGATGAATGGTATCCGCTGACCATTGCCCCGAACCATGACCGGATCTTTGCGCTCGAGGGCCGCAGCCTGCTGACGTCGGTGGATGACGGCGAGACGTTTGACCTGTTTCACGACTTTGACACTGAGACCGTGTACGACTATCAGATCACGGGTTCCGGACAGGTGGTTGTCCTGACCAACATGGGAGTGTGGTACTGTGAACCGGGATTCGATACCGGGTTGTGGACGCGATTGTTGATCGACGGCGTAACCAATCAGGACGAAATCACCGTAACCAACGCGGGCAGCCTGCTCTGGCTGCAGGACATCCTGGCGTTGTATCCGAATCTGCTGACCGGGATTGCGGAGTCTGGACAATCAGTACTTCCGGCGCAGTTTTCGCTTGACCCGGCTTATCCCAATCCGTTCAACGCATCGGCGACGGTTCGCGTGTCATTGCCGGCACCGGCAGACTTACGTGTTGAACTGTTCAATCTGCTCGGGCAGTCCCTGCAAGTACTGATGGATCAGGGATGTGTAGCGGGAATTCATACGCTCACCGTGGACGGTTCGCATCTTGCCAGCGGGACGTATTTGTTGCGCGCGTCCGCTGGTGGCTTGGGCGATCAGGTGCGGCGGGTGACGTTGCTGAAATAGAATTCGGATCGGACTTGTTTTCGGTCTCTCTGAGGGCTGCTGGTCTGCTGAATTTGTGTGTATGTTTATCCTGGAGTTAGGGTCACTAAATTTCTTGTTCCGGGCAGTGCCGGACTGGCGCTCGCCCGGTTTTTTTGTTACCTTCTCCTGATTAGGCTTCTCCCGCGTAAGTACAGACGAAAAGCGGGTTCTGGCGGAAGGGCGCAAGGTGCCGGAACACAGGAGTGGCGGGATCATCTCAGACACTCACTGCGAAGTCCGCTTCCGTCATTTGAGAGTGGTTGGTTGGACGGTTTGACAGTTCGTTTTTCGTACCCCGGCGCGGCAGTTGATTTCATGACCAATGGCAGTCACGAACGCATGCATCCCTGGCAGTTGTGGGAACGGGAATGGAAACGGAAATCCCGTGAACCCGGCAGCCGTCACAAGGGCCAGGTGATTCCTCTGGATGGTCTGCTCGGGGAATGGGAGCGTGGTACGAAAGTCCGTGCCGCCTTGCGTGAGGCGGATTTGTTCAACCGCTGGGCCGAGATCATCGGCGACAAACTGGCACAACAGGCGATTCCCGACCGGCTGGACCGTGGCAAACTGGTCATCCGGGTCGAAGACAGCAGTTGGCGTCACCAGTTACTGTACATGCGTCGCGAATTGATCGGCAAGATCAATCAGGCGCTTGGTGGCCGAGTGGTCAAGGAAATCGTGTTTACGGCGTAACCCCTATTCAGTAGCGAGATACGATACATGGCAGACGAGTTGAACAAGCAGCAGAAGCAGGAATACGGCGCATCGCAGATTCAGGTGTTGAAGGGTCTCGAGGCGGTGCGGAAACGTCCGGCGATGTACATCGGCGACACTGCGTCACGCGGGTTGCATCACCTGATCAGCGAGGTTGTCGACAACTCGATCGACGAAGCCCTCGCCGGCTACTGCGATGAGATTGTTGTCACGTTGCTCGATGATGGCAGCGTGGCGATTGAAGATAACGGTCGTGGTATCCCGGTGGACATTCACCCGGAATACCTCGACCCGCCAAAGACGGCGCTGGAAGTTGTGATGACGGTGCTGCACGCCGGCGGCAAGTTCAGCAAGGATTCGTACAAGGTCTCCGGCGGTTTGCACGGTGTCGGTGTCAGCGTGGTGAATGCGTTGTCCGTCTGGTGCGAGGTCACGTCGATCCGTGACAGCATCCCGAACACGCAGCGCTATGCCCGTGGCGTGCCGGAAGGTCCGGTCACCCGTGGCAAGAAGATCAAGGGCGGGAAGAAGAACGGGACGTACACCCGTTTCATGCCGGACGGTGAAATCTTCCAGACGGTTCGGTTCCGCCGTGAAAATGTGATCGGCCGCCTGCGGGAGCTGGCGTTCCTCAACAGCGGCTTGACGATCATCTTCCGGGATGAGCGCAGCGACCGCCGGCCGACTGAGGACGAAATCGAGCAGGGAATCGAAGAGGTCGAGGTTTACGAGGAAACCTTCCGCTACAAGGGTGGCTTGAAGGAATTTGTGAGGTACCTCGACGAATCGCGTACCCCGATCCTGACCAAGCCGATCCATTTCGAGAAGGAACGGGACGGTGTTCCTGTGGAAATTGCGTTCAGCTACAACGACTCCTACCAGGACAACCTGCACTCGTACGTCAACAACATCAACACGATCGAGGGCGGCACGCATGTCAGCGGCTTCAAGACCGCGCTGACGCGTACGCTGAATAATTACGCCAGCCGTGCCGGTCTGTTCAAGAAGAACGATCAACGGTTGTCCGGTGACGATTGCCGAGAAGGGTTGACGGCGGTGATCAGCGTCAAGGTCAGCGAACCGCAGTTCGAGGGCCAGACCAAGACGAAACTCGGCAACAGTGAAGTGCAGTCCGTCGTCGAGACGATCACTGGCGAGATGCTCGGCGACTATCTCGAGGAAAACCCGGCGGTCGGCAAGCGCATCATCGAGAAGTCGATGCAGGCGCAGCGAGCGCGTGAAGCGGCACGCAAGGCGAAGGACCTGATCCGTCGCAAAGGCGCGCTCGAATCGGGCACCTTGCCCGGCAAACTGGCTGACTGCAGCCGTCGCGACCCGGAAGGCACCGAGCTGTACATCGTCGAGGGTGACTCGGCGGGTGGTTCGGCGAAACAGGGCCGTGACCGTCGCTTCCAGGCGATCCTGCCGTTACGCGGCAAGATTCTGAACGTGGAAAAGGCCCGCATCGACAAGATCCTCGGCAACGAAGAAATTCGCACGTTGATCACCGCCATCGGCACCGGCATTGGCAATCCGGCCGGCGAAGACCGCGACCTGTTCAATGGGAGCGGCAACGGGAACGGCAATGGCAACGGGAACGGCGCCAGCGGCGAGTTCAACCTCGAGAAGCTGCGGTACGGCAAGATCATCATCATGACGGACGCCGACGTGGACGGCGCGCACATTCGCACGCTGCTCCTCACCTTCTTTTACCGCTACATGCAGGAATTGATCAAGCACGGCTGTGTCTACATCGCGCAGCCGCCGCTGTATCAGCTGAAGAAGGGCAAGCAGATCGCGTACGCATACGATGAGGACGAACGTGTCCGCAAGCTGAAGGAACTCGGCGACAACGGCAAGATCGGCATCCAGCGCTACAAAGGTTTGGGTGAGATGAACCCGGAACAGCTATGGTCGACGACGATGGACCCGGAAAAGCGGACCGTGCTGAAGGTGCAGATCGAGGAAGCGGCCGAAGCCGATCACCTGTTCTCGGTGCTGATGGGCGACAACGTCGCGCCGCGCCGTGAGTTCATCGAGAAGAATGCGAAGTACGTGCGGAACCTGGACGTCTAGCAGGCAACAGATGCAACCGACGCAACAGATGCAAGAGACGTAACAGACACAGCTGACTCACAAACCCGGGCATGGAGTCCGGGTTTGTTTTCTGCCCATGACATTCTTGTCGTGGCTGACCGTACGTGGGTTGATCAGGTCCGTACGTGGATTGATCAGTGAGGTGTTGTGCCGCAGACATTCTTGTCTGGGCTCATCCGCCATCCTTATGTCCCGTGACCCGCTAGTTCGTGTGCGCGGTTCGCAGGTCTGATCCTCTTCCGAACCGACAGCGACACTCATGAGCCCCTGGTGGCTCCGCCAGCAGGGCTAATCCCCCCGCCGAAGAACTGTAACCTACAGGATAAACCGCGTTTGCAAGCAAACACAGGCACTTCATATTTCCGCAGTCCCTGGTGCCCGTGATTGACCGCCGGGTAGTTTCGGCGGCTATCGCGGGTCATCGGTCGTAACTCGGGGGACACCTGTCGGCACAGACCGTTCGGGTCCACCGTATCAACCGACTCGCTACCCCAATTTTCTCACGATGGTTTGTCTACTGCGAGCGCCTCCAGATGTCCCCGTCTCCCGCAGTCCGCAACTGGTTTTCGCGGCTGAATCTACGTTGATTTTTCCGCCACATGCCCCATCTGCCGCGCGCGTTCGTTGAGCGTGATGATCCACAGCAACCCGGCCAATGTGATGGCCCACAGCGCAATGATCACGTACAGCAGTTGTTTCGTGCCAGCCGCGACCGCCTTGTCGCTCAAACCCGGTCCACGCAGTTTGAGCCATCCGAGTCCGGGGACAAGTTCATCGGTTTCCAGCATCAACTGTTGCCGCTCGTCCTCCGGAATAACTCGACCCTGGTACACCATCTCCGTCGTGCCCTGCACCAGCAGTACGGTATCCAGTGTGGATTTGTTCGGCTTCAGCACGAGCTGCACCGGATGGTAGTCGGCGAGCAACCGCAGCAATTTGCCGGTTGGAGCTGAATATGTCATGTAATGATCGATCCAGGCTGGGAGATAGTGGTCCATCAGTGCAGTCCGGGGTGTGACAGCACCATCGGCGATCGTGTCACCATCCACCGCATAGAGCTGAAAGACCGCTGTCCAGCGATCGTTGCCGAAGAACTGCGGGTTGTTGAAGATCAGCGAATCCCGGTCGAATGTGATCCAGTTCCCCATGATGACGTTCAACGTGTCTGCCAACGCGGGATTGGCCGGATTCTGCCACGGTTCCTCGCGACTCCAGCGGAACGCATACCGCCGCAAACTGTCGGCCGTCGGTTCGCCCGGCTCGACCGTGCGCAATCGCCAGTCGATTTCCTGGTGCAGATCGTTCAGAATCAGTTGATACTGGGCGTCCCCGGGCACCGTGAGCGGATGCTCGAGCGCCACCGTCTGCAGAAACAATGTGAATACGATCAGCACCACGCTGGCAAAAAACGCCAGCAGGGTGATCACGTTAAGCACAATTCGCCAGCCACGTTTCATCACTCTCTCCCCGGTTCCGGATACATTTACGGTTGTTCCTGCTTGCGTTTCCCACGAAAGACGATCAGCACCAGGATTCCCATCGCGAGCACCGCCCACGAAACATACATCACCGTCATCATGTCGTCCACAATCAATTGCGTCATCCGGTCGTTGATGCCGTACGATTCGATCCGTAATCGGCCGAGGTTGGCGAGTGGGACGGATTCCTCGATGAACAGCGCGGCGACCTTGTCCTCGGGGATCGGCTGGCCGTGCAGCGTGATCGGTTTGTCATTCTTGAACAGCTCGAGCGTAGGCTTGTCGGCGTCACGGGGTACGAACAGGATGGTGTACGGGTACTTGCTGTACTTGTCGCGCAGAATCCGGTAGCCGGTGTCCCAGTCCTCGTACTCATCGACCCACACCTGCAGGTAGTGGTCGGTCAGCGCGTCTGTCCGCAACACGGTCCCGGTCGCGGTGGTGTCGGCTTCTCCGAACAGGATCTGGTAGGCAAAAGTCCACAACTCGCCGTCAATTAACCGTCCGTAACTCGCGATCTTCGGTTCGCTCAGCGAAACCTTCACAGAGTCGGCTGCGGGACGGGGTCGTACGGCGTATCGCAGCCATTTGGCCAGGGTGTCCGCGACGCTGCCGGGTGCGTCCGGGATCGATAGACCGTCCCCGGTGGACCACGTGAACGGGTATCGTTTGAGCGGGTCGTCCTGCGGTTCATGCGGGTTGGGTGAGATCGCGCGCAGGTTCAGGTAGCGCTGCAGATTCGTCGCCTGCCAGAACAGGGCGGTGCGTGTCGGTGCGGCGAGTTGCGCGTTGATCGATCCGCCCTGCACCTGGACGATGGTCAATGTCGCCGCGACACAGGCGAACAGCGCCATCAGCAGGATCAACGCGATCACGATCCGTAACGTGGTACTCATCTCCCCCTCCCCGGGTTCACGAACTGATTTAGAAACCACGGAATACACGGAATAAACGGAAGAAAGACAACGTCCACGAAAGACACGAAAACAAACGAAAAACGTCTTAATGCTAACAACAAAGGATAAGGGCTTTAAATAGCATAATATTCATTTTAACTAATTTACTTTTTGTTTTAGCAACAGATTTCGTCTTTTTTTCGCGCTTTTCGTGGACAGAAGCAGTTTTCTGTTTCCGTTTATTCCGTTTATTCCGTGGTTCAGACTGGTTTTCGCCGCCACCAGGTGAACGGAAGCAGGATCAACGCCAGCACCATCACCCCGACACCGTACCGTGTCCGGGACCTCTCGTGTTCCATCAGGAACTGGTCAAACAGCAGCGGTGACGCCACTTCGATCTTGTCATGCATCGGCCACAACGATCCTTCATACCACGTGACGTCGTCCCGCCAGCCGGGGTCGGGATCCAGGTTGGACTGGATCATGGCAAAGAACGCACGCACCAGCGGCGAGGTGTCGTCGTCCGGGTCGGCGAGCACGTCGGCTTCGGCATCAACCGGGCGACTGGCGCGCAGGACCAGGGTGTCGAGGTCCATGTTGCCGGGCACCAGCCGGATTTCCGCAGGACGCCACATCCAGTTGTCCAGCAGCTCCCCGTAGACTGTCTTCCGGTATTCCTCGAACCAGCGCGGCACGTAGTCGGAGTAGAACGCGTGCACCGGGGTCAACGCACCGTGGAAGAACAGGTTATCGCTGGTCTTGACCCACGTCCCGGCGAGGATCATCGGGTGGGTACGTTCCGGCGGGTCCATCACCAGCGAGCTCATCGTCGGGGTCTTCCAGACGGGCAGGTGGGCCATGTGACGGAAGCGTCCCTCGAGGAATCCAGCGTCTGGTGGCGGATCGCTCAGCCAGCCGTCCGCCTGCGACCAGGTGACGGCGTATCGTGGCGGCAGGTCGGCACTGCCGAGGTACGGCGTCGGGCCGAGCATGCTGTACTTGAGCGAATCGAAGGGTTCGCTGATCGAATCCGGCATCACGTGCAACGGCGGTTCCATCAGCCGTGTCTGGATGTGCGTCGCCAGGCGGTCGGCGTGCATTTGCAAGCTCGCCCGAACCGGCAGATAACGGCTTTCGATGCCGCCCGATGAGGACGTCATCAGGATGCCGCTGGCCAGCAGAAACATTCCGGCGAGCAACAGCAGAACCACGGCAATACGAATGGTAATCATCAGGGCACGCATGGTCTCCCCCCTTGGGCGTGCGGATCACGGTGGTGTCATTCAGCAGGAAGGTAGTACAGTTTGGCTGGAAATGCTTGCTGGGGTGGGTTGCAAACCTACGCCATTCATGTGCCCCTGTGACCCGCCGTCCGTAGTCTTGGTGCCCGTGATACCTGGTGCCCGTGATTGACCGCCGGTCAGTTTCGGCGGCTATCGCGGCTCATCCGCTGATACTCGGGGACACCTGGGGTTCACGAACTGATTCAGAAACCACGGAATACACGGAATAAACGGAAGAAAGACAACGTCCACGAAAGACACGAAAACAAACGAAAAACTTCTTAATGCTAACAACAAAGGATAACGGCTTTAAACAGCATAATATTCATTTTAACTAATTTACTTTTTGTTTTAGCAACAGATTTCGTTTTTTTTTCGCGCTTTTCGTGGACAGAAGCGGTTTTCTGTTTCCGTTTATTCCGTGTATTCCGTGGTTGCAGACTTACATCCACCCTTCCCGTTTCCAGTAGTACACCAGGCGGTCGGCGACGGCGCGGATGTCATGCGTGTTCGTGACCCAGGTACGTCCTTCCCGTCCCTTGACCGCACGGTAAGTCTCATCATCGACAAGACGGATCAATTCCTGCTCGAGCGTGTCGGCGGTGGCGTGGATGAACGGGTGATCCGGAACAAACGCCTGCATCTCCGGCCCCATCCGGGTGATGGTCGGAATGCCCATCGCCAGCGATTCGACACCGGACATGCCATACCCCCACCCGCCGGCGTCTGCGATCTGGTCAACGAAAATATCGCAGCTCGCCTTGAGCTGTTGCGCCTCAGCGTGCGGCAGGCTCTCGATCATCACCATCTCGACCGGATAGCCGCGCAGCCGCAGGTCGGTGACGATGTCGATGATTGTGTCCGACCCCTTGTTCGCCCGCACCCGCGCGGCGTGCCCGATACGAACCTGTTTGCCACCACGCGATGTGCCGTTCGTCTCGGGGTTGTGTCTATATGTGCCCGTGTCTGCTTGCAGACGCGGATCTGGACCAGTGGATAAACTCTCACCAGAAAATGATCCCGTCTCCGTTTGTGTTTGCCCCGACTTGCTTGCAAGTAGGGATGCACCGTCGCCGGCATACACCGGATCACTCAGATCCACGGGCAGGAACAGGTATTCGAGACGATCGTCGAGGTACAACAGGTCGACTTCGCTGGTCAGGCGCAGGCCCAGGTGCCTGTCGATTTGCGGCAGAATCCCCCGGTTGCGCATGTCGGACCCGTGGTAGAACGCCATCATCGGCTTGTTCATCGCGGCCCAGCGCTGGACCGTACGTCCGTCCCGGAAGAACTCCGCTCCCTGATCGAGCCAGATAATGTCGGCATCGTCGAGGTTCAGCTGTTCGATGGCCGACTGGATCCGTGGCGCGAGCACGTTATCGCGGACATCGAAGAAGGCTTGCACGGCAGGGTGCGGTGCCGGTTGGAACGGTGGCCGGGCGTCGATCGGTGCGTCGTCCGGTTCCGCGCCACGAAGGGCTTTGTAGGCGAGCGTGCGTGCCTTGATAAAGGCGTCGTTGCTCGGTTGCAAAGGCAGGTCGAGGCAGATGTCTTCGTCGAACCCGAACGGGCTGCGGAACAAGGTCACATAGCGGAACCGGTGCCCACGGCGGGCGAATTCACGTTTCCACAGCGACAGGGTGCCGGTGACATGGTAGGGCGCGACGCAGAGGATGTTCATGCCGGACGGTTCTCCAGTTTGAGGTAGCCTGCAATGGGTGCGGACCGTGCCAGCCCCCCGCCATTCATCAGGGTCTGGCGGGTGTGGTCCTCGGAGGGTGTGCGAAGCACATCGACATCATCCAGCAATCCGACTCCGAACAGCGGGCGTGGTGTCGCGATGCCGGTCGCCACGGACGGCGGGGGTTCGGCTTCCCCCATGTCCAGCTCGCGCAATTCCATCGGGTTCACCCGTTTGCCCGGCCCGGCCCAGATCTCGACCCGTTTCCCCATCCGGCTCATCAACGCCGCCAGCGCGCCGGAACCGATTTTGTTGACGAAATGCGTGTTGTCGTAGGCGTCGCAGCCGAGGATCAGGGTGTCCAGCTTGCCGGAACGGGCGTAATCGGTGAGTTGCATGTCCGACACCAGCCACACCGACCAGCCGAGCCGTGCGAGAAACTCGGCCATCTTCTTCCCTTCTCCGCCGGGGAGGGATTCACCGACAAACGCACGCGCGGGTTCGAGCCGTTTCGCCATCGCGCGAAAGCCGTTGGCGACGGTGGACGACCACGAGAAAAAGCCGAACCGTTCGCCGGGAAGGTCCAGCTTGATCATGCGTTCGCGCAGCATCTGGTCGGCGGTGGTTTGCAGGTCCCGCATGTCGAGGACATTCTTCCGCATGCGGTTGACCCACGCGGTACGGTCATGCTCGGGATACGGATTGTCCAGCCAGTGGCATACTTCGGCGGTCAGGTTCAACACCGGCGCCATCGCCGGTTGGTTGAACCGGAGGGCGATCATGGCCGAGCGAACCGGGTCCGCGTGAAAGTCGGCGGGTTTGTCGAAGGCGTCCAGCAGGCAATCCAAGGCGTCCACAATCAGTTCGGACGCACCTCGCTCGCGGTCGCGAGCGACCTCTTGCAGCCGATGCTGCCAGGATATCGTGGTCACGGTCAGTCGTTGCTCTGAAAAATGCTCTGCATGTTGAATTCAAAGTACTCCGGCATGCAAAACTGGCAGCCGTGGTACCCATCCCGGGCGTTCATCGGGTCGTCAAGGAAACGATCAACACCGCCCTTGGTGTAAATCTTCTTCCGCCGTTCCTTGTCGATCTTGCCGATGTGGCATTCATACGCGGGCTTGGACATGTCATGCACGACTTTTTTGTCGAGATCGACAATCCACATGGGACGCTCCTTCAGCAGGCTTGACGTTTCCCGGAATATCGGGTCCGTGTCCAGACGCTGCAAGCGACCAGACGAAAATGTCCACGCTCGGGCGAGAGGTTGGGGTGCCGTCGTCTTGTCCATGCCCCAGACATTCATGTCTGGGCTCATCCGCATGTATCAGGATGGATGGGTAGCTTGAGTCATCCTGCGATTCAGGTATCCCATTCCGAGGGCAGGGCCGTGTGCCCCGACCGCAGAAGAGCTGGTCGGGATTACCTGACCTTGAATCACATGGCTGATGATGTGTTACCCATGCTCCAAGTACATACATGATGACAACACGGGCTATCCTCATCCTCTCATGAACCCTCCCCGTCTCGAATTTCGTCACTCGAATCACGCCGGGCCGCCACTCGGTGTGGGTTCTGTCCCTTACCTTCCGTGTCATGGGAACAATGGAGCGATGGACAGGTTTGCCGGGATCGGGGCGATTCCCCGCAGCCGTGGAACACGCAGTGTCAGCCGCCCGCGCTGGTCGCGCGGTGTGGTGGATTGTGGACGGCCGCCGTCAGGGGGAAAGGGTCGAGGACGGCTTGTTGGATTCCTGCCCCGATGGGATCGCCGGGGTGGAAGTGGTGACCGTCAACCGGCTCGCCCAGAGACTGCTGGAGGACGCCGGTACGCCGTTGAACCCGGTCTCGCCGACGCTGCGGGAATTGATCTTCCGGTCGCTGGTTGGCGAACGCGACTTCGCCGCCCGCTGGACACCGCCAGACAGCGCGGGGTGGGTGCGGAAAGCGTCGCAACTGTTCGAGCGCACGCACGCCTCCGGCCCGGATAGCCTCAGCCGTGACCAACTGCGGGCACGCTTCCCGTGGATGCCGGCGTTGTATCAAGCGTACGACCGTTGGTTGGACACCACACAGCGCCAGGATGAGGCCGCACTTCCGGGGATGGCGTTACGGCTGCTCGAGGACATTCCCACCACCCTGCCCGGACTGCTGATCGTCGACCGGCTCGCGCCCTTGTCACACCGTCTCGAACATCTTCTCGGCACCCTCGCGGGAAAGGTGGACGAAGTGATCCGTCTCGTGGATCACGCGGATAGTGTGTTTGCCGTCGCACCCGAAGATCCGGATCGCGATGCGTTGTGGCCGTCCGCGACGACGACCCGGCCCTTCTCCAGCTCCGCCGCCAATCTGGCGTTCGCGCGGGAGCTGTTCACGGTTCGCGCCGCGCCGGACGACGATGACACCGGACCGACTCGCATTCCTCCACCTCATGACGCGGCGCTGTGGTTCCATCCGGACCCGGCCGCCGAGGTGCGGATGGTGCTCAGGGATGCTGCATACTGGGTGCATGAGACTCCGGTTGACGAATCGGATATCGCGATCGTCTGCGCCGACCTGAATGGCACACTTCCCCGTCTTCGTGAGCTGGCGGAGTCGTATGGATTGCGGCTGGACGCGTCCCGCAGTTGGCTGTTGATCGCCCGTCCGCTGGCGGTGCTGGTTCTCGACCTGTTGGCGCTGCGCACGGCCGGATTGCAACGTAACCGTTTGACTTCGTTGTTGCTTAACCCGCTCGTGAAGTACAAAAAACACCTCGGCTCACGCGAAAATGTGTTGCTGTTGGACACAGCGGCGAAGGACGCAGGGGTGCGTGGCGGGCACGGCACATTCGAGCGTGAGTGGGCGGCTCCGTTACAACGGGTGATCGAGTTGAAGCGCCGGCCAAGACGCCTCCCGGACGATCCCGAGGAGGGCGCCCGAGTCCGTGATGCTGCCCAACGGGAAGCTAGCCGGTTGGCCGCCAGCCTCGACGAGCTTCGTGATCTGGTCAACCTGATCCACGGTCTCCCGGACAATTGCAGCGCGGCCGAGTTGCGCGAGTGGATGGATACCCTGTTCTCCGCGCTGGACGTTGATTCACGACTGCACACCGTGCTCCGCTCCGGCGGCGACTTAGACGAACGTTTGACCCTCGGCCGGATCAACGTATTGTTCGCCAACCTCGCGCAGATGGCTCCGGGCGAGCAGCGACGTCCGCTGGCGCGCTGGGTCGAACTGGTCCGGCAGGGCATGCAACGGATGACGGTCAGCGAGCCGCAACGCATCCGTGCCGGCATCCCCGTGCTCGCACCGGGCGATCTGCGCGGCTTGCGGGTAAAGGTGCTTTATTTACTGGGAATGACCGACGAACAGTGGCCCGTAAAGCCGGACACTGACCTGCTTGATCCCCTTTCCAGCGCCCAGGGTGTGCAATCCCTGGCTGACGCTCGCGCGTTGACCCTCGAAGCCTTTCTCGCGGCGGAATACGCACGTATATCCTGTCCGTGCCCGTTGGACGATGAACACGACCAGTCGCCGTCCCCGTTGCTGCAGGAGATTGTGCGTGCCGATGAAACGCTGATCGACCCGTTGCATCACCAGGCGGAACCGGACGAGTTTCGCGGGCTGATTGATCTGCTTCCCGCGTTGGGGCAGGATCTGACTCAACAGGACGAGACCCGTGCAGCGATTGCGGAACGCCGGTTGGCGACCGCGGCGTCGCAGGTGGATGAACGTCCGTTGCGCGCGGCATGGCACGGCATCCGTGTTGAAGCCTTACGGCAGAATCCGGAAACGTTAACCAGGTACGAAGGCATGCTGACTGGAACGCCGGTCGGTGAACAGCTTGCCGCCGCCATCGCGGACGAAAATGTCAGCCCGACACGGCTCGATACCTTTGCCCAGTGCCCGATGAAGTTCTTCCACAACTACGTGCTGAGGGTGCAGGAGCTGCGTGAACTGGAAGACGAGATCGACGCGCTGACCCTGGGCAGCCTCGTGCACGACATCCTCGCGCGTACAGTGCAGGAGTTACGCAAGATCCGTGGGGAGCGCTATATCGACCTCGGCGAGAATCAGGACGAAACCGCGCGGGTGATGCACGAGATCGGTAGGGCTCTGATTGAGGAGCAGCGGCTACCGTCCGTGTACTGGGATTTGCTTCGCGATGATTTGCTCAGCGGGTTGGCTGATGATAGGCGAAACGGTCGTTTGAAACAAGCGTTAGACAAAGAATTGCTATCATCCGCTCGGTCACCCGTTCAAGGCGAGCGGATCGCGTACATCGAGGCTGGGTTTGGCCTGGATTCAGAAGAAGGTCACGATGTCTTGCTGGAAGAACCGTTGCGGCTCGAGCGGGACAGTGAAACGGTCGAGTTTCGCGGACGGATTGACCGCATCGGCCTGCATCCGGACAAGGGTTGGCGTGTATGGGATTACAAGACGGGTAGTACGACGCCCGCCTCGCCAAGTGACATGGAATTGGGATTGAAATTTCAACTTCCTGTGTATTTGTGGGTGTTACACAAGGCGATCGAAGATGGAGCGGTTGCCGATGTGGCGGACATCAATCTCGCCGGATACTACAAACTTACACGCGATGCTGTCGCATTTGGCGGCAAAACAAACTGGCAAGCTTTCAGCAAATTCTCAGACGATTTGCTGGCACGGGTATTCGAACTGCGACGAGCCATCCGTGTGGGACGTTTTCATCACCCGCTAAGCCAGGACAACAGGCTGTGTAGCGATAGCGATGAATCCAATTTCTGTCCATTTCGTTTTGCTTGCCGCCGTGAACATTTCCTGTTCCGGCAACGCGCCAAACGGCTGAATTGTGATGCTCTCAACGACGCTTACCTTTTTGATTTTCAACCAGATCTGATGGCAAAGCGGGAGGGTGACGCATGAGCAAGCCGATCACCTTCCGTCCCGCGCAGCTGCGGGCGCTCGATCTAAAATGTGGCAAGCTGGTTGTTGCCGGAGCGGGCTCGGGCAAGACGACGGTCCTGGCGGAACGCTATGTCCGCCTGCTCGAATCCGGCCTGCGTCCCGGCGAGATCGTCGCGATGACGTTCACCCGCAAGGCGGCGTCCTCGTTACGCTCCAAGGTGTATGCCAACTTGCTGACACGCGAACAGCGGCAATCCGGAAACGCGCGATTCTGGCGGGAGTTACGCGACGAGATGCAGGCGGCGCACATCAGCACGATTCACTCGTTCTGCAGCAGCCTGCTGCGCGCATATCCCGCCGAGGCGGGGATCGATCCAGAGGCGTCCGTCGGACCCCGCGCGACGTTGATCCGCCAGCAAACGCTCCGTGATCACTTGCAAAGGCTGGCGTATCGTCGGGACGACGACCTGCGCGCTCTGCTGGCCGTGTTCAGTGCGGAACGGCAGAAGCACACCGAAGCTGTGTGCAACCTGGTGCTGCAGAATCCGCCGTTGCTTCGTGCGATCGAACGTGCAGAGCAGGACCCGGACGTCGCGAACGCGTACCTGACCGCACAGGCGAAACGGCTGCGGGATCTGTTCACTGAGGAAGACAAACCCAAGCCGCTGCACCCGGATCATCGTGAGTTTATCGATGCGTTGATCGCGGCGAAACGTGTGGTTGCGCCGTTGTTGCAGGACGCCGCCGAACCACGGATGGCGCTCAGCTTCGACGATCTCGAGCATCTGACGTACGCCTTCCTCGCGGGCAACAGCTGGGCGGCGAAACAAGTACGGCAGTCGATACGCGCGTTGCTGGTTGACGAATTCCAGGACACCTCGACGCTGCAATGGCAGATTATACGTGAACTTGCCCGGGATGAGGCGGGTACGCTTGACGCGAACAAACTGTTCCTCGTCGGGGATGAAAAGCAGTCGATCTACTCGTTCCGTGACGCGAATGTGACCGTGGTGCACCAGGCGCGGTCGGAGCTATGCGGGGACGACGGCACAATGGAACTGGTGCCGCTGGTGGAGAATTTCCGCACCCGTCCGTCGCTGATGCGCACTTTGAACCCGATTCTCGACCGCTTGTTGCGGAACACCGAGCATTCGGACGCATCCTTTGTCGCGCAACCGCAAGAATTGGCGGCGGGGCGTGAGAATGAAGGGCCTGGCCAGTTGGACACGGTATTTGTGTTGGACGAAGGCGCAGACGGTCCATCACGGTACATCGCCGACTGGATTCGACGTCACGGGACGGTTAAATCCGAGTCGAGCCTGTCGGGAGGGGCGGATGAGGGGTCCGAACCGAGAAATTCTGCTATTCCGGACCCAGAGAAAGAGATATACGCATATCACGATATTGCGATCCTCATGAAAACCCGCACGATTCTACCCTCCCTGGAGCTGCAATTGCAGCTGGCCGGTATCCCGTATTCGGTTCATGGCGGCGTCGGCTTTTTCGCTCGTCAGGAAGTGCTGGATTTGATCAACCTCGTGTCGGCATTCGCTGATCCTCGGGATGAGCTGGCGCGGGTGGCGGTGCTGCGTGGACCGTTGTTCGCGTTGTCGGACGTGGCCGTGGCGGCGCTGTTCGACACCCGGTTGCAGCCTCGAAATGCCTGGCGTGATTGGTTAGATGGCAAGGGTGGCGACGACCTGCTGGTGACGCAGCTGGACGCCGAGGATCGCGAAGCGTTGGCAAGGGCTCGACTGTTGTGGCGCGAGTTGCATACCACGGCTGGCCGCATGGACCCGGTCGCGTGGATCCGGCGCGCTCTGGACCGTAGCGGGGCATGGGGCAGCTACGCCGTCGGACGGCGTGGCCGGCAGGCGTTGGCGAACATTGGCAAGTTTCTGGACTATCTCGGCGAGATTGTGTCCGAGCAGGGACCGGGACTGCGGGATTTGTCGGAGCGTTTGCGGGTTGAGCTTGATAATGCGGAACAGGAAAACGCGTCCGAGGCGGATGTCGCGGCGGGCCACGGGGTTCGCATCCTCACCATACACTCTGCCAAGGGGTTGGAATTTCCCGTGGTGATCCTCGCCTTGCCCTCCACAAAACCAACCAGGAAGCCCAAGCTGAACGGTGGCAACCTGTTGGCGGAGGACGGTGACTATCGTCCGTTGACCGACCCGAAGCTGTACAATCTGGCGAAGGGCGCGAGCGCGGATGTTGCCAGCACGGTGCACGGCGTGATGTATAATCTCAGCGCACCGGCGGAGGAGCACGCGGAACACCTGCGCTTGCTGTATGTCGCGGCGACGCGTGCACGCGACCGCTTGCTTGTGGTGACCCGGAACGCGAAGAAAAAAAACGGCGACCTCGAGATCCCGGAGAACTCCTCTACGGAATTGTGGCTGAAAGCGTGCGGCGTAAAACCAGAGGATCTGCTGGAGCGATGTATTGCGGCGGCACCGGACACAACTGCCGAACAGGTCGCTGACGAGCATCTGGAATTTCCCACCGGCATGCGGTTGAGCTGGGTGCCGGTGTCCGCACTGCCCGAGCATGACGATCAGGAAATCCCGCGCGAGTTGGCCCCCCAACCGGAATTCGCGGCTGACGCCGACGATCCGCAGGTGAAGTTGCGCGGACCGCGTGAGACGGTTCAGCTGCAGGTCCCGTTGGAGAAATTCGCGGCCTGGTTTGTGAAGCCGACGCGTGAACACTTGGACGAGTTGCTGCATCTGGGTGGGGCGGAGGTTGAGTCCGCGAACCTCGAAAATGACCGTACGCCTGGGTATGAAACCGTCGAATCCCGGCCTGAATCGGACGAAACCCAGCCTGTCAACCCCGATCTGCCACGGTTGAGCGGCACGTTGTTGCACCGCACGGTACAGCGGTTCGGTCCGGGCGCGGCGTGGGACGAGGTGCGGGACTGGGTGACGGCCACGGCGTCGTCAATGACGGCGGACCCGGAGCTGCGTGACGCTCTGCTTGCACGGGCGCGTGAACTGGTAACAGCGGGCGCGGCGCACAGTTGGGGAAATGCGGCTACCGCCAAACGTGAGCTGCCGGTGTTGCTGCGGCTGGGTGCGGTGTCGTTGCGGGGACGGATCGATCTCGGGTGGGTGGAAGGCGATACGGCGGTGGCGCTGGACCTTAAGACGAACGATATCGACGCCGCATCGGTCAACGAAACCATTGAGCGGCATGGCTATCAGCACCAGGCGAAGCTGTACGCCATGGCATTGGCGGCATCCGCGGGCTTCAGCCGGGCGGAGGGGCGACTGCTGTTTCTACCTGCGGGGATTGAGAAGTCGTTCCCGGTGACCGTCGAAGACCGTCGTGAATACGAAGCCCGGGCGGCTGAATTGGTGAGGATTGCTAAGGAATTTCACACCTCTGCATATACGAGGGAGAGCATATCATGATCGGTGTCATTGGTGGGACCTCATTTTTTCATACGCCGGTGCTGCGAGAAGGGCGGCGCGAGCGGGTGGTGTCGCCATACGGATCAGTGGAAGTGGTCCGAGATGAGTCCACGGTTATGATTTCGCGGCATGGGGTGGAAGGATCGATACCGCCACACGCTGTAAATCATCATGCGCATATCTGGGTATTGAGAAATCTGAATGTCGAGGGGGTCGTCTGCTTCGGTTCTGTCGGAGGGCTTTCGGAGAGCTTCACGCCCGGAACTCTTCTTCTAGCTTCGGATTACTACGCCCCATACCGCACTGTCACCTTCCACACCAACAGCATGGCGACCACCATTCCGCGCCTGATGACGCCGTGGCGTGAGCATGTCGCACGGTGGTTGAACGATGCCGGCATTGAGTTCGTTAAGGAGGGTGTGTATGCCGAAACACTCGGCCTGCGGTTTGAAACTCAGGCAGAAGTGCAGGCTCTGGCGCGAGATGCGGATGTTGTCGGAATGACCTGCGCGTCCGAAGCGACCTTGGCGCGCGAGATCGGTCTGCCAGTCGCGATCCTGGCGATGGTGGATAATGTCGCGCATGGGCTCGGGGTGGAGCCGTTGACCGGGGACGCGTTCCACGCGAAAGTCCGCGAGAATGAGGCGGCTGTGGTGAATACGCTACAGGCGATTCGTCACGGTGCATCCGCCTGAACGCGCAGAACTCGGGATTTTCGTAGTCGTATCCAGTTAACCCCTCGTTGCACATTCCTGATAACGAAGAACTTACGCTTCGTCTCAGCCCCTGGGTCTCTCTTGGGGTTTTCAGTTCACTCCGGAACGACGTTTGCAGTTCTGACTGGCGACTGTTACGTTATGAGTTAGACAGCCCGAACTCAGAGCCCGGTCCATGGTGAGTGTACACTGTTCTGCCAGGTTGTTCATCCAAAACTGGTAGGGTTGGAGTTTGCAGGCTGACACGACTTGCACCCGCGGAGGGAGGACGGCATGCGCACGATACGACTTGCAGCGGTAGTGTTATTGTTGGGTATTGTCACGGCCAACGCGGCCGTGTTCACGGTATCGCCGGACGGTTCCGGTAGTTATGCCACCATCCAGCAGGCGATGGATGCCGCGCATGATGGTGATGTGATCGAATTGCTGGACGGCGTGTATCGTGGTCCCGGCAATTTCAACATCGACTTCCTTGGCAAGGCGGTTGAACTTCGGTCTCAGAGTGGAAATGCGGAAGCGTGCATCCTGGACGTGAACGGCATCAACGGCAACTGGGAGCCGGAACGCGGGCTCCTGTTCGTGAACGAAGAGGGGCCGGAGACGATTGTCCGCGACATTACGATCATGAATGCGGACGCTGACGGTTCCTGCCCGGAGTGTGAAGGCGGCGCGTTGCTGATTCGCAACAGTTCGCCGGTCTTCCACAACGTGATCATGAAGAACAATTACGCGGTCAATGGAGCGGGCGCGTTCGTGGACGGACTCGAGGAACCTACTCCCGCGCCGAAGTTCTACAACTGCCAGTTCATCAACAACACCGGTTTTGTCGGGGTGGGAGTCGAGCTGGTTGGCGGCAAGGCGTTCTTCTATGATTGCATTTTTGTCGGCAATTCGGCGACAAGTAACGGTTTCGCCGCCGCGGTACGTGTGTTCAACAATGCCGGCATGCTAATGGATGGGTGCACGGTGGCGTACAACAACGCGCAATTCGCGTCGGCATTCGAGATCTACGACAGCCCGGTGCTGATCAAGAACAGCATCATCGCGTACAACCGTGGCGACCAGGCGATCCGCATCACCAGCGAAAGCCAGGTGTATGTGCGTTATAGCCTGATGGCGGGAAATGATGGCAACGATTGGCCGAAGGCGATTGGCGGGCAAAAGCATGGATTCGGCAACTTGACAGTTGAACCGGGCTTTGACGGTTCCTTCCTCACCCGGTCGGTGCAGTTGAGCGCGAGTTCACCATGCATTGACGCCGGCGATCCGGACAGTTCGCTCGACCCGGACAGCACCCGGCGTGACATTGGCGCGTTGTACTTCAGCCAGATCGATGACCTTCAGCCGATCAACAACGAACCGTTTCAGGTAGCCAACGGTGCGGCCACGCAGGGCACGGTGCCGGACCAATTCCGTCTGACGCCGATGCATCCGAACCCGTTCAACGCGATGACAACCGTGACGCTCGCGTTGCCCGATCTCGACATGGTGCAGCTGCGTGTGCTGGATGTGTTGGGCCGTGAGCGGGCGTTGTTGCACCAGGGCCCGTTGTCGGCGGGATCGCATGAGTTCACCGTGAACGCGACCGATTTTGCCAGCGGGATCTATTTCGTTGTCGCGGAGTCCAGTGCGTACGGCCGTCAGGTGCAGAAGGCGGTGTTGGCGAAGTAGGGCGGAAGTCGGAAGTCTGGCCGAAGTCGAAAAGAAGTACTTAGTTTAGCAGAAGTACCGAGTACTACAGAAGTGCTGAGATAAAAACACAACGGCCACGGACGCGAATCCGTGGCCGTTTTTGCCTACAGCCCATGGCCCACAGCCCACAGCCACTTAAGGTAGATAGAACCCCTTGTCGGTGATGCGTCCGATCTCTCCTGCTTCGATGCGCAACGTGAGGGTCGGGCAGAATCGGTAGCGGCTGCCGCCGAGGTTAGCCTGCAGGCCGAGGGTGACCGCTTCGACGACATCGAGTCCGATCGCGTCGGCGAGACGGAACGGTCCCTGGTTCATCCCGAACGCGCGTTTCAGGGCGGCGTCGACATCGGCCGGCGAGGTCAACAGCCGTTCATGGAGCAGCCATGCGGCATGGTTCACCAACAGTGCGAATAACCGTGCGCTGATCCCGCCGGGTTCGTCGGCGACTTGGATCGGTTGAAACCCGAGGCCGTACGCGGCACCCATCGCCTTGGCGAGGTCGGAGGGGGACGAGTTCCGGGGACGCGAGAGCTCGACGACGTTGGATTCGCCGAACGGGGTCAGCCCGCCGAACCCGACCGCGGTGAACATTTCGGGTACTGGCTGCACCGTGATCGTGGACGGCAGGTTGAGCGTGTGCACCCACACCTGGGCGTCCTTGGCGAGCAGCGGCACGACCAGATCCAGCACCTGCTGGCGTTCATCCGGCGGCCCGAGCAGCACTTCCAGCGCGAGGTCGAACGGGCCCTGTTCCTTCACCGACAACAGGCCTTCCTCGGTGATCGACCCGAGGTCCCAGATCTCCCACGCGACCGTCTGTGTCTTTCCCTGGCTGGACTCGTAGATACGATCCTTCCACGCCTCGGCGAGGTGCGGTGTACCGATCACCAGCACCCGGCCCGGGCGCTTGATGTAGGTATCCGGCACCATCGGCTCGTCCGGCGTGGCAGAGAGTAGCGACCACAAATCCGAGCTCGCGGGCGGATACGCGTCATGCAGTGGACGGAAGCGGCCGTCCCCGTACATCGCCTGCGCCATCTCGTGCGTCTCGAGCCATGAGACTTCCGGATCGCGGGCGAGCAACTCGTCGAAGAGGCCGTCCTCACGGCCAAAAACCTCCGCGCTGAGACGGTTGATCCACGCCGGGTTGGCCGCGCTGGTGCGCATCAGCGACCACGCCTCGGTTTCGATTGCGGTGCGGATCCGTTGCGCCGCTCCGCCGGGAACATCCAGCCAGACTGTCGAGAACGGGCAGCGCAATTCCTGCAGATGGGCGGTGAATTCACGCATCAGCTCCTGGCTTGAACTGAGCGCGTCCACGATCTCCATATTGACCAGGCCCTCTTCCCGGAACACTGGCCGCACACCGATCACCCGCTCGGGGTTGTCGGTGTTGCGCCACGATTGCTGCGACAGGGCTTGCACGCCGAGGACAACGACCTGGATGCGGGCGTTCAGCAGCGCCTGCCGTCCGATGATCAGCTCTTCGTCGAGCAGCAGGTCGCCGGGTTCGGAATAATCGATCCACGCGATGTCCGGATTGCTGTTGTGCCCGTTGGATTCGTCCTCATCGACCAGCGTGTAAAATCGTTCGATCGGATCGAATTCACCCTCTTCGAACATCTCCTCCAGCTCCGGCGATTCGATTTCGACGACCAGCCGTGGCGCGTCGTCACCATCATAGATGTCGCGCAAGGTGGCCCACAATGTGGGGGTCAGGGTGGGGACATAAATCAACGGAGTTTCCGGCATCAGTTTCAGGCCTCCCGACGAAAAAACGCGATGGGCCAAGGTTGCCCATCGCGTGAAGGTACAGTCAAATCACGGTCTCCGGTGCGGACGGGTGTGTCCGATGGGAGCCGTGCGAGGGGTGCGTCTTACGCGCCCGGATCGGTGTGCGGCTCGATCAGGATCGAGAGGAAGATCGGGTGCCGGCGCGTTTCGAGGAAGCGCTTCAGGTCGTTCATCACGGCGGCCCAGCCGTCATAGTCACTACGGGTCGAAAGCACGACCGGTTCGGTGAACGAACCTTCGGTCAGCGACACGCGGGTGCCGTTGCCTTCGTCCTTCAGTTCCCAGCGCACGACGAGGTTCGGATCTTCGTCCGCGACTTCACGCCAGCCGAAGCTGAACTTGACGTTTTCTTCCACTTCGACGACCGGGAGCTGATCCCATCCGAGGTCGAGGATGCCGCCCTCGTTCAGCTCGATCTTCTTCACCTGCGGGGCGAAGAAGCCGCGGATGCCGTCTACGGTGGTCAACGTTTCGTACACTTCTTCACGCTTCGCGGTGGTCCAGAAATCGAGGCGGAAGTCCTTGCCGCGCTTGTGCGTAAACTCCGGGCGAACCCACGCGGAGGCGCCTTCCATATGGAACACGAAACCGTTCAGCAACAGCGTCCACAAGTTGCGGAGGTCATCGTCGGTAAGGTCATCGTCGCCGACCACGTGGTCGACATCGAGACGGCAGGTGTTTTCTTCCATACCGGAGACGCGGAAGTGGACTTCGGTCTCGACGATTTCGCCGTCACGTTGCCGTACCGGCCAGGTGAAGGACAGCGTCATCTCATCCGGGTTGATCTCGAGGATTTCCTGTTCCGGGCGCTCATCGTAGCGCAGGAAGGGCAGGAATTTTCCGCCGAAGGAGAGCTGCTGGTTGTCGATGTCGACGTTCACTTGCTGGGCGAACCAGATCTGGAGTTCGCGTGTGTCGCTGATGGCACGCCAGGCGACTTTCGCGGGGACGCGGACGTCCACTGCAACCGAGGCGCGCTTTTTGTTGGTTTCCGTGGCCATGAAGTACCCTTGGTCTGCGTGCGGCGACACGGGTCGCCGTGCTGCTGGTTTTGGTTGCCTGTTGTACAAAGGCCGGGTTGCGAGGTTCCAAACAAACAGACCTCACCCCGACCACGAATTGGTCCAGAAAAAAATCTCTTGGGAAGACGTAAAAATAGGGTGTCAGTCGGGGTATAACAACCCCGCTGTGACGAGCCTCTCGGGCGCTGAGGGGAGACAAAACGAGGGTGAAGTGACCTGGAGGAGGGACATGTGAACGATTGGATTCAAGTAAACTGACTGGTGACTTTTTGTCCCCAAAGTGTCCCAGGTAGAATCAGTATGTGCCCCGGACGGCTCCGCCAGTCGGGATAAATCGCCTTCGGATCATCCGCGTCCGCAAGCGGACACGGGCACTTTCTTCTACTTCAGTCCTCAGTCCTCAGTCCTCAGTCCACCGATTACCGACCACCGAATACCGAATACCAGCTAAAGCCCACAGCCCTATGTCTTCTCCGGCTTCTTCCAGAACGGCCGCTGATGCAGCCGTTCCTTGATGTCGATGGAGGGCGCCAGTTCCTCGTCGTACGGTTCGAACGCCACCGCCCACGCGATCCCGATCAGCAGCATCGCCGCCGCGCGCACGGACGGATCATCCAGCGCAAACGCCGACATCCCGTGCAGCACCGCCGCGAACAACGCCCCGGACAGCACGAACCCTTCCAGCGATTCGCGTGTCAGCAGCCCGATGTTCAACGCGAGGATCAGGATCACGGTCGCGCCGAGCCCGATCCAGCCGCCGGCGACGGTCACTTCGAGGAACAGGTTGCGCGAATTATAGCCTAGTAGCGCCTCAGACGCTCCCGGTCCGAGCCCGAACCACGGCCGCGCGCCGAGCAGAGCGTACACGTCGCGCCAGATTTCGGCGAGCGGCGGATTCGCGAGTCCGCCGCCACGGTTGAGCGCGTCGTTCGCCGCCTGCAGGTACTTGTCGGAGCGGACGTGCATCAGCCGTCCCAGCCGGTTCGGTTCGCCGGGCAGGTCGGATTGGAACAGCAGCAGGTACGGGGACGCGCGGTACTGGCTGAACAACCCGCCCGGCCCCTTGAGGTCGATGACGATGAAGCCCTGCTCTTCGTGGCTGCGGAAGGGGAGGGTGATCGAAATCTCTTCGCCCGGTTCGACATGTTGGGCCAGCGGTGCCGAAACCCAGCCGCCACGCAGGAAGCGTACCGGCCCGCGATCATCGAGCGATTCCGGGTACAATACGTGGTAGCCGGTTTCGAATCCCGCCTGCCACGACACCGGCCCGGGGTTGACCAGGGTGACCGCCAGCGAGTCCTGCTCGTAACTCTCCAGCGCGGTCAACGCGCGCACGGTAAACCCGACCGGCTCCTGGTACGGGCCCCAGCGTGCGCGAAACGCCGGGTTGAACAGCGCGATCACGACACCGATCAGCAACGGAATCGACAGCCCCGCCACCGAGTGACGGATACCGGCCTTGGCGGTCATCACGACCAGGATTCCGGCCAGCGCGGCGATGGGTGCGCCGAAGGAGAGCGTCATCAAGGTGCCGAGCCAGAAGATCCCGACCAGCAGCAACATCAGCTCGCGTTTTTTACCCTCCACCGACATTGCCGCCCCGGCAAGCAACGGGGTTAACACCGCGCAGATCCACGACATCGCGTCGGCATGTGTGAACGGACCTGTCAAACGCAGCAGCAGCTGCCACGCTTCCGGCGCGTCATGGAAGATGCGGACAGCGTTTTCGACGGCGGGAATGCGGAAGAGTTCGCCGAAACCCATTGCGAGTGCGAGGAGTGTAGAGAGTACAAGAGCGGCCAACGCGGCCAGGCGTTCGGTGGGATGCCCGGAATAGAGGATCGCGACTCCGGCGACCAGCAGCACCGGCTCCCACAGCGCGGCGACGGACAGGATCGGATCACTGCCCCGGGACACGGCACCCAGTCCCGCCAGCAACGCCAGTCCGAGCACGATGGGCAGCGCCCAGCGTCCCCGCAACTTGTACGCGCCTCCGGTGGCAACGCTGGCGATGGCAAACAGCGGGATGATCAACCCGAGCAGGCTCGCGGCCGGCAGCAACCGTCCCGTGCTGAGCGGGATCGCGTCCAGCCGCCCCACGAACGGCATCGTGAAGGCGAGGATCAGGATCAATCCGCGTCCGATCTGCCCCCACGGGTCGTCCGCCCAGAGATGTCGCGAGCGTTGGGTCATATCGGTTAGACGCCGCTGCATGGCAAAAAGATTCCGGTTTGTTTCGCCTCGCGGAGGATCTTGAAAAAAGTTCGGCGAGGCTACACTGGCAAACTACCGGCCCAAAGGGGGCTTGTACAAGGCTTGCCAGCGAAGAAATGGAAGCCGTACGTTGCCACATCTCCAATGGCCTGTGTAAGGTACCCGTATTGACGTGCCCGTGTCCGCTTGCGGACGCGGACGTGTTGAGGATGGATGCACGATGCCCGCGGGAGCTTTGCTACCGCGGTTGATCCCTGCTGGCGGAGCCATCAGGGGCACATATTCAGGGATGGTTGAATTCGAGGGGAAGGGTGCGCGCGATCTCATGAGAGTCGTGTTGACAGGTGGAGGCAGTGGCGGACATGTGAGCCCGATGCTCGCGGTCGCGGAGGCGTTGCGTGAGCTCGAGCCGACGGTCGATCTGCGCTATATCGGGGTACGCAACGGCCTCGAAGCCGACCTCGTCCCCCGGGCGAACATCCCGATCCGTTTCGCGTCCGCCATCGGCATGCCCGGCATGTCGCTTTCGCCCGCGATGTTCAAATTCCTGTTCACGTTGCTCGGCGGTGTCCTCGCCGCAACGGGTCACCTGATCGCGTATCGTCCCCATGTGATTGTCGCCTCCGGCGGTTTCGCCAGCGCCCCAGCCGTGTTCGCGTCGGCATTCCTGCGCGGCCTGACCTTTGGTTTGTGGCGCATCCCGGTTTATCTGCACGAACAAAACGCCGTCCCCGGCCGGATGAACTCCGCCGCCGCACGCATCGCCCGGCAGGTCGGCGTCGTGCACGCGGTGTCGTTGAACCGGCTGCCGCATGCCGTCAACGAAGTCGTTGGCTATCCGGTGCGAGCGGGATTTGCTTCGGTGGACCGTGCCACGGCCCGCAAGGAACTGGGCGTCCCGGATGATGCGGAATATGTCGTCGTCACCGGCGGTAGCCAGGGCGCGCGCACGATCAACCGGGCGGTTGTTGATGCGCTGCCGTTCCTTGCCGATCGCCGGAACCTGTGGCTGACCCACTCCACCGGCGCGATGAAGGGCCGGGGCTATGACGCGGTCGGTGACACGAAGTCTCGACTCGACGCCAACTCCCGCAAGCCGGACCATTACCGCGTTACCGACTACCTGCACGACATGCCCTTGCACCTCGCCGCAGCGGACCTCGCGGTGATCCGTGGCGGCGCGGGCTCGCTGTTCGAGGTCTGCACCCAGGGCCTGCCCGCGTTGGTGATTCCGAAGGCGAATCTGCCCGGCGACAGCCAGGTGGCCAACGCCCGCGAGTTGGCGGCGCGCGGCGCGATTGAACTGTTGTACGAGGAGCCAGCGTTCGTGGACGGCGCTTTCATCGAAGTGGTCCCCGGCGAATTGATGGCGGAGAAGATCACGGCGTTGCTCGACAATCCGGACCGTCGCCATGAGCTGAGCGCCAGGGCGAAAGAGGCGTTTGACCGGCGTGCGGCGAACCGGATCGCGAAACGGGTGGTCGCGTTGGCGAAGAGCATCCGCGCGATCGACGTCGAGAACGACAACACGCCGAGCTCTGCCGAAACGTTGACCGAAACCACGCTGCCCGATTCGCCGACCGCGTTGCGCCGGTATGCCGAGCAGGTGATGGGCGTGCGTTACGAGCGGGCGTTCGCGCAGGGTCCGATCCGCGACTGGGAGCTGGAGAAGCTGGACGATCTCGCGTACTTCCGTTATCGCGGCGCGGCGTTGCTGGCACACTCGCACTGGTCGATGCGCAATGAAGGGATCAAGCTGTTGGCGTTGACCCGGCACGTCGACAAGCTGGACCTCGTGCTCCATGTGCTCACCGACCGTACCCCCGCGCCAAAGCTGCACCGCATGCTCGGCGGCGACTTCGCCCAGGTCGGGTTCATCCGCCGGAACGCCGTTAACGCGCTCGCGTTCATGGGTGTGGTCAACGAGGATGTGCGCGCGGCGATTGTCACCGCGTTGGACGATCCCTACTACGAGGTCCGCTCGGCGACGCTCAAGCTGATCCGTTCGATGATCAAGAATGATCATAAGTTGGCCGATAATCCGGAGATCGTGTCGCGGGTGCGGAAACTGACACGCGACCGCAATCTCGAGGTTCACTGGGAAGCGTTGCACACCTTCGGCTTCGTCGGCGCGCCGGAGGATGTGCTGGCTACCAACCGCGCGTACGCCGTCACCGGCAAGACGCCACTGCGCGAGGCAGTGCTGCGTTCGTATCACGCCCTGCTCGACCGCTATGATGGCGCGGCGGATGAGCCGTGGCGTCACCAGTTGAGCGACGACATCGACCATTTCGCCATCACCTCGCTGGCGTTCCACCCCCATTTCCCGTTGAAGGAACGGTACGTCTCGCTCTGCAAACGGATGGACGAGGAGGTTTCGGCATGATCTACGCACTCACCGACTTCCTCGCCGATCAGGGCGGTATCTTCGGCCCGTTACGTGTGCTGAATTACGTGTCGACGCGCTCGATCATCGCCGCGCTGACGACCTTGCTGCTGGTGATTTTCTTCGCGCCGCGCGTGATTCGCATGCTGTACCTCGCCGGTCAACGCGACAGCCACCGCGATTTCGACGAGCACCTCGCCAAGTCCAAGCGTGGCACGCCGACCATGGGCGGCGTGCTGATCATCGGCGCGATGATGGTCAGCCTGCTGCTGTGGGGGGATTGGACCAACGGCTACATGTGGGCGGTGACCAGCGCGCTGCTGGTGTTCGGTTTCCTCGGCGCGGTGGACGATGTCGCGAAAGTCCGCGGCGGCAGCGCCGAAGCGGGCCTCAGCCGTCGCGCGAAACTGGTGATCCAGACGTTGTACGGGCTGGTGCTCGGCGCGCTGTTGTTCCTGCCGAACACGACGCCGTTCCCGCTCGAAATCGCTGACACCATCGGGATTCCGTTCCTGAAACCGGCGGAATTCGGCGGGCTCAATGTCCACCTGTCTTTCTTCTATGTCGTGTTCGTCGCGTTTGTCGTCGTCGCGGTCAGCAACGCGGTCAACCTGATCGACGGCCTCGACGGTCTCGCCGCCGGCACGACCATGCTGCCGGTCGCGGTGTACGGCATCTTCGCCTACATCCTCGGGCACGCCAGCCTGTCCGGCTACTTCCTGTACTCCTTCCAGCCCGGCGTGCACGAACTGGTCGTCTTCACCGCCGCGCTGATCGGCGCGTTGATCGGCTTCCTCTGGTTTAACGGCTACCCGGCGCAAGTGTTCATGGGGGATACAGGATCGCTGGCGTTGGGCGGGACACTGGCGGTGCTGATCGTGCTGACCAAGCAAGAACTGCTCTTCCTCATCGCGGGCGGGGTGTTTTTGTACGTCAACGCAACCCATGTCATCGGCGACCGCATCGGCATCAACATGCTCGGCCGCCGCATCTTCTACCGCACCCCGATCCACCACGCGTACGAACACCTCGGCATCGCCGAAACCAAGGTCGTCCTGCGCTTCTGGATCATCTCGCTGCTGCTCGCCCTTGTCGCGGTTGCAACGTTGAAGTTGAGGTAAGGCGGGTCCTCACAAGGCGTTAGCTCTGCTTGGCTTGTGTTGTCTGTCCCGCTTCCGGATCCTTGTCATCCGGCGCACGGTGGGTGTCGGCACCGTCCGGGTGGAGTCGGATGTACAGTCCAAGCGTCTGATCGGCTTTCTGCGTATGGCTGGTGACATGCTTGAGAATCCAGTCCCGGAGGGCGTTGTACGTGTCGACATTCACCATCATCTCGCCATCCTGCCACCGCGAAATCAGCAGTGCCAGGTCACGTTTAAATCCTTCGTGAATCTGCTTGTGTTCCTCGTAGCGCGGGTAGTTGTACCGTTGCATGATGAATTCTTCGGACTGGAAATGGTAGTGGGTGTAGTCGGCGAGGCGGCCGAAGATGCTTGCGATGATCTGCGAACCTTTGCCTTGTCGCAGGGCGGTGGTGAGTTCGTCGATGATCGCGAACAGCCGCTTGTGCTGTTCATCAATCTGGGGCACTCCGATGTTGTAGCTGTCGTCCCAACGTAACTCCATGGTGCGGCCTCACGTGCAAACTGTCTGAAAAAGGAGCGATATTACCGACGAGTCATCGTGAGCAGGATTAGGATAACATCTGGTGAAACAAAGAGCAAGAATCGTACCGTATGAGCTGTGACAGCTGGAGGATCTGACGGTGCCGCAGGACAACATCATCACGACCACCCCCCGTTTGATTATCCGTTCGATTCGCGACACGGACATCCCGGTTTTGTACGAACGCATCTTCGGTGATCCGGAGGTGATGCGTTTCATCAGCTCCGGTGTGTCGCCGAACATCGAGCACGCCGCCCAACGGGCGCACAAGTACATGAGCTGGGAGCAGCGGTTCGGGATGTCGTTCTGGGCGGTGATCCTGAAGCAAACGGGCGAGCTGATCGGAAATTGCGGCCTGATACCGGTGGAAGGACACGGTCCGGAGATCGAAATCGGTTACGACACCGCGCAGAAGTTCTGGCGGCAGGGCTACACCAGCGAAGCGGCGGCGGCATGCCTCAAGGTCGGGTTCGAAACATTGAAGCTGAAACGGATCATCGCGATCTGTGATCCGTTGAACACGGGCTCGTGGAAGGTGATGGAAAAAATCGGCATGCACAAAGCCGGCACAACGAACAAGTTCTACGGCATGCACTGCCTGTTGTATGACATTACCGCCGACCAGTTCGCCGAACAGCAGGCGGGCGCTCACGAATCGGGGTAACCCGAGTCCACGAGAGTAAATCGGACACGCGTATCCGATTTAACGGGACAGAGAAATGCCACGGACAGACAGCGCCCGTGGCATCCTTTTCGCCCACGCCTGGCTGGATCGCCCAGATGCGACCAGCCAACCGTTATTTCTTCGTCATCTCCAGCGCGATGGCAAACGGATCGCTGGATTTTTTCTTCGCGTACTCTTCCGCTTCCTGGTCGGTCCACGGCTTATCGTCCCACACCAGCGCGCCGGTCGGGCAGTATTTCGCACAGGCCGGGTCGCCTTTGCAGACGTCGCACTTGATGTATTCATTGTGCGTGTCATCGTAGTCCATGCAGCCGAACGGGCAGGCCTTGACGCAGAACCCGCAGCCGATGCACTTGTCGTTGACTTCGATCGCGCCGGTTTCCGGGTTGCGTTCCAGCGCGCCGACGGGGCACACCGCCATGCACGACGGTTCGTCACACTGCAGGCACAGCAGCACGAAGTTGTTCTGATCGTCCACCTTGAACGACTGCACCCGTGGCCGTGCGGGCACGCCGGGGACAGGTGTGTTCGCCAGGCTGCAGGCTTGTTCGCAGACCTTGCAGTCGATGCAACGGTACGGGGTTACGTACAGGCGCTTGCTCATCGTTCGCCTCTGTCTATCTTGGCCGGGGCTTTCAACCCCGGTTTCGTTGTTCTGTTCATGCCCCAGACATTCATGTCTGGGATCATCCGCGTCTGCAAGATGTTTGACACGGCCACACGTGTTTGAACTCTTACCACGGACTTTAGTCCGTGGTAAATGGGAAGATCACTTCGCGTCTTCCGCCAGACGATCTTCGACATCGGCGACCCGGCTCAACTTCCGCGCGTACTCGTACCGTTTCACCTTCGCCGATTCCTGCTTCATCGTTTCCGGCCACACCAGGCCGTTGCCCTCGGCGCGTTTCTGCACATGCGAGAGATACTCCGGTGTGCCGAGCACTTCGCCGGTGCGTTCGTCGGTGACGAGGTCGAATTCCTTGTCCCAGATCCGGCGCTTGCCGTTATCGTTTTCGACGAACGGGATCGCGTCGGTCGGGCACAGTTTCGCGCACACCAGGCAGCCGATGCAGGCGTCCTTGTTCGGCACGTCCACGTATTTGTCCGGCCCACGGCTGAGCGTGGCGATGGCGCTGCGGCCGATCGCTTCGCACGCGCGCACGCAGATCGTACACATGATGCACGTATCGTCCGTGTCGCGTGGGGTGTAGGACGTTTCGGTGACACCGTAGTCGGCGGCGAGCTGCTTGATGTAGTCGCTCTCCGGCACACGGGCCATCTGCAGATCGAGCACCACGCTCCGGTTCTGCCGTACCTCGTCCGAATCGGTCCACACCTTCAGGCCTTCCTCGACCGGGTACAGGCAGCTGGTGACGAGCTGTTTGTACCAGTCATCCCAGCCCGGTTTCTGGATTTCGACGACACACAGGCGGCATGCGCCGAAGGGTTCCAGCGCCGGATGTGCGCACAGGCTCGGGACATCGATACCCATCCCGCGCGCCACGTCGAGGATCATCGCGCCTTTCGGTGCGTCAACCTCGCGGTCGTCAATGGTCAGATGGACCGTCTCGTTTGTTTTTGCTTCGCTCATGAGTTTCCTCAAGGCTCCGGTACTACCGCGGACTGAAGTCCGTGGTAAGAAGTGTATGTAAAGCTATCACATGCCCACGACATGAACGTCGCGGATCATCGTCGTTTGTGCCCCAGACGTTTGTATCTGGGATCATCATCGCTTGTGCCCCAGACATTCATGTCTGGGATTAACCACCGTATTCAGGTCCGCGTCTGCAAGCAGACACGGCCACGCTTCTACTTTTACTATCAGTTACTATCTTTTACTATCCGTCACTTCTGTTCAAGCTACCGCGTCGCGGCTGACGATCTTGTCGCCGCTCTTGATATCCACCGCGTCAAACTTACAGACGCTCTTGCAGATCCCGCACGAGATGCACTTGTCCGGATCGATGGTGTACATCTTCTTCTTCACGCCGGTGATCGCTTCGGTCGGGCAGTGACGCGCGCAGATGTCGCAGCCAGTGCAATCCTCGTTGATCTCGTACGTGATCAGGCTCGGGCACACCCCCGCACGGCATACCTTGTGCTGGATGTGCTCTTCGTACTCTTCGCGGAAATACTTCAGCGTCGAGGTGACCGGGTACGGTGCCGATTTGCCAAGCGCGCACAGGCTGGCGACTTCCATCGTGTGGCACAGCTTTTCGATCTTCTCGATGTCGCCGTCCTCGCCCTCGCCCTTGGTGATCTTGTCGAGCAGGTCGTAGACCTGGCGCAGGCCTTCACGGCACGGGACGCACTTCCCGCAGCTTTCACCGATCAGGAAGTTGATGAAGTATTTTGCGACGTCGACCATGCAGGTGTGATCGTCCATCACGATCATCCCGCCCGATCCCATCATCGCGCCGGCACGGCTGAGCGTGTCGAAATCCACCGGCAGGTCGAGCTTGTCGGCCGGGAGGCAGCCGCCGGACGGTCCGCCGGTCTGTACCGCCTTGAACGGGCGGTCGTCAATGATTCCGCCGCCGATGTCGTAGATGATCTCGCGCAACGTGCGGCCCATCGGCACTTCGATCAGGCCGGTGTGTTTCACCTTGCCGACCAGCGAAAACGCCTTGGTGCCCTTGGACTTGTCGCGTCCCATGCTGGCGAACCAGCCCGCGCCCTTGTCGATGATCGCCGGGACGCAGGTGAAGGTCTCGACGTTGTTCAGCACCGTTGGTTCGTCGTGCAGGCCTTTTTCGACGCTGCGCACATACTTCGCGCGCGGTTCGCCGACCTTGCCTTCGAGCGAACGCATCAGCGCGGAGGATTCGCCGCAGACAAACGCGCCGCCACCACGGGAGATGCGAATGTTCAGCGTCATCCCGGTGCCGAGGATGTTGTCCCCGAGCAGGCCGGCGGTGTGCAGCTTATCGATCGCCAGTTGCAGGTGTTCGACCGCCAGCGGGTACTCGTGACGGACGTAGATGTAGGCATCGGTCGCGCCCAGCGCGTACGCCGCGATCATCATCCCTTCGAGCACGCTGTACGGGTCGCCTTCCATGATCGCGCGGTCCATGAACGCGCCCGGGTCGCCTTCGTCCCCGTTGCAGATCAGCCACACCCGATCCTGCTTCACCCGCAGCGCGCCACGCCATTTGCGACCGGTGGAAAAACCCGCGCCGCCACGTCCACGCAGCCCACTCTCCTCGACCTGGTCAATGACCGCCTCCGGCGTCATTTCGGAAATCGCTTTCGCGAACGCCGCGAATCCGCCTTCGGCGAGGAAATCGTCAAAGCTGGTCGGGTCGACGACGCCGACATTCCGCAACGCCACCCGCACCTGCAAACTGTAGAACGGGATGTCGGTGTAACGTTCGGCCTTGCCGCCACCACGTTCATGGCCCAGCTCATACAGCAGCGGGTCGACGAGCTGATCGTTCAGCAGCGTCTTTTCGACGATCTTCTTCGCGTCGCGCGGTTTCACGCCGGTATAGAATGTGCCTTCCGGTTCGAGCGTGACCACCGGCCCGGCTTCGCACATGCCGTGGCAGCCGGTGCACTTTTCGGACAGGGTTGCGTCCAGCTCGAGTCCGGCGGCTTTCAGTTCCTTCGCGTGCGATTTGATCTCGCTCTGGAACTGTTTGTGGATGTCCTTCGCCCCGCGTGCGATACAGCCCGGCCCGGCGCAGACACGGATTTCCTGCTTGATCGCCTTGCGTTCGGTCCGGATAGCTTCAGCGCGTTCGAGCAGAGCCTGCGGGCTGCCAAAGGGTTTGCCGTTTCCTGAAATCATGCCGGCTTCTCCTTCTTCAGCATTTTGCCGATGTTGCCGGGTGCCATGTTGGCGTAGTAATTGTCGCCAACCATCACCACGGGCGCCATGGCGCATGCGCCGACGCAGTTGACCGTTTCGAGGCTGTAGTCGCCGTCTTCGCTCATCCCGTGCCCGGGTTCGACCTTGAGGCTGCGTTTCAGCTCATCGACCAGCATCCCGGCGCCACGGACATGGCACGCCGTTCCGAGGCACACCTTGACCGTTTTCTTGCCCTTCGGCTCAAGCGAAAATGCCTTGTAGAACGTGGCGACGCCCTGCACCTTGCCGAACGGGACACCGAGCTTCTCCGCTACCCGCAGCAACGCCTTCGGCGGCAACCACTGGTAGTGGTCGTTCAGCTCCTGCAGCACCATGATCAGGCTGGGCTCTTCCAGCGGATAATGGGCGAGGATCTCGTCCGCCGCGCGTTCCTCGTCACTGAGGTCGCTCGGTCGTGATTTGTTCGGCCGGGGCGGAGCTTTCGCGCCGGTATCGCCGGCAGCGGGCTCCAACGCCTCGGTGTTGTCGAGATCGACGTCGGTTTTCTTCGCGCGACGCGGGCTCATAGCACAGCCTCCAGCGCTTGCTTGGCGATTTTTGCGCCTTCCCGGATGCAGGCGATGTTCGACTCGATGAACTGCGGCTTGCGGGCGAAGGTGACCGGCACCTGCGCGACCACGGTTTCGAGGCTGACCACCCCGGAGCATGCGACATACGCGCCGAGAATGACCATGTTCGCGCCACGGTTGTTGCCGAGTTTCATCGCGACGTCATTGGCCGGCACCAGGATCTCGTGCACGTCTTTCCGTTGCACACGGTCCGGGATCAGGGTGCTGTTGACCAGGATGAAGCCGCCCTCACGGATCGTCGGCTCGAATTTCTCGAGGCTCGGACGGTTCATCGCGACGAGATCAGATGGGTTGTTCACCACCGGGCTGCCGATCGGATGGTCGGCGATCACGACGGTACAGTACGCCGTCCCGCCGCGCATCTCCGGGCCGTACGATGGCACCCACGCCACCTCTTTGCCTTCTTCCAGGGCGGCGTCGGCGAGGAAATGCCCAGCCGACAAAATGCCCTGCCCGCCGAATCCGGCGAATTTCACTTCACGTTGCATCGTCTGTCCTCCAACCGGGAGGGTTGGTTTTGTTCAAATGGGGGACACTCGCACGAAGTAGGGGTGTCCCCATGTCTTATGTATCAGAGGGTGTCATCCTGAACGCAGTGAAGGATCTCTAGATTATCCAACGTTTTACCCAGCTGGAGATTCTTCACTTCACGTCGTTCCGTTCAGAATGACATCGTATATCATCCAATTACTTCACCACCACCAGTCGTTTCGTCTGGGTGTAGGCTGAACCGGCGTCAACGCGCACGAGGTACGTCCCGCTCGGGTAGTGATCGAGCTCCAGGTGCAGACGCTGTCCGCCGGGATGAATCACGCCGGCGTCAATGGTGTCCACTGTGCGGCCGAGGATGTCGCTGATCGCAACGGTCACCCGCTGCGCCGTCGGCACGGACACGGTGATCGTCGTCGCGGCGTTCGCCGGGTTCGGGTAGACCTGTACGTCCAGATCCGCCCGTACCGCCAACGGTTCGTTTTCACCCGCCGTCACCGTCGTTCCGTCAAACGCGTTCGCCAGTTCGGACGGCGCGGAGCCGCTCATTGTCCACATCTGCGGCGCCGTGCTGGACGCGACCGTATTCGCGGTCACGGTGAACGCAAACTCATCCTGCGCGGCGACGAAATTCGGGAAAATGCCGGCGTACGCGTGCCACGTATAGTCGCCCACCGGTGCCATCTGCGGGATTGGCTGCGTGACGTTTGCGACACTCAAGTCCATGTTGTCTTCGAACTGCAGGCGAACGCGTGCGACCGGCCCGTACAGGCTGCCGTTCGGCAGGGTTGCCGCCAGCCAGACGTCGCCCGGACGATTCATCGGCAAGTCGCCGGTTGTTAGCGCGATACCGTAGCTGAAGCTTCCGCCGCGCGGCACATTGATCGGCGTGTTGTGCGGCGTCAGGGTCAACGTGACCAGCGGATTCGTGCCGCCGGACACCCCTTCGAAGCAATACGCACCGCCGCTGCTGGCGGAGATGATGTCGCCGTTGTTCGCGACTGCCGCGCCGGCGTAGTGGTTGTTATTGAGCGGATACGACCACAGTTCGGCCAGGGTCGCCGGGTCCAGCGCGTAGAGGCGCCCGTCGCTGGTGCCGGTCGCGCAGTAGATGGTGTTGTTGTCGTCCACAGCGAAGCGCGGGTAGCCGAGATAGGTTCCGCTGGTCAACGGGGCGGAGGTTGCGAGCACGTCGCCGGTCGCGTAGGCGTGACGCTTGACCACGGTCGCGTGCGTTACCACGACGTCGCCATTGTCCAATGTTGCGAAGTGTCCGCCGATGGGTGGAATCGGTCCGAAGTTGACCGGAACCTGCCACACGATCTCGAAGCCGGTGCCGGTGTCTTCGACACGGAACAGGTCGCCGCCGTCGCGGATGATGTAGATCGCGCTGTCGTCGTGGACGCTGAACGGGATTTCCTGGTCGCCGTCCCCGGGCAACGAGATGCTGTACAGTTCGGTGCCGGTGGTGAGATCCCACGCGGTAAATTCCACCTGGCCGATGCCGCCGTCCCAGCCGTACACCTTCTCGCCGTAGACGCAGACATGTTCCGATCCGCCGATCACCGCGCAGACACGGGGCGTCGTCCAGACAATCGAGCCGTCCGTGTGGTCCAGCCGTGTCAGCAGGTAGCTGCCGTTCGGGTCCTTGGCGTTGACGATCAGGTCGCCGTTGTTCGCGAACGCCGCGCTGGCGATGATGCCCTGCTTGAGGCCGGTTTCCGCGATCCAGAGGATCGAACCGTCCGCGGGATCAAGCGCGTACAGCGTATCGTTGTTGGTTTCCTGGAATCCGAGGGCGTAGATCTGGCCGTCCCGGAAGCCGACCGGCAACGATCGTGTGCTCGGCCCGGGCAGGTCCACAGACCACAGCTCCGCGCCGGTGTTGACGTCGAGGCAGACGATGGGGGAGAAGTCGATCGTGTTGAACCGCATCATCGCGGCGTAGTCGCCGTCGGTGTAGATCGGTCCGGCGAACAGGCACGGGTCGTTGTATGTCCAGCGCAGGGTCGCGTCATCGGGTCCGACGAAATCCGCCTGTCCGTTTCGCAGGCTGCCGCCGCCCATCGTGTGCCATGCGGCGAGGACGGAGATCGGGAGCAACGCGCAGATCAGAATCGCGAGTACGGTGGTTTTCATGCTGCGTCCTCCCGTTAACGTTGAACGAATCGTTTCCGTCATGTCCGGCTGCAGTTTCCAGCTCAGCTGAACGGCCTTTCAGACGGTACTTTTAAATCGGACACGCGTGTCTGATTTATCTGTTTGTCCCGACGGCAAGTGAGCTCGTCGGGCTTACAGGATATTTCAGTTACCGACAACCATTCACCGCTTACCTAAGGCCCATAGCCTACTTCGCCACCCCCGTCATCCGCTCGAAGTTTTCGTCCGCGCCTTCCGGCGATTTTAGTTCGCCGAGCGGGTAGTAGGGGATCATGTTGTCCTTCAGCCATTTGGTTGAATCGGTCGGCGTCATGCCCCAGTTTGTCGGGCAGGTGCTGAGGATTTCGACCATGCTGAAGCAGGTCGCCTTGTCCTGGTACTGGAAGGCTTTCCGGATCATCGCCTTGGTCCTGATCGCCCATTGCGGGGAATGGACCGACCCACGCGCGATGTAGGCCGGGGTGCGCAGCGTGGACAGCAGCTCGCGCATCCGGATCGGCCAGCCGGCGAGCTCGACGTCACGTCCTGTCGGGCTGGTGGTTGTCACCTGGCCCGGCAGCGTGGTCGGTGCCATCTGGCCGCCGGTCATGCCATAGATCGCATTGTTGACGAAGATGACAGTGATTTTTTCGCCACGGTTGGCGGCGTGCAGGATCTCGTTACCGCCGATGGACGCGAGGTCGCCGTCCCCCTGGTACGCGAACACGATCTTCTCCGGCGAGACACGTTTCATCCCGGTCGCGAAGGCCGGCGCACGGCCGTGCGCGGCTTCGAGGAAGTCGCAGTTGAAGTAGTTGTAGCAGAGCACCGAGCAGCCCACCGGCGCGACACCGACCGCGCGTTCACGCATGTGCAGCTCGTCCAATACTTCCGCGACGAGACGGTGCGCGACACCATGCGTACACCCGGGACAGTAGTGGGTGTGGTTCGATGACATCGCTTCGGGCTTGCAGAAAATCGTGTTCTCGGCCATGATGACCTCTATTCGATGTGGGGTCGGGGACATCTGAACGGATCGTTTCTGTTGGTTGAATCCGCAGCAGGGTTCACTCCACCGTTACGTGTGGCTGAACGTTGCGCGTCAATCCGTTCAGGTGTCCCCTTCCTTTTCGTTACCAAATCTGCCCCGGACATTCATGTCCAGGATCAACTCAACGTCTTTCGACTTTGTACTTCTGTACTCAGTACGTCCGTTCTACTACTTCTTCTTCGTGGCCGGTTTTTTCGCGGCCGGTTTCTTCGCGGTGGTCTTTTTTGTTGCTGGTTTCTTTGCCGACGCAGAGGCTTTCTTCGGTAACAGTTTCCGAATCGCATCGATCACTTCTTCCGGGGACGGTACAATCCCGCCCTGACGTCCGAAGAAGCTGATCGGCTTGCGGTTGTTGGTGTACAGCCGCACGTCCTCAATCATCTGCCCGTTGTTCATCTCGACGCTGAGGAACTGCTTGACGTGCGCTTTCTGGCTCAGCTCGTCAATCGCGACGGCAGGGAAGGGGTAAAGGCTGATAGGCCGGAACAGCGCGACATCCACACCCTCACCGTTCAGCACGTCGATCGCGGTCTTGCAGACACGGGCGGCAGTGCCGAACGACACGATGATCAGCTCCGGCTTGCCGAGGCCGCCGTACATCTCATGCTTCTGTTCGTGCTTCGTGATCGTGGCGTACTTCTCGGCGAGGTGATGGTTGTGCGCTTCGTTGTCGGCCGGGTTCAGGTACAGCGTTTTGATGATGTGCTTCTCGCGTCCTTTTGCTCCGGTCACGGCCCAGCTGGAATGGTCAGCGGGGGTGCCGGTCTTGACGGCGTCGAAGTCGACCGGTTCCATCATCTGCCCGATCAGGCCGTCCGCAAAGATCATCACCGGGTTGCGGTACTTGTCGGCGAGGTCGAACGCGACCATCATGTGTTCGACCGCTTCCTGTACCGTGGACGGCGCGAGCACGATCAGCCGGAAATCGCCGTGTCCGGAGGCGTGTGTCGCCTGGAAATAGTCGCCCTGGCTTGGCAGAATGCCGCCGAGGCCGGGGCCTGCACGGCAGACATTGATGAACACACACGGCAGCTCGGCGCTGGTGATGTAGGATAACGCTTCGCTCATCAGGCTGATGCCCGGGCTCGAGCTGGAGGTGAAGACCCGCTTGCCGGAGGATGCCGCGCCGAAGATCATGTTGGACGCGCCCAGCTCGGATTCCGCCTGCACGAACACACCGCCGACTTCCGGCAATCTGCGCGCGAGGTATTCCGCGACTTCGGTTTGCGGGGTGATCGGGTAGGCGAAGTAACGGTCGGCACCGGCACGGATGGCCGCTTCACCGATCGCTTCGTTGCCCTTCATCAATTTCTTTGCCATGACGGCCTCTTACTTCAGCTGTGAGTTATGAGCTGTGAGTGATGAGCCTGAAAGACAACACAAAACCACGCTCAGCACGTAGCAAGTGACGGAACTTGCCTAATACGGGAAATAGTTGTACTGGACGGCGTTGACGCCGATTTCGATCGCGACATCCGGGCAGGTGATCGCGCACAGGCGGCAGCCGATGCAGCGCGGCTGGTCGAACACTGTGGCGTAGAAATAGCCCTTGGCGTTGATCTTCTTCGACATCTCGATAATCTGCTGCGGGCAGGCCTGCACACACAGCTCGCAGCCTTTGCAGCGGTCGGGTTCGATGGTGACACGTGGCATGAACGGATCACTTTCGGTTGTGACAATCCGCCGGTATCGTGAAAATTCGCACAAGCTGAAAACGTTGTGCGTATTGGCTGTTGGGGACTCGACTGTTCCGGCGGGAACACAGGTGAACGAAAGATAGGGGCAGGGAATTGAGCCGCGCAAATACGCCGGAGTGTGCAAACCGTTACCAGCTTTGCATAGTGTTCATTTTAACAGCGATGCTGGAAACAGTCAAAATGCCCAGCGTCCATGCGGTCTATCAGCGGGTGTGGGGTCGCCTGGGCACCAGGTCATTCACCTGTTCACCGGAGAAAGGGGAGGTTAACCATGTGAAAAGATACGCAAGAACGTGTTCTGTCAAGGGTTTCGTGGTCGTGGTCGGCGATGTTTTCAGCACTGGAAAGTGGTCTCGTCCGATCTATATGGGCCGGCCCGTACTGCATGCCTCCGGAAATCGGCACCCCCTCCGGGAGGGAATCGCCCCTAACAGTATAGGAATTAGGGAATTACCTCGGAACTACGGATTATAAGCGGATGTAAATCATCATTGACCTGTTCGAGAGAAAGTTGTTAGCTTGAGCTTCAGAGGGGCAAAACTACGGGGAAAGTCCGCCTCTCAAACATGGATAGCAAGATCTGCGCATCACTTAATCCCCCCTTCAGGATACCACTCAATCCGGCCACGCCGGACAAGCGGAGGACCTGTCCATGAAACACCTGCCCCTTTTACTTCTGATCATCTGCCTGATAGTCGCGATGCCAGTCGTGTCCGGCTCCAAGATGACACCGGCGGAACGGCAGCAGTACAACATCGATCAGAAAACACAATCCGATACGGACCCCGGCCTTCCGCACCTTGACAGCACCGGCGGTCCGGATACCTTCGGCTACACCTGGATCGACAGCGAGGAGGCTGGCGGACCCACCTACAGCTGGGTCGATATCACCGCCACCGGCACCGAAATCGCGGCGGCGGATGAATTGGACGACGATGACCGCGTCGGCCCGTACCCAATCGGATTCCTGTTTCCGTTTTACGGTGCGGGGGAAGAATACTTCTGGGTGCAATCCAACGGTGGCGTGTCGTTTGTCCCGAACCTTCTTGGATTATCCAATCAGTCGATGCCGTACCAGTATTTTGGCGCGCTGATTGCGTTGTTCTGGGACGATCTCGATCCGGAGAACGGTCTGTACGGCAGCGTTTACTATGACACGGTGACCATCGGCACGCAGGACGCATGCGTCGTCTCGTTCATCAACTACTCGGAGCATCCGCCAAGCGACACGTCACCCCGCATCAACATGCAGGTCTTGCTGTTCGAGGATGGCCGCATTCGTCTGCAGTACCAGTCCATCGACAACGGCTTCGACTGTACCAGCTGCACGGTGGGGATTCAGAACCACGCTGGCAACGACGGTCTCTCGGTCATCTACAACAATGCCAGCGGCAACTATCCGTATGCCGGGTATGTCGTCGACTTCATACCACCGACACCGACGGCCGCTCTCTACGGTATCGTTTATCTGCAGGGTGGAGCGCCTCTGGCCGGCGCAAACGTCCGTTGCGGTTGCAGAGAAACGGTTACGGATGCTGTCGGCAGCTACACGATCACGGGATTGTACCCTGGAACGTACAAGGACATCGTCTGGAAATCGGGTTACGACGCGATCAACAGTACGACGACTCTTGCAACTGGGACGAACAATCTGAACTATGCGCTTTCGCTCAGCCCGACCCCGATCAACGGCCCGTTCACGGACGATTTCGAAAGCGGCGGTACGCCGTTGTTCACAGGTTCCGGTGACTGGGAATTTGGATCACCAACCTATGATCCCAACGGCGCCCATTCTGGCAGCAACGCCTGGAGTACTATCCTCAACGGGGATTACAACCTCAACCGTGACGACTGGCTGATTTCGCAGAAAGGGTTCGTCGTCCAGGCAAATTACTCGCTGAAGTACTGGCACTGGTTCGACTATGAGGGTGGATACGACGGCTACAATGTCTGGATTTCCACCACCGCCGGGGCGTTCTGGGAGATGCTCTATCCGACGGACGGCTACAGCGATCCGGACGGATTCTACACCGCCTTTGGGCTGCCGAACTTCAATAACTGGAACACGAACGAAGAGCGAATGTGGGTAGAAAAGGAATTCCCGCTCGGGGACTATGTCGGCCAGACAGTCTGGTTCGCCTTCCGCCACAACACCGACGTCTCGGTCGTTTATTCCGGGGTGACGATCGACGACCTCGACTTCAGCAGCGGCGGCACCGCGCCGTATGTGCTGCTCCAGTTATGGCCGGTGAATGTCAACATTCCGTCCTACGGCGGCATGCTGGTGTACGACGCCGGTATTACCAGCACCTACAGCCAGATGATCACCGGCCAGGCGTGGACCGATCTCATCCTGCCGAACGGCAACTCGTACGGCCCGTTGATGGTCATTCCGGTCAATGTCATGCCCGGCTACAGGTTCTTCGGCAACCTGACGCAGAACATTCCTGCGATGGCACCGCCGGGACCGTACATGTTCAACGGGTACCTCGGACGGAGACCGTATGTCGCGTCCATGGATAGTTTCCCGTTCACCAAAACGGTTGTTCCGGGGCCGGACGGTGAGGAAGTGTTGAACTGGGATGCTGAGGAATGGGTGAGCTCGGACGCGCCGCCGGAGGTCGTGGAAACGGCCGCTCAGCTTCCGGAATCGTTCGCGCTGCATGCCGTATGGCCGAACCCGTTCAACGCGTCCGCGACGATCACCGTTGACTTGCCGGTGACGGCGAACCTGGAGGTTTGTGTTTTCAACCTGAACGGGCAGGAGATGGCGGTGCTCGTGAACGGCCAGACCGAAGCTGGGTCGCACAGCTTGCATCTGGACGGATCAACCTGGGCGAGTGGTGTGTACTTTGTGCAGGCGCGGCTGGGTGATCAGGTCGCAGTGCAGAAGATGACGCTGCTCAAGTAACGGCAATGCTGCTTGAGCGAGGGAGAGATAAGTTAGTTGCTCAACTCGTGAAATGTGGAATAGACGTCATAGAAACGAGATAAAGCAAACGGGCGCGGAAAAACCGCGTCCGTTTTGTTTCTCGTGAAACAATCTCTCGAAGCCTCTCGTGACGCGGGTTCCGCTCCATTCCGATTTTTCCGGATCGTGGAACACACGGTGTCCGTCGTGCGGACTTGCATTTCTGCACGGTAGAACGCAACGTTTCTCCCTGACCCGTTCACCCAACACCGGCCCGATCCATGTCCGTCACACCCGCGATCCGTTTCCTCAAGCAGCACAAGGTCCCGCACGAAGTCCTTGAGTACGATCACAAGGTGAAGGGGGCATCCTTCGCCGCCGAGGCGATCGGGTGGCCGTTGGAGGCAGTGTTGAAAACACTGGTCGTCGCATTGAATAATCGTGAATTTGCGCTTTGCTGCCTGCCGGGCACGGCAGAGTTGTCGCTGAAAAATCTAGCCCGTGCGGCGGGGGTGAAGTCGGCACGGATGGCGACGCAGCAGGAGGCGACGAAGGTCACTGGCTACGTCTTCGGCGGCACCAGCCCGTTCGGCACCCGCAAGCGTCTGCCGGTGTGGTTCCACGAGCCGGTCGTGTCGCTGGACCGGATTGCCATCAACGGCGGGCATCCCGGCACCCTGGTTGCCCTTTCCCCGCAGGACGCCGTCTCTGTTCTAGGCGCTCAGACCGCTGACCTCGCTGCCTGATCTATCCACGTGGCCCAGTCTATCCACGTGCCCCAGACACTCGTGTCTGGGCTGATCCGAGGATCCATCACCATGCCCACGACATTCATGTCGTGGATTCTCCGCTCTTGCCCGAGTTGGCTTTGACAACGCGGGCTTTCCGGAAGCGGCCGCAGTCTGCCCTGACGAGTTTACTCGTCGGGATTATCTGGCACTTCCAGGCCCGTGCGGGCGTGCATGCGCAGCTTCATTCACCTTCCATAGCCCATAGCTCCCCAATCTGTTGTATTGTCTCCACGAGCTGTTGTAGTTCTACAACAAACCGTCGTAGATTTCACCTATGAAGACGAGGCAACTATACAACCGTATCGCTGTTCTGCGGAACGAACGCAACGTTTCGCGAAAGGAGCTCGCGTCGGCGATCGGGGTCAACTACCAGACGGTTGGCTATCTCGAGCGTGGGGAATACAACCCCAGCCTCGACCTGGCCTTCAAGATCAGTGAATTTTTCGGTTTGCCGATCGAGATCATTTTCTCGACACAGCCGATGAAGCCGCTCAGCGAGGAGTTGTTTGAGCGGAGAAGGGGGGACCAATGACACGCGAACAGGCACGTAACGAAATTCGCGGTTGGGTGATGACGAATTACGGCTTCACGTTGTTTGCGGTGTTGTTGCCGGCGTTGCAGAAACAGCTCGAACTCGACTGGCCGTGGATCACGTTGATTCTGCTGGTTGTGGTAGCGGGGATTGCGTGGTCCCATGACCGCGCGTTCGTGCGCACAGGGCTGTGGGCTCAAACACACGCCAAACCGGACACGTTGGACGAACGCGAACGCGAGATCGCGCATCAGGCGCTCGCCACTTCGTACCGCTGGATCACCGTTATCATGCTGTTGGCGATCTACCTGATCATCCTGTCTCATGAACAGGTGGTCGCCACCTGGTTACATTGGATCAGGCCGGTCGCGCCGGTGCTGGCGGTGGGGTTGATTTACGCGGCTCACACGCTTCCAGCCGCGCTCATCGGCTGGAAGGAGCTGCCGCCGGCAGAGGGTTCGGCAAACGACGTCGCTGCGGCGCAGTAGAGGGAGGTCCGCATGCTTGATCAACGCATGAACCTGAGGTCCGCGAAGTGGATTGGGTTTGGCGGATTGACGGGAATCGTGATCCTCGGCGCGCTGGGCCGGTTTGTCATGGCCGGGCTGGCGGTGGCGCTGGGGTATCCGGCGAATCTGAGCGTCGCTGGTATCATCATGGTCAGCCTGCTCGGCGGCGTGCTCGGTGCGATTGGCGGGCTGATCGCGCAGATGCTGACCCGGATAGGGTTCATCCGGGGTCGGGGCGTGTTTGCCGGGATGGTGCTGTTCGTGATGTCGATGGTGTTGCTGCAGGCGCCGCAGCCGTCCCAGCCGGCGGTTGATGCGAATCCGCAGCTGGCGGTGATGTGGTTGCACAACGGGCCGGGCGTCGACTCGGAGAACTACGCGATTCGTCTCGCGACATTAACCCTCGCGGCGCTGATGTATCTGTTGTACGGTTTCGCGCTCGACCGGCTGCTGCGCGACAAACCAGTCGCAGACGACGAGAAGGACGACGCTACTCCTGACCTGGATTCGGATCCAGGGGAACGGCTTTGATCGTCGCGTAAACCGGGAAATGGTCGGAGGTAATCCGACCGTTCACCGTCTCGTTAAGGATGCCGGCGTCGAGGATTTTCCACCCCGCTGACGTGAATACGTAGTCAATTTTCTCCCCGGACCGGTCGCCTGTCCAACTGTTGTAGGTGCCCACGCTGTCCGCGTCCGGATGCAGCACGCGGAACGTGTCACGGAACGGTTGGTGCCACGGCGCGTCTGCAGGAATGGCTGAATCAAATTCAATACGGAGGCCGATTGGGGTTCGGAAACTGCCCGGAACAAATTCCCGGCGCAGGGGGTCCAGCGCAGGGTTGTCTTCGCCGGCGTTAAAGTCCCCGGTCAACACGAGCGGACCCGACCCGAAGTACCACATGAACTGACGGATCAGCTTCACACTCTCTTCCCTCGAACGTTGGGATTCGTGATCCAGATGGGTATTGAAGACCGTGAACCTATCACCCGAATCGTCCGTCAACACGGCCCATGTCACGATACGGGGCAAAGTGTTTCCGAACGATCGAGCGCCGGTCTCATAATACCGTTCCGCCAACCACCACGTGCCTTGATCGATCACGGAAAACCGGTCCGTCTTGACCAGGATCGCGCTGTATTCTCCGGCTGCGACGCCATCATCCCGGCCGACGCCGATCTCGGTGTAGCCCGGAACACGTTCTTCCAGCTGGTCGAGTTGATGCCGCAGCGCTTCCTGCAGGCAGAGAATCTCGGGGTCGAGGTCGCGAATCTGTTGCGCGACGGCGTCCACACGCAATTCCCAGCGGTTGTCACCGTCGCCGGGGTTGTCGTAACGGATGTTGAAGCTCATCACGGTGATCGGCTCGGCGCCACTTCCCGATTCGGCTTGCGCGATCCCCGCCGAACAGGTCATCACAGCGATCCCCATGCCAAACATCAGGAATAGAGTGCGAATCCGCCAATCGTTAACCATCTCGTTACAGGCTCCGTGGTTTGACAAACGCTGCGATTCCGGCACCGGCGAGGGACCAGCCGATCACCTGGTCGAACACTTCCGCCCACACATACCCGGCCGGGAACATCATCCAGTTGCCGAGCGTCAACGGGCCGATCACCGCCGCGAAAACCCCCAACGCCGTCGCCACCAGCACCCGCATCGGGTAGCGCCGCAGCCGCCGTCCCGCCAGCTTCATCATCACCGACACAATCCCCGCCGCAACCAAAGCCATGAGGATGCCCCTGATGTACATCATCGCGTTCATCATCTCCATGCCTTCCGCATAGTAGACGAGGAACGGCACCACCGGTCCGGCCTTGTGCTGTTCGATGAATTCTTCGCTGTTCGCGGTGTATTCGGTCATGCTCGGCACGGTGTACAGGCCGGTTTCGAGATTGTTCGCCTCCATCGCCTCGGCAATCGGCTTGGAATCCTCCAGCGGGGTGAAGGCCATGGTGTGAAATGGCAGCACGGTCCACGAAATCGATAGGAAAATGAAAAAGATCACGCCACCTACCAGCGTTCCCAACAGTACCTGCTTCATCGTTCGCTCCCTGTTCTTACGTTGTCCCTGATTGCCCCGAAAGTACCGCCGGAACCCTGGCCAGCCAACCATAACCTGTACATTTCCGGGAGTTCATCGATCCCGGGCTGAAACCCCGAAACATCTGACCGGGTACCATTGGTTCAGTATGACGGTATGCACTTGTCTGCTAAACAGACAAGTACAGTTGAGGGTGGGGTAAACGCGCTGAAGTTATAGTCTCTCTTTAATTCTTACAACGCTTCGTATACATTGTTATCAGGCCGTATCTTGTCAGGACATCACGTCGAACTTCCCGTAGACTATCAACAGACGTTAGCAAGACCGGCTTCTCAGTCCGCTGAACACCGGTTTCTGAACGACGTTTGGCTGCCTCAGGCAAGTTGCACGGGTGTTCATCGGTCCGTTGCGTGTCAGAAGCTGCGCGCCGTACGTTTCAATGCTATAACGGATGGATGGAGTACAATGCGTCCTTTGACGGCGATCACGCTGGCGTTCGCACTGCTGGTGGTATTTTCTGCTTGCATGAATCCGTTCGCGCCGGAGGAGGGCGGTGTTGCCGGGGATCTGTGGGATCCGCAGACCTCCATTGGCGGTATGTTGCGCAATTTCCAGACGGCGTATACGCTTCGTGACAGCTTGCGATACGCTGACCTGATCGCAGAAGAATTTGTTTTCCAGTTCTTCGACGCGAACGAAAATCGCTACGATCAGTGGTACCGGGACACCGAATTGCGCACCACTGGCGCGTTGATGCGCTCGTTTGAATTGCTGGATTTACGTTGGGGTCCGATTCCGACGTCGCTGGACACGTTCTCGCGTCCGGACACGACGGTGGAGTTTACAATAAATTTCACACTTTCCGCGGGAGATTTCTCACCGATCGCCGGGTTTGCGCGTTTTCAGACCCGTGCCGGGGATGACAGCCGTTTCCGTATCGTGCAATGGCGGGATGACTATTGAGCGGACGTATACGCATACGACGTAGAATCAAACTGCTGCTGGCACTGAACATCGTGGTGATCGCCGGGCTCGTCATCCTCTTGTTCGTGAATTGGCTGCGGACCGGTACTCCGCGCACGCATGTGACGCAGGTATCTTCCGCTCCCGCCAATGGTGTCGCGTATGCGGGTGATCGACCGAAATCTCGTCCGCGGACGCACATCCGGCAAACCCCGGCAAGCTATTTTCCCCGCAGCCAGCCGTCCCGTGTACGTGCACTCGCAACGAAACATGGCCACATCGCGCTGGTCATCGACGATTTCGGTTTTTCTCTGACCTCATCGACCGTACAGGGCATGCTCGATCTGCCGGTTCCGTTAACCACCGGGGTCATTCCCGGGCTTGCGGCCAGCGACGCCGTCGCCAATGCCGCGTACGAACGTGGTCACGAAATCCTCGTCCATCTACCGATGGAACCACTTGGTGAGCGGTACGATACGCTTGAGGCAGAGCTGCATTCGGGCATGACCCCCGATCAATTTGCTGCCTTTATGGACACGATGACAACTGTGCCGCACGCCACCGGCATCAGCAACCATCAGGGTTCCGCAGCGACACAGGACCGCGAGTTGATGGACCGGCTCGCGGACTGGTGCTCGCGTCACGATTGGTACATCCTCGATAGCATCACCCATCCCGGCTCCGTACTTTACCGGGCGGCGACGGCGGCGAACGTGCCGGCGTATCGCCGCGACATCTTCCTTGACCACTACCAGGAGCCGGATTCGATCCGTGCTCAGCTGCGTGCCGCGGTGGAGCTTGCCGAACGGCGCGAAGGGCTGGTGGTTGTGATCGGCCATCCGCGTGCCTCCACCCTGCAGGTGTTGCAGGAGGATTTGCCGGGCCTGGTGGAACAAGGCGTACGCTTCATGCGTCTCAGGGAAGGGTCAACGTTGACGGCGGAGAAGCTGGCGGTGGAGGATCGTTGATGATGAATGTGGCGTTACGCCTGGACAGTCTGCTCCATGGCAGCGCTCCCCCGACTCCGGCCCATGCCGCCCGGATCGCGGCAACGGCCTCGCTCGCCGGGGTTGACAGCCTCGTGGTTGTATTGCCGGCCACCGGAGCCGGCGGCTGGAAAGTGCCGCTGGACCGCATCCGTGACGTATTCGACGGCCCCGTTCTTGTCGTCTGCCCACTCCTCGACGAACCCCTGCAGCTTGTACACGACATGCGCCCGGAGCTGACGATCTTTACCGGAGAAGGCGTCCTGCCGCTTGACCGGGACGATCTCGCGGGACCGATTGCACGGGACACCGCTCAGACGATGAGAACCTCACGCGTTCCATTCGTTTTTCACGTGTCCGCAAACGTTGCGTTGATCAAGGCTGCGCGCCAGCTTGAGGCGGAGGGTGTACTTCTTCCTGCGGCACCGTTGCTAAACGCGGACGAAACCGACCAGGCTGTTGTCGCGATGGAAGAGCTGGAAACCGGCGCGCTCGCGGCGAGCAAGCTGGGACTGCGCGTGTTCCTCGATGGGGAGCTGGATCGCGCGTCCTGGGGAGCGTTGAGCCGTCTTGATCTGTTTGAAGGGGCTGTCGTGGGATCATCGTTGACCGACCGTGCGTTGTTGCTGGGTCTTGGCCCGGCGATGACCGAACTACGCATGCTGAACCTGCACTGAGAAAATCCGTTGATTCGAGCATCCGCATATACGCTTATCATCACGTTATTGATCTTCTTGATGGTAGGCTGCGATGGAGCTGCCGGACCGGACGGGCTAGACGCGCCCCCGGTTGATAATGTCGGTCCATCCATCCAACTCATCCGGCCACAGCCCGGCGCTGTTATCACCACCTCAACCATGATCCTCGAAGCTGCGCTCGCGGACACGGAAGACGTCGACAACGGTGACATTGACCGGGTCCGCTTCTATGTTGACGGGGCAAACCAGCTGGGTGAGGATTCGGCCGTTGTGACTGCACCGCCCTACATTTTCGAGTGGGATTTCGACGTTTCCGGTACGGGTTTCGGCCCGGTCACAGTCATGGCGGAAGCGATTGACACGCTTGGCAACCGCAACAGCACCGCGTTGTTGCTGGTCAACCGGCGTCAGCTCGCGGACCGGGACACGTTGACCGATCGTTTTGCGCTGGGTTCCGCCAGCGATCTGTCTGTCCCGTTCCAGATACCTCTACTCGACACAAACAACGTTCCCTACGATACCGTCTACATCACGGAGCTCGGCACGCGTTTCCTCGCGCAGGCCCGCTGCATACTGAGCCAGGCGCGGCTCTATCCTGTGATGCGACTGGACGCTCCATTCACCGACATGGCGGACTACTGGGTCATTCTCCGTGCGTCGCAGGATAGCCTGTATCCCGGCGAGGCGCTGGATTCCATCTTCGTGCAGCCGGATCTGATGCTTTATGATCGTTGGCTGACGCTGGATCTGGATGGTATACCAGAATCGGAGCGCACGTTCGAGGCCGGCGAAACGTTCTTCCTCACTCTGCGTCCTGAAGCAAACGCCGACAGCCTGGATGCCGGAGTGACCATCGGTACGCTGTTCGAATCTGACACGACCGATTTCGCGGATGGGGAGAAAGCCTACTGGTATGAGCGTCCGCCGCAAGGATTGGGTTGGCGTCCGGTGTCAGATTTGTACGAGACCTATGGCGTGCACCATCTGTATCTCGAGGCGGTGGTGGATTATCAGGCGGAGGGGGAGTGATGGGTGGTTCTGAGAAGCGTGAGATTCGCGAGCGCACATATGGAGATACGGAGATGTCAGCGTCTCGCGAGCACGTAAACCCATATGCGAGTATCGAGATAACTGAGAAGACCACAGCTGGAATGTCATCCCGTAAAGCGATCCTGTTCCTCCTGCCCATGTTCCTGCTAACCCTGTTCTGGTGGGGCTGTGAGGGCCCTCAGGGTCCAGAGGGAGAGGGGGTTGGCGACCTGGATACCGAGCCGCCGAAGGTATCATGGGTTGAGCCGGTACGGTCAGACACCACCTATGCGAACACCTTCGAAGTCGAGGCGACGGCAAGTGATAACGAAGGGGTGGCATACGTCGAGTTCTTCCTCGATGGAAGCAGTGAGATGGGCGACTCGTCCGCAATCGACTCCACCGCGCCCTACACCTGGACCTGGAATTTCGATTCCACCGGACATGACTTCGGTTTTTACCCAATCATGGCGCGTGCGTTTGATGGAGCCGAAAACGCAGCCGACACGCCAACATTACTGAAGCATTACCTGCCAGTGCCGACGGAACGGGTACTCTACTACTACGAAGGCGAAACCCTCGGCGCGTTGACGATGCCGGACGAATACGGCGACCGTTTCTGGAATGTCCGCTTCACGCCGGACGAAGAGTGCGAGCTGCTGGAAATCCAGTTGGAATTCCGCAACCCGCTTGAAGTCAGGCTGACGGACGAGGACGATTTCCTCACCGGCGGCACGGACTTCATGGTGTATGCGTGGAACAGCGGCGACAACCGTTTGCCTGTCGAGCCTCCGCTTGACAGCTTGTACGTCGAGGAAACGCAAGCGGTTTATAATGAAGGGTTTACGGTTGTTGATGTGTCGAACTGGGGATTGACCCTGACGGACGATTTCCATGCCGGCTTCTCCATTCCGTCTGCGCTGAATTACGGCCAGCTGATTGACGATTTGCGGGCGATGCCGATTATTTTCACGTTGGACGATACCCCGCCGGCGGATTCCAGCGCGCATCGCAGTGTTGAAAAGGCGAACGGTCAGAACTGGCGCACAATGCTGCAGAGCTGGAAGCAGCCGATTGATTTCCACATTCGTGTCAAAGTGCGCTACAGCAGCGGTGAAACGGCGACCATTGCCCCAACAGGCAGCCGGATTCCGCTGCCGGACGGTGAACGATAAGCGTGGGTGGCGCAACGGCCGCCCGAGTGAAGGCTGAACGTATGAATTGGACGTGGATACGCAGGAAAATGAGCGGCCCGGCCGTAAGGGTTGTGGCGTCCCTACTGTTGTTGGCGGGATTTGCCGCCTGCAGCGGTGAGGATGGTGCGGCGGGGCTTGATGGCACCAGCCCGGACACCTATCCGCCGGCTGTGGCGTTACTTTCGCCGTCGGCGGGGGACACGCTTGGTGACACCATGCGTGTGATCGTAACCGCCGTTGACAATGTCGCTATCGACCGTGTGGTCTTTTACCTGGATGGTTCGGATCAGGTGGACGACACGTTATATGCGGAGATAGACGGCGCGGACGCGACGGACAACCAATTCGTCTGGACCTTTAACCTGGTACAAATGGGTGTGGCCAATGGTGCGCACACGGTGATGGCGAGGGCATTTGACGTTGATCGCAACTATGCCGACACCCCGCCGGTGATTGTCTTTACCGAGTACCAGACCCCGCCGGGTGAGGCGATTCTGCGGGTCTGGGAGCCGGACAGCACCGGCTTCTACCAGTTCCCGAACCGGGATGCGGACGATCCGAACATCGTGCTGGATTCCCTGCACAACATCCGTCTCCGTCCCGAACGCGATGGCCAGATCGATCAGGTCCGTTTGTACTTGAGCGTGGACGCGTTCTCGTCGTTGGCGTACGATACCACTTTGCACGTCGCGGTTCATGGCTCGGATGGTGTGTACCCGGATCTGGGAGAAGAACTCAGCTCACAGGATCTGACCCGCGCGGATTTCGATTCCACACGGTGGTACTCCGTGGTATTCCCGAACATCGTGTCGTTTCAGGCGAACGAAATTCTCCACATTACCCTGTCGGTTCCGGAGAAAACCGATACCACTGCGTTCGCCATCGGCACGTCGATCATTCCGAAGTACGACTATCCGACGCAGAGCCATTCCAGCCGCTGGCTGATCGATCAAACGACCGAGTTGGAATACTGGCAGCCACTGCAGGAGCAGTATGCGTTCGAGGATCGCACTCGTGAGTTCATGATCGAGGTCTGGGTGACGTACGAATAGCGATGCAGAGCGAGAGTGACAAACGTGAAAAACGGGAAGCGCGCGCTTCCCGTTTCTTGCTCGTAACTTGCTATAAAGCTAGACGATTAACCTACTCGGAAACAGAGCTTTCCGGAACGTTTTCGTCGGATTCACCGGATTTCGCGCCCTTGTATTCCAGCACCAGCACGTAGCGATGGGGCAGTACCGGCAGCGCATACAGCAGTTTCCACTTGTCGCGGTCCAGCGCTTTCGCTTCCCGTTCTCCTTCCGGTCCTTTCCATGACAGCAGGGTCCCACCCGGTTTCAGCAGGCTTTCGCACCACTGCGCGACTTCGGGCAGCACACTCACCGCACGCACCACCACCGAATCGTACGGCACATCCAACCGTTCCGCATGCGTTTCCGCGCGATCGTGCACGACGCTGATGTTTTTCGCGCCGAGTTCGGCGGTCATCCGTTGCAGGGACAACGTTTTCGCCCGCCGTGAATCCAGCAGCGTCATTTTCGCATCGTTGAGCGCCAACGCCAGCGGCAGGCCCGGAAAACCGCCTCCTGTACCGAGATCCAGTAGCCGCGGCCCACGCCACCAATCAGGTTCAGCCGCTGGAATCAGGCTTTCCCACAACGACTGCAGCAGAACCGCGTCCACACTCGCCCGGCTGACCAGGTTCACCTCTTCGTTGATCGCCTTCACCAGCTCGAGGTGCTTGTGGAACGGTTGGGCGTCGGTGGCCACGAGCAGGATGTCCGTCACCTGCTTGACTCGCTCAAAATCGACCTTGAACGGGTGATCCAGCCGTCCTATCCAGGCAGGAGTTTCCGGACGCCGTCCTCGGATTGGCAGGCCGAGTTTTTTGCGTTTCTTCACCTTGTGCGGAATCGGGATCGGTGCATCATCACTGCGTTTCGGCGGAGAATACCGGTCGCTGGATCGTGGCTTGTCGCGATCGTTCGAGTCGGAACGTCCACGATCGGGCCGGTCAAAATCGCGCCGTGGCTTGTCGTTTCGGGGCCGGTCGGAGTTGAACTTGTCGGGACGAGGCCCGCTGGATCGTGACGAATCACGGCTCGGCCGGTCAGACTCACGCCGCGGTTTGTCGCTTCGCGGCCGGTCAGACTTGAATCGGTCAGAGCGTGCTTCGCTGGATCGTGACGAATCACGGCTTGGACCGCCTGGACGCGGGCCACCGGGTCTCTTTGAATCGGACGGTTTGCCGGACTTGTACGCGGAGGAGCCGCCGCGCGCTGGCCCGGGTTTGCTTGAACCGGGGCGTGACGAATCACGATTCGGCCGGTCGGAACGTGGTCCACCGGATTTCTTCGAGTCGGATGGTTTGCCGGATTTGTACGAGGAGGAGCCTGCACGTGACGGCCCCGGTTTCCGGGGGCCGGACGGTTTCGATCCCGGGCGGTTGGAGCCGGGATGGCGTTGGGACGATTCACGCTTGGGGTTTGGACGGTCGTCTTTCATGCCACTTGCGCAGGCTTGTCAACGGGTTGCGGATTATCAGCACGGAAGCTAGTGCGGAAAGTCGCCAAATCCAAGAGGGGATTTCCGATCTCGCGATCAGGCGGACAAGGTACGCGCGGCTGAACGTTCCCGATCCCGCAGAAAAACGACCAGTAACGCGAGATCGGACGGCGTCACTCCGGCAATCCTGGACGCCTGCCCGACGGTCGCGGGACGGTGCGTTTCCAGCTTCTGCCGGCCCTCGGCGGACAGCGCTTTGACCGTGTCGTAGTCGAAATCGTCAGGAATGCGTTTCTCTTCCTGCGAACGTAGCTTCTCCACCTGGCGCCGCTCGCGGTCGAGATAGCCTGCATAGCGCAACTCGGTCTCGATCGCGGTCAACAGGGCGGGGTCGGGGCGTTCGGGCAACGTACCGTTTCCACGTTCGAGCAGGGTCGCGAGCTTGATTTCCGGTCGCCGCAGCAGTTGCGCAGCGCTTTCCAACTGGTTCGGCTTTTTGTCGCGTGCCACGATATCGCCACGCCGGAACTTAAGCGTTTCCAAGCGCTTGATCCATGACGATTTGTCATCCAGCCGTTGGCGGATCGCCGCGTATCGTTCCTCCGCAATCAACCCGGCGCTGAATGCTTTCTCGTGCAACCGTTCTTCCGCGTTGTCCTGGCGCAGCAGCAGCCGGAATTCCGCCCGGCTGGTGAACATGCGGTAGGGTTCGGTCGGATGCGTGGTCACCAGATCATCGACCAACACACCGCCGTACGCTTCGTCGCGCCGCAGGATGAACGGTTCACGCCCCTGCACCGTCAACGCGGCGTTCGTCCCAGCGATCAAGCCCTGGATCGCGGCTTCTTCGTAGCCGGATGTCCCGTTAATCTGCCCGGCGAGGTACAGTCCCGGGATCCGCCGTGTGCTCAATGTTGCGCGCAACTCGTGCGGCGGAACCACGTCGTATTCTACCGCATAACCCGGCCGTGAAAACCGGATATTCTCACAACCCGGCACCGTTTGCAGGGAGGCCAGCTGTACCTCTTCTGGCATGGAGCTGGAAAAACCGTTGACGTACATCAGCGGGTTGTCGAGCCCTTCCGGTTCGAAAATCAGCGGGTGCCGGTCGCGATCCGGGAACCGCATCACCTTGTCCTCAATGGACGGGCAGTAGCGCGGGCCGGTGGACTGGATCGTACCATTGTACATCGGCGATTCGTCGATCCGCGCGCGGATGCCGTCATGCGCATCCGGGACCGTATATGCACGGTAGCACGGGAGTTGCGGGTTGTGGCGTCGTGTGGTCTCGTGGCTGAAGAACCAGGCCTCGTCCTCGCTGTCCTGCTGCTCCATCACGCTGAGGTCGATGCTGTCCCGGTAGACACGTGGCGGTGTACCGGTTTTAAAGCGTAGCAACGGGTAGCCGAGACGTTCTAGGTCGGCCGAAATGTGATTCGCCGGGGGTTCGCCGAAGCGGCCGGACTGGTTTTGCACCGTGCCGGTGTGCGTCAGGCCGCGCATGAAGGTACCGGAACACAAAATGGCGGTCTTGCAGGCGAGGACGCCACCGTTCGCCAGGCGGACGCCGGTCAACGTGTCGCCGTTGACGACGAAGCCGACGGCCTCGTCTTCCACGATTTCGATGTCGGGGTAGCGTTCGTAAAACAGCGTGTCGATGGCCTGGGTGTACAGATCGCGGTCGGTTTGCGCGCGTGGGGACCACACTGCTGGTCCCTTCGACCGGTTCAGCATGCGGTACTGGATTGCGGCGCGGTCGGTTGCGACGCCCATCAGGCCGCCGAGGGCGTCAATCTCTTTGACAAGCTGGCCTTTGGCGGTTCCACCCATGGCTGGATTGCAGGACAAACGGGCGAGCGCAGCCCGTTCCCGGGTCACCAGCACGACACTGGCACCTGCCCGGGAGGCTGCCGCCGCGGCTTCGACGCCGGCGTGTCCTCCTCCAATCACAACCACATCGACCATCGGGTCTGTGTCCTTTTGCGACAGGTTCCGGTTGCTGCTCATCCTCATCGTGAGGTCAGGCGCACAATTCGCCCGATTTGGCGCTCTCTCTTGTTGAGAGCCATGGAACGCGCATAAAACCTGTGTTTCACGTGAAACAAGAACTCCGTACCCCGCATCGCCAGAGGGTTTCCGGCGCTCGGAGTTCACAAACCGGAGTTTATTTCCCGATGCAGAACCGGCCGAAAATCCGGTTCAGCACGTCATCTCCGGCGATTCGCCCCGTGATCTCACTCAACGCATCCAGCGCAGCGCGAATTTCTACCGCGATCAATTCCTCGCTCACATTCGCCGACGCTAACGTTGACGAGCGTTCCAGCGCCTCAGCGGCGTCATTGAGGTGACGCGCGTGCCGTTGCTCCAGCCCGAGGCTCTCTTCGTAGTGGGTGAGGCCCAGCTTTTTGATGATCATGGCTTGCAGTTCAGCAACACCTTCACCTGTTTTCGCGCTAATAGACGTGTCCGATTCGTCCAAAACCACTTTCGGTACCTCGGCTGCCAAGTCTGACTTGTTCCGCACGAACATCAGATTGCTGTGATGAAAATACTCTACGTCGGGCCATAGAAAGTCAGGCGGCGACCACAGCCACAGAATTACATCCGCTTGATCCAGCAGCGACTTTGTCCGTTTCATTCCCTCTTGCTCGATCTCCTCCTCAGACGTACGAAGGCCTGCGGTATCGATTAATCGAACCGGGATACCGTCCCAATCCACCGCCGCATCGAGATAATCCCGTGTGGTACCAGGGGTTTCGCTGACAATTGCCCGATCCTGTCCCAGCCAGCGATTGAACAAGGTCGACTTGCCGGCGTTGGTTTCGCCCGCGATCACGATGTGTATCCCATTCCTCAGGTACTTGCTGATATTGGCATTAAACAACAGGATATACAACGAGTGGACCAGTTCTTCGATTTGAATCAGAAACCGCTTCCGATCAAAGACCGGAACCTCTTCTTCCGCGAAATCGAGTTCCAGCTCAACCAGTCCCAATGCGTCCTGCAGCGATTCTTCGATGGTCTGCAGCTGTGTTTTCAGGCCACCCATCAGCACGCGCAGCGATGACCGTGCCGCGGCACCAGTTTTCGCGTCGATCAGGGACGCCACCGATTCCGCCTGGTCCAGCGTCAGTTTGCCGTTGATGAACGAACGCCGCGTAAATTCGCCAGGTTTTGCGGGCCGCGCGCCCAGTTCGAGGAATCGCTCCAATACGAGGGTTAACGCGGCGGGGCTGCCGTGTCCGATGAATTCGATGAGATCTTCGCCGGTGCTGGAGTTGGGACCTTTCCACGGCAGTAGTACGCCTTCATCCAGCACGCCGCCTTCCGCGTCACGGATGGTCACGACCTGCGCAGCACGTGGTGTCCAGCTTTCCGGGATTGATTCGTGTCCGCAGGCGTGCGCGGCGAGGGTCCAGACACCGTCTCCGCTCATCCGGATAATACCCAAAGCGCTTTGCCCTGGCGGGGTGGCCAGGGCAGCGATGGGATCAGAACTTAGAATGGATGGCGCCGGCACGGCTTACTTCCGATCCTTCTTCTGACGGCGGCGCTCCTGCCGTTCTTCTTCTTTTTCCTGCTCGGCCTTGCGTTCGGCGACCAGGCGTTCCAGTTCCGGATCGCTGGTCTTCATCATCTTCTGCTGGCCCCAGCTAAGCAGGTTGAACAGCGTGTAATACAGCGTCAGGCCGCTCGGGAAGTTGTTGAACAGGAAGATGAACATGATCGGCATCATCATGGTCATCATCTTCTGGTTCGGATCGGTAACCGTTGACTTGGACTGGAGATACGTGCTCAATGCCATGATCAGCGGCAGCACAGCGAGGTGGTCGCCATACAGCGGGATCGTGAACGGCAGGTTGAACAGCACGTCCGGCATCGAGAGGTCGTTGATCCACAGGATGAACGGCTGCCCGCGCAACTCAATAGTCGAACGGAAGACAATGAACAACCCGTACAGCATCGGCATCTGCAGCAGCATTGGCCAGCACCCGCCCATCGGGTTGACCTTGTGCTCCTTGTACAGCGCCATCACTTCCTTCTGCATCCGCTGCGGGTTATCCTTGTACTTTTCCTGAGTCTCTTTCAGAATCGGCTGAAGCATTTGCATGCGCTTCATCGACTTGTGAGACTTGTAAGTAAGCGGCCAGACGATAATTTTGATCAAGATGGAGAATATAATTAGTACAACACCATAATTGGGAATAAAATCGTGCAACCAGACCAGAACATGGAACACACCCTTGGAGAAAGGCTCGATAATCGGCCATCCCCACGACATCATTTCCTCTAATGACGGATCAATCCGTGAAACGTGCTCTTGTTCCAGCGGTCCGAGGTAGAAGGTCAGCCGCTGATCAAGGTCACCTTGCGGGATGTTGAACAGGAGATCGGTTGCGTACAGCTTTGGACGGTGCTTGCCATCATACGTCGGGTGCGGCCAGGTGCGCAGGGTCGCGCCGTCGGCCGGCGTGCTCGGGACCAACGCCATCAGGAAGTACTTGGTACGTTGCGCAACCCATCGCGTCGCGCCAGACGCGTTTTCGTCCTCGGTTTCCTTGCCGTTGCTCTTCAGCTTTTCCTTCGACCCAGTGTAGTAGGCCGCTTCGGTGTAGTAAAGGTCCTGGGTTGTGTCCGCTTCGGTCAAAGCCAACCCACCGCCCCAGCCGAACGTGGCGGAAATCGCGCCGGTCGATGCGCCCAGTCCACGGCTTTGCAGGTGAACGTCGACCTTGTAGCGGTCCGGGTGGAAGACGAACGTTTCCCGGTACCAGCGCCCCTCGCCCAATGGGATGGAAAAGGTCAACGAATCAGGTCCGTCACCTTCGTTCAGCGTGATGTCGCCGCCGTCCACGCTGAACACACGGTCGCGCGTCCGCAGCAGACCCGATCCGCCAAGTGCGGTCAGGGTCAGGTTTTCGTCCGCGAAACGGTCACGCACCAGTTCTTCGGTTTCCAGCAGGTACGGCTGCGTCGGCTGGATCCGCCACGAACGGATCGTCGCGCCTTTTGTGCTGAACGTCGCCGAGTAGAGCGGCGTGTCCACGTGGATCAGCTTCTCTTCGGCATCCGAAGCCGGCATCGAAGAAGGATCGTTCATGCCAGATCCACCAGCGAACGTATCGGACCCATTGTACATCGTGTCCGTTTCGTCTCCGCCGAACGGTTGGCCGTCGCCCATCGAGCTCGCCGCATCTTCGGCCGTCATGACTGCCGATTGTGCGGTCGAGTCCGCTGGTGGCTCTTCCGGGGTCACCAGCTTGTAGTAGTAGGGCATGGTCAGGATGACCACGCCGATCAGGACAAATGCAAATATGGTCTTGCGATCCATGGTTCCTCACGGTCAGGATGCGGTGGCATCCGAACGTTCTATCGCTGAATGATCGTGATCGTGTTCGTGGCGGCAATGGTGATGATCAGAGTGTCCGGTGGGAGGGACGGGATCGAAACCGCCGGGATGCAACGGATTGCACTTCGCGAGCCGCACCGCGCTCAGCCAGAACCCGCGTAACACGCCGTGCGTTTGAAACGCTTCCATCGAATACACGCTGCAGGAAGGATAAAACCGGCACCGGCTGCCGAGGGCATACATCACCGGCGACAACACCTTACGGTAGACGCGCAGCAACGGCAACACCAGCCAACGCACCAGGAACCGGTCCGCGGTAGAGGTGGGTTTGCGTGTTTCTGCACTCAACGTGCGCGTTCCTCGTTCGCGCCCGGTGCGCCGAACCGGCTTGCCGCTTTCTTCCGCGCGACCTTCAACAGACGGTCCAGCTCCACAAAAAAATCGTTCCAGTCCTTTGGCGCGGCATACAATCGCACCAGGATCTGGCAATTCACCGGGAACAGCTCTTTGTTCCTGCGAAAGTATTCACGCAGTCGGCGGCGCGCATAATTTCGTCCCACTGCTGTCCCGAAGAGACGGCGGGGAACCAGCGAGCCGAACTGGCGAATGGCGGCATCCGACGGCAAAAAAAAAAGGGACACGCCGTTACCGCGCACCCTTTCAGCTCCCTGAAGGAGTCGCTGATAAGCTGCGCGACCCCGGATGATTTCATCCTTTCGCAGGGTTTCGCTACCGGATTTCATCGGAGACGGTCAACCGCTTACGTCCCTTGGCACGTCGGCGCTTCAACACCGCGCGTCCAGCTTTCGAAGCCATGCGTGCACGGAAACCATGCTTATTACGGCGTTTCCGATTGCTCGGCTGAAAGGTGCGCTTCATGGAAATGCTCCTGCTCTATCGTTTTCTTGTCGAATCCAAAGCAAGCCGGAATTTAGGCGGAGTGAACCCATGGAGCAACGTTCGCTCCCGGAGGGAGCCCCCTTTAGAGCCGGCGGGTCGAGACAGGTGTTGGTCTCTCGTCTCGCGGCGAAACCGGCTCGACACGGAATGCGTACCACAGATAAGCTATCTTAGCCGGAACGTACGCAGCAAACTCGGTCCCGGAGGCATGTTGTGGCTCTGAGAACACCCTCGTATCACTCCACCACGAGCCTGATCCACACGTTGGTGCTCGTTGCAGTGTTCGCCACGCAAGCCGTGGCGGAGGATCGCACGCTCACCACCAACCTCGGACGGATCACCATTCCGGACTCCTGGCAGGTCGAACAGGTATCAGACGACCACATCGCGGCGTGGTCCGACGAAGACGGGTCCCGTCTGGACCTGTACCAGCGACCGTTTGAGCCGTTGGCTGAATATCTGCATACCCGAGCAGACGAGTTACGCATATCGAGATATGTGAGAAGTGTGTCGAAAGACTTCCTCGAAGAGGCGAACGCCGGCAAGGGCGGCTTCATCCTCGGCCTGAATCCAGTCGCGGCGGAGGATGCCCCGGTTGTGCCGGTGGACGGCTGGGACGATCTCGACCTGGAAAACTTGACCGGTGTGCCGTCGGACTACTTGTACGTGGTCGCGTACGAACGTGAACGGCAGCTGTATGTGCTCGAGGTGACGGCGCCGACGGAGAGCGGGGACGAGCTGTTGCTGGCCGACCTCCACCGGTCCTGGCGACTTCCGTAAATGAGCATATCGAGATAACTGAGAAAGGAGATATCGCACCGCATGCCCCACCCGCAACCGTTGATGACCGCCGATGATTTCGCCACTGGCATGACCTGGGAACAGTACTTGGAACAGGTTTCCGCCAGCGCACGCTTGCAGATGAAGCATTACCAGTCGGTTACCGACGACGACCTGTCGGACTTCGCTCCGCCCGATGAAACCCTGTACGCGGTCATCCTGTCCAAGGAGAAGTGCGGCGACGGCGCCTGGGCGGTCCCTCGCCTGGTTCGCATTCTACGGGATCGCATGGGTATTGAGCTGCGCATCTTCTTCCGGGACGAGCGCGAAGACCTGATGGATCATCTCGAAACAGACGGCAAGCGCGCCATCCCGAAGCTCGCGTTGCTGGACAAGGACTTCCGTATTGTGGGAGTCTGGGGCCCGTATCCGGAGGCGATCAAACCCTATGTCCGTGAGCACGCCGGCATTTACGACCGTTCCGAATGGTATCCGGAAGTGATGAAGTATTACCGTAAAACAGGTCATAGAGACCTGATCCGTGATATCCAAACACTGATCACGGAGTTGGATGTATAAGCTCCCCGTGCTCGGAGCCGGGCAATTCAACAAGACTCACGGCGGGGCACTGCGGGTGCCCCATTGCCAAATTTGTCAGCCTATCTTAGAGGACCTTTACAGCAAACCTGGATGGACGATGCGAATCGCAACCCTGTTCCTGCTAACCCTGATCCTGTTTGTGACACTCCCAGCTGCCATCCTCGCTTCTTCGGATGCGGGCGCGGTCGTATACGTTAAACTGCAGCCAACGGGCAACGAGCTGGACGCTCCCCGCGCAGCGGTTGCTGAACGTCCGGAAGTGATAGCGATGGAAACCGCGGTGCCAGCGACGAATGCTCAAATCTTCGCGGCACTTGGCCAGTGGCAACGGGTCGTTGTCGAACCGGGAACGGATCTGGACGCGTTCCTCGCGGACGTGTCGCAGCTGCCTGGTGTTGAGGTTGCGGAGCGCCAGCCGGTTCGTGAACTGTGCGTTTTACCGGGGGCAGAGCGTGAGATAGCCGACCGTCCGAACGATCCCCTGATCTCTTACCAGTGGCATTTGTCGCAGATCAATGCGTTCGCGGCGTGGGACGAAGCCCCGCTCGCGGACGGCGTCAAGATCGCGATTCTTGACAACGGTGTAGACCTTGACCACCGGGACCTCAAGTCGATCATCTGGATCAATGACGAGGAAGACGGCGGCACGGCCAACTTCGACGATGACGGCAACGGGTACGTGGACGACATTTACGGTTGGGACGCGAACGACTGGGACGGCAACCCGGACGCGCCGAGCCTCGATCCCAGCGAAAGCCCGGGTCACGGCACCCACTGCTCCGGCATTGCGGCGGCGATTCAAAACAACAACGTTGGTGTCGCCGGGCTTGCTCGTGGCGCGCAAATTATGGCAGTCCGGGTTGGCGAAGGCCGCACGATCGGGTTTGCGGTGGACGGTTTGCTGTATGCGGTCATCAATGAAGCAGACGTCATTTCAATGTCCTTCGCCGGCCCGATCGAATCGGTGTTCGAACGGGACATCATCAACTACGCGGCCGATCAGGGGATCATCATCCTTGCCGCCGCGGGCAACGAAAACAACAATTCGCTGACCTATCCGGCGGCGTATGAAAACGTGATCGGCGTCGCGGCAACCGGCATTGACAACAACATCGCCTCGTTCAGCAATTATGGCTGGTGGGTGCAGGCCGCCGCACCGGGGGTTGATATCCTCAGCACCTACATCGGTGGCTACGGGTATTCGTCGGGCACGTCCATGGCGACGCCGCTGGTCGCCGGCCTCGCTGGATTGCTTAAGGGGATGGACCCGGACATCACCCGCGAGCAGGTGCTCGCCCGAATTCAGCAGGGCGCGCAGCCGGTGGGGAATGCGGGGGAGAAGGAAACGCCGGTTGGTGTGATTGACGCCTGGCGTTCGGTGCTGCCGGATCGTCCGGTAGTCGCATACAAAGGGATGACGGTCAACAACGCAGACGGCCGCATTCCGCTGGCGGCAACGACCAGCGTCACCTTCGACATGGAGCTGCTTGGCGGGGACGCTGACCAGGTCAAGATCAGCCTCGTCTCGCTGGCGGAATTCATGTCGACGAACGGCGTGTACAACGGCTCACAGCAGGCGGTCGGCGACTTCACGGCTGACTTTCAGATCACGACCTACGGCTTCACCGAACAGGGGGACAACCCGGCGGTGCTGCTGATCAACGCGGATGGGTGGCGGGACACGTTGTCCGTGCGCATCCCTGTTGATCCGCCGTATGTCACGGTCGAAGGCGGTGAAATGATCGCCAGCGTCACCGACTTCGGCGCGATTGGCTACTGGGACTACGTACCGCCGATCGACACTCGAACCGAAGGCGTCCGCTTGCTCGGCGACAAGCTCGGCGCGTTGTTCCACGGATCCGTGTTGATCGCGGACATGGCGAACGTTGCTGACTGCATCTACGGCACCGACAATCAAACCCAGTTCGATTTCCGTGTTTACGATGACGGGCACTACGCGAAAGTGGATGCACCGCAGGGCCGCGAGATGTGGCGCTGCACCTACACCGACCGCTACGACGGCAGCCCTGTGGGCGTGAACGTGACGCAGACCGTGGAAGGGTATCCGGACAACGACGACCAGTCGGTCGTCTACCTGACCTACTCCATCGAGCGTGTGATCGGTGCACCAATTGACATGTACGTTGGCATTCTCTGCGACTGGGACATCCTCAATCTGTACGGCAACCAGGTGCATTACAACAGCCAGTATCGCCTGTCCTACATGAGTGGCAGCAGTTATGGCGGCGGGCAGACACGTTTCGCGGGTATCATGGCGTTGGGTGACGAGACCATCTCCGGCGTCCGTGCGATCAACAATTCAAGCTTCAGCTACACCGATTCGAACAAGCTGTCCATCATACGCGGCGGTACCTCCCAGGCTACATCCTCGTCACAGGACGACTGGGCGAACCTGATCGCGGTTGAGGTGCCGGATGTCGGATCTTCGATTCCGCGCACGGTGGAATTCGCGCTGATCATGGCGAAAACGGAATCGGAACTGCTGAGTATTGCATCCGACGTCGCCAGCACGCATGGTGGCAAAACCGTGTCGGTGGGGCACGAGCTACCGTCCCAATTCGAGCTGACACGTGCGTGGCCAAACCCGTTCAATGCGTACACCCGTGTGGATCTCGCGCTGGACGCTGGCGCGGATGTCGAGATCGCGGTGTATGACGTGCTCGGACGGATTGTTACCACGTTACATCGTGGCGAACTCACCGCTGGCAGCCACGCGTTTACGTGGAATGGTCTCACCAGCAACGGTCAGCCGGTCGCGGCGGGTGTGTACATCATCGAGGCGAATTCCGGCGACCTGCACGCCCGGCAGAAAGTGGTGTTGGTGAAGTAAGGCCGTCTTTCGCCTCTGTAAATCGTGCCCGAACGACTACGTGCCCGTGTTTGCTTGCAAACGCGGCTACGACGCCCCGGGACGTGCTAGTAGTAACCCTTGCCCGTGTTGTCTCTGACAACGCGGGCTTGTTATCTCAGTTTGTCCGGATATGACGGCAGTTCCACGGTTTCCTGGGCAAATCCAGACATCACCCTTTAAATCGGAATCGACCCCCCAAAGAAAAAACCGGACACGCGTGTCCGGTTTTAGTTGATAGCAACTATTGATTCCTGGTGTCTGTGCGAATCCGCCTGACGGTTCGCGCAGAACCGCCCACTCCAAATTACAGGCGTGGGGTTTGAGCCCAGAGCCCGAAGCCCCGAGCCCGTCCCATCACGAAACCGCCACATCCGGCGTCAGTTTCGCACCCTTCAATTCCTCACGGATCTGATCCATATCCACCGGGAATTCACGCGGATCGGAGATCTTTCCGGTCAACGCGGTCGCGGCGGCGGTGTGCGGGCTGGCGAGGTACACTTCCGATTCCGGGTTGCCCATCCGGCCGCGGAAGTTGCGGTTCGACGTCGCGAGCGATTTTTCAGCGTTTGCCGGAACGCCGAGGTGGTTGCCCATGCACGGTCCGCAGCCCGGTGTTGACAAGGTCGCGCCGGCGTTGATCAGCTTCGGGATGTAGCCGAGGTTCATCGCGTCGAGCATCGTCCGGCTGCTGGCGGGAATGACCACCAGGCGCGTTGTGTTTGCGATATGCTTACCGTCGAGGACATGCGCGAGGATCGCGAGATCGTCGAGGCGGGCGTTGTTGCACGTGCCGACGAACACCTGTTCGATCGTTTCTCCGGCGAGGTCGGTCACCGGCATCACGTTGTCCACCGTGTGCGGTGCGGCGACTTGCGGCACCAGCGTCGACAGGTCAAAGTCGAGGATTTCGTCGTAGTCGCAATCCTCATCAGAGAAGACCGGCGTATAGTTTGTCTTCGCCCGGCCTTCGAGGTAATCGTACACGATCTGGTTCGGCGGAACGTAGCCGACTTTCGCGCCCATTTCGACGGCGAGGTTGCAGATCGTCATCCGTTCCGACACGCTGAATTTCGCCGCCGCCGGACCGGTAAACTCGATCGCACGGTAAAGCGCGCCGTCCGCACGGATCGTGCCTGTGATATGCAGCGCGACATCCTTGACGTACACGCCTTCCGGCAGTTCGCCGTTGAGGTTCATCCGCATCGTTTCCGGGACACGGAACCAGATCTTTCCAGTTGCCATGATCACGGCGGTTTCGCTGCGGGTGACGCCGGTTCCGAACGCGCCAAACGCGCCGTAGGTCGTCGAGTGCGAGTCCGATCCGGTCATCACGGTGCCCGGCAGGCAGTGTCCGTTTTCCGCCATCACCTGGTGGCAGATGCCATTGTTGATGTCGTAGAAATTCTTGATCCCGTGCTTGCGGACGAATTCCCGGATCACCTTGTGGTTGTTGGCGAAGGTGGCATTGGCCGGCGGCACGCAATGGTCAAGCACGACAAGGTGGATGTCTGGATCGTACAGCTTGTCGACACCGATTTTCTCGAACGTTTTCGAGATTGCGGCGGTGTTGTCGTGGCTCATCGCGACATCGGGGATCACTTCGACGATCTGCCCGGGCACGACCTCGTCCAACCCACTGTACTTCGCGAGGATCTTTTCGCTGAAAGTTTTGCCCATGCTTGCCTCAACGCTCGGGTGACTGGTTTTTGCGGATACGAAGCCGGCGGGGGAAAGGGATCGTTACACGCTGGATCGCCCGCCGGGAAGCTGAATGTACGGCTCTACCTCAACCGGCGCAAAAGGCTCAGGGATCGCTGGCGCCGCGCCCTCATCGATTGTCACATTGTACGCTAAACAATTCGTAACACTCTTGTTATACAGTGCGCCGGAATAGCGGGATTTTCGCTCGAAACAACGTGAGGATTGTGTTAGCGGGAGCCGTGTAAAACGGGTATCTTTTGTTCGCGAACCAATCCTCCCTCGGAGACAGGAACCTCCCATGGCAAAGGCAGATTTACACGTTCATTCCAAGTTTTCCAACCGGCCATCGGAATGGGTGCTGCAGCGGCTTGGCGCGGCACAGAGCTACACGGAGCCTGAAACCGTGTACCAGCGTGCCAAGGAAGCGGGCATGACCTATGTCACCATCACCGACCACAACACGTATGAAGGGTCGGCGATCCTTGCGCAGAAGTATGACGACGCGTTCACCGGCGCCCAGATGACAACGTACTTCGAGGACGGCTGCAAGATTCACCTGCTGGTCTGGGGTTTCAATCCGGTCCAGTTCGAGGAAATGCAGACGTTGCGGACCTCGATTTTCGATCTGCGTGAGTATGTTGTGGATCAGAAAATCACGCACGCAGTTGCGCACGCCACATACAACATCAACAACAAGCTGACCCTTGAACACCTGGAAAAGCTGGTGTTGCTTTTCGACGTGTTCGAATCCATGAACGGATCCCAGAACAAGGCGAGCAACAGTTCGTGGTATTATTACCTGAAATACCTGAACGAGGCCAAGCTGGCAGAACTGACGGAACAGCACGGTATTCAGCCGCAGACTCCTGATTCCTGGGTCAAGGGCTTCACCGGCGGATCGGATGATCACGCCAACCTGTTCATCGGTAAAACGTACACCATGGCGAACTCGGGCAATGTCGAGGGTTTCCTTAAAAGCATCCGGCACCGGAAATCGTTCGCCAAGGGCCGTACCAACGATTTCCACACCCTCGCATTCACCGTCTACAAGATCGGGCACGATTTTTCCAAGACGAAAAGCCGTCCGCTCAGCTACACCCCGCTGGCCAGTGTGCCGGACATGATCTTCGGCAACGAAAAGCCGAACCTGATCGACAGCCTGCTGGTGCTTGGGATGAAAGCGGATACCGGCTACAAGCGCGACCTTGCGGAGCTGGTGGATGAAATCCGCAAACGCAAGGTGCCCAACGTCGAAGACAACATCGATTTCGTCTTCGATCGTATCACTGACATCGTCGACAGCATGATTGCCTCACTGATCGAAACCGTTATCGATAAAACATCATCCGGCGACCTGTTTTCCGTGGTCAAGGATGTGTCCGCCGCGCTGCCCGGAATTTTCGCGCTGGTCCCGTTTTTCACCAGCCTCAAGGTGATCAACCATAATGCGCCGTTGCTGGAGCAGTTGCGCAACGAAGTCCCGGAGCAACGCAACCGTCGCATCTTGTGGTTCACCGACACGCTTGTCGACCTGAACGGTCCCTCAGTCACGTTGAAGAACATGGGTTGGGCGTTTTATCAGCACGGCATCGACGTCAAGATCGTTACCTGTCTCGAACCCGAGCAGATGACGCCGGATCTGCCGCCGAACACCGTCAACCTGCCTTATATCTACAAGTTCGAGTTGCCGTATTATGACGCGTACCAGATGAAAATTCCGTCGGTGCTCAAGGCGATGAAAGAGCTGTATCCGTTCGAGCCGGACGAAGTCTTTATCTCCACTCCCGGTCCGGTTGGTGTGCTGGGGCTCGTGCTCGCGAAACTGCTCAGCATACGAGCCGTCGGGATCTACCACACCGACTTCACGCTGGAGCTCAGCGAAATCACCGACATGGACGACAATACGGTCTCCACCGTCGAAGAGGCTGTACGTTGGTTCTACAACCAGATGGACGAGGTCAAGGTCCCGACCCGGTCGTACATCGAAATCCTCAGCAAGCGCGGAATCTCACCAGACAAGATGTCGGTTTTCCCGCGGTTGATTGATCATGAAATCTTCCACCGGCTGCCGGAAAACGAATGGGAGGAGTATCGTATCCCGTTCGACAGCGGTGTGAATTTCCTCTACGCCGGCCGCGTCTCGAAGGACAAGAACCTCGAGTTCCTGCTTGAGGTGATTGACGAGATGTACAAGGTGCGGCAGGATATCAACTTCCTCTTTGTTGGTGACGGACCGTATCGCAAGGAGATGGAGGATCACCTGAAGGGTCATGCGGATCACGTCCATTTCTTCGGTCGTGTACCGCATGACGACTTGCCGAAACTGTATTCCCAGGCGGACGCGTTGGTCTTCCCCAGTACCACGGACACTTTCGGCATGGTGGTGCTTGAGGCACAGTGTTGTCACCTGCCGGCATTTGTTTCGGACATCGGCGGTCCGAAGGAGATTGTGATTCACGAAGAAACCGGCTGGGTGTTGCCGGCGCTCAAGGTGAAGTTGTGGACCGACGCGCTGTTGCAGTACGCGGACGCTGTCTCCAAGGAGAAGCAGTCGGCGGAAGCGATGCGGCAGGCGGCGGGCGACAACGCGCGTCACCGGTTCGGGTTGCAGGCAGTGCTCAAGGGCCTGACCAGCAGCGAGCTGGTGCCCCGCCCACGCGAATTGGTCGACTGACCGCCGGTACCTGGTTGGATAGACCGTACTTAGGTTGATTGGTTGTCACGTCGTGGATCAGGCAGCGATGGTGCGGAATGTGCCCCTGATGGCTCCGCCAGCAGGGATTATCCGAACGGCCATGTACCACAGTGACGACCGTTGTTTCTGTGATGATCGTTGTCTCTGTGATGACTGGTTTGTGTGCCCCGACCAGCTTGCTGATCGGGTTCATCCGGACGTTCAAGGACAACAACCGGTAAGCAGGCGTCAACCGCTGTAGAGAAAGGGGTTCCCCCGAGGTTCTTACCATGGACTTCAGTCCATGGCAAAGATCTCCGAACGATCAATGCCAACCCCCGGAACACAAGATTCAGGACTCGGAACTCGTGGATTTCGACATCATCATCATCGGATCGGGCGCGGGCGGCGGCACGGCTGCGTGGGCGCTGTCGAAGGGCGGCAAGCGTGTGTTGTTGATGGAGCGCGGTCGCCGGTTTGAGGATCCGGAGGCGATGCAGGACGAGGCGGAAACACTGATCCGTATGCGTCCATACGAGAATCGAGATATCTGGATGAATGAGAAGCGCCGCCGTCTCTATGTCGGTGGCGTAACCGGAGGTGGAACAAGTCTCTACGGTGCGGCGTTGCTGCGTCCCTCTCCTGAAGACTTTCATCCTGGTCGCTACTATTCACGCTACTTGCCGCGCCAGCAGTGGGATTGGCCGGTATCTTACGACGATCTCGCGCCATACTATGAGCAGGCGGAGGATCTGTACGGCGTCGCGGCCTCAATCGCCGACCCGTTGCTGCACCTGGGTCAGCGAGGAAAGCCGTTCCAGCAGCAGCCCGACCCGTTGGCTCCCATCAGCAAATGGATTGCGCGCGGTGTGCAACGTCGCGGCTATCACCCGTTCCGGCTGCCGTTGGCGATTGATCGTGCAACCTGCCTGCGTTGCCCCAGCTGCCCGGGCTACTTGTGTCCCACCGGCGCGCGCGCATCATCTCTGAACCGCTGTATCGACCCTGCGATCCGTGAGTACGGCCTCGAAGTCTGGCACGATACCCAGGCGGAGCAATTGATCCATCAGCGTAACGGATCCGGCGAGGTTCGTGTCTCAGGGGTGCGGGTAACGCGAAACGGCGAGACGCGTGAGGTGACGGCGGAAAAAATCGTTGTTGCCGCAGGCGCGATCGGAACACCGGTGCTGCTGACACGTTCCAGTTTAGGTGCCCGTTCAGGCCAGTTGGGCCGCAATTACATGTACCACGACGGCGGTATCGCGGCGGGGGTGTACTATCATCCGACCGGCGCGGGTGACAGATTCGGCAAGCAGATCGGGTTTACCGACCTGTATTTCGGCACCGACGAGTTTCCGTTCAAGCTGGGCTATGCGCAAGTGTTGCCGGTGCCTGGCCCGAAGACCATTCAGGCGATGCTGCCGTTTCCACTTCCGGACCGGGTTGCGCGCTGGGCGCACGCTCGCATCATCACCCTGGCCGGTTCGGTCGAGGATCTGCCGCAGGCGACGAACCGGGTGCAGCTTCGCAGCAACGGATCAATTGTAATTAATCATAAGTTTCATCCGTTTGACCGACTGCGGTCGAATTTCTATAAACGGGAAGTCACGAAGATCATGTACGCCGCCGGCGCGCAACTAGTTGTCGGCGCGACGGGCGAGGCGGACGAAACCCACACCGCCCACCAGGTTGGAACCGCACGTTTCGGCAACGACCCGGAGTTTGCCGTATTGGATGGAAATAACCGGATTTACGGCACGCAGAACGCGTACGTTGTCGATGGCAGTTTCATGCCGACATCGCTGGGTGTGGGCCCGGCGCTGACCATTATCGCAAACTCACTGCGCGTGAGTGATCATATCCTTGGGGAGGGAGCGTGAAACGCATCGTTGTCATTACCGGCATCTCGGGAACGTTGGGTTCGGCGTTGGGACGAGAGTACATCCGGCGCGGCTGGCACGTTATTGGCGTAAGCAGGCAAAGTGAGCTATCTGGCGATTATTTCAATGAGTTGTGTACGAATGCGCAACAGAGCGCGGAAGATGCTCAAGCGCTGCTCAAACACAATCCAGATCTAATTATTATAAATGCTGGGCAAATTGAAACAGAAATCGGTGAAATGGGTGTTCCGCTCACGAGTGTTACAGAATCGATCACTCGTGTGAACTACACGTTCCCCGCTGTCCTCTCGTTGGAGGCGGCGCAACTGGAACGAAATCGGCCGCTGGACATCATAGCGATAGGGTCGATTGCCGATGGCAGCCCGTCCTGTTTCGGGCCGGTGTACCACGCGTCCAAGATCGCGCTGCACTATTTCATCAGCGGGGTCGGGCCGATTGTACACAACGCCAACCGGAACATTCGTTTGCGGTTGTATCGGCCCGGGGCGATCAAGGGGCCTCTCAGTTGGGCTCCGGTGAATCGCCTGAACGAGAAGGGATACAAGATCCGTGCAAAACGTTGTGACGCCGCCCCGGAAGGGCATGTTGTCGCCCGCACCATCGCACGGTGGATTGATGGCAATGAGTGGGTTGGAACCTACGAAGAGCCATTTAGTTTCAAGATTTTCAAGTGGCTGTTTGCATTGGCGCCGAACCTGTTCTATAAATTACAGCTTCTCGGATGGCGCAAGGGAAGCAAGTTCGTCTGAGATGACGGACGTTGAGTTGAATTCAGTTGGATCCGCGATGTTTGCTGAGAAAAGTTTAACGTGGAAACGGATGGAGCAGTCGTACGCCGACGCGCTGAAGGTGCCTTTTGACATCACGCGCGACCGCTACGTCATCTTCAGCGATCTCCATCTCGCCGACCGCGTTCATGGCATCGATGATTTCGCCCGCAACGAGATGATCTACTGCCATGCCCTGCAGTCCTACTACGATCAGGATTTCCACCTCGTGTTGAACGGGGACGTGGAGGAAGGCTGGGAAGCCCGCCCGCGCAAGATCCGCCAGGCGTACCGCGACACGGTATACGCGATGGAACGCAAGTTCGCAGACCGTGGCGAACCGTGGCACGTCCGCATTTACGGCAACCACGACAACATCTGGTCCAACCCGGAAAAGGTTCGGAAGCACTTGTGGCCGGAACTGGGCGAGGTCAAAGTGTATCCGGGCCTGCGTCTCGGTGAGAATATCTTCATCGCGCACGGTCACCAGGGCGAACTGATTTCCGACTCCGGCGCATGGATCAGCTCCCAGGCGATCCGTTTCGGCTGGCGCTGGTTTCAGCGGCTGACGCGGCTGACGTCGGCCCGTGCTGCGACCAACCACCTGATCCGGAATGAACGTGCGCAGAAGCTGTACGATTGGGCCAGCGGCACCGGCAAGTTGTTGATCGCCGGTCACACGCATAAAAGCATGTTCGGCTATCTGCCGGAACACAACAGCATGATCAACCACCTCAAGCGGCTCGAGTCCAATCTTCATGTGAATCCGAACCCGTTCCAGGCCCAGGCGACCATCGAACACCTGAAGAAAGCCGTTTCCAAGGGCAAACGCCGCCGTCACAGCGGTGCCGACCGGCTGCCGTGCTACTTCAACAGTGGTAGTTGTGTGCACACGAACGGCATCACCGCGATCGAAATCGACCGTGGCGAAATCCGGCTGGTGCGATGGCGTCTCGTCGAAACTTCGGCGGAGAGCGACGCGTTGGGCGATGAGGACGGCCTCTTGTTCACCATCAAGCCGCGAGTGTTGCAGCGTGCGAATCTGGCGGAAGTGATCGCGCAGATCAAGCTCGGTTCGGGCCGGTCGACGGTGCAGGGTTCGGAAGGCGGGAAAGAGAAGGACGCGGAAGACGTCAGCGCCGCCGCTTGACATGCCCGCGGCGTTCAACATATCCACGATGTTTTGCAACTCTCGCAATGTTTAAAACACTCGGGCGCTTATAACTCTCACGGCGTTGTGAACACCCAAGTCTTATAGACACCCACGACATTCAGATCGTGGTTCATGACATCAGATTCAACGGGAACTCGTCACACGGCGGATTCCCGTTTTTTCTAGTCCTGGCAACAAATTAAATAGGGACAGACCCATATAAAATGAGTGAATTTTCACAAGAAATAGACGGCGGTACTCAGTTTCGGACCGCTGTCCCATTGAGCGATTTGTGAATCGGCTACAGGTGTTGTGGCTGTTGGGTTTGAGGGGTGATGATTCTGAAATCGATTTGAACCGACGTAACTACACAGCTGTCCCAATGAGCGAGTTGTAGATCGGCTGCAGGCATTGTGGTTGTTAGGTTTGAGGGGTGTTGATTCTGAAATCGATTTGAACTGGGAGAGTGTCTGTTAAACCCGTCGGCTCCGACGGTAAAAGTGCTGGTCAAGCTACGCGCGACTGAAATCGTGCCCCTGATGGCTCCGCCAGCAGGGCTTATCCATCTAGTCCAGTGATCCACTCTTCGCCAACCGCGCCGCATCCCGTTCCGCCTTGGCGATCGCGAAGCTGGAGATCCCCATCGCCACCAGGATCAGCGCGGCGCCGAACAGTGACCGTGCAGACCACGGATCCCCGATCAGCATCCACGCGAACAGTGACGCGAACACCGGTTCCAGCGAGAACACGAATCCGGCGTGCGCAGCCGGAACGTCGGGTTGAAACCGCGTTTGCAGCCACACCGCGATCACCGACCCGAAAATCGCCGTATAGGCCACCCCAATCCAGCCGGTGCGTGTCATTTCGAACGGTTGTCCATGAACCAGGGTCCACACAATCGCCAGCACCGCCACAGCGCCCACCTGCGCCAGGGTCAACGCTCGCGATTCCTTGTCCGAACGCGACAGCGCTTCCAGGATCACCATCTGCAACGCGAAAACCAGTGCGCAGCCCAGCGTCAGCCAGTCACCGATGTTCATCCCGCCGGTGTCCGGATCGGCGATCAACGTAATCCCGGCGGCGGCGGGGAGCAGGGCGAACCACGCGGTTCGGGGTGTGTGGCTGGTCCGCAGCAGCAACGCCAGCGGTGGTGTCAGCACCACCAGCAGTCCGGTGAAGAACCCGGACCGTGATGCGGTCGTGTGTTCCAGCCCCAGCACCTGCAACGCGAACCCGGCGAACAGCAGCCCGCCGATCAGCGCACCGCGTACCCAGATACTGCGCAGGATACCGTTCCGCAGCTTGACCCACACCGGCGACATGCCGGCTTCGGTCATCGCGGCGTAGCTGTCATCATCGTCACCGGCTTTGGGCCGGATGTGTCCACGAAACCGCAGCAGCAGGAACAGGTAGAGGAGGGGAAACGCCGTCCCGAAGCGGAGGGCGACAAACTGGATCGGATCGGTGTCCACAACCGACAGCTTAGTGACCGGAAAGGTGAGCCCCCAGATCGCGGTCAGCACGATCAGCATCACGGTGGCACGAAGACGACGGCCCCGGTGTGGATCGTGCACCGGGGCCGGAAAATCGCGCGTCTCTGAACCGGTCAGGCCCATCGTTGCAGCGCCTCAAGCAGCAGCCGGACCGCAACGCCGGTCCCGAGTTCCTTGTGCGGTGTGTAGCTGAACGGTCCGTCGGTCGCCGTTCCCGCGATGTCGAGGTGCGTCCACGGTGTGTCGCCCACAAACTCCTCGAGGAACTTGCCCGCGGTGATCGTGCCGGCGGGACGGCCGCCCGTATTCTTCAGGTCGGCGATCTCGCTTTTGATCTGCTGGCGGTAATCGTTGTACATCGGCAGCCGCCAGATGCGTTCACCGGTCGCTTCACCCGCCTCGAACAGCAGGTTATACAGGTCGTCGTTGTTGCTCATCGCGCCGGTGACCCAGTGGCCGAGGCCGATAACCACCGCACCGGTCAACGTCGCCAGGTCAACCATCGCGTCCGGCTTGACCTTGTCCACGGCGTACGCCAGCGCATCCGCCAACGCCAGCCGCCCTTCCGCGTCGGTGTTGTCGATCTCGATGGTTTTCTTGTTGTACGCGGTCAGCACGTCGCCCGGATGATACGCCGCGCCGTCGGTCATATTCTCGACCGCCGGGATGAACCCGTGCACACGGCACTTCGGCTGCAGCCGGTCGAGCGCCTTGAAAACGCCCATCACCGTCGCCGAACCACCCATGTCGACCTTCATGTCGCGCATGCCGCCAGCGGTCTTGATGTCAAGGCCGCCGGAATCGAACGTTACGCCTTTGCCGACAATCGCGAACGTTTTGGTCTTCTTCGACGGGCGCTTCGGTTCGTATGTCAGATGAATCAGCACCGGCGGGTGCGCACTGCCCTGGCCGACGGCCAGCAACGCGCCCATCTTCAACGCCTTCAGCTTCTTCTGGTCGAGGACTTCCACCTTGACCGTGCCACCGGCGAGCTCTTTCGCAACCTTGCCGTAATCTTCCGGGTACAGGTCGCCGGCCGGTGTCGTCACCAGGTCGCGCGCATAGGTCACCGCGTCAATCGTGATTGACGCATACTTCGCGGCGGCGTTCAGCACTTTCTTGTCGATGTTGCCGCCGCCGATGACGTGCAGACTGTCCAGCGTCGGGTAACGGTCAAGGTCCATCGAGCGGCGCACATACCGGTAGGTCGCCAGCGCGGTGCCTTCCAAGGCGGCAATGGTGTGCTGTTTCTGTGTATCAGCATCGAAACCGGTGACCGGCGGCAGCACAGTGATTTCGTTCAGCCGTGCATTCCGCACACGCCTGCCCGCCGTGCCAAAGCAACGCCGTACGTGTTCCGCGACGATGGTTTCCCGCTTGCCGAGGCCGACGATCATCATGAATCGCGGACCGTCCGAGGTGCCACCATACAGTTCCAGCACCTGGTTCTTCTTGCCAGAGAAATCACCGCTGGCGATCGCGCGTTCAATGCGGTTTGCGAGGGACGCGTCCAGCCGGCCGAGTCCACCCTCGGAGGGCTTTTCTCCCTCGAAAAGACCAGCGATGAATACCTGTGTTGTTACTTCCTGTGGCGAGCGATCCTCTACGTGGATAGTCACGGGAAATTCCTTCTTCAATCCTTGGCGGCAGTTTTAGGCCGGTTGTTATCGTCCAGGACCACGACAACCGGTTCGTGACCCTCAATCTCTTCAGGGAACAGGTCGCAATATGTGGCAACGATGACCTGGTCTCCGACCGACGCAAGGTGCGCGGCGGCACCGTTCACGCCGATGATGCCCGATCCTGGTTCGCCTACGATGATGTACGTCGTAAACCGTTGACCGTTGGTGATATTGTAAACATCAACCTGCTCGTTCGGCAACATGTCCGTAAGTTCCAGCAGATTGCGGTCTACGGTAAGGCTGCCCTTGTAGTGCAGGTCGGTTTGCGTGACACGAGCCTGGTGCAGTTTGGCTTTGAGGAAACGACGGAGCATGCTGGCCTTCTCTGTAAAACGGCTAAACGAATCCAATGTAGCCGCGAATCGTCAAAGCTAGGAGTTTGGCGGGGGGTCTACAAGGGTGAAAGGAGACGGTTTCTTCGAGCTGAATTTCTTTGGATCTTTTAGTTATTTCACTAGTTGTCTAGAAAAAGTAACCGACATTCACAGCAAACAGAAAAGAATCGCCACTGCTGGTTGCGGCAAGGATTTCAACCGGGCCAACCGGTGTCGGCGCACCGGCGAACAGGCCAACGCCCCAATCGTACCGATCCCACTCCAGCGTTGTGTTCCAATCGTTCAGGAACGTGTTGCCGAGATCAAATCGCGCGGTCAGAAAACGATTGGTCCACGGTTCCACCATCACGCCGGCCTCCACAATCTGCATGTGTTTGCCGATCAGGTACTCGTGGGGCATGCCGAAAAATTGCCAGTAGCTCATCTCGGTATCATACCGCGGCAACGGCAGGTCACGCTGCGAAAACCGGAAGAAGCCACGCCGGATCAACGTGATCCGCTCATGAATCGCTGTTCGCCAATCGAAGCTCGCCGAATAAACGCTGAAATAGCTGTCCCAGTGTACTGGGTGGTTGGCGTATTCTGCTTCGGCTTTCAGGCGTAGCCCCTGCTTGGCGAAATAGCTGTCGTCAAACGTGTCGATCTGAACCTGCCCGTACGCCGACCCATACACAAGACTCCTGTCCAGCGATCCCGGCCTGTCGAATTTGTCCTTGTAAAACAGCTGGTCGAACCGTACACCGGCGCCAACCACTGCCATCGTCGAGAACAATGATCCGAAGAACATATCGCCGCGCACGATGCTCGCCTCAACCGTCGTCGCCTGACCCAGAATGGATGGTGGCAGCGCCTGTTCATCGCGGGAATACAGGCCGGAGACCCGGAAACCGAGCCGGCTGTTCAGGTTCATGTGGCCGAAATAGGACGCCGTGACCGAACTCTCAGTCCCCAGCCTTACATCCAATGTCAGCATCGTCGCGTTCAGCAACGGATTCCGCAGCGTCACATTCGTCAGCAACGCCGATTCTTCCGCCGTATCGTACCGGAAACCGAACCGCAGCAAGTTGACATCCTTTTCCGTCACAAACAGCTGCAACACGCTGCTGTTCCCGTGCGGCTGAAGTTCGTAGGTCACCTGCTCGAAAAATCGCGTGCTGTACACCCTTTCCACCGCTTCGTGCAATTCCGCCAGCGCCACCCAGCCGGGAACCTGCAGGTCCGCTTCGTCCAGTACGAACGCGCGTGTCACATCCTTAAGTCCCAGCACCGACACGCTCTCAACGTACACCGAATCCGGCGCCACCGGGCGCGGTGGAATGTCGCGTCCCGACCGGCTGTACAGCGAATCGGCAACTGCACGCAACCGTGGCAGATAAGCCCGCGCCTGCTCCTCCCCGGTCGCGATCAACTCGGCGGCGGCAAGGAAATCCGCGGAGGTGTAGCCGGTCAGATCCGGACGGATAACAAGGTTTGCAAGACCAACCTGCAGTTTGTTTTCGTCCTGCATCCCGATCGCGATCGACTGGTCGAGGATCGTCAGCACGTTGTTCAGTTGGTTCGCTTCCTTCAACGGGTTGCCGACGTCCACAGCGATCACGTAATCCGCGCCCAGATCCCAACAATCCTGCACCGGCAGGTTGCGCGCCAGCATGCCATCCACCAGCAGGGTGGAATCCAGCTGAACCGGTGTGAACACGCTCGGAATCGCCATGCTCGCCCGCAACGCCCGCGACAGGCTGCCGCCACGCAGCACCACCGCCTGCCCCGTTTCGAGGTCGGTCGCAACACAAGCGAATTTGCGGTACAGATCATTGAACGACGCAGTCCCATGAACGGAAAGCGTCAGGCTGTCCAGCAGGCTCGAGATCCGTTGCCCCGCGACCAGCCCGGAGGGCAGCCCGATGCCCTCGGCACGTAACGGCAGGCTGAACACATAGCGGTCGAAGAAGGATTTCTGCACCATCGAGACATGCCGGCGGGACGGGCGGTCGTTAAACATCCGCATCCAGTCCGTCGACAATGCCATTTGTTCCAGTTCGTCGGCTGTGTAGCCAATCGCATACAGTCCACCGAGCACCGCGCCCATGCTGGTGCCGGTGATAATGTCCGCGTGAATCCCGGCTTCCTCGATCACCTTCAACACACCGATCTCGGCGAACCCACGTGCTCCTCCGCCAGACAGCACCACGCCTACTTTCGGCAACTCCGGCCCCATCGGATCGCCGCTGAGGTACGATACCCGCGCGCTGCCGCAGGAGGAGTCCGCCTCCTGTGCGTAAACAAGGGTTACAGCTGGAACGATGAAGGCGGCCAGGAATAGCCAGACGGCGAGGGTGATGACGTGCTGTTGCGAGCGCATGGTATCCGTCAGCGTGGTTCGACAGTAGCCGGGGTGCGTCTGGTATCGAAAGGTACAGGAAAAGCGTCATCCAGTGCTTGCTGAAATCCTGACTTGTTCCGCTTGAGTATACTTCTCTCTCCGGTTAACCATCATGGGAAACACTCCACCTAATCCAAGAATAAACAACATACTTAACCATAAACAAAACCCCCGACACAACCGTGCCGGGGGGGATATTTTCGAGTCCATAGTGCAACCCATCACCCACGCAACCGCGCGCTCAACACGTTCGCCACCTGGTCCAGTTTCGGACGTTCCGGCTGATCCAGCGTATCGCGGTCACGAATAGTCACCGTCTGATCTTCCAGCGTCTGGTGGTCGATGGTAATGCAGAACGGTGTCCCCGCCTCATCCTGCCGCCGGTAGCGTCGTCCGATGTTCCCGGCTTCGTCGTAGAACACGTCGAAGTCTAGCTTCAGATCCTCGTGTAGCTTCCGCGCGATCTCCGGTAACCCGTCTTTCTTCGTCAACGGGAAGATCCCGGCTGTGATTGGCGCCAGTTTCGGATCGAGCCGCATCACGACACGGTCGTTCCCGTCCACATCGTCTTCGTCGTATGCATCCAGCAGGATCGCGAGCAGGCCACGGTTCAGTCCGGCGGACGTTTCCACGATATACGGCAGGTACCGTTCGCGGGTCTGATCGTCAAAGTATTCGAGGTCTTTCTGCTTGCCGGAATGTTCGGCGTGCCGCTTCAGGTCGTAATCGGTGCGGCTGTGAATGCCCTCGAACTCGTCCCACCCGAACGGGAAATTGTACTCGATGTCGTACGCGTCGGACGCATAGTGCGCGAGCTCGTCCCCGGTGTGCTGATGGAATCGCAGATTCTCTTCCTTGATCCCGCAGACATCCCGCCAGAACGCCATCCGCTCGGTCTTCCAGAAATCCATCGTTTCGTTTTCCGTGCCCGGCGGGATGAAGTATTGCATCTCCATCTGTTCAAACTCACGGGTGCGGAAGATGAAATTACCCGGCGTGATTTCGTTACGGAAGGCTTTCCCGATCTGCGCGATCCCGAACGGCGGCTTCAGCCGTGCGGTGGTCTGCACCTGCGGGTAGTCCACGTAGATTCCCTGCGCGGTTTCCGGGCGCAGATACACCGCATCGCCCGAATCTTCCACCGGCCCGATGTGCGTCTTGAACATCAGGTTGAACGAACGCGGGGGAGTGAGCGAACCTTTCGTGCCGCAGTTCGGGCACGGAATCAGCGCATACGACGGATGGTCGGCGTCCAGGTGCTGATCGTTCTCTTTCAGCGGCTTTTCGTCAATGCCCTTGATCCCCGCGACGACACGGTCGACCAGTTCATCTTCCCGGAAGCGTGCCTTGCACTGCTTGCAGTCGACCAGCGGATCGGTGAAGCCGTCAACGTGACCGGAGGCGACCCACGTTTTCGGGTGATAGATGATCGCGGAGTCGATGCCGACGATGTTTTCGTGCTTCCGCACCATCTCCCGCCACCACAGGTCGGCGAGTTTGCGTTTCATTTCGATGCCGAGCGGGCCGTAATCGTAGCTCGAGCCGATGCCGCCGTAGATTTCGCTGGTCGGCATGACAAAGCCGCGCCGTTTCGCGAGCGCGGTGATCAGATCCATTTTGTTTTTTGGCTTCGCAGCCATGGGTATCCTCCGGGGATGATGTCGCTGTCGGAGCGGGAATATAGGTGAACATCAGGGTGGGTAAAAGATGTTTGCCCCGACGAGCTTGCTCGTCGGGATGAGGCAACAGGTGATACACCCCATCAGTCATCCTGAGCGCAGCGAAGGATCTCTCTTTTAGGAGGGGTGGTGTGGCCCGACTTGCCACGTTAAATCGTGTATCACGAGGTCACGCCCACGACATTCATGTCGTAGCTTATCAGGGGGTAATTTGCTAGCTCTTGCCCGTGATGGTATCGACCGGTGGTAGAACGATGCCCACAGAAGCTTCGCTACCGTGGATTGTGCGGAAGCAAATCATTCTTGCCCGTGTTGGCTTTGACAACGCGGGTAATCCGTGGCTGATTCACCCTTGGTTGTGGTTTGTTTCATGCCCCAGACATTCATGTCTGGGCTCATCCACGCTTGGCCAGCAAGATCTTGCATTTTTTATCGCAGCCCGCAGCTGGCTACCGATCACGCGGCTATTTCACCAATACTACCTTCCGCGACTCTTCCATCTGTCCCGGCACCGTCGCCCGCACAAAATACGTTCCACTCGCCAGCGCCGACCCGTCCAGCGTGTACCGATGAACGCCGGCAGCAACCCGCGTATTGGTAACCACCGTCACCCGTTGCCCAAGCGGGTTGAACACCGCGACGTTCAACACCCCCGCTGCCGGCAACGTCACAGCTATCGTCGTCGCCGCGTTGAACGGATTCGGGTACGGCGCCGACAACGCAAATTCACTTGGCACCAGCGTCACATCCCGTTCCTCCACCGGCAACGCCTCGTTGCAGTCGAAGATGTAGAACATGGATTCGTCAGGCATGAAGGCAAACCCATCGGCCACGCAGAAACGTTCTCCCGCTTCAGTGAGGTCGTGATACCCGATCTCGAAGGGGTGGACGGGATCAGCCAGGCTTAGAATATGAAGGCCGATATTACCACTCGAGCAGTACAGGTAGTCACCGTCGATTTCAAGCTGACTTGGAGGGAAGTCGAACTCGATCAGGTTCAGTTCCACGGGCGAAGTCGGATCAGACACATCGAGGATACGAAGGCCAGCATGTAGGTCAGCCAGATAGGCGTAAGAGCCTTGCAGTGCAACGCTATTGAACAAGGATCCGGGAACAGAGAAAGTGGTAACTTCGATCAGTTCACTAGGGTTTGAAACATCATACACATGCAGGCCCAGATATGTATCCACTGCGTAGAGATAGTCGTTGGAAACATCGAAATCCCGAGTATAATAGAGGTCCGTCCAGCTGACTTCAAACGGCGATGTTGGATCTGCCACATCCAGAATCGCGAAGCCATCATAGGATTGGTAAAAAAGATGATCACCAGAAAGAAGAATCGCCTCGCCATACTCAAAATATGACGTGGATCCTGAACAAAAACCGATGGGAGTCAGGTCAAGCGGATCAGAAGCATCAAACACAAGAAGTTCGGAATCATTAGCCGTAAAAACCAATTGGTTTTTAATTGCAATTCCATGGTAAGCAGTGGCCGCTTCGTAGAAAGATAACGAATTCAAGGAATAGGGATCTGACACATCAAGCGCATACAGGCCAGACCTCCGGTCAATCATATAAACAACATCCTCCATGATTGCGGCGCATTCCGAATACCACAACCCGCCACAGCGGCCAACCTGAACAGGTAGGGTTGGAGCGGCGTAATCATAGACAATTAATCCATCAAAATAATCAGCGACGTAGACCGAATTACCCACAGCGGCTGTTCCGTAGGCACTGGAACGGGTATTGTGGCTGACCTCTATTGGATTGGATGGATCCGAGACATCAAATAGATGAACGCCATCACCAGAAACATAAGCCATATTGTAATCAAAGTAGATATCAAATTGGCGATAATTAAAGTTAACACGGCTAATTTCAATTGGATTTGAACGGTCAATTATATCATAGGCAATAAAAACACCTTCATCAGACCATGTTCTACCACCAACAACATATAAGTAGTCATCTTCTACAGCGATATCCCAGATTTCATGGTAAAGATTCAGATAATAAACCATAGTAACATTCGTAAGATCTGATATATCAAAAATATAGAAGCCGTTTCCCTCAGCAGCGAGATAAGCGTATCCGTTTTCAACGACGATATTCCGGAGCTCAATATTGGGAAGCGGCCAGAATCCGGCTTGAACCGGTTCGGTTGGGTCTGACACATCCAGTATTCGTAAACCTTGTCTGTAATTGGCCACATACGCATAATTCCCGGATACGGCGACCCCCTCCACCAGTTCCGGCATCTCAACATGTGCAACCTCAGATGGCGTGAAAGGATCAGAAACATCAACGATCCGCAGTCCGGCTGAAAATGCTGCGATATAAGCATAGTCACCCACGACAACCAGGCTTCGCGAATACCCAGGCAAATCAAGGCTTCCAACTTCGAACGGTCTGGTGGGATCGGAGATGTTCACGATATGCAGGCCAGATTCACCTGCGGCAACGAAGGCGTATTGATCGACAACGACAAGATCCTCTGATTTTTGCCAGAAACTTGTCAGCGAACTCGCAAGCTGAATATTCCAACTATCCTGTGCAGCCACCGTTGCAGCAAGAGCCAGCATCACGATCAGGCAACACGTGAACCGTTTCATCATTCCCCCAATCTCTCGCATTTTCGTTACTCGATTCGGTTCAGGTCAGTCGTAGTTCCGAACACTGAATAGTCCATCAAGCCCTTGACCCTGCATATAACCTAGCGGCAGAAATGGGACCGGACAACCGAGGCGTGAGAAAACCGGACAACGGTCCTGCACACGGACTCTCCGCTCCGCCAGATCAGGTTGAATCAAGACCCCCCTGAGCGACACCCCCTTGCACGATCTCACCCATCCGCCTACCTTTTCGCAACGTCAGATATACTGTTTGACATGAGTTTGTGTGCCCCGACGGCAGAAGGCTCGTCGGGATCATCGCATGATCAACATGCCCCAGACATTCATGTCTGGGATCATCGGCATCACAACGGAACCATCCCGATGACGTACCGCGACCGTTTACACCACGCCACCTCCACCCTCGGCCATGTCTGTGTCGGCCTTGACCCTGTCCCCGCAAAGCTGCCGCAACACATGCGGGACGACCCGGACGGCGTCGCGCGCTTTCTGGTTGCCATCATCAAGGCGACCGCTCCGCACGCCGCCGCCTACAAGCCGAACGTGGCGTTTTTCGAAGCGCTGGGCGACATTGGCGACAAGGCGCTGGAGACAGCCATCGCGGCGGTCCGTGAGCACGCTTCGGACGCAATCCTGATCGGCGACGCCAAGCGCGGCGACATCGGCTCCACCGCCGAGCGCTACGCCATAGCCCTGTTCGACCGCTGGGGTTTTGACGCCGCAACGGTCAACCCGTACTTCGGCACTGACGGCGTCAAGCCGTTCATCGAACGTCCGGATCATGGCGCGATCCTCCTCGCCGCGACCAGCAACCCGAGCGCGGTTGAGGTGCAGCGGGCCTGGGAAGGGATCGCCCTGCCGAACGTGATCGCGAAGCTGGCGCGTGATCGGTGGAACGAGCACGAGAACGTCGCGCTGGTCGTCGGTGCGACCCGAATCGAGGATATGGCCAGCGTGCGAGACGATTGCGGCGACATTCCATGGCTGATCCCCGGCATCGGCGCGCAGGGTGGCGACTTGGAAGCGTCGTTGCGGTACGGCGTCGGCGCAAAGGGCATTCCCAGCCTGGTGAACGCGTCCCGCAGCATTTTGTATGCATCCTCAGGCGAAGATTTCGCCGAAGCAGCGGCTGCGGAAGCGAAACGGATGCAGGAGGCAATCAGCAGCGCACGTGCTGCTCTGGCGAACGCGGGCTGAAGTCCGTACCATGCGGATGCGGTACGAGTCGTGAGGAACGAACAGGAGCGTCGTGAACACCGATCCACGCACACTTACCGTCGGGGAACCGTTGACCTGCCGGATTGCGATGGGCAGCCAGGTGGTGTCGTTTGATACCATCGTGCGGCACGTCGACACGCGCGGTCTGTTCTTCGACCGTCCCACCGGCATCGCGGACAAGCTGCTTCCCGGTGTGGAAGTGCTGGTGCGGTATGTGCGCAAGGACTCGGCTTACCAGTTCCTGACCGTCGTGCTCGAGCAGGAGCCGGACCAACCGTCCGACCCGGACGAAGACGACCTCGACGCCGAGGAAAATGCGCCGATCGACATCAAGCACCTGCCCGTATTGGTTCGTTTCCCGGGACGCATCACCCGCTACCAGCGCCGCGCGTATGACCGCTCGCAGGTGGAAGGTGTCGTCCGATACCGGGCGGGCGACGAGGATATTCGCACCTATCGCGGCTACATACTCGACTTGTCGGCGGGCGGAGTACGTTTCGCGACACGGCAGGTCGGTTTCCTCGAAGAGGGGAAGAATCCGGTCGGCATGCGGCTTAAGGTGTCGCTGCTGTTGTCGCGCGGGACCGAGTTTCACGACATTCCTGCTGAGATTCGGCGCGTCACATTGGACAAGAACAATGTCGAGGACGACTACCTGATTGTGCAGGTGGCGTTCCGCGATATCGAAAGCAAATTGCAGGACAAGATCGACATGTGGGTGAAACGCCTGCGCCGCAGTCAGAAACCCGGCAGTTAACATCCCAGGTACGGATTATTTCATGGAATACAAGGACGTTCTTGAGCTGCTCAAGCAACGCGGAGCTCTGCTCGAAGGCCACTTCAAACTCGCCAGCGGGCTGCATTCCAACCGCTACGTCGAAAAGTTCCGCCTGCTGGAAGATCCGGTGACGACGGAGACAATCATCGCCGCGATGGCGGAGAAGGTCCGCGAGTATGAGCCGGACGTTGTCGTCGGCCCCGTTACCGGCGGCGTGATCCTGTCCTATGAAATGGCTCGTCAGCTCGGAACCCGCGCCTATTTCACGGAAAAGACGGCGGATGGCGGCATGGAGTTGCGTCGTGGGTTTGACGTCGAGGGCAAGAAAGTCTTGCTCATCGAGGACATCGTCACCACCGGCGGAAGCATTTTGAAAGCCGGCGAAGCGGTACGCAAGGCCGGCGGCGAAGTCGTCGCGTTCGCGATCCTCGTTGACCGCAGTTCGGGACGGTTCAAGCCGGACGCTCCGCTGGTTTCGCTGGTCACGCTCGAGATCGAAACCTACCCGCCGGACAACTTGCCGGACTGGCTCGCCGACATTCCGCTCACCGAACCGGGGAGCAAGCATGCGCGTAGCTGATGGTGGCATCGCCGTCTGCCCGCTGGGGTCGGGATCCAAGGGCAACGCATACTGGGTGGAAACCGCCAAAACCGCCATCCTGATCGACGCCGGCTTCAGCTTCAAGCAGCTATCCGGACGGATTGCCGACATCGGCCGTGACATCGCCGACGTCGAGCACCTGTTCATCACGCACGAACACAACGACCACGTCCAGTCGCTGAAAGTGATGTTGAAACGCCACCGGCCGACAATATGGACCTCCGGCGGCACCCTTCGCGCCATTCGCAAATACCTGCCGGACGGCGCGTCGGTCAAACGCATCAGCAGCAACCCGGAAAACGCCGGCGACATTATCGCGCAGGCGATTCCGGTCATGCATGACGCCGCTGAGCCGTTCGCCTACCGGTTTGATTCGCACGCGGGCTCGCTCGCCATTGTGACCGATCTCGGTGAATGGACAGCGGATACCGTGACTGCGCTGGACGGTCCGGATGTCTTCGTCTGCGAGGCCAACCACGATCCCGAGATGCTCGCGGCGGGGCCGTACCCATGGTACCTGAAGCAACGGATCGCGTCGGACATGGGTCACCTCAGCAACGATCAGGGCGCGTTGCTTGCGGCGGCGGCGGTGAAAAAGGGGACACGGGAGATTGTCCTCGCGCACCTCAGCGAGACGAACAACGATTCCAGCCTCGCCCTGGAGGTGTTTGGAACGCAGCTGAACGGCACGCGTGATCAGGTACATATTCACGCGGCGGCACAAACCCAGCCCGGCCCGTGGGTACGGTCTGCGGTGCATGAAACGGTGGGCGAAAAACAAGCGCGTGGCGGCCCGTCCATCGCCAGCCTGTTGCGCCGTCCACGTTGAGCGCTACCAATACTTAACGAGTAGAGCAAACGTCTATCTGTAACCATAAACAAACGTTAACCTCGGAGGGTGAGTCGATGTCGCTCCGACGCATGAGTCTCAAGCTGCTGGGTGCAATGCTGATCGTCGCGTTCGCACTCGTCCTGATGACAGGCTGTGGAGGTGGAGTGAAAGACGAAGTCGCAGTGATGGAAACCAGCATGGGCGAGGTCGTCCTCGGGTTCTTCCCGGATGTCGCGCCGAACCATGTCGCCAACTTCAAGCAGATCGCACGCGACGGTCTGTACGACAACACGCTGTTTCACCGGGTCATTCCAGGTTTCGTGATCCAGGGCGGCGACCCGGAGACGGCGAATCCCGACACCCCGCGCAGCCGTTACGGCACCGGCGGCACCGGCCACAATGTGAACGCGGAATTCAGCGACCTCAAGCACAAGCGCGGCACGCTCGCCGCCGCACGGTCGCAGGACCCGAACAGCGCGGACGCCCAGTTCTACATCGCACTGAACGCGATCCCGCACCTGGACGGCCAGTACACCATCTTCGGTGAAGTCCTGCGTGGCATGGACGTCGTCGATTCCATCGCGGCGGTCAAAACCGACATGCGCGACATTCCGACCGAGGACGTGCGCATCCTGAGTGTCAAGATCATGTCGAAGAAGGAAGCTGGCCTCGAGTGAGGTCGCCTGCCCGACATACGAACGAAGTCCATGGCCGGGTTGCTGCGACACATGCGGCCCGGCCTTTTTTTCCTGCGGACGCCCCCCTAATGGGTGTCGCGTCAGGACCAGTATTCTCTAGCAGTAAGTTATTCAGGATCAATACACTTATCGTGTTGGTTATCTGTTTTCTCGCCCTGTTTGCGGCCTCGGTTCAGGCGAAAACCGTCACTGTAACGACATGGGATGTGGAGGTCGAGTACGGCGCGTATGATCGCGGCGATGTCTTCCGCGACACTCTGTCGTTCGTCGAGGCTGAGGGCTCGACAATCATCACCACCGAAATGGATCCCACCTGCGAGTGCCTCACCGGTGACGTTCTCGAGGACGGCTCACTCGCCTTCAGTCTAGAGGTGCTGGAGGAGGAATACAACGGCCCGACCGAAAAGCTGATGTATGTCTTCACCCGCACCTCATCCCTCGACTTGTTACGCGTGCGGCTGAAATTCACCGTCAATCCACGCGGCACTCTCGACGAAGATGAAGAGTTGGACCAGGAGTACCTCGATACACACGAGTCTGAACCGCTCCCAGTCACCGAGGACACCCTCCGCGGCAGCATCGACCTGGTCTTTTTCCATTCACCCGGCTGCCGCACCTGCAACCGCATCATGGAGTTCACCCTGCCCGGGCTGCAGCAACGATGGGGTGAACGGCTCGTGGTGCACGAAGTCGACCTGGATGAACGCCACGGCTACGCCCGTCTGCTCGCCGCGCGCGAACATTATGGAGTGGAGAAGCGAGCGGGTTCGTTCCTTGTCGCAGTGGGAGATACGGCCCTGCAGACCACAGCCGACCTGTACGACCGGCTCGACCGGGCCATCGAAAACGCGTTGCGTGATGGCGCCCAAACCTACATGGCGCTTGACATTGATCCGGATGAGGGGGTCGCAAAGACACGCTCAGTCTTTCGCTCGATGGGATTCTGGACGGTTGCCGGCGCGGGTTTGCTGGACGGTTTGAACCCCTGCGCATTCGCGACCATCGTCTTTTTCATTAGCTTGCTGTCGTACGCCGGTTCGACGAAACGTCAGATCCTGATCGTCGGCACCGGCTTCAGTGTGTCGGTCTTCACGGTGTATCTGCTGCTTGGCCTGGGTGCGTTTCGCGCGCTGCAGGCGTTGTCGGCGTACAGCTTGATCGGGCGGATCATCTGGTGGTTGACGATCGCGTTACTCGCCGTGCTGGTTTTGCTCTCCCTTCGCGACACGATTCAGTTCTACCGTACCGGCCAGACCCGGGACGCATTCCTGCAATTATCCCGTGGCACAAAACGACGCATCCACGAGAGCATACGTCGCGGGTTGAAAACCCGCAACCTGCTTCTTGCTTCCATCGGGATCGGCGCGACAGTCACCTTGTTCGAGGCGGCATGCACCGGCCAGGTGTACCTGCCAGCGATTGTGTTGATGCTGAATGACCCGTTGATGAGCGACCAGGCGTGGCTGTATCTCGTCCTCTACAACCTGCTGTTCATCATGCCACTGCTCGTTGTATTCGCTCTAACGTATATAGGCATAGGTTCATCCTCCTTTGCCGACTGGAGTAAGCGTCACTACGGTCTAACCCGAATCGCCCTCACTCTCCTCTTCGCCGCATTTCTTGCTGTATTGCTAGTTCAGGGCATCTGAATCGGAACCGCACCCGAACGCTCAAGCCCTTGTCCTGCCTCAAAAATCCGGAATCGCGTCATCTCATGAAAATGAGAAATCAACAGGTAGATAAGTGTGTTGATAATCTTGTGTGCTAGAAGGGGATACGGCGGAAGTCCTCTCGCAGTGTGGGAAAAGAGATGTATCATTCCGCGACAAAGCGGCTTTGTCGCATTTCTCTCTGCATATCCGAATATGCGAGGAATAGACTGTGTTACAGCCAAATCAGACCGTCTCAACATCGAACACCACACTGTCTCAATGAGCGTTTATGGCAAAGATATGAGAAGTTGAGTGGTTGTCGAAAGCGAGTGGTGGACTTATGCAGAAATCGAAACAATAAATAGGGACAGACCCCTATATAAATAAGGCCAACACTGGGATACAGCGAATCTCGCATGTACAGGCAGCCGTCGCCGAACGCGCTGCTTTTGAGGCGAAAAGAGCCATACATGCTGCCAGGGCATGCTGGGTCAATCAGCTTCAAATCGGTGGAATGAACTTCAGATATGGAGTAAAAAGTCTGAGGACGTTCGGCGTGGCGACGGGGGATCAGCCCTGGTCTTTCACCTTGTCTTGCAGGATGGAGCGGGCCGCGAGTTGTCCACAGGCGGCGGATACATCTCGCCCACGGCTTTTCCGCAGCACGACGGTCCGTCCCAACCGCACCAGTTCCGACGCGATCCGCTCGAGGGCTTCTTCGTCCGCACGCCTGTACGCGCCCGCCGCTTCGTTGTAGCGCAGCAGGTTGATCTTGGTCGGCAAGTTGCCGATCCACTTGTGCAGCGCGCGGGCGTCCTCGAGCTTGTCGTTGAGGCCGTTGGCGACGAGAAACGCAATCGTGATGCGGTGTTTCGTCTGATCGGCGTAATCTGTCAGTGCTTCGTGCATCTGCGCCAGGTTGAATCGTCCGGCGACCGGCAGCACTTTCGAACGGACCTCATCATGCGGCGAGGAGATGGAGAAGACAAGTTTCGGCGGATCGGGGTATTTGGCCAGTTTGCGCACCTGTCCGGGGATACCGACCGTCGAGATGGTCACTTTCCGCTTTGACAGGGCGATTCCGTCTCCGTCGGTCAGCAGCGCGTAGGATTGCATCACCTGGTCGAGGTTCGCAAGCGGTTCGCCCATGCCCATGAACACGACGTTACTGATCCGTGGTTCGACCCGTGCACGGATGGCGAGGAAGGTGCCGACAATTTCCGCGGCGGTCATGTTCCGTTTCAGGCCGAGCAACCCAGTGGCACAGAACGTGCACGCGAACGCGCACCCGACCTGGCTGGACAGGCACACGGTGTTCCGGTCTTCGGTCGGAATGAACACCGCTTCCACGCGTTCCCCGTCATAGAGTTCGAACAGGAACTTGGTCGCGGTGTCTGGACCGTCGCCGGAGACCTGCTCGACCACGGTTGGCAGATCGAGGTGGAAATCGCGTTTCAGTTCGGCGCGCAGCGTTTTCGACAGATCGGTCATCTCGTCGAAATCGGTCACGCCACGGTAGTAGATCCACGTGTACAGTTGCCTGCCGTGGAACGGGCGATAGCCGCGTACTTCCAGTAGTTCGATCAGCTCGTCGCGTGTTTTTCCGAGCAGCGGTTGCGTGGTTGGTTGTGTTTCGGTTTCGGCCATGGCGTAAAGTACCCGGTGGGGAGGGACGTTTCAACGTGAGTTTCGTCACTGCGAGCGCGGTAGTTTTGGCGATTCCGAGAGGCAGAAGAATGTCGGCACGCGAGGCGGTTTGAGTTGCATCGGACAGGCTGTGGAGACAACATTTACTGTCTGGGTTCAGAAACAAGGTAAAGGGTCAGAGCCTGCGTACTGTGCAGGTTCGTTTTGAAACCCGGCAGTCTCGAAAAACCCATTGTTGAACGTAATCCCCTGAATCGCGCGGATTCGGGGGAAGTGTATAGTTGTGAATCCCGGCCACACCGCAGATGATGCGTGCCGGGCAGACCTCTGGAGGAGATCGATGAAACGACCTGTGCTGGCACTGCTTTGTGTAACGCTCTTGCTGGTCGCGGGCATTGGGATGTCGCATGCCGCCAAGCCCATGTCCATCGCAATTCCGCATCAGGCAGAGTTGCAACCCACCTTTGAAGCGGTGGATTCCACACCGGGACGCACCGCCTTGCGGTGGTCCGGGACGGAATTGAACATTGTGGCGGATGAAGACGGCAACCTGCAGTACCTGGTGCCGGGATCGCGTGCGGTTTCGACGGAAGACACATACCCGGTGCATGGCGGCTTGGTGGCATTGCCGTGGGGCGTCGAGGGTCAGCTTCGTGTTCGCGCTGGCACCTTCTACCGTCTTGACGATCAGGGCAATCTCGTCGAAGATGCGACGATGCACACCGCCGGTGTCTACGAAGAGGATTTTGTCGAGATCGGCAGCGCGGCGGTGTTCCGTGACCTGATGGTTGCGCCGGTTACCGTGCATCCTGTCCTCGAGGGTGTGGATGGATCCATCTGGGTAGCGTCGAACCTTGAGTTTGATGTTGTCCCCGGCGAGGTCATTACGGATGCTCCGGCGCGCCGTGACCGTCCGATGTCGCGTGCGTTCGCTCCGGTGTACGAAGACTTGCTGCTGAACGACATCGACGAGATGGGCGTGGAGTTGGCGGAAACCCGCGGATCGTACCTCATCATCTCCGCAGAGGTGTACCTGGCGCCATTTTACACCAACGGATTCATCGAGTGGAAGGAAGCCAAGGGCTACAACGTCGTGGTGGAATCCTTCGACCACACCCAGGGTCCGATCAGCCTCAGCGAACTCAGCGACATCATCGAAAATGCGTACGACACGCTCGATCCGCCGCTGGAATATGTGTTGCTCGTGGGTGACGAAAACCGTGGTGGCGACGCGGCGATTCCCGCGAACCGTATCAGCCACCCGAATCCGAACTATCCGACCGAGAACGACGTAACCGACTGGCCGTTGACCTTTATCGATGGTAACGACTATCTGCCGGAGGTGTTCATTGGCCGGTTCACGGTCGGTGATGTTCAGGGTGTCGTTGGATTGACCGGCCGTTCGGTGAATTACGAAAAGAACGGGTACGACATTCCGATCGACGATCCGTACTGGCGCAGCGCGGCACTCGTCGCGGCCAACTACAACGAGGGTGGCGGCACGCCGTTGACCCCGATCGCGATTACCGATTGGCTGTCCGAGCACATGCTGGAAGATTGGGGCTTCCTCAACACGTACAAGCTTTACTACGAAGCCGGTGGCAACAATTCCAGCGCGGATGATATTTCCACCGCGATCAGAAGTGGTGTTTCCTGGGTGACCTATCGTGGCTGGGGTGACGCTCTCGGCTGGGTGCACCCGGAATACCGGGTTGCGGACGTGGAAGGGTTGGAAAACTACTTCAAGCTGCCGGTTCTGACCTCGTTTGTCTGCAACACCGGTGACTTCGGCAATGGTGCGAACGCCAATCGTTGCTTCTCTGAGGTCTGGATCAACGCGGGTTCCGCGAATGAACCGACCGGTGCGGTTGCTGCCGTGGCCCCGTCCGACCTGCACACGTACACCCGATACAACAACGCGATGATCGCCGGATTCTTCTGGGGTGCGTACGAAGAAAATCTGCACAGCCTGTCGCAGATGGTGCTGCGCGCGAAGAACGAGATTTACCTCGGCTTCCCGAACAACCGCGGCTATGGCGATTACGTGGAATTCTACTTCCATGTCTACCACATCCTCGGCGACCCGGAACTCGATGTCTGGAAGCATCGTCCGCGCGAATTTGACGTCACCATGCCGACCGAAGTCGCACTCGGCCAGGGTCACGTGGACTTCGTTGTGGACGGCCCGTGGGGACCGCGTGGAAACGCGCATGTGCAGCTGAAGCAGGGTAACAATCTGTCGGTCGGCCGCTTCACGAACTCCAGCGGGATGTTGTCGTTGCCGATCACGGATGCGGAGGCTGGTGAAATCGAAGTAACCATCACCGCGCCAAACTACATCCCGTACGAAACGACGATCGCTGTCACCCAGGAAGCCAATTCTGTCGGTTTGCAGGAATGGTCGGTGGACGCTGGTGCGGACGGGCTTGTCACCCGCCGCGAGGATATCGACCTGACCGTGACGCTTTGGAACGGCGGCACACAGTCCGCGTCGAACGTTTCCGCGACACTGTCCTTCCCGGATGACGAACTGGTGACGATCATGGACGGCGAGTCGTCCTTCGGCACCATCGCGGCGGGCGGCACGGCGGATAACGCCGGCGATCCGTTCAGCTTCCGGCTCGAGGACTACGTCTACGAGAACATGTTGCTCGAGTTCAACGTAGAGATCACCAGCGGTTCTGACACCTGGCAGGGCAAGTTGTGGGTTGAAACCGGCCACGAAGTGCTGCGTTACGTCGGCTATGAAAATGTCGGCGGCAACGCCTTCGAGCCAGGCGAAACAGCTTCCCTGCGGTTCAAGTTCGCCAACCATGGCTCAGTCGCGGCGCAGGACATTGATGCGACCCTGTCGTCCTTCGACGCCAGCATCACAGACATCAGCGGCAGCGCGAACGGCCTGAACTTTGGCGTTGGCGATGAAGTCTGGATCGGCCCGTTCGACGTCACCGTGACGGATGACACCTGGCGTGGACGTCCGGTCAGCTTGCGCATGTCCTTCGTGAACGGCGCGGATTCGTACGGCACCGTGTACTTCACCGTCCCGCTGGAAGGCGCGCAGACCACCGATCCGTTCGGTCCGGACGGCTACGGCTACTATGCGTACGACAACACCGACACCAGCTGGCCGCACGCGCCGACCTACACCTGGTTCAACCTTGACGAAGACCCGCAGGTCACCGAACACTTCGAGATGATCGATGATGACATCGATTACATCAACCTGCCGTTCGACGTCCAGTACTACGGCGAGGTCTACCCGGCGGGCAGCACGTTGACGATCAGTTCGAACGGCTGGGTGTCCTTCTTCGAGGAGAAGCAGTACACGGTCAACTTCTTCCGTAACTGGCAGCTTCCGACACCGATCGGTCCGCACGCCATGATCGCGCCATTCTGGGACGATATTGGTCCGTTCCAGGTCAACACGATGAACGTGTACTACAAGTTCGATGACGATAACGACCGTATAATCATCGAATGGACCGACGCGGCCAACCGTCGCTTCCCGAACGATGAATTCCCGGCACACTTCGCGCTGGTGATCTACAGTCCGGATGCGATGCAGACGCAGACCGGCGACAGCGTCATTGAGGTGTACTACGAAGATGTCGAGAACATTGATGATCTGAGTAACTTCTGCACCGTCGGCCTGATGAAGCCGGACCGTACAACCGCCTTGCAGTACACCTACGCATCGTTGTATCCGGCCGCTGCGGCACCGCTCGAAGCTGGCCGCGCGATCCGTTTCACCACCATGCCGCCGGACAACCTGAGCGAGCTGGGTGATGCGACGGGGGACGCTTCGATGCCGGACGATTTCGTCCTGTATCCGGTGCAGCCGAACCCGTTCAACTCCAGCACGGTCATCAGTTTTGACTTGCCGGAAAGCGGCGAAGTACAGCTCAGCATCTACAACCTGCTCGGCCAGGAACTGGTGCGGTTGGTTGACCGTCCGATGACCGCCGGCCACAAGGAAGTGGTGTGGCAGGTGAATGACCGCAGCATCTCGTCCGGCATGCTCCTGATTCGCCTCAATGCGAACAATCACGAGCAGTGGGGCAAGATGATGTACCTGAAGTAGGTAGACGACGTACTCGGACGTGCTACGTTAAGTAGACGGATGAGTACGATAGAGGTAGATGGTGGTTTACTCCATTTCAAACCCAGGCCCTGCCAGCAATTGGCAGGGTCTTTTTTGCCGGGGCATATTGTATGTCCCGCATCCTCTTAATCTTGTATCGCCTTTTCTTGGACATGCCCCAGACATTTATATCTGGGCTCATCCGCACCTGAATGAATTGTGCCCCTGATGGCTCCGCCAGCAGGGCTCCCACCCTCGAATCATCAGCGTCCGCAGGTTTTTTGACACGGGCACGTCCTTCAGTCTACATGCCCACGGCATTCACATCGTGGCTTGACCGTCCGCACCCAACCCGGTTGATCCACATGCCCTCGGGCTTCAGCCCGGGATTCACAGACAGTCAAGTCACCACCGCAGCCACGCCCTCGGACTTCAGTCCGGGGCCAACCGCGATACGAACCATCCAACCCGAGAGACGAGACACCAGAGACGTGAGACGAAAAAGGGACCGCCACGTAAGAGTGACCGTCCCTGATACACCAATCTTCCCGCAGCCCGTTCAATCACCCCCCGTGCCCGCGTCCGGACGCTTCCGCGAAGGTTAGCCGCGTCTCGAATTCGTCGTTTCCACGCCGGTAGCGGATGGTCACTTCGTCGCCGGGTTCATACTTCCCCATGGCGTAGGTGAGGTCGTAGATGTTGTCGATCAGGATGTCGTCAATCGCGATCACGATGTCCATCGCCTGCAACCCGGCGTCATCAGCCGGAGTCCCGGGACGCACCCCCTGCAACCGGAACCCGCTCAAACTGTCCGGCTGGGTGAAATCGGGGATGGTGCCCATTGACACCCGCCGTTTCGTATGCCGTCCTTCCGCGTTGGGCTCTTCCGCCGCCTGGTACACCAGCTCGTCACGGCTGCCGGCGAACGTTTCCGCCAACGACACCGAGTACTGCAGCACTCGCACCAGCCCATCCCCGTTGAGCTTGTCCACATCATCGTCCGGAGTGTGATAATCGCCGTGCAATGAGGTCAGGAAGTGCAGCACCGGCAGGCCGTGCGTGTAGAACGAGGTCTGGTCGGACGCGCCATATCCGCCGCCGGTCAACGCCAGCTCGACCGGAACATCCCGTCCTGCTTCGGTTGCCAGCTCACGCAGCCCATCCGCGCTTTCGACGCCGTAAACCGTCAGCGTGTTGTTCTGCATCCGTCCGACCATGTCGAAATTCACCATCAGGTTAGCCATGGCCAGCGACAACGGAGGGTTGTTCACGAAATAGCTGGAACCGACCAGCCCAGCTTCCTCGCCGGTGAACGCGACAAACAGAACCGTCGGTCCCGGTGGATCCAATGCCAGCACCCGCGCCAGCTCGAGCAACACCGACACTCCGGACGCGTTGTCATCAGCACCATTGTGGATCTCGTGCACACCGGGCACCCGCGTCCCACTCTGACCGTAGCCGAGGTGGTCGTAATGGGCACCGAAGATCAGCACACGATCATCCCCGGGAATCATTGCGCCCACGTTGCGCACCGGGATTTCGTTCCGCTGCAGCTCGACCGCGAGGGTCAACGTGTCATCGCCCAGCGTCTGGCTGCGCGGCGCCTGGTTCAGCTCCATCGACCGGAACAACTTGTCCAGTCCGAGCCGGGGAAACAGCTTTGCGGCGGCGGCTCGAGTGACAAACGCCACCGGAATCCCCGAGTCACGGTACGGTTCCTTCGCTCGCAATTCCGGCAACGAGTCCGCCTCAGCGGGGGAGGGGATGATCAGCAGGCCCGCCGCACCGTGCATTTTGGCGTTGATTGCTTTTGTCCGCAACGTGGCGTGGTCGGTATCGTAGTCACCGGAAAACAAGGCGTCTGGATCGTCACGCCGGGGCTCGCCGGTGAACACGATCACGATTTTGTCCGTCGCGTCAAGGTCGCCGTAGTCGTCGTACTCGTACTCGTCGGCGGTGATCCCATAGCCGGCAAAAACAACAGGTTTAACCGCAACCGCAGTTGTCGAGAAGCCGGCGGGACGGAACGAATCGCCGCTTACGAGCGAATCGTTGGCGTTGGCGATGTACGTGTTCGGCAGGATGGTCGCGCCCCAGCCGACGGTAAAGGTCTGGCTGAAGGAGTCGTCGAATAACGGCTCCAGCCCGTCCTCGGCGAACCGATTCTCGATGTAGGCGGCGGACGCCTCCAGTCCGTCAGTACCGATCCCACGTCCCTCGCGGGCGTCGCTGGCGAGGTAGGCGATGTGCATCAGCAGCCGCGCCTCTTCGTCCCACGGCAGGTCTGGCGCGGCGTGCACGGGCAATGATGTGAGCAGCAGAATGGTGATAAGCAATGCACTGTAGAAACGCATCATCGTTTGGTATCCTGATGGTTGAACACGGATTGGGCTGCAACTTCGACGGGCAGCCGGACGTTGTGAACCGGTGATGAATATACCGCAAGCAGGCGGGCGAGTGTCATGCGATTGTAAGGCGGGGTTGCATCTCCTGAACAATCCTGTTTCCTGTCGTTCCGTCATGCCAACGAGACTTGCCCTCGGGCTTCAGCCCGGGATTCACCGGCGCTCAAGTCCCCACCGTACCCAGGCCCTCGGACTTCAGTCCGGGCTCGGCGTTCATCCTGAGTGCAGTGAAAATCGCTCTATTTCTGATGACAGGTGTGAAGTACGTTGCTCACAGCTCACAGCTCACAGCTCACAGCTCACCACTCAAAACTGCCGTTTCCCCGGTTTCTGCGCCAACAGGAACCGCGCTGCCGCGGTGCCGTGCCACCCTTCCGATTTGTCCGGAAACAGGCCGGGGCTATCCGACCACAGCGACCACACCTGTTCGTACCGCGCGTCCCCGAGTTTCACCCGCAACGCCTGGATATGCGGCAAAACTTCCAGCGCCGCACGGAACTCCTGCAACGCCGAGAACGACCATTTCGCATACAGCAGCCGGCTGGTCAGGCGGGACGCATTCCCCATCAGCCACGGCAACGCGTCCTGCTCCCAGTTCGGTTTCACCCGTCCGGAGAGCACGTCACTGACCGCCCAGAACAGGGATGCCAACGGACCCTGCCCGGTCGGAACCGGTGGGAAGTAGAGACACGCCAGCCACCCGCCCGGCTTCAATGTCCGCCACAATGCCCGGATCGTGGCAAATGGATCATCCACCAGGTGCAGCATGAACACGTTGAAACTGAGATCGATGTTGCTTACGGCCGGTTGTTGTGCATCTTCGATCAGGAAACGCGGCGGTTGGTCGAGCGTGGCGAGGGTGTCGTGAATGGTGGCGCTGGTAGCAGGCGTGATGTCACTTGTGACGAACGAGGATCCGGGGTAGTGGTTGCGCAGGTCTTCCAGTTCCAATCCGCTGCCGACCCCGGGGATGTGCAGCCAGATGTCCGCGCGAGCGAGCAGCGGCATCCGCTCCAGCGCTTGGGTCAGAAAGGGACGGTTGAGTCCGGCCCACGCTTTGTCATAGGCCGCCCAGTCAACGGAACTTCGCCAGGTGGGGGGCGAGGTGGATGCTTCCCGGGCCATCGAGGGTCTCTTTCGCTAGAATTGACGCAGGCACCACTCCGTCATCGTCCGGATCAGAAACAGTTCCGAATCCGGGTCCTCCAGATCGTCTCCGAAGGTAGTCCCGTCGGTGGGGCTATCCTCTTCGATTTCTGGGTGGAAGGACAGCAGTGAGACACGTCCGAAGCCGAGTTCGTAATACACGCCGGCGGACGCGCTCACCTGCACATAGCGAGCGATTTCGCCATAGACCGGACTGTTGATCTGGAAATCCGGTCCGCCGCGATAGAGGCTGGAAATCGAGCCAACCAGTTCCGGGTCGAAACCAGTGTTCGTAATCGAGACCAGCGCCATCGAGTAGGCTTCATCCGGCGCGAGCGCGGTAATCGGGCCGCGCGCGGTGCCCTCGTACAGGCCGATCGGCGGCGAGCCAATGCTGCCAACTCCTTCGTAGACCAGCGAATCGGCGGCGAGGTAGGCACCGTTGCCGAGTCCGATGAAGCCACCGCCGGACGAGACCAGCTGCCGGATTTTAGCGGTGCCGGTGAAGCTGAGCGCGCTGGCCATCTCGAGCGGGTTGCCACCGCCGATGATCACCACTGAGAACCCGTCAAGGCCGGATTGCGCGTCCGATTCGGTGATGAACTCGGTGTCGTAGCCAAGGGTGTCGAGCGCGGCGGCGACCGCCTGGGCGAAGTCGGGCCACGCGCCGGTGCCGTTGTAGATTGCGATGGTGCCTTCCGGATCGACGATGCCGTCGTCGTTCTCGTCGCACGCTGTGAGCATCAATACACTCACCGCCAGCACCATCAGCAACAACAGGCTAGCCGTTTTCCGCAGCGTCATTTTATTCACCACAGCCCACCTGTATTTGTCTGATCCAACCGTATCCTCATCGGATTGTTACGTGCCCCAGACATTCATGTCTGGGCTTATCCGCACCTGCCTGGAACGTGCCCCTGATGGCTCCGCCAGCAGGGTTTATCCACCCTCGGATCTCCCGCGTCCGCACGTTCTTTGACACGGGCACGGTCAACACGATGCCCGCGGGAGCTTCTGTATGCTACCGCGGTTGACCAACAAGCCAACGACCTTCCCGCTGTCCGCAGTCCTTCAATCCTCTTCCGCCATCACCGCCGGTGCATCGAGCGGTAGATCCCGCAGCAGGTTCTGCGTCCGATCCCACCGTGCTTCCCAGTCGTCACAGTCGGCGAGATCAAGCCGCAAGCCCAACGGTCCGGACCCTTTCAGTTCCACCGGATAGTTCTGTGTGCTGGCGATCAGCACCGCGATCCGGCCCTGGAAGTCGCCCTTGCCCCAATCTTTGCGGAAGGTGATGAAGGCGACGGTCTCATGCAGATCCACCTTTTCCACGCCCACGCGTGCGCCGAGCACCTGGCTGCGGATGATGTGCAGCAGGGTAACCGCTTCCGGCGGCAGGGTGCCGTACCGGTCGCGCAGTTCGTCGGCCAGTGTTTCCACATCCACCGGCTCCTGCGCGCGGCTGATGCGACGGTAGAGGTCGACACGTTCCGGCGCGTCGGGGACGTAGTATGTCGGCAGCATCGCGTCGAGCGCGACATCGACCTTTACATCGCGCGCGTCCGCTGTCGGGATGGGCGTCTCCGGCAATTCCGCGCCGGTTTCCTCGCCCAGTTCACGTACCGCCTTGGACAGCATCTGCGTGTACATCTCGAACCCGACCGCGTTAATATGTCCACTCTGTTCGGGGCCGAGCAGGTTCCCGGCGCCACGGATTTCCAGGTCACGCATGGCGATCTGGAAGCCGGACCCGAGCCGTGTGTGTTCGGCGATGGTTTCCAATCGGCGTTTCGACACGGTTTGCAGCAACGCGCGCGGCGGGGTCAGCAGGTAGGCGTACGCCTGCCGATGGCTGCGGCCAATCCGTCCACGCAACTGGTACAACTGCGCCAATCCGAACCGGTCGGCACGGTCGACAAGCAGCGTGTTCACATTCGGAATGTCCAGCCCGGACTCAATGATCATCGTGCAGATCAGCACGTGATACTTTTCATGCAGGAAGTCTTCCATCACCGTCGACAGTTCACCTTCCTTCATCTGGCCGTGTCCGACGGCGAACTTCAGGTGTGGCAGCAGCGATTCCAGCTTCGTCTTGGTGTTGAGGATGGTTTCGACGCGATTGTGGACGTAATACACCTGCCCGCCCCGCGCGACCTCACGCAAGATCGCTTCACGCACAATCCGGTCATCCTGAGGCACAATCTCGGTTTCGATCGGGAGACGGTCCTGCGGCGGTGTCGAGATCATCGACATGTCGCGCGCGCCGGATAGCGCCATGTGCAATGTGCGCGGGATCGGAGTTGCTGACATTGACAGCACATCCACCGTCGCCCGTAACTTGCGGATTGCTTCTTTCGCCTTGACCCCGAACCGGTGTTCCTCGTCCACCACCAGCAGGCCGAGATCCTTGAACTTGATATCCTTGGACAGCAGCCGGTGGGTGCCGATGACGAGGTCGACCTTCCCGTCCGCGAGGCCCTGCACCACCCGCTTGCGGTCTTTCGCGGAACGGAACCGGCTCAACACTTCGGTCTTCACCGGGTAGCGCCGCAACCGTTCGACGAAGGTCGCGTAATGCTGTTGCGCGAGGATCGTCGTCGGCACCAGCACCGCCACCTGTTTCGAGTCCTGCAACGCCTTGAACGCCGCCCGCACCGCAACTTCCGTCTTCCCGAAGCCGACGTCACCAACCAGGAGACGGTCCATCGCGACCTGCTTTTCCATGTCGCGCTTGACTTCTTCGGCGGCAACCGCCTGGTCCGGCGTGTCCTCGAACTCGAACGCCGCTTCCATCTCACGTTGCCACGGCGTATCCTCCCGGAACGCGAACCCGCCGTGCAGCTGGCGTTTCGCGTAGATATCGAGGATTTCCCGCGCCAGTTCCTCGACGGCTTTCTGCGTCTTGCTGCGCGACCGTTGCCATTCGCCCGACCCGATCTTCGACAGCTTCGGCTCTTCGCCCTCGGTGCCCTGGTAGCGCTGCAGTTTGGCGAACTGGTCGAGCCGGACATACACCTTGACCCCGTCCCGGTACTCGACCTGCAGTACTTCTTGTTCGTTCCCGCGCACCTTGATCTTCGTCGGCCCGAGGTAGCGTCCGATGCCAAACTCCTCGTGCACCACGAGGTCGCCCTGCTTCATATCCTCGAAGAAGGACGCGTCAAAGCTGCGGCGGCGTTTGCGGAACGGGGAGGTGCGCTTGTGCCGTCCGAAGATTTCGTGATCGGTCAGGACGGCGAGGTGTGCGTCCGGCCAGCCGAACCCGTTGTGCAACGGCGCGACGCCGAACCGTACTGGCCCGCCGAGACCGCCACGATCTTCGAGCATTTCGGTGAGACGGTCCACCTGCCGCTCGTTGTCGCACATCACGTACGGCTGCACCCGATGATCCGCCTGCGCTCGGAGATAGCCCGCCACACGGTCGAGGTCGCCGAGGAATGCTTCGTGCGTCACACCGCCGAGGTTGATCGCGCCTTCGGTGGGCGCCGCCAAACCGCGGTGCACGATCTTCGACCGCAGCGACAATCCGTCGAAGATGGCGTGGGGACGGTGATACAGCGTATCCGGTTCAGGCGTCTTACGGTCGAGTTCCAGCTCTTTCCGCTTCGCGTACTGGTATTCGATCTCTTCCCAGTGCTGGTCGAGTGCGGCACGCAGGGCGTCCTCGTCGTCAACCATCACCACCGTGTTACGCGGCACCAGCTGCCAGATCCCGGCGCGGCCTTTTTTCGCGCCACGTTCGCCGGCGTAGAAGCGGAGTTGCTCGACCTTGTCCAGCGAGCGTTGCGTCGCGGCGTCAAACTCGCGGATCTCGGTGATCTCGTCGCCCCACAGTTCGAGCCGGATTGGCGCGTCGGCGGACGGCGGGAACACATCGACCACCGAGCCACGCACCGCGAATGCGCCCGGATCCTCGACCCGCACCTCACGCCGCATCCCGGCCTCGGTCAGGATCAGGGTTAACGCCTCCCGGTCGATTTCGTCGCCGACGTTCAGCTCCACGATCCGGCTCTGGTGCGTGTCCAGCGGGGTCTGGCGTTCCACGAGGGAGGGTGGCACCACAATCAGCGCGTCGAAGTCGCGCGCGATCATCCGTTCAAACGCCGCCGCGCGCTCATCAAACCGGTGATGCTGCTGCATCGGGTCGTACGGGATCGCGAAGTCGGGCGGCAGCAGCAGCGCACGGTCGTCTCCGAGCAGCGTGCGCAGGTCGTCGCGTGCTCGTTCGGCGGCTCGCATTTCCGGTGAAATCACCATCACCGGGCGTTTCAGGGCGTGCACCACGGACGCCGCGACCAGCATCGGCATCGACCCCGGCGCGCGGGCGAATTCGACGGACGATGGTGTTTCGGCGGTCAGTTGACGGTGCAGATCGAGCAGGGGGCGAGCACTGAAAGCCTGCTCAAGCAGGCTGGTGAGGGTGTTCGCGCGTGTCGGCAGTGCGTTCGGGGTCATTGTTTTCACAACTCCACAGCCCATGGATACGGTCGAGTCAGGGGGAAATGTTGGTCTCGACGCATGGATGGGCGCGGGTGAGTGTACGCGCATCGGGCATCATTTTGGAAACTCGAGGAGAGCATTTCCTGCATCACGGGAGCCCATCCATCATAGTCCCGCCCTATCCCCCGACGGTCGTATAAAAAACCTTGCCTGTACAGACTACAGCCGCCTATAATGCAGACAACTACTGGGTTCCTCCTGGGTCACTGAAATACATGACACACACACGCACAACATCGTCCACCACCTACGGCAGGATCACCTCTGCCGTCGTTTTCCTTGTCACAGGCTTCGTCGCTTTGATTCTCGTCCTCTTTTTCATTCGCGAAACGTCGATGATCATCGCCTGGTCGTCGAGCGGTTTTGTTTTGTCCAGCATTGAAAACCAAAATCAGCCACCGATACGATTCTGGCAGGTAGATGCCGAGGACTTTCCGAACGGGCCCCGTCCAATTGCCAGCGACACCTTGCTCACCATGGACGGCGATTCTGCCTCCCTCAACCTGTGGATTGACTTGCTGGAGCGCCCGCACCCGCCGGGCAAACAGGTTCAAATGACCTATATCTCGGCGGGCGATACGTTGCACACGGTGATCCAGTCCCGTCCCGTGCAGCGCAGCGACTTCATCGCCGTAGTGCTGGCACAATTCCTCAAGGGTTTGTTGATCCTGTCGTTCGTCGGGGTCGGTTTGTGGGCCTTGCCGCAACGTAAAAATTCGCCGGCCGTACGCATGTTCAGCCTGTACGCGCTTTCGATGGCAGGTTTCATGGGCTTGACCTACATGCCCATGTTCCCCGAAATGGGTTCGTTTCAGGTTCCCGGTTACGATTTGCTGCGAACTCTGCTAACCACATTTTCTGCTGGCTTCGGCGGATTCTGGCTGGCCTTCAACCTGCGGTTTCCCCGTCCGCACGGCAAGCTGGGCCGTCGTCCAGCGCTTGCTTTGCTCGTCGCGATGTCCCCGTTGCTCGTGGTCATCATTCTCCAGTACGCCATTCCTGGAGGACTGGGTGTGTTTCTCGCGCCAGCGCTGGGTATTGTCTGGTGCAACCAGATCGGCTGGGGCTTGTACCTGCTTGCGCACCATCGCAAGCACGCCAAATCCATGCTCGAACGCCGTCAAACCTCGCTCGTCCTCTGGGGATCCGGTGTTGGCCTGATTCTGTTGCTGGCGCATCAGATGACAGTTCCGAGTGTATTCACCAATCTGCTCCGCCTCGCGCCGCTCGTACGAATGATGATCACGAACGGTGTATTCCTTGTGCTGCTGTTGTCACCGGTGACAGCGGTCTTTGCGCTCGGACGCTACCGCCTGCTCGAGGTCGAGGCTCGGTTGCGGCGCGGCATTCGCAATGCGCTCATCACCGTCGGCCTGATTGCCGCGTACGCCGGCATCATCGTCGTCGTCTGGATCTTCATCCTGGACGAGTTCGGCATTGATGGACGGACGCCATCCCTCGTTGTCGCGCTTGGATTGGCACTCGGTATTGCACCGTTGCATGTTCGCATCCGCCGAATTGTTGACCGCATCACCTTCCCCGAACGGCAACGACTGGCGTCCATGGTCGAATCGTTGCCCGCCTGGTCGGGAACCTTGCCGGGTCCGTCCGCCATGTGCGACCGGTTCGTGCGCGAGCTGCGTGACAACCTCGGCGTCAGCTCGCTGGCATGCTACCTGTATGACGAGGAAAATAGCCCCGGCCACCTGGCGGCGCGAGCGAACGGCACACCCCAACCCGATTCATCACATTCGTCCGAAGTGTCGGAGACCGTTCCCGGCGACCATTTCATGCAGTTGTTCAGCACACGCAATCACCCGGTATTTGTCGACGAACTCCGCGCCCGCCGAACCAAGGTGCTGGACGAACAGGACTGGCGTTGGCTGAAACAAAGCGGCATCGTCATGCTGCTGCCCTTGCAGGGGTCAAGCCGTGTGATCGGCTTCCTCGCCAGCGGCCGGAAGCAGAATCACGACGATTTCCATCACGAAGAGGTTCACCTTCTTGGCCAGCTCGCCGACCGTGCGGGCCTGGCACTGGAAAACCAGCGGCTGCTGCAGGACAACCTTGACAAGCAGCGCATGGAACACGACCTGCTGTTCGCGCGGGACGTGCAGATGCGGCTGCTGCCGTTGGATCTACCGAAGGTGGAGGGTCTCGATGTCGCCGCGCGAGTCAGCTTCAGCACCGAGATGGCAGGGGACTACTACGACGTGCTCACACTGCCGGATGGCCGCACAGCGTTCGCAGTCGCGGATGTTTCCGGCAAGGGGGCGGGTGCGGCGCTGCTGATGGCGAATTTGCAGGCGTCCTTCCGCGCGTTCAGCAGCATCGGGCTCGAGCTGGCACGGATGACCGCCGAGATCAACCGCATGATCCACGCGAACACATCCGCCGAAGCCTACATCACCTTTTTCGCGTGTGTGTACGACCCACGCGGCCGGGTGCTGACCTACGTTGACGCCGGCCACAACCCGCCAATGTTCCACCGTCCAGGCGAACCGTTACGCATGCTGGACGAGGGTGGGCTGGTGCTGGGCGTGTTGCCGGATGCGGTCTACGAGGAGCGCACGCTGCAGCTGCAACCCGGCGACCGGCTGTTGATCTACACGGACGGTCTCAGCGAGGCGTCCAACGGCGAGGACGAAGAGTACGGCGACAAACGCGTCGCGGAGTTTTTCCAGTCGCAGCCGTCCGCGTCCGCCGATCAGACCTTGGACGAGTTGCTCGCGGATGTCCACCGGTTCAGCGGCGGAGGGTCCATGGACGACGACACCACCGCCCTCCTGATCCAGGTGACGTAACCCTATCCGAATGACGTGCCCCAGACATTCATGTCTGGGATTCGTGAATGGTTCAGGAAATCATCCTGAGCGCAGCGACGTTTTTTTCTTTTCCTGTCTGTTCCTGTCTTTTGCATCTGTTGCGTCTTTTGCTTCTCTTGCTTCCGTTGCCTGTTTTCTCACACTCCCCAGAACTGAATCACCACATCCCGTGTCCGTTGACGGTTGTCCCAATCAACCAGGACAATCTGTTGCCACGTGCCCAGCGTCAACCGTCCCTGGGTGAACGGAACCGTCAATGATGGCCCGACCGTCGAGGCGCGCACGTGGCTGTGACCGTTCCCGTCGTGCCACGTTTTGTCGTGTTCGTAAGGGATATCACGCGGCATGATCCGGTCGAACGCCGCAGGGAAATCCTGTTTCAAACCGTGTTCGAATTCGATCGTCGTCAGGGACGCCGTCGAGCCGGGGACAAACAGGACCACCTGTCCGTCGTGCATGCCGAGGGAATTCAGCAGACGGGTGACTTCCGGCGTCAGGTCGAGCATGTCGCCGTGCCCCTTGCTAGTCACCGGCACGGATCGTGTCGCAATCTGGATCTGTTGCCCATGCTGCGGGGGGTGCAGGCCGGGGATCGGTGGCGGAACCTGCCCGCCGTCCGGGCCTGGAGGTTTACCGGCTTTGTTCATCGTCACCTTTCCGGTTGGTTATCTTCGTCGGATCAGTCCCCAATCAACGAGGATGCAAGTGTTCACCAAGGTACAACAGCGGCTGCATCAATTCGAACGACCGATCGTCGGGATCGCCCTCACGGTGATCGTGCTATCGCTTGCCGGCCACATCCTCACCGCGCCGCTCGACCATGACGAACACATGTACCTCACCGCCGCCTCGCTGCTGGACGATCACAGCATCTACAGCGACTTCAGCTACTTCCAGACACCGTTGATGCCGTATGTCTACAACGCCGCTCTCGCACTCCCCGGCGGCAACTCCATCCTGTTGACCGCCAGACTGGTCAAGGTCGCCCTCGCCGCGCTGCTGGTGCTGGCGGTGTACGGCCTGTTGAAACGCCTCACCGCCAGCCGCTGGATCGCGCTGGGGTTGCTGCTGTTTTTCGTGCACAACGACGTCCTGCGTTTCACCCTCGCTCTCGCACGCAACTATGATCTGCCGCTGTTGCTGACCGTTCTCGCGGTTTGGTTACTGGCAACGCCCCCGGCACGGCTCACTCGGTTGCATGCTTTCGCGCCGGTGGTGCTGGCGGGCATGTTGGCCACCCTGTGCGTAGGCTTCAAGCTGACCTACGCCGTGGTGCCGCTTGCGTTGGGGGCGGCGTTGCTGGTTTCACATCGGCCACGGATCACCACCCTGAAACAGGTCGGCGGGTTCATCGCCGGAGGCCTGGTCGGATTGCTCCCGTTGCTGGCGATCTTTCTCGCCACACCTCGCGACCTGTTCCTGTTCAACAACCTCGGCTACCACGACCTCAACACGCTCTGGCGTCTCGAGCACGAACCCCTCGCCACCATGACCCTCGGCGGCAAACTGACCGCGCTGGCCAGCGAGCTGTCCGACAACAACAGCCTCGCGTTGCTGCTGGTCATCTTGACGGCTGGCATACTGCTCAGCCTTCGCGTCAGACAGGATGCCCGCGGGGCAGAAGGTGCTGCTGCGGCTCATCCGTCTGCCGAACGTACCGACAATCTTGCCCGTGTTGGCTCAGCCAACGCGGTTCACCCGTCCGCCGAATCAACCGACAATCTTGCCCGCGCTGGCTCGGTCAACGCGACTCATCCACCGTTGATCATCCCGTTGGTCCTCGCCGGCCTGACGATGGTCCTGGTCCCGACACCTTCCCTGACCAGCTATAACTCCCTGTTGATCGTCTCGCTGGTCCTCGCCGCTGCGATGCTGTTCAGCCGCCTCAACGGGCGCTCCCGTCGTTACACCGGCACCGCGATCCTCCTCATCGCCGCCGTGATGATCGTCTCCAACCTTCCCCGCGATTGGCGCAACCTCGCGGCAGTTGCTCAACCAGACCGTTGGACCGGCGTTCAGCTCCACCGTCAGGCACGGGCGTTACACGACCAAATCCCACCCGGCGAACGGGACAAACCGGTCTTTACCTTATCGCCGTTGTACGCCCTTGAGGCCGGGTTGCCGGTCTATCCCGAGCTGTCGGCGGGAGTCTTCGGCTATCGCGTCGCGGAGTATCTGTCTGAGCAGGATGCCGAAGGCTTTCGCCTCGTATCTCCGCTCACAGTTGACAGTTTCCTGAATAGGACTCCGCCATCCTTGCTGCTGACTGGTTTCGAGGGAGAACTAGAGAGGGGAATTGACGAGTGGGCGACATCGCACGGCTACGTGGAGAACCGCACCTTGATCCCCGCCGCAACGATCTACCTCGCACCGTAGCTACGTGCCCCTGATGGCTCCGCCAGCAGGGCTTATCCGCCGGTCATCGAATCGATTCTTGCCCGTGTTGGCTCTGACAACGCGGTTTATCCGTCTGCTGAGTACACAACGGTAAACCATGCCCGCGACATTCATGTCTGGATTGGTAGGGTGGCCCGGAGCTTTAGACTCGGGTCTCACATGAAATAATAAGAAACCCGGGTTTGAAAACCCGGGCCTCCCAAGTTCTTGTCCGTGTTGGCTTTGCCAACGCGTGTTTTCATGAATACCTATCGGGCTTACTCCCCCCACGGTTCATCCCTCGGAATCACCAGCCCGTTCTTCTTCGCCGTGTCGCGCGCGATATCGTAGCCGGCGTCGGCGTGACGGATGACGCCGATCCCCGGATCGTTGGTCAGGACGCGCAGCAAACGGCTCGCCGCCGCGGGCGAACCGTCCGCGACAATCACCTGCCCGGCGTGGAGGGCGTAGCCCATGCCGACCCCGCCGCCGTGGTGGAACGACACCCAGCTCGCGCCGGAGGCGGTGTTCAGCAACGCGTTCAGGATCGGCCAATCGGCGACTGCGTCGGTGCCGTCCTTCATCGCTTCGGTTTCACGGTTCGGGCTGGCGACGGAGCCTGTATCCAAATGGTCGCGTCCGATCACAATCGGCGCGCTGACCTTGCCGGTGCGTACCAGTTCGTTGAACAGCAGGCCGGCTTTCGCACGGTCACCTTGTCCCAGCCAGCAGATCCGGCACGGCAGCCCTTGGAAGTGGACTTTTTCCTGCGCCATGTCGATCCAGCGGTTCAACGCTTCGTCGTGCGGGAACAGTTCCTTGATCGCGGCGTCGGTGGTGTGGATGTCCTTCGGGTCGCCGGAGATCGCGCACCAGCGGAACGGGCCTTTGCCTTCGCAGAACAGGTCCCGGATGTACGCCGGCACAAACCCTGGGAACGCGAACGCTTCTTCGTAGCCCATCCGTTCCGCCTGCCCGCGCAGATTGTTGCCGTAGTCAAATGCCACCGCGCCCTGCTTCTGCATCTCGACCATCGCCCGGCAATGGACCACCATCGACTCCATCGCCCGCTTCTTGTACTCGACGGAATCGCTTTCCCGGAGCTTCAATGCGTCTTCGTACGGCATCCCGTGCGGGACGTAGCCGTACAGCTCGTCGTGCGCGGAGGTCTGGTCGGTGACGATATCCGGGATGAAGCCCTTGTCCAGCATTTCCGGCAACACGTCGGCGCAATTCCCGAGCAGCCCGATGCTCAGCGGCTTACCGGCGGCTTTCGCTTCCTGCGCCAGCTTGATCGCTTCGTCAACGCTGTCGGTGGACGTATCCATGTACTTGTGATCGATCCGCCGCTGGATCCGGGCCGGGTCGACTTCGACGCAAATCGCCACACCTTCGTTGAACGTGACCGCCAACGGCTGCGCGCCACCCATCCCGCCGAGGCCGCCGGTGAGGGTGATCGTGCCCTGCAGCGACGGCTTGTTCCAGTGCTTCTTTGCCAGCGCGGCGAAGGTTTCGTACGTGCCCTGCAGAATGCCCTGCGTGCCGATGTAGATCCACGAGCCCGCCGTCATCTGGCCGTACATCATCAGGCCCTTTTTCTCGAGCTCGTCGAAGTGTTCCCAGTTCGCCCAGCGTCCGACGAGGTTCGAGTTGGCGATCAGCACCCGCGGTGCGTGTTCATGCGTCGTGAACACACCCACCGGTCGCCCGGACTGGACGAGCAGCGTCTGGTCGTTTTCGAGGCGTTCCAGTTCCCGGATGATGTAGTTGACATCGTCCCACGTGCGCGCCGCTTTCCCACGTCCGCCGTAGACAATCAGCTGTTCCGGCAGTTCGGCGTTGTCCGGCATCAGGTTGTGCAGCAGCATCCGTTTCGCGGCTTCCTGGATCCAGCCTTTGCAGGTTCGCGTGGTTCCGGTGGGGGCGGTGACAGGGTGTTGGTAACGCATGGCGACGGCCTCATGGTTTGCGCGGAACAATGGGCGATTGGGACACTTACTCCCGTAAGTGTCCCTGAGGGTTGGTTCTACGGGACACGTTGGGGACAAGGCGTCCTTGTTGGATCGGGTCCATTCCGCGCGTGATTGTTGTGAAGTTGATCGCAAGGTAGGGAGTGAAGGATAGGGCGGCAAGAGAACGGGAAACCTCCCGTCGTTACCACAGCAGGAAATCTCGTTTCATGGAATCCGAACAGTGGAACTGTTTGGTTATCGAGTGGTGCAAAAAGGTAGGTAATAGATAAATGAGAGGCTCGGTATTGACTTATCAAAAGAATTATTTTATGATTAAGACAGTGTTGGATGTGTTTTCTGAGGCCAATCATATGGCTTCTGGAGCACTCTGCTCTCTCAAGTTGATTGGTTGACAATGCTTGGCCATTAGGATATATTCAGCTGATAGCAAACCTGCCAGGCCTCTGCCGTAAGGCATGCACACTTGGTGGGTCTTTTTTTTCCGAATTGTGAAGGTGATGGGGGGTATCGCCTTGAACAATGGTGTCGCGGGTTCTGTTGGCTCGGAAACTTTGCTGCAGGTGAATGATCAGGCCGATCTGCTACTGCAGCGGGGGATGGTTGCTAACCCATCAACCCTGATCCAACGCCTTGAAGTTGTCAGTTATTACCGTCTACGTGCCTGTTGGCACCCCTACCTGCAGCCGATCAACACGTCCGATCCTCAACGGAACCGTCCCTTCAAACCGGGTACAAGCTTCACTGAAGTTTGGACACGCTATGTCTTTGACCGGCATCTGCGTTTGATGGCGATTGACGCTATCGAGCGAGTGGAAGTTGCGTTGCGCAGCTCTCTCGCCCGCACACATGGCGAAAAGTATGGCGCGCTCGGGTACACACGTCCCTCTCGCTCTCTTCCGAACATGCCGCCGAAGTATCGCAGGAAATTTCTCAAGGATATCCGGCGCGAATTTCAGCGCAGCCGAAACCCCTACGTTCAAATGGCAGCGAAAGAAAATGTGCATCCACCGGTCTGGATGGCGGTTGAGCTGATGAGTCTGGGTACGTTACTCAGCTTTTACAAGGGATTGACCAACAAGATGCAGCGCAAGGTGGCGGAGAAGTTCGGCGTTCATCACGTTGTGCTGGAATCCTGGCTGACATCGTTGCTCACGGTACGCAACATCTGTGCGCACCATGGCAGGTTGTGGAACAGCGTTATGGGTACCCGGCCGATGATCCCGAAAAAAGCAACCGAGTGGCATCTTCCGGTTGAAACCGATACCGACCGGGTTTTCTCGATCTTCACCATCCTGAAGTACTTGATGAACCGTGTTGCTCCGCAGAGTCACTGGCCATCCCGATTTTCCGGCCTGCTCCGGAAATACCCGTCAATTCCACTTGGCAGCATGGGATTCCCATCCGACTGGAAACGTTGTCCAATCTGGGCATACAAGAAAGCCGCGTAGTCGCATCTCAAAAATGCCCCTGTGAACCGGCGTCAGCCGAATCGCAGGGGTCATTCGAGAGATCAATATCAACCAATATGTCACCGCCCCGGTCCTCACCTCCCGCGAGACCAGAGACGAGAGACTAGAGACGAGGGACGAGAGACTGTCCCTACTTCATCAACACCACCCGTCGTGTCGCCGTGAAGTCGTCGGCCTGCATCCGCACGAAGTACACGCCGGACGCGGTCTTGTCACCGTTCCACACCACCTGGTGCGCGCCGCCGTTAACCGGTTCATTCAGCAACGTCGCCACTTCACGTCCGAGCACGTCAAACACCGCGATCTTCACCTGTGCCCGGTGCGGCAGCATGAACGGCACCACGGTGCTCGGGTTGAACGGGTTCGGATACGCCGGTTGCAGGCTCCACGCCAGCGGCACCTTCGCGGAGGACGGTTCACCCATCCCTGTCGTCATGTCGTGAATCCGCATCGCGTAGACATCATCGCCGGGTGCATACCCCAGCCGTCCTCGATAGTCATTCCACACAGCGAGCATGCCGCCGAAACCGTCCGGCGCGATTACGAGATCTTCCCGTTCATACGGCGCATCACTGAAGATCAGCCCTTCCGTATTGTAGTCGGGGCTGGCGAACGATCCGTCATGCTTGAGATGCACATACCGCATCTCCATGTCGTCCCAGGTATACCCGTCGACACACATCCACGTCGCGTAGACACCACCTTCGCCATCCGGACACAGCAGGTTGTACCAGTGATAGTCAGTGTTCGAATTCAGTTCGATTGGGTCCCCAACAACCTGACCCGTCTGAATATCCATCACCTGCACGACCTCGCCATAGCTGCCATTCTGGCGCGCGCACCAGAACGTGTTTGCGTCACGCGGCGCAATTCCCGGCCGCACGGTGATCGGTTCCAGATCCAGCGGCGCGTCCGGATACAGCAGGTCGCCGTTTGCATCAATGCCTTGCAGGTAATACACCGCATTCCGGTTCGAGTCGTTCGAACAGATGATGGTTAAGACGGTGTCACCCTGAATGATGGTTTCGAAAGTGTCAAGGTCTTCGCAGGCATACAGATCGGCGAGTACAACCGGTTCCGGCCACAGGGTTTCGCCGGCTTCGTTCACGGCGACCGCATAGAGGGGACGGCTGGCGTCCGTACCACAGTGATAAAACACCATCTTCGTGCCGTCATCCATGCGGACAGCTCCGTCGATGTTGCTGTAGTATTCCGTTTCCGCCAACTGGACTCCCTGCGGATCGGCGAGGGTCGACTGTCCGTTACCGTCGTAGTGGTTGAACCACACTCCGTTGATATCATCCATATCATCTAAATCGAAGAAGACGGAAAGACCACCCTGACCATCGGGCAGCAGTACCATTGGCAGACCATGCCCGAAAATATTGTGGTCGGCGTCATACACAGTAAGCCCTTCTTCGCCCCACAGCAGGTTGCCAGCGGCATCCACACGCTGCACGCGTGACCGTTGCCCACCTTCCCAACCAGTGGTATACCGCTCATACCAGCTCGCAAAGGCCCCGCCGGTTCCATCCGGTTGAATGTCAAGAGTAAAACAATCGACACTTATACTGTCATACTGAGCATTTTCCAGGCCGGGCGCGATGTGAATACCATGATCCGTCCACATCGTTTCCCCGCTGATCAGGTCGATCCGCTGCATGTACGGCCGATCGCCGCGATCCAGGTGACGCCTGTCATTCCACAACGTATACGCACTGTTGCCCGAGCTGATGATCTGGGGCTCACGTGTATTTCCCGCAAATCCTTCGACCACTGTCTGCTGTGTATCAACCATTTGCCCAGTGGTCAGACTGAAGCTGTTCGTATACAGCCCCTCAATTCCCGGCGCTTGCACCATGTATGCCGCCCGCAGCACATCGTCGTCCTGTAGCATGTAGCGGCCGGGATAGGTGTACAGGTCGTCAATTACGTCATCGACCGTCCACACCGTCGCGCCGTCATCGGCGAGACGTAGCAACTGTGTCTGATTGACAATGCGGTTCCCACCAGCATACTCCGGCCGGGTCCACAAAACGACAGCTCCGCCGTCCACCAGCGGCAATACACTGCCGGTGCTGAACCGGATACAGTCATCATCCTCGATCTGCAGCCCCGCGGTACCGTTCCAGTCAAGCACCAGGTCATCGTTGACCAGCCGCATTCGCTGCATGAACAGCGGGTTTTTGCTACCCTCAGGTCCGGAATGATACAGCATGTACCAGGTCTGATCATCCGCCTTGAAAATCTCCTGATCTTTTTCCCGGCCGTCACCTTCAGCGACAACCACTTCGTCCACCCCCCAGGCAAGCGTCCCGTCAGCGAGGATGTGCTGCGCGAAGATGTCGTCAAAGTTAGGCACGGTTTCCTGGGTGTACGTCACCAGCGCGCCACCCTCGCCGTCGGCGCTGACCGACAGATCCAGGTGTTCCCAGTCGCCGGTTTGCGCAATCAGCAGATACGAGTCGTCATCACCCCACAACACCTGCCCGTCCGGCGCGATCCGCGTGCAATACAACTCGTCCGTATCATCGCTCAGCCAGAACAGGAGCAAGCCATTGTGCTCGTCTGACCTCATGTCCAACAGGTATTCGCGCTGAGTTCCAGCTGTGGTGAAAACAACGCCGTGCCGTCGGCGTCGAATTTCTGTACGCCCTGATATTGATTACGCACCGTCCACACGGCGTAGAATTCGTCGTCGCCGGCAGGAATCAGCTTGAAGTTGTAGGCCTGTACGACCTCATCCGCAGCCGGGATACCGTTGCTATCCCACAGCAGGTTGCCATTGGCGTCCAGCCGTTGCATGTACAGTTCGCCGTAGTCGGATTTCCCGCTTCCGAAGGTGTTGTAATCGCGCCACGCGACCACCCAGCCATCGAGGAATGGGATGATCGTCGGGCTGTCCTGGGCGTAATTGTCGGACGTCACCTGCACGCCGCCGTCACCCCAAAGCGGGTTGCCGTCGGAATCGTAGGCTTGCACGTACACATTCTGCACCTGCGTGTGCGCGTCCGACCACGCAATCGCGTAGCTGCCGTCGGCCTTTTCGGCGACACCGCTGTCCAGCCAGCGAATGTGCGGCGATTGACGGACCTCGACACCGGTTTCCGGCGACCAGACGGTGAAGTTTGCGGAAGCGGAACAAATGGTAAGTAGAACAGCGAGGAACACCAGGACGGGTAAACGGTTCACAGTCAGCATCTCACATCCCCCGAGTGTTGTGACATAGATAGATTCGCTTTGTCGTCCGGCACGCGATTCGAACGGCATACCGCCCGTACAGTGACGAATCTTGAAGTTATGGTGTGTCAAAAAATACAAACAAAGGTACGGACACTGTTTTCCACGTATCAAGCGATCAGTCACAAATCGTCAGGAATATCACCGGTTTTGCTCCCGGGAGCCGGGGAAAGAGATCGGTTGAATTGGGAGATTCCTGGTGCTTGGGGGAAGGTGAAATGGCTGTATGCCCCGACCAGCTTGCTGGTCGGGCATATCCGCAGGCTTCAATCATGTGGTGTGTCATCCCCCACGATATTCATGTCTGGGATGAACGCCGGTAGCATGTGCCCCTGATGGCTCCGCCAGCAGGGCTGATCCGCAGGATGGAATCTTGCCCGTGTTGGCTCCGACAACGCGGGTCAACCGCACCCGATCCAGCCTCCACACCACCTCTCCGGGATCATCCGTGTCCGATCTCAAGTATCACCGTCAGATTCGAGCTTGCGCGCCACATTGATACGTCCGACCTTCCAGTCATCACCAACCGGGGGACCCAACCGCCATGCGCACCCTGACCGTCGTACTCTTCCTCCTCATCGCGACCATTTCCGCCCACGCCGAAGACTCCTGGCGATCCCTCGTCAACGATCAGATCAAGCACGCGCGCACCGTGATGCGCACCGACACGGTCACCGTCCTCACCATCAACATCATGCTGGAGAAGGACGGGGAGGAGAAGGAGCGCGACACCACCCGTACCCGTGTCTACTTCGAGGGCGGCGACCAGATCATTGACCAGCTCGCGCCGGACGGATCCATCACCGACACGAAACGCGAACCCCGCCCGGACGGCTACGTCCCGCAGTCGGGCGTGCTGTCCATGTTCGACGTCGAAAACGCGGACGTGTTCACGTTAACCGAACAGGGCCACGACGCGGACGGCTACCTGATCGTCGACTTTGCCCCCCACGAACCAGCGGACAGCCTGTTCACCGGCACGGCGTACATCGACACCAGCGCGTGGTTTCCGGCCCGGATGGAGATGACCCTCAGCGAGCTGCCGGACAAGGTGAAGGAGATGGACATGGTGGCATACTTTGGCCCCGGCGCGGACGGTGTCTTCCGCCCACAGTCGATGACCGCCGACGGCCGCGCGAAATGGCTCTTGCTGACCTTCTACTTCCGCACCGAAACCCAGTACAGCTGGTCACAACGATAGCATACGTGGAGTTTACGATGGACATCATGGACGCTATCCACAGCCGCCGCACCATCCACGCATTCAAGCACGATCCGATTCCGGACGATACCCTGTCCGCCATTCTCGAGGCGGCCACCTGGGCACCGTCCCACAAGAACGAGCAGCCGTGGCGGTTTGCCCGTGTCGGCGCCGAAACCCGTGCGAAACTGCTCGGCATGCTGCAGATGAAGGTGAAGGAGCTGCTCGCCGACGAGGATGTCGCTCCGCCGGTCCGCAAGAATTATGAGTCGTTGGCGAACGATTTCGGCGGCGCGCCGGTGATGATCGCGGTGTACGCGCAGGGTGGGGAAGACCCGTTGCACACGCAGGAAAACCAGCTCGCAACCGCGTGCGCGGTGCAAAACCTGACCCTCGCGGCGTGGGCGAAGGGTGTCGGCGCGGTGTGGCTGACTGTCGGCTCGGTCCCGCCGGCGAAACCGGTGCTGCAGGCGGGGGACGGCGAGACCGTCGTCGCGCTACTCGCCCTCGGCTACCCGGACCAGCAGCCGCCCGCTCTGCCACGCACCCCCTGGTCCGGCAAGATCCGCGACCTGCCGTAATCGGCTGCTGAATTTCTGCTTCCAAACTGAAACGGAATATAAGTGCAACCAAAGATTAACTAGTAACACTGAAAAACACTTATTATTGTTCATTTCTATGGATTGAGGCGGTAGAATATGTCTGATATACATAACCACTTGGGTTAACTTCATCGTGGTTATATACTTCATGTTCTTGGTCTTCATGAACAGAAAATGTTATATCTCCATCTTTATTTACTTTAATATGCACTATTTTTTCGTTTAGATGCATTAATTGTTCAACTAGTCCTTTGTCGGCGGAAATTGTTAGCTTGTTGAGTTTTTGATCGCTCACTTTCTTCTCCTTAACTTTTAGTAAAAATATTCTGCTATTTTATCAACCGATAAGTCATTACCACCATCAACATTCAATATCAAACAAAAATCCTTGTTAAAATATTTCCAAAATAACGATTTCCAATTACGCATTAAATAATAAGTAGAAGCAGATGTGCCTGTGGATCCTAATCCGGCACAAATGATTATCCAAAACTTTTTATTTATGGGAGATCGAATTTTCATAACTAATCCTTTATCGTATCTACCATCTATTCTGTATTTTTTATTGTTCCAAAAAGTTTGAATTGCAACTCCCTTTGAATCTTGAATAAAACGCGCAAAATGTGTAAATTGCCTATTTAAAATGTCGTGTGTCTTAATATTAGAACTGCTACTGCCCAAACAAATTAGATTAGCATCCCATAAATTTTTTACTTCTAAATCGTTCTTTATTTTCGGTGCGTGTCGCGTAAACTTACCAAATGTTTGGTTTATATATTGTATAGAACTAATATTACTTTCGCCATATACCTTTCTTGGACCGTTTATATGGTGATTACGATTTATTTTTAGAAAGAACAAATCTTTTAATGGAGGATAATCAATTTCAAGCACATCGGGAACAATTATAGTCTTATCTTTGAAATATCTACTCGAACCCCAAAAAAGCCGAGTTCTAAATCGTAATAAGAACTCCAATAAAATAGGACCATACTTTGAGCCAAGTACCCATATAGAAGTAGCTAATAGACTAGCAAGAATACCGGCTTTAACTGTTTCTGAAGTTATAACATCAAAAATCTTTTCCCAAATCTCCATATCCTACTCCTCAAACACTCCCATCTTCCCGAATTTCGCGACACGTTCGGTGATCAGGGTTTCGACGGGCAGTTTGCTCAGATCGCGGAAGTGTTTCATCACGCCGGTCTTGATGCTCGCGGCGGTGGCTTTCCAGTCACGGTGGGCGCCGCCGAACGCTTCCGGCAGGATTTCGTCGATGATGCCCAGTTCGAGCAGGTCGGGCGCGGTGATTTTCATCGCGTCGGCCGCGGCGGGGGCGTGTGCGGCGTCACGCCACAGAATCGACGCGCACCCTTCCGGGCTGATGACGCTGTAGATCGAGTGTTCGAGCATCAGGACACGGTCGGTGACGCCGATTGCCAGCGCACCGCCGGACCCGCCTTCGCCGATCACGCAGGCGACAATCGGCACTCGCAGCTGGCTCATCTCGTACAGGTTCCGTGCGATCGCTTCCGCCTGGCCGCGTTCTTCCGCGCCAAGGCCGGGGTACGCGCCGGGCGTATCGATCAGCGTCAGCACGGGACGGTTGAACTTTTCCGCCAGCTTCATCGCACGCAGGGCTTTACGATACCCTTCCGGGTGCGGCATGCCGAAATTGCGGAACAGGTTGTCCTTGGTGCCGCGGCCTTTCTGGTGGCCGACGATCAGCACGTCCATCCCGTCGATGGTGGCGATACCGGTGATGATCGCGTTGTCGTCGCGGTAGTTCCGGTCGCCGTGGATTTCCTCGAACCGGCTGGCGATCAGCTTGATGTAGTCGAGGGTGTACGGCCGTTTCGGATGACGTGCGAGCTGCACCCGTTGCCAGCGGTTCAGGTTGCTGAACACATCCTGGCGCAGGCTGTCGGCTTTCTTCTGCAGCAGCGTGATTTCATCGGTGATATCGACCCCGCCGGACGACAGTTCCTGCATCTCGGCGATCTTTTTTTCCAGTTCGACAATCGGCTTTTCGAAGTCGAGCACGAATTCCCGCATCGGTATCCTCTTTCCACTTCAATGAAGTCATCGCCCCAATTCAACGAGATCGGCACCTCAATTCAATGAGGTTAATGCCACTGTTAAACGAGGCTGGCACTCCAATGGTGTCATCCTGAACGAAGTGAAGGATCTACGTTCCCGTTGATCCATCACGTGATATCGAAATCATGCCCCAGACATTCATGTCTGGGCTCATCGTCGGTCGCCATGCCCACGACATTTATGTCGTGGCTGATCCGTCATCTGGTTTTAAAGTCATGCCCTCGGGCTTCAGCCCGGGATCATCAGCCAACAGACATTCCTCAGGATCCACGCCCTCGGACTTCAGTCCGGGATTACCAACCCCGGAAATCCATCACAATCTTGCTTTTCTTTCCCACAGCCCACAGCCCGTCGTTTCACTCGTCCCCGTTCTCGGCTTTCCGCGCGTCTTTTTCCTGTTGTTCCCGTTCTTCGGCGTGTTTCACCGGATCGGGCCACAGCGTGCTTTCGTCGAGGATGCGCACATGCACCCCCGGCAGCGGCGACAGTTCGAGGAACGTTAAAATCTGTTCATAGGTCGCGGTTCCGGCGGAGAACAGCACCTGCTTGAGCCGTCGTTGCCGTGTCAATTCGGGTAGATCTTCGACCCGCGCGAAGATATCGAGGCCGAGCGTGTCGGTATCAGCGGATTCGTCCGCATTTCCCCACAGTGCCCACGCCCAGGTATCGCGTTTGACACCCTGCTCGAGCTGTTGTTTCAGCCAGTCGCGGGAGACATCGTCCGGTCCGGCGATGACCGACCGCGCGGTCACACTGGGCAGCCGGGAGATGGTGCGGAAGATCCGCCGCGACCCGAGCAGCACCCAGCCGAACCCGGCCCACATCGTCAGGAACAGCCCGGAGCGTCCGTTCGAGCCGGACAAAAAGTAACCTGCCATCGCGAGGAAGGCAAAGATAATCGCGGCGACGATATGGAACGGCGCACGCAGTTTTTCTTTCGGTTTGCGGGCACGGTACGCGCCCAGCAGCGCGAGCATCAGCACTGGCGAACCGGTCAGCAACGGTCCGATCATCGGGTCGCGTGGCCCGAGCAACGGCATCAGCACCCACACCAGCCCGGCCATCAGGCCGGTATCCAGCAGCGGTGCGCGCCACGTGCGACGGTTCCGCCGCATCCGGGACGCAATTTTGGCAATTTCGACGCCGGAGTCCATCATGAAGGTTTTCACCGGTCCCGGCCGTAGACGGTGGCGGTAGAAAATCTTCATCGCGTCGAAGAAATGACGGTCGTGCGCGGCTTCGTCCTGCTTCGTCGATTGGCCCTTGATGTGCATGATTGGCGCGTCAGGAACGTAGCCCAGTTTCCACCCGGCTCGACGGATCGCGTCGCTCCACGCGATATCCTCACCATACATGAAATACTGTTCGTCGAGGCCGCCGACCTTCTCGTACGCTTCCCGCCGCACCATCATCGCGCAACCGCACAGCGCGCCGACGTCATGCAGCATATCCTCGTGCAGATAGCCCAGCTGATACTGGCTGAAGAACCGGCTGCGTGGGAACATGCTGGACAGACCGGACAGCTTGCAGAACGACGACCACGGGGTCGGGATCGACCGTTTGCCGGATGCTTGGTACGTGCCGTCTTCGTTCAGCAGCTTCGGGCCGACCGCGCCGTACTCTTCGTGGTCGTCGAGGAACCGGACCAGCGTCGACAGCGACTGCGGACGAAGAATGGTGTCCGGATTGAGGATCATCAGGTGCCTGCCGGTTCCCTGCTTCAGCGCGATGTTGTTCGCTTTCGCGAAGCCGAGGTTATCCTCATTCGCGATCAGTTTCACCCACGGGAACCGTTCCCGGACCATCTCCGGGGTATGATCCTCGGAGGCATTATCCACCACCCATGTCTCAACCTCCATGCCGTCCCGGGCCTTGTCGAGGGACAGCAGGCAGGTCGCGAGCAGGTTGCGCACGTTGTAAGAGACGATGATGACGGAGAGATCGGTCACGAGTTACGTCCGAGCAGCGCGCCGAGCCGCAGCCTCCACACGCGCCAGATGGCCTCAAGTACGATTTTCTTGTTCATCTTCGAGCTGCCCTGTTCACGTTCAGTGAACACGATCGGCACCTCGACAATCCGGAATCCGCGCCGGTGTGTCTTGAATTTGATCTCGATCTGGAAGCTGTATCCGTTGGAGCGAATCCTGTTCAGGTTGATCTTCTCCAGCACTTCCCGGCGGATCGCGGCAAACCCGGCCGTCTGGTCAGTGTACGGCATCCCGGTTACCAGCCGGGAATAGACCGACGCCGTGTACGACATGATCAGCCGTTGCAACGGCCAGTTGATCACGTTCACGCCCTTGACGTAACGGCTGCCGATCACGAAATGTGCCTTTTCGGCGGCTTTCAGCAGGCGGGGGATGTCGTCCGGGTTGTGGCTCAGGTCGGCGTCGATTTCGATGACGGCGTCAAAATCGCGTTCCAGCGCGTACTTGAACCCGGCCACATACGCCGTCCCGAGTCCGAGCTTGCCCGCACGCCGCAGCAGGGTCACCCGCGGATTGGTCAGCTGGATTTCCTCGACGATTTCCCCGGTACCGTCCGGGGACGCGTCATCCACGATCAACAGGTTGATGCGGTTATCAGCCGCGAGTACGCGATTAATGGCATTCCGGATATTGTCGCGCTCATTGTACGTCGGCATGATCGCGAGCACTTTCCGGATCGGGGTTTCAGGTAGGGGTATCGTGGCCATCAGTTCAACATGGCTTCCTGTTTACGGAACAGCATCAACTGTTCTTCCACGGTTCGGAACTGCATCTCCAGGTCGCGCTCGGTGCTGTCGATCACCAGCCCGCCCTGCAACGGACGTTGCGCCGTCTGCCCCAGCAGCTGCGTCAACGTCGGCTGAATGTACACGTCGTTCAGACCGTACGCCTTCGCCACCTTCATCGCGAACTCGAAACGGCTGAGGATTTCCTTGCCGGCGGCGTGGTAAATTCCGGTGCGCTTCTTCACGATGATCCGGCGGATCGCTTCCGCGATGTCGTCCACGATCGTCGTGTTCGAAATCTGATCGGTCACGATCTTCACGTCCTGCCGGTTCCGCACCATGTCCACCAGCCAGGTGACGAAGCTCGGTTTCAGATCGCGGCCATGACCGTAGAGCACGACGGTGCGCACAATCGCGCCGTCGATTCCACCGCCGAGCACGGCGTTTTCCGCCGCGTGCTTGCTTTTGCCGTAGAAGCTGATCGGATTCGGCCGGTCGAGTTCGCTGTACGGCCCCGCCTGCCCGTCGAACACGTAATCGGTGGACACCTGGATCAGGTGCGTGCCGATTCGGCGGGCGGAATCAACCAGCGTTTCAACCGCTGCGCAGTTGATTTTCCAGCAACGGTTGCGTTCAATCTCACACGCGTCCACATGCGTCATCGCGGCAGCGTTGACGATGGCGTGCGGCCGAATCTGCTGCAACAGGTCGAGTACCTTCGCCCGGTCTGTCAAGTCGATCTGGTGGAAGGTGTACTTCCGCCGTCCCGGAAACAGGTTGTCCTTGTGGACATCCAGTCCGTGCAGCTCGCAGAAATCCGCGGTCAGGATTTCGACAAGCTTCTGTCCGAGCAGGCCATGACAGCCCGTGACGAGGATTCGTTTCATCTATTTCGGCAGTTTGAACCCGTTGGCGGCGAATTGCTTCAATTTGTCAGCGATCGCGGCATCCTGCAACGCAAGGATCCGCGCGGCGAGCACCCCGGCGTTGGTCGCGCCGGCCTTGCCGACGGCGACGGTTGCCACAGGCACACCGCCCGGCATCTGCACCGTGGACAACAGCGAATCGAGGCCGTCCATCAGCCCGCCCGGCAACGGAACCCCGATCACCGGCAGGTTGGTCTTCGCGGCGACGGTTCCGGCGAGGTGGTTGGCCATGCCCGCAGCGGCGATCACCGCCTGGAAGCCGTTCGCTTCGAGGTTCGCACAAAACTCGCTCACCTCGGCGGCGTTGCGGTGCGCGCTCAGCACCTTCACCTCGTGCTCGATTCCAAACCAGTCCAGTATCGGCAACGCGCGTTCGACAATGTCCCGGTCGTTCGCGCTGCCCATCATAATGGCAACTTTCGGCATGAGTCTTTTCTATCCGTTGGTAACGTTTCCGCGCGGCTCGTTTCCCCACCCCGAGCCGAACTCAAAGGGTAAGATATACCCCGCTTGCTGGCAAGCGGGGACAAGCGATCAACTCTCGGCGGCCTGACGGCGGCTTACGGTTCAAACGTGTTCAGGAACACGTCGAGATGCCGCACGAACGCTTCTTTCTGCCGGTCGGGAGCGAACACCTTGCCGTCAACAAGATAGAGCGTTCCGTCTTTCTGCAGCAAGTACGCGACAAACGGCCCTCCGCCGATGGGGCCGTACGTTTCCCAGATCCCGTTCGCCTTGAGCGCGTCTACGCCGTTTAACGTCGTCCACGCCGTGTCGAGGATAATCGGGTTCGTGCGCGACGAATCGGTGTACGTCAATCCCAGCGTGTCACGCCAACGGATCAGCTTGTCCGCGCTGATGCTGTCCTTCGGGCCGGGCTGCCACGCGATGGTCACAAACCGATCCGGATACATCCGCCGCATCCGGATGTAATTATCCGCATCACGGCTCGATTCGGTGATGTTGTAATCGTTGGGGATGCGGATCTCCCACCCGTGCTCCTTGCGCAGGCTGTCGGCGAGGTCCTCCTGCTCGAGACGCGCGTACATCGACTTCTTCATCCGCGCGTTCCGGTCTTCGGTCAGCAGGTCATCCATCACCTCACCATTCACCCGCAGCCATTCCATCAGCTCGTCTACTGTCGGCGCAACCGCGACCACCACCGTCTGCCCACGCACCCAGACGTCTTTCTGCCGGAAGACACGCAACGTGCCGTCGAGCACACCCTGCCGCAGCTCGTCGTTCAGCATCCGCTGCACACGCTGGCTCATCGGATCGTCTTCCTCCAATGCGCCAAGCAGCACGATGTTCTGCCAACGGCTGATGAGGCCGAGCGAGTCTTCGCCGACGTACATCGTCACCCACTGCAATTCCGGCTGCGGTGTGCTGACCACGTCCGCGAAGATGTTCTCGATCAACGGCCGCGCCATCGCATCAAGACGTCCGTCAACGCCGACGCCGAGCATCAGGTCGCCTTCGGTCGAATTTTTCTTGAAGCTGCTGCAGCCGGTAGCGCCGGCCAGCAACAGGATCAGTCCAAGCAGCAGAAGGTGTTTGGTCAGCAGGCCCAACCGTGTGCGCGTGGCTATCATGAAACCCCCACAATCAGCGTAAGATCATTGGTCTCTGTAGTAATAAACAAAAAACGCCCCCGCGATGCGGGGGCGGAAATCGTCACTCGGAGTTTCTTACGGCGCATACCAACCGGTGGCGGCATCGAAGTAGGCCCGGATGCCGAGTTCCGCAAACGCGCCGGTGAAGTCAACCGCGATCTTGCGTGTCCGGTTGTTGTTCGCGTCCCAGACGTACGGTTCGATCGGATAGTTGCCTTCTTCGTCGAGGCTTCCGGTCAGATCTTCGTACTCGAGGTTCGGTACGTTCGCCATGCGATAGCCGATCGCGCCCGTGATACCGAACATCTCGGTCAGCATGAATTCAGCGCCGAGGGATGCGCGCAGGCCGAGGCCCGTGCCGGTGGCGTCGTAGATTGCCGGGTCGAACTCGTTCTGCGATGTGATACGGTCAATCTTGGCGTTGATCAGGCTGACACCACCGCCGACGAACAAGTGAAAGGCGTCCCCGAACGGAATCAGGTAATGACCGGCCACATAGAACTCACCACCGGAAGCAACGTGCTCGTTCGTCGCGGTCGAGCCGTCTTCGAGGTTGGTGAAGCTGCCTTCAAACTTGTCCTGGCCGAGGTAGTTGTACCCGATGTGCCAGCGGAAGTTTTCGTGGCTGCGATACAGCAGCGCAAGGCCGCCGCCGATGCCAAGCTCGGCTTCGTTGTAGTCGTTTCGCTGGATGTTGTCGATCGGCGTGAGGAAGTAGTTATTCACATCGTCCATCGCAAACATGCTACCACTTCCGGTAATCTGGATACCGAACTTGTGGGGCAGTTCAACGCGTTCGGTCTGGAAAATCGAAATGTCGCTTCCTGCGGATGCCAGGCCTGCAAAAATGAGCACACCGACGATCATCCCCGCCAGCAGTCCATGACCCTTCATACTGGATCGCCTCCCAATCATCTGCGGCGCCATCGTAGGTAGAATGATGTGTCCTCCCCGGCCCCGCCGGCGCCTCTCCGGGGCATGTCTGGAAACTCGCTCAAGTTAGGTTTCGGTTGCGGACTTTGCAACCAGTTGAGTGACCTTACGAACACCGCGTGCATACGCGAAGAGAATCGATCCAGGGTACACAACATGACCCAATTGGCGCCAGTGAACTTTCCGTAATTCTTGAATATGACGGCGTTTTGATTGGTTGCGCTTCCATGCCCGGGCGAAGTCTCTCCACGCTGCCATCACTGCGGTGAATCTGCCGGGGTGCCCCCGGAGAGCCTCCACCACTCCGATTCCGTGGTCGAAGACCAGCCTCGCGAGCAACAATCCGGGCAGGTCGAACTTGTCCGCGTTCTTCAAAATCATGAACAGGCTGTTGCGGTGGTTGAGGTACATTTTGTTCCAGGATTCGTACGCCAGCGTCGACCCGCCGAGGTGATACACCGTCCCGTGCGGAGCAGACGCCACCTTCCATCCGCGCAGCCACGCTCGCCACGAGAGGTCGATCTCCTCCTGGTGCGCGAAGAAGTCCTCGTCCAGCAGCCCGATGTCCTTGAGCGTCGATCGCCGCCACAGGCACGCCGTCCCGCTCGCCCAGAAGATCTCGCGCGGCTCGTTGTACTGTCCGGTGTCCTCCTCCATGTCGCCGCCGATCCGGCCGTAGGCGAACGGGTATCCGAAACGGTCGATCAACCCGCCCGCGCCGCCGGCATAGTCAAACATGCCATGGTTGTGATGCGAGAGGATTTTCGGCTGTACCGCGGCGATCTGCGGTGAACTCATCGCCACGTCCAGCATCGCCTCGACCACGCCCGGCACCAGCCGCACATCATCGTTCAGCAGCCACACCCAGTCGCCGTTGGAGGCTTCGATCCCACGGTTGCAGCCGCCGGCATAGCCATGATTCTTCGTCAGCCGCAGCACATGAATCCACGGGTGCGCCTTTTCCGCATCCCGGACCGAACCGTCGGTGGACGCATTATCCACAACCAGCACCTCGAGCGCGACCCCGCGTTGCAGCAAACGTTTCCGTTCGTCAGCGAGGTCGGTCAACGTGTTCAGCAGGATTTCGTGGCCCTGCAGGTGCGGTATGATGACGGTGATCAGCATGGTTTGTCGTGCACGTGGTACGCTGGGTTTTGCCTGTGATTGACGTTTGGTTCTACTCTGATTGCCGTTGAGTTCTACTGCAATTGACGCCGGGCTCTGCTACTGGCTAACGTAAGGAAAGGTCACAAGCACGTGCCCGTGCTGGCTCTGACGACGCGGCTCATTCACATGTTCCTATCCCGATGCCCGCGGGAGCTTGTCTACTGCGGATCATCCGCCACTCTCGTGTTCGGGTCAAGGACATGTGCCCCTGATGGCTCGGCCAGCAGGGCTTATCTGTCGGTCAATCATCGTACTGGTTTCGTGCCCCAGACATTCATGTCTGGGCACACCCGACCGTTCAATCCCTGATGCCCGCGGGAGGTTTCCTACCGCGGATCATCCATTAGCCCACAGCCTGCCTAGTGATCCCGATCCGGTGCCGCGCTGATGTCGACCCCTTCCGGTAACGTCCCGCCCCACTGTTGCAGCAGACGTCCGGCTTCGCCGTCATGCGGATTCCGTTCCAGCCACCGTTCGAGGGTCCGCTGCACCTTCTGCGAATCGTCCATGCTCTGGTATGCCTGCAGCAGGCTGCCGAACACTTCCCCGTTATCCGGTTGTTCGTTGGCGAGCTCTTCGTACAGCGTCGCAGCCTTCTGGTATTCATCCAGCGTGAAGTAGAACGTGCCCAGGTCGAGCTTATCCTGTAGTGTCAGGTTGTTCCGCGATTCCATCTCGGTCAGCACTTCAGTGAGCCGGCCCATCATGCCCAGCCGTTCATAGATCGCCGCCGCGCCGAACAGCACGTCGATGCTGTTGTCATCTTCCAGCACCTGTTGCACCAACTGATCCGTACGTGTCGAGTCGCCGGAGTATTCGCCGATGTAGTACGCGATCTGCAGCTGGCCGGAGATGTCGCCGCTGAGCTGTTCGATCGCATGCTCGAAATACTTCAGCCCGGCTGTGCTGTCGCCGAGTTCGTAGTAGATCCTCCCGATCTGCAGCGACACGTCCCGGTTGTTCTGCGGCACCGCATCCAGCGTGATGTACTCGTCCATCTTGCGCAACGTGAACAGTGCCTTTTCCGCCGGAGTCAGCTCGTCAAATCGTTGTTCCCACTGTTCGTCCGGCACGCCGCTCGGTGTCCGCACCCCGGACCGCTCCATCTCCCGGTAGTAGCTATACACCAGTTGCAGGAACCCGCTGCGGTAATTCTGCAGCAGCTTGATCACGTTGTCGAAGTAATACACATCCGGGTTGTCGAGGTTGCGATAGTTGTCCTTATACGTTTCGAACAGGTTCTTCCGCAACGCCGGTTCGTTGATCTCCGGCACTTCCTCGCTGTGCAGCCGGAATAGCAGACCTTCCATCGTCATGTAATCATCCAGCCCGACGAGGTTGCTGCCGGAAACGGTCACCGCGAAGTAGATCGGCCGTTGCCACCGGTTCTGCTCGATGATGTGCAGAATCATGATGTCCTGCACCCGCAGGAAGTTCGGCTCACCCGGCTGTTCGCCTGGCATGCCGGTGGGGATGTGCATCGTCGCCGGCACTCGCCAGGTCATCGTGTCACCGCGTGCGCCGCGCACGCTCCACGTCTGCGCATCCGGCGGCCAGTACCGCGCCAGCAGGGCTTCGTCCGACAAGCCGGTCAATCGTTCGTCGATCATCCGGTCAGACAGCGAGATGGGCACTTTCGGCTCTTCATCCCGCAGCTGCTTGATGTACCAGTCGGTGTTCAACAGGCTGAGGTTGACCACACGGACATCCGTGCGAATTCCTTCCACCACCTGCAGGTACCACAACGGGAAGGTGTCGTTGTCACCGTTGGTGAAGATGATCGCGTCCTGCTCAGCGGTTTCCAGCATGTTGTGGCTGTAGTCCCAGGCGACAAAATTCCCCGCACGGCTGTGCGATTCATAATTCGCCAGCACCATGTTGATCGGCACCAGCACCGTGCATGCGATCACTGACCCGTACGCGAACACTTTCTTCAGGCTGGTGTTTTCCTTGTTCCGGATCATGTCCTCGAGGAACTCATACAGCGCCGCGACCCCCATCCCGATCCACAGGGAAAAGGCGAAGAATGAGCCGACGTAGGCGTAATCTCGCTCACGTGGCTGCGGGTTGTCCTGGTTCAGGTAGAACACAATCGCGATGCCGGTCATCAGGAACAGCAGCCCGACACTGAACGCCCGCTTCGGATCTCGCCAGAAATGCCAGATCATCCCCAGCAGCCCGAACAGGAACGGGAACACCAGCGGTTTTCCTTCCTCGCTGATGAAGTATTGCCACGACAAATACCGGATGTACATCTGGTTGATCTGGTACTCCCACAACGGGGCGTTACGTTCGAGGATATGCAGCCGCAGCACATTGCCGCCGCCGAGTGGAATCAGCGCCGCGCCGTCGTCCTGCAACCGGCGGATCGTGTTCGCGGAATAGTTTTCCAGCGCCACCGGCCCGACCGCGCCGTACTGTTCACGGTTGAGGTACTTGATCAGCCGTTCCACCGTGTCCGGCTGGTTTTCGTTGATCACCGGGTTGAGGTTGGAACGGACATAGATAATCGCGTAGGTCGAATAGCCAATCAACACCAGCACCAGGCTGGCGAGGATGATCGCCATCAGGCTGCGGCGTTTCCGGATCGCCCAGACGGTTCCGCCGATGATCACCAGCAGCACCAGCGCCTTCCAGATCACGCCGGCTTCCAGCAGCTTCGGAACACCACCGACCACGCCTGGATACACCACCAGGATCGCCGCCATCGAAATGGCCATCGCGATGATGAAGCCCTTCCATGTGAACTTGTATTTCTGGAAATACAGCAGCATGATGATCGGGCTCAACGCCAGCACGTTCAGCAGGTGAATCCCGATCGCGACGCCGACGAAATAGGAGATCAGCAACAAATATTTCGTTGCCATCGGGGTGTCATGCTGGTCCATCCACCGTACCGCGAGCCAGAACACCAGCGCGGTGAAAAACATCGAGATCGCGTACACCTCCGCCTCGACAGCATTAAACCAGAAGCTGTGGCTGAAGGCGAATGCGAGTGCGCCGGTAACACCGGAGCCGTAAAGCACCCACTTGTCGGCAGTGCTGGTTTCCGGCCCACGCCAGCGCCGAACCAGCCGTACCACGATCAGGTAGGTCAGCAGCACGGTCACCGCGCTGAGGATCACCGACAGCGCGTTGACACGCATGCCGATGTCCGGCAGCGGCATGAACAGGCTCATCATCCGGCCGAGGATCAGATAAAAAGGTGCGCCGGGCGGGTGGGGGACGCCCATGGAATAGGAACAGGCGATGAACTCACCACAGTCCCAGAACGATGTGGTCGGCGCCATGGTGCTGAAGTACAGAATCAGGGCCAGCAGTAGCACGGCACCGGCGATAATCCGATGGACGCGCGGATTGACAGATGTGCCCGAAAGGGCCGGGCGCGGGTCGCTCACAAGTGTTTCCTCGGCAAAATGGACAAGACTGGTAATATCACGCCCTTGGTTGGCGGGAGCAAGGCTCTCCGGCATGTCGCACTCGCGGTGCTTGCATAGTCAACATGCCGTTGAACACGCCCCTGTGACCCGCCGGGCTGTTTCGGCGGTTCGCAGGGCGACTCCGCAAGTACTCGACGGAGCGTATGCCCCGACGGCAGAAGGGCTCGTCGGGCTGATCCACCCGTTCAATCTCTGAGGTGGCTCGTCCGCCGGTACCCACCCCGATGCCCGCGGGAGCTTCTGTATGCTACCGCGGCTCATCCGTCAAACGATGCAGTGAGGTCAATCTGCAGGGCCAGGCGCGATTGCATGGACCCGAGAGACGAAAGACATTTGCATGGACCCGAGAGACGAAAGCTAAGAGACAAGAGACGGATTCCCCTGGTGCCCGTGATTGTCCGCCGGTCTGTTTCGGCGGCTATCGCGGGTCAACCGTTCACGCCATGCGTCCCCTCAACCACCGACCACCGACCACAGATAACCGCCTTCACGCCACCGCCCCTCCTCGCCGGGCGTTGTACGCCCGCTGAGCTCCGACTACTTTAAAAGGAGATACGCGGAAGTATACGGACGGTTCGCACGGAGTCTCTGGTGAGAGGTCGAGTACTGATCGAGCTGATGCTCGCGTTGTTGGTTGGAGTCGGATCCGCCCTCGCGGATGCGGACGGTCCTCCGGACGGATTCGCTGGCAACCCGCCGAACATGACCACCTGCATCGCCTGCCACGACACCTATCCGCTCAACAGCGGGATCGGCGGCGTGCTGCCCGGCGGGATCTCCACCCAGTACATCCCCAGCCACTTGTACAACCTCAACGTGCTCGTCGGCTATGTCGGCCGCGAACACTGGGGCTACCAGATGACGATCCTCAACGCCGACGGCGAATCGGCGGGGATCTTTCTGCACGCCGACAGCTTGAGCACCATTTCCGACCATCCCGTCCCTGAGCAGGATTTCATCGGCCAGAGCGAGCTCGGTGTCTTACCGGGTCAGGAATACGCACGTTGGTATTTCGACTGGTATTCCCCGCCGGAGGATTCCGGTCCGCTGACGTTGTACGTCGTCGGTGTGGCCGCGGACGGTGACGGCACTCCGGCCAACGACTACGTCTACGCCTATTCCGCGGCCTTGCAGGAAATCAGCGGCGGATTTTCCGGCCCGGCAGCCTACACCGACACCACCCGGCACGATTACCGCCTTGTCCCGGTCAACACCACCCGCAGCTGGACCGAACGGCTGTACAGCGTGGGCACGGACAACCTTGTCATCAACGGCTGGGACTGGTTCAACGACCAGTATTTTACGGTGCTCGAGCCCGCCGGCCCGATCACCCTCGTACCCGGCGACTGGACCGATGTCACCATCGAGTTCGCGCCCGTGCTGACCGGATCGTGGTCCGACAGCCTGTGGTTTGATTTCGCGGGTAACGTTGACTTCGGCGCGTTCGCCGTTCAGGGACGCGGCACCTTCCCGTTGCCACCAGAGGAATTTCACCTCGTGTCGCCGGAAGATGGGGAGCACGTCGCCGGCGATTCCCTGCGTTTCCACTGGACCCCGACCACCAACCCGGACTCGTCGAACACCGTCGTCGATTTCGCCGTCGAAATCGACACCGAATCCGATTTCAGCAGCAGCATGTTCTACGAAGCCGGGCACGACACCACGCTAGCCCTGCCGATGGTTGAATTTCAGTTAAATGATCTCTATTTCTGGCGGGTGCTGGCACGGGATACGAACACCGGGGGCCGGTATTCGGACGAGGAGTGGGTGTTTATCCCGAGTCTCTCGGCGGTCATCGAAACGGGGCCATCCGCGCGGACGGACAGCCCCATTCGTGTGAACACCTGGCCGAATCCATCAAACGACCGGGCGGTGGTTACTTTCGAGCTCCCCCGTGCCATGCCGGTGGAGGTGGCGGTGTATGATATCGCTGGCCGCCTCGTATCGGTTCTCCACTCGGGTCCGATGGCCGCGGGACGGCAAACCATTGTCTGGACGGGAACTCATCCGAGTGGCCTCTACTTGCTCCGTCTGACTGCTCCAGGTATTTCGCCCGTGCACGCGAAAATGATCGTGCTGAAGTAGAGCGTTCGCCGAGCTGGTTGAAGTAATCGCGGCCGTTTACCCAGCCAGACGGTGGGAAATCCTTGTCGTAGTCGAAGCTGCGTCCACGCGCGAATGGCGCACGCGGCACAAGCCGTTCGCCCTGCATCGGCACCAGGTTGCCGTCTTCGTCCAGCACGAACGTCTTCCCGTTGCTCGGATAGGTGTACGTGCGCGACGTTCCGTCGATATACTGCACCGTGAAGTCGCCCTCACCGTCCTCGGCGTCCATCACCTGAATCTCGCTCTCGCCGATGGTGGTGGTCACGCTCGTACCATTCCCCGAGACCGCAACCGCGCCGGACGTTCCCCCCGAACCGGTGGAATAACTGTAGCTGTAGCTTCCGTCCGCTTCGGTGGCCGCCTCAGACGTGGACGAGCCGCTGACGGACTGCGACCTCGACGAGCTGCTGACGGCGGTGCTGGAGCTCGAGGACGTGCCCGCGCAGGCGACGAACAGGACCGCCACGAACACCGTCACCACTGGTAGCCAGACTGCTTTTCTCATCCTGCCCTCCGGACTTCCTGACCCGTTACACAGGCTACGACAACCGCCACACGGATTTGTTACAGCCCGTCACGTCTGATTCTCGAGAGCCCGGTGCCCTGGTGCCCCTGATGGCTCCGCCAGCAGGGATTATTCGCAGATGGTGTATTCGGGTCCGTGTGGCCCGGCTTGGTCTGTGTGGCCAATTGGTCGTGTGTCCAAGCGGTCGAGTGCCCCGACGGCAGAAGAGCTCGTCGGGATTATCCACCCTTGGATCTCAGCCCGCAGCCCGTTTTACAGCGCCGCCCTAAGGTGACTCATGGTCAGATCGTCCCCGCCGGCGTCATCGAACCACCGCACAACACGCCAGCCACCGTCCTGCTCCCGTTTCAGGGTCAGGTCGGCGACACCTGCGTACAAACGTGGCAGGGTCTCGTTGGCTGGTGCGATCTCGAGAGTGTAGCTCTCACGGAACACGGCGGAGTCGGCGAACGACACTTCCTCGATCGGGGTGAAGGTCAGCGTGGCCGTCGAATCCGGCGGCAGCAGGGTGGAGGAAAGCAGCGACCGGATGAACACATCCTCGCGGGTGTAGGTCCAGTCGTCGAAATAAGCGGGGTCTTCGGAGAATGCGGACGGCGTCGCGGCAAACTCGAACGTCTCGGAGATCGCCGTCAGGTACAGGTTCGGATCGTGCAACGTGATCGCGGATTCCAGCTGGATCAATGCTTCGGTCGGGCTGAGCGCGAGGTTGTCGGACGCCTGCGAGCCTGTCGGCGACTCCGGATCCCGCGTTTCGAATAACCCACATCCGCTCACCACCACCAGCAGCAGCATGGTTCCCGCCAGCCGCACGACCCGAGCGGCCCGTGCCCGTGGAATCATGCGTATGCCACACCGCGTGCGGTCAGCCTGCTTTCCACCATGCCCGGCTGGAAAGTGTGTTGTCCATGTTCTCTTCATGACATCAAGATACACAACAAAACCCGCGCACCTCGAAATCCTGTTCTCCTTCCCCCAGAATCCGTGTGACAACCAATCGTGCCCCAGACATTCATGTCTGGGCTCTTCCACCCGTTCAATACCCTATGCCCGCTGGAGCTTCCGTATGCTACCGCGGCTCATCCACCATCGAACAGAATGGTGACAATCACGTGCCCCTGATGGCTCCGCCAGCAGGGCTCATCTGACTTTCCCCCACGAGCGCAAATCGGCGTACAGGTTCGATGTCTGTTCCGGAATTATCCCACGACTGGTTTTTCTCTGCTATATTACTGACAATCGCACTCAGGAGGACGATCCAATGAAACGCATCACCGCCACGCTTCTCGCCCTGTTCGTGATCCCCTTGTTTCTACCTACAGTCACCTACGCCGACTTCGCCGAACTCGCCTGGTCACAAGCGTTCTTTGTCGAGGACGGCCGAGATGTCGCCGAAAAAGTGACCGACACAACAAGCGGTCAAACAATCGTTGTTGGCCAGGGCCGGTTGCCGGACGGTGTCGAAATGCTGTGCCTTACATACATTTCCGAGGGGGGTGAATTTGAGCACACGCAGTATGCCGGCCTTTGGTATGAGGATGAGTACGCGGATTTTGGCATCATGGAGCTGACTTGGGATCTGAACAGCGGGGTGTTTGCTATCTATGCCGCGGACCTCGGCGCGTGGTTTCCAACTTACTATTATACCGCAAGACTTAATCCCGGTGGCAATCCGAGAGAACTAACCTACTACGATGGTCTTTCCGTACGGGATATGGTAACCAATAGTGAGGGATATACGATCCTGATGGAAGAAATGTCCTTTGCCAGCGATCATACTGTAGAACTTTATCACTACAACCCGACTTCACAGCGAACCTGGCATCGCCAACTCGCTGATTGGGGGCAAAATACACGTGCGTATGGCACAGCGCAGTTTAGCTCAGAAACACAGCCCCACGCCGCAGTACTTAGCACCGAGGGGATCCACCTCTTCACATCATCGGGCGATTCAATCCGCCATATCGCGCGAGACTCATTCCTCGAAGCAAGGAACATTCTTCCCGGCCCGCACGGTACAGCTTACCTCATTGAGGACGAATCGTTAGCAAAAATTTCACCACAGGGCGAAATCCTCTGGCGTCGCGACGGGTACGACTGGGACGGTCCGTTAGACCAGATATTCGCTTTGCCTGAATTCGGGATTGTCAACGTTGACTATGAAGATGCCACTCTCCGTGTCTACCTGTACAATTTGAACGGGACGCGCCTGCTCCATACGTCAATTCACGTGTCAGGCTACCATCGGTGGTGGGATCTTCATGACGTCAGGCCGACGATTGACCAGCGCGGTTTTGTCTACTGTGGTAGCCAGGATCGGGTAAACGGTCGCGTTGGCAAGATTCAGATGAATCCGGTCAGCGTAAATGTCGTACACTATGGGGACACTCCTGAAATCCCGCATGAAGGCGGCTCACTGCAGCTGCACACCGTCATGCTCAACCTGGCAGATCCCCTTACCGTGGACGCCTGGATTGATATCGAATACCTGCCAACTGGCGAAACGACAACGCTGTTGGTCGAAGAAGGGTTGACATTGCCGCATGGCAAGCGGACGCGAAACCCATCGATCCAGATTCCATCGGACATGCCAACAGGAGAATACCGTGCGCATGTCATGATTGGCGATTATCTGGCTGGCCCCATAAACCGGTCCAGCCTGCGCTTTACCAAGACAAATGACGGCGGCGATCTGGTGGAAGAGAGGGTTGCCGGTGCTGACTCGGCAATCCAGCAGCAATCGTCCGGTGAGCTGCTGGATGATGTTCACCCGAACCCGTTCAACGCGACCACATCCTGCACGGTCAAGTTGAATCAAGCCGGTCAACTTCGAGTTGCGATCTTTGACGTGCTGGGCCGCGAGGTGGCGAACCTGGCGGACGGTTCCTTTCAGGCAGGCCGTCACACGTTCACCTGGGACGCAAACCCCTATCCAACCGGCATGTACCTGCTCCGGGTTTCGACTGCTTCGCTGACAGAGGTACACAAGCTACTGCTACAGAAGTAATTACACCCCATCGTCCCCACCAAAAAAAACGCGCCCGGTGGATAATCGACCAGACGCGTAATGTCTCCTGACACGAAGCGGCATCACTTCATCAACAACATCTTGTGATGCAGTGGAGCGCCCCCTTCACGCGCCACCTGCAGCACGTAGATCCCGCTCGCCCAGGAACTGGCATCGATAGTAAACTGGTGCCGGCCGGACATGTACCGCCCGTCGGCGAGGGTCGCGACCCGTTTGCCGAGCACGTTGTACACGTGCACCCGCAACGTCGTCGCCTGCTCGAGGTTCACCGTCACCACCGTGATCCCGTTGAACGGATTTGGCTGTGACGTCACCGCAAGGCCGTCCTCCCGTGACGCGCGCACATCAACTCCGTCCGCCGTCACCGGCCAACCGTGGAATGTCCACTCGTCCAGCCCGGCGAGCGTCGCTGCTCCGGCCAGTTTCTCGAACGTGAACGACCCCATCGCGGTGTATTCACCAAGCAGATCTTCCACATGCGCGCGATACGTGTACGTGCCCGCCGGAGCCGATCCCGGCACATTCTGGCTCAAATTGTCCGCCTGGAACACCTGCCCCGGTTCAAGGTGCAGCACCGGTGCCTGCACCAGCGGTCCGTACGGGTTGCCATTAGGCAGCAGCGCATCGGTCCACGCATCCAGATCGAGCGCGTCGTCTGTCTGGTTTTCGATGGTCACATCAAACGAGATCGGCCCGCCATTCGCCGGCACGATAATCGGATCGTTATGCGGGAACAGGGTGACCACCAGCTCGCCGGGCTCGGTCAACGATTCCAGCGTGTCCGTCACCGCCTGCATCGTAACCGGTGCCGACATGCCATGATCCAGCCAGTACTGGTACAGATTGTCGCCGTCGTCCGTGGTCGTGTTTTCGTCCCGCAGGAACTCGATGTATTCCTTGCTCGTCGTCTGGTACAGCAATTTCGTCTCGACCAGTGCGGTTTCGTCCGGCAACGTATACGTCGTCACGTCCCAGTATTGCCCGTCCGGATAACTGTAGTCTACCACCGGCGAACCGACCGCTTCCAATCCCGCGTTCGTGAACCCGCGCGGCGGAATCCGGTTGTCCTTGTAGACCGTGTCGTTCAGCACGAAGTGGAAGCTCGGTCCCGCCGGAATGTTCACCACCGGGCTCAGGCCGGTCGAAATCCCCGGTTTGATCTCGTAGATCTTCGCGTCATCATCGTGAATCAGGTCGGCGGTCGCGTCGATGTACTCGCCGGAAACGTAAATCTGCTCGCCATACTCATCGTACGCCCGCACCTGCAGCCACATCCGCCGCCCTTCCGGGAAGCCGGACGGCAGCTTGTGCCCGGTTTCATTGCTCGCGTTGACCTGCAGCTCGTACGAGTCGTTAACCTCCGTAACCTCTGTCGTCATCGACGCTGCCAGCTGCAGCATCATCGTTGCTCGCTGGACGCCGGCGTTCAACGCGGCCACATTCGCCTCACCCGGGAACGCATCGTCGATCATCAGCGGCACGAACGTGTTCCCGCCGGTCATGTCGTGCAGCGGCAGGTCGTCACGGATCGGCGCGTCGTTCATGTCCGCGCCCTGGCCGGTGACATCCCGCATGTGGCAATCCTGGCAGGTTGAGACATATTCGAGGTTGCCGCCAAACTGCGGCGCGTAGACACCGTTCGGCGAGTTGTAGTCCGACTGCAACCACTCGCTGTACGTGCGTTCGACGGGGAAAAAACCGTACGTGTCAAACTGACCGGCGGGCTGCCCGAACGCGTTCGGCACATAGTCCCGTCCGCCAGCGTGGTCGAACACAGGGTTGCTGACATCGTGGCACGTGCCGCAGAATACCGCTTCCTTGTGATACGGCGAGTACAGCGTAGAGTGACGCGCGGTGGTTTCGAAATACGGCCCGCGCTTGATCTCGGCGTCGTCCATCACGTACATCCCGTTCCCGTCCACCGGCGGAATCGCGGTGATCGTCGCCAGATATGCTTGATCCACCGAGTACGTGTTGTCCGTGTACACCGGATCGTCCGGATACGGATTCTCCCCCAGCTCACTCGGCTTGATCATCCGGTGGCAGGTCGCGCAGTGCAGCCCCTCGCGGTCGTCTGCGTTTAATGCTGATCCGTCCGTTGGCGTCGAACGGCCCTCCAGCCACCCCGACTGGGTGTGGCACCGGATGCACAAATCCCCCACCTCCGGTGCGTCCTGGTTGCTGACTGCGAGGCACGCCAGCCACATCGGGTCGCGCGCGGACTGCGACATCATGCTGCCCGCCCAGTTGAAATACGGCTCCACCGCCTGGTCGTATCCGCCGTGGCAGTTGTCGCACTGGCCGGGCGAACGGAAGGTGCCGGACTCATCCGGCTGCGATCCCGGCAGGAAAAAATCGTCGATGGTGGTCGGCACCGGGTCCGCCACCGCACCGACGGCAAACGCCAACATGAGAACGGACGCCAGGACAGACGTCAACACATGTTTCACCTGCAACCCCCTGCGCCCAAGGGTGAATCGGTTCAATTGATACCGCCGTCACGTGAACACGGCGGGGACGCATAGCTGTCCAACCGTGATTCATCGTTGGTAACGGCTTACAACTCTTCGTTGGATGACGGAAACGGAAATTCAAAGGCAGGCTACGTCGGGTGGACACCAGTACGTCATCCGGTGAAACGTACGAAGCTGGGTGGTTTCACACAACAAAGATGCCGTGTTTTTCAACAGATTTCGCTAAGATTGAGTCTAATCGGCTCTGATCTCCAATGTTTGTGCATACTAAGCGTTAGGAACGCCTTACACGCTAAACGATCTTTCATCATTGCCAACTCTTATCGCACTGTCACCAATCAATAGCGCACAATGTTGCCAATCTTTGAGTACATATGTAGGCTGTTTTCATCCGGCCGCTCGATTCTGTATCTTCCGGACCTTAGGCTCGCAGTGTATTTCCCGTGTTGTTTGCCCCGACCGCCAAAGAGCTGGTCGGGATTACCCGCACGATCGTTACCCGAGCCCTGGGCCCTGAGCCCTGAGCCCTGAGCCCCGAGCCCTGAGCCCTGAGCCCTGAGCCCCGAGCCCGAGCCCCGAGCCCCGAGCCCGATAATCACCGCGTAGCGGTGACGGGTGGATAGCGTGTTACCCGCATGATCGTAACCCGAGCCCTGAGCCCTGAGCCCTGAGCCCTGAGCCCCGAGCCCTGAGCCCGGTAATCACCGCGTAGCGGTGATGGGTGGTTAGCGTGTGGCTTCAGCCACACGACCGGACGCTCGCCCAATCTCTCCGGCTGCGTCCTGTAGGGACGCCGCGGCTTGTTGTCCTCCCGAGAGACGAGGGACCAGAGACGAGAGACGAGACGAGAGACCGGGGTTCCGTGCCGAGAGCCGCGAACGGCGTGGCCCGACATGGTGCCATTCCATATCGGGTATCGTGGTGTTATTGTCCCGCGAGACCAGACACGAGAGCCGAGTCCCGGTCCTATCTCCGGAGAAGGTCTCGCGGAATCCGTTGACTCTTCGCGGGGCACGGTCTATCTTTGCGTTTCTGGAAAAAAACACAACCGGGAGCGGTTATCCCATGAACTACGCGATTGCAGAAATCGCGGGACGTCAATTCCGCATTGAAGAAGGGGCAGAGCTCGATGTCCCGCGTCTGTCGGCGGAAGCTGGCGAATCGGTTACGCTGGACAAGCTGTTGCTGACCAATTGGGACGGCAAGGTTGTTGTCGGCGGTCCGTATGTCGACGGCGCCTCTGTGACGGCGGAAGTTGTCGATCATCCCCGCGGCAAAAAGGTGTGGGTGTTCAAGAAGAAGCGTCGCAAGGGCTTCAAGAAGGGCGGCTCGGCGCGTGAAGTGTTTACCCGCATATCCATCAAGCAGGTGAAGGTTCCGGCGTAAGCACGGACTGAAAGCGGAGGCCGGAAATGGCACATAAAAAAGGTATGGGTTCGTCGCGGAACGGTCGTGACAGCAACCCGCAGATGCTTGGTATCAAGCGCTATGGTGGCGAAGCGGTAACGGCCGGTTCGATCATCGTGCGCCAGCGTGGCACGAAGTTCCACCCGGGCAAGAATGTCGGCCTGGGCAAGGACGATACGTTGTTTGCGAAGGTGGATGGCGTCGTCGAATTCTCGACCGCCGGCCGTCGCCCGAGAACCGTCCACATTCAGCCCGCCGAGGACTGAGGGGACGAGTGAGCACGTGCCCGTGTTTGCTTGCAAACGCGGACGCTCAGACGGTTGCATGTACTTGTGAGTGATTTTCCAACGACTCATCATTCGTGATGAGTCGTTTTTGTATGCCCCGACCACAAAAGAGCTGGTCGGGATTAGTCGCAGCCTATCCAACCCGGCTTGTTCGTTCAGGCCGGGTTTTCTGTGTCTGGTTCAATGCCCGTGTTGCAAAAGATGCAAACGCGGACGATCAGAGGCCGAATAGACGGTTGTTTCAGGGTGTCATCCTGAACGCAGTGAAGGATCTCGTCGTTATCTCAAGCCGCATCGATTTTCGTTGCGGCTTTTTCTGTGTCTGTTCTTTCTTTTCCTGTCTTTTACTATCTGTTCCTATCAGTTCCTGTCTTTTACTTTCAGTTCCTATCTGTTACTTCTTTTGCGTCTTTTGCTTCTTTTCACCCCCCACAATGCTTGCGCAACCTTATAACCACCCACCTATGCCACCGCCCGGGCAATGAATCCGGCCATTTCTCCGCATACGGCCGAAGCAACCCTTTCGCCTCCGTCCATGACCGGCAGGCGTCATCAGCCTGCGCTAATCCATGCAAAACGAGTCCTCGCTGAAATAGACTTGCCCCCAGATCAGCATTGAAGCGCACCGGATTTTCATCGGCGAGCGCACGCCGAATCCGAATCGCCTCTTCGATTGCTTCCAGTGCTTCGTCATACCGCCCGAGGTTGGAAAACCGGATCGACAGGTTGTTCAGGCTTTGGGCGAGATCCGGCCGGTGGCGCGCCGGATTCTCCTCTGCCAGCGCACGGTACATATTCAACGCTTCTTCAATCGCTTCCAGTGCTTCTTCATGCCGTCCGAGGTTGGAAAACCGGATCGACAGGTTGTTCAGGCTGTCGCTGAGATCCGGCCGGTATCTTGCTGGATTCTCCTCCGCCAGCGCGCGACGGATTTCAACCGCTTCTTCATTCGCCTTCAGTGCTTCGTCATGCCGTCCGAGGTTGGAATACATGACCGACAGGTTGTTCAGGCTGTTGCTGAGGTCCGACCGGTATCGCGCCGGATTCTCCTCTGCCAGCGCGCGACGGATTTCAACCGCTTCGTCGATTGCTTCCAACGCTTCGTCATGCCGCCCCAGGTTGGAATACTTGACCGACAGGTTGTTCAGGCCTAGGGCAAGATCCGGCCGGTATCGCGCCGGATTCTCCTTCGCCAGCCCACGCATCATCTTCAACGCTTCTTCGCTCGCCTCAAGCGCTTCAACAGGTTTTCCGCGATATTCCTCAAAGATCGACAAATCGTTGTTCAAATCTGATCGTTTATATAAATCCTCGGTATGCAAGAGAAGCTCTCGACAGGCATTACATGCCAGTGGAAGAAATACTTGAGGAAGGCGTTCCTCTCGAAGCAGTGGATGCACAACTCGACACCGTTCTGCTTCCCCATCCACCATCCGTTCCAGCGCATCCCGCAACGGCGCCGTATCCCGCCCCAACACAAAGTGCATGTCATCGGCGAGTCGCTCAATCCGGCTGAACGCATTCGCCGGGTCAGGTTCAATCGCCGCCCACAGGCGTTCGGGATTGGCGACCGAGTCGTCCTTGTCCGGAGCGAACAACACCACGTGCAGCAACGCCGCCGCCACGATATCCGGTTCCGGCGGCTTCACGACCAGCGGCGCGGCATCAGGCGTGGCTGTCCCCGCGTCTTCGCCTTCCACCACCCAGCGGCCGGCGAGATGCACTTCTTTCAGCTGTTCCGCGATCATCTCAGCGTCACCCAGACCGAGTTTCAGATCCGGGTTCGCCGCCCACGCCTTCACCGTCCTCAGCGGCACCGGCCCGTGCATCGCGGCCATCGCGACCAGACGCGCCAGCCCGTCGGGATGCGTGCCCGGCAGCTCGCCGAACCCCGCCGCTTTTGCCGCTTCACGCAGGCGTTGAATCTCCCGGTCCGCCAGCGAGGTCACAATCTCACGACCCGCGTATTTGATCTCAGCGTCGCCCGGCGTGGTCGCTTCGTACACCGACGCCGCGAGCACAAACAGCGCGCGTTCGTTTTCCGGTGCTAGCTTGACCCACTCGTCCAGCGCCTCGACCGATATCGCGTCACCGCCCAGGCCGAACTGCTCCTGCAGCCTTTCCAGCGCGGAGGTGTACAGCTCATGCGCCGCCTCGCCGCGCAACGGTTTCAGCCGCAATGGCTGCATGTCCACCTTCGTGCGCACATGGGCTTCGTTCAGCATGTCGGTCCATTCGTCCGGATCGGACCGGCTCAGCAGCAGCACCCGGACCCGGGTGTCCGTGCCCAACTCCGACAGGTTTTTCAGCAGCTCGCGCGTTTCCTTCGGGTGTTGTTCCGGGTAGTCAACCAGCAGCAGCAGGCCGTGCTTCGAGACGTAGAAACTGACCGGTTCATTCAGCCGGACAAACCCCGCCGACCATTTCTCGCCGATCATCTGCTGCGCGAATTCCGCCGCCAGCCGTGTTTTCCCCATTCCGCCCGGCGCGACAACGAATTTCGCCGACACCGTCTGCGACCCGGTCGCCCAGTCCCGCAACGCCGCCATTTCTTCGTCCCGTCCGACGAACCTGGAAACACGTGTACTCCACCGCATCACGGAGAACAGGTCGAAGGTGGGCTGCAGGTCGTCCCACGGAATGCTTAGCTTGATCGGTTGTTCGGGCGGGTTGCCACGTCCGCCCAGACTGAGGTTGCCGATGAAGTTGAATTCCGGTCCGGGAACGGACCCTGGTGTGGATGCGCTGAATTTGATAAGGTTGAACATCGTCGTCGTTCCCCCGGGGTCAACGAGTACACGCGAACAATCAATGTACAGAAATACAGTCGTGCGTGCGGAGCGCTCGACCGGATTGCTTGCAGTCCTGTTGGTTTATACTAGTCAAACCTGCTCGTGCCGATTCAAGTGATGCTCACGACAGATTGCACTCACCGGCCAGCCGACCCTCGATTGTATTCGTTCATCCCTCATCCCTCATCCCTCACACCTCACACCTCACACCTCATCCCTGTTGTTGAAAGACCTCTGTCTCTCTGGCGTTTGCTTGGTACGTTCCCGACATTATCCGGTTGAAGATTGAACCAGGTTTCACAAGAACTTTGGATCAGACACGGAGGGAGCGATGGTACGCAAGATCACCGTGATCGGTGGTGGGTATGTCGGCGAGCATGTGGCGCAAGGCTTGATGCTGCAGGAATTGGCGCAGGAAGTGGTGTTGATCGACGTGATCGAGGACATGCCGCAGGGCAAGGGTCTCGACCAGCGTCAGAGCGCGCCGGTATGGGGCAAGGACACGAAGGTAACCGGCACGAATGACTGGGCCGACACCAAGGGCTCGGACATTGTGATCCACACCGCCGGCCGTCCGCGCAAGCCGGGGATGAGCCGTGACGATCTGCTCGAGGCGAATGTCGCGATCGTTCGTCCGTGCATGGAACAGGTGAAAGCGCAGAGCCCGGACGCGACCGTGATCATGGTTGCGAACCCGTTGGACGCGATGACCTACGTCGCGAAGCAGACGTTGGGCTTCCCGAAGAACCGCATCTTCGGTATGGCGGGTATTCTCGACACCGCGCGTTTCCGTGCGTTCATCGCGATGGAAACCGGCGTCAGCGTGCGCGACATCCAGGCGATGGTTCTCGGTGGGCACGGCGACACGATGGTTCCGCTGCCGCGTTTCACCACGATTGCCGGCCTGCCGCTGGAAAACTGGGTCAGCAAGGACAAGATCGACGCCATGGTCGAACGTGCGGCCAAGGGCGGCGGTGAAATCGTCAAGCTGCTGAAGTTCGGTTCGGCCTACTATGCTCCGTCCGCGGGCGCGGTCGAAATGGCGGAAGCGATCGTCAAGAACAGCCGTCGCGTGCTGCCGTGCTGCGCGTTCCTCGAAGGGGAATACAAGCACGAAGGCATCTACATGGGCGTGCCGGTGATCGTTGGCGAGAATGGCGTCGAAAAGATCATCGAGTATCCGTTCAACGACGAGGAACAGGCGATGTTCGACAAGTCCGTCGAAGCCACCAAGGGCCTGCTCGAAGATGTGAAGAAGTTCCTCTGAGGAACAGCAGCTGTGAGCTCTGAGCTTTGAGCTGTGAGCAACAGACTTATCCAGGGACACGTTGGCGACAATGTGTCCCTGTTTCTTTGCCTGGTTTGCGTTACGGAGTGGTTTTTTTGCGGGGCTGACGGAGTCTTTCAACTCTGGTCTTCCGTCTCTTGGAACTGCAGCAATGAGTTTCCTTGCTTCGCTCAGGATGATGTCTGAAGAATCGATTGACGGGCAGTGTTCTGGTAGCGAAACACGAGCAGATCCAGGTTTCGAACACGGGTTCAATGCCGCTGGTTGTTCTCTGTTTGCGAGTGCGTCGAGTCCGCGTCCGCAAGCGGACACGGGCACATCATTCGGACGGAGATAGCGGACAAAGCCAGCGTGCGCGGAGGAATAGCCGTGTTTGCGGCGGGAGATCAGTTCGGGGTAGACTAGGCGAGGCGGTTCGGGACGTGGGCCGCGCAACCCCCTGTTCCAGCCTCCGCCGGGTCCGCCGGGCCCATGGCCGGGTTTGTAGTGCCGGCGGGGCTTGCGTGGCGGACGCTTGAGACGGCCATATGGGTCAAGCAGCTCGCGTGGGACGGGCTGGCCGGTATCGTCGTACAGGATCGGGCAGGGCCGCAGCGGCTGGATGTTTTCCTTGACCTTATAGGTGCCTCGTCGAACACCGGTGGGCAGGCCGGGACGGTCCTCGGAGGGGCCTCGGGGTGGTTTGGTCGAACGGGTCCGGTGAAAGCTGCGGTTGGGATCAAAGATAGATCCTGCTTCGGGCTCGGGACGCTGGGTTCGGTGGGATTGCGGACGGCGGGTTACAGGAAGTCTTTCCGGGCTTTCCAACGCTAGCGATTGAGGTTCAGGCGGATGATCCGCAGTAGCACGTTTTACCTCGCAGGCATCATCGGGTGTCTGGACAGAGGTCATGCGTTCCGAGATACAAAGGATGTGCCGGATAAGGCGCAACAGAGTGGGCAGCAGGTGTGGGGTGCGGGCGATGAAACGCATGGCAGTAAAGATGTGGGTGAAATGCCGGGGTGTAACTGAGGGCAGGTCTTGGATCCGGTCGGACACCGGATACGAGGAATGTAACTGAACAGATGTTTGATGTCAAGCCTCAATTGACTGGCGTTGAAAGCCCTGACAATCTAGTCCGTCAACGAGACTAAGGGTCTGCTCGAAGAGGTGAAGAAGTTTTTGTAAAGCTAAGCAATAGTTCGTACTTTAGGCCTGACTTGCGTCAGGCCTTTTTTGATGCTTTCAAAGCACTCTGGTCATGGGGGAGGGGATGATGAGAAAGCTTTTACTCTTGATTGTATTCCTGATGTTAATACCAGGATGTGTTTATATTGTCAGATTCCACCCAATTATAGAACCTGATAAAGCTAAAGAGATGTTATATGTAGATGGCAATGAAGTTATTTTTTCTGAAAAGGACAGCACTTCAATAGCATTATATTTGCATAAGAAAGATGAGTATGAGTTAATTTGTCACATATTATATTTCAACAAAACTGATAGTTTGTTAAATGTATTCCCAGATCACGCAAGAGTCTTCTATTACTATGATAATAGGAAAAAGATGGATTCATTATATGTATATCCAAGCGATATATATATGAAAAAAATCAGAACTATGCAGCAAATAAATAATTTTGCATTAGCGTTGAGTGCTACAGCAGCATCCTATAGTTCAAATACTACAACAACAACTACAGGGGTCATTGGTGGAGATGTGGTAAATGTTACATCAACAAGTAGTAATCCTCAAACATTTACACAATCAATGTTACAGGTCGGAAATACAATAAGATATAATAATCAAATATATGCAGCAGCAAATCTTGCAACCGAGTTAGGATTGGTAAAAAGACACACATTATGGCCAAATACATATGTAGAAGGAAATATAATCATAAAATATAAATCATCAGATAGATACAGAGTTGAAATACCATTTGGCGATGATGTTCATATTGTTGAATTTAATGCTGAACAAGTTAGCGTCCCAGATTAGATAAAGGGAAACAGACGGCCGGGTGGCCCGACTTGCTTGCCAAGTCGGGTGTCATGGTTTTCTACCTGTATACATCCTTCCGATGCCGAATCCGTGTCACGGTCAATTCTTCTGCGCCTTCAACATACTCGTACACCACCCGGTGTTCGCCAGCGCGGATGCGATACAGGAAATCGGCTCTCTTGAGCTTGCGGTGGTTTGTCGGGAACGGATCACTCTCGAGCGCATCAATGGCTTGGTTGACACGTTCGACGAACTGTTGTGGCAGCTTCTTGTAATCGCGTAGTGCGGCGGATGTAAACGTGATGCGTGGCATGGCTCGGTCGTGTTGGTTCACGCTTGCCGACGGATATCCTTCCACTCGTGCCGTGCCGGATCGGCCATTGCTTTGCGTGCCGCCGCCGCATCCGCCTTATCCAGCATCGATTCCATCAGCTCGTAATCTTCCAACGGCACCAGCACACCGGCCACCTTCCCGCGACGGTGGATCTGAACCCGCACCTTGTTGTATTCGACACGGTTGAGCACGTCCCGTAGTTCGGACCGAAGCTCACTCGCCTGCATGCGTTCGCTGTTCATGGTTCGTACCTCATGTACATAAAGTCAATCTCGTACGAAACGTACAATACACCGTCGTGGAAATCAAGCGATACTGCAACAATTGTCGTTTCACCGTCGCAAACAGGCTACGTATCAACCGTTTTCCGTGTCGTCCGTGTATTCCGTGGTTCCATTTGGGTTGCCTGCCTCTTGACAACCCCGTCCAGATTCCGTATCATCAACTGAACATTTGTTCTGTCCTGGAACAGATGTCTGCCGAAATCCCACCAACCCGCCGACCCACCGTATGCCCCTCGCCGTCCCGACATACAGCCTGTATTGGTTCCGCCGTCTCGCGCATTTCTTGCGACACGCGCCGGGCATCGGTGTGATCATCACGCTGCTGGTGCGAGTTTTCTCTGGACCTCGAGGAGGCGGCGCATTCGTCAACGGACGCGCCGACTCTACAGGGCGACTTCCCGAGCCCCAAGCCCGGAGCCCCGAGCCCGTCATGGTGCCCGTGATAAGCCGGCGTCAGCCGGTTATCGCGGATCATCCGCCCTCTGATCTTGCCCGTGTTGGCTTTGACAACGCGGCTGATCAACACGCTAACCCGTCAACCGGATCTCAACGACCACGAATCCCATTCGTGGCAGCCCCTTCACCGCCGCCCGTCGACCGCCATCCGCAGCCGGTTTGTGAGCCCCAAGCCCGGAGCCCCGAGCCCGTTGTTGTTGACTCACAACTCACCACTCATCACTCATCCCTGTCCCTACCGACCGGCCTCGAGAACGGGTTCGCCCCGCTCCGCGACCATGGCCCCATCTACGATTCCAGCGGCGAGCCGGTTCCGCCGGAACTCCTTGACGAATACGGCCGCCTCAAACGTCCCAAGCCCAAACCCCGTAAGCGTTACAAGCGGGGTCAGGGACCGGGCGGACCGGGCGGTGGTTGGAATCGAGGGATGAAGTGGACAATCAAGCCGGATCGTAACCGGCTGATCTATCCGGAGTTGATCTGGCGGGAGAAGAACGGCTACCGCTCTGCGCACGCCGGTTTCGTTCGTTACGACCATTCAAAACGGAGACAGGCGCAGGATTTAACAGCAAATGAACAGCCACGTTCTGTATCCCCAGTTCCCACAATTGACAGGAAGGATCCAAAGTGTCACGTTACCCGGAAAACACGATCAATTCCGGATTCGAAATCCGATTCTCTGCTGACCGTTCCTGTTCCAACTCCGGTGAACGGGTCGTTAATCTCTGGATCTCCCGACGATCTTGGTGTTTGTTTAATCTTTGCTTATTATTTCACATACCCTGTACTGGCCGCCGATGACAGGACCTCCAACGCCCACAGCTGTTATTGTCTGGGAGAAACGTCCATGCTCCGTACCACGAGTGCCAGGCATTTGTTGATAGTTATCCTGACGTTGCCGTTGACTCTGTTCGCGCAGAACTTGCCGACAGACACCTCGTCGCTCTTCGCCGGATCGGGTGTGTGCGCGAACTGTCACTCCTCAGACGGCTCGATCATGATGGAGAACAACAAGGACATTTCGCCGCCGACCACGTGGCGGTCGTCGATGATGGCAAACGCGGCGAAGGATCCGGTGTGGCAGGCGAAGGTGATGGCGGAGAATCAGGACAATCCGGCGTTGCAGGCGATTATCGAGGACAAGTGCACAACGTGCCACGCCCCGTTGGGCCGGACGCAGGCGATATATGACGGCGCGGACGGGTACACGTTCGATGAGGCGATGGGGTCGGCGTTGGCGCTGGATGGGGTGAGCTGCACGTTGTGTCACCAGATCCAGGCGGACAACCTCGGCACCGAAGCTAGTTATTCTGGCGGGTATGAGATCGGGGACGAACACGTAATCTACGGGCCGTACCAGAACATCTTTCCGAACCCGATGATCAACCAGTCCGGATTCACGCCGACCTACGGCGAACACATCCGCGATTCCGAACTGTGCGGCACCTGCCACACGTTGTTCACACCCTATGTCGACAACAACGGCAACATCGCCGGTGAATTCCCGGAACAGACACCGTACCTCGAATGGGAGAACTCGGACTATCCGGGTGAGGGGATTGAGTGCCAGACGTGTCACGTACCGGAAACAACCACGCCGCAGGACATTTCGACGATGCCGCCGTGGCACACCGAAACGCACACGCCGTTCGGCAAGCATGAACTGGCCGGCGCGAACATGACGATGCTGGGTTTGATCCAGGACAACCTGTCGGAGTTGGGGATTACCGCGACGGACGCGCAGTTTGATGAAACGCTGGGTCACACCTCGGCGATGTTGCAGCGGGCGGCGTCCCTGCATGGCAGCTACGAGCTGATCGGGGACACACTGGTGGTGGATGTCGAGGTGCGCAGCCGGACGGGGCACAAGTTGCCGACAGGGATTCCGTTGCGTCGGATGTGGCTGCACGTGACGGCGCGGGATGAGGCGGGGAACGTGTTGTTCGAGTCGGGCGAATGGGACGGCGAGGGGCGGATTCCGGATGAGGACACACCATACGAAGTTCACCGTAACCGGATCGACGCCGAGGACGAAGTGCAGATTTACGAAGGCGTGATGGGAGATGTGGATAACGAACGGACGTGGACGCTGCTACGAGCCGGGCAGTACCTGAAGGACAACCGGATTCCGCCGCGCGGCTTCGACATCGATCACGAGAACTATGACGACACCGGAATTTTTGGCCGTGCGCGGTTCGACCGCAATTTCAACCGTGCGACAGGTCCGCAGACGACCGGCGTGGACATCGTCCAGTATCGCATGCCGGCTGCGGCAACGGTCGAGATCGAACTGGTGATGCAGACGTTGAATCCGAGGTTCATCGACGATCTGCTGACCCACACCGGCGACAAGGTCGATCAGTTCGCCGGAATGTACGCGGAAGCCGGGAATGAGCCGTACCAACTGGCGGAAATCGAGATCAGCCTGAGTCCGACGCACCGGTCAACGGACAGTTCGGAACCGCCGATGCGGGCACGGAACCTGCGGGTGTATCCGAACCCGGCGAACGCGAGCTCGATACTGGGATACGAGTTGCCGTACGCGCAGCAGGTGACGTTGCAGTTGTACACGGTGAACGGGCGGTTGGTGCAGACGATCCACCAGGGTGCGCAACGGGCGGGCGAACACGCGGTGTCGTTGAACATCAACGGGCTGTCGTCCGGGATCTACCTCGCACGGATGAGCGGGCAGACGTGGCAGGCGGCGGAGCGGTTTGTGGTGTTGAAGTAAGCTTGGACAGAGCGGGTATTAAACAGGGCCGGATCAGACGATCCGGCCCGTTGTGTTTCGAGTGGCGAGGTGCTGGCAAACGGTCAACCGAACATTTCCTGCAGGGCGGACTCGAGGACGTCCATCTCCTCCGGCGTGCCGATGGTGATGCGGACGCAATGCGGCAGCCGGAACGGGATCATCGGGCGGGCGATGATGCCGAATTTGAGCAGGTCGTCGCTGACCGCGGCGGCTCGTTCGGCGGACTCGAACACGACGAGCGTGAAGTTCGCGATGCTGTCGGTGTGAGTCAGGCGCAGCTTGTCGAGCAGCGTGTGCAGGCGTTCCATACCCTGACGGTTGGTGCGGAGCGTGGTCTCGAGAAACTCGGTGTCGTCCAGCGCGGCGACGCCGCCCATTTCGCTGAGGATCGCCGGTTCGAACGGCAGCTTGACCTTAAGGATGTTGGTGATGATTTCCGGGTCCGCGACGCCGTAGCCGATCCGTGCGGCGGCCATGCCGTACGCCTTGGAAAACGTGCGCATGGTGATCAGTTGCGGGTGCCGGGTCGTGAGCGAATCCGGGTAATCGGTGGCGAGATCGCGGCCGTATTCGTAGTAGGCTTCGTCCATGATGACCAGCACGCCCTTGGGCAGTTTCTGCAGGAAGTTGCGCCAGGCCTGGTCGCGGAACGCGGTCCCGGTCGGGTTGTTCGGGTTGGCGATGTAGATCAGTTTCGTCGCCGGGGTGATCGCGTCGAGGAGGGCGTCCAGGTCGTACGTGTAATCCGGGGTCAGCGGGACGGTGGTGACCATGAGGTTCATGGCGTTCGCGATGACGTAGAAGCCGATGAACGTACCCTCGGCGGTGACGACCTCGTCACCGGCCTGCAGGTAGGCACGCATGGCGGCGAGCAGAATGCCTTCGCTGCCGGCGCCGACCGCGACTTCGTCCAGGCCGATGTTGTAGTGCGCGGCCAGTTTTTCGCGCAGCCGCAGGCCGGTGCGTGGGTAACGGCTGACGTCCTTTGCGGCTTCGATCATCGCTTCGACGGCTTTCGGCGAGGATCCGAGCGGGTTTTCGTTGGACGCGAGCTTGATGATGCGTTCGAGGCCGAACTCTTCGCGGATTTCTTCGATCGAACGGCCGGGCTGGTACGGTTTCAGGGCTTGGATGTGCGCGGGTACGGGCGGGGTTTTCACCGAACGGTCCTTTGTGTTGACGGTTGTCCGGGTTGGGACGCACCCGGAGCCGGGCTGTCGTGCAATTGTGAGCGGGGACAGGACGTGAAATACGGAGTCCGTCCGCGCTCAGAATCGGGGGTTCCGAAAGGTAGGCGCGGGGGCTGGAACGGGCAACTCGGGCGGGAGACGGGCGGATAATCCGCGGTAGTGAAACGACGCTACCGCGGGCATCTGCTTCTGATCCTCATTTCATCAGGGTCACCTTCTCGATGGCGTTCAGCCTACCCGGTACCGTGGCTTGGATGAAATACAGGCCGCTGGACAGATGGGACGCGTCAAAGGTCAGGCTGTGTGTCCCGGCGTTGAACGATCCGTCCGCGAGGGTCGCCACCTGCTGGCCGGTGACGTTGTACACGTTGACCGTCAGCTCGGCCGTTTCCGGGAGATTTACGCTGATTGAGGTGGTCGGATTGAACGGGTTCGGATACGCCGTGCCGAGGCTGAAGCTGGCGGGCAGCGAAGCGTCGGCCTGTTCGGACGCATATGTCGCCGGGCTCTGGTCGTGGAAGGTGAGCTGAACGGCACGTTCCCAGTCAACGTTTTCCCAATCCGTGACGGCGTTCGGGGCAGCGACGATGTCCTTTTCAAACTCGTAGGAGTCGAGGGCTTCAATAATCCATGGGTAGGATCCGCCGTACAGGGTGATGCGGTAATGTCCCGGCGGGGCGGACGAGTGGATACTTGCGTTGGCATAGACGGTGATGTTGTTGTTTGCGGGTAGACTCGCGTTGACTCGTCGATTGAGATTCACTGAATTGTAGGAATCCAGGTGAGTCAGGTTGATCCAGAAGTCGGCGTTCCGTTGCGGGCCTTCGTTGAAAATGTCGATCTGGTTGAACCAGTTCGCGCCGATTGCGGGCACAACGAGGCCGCCGATGCCGATCGGGAAGATGTTCACGTTCAGCGACTGGGCGGTGATATCGAGTTTGATCGCGACCGCCTGGGAGCCGTCGTAGACCCCCGCGCCGATGACGTCGTTGTTGCTGTCCAGGGCATAGCCGAGCATCAGTTCGGACTCGATGTCGCCGAAGAAATCGACACGATCCACATCCCCGAGCTCGTTCACCTGGTACAGCATCATATCGTGGTTCACTCCCTGGGTTTGCTGGCCGTAGCCCCCGATGAAGAAGCCGCCGTAGGGATTGATTCCGATCCACGTAGCGACTTCGGCTTCGGGATCGTTGCCGTAGTTTCGCATCCAGCGGACGATATTGTCCGGGGCCAGACGGATCGCCCAGGCGTCAAACTGTGCCCCGTTCGGCAAGTCGCCGCCAACCGCCATGCAATCGCCATTCGGCGCTTCGGTGATGCCTTCGATGTAGCCGTAGTCGGTGAGTTGATTGGTGTAGGACCAGTCGATGCTGCCGAAGCTGTTGAGCCGCATCACCCACTGCTGCGGGACAAAGTTGTCGTAGACATTGCCGCCGGTGTAGAACCCACCGTCAGCGCGTTGCACGACATCGGTAATCATCGAGGTCAACGGGCCTTGCTGCGTGTAGTAATGTTCCCATTCCATCTGGAAGCTGCTGTTGATGTAGAACAGGTAGCCCTGCGAATCGACGGCTCCGGCGATGACATAGCCGCCGCCGGCAAGGGGTTCGATGGAGGTCGCGGTGTTGTTTGTTCCGGGGGACCAGGTGCGGGTGCCGAGGTCAAACCCGTTCTGATCGAATTGCGAGAGCACGATGTAGGTTTGGCCGGTGCTCATGTTTGTGGCGTTGCCGACGGCGAGGTACTCGGTGGTGATTCCGTTCACGGTGCAAATGTCGCGGAACTCGATGCGGATGTTGGCCAGGGACACGGTGTGTTCCCAGAGGATGGTGCCCTGCGTGCTGAGCCGTGCGGCGTACCCCATGGATGGTGTGCCGACAGCGTTCTGCACGCCGGCGCCGATCATGCCGTCGTCAAAGCTGGCGATTGTTGCATTAAACAGCCGGTTGTCCGCGCCAGACAGATTCGTCATCCAGTTCAGGGTGGGTTGGGCGATTGCTGATGACAGCGTCAGGATTGCGGTTACAAATAACAGTGTCAGGTGTCTCATGATTCTCCCTCTGTTCAACTGGCAGCCGGGTTCGTGCGGTATCCGGTAGCCGGCATTTGTTAGGTTCGCCGAACAAGATCGCTGGTGTGGGGGTGGGATGGTGTGCGATGTGTCACTTTGACGGGGTTGTCATCGGCTGATGTGATGGGTGTCAACGGGGTGCGGGTGGACGGTTGCGGATGAGCCGCGTTGTCAGAGCCAACACGGGCAAGACCATGTGCGGATCAGTCCTGCGAACCGCCGAAACGGGCCGGCAGGATACAGGGACAATCACGGGCGGATGAGCCACGACATGAATGTCGTGGGCATGTTGCGAAATGAGACCGGGACACTTTAGAGACAAAATGTCCCCGGTCTGGCGCTGTTCCCAGGAAATAATCAATCGTGATGGACGGTCATGGCTGCGCGGGTTTCGTCGACGAGGCGGTGGACAAGGTCTGCTGCGGACGGGATGTCACGGATCAAACCCGAGCCCTGCCCGGCCTCGACCTGGCCTTCGTCGAGGTCGCCTTCGAAAATGCCGAGGCGTTCGCGTTTCGTACCCAACAACTCGCGCAATTCCTCGACCGAGGCACCGCGTTGTTCGGCGGCGGCGATGCGTTCGGTCCATGCGTTGCGGACCATGCGTGCCGGGCCGATCTGTTTCAGGTGGAAGACAGTGTCGCGGTCGGATGCGTTGACGACGGCCTGCTTGTAGTTGTCGTGCGCGCTGGATTCGACGGTTGCGGCGAAGCGTGTGCCGATCTGAACACCGTCCGCGCCGAGCAGGATGGCGGCGGCGATCTGGCGGCCGTCCGCGATGCCCCCGGCGGCGAGGACGGGGATCTGGACGGCGTCCGCGACCTGCGGGATCAGCGCCATGGTGGTGATCATGTCGACGCCGTTGTGGCCACCGGCCTCGAAGCCTTCCGCAACGACCGCGTCACAGCCCGCCGCCTCAACCTTTTTCGCCAGAGTAACCGACGGGACGACGTGCACGACTTTAATACCGTGTTCGTGGAACGTGGGCGTGAATTTCTTCGGTGATCCGGCGGAGGTGAACACGACGGGGACCTTGTGGTCAAGCACGACCTGGACCAGGTCTTCGGCGTCCCCGCGCAGCAATGGAATGTTGACGCCGAACGGTTTGTCCGTCTGGGATTGGGCTTTGCGGATGTGGTCGGCGAGCAGGTCCGGTTTCATCGATCCGGACCCGATCAGGCCGAGCCCGCCGGCGTTGGAAGCCGCAGCGGCGAGTTTCGCGCCGGAGACCCAGACCATGCCGGCCTGGATGATGGGGTACTCAATGCCGAAGAGTGTCTGGATGCGTGTGCCGGTGAAGGGCCAAATATGTTGGGACATGGTTCGCACCGTGATGGATGAAAGACGATGTGTGTCGTTCAGTTATGGATAACCCCAGACATGAATGTCTGGGGCATGAAAGTAAGGGTGAATCATCCGCAACGTGATTGTCATCGGTATACTTACCACGGACTTAAGTCCGTGGTAATGGATAGTGATCGGAGGATAGTGATCGGATTCCGGAAAACGGGTCAACAGAATCAGCTAAACGTGTGATCGGATTCCGATATCAGGCTCCGGCGAACTCGTCCCGGCGTTTTTCGCGGAACAGCTCCTGCAGCTTCATGCGTTGGCTGGCGAGCTCGGCGTGGGTTTGCTCGAGCCGAGTGAGGAAGCCGCGTGTGCGTGAATCCTCGAGCGCATCCCGGCGGTCTTCACCGACGCGGAGGTAGAACACCAGCTTGCCGAGGCGTTTGTACAGAGTACGCAGACGCAGGCGCAGGTGGGTGATCTCGATCTGGATGACCAGCCGGACCATCACATTTTCGATACGTGTCAACCCTCGTCCGAGCATACGTCCCGCCCTGTTCAGCCACCGTTCCCAGCCAGTCATCCGGTCCATGCGGCCGTACGCATACGGGTCGCCGTTCCCGAGGATGGTTCTGCTGTGTTCCTCGCTGAACTGGGTGTCGCGGAAGGTTTGTGGCATGGTCACGTCCTTGCGTTCAAGTGAATCTCAACCCCACAGGAATATACAAACAGGAAGGGGGGTGGAGGGTGACCGGGTTCGCCTCCGGTTGGCGGGGTATCGATAGGCGATGTGAGGTCGGTGAATTCGTTGTATTGTCCGGTGAAAGCCTCTATTTTCAGCGGGTGGCGAGAGGTGGGACACCCGGGTCGCAAGACGACCCGGGCCAACCGGCTATTCTGGTTACGGAACAAACGAACAAACATAGACGATATCGGGGCGCAGGGAGATTTCGGCGCGCAAGGAGATTCAGGATGAACAGAAGCGGGCGTGTGACAGGCATCGCGTTGGTGCTGCTGCTGGTGGTTGCGGCGGTAGGATCGGCGGAGACGGTGAACGTGGACCAGTGGCTGCTCGCGGGTCCGGTGACGATTCCTTATGCGGATGCCGACGAGGGGCTGGACGTTGACCCGGTGGCTGGATTGCTGGAAACTCTGCCGATTAACCCGTTCGAGTTCTGGCCGGCAGATGGCGATCCGGTGCTGCTCGGTGTCGGGCAGGAAGTCACGTTCGGCGCGTCGGACGGCATGATCCCGGTCGGTGACGACGGCAACGGCACCCGTTTCGCGCTGCTCGCGACGTATCTCAGTTCGCCGGCGTGGCAGGAGGGCAAGCTGAGCGTGGTCACGCAGTCGCCGTTCGCGTTGTTCATCGACGGCGAGTCGGCCAAATCGCGCACCGAGTTCAAGGATGAAGCAGACACGACCAAGCACAAGTTTGTGTTGGATCAGGGGCACCACCGTGTGCTGTTGGCGGTGGCGTTGTCCGACACCCAGGCGGTAGACAGTTGGGGGGTGCAGGTAACGTACATGATGGGTGAGGACACGCCTGCCGAGTGGGCACCGTCGGTGACGGTTGATCCGGAACACCCGTATGATATCATCGACTATTTCCGCAGCGACAATGTCAGCGCGCTGGCGATCAGCCCGGACGGACGCTGGTTGGCTGCGGACATCAGCCGTCGCAGCCGCAAGGATGATGCGGTGACGGACAAGCTGGAAGTGTGGGACACGAAGGACGAGGAGCTGGTGTGGACGTACACGGCCTCGAAGGGCGTATCGAATGTGGCGTGGGCACCGGCCAGCGACCGTCTCCTGTTCAAGTCCGGCGACCGGTTCTTCCTCTGGCATCGTGAGACGAACGAAGTCCAGCGGATTGACACCGAGTTTGAGGACGCGGGCCAGTTCAAGTGGTCGGCGGACGGCCTCGGCCTGTTCTACATGAAGACGCTGGAAAACGAGAACGAGGAAGATTACCAGGTGGTGTGGAAGCTGGCCGACCGTTGGGCGGGCTGGCGGAATCACTATGAGATTCGCTACTACGGGATCTCGGACGGGTTGGATACACGTGTCTGTACGATGAAGTACAACCCGGACGCGTGGGATGTCGGCCGTGACGGCAAGACGCTGGCGTTCAAACGCTCGTTGCCGTTGCGGGATCGTCCGTACGAAATGCTCGAGCTGTTGGTGTACGATCTGGAAGCGGGCGAGCTGAAATCAGTGTACCAGAGCCGGAAGCAGTCGTGGTCGACGGCGCTGGCGTTGAGCCCGGACGGCAGCAAGATCGCGTTCACCGCGCCGGTGGGTGAGGTGTCGGGTGACGATTCTCCGCCGCCATACTACAACACCGGCCATCAGCGGTTGTGGATCCTGGACATTGCAAGCGGTGAGACCGAGGTGGTCGATCCGGAGTTCAAACCGTCAATTCACTACATGCTGTACCGGACGTCCCGGGACAATGAATTCGTGTGGACAGACGACAACGAAGTCGCGTTCTCGTCGATATACATGAAGAAGGTGCTGTACTGCACATGGTCGCCGGGAGATGAGCAGATCAACGCGCAGCGTGTTTCCACGCCGGGCTTCTCGAATCTGACGATTGCGACCGGCGAAGGCACGGACATGATCGCCTACCGTGGCGACGTGGTGGACGATCTGTGGGATGTGCACACGTGGAACAGCAAGCGTGAAAAGGGCGGTGTGCTGATCGACCTGAATCAGGAATCGACGCGTTTGACGATTCCGGTTCCGCGGGTTGAGGATTATGACTACGTCAACAGTGACGGTGTCACGGTCTACGGCTACCTGTACTACCCGCGCGACTACGACGAGTCGCAGAGCTACCCGATGCTGGTGGAAACGTACGGTGGTGTAATCGGGTACGGCGACAGCTGGCAGTTCCTGATTGAATTGTTCGCCAACCGAGGGTATTTCGTCTACGTGCCGGTGCCGCGTGGCGCCGTCGGATACGGACAGGCATACGCCGACACGCACGCGAACGACTGGGGCATTCTGACCAGCCGTGACATGAACGAAGGTGTCCGGCATATCGTGGCGAATGTGCCGGGTGTTGACGGTGCCCGGGTCGGGTTTGCGTCGGGCTCGTACGGCGGTTTCCTCGCAATGTACCTGCTGTCGATGGACAAGGACGATCCCGATTATTACCCGTACGCGACGGCGGTCAGCAATTACGGCATCAGCAACCTGGTGAGCTACTGGGGTGTTGGCTGGTGGGGTGTGCACTACAGCGAAAAGGCGAGCACCGGATCGTACCCGTGGAACGCGACGCAGTGGTACAACGACCAGTCGCCGGTGTACCAGGCGGACAACATCACGGTGCCGCTCCTGTTGCTGCACGGCGAGGCGGACACGAATGTGCCGGTGGGTGAGAGCGCGCAGATGTTCGCGGCGCTGGAAACGCTTGGCCGGGATGTGGTGTACATCAAGTGGCCGGGTGAAAACCACGGCATCGCGAGCACGCGGACGAAGTACCTCGAAACCAAGCGTATGCATATCGAGTGGTTTGACAAGTACTTGCGTGACCAGCCGGGTGCGTGGGACAAGCGGATGGAAAACGAGTTTGATAAGTAAAAGGAAGTCGGTAGTACAACGTCCGAAGTCGAAAGTCACCAACTGTGCTGACTGACGAGAGACGAAGGACGAAAGACGCGAGACGAACCCAACCGACCAGGAATCGGCGACGATGAAATGGCTGCGTGACGGCTACACACTGGAAGATGTCTACAGCAAGGTGAAGGCGGCGAAGGATCGTGTGCTGCTGACGGATTACGACGGCACGCTGGCGCCATTCGTGTACGAGCGCGGGCGAGCGAAACCGTACCCCGAGGTGATGGAGGTGCTGAACGAGATTGCGAAGGCGGATCGCAGCCGTGTGATCGTGATCTCTGGCCGGTCGATCCAGGGGTTGAGCCGTCTGTTCAAGCTGGATGTGCCGGTAGAGATGTGGGGCACGCACGGCTGGGAACGTCAGAACGAGGAAGGTGAACGGACCACGTGGCCGATCTCGGACGAAGCCCGGGAAGCGTTGTACGAAGTCATCAACTGGGCGGAAAACGAGGAGTTTTCCAGTCATCTCGAGGTGAAGCCGGCGAGTGTCGCGTTGCATTGGCGTGGCACCGACGCGCACATGCGCGAGCACCTGATGGACCGTTCGGCAAAGATCATGGGATCGTTGGCGGAGAAAACCGGTCTCGAGCTGCACGAGTTCGACGGCGGGCGGGAACTGCGTGTCCCCGGACGGAACAAGGGGTTGGCGGTTGATCGCATCCTGCAGGATGTCGACAAAAGCACCTACCTCACCTATCTCGGCGATGACAAGACGGACGAGGACGCGTTCGAGGTGATCGGGACCAGGGGGTTGCGGGTGCTGGTGCGGAACGAGGCGCGGGAGACGAAGGCGGATTTGTTGTTACGTCCACCGCGTGAACTGATGCGTTTCCTCGAAGGGTGGCTGAGCGCGTTACGGGGGTAGGTGAGTCGAGTTGGGAACGGTTGGATAGGTCGCGCCGACAGAGCTTGCGCGGGCATCCGGGTGTGTCGTGTTTTGATTACCCGCGTTGTCAGAGCCAACACGGGCAAGAACTTTGAAGAACGCGAAAAGTTGGGAAAAACAAAGTGTTAGGTTCTCGAGAGGCTCGAATTCAATTCAATCAAACGGAACTGTGGTATCACCTGCGTTGTACCTAGTTCGGGAGATCGAACGTCTGGAACCTTCGGACGGTCTGGTTCGATGAAAGACTCTGTCGTTCTCACGCAACCGTCCCCTTTCAATCAGTGAGGCAGTAGCATGTTAGGCAAACGCCTGGTTGTCGTCTCGAACCGCTTGCCGGTGGCAGTGGTCAACGACGGGCAGACCAAGACGCTGAAACCGTCTTCCGGTGGACTGGTGACCGCGCTGAATCCGATTCTCGAATCGGAGGGCGGGTTGTGGATCGGTTGGCCGGGAATGGGTGAGGACGAGGAAATCCGTCCGCTGGCGGAGCAGTACAACCGGGACCACACGTACAAGATCCATCCGATTCCGTTGACCGAAGCTCAGGTCGATCGATTTTACCTCGGGTTTTCCAACCAGACCATCTGGCCGCTGTTCCACGACTTTCTCGGCACGACGCATTTTGATGTCGGGCAGTGGGAAGAGTATGACAAGGTCAATCGGATTTACGCGGAACACATCGCGGAAGAAGTCGGCCCGGGCGATTTCATCTGGGTGCATGACTACCAGTTGATGCGGGTGGCGTATCATCTGCGCAAGCTGGGTGTCGAACAACCGATCGCATATTTTCATCACATCCCGTTCCCCGCGCCGGATTTGTACCGGCGGCTGCCGTGGGCGCAGCAGATTTTCAACGGGACGATCCAGTACGATTCGATTGGATTTCAGACGTTACGTGACCGGCGCAATTTTGTCGCGTTGGCGCGTGAGCGGTTACGCAAGACGAACTTCCGGATCCAGCGGCGTCACACGACCTTCACCATCAACAACCGCAAGGTGCATGTCGGGAACTACCCGATCAGCATTGACTTCGACGAGTTTGACCGTGGTGCGCGCAGCAACGCGGTGAAGATGGAGATGGAAGTGATTCGGCAGGCGTACCAGGTCGATCACCTGGTGCTTGGACTGGACCGGCTGGATTACACCAAGGGCATTCCGCAACGTTTCCTCGCGTTCGAACGGCTGCTGGAAAAATTCCCGGAATTGCAGGGTAAGATCAGCCTGATTCAGGTGGTGGTGCCGAGCCGGACTCAGGTGAAAACCTATTCGGATCTGAAGGAACAGCTCGACCAGTTGACAGGCCGGATCAACGGGCGTTTCGGTCGGCATGGGTATGTCCCAATCCATTACTTCTTCAAGCATTTGAACCGGTCGCAACTGCTTGCGTTGTACAGCAGTTGCGAGATCGCGTTGATCACGCCGTTACGGGACGGCATGAACCTGGTCGCGAAGGAATACGCGGCGGCGTCCGGCGATCACAGGAACGTGCTGGTGTTGAGCATGTTCACCGGATCGGCGGATCAGTTGGGCAAGAGTGCGTTGCTGGTGAACCCGTACGACCTGGAAGGGACCGCGAACACGTTACACCGTGCGTTGCACATGGATCCACGTGAGCGGCGGCGGCGGATGCGGGATCTGCGGACGCAAATCCGGCGGAACGATGTCCATCGCTGGGTGAAATGGGTGATGGGAGCGTTAACCGGCGTCGAGGTCCAGGATATTGCATCTGAACTGGAAGGGAAAGGCGAGGCGCCGTACGACCCTGATCCTGAGCTGAGCCCGCATGTGGAATCAGCCCGGCGTGCGCGGGAAGTGCCGAAGAAGCTACTCTGACCAACCCTCACTGGCGGGATTCTGCCGCCAGTCGAAGACGGTAAGGATCTGGATTTCGTCAGCAAAGATGGAAAACGTGACGCGATAGTAATCGACAATGATATATCGAATTTCTTCAGCGTCGACACGCGGCCTGACAATACCCTGCCACGGTAGTTTTAACAGGTCTTCACAACGCGAGATGATGCGCTGGATGACCTCATCAGCGGTTTCTTCCGAAAACTGAGTATAGTACTCCCAGATCGCTGCAAGACTAGCTTCCGAATTCGTTGACCAGGTTAGCCTCATCCTGCATTCCGGGTTGACTGCTTGCGTTCAGACAAGCGGCGCTTCAGCTCGTCAGTTGAAATCGACCTGCCGGCATTGCCGTCTGCGAGACCTCTCGCAATCGCGGCAAGTTCCTTGATTTCGCTGTGCAGGCGGTCGTGTGCCTGCGGCGATAACAGTACACCGGCGGATTTGCCGTTCTGGGTGAGCACAATCGGGCCCTGCTCGCGGAGATACTGTAGGTATTCGCTAGTGCGTGCCTTAAAATCGCTAACGGAAATAATGGCCTGTGCGGACAGTTGGTCGTGCATGGTATCCTCCGGATTGACGGAATTTTAACGAAATTTAGTCGAAATTTCGTCGATATTCAACCGAAATTCGAACGATATTTCATTTGAACGCACCGATTCCCTACTACGGCGAGCTGCTCTCGTTCGCCACGGCATTTATCTGGGCGTCCGCCGTCATTTTGTTCAAGAAGAGCGGCGAAACGGTCAGTCCGCTCGGCTTGAATTTGTTCAAGAACGCGCTGACGTTCGTGCTCCTGATCCCGACGATGCTGGTGCTGGGGGTGTCGTTCTTCCCGGAAGATTTGCCGTTCAGCGTGTACGGACTGGCGATGGTCGGCGGATTGCTCAGCATCGGGCTGGCGGACACGACATTGTTCCGCAGCTTGAATATGCTCGGTGCGGGCCGTTTCGCGGTGGTGGACTCGTTGTACAGCCCGTCGATTATCCTGTTCGCGTTTGTGTTTCTCGGCGAACGGCTGACACTGTGGCAATGGATTGGCGTCGGCGCGGTGGTTTCGGCGGTGTTCATTTCCAGCTACGAGAAGAATGAGGAGAAGCTGGAACGGCGGCGGTTGATCGAAGGCACGATCTGGGGTGTCAGCAGCGTGTTGTTGATGGCGGCGGGGCTGACGATTATCAAGCCGGTGCTGGAGTCGAACCATCTGCTGTGGGTGACATTCTGGCGGGTAGTAGGCGGCCTCGGCACGATGTTGCTGATCCTCACGGTACATCCACGCCGGAAGATCGCGCTGCAATCGTTGATGAAGCGGGAAGGGTGGGGCTACACCTTTTTCGGTTCGTTCCTCGGGGCGTACCTGGTGACGATGGTCTGGCTCGGCGGGATGAAGTACACGACGTTGTCGATCTCGTCAGCGTTAAATCAAACCGCGACGGTGATCACGTTTCTGCTGGCTGCGTTGCTGTTGAAGGAGCCGATCACGCCGCGTCGGACGATCGCGATCGGGATGGCGTTCGCCGGAGCGTTGGCGGTAACGTTCGGGTGAACGGAGCGTGTATCGCCACGGATAGACGCAGCATCAGCATGACACACCTGCCGCCAACCTGCCGAACACTGAATGCTGATCCCTTCGCCGTTTAGCTGACCACTGATTACTGACCACTGTCTTTTCTCATCCCATCCACGGCCGGTAGAGCATCAGGTAGACCAGCACACCGGTGATGGAGACGAACATCCACACCGGCCACACCCACCGTGCGAGCTTGCGGTGCAGGGTAAATTTCTGCCGCAACGCCGCGATGACCAGCACGATGATGAACGGCGTCATCAGGCCCGCGAGGATGACATGCGGGATGAGGATGGTGAAGTACAGCGGCCGGGTCCAGTCGTGGAACGGGTACGGCACCGACCCGACCTGCGCGTGATAGACGAGATAGCTGATCAGGAATGCAGTGGAGAGGGCCAGCGCGACGACCATCAGGTTGCGGTGCGCCTGCCAGTTGACACGGTCACGGCGGATACGCAGCCAGCCGAGCAGCAGGAAGACGGCGGCGGAACCGTTGAGGACGGCGTTCAGGGTGGCGTGTGCGCTGGCGTGTGGAAGTGTTTCCACGGTCAGTTGTCCTCACCGTTCATCTGTTCAAGCAACACGACGATCTGATCATGCAGGGCGATCATCGGCTTTTGTTCGAGCGAATTGTAGTAGCCACGGATCTGGCCGTACGGGTCGACGAGGGCGAATTTGGACGAATGCCCCATCGGCAGGTTGTCCGCCGGCAACATGAAGCCTTTCTCCGAAACGCGCTGTACTTCTTCCATCGGACCGTTGAGGAAATTCCAGCGGTGGTCGGTCACACCGTGCTCGCGGCCGTACTGTTTCATCACCTCGGGGGTGTCATGCTGTGGGTTCACGCTGATCGAGACGATCTGAAACTTGTCAGTATCGTCGAAGGCGTTGTATAGCTTCTGCTTTTCGACCACCATCACCGGGCAGATGGTCTGGCAGGTGGTGAAAAAGAAGTCGACCACGGTGATTTTGCCGAACAGATCGTCACGTCCGAAGGCGACCGAATCCTGGTTGACGAACTCGAAGTCGGGCACAGTGCCGTAAATCGGTAGTTCGGTCTTGGATTTCTCGGCGTTGGTCAGGATGAAGGTGGCGAATACGGCGAGGGTGGCGACAACCACCGCGCCGGCCACGATACCACCGATAGCTTTTCCGTCAGACATCAGGGGTCTCCGTCATCGTCGTTGGTTTATCTGGTACGATGCGATGGAAGGCAGGAAGTTGTACTTCACGCAGACGAAAAGAATCAGGAGGCTACCGAGCAGCAGCGCGCTGAGCCAGAGGTGGAACACCTGCAGCAGCGGCATGTAGCCGTAGATAATCATTGCCAGCCCGACGACGATCTGTCCCATCGCGACGGCGGTGACGCTGACCGCAGCCTGAAAAACGAGGGTGGACGGCTGCTCGGATCGTTTGATCAGCGTGACGGCGTTGTGCATCACCAGCAGCGCGACGATAACGCCAAGCAGTTGGTGGATGACGCTGATCGGTCCGACGGCGTCGGTCCAGAACGAATGCCCGCCGAGCGGTTCCAGTTCACGGATGACCTTGATCGCGCCGCGTAGTTGCGTGCCGAGAATGGTCTGGATCACGGCGAGGATCGAGGTGATGGTGAGCCAGGTGTTGAGCTTGGTCGGATAGAGCGGGCGGCGCTCGACATACGGATGCCGCAGGAAGCGCAGTTGCAGCGCGGTGTAGAGCAGTGCCAGCGCGATGGTCAACGACAGCAGCATGTGGATCGCGACGAGGAATGGTTCCAGCCCGCTGGCGACAACCTGGCCACCCTGCCAGCCAACATAGGCGACGAGGATCAGCGAGGCGACCGCCGGAATCCAGACACGCGGGAAACGGCGGGCGTCCTTGATCGCAAGGATCGCGGTGATCAGGATGAAAATGCCAACGAGTGCGCCGAGCATGCGGTTGCCGTACTCGATCCACGCGAGGGTGAAGTTGAACAGGCTGGGGTCAATGTCTGGCGGAAGTTGCTCGACCGAGGTCGGCGGCAGCCAGCGTCCGAAACACTTCGGCCAGTCCGGGCAGCCGAGTCCGGCTCCGGAAACGCGGACAAGCCCACCGGTAAAGATGAGCAGAAAGGTTGCGAGGGTGCTGGTCCAGGCGAAGCCACGCAACGTCTTCATTCTCTTACTCCTGCGACAGTTTGCTCATTATTTCACGAACTATGGTCAAAAAGTGCCGTCCTGATGACGGCAAAGTAGGGCTCAGGATACGCTGTTTCCACGTCCGGGTCAATGCCCGCCGGCTGCGGAGGGTTCATCCCCGGTGGTGGATTCGCCTGCGTGGTCCCCGGTTGCAGCAGCATCGCCTTCGCCGGTAGCGGCTTCATCAGTGGCAGCTTCACCTGTGACGGCTTCACCTTCGGCGGCGGCGTCATCCATGTGTTCGCTGGCGGCACCTTCCTCGCCGTGGGACGCGTCGCCGTGTTCGCCATGCGCGTTGGCTTTCAGCGGGGCACCGTCCTCGTTGTAGATCACCGCACGTTGGTTGATCGGACCGTTGACGTCCTCGTAGATCCGGCCACGGGTTTCAGTGTCGAACATGGTGAAGACGACAAAGGTCGCGAGGAAGACCAGCGAGCCGACAAAGAACGACGCGTACAGCTTGTTGTCGTACTTGAGGTGCATGAAGAACAGCGCAACCAGCGACGCTTTCACAGCGGCAACCGCCATCGCGACGATGATGTTCATGCTGCCGAAGTCATACTGGGCCACCGCCACGGTGATGACGGTGAGGACGAACAACGCGCCCGCGACGCTGTAATAAACGCTCAGCGGCAGGATGTGGTGTTCATGATCGTGTCCGGAACTCATGGGCTTGTCTCTTGTCTTTCGTCTCTCGTCACCGACAACGACGAGATTCTTCACTTTGTTCAGAATGACGTGCTTTTACAGCTCCAATAAGCTGGAGATCCTTCACTTCGTTCAGGATGACGCTCTTGCCAGCTTTCGGCTTTGTACTTACCGACTTTGTACTTCCTGACTTTGTACTTGCCGATTTGGCACTCCTGTTCTAGGCGATCAGGTACAGCAGCGGGAACAGGAAAATCCAGATCAGGTCGACGAGGTGCCAGTACAAGCCGCTGACCTCGACCGGGTTGTAATACTTCGAATGGAAATGGCCCTTGGCGGTGCGCACGATCAGCCACACGATCACGCCCATGCCGATCAGCACGTGGAGGCCATGCAACCCCGTCATCATGAAGTAGATGCTGAAGAACACGTGCGGGTTGACGGTTTCTTCCAGGCCGGTGTAGGTGTAGAACTTGCCGGGCAGCTGGCCGAGATGGAACTTGTGCGCGTACTCGAAATACTTGACCACCATGAAGGTACCGGCGAGCACGAAGGTCGCGATCAGGTTGTAAAGCGCGACTTTCACCTTGTCCACCTGCAGGTAGCGGATGGAGAGGGCGAAGGTCAGCGAGCTGGTGATCAGCACGAAAGTGTTGAGCATGCCGAGACGCCAGTCCAGCACCTTGTGGGCGTCATGGAAGGTTTCCGGATGCCATGTGTGGTAGATCGCGTACGCCGCGAACAGCCCTCCGAAAAAGAGGACCTCGGTCACGAGGAACACCCACATCCCGAACTTGGAGGATTCCCGTTGTTGTGACGCATCGTAGAAATGATGCTGCACGTAGTCCGGGTGGCTGTGTCCGTGTTCCGCCGTGGCGGCCTGTGCTGCACTGTCGGCCATCGCCTGTTCCTTTATGATGGTCGTACTGCTTTGTGTTGTGTTCATGCCCACGACAATGATGTCGGGGGTGATGTCATTCTGAAGGTCTGAAGGACCTGAAGAATCTCCAGATTAGCGATCTCGGACGACGAGATCCTTCACTTCGTTCAGGATGACACCTTTAGCATCCACGGACTGAAGTCCGTGGTAATTGTATATTTCGAAGCCCGAAGCCCGAAGCCCGAAGCCCAAAGCCCGAAGCCCGAAGCCCGAAGCCCGAAGCCCGAAGCCCATCTTACGCATTCGCCGGGCTGGGGTGTCCGACGCCGGCGTTGGCCGGTTCGTCAACACGCGGGATCACCTTATCGTAGTCGTACGGACCGTGCGCAACGTCTGGTGTCGCCGGGAAGTTGTGCGGTTCCGGCGGACTGGTTGCGTGTGTCCACTCCAGGGTCAACGCGCCCCACGGGTTCGATCCGACGACCCGTCCCCGGAACGCGGCCCAGGTCAGTGTGATCGCCATGACGCCGAAGCCGACGCCCATGATCATCGCGCCCCAGGATGAGAATCCGTGCATGCGGGTGAATTCTTCGACATACGTCCAGTAGCGCCGTGGCATGCCCTGCGACCCAAGAATGAACTGGGTGAAGAAGGTCATGTTGAAGCCGACGAAAACGAAGGCCCAGGCGATGGTTGCGGCGGTGCGGTTGTACATCCGGCCGAACATCTTCGGCCACCAGTAGTGCAGGCCGCCGACGAAGGCCATGACGGTGCCGCCGACCATGACGTAATGGAAGTGCGCGACGATGAAGTAGGTGTCGTGCAGGTGAATGTCCACCGACAGCGCACCGAGGAAAATGCCGGTCAGGCCGCCGATGGTGAATTTGAACAGGAACGACAACGCGTATAGCATCGGTACGCTGAAGCTGATGCTCCCCTTGTACAGCGTTGTCGTCCAGTTGAACACCTTGATCGCCGAAGGGATGCCGACCATGAAGGTGATGAAGCTGAACACCATTACTGCGAATTCGGACTGGCCGCTGGTGAACATGTGGTGGCCCCAGACGATGAAGCTGACCAGGGCGATCGCCAGCGAAGAAAACGCGACGAACTTGTAGCCGAAGATCTTGCGGTGCGAGAAGGTTGCAATCAGGTCGCTGATGATTCCCATACCGGGCAGAATCATGATGTAGACGGCCGGGTGGCTGTAGAACCAGAAGAAATGCTGGTAGAGCACCGGGTCGCCGCCCATGGACGGGTCGAAGATGCCGACGCCGAACACGCGTTCGAGAATCAACAGCAGCAGCGTGATACCGAGGACCGGGGTCGCGAGGACCTGGATAATCGCGGTCGCGTACAGCGCCCAGACCATCAGCGGCATCTTGAACCAGGTCATGCCTGGCGCGCGCAGCTTGTGCACCGTGACGATGAAGTTGATGCCGGTGAAGATCGAACTGAAGCCGAGGATGAACGCGCCGAGTGTCATCGAGATGACGGCGGTGCCGGTTTCGGTCGAATAGGGCGTGTAAAAGGTCCAGCCGGTGTCGGCGGCGTTGGTCACCAGCGAGTAGACGGCGAATGCGGCGCCGAACATGTAGACGTACCAGCTGGCAAGGTTGAGGCGTGGGAACGCAACGTCCTTCGCGCCGATCTGCAGCGGCAGCACAAAGTTGCCGAGAATTGCCGGGATCGACGGAATGATGAACAGGAACGTCATGATCGCGCCGTGCATCGTGAACGCCTGGTTGTACTGGTCGGCGTTCATCAGCTGCCCGCCCGGGGCGAAGTGTTCGGCACGGATCAGCAGCGCATAGATGCCGCCGACGAAGAACATCGCCATGACGACGATCAGGTACATGATCCCGATGCGCTTGTGGTCGACGGTGGTCAGCCAAGACCACAGCCCCTTGCCGCCATCGCTGAGGTAGTTCGGATGCGGCAGGCCCTTGTCGTCCCGGCTGGCCGGAATGGCGAGGGCGGAACGCGGCGCGTCCTGGACGGTTGTTGTTGCCGAATTATTCACCGCCACCTCCAACCTCCTTGATGTATGCAACGAGGGCGTCGATTTCCTTGTCGCTCAACAGGCCCTGGTATGTCGGCATCACCGGCTGGTAGCCGGCGACGATAGCCGCTTTTGGATTGAGGATTGACTCGCGGACGTAATTTTCGTCCACGACGATACTGCTGCCGTCCGCCATCGGCTGGTCATGCCCCCAGATGCCTTGCCAGGTGGGTCCGTTTCCGGGGGAACCGTCCACGCTGTGACAGGTGACGCAGGCCTTGCTGACGTAGAGGCGTTCGCCGTATTCGGCCATGCTCATGCCTTCGCCGGAGAACATCGCCTCTTCTTCCCATGCCTTGTAGTCACTGTCGCTGAGCACGCGCACGGTGCCGATCATTTCGGATGCTTCGTGCCGCAGTATTCGGTGCAGAACAGGTGGTAGTCGCCGGTCTGGGTCGCTTCGAACCAGGTAACGGTGTAGCGGTTCGGCAGCACGTCCTTTTTGACGCGGAAGCTGGGCACGTAGAAGCTGTGGATGACGTCCTGCGACGACATCAGCAGCTTGACCGGGGTATCCACCGGCACGACCAGCTCGTTGACTGTCGCGGTGCCTTCGGGGTAGGTGAAGGACCAGAACCATTTCTGGCCGGTGACCTTGACTTCCATCGCGTTGCCGGGAATGACCGCCATTTTCATGTAGGTGCGGAAGCCCCAGAAGAAGATGACCAGCACAAGCAGGGTGGGGACGACGATCCACGTCGCCTCGAGCCACGAGTTGTGCGCGGGGCCGGTATCGAGCCTGCCGACATCGCCCTTCTTTCGTCGCCACTTGGTGATAAACATGATCGTGCCGGCGACGATCAGGACGAAGAAGAAGACCGACATCCAGACGAGAAACATGAAGAGGCCGTCGACCTCATTGGCAATGGTCGAGGCCGAGGATGGCAGCCAGAATGTAGCCGTGGTGTCCATGCACGTTCCTTATGCGTCACATGCGAACGGGTTGTGTTGGACCCTCGTCCGCGTGGCGAAGTTGGACCGATTTGGCTTCGCCGGTCAGCCCGGGATGTTGGCGTTTGATCGCAATGGATCGTTCGCTCAACGCCGGGCGAAACTTAGGTTGTCCGAACTCTACAAAAAACAGTTTCCGTCACTCGTCCCGCCTCCGAGGGGTGGGACGTTGCCGGTAAACGGTTGTCGGAACTCGGTATTCAATTACTGTTACAGCGATCTAGGCCACTTCCTTGCGTCGCCGGCCCTTATCCTTCATCCAGAGCAGGCTGAGCGCGACGCCGAAGATGATCAGTGTCACCGCACCGCCGAGTTTCATCACCTGTCCGGCGACGACGACATAGCCCTCGGCGTCCGGATCGTAATGCATGCAATACAGCAGCACGCGGTCAACGGTTGTGCCGATCTCGCCGTTTGATGCTTCCACGATGCCCAGCCGGAAATCGCGTTTCTTGTATTCGATCCCGTACAGATAGCGGGCGATCTTGCCCTCCGGGGACAGAATCTGTACGACAGCCGGGTGCATGAATTCCTTGCGTTTGCTGTCGTAGTAGTACTTGAACCCGACCTGCGTGGTCAACGAATCCAGCGTCGCCTGTTCGGCGGTGTAAAATGTCCACGGCTGCCCGACTTTCGTGTCGGGAAGTTCGCCGTTAAAGCGTTCTTCGGACGCCCGGCTGCGTTGCGGCAGCTCGTTCGGATCGACGCTGACGGTGATGATCCGGTAGTCCTCGCCGGGGACGAGGTCGCTGGCGCGTGTGATGCTGCTGACGCCGTTCAACACCAGGCTGCACAACATCGGGCAGTCGCTGTAGTGAAAGACCAGCACGACGGGAAGGTCGCCGACAAACGCGGTGCCGAGTGTGATGGTGTCGCCGTCACTGTTGATCACCGGCAGGGTGAGGTCGATGGTGTCGCCGAGGTGTTCGACGACGTCGATCTTCTCCTGGAATGCCGGTTTCTCCTGCAGCACCTGGCCCCGTGCTGCGGCGAATGCCATCAGCACGAAAAAGACGATCAGAATCAGCTGGATGAGGGGAATGCCGCCCAACGTTGGGCCGCATCCGCCGACGTTACAGCTCTGGCCGTCGGGTTCATCCGGCGTGACGTGATTCTCGTTTTGTTCTTGCTTGTCCATGGATTACTTCGACCGGCGCGCGTCCTGCATGCGCTCCTGGTACGCCTCTTCTACCATCAATTCCATCGCGCGATCAATCGGGATGCGCACGATGCCCTGTGTCGAATCGACCCACTCGTAGGTGTTCAAGTTGCGTGTTGAGCGGGCGCGAATTTCGACGAGCTTTGGATCGACACGGGAGGAAACCTGCGCGGCGATCACCTCTTCGCTGGTGGCGACGAACAACTCGTTCAGAAAAACAGTCACCACGGCGATGGTGAGGATCGACGCGATCAGTCCGATGAAGATCGCGCGGCCCTTGGTGTCGCTGCGTTCGTAACCCTGTTCGCCGGTTGGTGGCGTGTGGGCCGACGGGTTCTGTGTTGCTTCACTCATTCGGGGAGCTCGCTGCTGTTGAATTTGTTGCGGGCAAAGTTAGGAACCACAAACTTTCGCGTCAAGTGCCAACGTACAAAGTTTTTTCACTGCGTGACCCCCGCGATCCAGTCCGTAAGCGGTTTGTAACTGCTTTCGGTGCCGCCTGTTAGGTGGTTGGATGCGTGGGAGTTGGAGCCGATGTGGAACTTAAGCATTCCTAACTCCCGGAGTCATGGGGTGGGTCTCCTGGGGGCTGTGGGGTGTTGAGAGTGACAGAGCGTTGGATCAATCTGGACGAAATGAGGACGATCCTGCTGCGTGAGAGGACACACGGGCGAGCCGGTTGAGGAGTGGGATCTTCCTCCGCCGCAGACGAACGCGTCGGAGGAATGACGTGCAAGGCGAGCATTGCGTGGGGTACACAGCGCGGCGATTCGTGGAGATTGTATGTGGCGCTGACGTATCTGACGCGGGTGTCGTGTCAGGCGATCAGGGATACAAGCTGGTTGGCGCGGTGGGTCCAGGTGTGTTCGTTGAGCATGCGGGTGCGGGCGGCGTCCCCGATGGCGGCGGTGTCATCGCTGGACAACGCGGCCAGTTTGGTCGCGAGTTCGGCGCCGGTTTGTGCGGTGATGCACTCGGTGCCCGGGGCGAGGAACTGGTCGAGGCCTGGTGAGGGCTGAGTGGCGATGCAGCCGCCGCAGCCGGCGATGATGAACAGGTGCGGCATCGGGAAGTAGCCGCCGTTGTGCAGCTCCGGTCGGCAGAGACACAGAGTGGCGGCTGGTGTGCCGAAGAAAGCGTTGAGGTCGGTTTCGGCGACGGGGCCGTGGTAGTGAACGTTGGGTAGTGACGGGCATTCCTGTTCCCAGCCGTGTCCGCCAAGCACGAACCGTTTGTGGTCGATCGCTTTCGCGGGGCCGAAGAAGAATTCCTGCACGCTGTCGCGGACGGTCTTGTTCAGGTCACCGTTGTACGCGAGCTGGCACTGGAAGCGATCGTCCGCCATCACCGGGCGGTACTGGATCGGGTCGAGCGCGTGGTAGATGGTTTCGGATCGCTGCGCGCCGAGTTCGAGGTACGCGTCATTGATCGCCGGGCCGCCGCCGTAGGTGAGGATGGCGTCATACTCGGGGATCAGTGCCTTGAACAGGTCATGCGGGCTGTTGCGGATGCTGTGCAGGGTGGCGGGCGGATCGATGTCCCAGAACAGGACTTTGCTGCCGTCCTGCTGGAATTCGAGCAGCTCTTCCTCGAGGAAAACGTCGAACACGCCGACCGCGCTGACCTTGATGACGACGTCAACGCCACGGGCCTGCGTGAGCACCTTGCGGACGCTGTTGAGCGTGGCGGGATAGATGATCGAACGGGCGTATTCGGGATCGTCGATGTCGCGATTCTTCTGCCGGTCGAAGGCGATCGGTTCGTAGAACGTGACCCGGTGACCGTGTTCATGCAGCGCACGGATGATGCCACGGAAATACCGTGTCGCGCGATTCCAGTAGGTAGAGACGAGACTGGAACCGAAGAACGCGATGTCGAGACCGTTGTTCATGGTGAAGGCGACGCGGCGGACGAAACAGCCACGACGGCTCGGTTTCTCCCTGATCATCGTGTGAATACGGAGGTTGGCACCGTGATGGGTACCGGAGACAATATGCGAGTTACGGGGTGGGGGCTGTGGTGGATGAACCCTGCCGGCGGAGCCATCAGGGGCACGTACATCTGAATCAGACGCCGACGAAGAGGCGGAGGAAGAAGCCGACGGGTGCGTCGATCAGCGCCCCGATGATGGACACTTTGGTCACCATGCCGATCAGCACGACCGCGAGCAGAGCGAACCCGGCAAAACGGGTGAACAGCTGGTACTGGCGCTCGTACTTCGCGGGGAAGAAGAGGTGGACCAGACGGCTGCCGTCCAGTGGGGGCACCGGCAGCAGGTTGAAGACGGCGAGCACGACGTTGATCACGACGCCGTACAGCAGGATCTGGTAGATCACGGCCGAACTGCCGCTGAGCGCGTTCGGTTCTGGCATGGCGCGCAGGGCAAACCCGAACGCGGCGGCGATCAGGAAATTGGTAGCTGGGCCGGCGAGGGCGACGAACAGCATGTCGCGTTTCGGGCTGCGGAAGTGGGCCGGGTTGACCGGGACCGGTTTCGCCCAGCCGAAGTGGATCAGGAAGATCATCAACGTGCCGAACAGGTCGAGGTGCTTCAGCGGGTTGAGGGTCAGCCGGCCAAGACGTTTCGCGGTTGGATCGCCGAGCAGGAACGCAGCGAGGGCGTGCGCGGCTTCATGCAGCGTCAACCCGAGCAACGCGCCGGGGATAATCATCAGGATGCGTGTGAATTCCGGATCGGCCATGGTGGAAGATAGTGGTGAACGGGACGTGAACGCTGCTTGTCGGGTGTCTCACGGCTGGGTGGAGTTCTGGTTCCCGGCTTGCGTTCGGGGAATATGAAGCATACACTATAAGTGCAATATGGCTGCATTAGTGCACTATAGTGCAGATATATTGCACTAAACCGACTTTGTGCAGAAAAACCGGACTCCTTGAGCATGCAACACACCATGCGCCATATTCTGATGGCGGACGTGATTGAGAGTGGGAAAAAGCCTCCAGCCGTTGTCCAGCAAGGGTTGCGGGAGATAGTAGAGACCGTAAACGCAAGCTGGGGGGGGCGAATTTTGTCCCCGCTGACGATCACGCTGGGGGATGAATTTCAAGGAGTTGTGGATAGTTTGCACACAGGCGTTGAGCTGATCTTTGCATTTGAGAGATTACGATTGGCTCTACGACAACCTTTCGAGTTGCGATTTGTCTACCTGTATGGAGTGGTTGAAACGCCGTTGAATCCGGAGCGGGCCCATGGCATGCTTGGAGACGGGTTGACGTCCGCTCGAGAGAGATTGACTCGTAAACAACGGAACCGTCCGAGATTCGAAGTTGTCGTCAAAGACGAGTGGCAGGACCGGTTGTTCAGGGATTTATTCACCATCATTGAGTCGATCAGCGACAGGTGGTCAATTCGTGATTATGGGTTGATCCACGATCTGGTGACGATGGACAAAATCGCGAGTATTGCCAAGTTGCACGGCAAACAAGCGAATCAAATCTATCGTCGCCGTCAGACTCTGCAAACGGTAGAATATCGTACCATGCGAGATTTACTACTGGAAATAGCTAAGCGCTGGGATGAAAAATGAAGGTTCCAGAGTGGATACTTACCGTTGCAATTCCAGTCCTGGTAATTGGTGTCGGTGAACTACTGAGCTACTGGGCTTTCTGGTGGTTGAAAAAAGTGATGGGTCCTCCTGCATCCTCCCCTCCGGTTGCCGGGGCGACGATGCGAGGCGTATTTGAACGGCTAGTTATTACGTTCGGGCTACTGTTGGGATTCCCACACATCATCACGGCTTTTGCAGCGTTGAAGCTTGGCACAAGGCTCCATGACGAGACAGGGAGTACGATCTCGAACAACTACTTTCTCGTTGGTAATTTGATGTCCTTATTTATCGCGATGGCGTACGCATTCGTGCTTAAAGGGTGGATGGAATGAACGACTTGCCGACATGGCTGGTGGTGGATGTGCCGGGCGGAGAGCTGGCGGTTGAGGTGTTGGGCGGTACGTTGCTCGAGCTCGGCGCGAAGGGGATGACGCCGGTCGGGGACCGTTTGCTGGCGGCGTGGTCCGGCAAGGTCGAGCAGGAGCCGTTGCTGGCGGAAATTCGGCGTGTGGTGGCGTCTCTGGCGGAAGACGGGTTGTTGCCGGATGACCGTGTCGAGGCGAAGCTGGTCGAGGACGAGGACTGGGTTGGCCGCTGGCGACGGTCATTGGGGCCGATCCGTGCCGGCGAACGATTCCTGATCCTCCCGCCGGGGGTGGAGGCGACGCCGGAAGCGGGCGACCGTGTGTTGGCAATCGAGCCGCGGATGGCGTTCGGCACCGGCGAGCACGCGACGACACGTCTGGCGTTGGCGGGGTTGGAAACATTGCCGGTGGATGGCGCGCGGGCGCTCGATCTCGGCTGCGGCAACGGGATTTTGAGCATCGCGGCGGCGCAGTTGGGCGCGACGGAGATTGTCGCGGTGGATTTTGAGGAAGAATCGGTCGAGGAGACGGCGGAGAACGCGCAGCGGCACGGTGTTGGGGAGATAATTCACGTGGAGCGCGCGGATGTGCTGGAGTGGACGCCTCCCGAGCCGCCGTATGACCTGTTGATCGCGAACATCTACATCACGCCGATCCTGACCGGGCTGGACCGTTGGTTGAGCTGGGTGAAGCCCGGTGGATTTGCGGTGTTTACCGGGGTCAAGCAGGGCGATGAAGAGGGGGAACTGTTGGCCGCGCTGGACAGGTTAACGTTGAAGGTGCTCCGCTCGGAGGCACTGGAGACGTGGTTTTGCGTGGTTTCTGAGCTGGCTGGCCCTTGACCTCGGTGTGTTGTTTCGCCTATACTCGGGGACGATGTATGGCTCCCATGAAAACGTGTGAGGATTGCCTCCCGTATCTTGCCTACCGATGTTGACCTTCCGCCCGGGTTCGGGCGAACGATCGTAGTACGAACATGCATAGTGGAGACTCTCAGATGGGTTTTCTACGTCCGGCAGGAGCGTGGCCGCGTGCGGTATGGGCGCTCTCGCTGATGCTGTTGATGGTGTGGGCGTTTTCCGGCTGCGAGGAGAATGGCGTGGAGCCGTCCTCACCGGACGGCGTGCCGCTCGACAGCGGAGTGATTGATTCGCTTTCGGTGCCTGAGTTCTGGGTGTTGGGGTCGGAGGACTACCGCACGGTGTATCTGTCGCTGGGGTTGACTGTCGAAGAGCGCGAAGCGATCCTCGACGGCGACCTGTTGCCGCCGTCGGTGTATATCTGGGTTGGTCCGGCCGGTGACAATGAATACAGCAACAATTTCCGGCTGCTGGATGATGGCGGCGCGCTTGTGAACCAGACGAACGCGGAGTACGCCGATTCGTTGTCCGGCGATTTGATCCCGGGCGACCAGGTGTTCCAGGCGCGGATCAACAGCGGGTTTGCTGATGAGGCCGGGGACTATGTGTTCTATGTCCAGGTCGTTGGCCTCCAGCGGCCAGGTAATGCGACGGACGAAGGATCGGATCCGATCCTCGAGGTGACGGTTACGGTTTCCGCCAACGAACCGCCGGTATTCAGCGATCCGAACTTGCCGGACAGTCTGCATGCCGGGTTCGACGCGCAGCAGTGGTCGGTGAATGTGGTTGACCCGAACGAATCGCTCGGCGATGATGTGGTGGATGTGATGATGGAGCTGAAGGCGGGCGACATTGTTTACCGTGAAAACCTGTTCGCGGAGTTGGACGCGCCGGTGTGGACGTTCACGGCGGACTCGACGTTCGCGGCAGGGCTGGAAACGGCGGAGTACACGATGTCGTTCACGGCGTCCGACCAGTTCGACCAAGTGACCGATCCGCCGTTCGAGCATACGGTCTGGATCGAGAACAGCGCGCCGGACCTGCTGTCGCTTTCCGCGCCGGACACGGCGTACCAGCCGGGGCCGGACGATCCGCCGAATGTGTACGCGTTCGAGCTGAACGTGGAAGACCATCAGGGCCAGGGCGACATCGAGGAAGTGTATTACGAGGTGACGGACCCGACGGGCAACCACTATGGCAACCCGGCGTTTGTTTTCCGTGATGATGGCGAGGATCCGGACCCGGTGGCGGGTGACCGGATCTGGAGTCATGGGTTCATTGTCACAAGCTCGGTGTCCAATTTTGGCACGTATACGTTCACGTTCTACGCGCGTGACCGTGCGGGGAATGTGTCTGACCCGATCGAGCATGAACTTGAACTGATCTCCAGCTCGGAGCCGCAGCCATGACGAGACTTTTCCGGGCCATTGCCGTGCTGGCCGTGAGTGTGCTGCTTGCGGCAGTGGGGTTCGCCGAACATCCGCGCAAGGCGGTGACATTCCGGTTCGCCAGTGAGGCGACACGTGTCGCGCCGTTCGGGATTGCCGGGCAGACGGACGGGATTCCGTCCAACTCTGTGATCGACCTCGATATCGCGCCGCCGTACCTGTGGTTGGCGACGGGTTCGGGGCTTGGCCGGTTCAAGCCGTCCTTCGGGGCGATGAATCCGGCGGACGGTGAGTGGTTTGTCTCGACGCATGAGGACGAAGGGTTTGGCCGTGGCGGTGTCAGCGCGGCAACGTCCACGGTGACATCGTGGGGCGACACGGTGATCTGGTCTGCGACGGCGTTTGATTCGCTGGCGGCTGGTGAAAACCTGGCGACCGGCGGTGGTGTCGGCTTCAGCCTCGATCATGGCGAAACGTGGTCATGGATGCCGCAGCCGGTGGATCAGCTCAGCGACACGATGGACAACATGTCGCCGACGGTGACACCGATCCAGAACGTGACGTATGACATCGGTGTGTTGCAGGACCGTGTCTGGATCACGAGCTGGGGCGGCGGTATTCGCTATTTCGACATGTTCGAGGGGATGGGTGACGAATCACCGGGCGATCTGGAGTGGGTCAACCAGCCGCCGGATACGTTATCGTTCGATGTACTCGCGCACAACAACCATCGCGGCTTCAGCGTGGCAACGATGGAGGAGGACAGCCTGCTGTGGGTTGGCACGGCGGACGGGATCAACCTCAGCCGTGACAACGGGGAAACGTGGCAGAATTTCAGCCATTCCGGCGTGGATGAAGCGACCCCGAACGGCAACTTCGTGCCAGCGATGGGCGCGCAGGTGCTGGACGATGGCCGTCACCTGCTGTGGGCCGGCTGCTGGGTGGTGGATGCGGAGGACGGCGAGTTTTACGGCGTCAGCGTGACAGATAATGAAGGGATCACGTGGCGTCGGGTGCTCGGCGGGCCGAACGATCCGATCCGGGTGCACAACTTCGCGTTCCAGGATTCAATCGTGTATGCCGCGACCGAATACGGGTTGTACAAATCGGCGGATTTCGGGGAAACGTGGGGCGTGTTCCCGAAGCCGGTGGATCTGATGAACGGCGAACGCTGGTTTGACGATGAGGTGTACGCCGCGGCCTCCGGGCTGGACCGGCTGTGGGTCGGCGGGCCGGAAGGGTTGGGGATCAGCAGCAGCGGCGGGAATGCGTGGTCGATTGAGCGCACGAACGCCGAGCTGGGTGCTGAGGATGATACCTACGCGTTCCCGAACCCGTTCTCGCCGAAACGGTTCCCCGTGGTGCGGATGCGGTACACGATGCCGTCGTCGGGGAGTGTGACGGTCGAGATTTACGATTTCGCGCTGGAATTGCTTGTGCGTCCGATCAGCGACGAGTTCCGTGGCGCCGGAGAACACACGGAGGTGTGGGACGGTCGGGACCCCAACGGCGGCGAGATCGCGAATGGGGTGTACTTCTACCGCATTGAAGGTGGCGGTCAGGAGCGTTGGGGCAAGATTCTGGTGATGGATTGAGGGGCGATCTGATGAAGAACATGAAACGATCCAGCGTTCTCGCGACCGTCACCGGGATTGAAGTTGTTACCGAAACGGTCACGTGTGAACATGCTAACGCACACAGTGAAAAGGGGACACTTTGTCCCCAAAGTGTCCCCCGCAGGTACGGTGAGACGGGGACACGTAACGGAGTAGGTGTCCCCCGCGGGTACGGTAAGGCGGGGACACTTAACGGAGTAAGTGTCCCCGGTGCAAGGGTTGCGGGTCCGCGTCCGCAAGCGGACACGGGCACAGTAGGCGTCACGCTGATGGTTGTGGTGCTGCTGGTGCTGCTGTCGGCGACGCAGGCGAGGGCGCAGGAGGGCTACGCCGGTCAGGCGGGCGCGTTCCTGCGGATGGGTTCCGGCGCGGCGGCGGTGGCGATGGGTGATGCCGGTGTCGGACGGGCGATGGGTGCGGAACAGTCGCATTACAACGCGGCGGGGTTGCCGTACGCGCCCGCGAACGATGTGTATGTCGGCTATCATGTGCTCAGTCTTGACCGGTCGCTGGCGCATGTCGGCGTGTTGCTGCAGGTGCCGGAGATTTCGTTCTGGAAGGACCCGATCCGTCCGGTGGCGTTGTTCGAGGAAGACGGCAAGGCGCCGCGATTGATCGACGAATCCGACCTGCCGCCGACACGGAAGCGTGAAATCATCGATGTGGACGAGTATCTCGAACCGTTGGCGGATGCGATCTTGACGCTGGCGCATTCGGAGCTGGACGAGATTCCGTCGCTGGAAGTCAACGGGCGGATGGTGCAGCCGGGTGTGCTTGAACGGGTGGTGACGCAGATGGCGGCGGTTGCGCGTCAGGAGAACCTGACCACGACGGGCCAGGTGATCGCGCGGATGGAATCCAGCTACAAGCGGGTGCAGACGAAACCGGCGGCGGTGTCGTTGAACTGGACGCACGCCGGGACGAAGGACATTGAAGGCCGGAACCTGAACGGGCAACTCTACGACACGTTCGGCTTCTACGAGAACCGGTTCTCATTCTCCTTCGGGTTGCGCCTGCATCGCATGGTCAGCGCCGGGGTTACGGTCGGTGTGTTGTACGCGACGGTGCCGGAATTGCTGGATGATGGCAGCGCGTTGACCTCGACAACGTTCGGCGCGGATGCGGGTGTGCAACTGCGGCCGTTCGCCGAGCGTGAACTGCCGTACGGACTGGAAACGTTCACCGTCGGGCTCGCCGGGTATGACATCGGCGGGAAAAATTCGTGGAACACAACCGGCTACTGGGAACAGGGCACGACGAAGACCGACGAGTTCCCGAACCGGTACCGCGCGGGGTTTGCGTACGCGCCGGTGAACGGGGTGACGGTTGCGGCGGATCTGGAGACGGATCTCGATGCGGTCTCACGTGTCAAGGCCGGCGCGGAAGTGTATGTGATCGGCGCGGAACGGTTTGATGCGCCAGACGGCGGCCCGTTTGATGGCGAGTCGACACGGAATCTGCCGACGCAGCCGGCGTTGATCCTGCGTGCCGGGATGGATGATGACAGCCCGACGTTCGGGCTCGGCCTGGTGCTGCATGTGATGGGACTCGGATTGACGCGGTTGGATTACGCGTATGTGGTGGAAGAGGTGAGCCCGGAGCCGACGCAGGTATTGACGTGGCGGTTCCGTTTCGCGATCTGAAGCATCGTACATTCATCGGGTGACAACACCCGATTGGTTGGTTATCGAGAGAAACGATGAAGAACATCTTCGCAGCAGCAGCACTGGTTCTGATCGCATCGGCGGCGTTCGCGACGCCGGGGTCGACGTGGCTCGAACTCGGTCCGGGCGCGCGGTCGTCCGCATTGGCCGAAACCATGACCGCTTCCGCGACAGGCGCGACGGCGAACTACTGGAATCCGGCCGGGGTCGGGATGTACGGCAATTCGATCGAGGCGATGTACGCCGATTCGTGGGTCGAAGGCGCGTCGATTCAGTACGCGGCGGGCGCGTTCGAGATCGGACGGGTTGGTTTCGGTGTCAGCGCGCACTATGTCGGAGTCGGTGATCTGGAGCTGCGGGATCGGCCGTCCGCAAGCCCGATTGGCACTTATGACGCTCGCAATACGGCGCTGGGCCTGAGCCTGGCATACGAAGTGGCGTGGGGCGTGCGGGTTGGCGCGGGCGTGCGTTACCTGAACGAACAGATCTATGTGTACGATGCCAACGGCTGGGCGGCAGATTTCGGGCTGCTGCGGCATGATTTGTTCGACCATAAGCTGGATGTCGGCGCGGCGGTACGTCATATCGGGGATATGGGCGCGTTGCGGCGGGAGAGCGAAGAACTGCCGACGACGGTCGCCGCAGGACTGCGCTACAAGCCGGGGATCTTCGGTGAGTTCAAGCCGGCGCTACTGGCGGATGTCAGCAAGGTCAGCGGGTATGATGTGAATGTGCATGTCGCGGCGGAAGTGAACGTGATGGGCTACATCGACCTGCGCGCGGGGTATGTCAGCGGGTATGAAGGCCGTGGGCTGAGCGCCGGGTTTGGCGTGATGTACAAGGGCATCCGTTTCGACTTCGCGTATGTGCCGTACCAGAACGATCTCGGCACCGAGACGCGGTACAGTGTCGGGGGGGAGTGGTAAGACCAGTACGTCGTGTGCCCCGACGGCAGAAGAGCTCGTCGGGTTTGACGAAGCTTAATTGAACCGGGGACATCTCGCTGAGGTGTCCCTGGTTTTTGTTACCACGGACTGAAGTCCGTGGTAACAGATCTGGACGGATGATCCGCGGTAGCACAGCTCCCGCGGGCATCGTTTGATGATCCCAGACATGAATGTCTGGGGCACGAAAAAGGGGACACTTATCGGAGTAAGTGTCCCCTTCATAGGTGACATCCGCAGGTTATTTCAGCACGGTGATGCGTTGCGTGGCGACGTGGCCCGGCGTGGTTGCGCGGACGAGATAGATGCCGCTGGCCAGGTTGTTCGCGTCAAGGGCAAGGCGGTGCAGTCCGGGCGCGTAAACGCCGTCCGTGACGGTCGCGACCTGCCGGCCGAGTGTGTTGTAGACGGCGACATGAACCATTCCCGGTGTGGGCAGGGAGAGGTTCAACGTGGTGGACGCGTTGAACGGGTTCGGGTACGCCGGCAGCAGTTCGAAGCTGCGCGCCAGTTGTGGAGTTTGTTCGTGAACGCTGGTGGTGACGCTGGTGATGCGTTCGAAGGTGCCGTTGTTGAACAGCGGGTCGGGATCGTCGTCTGAACCCGATGTGATAGTGACAATCTCGCCCCAGTCCGGTGTGAACCAGGTGTACGACACTCTGATTTCGACTTCGCCGGAGGGATAGGTTGTGGTGGTGTTGTTGCGGCGCATGCGGAGCACGTCGTAGGTGCCGTTCACGTCGGTCAATGTTCCCCAGGCATCAATGGAATAGCGGGTCGAGTCAATGGTGGTTTCGTCGCCGTAGGTCGAGGTGATGACATTTTCCCACTCGTCGAGGTAGTTCAGCGGGCAGGAAACGAGCAGGCCGTCCGATTCGGTGGCGACGGCGATAATGTTGCCTCCGCCGAGGTCATACGCTACGCCGACGATGATGTTGGTCGTCGCGGTAGTGTGGAAGTACCTCAGTTGTTGCTGGTCCTGTACCATTGGGCCGAGCCAGACATTGTTTGCGGTCGGGAATTGACCGGCACCGGCGTGACCGGCGGGATCATCCCAGGCTTCGGTCCAGGCAACAGGAGTCGGTGAGGCGGAAAAGTCCCAGGTCTGGTCGGGTCCACCGGCTGTCATCTGGTTATCATTCGGTCCCATCTCACGGGTCAGTTCGGTGTACGGATGGATCGCGAAATCATCCATGTGCAGCGTGATCTGCGCTACTCCAGCGGTGGTCAGCAGCAGCACGGAAAACAGCACTCCCCAGGCACGAACGGTCATCGTACAATCCCCTCCAAAGGTGGTTGCGGCACGTCCCCACTGCCGTCTTTTCGTATGTTCGTATGTTTGTTGAAACGCCTCCGGCACGAATACTGGAATCTGGCCACGGCGAGCGATAGCCGCAAGATTGTGAAACGATTTTTTGTGTTTGTCGGGATGTTGTGACTCTCTGCACGAAGAGCAACCAAACGCGGTCAGGATCATCGAACATGCAGAGCTGATTACGGTGCAGTTCCAATCAACGTGGACGCAGGATGGGCCGGATTTACTTGTTGTGGTGGGCGTTGCTGATCGGGTCGGGGTTGACCGGCTTGCTGCTGGCGGTGTTCGACCTCAAGGGCAACGGCAGGTTGACGCAGAAGGGTCTCGCTTCGCTAACGAGTGTGCTGCTTGCGGCTGCGGCATTGTGGGCGTGCCCGGCGATGGCGCTGTTCGAATACGACGGGATGAGTTGCAGCGAATCGCGCTACGGGCTGTCATGGATGCTGCTTGCGGCGGCGGCGAGTACGTTGGTGCTGGCGTTCCGTGCGAAACGTGCCAAGCGTGCACAGGAGTACTTGAAACATAAGAGCGGTCCGGAATCGCACACTCCGTAACACCGGTCTCTCGGGGCTGGATCTGTAAACTGACAGCCGTTTTTCCTACCTTGACTCCTCACAAGATTACTGAATCAGCGGGGACACTTTGGGGACAAAGTGTCCCCGTTGCTACATGCCGTGATCGCTGCAGTGAATTCAGACGTTAAAACGATTCAGATAGAGTTGACTTCAGGGGAGTGAACGAAACGATGGCCAAGTACAAGATCGCCTGGTTGCCGGGTGACGGCGTAGGCAACGACGTGATGGAATGTGCGCGGAAGGCGTTGGACGCGCTTCAGTTTGATGCGGAATACCTGCACGGTGACATCGGCTGGGAATTCTGGAAGCATGAAGGCGAAGCGTTGCCGCAGCGCACGCTGGACCTGTTGCCGCAGACCGACTGCGCGTTGTTCGGCGCGATCACCAGCAAGCCGCGTGACGAAGCGGCTGAAGAGCTCGATCCGGAGCTGCAGGGCAAGGGCCTGGTCTACACCAGCCCGATCGTGCGGCTGCGCCAGACGTTGAACCTGCACACCAACCTGCGTCCGTGCAAGGCGTACGAAAACAATCCGTTGAACTACAAGGAAGGCATCGACCTGGCGATCTTCCGTGAGAACACGGAAGGATTGTACGTCGGCGTCGAATTCCACCCGGTGCCGCATTCGTTGTGGGATGAGATGGCGAAGCATCAGCCCAAGGCGAAGCGTTTCCAGGGCTACGAAGAGAACGACATCGCGATGAGCTGCCGTGTGATGACGCGCGCCGGCTGCAAGAACATTGTGACGCAGGCGTTCGAGTACGCGAAGAAGTTCGGCTACAAGACGGTGACGGTTGTTGACAAGCCGAATGTGCTGCGCGAGACCGGCGGCCTGATGATCCGTACGGCGCGTGAGGTGGCGAAGAACTACCCGGGCATCGAGCTGTGGGAGACGAACATCGACGCGCAGTGCATGTGGCTGCTGAAGAATCCGATGGATTATGGCGTGATGGTTGCGGAGAACATGTTCGGCGACATCATCAGCGACCTCGCGGCGCAGTTGGTCGGTGGGCTCGGGTTCGCGGCGAGCGGCAACATCGGCGACAACTACGCGGTGTTTGAGCCGACGCACGGATCCGCGCCGAAGTACGAAGGCCAGTACAAGGTCAACCCGATGGCGATGCTGCTGACGACGAAGATGATGCTCGATTGGCTCGGTGAAGTGGACCTCGCGAACAAGCTGGAGAAGGGCATCGCGAAGACGATCGCCGACGCGAAGGTGCGCACCTATGACATGGGTGGCAGCGCCACGTCGCTGGAAGTAACCGACGAAGTGATTCGGAACTTCGCTTCCTAAGTCTTGGGTCTTGAGTCCTGAGTCTTGAGACAAAGACAACAGCCCATGGACCATGAACCATAGACCATAGACCAGAAAACATCAAAGCCGCGCTGGAGATGAATCCGGCGCGGCTTATTGTTGTTGTGCTTGGCGGCGGCACGGTGACCAGCTGATCTGAACGGCGCCACGATGCCAGGCTTTGGTCATCGTTGATAGGGTCAAGGCGCCGCCAACCTGTGTTCCTTTACCTCGTGCTGGTGGCGTCCGAGCAGTCGTATATGTGCAGGTAGGGACCGTCCGCGACGAACGCGTACTGGCCCTGTACCGTAACCGCCCAGCCGTAGCTTTCTGTGTCATAGAACCCGGAAGCGCTGATCTGGCCGGGGTTGGTGATATCCAGGACGTACAGCCCGTAGCGGTCGTCAAGGGCGTAGGCGAAGTCGCCGGCGACGTCCACGTCAGTCGCGTAGCGTGGAGAGTCGTAGAACCCGACCTCCACCGGGCTGGCCGGATTGCTGACGTCAATGATGTGCATTCCGCCCCAGCCAGCATCGTCGGTCACATACACCAGATTTCCCTGCACCTTGACATCCGTCGCGTCGCCGTCAAACTCCAGTGCGGTGACAAAATGGGGAGCGTTCGGATTGCTGATGTTGACGATGGCGAGGCCGTCGTTGTCCGCTGCCAGAAAGGCGAAATCACCGGCCACCTCCACGTCGTGAACCCGGGAAAGGTACTCGTCCAATTCACCGAGCAGGACGGGAGATGCCGGGTTGGAGATGTCCAGAACACTGAGTCCGGGTGACTGGTTGCCGAGGTACGCGAGGTTGCCGGCAACGTCGATGCTGTATTCGCGGTTACTCTGAACGTCGTAGTTGTGGACGAGGTTGGGGTTGGCCGGGTCAGACACGTCGTAGATGTAGAGCCCGGTATCGTAGTCGATGAGGTACGCATAGTCGTCGATCGCCCGAACCAGGATGGCGTTCTCCGGGATCGTACTTGTCGCGACCTCGACGGGTGACGCAGGGTCGGAGATGTCGACGACGGCCAGTCCGGCTTCTTCGCAGGCGAGGTAGGCATAGTCGCCGGATACCGAAATGTCCTGCAACCGTCCCCGGGTGTCATAGCCGCCGAGCACGTTCATCGCGGCCGGGTCCACCTTGTCTACGATGTACACGCCTTCCTCCAGGGAGGCAACGTAGACCTTGTCGTTATCCGGGTAAAGGGAATACGCGCCCTCGTCGAACGCCAGCGTGTCCAGTTCAACCGGGTTGGTCGGGTCGGAGACGTCAACGCTGCTCAGGCTGACATTGTGTCCGCCGACATACGCGTAGTCTCCATCCAGCCTCACTTCTCGAGTATACGGAAGGTCCAGCGTTCCCAGCATGAATGGATTGACCGGATCATTCAGATCGTAGATCTGCAAGCCTGTGTAGCGGCCGACAATGTAGACCGTACGGCCGACTGCGGTGACGCCGTCCATATAGCCTGCGGTTGGGAAATAGCGGAAGGGAATTGGGTTTGCCGGATCGGAAACATTGAGCAACCGGACGCCGTGATTTTCCAGCAGGTAGGCGATGCCGGCATCGGCTGCGATGGTGTAGGCTGAGTTAGGATCTGGCACATCATAGGAACCAATCTCGACGAGTTGAGTCGGGTCGCTGATGTCGAGAATCTTGATTCCAGCCGTTCCATAGGCGAGGCCGGCGTACGGATAGGCGATGGTGATGTCAAAGCACGTCGTTCCGCCGTCATAGAGTTCCACCTCGACCGGATTCGTTGGGTCGGACACGTCAAGAACGTGGATGGCTTCATGTCGTGCCACGGCGATCAGGTACTGATCCTGCAGGACGACATCGTAGGTGACATCCGGCAGATCGTAGTAGCCGACTTCAACGGGTGCGGCAGGGTCGGAGATATCCAGGATGCCGATGCCTGTGCCGCCGGTGGCGACATAGGCATAATCCCCGGAAGCGATAATGTCTCTCGCGCTGTCCCACTTGTGATACAGCGAGCCAGCGAGGCTGACATTCAAGCTGTCGTTGGCGATGGCCGGGCTATCCAGAAGTACGGCGGCGAGTACAAACAGCAAGAAGCTACGCATGATTCCTCCTGGTTGTATATCAGCGTGTTGACATAGGTTGTGCAGCTGTCGTGATAACATATGCATGAACAATGTGAACAGGATAAGGATTGAATTGTGTTCGAGTCACGGTCGAATCGGGTAAAATTGCAGCCAAGTGAAGTTGTGAGAGACTAACAATAGCTGAAGTTCTCGATACATTTTTCGGCGTCCCGTCTTTGAGCCGGTCTACCCGGACCCTTAAAGGGCTATTTGTGCAAAAAAGGTTGTAGGCTCTCGGTGTTTACTAAACGGGTAGCCCCCCTCAGCGTGTCGTGGCAGCGTCTCTCCAATTGCCGGGAATCCAACCAACTACCAGTTCGGAACGAATCGGATCCAGCTTAGAAACAGTGAGTTGGAAGTTAGGGGTGATCGCGAGAAAGCTTCAAGTTAGAGGCTCCAAAATTTTAGCTGGATTGACAGGCAAGACGTGCATTAGGCTCTCCTAATTTGCATGTTTTCGTTGCACTGCGCAGCCGTGCCCATGGGAAGTGGGAATCTGTCGGTTGTGCGAAACCCCCCGGTAGTATTGGACGAAAGGGATTTGTGATGAAGAGACGATTTGCTGCTGTATCCCTGCTGACACTCGCACTGGCCGCATCCTCGTTTGCGATGGACCGGATGGAGAAGGACGCGATCCGTCAGCGCGCAATGGACGAAGCTCGACTCAGTACTCAGGCTCAGCAGGAGGGAAGCCGGACGATTAACACGATTGTCCCAATGAACGAAGCGTCAATTCTGGTGGTGATCAATACGCCATTGAACTCGTGGCAACTGAGCGATCAGATCAACGCTGTGTTTGCATCGTTGTACATGGACGTGGCTTACTGGGATGTGTTCGTGGATGGTCCGTTCGACACGGACTATCTGACGATGTATGAGTGGGACGCGGTGATGTTGTTCGCGGACGACACGGGTGAATTTCCGACGCGTGATTATGATGGCGGCGCGTGGAGCCAGTATGTGATCGATGGCGGTAACCTGTTCTATTCGGACCAGGACTATTTCTGGGCGAACAATGAGGTTACGGAGCCGGAATTCATGGAAGGTGACTTTGCGTACGATGCATTCGGAATTGAGTCCGGCGTGAACGATGCAAATTTCACCAGTGACAATTATTTCGGTCAGTACCTGGATCCGATGTCCGGCGAGTTTTTTACGGAGCCGTTCAACGTGAACGAGCAGCAGGCGTTCAATTGGGAAGATGCCGCGTATCCTGTCACGGACGCGACGCAGCTTTTCTTCAACGGCGACAATTATGACACGGCTGGTCACATGTACCCCAACCAGTTTGGCGGCAAGATTGTGTACACGGCGTTCAACACGGCGGCCTCGGCGGAGTTAATCGACAACCAGTGGGAAATGACGCATGACTTCGTGATGTTGGTCGAAAATGCGGTGAACTATTTCATGCAGCCGGACGAAGCGACGTTGGCCCTGATGCCGGAAGATCCGTTCCTGCCGGCGGAAGGCGGAGACCTGACCTACGACATCCGTTTCATCAACAACACGTCGAACAACTACCCGGCAGTCCGTTTCTGGACCGAGGTGACGCTGCCGAACGGCAACATGACGGGCACGTTGAGCCAGTTCTACTTCAACGTTACGCCGAACATGAACACCGGCCTCGCAATGCAGCAGCAGATGGTTCCGCCGATGGCGCCGGAAGGGCAGTACACCTTCCACGCGCACATTGGCATGTTCCAGACGCCGTTTGTCAGTGACTCGTTCCAGTTCTTCAAGGATGCGCCGTTGGCCGGAGCTGGTAGCGGAGAATACAACGAAACCGACTGGATGATGGACAACGACGTCGAAATCGCCGCGGATGCGCTGGTGGCCGGTACGGTGCCGGACGCGTACGCGCTGAACGCATCGTATCCGAACCCGTTCAACCCGACGACCACGGTGAGTGTGTCGTTGCCGGACGCTTCCGATCTGACGGTCGCGGTGTACAACACGGTCGGACAGCAGGTGGCGGAGCTGGCGCAGGGTCGTGTCGCGGCGGGAACGCACGCGTACACGTTTGATGCGTCCGCGTTGAGCAGCGGCGTGTATTTTGTCCACGCGTCGGTGCCGGGCCAGTTGAACGCGATGCAGAAGGTCGTGTTGATGAAGTAAACGATGACAGCCGTCCCGCCGCTTTCCGGGGGGAAGCGTGGGTCACGGCTGAGTTGAACGGTCTGCCGGACGGTGTGTCCGGAGGGGGATACCCGGCGAACGGACGGTGGATTGGTAACGGTTGTGAAGGGACACGTGGCGGAGCACGTGTCCCTTTGTGTTTGTAGTGACGGATGAGCCCAGACATGAATGTCTGGGGCAGGATGGGGTGCGTGAGACTGGCAGTTAGTCTCGTTGGAATTGAACTCCCTCTTCACTCCGGGAGTTTCGTGTTTCCGGTCACACGCGACGTGTTTGGAACACCTAACTTCAGCCATTCCGATTGATGGTTTGGGCTTCGGACGATCCCTGAATGCAGGGGCGCATATCAAGTGGACGCACCGGCTGGATGGCATGTTTGGTGCTGAACGAATCAGGTGTGATTGGAGCCGCGACAGACGAATTCCAGTTGCGGCTTCGGAACGGCGAAGGAGTGATTGCGATGAAGGTTGCATGGGCAGGTTTGATGGTGGTGTTGTTGCTGGCGGGATCCGCGTCGGCACAATGGACGGAGAAGTGGGAAGCGGAGTTTTCGTCACAGTACACGTTGGATCAATTCTCGGGCACGTGTCCGGACGGGTACGGCGGAGTGATGGCGGTAGGCAAGCAGCACAACCCGAACACGGACAAGTTCGAGGCAATTTATGCGCGTTTCAATGAACAGGGCGAGTTATTGTGGGTGAATGTGTATGCCAGTGGGCAGGCTAACCGGATCTTCGAGGATATTGCACCGACGTACATCTATCAGGATCGTTTTGTTGCGGTTGGCGCAAGCACGGAGAACAATGACACCAGCTTCCTGATGGTGATGATCGAGCTGGATGGAACGTATGTGGTGGGTCGGACACTCGAGTATGGCGGCGGCGGGTATTTGAACCAGATTGAGCGGGTGGCCTCGAGCCTGGTCGCGTGCGGCACGACGGAACTCGACAATGGCTTGCAGCAGGGGTTCGTGATCAGCCTGAATGAACCGTATGACGTGAACTGGTGGCAAACCTACGGCAGTTACGACCGCAACTTCCTCGACGATGTCAAGGCGACGAGCGGTGGGTATGCGGCAACCGGTTGGGGTTGGACCGGAAACGAGCGCGCGCCGTGGTTGCTGAAGATCGATTACGATGGCACGTTCCTGTGGGAACAGTACTATCCGCAGTATGATGGTGCGTATCCGGAAAGCCTGGTGTCGACGGGCAATTTCGACCTGATGATGACAGGGTATTCGTTGATCAGCGGCAACGCCCAGTTCTTCGTGCTGAGCACGGACGACATGGGCAACGAGCTGTGGATGGAAGAATATGGCGAATCCGATTCCCAGGAGAATGGCAAGTTCATCGGCCAGGCGTCTCAGGGCGGCTATTGGGTGGTTGGTGATGGGTACGGCCCGATGATGGACGGTGTCGACATCTGGGCGATCCGCATCAACAACAACGGCGATTTGTTGGAAAGCCAGCTGTTCAACAAGCCGGGTGATCAAAACATGTGGGAAGGCCAGTCGCACGGCAGCACGGACATCGTCATTGCCGGACGTGGTGAGCTGAGCGGCTCGACTGAGTTGAATCCCTGGGTGATGCGTCTGACCCCGTCGCAGGATATCGAAGTGTTCCTAGATCCGTTGGATCCGCCGGTGTATGTGCCCTTCTTCGGTGGGATGATTCCGTACACGGTGACCGGCGTGAACAACACCACCTCGCCAATGCAGGTGGACGCGTGGATGCAGGTGGAGCATGTCGCGTCCCAGCTGACGGTTGAAGTCCGTGTGTTCGAGAATGTCGGCCTTCCGGGGAGCGCGTCTGTGAGCGCGGCGTTGAACCAGGCAATCCCGCAGGAAGCGCCGGAAGGCGAATACTGGCTGCGTGTGTTCGTCGGCGACTATCCCTGGGTGCAGCAGACCAGTGACTGGTTCAGTTTCTGGAAGCTGGGTCCGACGTTGGCAACGGCAGCGGTGAACGGCGACGTATTCGAGCAGCCGGAGTTGTGGCCGTCGACAGGTAGTTTCGGAGCGAACGCCGAAGCGGTCGTGTCGGCGAGCGACAGCAACCTGCCGGGTGAGTATGCGTTGAACGCGGCGTATCCGAACCCGTTCAACCCGACGACGACGGTGAGTGTGTCGTTGCCGGACGCGTCCGATCTGACGGTCGCGGTGTACAACACCATCGGCCAGCAGGTCGCGGAGTTAGCACAGGGTCGTGTCGCGGCGGGAACGCATGCGTACACGTTTGATGCGTCCGCGTTGAGCAGTGGTGTGTATTTTGTGCGCGCGTCGGTGCCGGGCCAGTTGAATGCGATGCAGAAGGTGGTTTTGATGAAGTAACGGATAGGAACAGACAGGAACAGATAGTAAAAGATAGAGGCGATTCAGCGGGGACACTTTGGGGACAAAGTGTCCCCCTTTTTGTTTGTCTGAAGGGAACATGTGAATGTATGGTGCCGCTGGTTACGGTGCTGGAAGGGTGAATGACCGGGTCGTGAAAGCCGGGACTTGTGGTGCCGGCAGATGTTCTCAGATCAGACAGTCCTCTCGACGGGAGGGTGTGCCTATCGTATCTTTTCGGATGGACGAACTCCGGTTGCACACTCGTCCGATCAGGATGGTTGAACATACTTTCCGGAAGCATCACGAAAAAGGACAGCCCTCATGCCCGGCACAGCACGTTCTGCGGTTGACACCCCACGGACACCCCTGAGCGATGTACGACGCGGCGATGTGCTGGCGCAGCCGGTGTACCATGAGGGCCGTACGTTGTACGCACCGGGGCGTGTGCTGACGGACAAGGACATTCAGGAGCTGAAGCGGCTGAAGGTCGAGGCGATTGCGATTCGGGAGCGGGACGCGAAGCCTGTCGGCGACAAGGTTCAGACCGATCCGTTGAACAGCGAGATGCGTGCGCAGGCGATCAAGACGGTGCGCCGGGTGTATGAGGATTTCCACAATCTCGACCGGCAGCATGGACGTGAGATTCACTCGTTGGGCCTGCGCTTGTGTGATGAAGTCAAGCAGGCGACGAAGCTCGGCATTGCGGTGCACGACCTCCGTGACCACAGCAACTACACCTACCAGCACAGCGTCAATGTGACCGCGATTTCATTGGCAATCGGCATCCGGCTGGGGTTGACCAAGGAGGAGTTGAACCTGCTGACGGTCGGCGGGTTGCTGCACGACATCGGGAAAATGAAAATCCCGCCTCAGATCCTGGAGAAGAACGGAAAACTGACCAATCAGGAAATGATGATCGTACACAAGCATCCGATTTGGGGTTGGGAGTTGCTGAAGGAGTGCACCGATTTCGATCCGGTGGTGTGGGCGATCGCGCGCCAGCATCATGAGACCCTGGACGGGAAGGGGTATCCCGACAAGCTGATGCGATGGCAGATCCATGAGTTATCGAAGATCGTGACTGTGGTCGACATGTGGGATGCGTTGCGCAGCGAACGGCCATACAAACCGGCGTGGCACCCGGACCGGACGCTCGCGTTCATCAATTCCCCGGAGATGACAGGCAAGCTCGATCCGCAGGTGCTGGAGATCTTCAACCAGCTGATTGTGCCCTACCCGATGGGGACGCGTGTGATGATCACCGGTGGCCGGACGGGGCGCGTGGTCGGGCTCAATTATAGCGATTATGCGCGACCGATCCTGAAGATGGATTCGGGTGGGTCGTTCATGGACATGACCGAACACAAGGGCATGGAAGTGATCGAAACGCTGGAATTGGCGGCGTAGTCGCGGCGAGAGTTGCGGATCGATTGTCAGGACGACGAATTCAGTGGGACAGAACAAAGCCGGGGACACTTGACCATTCAAGTGTCCCGTTTCATATCGTTTTGTGCTGAAGTGTATGAACCGTTACTTCATCAGCACGACTTTCTGCACGGCGTTGAGCTGTCCGGGGACGGTCGCGTGAACGAAGTAGATACCGCTGGACAGATGCGACGCGTCGAAGGTGAAGGCGTGCGTGCCGGCGGCGGCGCGACCGTTGGTCAGCTCCGCGACCTGCTGGCCGAGGGTGTTGACGACGGTGACCTTAAGATCGGCGGCTTCCGGCAGCGCGACGGAGACGGCCGTCGTCGGGTTGAACGGGTTCGGGTAGGCGGCGTTCAGCGCGTACGCGTTCGGCAGGTTGTCCGAGTTGATGTTCGCGTTCGCACTGGAAACCGTACGGTTCGCAGCGGCCCAGTCGGTAACGTCAAAGTCACCGTTGGAAGCGTTCGGATAACCTTCCTTGACGAACAGGAATTGGTCCTGAATGTTCGGGCCGCGGTGGCGTTGCTGTCCAACGTACCCAGTGACGAGGTATTCGCCTGCCGGGGCGGATCCCGGAACGTGAAAAACGAGATCGAGTAGCGAAGTGTCTGCGAATGCCGGAAGGTTGAAGGACTCCAACTCGAAACGGGAATATTCGATCCCACCGGGCAGTTTGATATTCAGCCAGAAGTTCAGATTTTCGAGGGGCGAACCGAAGCTGGAAACGATTGACGCGTCATAGATCAGATCTCGACCCCAGGAAGGAATGATTGTCTCCCGCGGTGTCAGCTCCAGATCAACCGGTTGTTCTTCGACGATGACGAGGACATCGTCAATCGCCCAACGGTTACAACCATCGGCATGGAAAAAGAATCCAATCTTGAACTGATTGTGGCCGGAAAGCACATTGGTCAAGTCGAAGTATTGCTGATTTTCCTGCCCGTCGTAGATCTGAGCCAGGTTATACCAGGTCGCGCCATCGTTATAGGTATACTGAGGTTTGCACGTTACCACTTCCGTGCTCAGAAGGGCATGGTCAAACATCAATTGAACGCTGGAGGTGGCGGTTTTCAGGATACTGGGACTTACCAATCTGCCGGACCAGTACTCTTCGGTCATGGCGTGATAACCGATGGTCCAACACCGGGATGAAAACGTATTTGGCAGGAGGGTGGTGCTCCACGTGAAGCTCGAGGTGTTTTGTTCAACAGACCAGTTACGAGGTTTGAATTGACTGAATTCATCAAGCAACGCGATGTCATCCATATCGGGCCAGATCGCCTTCACCGGGTACGAGGGTTGGCTGGATGGATCTTGTGGGTTAGCGGTGACAACATATTCATGGAGCAGGTGATCCATGAGCTGATCGGTGTACTGGGTACCGGTGACGGTTGCAATGACGACACCATCCCGTTTGATCTGGTAGGAGCTAGCATTCAGATTCGCCCAGTGGAGGGTGACGAGACCATGATAGTCGACAGATCGTTTCAAATTGAAGCCGATCTGGTAATCCGGATTTTCCCACCATCTTATGGCGGATTCAGGGTCAACGCCCCGTTCCACAGCCACGAAATCGAGATCCTGGTCCTGGTCAAAATCCCCTAGATACAGATCATCAACGTCGCGTTTAGTACCGACCATCAGCTGATCTTTCAGCTGGGTACCGCCGAAATACTGAGACCAGCCAATCCGATGAAGAAAGTCTGAATAGTAGACGAGGTCCTCGTCCCCATCGAGATCCAGATCGGCAGATTTCAGTATCCGGATGCGGTTTTGGGGTGACACAAACTGCTGAGTAAAGGTATTGTTGTCGAACGAATAGCACCAGACGCTATCGTCGCATAAGAGCAATATGTTTACGCCGCCGTCATGATTCATGTCAACGGTGACAATATCCGAAGTGTAATCTGTATGAAACCTTTCACGCAGTTCAAAGGTTGTATTACCAACATTTTCTACCCAATAGATTCCCGTTTGGATCGGTGAAAGTTCGGTGACAAAATCGTTGTCGCCATCGCCGTCAATGTCTGCGACTTCGGTGTCCCCCCAGTAGGTCACAGCGGTATAGATGGGGAAACCGTCAAATGCACCAGCCCCATCATAACGAAACCATTTCGCGCCACCCGTGTACGGAAGCAACAAGTCGGGTACACCATCCAGATCTATATCGCGGACTTTCATCCACTGGTGGAAAAACCCGTTGCTGTCAACGGTACTCTGCGTGAACTGGCTATTTCCCTGGTTGAAATACACAAACAGTGTCGAATTGTCCACAACTGCGATATCGTTGTCCCCGTCATCGTCAAAGTCTCCGGTTCCAACTTGTCTTGGATCGTCCAGTCCGCCAAGTAAAACCGAAGTTGAAAAATCTCCAGTTCCATCATTGAGATAGGACGTGAGTTCGTCGTCGTTCCGGCTGTACACGATAAGATCCAAATCGCCGTCATTGTCGAGATCGACAGGTGGTGCAACGCGGTGTTCAAGATTGTTGCTTTCGATGGTATGCGTTGGCCATTCCTCTTCGGCGGATACGAATGGTACAGCAAACAGAATCACAACGAGGATCAGGTAGGTTCGCATGATTTTCCCTTTCACATTAGATCGATGGATTGCAACCCGGAACACCTGGTTCCCGCAATTCAACTCGCAAGACAACTGCGGTCTCTGTTGCACATCATCTGCAGAAATTGATTTGCGGGGAGTGGAGCGTGAACTGGTCACAAAAGCCAACCCCTCCTTGCAAAGATATTGCAAGAAGGGGTTGTGACAAAGCGTTTTTGGAAAAAGTTGGACAACGCTGAATTCGTCAGAGCCTGCCAGCTACTTCATCAGCACGACTTTCTGGACGGCGTTGAGCTGTCCGGGGACGGTCGCGTGGACGAAGTAGATGCCGCTTGACAGGGACGACGCGTCAAAGGTGAAGGCGTGCGTCCCGGCGGCGGTGCGGCCGTGGGTCAGCTCCGCGACCTGCTGGCCGAGGGTGTTGACGACGGAGACCGTCAAGTTGGCGGCCTCAGGCAGCGCGACGGAGATCGTTGTCGTCGGGTTGAACGGGTTCGGGTAGGCGGCGTTCAGCGCGAACTCTGTGGGGAGATCCGTGTGGGAATCAGCTGCAGAGGTGAACGTGGCCGAGTTGTTCGTGAGCTCCCAGTCCGCCGGATCAAACTCACTGTTGACTGAGCCTAAATCGCCCAATTTTTCAAAGAGGAACTGATCTTGGATGATCGGGACGTTGGAGCGAGGCCGTCCGACATATCCGGTGATGTAGTATTCGCCCGCGGGTGCGGATTCCGGAACTGAAATGACGAGACCGGGCATGGTGTAATTGGCAAAAGCTGCAAGGTCAAACGACTCTACCTCGTAGCGGGAAAACTCCTGTCCACCGGGCAGGTTGACGGTTATCCAGTAGCTCAGATCCGGGAAGGACAAATTGAAGCTGGATATCAGTGTGGCATCATACTGCAGGTCACCACCGGAAGGTGGGACGATGGTCTGCAGGGGTGTTAGTTGCAGGTTAACCGGCTGTTCATCCACGATGACGGTGACATTATCGACCGCCCAACGGTTGCATCCCTTGGTTGAATCGTAATAGAACCCGATCTTGAACCGGGAATGGCCGGTAAGGGCGTAGGTTAAATCGTAGTACTGCTGGTTTTCCTGTGCCATGTGGTACTGGGCGAAGGTCTGCCAACTCAACCCATCGTCCACGGAATACTCGAGGTTGCAAAGAATCGTGGCCGTACGAAGGATGGCCTGGTCAAACATCAATTCGACGCGGGAGGTAGGGGTTTTCAACATCCCCGGAGTAACCAGCCTGCCCCGCCACTTATCCGTCAACTCGTAGCGATACACATGGTGCCAGCCGATGGACATGCAGCGTGACGTAAACTTGGCTGGCAGAGAAGCGGTTTCCCAAGTCAAGGTTGCGGTGTTATCCTCAATGGACCAGGACCACGGTTTGCCTTGGTTAAAGTCTTCAAGCAACGCGATCTCATCCAGATCCGGCCAGATCGCCTTCACCGGGTATGAGGGCTTGCTGGACGGATTTTGCGGGTTTGCAGTGACGACATATTCATGCGGCAGGTGATCGGCGAGCTGATCGTTGTACTGCGTGCCGGCGATGGTGGCAAGGACAACGCCGTCACGCTTGATCTGGTAGGCGTTCGCATTCAAGTCCGCCCACTTGAGTGTGACGAGTCCGCTATGATCAACAGATCGTGTCAGGTTGACGCCAATCTGGTAGTTCGGATTTTCCCACCAGGACAGGGTATGCGTCGGACTCCAGGCAGAGACAACTGCCACGAAATCGAGATCCTGATCCTGGTCAAAGTCGCCCAGATACAGATCATCCATATCGCTGGGTGTTCCAGCAATCATCTGATCTTTAAACTGAGTGCCTCCCAGATACTGGCCCCAGCCAGCTCGATGTAGATGACCTGAATAATAGACGAAGTCCTCGTCGCCATCCAGATCCAAATCGGCAACGTGCATATCCATAATATCGCGATTAGGCGATATATAATGTTGTGTAAATATGTTGTCATCGTACGTATAAGCCCAGATGCCATCGAGGAAGTGAACTACGATATCCAACACGCCATCGAGGTTCTGGTCAATGACTAAAATTCCATAGACTCTACCTTCATGAATCATGTCACGTAATTCAAACGTTGTATCGCCAACATTTTCAATCCAGAATACACCCTCTTCGTTTGTCGTCATTTGAGCGATAAAATCGTTGTCACCATCGCCATCAATATCCACCATCGCGTGATCCCACCACAGATCCGCACCGGTATCAATGGCGAAGCCTTCGAACCCGCCGGCTCCGTCATAGCGAAACCATTTCGCGCCACCAGGGCTCGGAAGCAACAGATCCGGTGCGCCATCCTGATCAACATCGCAAACCGTCATCCAATGGCGTAAGAACTCGTAACTGTCAACGGTAATCTGGGTGAACTGGTTATTTCCCTGGTTGAAAAACACATACAGAGTGAATTCCGGAACTCCGAAGTCTACAACGGCGAGATCGTTGTCCCCGTCACTGTCAAAGTCGCCGATTCCAACTTGTCTTGGTGCGATCAGCCCATCGATCAAAACGACAGATGAAAAATTTCCCGCGCTATCATTGAGATAGGCGGTGATTTCAGTGTCCTGAAGACCGTACGTGATAAGATCGAGGTCGCCGTCGTTGTCGAAATCAACAGGCGGAGCAATGTGATCGTTCTGGACCACGCCGTCGATCATATGTGACGGCCATTCTTCTTCAGCGAAAACGAACGATGCAGCGAGCAGGAGCACAACGAGGGTCAAGTAGAATCGCATGATTTGCCCTTTCGGTTCTGATAGTCAGAATGCGTCTCAGACCGCCTGATTCCCAATGGTTCCGCCGCATAGGACGACGACGCACTTCTTTGCATCCTGACCGATTTGATTCAATTGTGTGGCGGAAACGGTCAACACAAACAACCCCTCCCCATTAATATAGCCCGGGGTGGGATTGTGGCAACCTATATATGCAAAAAAACGGAACAGCCTTAACAATCTCAGAGCCCGTTACTTCATCAACACGACTTTCTGGACGGCGTTGAGCTGTCCGGGGACGGTCGCGTGAACGAAGTAGATGCCGCTTGACAGGGCTGACGCGTCGAAGGTGAAGGCGTGCGTGCCGGCGGCGGTGCGGCCATTGGTCAATTCGGCGACCTGCTGGCCGAGGGTGTTGACGACAGTGACCTCGAGGTCGGCGGCTTCCGGCAGCGCGACGGAGATTGTCGTCGTCGGGTTGAACGGGTTCGGATAGGCGGCAGACAAGGCAAAGGTCGCGGGCTGGTGATCGGTGGCCACGCGTCCTGATGTGCTTGGAGCGGAGTCCAGTTGTTCCCAGCCGCTCGATTCCCACAAGGTGACGGCTGTACCGGAAGCGGGACCCTGCTGTGTTTCAAGCACGTGGATCGACATCGCGTATTCCGCTTCGATGTCGTTGGGGTACGTGCCGAAGCGAACCCGGTAGGTATAGGACCCCGGCAGCGAGTTCATCGGGACATACTGCACAATTGGATGAATCGTGCTCAATTCTGATTCCGGCTCCAGGGAAAGGGACTGCAGGCGCAGGAGTTGGTCACCCAGCTGGGGGTGGTAATACGTGACCCAGAAATCGCGATCTTCGGTCTGCTGCGTTGGATTACCTGCTGCCAGGAAGTACTTGAACAACCCGCCTTCCGGTCCGAACGTGATGAAATCGTCATCGGTTGTGTAGTAGTACGTGTCAAACGCGGACCACGGATCGCCGGGGCCTTCGTTGCGATATACCCGCAGGGAGTCATATCCCAGTGTGACGATGTCTTCATCTCCATCGGCATCAATGTCCAACACGTCGGCTGTGTTGTTGGCCGTTCCACCATCTGGCGTGTCACTCAATCGTGTGAAGAAGTACCGGTTGTTGACGTTTACCAGGAAAAAGGCGTGCGCATTCATCCCGTATGCCGCAAAGACGTCCAGATCCCCATCTCCGTCCCCGTCAGCCACATTCATGCCCGTAAGTACACCGCTGTAGTTATAGTTCGTATTGTAAACCATTGTATAATCATTGAAAGAGCCTGCAGCATTCTCTACATAGAGTGAAGTGTATTGTTCTGCTGGCCACGGATAATCCAGCATGCAGGAGGTGAAGATTTCGGGGTAGAGATCGTCGTTTACATCCGCAACGGCCAGGCTGTAGTAGCGGCGGTTCGATTCATTAAGGGCGCGACGGGCAAAGGTCACTCCGTCGATGTTTTTGTACCAGACAAGACCACCGGCAGCATCGTAGGTATAGCCGTACGAAACTACGACGTCTGCATCATCGTCGTTATCAAAATCGGCGACTTCAATGTTGACCTGCTGCATCCACAAAATCGCGGCCGGGTAGGTATCGACCAAAGTCAGCGACCAGGAATCCGCATTTTGGGTAAACAGATAGAATTCATCCTGTTCATCGCCGTCGAGGACCATTCGTTCAGCGAAGAAATCCCAGTCTCCATCGTTGTCGAAATCGGAGCATGCGATGGCCCTGAATCCGGTAGGGGTGTTGGTGAGTTCATGCCGGATCATGGATTGAATCGAACCAGTATTCTCGTACCATACGAGGATTGAATCAGCGGCCATGACGATGTCGGAATCGCCATCGTGATCGAAATCGACCGCCACGCTTTCTCCGCCGCTGTCATGAAGCGAATGCATGGTCCACGACCCCATATCCTGCTCAAGTAAGTATGCAGGGCCGTAAACATCTGTCCCGCCTTGACCATCAACGGAGCAGACCAGGTCGATATCGCCGTCACCGTCATAATCACCGGCGGTAAATGTCTCGATATCGTCCGGGACGTCAATCAGCTCATCGGCCCAGTGGACGGGTTGTGACATTGCAAGGTGCGGCACGATGAAAACCAGCAACAGCACCAGCGAGTAAATCAATCGAACAGCGTTCATTGCTTATCTCCCCCAACACAGTAGCCATTTAATCTGTAGCGGTGTGGAAAATGACCGCCCAACATCGCCAAATCTGCACGCACAACAGACTTCAGACCAGAAAATATAGCCCCTGCTGCTTTAAATGCTAGTGATTTTTATGCTTTTTGGCAAAACAATGTATCTCCCGAGCGTAACCTGCTGTCCGGGCAAAACACAAACACACTACCCCGAACCTATGTCCGGGGTAGTGTGTTGTTTACAGGATCAAGCGGTAGGTAGCTACTTCATCAGCACAACTTTCTGCACGGCGTTGAGCTGTCCGGGGACGGTCGCGTGGACGAAGTAGATGCCGCTTGACAGGGACGACGCGTCAAAGGTGAACGCGTGGGTTCCGGCGGCGGTGCGGCCACTCGCGAGCGACGCGACCTGCTGGCCGAGCGTGTTGACAACGGTGACCGTGAGGTCCGCCGCTTCAGGCAGCGCGACGGAGATTGTCGTCGTCGGGTTGAACGGGTTCGGGTAAGCGGCGTTGAGCGCGTACGCGTTGGGTAGAGCCAACGTTCCGACGGCTTCTTCCGCGACCATGAACGCGCCGTGTGTGGACCAGCCGTTGACACCATCGGCGGCCGATGCGGTTTTCTCGAACTGGAACGAATCGCTTACATGCGGTCCATTCGGGTAGCCGATGCTGCCGTAGTAGGTGTAGGTCCCGGCGGGCGCGTAGGACGGGACATCCTGGCTCAACCCGGCGACGGTGACATCCATGCCGGCGGTGAGGGTGAAGCGTGCGCTGAAGACGTTGTTGATCCAGTTGCCGTTGGGCAGCTCGACGTCGGTGAAGTAGAAGATGTTCGGGTACGGCGTCGCGGTCGAGTTGACGATGTGGACGTCGTAGTCGATCGTGCCACCGCCGGCCGGAATGGTCAGCGGCGCGGCGTTCAGCAGCTCAACGTAGATCGGGTCGGGGGAGCCGTACGCGCCGAGGGTGCCGTCCGGGTTGATGTTCTGCATGTAGAGGTCGCCGCTGGGATCGCTGCGGTCGTCGGTCCAGACCGCGACGAGCTGCTCGTTAGTGGTCAACGTGGCTTCGTGGTCACCCTTCGGGGACTCAACGTTGCAGAGGTAGAACGGGGCGCCGTCCCAGGCGACGCTGCCGTCGGCGTTGATCCGGGTGGCCATGATGTAGCTGTAATTTTCGCCGAAGACGGCGTCCTTGTAACTCATCATAATGCCGCCGCCGTCCATGACGAACCCGCGCTGGGCGTACGGCTGGTTGTTGCCGAGCGGGGTGATGGCGACGCCGTTGTCGGTCCAGAGACGGTTGCCGTCGAGGTCGAACTTCTGCGCGCCGAGACCGTTCATCGTCTGGCCAGTGTTGGCGGTCTGGTACATGACGTAGATGGCGTCGTTGGTGTCGTTAAACGCGATCGTTGGGGTCATCTGGATTTCGGCGGTGTTGGTGCTGGCCTGGACGCCATTTTCCGCCCACATCACGATGCCGTCCTGGTTGGTGTGCTGGACGAAGACGTGCAGCAGGTTGTCGATGTGGCTGTCGTACCAGTAGGAGATTGCACCGTCGTTGCCGTCGTTGACAACCTTCGGGCGCATCTGGATACCAAGTCCGCCAACGTTGTTCAGGTTGACGCCGTAAGCATCCCATTCGGCGGTACCGTCCACGGCGAAGCGGTTGATGTACAGCCAGCGGGGCGACCAGAACATCGAGCCCTGGGACGCAATCCATTGCAGAATGAAACCACCGTCCGAGGTCGGGGCCATGCGTGGGATGCTGACCTGGTAGAGGTCGGAGATTTCGATGATCGCCGGGTCCCAAACGTCCGCGCCATTCGAGTCAACGCGCCGCAGGTTGATGTTCATGTCGGACTGCCAGGCGAAGACGATGTCGCCGTTTTCGCAGACGCAGATTTGCTGGGCGAGGTCGTCGTCGGTGTCGTCGGAGAGGACGATGCCATCCGCGCCCCAGTTGAAGGTGCCGTCCGGAGCGATGGAATAGCCGTAGACATCCCAGTCGGTACCGGCGCGAACGTCGTTGGTGCAGACGATGGCGTTATCGTTCGCATCGACGGCGAAATCCCACTCGGTGACCCAGGAATTCTGGGCGTTGTCGCTGACCAGCAGGCCGTTGCCGAACATGACGTTTCCGTTGGCGTCGAGGCGTTGCAGGTAAACGTCATAGTTGCCGGATCCGTTGTTGTAGAACAGGATCCATGCACCGCCGTCGGACGTGCGTTCGATCAGCGGGACGGTCTGTTCGCCGGTTCCGGAGGAAAGGACGAGGTTGGTCGCTGGGTCATCCGGCCATTGCGCGGATGCGGTTCCGGCGATCAGGATCAGGGCAAGCAGTGCGACGAATCCAGCGTACATCAGTCTCATGGTGTACCTCACATGCGTGTGGGTTCCTGAGGATACGCCCGGGGGAATTGTATGGTAGGGCGTACCCGCGAACCCTGTTACGGGGGGCTTGGAACAAAAGTCGCAACACCGGAAGCGGTGTCTCGGGTAACATCGAAAGTACGAAACAATTCATGTCCGATAGACGAACTATTACGGAATTAGGTTACTGAGTGGAGAGCTAACATTTCGCGTAAGCACAATTATTGGCGGGAAAAGAGGGGGACAGGGCGGATCAGGACGGAGCCGACGAGAGCAAATCTGGTGGGGGTAGACACAAATGAGGACGGGCGCTGGGTACCCGTGCAGAGAAGCCGCGATCACAGTGAAATCCGACTTGCAACACACCAAGTCGGGCCACACAGCCATGGGAAAAGAAAGAGAGGAGGGCAGATGAATCCGAGCACTGCCGCCCACCCCATGTTGGTGGTGGGTTAGCGTCCATCTCGCCCATAGAAGCGGACGGTGAGGGCAGCTTCAGAGAGAGCGTTGGCTATGGAAACTCGATCTTGTACGATATCACACTATCCATCACCTGGTAGACGGGATTAGCGGGATAGCCGGTGTACGTGTACAGCGTGTAAGTCCCAACGGGGGCGAAGCTGGGAATGTTGACTGTCAGATCGGGAATGGTGATCGAACCGTTCGCCGGCACCTGCACCGGCATCATCTGGAGCGGGCCCAACCGTAAACCGGCGGGCGAATCATAGCACGGGACCTGGATGTAATGCCAGAGCCGGAAGTTTGTAAACTCGGTCATTGTGGTGTTTGTGATGGTGACGTCAACGGTAATCGGTCCGCCGGTGCTGAAGATCACTCCGTCGCTCGTCAATTCAGAGTCGATATAGACCCAGCCGGGGAAACTCTGGCTGACGCGGAGATCGTTGATGGCAAACTCATCGATGCCGCCGTCCGGGGACAGCACGTTATTCAGCTTGAAAAACAATTGGTCGCCGAGAATCAGGTTCTCCGGGATTGTTTCGTTGGCGACTCCCCGGTTAATGCCGTAGGGCGCGTCAACACTGAAGATCGTGTGCCACGGCCCGTTGGGATCGAACGCGACGCTGACACATGAACTACCGTCCGAACCCTTGACGAAGTAATGGAACTGAATCACAAGGAATTCCGCGCCGGAAACATTGACCGGTGTGGTGTACAGGTCGCTGTCTTCTGTTTGCAGCGTATGGATATATGGCGAATCGTAAAGCGGTCCGTCTTCTACCCACGACCAGGCGGCTCCGGTCCATCCGGCCGGCATGCCATCGGAAAACTCTTCGATATAATCCCACTGCGCAGCGGCACTGCCCGCCAGCAGCAGCAACAGAAGCGGGGTAAACAGCATCATCGTTTTCATTGTATCCCCCTTGTCGGTGTTTCAGAGACTGTTTTGCAAAATACAACCCGATCCGTCAGCCAGTCACTTCATCAGGACGGTTTTCTGGATGTGGTCTGGTGTTCCGGAGCAAGATGCGTGCACGAAATAGATCCCGCTGGCGAGGGATGAACCGTCGAGAGTGAAGCTGTGCTGTCCGGCGGAATAGGAACCGTGCGCAAGTTCCGCAACCTGCTGGCCCAGTGTGTTGTGGACGGTCAGCGACAGGTCGGACGGTTCGGGCAGGGTGATGGAGATGGTGATGGTGGCGTTGAACGGGTTCGGGTACGCAGATAGCAGGGCGAACCCAGCCGGCGTGCCTTCTGCGGCGACGTTTCCGAGTGAACCGGCCAGGGCCTGGTATCCGGAAGCGGACCAGCGCCGGTTTCCGCTCGGGGCAGCTGTCGGGGCGATGATGTCAAACGTGAATTCGTCCAGAGCAGCGACGTAACCCGGTCGCATCCCGGCGTTCAGGCGGAACGTGTAGGTTCCCAGCGGTGCGAACGACGGAATTTCCTGGAAGATGTGGTTCGCTTCGAGCGTAGCGTTAAAAAGCATGGGCATGTTATCGAGCGTCCAGATCGGGCCGTAGGTGTAGCCGGAGGGGAGCACAGCTTCGGTCCAGAAGTCGACCAACGTCATCCCGGGGCGGTTGCAGCGCACGACGGCGGCGTACTCGAAGCTGCCACCCTGTTCGACGACGAGCGGGGAACTGGCCGGGGTCAGTGACAGGAACACCGGGGTGGGAGGTTCGGGTGTGCCGAGCAGTTCCCACCAGACCAGCAGGTGGGTATACAAGGTGGTTCCGGCGATATCCAGGTCACCATCCCCATCCATGTCGGCGGGAAACACGTCAAGTACATTTTCGTACGGCGTGCTGAAGATGACCTCGGACCACGAACCGCCGAAACCGTCCACGTTTTCCCAGCATTTGTTCACGCCGTTGACATTCGACTCGGACGAACAGACAATGTCCATGTCGTGGTCGGTGTCCATGTCGCACACCCACAGCTCATTCGGAGCCTCGATGGGTCCGATGGTATGTTCCACGGGCGGATAGCCGTGTTCGTACCAGACGATATCATAGTTGGCCTGGTCAATCAGCTTGCAGCCGACGATATCGATGTCGCCATCGCCGTTGACGTCGGCGAATTTTGCCAGTTCCAGGGAGTAGTTAAACGGTGTTTGCGTAAACGTGCGGTTTCCGTTGTTGTACCAGAGGTACGTCGGGATAATGTATCTGCTGGATAGAATATCGAGGTCGCCGTCGCCGTCCACATCGCCGATCGCGGTACTGATCGGGGGTCCTTCATAGTCATAGAACAGGTCGTGGCGAGTAAATCCCTGAACTCCACGATTTTCCCACCAGGATATGTAGCCAATCGGGACACTGTCCTGACCGGAGGCGACGATATCGATGTCGCCATCGTTGTCCATGTCAACGCAGTTGACGTCGACCGTGAAACCGTTGTATCCGCCAACGTGGTGCTGGGTGAAATTCTGGCTGCCGTCGTTTTCCCACCAGTCGATAGCTTGGCTGGAGTACCCGCCGGTGACGATGTCCATATCGCCGTCACTGTCGAGGTCGGCGGCGGTGCAGGTTCCGTAGGAAATGAGGTCGCCGGTCAGCGAGCGTTTGGTAAACGTGTTCGTCCCATCATTTTCCCACCACCCGAACCCACTCCAACCCTCGGTGACAATCAGATCCTGATCACCGTCCTGATCGATGTCCGCCACAACCACATCGGTGCTATAAAAATCGGGCGATTGATAGATCAGTGTTTCCGCGAACTGGTACTCAGCGAAGGTGGCAAACGGCAGGCACAACAGCAGCAAGGTCACGATGTACTTCATCTCTCTGTCCCCCCAGGGATGGTAGATCTTTGCAGATTACGAAAAATGCCGAACTTTTTAGCGGAGATAAAGCTGTAGCGTTTAACTTTTTGCGCTGGACAAGAGAAAAGCGGCCTCGTTAAGTACAAGAGACCGTTACACTTAAAAATGTTAGCAGAGAATAACTTCGGGTGGATCACTTCATCAGTACGACTTTCTGCACGGCGTTCAGTTCGCCGGTGACAGCTGCGTGCACGAAATAGATCCCGCTGGCGAGGGATGAACCGTCGAGGGTGAAGCTGTGCTGTCCGGCGGAATAGGAACCGTGCGCAAGTTCCGCGACTTGTTGGCCGAGAGTGTTGACGACGGTCAGGGTCAGCTCGGACGCTTTGGGCAGGGTGACGGATAGGGTCGTCGCGGCGTTGAACGGGTTTGGGGAGATGGACAAATTGAGCGTGTTCGGAGATACGTCGTTGTCTTCATTCAACGCCGAGATATGGTTTGGTGATGGGTTCGGGTCGACGGGTGGCAGCGGGTCGAAGTCGAGGCGGGCGACGATGCCGAGATCGAAGGCATTCAGCCCGCACAACGCGACGGCGTTGACGTTGGGAATCGGGTCGGCGTCCCGCAGCGAGAATTCGTTGTATTGCGTCGGAATTGGGATAGTTTCGGTGTGGACGTAGACGCCGTCCAGCGTGAACAGCGATACCTTGATTTCGGTCGGGTTGCCGTCCTCCTGCCACACGTTTACGTAGCCGTATCCCGGCAGGCAGAGCAGCTGGGTGTCGAATTCGATGGCGGGGTGGACAGCGTTCCAATCGATGTCGGCATCGGGCGTGATGTGATTCAGAGCTCCGCCCTGGAAATTGTAGAAGCCGGAGTTGCCGTCGGAGAAAAACGTGTACGGGTGCAGATTGTAGGGTAGTTGATGCGGCAGTGTGGCCACGGGGGCATTCGCGTCCGCGAACAACTTGATCTGGTTACGTAGTTTGACGGCCACCCGTGCCTCCGGATACTCCAGGTTCGTGTATTGGGTGACCAGTGCGGATGCCGGTTCGACACTCAGGAAGTTGGTGCTTGTGTAGCCGGAGGCTTCCCGCATCCGGTACATCTTTACGCGGCAGGTCACCCAGCTGGAACCGGAGGTGACGAGGAAATAGTAGACGCCGTCATTGAACGCGAGAAAGTTGTCGCGGACATAGAGGTAATCGTCCTGCAGCGGGCGCAGGTTGGTGAGTTGGCCGCTGGAGGTCGCAAGGCAGAAGTACATGCCGGGATCTTCCCAGCCAGACAGATCGCCCTGGAAAACGATCATCGCACCGTTCGTGCCCGCCCTCAATTCGTGTGGCCGGGTGAAGCCGCCGTCCCCGTCCACGAAATCGCCAACGAACAGGTGGTGCCAGCCTCGAAGGCCGTCCGGGTGGTATTTCGCGAGTTCGATCCACGCGCCGTCGTCCAGACCGTTGTAGGCGTAGCCATAGCCGCAGACGTAAATCGTGCCGTCAGTGGCGACGGAGATGTTGGTTGCGGAAAGGCCGGTGTTCCACCATGGCCAGTCGTACTCGTCGGACCAGGTGAGGTGGACGAGTTGGGCGGAGGTCGAGGTTGAAAGGAACAACGTCGTGATGAACAGAAGGAACAGGCGTTTCATCGTAAACCTCGGGATGATTGGTGAACCGGAACGGCTATTTTGGGGGGGAAGCCGTGACCCAGCATAGGGATAACGTAGAACCGGGAAAGGTGAAACGCAAGAAATGGTGAAAAAGTGGTAAAGAATGATCGGGTGGATGAGCCGCGATAACCGTCACCAACAGACGTGACGGCTTATCACGGGCACCAGGATGATCCAGTTGAGGATGATCCGCGGTAGCAAAGCTCCCGCGGGCATCAGGCACAACGTGATCCGGAGGACGGTGATTCGAGGATGACGATTCGGTGGTCGTGGGTGATTCGGAGGACGATGATCCCGGCTGGCGGAGCCATCCGGGGCACGTGGGTGTGTATATTGGGCGCATGGCACTGAACCCGATCCTCGAACGGCATAAACACGAACTCGACAAGTGCGTCACCTGCGCGATCTGCCAGAGTGTCTGCCCCACGTTTCAGCTTTCCGGCCTCGAGAAACTGAGTCCGCGTGGACGGATTGTCCTGCTGCGACGGATGGTCAACGGCGATGTCGACCCGGCGACAGTCGCGGACGACACGTTCAATTTCTGCACCCTGTGTTATGCATGCCAGACGGCGTGCCCGGCCGGGGTGAAGACCGACCTGCTGTTTATCGGCGCACGTCAGGAGATTGCGGCCGCGAAAGGGTTGCCCAAGGCGAAGCAGAAGGTGTTTGCGGCACTGGAATCGCCTGACCGTGTCGAAAAGGCGGTGCGGTTGGGCTCATTGGCGCAGAAGACGCTCGGCGAGGGCACGGTCAACAAGCTCGCTGGCGGGATGGTGGTGCCGAAGTTGCGTGGGAAGCCGTGGCTCAAGGAATTGCCGGAGGTGATCGAACCGGAAGGCGGAAAGGTGCGTGCGACGGTCGCGTTTTTTGCCGGCTGCATGAGCAATTATGTTGATGCGCGGGCGGCGTACGCGAGCCTCGAAGTGTTGCGGCGGTTGGGTGCACGGATCATCATCCCGAAGGCGCAGGTGTGTTGCGGCGCGCCGGCGTTCAACAACGGCGATTTCACCACCGCGGCGCAACTGGCGGCGACGAACCTGGCGTTGTTCGAGGATCCGGAGATTACGGCGGTGATTTCGCCGGACGCGACCTGCGGCGGCGCATTCAAGCATGAGATTCCCGAACTGTTGTGGGACGATGACGAGCTCGCGGTCAGCGCGCAGCTTGTCGCCGCGAAGACGATGGACTGGGCGGGATTTGTGTTGAAGCATCTCGACCCGCGTTTCGAGCCGACGAAAGAACCGGCGGTGAAGGTGACGGTTCACGACTCGTGCCACCTGACGCACACGCAGCCGCATGCGCCGGCGGGCCTACCGGAAGCGGACGGATCATCCCGACTTGCGAGCAAGTCGGGGCAAACAGAAGCTGTATCGCATGCGGGTGATAGCGCGCCTGCGCCCGCGAAACCGCACCTCTCGGTGCACAAATTGCTGGCGAAGCTGCCGGGGGTAGATCTGGTGCCGTTGCCGGAATCGACGGTCTGCTGCGGGTTCGGCGGCTCGTTCTCGGCGATGTACCCGGATGACGCCGCGCGTTGGGGCGGCCGCAAGCTGGACACCATCGGCAACACCGGCGCGGAGATCGGGATTGTCTCCAGCCCGGGCTGCCTGAACCACCTCGAAACGGTGCGGTCGGACCGTCATGAAAACGCCTACCGCCTGCTGCACCCTGCTGAATTGATCTGCGAACGGTACGGCTGGACGCCCGGCTGGTAACCGCTCGCAGAGTCCCATGTTGGCGTACGTTTTGCAAAACCTGTGGGTTACGGGTGGTCTCTGCCGCGACCGATTGCCGGAAACCCGTGTGGGTGCTGGCGAAGGTTCGGCAGTGTGGGTCAATCAGTGTGCGCAAGAACGGGGGATGCTATGGCACGGTTTGCACGAATTGGTACAAGCGTCATCGCACTTTGCCTGGTGCTGGTGGCAACGGCCTCGGCTCAGCCGCAGTGGGTCAACATTGGACTGGAGGGAGAGACGGTTCACGATCTCTGCCTCGATCCGTTCGAACAGACGACAATTTTCGCGGCGTGCGCGAGCGGATTGTACCGGTACGACGAGTTTGTGATGTCGTGGGAGCCGTTGTCTGCGACCCCGGTGATGGTGATCGCGGCCAGTCCGGCGGAACAGGACCTGCTGTACGCGGCGGGCGAAAACTGGGTCGCGCGCAGCGAGGACGGTGGGGATTCATGGACGACGCTGTGGACGCAGGCTGGGTTGCGGGTGCTGAAATTGACGCCGCATCCAGCGAGTCCGGACACGGTGTACCTGCGGCGGGTCGGCGGGGTCTGGCGTTCCGGGGATCGAGGTGACACCTGGACTCAGGTGTGGCTGGACGAAACCGAGAACAACACGCCCGCGCTGGAAACCATCAGCGTTCGTCCTTCCTCGATTTACACAATGACCGCGGATTCGGTGTACGCCTCAGATGACAACGGGGATACGTGGTACGCTTTGGAAGATCTGGACGGTTGGGGATTCGAGTATCCGTTGCGTGATCTAACCGGATCGGAATGGGAGTTGGCTGTTGCCAGCTCAGGCTACCCGACGCGATGGAGCAGTCTGCACGATGTTTGGCAGTGGCGGGAATTCTACTGGATCTGGCCGACACCGGACGATTGGGAAGGAACGGTGAAATTCATCGTGCCGTTCCGTGGTGAAGGGTTGCTGGTGACGACAGAGGAAATGGTTCAACTATCGGACCTGTCGATACCTGGCCCGCTGGACGAAGCGACGCCGTTCTACGATCCGAGCATCCTCACCTGCGGAATACCTGGTTGGAATGGAGCTGTCGACTGTCTGTTGGGGACGGTTGGCGACGGCGTATGGTACTGTGAAGCTGCTGTCTACATTGGCGTAGAAGAAACGGCCAGCGAGACGGTTCCCGAAACGTTCGGCCTGCACTCGGTGTACCCGAACCCGTTCAACGCGTCCACGCGGATCACGCTTGCGGTGGGCGGTGTCCGGGATGTGACGGTGACGGTGTATGATGTGCTCGGGCAGCAGGTGGCGACGCTGCACCGGGGGACGCTGACGGCAGGCCGGCACTCATTCGTGTGGGACGCCGGCGTGGCCGCGAGTGGCGTGTATTTCGTCCGGGCCGAGGCGAGGTCTGGACAAACGGCGATGGCCAAGGTGATGTTGTTGCGTTGATGTGAGATAGTCAACGAGCCGGGCGTGAGCTCAGATGGAGTTCACGTCCGGCCTGTGGATAAGAAGTATGAGCATCAGGTTGGCGGCCTGAGTACCTGATATTCCCTCCGCATTTCTCCTCGTTTCTCGTGTTTCAGTCTGAGCTCAGAGCGATATTCTGGTGTCAGAATCTGCTCGAATTTTGAGTTAGCGTGCGCTACTTTTTCGTGATCGAGCGTGTGCGAGCGCAAAATTTCCGCTCCGAAGAGAGCCACCGAAAATTCCAACCGCAGGAATTGATATGGATCTAAGTGTAGACTAGTCATAAGGTTAACTCTAAGAAGTTCTGGAGCTGATATAAGTGCTGATCGATAATTACATCTATTACACTATCTTGCGCTGTTCGCATTCAGCAGACTACCTTCTTACTCACAAAGAGAAAGAATTCACGAGTGTGTGGCGGGATGGAGGTTGTCTCCGGGTCATGCGCTACGTCACAACGGCGGTTTGAACGACAACCTAGGTTTGCATTCAACAGAGATGCCTGCTCAGGACGAGGGGGCGATTGAGTGTCCCGACCCGGCAAGCTGAGGGAATACCTGGCGCCGGAACACCGGGCGAGTTAGCGGAGGTAGTATGAAGTGGTGGATGAAGGGGACCCTGGTCATCATGCTGATGCTGGGCATGATGCTGATGTTTGGTGGTTGTGGTGAAGAAGGCGATGACGATAACGGCGCGGGTCCGGCGCCGGAACCGCCGTACGACACCAAGTTGGTGCAGGGTATTGTTGATATACCGGATAGTCTAGGTATCGATTTGGGCGAATTGGACGCGGTTGGCTTCGCCGGGCAGGGTGAAGTTGGCAACGACGGCGCGGTTCAGGTGAATGTTGTCGACGAGACCGATGGTCCGATGATGTTCTTCCTGATGCACGCGCAAGACGCGTTCCCGGTGCTGATCGGTCTGTTGGAAGATCCGAACGGGGAGATCGAGTTCAGCTTGGAGACAACGGTTGTCGCCCTGGGTTTGATGAACCCGAACCTGCTGGGCACCTCGGTTGCTGAACGTGAAGAATATGTGGCGGCGCTGCGTGCGAATCCGGACTTTCCGGCAGCGGTGATGCTGTTGGCGAACACCTTAATGGCGGACGGCGTCAACGCATTGAATTTCGAAGACAACCCGGAAGTGTACCAGACGCTCGCGATGTTGATGAAGAGCACGATGGAACAGATGGGCCAGGCGGCGACGGTGCAGGAGTTGGATGAGCCGATCCGTCCGGATGTCTACGGTGGCGGCGACGGCATTGTCTATGTCATGAACGCCTCCTTCACCCATTACGGTGGTGGGTTGTATGACAACGCGGATACGTGGCAGGCGACGTACCCGATCGAACGCAAGCCGGAAGAGATCGCGTACTGGGGTTGGCCGCCGGTGATGTCGTCCGGCGTGATGACGACTGAGTTCACGCTTCAGGACGGCACGTATCGTCTGACGCTCGAACGCGGCCCGGACTTCAGCAACATTTCGGATCAGAACAGTCCGGCGGGTGTGGGTACGTTGAAGAACAGCAGCAACATCATCCTGTCGATTGTCGACCTGATGGTTGGTGAGTTGCCGTTGTACCCGGAAGACCTGGAATTGATCAGCCGCTTGTCGGTGAGCCAGGCGCAGACGGCCGCGTTGACGGTTGGTATCACGCAGGCGGATGAATCGGGCACGTTGCTCGGCTTCCTCGACATCGTCAACAGCAACAGCGGCAATGTGGCTGACTGGATGTGGAACGGTGCGGCTTCGGTGGCTGCGAATGTGTATCTCGATGTGGCGTCGACGGTGATGGGCAATGTGACGCTGGTTTACAAGCTGATGGCGGTCAGCAATGCGTGCGGGCCGTTCGTGTATGACCTCGTCTACGGTCCGGAGCAGGTGACGTTCCTGTTCACGATGGAAAATGGTGAGTTGGTGGGCATCGAAGAGGATAATCCTCCGGTAGCGTCGTTCACCGTCAGTCCGCCGGCGGGTGTTGTCGACACCGAGTTCACGCTCGACGCGAGCATGTCGGCGGATGATATCGACGAATTCACCGACCTCGAGTTCCGTTGGGACTTCAACGGTGACGGCTCGTTTGACACGGCGTGGTCGAACGAATACATGACGACGACGTCGTATTCGGAAACGGGTTCGTACGACGTGGTGCTGGAAGTTCGTGACACCGGCGGCCAGATCGGTCAGGCGGGTGGCGTGATCAATGTCGGCGGTGGTGCCGGCTCGGCGACGCATATCAAGCTATTCCGTGATGGGTTGCCGTGGGGCAGCAGCGCGATGGATAACATGCTGCAGAGCCTTGGCTTCACCGAGGGTACAGGCGAATACCAGTACGAAATCCTGTCGTCCGACATGATGGGTACCGCGCCGTTGGTGCCTGGCGAGGATCTGGTGATTATTTCGAACGACCAGGCGACATACTTCTACCAGAATTACGCCGCGAACATGACGCGTTTCAACAACTTCGTCTACATGGGCGGATCGTTGTTCTGGGAAGCGTGTGATGAGGGTTGGGCTGGCGGTAGCATGTTGGAAGCGGGAGTTATTCTTCCGGGCAACGTTGGCTACGCGTACAACTACGACAACTACAACTACGTCGTGAATCCGCTGTTGCCGTTGGTGGCAGGCCTGCCGGAAGTTCTTGATCACAACTATGCGAGTCATGAGGGATTCGTAGACTTGGTTCTTGGTACAACGGTTTACTGCATGGATGGGCTGGAGAATCCGACACTGATCGAGTACAGCCTTGGTGGTGGATGGGTACTGATGTCGGGTCAGCCATTGGAACACCAGTATGATCACAACTACGGTGTGAGCGATGATATGAACCAGCTACTCCCACGCATTGTCGCCTACTTTACTGGGACGGCACTGCCGGAAACGCTGCCGAACGCGATGCCGCAACCGGGGACGATGCAGTCGTCCGCCTCGCAGGACGTGTCGGCGCGGTAACCGCACTATCGCAGGTTCGCCTGCAACAGCATGATCTCAAGCCCGGTCTTCGGACCGGGCTTTCTGTCTCTCGGGTGGTGGATATCCAAAAAATGCCACCGGGGTGTGGGTTGCGGCTCTTGACCTCGCCCCCTCTCTATGCGCATTCTCCAAGACCCCAACCAGATCATGATTCCGGGTTGATTCAGATAGCCCTCGAACCTGCTCGAAGAAAGGAAAAGTGGAATGGAACAGACCGACATGTTCCTGACGGAAGAGCAGCAGATGCTGCGTCAGATGGTTCGTGAGTTCGCGGAGAATGAAGTTGCCCCGTTGGCCGAGACGATCGATGCGGAGGAGCGTTTCCCGCATGAGACGATCGAAAAGATGGCGGAGCTCGGCCTGTTGGGTGTCTGCTACCCGGAGGAATATGGCGGTGCGGGCATGGACAATCTCTCCTACATCATCGCGGTGGAGGAGTTGAGCCGGGTGTGTGCGTCCACGGGCATCACGTTGGCGGCGCACATTTCGCTCGGCGTGGGCCCGATCAGCCTGTTTGGTACAGAAGAGCAGAAGCAGAAGTTCATGCCGGCGCTGTGTTCCGGTGAAAAGCTGGGCGCGTTTGGCCTGACGGAACCGAATGCCGGGTCGGATGCCGGCGGCACCGAGACGACGGCCGTGCTTGATGGTGACGAATGGGTGTTGAACGGCTCGAAGATTTATTGCACGAACGGTTCAGTCGCGGGGACGATTGTCTGCACGGCGGTGACGGACCGTGACAAGGGCAGCCACGGCATCAGCAGCTTCATTGTGGAATCGGACAACCCGGGCTTCCGTGTCGGGAAGAAGGAAAAGAAGCTTGGCATCCGCGCCTCGGACACGGTGATGGTGCATTTTGAAGATTGCCGCATTCCGAAGGACAACATCCTCGGCACACCGGGCGAAGGGTTCAAGCAGTTCCTGATCACGTTGGACGGTGGCCGGATCAGCATTGGCGCGATGGCGCTCGGGATTGCCCAGGGCGCGATGGAGCGCGCGGTGCAGTACAGCCAGGAACGTGTCCAGTTCGGTAAGCCGATCGCGGCGTTCCAGTCGATCCAGCACAAGCTGGCGAACATGGCGACCGAGATCGAGGCCGCGCGTCACCTGGTGTATCACGCCTCCCGTCTCAAGGACAAGGGCATGAAGTTCAGCCGTCAGTCGGCGATGGCGAAGCTGTTCGCCAGTGAAGTGGCGACACGTACGGCGAACGAAGCGATCCAGGTGCACGGTGGGTATGGGTATGTGCGTGAGTATCATGTCGAGCGGATGTTCCGTGACGCCAAGCTGACCGAGATCGGCGAAGGCACCAGCGAGATTCAGCGGCTGGTGATCGCGCGGTCGTTGATGGACAGCTTCGGGAAGTAGGCGGTTGTGTTCGCCGGGCTTTGAAGCAAGTCAATCGGTACCCGCACCCCTCATCTGGTGCGGGTGCTTTTTCTCGGGGATGATGCTCGCTGATGTTACCTCCGGTACACACGCAGCGGATGACGTTGGTCCCGTCCACGGCGGATCTGGTGGACGCCGAACTGCTCGGCGCGCCGGTGTTGGCGCGTGAGCTGGGGGTGAAGGTCTCGCCGGATTGGCCGCCGGACGACATGCACGCGGTGCTGGAGTTTTTCGCGAACCAGTTGCGGTACAACCCGAACCAGGAGGGGTGGCGCGGGTGGTACTGGATCGCGAACGATCTGCCGGTCCCGGAATTGATCGGGAACGGCGGGTTCAAGGGCCCGCCCGACCCGTTGGGCCAGGTCGAGATCGGGTACGAGGTGCTGGACCCATTTCGTGGGCGCGGGTACGCGACGGAGGCGGTGCGGGCGATGGTACGTTGGGCGTTGGACCTGGCGGACGTGGACACCGTTGTCGCCGAGTGCTTGCCGGACAACGTCGCGTCGCAACGGGTGCTGAGCAAGGCCGGCTTCGTCGAAATCGGCGACGGGCTGGAAGAAGGCACGCGGCTGTGGCGATGGCGGGGGTTCGGAGTCGATCAGTAACTGAAGTACAGAGTCGAAGGTCGAAAGATCAGCGACGAGGGACGCCAACATGATCAAACAGCCAGAGATGTATCGTGATTTTCCGCTGCGGGTGGTGCTGTACCGTGCGCCGCTGCTGCTGGTGACGTTGTCGCTGGGTGGGGTGGTGGCGTATGGACTGGGCTGGATCGCGTTGACGGGGTACGTCGTGTATGCGCTGATCGCGATCCTGTGGACGATGCGGAACGCCTGCCGTCACTGCGGCTATCACGGCAAACGCTGCGACCTCGGGGTGAGCCTGGTGGCATCCCTGCTGCATCCGGTACGTGGGAACGCGAAACAGTTCAAGCCGGGTGTGAAGGTGGCGTTATGGCTGCTCGGCGGACTGCTGGCGATCCCGTTGCTGCTGGGCATCGCGGAACTGGTGCTGATCGGGGTGGGGGTGTTCTGCCGGAATGTGGACGGCGCGGTGATCTGCCCGGCGGCGCTGTGGTTCATGCTGTACGTGACGGCGGTGGTCGCGACGATCTGGACGACGGTGCTGTCCTGCCCCCACTGCCAGATGCGGAGCGTCTGCCCCTTGAGTTTCTACCGGCCGAAACAGCTCCCGGTTTGAAGAGAAAACCCGGCTCGAAATCGAGCCGGGCATGATAATGTTGCTCCCACCGGTTGTAAGCATCAGTTACTTAAACTGATGGTATGCTGACGGAAATGGTCAAGCGCAAGCGCCACAATTTCCGATTTAGTCCTCTCAGTGCGAAGTGCGTAATCTTCCAACCATGTATCGAGATCGGACGGAAGTAGCACAACAACACCAGGAAGGACTCCAGTCAGCAAGAATTGCTCCATTGGAGCAACCTCCTTTCTGGAGGACCCAGAAATCTGGTGCCATGGGTTGCATGAAATGAGCAAGTACCCCATATTGGCACCTGTGTATAGATCGCCGGATCCTTCCGGTTAAAAGCCTCAGTGGTTGGCAACAACTGCTGGGGCTTCTCCATTTTCCGATGGGAGCAATTGAGAAGGCTGTACCAGCAGTGGTCACCAAATTGTCAAGGAGCAATAAATTGAGTCTTTCTGAGGCAATTGTCGATATGACTCGACCCCAAGACGCCGGACAAGGTAGACGGTCGCTTCTTACTTGTCAAGCTCGATCTGGTGGTGAACTATTTTCTCCAAGCAGCAGATCGTGAGGTTCAGATTAGAAACATGCACTAGATATTGTTTATCTGCTTGATTAATCTGGAGATCGTGATTCCTACCTGTTTCGGCAATGTGAGGATGCCTCCAAATTCCTCACAACCTGGCACCGTCTTAAGCAAGAAGTAAGAGGACGTTCGGAGGGGAGGCCTGATCCGTCTCCACAACTCCGGTTCGGGGTGCCTTACACCCGAAAATGCTTCGACAACGCCAACCCCTGAGACTGATAATGAGAACCTGAGCCACCATACAATGATTCAGGGATTTCGCTGTTCCGTTGGAAGTTTAGCCGGAAGAACCGTTGGCCGTGTGTGACCTGAAAAGGCACGTCATGGCTTCGTACTTCAAGCACTACGCGGGCCCCGCGGGGCTGAGCCCAGCCGAACCCACTGTCAAAAAATCCGGCATAATGAGTGCGTAGCTCTCCACTGGCCGTATCGTACGGAACCATCTCCGCCGACAGCTCCGGAGGCACCGCGACCCGCTGCGCGGAGGCGAACAAATAAAACTCCTCCGGCTCCAGAATCAGGGGACGTTCGCCCGGTGCTTCGACCGGTTCCCAGAAGTCGCGCATGTCATAACGGCCGATCCCGGCGAGATCGATTACCTCGCTGTGACGTTGCGCGAGATCTTCAACTTCGCCGGATTATCGCGGGTACCAATAATTGACCTGCGATAATCCACGACATGAATGTCGTGGGCATGGTCAGTCCTGAGTCCTGAGACCTGAGACTTGAGTCAAAGACCACAGACCACAGACCACAGACGATAGACCACAGACCTCGTTGCCGACGGTTTACAGCTCACCGATCACAAGCCCCATAGCCCTAAAGCCTATAGCCCGATAGAAAAAGGACAGCCACGTGATCGTGACTGTCCTTTGGTGTGTCTCAGGTGACTCGGGTCCGCGTTTGCATCTTTTGCAACACGGGCACGTCCTTCAAGCCGCTTCCACCTCAGCGCGTCCGCGTTTGTAAACAAACACGGGCACGTTGTGGTTGACGTCCGAACGCTTTGTTATCGTCCGAGCGTTACTTCTCGTCGCTGAAGTCGAGCTTCGCGAGCTGGTTGTAGTAGCGCATCTTGGCTTCGTTGCTGGCCTGTGCCATGGTTGCGTACAGCTCGGCGGCTTGCGGATCGGCCTTCTTCAGCATCCGGAAGCGTGTTTCGGCGTCCATGTACTCGGAAACCGGCTGCTTGACCTTGCGGCTGTCGAGCTGCAGCGGGTTCTTGCCCTCGGACGTGAGCGCCGGGTTGTAGCGGTACAGGATCCAGGAACCGGTATCGACCGCCATCTTCATGTGGTCGTGTCCCTTTTCCATCGCGATGCCGTGCGCGATACAGGTCGAGTAGGCGATGATGATGGACGGGCCATCCCACGCTTCCGCTTCCTGGAACGCTTTGACGGTCTGCGCGTCGTTGGCGCCGATCGCGACCTGGGCGACGTAGACGTTACCGTAGGCCATGCCCATCATGCCGAGATCCTTACGCGCGAGGTTCTTGCCGGACATCGCGAACTTGGCCACCGCGCCGAGCGGGGTCGCTTTCGAGCACTGGCCGCCGGTATTGGAATAGACGCCGGTGTCGAGGACGAGGATGTTGATGTTGCGTCCCGACGCGAGCACGTGGTCGAGACCGCCGTAGCCGATGTCGTACGCCCAACCGTCACCACCAACGCTCCATACGCTCTTCTTGACCAGCGAATCGGCGAGGCTGACGAGGTTGCGCGCCCTGGAATCGGTGTTTCCGGCGAGCTTCTCTTTCAGCTTGGCGACACGGTCACGCTGGGCGAAGATGCCTTCTTCCTCGGACTGGTCGGCGGAGATGATCTCGTTGACGAGGTCGGCGCCGATGGTGTCCTTAAGGGCCATCATCATGTCGCGGGCGGTTTCGGCCTGCTTGTCGATGGTGAGCCGGAAGCCGAGGCCGAACTCGGCGCAGTCTTCGAACAGGCTGTTGTTCCACGCCGGGCCGCGACCGTCCTTGTTGGTCGTGTACGGTGTGGTCGGCAGGTTGCCGCCGTAGATGGACGAACAGCCGGTGGCGTTCGCGATCACGGCACGGTCGCCGAACAGCTGGGTCAGCAGCTTGACGTACGGAGTTTCACCGCAACCGGAACAGGCGCCGCTGTACTCGAACAGCGGTTCGAGGAACTGGATGCCCTTGACGTTCCGCTTGGTGACGGTCCGGTCCGGCATCGGCAGATCGTTGAGGAAGAAGTCGTAGTTCTTGCGTTCCTGGTCACGAACCGGCAGCTGCGGGATCATCTCGAGCGCCTTTTTGCCGGACTTCTTGTCGGCGGCCGGGCAATATTCGGCGCACCACATGCAGCCGGTGCAGTCTTCCGCGGCGACCTGGATCGTGTACTTCATGCCCTCGCCGTATTCCTTGCCCTTGTAGTCGCAGGACTTGAAGCCGTTCGGCGCGTCCGCAAGCTTCGCGGCGTCGTATACCTTGGCACGGATGGCGCTGTGCGGGCAAATCAGGACGCACTTACCGCACTGGATGCAGATATCCTCATCCCATTCCGGGATTTCGAGGGCGATGTTGCGTTTTTCGTACTGCGTGGTTCCGGTCGGGAAGGTACCGTCGATCGGCATCGCGGACACCGGGAGATCGTCACCCTTCTGGGCGATCATCACGCCGAGGACATCCTTGACGTAATCCGGCGCGTAATCCGGCACGACCGGCGCGCGGTCGAGTGTGCTGGTGACCTTGTCCGGGACCTTGACTTCGTGCAGGTTGGCGACGGATGCGTCAATCGCCTTGTAGTTCATCTGCACGATCTGCTCACCCTTCTTGCCGTAGGTCTTCTTCGCGGCGTCCTTGATTGCCTGGATCGCTTCGGCGGGCGGCAGAATGCCGGAAATGTAGAAGAAGCAAGTCTGCATGATGGTGTTGATGCGCTGGCCCATGCCGACGTCCTTCGCGACCTTGTAGGCGTCGGTCACGTAGAACTTCATCTTCTTGTTGACCAGCTGTTCCTGCACCGGCTTCGGCAGGTGATCCCAGACCTCGTCCGGACCCCACTGGCAGTTCAGCAGGAAGGTGGCGCCTTCCTGGGCATCCGCGAGCATTTCATACTTCTCGAGGAACACCTGCTGGTGGCAGGCGATGAACTGCGGATCGTTGATCAGGTAGATCGACTTGATCGGACGCGGGCCGAAGCGCAGGTGGCTGGTGGTAATCGCGCCGGACTTCTTCGAGTCGTAGACGAAGTAGCCCTGGGCGAAGTTTTCGGTGCCCTCGCCGATGATCTTGATGCTGTTCTTGTTCGCACCGACGGTACCGTCCGCGCCGAGACCGTAAAACTTGCCACGGAAGACATCATCCGCTTCAACGCTGAAGCCCGGATCGTAATCGAGCGACAGGTTGGTGACGTCGTCCTTGATGCCGATGGTGAAGTTGGTCCGCGGCTTGGCGGCGGCGAGGTTGTCGAAAACGCCCTTGACCATCGCCGGGGTGAATTCCTTGGAGGAGAGGCCGTAACGGCCGCCGACGATCACCGGACGCTGCTTGAGCGTGGTGATTTCTTCGCGGTAGCCCGCGTCGATGGCGTGGACGACGTCCATGTAGAGCGGCTCGCCGCCGGCACCCGGCTCCTTGGTGCGGTCGAGCACGGCGATCTTCTGCACGGTGTCCGGCAAAGCCTTGAGGAAGGCTTCCACCGGGAACGGGCGGTAGAGGCGGACGTTCAGGACGCCGACCTTTTCACCCTGAGCCTGCAGGTATTCGACAGTTTCGATCGCGGTCTGGACGGCGGAACCCATCAGCACGACGACTTTTTCGGCATCTTCCGGGCCGAAGTATTCGACCAGGCTGTACTTGCGTCCGACGAGCTTGGTGAACTCGTCCATGGTTTCCTGCACGATGCCCGGGACGGCGGTGTAGTACTTGTTCGCGGATTCGCGGGCCTGGAAGAAGACATCCGGGTTCTGGCTCGATCCACGCAGGACCGGCTTGTCCGGGTTGAGAGCGCGTTCACGATGCGCGATCACGAGGTCGTCGGTGATCATCTGGCGCATCACGTCTTCGCTGAGCGGCTCAATTTTCTGGACTTCGTGCGAGGTGCGGAAGCCGTCGAAGAAGTGCACGAACGGGACGCGTGCCTTGAGCGACGCGGCCTGGGAGATCAGCGCCATGTCCATGACTTCCTGCACGCTGTTCGATCCGAGCAGCGCCCAGCCGGTGGAGCGGACGGCGTTGATGTCGCTGTGGTCGCCGAAGATGGACAGGGCGTGCGTCGCGACGGTTCGCGCGGAGACGTGGAAGACGGTGCTGGTCAGTTCGCCGGCGATCTTGAACATCGTCGGGATCATCAGCAGCAAGCCCTGAGAAGCGGTGAAGGTGGTTGTCAGCGACCCGGTCTGCAGGGCGCCGTGCACCGCGGCGGATGCGCCACCCTCAGACTGCATTTCCTGGACGCGGGTGATCGAACCCCAGAGGTTTTTAATGCCTTTTGCCATCCACTCGTCGGCCCACTCGCCCATGTTGGAGGACGGTGTGATCGGATAGATCGCAGCGATCTCGTTGGTTCGATAGGCAACGTATGCGGCGGCTTCGTTGCCGTCGATGGTAACGTACCGTTTGTCGGCCATGCTATCTCCTCTACCTGTCGAATTGCGGTGCAAGCTTGTGGCCCTGTGTGACGGTGCTGAATGCTCCGTTCACATTATCTCGCTATTCGAATAGCGGGAAAAGGTTGGATCGGGGCCGGACGCAGACGCCGCGTGCGTTTTTGCAAGGTTGGCGGCAAGGATGCCTGTGAAGAATATCGCAAAGATCTGTTGGTTCTGCAATAACCCCACTGTGTTAGCCACTTCTAATCCTTGAAGTCGTGTGCTATCAACGGCTTCGGGGGGATTTGGGAGTCGATTTTCACGTGCGCGAACTTCCCCCGGCCCCCCGGAATCGTGGTCGAAACCGGGTGTTTTGTGAAGAAGTTCACAGAATGTGGAGTCAAGTTATCGTTTTCCTCCCAGTCCGGCAAAGATGCGGGTTTAGAACAGTGGGAACAAGAGCTCGGAGTCGGAAAATGGCGGTTCGCGACGGGTTGGATGGGGATCGCCCAAGCCAGGACACCCGACGTGCGAACGGCGGCAAGTCGGGCCACACTTGTCACCAGCATCGAGTCAGCGTCAGCAAGTTTTTTGACACGGGCACTTCATTGGCACCCGGGATGGCAAAGAACACCGGGTCGAGGAATACCACCGGGTCGGGTGTCTCGGGAGGGGTGGAACAGTCGGTATTTGTTTCCGGATTTGATTGAAACGGAAACATTTCTACCGTAAACTCCCTGTGTCACAATTACGATCATTGTTCTGAAACCTTGGGAGTGAGTATGAAGACAGTCATCCGTTTATCCCTCATCGTTTGCTTGTTTCTTGTCCCGCAAGTCGTTTCAATCGCCCAGCCATCACCCCGGCCGGTCGAGCCGCTCTGGTTTACGGTGAACCGTCACTTCACTACGTGGCCCGCAGATTATGTCAGTCATATTCTGCTGCATAGCGGCACGGGCAACACGTTCTTCTGTGCTGGAAGGTCTGAATATCCAGGCGTTTATGACACCCACGGTGCGATGGTCGCTACGTTTGACCGGACGGGAACTTTGATCGGCAGTACGTTGGCATTCGCCGGTGAACAGGGTGAAGAATTCACTGGCATGGTCGAAATGGCGGATGGAAGCATCTCGACATCAGGCACTGTATACGATTACGACGATTGGGAAGAAGCCCGCGTGGACAATTTCAGCCTCGACCTGACACACAACTGGAGTTATCGCAGGTGGACGACGACGGACTATGTCTATCGTGCCGGAAGCGTTGCGATTGTGCCGGACAGCGGCCCCGAGACGTTGTTTGTGCCGATCATTCGCCAGCTACGTGGCACGGCTTTCAACGATATTCAGGCTCATCTCCTGGACAGCGGTGGCAACCTTCAGCAGACGATCGAGCTCGATTTTCCGGAAACAGACCGTAACAAGCCCATACCTACGACCAGCGGACCACCGGAGTCCGGTTCGGTGTATGTTGGTCATAAAAACCACGTCATGTATGTGCATGTTGACCCGTACATTCTCAATTGGACAACCGAGGTAAGTTCCAATATTGTCTCAATGACATCCACGCACGATAGCGGTATCATTGTGGCTGGATTCCACACCCAGATAATTCAGAGCTATGTTACGAAACTGTCGGCGGCTGGTGTTGAGGAATGGACGCTGTGGTTGGATCAAGATATTGTCCATGATGTTATTGAAATGGAAAGTGGGCAGTTGATCGTCGTTGCCATCGATAATAGCGTCGGTGAGCCGGATCAGGACCAGATCGTGCTGTATGGGATCTCATCGACAGGCGAACGGGCGTGGACATGGCGTAACCGATATCGCACTAATGGAACCTGTCTGACGGTGACCGGAGATCGAACTTTTGTCATGGGCGGGTATTATGCGAACGAGGAAACGCGTTCGCTGCTGGCAGAATTCATGCTTCCTGATGAAACGCATTTCACCGACCCGGGGGATCTGCGAATCCGGCCGATGATTACGCTTCATGACGCGTTCCCGAACCCGTTCAACGCGGCGACGACAGTGGCGCTGACGTTGCCGGAGACGGCGAACGTGACAGCGGTGGTGTATGATCTGCTCGGCCGTCCGGTGCGGACGTTGGCGCAGAATCAGCAATTCAGCGCCGGCGAACACCGATTCGCAGTGGATGGGACGGGGTTGGCGTCCGGGACGTACATCCTGTCACTGGATGCCGGCGCGGCGGGGGTGAGTTCGAGACGGATTACGCTGGTGAAGTAGGTGGACGATCTGTACCAGGCTGAAGACACAATTGCCCCGGGCAGCCAACCCGGGGCATCGTTGTTTAAATCGTACGGCGAATCGAATCAGGCACTACTTGTTGACTATTCCCCCGACAGCTTCTCGAAATCGAAGTGATCCCGCACCTGCACCTGCACCGGCGGATTGGTGACAGTGATGATACCCCAGTAGCGATAGTCACCCGGCGGCGCTATCGCTGGAACCTGCACGGGAAGCGTATTGAATTGCAACGTCGCGCCGGCATTGAGCTGCAGCCCGTTCCGCAGGTAATCCTGCACGGTATTTCCATTTGGCAGCACGGCTTCGGTCTGTCCGCGAACGACGAGGTTGTAGGGACTGTTGTTGGTCAGGGTGACGGCGAATGTGAACGTGCCGCCGCCTGGCGGAACGGTTGGATACGCCGGGTTGGGTGTCATCGTGAACTCCAGCGGCATGCTGGTGTTTTCGACGATGATCAGGCTGTCACCGACGACGGCGAGGTCGATGTCGTGATCGAAGTCAAGGTCACCGCAGGCGACAGCTGCATACTCTGGATCCTCGAGTGCAACGAAAGCATAGGAATCGGGATAATCGCTAAAGTCTCCAGACCCATCGTTGTGTACGATGCTTAGCCGTCCCAGCTGTAAGTAATCGTCCGCGGGCACAACACAGACATCGGTGTGACCATCCATGTTGAAATCACCTGCAATGGCGTCGACGATCTTGTACTCCCATACATCCACGTGCGAAATCGGCTGAAAAGTACCGTCGCCGTTGTTCAATGAGGTGAAGGCGCCATTCAACCCGAAATTCGTACCGTAGCTTGAGAACAGCAGATCCGGATACGTATCTCCATTGAAATCAGCCGTGCGCATCCGTTGCGGGTAGTCGTTCCAGATAGAGCCCAGGAGGACTGGGGTGTCGAAGGTGCCGTCGCCGTTGTTCAGCATGAACATGACGTTAGTCTGCGATGAGAAGGCGAGGTCGAAATCACCATCATGATCGAAGTCATCTGTGGTAATGGTTTCGATGTTGTGTTCGTCTACGATCACGACACCGTCCTGGAACGTTCCATCTCCGTTGCCGAGAAACAGGTCAATGGTTGCGGCGAACAACGTGGAGGCGACGGCGAGGTCGGGGTTGCCGTCCCCGTCGAAATCCGCGCAGGCCATGGAAAAGGGATGGGCATAAAACGGAAGGTTCACGGCAGGGCCGAACGAGCCATCCCCGTTGTTGAAGAAGAGTTTGACGTTCTCCCCCAACCCGCCGAGCATGATATCGATGTCCTGATCCCCTTCCAGGTCGGCCGCGAAGATGTTCTCGATGTACACCATGTCACTCTCGCCGACCCAGAGCAGGCTGAAGTTGCCATCCCCGTCACCGGCGTAGACGTGCACGGCTTCCACGTGATCCCATCGATCTCCTGTGGCGATGTCGAGGAAACCGTCCCCGTTGAAGTCCGCGGTGGTGATGCAATAGGGCTCTGGTCCCACAGGATAGCGATCACGAACTTCGAGGTATTGTGCTGGAGCCAGCCTGGCAAACTGGAGAATAAAGAGGATAGACAGGACGAATTTAGTCGCAGGCATAGATCTCACCCTCCCGGCTTGAAAAATCATCCGAGTTTAAGGGGGCTCTCAGACCAGCGTAACCCGTCAATAGGTGAAAAGATAGGACAGAATAAAAAGCACTGCAAAACAAGAGTTAAATAGAATGAAGAATAAGTCTCCATTTAGAGAACAATCGCTGAGACCTGGCCCCGAAATTCATGAATGAGCGGGAGGGCAAAGGAATCGCTTACAGGGCTCAACAAAGATTCCGGTCGTGTCGGATCTGAAACCCAAGAGTCTCCGGATGGGGCTGTCCGGTTTCCAGCCGCAGCCTAGAGCATTCAGCCCACAATCAGTCGCCCTGATACCTGACTTGGACAACAACACCGAATCAAACCACGCAATCCGCATGTAACTGTTCCGCGTCAGCAAGTTTTTTAACACGGGCACTTCATTGGGTAGCGCACAGCCTACAGCGGAGAGCCGGTGGCAATGACACCCGGCTTGCGAAGGGCGGCAAGTCGGGCCATGCCGACCAAAGAGATCGCACCGGGCAGCCAACCCGGGGCATCGTTGTTTAAATCGTACGGCGAATCGAATCAGGCACTACTTGTTGACTATTCCCCCGACAGCTTCTCGAAATCGAAGTGATCCCGCACCTGCACCTGCACCGGCGGATTGGTGACAGTGATGATACCCCAGTAGCGATAGTCACCAGGCGGCGCTATCGCTGGAACCTGCACGGGAAGCGTATTGAATTGCAACGTCGCGCCGGCATTGAGCTGCAGCCCGTTCCGCAGGTAATCCTGCACGGTATTTCCATTTGGCAGCACGGCTTCGGTCTGTCCGCGAACGACGAGGTTGTACGAGCTGTTATTGGTCAGGGTGACGGCGAATGTGAACGTTCCGCCGCCTGGCGGAACGGTTGGATACGCCGGGTTGGGTGTCATCGTGAACTCCAGCGGCATGCTGGTGTTTTCGACGATGATCAGGCTGTCAGAGGTGAATGCAATGTCGAGGTCCCCATCGAAGTCGAAATCGCCGCTGGCCAGGGCAGAGGGACGCCCATGTGCAGTCCGCACCATATCACCCCACTCGGAGAAATCACCTTCACCGCTGTTTTTCATGACAAACGCATAGCCACCAGTCAGATACGCACTAGCCTCAATTACGCAGATATCGAGATCGCCGTCCATGTCGAAATCGCCGGGGATCGCATCTACACAGTACGGAAAACCGGTTAGTATATCGACTGGGGATTGAAATGTACCGTCGCCATTATTGAGCACAACCCATGGGCGGCCTTCCAGGTCGACTGAGGGAAAGGTGAACAACAGGTCTGGAGCACCATCGTTAGTGAAGTCGGCGGTCCTTATCCGGTGCATATCCCATCGGTTCATCGTACCGATCATCACTGCTGGTGCGAAGGATCCGTCACCATTGCCAAGCATGGTCTTGATGTCAGACTGACTTGAAAACGCGAGGTCGAAATCGCCGTCTCCGTCGAGATCGTCCGTGGTTACCATATTTACACGGGTTTCGTCGTAGACCTGTACAGGATCCTGGAAGCTGCCATCGCCGTTGCCGGCGTAGTAGTTGATAAAACCAGTAAGACGCCCACTCGCGACAACCAGGTCCAGGTTTCCGTCGTTGTTTAAATCCGCTGTGCATGCCGACTCTGGCTGGAACATGCTATACACGACGGGAGCAGAGAATGTCCCATCTCCATTGTTGAACAGCAGCCGGAATTCGTCAGTATGGCTGCACAACACCAAGTCCATATCCTGATCTGCATCCAGGTCCCAGCTGTACATGTTTGTCAGTGCTCCCTGTCCACCGTCTGTCACATTCAGAAGGTCGAAATTCCCGTGACCGTCCGCTGAAAAGACGTAGATGTCAGTAGTTTGATCGTCTCCAACGGCCAGATCCATGAAGCCATCGCCGTCAAAATCAGCAGAAGCAATAGCGATCGGACTCGGTCCAACCCCAAGTTGCTGGTGAATCTGCAGGTAATCCGCGGCGGCAGTGCAGGTGATCGTGAGAATGGCAAGGAGTGACAAGACGGCTCGGTTCGGACTCATGATTCCCCCACGAAAGCCCAGTGAATCGCAATAAACGAATCGGAATACGTCGCAATTCGCAATGCTGGCTATAAATACACAGAAATTGGAACAGAAACAAAGGGTATTCTGAAATAATCCAAAAAATCATAGAGGCGGGCTATTCGCGGGGGATGGTAGCGACGCAGGCGAGAGGTATACCGGGAATACCTGATACTCGCGGGAGCTGATTGCCCGCATCGGCAGCACCAACACGGGCAAGAACTACGAGATTTCTTCGAATCTCAAATCTGAAACGCCACAGTCTATAGTCCTCAACCGACTTTACGTCCCGAAATCGGGCGTGGCTTCAGCAACTTCGAACGTGAAGTCGGTCGGGTCGCCGAACCATTCGTAGATGGCGAAGAAGTAGGCACCCGGCGAATAGAACGCACGGTGGCGGACATTCATGTCGAGATCGGAATCGTCGATCTCCTCGTGCATCACGAGTTCGTCCGGTCCGTAAATCGCGAGCACCGGATCACCGCTCTGGGAGAGCAATTCGATGGTGTAGTCGCCAGCGGATTCAATCTCGAGCTTGTACCACATCGCGGTGCCATCCTCGGGGAATTCGCCGGTGATGTGCTGGCCGAGGGTCATCGCGGGCATGTCAGCCGGACGAGGCGGGTTGGCGAGCGCGAGGTTGACGTCGGTGACCTGGCCGGAGCCCATCCGTTCGAGCGAATGGACCACACTTCCGCCCCGTTCCGTCAACGTTGCCATCGCGAAGCGTTCGCCCGGGTAATCGATCAGACCTTCGTGCTTGAGGAAGTCCATGTACTGCCGGTAGACCGGGTCGGCGCCGTATTCGTCGAACAGGTTTGCGGCGGCGTCGGGCCCCTGGGCGACTTCGTGCAGCAGCAGGTCCATGCCTTGCGCCATGATGATCTGCGAGAGCACGGAATCGGTGAGATGGCCTTCGATCTTGGACGATTGGCCGTTTCCGGTGCGGGTCAGGGTGCGCTCGATGGCGCCGGAGACGGTTCCGGCGGATTGCACATCACCGCTGCGGCGGTTGACAAGTTCGGCAAAGCTGCGCGGGTCGTACTGCGATCCTTTCAGGATGTGCAGGATCGAGGTCAGGTACCCGGGCGAGGCGATCATCACGCCGATGATCAGCACGGCGATGATGGTGATGAAGGTGTTGCGCTGGTGGTAGGCCGCGAACACAATCGCCGACAGGCTGATCAGCATCGGCGGAATGGTGACGACCGGGGTCGGTGCGTTGAAGAACGGGTTGACCAGGTGCATCGTGAACGAAATCATCGCGGTCAGCACACCCACACCAAATGAGATGACGAGCATGGTTTGCATCGCGATGAAACGGTCGCTGGCCCGTCGCCCGCCGGGGGCTCGCTCGCGCCGGTCGCTGCGTCGTTCGACGAATGTCCCGTTCGGCCCACCGGAAGACGGCATCGGGATGTCGGAATCGACGGTATAGGTGCCGTTCCGTTGTTCGCGGGGGTCGACATTGAGTTCGCTGTCCGGCTGATCGGTGGGGAGGGTTGCGTTTCGGAGTTCCCGCCGTCGCATGGTCTGTGTCCACACCATCACCGCCTGGGCGGTGGATTGCAGCCGTCTCAGCGAACGGGCCCCACGTTGCCGTGGGAGTCGCGGTTCCTGTTCCATGGTACACCTCGAAAAAGATAACTGCCTCGCCGAAAAGTAGGATATCCTAACATAGAGTACAAGAGAAACGCGGAAAGTGAGGATTATCACTCGGAGACGCAGTTTAGGAGTGTGTTCAAACGCGATCAAGGCGGTAGCTGTAGAAACGAAAGAATAGAAATATCCGTAATACACGAAAGAGCACGAATCTAGTTGGATAAGCTGGTACACGAACAAAATAGTGCCGTCACCGGTGTTGTTTCGCAGTGTGGGGCGGTGCTGGCTCAGGGCACTGGTCCCGGCTCAGAGTAGCGATCCAATTTATAGGGGTCTGTCCCTGGTTTTCTTCAAGCCAGCTATGAAATATAATAGGGACAGACCCCTATAAAATGAACGACTCGGAAAACGGGATTTCGTAATCACGTTGGAATTCGTAGTCACTCCGGATCGGGTGGGTTTTTGCGGATCAGCAGCGTGTCAGCGGAAAAAATTTCGTGGGGGTAGTGTCCGAGACGGCCAATGAAACGGTAGAGGCCGGTGTCGGCGTCCGCGGAAACGGTCTGGTTCAGTGGGTAGTCGGTCGAACTCTGCGGGTCAAGGGCGACTCGTGCGAAACGTACCGGGGGAGTGAGCGTGCTGTCGGGGGTTTCTACCACAGCCCACGCGGCCAGGGTGCGGCGTTGACCGGTGTTGTTTTCGAGGGTCGCGGTGTAGTCGAACTCGCCGCCGCCGGCCGGGATGTCGACGGTGTCCGGCGGGTCGGAGGTCAGGGTGAGGCGTAGCCACGGCAGGCGTGCGGAGATGCGTATGGCGATCACGTTGCGGTTGTGTGACTGGCCGTATGGCGCGCTGGTTCCAGCAAGGATATACTGGGTTTCGTTGGGACCGTCCACCGGCAGCAGGGCGTAGCCTTTGTCGTTTCCGGTATCGCCGAAGGAGCCGTGCCAGCGTTCGACCCCGAGTGCGTTGACGCGGACCACGAACAGGTCTTCGTTGCCGTTGGACGAATAGGACTGGGCGTGCCCGGCGAGCAGCAGGTCACCGTTCGCGAGCGGGTCGATGGTGCGGAAGCCGTCGTAGCCGGTGCCGCCGATGTAGCGGGTGTCGATCGGGTTGAGGTCAAAATCGAGCAGGGTGAGAAAACCGTCCGTGCGTTGGCTCGGCTGGTCCGGGACGTACGATTCGCCAGCGAGGTACAGTCGTCCCTGCGGCGTGAACTGGAGGGCATAGACGAATTCGTCGGCGGAATCGTCCACGTAGTGCCGGCGGTCGAGCTCGTTGCCCTCGTCGTCAATGTGGAGCAGGAAGGTGTTCCAACGGAGGGGGGCGTTCTCCTCGCGTGCGTGCCCGGCGATCAGGTAGCCGCCGTCCGGGTGGGGGATGATCGCGTGGGCTTCGTCCTCCTCGTCAATGTCGAATTCGCGGCTCCATACCATGTCGGCCTGATCGTCGACCTTGACCACCCAGACGTTCTGTTCCGGGCCTGGTCCGATGTCATCCTCGACTTTCCCAGCGAAGATGAAGCCGTTGTCGGGTGTGGCGATGATGGTGAAGGCGGCGGCGATCCAGGTCGCGCCGTCGCTGTAGGTGTAGAGGAAGTTGCCGTCGGTGTCGAACAGGTTCAGCATGCAGTTGGTGTAGTAGTTGCCGCCGGATTCGTAATTGTGCGACCCGGCGACGGCGACAGTTGAGCTGTCGGCGGACAACGCGATGGCGTAGGCGTGCTGAGTTTGTTCGAGGTCGAGGGAGCGCATCCAGATGCTGTCGCCGTCCGTGGTGATCCGTGTCAGGTGCATGTCGAACAGCAGCGGGGTAGGATGGTTGATTTCGCCGGCGATGATCAGGTCGCCGTTCTGGTCATCCGCGAGCTGCACCATCCCGGCGGTGCCGGACTGCGATAGAGTGTCGCCGTAGATATGTTGCCAGTGCAATGCAGGTTGCGCGACGGCGGGTGAAAGCCACAGAAGCGCGGCGGCCAGCGTGAACAGTGCGGCCAGGATGCGGCGACGATATCGGGGGTGCGGTCGAGTCATGCTGTAAGATGGTGGATTTGCGGTCGCGGGTCAAAGGGGGAACACAGTTGGTGGCTGTAAAAGCAGTCTTGCCCGTGTTGGCTCCGACAACGTGGGTCACACGGGCATGTTGAAATGCGGATGACCCCAGACATGAATGTCTGGGGCACCCTGCTGGGTGGCCAGGGTCATCTTGTGACCCGGTTATCCCATTCCGTCTACCGCCGCCCGCAGTCCGTAGCCCATGCAAAGCGGGTCCGCGTCCGCAAGCGGACACGGGCACGTCAATACACCACACTTGTGTAGAGCCCAGAGCCCGCAGCCACTCTAAATCATCGGCAGCCAGCTGTGGCCGGAGAAGCCGAGGCTGAGGTAGCTCACGCCGAGGTAGATCGCGAGCAGCACGAAGATGAGGCGCAGAATCTTTTCCGGGATGAACCGCAGCAGGCGTGGGCCGATCAACGAGCCGACGAACACACCCGCCATTTCGACGCCAATCAGTGTCCAGTCGATGAAGGTTCCGCCGACGAAAATGAAGGTCGCGATGGAGACGATCATCCCGATCAGCACGCTGAGCGCGCTGGTTCCGGCGACGATGAACATCGGCAAACCGACCAGCGCCGTCATGAACGGCACCAGCAGGAAGCCGCCGCCGATCCCGAGGAACGCCGACACACCGGCAATCACCAGCCCGCCGAGGAAGGTGAGAATCGGGCTGAAGGAGAAGTCGACACCGTAGAAGCTGAAGGTCGCCTTGCCAAGGCCGAATTTTTTCAGCTTGACCCCGCGTTCCACCCTGTCACCCTTGGTACGAACGTTCGTCTGAAACTCCTTCGCGGCTTTCTTCGCCTTGTTCTGGCCGCGTCGTCCGAACGGCGTCATGTACCACAGCAGGAAGATCGCGATGACGAAGGTGATGACACCAAACCAGCCGATGTAGGTGGACAGGTCCACGCGTCCGGCGGTGAAGAACGGCACGAGGAACGCGCCGGCGACGGTGCCGAGGCCGAGGGTCAGGGTCAACGGCCCGACCAGCTGGCCCTTGCGCCAGTAGTTGAACGATGAGATAAGCGCGGAGGTGGCGACGAGGAACTGGTTCGAGACGCGGATGGTATCGGTCAGCAGGCGGCTCAGCGCCGGGTTGGTGGTGTTGAACGCGCGGCCGTATTCGCCGAGTCCGAAAACGGAAAAGTGGCCGAGGCCGGCCATGACGCCGCCGAACGCGCCGAGGGTGGAAAACAGCAGGCCGACCACGATCGCCCACAGCGCGGCGGTGAGGTAGCTGACCTGTGGCGCGCCGGGGATGTTGGCGTAGCCGGGTACGGCCTCCGGATTGATCTGGCCGGGGTCGGTGCCCTTCGGGGTGGCGCTGATCGCCGCGCCCAGTTGACCGGGCAGACCGAGGTTGGTGCCGATCAGCTCGGGCTCGTCCGGAAGGATCTCCGCCTGGCCGCCGACCATGGCGTCACGGTTCGGTTCGGGTTCCGGCTTCGGCGGCTGCGCGTTCACGGTGGCAAGGGTCACCAGTAGCAGCAGGGCGGTCAGGGTCAGCAGGGGCCAGCGTTTCATCGATCTCTCCAACGGGACAAGTGACGCGGTTATTTCGGCCTCAAGGGTACGCATCATGAGCGGCAAAGATAAGGCGTGGGAGGGTGGCGGACGAGTCCGGCGAGCCGTGGACCGGGGCCGATATGTGGAGCGGGTCGTGGCGGATCGCAGTCTCGCTCCGGAGGGAGCAAAATGCCGAAAAGTGTGATCTGTGTCGTTGCGGCGAAAGTGTCCACGGCGCTATGTTTTGCGCATTGAAGCCCGTTGGGGGCCTGAGGGGAACATCAGTTGAGGCAAGGATAAGGGAGATGGAAACCATGAAACGGTTCGGTCTGGTTGTTCTGATGCTGCTGGTGGCTGGTTCGGCGATGGCGCAGCAGGGGTTTTTCGTTGGTGGTGCTGGCGTGCTTCTGATGGCGAAGGGTTCCGGTGAGTGGGAGAATGACGATTTTGACGTGACCACCGACATGCTCGACGCGGATGAGTGGGGCCTGAGCTGGGAGAGCAAGACGATGTACGGGTTCGCCCCGGTGGTTGGTTTCCGTATCAATGATTTGCTCGGTATTCGTGGTTCGTACACTTACCTGCTGAAGAAGACGGGTGAAGATGACGTGACCGAAAACAACGTCGAAACCACGGGTGAATCTGAGTGGACACAATCGCACATCCAGGTGATGGCGATGATTTATCCATTCCGCACCGGCAGCATGGAAAATTTCTACATCTGTGCGGGTATCGACCGGGCGTCTTTCACCATTGACCTGACCTACGAGCAAGACGACGGCAATCAGTCGGCAGAACTCAATGTGGACGACAACGGTTCAGCGACGGGCCTGATTTTCGGCGGTGGCTATGATTACCCAATCCAGCCGAACATGATTTTCTACGGCCAGGCTACGTATTCGACGGTGAAGTTCAACGATGACATCTTCTCCGGCCAGAACGAAATCGACGCTGAAATGGCGCTCGGCGGCCTTGCAATCGAAGCCGGTTTGAAGTTCTTCTTCAACAACTGATTCGATTCGCTCTGATACGCTCTTGTTACGGCGGAGGGTCCACGACCTTTCGCCGTTTATCTATTGGAGGTGACGGTGCTGGACAACGAGTGACCGTCTGCTGGGTTGCTTTGTGGATTTGTCAGCTGCCGGGTTTCGGGGTAGGGCGGAACTCGGACCCGTAGACCACGTCGACGTCCAACGGGCTGACCGCGCCGTTGTCCGCGAAGACACGTGCGGCGGCAAGCGCGAGAGCGTCCGGCACGGATCGCAGGGTGGTGTCCCGGCGCAGGCGGTCACTGAGGGCGGTGTCAATGGCGTCACGGAACAGCTCGTACCCCTCGCCAAGGGGGAGCAGAAGCGGTGCGCTTTTTCTACCGAACGGGATTGACGTTCCGGCCTCACGGGTGATAAATGCATCTTCCCGCGCGTCACCCGAGTCAAGTTCGGGCACCGGGACCGCGTCAAACGGCGCGAACTCGATAAGATCGCTGAGCGTTTCGAACTCCACCCCTCCGCGCACAACCTGACCCTTTACCAGCCTGCCACCGGCGCGGTGAATCGCCCAGACGAGTCCGTGCTCGAGGCGTGCCGCCAGCAGGCGCGGTGTTTCCACGGGAATGATTGGCACCTGCAGCGCTTCCGCCAGCCCGGCCGCGAATGCAACGCCGACCCGCAGCCCTGTGAAACCGCCGGGTCCGACGACAACCGCGATGCCGTCCAGGGAAGCCCGCCAGCCGTCGTGTTCATCGAGCCAGACGCGAACGCCATCCGCGAGCACCGTGTCGTGCTTGTTGGTCCCCTCGACAAGGACGGGATCGATGGCCGTGTCGTTTTCGACGCCGCACCAGAGGGTCTGCGGGGACGAGGTATCGATGGCGAGCAGGCGGCTCATCAGCACCCTCCCTGGGGGGAGTCGCTGGCGTCCGCTGGGTTGTTCAGCTCTTCGGGGCGTCGTGTCCACGGTGGCGCGTGGCCGTGCTTGCGGTTGTGAACATGGGCGTGTTCCGGGATACGGCGTTGTTCGAAATCGGCAGCCGCTTCGCCGAACAGTTCCTTGAACTTGGCCAGGATACGGTCCTTCTCCTGCGGCGTGAACGAAGCGCGGTGTTCTTTCAGCACCGCCATTGGAACGTGGCAGATCATACAGTCGACGATGATGAAGTCGTCGTCCTCGTAGTGGATCGGGGTTTTGACTTCCCGGTCGAACGCCAGCCCGCAGAGGTCGCAACCTTCGTCGTAGAGGCGCAGCGTGTCGGAGATTGGGCGCATGTACGAACTGACTTTTCCGCGTGCCTTGACCCGATCGCGGCGGGTGGTCAGCCACTTTTTCCAGCGGTACCACTCGGCGGTCTGGCCGACTCCGGCGAGCAACGGCAGCTGACCCTTGAAGCCGAGTTTCTCCTCGGCCTTGGTGCCGTCCAGCGTCCAGCGCGGGGTGGTGATGTCCGGCAGCTTGTCGACCAGGAACGGCGGCTGCGTGACCATGCTGAGGAACGGATACACCAGCGGATACAGGGCCTTCAGCAACGCGGGCGAGATGGCGATTTTCTTCGGTGTCGCGCTGAGCACGGTGGCGATGGTGTCACCGAACTCGGCTTGCGGGATCGGGGCGAACGGGGCGGCGTTGAAGATTTCTCCGACCGCGTTCTCGTGGAAAAGCTGGTCACCGATCTGGCGGGCGAGGTCCTGGACGTGAACAAAGCTGATCTGGTGTGCTGGGCCGACCATCGGCATGATCCCGCGTGAGATCATGGTGAACAGTGGCAGGAAGGCGTGGTCGCGGGGGCCATACACCGACGGCGGCCGAACAATGGTGACGGGCAGCTGGTCCTGGTAGCGCAGCAGGATGGTTTCCGCGAGCAGTTTGCTGCGGCCATAGTGGGTGATCGGTTCGGGCGGATCGGATTCCCGTCGCCAGCGCGCTCCGGACGGTCCCCCGGCGGCCTGGCTTGAGACGAGCAGAAAGCGTGGGCGGTCGTTGCCGGTGTGGACATCGAGTACGGCCTTAATCAGGTTGTGCGTACCCTCGCTGTTGTGCAGGTAGTAGAGATAGCGATGTTGGGCGGCGACAACGCCTGCATTATGGACGATCTTGTCCACGCCTTCGACGGCGGCGGGCAGGCTGTCCGGGTCGTCGAGCGAGCCGTAGACCAGTTCAACCGGCTTGTTTTCGAGCCAGCTGAGGTCGGATGTGGTGCGCACCATCGCGCGCACGTTGTTTCCCCTGCGCAGCAGGCAGTCCACAATGTGGCTGCCGACAAATCCATTCGCGCCGGTCACCAGAATGGTTGACGCCATTGGTCGTCCTGTCTGAGTGATGATGTATAGCTGGAGAGTATTGCCTGGGGTGGGGCAGGTTCAAGGGATCGCTGAGCCAAAATGGCTCAGCGATCCGGATATGCCGGTCGGGAGGACGGTATCAGTTGTCGAGCTTGCCGTCGAGGATTTCACGAATCAGGTTGATGAAATCCGTTGGCTTGAACGGTTTCGAGATAAACGGGATGCCGCCGGCGATCAGTTCGGATGTCTTGTCGGCATCGAAGGAATAGCCGGACATGAACAGGATCGGCGCGTTGTACTGGATTTCGCGCAGGGCGACGACAAAATCATTGCCATTCATCTGCGGCATGACGACATCGGTTACAATCAGGTCCGGTGCATGCTTCATGGAGTTAAGTTCGTCCAGCGCCTGTTTGGCGGAATCGAATTCGAGAACAGTATAGCCATACCGATGCAGCGAACGGGCGGTGCTGCGGCGTACCAGCGGATCATCTTCGACCAGCATAATGGTTTCCGTGCCTTCGAGCACCGATTTGGTTTCTTCGGGCGATTTCACCTTGTCAGCTTCCACCAGCACACGGGGGAAGCGCAGCTGGAACGTTGTGCCAGCGCCGAGTTCGCTCTGCAGACTGATGATACCATTGGCCTGCTTGACGATACTGGTGACCGTTGCCAGACCGAGGCCGGTACCCTTTCCGGCCTCCTTGGTGGTGAAGAACGGTTCAAAGATGTGCTCGACGGTCTCGGCGTCAATTCCGGTGCCGGTATCCTGAACTTCCAGCAGCACGTGATCGCTGTTCAGGTCACAGGATGGATCATTGTTGGCGTCCAAGGCGGTAATGTTTCGTGTGCGCAGTGTCAGCGTGCCACCCTCTTGCATCGCGTCGCGTGCGTTAACGGCCAGGTTGACGAGAATCTGCTCAAGCTGGACGGGGTCCATTTTGTGCGACCAGAGGCCTTCCTGCTTGTCCGACACGAGGTGAATGTGTTCGCCGATGGTTCGGCGGAGCAGTTTTTCCGAACCGCTGAGGACATCGTTGAGACACAGGGTGATCGGATTGTTGCTGCGTTTCCGGCTGAAGGAGAGCAGTTGCCGTGTCAGTTGGGATGCGCGTTCGGCGATGTTGCCGATTTCCGCCAGTTCGCCGCGCAGGTCGACATCATCCTGCGAAAGCAGCAGCAGGTCAACGTTTCCGGAGATCACGGTCAACAGGTTGTTGAAATCGTGCGCGATTCCGCCGGTGAGGTTGCCGACAGTTTCCATCTTCTGGGCGTGCGCGAGTTCCTTCTCCAGCTCCAGCTCACGAGTGATGTTGCGTTTGCTGGCAATGTGTCCGACAACGTTCCCTTCGTTGTCACGAATCGGCGCGATAACGGCGTATTCGTGGAACAGCGTGCCATCCTTTGCCTTGCCAGTGATTCGGTTCTCCCAGACATGGCCGCTGTTCACCGTGTTCATCATCTCATCCCAGAACTCCTGGGAATGTCTGCCACTTTCGAAAATGTTGGTGTGTTTTCCAATTAACTCGTCGTGTCGGTATCCTGAAATCCGCACGACAGCTTGGTTGACGTACTCAATTATTCCGTTGGTATCAGTGATGATCACCGCTTCGGCGGATTGATTCAGGGCGGTCGCCAGCTTGCGCAGGTCTTCCTCGGCCTTGACGCGCTGGGTGATATCGCGGACAATGGAAATGACCAGGGTCGTATCTTCGTATTTGATCATACTGGCTGAAACTTCCACCGGAATACGTTGGCCGTCTTTCGAGCGGTGAACCTGTTCGAAGATCGCGCGTCCATCATTGTACAGGGAGTCCATGATCGGACCCAGTGGGGAAGCAAACTGGGGATCGTCAATGTCATAGACACTCAGGCCGAGCAACTCTTCCCGTGTATAGCCCAACCGTTCACAAGCTATATCATTGACTTCAAGGAACGGGCCCAAGCTTCCGTCCGCGTTCAACCGGTGCACGAAGACGGCGTCGGTGATGCCCTGCAGCAAACCACGGAACCAGCGTTCACTGCGTAGCAGAGCCTGTTCGGCTTCGACACGATCGGAGACGTCCGTGCTGATGATTCCCAGTCCGTCCCCCAGCGGGAACATGCGGATCGCCAGGTGCCGTTCGGGTTGATTCGGCAGACGAAACACGTCGAAGGCGTACTCGATCGTACCCTGTTCCATTGTACGCCGGCATTTGGCAATGTTTTCGGGAGGAGCGATGCTGTCGAGTCTGGTTCCGCGCAGATCATGGATGGTAGTGCCCGGCGGGTGCATGTTGATGCCGGACTTGCTCATGTCGACGAGCTCCAGGTCGCGGGTCCAGATGGCGATGATGTCCGGTGACGAGTTCATGAGATCACGGAATCGCGTCTCGCTTTCACGAAGTGCGTCGTTGGCCTCATGCTGCTTGGTGACATCAGTGAAGGTGACAGCAACCCGGTTGTCTGGGAGCGGGAAAACGTGGGTGGAAAAATAGCCTTTCATTCTCCCGTCGTCATAGAATTCCTCATTCTGCGTAAACGCTTTCCCCGTTCTTGCCGTGTTAAGGTATTTATCCGTAATCCCGTACTCTTTCGCCATTGGCCATAACTCATTGAATTCCTTGCCAAGACAGGCCTTCTCCGTAATCCCTGTAATCTTCTCCGCAGCTGGGTTTGCGGAAACCAGGTAGAGTTTGTCGGGTTCTTCGAATCGATACGTGAACAATCCAGTGGGAATCGAAGTAACCAACTGGTGGGAAAGCAGTTTCTCAGCCTCAGCTGTTTTCCGGTCAGTCAAGTCACGAATGACAGACAGGACTGCTGGGCGGTCATGGTAGGTTACGACTTTCGAATGAACTTCAACCTGTATGCGTTCACCTTCACGAGTAATTAACTTGGTTTCAAAGACTTCTGGAACCTTTTCGCCACGAAGCCGGCGCATGTGGATTTCCGCAACCCGTTCTTTCTCTTCCGGAGCCACCGCATCCAGAATCCCGGAAGAAATATTTCTGCGAATATCTCCACCCCTGCCTGTGACCAATGCTTTGTTATAATAGACAATCTGCTCATCCTGAATAAGAACAATATAGTCATTTGTATTTTCAGTAATAAGATTAAGAATATGCTCTCTTTCAAATAGATTTTTCTCTTTAATCTTTTTTAATGTTATATCTTGAGCAATACCGACGACATAGTTATTATGATCAATCGACATAGCTTTAATAACTCGATCATGAATCCAGCGAATCTGATTGTTCGGCAATTTTACTTGATATTCTACATCAAATTCTATTTCACCAGCCAAGAATCGTTGAAATTCTCCAGAAACCCGCTTATTATCATCATTTACGATCATGTTGGTCCAGAGAGAGGGGGTAGATAGCACATTGTCAACGGGAATGCCTGTAAGGATTTCAAACGAGGGGCTGACGAACAGCATTTCGTGAGTCTGCGTATCCTGAATCCAGAGGATGTCGGTGCTGTTTTCCGCAAACAGCCGTAGCAGATTATCGGCAGAGAAGTGCCGGAGTGTTTTAGCGAACGGGTCTTTTTTCTTCGCCAGCTTCGCTTTGCCAGATTGCACGTCTGTCCCCTTGCGCTCCTGATCAGATGCTACTTCCACTATCCCCGAATGCCGAGTAACTACGGATGATCGCTTCTGGTACATCGTGGTGAAGCATAACTATGCGCAGCAATCTTTGCGCCAAACGGTATTGCACCTGCTATCCCGGGCTTACGGATATCATCTTTAGATGTTTCAGCCGGTATACTCACATACGGGAACCTGACGTCTCGAGGCTATAATTACAATAACACACGGAAGATAAGATAATTAATAGAAGAATGATGGGTTAGGCGGAGTTGTGCTCTCCTCGGTAAAAGAGAGACACGAGAAACGCGAAAACCGTTGATAACTCTCCGTGGGATTATAGCTCTTTTTGGTACATTCGGTAGGTTTTGGTGCGTTGCGCGCCCATCATCTCGGCGGCCTTGATCATCGGTTCGTTGGTTTCCAGCACCCAGCCGATCTCACCTTCCTGGTAGCCGTATTTCGGACCATCAACGAAGTGATCGTGGTACATGACGGCATCAATCCCGCGTCCGCGGTATTCTTCCAGCACACCCATCAGCAGGATCCGGACTTTGTTCAGCGCGCCTTTGCGGGTGTGCCACATCAGTTTTGGCAGGCCGAACGGGAGCAGGCGTCCGTCACGGATCTTTACGACAGCCTCGTTGATATCGGGCAGGGCCAGCGAGAATCCGACGAGTTGGTTGTCTTTCGCCGGATCTTCGGCGAAGTAGATGAGGCGGTAGTCGTAGACCTGTTTCAGGTTGGTGGCGAGATGCTTGAACTCGGTGTCGGTCATCGGGACCGCGCCCCAGTTCTTCTCCCACGCGACCTTGTAAATGTCCCAGATCTTGTAAGCATCGCCCCAGAAATCCTTTGGGTTGAAGTGGCGGTAAGTGACCTTGGAGCGTTTGCGCAGAGCTTCGGCGCTGCGAGCGAGTTTAGGCGACATGGAATTTTCGTCCACGCGGAAGCAGTGGATGTCCATCGCCTTGTCGTGGCCGAGGGATTCGATCAGTTCGGGATAGTAGGGCGGGTTGTAGGGCATCATGATCGCCGGTCGCTGGTCGAAGGCGTTGATCAGGATACCGATGTCTTCGTTGATGGACGGATTGAACGGTCCGCGCAGCAGGTTCAGGTTCCAGGCGCGTCCGGCTTCGATGACCTTGTCGAACAGGGTCTGGGCGACAGCCTTGTCGTTAATTGTTTCGAAGTGGCCCCAGTGGCAGGTGGTTTCGTTGTGTTCGGTGTTGTGGGCGTCATCGTTGATCGCGGCGATGCGTCCCACCGGCCTGCCGTTTTTGTAGGCGACGAAGCGGCGCATTTTGGCGTGTTCGAAGAACGGGTTCTTTTTTTCGTCGAACATCTCTTTCGCCTGGACACGTAGCGGCGGCACCCAGACGGGGTTTTTGCCCAGCACGATGTACGGAACCTCGAGGAAGTCCTTAAAGGGTTTGCCGTTCGGCGCTTCGACGATCTGGATGCTGTCGCTCATGGTATGTCCGGGTTGTGGAGCGGTTCGGAATGGACGGAAAGGTGCGCAGAGGGTCAAGGTTTTGCAAGGGTTGGAGCGGCTGAGTGTGGGGCGAAGGTGTCAGCAGCGGGGAACGGCGGGCAAGTTCGGGAGCGAATGAGCCCAGACTTGAACGTCTGAAGCATGTGGACCGGTCGTGTGGTCGAATCCGTGTGCGGCGATCTCTGGATTCCTCCTCCGGGTCGTTTGAATCGGCGTTGTGGGGGTGTATCCTTGAGCTTCGCGGCTGTGGTGACCCATGAGTTACGCTCGGCCCTCGGCTACCGGCGTCACGAATGCACTGCAGCTGGTTGCATGACCACACGTTCCAACTGTCCCGGGAGATGATCACCGTCATGGATTTGTCCGGCATCCCGTATATCGGCGAGATGTTCGCGCTCGGCGCACCGTTGTGCTGGGCGTTCGCGGTGATCCTGTTCCGTTGGGCGGGTCAGACGGTTCCGCCGTTCACGCTGAACCTGTTCAAGAACGTGGTCGGGTTGTTGCTCGGTGTGGTGACGGTGCTGGCGATGGGCGATCCGTTGTGGCGTTCGGCACCACTCAGCGACTACTGGATCCTGATCGGCAGCGGGATTATCGGGATCGGGATTTCGGACCTGCTGTTCTTCATGGCGCTGAACCGTGTCGGCGCGGGTCTGTGGTCGATCATCAACACCAGCTACAGCCCGTCGATCATCTTCATGGCGATCCTGTTCCTCGGGGAAAGTCTGGCTCCGGTGCAGTGGATCGGGGTGGCGTTGATCCTGAGCGCGGTGCTGGCGGTGACGTGGATGCGTGGTCCGAAGGGCGAGGTGCCGAAGAAGACGGTTGTCGTCGGGGTCGTGCTCGGGATTACCGCGATGCTGACGCAGGCGGTGTCGGTGATCATGGTCAAGCCGCTACTGGAAAGCACCGACCTGATGTGGAATTTCGTCTGGCGTCTGCTCGGCGGACTGGGGTTCATGCTGGTGATTCTGCCGTTCCGGCCGGACCGGTTGAAGGTGGTGAAGTCGTTTGGGAATGTGAAGGATTTGACCCGCATGCTGCCGGGGACAGTTCTCGGTACCTACCTCTCGTTAATGTTGTGGCTGGGTGGGATGAAGTACGCGAAGGCGTCCGTCGCGAGTGTGCTCAACCAGACCAGTTCGCTGTTCATTTTTACCCTCGCGGTGCTGCTGCTGAAGGAACCGGCGACCAAGCGCCGGATCGCCGGGTTGATCGTCGGCGTGGCGGGTGTTGCGCTGGTGACGTTTGGTGGTGGCCATTGATCATGGGAATTGCTGGTGACTGATATCCCCCTCCTCGGTGAAATGCTTGCCCTCGGTGCGGCGGTAGGCTGGGCGACGGCGATCGTGTTGTTCAAGACTGTCGGCGACCGTCTCGGGCCGATAGCGTTGAACACGTTCAAGAACCTGCTGGCGTTCGTGCTGATCCCGCCGACGATGCTGCTGTTCGGGCAGGAGGTGCTGGTTGATGCGCCCGCGGCGGATTACGGTCTGCTGATCCTGTCGGGTGTGCTCGGGATGGGCGTGTCGGATACGTTGTACCTGATGGCGTTGAACCGTCTCGGCGCGGCGGTGTGGGCGATTGCGAACACGCTGTATGCGCCGATGGTGGTCGTGATGGCGATGATCTTCCTCGGCGAAACGTTGAGCGTGATGCAATGGGCCGGGGTGGTGCTGGTGCTGGTGGCGTTGCTGCTGGTCGGTGGGGAAAAACGGCGGAACGGGAACGGGAAGAAGGCGCCGGACGTGCCGGTCAAGGTGCGCTCCGGACTGTTTCCGAAGCCGAAGCCGGCGGCGGCACCGGCTCACGCGCAGCTTTCACGCCGGGACTGGCTGCTGGGGCTGACCTTCGCGGTGCTCGGCATGTTGTCAATGGCGATCAGCGTGATCATCATCAAGCCGGTACTCGATCGTTCGCCGGTCTATTGGGCGACGGAGATGCGGCTCGCGGGCGGTTTGCTGTTCCTGCTGGTGCTGATTGTAGCGAACAAACGGCCGGGCTCGTTGTTCAAGCCGTGGAAAGATCCATACGTGATCAAGCGGATGTTTCCGGCGGCGTTTGTCGGGACGTATCTCGCGTTGGTGCTGCTGCAGGGCGGTCTGAAGTACACGCAAGCGAGTACGGCGACAGTGCTGACGCAAACGTCGACGCTGTTCATTTTCGTCCTCGCGGTGGTGTTCCTCAAGGAACCGGTGAATCTGCGGCGCATCCTCGGTGTGGTGTTGGGACTGGGCGGTGCGGTGCTGGTGATTTTCGGCGGGGTGTAACGGGCTTCGTCATAAAGGAATGCGGTAGCGGTCCGTAGCCGAATAACCACCGTCTGTCCCACAGCTGTTCCTATTTTCTTGTCCCGATTTTCTCCCGGGACTGGTGGTCGGGCTGGCGGGGGTGGTGTTGGTGCTGAGACGTTCGAAACCGGCTCGTGGAGACGAAATTCGGCGAAAAGCCGAATTCAGTTTCCGTTGAGTGATTTTCGGATCTACATTGCTTGACACCCGATTTTGAGAAATTTTCAAGATCGGGATTTTCTTTACGTAGGTAGATATTGAATCTGTGAGCAATTTGATAACCTGGGGGAAGCACGATGAGCCGTTCGAATGTCCTTTTCACTCGTGCCGCAGTCCTTGTGGCACTGCTGGCCATGACCGTGGCCGCATTCGCTCAAGACAGTCTGAACGTCAACCTGGCCGGGTCGTTGGAGTATGCCCGTTGGGGTAGAACCGAAGCGTTGACGGTTTCAGGCGAGTATGCCTATGTCCAGACGTTGTATGACGGTCTGCACATTCTTGAGGCCAGCAATCCCTCCGCACCGGTGGATCTGGTTGGCTACCAGCATCCTTACGACATTGTGAAAATGACGGTGAGCGGTTCATGGTTGTACGCGGCGGCGCAGTCCGATGGGATCGTGGTGCTGGATGTGAGCGAACCGTCTGATCCTGTGGAGGCGGGAGTATATCCCGCGCCAAACTCAGTGCAGGAATTGTTCGTGGAAGACGGGTTTCTGTATGCCGCGGCGCGGGAAGCCGGTTTGCGGATCTATGACCTCACGGATCCGTCCACGCCGGTGGAGGTAGGATTCTGGGACAGTCCGGGAAACGAATCTATCCGGAATGTGTTTGTTGACAGGGAGTTCGCTTATCTGACAAGCATTAACCCCAAGGGCATGTGGATCATCGACGTCAGCGATCCAGCCGCGCCGGTGGAGCTGGGAATGTGGGAATATGTTTCGTCGGCATTCCCGTACGACATAGCCGTACGGGATGGGTTCGCGTATGTAGCGTGCGATTACTACGGGATTCGGATTGTCGATGTCAGCGATCCAGCCGCGCCATTCGAGGCTGGGGCAGTTGATGAAAGCTGGTCAAATACGAAAGGGCTTGTCGTCGAGGACGGCTACCTGTGTTCGGTGGAATACGGTGGCGGGTTTCGTGTCTTCGACCTCAGCGATCCTGTGGCGCCGGTGCTGATCGGCACTCAGGTTCACCCGCCGGAGAAAGCGAGCAGCCTGGCAATCTCTGGTACCGATGCCTATGTCGGATTCACGCTCGGCGCGGTGATGAAGATTATCGACATCAGCCATCCCGCGCATCCGGCGACGGCGTGGTGGTTCGATGATCCTGGGATCACGCGCGGCGTCTGGTCGGTGGGGAATTATGTCTACCTGAGCAACAACAAGGCGGGTGTACGTATCATCGATGTGACGTTGCCGTGGCGTCCAGTAGAACGGGCCTTTCTGGACGGCATTGAAACGGTGTCGGACATGGCGGTGGACGGTGAGCTGGCGTATGTGAGCGCAGGCACGCGGCTGTACGTAGTGGATGTGAGCGATCCACTGGTTCCTGAGGTATTGAGCTCCTGTGAAACCGCGAAAGGTGGGGTGGTATTCGAAGGCGAGTATGTGTATGTGACGAATTATTCCTCCGGGTTGCACATTGTGGATGTCCACGATCCTTCGCTGCCGGTGGAGGTAGGTTCCTGGGCTCCGCCGCAGTTTACGACAGTGGGTGGTGTTGTGGTGGATGCGGGATATGCGTATGTCGCGGCGGGTGAACTTGGTGTTGCGGTGATCGACATCAGCGATCCTTCGGCGCCCGTGCTCGATCACTACTACGATCCGTGGTGGATCGGCGAAATGGGGAATATGGTCGAAGAAAACGGGTATGCGTATCTGCTGGACGAGGTTGCCGGTGAAAGCACGGGGATCAGCGTGCTCGATTTAGGCACACCGGGCGATCCCGTACTGGTAACGTACATCCCGTCCGGACTGGATTGGACCTATGATCTCGAGGTGGAGAACGGGTATGTGTACCTCGCCCGCCGTGAGCATGGGGTATGGGTGCTTGACGCGCACGATCCGACACAGCTTCCGACGATAGGTTATTACGACGGTCTTGAGGGGAATGAAAACAGCATCGCGGTGCGGAACGGGTTCGCCTACATGGCGAATGACGGCTACTTCTATGTGATGAACTGCCGGGACGCGATCGGTTGGGCGGGGCTGCCACCGATTGAGGTACATCTAATTGCGGCAGAGCCGGTGGTAGTGCCGCGTGGGGGAAATTTTACCTATGGCGCGCAGCTTGTGAGTCATTTGCCAGATCTGTTTGCGGTGGATATCTGGACGGAGGTGGTAACGCCGACGAACACGGTGTACGGCCCGATCTGGCAGCTGTGGGATGTGCCGGTGGAGTCGGGAGCGATGTTGAGTGCGACCATCGGTCAGGCAGTTCCGTTGTGGGCTGCGTTGGGGGAGTATACGTTCCGGATGAAAGCGGGGATGTTTGGGATGTATGTCGCAGGGGACGACGAATTCCCGTTCGAGGTGACGACGGCGGGGGAAGGTGTGCGTGCGCCGGGTGCGCAACAGTGGGCCGGAACCGGCTACGCACAGGCGTTTGGAGTATCCGGGGGAGACGGTGCGACGGCGGCTGTTGTGGCGGACGAATACCGGCTCGCAGGTGTATGGCCGAACCCGTTCAACGCGTCCGCGACGGTCACGGTGGAGTTACCGGAGCTGTCGGAACTGACGGTTGCGGTGTACAACGTGGCCGGGCAGCGAGTTGCGGAGTTGGTGCGTGGACGTGTCGCGGCGGGAACGCAGCAGTTCACGTTTGACGCGGCGGCGTTGTCCAGCGGGATCTATTTCGTGCGGGCGACGGTGCCGTACAAGCTGAATGCGATGCGGAAGGTGGTTCTTGTCAAGTAAAAGACAGGAACGGATAGCAAAAGACAGTAAAAGACAGGAAAAGACGTAACAGACGCCACAGACGCCACAGAAGCAACAGACGCCACGGACGCAGCGGGCGCAGGGATGATACCCTGCGCCCATTTTCGTGGGGTCAGTTTCGCGGGCTGATTTTTTCAGTCATTAGCCACTTCTCGTTTGCGACTAACAATTGCGCTGTGGTATTTTATTCAATCTGCGACTATGAAGGAGGATAGAAAGATGAAAACCTTGTCGCTTTGCCTGCTTGCCTGCCTGCTGCCTCTCGTTTGCTTCGCTCAATGGACAGCGCACGATGTCACCACCACCGGGGACGGTGCGGTGGATGCATTCGCCGCTGATTTTGACAATGACGGTGATCTGGATGTTGTCGGGGCGTGCGTGATCGAATGGACGGCCAGCTGGTGGGAGAACACGAACGGTCTGGGTACGGAATGGACGGAACACGTACTGCCGGGCACCGTTTACGGCATACTCAGCGTGCACGCGGACGATGTTAACGGCGATGGCGAGATGGACATTCTCGCGGCGTTTTCGGTCGATGAGAACGTTCGTTGGTGGGAAAACAACGGTGGTGGCGCCAGTTGGTCGATCCGCACCGTGGGCGCGTTGTCGGACGCTCAGTGTGTGATCAGCGCGGATGTGACGAATGACGGCGATGTGGATGTGATCGCGTCCGGCGGTGATCAGATTGTGTTCTGGGAAAACGTGGGCGGTTCGGGCACAACGTGGAATCAGCACAACATCACAGTCGGAGTGAACTGGGTGCATCATGTCGATGTCGGCTATGTGAACGACGATGATTACATCGATGTGGTTGCCGCGACCTCGCAGGGTGACGAGGTGCTGTGGTGTGAGAACCCGGGGCTTGGTTTGCCCAGCTGGGAGCGTCGGAATGTGGACGCCGATTTCAACGGGGCCTGTTGTGTCCGTGTCGCTGACATGGATGATGACGGCAGCAACGACGTGATCGCCTGCGGGGCGGGAAACAGCCTTGTCAGTTGGTGGCGGAACGTGGATGGCGCGGGGACGTCCTGGACGGAAAACGCGGTCGGCTCCATCCTGTTCCCGGAATTTGTCGTACCGGTGGATCTGGACGCCGACGGCGACCTGGATGTCGGCTGCGCGTCCTACTCGGATACCGATATCAACTGGTATGAGAACACCGATGGAGTGGGAACAACATGGATGGCCCATGCCGTCGAATCGGATTTTGAGTCGGCATCCAGCGTGGAAGCGTTCGACTTTTCCGGGGATGGTGTGCCGGATCTGCTCGGGACGTCATATGCGACCGACCGCATCACGTGGTGGGAATTTGATGGTGGGACGCCGGATCCGGTTGTACTGACATTGACACCGACCTCGCCGACAACCATTCCAGCGGCCGGCGGAACGCTGGTTTACGACGTTCACCTGATCAGCAACCTGGCGTATCCGGTGTCCGGCTTGCGCTACTGGACGGATGCCATTTTGCCGAATGGGTCAACGTACGGACCGATCATGGTACAACCGTTCACGATGACAGCGTTTATGGATGTGACGGTGCCTGATATGACGCAAACGATTCCAGCGATGGCACCAGCTGGTGTGTACCAGTTCCGTGGTCATGTGGGGTACATGGCGGGTCCGCAAGTGGGGGATTCGTTCCCATTCACCAAGCAGGAAACCGCAGTGGATAACGGCGGTGTGTCTGCGGCTCCAGACGCAGAATCATGGCGGGCCGGAGGTGTGTGGACAGTGACCGGCGATCCGGCGGAAGGCGAGAAGTTGGACTCGTCCTTGGAGAATGCCCGGATTCCAGTGGAATATGCGCTGACCGAAGTGCACCCGAACCCGTTCAACGCGTCTGCGACAGTCACAGTCGAGCTGCCGGAAGTCTCCGAGCTGACGATTGCGGTCTACAACGTGACGGGGCAGGGTGTGGCGGAGCTGGTGCGTGGGCGTGTCGCGGCGGGCACACACTCGTGTGTGTTCGACGGATCGTCGCTGGCGAGCGGGATCTATTTCGTGCGAGCGGCGGTGCCGGGCCGACTCAACGCGATGCAGAAGGTGGTTCTCGTCAAGTAAAAAGACAGGAACAGACAGTAAAAGACAGGAAAAGACGCCACAGAAGCAACAGACGCAACGGACACAACGGACGCAACTGACAAAACAGGCGATGACCCCTGCGATCCGCCAGACAGACGGCGGGTCACAGGGGCATTTTGTATGTCAACGGGTCACCGGGCGTTATTTGCAAGTCAGGGGGTGGATCTGCTTCCGTATTTCAACGTCGTGAGTAGGCTTGGTATTACGACATCTTATGGCAATCAGGTCATTGTGAAGTCGCGTGTGTTTGCGACTGAACAAGATCCAGCTTATCAGCAGCGGATCATCGTGTCCGGTTCCTTTGTGGATCGGCCTGCTTTTTCTTTTCTATGTAACCGGTTGCGGCGTGTGTTCGTCTCGTGAGTATTGAGACTCACAAGGCGGAGGTTGTCCGATGAAACTCGCGCACGGGTTGTTTCTTCTGCTGTTTGTCCCCCTGTTCGTATCCCTCTCCCAGGCGTCACCCCGATTCGTGGAACACATCGTCACCGGAACCCTTTCCGGCGCGGTATCGCTGGATGTGGTGGACATGGACGGCGACGGCGACCTGGATATTGTGTCCTGCGGCCAGAGCAGCAGCAACATCGGCTGGTTTGAGCAGCAGCCTGACCGGAGCTTCACGTCCCACCTGGTGCCGATGGGGTTCAACGGCGCGTACTCGGTAGCGGTGGCGGATTTCAACGAAGACGGGTTGATGGATTTCGCGACGGCTTCGTTCAGCGACACGCGGGCGGATGTGTGGCTGCAGCAAAACGATGGCACGTTCAGCAACCAGGTGCTGGAAATCAGCTACCCGAACGCGCACACGGTCGAAGTCGCGGACATGAACGAAGATGGGCACATCGACCTGCTGACGATGGGCGGTGGCACGCAACCGTTACGGCTGTACCTCAACGACGGCTCAGCGAATTTCACGTTGAACGTGGTGCATGAGATGAATTATCGCGGGCAGGCGTGCCGACCGGTAGACTTCGACGGTGATGGCGACCTCGATATCCTCAGCAACAATTTTGATGGCGGCCGGTTCCATCTGTTTCGCAATGATGGCGAGGAAAACTTCGCGTTGGAGTTGATCGGAATCCGTGACGGCGCCCACTGGATCATCGCAACCGACCTCAACGACGACGGCGAGCTGAACCCGGTGACAGTCGCCTATTCCGAGGGCGAGCTGGCGTGGTGGCAGGAGAGTTTCGGGTTCTACAACCGGTACACGCTGGATGATGACATTGCGTTCGGGGTGTACGCCGAAGCGGCGGATTTTGATCTCGATGGCGACATGGACCTGGTCGCGACCTCGGAATCCGGGCACATGCTGGCGTGGTACGAAAACGACGAGATGGAATTCACGCGCACGGTTCTTTCCGGCAGCTACACGTTCGCGGGGGAAGTGTTCCCCGTCGATTTCGATCAGGACGGAGACATCGACATCGTTTCGGCGGCCAAGGGACGCAACCGTGTCAGCTGGTGGGAACTGGAGTCAATCAACCCGCCGACAGCGTTCGATCTGACCACCCCGGCCGGCGGCGCGCACCTGAACACGGCGGACGGGATCACCGTCGAGTGGACGGAATCCGTTGACAACGACCCCGGCGCAGAGCTGACATACACGATTTCGCTGGGACTGGTGGTCGCTCCGGAGGATACGAGCTGGGTGGTGCTGGACGGAATCGTCATCACCTCGCAGACGATCAACCAGGCGGAGTTGTGGCAGGATGTTGAACCGGGCGACTATGATGGCGTCGTGTTCGTGGAAGCGTTGTCGCAAGGCGATGCGGTGCGTTGCAATCAGGTCGCCGAAGTGACGGTGACGGTGGCGGCTAGCGGGGTGGACGAATCCCAGTCGCAGCCGGATAGATTCGCGCTGCTAGAGGTGTATCCGAATCCATTCAACGCATCGGCGACGGTGACGGTGGAATTGCCCTCGGCGGGTGAGCTGACGGTTGCTGTGTACAACCTCGCCGGGCAGCGAGTCACGGGATTGGTGAACGGGCAGGTCGCGGCCGGAACACACGAAATTGCGTTCGACGGATCGGACTTGGCGAGTGGGATCTATCTCGTGCGGGCCACGGTGCCGAGCCAGATGAACACGATGCGGAAGGTGGTTCTCGTGAAGTAATAGACAGGAATGGATAGTAAAAGACAGGAAAAGACAGGAAAAGACAGAGAAAAGAGAGATCCTTCACTGCGTTCAGGGCGTCACCTTTTAAGGGCGAACGCTACGCTCAGAATGAAACCATGACGGATCGTGATGAGGCTGTGGCGGTGAACATGCCTATATTCCGGAGAATCAAGCGGGTTCAATGACCCTGAGGTGCTTCATGCGAGCAGCCCTGTTTCTTTCCCTTCTTTTGGCGGCGTTTCCGCTTCAGGCCCAGTACATCACGCAATCTTGGACGCAAACCCTCTGGATGGATCTGAACGTGAACGAAGCGCCGGTTGCGGCGATCGCGCCGGATGGTTCTGTTTACTGCGCGGGCGCGGGAGATGAGAGTATCTGGTGCACTGCGCTCGATTCCACCGGCAGCATTGCGTGGATTCAGACCCCGACATACACCGATTTCGAGTTCCCGGAATACAACGTGCGTCTGGTGCTGGCAAACGAAGATGGTTTGCTGCTGGCGTGGAACGGCACCCTGTGGGAGTGGGGCTCGATGGAGATGTATGTCTCGGCGTTCGATGCGGATGGTACGGTGCACCCGGAGGTGTATCTCGCTGAATCAGGAACCGCGCGTGCCGGCTGTTACTCGAATGGAACGTTCAAGATTCTGCGTTACAACAACGGCAACACCTCCCTATTCAACCTCAACTCGCTCGGCTACATAATCGGTTTCACCACGCTCAGCCGCGAAACGTACCCCGGCAAGCATTTGACGGCGTTCGCGAATGGGAACCGGCCCACAATCACCAGTATCGCCCTGCTCGGCAGCCAGCTCGGGGTGCTCAACGAGCAGGGGACGGTGATTGCGCGGCCGCCCATACCGCATCACCTGAACTTCAAACGGATCTACCAGGCATCGGAAAACAGCGTCTACCTGGTGACGGACGAGTATGGCGGCGGTCTGGCGAAATTCAGTGGCGGGAGTGAGTACGAGTGGACGCGTCCAATTGCATTCACCGATCCGTTGTCACAGGCTGTAACCTACATGGCGGGGAATGGATTCGTGGTCGCGTCCCAGGAGGGCGGCGAAGTAAGGTTCACATGCTACAACCTTGAGGGGATCGAGGTGGGGCAGGAGGTGTTCGATTTCGAAGGTGCACTGGTCACACTGGTGGCGGGGCAGAACCAGGATCTAGTGTGTGTTGCGAACGAAAGGTGGATCGGATCGCAACATCTCTGGCGGTATCACGTGGGGGAGTTTCCGCAGAATGGGCCGGGCCGGTGAAGAGCTGAGATACCAGATATCGTGACAAGAGACAAAGCCCAAAGACTTGTGACCGATGACCCCTGCGATCCGCCGGACAGACGGCGGGTCACAGGGGTATTTTCAGATGGAACCAACCTTTCAGCGTTGCCGTAAAACAAGAGCGTAAGCGGAGGTGAGTTCGTCACTTACGAGCTCGGTTCGGCCGTGATTACCGCTTGCAGCGAAGCCTCGCAGACGTGTACTTTCTGGCTTGCACTGGATGGACATCTCATGAACGAACGCAACTGGTCCAGCTTTGTCAACGGCATCGCGGTCCTGCTGATCGCCGGCGGCCTGTTTACCGGCGGATGGATGGTGTACAGCGAATTTTTCGCTGCACCGCAGGAAGAAGAGCCCCCCGCCGATGTCGCGGACCGTCCAACATCTGACGATAACGGCGATTCGTGGAATCCCTTCGCCAGCCGTGACAAGGGAACGGCGCGCGAGGAGGACGGTCCCCGGTTTGGCGATGCGGAACAGGATTTCGACATCGGTCGCGGGATCGAGCGGGAACCGTTGCCGGTGGTCGGCGAATTCGAGAGCCCGTTTGTCGCGGTGGCGGATCGGCTGAAACCGTCCGTGGTGAACATCGTCGTCGAAGGGCGCCGGATGACGGACCCGTACCACCAGGGCGTCGAGATGCGTGGCGGCGGGACCGGGGTGATCGTGGATAAGCGCGGCTACGTGTTGACCAACAATCACGTGGTCAGCGGCGCGGAAGAGATTATCGTCACTTTATCCGGCGGTGAGGAACGGGAAGGAACCGTGCTCGGCGCGGACCCGGAATCCGACCTCGCGGTGATCGACATCGGGACAGTGCGGGATATCCGTGTCGCGCAACTCGGCGACAGTGACGCGATTTCCATCGGCGACTGGGCGATCGCGATGGGGAACCCGTTGGGATTGGACTGGACGTTAACGGTTGGCATCATCAGCGCGAAAGGCCGCAGCGATTTGCGGATCGCGGGTGGTGGACCGGTGTTCCAGGATTTCATCCAGACTGATGCTTCCATCAATTTCGGCAACTCCGGTGGTCCGCTGGCGAACATCCACGGCGAGGTGATCGGGATTAACGCCGCGACGAACGCGTCCGCGAACGGCATCGGCTTCGCGATTCCGATCAACATGGCGCGCAAGGTGGTCGGACAGTTGCTTGAAACGGGCTATGTCCGGCGTGGCTACCTCGGGTTGGTGCCAACATTCCTCGACGGCCTCAAGAAAGAGGCGCTCGGGCTCGATGAAACAGTAGAAGGCATTTTCATCGAGAGTGTCGGCAAGGGCACCCCGGCGGAAGACGGCGGCATTGAAGGCGGCGATGTGGTTGTCGCGATGGACGGCGATCCGGTCAGCGACGTCACCGATTTCCGGATGCGGATTGCGAACCATGAGCCCGGCGACAAGCTGAAGTTGACGGTAATCCGCAAGGGCGATATCAAGCAGCTCAGCTTTACGCTCGCGGATCGCAGCGATTTTGTAACCACCGCCAGCGAAGGACGTCGCATGGGCAACGGGCATTGGCTCGGGCTGGATGTGACGTCGTTGAACAGCCCGGAGGCGCGTCAGCTGGGTGTCAACGCGGATGTTGGTGTGATGGTGGTAAGTGTTGAGCCGGGCAGTGCGTCCGACGGCAAGCTGGAGCCGGGAGACGTGATTGTTCGTATTGGTGAAGATGAGGTCGAAACGTTGGAGGACTGGCGGCATCTCACCAGTACGCTCGGAGAACCGGAACGGGCGATTCTGATCAAGTACATTCCGGCCGGCCAGGGGTCGAGCCGGTTTCTGGCGTTGAAGCCGTGAGCTGGTAGTCGGTACACGGTATTCGGTGATCGGTAAAAGAAAAAAAAATGTGGTAGATCGCGGAGTGTGGATGATCCCGGACTGAAGTCCGAGGGCATGTCCGTTCAGACACAGCGGCTGTGTTGTTCAGAGAGTAGATGACCCCAGACCTGAATGTCTGGGGAATGTTGAGAAGTAGTGGTTTGTAGTTATTTACCTTCAGGTCTCAGGTCTCAGGTCTCAGGTCTGTTTTTGATGTAATTCGGTTTGAACCGAGAGGAGAGAATTCGAGTGAACATTCGCGCTAATCAATCACTCGAGAAGTACCTGCAGGAGATCGGCGAGTACGATCTTCTGAAGACGCACGAAGAAATCGAGCTTGCCCGCGCGATCCGTGAGGGCAGCAAGGAAGCCTTGGAGAAGTTGACCAAGGCGAACCTTCGTTTCGTCGTCTCAGTCGCAAAACAATACCAGAACCAGGGTTTGTCGCTCGGCGATTTGATCAACGAGGGCAACCTGGGGCTTATCAAGGCGGCCGAACGTTTCGACGAAACCCGTGGGTTCAAGTTCATCTCGTACGCGGTGTGGTGGATCCGTCAGTCGATTCTACAGGCGTTGGCCGAGCAGAGTCGTGTGGTGCGTCTTCCGTTGAACCGTGTCGGCGCATTGAACAAGATCGGCAAGGCATACAGTTCGTTGGAGCAGAAATTCGAACGTGAGCCGAATTCCGATGAAATCGCAAAAGCGCTCGACATGACTCCGGCGGAAGTGACCGACACGCTCAAGATGAGTGGCCGTCACCTGTCGATGGATGCGCCGTTCAACCAGGGCGAGGACAATCGTTTGCTGGACATCCTGCACAACGATCAGGAGCCGCCGCCGGACAGCGCGTTGATGAACGATTCGTTGAAGAAGGAAATCGAGCAGGCGCTGGCGACGTTGAGCCCGCGTGAAGCGGAAGTGATCCGGTTGTATTTCGGCCTGAACATCGACCAGCCGTTGACGCTGGAAGAGATCGGGGTGAAGTTCAGCCTGACGCGTGAACGTGTCCGTCAGATCAAGGAGAAGGCGATTCGCCGTCTGCGGCACGCGTCGCGAAGCAAGGCCCTGCGGGCGTACCTGGGGTAGCCTTCAAGACAACGGAAATGATGTGCAATTCGAGGCCTGGACGCGAGTTCAGGCTTTTTTGTGTCCGTTCCGGCCAACCGACCATGTTGAGCGGTTGGGTCAGGTTCGATGACCAACAGCGCGTAAATCTGCACCGCAACTGCGCGTAAATCTGCAATTGAATTGCGCGTAAATCTGCAATTGAATTGCGCGTTTATCTGCACTGCGACTGCGCGTAAATCCGCACTGCAAGGTTGCGTAAATCTGCATTCGGAGTGCATATTTACGCGCAGTTCCTGTAACTATTAATTATTTATTGCTATAGAAGGTTGGGTCTAAGCCGGGAAATGGAGGAACAGTTGGCTTCAGGGCAACGATGGTCTCGTGAAGAGGTACTTGTCGCATTTCGGTTGTACTGTCATACTCCGTTTGGGAAATTACACCAGCGCAATCTACAAATCATCGATTTAGCCCGGCTTATCAGCCGGACGCCGTCAGCGTTGGCAATGAAGGCATGTAATTTTGCGAGTTTTGATCCGGTTCACCGTGAACGCAATGTAAAGGGGCTTGCCAATGCATCCGCGGGAGATCGTGAGGTTTGGGACGACTTCATCAAACAACCTGATCAAGTCGCCGTCGAGGCAGAGGTAGCGCAGGCGCAATTTGCGAAGGATCAGCACGAAGACGTAGCAAAACCGTTCCGTATACCTGAAGGACCAAGTGAAGTTGATCGCACAATTCAACAGCGAAGATTGCAGTCGTTCTTCCGGAAAGCAGTTCTGGCTAGCTATGAATACCGTTGCGCGCTGACAGGCATGACAATACAAGTGCTTTTGAACGCTAGCCATATCATTCCCTGGAGTGAAAGTCAGGCGCGGCGTGCGGACCCCAGCAATGGAATCTTGCTTAACGCGCTTCACGACCGGGCATTTGACCGTGGCTTAATCACATTTGATGACTCAAATCAGGTCGTTGTCTCAAATCGGCTTCGCACGAAAACTGCTTCAACGTTCCAAGTGAAAACGCTGCTCGATTTCGAAGGCGCACCACTAACACGGCCTCACCGTTTTGCTCCCGATCCCGAAGCCATGGCATACCACCGGGCCCATGTCTTTCTCGCGGACTAGGCCGATTTCGCCGCTGATAACAATACACTAACAAAACACCGCCCGCCCGCACGTTGCCCCCTCCACAACTCCGGGATGGAGCATTGAGCGGATTGCAACCTGTTACAATTCCCCAAGTTCGTGAAACCGGCACAATCCCACGCGGTGATGGATCATGCCGCACACCACTGGCATTTCCGTTTGCACGCTTGTACGTTTCATCACATGATAGCCGAACATTGAAGACCATTTTTCACAGACAGCGGGGGGAGTTCGCTGTCTGTATTTCGTTGTGTGACTAAAACACTGGTTTCGAGAGACGAGGGGAAAAACGATGAAGTCGAAATGGTGGTTGTTGACGGCGTTGTTATTGGCGTTGTCGCTGGTGCTGGTTGGGTGCGGCAGTGACGATGACGATGACAATGGCACAAATCCGGTCGAACCGAATGATAAGGAAGCGGCGGATTTGAAGGTGGACGAAGCCAATGACATGTTGGCGGATATCATGTTCGACCTGGTGAACAACAATCCGGAGCAGCCGTCCGATGTGGACATGACGGAAGCGTACGAGCTGTATGAAGATGCCGTGCTGGCGGACGCTGACCATGCGGTGGGCAACTTCGGCATGGGGATGCTGGAAGTGGTGATGCTGACGGGTGACGACGAAACGCTGGACTTTTTCGACACGATGTCGGACTATTTCGAGGGGGACGCGTGGTTCCTCGAGGAAGACGGCGGTCCGGGGGCAGCGTTTGCGAATCCGGGTGCGTTGGGCAAGAATAGTGTGGCGATGCCGTTGACCGCGCCGGTGGCGATGATGGGCAACATGACCCGTTTCAATGCTGAGTACGGGTACCAGATCGGGGACATGCAGCAGTTTGTTCGTGACATGTTGATCCCGAAGGTGCAGCAGGCGATCGGTCATCTGGAGATTGTGCTGCGGGATGAAACGTTCACGTTCGTGGTGACGCCGGAGATGCAGGGCGACCCGGGCGAGGACGCGGTCGAGCTCGACCTGACGGAAGTTTACGCGGTTCTGGTGGCGATGAATTCGCTGGAAGCGTTGCTGCAGCAGTTTGTCGCGTACGATTGGGACATGGGACAGTATTCCGGTGATGACATGCTGGACGCGTTCACGCAAAGCTCCAGCTTCGGCGCGTTGACGGCGGACGGTGCCAACCGGATGAAGAAGGCGTTGGCGTGCTGGATTGCCGCCGGGGAAAATATCAGCAACGGCTTGGCGTTCCTCGAGGGTGAAACCGATCCGCAGCAGGATGATTTAATCCGGATCGACCCGTACGATGGCATCACCGAAGCGGAAGTTGACAGTGTGCGTCACTACCTGACACAGATCATGGCGGCGATGACCGGTTCGACGACGATTGAGATTGTCGACGCTGACAACCAGCCGTACGATCTGGAAGTGTCGCTCTACAACTACTTCAACACACCGGTGCAGAATTTGAAGGCGCTGGTGCCGGAGTACACGGTCGCGGTGAAGCTCGACCCGGCGGGCTGGCCGATGTGGGATGACATGACCGAGGTGGCGAATGAATACCGGACGGTGACGATTACGGTTCCGTCGGCCGGCTATTACAGCTGGTACCGGAGTGGAAATTATTTCCGTGGCGAGGCGGAGTACGAGTACGGCAGCTACACTGTTTATTCCCAGGTAATGGAGGATTTTTACGCGGGTATTGTCGCTGAGTACGAGGAATACGATTTCGCCGACATCTATGTCGATTTCAGCCAGACGTTGCAGGCGGGGCAGCATGACGTCGAGGTTTGGGTGAATATTTATGTCGCGGACGTGCCGTATCGTTATGTTCCCGTGTTCACGTGGGTGGTGGACAGCGGCGAGGACTGGATTCTGCCGAATCCGACAGTCGGCGGTCTGTTCCCGGGCATGACCGATGCCGAGATCAAGGATCTGCTCGGTTGGACACCGGACTACTGGAGCAAGAGCGAAACGTGGCACATCTGGGGCAACTGGTACTTCCCGATTCTGTGGGAACTCGGCGGTTTTTAATGCTTCGCTACGGTTGCATCAGACAGCTTATTCTGGCGTGGGCGGCGATAGTTCTGCTGCCCACGCTTTCTGTCTTCGCCCAGGACGGAATAACGGCGTTCCTGTTCGGCCTGCGAACTGAGACAGTGGGGTACGGTGGCGATGTCAGCGCGCTGGAACCGGCGGGGTATATCGCGGCGGATGCGCGCGGCGAACCGTTCACCACGATCGACCTCGGCGGCTCATACTCGGATCTCTACCGGCCCGGGGGGATGGAGGGGCCGGGATCGTCGTGGCTACGTGACGCTGGGCTCACGGTGACCCATCAGCGCCGGGACTGGCTCGACTGGTCGCTGGGCATGCGGGTGCGGACGACGGCGGGTGCGTCGGACGTGAATCTGGACGATCAGACGTCGATCCGCGGCCAGACGTCCCGAACCGGGGCGGCGGCGGTGTTGCGTGGGCGGAAGGCGTGGCTGGCCGGATACGCGGATGTCGGTTGGAGGGACCAGGGCCGGCCGGAGTCGGCGTTCGGACTGCGGGCGGACCCGTTGCGGTGGGTTTCGGCGGCGGTGAGCTGGCAGCGGCGTGCGCAGGATCTGGATGTGCTCGGGGTTCATGGTGGCGATCAGCTCGATCTGACCGTGGACGCCGCGACGGAGACCGTGGAAGGCTGGCTGCGGGTAGACCCGTGGCCGTGGATCGGGGTCGAAGCCAGCGTCGCGCGACGGTTGTGGATCGCCGGGAACACTCAGGGGTTAACACCGACACTGTTGCCGTGGGGGGACGATCTACGCAGCGCGGGGTTTGTCCGGGCGACATGGCGAGGGATGCGGTTGTCGCTCGGTGCGCGGTGGTTCGACGCCGGGTTGCAGGCGTACGGCCGCAAGGGCGAGTACAACTTTGCCAAGCTGACGAAGGCGGATCTGGGCGTGGACTCGCGTGTGGTGCAGCTCAAGGTGCCGCTAGGTGAGCAAGACGAGTTTGTCGTCGCGACCGGCGAGTGGGGTTGGATTGACGGCGCGGTGCGTGGCCACACGGAGTTCTGGCCGTGGACCTCTGGTTGGATCGACTACCTCGGGTTACGGCGGTATGGGCGTGGTGAATTTGGCGCACAGTTCACCCGTCTCCACGCCGGCTGGCAGCAACCGGTCAGCGAACGGGTCATAGTGCAGGCCGGGGTTCAGACGGTGGCGTTGACATTCGATCGGACCGGCGAATTCGAACACTGGCGGCCGGCGGTGCTGATCTTCGGGAAGGAAGATGTGCAGCTGGCGACGATGAAGCTGCGGCAGGTGACTGTTGCGCAGCTCAACCTCGGCGTGGTGTATCAGGGAAATGGCTGGTCGCTGGCGTACGCGTTCTCGCAGCTGCTTCCGGTATCGTCGGCGGAATGGCGTGAGGCGGGTGAGGGGGAACCGTCCGACCCGTCCACGGGCGGCGGTGGAGGCCGTGTCAGCGAGTATGGCGGCGCGACGCATGTGCTGCGGGTGACTGTGGTATTGGACTAGCGGATAGCCTCAAGTTAGGAGGGCCAAAAACTGACATTCATATTGTTGTATAAACAACAGTTTATCCCGCGTTATTAGTTGTAGAGTTAGTATGATAAGTATTTGGAGTTTGTGGGTTGATTTTCCCTAGCTGACACTCTAGCTTAATTATCAAGTGTATTTGGGAGTATTCGTGTTACGGCGGATACTGGGTCTGGTCACACCGTTTCAACAGGGAGTCAATATGGCCGTCTGTTCATCTTGCAGCGCTGAGGTCGCACCGGGTGTCCGCTGGTGTACGGTTTGCCACACGAACGTGCAGGCGCCGGAAGTCGGGAAGCTGGCGTCCCCGGCCAAGCGTCTGATCGCGTTCATCCTTGACCTCATCATTCCGGTGATTGCGTTGTCGATGCTGATCGGCATGAGCGAGTCGAGCACTTTCATGTCAATCCTCGGGACGCTGCTGTATCTGGCTTACATCGTGGGTGCGATTTACCTGTTCCTGCGTGGGACAACCCCGGGCAAGCGTGTGATGGGAATGTTTGTCGTGAAGGAAAACGGCAAGCGAGCCGGTCTGCTGACCATGCTGCTGCGTGAAACGGTTGGCAAGTGGCTGTCTGGCCTGGTCATGTCGCTTGGCTGGATCTGGATCCTGATTGACAAGGAAAACCAGGGCTGGCACGACAAGCTGGCGAGCACTTACGTCGTCGGCTAGCAGCGTCAGTCAGAAAGATTGTGGTTGCAGGAACGCTCGGACACGACTTGTCCGGGCTTTTTTTATTGGGGCAAAGATGAGAAACCTTGCGAGTGTGGATCATCCCAGACATGAATGTCTGGGGCATGGATGTCGTGCGTCCTTGAACGGTAGATGATCCCGGGCTGAAGCCCGAGGGCAGGAACGTTTACAGGAAAGCGGTCGGGATGAATTACAGGATCGCGGCGTCGAGGATTGCGGCGGTGAACAGCGCGAGCAGGTAGAAGATGGAGCGGATGAAAACAGTACGTGCGACCATCGGCGTGTTCTCGCGGACACCCTTGATCACCGACAGCAGGAAGTAGACGCCGAGCCCAATTGCGGCGGCACCGTAAATCCAACCGAGACCGAACCACAGCAGCGACAGGCTGGTCGCAAGCGTGACGATCGTGTACACGAGATTGCGTGTCCAAGTCGCCTTGTCACCCACCACCACCGGCATCATCGGGTAGTTGACCGCCTTGTAGTCATGCTTCATGTAAATCGCCAAAGACCAGAAATGCGGCGGAGTCCAGAAGAAAATGATCGCCAGCATCAGCAGCGGTGCAACCGCCACCTGGCCCGCGCCGGCGGTCCATGCGATCAGCGGTCCCATCGCGCCGGCGATCCCGCCGATGACGATGTTTTCCGGGGTGCGCGGCTTGAGGTACAGCGTGTAGAACAGGGCGTAGAAGAGGATCGTCCACAATGACAGCAGTGCGGTCAACGGGTTGAACACGAACCAGAAGGCGACGGTGGAAATGATGCCGTTCAGCGCGGCAAACGTGAACGCTTCCCACGGCGCAATCTTGCCGCTGGGGAGCGGACGTTTCACCCGGGTGCGGGTCATCACGGCGTCGACATTGCGTTCGAAGAACTGGTTGAACGCGTTCGCCGAACCCGCCGCCATGCCGAGCAGCACCAGCGACAGCGCTAACAGGAGCGGGCTGGACAACAGCGATCCCTCGAGCACCGCACCCGCCGCGCCGGTGAGCACGACCAGCAGAACGATGGTCGGCTTCGTCAGGGCATTGTAGGCCTGGATACGGTCACGCAGCCAGATCAGGGGGCTCACATCGTCCGCAGTGACAACGTTGGCGCTCTGGCTGTTTGGGGATGGGATCACAGTCGTTTTTCCGCTCGTGCAGCCGTGTTGCGGCTGGATTTTTCGTGTTGCGCGTACTTCGTCAGGCGTTGGCTGATGCGAAGTTTCGCGTATTGTTTGGATGCGCAAAGTTAGGCAAAGTTAACTCGCGATGCACGCCTCGGGGAGACGAGTGTGGGGAGGGGAGAGCAGGGGGGATTGCAAACACAGAAGGCGCGTCAAAAAATCTGGAGATTCTTTGACGGTCGGGATGGAGTCACCGGGGACACCTTGGCGACAAAGTGTTTCCAGTGTCGCCGTGGTTTGATTTTACCTCATCACTCGCGACTCATCACTCACAGCCAGGGCACTACCCTTCCCGTTCGGCGCGACCGTTGGCGACGGCGACGGCGTCATCGTCCTGGCCGAGGAAGCCGAGTTCAGTGCCAACCTTAATCAGCTTCTCGACAGCGAAATCGAGGTGCGATTCTTCGAGCGTGGACATCAGCGAGAGGCGGATCAGGGCGTCCTCGGGCGCGACAGCTGGAGCGACGACCGGGTTGACGAACACGCCTTCTTCCTGCAGCATCATGCAGGCTTTGAACACTGTCATCGGGTCGCGGACATAGACCGGGATGATCGGGGTGCCGTGTTCCTGGATCGAGAAGCCGGCCTGTTGCAGGGCGTTGACGAGGTATTTCGTCAGTTCGTGCAGCCGGGTGATGCGTTCCGGTTCACGCCGGATGATTTCGATCGCCTTGATCACCGCGGCCATGTTCGCCGGCGGCGGGGAGGCGGAAAAGATCAGCGGGCGGGACTTGTGTTTCAGGTAGTGAACAACATCTTCCGGCCCGGAGAAGAAGCCGCCGATGCTGGCGAAGGATTTGGAGAAAGTACCAACGGTGCCGATGATGGCGTCGTCGAGGCCGAAGTGGGACGCGGTCCCGCGTCCGTTGTCCCCGAGCACGCCGATGGAGTGGGCGTCGTCCACGAGCACGTCCGCGTCGTATTTCTGTCCCAGTTCGACGAGGTCGGGCAACGGCGCGATGTCGCCTTCCATGGAGAAGATGCCGTCCACGACAATCAGCTTGAACGGTGCGTCGTTCAGCTTGAGTTTTTTCTCGAGGTCGGTCATGTCGCCGTGCATGAACTTGACGACTTTGCCGAACCCGAGCCGGGCAGCGTCAATGATGCTGGCGTGGTTGGCGCGGTCGATGAACAGCGCGCCTTCGCGGGGCACGAGGTACGGAATCGAGCCCTGGTTGGTCATGAAGCCGGTGGAGAAGACGATCGCGGCTTCGGTGCCCATGAAATCGGCGAGGGTTGCTTCGCACTCTTCGTGGATCGCGAGGGTGCCGTTGAGGAACCGTGAGCCTGCGCAGCCGGTGCCGTACCGTTCGATGGCGTCCTTCGCGGCCTGTTTGACTTCCGGGTGGTTGGTCAGGCCGAGGTAATTGTTGGAGCCCATCATCACGACCTCGCGGCCGTTCATGATGACGGTGACGCCTTGTTCGCTGTCGATGGGTCGGAAATACGGGTAGACGCCGGCTTCCATAACGCGTTTGGCGTCTTGAAACTCACGGGCCTTCTCTCGAATTCGGTTCATCGGCGCTTCGCAGTAAGTCTCCGGAACGCCGGACAGTTTGTCCGGACGAAGTTGCCTTCAGTATGGTGCAGTTTTGAGGGTATTCGCAACTCTGACCGGTGGGGAACCAGCACCTCACAGGGAAACCGGTAAAGGAGAACGGAACGGGATCGAAGTCAGGTGGATGACCGGCGGATTATCCCGACCAGCAAGCTGGTCGGGGCAGACAACGCCCGGCAACGGGGTTGCCGGGTTACGTGTTCGTTACCTGTGATCAACCCAGACATGAATGTCTGGGGCAGGTGAGCGTCGGACGATTATCCACGACATGAATGTCGTGGGCATGTTTTGATTCTAACTGTGGATAGCGGACTGCGGTCGGTGGTCGGCGGGTGCCGGAATGAGATAAACAAACCGGGGACACTTGACGGAGCAAGTGTCCCCGGTTTTCTGTGCTCACACCTCACACCTCACACATCACATCACGCCTTGACGAGATCCCACTCTTCGGCGATCCACTCGTCCAGCTTGGCGAGGGCGTCGTCCATTGGGAGGACGTCCTTGTCGCCGGTGCGGCGGCGTTTGATCTCGAGTTTGCCTTCGGCGAGGTTACGTTCGCTGACCACGACCTGGAACGGGTACCCGAGCAGGTCGGCGTCCTTGAACTTGAAGCCGGGACGGACATCGCGATCATCCAGCGCAACATCGAGGCCCTTCTCCTGCAGCTGCTGGTAAAGCTTTTCGCCTTCGGCGGCGACGGTCTCGTCCTTGGCCTTGAGCAGGATGACGGCGACGTGGTACGGCGCGAGGGTCATCGGCCAGACGCAGCCGTTGTCGTCCGAATGGGCTTCGAGCGCGGCGGCGATCAGGCGTCCGACACCGATGCCGTAGGAGCCCATGATGATCGGGACGTCCTTGCCGTTTTCGTCGAGCACGGTCGCGCCCATCGGCTTGGAGTACTTGGTGCCGAGCTTGAAAATGTGGCCGAGCTCGATCGCGCGCACGACCTTCAGTGGGCGTCCGCCGATCGGGTCGGGCTCGCCTTCCCGCACGACACGCAGGTCGCGGTAGTCGTCAGGCTTGAACGTCTCGCCGACCTGGACGCCGACGACGTGGAACTCGTTCTCGTTGGCGCCGGTCGCACGGTTGCGTCCGTCCTTGAGCCGGTGGTCGGCGTAGATCGGCAATTTTCCTTCCATGCCGACCGGCCCGAGGTAGCCGACTTCCGCGCCGAACAGCTCCTTGACCTCGTCCGGGTGCGCGGGGCGCATCGACGCGCCGAGGATCGGCAGGACTTTTTCTTCGTTGAGTTCGTCGTCGCCACGGACGAGCAGCATCACCGGGCCGTCATCGCCGACGTACACCAGCGACTTGATGAAGCGGCTCGGGTCGAGCTTGAGGAACGCCGCGACCTCTTCGACCGTCTTGTAGCCCGGAGTGTGGACCTTCTCGAACGGGACAGTGTCGCCGGTGTCGGGCTCGTCCACCAGCTTCGAGGTGGCAACTTCGACGTTGGCGGCGTAGCCGGACTCTTCGTTGATCGCGCAGGTGTCTTCGCCGGCGTCACTTTCGACCATGAACTCTTCCGAACCGGAGCCGCCCATCACGCCGGACGATGCGCCGACGATGAAGAATTTCAGGCCAGCCCGTTTGAAGATGCGCTGGTAGGCGTCCCGGTGCAGCTGGTAGGACTTGTCTAGGCCTTCCTCGCTGACGTCGAAGCTGTACGCGTCCTTCATGATGAAATGGCGCGTGCGCAGCTCGCCGGAACGTGGGCGCGGTTCGTCACGGAACTTGATCTGAATCTGGTACCAGATCTGCGGCAGTTCCTTGTAGGAGCGGAGTTCGTTGCGAGCGATGGCGCAGAAGACCTCTTCATGCGTCGGCGCGAGGGCCATGGTGCGGTCCTTGCGATCCTGCAGCCGAAACATTTCGTTACCGAAATCCTTGTTACGGCCGGTCTCATCCCACAGTTCAATGGGTGTCATCGTCGGCAGGGAGAATTCCTGCGCGCCAAAGCTGTCCATCTCCTCACGGATCAGGTTCATCGACTTGCGCGCGGCACGTTGCCCGAACGGCAGGTAGCTGTAGACGCCAGCCATCAGGGGACGCACCATGCCGGTGCGGAGCATCAGTTTGTGGCTGGTGACCACGGCATCCGCGGGCACCTCTTTCAATGTGGGCAGAAACGCCTTGGACAGTCTCATCGGTCTTCAAATGTTGGGTTGCGGTGCAGTGGGGGCACAGAAAAAGTTTCCCCCTCAACGAACCGGAAGTATACAGCTCGGGTGGGGTGGGAGCAATGAGGAGGGGTGAGGTGAATTCTCTCGTTGAACGGGGTTGGGTTCGCTCTCCGGGGCGGCTTTCTTCAGAAATTAGTCTGAACAGATTGCCACGCAAACATTTGCATCTTATGTTAAAAATGGATATTGATGTTCTTCGCTGAAAACAGGTCTATGTACTATCATGGGGGAAAGAACGATGAACAGGATAGTCGCCGTTATCGGTGTTTTTTTTTATTTTTAGTGTTAATGTGCATGCACAGTGGGAACGAACAGCTGTAGATACTGTATGGCGGCCAATTGAGGTGCTGGCTGAAGATTTTCAGGGTACCAAGATTCCCGATGTGATTCTTGCCTCGAGAGGGAATGGATATATCCGCTCAGCTTATGACTTCGACGGTGACGATTGGTCGTATCAATATGTTGATGATGATGTTCCCTCTGCGCATGGTCTGACAGCAGCAGACGTGGACACAAACGGTACACTTGACGTCGTTGGTACCAGCGCGGCAACTGATTCCGGATTCGTCGCCTGGTGGAAATGGAATTCGTCAGGAGGTGCGGGGTGGCAGATGGGCGATACAATCGCGGAGGATCTTGACCAACCTCTGAACACGGCGGTGGCTGACATGGACGGCGATGGGGACATGGATGTTGTCGCCACTCATTACGGCCCTTTCAACGCGGATGAAGGCGCTCTTGTTCTTTACACGAACCTGAACGGTGTTGGAACAAGTTGGGATGCGGACACCCTTGCGATCATACCTCACGCATACGCTGTGGCCGCAGATACGCTGAATCTCGACAGCTACATGGACATCGTTGTTACTTCAGCAGATGTCCAGGAATTAAATAATGAAGGCGTTTTCATCCTCTACGGCGACGCCAACGGCGACTTCAGTAACACGGAAACACTCTACTATCGCAACCAACTAGCGGATTTCCTCAGCCCGAGATCAGTAAGAGTCGCCCGATTCAATCAAGACAACCTTAAAGACATCATCGTTGCGTTCACGGGTGATCAGGATGAAACAGATCATCATGGCATTATAATCTGGTATGCAAGCCAGGTTGGCAATGACGTTGTCTGGGATTCCACTCAGGTGGATATCTTCCCGGATTTCACGACCTGCCGTGACATCTATGTTGTCGATATGGACGATGATGGAGATATGGATTTTGTCGCGTCAAGCCTGTTCGCAGACAGGATTGATTGCTTCCTCAACGATTATCCAGATTGGGATGAGTTTAAACTCGGGTATAGCACAACTGTAAAGGGGATAGGGGTTGCGGACTACACGGATGATGGCTATCTGGATGTAGTCTCGGCGTCTTACAATGGCGCCCCTTATCCGAACGGGCGAACGATTTGGCTGCATACAAATCCGGGAGACGTGGATAATCCGGTTGATTGTACGATGAGTATGTCGTCGGATTCAGAGGGAGAACCAGGAGGTACACTTTCCTACAGTTATTCATTCACCTTAGCTGACTCGTCCGAGTACGAGTTGCTCGCCTGGTACAAGATCGTCACACCGGGGTTTCACATCTTCGCACAGCCGACTCCGGACACACTCGGCGTCGCGCCGGGAACCTACACCGGCAGGGGTTTGGTTGACCTTCCGGATTCCATTGAACCATGCGACAGTTGCTGGTTTTTCGTGAGTGTCGGCTATCCAGTTCGTGATGAGTCAGTGGATACTCCTGTGGAATTTCTGCACGGCCTTACCACTGCTGAAACGAAGATCGCGGTGACTTTTCCCGCAAATGATCTGCGCGGAACAGGGGGTGAACAAGTAACAGCGACTGGCATCCCGCTCACATACGCTCTCGTTGATCTCAAACCAAATCCATTCAATGCGTCGGGATCGTTCGCGGTAACACTTCCTGAGCCGTCTCAGCTCCACGCCACAGTGTACAACATCACCGGTCAGAGGGTTGCGTCAATTGCGGATGGCATATACGAACCGGGACGGCACGAGTTTGTTTTCGATGGGCAGAACTTGGCCAGCGGAATGTACTTTCTGCGGGTGGACGTGCCCGGTCATCTGGGTGAAATGCGTAAATTGACACTGATGAAGTAATAAATCTCTCAGCGTGGTCCGGCAAAAATGCCGGACCACGCTGTTTTGGTAGCATTTGTAGTTGCTAGCGAGCGGAGGTTGACATGCGAAATATCACTTTGTTGATTTGTGGTCTTTTCTCTTGGACAAGCCTGTTTGGTCAGGCAATCCCACCGTATCACCTTCATCCTGAGTTGTCTCAGGGTGGCATCATCCAGCTGTCATGGGAGCCGGGTCCAGCAGAAGGACTGATAGAAGACTTTGAGGACGGAATCGCGCAGGATTTTAAATGGTGGACGCCGCAAGGACAAGAGTATCTGGGTCAGGGATACTACTCGATTGATAATGGTTATGCACAAATAGCAGCTGGTTATGGGTTATTGAACTGGGGATCGGCTGCCTATACCGAAACAGAATTTGCTAATTTCACTTGCGAAGTGGAGATGGTAAACACCTACTATGGTGATTCTCATGGTATTATTTTCCGGTCTGATGGCCTCAAAGATAATGATTTTAATGGATATATCTACGCAATAGGAAACACTGAACTTTTCGGAGGAATGTACTCAGTCTACGGATATATTGATGGATTGGGTCTTAATATTATTTATTGGCATGGGTCAGACCTCATTAATATTGGTCAGGGAGCCCATAATACCATCAAAGTGGTTGGTGTCGGTGACACCTTCGATTTTTATATCAATGGCACCTATGTGAATTCCGTGACGAATCCAAATTTCACTGACACTGGTCTGGTAGGTTTTACAAACACTTCCGGCAATACCGTTCGATACTATGATATTACCTGTTCGCATGACGCTCAGTTGCAGGATCGATCTATTGAACCTCAACGTGGCGAACGAGTTGATGGTTGGTTCGATGATGCCGGCCGTCCGATAGATCATCCGCCGGCTATGTATGAGGCGTATGAACGACAACAAAACGGGAAAAGAGAGATCCTTCACTTTGTTAAGGATGACACACAGAATGAACTGGACGAATTCGTCGAATACCGGATCTACCGTAATGGCGAACTGCTGGGGTCAGCAACCGAACCTGCTTTCACAGACCAGCTCCCAGGTTACGGCGAGTACGAATATCGCATCACGGCGTACTACGATCCCGAAGGCGAGTCCATCCCCAGTGTTCCGGCGACGGTGAACTGGCAGCCGGTGACCTTCTCCCTCGCCGGTGGTGCCACCGTGGTACCCCATACCGGCGGCACGATCACCTATGACGCCCTCCTGTTCAATGAGTTACCGCAGACGTTCCGGAATGTCAGCTACCGTGTGTACGCCACCTTGCCAAGCGGATCGGAAGTGGGTCCGGTGTTTCAGCGCAGGTTCACCTTGGCGGCTGGTGCGTTCCACGCGATCCCAGGCATGACGCAGACAATCCCCGCAGCCGCACTCCCCGGAAACTACTTCCTCCATGGCCGATTGTACCATCAGGGCCAACTGTTTTACGAAGAGACCTTCCAGTTCGACAAGATGGGTGGTGGGGACTAGGCTGTTATCCCACGACTCCATTGTTGCGTGGTTGTTGTACGGGTTGCCCTTCTGTTTGACTTCCATGATCTCACCGGTTGTGATAATTCCGTGACATTTCGGGACGGCCGGGGCTCGATATTAGGCGGGCCTAAAGCACGGGCGTGTGTCTTGACTTGTCGTGTTTGGAGCAACGAACTTCCGGCGCGTGACGCAGGCTGTCGGCTGTAGGCTTTGGGCTATGGTCGGATGACCCGCGATAGCCGCCGAAACAGACCGGCGGTCAATCACGAGCACCGTGCCGACAGGTGTCCCCGCAAGTCGAGGAAACGATGATGGAGAGTTCCCCCGGATGAAGAAGGTGCTGAAATCGGTAGGGTTGTGGCTGCTGGCGTTGTTGTTGACGCTGGTAACGTTGGTCTATCAGCGTTTGACCGGTCCGACATATCCGGTCAGCGGCGAGGTGACGGTTGCCGGTGAGACGATTCCGTACGAGCTGGAGCGGTCGCACGCGCGTGATAACGATCCGCAGTTCGGGATGGATCACGTGGTCAGCCTTCCTGTGCCGAACATCGGGTTGACCGGCAAGTTGTACTGGAAACGGCTGGGGGTGGATGAACCATTCACCGAAATCCAGATGGACGAAGCGGCAGGCGAACTGTTCGCGGTGTTACCCGCGCAGCCTCCGGCGGGGAAAGTCGTCTATCACATCGAGTTGTTCGCGCCGGACGGCAGCCACGTCGGTCTGCCCGGCGGGGAAGACACGATCACGTTACGCTTCAAGGACCCGGAACCGGGTTGGATTCTGATTCCGCACATTATCGCGATGTTCCTCGCGTTGCTGTTCGGGATTCGTGCGTTGATCGAGGTGTTCACCGGGGAGAACATGAAGGTCGCGGCGTGGGGGACGTTGATCTTCCTGTTTGTCGGCGGGATGGTGCTGGGGCCGTTGCTCCAGAAGGCGGCGTTTGGAGATTACTGGACCGGCTGGCCGTTTGGTGGGGATGTCACTGACAACAAGCTGGCGCTGGCATTCATCGCGTGGGTGGTCGCGGTCTGGCGGCTAAGCGTGGTGGAAAACCAGCGGAAGGCGCGTGTATTCGTGGTCATCGCCTGCCTGGTCCTGTTCAGCATTTTCCTGATCCCGCACAGCCTCGGCGGCAGTACGTTCAACTACGAGACGGGCGCGGTCGATACAGGCTTGTAGCAACAACAACATGGTACTCTCCCTGACTGACAGTGGTCAGTCGTCAGTGCTCAGTACTCAGTGAAGGACGACAAACCCCTGGTCCATGCGAGCTGGCTTGTTTCGCGTGTGGCTTAGCAGTTCTTCAACGGGTATGATCAGACGGATCAGGATCAGTTCACTGATCACTGAAGACTGATCACTGACAACTGTATTTTAACATTTCCGCCCGGATCCGGAACTTCGGACCCGGGCGGTCCTGCGTGTGTGGCTGATTGGTTGGTCCGTCCGGTGGCAATCGGCCGGACCGTCTGGAGGTGCGTGGCGCGGATGCCACGACAGTCGTTAGTTCTGGGACACCCGGGTTGCAAGACAACTCGGGCCACCCGCTCAGTTCTTACCCGCCGAAGACGAGGCCGACGCGGAAGAACGGTTTGTTCAGGTCGATCTCGGGACCGTCGCCGGTGAGCTCGTTCTCGTTGAACTCCCAGTTGTCGGTGCGCAGCGAGGTCCAGGTGTAGCCGGCGTTGCCTTGCAGTGCCATCCAGTCGAGCAGGTGAACGCGCACGGTGACGTAAGGCTCGGCGATAAAGAAGCCCTGGTCGATCTGGGTGCGGATGTTTTCGCCGTCACTGGGATCGCCGATGTACTGGTTGTTGAGGTCGCCCCAGGTGTAGGTGCCGGTGTCCTGCGACATGATGACCGAAACACCGCCGCCGCCAAGCATCGCGCCGAAGCCGAAGTTGACCGGGCCGAACATCCACGGGCTGTATTCGAACATGAAGCCGCCCATGCCGATGTCGAGCTCGAGGGAGCGGTTGAAGCGGTTGCCGTTGCCGTCGACGTAGACGCCGTCGGTGTAGGCGTGGCCACCGTGGCCGCCGCCGCCGATCCGCCAGCCGTCACCCACATGGCCCATACCCATGCCGCCCCACATCGGGACGAAGCTGTCGAACTCGTCCAGGCCCATGGCGTTCGCGAGGTTTTCCAGGTCGCTGGATTCAAAGGTCTGCGCGTTGAAGTAGAATCCGCCGAATCCGGAGAACCCGCCGTGGCTGCGATGTGTGCGCCAGGTTTTCCAGCGGTAATCGTCATCTTCCTCATCGTCGTTCTGGTCGTAGCTCCAGTTGTCCTGGCCGGCGAGTGCGGCGAACGGTGCGATCACGAGGGTGAGAATGAAGGTGATGGCAAACAGTTTGAAAAGACGGTTACTCATGGTACTCCTCCCTATCGGTAGGGCGTTGCGCTTTAGTTGTTGTGCGTTCCCATGTGGTGTAAGGCAACGGCTGTGCCAGAATGTGAGTGGGGAGTAACATGTTGTTCGTAAAGAGAGTAGGCGGGAGTGAGCGGTGTGGAAACCTGTGGGCTGGGTGTCACAGGGCGGGTGAAGTGTGGTGAGATGGATACAGGGGGGTAAAGACAGCTCTGAGCCATGAGCTCTGAGCTGTGAGTAACCACAAAAAGTCAGGGACAGCTACGCTTCGCGTCACTGTCCCTGCTGGTAATTGATTTACTGTAGAACCCGACCAGCAAGCTGGTCGGGGCAAACACCGTTTTTCCGCAACCCGCAACCCGCAACCCGCAACCCGCAGCCCGCGGCCCAAGAACAACACGACCGCGTCTGACGAGCAGACACGGGCACATACTTTCCAGAGCCCAGAGCCCAGAGCCTGATTTTACTCAGCGTACAGCACTTCGATCGCGTTCGGCGGGTCGGACAGTTCGTATGAGCCGACTTTCTGGCCGTCGTCGAACACGTCCAGCCGCATCCCGTCACGGCAGGCGGCGTACAGCAGGCCGCTGGTGCTGTCGTAGGCGACATCGACCACGCCGAGGCTAGCATTGATCGGTTGCATCGGATCGAGCGAATCGTAATCATAGCGCAGGATCAGGCCGTTCTCGTCGCCTTCATTCGACCAGCCTCCGGCCGCGAGGTAGACCACGTGATCGTCCTTGTCGACGGTGGACCGTCCCGGGCTGTACCCGATGTTGATGATCCGTTCGGTCTGGATTGGGAACAGGGTGAGCACGTAGACGGTGCCCGGAATGTCATCGTAGTTGCCGGTGCAGACGACGTGGATTTCGCCCGGGTAGGTGTAGTGTGCGAACTGGGGGTTGACGCCGACGGTCAACGAATCGAGTAATGCGCCGTTCGGGCCGAGCTTCCAGACGCTGCCGGTGTTGAACGTGAAGTCGTTAAAGTCGTACTTGGAATGAACGACGTAAACCTGGTCAAATCCGGTCAGCAGTTCGACGGGGGCGATGTTGACTTCCCAATCGTCCACCACTTTCCACTTGTTGACGTTGACTACGGTGATCGAATTCCACTGCAGGTTCGAGATCAGCAGCAGGGAGTCGCGGAAGGCGAGGCTGGCGTAGGGACTGCGATTTTCTGACAGGCCGATGTCGAGCTCTCCGGCCGGTTCGGCGGAACGGTTGCTGATGTCGAAGCGCTGCAGCGTGTTGCTCAGGCTGTTGACGACGTACAGGCTGTCGCCGATCCGTGTCATCCAGTTCGCGCCGAGGCCGAGACCTTGCGGTTGCTGCCAGGTTTTCGTGTCGGCGTTGAACAGGGTTAACGTTTCGTCACCCGCCACGGCGATGATGGAGCCGGTTTGGGACGGGTTGTCATCACCGTTGGAGTCGGCGGGGTTGTCGTCGCAGGCGGTGAAGGCAAGCATCAACGCGATGGCGAGGATCGGCAGCATCAGCAGACGTGGCGTACGGAACGGGTTTGTCGGGCTCATTGCATCATCCGGTTGTGTCGGTCTGGATCGAATGTTCGTCTCCGGGGCGACGGCTGCCGTGCCGGTTTTGCTTGCGGCGGCGTGCGGCAGCACGTAATAACTCCGTAACCATGCCGAATCCAGGAAAGCGCGGGTTTGTTGGTCGGCGAGTGTTGGTCAACGGCATCGTTCCGGACACGGTTTGAACGTTCAGTTTCGTCGGGAAGGTACAATATGGAATTCGACTTTGCAGCCTGGTGGGGCAAGTGGGGCGCGAATCTGATTCACGTTGCTGTGATTCTTCTGCTCGGCATCGTGGCTGGTGTGATTGTCCGCAAACTGACCGACCGGATGGTGAAGAAGGCGGAGACGCTGGAAGATCGCCGTTCCGCCCAGCGCCACAAAACGCTCTCGGTGTTTCTGAGGAGCGTGGCGAAAGTGGTCATCCTCACCCTGGTGGGTGTTCTGGTCCTCGGAGAATTCGGCGTCGAGATTGGGCCGCTGATCGCCGCGGCCGGTATAGCCGGTATCGCGATCGGTTTTGGCGCGCAGACGCTGGTGCAGGACTTTCTCGGCGGGACGTTTCTGTTGACCGAGGGGTATGCTCGAGTCGGGGACGTGCTCGAGGTCAACGGCAAGGCCGGCCTGGTCGAGGATATCAGCCTGCGGTTGTTGGTGATGCGAGATTTTGCGGGGAATGTGCATGTCATCCCCAACGGTGAGATCCGCACGATCACCAACATGACCTATCGTTTCAGCCGGGCGTTGATCGATGTCGGCGTGGCGTACCGTGAGGACAACGATAAGGTTGTGCGGATCATGGAAGAGGTCGGCAACGAGATCGCGGAGGAGATGAGCGACGTGATCGAATCCGGTCCGGAGATCTTCGGGATCGACTCGTTCGGCGACAGCGCAATCAACTGGCGTGTGCGTTTCCAGACCAAGCCGATCGAACAGTGGAATGTGGCGCGCGCGTATCGCAGACGGCTGAAGCGTCGGTTTGATGAAGAGGGTATCGAGATTCCGTTCCCGCATCGCACCGTCTACATGGGCGAGAATCACGATGGCACCGCGCCGTTCCTGCACACCAAGCTGTACCGTGCGAACGGAGCAGAACCGGAAGCCCACCGTGAACTGGACGACGCCGGCGATCCGGTTAAACGCGCTGGCGATGTCGTCTCGTCCGAAGCGGGTGGGGATGCATAACGCAATACAGCGGGTACGATCTGAAAGCGGGCGCGTAATCAGCGCCCGCTTTCAGACTGCTGACAAAGTCCCCACGGGCTCTCGACCTGTGGGGATTTGTTTTGTATCTTTGTAGATGCTACCTACTTCCAAAGCTCATCAAAGCGCAGCGGAGCTTATTTACATTGACGATTTGGTCCCGGACGATCATCTTTTGCGGAAGATTGATGCGGCAATTGATTTTTCGTTTATCCGGGATCGTGTAAAGCATCTCTACAGCGCCGACAATGGCCGTCCGGCTGTTGACCCTGTCCTTCTGTTCAAGATGTTGTTCATCGGTTACCTGTACGGAATTCGGTCCGAGCGTCAGCTGGTGCGTGAGATCCAGGTCAATGTTGCCTATCGCTGGTTCCTCGGGCTGGATCTGCGTGACAAGGTGCCGGACGCGTCCACGATCAGCCAGAATCGACGACGCCGTTTCCGTGAAAGCACCATCTTCCAGGAGATCTTCGACGAGATCGTGCTGCTGGCGATCCGTCGTGGCCTGGTCGATGGCCGGGTCTTGTTCACCGATTCGACGCACCTGAAAGCCAGCGCGAACAAGAAGAAGTTCAAGAAGCGGCAGGTGACAGTGGCGACGAAGTCGTATCTGTCCGATCTGGAAGAGGCGGTGGATGCGGATCGCCTGGCGCATGGCAAAAAGCCACTGAAGAAACGTGACAATGACGATTCATCACCGCCGGCGACAAAGGAAATCAAGGTCAGCACCACCGATCCGGACAGCGGCTTCATGGTGCGGGACGGCAAGCCGCAGGGCTTTTTCTACCTTGACCACCGTACCGTAGACAACAAGGCCGGAATCATCACCGACACGCATGTCACCCCCGGCAATGTGCATGACAGCACCCCCTACCTTGAGCGCCTCGATGCGCAGATCTGCAAATTCCACTTCCCGGTGGAAAGGGTCGGTCACGACGCCGGCTACAATACCGCCGCCATCTGCAAGGGGCTGGAGGATCGAAAGATCGACGGCGTGATCGGCTCGGTACGTACGACACGCAAGAAGGGAATGCTGGCAAAACGACTGTTTGTGTACGATTCGCTGGGGGATGTCTACCACTGTCCCGGCGGCCAGACACTACCGTATCGCACGACGACACGTGAAGGCTACCAGGAATATGTTTCCGACCCGTCGCGCTGTGTCCTCTGTCCCCTGTTGCAGCAATGCACCGAAAGCGCCAATCACCGCAAGGTGGTCACCCGGCACGTGTGGCAGGCCAGCCGTGAAAAGATGATCGCGACCGCTCGGACAGAACGCGGACGGGCCACGTACCGGCGACGACGGGAGACGGTCGAACGCAGCTTCGGCGAAGCCAAACAACTGTATGGCCATCGCTATGCCCGGCTGCGCTCGATAGCCGGAGCACGTGAACAATGCCTGCTGTCCGCCGCCTGCCAGAACATGAAGAAGATCGCCATGACAATGGCGAAACACCCCTCTATCTCAAGACTATGGACCTATTTAGCCGGTCTTCTATCCCAGCGCACCACGCTCAACGGTCTCGATAGAAAAATCGAGCGAAGAACCAAACACAACCTGCCAACTATACCACAAATCCAACCAGTAGGATGTGCCGTGTGAATACAAAACAAACCCCATCAAATGACGGGGTTTGTCAGCAGTCTGAAAGCGGGCGCGTAATCAGCGCCCGCTTTGCTATTTCAGCAACGTAGCCGTATCCACATTCCCCCCACTCAGCACCAGGCCCACGCGTTTCCCGGCGAACAGCTCGCGGTGTTTCAGCAGGGCGGCGAAGACGGTCGCGCCAGAGGGTTCGACGACCAGTTTCAGGCGTGTCCAGATCAGCAGCATCGCATCACGGATCTCGTCCTCGCTGACCAGCAGGATGTCCTCGAGGTGGTGGTGGAGGATCGGGAAGGTCAGCGTGCCGAGCGCGGTGCGGAGGCCGTCCGCGATGGTCAGGGCGTTTTTGGACGGCTGCAAGGTGCCGGTGTCGAGCGATTGTTTCGCGTCGTCGGCGATTTCCGGTTCGACGCCATAGACGGGGATGGGGAAGTGGCCACAGCGGGATGTGCTCGTGTCAGAGACTTGCAGACGCGGATGATCCGTCACGGTTTCACCATGCTCCCGATGCACGGCAATCGCGACACCAGAGCACAGCCCGCCTCCACCGACGGGAACCAGCACGGCGTCCAGATCCGGCACATCCTCCATTAACTCCAGCCCGACGGTGCCTTGTCCGGCGATGACGCGGGCGTCATTGTACGGGTGCAGGAACGTCGCACCGGTGTCGGCGACGACGTCCGCGAGGGTCGTTTCGCGCGCTTCGAGTGTTGGTTCGCACTGGACGATGCGTGCGCCGTAGCCCTCGGTCGCCAGCCGTTTCGCTTCGGGCGCGGAGGTTGGCATGACAACGTGCGCGGTGATCCCGCGCCACGCCGCGGCCTGCGCCAACGCCGCAGCGAAATTGCCGGAGCTGTGGGTGGCGACTCCACGGGACGCGTCCTCATCGGACAGGGAGAAGACGCCGTTGGTCGCGCCGCGCGCTTTGAACGAGCCGGTTTTCTGCAACGGTTCAGCCTTGAAAAACAGGTTGGCGCCCACGATTTCGTCAATCCGGCGGCTGGTCAGAACGGGTGTCCGGTGGATGTACGGACGGACTCGCTCGGCGGCGGCGAGAATGTCGGTGTAGTCTACGGCGAGCTCGGGCACGGCGAAATCTCCACGCGAAGTTCGGACAGGCTTATATTCCCGCGCAAGGTAAGGGCCGAATGGGCCTTTGGGATATGGGCAGAATTCTCATGGGTACGACCTCTCAGGGTGAGCGTATTGTGACGCGCCAGCTGCGGAAGGCTTGGCGTGCGCTTGCGTTGTGTCTGCTCGCCTTAATAGTCATTACGATCCCCTCAATGGCCCAGCCTGGTGCGGGTTGGGTGGGGCCATACCATGAGTTGAACAGAGTCCAGCAGCAACATCAGAACGGCTTGGTCGAGAATTTACCTGCTACGATCTCGTGGGATCAGTGGGCGGCCGGCGACGTCCGGCTGGATTCGCTCGGGCTCCGGCGGGCGCATGTGCCTCACGGATTTTTGCCCGAATTGGAGGCGAAACGTCCGACGGTTGCGTTGGCGTTGTCCGGCGGCGGTGCGCGTGGGTTGGCTCATATCGGCGTGATCGAGGGGTTTGAGTGTGCCGGAATGCCGATTGATCTCGTGGTCGGCACCTCGATGGGCGGGGTTATCGGCGGCCTGTACAGCGCGGGCTACACCAGCGACGAGCTGCGCGGTCTGACCCGCCGTCTCGATTGGGGCGGATTGTTTTCCGATGCGCCCTCCCGCCGCAACCTGTTCCTCGCGCAGAAGGAAACGGCAAATCAGGACCTGGTCACGTTACGCTTCCGGCAGGACGGCGACCCGTACATCCCGGACGCGCTGGTCTCCGGCGAAACGTTATTTATCGAGACGTTCCGGCTGATGCACGAAGGTCCGTACGCGCCGATCGGGAACGGTTTCGACGGCGGCCGGGTCAAGGTCGGGCTGGTGACGACGGACATCGTCAACGGGGAGCGTGTCTACCTCGATTCGGGCGACCTCGGGCTGGCGTTACGCGCGGTGATGGCGGTGCCGATCATTTTCCGGCCGATGCGGGATGACGGGCGGTTGCTGGTGGACGGCGGCGCGTCTGAGAATATCCCGGTGCGTTCTGCGAAGGAACATGGCGCGGACATTGTGATCGCTGTCGATTGCGCCACTCCCACCACCGACCCCGATCCTGACCTGCCGTGGGAAGTGCTGAACCAGGTGACGACGCTGATGACGGTGCCGAATGATTCGGTGTCGCGGGCGTTGGCGGACCTCGTGCTGACGCCGGATCTGAGCGGATTCGGGAGCACGGATTTCGATCAGAGCGATTCGTTGATCGACGCCGGTCTCGCGGTCTTTGAACAGTACCGGGAGGCATTGGACAGGATCATGCCGCCGCCGGTTGACGCGCCAGAGCTGATGGTGGACGTGTCCAAGGTCGTGCTGACACGGGACGGGCCGGGACGGCTGAAGGAACCGTTGCCAACCTTTGAGCTGGCGCCGGGTACGTATTCGACGGCGGAGATCAACCGTCACCTGACCGGCTACCTGAAACAGCTGCGAGCGTTGGATTACGGCATGGCGCGGGCGCAGGCGTCGGTGGTCGGCGATGAATTGCGCGTTCATCTGCATCTCGGGGTGCTCAGCGGACTGCACGCGGAAGGGGTGGACTATACCCGTGGCCGGTCGCAGCTGCGTGATGTGGGCCTCAAACCCGGCCAGGTGCTGAAGACGCAGGACATCGTCGATGCGTTGTGGGACATGCACGCCACGCAGCGGTACACGACGGTGTATTGCCGGCTGGACCGTCTCGCGGACGGCACCCTCGACCTGACCTTCCTGTTCGAGCTGGCTCCGCCGGTGCGTCTCGGTGTCGGCCTCGGGTATGATACCGACTGGGGCGCACGCTACAAGGGCACGCTGGTGATCGATCAGCCGTTGCCGCTGGTCAGTGACGAACTCCGTTTTCACGCCATGTTTGGCGAATCGCGCCAGGATTACCGGATCACGCTTCGCGCCGACCGGATCGCGGGCAGCTACGCCGGCTGGCAGGGGCAGGTTGGGTATAACCGGATTGATGTGCCGCAGTATGACAACCAGGGCGAGCGTACGAATTATGCCTTCCAGGGTTGCAGCTGCGCGGGCCTGATGGCGCTGTTCAACCTGTACACGTGGGGCCGGGTGTCCGGTGGGTTGCGCGGGGAACGCATCGAGGACGCCCTCGACGGCACCGAACGGTTGAATTATTACACGGCATTTGAGCTGAGCGGCGATCTGGACACGGAGGACCGGCGTCCCTTCCCGAATTCCGGCGCGCGGATTGATGTGTCGTACAACTCGTACGTGCAGGAGCTCGGCAGCGCGCGGGCATTCAGCGTGTTCGACCTCAGTATGCGGTACACGATTCCGGTGCTGCACCGGCTGTACCTGCAGGTGGGGGCACGCACCGGTGTTGCGGAATCGACGACGCCGTCGACGCATCGTTTCGCCATCGGCGGCCTGACCAATTTCCCGGCGCTGGCGCCCTACCGTTATCTGGCGCTACGGCAGGTGGGGACGAACGCGACGCTGCGGTACGACCTGATCAGCCGGTTGGTCGCGGATGCCTACGTACTGCTGCGCTATGATGGCGTCGCGTACGGCAACCAGCGTGACTGGCGGCCGACGCGAGAAGATATTCTGAACTCGTTCTCCCTTGGTTTCGCGTTGGATACGCAACTGGGACCGCTCGAAATCTGGTCCGCGTGGACCCCACCCGCCGAGTCGCACCACTACAACAACCGTGTCCTAGTCAACTTCGGGTATCGGTTCTAGCGTCTGTTTCAGTCCTCGATTCACACGTTCAAGAAATATCATACTCGAAAACTAGCCTCGTCGATTCGGGTGTACCTCGACTCAAACAAGAAGTATCTCCCTCTCAAAGTCGAAGTTTAGCCAACTGTTTTCTAATATACCAGATAGCAGAAATACAACTATTTTCCCTTCTATGAGCCGGGTTTCAGAGATAATCCGGAATCTCTAAGAGCAAAAGAGACCCATGCTACGAAAGTGTTCAGAGGACACAAACTTCTTGCTTAAGTCGGTGCCGGGTTGTGAGTGAAGTAATTGCCTACCAAACAGGAAATATTTGCATACTATTGAATAACAAATATTTAATTTGCAAAATCGTCGACAAATGTTGAATAGCGAAAGCCCATCTCTTTTTCCGAGAGTTGACAAGCTAGAAGGAAGCTGCTATCTTTGACTTCTAAGGATACTGAGTGACACAAATGGTTTGGGGCCTATCAGGTCACAAAGCGAAAGGTATCGTTCGAAGGATCGAGTACCAGAGTGTGATTTTCTCAGTCGAAGTCCGCTCGACCTTGATGTCGCCCAAGGAGGAATATGATTACGGAGTCAAAACAAGGAACTCTCACCAAAGCCAAGTGCTTGAGTGAGAAAACCCCCGAGTGGCTGCTCGAGGGTCAAAGAACGAGTCAGACGAGAAGGTCTGAGGCCCGTTACAACAAACGCAAGCTAGTCATGCAGCGTCAAAGAATCAAGCCTCAGGTTTCAGATCCTTTCGTCAAGTATGATCGCAACAGACATGTACGAAAGGCTTTCCAGTGGTTACAACGACAACGATAGTACAAGAACTGCTGAACCACGTCAGAAAATGTGGTGGAAGCTACAGTAGTTGGTATGCTGGCGTAGCGACAAACGCCGAACACCGGCTCTTTGTTGACCATAACGTTTCGAAGTATAGTGGGCAGTGGGCTTATCGGAATGCAGGTTCCGAGATTCATGCGCGACAGATTGAAAAACAGCTGCTAAATCTTGGGTTCTCCGGTGGACCTGGAGGCGGAGTGTCCCCAAAGATGGTGTACGTGTATAGAAAGACAACTTCGACCAGGCCTTGATAAACCGTATTCTTCAGTAACAAAGGAAAACATCATGGACCTCCCCTCTTTTCACGGACAGTGAAAGAAGTCCGATATTGGAAGGATAGGAGGTCACGATGAAGCGTCGTCACTTCAGCCGTTCGTTCAAGGTGGAGGTCTTGCAGCGGATTGAGGACAGCGGCCTCCGCTGCAATCGAGTTGCCTTGGACATGGGTTTGGATCCCAGCGTTGTTCGCCGCTGGAAGCGTCAGTTGGATCGCGAGGGATCGGATTCGTTTCCGGGCAGTGGTCATGTTCGCAGTTCGGCAGCGAAGCAGCGCCAGCTAGAGCGCGAGAATGCTCGTCTTCGTCAGGAGAACGAGATCTTAAAAAAAGCCATGGCCTTTTTCGGGAAGGAATCGAGCATCGGTACCGATTCATCCGGGAAAAGGCGCTGATTTATCCCGTGGCTGTGATGTGCCGTCTTTTGCGTGTTTCACGCAGTGGATATTACGCTTGGCGTGACCGTGCGCCCAGCGCGCGAGCCTGTCAGAATGCGGTTCTGGTGGATGTGATACGTACGATCCATCCGCAAGTCCGTTTTACGTATGGCAGCCCGCGTATGCATCGCGAGCTTGTGGCGCGTGGGTTTGCTTGTGGACGTCACCGTGTCGCGCGGCTGATGCGGGAGCACCGCATACGTGCCAAACAACGTCGCGGGTATCGTCCGCAAACCACCCGTTCCTCCGGACAGACTGCTGTGGCGCCGAATCTTCTTTCCCGTCGCTTTGACGCCGGTGTCCCCGACTGGGCCTGGGTGGCAGATATCACCTACATTGCCACGGATGAAGGGTGGTTGTATCTAGCGGCGGTGCTGGATCTGGGTACGCGGATGATCGTCGGCTGGGCAACATCCAGGCGACTGACCCGCCAGTTGACCTTGCGCAGTCTGATGATGGCACAGCAACGCCGCAGACCCGCTGCTGGCCTGATCCATCACTCCGATCAGGGCTCGCAATACGCCAGCGACCAATACCAGGCGGCCCTTGCCTCTTGCCAGATGCTGCCGTCCATGAGCCGCAAAGGCAACTGCTGGGACAACGCTATGATCGAAAGCTTCTTCTGCACGCTGAAAATCGAAGAAGTCAACGACGCACGCTATGGCACACGTGAAGATGCCAAACGAAGCCTGTACCAGTATATTGAACGGTTCTACAACACCAAAAGAAGACACTCAAGCCTGAACTACAAAACACCCGCTGAAGCCATGAAGGACTTCAAACGGGTGTAGTAAAGTGTCCGTGAATTCAGGGCAAGTCCATCACTGGTAGCCCGGTCCACCGTTGGTCCGGGCTTCTCCTCTCTGGCATTCGACTACCCTTCCAGTTGAAATCGCAAAAGCAAACGTGCATCCGAGTGTACCAGCCCGTATGTTGTTTCACCTGATTCCAGACCATAAAACCACCCCGTGAAGAATGAGGAAGACGATGCGTCCGAACCGTGCGCAACTCCGGCCGTTGCCGATGATTCAGCGTGAAAGACCCGTTCTGCCGCGGCGGGTGCCCGGCTCCATGCGGGCGATCCTGCTGCTGCTCCTGTTCGCCGCCGGGTTGACCGGTTGCATGACGTCGCAGGAGGTGACGCGGGAGGAGATTCCGCTGCCGTTGCCGGTGGATGTGGATGCGGTCGCGATGATGGCGGACACGACGTTGATCCAGCCGCTCGAGGCCGAGGGCGCGACGGTTGCGGCGATTGTCGGCGACGCGCGTACCGGGGCGATGCTGTACGCGCACGACGAAGCCCGGTACATGCTGCCGGCGAGTGTGCAGAAGCTGTTTGTCGCGGTGGACGCGATGGTCCGGCTGCCCACGGACTACCGCTTCGAGACAATGATCCACAGCAACGGGCCGGTGGTGAACGACACGTTGTTCGGCGACCTGATTATCAGCGGGGGCTGGGACCCGAGCCTGTCCGGGGCGGAACCGTATTCGGAGTGGCCGTGGGCGGTGTGGGACAGCCTCGCGCAGCAGGTTCGGGCGCAGGGTGTGCGGCACATCGCGGGTAACATCATCGCCGAGGGTGCGGCGTTCCTGCCCGCCGGGTGGGAGGTTGGCGACCTCGAGTACCGCTTCGCGCCACGGATCGCGCAGCTGATGTGGAACGATGGATCGGTATCGTACGCGCAGGCGGTGAGCGGCGTGAACTCGGTCGGGCTGAAGGTGTCGGTTTCGCCGGACCCGGTGTTCTGGACGGCGGAGCACGGCGAGTTGTGGCCGATGCACAGCGCGCGGGTCCTGGAACCGCCTCCGCCGCCGAAACCGCCGGTGGAATCGCTGGACGAGCTCGAGCAGCCGGTAACGTTGAACGGATCGTGGACCACGACGATGACGCCGTCCCCGCGCCCGCGTGTGCTCGCAGGGGATGCGTTCCGGGAATCATTGCGCCGCGCCGGTGTCAGCGGCGGGGATTCGACGCGGGCGGTGAGTCCGTTGCCGCATCAACTGCCGCGCGGCGTGCCGAACGGGTTGCGGATTGTGCATCGCAGCGCGCCGTTGGACAACATCCTCGCGCCGATGCTGAAGGTCAGCTCGAATGCGTGGGCGGAACAGATCGCGGCGGCGGCGGGTACCTACACCAGGGATATGTATCGGCCGACGTGGCCGTCGGTGCTGGATTCGCTGGGCCTGACGCACGACCCGAACCTGAAAGTGGCGGACAACTGCGGCATGGCGCGCCGGAACCGGATGACGGTATTCACTCCGCACGAGCTGCTGGTAAAAGCGTACGCGGAATGGGGCGGGCGGTGGCTCAACTTGTTGCCGCAGGCGGATGAGGACGGCTCCACTCTCGAGGGACGGCTGGCTGGTTTGGGCGGACGTGTCGTGGCGAAAACCGGTACATTGAGTGGCTGCCGCTCGTTGGCGGGATATGTGCTGGACGAGACTGGCCGTCCGATGATGGATTTTGTCGTGTTTGTGAACCACGCGCCCGAGTCACCTACGTGGCGGATGGACGAGTTTGTCCAGAAGCTGGTGGCGGAATACGATCGCGGGCGTGGGGAGGAGTAGCGTCATGTTTTTCGGTGACATGTTCAAGCGGCAGAAGCCGCGCGGGCTGACGTGGACCCCGCGATATTTCGACGAGCGCGAGTTCGATCCGCTCGACGACGAACAATACGCCGAGATGCGGCGTCAAACCCGCATCCAGTTCCAGCAGTTGCGTACCAGTCACAGCAAACGGCGTGGGATGAACCCGTTCATCCTGCTCGCGTTTGTGTTCATGATCGGGGCGATTATCTGGGCGGCGTTGCGTCCCGAATCGCTGGAGAGTGTCCGTGACATTCAGCTGTCGCCGCAAGCGGTGGTTGAGGATGACCGTCCGGCGGCGGACGTGAAACCCCTGTACGTGGAAAGGGATACGGTGCATACGGAAGCAGCGCAGCCACAGACCGGGGAGAGTCGATGACTCAGCCGGGGCTGCCGGAAACGAAGATCCCGCGTCAACCGATCCAGGTGTTGCCGGAAGGGTTGGCAAACCGTATCGCGGCCGGTGAGGTCGTGGAACGGCCGGCGTCTGTCGTCAAGGAATTGATCGAGAACGCGATTGACGCCGAAGCGCAGCACATCGTGGTCTCGGTGAAGAAGGCCGGGTTGGACGAGATCCTCGTCTCGGATGACGGCTGGGGGATGGACGAGGAGGATGTGGTGACCGCACTCCGGCGTCACGCGACCTCCAAGCTGCGCACGGCGGAGGATTTGCAGCGGATTCTGCATTTCGGTTTCCGTGGGGAAGCGTTGCCGTCGATTGCCAGCGTTTCGCGGATGGAAGTGCTGACACGCCGGGAGGATCGTGACCACGCGATCCGTTACCAGGTGGACGGCGGCAAAGCGACCGGTCCCGAACCGGCGCAACGCGAGCGTGGCACGACGATGCGTGTGCGGACGTTATTCTACAACGTTCCCGCCCGCCGCAAGTTCCTGCGCACACCAGCGACGGAATACTCTCACGTGGTCAAGGTGTTCAAGCAGTTCGCGCTGACGTACCCGGAATATGCGTGGACGCTGGAGAAGGACGGCAAGGAAGAGTATGCGTTGACCGAAACCGATCTGCGCGGGCGGATCGGGCAATTGTTCGGCGAGTCGGCGATGGGCGATCTGCACCCGCTCGAGCATCGGGTTGGGGAAGTGTTCGCGTCCGGGGTGATCGGTGGGACGAGCCTGTTCCGGAAGTCGCGCGGGGATCAGTTCCTGTATGTGAACCGGCGTCCGATCCAGTCGGGGAGCCTGCATCACGCTGTGGTCAATGGGTTCGGCCCGTTGATTGAACGCGGGCAGTACCCGTTTTACGTGATGAATTTGCGGCTCGATCCCGAAGAGTTTGATGTCAACGTTCACCCGGCGAAGCACGAAGTGCGGTTCCGCGACGAAGGCATGGCCTACCGTGCGGTGCTGGTCGCAGTGCGGAACGCGTTGGGGCTGAGCTTGCGCAGCGGGGACGCGCCGGTGCGTGCGCCGTTGGGGGACAGGGACGCACAGCAGCGATCCGGGGATGGCCGTCACGAGATGGAGCTGCTGCTCGGCAAGCCGCCACGGCGGCCGGATCAGCCGGTGATGCCGTCCAGCGGCGGGAGTATCAGTGGCATTCCAGCGTCCCCGCCAGCGATTAGCGCGGGTCGTGGCGCGGCGTCGGTTCCGCCACCGCCACAGCGCCCGACGAAACAGCATGAACCGGCGGTGCCGTATGAGTTGCCACCCTCGGTGGCGGCCCCGGGGATGAATGTCGGGCAGGCCGGACACGACCAGACCGAATCCGGACATGCCCCGGACATTCATGTCCGGGATGATCAGCCCTCGGATCAGCCGCACCAGCAAGCTGGTACGGGCACACCACAGTCGGATCATGCACCGGTGGCGGGGCACGATCCGCACGCGTCCGAACCGGCGCCGTCGCCGGCGTTGGAGCAGGCGGCGCAACGGTTGAATGTGTGGCAGGTGCATCGGACATACATCCTGTCGCAGACGAAATCCGGGCTGGTGATCATCGACCAGCATGTCGCGCACGAGCGGATCTTGTTCGAGAAGGCGTTGGCGGCGATGCGGCAACGGCCATGGTCGGGGCAACGGCTGCTGTTCCCGGTAGAGGTGAAGCTCGATCCCGCCGAATCGCAGATGATGGAAGAATTGGCGCCATCATTGGCTAAAATGGGCTTCGAGGTCGAACCGGCGGGGTCACGTCTCTGGGCGATCCACTCCGTTCCGGCGGGGCTGAAGGTGCGCAGCGAGGAGAAGCTGCTGCGGGATATGCTCGAGGATTACCGGCAGGAATATGATGTACGTCTCGAACCGCAGGAATCGCTGGCGGCGTCCTTCGCGTGCAAGGCGGCGATCAAGGCGGGCGATCCGCTGAACCTGGACGAGATGAACGCGCTGATCGACGAGCTGTTCACGACGGAATACCCGTTCGTCTGCCCACACGGCCGGCCGGTGGTCGTCAACCTGACGCTGAGTGAATTGCATCGGTTGTTTGGGCGGGAATGAAGCTCTCGTTGTGGTTCCCTTTCCGAAACCTCGTCAACGCGAATTTCGCATTTTTCTTGATAGCTTCAAAATAAACCTGTATATTTGCAGCAAGCGCGGGTCAGTGCCTTGAAGAAAGGCGCAGGTCCGCGCTCTGTTTTCTGGTTGCCAAAGTAGCAAAAATTGATATCGGGGGAATCTCATGCGTCCGATCCTGGCGGTTGCATTGGTTTGCTTCTGGGTGGCTGCGGTTCACGCCGGCTGGCAGGAAGTGACAATTACAGACGACTATTACGGCGCGCAATGTGTTCACGCAGCGGATTTTGATGGTGACGGCGACGTGGATCTGCTCGGTGCGGCGCTGTATGGGGATGAAATCGACTGGTGGGAGAACACGGACTCGAACGGTCTTGCCTGGACGCTGCACACTGTGGACGCTGAAGTCAGTCATCCGACGAGTGTGTATGCGATAGATGTGGATGATGACGGCGACATGGATATTCTCGGCACCAGCTATTATGACGACACTATCACGTGGTGGGAGAACCTTGACGGGACCGGGCTGAGCTGGGGCGAACACACGGTTGGCAGCGAGTTCAGCAATCCATGGTGTGTTCATGCTGCGGATGTAGACGGCGACGGCGATGTGGATGTCCTCGGTGCGGCATTTTACGGTGATGCGATATCGTGGTGGGAAAATCTCGACGGCACCGGCCAGAGCTGGACGGAGCATTCGATAGGCACCCAGTTCAATGGCGCACTGAGTGTGTATACGGCGGATGTGGATGGCGACGGTGATCTGGACGTGATCGGTGGCGCCGCTTATGAGGCTGACATCACGTGGTGGGAAAATCTGGATGGTGTTGGGCAAAGCTGGACTGAACACTCCGTGAACGGCCTGTTCGGCAACCCATGGGATGTGTATGCGGCAGACATGGATGGTGACGGCGATGTGGATGTCCTTGGGTGCGACACGTACGAGGGGGATATCGTCTGGTGCGAAAACCGGGATGGAGAGGGCCTGCTCTGGTCCGGTCACAATGTCAGTAACACATCCAATGATGTACACGGCATTCAGGCAGCGGATGTAGACGGCGATGGTGATATGGACGTACTCGGCGCAGCTGGTGAACTCGGTTGGTGGGAGAATCTCGATGGAACAGGGCAGTATTGGATCGAGCACACAATTGACAGCACGTATCGTTACAAGACTGTTTATTCAACGGATGTTGATGGCGACGGCGAAGTAGACGTTCTCGGCACGGCAGAGTTTGACAATGCAATCATACTCAATCTGCAGGAGGGACCACACGAGCAGGAACCTGTTGTCGTGCTTATATCGCCTGTTACACCGACGGTGGTTCCGCAAGGTGGCTCATTTGTGTACGATTTCCGGATGCGGGTGAACTATCAACAACCGTTCAACGGTTACCTCTGGACGATGATCGGGTTACCAAACGACCAATACTACGGACCCGTATTCAGCACTCCGATCCAATTCTCTCCGGGCATGCAGGTGTCAATACCTGGAATTCAGCAGCGGGTGCCGGGAGTCACGCCAGTGGGATACTATGACTGGATTGTAAACGCCGGGCCGACCCCCTTCATGCCTATCGGGACGGATTCTTTCCCCGTTCGGGTGATCGCTGGTTCCGCAGCAGATAGCATTACCACGGACTGAAGTCCATGGTAATTATCTTGCTCACAGCTCACAGCTCACAGCTCACAGCTCACAGCTCACAGCTCACAGCCTAGAAAACCACATCCAGTAGTCCACGTCCCATGCGGGCGAACCAGCCGGGGCGGTAGGATTGTTTCACGGAGCCGTCCGGGTTGAGCCAGACTTCGGTGCCGGCGCGCCACAGCGAGTTGTCGTAGGTGTAATCTTCGGCGAGGGTGCAGTGGGAGAGGTGGCCCTGTTCGTCGAAATGGACCGCGGTCAGTGCCCCGCCTTTGACGACCACACCTTGAATTTCCCACGATTCCCGCAGGAAGCAGAGGCGCAGTTGTTTGTTCGGATGGAAGCCGGTATCGATTTTCCCGCCGCCGTCAATGGGGAGCCCGTCGATGTCCATATCATGTGCGAGCCAGGCTTTGACGATGTCACCGTCCTCGTAGAACACGGTGCTTCCTTCGGGGAGGACGATATCGCCGAACGGCAGGTCTTCGGCGAGTTCGGAGTGACGCAGGGTGCCGGTGGAATCGAACCAGGTCCAGCCTTCGAAGCGGACGCCGTCCAGGTCGACCGGTTCTTCGAGGTACACGCGTTTCGTCTCGCCGTTCTCGTGCAGAAGGCGGCTGCTTTCACGGATAGCGCTTTCCGGGATCTCGGACGAGAACAGCAGGTTGGACAGGGCCACGAGAACCGGAACCAGGACGAATGTGTGCAGTCGATGATGCATTGCGAATCTCTCCCTCCTTGGATCCGCGGCCCGAAAATCCGGCGGTGATTGCATGAGTTTTGGTCTGATCGTTGAACAGCCGGACGTACCCCGGGCAGGTATAACTTAGACACGGAAAGTCGAGGTTCAGTTACAGTGGAGGTTTTTCACGTGTCTCCGGAGTGGCATGTTTGAATCCAGTAAAATCATGAAAATCCTGGACTAAGGATTCTCCCATCGGTGTAAGTCGTTAGAATATCGGTAGCTCCGGAGATAGGTTACGAAACTACATTTGTCGTGGGGGACGACGCGGAGGGCAGGCATGGCGATAAACTACGATATCGAGGTCCGGGACGGCTGTTTGTGTGTGAAGACGTCCGGCTTCGCCGAATCCCTGGAAGAGCACATGGCGTATGCTCACGCCGCATACGACGCCATGATCAACGCGGGATGCTCGGAAATCCTGATTGACGAGTGGGAGATGGAATACCGGCTGGGGACGTTCGATATCTACAAGCTGGCCGAGGATGTGGCGAATTCGGCGGAAGTGCCGATGCGGGTCGCGGTGGTGACAAATCCGGAGAACAACATCGACGCCCGTTTTTTTGAGGATGTAGTCAGCAACCGTGGCTTCAAGCTATTGTATTTCAAGACGCTGGACGAGGCGCATGCGTGGTTGAAATCCTGACGCTGGCTGGTTCGCCAGGGGTCAGGCCGGAGCGGTCTATCAAAGTACGTTGTAGGGGTGTTTGGGAAACATGGCGGCTCGCGGGGATGGTGTGTTCTCCTGTCGGCCCTACCAGTCGGGGAATGCGATGTCGTTGGATTTGCGTGTAGATGTGGCTGATGATATTCTGGTCATCACGACGTCGGGAGTGCTGGGAAATCTGGATCAGCATCTGGACTATGTTCGGGCAGTGCACGCCGAAGTGGTCCGGCTTGGGAAAACGCGGCTGCTCCTGGATGAACGCGCGTTGCAGTACAACCTGAAGACGGCAGAGGTGTTCAAGCTGGGTGAAAACGTTGCCGGCACTGTTGAACCCGCGATGCGGATCGCGGTGGTGACCGAAGCGAGAAAAGGCTCACGGTTCGAGTTTTTTGAAGATGTGGTCCGCAATCGTGGTCTTAGGTACAAGGTTTTCCTTTCGCGTGAAGACGCTGAAGCTTGGTTGATGTCTTGATAAATGACTGTTTTCTTAATAGAATTCTAATCTGTTTCCAGTAAATTACCAACCTTAACTGTGGCCGGTTGACAGAGATCCTCATTCTGAATCCTGTGGAGCCTCCATGGCGATCCACCATGAGATTGTACCGGATGGACGTGTGCTGCGCGTGCGGGCATGGGGATTTGATGAATCACTTGATGATGCGAATGCATACGCAGAAACTGTGCTCGCAGGTATTCTCAAAAATGATGCAACTCACGTCTTTTGTGACGAACGCGAATTGACCTATCGCCTCAATCTGCTGGATACGTTCAAACTGGCGGAACACGTTGCAAAACTTGTCCCGCACTCATTGAAGGTGGCCATTGTCACGAAGTCGGAAAATCTGAAGGACGCGTCCTTTTATGAAGACGTGGCCGTGAGCCGTGGTATGTCGGTGCGGGTTTTCTATGACGTTGAACATGCATGGAAATGGTTAGGTATTCCACGGTAGGGTTCCAACGTCCCGGTGTATATCGTGCCGCTTCGAGCATTTCGTGCTCTATTTGCCTTACTACCCCTGTCTGCTGTCCTATTTTTACCCCCAGCTGGTTTGTCGCAATTGTCGAGGTGGAGATTCCGATGCGTAATCCCGTTATTCGCTGTGCGTTGTTATTGTTGGTCGTGCTGCTGGCCGTGCCCGCTCCGGCACAGGAAATACTGACCGTCACCTCGCCGCTGGGTAAGAACCTGATTTCGTTCAGCCTGCAAGACGGCATCCCGATGTACCAGGTCGATCGTGGCGAAACGCCGGTGATCAAGCCGTCGCGGATGGGTTTTACGCTCAAGCAGGTCGAGCTCAATGGCGGATTTGAGCTGGTCGAGAGTGAATCGGGCACGGTGGACGACACCTGGGTGCTGCCGTGGGGCGAAGTTGACACGATCCGTGACTTCCACAACTGGATGAATGTGACGTTGCAGACCGTAGGCGACGATCCGTGGCGGCTGAAGGTGTATTTCCGGGCGTATGATGACGGGGTTGCGTTCCGGTATGAAATCCTGCCGCGTGAGGGTGTGGGTGAGGTTCAGATCATGGATGAGCTGACCGAATTTGCATTGGCGGGTGATCACAGCGCGTGGTGGATCGGCGGCTACCAGGGCAACCGTTACGAATACCTTTACCAGAACACGGCGGTCAGCGAGCTGGACACAGTGCACACGCCGGTGACGATGGAAACCGCCGGTGGGCTGTACCTCAGTTTTCACGAAGCGGCGCTGACGGATTATGCGAGCATGGTACTGGTGCGCAACGAGGGATTGACGCTGGACGCCAGCCTCGCCGAATGGTCGGACGGGGTCAAGGTGCGTGGGGAGCTGCCGATCAAGTCGCCGTGGCGGACAATTCAGATCGCGGATACGCCGGGCGGGTTGATCACCTCCTACCTCATCCTCAACTGCAACGAGCCGAGCAAAATCGAGGATACGAGCTGGATCAAGCCGGCGAAGTACGTCGGGATCTGGTGGGAGATGCACCTGGCGACGTCCACGTGGGAATCCGGCGACAAGCACGGTGCGACGACGGAGAACACGAAACGTTACATCGACTTCGCGGCGGCCAACGGGTTCGACGCGGTGCTGGTCGAGGGCTGGAACATCGGTTGGGACGGCAATTGGGTCGCGAACGGCGAGCTGTTCAGTTTCACCGAACCGTATCCGGATTATGACCTCACCGCTCTGGCGGAGTATGCGAAGGAAAAGGGTGTATATATCATCGCTCACAACGAAACGTCCACCGGAATCCTCAACTATGAACAGCAGATGGACGCTGCGTTTACGTTGTACGAGAAGCTGGGGATGAAAGCGATTAAATCGGGGTATGTTGGCCACGGCAAAGAGATCCTGCGCAAGGACCCCGCGACCTCCGAGGTGCTGGGCAAGGAGTGGCATCACGGGCAGTGGATGGTGAACCATTACCGCCGGGTGGTGGAGACGGCGGCGAAGCATCACATCATGCTGGATGTGCACGAACCGATCAAGCCGACCGGCATCCGGAGGACGTGGCCGAACATGATGACGCGTGAGGGCGCGCGCGGGCAGGAGTATAACGCGTGGGCCGGGGACGGCGGCAACCCGCCGGAACATGTCTGCGTGCTGCCGTTCACCCGTCTGCTGGCGGGACCGATGGATTTCACGCCGGGCATTTTCGACCTGCTCTACCAGAACAATCCGGACGCACGTCCGAACAACCGTGTCAACACGACACTTGCGAAGCAGTTGGCGGAATATGTGGTGATCTACAGCCCGATGCAGATGGCTGCCGACCTGCCGGAAAACTATGAGGGCCATCCGGCGTTCCAGTTCATCCGGGATGTGCCGGTGGACTGGTCAGAGACGGTGGTGCTGAATGGCGAGATCGGGGAGTTTGTGACCATCGCCCGCAAGGATCGCAACAGCGAGGACTGGTACCTGGGCAGCGTGACGAATGAAAAGGCGCGCACGTTGGCCATCCCACTCGACTTCCTTTCGAATGGAATAACGTACACGGCACAGATTTACGCGGACGGTGCGGACGCGGACTGGGTGACGAATCCGTACTCGTACGAAATCGGCGAGCAGAAGGTATTCCCCGGAGATATCTTTGATATCAGGCTGGCTCCCGGTGGAGGTCAGGCGGTACGGTTTATCGCGGAAGAAGATTAGGATTCCCGAACAACAGGCGCTATACTCGCTGTTAGCGGCGCGATGTGGATTGTGAACTCGTTCCATGCCGCGCCGTTTTTTGTTACGCGAGTAGTGGTACAAACAATTCCAGCCCTTTTGATGAACAGCACAGCACGGAGCAGTTGATGAGCTATCGCATTGTGGCCTTTCTCTTGCTGGTGCCGATTGTGGCGCTGGCGCAACCGAATTTCATTGCGCACACGGTGAGTACGACGATCAACTCACCCGTCGGCATCCATGCGAATGATCTTGATCAGGACGGCCAGATGGAGCTGGTCATCGCGGATTATATCGGTGATGCGGCCTATATCCTGAGTGGGTCGGGGGATACGTGGACGGCGGAAACGCTGGCCGATCCGATACCCGGCATCAATGAATTCAACAGTGGCGATTTTGACGGGGACGGCGATCCTGATCTGTGTGCAGCGGTGTATGAAGGTGACAACATTCTGACGTGGAAGAATGAAGGTGGATCATGGATTCAGTATCCGGTGGGCGACTACTACTCTCCGCGCCGTATCCTGACCGGGGATATCAACGGTGATGGTGATGTGGACATTATCGCGTGTTCCGGGACTCAGGGTGTCTGGTGGTGGGAAAACGAAGGCATGGCGGGTTCATGGACTCTGCATCCCATGTTTACCAGCGGCGATTTTCACGGTCTCGATGTAAAGGACATGGACGGCGACGGCGACCTCGATATCATCACCGGCGGACCGGCCAGCAACATCCGCTGGTCGGAGAATGACGGGAGCGGATCGTTTACGCACCACACGATTACGCAGCAGGGAAACGGACCAAAAGATGTGTTCGCCGCAGACATGGATGCGGATGGCGATATGGATGTGTTGGTTGGCGCGGACCTGTCTGACCAGGTGTTGTGGTATGAAAACGATGGTTCGAATCCATGGCCGTCGCACGTCATTGATTATTCATTCGACAGCCCGCAGGACGTGGAAGCAGCTGACTTGGACATGGACGGCGACCTCGATGTGATCGGCGCGGCGTACTACGGCGGGGTCATCCGCTGGTGGGAACAGCGGGCTGATGGCAGCTTCGAGCAATACGACATCCAGATCAATTTCCTCTATCCGACGAAAATCGACGTGGAAGATCTGGACGGCGACGGCGACCTCGACATCGCCAGCGCCTCGTACAGTCAGAACCTGATCACATGGTGGGAGCAGGAAGGTTCGCCGAGCCCGGTGCAGTTCACGTTGGTGCCGCAGGTGAGCGTGGTGCCGCCGAGTGGCGGTGATGTGGAGTATGACGCCAGCCTGGTGAGTTCCTTGCCGGGCACGATACCCGGATTGAGCTACTGGACCTACGCGCAGTTGCCGAACCAGCAACTGGTGGGACCGTTGAGCCGGATCAATTTCACGCACACGCCATTTATGAATGTGACGGTTACCGGGTTGACGTTGAGCGTGCCCGCCGCCGCGCCCGCTGGAGACTATCTGCTGATCGGACGAGTGGGATTCTACCCGAATCCGCAGGCGGAAGCGAGTTTCCCGTTCACGAAATCCGGTGTCCAGGGCCGTGCGTTGTCAGGCGCTGACCTGGTGCATGTGTGGGTCAGCGAGGAAGTGGCGAACGGTCGGGCGCGGTTGAATGTTGAACGTCACAGCGACTAGCGGAAACCGAACCCACAGAAAAGTGGCAGTACCTGCCAGGAATGTGCGGGACTACATTTTAAGTTCTAAACGCATCAGGGCCTGTTGACATGGATCAACAGGCCCGGTGTTGTTCTGGCGCTGAAAGTGAGTGCTATTCCTGCGGCGTCATCGTGAGGGTGAAGTCGAACACCGCGGTGTCAACATATTCGTCGAAATCGGTTTCGACGAAACCGCCGTCGGTGTTGTCGATGACGATGTAGATCTGTGTGCCGTTGGGGATGAAGGTGTCGCCGATGGCCTGGGTAATGCCGGTCGCGGCGATGGTCTCGGCCCAGACGGCCTCGAACGGTTCGCGGGCAGCGTACTTGTTGTATTCCGCGGGTTCGAGAATCAGCAGCTCGAGCTCGTAGTCGCCGGGCCAGTCGATCAGGCTCATCTCGAAGGACGGTACGGTGTCGTAGAGCAGCGTGTACGGTCCGTGGTGGAATTCCTGGTCTTCGTGCAGGGTTGCCTCGGTGTATTCGACCAGCGTGTAGGCGTCCGGCAGCGGCACGTCCATGTGGACGCCAACGACGGCCTGTTCGAGGTCATTGTCCATTGCACGGATGGTGTCGCTGTAGGAGCCCATCGTCAGGCCGTTCCGGGTGATCGAGACGAGCACGGTGTCGGTTTCGGCTTCGGCGACGCGTCCGGTATCCGGATCGAGGAAGATCCAGTAGCTGTCGGCGTTCAACGACCATTGCAGGGTGCCGTCGCCGGTGTTGGTCACGAACAGGGTGTCGGAGCTGCGGTCGCTGCTGAAGTCGAGCGACGCGGGCGAGATCAGCATTTCCGGGTTAGGCGGATCCACGAGACGGTTGGCTTCATCTTTATCGCAACCCATCAGGGTGAGGGCCAGCAGGGACAGCAGCAGCGTGCCGGTAAACAGTCGAACCATCGGTCATCTCCTTGGCAGATCGTCGGGCCGGCCAATGTACTGTGGGGGGAGGCAAACCCGAGGCTTTGAATTAATATAGGCGGGTTTGACGGGTGCGCAAAGGGATTCGCTCGGATCGTGAGAAGATCGTCAGTCATTTGCCCATCTACCAGCTGTCCTTTATGTGAAATCTGCACAAAACTAGGGACAGACCCATATAAATGAAGCAAAGTAGTAATCGGCTGAAACCCAGTACTGGTAACAAATTAAATGGGGTCTGTCCCTAATAAAAATATGACCGAAACGAGCGATACGAATGGTGGAAGGCGACAGGTCAGAAAGTGGTGGAGGATTCAGCCATCTCACGAATCCACTTGGTGGCGTGGTCGGATTTGGTGTCGAAATCCGGGGGCAACGGTGGCAGGTGGTTGAACAATCCCAGCTCCATCAGGTACGTGCGGATCGCCTCCAGCCGTGCCCAGCCCAGCGCAATCTCGAACATCTCTGGCAGGGTGCTGTCCGCGACCAGGGATATGCGTTCGGGGAGCGGACCGTACCCGGGTGATGGCACATTTGCTTCTTCGAATGCCAGCGCGGCCTTGTGCGCGGACTCGATGTAGGTACCGAGGTGTTGCCTGAGGAGATCGTAGGACATCAGGTAGCGGTTGAGGTACGCTTCCTTGCGCCATTTGATGAACATGTCGACCAGCGCGCGTCCGACGGATTTTTCACGTTCCCGGTAGGCTGTGTACCGAAAATAGTGGTCGTGAATCACGACGGAGTCGCGTGCGAACACGATCCGTCCTCCCGCCAGCCGCCAACGCAGGCCGAAGTCGGTATCCTGCATGCCGTAGGGGAGTTGTTCGTCGTAGCCGCCGAGGGTCAGGAAGCGGTCACGTTGGACGAGAGCGTGCGGGGCGTAATGCAGGCCGGGGTCGAGGTTGTTTGGGTCGGCGATGTTTTCGAACGTGAATTGCAGGCCGGAGTCGAGCACATGCCGCACGAACGCGTCCCCGGTTTGTGCCGGTTCATGTTCGATGAAGCCCTGCACCAGCGGATCGTCAAACTGCTGGTAGCGGTTGAGCAGATGGAACAGCGCGCTCGGCTTGGGGGTCATATCCTGCGCGAGCAGCCACAGCAGGTCGCCGCGGGCGTAACGTGCGCCACGGTTGGTGGTCGCGGACTGGCCTCGGCGTTCGTCGGAAATCACCATCACCGGCAGGGTTTGCCCGGCGGAGATATCCGGCTCCTGGTCGTGACCGTCACAGGAGATGACGACGTCCAGGTTGACTCCGGCAGGCAGTTCGAGGTGGGTTAATGCCTGGAACGTTGCCGGCAGTGTGTCGTGACCGTTGTAGAACGGGATGACGGCGGTAATCTGCATGGGACAAAGCTACGGGTTGAAAGTGCTGCGAGCCAGCGGTGCCGAAAGCGGGTGATCCGCCGGGGGCTCCAGATGCGAATCGTTTTCTTGAACCCCTGCGTATGCCCGACTATTTTACCGCCTCGTCAGTCCCCTCCGTAAATTGCATTGTCAGGCCATTTGAAACGGTATCCGTCTTTCCGTAGCGGTGTCGCTCGGGAGGACGGCTTGTGCGTTTTGCAAGGTCGAGGGGGAGCGAATCCGGCTGTATTTTCTGGTCCCCATCAGCCGGTTGGGCGCCGGTTGGAAAAACGAGATTTCATCACCTGCTTACGATAGGAGAGTTGCATGGCGACGCGTATCGGTATCAACGGTTTCGGGCGTATTGGGCGCCTGGTGTTCAAGGCGGCGCACAGCCGCAGTGACGTTGAATTTGTGGCAATCAACGACCTGACCGACGCGAAGACGCTTGGCACGTTGTTGAAGTACGATTCCACGCATGGCCGTTTCCCGGACACGGTGACGTTCGACGACGATTCGATCACTGTTGGCGGCAAGAAGATCAAGGTGCTGGCGGAGAAGGACCCGTCCAAGCTGCCGTGGGGCGACCTGGGTGTGGATGTGGTCGTGGAATCGACCGGTGTGTTCCGCAACCGTGACAAGATCGCGTTGCACCTCGAAGGCGGCGCGAAGAAGGTTGTGTTGACGGTCCCGGCGAAGGATGAAATTGACGCGACGATCGTGCTCGGTGTCAACGATGACGACCTGAAGCCGGAACACCAGATCGTCTCGAATGCGTCCTGCACGACGAACTGCCTCGCGCCAGTCGCGAAGGTGCTGAATGACACGTTCGGCATCAAGCGTGGCCTGATGACGACGATTCACGGCTACACCAATGACCAGCGTCTGCTCGACATGCCGCACAAGGATCTGCGTCGTGCCCGCAGCGCGGCGGTGAGCCTGATTCCGACGACCACCGGCGCCGCGAAGGCGGTGGGCAAGGTGATCCCGGTTTTGAACGGCAAGCTGGACGGTCTCGCGGTACGCAGCCCGCACCCGGACGGTTCGATTGTCGACCTGACGGCGGAGCTGGAGAAGCCGGCGTCGGCAGACGAGATCAACGCGGCGATGAAGGCGGCGGCGGACGGTCCGTTGAAGGGCATTCTCGAGTACACCGAGGATCCGATTGTCAGCATCGACATCGTCGGCAACCCGCACAGTTCGATCTTCGACGCTGACCTGACCCGTTCGATGGGCGGCAACTTCATCAAGGTCTTCAGCTGGTACGATAACGAGTGGGGTTACAGCAACCGCGTTGTCGATCTGATCGCGAAGATCGCGAGTATGTAAGTCTGGACTGCGGACTGCGGGCTGCGGTCGCGGCTACAGGATTGATTTCATCGGGGACACTTTGAGGACAAAGTGTCCCCGGCTTTACCCTTGCGCAGGCGTTACCCTTACGTGGGCACAATCATGGCCAACGAATTCAACAAGATGACGCTTGACGACGTCAATGTCGCGGGCAAGAAGGTGTTGATGCGGGTCGACTTCAACGTTCCGCTCAACGACGAACTGGAAGTCACCGACGACGCGCGTATCCGTGCGGCGTTGCCGTCGATCCAGAAGGTGATCGGCGATGGCGGTCGTCTCATCCTCGCCAGCCACCTCGGCCGTCCGAAGGGCGAACCGGACCGCAAGTTCAGCCTGCTTCCGGCGGCGCAGTCGTTGAGCGAACTGCTCGACAAGCCGGTCAAGCTGTTGCCGGACACGATCGGCCCGGAGGTGATGCTGTATGTCGAGCAGATGAAGGACGGCGACGTCGTGCTGCTCGAGAACACGCGTTTCCACGATGGCGAGAAGAAGAACGATCCGGATTTCGCGGCGTCAATGGCGCGTCTCGCGGACATGTATGTCAACGACGCGTTCGGCAGCGCGCACCGTGCGCACGCCAGCACCGAGGGCGTGACGAAGCATCTCAGTCCGTGTGTCGCCGGCTACCTGATGCAGAAGGAAATCGAGTATCTCGGCAAGGCGATCGCGGACCCGAAGCGGCCGTTTGTCGCGGTGCTCGGCGGTGCGAAGATCAGCGGCAAGATCGACGTGATCCAGAATCTGCTGAACAAGGTTGATACCATTCTGCTCGGTGGCGCGATGACCTTCACGTTTGACAAGAAGGAAGGTCTCGCGGTTGGCGGATCGCTGGTCGAGGATGATCGTCTCGAGATGGCGGGCGAACTGCTGGACGCGTTCAAGAGCGCGAAGGCAGAAGTTCTGTTGCCAACGGATTACATTGCCGCCGACAAGTTCGCCGCGGATGCGAACACGAAGACGGTCAAGCGTGGCGAAATCGAAGACGGTTGGTCAGGTCTGGACATCGGTCCTGAGACCGCTGCGAAATACGCCGAAGTGGTGAAGAACGCCGGAACGGTCGTCTGGAACGGCCCGATGGGTGTGTTCGAGATGGACCCGTTTGCGGCGGGCACGCGTGCTGTTGCTGAGGCGATGGTTGCGGCGACGGAACAGGGAGCCGTTACGGTGGTCGGTGGTGGCGACAGTGCCTCCGCAATCGCGACCTTTGGGCTCAAGGAAAAGGTGTCGCATGTGTCGACCGGAGGCGGTGCGTCCCTCGAGTTTCTTGAGGGGAAGACGTTGCCGGGACTGGCGGCGCTGACCGACAAGGCGTAAGCAAACTGCATCGTGCAGTGGGGTGGAACCCGCGGCAGGCTGCGCGGGGCAAAACGGGGCCAATGATGCGCACTCCCCTGATTGCAGGCAATTGGAAGATGAACCTGCTGCGTGCGGAAGCTCGCAGTCTGACGGAAGCGGTGTCGGAGACGGCGTCCTCGGTGAAGAACGTCGAGGTGCTGCTGTGTCCGCCGTTTGTGTTGCTGGACACGGTTTGTGACGCCATCGGCGACGGTCCGGTGAAGCTCGGCGCGCAGAATGTGTACAACGAGCCGAGTGGGGCGTACACCGGTGAAATTTCGGCGAAGATGCTGGTCGATGCCGGCTGCGGCTTTGTCATCATCGGCCACAGCGAACGGCGCCAGTTCTTCGGCGAGACGGATGCCAGCGTGCGGCACAAGGTGAAGGCGGCGCTGGATGTGGGCCTGACCCCGGTGGTTTGTGTCGGCGAAACGTTGGACGAGCGCGAGGACGGCAGCACGGCGCTGGTGATCGAACGCCAGGTCAACGGCGCGCTGGAACGGTTCAAGCCGGAAGAAGTGCAGAAGATGGTGATCGCGTACGAACCGGTGTGGGCGATTGGCACCGGCAAGACCGCGACGCCGGACACCGCCCAGGAAGTGCATGCGTTTATCCGCAACTGGCTGAAGAAAACGTTCGGCAAGCAGGTCGCGGCGGAGATGCGGATTCTGTATGGCGGGTCGATGAAGCCGTCCAACGCCGAAGAACTGCTGTCTCAGCCGGACATCGACGGCGGCCTGATCGGTGGAGCGAGCCTTAAGGCGGACGATTTCTCCGCGATCATCAAGGCGGCGGACTAGCCGGAGACTTACTTGTATGACGTGCCCGTGTCAAAAAACTTGCAGACGCGGAGGAACCGGACGCATTCAAGGACGGATCTTCCCTGTTGGCGGAGTCCTCAGGGGGCACGATAGCACGACGACAAATGTTCGTGGATGAAACACGATGAGAGCGGCTCCGATTTTTCGTGTTGAGCCAGTGCTCAGAACCACTTGCGGTTTCGGGAGGTCTCGCTTATCTTGCGAGGCCTTTGCCGGAACGATAGGAACCTAACAATGCTCTACGGATTCTTTCTGATCATTCATATCATCGTCAGCGTCATGCTGGTGGTTGCGATCCTGATGCAGGCATCCAAGGGTGGTGGCCTCGCGGGTATCGCTGGTGGTGCAGTTGGCGCGAGCAACCAGATGTTCGGCGGCCGTCAGGCTGCGGGCATGTTGCACAAGGTGACGATTGCGCTCGCGTTGGTGTTCGGCATCAACGCCTTGCTGCTTGGCGGCTTGTCGCGGACAAGCAGTGCGCCGCGTTCGGCGACGCTGGAGGCGATTCAGTCGGAATCCAGCAGTCCGCTCGATTTCCTTGGCGATGCGGCGATTGATCCGACGGATGCGCAGATGCAGCAGGCGGAAGATACGGTCCCGACTCCAACGGACGACGGTGGTGACAACGGTGACCAGCCGGCGGAAGGTGGCGAGACGGCCACACCACAGTTGTAGCGATGTTTCCGGCGTCCAGCCGGGTTGCAATGCCCGAGTGGTGAAATTGGTAGACACGCAGTGTTGAGGGCGCTGTGCTCAATGGGCGTGCCGGTTCGAGTCCGGCCTCGGGCACTTTCGATTGTGAGACGCGTGGATGAGTGATCATCCGCGCGTTTTTCGTTGTTGGACGCAACTGAAGCCAAAGATGCCAAGGACGCAAGAGATGTAAAAGACAGGAAAAGACAGGAACAACCCTTCCCGGGACAGATTCTTTAGGTCCGCGTCAGCAAGTTTTTGACACGGGCACACCGTGTTTCCACAGCCCTTCGCCCATCGCCTACAGCCCATAACCAACAGCCTATAGCCCATTGACAAAAAATGCCGCCGAATCTTGCGATCCGGCGGCGTGTGGCATGCGCCCTCAGGCGCGCAACCTCAATACGCTCGTACTGTGATCTGTCACAGACACCACCTCCATTTCCGTTTGGTTGACGGAAAGGGGACGATCTTGCCATCCCTGCCGGACTCTCCGGCACCTCCAAACTAACGGACAGCGGGTCTTGTCTGCAAGGGTGACGGTCAAAAAAATGCGAATCACACGGGACCGTGCGATTCGCATCAGAGTTTTTCTTCCAAAACCGCGTTGCGGCAGGGTCTTAGTTGACGATGAACTCGTCCACCTTGCTCTTGAGGTCCTGCACGCGGAACGGCTTGGTCAGGATGCCGTCGAAATCGGTTTTCCACTCCTCTTCGTCCAGCACGTAACCCGAGACTACCACGACCGGGACACCATTCACCAGCTTACGTGCTTCGCGGGCGAATTCGCGTCCGTCCATGTCCGGCATGTCGAGGTCGGTCAGGATCAGGTCGAAGTTCTGCGAATCCTGCAGCGCCTTGATGGCCATCTGCGCCGAGGTGAGCCCGGTGACGCTGTACCCCAGCAACTCGAGCATCATCTTCGAGGTTTCCAGAATCGCGAATTCATCGTCCAACAACAGAATGGTCCCGGTGGACGAACCTGGATGAATCCCTTGCATCGTCAAAGCATCCCCATGCAAATAAAGCAGCGGCGCATCATCACGCCAACAGGCAACAAATCGAAACCGTAAGAAACAGCCAGCAGCAGCGTGCATGCAAGAATTCGACAGGCAATGCCGAATTCTCACGAGACTGATAGCGTCGGGTGACGAAATATAGCGTACCCGACCCCGTAAAAGTTACATGTATTATAACTTTACTCCCGAGCCACCGAGCAACAGCCGATTTCCGAGATTTGCCTCAGATCACGGTTCCGCGCGTTCGAGGAAGATGTTAAACTTGTGCTGACTATACCCGCCGAATACGCCGATCCCGCCGTGAACGTTCCACTCCGGATTCTGGGTGAAGCTCGGATCCTGCTGCATGATCACGGAGAACATGTACATGTAGTACGATTCTGACGCGGCGTTGATGTAGAGCTCGTTCCAGCCAGACCATTCGAAGAAGATCCAGGCAATGGTCATCGAGCGCTGATCGTAGCGGGCGAACGTCCAGTTGTGGCGTTGCAGCTCGTAATCTTCGAATTGATCGTCGGGGTCGTCCGGATCCCATTCCGGGTCCAGCGGAATCAGCTCATCACGTGGCGTTTGTGCGACGATACCGAGCACGAACCCGCGCGCACCGGCGGATTCGCTCCAGTTAATGAAGACCTCATCGTCTTCGCGGGTGAGCGACATGCTGTCGATGTTCACCGGGGTCAACGGATCGCTCTTGAACGCGGCGTAGAAGCTAAAGGTGTCCGGAATGCAGGTTTCAGCCCACACGTTCACCCCATCAGCCGGCTTGCTGGCTTCGAGACGGTAGCTCCAGGTCGGATTCACCCGGTAATTCGGGTCCGCCGGGATGTAGTCGCCGTAGCCGTCCCGTCCCGGCGCGTCGATGAACCGCAGCACCTGTCCGGCGGAATCGACGGCGGAGCTGTCGCCATCGAGAATGGGGTACAGGATAACGTCGGCGTTTTCAATGCCGAGGTTTGAGCGGTCGTAATTCTTGTTGTAGGCTTCGGTCCACTCAAGCCGGAGCGTGTCCAGCGGAGCACCCGGTTGTGCGAAGAAGAACAGGGACGCCTGCGGTTCGAAATCGTCCGCCTCGGAGGGGTTGTCTTCGCAACCCGTCAGGATGAAGGCCGCCAGCATCAGGATCAGCAGCACCTGGATGGCGTACCGCGGAAATGTCTGAGTGATCGTCATGGTTAGAACCTCACTTCGTAGCCGGCCAGCGGAAGAATCGGCAGCAATTTGACTTCAGAGAACTCGATCGGGTTTGTGCCGTCTTCACGGACACGGGTCCAGATCGCCCGGCGGCTGTAGACGTTGTAGACGCTCAGCGTCAGTTTCGCGGGCAGGCCGAAGAACTTGTGGTTGTAAACGGCGCTGACGTCGAGACGGTGATCGGCCGGATAGCGGTAGTTGTTCAGCTCGCCATAAAGCGCGGAGCGGCCGTATTCGTCGTCGTATTCCAGCCCCACGTTCAGGTATTCGGTATAGCCGGCAACGCCCTGGGTGTAACCCTGGCCGGTGTTGTAGCGCCACTGGGCTGAAATGTCCCAGTGGTCGGTCAGCCGGTACATTGCGATGCCGATGAAGTCGTTGCGGCGGTCCCATTTCGGGGGATACCAGTCGCCTTCGTTGAGATAGCTGTTCGGGAAGCGTCGTTCGGACCAGGCGAGTGAATAGCCGAACCAACCAGTCCAGCGTCCGGATTTCTTCCGCAGCAGGAACTCGATACCATACGACTGGCCCTCGCCTTCGAGGAACGCGTCATTGAACGAATCGCCTTCATCGATCAGCTGGTTGAACTCGAGCAACCGTTCCATGTCGTTGTAGTACGTCTCGACGGTGAATTCGTATTCCGGGTGGAAATCGTATTCCCAGCCGAGCACATACTGGTTCATGACGGTCGGGTCGGTGGTGCCATCATACGGCAGCCAGATGTCGTAGAAGCTGAGCAGGTCGCCGGCGGAGATCAGGTTGACGAACTGGTGGTAGCGTCCCCCGGCGAGCTTGAAGCGCATCTCCGGGCTGTGGTGGTAGACCAGCGCCAGCCGTGGATCGAGACCGGTGTAGTCGCCGCCTTCGTGATAGTAGGCACGGAAACCCGGCTGAATTTCGAACATCGAGTTGATGCGCCACTGGTCCTGCAGGTAGTAGGCGACGTTGTAGGTTGTGGTGTCGATGTTGATGTAGACCAGGTCTTCCGACTCCTCGCGAACTTCGGCACCGAGCTGATTGACCTGGATACCGGTCTTGAAGCGGTGGTTCTTCAGTCCCATGTATTCATAGTCGACACGCAGGGACGTATCCTCGAACCGGTTGCGGAAATCGTCCAGCAGGTTGTTTTCGCCCTCGTTGCTCTCGTCGAGGTCCCACAATTCCGCTCCGCTGCGGTAGTAGCTGTAGACGAATCCGACGGTGAGGAACGAGGTGTTGCTCAGAACCTGGCGCAGACGGGCGGTGCCGGTACGGTTGCCCCAGTAGCTGGAGACGGACAAGCGTGCATCCGAATCGCCGAACTCGCCGAAGAAATCGTCATGGCCGAGGTAGCCGCCGATGGTCAGCGTGGTGGTGCGGCTGAGGTCGAGGTTGACCTTGGCGTTTCCGTCGTAGAAGTAGTAGTCCGGGATATCTTCGAAGTCCTCGTTGCTGCTGCGCACAGCCTCCAGCACAGGCTCGAAGTAGGTGCGACGGAAGGATGCGGCGAACGATCCCCGCTCATCCGGCAACGGCCCTTCGAGGGCTGCGCGGGCGGAGATGAGGCCGATCATCAGCAGGCCTTCGTATTTCTTGCGGTTGCCGTCGTTGGTGATCACATCGAGCACCGATCCGGCGCGGCCGCCATATTCGGCGGGGAAACCACCCTTGATCAACTCGATATGCTTGACGGCGTCAGCATTGAACGTGCTGAACAGGCCGAACAGGTGCGACGGGTTGTAGACCGTCGACTGGTCCATCAGGATCAGCGTCATGTCCGGGCTCGCACCACGGACATACAGCGCGCTTGAGAGCTCAGACGATGCCTTGACGCCGGGGATGGCCTGGATCGTGCGCAAGACGTCCATCTCGGCTCCGAGGCTCGGCATTGCGCGCAACGTGGTGCCGTCCACCGGAACGGTTGAGACACGCGGGCTTTCGCGAATGGCCTCGTCATCCTGCTTGTCGACAGTGTAGGTGACGGTTTCCAGCGCCATCGACGTTGGCAGCAGACCGATGGTCAGCATGTCCATATCTTCGTCGGTGACGGTCACCTCGACTTGTTTCGGATAGTAGCCGAGGTAGCTGACGTGCAGGATGTGTGTGCCGGGCTCAAGGCCTGGCAGGACGAAGAACCCGTCGATATTGGTCGAGGCGCCCCGCTCTTCGCCTTCGACGACGACATTGGCCACCGGCAAGGGTTCCTCGCTGGTGGAATCGATCACAAACCCTCGCAGGGATTGTGCTGCGTGAACCGGCAGGATCGCACAGAGTGCGAACAACAGGCCGGTGTACAAACGGCTCATATCCTACTCCTGATCTGGGAAAGAAAGAGGTGGGTGCGAAGTTGCCCCGGAGACTTCACGATCACGTACGATTAGGACGTCCCTTTCGCGGTGGAAGGTTACAACAGACAGGCCGGGATCTCCAATTCGTCTCTCGTTGAGTGCTCTCAGGGGAAAGATTGTGGCCAAATTGTTCGCGACTTCACAATCATAGTAACGGATATGGACGCAGATTCGCCAAGTTCAGGCACGAATGTGAGAGCTTCGTGAATGCGGTGGTACTGGAGGGCTGGAACGGGGCTGGGTGTGATCTCGCATGGAGTTGACCTGAGTGAGATCTGGCGGGTGGTCTTCAAACAATTCATTGCTACATTAGCACATGCAATCAAGCGTAGACTGAGGTAGCATCATGAAGGCAGTCCGAGTGCTGATACTCCTGTTGCTGGTGATGGCGCTGGTGCCGGCGTATGCAGTGGACAAGCAGCCGATCCGCGAGATTACGGAGTTCGCGGTTGGCAGTGATCCGGAGATTTTCGCATCGATCGTCCCGACGGCGAGCGGCGGAGCATTGCTCGCCGGTTTCACGTCCTCGAACACGATGGGACAGATGGACGCCTACCTGGCGGAGATCGATGAGAACTCCGATCTGCTCTGGGAAAGCACGTACGGCGACACGTTGTCCGAAGAATTTTACCAGGCGTTACCGGTGGCTGGCGGCGGGTACATCGCGGTTGGGACGAGCAACTCGTATGGTGACAAGGCCTACGACCAGTGGATCGTGCGTCTCGACAACAACCACGAGGAAATCTGGTCGCGCAGTCTCGGCGAGGATGAGTTCGGCGTCGCAACGCAGGTTGTTCCGGATGGCGAGGGCGGCTGGTATATCGGCGGTTTCCAGAATATCCTGGATGAACAGCGTGCCAGTTTCTGGGTTGCCCGGATGGATGACGACGGCGAAATCATCTGGAACAACATCTATGGTGGTCCGGAGCACGATTTCCTGACGGCGATGGTTGACGCACCCGGCGGCGGTGTCGTTGTCGCTGGCAGCACGCACTCGTTCACCTCGGAAAATCGGGACGGCTACATCGTCAAGATTGACGAAGACGGCACGCAGGTCTGGCAGCGTGTGATCGGCGGGCCGTGGCCGGATTACTTCAACGGCATCATTCGCAACGTGGACAACCAGTACGTCCTGATCGGCACGACGCACCGCTCGGAAACGTCCGAGGAGTCGGACATGAGCGTGGTGCTGGTGAACGATGATTCGGAAGTGCTGTTCCAGACGGCAATCGGCGGGGACAGCTGGGATGAAGGCTGGGGCATTGTCCAGCTTCCGGACGAAGGTTATTACTGTGTCGGCAGCTCCTACAACCCGGACGCTGGTGTGATGAATGGCTACGGCGTCCGTTTGAACAGCAACGGCGATATTCTCTGGTATGACACATTCGGTGACAATGACGGCTACCAGGAATTCCGCGATGTGATCATGTGGGACACGGACAACAGCCTCGTCAAGGCGGTAGGATATACGTCCAGCACGGATAATGGCGACGCCGATTTCCACACCCGTTTGATCAACTATGATGAGACCGTGGTACCGAACGAGTCGGTTGTGCGTGCGGAGAAGATGGAACTGAGCCGCGCGTTCCCGAACCCGTTCAATGCGACCACCAAGTTCAGTGTCAACCTGCCGGTGGCGGGGCATCTGGAAGTGGCAGTGTACAACCTGCTCGGGCAGGAAGTCCGGCTGTTGACGTCGGGCCGCTGGGCGGCTGGGCAGCATACGTTTGAGTGGCATGCGGAAAATGTCGCCAGCGGGACGTACGTGATTCAGGCGCGTACGGGATCGCAGTCGTTACGTCAGCGGATCATGCTGGTGAAGTAACACGAGCTGTTCTGTCACGGAGACCAAACCCGGATCGCAAGGTTCGGGTTTTTTCTCGTCGTTTTTTTTTAAAGGGAGTGGGCGGATGTTTTTAATTATATTGAGCTCAGGTAGTGGTTACCCTCCGGGATCGCACGGTTTTTCCTGCAGATAACTCACCTCCTGGGTTGTGTTTTCAACCGATCATACTTATATTACTATGTCGTATTATAAGATTGCTGTTCCGGGTCAATCGCGAAATCGGAGAAATTCGTGCCCTCGGTGTCACGAAAAAAGGGTTCCTCAAACTGTCTACGCCGTATCATCCTTCAGGGGATCACGGCCGGTATGATCCTGCTCCTGCAGTTTTCGGTGCTTATGATCGGCAAGAACACCGCTCCGATTCCGCTTGGTTCGGATACCATCACGAACGACCTCCTTGCCACCGGCAGCCGAAAGGCGAGTAACCTGACGCATGGCTGGGAATTCCTGCCTGAAGGATCACGGTATTACACGTACGGCTCGTTGCCTGATTCCGGTTGGACGGCGGTTGATCTGAAAACGTTTGACGGTACGGGCTGGTCGGGTGACGGTTGGTTCCGGACGACATTGCAGATTTCGGATACAGTAACCGATTCGACGATTTCCTTCCTGTATGCTCATTATGGCGCGGTTGAGTTCTATTACGCTGGCGAATTGCTTCATGCCGACGGGGCAATTCTGCCGGATGGAACGGCGACGGGTGAGCGGGTGTCGCGTTTTCCCTCACCGGTATTGCTGGATGTACGCCGGCAAAACCGTGATTTTGCGGTTCATGTGCATTCGTCACACAAGCGCGAGCACATGGATTCCTACTGGTTTTCGTCCTGGTGGCGGTCGCAGCAGCCTGGTTTCATGCTGTCGTTCATCCGGACGGATCTTGGGCGTCCGTATTACATCAAGGAAATCATTGTCAACAATCTGCTGTTGATTGCAGCGACAGCATTGCTGATATTATCATTGTTATATTTCTTTATCTATTTAAATGCGATAATTTTGAAAGAATCATTATTATATAGCCTTTATGGTATATTATTGACAGCTAGTGCATTAATTTTCAATGTATTTAATCAATACACACCGTTAGAATGGAGTTTATTTAACTATTATGGAACGTGGGGTCTATTTTCCATATCTGCGTATTTTGGATTACTGCTTCTGGGTTCATTATACAAGGTCAATTTAAAGAATGTTGTATTAATTGGCGTTATTATCAATATTGTATCGCTGGAGATCGACAGGCATATCGGGTTCAATGTCATACCGATTCCGATGGCAATTTTCAGCGTTGTGAATCTCTCCTTGATTATCTACGGACTCATCAAAAAGAAGAGTGGTGCCTGGATAGTCGCGGTTGGGTATTCAAGTCTGGCGATAATTGCCGCGCTGTGGGTGACGTTGTATGGCGAGTTGCGTGATTTCTCGATGCACATCGAGGCGCTGTGGTTGATCGGTTTCCTGCCGCCGTTCATCGCGTTTACCTATATCATCTCCAACCGGATCGGCGAAATCTGGCAGCAGCGGCAGGAATTCCATGAACAGATCATGGAATTGCTTGAAAAATCAACCTTGCTCGAACAGCAGGCGGCCACCAACGAACACATCAACGCGGAAGTGCGTGAGTTCAACCGGGCGCTGGTGAAGCAGTTGGATATGCGCACGCAGGAGCTGATTATCGCTGAAAGGCAGGCGAGTTTCGGCCAGTTTGTCCAGGGGATTGTGCACAACCTGAAGAATCCGCTTTCCGGAATCATCGGCTATGCGGACATGAGTCGCGAATCGGTGCGGGAGCTGCGCGAAAGGCTGGAGATATCGGGTGGGCTGACCGAAGATGTTGAAGCCGGTTTCGAGGATCTGGAAGACGATGTAAACACGGTGATCGACGGCGGCAATCAGTTGCTGGAGATGCTGAACAGCTTGATGTCGAAGAGCCGTGGTGATCAGGACAGCCAGGCGGTAGTCTGCGATCTGAATGATTGTTTGCGCAACGAGTTGGAGTTCCTGAATGCGGACCCGCGGTTGAAGAAGGTGATCAAGCTGGATATTCGTCTCGCGGCCGAACCGTTGTTTGTCAAGGCGGTTCGCGGGGAGATGACGCAGGTGATCTCCAATCTGGTGATCAACGCGCGGGATGCGTTGCACGAGATTCGTGAGCCGGAAATCGTGATCACGTCGTGGCAGGATGGTGATTGGGTCGGATTTGATGTGCGTGACAACGGCTGCGGCATTCAGCCGAAGAATCTGAAGCGGATTTTCGATCCGTTCTACACGACGAAGCGGTTGCTCAACGACGAGAACAAGAATGGTGGCGGCAACACACCAAGCGGCACCGGGCTTGGGATGTGGATCTGCAAGCAGATGGTTTCCTCGCATGGAGGCCGGATCGAGGTGGACAGCGAGGTAGGTGTTGGCACGACGGTGACCATCCGTCTGCCGGGCGTGATCGGTGACACGGTGGAACCGCGCGGCAATCGCAGAGAACCCGCTCAGCATCGACATGCATGAACGGCTGAACGGGTTGGTGTTGTAACTTCAGTCCTGGATCCCGGAATTCAGTATCCCAGATGTTTCAACTCTGCATAAGCGCGGGGTTGCCTACCACGCATAGCATTCCGGCGCGGGTCCACCGGGTCCGGGCCAGATCTCATCCAGCTTCTTAAGTGTTTCCTCGGACAGCTCGACATCGACAGCGTGCATGTTCTCCTTGAACTGGTCAAGGGTTCGCGGGCCGACGATGGGTGCGGTGATGGCTGGATTCGCCAGCAGCCACGCCAGGGCGACGTCGGCCGGCCGTTCGCCGATCTCGTCGCACAGGGCTTCGTACTGTTCGAGCTGGGTACGGCGTTCCTCAATCTGCTTCAGCATGTTGTCGGTGGTACGGCGTCCTTCCGACATCTTTTTCAATACGCCGCCGAGTAGTCCACCGCCAAGCGGGCTCCACGGGATGATGCCGACGCCGTACGCTTCGCAGGCCGGAATCAGGTCGGATTCGATGGCGCGGTTGCCGAGGTGGTAGAAGCTTTGTTCGCTGACGATGCCGTAGAGGTTGCGTTTGAACGCGATTTCGTTGCCCTGCACGATGTGCCAGCCGGCGAAATTGCTGGTGCCGACGTAGAGGATCTTGCCTTCCTGGATCAGCTGGTCCATCGCCTGCCAGATTTCTTCCCACGGGGTGTCGCGGTCGACGTGATGCATCTGGTAGAGGTCGATGCGGTCGGTTTGCAGGCGTTTCAGGCTGGCATCCACGGCCTGGCGGATGTTGTAGGCGGACAGCTTGCGATCGTTGATACCGTCCTCGGACATCTGGCCGTAGACTTTGGTCGCGAGCACGATTTCGTCCCGCTTGCCCGGATTCTGCTTGAACCAGCGGCCGATGTATTCTTCGGAGGTGCCACGTCCCTTGCTGCCGCCGTAGACGTTCGCGGTATCCCAGAAGTTGACACCGCTGTCATAAGCGGTGTCCATGATGGTGCGGCTGTCGGCCTCGGTGGTCCAATGGCCGAAGTTCATCGTGCCGAGGCAGACACGGCTGACGCGTACGCCGGACCGGCCGAGATGTGCGTATTTCATGATCGCTCCAGGTTGGTGGCTGGTGGTGGCTCGCAAGCTATTTGTACGGGTGGTGGCGGCGCAATCGGGAATGGATCGTGGGGTGGGCCGTGTGAGGGTCGCGAACGCTCCGTGCTCATCTCTCCGCGTATGGGGGTAAAAGCTGCCCCTACCCTCAGTTTGTGTCTGTTCTATGCTGCTCTATCCTATGTAATATCAGCGAATTACTCTCCACAAGATGCTCTGGCGTGCTCCTTGCTCCAAGGTTTGCGGACCCGTATCTCCGCGACCCAGAGGACGCCATGGATTTTCCACAATTTGCGGGCCGGCCGAACCGGCCGGACGAGATCGAACGGCAATTGGACAGCCGAACTCGGGACGAGTACACCGTCACGGCGATCGTGTCGGCGTATGCGTCAACGAAGTTCCTGCCGGACCTGCTCGAGGACCTGTTCGGCCAGACGCTTTATGCGCGTGGCGAGCTGGAAATCGTGTTCGTCGACAGCCACTCGCCGGAAGACGATTGGTCGCTGATCGAAGCGGCTGCCCGTGACCACGATCATGTCCGCGCCATTCGGACGGTGGAGCGTGAGACGCTGTACACGGCGTGGAATCGTGCCATCGCCGAAGCGCGCGGACGTTACATCAGCAACGCAAACACGGACGACCGGCACCGCGCGGATGCGTACGAGCTGTTATCCGGCGTGCTGGACCAGCGCGAGGATGTCGCACTGGTGTATTCGAACACGTATGTCTCGCGAGTGGAGAACGAACCCTTCGCGGAGAATACCGGCACCGAACCGTTCACTACTCCCGCCTTTTTCGCCCCGAACCAGTTGCTGCATTTCCCGTTTGGCGCGCAGCCGATGTGGCGCCGGACGGTTCATGATGTGATCGGTGTCTTTGACGGCTCGTTCAAAGCGGCCGGCGACTGGGATTTCGCGATCCGGTTTGTGCGCAAGTTCCGTGCGTTGCACATCGAGGAGGTGCTCGGATCGTACCTCGTGCAGGACAACGCAATCAGCTTCCGCGATGATACGGTCAAGCGGGAGAATGCGCTCATCCACGGCCGGATTCACAATCCGGACACGGCGTACGTGTTGTACCGGCAGGAAGGGCTGGCGCTGGACACGCCGCAGGAGAAGGCGCAGGCGCTTGTCGATCTGGGCGTGCGCGCGTTGGGGTACAAGATTCCGTATGGCACCCCGCGGACCAAATTCCCGCTGGCGTTGAACTTTTTCGCGGAAGCGACCCGTCTCGCGCCGGAGTGGGCGGTGGGCTGGAACAATCTCGCGATCGCGCTGGCGTTGACCGGACAGCAGAAGCAGGCGCAGGAACTGATCGAGGCGCTGTCGGCGAAAGCGAAGCACCCGACGGTGGAGCGGAACGCGCGGATCATCCGTGAGGCGGCGACAGGAACGCCGGGCGAGGGATTGGAGGTGCTGCCCTCGGGGTTGCCATTCCCGAGCCAGGAGGAGCTACAGACCTCGGCGGTGGGACCGGACCGCAGTGTCAGCGCAGAGCAGTTGCTACAGGGACAGGGTGAACAGCGGCCGGCGTCAACCGGATCAGCGCAAGGACCGACGAACGGCCAGGCGGCAGTGAGTCCGGTGGATCAATTGCGTGCCGAGGGGATTCGTCTACTGCAATCCGGTCAATTCGAGCCGGGAGTGGCGAAGCTGGATGCTGCGATTGAACGGGAACCGTTCGACACGAAAACCCACGACGCATTGCGTGTGCTCAGCCTGCAGGCGCCGGAGGGGTGGCAGCGGGAACGGGACACGCGTGTCGCGCAGATGATCCGTTCGACCAAGGGCGTGGAACGGCTGAATTGGATCCACCGCTCGGGCCAGTTCCACGAAGCCCCGCAGTCGATGGAGACAATCTGGGATCTGGTGCGCACGGAGCTGACTCCGCAGCAGCCGGATACCTCAGGCGAGCCACGGGTGACGGTCGTGCTGACGGTGCACAATCACGAACGGTACGTCGAAGAGGCGTTCCGTTCGGTGATCGCGCAGACAGTGCGTGACTGGGAGCTGGTGATCGTTGATGATAACTCGACCGACGGCACCCCGGCGCTGATTGAGCGGCTGGTTAGCGAACATCAGGACTATCGGATCACGTCGCTGCGGCTGGATGGTGCCGGACCGGCGCGCGCACGGAACACCGGCGCATCGCACGGCAGCGCGCCGTACCTGTTGCTGCTGGATGGGGACGATCTGCTCGCGGCAGACTACATCGAACAGCTGCTGCCTGTGATGGAGAAGGACGCGAATCTCGGCTGGGCGTACCCGGTCAGTGTGCAGGCAGGCGGACACAACCGGTTGTGGAGCTGGCGGCCGTTTGATGTCGCTGAGCTGGCTGCGGCGGACCGGATGCCGGTCAACAGTTTGATGCGTCGCGAGATGTTTGAGGACATGGGCGGCTTCAGCCCGGAACTGGTCGGCGCGTACGAGGATTGGGATCTGTGGCTGCGGGCGGTTCGGGCCGGCTGGAAGGCGCGGATGGTGCCGTCAGCGCTGTTCCTGTATCGCAAGGTGGCGGGGTCGCGTTGTGACTTCAATGGCCAGCCGGAAGCGCCGGAAGTGGACGCGAAACGCACGATGATGCGTCATGTGCCGGAATTCTACCAGCCCGGTGCGGTGGATCATCCGGTGTTGACACAGGTGTTGCGGATTCCCATCGAGCTGGCGAACCGGGAGTATTGTGACCGACTGATGAAACGTTTTACCGCCAACACACCGCCGGACAGGCCGGACAGACGACCGGAGATGATGACGGTGGAACCGGTAACGGGTCCGCGTTTGCAAGCAAACACGGGCACGGATACGAAGTTGCCAAGTGCGGATGAGCCGCGTCCGCAAGTTTTTAACACGGGCACGAACAAGGGAGTGGAAGCTGCGGATGATCCGCGTTTGCAAGCAAACACGGGCACGTCTGCAGACGGCAAGCCGGTGCGGGTGCTGTTCTACTTCTTCAAGAACGTACACATCCCGGTGTTGTTGCCGGTGTATCGCGAGATGAAGCGGCAGGGCGGGTTCGAGATCGCGTTCGCAATGCACGGGTATGACCGTCACATTCGCGCCGGGATGGAATCGTACGAGCTGGAGCTGTTGCGTCGTGAGGGCGCACCGATTGTGCAGGACCCGAGCGAGTGGCGTGCCGACGTGACGTTGATGGCGGATAACGTCGCGTTCAACCTGTTCGGCTGCGGAGAGATTGTCAACATCGGGCACGGCCTGCTGTCCAAAGGCCAGTATTTCACCGACACCGACATGATCCACCGTGAGAATCTCGAGGATCTGCTCTGTGTACCGGGTCCCTATCACAGGCAACGTATCGCCGAGGGCGGACGGGTGTTCATCCCGGTTGTCGCGACCGGTTTCCCGAAGCTGGACAAGCTGTTCGATCCGAACGGGCCGTCTCGTGAACAGCTGCTGAAGCGGTACAAGATCGACCCGTCGAAACGGGTGGTGCTGTACGCGCCGACATTCAACATGTCGCTGTCCAGCATTCCGATTCTGTGGATGCGCGTCGCCGAGCTGGCGGATGAGGATACCGTGCTCCTGATAAAGCTGCACAGCTCGAGTTTGCCCGAGTTCAAGGACTCGTACCGTGAGTTGGCGGAAACACACAAGAACGTGATCTACAGCGACGATCCGGACATCACCAACCTGCTGCGTGTTGCGGATGTGATGGTGACCGATGTCTCGTCGGTGATGATGGAGTTCATGGCGCTGGACAAACCGGTGGTGCTGTTCGACAACCCGAACCAATACACCTACCGTCACTATGACCCGCGCGACATCGAGTATGCCTGGCGTGATGTCGGCATCCGGGCGTCAACGTTGGACGAGGTGAAAGACGCGGTCGCGCGCTCGTTCGCCAACCCCGGCGAATTCCACGCGAAACGAAAAGAGTACGGCGAACTGATCCTGGCTGACCGTCAGGGCGGTGCGTCGGCGAACGTGGTGACTGCGATCCGCGATCTGCTCGCGGGAGCGTACGAGCCGAAGAAGATGCTGCCGGACGCGACGACGGTGCTGCTGCCAGCTCATGCAGGCGAGGAGCAGGACACGGCGGCAACGGTCACGAGTGTGCTCGAGGACGGCGGCGAGAACGCGCGGCTGGTGGTGGTTGATCACGGTTGCGACCGGACGGCGTTGAGTCAGGCGTTGGGCGAATGGACCGGTGAGGTCAAGGTGATGACGCCGGATGAGGTACAGACTCAAGAGTTTGGCACCGAGTATCTCGCGTTGCTGCAGCCCGGTCTCGATTTGGGTGAGAAGCGCCTGTTCCGGTTGGTGAACCATCTGCGGCGCAGCGATCAACCCGCGGCGGTCGCGCCGTTGCTGTTCCCACGGATGGCGCAGGAGATCCCGCTGCAGAATGCCGCGAAGTATGTCCAGGGCGATACGTCGATGATGGCCGATCCGACGGCGCTGGACCGCAAGATGCGTGTGGTCGGGCTTGCGCAATTGCACCCGTCCTCGATTCCAGCGGCAGCGGTGACGGTGGCGGCGTCTCGAGGCAGCAACGTGTGGGACGTGCTGCGCGACCGTGCGGCGTCCGGATCAGGGGATGCGATTCCTGGAGTGCGGCTGGCGTTCGACGTGGCGGTCGGCCGGTTCGTGGATAACCGTACGCCGCAACCGGCGCAGATGGCGTCAAAAGGAAACGGTGGCAACGCGAATCCGGGCAATGGGTCAGCGAAACCTGCTGCACCGCCCCGGAAGAACCGGATGAGCCTGGTTACGCATTACGAGACCAAGGGCCAGCTGGATCGAGCGTTGGACCATGCCCGGCGGGCGTTGGCGGAGAACGCGGACGATCCGGAGGTGCGTGCGGCGGTGGAGCGGTTGGAACAGGCGGTCAGCCCGGCGTGATGCCGGCGTTGCGATACGGGAGTGATGGATGAACGGCTTCAACGGGAACAACGGCTTCGGCAAGGACGATGGCGCGAAGGGTGTCAACGGCTTCAGCGGAAACGGGGTCAACGGCCACAGCCTGCATAACGGACACGGCAACGGTGGTGGCAATGGCAATCCCAGCCCACTGCGGGCGTTGATTACCGGCATCACCGGGCAGGACGGCAGCTACCTCGCCGAACTGTTGCTCGCGAAGGGGTACGAGGTACACGGCCTGATCCGGCGTTCCTCGACCTTCTCCACCGGCCGGATCGATCACATCTACGACGATCCGCATTGGGAAAACGCCAATTTGCGCCTGCATTACGGCGATCTTACCGACAGCACGGGCTTGCGCCGGATCATCGAGGAAATCGAGCCGCACGAGGTGTACAACCTCGGCGCGCAGTCGCATGTGCGGGTTTCGTTCGACCAGCCGGAGTACACGGCGGATGTGGTCGCGACCGGGACGCTGCGTCTGTTCGAGGCGATTCGGGATTATATCGCGATCTCCCGGAACAGTCCGAAGATCTACCAGGCGTGCTCGTCCGAGATGTTCGGCAGCTCGCCCCCGCCGCAGAATGAACTGACGCCGTTCCATCCGCGCAGTCCGTACGCGGTGAGCAAGGTCGCGGGGTATCATTATGGTGTGAACTATCGCGAGGCGTACGGCCTGTTCATCTCGAACGGCATCCTGTTCAACCACGAATCGCCTCGCCGTGGCGGCACGTTTGTCACTCGCAAGATCACCCGGGCGCTGACCCGCATCAAATTGGGCCTGCAGGAAACGTTGTTCCTTGGCAACTTGGACGCCAAACGTGACTGGGGCTTCGCCGGGGACTATGTCGAGGCGATGTGGCGGATGTTGCAGCATGATCGTCCCGATGATTTCGTCGTCGCGACCGGCGAAACGCACTCGGTGCGCGAATTTCTCGAGGAAGCGGCGAGCGTGCTCGACATGGACTGGGAGCGGGTGGTGGAATTCGACCCACGGTATCTGCGCCCGGCGGAAGTGGACGCGCTACTCGGCGATTCGCGCAAGATTCGTGAACAGTTGGGCTGGCAGCCGACGGTCACCTTCTCCGGCCTGGTACGGATGATGGTTGAACACGACCTCGACCTGGCGGAGCGGGAACGGGTGCTGGCGGACGCCGGGCATGCGATGAGACGGCAGGCGAGTGGGGATGAATGAGGCCGTGACGTCAGCAAAGCCAATTATCGTCACCGGATCGCACCGGTCGGGGACGACGTGGGCGGGGAAGATGCTCGCGTTGCTGCCGCAGGTGCAGTATCTCCAGGAACCGCTCAACCACAACGACAATCCGGTTCGACGCGGGTTGTTCCGTTTCACCCCGCCGCACTGGTACCAGTACATCTGTGCGGACAACGAGGAACAATATCTCGCCGAATTTCGGCGTGTGTTCGCCTTCCGGTTCGATATCGCGAACGCGTTGAAGTACGTAAAGGTGGATGAGACCAGCTACGGCGAGGACGAGCTGAAGCTGATCGAGGCGTATGCTGGCTTCGCGAACGCCCACCTGCAGCGTAAGATCCCATTGATCAAGGACCCGTTCGTGGTGGTGTCGCTGCCGTGGTTTGAGCAGCGGTTCGGCGCTCGGCCGGTGGTGCTCGTGCGTCACCCGGCGGCGTTTGTCAGCAGCCTGCTGCGGTTGGGCTGGAAGCACGGCCTCGACGAATACACCGCGCAGCCGCTCCTGATGCGGGACTTTCCGGTGGAGGACGACCGCGACCTTGAACTGCAGGAGAAATACAAGCGCGAGGGTAACGACGCTGCGACGGCGGCGTTGGGCTGGAAGTACCTGCACAGCGTGATCGCGCGGCATCAGGACAAGCATCCGGACTGGATTTATGTACGGCATGAGGACCTGTCCCGTGATCCGGAAACGGAATTCGGCGCATTGTACCAGCGGTTGGGGTTGCCGTACACGGGTCCGGTGCGTGCGGCGATCCGGGCGCATTCCGGCTCGGACAATCCGCAGGAGCTCAATGAGAATCAGCCGCACGCGATTCGTCTCGACAGCGCGGCGAACATCATGAACTGGCGGCACCGGCTCGATCCGGCGACGGTGGATCTGATCCGTGAGCTGACGGAGAATGTGGCCGGGAGGTTCTACAGCGATGCCGACTGGGAGGCGGATGAGGCGGAGACGGACAAACCGGTCCATCCGGTCACGGCACCAGTGGCGTCAGAGGTAAATGTGGGGCCGGGCCGGAAGAAGATTGTGATCGTGTCGATGTCGGACAGCGGTGGCGCAGGCACGGCGGCGTGGCGGCTGCATCGTGGTCTGCAGGCGGCCGGGCAGGACTCGACGATGCTGGTCGGCACGAAGAAGCGGCAGGACCCGACGGTGAAGGTGTTGCCGTTGGGTGCGGGCGACGGCGATGTGACGTTGCTCGACGCCGATCCATCGAACGCCGTGTGGCAACATGCCGCAGAACGCTGGCGGCGGAACATGACGTCCTATCCGAATCGCCCGCCGGGATTGGAAACGTTCACCGATGGGCGCTCTGAGATTCGGTTGGATCGGGTGCGGGAGATTCGGGACGCGGATGTTGTCAACCTGCACTGGGTCGCGGGGGTGGTGGATGTGCCGACGGTCGCGCCGGCGTTGACAGGGAAGCCGGTGGTGTGGACGCTGCATGATTTGAACGCGTTCACCGGCGGCTGCCACTACGCGGCGGGGTGTACGAAGTACCGGGATACCTGCGGTGCGTGCCCGGCGCTGGGGTCGGATCGTGAGCAGGATCTGTCGCGGCGGACGTGGAGCGAACGCGAGGCGCTCTACCGGGAGCTGGATCTGCATGTGGTGACGCCGTCCGCGTGGCTGGCGAATGAGGCGCGGAGTAGTGGTCTGTTGCGGGGCAGGGATGTGCGGCATATTCGCAACGCGCACCCGTTGGACGTGTTCAAGCCGCGCGACACTCGCGCTCTGCGGCAGAAACTCCAGCTTGCGGACGATGAACGCGTGATCCTGTTCGGCGCGGACGCGGTCAGCAACTTGCGGAAGGGATTCGCGTTGCTCGAGCGGGCGTTGCCACACATGGCGCAGCGGTTGAATCCGGACGAACGGGTGGTGCTGTTGACGATGGGCCGCAAACCTGTGGCATTGACTCCTCCCGCGACGATGCGTGTGCAGCATCTCGGGTCGCTGGCCGACGAGAACCGCATCGCGGCGGTGTACTCGCTGGCGGATCTGTTCGTGATCCCGTCGCTCGAGGATAATTTGCCGAATACGATTGCCGAAGCGCATGCGTGCGGCACACCAGCGGTCGGGTTTGCGATTGGCGGCATTCCGGAGATGATCGAGCATCAGGTGGCCGGCTACCTGGCGAAACCGTTCGAGGTGCGAGATCTGGCGGCGGGGCTGGCGTGGACCTTGGACGCGGTGCGAGGCGACGCCGGGATGCGTCAACGGTGCCGGGACCACGCCGAACGGGACTATGATCACGCACGTCAGGCGGCGGAATATGTCGCGCTGTTTGATGAACTGCTTGCCGAATCGACCGTTCCCGCAGAGTAAACCACGACATGAATGTCGTGGGCATGTCCCCCAGATGAATGCCCCGACCAGCTTGCTGGTCGGGCTCAACGTCCGCTGATCGGCAGGGGGCACAGTTTGCCCCCTCGAGGTCAATCTCCTCCGCATTTCTCCAGATACAGGGAAGGTTGAAGTCAACACTGGAAGTTCGCCGGTTGTATCCAGCCCACATGATTCAATTGAAATAATCAGGAGTTACGTGATTCACTAGCGTGTATTCTCCGTCCCGCCAACCTCCCATCCCCTCTGGCCCCCTGTTTGCTCGAAGCTGTTGTGGAAAACCGTGCCGCGCTCTCTCGCCCGTTTTCAGACGGGACCTAAACCGAGTGAGAACAGGTGGTTACGGTTGATGAACGAGGGCAGTCGATCATGCCGACCCACATCGCCGCCGCGCGACGTACCGCGGCTCTGGAATCTGTGCTCGGGTACCTGAGCGACCTCAGCGAAACGATTGAGCGGGTCAATGTCGATCCGATCGTGGATGTGGTCCGTGTGCTGGAGGAGGCGTTCGCCGAGGGCAGCACGGTGTACATCGCGGGCAATGGCGGCAGCGCGTCTACCGCCTCGCATTTCGCCGTTGATCTGGCGAAAACGGTCCGTGGCTACCCGCCGGGGCCGTCGTCCGACGGTTTCCAGGTCTGGTCGTTGGCGGACAATGTCGGCCTGATCACGGCGTGGGCGAACGATGAGGGCTACGATCGTGTCTTCAGCGAGCAGGTGCTGCGTGTGGGGCAGCCGGGTGATGTGCTGATCGTGATCTCGGGCAGCGGCAACTCGGAAAATGTGGTCAAGGCGGTCGAAGCCGCACAGGAACAATCGATGATCACCATCGGATTCCTTGGCATGGGCGGCGGCAAACTCGGGCCGATGGTCGATTATCCGGTGGTGATCCAGTCGGACGATTACGGCGTCATCGAAGACGCGCACATGGTGCTGGTGCACCTGGTCGCGCGGCATTTCCGGCTCGTGGACAAGAAGAAGCTGAAGAAGGAAACGCGGCAGATCGTGCGTGAAAGTAACGGCGTCACGCCACCGTTGACGCTGCACGGTGGCATCGAACGCAAGCGCAACAAGCATGGCCGTTGGATTGTGACGCGAACCAATTCCCGGAACGGCGCGTGACCGGGCGGCAGAAATACAGCACCGGTTTGTTCTCGGATAAACCGTTCGCGCGGGTCTATCACTACCACATCCGGAAGACTGGCGGCACGAGCCTGAACTACGCGTTTTTCCGGCTGTCGGGTGACGATCCGAAGCAGCTGTACGCCCGCATCAACGAACACGGCGCGGTCACTTCCGGCGGGATTCGCTATGTCGGTTGGCGGCGTCCGTTAATCGCGGCGGGGAACTGGGATTACGGGTTTGCGCATGCGGCGTTCCACAACGTCGGCATGCCGGATGATACATACACCTTCACCGTGCTGCGTGACCCGGCGGCGCGGGTGTTGTCGCATTACAAGATGTTGCTGCACATGCGGGACCATGAACCGAACCATCCGGGCTACATCAAGGAAGCGTCGTGGATTGACGGCGGTTTTGACGGATTTCTCGAGCGCATGGACCGGCGTGAATTGTTGCGGCAGGTGTTCATGTTCTCGCGCGAGATGAACGTGGACGAAGCGTTGCAGAATCTCGGCTGGGTCGACCGTGTGCTGCTGCTGGATGACAACTTCGAAGACGATCTCGAAGCCCTGCGCGGCGACATCAGCCTGGACCTGCAGTACATCCACGAACGTGCCGCAAAAGCGGAGTTTCAGCCATCGGATGACCAACACGCGCGCCTGCGTGAACTGCTGGAACCGGAATACCGGCTGTACGACGAGATGACGAAAACGCTGCGGTCCAATACCGTGGCAAAGGATCACACAACCGAGCCCGTGACGATGAACGAAACGCCACGCAACACACCCAATCCCGCCGATCCTGTCGAAACCGCCTACCGCGACCTGTGGAAGAAGAAGCTCAGCGACGATGAGTGGTTGAAGAATGACGGACGCGGTCGTGTCGAATACGCAGCGAACCTGCTGCGCGGGGCGTTACGTCCCGAGCACCGTGTGCTTGACATCGGCTGCGGGCGCGGCACGTTGGGCATCAAGCTCGGCCGCCGGGACGGCATTTTCGGCGTCGACCTCGCGCCGGAAGCGGTGACGAAGGCTAAGGAAGTGTACGAAGACGCACGTGTGGTCAACATCGACGCCGAGCCGTTGCCGTGGCCGGACAACACGTTCGAATTCGTGGTCTACCTCGATGTGATCGAGCATGTGTTCGATCCGCGGGTCGGGCTGCGTGAGATCAAACGGGTGCTCAAGCCCGGCGGCAAGCTGCTGCTTTCAACGCCGAACATTCTGGCGCACATCGACAAGATGCGGGAGACGAAACGCTTCCCGAAGACCAGCGGCGACCCGGAACCGTACGATGGCGGCCACCTGCATTTCTTCACCTACCAGGATATCTACGATCTGCTGGAGCTGACAGGGTTTGCCGAGTCGCAGCACGCCAGCCCGAAGGGCAATGATCCGAACTACGAGTTCAGTGACAAGATGGTCTGGGTTGTTGGCACGAAGGGAATTCAGCCGGAATCCGGGCGTGGCGAAACGAACGAGGAAGTAACTCCATATAAGGGTGCAGCGCCGGACCCTACTCCGGCCACCACGCCTGAGAAATCGGTGAATGTCAACACGCGGAAGGCGTTTGACGTGCCGGTAGCGGTGGTGGCGTACAACCGTCCGGACCACACCCGCCAGGTGCTGGAATCGCTACAGGACTATGGCGTTGAGCGGCTGTACCTGTTCGCCGATGCGCCGAAGACGCCAGAACACGCGGAGACGGTCGGGCAGACGCGTGAGCTGCTGCGGTCGGTGAACTGGACGAAGGTTGAGTTGATCGAGCGTGACCAGAATTATGGTCTCGCCAGGTCGATTGTCGCGTCGGCAAATCACGTGTTCGCGAAACACGACCGGCTGCTGCTGCTGGAAGACGATATCGTCCCGTTCCCGAGCCTGTTCCCGTTCCTTGAAGCGGCGCTCGACAAGTACGCGGACAATCCCCGCGTGACCGGAGTCTCCGGGTATGGCGTGCCGCAACCGGAAACGGTGAAGCAACGGTATCCGTATGACGCATGGTTCTTCCCGCGCATCTCGAGCTGGGGCTGGGCGACGTGGAAACGGGCGTGGCAGCGATTCGATCCGAACCTGCCGAAGTTGGTGGACGAAGCGGCGCGTGCGAACCTCGACCTGACGATGGGCGGCACCGACCTCGTGCGCAATCTGCAGCATGCGTTGGACGGCCGGGACATCTGGACGATGAACTGGATGATCCGGTTGATGCTGGACGGCGGCGTGTTCCTGTACCCGGTGGAATCGCAGGTGCGAAACGTCGGAATGGACGGCACCGGGCTGCACTGCGGCGTGACGGATAAGTTCGACGTGAAGCCGCCGAGCCGCACGCCGGACTGTCTGCCGGACGAGATCGTGATCGATCCCGACTTGGCGAAAACGTTCTACGCGTACTACGACAAGAAGGGCACGCAGCGGAACCTGAATGTGGAGGCGATTGGTTCCTTTCCAGTGAAACGGTTGACGGCAAACGCCCCCGCCGCACCGGAAGTGAACAACCCCGCACAGGTCAACGGGAACGGGTCCACGGCAACGAACGGAACCGGATCGAGCGTGAACGGCAACGGAACGTCCGCTGCCGGGTTGGACGATCCGAACGTCATGCTCGAGATCGCTGTGCGTGAGATGGAGGGCGGCGACGCCACGTCGGCGTTGGCCAAGCTGGACATCGTGCTGGAAGCCGAGGGCGCGATTCCGAACCTGAACCTGGTGCGTGCGATCTGTCTGCAGCGGTTGGGCCGGATCGACGACGCATTACACGCCACCCGAGCTGAGCTCGCGGCGCATGTGTATAACCGTGACGCGCAGATGTACGAACAGGTGCTGATCCGTCAGCTGCAGGCGAACGCCGGCGGACCAGCAAAATCTAGCAGTGATAACGGTTTCCACGGGTACGACGTGGCGGCGGCAAGCAAGGAAGCTGCCGAATCTACACATCCGGCAACCCCGCCGGCGAGGTCTGAGAAGTCGGCTATTAAGGTTTTGACTCCAAACTATCTGGATGATTGCAATCCGGATCTGATTGTCTTCATCTCGGATGAACCACGCAGCCGTGAAGCGAAACTCGCGCACGGTCTGAAGCAGGCCGGGAAACAGGTTGTGTTGCTGTACAAGCAGACGCCGACGTTTGATCCCTCTCGATTCTTTGTGGAATCGTTGCCGTACACCACTCCCGTTGAGGCGGTGCAGCTGGCACGGACGTGGCGCCCGTTGGCGTTTCATGTCTTCGCCAACTGGAATTTCGAGACGGCGAAGGCGGTGATCGAAGCGCGTCCCGGGCCGGTCTTGTTTGACGATTACGACGTGATGACCGGCATGCTACAGGACGAGGTGATCGCGAGGAAACACCCGGGGAAGCCGGAGGCGGAGCGGTTCTGCCTGGAACATGCTGACGGGTTGGTCGCTCGTCACCTGGAACTGCGGTATCTGCGCCGCACGCTCGGTTTCAAGCTGCCGCCGCGATTGCTGGCGGTGGACGGTTGCTGGGCGGAGATGACGGACAACCCGGAGGGGAAGTTGTCCTCGCACACCGGCAAGGTTCACGTAGTGACTTGCGGCAACTATAATCCGAGCGATCCGGCGGATGAGGGTGATGTGGTGTATGTGTATGAGGTCGCGCGCATTCTGCATGAGGCCGGAATGCGGTATCACATCTACCCGTCCTCGCCGAAGCTGGCGAAACGGACACGGCAGGGCATGCGTGACCAGGGGCTTGGTAAGGCGTTGGGCCGAACAGTTCATGTGCACGAACCGATTCCACCGGATGATCTGATCCCAACGCTCGCCCGCTATGACTACGGGCTGCACATCCTCTCGAACAAGGTGAACGGAATACGTCACCGGTACGAGCTGCGTAAGTACGAGCACGCCACCGCGAACAAGATTTTTGATTTCATCGACGCTGGACTGCACATCCTGGTGCATGGCGGAAAATTCCAGCGCTTCCTCAGCACGCGGTACGGTCATGGCCGCCAGCTGCATTCGTTGGATGAATTTCGCGGGTTGACGGTTCCGCCGCCGGTGCCGCCGGTGCCGGCTGCGTATCGCGTTGACCGGATCGCACGGAATCTGGTTGGATTCTACGAACGTATCGCTGAGAATGTGCCGCTTCCGGCGGAGGAGGTGGCGGTATGACGAAGCCCCGGATCCTGGTCCTCGGTGAGAAACCACAGGGAGCAACCTGGCTGTCGATGGCGTTGCAGTCGGACCTGTTTGAAGTTGTCGCCGGCGTACCCCGTTACAGCGACAAGAATGTTTGGTGGGACGGCGAGTTCTTCGAGGCGATTCTTCGTGCGAACAGCATCCCGGTGATCAAGCGCAAGCAGGTGCTGGAGTACGATTACGATATCCTGTGGTCGATGATGTACGGGTACATCATCGAGGCGGAGTTGATTGAGCAGGCAAAATTCGGGCTAAATCTGCATGAGTCGCCATTGCCGCGCTACCGTGGCTGCAATGGCTATTCGCACTCGATCCTCGAGAACGATTCGACCTACGGCACTACCCTGCAGTTCCTTCATCCGATTCTCGATCAGGGCGACATCATCGACCAGGAGATCTTCGCGATCCATCCGGACGAAACGGCGAAGGATCTGTATGTCCGCACGATGAGCGTCTCCAACGAAATTTTCCGCCGCAACCTGAAGCAGATCGCGACGTTGGACATTCGCGGACATACGATGGATACGGAGTCCGAACCGATCCGCAAACGAAGCTCGTTGATGGAGCTGAAGGAAATACCGGCGGAAGAATCTGGCGATGTCGAGGCGATCTACCGGCGGGTTCGGGCGTTGGATTTCCTCCCCTTTGAACCGGTGTACATCGATACCGAGAAGGGCCGCTACTACCTGTTTGTGAACGCGTCAACGGCACGTTTCGACCATCGGGAAGAAGGCAAGACGGTCACGAGTTTCAGCAGCCTGTTCGAGCTGGTGGGACAGGATCTGGCCGTGCTCATGGTGACACCCCGTCCGATGGTCTGGATGCACGAGCCGCTGTATGCGGCGCGTTACCCGATGCTGCGGCCAACCTATTCGTGGGTGAAGACATGAACGTTGAATTTTTTCCCAGTTCCAGCCGTGGGGCGGAGGAGCGCCGGGCGCTGGCAGAACAGATTCTGCGCGGGTCGGCGGTAAGCACGAGCTACCTCGATTTCGGCTACGACTACTTCGACAACCCGGCGCACGGGGTCGGGTATGGCGGCTACCGTTATGATGGCCGCTACGCCGAGGTCGCGCGGCGGATGGTGGAGCATTACGGATTGAAACCGGGTGACCGTTTGCTGGAAATCGGCTGCGCGAAGGGGTTTCTGCTGGTCGAATTCCTCAAGCTGGGGATGGAGGTCGCCGGGTTCGATGTCAGCGACTACGCGGTGTCGAATTCGCACCCGCAGGTGCGTCCGTTCATCCGCAACGCTCCGGCTGTGGATATGCCGTTCCCGGATAGTCATTTCCAATTGGTGATCGGCAAGGAAGTGTTGCCGCATGTACCGCGCCCCGACCTGGAGGCGACGGTCCGGGAATGTGTTCGTGTCAGCAGCGGTAACCTGTTCTTCGAGATTCAGTGCGGCACGACGGAGCGTGAATTGAGCTACATGCAGGCGTGGGACAGGACTCACCAGGTGTGTGAGACGCCGGCGTGGTGGAATGAGATGTTCGCGCGGGTGGGCTACCCGGGTGACGTCCATTACAAGGTGTTGATTCCAGAAGGAGAAGCGGTATGATCGGTCGCACGGTATACGTCACGGGCGGCGGTGGGTATGTCGGCAGCGCACTGGTGCCGGCGTTGCTGGACGCTGGCTACGTGGTCAAGGTGCTCGATCTGTTCATCTACGGGCGCGAGGTGCTGGACGCGGTCAAGGATCACCCGAAGCTGGAGCTGATCGAGGGCGACATCCGTGACGCGGACCTGATTCGCGGCACGATTGCCGGTAGTGATGCGGTGATCCATCTCGCGTGCATTTCGAACGATCCTTCCTTTGAACTCGATCCGGAGCTGGGCAAGTCGATCAACCTCGACGCGATGGAACCGCTGGTTGTTGCGGCGAAGGATGCCGGCGTGAAACGGTTCATTTACGCGTCATCGTCCAGTGTCTACGGTATCAAGGACGATCCGGATGTCACTGAGGATCTGCCGCTTGAACCATTGACCGACTACAGCCGGTTCAAGGTGATGGGCGAGGAAATTCTGTTCCGGCATGACAGCGAGGAGTTTGTCACCGCGGCGATCCGTCCGGCGACGGTCTGCGGCTATGCTCCGCGTCAACGGCTGGATGTGATCGTCAACATTCTGACCAACCACGCGGTGAATAACCGCCGCATCCGTGTCTTCGGAGGCGACCAACTGCGGCCGAACATCCACATCAGCGACATGGTGGATGTGTACCTGCTGATGCTGGAAGCTCCGGCGGAGAAGATCCGTCAGCAGGCGTTCAACGCCGGGTATCACAACCACAGCGTGCGCGCGTTGGCGGAGATGGTGAAAAATGAGGTCGGTCCGGACGGGATCGAGCTGGACGTCGAGCCGACGGATGACAACCGGTCGTATCACGTGTCGTCGCAGAAGCTGAAGGATACGCTTGGTTTTTCAGCGCAGCACAGCATCGAGGAAGCGGTGCGTGACCTGGTGCAGGCGTTCGAGGCGGGCAAGCTGCCTGATTCGATGACGGATACCCGCTACTTCAACGTGAAGCGGATGAACGAACTGGCGCTGGTGTAAACGATGAATCCGGCCACACAAAACACGGTGCATGTGGTTCTTTGCAGCGGCCACTCCGGCAGCCGTCTGCTGGTGCGTCTGTTGGCGGAGAACGGCGTTTACATGGGCGCGCGCCGTGGCGGAGTCGGCGAGGACAACCAGGACTTCGGCGAGTTGCTGTGGTTGGAAAACTTCCGCCGTCAGGTGGTCGCACACTGGAAGTATCCCAACGATCCGCGTCTGCTCGAACCGATCCACACGGGCCTGCTTAGGGCGCATCGCAAGTTCATCAGCGGCTTGGCGGAGATGAATACGCCGGCGGTTGCGATTGGTAGCAAGAACGCGACGCAGTTCCCGTATGTCGCCGGGCTGTACCGGGATGCGCTGGTAGCACAGGGTGTGCGAGTGAAGTTCATCCATCTGACCCGTGACCCACGGATGTGGATGTTGTCCGGACGAGATCCGGACAGCCGGGGAGTGGTCCGCCCGGCCCGGCATCCGCGTTTTTCGCTGCTGGACGATCCGTTCAACCGGTATCTCTGGACAGGTTCGTTCGCGGGCGAGGTGGAGACCCCGCTGGGTGAGATCCGGCTCTCTGATTACGCTGTCTATAGTGAAGAACAGCAGATCGCGCTGGAGGCGCGATTTTGGGCGACGACCAACAGCGTCGCAGCGGAGTTGGGTTCTGAGCCGGGTGACTACTTGCACGTGCGGTACGAGGATCTGATCCTCGATCCGGCGGCGGTGTTCGCACAGTTGAGTGAGTTCATGGGCGTTTCCCTGACGCACGAACCCGCTGGTGGGACACGGATCAGGACCGACCGGGTGCAACGTGATCCGGTCATGGCGGTCGGCGAAGGCACGGCACGGTTGATCGCTGCGACCTGCGGCGAGTTAATGGTCCAGTTCGGGTACACGCAAGACGGCACGAAGACCGCCCCCGAAGCCAACGGTGCCAGGCTTTCCGCGGCAAAGCCGTTCGGCCCGACGATTCACACGGCAAACGGTAGCGGATTGCGCCCGGTGTTCGTTGTTGGCTGCATGCGCTCGGGCACGACGATCCTCGGCAAGGTGCTGGATTCGCATTCCGGCCTGAAGCAGATCGGCTGGGAGATGAACGACGAATGGTCCACCCTCGGTTGTGCGCCGAGCGGGCTGGTCTGCGAGAGCCGTCATGCGGGTGATGCGACCGAGCAGGCGCGTGTCGCGATGGACGGTTTTTTCCGGTCGAAACTGGCGAAAGTGGGACCGGGAGTGCGCCCGGTGAACAAGTCGCCGCATTTGGGCAACAAGCTGGATTATGTGCGTGCGTTGTTCCCGGACGCTCAGTTCATCCACATCGTGCGCGATCCGTTTTCGCACACCAACAGCATGAAGTCGCATTTCGAACGGATCACGTACCAGCAGCGCCAGAGTGTCGCCTACTGGCCGGACAGCGGCGAAAAGCCGTGCTGGCAGCAGTTTACGGTGCAGCAGGCAGCCGAACGTGACCTGCCGTTGGATCGTGTCTATCCAGGCGAGGGATTCGCGCGAATCCCGGAAGCGTGGGCGGTGATCAACGGGTACATCACGGCGGAACTGGAATCCTGGCCTGAGGATGCCGCGACGGTGATCCACTACAACCGGCTGGTCACCGATCCGGCGGGTGAAGCGGCGCGGTTGTTCGCGTTTCTCGGACTGGACACTGGTCCGGCGGAAGCGGCGCCGGCGTTGATGGGCGGATCGGACGGGCTGGTGAATTCGCAGACGCGGAACCCGTTGGACGAGTGGCGCAAGACCCTGTCGCGAGAGCTGATCGATGAGATCCACCGTCAGCTGCACCGCCATGTGAGCGAACTGGCGGTGATCGAGCGCTGGCTGCGGCACTCGTATGGCGATGACTCGCTGAGCGTGCTGCCTGTGCGAAACGAGGTGTTGGCCGATGAGCGCTGAGACGCAGGTAAAAACGGTCAGCGTACCGTATGTCGACCTCGGCGCAGAACCGTCCGACGAACTCACCCGCGAACTGTTGGCCGCGGTTGAGGATGGGCTCAGCTCCGGCCAGTTCATACTGGGCGCGGCGGTAGAGGAGTTCGAGCAACAGTTCGCCGAAGTGTGCGGAGTGAAGCATGCGATCGGCGTGGGCAATGGCACCGACGCGATCATTCTTGCGCTGCGTGGGTTGGGCATCGGTGTGGGGGACGAAGTCATCACCGCGTCGAACTCGTTCCTGGCGTCTGCGTCCGCGATTGTAATGGCTGGCGCAACGCCGGTATTTGCTGATGTTCAGGACGATCTGAACCTCGATCCGGCGGCGGTCGAGGCAGCGATCACCGAACGGACGAGGGCGATACTGCCGGTGCATCTGACCGGACGTCCCGCCGATATGCGCGCCTTGCTGGAGATCGCGGAACGTCATGAGCTGCTGGTGATTGAAGACGCCGCGCAGGCGGTTGGAGCGGCGTACGACGGGCAGCCGGTGGGATCCTTCGGCGCGGCGGGTTGTTTCAGCCTGCACCCGTTGAAGAATCTTGCAGCGGCGGGTGATGGTGGCGTGATCACAACCAACGATGACCGGTTGGCGGACTGGCTGCGTCAGGCGCGCAATCACGGGCTGCGTGACCGTAATACCTGCGATTTCTGGAGTGTGAACAGCCGCCTTGACGCGTTGCAGGCGGCGATGTTGACGGTCAAGCTGCGGTGTCTTGACAAGTGGACCGTCGCCCGCCGGGCGAATGCGGCGTACTACCGTGAACGGCTGGCGGATGTGGTGACGGTGCCTGACGAAAAGCCTGAAGAGTACAGCGTGTACCACACGTTCGTGATCCAGGCGGAGCGTCGGAATGAACTGCAACGATTCCTGGCTGAACGCAACATCGGCAGCGCGGTGCACTATCCGATCCCAATCCACCTGCAGCCGGCGGCGATGGATCTCGGCTACCGGTTGGGATCGTTGCCGATGACGGAACGGTTGGCAGGGCAGATCCTCAGTTTGCCGGTGCATCCGAAGTTGAACGAAGAACAGCTCGCGCATGTGGTGCGTGCGGTTCGGGACTTTTACGCGGCGTAAACGGAAGACGGACGTCATGAGCAGCAAGCATTGCATCGTTACGGGCGGAGCGGGTTTCATCGGCAGCCATGTGGTGGATCGTCTGCTCGCGGACGGCCACACGGTCACCGCAATCGACAATTTCTCCACCGGCAACCCGCGCAATGTCGCGCACTTGAAGGATAATCCGTCGTTCACGCTGGTGCAGGCGGACATAGCCGCCACGCCGAATCTGAAGGACATCTTCAATGGGGCGGACTGGGTGATTCACCTGGCTGCGTTGGCGGATATCGTGCCGTCGATCCAGAAGCCGCGTGAGTACTACCGGTCCAATGTGGACGGCACGTTCGAAGTGCTGGAAGCGGCCCGTGCGGCCGGTGTGAAACGGCTGGTATATGCGGCGTCTTCGTCGTGTTATGGCATCCCCGATGTGACACCGACGCCGGAAACGGCGGAAATTCGCACCGAATACCCGTACGCCCTGACCAAGCACCTTGGCGAAAAACTGGTGCTGCACTGGGCGCAGGTGTACAAGCTGCCAGCGGTGTCGTTGCGCTTCTTCAACGTGTACGGCCCGCGTGCCCGGACGACGGGGACCTACGGCGCAGTGTTCGGCGTCTTCCTCGCGCAGAAGCTGGCGGGGAAACCGTTCACCGTGGTCGGCGACGGCACGCAGACGCGTGATTTCACGTATGTCACTGACATCGCGGACGCGGTCGTGGGTGCGGCGGAGTCGGAGATCAGCGGCGAGATCATGAATGTCGGCAGCGGTGGAACGTACAGCATCAACCGGTTGGTCGAACTTCTCGGTGGGCCGGTGACGTATATCCCTAAACGTCCTGGCGAACCGGACAGCACGTTCGCGGACACCGCGAAAATCGAGCGGCTGCTGGGGTGGAAGGCAAGCGTGAGTTTTGAGACGGGGGTCAAGCGGATGCTCGAGCACATCCACAACTGGGAGGAAGCGCCGGTGTGGACGCCGGATTCCATTTCGGTCGCAACGAAGGAGTGGTTCGAGTACCTCAGTCCCCGGGAGGAAGTCCATGAGTGAATCGACCCTGTTGCGGAACGGACACAACGGCACGGCCACCGCGCCACCGTTGGAGAAACTGATTCCGCTGGAAACATTGCCGGACAAGCTGCGCGTGCATCGTGACCGTGGCGAAATGATTGTCCAGTGTCACGGCGTCTTCGACCTGCTGCACCCGGGCCATGTTCGTCATTTCAAGGCGGCGAAGCAGGAAGGTGACGTGCTGGTGGTGACGTTGACGCCGGACCGGTTTGTCAACAAAGGGCCGGGCCGTCCGGTGTTCAACGAACTGTTGCGCGCCGAGTTTATCGCGTCGCTGGAGTCGGTGGACTATGTCGCGATCAATCACTGGCCGACTGCGGTCGAGGTGCTGGGGGTTGTGCGACCGGATGTATATGTCAAGGGCAGCGATTACGCCGACGATAAGGACGATCTCACCGGGAAGATCGTGGACGAACGCGAGGCGGTTGAAGCGCACGGGGGGCGGGTGCATTTCACCCGGGATATCACGTTCAGCTCGACCAAATTGCTGAACAATCACTTTAACGTTTTCAGCCAGGAAGCTGAAGTATTCCTTGAGGATTTCCGGGGACGCTGGAGTGCGGACGATATCATCGGGATGCTCGACAGCCTGCACGACATGAAGGTGCTGGTAATCGGCGATATCATCCTGGATGAGTACCATTTTTGCGAAGCGATGGGGATGGCGTCCAAGTCGACCACGATCAACGCGAGGTACCTGGAGGGCGAGAAACACGCCGGTGGTGTGCTGGCTGTGGCGAACCATGTCGCGGGATTCTGCGACAACATACACCTGGTCAGCCTGGTAGGGGATGAGGACGATCAGCTTGAGTTCATCGAGTCAAAACTGAACCCGAAGATCAGCTCGCGGTTTTTCAGCCGTCCCGACGGTCCGACCACGCGCAAGGTCCGCTACCTGCACCAGTACCAGTACCAGAAGATGTTCGAGTTGACGTATATCGAGGACGGTCCACTACCACTGCAGGTTGAAGAAAACTTAAACCAGTATGTGCGGGATATTGCGAGTGACTACGATCTCGTGCTGGTGACCGACTTCGGGCACGGCATGATCGGGCCGTCGACGGTGGCGGCGTTGGCGGACACCGCGCCGTTCATCGCGTTGAACACGCAGGTCAACAGCGCCAACCGTGGGTTTAACGCGTTGACCAAGTATCCGCGTGCGGACTATGTCTGCATCGATCAGGAAGAGATCCGGCACACGTATCACGATCGCTTCGGTCCGTTGCAGGATCTGATCCAGAAGGCGGTGGACGATCTCTCGGCGTCGTTTGTCACGGTCACTCGTGGGCACAAGGGGTCGACGACGTACCGTCGCGGCAACGGCATGCATCATACGCCGGTGTTTGCGGACAAGGCGGTGGATCCGATCGGCGCGGGGGACGCATTCCTCTCGATCACGTCGCCGCTGGCCGCGCGTGGTTATCCGGCGGAGGTGATCAGCTTTGTCGGGAACGCGGTGGGCGCGTTGGCGATTCAGGTGCTTGGTAATCGGTCGAGCGTGCAGCCGGTGGAGTTGAAGAAGTACATCACGACGCTGTTGAAGTAGCGTTGCTGACTTAACGCGGGAATGACACGCCAATTCCGGCACCGGGGTACCAGTGGTCCTCGGGAATTTCGCGCAGGAACAAAAACTTGCGGCCGGTTTCCTCTGAGAATCTCAGCAGACTGGCGGAAGCATGTGAGTTGTCACCGAGGATAATAGCGCGTGGCGACAACTTGTCTTTAACTGTCTGATACTCGCGGTACTCGTACTCGTGTGAGTGGTCGCTGTCGTTGATGAACACATCGATCGGCTGGTTGAATCGTCTCAGCGACTCAATGGAATCGCCGTACAGAATTTCCCCGACCGTTTCGTACTTGCCTGAAAACAGGTAGCCAGCCTTGGGATTAATGTCAGTGCCGTAATACTGTCCTTCGTATCCCTCTTCTTTGTTTCTCAGCAACGCGGAAGCGAGCAGCACCGTGCCCAACCCCTTGTCGATGCCTGTTTCTACGACGACGCGAGGTTTCAGCAGTCGTACCACCGCATACCAACCGAGCCGGCGGCCGAAATCGCATCGCTCATCCGCTTTATGGGCGAACGGGCTGCTGCGGCTGGTTGTAATCACGTGTTGGCGTAGCTCTTCGTCCGCAAGCGGTTCTTCAAGGAATTTCAGCACGTGCCCCGGGTTGCGGTTCAACGCTACAGCCAGTCCATGCGCGATCTGCAGGCGGCTGTATTCAGTTAACGGGTAGGTGAAGTTTGTCGTTTCACGTGACGAAAGCTCGAATTTCACCAGCCGGTGGATGCGAGGCAGAATGTGCACCCGGAACAACCGGCTGAACCGTGGGGAAAAGGTTGTGGTATCCTTTTTGTCGAACAGGGTGTCGAGTCGTTCCACGAACTCCTTGGTATTTCTGGATTGTTCGGGCGTCATCATTACTCTCCCAGCATCTCGGCTATCTCACCGGGCAACGGCGGTTGGTTGGACAGGATGTCGGCACTCTCCAGCTGCGGGGTGGCGTTGTCATCGTAGATCTGATCGAAGGAAAACAGCTGCAGCAGCCGGATTGAATTGGCCACGATGTCGGTCGGCAGCTTTTTGCGCCACTTTTCCAGCCGGGCTTCGACGGTGCGTGCCGGATCAACCTTGCCGGAGGTGTGGGACGGGTTGTTGATGCCATCGAGGATGTGTTCGTCGAACGGCTGATCGAGGAAGGTGAACAGCCGTCGCAGTTCCGCTTCCGGATGCAGCGCGAGGTGTTCGTAGAACAGCACGTGCACGTCCAGCTCGCGAATCTGTTTCAACGCGACGAAGTTTTCCACACACCACAGCAACAAACCGCTCTCGTAGGCGTGCATCTCCTCGCGTTCGAGCAACGGCAGGATCGGCTCGAGGTAATCTTCGTTCAGCTCGGGCTGGCCGAGCAGCAGGTCGACCCCTCGTTTCCAGTTCATCTCCATGCGTGACACGGTCACCGCGATCGGATGGCGCAGGGTGAGGATGAGTTTTACGTCCGGAAACTGTTGCCGCATCCACGCCAGGGTCATGTTCGCGCGGATTTCCTTGACGATCCGTTTGTTTGAGTGCGGCGCACTGTTGAACCGGTTGACCCACTCGTTCTCGACGGTACCGTAGAGAAAGTTCTCCGCAACTTTGCGATGCTCCGGGTAGTCTCCGTCAGGGCGCAGGTACTGCCGCCAGCCGAACGGGTCAATTCCCTTGACCTGGTGGTGGTTCAGCGGCTCGAAGTAGTAGCTGAAATCCTGACGGTGGTTGAGCAGGTTCGCTAGCCAGGTTGTGCCGCTGCGGCCGGATCCGGCGAGGAAGATGACGTTGTCGGGACGGGCGTGTTCGGGCATCTTGGTTCCGTTCGAGGGAAACTGTGAAGCGTTGTCGCCAATATGTCCCTGTCTGGCGGGGTGTGCAAGCGGTAAGAAAATACCGCTGGACTGTCGTAGCGGCAGAAATCTGCGTTGCGGGAGAAGACGAGAATAGCCCGGCTCAGTGAGTCGGGCTATCGTCGTTGTAACCAGTAAGTATGACTGGTATTACAGCGGAGAGGGTGGGATTCGAACCCACGTTACGGGGTCACCGCAAACTCGCTTTCGAGGCGAGCGCCTTCAACCACTCGGCCACCTCTCCGGGGTTGTTCGTCGATCACGGGCGCGGGTGATCACGGCTGCGTCGTCAATTGGACCACCGTGTCAGGTGATCCATGCTTGTGCAATTGCCGTGTTCACATAACAAGTAATCCATGGCTGCACAAATGCAAACTGGCAGCCGCCGCACGCCCGGCAGTATCGCTTGGAACAGCCGCATAAGGTAAACGCCGGCTGCAAGTCTGGCAATCCCCTCCGAGACGAGATGGGGAGCGGTAGGGTCCCTTATTGGTAGAGAAGAACCTCTCAACGCCGGGGTCTCCCGTAAGTCAGTGGGGTCGTTTCCCGCCTGCGTGTTCACCTCCCCGAATCCGTCTCCGCTGGCGTACATCCACTGTTTTGACCACTCCCTCGCGGTTCCCTTCCCGGTTGTATGTTGCATTCGACCGTGTGGTGGGCAACGAGTCTCCAACTCTGCCTGTGATGCGCGGATGCCGGTGCTGATGTGAATCACATCACATGATTGCGTCCCACCGGTTCGTATGCTGGTATCGAAGAAGCGACATATCTACGTGTGGGCGTAAACTTGGGGGATGGGATGAGCACACGACGATGGTGTTGGTCTTTGCTGGTTGCACTAGTACTGGTTCCGGGTCTGCTTCCCGCGCAGCCGGTGCAGGTTTGGCTCAATCAATATGGTACGCAGAGTCACACTGCCTATCAGATGATTCGTACCAGTTCGGGCCAGTATGCGCATTGTGTCCGTGAAGGCTATTCTGGTGACGCGCTATTCCTGCTGGATTCGGCGGGTGAGGAAATCTGGCATCACACCTATGGCGAAATGGGAAATTATGACTCCAATGAGGACGTGCTGGAGATGCCGGACGGCGGTTTCCTGTTGGCGGGGTATGCGTGGATTGACGCGCAGGCGGCATATGACGCCCGTTTGATCCGTACCGACGCCTCCGGCGCGGTGATTTGGGAAACGTTCGCCGGGAGTGTCGAGGAGACCGACTACGGGCACAAGGTTGTACGCACCGAGGCTGGCCGCATCTTCATGACCGGCCAGATCTGGACCGGATCGGTGTCCGAGGGTGCGTTGTGGGAATTCAATGACAACGGCGACCTGCTGAACACGTACAACTACAACGCGGGCACATCATCCGTCGGCTTCCATACCATCATTTTGACCAGTGACGATCACCTGGTGATGAGCGGCGGCGGCTATTTCAACGTTGACGACTACGATGGCTGGGCGATCAAGGTCGACATGGACGGCGAGATTGTCTGGAGCAACGTGCTGTACAATGACAACTGGCAGTACATGTCACGGATCGGGGAAGCGGCGGATGGATCCTTCATCTTCGCGGGCAACGGCGTGTCTGAACCGGATGGGGATCCGCATCCATGGTACGGTCGTCTTGATGCGGACGGAAACGTGCAATACACGACCTACTACGGCAATCCCACCGCGAGCAGCTACTTCCTCGAGTGCGCACCGGATGTGGACGGCAACTGGTTGCTCGCCGGCCGCTACGAGGGCGCAGATCCGGACCAGGACGCATTGCTGCTGAAGATCAATCCGGCGGATGGCAGCCTGATCTGGACGTTGACGGTCGGGGAGAGCGATCCCGGCAGCGACGAAGGCTTTTCAGACATCGTGCTCGATCCGGATGGCAGTTACATCCTCGCTGGCGACGGTGACTTCAATGCGCTAACCCACCCCGGTTTCATCGCGATGTACAACATGACCGGGTCGGGCGTGGAACCGGTTGCCATGACAAACCAGCCGCGTGCATTCTCCCTGGTCAACGTGTATCCGAACCCGTTCAACGCCACCACGACAGTGGTGCTGGAGCTGGCGCAGCCATGCGAGCTGCAGGTAGATGTGGTCAATGTGAACGGGCAGGTGGTGTCGACGTTGACGCACGCGTCCATGGCACCGGGCACGCACCGGTTGAACTGGCGGGCGGATTCGTTCGCGAGCGGTGTGTATTGGCTGCGCGCGTCCGTGCCGGGAAGCTTGACGGCAACCCGGAAAATCACTCTGGTGAAGTAAGGTGAGTTGATCTGCCGCTATCCGGACGACGGGAAGCGACCGCGTTGAAACGAACAGAACTTTATGTGAACAGAGTCACAACCATTGGTGGATAGCGGACATTTTGTTATTTTCAGCATACGATCGGTGTCACGAACAAATTGGGGGAAAGAATGAACGGAGTTCGCATTGTACTTGCCGGGCTGGCGATGCTCGGCCTGGTGGCGGTGGGAACAGCTCAGCCGGACCTGGTCTGGATGGAAACCTATGGCAGCAGCAGTCATTCAAGCTATGACCTGTGTCAGACGCACAATGGCGATTTCATGCACCTCGCCCAGGCAAGCTATACGGGCGATACGGTGTATCGGCTCGCGCCGAATGGTGATGAAATCTGGCATAAAACCTATGGGGAAACAGGGAATTACGACCGCAACAATGAGATTCTCGAACTGCCGAATGGGGACTTTCTGGTTGCTGGCTACGAATGGATTGACGATCAAAGTGCCTATGATGCCCGCCTGATTCGCATTAATCCGCACGGCGGGGTTGTCTGGACGCGGTACGTTGGCGCGGTGGATGGCACGGATTATGGGTATGCGATCGCTCGCAGCGCGACCGGCCGGATCTTCATGTCAGGGCAGATCTGGACGGGTATGTTCACGGAAGGCGGGATCTGGGAATTCGACGAAGATGGCAACCTGCTGAACACGATCAGCTTCATTCCCGACGGACACTCCGGTTCGATGAGCTTCAGCGACATCGAGGTGACGGCGGACAACCACCTGGTGATGGTTGGCGGCGGGTACTATGAGACGGACAATTGGGATGGCTGGATTCTGAAATCGACCATGGATGGAAGCATGGTCTGGGAGACGATTCTGAGCAGGCCCGACTGGAATCACTTCACGGAGATCCGTGAGGCGGACGATGGAACGTTGTATTTCGCAGGCAACAGTGTCAGCGCGGATGGGGAGAACCGTCACCCGTGGCACGGCAAATTCAGCGCAACCGGAACCTTGCTCTTCAGCCATTTCTACGGAATGGGTGACGGGAACCAGGCAAGCTATTTCTTGACTGTCAACAAGGATAGCGATGGAAACTGGCTGCTGGCGGGCCGTTACGAAGCCGATGGCTCATCGCATGCGGACGCATTGCTGCTCAAGGTTGATCACACCGATGGCAGCACCATCTGGGACATCCTCGAAGGTGACCCCACGGTGGGAAGTGACGAAGGGTTCAGCGATGTCGCCGTGCTGCGCGACGGTTCGTTGATGGTTGCTGGCGATGGCGATTTTGGAGCTACGTCGCATCCGCCGTTCATCGCCCGCTACGGCACCGAAGAGCTGGCGCTGGTTGATGTTGAGGTTGACGGCGGATCCTTTGGCCAGTACATCGATCCCGAAGGTGGGGATCTGGTGTACGATGTGACCATCACCAACACGTTGCCGACGGCACAGGTTGTCCAGGGCTGGACAGAAGCGATTCTGCCGAACGGGAGTTCGTACGCTGTGGCGATGGTTTCGCTCACCCTGGTACCTGGCAACACGAACTTCTACAACGACCTTGTTACCAGTGTTCCGGGAATGGCGCCGTCCGGGTACTACATGTTTCGTGTCAACCTCGGGCTGCATCCGTTTGTCTACACCAGCGACTCCTTCTGGTTCCGTAAGGAACCGGTTGCGATTGATGCGCACGAAACACCCCGTTCCAGCTGGGAACAGCTGGGTTGGGTGGAGCAGGCGACGGTGAGTGCGGATCTCGCGGATGTCGAGGCAACGCAACCGAGTGAGTTTTCCCTCTCCCACGTGTATCCGAACCCGTTCAACTCGACGGTTCACGTAAGCCTGCAGGTTCCACAGCAGGGCGAGGTGACGGTGGATATCGTCAACCTGCGGGGCCAGGTGGTCGGTCAGCTACATCACGGTCAACTGGCTGCTGGGGACCATGACTTCAGCTGGTCGGCGGATGGCGTGGCGAGCGGCGTGTACTTCCTGCGGGCAACAGCTGCGGGGCAGAAACAGCTACTCCGGAAGGTGGCATTGGTCCGGTAGGAAGATAGTGCCCAGTGGTCAGTCGTCAGTGTTCAGTGAACTACAAGACAGCGGGGACAGGTGATGAGTTTGCCTGTCCCCGTTTTGTGTTGTGGCGGATGATCCCAGACATGAATGTCTAGTGCACGATGGTTTTTCCTCAGTCATCCATGACACCCGACTTGGACACAAACACACCAAGTCGGGCCACACATCCATAGCCCATAGCCTATCGCCCAGCGCCAACAATTCGCTGGCTACAGACCGGTGACAGTAGTCCGCCGACCGCAGCCTATAGCGCACAGCCCGCTGACCGTAGCCGCGTTTATTCATCCCGCAGCACGTCAGCCGGGCGGACCTGCGACAGGCGGTAGGACAGGGCAAGGACGAGGCTTACCGCCAGTACCAGCACAACGCTCGCCGCAACGATCATCGGCAGCACGCCCGCGTCCACACGGAACGCGAACGTCGCCAGCCAGCGCTGGCTGATCACCCATGCAATCGGTCCGGCGATGGCGCTGGCGAAGATGATCAGACCGACGGTCTCACGGCTGAGCAATGTGAGGATGGAGGAAACCGACGCGCCGAGCGTTTTGCGGATCCCGATTTCCTTGCTGCGTTGCAGGACTTGCAGCACGGTGACCCCGGCGATGCCGAGCAGCGCGATCAGGATTGCGAGGCCGGCGGTGATCGCTACCAGGCTGTTCCACCGTTTTTCTTCGCTGTACTGGGACGCGAGTTCATCTTCGACGTACCGCAGGTCGAACATCGCGTCCGGTACCCAGTTTTGCCACAATGCGCCCAGCGCGCTCACTGATTCCTGAACCTGACCCGGTTCCAGTCGGGCGAGGATCATGGTTGGCCGTGTGCCGTACTGGGAGATGGACATCGACCGGTTTTCGCTGTTCAGATCGTCCCGGTCGAGCAGTAACGCCATTGGGTCGATCGGATCGTGCAGGCTGTGATAGTGGAAATCGGGGGTTACGCCCACGATCTGCGCGTTCCCGAACATAAACGGGATCGTCGCGCCGACGGGTGCGTCGAGTTCCATGTCCCGCACGAACGCCTCGTTGACAATCACCGCGCCGTGTTGTTCATCCGGACGGAAGTCGCGTCCCTGAATTACGGGAATGGTACAGGTTTCGAGGAAGTTGGGTGAGACGGTGTTCTGGTAGAACATGATCTCGGTCCCATCCTCCTGCGGATAGTAAATCTTGTTCCAGTGGTCACCGAAAGTGCAGGCCACGGCGGAAGCGCTGACCAGATCGATTGATCCCTCGCCGCCGGATTGCAGGCGTTGTGTGATGTCTTCCGCCAGCCCTTCCCGCGCGGTGGCATGCAGGGTAACCAGGTTGTCCGGCGTGTACCCGAGGTCGCGGTTGACGATGAAATTGAGCTGCAGCACCATCACGGTTGTCACGGACCCGAGCAGGATGGTGACACCCAGTTGCAGGAGCAAAAGACCACGGCGGAATCCGCCCCGTCCACCGACACGCAGGCTGTTCTTCAGCGCGTTGAGGATCGGGTAGCGGGTCATCACCATCGCTGGATACAGCCCGGCGAGGGTGGTTGCCAGGGTCGCGGCTCCCAGCGCAATCAGGACGGTGGAGAAGCCGGCGTGCAGGGACAAAGCCGTGTCAGCGTAATTGTTGAACACCGGTAGAAGCAATTCCACCAGCAGCAGGGCCGGAATCAATGCACAGGCCACAAGGATCGCTGTCTCAAGCCAGAATTGCCGTCCCAGTTCGCCGCGTTGCGCACCGAGCACCTTGCGCACTCCGATTTCCCGCTGCCGGAAGGTGGACCGTCCGACGGTCAGGATCGCGTAGTTGATGCACGCCAGCAACAGGACCACCATCGCGATGACGGACAGAATGCCAACGGCCTGCGGGTTGCCATTGATGGTGTACTTGCGCGGGTTGGAGAGGGTGAGGTGGACCTCGTTCAGCGGCTGCAGGATGTAGCGGCTGGGGTCACGTTTTCCACCTGCCGGCTCGCCGTCGGGCCGTGGCAGGGAGTGCAGCGCGGCTTCCACTGTAGCCATGTTGGCACCGGATTCGAGGCGCAGCCAGGTGTGTGAGAACACAACCTGCCACAGGTTGTCGTTCATCGTGAGGAAGTAGTCTTCCTGCGTCGGGAAATACGCCAGCACCTCGTACTGCACGGTTTCGTTCGGCGCGGGATCCTCGAGCACGCCTTCAACGCGCATCGGCTGCAGCTCGTCGCCGTTGTCGACCAGCAGGGTGCGGCCGGTGACGTAGGTTTCGCCGAAGAACTTCATCGCCGCGCTACGGGTCAGCAGCAGGCCGTCCGGATTGTGCAGGAAGGTACTCGGGTCGCCCTCCAGCACGGTCGGGCGAAAGATGTCCATGAACGTCGAATCAGCGTATCGTACTTCCTGCCGCAGCAGAACATCACCTTGCCGGATCTGCGGATGGCGGCGGCTGAAATGTGTAATCGCGGCGATGCCAGGAACCTGCGAGAGATACTCCTTGTCCACCATGACCGATACCCACGGGAACGCCTGCTGGTCCTCCTCGTTCGGGTTCGGCTTGACCAGGACACGGTACACCTGGTCCGAACCGGGGATGTGCCGGTCCCAGGTCAGTTCATAGTGGATGTAGAGCGCAATCAGCAGGACAGCGCAGATACCCACCGCGAGCCCGACGAGGTTGAGTACGGTGTAGAAGCGGTTGCGCATCAGGTTACGGATGGCGGTGATGGTATAGCTGCGCCACATGGTTCCCCCCTGGCAGCGGCAGGTTCTGTTTACGGGTACAACGGTTACCGTGATTCAGGCAAGTCCCGTGCCGGAGCTTGATTGTCGCCGGATGTGTTGACAGGACGCGGGAGTCGGGGAAGAGGTTACGGAATAGTGCGTTGTCGGGGGAGGTCAGTCGTGTCCGCACACGACCGGCGGTGTCCGCCTGCGAACAGCCCGGGCGCTACTTCTTGTACGGCGCGATCAGGGCAAACAACAGCGCGAAGGGGCCGAACAGCAGCGCGAGGAACGCCCACAGGCAGCCGCCACCCGATTTCTTGTTGCCGACGAAGAACGCGATGATCGAACACAGCAACCACAGGGGACTGAAGACGAGGATTTCCATCGTTGTCTCATCTGTTACGGATCACTGAGTACAGGATTCAGGTACCTGACCACTGACCACCGATCACTGTTAACTGGCTACTGAGAACTGTCAGTCCTCACCGTCCCGGGCGGATTCCGGCGCGCACGAGGTCATGCAGACGGAGCATGCCGACGCATTTGCTGTCGCGGTCGATGACGGGCAGCACGGTAATCTGACGCGGCCGGTTTTCCATCAGCAGCAGTGCGTCGATGGCTTTTTCGTCCGCGAAAACGCAGGTCGGATTGACGCTCATCACCTGTTCGGCGGTAGCGTCCGGGAAATCACGTCCCAGCTTTTCGAGGCCACGGCGCACGTCCCCGTCGGTGATGATTCCGAGCACGTGCTGCTTGTCGTCAATCACGGTCACGCCGCCGAGCGCGGTGCTGGTGAGTTGCGGCAGCACGTCGGTCATCGGGGTGTTTGGCGAGCAGGTCGGGTTGTCGTCCGCGCCGTGCATCAGGTCGGAAACATCCAGCAGCAACTGCTTGCCGAGGCTGCCGCCGGGGTGATTCTTCGCGAAATCTTCTTCGGTGAAGCCGCGCAGTTGCATCAGGACGGCGTTGATCGCGTCGCCCATCAGCATGGTGACGGTGGTCGAGCTGGTCGGGGCGAGGCCGATCGGGCAGGCTTCGCGTTCGACGCCGATATCGAGCCAGATGTCGGCCTGGCGCGCGATCCGGGACGCTTCCTCGCCGACCATCGCGATGATGGTGGCATTTTTACGGCGCAAGGCGGGGATCAGTTCGCGGACTTCTTCCGTTTCGCCCGACTTGGAGATGAGGAAGACGATATCGCCCTCGGTGACCATGCCGAGGTCGCCGTGCGCGGCGTCGCTCGGGTGCAGGAACAGGGCGACTATGCCGGTGGAACGCAGGGTAGCGGCGATTTTCTGCGCGATCAGGCCGGACTTGCCCGCGCCGATGAGCACCACCTTGCCGTTGCTGTTCATGATCGCGTCAATGGTGTCGACGAAGCTCTGGCCGAGCCGTTTCCGGACTTTCTCCGCGGACGCGAGTTCGACGGAGAAGATTTCCTTACCGCGTGTGATGATGTCGTTGCTGGTCAACGGGGATTCCCTCACATCTGCCATGTCGGGGAAAGCATACGCACAGAGCCACGCCCGCGCAACAGGGTGGGGTTCAATAGACCAGCGATGTGGTACAACAGATTAGTCTACTTCGTTGTCTTAAACTCTGGCGTGATCTCAACTTGCGCTGGCTCATCGAATGGTGCGGCGACAATCCCATGCATGCGAGGCGGGTCACGGACAACATCGGTACCGCCAGTGACGGTTATCGGGAAGTAGGCTTGAATCGTATGCTGAGGATCGTCGGGGGAATATGCACCGGCACGGACGACGTAGTTGTATTCACCGCTTGCTGCATTTGCGGGGACATTTTGCCGTAGATCGGCCTCGTAGATACTATTCGCAGGTATGGTGATATCCGACCAGATACGCAAGGGCTCGCTGGGATAGCCATCTGGTCCTCGGACAATTACCCACACATCTGTAGTTATGTCAGAATCCGTGTTATTTGTCAACTCACCGTGCCAATAGAACCTTCCTGGTGCCGGAACGGATGAGTCATTTCCATAGTTATTAACCGTTAAAGCCAAATCGGTTTGTTCACCGGTAAATTTAGCCACGAATACGTTTCTTTCGTATTCATTCTGAATTTCACGTTCATAACTTCCAATAAGATAAAAATATCCGGAAGGATCTAGAATGATCAATGAATCGTAAAAGGTAATAAAATTATCATCATCAACGATAAAGGAATTTTCCCACAGTAATGTATATGATGCGTCATATCTTCTAATCGTCAAGGGTTCATATTGAAACGATCCCTCTACCGAGAAATAACCACCATCAGAAGTATATGTTATCACCTTAGAGAATTCGCCATCGCCATAACTATGGATTAATTCACCATCGGGAGTAAAAGCTACGATAGAAGACACAGAATTTTCGGCCAGTGAAAAAACTCCTGAAAGATAAACATTACCATCAACGGCGATATCGCAACTACGAGCATACATGAGCAAGCCCGGAGGAGCTGGATACACTTGTTGAGTAGTGAATAGACCATCAACATCATATGTTCTTAATAAAAGACGTACTGTATTATTATATGAATATATAATAGGCATGTATATATTACCGACAACATTCATAGCAACATCGTTAACGTCAATAGCCTCTTGTTCTGATACAGAAAGAACATCCTGCCAAATAGTATTACCGTTACGATTCAATACTTCTACACAAGCCTGTGATCGGTTGAGAACGCCACCAGCATAGAAGTATCTGTCATAAAAGTCCGTATAGTGGAGATAGCTAGAACGATATGATGAATTCAGAATCCATGATAACTGAAACTGTTGTTGAGCTAACTCAATTAATCCTAATTGGCTACTAACATCCTGCTGGCTTAGGACGGCAGCGATTCCGTGACTTGAAAGCTCAAGACCTGCGGGGTACTGATACTCGGGTTCTATGTGACCGATAGAGTGAAGCCCCGAATCGTCAATATGATAGTAAGCTGAGGTGCCATGAACGTTGCTGACGGAAAGGAACAAAGATCCTGTCCGTAACAGCGTCGCACCTCCAAGAGTCTCAACCGAATCAGGACCTACAGTAATCTCCCACACAGGCTGCAGTTGAGCGTAAGCGGGTGCAACAAGGACGAAAATGTACAGAGCAAAACTGAGCCGACAAATACGGTATCTTCTAATCAGGTCTCTCATGACAAGCTCCAAAAGAAAATTTGGCTTTTCAATGGTATTTGCACCTGTGAAATCGAGTTTGCAACGGGTAAAAGTACGGAGTTCAAGTTATCATTGCCATAGTCAGCCATGACACCCGACTTGGCAACGGCACCAAGCCGGGCCACACATCGGCCATGACACCCGACTTGGCAACGGCACCAAGCCGGGCCACGCCTGCCGAACCACACACATCACCCTCTCATCCGGCTTGCCGAGGGTGTGGTTTCATGCCTATGCTCCCGTGCTCACCGGTCCGCGGTTCACGGGACCGGCCCGCGTGTCGTAACCCGAAAACCATGGAACTTGTCCGGTGCCTGTTGGATCGGTCCGGAGCTGCCGGCGTGGTCCGGCAACTGCAGGGGATGTTTGCGTCGATGAAGAGCAAGACTGTCATCTTGCGAAACAAGCTGGGATTGCATTTACGCCCGGCGAGCCGGATCGTGAAGATCTCCGGCAAATACCGCTCGACGAAGGTTGAGTTGGCGCGGGATGGTGAGTCGGTGAACGCGAAGAGCATTCTCGGGATCATGACGCTGGTTGCGGAGAGTGGCGCGGAAGTCGAGATTTCGTGTGACGGTCCGGACGAGGAAGCGTGTCTGGATGAGTTGGTGGATCTGGTCAACAACAAGTTTTACGAAGAATAGCGCGGCTGTCTCAGTGTGTCCCCCCGGGGTTCTGGTACCCCTGCCATTGCCTCGAAAGCCTCGTATATTGCAAGCCGGGCGCAACCTGAAGAAGCGATAACCCACCCATGGATCAAGAGAGTGTCTGGTCGGGCCAGGCGGTGGCTCCGGGCATTGGCCTGGGACCGGCGTTTTTGCTCCGGCGTGAACGGAAAACGGTTCAGCGCAGCGAGATAACGGATATCGAGCTTGAGCTGGCCCGGTTGGACAAGGCAATCGAGCGTGCACGGGCGATGCTTGAGTTGCACCGGGAGCGTGCGGCCCGGCGTTTCGGGGACGTTGTCGCCCGCATTTTCGACACCCACCTGATGATTCTCGAAGACGAACCGGCGTTTGATGAGATCCGTGAATTGATTCGCACCGAAAGCGTTTCAGCACAGTTTGCCGCGTTCAAGATCCTCGACAATTACGCCCGCCATTTCGACAAGCAGGAAGACACGTATTTTCGGGATCGCGCGCAGGATGTGCGGGATGTCTGCCGCCGTCTGGTGGGGCAGCTCGACGGCGAGGACGACCACGTGTTGTCGGACATTCCGGACGAACCGTGCGTGCTGCTCGCTGCGGAATTGAATCCGACCGATATTCTCCGTTTGCCGCAGGATCAGATCATCGCGGTGGCGACAGATGCCGGCGGCGCGACCAGCCACACGGCGATTTTGACACGCACATTGGGCGTGCCGAGTGTTGTCGGATTGCGGAACATCACGTCGTCGGTGCGGCGTGGCGACACGGTCGTCATCAACGGCAATTCCGGCAAGGTGGTGTTGCACCCTGACGCCGAACAGTTGACCAGGTATGAACAGAAACATCGTGAGTACAAGGAGTTTGTAAAATCCCTTGAGGATATACGTGACCAGCGTGCGGTAACCACAGACGGTCACTCCGTTTTACTCAACAGTAACATCGAGATGCCGTCCGAGGCGGCGGCGGTGATCCGTAACGGGTCGGACGGTGTTGGCTTGTTCCGCACCGAATACCTCGTGCTGACCCACGGCGGCCTGCCCGATGAGGAGATGCAGTACAACGCGTACCGGGATGTAATCAACGCGTTGGACGGGCGGCCGATTACGTTTCGCACGTTCGATCTCGGCGGCGACAAGGCGTTCCCGGGCGCGGGCATTCCGGTGGAGAACAACCCGTTCCTCGGCTGGCGCGCGATCCGTGTCGGGCTTGATCGTCCCGAGATGATGAAGCCGCAGTTGCGGGCGATTTTGCGCGCGGCAGTGCATGGTCCGGCGAAGCTGATGTTCCCGATGATCAGTACGCTGGAGGAGTTGCACCAGGCGAAGGACGTATTGCAGGACGTGATCGCCGAACTCGAGGCGGAGGGCATCGACTACAGCCGTGAGGTTCCGGTCGGGATGATGGTCGAGGTGCCGTCGTCGGCGTTGCTGGCGTCCCGTTTCGCGCCGCATGTGGATTTCTTCTCCATCGGTACGAACGATCTGGTGCAGTTCACGATGGCGGTGGACCGTGGCAACGAACAGGTCGCGGGGTTGCATCAACCGTTCAATCCAGCGGTGCTGAACCTGATCCGGATGACGGTTGACGCCGCCCGGATGGCGCAGATTCCGGTGTCGATGTGTGGTGAGATGGCCGGGCAGCCGCTGGGCACCTTGTTGTTGCTGGGCCTCGGGTTGGATGAATTGTCGACCAGTCCGTCGCTGGTGCCGGAGGTGAAGAAGCTGGTGATTTCGTCAACGTTGGCGGAAGCGCGCAAGTTGGCGGAAGAGTCGTTACGGTTGGACACGGCACCGCAGGTACGCGCGCACCTGCTGGAGTACATGAAGTCCCGGTTCAAGAACCTTCCGATTTGGTTTGAACCGGGGACGTGATCTGACGGAAGATCCCGAAGTCGGTTGATCCGCGTCCGCAAGCGGACACGGGCACGTTGCACCAACCCGGACACCCCTTCCGGGGCATGAGTATTGCGAACGATTGATTCATCATCATCATACAGTGGAGGTTCATCCATGGCAGGCTTTGTCTTCAGCAGTGAGTCGGTGACCGAGGGTCATCCGGACAAAGTCGCGGACCAGATCAGCGATGCCATCCTCGATGCGATCCTCGCGGAGGATCCGTTCGGGCGTGTGGCGGCGGAAACGTTCGTGAACACCGGCCTTTGCATGGTCGGCGGTGAGATTACCACCGAAACGTATGTCGACATCCCGACGATTGTGCGTGACGTGATCCGGGACATCGGCTACATCCATTCCGATATCGGTTTTGATGCGGACACTTGCAGCGTGCTGACATCTATCGACCAGCAGGCGACCGATATCGCGCTGGGCGTGGACCGTGCCGGTGCGGGCGACCAGGGGATGATGTTCGGCTTCGCGTGCAAGGAGACGAAAGAGCTGATGCCGATGCCGATATCGCTGGCGCATCAGTTGACGAAAAAGCTTGCCGAAGTGCGCAAGGCGGGTGAGTTGGAGTGGTTGCGTCCGGATGGTAAGGCGCAGGTATCGATCCGGTACGAGGACGACAAGCCGGTGGAGATCACGACGGTCGTGCTGTCGACGCAGCACTCGCCGGACGTCAGCCTCAGCGACGTGCAGGACGGGGTCTGGGAGAAGGTGATCAAGCCGGTTCTGCCGAAGGACATGTACGACGAGAAGAAGCTGATCAAGCACATCAACCCGACCGGACGTTTCGTGCAGGGTGGTCCGAAGGCGGACGCCGGGCTGACCGGGCGCAAGATCATCGTCGACACGTACGGCGGCTACGCTCCCCATGGCGGCGGGGCATTCAGCGGCAAAGACCCGACAAAGGTCGACCGGTCCGGCGCGTACATCTCGCGCTACGCGGCGAAGAACGTTGTTGCGGCGGGCCTGGCGGATCGTTGCATGATCCAAGTCGCGTACGCCATCGGTGTCCGTGAACCAGTCAGCTTGTACGTCAACACGTACGGCACGGGCAAGCTGGACGACGAGAAGATTTCGGAGCTGCTGCGGGAATCCATCGACTGGACCCCGGCGGGTGCGATCGATGTGCTGAACCTGCGGCGTCCGATTTATCGGCGCACGGCAACGTACGGGCACTACGGCCGCGAGGAGGAAGGGTTCCCTTGGGAGGACACCAGCGCGCTTGCGCCGGTGCTCAAGAAAGCCGTAAAGTAGCATCGAAAGCATAATTACTGTTGTCTAGGGCAACAGTTCTTGGTATTTTTGGCAGTGGTACGTACGAGGAAACCAATTCGTGAAACCAAACGAATGCGATATTCGCAGTCTTGACCTGGCGGATGAGGGTTTGCGCCGGATCCGCTGGGCAGACAACAACATGCCGGTTCTCGCGCAGATCCGGGAAGAGTTTCGTGAGACGCAGCCGTTGCGTGGCGTGCGCATGAGCGCGTGCCTGCATGTGACGGCGGAAACGGCGAACCTGGTTCGCACGTTGCAGGCCGGCGGCGCGGACGTGGTGTTGTGCGCGTCGAATCCGTTGTCGACGCAGGACGACGTCGCGGCGAGCCTGGTTCGTGACTTTGACATCCGTGTGTACGCGATTCACGGCGCGAACAACGAAGAGTATTACTCGCATCTGAACGCTGCAGCGCAGCACAAGCCGCACGTGACGATGGATGACGGTTGTGACCTGGTCACGTTGATCCATGAGAAGTACAAGGATCAGATCGGTGACATGATCGGCTCGCTGGAGGAGACCACGACGGGCGTGATTCGCTTGCGTGCGATGGAAAAAAGCGGCGCTCTCCAGTTGCCTGTGATCGCGGTCAACGACGCGAAGACAAAAAATATGTTTGATAACAGGTACGGAACGGGCCAGTCTACGGTGGACGGCATCATCCGTGCCACAGACATCCTGCTTGCGGGCAAGAACGTGGTCACCATTGGCTACGGCTGGTGCGGACGCGGCTTCGCGAACCGTTGTCGCGGGATGGGTTCGAACGTGATCGTTACCGAGATCGACCCGGTCAAGGCGCTGGAAGCGGCGATGGACGGGTTCCGTGTGATGCAGATGGAAGAGGCTGCCGGGATCGGCGACCTGTTCTGCACCTTGACCGGCAACAAGCATGTGATTCGCGGCGAGCACTTCGCGAAGATGAAGGACGGCGCGATTGTCGCAAACAGCGGTCACTTTGACGTTGAGATCGACATTCCGGCGTTGAACGATCTTGCGAAGTCGGTTCAACGTGGTGTTCGTGAGAATGTGGACGAATACCAGCTGGAGTCCGGCAACCGCATTTTCCTGCTGGCGGAAGGCCGTCTCATCAACCTCGCGGCGGCGGAAGGTCACCCGGCGAGCGTGATGGACATGAGCTTTGCGACGCAGGCGTTGGCGAGTTCGTACATCTCGGGCGCGGGCAAGGATCTGGATCAGAAGGTGTACGATCCACCGGCGGAAATCGAAGACCGTGTCGCACGGTTGAAGCTGAACGCGATGGGTCTGAAGGTTGACAAGTTAACGGAAGAGCAGATAGCCTACCTCTCAGACTGGCAGGAAGGCACGTGATAGGTCCCTTGCTTGTCGGGGCCGCAACAGAGTGAGTGATGTGAACCGGCCACGCGGTGGCCGGTTCACTCACATCCAGACGGAGGAATCGCATATGGCGCCGGCGAACCAGACGCCACGTAGTCAAAAGTGGTGGTCTCTGGCGGTCGTGGTCGTGCTCGGATTGACCATGCTACGCTGTTCCTTACCCACCGACCTGGGGGCTCCCGAATGGGATATCCCCTTCTCCGTTGCGTTCAGCACCGAACGCTATGGAATCAACGATTTGCTTGATTCAACCTCTCTGGCTGACAGTGGATACGCGTTTACCGAGGGTGAAGACGGCGTCCTGACGTTCATTGTTGCGGATACCCTGGACAGCGTGCTTGTCGATCGCGACGACATGTTCCTTGGGGATCATGAGTCCGTTGTTTTCGACGTTCCCACAGACACGATCGTCATCCCGTTCTCGGATGAGCTGGATGAATCGTACACGCTGGACGACATGTTCACCACGCTTGGCTTCCCGACGAACTACAATGACGGGGACCAGGTGCCGCTGCCGCCGGGCGGTGGGACGTGGAATCTCGTTGGTAATGAGGGCGGTGATGTCGAATTCGATCAGCTCGATTCGATGAAGTACGCGCATATCATCGAGGGTGAAATTCAGTTGGTGATGGAAAACAACACCGACATCGAATTTGATGATTTGCAGGTTACGGTGATGCGTGAACGGATTCACGAGCCGGGTGTGTTTGTGCCGCTTACCGTGTTCGAATACGGCCAGGTGAGTCCGAATGATCTGATGCCGATGTCGTATTTCATGTATGACGACACGCTGACGGCGCGGCTGCGGATGAAGTTTACGGCGAACGGGCAGGAACAGACGATCACCGCGAACCACGCGGACGCGCTCAACTTCACGCTGATCGTGGACACGTTGCATGCAGACTACGCCGAAGCGGTGATCGCCCGTCAGAAACCGCAGACCCGCAGCGAGATCATTTACCTGAACAATGATCTGTGGATCAAGCGCGCGATTGTTGACTCGGGATACGTGTTTTACAGCGTGGTTAACGAGACGGATGTGAACACGATCATCACGTTGACCTTCCCGCGCGTTTTCCGGGATGATGGCGATGTTCCGTACGACACGACGTTTGAGATGTCTCGAACCCGTCCGGGCGAAGATCCGCAGACTGCCGAGGGTACGATCAATATCGAGGGGATGCGGGTGCGGTACCCGTCCATTCCTGAAACTCCAGGAACGAACCAGGAATTCAACGTTCAGACCACGGTAACGATCCTCAGTTCCGGTGAGATCTCGCCCGGTGTGCCGGATACCTCGGTGATTGCGGTCGGCAACTCGGTGGTGAGCACGTTCCAGCTGAGCGATCTTGTGTTGAGCACGGCGGAAGGTGTGTTCCGTGACTACGAATACGACATCACGGAAGAAGTTGTTGAGATTACGCAGTTCGAGGATGAGGAACAGCTGCAACAAGACCTGGCAAACAACCTGTCGTTGCGGAATGCGGACCTGATTCTCGACATGCAGAACAACATCGAAGCGCCGATGGAGTTGACGCTGAACATCAAGGCGTCCAACGCCGCGGCATTTCTGAAGGCGGAAACGACCGTGGTCCGCAACCTCGGCCGCCGGCAGGAACGGATGGTGATCACCGACATCTCAAACATCCTCAACATCTTGCCGGATGAAGTTGCGATTACCGGCACGGTGCGCACCGGCTACGAGGTGTTTGGCGTGCCGGATACGGCGTACGCGTTGAATCTGTACGACTACATCGTGCCCGCGTTCAAGCTGGAGGCACCGATCTCCTATGTGATGTCGGATGATACTCCGTTGCGCCCTCCGGTTCAGATGTTTGAGGAACCGATCAACCCGGACATCAAGGAATTCAGTTTGTACGCGATCGTGGAAAACGCAATGCCGGTTGGCGGTTACCTGTACCTGATGGCGGGCAAGTTCGGGAGCGAGGAAGAGGCGGAGCAGAAGCTGAAGCTCGGGGAAAAAATCGGGGAAAGCTTTCTAGGCTTTGACACATACGGGATGACCTTCATCGAAGGCGGTGAGGCACCTGCGCCGATGTACATCAACCCACCTGCGGTGGATGATAACGGCCGGCCGATCGGGACCTATGTGGATACGTTATTCTCCCGCATCCCGACCTCACGGATGAAGGTGTTTGCCAAGGACAGCGTGTACACCCGGCAGGTGCTGCTACTGGAGGCCACAGACACGACCGGAGTTGTGGTCAACGTGGAGGACTACCTCGACGTATCGGTAATTGGCGAAGTACTGTTCAAGATCAACGGTGATGACTGAGCCGGAGGACGGAACGATGACAACACGCAAGAAGATCTTCGTGCTGGCGTTCGCCGTTCTCGCCGGCCTGACTAGTTGGGGGACAACGTACGCGATGCACCCGGTGCAGGCGCGGGACGTGTCCATGGGCATGACCTCGGCGGCGGACGCGATCGGTGTCCGGGTCGTCGGGCTGAACCCGGCGTTTCTCGCCTTCAAGGATCAGCCGAAGGTGACGGTCTCCATTCCGATCATCAACTTCGGGTTCCGGTTCGGCAACAACGCCTATTCGAACAAGGACGTGTTTGATTACTTCCGCAGTGACATGTACTGGACGGATGATATCAAGCAGATCCTCGCGGACAAGGTGGATCAGGACAAGTTAAACTTCAACACGGACTGGTACGCCCGCTTTATCGGATTCAGCTTTCCGACGCAGTACCTGACGATGGCGTTCACCTACGACATGGGCATGGGCATCGACGCGGATTTGGATGACGAATTTACCGACCTCGCGTTGATGGGCAATCCGGTCGAGAATCTGGGCGAATTGAAGGAATTCTCCGAGACGGACATGTCCGGGGTATGGTTGTCGCGGCTTGGCTTCACCTTCGCCAAGAACTTCAACTACGCCGAGGAAGTGGACTGGTTGGAAGAGCTGACCGCTGGCGTCACCTTCAATTACTTCCTCGGGCACGCCTTCGCCGACGTTGACGAATTCGAAGGTTCCTTCCTCACCGATTACGACGGCACGCGCTCCTACGCCTACTTCGAAGTCGTCGGTGCCGGCCAGTTGAGCGGCAACGAAGAGGACGACTTCTATTCGGACAAGTTCATCGCGGGGAACGGTGTCGGTGTTGACCTCGGGATCGGAATGAAGCTGCTGGAGGGACGGGCGACCGCCGGCTTGAGCATCATCAACCTGATCAACCAGATGACGTGGGATGAGGGCAAGCGCGCGGTGTATGCGATGGACCTTGACGGGCTTCCGTTAAGCGGCATGAACGACGAGAACTACTGGGAAGACAACTTTAATCCGGTGGACTCGCTGTACGCGGAAACGGAGAACCTGAAGACCGAGCTGCCACGTCTGATCAAGCTGAACGGCGCCTATGTGCTCAATGAGCGGATCACGCTTACGGGCGGGATGACAGCCCAGACCAACGACGTGATCGGCGCGGATGCGTTCCTGCGTGCCGGGTTGGGTATCCAGCACTATACGCTCGACTGGTTGAACCTGCGCGGCGGGGCGAGTGTCGGCGGACGTTCTGGCCTGGCGTTCGGCCTCGGATTCGGCCTCCGATACGGCTTCTGGCAGACCGATTTCGGCATGGGTTGGGAGCACGGGATGTTCGACTTCGCCAAGGGCATGCGTTTCGGCATCAGCTCGATCTTTGTCTTCGACCAGCTCGACCTGTACGGCATTCATGGCGATTACGACGAGGAAGCCGGCGACAACACGTTGGAGTAGACTACGGACTACGGACCGCGGAATGCAGTCAGCGGACCAGGGCCGGCAGAGTCTAGATTGGCGACTACTACACTTCGATTTGCGGACGATTGTCCGCCTTGACCCGGCGACACCCGTTGCCGGGTTTCTCTGTCAGTCACAGGTTGACGTTCGCGAATTGACCACGGGTCGCGCAGGGTTGCGGGTACGTGTCGACTGGTGGCCGATGTGTCATTCCTCACGGAACGAAGAGACGTGAGGAAGAGCCCGCTTCGAGGAAGCCGGCGACTTCGACCAGGATGAATCAAGAGCGAACCCGCTGGCAAGCTGGCTCTTCCTCAGCCGCATACACGGGGCTGAGGAATGACGTGCATCGTAGTCTCCGCCGGTTGATCACCATCTCCGGACGTTGCCAACGGCCGCCCGCAGCCCGCAGGTCTCCATGATACCCGACTTGGCCAAAACCATCCAGTCGGGCCACACCGGGTCGCCGCCCGCAGCCCCCCGATCCCGAACCGCCGAGAGACGAGGAACGAGAGCCCAGAGACGAGTGAAGAGTCCACCCGCGGTTTGTGTGGTTGAAATCAACCAATTGGTTCGTATCGACCACGTCAATCCAGCCACTGGTTGATATCGCTCACGGCGGGTAGGAGGGGAGAGTATAGCTAAGATTGGATATAGAAGTGAGTTAAGGAATGAGAAGAAAACTGGCACGCGGCTTGTAAATGAAGTAGGCGAACAGCGACAGACAGGCGATCAGGGACAAGACAGGAAGGGGAGGACGACAGATGGAGCAGCGGCAGTTTCTGGCAATCGTCCTCGCCGTGATCTTGTTCGGAATTTCAGTCGCCATGGGTGTGAACGTCGTGATTGACGGAATAGACGCAAACGCCCGGCACCAGATGAGTCAGTCGCAGGAAGTCAGTTTGAACTTTGAAAACAATCTCGTCACCTGGAACACCTTCCCACACATGCAAATGTGAGTTTCTTGTGGCGCATCCTCCTCCTAGGGGCTGAGGCCTGAGCAACCTGGCCCCTGATTTGATGGCAACCTGCCGGTGACGGCAGTGACCATAAAGCAGTACCGCAGGACCTTGACAAGCGATGAGAGAGCAGAATGGGCGGCCGAGCGTCGCTCCCTCGCCCATGTCTCAACCCCCATTCCATGCCCCGGCGTCGACCGCCCCTTTTGTTCTCTCAATCACACGCCCAGCCCAATCAGCTGGGCGTTTTGTTTCTGCACAGGTTTTGATTTATGAGGTCACTCGATGAGTGGTTTCGCCTGGATCAAGTGGATGTTATGCGCGAGTCTGGACGTTGCGGTCCCGGGCTGGCGCACCCTTCACCGTGAAACCGCCGGGTCCGATGGTTGGCGGCCTGGTCACCGGGTGATCACGGTCTTCCCCTCTCTCCACTCTCTTCTTGCAGCAGTACGGCATGTCATCCGCATGACAGAGGATTGGCTTTGGGGTGAACAGCAACGGGCTGTAGTGTGTCCGGTACGGACGTCCGGTACAGACCCGTTGGGGAGATGCATGATGAACCGCAATAGTACAGCTCCACCGGCGTTGAACTACCTGTTGTTTCTGGTGGTCTTGTTGTTGGTCGGCTTCCTGCTTGTCTGTGTTCCGACAGAGGTATTCTCGCAGGAAGTGGCAGTACAATCGGCCAATGACTGGGTGTCTGTGTTGATTGGCTAGTGCTGATTGACACGATCCTGATCGACGGATCGAAGTACCGCGATCACCAGAAGTTACGCCATTGGAAAGTTTGAAAACGACCGAATCGGGAAAGAGGAGAACTCTGAGATAAAGGCAGGATATACAAAAAACAACAAATTCGGAATCGTTCCGGATGATCGCAGAAGACGAGAAATGCCACGGACTTAGGCCCGTGGCAGAATTTTTAGTAGGCGCTTACTCCAGCCTCTTCACCCAGAAAACCTCACACCTCACACCTCACGCCTCATACCTCGCATCTCATACCTGCCTTTCTACAGATCCTCGAGTCGCAGAGCGGCCTGCCCGGCTTCCGGGCTGTCGGGAAAGTCGCGGGTGATGGTTTCGAAGTGTCCGCGCGCGGCATCGTTTTCGCCGGCATCCATCGCGAGGATCCCCAATTTGAGCAACGTAGCCGGCAGGCGGTTGCTGTCCGGGTATTCGCCGAGTACACGATTGAACATCGTCTGGGCGGAGTCTGGCTGCTCGTCCGCCATGAACGATTCCGCGAGCCAGTACAGCGCGTCATCGGCGAGCGGCGATTCCGGGAAGGTCGTCAGCAGTTCACGGTAGCCCATCCGTGCGAGCTCATATTCACCACGCAGGTATTCTTCCTGGCCCTGGTCGTAGAGCGCGCGTTCTTCTTCGGATGCGCGGACGCCGTCTATGGTCGCCGGGTTGCGCAGCGTTTTGTTGACTTCTTCGAGGCTCTTCAGCAGTGAACTCAGCAGGCGTTCATTTTCCTCGAATCGGTTGGTCAGCGTGTACAGCCGCCGTTCGAAATCCTGGCTGGTGGCGCTTTGGTCGGCCTGCATCGCGCGCAGTTCCTGGCTCACATTTTCGCCGAGCAGGGCCTTGATGCTGTCAATGTCGGCCTGCATCTGCTGCTGCTGACGATCCAACTGGACCAGCCGTGCGCGGAATTCGCTGTGATCTTCCTGGAACTGGACGATCTCTTCCTTGGACGCCGCACAGCCGAGCATCAGCAAAGCGACGGAAAGGGTGATGCCCAGGCGGAGCTGTTGCATCGCACGTCGGACCGTGCGCCGGATCGACACGAGTATCGGTTTCTGCATGGGTACGGAACCTCGGCTTCGTCGCGAGTTTAGCGGACGACGGTCACGGCCCGGCGATTCTTCGCCCACGCCGCTTCGTTCGAGCCTTGCACTTCCGGACGTTCCTCGCCGTAGCTGACGAGCCGTACGCGGGAGCCGTCGATGCCATAATCGATGTAGTACTGCTTCACCGACGCCGCGCGCCGTTCACCCAGCGCGAGGTTGTATTCGGTTGAGCCGCGTTCGTCGCAATGGCCTTCGACGGACACCTTCCAGTCGGGATACTTGCGCAGCATCTCGGCGTTGTGCCGGAGGGCGTCCCGGGTCGCGGCGGACAGCGAGGACTGGTCGAACTCAAAGTAGACAACCTTCAGGCTCGCCTTGTCCTGGCTGATCTGGCGCATCTTGCGTTCTTCGGCGAGACGCAGCTCTTCCAGCCGGCGGCGTTCCAGCTCTTCGACCGTCGGCAGGGTATCCTCGACGATCGGTTCCGGCTCGATGTCCTGGAAGCCGGTGGTATCGATGGGGATTTCTTCGATGGGTGGGGTTTCCTGTTGCTTGGATGCACACCCGGCGAACAGGATCGCCAGGGTGAAAAGAACCACGAGGGACAGCAGGCCAGAACGTTTCATTCGTACGGTCCTCGAAAACGTTTTTGTGTTGGTTGGTGGCGAAACGAGGATCGCCCCCCGTATCTTAGACTCGCCGGGAGGCAAAATCGTTGCATGAAAACCCTTGCGGGGGTCTCCCGCGCCCATGTGGAAAGTAGGAGAACGGCGAGAGCTGCGCAATTCGACCCGAGAGACGATTGCTTCTCCGGCTGCCTTGACAGCACGGACCGTGAATCCTATTTTGTCGCGCCTGTTGGGGATTGGTGTAATGGCAACACGCCTGACTCTGGATCAGGTAATCGGGGTTCGACTCCCTGATCCCCAGCCATCGACCCGCAAGTTCTGTAAAAACAGGGCTTGTGGGTTTTTCTTTCTCCTAGATTTGCCATATATTTGCCAAGTCGGCAGAAATTCGGCGAGGCAATCATGGCAGCTCCATCCTTCCCAAACGTCCGCACACGGAAGAATCCCAAGGGCAAAACGGCCTACTACATCGACTACTTCGATCCGTTCAAAAACAAGCGTGTCCGCGAGACAGCCGGAACCCGGAAAGACCTTGCCCAACAGAAGGCCGTCCAAGTCTACAACGAAATGATGGCAAAGTGGAACGGCATTCCCGAGCCTGTTGAAGTGATGGATGTACTCCTGACGGATCTGGCGAACCGGTTCCTAGCTGACAAGCGGATTCGTACCCGCAGTTCAACCTACCGCCGCTATCGGGCACCCACGAACAACTTTGTCCAGTTCATGAAGGACAGCTTTCCCAAGGTCACAAATGCCGGTCAGGTGACGAAAGCACAGATTGACGAATACCTGACGCATCGTCACAACATGGAAATGGCGACAGCGACGCTGAACATGGAATTGCGTGCCATCAAGGCGATGTTCAATTTCGCCATCCAACAGGGTTGGCTTCAGGAAAATCCAGCCCAGAAGATCAAGAAGTTCAATGCTTCAGAAGGTGCGGAAAAGATCGAGTACTGGACAAAAGCAGAAGTTGTGCGCATACTAAATGAAGTGAAGCCGTACTACCGGGACGCCTTCGAATTTCTTTACAGGACGGGTATCCGGCGCGAAGAGCTGACAAATCTGACTTGGCAAGACGTTACGAATCTAGACAAGAAAGATCCGACCATTGCTATCCAGGGCGGACCGCACAAGAACGGGTGGCTGCCGAAGACAGGCAAGCGACGAATCATTCCGCTATCACCAAGTGCAGCGGAAATAATCAGGCGTCAGGGCAAATCAGATCTGCACCCATACGTCTTCAAATCCAAGACGGGTAAGGTGTTAAGGGGCAACAAGCTTCGGGATGAACTTGCACGAACACTGGGTAAGCTCGGCCTTCAGGGCAACGTTCATAAGTTCCGCCATACGTTTGCCAGCCACTTGGTGATGAAGAATGCAACGTTGCAGACCGTCGGTGAGTTGCTTGGGCATTCAGATCCCAAGACAACAATGATCTATGCGCACCTCGCACCTGATCATCTTAGGGTAGCAGTAAATCTGCTGGATAACGAAAATTCAGAAATCTAATGACTGATTTTTTCTCGAAATTGACGATTTTTGATCCGGATTCGCGCATGAAGAAATCATGTCTTGACAGAACTGAAAAGCTGTCGCATAAACCATATAGGGCGCGTTTCATCGGTGGCAGCGATTTCGGTCACTCGACCTAAATCAAACAACAGCAGACCCCCGCCAGGGCAGCCGACATAGGGGCGTACGCCCCGCTGAATCCGCAAGAATTCCGCGCGGACCCAGGACAGCGACATTCCGACAAAACGACATTCCGACATTCCGGTTTAACTGGAAGATCGCAATGTCATGGTCAGCTGAATTTTGGCGAAATCAGCAATTTTTGATCCGGATTCGTGCAAGAAGAATTTGGGTCTTGACAAATTCAGGAATAGTCGTATCCTGTATACAGGGCGCGCAGAACTTTTTGTTCCCTCGATCAGGGTTGTACGACAGCAGACAGCAGACAACCTACCAGCGACACCCTACAGATTGGTGGATTGATTAAATCTAGTATCCGGGATTCCCCATCCCGAGGTTGGTTACCCCAATCCATATAGTAACACCCGACCGTGTTTCGGATTTCACTTCATCATCCCGCTTCCAGGGATAGCCCGTCCAGGAATTCAGTGGACGGGTTCCCTAACCCGTGGTGATGACTGAAAATGCACGGAACATGATCACAACCAGGAGAAAGACATGGGACTACATACAGCTACAATCGAAGTACTTGAAGATGACCGCCTGTGTGGGGCGGTCATGAAAGCGGTGGAAAGGAACTATTCAAACCGCTACATCCAGCGTCAATTCGGCGTTTCCAGACGCCAGCTGGAAAGAATCGTCCAGACGTATTCGAATCCGCAGAATGGAACGACATCAATCGGGAATAAGAATGTGAATGGATGGTTAACCGCAGTAAAATCAAAAACATAAATTAATCGGAGCTAAATATGACAAGTGAAATCAAACGAACACTGGAAACGATCTGCGGGGAGGATCAAATCACAGAATTGCGCGCCTTGAACGTGCGCGATCCAGAAACGGGGAATACCAGGAATCACAGCGGTTTCTTCAACGACTACGAAGCAATGGCGTCAGAAGCAGAACGAATCGGCCAATACGCCGAAGGGGTCTATTTCACACCGAATCCAATCGATGTAGACGCCGTTCAAGGAAAGCTGAACGAGCTGACACCGGGGTCAACCGGTGGTTCGGCAAAAAACCATGACATATCCAGAATACACTGGCTGCTGATCGACTTCGACCCAGTTCGTGAAGCCAGGATATCGTCAACCCAAGAAGAACAGACTGCTGCCCTTGATCTGGCAGTAAGGGTAAGCGTGCAAATGTCCACACTTGGTTGGCCAAAACCGATTTCTGCCAGTTCAGGAAACGGGGCACATTTGATGTACCGCGTTGACCTACCCGTCGAAGACAGCGGGCTGATCCGTGGGGCGCTGGAAGCGTTGGCAGGCATGTTCGATACGCCAAGGGTAATCATCGACAAGTCCGTCCACAATCCGGCGAGAATCTGGCGTTTGTATGGTACGTGGGCGCGCAAGGGTGAAAACACGCCCGAACGTCCGCATCGTCCAAGCCATATCCTGTGGGACGAATCGCCACAATATCCAGAAGTCGTTTCACGCTACAAACTGCTGGCGATACAACCGGCCAAATTCGAACAGCCGACTTCGTCGGATGATACTGGCAGCAGCGGTTTTGATCTTGAAGACTGGATTGAAACCCACCGTCTGAAGCTGAACACCTATGGAATTACGGGGCCACATTCGTGGCCCCATGTTGGAACCAGTTCCGGAACCCGTCAGGAAGGCAAGCGCTGGGTGCTGCAAAGATGCCCTTGGAATGTTGAACACACCAACGCAGCGACATACATCGTTCAAAGGGCAGACGGGGCGATTGCCGCAGGTTGTCATCATAACGGTTGCCAGGGTAAAGGATGGCATGAGCTGCGTGATGTGATTGAACCTGAATGGCGCAAACGACGTCGATATCCGCATACGGACTATGGTAACGCCGAACGCCTGGTTGCCCATCACGGTGATGACATTCGCTACTGCTATCAGCAGAAGAACTGGTATGTCTGGGATGGTACCCGCTGGGCACTTGACGATACCGGCGCTGTCATGCGCAAAGCGAAAGCTACTGCCAGGGCAATTCTGCATGAAGCTGACGGTGTGCAGGATCGCGAAAAACGTGATGCCATCCTTGGATGGATGAAGCAATCCGAATCAGCCCAGAAGTTGAAGTCCATGATCGACTTGGCGGGCAGCGAAGAAAAGGTGGCCACATCAGTCAACGAATTCGATCAGAATCCGTGGTTGTTGAACGTCGAAAATGGAACGATCGACCTGCAAACCGGCGCGCTGAAATTCCACGACAGGAACGATTTTATCACGAAGAAGCTGCCTGTACGCTGGATTGGTCTGGACGAACGTCTACCACTATGGGAACGCTTCCTGGATGAAGCGACCGATGGTGACAAAGACTTGCAGGCGTTCCTGCAACGCGCTGTCGGCTATTCCCTGACAGGCAGGACGGACGAAGAAGTTTTGTTTTTTGTTCATGGTCCTGCAGCTTCTGGAAAATCCACCTTCATCGAAGCTGTGAAAAGCGCGATGGGTGACTACTGCACCACAGCAGATTTCGAAACCTTCCTGAAACGCAGCAACACAGGTGGAGCGCGCAATGACATCGCCAGACTGGTGGGTTCACGATTCGTCGCATCCATCGAAGTTGATGAAGGCAAAGCCCTGGCGGAAGGTCTGATCAAATCAGTTACGGGTGGCGACACTGTCAGCGCACGATTCCTGTTCAAAGAAGCATTCGAATTTGTACCCGTATTCAAACTGTGGCTTGTTGCGAACGATGCCCCAGATGTGAAAGCCGGTGACGATGCGATGTGGCGTCGTATTCTGCGTGTGCCGTTCGAACACGTGGTACCGAAAGACAAGCGCGATCCACAAGTCAAGGCGCAGCTGAAGAATCCAGAAATCGCTGGTCCTGCAATTTTAGCCTGGGCAGTGCGTGGCTGTCTGGACTGGCAGAAAGATGGGTTGAAAATCCCGGACGCTGTCACCAACGCGACTGAAGAATACCGCAAGGAAATGAATCCATTGTCGGACTTCATTACCGACTACTGCACCGTAGACACCAATGATCACGTCTTGTGGGAACCGACAGCAAATCTGCGACAGGCTTATCTGGAATGGGGCAGATCTAACGGGGCTGGACAACACATCAACGACCGCCAATTCGGAAAGCTGATGCGCGAAATGGACTGCCAACCTGAATCCAGGCAGTTCGCAGGGACAAAAACACGCGGATGGCAGGGTGTCCGATTGGATACGAAGCACCGCGACGACCACGGCAGGTTCAAACCAGTAGTTTGTTTTGATGGTCCGTTCTAATCCTTGGGACGGATGGGTCGCTTCGGGCGGCACTTTCTATAACCCTTCCTACGTGAAGAGTTTTCTTATGAAGAATGTGGAATTTGCTGTCCGAACCGCCCTATGTGTCCCACGCAAAAATTCCCAGAAAATATATGCCACCGCGTTCGGCCCCGGGGCTCCGTAGGTACCGATCTACAGGGTATTTCCACTTGGGCCGTATCTCCACCGGCATATCGATCTGTAGATAGATTGTTATCGTATAATGCGGGCTTGTTCATTAGGTGCTGATTCCTTTGGAATTGGGTCCACTATCGACCACCGTCTAAGTTAAAATAGGTCTAATACCACACATAGCTAGACCATCAGAGAAGTTCGAATCCTTATGATATCAGACAAAGACCTCAATAGTTATATTTTTCTCTTCGTCTTCGGAAAGCTTCTTCCGTCCCTTCCATGATATCCAGAACTGCCTTGGTTACAGTAGCTCGGTCAAGTCCTCCACATGCGAGTCTTTCACCCCTCCCAGCTCGCGCTTCGAACGCATAGACTAGCTCAGCATCGCCGTTCACTGGTAGATTCGCGTTGTGCGTGGCCATGATGAGTTGACGATTTGATTTCACCTTGCGCAGCATCGGGATCAGTTCACGATAGACAAAGTTTGAGTCCAATTCATCTTCTGGTTGATCGATGACTAGCGGCCCACCTTTTTGTGCAAGCAATAGTGCCAGTGCAGCTGTATTTCTTTGACCGTCAGAAAGTGAACCTTCGGCTATGCTACCTGCAATAGAGCCATCCGCACGATACAGGCTCATGTCAACCGTGTCTTGAACCCGGGAGCAGCGTACACGTTGCCATTCTTCTAAATTATCCTGTAGATGCTGAAACAGGGGTTCAGTGATCTCTCCAAAAAAATTTTGACCTTCCTGCATCTGACCCTCAAGAACCTGCCATGGGGATAGGGCGTCATCTTGATTGATGAAATAGTCGTAGAGCGTTTCTCCGCACTCTTCCCAGTTTCTTCCCAACCGTGTCCGACGATCTTGAGGCGCTAAGCTTTGCCATAGTTTTCTGAAACTTCTGTGATCCTGCTGAAACTTCGCTGAGACTTCGATGAATCGTTGTTTTCCCTCGTCAAGAACCGCGATACTGTTAGCTCGATCTGCAGCTTCGACTCGTTTGTGGTACTGCTCTCGCCATATATGGTGGAGGTTCAGCAATAACTTCTCAGTGTCACCAGCAGCAACCTGTAGGCTTTTGATCTCGGCCTCGGCATCATCAATTTCACGCTGCTTTTTTGCACGTGATTCACTGATTTCCTTGAGATGACCAACATCATCCGGTGTCAACCCTTTTGCTTTACAGGCTTCACTAAAAATGGCATCAGCCTGATCCAATTCCCTCTTGATCAACTGCCATTCCGGATCGCTGGTCTTAAGCTCCTCAACCCCGGCTTCAAACTTATCCACAGCCTCACGGATTGTCTGAGCCAACTCATCCTTCGCACCCTTCACCTTTTCATCAAATGCTGTGAACCAAGCTATGTGTAATGACTCATCAGCCTGAAATGGGATGTGTGCAGCAGCCACTGATTCAGCCAACTCGACAACATCCGTGAATTGATTGCCAGGCGTTCCTGCAAGCCCATCGAGGTATCGAGCTTCAGCCTTAAGCCGCTGATGTCTTCTTGCATCATCCTGAATCTCACTACGAGCCTTCCATTGTCGATCGAGTTCTTGTAGCTCTTGCTCAAGCCGATTCTGGTCTTTCTCGAGCACCATTGCTTTATTTAGATTCGAAAAAGCTTCCATTACTTTGAGCTTAAGTCTGCGTTCACGATCTGCAAGCTCATCCAATTCCTTCCTGCTGAATCCGTCGATCAATTCCAGTAGACGTTGTGCTTGTCGAACACTACCCTCTGCAGCTTTTGATTCAGTTAGTTGGTTGAGCTGTTGCTGACTGTAGAAGCGCAGCGGCAAGTTATTGAAGAAGGTCTCCGGATCAGCCAAGTCACGATCCTGCACTTTCGGGTAGCCATTTTGCCAGAGAATTTGATCTTCCACTCCATCCATACTTGCCCAGCGCACTTCAATTTCTGCACCCGACTCATTAAGAGTATTTCTAATTCGTTCGATCCGCACTTTGGTCCCGGAATCAATGTCCTTGGAATTATCTTTGCCGAGGATAATTCTCAGGTACTCAAGCAGGGTGGATTTCCCACTTCCCCGGCCGCCAATAATACAGTTCATGTTTGGAGAAAAATGAAGCTCCTGGTCAGCGAGGTATGCTACGTTCCTAATTGAAATTGACTTAATGGTAGCTTGCGGAGAGCGATGTGCGGGATGAGTGTCTGTAAGCACATCTTCAGGCAGGATAATTCGAGATTCGTGATCAAGGAATGCCTGTCGAAGTGACTCAATAGAGGGTTTCGATATTTTCAGCCAAGAATACCTGAAGCCTATACTGTTTGGATTCGGTTTTCCAGTTACGTCGAGATCTATCAACTTCTTGTTATCAGATGACATGACAGTAGCAATGGGTCGAATTCGCTTCCATTCTTCTTGACAATCATCACCGTTACGGAAGAGCTTTTGAAACCCGTCGCTCATTTGACTGACGGGTTTAGGTACCTCAACAGCCAACAGATCAGGATTTTGGTATTCCACACGCTGAAGCCATTCACTGATCTTATCATTGTCGAATAGACTGTCGTGAAAAACATGGGGGACGATAACAATACCCCGCCAGGAACCGTCTGTATTGGGTTTCTGGACAATCTTAAGGATCTCGGGTAGGCGCTGTGTTGACTTGGCAAGCTGACCTGCTTCAATTCGCGGTCTACCGACGCCACATTCGGTTACAATGTGGTCAATGTCATCCGCACTTGTTCCTGGTTCGAAGAGACATAGCACGTGCATCCCTTTTCCAACATCTGCTTCTATCTCGAAGCCTGGAAACAGGGTAATTTTGTGTTTGTGTCTTTTCTCGATTTCGTCGAACTCAGATTGGAGGTGAGTAATAAAGTCCTTGCTGAGATAGTTGTGATCGGTAATACCAACAACGTCTAGTCGCTGTTCATAGCAAGCCTCAGCAAACGCTTTCGCAGCGACAGCATCTTGTCCACGTTCAAGGCGATCGCCTGACCAGTGCTTCACATCTGCGGGCGTGTGCATGTGCAGGTCACACTTCAACCAGCGCATTCCTTGGTATTCTGAGTCTATCATTTTCTCCTCACAAGCCTCTTTTCCTCGCCACAACAACCTATTCTATCCCCGAGTTTGGTCCCTGTATTTCTTGAAATTCTGGGCCTGTTCAAAGATTTCCTTGTACACTTCGTCATGCGTAATTGGCGGATATCCATTGTCCGCCAGCAACATGATCAGATGGACCTTCAACTCCGCCTTGATGTCCTCGCGATTGTCCCAGTCGGTGTATCGGGTCTTGTCGTCCACCACTTCCTTTACAGCTTTCGAGAGGGGAATCAGCTTTTCGTCGGGATACTCGAAATCGAACTTCTTCGCAATGGCCTTCAGGATGTCATAGAAGGCCTTCTCCTCGAAGTCGATGCCCAGATCAGCGAACGACTCTTTCTCCTTCTTTAGTGCCCCGTACAGACCGATGATCTCGTCAGTGAATTCCTCCAGAACGTTACTCACCAAGACGTCCTGTTCCTTCCGCTCGTTGTACTTATCAACCAATGCTCGGAACATCTTGGCGAAGTCCGCCCCCTTGGCCTTATTGACCTTGCGGAAGTCGTCGATGGCACGCTTCAGCATCTTCTGAAGCAGTTTCAGCTTAGTGTTTGGCAGCTTGATCTTCTTGATCTTTTCGAGGAACTCTTCGTCGAATAAATCGATCTTGCTTTCCTTGCTGTCACCCAGCTTAAACACCTCTTCCACACCTTCTGCCTTGATCGCTTCCTCGATCATCTCTCGCACGCGGGCATTCATCTGTGCCAGGTCGGGGGCGTCACCTTTGGTCAGCTTGAATACGATCGACCGAATGGCGATGTAGAAGTGAATGGTATCCCGTTCCAACTGGGTGAACGCATCGCTGTTGCAGCAGATGTCGTATGACAACTTCATCCGTTTCACCAGATACATGAACCGCTTCTCTTGTTTCTCCGTCAATTGGATAAATTCTGCAGCCATGTTCAGACAGTGAAGCTGCTTCAGTGCATCCCCTGTGAAGTATGGGCCGGAATCAAACTTGTGAAACATTTTGCCCAACAGGTCGAGGTGGTCCTTCACAACCACAACAGCCTGCTGAATCTCCTCGATCGTCACCCCATCACCCAGGTTGCCGTATTGGGCGAGGGCAAGATTCATCTGCTTCTTGATCCCGATGTAATCGACGACCAGACCCTTGTCTTTTCCGGCGTAACGTCGGTTCACGCGTGAAATGGTCTGGATCAGGCTGTGCCGTTGGATGGGCTTGTCGATGTAAATCGTATCCAGGAAGGGCACGTCGAATCCCGTCAACCACATGTCTACAACAATGGCTATCTTGAAATTCGACTTCGCATTCTTGAATTGCCGGTCAAGCTCCTTCCGGTGGTCGTTCGTCCCAAGCAAATTGTACAGGGCTTCCTCATCATCCTTGCCGCGCGTCATTACCATATTGATCCGCGCCATCGGCTTGATCTTGCGCTTTTCTGCGTCGGTCAGAATTGCGCCTTCTTCACAAACCTTCACCTCGGTCCATTCCGGGCGCAAAGCAATGATTTCCTGGTACAACCTGTAGGCAATCTCGCGGTTGCTGCACACGAACATCGCCTTGCCCTTGACCGTTGCACCTTCGATCACCCGTGTTTCGTAGTGCTTAACGAAATCTTCGGCCACTGCCCTGATTCTGTCGGGATCCCCAATGATCGAATTCATTTGCGTATTCGCACGCTTGCTTTCCTCGATCGCGTAGTCGCTAGCGCCTTCATCCGCGCATCGGGCGTAATAGTCTTCGATCTCCTGTAGTTTCGAATTGTCCAACAGAACCTTCGCGGCCCGGCCTTCATACACGATGCGCACGGTGATCTCGTCCCTAACAGACTCTTCCATCGTATAAGCATCGACCGGTGGCCCGAACACGTCCAGCGTCGCGTCAATGGGTGTCCCTGTGAAACCGACATAGGTCGCATTCGGCAGGGAATCGTGCAGGTACTTCGCGAAGCCATACGTCCGCTTCACGCCTTCGTCGGTTACTTTGATCTTCTGGTCCAGATTTACCTGGCTACGGTGGGCTTCATCAGAAATGCAGATCACATTGTCACGCCGTGTCAGCAGCTTTGTGTCTTCGGTGAACTTGTGGATTGTGGTTAGGAAGACCCCGCCACTCACACGTCCATGCAGCGTTGCTACTTCTGCCCGATCGCCGTCTTCGGTTTCATCATCTAGGGCATGCCGTTGATGGTCAGCTAATGCCTCGTCCGGCCCGCGCAGACGTTCCCTCAGCTCATCTCGGCTTTCAACGCTGATGATCTCTTCATCGCCGATGTATCCCTTCGCTGATGTGAACTGCCGCGATAGCTGGTCGTCCAGATCGGTCCTATCCGTAATCAGGACAAGCGTCGGACTGGCGAAGTCTTCACTCTTCATCAGCAGCCGCGACAGGAACAGCATTGTGAAACTCTTCCCGCATCCGGTCGCGCCGAAGTACGTGCCCCCCTTGCCGTCACCCTGTGGACGTCGGTGTTCCTGGATGTTCGCGAAGAGCTTGCGTGCCGCGTAATACTGGGGATAGCGGCAGACGATCTTCTCTTCCTTCCGTGAGCTGTCCGGGAAGAAGATGAAATTGTGGATCACATCCCGTAGACGGGCCTTGTCGAACAACCCGTGGATCATCGTGAACAGCGAGTCGATCCCGTCCTTTTCGATCTTTTCGTCGCCTGTGACCTTGCGCCAAGTATAGTAGAACTCATAGTCAGCGAACAGGGAACCCATCTTGTTGTTCACGCCGTCGCTGATCACGCACAGCGCATTGTACTTCAGCAGTTCAGGAATGTCCCGTCGATAGCGCGTGGTCAATTGGATGTAGGCATCGTGGATGGTTGCTTCTTCCCGGATAGCACTCTTGAATTCGAACACAACCAGCGGCAGGCCGTTGATGTAGAGAATCCCGTCTGGTATTCGCTTCTCGAATCCCTGAATCTCCAACTGATTGACGATCTTGTAGATGTTGCTGTCTGAAGGGAAGTAGTCGATCAGGTGGATGAACAGGTCTTTCTGGCTACGGTCCTCGCGCTTCAGCAGGAAACCATCAGACACCATCTTCATGAAGGCCTTGTTGCTTCCGTACAAATCCGACGCCGGCAGCCGTTCGATCTTTTTTACAATAAACTCGATTTCACCGTTCGTTATACCGTCATTGGTATACAGTTCTCGCAGGTACTCGCGCAGGTCATCCTTGATCAGGACCACCTCAGGGCTGCGCAAAATTATATCGCCCAATACGTGTGGATAGCCCTGTTCGCCCAGTAGCTTGATGATCGCTTTCTCGAGCTGTTCTTCGGTGAATTTCATGTTTTTCCACCCAAAGTGGGCATTCTAGCAAGTAGGATGTCGGTAGTCCGAGCCAGACAGGCACTTTCTTCAGCGATGATCTGTTGTTGTTTGTTGATTACTCCAGCCAGGGAATCATATGCAGCAACCACTTGATCAGCCGGAACAGGAACCAAAATCGTACGCAGGTCGCCTAGATTGATCACTTGCTGGACCGAACCAGAAGTTTCATCGGTCAAAGCATTCTTGCCTGCCCTTGACTCAAGGAAGCCCCTGACGTATAGCGTGCTGAATGATTCATTAACACGAATGAGTCCTACTTGCCTAGCAATATTCGCGCCGCGAAGACTAGTAGGCGCTATCGCCACTGCACCAGGATTGCCAACAAGCGACATAAGGATCTCACCACCCCGAAGAAGTGTACGAGAATACTGCTCCGAGATAGCTTGGGTGATAGTGCGTAAAGCGGGAATATCCACCTTTCCATCTTTGATGTCGCCACCTCGGACAAACCGGACTCCGTCATTGTCCAAGTCCCCTGGTTTTACTACACCGTAAGTGATCGATGATTCCTTGTCGACTAACTCCTCTAAGTGGTTGACCTTCCACTCCTTCGGAATCTCCTGCTCGAGGATTTTGTTGTATTCCATCTCACCACCGCTGGACTTGTACGGCTGGCCTGCCAATTCTGGCTTGCCGATCGACTCCGCGTACTCGGCGGTCATCGGGAAATCGAATTCAACGAACCACTGCTTGTAGATCGCCTGTGCGGCTTCTTCCAGCTTTTCGTTGAGCCGTTCGTTCAGACGAATACGGTCCACGACCGTCTGGTATTCTTTCACGATCTCCCGCTGCTTTGCGATGGATGGAACGGGAAGCTCAACATCACACATCTCCTCCCAACCAAACATCTCCCGCACGCTTCCATGGGACATATATCGCGCATACCGATCAAATTCCGGTCGCCGGAACCACATCATCAGATATTCGGGTAACAGCTGGTCATGGTCGATGATCTCAAAAACGGTGTAAGACGTCGAGATGATGCACTCGGGCTCGGACAGCAAGGCTAGCGAAATCTTGTCACTGTTCCTGGAGGTAACAGGGCCGTAGGCGAACTGGTTTTCTCGCACAACTTTGTAGCGAGACATGTCAGTACCAATTGTGTTGGCAATTGACGGGATAAACTCCTTGGAAATGCTAACTCCAAGCAGCAAGTCAACTTCCAGGTCTGTGTTCCGGTACATCACCTCCCGGATGTGCGGACCGAGTTTCTTATACGTCGATTTCATAGCCCAGATCCTTGAAGACGTTCAGCAGTTCAGCTTTCGATTGGGCTTCGGCTCGTAGCAGTTCACCAAACTCAGTCTGTAGCACCGCCATCTTTTCATCGAAGTCGATGTTCTCGTCACGGTTGACGAATTCGATGTACTTACCCGGGACCAGGGAGTAGTCTTTGGCACGTATCTCGTCAATACCCGCCGAATAGCAGTACTCCGGTATGTCTTCATACTCATCGACAGCGCGTTCTTCCTGCCAGGTGTGAAACGTATCTGTGATCTTGGCACGGTCCTCGTCCGAAAACTGGATGTACTTCTTTTCGAACGGTTCACCCCACTGCCGCAGGTCCATGAACAGTATCTCGTCTTCCCTGTTTCGGTAGTGACGGGTCTGATCACCGCGATCTGCTGTTCGGGCTTTCTTGTTCTTGTTGATGATCCAAAGCGTTACGCTGATGTCTGTTGTATAGAACATGCTGCGGGGAAGAATCAGAACTGCCTCAACCAGTCTGTTCTCGATCAGCTTTGCACGAATCGCTTTCTCTCCTCCGTCCCCCGATAGTGCGCCGTTGGCCAGAAGAAAGCCTGCGGTACCGTTCACGGATAGTTTAGACACCATGTGAAGGATCCAGCCGTAATTCGCGTTGCCGGTGGGTGGTACTTCGTACCCCGACCAACGGGGATCTTCGGTCAATTCATCTGCAGCGCGCCATTGTTTCAGGTTGAATGGCGGGTTGGCCATGATGTAGTCGGCTTTCAGATCCGGATGCTGGTCGTTGGCGAACGTGTCATCAGCCTTGACGCCCAGGTTGGCCGATATACCACGAATGGCAAGGTTCATCTTGGCCAGCTTCATCGTCGTAGTGGTGCCTTCCTGCCCGTATATGGCGACGTTCTTCGTGTTGCCCTGGTGGGTCTCAACAAACTTGACAGACTGCACGAACATACCGCCAGAACCGCAGCAGGGGTCGTAGATCTTTCCTTTATACGGCTCAATCAATTCAGCGATCAGGTTGACGATGCTCTTCGGTGTGTAGAATTCGCCTTTACCCTTACCCTCAGCCAAGGCGAACTTCTGCAGGAAGTACTCGTATACCCGACCCACAACATCCTGTGATTTGTCGGCGAGCGTGTTGATGTTGCTGATGGTATCGATCAACGCTGCCAGCTTGCTCCGATCAAGGTCAAGCCGGGAGAAGTAGTTGTCCGGCAACGCCCCCGCCAGCGACTTGTTGTTCTTCTCGATGGTGTGCAACGCCGTGTCGATTTTCAGTGCTAGATCGTCCTGCTTGGCGTTTGCCTGGATATACGACCAGCGCGATTCTTCCGGCAGATAGAAGACGTTCTTCATGGTGTAGAATTCCACCATGTCCACGTATTGCCCCTTGCCCTCGTCGATGATTTCTTTCCGGCGTTCTTCGAACTTGTCGGAAGCGAACTTCAGGAAGATCAGGCTCAGCACAACATGCTTGTACTCAGCTGGTTCGACCGATCCGCGCAACCTGTTCGCCGATTCCCAAAGGGTTTCCTCGAAGCTCTTGCTGTTCTTCTTCGCCGTCTTCTTGTTTGCCATCGATTTCCTTCCAGAGCCGCGATGCGGGCGTTGGTGAAAAAAGAGAATGAGTGTGACTTGCCTTTCGGGCGAAATTGGTTCTACACGACTTACCGAAAGGAACATTTCTCACGACGAGAAAATACGGTGCTGGTTGGGAACTGTCAAACAATGACTTAGCATCGACACTTGCGAAGCTACGCCCCTTGAACCTGCCCAACGGAATCTATTTCGTGCATGCCCGGGTCACTGATCAGCGGTGTTATGTGAAACGAGGATGGTGGTCCGAAAGGGGGTAATCGTGGAAATAATATTCCGATGGGCTAAAAAGGGGGCGACGATGATCGTCCCCTTGCTAGTTTACCACTTTGACTTGATCCACTTCATCAGGACCGTTGCACCTTCAATGGCTGCTTCTGCAGCTTTACCGATTTCGCGCCAGGGGATACGTGCAATGATCATCAGTTGTCCTCCCCGGATACACGGTCGCCCGGATCATCGAAATCCTGTTCCTGAATCACGCCAAACGCTTGACGACATTCTTCGCGAAGTTGCATGGCCACATCCAATTCCTGCTGCGTCACTACCCGGTCAATGCTGCACTGAACTTCCGCCCAGCGATAACCATTGCGTTGAATATCGGACAGGCTGAATCGTGTGATGACTGCAATGGCTGGCACTTTCGATCTGGCAAGCCGTTGTAGGTGATTTCGCCAGTGCTTGATACTGGTTGGACTCAAGCTGAAGACGACCAACTGTGGCTTGGTTTCCAGGTACGTCAACACGAACAAACGTACTTTGTCCTTGGCCTGTGAAGCCAGGTGAATGGAATCGTTGCCACTGGTGATCTTGCCATCAATGGCGCTGTAGCGAGGCACTTGTTCACCTTCTACCCACAAGGCGCTGACTGTCTGGCTGAAAACGACGATTCCGCTGAAGACGTTGTTTGGTACATCGATCTGGTCTTCCTGGTTTTCGTCGTAGGATTCGCCATTGTCGATGAACATGCGATGCCGACCGGAAGGACTGTGGTCAATGCGGACACGAACCAACGACGGTGGGATGTTTTCCATCATCGCAGCCACTTCAGTTTCGATATCGATACTGTCCAACTGGTTAATGGCATCCAAGACAACAACGCCCGATTCATCTGAACCGGGCTTCTGTCGAGCAGGCGTACCGTTACGTGTTTTTGTGTTTTGTTGTGTCATGCAGCTTCTCCCGCTATGGTCAAGGATTCAATGGATCGTACCTGCCGGGATGACAGACCTTCACCTTGCGCATCTGTCAAGCAGATGTCGGCGAATGCACAGGCTGGACAGTTAATCATCCCTGGGTTACGTGGAAATACACCACGGCTGATGTTGCTGGCTATCGCAGCCAGATCCCGCTTCAGCGAAATCAGCTGCTTCCGTGAACGGCTGGTGAAACGACGCGGGTTGCCTCTTTCGGCGCCAACAGAAAAGCCGTTGCCGTTTCGCTTGTACGGGATATGGTCACGAAGCTGGTAGTAAACGATGTCCAGCTTTTCAGGTGGGATTTCCAACATTCGCATCGTACCGTCTGGCATCTTGAAAACACCACGCCAGCAAGCCAGTGCGTATAAGCCAAGCTGGTAATCCAGATCAAGGAACTGCTGGTTTGGTGGGAACTTGGATGACTTGAAGTCGAGTAGCGTGTAGCTGCCGTCTTCGTTCTGGCGTAGCTGGTCAATCGTCCCGCTGAATACGTTCCTACCCACCTTCAGCATGAACGTGGCTTCGGACAGGATCACGTTTACACGCCGATTCCAGCCCTTCTTGCGGTAGTTCGCAAGCATTTCGGTAGCTTCACCTACCAGTTCACCGATTGACGCGTCACGGTCGTTTTTCCAGAAGACGGGTGTGTCGGATTCATCCCCACTGAATTCCTCGTGGTCGAACCGTTCCCGATACCGTTTCGCAATGTCCAGATCCCAGTTGACCAGGTGCAGTTCTTCGATAAGCTGATGAAGAACACGGCCATGCAGTGCAGCTAGTGATCGGAATGCCGAAGGAATCTGATCGATGTATCGGTACTTGAAGCTGGCAGGACACCACAGGTAGGACTTGATGAGGGACTGACGTAGAACGTCGATAAATGACCACCCCCTTTCGATCAGTTTGGCGACAGGAAGTACTGCGACACACGACGGTTCAGGTTTTCAGCGCTGAAACGTTCCTGCTTGGTAAGCACGTCAGTTGCTGCGTTGTACACACCCCAAGCCGTATCATCTTCGATACCGTTGAACACCTTCGCCTGGGTGGTGATCGGCAGGTTGGTTTCGCGGAAGAACTTCTGGATGTCAGCGCGGCGCATCCGCTTATGGGTAAGATCGACCAACATCGGCAGCACCATGTGCAGACGATTACCAACACGATCCAACTGACGAGCTGCCACACGCATTTCGCGGTCGAAGTTCTGGCTACCCCAGTGTTTGAAGCGGAATCCGCCAAGCATGAACGACAGCATCATGCCATTGCTGCAGACCAGTCGAACGGCGTTGAATTCCAACCCGAAGGTTGTACTACCGTCGTAGGAATTGACCGCATCCAGCGTACACGCGACAACATCACCCACCTTGACTTCACCCGTGGTCTGTGTCAGCAGATACCGCTGCCGAAGCTTCTTCCCATTCCACAACGTCTGATGTTCTTCGACGGGCATTCCCGTTCGGTTCAACAGGTCTTCTGCGACTTGCACAACCTCGCTGTTTTTCACGAGCTTGTACTCGGGGGAAACAACACCCACTTCCGTGGCATCAGCATTGGGATTCAACACTACAGCCAAACGGCTGCTGTGATCCCCGTTCGCCCTGCGAAGTGGTTGAAGTTCAACTGGTGCAAACGGCGATAGCGCCGTCTTTGAATCGGTCATACGTCCTCCTGTTTGCTTTGTTCGGGTTCACGTTCTTATGCCGGAAAACAGAACGATGATGCACTACCACTACATCGACGCTCCCGATTCGCCACACCGAAGTGTGATCGAAATGGATCCGTCGAACATGCCGGGGATGCCGTATGGCGCCATCGAATGGGTGTACGATCCGGAATCCACCGATGCGGACTTCATTTCGAACCGGCTTGAGGAAATTCAACCGTTCGTGCGGAATGGAATCTTGGTCATGCAGGGCGTGTTTGATCCAGGGACTGTTATCACCGTCGCGCTTCGTAAGGATCACGTACTGGAAGATGTTGTCCTGGATAAAGTGCATAGCCTGCATGAACTCGCGAATGAAAATGGGATGCTGTACTGGATTCTGGTTGGTCGAACAGGGGCGTTTGACCTTAAGGCGCATGTGGAAAGTGACACGGAAGGTAGGATTGCGAAAATACGGTCAATACTTCAAGATCTGGATGTGCGCGACTATCTGACCAACGAACTGCGGATAGAACACCAAGCTCCGCCTGTTCGGGAAGAAGACTATCCACCGGTGATGGATCTGGAAATGGCGGCGAGGTATCTTTCGATCAGCGAATCGACGCTGTACAAGATAGACAAGATGCTGTTACCCCGGACCGCGCAGGGTCGATTTCGGAAATCGGACCTGGATGCGTATCTTGAAAAGACGATGAGGCGCCGATGACTATCTGCTGTGAAGCCAGTGTTGATGCCCCCGAGAGGCTCGGGAGATTTGCCAAATATGTGCCAAGTCCGCCGAAAAATCAGGCAAAATCAGGAAAATCTGGTCGGAATAATCGGATGTCTGAAACGTCGTAACTAGTAGCTATTTTTGTTTTTGTGTGGTTATTACTGCACATCCAGACGAGCCGGAAAACTGCCGGGGTTCGACTCCCTGATCCCCAGCCACTATTGAGGGCTCACGCAGAAGCGTGAGCCCTTTTCTCTTGCGCTGCGCTAGTATCTGACAAGCAGTCCATCAATCACTTAACGTGTCACCGCTTCAGTATACGCTTGAAGGCAGTGCCACGAACGCATTTGCCCACCTTTCATTGCCTGGTTTATAGCTGCAATGTAAGACTCTCCTAACTCCAGGTTGTTATAATAACATCACGAGGTTAGCTAAAGTATCGTGTCTCTAGATTAGATTAATATCTGAAGCAAGATAGAACATTTACAACTATTTCATTTTCATATTAAAACGCTTTCCCCCACATCAACTTCCGCAAACAGATGATCGACACGTCTTCCTGCACAGAAGATGGTCGATTTCATCATTGTCGTTCCTGTTAACAAGCTTCACGCAAGCTTTGATCGAATGAATCAGGTCGTATTACGCCTGAGACGATCGAATTTTCACGTTCAGCAAAGCAAGCAGGGACAGTTGCGCGACGTACTCGCCGTCGTGCTGGTGAAATACCTCAGGGTACCATCCTTGGGGGGAAAAGAGTGATGTGAATTGCGATTGTAGTGCTGTTGATGGCGTTACTACCAGCCATGGCGTTCAGCCAGGCTTGGATTGAACATACCGTAGATGGTGAGTTTGAGGGGGCACGTTGCGCGTATGTGGCGATTGTTACGTCGTGCCAGTGAAGCGTCTCAAACGAGTGAAAGCGGAGATCTGGTTTTTGCTCTGTGCGAGGCAACCAAGGGGGGTAGAACGATGCGTATTGCAAGTGTAGTGCTGTTGGTTGGTTTGCTGCCGTGTCTGGTGATGGGTGAGCTCTGGAACGAACACACCGTGGTTGGTGACTTCAACGGTGCCACTTGTGTTTGCGCGGCAGACGTGGATGGCGACGGCGACATGGACGTAATCGGTGTCGCATATGTAGGCGCGGATATCACTTGGTGGGAGAATGCGGATGGCACAGGTTCCAACTGGATTGAACACGTGGTGGATTATGGTTTCGTTGGTGCACGAAGCGTTTATACAACCGATCTGGATGGTGACGGTGATTTGGATATACTTGGCGCAGCGAGCGTGGATGACTTCAGTTGGTGGGAGAACCTGGATGGCACAGGCCTGAACTGGTCTGAACACGTGGTGTATAATCCGGTGCCAAATGCACTCGGAGTCAGTGTATATGCCGAAGATCTGGACAACGATGGTGACATGGACATACTCGGCGCGGAAAGTGGCACCGACCACATCACCTGGTGGGAGAACGTGGATGGTACAGGTTTAACCTTGTCTGCACACACAGTGGACGGAGAATTTGATGGAGCAAATTCTGTTTATGCCGAAGATGTGGATGGTGATGGCGACATGGACGTGCTCGGTGCAGCCTTCAGTGAGGATCAAATCGCCTGGTGGGAAAACACGGATGGTACAGGTATGAACTGGTCTGAACACATCGTGAGAACTTCCTTCGATGGTGCCGTCAATGTTTATGCCGAAGACTTGGATGGCGACGGCGACATGGATGTACTCAGCGGCGCATACAATGATTCTGAAATTAGCTGGTGGGAGAATACGAATGGCACGGGCCTGACTTGGTCTGAACACGATGTGGCACCCATGTACCATGTAAATCATGTCTGTTCCGAAGACATTGATGGTGACGGTGATATGGATCTGCTCGCTGTGGCGGGAGAAGGGGCAGATTTTCTGTCCTGGTGGGAGAACCTGGATGGCACAGGTCTGAATTGGACAGAACATTTGGTTGATAGCGATTTTACCAACGGTTTTTATACGTGCTCAGCCGATGTGGATGCCGATGGTTTAATGGACATTTTGGGTGCTGCCAGGGATGATGACGACATCTCCTGGTGGGAGCAATATTTTCCAGTCGAGGTATCGCTTTCCGCCATCAGCTATCCAGTCTTGATCCCGTCGGTTGGCGGTCCTTTCTGGTATTCGATTGAGCTCACAAACCAGATGAATACTATTGTCCAGGGTGTTTTCATCACCGAAGCCATACTACCCAGCGGCTATACGTACGGCCCGATGCTGAGCTTCAACCTGGCACTCGCGGGTGGACAGGTGCTTCCATCACCGTTACTGCAAGTGGATGTACCGGCGTTTGCGCCGGTCGGGGTGTATGAGTTTCACGCCATCTTCTCTCCATTCGTACCAAGTGGATATGAACACAGCGATTTCTTTGAATTTGAGAAGCTGTCCGCTCCGTCGGCGGCTCCAGTCGTGAGTGAGTGGGGTTACACGCCTTGGGCGGAAATGGAAACGGTGGTTTCATCCAATCCGGAACTGCCGGATGAGTTCACTGTTTCGCAGGCCTGTCCGAATCCGTTTAACCCGTCGACGGTGATCTCGGTATCTCTGCCGGAGACGGCGGATCTGACGGTGATCGCGTACAACGTCGCGGGGCAACAAGTCGCTGAACTCGCAGCTGGTCAGTATGCTGCGGGAACGCATTTGCTTACATTCGACGCTTCCAGCCTCGCCGGTGGACTGTACTTCATTCGTGCGACAGTTCCCGGCAAGCTCGATCAGGTGCAGAAGGTGATGCTGGTGAAGTAAAACGGTCGAAAGGAGAGGGGATCAGTAACATTGACTACGGCCGCGTCCATCTGTTTATAGATGCGGCCGTAATGACTCCATGACGACGGGCGAACCGGAGACGTCCCTGCTGGTTTTTCATCCAATCTGCGCCCGGGAGCTGCCCACCAGCATCTTTCTTCCCGTATACTTAGAGCAGGCCTCGTTCGCAGACCTCATTTGTGGAGACCCCATGTTTCGTATGCGCGTTGCTGCATACGGTTTGATCGTGTTTGCCCTGCTCCAGACTGCCCAACTTCACGCACAGATCACCGAAACCGGCTCGTTCCGGTCGTTCATCCTCGGCAACGAACCCGCCGCCGCGTACGACAACTGGATTTCGCACACGGTGGAAGGGCTGGCCGTGCCTGGCGGCTACAACCACCACATGCCGCCGCAATTTGACCGGCAGACGACCGGTTTCGGCAGTTTCGAGCTGATCAGCGACGACGACGCGCCCGCCGAAAGCCTGTTCTGGCGGCAGGTTTTCACCCACATGTGGAACGATGACCTTGCGGCCGCGCAGGCGTTGTTCAGTTCGCAGGGGCGTCCGTTCGATGCGGTTTATTTCAACGACACCGAGACTGGCCGTACGTTCCGCATGGTGCGTGAGCAGCTCAACGAAAGCTATGTCGATACCGGGTTTTTCGCCGGACCGGACGATGACGTGATCGGCAGTTTCGACAAGGGCTGGGGGCTGTTTGTCTTCAATCCGGAAGCGGCGATTCCGTGGGCGCACGCGCAAGTGGTACACATCAACGACGACTTCATCGCGCCGCCGTTAACTACAGATCTGTTCCTCGACGGCGACCTCGGGGTTTTATCGATGAACGGGACCGGTCGTGAAGTGCGTTGGGTGGACGGCGAAGACTACAACAACTCGCGGTCGTTGTCGGATCCGTCCCGTAACGGACGCCTGCCGGTGCAGTGGTTCACGCAGTTTGTCATCGACACGTTGCGCGCCCAGGGGATGACCGACCTCACCATCCAGTTTCACAGCTACGACAGTGAATCGCACCTGACAGAACCGACGATCCAGATCAGCGGCGGCCCGTTGGACGCTTTCCCCAATCGTGGCGCGCGAGATATCTCCGGACAGGGGTATGACTGGGTGAATTTCGCTCCGACCGTCGTTGTTCCAGCGGATTATTCGATGCCGGGGCAGGCGGAAGTACTGGTGCAGAATTACTTCGCAGTCTGGCGCGGGTTTGGCTTGATGCACCTCGAGAGCGGGGTGGAGATCCCGCGGAACGTACAGCTGACTGGGTACGGCGACAGCCCGCAGATGGCGTCAGCGTGGGAGGGGGTCAACCGCTACGAAACGTTTGACCGCTGGCTGCACGTCGAGTTCGACGAACTCCCAAACCCGATCGCGGCGGCGGAATACACCGAGCTGGATTTCTTCATGGGCACCGCACCGCCGACCGAGGAAAACTGGGACGCGTTGCTGCGGTACTATGAAGCGTCGAACGATGCTTTGGTCGCGTACCTGCATGACGTCGAGAACACGCAGGACACGACTCCGCCCTCGACGGCGGCCGGGTTGTCGGTGTACTACGTGGCGGACGATTTCGTTGAGCTGACTTGGTCGCAGGCGTCACTCGATCCGAATTTCGCGACGTACGAGATCTATTACGGCACCGCGGACGAGATCGACACGACAAACACGTTGTGGAATTTCAGCAACGACCCGGATCTCGTCGGGCAGAACATTCGGTTCACCAGCGTCAACGGTCTGGATTTCAACCAGGACTATGGTTTCCGAGTTCGTGGGCTGGACCTGTTCGGGCTGGCAGGACCGTTGACGGAAACTGTCCGCGCGATCACCGTTGAGGGCGATCAGGCTCCATTGCCTTTCTCGCTGATCTCGCCGCTGGACGCCGACACCTGCTTCACGCTCGACACGACGCTGGTCTGGCAGTCGACCACTGATCCCGACCTGTACGACGTCCCGCATTACGATGTTTGGATGGACACGTTGCCGGACCTTTCCACCGCGTGGCAACTCGAGGACGCCGACAGCCTAGCCGACACGACCTTCGCCGTCGAAGATCTGATGAACCGGCGCACGCTGTTCTGGTCAGTGCGTGCCACGGACCGTAATACGGAGGGGACGTGGGCCAACGAAATCAACTCGCTGGTGACATGGATGCCGCTGCCGCCGGCTGATTTCACACTCAAGTATCCGCGTGATCGGGAAACGCTGTACGACGTTACTTCGACGCCAATCCGCTGGCGTTCGACGGTGAGCCAGAATGATCCGGACTGGGAGATCACCTACCGGCTGATATTCGGGCGTGATGCGGCCTTTGCGGACGCCGACACGTTCCAGACGCAGGACACGACGTGGACGGTGGACGATCTGGAATTGAACCACACCTACTGGTACAATGTGTACGCCCACGATCAGATCGACACGGTGCGTTGCGAGTCGGTGTGGCGGTTTTACGTCTGGAGCCATCCGATCCCGAACTTCAGCCTCGTGTTGCCGGAGCTTGGCGCACGTGTCGGCAGCGGCGAGGTGACGGTCACGTGGGAAGAACCGGCCCCGGCGCGGGTTGACGCCACGCAAACCCATCATCGGCAGATGCAAACGGACTCCATCACTCCGGCGGTCGAAGGGCGAGTGACCCGTCTGTCGAAGCAACGCAAGCACAGCGGCAAGGGGATTCCGTTTGACGGCGGGCAGGGCTGGGCGTCTATTGATGCCCAGGGCGGACCGGACGATTTCGGCCACCTGTGGATCGACAACGGCGATTACGGCGGCCCGCTGTTCGACTGGATAGAGATCAGTGAGACCGGCACCCTGTCGTCAGTGTCCGACACCGACGACGGCACCGAATCGGTCGAGTTGCCGTTCACCTTCCCGTATTACGGCGGCGAGTACGACACGCTGGTGATCAGCAGCAACGGGAACGCACATTTCGGCACGCCGGACGATGGCTGGCAACATTACACCATTCCGAGCGCGGATGGTCCGGCGGGCATCCTCGCGCCGTGGTGGATGGACCTGCGGCCGAATGTGCGCGGAACGATTTTCTATCAGGCGTTTGACGACTATTTCGTCGTGCAGTGGGACAACTGCCAGGAGTACAGCCACCCGTTGTGGTCGTATACCTTCCAGCTGATACTCTACCCCAACGGCCGGATCAAATTCCAGTACGAGCACATGTTCGGCGGGTTGGCAGATGCGACCATCGGCATCGAAAACCTCGCCGAGGATGACGGTCTGCTGGTCGCGTTTGACGCGCCGTACATCGACAACCATTTCGCCATCCTGTTCACGTTCGAGGACTGGCTGTACGATGTTGAATGGGCAGCCGATCCAGCGTTCATGAACCCTCTGTCCACCTGGACCTTCGACACCGAATACACCATTGACGAAGTGATCCTGCTGCGCTTGTTCAACGCCGGCGAGCTGGATGAACTCCCGGACGATCTGACCGTGTTCTGGCGAGTCAACACGATGAACTTGTACAGCCAGATGGCGTGGGCGGATCCGGGCGTGATGGGGCGCAGCTTCATGGTCTACATCCAGGAACCGCCGGACACGTTCGAGCTGATTCAACCGCCGGATGAGGCCGTGGTGGAACAGGATACGGTGACCGTCTGGTGGCATTCGACCACCGATCCAGACCCGTTGGACACACTAAGCTACGTTGTCGAATGGTCGGCTGTCGAGGACGAGTTCCTGCCGGAGAACAGCGCAGTTGTCAGCGACACGTTCTTCACCATTACCGAGCTGCAGCAGTTGGTTCAGACGCCGCGTCACGGTGGGGCGGAGGCGAAGGTTCAGGCGGATGTGGTCGAGCTGCCGCGGGGTAAACGGGACAAGGTGCGGGGCAAGGCGGGTGCGTCCGTGGCGGCGGTGAATCCGTCGGAACAGAACGGTCTGCCGGTAGAACCAGGCGAGAACGAGATCGACGAACTCCCGGACGATTCGTATCTCTACTGGCGTGTGCGCGCGCGGGATCAGGCGGGGAACGAAACGTGGCCCGCGCATGGCGAGACGCCGTGGCGGTTCTACGTGCAGGTGCCGGAACCGCCGGACCCGTTCGTTTTGCTGGCGCCGGAAGACGGCGACACGCTGTCCGAGCTGGAGGTGAGCGCGTTGACGTTTTCGTGGGAGGAGTCGGTCGATCCCGACCCGGACGAGGAGGTGGTGTACGGTCTGCGGGTGCAGGTGCAGGTGGGAACGAGCATCGACACGACGCTGCTGTACACCGGCTTGACTGAACCGTCATATACGTTGAACCTCGCGGACACGCTGGGTATCGGCGAGTGGGAGGACTGGTGGACGGTCGGCTGGGTTGTTGGCGCGGTGTCGGCAGGGGATACGACGCTCTGCGATGATCCGTTCGGCTTCCTCGTCGCGCCGTACCTGTCGGTGTATGACAGCGAGTTTACTGGCATCCCGGACGAGTTCTCGATCGCGCGGATCTACCCGAACCCGTTCAACCCGGTGACCAATGTGGTGGTCGGTATTCCGCACGCCAGTGACGTCCGTGTCGCGGTGTACAACGTGCTCGGACGGCGGGTGCAGACGGTTCGGCTGGATCGTGCAACGCCCGGCTATCACACGATCTCGCTGGACGGCCACACGCTCGCAAGTGGCATCTACTTCGTGCAGGTGACCGTTCCCGGCCAACTCAACGAGGTGCGCAAGGTTGTGCTGGTGAGATAGCTTCGAGTTCCATGGCTGGTGAGTTGTGGTTTCCAGCTGTGCAGACTGTGAAAGACAACCCGCCGAGTTTCTAAGTTCGGCGGGTTTCCTCGCACAGAAACTTCCCGTGTACCCCACTGTCCGGGTTACAGCTGAGGCACAACCCCCTGTGCAAGCAGAAGTTGATAATGCCCGTTCGCTGGAAATTCTGGAAGTGCGAAATCCAAGAGCAAGGTGAAGGTATGGAATCCCGGAGAAAAGTTAACGGAAAGTTGGCCATCCAAGTCAGGAAGTAACGGTTGAAATGCTTCTCCATCAATGCTGATGTGCCACATAATTGAATAATCGATATTCACATAGGTGTTGTTGTACACATCACTCACGTAATGAAGTGTTGGTGCGCCTTCGGCACCTGCAAACCCCTCGCAAAGTTTCCATATCATGGATTCTGATCCTTCAATCGTGCCGCAAAACTCAACGGAAAGAGGTTCTGTCATTTGACTTAGATGGACATTTGCGGCGGTCCAGTCCAATGTGAGTCGCATGGAGATTTCTGTTGTGTCTTCATCCGTAATGGAACGCGCGCCAAATTTCCGTCGATCCGCTGCCTTGCCAATGGAGATATAATGCGGTTTTCCATAGGGTTGAATTGAACGTGGTGGGTTCTTTGTTTCTGGTGTCCGCGGGGGTGGAGGTGTAGCTGCCAGCGATGATGCCGCAAGCAGCAATAACAAACTAAAAACGAGGTATACGTATATGACACGCATGGTCTTGCCACGGTTAATGGCTTCAAAAAACTAAATCACAAAAACTCTTGTCTTACGATACAACGATCCTTCATCAGAATCATACGTTATATAAAAAGTAGCTCTATATTTGCCATCTTTCAGCTCAGGAATATTTAATGAGTAATTACGACGGCCATTCGGAAGTATGATTTGATCGCGTCCACCAAATTCAACACGGTCTGATATTATATCATAAGCTCCTGGATTGTTCTCTCGTTCGAGTGCAAAGATACCGGAAACAAAGCAGTATTTCGTTCCGTTATTTTCGACACTAAGGTCAAAGATGCATTTTTGGGTGTCTGGATCTTTGTGGACATAGATTGTGTCGATTGAAACCTCGGATTCTCCTGTTTCCGGTCCGGTCAGGATGATTAATTGCGTGCGTGCGCCACGAAACTCTTCCGCCAACGCAGGTTCCAGGCCCTTAGGTATCAGACTCAGCGCGGCATAATACTCGCCGTCCAACGTTTCAGGTGCCTCTACGCGTAGCTTTACCGTTGTGGAATGACGGGGAGGAAGCACGATCTCGTCGTCGACCTGTTCCAGCCAGGAAAGCGCAGACCGGCCGTGGTCAACGCCCGCCGGGCTGAAATAGGAGTTTCCCCGTGGATCGATTGACCAGTCAATAGTTTCCGGTTGCAGCCAGATTGTGTCCAGGGCGATGCTTTGCAGGTTGGCAACGATGTAGGTTGATCCACCGGGAGTTACGGTTTTCCGCAACACGGGATCCCGGAACCGGAAGGCGGGCCGGGCTGCCCACCGAACCTGGGCCGTTTCATCCACCAGCACGTTCGGGATGGTTTGGCCGTCACGGATTTCAAACGGGAATTCTTCCGAGATATTCCGGCCCTCGCGAGTCTGCAACGCGATACTCAGCAGGTAGTACCCGTCAACCAGCGCACCGACTCCCGTCGCTTTGAAATCCCGGGCACGGTTGGGAATGATATAGCCTTTTCCGGCGGTCAGCGGCAGGGTTTCCAGCCGCATGCCCGAGCCGCTCCACAGGCCCACCGATCCCCGGACCATGGTGTGCGTATTCCCCGAATTTCGGATCGGAATCTTTAATTCCCAGCCCTTGCTTTGTTCAGAACGAGCGAGCAGGGATTGATTTTCGAGCTCTGCCTTTTCACCGTTCGGATAGACGATAATCGTGTCAGGATAGAGAACCGCTGCATTCCGCCTTGATTCGACGGTGAACATGAGCAGCACGGCGACCTGCAATTTCATTTCGAGGCCGGTTTCACCCTGATCCGTACTGATGTCAATCGGCATATCCTTGCTGCCGGCGGTGACTTTCAGCATGGCATAGTAGCCACCTTCGGCGTCGCGGGGAACGGTCACGGTTCCACTGAGCACCATTCCTTGAACCGGTCCGATATGTGCTGATTCCTGTTCAAGCGTAATCCAGTTCGCCGCACCGCGTGCGTAGGTCGAATCGTTGGCAACAAAGGGCTTGCCGGTTTCATCGATATCCATGTCATGGACGGAAAAAACAGCCAGCACCTCTTCATCGCCATCGTTGTACACATTGAACTCGAAGGTGGTCGATCGTCCGCGTTTGACATCCAGTTCCTGGATCGGAGGGCTCAGCTGCAGCGCTGCTACTCCGAGCGATGGAAGCAGAATGGACAGGCAGATCGCGATGAGGCATGCTTTGGTGTTCATAACCTACTCCACGGAAATCGGGCGAAACCGCACAGATCAAAAGCAATGCGCCCGGCCGGCCGGGCTCCGGCCGGACGCATCTGCATGTTGGATCAGGTTGTCGGAACCGGGCACCCAGCGATAACCAGCTGGTAGTGACCATCCGCCTGGTGTTCGATCAACAGGAAGGAACCCCACCACTGGAACCAGTGGTTACATGGCGCAACATTCCAGTTCAGCACCAGGTCGCCGTTGCCGTTCGGGGTACAAGTCGCCCAGTCGTGGGTCACGTTCGACCCGATCGACAGGCCATTGCCCATGCGGCACTGCCATGCGATCGGAATGTCGCCGGCGGATCCGAACGGAGCTTCGATGAAGTGAAGCTTGTCGAGGTCCTGAGACAACTTGTCAAGGCTGACCCGGAGCGTTTCGTTCGAACGCACGGTTCCGCTGATGTAGAAGTTGATCGTTTCGGCGCCTGTGAGCGCGTTGACACGATGCCAGTCGTAATCGGTGTACTGGTAGGTGCAAACCATGCTCAGTTCAATCCACAGATCGAGGGTGATCGGATCATACTGAATGATCTGGCTCTCCCACTGATCCCCAACCAGATAGAACTGATGGAAGTTTCCACCGGCGTACAGGCACAGGCCACTGTCGTAGCTGCCGGTAGCGGTTTCCCAGTTGATCGGGCAGTTGCCCCACCCCTCAGCGAACGTCTGGCCGGTGAGCTGGTTCGTGTACTCCGGCGGACCTGAAGCGATCGCCGCTCCCGCGATCAAGCTCAGGACAATGATGAACGTTAACGGTTTCATGATACATCTCCTCCGCTTTGCACCTTATATTGGTGCAGTTAAGCCGTTCCGTGAGAAATCACGGATTTCGGCTTCGCGCGGCCGTCCGGAAGCTTCCCCAAGCGTTTGACCGGACGGCCATTTTTTACTGCCTACCTGGATTACTGCGTTTATGCCCGAGTGGGCTGTTATGGGATGGAGGTGTGACCAATCGCCCGGTTAGGTGGCACACTCTCCTTTTCCCGAGACTGACTGACGAATCCGCGGTGCTGTTTCCCCGTCGTTTGTGTTGACTATCCCTCAAGCACGTGAGGGGTTACAAAGATCACAATCTCCGAGTCGCGTGTGTTATCCTGCGTATAGCGAAAGAAGTAGCCGAGAAACGGTATACTTCCCAGGAGAGGGATCTTTCGTTGCTGTTTGTCTTCCACTTCCAGGCTCAATCCACCGATGGTGAAGGTGTCGCCATCGTTGATGCGAACCGTCGTTTCGGCTGCACGTGTGTTGATCTGCGGAAGACCTTCACTGTCCTCACCGATCACATCCCCAACTTGTGGCCTGAGATAGAGCGTAATCTCCTTTGTATCGGAGACAAGCGGGGTTATTTCTAGAATAATGCCAGATGTAATCGATTGTAAGGTATTTTGCGCATAATATTGATTTTGACTTGTCTGAATAATAAAATATTCGTCTCGTATCAATCGTATGCTTGCAGTCCTGCCATTCATGGTTGTGATCCGTGGATTCGCACGGATGCGAGCGTCCCCGGACGCCAGCAAGGCATTCAGCGAAACGCTTACATCCACCAATTCACCTCCAACCGACCCGCCAAGTTCAACAATTTCGAGAGTCGAGGATGGGGTGTCGATCTGGGGAGAACTGGTTGAGAACAATCGCGCATGGTTCGGATCCCGATTGCTCGCGGACCAGTCCACTCCCAGCTGCAATTGGCCGGTGTGCGTAATCTCGGCGACAATGACTTCGATGGACACCTGAACCGGTGGTTCATCCATGGCGAGAATGTCTGCTTTGATTCGCTTGACAAGCGATTCGGGAGCGGTAATGAACACCTTGTTGCCAGTGTCTGAAGCCTTTACATAGTCTGAATAAATGTCTGGCAATGTATTTACCGCCGCACTCGCCTTGATATTTGTCAACTGAACAACATCCGTAATTGATATCAGCGTAAACGACGGATCCGTAGGATCAAGGCTGCCAATGATATATTTGTCATCCGTAAATACATAAGCATACCCCAGTGGCAATAAGATTGAATTCAGCAATTTGTCAATCGGCTGATCATTGGCTTCATAGGTGACCAGACCCTCTACCATCGGGCTCCAGAAGATGGGAATGCCTGTTTCGATGGAAAGGTCACTGAGAATCATGCCCAGATCAGTCTCATAGTAGGTGTTTGTAATTCTGAGATCCTGATGCGGGGAGGGATCGGCTGCCTCGTGGTTGAGTGTGTCTGAACGTGTATCGCTTGCTCGTGGTGTGTCACGGTACGATTGCTGGTTTATGACCATCGCGGAGTGACGCAATTTGCCGATCCGAGTGCTGTCTCGTTCGGAATCAGCCCACCGGTAGGCATCGTTGATCGTATTCAAGGCAGCTGCAGCGTCTTCGACTTCGAGTTGTGTTTCGGTCAGGAGCAGCAGGAAGGGAAGACGGTCAGAAGAAAGGGGCAGGAATTGGAGTTTGTTCGTGAGGTAAACCTCAGCTTCCTGGTAGCGGTGTTCGTGGACCAGTTGCCTGGCAAACTCGTAGGCTTGAGCTGCGCCGTAGTCTGCAGGTCGTTCGGCTTTCGCGGCATTTGCCAGCAGGGACACAATCAGGAAGATCCATAGATACTTCAACCGACTTCGCCCCGGAAAATCTGAAGCCGTGATAAGACTCATTTACCCCTCATAAACAAGTCACTATGTCAATGAAATAGCTGCGCCGAAGCACGTAGAATCATAGTACTCGGCTGCATGCCATCAAGCAATCGAGATCAAATAACGTATACAAACAAGCTTATTAACACTAAATGAAGTCGATAATCATTTACATATAACAGGACAATCGGACAGCTGTGACAAAATCCTTGTCCGAGCAAACATCTTCTATTACTGGAGAAAGCTGACCCCCCCTGGGATGGTACCAGTATACTAACACAATTTTGGAATTGCGAGCTTGTGCGCAATTTTCTTATTTGGATATTGCTCCGAGAGACTATAAGATAATTATATATCAGGATCAATAATAAAAAGAAATAGTGCTAGATAAAGTCCTGATAAATTTAAAACTCCGCAGAAATGATTTATAATAATTAAGAAGATGATTTGAAAAAATTCCTTGCTGGCGAGCTATTTTTTGTCTCACGATACAAGGAAATCACTCAGTCTCGTCCTTAGGTAACAACAGGGTAGGCATTAACACTCCCGAGTTATCATTGATATGTTTGGCACGCATAACAAAGGCTTAAACTGGAACAAGAACAAAACATTATATTTAATAATGTTATAAAAGAGGATAGGGGCCTTCTTCGTGGGTACACGAGTCGGAAAGGGAGGATATCACCATTCTTCTATCTTAACAGAAACCAGGATGATAACATCGATATCAATGGTACTTGTTTAAAAATAGACATTTAATCGCGCAAATCCGGACAGCAGGCCGCTTGGAAACGCTCCATCTTCTTCACCCAGCGTATAGCCCGCGAAGAGGGTCGCGTCGGCGTTCTGCGCGATGGAAATGGTCAGTCTCGGGTTGATCATGTAGGTTTCGTCGGGCGAAACGAACGCATACAGCGAGGCGGTTGTCAGCATGGTGATGTCGTAGCGTGTGCCGAGCATCAGCCACCCTGGCCCGACCGGTTCGCCGTACAGCAGGTTGGCCAGCCAGTCGCTGATCGGGTAGGGGGTTTCTTCTTCCGCGCGACCGTTGTAGAACCCTTCCGCCATGACATACAGCCCATTCTCGAAAGTGTAGTCGAAGCCACCAACGACACGGGCGAAATCGTCCTCGGATTCCATCCAGTTGTAGTTGCCTTCCATCCAGATACCGAGTCCGAGCAGCGAGCCGGTAAACTCGAGGCCGAGCGCTTCCCGTCGTTGCGTGCGCGGCATCAGGAATGTTGGATCGAGCGAGGTCGAGTCGGTGACCGAGTGCGCGGTGACGGCGACATCGTAGCCGATCGCGGAGAGGTAGGTCGCAAGGCGCAGGGCGTAGCCGGACTGGTCGAAGTTCGGCCCAGGGGCCATGATCGCGGCGATCTGTCCGCCGATACCCCAGCGGTAGTCGAGCCGGATCGCGCCGACGCCTTCCTTTTCGTAGGTCGGGTCGATCAGCGATTTCTTGTGGAACAGGTCGGTGGGGTTGATGCTGTAGCCGGGTCCCCAGGACAGTTGCTGCTTCCCGGCGCGCAGGGTGAAGCCGTGCGTGTTCCAGGTGAGGAACGCGTTATCGAGATAGATCCGGCTGCGATCGAGGTTGACCACCGGCTGCTGGCCGAACTGGCGCATCACACGCACGATATCCGGCGGCAGGTACGGTTCAGCATTGATCGCGAGATCGCTGTGGTAATAGAGGAAGTTGACATTGCCCCGAAAACCCAGCTCGCCGTCCTCACCGCCGGATTGCACGTCAAGCCGCACTTTTGACGCGCTGACCAGGGTTTCGTCGCCCTTTTCCGGCTGATCAATCTGGGTCGTATTTTCGTAGTAGCCGGAGAAGTCCGGTTGCGCGTGGCTGATGCCCGTAAGAAAGACCAGTGCCGCCACAGCCAGTATCCAGCGAAGTTGTTGTGCATTCATCGTATCGATTTCCTCATGCCCCAGACAGTCATCTCCGGGATGATCAACCGTTTCCCACGGGTCCCTGCTTTCAAGGTGCCTTCTACATCCAGGTGCCCCTGATGGCTCCGCCAACAGGGATCATCAGCCGTCTCCGGGTCCGCGTCCGCATTTTCTGCGTCACGAGTACTTCACCACCTCATCACTCGATTACTTCACCACTCCACAGTGCTATTCTTACCACGGACTTAAGTCCGTGGTAAGAAGAATGGTACGCAGACACGGGCTAAGGCCGAAATCATTCAATCGGCTCGCTCAGTGCGCCCTTGGTGAACAGGCGCGCGTCCGGTTCTTCGTTGTAGTGGATCTCGATGGTGTTCATCACCGTGTGCGAATTCCGCCGGTGGTTGTCCATCCGCATCGAGAACGCGGTCTTGCGGCCGTCCACGGTGCGAAAGTCGGACAGGACCAGGGTCTTCTCCAACCCTTCCTCGTCATAGTACTCGATCTTTCGCGAGAGGTGGTCGTTGGTTGAGGCCCAGATGATGAGGTGGTCGTAGGACGGTCCGTCCGGAGTCGGTGTCGCCTTCAGTTTGATCACCGGTTCGCCCTCGAGGGTTTCCTCGCCGAGGACTTCCGCCGTGTAATCTTCCCGCATGTCGCCGGTGGACAGGTCTTCGTAAGAGAAATCGCTGCCCATCGCGGACTGTTTCAGCGTGTGCCCGGCGTAATGGCGGGTCACATCCCGGCGTTTCATGTAGTACCACACCTGGTCGCCGCCGTCCAGCAGCAGGATTTTGTCGCCGGCGACGCGGGACGGGTCGGTGTACGCCATCAGCGACACATCTCCGCTGTCCGCGCTGAACGATTCGAAGGTGAAGGTGCGTTCGTCGCCGGAGGTGGTGGTGATGGTCTGCGTCATCGTGCCAATGGACCACGGTACCGACTCGGCGTCGTCAATCTTGCTCAGCCACCGCTGCCCGGCTTCGTCGGCGAAGGCGCAGCAAGTGATCAGTAGTATGGCAAATACTGTATGGAAGAAGACTCGTAGCTTCATGGTTCTATCCTCAATCTGGTCGTGAACTCTATCAGTTATTGTCCCGCACAAACACCCGCACCACGGCCGGCAGCACGAACACGGTCGAGAGGAAGCAGAAGCCGACGCCGAGAAACAGCACCATCCCGAAGCTGGCCATGCCGCGCATGGTGTAAAACGCGATCGAACCGAAGCCGATCATGGTGGTGACGCTGGTCAGCAGGATAGCGCGTCCGACGCGGCTGAACGCGGTTCGGATACGGTCCAGAGCGCTGCCGCTCAGTTCACGGAAGCGGTGCAAGGCGTGGACGCCATCATCGATTCCAATTCCGAGAATCACCGGCACTGCGATCAGGTTGATGTAATTGTATTTCATCCCGGTGACGTACATCAGGCCGAGCATCAGCAGCGCGCCACTCAGAAGCGGAATGACCGCCATCAGGCCGAAGGTGCCACGGAAGTGGAATAGTAGCAGGATGAAGATAACGCCCAGCGCGAGCAGCGATCCGGTACGTCCGTCACGAAGTGTTTCGACCGTCATCACGATGAACAGTTCCGCCGTGCTCAGGTGATTCCCGGCGACATCTTCCACCTGCTGGTCGAATCGGTCGAGCTTGTCCTTTTCCCAGATGCTTTCACGTGGCGAAACACGCAGCAGGTATTCGGCCGAGCCATCCATCGGCAGCAGCGACTTGCGAACCGTTTCGGGCAAATTGTCGAGGGTGCCCGGGGTCGAGTTGGCCATCTGCGGCATGCGTTCGGCGAGGGACGCATTCCACGCCGCCGCGACTGCCTGCACCCGTGCCCGGCCGGCGTCATCCTCAAACAGTGCCTGCAGCGAGGGAAATACGGCGGTGGTGTCGGTTTCGTTGGTCTCGGTATCGTACCCGGTGAGGATATCGATAACCGGCCACACCCGGTCGACACCAGCCATGTACGCCTGGTTGCTCATGGTGTCGAGGTTGTCCCACAGGCGGCTGATCTGTTCGTACAGCTCATCAGTATCGGTGCTCGGATCGGAGTTGGACGCGATCCGTTCGCGCAAGGTCGCGAGTTGCGGGGCGTACTCGTCAACCCACGCCGGTTTGGTAACATAGTCGCTGACCGAGCTGACCGAACCGACTGCGGGCTTATCATCAAGGGTGTCCTTGAGGACACGTGCGCGCTCGATGTCGGTGACGGTGATCCAGCCTGATTGATCGGACATCCCGAACCGATCCGGGATTCCCTGCTGCATCTCGACCGAGGTTAGTCCTTCAGGCTCGAGATTGAGGAAATTGTATTCAAACGGGATGTCGGTCCAGGCGACGTAGAAACACGCCCCGCCGAGCAGCACCATCACGATCAGCACCAACGCGGGCCGTTTGAACGACCAAACCGCGATGCTGCCGAGCAACGGCCAGCCTTCCTCAGCATCCGGTGGCAACGGTGCGACGCGTCCCTTGCGGGTGTACCGCTTCTCCCGCAGCACGAGCAGCGGCGGCAGGGTGAGGAATACCGCGACCAGAGTCAGCAATACGCCCGCACCAGCGGAGAAGCCGAATTCGAACACGCCGCGCGTGTCGGCGATCATCAGTGCGAAGAACGCCGCCGCGGTGGTCAGTCCGCCGGTGAGCACGCCCCGTCCCGTGCCGCCGATGGTGATCGCGAGCGCATCCTCGAGGCTGTGACCGGTGCCGCGTTCCTCGCAGAAACGGGTGACGAGGTGCAGCGTGAAGTCGATCCCAAGTCCGATCAATACCAGGCCGAGCATCACGGTCATGATGTTGATCGAGCCGAACACGACCGCCATCAGGCCCAGCGCCCAGATGATTCCCACCGCCAGCGGCAACATCGCCAGCCACGGCAATCCCCAACTGCGGAAATTGCGCACCAGCAGCAAGTAAACGAGAATCCACGCCGCCAGCGTCAACAGCTGGGTGTAGGTGCCGACGCTGTTCATTTCGTCGACGCCGATCGGTCCCATGCCGGTGAAGCTGACCTTGACTTCGGGATGTTCCGCGGCAAGCTCACTGACGTACTCTTCCACCTGAGTCGTTAATTCCAGCGCGGCCTCGGATGCCGACCACATCGGTTCCTTCGGTGTGATCGCGACCAGCAGCATCTTGCGGTCGAGACTCAGCATCCACGGTTCCCCGGCGAGCAAGGCGCGTACGCCTTCGTCCGCGTTGGCCTCATCGCCGGACAAGCCCTGTTCGAGACGATCGAGGGCGAGACCCATGCCGAGCAGGCCGCGCGCGACCATCAGTTCGTCGTCGCGCAAGTTGTCGTCGTTGTCCGTGTACTCGCGTTCGAAGTCGTCGTTGATACCGCGCAATACACCGGTCAGACTGGGGTCGTCGTACATCCGCAGCCAGCGGTCGAAATCTTTCGGTTTCTGCAGCATGAAGCCGTGGTCGAGGAAATACTCCTGCGGCTGCGCACCTTCGACGTGGTAAACACCGTCCATCTCGCGCAGGGTGGGCACGATTTCTTCCGCGAACGCGACCATGTCGTCACGTTCGCCCTCGATGGCGATGATGATCGACTGTTCGCCGTACTCGTCCACGATCTGCTTGTAGCCGACGGCGTCCGGATGGTGTTCCGGCAGCAGGTCGATGAAGTTCATCCGGAGTTGCAGTGTTCCCGCCTGCCAGAATGCGGCAAATGTCACAAGCAGCAGCGCGATCAACATCAGCACCGGACGGTTGACACTGAGCCGCGCAAGACCGCGCGCCCAGCCGGGGATGGTTTCCCGTTTCATGCGTTCATTCCCCTATATGATTCGTTCGGATGCGGTAGCAAACCGTGGACGATGAACTCGGTGGTTTCGTGGACCAGCGATTCGACATCCATCTGAATGGCAACCGCGTCCGGGTTCATCAGGAAAATGTGTACGGTGTCGAGCAAGGTCTGAATGATCCAGGTAGCCATTTCCGGATCGAGTTTGCGGAATTCACCGCTTTCGACGCCTTCCCGCAGAAAGCTCGACAACAGGTTGATCACCGAATACAATTCGGTGTTGGTGGGGGCGATGTGGGTCATGGTGCGCATCAACTCGGCGTCCTCCAGCAACACCTGAAACAACGGATGCTCCTGCACCACGGCGAAGTAGGTGGTGAGGTAATGCCGCACCTTGCCGGTCGCCGAAGCACCTTCGGGCAGGGTGGCCATCACCTGGTCGGTCAGGTCCTGCGCCAGCGCGCTGTGCATCTGCACCAGCAGGTCGAGCTTGTCATTGAATAGTTCGTAGAAGGTGCGTTTCGACATCTTCGCCGCCTTGCACACCTCCTCGATGGTGGTTTTCTTGAAGCCGAAGCGAACGAACAGCGGCTCGGCCGCGGTGAAAAGCTGCCGGCGTTTCGCGCGTTCCGGATCGCTGGTGGTGCGATTATCGGTTTCGTTTTGTGGTGGTTGCATTGTCATGGTTTGCCTCGATACGTCCAGGCCGCCTGATGATTCCGGCTAACCTGGCTGCTTCGGAAACGAGAAAACGATACAACGAACATCGTTTTCTCGTGTCGGAAGATATCGGCGGAAGCAGGGCAAGTCAAGGGGGAATGGAGAGACCTCCCTCTCCCTGCAGTTTTCGAGCAATTTTCGAGGATTGGCGTAGGGTTCCGGGTATGGGGTTTTGTATGTTACAGCAATGAGAAACGGGGCGTCGGCAGGAGACATGGTCTCGGTTGGGTAGGCTAAATCAGCGATTGGAGTGATGATTTGGGGCAATTTAAGAAGCCAACCTGTTGATACAACGGTAGTTCTGTTCAAGTCCAGGGAGAGGCAGGACAGTGCGGGAGTCGGGTGCGAGCCTGTGACAGCCGTCATCGGGGGAGGCCTGTGCGGCGGTTAGATTAGGTGCGCCAAACTATTGCTGCTTGGTTGAGATACGTTGGACAAAACTTGGTGTTTTCGAAGATTGGAGGATACTTATCCGATTCTTCGTACAATTGTTGAATGTTTGCCGGTACGTTTCGCGTGGGCATGCGGAACGTGGGCTTGGTACGATACAGTGAGAATCAAGCGAATTGGTGAGTGGGAGAGTTCGCCAAAAATTCGCTCAGGGCACGAGCCACGATGGAGAATGCAGGAGTGACCCACGTGAAAGATATTCGAAATAAGACAGGTCTGCGCAGCATCGCCACAGGTATGGCCGCTGTGTTGCTGGTGATGATGGTGGTGTTCTCCGCCAACGCACAGCTGACTGCGAGTTGGTTCCATGTCTATGGCGGTGCGAGCGAGGACTATGGCAAGGATGTGATCGCGACGGCTGATGGTGGTTTCGCGGCGGTCGGCATCACGAAATCATTCGCCGAACCGACCGGCGACATCGCGGTGCTTAAGGTTGGCGACATTGGTCAGTACGAATGGGGCCGAACCTTTGGCCGCAACTCGCTGGACAACGGCAAGGAGCTGGTGCAGACTGCGGACGGCGGGTTTGTCGTTTGTGGCTATGCGTTTTCGTTCGGCACCGGCCCGGGCGATCGTGAAGCGGTCGTGTTCAAGGTCGACGCCAGTGGCGAACGTGTCTGGGGTAACGCGTATGGCGGTCCCGGAACCGATACGGCGTTCGACCTGGTCGCGATGGAAGGCGGCGGTTTCTACTCGGCAGGCGATTACGAATTTACCAGCACCGGCGCGCGCAGCACGTATCTGCACCGTCTTGACGATGATGGCACCACGATCTGGGAAGTGATCATCGGCGATGACACCATCGACGAACGCACCTTCACCGGCTGCCAACTGACCAACAGCGATCTGGTGTATGCCGGATGGCGACGGGTTCAGGTTGGACAGGTCCCGGACTTTGTCTTTGGCGCGGTGGATACTTCCGGCAACGAATTGTGGGACACGTCCTTCGGTTCAGACGGGCTGGACATCATTCGTCGTGTGCGTCCTCTGCCGACAGGTGGTTTCATCGCCATCGGCGAGACGGATTTGCTGTACGGCACTGAGAACGAGCACACAGATCTCTTCATCGCCAAGTTCACGGAAACTGGCGACACCAGTTGGACGCGTCAGGTCGGCACCTCCGGCGACGAAGACTGCAACTCGCTTGAAATCACCAGCGAAGGCGACATCCTGATCGGTGGTTCAACCCGTGGTGGCTACAGCGACTCGTGGGATGTGTACGTCGTCAAGATGGACACGCTCGGCAACCTGATCTATGACTGGTCGCATTACACCCCGGATCTCGAGTTTGGCCGTGGAATCTGTGAACACGCGCCGGGCGACTATGTCATCACCGGCAAGACGACGCACAACACGGACGCGGCGGGATCGTTGTTCCTGTTCCGTGTCTTCGAGCCCGAACCGGACCCGGCCGATCATCCCGCCCAGAAGCAGGCCACGGGCGATAACCTGATCGCGGGCCAGTCGGACGAATCAGGAATGCCGCGGTACACGTTGAAGCCGGTGACACCGAACCCGACTAACGCCGGCGCGGTGGTGACGTTGCAGCTGCCGGAAGCGGGCCATGTCAACGCGGTGGTGTACAATTCGCTGGGGCGTGAGGTGATGGTGCTGAATAACGGCATGATGACCGCCGGCACGCATCAATTCGCGTTGGTGGGCGAGACCCTCGCCAGCGGGGTGTATTTCGTTCGAGCTGTGGTGCCGGGCCAGCTGGACGCTGTTCAGCGGGTAACCATCGTGCGCTAACACGATGCTTACATTCTGATGCGAATCTTCAAGCCGTCCTCCGGGGCGGCTTTTCTTTATATGGGAGCGGCGCGGAGTGTATCTTCGCCGGATGCGGAACAACAACGATTTTGCGGGGGAGCGGACGATGCGGCGTGTTGTGGTGGTGATGTTGACGATACTGGCGATGGTTGGCGTGGGGCAGGTTGGCGCGGCGATCATCACGATGCCCGGCGGAGCGCCGACGATTCAGCAGGCGGTGGAATCAGCCGCGCCCGGAGACACGATCCTGCTCGGCAAGGGGATCTACCAGCAGTTGATCCGTGTTGACAACAAGCCGTTGACGATTGCCTCCCACTTCCTGACCACCGGCGATTCCAGCGCGATCCGTGCGACCATCCTGCACGGTGGCGGCATCAAGAACGACTCGGCGGTGGTGACCACCACCGGCACCGAGACCGTCACCCTGGTCGGCCTGACGATCACCGCCAGCGACGACGGCATTTATCCGACCTCACCGATGGACATCCGGCACTGTGTCATTTACGGCACCAAGGACGGGATCGACTACGAATCCGGCAGCGGTGGGTACCTCGGCGACTGCATTATTGAGCGCAATGTGGATGATGCGGTCGACCTGGACGAAGACACGCAGGTTGTGATCGAGCGTTGCATCCTCCGTGACAACGATGACGACGGCATCGAGATCCGGCTGCAGAACTGGACCGGACACACGTTGAACGTGGTCATTCGTGACAACGTGATCAGCGGGAACGGCGAGGACGGCATCCAGTTCATCAGCTACAACGAAGACACGCACCGCCATTTCCGGATCGAGAACAATCTGTTCGCCGACAACGAAATGAGCGCGATTGCGTGTATGGATGATTCCACCACCCGCGAGGATTACCGTGGCGCGCAGATCCCGGAACGGATCGACGTGATCGGGAATACGTTCGTCAACAACCCGTATTGCATCGTGGGTGGCGCGAAGCTGCGGGTGAAGGATAACCTGTTTATCGGCAGCTCGGCGGCGGTGTTCCGGCGTGTTGGCGACGGCGCGAAAATGCGCGGCAACATCGCGTGGGAGTGCCGGATGCTGACCGAGGAAATGGGTGGTGTGAAGCGCGGCTTCAAGCGGATTGTGCCGCCGTCCGAAGGACGGTTGGGTGAAAAATGGCCGTTGATTCCGAGCGTGGATACCGCGAAGCGGATGCGCTGGATGCCCGCCGCTCCCGCCAAGCCGCAGGAAGACCAGATGGATTCGGTGCATTAACTCGAGCTCTGAGCTCTGAGCTCTGAGCTTTGAGCTGTGAGCCTTGAGCCGTGAGATACAGCAGATAAAACCGGACAAAACCAGATAAAACCAGAGAAAACCGGGGACACTTACTCCGCTAAGTGTCCCCGAGCTCGTTTATCCGAAAGCAACATGGCCGTGTCTGAAAACAGATACGGCCACGTGGTTTTGCTCAGGACTCAGGTCTAAAGACTCACACTAGAATTCGTACTTCACGCCCATGTGTCCCCAGAACGAGTACAGCTCCCGTTCGATCGGGTGGCTGTCGTCGCCGACGTAGCGCGTTTGCGCTTCGTTGGTGATGTTGTTCAAGTCGAGATAGACGCTGACCGAATTCCACACCCGCTGGCTGGCGGTGAAGTCGAGCTGCATGTGGTTGTCCCAGTACTCGTCGCTGCGTTCATCAACACCGACTTCGTTGATGTGCGAGCCGGTGTAGCTGAGGCTGAGTCGTCCGGAGAAGCCGTATTTCTCGTAGCTCAGGGCGAAGTTGGCGACGGATTCCGCCTGTCCCGGGACGGGGATGGTGCGGTTGCCGACTTCCGGCGAGCGCAGGTCGAGCTCGGAATCGGTCCAGGTGTAGTTGAAGTACACGCCGAAGCCGTTCCAGAATCCCGGCAGGAAGCTGAGTTGCTGCGCCCACGCCAGTTCGATGCCCATCAGATTGGCGGCTTCGCCAGCGTTCCACGGCTTCACGACTTCAAAGTCGACGCTGTTCAGCGTGCGCTCGTAGGTGCGGTAGTAGATGTAATCGTTGATCGTCTTGTAGAAGAAGCCGACCGACGCGACACCCAGCGACCGGTAGTAATGCGCGACCATCAGGTCGATATTGGTCGACAGTGCCGGATCCAGTTCCGGGTTGCCGAGTTCCAGCTCTTCGTCCTCACGGTTGCGCAGCGTATACGGCACGAGATCGTAGTAGTCCGGCCGAGCGATCGACTGGCTGAACGCGAAGCGGAAGTTGGTGCGGTCGTTGTAGCGGTAGATCAGGTGCAGCGCGGGCAGCACGTTGGCGTAATCGTTGCTCTCCGTCGCATTGCGAGCTCCGACGAAATCGCCGTCCGCATCCCACAGCAGCTTGTTACCAGTGTACTCGATGTCAGTCATTTCGACACGGGCGCCACCGAGTAGCGTGAACTGCGGGCTGAAGTTGGTCGATGCCATCAGGTACCCAGCGTAAATCGTTTCGCTGGCTTCGTAGCTCTCGCCGAGGATCGCTTCGATGTCCTCTTCGCTGTCCATCGAATGCTGGTTGGCTTCCCAGTAATCGTCAGACTGGTCCGGATCGGGGGTCAGACCGACATCAAACGAGTCGTATTCGTTGTCGAAAATGTCGCCGGTATCGTAGTCATCGACAAACATGGACAGGTCGGCTTCGAAGTCGTCGCTGTTCTCGTATTCCTTCGCGTATGCTTCCCGGTCCTTGTTCTTCGACCGCATCTTGAAGCCGGTCTTAAGGAAGGACGGCTTATCCAGGAAGTCCAGATGGTACTTCAGATTGGTCTGGAACGACAGCTCATCGTCGGTGGTCAGGTTGTCTTCGTAGGTAAACTTGTCCAGCTCATAACCGCTGACATCGTTGATGTTGATGTCGTCGAGCACCGTCATCGTTGGGAAGTTGGCGTCGGAATGGTTGTAGCGCGCGCTGAAATCGTCGTCGAGCGCGATCTCGGTGTCGAGACGGTCCGGCTCTTCCTCTTCGGCATACGAGTACGCGGCGTAGTAGTCGAGTTCGAGCTGATCGTTGGCGAGCAGGAATTCACCGCCCTGGCCGAGGGTCCAGATGCGCTGCACTTCGTAGCGGTTCTTCAGCTCACGGGTGACTTCGACTTCGTCTACCGTGCCATCATCGTAGTAATTGCCGTATTCAACGTTGAACGCGCGGCGGTTCTCGTCGTCACCATACTGGTTCCAGAGACCGTTGAAGAACAAGCGTGACTTGGGATTCAGCTGGTAGTCGATGTTGGCGCCGACACTCGCCCGTTCGCGGGTTAGGATGTAGTCACGCACGGTCCAGTCTTCGATGTCATAGCGTTCCGCGACAACGTCTTCGTCGTCCGGGTCTGAACCAGCGGCAAGCACATCGACGTCATCGTAGCCGGCTTCCATGTTGTCGCTGCCGCGGCGTGTGATGTAGTAGCTCGCACCGAACATCACGCCGATGTTTTTGTCGTCGCCGAGCTGGGTGCCGTAGCTGAGGGCGCCCTGGCCGATGCCGCCGCCCTTGACGTTGTAGCCACCGCCAAAGGTGAGGCTGCCCATCGGACGGTCATAATCCAGCGCGCTGCGGGTGGTCAGGTTGACCAGGCCGCCAATCCCGTCCATGTCCATGTCCGGGGTGAAGGTCTTGTTGACTTCGATCGCACCGAGTTGATCGGCGGGGATCACGTCCAGCGCCACCGAACGCACATCGCCTTCCGGGGACGGCACACGCTGGCCGTTAATCATAACGTTGTTGACGCTTGGGTCGGTGCCGCGAATCGTGATGTAGCGGCCTTCGCCCTGGTCGCGCTGCAGACCGACGCCGGGGATACGTTGCAGGGATTCCGCGACGTTCGGATCGGGGAAGCTGCCGATCTGGTCGGAGGCGACGATATTGACGATGTTCGGCGAGGTGCGCTGCTGGTTCAACGCCGCGGCCTGGCCGGTACGCTGGCCGCCGACAAAAGTGACTTCTTCGCCGGTGACAAACGCGCTCATCAGTTCGATCTTCAACGTGGTCGTCTGACGCCCTCGCACCTCGACGGTTTCGTGATACTCTTCATAGCCGAGGTAGCTGACGATCAGGGTGTAGTCGCCGTCCGGCACGTTGGCGATGCGGAACGAACCGCCACGGTCGGTTGCGGAACCGTAGCTGGTACCCTCAAGCATCAGGTTCGCGCCCGGCAACGGCTCGCCGGTCGTCTTGTCCAGAATGTTTCCCGCGATGGTGCCGGTCGCGGCAAACGCACTCGCACCAAACATCACAAAGATGGCCACAAACAACAGCCAGACGCCCAACCTCGCCCATTGAGACATGATCCCCTCCGTTGACGCGTTAACACTTTTTCCCTCGAGATGCACGGAAGGTGAACTCAGTCTGTTCAGGTTTTGTTAGGGCTTGGCGATGAACTCGTTAACAATTCAGCGTAATGCTAGAATAAACAAACTCTTGTGATGATAAGGAAAGAATGAGGATTTTAGGCTGAGGTCGACGCGAAACGAGAGCAAAATCACTTCAGCAGAAGGATTTTCTGTCGAGCCAGCGTCCGGTCTGGTGTGGTGACACGAACGAGATAAATCCCGGCAGCATGGTTGTGAAGATTAAGTGTGATGGGGAGCGTTCCGGCGGGACAGAAACGATGGATCGGTTCTGCGACGGTTCGCCCGAGGATGTCGGTGACGGTCACAGTCAATTCAGACGCCGCCGGAAGCGAGACGTGTAGCGTGGTGCTCCCGTTGAACGGGTTGGGGTACGCGGGCGAGACGGAGAATGAACGCGGCTGCCCGGTGGCGTCCTCGAGCACGGACTCATCGAAATCCTTCGTGAACAGCAGTGAATCGGCAACATAGGAAAGATCCAGACTTTCACCGATGGTGATCAGCAACGTGTACTCGCCCGCGTCAAGGTCGCCATCCACGATGAAGTCTGAATCAAAGGTGTTGTCGCCGGTCACCACGTTCACCGTGTCCTTATCGTCCACGTGGATCAGCTCGCCGTCGGGGTCGCGCAGATCTTTCCAGACGTAGGTCTCGAGCGGAGCGTTGAGGATCGAGTTTACCTCCAGCTCGAACGACAGCGTATCGCCCTCAGGCGGTACGATGATCGTGTCCTGCTCGGGAATCACGGTCAGGGTCAGTGGATCCAGCGGTTCGTTTTCCCACCAGACGACTTGTTGCAGGTGCGCGCAGGCGGAAATGATGTCATTGTCGTTGTCACCGTCGAGGTCGGCGACAAACACCGAGCGTGTGCCCTTGGCGCGTTCGGAGATCAGGTGTTCGATCCAGGTTCCGTCACGGTCAACGTTTTCCCACCACAGCAGGCTGTCGCTGGAATAGGTGCCGCCGACGATATCGAGGTCGCCGTCCCCGTCCATGTCGCCGGTGTAGACATCATTGGCGAATTCGACGCTGTCGGCGAAGACGGTGCTGATCCAGTCGCCGTTGCTGTCCTGCGACCAGTAGACGAACAAGTCGAAGCGCGAGGTGGCGGCGATGATCTCGAGACGATTGTCGCCGACGATGTCCGCCGCATGCACCGACCGTGTGCCCCACAAAAGTTCGGGCATCTGGTGGCGGGTCCACATGTGCCCGTTATCGTCATTTTCCCAGAACCAAACCCCGGCGGAATCGGCTCCGGCGAGAATGTCGGTGTCGCCGTCCTGATCGATGTCGGCGGCGTAGACGGTTCGGGCACCGTAAAAATTGTTCGTCAGGACGTGTTCATCCCAGCCGCTGCCATTTTCGAACCACGACACGCGGTCGTAGCCGTACGAGCAGGCGAGGATGTCATTGTCGCCGTCGAGATCAAAGTCGGCGGAGGTGATGCCCTTGGAATAGGGGAACCAGTCGCTGATCGAGTGTTCGGTCCAGGGTCCGTTTTCCCACACGGCGACTCGTCCCGCGGTCATCGCGGCGCCGAGGATCTCGGGGTAGCCGTCTCCGTTCAAGTCGCCCGCGCTGACATCCCACGCACCCTCGAAAACATCCGCGACAATGTGTTCCGTCCAGTTGGCGGAGCCGTCGTTTTCCCACCAGCCGACGGTGTTTTCGTAGCGGAATACGCCGAGCACGTCAATGTCGCCGTCCAGGTCCATGTCGGTGGCGTACACCGCGCGTGTGCCCTGATGGCCTTCCACCAGCACGTGCGGGTAAAATCCGGCCCGCGCCGCCGGAACACACAGCAGCATTGTCAGCAACGCGAGTGTGACGGCCAGTGTACGGATCGAGCGGGGTATGATGTAAACGGGCATCGTGAATCGTGTCAGTGATTGTGAACCCAGGAGTGTAATGTCTCATCTCAAGGGGGAGGGGCACAACTTGTGCTCGCTCATCGGAGGAGAAAAAACGGGACCCGCGCGGCAGCGCTGGGTCCCGTTGCAGATGACGATGTGGAATGGATCAGAAGTCGCCGAACTCACTGTCGTCGAGTTGGATCACGTCTTCCGGCTGAATCAGGTGGCCGTTTCCGTTCCCACTGGTTCTGCGGTGACCATTCCCATTGCCGTGATGGGCGGTCACAATCTGTTCCGGGTTATCCGCGGAAATCTCCTCGCCGTCCCAGAGGTGCCGGGGCCGGCTGGCTCCGCCACTGTCCCGCAGGTTGAAGCGTCCGATCATCTCGCGCAGCAACGTTGCCTGGTTCGACAGCTGTTCAGCGGTCGCCGCACCTTCTTCGGCGTTGGCGGAATTCTGCTGGGTGATGGCGTCGACGGTACCCATCGCGCCGGAAATCTGGGCGATGCCCTGGGTCTGTTCCCGGCTGGAGGCGTGGATCTCGTTGGCCAGCTCGGAGACGTCGTTAATACCCTTGACGATCTCCTTCAACGCTTCGGCGGTCTCGTTGGCGATGCTGACACCGGCCTTTGTTTTGTCCGTCGATTGACTGATCAGCTCGGTGGTTTCGTTTGCCGCCCGGGCGGATCGTTGTGCGAGGTTGCGCACTTCTTCCGCGACGACGGCGAAGCCCTTGCCGTGCACACCGGCGCGCGCGGCTTCGACGGCCGCGTTCAACGCCAGCAGATTCGTCTGGAAGGCGATTTCGTCGATCACCTTGATAATCTTGGCGACCTCCAGCGACGATTCGTTAATCAGGCCCATCGCCTCGAGCATTTGGGTCATGCGTGAATCGCCGGTTTCGGCGGCTCTGCGCACCGCGGACGCATGCTGCGCGGCCTGGGCGGCGTTGTCTTCGTTCTGGCGGGTCTGGCTTTCCACCTGGGTGATGGAGGAGCTGATTTCCTCCAGCGATGCCGCCTGCTGGTTCGCGCCGTCGGATAGAGACTGGCTCGATTCGGACAGCTGCTGTGCGCCTTCGTTAACCTGATCAATCGCGACCAGGGTTTGCGACAGCAGATCGTTCAAGGATGCCAGTGTGTCGTTCAATGAGGTCTGGATGGTGGCGTGATCGCCCTGGAAGTCACCGTCAACCAGTAATGAGAGGTCCCCGTTCGCCATGGCGGACAACACCTCGGACGCCTTGTTGATCGGCTCGAGGACACGATCGAGGGTTTCGTTGAAGCCGGCGATGATGCTCTGGTAATCACCGTTGTGGACGTCCACATCGGCACGCTGCTTGAGCTCGCCCTTGACGGCGGCGTTGACCATCGACTTGCTGTCGGCTACGAGGGTGTCGATCGCACGGATGCAGGCGTTCAGGTTGTCGCGAATTTCCTGGAAGTCGCCACGGTAGTCATCGGTGACAGCGTCCGGAACATCTCCTTCCGCCATACGCTTCAAGTTGTTCTGGATCATGTTCAACGGCTGCACGAACGCAGTCACGAGGTCGTTAAGGCCACCGACGAGATCCGACCAGCCGCCCTTGAACCGGGTGGCGTTACCCCGGGTGTCGAGGTTGCCGTCGCGGATACCGTCGATAATGGTCTGTACCTCGCCCTGCAGATCGCGGATGGAATCTTTCATCTGCTGCATCGCGAGGCCGAGCTCGTCGTCGTTGGATGCGAGGGTCACGTTGACATTGAGGTCGCCCTCCGCGATCTGACGAGCGACGGTTGCCTTTTCACGCAGGCCGGACTGCATCGACCGGAACGCGTCCGCCAGCTCACCGATTTCGTCGTCGCGCTCGATGCTGATATCCTCATCGAGACGTCCCAGCGCGATGTCTTCGGCGTGTTGTTTCAGCCGGACCATCGGGCGGGCCAGGGTGTTCGCGAGCAAGAAGGCGGCGACACCGATGATGGCGATGATCACCAGTCCCCAGATCAGAATTTTCATCGCCAGCGCGTTGATCGGGGCGAACGCTTCCGCCTTGTCGATCTCAGACAGAATGACCCATTCGAAGCCGGGGATGTTCAACGGACGGTAGGAGGACAACACCGGCACGTTGCGGTAGTCGGCGATGATTTCCTCGCCGGTCTGGCCGGCGAGTGCCTTGTCCACACCGACGGTGTTGATATCCTGAAACAGGATCGAGGTGTTCTGATTGCGGATCCGGTCAACCGTCTCGCTGGAATACCCACTTTTCCGGAGTGCGGTGAAGTAGCCGTCCGGATCCTGGATCAGGAATCGTGACATGGAGCGCATGGTGCGGTCGCCAGCGACGAGATAGGTTTCGCCGCTTTCACCAAGACCATCCTGTTCCCAGCCTTCGTTCCCGGTCATTACGCCGTTGATGATATCGATCGGGATCTGGAAGATGAGCACCCCGATCTTTTCGTTGCCGTCATATACCGGCGAGGCGATGAACGAGGCCGGCGCGCCGTAGGAGGGATCGTAGCCCTCGAACTCAACGGTCGTGACGTAGTCCGGGCTGCTGGCGTCCCGGGCCTTGGCAAATGCCTGGCCGAAATTGGTGCCGGCGTACGGTCCGCTCGACAGGCTGGTGCCGTAATCGACTTCCTTGAACACGCTGTAGACAATGTGACCGGTGTCGATGTCAACGAGGAAAATGTCGTAGTAGCTGAATTTCTTCAGGAAACTTCGAATTACCGGGTGGTACTTGCGATGCGCGGCTGCGTAGCGGGTGCCATCCTCGGCGGCGGTGAGATTATCCTTTTCCCCGACCGCGTTGCTGTTGGTGTAGATGTAATTGTACTGCAGGTACAGCGTTTCGTCGTCCGGCGGCAGGTAGGTACTGGCGCTGTAGGATTCGCTGGTATTTGCCGCCAGCCGCGTGAGGTATTCCTGCTGGTAGAACTTGCGCATCGAATCGCGGTACAGGTCAACATCACGGTCGTTGTAACGCACCTCCGAACGAACCCCGTGGAACGCGGCCCGAAAGTCACGCATCGCGTTGACGATCATGTAGTTCTCGGACATCGTCAACATCTGGTCGGTGACGGTCTGGAAGTAGGTTTCAATCTGCCGGGCCTTGGTTTCGCGGACCGACGTCAAATGGTCAAAAGACGATTGCTGCAGCGCCTTTTTCCCGCTGTAGAACGACTGCAGGCCAATGATGACCGTGCTGGCGATCCCGATCACCATGAAGGCGAGGACCAGTTTGGCGCGGATGTTCAGCCGGAACGGAAAGATGGACTTGTTCACGGTCGGTTCCCCCGGTGTGGTTAACTGCACCGTGTTATGCTATGATCCATAAGATTGTTCGATGCATCAGGATCGTGTGTTACGATCCAGGTTGCTACGCAGAACGTGTCCCAGCCGGAAGACGATTTTTGTGGTCTACCGTGTTTATCGACAAAACCGAAAAACAGCGCGTTCGATATTGTCCCTGGACGCCGTTCTGGTTTGCAAACACGCGGGCGGGTGTCAACAAAAACTCAGCAGGGCGTTACCAATGTTCGGAAATGAATATAGATTTCGGGTTCTCGCCAGTCAATACTTTAGACGAAGAAATGATAATACTGCTTAAAATCCTCGCCTGGACTCAGTTTGTCGGGATTGCATTTTCTTTCACAGCACTCGGATAAGTCCTTATTATTTCTGAACTAATTTTTCATGGAAGCTGTTGCGGAGCTCAGCGAAGAAGGAGAGAGCTCCGAGAGGAAAACAGGGTGGTTTCTCCGGTTACGTGGTGAAATCGACAGAGTTTAGTGAACATCTGTCTCAAGCTTGCTGATCCTCAAAACCGAGTGCTGTATTGGGCTCGTTGTTGATATTTAGGATTTTTTGTTATTAATTGATGGCAGATAACACAAAACAGGCCGCGCGGTTACCCACGCGGCCGGGAAAGGTCCAGCGGTTCTGATCAAAAGCCGGGATCAGAATTCACCGAACTCGTCGTCGTCCAGCTGGATCACATCTTCCGGCTGCCGGTAGGATCCGTTCTGCTTCGGCTTGGCTTTGACCACGGTTTCCGGATTGTCGGCGAGGTTGTCGTCCGCCTTGCGAGATGCGGTTTTGCCGTTTCCATGGCCATTGGAAGCGTTCGCCGCGTGTTTCTTGTGCAGGCGGAAGCGGGAGATCATGTCACGCAGCAGCGAAGCCTGGTTCGACAGTTCTTCCGCGGTCGCGGCGCCTTCTTCGGCGTTGGCGGAATTTTGTTGCGTGATGCCGTCCACGGTGCCGACCGCCTCGGAAATCTGTGAGATGCCCTGGGACTGCTCCCGGCTTGACGCGTGGATTTCGTTGGCCAGTTCGGCGACGTCGTTGATACCCTTGACGATCTCCTTCAACGCTTCAGCGGTTTCGTTGGCGATGACGACACCGTTCTCGGTCTTCTTCGTGGACAGGCTGATCAGCTCGGTGGTTTCGTTGGCAGCACGCGCGGACCGTTGCGCGAGGTTCCGCACCTCTTCCGCGACGACCGCGAAGCCCTTGCCGTGCACGCCGGCGCGTGCGGCTTCGACGGCGGCGTTCAGCGCCAGCAGGTTGGTCTGGAAGGCGATTTCGTCGATCACCTTGATGATCTTGGCGACTTCCTGTGACGATTCGTTGATGTGGCCCATCGCCTCAAGCATCTGCCCCATGCGGGAGTCGCCGGTTTCGGCGGCCTTGCGCACGGCGGTTGCGTGCTGTGCGGCCTGGGATGCGTTATCCTCGTTCAGCTTGGTCTGGCTTTCGACCTCGGTGATTGACGACGAAATCTCTTCCATCGCCGCGGCCTGCTGGTTGGCGCCATCGGACAGGGACTGGCTCGATTCGGCCAGCTGCTGCGCGCCCTCGTTAACCTGTTCGATCGCGAGCAGGGTCTGGGACAGCAGGTCGTTGAGGGATTCCAGCGTGGCGTTCAGCGAGTTCTGAATGGTGGCGTGATCGCCCTTGAAGTCACCTTCGACCATCTTCGACAGGTCGCCGTTGGCCATCGATTCCAGAACCTCGGACGCCTTGTTAATCGGCTCGAGAATCCGGTCGAGGGTTTCGTTAAAGCCGCCGATGATGCGCTGGTAGTCACCCTGGTGTACGTCAATGTTCGCACGCTTCTTGAGTTCGCCTTCGACGGCGGCGTTGACCATCACTTTGCTGTCATTGACGAGGGTGTCGACGGCAACGATGCAGGCGTTCAAGCTGTCCTGGATGTCCTGGAAATCACCCTGGTAGTCTTCGTGGATCTGATCCGGAACATCGCCAGCCGCCATCAGGCGCAGGTTTTTCTGCACCACGAGCATCGGGGCGATGAAAGCTTCGACGAGACGGTTGAGGCCGCCCACGAGTTCCGCCCAACCACCCTTGAACTGGTCCGCATCGCCGCGAGTCTTCAGGTTACCGACATTGACGCTGTCGATGATCTTCTGAATCTCACCGTGCAGCTTGGCGATGGTACCATTCATCTCGCGCATCGCGAGACCGAGCTCATCCTGATCGGACGCGAGCGTGACATCGATGTCCAGCTCACCGCCGGCGATACGGCGGGCGATGTCGGCCTTGTCGCGCAGGCTGCCCTGCATGTCGCGGAAGGCGTCCGCCAGTTCACCGACTTCGTCCGCGCTTTCGACGTCGATATTGCCGTCCAGCGCGCCCTTGGAAATCTTGATTGCCTGGTCCTTGAGGAACAGGATCGGGTTGGCGATGCGCCCGCCGATGATAAAGGCAAGGATGCCGAACGCGGCGAGGATGATGACACCGATCAGCACGGTGGTCATCGCAAGGCTACCCAGCGAGGCGTTGACTTCTTCCTTGACTGCGGCATACTCATCCGCGTACACACTGGCACCGATCACCCAGTCCCACGGCTCATAGTAGGCCATCATCGCGTATTTCTGGCGGCCCTGGAAGTTGTAGTCGTAGCGACCGAACTGTCCATCAACCTGCTGCTTGCCAAACTCGATCATGTCACGGGTGATGTCGTCACCAGCATCATTAACGACTGTCGCAATGGTGCCTTCCTTGCTCGCATCCGGGGCGACGTAGAACTTGGCGAAATCGTCACCCTGGCTGCCCAGTACGAACACGTACCCTGTTGCGCCGAGTTCGTAGGCACGAATGGCTTTCTTCACTTCGGCCAGCGAATTCAGCGGAATGCCGACATAGAGAATGCCGACGATGTTACGGGAATTGTCGTAAACAGGTTCGTACGCGGTGAGATACCACTGATTCACCACAAACGCACGGCCACGATACGTTTCACCGCGCATGATGGCGGAGATGACGGGGTTCGACTTGCCGTCGGGGTTGACAGCGGGGATGTAAGTTCCGACCGCACGCGTGTCATCCAGCTTGCGGACGTTGGTCGCGACACGCAGCATGTCGCCTTCCGGGTTCATGCGCTGGAACACGGTGCAGGTGACATCGCCCAGCTCGGAGACCTTGTCGACCAGCGGTACGTTCTGGTTGAACGACGTCGCCTGTCCGAGCCATTGCGACCCGACCATCAACCGCGGCAGCTGCACCATCTTCGAAGCCTTGGTGTACTGATTGACCGCTGTCCAGGTCACGGCTCGTGCGGACGATTCGTAGACGCCTCCGGCCTGATCCATCAGGTAGCTGGCCAGGGTCAACTTGTCGTCAATCGCCTTTTGGACCAAGGCGTCATTCGACGCGCACATTTCCACGACGCCCTTGGCGACCTGGGTCAACTCCTTGTTGATCAGGATATCCAGGTTGTCTTCGACGTGGTGCTCGATATCCTTTTTCATCACGCTGACAGTGATCAGAATCGCGCTGACGGCAATCAGAACACCGAGGATGGACGTACCGACAATTTTCTGCTTCAGGCCCAGCTTCATGACCCACTCCTTTTTGTAGTCGCAACGCATGGCGAACTGCAGGTACTCAGGTTCACCTTTCCCCTTGGCGATTCCAGATGCGTTGCGTTCAACCCCGTGTCAGCTTCATGGGACAGATTCAGATTGACGACGACAATGAGAAGCTGACTGGTTTGAGCCTGAGCAAACATAATACCAAAAACGCCAGTTATTATAAGATTATTATAAGTATTTGTGCAAGCTGTTGTATATACAGAGGTAAAGCTTGGAGTTTAATCGCTGGAGACAGGAGACGGGTTCTCTATCCGGTTGAGAATGGGCGGTTGGACTTAGGAAAAGTGTTTCAAATTATTCTATGCGAACTATCAGAATTGGGGGGTGTGACTCAGATTGCGTCATGCTGAAACGGTCACAGTGTTTCGGAGAAGTGAGAAGGCGTTGCTTACGCGGCAGCGTGTCTCGGGGTGAAAAGATGTTCTGTACGCGTTTCCGATCCGGGGTGCAGGATGTATATTGGCCGGACGATCACCGGGAGTTCAGAGGAACCCTCCATGTCCTATCTCGTAATGGCTCGCCGTTGGCGTCCGCAACGTTTTGCGGATGTTGTCGGCCAGGAACACGTCACACGCACCCTGCAGCGCGCGATTGAGCGCAAACGGGTCGCGCACGCCTATCTCTTCACCGGTCCGCGTGGCGTCGGAAAGACGACCACCGCCCGCTTGCTGGCGATGGCGGTGAACGATCCGAATCCGATCCGTGACGATCTCGGTTTGCCGGATCTCGACCCGAACAATGAGATGAATAAAGACATCGCGGCCGGCAATGCGTTGGACGTAATTGAAATTGACGGCGCGTCCAACAACAAGGTGGACGATGTCCGTCAGCTGCGCGAGACGATCAAGTACGCGCCGACGTCGCTTGAGAAGAAGGTGTACATCATCGACGAAGTGCACATGCTGAGCGTGGCGGCGTTCAACGCGTTGTTGAAGACGCTGGAGGAGCCGCCGGAACACGCGATGTTCATCTTCGCGACGACGGAGGCGCACAAGGTTCCGGCGACGGTGCTCAGCCGTTGCCAGCGGTATGACTTCAAGCGTATTTCGACGAAGGAAATCCGCGAGCAGCTGAGCAAGATTGTCACGGCGGACGAGATCAACATCGACGAAGACGCGTTGACCGCGATCGCGGTGAAGGCGGACGGCGCATTGCGTGATGCATTGTCAATTCTCGACCAGCTGGTGGCGTACCAGGGCGGCGACGCGATCACGGAGGATGTTGTCCGCCAGGCGTTGGGCTTGATCGGCGGCGAAATCTATTTCCGGACGACAGACATCGCGGCGACCGGGGATGTGGCGGGCGCGTTGGCGATTGCGAACGATCTCACCGCCGGCGGGCATGATCCGCGCGAATATTTGCGTGGGTTGCAGCAGCATGTGTTGCGGTATTTGTTCCTCAAGGCGGGCGGCGGCTCGGATGAGCTGGCGGTGTCGGAGGAGGATCGGGACCGGTACACGAACACGCTGGATGAGTTCGCGGACGAAGACCTGTTGCGGATCGGCGAGTGGGCGGCGGAATCGGAAGATCTGCTCCGCGACGCGTTGGATCCGGTGTTGCGTCTCGAGTTGCTGCTGGTGCGCATCGCCAAAATGGACCGCGCGGTGGATGTCGGGGCGTTGCTGCAACGGATGGGTGTCGAACCGGGCTCGTTCCGGCAGGCGCGGACACGTCCGGCGGCAGAGAAGTCGACACAAACCCAGGCAAAACAGGCGGAGACGGAATCAGCGTCCAAACCGGCGGCAGAAGCTGAACCACAGACACAAGTGTCACCGGCGGCAAAGACCACCGTTGAAGAAGTACCGGAAGCCAGTCCGGAAAACCGGCAGCAATCTGACCCGGAAACAGACCCCGAACCGGCACCACAGCCGGAGAAGGTCGCAGCCACGCTGGACCCTCCCGCGCCGGCTCCTGAACCTGAGGTAGCGCGTTCAGTCGCGCCGGAACCGATCAGTGAGGCGGCGGAAGCGGACGCCGACGACACCGACCTGACCAATGATGACGACGAAGAGGCCGCGACCGACTTGGCCGAGGCGGAATCGGAAACGATCGGCGTGGACCAGATCCGCAAAGCGTGGGTTCAGTTCTGCGACCGGGTTGAGGACATGAAACGGCTGCTCGGGTCGCACTTGGAAAAGGGCGCGCCGACGGGCTTTGAGGACGGTGCGTTGGAGATTACGTTTGATCCGACGTGCAATTTTGAGTACGAGAACGTGTTTCGCAACCGGGATGATGTCGCGCGTGGCTTCCGCTCGCATTTCGGTGTCGCCGCTCGTGTGATCGCGAAGAAGGGCACGATTCCGGAACAGTTGCGTCCGCCCAAGCGTCTCACGGAAGGGGAAAAGCGGCGCATGCAGTTTGACGAGATCCGCCGCAAGCATCCGGTCTGGAACGAGATGGTGGAACGGTTTTCGTTGAGGTAGGAAAAGAAGCAACAGATGCAAAACAAGCAAAAGATGCAGAGTACGCGGACCACACGTTGAAGTACCGGCAGGATTTGTCTTTGGCATATGTTGCGTCTTTGACGGCTTTTGCTGATAGCAGGCTTGAACGATTCACAGGAGTATAAAAGGATGAAGAACATGGGCAACATGTCCGGCATGATGAAGCAGGTGAAGAAGATGCAGCAGGACATGGCACGGGCGCAGGAGGAACTGGCCGAACTTGAAGTCAGCGCCAGCTCGGGCGGCGGGATGGTGACCGTCACCGCGAACGGCAAGCAGGAGCTGCTGGCTATCGAGATCAAGCCGGATGCGGTCGATCCGGACGACGTCGAGATGCTGGAAGACCTGGTGTTGGCCGCGACGAACGAAGCGCTGCGCAAGGCGTCCGACGCCGCCAGCGAACACATGGCGAAGGTGACTGGTCCGTTGCAGGGCATGCTCCCGCCGGGAATGGGATTCTAAGAGCAGCTGTGAGCAATGAGCTCAGAGCTGTGAGCATCACATGATGCCCGCGCAGCAGATTTGCTGACGCGGATGACCCACGACATACATGTCGTGGCATGACAGAACGTTGAAACACTCGAGGTCTTGTGGCTTCTTCGTTACCCCCGGCGGTGATCGCGTTGCAGACCGAACTGTCGAAGATGCCTGGTGTCGGCAAGAAATCGGCACTGCGGATGGCGATGCATCTGCTCAAGTCGCAGCGTGACGATGTCGCGCGGCTGGCGCGTGCGGTGATTGACGTCAAGGACAAGGTCAAGATCTGTTCGACTTGCGGCTTTATCAGCGACACCGACCCGTGCCACATCTGTAACGACCGCAAACGGCCGGGCAAGGTGGTGTGTGTCGTCGAACAGCCAACGGACGTCATCGCGCTGGAAAAGGGCGGGGTGTTTTCGGGAAAATACCACGTGCTCGGGGGTGTGCTCGCGCCGTTGGAAGGTGTCGGGCCGGAGGACATCAACATCGGCGGCCTCGTCGCACGGCTTGAGCCGGAAGGGATCGAGGAGGTTGTGGTCGCGACCAACCCGACGCCCGAGGGTGAACAGACCGCGTACTACCTTGCCAAGATCCTGCAGCCGAAAGGGGTCAATGTCACCCGGATCGCGCGTGGCATCCCGGTCGGTGCGGATCTTGAGAACGCGGACGATCTGACCCTGACCCGTGCCCTTGAGGGGCGGGTCCGGTTGGACTGAAGTACAACAGTCCGAAGTCGAAAGCATCAGGTCAAAGGACGGCGTACCGGGCAGTGTGAGTCGCGACAAGACAGCCAGATCGGCCTGTCAGGCATAGCTGTCCGTTTCTTCCGTGTATTCCGTGGTTGCAAAGGTGTTTCATGACCATCGGCCTCGATATCGTGCATATGAATCGGTTTACGGATCACATCAGCGACGACGATCCGTTCCTGCGCCGTATCTTTACCGAGCAGGAACTGGCCTTGGTTCCGGCGGGGCCGAGGCGTGCGTTACGGCTGGCCGGCCGTTGGGCGGCAAAGGAAGCTGTCGCCAAGGCGCTGGGCTGCGGGTTCGGCGAACAGTTGACCTTCCGCGAGGTCGAGATTCTGCGCAACGACAAGGGCGCGCCGACGGTTCAGCTTGCCGATGCCGCCGCCACCCGTCACAACCATCCTACCCTGCAGGTATCCATCACGCATGACGGCGACTACGCCGCTGCGGTCGCGGTTTGTATGACTTCCGGATCGCTTGGTGTGCCTTCATGAGCGCCTGATCTGTCCTGAGTAGCTTGGCAACCACTGGGTGTGTCATCCTGAACGCAGTGAAGGATCCGGTCGGATAGCCGGTGTCGACGCAACAATTTAAAATTCGCGTATCTTCAAGCAGATTCTTCACTTCTCTTCGTTCCGTTCAGAATGACACCCACCCCCGACCACCACTTACCAAGCACCGACCACCAATCACCGACTACCGCTACCCCTTCCGAGCGCTCGCTGGCAACTTCATCGCTGGGCCAGGCGTATATTCTACAACACTCAGGGGTCCACCCAATCGTCCACCAGCCCAGGATCACCACCGTGCGCGCATCGAATTCTGGTTCTGTCCGTCGTCTACCCTCCGTTATGCTATTTCTGCTGCTTGCCATCGTTTTGACCGCGTTTGCGCCGGAGGCATGCGCCCGGCAGCGCTTCATGGAAGATGACTGGGTGGCGTGGCCAGATCTGCGCACCTATGTCGACTTCGATCTGGGCAAGAACACGGTGTACATCGCGACGACGGAGGGCATTCTGCGTTGGAGCCGCACGAAGGAAACCTGGCTCGATCCGTGGTTCAGCGTGCCGGGTCCGTTGACCGAGGCGATTTTCCTGAACAATCCAACGAAGGTACGGGAAGATCCGTTGACGCAGGATGTCTGGGTGTTGTTGCCGGATGGTTGGGTGGTGCGTGATACCGGTGTCGATTACTGGGAGTACAAGTCGCCGGACGGGACCACCATGGAGCGGATGGAGCGGAAATCCCGCAAACGTGTCGACCCGGATCCGGGTCTGATCACACCGTACCAGTACATCCTCGACATTAACGATTATTCGCTCAGCTACCGGAATAAGGAGTGGAAGTACGACGGCGGCATTGCGACCGATTGGAACAAGGAGTTGTACGCGTGGCTGGGTCTCGGTGTCGGTATCATCGACAAATACTCGCCGACGTTGCAGCTGTACCCGCAGGGAGTCGGGCCGAGTCCGGGGCTGGTGGTGACCGATTCCACGATCTGGGCGGCGGGTCAGTTGAGTTATGACGGCGGCTGGTTGTGGAAACGGACACGCGGCGAGAAGAACGAGAAGTGGTATTTCTACGATCCCGCGATCGCATGGGGACTGGAGGAGGGTGATGTCCAGTCGATGCAGGTGGACAAGGACGGCACGCTCTGGATCGCGACCAACCACGGGCTGATGTTCGGCGATGGCAAACGGTTCCGCTTGTTGCGCAAGACGGATGGCCTCCCCAGCGAACGGATCAAGGACGTACAGCCGATGAAAGGCGGCGCGTGGGTCGCGACTCGGTACGGCATGGCGTTCGTCAACAAGAAGACCGCCGAGGTTATCCGTCCGGACAAGGAAACCGAGCAGCCGTTCGCGGTGGGTATGTGGAGTCAGCTCGCGGCGTTCGGGGATACGTTGTACGCGTCCGGCCCAAGTTTCCTGGTCAAGAAGGCGAAAAACGGTCCTTGGACTGAGATCGATGTCACGACCACCGTCGGCGCCGGCACCGATCCGTTGGCATTGTGGGCGGAGCAGGGCTTTGTCGCGATTGGCGACAAGCAGGGGATCGCGTGGGGCACCCCGAACGGTACGTGGCAGCAGGCGTTCAATCACCTTTGGAATGATGGCTACGTCTTCTCCATCGACTTTCACGGCGGCTATTTCTGGTTGGGGACGGATCGTGGACTGGTCAAGTTCGACCCGACACAGGGTGACGCGATTGTGTACACGACGAAAGAAGGCCTGCCGGGGAACAAGGTGTTTGAGGTGATCGGCGAGGGCGATTATTTGTGGCTCGGCACCGATGTCGCGTTGGCGAAATTTCACTGGAACGTGCCAGGGCGGTTGGATTAAGGAAGTGGCAGCGGACTACGGACCGCCGACCGTAGTCCCCCGCCTGTAGTCACTGAGTACTGCGAACTGACCACTGACCACTGATGACTGGCGTCCACGTTCCCCATCTCACCCCTCGGACCCGGTTCCGGGGGTTCCATCTCGTTCGGCAAGCATTATCTTCACGCCCATGAAACGAATCCTGACACGTATCCTGCTGATCCTGCCGCTACTGGTGTTGTTGTTGCTCGGTGTGGCGGCGGCGACACAGTCCGCTGAAAAAACCTGGACCGGCGACACCGAGGACGACTCGGTGCTGGTCGCGCCGGAACCGACCGCGGTGCTGATGGAATTCCACAACGCGCTGGCGCGGGAGGAGTACGCCGAAGCGCGGGCGGTGGTGGACCGGTTGAAGGCGATGGACGACCTCACATTCCGGCCGTGGATGCGCATGCTGCGTGCGAGCCTGACGGTGACCGCCGCGATCGACTTCGGCGTCGAGGAGAAGGAGAACCTCTTTCACAGTGACGTGAAGATCGCGACGAAAGCGTTCGAGTGGACGTTGAAGCAGGAAGAGGACGACGCCGACGACAAACGGCTAGCGTCGTTGTACGCCGCACTGGGCACATTGATGCTGCTGAACGCCCAGTGGGAGAACGAGATCGACGGCGACCTGCTGAAGTCGGCGACGATGGCGAGCGACGGCTACACCCGGATGAAGAAGGCGTACCGGCTGGACGAGACCCGTATGGACGCGCTACTCGGCACCGCGGCCTATCGTTTCTTCCGCAGCCACACGTTGAAGTTCATCACCTGGATGCCATTCATCAAGGATGACCGTGAGGATGCGCTCGTGGACATGCGGCGCGTGGTGCAGACCCCCGGCCCGGCGCAGCCCGGTGCGGCGACGACGCTGGCGTGGTCGCTGATCGAGATGGATCGGCCTGAAGAGGCGGTGACGGCGTGCGAACCGTGGCTGATGGTGCTGAACAACCCGCGTCACCTGCTCGAGCCATATGCCAAGGCACAGTTCGTCGCCGAGAACTGGGCGGACGCGAAGGCGGCGTACGATCTGTACATCGCGAAGATCAAGGATGCGCCGGTATTGAACACCGAACGGTTGCTCGGCGCGTTGAGCCGTGCGCTGCAGTCGTCGAAACCGCTGAACGATTGGGAGGCGGTGGCGGCGTACGCGGATGAGGCGTTGAGCCTGCCGCTCAGCGAGGACGAATGGCGCGAGTACGACGATTTCCGTGACGGATTCGAGGAGTACAAGGCGAAGGCGGCGGAACGGCTGGGTGGTGAAACTGGTGAGTGATGCGACCGCACTTGAGTTGATCCGCCGGGCGGGTGAGGTTGCCGCCGAGCGTGGTGTCGACGTGTACGCCGTCGGTGGGTATGTCCGTGACAAGCTGCTCGGATTGCCGTTCCGGGGCGAGGTGGACTTCTCGGTCGTCGGGGACGGCCCGGCGTTCGCGCGGGCGTTCGCGAAAGCGTTGGGCGACACCAGCAAAGTGACGGTCTACAAGCGCTTCGGTACAGCCTCGTTTGTGCGCAAGGGTATCCGTCTCGAATTCGCCACCTCCCGCCGTGAATCCTACAGCGAAGACTCCCGCAATCCTGATGTTGAACCGGCACCGTTCGGAGAAGATCTCGCCCGTCGCGATTTCACCGTCAACGCAATGGCGGTTGACTGCCGCAACCCGGATGAAATCGTCGATCCGTTCGGCGGCCGGGATGATCTCGCCAGTAAAATCCTGCGCACGCCACTTGACCCGCAACGCACCTTCAGCGACGATCCATTGCGCATTCTTCGCGCAGTGCGTTTCGCGGCACGGCTGAACTTCACCATCGACCCGGACACGTGGGCCGGGATGGTCCGTGAGGTGAAGCGTCTGCAAATTGTGGCCAAGGAACGGGTCAACGACGAGTTCTTCCAGATTCTCGCAACTGATCCGCCGTCCCGGGGGCTGATGCTGCTGCACGAGTGCGGCGCGTTGGGCGTGATTTTCCCGGAAATCGAGGAGCTGTCCGGGGTGGATCGGGTGGGCCGCCACGCGCACAAGGACAATCTCCTGCACACGTTCAAGGTGGTCGACAAGGTGGCGCAGAAGACGCAGAATGTCGGCCTGCGGTTCGCGGCGTTGCTGCACGATGTCGGCAAGCCGCGCACGAAGCGGTTTGAACAGGGGCAAGGCTGGACATTTCACGGGCATGAGCATGTCGGCGAGCGGATGGTCCGCAGGATGGGCCGCAACTACAAGTGGCCGGACGATCTGACGCAGAAGACCAGCAAGCTGGTGCGACTGCACATGCGCCCGATGAACTTGCAGGACGAAGGCGTCTCGGACAGCGCGATACGGCGGCTCGTGGTGCAGGCGGGCGAGGAGATCGACGATCTGCTCACCCTCTGCCGTGCCGACATCACCAGCGGTAACGAGCAGAAGGTGAAGCGGTACCTCAACGCGTTCGATTCGATGGTCGACCGCATGGGCGAGATCGAGGCGAAGGACGCGCTGAAGGCGTTCCAGTCGCCGATCCGTGGCGAGGAGATCATGGAGCGCACCGGCCTGCCGCAATCGCCGCGTGTCGGGTTGATCAAGACGTTGATCGAGGAGGAGATCCTCGACGGCCGCATCGCGAACACCCGTGAGGGCGCGGAGCAGGTGTTCGACCGGATCGCGGAGCACGTTCAGTCGCTGGAAGAAGCGGTTGTGCTGAAACGGTTGCGTGACCTGTCCAAAGCCCGCGCGGAAGGAACCGCCCTGCCGCCGGACGCGGAGTAATTCTCCGCGGAATCGTTCCATACATCGTATTCAAGCACAAAATGAGTGGTTCCTTAGCTTTCCTGCCTGCTTATCTTCCGCAATCTGGACGTGTACGAGGATGAAGCTGCATGGCGGACACAACAGGGCATCCGAGCGGTTGGCGCAACCGGCTGCATGTGGTGATTTTCGAGGCGGACACGCCGGCGGGCAAGGCGTTCGACCTCGGGTTGCTTGCGTCGATTGTCTTAAGTGTCATAGCGGTGCTGCTGGACAGTGTGGCATCGATTCACAGCCAGTATGGCTTCCAGCTCCGTGTGGTGGAGTGGTTCTTCACCGTCACGTTTTCGATTGAATACCTGTTGCGGATTGTCTCGGTTCGCCGTCCCAGCCGGTACATCTTCAGCTTCTACGGGCTGGTCGACCTGCTCGCGATCCTGCCTACGTATATCTCGGTCCTCTTCCCCGCGACCCACTACCTCCTGGTCATCCGCGCGCTCCGGATTTTACGCGTCTTCCGTGTGCTGAAGCTGGTGTTGTACCTGAAAGAGGGCAACATCATCATGGCGGCGCTGCGCAACAGCCACCGCAAGATCACGGTGTTTCTGTTCGCGGTGGTGACGCTGGTGATGATCATCGGGTCGTTGATGTACCTGATCGAGGGCGCGGCGAACGGCTTCACCAGCATCCCGACCAGCATTTACTGGACGATCGTCACCCTGACCACGGTCGGCTACGGCGACATCGCGCCGCAGACGGTGCTCGGCAAGGTTTTCGCGAGCATCGTGATGATCCTGGGCTACGCGATCATCGCGGTGCCGACGGGGATTGTGACGGCAGAGATGGCTTTGACATCCCGGGGGAAGAAGGATGAGGTGTCGACGCAGGCGTGTCCGGCGTGCGGACGCGACGGGCATGAAAGCGACGCGCAGTTCTGCAAGTTCTGCGGGGAACGACTGTGAAGACGGTAATCGGTACTCGGTTGTCGGTGATCGGAAGTTGGTTTTCGGTAGACGGTTGTCGGTAATCGGTAACAGAAGACCCTTGGCGGTGGGTTGTTACAGGTGCGGTTGATCCCAGACATAAATGTCTGGGGCATGAGAGCTTCATCGAGGACATAGGTTCATCGTAAACAATATTTTCGACCACTGACCACTGACCACTGACCACTGATTACCGATCTCCCACCACCACTTTCTTCGTTGAGTCGAACTTCTCCGGCACTTCCGCGGTGACGTAATACACTCCACCGGCCAGACGATGGGCATCGAAGGTTAACGTAAGCTCGCCAGCCGGGAAACGCCCCCGGGCGAGATCGGTAACTACCTGGCCGGTGGTATCGTAGACGCGTACCGTCAGATCAGATTCCTTCGGCAACGTGACGGTGAAGTCCTGGTTCTGTTCGTCTGGATTCGGGTACGGACCGTGCAGAGCGTAACTGCTCGGACGTTCGGTGCCGGTGTCCAGCGGGTTGAATTGGATCGAGGACGCAGACTCCTTCCAGTCGTCGAGATCGGGCGGATTTGCAGCTCCGGGCACGCCGGTCTTGATGAACAGGAAGCTGTCTTCGACCGTTCGCTCACCCAGCCGCAGTTGCACAATGAACTCGTACAGTCCCGCCGGTGCGGACTGGGGCACGTCCTGCGTCAGGCCGGAAAAGAGCTGGTCCATGCCCGGCACCAGGGGCAGGGTTTCTACCGAAGTCGGTCCAAACAGGCTACCGCTGGGCAGACGGACATAGGTCGAATATTCGACGGTCAGCACACGGTAGGACGAATTGGTGACATGCACGCTGAAGCTGAGTGTGCCGCCGTGCGGGGGAATGGTCCGTGAATTCAGGTCGGGGATCAGCTCGACGGTCACCGGGGAATCGGTCTCGTCCGGGTCATCATCAAGAAAGGTGTCTTCAAGGGGCTGGACAGGTTGCGTCGTCCGGGGTCGCTCGAGGGCCAGAGTAGTCGCTCCGTCCGCCGCGCTGGTGGTTTCAGCATTCGCCAGCGCGACGAACAGGCAGCCCATGGTACCCAGCAGTGTCCAGAACAAACGGGCTTGCTTCATTGGATTCTCCAGCACATCGGAACAGCAACTGATTGACGACTTCGCTGCGAGCATTTGGCGGTGACTGGCCGCCGTTTTCGGTTCACTCAGGGATAAAGCAAGAAGCGTTCCGGAATTGATAACGTGGCCCCGTGGGCTGCGTAAAAGGCTGCATATCAGGTAATAAAAAGAAGATCAGGTGTGGAGTGCGGGCAAACACCCCACTAGCAAAGCCATGCGGATTGCGCATGGCTTGCACGTCGGGTTGCAAAATGTTCGGATGGTTGCGCTGGCCGGGTTATTTCAGCAGAACCACCTTGCGGATATCGTCCAGTTGGCCAGGAACCGTTGCCCGCACGAAGTACACACCACTCGCCATTGTCGATCCGTCGAGCACGAACTCATGTGTTCCTGCCGCTGCCGGTCCACGATGCAGCTCCGCAACCTGCTGTCCCGTCATGTTGTAGACCATAACGGTCAAGTCCGCCGTTTCCGGCAGGCTCACCGAAATTGTCGTGCTCGGGTTGAAAGGGTTCGGCGATGGGTCACAAAGCGCGAACCGAGTCGGGAGGTCGTTCTCCGCGGGCACTTCCGGATTCTCGGGAACATCCAGGTACGACCACAACAACTCCGTTTCATTCCCGGCTTTATGGAAGGGGAACGAGTCGCTGACGGTGAAATCGGATGTCACGATCTCACCGATAAACTGGTAGTCGCCGGGCGGGAGGCCGCCCGGGATCGGGGTTCCGAGGCTGATGAAGCTGAGGCCGGAATGCGGAGCGAGCGCAACGCCGATGGATGACAACGGCCCGTACGAAGCTCCGTTCGGCAGTTCCAGCATGGTGCGGAAGATGCCGCTGTAACTCTGGTCGGAGGTGTTGCTCATGTGGACATCGCAGATCACCACGCCCCCGCCGGCGGGGATGTGGATCGGCGTATTGTGTGGAATCAATTCGATTTCAAGCGGAGCGGACGGGCTGCCGTTTTGTTCGACCCACATCAACCGGCCTTGGAAGTGGCTGGCGGTGGCGATGTCGATGTCGCCGTCCTGGTCGAAATCCTCCGCCACGACATACGATGCACCCAGCATCGGCGCGATCTCGTGTTCAGTCCACAGATCGCCGCCATCGTCCGACCACCACGAGATGCCCGTGGTGTATTTCGCGCAAACGATATCCAGCTGGTTGTCACCGTCCACATCGGCCACGGCGACTTCATGCGGCTGCCAGCAGTAGCCGACGGTGTGGCGGATGACGCCGGTCTGCGTGTTCTCAAACCAATCGATGGTGTGGTGTCGTTCGGATGTCGCGAGGATGTCAAGCCAGCCGTCACCATTGAAGTCGTGGAACTGGACATCGTAGGCACCATCGTAATTGACGGCGATCGGAAATGCGGTCCAAGGCTGCCCAGCTCCGGGATTGCGCGCGATCATGATCTTACCATCGTCGGTGGCGTACTGCGAATAGACGAGGTCGAGGTCGCCATCGTTGTCTACGTCGCCCGCATCAAGCCGGATAACAAAGTCAGGGAGGTTAGGCAGTAGGGTGTGTACTGTAAAATCAGTTCCGAGATTTTCGATCCACTTGATCGCGTTCGGGTACTGGAAGATCGCGAGCAGATCGGTGTCGCCGTCCTGATCGAAATCCACAGCTTTGACATAGTAGGCGACCCCGGACACCTGAAACTGCAGATCCAGACCGGATCCCGTGGTTCTGTAGATGCGGACGCCATTGTCGAGACGCGAGGCGGTGGTGAGGTCCGTGATGCCGTCCTGGTCGAAATCGGCGACCTCGACATCGTGGCAGTCGTAGTCACTCGTCAACGTGTGCCGGGTAATGTCACCGAGTGACACTTCCCACCAGTCGCTGCCTTCGTACCCTTGGTTGCCGGTGATCAGGTCGGTATCGCCGTCGTTGTCGACGTCCACGGCACGCATCGCACGGATGCCATCGACGAACGCGACGGTGTGTTGCGTCCATTGCGGCTGGCTGAATGCAGGAACGGATAGCGACAGGATCAACAGGCAGGCAAACAACAGGCATGTACGGTGCATGGTGTCCCCCGGGTATCATAACGAGCGTGATAGAAAGCGATTTTGCAGATCCACAGAAACTAGGAACGCGTATTCTTGCTTTGCAATGGTGGGGGACGGGAAATTGACGAAACCTCGCAACGCGACCTCTCGAACGATCAGTCCGCAGCTGTTGAATCGCTCTCTGCATCCGTTTCCCGCGCAGGGATTTCGATGTCGAGACCGTAGGTGTCGTTGAGCAAGGCAAGCACCTCACGGGTTTCATTGGCGTAGTACGTTTCGCTGCCATAAATGTTCTGGAAGACCAGTGTCAGCGCCCTGATCTGCGGCTTGGCCTCGTCCTGCTTGAACATGTCGGCGTCCCGGATGAATTCGCCAATCGCGGTGATGCTGATCCCGAACGCGGCGCTCTGCGCGTTGTACAGATGGCTGATCCTCGCGAGAACCTCATAGTCGAATTGCTGCACCGCTCCGGACGCGATCGCGGCGTCAAACGCGGATCGTTCGAGGAGCGGAATCCTGGGTGAATCGTACTCGAGCAGTTCTATGAAGATTGTGAACGCGTCCTTGCCCGCAAAGGCGCTGTCCGGCAGATGCCGCATCGCGGGTACGAGATCCTTGTGCAGCGAGATGGAATCGTCGACCTGGATCAGGTTGGCGTGGATCTCGTGAGCAATGTTGTGGATCGCGACTTCGGCGAGCTGGCGGTCACGGCGTGTTTCCTGCCACTGGCTGACGGAAAACGCGAGGAAGACGGAGACGAAGATCAGCACCAGCTCGAGCAGGAAATAGCCGAACGGGCGGTTGCCGGACCCACCGAATCGCGCCATCATAACAGCTCCTTCTTCTTGTCACCGAGCACGAACCACTCTTCGTAAATCTCTTCGAGCTGCGCGCGGATCTTGTCGAGCCGTTCCTGCTTTTGCAGCTCACGCTTGGTGTTGCCCTTGTCCCGTTCGCGTTCGATCTCGGCATTCAGACGCTCGATCTGTTCCTCGAGGCGGTGGATTTCCGCTTCCAGTTCGGCGAACCGTTTCGGGTCGAACTTCATCCGCTTGAGGCGGTTTTCGCGCTTGTTGAGCCGCTTTTCCTTCTCCTTGATCTTCTTTTGGTCGCGTTTGGCCTGTTCGGCGTCCCGGCGTTCACTCCACTCGACCCAGAAGTCGGAAAAATTGCCCTCAAACTCTTCCACCGCCGCATGGTTCAGGTAGAACACCTCCTCGGCCAGCTTGTCGAGGAAATAGCGGTCGTGGCTAACGACCAGCAGCGTTCCGGGGAACTGCTCGAGCGCGTCCTCGACCGCCTCCCGGCTGAATACGTCCAGGTGGTTCGTCGGTTCGTCCAGCAGCAGGAAGTTGTAATTACCGGTCATCAGCGCGGCCAGTTGCAGCCGGACTCGTTCGCCGCCGGAGAGCACGCTGACCGGTTTCGTCAGATCGTCCCGGCTGAACAGGAAGCGGTGCAGCAACGCTTCGGCTTCATTGCGGCGCAGGCCGGTGAGACGCAGGCACTCGTGGACGAGATCGTTCTTCGGGTCGAGTTCGTCGCCCATCTGCGAGAGGTAGCCCATCTTCATCGCGGGGCCGACACGCAGGGTTTCGTTCTCCCATCGTCCGGTTTTGTACACGTCGCGCAGGAAGGTGGTTTTACCGGTGCCGTTGGGTCCGACCAGCGCGGCACGTTGGCCCTGTTCGATGCGGAACCAGACGTTGTCGAACAGCGGCGGCGCATCGTCGTAAGACCGAGTGTAGCCTCGCACGTCAATCGCGATCGTGCCCTTGGTGCGTTCGCCGCCGAAACGCAGCGCGATCGAGCGGGTGTCGTCACGCGGGCCGGTGTCGGTGCTGCGCAGTTCTTCGATGCGTTTTTCGAACCGTTTTGCGGTGCGGGCGAGTTTCGGGTTGTCGTAGACGCTGGCCCAGCTCTTCAGCCGCTGGACCTGGAACGAGAGCCGGTCAGCTTCCCGTTCGGCGCGTTTTTTCTCGGACGCCGCCCGTTCCATCCGCAACAGCTTTTCGGCACGGTAGGCGGAATAGTTGCCAGAGTAATGTTCGATCCGCCCGTCCTGCAGCTCCCACGTTTCGCGCGTGACGCTATCGAGCAGATAGCGGTTGTGGCTGACGAGGACCACCGCGCCGGAGAAGCGCTTAAGTTCGCCTTCGAGCCAGTCCAATCCTTCGAAGTCGAGGTGGTTGCCAGGTTCGTCGAGCAGCATCACGTCCGGATCGACGACCAGCACACGTGCGAGGCCGATGATGTTGCGTTCGCCGCCGGAGAAGGTGGCGGCTTCACGTCCCCAGTCACGCCTCGGCATACCGAGCCCGTCGAGGATCGCTTCGACGCGTCCGTCGATGCGGTAGCCGTCCGCCATCTCGAACCGTTCCTGTGCTTTTGCGTAACGGTCGAGCACGCTCTGGTAGTCGTCCTCCCGCGCCTGTAAGCTGGGATCGGCGAGGGCGGTTTCCAGCTCACGCATCTCGGTCTCAATGGCCTCAACTCCGGCGAGACCCTCGCGGACTTCGTCGAACAGGGTGCGTCCAGCGGGATACTTAGGGTCCTGGGCGAGGTACGAGACACGCAGGTCCGGCAATTTGTTGAAATGGCCGGAGGACGGCTGGTCGAGTCCGGCGATCAACTTGAGCAGTGTGGTTTTGCCGGAGCCGTTCCGTCCGACCAGACCGACCGCCTTGCCGGCGTTGATCTCGAGGTTGATGCCGGCGAGGACATCCTGCGAACCGAAACTGCGTCCGATGTTGTTGAGCGTGATCAGTGACATGGTGCGGGAGTATACGAAACGGGGATGTGAGATACGAGATGTGAGATGTGAGTGTGAGGTGGAATGTGTTGTGAGGTGGATAAGGTGAGGTAGGTGCCCGTGTTTGCTTGCAAACGCGTACGAACCGAATCTGAATACAGATGACGGTTGGAGAGTTACTGGGCGGATGATCCACGACATAAATGTCGTGGGCACGTCAGTTATTTACTTTCAGGACTCAGGACTCAGGACTCAGGACTCAGGACTCAGGACTCAGGACTCAGGACTCAGGACTCAGGACTCAGGACTCAGGACTCAGGACTCAGGACTCAGGACTCAGGACAAAAAAAGGGGCAACCACCTGATGGCGGCTGCCCCTGTTGTTGCTCACAACTCATCACTCACAACTCACAACTGTTTTACTTCACCAGCGTCACCCGTTGCGCGAGCTGTTGCTGTCCGGCCTGCAGACGGAGCAGGTAGGTTCCGCTCGGCAAATCCCGGGCGTTCAGGCTGAGCTGGTGTGTCCCGGCGCTGTGGAAGCCGTCGCTGAGGATCTGGACTTCACGGCCCATCACGTCGAACAGCGCGATGGTGGCGTCGCCCGGCGCGGGGAGGGTGAAGTTGACCGTCGCCTGCGCGTTGAACGGGTTCGGGTACACCGGCGCGAGGCTGTACTCGAGCGGACGGGTGGTCTCGCCTTCGTCCACATTCGAGCCTTCGCCGATGATCAGGATGAACTGGGTTTCGACGTAGTCGTTCGGAAATTCTTCGTCATATGCACGGGTGTTGATGTACAGCGTCGTATCCGGCACTTCCGGGTAGTCGAGGAACAACCAGCCGACCTGGATGTGACAGTCAGGATCGGATTCCATAGCACCCAGGGTGTCCGGAATCTGCTGGAAGAACGGGGCATAACAGAAGCCATGGGTGCACCATGAACGTGACCAATCCAGGTTGTTCGGCGTGTCGTCGAGGAACTCGAGCATGTAGACGCGTTCTTCATTCGTGGTGTTGGCGATTTCGATACCGAAGGCACACTCGAGGTCATCCGGATCGACCATCAGAAGAGTGTCGTGCGGATCCCAGCTGAACGTGCTTTGAGCGAAAGTTGGAACGACTGCCACGGCGAGCAGGGCCAGAGCCAATAGCATGCGAGTCATCGTATACCCTCTTTTTTCGTGCGTGTTTCGCCTGCCGCGTGGCAGGAATGTACCTTCCCCCGTGTAAGTATACACAGGGGTGAGGAGGATTTCCAAGCCGGTGTCACGTCTCGGGTTACACAGGTTACGGACTCGGTATTTGGGGTTCTCCCGGAGCCGTTTTCGCTTTAGCCGGAGCACTGAAAGCGCTATACTAGGCCAGCTTCGTCCTTATGTTACAAGCAGAAACCGCGAGTGTTGAACTTGTGTGGGGTCCGGACGAGGTCTATATTTCTTGGACGTACCGGTCTGACATTCCAGACCGTTCCATTTCCAGCATCAGGAATGAGGGGCGCAATGTCGCAGGGACGAGGACTGTATGGCATACTTGCCGTACTGATGAGTGGGTTGCTGTTGCTGCTGGCCGTTGGCTGCAACGAGAGTACTGACTTCGATCCGGAATCGTTGTTCAGTCTCGAAGATTACGCACAGGACCAGGACTACTCGCTGAATTTCATCAGAATGATGAATTCGTGGCGTTTGTCGACACAGGACGCGAAGCAGTTTCTCGACACCAACGTGGAGGGATTGACCTTCCTGGAGTCGGTGCCGGCGGGTTGGGAGCAGGTGAATCCGTCGCTTCGCAGCTATCCGTGGTCGGCGCTGTTCATCGTGGATCCCAATGATCCGACGAACTACCTGGAAGCGTCGGATGATGACCAGTGGCTCGATTCCACGTGGTATTACTCGTCGTTCCAGGATGCGACGTACCAGTTGGCTGCGATTGACCGTGGTGTGCCGGAGACAACTTCCCTCGCACCCGCCAAGGTTGAATACATGCGGCTTTCTTTCCTGGCCAGCCCGTTTGGTGGCACGTTCGGCATCGGCGACTCGGTGAGCGTTGGCTACACCAATAATTTCCAGAATCCAAGCATGGTCGAGGGTACGGGCATGTTCTGGAATTCGGACGTGGTGCAGGCCTCGACGGCTCCGACAGACATCGCGTCGTACGCGGCGATGACGAACGCGTGGGGCGGTGCGATGACCAACATGGCGGCCGATCCCTCCAACCCGCAGGGTGAGTTCGAGATTCGCGGCCAAACGATCCTGGTGCGTGCCGACCTGGTTGAGACGACGACGCTGGCGGTGAATATTGACGCATCAATCCGTTCAAACGGCAAAGGCGACGCGGTTATCACGGTTGCTGGCGAGAAGCGCGCCGAAGTGTTCTTCGAGTACTATGACACGTCGTTCCACGGCTACTACAAGCTGCGTTCGTCGGACTTCGAGGAAGCCATCCGCTTCTAAGCAAGTGAGTGTCCAGACAGACTTTTTCAAGGCCGGGCTGCTGCAGCCCGGCTTTTTTCATGTCCATTGCCGCAGATTTTGGAGGCAACGAGAGTCGGATTGGCATGAATCTCCGGAACGATATTGATTTAGTTTAAATAATGATTATATTGCTATCGAATTTTGGGGATCGGTTTGTCTGCGCGGAGGCTGCACAAACCGGGAGCGCAGTCAGGACAACAACCGAGTGGGAGAAGCACGAATGACGGACACTCAGGCACAGACCGGCGTCCTTGCTGAAGGTGCGGACGATACGCTGGAGAACCGGTATCTTACGTTCACCCTGGGCGATGAGCAGTATGGTGTAGAGATCCGGTATGTCACGGAAATTGTCGGGATTCAGCCGATTACGGAGCTGCCGGACACCCCGCCTTACCTGAGCGGCGTGATCAATCTGCGTGGCAAGGTGATTCCGGTTATCGAAGTTCGTGCCCGTTTCGGGTTGCCGACGCGTGAATATGATGATCGTACCTGCATCATCGTGGTTAACATCCGATCCACTTCGGTGGGGCTGATCGTCGACCGTGTCGCGGAAGTGATCGAGATTCCGCAGGATCACGTGGAAGATCCGCCGAATGTTGAGATGGGTGTGGCGAACCACTTCATCTCAGGTCTTGGTCGGGTCGAGGATTCAGTGAAGATTCTGCTCGACCTCGACGTGCTGTTGTTCCAGGACAAGACGATGGCTGGCGCGATCGAAGCGGCGGCGGACGCGTAAAACGGTTTAGACAAGCATAGCGCAGGAGAGCGGGTTTGTCGTGGGGACAGGGACCCGTACATCCCTGCCGGAGATACGAAAGGGGCTGGTGAAAACCGGGCCCCTTTTTATACTCTGCGTTGGCGTGGCGAACTGGGCCGGACTCAGCGTCAGAGAGACATCAGGATTGTGTCCGCGATCTGCTCGGCGTTGCGGTTGCCGGCCTGAACCCAGTGGATGCGTTCGTTGCGGCGGAACCAGGTGAGCTGGCGTTTCGCGTAGCGGCGGGTGTTCTGCTGGATCCGTTCGACCATCTCATCGATGGAGTCGATCTCGCCGTTCAGGTAGGCCATCCCCTCTTCGTAGCCGACGCTTTTCATCGAATAGGCGTCCCCGTAGCCACGATCAATCAGGTCCCGTACTTCGGCGAGCAGGCCGAGGTCGAGCATCATGCGGGCGCGGCGGTTGATGCGTTCGTAAAGGGCTTCGCGGTCGTGTTCGATCCCGAACCAACGCACCGGCCACGGCGCTTCGTCCCGGGATCGCTGATGCAACTCGCTGAAGCGGACGCCGGACGCTTTGACCACCTCGAGCGCACGCAGGATACGTTGCCGGTCGGCCGGCAGGGTCTTCGCTGCGTACTCGGGGTCGAGTTCGGTCAGCTCGGCGAGTAACGCGTCCAGACCGAACCGTTCCGCACGTTCCTCCAGTTCACACCGTACCTGTTCATCCTTGATGTCGTCCCCGGAGAAGAAACCATCGATCAACGCCTGCAGATACAGCCCGCTGCCACCGGCGACGATGGCGGCTTTGCCACGTGCGCGGATCTCGTCGATCCACCCGCGTGCGGCGGTGGCGAATTGTCCGGCGGAGTAGACGACGTCCGGGTCCACGAGATCGAAGCCGTAGTGCGGGATGTTGTGGCGTTCAGCGAGGGACGGTGTCGCGGTGGCAATGTCCATGAAGCGATAGATCTGGCGGCTGTCGGCGGAGACAACCTCGCCGTTCAGGGCGAGTGCCAGTTCGACCGCGACATCGGTTTTGCCGGAGGCGGTGGGTCCGACGATGACGAAGACCGGGTTTGACGTGTTTGATGTCTGCTGGGCTGAGCTCATGATGAGGAACGTACGAAATCGCGCTCACTCGTACACACGGATCAGCTCGCCGGTCATGGTGCCCTCGACCGCGCTGGCGTACGCGGCTCCAACCTTGTCCATCGCGACCGGTGTCTGTCCCGGGAAGAAATGGCCCAGTTTCGGCGCAGAAGCTTCGAGCAGGCCAGGGGCGACGACGTTCACGCGCAGATTGCGTCGAATCTCCAAGGTGACCGCCTTGACGAAGCTGTGAATCGCGCCATTAACCATCGCGGCGCTGGTGGTCATCGGGACAGGATGCTCGCCGAGGATGCCGGTGGTCAGGGTGAACGATCCGCCTTCGTTGACGATGTCCTGCCCGACACGCACCAGGTTGACCTGGCCCATCAGCTTGCTGTGGAAGCCGACGTAGAAGTCGTCTTCCTGCAAGTTATCGAACTGGTCCCATTTGACCGCTCCGGCGGCACAGACGACGGCGTCGAGGTTCGGCACGGCGTCATACATCGCGTGGATCGAGTCGATGTCGGCGATGTCGACCTGGACGTCGCCCTGGGTGCGTCCAGCGACAATGACGTCATGTCTGCCGGCGAGGGCTTTTGTGGCGGTGCCGCCGACGGTTCCGTTGCCACCGATGATCAGGATGCGCATGGTGGTTTGCCTCGTTAAACAGGAAGCTTCATGAAGGTATCCGGACAGGGCTGAGAGAACAAGCCCGCGTTGTTAAAGCCAACACGGGCAAGATTTTCTTCGATAATCTGCAAACTACAGCCCAGAGCCCGCCATTACTGCATCGGGCGTCCGCAGTAGATGCCAAGGGATTCTGCAGTTCGCACCAGTTGCCCGTCCGGGTTGACGAACTTCTGCCGGCCGACAGCATCTTCAATGGGGACATCGACGATTTGGGTGCCGTTCAGTGCGACCATCCGTCCGAAGCCTTTTTCCGCGACCAGTTCGGCAGCACGTACACCGAAGCGGGTGCCGAGCATACGGTCGAGGGTGGTCGGGCTGCCGCCGCGCTGCAGGTGGCCGAGGGTGATCTGGCGAACATCCACGCTAAGGTGTTTGCGGACCATTTCCGCGAACCACGATCCAGGTGTGTCGGTGGTACGGCGGCGATGCACTTCGTCGTCCGGGTGCGGCTTGTTCCGGGCTGCTTCGGCGACGACGGCGATGGAGAAGTTGCTGCCACGCGCGTAGCGGCGCTTGATGAACCGCAGGGCTTCGTCGAGGTCGTAGGCGATTTCCGGGATCAGGATCAGGTCTGCGCCGCCGGAAATTCCGGCTTCCAGCGCGATCCAGCCGGCGTCCCGGCCCATCACTTCGAGCACCATCGTGCGACGGTGCGATTCAGCGGTGGTATGCAGGCGGTCGATGGCCTCGGTCGCGACGGTCACGGCGGTGTTGAAACCGAAGGTGACGTCCGTGGCGAGCAGATCGTTATCGATCGTTTTCGGCACGCCGATGACCGGCATACCCTTTTCGAAGAACCGTTGTGAGATGTGCTGGGTGCCATCACCGCCGATGGCGATCAGCGCATCCAGCTCGAGCGACTCGAAGTTTTCCATGCAACGGTCGGAGAGGTCGACGACTCGTTTCTCGCCATCTGGCGATTTTATTTCGTATTCAAACGGGTTGCCGCGGTTGGTCGTGCCGAGGATGGTTCCACCCTTGGGCAGGATACCGCGGACGGCGTCCCGGTTCAGCTTCGTGATCCGGCGAGTGTTGATCAGGCCTTCGAACCCGTCTTCAATGCCGATGAATTCCATGTTGAAGCGGCTCATGCCGGTTTTCACCACGGCGCGGATAACGGCATTCAGACCGGGCGCGTCGCCGCCGCCAGTGGTGATTGCAACTCGGAGATTGGACATGGTTGGATCCTGCGTTCGTCTATCTGAAGAAAGAATTGCTGCCAAGAAATCGTGCGGCGGTAAAGTATCGAATGTGGAGGGCTTACGCGAGTCCAATCTCTACTTTGATGCCCCGGTGTGGATACGTTTCAGGCGAAGCAGATGGGATCGGAAATCTGCTTGAAACGTGCAAATTTCAGCACCATGTTGTTGTCTTCCCGGAAGCTGTCACGGTGAGCTTGTGAAACGAGCCATCCAGATTGCGATCCTGCTGTTGCTCCCGCTGGCGCTGGCGTCCGCGCAGGAGGAGAACCGTCTCCGGCTGCGCGAATTGACCGTCTCCGGCCTGTCCGGTCTCAGCATGGCGGAACAGCGGGATCTGACCGGCCTCGAGGAGGGATCGCAGTATACCGACACCGAACTTGACGCCGCTCGGGACACGGTCATCGTCCGCCTCGCTTCGCTGAACGATTACCCTTTCGCCACGCTTGATTCGTTCATCCTCGACACCCTCGCCGGCAACCGTGCCGTGAATCTTCAGGTATCAATCGACCCCGGCCCGGAGTTGTGGGTGCGGTCGGTGGAGTTGACTGGACCGTTGGCTGGGCAGGAAGAGCGGTTGCGGGGGGCGATTCGAACGGAGCCGGGCGCACGGCTCCGCAACGCTCAGTGGGAACGGGACATGCAGCGTGCGGTGGAGGTGCTGCGGGAACAGGGGTATCCGTTCGCGAAGGTCGAAACCGGCAAGCTGCGACCGAATTTCATCGGGGACACGGTGTATGTGGATCTGGCGCTGAACGTCCTGCCCGGTACGAATGTGAGCATCGAACATGTCGAATTCGCCGGGCTCGAGCGCACGAAACCGAGGACAGCCCGGCGGGCGGCGTACCTGCGTGAGCAACCGTATCATCCGGCGGCGGTGGAGCGGGCACGCCGGCGCTTGCTGCGCACCGAGTGGTTTGCCGACGTCTCGCGCGGCGAGGTGTTCCGGGACCGGGAGGGCCGGTACGGCGTGCTGTTCGAGGTGCGGGAGCAGCCGACGAGCAGCGTCTCGGGTGCGTTGGGCTATGCGGCGGATGATGAAGGAGTGGCGGGCGCGTTGGATGCCACATTGGCGAACCTGTTCGGCGATGGCCGCGCGTTTGATCTGCACTGGCGGCGGGACAGCGAAGACTCGCGCGCATTTTCGGTGCAGTATCTCGAACCGTACCTGTTCGGGTTGCCGTTGGACGCGACGGTCCACCTGAGCCAGGAGGTGCGCGACTCGCAGTATGTCGCGGTGGAATTCGGGGGCGGATTGAGTGCACGGATCGCCGACGAGTGGACCGTGAGCGGCACACTGCGCCAGCGTGCGATCACCGCCGACAGCCTCGCGGAAAACGCAGATACGTCAGATTATTCTCTCGTTGGCGCGGGGCTGGCGTTGGCCTATGACACCCGAGACCGTCGCAGCAACCCACGGCGGGGCGCGTACGCGAAACTCGGCAGCGAACGGCTGTTCCTGGACGGGACACGGACGGAAGTTCTGACCGGCGGATCACGCCAGAAAGAACTGGCTGGAACCTATCGGAATACGGTCGATGTTGAACTGGCGGTTCCATTGCGCAACGAATGGGTTGGCTTCATGGCGCTGCACGGTGTTGATCTGGCAGTTGACCGGGATGAGACGCCGCCGTTCGCGGAGTGGCCGCAGCTGGGTGGCGCGGCGACGGTCCGTGGGTTCGCGGAACGCAGCCTGATCGCTCCGAGTGCGGGCTGGGGGACGATGGAACTGCGGTATTTGCTCGGGCCGCGCAGCCGGGCGTACGCATTGGGCGATGCCGTGGCGCTGGGGGCGGTTCACGACGCGACTCGCTGGGAATGGTCGTACGGCGCGGGCGTGATGGTCGACACCGGAATCGGGCTGCTGAATGTGGCGATTGCGGTGCCGGGCGGTGAGGGTTTCAGCGCAGCGGTGGTTCACGCGCAGGCGGTGGCACGGTTCTGACGGCGGGCGACCACGGACACTCTTTGCTACCGACAACCAACCTACCGCAGCCTCAACGAGTTCATCACGACGGTGATACTCGAGATGGCCATCGCACCGGCGGCCAGTGCGGGGTGAAGCTGCTGCAACGCCAGCGGCGCGGTGGGGATAATCGCCAGTACACCGGCCGCGACGGGGACCAGCGCGACGTTGTACGCGAAGGCCCAAAACAGGTTCTGGCGGATCACAGCGACGGTCTTGCGGGACAGCTTGATTGCGCGTGGGACGTTGCGGAGATCGTCCGACGGTAAACTGATCCCGGCGACTTCGATCGCGACATCCGCACCGCTGCCGATGGCGATGCCGAGGTCGGCGCGTGCGAGCGCGGGCGCGTCGTTGATCCCGTCCCCGACCACCGCCACGCCGCCGCGAATCTTCTTCCGGTAGGCGAGCACCGCCGCTTCCTTGTCTTCCGGGTGCTGTTCGGAATGCAGGTAATCGAGCCCGAGTTCCTGGCCGATGGATTCCACGATTGCTTTGTGGTCGCCGCTGAGCATCGCGGTGCGCATGCCCATCTGGCGCAGCTGCTGGACGGTATCGTGGGCTTCGTCACGGGGTTTGTCGCGGAAACCGAGCACGCCGATGATGCCGTAACGGTCGGCGACGATACTGACGGTTTCGCCGTTCTCGCGCATCTCAGAGATCGCGTTTTCCATCCCGCCAGGCAGGTCCTCGAAGGCTTCCGGCTTGCCGACACGGATCAGGCGGCCATTGTCCAGCATGGTGCGCACGCCGAACCCGGCCTCTTCCTCGAACATGGCGGAATCGTGGAAGATGATCCCCTTTTCCTTGCCTTTCCTGACGGCGGCGGACGCCAGCGGGTGGGACGAACTCTTCAGCGCTGACGCGGCCATCTCGAGCAGCTCACGGGTTTTCGTTTTACCGACAACATGCAGGGTGGACAGTTCCGGTTCGCCGACGGTCAGGGTGCCGGTCTTGTCGAATGCGACCAGCCGGATTTTCGCGCCGGCCTCGACCGCTTCGGCGTCCCGGTAGAGGATGCCTTTCTTCGCCCCGGCGCCCATGCCGGTGATGATCGCGGTCGGTGTGGCGAGTCCCATCGCGCACGGGCAGGCGATGACGAGCACCGCGACCATGCGCACCAGCGCCGTCTCGATGCTGCCGGTGAACACCAGCCACACGATCAGGGTCAGCAGCGCGACGCCGACAATAACCGGCACGAACACAGCCGCAACACGGTCGGCCAACCGTTGAATCGGCGCTTTCGATCCCTGCGCGGCTTTGACCCGTTTCACGATCCTGGCGATGGCCGAGTCGGAGCCCGGCTTCATCACTTTGACGTTGATCGCGCCCTGCTGGTTGATCGTGCCGCCGTAAACTTCGTCCCCGGCCTCGGCGTCATACGGGGTCGATTCGCCGGTGAGCAGGGAAACGTCAATTGATGTGCTGCCGGAGTCGATGATGCCATCCACCGGGATCGTTTCGCCGGGCTTGACGCGGATCATGTCGCCGGGCCGGACAGCGTTCAGCGGCATATCGTGGTACTCGCCCATCTCGTCGATCAGGTGCACGGTCGGCGGGACACGTTTCATCAGGTCCTGGATCGCGGTGCCGGCCTTTCCTTTCGCACGGATCTCGAGCCATTTGCCGAGCTTGATCAGAGTGATGATCATCGCCGCGGCTTCGAAGTAGAGGTGGCCGTTTCCGGTCAGCATCACGATAAGGGAATAGACGTACGCGGTTGTTGAGCCCAACGCGACGAGGACGTCCATATTCGCGCTGCGGTTTCGCAACGAGTGCCACGCGCCCAGGTAGTAGCCCTTGCCGGTGTAGAATTGCACCGGAGTCGCCAGCAGGAAGAGGAGGATGTTGTAGAGGAAATGGTCGCCGAGGACACTGGGGACCATCCCCCAGTCGCGTCCCATGCTGAGCAGGAACAGCGGGATGGTAAACGCGAGGCCGACGCTGAGCGCTTTTTTCTGCTTCGCGACTTCTTCACGCCGGGCGACGGCTTCGGCGTTGCCGGGATCATCATCCGGGTCGGGCAGCACGAGCCGGTAACCAGCTTCATGGACGGCGTTCGCCAGCTTGTCCATCGGTGCGAGACGGGGGTCGTATTTCAGGTGGACCTGTTCGGAGGCGTAGTTGACGGTGGCGTCCTCGACGCCCTTGACCTTCTTCTTCAGCGCCCGTTCCACCGCCTTCGCGCAGTTCGCGCAATACATCCCGATCACGGGAAGATCAATCTCTTCCGTGCGAGCCGGGCCATGCCGGTCAGCGCTCGAACCCCGTTCTTGATTCATCGTGTGCCTGTATGTCTCCGTAGCCGGTGTTATTCTGTCGGCAGAATCAGTTTGTAACCACTTTCCTCCAGCAACCGTCCCGCAGTGGAGAGGTTCATGACGGCGTCATCATAGCTGAGGTCGACAGATGCGGTGTCGAGGTTGACGACAGCCTGCGTTACTCCGTCCACATCTTCTTCGAGGATGGAGCGGACGAGGTTCGCGCAACCCTTGCAATGCATGCCTTCGACAGTGAAAGTTCGTTTTATTTCTGACATGGTATCTCCAGTTCCGGGAGGCGGGTAAAAGCCCGCCGTCCATGTTGCCCGATCCATGTGCCGGTCTATTTTACGGCAGCAAATTCGTGGAAACAGGCTTTGTTCTGGTACAGGTACGGCTGTCTGAGCCGAATGTTTCCAACGTGTTTGCATGGAACGTAACCACGCCCCGTCTCAAAAACCAGACCCGGGAAGAACCATGGCGAAGAGGTTGGACACCGAGATCCTGATCGACGCCCCGGCGGAACGGGTGTGGTCGGTGCTGATGGATTTTGTGGCGTATCCGGAGTGGAACCCGTTTATCCAGCAGGTCCGGGGCGAGGCGAAGGTGGGGGCGACGTTGACCGTCACCATGGAGCCGCCGAAGAAGAACAAAATGACCTTCCAGCCGAAAGTGCTGGCGGTGAAGGAGAATACTGAGTTCCGCTGGCTCGGCCACACCGGCTTTCCGGGGCTGTTCGACGGCGAGCATGTCTTCCAGCTCGAGAAACGCGACAACGGTACCTGCTTCATTCAGCGGGAGAAGTTTCGCGGGATTCTCGTTCCGCTGATCATGGCGATGATCGGGAACGCCACCCGCAACGGCTTCGAACAGATGAACCAGGCGTTGAAGGAGCGGGTGGAACAGCTTGACGTCTCGTCAGACAACGGTCAGGCCTGATCTCATTTCAGAAGCACCATCCTTCGCGTAACCTCCGCAGTCCCAATTTCTGCACGCAACAGATAGGTTCCGCTGGTCAGGGAGGAACCGTCCACTGAGAATTGCTGCAACCCTGCGCCGGCTCGAACGTTCGGCATTGTCCATACAACCCTTCCGAGCGTGTTGACGAGGGTCAGGTTGACCGGGGAGGGGTGTGGCAGGTCGAGCGTGATTGTGGCTGAGGAGTTGAACGGGTTCGGATAGGTGTGGATGCTAAGCTGTGGTACTTGTTGGTAATGGATCTCTGGAGAATTCGACAGGATAGATTCGTTCTCGATCCACGACAACGTATTGCCAAGGATGATAAGATCGGGATCTCCATCATTATCAATATCGGCAACATCCATGTACAAAGCTTCATTTGCGTCCTGAATCACAGGAGCTACAGTATAATTCATTGAACCATCGTTTATCGCAACATAGGGTGGATTATTGTGCACTGATGCTGCAAGATCGATATTACCATCTAAATCCCAATCGATAGGCATTATATCACTACAGACACTTTCAAATTCAGGAGCAATAAACTCGGCTTGTTCGAATACGCCATTACTGGTCTGCTCAATCCAGGAAGCATCTCCGTATGTGTTGTTCCACACACTAGTCTGTATTAAAATGATATCCATATCCTGATCATTGTCTACATCTACAGCTTTGGGTCGTATTCCTGAACTCATATATATGATCTCTGGATCTTGCGAAGGCAGGTTCATGATTAATTTACAATTTCGAACATATCCAAAGTCGCTTATACCCGTAAATAGATCATATCTCATACCCTCATCGATTTTGAACAACGTTGGATCAAGCATATTTTCATAACCTGTATACGTTCCGTACAATCTGGTTCTGCCAACATGACCACCAATTTGTTGCAAACAGGTATAAAGATAATCTTCATGAAATTCATCCGTGTAATTCCGGGCCACAACAGCAAGATCCAAGTCACCATCGTAATCTAAATCAGCAACATCCATATACGTATAATTATCCTGACAGCGTACTGGATCAATCTCGGTATAATCATAATCACCATTATTATTTCCTAATAATACAGGTATTCTGGATAAATTATTTTCCACTAAGATGTCCAAAAACCCATCACCATTCAAATCCCCGATGGAAACATCATCAACCCACTCATTTGAGCTAAACACATGTTCCTGGAAATGACCAGCGCCAGTGTTTTCCCACCACGCAAAATAGGCCGTGTGAGCTACAACGATATCAATATCACCGTCCAGGTCAAGATCGGCGGCATGTACCGAATGGGGATATGACGGTAGGTCGAACTCGTGGAGGATATGCTCCACTTGTGACAGGCTTGGGTGCGACAGGAACAGCAGAACAGCGCCCGCGATTCCAAGGGTTGGCAGGCTTGATTTCATTATAAATCCCTCCAGATTCGGCGTGACAGGATAAATAGGAAATATATTCACGTCCGCACGAGAATCCTATCCGCGTGCAGCAATTCGTCAACGTTCAGCCATTCCGACTTTCGTGTTGGATACCTCTTTCGTTGAGCCGTCACGCGAGCGTAGCTTACTTGGCTGGGCGGGCTCGCCTGCGCGGGTTGTGTGGCGTATGTTCCGCATGCGTGGAGAAGATCCGGATACCCGGGTCACAAGACGACCCGGGCCACCGCGCACTCATTCATTGACAGAGATTGATCCGTACCGATATGGCCACCACGAAGAACATTCGCAACTTCTGCATCATCGCGCACATCGACCACGGCAAGTCGACGCTCGCCGATCGTATGCTCGAGACCACCGCGACCATCCACATCAAGCAGATGAAGGCGCAGATCCTCGACTCGATGGATCTCGAGCAGGAACGCGGGATTACGATCAAGGCGCACGCGATCACGATGAAACACAAGGCGGAGGATGGTAACGAGTACATCCTGAACCTCGTCGACACGCCGGGACACGTGGACTTCAGCTACGAAGTCAGCCGCAGCCTGGCGGCGGCGGAAGGCGCGTTGCTGGTCGTTGACGCCGCGCAGGGTGTCGAGGCGCAGACGCTCGCGAACCTGTACCTCGCCATCGATGCCGGTCTCGAACTGATCCCGGTGATCAACAAGATCGACCTGCCCTCGGCACAGATCGAGAAGGTGACGCATCAGCTCTGCGACCTGATCGGCTGCGATGAAGACGAGGTGATGCTGGTCAGTGCGAAAACCGGGCACGGTGTGCCGGAACTGCTCGAACGGATTGTCAAGGTCGTCCCGCCACCGCAGGGCGATCCGAATGGCACGTTCCGCGCATTAATCTTCGATTCGTTTTACGACAATTACCGTGGCGCGATTGCGTACATCCGTGTTGTGGACGGTGCCATCCGAACCGGCGAACAGATCTATTTCAAGGGGACGGAGAAGGATTACCAGGTCGACGAACTGGGTGTGCTGCAGCTGAAACGGTTCCCACGGAAGGAACTGACCGTCGGCGAAGTCGGCTACCTGGTCACCGGCTGCAAGGACATTAAGGACACGCGTGTCGGCGATACCGTGGTCAGCTACGAGCACCGTAAGACGACAGACAGTCTGGCCGGCTACCAGGAACCGAAGCCGATGGTGTTCAGCGGCATGTTCCCGACCGACCATGACCATTACGAAGAGCTGCGCGACGCCCTTGACAAACTGGCGCTGAACGATGCTTCGTTGCGCTACGAAGCCGAAACCTCGACCGCGTTGGGTTTCGGGTTCCGTTTAGGTTTCCTCGGGTTGTTGCACATGGAAATTGTGCAGGAACGGCTCGAACGTGAGTTCGATCTCAACCTGATCTCGACCGTGCCCAGTGTACGCTTCAAGGTGGTTGACCAGAAGGGGAATGAGCAGTGGTTGAGCAACCCGGTCGACTTCCCCGATCCGATGCAGATCGGTCACATCGATGAACCGATTGTCCGTGGGCAGATCATCACGCCGGACGAATATGTCGGCGCGGTGATGGCGCTGGCGCGTGACCGTCGCGGCGTGTTTGTCTCGCAGGAATACATTGAGGCTGACCGTGTCGATCTGACCTACGATTTCCCGTTGGCGGAAGTGGTGTTCGACTTTTACGACCGCCTGAAGAGTCAGACCCGTGGCTATGCCAGCTTCGACTACGAATTCCATGGCTACAAGGAAGCGGAATTGGTGCGTCTGGACATCCTCATTAACGGCGATCCGGTGGACGCGTTGTCGATGGTCGTACACGAAGACAAGGCGTACGAGTGGGGCCGTCAGGTGGTGGACAAGCTGAAGGATCTGATTCCACGGCAGATGTTCGAGGTGGCGATCCAGGCGGCGATCAACGGCAAGATCATTGCGCGCAGCACGATCAAGGCGCTGCGCAAGCAGGTGACGGCGAAGTGTTACGGCGGCGACATCACGCGTAAGCGCAAGTTGCTCGAGAAGCAGAAGGAAGGGAAGAAGCGGATGAAGCAGCTCGGCTCGGTCGAGGTGCCGCAGGAAGCCTTCCTCGCCGTGCTCAAGGTGGACAACTGATCGGGCTCGCGGGCACACTTAGCCTGAGATAAAAAATATCCACTCGGTAGAGTGGACTTGCATCCATTTTTCATGTAGACTGTTGCGTTTACAGTGAACACACTGGCATGCAACGGTTACGGCACACTCATGGCGACGAAACAGCAGGGCAGTTCAACGGACACGGAACAAACGATCGTCGACGATAGCGGCGAACTCAACCTGTGGCAACGGTACCAGCAGTGGTCGCGTCGACGGAAGCTGCGTCAGATCGAGCGCCGGAAGCGGATCGGTCCGGTCCGGGATTGGATCGAGACGATCATCTCCGTGGTGCTGATCGTGTTCGTGATCCGTGTCGCGGCGGTGGAGGCGTACCGCATCCCCACCGGCTCGATGGAGAACACGTTGCTGGTTGGTGACTTCCTGCTGGTCAACAAGTTCGTGTACGGTATCCGCACACCGGACTGGCTCGGTGTGCCGTTCACGCCGATCGGATTCAACATCCCCTACACCCGTTTCCCGGGAATCCGTGACATCCAGAAGGGCGACATTCTCGTCTTCCGTTATCCCCTTGATCAGCGTGTGAATTACATCAAACGCTGTGTCGCGGTTGGCGGGCAAACGTTGCAGATCATCGACAAGCAGCTGTATGTCGACGGTGAGTTGCAGCCGTTGCCGCCGGACGGCAAGTTTACCGACCCGTTCACGTTGCCGAAGGACCTTAAGATGCGGCAGATGCGTCCCCCGGGCGCGGGCAACAAGGACAACTACGGGCCGGTCACGGTTCCCGAAGGGCACCTGTTCATGATGGGGGATAATCGTGACAATTCAGCCGACAGCCGGTACTGGGGGTTCCTTGACGAGGACCTTGTGCTCGGCCGGGCGGAGATCATCTACTTCTCCTGGGACAAGCTGGCGAACCCGACGAAATTCTGGACGTTGATCCGCTGGGGCCGGATGTTCAGTTTGATTCGGTGACACGGCCTGCTACTGAAACAACTTCCGGGGACACTTTGGGGACAAAGTGTCCCCGTTGTTTTTCCTGTCCGTTCCTATCTGTTCCTGTCTTTGCCTATCTTTTGCTTCTGTTGCGTCTTTTGCTTCCCTTGCATCCGTTGCTGAGGCACATCCATGAAGAAACTCGGCCGTATCCTGCTCATCGCGTTGAACGTCGTGATCATCGGCTACATCGCGTACGGCACGTACTACTACTTCGCGCAGACGGGGATGATTTTCCCGGCGGAGCAGGCGTTGCTGCCGGCGGACGGTGTACGCGAGCAGTATCCGGAGATCCGGGAATTCTGGCCGGAGGCAGACGGCGACCGGGTGGAGGCGTGGTACCTGCCGCCGACGGGCGGGTGGCCCGGGTTGTCTCGCAACCCGGATATCGCGGACAGCGCCCCGGCAAGCGGGGTTGCCGGACTACAAGCGCCGCTGCTGGTCGTTGCGCACGGCAACAAGAACGTGATCGACGACTGGCCGGAACAGCTTGATGTCCCACGCGAAGCGGGCTGGGGCGTGCTGCTGGTGGAATATCCGGGATTTGGCCGGTCGCCGGGTGTGCCGGGTCAGCGTGCGATCACGGCGTTGTACGCGGCGGCGTATGATTCGGTGCTCGCGTGGGGCGTGGCGGACACCAGCCGGGTGGTTGCGGTGGGACGGTCGCTCGGAGGCGGGGTGGCGTGCGCGTTTTCGCAGGTGCGCGAGACCGATGCCCTGATCCTGATCAGCACCTTCACCAGTGTGCGCTCGTTCGCGGCTGACTATGGGCTGCCGGGGTTTCTCGTCGCGCATCCATTCGACAACGAAGCGGTACTGCGTGAGTACTCGCACCCGGTGTTGCTGATCCATTCCACTGACGACACCGTTGTCCCATACGACCACGCGTTGGCGTTGACCGCGGCCTGCGCGACCGACACGCTGATCACTCGCCACAACGATGGCCACGACACGTTGCAGGGTCATTACGACGAGTTCTGGCGTGAGGCGGGGATGGCGTTTCTACGGACGATCCGGTAGCAAATCATCCGGGCATGAATCCCGGCATCAGAGATTACTGTGCTGATCCTTATTCCCCGCCGCCCATTTTGTCGAACTGGAAGGTTTGTTCGTAGACCGGTTGCCCTTGGTAGAACAACCGCCCGTGCATGAAATAGTTACCCGGCGGTGCGGCGGCGGGTACGGTTTGCGTCAAGCCGGGAATCGAATGGTACGCGCCGGGTGCGAGCGTGAACGTCCGCTGGAACACCGGCCCGACCACGGAATGATTCGGCGTAGTGACGTAGGTTTTGTACGTCACATGCGCGAACGATTGCGGCAGTTCGTTGAACAGCAGGGCGTCGTAGGTGATCGTGCCGCCGGTGCACGGGACGACAGTATTCACACCGGCGAGGGAATACGTGACTTCGTTCCACCGCACCGTATCCGGAACGCTGGAAATGGACTCGCCTTCGGGATCGTAGTAGGCCGTGATGCGGTATACGTACTCGCCATATGCTGGAAGCTGGTCGGTGAAGATGTTGTCTGGTGTTGCGCCGATGTATTCACCATTCCGGTAGATGCGGTACTCGACGAACTCGTCAGTTTCGTTTTGTATGTCATTCTGGACGTAGTGATGAATCTCTTCGTTACGCGGTGGAAGTTCATTTGTGGTATTTATCAGGTTTGCTGGCGGATGATTCATCGACCTGCCAGCATCGTCAAGCCATGCTGTCACAGGTGTGCCTCGCTGGGGTTCCACAGACCGGTCCTGTAATTGGGCGTATGGAGAACATGTAATTTCATGGTATCGCTCTGTGTTTCCAGCATCATTCATAAAACCTATAAAACCTTGGTTGTACAAAGGATTAGTCATAGTATTAACATAAACATCATTGATATAAAAATCAAACGTATTTCCCTGCCCAACGACTGTAATTGAATTCGTATCTCCCTCTTCCGTATTAATTAAATCCGTACCCAACCAATATATTATGTCGGTTGGTATTCCGTCTATGTACCTGAATACCGCATATTGAGGAGGATAAAATCCATATGAAATAATAAATGAATAACCATTGAAATTATCATCTCGAACGCCATTAGAACGAAATATTAATGCTTTAGAAGATATACCTGCGACGTTAGTAAGTTTTAATTTACTTTCAAAATCAGTGTAATAATTACTTCCATATATTGCAGATCCCCAATTATCATGTCCGATCCCCGCTGTAATCTGAACGTATCCATTTTCAATGGTATAGTAGCCGCCACCTTCATAGGGGCCGTATTGCGGTGTCCAGAATTGAAAATCCTGCGCGATACCATCCTCAAAGTCCTCAATCAAACCTTCTGATGGACTGTCATCCCAGTAAAGTTCGATAATCCCACCCGGTGACAGATTGGATTCAAGGTGATACGGAGGAATCGCTTGTGTAAAAGCACTATTCGCTAAAAACAGAAATGGGATGGCTAAGAATATATATCGCATGATATCCTCTCAGGCGTTGGGTAAATAACAATAAGAAATGCAATCCGGCGCCAGATATGGTGCCGGATTGCATCGTACTATCCCTCAGACTATCGCAACAATGTCAGCTTTCGCACTTCATTCAGTTTGCCGGGTACACTAGCGCGGATAAAATACATGCCACTGGCCAGTGCCCTGCCATTAAAGGCAAACTCGTGCCAACCGGCAGAAAACACTCCCTCTGCAATTGTCGTAACAAGCTGACCTGATATGTTGTACACGTTGACGTTCAGCATGGAAGCTTCCGGAAGCGCGACGGTGAATGTGGATACCGGATTGAACGGATTCGGATACACGCGAGAAATGCCATATCGTGTCGGTAATTCCGCCGACACTGCCGTTTCAACGGCGCTCGCCATTTCCTGAGATTCTCTGATGGCAAATTTTACGCACTCTGTGACCTCTCCGTGTAGCATACTGACCGGTGGGTCCGTCGTTTCATCGTAGACCCTGCGTCCCACACTCACGAAGAACCTGCAAAGACCGCCGTCGGTAAACAACGTCCGATCCAAACGCACGGACCCGCTACCCTCATAGTTTCCTGCTCGAGCGCCGAGAACATCCACGGGTGATTGCATGATCACCTCGAAGTCGGGCGTGACAATCTTGTACCACGCATACAGTTCATCCTCAGAATCCTCGGCAAGTGTGAAGGAATAATTGTAGTAAAGAGTGTTTCCGTCCGCCAGCGACGTATCCGCCGTCAAAGTCAACCTGTATTGCGTTGTTTCCAGATCCTCAGTTGATGATTGATCATACATGTAAACAGCCTGACCTATTTGTGGATTTGGATTCCCGGAATATGAGGCTGCCAGAACCTCAAGCTCTCTGTCAGCGTCGAAATTATCGACGGCTACTCCTTTAGCTACATTGCAAAGGCCGATGTCCGCCTCGTCCCAGCCATTTGCAGTGTTGTAAAATACATCGACCTGATTCGCGATCAGACTGGTCGCCACAAAATCCATATCGCCGTCGAAGTCGATATCAACGGGTTCAACATCCCGGCACGTGGTGAAATCCGGTTTGATGTCTACTAACGTTGAATCCCAGAGAACTCCACCTAATCCATCTTGGGTTGCGTAGGAAATGAAAATTGCATGATGAACACTTGTCGGGTTATCCTGATCACCAGTAAAAGCAATGAGTAGATCATTTAGCTGATTATCGTCCATTCTCTCAACTTTAACAGATCTTGGACTCAGGAAACCTGTAGAGGTGGTGCGGTGGTAAAGCTTCAAGGTGTCGGCATACGCTCCATTCGCATCACCGTAGTAAATGAAAACTCCTTCATTGTTCAATTCCTGGAGATCTGTCGTAGTCGCTACGATGTCCATATATCCGTCGAGATTCAGCGTATCCAAGGCTACATCGTAGAAATGAGGTAACGAAGAAATCGTCTGCGCTGTCCAACTCGTTCCCACGCCATTGTCATTTGTGTACAGGATCAACGCACCCTCTTCTGTAAACCAATTACCATTGATGGTCGCGACAACATCCATATCGCCATCACCATCCATGTCAGCAACCGCTGTATTCAATGGTTTGTGCAGATTGTCAGCGATCACATCACCCAAAACCCAGTTGGAGTTAACATCACTGTATTTCCACCATGCGATGTAACCCGTATTATCCGCAGAACTGGTTCCAACGATATCCAATGTGCCTGAAGTATCCACATCGGCCAATGTTACTCCGACAGCCAGGGTACAAGTATCTACCTCTGCGTACGACCATCCGCCCTGTCCATCATAGTTGTACGCGCACAAAATGTAGCCGTCATCCCGCACAGACATCACGGCATCAGGAGCTGACGTTCCCATGACATCACCAGAGACCACCTGGATAGGCCTGTACAAGGTGTCCGCAACCACGGATCGGGTCCACGATTGCGCGTTAGTTGAAGCGACAATTGACGCTAAAAACAAAAAAAAACATGATGTTACGCATTATTCTCTCCCCCAATGTTTGCAAAGAACCTTAAACTCATAAATCGAACACATCGTTCTGGTGGTAAGAATAAATCATGATTGTTAGCAGAACAACAGAAGAGGATAAACATTTCAAATTCATTCACGGCTCGTCGAGACAGTCTGGCGGGTTCAGGGGTACAGTGCAGGACACGGGTGCGGGTTTGTTCGCGAAGGGGGAGTAAAACTACCACGTTGCAGATCAGTTAAAACACCCACCGTCCGACGCGTTCGATCCGTGTCTGATGGACGACGGTGCTGTCCTCGATCTCCGGCCCACGGCTGAAGAGGATGAATTCCGCCTTGCCGATTACCAGTTCTTCCGGCAGGAAGCCCCAGAAGCGGCTGTCGGTGGACGCGTTCCGGTTGTCGCCCATGACGAAATAGTGGCCGTCCGGGACCTGGACCGGGCCGTAGTTGTCACGGTTGCCGGCGCCGGGTGGGTAGATGGTCGGATCGATCAGGCCGGGCTTGAAGAAGCGGGCGAACTCGAGGTTACTGCACGGCGGCAGCGGGATTTCGACGTCGTTGACGTAGACTTGTTTCTGGACAATGTGCACCGTGTCGCCGCCACGGGCGATGACCCGTTTGACGTAGATCTCGCTCGGGTGCAGCGGGTAGCGGAAGACGATCACGTCGCCGATCTCCGGCCGTTTGCCCTCAAGCAGAGTGAAGGAACGGACAGTGCGGCCGTAATCGGTGCCGGGAATGCCGACCCAGCGTGGGGTGCGGATGCCGTACGCGAGCTTGTTTGCGATGAAGACGTCTCCGACCAGCAGCGTGTTCTTCATCGAACCGCTGGGGACAGTGTAGACGCCGACCACTTCCTGCTGGACAAAGCCGACACCGAGCAGGACCAGCACGATCACGACCCAGGTGCGCAGCGATTTCAGCACCGGCGGCAGCATCTTCCAGCCGGGGGAATGTGTCCCCCACGGGCTGAAGAAGCCGGGGTATCCGTCCATCCGTTGCCGCCAACGTTCGCGCAGGGTCATGGGGGTCACGTCCGCTCATCCGGGGATCAGGTTTCAACGTCTCATGCGGGGATAAAATAACCCGGCGATGAGGGTACGCCGGGTTTGGATCGCAAGTTTCCGAGATTCTCGAGAGGACGCTTAATCCGCCTCGAACGCGCGGGCGTATTTCGCGGCGAAGGCAGCGCGTTTGCGGGCAGGTTCGCGGCGTTGATCGACAAAGGTCAGCGCACCGGTGGTGCAGCCCTGGACGCACGCCGGATCTTCGCCGGCGGCGAGCCGTTCCGAGCAGAAGTCGCACTTCATGATCTTGTTTTCGGAGTCGATCCGTTGCGGCACCCCCCACGGGCAGGCGTGCACGCAGGACGAGCAGCCGATGCACTTTTCCCGGTCGAGCATCACAAGGCCGGTTTCGTCGTCCCGGTACAACGCGCCGGTCGGGCACGCAGCCGCGCACAACGGCTTGCAGCAGTGATAGCAGGCCATGAAGACGTGATCCACACGCGGGACGCCGTCCACCATCACCGGCCCGACCTCGACAATTTCGCCCAGGTTCGCGCCGACCGGAACGTTATGCTCGGTCTTGCAATGGAGTTCGCAGGCATGGCACCCGATGCAACGGTCCAGGTCCTGTATGATCGCGTAACGGCTCATGGATGGGTCTCCGGAAATCAGTTGTCAGTGCTCAGTGATCAGTTGTCAGTGGGCGGTACCTTCTGACCAGTAACCAGCTACATGTGCCCCTGATGGCTGTGCCAGCAGGGATTGTCCGTCCTCAGTTCGTCCGCGTTTGCAAGCAAACACGGGCACGTTCTCTGGTGTCGTCTGCCCCGACCAGCTTACTGGTCGGGATGATCCGCGTCCGCCAGCGGACACGGGCACATCTTTTTCAACAGCTGGTCCGACAACCGATTACCGACCACCGACCACCGACCGCAGTCACTGAGAACTGACTACTGACCACTGACTACTGACCACTGTGAATTGCTTCTACCGTCACCGTGCAATCGGTGAGTGGGCAATTGCCGCCGACCGCAACCTCGAGCGCGCCGGCGTACAGTTGCATCGCGTCCACTCCGGTCCGTCGTGACGGGGCATAAGCCGGTTCATCATTCCGGAACCCACGCAGCAGGAAGATGGCGTCCTCGCTCAGGTACGGGTCGCGCTTCGCGATGCCGCGCTGGTCGATGGTGCCGTTGTGGACGAGGACAGGGTCGCCGTCCGTGATGCCGAGGTCTTGCGCCCGCTTCGTCGGGATGTGGATCGGGTTGGTTGCGGCCAGTTCATCCAGCAACGAGTTCGCACCACTGCCGCCGGGTTCAACCTGTGCGGGCCCTTGTCCGCTGATCACCTTGAAGTGGTTGCCGGTCATGTGCTGCGGGTTCGAGCACGGCGCCCAGCAGACGACATTCACCTGCTTCAGGTCGCCGCACGCCAGCTCGATCTTGCCGGTCCGTTTCTTGAACTTGAGGCCGTTTCCGCGATCGTGCAGGATCGGTGAAGGCGACAGCTCAACCAGCCCGGTCGCGGCGAAATCGTCCTGGTCAAGCCCACTGCCCTCGAGTTGCCAGTCGATGTGATCGTCAATCGTCTCGTATGGGAAGTGATGGCCCAGGTTGAGCCGGTTTGCCAGCTCACGGAAGATCCACCAGCGCGGCTTGCTATCGAAACGTGGTTCGACCGCCTGTTGCCGCAACGCCAGCGCCGGTTTCGCGCCACGGCGTTCGATGATGTTGTCGGTGCGTTCGAGGAACGACGGTTCCGGCAGGATGAAATCGCTGCGCCACGCGGTGTCGCTGAAGCTGTCATCAATGGTGACAACGAGATCCAGCATCTCCATCGCGCGCTGGAACTCCTCGCGGTCAGGCAGGGTGCGGAGCGGATCGTGCCGCACGGCGAAGAAAGCCTTCACCTGGTACGGATTCCCACTCTGGATCGCTGCGGGCAGGGTTTGCAGCAGGCCCCAGCGCTTGTCGAGATGGTGCACCGTGTCGCCGATGCCATCCACACGATGCGCTTCCGGATCCTTCGGCAGCGAGCTGAGCTGACGGACCTCGACACCGGCGTCCGCCGCCGACTTGGCGAAGATCAACCCGCCGGGGGCTTCGTAACTGCCGAGCAGTGCGTTCAATGCGTACAACGCCCGGCGGAAGTAGTAGTCGTTGCGTCCCCACGCCGTGGTGTGGCCGGGGTGGACGATCACCTGCGGTGCGGCATCGGCCAGTTGCCGTGCGAGGGTGACCAGCTCTTTCGCCGGGAAGCCGGCCATGGTCTGGGCGAACTCGGGGGTGAAGGCGGCGGTTGCGCCACGGAGGTCGTCCAGTCCGTTCACCCAGCGCTCGACAAACTCGACGTTGTACAGCCGCTCTTTCAGCAGCACGTGGATCAGACCCATTACGACCGAGTAGTCGGTATGCGGCCGGATGACGTGAAAATCGGTTGCCTTGGCGGCGGTGTTGTTCCAGCGGACATCGACGTAGCTGAACCGTCCGCGACGGCTGAGCAGGTCAACGATTTGATGCGCTTCGTCTGTGCGTACCGAATCGAAGATCGCACGGCCGAAGGACAGCAGGTGCTTGCAATTCTCGTAATCGTAGACGACATCATCCCTGCTGAGGCCGGTCATCGACATGTGCGCGTTATGAGCCGAGATGCCGCCAGTGGTTTCGTCGTCGAACGCGTTGGGGGAACCGTACGCCGCGAGGAAGGTGCGTTGGAACTCGTTGAACGGGCCGCCGTGATCGGCGAGCACCAGCGATTTCGCGCCGTGTATCTGCTTGAACGCCGCCAACCGGTCGGCGATCCGGTCGAGGGTCTCATCCCACGATATCCGCTTCCAGTTGCCGGATCCGCGCGCGCCATCTCGCATCATCGGATACTGTGGCCGGTTGTCATCGTAGAGGAAAGCTTTCGCCGCCGCGCCTTTCGGGCACAACGCTCGTGAACCGATTGGGGAATGCGGATTGCCCCAGAGATGCCGCACTCGGCCATCCTGCACCTCAATTTCGATCGGGCAGTGGGCGGCACAGGAATCGCAGAGGCTGTAGACCGTTTTGTTGTTCATGGGCGGGAGTTCCAGCGTAAGCGAGTTCGTGAAATGTTTCTCATTCTTGCGAGTTGATGTCATCGTATCACCGTGCAACTGCCGCATTGCCCGCGGCTGTTCATGAACAGGCATTCGTCTTATCGCGGGAAACAGCTTAAGAACACGGAAGATTGTGGAGAATATAACAAGCCTCTCTGTGGCACGGGTTCGGAGTGGAGTGATTAGGGGAGGTTAATTCGAAAGTTTTCACAAGGTCTCGGCGCTGTGGTGAGTGGGGGACGGATCGTTGATTTTCCCTTGTGCGGCGCGGTTCCGGAGCACGACATTGCGACCAGCCTACCGTTTGGCATGGCGGCAGGTGGTGAGTTCACGAATCAACGGCGGTGACCACGTCGATGTCTGACTCTGTCCATACGCAACCTGAGCTGATACCGCTCGGTTCCTCCGAGTGGCTGGACCGGTTTGTCGAATCGGCGACCGGACTTGCGGCTGCGGAATTGGCGGCGTGGGCGGACCGTGCGCATAGCGAAACCGCGGGATTGCTCAAGGCTGCGGAGATCGCGGAGAAACGGATCGCCGCGCCGAAGGGCAAGGCGGACGATCCGGCGCGAGTGCGGAACGCCGTGATCCAGATCATCGAGCAGATTGAGGACAGCGCGGAGCGGTTGCAGAAAGACGCCGACGCGGTTTTCACCGGTTGGCGTGAGGGCTGGACGAAGCAGCTGGCAACATTACCGGAAACCGTCGAACTGGTCGCTGACTGGGACACCTGGTTGCATGAGGCCGGGACTGGTCCGCAGTTCACGTGGTGGCGGCTGCGTCAACGAACCGCCCGACTGTTCGTCAAGCCCGCGCCACCGTCGTCGGAAGTTGATCCTGCTGAGATCCCTGTCCCGGAAGAAACAACCGGCGGGGACGAGCCCGACCCTGCCGAGCCTACCCGTGACACGCCGCCAGCATCCTCCGACTCAGGCCAGCAACACGGACGGATGATTCCTTTGCGCGCGGTGGTTGCCGCGACGACCGAACCCTCTACCGGACGGGAATGGGCAGCGACGGCCGCGAAACGGGTTGAGTTGACTGCGAGCTGGCTGCGGGATTTGCGACGGCTGGTGTTGCAGCTTCGTGACTTGAGCCTGCTGCGTCCGATGGCTCCGCACGACACCGAGGACGGCAACGTCGATCCGGCGTCGATTCCGGGCCGGGTGCGTCAGCATGCTGAGGAGTGGCAACGGCGGGTGGATGAGCTGGTCGCCGCGGAAACCGAGCGGCTGACCGCAGTGTTCGCCGATCAGATCCGGGCCGATCTTCACTTCTGGCCGTGGGCGGGGACCTCGTTGCTGCCGGCAAACCGGTACACGGACACCAGGCTGGAACAACTTCGCACCCAGGTTCAGGCTGCTCAGGACAAGGCGGTTCTCGCTCCGGGCAATCGTGCGCGTGGGCGATACAGCAACCTGGCGAAGGATCTGCGGCTGGCGTCGTTGCTGATTCAACATGCAAACCTCGCTGCCGGTGTCGCCGAACGGGCACACAAGCGGTTTGACGAAACGTTGCGCGAACCGTTCGCGAAGACGACCGAGTCGGTGCTGGCGACGTGGGAGAAGGTGAAGGCAGCTTCCTCGGAATCTCCGGAAACGTTGCACGAGGTGATGCGCGGCTCGGCGGACAAGTTGCTGACCGAAATGCGTTACCGCCGCATGCCTGCCGCGATGCAGGCGGTGTTGGAAGTCGGGTTCGAAAAGGTGCTGGCGAAGTATCAGACCAATGTCGAATCGCTGCTCGGCAGCCTGCCGCAGTCGGAGATGCTGTATGTCGAAAATGCCGCGGGTGGAAGCAAAACTCACACGATTCCGTTCAAGGAACTGCTGCATCGGGGCGCGTATCTCACCTTCCGCAGCGAGTTCAAGGAAGCGGAGGAGTGGGTCAAGGAGCGGCAGGGCGATCTGGTGCGCGGGGTTTCTGACCTGGACGATCTGCTCGAGGTGAACATCTCGGCCGGGCTCGACATGCTGAAGCGCACGGACGGCGCGCCGCCGGACGAACAAGCAATCGAGAGCGCGGTGCAGGGCTTTGGCCGCTTGCACGGGCGGATGAAAGACCTCGAGGCGACAGTCGACAAGCTGTCGACGGAAGGGGTGACCCAGTTCGAGGACGTCGCGGTTCGTTTCGAGGAACACCTGATCGAGCTGACCGACAACCAGGACCTCGTGCGATTGCGGCTGGAGTTGTACCGGGCGGAGTTCCGCACGCAGTTGTGGCACCGTTTCCTGCGAATCGGCGAGCGATCCGGCAAGGGTGTGCGTTGGCTGGTGACGCAGGCGCCGCGGCTGTTGCTGTGGGGACGGAGTGAAGTGGAACGCCTGCGCCGTCTCGCGGGCATCGGTTCCGACGACGAAGATGCCGCGTCCCGCCTGACCGCGTTCCTCAAGGACATGGACACGGTGGTCGAGGGGCTGCCGTTCGTGATCCAGCAGTTGTTCAAGATCGCGCCGTTGGAGGATGACCGGTTTTTCAGCGGACGTGACCGTGAGCTTGGTGTGTTGGCGGGGCAGGTGGAAGCGTGGCGCGCGGGGCGTGTCGCCAGCTGCGCGTTGGCGGGAGAAGAAGGCAGTGGGCGGACAACGTTGCTGACGATGACGCAACGCACGTTGCTGGCGGATGATGACGTGCGGCAACTGACCCTGACCTACACCATGCTGGATCCCGGTAAATTTGTTGGCATGCTGGCTGAACAGCTGGAGATCGGCGACATCCACGACTTTGATGCGCTCGAGCAATACTTGATGGAAAGCGACCAGCGTCGAGTGGTGATCGTCGAAAACATCCAGCAATTGTATTTGCGGGTGCTGGATGGGTTCGAGACGCTGGAACGCTTCCTGTTGCTGGTTTCCCGCACCGGGGACAAGGTGTTGTGGATTCTGTCGTGCGCGTGGCACAGCTGGCAGTATCTCAACCGTGTGCTGAATATCGAGGGCTACATTCAACGTGTGATCAAGCTGGACACGTTGACGCAAGAGGAAGTGCGTGCGATTATCGGCCGCCGCCATACGGTCAGCGGGTTCCACCGCGTGTATATCCCGACGAACGAAGACCTGGAGATGCGGCGGTTCAAGAAAGCCAGGTCGCCGGAGGAACGGAATGAACTTGCCGAGGACCTGTTCTTCCAGCGATTGCAGGGTATCGCGGCGGGTAACATCGCGGTGGCGTTGCAGTTTTACCTGCGCGCGGTGACCAAGGTGGACGGCGACACGTTGTACCTGACCACGGATGTTCGCCTTGACGAAGCTGCGTTGTCCGGGTTGACAATGGACGAACGCTTCACCCTGGCAGCGGTGGTGCTGCACAGCGGTTTGACCTCGGAAGAGCATTCGCAGGTGTTCCGGCAAGAATTGAACCGGTCGTTGCGTGTGCTGATGAAGCTGAAGAACATGGGTGTGCTGGTGCAGGTGGATCAGGTGTTCCGGCTGCATCAGACGGTGCATCGTCCGATCCTGCGGGCGTTGCGGGAGACGAATGTGTTGCACTGATGAGAGATGGAACGATACGTGCCCGTGTCAAAAAACTTGCGGACGCAGATGAACGAAAGCTGGATTGAAGGAGAAGGCTGTTGCTGAGTCGGAGTAACAAGGTGGTCTGGATTGGCGTTCTGCTGGCAGCACTCACTCTGCTGCCGGGCGGGACTCTGTCCGTCGTGTCCGCGCAGGACACCACGGCTCAGACGCCGGACTCCGCTTGGCATGCGCCAATCGCTATTTCTCCTCCGATCAACGCTGACACACCCTCATCGGTGGTGGTTGACACGTCCGCTCCAGCATCGTCATCCCTTCCGCCAGCGACGGAACAGGACAGCGCCACTTCTGCCGTCACGGATTCAACGGTTCAGACTGAACCCTCGGATGTCCAACCCACCCCAGCGGACACGGCGAACAAGCCCGTGTCTCGTTTGCCGGGCTCGCGGATGTTGGAAGAAGCGCCGGACGTACAATGGTCGATCTCGGCCAGCCGTGTTTTCTGGGCGTTCGTTGTCTTCATGATCGGGTTTCTCGGCATCAAGTATGCCACCAAGCTGCTCGAATTCATCGCGGAGCGTCGCGCGCGTTCCCGGCTCAGCATCAAGGCGGCGATCCCGATCCTGCGGATTTCCGGCTGGACCTTCATCCTCTATTTCATCATCGCGAGGGTTTTCGCGCCGCCGATCGAAACGGTTCTGGCGTTGACGGCGTCGCTGGGTATCGCGGTCGGTTTCGCGGCGCAGGACATTCTGAAGAACATTTTCGGCGGGATCATGATCCTGTTCGACCGGCCGTTCAGCGTCGGCGACAAGATCCAGATCGGCGACCATTACGGCGAGGTGTTGAGCATCGGTTTGCGTACGGTTCGTCTCGTGACGCCGGACGATTCCGTGGTCTCGGTTCCGAACGCCGAAGTCGCCGCGCAGTCGGTGTCGAACGCAAACTCCGGCGCATCCGACTGCCAGGTGGTGGCGGAGTTCTTCCTCACGCCGAATGTCGACCTCGCGGCGGTGGAGCGGGTGGCCATGCGTGCCGCACAAATCAGCCGCTACACCTACCTCAACAAGCCGGTCGCGGTGATGATAAAAAACGAGATGCACGAAGGCCGTTCGCTGATCAAGGTGCGGCTCAAGGCGTACGTGTTTGATCACCGTTACGAGTTTGCGCACATCACCGACATGAGCCGGATTGTGATGGACGAGCTTATTCAGCGCGGGCTTGTCAATCCACAGGAACTGGCGATGATGAAGATGTAAGCCGGGATTGCGGGCTACGGGCTACGGGCTACGGGCTGCGGTCGGCGGTGGAGTAACGAAACGTGCCCCAGACATTTGTGTCTGGGACATACAACTGTTTGAACCTGTTCTTGCCCGTGTTGGCTTAACAACGCGGGTAGCAGTTTGTTCCTCCGGCCCAGTCCAGTATGGACAACCCACGACATTCATGTCGTGGGCATGAAAATGCCACGGACTGAAGTCCGTGGCAAAGTGGTTTTACTCATCACTCACCACTCGTTACTCAGCACTTTCCCTCCCCCTACTTCTTTTCGAACACCGTCTTGTAAACAAACCCGGCGAGGATCGCCCCGACAATCGGTGCCACCCAGAACAGCCACAGTTGCCCCATTGCCGCGCCCCCTGCGAACACCGCGACGCCGGTGCTGCGTGCCGGGTTGACCGATGTGTTGGTCACTGGAATGCTGATCAGGTGGATCAGAGTCAGCATCAGGCCGATGGCGAGTCCGGCGAATCCGGCGGGAGCGCGTTTGTCGGTCGCGCCCATGATCACCAGCAGGAACATGAAGGTCATCACCACTTCGCAGACCAGCGCCGCCAGCATCGAATAACCGCCCGGGGAATGGTCGCCGTAGCCGTTTGACGCGAACCCGCCGACCTCGAAACCCGCTTTGCCGGTGGCGATGACATACAGCACCAACCCGGCGACCAGCCCGCCGACCACCTGGGCGATGATGTACGGGATCAAGTCTTTCGCGGGGAACCGTCCGCCACTCCACAACCCGAACGATACCGCCGGGTTGAAGTGGCCGCCGGAGATGTGGCCGAGCGCGTACACGCCGGTCAGCACTGTCAATCCGAACGCCAGCGACACGCCGACAAACCCGATTCCCAGTTGCGGGAATGCTGCCGCCAGCACCGCGCTGCCGCAGCCGCCAAGAACCAACCAGAAGGTGCCAAAGAATTCCGCTGTCAACCGTTGAGGCATGCTAGCCATGATCGTCCTCCCTCACGCATGTGGATCGGCAACGGTCTCGTCTGGATCAACAGTGTGCACGCGACCGTTGGACAACGGCAGGCCTCCGCGGCAGGCAGGACAGGGGTAGTTCGTTGGGCGGCGGGGGATGCCTGCGTACGGGTCTCAATATATCGTACGCCAACTCTCGTCGGTGACAGAATTGAGTGACAAATCATCACCCCGAGTTTCGGTCCTGGCGGCAGGTTTTTCTCCCTCGGGAGCTTGCGATTGCGTGGATCGAGCAGGGCAACCTATCGGATGGTGAGTATTCACGCTGTTGTTCGTGTACACCGCAATCACCCTGAACAGTTCAGTATTTCAAGATCAAATCCTCAGTTTCACCAGGTTTCATTCCGTCAGAAACGGCTTCAATTCGCTGAAACCCCTGTCACAGCATGCTTCGAGAGTCCTCCAAACAAAACGCTAACAATTATAAGCAATCTTATAAATAGGCTGTGTATTCTTTCGATTTAGTGTTGTGAATCTTCGTTTACGAACGGAGTTTGAGGAGTCGTCAAACAGGTGAGTGAGGTTTTGTGATGAAATGCACATGGTGCGTCGTGTTGAGTCTCTTGTTGTTGTGTGGGACGGTACTCGCGCAGCCGGCACCGCATGGCTTGCGAGCAGACGTGAACCGGCTTGATGGCACGGTTGAACTGGGGTGGTATGCGTACAACCAGAGCGTATTAACGTACCACGACAACTCTCTCGAAACCGGTTGGTCGAACAACGGTGTCGCCGATCGTGTCTGGGCTCAGAAGTTGATTCCGGATGATACGGTGACGCTCAACGAGATCCACGTGTATGTGTTCGAAGCGTGGAGTGGGTCGAACTGGGTCCCGATGAACGACGTGCAGCTGCGCGTCTTCGACAGCAGCGGCGGGGACACACCGGGCGATCTGCTGTACACCTCGGCGGCGGACAGTCCGGACATGTCCGGGTGGGTTTCGGTGGACGTTTCCGGTGAAAGTCTGAGCTTCAGCGGCGAGTTCTGGGTCGGGGTTTCGTTCACAGTTTCCGGCGGCCCGTTTGTTGGTTTTGACGAGTCCAATCCGCAGACCGGCGTGTTGTATGCTGCCGATCCGCCGTATACCAACTGGAGTTCACTCGATTACTTCGGCGGCAACGTGGCGCTGCAGGTGTTGGTCGAGTCGGATGCGGCGGTTGCGTTGTTGACTCCGGCGGGTCCGTCCGAGATAACTCCGGCGAATCCAGCGCTGGCGCGGCGTGTGCCGGGTGATGCGTGGACTGGTGGCGAGATGTCGCTGGCACCGATCATGGCTTCAACCTCCAGCGAGCTGGATGAGTTCATCGAATACAAGGTCTATCGTGACGGTTCGGAAGTCGCTTCGGTGACAGACAACCATTACACCGACACGCTGAACGAGAAGGGTTCGGTCAGCTACGAAGTCACGGCCGTGCACAGCGACGGCGAGTCTAACCCGACGAATGAGGTCGACGCGTACTGGTCGGGCCAGGTCGCGCCGCCGTTAAACGTACAGGCGGACACCGATCTGAGCACCGGCGACGTGACGTTGACGTGGGACTCGTATGACTGGGGCACGCCGGACGAAACGTTGGCCTACTACCAGGCCCCGGGTGATGGGAACTATTACTGGGTTGGAGCGACGTTCTGTACAATGTTCCAACCGGCCGGTCCGGTGCGTTTGCTTTCGGCCCGTTTCTACCTGATGGGCGCGAGTGAATTTGGTGTTCAGATCTTCGACTTTGACGGCGATTGGCCGGACGAACTGTTGTACGAATACGACGGTCCGCAACATGATCCGGGCTGGGTCACGATTGACCTGTGCGATCAGGATCTGTTCTTCGAGGAACCGTTCGTGCTTGGTTTCCATGACCTCGATGGATCGAACTCGATTGGGTACAACGAAGACGACAACAACGTCAACTTCTCGCGCCGTCCGGACGGAAGCTGGGGCAATTTCAACGGCGAATTGCAGTTCTTCATTGAAGCCGTGGTTGAGTTTCCGGACGGAAATGTCGGCGTCATCGGTGGCGACGGCGAGTTGGACGACCTCACTGGTTTTGACATCTACCGCAACGGGTCATTGCTGACCAGTGTCGGGGCGGGTGTGAACAGCTACGTCGACGCATTGCCGGAAGAAGGGTTGTACAACTACTACGTGGTCGCGAACTACGACGAGGGTTCGGCGACGAGCAGGACCGTGTCCACCGTCTGGCAGCAGAACCTGTTGCCGAACGGCGATTTTGAGGCGTGGACCGGTGGTGAGCCGGACGCGTGGAACGTCGATATTGGCAACAACGCGACCATTCACGAGGAAACGTCGCTCGTGCAGCACGGGTCCAGTGCAGTCCGACTCGAGCTGGTCAGTGAAACGACCAAGAAGCTGAAGCAGGAAGTTCCGGCGGACGTCGGAGATGAATTCACCTTCCAGGCGTGGGTGTACGACGATGACGAACAGGGCCAGATGCAGATCAGCATCCTGTTCCGCGATGAGAACGGCGAAGGTGCGCAGGGCGAACAGGAAGGCGTTGACCAGTTTACCAGCGCCCCGACCGGCAATCACAGTTCGTGGCAGCAGTTCAGCGTGACCGGTGTTGCGCCGGAGAACACGGTGGATGTGCGTGTCTACCTGCGTTTCATGGGCAGCAACGACTGGGTGGACGGCGCGACGCTGTATGTCGACAACGCCGCCCTGTTCGGTCCGAGCACCAGCGCGGTGACGGAGACGGCGGTCGAGCTGCCGTCGGGTACCGAAATCGCCGGTGTATATCCGAACCCGTTCAACCCGGAAACTCGTGCGCAGATCACGTTGCAGCAGCCCGGCATGACGAAGGTGGTGCTGTACAACGTGCTCGGCGAACAGGTGGCGCTGTTGCAGGATGGTATGCTGACGGCGGGCCGGCACACGTTGCTGGTTGACGGCCGGTCGTTGAGCGCGGGGATGTACTTCCTGCAACTGCAGGTGGACGGTAAGTCGCGTGACATCGAACGCGTGCTGCTGCTGAAGTGACGACGGATCGTGATGAGCTGTGAGTGAGAGTGGTGAGTTACAAAGCCGCGTCGGAATTCGACGTGGCTTTTTCAAAGAGTCGGCAGAACCAGGCATGTTACTACCGGGGACACTTACTCCCGCAAGTGACCCCGATGTTGTTTCTTACCACGGACTTCAGTCCGTGGTACAAAGTAGCCCGGCATCGGGGATACCGGGCTGCTGGTTTTAATCAGTTCAGGGTTTACTCACAGCTCATAGCTCACGACTCAGAGCTGCCGTTCAGCACCCGCAGCTTCCACCGCCGCAGCCGCAGTCGCCGTCGTCGCAGCCACCGTCGCCACATCCGCCACCGCCGCAGCCGCAGCTTCCACCACCGGAACGGGGCAGGGCCGCGCGTCCGGCGACGATGTCCGTGGCGAGGCCGAGTCGTTCGACGACATCGCCCGCGACAATTCCGCTGCTGCCGAGTTCATCGGCGGCGAGGTTGCCTGCGAGGCCGTGGATGGTTGTCCCGGCGATCGCGGCGTCCCGCGCGTTCAGTCCCTGCGCGAGCAAGCCGGCGATGGTGCCGGTGAGCACGTCGCCCATCCCGGCGGAGGCCATCCCCGGGTTTCCGGCGAGGATGCAGTAGGCCGGGCCGGACGGTCCGGCAACGAGGGTCGGCACGCCCTTGAGCAGGATCGTGCAGCCCCATTCGCGCGCGTACTTCTTGACCGTCTCGACACGGTTCGACTCGATCTCATCGATGCTGAGGCCGGTGAGGCGTGCGAATTCGCCGACATGCGGCGTGAGCACGACATTTTCGCCCAACTTGCCGAGCAGCTCCCTGCGTTCGGCGAGGGCGTTGAGGCCGTCGGCGTCGATTACCGTCGGCAACGGCAGGTCCTGGGCGTGTTCGGCGAACCAGGCGACGGTTTCCGGATTCATGGTGAGGCCGGGGCCGATGACTTCGACGTCCGCCCAGGTGCGGGCACCGTCGATGGTGGTCTCGGCGGCTTCGGAAATCGTGCCGTGGCCCGATTCTTCGACCGGAATGGTCATGATTTCGGCGTGTCCACCGCCGGCGAGGATCGCCTGTGCCGATTTCGCGGTGGCGACCTTGACCATGCCCGCGCCGGAACGGAGGACTGAGCGTCCCGCCAGCTCCGCCGCGCCGGTCATGCCGACCGATCCGGCGACGACCAGCACCTTGCCGAAGTCGCCCTTGTGGGCGCCCATCGGACGCACCGGCATCATTTCGTAAACATCGCCCGGCTCGATGAAGAACAGCGGGATGTCCATCTCATGCACGAATTGCGGCGGGATCTGGATGTCGACGCGCGAGATACGTCCGGAATGGTCAATGCCCGGCGGGATCAGGTGGCCGACCTTGATTTCGCCGAAGGTGGCGGTGACATCGGCCATCACGGCCGCGCCTTCCGTCGCGCCGGTGGAGCCGTTGACGCCGGACGGAATATCCACCGCGACAACCGGCGTGCCAGACTTGTTGATCGCCTCGATGGCGTCCGCGATGATGCCGCGCGGGGCACCGTTCATGCCGGTGCCGAGCAGAGCGTCGATGATGATGTGCGCGTGCGGCAGGCGCGAGAGCTGGCGCTGTTCCTCGATGACGGTGATCGCGCCGCCCAGTTTCTGGTAAATGTCCATGTTGGTCTTCGCGTCGCCGGAGATCTTTTCCAGCGGCGTGCAGACATAGGCCGCGACCTCGCAGCCGGCGTTGAGCAGACGGCGGGCGATGGCGAATCCGTCACCGCCGTTGTTGCCCGGGCCGACGAAGACGAGGGCGTGCGCACCGGCGACATTGCCGCCGAGCAGTTGTTCGATCTCAAGCATGACGCCGCGTGCGGCGAGTTCCATCAACACGATACCGGGCAGGCCGACGTCCTCGATGGTTCGCCGGTCGAGGTCACGCATCTGGTCGGGGACGACAATCGGACGCATATGAAAATACTCCTTGGTCTGGTGTGAACGAGTGGGGGGTAAGTTAGGCTCCCCTTTGGCTCGGGTCCAAGCTCCCTTGAGCCCGAGAAAATGCGAAAAGGAGTACCATCGCCAAATTTTAATATTTATATTATCACTCAGAATTTACAATTACCGGGATCTCCAACGACGCTTCGTGCGTGTAAGGTAACACACGCATCGGTGAGGAGGTGAAGATGGAACAGCGATCACCGGCACGGTTCTGGAATCTGCTACGCAACGCGGTCACGTTGCTTTTGTTGGGCCTGTTGGGCATCGAGGTGACGATTGTCCTGGATCTGTACAGCATCCAGGTGATTGTTTCTGGATTGCCGGCATGGCCCTTGTTGCTTTTTGGCTGGCTCCTGGTGGGTGTGGGGGTGCTGCTGTTGGTTGGCGGCTTGCAGCGCATGGAAGTGCGTAAATGGGTCGTGGGTCTGGATGATTTAATGACATCGGGCCCGTTTCGGTATGTGCGTCGTCCGGTATACGGCGGTGTGTTGTTGGTGTTGGTGGGCGCCGGGTTGCTGTTGGACCTGCCGGGCCTGCTGGTTACGGGAGTCCTGTGGTCGGGAGTGGCGATGGTGTACAGCCGCATCGAGGATCGTGGGATCAGGGACCGGCTCGGACAGGGGTACAAGTCGTATTGCCGTTGCACCCCGTTGCTGCTGCCGCATCTCGGACGGATGATGGTCGATTTGTTCAGGGCGCAATGAAGGCTGGACACGAGTATCAGTGATGGTGGACGCGGAATTCCATCAGACCATGGGGAGAGCTGGGCAACCGGCTCTCCCCGCTCTCAATGGATTGGGAATCTTGATCGAAGTACTGGTCTATCCCGGGAATAAAACCTAAATTATGAGTGAAGTTCTTGCCAGTTTCCTCCGGTGGACGATCGCCGATTGCACTGCAGCGTGCAGGGACAAGGCCAAACCCGGGAGGTTTCATGCGTACACAGTCTCGCATCAACCTGTGGATTCCGGTCAAGGTCGCCGGTACGGTTATGCTGATTTGCCTCGCGTGTGACGGACTGGTATACCTCCTCAACATTCCCACGATTTCCCGTTTATTGCCTGATATTCCGTACTGGGTGTTTTCGTTTGCCGGTTGGCTGCATGTGGCGCTCGGCGGGTTGCTGTTTGTCTCCGGCCTGATCCGTCTCGGCTTCCGTGCCGCAGCGGGTGCGCCGGCGGATTTGATTACGGACGGTCCGTTCCGTTATGTCCGCAGTCCGATGTATGGCGGGCTGGCGTTGATCGTTGCCGGTTGCGGGCTGGTGTTCAACCAGATCGCCTTACTGCTGGCGTCGCTGATGTGGCTGGTGATTGCGCGGCAGTTCTGCATGGATGAGGAACGGCTGCTGGCTCGTCTGTTCGGACGTTCGTACACCCGGTATCGAAATTCGACGCCGCTGCTGATTCCGCACGTGGGCCGGATTCTGGGGGACTTCTTCAACGTGCGGCGTCCGATCTTGTGACCCACTCGCGGGCGAATCGCCCGGTTGCAGTGGACTTGAGCCGTGCCATCCGCTACCTTCGGATCGAACAGACTGTTCGTCCGAAGGATTTTTTCTCTCATGCCCGATCCTGATCTGAAAATCGTCGGTTTTGACCCTGGCACCGCGGTGACCGGTTGGGCGGCGTTGCTCGGTCCGCGCCGCCCGCGTTTAGTGCGTGCGGGTGCGATCCGGGCGAAGGCGAACCAGCCGATCGAAAAACGTTTGCTGGCGATCTACCGGGGTGTGATGGAGGTGCTGGACGAGTATGCTCCGGACGTTGTCGCGATCGAGGATCCGTTTGTTGGGAAGAATCCGTCGGGTGCGCTGACGTTGGGCCAGGCTCGCGGGGTGATTCTGCTCGCGGTGGCGCAGCGGGAGTGCGAGGTTGTCAACTACACGCCGGCGACGATCAAGGCGTCGGTGGTTGGCAAGGGATCGGCGGAGAAGGAGCAGGTGCGGGAGATGGTGACGCGGCTGCTCGGGTTGCAGGAGTTGCCGGAACCGTTGGACGCGTCTGACGCGATCGCGGTGGCGTTGTGCCACATCAACCGTGGAATGAATGCGGCGTACACGGCGGGGCATGCCGGGACGACATCCTCGGGCGGTGCGGAGAGCGCGGCATCGGGCACGCAGAAACGGGCACAGAAACTTGCGGCGCGCAAGGAGGACGCGGATGCGTTGGCGCGCTGGTTGTCGGGAGGCCGGAACAAATGATCGACCGGATTGAGGGGAAGGTGCTGGAGCTGGAGCCGACGCATGCGGTGCTGGATGTCGGCGGGGTCGCGTTTTTTCTCTCGATTACGGTGCAGACCTACGAACACTTAGGTCGTACGAAAAAGGCTCTCCTTTTTACGTACCTGCACGTGCGTGAGGACATCCTGCAGTTGTATGGCTTCCACAGCAAGGATGAGCGCGAGGCGTTCAAGGTGCTGATCTCGATCAGCGGTGTCGGGCCTCGGGTGGCGCGGGCGATTTTGTCGTCGGTAAGCGCGACGACGTTGCGCGATGCGGTCACGGCGGGGGACTGGAAGCGGTTGACGGCGGCGCCGGGTGTCGGGCGGAAGCTGGCGGAGCGGATGGTGGTCGAGTTGCGTGGCAAGTTGGCGGACGCGTTGGAAACGGTCGAACCTTCTTCAGCGGGCGGAGAAGCAGCGGCGGGGTATGCGGGGCGTGCCGGTGCGATCCGGGAGGCGGTGGAGGCTCTGGTGACTCTCGGCCATTCCCAATTGTCGGCGGAGAAGCTTGTAACCAAGGCGGCGAAAGGGATGCCGGATGATGCGGGCGTTGAGGATCTGCTGAAATCGGCTCTCTCCTCGTGAGTGGAAACCCGCCAACGTCTCTATTTGAGCCCACATGGCGGACTCGGCTGCTATATTAAAGTTAGCAAGTGGCTTGCCGGCTGTTTGCAAAATGGACGATTGGTCAGTTTTGCTCGCCAAACATGAAAAAACGATGCGACCGGAGTCATGTTGCCTTGCGGGTTTTCAGTGGCGGGGATATATTGACCGAACTCAAATGGGCGCGGAACCAGGAGAGAGGGTTGGAAGTGTCATTCCTTTTGTCTGGTTGCGTTCGCGGGGGAGCGAACGGGGCCCTACCGACTTGGGTACTGGCTGCGGAGAGGTCGTCACAGCACGGTTAACGTCCTGAGTTTGCTTGCAAAGTGGACGACGCATCATTCTATCGAGAAGCGCATTGATGTTGATAGCCGGGCGTGTTCATAACGACCCCGACGGATCCAGCCTGCGTCAGCGGACTTGCTGACGTACGACGGCTGCCCGCGTCGGGGTGTTCTGTTCCGGTCCGGGTCGCATTTTCCTATTGTAACTACAAGATAATCAGCTAGTTATCCGACGACATACGATCGCTTGGACGTTACACATTTTGCATAAACAGCAAACCTGAACGTGGAGGCAGGAGGATGGCGGGCTTCGACAAGATCGTCGTGCCGGATGGCGGCGCACCGATAACGATTGACGATGGCAAGTTGTCGGTTCCGACGAATCCGATCATTCCGTTCATCGAAGGTGACGGAATCGGGCGCGATATCTGGAAGGCGTCGGTACGTGTTTTTGACGCAGCAATCGAGAAGGCGTACGGCGGTGAACGAAAAGTGCACTGGATGGAGATCTACGCCGGCGAGAAGGCTGTCGCGACGTATGGCGATGGTATTTGGATGCCGGAGGAGACCTTCGAAGCCATCCGTCAGTTCCTCGTTGCGATCAAGGGTCCGTTGACCACACCGGTCGGTGGTGGTTTCCGCAGCCTCAACGTGACGTTGCGGCAGGTATTGGATCTGTACGCGTGTGTACGTCCGGTGAAGCATTATGAGGGCGTGCCGAGTCCGTCCAAGCGTGCGGATGAGATGAACATGATCATTTTCCGTGAAAACACGGAAGATGTGTACAGCGGTGTTGAGTTCCGCTCGGGTTCGCCGGAAGCAAAGCGCATCATCAAGATGCTGAAGGAAGAGTACGGCAAGACGCAGATTCGTGATGACGCTGGCATCGGCATCAAGCCGATGAGTCCGACGGGCACGAAGCAGCTTGTCCGCAAGGCGATCGACTGGGCGATTGCGCATCAGTTGCCATCGGTGACCCTGATGCACAAGGGCAACATCATGAAGTTCACCGAGGGTGCCTTCAAGGACTGGGGCTACGAAGTCGCGACGCAGGAGTATCGCGACCACATAATCACCGAATCCGAATTGTGGGATGAGGTGGTTGCGGACGACGGCGTCACTCCGATCGAAAAGCCGGGCGCTTTTGCTGACCTGCGTGGTGGCAAGCCGGCGGGTGATCCGAACGGCCGCATCGTGGTCAAGGATCGCATCGCGGACAGCATGTTCCAGCAGATTCAGACCCGTCCGGGTGAGTATTCGGTGGTGGTGACGCCGAACCTGAACGGCGACTACATCTCGGATGCCGGGGCGGCGCTGGTCGGTGGCCTGGGCCTCGCGTCCGGCGCAAACATCGGCGATTTCATGGGTCTGTTCGAAGCGACGCATGGGACGGCACCGAAGTATGCGGACAAGGATGTGATCAACCCGTCATCGGTGATGTTGTCAGGCAAGATGATGTTTGATTACATCGGCTGGACGGAAGTCGGGACGATCGTTGAGACTGCGATTCAGAAAACGATCAGCCAGAAGCGCGTCACGTACGATCTGCATCGTCAGATGGACGGCGCGACGAAGCTGAAGACGTCTGAGTACGCCGGCGCGATCATTGAAAACATGAATTGAAGCGGTTGATGCCGCATAAGGTAGACGGTTGTCATGTTGAGTCTCAGGGGAGCCATGCAAAGCCCCCTGAGACGCAGCTTTTGGGATTTCACAGGGTCAGAGCTTGTTCCCGTGTGAGACGGCGTCTACTTTAGTAAGACTGTATACGTGTGGACGAAGACGGAGGTTACCATGCGGGGTGCGCGTTTTTCACGAGCGATCCTCGCTGTCCTTGTGATCGGACTGTTGCTGCCGGGTATGTTGTGGGCTCAGGGTACAGGCAAGATCCGTGGGACGGTGGTCGACGAGGCGACCGGTGAGCCAATCATCGGCGCGAACGTCGTGCTCGAAGGGACCAGCCGAGGCGCGGCGACCGACTTGGACGGCTTTTTCGTTATTCTGGCGATTCCGCCGGGGAAATACAGCGTCAAGGCGAGTGCCGTCGGGTTTTCCGGTGTGACGATTTCCGATGTGGAGATCAACACCGACCGCACCACAGAGCTTGAGTTCAAACTGGCCGGCTCTTCGGTTCAGCTTGAAGAGGTGGTGCTTGTTTACGAAAAGCCGACAGTTGAAAAGGGTGTGACGTCGAACGTCACGCGCTACAGCTCTGAGGATCTTCAGTACCAGGCTGACCCGGATGTCGCCTCGGTACTGACTTCGACGCCGGGCTTCAAGGTTGACGAAGAAGGTAAGATCCACATTCGCGGTGGCCGTGAAACGGAAGCCCGCTTCCTCGTTGACGGTATCGACACCCGCGACCCGATTACCGGTGAAAGCCTGCCGCTGAACCTGTCCGCGATCAACATCCAGGAGATTCAGATTCTCACGGGTGGTATGGCGGCGGAGTATGGCCAGGCGCAGTCGGGCTTCGTGACGATTACCACGCCGGAAGGCGCGCCGGACGAATACAACGGAACCGTGTACTGGGAAACGGACTTCATGTTCGATAAGTATTCGTTCGACGAGGATCAGGTCAACGCGGCGTTTGGCGGTCCGATTCCGCTGTCCACCGGCTGGCTCAACCGTCCGATTACCTTCTATCTCACGTTCAACGGCAACGTGTCGAACACGGCGTACTACCTGGGTGGTGAGTATGACAACCAGGATTACGTTGGCATGGGCATCGACATTCCGCGGCGTCAGTACAACGACATCGGCGGAACGTTGAAGATGGCCTACGACCTCGGCAACGGGCAGAAGCTGTCGGCGTACTTCGCCGAACGTACCCTCGACTGGGATGTGTACGGTCGTGGTACGGCGGAGGTCGGCGGCAACTACGGCTGGCCGTACAAGTACGATGTCCAGAACCTGCCGGTCGCGCGTGACAAGCGTACCTCTTTCCGTCTCGATTATACCAACCAGGCCAGCGACAAGACCGTGCTCAACTTCTCGGTCGGCCGTCAGGTGATTAACGCCAGCCTGACCCCGCGCGGGAAGAGCCCGGGCGAGTTTGCGTTGGAAGACGAGATCGAAGAATTCCGTGGCACGGGCCAGGGTCTCGGTGTTGACATCAACGAGAATGGCCGGTGGGACCAGGATGCGGACGGTGACGGCGTCATTCACAGCGGTACGGATGAGCTGTCGCAGGACGACGACCTGAACAACTTCCTCGACGGGTATCAGGACGCCAACCGTAACTACTATTACGACGGCGACAACGAAGGCTACGAGGACTTGAACCTCAACGGTCAATGGGATCGTGGTGAGGATTGGGTCGACCTGAACGGCAACAACGTGTACGATTACGCGGAACCGTGGACGGACGTTGTTGACCCGGTGACGGGTGCGAACAACGTTGGTGTCTACGACCCGTGGGATACCTACGTCGACCTCAACGGCAACGGTGTGTGGGATCCTGCCGAGCCGCAGCTTTCCGAACAGGATACGAACAACAATGGTATCTGGGACGGTGAACGCTTCCAGGATGCCAACGGCGACGGCGTCTTCAACCGCTGGGAAGAATTCGAAGACCTCGACGGCAACGGGTACTGGACGTGGATCGACGTGAACCAGAACGGTATCGTCGATGCCGCGGACACGTATGAGCCGTTCAACGACAAGAACGGGAATGGCCGCCAGGACGACGGCGAAGGGTACGACGATTCGAACCTGAACGGCCGGATGGACGCGCGCGACCTCGTCGACAACACCGACACCAGTGAAGAGACGGCGGAAACGTTCTGGGATGGTGACGTCTGGAACGACACCGGCGAGCCTTTCATCGACCTTCCGGACCCGATCACGGGTCAATACAACGGGGTCTGGGATCCGGGTGAGAAGTTCTGGGATCTCCCGTCCTCCGAGTCCCTGGTTAATATCGGTACGTTCGTCATCTACGGCGAGGGTGCTGTTCTGGGTGTCCCGACGCTGAACGGTCAGTACGATCCGCCGGATGGCTTCTTTGACGAATACGAGCTGTTTACGTATTCGACGGGCGACCCGTCCTTCCCGGTTGGGTACACGTTTGATCTCGATGCGAACGGTACTGACTGGCCGGCAGACATTTATAGCTACAATTCACTCTACAGTACCTGGACCAACCGGACGATCCACGATACGGAAGCCCCGGTGTTTAACGCGCCGAACTTCACGTACGATCCGGGCCAGGAACGCTTCATCGATTTCAACGGCGACGGTCAGTGGAACGGTTCTGACTTGTTCCTCAACCCGGGTACGTGGGATGAAGACACCATCTGGGCGAAGCGCCGCACGGAAGAGTATTCGTTTACGTTCTCGTGGCAGAGCCAGGTGCACAAGTACCACGAACTCAAGGCCGGTACCGAGCTGAAGTATTACATCATGTCTCAGCAGCAAGTGCTCGGACTTGACCAGTTGTATACGGGTGATGCGTCGTTTGGTACGGACGAGCCGTTTGTCTACGCCGACGAGAATGGCGATCCGTATGCCATCGGAGCGGTACGTGACTTCTGGGAATATCGTCCGTGGGAAGGCGCGGTTTACGTGCAGGATAAGATGGAGTTCGAGGGTCTGATCGTTCAGGCCGGTTTGCGCAGTGACTTCATCGTGCATGACCCGGAAGTGGTTGATGAACAGCGGCGCCGTCTGGAAGCGGGCGAGCCGGGTGCGTCGGATGCGCGCAGTTCGCGTTTCGCGTTTGCCCCGCGTCTTGGTATCAGCCACCCGATCACCGACCGAGCGAAGCTGTACTTCAACTACGGTCACTTCTTCAAGCTTCCGCCATTCCTCACCTTCTACAAGTCGACGACGACGAATGTCGACCAGGGCGTGGTTGGTAACCCGAACCTTAAATTCGAGCGTTCGGTGACCTACGAATTGGGTGTTCACACGCAGGTGACGGACAACTTGTCGTTCCAGCTCGCGGGTTATTACCGCGACTTGTATGACCAGATTTCGACGATTGAAGAACGCGACGGTCCGATCGTCGTGACGCGGTATATCAACCTCGACTACGGCCGTGCGCGTGGTTTCGAGTTGAAGATTGACCGCAAGTTCGCCAACCACTTCCAGGCGACCTTCAACTACGACTTCTCGTTTGCTTACGGCAAGGCGTCCGGCGCGTTGGACGAGTTTAACAACGCCAGCTCGAATGTTCCGACGAACTACGACGAGCACCCGCTGGATTGGGACCAGACGCACCAGATCAACTTCAACACGGCGGTGATGTTCCCGAAGGGCGATCATCCGCAGCTGTTCGGTTTCCGTTTGCCGGACTATTGGTTGATGTCGGTTCAGTGGCAGTTCGGTTCCGGCCGTCCGTACACGCCTTCCGAGTACACAACGGGCATCGACGAAAACCTGATTCTCGACAATTCGGAACGTTATCCGTGGTGGGAACGGACGAACGTGCGTTTCGAGAAGTATTTCGATTACGCCGGCATCAAGTGGATCACGGGTCTGCAGGTTTACAACCTGTGGGATAAGCGGAACGTCAACTCGATTTACGCGGAGACGGGAAGCGCCACGATCGCTGTTCACCCATTCAACCCGGATTACAACCCTGGCCTGGATCGTACGGATTACGACGCCAACCCGCGCAACTTCGGTTCAGGGCGTCAGATTCTGGTCAAAGTCGGTATGGAATTCTAATTGTCGCGTAGCGCGTGCCGGCGGACGTGTGGATTCATGTTCGCCGGTCGATGCGCGAAACGCATAGACCTCGAGGAGGGATCCGCGACATGGAACGTTTTCGTCGCATAGCCCTGTTGCTTCTGCTGCCCGGACTGCTGCTCCTGTCTGTTGGGTGCGAAGAGGATGATGGCCCCACCGGCACGGATGATGATGCACCGAAGGGGACCAAAGTCTCAGGCACAATTTCCGGCAGCATCAGTGGCGTGTACACAATCGATGACACGGTGACCGTCGAAGCGGGTGACAAGCTGACGATCGCCGCTGGCACTGAGATTTATTTCATGCCGGGCGCGGCTCTGCATGTTGAAGGTGAAATTCAGGCTGTCGGTACAGAGACGGACTGGATCACGTTCACGTCTGTCCGTTCCAACCCGGACCGTGGTGACTGGAACGGGATTCGCCTGATCGGGGCGGATGACAATTCGATGTTTGAATACGTGCACGTGCTGTATGGCGCGAAGTACGATTTGCGCACCGATACCACGCGTTTCCGCTACGATTCCGACACTGGCAAGCGTGCGGTGCCGGAATTTGACGTGATGCGTGGTGCGATCACCATTCGCAATTGTTCGCCGACGGTTCGGCGCAGCATCATCGAGCTTGGCGGGTATGATGGCATTCACATCGTGGGTAACTCGCAGGCGGTGATTGAGCACAACACGATCGTGCAGAACGCGTTCAACGGCATCCATGTGGAACCGGACTGGGGTCTGGTTGACAAGGAAGAAGGTGCTGACGATCCGCTGGGCGATGTGTACGCCAACCTGGCGCAGTCGAAAATCCACAACAACATCATTGTGGAGAACGACGACGCTGGTATCCGCATGCCGCAGGATGAGGCGCTGTACATCAACGGCCTCATTCCTGAGGTGATGTACAACGATATCTGGAACAATGCATCGCTGGCGTATGTTCCGCCGGACTGGGTTAGCCCGTCCACGCCGAACTACGCGGATGTGAGCACGAACATCCAGATGGATCCGGTGTTTGAGGATCTGGAATCCAGCGATTACGATCTGCATCCGTGCAGCAACGTGGTCGACAAGGCGGACCCGTCGATGACGGACGCGGACGGAACGCGTTCTGATATCGGCGCTCTCCCGCTGTACCAGGGTCCGTATGATCTGGCGAAGCGCCTCGTAAACGACAACGTGTACAACAAGTTGAATCTCGAGGCGGGCGAGGTGTATTACGTCCGTTGCAATGCGTGGGTCGGGGAAGACGATGTCCTGACGATTGGTCCGGGCACGATTCTCGCATTCACGGGTCCGTATTCGTTGTACCTGCATGGCGGGTTTGAGATCAGTGGTGCGGCCGGCAACGAGGTCGTGTTTACCTCGGCGTATGACGAGCCGGGTCCTGCTGATTGGCGCCAGATCGTGATCGACGAAGCGCCGGAAACCTCCTTCATGGAGCACGTGATCATCGAATACGCTTCGTTGGACAACCGGTCGACGCCGTCTCCGGACACTCTTGGTGCGTTATCGATCCTGGCGAGTTCGCCGCGGATTGAGAACGTGACTGTTCGCGAATCCTTCTATGCCGGTGTGTACTGTTACAACGGCTCGAACCCGATCCTGAGCAACATTCAGGTTGAGAATGTTGGCTACCACGGGATCATCTGCTACCTGAACAGCAGCCCGACGATTACGCAGACGACGGTGACCGGTACCGGTGGCTACGGCATTCAGTGTGTGAGCAATTCGAATCCGCACATTGAAAATGTGCTGCTGTATGACTTGGGCGCGTCCGCGTTCTTCGTGACCGAGTTGTCGTCGCCGACGATCAATTATGCAACGGTGTACGGGTTGCGTTCGATCGTCATTGGTGATGAGGATCCGACGCAGAAGCGGTTTGCCCATTCATTGTATGCACGCAACTTCAGCCGGCCGGTAGTCTCCAACTCCATCTTTGCAGTGTACAATGCTTCCGGTGTCCTGTCTGAAGTTTCATCTTCGCCGGAGCTTCGGTACACATACGTGTTTACGGACAACGGCATAGATCCGTGGGTTGGCAATGTGCTGACCGAGTCCGTGTCCACGGATGAGCTGGAGTTTGTTGACGCCGCGGGGGCCGACTTCCGGCTGCCGAACGGAAGCGACGGCAAGACCGCTGCTGAAGACGGGGGAGAAGTGGGTGCGTACGGTGGAAACGGGATGTGATTACGATCGTCCATTTCTAGATACAGGTGGTACTATGGTGCGAACAGGACGTAAACGAGTGGAAGGGATCGCGGCGGTACTGGTGATCCTGTTGCTTGGGGCGCTGACAGTGGCCGACGCTCGTTATGACTCATCGTATTACGATGATGATCAGGCGTTGCGGAAGGGCCCGCGGCGGACCGCGGCAGATTTCATTGATGAAGAGAACCGGGTTGTGGATGTCGGTCTGTTGTGGATGAACATCACCAACTTTGGTTATTTCGGCAACGATGGCCCGGGCCGGTCGACCCGTCTGGATGATCCGTGCACGGATGACTGGGCACCGCAGGCAGAGTATCCGGGTGGATCCGGCGTCCAGTACCTGTATCGCGGTGGCCTTTGGGTTGGCGCGATGATTCAGGAAGAGGGCTTCGAATATCCGCGTGTGTCGGTGGGTACGGAAGGCTGGCAGGGCGACGAAGAGCTCAATCCGACGTCTCCAATTGAGGAACGCTCGACTCGTTCCAACGCCTACAACTGCCTTGGTGAGTTCGTTTCCCATCCGGATGCGGTTTCGGAGCAGGACTTCATCGCGTCCTATTCGGACACGACCAAAGTCTTGCCCGGCGGTGACGTTGTGGACCATCCGTATGATGGCGCGCACATTCCGCTCGGCGTCGAGATCACGCAGAAGACCTATGCATGGTCGTACAACTACGCGCAGGACTTCATCATCATCGACTACGAGATCGAGAACATTGCGGACAAGTTCCTGAAGAACTTGTACATCGGTCTTTTTGTTGATGCGGACGTTGGTCTTTACGCGAACAACAACCACTACGAAGACGATATCTGCGGCTTCACGAGTACGTTCGAATACTCCCCGCCGGGATCGAATGATACGGACACGCTGACGATTAACACGGCATGGATTGCGGACAACGACGGCCGTCCGAACGGCGTCTCCAGTGGTACGCAGTTCTCCTGCCCGGACATCACCGGCAGTCGTGTTGTACGCGCACCGAACCCGAAGCTGCGTACCTCCTTCAACTGGTGGATCTCCAACGGTGAAGATCCGACGAACAAAGACTTCGGTCCGTCGTGGGAAGATGACGGCGCTCCGGGTGGCTGGACGAGTCGTCTCGGTACGCCGGTGACGGATGCGGACAAGTACTTCGTGCTGTCCAACCGTGAGTTCGACTACGACCAGATCCATGTGGACGATCCGGATTACCTCACAAATCATCCACAACAGTTCAGAGATCGTTTTACAAACGAGCTTCTGGAAGAGCATTTCTGGAAAGATCCGGACGTGGATGATCCGGGTGATCTCGCGGACGGGTACGACACCCGATACATGATTTCCTGGGGTCCGTTGGGCATTTACGACTACACGGACGAATCCGGTAACCAGATCTACCGTTTGAACCCGGGTGAAAAGTTCTCGATGACGGTTGCCTATGTTGCCGGCGCCGGCTTCCACGATAAGAACAACCCGCAGATTACCGATACCAACATCGATGAGACGAAGTTCAATTTTGCTGATTTCCAGTACAATGCCGACTGGGCCGCGAAGGTGTATGACAACCCGATGGTTGACACCTTCATGCGTCCGGGCACCGCGATTCCGATGGCGGAAGCAGATGGTGGTACCCAGGACAACTGGTTTGGTGAAGACGTTGGTACCGACCAGGTTTACCTCCCGGCCGACTCTGTAGGTAAGTCGGTGACCTTCTGGGATCCTGCACAGGGTATTTATATCACCTTGACCTACACCGGTCCGGACGAAGACGGAACCGAGCTTGACGGCCGTCTGCAGGCTGCGGAAGACGTCGCGCCGCGTCCGGAGCTGTTTGACTACACGTTTGCCAACAGCCTGTTCGATCAGGGTGACGGTGTGCCGGACTTCCAGGGTCCGCCGCCGCCGCCGACGCCGGATCTCAGCTACCGCGCTGAGGACAATGATCTGATCCTGCAGTGGAACTCGATGCCGTCCGAAGATCCGGAATACGAAGACGCCTTCAGCCGTCAGCAGGACTTCGAGGGTTACCGCGTCTACGTATCGAACACGGGTCAGGAAACGGAGTTCAGCTTCGTCGCCGAATTCGACCGGATCGACTATTCCTTCTACACCTCGAACGACTCGTTGTTGGACAGCACGTACTACCAGGACGAGATCGAATTGTACGAGTGGACGCCGTACGTCACCACTCGTGAGTTTGATGGCGTAGTCGGTACACTGAAGCCGGTGGGTCTGAACCTTGGTATCGCGGACAACGCGGAACTGACTTCGTGGATGGAAGGCGATATCCGGTACTACGAGTACCGCATCAAGGACACCAACCCGATGATTCCGCGCTACTACGCGGTGACGGCGTATGACTACGGCGATTACCGGTCGGGCACGGAGCCGTTGGAAAGTGCGAAGACGGCGAACGCCGTGTACGCCGCGCCGAATGGCTCGGATCGCAAGAAGCCGGGCGTGGTGCCGAATCCGTATCGAGCGGACGAGGACTACACGCGCCAGTATTTGCGTCTTGCGTATTCGGATGACGACGAGACATCGGTGTCGTGGGAAAATCGTGATGACGGCACGGCGGGTTATTTCCCGCAAACGGACCGTCGCATCTACTTCTACAACCTTCCGACAGAATGCTTGATTCGAATCTTCACGGTCAGTGGTGACCTGGTTGATATCATCAAGCATGAGGCGGGCGCACCGAACGATCTGTCCCGTTGGAGCGCGCCGCACGCCGCTGCGTGGGATTTGAACAGCCGAAACCAGCAGCAGGTCGTGTCGGGTCTGTATTTCTTCAGTGTTGAAGACATGACGGAAGAAGGCAAGGGACATATCGATGTCGGCAAATTTGTCATCATCCGGTAAGCGAGGTGCGAACATGATCTGGAAAAAGCTTCTTCTTGTTGCTCTGGCGTTCGCATTGGTCGTGCCCGGATGGGTTTCGGCCCAGGAGAAGGTTGGCACGACGGGTGTCAACTTCCTGAAGATCGGTCCGTCCTCCCGCGGTGTTGCGTTGGCGGATGCGTTTTTGCCGATCGCGGACGACGCGTCTACCCTGTGGTATAACCCGGGCGGCCTGATTAACGTGCGCAGCCAGCAGATGATCTTTTCACATGTTGCCTTTCCGGCGGATGTGAACTATGAGTACATCGGCTACGTGCATCCGTTGCCCGCGATGGGCGCGGCGGTTGGTGTGCAGGCGTTTGGTCTGTACACGGACGACATGACTGAAACAACGCCAACGCATCCGTTTGGCACGGGCCGGACGTTCATGGCGTCTGACTTTGCTGCGGGTGTGAGCTATGCGCAGAGTCTGACGGACAAGTTCTCGGTCGGAACGACGATCAAGTTTTTGCAGGAAAATCTTGCGGACGAAGTGGCGCGCGGTTGGTCGGTGGACGTGGGCACGTACTACGACACCGGTTGGCGGTCGCTGACGTTGGCGATGATCATCACGAACTTCGGTCCAGACATGGAGTTCATCAGCACGCCGTTCCCGATGCCGATTGTGTTCAAGTTCGGTGGCGCGATGAATATCTGGAAGAATGAAGAAAACCGGCTGACCATGGCGCTTGAAGGTATTCACCCGAACGACAACCGTGAAGAGTTGCACATCGGGCTTGAATACGCGTTCAAGGAGATCGGTTTCCTTCGTCTCGGCAAGAAGTACAACGGCTGGCAACGCAGTACGTACGAAGAGTTCGAGGAAGATCCCGAGACGTACAACCCGTTCCTCGAGTATCCGGTGTTGGATGAGGACGGTCTTTCGTTTGACGGGATCAGCTTCGGTGGTGGCTTGCGTTTCCCGGGTATCGACCTGACGGTGGACTATGCGTACACCAATTGGGGCTATTTCGGGGACATTCACCGTTTCAGCCTGTTGTATTCATTTCGCTAATGGCGGCTCTCGGCGTCTGGATCAGTAGTCGGGAATCGATGAAGATGTATGCAGCTGTAACAAGGACGGGGTGAAATCGTGCGTCAATTCACCAAAGGGTTTGCAGGGATCCTGTTGCTGACACTGTTGTTCATGGTGTCATCTCCGGCGCTGGCGGCCACGGAGTTTGGTGGCGTCATCGACGAAACGACAACATGGACTCTGCAGGACAACGACACGATCAAGGTCGTGGACGACGTGACTGTCGCGGAAGGTGTGACCCTGACGATTGAGCCTGGAGTTGTGGTTGAGTTCCAGGGTCCATATCAGTTCCGCGTGGAAGGCGTGTTACGCGCCGTCGGTTCGATACGAGAAGATCGTGCGGAGAATGAGCGTCTGATTCCGTGGAATGAGGAAGACGTGCAGTGGATTACGTTCACGCACGACACCACGGGCATGGGCGCGATGGCTCCTGAGATTTGGGCCGAGGTCAACAAGGACCGTCTCTGGAAGGGTCTGCGCTTTAGTGAATCAGAGGGTGGTTCGAAGCTTCAGTATGTGATCGTTGAGTACGGTCATGCGGGTGGCTGGTCGCGCAAGATGCTGGCGACCGATCTCGACCCGATGGAACAGGTTGAAACCATCGACGCCGGAAATGACGGTACGGTCGACTTGCTGACCGTGGGTGCCTCTGGCGATCTGTACCTCTGGAGCAGCCCGGACGGAATCTGGGAAGCGGAAGAGATTGCTTCCTTTGCGTCAACGGTTTCGGACGTCGCTGTCATGGACATGGATGGCGACGGAGACCAGGACATTGTCGGGTCGGTTCGTGGTGACGGATTGGTTTTCTGGTTGGAACAGGACGGGAATTCGTGGAACGAGCGGACCGTTGATTCCAGCGCGGGAGACGTGATCGGTGTTGCTGTCGGCGACTTTGACAATGACGAAGACTACGACATCAGCGCCATTACCGAGGCGGACAGCTCGTTGACCTGGTATGAAAATACCGGCAACGGGTGGAACGCTGAAGTTCTGGCTCAGCAGCTGTTCCAGCCGGTCCACATCAGCGCTGGTAACATTGACTGGGAGAACGGTGACGATATCGTTCTGGCGATCATCGATCCGGAAGACGTCGATAATTTCGAACACAATTTCGTCTACTATAGGTACGACGGTAGTACGTGGGCGGAATTGGAGATCCACAGCGGGGATGATCCGGCAGACCAGATGTACGTCATCGACATGAACGGTGATGGGGACGACGACGTTTTCGTTTCCACCGCCGAAGGCGATGAACTGTATTACTGGGTTCGTACGCTGGAGTACGACAACAACAACAATCCTATTGAATCATGGGATGACGAGACCATCAAGAGCCGCCTTGCTCGTCTCACGGCAGCCTGGCCGGCCCGGATTCCGGGCGAGGCGATGGCCAGTGTACTGGCGGTGGAAGGCGACACGCTGAACGTGTGGAGCCGGCCGAGCAACAACTGGGTCAGCCGTCAGGTGACAGGGAACATCCCCGCGGACACCAGGGCAGTGTTTGCCGATCTGGACGGGGACGCGACTCCGGACATTGTGGGCTACTCCGCTGAAACGGCCGAGCTGGTTCGTTGGATGGATCGCAACCAGTGGCCGGACAACAACGGTGGTGGTGTGTTGGTCCGTGCGGTATCGGTGACGATGGAGAACATAGTCGTCCGCTATTGCCGCGCCAACAACTTCGGTGGCGGTGTGTTCCTGTGGTCGTCGGCGTCAACGTTCCGCAACAACGTTGTCGCGCATTGCTACGCGGAGGATTCCGGCGGCGGGATTTATCTCGACCAGTCGGCGAATCTTGAGTTCCGGAACCTGACCCTTGTGGACAACCAAAGCCGTCTGTACGGTGCCGGCATCTTCTTTGGTGCGAACACAGATCCGTTGATCCGTTCCAGTATCTTCGTTGACAACTTCAGAGTTGGCAAGGATGAAGATGATTCGCCGTTCTTCTCGATCACTCCGGTTGATTTCCGTTATGGTATCAGCACGGAGCTTGACGAGTTAGATCAGGGCGACCTGATTTACCCGCGCGGAACACAGAACTTTGCCGACCTTACATTCTTTACGGAATCCGACAGTTCACGCGCCGTGGATACCGGTCCGTCTGATGATGGCCGCTGGGTGAATGAGCCGGTTCCGAACGGTGGTCCGTTGGGCGACCGCATCAACCTCGGTGCCTGGGGCGGGACGCCGTTCGCGGCGAAGTCGTTGCCGGTGGTTTCATACCCGACGCTTGATGATACGGCGACATTTGCCAGCACGACCGCGTTGGGTGATACATCCCTGGCGACTGTCACGATCAAGAACATCGGTGCTGGTCTGCTCACCATCCGGTATGACAGCCTTGCGTTCAAAGAAGACGATGGCCGTCCGCAGGATGAGTGGCTGGAAGCGCGAGATGACTGGTCGATTCCGCGCTTTGATTCGTTCACGCTTCGTCCGGACAGTCTCGGTACGTTCGATGTGACGTATCATCCGAACGACACCGAAGGAGTGATGAACGAGAATTACCAGGTTCGGGATTACATCTATCTGAATCTGGCAACCCAGGGCGGCAGGCTGACGTACCGGCTGCAGAGCTTTGTCGTCAATCCCGCCCAGGTGTTGACTGTTGATACGCTTGATTTCGGCAATGTGTACTTCACGTCGCCGGAAACGTTGTACGTGGATGTCGCCAATGAAGGTACGACGCCGATCAGTGCGTTGAGCTTCAAGTTCCCGAACGACGGATTCGAAGCAGGAGATTACACGACGCCGATCAATCCGGATACGACGGTCTCAGTGCCGATCGTTGCCAATCCGGTGTTCAAGGGCAGTTTCGGCGGTACGGCATCGATCAGTTCCGGTAGCCGGACGCATACCTTCCAGGTTGTTGCCAGTGCCCAGGGTCCGGTTGCGTTCCTTCCGGACTATGTCGGTGGTAACCAGAACGCGGAAGACAACGTGCTGGACTTCGCCTATCTGAATCTGGGCGATACACAGTCTCGAACGATCGAGGTGAAGAACGACGGCAACCGGCCGATGTTGATCAGCTATGAAGCGACAGATCCGGACTTCATGTTGCATCCGGATTCGGACGGCCTGCTGATCCAGCCGGATGAAACGGCGATCTGCACAGTGCTGTTCAGCCCGGACCTTGACGACGAGGAACGGACGTATCTCGATACGCTGACGTTCATCACGACTGACAACAACAATCCTCACCGGACATACGAAACCTTCCTGTTCCAGTTGCAGGCTCGTTCGACATCGGGCGGCCAGTACTTGAGTGGTGACATTCCGAACCTTGCCAACAACATCGCATCGGTCTGGGGTCCGGCTGAACTCGGTGGTGATGGCAACACGCGTTTCATCATCGCGGGCACCACTCGCATTCCGGCGGGTGAATCAATCACGATTCTTCCGGGCGTCGAAGTGTTCTTCGAAAGTCCAGATGAAGGTGCGACCAATTCGTCGGTGCCGGGAATTCTGCTGGTTGAGGGCAAGCTTGAAGCCCTCGGCACGGAAGACGCCCCGATTCTGTTCGCTCCGCTGGATGGCCAGGAAGATCAGAACGGCAATCCGCTGCGTCTGCACCACGGTGGTATCCGCTTCCTCGCGTGTGAGGAAGGAACTCGACTACGCCATGTGGTGATTGACAGCGCGCGTTCGCTGGAATACGAAGAGATCGCGGAAGTGCTTGGTTTGCGCACCTCGGGCGAAGACGCTTACGAGGAAACGGTTCCCAGCGTGTACGGCCATGGTGGTGGTCTTGCGATTTACAACTCGAATCCGTTGATCGAAGATGTGGTCGTGAAGAACAGCATGAGCCATCAGGATGGCGGCGGGATCTGGATCTACCAGGCGGCGCCGACGATCGTGCGCACGACGGTAATCGACAACATTGCGCTGGGCGACAATGACGATGGCACGTCGCTCGGTCATGGTGGTGGCGTCGTGATCTGGGGCAGCAAGCCGAATTTCTACGGCAACACGATCATGAATAACGAAGCGGTCAATGACGGCGGTGGGTTGTACATCCATTCGCTCAGCGGTGGCCGTATTGCGAACAACGTGATCGAGCAGAACCTTGCGGGTGGTGCCGGTGGTGCTGCCGTCATCACAGATGAAAGCAGTCCGATGATTCTGCACAACGTGTTCTACAACAACACGGCGACAGAAGGTACGGACGCGATTCACATCAGCGACTTGTCGAAGCCGGTTTTGCGCAATTCGGTTATCTGGGATGTGCACGGTGAACCGGGTATCACGACAGCCGCGGGTGCGTTGCCAGCCGTCAGTCACAGCTTCATCGAGGGTGGCTACGACGCGGGCAGCAACATCATGGTTGACGAACCGGAATTCGGGAACGATCCGGAGAAGCCGTACTGGCCGGCGAACGATCAGAGCAACCTGGTCGACGCGGGTTATCAAGGGTCCGGCTTTGAGGACTACAGCTTCCCGCCGTCCCGGTTGACCACGATTCCGGACGTCGGAATTACCGGTGGTCCATATGCGGGCTACCTCGGATCGCCGTTACAGCTGTCGGTGTTCCGCAACCCGTCGAACGCGCGTTCGCTGGTGATCGCGGTGAACGGTCTGGACGAGCTGGAATCGGTTCCGAGCCTGACCATTTCGACGTACAATGACGACGAAACGATTGATCCGCTTCCGGCGATTGATGCGGCCAACCGTGCGTGGGCGACCGCGTACTTGGTTGACGAATCGACGGTTCTTGGTCTGAAGGCGGCGGCGATGTGGATGGATGGCGATGAGCAGATCGAGGCGTTCATTCGCCGCGACATCAGCGTCAGCATTTACACGCAGTCGCAGGGTGCGTCGATTGCGACGTCGGATGGCGCAACGTTCACGGTTCCGCCGAACGCGGCAAGCAAGGAAATGATGTTGCTTGGCCAGACGGAGCTGAGTGCTGAGTTGCCGCCGGATGAAGACCTTGTATCGGCTGGTGCGCGATTCAACGTCGACTTGCCGGTGAAGTCGTTGAGCAAGGCCGCTGAAATCGTGTTGCCGTACGACGCGACGGTTGTTCCGCGCGGCGGTGAACGTGGCATTTCGGTCTGGCTGTTGGACGAAAACGACAAGTGGTCAATGCTGGAAAGTTTCGTCGATGTGGAAGCTGGCAAGGTGCACGTATCGTCGCACAAGGGCGGAACGTTCGCGGTGCTGTACGAAGCTTCGTCGATTCGCAGCCAGCTGCTTCCGCAAAGCACGGCATTGATGCAGAACTACCCGAACCCGTTTAACCCGACGACGACAATTCCGTTTACGGTGAAGAACGCGGGCGAGCTGAAGTTGTCGGTGTACAATGTGCTTGGCCAGCGTGTCGCGACGGTTGCGAGTGGTTGGTTTGGGCCGGGGACGCACAAGGTTGTCTGGCTTGGCCAGGATGAAGCGGGTCAGCCGGTGGCAAGTGGTGTTTATTTCTACCGGATGGAACTGAACTCCGGCAGCGGGTCTGTTGTGCAGACGCGTAAGCTGGTGTTGATGCGATAAGGGGAGTTTCAGATGCGAATTCGCTTCCTGACATGGACTCAGGTGTTGCTCATCCTCGGCTTCAGCCTGCTGCTTGTGGCGTGCGGCGACGATGATGATGACACACCGGCGGAAGAAACCGATCCGGTTACACTGGTTCGCCAGGGGTGGAGTGCGTTCGAATCGCTCAACTACCTGGAAGCTCTGGACCTGTTTGATCAGGCGCTAAGCAAGGGCGAACCGTCGTCGGATGCTTACAGTGGTGCGGGGTGGACCTCGTACGAGATGGGTGATCTGGCCGCTGCCCGTGATTACTGGGATCTTGGGTTGGTGGTTGACAACGAGAGCTTTGACATTCGCGCGGGGATGGGGTTCCTGGAATTTGACCAGGAAAACTACAGCGCGTCCGTGGCAGTGATTTCTGAGCTGCTCGTTGATAACTCGAACTACCAGTTCGTCCACATGCCCGGTTTGGACTACCGTGATCTGCAGATCACGCGGGCATCGGCGTATTACATGCAGGGGATGATGGACGAGGCGCTGCTCGAAGTTCAGGCGTTGAACCCTCTGTTTGATGCGGATGTGCAAACCCCGAATGGCGTTGCCGAGCTGATCGATGAAATCGAGCGGCTTGCTGACGTGTATCGTTAATGGGAGACGTTGACTCATGCGTAGCCGAGTACTCTATCTCCTCACGGCGGTCCTGATATTGCCTGTTGCGCTGTGGCTCACGGCGTGTACGGACTACGATGGCGATGTCATGGAGAACATGCCGCCGGAAGTTGAGTTCGTCAACGTCCACCAGGACATTGACAACATGCCGGACGATGTCGAGGTCGATACCGTCGTCTATGACTATGCTCCGGTGATTTACTGGAAGGGGTCGGACGAGGACGGGTTCATCGAATACTATTCGTACGCGGACATTACGGAAGCCGCGGCGATCGAGAATCCGCTCGACTATATCCCGCGTATCCCTCAGGAAGCCTGGGTGGATACGATTGCGACGCAGGCGACGATCACGTTGCTGAGCGACCCGGACGAGATTACGGAACACGTGTTCTACGTGCGGGCGTTCGACAACGAGGGCGCGGAAAGCCCGGTCAAGTATCGTCGTTTCTACCGGACGAACAACGCACCGGTGGTACCTCGAATCGGCCTGACCGGCGATGACGAGGAAAACTTCAACACTCGCTATGTGGTGGAAGACACGCTGTTCAGCGCGCCGTCAATCACCAATATCTATTCGGGTATTGAGTTCTCCTGGCGTGGTTCGGACCCGGATGACAAGGCGTTGTTCACGATTCCGCTTGAATATCAGGCGATTCTGATCAAGGCCCCGGCGGAAACGGTGTTTGTAAATCCGTGGTCGGATGAGGTTGAAATACAGCTGGTCGACCTGGAAACCGGGTATTACGCGTTGAATGTGTGGGCGCGGGATGATGGGTTGACGAAATCCGTCGCTCCGGCGCGTGCTGAATTCTACGCGATCCGGCCGACATTTGAAAACAACCTGCTGCTGGTGCTTGAATCGGCATTTCCGAGTTATTCGGTGCTGACCAACCCGCCGGATCGTGACACCCTGCGTGTGTTCTACGAAGATTTGCTAACCGAAATCGCGCCGCAAATCTCGAACACGCAGTTGGATCTGAGCAGCGACACCGACGTGCGCATCTATTCAGTGTACGCGCCGTCCCAGGCGGTTCCGCGTTCCTTGATGGCCCAGTACAAGCTGGTGATCTTCGCGGCGGACCATTACAGCGAGACCACCTGGAATGCGTACACCGAGACCAAGCAGGCGATCTGTGAAGACTACCTGCGTGTCGGTGGACGTATCTGGCAGATGGGGCGTTGCTTGACGAACACGGGTGCGTTCTACGGCGACTTCAACAACATCGAGATGTACAGCGAATTCTTTGGTGTAGATTCGCTGGCCGCTCCGCCTGATCCGTACCAGGTGCCGATTCCACCGGTTCCGGCAATGCGGGCGGAATTCATCGGAACCTTGCCTGGCCTGCCTTCCTTTACCGCGCTGGAGTTTGACAGCACAAAGGTGAAGTGGAACGGTTACAACTTGCCTGGCACGATGGATCCGCATTACTACGAGAATTCGTACGGCCTGACCGGTGTAGATCGCATCCAGCGTAACGATGATGCGACGACGACGCAGCAGTTCGTGTCGGGGACATTCGGCTCGGAAGTGTCGATTGAGAATGAAGACTCGCATGTGTTGCCGACGGGTCTGTCCACGTTCGATAACGATTATCCGAACTACCTGATTCCGGCGACTCCGACCAATGCGTTCATCGTGTTGAAGAACGACAACGTGTCTGAGATTACACGTATCGTCAACTGGACCTTGTTCAACCAGGGCAAGGAAAACTACGAGGCGCAGCCGGTTGTTACCGCGAATAACCTGGCGTATATCAGTTATACGGAAGGTGAACCGTGGAGCAACTCGGACAGCCTGCAGGTGGATTACACCTACAGTCCGATTTCTGTGATGCACCTGAAGCCGGTTGAAATCCGTGTCGAAGGGTACCAGGGCGGCAACCAGATCAACCCGAATTCGCAGCTACGGTTCCGTACCGCGTTGACGACGTTCTCGTACTTCTTCGTCGATCACCAGGGCACGGTTGAAAACTGGATCCAGATGCTGGATTGGCTCTACAACCCGAACCTGAACAACGCGGAATTCGATTTCTAAACGGATTCGCGTGACCCGTATTCGTGTACCACACTCAACCCCGGCCGGATTATCTGGCCGGGGTTTTTCATGGGGTGCGTCAGATCATGGATCAAGCTGTTCCAGCGCGGCACGAGCTGGATTGAAGTCCGGATGATCTTGCAGGATGGCGCGCAGGCTGTCGGCAGCGGCGTCAAGTTGACCGCTGGCGGCGAGCAGCAGGGCGTGATTGTAGCGGTAACGTGGTTGGTCTGGACGGATAGACAGGGTTTCGCGGCTGAGGCGAATCGCGGTGTCCAGGTCGCCGGATTCCGCCGCCTCGCTGGATTGCAGGGTCAGCAGACGCAGCAGGTTGGCGTGCGCGTCCGGGTTGGACGGGTCAACGTACAGCGCCTGCCGGTAAGCAAACAGAGCCGAGTCCAGTTCGCCGGTATGTTCGAACGTGACGCCGAGGTTGTTCCACGCCAGCGCATTCCCGGGCCGGATCTCGAGCTCCCGTTGAAACTCACGCCGGGCTTTCTCTGGGTTTTCCTGCCGCAGGTAGATGACACCGAGGTTGAGGTGGCCGTGCCGGGCGTCGGGATAGTCGCGCAGCAGCTGCTGGAACGCGTCCGCGGCGTCGTCGTACCGCTCCAGCCGGAGCAGGGCGTTCGCTCGGTGCAACTGCCAGTTGTTGTCCGCATTGATCGCCGGGATCGGTCGTGGCAGCAGAACCAGGAGCGCCAGCGCTGAGATCGCGAGGATGCGATTCCGCCAGACGGAACGGTTAACGGGCACATGCTGGCTGTCCGGCAGCAGCCGGTTGACACCGAACGCGAACAACAGAACCAGCGCGGGGGTGAGCGGGAACCGGTAGCGTGCGTTAACGAAGAACGCGATGACCACCAGCCCGTGAACCAGCGCCAGCAGTAGCGCAGGGCGGAATCGTGACAACTCACGCCATGCCGGCAGCAGAAACGCCAGTCCGAGAATCGCAACGAGTGGGAAGCCGGCGGTGAGCAGGATGGCATGGACCGGGCTGGTGTGCCACAGGTACGGCCACAGCGGCCGGTTGTTGCCCAGTTCACGCCAGTTGAGCAGCGCGAGCGCCTTACGTGCGGTCAGCAGCACTACATCGCCGGGATGATTCGTCCAGTAGCGAAGCGCGGCACGTGTGTAGTGTGATGAAACTTCGGCTGCGGTCAGGTCGCGCCCGGCTTCGTGTTCCGCACGCTGTTCGATCTGCGCTCGGGTCCAGTCCGGCCCGTACTCCGGATCGACCGCGTACGCGCCGCTCGCGCCAGCACGATTGCCGAGGAACAGGTTGATCCCGCCCTGCCTGCTGACAGTCCAGCCTGCACCGTGTTGAGCATTGTGGCGCAGGACGGGGAACAGCAGGACCAGCACAAGCAGTGTCGCGGCAGCCAGAATCAGTGCACGGTTGGGTGTGGGGATACGGCGTACTCGTCCGCTCCACCACAGAGTGAGCAGGATGACGGGCGTGTACGCGAGCGCGTTTGCGCGGAGTAGCGTCAACGCAGCGAACAGGATCGCCAGCAGGAATGTGTTCAACATCCAACGGCGTTTCAACGAATTGTCGAGCAGGATCAGCGTGCCAACGATACCGGAGGTGAACAGGCTGGCGATCAACCCTTCGCCGTCAAAGTAGATCGAGGTACCGTACAACGCCCAAGCCAGCCCGGCGATCCAGCCGGTACGGTTGCCCATCCACCGCCGCGCGAGGATCGCCATTCCGCCTGTGGCAAGGGAGCTGACCAGCACCTGAACAATCCGGATTGGCCAGAAGGTGTCTCCGAAGATCGCGCCCAGGCCAGCGATCAACCACGGGTACAGCGGCGCGCGGAAGTAGGGGCCGGCCGGGGGATGCCCGGCGAGGATCGCGTCGGCCCAGTTGCGGTAGATCTCAGCGTCCATGCCCGGGCTGAGGAAGGTGGGTTCCCCTGCGGTGATGATCAGGTAGACTGTGCGAACCGCGAGCGCGAGCAAGGCGCACACCCAGGGTGCGTGCCAACGGTTGCTGCTGCCTGGTTTCGCTTCGCCCACTTGGTTCCGCCGCGATGTAAATGTGAATCGGTTAGACTGGAAGATCGTTGTACGGGGGAGTGGAACGCAACGTGCGGGGATCGTCGTAAGGTGCGGGTACAGGGTGGCGGATATTCCCTGCTGGCGGAGCCATCAGGGGCACATTTTCCGCAGTCCGCCACCTACCTCGGTTTCTGGATTGTCACCCGGAGGTGCCAGATCCGGCCCGGCATCGGCATGCGTTCGAGCAACTCGTATTCGGCGGCGGTGAGATTGTCGATTCCGGCGCGGAATAGCAGCAACAGGCCGGATTGCGGCAGGGGTTGACGCCAGCGGACGGCGAGGTCGAGGGTGGTGTACGGGTCGAGCCCGGTGTTGGCAGCGCTGTAGACGTCGAGGTTCGACTCGCTGCTGTAGCGGCGCGAGGTGAAGCGCAGATCGGCGAACAAATCGAGTTGCGCGGTGGGGGTGATCTGCAGGCCAACATTGCCGAACCAATCCGGTTGGAACGGGATGCGATTGCCCTGGTACGGCGACTCGGGTGTATCGTTGAGCACGCGTTGCCAGGTGAACGCGCTGTGCAGTTCGTTGAGCAGCCCGGACCCGGAAAGGCTGGCGGCGGCTTCGATCCCGCGTGCGGTCGCCCGGTCCAGGTTGTCCGGGAAATACTGTCCCCGCCAGTTGCGGCGCCACACAATCAGGTTGTCGGTTTCACGCAGGTACCCGCGCAGCGAGCAGGACAGGGTCTGGCCGGCATGCAGTGGTTGCACCCAGTTGACGCCGGCGTGCAGGTCACGAATCCGTTCCGGTTCCAGCTCAGCGTTTCCGAGCGAAAAGACCGATTCGACGAGGAAGCGGTGCGTGAAAGACGGCGGCGCGAAGGCGGACCCGGTGCCGAGGTCGACACTCCAGCGTCCGATTTCCGGCGCGAACCGCAGCAACGCACGCCCGGACAATTCGGTCGCTGCATCGCTCGAGAACGGGGTCGGGAGTTCGTCTACGGTGTCGCTGAACTGGTCGACGCGACCTTCCAGATGGGCACGGAGTACGTACTCGCCAATTTGCCACCGTGTTTGCAGCCGCGATTCCTGCGCGAGGGAGGTGCGATGCACCTCGCCGCCAGTTCGGGAAAACGCGGCGATACCGAGGTTGTCGACGCTCTCAAACCGTTCCAACGAGGCATCTCCGATCAGGTCGGCGGAGACCGCGATCCGGTCACGATCCATCAGCGGCAGGTGCTTGCTCAGGCGCAACCCGCCGCGAAGGTCATGGTCTTCAACATCGGACGGAAACTGCAGCACCGTCTTCCCGGTCGCGGGATTGATCTGCTCACGTGGACTGACAAAGCTGCGGGTTCGTCCCGAAGCGTACAGCTGCAGCTGGGCCGGATTTGCGGAGCTGTGCGCGCGCTGCATCCGGAGTTGTGCGCGCCAAGCCTGTTCGGCCTGCCGGGCGTCCGGTGTCGGGGCCTGATACAATGGCGCTGGGCTGCCGGCTTCCTGGAGATCACCACCAGCGGACCCGTGAACGAGCAATCCGAACAGCCGTGTTTCGCCGGAAAGCGATAGCGTCACCCGTTCGCGATCGTTGTTGAGGCGGCTGCTGGTCGCACCGGACTCGTCCATGTAGTCAAAGTCGCCATTGGAATGAAGGTAGCGGGCAAACAGGTTGAGTTTCTGCCCGTTCGCACGGCGATGGGTGATTGCAGCCGTGCCCTGCATCGCGCCGGGTGACCGTCCCTCAATGGCCGCTGACCACGCGGGCGCGTCTTCGGGCATTCCTGCGAAGGTGCGTATGCGGATTTCGCCGCCGGGCGCACCGGGATGGCTGGCCGGGTCGATGTCGATGGACTGGATGTTCGCCAGCGGGATGCTTGACAGGTCGACCGCCTCACCAGCGCCATTGTTGAGTGCGACTCCGTCCACTTCGACGCGCACGTGATCCGGCCGCGCACCACGGAGGGAGACCGTGGTGCGTGACCCATCCTCGCCGGCGCGATACACCTGCACACCGGGTACCGCGCGGATGACGTCGGAAACGTCCGAACCGGCCTGACTGCGGATCTGAGCGGAAGAAATGCGGTAGCCGGAAGACGGTGTAGCTGACCCCGCTTCAACTCGCACGGTGTCCAGTTTCACAGCAACGGTCCGCAGCGAGAGCAAGAGCCGGAGCGCGTCGCCCTCGGCGAGCGACACCGAGCGAACTTCGGTGGCATAGCCCAGGTAGCGCACGGTCAGGATATACTCATCCGGGGGCAGGTCGTGAAATACAAACATCCCCTGCGCGTCCGAAACCGCTCGACGGAAGGCTTCATCCAGCTGCAGCGTTGCGCCGGACAACGGGCGTCCGGTGTCCTTGTCGATAACCTGCCCGGCGAGCGGGGCGGGGGATGGCGCGAAGGCGTGCACCGGCATTGCGATCAAAACCGCCAGCAGCAACACGGCGAGTGGTATGTAGGTCAGCCGCCGCATCAGCGCACCTTCACCACGCGCAGCGGCGTTGTTTCGTTGGGACCAATCGGTTGCAGCAGGTACTGGCCGGACGGGAATCCGGCCGCGTCCCACACGGCCCGGCCCCGGTGTACGGTCAGCCGGTCAACGGTTCGGCCGAGCATGTCGATCACCAGAAGTTCGGTGCTGCGTGACGGGACTCGCAACGAGACGCTGGCATTGAACGGATTCGGCCACGCCTGCAGTTCAACCTTCTTCGGCAGGGAAACAAGCGGGGCCGGAGCGTGAGTTTCCAGTTCGCCATGGATGACCGCGACGGCGTCCAGGTCGAACGACGGGCCGTTGTCCGGTACGAGATCGTTGGTGTCGATTAGCCGGAGATAGATGGCGTGCTCAAGGCCAATGTCGGCGAGATCAAACGAGTCACCGCCGCTCTCGTCGGGGTCGGTTGGATCGGCGGAACCGTCGGTCGGGGACAATCCGGCGACGCCCGCGACCGGGTCGGAGGTCCACGGGAACTGGTGCCACGTAACCCCGTCCTCGCTGACCGCGACGAACGCGGTTTCAGTGAACACGGCGGGCCCGCCCGCGACGAGGAACGCATTTTCGAACACGGTGAAATCCGGGCCGGACCCGTTCACAATGCCTCCGTCCCGGAAAGCGAGTATAATTTCGCCGCCACTACCGAGGGTCAGCAGTTCGTCTTCTGTGTTTGCCGGGGCGCTGGGGGACGCGTAGGGATCGGGCGGCCCGAGGATGTTGCCCGGGAAATCGTCCTGACCGAACCCGGCGCCGATGCCGTAGCTGACCGAGACGACTTCGTCCGGCCACGGATCTCCGGCGAAGGTGGATGTCACGATAAACAACGTCAGGACGAAGACCCGCGCGGCGTACCTGCCAGCAGTTGGTCCGCGTCTGCAAGTTTCTGACACGGGCACGTGTTGTATGGGCAGCATCGATCTCATCAGCGCACCAGCGTGATCGGTTGGCTGACGGTATGATTGTTCGCGCTGGCGACGACGAGGTAGCGGCCGGACGCGAGGTTGTGTCCATCGATCTGCAGCCGGTGGGTTCCGGCGGTCAGCGGTTGGTTGAGGATGGTTGCGGCCTGGCGTCCGAGGATGTCGTACAAGGTGACGTTCGGGTGTTGCGGGCGGTCGAGCGTCAGCGTGATCGAGGTGGCCGCGTTGAATGGGTTCGGCCACGCGTGGCTCAAGGTGAATGTGGCCGGGGCTGGAGAGTGTGTTTCGGCGACACCGACCAGCTGCATTTCGTAGTAGGCCAGGGAGGCGACCGGAGCATCAAATGAGTACAGCAGCTCGTACCCGCCCCAATCATACCCGAGGCAGTAAAGCGTGTTGGAAATCGCGGAACCGATGAACACACCGACTTCGCTCCCGGCCAACGACCAGCCTCCAGAACGGTAGGTCGGCGTCGATTCGTCCAGCGTCATCTCATCCGGATAATAGCCATAGAGGTACGGCGGGTTGGCGGCGTATTCATCTCCGACGACGACCTTTTCGTTGCCGTCTCCATCGTTCATGATGGTCAGCGTACTCGGCGTGCCGCCGAGCTCGAGCGACGTGGTGTGGGGTTCGTTCCAGGTCGGGTCGATTTTCCAGGCTGACCCGGTGATGTTGCTGTAGTTACCGGTGCAGATGACGTGGAAATTGCCGGACGCGTCCACGGTGATCGATTGCGGGTTGGTTCCGACCGGGATCGCGTACGGCGAGTTCAGGTCGAGGTCCATGAACCAGGCGTTCTGGCCGCTTCCGAGGTTGGATTCGGCGACACAGACGATGGTTCCGCTGACCGCGATGCCCTGCGGCGATGCGATGCCGTTGACGGAGGCGACCAGCTCGTAGTTATTCGCACTATCGAGCTTGAGGACGCCGTTTCCCTGCTGCAGGCTGACGTAGATGTAGTCTTCATACCCGGCGAGGTCGTACGGGTTGGTGCCGTCCGGGATGTCAACGACGGTCCAGTCGAATGGGGTATCGTAGTGAACGTTTGCGGTCAGGTCGAACAGGGATGCGACCCACAGGCCGCCTCCGGTTTGGGTTCCCCAGTCGTCGCCGTTGACGATATACAGGTTGTCTTGATGGATGCGAAGTGCGGATGCGGTCGGCGCGACCGGACCGAATTCATGGTACTCGCCGGTCAAGTCGAGATAGACGAGTTCCGGATTGGAGAATCCGATCAGGGCGAAGACGCCATGGGCGGTCTGCGCGGGGGAGATCCCCGGCAGGACAAGGAAGAACAGCAACAGCAGTATGGGCAGACGGCGCATGAAAAACCTCCCGTTTTCGTGGTGACATCCCCGAAAGCCGGGAGGAGAGAAGGAAGTGCGGGTTGCAGCGAAGGGTCCGCAGGTCCCACCTCCCGTTGCCCCGGGGAGGTCTGGGCCGTAACCGCGTGAGCCGGTCTCCGGACTTGCGCATCATCCTTCCACGACGCCTTCCCAGGTGGTTCACCCAGTGGCACAACTGCCGTGGTCGTCCGCGCTTACCGTGGCGGGGGCCGCTCCCGAATTACACGGGATTCCCGTTCACTCTTGCGGTAAGGTCTAGCGTTGTCGAGAACAGACTGCGTATCTGAGGGGAAGATAGGGTGGGCGTTACGGCGGAACAAGCGAAACCCGGATTCCTCTGTTGTGTGAGTCGGGTTAGCCTCCCCTCACTGCGAAGTTCGCTGATACTCCGTGAAAATTTTATAACTCAAGATAAACAAAGGAGTTTGACTCCCGTCAAAAACGATGTGCCTTTGCGGGGTTTTCTTATGCGGATCGGTGGGCTTAGCTTTTCGAATGGCTAAAAGTGCCGCCTTGACTGGGTCAATGGGGAGAAGGCGGCGTTGCTCATTTATACTCAGATGGAAAACGAGGAGGTTGTCCATGAGATTTGCATTGGCGTTTGTAAGCATTTTGCTGCTCGCCAGCTTCGCATTGGCCGAATTGCCATTGCTCAGCGACGTGGTGACTTTGGACATGAACCTGCGTCCGCGGTACGAAGTTGACGGTCGCGACTTCAACAGCGACACCGGCATGTCGGACTACGGCACGATGCGGACGATGGTCGGGATCAACGTGATGCCGAACGAAGACCTGTGGATCCGAGTCAAATTCAAGGAGTCGCGTTTGCTGGGTACGCAACGTTCGAACAACCTGCCGACGGCCAGTTTTCAGGCTCAGGAAGCGTACTTCAAGCTGAAGAACGTGTTTGACATGCCGATGATGGTGAAAGCGGGCCGGTTTGAATACAAACTCGGCCGTAATCGTATCTTCGGTCCAGGTGGGTGGAACATCTATGGACCGCGTACCTACGACGGCATGAAGCTACACTTCGACACCAACTACGGCGCGTGGTCACTGTTGCTGGCGAAGGTCATGGACTATAACCCCAGCCATGTGGCGATCATCAATAGTGTGTACGATACAAATCCGCCTATCACGACGACGACGTCGGCAAAAACGGATCACAACCTGATCGTGCTCAGCGGTAAGCTGCTGGATGATCACTTCCAGCCGTTGTTCAGCGCGGACATGGAAAACAATGTGCCGGCGACGCAGGAAGACGCAGACATACTGTATACTGCCGGATTCTATTACAAGCGAATGCTGGGCGACAACTTCAAGTTCATGATGGACGGCGCGTACCAGTTCGGCACGAAGTCGGACCGTGACGTTGCGTCGTATCTCGTGGCGGCGGATGTGTATTACATGCTCGGCGGTGAAAAGAACTGGTATATCGGCGCGGGTGCGGACATGACCTCGGGCAACAAATGGGATGAGGACGCTCCGGCAGATGACGACAACGTGTTCTATGCTCCGTTCATGTCGCGTCATGTCTACCGTGGCTACATGGACTATTTCGGTGATGTGCGGCAGGGTTTGATTGACGCGATCTTCCACTTCGGTTTCAAGCCGGAAGATGGGATCGCGTTGATGCTTGACGTGCACAGCTTCATGTTCGCGAACGATGCGGCGTATGTGAACAACAACGGCCAGGTGGTGGAATACACGCAGCTCGGCCAGGAAATCGACCTGCGCTCGATCATTCCAGTGAACGAGAACGTGAACCTGGATTGTGGCGCGAGCGCGTTCATGCCGACGGATGACTGGAAGATGGACGGCGACATGGCGCTGTGGTTCTACCTCGCGGCGGTGGTCAGCTTCTGATCCGGACCGCAGACATTCGGCACGAATACAACCCGCGTCACGTTGCTGGCGCGGGTTTTTCATGCTCAATTGAAGGGGAACTCCGGTGATGGAATGGAAGTTTGTCAGGTTGGCAGCGTGTATTTCCTCGGCGAGCACCAGGATGTGCGTACGGTACTTCTAATGCCGTGATCGGCTTTCGAATCGTTGTATCTTATCTCCGGAAGGGTCGTTTGCGGCTTCTGTGTATTGTGCTTTCAGCCTGTTAACGTTGCGTGTTTCATTGCGTGAATCAACCGGAGGTTGTGTGGGACGGTTCGGGTGCATTGCGGCGGTGGTCTCCGTCCTCGTGTTCGGTCTGTGGTGTGCGGCGGCGGCGTGGGAGCCGGTGGACAGCCTTTCGGTCGAGCGCTTGTGGTTCTACGAGGGCGAAGATTCGCTGGCGCTGGCGTACGGAGCATCGCACGACCTGACCGAGCAACACCCGGAAATCACTCGCGTCATCATCAACATTCACGGAATCTCCCGCGAGGCGGAAATTGCCCGCGCGAATGTCAACTACGCTGCCAACCAGCATGATCGTGAGATGTGGGATCATCTCGCGACAGTGTACCCGCAATTCCTGTTTACCCATGACCTCGAAGCGTACGACGTAACCGATTCCCTGCTGTACTGGCATAACATCGGCGATACCGGCCCGACCTGGTGTTACGGGCACCCGTCAGACAGCACATCGGACCACCCGCGTCCGTTTACTCGGAGCAGCTTTGCCTGCCTTGATTCGCTGGCGGTGCTGGTGCTGAACGCGTTCCCGAACCTCGAGAATTTCGTCTTCGCCGGGCATTCGGCAGGCGCGCGAATGATGCAACGGTATGCGATAGCGACCCGTTGGGACGAAGATTTCACCACCCCGCGTGTCCTGTACAACTATGCGAATCCGGGGGTGTACGCGTACATCGGTCCAGAACGGCATGTCGGCGACAATTGGAACCAGTTCGCGGTTCCGGACCCCGGAGCGATTGCGGACTGCCCGGAATATGATGACTGGCCGTTCGGCTTGCAGAACCTGCTGCCGTATTTCGACGGCCTCACGATCCCGGACATTCTCGATCAGTATCGGTCGCGTCACGTGATCCAGTGGATCAGCGAGCTGGACACGGCGGAGATGTCCAGCGGGTCGCAGACCAGCTGCATGGCGATGATGTCCGGCGAACTGCACCGCAAGCAACGCGGACTGATCTTTTACAACCACGTGCAGTACACCTTTGGTAGTGAGCCGGAAAGGTTCGTCCAGGCGATCGTGGAGAACATCGGGCATGTAGGCAACGCGGTTTACAGGTCGCCAATCGGACGTTACTACCTGTTCGACTACTATGATCCGATCTCGCCGGGCGAAGACATCGAATTGGTTGGTGAGTTGACGGTGCCGAACCCGGTGACGGTTGACGGCGTCCTCGGCTTCGATATCACGGTTGCGAACGCTGGCGAAGAAACCCGCACCGGCGATGTCTGGACGGAACTGGTCTCCAGCTCATCCGGTGGCGAAACCCGGGTGGTTGGCTGGCGTGATCCGATGGTCTACACCCCGTCGATGGACTCTACGCGCAACGGCCTTGAATTCCTCGTGCCGGAAGGGTTTCCGCTAGGCCCAGCGACGTTGGTGTTCAACGTTGGCGCCTACCCCGATGCGGTGGTGGCGTGGGATGAGGCCGCAGTGACGGTTACCAGCACCACCGATGTGGCGGAAGAACCGTCCCGTCAACTGCCGGTCTCGCCACGACTTGTCAGCATTGCGCCGAATCCGTTCAACGCCTCGACCCGGGTGACGCTGTCGGTGCCACGCGCGACGGCGTTGCGGCTGCGGCTGTATGACGTGCTCGGGCGGGAAGTGCTGACGGTGCACGACGGCGCTGTGGCGGCAGGGACTCGGGTGTGGACAGTCACCGCCGACCGGCTGGCCGGGGGTGTGTATTTCCTGCGGGCGTCCGCGCCGGGCGGATATGACGAAGTCCGGAAACTGCTGCTGGTGCCGTAGTTCAGTCTCTCGTCGTTGGTCCTTCGTCTCTCGCTGAGGGGCTGCGGAATACGGGCAACGGTCGGCGGCAGAACACACCTTCCACAGTCGTGAACTACGTAACGCAAAACAAAAGACAGCAACTGACGTAAAGCCGGAAAAGCCACCGACCACCGATCACTCGTCACTTCACCTTTTCCACCGGAGTGCGGAGAATGGTTTTCAGTTTTTCCGGGGCGACACGTCTCGGATCGCCGAAGTAGATCTCGTGGTGGCCGTGCACGTGCTTGTAGCCTTGCTCAACGGCGTACGCGTGCATGCGCTCAAGCGTTGGGGTTTCTTCCGCATACGGTCCGATGTGCATCGCCTGCACGACTGTCCCCTCGGAAATCACTTCGAGGCGAACCTTTTCGAACGGTCCCTCCTTTTTCTTCTTCGCCAGCTGTTGCCGTGCGGCGTCGAGGTCCTCGTCGCTGATGAACTCCGGCACCCGAACCAGCAATTTGTACTGCCAGGTCATCTCGGACGGTTTTTCGATCGGCTGGTCGAAGCCGCCAACCGGATACCACATCCCCTCCAACTTCGCGACAACGTAGTCCCGGCCCTGTTCTTTGGCCATGAACTTGAGCGTGTACGCCATGCCATACAACGCGCCCATGATCTCAGCGAAGAGATCGTCCCCCGGTTTCCCCTCGCCATCCACCGCGAGATACGGAATCGGCGGCAGGGTGAGGATACGGGGCTGCTGCGTCGCCTTGTACTGATCTTTGTGTTGCTTGTAGAGGTCGAGTTTGTCGGTGCTGGCCATGGCGGGGCTCCATGATCGCGGATACGGGCTACCAATTGATCACTTCAAGGTACGGCTGCGTTCGTCCGTGGACTTGTCCGATCTTGCTGTGGGCGCGGACGAGTCATGTAGATGCACCGCGGTGCTTGTCGCAGGTGGGCACGATGACGTATGCTGATCATCAACAAGAAGCAAGACCACGGACATTCGGGGAAATCAGGCCATGCGTGTGACAATGACGATGTTGCTGCTATTGTCGGGGCTCGCGGGGTTGACGGCAGCGTCGGGGCAGGAACCGGCCGCTGAGCTGACTGTTCTCGCAGACTGGATGACCGGCTCATTCAGCAGCGCGCAGCAGGCGGCGGCGGATACGTCTTATTTCGATATCCGGCTCGAGATGATCCGGATTCCCAGAAAGGATGGCCGAATCTGGCTGTACGTCGAACAGGCAGCCGCGGGCAAATTGGGTACGAAGCCGTATCGTCAGCGAGTATATCGATTGGAAGCGGTGGGCGACGGGTCATTTCTGAGTCATGTCTACACCATCCCCGGCGATCCGTTGCGTTTCGCAGGCGCGTACGGCGATCCTGAGTTGCTGGCGTCAATTCCGCTCGACAGCCTGACGCTGCTCGAGGGTTGCTCGATCGAACTGATGAGCACGACGGATGGCACATTCAGCGGCGGCACCGATGGCCGCAGCTGCGGGAACTCGTGGGGCGAGGCGACGTACGCAACCAGCGAGGTGACGGTTACCCCTGATGCCCTGCGCTCGTGGGATCGCGGCTACAACGATGCCGGCGAACAGGTCTGGGGTGCGGAGAAGGGCGGCTACGTGTTCGAGAAAATCGCGAACCGGTGAGGAGTCCAGAAACCGGTTAGCCCGGATATGAATGTCCGGGGCAGGGTATCGGCTGAGGCCGGTTTATCGTGCTGCCGGCACAAGGTTGACGACCGGATACTCTTCCTGCAGCAGCAGCTGCTGGAAGGCGTCCCGGGTGGACGGGGCGAGGGTGTAGGTTTTCTCCGGCGCGGCGATGGAGTCTTCTCCCTCGACCAACCGTTCGAGCAGCGTGAAGCGGTAGAGGTCGCCAGCACTGAAGCGGTACATCATCCCGGCGTTGTCGTTGCGTTGCGGCAGCCGTGGCAGGCTCATCGTGTACCATCCTTCCGGCAGATAAACGCGGTTGATGGATTTGGCGCGCAGGACGATGCTGAGGCTGTCGTTGAACACGACTTCCATCTGGCCGAGGTTGAGGTTGTCGAGGGTGACGGCGAAGAACAGCGCGGCGTGTTCCGGCGGGAGGTCGTTGATTTCCATCGCAGCTTTGTCTGGCTGGACGGTGACACACGCGTTCAACGTTAACAGCGCAACCAGAATCAGCGAAACAGCGAGCAGCAGGCTGTGACGTACGTTCAAATGCAGCCGCATGACGAATCCCCACACCGGTGAAATCGAGTTCTTGTCGTTGTTGGATAATACGGAAAACAAGGCGGGTCAGGAGACGGCGTTCACCGCGAGGTAGAACCGTCCGATACCGATTTCGAACAGCTCGCCTTCATCATCCTGCATTTCGTACGACCCTTCCATGGTGCCGAAGTCCGTGTCCAGCGGGCAGTAGCTGGAATAGGAAAACTCTTCTCCCGGGGCGAGGGAGGGAGTAAAGCCGACCACGCCCGGCCCGTGCACTTCCTGCTTATCGCCGTCCCCGTTGATGATGATCCAGTGACGCCGCAGCAACTGCACCCGCCGTGCACTCTCATTCCGGATTGTGACGTGGTAGGAGAACACGTACCGCTGATCATCCGGATCGGAATGATCGGCTTCGTACTGGGGTTTGACGACGACACGGATGCCGTGGGTCACCTTTTCCGATTCTGTGCGTGTGGCCATGGACAGATCCCGTTGTGTTTTCACTAAGCTACGCAGGCGGTTCGCACAACAAAAGGCCCGAGCCTGCGAAATGCGGGCTCGGGCTGGATGGATCACGTCGCATAAACAGCTTGATAGGATCGTACCTACTTGGCCAGCAGCAATCGAGACGCCTGTGTCACTGTTTCGCCGGATGATTGATCCGTCGCCGTCAATTGCAGGAAGTAGTTCCCGCTGGCGAGCCGGGAGGCGTCAAACGCGGCGTGCTGCGCACCCGCCTGCAACACTCCACGGATCAGAACGGCGACCTCACGGCCGAGCAGATCGTACACCACCAGCTTCACCTCCATCTCACGTGAGAGGCTGAACGAGATCCGAGTACCGGCGTTAAACGGATTCGGCGACGCGGTCAATCCCACGACCAAATCGCTCGAACCGGCGGGAACTCGCACCTCCGCCGGAGCGACTGCGACATCGCCGTCCGCAATCCGGATCTGGTACACGTAGCCGACATTGCGTTCTGCGCTGCGGTCGGTGAAATGGGTTCGTCGCACGGGTTCACGGTTCAGCTTCAGGTACGCGCGTCCGTTCATCTCGCGTCGGTAAATGTCATAGCTGACGTCCGTCGCTGGGCGAAGACTCCAGCTCAGGTGTACGCCGGAGCGGTCGCGTGTCGCCCGTGCCGCGATTTTCGCGCGCTCGTCGACGGGCGTGTTATAGCCTGTGTATTGGGTCAGAATGCCGTATTGCAGCGACAGGTCGACGATCATGTCGATGATGTCCTGATCCTCGCCATAGACCGCCATGTACGCCAGCCAGTAATCGATTTTCTGGATCGCCCACATGCGTGGGACGAAGCTGAAGGATGTGGTGTCGTTTCCGGTAAACGTAAACGGGCCGTAGGTAAGGGACGTATCCCTGCCGGCAACGGTCGCGGACAGCTCAATCATTGTTTCGCCATGCTGCTGGTAGGTGCCACTGACCAGCGTCTGGCTGCCGGCGAAGATGGTATATGGCGCCGGGGGATAGTCTTCTTCGACGTTGACATCACCCATATCGAGTGTCACCTGTGTCAGCACTGGGCTGGAAAATCGCTGGAAGAAGACTTCGATTTCTTCGGCGAGGTGGGCGAGATTCTCCACCTTCAACGTCAATCCGGAATTGGTGAAGGCGATGTAGTCGAGGAAGTCCAAGTCGGCGTCATCTCCGGCCGCGACCGTGAAGATGGACGCGCAGATCGTGTTCGCATTCCCGATGTTCTGAATGATCGTCGGCAGGTCGGTAACCCCGGTCGTTGGTTCACCGTCACTCAGGACCAGCACCTGGTTGGCGTGTGTCGGATCAAGATCCTGGTTCAACGCATAGAGGACGGCATCGTTGAACAGCGTCCAGCCCGAGGCGACGAGACTGTTGATGTGTTGCACTGCGGCAGCGATGTTGGCCGGCGTTGCCAGCACCGGATTTACCTGCCACGGTTCAACAAAGTCGCTGAAGACAATGATGTTGAAATAGTCGCCATCATTGAGATGGGTGACGCAATAGATCGCCGCTTCTTTGGCTTCTTCCATTGCCCCGCCGGATCCCATGCTGCCTGAGCGGTCGATGACGAAGGTGAAGCTTTTGTTCAGCACGTCTCCCTGCCCGATGTCGCCCGGTTCCATGATGGCGAGATAATGGCCGGGATCGAGCGAATCTTCCTTGTGATGACTCATCAACCACAGGCCGACATCGTCTTGGCTGACCGTAACCTGGCTGTACAGATTTTCCGTTGTAACGCCGCTCCCGGTCACGGAATAACTGAACTCATAATCGCCGAGGAACTGGAATTGCGCCTGGTAGGATGCGACCTGTACGTCCTCAATCAACCGCTGGGAGGTGCCGGACACCTCGACGGCGAATGTGTCCAGCGGTGTTGACGCGAATGACGGCAGAGCGAGTGGGTACTCAAACGTGTAGTCGCCGAATTCGTAGGTCAGTAGCTCGGTGTATTCAATTCGGAGGGTAATCTCCCCGGGTTCCAGATCGGCGAACGATTGTGCGAAAGGATTCTCACCAAGATAGGATTGCAGGAATGCGGGCAGTCCTCCCACCCCGCCACCTCCCTGCTGGCCGGGCTCCAGGGCGAAGTAGTGCAGTTCGTCATCGATCCACATCCCAAGTCCAACAATCGATGCACCCGGAGGCAGGGGCAGACAGTAGGTCGCGTCCACAAAACCCACATTGTCGTTGTTGAAAGTATGATCGATGAATGTGGTGCACACCTGGTCGGTAATCTCGATTTCGGTATGAACTTCGGTCAAAGGCAGGAAAGAACTGCTGCTGTACAACAACGCGCTGGCAAAGGCTGGAACTGCGAAAAACAGCGAGAGCAGGACAACAACGCACAGATTTGCAGTACGCATGGTACACCCCCCACAGAGTCATGGAAACCGTTCGATTTATGCAACAGGTACAGCCAACCCACAGTGTAGAAGGCAAAACACAGACCGGAGATGTTTGGTGTTCACGGAAAGCTGCAAACTATTGTGAAGGTAGTCGGTTGCGGTGAACGTGACGTGGGGATGACAGTTGGTACAGGTGTATTTTCGCGCAAACCATGCAGGTGGCTGTGTGATCGGTGCACGCGTGACGGAATGCGCGGTGGAAGGTCAGGCGGGGGTAAAACAAACGATTGAGGCTCCCGGGGGAGCCTCAACCGCTGCGGTGTCATACCGTCCTGCGATGAAATAGGAAGCGCGGGTAGGGTTTAATACAACTGCTCCTGATAGCTGTGGCGTGGATTGTTGGGTCCGTCCGTGTGGACGGCGACGGTACGACACCAAATGCACGGGTTCAGGCGTGACACCGTGGTACTACGGGTACGGGTTGATAGCATTCCGGGGATGGCGGACACGAGGGTCGGCTCTGATGCTGCATACAATGCATGGTATGTGGGTGGATACAGGTGCATCGTCCCCTCCCCGGGGTGAAATAGATCTCCCTTTGTAACTTGCAGCCCTTATCATTGCTGACGTTGTGGCTGCTCCCTGATTCGCCGAACACAAGGGCAAAGGGTGGGCCAGTTTTGGTACAGAGTACTCGGAGGACGCTGCAAAATCTGCGAATATCCAAGGCTGGAGAACTTCAGCATCGTTGTATAATTAAGAATAACAGACAGTTAACAAAAAACTCGTGCATCTCTTCAGTATGCGGCTCTGATGCCTGTTCTGCGCTCGCTGGATTCCGGATATGGTATGGAGTTTCGGGAAAAACGCGCAAAGCGTGCAGACTCGGTCTGATTTGGTGCGCTATCGTGTGGTGGGTGGGCAGCGAGCTGCAAATCTTGCGCGTGCTATGCATGATGGCTCGAGTGCTGCGGGTTGGAATCGGTCGAAATCGCACCGGGACTTGCCTGTGAGTCCCGTGTTCGCTACCCTTGTTGCGAACCTGCAGTCCCTTCTATCCAACCGCAGGCAGGGGAAACCGCATGGATGCGATTGCGCTGATTTTTTTCTCCACGGTTCCGTGGATCATCTGGGTGTTGGTCTATTATTTCCGTGAAATGAGAAAGGGGCGGTCATGAGCATCACGATTGTGATCGTCGTCCTCTATTTCCTCATCCTGCTGGGCATCGGCCTGGTCGCCAGCCGTCAAACCTCGAGCGTGTCGGATTTCTTTGTCGCGGGCAAGAAGCTCGGCTACTGGGTCAGCGCGCTCAGTTCGCGTGCGACTGGTGAGTCCGGCTGGTTGTTGCTCGGCTTGACCGGGATGGGCTGGGCGGTCGGGGTGAATGCGTTCTGGGTTCTGCTCGGCCAGGTGGTGGGTGAAACGATGAGCTGGGTGTACATCGCGCGCCCGTTCAAACGGATGACGGATAAGTACAACTCGATCACCGTGCCGGATTATCTCGAATCGCGGTTCAACGACACGCGGCATATTCTGCGTTGGATCAGCACGGTGGTCATCATCACGATGGTGACCTCGTACCTGGCGGCGCAGTTGACGGCAACGGGGAAGGCTTTCGGCGAATTTCTCGGCCTCGATTTCAAGACCGGCGCGATCCTCGGGCTCGCGATTGTGCTGTTTTATACGATGATCGGTGGTTTCCGCGCGGTGGCATGGTCGGATCTGTTCCAGGGGTCGATGATGCTGCTCGGGTTGATCCTGGTGCCGATTGTGGCGGTGGTTGCGACCGGCGGTATTGGCGGTATGGTCGGCAGTCTCGGTGAGACACATCCAGACATGCTCAAGGCGATGGGCGGGCAGGGGTGGACGATGGCCGGAATCCTGACGGTGATCGGATTCGTCGGGCCCGGGTTCGGCTATCTTGGTAGTCCGCAGCTGTATTCACGGTTTATCGCGGTGCGCCACGAGCGCAAACTGATCCCCGGCGCAGTGGTCGCGGTCTTCTTCACGATCATCACTTCCGGTGGGGCGATCATCGCCGGGATGGCGGGGCGGGTGCTGTACCCGGTGCTGGAGGACCAGGAGGCGATCTTCCCGTTGTTATCGCACGAACTGTTCGGCCCGATCATGTCCGGCATTCTGATCGCGGTGGTGTTGGCGGCGGTGATGAGCACGGCGGATTCGCTGTTAATCCTGGCGGTGTCGAGCGTGGTGCGGGATGTTTACCAGCGGATTTTCCATCCGGACGCTGACCAGAAGCGGGTGGTGATGTTGAGCCGGGTGTTGACGTTGATCCTCGCGTTGATCGCTTTGGGGTTTGCGTTGCTCGAGGTGCGTCTGATCTTCTGGTTTGTGCTGTTTGCGTGGGCTGGAATCAGCAGCGCGTTCTGCCCGGTGATTGTGTTGTCCGTGTTCTGGAAGCGGTTAACGTTGAAGGGTGCGGCGGCGGCGATGATCACGGGATTTGTCGTCGCGATCGTGTGGAAAATGACGCTCGGCCATATTGTTTATGAGATGGTTCCGGCGGTGATTCTGGCGACGTTGACGGCGATTGTTGTTTCGTTACTGGATAAGGCACCCTCTACGGAGTCCGAATCAGGTGCGCAAGAAGAAGGGCAGCCTGTGTAAACACAAAGTAGTAGTGTGGGGGTGTGGACATTCTGGTTTGTCTCATGGGAAGCGCGGTTTATCGCAATGCTTCCCTTTTTTTGTATTTCCGGGAGCTAGATTCGCTTGACCTTTAGCAAAGTTAACCTGTGGCGGGCATTGTAGGGCATGGTCCGCAGTAGCAATGGGGAGAAGAATAGATGGATACAGAAGCGTTGACCGGATTCATGCAGCATATCTGGGAAGGGGCGGCGGTGTATCTGCCCAAGTTGGCGTTGGCCCTCGTTACACTGATCGTCGGTTTCTGGATTATCGGTGCGATTTTGCGTGGTATGCGCAAGGGTCTCGAAGCACGTCAGATGGACCCGTCGTTGGGCAAGTTTCTGTCGAGTCTGATTGGCGTGTTGTTGAAACTGACCCTGCTGATCATGGTTGCGACGATGGTCGGGATTCAGACAACATCGCTGGTGGCGTTGGTTGCTGCCGCCGGTTTGGCCGTTGGCTTGGCGTTGCAGGGCAGCCTTGCGAATTTCGCGGGTGGTGTGTTGATCCTGATGTTCAAGCCGTTCAAGGTCGGCGATTACATTGAGGCGGGTGGTTTCGCCGGTTCTGTCAATGAGATCCAGATTTTCCAGACGATCCTGAAGACGCCGGACAATGTGACGATCATCATTCCGAATGGTGCGTTGTCGAACGGTAACATCAAGAACTACTCGACCGAGCCGAAGCGCCGTTGCGACTTCGAGTTCGGCATCGGGTACAGTGACGATATCGCGAAGACGAAGGATGTGTTGCAGAAGATTGTGGACGCCGACGATCGCACCCTGACCGATCCGGCGGCACCGTTTATCGCGGTCAAGGCGCATGGCGACAGCGCGGTGGTGATCGTGATGCGTGTCTGGGTGGATGCGGCGAACTACTGGCCCTACTTCTTCGACATGATGGAGAAGGTTAAGGTGACCTTCGATGCGGAAAACATCTCGATTCCGTTCCCGCAGCGCGACGTTCACATGATCCAGGACTAAGTCGTCCGCGATTGTGTTTCCGAAATCGATCCAAAGCCTCCCCACGCTGGGGAGGCTTTCTTTATCTGTGGATATGGGTCGATCAGTCTGCCAGCAGGGGTTGGATCAGCTCATCGAGTTGTGTCTCGGTGACCGCGCCGAGCCGTTGGCGGATGATACCGCGCCGGTCGATCAGGATGTTGGTCGGGGCGGCGGCGATGTTGTAGGTGGTGGTCGCAGCTCCGTCGGGGGTGTCCGCAAACAGCAGCGGCATGGTCAGGTGCAAGTCCTCACGAATGCGCGCGAAATTGTCGGGGCCGTCATTGTACCAGCCGACATTGATCACCAGCACACGGAACCCGTCTTCATAGCGGCGTGCGTAGACGCGCTGGATGTCGGGGAGTTCGTCCCGGCACGGATCGCAGTCAAACCCCGCAAAGTTGAGCAGCAGGACCGCGCCCCGGTATTGCGCGAGCGAATATTCGGTGCCGAGATCGCCGGTGAGGATCAGGTTCGGTGCCAGTTGACCGGTTTCGATGCCGGGCGATTCTACGGTCAACGTCAGGCGCACGGTGGTGGTGTCCGCGGCGCGAACAGTCGTGACGGCATATCCCGGCGACGTGACGGCGTGATCCTGCAGCCATGCGCTGACGGTATGCTCGCCGGGCAGGATCGGCAACACGGAACCGGACGCGTGCGTCTGCGGCCGGAAATCGATGTGTACGTCTGCGCTGGCGGGTGTTGTGAGGACGTGTAAATACCCCGAAACGGTTGACGCGCCGGTCAACAGGGATACGGTCTGCGTGTCCGGCGGGGTGATACGGACCGTGGTATCAATGGACGCATAGTCCAGCGCCGCCGGCAGCACCGACAGTCTGTGAACCCCCTCGGTCAGACCGCAGAGGGTCGCCGGTGTGCATTCCTGACGCGGGGTGCCATCCACGAAAATCGCAGCGCCCGTCAGGGTTTGCCCAGCGGTTGTATCCCAGACGCTGACCGTGAGTGCGCCGGCTTCCGGTTCGTCGCATTCTGTGATCCCGCAGCCAAACAGCCACACGCATCCGGCGAGGATCGCCAGCAACGCGGCGAGCGCGGGCATGGAGCGCCGGTTCACCGCGATTCCTCTTCTGCTTCGTCGCCCAAAAGGTCTTCAAGCTTCGTGGTCAGCTTATCGTTGTAGGCCGGGATGTAGCCCATCGTGCGGTACACTTCGGTGCCGGTGGAATCGAGCAGCACGACAGACGGCGGCGCAACCACGCCCCAGCTCTGCGTGCTCACCTGGCCGGTCGCATCCCAGAGAACGGGGAAGGATACGTTTCGGTTGTGCAGCCAGCCGGGGACTTTCTGAATGGTGCGGGTGCGGTCGACGTTGAGGCCGACGATGCCGACCCGGTCGCCGTATCGTTGTCCGGCTTCAACCGCCCAGCCGGCGGCCTGGTCCGCTGGCGCGCAGCAGGCCTTGAAAATGAACACGATCCACGGGCGTCCGTCCGGCGGAAGCGACGCCGGTTTCTCACTGCCCGGCACCGGATCGAGCGCGAGCATTTGCTTCATCGCGCCGGTGCGAACCTGTGCGAACAGGGTGGAAACGCCGAACAGAATGGCGAGGCTGAACAACAGGGCGCGTTTCATTTCACGGCCACACGTTGCTGTAGATGATGTACACCCCGGCGAAGCTGACCAGCGCGCCGAAGATGCGTTTCGTCCACAGGGAGAAGTTCGCGATGCCCCGGCTTTCGGCGAACCGTTGTACGAATCCCGCTGAGATACCAGCCGCGATGATAAGCGCGACATGGCCGATGGCATACACGAACAGCAGCAGCGTGCCGTAAACAATCTGGCCCTGGCTGGCGACGAAGGCGAGGATGACGACCAGCACCGGCGTCGCGCAGGGTGTTGACGCGATCCCGAACAGCAGGCCGAGCAGGAACGCGCCCAGTGCGCCACGGGATTTCGGCTGCAGGCGTTGCGGCATCGGGATGCGGATTTCGAACAGACCCATCATCGCCAGCCCCATCGCGAACACGAGGATCCCGACCACCCAGTACCATGCGGTCCCTACCTGTCCGAACAGCCGTCCGAAGATGGCAGCGATGGCGCCGAGGATGGTGAAAGTGATCGCCAGCCCGAGGGCAAACAGCAGGGAATAAACGACCGACTTGCGCCGGTCGCCGTCCGATGCGCCGCCGACATAGCCGATCACCAACGGCAGGATGACCAGCACGCACGGCGAACTGGCCGAAAGCAACCCGCCGAGAAAAACCGCTCCGACCGCGAGGAACGGATTCCCCTGCACCGCCTCGAGCAGGCTTTCCATCAGAGCTCGACTCCCATGTCACGGAAAACTTGCTCAATGTCCTCGCGTGGGAAAAAGCCTTCGTGCCGGAAGAATTCGTTGCCGTCGGCGTCGAGGAACACCTGCGTTGGAATCAGCTTGATGCCGTATTGGCTGGCAATGTCCGGAGTCTTGCGCACGTCGTGGAAGGTGACGCGGATGATCCCGGCGTAGTCGCGTTCGAGTCCGGCCATCACCGGCTTCATCTGTTCGCACGGCTTGCAGCCCTCACTGCCCAGCTCGAGCATCGTTGGCAGTTCAGTTTTCGCCTCGCTGGCAGCCGTATGGGCACCCAATGACGAGCTGAATGGATCGCAGCAGCTTCCCGCGCTGTCTGCAGCTGTTTGCGCACCGGCAGCATTCTCCTCTGTTGCAGTATCCGACTTTGCACCATCGTTCACATTGCAGCCTGCGCTGAACCAGAGCACAAAGAGTGCTGTCAACGCCAGCAATGGCAAGCGTTTCATCGAATTCTCCCAAGGTTCAATCCAACCGGAACGTCGAGACCTCCGAGGCCCGGCTTGCACTGTCATGGAACAAACGATAGATTATTGCATGTTGATGCATAAATGCAAGATGCTCAGGAGACGACATGGCGAAGGTGGATGAAAAAAAGCTGGAGCTGGAATCGCGGTTATTCGCGATTCTCGGCCAGCCAACGCGTCTCCGTCTGCTGTACATGCTTCGTGAGGGCGAGCTTTGTGTCTGCAAGATCAACCCGGCGATGCGTGAGGATCAGTCGGTGATCAGCCGTCACCTTGCCAAGCTGCGTGACATGGGGCTGTTGGCGTCGCGGAAGGAAGGCGTGTCGGTGTATTACAGCATCGCGGAGCCGGCGGTGTTTGAGCTGCTCGAGAAAGCGGATGGCATGCTGCGCGGGATCGTCGAACGGCAGGCCCGTGAGGCGGTCGCGGCGTTGTAGGACCAGGAAGTAGCCGTGTCCACTGCAGGGCGCGACTGAGCTGATGAGAGTTCCATGTGGCTTGAGTTGCTGACATCGGGTTGGACGGCGTTGACGGAATACCTGTCCGCGCATGTGCTGACCTGTCTTGTGCCGGCGTTTTTCATCGCCGGAGCGATTGCCGTGTTTGTCAGCCAGCAGGCGGTGATCAAATATTTTGGCCCGGACGCGTCGAAACCGTTGGCGTACGGGACAGCGTCGGTTTCGGGCGCAATCCTCGCGGTGTGTTCGTGTACGATCCTCCCGTTGTTCGCGGGGATTCGACGCAATGGTGCGGGCTTGGGTCCGGCGATTGCGTTTTTGTATTCCGGTCCGGCGATCAACGTGCTCGCGATCATTTACTCGGCGCAGTTGCTGGGGGTTGACCTCGGTGTTGCGCGCGCGGTCGGGGCGATTGTGTTCTCGGTCGTGATCGGGTTGATCATGGCGTTGCTGTTCCAGTCGAAGGAACGCGCGTTGCAGGCGGAAAACCCGCAGTGGGCGTATGGCACCGGCGAGGATGACCGGCACCCGTTGAAGCAGGTGATCCCGTATTTCGCGGCGATGGTGGTGTTTCTGGTTGCGGCGTCCGCGATTGGGCTGGTCGCGGAGTTCGGCACATCGGAGAGCGGACGCTGGGCGCTGGAATTCTCCGGGAAGCCGATCCCGGCGATTGTCGCGGCGGTGTTTCTCGTCGTGGTGATTGTGATGGTGGTGAAGTGGTACGACGGCGAGGAAGTCGCGCGTTGGATGGGTGAGACGTGGGACCTGATCAAAAAGATCGTGCCGATCCTGCTGGCCGGTGTGTTTGTCGCCGGGATTGTCAAGGTGCTGTTGCCGGAGGCGGTGGTGCAGCGCTGGGTTGGCGGCAACAGTGTCTGGAACAACCTGCTGGCGAGTGTCTTCGGTGCGTTGATGTACTTCTCGACGCTGACTGAGGTGCCGATTGTGCGCGCGTTGATGGATCTCGGCATGGGGCGTGGGCCGGCGCTGACGTTGCTGCTGGCGGGTCCATCGCTGAGTTTGCCGAACATGATTGTGATCGGCCGGGTGATGGGTGTGCAGCGGACGGCGGTGTATGTGGTGCTGGTGGTCGCGTTGTCGACGGCGGTCGGGTACACCTTCGGGCTGGTGATGTAACGTGGTGAACACGTAGTACATGTGAGATAAAGGATCGAACGATGAAGAAGATCGAAGTGTTGGGCGTTGGTTGCCCGAACTGCAAGAAGACGGAAGCGTTGATCCGTCAGGTAACCGACAAGCTGGGCTGGCAGGATGGCGCGGATTTCGAATTGACCAAGGTGACGGCACCGAACGACATCGCGTCGTACGGCATCCTCGCAACGCCGGGCGTGGTAATTGACGGCAAGGTGGTTCACAGCGGCAAGGTGCCGTCCAAGGGTATGATCGAGCGCTGGCTGGCGTAAGGTGGCCGGTTGGGCAGTGGCAGGTTCCCACCAGAAAAAGCAAGCCCGGATCGAATGATCCGGGCATAGTCTCCAAGCTTGCGAATCTCTGAAAACCGGTACGGGGGAAGGCGTATGAATCCGGCGAGATTGTTCCTTTAAGCTTGGAAGTCAAACAGATCCCAGGTGAACAGGTCAGCGGCAATCAGCTGGTCACACCGCTTGTTGTCTGCTCACCATACAACATACTTTGGCCTCCACAAGTTGTCAAGAGGTTGGCTGGAATAGCTCCAGAAGAATGGAGAAGGGGCGGGCTCTGCGACAATCCTGGAGTCTGGCAAATACCAGACAGAGTAACTCCGCGGGTATGGCGGAGAAGCCAATTTTGTCGCTTATTTCACATACAGTTGTTCAGCGATTCAGGGTCAACGCTTAGTTTGGGGCGGGCATGCGTGACGACGAGAAAGAGTTGGCGGAGGTATTGACGCGGTACGGATTTTTCCCCAGCGAATCGCGATTGTATCTCGAGATGCTGCGCAAGCACGAAATCTCCGCGGGGGAATTGCATCGCATCACCGGGCAAAGCCGTCCCCGGACCTACGAGCTGATCAACCAGATGGTGCTCAAGGGGTTCTGCCAGCAACGGGTGGAAGGCCGTCGCAAATATTACAGCGCGATCAAGCCGAGCAAGCTGCGGGAGTTGATGCAGCAGAAGTGGAAGCAGGAGCAGAAGCGGGAAGCGCAGCTGTTTGAGAAGATGGACTCGATGTTTGAGGGCGGGCGTGACAACGAACAGCCCTTCGACTTCATTGAGATCATCCGCACCAAGGACCTGATCAACCAGAGCTTCGTCAACCTGGTCAACGAAGCGCAGACAATTATCCACTCGTTTGTCCGGCGCCCGTTCTCAGGCCTGACTCAGGCGAACTGGGAAGCGCAGCGGGACGCGCTCGCCAACGCTGACGCGCGCGGGGTGGAGGTGCTGTCGATTTATTCGTCCGAGGATATGAGCACCGAGCTGCTGCAGAAGGCGTTCGCTGCGACGGAGGAATTGCCGCTCTCGCAGGTGCGGATCATGGCCGGGCTGCCGGCGAAGATGTTCGTGTTTGACCATTCGAAGGTGCTGCTGGCGATCCCGTCGATCCCGGGCGAAAAGGTCAGCGACTTCACGATGATGGTGCTCGAGGACGAGTCCAACGCGCAGGTCTATTCCGAGCTGTTCGAGATGTACTGGCAGAAGGCGCTGCCGTTCGTAGAGTGGAAGAAGCAGAATGGGGCGTAGTTGTATCCGGAGAAGACTGTCCAGAACAGACCAGCCGCTACTTGAGCAAAATCGCTTTTTGCGTTCCGGCCCACGTTCCGGCGTTGGCGCGAACGAAATACACCCCGGCAGCGACGCCCGCGGCATCCCAGCTGAACTCATGGGTTCCCGCCTCAAGCAAACCGTTCGCGAGGGTCGCAACCTGCTGGCCCGCCATGTTGAAGACGGTGACATGCAGGACGCCGGGTGACGGCAGCTCGACACGGATCGTGGTGCTGCTGTTGAACGGGTTCGGCCACGGTTCGCTCAGGGCGAACTCGGACGGGATGTCCGCAAGACCGGGGTGGCCCGGGTCATCGTGTGACCCGGGAGTCCCCGGATCGTCGACACCCACTTCGCCCTTCTGGATCTGGATCGTGCCGAGGCCCATGTTGGACGCCTGGTCGGGGTGGTTGCCATAGTGCAGCTCGACCGTGTACTCACCATCGGGCCAGGCTTCCGGGATGACGAGCGTCTCGTTCCCGGTGGAGATGTCAACGCCGGGTTGCAGCGTCACCACGGTCGCCGGATAGGTTTCGGTGAAGCCGTCCGGGCCGGTGACATACACATACCGGTCAAGGTCGGTGGCGTTGACGAAGATGTTGCTTGTCAGTTCGTCAAAGACAAGTGTCCCGCCGGTGGATGGGAATAACGTGGCTTCCGCCGTCAGCTCGACTTGCACCTCCGGTTCCCATTTGATCAGTGCCAGATCTTCGGGGTCGTCGAGAGACCAGTATCGCGGCCACCATGCTGCGACGACACCACCGTCTCGTCCCTGCGTAAGTGATACGATTTCCCCGCCAAGGTCTTCATATTCCCAAAGCAATGTGCCGTTCGAATCGAGTTTCCCAAGCCAGTGAGTCAATCCATCAATCGTATACGATCTTCCGCAGACAGCGATAGAACCGTCTGCTAGCAGCACCAACTCGTAGGCTCTACCATCCCAGTCGTCAGGATTTGGCAACAATGTAGCCCAGACCAGTGTTCCATCTGGATTCCGTTTTGAAACGTATCGCTTCTGGATTTCATCAACAACATAGCCGCAAGTGTAGAGATAACCCGATTCATCCTCGCGGACGCAGTAGTTCATCCCGTTCAGGGTATCGCCGGGTATGGAGGCGATGATATCCCAGACAAGTTCGCCATACGCGTCGACTTTGTAGAGATACGGGCCGCGGAGGTCACCATCGACACGTCCGCTTGGAACGATAAAACCGCCGTCCTGAGTGGGTTCAACCCAGTTGGAAACCGGCATGTTGATGTGCTCGAGACGCCAGAGAACTTGGCCTGCAGGTGAAATGCGGTGAAGGAAACAGCCTTCCGCTGTACCCACTGCTACAAATCCGCCAACAGGCGCTTCACGGACGCAGGTGAAATACTCCGTATGATCAGCGGAAGAAACCCAAATCCACAATTGGTTGCCGTCAGCGTCAAGCTTGCGGACAAATGCGTCAAACTGCATCCCAACCTGTGTTTCTCCGCACTGGATGAATCCGCCGTCCGAAGTCGGTTCGATGTGATGGCCGGCATCTGTGAGGTCTTGTCCTTCCAAATTGAACCAAATCTCATTGGCTTCGCTATCCAATCGGATCGTAGTCACTTGTGGATTGAATGGATCAACGGGATCCCAAGAAATCCCTGAGGTGATATATCCACCTGTTGGAACTGCATTCACACAATCCATCCACTCACTGCCCGCTTGAGAACCCCATCTGGCTGTCCAAAGAGTGTCCGGAGGTTGGGCGATTGCAGGTAGTGCAAACAATAGAACAAGCGAAAGTGCGGTGTACGTTCTCATGGTTCATCCTCGCAGATTGTTGATATTTCGCTTGTTACAAATATGTGAGAGCACAATGTTCGCGAACTACGTAGCCCGGGGGTTCAGAGCCAGGCGCCAGCTGTCAACGTACCAACATCACCTTTTGCACGTGATCCAGTTCATCCTGTACTGTCGCATGAATGAAGTAAATACCGCTTGACAGGTTTGATCCATCTAAGGTAAACGTGTGGTTGCCCGCTGCGAAATGACCGTCTGCCAGGGTGGCGACGTGTTGGCCCAAGGCGTTGTAAACGGTGGCGTGAACCTTCGAGGGATCAGGGAGGAAAATGGTTAGCGTTGTTGAAGCGTTGAATGGATTCGGGTACACGGACAGGGTTGGTTCGGAAGGAAGCTGTTCTGTCGCAAGATCGTCCGGATCGTCAACACCCACTTCGCCCTTCTGGATCTGGATCGTGCCGAGGCCCATGTTGGACGCCTGGTCGGGGTGGTTGCCATAGTGCAGCTCGACCGTGTACTCACCATCGGGCCAGGCTTCCGGGATGACGAGCGTCTCGTTCCCGGTGGAGATGTCAACGCCGGGTTGCAGCGTCACCACGGTCGCCGGATAGGTTTCGGTGAAGCCGTCCGGGCCGGTGACATACACATACCGGTCAAGGTCAGTGGCGTTGACGAAGATGTTCGACGTCAGTTCGTCGAAGACGAGTGTCCCGCCGGTGGATGGGAACAACGTGTCTTCCGCCGACAACTCGACCTGCACCTCCGGCTCCCATTTGATTAGAACCAAGTCTTCGGGGTCGTACAGGCCTGAAAATCGTGGCCACAATGCAGCGACAATACCACCGTCACGTCCTTGGGTGACCGAAACCAGTTCACCACCCGTACTTTCGTATTCCCACAGGAGTTCGCCGTCGGAGGAGACCTTCGCCAACGACATATGGTATTCATAGTTTTCATCATTGAACATGCCCACGACTGCTACAGATCCATCTGCAAGAATATCAAGTTCGAGAAACTCCGCGAACCGATCTTGAATCGTTGGTAGAGTTAAACCCCAGATCACTGTGCCATCGGGATTACGTTTTGAGACATACCGTAGAGCATCACCGTCTGATACCTGACCACATGTATACAGGAAACCCGATTCATCCTCACGGACACAGTAGTTGATTCCTCGCAGCGTATCCCCGACGACAGAGCCATAGTCATCCCAGACAAACTCGCCGGATGCATCGACTTTGTACAAGTAAGGTTTCCCATTTTCCCCGTGAATTCGTGAAGATGGCACAATGAATCCGCCGTCCTGAGTGGGTTCAACCCAGTCGGAAACCGGCATGTTGATGTGCTCGAGACGCCAGAGAACTTGGCCGGTGTTGGATAGACGGTACAGGAAATGGTCATCAGCGGTGCCCACCGCGACATACCCTCCGGCCGGTGCCTCGCGGATACAGGTGAAGTAGTCATCTCCGTCATAGGCAAACATTTGCAACCATTCCTGGTTGCCGTCGGCGTCGAGCTTGCGGACAAATGCGTCAAACTGCATCCCAACCTGTGTGTCCCCGCACTGGATGAACCCGCCGTCCGATGCTGGCTCGATATGATGGCCGTAGTCAGCGAGGTCTTGTCCTTCCAGCGAGAACCAGATTTCATTGCCACCGTCATCTAGATGAGTCGTTGCAACTTGGATATCAGCCCCTTCCCACATGTGCCCTGTAGCTAGGTAACCGCCTACTGGAACTGCAGTAACACATCGAAATTTCTCGTAGTCGCTTTCAGTTCCCCAGACCCTTGTCCACAACGTGTCGGGGGGTTGAGCGAGTGCAGGTAGTGCAAACAATAGAACAAGCGAAAGTGCGGTGTACGTTCTCATGGTTTCATCCTCGCAGATTGTTGATATTTCGCCTGTCAGAAGTAGACTAGAGAGCGGTATTAGCGAATGTGCTTGACACGATAACTTCAACGTTCTAAGTTAATATATGAATCTGACTCAATCAGCTGGCTCTTCCTCACTTCTCTGCGTTCCGTTCGGAATGACACCCCGTCTGTGCCTGTTTACTCGTCTGTCCTCTTTACTGTAGAGCTGAGATCCTCGTTGCTGTACAAACTGGTACCGGCCCGGCGCAGCGAGCACGATGGGTCGCTGTTTAGCTGTCGATCACGACCATCGTGTAGGTCTGGCTGCCGAGGCCGAGTTGTTCGGCGTGGTCGAGGGTGTGCATGCCGTGGCGCGATTCGATGCGTTCCCGCAGGGACGCGCTTTTATCCGTGTCGGCGGCGTAGACCAGGTCGACGCAGGCTTTGTCCAGCGCGACGGGATCAAGGGATGCGAGAATCCCGATGTCCTCGAGTTCCGGCGGGGCCGGGTTGTTGTTGCAGTCGCAGTCGATGGACAGATTGTTCATCAGGTTGATGTAGACCAGGTTTTCGCCGAGGCTGTTGATGATCGCCCCGGCAGCTTCGGCCATCGATTCGAGGAAATGGTCCTGCGGTGTGCTGAAGCAGACGGAGAAATCGTCGCGGCTGGTGGTTCCGCCGGCGGTGTGAATCCACATCTTGCCTTCACCGGAGGCGATACCGATCGACATGTTCTTGATCGCGCCCCCGAACCCGCCCATCTGGTGACCCTTGAAGTGGGACAGGATGAGGAACGAGTCGTAGTTGACGAAATTCGCGCCGACGTAATCCTCGGTGATATGCTTCCCTTTCGGGAACGGCAGCCGGATCGAACCGTCCTTGTCCATGATATCCACCGGCGCGATGTCGGCGAAGCCGTGATCGACCATCACCTGCTGGTGGTCGGCGGCGTCGAACCGTCCGCCGGGATACGCCGTGTTGCACTCGACGATCGTACCGTTCAACGATTGCACCAGGTTCTTGATGATCGCCGGGTCCGGGAAGTGGTGCCCGCCGGGTTCGCCGGAATGCAGTTTGACCGCGACCTTGCCGGGCAGGGTACGGTTCTCTGTGACGACCTCGTGAATCTTCATCAGGCCGGCGGAGCTGATGTCGGTGGTGAAGTAGACGCGGGACTGGCCGGGTGTGTCGGCGAAGGCGCTGGCGACGTTGTCCAGGTCGCTGAGCGCGATGGCACCGATGGCGAACGCGCTTTGCTTGAGAAAACTGCGGCGTGAATCGTGCGTGTCCATGCTTCCCCCAAAGTCAGGATTCCGGAATATACAACGTTTTCAGTCGTTTGACCGGGCGCTCAGACCATGCGTTTCACAAATCATCCCTCCCCGGACGTGTGCCCGGAGAGGGATGGATGCAGTCACAGCGAAGGCGACGCCGGAGGTGCCGAATCTCGGGCTCACGTTCTTTCTGGGCAAACGTCAGATGGCTGCGGCGGCTGATGCTGAGTGAGAAGGTGGACGCCGGCGACGCGGCGTTCGAGGTGGGGTACGAAAGCCCGTCCCAGTTCAGCCGTGAGTTCAGCCATGAGTAGAGCCGGCTGTTCGGTGCGCCGCTAAGGGATATTCGGAACCTTACGCAGGCGGCTGCAGGGTAAATGTAGACACGGAATTGTGGCCCGGCTTGGTCTGTATCAAGTCGGGTGTCGTGGTGTTCAAGCGGCGAGAAAACGCCCCTGTGACCCGATATGCCCCTGTGACCCGCGCGTGTGTTTGCGCGGTTCGCAGGGGTTCGTCTTACCTGGAACGTTTCGCAGGCGGGGTGGCCCGGGTCATCTTGTGACCCGGGTGTCATTCGGTTTGGGCGGCGATGACTGGTCCGTCAAACGGCGCGGCGACGACACCGCGAGTGCGAGTCGGATCGAGGTTGACCTCAGTTCCGCCGGTGACGGTCAAGGTGAAATAGTCCTGGACGACATGCTGCGGATTGCCGGGTTCATATGTGCCGGCACGGAGGATGTAGTTGTATTCTCCACTCGCCGCGTCCGCCGGGATGTTCTGCCGCAAGTCGGCTTCATAGACGCCGTTCGCGGGGACAGTGATGTTTTCCCACACACGCAACGGTTCGGAAGGGTAGCCGTCCGGTCCACGCACGATCACCCAGATGTCAGTAGTGATGTCCGCGTCCGTGTTGTTGGTCAATGTGCCATGCCAGAAGAACCGGCCGGGAGCGGGAACGGCGGACACGTCGGCATAAGCATCAACCGCGATCTCGAAGTCGGTGGGATCAGGTTGCAGACGTGCGAGAAAGTCACAATCGGAACCTTCATAGTTGGTCAGATCACCGAACAGGGAAATGTGGCCATCACTGTGAATGATCACGTCATAATCCAGAATCTCATCATAATCGAAACCGCTTACTGAATAGTCATCCTGCCAGAGTTGCGTGTAGGTGGCATCATAACGCGTCAGGATGATTGCTGAGCGTTGTGGATATTCCCGATATTGCGTGCAAGTCGCAAGGTATCCACCATCAGGCATAGCCCAGATTTTGTGATTGATTGCGTTGTCAACATCGGGAGCTTCCATCGTGCGTAACAGATCGCCATCTGGTGTGATTTCTATTGCATAATAATAATCTACATAAGGATTAAAAGCGAAATAACCAGCCATGAATAGATTACCGTCTGAATTAAATAAAATAGAATGTGCAGAGATAGGCGTATCATAACACTGATAATTAAAAACACCTATCTCTATACCATCGGAATTTATCTTCTTAATACTTAAATGCCTTTCAGGGATTGAATACACTCCCACGGGAGCGAATATATATCCCGATACGTTTGAACCAACAACCGTGATAGCATTGATGAAGTCTGGAGATGAATAATCATTAATCCACTGTAAATGTCCATTTTCATCGTATTTTCGTACAAAGGATGATATTGGAATGGGAAAATGATCTAAATAACCTCCTGATATATATCCGCCATGAGAATAGTGATTAACGTCAAAGGTGCCCCCCAATACTCTGTCAGATACCCATTCTAATCCGTTATCATAGGATAATAAACAAAAGGAACTTGAATCATTGACTTCACCAACCCTAGTAGTTATTTCTCCTGTATCAACTTGTACAAGATATTGAGCAGATGCTGGATTTGGAACTAGATTTGATTCTAGAAACGCCCCCCCTGGTCCAACTTCACTAATAATCCGGTTGTAAGTGGAATTCCCATAGGTGAGAAGGTAATGCCCGTTTTCCAATTCAATGCAATCCCAGATCGCTCCCCCATTTACTCCAAATAGCTGTTCCCATTCCAGAGTAATTTGCGCATTAACAGGAGACAACGTGCCAAGAATTAGCGGGATAACAAATAGGCCAGATCGCAGCCAGATCAATGTTTTCATTGTCAACCTCACAAATCGTGCGGCGCTCGCGGAGCGTAAATGTAATGTTTCAGCATGCCCAACCCGGCAACCCCTGTAGCCGGCGCAAATCACCAGCTGAGTTGGCACATACACCAAAGTTAAAATAGGTTGATATCGAGACCGCGCAAAGCGGTTACCAGATTCAGCACAAAAAACGGGGAGCACAAAGCTCCCCGAAATGGTCGACAGATAAAATGGTACTACAGGCTATCACTTCCTTATGCATGCCGGAAGTGTCGTCGGCCGGTGAAGATCATCGCGATGCCGCGTTCGTTGGCGGCGTCGATGACTTCCTGGTCACGGACGGATCCGCCGGGCTGGATGATGGTTGTCGCGCCGGCGTCCGCAGCGGCGAGCAGGCCGTCCGGGAACGGGAAGAACGCGTCGGACGCAAGCACGCTGTCGCTGAGCTCAAGGCCGGTCTGTTGTGCTTTCCAGTGGGCGAGGTGGACAGCGTCCACACGGCTCATCTGGCCCGCGCCCATGCCGAGAGTCGCGCCGTGACGCACGAAGCAGACAGCGTTCGACTTGACGTACTTGCAGACGATCCAGCCGAACTTGAGGTCGGCGAATTCCTGGTCGCTGGGCTGCCGTTCGGTGACCACTTTCCAGCCGTCCAGTTCCGGGAAGCCGGCGTCCCGATCCTGCACAAGCAGTCCACCGGCGACGCGGCGGAAGTCATGCCCGAACGGCTGCGCGGCGGCGGCCGGAGCGACCAGCAGACGCAGGTTCTTCTTTTTCTTGAGTAGTGCGAGCGCGTCGTCATCGTAGCCCGGCGCGACGATCACCTCGGTGAACGCCTTGTTGATCTGCTGCGCAGTAGCGAGATCGCAGGTGCGGTTCATGCCGACGATTCCGCCGAACGCGCTGAGCGGATCGCACGCCCGCGCTTTGGCTTCGGCTTCGGCGAGGTTGTCGCCGACACCGACGCCGGACGGTGTCGTGTGCTTCAGGATCGCGACGGCAGGCTGGTCGAACTCGAACGGCATCAACAGCGCGATGTCGGCGTCAATCAGGTTGTTGAACGACAGCTCCTTGCCATGCAACTGCTCGCACGCCGCGACGCCACGCTCTTCCTCGCCTTCCATCCGGTAGAATGCCGCCGCCTGGTGCGGGTTCTCGCCGTAGCGCATCGTCTGCTGCAGGTTGAAGTTGAGCTGCATTTTGGCGGGCCACGTGGACTCGCCGTCAGCGGGAGCGTCCAGGTTCTTCTCGGTTTCGCCGATGTACTTCGTCATGAACCAGTCGGAGATGTGGCGGTCGTAGCGGGCGGTCATTTCGAACGCGTCCGCCGCGAACTGCCGCCTGGTAGCATCCTGCAGACCGCCGGATTCGCTGAGCTGGGCGATGACGGTGTCGTACTGATCGACGGAGGTTACGACGCCGACGAACTTGTGGTTCTTCGCCGCGGCACGGATCATCCCGGGACCGCCGATATCGATCTGTTCGATGATCTGTTCGGGGGATTTGGATGCGTCGGCGGCGGTTTTCTCGAACTCGTAGAGGTTGATCACGACGAGGTCGATCGGGTGGATCGCCTGCTGCTTCGCTTCGTCGAGGTCTTCGGCGTTGTCGCGGCGCATCAGGATGCCGCCGTGGACTTTCGGATGCAGCGTCTTGAACCGGCCGCCGAACACTTCCGGGTAGCCGGTCAGCGCGGACACGTCCATGACCTCGTAGCCGGCGTCACGGATCGCTTTCGCGGTTCCGCCGGTGGAGATGATCTGGATGTTCTTTTCGGTCAGGGCTTTGGCGAGGTCGCCGAGCCGGGCTTTATCGGTGACGCTGATCAGCGCACGTTTGATCGGGATGACGGACATGGTCGGGTTCTCCGGATGCGATGCGGGTGAGGGTTTCCGTTGGCGGGAGGATACACGTGTGGAACCCCCCTCGCAAGCGTGGGAGGTGGAGTCCGGAGAGGGGAGAGGGCGAGAGACGGAAACCGACCGGCGTCAACGGCTCAGCACATGCCAGCATTCGCTGTCACCGCGCGGGATGCAGCGTTCAATCTCATAGCGCAGGGTCGGGTTGAGGCCGTGGACGAGGGCCTCCTCCATCGTGGTGTGTGCGGCGCAGATTTCGGGACGGGTGAACGGGTACGGGCAGCGTGGCACGGCGATGATGACGCGGTCGTCATTCCACTCTGTGACCTCGCCCTCGGCACGGACGCCGTTGAACACACGCAAGAGGAATTTGCCGGTTTCGTGCAGGCTGAGTTCGTCCTGCCGTTCACGCACTCGCGCGGCGATCTCGCTGCCGTAGTCGCGGCTGATTTCCTCGATTAACGCGAGGCCGTCCTCGCCGAACCGATCCTCGATGGCTTCGTACAATTTCCTGATGCGGGTCAGCAGCCCGCGCACGGTGGAGTGGTATTGCTTTTCGACGGGGAGGTCGGTGAACTCAAGGTCCGGCGGCAGCTTGATCATCGCGTGTTCCTGCGCAGAGGTGTCCGGGGGCTGGGTGATGGGGGACGCGTGAATATACGGAGCGGAGTTCCCCTCTGCGCACGAACGGGGCTGTGTCAAGCCGTTGCCGCTATTTCAACAGGACCAGTTTGCGATTCTGCGTCTGCTCACCGGTGGAGAGCCGGAGATAGTAGGTGCCGGACGCCAGCGTGGCGGCGTCGAACACGGCTTCGCGGCTGCCGGGCGCACGCAGGCCTTCTGCCAACGTCGCGACGTGACGGCCGAGCACGTCGAACACGTCAAGCTTGACCGGCTGCGGTGTGTTCAGCGAATAGCGGACCGTTGTCGACGCGTTGAACGGATTCGGGTAGGCGTCCAGCGTGACAAATGTCGCGGGGTGCAGTACCCACGGATCGTGGACGGACTGTTCCGTGAAGTCGAGGTAGCCCAATCCGACTCCAGTGTCTATCCACAATCGTTGACGATAATTGTCATATTCAATGTATAGTACAGACTGTCCTTGGTTTGCCCACGACAATTCTAAATCCTGTTCTTGCCACGACCAACCATAATCATAAGAAATATAAAGAGTTTTACGTACTGAGGAACCGGCAACTATCATGTTAAGGCTATCATTAACGACTATATCCCATTTGAGATCTGTAGCATCCCATAAATCATCACTGATTATACCACGTTCTTGCCATTCGCTATTTAATGGCTTTGCATACAATGATGACAGGCCTCTTACATATATTGTATCTTGTGAAAGTAATGGTCTAGTCAAATGACCTAATAAGTATGCAGGATCAGGAAAATTTAAGTATGTCCAAGAATTCATATGATCATTAGACATTATTATATCTCCAGCATTTAAGTTAATACCGTAGAACATGTCTGATTTGTATTGCATTTCTTTAAAAGTAAAATCCAACAAATTTGTACTCCATGTATTACCATAGTCGTTTGATATTTAAACCTCTTGATCTAATTCTTGGCTACCAATCAGTATATTGTTAGTGTTTTCATTTATCAAATAAAAATGAGTTGGGCTTTCATAAATATTAAATATGCTATTTTGCGATGAATTCCAAGTTTGACCGTTATTGAAACTAGTGAATAAGGTTAACTCATCTTGATATGAATCTATACCATGCATAATTTGAGCATAAATCATAATATCATTATTTATTACGATTGGTGTACATTGGTAATAACCATTTTGATTGATTGAAGGAACTATTTCATTAAATATAGTAGAATTATAAATAGAATATCGCAGTGAACCATCAATACCCGCTTGAAACACTCCGTATTCATCCGTAAGGATACCGTGCCACCAGTAACTTTCAACGCCACATGGCGGTTGAGGAACAGGATTCCAAGATTCACCACCATCGTCTGAACGATAGATACCGCCTCCAAAGAATACTACAAATAATAAATCGCTATATTGATTTCTATAGATTTCTGCACCTCTTTGGGCGTTGATAGGTAATCCACTGTACATTCTAGTCCATGTATTACCATAATCATCTGACATCCACAAGCCCGTGTTCGAATAAAAAGAAGCCAACAAACGACCTGGATATTCAGGTACAGAGCAAAAACTAATTGGGTTACCAGGTGGAAAATCATTAGTAGTAATCCAATCCCAACTAACGCCATTGTCGAATGAGATAATAAAAGGAGAGTGGTTTACGGAAGGGTCCTAAGAACACAAAGCTATTAGAGTATTATTATTTAACCGTTCCATGGCTATTATAAAACCTGTGTCTTCTGTCAATTCCTCCATATCCGTAATTCTTAACCAAGTTAAACCAGCATCATAACTAGCGATAATCCCGCCAACATCCGGTCCTGTATTTCCTTGATCCGGTCCCCAACTGCCAAAGACATAAAGGGTATTGCTGTTATCAGGATCAATATACATTCCTTCTACACCTCTTGTGATAGGATCAATGTCAACGACTTGCCAGATACCAGGATAATTACTATAAGCAAATCCAGAATCACGTGCATTATAGACGCGATCAGCAGGCGTGAGAGGAAATGTTATGTGATCATTACGTACATTATCGAGTGAATCGGGCCAGTAAGGATCCAAGTCAAAACGGGACCAAGTAGAGCCACCATCATAACTATGAAATTCTGTCCCATTATAATCAGGAGAAATTGTGTATATATCAACAACTAGTGTATCTGCACTAGGGCCAAAAACTTGAGGTGTGTAATTAAGTGGAAATACTACTTCAGAATTACATATGCGTTCGTTTATCGGTATCCAAGTATATCCTCCGTTCTCAGTAAGCCATATGCCGCCAGATTTTAAACTGAGAAAAATTCGATCTCCTGATGCGTCTGATGCTATACCAATAGGCGAGCACTCGCCCACGGTAACGTATCCCCAATCAGCTTGAGATAGACTAGCGAGGAGAAGTGTAAACATTATTATGTGTGATATCTTAGCCACAAGAACTCCGGTAAAGAATCAACGGCGGATATTATCCGCCGTTGATTCATATCTTCTCTTAATCTTCTTCGATATCAATTCGATGGTAGGCATCACACCAGCCACCATTAGGGAATTGGTTCCATATTAGACCAAACCAGGCATCGGGTGCTGACGATTCCTCAATGTTATTCAGATAGCTGTGCCCACCCATAGTCGTAAGAGTATGAGAGTGATAGTTAGATATTTCGTATTCAGCCGTTAGGGAAACTGTACCCACCCCAACACAGTATAAATGTGAATCAACAAGAAGATCTCTGAAGCCGAATCTGGGTATGGGTTCTGGTGGCGGATCGTCCATTCCCGGAGTATAGTAAGACGCAATCTGATCCCACCAGGGTAGGGCGTGATCTTCAATTACTTCAGCAGTACATACTGAGTTCAAAATGACAAGCATAATGCTTATCAATGTAACTGCAAGCAAAGAACGGCTCATGGTTCTTCTCCTTCGTTGTTCAATTGATGTGACTGTCATACCAGGCCTGGCGCTCATAACATACCCCCCCCCCTGAATCTTAACACAAGGGGGCACAACAATAAACCTTTCTTTCTATTGTTTGGAGTGGCTTACACGTAATACGCGAAATACCACCCGCGCCATCATTATCGAGCGCGCTGTTTTACATTAAATGTCTACTTTACTATCGTTCTTCTATCGCATCCCATTTCAAAGCGACAGTTTTCCAACCGCATGTTCCACCACCTCCACCCCCTGCGTCCAGCAGAAACGGACATGGGTTGGCGGCAGATCGAAATATCGGCCGGGTGTGGCGAGGATGTTGTGTTCGTTTAGCAGCCAGTCGTGCAGGGAATCTCCGCGCAGTAGATCCGGATCGACGCACCTAAGGATCGTGAAGCCGGAACCCGGATGGATGGTGGCGTCGAAACGGTCGTCGTTCGTCAGCCAATTCGCGACCAATTTACGGCCCTCGGTGATCTGGGCGAGGGACTCGTCACGGAGTTCCGCCATCAGGGTCTCGTCCGCGATCAGGCGCGCGGAGATGCTGTCGATGGGCGACGGTCCGACCGCGCCGATGGCGTCGAACGCGCGGCTGATATGGTGGATCAGGCGTTCGTCCGCGATCACCCACCCCGCGCGCAGACGGCTGAGCCCCCAGACTTTGGTCAACGAGCTGGTCGCGACCAGGTTCGGGCGTTTCGTCGCAACTGTCTGGCCCACTTCGTTCTCGCCCCATTCACGGTAGACTTCGTCCACGAGCACGATGGTATCCTCGCCAACGAGATCCGCGAGCCGGATCAGGTCGTCGTCGCTGGTCCACGCCGCGCCCGGGTTGTACGGGTTGGTGAGGATGATCAGGCGGGCGTCCTCACTGCGTGCGAGTTGCGCCAGGTCGTCGATGTCGATCCGCCAGTTGTCGGCTTCCGGACGTTCGAAGCGGACGATCCGTGCGCCGAGAGCGTTCGCCGCGGCCGGAATCGGATCGTAGACCGGGTGCTCGATCAGCACCGTGTCGCCACGGTTGATGAGCCCGGCAATCGCGACGAAATTCGCCATTGACGCGCCGTTTGCGTTGTACACGTTCGCCGGCAACACGCCGTACCGGAACGCGATCGCCGCCTTGAGTTCGGGATGACCGTAGGCGTCCCCGGATCCCGTCAGCGACAGGTCGGAGGGCATCTCGCCGAACAGGTCACGGTAGGTCTTGCGCAGTTCGTAGATGCCGGAGGTGGAACAGTTCAGCAGGCCTGGTTTGGTCCACGGCGCGCCGGTTTTCGCCCATTGCATGTACTCGACGTTCGGGAGTGGCATGAAGGCTTCACGGTTGGGTTGACGGGATGGGGGAAGGTACGAAAATGCGGGGCGGGCGTGTCTAAATTCGAGCTCGGGTTGGTGGGCAGAACGATCCGGGACTGAGCAGAAAACCCGCGTCGGCGGAGCAAACACGGGCAAGACATTTTGGATCATCCACGACGTGAATGTCGTCGGCATCTCACATACCACCACCTACTTCACCAGCGTGATGCGTTGGATTTCGGGGGCGTGACCGGACGCGTTCAGCCGCACGAAATACGCTCCGGACGCCAGCGCGGTGCCATCCAGCGCGAACTGGTGCGTGCCGGCGGACAGGGTGGCGTTCCGTGCGAGGGTGACAACCTCGCGTCCGAGCATGTCATACACGGAAACGTTCACCAGTGCGCTCTGCGGCAGGGTCATAGTCACCGTCGCCTGCGCGTTGAACGGGTTCGGATACACCGGCAGCAGGGCGAAGTCGGATGGCGCAGCGGTCACTGTACTGTTCTCGCTAGCCACGGTCGACGCGTTCTCGTTGGCGATCTGCTTGTAGAACGGAACCTGGTGTCCGCCAAGCGGCATGTCCGGTGAATCGCCAAGCACGAACCGCAGCCGGTAAACGCCGCCCGGTATGGCAGCATCAATGGCGACCTCGTGATTTTCCAGCAGCAGGGTGCCGTCCGCGTCGAGTGTCAGCGGTTGCGAGGCGATGGTGGTGATCTCGTTCTCGAGGGAAACCAGCTGCGTCCACAGGGTTGAATTCACCGCGCCGTCGTTGTGGTTGGCAAAGTAGAGCGTGCAATGCAGTACGCCGCCGTCCTGGTCGATGTACTGGTCCTCGCAGACCATGTGCGTCGTCACCGGCGAGCTGACGTGGGTCAGGAACATGTTGTTCGACTCGATGCTGCCAGTGAGGGCGAGGGTGCCGTCCCAGGAGCGGGCCAGGTCGGTGTATTCGCCGAGTGAATCGGTCAGCGACCAGCTCATGGCGAGGTCGTTGTCCAGGTCGGCGCCGATCAGGAGCTGTTGCGAGCTGGAGCTGCCGGCGAGCAACAGGTCGCCGTCCCCACGCAGGCCGATGGTCTTGACCACGGATGTCCCCGGGGTCTGATAAACCATGTCCCGTTGCCACAGCCCGTTGTCGTTGTATTCGGCCAGGTACGCACGGTGATACCCGCCGGAGAAGGTCTTGCCGGCGATGAACAGTTGTCCGTCCGGATGGGCGAACGCCGCTTCCGGGTAGAACGTGCTGAGCGTGGTTTCCCAGATGATATCACGATCTGTGTCCAGCAGCATGCCGAAACGGTAGAAATCCTCCTGCGGGTAGCCGATCAGGAACAGCCGTCCGTCCGGGAGCTGCGTCATGTCGTACACATAGTCGAATTCCGGGTAATGCCTTTCCTCGACGAGAGTTCCGTCCGGCGCGTATTCGAGCAGGTAGAAGCCGGTGTTGAAGCTGCCGGTGTAGGCCTGGACCAGCAACAGGACATTCCCGTTTGGCAATGCGGTGATGTGTGTCGCGCGGGCGTCCGTGCCGAACTGCCAATCCCAGATCTGTCCCCAGAGGTAATCGCCGGTGAGGGTCAGCCGCATCAGGAACGCGGACCCGTCATCATCCTGCGAAAAGGTTTCGGTGGTGCCGCAGACGAAATACGAATGATCATGTTCGATCATGCTGAACGCGATGTCGTAATCGTCCGATCCGCCCGTCGCGGGGTAGGAACGGACACGCAGCAGATCGCCGTTGGGACGGGTGCGCACGAGCAGCGGGTCATTGTTGTGCAGGTAGCCGGAAATGCTGGTTCCGAGCAGGGTATAGCCCTGCAGGGAGTTTTGCACGACATCACGTGACACCGCTTCGCCGTTGTACGGTTCATAGACCTGCGTCCATTCGATCGACGGTTCGGCATGAACCATGAAAACGAATGAGAGGCAGAAAAGAACGCCAAGGATGGCTTTTCGTGCGATCATCCTGTAAACCCCATGGAGATAATCGGAGCGAGAGCGCAGACGTTGCTCTCGCCCGTGTTGATGGTCAAACACGCGAAATGTTAGGTGCTTCAGGGAATTTTGATGAAAATAGGCGTCCACCGGGTCAGGACACAACAGGGTGGAACGGCCTCGTTCCGCGCTTGGTATTTTCGGAGAATGTCGCCGCAAGAGTACGAATAAAATCAGAAATTACTGAGCGGGGTACGTCCTCGCCGCTGTTCCAACTGGACATCCTGCAGCATCGGCGCCTTGATCCCGATGCGAAGGTAGAAGCCCTGGCCGATGCCTTGCGGGCTCCAGCGGAACGATCCTTCCCAGCTTTTCAGGTCACGGGTGACATTGAGGCTGGAGGATACAACTTGCTTGCTGATCAGGTCGAGTTGCGTGCTGTAAGAGAACTGCCAGCGTTCGGTCAGGCGCAGGCTGAGGGTGCCGCCGACGGAGAACGTCTCGTTCGGATCCATCGGATTTTCCATCGACAGGCGGTAGCGGATGTTGCCGGTGAAACGCCACGGTGTCCCGGAGCTGGCACCTTGGCCAAATCGTTCCCTGGTGCTGCCGAAGCGGTCGACTCGTTCGCGAATTTCCTCGGTGCTGAGCGGGTCGGAGGTGGTGTCGACGGGTGCTTCTTCCCGCACCGCGCGTTGGGCGAAGGGGCTTTTGCCGGCGATGGCGAACTGGGACGACGTCGAAAATGAGGTCATGCGGACGGGGTTGGTCCAGCTGAAATCGTCCGACTCCCAGTAGAACTTGTCCACCCGCCGGTTCGCCTCCAGATCGTACTGATAGAAGCTGTGCCGGGTCTGGATGTCGATGCTCAGCCGTTCCAGTGGGCCGAGCCGGTTCTTTCCGCTGATCGGGTTGGCGCGGAAGGACGCGGACAGGTCGCCGAATTTGAGGCTATCGGCGGCGAAATTGTAGCTGGTGGACAGGTTGTAGGTGAACAGATCCGTCTTCGCCTCGATCTCCTCGCCTTCCTGGTCGAGCAGGATGCGCTTCATCTGGAACAGGTTGTTGAGGCTGAAGTTGAGCGCCAGTTGACGGCCGCGGGATGTCCCGCCGAGCAGGCTGCCGGTGTAGCGGTCCCGTTCATAGCTGAACGTGGAATCGACGTAGGTCGTGTCGCCATCGGCGTCCACCTCGGGTAGCGCGAGAGTGCGTTGCAGCTGCTGGTAGTAGCCGAATTCCGGGTCGGAAAAGTCCGGACGGAAGCTCATGCTGATGGTCGGCGTAACGACGTGACGGATGGTGTTGACTGTCCAGCGGTTGATCGGGAAATAACCGTACAGCTTGGTCGTTGTGTTCAGGCTGGCGTTGAAAGTGCGGCGCTGGTAGAATCCGCGTTCCTGCGCCGATTGCGGGGTACCGTTACCGTCGATGTACCAGGCGCGGCGTTCCAGCAACCAGTCTTCGTTGTAGCTGATGCTGGGATTGAGGTTGAAATACTTGGCGACTTTCTGCGGCGCGCTGAAACGCAGGTTGTGTTCGAAGCCGCTGCGCCAGGTTTCTTCGAGCTCGTCTTCGCTGTTCCGGTCCTCGTCCCGCTTGTTCTGGAACCGGTTGTTGTACGACATCGAGATGCTGTTGAACCACTTTTCCTCGTTGTCGTCACGTTGTGATAAGCGTTCTCCCGGCGCGAGACGCGGCTGCGGCGGTTCGTACAACAATCCCTTGTCGGACTTTTTCTTCTCCTGTTCGCTGGGGAAGAAGTAGATCCGGCCGTGATTGTAGCTGACGTTCGGCAGGGTCTGGTTGTTGCTCTGATCGGACAGATCCTGCGCGTGGTTGAGGTTCATGGTCAGCGAGTTGCCCTGTGTCGGCCAGTTCTTGCTGAAGGTGGCGTTGCTGCGGATCTGCTGGTTAACACGGGTCAGCGCGTCGTTTGAGTAGTTGTTGTAGTATGTGCTGCGGCTGACGAAGGTCGCATCTACGTTGAGGCGCGTGTTCTTGTCGAATTCCTGGCGGTGGATCATGCGCAGATCCCAGCCGTTCTGGCCGGTGTTGCTGTTGTCGATCGACCCGCTGAGGGTGCCGGAATACCGGTAGCGGTCCTTGTAGACCAGTGTCGACTCCAGCATGATGCCGGTTTTCTCGTAGAAGTCGAGCTTCGTCTCCAGATCCCAGTAGTCGGACGCCGCCCAGTAATACCCGAAGTCCTGCAGGTTGCGCCCCCGGTCGCCGCTCTGGCCGTAGGATGGGATCAGGATGCCGCTGCGCCGCCCGCGTTCAATCGAGAACACGCCGAACGGCACCGCGAACACCGGCACTTCGCCGAACCGCAAGACCACCGGCTTGCCGACGACCTTGTCGCCGACAATCATCTTCATTTCGTTGCCGGTGAACTTGTAGTCGGGTGGGTTTTCGTAGCTGGTGGTGAAGTAGCCGTCTTTTACGTACAGCACGTCGTCGCTGACCTTCTGGATCTGGGTGCCGTGGTAGATGCCGATACCGTACTCGGTGCTGCCGTGCTCGATGTATCCCTGCCGGGTCTTCATGTTGACCTTGAGCAGCTCACCCTCAAGCTCCTCGCCGCCGTCGCTGAAGGTCGGCATGCCGACGTACATGACCGTGTCGATTTCGGTGTTGGTCGTGTCGGTGTAGACGGTATCGAGGGCGGGCGTGGCGGTCATCGTGTCACGGTTCCAGTCGACTTCGATGCGATGCGCGCGCAGGATCATGCCCTTGTAGTCGACGGTCGCGTTTCCGGTCAGGATGGTGCGGCGTTCCGGCACGACGAAAAAGATGTCCTCGGCGGAATAGGCGATGCTGGTGTCGAGGTCGGACTCGGCACGGTCGGGCGTGGCCAGAGAATCGGCGGCCAGCGTATCCGGCATTTCGCTCTGCAGGCTGTCGGCGGCGGCGCTGTCGGGCATGGGTATGGCGAGCCTGGCCTGCTGCGCGAGCAGGGAATCCGGCAGCTGGCTCGGTGGGATGAAGCCACGCATCACCGGCGGGCCGTCAAGCTGAATCAACGAGGAATCCGCCGCCGTACTGTCGCCGGGTGCGGTGAAGGGGGAGACGTCTACCCCGACTCCGGAACCTCCGCCCTGTGTTTCACCGGTTACGCCTTCTCGGCTCATCTCGGCACCGTCCGATCCGGGACCAGGCGAGAGCACGATGCCGCCGATGTAGCCGTCGGACGTGCCGCTGCCTTGGCCGTCACCGCTGGCGCCGGATTCCCCCGGACCGGATTCACCCTGATCACCGGGTCGGGACTCGTCACCATCTCCGGGTTCGGCAGGTTCTTCGGACTCGGCGGGGATTTCCGTGGACGGAGTTTCCCGGGCAAACCGGACTGTATCTGCGGTATTGACGGTGTCGTATTGAGCGGGGATGGTCTCAACCGTTGGTTGCCGGGACGCGCACGCGGCAAACAGCACCGTGAGCGCGAGAGCGATCACCAGGCTCAACAGAGAACGCTGTCGTGTCGGCCGCCGGTTCACTCCGATCCCTCACGTGTCTCGGAATCCTGCTCACCTGTGGGACCGTTTTCAGGACGCTTCGTTTCACCCTTCGCTGGCTTGCCCTGCGATCCGGTTTCAGCGGACGTGCCCGTGTCCGCTTGCGGACGCGGACGATCTGCCGTCTGACCAGCCCTGCTGGCGGAGCCATCAGGGGCACGTTCACTCTGATCCTCCACCTGACCAGCCTGGGCGTGAATCGCGCGCACATTCTCCAGCCGGTCGGCGATGGCGGCTTCGGACCCGTACCGTTTCGGGCGGTAGAAGCGCGTCCCCTCCAGTTCCGGTGGCAGACCGGGCATTGGCGAGACGGCATTCGGCTGATCGTGCGAATAGAGGTAGCCTTCGCTGTAGCCGGACGCCTTCATCAGCTTGGTCGGCGCGTTCCGCAGGTGCATCGGCACCGGCCGCTGCTTGCCTTTCGCGACGAGGTCGAGCGCTTCGTTGATCGCCATGTAGGCAGCGTTGGATTTCGGCGAGGAGGCGAGGTATGTCGTCACCTGCGCGAGCGTGATCCGTGCTTCCGGCATGCCGATGGTGTGGACAGCGTCGAATGCCGCCTGCGCCAGCAGCAGCGCGTTAGGGTTGGCGTTGCCGATATCCTCGCTGGCGAGGATCACCAGCCGCCGGGCGATGAAACGCGGTTCCTCGCCGGCATGCAGCATCCGCGCGAGCCAGTAGATCGCGGCGTCCGGATCGGAATTGCGCACGCACTTGATGAACGCGCTGATGGTATCGTAATGCGTCTCACCGGCTTTGTCGTAGCGGCTGACGGCTTGCTGCGCGACGCGTTGCACCAGCGGCAACGTGATGGTATCGGCGGACTCGTACTCAGCGGTCTCGATCGTGCGCTCGAGCAGGTTCAGCAGCTCGCGGGCGTCACCGTTAGCGAGGTCGAGCAACGCGGTGTGGGCGTTTTCGTCAAAGGTAACCGGCGTTTCCTTCAGCACATCGTCTTCGGTCAGCGCACGCTGGAACAGGGTGTCAAGTTGTTCGCTTCCGAGCGGCTGGAACCGGTACACGCGACAGCGGCTGAGCAACGGCGAGATGACTTCGAACGACGGATTTTCCGTCGTCGCGCCGATCAGTGTCAGCACCCCTTCCTCGACCGCGTGCAGGAGTGCGTCCTGCTGTGCCTTGTTGAAGCGGTGGATTTCGTCGATGAAAAGCAGCGTGCGGGCGTTCGCGGCACGGCGTTGCCGTGCGGCGGTGATCACTTTGCGCACATCGCCGACCCCGGACGCCACCGCGCTAAGCTGATCAAAGACCGCTTCGACGTGCTGCGCGACCAGCCGTGCGAGGGTTGTCTTCCCGACTCCCGGACCGCCCCAGAAGATCATCGAATGCAACCGTCCCTTGTCAAGCAGCGGGCGCAACGCACCCTGCGGGCCGATCAGGTGCTCCTGGCCGACGAACTGGTCGACGGTTCGCGGACGCAGACGTTCCGCGAGCGGCGCGGACGGGTTCGCGGATGCGGAATCGGATGAGTCGAAAAGGCTGTCCGGCATTGAAGGTGCGGTCGTGTGACGTGAATGAAATGGGATCGCCGTAAAGTCCAAAGATAGAGCGCCACGCAAGACCGGGCAAAGAGAGGGCGGGTTCCCCGGCTGTACGGGAGTTTCAGCTGGGCCACACGGGTGCCGCCGGGGAAACGAGAAGCGCGTCTGTTTGTCTTGTGGTCGCCTGACGCAGGCAGTACACTCCGTGCAACACCAAACCAACAACCCGGAGAGATACTCATGGCAGATCAGCCGACGCCGCAGGGCCCGCAGGGCCAGAAGATTCAGATTCATATTGACGAAGCCGTCGCGGACGGTCACTACTCGAACCTCGTGGCGATCAACCACAGCCCGGCGGAATTTGTGCTCGATTTCGTGCGCATGGTGCCGATGGTACCGAAAGCAAAGGTGCAGACCCGTGTGCTGATGGCGCCGATTCACGCCAAGTCGCTGGTCAAGGCGCTCGAGCAGAACATCAAGAAGTATGAGGACCAGTACGGCGAGATCAAAATGCAGGGTCCGGAAGGCCACGACAAGACGTTCGGTTTCCAGTCGTAAGTCATGCGCGAACAGTTTCGACGACGTCAACCCGGCTTTTGATAAGGTCGGGTTGTCTGCTCAGCGGGATCGAGTTGTGAAGTCATACCATGGAGCGTAGATTTAACTGATTGCTGTATCAAAGAAATGCCGTTGAAATTAAAAATCGACTCGAGGTTGTTATGCGATTCTCCTGTCCAGCCCAACTCCTGCCTGGATTGCTTGTCCTGTTTATTTTTCTCGTTTCAACAACCCTTAGCCGGGGTCAGGCCGTGATGTTCGGCGATGTGGTGACACTCTGTGAATCGTATGACATCAAGGGTATGGCGGTGATGGATGTGGATGCCGACAACCTCCTGGATGTGGTTGCAGCCGCGAAAGCTGAGGGTCAGATCGTCTGGTACCGCAATCTAGGCGTCGACAGTGGCTTTGGTCCGGCGACTGTTCTCACGACCTACAACGATGATGTTGTCGCGATCGAGCCGGCGGACGTGGATAACGACGGCGACCTTGACTTGTTGTATTCGCTCTATCAGCCGGGAGCAATACTCCTGTACATCAATGCAGACGGTGCTGGCAATTTTACCGGCCCGTATATCGTGGATGATGACTGTTTGTACGTTCGGATGATTAAAATGGGTGATATTGACGGGGATGGCGACCTCGATATCCTGGCGGCACCGTACTGGTATGAGAATATCAACGGCGCGCAAGGTCAGTTCGGCGATGCCCAGTGGATCACAGGGGCAAATGGGGGGTCAGATTTCGATATCGCAGACGTGGATCAGGATGGCGACAACGATGTCCTGATCGCCTCAACAAGCAACGATGAAATGCAGTGGTTCAAGAACGTTGATGGGTTGGGAACGTTCGATACCGGTGGGGCGTTCGCCCTCAACCAAAGCGGCGACATGTATTTCGATGTGGCGGATATTGACGGCGATGGCGATCCCGATATCGTCCTGACTGACAATTCCACCCTGAGCTACCGCGAGAACCTGTATGGAACCGGTGTCATGTGGGGAAATGAGGTCATCTATGAACAGGGCGGAACGTCATTGATCTGTGTGGATATCGATGGGGACGCAGACCTTGATCCGGTTATGACATGCAACGATCAGGTTCTCTGGTTTGAGAACCTCGACCAGACCGGTCAATTCAGCGATGTCCATGTTGCGGCAAATGACGATACGGATTTCGATCTCGTTCAGGCAGCCGACCTGGACAACGACCATGATCTGGATTTGATCACCGTCTCCACCGAGTTCGATCAAGTCATGTGGTTCGAGAACCTGGATCACTTCGGCACTTATGGCGAGCGGCAGTTTGTCAGCATCTTGACCAGCGGCGCAACATCAGTCAATTACACAGATTTGGACGGCGATTCGGACAATGATATCCTCGTCGCGTCGGCGTGGAATGATGCGATTGCGTGGTTGGAAAATCGTGACGGTCTCGGCGACTTCTCTGATCCGGTGCTGGTATCCGGCGATGTCCACATTCCCACCTGCGTGTTCAGCGCGGATCTGGATGGAGATGGCGACGAGGATGTGCTGTCTGCGTCCCGGGGTGACGACAAAATCGCGTGGTACGAAAATCTGGATGGCGCGGCCTCATTCGGTCCGCAGCAGATCTTGACCGATCAGGCGCTGTCGGCAACGGATGTGCGCGCGGCAGACTTGGACGGGGATGGGGATCTGGATGTTCTTGCTGCAGTTGGCGGCCTGCACGGGATCGGGTGGTTCGAGAACCTAGATGGAGCGGGGACTTTTGGCCCCGCCCGGGTTGTGACATTGGATCTCGCCAAGGCGACAAGCGTTTTCGCCGCCGACCTCGATGGGGACACGGATCTCGATGTGCTTGGCACCTCCCAGGCCGACGACAAAGTGGTCTGGCTGGAAAACCTGGATGGACTGGGAAACTTTGGCAATCAACAGGAGTTGACGCACGCCATCCCGAAGGCATCCGCCGTCTGCAGCACCGACCTCGACGGGGATGGCGACATGGATGTGATCGCCACCGGTTCCGGGTACTGCCGGGTGTTTGTCTTTGTCAATCAGGATGGCGCCGGAACCTTCACCACGCATCAAGCCGGGTACCGAAATCTGGACGCGAACGCCATCACAGCAGCCGATCTGGACGGTGACGGTGATCAGGATTTCATCGTCACGTACGAGTGGGGCGTCGCCTGGTATGAAAACCGTGACCCGGAAAACGCGTTCCTGTTCAGTCGTCATCTGGCAACGCTGTACAAGGCCAGCAGTGTGCAGGCCGGCGATCTGGACGGGGATACTGATCCAGACGTCCTTGTCGGAAACGTGCAAGGCAAAGCGGTAACATGGGTGGAAAATCTGGGCGCGCCGCCGGTATCGCTCACGGCAACCGGCACCAGCACATCGATTCCGGCATCCGGCGGGACGTTAACCTACGATGTTCACTTCACCTATGATTTCAACCAACCGGCAACGGGATTGGACTACTGGGCTGTGGTGTATCGGCAGGAGCCGAGCTCGCATGGCAGCAGGCGAGTGTTTCAGCAGTCGTTCAACGCGACACCGGGGATGGATGTGGAGGTATCCATCACGCACGAGGTTCCCGCGACGTTTCGAAACGGGTCGTTCCTGTACTATGCCTACGTCGGATACTGGGGTAGTTCCCACTATCTGCTGGATGTGTTTCCGTTTACGAAAGGAACCGGTACCGGCAACGGAACGTTTGATCCGGAATCCTGGAGCACGACAGGCGGATTTGCGGACATGAAAACGAGTTCCACAGCTGACCCACCAGCATCTTTTTCCGTCGGAACAGTGACTCCGAATCCGTTCAACGCGATGGCCACGGTGCAGATTGATCTGCCGGAAGCGACTCACCTTCGGCTGGCTGTATACAATGTGCTCGGGCAACATGTCATCACCCTCATCGACCAGCAGGTTGAGCCTGGAGCACGATCTTTCAGCATCAATGGGAGCGACATCACGGCAGGGGTCTACTTCCTTCGGGTGGAGACCTCGACGGGCTACCACGATGTCCGGAAGCTGGTATTGCTGAAATAATGCGAATACGACTTGTGCCCCGGGAGACAGTGGGCACGTGTCCGATCATTCAGATGAGAAACACGACCCGGGTTCGGCGAACCCGGGTCATTTGCATGTGACAATTCAGCGGTCGGGAGAATTCATAGCTCCTGATCGTTGTGACACTTCCCAAGGTGAGCGGCGCTAATCCTGCAAAAAACAGGGATACGTAACGGTGTACGTATCCCCGATAGAGTCTCTGACTCACAACTCATCACTAACTACTCACAGCTGCCGTCAGTACGGCCGCTTGTAGAACGGCGTTTCGACGACACGCGCGGGTTTGCGTTTGCCACGGATATCGAGTTCGAACTTGGTGCCGACGGCGGTAAACTCCTTCGTCAGGTACGCGAGGCCGATGCCCTTGTCGAGGGACGGCGACCACGCGCCGCTGGTGACATCCCCGATCTTCGTGTCGCCCTGGTAGCATTCGTAGCCGTGACGCGGGATCGCCTTTTCTTCCACCTCAAAGCCGATCAACTTGCGGCCGAGGCCTTTTTCCTTGGCGGCGAGCACGGCTTCCCGTCCGATGAACTCTCCCTTGTTGACCTTGGTGATCCAGCCGAGGCCGGCTTCCAGCGGGTTGTGTTCGTCGTCGATGTCGTTGCCGTAGAGCGCGAATTTCATCTCGAGCCGCAGGGTGTCACGTGCGCCGAGGCCGATCGGTTCGATGCCGAACTCGGCGCCGGCTTCCATCACGGCGTCCCAGACTGCCGGCGCGGATTCATTGTCAACGTACAGCTCGAAGCCCGCTTCGCCGGTGTAACCGGTGGCGGAGATGACCGCGCGCTGCCCGGCGACTTCGCCCTCACGGAACCAGTAGAACTTGATGTCCTCGAGGTTGGTGTCGGTGAGTTTCTGGATCACGGCGGGCGCGTTCCGGCCCTGCACCGCGAGCAGGCTCATGCGGTGGGAGGCGTCATCGATGGTGACAGTCGACGGCGCGTGCTGCTCGATCCACGCCAAGTCTTTCGCGTGGTTCGCGGCGTTGACCACGAGCATGAAACGGTCTTCGAAACGGTACACGATCAGGTCGTCGATGAAGCCGCCGTTTTCGTACAACATCGCCGAATATTGCGCCTGGTTGATCTGCAGCTTGGCGGGGTTGTTAACGGTGATCTTGTTGATGAAATCGAGCGCGCCGTCGCCCTTGATCCAGATTTCGCCCATGTGGGAAACATCGAACACGCCCACCGATTCACGCACCTTCTGGTGTTCGGCAGTGATCGAATGGTACTGGATCGGCATGATGTAACCGGCGAACGGGACCAGCTTCGCCCCGGCGGCGACATGTTTCTCGTGCAATGCGGTTTGCTTGCCCTCCATGGGGCCTCCTCTAAAAGCAGTCGTGAGTCCTGAGTCTTGAGTCCTGAGTGAAACACCAACCCAAGACAAGGAATCAAACGGTATCGTTAAAAACAGTTATGAGTTGTGAGTTGTGAGTCGAAGAAAAAACTCCATATCCCGCAGATCGAGCTCGAAAGGACTTCTGTACCAGATTTAATATCAAGGCCAATCGATACCAGATCTGAATATGAGCAATATGCTGTGAATAAAAAAGCACGCTGCTAAAACTGACTACTTAATCTAAATTATTTGACTCGTAGCTTCGAATTTCATTTTTTAGACTTTCAATTTTCTCCTTATCTGCCCGTAGTTTTTGTTTTTCTTTCTCTTTTTTTCTTAAAAGCTTTAACTGTTTTTGTAACTCTTTTACTCTTTTCTTAGTTTTAATTCTTTCTAAGTCACGCGGATCTTCTCCATATTTATTAACTCCTTTTGTTCCTGGAAAAAAAGCTACATATATTACCAATAATACGCTAATAAAAGGAACAAAACATAAATATAAAAAGTATTTGGACTTATTTAGGTCATGAAGTCTTTTAGAAAATAAACTATGAACTAATAATAAAAACATTAGAGCAATAAGTATTCGAATAATCCAAAGATAATCTCCCTCCTGTCCTATAAGCTCTGGACGCCTTATAAGTATAAAGAATATTAGATTAAACAAAAAATTTAGCGGCCAAAAGTACACATTAAAAGGAAGTCTTGATATTCTACCTTCATCTTCAAATAGGTAATAAAAGAGTTTTGAAGAAACGCTTTTCATGTCAAGATCCTATCCTAAGGGCTAAGCATAAATCAGTTTATTTACTTTCTCCACAATCTTCCACCAGCGCAACCCATACAGGTCGAGCAGTTCTTCGCTGTCGCCGGAACGGCCGTAGCGGTCTTCGACGGCAACATAGTCCATCGGTACCGGCGCATGTTTGCTGACTGTCTGCGCCACGACAGACGCGAGGCCGCCGTGCAGCTGGTGTTCTTCCGCGGTGACAATCGCCTTTGTCTCACGGGCCGCGGAAAGGATAACCTCCGTATCCAGCGGTTTCAAGGTGCTCATGTTGATCACCCGGAGGCCAATGCCGTCCTCGGCGAGCTTGTCGTGCGCCAACAAGGCTTCCGCAACCATGGTACCAATGGCGATGCAGGTGGCGTCGTTGCCCTCGGCCATGATCCGGGCCTTGCCGACCTCGAACGGGTCCGTTTCGGTGGTGACAATCGGCACGGATTCGCGTCCGAAGCGGATGTACACGGGTCCGTTGATCGCGTGCGCCGCTTCCACCGCCTTGCGTGTTTCCCAGTAGTCGGCGGGGGTGAGCACGGTGTAGTTCGGCAACGCCAGCATGCACGCGAGGTCTTCCATCATCTGGTGCGTCGCGCCGTCCGGACCAACACTGAGCCCTGAGTGCGCCCCGCCGATCTTGACGTTGCACGGTGTGTAGCCGACCGTCACCCGCAGTTGATCGTACACCCGTCCGACGCCGAACGCGCTGTAGGTCACGTAAAACGTCACCTTGCCCATCAGTGACATTCCGGCCGCGGCGTTGACCATGTGCATCTCGCTGATGCCCATCTCATAAAACCGGTCGGGCCAGCGTTCGCCGAAACGGTCGACGTTGCACGAGATCGCGTTGTCGCCAACCATCACGACCACGTCGCCGTGTTGTTCGCCGATGTCGATCAGGCCGTCGCCCCAGCCTTCACGTGTCTTTTTGCGGTCGAACGTGCGCATCGTCATGCGGTCACCTCCGATCCCGCGAGACGCGCCCGCCATTCATCGTAACTGGTGCCGATTTGCATCAACGCCGTGTTCGCCTGGTCGACGGTTGGCGGTTTGCCGTGCCAACGGTAATCGTCCTCGATATCACGCCACCCTTTGCCCATGAGAGTGTGTGCGAGGATGACGGTCGGCTGTTGCGTCAGCTGGTCGGCCTCACGCAAGGCGTCCAGGATCTGGTTCATGTCATGTCCGTCGATCTCGAGCACATGCCAGTTGAACGATTCCCACTTCTCCGCCAGAGGTGCGATGCCGATGACATCCTCGACGCGTCCGTCAATCTGCGCGCCGTTGTAGTCGACAATCGCGGTCAGGTTGTCGCAGTGGTAATGGGCTGCCGACAGCGCTGCCTCCCAGATCGAGCCCTCTTGCAATTCGCCGTCGCCGAGACAGCAGTAAATCCGCCGCGGGTGCTTGTCCAGCTTGGACGCCATCGCCACACCGATCGCGACGCTCAGTCCCTGGCCCAATGATCCGGCGGACGCCTCGATGCCCGGTGTGTCATGCGCGGACGGATGCCCCTGCAGATTGCCCTTCAATTGCCGGAAGCCGAGCAGTTCGGAAAGCGGGAAGTAGCCTCGTTCCGCCATCACCGAGTAGATCAACGGCGAGATGTGCGCGTTGGACACATTCCAGAAGTCGCGGTCGTCGAAGGACGGGTTGCGTGGGTCGATGGTCGCGGCATGAAACAGGATCGCGGTGATGAAATCGCAGGCAGACAGCGAGCCGCCGGTGTGGCCGCTGTTCGCGTTGGCGATCATCGTCAGGATGTCACGGCGGACATCGGTCGCGATCGTACGGAGCTCGTCGGCGGGTAGCTCGAGACGGCCGGGGGCGGTTCGATCCACAGTCGGCATAGCGTTGCGTTTCCATGAGTTGCGCCAGGGGTGCGCGGGAAGGTAGAGCGTGCTCGGGGGACAAGGCAACTCAGGGGCGAGAATCAGACGCAGATCGTCCAAGCGATTGTGCAGGGAAAATCCAGCTTGCATCAGGACGTCAGTTCCGCAGACTACTTCAGCAGGATGACGCGCCGGGTTTGGGTCTGGCCGTTGGCATCCAGTTGCAGGAAATAGGTACCAGATGTCAGGTTTTTCGCTGTCCAGGAATACTCATGCCTGCCAGCCGGGAAAGCGACTGGCGCGATTGGAACGTTGATCAAACGTCCCAGCACGTCAAACACGTTTGCCGATACAACCGCTGGAGCGGGCAGGGTGAACGTCAGGGTAATGGTTGAGTTAAACGGGTTGGGATAGACGGATTCGATGGCGAAATCTGCCGGGAACACTGGGTCCGTCCCCTCATCAATGCCGGAGGGATTCATGGAGTATTTCCGCAAGACACCCTGGTAGAACGTCTCGTCAGATCCATCAACCAAGCGTCTTCCAGACACGAGGAACTCATCTGGGCCAGCCATGAGAACGCTGCTCAGATTGGAGATACTGTCCGGTTCAATCGTCCAATCCAGGTCACCCTCACCTGTGAACGATCCGACGGTTGGATCACCGTCCATGCTACCCACCCAGAGCAGTGGGTAAGGCGGTTCGCCGGCGGGATATGCTTCGTCCACGGATTTGATTTCGATGTCATCAAGCGGGGTAAACCACAGCAGCGCGCCGTCCGGTGTATATTTCCCGATTCCCATGTTCGAGTAGATGATGATGTTTTGGTCGTACGTACGCATCATCTTCGGTTGGCTGCGGTAGTCATATTGTGGATCTCGAAATTCGTTGGTGTAGCGATGCTCCACGACGTTGAAGTAGGAATCCAACTGGATCAGGTAGTCATTGTCCTGGATATCACCGGGGAGTCGGCCGCGGAAGTAGACGAAGATCATATTTCCTGAATAGACAAGGATATCCTTGATCGAATCGTAGCTGAATTGAACTCCGGTGAACGTCCACGGCAGGATATGTTGTTGCACGGGGTCACCATCCAGCTCGCGCTGCTGGAACACGATGAATTCGGGATCGTAATCGTACTCGTTCTGGACGTACCCCACAATCATCTGGCCGAAAATGTCCAGAGAAGGATATGCCCTGATCGCACCCAGCCAGGCATCCTCATGCGTGGTGGAGTATGTGATCGTACCTGATGGTGAACAGTTTCCGTAATGCATGAGGCAGCCGTAAGGCTCATCGTTAATGATGAGTCCGTAAAGGCAGGATTCAGACATGGTGACGCTGATGTTGGTGAAATAATGGCCGTGATTGGGCCACACTTCACGTTCCCAAACTTGTTCGCCCTGATCATCCATGCGGCAGATGTAATTCTCAGTGATGTTGTCGTAATGCAAACCGAGCCAATGCGAGGTATCAAGAGTCATGTAAAAGCCACCACTTGGTATGCCTGCAAGCTCCGTGACGTTATAGTAATCCTCGTACTGCGGGCGGTCGGTGCCGAAGATCTGTGTCCAGACTTCGTAGGGTTGAGCAAAGGCGGCCTGTACCGGGACAATAACGAGAAGCAGGATGGAGGCGAGCGTTTTCATAGGTTCACTCACATCAAATCAGCATGGGTTCAAAGCATATCCAGTAATATACGACTGCTTAGTCGAAAGATGGAAATCGCGGAACATGTTCCCTGATTCATCCAGGAACTCACATCTTGTCCCCATCATACCGTTGCAGCAGTTGCATGATCAGGCCGGACAGCAGCCACAGCACCGCCGCGACGACGAGCGCGGTGATGGTGCCGAAAACGTGCATTACCAGCAACGCCAGCAGCGGCGCGAACATCCCGCGCAGACCCATCGCGGCGAGGTGGACCGCCTGGAACGAGCCGGCGTCTTCGTTGGCCGCGAAGCGCACGCTGGAGATGTTCCACAACACCGCAACCCCGCCCATCGCGACGCCGAACATGATGAAAGACGCGTACACGAACGGCAGCGCCAGCGAGTCAAACACTCCGGCGCAGATCAGTAACAGTGGAAAGATCGCCAGCAGCGAGAATACTCGTGCGGCGAGCGTGTGCACCGGCATACGGTCGAACCAGCGTCCAAACAGCCAGATCGAGGGGATCACGACCAGCTGGTAGATCGTGCCACGCGCGAATCCGATGGTGGTGTAGTCGAGCTGCAGTTCATCGACGAGAAACAGCGGCACCACGGGCAGGGTCGTCATGAATGCGATCCCGTAGACCATGAACCCCAGCTCGAAACGGAAAAAGTCGGGGCGATTTTTCAACAGTTGGACCATCTCAACCAGCGGCTGGGTGAAGACAGAAGTGCTGAACCGTTCGAGCCGGGCGGAACGGTCGGCGCGTGTCGGCATGGACGCGAACGCAATCGTCGAGACCATGTTGAACACGGCGGCGAAGAGGAAGACATGCCGGTAGCCGCCGGTTTCACGGTCCATCCAGTAGCCTGCGGACACGGACACGACGGCGGCGATCGCTTCACGGATGCCGATCGAGGTGCCAAACAGTCCGCCCTGTTTGGCTTTGTCGACGTGTTGCTGCAGAATCCGGTTCTGCCCGGTGAGCTGAATGGTGAACGGCAGGTAGAAGACGATGAACACGATCAGGAGGTGGTAGACGTTGCTGACAAACGCCCCGCCGGCCAGTGCGAGGCTGCTGATAACACCCGAAATGAGAATGTAGGGCCGTTGGTCGCGTCCCTTCAGCATCCGCCCCGCCCACAAGGCGGCGAGGCTGCTGACAGGCATCACCATGGTGATCAACGTGACCCAGAGGGGATTGGCGAGCAAGTCCTTGCGTGCGATGACTTCGCCGAACCGCAGCACAGCCATGGTTGGCCCGGCGAACGATACGGCCAGCATGAAGCGTGACCGCAGGGCGTCGGTGGGGGTTCGCAGGTTGAGGTACCAGGTGCGCATGGGGTGGAAGGTAAGGGTTGAAAGATTGGAACGGGGTTGGGTTCGGGAGACCACAGATGTAAAGCCTGTTTTCGAGGTATGGGCTTTGGAGCAATCATCGACACTGTCGTATACTTATTCGAGCAAATCGATTTACTGGTTTGTGCCGGGATTCCGTAATTGTCAGGGGAGGTCGGAATTCCGCTATCAGAAGCTGGTTTGACCTATTTGCCACATCCGCAGGCCGTTCATTCAGCGTGGATCTCCCCGGGTCATTGATGTCGATCGAACGTCGAGGCGTCTCATGAGTATCCGGTCACGTGTCTCATCCTTCCTGTCTATCCTGATTCTTCTCAGTCTAGTTGCCGGCTGCAACATTGACCAGGAACCGGTCATTGACGGGATGGGTGTGAGCAAGCACCTCGAGAAAATGCTGGCCACCGACGATGAACGGTTGATCGACAAGTTCATGGAAGCGTCGATTGCGGCGGGCGGGGACGGCGTCCCGTACATCATCAAGGCGTGGAAGAAGAACACCGACGTCGAATCCCGTTGCCGGTTGGCGAGCGTGATCGAGGGTGTTGGTCCGGAAGCGGCGGACATGGTACCGTACCTGCTGGAAGAACTGGACGCGATCGATGAGCTGCGGGTTTCGTGCGCAGCGATGGCGTTGGGCGGCATCGGCCCGGCGGCGGCCCCGGCGGTGGAACGGCTGGGTGATCTGCTGCGGGCATCGGATTACAGCACGCAGGCCAGCCTGCTGTATGCGCTTGGTGGGATCGGGGAAGCTTCCGCCTCCCAGGTGCAGTTGATCAAGGAAGCGGTGGAACGCGAGCAGACCAGCGCGATCGCGTTGAAGGCCTTGAGCCGGATGGGCGAAGCGGGTGTGCACGCGATCGAGCCGTGGATGGAGAGTGAGTCCGCGCAACAACGGTTGTGGGCGGCGGAGGTGTTGTCCGGCATGCCACCGAAGGACGTCTCGATGGTGCTGGACCCGTTGGCGAAGCTGCTGCGGGACAAGGACCCGCGTGTCCGGATTCAAGCGGCAAAAGCGTTGGGCGGAGCGGGCTCGGACGCGTTGCCGGTGTACCAGAACATCGTGCACGCGTTGCGGGACAGCGACGAAGAGGTGCGTGAGGCGGTGGTGCAGGCGTTGATCCGCATCGGGCCGGTCGGCGGTAAGGAACTGATCAACGCGTTGACCGACAAGTACTGGTATTCACGCGAAGGCGCGGCGCGAGTGATCGGCACCTTCTCCTCGCTGGCCGAAACCGCCAAATCGAACCTGATTACGGCGTTGAACGATTCGAACGTGAAGGTACGCGTCGCGGTGATCAACGCGCTGACGATCCTCGGCCCGTCGATTACGAATGATATGATTCTGCAGCTGCGGTCGAACCAGCTGTACCGCAAGTTCGGCGGCGCGCGGGTGCTGGGCAATATCGGCCCACCGGCGCGTGCGGCCCTGCCCGACCTGCAGAAGCTGCTGCAGGACCGGGACGCGCTGGTCCGCAAGGAAGCCCAGGACGCCATCCTCAAGATCAGCGGCGAACGGTGATAGCCTGAGTGCATGTGCCCCTGGAGGCATAGGTATTTGGATTCACGTGTGTCTGAAGACATGTGCCCCTGATGGCTCCGCCAGCAGGGGTTTTCTGAGGTAGGCTAGCCCGCGTTGTCGCAGCCAACACGGGCAAGAGCAACGAATTGATCATCTCGACTCATTTCACACCCTCCGGAAATCCTGAGGGTGTTTTATTTGGTGACGGTTTTAGATTGTTGTACCCCACACGTTGCTTTCCACCGTGCTGGATTGACAGATTATATCAACACTCGAAACCCGAGATCGGACGAATGAAACCCATGGGCCCATCGTACAACTTCCACCGGCCAAAGCTGCTCGCGGTCAAGCTCATACTGTTTGTAATGCTGCTGCTATCATCCTCCGCCCTCGCCCAATGGTCTTCTGAGGGTGTTCTGCTGGTAGATCGAGGTCCGTTGTCAGGGGACATGTGTCCGGACGGTCAAGGTGGACTGTGGTATGCTCAGCTTGCTACGGATCCTGTTGTTCAGCAGGTTGTTGTCCAGCATCTCGACAGCGAGGGATACCGGTCCTTTGATTTGCAGGGGATTCCCGTGGCGCGGGATTCGACGCACTACCTGTGTGGAATTCAGCCTGGTCCGGATGGTGATTGCATTGTCATGTACTCGCGTGGCTACCTTGACAACCAGGAAGTGATCTGGGACATCTATGCGCAACGGATCACCCAGCAGGGCGAACTCTTGTGGGGTGAGTTGGGCCTGGATATCAGCACTCATAGCCACACCTACAAAATGCCGATGAGCTTCCTCGGCCATTGGACACTTTCCGATGGCGCTGGTGGATTGTGGGGAATCTGGAGATTGGGTATTGGTAACTATGACGCCTTCGTGTGTGGTGTCAACGCCGATGGCACACTGAAGTGTCCGGACGGCGATCTCCATGTTGGATTCGCTACCAACAATCAACTACCCTGTGAGTTTGTTGACGATGGCGCGGGGGGCATGGTCGTCCTTTACGGTACAGATGCTGACGGCTACTGGGGAGTTCGGCACATTTATGCCCAGCGAATCCTTGCTGATGGATCCACGTTGTATGATGACGCGTTGCTGGTAATGGACAAACCTCTGGGTAATGCTGATGTCTATGGCAATTGGCACGACATCTATCTTCGCCGTGATCCCCAAGGTGGGTATGTGATCACCACACCGATCTATTGGCAGCGGCTTTCTGATGATCTCGTTCCGCAATGGGCGATCGAAGGTGTTGAGGTATATAATACCTGGGAGCCAACCTGGCACTATCGTGGTGATCAATCCAGCCCAGTAATCCTTGCGGATCGCACTGTACAACAACTCTGCCTTGACAGCCGTCATGCGCGTCCACGCTTTGAACAACTGCTGCTTGATGGCACACGCCGTCACGGGACAGACTGGGGGCCTGCCGCAGGTGACAGTACCGTCGAACAATACTCACCGGGACCGGATTTGCTCTCTCCTGATGGTGAATCGGTCATTTGCTATTACAAAGGCGCTATTGGTTTCGAGGATTATCAAGAATTCCTGGTTCAACGGATCACACCGGATGGTGATAATATCTGGCCCCAAATCACAGTTCTTGGTGTTGATAGTTTTTCTTACGGAGTTCAGGAGTATGCTGGTTTCTATCTCGATGATGAAAGTGTTGCATATGTAGCTGGTAGTGTTGATCCCGCACGTCTTTTCGCGTTCAAAGTCTATATTGACGATGGTTCCGTAGCTGGTGATAATGATGTAGCATCTTCGCCAGTAACCACCAGTCTCCCTTCGGATTCACCTGTCCTGATCAGCAATGCGTACCCAAATCCGTTCAACAGTAGCGTTGCGTTGACGATCTCGGTTCGCGATCCGGGTGTTTACGACCTGGCTGTTCACAACGTGCTCGGACAGACCATCCACAGTGAAGCTGTGGACAACCGCACGGCCGGTGAGTTTGTTCAGACCGTGACCCTGCCGGACGGGTGCGCGTCGGGGATCTACTTCCTCACGTTGCAGCACAGGGATGGCCGCAACCTGAGTCAGAAGAAGGTGGCGTATCTGCGGTGATTGGCCCACATAAAGAACTTGTTGCGTTGGCGCTTGATGATAAACCAGGGACAGACGGTAGAATTTGTGTGAATTATGTAACGTAAAAACCACCGTCTGTCCCCGATTAAATGCGAGACAAGCCTTGTCACCCATCTCACGTCCATGTCCGGTGGAGGCTGGCGCGGGCAGAGGTTTCCTGCCTACGTTCCGGAGCCCGTAACCCCACGTGAGAAAGTCCGAGATGGCGCACGACGATCGAAGTTCCGCAAGCAGACGTCCCTCCTTTTTGTTGATGCTCGCCGCAGTGCTGGTGGCGTTCGTGGCTGGCCTGGTGGTCAGCGACGGCCCGGAAGCGGTCGGCATCCCCACCGGTTCGACCAGTCCCGAGCGCAAGTTCCGTGACGTAATCCGTCTGGTTGACCACGCTTACGTCGATGAACCAAACGATTCGCTGATGTACGAGGGCGCGATTGTTGGATTGCTCGAGCAGCTCGATCCGCACTCGGTTTACATCCCGCCGAAGGAGCAGGAGGCGGTGGATGAGACGATGCAGGGCGAATTCAGCGGGATCGGCATCCAGTTTGAGATCAGGGACGGTGTGATCACGGTCGTCAGCCCGATCCCCGGCACCCCGGCGGATCGAATGGGCCTGCGTGCCGGCGACCAGATCGTGGAGATCGAGGGTGTCAGCGCGATTGGCATCTCGAACGACGATGTGCGCAAGAAATTGCGCGGGGCGGAGGGGACGCAGGTCAACATCAGCGTCCGCCGTCCGGGCAAGAGCGAGCTCATCAAGCTCACATTGACGCGTGGTAAGATCCCGATTCACTCGGTGGAAGCCTCGTTCCTGCTGGACGACGGCAAGACGGGCTACATTATGATCAGCCAGTTCACCGCCGTGACCGAGTCTGAGCTCGAGCAGGCGCTGGACGATCTCGAGCGGCAGGGGATGACGCAGCTGGTGCTCGACCTGCGCGGCAACTCCGGCGGATACCGTGTCCAGGCGCATGAGGTGGCGGACAAGTTCCTCACCGCCGACCAGGTGATCCTGACGACGAAGGGTCGTGCGGAGGGCACCAGCGACACACTCTGGTCGACCAGCAATACGCATGCGTACATGCCACTGATCGTGCTGGTGAGCAACGGGACTGCGTCCGCGAGCGAGATCGTCGCCGGCGCGATCCAGGATCTTGACCGTGGCCTGGTGCTGGGTCAGCCGACATTCGGCAAGGGGCTGGTGCAATACCCGTTCGAGCTGAATGATGGCAGCGTGGTGCGGATTACGATCAGCCGCTGGTATACGCCCACCGGGCGTTGTGTGCAGCGTCCATGGGACGATGGCATCGGCGAGTACCTGATGGGCGCGTACCGTGACGGATCGGACATGGATTCGCTGGAAATTTCTTCGCCGGACAGCCTTGGCGAACCATTTTACACGCGTACCGGGCGCAAGGTGTACGGCGAGCGAGGCATTCAGCCGGACGTATTAATCCATCCGGGGTTGTTGAGCGACTATGGAGCAGACCTGTTGAGTGAGCGCATTCTGTTCGACTGGTCGCAGGAGCTGGCGTCGCAGATGGGTCAGCCGACGATGCCGTTTGACGAGTTCCTCCGGAGTTGGCAGCCGACACGCGCGCAGCTGCAAGATTTATTTGCGTATGCCGCGGACAGAGACCTCGAGTATGACGCGGAAGGCTGGACTCAGGACGCGGATTATCTCGAGAACCAGATCCGTGCGGAGGTGGCGCAACGCCTGTACAATGGGCGAAATTACCTCTGGCAGGTGTTGATTAACGGGGACGCGACGGTGGACAGCGCACTGACTCGGATGGGCGAGGCGGATGCGCTTGCACGGTCGGGTTCACTCGAGGAGAGCGGTTGATTCTTTTTCCGCTTCTCGGTAAACTTAGAGACTGTACGTCACATCTTTACAAAACACACTAAGGGGCGTTCCAAATGCTGAAGCTGGTCATGGCTCAGCACGTCCGTTACGAGGGAGGCCGGAATGGTTGAGCTGTTTCTGCGAGGCGGTGACTTCATGTGGCCGATTCTCGCCGTGTTCATTATCGGTTTGATGTTCGTGATCGAGCGTTTCATCAGCCTTTCCATGTCCACGGTGAATACGAAGAAGTTCGTGGTGAAGGTGAACCAGGCTCTTCAGGAAGGTGGCCCACAGGCGGCGAAGGAAGTTTGCGAGAAGACGCGTGGTCCGATTGCTTCGGTGTTCCACGCCGGCTTGCAGCGCATGGGCATGGGCATTGACGCGGTTGAAAAGAACATCATGAACGCGGGTCAGATCGAGATGAGCTTCCTCGAGAAGAACCTCGTCTGGTTGAGCACCGTGATTGCGATTGCCCCGATGCTTGGGTTTACCGGTACGGTTTCCGGTATGGTTGGCGCGTTCGACGCGATCGCGGCGGCGAACAACATTTCGCCGTCCATCGTTGCGGATGGTATTTCGCAGGCGCTGTTGACGACGCTGTTTGGTCTGATCGTCGCGATGATCATTCAGTTCTTCAACAACTTCTTCGTGTCTCGCATCGACAAGATCGTCGGTGACATGCAGGAAGCGTCGGTCGAGTTTGTCGACACGCTTCTCGAGTACGAAGCGGCGCACCCGGAAGTCACGCGTGGTGGCACCAACGGTTAACCAGCCACCTCGGAGGCGAGTATGGCCTTATTGAAACGGAGAATCCGCGGTGAGGATGATATCCCGACGGCATCGCTGCCGGATATCGTGTTCATGCTGCTGATTTTCTTCCTGGTCACGACGACCATCGACATCGATATCGGCATTCCGATGCAGTTGCCGGATCGTGGCGGTGAGTTCAAGGTGAACCCGGAGAACATCAGCAACGTGCTGATTAACGCGCAGGGGCAGATCCTCATCGACGACGAGCTGACCGACATCACCCAGGTGCAGGAAGTGACGCGCACGAAGGTGGAAACGCGTGGGCTCGATGCGGATGGCAAGCCGAAGCTGATCGTGTCGATCAAGACGGAGAAGGGGACGAAGTACGACGCCTTCATCCAGGTATTGGACGCGGTCAAAGCTGCCGGGGCAACGAAAATCTCCATTGCCGAACCGGAAAGTTAAGGGGGAAGGTCTAGATGCAGTTTGCCAAGAAAACGAAGGCAGGCGCGGACATTCCCACAGCCTCGCTGCCGGACATCATTTTCATGCTGCTGATCTTCTTCATGGTCGTGACCGTGTTCAAGGAGTTTAACGGTCTTCCGGTGCTGTTGCCGGCGGCCCGCACGACGGAGAAGCTTGAGTCCAAGCGGAACATCGCCTATTTGTGGGCGGACAAGCTTGGGCGTGTGTCGGTGGATGACAAGATCGTGACGATGGATGACATCGAACCGATCATGGCGGAGAAGTTCGCCGGGAACCGCCGTATCATTATCAGCATGAAAATAGATAAGGACGTCGAGATGGGTCTCGTGACGGATATTCAGGAACAGTTGCGGGATGCCTATACATTGCGTGTCAGTTATGCCACGCGGCTTAAATAACTGACGGGAGGATCCGCCCATGCTTTCCTACAAACAACCGGAAGCGGAAGTGCGGCTGCGCTACCCGAAGCTCGTTGAGCTCGGGCTGGTGATCTCCCTGCTGATCGTGATTGTTGTCTTTCTTGTTTCGAAACGGCTTGACAATGAAGTAACCATCAAGTTGGCGGAAGAAGTCGTCCTCGAGACAGAAGAGATCCCGATTACGAAGCAGGTGAAGCGTCCGCCTCCGCCCGCCCGTCCGACCATTCCGATCGAAGACCCGGAAGTGGACATCGAAGCGGACCTGGCGTTTGAGGACATTGACGATATCGACTGGACGATGGATGCTCCGCCTCCGCCTCCCAGTGTGGAAGAGGAAATCGTCGAGTTCTTCCTCGTCGAGGAACCGCCGCAGATCGTCGGCGGCACTCAGGCGCTGTACGATTACATGAAGCGTAACAACCTGTACCCGGAGATGGCGCAGAACGCGCAGATCGAAGGAGACGTGATCATCGAGTTCATCGTCGATACGAACGGCAACCCGACGGGCGTGATTGTCAAGCAGGAACGTCCGCAGGGGCTGGGCTTCGGCGAAGCCGGTGTCAAGGCGATCTCGGCGATGAAATTCTCGCCGGGCATGCAGCGTGACCGCGCGGTTCAGGTCCGCATGCAGCAGCCGATCCGCTTCAGGTTGCAGTAATCGTCGTCTGATACAGGAATTACAGGGCGTTCCGAGAAACCGGGACGCCTTTTTTGTCTCTGTCTCGCTCCGGTGAATTTCAGAAAGTTGCGAGATTTGCTTGTGCTGAGCCGGATTCCCGTTCAGGTTAAAAGAGAGGGCACGGGTAACCTGTGGAGGAGACAGTGGATACGAACGGGAAGCGCGGTTCGGCGAAAGAGTCCTATCCGAAAGTGGTGGAGGTCAGCGCGATCCTCGCGTTGCTGCTGGTGACGGTTGTCTTTCTGTTGTGGAAGACGGACCATCGCGAAACGGCGGCGGTTGAGCCCGAGGAAACGGTGCTGGAGGTGACGGATGTGCCGTACATCCCACCGGCGAAACGTCCGCCCGCACCGGAACGTCCCAGCCTGCCCATCGAGGATCCGGAGATGCCACTTGAGGACGATCTGACGATGATTGACAGCGACGTGTACCAGTATCCGGACTTCGACGTGGTATCAAACCTCACGTTCGACAACGAACCGGTTGACTTTTTCGCGGTGGAGAAACGGCCGGAAATGATTGGCGGCGTGGCGGCGTTGTACCGCTACATGATGGACAACAACCTGTACCCGGATTTCGCACGCCGGAACGGGAAGAACGGGAAGGTGCTGATCCAGTTTACGGTCGGTGAGGACGGCAAGCCGTACGATTTCGAGGTGCTTGGCGAACAGCCGCTCGGGTTCGGCTTCGCGGATTCTGCGATCGAAGCGATTTCGGCGATGCGGTTCACTCCCGGCATGCAACGCGACCGCGCGGTCAAGGTGCGGATGCAGCAGCCGATCGAATTCCGGACGAAGTAGGCGCTGAGTATACGTGAGAGCCTGTGATCATGAATCTGGCCCGTGTCGGATGTTGGCCGACACGGGCATTCTCTGTTTTCTCGCGTATATTGGCTGATATCGAATGCATCAGGAGTGAGGTGACCAATGAAATGTGGATTCTGGATTTCCTGCCTGCTTGTGCTTGTGCTGACTTCTCTGTCCGCGAACGCGCAACTCGCCGAACAATGGCGCTGGAAATACGGCGCCACCAGCTCGAGCTACAACCACTACCACGATTTTGTCCATATCAGCCCGCACCCGGGCGGGGGCTACTATCTCGTCGATCAAGTCTATGCGGATGACCGGTACGACTACTACGGCTACTGGCAAAGTGACTTGCTGCACGTGGAAGAGAATGCGGACCAGACGTGGCGCGTGATGGGGTCCAGGGATCTCGGGGGCGGCCAGTTGGCGGATCTGGATATCGGGTACGACGAGGGCATGCGGTCGGGGACGGTGGACCCGGTCGGGAATGGATACGGATACACGTGTTACATGGACTACAAGTGCTACTACCCATCCGGGCAAATCCGTTATTCAGGTACCGGAAGCAATGACGGTACGATAGCGGACTGGCTGGGCGCGGTACGTATCTACCCGGATTTGAGCGTTCCCGGTGATGCCGGCTGCACATTCATCGCGTATACCCTGGATTACAATGCGGGTGATTACTATTCCCCCGCTGACATCAGACTGAAATTGAAACGCTTCGACGGGGACGGCGAGGAGGTAGTCGCTCAAGACTGGGATCTGGGCTATGCGTGGAGCGGTGATACGGTCGCGAAGGTTGTGAATTCTGGTCTGGTCAAGTCAGCGAATCAGATCTATCTCTATGTTCGCGGCAAAAATTTTCCGTTCAGCCAGAATCAGGTGGACGCTGATTATCTCGTGATGGTCGATGGCGACCTGAACTTCTGCTGGGCGGTTGAAACGCCGGATTTCAACCCGAATTACCAACCGCTTGGCGAAACGGTGTCGATGCAACTGACACGAGATCGTTCGCTGCTACTGCAGTCGGCTGTCGGCATTGGGAAGTACACCCCGAACGGCGAGCAGCTGTGGTTTACCAATCTCGATCAGTACGTTTCCAACGCGGTCACGATCGACGTTCCCACGAATCCCACCATCTACTATTTCGTCGGGTATAACCCGTTGGATGACAATGCCCCGGTGCTGGGGGTGTTGTCCGAAACCGGCGAGCTGATCTATGTCCAGGAGATTCCCGGCCTGGCGGATGCGTCCAGTGTGTACGTGGACGGGCTGTATAACGTTGTCGTAGGCGGCGCGATACAGGATCACAACCCGTACTACAATGTGTATTACGAACGTGCGATTCTGATCGGCTACGGGAATACGTCCGGTGTGCCTGGTGAGGACAGCGAAGCCGTCCGTCAGTTCACCCTGCACCCGGTCTACCCGAACCCGTTCAACTCGACCACGACGATCTCGGTGGATGTGGCGCAGCCGTCGCTGGTAAACCTGAGCGTGTTTGACGTGCTCGGGCGTGAGGTGGCGGTGCTGCGTGAAGGCTGGACGGTATCGCCCGGCACGCACCAGGTGGCGTGGGATGCGTCGAATGTCGCCGGCGGGACGTACTTCCTCCATGCTTCTGTCGGCGACCAGCAGCGGACACAACGGCTGGTGCTGGTGAAGTAGACAGTCAGCGGTCTGCGGACGTGGTCGACGAACTGCGGGGTGGCGGACTGCGTGCTACGGACTGCGGGTGGCGGACTGCGTGCTACGGACTGCGGGTGGCGGACTGCGTTAAGTCTCTATCTTACCACGGACTTAAGTCCGTGGTAATTTGTTGGTTGTCATCCTGATGCCTCGCAGGCGCGAGAAGGATCGCATCGTTCATCGATGTCGGGGTAGACATTCGCACGCCCAGGAGACCACCCTGACGTTCATCGTATGTATTCCCGCTTATAACAACCTGTTTGCCCTCGTGTCTCTCTACCAGAGCCCCCCCACTTGCATTATAATAGACCAGTCGTTATAATTGGGGCATGACAAAGGCACAGGAAACACGGCAGCGCATCATCAGCACCACGATGGATCTGTTGATGCAACAAGGCTACCACGCCACCGGGCTGAACCAAATCGTGCAGGAGAGCAACGCTCCGAAGGGTTCACTTTATTTCCATTTCCCGAAGGGGAAAGAGGAAATTGTCGCCGAGGCGTTGAACCTGGCGGGCGAATGGAACTGCAATCATGTCGCGGAAGCGTTGCAGGCGCATGAATCGGTCGCGGAGGCGGTGGCGGCCATCACGATGAGTTTCGCGCATTTGCTGGAAGAGGACAACTACGGCAAGAGTTGTGCGCTACTGACGGTTGCGCAGGAAGTTGGCGAAGAGGATACGATGCTGCGCCAGGCGTTGGACGCCGGTTTCGCCGGGTGGTACCAGCTGTTCGTGGACATGTTTGTCAAGGCGCAGTTTCCGCAACAGGCGGCGGAGCGGTGGGCGGATCTGGCCTTGTCGGCGATTGAGGGCGCGCAGGCATTGGCGCGTGGGCAACGGTCGGTGCGGCCGCTGGAGAACACCGCAGCGATGTTGCGGCTGTTGATCGGCAACGCGCAGCAGATGTATGCGATGAACGAGGGCTGAGCCGGGCATCCTGAACAGCCACGGCAGCAGGTTCAGGCGACGACAAACCCCGGGCATTTCCCGGTGGTGGAGGCAGGATACCGCGATACGGATAGTAGACCGGTCGTTATAGAGGAGGCGGTAATGTTGATTTTGCTCGGATTGTGCAGACAGAGAAACAGGATTTAGCCGGACGAATCTCAGGGCTGACACGGCGCAGCTCGGGAGGTGTAAACCCCGGCGGAAACCGTGGAACGATAGACTAGACCAGTCATGATAACGTTGCAGAAAGAAACAAAACCAGAAAGGGAGTATCTCATGTACGTGATCACTGGAGCAACAGGCAACACTGGAAAGCGCATCTCTCACGCATTGTTGGACGCTGGCAAGCAGGTACGTGTCGTTGGGCGCAGCGCGGAGCGGATGCAGGAATTTGCGGACAAGGGTGCGGATGTGTTCGTCGGCGATTTGAACGACCAGACGGCGATGGGAAAGGCGTTCAACGGTGCGTCGGCGGCCTATGTCATGGTCCCGCCGAAGTATGACGCCGAGGATTTCCGCGGCTATCAGAACGAGGTGATAGAATCGCTGGCGAACGCGTTGGAGCAGAGCCAGGTCAAGCATGTGGTGACGTTGAGCAGTGTCGGTGCGGAGATGCCGTCGGGCAATGGGCCGGTCGCGGGCTTGTATGACATGGAGCAGCGGTTGAACAAGCTGGACGAGATCCACATTCTGCACCTGCGTCCCGGCTATTTCATGGAAAATACGATGATGCAGATCGGCACGATCAAGGCGATGGGCTTTGCGGGCACGCCGGTCAAGCCGGATGCGACGTTCGGTATGATCGCGACGCAAGACATCGCGGCTTACGCTATCAAGCGTCTGCTGGCGTTGGATTTCACCGGCCATTCGCATCAGGAATTGCAGGGCAACCGTGACGTATCGTACGGCGAGATAACGAAGCTGTACGGCGAGAAGATCGGAAAGCCGGATCTTGAGTATGTTCAGTTTCCGCCGGACCAGGCGCTGCAGGGCATGATGCAGGCTGGATTGAGTCAGTCGGCGGCGGAAATGATGGTCGAATTGGGCGAGGGGCTGAATAAGGGCGAGGTTCGTCCGCACGAGCCGCGCAACGACGAGAACACCACTCCGACGACGATCGAACAGTTCGCCGAGTTCTGGGCAGCGGCGTACAACGCGTCATAATTCCACACTTCCGGGTGAGTTCCCGGGTGCATGGATTGACCATAGATCGAACGGGACAGGCAAAACGCTTGTCCCGTTTTCTTTTGGGTCAATTCCCAAAAGCGCCGACCACGATTGCCCGCCGCAATCGTGTCACTTTTACGTGTTTGTTCTGAAAATATAAAGAGTTGTGAGAAGATGGTACATCAGAACTGGCACGAAAATGGCTACGATTCTGATACTGATTATCATAAGTTTGGCCTCAAGGGAAGCTTCATGCACAGGATACTCAGCGAAAATCACGCGCAGGCAAATGAGCCGGTGATCACGAGAAAACGTATCAATCTGACCGTTGTCTCGTTGTCCATGATCATCGGTGGGCTGATCGTCATTTACTACAATTCCCTCAAGGGCACGTTCACCGACCTGCCGTACATCCTCGTACTGATCGCAACGGCCTTCACGGCGCTTCTGGTTGAACGTCTGGGCAAGACTCAGCTCGGTTTCAACCTGCTGGTTCTAGCCGGTTTTTTCCTCTCATTTTCGCTGCAGATCGTCTACGGTCCGGAGAACCTGATCAGCCTGATGATCCTGCCAGCTGTGCTCGTGCTGGGTGCTCACCTGGTTCTGCAAAACCATCTGCACTTCCTCTACGCCCTGGGATTTGCCACCGTCCTGTTGCCTCCGCTGCTGCAGGTGCAGTTCGCGGAGCAGTTGTATGGCACTACGAGCGTGTTCGAATTCACCGATCTTCTGGACAGACTTGTGGTTACCGCGATCTCCGTTGTCGTGGTTCACCTTTTCGTCAAGGATTGGCGCTCGGCCCTGTTTGAACGTTGGAAGCAGGCTGAGATTGTCGCGCAATCGCCGGATCCGATCCTGATTACGGACAATCGCTACATCATCGAATACGTCAATCCGTCCTTCTGCAACACCTTCGGGTACGAGCAGGACGATGTGATCGGCCGCGAGGTGACGACACTGTTTGGCACTCAGGAGAATCAGACGTCGGCGGCAGAGATCAAGCAGCGGCTGGAGCGGGATCATTTCTGGAACGGCCGGTTTATTCGTCCCAAGAAGGACGGCACGCCGGTTACCGTCAGCGTGATGATTTCGGCGTTGCTCAATGAGTCAGGTGAGATCACCAATTTCTACGAGTTTTCGCGTGATATCAGCAAAGAATTGGATCTCGAGAAGCAATTGCTTCAGGCCCAGAAGATGGAAGTTGTCGGGCAACTGGCGGGGGGTGTGGCGCATGACTTCAACAACATCCTGCAGGTGATCTACAGCCATACTCAGCTTGGCCAGCTCCAGCACAGCAAGCAGGACCCGGCGAATGAACATTTTGTTTCAATCGAAGCCGCCGCCGATCGTGCTGGCACGCTTGTTCAGCGGATGCTCGCGTTCAGCCGCCAGCAGGTGTTGCAGGTGACGAACTACGATCTGAACGCGGACTTGTCGAACACGCTGCGCATGATCCGGCGTGTGATCGGTGAACGGATCAACCTGGTCTGGCAGCCGGACACCACCATCAAACATGTAGTCGCCGACCGGGGTCAGATCGAACAGGTGATGATGAATCTGTGCATTAACGCCCGGGATGCGATGCCGGACGGCGGGCGGTTGCTGGTGCGAACGTCGGTGGTTCAGTTCGACGAGAAGACCTCTGAACGGCCACGGTGGGCGAAGGAAGATGAGTATATCGCGATAAAAGTGTCCGACACGGGTACCGGAATTCCACCCGAAATCGCCAATCGCATTTTCGAACCCTTCTTCACCACCAAGGGTGAGGGCAAGGGAACCGGGCTTGGACTGTCAACAGCCTACGGCATCATACTGCAACATCAGGGCATGCTGGAAGTCAGTAGTGAGGCGGGGAAGGGATCAACGTTCACTGTGTATTTGCCTCAGACGAGGGAGATTGCACACCAGGAGACCGAGATGGATACCTCGAAGGCGGCCAGTGATATCAGCGATTTGACGGTTCTGGTTGCTGAAGATGACGGGTACGTGCGCAAGACGGTCGCACGCATTCTCGAACATGAGGGGTGCCGCGTAATCCTCGCTGAAAATGGGCTGATCGGCCTGGAGAAGTACAAAAGCCACCGCAATGAAATCACCTGCATCATCAGCGATATCGTGATGCCGGAGATGGAAGGCCTGGAGATGTACGAGCACATCCAGCAACTTGGGAATGAAGTGCCGGTTCTGTTCACGAGCGGGTACAGCGGCCGGTTCACGCTGGACGAGATTACCGACAATGAGCTGGCGTTCCTGCCCAAACCGTTCAAGCGTCAGGAGCTGCTTGAAAAGCTGGAGCAGTTGTGCTGGCCACAGTCAACAAATGGTCGCGTCGTCGCAGAGTAACCGGATCACTGGCTGCCAGAACCACCCACCAACTGGGCGAAGACGGTTTATTTCAGCACCGTCACCTTGCGGCCGAGGGACTGCCCGTCCTCGGTGGCCAGCTGCAGCAGGTAGGTGCCGGACGCCAGCGAGTTGGCGTTCAGTGAGACTGTATGCTGCCCGGCAGTGAACACCCCGCGCGCCACGACACCCACCTTTTGACCCAGCAGGTTGTACAACGCGAGTTCCGCACGCACCGGCCGTGGCAACGAGATTACCGCCGTCGCGCGGGCGTTGAACGGGTTTGGATACAACGTTGAGATCGCGAACTGATCCGGCAGGGTTGAAGTTTCCGACTCCGGCGCGTCGTTGACGATGAACTCAGCCAACGGCAGCACATCAATCTTGCCATAGCCCCACGTTGTGTTCGGCACGGTTCCGGTGTACTGGTCGCTGACGGCATGATCCATCAACACCTGCCGCACCATGTGACCCAGCGGCAGATCGGCTCCGTGCAGGTACCAGTTGGCCATCACGGCAGCCGTCGCGCCAGATGCGGCGGGGCAGGCCATCGACGTTCCGCGGAAAAGGACATAATCCCCCGGTGTACCGGGTGCGTCGCCGGGATTCAGCAGGATATAGTTGTCGTAGCTGCCGCCGGGCTGAAGGCTGGAAACGTCGCCGTCCCGCGCGGACGCGATCATGCTTCCTGGCGAGGCGATGTCCGGTTTCTGCAGACCGTCAATACGTGGTCCGATGCTGGAGAAGGACGCGATGTCGCCAATCGTGCCGGACGCAGTGTGTGGATCCCCGTCATAGTCTTCCCACTCGGTGCGGCTGGTGTAGGCCGCAACCGCTATGGCGCCGTCCGCGATGGCCGGAGAACCGACAGTGTACTGCGGATCGCCGTTATTGAATTCGTACCCGATGCTGTACGGCCCAAGGGTTTGTACACCGACATACAGGTGGAACTCCTGGTCATGATCGGAGTTGTTGGCGATCGTGATGTAGCGGTGGTCGGCGTTGCTTGGCAGCACCTCGTCCCCGAGCAGGTAACGGGATTCGGTCCCACGCGGAGATTGCTGCTGGTCGCTGACGGTCGCGTCCAACTGCAGGAAATTGTTGTCGTATGCGGCGACGTCGAAGAAGGTGCGGTCGTCGGTGTTCGGGCCGTCATAGGCAATCACGTTCACCAGGAACACTTGCCCCGTCGCCCACGGCGATACCGTGAGGCCGATGAACGCCGACTGAGTGTTCGCGGGCACGGTCAACGAATAATGGTGATCGTCGTTGGCGCTGTTACCCGCCGAGATGAAGACGATCATGCCGTCATCGACGACGTAATCCACGGCCTGTTCGTTCTCCATGGAACCGTCGAGGAACTCGTTGAAATAGCCGTAGGACATGGACGCGACGTCGCAGTCGTAGTAGTCCCGCGCGGCGATGAAGGAATGTGTCACACCAGCGGAGGTTTCCAGCCCTTCGGCATCGTTTCCGATCTTGAGGAACACCAGCTCTGCCTCGGTCGCCATACCGGCGTAGAGGCCGCCGGACGCGGTCCCGCGTCCGAGCACCGTCCCGGAGACATGGGTGCCGTGCCCGGTGACAGTGTTGCCGACGGTGAAGTTGCTGTCCGGCCATTCGCTGTAGTCGACCGCGTGTACCGGGACCGGAATGTCCGGATGGTCAACATCGACGCCGGAGTCGAGCACCGCGACACGTACCCCGTTCCCCTGGTTGTACACCGCGCCGTAGGAGGTCACGGCGGCGTTGACACCGTTCAGCTCCCGGGCGATATCGTTCTGCGGCGCGAGCACGTCCTCACCGTTGCCCAGCCGTTTCACGAATGGCAGCAGCGCGAGGTCGTCGATCTCGTTCACCGGCACCCGTGCGAGAAAGAAGCCCGTCGGATGGTTTTCCAGCGGCGGAATCCAGTCGGAGAGGATCAGTTCGGCGCCGGTGGCGGCCATGGCGTCAATTTGTGCCGGGCTGGGATAGGCGTCCAGGTGAACGTAGACCAGGTGGTCGCCCGTTGCACGCGTGGACGCGTCCCCACGGACCAGCCAGCCTTCCACACTGGAAGCCGGCCAGGTTTGATCGGCGAGGCGTTGCTTGGCCACGAGCTGCATTTGCAACGATCCGGACAGCTTCTGCCGGGCTTCAGCGGGCATGTCGGGCAGCGCGAGCTGCGTAGCGGCGAACGACGACACGGCGAACGATACGATCAGCGCGATCACATACATCGAAAACAGCGGGCGACTCATGAAATCAGTCCTCAGGTTGAACATCGGTGCGGGGGGAACTTCGTAGACCCAAGAGTAAGGTAGCTCAAGATATGGGGTTACTCAAACGCAGGAGGGATGGAAGGTGCATAACAAACCGGGGACACGTTGTCATCGACGTGTCCCCGGTGGTTCAAGTGTTTAACTCACCACTCATCACTCATTACTCACAACTGTCTTTCACCTACTTCATCAACACGACCTTGCGCATCTCGTTCAGCTTGCCGGGGACATTGGCGTGGACGAAATACACACCACTGGCGAGCGACGCTCCGTCAATCGTGAGACGGTGGTTGCCGGCCGCGAAGGTGCCATCTGCGATGGTCGCGACCTGCTGACCCATCACGTTGATCACAGTCACCTCGAGCGCAGAGGTTTCCGGCAGTGAGAGGCTAATTGTAGTGGTCGGGTTGAACGGGTTCGGCGCAATCAATCCGACACGGAACTCGGTCGGCAACGGTTTCGCTGACACCGGTTCATCGGCCGAGAAGTCAAGCACCTGGTGTTGCCACTCGGTCACGGTTCCTTCGGTGTTGAAGTCATCGCCCTTGTAAAAGAGGAACGAGTCGGTCGCCATGGCGTCCGGGTAGAATCCGACATTGGCATGAACAACGTAGACACCGTCTGACAACCAGCCGGGAACGGCGTTTTCGATCGATGCGATGTCGATCTCCCGGTACGGCCACATGCTGAAGGTGGCGGTGCGGTAAGCATGCACCATGCCACCGTTCGGGCCGAGCACGTCGATCCAGTAGTTCAGGTTTTCAATCCAGGAATCGACATTCGACGCGATGTTCAACGCGTAGAACAAGCTGCCACCATTCGACGGAATCCCAGTTTGCAACGGCGTTGCGTTTACCGTTACATCCGGCAGGTCGTCCGCCTCGGAGATCGTCGCGGTGAGGTGATGGCCAAAGCCGGTGCTGAAGTCACCGTTCAGGGCGTCCTGCAAATCATAGAACTGGTTGGATTGATGCTGGTTCGGGTTGGTCCGGAAGGGGAACGGCTGGTAGTACCCATCCATGCCTTCGTCGGTAATCTCCGCCCAGATCCAGAAGTTGCCCGTCAGGTTCTGAAGTTGTGGGAAACCGGAGATGTCGAAATTGACCATGTACTCACCGGTATAGCCCGGGTCCACGTCGAAGTAGTACGTACCGCTCCAGATCTCGTTTGCCGGAGTCGGACCATCCGGGAAGATGTGGAAATTCATCGACGCATTGACCGGAGCACCACCCGCCGCGGAGTGGAAGAAGGTGCGGAAGTTGATCATGTCGATGTTGTAGGTCATCCCGGCGAAGAAATCCGGGTTGATTTCATCCGGTACGAGGTGGACCACCGGTCCGTCGTTGGCGTCGGTAACAGTCAGCGAGCCGGAGTAACTGCGCGAGTCGCAGCCCATTTCGAACTGTTCCGGCGGGAGCACGTCAATCTCAACCTGGTAGCTGTCGTTTTCCGGAATCTCATCCTGATACGTGTGGTACGCATCCAGCTGGTTGAACCCGAGGTCAGCCATCTGCGGCAACCAGATTCCGTCTTGCGGGCTGTCCGGATGCCAGAGGTCGAGGTTCAGCGATTCGCCCGGATCCAGCGAATACGGCCCGTTTGGCCACAACGGGTATACCGCGCCATTCAGATCCCAGAACGCCATGAATTCGTCGGCCGGATCGGTGGACAGGTTGCTGACGACGATGTCTCCGTCCACCGGAATGTCGACCGTGGTCGGGTACGGAATGCCCATGGTGATCGCGACATCGGAGGATAACTGATCCTTGAAGATCAGGATGTCGTCAATCCGGAAGAAGGAGAAGTCGGGCGGTGTTTCCGGGCAGTGGAAATAAATCCGGAGTTTGACGCCGTCCAAGCCGGCGAGGTTGGTGATGTCCCAGTCCCAGGTGTAGCCGGAGGTGCTGAACGAGGTCCAGATCCCGTCCGTACCGCCAACGTAGACATAGTTGTTCGCTCCCGGGGCAGCCCACTGCTCGGTGATTGGATTGTAGAGCTCCGGCCGCCAGTAGAACTCATCGGGGAAGTTGTTGGTGTATTCCAGATCAATGCACATGAACAGGTCAAGCCACAGGCTTTCACCGGGATTGACATCCGGCAGGTTGAATTCCGGGCTTTCGGCGTACTGGTCCTGCATTTCCAGAAGCTGTTCTTCCACCCCGAGGTAGTGGGTCGGCGAATGGGCATTAGCGGCGTTGTCAATGATCTGCAACGTGATCGGCAGCCCGCCACTGATCTCGGCGCGGGTCAGGAAGGTTGGATCGCCGCCGATGTTACCGCCGTCCGCATCCTCGAACCAGACGGTCACATCATCCTGCGCGACTTTCAGGTCATCAACCTGCAAGCCGAACATGTCCGGATTGTTGTTGGAATCGTAGGCCGTGTCCGAACCGAAGGCGACCGCGACATAGACCGTTGCGTAGCTGGCGTAGTCGTTCAGCAGGAACCGTTCCTCGGTCCACGTTGTGCAGAACGGCTCGGTGCCTTCGCCCGCCCACGCGGGGAACGGACCCGGGTCCGGCATGTACAGCTCGAACGCTTCGACGTTTGTTTCAGTGTATTGCGGCGACTGAGCCAGCGGATTAATGATCATACGTTGGCAGTCTTCCGGCGCGGTCCCGGGTGTGTCGCTGTACATCACCCAGACATTGGCACCGTCCCAATTGCCATCTTCGCAATAGGCACGGAACCAGAAGTTGAAAATGATCGAATCGGCGTCCACAGACAATGGCAGCGCCGGACTGACCATGAAGTCGAGCCAGTCGTTCTCGTAGCCGCCCATCGGCGGGTTACCGACGTTCGGATCAAAACATCGCCAGCTGTCGCCGCTCCACGATTCCCAATCATCCGTTGCCCAGTGACTGGCTACGTTCGATGGATCGTAGAATGTCCATCCCGATGGATCGGTTTCGAAGTCCTCAAACCAGACATCAACATCATCCGGGACCGGCGTTTCGGGTACGTTGATCCCAGGTACCATCTTCGTGGTTGTACGTTGCGGAGTGAATTGTACTGGTGAGGCAATGACACCCCCCACGAGCAGCATGGCGAGGAAACTGTAGATCGTCTTGCGTAGCATGTGCACACCCCCGTCTTGTTTGGTACAGCTGATTAAACCTGGACCCAATAATCCGGCCGCTTGATTGGCCGGTTATGCAAAACTAAGATATCAGTGATTGCGTGTATGTGAATTACAATGATGAATCGAAATAACTTTACCTTCGTGAGAGACAAACAAGAAAAATGGACCGGCGTGTTAACACCAGTCCATTTCGTCGATTAGGATAAAAGGCTAAGAACTTGTTGAAGTTCGGGGAGCTTTCAATACCCAACCCCCATCGGTTTTTCGTCCTCGTCCACATCCACTTTACCGCGAAATACCCAGTAGATCGTGGCGGTGTAGGCGAGCACCAGCGGCATCCCGATCGCGGCAATGATCAGCATCACCATCAGCGTTTTCTCCGACGATGAAGCGTTCGCCGCGTGGAGGCTGTTGCCGGCAATGCTGGAGTGGATCATGTCCGGGAACATGCCGATGCCGTACAGGATCATCAGGAAGATGATCGAGAAGCAGCTGGAGAGGAACGCGAACCACTCGCGGTTGTGGTGGATCTCGCGGGGCACATTGGCGATCGCGAGCACACTCAGCAGCGGCACAACGAACAGCCACGGATGTTGCAGGAAAGGTTCGGCCATGTGCGGCACGAAGAACAGTGTCGCGAGGGTGGTCAGGACATAGAAGCCGATGAACACCAGAATCGCGGGACGGATCCAGCGCCGGATGAACGCGTTCAGTTCGCCGCTGGTTTTCAGCACGAGATAGATCGAGCCGTGCATTACGAACAGTGCGACTGCGGTCAGGCCAACCAGCACCGAGTACGGGTTCAATTGCGCGATCAGGTTGCCGTAGTACTCGTGGTCTTCCGTCAACGGGACACCGATTGCGATGTTGCCGAGCGCGACACCCATGATCAGCGGTGCGAGCACGCTCGATCCGGCGAATGCGTAGTCCCAGAATTTGCGCCAGGTATCCGAATCTCGTGCAGACCGCACCTCAATTGACACCGCGCGGAAGATGAGCATGAACAGCAGCAGGATCAGTGCGAGGTAGAAGCCGGAAAACGCGGTCGCATAGGCCATTGGAAACGCCGCGAACAACGCGCCGCCGCCGGTGATCAGCCAGACTTCGTTCCCGTCCCAAACCGGGCCGATTGCACGCAGCATGGTTTGCCGGTGGGCGTCATTTTTTGTCAGCAGGAACAGCCCGCCGATGCCGAGGTCGAAGCCGTCCAGGATCGCATAGCCGGTGAACAGCACGCCGACCAGGATCCACCAGGTCGTTTGCAGCCAGGTGATTTCCATCAGGCGCGCCTCCCTTCCTTGACATACTGGTCGTAAGTGCCCGGGCCGGTCTTGATTTTCTTGTCGAGCAAGGCGACAAACATGACGAACAGGCCGAGATACACGATTGTGAACAGGATCAGGCTGGCCATCACCGCGCTGCCACTGACTGTTGGCGAGATGCCGTCAACCGTCCTCATCAGGCCGTAAACAATCCACGGCTGCCGTCCCACTTCCGCTGCGGCCCAGCCGATCTGATTTCCGATCTGCGGCAGCAGCACCGTCAGCACCATGATCCACAGCATCCAGCGCAGCTTGAACAGGTGCCCGGTCCAGGCGAGTATCCCACCCAGCAGTGACAGGCCGATCAGCGCCATCCCGATCGTAACCATGATGTGGTACATCTGGAACACAGTGTTCACTGGCGGCCACTCGTCCTCGGGGAACGCATTCAGGCCGGTGACTTCGTAGCCGGTGTCACCAGCGATCAACCAGCTCAGCATGCCGGGGATCGCGAGCGATTTCGTTTGCCGGTTGGCCTCGTCCACCCAGCCGATGATCGACAGCGGCGCGTTGGACACCTTGTCCTCGAACTGGCCTTCGAACGCTGCGAGCTTCGCCGGTTGGGTTTCCGCGACGGTGATCGCGCTGCCGTGGCCGGTGGTCAGCTGGCCGAGGCTGGCGACAATCGCCAGCACGAACGCGATCTTCATCGACGCTTTCGCGAAGTCGGTGTGCCGGTTCTTGATCAGGTAGAAAGCGCTGACGCTGAGTACGATCCACGCGCCCGCCTGCCACGCACCCATGAACGAGTGCGTCAGCCGGTCCATCGTGCTAGGGTTGAACACGACGGCCCAGAAGTCGGTGATTTCCGCTCGCGGACCGGTGGGGGTTTCCACGATATGGAAGCCGGTGGGCGTTTGCATCCAGCTGTTGGCGACGATGATCCAGACCGCGCTGAAGTGTGAGCCGAGCATCACCATCCAGGTCGCGAACCAGTGCCAGCCGGGCCGGACCTTGTCCCAGCCGAACAGGACGATGGCGAGGAAGCCGGATTCGAGGAAGAAGGCGAACACGCCTTCCGCGGCGAGGGCCGAGCCAAACACATCTCCGACATAGCGCGAATAGTTCGACCAGTTGGTGCCGAATTGGAACTCCATCACGATGCCGGTCGCCACTCCGACAGCGAACACGAGGCCGAAGATTTTAGTCCAGAACTTCGTCATCTGGAGGTATTCCGGCCGCTTCGTTTTCAGCCACAACCCTTCCATGATGACAAGTATCAACCCTAGTCCGATGCTGATGGGTGGGTAGATGTAGTGAAATCCCACCGTCAGCGCGAACTGGATTCTCGATAACAGGGCAACATCCATGTGCGTCTCGCCGCTTGGTTTGTGTATGTGATCGTGTGGATGTCAGGGTGTTGTCCGCGCGCGCTGTCCGTGGCTGATCGGGTAGTGCCCCGCCTCAGAACAATCGAACGTTGGTGCAACCTTTGCGAACAGATTCACAAAGCCTTATACACGGCACATGTTATCAGCCGTCCGGCGGTCCCATGCTGGATGGGGTGGGGGGGCGGACGGACGGACGAACGAGAGTGAAAGTACGGCTGGTTCAATCTCATCTCAAGATCTGACCCGGGCTACCCCTCACGGAGGGCGACATGGTAACCATGCTCTCCTGGAATCTGGATCGAGCCGGACTTGAAACAGGATTCTAACTCCAATATCATCTTCAACTTGGCATCGAGTATTGGGAGGAGTTTCTGCTTATTTTTTCTAAAGTTGAGTGTCTGTTGTTGCGGATCGGAAACAATTTGTGAACTGTATTTTTTGCGGAACAACCGTATATTTAGTCTTGTTGATATGTGAGGTATGCCTCAAGCTGGATTCGGTGATCTTACCTGGATCGGGAGGAATGTGGCTGACGATCCCAGATCTGATGTGTTGGAATTGAGAAAGTTTGTCGCGCCGGAATTCGTGCATGGTGCCGGTGCGCGGCATTTGCTACCTCAGTACATCCAGAACTTCCGTGCGAAGCATGTGTTGCTGGTGTCGGATCCCGGTGTTTGTGCGGCTGGTTGGGTTGATCCGTTGGCGGCGGCTTTGCAGCAGGATGGAGTCGAGTTCACGCTTTTCACCGACGTTACCCCGAATCCAAAGGACTACGAAGTCATTGCGGGTCACGAAGTGTATCTCGAGAACGAATGTGATGCGATTGTCGCGGTGGGTGGCGGAAGCCCGATGGATTGCGCGAAGGGCATTGGCATCCTGGCGACCAATGGCGGCGACATTCTCGAGTTCGAGGGCGTGGACAACATCGCGCGACCGTTGCCTCCAATGATCTTCATCCCGACGACGGCAGGCACGGCGGCGGATGTCTCGCAGTTTGCAATTATAACGGATGTCACGCGTGCGACGAAAATCGCGGTCATCAGCAAGGCGTTGATCCCGGACATTTCATTGACCGATCCGGAGACAACGGTCACGATGGGGCCGGAGCTGACGGCGCACGTGGGTATGGATGTGTTGACGCATGCGGTCGAGGCGTTGGGGTCCAACGCCAGTTCGCCGATCACGGACATGCACGCGCTTGAGGCGGCACGTCTGGTGTTCACACACCTCCGTACCGCGATCGCAGAACCGGAAAATATGATCGCGCGGGAGGGGATGATGCGTGCCAGCCTGCAGGCGGGACTGGCTTTCTCCAACGCGAGTCTTGGGTTGGTCCACGCCATGGCGCACAGCCTTGGCGGAAATAAAGATTTACCGCATGGCGAGTGCAACGCGATCCTGTTGCCGTGGGTGATGCGGTTCAATGTGGAAGCTGCACGGGAGAAATACCTCAAACTTGCCGGGGTGATTCCCGGGTTGTCGCCATCCTCGACGGAGAATGCGACCCTGAACCGGGTGATTGAGGCAGTAGCCAACTTGCAGCGTGATGTGGGGGCGAACATTCCGCTGTCGCAAATCGGAGTACAGAAAGGTGATCTAAGGGAGCTGGCGGCGCTTGCGTGCGCGGATCCGTGCGTGGTAACCAACCCGCGGTCACCGTCGGAATCTGACGTGGAGAAGTTGTTTGAACAAGCCCTCTGACCGCAATAACGACCCGTCCAAGGAAGATCTGAGAAGGAAAGTACTCGGGCTCGGGGAACGCTCAATGCACAAGAGCTATTACCCGGCATTGCAGGCTCGAGTCCGTGATCTGGAACGGTTCCGCCGTCTGTTGGACTACACGGACGACGGGATTTTCATGTTGGAAATGCCCGCCGGGCGGATCATTGACGCCAACGCGGCGGCCTCGGAACTCACCCGTCACTCGATGAAGCAGTTGTTGACCAAGCATTTCGCCGATTTCTTGCCGGCGGATGATTGGGAACAGCATTTCCTCGGTGCATTTGAATCATCCTCCCACCCGAAGAAGTCGATGTTCATCACCCGGATCGAACCTCTCGGTGCCAGTGAGTTGTTTGTTGAAGTGTCGGTCAGCTTCGAGAAGTTGGACGACACGCTGTATTCGATCGTCGTCGTGCGTGATGTAACCGAGGCGCTGCAGACACGTGAAAATTTACGGCAACTGGACGAAATCATCCGGCAGAGTCCGTTAATTGTGTTCATCACCGATGCGCAGGGCAATATTCAATATGTCAACCCGGCATTCAGCAAGGTGACGCAGTACAAGCCAAGTGATGTTCTGGGTAAGAATCCACGGTTGCTGCAGTCGGGGAAAACGCCGGCGGAAACGTACCGCGATCTGTGGACCACGATTCTGGACGGGCGTGTATGGCGCGGTGAATTGTGCAACCGCAAGAAAAACGGTGAAGAGTATTGGGAAAGCGTAATCATTTTCCCGTTTCGTGATCACCAGGGTGAGATCTCGAATTTCGTCGGCATCAAGCAGGATATCACGGATTCGCGGCGGCTGAACGAACACCTGCAGCATCAGCAGAAGATGGATGCGGTCGGACGGTTGGCCGGTGGCATTGCGCACGATTTCAACAACCTGCTCACCGTGATCCACGGAAACCTGGACCTGTTGATGGCCCGGGTGGATGATCGCTTCAGCGACTTCGAAGGCGATCTGATGAAGGGCATTCTGAAGGCGACAGACCAAGCTGCGACGATGACGCAGCAGCTGCTGGCCTTCAGCCGCAAGCAAGTAATGCGGACGCGGCAGGTGTCGGTCAACGAAGTGTTGCTCGACATGAAGAACATGATCCGCCGTCTGGTACCGGAATCCATTGAATTGGACACGCAGCTATCGCAGCAGGATCTGTTCTCGCTGGCGGATCCAGGGCAGTTGAACCAGGTGGTGCTGAACCTGGTGATCAACGCGGTCCACGCGATGCCGGAAGGCGGGAAGCTGACGCTTTCGACATACCTCTACGCTCCGCGCACGGGCAACATCTGTCCGACCTGCAAATTGCCATTTGACAGCGAATATGCGGTGATTCGTGTGCGGGATACAGGCTCGGGGATCAAACCGGAGATTCAGGACAAGATCTTCGACGCGTTCTTCACGACCAAGGATCACGGCGAGGGGACCGGGCTTGGGTTGTCGATGGTGTACGGGATTGTGCGTCAGTTCAGCGGTCACGTGAAGTTCAGTTCGGAAATCGGACGTGGCAGCGATTTCGAGATTCTGCTACCGCTGGTCGATCCCGATTTTGGCAGGGATGCCGAGGAATTGCAGGATATCCGTGGCGGCCGGGAACACATTCTTGTTGTCGAGGACGAGGGCAGTGTGCGTGATATCGTGCTGCGCATCCTGAAACGACACGGGTACACGGCGGAAGCGGTCGAATCGGCAATTGTCGCCGGCGAACGGCTTGACATGATGGATACGCTGCCGGACCTGATCATCTCGGATATCGTGATGCCGGGCCAGTCGGGGCTGAATTTCCTCGCGCAGTTGCGGAAGACGCATCCGACCGTGCCGACATTGCTCATCTCCGGGTATTCACCCGATGTCGACATGATCCAGGAGAGCGGCGCGGCTTTTCTGGCGAAACCGTTCAAGACCCGCGAGCTGCTGGAAAAGGTACGCGAGGTGTTGGACAAAGCGACGTCATCCAGTCAGGAATGAGCTTGTCAAGAAGATCTCGTCGACGATGCGATCCCGGATTTGCCTGTCCGGGGTTCGCGGTCCCATACTCCCGCGTTGAGTAAACACAAACCTGCAAGCGATCCATGTCAAAGAACAAACGTCGTGACGGGCTGGTGTTTTCCACCGGGCCTGTCCGCTCAGAACCTGAACCGGAGTCCCCGGACACGGGAAAACCGTCCGGACCGTCGGAAGCCGTGCTACGTATCGAGAAGAAGGGGCGTGGGGGAAAGACGGTGACCCTTGTTGAATTGCGCAACACGCATCAGCCGCGCGCGAAGGAGATTGGTAAAAAGCTGAAAAGCGCGTGCGGGGTCGGCGGCACGACCCGGGGGTTGGTGATTGAGGTGCAGGGTGATCAGCGCGACGCGGTCCGTCCGATCCTGGAGAAGGAAGGGTTTCGTGTCCGGGGTGGGTGAATGGTGTAGTTGCTGTGATTGCTTGAACCATTTTTGTCTCCGATTTACGGAGTCCGGCGTTGCCCGGAGCGTTAGGCAGGTCTACCTTTTGCAGCGAACCCCATTGTTTCGTTAACTGATCAGTTCTGCAACACGGGACGGTTTTCGTGCGACCTGAAAAAGCCCCCCGTCCCTTGCAAGCACTGGGAGAATGTTGTGGCACGATATCCGTTTCCCCTCTGGCTGCGAGCGTCTCGTCCGTTTTCGTTCACGGCCTCGGCGACCCCGATTCTGCTCGGCACCGCGCTGGCGTTTTATCAAACCGGCCATGTCGATGTGATCATGTTCGTCGCGGCATTGCTGGGTGGTGTCCTGCTGCACGCCGGCACCAACCTGATCAGCGACTATTTCGACTATTCCAAGGGTGTCGACCGTGAGGAAACCTACGGCGGCAGCCGCATCCTGGTTGAAAAGACAATGCAGCCAAAGGACGTGTTGACCGGCGGCCTGATCGCCTTCGGGCTGGCCTTCCTGATCGGTGTCTACCTGGTCTGGTCGTACGGCTGGCCGATTGTGATGTTCGGTCTCGCCGGCATCGCGGGCGGGTATTTCTACACCGCCGGGCCGGTGGGCTACAAGTACCGTGCGTTGGGCGAATTCCTCGTCTTCACGCTGATGGGCCCGTTGATGGTCTGGGGCGCGCACTTTGTTCAGGTCGGCGAGCTGCAGTGGATGGTGCAGGTCGGCAATGTGCAGATTGCGCCGCTGCTGGTCAGTTTGCCGGTGGGAATTCTGGTCGCGGCGATTCTGTTCGCGAACAACCTGCGCGACATCGAGGACGACAACGAGAGTGGCTACCACACACAGGCGAGCCTGCTCGGGCGGAAGAAGGCACGGATCGTCTACGCCGGCTTCCTCTACAGCGCGTATCTGGTGCTGGTGGCGCTGGTCGTGTTCAAGATGATGCCGATCTGGGCGCTGCTGCCGTTCATTTCGATCCCGGCGGCGTTGAAGGTGAACAAGGTGATCCAGGAATCGCTGAAGCATGACCGTGGCCACCTGGCGATGGTGGACGTTATGACCGCGCAACTGCACTTCCAGTTCGGTATCCTGCTGACGATCGGAATCGTGATCGGGTATTGGGTGTAGCACAACCAGCTGTGAGCGATGAGCTCTGAGCTGTGAGTAAAATCGAACTGCCACGGAGGTGCATCCGTGGCAGTTCTTGTTTAACTTAAGTATAAAGGGGACAGACGTATTATTAGGTGAAACTAAGCACGAGCAAACCACGTCTGTCTCTATTTATTCGACACTCAGTTTATGCTAAGAGAGTCATAAAAGAGGTGGTTTATGATCTATTTCAAAAAACACCAACAACTAAAATTTATTAGTATCGCTATACTAATAATATTTCCTTCGCTAGCAATTGCACAAGTCACAAGAGAATGGGTTCGTACATTTGATTTGGATTATCATGGCGATGTGCTAGAACTTACAAACGGTAGATATCTTTTCACAAAATATACAGACAACAGAGAATATATTATTATAAGAACAAATGGAAGATACCAAGATAGCCTATCTTATGCTGGCTATGATGATACAGGTTTTAACTTAGAACAAATAGATAATGATAAAGTTATTACAACAATGTTAAATTATGGAGATGATGCTAGGTTTGCATTGTTGTCGATTTATGATGGTATTTTATGGGATTCTGAATCATTTATAGGGAGTATATCATCTATACATAAATATAATAATAATTTTATTGTAACAGGAGTACATCGTATCAGTGCTACAAATGAAAATGCTGTCGTTGTACGTTATGATAGCAATGGAATGATTATATGGCATAGTGAATATGATGAGCAGGGAATGGAATCTGCAAGAGACGCTTGTATTAGTGTCACAGGTAATATATATGTAATAATATCAAATGGATTACAACTACGATTAAAAATTATTGACGAATCAGGCGATGAAATAAATGAATACCAGTATGATGGTTCTTGGATTATGTCACCACATGCGATAGAGATGATGCCCGATGGTAATCTGTTTGTAAAAGGGACATTTTACTTTACACAGGATGACGCTAATTACGCGATGATTCTTTCCCCTGATGGCGATCTACTGACCGTCTGGGACGACCCGTACACTGGCGATTACTGGGACAATGATGTCTGGCTATTGCCAGATGGAGGGTTTCTGTCCACGCATATCGGAGATATCGGACAGCCGTTTCACTATGAAATCGAGTTCATCTGCTACGATGGTTCCTGGAATGAACTCTGGCGCAATTCGGAGGTTGATTTTGAAAGGCGATACTCTGCGGTTAATTCTTATACCGGATATATCACCTCTGACCGCTCCATGTTGTTTTACGGGCAGTTCCAGCATGGTGACTATGAATGGGATGCTCTGCTTCTGAAGTATGATTTGGCACCAAGTGACCTTGAAATTGATGTCTTCCGGTACAGCAACCGTGGAGTCCCTGCTCCCGGCCGGTTTTACTGGCATGGCACATTGATCAACAACACTGATGCAGATATCAACACAGCCGTTTGGGTACTTGTGCGCGGGCCGGACGGTTATCCCAGCGAACCGCTGCGAGTATGGGAGGACATCACCGTCCCAGCGAACGGCACGTACGAAGCCGATTTGCGGCAGAACATCCCGGCGGACGCTGCGAGTGGCGAGTACAACTACATCGTGCGAGCCGGACTAGAATACAATCCGGGACAGTTGCAACACAGCATTCAAGCCTACTTCCCACTCACCATCACCGGTGGCGCTGCTGTCGATCTCGATCCGCCTCGTGTGCGTGGTGTCGTCGCCGCGCCGTTTGAGGGGCCGGCGATGGTCGAGCTCGCGCCAGAAGTAAAGAAGGCAAACTAGCTCAAGTTTTACGGACTCCCGGATCGCAAGACGATCCGGTCTACCCGCCTGAATGAACCTGCCTGCAGTTCCGTTCCTGCAAACAGGCCCCGTGTCCCCGTTGCCCTGCTCTCTCGCGCAACGCTACTTTCTCTCCAATTCTCCATCACCGTAGAGGACGTTTCCCATGGATATCTGGACCATTGTCCGGGACGCCAGCCTGGTCAACCAACTGCTCCTGGTGCTGCTGATCCTGCTCTCGATTCTGAGTTGGGGGGTGGTACTCGAACGTTGGCGGTATTTCCGTGTCGCGAAGAAGGCCGACCTCGAATTCTTCGGCGCGCTACGTGGCAGCCTCGACGCGACGCAGGTGCATCGCATCGCGGAGGCGAAACGGAAGTCTCCGGCGGGCAAGGTCTACCTCGCGACGGAGCGGGAACTGCAACGGTTGAACAAGCATGACGCGTCGGCGTGGGCGGAGGTACTCGACATCGAGGGCAACATCCTGCGTGTGGACGGCGAGCGCGGGCTGCCGTTGTTGGCGATTGTCGCCTCGACGGCGCCGTTTGTCGGTCTGCTCGGCACGGTCTGGGGGGTAATGGTAGCGTTCCTCAAGCTCGGCGGGATGGAGGGCCAGCCGGCGCTGGAGGTGGTCGGGCCGGGCATCGCGGAGGCGTTGATCGCGACCGCGATGGGTCTGTTCGCCGCGATTCCGGCGGTGGTGGCGTACAACATCTTCTCCGCCGCGCAACGAAATCTGCTGTTGCGGAGTGAAGAGTTTGGACGCCGGCTGGTGGTGTCGATCCGTTCGGGCGGAGGTTTCTGATGAACCTGCAGGGCAGATCGAAGGAAGGCGACCTGCAGCAGATGCCGGAAATCAACGTGGTGCCGTTGATCGACGTGTTCCTTGTGCTGCTGGTGATTTTCATGATCACCGCGCCGGTGATCAAGACGGCGATCGACATGGGTCTGCCGCAGGCGGAAACCGCGACCGCGGATCCGTCGCAGGGGATCACGGTCAAGATCCTGCAGGACGGTACGGTGTGGATTGATGAGGAACGTGTGTCGTTGCAGGCGTTCCCGTCGCGGTTCCGGGATATTTACTCGAACACGGGGCCGGGCGGTGATTTTCAGCCGGTGTTTCTCGCGGCGGGTGAGGAGGTGCCGTACGGGACGGTGGTGACGGTGCTGGATGAACTCCGCCTCGCGGGAGTTGAGGATCTCGGCCTGTTGACGCAGAAGGAAAGTCGGTGAGGAAGTCGAAGGGAAGTCGGACAGAAGTACAAAGTCGAAGAGAAGTCGAAAGTCGAACTGAAGTCGAAAGACTAAGGACGAGAGACTAGAGCCCAGAGACGAGAGACGGTAGTACATGCGAATTCTGAGCGCGACAACTGGTCAAGCCACACCCCGCAGCCACCTGGTATCCTTTGGTGGCCACGTGGTGCTGGTCGCGCTCGCGTTGATTCTGCCGACGCTCGGTCTGTTACCGGAACCGAAGACCGAGTTCGAGGTGGAGTTTGTCCGTCTCAAGGGTGGCGGTGAGATGCTGCCCGGCTGGGTGAAACCGACCCCGGCGCCGCCCGACGAATCGCTCGAACCGGACAACAAGCCGTTGGAGCAGCCAAAGCCGGTGGAAGAGAAGCCGAAACCCGCCGAGCCGGAACCGGCAGCGGTTGAGCAGGAAAAACCGGCCCCCGCGCCGTCGCAACCAGTAGAGGAAAAGCCGAAGCCGCGTGAGGAAACTCCGGCCGCGACGGGCAATGCGTCTCCAGCTGAAGAAACAACGGAAGAGTCGGTAGCAGACACCGAAACCGGGTCCACCGCTCCCGCGACCGAGGGAGAAACCGGCGCGGGTGTCGGGGCAAAGCCAGGACCGGAGGGGCCGGGCATGGGCGCGACCAGCGACCTCGAATTCACCGGTGCGAACGCGTATCTGTCTCGTATCGAAGCCGAGGTACAGCGCCGCTTCAACTTCCGCGGGAAAGCGTCCGGCAAGGTCGCCGAGTACCATTTCACGCTGGACAAGAAGGGCGAGCTGCATGATCTCGTGCTGATGGTCAGCAGTGGCGTGCCGAGTCTCGATCTCGCGGCACGCAGCGCGTTAACCCGCGCCAACTTTCCGCCGTTGCCGGGCAGTTTCCCCAGTGACCGCCTCGGCATCACCTACAAATTCCACGGAGATGGTTCACGATGAAGCCATCGCGATTGCTTCCGCTGTTGCTGCTGCTGGTGTTTGCCGTTTCGAGTTTGTTGACTGGTCCCGTGTTCGCACAGACCAGCGAGGATGAGGATGAAACGACCGAGGTCACACTCGAGGCGTTCGGGCAGGGTTACTACCGTCCGGGGTTGATTTACGGCATCCGGTTCGAGCCGGAATTGAACGCCGAGCAGCAGATGGCGTCCAAGCTGTTCGATGAACGCCTGCGGTTCGCGTTGGACTGGTCGGGCTATGTCAATTTGCAGCTGACCGACTCGTTGACCTTCTCCGGCCCGCCGGAAACCGAACAGGCCGAACCGGAAAGCGAATTGCGAGTTGAAATTGCAGCGGATGAAAGCGATCCGGACCTGGTGTACGCCACGATCATGCTGGCGGAACCGGAGGGGGAGGCGTGGTACACCGGACGGATCGGGTTCAAGCGATCGTACGCCAATGAGTCCGGCGATGCCGCAGCCGAAACGATCATCGTGCAGCTGACCGGGATGACGCCGCCGTTCCGTTCGCGGATCGTGTTTGTCGAGTCGAAGGGGAACAACGTCAAGGAACTGATGCTCGCGAAGTATGACGGGTCAACCAAGCAGCAGTTGACGAACGACGGCTCAATTGCGTTGTCGCCGAGCTGGTCGCCGGACGCGAAGAGTATCGTCTTCTGCAGTTTCCGAGACAAGGGCGACGCTGACCTTTTCATCGCCGATCTGGCGGGACGCCGGATCCGTCGCCTCGCCCCGCGTGAGGGCACCGACGCCGCGCCGGCATGGTCGCCGACGGGCCGGGAGATTGTGTTCGCGGGGTCGAACGGTGAGAACACAAACCTGTACATCGTCGACGCGGATGGCCGCAATCTGCGCAAGCTGACCACCACCCGCGGGATCGACACCTCGCCGAGCTGGTCGCCGACCGGGCGGGAGATTGTGTTCATGTCCGACCGCAACGGCCACCCGCACATCTACCGCATGGACAAGTACGGCTCGAATCTGCGTCGTCTCACCTATGAGGGCAGCTACAATTCCGACCCGGCGTGGTCACCGTCCGGCGACCGGATTGTCTACTGCCGCCGCACCGACAACGGCTTCCAGCTGCACTCGATAGACCCGTTGGGCGATGTGGATGTCGCGTTGACCAATGAACCCGGCGATCACCTCGACCCGAGTTGGTCGGCGGACGGGATGAAGATTACGTACTCGTACCGTGGCCGCATCTGGGTGATGAGCGCCGATGGCACCAACCGGCGGCAGCTGGCGTCCGATGGTCTGCAGCCCGATTGGTCGCCGATTTTGGAACGATAGTCTATGGTCTATGGTCCATGGTCAATGGTTACACAAAACCACAAAACGGCCATAGCCATCTGAATCGGTATCTGAAGTATATGGGGGAGAATAACTAGTGCGTGATCATACAAACTTGACCGCATTTACGTTGGCTGAGGAGTTGGCTATTGCTGTGTATGTTCATACAAGAGATTTTCCTCGCGAAGAATTGTTTGGGTTAACATCACAAATGAGAAGGGCTGCAGTCTCGGTCGCCTCAAACATCGTTGAAGGTGCAGCCAGATCAAGTCATGCGGATTTCCTGCGATTTCTTGACATTGCGTTCGGTTCGGTCCGTGAACTGGAATTTCAGATATCCCTTGCGGCAAAACTCGACTACCTGCAAGAACCTCGCAGCACCCAATTGTCGGCCTTGGCACAACGTACTTCGAAAGTGTTGCATGGTTTGATCCAGTCTTTGAAAACGAAAAGACCGTGAACTCACACCCAGACCACAGACCACAGACCACAGACCATAGACCATAGACCAAAGACCATAGACCACAGACCATAGACCATAGACCAAAGACCATAGACCACAGACCATCGACCAGAGCCCCCATCCTCCGCTCCCGGAGGACAGAACAACTGTCCATGGATCTGGGCAACTGCTGGCGGGATGCGCTCCCTGATCGTACGTTAATCCGTGGACTTGAACTGAAACGGGGGTGCCTTCCATGCGACACGCACAGCTTCGAGTAGCAGCAGCCAGTCAATCCGGCCTTCTTCCTTTTGGTTTCCTTTTAGTTCTTCTGGTGTGTACGGGACTTGCGATGACCGTGCCCGCCTTGGCGCAGCCGACGCAAACCTGGATCTACGCATTTGATGTCTACTATGTGTTTCAGGATATCTATGACCTTGCGATCACATCGGACGGCAACGTGGTTGCAGTCGGACGTTGGGATGATCGAGCGAGCGCAGTTAAGCTGGACAGCGATACGGGGCAGGTGCTGTGGGAATACCACACGAACGACAACGATTCGCAGTTGAACTGTGTAAGTTCGGTTGAAGACGGCAGCGGGGATATGCTGATCGGTGGTTGGAAGAATGAAGATGCTCTTCTAGCCCGGTTGTCAGCACAGGGTGAATTGATCTGGATGCGGCTCTTCAATCCGAGCCCAACGTTGAATCCCGATTGGATCAGTGATATGCTGATTCATCCGAGCGGTAATATCTATCTCTGCGGTCTTCTGTCCGGACAGAAGACTTATGCTTGGTTACGTGCTGATGATCCCAGCCAACACCAGGTGTATCGCAACTTGCCCGTTGTGATACCCCGTGGGCGACGTCTGGAGGTGGCTTCACCATCCTCATTTCTCATTGGGGGTGACATCTGGAGTGGCACAACGTTATATGGTGGAGTAGCACAGGTTTCAACATCCGGTGAGGTAGAGTGGATTCACCAGGCACCCGATGTGAACTACACATACGGAGTAGCTCGGACGCAGGACGCTATCACTGTGTTTGTGGGTCCGATGAGTGACTTCGGCGAACCCGTACGTGCATTCATACGCGGCCTCGATGGACAGGGCAATCAGGTCTGGGGGCTGGAACATGGTGTAGGCGATGATAACAGCGTTTACCACGATGTTTGCCCGGCGAATCCAGGAGGTTCCAATGATGTCTATGTCGTAGGGAATCTGTATGAGCAGAACGGCGGCCCCAGCCGTCAGGTTTTGCGCCGGATTTCGTCATCCGGGGATATCATCTGGACAGTTTACGGCACGGACGGCATCAGCTACCACAACGAGTGGCGGGTGGTGAAAGCGCTGAATAATGATGGCGTGATTGTCGCGGGTAAACGATTCGTGGCCCACAACGAAGCCGACCTGGTCATCGAACGCTACGATCCGTGATTAACGTAATCTAAGCAGTAGCTACGGGTTTGAAATGATAAGGGGAGATGTCCGATGAAACGAATTTGGACCTACAGCAGAGTTGGTCCCGGCACACACTTCCAGCAGGTGTTGTTTGGCATGGTCGCGCTATTGTTTGTAACGGTGTCCGCGTGCGCCCAGCCGACGCAGACCTGGATTCATGAGTTTCCAACCCTGCCGTATCCATGGGAATCGGTGCATGAAATGGTGATCACCACGGATGGCCGTGTCGTGGTGGTTGGTGCATGGAACGACATGTGGGGAATTCTGTGTCTTGACCTTGCCACGGGCGATCCGCTGTGGGAGTTGTCAGGTGGTGATGATCTCACGAGAATGACCAGCGTTGTGACGACGGATGACGGAACGGGTGATATCATTGCCGGAGGCCACCCGCAGTTTGACGCGTTTCGTTCCTATCTCACCCGGGTCAATGCGCAGGGGGAGATCGTCTGGTGGCGCGATTTGCAGCACTCAAGCCTTCCAAACCGCGTGTACACGATACAGGCTCTGATGAGAATGGGCCCTGACAAGGTGTTTGCGTGTGGGCAGATCAACAGCCGGCCAACAATCGGCTGGGTGAATATCGATAATCCTGGTGTCCACTGGGCACGTTCAATCAATTCAGGGGACGGCCCGTGGACGATGGCAATGGCTCAATATTCCGGTACATCGGTCCTGATGGGTGGTAAGATCGCTCAGGGCAACAGCTTCAACGGCATCGTACTGAATATGAGCCGCCAGGGCCAGCTACTCTGGGCATACCAGACGAATCACATGATTTCGGTACTTGGGATAGCAAGTACGATGGACGGAACGGTCATCGCGGCCGGGTACGAAAGCAGGTTGGGTGTTCAAGAATACCCCGCCCGCATGGAGGGATTGAACGCAAACGGTGAGTTTCTCTGGGCAATCGAGCAGGGTTTGGATAATCATAGCCTGTTCTATGATGTGTGCACGACCGATCCGTCTGGATCGAACGATGTGTACGTCGCGGGAAGTGTCAATGAGGAAGAGGATGGTCCGAACTACCAGCTGGTGCACAAGGTCAGTTCCACGGGCGAGATCATCTGGACACTCTACGGTTCAGCCGGAAACAGTGATCAGAACGGTTGGACTGCCGTTGAAGCGCTGGACAATGGCGGACTGGTTGTCGCCGGAGTGCGTTCGCCCGATTACCCGGACGAAACGGTCGTGATCGAGCGCTACGATCCGTGATCAGGATTTCCAACGGGCAGTGCATGGTTAGACACGATACGGGAATACGGTGCCGGCCGGAATTTCAGCAATCAGCGCCAGCTACGAGGATATGATTGATGAAGCATGAATGGGATGTTCGTACGGGTGGCTCCGTCACACGGTATTGGCAGATGTGGCTAGGCCTGGCAGCGATATTGATTGCCGCGGTGCCAGTGTTCGCCCAGCCGACACAAACCTGGACTCACCAGATTTCGGTGCAAGGGATGGCGTATGACACCGTTCATGACATGGTGGTGACGCCGGATGGCCGGGTGGTGGTTGTCGGAGCCTGGCACGACATGTGGCGGGTTCGTTGTCTTGATCTTGGCACGGGCGCTTTTTTGTGGGAGGTCTCCGGAGGTCAGGAGTACTGGATGTTGACCAGTGTGGTGTCTGCGGATGACGGTTCCGGTGATGTAATCGTCGGGGGATATGAACGATTCAGCCCGTTCGAAATTTACATCGCCCGCATCGATGCGCAGGGCCATATCGTCTGGGAACGCACGCTTGAGAATCCGAACTACAACCGCGTGTTTACCTTAAAGGATCTATTGCGGATAGGACCAGATCGTGTCTATGGCTGCGGCCAGTTCAACAGCCAAACCTCGATCGGGTGGGTCAATATCGACAATCCCAATTCGCACCAGGTCTTTTCCTTTGATCGGGAGGAAGGGCCGTGGACGCAATCCCTGGCTAAGTATTCGGATAACTCAATGTTGCTGGGCGGCAATTTCTTTGAGGGGTATACATTTTTCGCGAATGTACTTCACGTGACGACCTCGGGGCAGATGCTCTGGGTGTATCGCTCCTATGACATGCGGTCGGCGGATTGTCTGGCTCGAACACTTGACGGCACAACGATGCTTGGGGGGTATCATCCGTATTCCGGTACCGGAGTGTACGCGGCCCGGGTTGAGGCTGTCGATTCGAATGGTGAATACCTGTGGTCGATCGAACAGGGTGTAGACTATTTCAGTGTCTTTAACGACATCTGCATGACGGATCCTGCGGGCTCGGATTACGTTTATGTCGCGGGTCAGGTGGTTGAGGAGCTGGATGGTCCGAACCGTCAGCTGGTGCACAAGGTGAGCTCGACAGGTGAGATCATCTGGACCCTGTACGGTGCGGACGGAGGCAGCACCGATTGCGAGTACACGGCGGTGGACGCGTTGCCGGATGGTGGTCTGGTTGTCGCTGGAACTCTCTCGGGGTATTCGGTTGGTCAGGTCGTGATCGAACGTTACGATCCATGATCCAAACGACAGGATCTTATCCAAGCCCCCGTGACCCGGATTGCGCGTGTCTTGGGGCTTGTTTGTTGTACCCGAAAAAAATTCACGTATCTTCACTTCCATCGTCCATAGCATAGCCCATAGCTGATGAACTACAACCCTGACCAGATCCGTGCCGCGCTGGATGAGATGGCGCGTTTGAACACCGAATCGTCCAACCCGCGCAGTGAAACGTTGAGCGAGCTGAGCACGTCCGCGATCCTCGAGCTGATCAACGAGGAGGACGCGACGGTCCCGGCGATTGTCAACGCCGCGGTTCCGACTCTGACGAACGTCGTCGAGGCGGCGGTCGGTGCGATCAAGTCCGGCGGACGGCTGGTCTATGTCGGCGCGGGAACCTCGGGCCGGCTTGGTGTGCTGGACGCCGCCGAGTGTCCACCGACCTACGGCGTTCCGCCCACCATGGTCACCGGCATCATCGCGGGCGGGGACAGCGCGTTGAAGGTCGCCGCCGAGGGGGCGGAAGATGACGAACAGCAGGCGCTGATTGACCTCGAGGCGCATGGCGTGAACGAAAAGGACACCGTCCTCGGCATCACCGCTCGGGGTCAGACGCCGTATGTGCGCGCGATCCTGCGCGAGGCAAAGCGGCGCGGTGCGTGGGCCGGGCTGTTGACCTGCAATCCGGTGGCGCATGATCCGGAGCTGGATGAGCTGGTCGTGCTCGATGTCGGACCGGAGGTGGTAACCGGATCGACGCGGATGAAGGCGGGGCTGGCGACTAAGATGGCGTTGACGATGATCTCCACCACGACGATGGTCCGCTTGGGTCGTGTCGAGGGCAATCGGATGGTGCGTCTGATGCCGAACTCGACGAAACTCAAGGCGCGTCAGGTGAAGCTGCTGATGGAGACGAAGGGGTTGACGTTGGAAGCGGCAGCGGAGCGTCTCGAGGCGGCGGGTGGTGATTTGACGAAAGCACTGGGCATGTGATCCATTGCCGGGCGGTGGAAGTGTAAAGGGAGGAAAGAGAGATGAAGCTGGTGGAACCGTTCCCGGAGTTTGTCAAGAATCTGCCTGAAATTGATCTGCCGGTTCCGGGCGCGCGGGGCTGGATGATACAGGGTGCGGGGCAGCAGGTGGTGTTCGCTCAGTTTGACGAAACGGTGGACGTTCCCGAGCACTCCCACTCCGAACAGTGGGAGTTTGCGTTGGGCGGACGTGTCGATCTGAAAATGGACGGGCAGGTGTTGACGCACACGGCCGGTGAGAATTTCTACATCCCGGCGGGCAAGCCGCACGGCGCGACGGTACACGCCGGCTACCATGCGATGATGGTGTTCAACGAGTCGGACCGGTACAAACCGAAGGCGTGAACGAAGAGTGATGAGTTGTGAGTCATGAGTAAGTAAACAGCGAACAAATAACAACCTCGTTCGCCCCCGACCAGCTTGCTGGTCGGGTTTGGCCGTGCCGTCAGGGCACATCGCGAACAGAGCGCGTAGAAAAAACGATGCCACGGATGTGAATCCGTGGCATCGTCAGACTGCTGACAAACCCCGTCATTTGATGGGGTTTGTTTTGTATTCACACGGCACATCCTACTGGTTGGATTTGTGGTATAGTTGGCAGGTTGTGTTTGGTTCTTCGCTCGATTTTTCTATCGAGACCGTTGAGCGTGGTGCGCTGGGATAGAAGACCGGCTAAATAGGTCCATAGTCTTGAGATAGAGGGGTGTTTCGCCATTGTCATGGCGATCTTCTTCATGTTCTGGCAGGCGGCGGACAGCAGGCATTGTTCACGTGCTCCGGCTATCGAGCGCAGCCGGGCATAGCGATGGCCATACAGTTGTTTGGCTTCGCCGAAGCTGCGTTCGACCGTCTCCCGTCGTCGCCGGTACGTGGCCCGTCCGCGTTCTGTCCGAGCGGTCGCGATCATCTTTTCACGGCTGGCCTGCCACACGTGCCGGGTGACCACCTTGCGGTGATTGGCGCTTTCGGTGCATTGCTGCAACAGGGGACAGAGGACACAGCACGACGGGTCGGAAACATATTCCTGGTAGCCTTCACGTGTCGTCGTGCGATACGGTAGTGTCTGGCCGCCGGGACAGTGGTAGACATCCCCCAGCGAATCGTACACAAACAGTCGTTTTGCCAGCATTCCCTTCTTGCGTGTCGTACGTACCGAGCCGATCACGCCGTCGATCTTTCGATCCTCCAGCCCCTTGCAGATGGCGGCGGTATTGTAGCCGGCGTCGAGACCGACCCTTTCCACCGGGAAGTGGAATTTGCGAATCTGTGTGTCGAGACGCTCGAGGTAGGGGGTGCTGTCATGTACATTGCCGGGGGTGACATGCGTGTCGGTGATGATTCCGGCCTTGTTGTCTACGGTACGGTGGTCAAGGTAGAAAAAGCCCTGCGGCTTGCCGTCCCGCACCATGAAGCCGCTGTCCGGATCGGTGGTGCTGACCTTGATTTCCTTTGTCGCCGGCGGTGATGAATCGTCATTGTCACGTTTCTTCAGTGGCTTTTTGCCATGCGCCAGGCGATCCGCATCCACCGCCTCTTCCAGATCGGACAGATACGACTTCGTCGCCACTGTCACCTGCCGCTTCTTGAACTTCTTCTTGTTCGCGCTGGCTTTCAGGTGCGTCGAATCGGTGAACAAGACCCGGCCATCGACCAGGCCACGACGGATCGCCAGCAGCACGATCTCGTCGAAGATCTCCTGGAAGATGGTGCTTTCACGGAAACGGCGGCGTCGATTCTGGCTGATCGTGGACGCGTCCGGCACCTTGTCACGCAGATCCAGCCCGAGGAACCAGCGATAGGCAACATTGACCTGGATCTCACGCACCAGCTGACGCTCGGACCGAATTCCGTACAGGTAACCGATGAACAACATCTTGAACAGAAGGACAGGGTCAACAGCCGGACGGCCATTGTCGGCGCTGTAGAGATGCTTTACACGATCCCGGATAAACGAAAAATCAATTGCCGCATCAATCTTCCGCAAAAGATGATCGTCCGGGACCAAATCGTCAATGTAAATAAGCTCCGCTGCGCTTTGATGAGCTTTGGAAGTAGGTAGCATCTACAAAGATACAAAACAAATCCCCACAGGTCGAGAGCCCGTGGGGACTTTGTCAGCAGTCTGACGATGCCACGGATTTGAATCCGTGGCATCGTGTTTTTGTCTTGATCTTTGTCTCAAGTCTCAAGTCTCAAGACTCAAGACACAGGACTCAGGACTGTCCCTTTACTTCATCAACATCACCTTCTGGACGAGTGCCTGGCCGCCGTTGAACTGCGCGCGGACGAGGTACACGCCGCTGGTGAGGTTGGACGCGTCGAACGTCAGGCTGTGCTGCCCACCGGCGAAACGACCATTCGCGAGCGTCGCGACTTCCTGGCCGAGCGTGTTAAACACCTGCATCCGCAGGTCGCCGGCGTCCGGCAGGGTCACGTTCAGCGTGGTGGTCGGGTTGAACGGGTTCGGGTAGGCGCTACCCAGCGCGAATTCGCCCGGCATCGTTTCTTCCGCCGTCGCGATTTCCGCTGACTGCTTCAGATCCCAACCGGTCGAGTTCCAGTTGCCTTCGGATTCAGTGCCGAGGCTGAACTTGAGGAAGGTGAAGGAATCCTGGTCGATGACGGTACCCGGATACTGGCCGGCCTTGGCGACATAAAGGTATTCACCTTCCGGCGCGAAGGGCGGAACGTTCTGGTGCACGCCAGTCACGACGATGTCAACACCCGGCTGGAAGTTGACGTTGTAAACGTCCAGCGGATACGTGTTGCCGTTCGGCAGGATCGCTTCGGTCCAGACCTGGCCCGGTGTCGCGGTGGTGTAGTTGTTGCGGATTTCGGCGTCAAAGATCAGCGTGCCGCCGTTCTGCAGGATTACGTACGGCTCGTACAGCGGATCGAGGTTGACGATCACATCGGTCGTCGTCGCTTCCGCCATCAAGACGGCTTGGTACGCGTCAACACGGCCCGCGCCGAACACGTTATCCTTGCCGTTGGAACCGAGATCCAGCGCCGTCGTCTGCAGGATTTCGTCGATCTCTTCCGGGGTCAGGTTCGGGTTGACGCAACGGATCAGGGCGATGGTCCCGGCCGCGCACGGGGCCGCCATCGACGTACCGGACTTAACGGTGTAGCCGGTGTTGCTGGAGTAGCTGCAGGAGTTAATGCTTTCACCCGGTGCGGACACGTCCGGCTTGATCAGGCCCTGATTCTGGCCGTTGTTGTAGATGTAGTCAAACCACGGGCTGATGTCTTCCCATGTGACCGGGCCCTGGCTGGAGTAGGACGAAATGTTGTCGCTGCTGTTGGTCGAGCCGACAGCGATCAGGCCACCTGTTCCGCCCGGTTCAGTCTGGTCGGGATTGTGCCATGGTGAGGGCACTTTGCCCGGAGATGTAACCTGTCCCGGGGGCGGAGTGCCGCCACCGCCATTACCAGCGGATTTGGTCGAAGTCAGACCGGCGAGCAGTGCCGCGCCGTAGGCGTCACGGTTGCCCTGGCGCAAGGTTTCGGACGGGTTTCCCCAGCCGAAGCTCATGGTGGTGTGATTGGCACCGTGTTCAATCGCGAAGTCAAGACCGGCCCAGCAGTCACTCAGGTCAGCGCTGCCGAAATCGCTCGAGATTTTGACGCACATGATGGTCGCATCCGGCGCGACACCGGCCTGTGTGCCGGCGGTGCCGTCACTGGCGACGATACCCGCAACGTGGGTTCCGTGACCGTGCGAGTCAATCGGGTCATTGTCGTTGCTGTAGACGTCATATCCGTGGTTCGGGAACTGCGCGCCGCCATCCCACAGGTGGTCTGCGAGATCCAGGTGGTGGTAGTTCACGCCGGTGTCCATCACCGCGACGATGATGCCTTCACCGGTATAGCCCAGGTCCCACGCATCCGGGGCGTTCACCTGGTTCACATGCCATTCAATTTCATCAGTCTGGTTGCCGCCGGGGGTGCCAACTTCTTCGACCGGTTCGATGGCCGGCACATCCGGCGAGTATTCAATCGCGTTGACGTCGGAACGCTCAGCGAGGCGACGGATCACGGCCGGGGTCAGCTTGGCGGAAATCGCGTTGGCGACGACGATCGAACGAATGTTTTCAGCAGTGCCGAGTTGCTCGTCGGCGTACAATTCGCCGAGCACGGCGTCCTGCGAGTCGGCGGCGCGGCTGCTGATTTCATCCCACAGGATAGCGCGGCGCTGTTCCATGCTGCGCACACCTTCGACATACATTGCCAATTCCTGCAGGTCCGGACGCGGGTTCATCATGATTACGACCTCGAGCAGCTCCGCTTCGTCAGCGGCTGCCAGCACGGGGACGAGATGTTCGCCATACACGGACGGAGCAGAGCTCGCGAACGCGGACGGCAGCAGAAACGCCGCCAATAACATGACAGCGAGGGGGAGACGGAAAATGCGGAAATTCATCACAGTTCACCTCAGAGCAAATGTCGCCAGTTCCGTTGTTGGACACGTTGAGCTCAAAACATACGGAAGCCGGACCCGTTCGGCAATCCGAATTTGAGGAATTTGGATTTTCGTCACGTTCCTTTTGAACGCCCGGACTCGGGGAGTTCGATGTGAGAATCAGTGATTTGCGATCAACCTGCTTAACGGAAAGTGGCATGGACCTGCATGAAGTTGTATTTTCAACGATCAGCCTGCTTGTCGAACTGGATCGGTGACCGCATCGACACGAGATTCCTATGAAAAAGCTGCCTGCAATTTCCGCCTTCCTTTTGCTGTTCGCAGCATCATCCCGCGCACAACTACCCTTTGAGTGGGAACTGGATCTTTCTTCTATTGGCAGCGCATCAGTTTCCAACATCCACATGTCCGGCGACTGCAGCATCGTTCTTGTCGGCGAGGCATATCATGAGAGTGGCGATCCGTCAGACGACTGGCTAATGGTAGTTCGATGCGCCCCTGATGGATCGGGATACGAATTACATCAGCTTGTTCGAAATGTAGGGGGACACTTCGGAGGGATGGATGATGATGGAAATCTGTACATTTTCTACGAACACAGGAACGACGTTGATCGCAGAATGAAGCTGAATCCGGCAAACGACATCGAATGGGATTACGAAAGCTCAATCAATGTCAATTACTACGAAGCTGTTGCCCCCAGACCACTACCTGATGGTGATATGCTGTACCTCAATGCGTACGAAGGGTATTACGATGACGGGTCCTGTGAAGCATTGCGAATAAATCCAGAAGGCGAGGTGGTCGATTCCGTCTGGATGGAGCTGAATTCCGGGATCAAAGCGTGGGAATTCGCTTACGACGGATTTGTGTATGCGCACGGCAGTAATCACTACGGCGGTGCCAATGATGTGTACCTGTTCAATCCGCTGACAACGGAGATTTCCTGGCACTGCAGCATCAACGGTGTAAGTGGTGAGGCGGAAGTGCTGTCTGCGATTCACGACGGCAGTGGAATCATGGTCGCGGGCAACTCCCCTGATGGGTATATGTTCCTTGCCTCCGTCCGGCAGAATGGGTCCCTGTTCTGGGTGTATACGTTTCCCGCGTTTACTGCCAGTGGCCTGTTCTGCACGCAGCATTACACTGCGATCCTGTTCAGCAGCTCGGGCGGGTCGATGGTACGTTACGGCAGCTTCCTGATGGGTGGGCAGTTGGACTGGTTCATGCCGCTCAACGGGATGTCGGAATCGCTCGTTGCGGTGGCGCAATCCCCAGATGAAGGCTATGTAATCGCTGTCCGCCGCGACTACTTGTTGCACCTGTACAAGCTGGCTGGTGTTAAGGTAACGGTGGCGAACATAGCGCTGGATCCTCCAGACGATACGAACGACGGCGTGCTCACGTTGGACCTGCTCATCGAAACCGGCGAAGTCCGTGACCATAACGTGGAAGTGCGGTTGCAGGCGGAACATGTGCCGAGCGGCGAGTTATTGCCCGCGGATTCGCTGGTCGTCTCGCTGACGCGAAATGATGAATTGCCATACACCATGTATTACACTCTTCCCGCGGGCTCGCAGGACGGGGACTACAAGCTGCTGATCGACCTGCAATCCCTTGATGGCCGATATTCAAAGCAGAGCACCTCGGATTTTAACCTCGGCGCAACTGCGGTAGCTGAATCAAATCCGACTGCGAACTCGTTCACCCTGTTTGACGTGTATCCCAACCCGTTCAATTCATCGACCATGATCACGTTGAAATTGAAGCATTCCACTCGGCTTGCGGTGAAGCTGTTCAACGTCAACGGTCAGGTCGTGCGCAACCTGCAAGACGCGCAGCAGACGGTTGTGGGAGTGCATCGTATCGAGCTGGACGGCTCACAACTGCCGTCCGGGATCTACTTCGCGGTCGTGAGTGACGACCGAACGATTCAGGCGCACAAATTGATCCTGCTGCGTTAATATGCAGCGGGCGTTTCTGGCGTGTAATGGCCGTCATTCACCATTCTCTCCACGACAAATGCGACCCCTGACTCGGTGCAACCCGCGCTGTATCTTATGCGTTCCAAACGAAAGCACGTAACCCCGAAGAACGATCAAGCCGCACCACGTACTTGACTAGAACCGTCTCGACGAGCGCTTACCGAGGAAGAGCGGATGATCCGTGACGCGGTCCGCAGTTGGGTCAGCGACCGCGTCATCCCGAAGATCGACGAAGCGTTTCGTGACCATTTCTTCCCGCAGGAATGGATCCCCGAGATGGCGGAGCTCGGCCTGTTCGGGCCGACGTTGCCGGAAGAATACGGCGCGGGGATTGGCGATATCGCGTACGGCCTGGCGATGCAGGAGCGCAGAGTTGCATGATCCACCATTTTGTTCAGGATCACGCTTTGTCACGCCAAACCCTATTTCATCAGGATCACCTTCTGAACGAGGGGGTGGCCGCCGTTGAACTGCGCGCGGACGAGGTACACGCAGCTGGTGAGGTTGGACGCATCGAACGTCAGGCTGTGCCGCCCACCGGCGAAGCGGCCGTTCGCGAGCGTCGCGACTTCCTGGCCGAGCGTGTTGTACACCCGCATCCGCAGATCGCCGGCATCCGGCAGGGTCACGTTCAGCGTGGTGGTCGGGTTGAACGGGTTCGGGTAGGCGCTACCCAGCGCGAACTCACCCGGGATCGTAGAATCCACCGTCGCGATTTCCGCTGACTGCGTCAGATTCCAACCGGTCGAACTCCAGTCACCTTCAGCGTCCGCACCGAGGCTGAACTTGAGGAAGACGAAGGAATCCTGGTCGATGATGTTGTTCGGATACTGGCCGGCCTTGGCGATGTAGAGGTATTCACCTTCCGGCGCGAAGGGCGGGACGTTCTGGTGCACACCGGTCACGACGATATCGACACCCGGCTGGAAGGTGACATTGTAGACATCCAGCGGATAGGTGTTGCCATTCGGCAGGATCGCTTCGGTCCAGATCTGGCCCGGAGTCGAGGCTGTATAGGTGTTGCGGATTTCGGCGTCAAAGATCAACGTGCCACCGTTCTGCAGAACCACGAACGGTTCATAGAGTGGATCGAGGAGGACGAGAACATCGCTGAGCATCGATTCCGCAATCAATGCGGCCTGGTACGCGTCCACACGACCGGCGCCATACACGTTGTCCTTGCCAGTCGCGCCGAGGTCGACGGCGGTCGTCTGCAGGATTACATCTACCTCTTCCGGGGTCAGGTTCGGGTTGATAGAACGGATCAAGGCGACCGTACCACCCGCGCACGGGGTCGCCATCGATGTGCCTGACTTTACCGTGTAGCCAGTGTTGCTCAGCGAGCACGAGTTGACATTTTCACCCGGTGCGGTCACATCCGGCTTCAGCAGGCCCTGGTTGGCACCGCCGTTGTAGATGTAGTCATACCACGGGTCGATGCTTTCCCACGTCACCGGACCGTGGCTGGAGAAAGCCGAAATGTTGTCGCTGCTGTTTGTCGAGCCGACGACGGTCAACCCGCCTGTGCCGCCATCTTCGATCTGGTCGGGATGACGCCACGGGGATGGAACCCAACCCGGTGCGGAAATCTGCTCTGGCGGGACGTTGAAGCTGGATCCACCGGAGTTTCCAGCCGCCTTGGTGTTGGTCACGCCCGCAAGATGCGCCATTTCGTACGTGTCGCGGTTGCCCTGGTGCAGGGTTGCGGAAACGTTATACCAACCCGCGCTGATCGTTGTGTGATGCGCTCCATGCGCCACTGACCAGTCAATACCGGCCCAGAGATCGCTGAGGTCCGCGGCGCCGTCGTCGTTCAAGACCTTGACGCACATGATTGTCGCATCCGGGGCGACACCGGCCTGTGTTCCGGCAGTACCATCACTGGCGACGATACCGGCAACGTGCGTGCCGTGACCGCGGACGTCCATCGGGTCAAGGTCGTCGTAATAGACGTCATAGCCGTGGTTCGGGAAGTCCGGGCCGCCGTCCCATAAGTGGTCAGCGAGGTCGACGTGGTTGTAGTTGACGCCGGTGTCCATGACGGCAACGATCACGCCTTCACCGGTGTAGCCCATGTCCCACACGTCGGGGGCGTTCACCTGGAGCACATGCCATTCGATTTCGTCGGTCTGGTTTCCGCCCGGGGTGCCCGAGGATTCCACTGGTTCGAGGCACGGCACATCCGGAGAATACTCGATCACATGGATTTCCGGACGGTCGGCGATACGCTGGATCACGGCCGGAGTCAGCTTCGCGGAAATCGCGTTTGTGAGCACGATCGAACGGATCCGTTCGGCGTGTCCAAGTTGTTCATCGGCATACAGTTCATCGAGGAGGGCGTTTTGAGAATCCGCTGCGCGCTGGCTCAGTTCCGCATACAGCAGCGAGCGGCGCTGTTCCATGCTGCGCACGCCTTCCAGGTACTGTGTCATTTCCTGAACGTCCGGACGTGGATTCATTAGGATCACGACTTCAAGCAGTTCTGTATCGTCAGCAGCGTCAAGGACCGGCACGAGATGTTCACCGTACACAGTCGGAGCTGCGTTCGCGGTCTGAAACAGGAATCCAACCATCAACAACATGGCCATGAATGGGATGGAACGATGATTCTTCACAAATCACCTGAATTCAAGTATCGGTAGTTCCGTTGTTGTTAGTCTGAACTTGAAACATACGTAACCTGGCCCAACTCGACAATCCGAATTTGAGGAATTTGGATTTTGGTCCCGTTCCTTTCGAACGCGCGGACTCGGGGAGTTCTGCGATACTCGAACCCACCTCCAGCGCCCGCCTTTCGCCCCTGACTCGGTGCAACCCGCGCCGTATCTTGCACGTTCCAAACGAAAGCCCGTAACCCTGAGGATCGACCATGCCGTACCACGCCCTTGACTATTACCGTCTCGACGAACTGCTCACCGAGGAAGAGCGGATGATCCGTGACGCGGTCCGCAGCTGGGTCAGCGACCGTGTCATCCCGAAGATCGACGAAGCCTTCCGGGATCATTTCTTCCCGCAGGAATGGATCCCCGAGATGGCCGAGCTCGGCCTGTTCGGGCCGACGTTGCCGGAAGAATATGGCGGCGCGGGAATCGGCGATATCGCGTACGGTCTCGCGATGCAGGAGCTGGAACGTGGCGACTCCGGCGTGCGCAGCTTCGCGTCGGTGCAGAGCGCGCTGGTGATGTATCCGATTTACACGTGGGGCAGCGAAGAGCAGAAGCGCGATTTGTTGCCGAAGCTGGCACGGGCCGAACTGATCGGCGCGTTCGGGTTGACCGAACCGGACGCCGGCTCCGATCCCGGTTCGATGCTGACCACCGCGACCAAGGTTGATGGCGGCTATCGTCTCAGCGGCGCGAAGATGTGGATCACGAACAGCACCATCGCGGACATTCTGGTGGTCTGGGCGAAGTTGGACGGCGTCGTCAACGGCTTCCTCGTCGAAAAGGGCGCGGACGGGTTGACCTGCCCGGAAACAAAGGGCAAGTGGAGCCTGCGGGCGAGTGTGACCGGTGAGATCGTGATGCAGGATGTGTTCGTGCCGGAAGAGATGCGTATGCCGGACGCGATCGGCCTCAAGTGCCCGTTGATGTGCCTCAATCAGGCGCGGTACGGGATCACGTGGGGCGTGCTCGGCGCGGCGCAGGCGTGTTTCGACAGCGCGCTGCAATACGCATTGAGCCGTCCCCAGTGGGGCAAGCCGATCGCCGGGTTCCAGGCAGTGCAGGAGAAGCTGGTGCACATGGCGACCGAGATCACCAAGGGCCAGCTGCTGTGTTACCGTCTCGGCCAGATGAAGCAGAACGGCACCAGCTCGTTCCGTCAGGTCTCAATGGCGAAGGGGAACAACTGCCGCGTGGCGTTGGAGATCGCCCGCGTCGCGCGTGACATCCACGGCGCGAACGGCATCACCGACGAATACCCGATCATGCGTCACATGATGAATCTGGAGAGCGTGTACACGTACGAGGGCACCGACACGATGCACACGCTGATCGTCGGCTCCGACCTGACCGGACTGGAGGCGTATAAGGGGTAGGGGGGCTGCGGACTACGGTCTGCGGTCTGCGATGGAACAGAATCTTGCCCGTGTTGGTTTGTCCAATGCGGGTCATCCGAACCTTAAGCGGCATGGCGAATTGTTTTCGTCGTGCCGTTTTGTTTTGTCGGGAAATCGGAAATGCTTATCTTCTACTCAAATCGGATTGGATGTGGAGTCCCAAATGAAGCGTATGTTGTTTTCCTCATGGATCGTTCTAACCATTTTGAGTTCAACTATCCTTGCTCAACCACCTTCTGTGGTTTGGGATCAAACTCTTCCGGCAGGTGGGGAAGCGAGCACGGTTCCCATCGAAGTCGTGACCTACGGTGATGGAAGCTTTCGTCTTGTGGCCAGTCATTATGCCATGTGGGACGGATCTGCGATGCTGTACAAGCTCGCGGCGGACGGTTCCATTTTCGGAGTGCAGACCTATACAGGGTATTATGGCCATCAAACCCATTCGTTGGACGGACGCGTTGATCTCGGAGTGTTGTTGGTAACGTCGGTGCATGAAGAGTACAACGAAGGTCCAAATGACATTGTTACTGTGCGCCGTCTGGAAGAAAACACGATGGAAGACACATGGAACGGGTTAGGTTGTGCTGCACGATTTGATGAGTCGGGCGAAAACTATTACGTAGCACGTGGATACAAAGATAGCCATTTCGTTCCCGCTGACATCGGGATCTACCAGTATTCATCGAGTGACAACAGCGTTGTCCGTTCCCACGGCTACTCGGAAGTTGGCTATCCTAAGGATCTGGCTGTTCTAAGCGAAACTCGGATTTTCCTCGCTGAGCGAAACACCGTTGCCAGTATCGACCTGGTGAATGACGGCCATGTCCGTTGGACATATCCGATGGATGAGATTAAACGGGTGCATGCCACACCCGACAGCGGTTGTGTCGTATTCAACACCAACCGGATTGATCGCCTGACGCGGTCTGGGCAGATGGTCTGGAGTTTTACTACACCTGTCTGGCACTTGAAGGATGTTGCCATTCAACCGACCGGCGCTGTCCTGTTTACTGGTAACAGCCCAGGGTATGGCGACGGTCTCGATTCACTGCTGGTTGGGGAACTCTCTTCGGATGGAACGCTGCTTTGGAATTGGCTCTCGCCGGAACACCAATCCGGTATGGCAATCTCAGCAACGGAGGATGGTGGTTGTGTGATCGGGTACCTCTATGATCAATTCCCGTTTGATGGCCTCGCCGCTCTGCGTTTGCAGGGGAGGATTCAGTTAACCGCTACGCTCGAAGAACCGGTTTTCCTGCCTGCGGAAGGTGGAGAATTACACCTGGACGTAGAAGTGGAAGCCCGCAATATCTCAGGCGCTCAGGGAACGTTTGTGCTGCAAGGCAAAAGCGCAGCGGCGGATCTGCCTGAATTGGAGCTTGAGGGACTAATCCATTCGGGAACGAATATGTTTGAGGATGTTGTGTATCCGGTGCCAGAGGGGTATCCTTCTGGCCACTACCAGCTGGTTTCAACACTGAAGGTCAGCGGTTGGCAAACCAGCGATTCCTCAGACTTTTACCTCGGAACGTCTGGTGTGGATGTTGAGTTACGCGCAATTGCGCCAGTCCAATTCCTGTTGCAACCCGTCTACCCCAACCCCTTCAACTCCACGACGACAATCTCCTTCGACCTGAACCGCCCGACACCGGTCAACCTGTCCGTCTTCGACCTGCTCGGACGGGAGGTGACGGTGCTGAGTGACGGCCAGCCGTACGCGCCGGGATCGCACCGTGTGGTGTGGGACGCGTCCGGCCTGCCCGGCGGGACGTATTTCCTCCGCGCCCAGACCGATGACGAGCAGCAGGTGAGACGGATGCTGTTTCTGAAGTAAGGAGTAAGGACAAACAGAACTCTTGCCCGTTTTGGCTCGGCCAATGCGGATCATCCGAACCTTAAGCGGCATGGCGAATTGTTTTCGTCGTGCCGTTTTCGTTTGATTCGAATCAGCTACGTTCTATCTTACGCTGTACCCAATGAATCGGAGGGGATCGTGAAATCTCATATCACTTGGATATTACTCGTAGCACTCATCCTTTTGTCCAGTCCTGTCCTGCTTCTGGCGCAGTTGAACCGTAGTTGGGTTCATACCTATGGCCAGCCCAGCGAGGAATACCGCAACCAGTATTCTATCGAAGAGATTCAACCGGCACCCGGGGGCGGCTGGTACCTCGGCGTCAGTACGGTCCATTCCCAACGGCAGTCCTTTCAAGCCTGGCTTGAAAGCCGATTCCTCAGAACGCATTCGGATGGGGAAACCATCTGGGAATCCGTACAGAATGGAGAACACATCGCTTGCATGACAACGCTCGCGGACAGTTCGTTAGGATACGGGTTGAATTCAGGATTTGATGCTCGTAGTGGATATGAAACCAACATCGTGATTGCACGTCACCTGGCCACCGGTGTACAGGCATGGACGACAAACGGGAATGTCCCATACGATATCAATCCCTGGTTGGGCGCGATGTGCGCACTTCCAGACGCAAATCACCCGGGGCCGGGCCTCAACCTGTTTGTCAGTTTCGCGATCGACAACGCGCCGTTCTACGACGAACCCTCCGACATCGATCTTCATTTCCGAAATTATGACGAAAGAGGACTCTACCGTGAAACAACCCTCCATCTCGGCAATTGCGGCTCCACACATGCCCCCCGGGTCGTTCAGGATGCATTGAGGTTGCCCGAGGGTGATATTCTTGTATACGCACGTGGTCGCAATTTTCCCGGCGAACCGACACCGGATTATATCTCAGATGATTTTCTGCTGCGATTGAATTCGGACTTGCAGATTGTGCGGGCCACGAAGATCCGCGAATTTAATCCCGATCACGATGTCAGTGGGTATGATATCCACATGCTGTTGACCCGGGACGGTTGCGTGATGGTGCAGTCGGGGCTGGGAATCGGGAAGTACGCCACAAATGGACGGCTGGTCTGGTTCATGGAATATGCTGACTTTGAGCCGAGACGGGTTGCCCGGGAAACGGCGTCCTTGCCGGCCCTTCACTATTTCGTCGGCGCGCTGGATGATGACGACCACACCTCCTGCGTCGGCGCTATCGGCACGGATGGGGATCTGTATTTCCTCCAGCCCGTTCCGGAAGCAATTGAGCTGAATAGCCTTCAGGTGAAAGGGATCGGCAATCTTGTCGTAGGCGGAGCGACCCAAACCAATGACCCGTACGGCCGCGTATACGAGCAGGCTCTGCTGGTCAATTATGCAAACCCGTATGGCTTGCGGATTACACCAGAAGTTCAGCCAACCCGGCTATCCCTGCTGCCAGTGTCGCCGAACCCGTTCAACCCGTCCACCACAATCTCCTTCGACCTCAACCGTCCGACACCTGTTAACCTGGCCGTCTTCGACCTGCTCGGGCGTGAGGTGACGGTGTTGAGTGACGGCCAGCCGTACGCGCCGGGTTCGCACCGTGTGGTGTGGGACGCGTCCGGCCTGCCCGGCGGGACGTATTTCCTCCTTGCCCAGACCGATGACGAGCAGCAGGTGAGACGGATGCTGTTTCTGAAGTAAGGAAGACAGATAGCGAGGGAGAACGCGTGGCAAAGTAGAAAGGAAGCATAAGGCAGTGCCCTGCCGACGCGTTCTCGCGGCCAGGTCATGTCGTGCGAAACGCGCTTCAACCGACGGTCTGCTTCTTCTTGGCTCAGCATCGGTCAGACAGCTCCTCCAATTTCAGGCCTAACTCTAAGTTTTCCATGAGTTAAATTCCATAACACGCCGATTTGCCGCAAATCCTCGAGTCGATATCCTTAAATCGCGAAATTCAGCCGTGGTATTCGACCCTCGACTCGGACAATTTTCGAGAAACCACTCGAAGAATCTCCTCCTCACCCCGTAAAAAGCGAGAGCTCTCCGAGACAGGGGGTTCTCCGCGCGCTTGAGACTCAGAAGTATAATTTCCACTAAGTATCATCAGTATCGCGGGTTTCAAAGGGGTTCTGAATTCCGAAATCTGGCTTTTTGGGAATCGTAAATCTGTAAAATCCCAAAAGAATGGCAGGTAGAAAAGGCTTCAAACTTCTAATACTGTGATACAGAACACTTGATTTTGTAACTTTGTAGCATTATTATAATACCCGAAAGGCGAGCAGTTCAGGAAACGATGCGCAAAGCGCGGGCAGGTTGGTAGCACGAGGAGGACATCACGATGAAGATGACGACTATTGTACTTCTCACGATTGGTTTGTTGGCGGTCAGCGGCAACGCCAGTTCATTTGAGCCCGTAGCGATTGAACGGTCCAACTTCACGGTTCCCGTTGACGGAGACATGCCGGTCACGGACAGCAACATGACCTCTCCTTTCTTTGAAGGGTTTGAGAGTGGAGCGGCCGGGTGGAGTTTCTACGATGGCAACGGTGAGACGATCGGTTGGCAGGTGATCGAGGATCCGGACCTCGCGTGGGCGGACGCCTGCTTCCTGGGTTTGGAGAATGCTGAGGCCAACACGGTGCTTTACGCCGAAAGCCCGGCATTCGACACCCCTACGCTCGCCGCGGAAGAAACGATGTTCCTGGACGTGTACTTCGCCAATCTGTGGATGAACACGGACAACCTTGCGGAGAGCTTCTGGTGGCGTCCGGAGATTTACGATCCGAACACGGACACCTGGGGCCCGCTCGCGTCGCTACACAATGCTGTCTATACAGAGAGCAACGGTGGCGTCTGGGAATCCTTCAGCACCAGCGGCTACGCGTACGACTGGGACATGGAAGACTACCAGGGTCTGACGGGTGTCAAGGTACGCTTTGTGATCAACGTTCCGGCGGACGTGTCCGGATTCGACTTCATGCGTCTTGACAACGTGGAAGTTCTGCACAGGGCGTTGGATCATGATGTGTCGCCGGTACTGGAGATTCCGTACCCGACGGTTGTCGGCTATCCGGTGTTCGGTGAGGTGTACCTCTCGAACAATACCATGTACCCGGCGAGCAACGTCAGCGCGGCCTGGACCTTGAACGGTCAGTGGTGCAACCTGCTGCCGATGAGTCCGTACAACATGGACCCGTACCAGACGAGCCTGCTGTTCATCTCGGACCCGGTGGATCCGGACAATGTCGATTTCTGGCTGCCGACGACGGACGATATCGGTGTCAACTACCTGACGGCGACGGCAGAGTATGCGGACGACGAAGATCCGACCAACAACATCTATCCGATGATCGTGAATGTGACCCCGGAAGGCCGTTTCGAACTTGGTGTCGATTCGCGCGGGTTCACGAGCAACTTGTCGGTGCCGACGTTGAATGATGGTCCGGTGGTTCACATCGATCCGCTCGAGATCAGCCCGGACTACTTCTACGGACAGAACTACGACATTTCGCAGATCCGTCTCTGGACCTATTTCCACCCGGCGGCTGGCGGTGCCCCGGCGAATGCCAGCATCACCTTCCATGTCTACAGCGGTGGGGATACCCCCGGCCCGGAACTCTTCACCAGCGTGTACGAGTTCGATGTTGAGGAAGGGTATGTGGGCGACTACAGCGTGATTGCGGACATCGGTGGTGTTGACGGTTCGCGTTGGATTGATGGCGATGTGTGGGTCTGGGCGGAAGTGACGTCGGAGGGCCAGAATGGTTATCCGCAGCCGTTCATCTACCAGACCCGTGCGGGCGACATGCAGCACAACCAGTTCGAGAACATGGCGGACGCCATGGCTGGTGCGAACTTGAGCGACTATGGTCATCACCTGACGGCCACGATCATGCACGCCAGCGAGGAAGCGCCGGTAACCATGGAAGTGACTCCGTTGATCACCGAGATTCCCTGGTTTGGCGGGATTGTTTGCTACCAGCTGGAGATCGAGTCGCTGGTGGACTATTCGATTGAGGATGTGTGCTACTGGGTGGATGTGATCGGGCCGGAAGGTAACATTCAACAGAGCTATCGCACGGCGTACTTCACCTTGTTCCCGCACCGTCACATGTTCTTCGCCTGCATCATCAACGCGGTGCCGCTGTGGCTGCCGAACGGCGAGTACGAGTTCCATGCGTACATTGGATCTCGGCCGAACTACTACGCCACCGGCATGTTCAACTTTACCAAGGGTGGCACCTGCGGCGACGGTCCGACGATTCAGGAAGGCGGGCACCAGGAGCTGAACATGGAAGCGGAAGTGATGATCGCTACCGCGGATCTGCCCCTGGAGTATGAGGTAAGCCAGGCCTACCCGAACCCGTTCAACCCGACGACGTCGCTGGATATCAGCCTTCCGCAGGCGGGTGAATTGGAAGTGGCGATCTACAACGTGAATGGGCAGCAGGTGGATGTCGTGACGAAGGGTCAGTTCGAAGCCGGGCGTCACACGTTGACCATCGATGGCAGCCAGCTGGCGAGTGGTGTCTACTTTGTCCGCGCGACGGTTCCGGGCAAGATGACGGAGATGAGGAAGCTCGTCCTGATGAAGTGAGTCAGCTCACAAAATCCTGATGCAAACAGTAGTAAACATATCCCGGTCCGGGCAAAGCGCCCGGGCCGGGTTTTTATGTTCGGGAATGGGGTGCTCTGAGACAATTCGACAAAAACAAGCGTATTTAGTTGATTTGGCATTTTTGTCGTATTAGATTTCCGCTAACTGTTCAAACTGGAAAAATACTAAGATGTTGGAATCAATAGAAATGGAAGTTCTCGCACATTCTTGTGACAGATTTAGCAAACCGTAAACTGACGATACAACCTTGGGGGGAAGAAAAGATGAGAGTGAAAACGGGTTTGGTTCTGGCCCTGGCATTGATCCTGAGCGTCTGGACCTTGGCAGCACACGCGGACATCGTGATCACGGAGATCATGATCGATCCGCACGAAGTAAGCGATGGATATGGGGAGTGGTTTGAAGTGTATAACACCGGCACCGAAGATGTTGACATGTCCGGTTGGACCATTACCGACGCTGATGGACAGTCGCATACGATCGGATCGCTGGTTGTTCCGGCGGGTGAGTATGGCTTGCTGGTTGAGACGGCGAACTCCAGCTGGAATGGCGGTGTTAGTGGCTACGACTACCATTATTCCGGTCATACCTTCGACAACACTGCGGACGAATTGTACCTGCGGAACAGCAGTGATGAGTTGATGGACGCGGTAGAGTGGGACATCAATGCGGATTGGTATGTGTGTCCAGGTACGACCGTGATCCTGTATGATATGGACACAGATAACAACGATCCGGCGAACTGGGGCCTCTCAACCGTGGCATGGCCGGGTAGCGATGAGGATTTCGGTTCTCCAGGTTACGAAAACGAAGAAGCCAGGGACGAACCGGTTGTCGTCATCAGCGAGATCATGTTCGACCCACACGCTGTCAGTGACGGCTATGGTGAATGGTTTGAGCTGTACAACGCTGAAGACGATACGATCAACGTTCGTCTCTACACTTTCTCCGATCTGGGTGGTCAATCCTTTTTCATCGGAAACAACCTCTTCATTCCACCTAATGAACATGTTGTTCTGGTAGAAACGCCGAACTCTGACATCAACGGTGGTGTCATCGAGGATTATAGCTACAGCAGCTTCCTGTTGGATAACGAAGCGGATGAGATCATCCTCACCGGGATGTATGGCAATGTTGTGGACGAAGTTCACTACGACATGGCCAACGGGTTTCCGCCTGCGGAAGGCGCGTCCATGACCCTTCCGAATCTCGAAGCGGACAACAATATCGGAGCGAACTGGGGGATTTCGACGGTCGTGTGGCAGGGCAGTGAGGGCGACTTTGGATCACCGAGTGAAGAAAATGAAGGTCCATATGTCCTACCCAACATTGTCATCTCCGAGATCATGTACGATCCCTTCGAGGTCATTGATGGCTACGGTGAATGGTTCGAGGTGACGAATCTTGGCGCACAAGCGGTCAACCTTCGCATGTGGACATTCAGCGATACCAGTGGTCAGACGTTCATGCCAGCGACAGATGTTTATGTCGAACCCGGCGATTATGTTGTCTTTGCGGAGACGGGGAATAGTTCGTACAACGGTGGTGTTAACGATGATTTTGATTATGACGGCATGTATCTGACGAATGAAGCGGATCAGATCATTGTGCGCGACATGTACCACGATGTGATTGATGAAGTTTGGTATGATGAAGCCAACACCTTCCCGAGCGCATACGGTGCTTCGATCTATCTGCCAGATTTAGAAGCGGACAACAACGTCGGAACCAACTGGCTGATCTCGACGCTAGTCTGGCCGGGAGGTGACGGCGACTTCGGATCGCCGGGCGAACTAAACCAGGAGATCCCGGCACCGACACAGGTAAAGATCACGGAAATCATGAAGAATCCGGCCGCAGTCATTGATGGCTACGGTGAGTGGTTCGAGCTGGTCAACGAAGGCGATGAAGCGATCAATCTGCGTCTCTGGGATTTCTACGATGCGGGCGATGATTTCTTCACCGTCACTGCGCAACTGGTCCTGGAGCCAGGTGACTACGCCGTGCTCGCTGAGACGGGCAACTACAGTCTGAACGGCCATGTCGTTGATGATTACGATTACAATAACATGGATCTCGACAACGGCGACGATGAGATCATCGCCCGCGATATTCACGGTGTTGTGCAGGATCAGATCTACTACCTCGTCGATGGCAACTGGCCGGATCCGGAAGGTGCGACGATGACCTTGCCCGACCCGCGACTCGACAACCAGGATCCGCTGAACTGGGTGATCTCGGAGGAACCGTGGGGCGGCAGCGAGGGCGATTTCGGCTCGCCCAACTGGCCGATGCATCGCGGCATTCTGACGCTGACTCCGACGCAGACAGTGATTCCGGCCGGCGGCGGCAACCTGCAGTATGGCATTGATCTGGTGACGTACTTGTATGTTCCGTACGAAAACTGCGCGTTCTGGACGGAAGCGGTGATGCCGGACTCGACGGTGTACCCGATTGGCAACCAGTACTTCACACTGGCGCCGTTCCTCGCGGTGACGATGCCCAACCAGGTGCAGCCGGTTCCCGGCGGGGCGCCCGAAGGGGACTACACCTTCAACGCGTACATTGGTTACCCGGAAACACACATCATCGACAGCTTCGAGTTCACCAAGCTCGGAAGTACGGGTGAATCGTTCGGACCGGAAGACTGGCTGGCCGCCAATCCGTTCACAACCCCGGATGAGGCAGCCGCGAACGTATCCACGATGCCGAACGACTACGCTGTCGGCAACGCGTACCCGAACCCGTTCAACCCGACGACGTCGCTGGACATCAGCCTGCCGCAGGCGGGTGAACTGAACGTGTCAGTGTACAATGTGACCGGTCAGTTGGTATCAACGGTTGCCAGCGGGACGTTCCCGGCTGGCCGTCACACCCTGACTGTGAACGGCAGCCAGTTGGCGAGTGGTGTCTACTTTGTCCGTGCGACGGTTCCGGGCAAGATGACGGAGATGAGGAAACTCGTCCTGATGAAGTGAGTTAGCTCACACAAGATTCGTACAAAAAGTTGTATACATCAGCCAGTCCGGAGATTTCTCTGGGCTGGCTTTCTATTTCGGTATGGGCGAAGTCTCCGAGTCAAGTTTATAAGAGATTTTCGGAAATCCCGTTGATTTCTGGTTTTTCAGATATTATCCTTAAAAAACTATATACTGTTACTTGCTATGTGAAGTAAGTACTTGATTATTATAAAACAAGGAGCAGGCAGAAACGTTTGAGATAAAAGTCACAAAGAGTACAACGTCATACAACCTTGGGGGGTTAAGGAAATGAAGGGCATGAAATGGATGGTGGTGCTGGCAGCAATCTTTACACTGCTGGCCGGTGCTGCACAGGCAGATGTCATGATCACAGAGGTCATGATCAACCCGCTCGCGTCAGGCGACAACTACGGCGAGTGGTTCGAAGTGTACAATGACGGCGCGGAAGACGTCGACATGAGCGGCTGGACGGTTGAGGACAACGATGGCCAATCGTTCGTGATCTCAGCGTTTACGGTGCCCGCAGGTGACTACGCGGTTTTCGCGAAGTACAATAATGATGGGCTCAACGGGCACGTACCGTACGACTACAGCTATAATTCGGCGATGAATTTCGATGAGCCGGCGGACGAACTGATGATGTACGACGCCGAAGACAATTTGATGGATCAAGTTACTTATGACAGTGGCAACGGCTGGGTGTACGTCGAAGGCGCATCGATTCAGTTGACGGATCTCGGTTCTGACAATAACGATCCGGCGAACTGGATAGTTTCGGAATACGGCTGGTATGAAGGCAACTGGGACTTTGGCACGCCAGGCATGGCATTCGACGGCCCGTATGCGACGAAGCACATGGTCATCAGCGAGATTCTGTATGATCCGTTCTCCAGAGAGGACCAGTACGCGGAATGGTTCGAGGTGCACAACGCGGGTACGGACACGACGAACATGCGCTTGTGGACATTTGAGGATCTGGGTGGCAACTCATTCAGGGTCAATGCTCACATTCTGGTCGCGCCGGGAGAGTACGCTGTGTTTGGCCGTTACGACAACAACGGCTACAACGGGTACATCTATCCGGACTATGTGTACGGTGGGGATTTTCCGCTTGATAACCAGGCCGATGAAATCGTCATGCACAGGCCTGACGGAACGTTGCATGACGAGGTGCAGTACGACGAATCGATGGGCTGGCCGACAGCCTGGGGCGCCAGCATGCAGTTGATGGACGTCAATGCGGACAACAGCGTCGCGTCCAACTGGACGATCTCCCGCTACGTCTGGCCGAGTAGCAACGGCGATTTCGGCACGCCGCATGAAGCGTTTGACGGACCGTACGATCCACACAACCTGATCATCAGTGAAATCCTTTACGATCCAAACGCGACCGGTGATCAGTATGGTGAGTTCTTCGAAGTCTACAACGCAGGCGATGGTCCGACGGATCTGCGGTTGTGGACGGTGAAGGATGCCGATTCCGATTCGTTCGCGGTGGCGGCCAGTGTGACGGTGCAACCGGGTGAGTACAAGGTCTTGGGCCGCTACGGCAACGAAGGCTACAACGGCAACATCGACGATGACTATAACTACAACGGCGCGATGGTGATGGACGACGACGCCGACGAGGTCATGCTGTATGATCCGAACAGCCAGTTGCATGACATGGTTGCGTACGATGAAGGCAGCGGTTGGCCGACAGCGTCCGGCGCGAGTATGCAGCTGACGGATCTGAACGATGACAACAACGATCCGGCGAGCTGGGTGATTTCGCGGAACCCGTGGCCCGGCAGCCCGGGGGACTTCGGCACGCCGCACGATCCGTTTGATGGTCCGTACTACGATCATCACATGGTGATTACGGAAATCATGTACGATCCGTATGTGTCTGCGGACAACCATGGGGAGTACTTCGAGCTGTACAACGCCGGTCAGGGACCGACCGACATCCGCCTTTGGGAAATCACCAGCGGAGATGAACACTACCGGATTCAGTCCAGTGTCATCGCGCAGCCGGGTGAGTACCTCGTGCTCGGTATTTACGGCAACGAGGGCTACAACGGCCACATCAACGACGATCTCGATTACGACAACGTCACGTTGAGCAATGTCGCGGACACGTTGACCATCATCGACCCGTACGGTGAAATTCACGACCAGGTGATGTACGATGAGGAAAATGGCTGGCCGAAACCGTTCGGCGCGAGTCTGCAGTTAACTGACCCGTTAGCGGACAACAGCGATCCGGCGAACTGGTACGCGGCGATGTGGCCGTGGCCGGACAGTGACGGCGACCTTGGCACGCCGGGCGTCGCCAATGACGGCCCGTACGCTGAAACACAGATCATCATCAGCGAAATCATGTACAACCCGCTGGCGGTGTCGGATCAATACGGTGAGTGGTTCGAGTTGCACAACGCCGGTACGGACACGGTCAACCTGAAGTATTGGATGTTCTACGACAACGATGCCGACAGCTTCTTTCCGACCAGCCAACAGTATGTCGCTCCGGGCGAAGAACTGGTGTTCGGGCGTTATGCAAACCCCGGGTACAACGGCAATGTCGTGGTGAACTTTGACTACGACAACTTCGTCTTCGATCATGACACCGACGAGATTTACATGTACGACGGCAACGGTGTTCTGATCGATGAAGTCGAGTATGACCTCACTGGCGACTTTCCGAGTACCGAAGGCGCGTCGATTTACCTGGCGGACCTGAACACGGACAACAATGTCGGATCGAACTGGTACATCTCGACGATTGCCTGGCCGGGCAGTGTCGGCGATTTCGGTTCACCAGGTGAAGAAAACCAGGACATACCGGCTCCGTACCAGATCAAGATCACCGAGATCATGAAGGATCCGGCTGCCAGTTCTGACATTTACGGCGAGTGGTTTGAGATCGTCAACGAGAGCGACGAGCAAATCAACCTCCGTCTGTGGGAGTTCTACGACAACGACACGGATTATTTCCGGATTACCGACAATGTGTTTGTCGAGGCCGGTGATTATTGCGTGCTCGCGCGCTACGGCAACTATGGCTACAACGGTGGTGTCCAGGACGACTACAACTACAATGGTCAGATGATCCTGGACAACGACGAGGACGATGAGATCATCATCCGCGACCTGTTCGGTGAGGTTCAGGACGAAGTCTGGTATCTGGAAGACGGCATCTGGCCGGATCCGACCGGTGCGACGATGACGTTGCCGGATCCGCGTCTGCAGAACGACGACCCGGCGAACTGGGTTGTCTCGGAGAAGGCCTGGGGCGGCAGCGCCGGCGACTACGGTTCACCGGGTTGGCCGATGGAACGTGGTATTCTCACGTTGAACCCGAACCAGACGGTGATTCCGGCGGGCGGTGGCAACCTGACCTACGGCATTTCGCTGGTGACGTACCTGTACCCGGTTTACGAGAACTGTGCGTACTGGACCGAAGCGGTCATGCCGGATTCGACGGTTTACCCGATCGGCAACCAGTACTTCACGCTGACGCCGTTCCTCGCGGTCAATCTGCCGAACCAGGTGCAGCCGGTTCCAGGCGGTGCTCCGGAAGGGACGTACACCTTCAACGCGTACGTTGGTTACCCGGAAACGCACATCATGGACAGTTTCGAGTTCACAAAGCTCGGCACGACAGGCGAACCGTTCGGGCCGGAAGACTGGCTCGCAGCGAATCCGTTTGAGGTGTTGGAAGAATCTGTCGCCAGCGAACCGGAACTGCCGACTGTGTTTGCGGTTGGCAACGCCTATCCGAACCCGTTCAACCCGAGCACGTCGCTGGATATCGACCTGCCGGAAGCGGGTGAGGTTGAGGTGGCAGTGTACAACGTGGCCGGACAGTTGGTCGCTACGGTAACGAAGGGTGTCTACCAGGCTGGCTACCACACGTTCAGCATCGACGGGTCACACTGGGCGAGCGGCGTGTATTTCGTTCGCGCGACGATCCCTGGTCAGTTGACCGAGATGCGCAAAATTGTCCTTATGAAGTGAGTTAGCTAGCTCGATACTTGCACAGATATGCAAACATGATAGCCAGTCCGGCTAAGCTACCGGACTGGCTTTTCAAACTCCTAGGGGACTATAGGCCTCCGAGACGAATACTTAAAGTATTTTTGGAAGTCAAGTTGATTTCCCACCGTATTGATATTATCCTTAAAAACCAATATACTGCAAACAGGGCGTGTCGTAATATATTATTATTTTGCAACTTTCGTAGCGGCATCACGAGTAACAACACAACACAAAGAAGCACGCAGCATACAACCTTGGGGGTAGAACACATGAAGGGCATAACTTGGGTGGGAGCTTGGGCGTTAATCATGTTGGCGCTGATCGGGACTGCTCGGGCTGATATTGTGATTACTGAGATCATGGTTGATCCGCTGGTGGCGTCCGACGCCAACGGTCAGTGGTTTGAATTGTACAACAGCAGTGCGGAGGCAGTCGACCTTTCCGGCTGGTCCTTTTCGGACAATGACGGTCAGAATTATGTCGTTTCCTCTTACACGATCGAAGCGGGCGACTATGCTGTGTTCGGTATTACGACCAGCACGTTCTACAATGGCAACACCCCGGTAAATCTAGCGTATGGTTCCGCAATAACATTCGATTACTCGGCGGATGAACTTTTGATTTACGATGCGACCAGCAACCTCGTAGACGAAGTGTGGTATGACGAGAGCACGTGGTCGTACTGTGAAGGTGCATCAATTCAGTTGTCTGACCCTGGATTGGACAATAACGATCCTTCAAACTGGGTCATTTCCGGATTCGGCTGGATGACGGGTAACGTCGATAATGGTACGCCCGGCGTGGCATTCGATGGTCCCTATGCGATTCCTGCCATTGTGGTAAGCGAACTGCTGTTCCACCCGAATGTCGCCAGTGAAGCGAATGGTGAGTGGTTCGAGATATTTAACGCTGGCACGGAGTCCACTGACATGCGTCTCTGGAATTTTCGGGATGCAGACAATACTGGTTTTCGTCTTGAGGCTCACCTGATTATCGAACCAGGTGATTTCCTGGTATTCGCGCCGACAACCAGCACCTTTTATAACGGCGGTGTGCCGGTTGACTTGCAGTATGGGGGGGCGATCACATTCGACAATGATCAGGATGAGCTGATTCTATACAATCCTTACGGCGATGTTCATGACCAGGTGCAGTATAACGTGGCGAACGGCTGGCCGACTGCCAGTGGTGCCAGTATGCAGTTAACAGACCTCGGCGCAGACAATGATGATCCGGCGAACTGGGTGATTTCCCGCAATGCGTGGGTAGGCAGTGCGGGCGACTTCGGTACGCCGGGTGAGGTGTTCGACGGACCTTACGCTCCGTATGACATGGTGATTACCGAGCTGATGTATGATCCGTACGTCTCTTCGGATGAGAACGGGGAATGGTTCGAGATCACCAACGCGGGTTCAGTTCCGGAAAACCTGCGGTTGTGGGAGTTCTTCACCAGCGACAACTATTTCCGTGTCAGTGGCAGCATCATGGTGCCGGCGGGTGAAAGCGTCGTCTTCGCTCCGACAACCAGCACTTTCTATAATGGCGGAGTAGCTGTCGACTATGCGTATGGTGGTGCTTTGAGCTTCGAAAACGAAGCCGACCAATTAAAAATCGTAGACCCCTCTGGGGTAGTTCATGACAGTATTGCCTATGATGAAGCTGGCGATTGGCCGCAGCCGTTCGGTGCGAGCATGCAATTAAACGACATCAACAATGAAAACAACGATGGCACCAACTGGTATGCGTCCATGTGGCCGTGGACCGGCAGTGCCGGCGATCTCGGCACACCGGGTGAAGTTAACGACGGGCCATATGAGGATCCACACGTCATCATCAGTGAGATCATGTACAACCCGCTGGCGTCCAGCGACGACAGCGGGGAATGGTTTGAGCTGCACAACGCAGGCCAGGACACGATTAACGTCAAGTACTGGACCATGTATGATGCCGGGGGGCAGAGTTTCTTTCCCGCTGCACAGCTGTACATCCCGCCGGGTGAGGAAGTGGTGTTGGGCAGGAACGGGTCAATGTCATACAATGGCGGTATCGCCTCCATGGACTACGTTTTTGGTGGCGCCATGGCTTTCGACAACGATGCCGACGAGCTGTTCCTGACCGACTTGAACGGCAATGCGATTGACGCCGTCGAATATGATTTGAGTAGCGACTGGCCGGATGTGGAAGGGGCGTCGATATATTTGCCGGACGTACTGGCGGATAACAACCTCGCTTCGAGTTGGCACATTGCGACCTTGGCCTGGTCAGGGAGTTACGGCGATTTTGGTTCACCAGGCGAGGCAAACCAGGCAGTACCGGGTCCTTACACGTTCGTCATCTCGGAAATCATGATCAATCCGGTGGCTTCCAGCGACGATAATGGTGAGTGGTTCGAGTTGTTCAACAACGGTCCGGAACCGGTCAACCTGCGTCTCTGGGAGTTCTACGACAACGATGGTCAAAGCTTCATCATCCCGAGCGATGTTTTCATCGGCACAAACGAGTACATCGTGCTCGGACGAAACGGAAGCACATTCTATAACGGCGGTGTGACGCCGATGGCCTATGTTTACAGCGGTGCGATGTCATTCGACAACGACGCCGACGAACTCATTATGAAGGATATTCGCAACAACATCGTCGACCGTGTGGAGTGGACGACGGATGTCGAATGGCCGCATCCGGAAGGCGCGTCGATTTACTTGCTGAATCCGTACGAAGACAACAACGTCGGCACCAGCTGGGCAATTTCGACGGAAGCCTGGCCAGGTTCGTACGGAGACTATGGATCGCCGAATGAGAGCAACGTTGCGGGTCTGCTCGATGTGACCCCACTGGTGGAAACCATCCCGGCTGCAGGCGGTACGTTGACCTACGACATGCACCTGATCAGCTACCTGGCGAACTCGTTTGAGAACATGGCGTACACGGCGAAGGTAATGTTGCCGGGTGGATCACCGACGATTCAGCTGATGAACCAGTACTTCACGCTGCCGCCGTTCTTCAACTATTCAACGCAGATCTCGCACGTTGTCCCACCGGGTGCACCGGCTGGAGAATACCTGTACAGTGCACGTGTAGGCTATCCGACAGTGTATGTGAGCGACAGCTTCACGTTTACCAAGCTGGGTTCGACCGGGGAATCATGGTCATTGGAGGATTGGACCACGTCCGGATTCGGAATCGCAGAGGACCTAATCAGCAGCGAACCCGAGGCGGCGTTGCCGACAGTGTTTGCGGTTGGCAACGCGTACCCGAACCCGTTCAACCCGAGTACGTCACTGGATATCGACCTGCCGGAAGCGGGTGAGGTTGAGGTGGCGGTGTACAACGTGGCCGGGCAGCTGGTCGCGACGGTGACGAAGGGTGTCTACCAGGCTGGCTACCACACGTTCAGCATCGACGGGTCACACTGGGCGAGCGGCGTGTATTTCGTTCGCGCGACGATCCCGGGTCAGTTGACCGAGATGCGGAAGATCGTGCTGATGAAGTAAAGACAGTCTTGAGTCCCGAGTCTTGAGTCCTGAGACAAAGACTTCGATACGGACTTCAGACATGAGTTTCAGGCCTAGACTGAAGACGAAAAACGTTTCATCGGGGACACTTACTCCGCTAAGTGTCCCCGTTTTTATCTGTCGCGTGATAGCCAGACCATTTGGTGCCCGCTGAGCAACAAGGCTGCCGCCGATCCGCCCATTGCCGTCCATCAGGTCAATTCCGGGATTTTCGAGTTGCCTCTGGTCTGGCCGGGACAATGCTCGTACATTTCGAGGTTACACTACATCACAACGGTTCCCGTGAGACACATGGAGAGTACCAGAATGAAATGGTCCCCTGCCTTGACGGCACTTTTGTTGTTGCTGGTTCTGTCAATCAGTGCAACCGCCGAGCCGGTGCAATCAGTGCCGGACGGACGGTTCTATATCACCGTGGGCGACGAGCAGATTTGTACGCCTTACCTGTCCAACCAGTCCATCGACGAGACCCATCCGAGTCGTGACCGCTGTGTGATCATCCTGCCGGGTGGATCACGTGACATTGAGCAGGTTGGCGACTGGATGCAGCAGGCGGCGTTCCAGGCAGACGCGTTGGAGACGACATTGCTGGTCGGCGTCCAATTCCTGCTGGAAACCGATGTTGACACGCATCTGCTGCATGATGACGTCGCGTTCTGGGACCACATGGCGTGGTACAACGGCGACGTGAGCGATTCCAGCGGGCACAATCCGCGGTATGCTCGCGCGAGCAGCTTTACGTTCATGGACAGCCTGGTGTATCACATCTGGCAGTTGAACCCGCATTTTGAGACGTTTGTCATCACCGGCCCGTCCGCTGGCGGGAAGTACACCCAGCGCTACGCCGCGACGAACCGGATCGAAACCTTCCTCGCGCAGAATGACGGCCCGCCGATGATCTACACCACGATCAACAACGGATCGTTCGTGTACATGGACGCCGGACGGCGCGCGATCGACGGTTCTTTCCCGGAGGCGGACGATTTGTCGCTGACCTTCATCCCACGGTACAACAAGTATCCGTACGGGTTGGAAGAGTTGAACGACTATGCGGCGGAAACCGGGTCGCAGACGATCTACAACCAGTACCGTTATCGTTGGGGATTTTACATCATCGGCGAGTTGGACAGCGGTCCGAACTCGGATGATCAACCGATGGCGTTACAGGGCTACAACAACATTCAGCGGAATGTGTTCTACGCCGAGCACCTGACTTCGACCTACGGCACCGATCACAACCATGAGGTGATCGTGATCGAGGGCGCGGACCACAACACGCATGAGATCATCCTCGACCCGACGACATGGGAACCGCTGTTCTACTTTGTTCCGCCGGAGTCGGCGGTGGAGGAAGAGGGTGGTAATGGTGACTCGTCAACGTTGCCGCGGGAAGCGTCGCTGTCGGCCTACCCGAACCCGTTCAACCCGAGCACGAACCTGACAGTTTCCCTGCCGCACGCCGGCCAGCTTAAGGTGGAAGTGTTCAACATTGCGGGTCAGCGGGTTGCGTTGCTCGAGGACGCGCCGGTCAGCGCTGGCGAGCACGCGTTCACCTTCGCGCCGGAGCAGCAGAGCAGCGGGGTGTATTTCGTGCATGTGACCGCTCGCGGCCAGCTCTCCGAAGTCCGCAAGATCACGCTGCTGAAGTAGGCCTCGGCACGAATAGAAGTGGTGTACATTGTTGCATTTTTCAGCCCGGACACATCGTCCGGGCTGTTCTGTTCCATTCCTCGGGTGAACTCGGCGGCGTGTCGCGATCACCGTTGCTTTTTCGAAAGCTCGACCCCCATTTTACAACTCTCGCCGAGGTTCGGGTTCAACGCTTTTGCGTGGTGGAGGAGTGAGATGAGATCGTTTGTACTCGTACTGTTCGCCCTGCTGATGCTGAGCGGAACGTGCTATCTAACCTATGCGGATCCAGTGCAGCACGTCCCGCCGTATCGCTACACCATCACGGTTGACAACCACTCGCTCTCGCTTCCGATGATCTACAACGAAGACCCGAGCGAACCTCATCCCGAAGCAACTCGTGCGGTGTTGTACACCTCGAACGGGACCCGTGAAGTGGTGCCGATCGGTCAGACACTTGTCGATGCGCGCGATTTGGCGGGTGTCGACTCGGCGTCGGTGCTGATGGTTGGCCTGCAGTACCTCTATGAAGTCGATATCGAAGCGCACGATCTCGACGACGATGTCGCGTTCTGGAAGCACGAGCACTGGTTCATCGGCAATCTCAGCGACTCGACGGAAACGCACCCGCGTCCGGTGAAGATCAGCGCGTATGCGTGGATGGACACGTTGCTCGCGCAGGTGGTGAATCTGAACCCGCAGATCGAGATCATTTCCTTCCTCGGCGAATCGGCTGGCGGAAAGTTTTTCCAGCGCTATGCCGCGACCACCCGGCTGCCGTACGAGATGGACCTGCCGCAGCTGGTATTCGTAACGGTCAACAATGGATCGTTCCTCTATTTCGACGAATACCGTTTCGACCTCGATGATGAGTGGACCATCCCCGGGCCGATCAACCAGTCGTTCGTGCCGAAGTACAACGAGTGGCCGTACGGGCTGGAGGAGCTGAACGAATACGTTACGTTGACCGGTGCGCAGGTCGTTTTCGACAACTTCCCCTCGCGCAACATGTTCCATTTCATCGGCGAAGAGGACAACGGTCTAAACTCCGACGACAAGCCGATGAACATGCAGGGTATGAACAACATCATGCGGCACGTCTTCTACTGGGATCACCTGCATCATGTCTGGGGTGACGGCATCGAGGACACGCAGCAGGTGATCGTGATGGAGGATTACGGTCACGAGGGCCACGCGATCGTGCGTTCACCCGCCTGCCGCAACGCCTTGTTCCTTTACGATCCGTCCACTTCGGTGGATAAAACCGGGAACGCGAACGGCACGTTGCCGGCGAGTGTGGAGTTGAGCTCGTACCCGAACCCGTTCAACCCGTCCGCGACGGTCAAGCTGTATCTGCCGTCCCCGGGCGAGGTACGGGTAAGCGTGTTCAACCTGCTGGGTGAATCGGTCGCGACACTGGCGCATGAGGACATGGCGGCGGGGTCGCACACGTTCACGTTTGACGGGTCCGAGATGAGCAGCGGCGTGTACTTCGTGCAGGTTGTCGCGCCGGGACAGGTCTACAAGACGAAGAAGATCACGCTGGTGAAGTGACATCTGGCGACAGTCAGATGTCATACGGAAACAGGCATGGTCGTAGGCTCTCGATATTACCAAACCACAGTCACAAGTCCTAGGCTTCTATTAGTGGAACCTCGTGCTCATCGTTGCTATCAAGCCTTGGCAATCCGTTAATAACCCAACACATCCGATAACAGATCAGCCATAGCATTTCGCGATGTCGAATTTAGCGATCCAGCGCCATGCCTGCCCTTAGGTGACTCATAGTATTCAAAATGTTCATCATCAAACTTGACACCCTCTATCCTCATTTGTTCCGTAAACCAGCGGCTGTTTTGGAATGCAACGATATCGTCCAGGAGACCATGATAGACTTGCAGCGGATATGGACCATCATCATATTTCCAATATCTAGCGACTGAATCTTCCAGAAACCAGTAGCGCAGATTTTCTTTAAGGTCAATAGTATCAGGATCGGATAAGTACAGCTCCACTCCTTTGGAGGCAATTCTCTTTTTCTGATTCAGAAAAATGTCGCCATAGGTGTATTTGGTATCTAGAATCGACCCGTACACCTCGTCAACGATGCGCTCCTTTACACCACTTGCCAGTAATCGTTTCGCTGCTCGAACATTGAAAGGAGCGTACTGATCCGTGCCCCCATACAGGGCAATGCTAACCTCTAAATCTCCAGGTACTCCATTGTCGTATAAAACAGGAGCAACTTTGTAGAGCATCCCAGCGCCCAGACTACCACCAATGATACCGACCTTGTTGTTCAGGGATATACCAAGCGCTGTAGTTTCACTTAGTACAGCTTTTAAGGATTGTAGAATAGCCATGATCTGGATATCATCAGCCGTAAGACCTTTAGTAAGATAGTCCGTCTTGAGTTGAGGGTCATCGACAGATAACGTTTCGTATTCTCCACCCTCAAATGGTTTATAAGATGACGTTGATTGAATAGCATTCAATGCATTCTGACAAGTAAGAGAATAATCTCCAATCCCCGGTAATACAAATTGATAGCCAAAATATAGAGGGAATACAACAATACATTGTTCGCTGTAAAAATCTGTATTATTCAAATGATCGTCCCATTTGGTTATTTTATCCAAACCAATTGGATCGTTCGTATTTCCATGAAGATTCAATAGAATCGGATATTCCCCGGATCCAGGGGGAGTCGAATCGTACGCTGGTAGTCTGACCATGCAATAATGGTAATAATCATGATTGTTCAGCTCGATTGTATGGCGGAACAGGACCATACTGTATGCGTTACCGACTTTGCACATGCCGCCAGTTTTGAGAATTTGGAAATTGTCGTATGTATTTGTCGCCAGGCCACTTCTGTGTGTTCTGAGAGCTGTGATTTCGCTTAACGTTGGCGGTTCATTTAAAATATCGAATTTCGGGTACATATCGGGTTCCCAATACCGGCCAAACCCATTAGGTTGACCGGAGGGACCGAATTGACCAAAATGAAAGAATCCTGGAGCATTCAGTCTCATGTTCATGATTCCACCGTGGTTAGCACATTGATGCGAAATGTGAAAGTTGGCGAAACACCATTTGACGCGGCTTTGACAAATAGTTCAATGCCAAAATGATTGCCGCTCTCATCACGAATAAGCGGAACCGCGGCGGGAGTTTCGGGGTGGACGAAGTACAGGTAGTAGTTTAAATCCTCGCCCAGATCAGCCGTCGATAGTTGATAGGCCCAAGCATATTCAGGTATTTCTGCAGGATTGGGGTCACTTGAATCACCGCCTTTGAGATCGATGAATACAGGCAACCAACGGGTCTCAATTTGCAACGGGGTCACTTCATCATTCTTGATAATTGGGCGCCAAGCGAGCGTGATTTCCTTAACATTTGATATATCAACTACTTCAAGAATTGCTGACATGTACCCCGTCCCACCAGTGATCGGAACATCATCGAACCAATCCGTGCCGACAGAAAAGCTTGTACCATCCAGGATCGTCATTTTCGTTTCCAGCGACATCGTGGTAGTCCCCCAGTTGAGTAGATGCGGCTCTCATTTTGTCCGCTTGTTCAAGCTAGTCCATAGCTTTTTTTTTTGTCAAGTACTATCTTTGTCTGAGGCACGATGTAATTTTCAGATACAACACTTGAGGTGCAATCATGAAAATGACAAAACAAGAAGCTAAATACTTGATTGTACTGACATTACTACTTGCTATGTTTGGTTGTTCTAATCTATACGCTCAACCACAGTTGCTCTGGGAGCAGCGGATAGGGACTGATGACTATGACGCGATGGGAGATGTTGCGTTCTGCTCCAATGGTAATCTGTTGTTCACATCACGTTTGCAATCGGATGAGATGATGCTGGATTGTGTTGCTCAAGATGGGACCCCACTTTGGTCAACACTAACGACAAGTAATTCAGGTCGTGACCTGGAACGGATTGGATCGATCCGGTTTGCATCAACATACACTTACGGTCTTGATAATAGTACAATCGCAGTATTTAATATAAGTAGCGGGCTTGAATATATTACAGAAACTATAAATGGTGCATCAGAAGGAATACATACATACCTTAATGGCGGGTATCTAGTATCTGGCAGTATTAGTTTTAATAACCCGTATGTCTGTAGAATTACAAGTAGTGGAAGCATTGTTTGGTATGCACATGTTGGAGGATCGCAGGCATCTTTTTGTAACGATATAGCTTCTGGTATCACTAACATTATTTATGCTCCAGTAACATCAAATGATATTATTATTTATAAGATCAGTCCGTCAGGAAGTGTAATAGATTCTACTATAGTACAAAGGATAAATAATTCATCAGTTCATAGTACACTTAATATCATACAACAGCCTGATGGTAATTTATTAATGTCAGGATGGTTTTCAATGGAATTCGATTCCACGTATAGTGGCCTTACAATTTCTCCAGATGGAGATATCCTGAATTATTGGGGTCATCAAGATATGTTATTGCCCTATCACTCCCTTTATTCTATGCCTGACGGTGGGTCGGTTTCTATTGTTCCTGATGTTGATTCAGATAATGAGATACTCTTCACTCGTTACGATGCTACAGGGACTCCTATAATCGACTGGAGTTACGACATGAATGTAGACGATTACATTTATAGTTCAGAAAATCAGACAGTCGTTGTGAATGCACTAGGAGAAATCTTTCTATTCTCTGATTATAATTTTTTCAATATTAGAATAAATGACGATGACACGAACGTATTAGCAGCGAAATTCGGTGTCTGGCATACTGATTTGGAAATCGCCGCGAATCGCTACAACAATCAAGATCTCCAGGCTCCGGGTCGGTTTCACTGGCATGGCACGTTGACCAACAACACGGACGCCGACATCACAACCGACGTTTGGGTCATTGTCCGGGGGCCGGACGGCTATCCGAGTGAGCCACTTCGTGTGTGGGAGGACATCACCATCCCCGCGAACGGCGTCTACGAAGCTGACTTGCAGCAGAATGTCCCGGCGGACGCAGCATCCGGTGAGTACAACTACATCGTCCGCGCTGGAACCTACGATCCTGACAACCCACAACACACTATCCAAGCGTATTTTCCGCTTATCGTCACGGGTGGCACGGAAGTCGATCTCGATCCGCCGCGCACGCGCGGGGTTGTCGCCGCCCCGTTTGTCGGGCCGGTGCTGGTTGAGCTTTCGCCGGAACTGAAAACCACGGACTGAAGTCCGTGGCAAGATGCATCTGAATTCCATGGTATACTGTTCGTCGCATTACCCCAAGCCCGCTACTGAGCGATATCATGCACCGCGGCGATGGCGGTCTGCACCTGGTCCGGGGTGTTGAACGGCCCTAACGAGAAGCGCACGGTACCGTGCAGGTCGAAGGTGCCGATGGATTCATGGCATTTCGGCGCGCACTGCAGGCCGGTACGGGTGGCGATGTCGTGGTCGACGTCGAGCATGATGCCGACGTTCATCGCTTCGATACCCTCGACGTTGATCGAGAACGTCGCGAGGTGATTCTCCAGCGAATCGCAACAGTAGGTCGTCACCTTCGGCAGATCCTTGATACCGTCCACGAAGGTCTGCACCATCGCCATCTCTTTCGCGTGGATCGCCGCCGGGCCGCCGTTTTCTTCGATCCAGCGTTGCCCCGCCCAGAGGCCGCCGATGCCCATCAGGTTCGGGGTGCCGTATTCCAGCCGCCACGGGTATTCCGCCAGGTGATACGGAAACGCCGAACGCACGCCGGTCCCGCCGGAGCGGGTCTGGCCGATTTCAAGGTGTTCGCGGACGCAGATGACACCGGTTCCGGTCGGACCCATCAGCGCCTTGTGGCCGGTCGCGACGAGAGCGTCCACATGCCACGCTTTCATGTCGATCGGGACGACGCCGCCGGTCTGGGACGCGTCAATAACGAACTTTGCCTGGTGATCCTTGAGGATCGCGCCGATTGCGGCGATATCCTGGACGGTGCCGATCACGTTTGAGCCGTGGTTGACGACGACCAGCGACGTGTTTGGCCGCAGTGCGTTCTCGAGGTCGGCGGTCTGGATGAAGCCGTGCTCGTTGGGCGCGAGCCAGGTGACTTCGGCGATGCCGTCACGTTCGAGACAGTTCAACGGCCGCAGCACGCTGTTGTGGTCGAGGTTGGTGCTGATGACGTGGTCACCCGGTTTGACCAGCCCCTGGATCACGATGTTCAGGCCGTCGGTGGCGTTGTGGCAGAAGACGGTTCGTTCCGGCAGGTCGCCGTTGAAGAACGCGTTCAGTTTCTTGCGGGTGTTTTCGACGAGATCGCCGGCGGAGATGGCGGCGTCAAAGCCCGAGCGTCCCGGGTTGACCCCGTTGTGCCGGTAGAAGTCGTCCATGAACGCGTAGACTTCGTCCGGTTTCGGCCACGAGGTGGCGGCATTGTCCATGTAGATCAGGTCACGGGCGTCCATCGCAACTCCCCCACAAAACGGTGTGTTGTTGAGTATCCGGGAAGATAGTGAACGGGGGTGCGTTCCGGGGCCTCAGGGAGTTGTCTGGAGATCAGACACCACTGTCCAGCACATCTGATTTCCCCCGTAGTCGTAGTGCGTTTAAACCCTGAGATGATTCAATAGTTGTTCGCGTGTTCGTTGTCCGGATTGTGCGCCGCGATGTTGCACGGACAGGGATGCGGCGTGCGTTGCCAGCGCGATGGCAGTGTCCATCGGCAGGTCCTCGGCGAGGAAGGCTGCGACCGCACCGCAGAAGGCGTCCCCGGCGCCGACGCTGTCGATGACGTCGATTTCCGGCGGCGGGAACATCAGGTGTGCACCGTCGGGACGGATCCACTCCACACCTTGTGGCCCCAGGGTGACAAAGACATGCTGCGCGCCGACTTCGGTCCATTGCACATACCGTTCGGCTGGCGGAATCGCTTCGTAATCCTCGACATCGAGGATCGCGGCGGCCTGTAGTTCGTTGGGTACGAGCGCAAACAGCCCGCGCGGCGGACGCGGGGACTTGTTCCTGAACGGATCGGGGTTGAAAATGATCTTCAGGTCGAACTCTTTCGCCAGCTCGATGGCGTGGGTGACCGTCGCGAGCGGGAGTTCATTCTGGATCAGCAGCCACTTCGCGCGGCGGAACAGGTGCAGCTTGCGGTCGAGGTGGTCCGGCAGCAGGTGGTGGTACGCGCCGGGGCAGGCGGTGATCTGGTTTTCGCCGTGCTCATCCACCGAGATGATCGCTTCGGCGGTGGGCTGATTCGGCACATGGACCACGCCCTCGGTGTCGACTCCGGCGTCGAGCAGCGGTTGCAACGCTATCCGTCCCGCCTCATCCTCTCCGCCGATGGCTGAGATGAAGAGTACTTCCGCGCCCATCTTGCGTGCGGCGAGGGCCTGGTTCGCGCCTTTGCCGCCGGGATGGATTTCCATGCGATGGCCGATGGACGTTTCGCCGGGGCGCGGCAAGCTGGTGACATAAAAAATACGGTCGAGCACCGTCGCGCCGACAACCAGTATCGTGCCGGGACGTTCGGGCTGAGCGGGGACGCTGGCAAAGTCCGGCGTGGGTTGCTCCGAGTGTCCGCTGTTTGCGTACAGGGGGGTCGTCTCGTTCATCGAGTCCTCATCAGATTGGGGGACGACGTGTCCGTAAGATAGTCGCGCCATGCGCCTCGCGCCTGTCTGGACACGAAGGTTGTGCAAAATCGTATACTCAGCAGGATTCATAAACGCGAAGCGTTACGCGCTGTCAACGGCAAGCGAAGGATGGAATTGCGGTGAACAATCGTCACGAAAAACCGTGGGTGATCAGCCAGGTCCGTGTGCCATACGGCCACACCGACCAAATGGGGAACGTCTATTATGGTCACGCGTTACTCTATTTCGAGATGGGCCGGACCGAATGGATGCGTGAGGGTGGGCTGACGTACCGTGAGTTTGAGGATATGGGCTTTTTCGTGCCGGTGATCGAGGCGCACGTGCAGTATCGCGGGCGGTTGTTCTACGATGACCTCCTCGAGATCTGGACGGCGGCGTCAATGGAGGGCCGGTCACGTTTCCGGTTCACGCATCAGCTTCGCCGTGCCGGCGAAGACACCGTGTTGTTTGAGGGGTATACGATCCACCCGGTGGTGGATGAGAGTGCGAAGCCGATCAAGTTGCCGCCGGTGATGCGGGAGCTGCTGGAGCGGCTCGGAGAGTACAAACCCGAAAAACCCTGAATCCGCATCGGGGTTGACTGTGCGCTGGAACACAGTGAGGGCTCTGGGAACCGATAAACGGGTCCGAATCGGTGTGGAGAGGTTGACTCCCCGTCTAGGGCGAGTGTAGTTTGAGCGTGCTAACCCGCAAGGATAACGACTTGGAGTGCATCGGGACGCTTCGCTATCAGAGTTTGTGTGTGACAAGGCAGCAGGCAGGATAACTCTCGCGCTGCCGGAATAGCCAGGCGTGCCAGGCGAATCTCCCCGATTCGTCATTGGCCTACCAAGGACGTTCATGATTCGCGTGACAACTCAATCATCAGCGACGATTCGTTTGCTGTGCTTCGTGTGCCTGATCGCGGTATTGATCACGGGCACCGCCCGGGCCGGTGTGTTCACCGTGCTCGAGGACAACGCCAGCGAAACGGTGGTCGAGCTGTCGTTCCCCGAATGGGAGCAGCGTCAGTTCGAGGATGGAACGCTCTACGTGCCGGTCTCGGCGGCGGTGGACAGCCGCGTGGGCATGCGGATGACGCCGTATGTGTCGCGTCTGGTCGCGTTGCCGGCGGCAAGCTTGCCGCAGATCGTGATTGAAGAGCAGCGTTGGGGCGATGCGTTCGAGGGACTGGCTCCATACGGCGATGCGTCTGCGGACAACCTGCCGGTCTCGAGTCTGCAGGGGCGTGGGCCGGTGGTGCTGAGCGAGCCGTACACGTGGCGTCATCGTAACGTCGCGCACGTGTTCGTGGTGCCTGTCCGTGAGACGGACGGCGGCGTGGTTCCGCTGCAGTACATCCGTTTCCGGATCGTGCATCCGCGTCCGCAGGCCGGACTGCGTAGCGAGCCGGACCGTCTCGCAGAGCTCGGCGTGCTGAACGGCAAGTCTGCGCGAAAGTGGGCGTTACCGAAGAAGCGCAGCAACGCTCGCAGCATTGCGTCGACGTTCGGCTGGCCGGACGGTCAGATGTTGCGTATCGAGATCGAACAGGAAGGGATGTATCAGATCTCCGGCGCGACGCTGCAGGCGCGCGGCATCGATGTCTCCGGGTTTGATCCCCGCAAATTCCGTCTCTACAACAACGGCGGCCAGCGGCTGCCGGTTGTATTCAACTCGCCGCGTCCGGATTCGCTGATCGAAAACGCGATTCTTGTCACCGGCGAGGATGATGGCAGTTTTGACGATGACGACCGTATCATCTTCTACGGACGGTCGGTCAACACGTGGGTCTCCGGTGCGACGCCGGGATCGTATGTACACACGATGAATCCGTTCACCCGCCGCAATGTCTACTGGCTGCAAATTTCGAACACCGGCAACGACGGCAAGCGGATGAGCGACTTGGATGCCGACATCGCGGTCACGTATGAAGCGGATCACGCGCGCTCGCGCGTGTTCGTCGACACCGAGGCGATTGTCTACGGCAGCAAGAATCATCCAGAATCGGGGACTCTGTGGTACGCGAAGGAGCTGAATGCGGGTGAAGCGTATTCGGTCAGCTTTGAAGCCGATAAGCCGTTGCAGGCGTCGGATGCGTCGGTCTGGGTGATGTTCGAAAACGTCGGTGTCTTCTCCGAAGAAGCTGTGGTGCAGATCAACAGCACGGTGATTGACACGATCGAGCTGGACGACGAGCGGCGCAAGCTGTCGATCCCGGACGGGGTGCTGCGTGACGGCTCCAACAACTTCAGCTTTCGTTTGATCGGCGGACATGTCTACTTCAACGCGATTGAGGTGGATTACCTGCGCTCGCTGGAAAGCGATGAGGGCAAGATGGCGTTCGACGCGCTCCCGCAGGACGGCATCGCGCGGATGACGCTCGAGGGGATGGACAACCCATGGCTGTTCGACATTCAGGACTATTCGAATGTCAGCTACACCCGTGGCGAAACGCTGAGCATTGTCAGTTCGGTGAGCAGTCCACGCCGGCACCTGGCGGTTGAAAACGATCAACTGCTGTCCCCGGCGTCGATTCAGACGGCTGGCTTTGGTTCGCCGGACTACCCGAACGGCCTGCGTGATCCGAGTCTCGCGCCAAACACCATCTACATCTACCATTCTGATTTTACCGACGCCACCCGGCAGCTGGAGACGTACGTCGAGGATCGTGACGGTCGCGAAATCCTCAGCGTGGACATTGAGGATGTGTACCAGGAGTTTGCGTGGGGGTTGTACGACCCGGTGGCGATTCGCGACTTCCTGATGTACGCGTACGAGAACTATGCGGTTACGCCGGGCACCGTGCTGCTGGTCGGTGATGGTGATTACGATTACCGCAACATCGTCTCGGACGCCGACAACAACTGGATTCCGCCGTACGAGGACGGTATTCTCTGCCGCGACTTGTGGTACACGCAATTCGCCGCGAACGATGTGATCCAGACGCAGATGGTGATGGGGCGTCTGCCGGTGCAGTCGAATTCCGAGCTCGAGGTGTACCTCGACAAGCTGCGGCGATACGAAAACGACAGCGACCTCGGCGCGTGGCGCTCGAAGCTGGTGATGGTCGCGGACGATGAATATGTCGAAACCGGCCCCTCGGTGCAGGAACAGATCCACATGGAAGACGCCGAGGAATTCGCGAATGAAGCCGCGCCAGACTTCATCACCGTGAAGAAGATCTACATCGGGACCTACCCGACCACGTTCGATCCGGGCACCGGCGGGCGGCGCAAGCCTGCCGCGACGGCTGCCCTGCTCAACGAGATCAACCGTGGCGCCTTGATTGTCAGCTTCATCGGTCATGGGAACGCGCATGTCTGGACCCATGAGTCGGTTCTGCTCGATACGCGTGACACGCAGTTGATCGACAGCGGCGACCGCACCCCATTGTTCCTCGCGGCGACGTGTTCGTGGGGGCATTTTGACCGGCCGGAAAACGAAGCGCATCCGGAGCAGTTGCTGGTTAACCCGGGCGGAGCGATTGGTGTTGTCGCGGCCAGCCGTGTGACCAACGCGTTCGCGAACAACCGTTTCGCGCTGGCGTTTTACGAGCGTGTGTTCAACCGGGAAGCGGCGCTGTCTGCAGCGGAGGCGCTGTACCTGGCGTTGATCGATCACCCTGAGAGCACGAACCAGTACTACCACTACTTCGGCGAGCCGGACATGAAGCTGGCGCTGCCGAAGCTGGATGTTGACATGACCAGCATCAACCCGGACAGCCTGACTGCGTTGCAGAACGCACAGGTGACGGCGGAGGTGCGTGCGCCGGACGGTTCGGCGCTGCCGGAGTTTGACGGTGAGTCGGTGGTGACGGTGTATGACAGCGCGGACACGCTCGAGTATGTGTTCGTGGATGGCAACGGCAACCCGGCGGACACGCTGCAGTACTACGTTTCCGGCGGAACGCTGTTCCGTGGGGTGGTATCAACGTCGGAGGGTGAACTCGCGGCTGAGTTTATCGTCCCGCGCGACGTCAAGTATGGCAGCCAGAACGGCAGCATCCACATGTACGCATACAACGACGAAACCGACGGTGTCGGTTCAACGGCTGGCGTGAAGATCTCGACGCAGTCGGCCAGCAGCAACGACAACACACCGCCAGAGGTGACGCTGTACTTCGATCACCCGAACTGGCGTGAAGGCGACCTGACCTCGGCCTCGCCGACGTTGTACGTTTCGCTGTTCGATTCCAGCGGCATCAACCTGACCGGCGAAATCGGGCATGATATCCGTGCGGTGATCGATGGCACGGATGAGGTGTTGCTGACGGAAACATTCACGTATGAACGTGACAGCTACACCGCCGGCATCGCGACGGAGCAGCTGTTCGGCATCGAACCGGGCGAACACACGTTGGAAGTGTGGGCGTGGGACAACGCGAACAATTTCTCTCGCGCGGAGACAAAGTTCGTGGTGGTTGACGCGGACCAGGAAGTGGCGTTGAATAATGTGCTTAACTGGCCGAACCCGTTCGAACAGCGCACGAACTTCACGTTCGAGCTGTCCACCGATGCGGAAGTCTCGATACGGATTTATACCGCCAGCGGGCGGAAGATCCGTGAGATTGGGCCGATCCAGGCACAGGCCGGGTTCAACTATCCGGCGGATGGCGCGAGCCAGGCGCTGGAGTGGGATGGCCGTGACGATTACGGCGATCCGGTGGCCAACGGGGCGTACCTGTATGTCGTGGAGGCTACCTCGACGTCTGGTCAGAGCGCCGAAGTTGTTGGCAAGCTGCTTCGAATACGCTAACTTCGCAAACTTTAACATTACGAATAGCAACCAAACCGTAGAAACGAGGACGAAGGCATGAGCAGGATCAAGTGGGCGCGCCGCATCGTGGTCGTCGCGATGATAGCCCTGTTTGCTGCTGGCGCGGGCACCGCGCAGGCGGCGAGTGTATCCCAGGCGGGTGTGTTGTTTCTGAAGATCTCTCCGGGCGCGCGTCCGGGTGGTATGGGTGAAGCGTTTGTCGCGTTGGCCAATGACGCCACGGCGACCTGGTGGAACCCGGCGGGTCTGGCCTATGTGCCGTACAACGAAGTCACCTTGATGCATTCGAACTGGCTGCCGCAGTTCAAGTTCAACGACTTGTACTACGATTTCGTGAGCTATGTGCATCAGGTCGAGGATTGGGGGACGTTCGGCGCGAACATCATCTTCCTCAATCTCGGTGAAAGCATTCGTACGGACGAGACGGGCCGTGAGCTGGGCACGTTCAACTCCTACGAAATGGCGGTAACCGGTTCGTACGGTTCGCCGATCACCAACGACGAGAAGATGGCCGTTGGTGTCAACATGCGCTTCATCTATTCGAACCTCTCGCCGGTGGGCGCCGGTTCGGAAAAGGGTACCGGTACTGCGACCAGCGTCGGTGTCGACATCGGCTGGTTGTACCACACCCCGATCAACAAGCTGAGCCTCGGTGCGAACTTGTCGAACATGGGTCCGAAGGTTGCGTACATCGACCGTGCCCAGGCTGACCCGCTGCCGACCAACCTCAAGTTCGGTTTCGCCTACCATCTCGTAAAGAGCCCGTACAACACGTTGACCCTCGTCGGTGATGTCGACAAGGAGCTGGTGTACTTGAACGATGACGGCGAATCCGATCCGTTCTACCTCGCTCTCGTGCGTGCGTGGGGCGACGGTGCTTTCTTTGGCACGTTGATCTACCACACCGGTATGGAATACTGGTACAGCGATCTCGTCGGCCTCCGTGTCGGGTACTGGAACGACGAGCTGGGTAAGGTGAAGCCGATCACGTTCGGTGCCAGCCTGAAGTATTCGCTGTATCGCTTCGACTTCAGTTATGTCGCCGCCGGCGAAGGGCATCCGTTGCAGGATACGATGCGGTTCAGTCTGTCGATCGGGTTCTGATCCCGGCAGAAATCAGCGGTAAGCTCTGAAGCTTTCGTGCCCGTGTTGTAAAATTTCTGACGCGGACGGGCCGCTGATGGATGATCCCAGACATGAATGTTTGGGGCATGACGGGTAGTTTGGGTCAGATTCGGCTTTGAGGTGTTGAACCCGAGGTCCAGAGTCCGGTGTAGTCAGAAACATTGGCGCATGTGTGTGGAGTTCGCGCACCCATGCAAACGAGTAGATCATGCACGCACGCAAAACGTTCGCATTTCTTTCTGGCACGATCCTTCTGCTGGCGGTGATGGTATTGCCGACGGTAGTGGACGCACGTTCGAACGGGTACGCTCCCGGTGTTGACCCGCGTCCGGTAATCGCGGGATTGCAGCCGGAACGCTCCGTCGCGAACATCGTTGACGAAGACTATTACACGCTGCCGGGAGAGTTGCCGGACACGTTGCGGGTGATGGCGATCCGGGTTCATTTCCAGCCGGACACGTTGTCGGCGACTTTCGGTGACGGGGATTTCATGTACGATTTCCCCGACACGGTCAACCCGGACGGCTGGCTGCTCGATCCGCCGCCGCATGACCGGCAGTTTTTCCAGGATCACCTGCTTGCCGCGCGGAACTATTTCAGCAAGTTCAGCAACGGCACGCTGACCCTGGCCGGCTACGACGATGAGGACATCGAGGGCGGTGATGTCTATCCGAAGGGTGCGCAGGAATCCTACCAGCTCGATTATCCGATCTGGACGATCAACTACGGCAACGACGACGAACAGCGTTTGAACGAGCAACTGGTCAAGCTGTTCGCGGACTCGTGGACCGCGGCCGATCAGAACGGTCTCGCGGACGATCTGGCGGCGGACGGCCGTACGATTGACGATTACGACCTGTTCATCATCTTCCACGCCGGTTCGGGCAACGAGTTTGATACCGGGTACGATCTGACGCCGTTCGACATTCCGTCGGTGTTCATCTCCGAAAACGATTTGCAGGAGTTTGGCGGGTTGACCGGCGGTGTGGATTTCGCGGGCAGCAAGATCCCGAACGGCATCATTTTGCCAGAAACGCAGCGTCAGCTCGGAACGGATGTCGGCATGCACGGCACCGTCGTCGCGCAGCTTGGGTTCGCGATTGGGTTGCCGCACCTGTACAACACCGAGACCGGCGACGCCGGTATCGGCATGCTCGGCCTGATGGATCGTGGGTTCGGCGCGTTCTACGGTACGATTCCGATTCCGCCGAGTGCGTGGTCGCGCATCTTCATGCGTTGGGATGAACCGGTGACGGTCAGCAGTTTCACGTCAATCGACACTGTGCGCCTGGGCGCGTTGCATTTGCCGGACAGTGTGTTCAGCGACAACCTTGACGATCCGGACAATGTGGTCCGTTTGCTGCGGATTCCGATCAACGACACCGAGTATTACCTCGCCGAAGTGCGCAATCGTGATCCGGAAGAGGACAGCCTGAGTTACGGCTGGGATCGTGACGGCCGCATGATCACGTTCTACGACGACTATTCCTGGGAAGTGGAAGACGGCTTCCGTGTTGCGGTGACCTACAGCGATTACGACTTCGACCTGCCTTCGTCCGGCGTGTTGCTGTGGCACATTGACGACCAATTGATCCGCAACCGGTATGCTGACGACCGCATCCAGAACGATTTCGACAAACGCGGCATCCGTCTGCAGGAAGCGGACGGAACGTGGGATATTGGCAAGGATTATCCGTTCCTGACCGTCGGCGACGGCACCGAACTCGGGTGGGCCGACGACGCGTTTTACCGGGATAACGATTCGTGGTCGGACGCCAACCGTCCACTGTTCAACCCGGAATTCTCGACAAACACGAACCCGTCCAGCACCAGCAACGACGGCGGTGAAACACACCTGACGATTAACCGTTTCAGCGACATTGCGGATACGATGACCTTCCGCATCACCAACGGCTGGATTCAGGATGGTTTTCCAATTGAGTTGGAACACGTATCGGATCTCAGTTCGGGTGACATAAACGGCGATGGCGTGGACGAAATCATTGTCTACGGTTTCGACAGCTCGCTGAACACGGTTTTCGCATTCGACAGTTCGGGTGCGTTCCTGGACGGTTTCACCAGCACTATCGGCAGCGGTTTGACGGCGGTCGCCGACCTCGATTCCGACGGCGACGATGAAATCATCGCAACGCTGCGCAACAGGATTATCGTGGGCGACTACAATCTCGATTCGCAGTCTTTCGATGTGACATCCTATTCGAGAGACGGCGATCCCTTTGCGCTGACGCCGGTTTCCGCACTTTCTGTCGCCGACCACCCCGATGGTCCGGTTGTGATTGAAGTCCTGGACGAAACAGAGTTTGACCAGACCAGTGTTCTCGCGGTGCGTTATTCAGATGGAAACGATCAATACCTGATCGATGAGGCCTTTGATCGCAACGCCGTACCGGAATCGGCTTGTTTCCTGCTGACCGCAGCGGCTGGTGAAAGTGGCCCGGACGCAGTCGTGTGGTTCGAGGACACACAGGTCGCGTGGATTGACCTTGACGCCGGTACGGTTGAGTTGGGCTGGATCACGGAAGACCCGGAACCGGACCCTGTGCCGGGTACGCGTGTTCTTACCGATGCTATCGCCGCCGACTTCGACGGTGACGGCGAAACTGAATACATCGGCACGCTGGAAGAGGGGCGCCTGCTGTTCTTCGAGTTCGTCAATGGTCAACCGGTCGGCCGCAGTGTCGACGTGGATGACATGCCCTCCGCGTTGCGTGTGCTCGACCTCGACCATGACGGCGACCTGGAACCGGCGTGGCTCGACATGAGCAGCAAAGAGATCGTGTCCGTCGAGCGGGACGGTCTGCTCGCCGAAGGGACGCCGTTCCAGCTGAGCCGCAAGGGTGGAGACGCGCACGACGGCCAGTCGATCATCTTCGATTCCGACGGCGACGGAAACCTCGAGTGGTTCATGATCACCGAGGGCGACGGCAACAGCCTGCTGCTGTCGGCTTACGACTTGTCCGACGGCCAGTTGCTGCCGGGCTTCCCGTTGCCGCTGCCGGACGCTTCCTCGATTGGCGAGTACAGCATGATCGCCGCGAACATCGACTCCGACGACAGCATGGAGTTGATCGTTGCGAGTGGTGCGCCGAACACAACCGCGATGCGGATCACAGCGTACGACCTGCCCGGCTTCTCTGGTGAGAAGGAGGTCGCGTGGGGCGAGCCGGACGGTGATCCGGCGAACACGCGCCGTGTGTCGCTGGACCTGAGCAGCATCGGCGGCGTAGCGAATTTCACGATGGACGACGCCTACTGCTGGCCGAATCCGGTGCTGGCGGAGGATATCGCGCATTTCCGTTTCCCGAATCGTGGTTCAGAAGCCGAGGTGACGGTTTACGACATCGCCGGCCGTAAGCAGCTGTCCAAGCGTAGCACGTGGCAGGGTGCGGGGTTGGGTACGGACGAGGCCGAGTTGGAACTGGATGTGTCGGCGTTGCCGTCCGGCGTGTATGTGGCCCGGCTGGAGGTCGGGGGTGAGGTCAAACTGATACGATTTTCCGTGGTGAATTGATGCGTTTTCCGAACATAGACTCATCCCTGCGTCGCACTCTCTACGGGTTTGCCGCGGTCATTGTCAGCATCTTCGTCTTCGCGTGGCTCGCGTTCGGCCAGTACGGCATGGCGAACCACCCGGAGCTGGTGTGGAAGACGATGGAGACCGAGCATTTCTACGTCCATTACGACACAACCGCTGCGCGTACGGCGATGACGGTGGCGAAGATCGGTGACGAGATTTACGAGACGGTGACCACCCTGTACGAGTACGAGCCCGATACCAAGGTGCACCTGATCGTCAAGGATACGGACGATTACGCCAACGGCGGCGCGTACTACTACAACAACAAGATCTGGATCTGGGCGACACCGCTGGATTACGAGCTTCGCGGCACGAAGAACTGGCTGCGTGATGTGTTGACGCACGAGTTCACGCACATGATTCAGCTCGGCAAGGCGCGCAAGCTGCCGCGCAACATCCCGGCGGTTTATGGACAGGTGATGGCGTACGAGGAGGAGAAACGGCCGGATGTGTTGTACGGCTATCCGAACGTCCTCGCCAGCTACCCGTTTGCGATGACGGTGATGCCGATGTGGTTCGCGGAGGGCACAGCGCAGTACAACGATCCGAAATTCCGCTTCGACTTCTGGGACAGCCACCGTGACATGCAGTTGCGTACCCGCGCGCTGGATGGCACGATCCTCGATCTCGACAACATGGAAGTGTTCGGCAAGAACAGCATTGGCAACGAAGGCGTGTACAACCACGGTTTCGGGTTGGTGAAGTACATCGCGGAAACGTATGGTGTCGAGAAGCTGCGTGAGTTGACCGAACAGCAGAGCAAGCTGACGCGGTTCAATTTCAACACGTCGTGCGAGAAGGTGCTCGGGAAAAGCGGTTACGAACTGCACGATGAGTGGGTTGACTACCTGACGGCGCAGTACGAGGCCGACACCGAAATCATCCGCCGCAACCTGGTCACCGGCGAGGTGATCGACAGTTCGGGCAACGCAAACCTGTACCCAAAGTTCGCGCCCGACGGCGAGACGTTGTATTACGTCAGCAACCGTGGCATGGATTACTTCAGCCAGCGAAGCCTGTATGCGCTTGACCGGGAGGTGGTGGACCATCCGGACAGCACGTTTGACGACGAGGAAGACGTCGAACATGATCCGGAGCTCACCATCAAGCAGGTCACGCACGCGTTCGATATCAGTGACGATGGCCGTTGGTTGGTGCATGCGAAAATCACGCCGCAGTTGAACGAGTCGAACTACAGCGACCTGTACCTGTACGATCTGGAAGAAGAGAAGGATCACCGGCTGACCATCTCCGGGCGTGCGTGGGAACCGTCGTTCCACCCGGACGAAAACCGGATCGTGTTTGTCGTCAACCGTGACGGCACGCTGGATCTGGCAACTCTCGACTTGCCGGCGAAGGACGAATGGGCGGACATTAAGCCGGTGGTGGCGGATTCGATCCACCACCTGACGGAATTCAACGATGGCCGCCGTGTGTATCAGCCGCAATACAGCCCGAACGGTGAGAACATCCTGTTCGCGATGAGTCTCGATGTCGGGCGCGATGTGATGGTCATGGACGCGGACGGTTCGAACATGCGTGCCGCGGTCCATGGTGATGGCGACCAGCGTGATGCCATCTGGGGCCCGAGTGGCCAGATCGTGTATTACGCCTCGGACGAGACCGGCATCTTCAACATCTATCGCCACAACCTTGCCACGGGCCAGACCGACCTGCTGACGAACACGCTGGGCGGTGCGTTCTGCCCAACCCTGTCGCCGGACGCGATGACGCTGGTGTACAGCGACTGGCACTCGGACGGGTACAAGTTGACGCGTCTCGACCGGCCGATGCCGATTCATCCGGACAGCGCTGCATACGGGCGGAATTATCTCGACGTGTTGCCGGAAACGACCTACGACGACACGGAAGTCGCGGTCCTGCCGAGCAAGAACTACAAGCCGATTTTCGAGAACGTGTTCTTCGTTCCGCGGATCGCGTGGGATTACGGCACCTTCAAGCCGGGTGTATACGTCTTCAGCAGCGATTTCCTCGAGAAGCTGAACTTCTTCGGCGGGTTCGACATGAACTCGCGCGGCGAGTTTGACGCCATCGGGATGCTCGATTTCACGGCATTCCGGCCAACGTTCTACACGTTGGGCTATTACCTCATCCGCAAGGACAGCGAGACGTTCGAGGATACGTACGTCATCAACGATCAGAAGCTGGACAAGGACGGCAACCTGGTCCCGGTGTACGACAAGTACGGTGTTGACTACACGTTCAACCTGATGCTGTTCGACATCGGCGCGCGGATGACGGTGTTCCCGTTTGTCGACGCCGAACTGAGCACACGTCTCAGCCGGTACGAGGCGAACCTGAAGTATGATGACGGGACAACGTTCCACTACACGTACTTCCTCGGACGCACGTACCAGGCGCGGTTTGACTACAACACAATGCCGGCGATGATCAAGGGCAACGTGCACCCGCGCGCGGGTTCCGCGGCGCAGCTGACGGTTGCGTTTGAGGACAACCAGTTCATCGACGGTTTCGAGGTGGACGCGGACGCGCTCACCTTGCAGGAAGTGTACACGCCGTACAAATTCTGGCGTCTCGAGGCGGACGCGACGCACTGGTACAATCCGGTTGGTGAGTTGACGATGCAGCCGCGTGTGCGTGTCGGTTACCTCGACAAGCAGGTGGATCCGTTTATGCACCTGTACGCCGGCGGATTGCACGGGATGCGTGGCTACAGTTTCTACAGCCTCGGCGGCACACGCAAGCTGATCGGTTCGCTGGCCGTGCGTCATCCGGTCTGGGAGCCGAATCGGCCCCGCACCGGCTGGTTGCACTGGGACGGCATCTACGCCGGAGTATTCGGCGATGTCGGCGATGCGTGGCGTGAACGCGACTTCGATTCCGGCGAACTGAAGTCCGATCTCGGACTCGAGTTACGTGCCAAGTTCTACTCGTGGTATGGGTATCCGACGGCGGTTACCTTCAGTGCGGCGCGTGCGATGGACACGGTTACGGTGACGGAGAACGATATCACCACCGTGTACGATCCCGAGTGGAAGTTTTACCTGACAGTGCTATTCAACTTCGAAACGATATTTCCCTTTGGGGGAGCACAAGGAGAGCACCGATGAAGTACGGAAACCTCGCGCTGATCGCTCTGGCGCTGGTTCTGGCGGCGGCGCCGGTTATGGCCGTTGAAACGAGTGGCGAGTCGTCTGAAATCTCACCGGTTTTCATGCGTGGCGAGATGCCCGCGCTGGATGAAGGCGTGAATCTGGATGAGTGGAATGAAGCGTCCCGCTTCGGCACCTCCTACAGCCAGTTCGATCTGAACCGCCGCCTCGCGGTTGGCCTGCAGGCTGATCCGGAAGACGGCGATGTGGAAACCGTCACCGCCGATGAGGAAGAGGAAGACCTCATGGCGATGGAAAACAAGAAGAATCCGGGCCGTGCGTTGCTGCTGAGTGCGATCATGCCGGGTGCTGGTGAGTTGTACGCCGGCAAGACCTGGCGTGCCGCCGGTTTCTTCGCTCTCGAAATGGCTGCCTGGGTCGGCGCGATTTACTACGCGCAGCAGGGTGAGGACAAGGAAACCGAGTACGAGAAGTACGCGGACCAGCACTATCGCGAAAACATCTACCGTTCGGTGGAGTACGCGGCGGCGGTTGACGCTACGATCGGGGATCCATTCGACGGCGAACAAAGCGAGTGGGAAGGTCTTGAGTGGCAGGACAAGCTTGGCTACCTGCCGGACAATTTCACGCATGATCTCCCGCAGGAACGCAACCAGCAGTACTACGAGAACATCGGTAAGTACATGACGCAGTTCGGGTACGGCTGGGAAGACTACATCAACGGCCGCAACGTAGACGATATTCTCCTGGACGCTGAAGGTTTCGGCTATGAGTGGCGCGCTTCGAGTCCGCTGGCCGATGCCTACATCGACATGCGCGACGAATCGAACAAGCTGCTCGACCGCAGCGCGAACTTCTTCGCGGTGATCATGGTCAACCACGTGGCTTCGGCACTGCATGCCGGCTTTACCGTCCGTGCGATGAACGAAGACGCGAAGGTCGAACCGGAACTGGGCATGATTCGTCACAACGACGAACGCGTCACGACCGCCGGTCTGCGGATCCGGTTCTAAACCCGGGCGTTGCAGTACATTGCTTGTGAATCACGTCTCGCCACGGACACATGTTGTGTGCCCGTGGCGGGGCGAGCTGTTCAACCACCGATCAATTCGAGCGTTCGATGTTCCGACCTGTCACCGTGATCCTGTTGCTGTTGCTGCTCGCCGTGCCCCTGTTTGCCGGTGACGGCGGAACGCCTATCCCGTGGCGTGACGGGGTGTCCACATCTTCCCTGCTGTCCGGCGATGATCCTGATCCGGAAATTGCGTCGGTCGAACAGATCTCGGCGTTTCTCGCGGACGGCCAGAAGCCGCCGGAGCGTGGATTCGACGAAGAGCAGGGGCAGGTGTATTCTGTCGGCCTGTCAGAGGACGAACGCGCGTACCTGACGAAGAAACCGTCCGAGGCGTTCCTGCGGTCGGCGGTGTTGCCGGGTTGGGGTCAACGGTACGGCGAACGGAATTTCCGTGGGGCGGTCTTCTCCGGCGTTGAGGTCGGGTTGTGGACAGCGCTGCTGCTAACCCGCCAGGACTGGATCGAGGGCGAGGACGATTACATGACCTTCGCCCGCCAGCACGCCGGCGTTTCGGGATCGCCTGACCACCAGTACTTTGTCGACATCGGCAACTACAACACGATGGACGAGTTCAACGAAGCCCAGCGTGCACAACGACAGTACGCCGACCAGTACCGCAGCTCGAGCTCATACTGGGAGTGGGATTCGTCGAAGAACCGGGAACGGTTCAAGGATATCCGTATCGACGCGGACGCGTCCAAACGGCGGATCTACTACTTCGTCGGCGGGTTGGTGCTCAACCGTGTGCTGTCGTCAATTGACGCATCCCGTGGCCTCGCCAAGCGTCAAAAAGAGCTGAAGGAGAAGGAAGACGGATTCAGCTTCGGCATCGGCTACAACGCGTACACTCGTGGTCCAGCGCTGACCATCGGCTGGTGATCCTGACCGGCTGATACAATACAATCTTTCTATACTGACGATGCTGCTGGGGGCAGATCGTTGGATTCCCTCATCACACGGATGTTGATCGCCGGCAGCTTGCTGCTGCTGGCGTTGGCCAGCGGCTACCTCACGCACGGTCTCGGCCGCCCTCTCAACACCGCGCTGTTCACCGTCCACAAATTGAGCGCGATGGCGGCGATTGTGTTCGCAGTGCTGGCGTATGTCGCGGTGCGTCAGACGCTTACCTGTCCCTCACCCACTGGCATCCTGATCGCCGTTTCACTCTTGCTGCTGGTTGTGCTGCTGGTGACCGGTGGCTTCCTCTCGTTCGACCGTTTTGCCGGTACCTGGCTGGCGACGGTTCACACCATCCTCGGCCCGGCGACAGCTGCGCTGTGGGTCGTGGCGATCGTGGTTTACTGGCGTGGCGGGCGGTAATTCGTACTCCCAACGGTACTCCTGAACGGCCGTGCCCCAGACATTCATGTCTGGGATGATCCGCACCAGATGTGCCCCTGATGGCTGTGCCAGCAGGGATTGGCCGCAGGGGTAGGATCGGTTATCCCGCGTTGTTGGATTCAACACGGGCAAGAGCAGAGGTATCAACCAGTAGTACATCCCGACTAGCTCTTTTGCAGTTGGTGCACACCAGAACTTTCGTTTCTTTCGCACCTTTCGCGGTTCAGAAGTCGGTAATCGGTAATCGGTAATCGGTAATCGGTAATCAGTGGTCAGTAATCCGTCAGTAGTCAGTGCTCAGTTATCAGTTATCAGTCCATGCGTTTCCGTGTATTCTGCGTATTCCGTGGTTATTTCTTCTTTTTCTTCCTCGCCTTGTTCGGTGGTTCGGCGGAGACGGTCTCCAGTGAGGTGTGCACGAACCACGCCCAGTCGTCGTGATATTCGGGCGCGTCCGGCTTAATCCATTCGACCCAGGTGCCGAGCGGTTTCGCGTTCATCGGGTTGAAGGGCTCGACGTCATCCCGTGCCAACGCTTCGTCATACTTCTCCGGCGGCATTTTGACAATCAGGCCGTCCTCGCCGATCATCAGGAAGAACTTGTTGTTGACAGCAAGTCGCCAGCCTGGGTGGCCCATCATCTGCGACCGTTCGATGTCCGGGTAGCTCCGCAGTTTATCCTCGCACAATTCGAGCAGATCGTCACGGTATCGGTGCGGCATCAGTCTCACTCCCTGGGTGGTGGATTGGGTGTGAGAAGATAGCGCTCGCCTGACGAAAAAGCTACACAATTGTTCAGTATGCTGGAGCGTGGTCAGGCTGTGCCGAACTGCTTTCGGATCACCTGTGTACGGTGGCTGAAGATGCGCTCGACACGGTTGCGGACCAGTCCGGCCCCGAGCCGGTTGCCGAGTGGTCCGAAGGGCAGCAGGTAACGGACTTCGTCCCGGATCAACGTGCCGCCCTCGACGTCCTCGAAGGTGTGAGTGTGATGCCAGAACGCGTACGGGCCCTTGATCTGTTCGTCGACAAACTTGTGCGGCGGATCGTACGCGGTGATCAGCGTGCGCCAGTGCATGCGCACCCCCGGGAACGGGCTGATGGTGTAGTCGATCACCGTCCCGCGACGCATCTCGATCGGTGTCGGGGTGAGGATGTGGAACCCGAGATCGGCCGGAGTGATCTCGGCGAGGTTTTCCGGCCGGTCGAAAAAGGCGAAGACCTCATCGCGTGGACGCGGGACAAACTGCTCGCGTTTCAGGATGTATGGATTCATGGTGTATGGTTGTTCCTGGTTGGTTGTGGTGTAACGGATCAGCGCCGCAGAACGAAACAGCGGTCCTGTTTGCCAACTTGGAATGCAACCCGTGCGCCAGAATACGCAGCCTACTTCAGCACGACGATCTTCTGCGAGACAGTTGAGCCAGCGGGGACACATTGTCCTCAATGTGTCCCCGCGTACCGGCTACTCAGTCCCCCAACATCATTTGAGCACGACAAGCTTCCGTGTTGCGACGGAGGTATTCCAAGCAGCCTGGGTTCCGTCAACAATTTCCGCCCGGACAAAGTAGATCCCGCTGGCGAGGGATGATCCATCCACTGTCAGTGTGTGCGTTCCGGCGGTGTAGGGGCCGTGCGCGAGGGTCATCACCTCCTGCCCGAGCACGTTGAACAGCGAGACGGTCAGGTCGCCGGGAGTGGGTAGCGTGACAGTCACCGTCGCGGACGCGTTGAACGGGTTGGGATAGATGGAATCCAGGGCGAATACTTCAGGATTGGTGTTCTTTGATTCAACATCCAACAACGCAATCCCCTGTGATAGTCTTTGCCCATAGACTTGAACACTGCTGTATCGGTCGTCATTCCATTGCAGGATTGCTCCACCAGAACCATCTGGCTCCAACGCATTCACGAACAGGTTGTAGCATTGAATATCAAAATTATATTCCTCACTTGTACTCAAGCCATCTGCAGAGATGTGGACGCTGACAAGCCTGCTTGCGTCCAAGTTGCCTGAGTTTTGATCAGCACACATATACGCACTACCATCCGGAAGTCCCATGACTTGAATGGATTGAAATCCTCCAGTTCTAATTGGATTATCGAATGCAACTGAGCCATCGAGGTTGATGCGTTTTGCATAGGCAGAATCAGCAATCACGTCGGACCAGGCAATCCAGAAGCTGCCAGATTCCAGTAGTCCATGCACCGAGCATTGAAGATCATCAAGGTGTTGGCAATCAGCCAACAGCAGAGGTTGATCCGGCCAAACCGAATTTCCATCCAGATCCAGTAGTTCTCCCAGAATGCGGTCAGGATCTGGATTGGAGACTCGTGCCGGATAAACGAGCAGAATTTGATCATCAATAATTTTCATTAATGGGTAGGGGAAGCCTCCCATGGGTTGAGCGTCTGTCGTCCATAGAATATCACCGCTAATATTTCTCTTGGACACGTGCATGTTGATCGCATCACGGTAGAGCAGAAGGAAGACTTCACCAGGAATCAGCCATTCAATACAGCGCGTCTCACAATCTTCGCCCACACCACCCAATTCCAGCAAATCTTCATCGCCTGTGTGCCAAAGAGGGTTTCCATCCGCATCAAGCCAGCTTGCAGCTATCCCTTCATAGTTATTGTCATAATTGCGGTAACGGAATATCATATACACGCCACCATTTTCATCCGGCGCTAGCGTGATATCGAGAATAATGTGGTCTGGTTGGGTTTGTTGATTAATCGTGACGCCCTCTCCGTCCCACAGCGGGATTCCGGTGGAGCTTATTTTTTGCAGGACTATCGTATCTATGTCGTTCTCACGGGATCTTTTAGAGGCAGCCAGGTACAAGTTCGAATCTTCGTCCATGCAGCCACACAACATTTCGAATTTATATTCTGGGTTATAAACGTACTCTGGGAGAGCTGGCACACCGTTCAATGCAAGTAGAGGTGATCCGTCGTCTGTGTTCGAGATCTGGCAATAGGGTCCACCTCGTCCATCAATCCAGTAGCTGTACATGAAATCACCAGCGATGAACATGTTATCTTTGAGGCCAGAACCAGCGTTCGGGGTCGTGGTTACAAAGGTCCCGTTTTGCGGCAGGGTTAGCTCGTGAATTTGTGGATCATAGTTTTGAATCCGGATCCCGTGGGGATCGTCTTGATAGACGATGCTCACTTGACCGTTGGCATTTCCAACTGTAAGATATTTTGATGAAAGCAATTGCAGGTCAGCAATGGTATATGCAGCACCTTCTGCAGTGAAATGCGTGATGGATTTTGGTAACTGGTCTCCATAAACGCAGATCAATCCATCGGATAAATCAGATGCAAACGCCAGATATTGGTCGGTGAAAGCGTTTTGAATTTCGATTCGTGCATCCCAGAAAACTTCAAGCGAATCGCGACCACCGATTCGTTGAGCGATCAATTTGTTCTCCGGTAACCCTTGATGGCACAGTATGATAGCAGAGCCCGGTAGTGAAGCAGAAAACTGAATCAACTCGGGTCCATTACTGGTCAGAGAATCCAAGGCTATTCCGTAAATTCCTGCTGACGTACTCCCATTGAGAAAAATCCGATTTGCTCTTATCTGGTGATCATTAAACCCATGTGTACGCGTCCAGGCGATGAACGCGCCCCCATACCCGTCGCTGCAGAAATAGGATTTCGTGTCGTAAGAACGTTGATACGTTGGAGTGGTCCAACGGATCGCGCCATCACTTCCAACCCGCTGCATGTAGGTACCGGTATGGGTCTGCCAGACAACAAGAACACCGTCTGTTCTGTCTGGTAGCAGATTGAGTTCGGAAATGGATCTATATGTATCCCATCCGGGGATTTCCAGTAAAACACCTTCTCCCGGCCAGTTGGCATCGCGAAGCCCTGTTTCCATCGAAACTCGGAAAATGCGAATCTGGCTGGGTGCACCGTTTTCCCGGGTATCGGCGGCGATGTACATGTGGCTCATTCCGTCTGACAGGAAGGCCAGCTTGGCTACGTTGCGGTTGTCCTCAAAAAATCTCACCCCGTACAAAGCCGGATTGGGATTTTGCGACCACAGCGGAGTACCATCGTCAGCAAACCGTTGCATGTACAGCGATTTTCGGAAGATGTCGTTTTGTCCGCGATTGTCAAGCCACAATAGAATCCATCCGTCATCCGAGGTCAGACCTTGAACCTCTGATTGAGTTCCCGGCGCCACGACAATTGGACGGCCATCGATTTCCCAAGCGGGTTCACCGTTTCCATTCATCAACTGACCGTAAAAATTCCATGATTCGTCACGCGAATCGCTCCAGACGATCAAGCTTTCGCCTTGATTCAGACCAGGTAAAACAAGTTGAGGTTGCTTTTTGTGGGTTGCGCGAATTTCAACACCGGTTTCGGGTGTCCAAAGTGTTTGAGCGTTGACGAGAAGGGGGGCAAGGAAAAGGGCGAGCAAGAAGAGAATGCCATGGTGTTTCATCTCTGTCTCCACTAATTTGGTTTAATTTTTGATACATCTAGGAAAATATAAAGGTGGCTGAGGCATTAGTCAACGGGCCTGGCGCTACTCACGTAGAAATATTCTCAGATTGTGTTCCATTTCAATTATAGCGATTGTCAGAAACAATGGTTAGGCACTCCTACCCGTTTGGCGGTAAGGGACAGAATACTCTATCTTGGGCACTGTTATGCACCTCCTTTCACAAGCAGGTTGAATGTACCGTTGGATGGAGGGTTGCAACGAAGTGCCAGAGGGGAGGCGCGCTGTGGCCCGACAGGTTCGGGCGGGTGTTCCGTTCGCGAATTGCAAAAATAAAAGGGACACCCATACCAGACGGATGTCCCCTGAACGTACAATGCTATCCAGCTACTTCATCATGATCATCTTGTTCACAAGCTGGTATTGTCCGGATTTCAGCACCGTCAGGTAAATTCCTGAACTCACTTGTTGACCATATCGATCCGTACCAGTCCAGGCAATGCTGTGTGACCCGGCAGGCATTCTCGTATCAACCAGTGTGATGACCTCTTCGCCAAGAATGTTCAGAATCTGGATTTTTACCTGATCAGCAAATTGTAGATCGTAGCTGATCGTCGTACTTGCATTGAACGGGTTCGGGTAGTTCTGATGCAGAGATATCTCAAGGGGCAGACTTGCCGTACTCTCCGCTGCACCAGAAAATCCGTCCACATTTTCATCAGAGAACGTGGGTGTCATCTGAAGAAATGGGCCAGTACCATTTGGGAAGCGTCCGAAACTGATGTCCTCATCCTGTTCGCCAAAATCGATCCCATCGACGGTTTCTCCGTCCGAATCGACCAGCAGTACTGATTCCCCTCCGGCTGACAATTTGAATGAGGCATGCAATCCCTCCTGCTCCTCATCTTCGTCAGCCCAGACAATCAGGTATCCGTTCGCTTCAATCGAAGTGTCCGGAAACGCCCATTGAAAAAGTTCTGTCTCATCGTCCGTTAAATAGCAACCTGACAACGACACATCTTCATCACCAGTGTTGAAAAGTTCGATCCAGTCATCATACTCGCCGTCCTGGTCGGCAGCAGTGGTGTCGTTTGAGGCCATGAACTCGTTGATTACAACGTCAGACAAGTCGTCTACGACATCAATGTTATAGAATTCATATTCAGCCCTCGCTGGGGAGAATGTAGCTGCCGAATTGTTCTCGGCGTAGATATAGTAGTGACAACCGGAATTGTTGACGTCAATTGAGCCACCAAACAAGCCGTCGTTTGCCTGGCCATCATTGTGTTGGCCATCGTCAAACATTTCAACAGAAGTAAAGCGCTCACCGTGTTGATACCTGTATGCCAACGTAACATTATCGGCATTATCCACCTCAGCAGTAACCCAGACTTCAGAATTGGGTGGAATGATTTCAGGTGTAACGACGATCTGGCTAATTTCAGGTTCATTCAAGAACCAGTTGTTGTTCAGTAGGTAGGTGGCCCTGGCATCCATTAATTGAACAATACCTGGAACTTGACCCACCTGGTTTTCAACGTTGTTCAGGAAGTCGTTGTAAGAGTAAAACTTGTTAGCATCAGCTAAAACGTGATCATCAATTATCGCCTGTATCTCGTTGGCTCGTGTCTCATACCAGCCGTTGGAAAAGTTTTCTTCTACAATTGTTCGCATATGAGCGATGTACTGCTTCTGCAGATCGGGATCGTTCAGCAGGTTGACCAAGACCGGAAAACTGGGATTCTGGTTGTTGTAGAAGGGGTCAAGCTGCTGCAATTGTTGAATCGTAAGTTCTTGTCCGGGTCCGATTCCTGATCGTCTGAATGATCCGAACGACTCATTTAAATCCCAAAGGATGTAGTTGAACTGACGATTGTCAGCCATGTAGAGATAGAAGTTGTGGATGTAGTTTATCGGGCTGTCGAGGTTAACCAGGACATTGTGGAAAGCCATGTGCCACAAAGTACGGTCAACATCAAGTATATCATCGACTGATGCAGTGTGGTTATTCAGCGTATCGCACAGATTTACTAACTCATTCCATCCGTAATCCGATTTCAGTTCATACGAGGTGTAGTAATATGTGGAATCGGGTCCCAGATAAGCAAGGTTAGCCATACCACCACCGGGTCCGGGAGATTCGATAGCATCACCCTTAAAAAACGAATTATCTTCACTTAGGAGGTGGCTTCGCAGGAAATGTTTATCAACAGATTGCACACTTGTGTATAGACCAATATGCTCACCGTTTACATAAACATTCATGTAGTTAGCAAGACTTGTAGGCATGTACTTTCGACCTATTTCATAACTAAGAACTTCTCTTACAAATGATGGATCTTTATAAGCATTTGATAGCTTCAGTGTTCCGTAGCCATCGATCTCTTGATCGTCAATAATATGATCAAGCTTGATGTTAAAAGGTTTCTTGGGTCCATTGACTCCAACGTACGAACTATTCCCTTTGTACCGCACACCAACACTGTCAAATAGCTCTCCGTTTATGAGAGCAGAACCAACCAATCGCTCTTCATCTCCAGCATCATAGTAAGCGGCTAAGATGTCCGCCCAATTATCCTCGTCAAAGGTAATTTCTATTGTGTTTACGCTTTCGATATCGTAGAAATCCTGGCCAATCGCAGGTTGGCTGAAAAATGTCAGAGCCAGAATGCCGAGAGTGAACACGGTGGTAAATGTAACCAATGCTTGTTGTACCCGTTTAGCATGCAAAGACAGATAACCCATGGTAACTCCCTCCCTGGACGGCCGACAAGATTTCCTTATCGGTATTTGGATGACGGTTGTTGCTTTCACTATTCAGACGCACCAACTCATGGGAGGTTTAACCGCTTGTCTCTCGCCAGCCATTTCCTGTTTGCACTGTCCCCGGGCCATGGCGAGAATGCTAGTCGCAGAGGGAACCCGTACAGGGTTTCAGGGAGTATTTTCGATAGATTCTGCCGTGTAGACAGGTAGTCGTTAGGCACTCCTATCCGTTTGGCGGTAAGGGACAGAATTCTCTATCTTGGACATTGTTACGCACTTCCTTTCACAAGCATGTGTGAAAGTACGATCTGGTGATGCGTTTTCGTGTTGGCAGGTGTGTGGGGGCCACGCCTGAATGCAAGCCTGGGCTTGATTCGCCGGCTTTTGTGTGTGACCCTGGTACGTGACAAAAGGTGCAATCTGCGAACCCGATGAGGAGAAGGCGATGGGTGAGCGTGTGACGATGACTCCGGATGTTGATTTCATCCGGAAGGTGCAGGAAGCTGGCGGCGGCACATTGAAGAAGTGCTACCAGTGCGCGACCTGCAGCACGGTCTGTGAGTTGTCCCCGGCGGACAAGCCGTTCCCGCGCAAGGAGATGTTGTGGGCGCAGTGGGGCATGCGTGAAAAGCTGATTTCCGATCCGGACATCTGGCTGTGTCACCAGTGCAACGACTGTTCGACACGGTGTCCGCGTGGTGCGAAACCGGGTGATGTGCTGGCGGCGATCCGTGCGCACATTTACGAAACGTTCACGTTCCCGCGTTTCATGGGCAAGGCGCTGGCGTCCCCGGCGGCGTTGCCGATCCTGTTGCTGGTGCCGGCGTTGATCGTGGCCGGGTTGATTTTCCTCAACATCCAGTTCAACCAGGAACATCTGCAGCACGAGTTCGGGATTCATGAACAGGTGACGTTGTCGACGTTCTTCAACACGCCGGAAGTTCACCTGACGTCCTTCGTACCGGCCGGCTACACGGAGATGCTGTTCATCTTCGGCAACCTGGTCATTTTCCTGATCGCGGCGGTTGGGTTGTTGCGGTTCTGGAAGCAATTGCAGCATTCGGCCGCGCCTGGCGGTGGGCCGGGTTTTGTACCGGCGTTGCTGCAGACACTGGGCGACGTCTTCACGCACAAGTACTTCGGCGAGTGCGGGCAGAATCGTCCGCGTCAGCTGGCGCACCTGTTCGTGATGTACGGCTTCCTGCTCGCGGCTGCCGCGGCGGGGCTGGCGTTGCTGCGTGTGATCAACACGAACCTCGGGTTGATTCCCGGTGACTGGTTCATGTATGGGCATGATCCGTCAAACCTGCCGAGCCCGATCAAGTGGGTCGGTATGATTGGTGGGTTGGGCCTGTTTGTCGGCGGGCTGATGATGGTGATCCGCCGCAACACCAATGCGGACGGCGTCGGCGCGAACGGCTACGCCGACAAGCTGTTCCTGTGGATGGTGTTCTGGGTTGGCACGACGGGCATGCTGAGCTGGCTGCTGCGTTGGGCCGGTGTCCCGACGGTGGCCTATCCGCTGTATTACATCCACATCGTTGTCGTCTTCTTCCTGCTGTGGTACATGCCGTACAGCAAGTTTGCACACATGCTGTATCGTGGTCTGGCGATGGTCTGGGCGCGTCAGAACATGCGGCAGTTCGGTAAGGAAGCGACAGCTGGCGCGCGCGCGATGGCGCCGCAGCCGGCAGCAGCACCTGTGGCGGCGATGGACGATGCTGAAGAAGAAAAGGAAGCGCAGCCTGCGACCGCGTAGGGGATAACACGACACGGAACTGTCGTGGAACGCAAAAGCCGCGTCTGGATACCAGGCGCGGCTTTGCTGTCTGAATTAACCACGGAATATGCGGAAGAAACAATGACCAACGGACTACAGGTCGTCGCGGATGATGTAGTAGTCGCCGGTGCCCGTAGAACCGAGCAGTTGCATCCGGCCATCGTCCATCAGGATCATTTCGTGGAAATCATTGATACTTTCAGAACTGCCGTACTCTCGTTCCGCGATAAGTTCACGTTCCAGATCAAACTGCAGCTGCACAAGATGGGAATCCCAGTCCCCGTCCGTGTCATTGATACCCATGGTCACCAGCGTACCATCGTCAGCCACAGCGACGGCCCTGCCTTGGGACGATGAGGAATGCACGTGCAGGTGTGACCACTTCTCGCCGCCGTTTGGAAGGAATTCGATAATCGCCATTTGGTCGGTCTCTTGATCAATCACCGTTCCGACAATCACGTACGTGTCGATTCGTGTGGCAGCCATCGAGATGTCGTCGCCGACAAAATCGGGGACTAAGAAGAGGATGATGGATTCGTTGTTAAGCCCGGCCTGGTCATAGAACTGCAGGGTAAGCACGGGTCCGATCCCGATTTCATACTTGAAGACAGCCAGCACGACACGATTAATCGAATCTGTTGTAATGGCGAACATCGAGCGTTCGGCCGGTTCGGTAACCTGCCACAGCACCGTCGAATCCAGCGACACGGCCGTCAGGTGAACGCTCTGGTCGGTGCTTTCGTAGCTGGCGAGGATGAATGCGCCATCGTCACGGATCAAACCACGGTCGGCGGTTGTTTCGACCGACCACGTTCTGTTCCCGCCGCACATCATCGTCGCTTGACCGTCCTCGGTAATCACAAGCACGTCTGACAAGGAAACAGGGATCACTTCCGTCACAACGGCAGTGAATTCCCAACTCTTCAGGTACTTGCCATCCGGGCCGAACCGTCCCACCCAGCCTTCGCCGCTATCGATGACTTCTCCGCCAACGAAGACATATCCGTCTGATGTGCTGCCCAGATCATGGACCTCGATTCCGACAATTTCGAGGACAAAGTACCCGTTCAGCGCGTGTTCATACTCCTGAATGCCGGTTGGGACAGACGATTCCTCGCACCCGGGCAGGAGGATGAGCAGTATCAACCCTACCAGCGCCGCCGGGATCAGGCTGCGGTTTGGGTTGAGCGAGCGACGTTGCCGGGGGGTGGCGTTCATGGGTCCATCTCCTCACGCACGATGACCACCTGCCCATCGGTCAGGCTGGACGCGGTCATGTAGTAGGCCAGCTGGATCAGGTTGTCGTCGAGCACGGCCACATCCAGCGGTGTGGGAGTCTGGTGCGGGAAGGACTCGCCGTATGCACGTGTCCACAACACATTACCGGACGCATCGAACCTGAACAGCTTGATCGGATTCGCTTCCGCGACCAGTGTAAGCAGGAAAAGGCCGCCGTCATCCCCGGATTCGATCCTCGCCTGCAAGGAGAAAATGCCGGAGAAGACATGGTCCCAAGCGATTGAACCGTCAGCGTTCCACACAACCAACAGTTGTTCAGGCAGGTTCTGGCCACCAGCTCTCACACTCCGAACAGCAAATCCACCGTTTGTCAGCGCGACGAATTGACGGGCGAGCGTGATGAAACCGGGATCGGTCAAAGGGATCGTATGCTGCTCAGAACCATCAGCCGAGATGACGCGAATCCCGGTGATGGAATAGGCGTCAGGATCTGGAACGGGATCATTACCCGTCCCGGCCTGCAGCAACAGTGCGATGTCGCCGTTCGGCATCAGGGCCGCGCCGACAGCGAGTTCGTGCGGCTCGCGCTCGAAGCTGGTCGACCACAGGGTGACACCGAGCGCGTTGACGGCGGTGACGTGGATCAGTGTGTCCTCGACGCCATCGTGTCCAGCGAAAATGACGCTGCCGTCCGGGCGGGGGAGTGTGGAGGTCGCCGGGATATCGAGCAGCCAGTCAACGCCGCCTTCGGAATTGTACTTGACCGGCATCGGCGTGCCGGAACCGACGCAGCCATAGTCAACCGTCGCGTGGATATCGCTTGCGATGAAGTCCTCGCCGTCCGTTTCGAACAGGGTCTGCCCGTATGGCGAGAGCCGAATGACGTTGATGCCGTAATTCTCCGCCGGACTCGCGCCGAAGAGGGTTGTCCCGAGAATGAAGACATCTCCGCCGGGGGACGTGTCCGCGGTAAAGACCTGCGGATAGTCCAGCGTATCCGAGACGAACACGCCGGCGTCGGGCAATGGATCGTCGACCGTTCGTACAACATCGCCGTCTTCACATCCGGCCAGCAGGATAAGGGTGGAAAGCATAACGGATAGCAGAATGACAAACCGTGCGCGCATGATGCCCCCCAGAATGCGATGATACCCACACATTGATAGCTACAATAACCTACACTCGGGGGTGTGGATGTCGCAAGGAATGGGGATCAATCGCTTGGCGATTGTTGGGTGACGCTGAGCCGTGTGCGGGAGACCGTAGCTGCGTGGCCGCTGCGGATCAGGCCGGCCTTGGTGTAGCGGAGGAACTTTTCGTAGCCGGTGGATACGGCGAGCAGAGCGCCGTGCGTGCCGTCGAGGAAGCCGCGTTGCAGCAGGTATTTCTTGACGAAGGCGGCGAGGCCGTGGCGTACGCCCGGCGCGAGGCCGGCGCGACGGTTCGGGTCGGCGGCGATTTTCTCGGCGGCGAGGGTGCTGTAGAGGTCGATCTTCGCGAGATAACCGGCGAAGGTCGGGTTGGTGTGATGGTCGAGCGGGTGATAGAGACGGCGCACACCCACGTTGACAGTGATTTTTTCGTGAACGCTGTCGTCGGAAACGCGGAACAGTCCTTGTTTCATCAGCCGCAGTACCCAGTCACGGTCCCAGCCGCCGTGCCGCATCTCACGGCCAAGGAAGAACGAGCGGCGTGGGAGTTCGTACCCGTCGGCGTCTGGATTGGCAATGGTGCTGAGGATTTCTTCGGCGAGGGCGGGGGGGATGCGTTCGTCGGCGTCGAGCGACAGCACCCAGTCACCGGTCGCGAGCGCCAGCGCGTGTCCCTTTGTCAGTCCGAAGCCTTCCCAGTCCAGTTCGACGACCGTTGCGCCGTGTTCGGCGGCCAGTTCCCGCGTGCGGTCGGTGGAGCCGGTGTCCGCGACGATGCGTTCATCGGCGAACGCGCACGACTCCAGGCACGCGTCGATGTTGAGCGCTTCGTCCTTCGCCATGATGACGATGGACAGGGTTGGGCGGTTCTTCTTCGAACCGGTTTCGGTCATCCGGAACTCCGGGCCAGCATCTCGTTGTACACCGCAAGGTAACGCTTTGCGATCGCCGGTAGGGTGACGTTGTCCAGTGCCCACTGTCGCGCCTTGTCCGCCATCGAGGCACGTAGCGTGGCGTCATCCAGCAACCGCGACACGTGATCCGCGAGACAGGATGGGTTGCCGTGCTGACAGGTCAGGCCACGGTCGGCGACGCTGTCCCGCATCCCGCCGGTGAGGGTTGAGACGACCGGCACGTTGTGCACGAACGCGTCGTAAACGCTGCTGTTCAAGCCCTCGGTCTTGTTTCCGGTAACGAGGAAGACAGTGAACATCGCATACAGGTCCTCGACGCCGTCGATGTGACCGAGCAGCCGCAGCCGGTCCTGCAACCCGTATTTCTCGATCCCGGCACGGACCTTGTCGCCGAGCTGATCGTTGCCACACTGGACGACAACAAAATCCTGCCGTCGTTTCGCCAGCTCACGCACGGTTTCGACCAACAGGCGCGGGTCTTTCTGCGGAACAAGATCGCCCACCCAGCCGATCAGGTTTGTGCCGTGTGGCACACCGGCGGAATCCAGGATGGTCCGGGCACGGTCCGCGACGAGCTCGCGGGGTTTGACGGCGGACGAGATGATCTCGACGTCGCGCACGCCGAACTCATTCAGCGTATCACGTATCGCGGTGCTGATGGCGATGGTCCGGTCGGTGGCGTTGTATTTGAGCACCGAACTGAAGCCGTGCGGCTTGAAATTGACCCGGCGGGTGTAGAGGATCGGACGGTTGTGCAATGGTTTCGCGAGCACGGCGATCGACTGGCCTTTTGCGGACTGGGCGTGGATCAGGTCATAGCCGCGGCCGACGGCGGAGGTAACCCGGACGGCGTCAGCGGTGTTGCGTGCCGCGTGGACGGTAACCGGCAGATCGCGCACGGCATTGTGCAGCGGGAAGTTGTCACGGCAGACCAGGCCGACCTCGACGCCGGCGTCGAGCAGGCCCTCGATGGTGTAGACCGTTTGACGTTCGCCTCCGCGCCAGGTCTTCTCGGTGTTGATCTGCAGGATCCGCATCCGTTCCCGGGTGCTGGTTGACGTTGTACATTGGCGGCAAGATACGCATTTCCCCGGGATGCTACCGACTCTGGAGGGGCGACGTGAACGAAATCGATGTCAAGCACCTGCGCGGCGAACTGATCGAAGTTGGCAAACGGCTGGATCAACGCACGCTGATCTCCGGCACGGAAGGCAACGTTTCGGTACGGTTGGGCGAGGACTCGATCCTGATCACCCAGTCCGGCACGATGCTCGGCAGGCTGGTACAGAAGGATTTCGTGCGCGTCGGGTTGAGTTCGGGCGAGCTGCTGGACAAAGACGGCAAACCGACCTCGGAGCTGGGCGCACACCTGAGTACGTATCGCGCGGACCCGAAGATTCAGGCGATTGTACACGCACACCCGCGGTCGTGCGTCGCGTTGACGTTGCGCGGCTGGACGCTGGAAGGGATTCCGCTGCCGGAGGCGGCGTACGCGATCGGGAGTGTGCCGACGTGCGCGTTCGCGGTGCCGGGCTCGGACGAAGGCGGGGAGGTGATGGCTGAATGGGCGGCACAACGGGATGTGCTGGTGTTCGACCGGCACGGCGCGTTCACGTTCGGCCGGACACCGTTCGAGGCGTTGGCGCGGATGGAGATGCTGGACGCGGTCGCGCAGTCGGTGCTGCTCGCGGGTGGGCCGGATACTATCAAACCGATGACGCCGGAACAGGTGGATCGGGTTGTCGCGAATGCGTTGAAGGGTGGTGTGCGTGAGGATTCGCTTCGTGCCTGGGCGGATGCGGTGAAGGGGCGGTGAACAGAAAACCCGCGTTGTCCGAAGCCAACACGGGCAAGAATCACTGTTTTACCGACCACCGATTACCGACTTACCGACTACCGGCCATTGTTTTACCGACCACCGATCACCGACAACCTCCCTCATTCCCCTTCGAGCAACTGATGGAACAGGCTGCCGCGTTTGAACAGGAACAGGCCGTGTTCGTAGTCCTGGAACAGTTCTTCGGCGAGGAAGCCGTGTTGCGAGGCCCATTGGCGGACAAACTGGTTCCACGCCGGCCGTTCGGCATCGTCGATCAGGATCACGGTGTCGTCGTGGAACTTGTCCGCGAGCACTGTCAGCCCAGCCCGGCGTTGCAGGTTATCATCGTAGTCGGGGGGACCGTCCACGAGCAGCACGTCAATCTTCTCCAAATCCTCGAACTTGGCCGGGTCGTACCAGTGCAACGTGCGGCCGTCCTGCTGGAAGCTGGTCAGCGGTGCATGGCGGATTTCCGCCCAGGTTTCCATCCCGTGCAGCGCCATGTCGTTGGCGGTGCGACGCGCCCATTTCTGTTCGTGATCGTAGGCGTACACCTTGCCGGACCCGTTTTTCTGCAGCTGCAGAGAGGCGAGCAGGGTGGAGACGCCGCTGCCGAGCTCGACCACGACTTCCGGTTTCGTCTGACGCAGCAGCTTGACATAATGCAGCGCGGTCAACGGCTGCAATGCGGCGTCGCCTAGCAGCGGAAGTGAGTGTTCCGGCTTCAGCTCGTGATACAGGCCGAGAATGCCCTGCATCTGCCGCTGGTTCGAGATGCTGCGTCGATTGAGCATCACGATGCGCATGAAGGTTTCGGCGAGCAATGTGCCGAGCGCGAACAGCGCGGCGGCGAAACCGAGCAGCGTGCCGGAGGTCAACCGGCGGCGGTTGACGATGTTCATGAACAGCCACCAGGCGCCGGCGAGGCCGCCCAACGCGCCGATCGCCCACTGCGGCAGGATCGCTTGCCGGGTGTGTGATTTCAGGTCCATACCATGTCTCAGGGTTCAGTTGTTGTGAAGTGGCGGAAGATAATACGCTCAGTCGTGCGAGTTCGCCGTTGAGAGGCGGAAGTGTGCCGCTCGCGAACGCATGATTTCAGAATCAGTCGTTCTGGTAGGAGGGCAGAACTCCGGCGGGCAGGCCGTCCCGTTGCGCGGCGAGGACGCTGTCCTTGCGATACAGGATCAGCGACCGTTTTTCGTTGAGGAACGGTTCCTCGATGACGAAATCGTGTTCCATCGCCCAGCCCTGCACCCAGTTGCGCCAGCGGGGACGGTTGCCGTCGTCTACGATGATCACGGAATCGTGCGTGAAACGGTTGGCGAAATGCGCCAGTCCCGGGCGGCGGTTACCGCGGTCGCCAAGATCACGGGGCCCGTCCACCAGCAGGATATCGATACGGTCGAGGTCGTTGGACATGCGGGTATCATACCACTGCACCGTGTCGCCTTCGATGTCGTACGATTTCAATGGCGCGTGCCGCACCTCGGCGATGCCGGCGGCCTGATGCTCGAGCAGATCGTCCCGGGTTTTCGCAGCCCAGTTTTCGTCATCCTCGAGCGCGATCACCCGTCCGGTGCCGTTTTCCTTCAGTTGCAATGCGGCGAGAACGGTGGACACCCCGCCACCGAGTTCAACGACCACTGAGGGACGCAGTTGCCGGATCAGTTTGACGTATTCCAGCGCAGTGTCGGCGCTGAGTGCGGCGGTACGCAGCATCGGGATCGGGGCGGTGGGTTTCAGCGATGCGTACAGTCCGAGCAGGGCCTGGAGCTGGCGCTCGTCGTGGATGGTGCGTCGGCGCAGGTCGATCACCCGCAGCAGCAGTTCGAGCATCAGCAGCGCACCGATGAAGAAGATCAACGCCTCCGCGATCAGCCGGCCGGCATCCCCGAGCAGTTCGGTGAGCACGACGGCGAACGCCCACCACGCGGCCATCAGGCCGATCAGGATGAGCACGAGCAAGGTGTTGATGAATGGTCTCTTCATGCCACACGCACGGCTGAGGGGGACGTGAAACAGTAACGGCGAACTCATGGAAAGGTAACATCTGGCGGACACCCGGCAAGGGGGAGGCGGGCCCGAGTGGGGAGAGCGAAACAGTTCTTATCGCTCTCAAGGCTTGGTGTTTCGGGGAGTGGGGCAGTACCTTCCCAAATTCGATTGATGGGCGCAACCCGCGTATGGGCAAGGGAAACAAGCGAAACAGGCAGGGCACCTATGGCTGCTAAACAGAAGATGACTCCGTTCCCACCGACGTTTTTCGTGGCGAACGTGATGGAGATTTTTGAGCGGATGGCGTGGTATGGGTTCTTCGCCGTCAGCTCGCTGTACTTGACCAGCCCGGTGGCGCAAGGCGGGTTGGGGTTTACCAGCACTGAGCGCGGTATCCTGCAGGGCATTATTCCCTTCCTGTTGTACCTGTTCCCGGTGATCACCGGCGCGTTGGCGGACCGCTACGGATATCGAAACACCTTCCTGGTTGCGTTCGCGATCATGACCCCGGCGTATTGGCTGCTCGGTCAGGTGAGCGGTTTCTGGAGCTTCTTCGGCGTCTTCCTTCTGGTGGCAATTGGTGCGGCAACCTTCAAGCCGGTTGTGGTGGGTACGGTCGGCCGGTTGACGGACGACACCAACCGTGGTATGGGCTTCGGCATTTTCTACACCATTGTCAACGTCGGCGGGTTCGTCGGGCCGCTAGTGGCCGGCTATGTCCGGGCGATCAGCTGGGATCTGGTGTTTGTGATGTCTGCCATCTGGATCGGCCTGAACTTTATTCCGACGCTGTTCTTCTACAAAGAACCGCCTGGTGGCGATACCGAGAACAAGAAGAGCATCAAGCAGGTATTGCTTGGGGCGCAGGAAGTTCTGGGTAACGGTCGTTTCGCGTTGCTCGTGGTGCCGATCATCATCTCGATGATGGTATCCGGCGGTGGCTGGATGAGCTGGAACTATACGCTCATCGGCAGCGCGGTCTGGATCATCCTCAACCTGCTGTGGAACGCGGGTGTGAAGAACAGCGGGGACAATGCCCCGTGGTTCCGTCAGAAGGCGCAGATCGGCAACTGGCCATTCGTGGTCTACCTGCTGATCCTCGCCGGATTCTGGGCGTCCTTCAACCAGATCTTCATCACCTTGCCGGAATACATCCGCGACTTTGTCGACACCGGTCATCTGGTGAACATGATGGCAGTGTTCGGTCAGGGCACGGTGGACTTCCTTGCCAGTGTAAACATCGAACAGCTGTCGACTGAGATTCAGCGTCTCGCTGCTGAATATTCGCATATCGGCAATGACGGCCAGGCGCAGCAGCTGCTGTTCGAGCTGGTGCACTACAAGGTGCGTGTGCCGCTGGAAGAGATCACGACGACGTTCAATACCTTCGCGGGCACGGTGGACGCGTCCACCGCCACGGCGTTGGCCAACGAATGGGCCGGAAAGTACAGGCAGATTAACCCCGAGTACCTGGTTAACCTGGACGCTCTGTCCATCGTGATCTTCCAGATTCTGGTCAGCTTTGTGATCCAGCGCTGGAAGCCATTCCCGGTGTTGATCGTGGGTACGATCGTCGCGGGTACGGGTATCGCATTGAACAGCATCGCGGTAACTGGTGTGCTGGTGGTGTTTGCGATTGTGGTGTTCGCGTTCGGTGAAATGATCGCGTCGCCGAAGAGCCAGGAGTATGTGGCGAAGATCGCACCGCCCGGAAAGACAGCGCTGTTCATGGGGTATTACTTCGTGTCGGTGGCGTTGGGCAACCTGTTCGGCGGCATCCTGTCGGGTCAGGGCTACGACGTGATCGCGAAGGAACACATGAACCCGTCCCTGATGTGGATCATCTTTGGTGGTGTCGGCTTCCTGACTGCAATCGCGTTGATGGTCTTCAACAAAGCTGTTGTCCCGACACTGGAGAAGCAGGAACAGACGAGCTGACCAGGTCTGGCTTGAGAGTCAATACACGGCCGGTGGTGATGGGTTGCAAAGTCCATCCCACGGGCCGTTTTATCCTCCATGCGGGATGGATGCAAGTGATCGTTGGCGGGCGGTCAACTACGCGAAGGTGTATGAGTATGCGGTGGTGGACTGTTTCATTTCAACGATGAACTGAGTCGCTGGTGCAGGAGTTGGCGGTTGTTCCCGTTACGCCGGTCACCGCGGCAGGATTACTGCCGTGTTGTGGACTATGATGCCTGCAATTTCCAGCATAGCAACAGTTTTTTTACCAGAGAAGGAGATTATGTGCTGTAGCCTGTAGAGAGGCAATGGGAGTCATCTCGCTGTGGTTTCGTTCAAATTGGAGTTGTAGGTTATACGATCTTAATGGATTACGGATTGTAAGTGATGTATTTGGTTTTTTCTGGCATGTGATCGTGCGCACAGCGTTTCGTGTATTGGGGTGGTATCCTGAGACACGATTTGGCTCAGGGAAGCATCATGAAGGTGAAATTCTGGGAGTGCGAGGGAGCATTCCGACACCGCTCAGTCCTCACGAAGTGGAGCAGAAGGTGATCTCCATGGCGGAGGACGTGGTGCGTGCCGGAATCACCGACCCGAATGAAGTCGCGGGTTACCTTCGCCGCAACTACAGCATGCTGCAGCGTGCGACGGTGGGTGGCAACACCACCTGCGTCAGCGTCGAATGGCCGGACACGACGGTCATTCTGGACGCCGGCAGCGGGATCCGTCTGCTCGGCGAATCGCTGATGGACGGAGCATGCGGCAATGGCGGCGCGGAGTTGCATCTCCTGTTTTCACACACCCACTGGGACCACATCCAGGGCCTGCCCTTCTTCGGACCGTTGTTCCAACGCAATCTGCTCAACATTTACGGCTGCCATCCGAACCTCGAACAACGGCTGCGCTACCAGCAGAGCTTTGACTATTTCCCCGTTTCGCTTGATGCGTTTGTCGCCGACCTCAAGTTCCACCAATGCGTTCCGGATACGCCGGTCGACCTGCCCGGTGGGGGACGTTTCATTCCGCACAAACTGGACCACCCGGGCGACTGCTTTGGCTACCGGATCGAAAAAGGTGGCAAGTCGGTGGTGTTTGCGACCGACAGCGAGCACAAGCCGAAGAACCGCGACAATCATCATGACGTGATCGAGTTCTTCCAGGACGCCGACCTGGTCATCTTCGACAGCCAGTACACGCTGGAAGAGAGCATCATCAAGGAAGACTGGGGGCATTCATCTGCGATTGTCGGGGTGGACCTGTGCGCCAGGGCGAATGTGAAGAAGCTTGCGCTGTTCCACCACGAACCGTCCTACCCGGACGCCTTCATCCACAACCTGCTTTTAAAGGCGCAGACCTACCGTCAGGTGAACTATAACGGCATCCCGCTGGAGCTGTTCATCGCGACGGAAGGCGATGCGATCTCGTTGTAGTCAGAGTACAACTGAACGCAAAACAAAGCAGGGACACGTTGTCCTCAAAGTGTCCCTGATGAAGTGAAATGCCGGGGACACTTAACGGAGTAAGTGTCCCCGGTTCTGTTGTTCTTTTCCTATCTTTTCCTATCCTTTGCTTTCTCTTACTGTCCGTTCCTATCCGTTACTTCAACAACACCAGCTTCTGCATCCGTGTCATCCCACCGGGCTGATTGACACGCAGGAAGTACATCCCGCTCGCCAGCCTGGAGGCGTCCACGGTCAACGTGTGCCGTCCCGGGCTGAACGGTTTATCGGCAAGAGTTATCACCTCACGCCCGAGGATGTCGAACACCTGCGCCTTGAGGTGTGTCCGTTGCGGCAGATCCACTTTGATGGTGGTGGTTGCATTGAAAGGGTTCGGGTAGGCCTGATGCAGCGTCCACTGGTCCGGGGTGGTGGCGGACGGTTCGTCGACACCCATGAATCCGTCGTTCAGACGTTGCGCCCACAGGCTGGCAGCGGATTCCGGTAAAACTTCATCCGCGTATTCCTGCCACCAGGTGTACGCTCCACCTTCGCCGTCGGAGCCAAGCGTGAGGTCGTTGGTCCAGCCTCGGGTTTCGATAATCGGCACCGGGCCGTCGATGTACTGCACGGGGAAGGTGCCCTGCTGGGTGATTCGCCGATAGACGAGAAAGCGGTCGTAATCGACGTGCTGGAACCAGGCCACGTACAGCGAATTGTCGGGCAGCACCATGGCGCCGTTTCGCTGCAGGTCAGCGTGAAAACCCGGATTGGAAAGCTCTGCGCCTGTCAACGGGAACAACTGCGGAACGCCGGAGAGGTCGAACTGCTGCGCGAACACACCGCTGAAATCATCCCGGGCGGTGTAGGCAAGCCAGAACAGGTTCTCGCCACATGGCTGCAACGCGAGATCGTCCGTTGTCGACCAATCGATCGGTAGATCGATCAACTCCTGCGGCACATCCCCCCACAGCAGGTCGCCGTCCGGATTGATCAATTGTCCGTGAATCGCACCTCTTGGATCGTCATTGCTCGAATACGTCATGCACACGAGCAAGTTGCCGTCGAACACCATCGTTGACGGCCGCGAGTAGTCGTCAATAGCGATGGGAAGGTCTTCGTCCCACAGCAACTCACCGTCTCCGGACAGTCGTTTCACGTAGTAGTCGCCTTGGCTCCAGCCCCTGATGGACAGGATCATCATGCTGCCATCGTCCAGCATTTCGACGGTCACGAAATCGTCGTCGTCGCTGCCGGCACCGAGGCTGAGCGGAATGAAATCAGCGTTGCCCTGCGACCACATCGGCTCGCCGTTCGCGTTGAACCGTTGCGCCCCGATATTCTGGCACCAGTCAGCGTTGTAGTATGTGAAGATGACAATGCAGCCGCCATCCGGCAGGCCGTAAAGGGCTTCGTTCGCATTCAAATAATACAGTGCGGGATCGAACAGGACTCCCTGATCGCCCCAAAGCAAATCTCCGTCCGGCGTCACTTTCTGCAGCACCACACCGTCGTATTCGTCGACACCGTACGTTGAGATCGTTGCGGATACAATCAGGTTGTCGTCGCCAGCGGCATCGATAAACACTTCGCCCAAGTAGGTAGTTAACGTGTCGTCGCCGACGAAGGGATAGCCGGGCAGCAGCGGAATTCCCCACTGTCCAAGGGTTTGTTCGCCGGTCAATGGATCGAGGGATTGCATCACCAGCATCCGTCCGAACGGATTGATGCGATAATCCGACCAGGCCCAGTACGGAGTGGCATCAATCAACGCCAGCGAGGCTTCTGTGGCGGACCCCGATTCGCCGTCATTGAGCGTCAGCCCGTTGACCGGTGTTTCTAGAAGGTGGTTCACAACATCGAAAGAATGGAACCGGATTCGTGCGTGACCGTCTGAATGGTAATGCGAGAGTACGACACGGCCGGCATCGGATTGCGCCATGGCAATGGTATTGACGTAGCCATCAGGTTCAAGGTAGGTCGTCTCTGCGACGATGTCGCCGTTAACATCGACCTGTGTCAGAACCTGATCTTCGTGGTAGTCCCCTGTGATAATCACCGCGCCGCCGAAACCGTCCCCCAGGGCGTACAGGGTGTAGTCATAATCATCGCCGATGGTGACACCATTACCCCAGTACGTTTCGAGGCTGGTCTCACCGCCGAAGCGTTGCGCGTTCAGGTGTTCCACCTGGTTTTCACTCCACAGGCAGATGGCGGAGTGGTCGTCGGACGGAATCAGAGCAGACCAGATGACCAGATAGGCGTTTGGGTCCACCATCTGCCCGGAGGTATCGCCCCACGGCAGCGTACCATCGGCAGCCACACGTTGCGCAAAGACCCCGTCGTTGTAGGAACCCCAGAGCAAGAAGGCTCCGCCCCAACCATCCGTGCACATGTTCAAGTCGCTCAGGGAATAGTCAACCGGTTCGCCAACGACCGGCGCGGTAGGATAATCCCACAAGGTGCCGTCGCCGTAAACCCGCTGCACCTGGATGCTCATATCCTCCATGATCGGCCGATCGACCCAGGCCGCAAACAGCCCGTCACCGTCATCCGCGACGAAGGCACACAGGTCCTCGGCATAGTCCAGCGGCTCAGCGTCCGGGCCGAGCATGTCGACACCGTAGTCGGTCCACGCGAAGGAACCGTCGCTGAGGACATGCTGCGCGATCGGGATCGCGGTTGCTTCCCATTGATCGGAGAGGATGTAGACGACGTACGCGCCGCCGTTTCCGTCAGGCAGGAGCTGGATCTCATACTCGACGGAGGGGAAGTCGCCGCTGACGACGTGGACACCGTTCGCCGGCGGTTGTTCTTCGTCATGCCACAGCGGTTCGCCGTCATTGTTGTATTTCTGGATGAACAGGTCGAGGTTGTACTCCGGACTCCAGTCCAGTTCATCCTGATAAAAACGTCGGTCGAGCCACAGCATAATCCACCCGTCCTCAGCGTGAATCACCTGGACGGCGTCCTGGAAGTCGTACAGTTCGACGAGAGCAAGGCCATTGTCGGGCCACAACGGCTGTTGGTTCGCATCAATCAGCTGGCCGCGGATGTCGCGGGTACCGGTGCTTTCGTCACCCCAGACAACGAGCGACACACCGGCATCGCTGACGGCGACCTTCGGCTCTTCGAAGCCGAGTTGACTCTGGTAGATCGGTGCGCCATTCGGCGTCGGCCAGACAAGGTCGGCGAATGCGGAAACGGTACAACAGGCAAGCAGCGTGGCAAGCAAAAGTAAACGCAAGCAGTTCATCATCGCCCCCCAATCAATCGTTAGCAAGTGCGGGTGGTATGTCGTCCCCGGAAATGTGGGAATGCCCGGGCTGGATCTGGCGTATGATTGAGTAGTATCAATCTGGAAACTAACAATTCGAAACACCGAAAGTCACGGTTATCGTGCAGGAATGTGAAAAAATGTAACCAGGACTCCGCTTGCCTCCACAAACAAAACCGCAAGCCCGGGACTGCAGGCTTGCGGTTGACAGCATGTTGCGAAGGAGGATGGCGATACCGCTGTTCCTGTGTCTGTGGCCTGTTCTACGTCTGTCACGAATTGCTGTAAGCCTCAGCCAGAGATACGACGGTTACTACCGCCCGTAATGTTTCTCACATCTCACATCACCAGTCACAAGACTCAAGTCTCAGGACTGCTTTTACTTGAGCAGTACCAGCTTCTGCATCCGTATCGCACCGCCAGGCTGATTCACGCGCAAGAAGTACATTCCGCTGGCGAGGGCGGACGCGTCCACGGTCAGCGTGTGCCGTCCCGCGCTGAAGGGTTGGTCGGCGAGCGTCATCACCTCACGGCCAAGAATGTCGAACACCTGGGCCTTCAAGTGTGTCCGTTGCGGCAGGCTGACGTGGATCGACGTGGTCGCGTTGAACGGGTTCGGATACGGGGCAGACAGGGTCCACTGATCAGGCGTCTGGGTGGAACCGGGTTCGTCTATACCCATGAAACCGTCGTTGAGGCGTTGCGCCATCAGATTTCGGTACCGGGAATGAATGATCTCTTCACCGCCGGTTTCCCAGAAGACATACGCGCCACCGTCGGTATCTGAGCAGGTCAGCGGTTCGGAGAGATAGTAGGAACCACTGTGGAGTACCTTCGGGCCGTCGATGTACTGCACCGGGAATGTCCCGTCCGGCTTGATTCGCCGGTACTGAAGTTCCGTGTCAGGCAGATTTCTGGATTCCCAGACAACGTACAGTGAATTGTCCGGAAGGACGATGATATCGGTTTCTTCAAGGTCACTGTTCCAGCCAGCCAGGCTCAGTGCCGGTCCTTCAGCAGGCAGCAGTTGAACCTCGCCGGATGAGTTGACACGTTGCACGTGAACCAGCTCTTCCGCGCCGTAGTCAATGATGTAGGCCAACCACAGGTGATCATCGACGGTGGAAGCGACAGCTATATCACGAATAACGTCGGCCTCAATCAGCTGTAACGGTTCGTCGCCCCACAGCAGATCTCCTTCCGGCGTGATCACTTGCGCATCAATGGTATGGTACTGCGCTCCGTTCGAATTACGAATTGCGACCGCCACATTGTCGCCGAACGGTGCGGTTTCTATCCGTCTGCCATGATCCGGCGAAATGACGACCGCTTGATCCCAGTACAACGTTCCGTCTCTGCCGGCACGGTAGCATTCGAAGACATCTTCCGATGTGGAAACATAGGGGAGAAGCGACCCATCGCTGAACTCTTCCAGGCCCAACAAATAGTTGTCATTGTTCTCATCAGGAGCATTGATCGGGATGAAGTTGAGGTCACCTTGCGACCAGAGGGGTTCGCCCTCAGCGGTAAACCGCTGCATCCCGAGTCGCCGGTAAAATTCACTGTTGACGTAATTGAAAAACAGAATCACTCCACCATCATCCGTGGCGGTCAGAGCGAATTTATTATCGCTAAAATACGGGCTTTCTACTTCGAACTGAATGCCGGTATCACCCCACAGCGGATCACCCGTAATCGTGGTTTTCTGCAGGTAATACTGTGGTGACCAGTTCGCGAGATCGATAACATGCACCGTCGTGATCACGGCATTGTCACTGGATGCCACACTGTGCAATTCTTCGAAAACGTATGGTTCCGGATCTGTGTTGGATGGCAGCCCCGGGAACAGGCTGACACCATACTCGTCGAGGAGAGGCTCTCCGGACACCCGGTCAAGCGTCTGCATGACGGGGCTCTCATGGTAGGGAGATATGCGGGTGTCGAGCCAGGTGAAGCAGGGGGTCCCGTCCACAACGAAAACCTGCTGTTCTTTGAAGTAACTGCCTACGCCGGTAGTCAGATCCAGGCCTTCCACCGGGTAATACAGATCGTGGTTCTGCAGATCGTAGGATTGGAATCGTATCGATATGTGGCCGTCTGAACGGTAATCACTGACAGAAACCCGGTCACTCCCGGCAGGTGCGATGACAAGGTTCGTCATTTGCACGGGTTCTTCGCAGATGAGGTGATCGGCTGCAATCGTACCGTTTTCTTCGACGTGAATCAATCGGCCGATCTGACCGCCGCCGTACAAATAGACAACAGACCCGCCGTTCCCATCCACGCACGCATCTCTCGGTTCCAGGTAGTAGGACTGGGACAACACAATGCCGGCATCGCCCCAGTGCCGAATCAGCCCGGTTTCACCGCCAAACCGTTGAGCTCTGGGAAACAGGTCATTTTCTTGCAGGAAGTAGAGGATCGCGGTGTTGCCGGCAGCGGGAACCAATATCGGCTTGAACGCATGGACTGCAACAATCATCTCGCCTGTGTTGTTCCACGGCAGGGTTCCGTCAGCCGCAACTCGTTGGACATACACGTTTTCATCCTGTGTCCAGGCGACAAATGCCCCTCCAGCTCCATCCGTACACACATCAATCCGGTAGCAGTAGGCATCCTCATCGCTGATGAGCGGAGCCTCATCGTAAGTCCACAGGCTGCCATCCTCGTGGACACGTTGTGCGCGCACCTCGGTCTCAGTAGGGCTGGGTCGCGAAATCCAGGTAGCGATAAGGCCGTCACCGTCATCCGCGAGGAACGCATCGATCTCCTCGATGAGCATCGGTTGCGGCTGCTCCGGACCGAGCAGGTTGACGCCGTAGTCGATCCAGCCGAATGAGCCGTCGCTCAGTACATGCTGCGCAATGGGGTCGGCGATTTCGAGGTCTTCGTCGATCAACGCGTACACGACATACGCGCCGCCGTTTTCGTCAGATACCAGTTGGATCGCGTAATCCTCGCCGGGGAAATTGCCATCCACGACAAAGACACCGTTCGCCGGCGGCTGCTCTTCGTCATGCCACTGCGGCTCACCGTTGTCGTTGAATTTCTGGATGTACAGCTTGAGGATGCGTTCCGGCCTCCAGTCCACTCCGTCCGGGATGCGCTGATCCAGCCAGGCGACAATCCAGCCGTCGTCGCTGTGAACAACCGTGATTGGATTTTGAAATTCCGGCAAGTCGACCAGTGGCCGCCCATTCTCCTGCCAGACAGGTTGCTGATTCGGATCCATCAGCTGGCCGTAGATGTTCCGTTCCCCATCCCGGTTATCACCCCAGACCACCAGACTGTAATCGTTATCCGCGCCCGCGATGCGGGTCAAGGGATCGGTCAGCTGCGGCTGGTAGACAACTTCGCCGTTTTCAGCCGGCCATACCGTATCGGCATTTGCAAAACCAGCAGTGAACAGGAGAACCAGCAGGAAGGAAAACATGCGTACAGATTTCATCATCGCCCCCGAATCAAAGGTTGAACCGTGCAAACGTATATCAGTTTCAGACAGGAATACCTACGTGTAAATCAAACACATGATTGCTGGATTGTAAGCTACTACAATCACAGTGCGAAGTACAGTATTATTGGACAACCATGTGAATTTTTGTGCTACTGGCTCGGAGCACCCTCTGGAAACAAAAGCACCGCACACTCGACGGATCGAACCTGCGGTGTAATCGTAAAACACCCGCACCGGAATCCGATGCGGGCGTGAAGAATCAATCAGGGTAACTGATCGGCAACTTTAGCCGCGGAGTTCCTCGAGGCCGTCCTTGAGGCGTTGCAGGCCGGTCTGCAGGTCCTTGTCGGAGGCGGCGAAGCTGATGCGGATGAAGCCTTCCGCGCCGAACGCCGCGCCCGGAACCAGCGCCATGTGCTTCTCTTCCAGCAGCCACTGGCAGAGGTCGATGTCGTTCTCGATTTTGTGGCCGTTGACCGTCTTTCCGAGGAACGCGGACACGTCCGGGAAGGCGTAAAACGCGCCATCCGGGGTCGGGCAGTGCACGCCATCGATCTGGTTCAGTGCGTCGACAACCATCTCGCGCCGTTTCGAAAACGCGTCGATCATGGTGCGCATGGTGGCGTCTTCGCCGTTGCGCATCGCTTCCGCGGCGGCCTTCTGGCTGATGGAGCAGCAGGAGGATGTCATCTGCGACTGCAGCTTGGTGACGGCCTTCACAAGTTCCGGCGCGGCGGCGAGATAGCCGATCCGCCAGCCGGTCATCGCGAATGCTTTCGAAACGCCGTTGATCAGCACGGTTTTTTCGAACAGCCCATCCACCTGCGCGAAACTGAGATGCGACTCGCCGTCGTAGCGCAGCTTCTCGTAGATCTCATCGCTGATCACCCAGATGTCATGCTCGGCCAGCACCGCGCCGATTTCACGAATTTCGTCCGGCGTGTACGCCGCGCCGGTAGGGTTGCTCGGGTTGTTGACGATGATCGCCTTGGTTTTTGGCGTGATCAGGCGGCGCAGCTCATCCAGATCGGGCCGGAAGTTGTTCTCACCCTTGCAGTGATACGGAACCGGCTCACCCTCGGCGATGCGGATCATCTCCGGGTAGCTGAGCCAGCCGGGGACGGGGTAGAGGACTTCGTCGCCCGGGTTGACGGCGGCGAGCAGGCTGCCGGTGAGCGCGTGCTTCGCGCCGGAGGTGACAACAATCTGCGACGGATCGTACGTCAGCTGATTGTCGTTCTTCAGCTTGGTGACGATCGCCTCCCGCAGCTCGAGGATACCCTGGGCGGCGGTGTAGCGCGTAAAATTGTTCTCGATGGCGGCCTGGCCGGCGGCCTTGATCGGGTCCGGCGTCGGGAAATCGGGTTCTCCGACGGACAGGTTAATCACGTCCACGCCTTCCGCACGCATGCGGTTGGCGGTGGCGGTGATGACCAGGGTCTTCGACTCAGACAGGCATTTTGTCCGGTTCGCGAGGGCACGGCTCATGATTACTCCTGACTAGAAGCGACGACGCTGGAGATAGCGCTCAGTTTGACGATGTCGTCCGCGCTGCATCCGCGGCTGAGATCATAAAATGGTTTCGCGAGACCCTGCACGACCGGTCCGATCGCCTGGGCGTTGGCGAGACGCTGGGTCAGCTTGTAGCCGATGTTACCGGCGTTGAGATCCGGGAACACGAGCACGTTCGCATGGCCGGCGACCTTGCTGCCCGGGGCCTTCTTGCTGCCGACGGATTCGAGGATTGCGGCGTCCAGCTGCATCTCGCCGTCAATGGCGACACCCGGTGCGGCTGCCTGCGCAAGCTTCGTGGCTTCGATCACCTTGTCGGCGGCCGGGTGGGACGCGCTGCCCTTGGTCGAGAAGGAGAGCATCGCGACAATCGGGGTGGTGTCGGTCAGCGCCTTGTGCGTGGCAGCGGATGCAACGGCGATGGACGCGAGCTGCTGGGCGTCTGGATCGGGCACGATGGCGCAGTCGCCGAAGCTGAACACGCGGCCGTCCGGGATGACCATCATGAAGATGGACGAGACGATGTTGATGCCGGGTGCCATGCCGATGGCCTGGATCGCCGCACGCATCACGTCGCCGGTGGTGTGGGCCGCGCCGGTGACGCCGCCGTCCGCGTCGCCCATGCGCACCATCATCGCGCCGTAGTACAGCACGTCCTTCATGATTTCGCGCGCCTGTTCGAGGGTCATGCCCTTGTGCGCGCGGATTTTGGCGAACTCTTCCGCGTAGGCTTCACGCTTTTCCGACGATTCCGGGCAGATCATGGTGATGCCGGCGACATTGTTCACGCCGGCGTCCTTCATTGCCTGTTCGCAGTCGCCGTCGGTTCCGAGAATGATCGGAACAGCAATCGCTTCGTCCGCAATCGTGCGGGCGGCAGTCCATGTACGAGGGTCGTTGCCCTCGGGCAGAACGATGGTCCGGGGGGTTTGCTTGGCTCGTTCAATGATGCGCTGGATCGGGTCCATCGTAACGTCACTCCACTTCAGGGTTGTTGTATTTCGCGATAAGCCGGCGTTCCACACCCGCCGGGACAAAGCGTTTGATGTCGCCACCATGCCGAGCGACGTTCTTGATGATCGACGAGCTGAGGTAGGTGTACTCGTCCTTCGGCATCAGGTAGACGGTGTGCAGATGGCTGTTCAGGTGCCGGTTCATCAGCGCCATCTGGAACTCGTACTCGAAGTCCGAGACGGCTCGCAGGCCACGGATCAGTGCGATCGCGCCCAGTTCCCGGGCGTAATCGACGATCAGCCCATCAAACGTTTCCACCTTGACCTGGCCGTTCAGCCCCTTCTCCTGCAACGCTTCCTTGATCATCTCGAGCCGCTCGGCAGCCGGGAACATCGGTGCCTTGGCGGGGTTGGCCGCGATGCAGATCACGATCCTGTCGAACAGGTCGATACCACGGCGCAGAATGTCGAGGTGGCCGTTGGTAATCGGGTCGAAGGTACCCGGATAGACGACAATCTTCTCAGAATTCATCGGACGCCTGTGTTGCCGGAGAAAGACTCATCCCGGCCCACATCAGCCGGAGCGGAAATATAGCCGGAGTATGGCGTTTGGACAAGCCTCTGCGTGAACCGTTTCACAACGTTTGCACAGCCGGGCAAGAAGCTGCCTATAAAATCCTAAATACTTAGTATCCTGGTGATGGTAAACGCTTGTAACCAGCATAGGGGACATGTGCTGGACCTCGAAGTACCGCCGAAAGAAGGGGGTCCGGCGGGAGAATTCTTAGCTCTAACTAAACTCATATCAGCAGGTTAGCCGCGAGTGCAACCGAAGCCAGTGACGACGCGTGTAACAAGGGAGAGAGCAGGAGAGACGGGGGTTCTCATTCGGCGAAACTTGATATTGCAGTTTGCAGTATAAGAGTTAGATTTACCTAAGAGTCACGCCGGTACGTCTCAAGTACCCTGGCACTGAACACGGAGGTAGTGATGCAACCAGACATCATGCTTCCAGACGAGCACAACGAGCTGTGGGGGCGCTTGTGGCGGCGAATGGTCTTTCTGATTGTGTGTGGATTGGCTTTTTCCCCGTTGCTGGTATCCTGCATGGTGAGTGCTCCGCTGGCACAAGACAACACGGGACCGAAACCGATGCCTGAACGCAAGGCCGCCGAGGAATTCAAGGACCAGCTGACGCCGGAGCAGTATTATGTCTGCTTCGAAGAAGGCACGGAACGCGCATTCACCGGCAAGTACTGGGACACGAAGACTCCGGGCACGTATCACTGTGTCGCGTGTGGCGCGGAACTGTTCCGCTCGGATGACAAGTACGACAGCGGTAGCGGCTGGCCGAGTTTCACGCAGCCGTCGGTGAACGACAACGTCGGCTACTCCGAGGACAAAACGTTGTTCATGGTCCGCACTGAGGTGCACTGTTCGAACTGTGAGGCACACCTGGGCCATGTCTTCGACGACGGTCCGGCCCCGACGGGCAAACGCTACTGCGTCAACTCCGCGGCGCTGAATCTGGTCCCGGATGAAGGCACGGATGAGTAGCCGGACAAAACAGTAAACCCAATAGCCCGGGTGGCTTCCCTCCACCTGATGCTACAAGAAAACCCCCGGTCACGCGTTGTGGCCGGGGGTTTGATATGTGACAGGTTGCGGTCAGGCGATCAGCCCATGTGCTGCGCCTGTACCTGCTGCTCACCTTCTTCCTTCATCTTCAGATCGTCAGCGGACTGGAAGATCTGGTTGTAGATGCCTTCGAACAGCACGTACACCGTCGGCTCGTTGGCATACTTGACGAAGTAGCGGCGTTCGTTGTTCGGATCGAGGTAGAAGCTGAGGTCGAGACGGCTGCCGTTGTCGATGCTGATCTTGACCGTGTTGTCCGGCTTGTCGAAGTCGATGGAGGCGTATTCCTCCTCGGTCGGGAAGGCCGAGGTCCGCAACCGAGCGATCTGCGACTGCAGGCGTGTCGCGGCGGCGTCGTCGACCGGCGTAACCTCACCCTTGACGGTGAATGTCCACGCGCCGTCATTACGTGCGAGGTTCCACTCGTCGGTTTCAATCCCGACGACCTGGTGCTGCTGGTATGGGAACATCTCCTTGTCGCGCCAGTTCTCGACATTCCGGCTCAACTGCATCTTGTAGGTGCCGTTGATGAGGTACACGTTCGGCTTGTCCGCGTAGCGCGCGTAGCTCTGGCGGTAGGATTCGGCCGCCTTGCCGAGCACGACGCTGCTAACCTTCTCACCCTGACGGATGGTGAGGGAGACGCCGGCGGTGTCGAGTTCGAACTCGGGCCAGCGGTCCTGCTTGCTGGTTACCTCGGATTCGATCCGCATCTCGCCCAGTTTTTCGAGCAACTGGGAGACGTACCGCCGGTTGGCGCGGTAGTTGATCGGGTTGGTGATGTCCCACGACCCGTCATCGCGATGGGTCAGGGTAATTGTCGAACCGCCGTTCATGATTTCCAGTTCGGAAATCTTCGTGGTGTCGACATCAACGAGGTAGTTTTCCTCGGCTGTGGGCACACTGGACTGGTCCATCAGGACGAAAATCACCCAGAGGACGAGGACCACACCAACGAGGATGAGTAGCTGTTTCATCTTCATCCGTTCAGCTCCTCCGAGTAGCGGCGGTTCCGCCGGATCTGCCAGTAGACGATGCCGAGCAGAATGGCGAGCAGCGGCGGCGCGAACCAGTTGACGTATTTCCAGACCTGCTTCTGCGCGGTGCTGATTTCCTTCAGCGTGCGCATGGTGAATTCACGGCCACGCAGCGCGATCAGGTCGGTGTCGCCGGCGAGCCAGTCGATGGCGTTGAGCAGCATGTAGACGTTCGCCGGGTTGGTCAGGTAACCGTCCTGAATGAAGCGGCCGTCACCCATAACGAACATGCGTGTGCCGTCCGGCGCGGTCATGCCGCTGCCGACCATGTCCACCGACCCTTCGTCCGTTTCCGTGCCGGCGAATGCAGACTGGAACGGTCCTTCCAGCATCGCGCCAAGCACGACGTGTTCACGGGTGAACAGGTCGTCCTGCCATTCCTGCGTCGCGTTGATCGTGAACGTGCCCGCCTGCACCAGCGTCCGCGGACCGGAATACATCACCGGGGTCAGGTTGACGTTCTTCTCGGCGGCATAGGTGGTGTCAACGCTCGACGGGAAGAAGAGGCTCAGCATGTCGATGTTCTCGACGACGATCGCGTTGTCGTTGAACGTGTTCACGTTCGGGAAGAACGGGTACTTGATGGTGTTCTGAATGGTGAAGAAGCCGCGCCGTTCCTGCACGTTGATCATCGACGAATTGAGGTCGGCGACGAGGTTCGGGTTGACGACGAAGCCGTAGTTGCGTGTCATCTGATCGAGGCCGAGGCGGTACGCTGTCGCGGTCCCGTTCTGCAGGTCGGCATTGACCGTGGAGAGCAACCAGGCGACGGAACCACCGTCCATGATGTACTGGTCGATCTTCATCTGGTCTTCTTCGGGGATCGCCTCGGTCGGCGCGACAACCATCAGCACGTCGATGTTGTCCGGAACGCCCGGCGCGTCGGTCAGGTTGACATTTTCGATCCCGTAGTTGCTCTGCAGCACGTTGGCAAATTGCGAGATACTGCCCGCCTGGGCGCTCATGCCCGGCTGCTGCTGTTGCGTCGGATCAGGCTCACCGTGTCCCTGCAGGAAGCCGACGGTCTGCGACTGCTGGTTGGTCAGCCGCTTGATCAGCGAGGTGATGTTGTACTCGAGACCGGCCGCGCCCTGCAGCGTCGGGATGGTTTCCTGGCGGTCTTCGTAGAGGAAGACGGCGCCGAGATAGACCTTCTTCAGCTGCAGTTCATCCTTCTCCCAGACATTTTCCTGGAAGGGTGGGATGCGGTAGTTCTGCGCTTCCTGCTCGAGGGCTTCGTCATTGCCCGGGTCGATGAACTCGTAGCGGAACTTGCCGCCACCGTACGCCCGATAGCCGGACAGCAGGTCGTTGAGGAACCGTTTGGTATCGTTCAGCTGCGGCGACAGGTTTTCGCTGGCGAAAACCTTGACCGTCAGCGGTTCGTCGAGATTTTCCACCACCTGTTTCGAGGCGTCGGACAGGCTGAACAGCTTGTCTTCGGTGAGGTCGAGGCGCATGAAGCGCGTGTTGGCGATCAGGTTGATGAGGACGAGGATCGCCACCACGAGCAGAATGCCGACCGTGGTTTGAATCTTGGATGCTTTCACGTTGCTTCGTCCTCCCCTACAGGAATTTCCGCTGGATCATCGCGCGGGACGCGAGCAGCAGCGAAATAAAAATTAAACTGAGGAAATAGATGACATCCCGGCTGTCGATCACACCACGCGCGATGTTCTGGAAGTGGTAGGTCGAGCTCAGGTACTGGATCACGTCCGCCACCGGCGGCGGGATCACAATCGCCGCGAACACTAGAATCGCCAGCACGGCACACAGCGCGAAGCTGAGGATGAAGGCGACGATCTGGTTTTCCGTAAGCGCAGATCCGAGCAGGCTGACCGCGAGGTACGCTCCGCCCAGCAGCAGCAGTCCGACATAGCCGGCGACGATACCGCCAACCTGGGCGTCACCCAGCGTGATGATCGTGAACGGGTAGAAGAACGTGAACAGCAACGCGACCGCGTACAGGCTGAACGCGGCGAGGAATTTGCCGAAGATGACATCGAAATCGCGCACCGGCATGGTGACCAGCAGCTCGAGCGTGCCGCTCTTTCGTTCTTCGCTGATCAGTCGCATCGCGATCGCGGGTGCGAAGACGACGAGCAGGAACGGCAGGATGTCGAAGATGCTGCGCATGTGCGCGAGGTTTTCCTTGAACAGGTTCAAGGTGAAGAACCAGCCGGTGATCAGCAGGAACACCGCCAGCACGATATAGGCTGAGGGGCTGGCGAAATAGCTGCGCATCTCACGGCGCCAGATAGCACTCACAACGGCCCAGCTCATGCCGCAGCCTCCCCGGCCATGTTGGCCGTCGCATCGGTTCGTGTCAACGAACGGAAGATGTTTTCGAGCGATTCCACCTTGCGCGTCATGCCGAGCATCGTCCAACCCTGCGAAACGCAGAGGCGGAAGATGTCGCCGCGCGGGTCGGTGCCCGGTTCGGTGGAAATCTGCAGGCTGACCACATTCGGTTCCGGATCGTCCAGCCGTTCGAGCGATTCAACACCGGCGAGCGCGTTGATCTTCGCGAAATCGTCCGGGTTGATGCCGTGCAACTGCAGGTAGATGACCGGCTTACCCTGGAAGCGGTGCTGCAATTCGTCCGGGGTGCCGTCCGCGACCAGCTTGCCCTTGTTGATGATGACAACACGGTCGCAGGTTGCCTGCACTTCCGGCAGGATGTGGGTGGAGAGGATGACGGTGCGCTCTTTCCCGATCGTCTTGATCAGTTCGCGGATTTCCACGATCTGGTTCGGGTCGAGACCGATGGTCGGTTCGTCAAGGATCAGCACCTTGGGCTCATGCAACATCGCCTGAGCGAGGCCGACACGTTGCCGGTAGCCCTTCGACAGCTTGCTGATGCTCTGGTCGAGCCGGTCTGCGAGGCCGGTGACGTCGACCATCTTCTTGATCCGCGCCTTCTGCTCGTTAGCAGGAATCCGGCGTACCTCGGCGACATGCTTGAGGTACTCGTAGACGGTCATGTCGAGATACAGCGGCGTGGTTTCGGGCAGGTAGCCGATCATCTCGCGTGTGACCAGCGATTCCTCGACGACGTCATGTCCGTCAATGGTAATCTTGCCGGCATTGGGCGGATAGTACCCGGTAATCACCTTCATGGTGGTAGATTTACCGGCGCCGTTTGGCCCGAGGAAGCCGAGAATCTCGCCGCGCGCGACATCAAAGCTGATGTCGTCCACCGCGGGAAAGTTCCCGTACAACTTCTTCAGGTTTTCAATGTGAATCATCCGCGTTTCCCCTCCAGAATTCTTCCGTGGGTTGATTGGTATCTGAAACTGTGGAAAAGCCTTGGTTTTCCAACCCCCTTGCGATGGGCAAGGATACGACTTGTACGTCGTATGAACAAGTTCAGCAACGGCTGTCTCGCACAAACTGGTGCCACTCCGGTTTGTCGCCGCTGTAGAATTTCGTCTGTCAAGTGTCTGTCTCGTCGGGCGTGATGCTGGCGGGGCGCAACGCGGAACCGTGACGTTTGCCTCCCTCAGACGCCAGAACCGTGTGTTGACACATGTGTATGTACGTGGCTTATCGCGGTGAGTTCCCGGCGCTCCGGGAGACGCTTGTTTATGTTGCCACCTGCTTTTTATGTGAAATGTCTTGCACACTTTTTCAATTACAAAAATACCCGATTAGAGAATCATGTCGAGCCATGCAGGTCTGAAGGATACAAAGGAGGCGGTATGAGGTCGGACATGATAGTTCCAAGACAGCTAAGAGAGGTTAATTATCCCGAATATTTTGAGGACGGGTATCGTATTCTATTTTGCGAAAATACTGAACTTCTGTTGTGGCACTTTCAAAATCTAATTCAGCCAGATCCGATTGCACCGAGGATCATATACAGGGGACAGGCCAAATCTGAGTGGCAACTTATAGCATCGCTATTCAGAAAAACAATAAACACATCCATCAAAGATATTACTGACATTAGAATCCGTCGCGGCAAAGATATTGCTAAATGGTTGATAAGGTTGTACAAGATTGAAGAAGAATTAGTTGATAGATACAGATGGGTGTTAAATCAAGCAGGTATAAGTATTCCATTTGCCATAGCAGACTATCTTAACCAAGAATATGATAGTATAGAAGAAAGTGACCTGACATATTGGCAGTCTATAGACAGTTTTGAGCTACAATTTTACGCTTTGGCTCAACATAATGGAATACCTACCAGATTATTAGATTGGACTTATAATCCACTAGTAGCAGCATATTTTGCAGCATCAACCACCATATCTGAATATAAACTAAAAAGAAACATGAAAAATTATATTGCGACGGAAACTAAGAATATACCTAATTTTTCTATTTTAGCATTATTTACGGATAATGTAGATAAAACGACTTTTGGAACCGATTATAAAAAGAAAATTGATGTTATAGAATGTTCATATACTGATAATTTATATTTATCAGCACAAAAAGGAGTATTTACATATACTATTCCTGAATATATGCCTATGAACAAAATATTAGATGATAATGTAATTACTAAGTTTGATATTCCCATAACTGAGGCGTTTCGGTTGCTACGTGTACTATCGTCATATGGAATAAACGGATCTACTGTTTATCCAGACTATTCAGGTGCAATTAAGCAAATGAAAGAAAGAATGGTGTATCAATGGTAATCCAATATGTGAATATATTAGAGTATACAACTAGCGGAATTCGAGAGTTATAATCGTGCGATCAACCTGACCTGATCCACAATCTCGCACCTGGCTGTGCCTGAGCAGGACAGTGTTGATCCGTCAACATTCACAGGGAATGGACGTCCGTCCGCGGGTTTGATTTCGAGACGTTTCTTGATTGAATAGGCCTCGAACCCCCATCGCTCCGGAGCGTGTTGAATGCTGGAATCCCACGCCTTTTTGATCTGCGTTGCCATGTTGAAGATGCCGATATCGCGGATGCCGAACAGGTAGATCTCGCCGGAGCCGAGTGGTTTGCCTTGTGCGAACGGCAGGTTCGGCCCGAGGTCCCCATTGACCAGGATCAGCGCCTGGTAGCGGCCGGAGATCCTGGTTTCGCCATCAATCCGGAAGTGCCACAGTCGGGTGCCGGACGCGAACCGGCCAAAAAGGGTTTTCACCGTGGCGAGGCTCATGCCGACGAAAAACGGTCCGAGGTCGCCGAACAGTTGGCTCAGCACACCTTTGTAGTACTTGATGAACCGGTTCTCGGTGAAGTAGGGCACCTCACCGAAAATTTCCAGACCGCCGTAGCCAAGCATGCGTTTCATGGTGGTGTTTGGGCCGGACGATGCTACCTCGATGACATCGCAGGGAATGTGTGTATCGTTGCGAATCGCTTCGGCGAACACACGGATCGCGTCCTCGATCTCGTCGGGCATGTTCAGCACTTTACCCAGCAGGTCGGCGGAACCTTTCCGCAGGAAGCCGATTCGCAGATCTGACTTTTCGGCGTTGGCGTCGAGGCAGCCTTCGACGACGGCGTTAAATGTGCCCGAACCACCCGCCGAAATGATCCAGCGTACCCCGGCGTTGACCTGCTCGGTGGCTTGTTGCTTTGCGGCGGCGTGGCTGTCCTCACTGAACAGAGTGACGTTGCTGAAGCCGTGTTCCTCAAACAGTGGGACGATGCGTTTCACCTTGCCCCAGTCCTGAATCGATCCGGAGATGGTGGTGGCGATGACGGCGATTGGATCAGTCATGGTCCGGGTCTCCGGCTGAGCTGGAGCGAACAGCCTGCATGGCGTGTTCGACAACGGTTTCGAGGGGAGCGTTTCCATTTATGACAGCAGTGCTGATGTCAAGATGCGATCCGAGACAGGCAAGCACACGCAGGTACGATTCACGCAGGCGCGTGAGTTTCTCGACGTTTTCATGCACCTGCATCTCTTCGCCACGGCTGGCGATGCGTTCACATGCGGTTGCGGGATCTACATCGATCAACAAAATGGTTTCCGGCAGCACCATCCGGTTCAGCTTCAGCAGCCAGAAGGCTTTCAACTCGGGGTATTCGCTGAACAGCGGGTCGTGCGGACCAGCTTGCTGATCGTTCCCGGTCAAGATGTCTATCAGTCGGGCGATGGTTGTTTCATCCGGTGGATCATCACGGTACAACGCGACCCAGGCGAGCAGGTTGAGCAGAGGCGAACCGTCCATGACAATGTGGTCGGGCGTGTACCAGCGGCGGATTTCGTGGAACAACTGGTTGCGTAGCAGCAGTTCGGTCAGCTTCGGAATCTTGTACAGCTTGAGCGATTTTGCATTCTTGGCGGCACGATTGATGGCTTCGCGAAAGACATTGGTTCCAAGCGGTTGCAGGGGACGATAGAGTGAGTTGTTGTAGAACTGCAGGGTATCGCTGATGAGGCACACGCTCTGGGCAGCGGAAAGTGTCTCGGCGATTGATCTGGAAACGGTACTCTTTCCCGAACCGTCGATTCCGAGAACCGCGATGGTTTGTGCCGCGGCTTCTTTTTTGCCACGTCGCCGCTGGTAGGACTTGGAGGTCGCCTGTTCCAGATCGCGGAGTGCGGCTTCCAGGTGCTGGGTGATATCGCGGTGCCCTCCAACGACGAGTTGCGGGGGACCAACGGCGACAAAATTGGTTAGCGGCAGCATGATCGCCGTCGCCTTGGGCAGAGCTCGTTCCGGGCCTTTCAGGAATACCGGCACAACGGGAATCGACTTGTACTGGACAACCAGGCGTCCAATGCCACTGCGAAAATGGACGAGTTCTCCGGGCTTGCCGCGTGTTCCCTCAGGAAAAATGATCAAGCTGTGCCCGGCCTCCAGCAACTGCTTGAACTCGTCAAACGGGTCGGTCCCACGAGTCGCGGTACCCCGTTCGATCCAGATCGGCTGGTAGAGGAATTCAACAGAACGGAACAACCATTTGTAGCGGGCGAAGTACGTGCGTTCTGCCACGGCGTGCGTTCGATCCAGCTGCGGCAGGGTCAGCAGGTTGAACAGCAGGATGATATCCAGATGGCTGTTGTGGTTGGCAATCAGGATGAACTGGTCGTGTCCGGCCAGATGCTCCCGACCTCGGACATACACACCGAAGAGCAGCTTCGCCAATGGACGCAAAACGAGGAGATGGATCATCCTGCGCAGGGCACGATGTGCCTTGCCATGTTCAGGCTCGCCTCTCATCCGAGGAAGTACCGGAGATAATGGAAGGTCACCGGCGCCGCGTAGAAGAAGGACCGCAGGTTATCGAGCACCTGTCCCTGGGCCGGAATGAAGGGATCGTCCGCGCCGACGAGATCGAGTTTGATGTAGCGTCCGGTCAAACGGCCAATCATGGTCAGCATTGGAATCAGGCAGGCGAGAATGATCGAATGATGGAGCGGGATGCCGGTCCATGGCATCAAGGCAAGGGCCAAACCGATCGTAATCGGCAGGGGAATCACGTAGATCAGAACCAGCAGTCCAAAGGTGACCCGCCTTCCCCGCCGCATGAGTACGGACACCGCATCGCACAATGCCACTAATAGAATCAGCAACATTGGCTGCCAGATCGATACCAGCAACAGGTAGCCGATGTGCGCAATGCAGAAGACGTAGAGAAACAAGCCGAAGTCGATTGCTCCGATGGAAAAGATCATCCCCCGTGCTTCGCGTCCGCCCATCGCAACAAACATCGGGACCAGCAGGAAGCCATACACCGGCACCGCGATAATGAACATGCCATACCATTCATCCAGGATGAAGTAGTACTGGAAGGGTATCAGCAGAAACGCGATCCAGATGGCGATGCGATCCTGCGGTCGGATATCAATCAGCGAGAAGTATTCGCGCAGGGCGAAAAAGGACAGGAGTGCCAGCGTGATCAGGGCGAGGGTCAGTAGGTCAAACTCGGCGAACAGGATGGAGAGAAGCAGGAAAAAGGTGTAGTTGACGTACGATCTGCCGGGGATTTCCCTGCCACGCAGGACCAGCACGGTTCTGAGTGCGGTCAGCACTGCGAACAGGGCGACAACAACAATCAGGGTAATCCGGGCAGACATCTTTCCTCCCCCCCAGGTTGCTGAAAGATGATCGGTTGGCGTGCTTCGAAATATACGACGGCTGCCAACTGGAAAGGTGATTCATTTCAGTAAGATCGGTTACAGAAGGTGGTTTCCCGGAAATCCTGTTAGGTTAAGGCCGTCAGACGGTATGCTGAGTTTAAAGGCGAAGTACTTCCAACCCTCTTGTTCGTCGAGTTCCAGTCCCCCATCTTTGCGGCATGGCGACTTTAACCGATCCAGTTTTGCTCCACCTGTGTGACCAGCTCAATCGTTTTGCGGATGAGCGTGGCTTCACACTTGGGCTGGAGCCTGTTCAATATGGCGTGAAACTGACCCTCAGCGATCCGAATCTTCCAGACGACAAGGGCAAACCCGCGACCGCGCGTGGCGTATTGTACCACAGCGTGAAGAAGAAACGGGTCAGCTGGGTGTCGGAAGGCAAGGCGGACCCGGTGCTCGGGCCAATGCTGAACGAGCGTGTCCAGGCGTTGGTTGGCGCACGGGACCAGAAGGCGGCGGCGAAGAATCCGTCCATTGGCGCGGTGGAGAAGGGGCTGAAGAGTTGGATCGGCACCGACGAAACGGGCAAGGGAGATCTGTTCGGCCCGTTAATCGTTGGCGGCTTTGTCGCGGACCAGGCGATTGCGAAAGAGTTGATCGCGATGGGCGTGCGTGACTCGAAGGAGTTGACCCGTCCCCAGATCGAACGGCTGGCCTCGATGATCCGCAAGCAGTGGCCGGACCGCTGCCATGTGGTGATGATCTCGCCGAAACGCTACAATGAGATGTACGACGGTTTCGCGCGCCGGGGTGGGATCAACGGTCTGCTTGGCTGGGGGCACGCGACCGCGATCAAGTCAGCGCTGGAGGGGAAGTATCCACTCGATGGCGCCGTGGTCGATAAATTCGGTGGAGAGCATCGGATCACGCCGTACTTGAAAGGCGCGGATGTGTCCCTGACCTTACGGTCGAAGGCGGAGTCGAATCCGGCGGTCGCGGCGGGGGCGATTCTCGCGCGGGCGAAGTTCGAGTACGCGTTGGATGATATGGAAAAGCCGCTCGGGTTTCGTCCGCATCCCGGTGCGAACGGCCCGGCGATGAAGGATTTGAAACGTCTGGCGAAGGAAAAACCGTCCGAGCTGGCTATGTATGTGAAAATGCACTTCCGTCCGGTTCAGGCGCTGGCGGGGTTGTAGATTGACAATGTGTCCGTGTTGTTTGAGCAAGTCGGGTGCTGAATCCCGGGGACACTTTGTCCCCAAAGTGTCCCCACACTTGACGCAGCACGAGAGACGAAAGACCAGAGACGAAAGACTGAAGTCCGCAGACCAGCGACGAGAGACGACCGAAGAGATGCACGTATTCTGGGTGACAGGTGAGAGTTCAGGCGACCGTCACGCGGCGCACCTGATCCGTGAGCTGAAACGGCTGCGGCCGGAGTGGACGCACGGCGGGATGGGTGGCGAGGCGATGCGTCGTGAGGGCGTGACCCTCACCGCCGACCTCAAGGAAGCGGCGTTGATGGGCCTGACCGAGGTCATCCGTCACCTGCCACGCCTGTTCCGGTTGCGCAACCGGCTGATCGACGCGATTGTCGACAGCGGCGCGCAGTTGGTCGTGCTGGTCGATTTTCCCGACTTCAACATGGGTGTCGCCCGCAGCCTGCGTGTCCGGCTCGGACGTCAGATCCCGATCCTGTACTATGTCAGCCCCCAGGTGTGGGCATGGCGCCGTGGACGCATCAAGACCATCGCGAAGTTGGTGGACGCGATGGCGGTGTTGTTCCCGTTTGAGGTGGATGTCTACCGTCCGCACGGGCTTGAGACGGTATTCTTCGGCCATCCGCTGGTCGGTGAAGTGAAGCCGTCCGCGCCGCTGCCGGAGTTGCGGAAACAGTTCGGCCTGCTGGGCGATGAACAGGCGGTGGCGATACTGCCGGGCAGCCGCGAGCAGGAGGTCCGGCGTCACCTGCCGGTGCAGCTGGCTGCGGTGAAACGGTTGCGCAGCCGGTTGACCGAACCGGTCAAGGTACTGCTCGCGCAGGCGAACACCGTCGACCGGCAGCTGCTGGAACAGTTGGCGGCGGGCATTCCGGACGTGACCATTGTCGACAACGCGCGCGATGCGCTCGCTGCGTCCCGGGTCGGCCTGGTCAAGTCGGGCACGTCCACGATCGAGGCGCTGCTGATCGGCACGCCGTACGTGGTGATGTACATCGTCAGTCCGTTGACCTATCGCATCGCGAAACTGCTGATTCGCGGTGTGAAGTATATCGCGATGGTGAATGTGCTGGCGAACCGTGAGATTGTGCCGGAACACATCCAGGATGACGCCAACCCGCGCCGGCTGGCGCAGGATCTCGAACGCCTCTGGGACAGCGAGGACCGTGACAAGATGACGCAGCGGCTGAAGGACTTGTCCTCATCCCTTGGCGAACCTGGCAGCACCGAGCGGCTGGCCGAGTGGATGGTGGAACGGTTCGGGTAGTGCGCAGCGGCTAAAACTTCCGCATCGGCCCCACCACTTCGAGAATTCCGGCTCATGTCTTCCTGAGATTATTCGTTTGGTTCTCCCAACAAGCTGCCAATCCGTTCCATGTGCCCTATCTTTGCGATTGCTTTCCAGCACGTTAGCCAAGAGGGGGTTTTTATGACACGCGTATTCACTGTGGTTCTGATTCTTCTCGCCATTGCTTCCACCGTGCCAGCCCAACCGCCAGATGTCCTTTGGACGACCATGGTTGACGATCCGGATGGATCGCAGCAATTCGAGTCCGTGGTCCATGCGTCCGACGGGTCGATATTCGCATGGGGCCGTGACTATGTCGGGACCATCGATCCCGGCTACCTGTTCAAGTTTAACGGGGACGGCGAACTGCAGTGGTCGAGAACGTACGACGCGTTACCGCTGGTGCTGGAAGGTGGGACGATCATATCAGATGGCGCGGACGGTGTGTATGTCTGCGGGGAAGCGTGGGGGCCGGACATCAAGCTGGCCCATCTGGATGCCAACGGTGACGCCATCTGGACAAGCCTGGACCCGAACTATGAACTGAGCGCCGATGTGGAAACGATGCTGCAGCTGGCGGACGGGGGCTTTGTAGTCGCCTGCGCGACCGACTCATCCTATTCCGGCCCGGATGGGGTGTCGTTGTCTTTCTTTGCTCCGGACGGCAACTATCAGCAGACGACCATGTATGATTTCGAAACCTCGTATCTGGATGTGAATTCGATCATCCAGTTACAGGATGAGACGCTGGTCGTCGGCGGCAGGAACGGGCATGATGACGAAGCGTTCGTGATGCGAGTGGAACCCGATGGCACCCTGCTCTGGCTAAATACCTGGTACTCCTGGCAAACCGTCGAGATCAATGACCTCGTCGCGTTACCGGACGGCAACTTTGCCTTCTGCGGCCATTACGACGACAGCTGGGTTGGGGTGATGACGCCGGACGGCGAGATGGTGTGGGAACAACTCGGGACGCTGAGCGGGACCGCAGTGACGGTATCTCCCGCTGGCGGATTGATTTTCACGCTTGCGTCAACTGTCAAACACACAGATGTGCATGGAAACCTGTTGTGGCAGGAATCAGTTGGCGGAATGCCGTATGATTCAAGATTCTACAGCGTTTGTGTGACGGAAGAGGCCGGGATCATCGTCGCCGGGGGATGTGGACTGGACGATCTGCTGATCGTGTCCCGGTTCGAGGATGAGACAATTCCGCAAATCAGCCTCACCCTGTATCCACAGAGCAGTACAGTGATTCCGGCGTCCGGCGGAACGCTGGCATTTGCTGCGCAGGTGGAGTTGAATTACCCGGATCCAGTCGTTTGCCATGGTTGGACGCGGGTTCGGTTGCCGAACGGTGAGTCCATCGGTCCGCTGTTTCACAGCCCACTGAATCTGCATCCGGGCGAATCCTGGTTTGCCGGGGGAGCGTTGACTGTCCCCGCCTACGCGCCTGAGGGGGCGTACGAGCTGGTTGGGATCCTCGGTTTCTATCCGAACCATCCGTTGATCGTTGATGAGCTGCCGTTCACGAAGGAGGCAGGCTGGGATGTCACCCGACCGGTAGGACCGGATGATTTCTCCGGGTCCTTCCCCAACCGTGAACAGCCGCTGGGCAATCCAGGTTACGACGACCTGGCTGCCCTGCCCGACATACCTGTGCTGGGCGAGCTGTACCCGAACCCGACGAACGGGCGGTCGTCGCTGACGATCACGTTGCCGGAAGCAGGCATGTTGCGGGCGGAACTGTATGATGTCACCGGACGATTCGTGGCGACCGTGTTCGACGGGACGGTCTCCGCCGGAAACCAGATGATCGCGGTTGAGACCGATGGGCTCGCGTCGGGTACGTACCTGTTGCGGGTCAGCGTACCGGGCCAGCTTGATCAGACACGGCGGCTGGTGTTGTTGAAGTAGGGAGTGAAGTTCGTTGAGGAAGCGGACGTGTTGAACGCAAAATCCACCGCCTCGGGCAATGTGTCCGGGGTGGTTTGTTCTCAGTAAACCGTTCCAGTAACTCATTTTGCGGTACCGCCGGGCTGTTCACGCGGTTACATTGCACAGCATGAACAAAGCGGCGCCACCGAACCACAGTGACACCTCCTTTGCCCGCGATCTCGGGTTGTTCGATGCCACGATGATCGGCATCGGCGCGATGATTGGCGCGGGCATCTTTGTTCTCACCGGCCTCGCGTCAGGCGAAGCGGGTCCGGCGGCGATTGTCGCGTTCGCGTTGAACGGTGTCGTCACCCTCCTGACGGCGTTTGTCTACGCCGAGCTCGCCTCGACCATTCCACGTGCCGGTGGCGGGTATTCGTTTGTGCGGATGGCGTTTCCCGGCGGAGCAGGGTTTGTCGCCGGGTGGATGCTGTGGTTTGCGTACACCGTCGCCTGCTCGCTGTATGCCCTCGGATTTGCGGGGTACTTCTGGGAATTCTTCCACCGTTACACGCCCGGTGTCACCGAATTCATCTACAACCTGATCAGCCACCATGGCGCGGTCGCATTGATCACGGTCGGCGTCGGCGTGATGTTCATCGCGTTGAACGCCCGCGGCGCGGAGGTCACCGGCAAGACGGAAAACGCGCTGACATTATCCAAGATCGCCGTGCTCGGCATCTTCATCTTCTTCGGCATCAAGCGGATCATGGCGGAGCCGTCGCTGGCGGCGGAGAGCTTCACGCCGTTCCTGCCGAACGGGTTGGGTGGGGTGCTGGTGGCGATGGGGCTGACGTTCATCGCGTTCGAGGGCTACGACCTGATCGCGACGGTTGCCGAGGAGATCAAGCAACCGGAGAAAAACATCCCGCGCGCGACCTTCATCTCGCTCGGGGTGACGGTGGTGATCTACCTGCTGATCCTCTGGGTGTCGATTGGCGCGGTGCGGCCGGAGGGGATGAAATCCTGGGAGTTTCTCGGGGCATATGGTGAGACGGCGATTGTCCGCGCGGCAGAGGATTTCATGCCGGCATTCGGGGTGATGGTGATCGTCTTCGGCGGGTTGCTGTCGACGATGTCGGCGTTGAACGCGACAGTGATGGCGGCGAGCCGGGTGGCGTTCTCGATGAGCCGCGACCGGTGGCTGCCGAAGCGGATGTCGGCGATTCATCCACGCCGCCGCACTCCACAGATCGCGATTGTGGTTACGGGTGTGATTCTGCTGGTCAGCGCGCTGGCGTTGCCGATTGAAACGGTCGGTTCGGCGGCGAGTCTGATGTTCCTGCTTACGTTCGCGATGGTCAACCTGTCGCTGATCGCGTTACGGCGGAAGTATCCTGAGTTGCCAAGACGCTATAAGGTACCGTTGTATCCGATTGTGCCGATCCTCGGCTTCCTGCTCAACATCTTCCTCGCGTTGTACCAGTTTTCGTTCCAACCGGTGGCGTGGTATGTCACGATTGGCTGGGTGGCGGTCGGCTTGTTCCTGTACTACGCCGTGTTCGAGAAGTCCGGCGCGGAGCTGAAGCCGCAGGTGTTGCGTCCGCAAAAGGGTCTGCTGGAGGAGAGGCCGGAAGAGCCGTGCGTGCTGGTGGCGTTGTACAACCCGGACAACGTGGACACGTTGCTGAACATCGCGATCCCGTTGGCGAAGCAGCGCGGGCATCGGGTGGTGGCGGCGACGGTTGTCGAACTGCCCCGTCAGATGCCGATCCACGAAGGGTTGCGGGTGGCGCATCACAAGGAAGCGACGCTCAATGCCGCGAAACGGTACGCCCGGCAGTTTGGCGTAACGCCGGAAACCGACCTCGTCATCGCGCATCAGGCAGCGGACGGCATCCTCACCGCCGCCGAACATCACAACGCGGACGCGCTGGTGATGGGCTGGAAGGGATTTACGAACGCGCGCGACCGTATCTTTGGTGAGGTGGCTGACCGTGTCATCCGGCACGCGCCGTGCGACCTGTTCATGCTCAAGATCGGTGATGAACGCCGGTTCAAGACCTGCCTGCTACCGACGGCGGGTGGTCCGAACGCGAAGCTGGCAGCGGGAGTGATCCGTGCGCTGGGTGAACGGGAGCAGATGACGGTGACCGCGGCGACGGTGATCGCTCCGGACGCGACGGACGAGCAGCGCCGTGACGCGGAACGGTACATGGACGCGACGATGGCCAAGGCGGACCCGTCGCTGGCGCAGGAACGACGGCTGATTGAGGCGACGTCGATTGCCGGTGGGATCGCGAAGGCGAGCCGGGACTACGATCTGGTGGTGATCGGCGCGGCGGCGGAGCCGTTGTTCCGCACGATGCTGTTTGGCGAAATCCCGGAGAAGGTGGCGCGCTATTCGCCGACGTCGGTGCTGGTGGTGAAGAAGTACGAAGGCGTGATGAAAAGTGTGCTCAAGCGTGTGATGGGCTAGATGAACGAGCGGCTGCAATACATACTCGCGGATTATGTCGCGCCGTCGCTGGTGCGCGGGCTGGCGTCCACATTGCGGATGCAGATCGTGGACGGTCACAACCTCGAAGCCGCGAAGGATGCGAAGGGCCATTACCTCATCGCTTGCCTGCACGGGCGGATGTTCCTCCCGGTCTGGCAACACCGGAGGGACGGGGTGACGACGCTGGTTTCGCGCAGCCGGGACGGTGAACTGGTCGCTCGCCTGGTTCACAAGTTGGGGCACAACACGGTACGTGGGTCGAGCCACCGTGGCGCGCGGGAAGGGTTGCGCGAAATGGTCGAAGCGGGCAAGCACAGCATCCTCGGGATGATGGTGGACGGTCCGCGCGGCCCACGTGAAGACCCGAAGATGGGCACCATCGCGATCGCACGGATGACCGGGCTGACGATCCTGCCGATGACCGCGTCGGCCGTACCGAACTGGACGTTTGGTTCATGGGACAAGTTCCAGCTGCCGAAACCGTTCGCGAAGGCGTACGTTTTGTATGGCGAGCCGCTCAAGGTGCCGAAGACCGCGAAGGGCGCGGAGGCGATGGAGGAGCTGCGGCTTGAGCTGAGACGTCGGCTGGTGGCGTTACGTGAACGCGCTGATCGTATCGCGTCGGGGGGCGAACGTGTATGATCATCAACGAATCGGGAAGCCGCTGAATCTCGTTATGCTGACGGCTGTTGTGCCGTTGTTGCTGAGTGGTTGCGGTGATGGGGGCGGAGGGGTTCCGTCCGGCCCGAATGAACATCCGCCGGGGGATGCTTCGGCAACCTGCCAGGTGTATCTCTCGCAGCAGATTAATTTGCGTGGCGACGATGAATACAATGCCGTCAGCGTTTCGACCTGGATGTGGAAATCGTGGGAGGAGACCAGCTACCGTCCGCCGCTGCCGCCGGTGGAGCTGAACGGCGTGTTGCAGGACGTTGATCCTGGTGCGGATGGGTATGGGATTCCATGGGATCAGGGCTTGCTCAGTCCGCAGGATACGGTGACCATTGACCTGCATTTCTGTGATGGATTCACGTTTCACTCGTTTTATAATGGCGTGCGCCCCTTCATGATCCCATCATTGAATGTTGACACGGTGTACACGGGTGATCCGCTCATAGTGGATGTGTATTCATTGGGTGATTTTGACGAGATCACGTTGTCCTACATTCCGGGTGAGACGGAGGATGATCTCGTGATCAAGACACCGACGCGGCACGTATATCCGGTACCTGAACTTGGGTCTGAACCGCGCACGTTGCTGATAAGCGGGATTCATACGTTCATCGACCGGACCGTTGAGATGTACGGTGATACGTTGTACTACGACTATCACCGTCTCCGTCATGACCGGCGGACGACGCTGGTCCGTTCAGCCGAATAGGTGCCCATGGAAGACGCTCCTCACGCTTCACCACCGATCAATCCCTGGTCGTTGCTCGCGCCGCTGTCGTTGGGTTTCGCGGCAGGATCAGCGGTTCGGAATGCGATGTTCGACACCGGTCTGCGCAAGACCAACCGTACCCACGCGAAAGTGATCTCTGTCGGCGGATTGATGGCCGGCGGCAGTGGCAAGACGCCGGTGACGCTCGACATCGTGCGCTGGCTGGTGTACAAGCTGATTCCGCTCGATGAGTGGAAGGAGGGCGAGTACCCGGTGGTGATGGTCAGCCGGGGGTACAGGCGCAAAAGCAGTGGCGTGCGGGTTGTCTGTGATGGTACTCGGGTGGTGACCAGCGCGGACAAGGGCGGGGACGAGCCGGTGATGATGGCGAACGCACTGCTTCATGATCATCGTCGCAAGGTGTTCGGAGTGACACGTGGTGTGCCGGTGATTGTCGCCGAAGATCGTGTCGCCGGTGTGGAGGAGGCGGAGCGACGCTTTGGCGCGAAGGTGGTGGTGCTGGACGATGCGTTCAGCCACCGGTTAATCGCCCGCGACCTCGACATATTGATCATCAATGAGGATTTGCCGGACTGGTGGTGGCGTCCGTTGCCGGCGGGACGGATGCGGGAGAGTTTCAACTCGATCCGGCGCGCCGATTTCATTGTTTACAGCGGACGGAAGCGCAATCCGGTGTTGCGTCACAGGATCGGCGAGCTGCTGGGTGATCATGACCGGTCGGCGACGGTGTACGTGGAAACGGATAACTGCACAGTCCACGGCGGTCCGAAAGCCGGGCAGAAGGCGTCCCTGCTTGGCAAGCGTGTGGTGCTGGCGACGGGGATCGCGCGTCCGAAACGGTTTTTCACGTCGATCCACAACAAGTCGGTGTCGGTGATTGACACGTTTGCCTTTCCCGATCACGCTCCGTGGACATTGGCGCAGCGGGAACGTGTGCAGCGACGCGCGCGCCAGCTGGGTGCGGACGCGATTGTGATCACGGCGAAGGACGCGGTGAAGTGGCCGGACGAGGAGTTCGTTCCGCCGGTGCTGGTGACGGATGTGCTGTTGCGCTGGTCACCGGAGCGTCCCCATCAGGAGCATGCATCTCTGGAACCACCCCCTCCTGCGGCGAATCCGGAGCTGCTGGAACTGGTGCGCCAGGTGTGGGAGTCTGCGGGAAAGTGAGCTTGCACGTGTGGAGCTCTCGCGCTACCTTTCTTAACTAATCCGGCGCAACCCGTGGCGTGGAGGAGGGGGACGCAGTCGTTGAGCTGATTGTATGAGTTGAGCTCGTGTCCATTGCCTTCTGTCCGGGCCCTACGTGGCAGAGTACTTGGGCCCATAGCTCAGCGGTTAGAGCCGCCGACTCATAATCGGTTGGTCCCAGGTTCAAATCCTGGTGGGCCCACAGGCCGCCGGAACTTTGGTTTGCTTTGGTCGTAAATGATGCGTGTTGGAGAGAGACAGCAGCATTTCGCCATCGCCAGAAACATGCGAGGCAACATCTTGCATCGAGTGAGTGTTCAGCAAAAACTGGGAGCGTTTTGGGGAGCGATGGTTTCGCGCCCCGACTGCCTCATAGATCGATAGACTCAACGTGCTCAGGTCCAGTAGACCGGGCACGTTTTTTTTGTTCATTTGTGACGTGCAACCGTCACAGTACATAAGGGGTTCGCAGTCATGCCAGGCGTTGATGTAGCCAAAGAGCTTCGCATGATCGCACGGCTTCAATCCGTGGATAACGAGCTGCAGGATCTGGAACTGGAGAAGGGCGACCTTCCGAAGCAGATCGAAGCGATCACGACAGAGATCGAGCGGCTCGAAACACGGAAGACGGAGCTGGACAATCAGCTGGCCGAAGTGGAGAAGATGAAGCGTGAGAACGAAGGCACGCTTCAGCTGCAGAAGGTCAAGCTCGAGAAGTACCAGGGTCAGTTGTACTCGGTGACGACCAACCGTGAATACGACGCGATCAACCAGGAGATTGAGGGCTGTCGTTCGCAGATCGAGTCGATCGAAACGGCGCAGACCAATCTCAACACGGAACAGGAGTCGATCACCGGGCAGATCGAGCCGATCAACATGAAGGTGCAGGCGCTTCAGGGTGACCTCGCGGAACGTGAGGAAGAGCTGAAGGGCAAGCGTGCCGACACGGAATCGGAAGAGCTCGAGCTTGAGCACGAACGCGAGAAGCTGGTTGTTCGGATCAAGAAAGTGATCATCGCTCACTACGAACGGATCCGCAAAGCCCGTGGCGGCACCGGCGCAGCCCGTCTCTATGGCGGTGCGTGCGGCGCGTGCTTCGCCGTTGTTCCCCCCCAGCGTCAGGCCGAGATTCGCAAACTCGATGATATTATCCTCTGCGAATCATGCGGCGTGTTGTTGCTGCCGGAAGAGGAGCACATGCCGGAGATGACCGAGGACGAGCTGTAATTACGAGTTTCGGTTGAACCGGAGGCGGACTGTTGGGGAAAAGGCCGGGCTCTGCCCGGAGCACGGATCCCCGTGGATGACGCATCCGACTGCTGTACACGATCAGGGGACAGGTGATTTCACTTGTCCCCTTTTGTATTTAACATCCTGCCAATCTGAGTTACCGACTCGAGTCAGGCTGATTCCTCCCACACGTTCCCCTTGCCTTTCATCAAATGGAGCGTTTCCTTAACCGTGTTTATCCAACACGGGAAAGCGCATGGCTGACAATACATCGAAACCGTCCGCGCCGAAGGGTGGCAAGGGCGATGCGGCAGGCGAAAACAGCGGCGAACGCACACTGGGCAAGGATTTTATCCGGCAGAAGGTGGACGCCGACCTCGCGCGCGGGAAGTACGACAAGGTGGTGACCCGTTTTCCGCCGGAGCCGAACGGCTACCTGCACATCGGCCACACCAAGGCGATCGCGTTGAGCTTCGGCCTGGCGGAGGAGTACGGTGGCGTCACGCATCTGCGTTTCGATGACACCAACCCGCTCACCGAGGACACGTCCTATGTCGATTCCATCAAGGAAGACATCCACTGGATGGGGTTTGACTGGGGCGACCGGCTGCACTATGCGTCCGACTATTTCGAGCGCTTGTACGACTGGGCGGTGAAGCTGATCCACAAGGGCGTGGCGTACGTTTGCCACCTGACCGAGGAAGAAATCCGCGAGTATCGCGGCACGGTCAAGGAGGCGGGCAAGCCGAGTCCGTACCGGGATCGCAGCGTTGAGGAGAATCTCGCCGAATTTGAGAAGATGCGGCGCGGTGAGTACAAGGACGGCGAGGCGACCCTGCGCGCGAAGATCGACATGGCGAATCCGAACATGAAAATGCGCGATCCGTTGATGTATCGGGTCCGTCACGCGCACCATCACAACACCGGCGACAAGTGGTGCATCTACCCGATGTACGATTGGGCGCACGGCCAGTCGGACGCGATCGAGGGGATCACGCACAGTCTGTGTACGCTCGAATTTGAGAACAACAACGAGCTCTACCGTTGGTTCCTCGAGCAGCTCGAGGTCCCGACCCCGCCGGAACAGACCGAATTTGCCCGGCTGGCGCTGAATTACACCGTGATGAGCAAACGCAAGCTGCTCGAGTTGATTGAGAAGAAGCTGGTGAACGGCTGGGGCGACCCGCGTATCCCGACGCTCAGCGGCCTGCGCCGGCGTGGGTACACACCGTCCGCGATCAAGGCGTTTGTCGAACGGGTCGGTGTCAGCAAGGCGAACAGTGTCGTTGACCTCGGCATGCTTGAGTGGGCGATCCGTGAGGATCTGAACTACCACGCGCCGCGCCGGATGGCGGTCTTGAATCCGCTTAAGGTGACGATCACCAACTACCCGGAAGGTGAGAGCGAGGAGCTGGACGCGGTCAACAATCCGGAACAGCCGGAGGCAGGCACGCGTAAGGTACCGTTCGGGCGCACGCTGTACATCGAGCAGGACGACTTCATGGAAGATCCGCCGCGCAAGTTCTTCCGTCTCGCGCCGGGGCGTGAGGTGCGGCTGCGCTACGCGTATTTCATCACCTGCGACGAGGTGGTGAAGGATGCGGCCGGGAACGTGATCGAGTTGAAGTGTACGTACGATCCGGCGACCCGTGGCGGGGACGCGCCGGACGGCCGCAAAGTCAAGGCGACGCTGCACTGGGTCAGCGCGGAGCACGCGGTCAACCTGGAAGTGCGCAACTATGACCGCCTGTTCGCGGTGGAAAATCCGCTCGCGCAGAAGTACAAGGACAACTGGCTGCAGACATTGAACCCGGATTCGCTGGAAGTGTTGACGCATGTCAAGGGCGAACCGGCGCTGGCGTTAATGCAGCCGGGCGACAGCTGCCAGTTCGAGCGCAAGGGCTATTACTGCATGGACAAGGATTCGACAGACGGCGCGCCGGTGTTCAACCGGACCGTGACCCTGCGCGACTCCTGGGCGAAGATGCAGAAGAAGGGGTAGTCAGGATCTGTTGCGCAGCACATCTCGGTGAAGAAATCAGCAGCCGCGTTTCAATTCGCGGCTGTTTTCGTTTACATTTGAAGCCATGAGAAACACTCCACAAGTCACCCGTCCGCTTCCGGAAAACGCACGGCTGCGTTGTTTCCTGATCGGGAACGAGCAACCGTTGCAGCCTGTCGAACTCAGTCCGGGCGAACGTCCGCCGGACGGCGGCGCGCTGCACTGGGTGGATGTACAGGGGGTGACCCGTGAGCAGCTGGGGCAACTGCTTGCGCACTACGACCTGCACTCGTTGCATGTGGACGCGTTCTCCGAACCGGGGCACCTGTCGCGCGTGGTGCCGATCAACGGATCGTTGTTCCTCGAATTCAGCGTGCTCAGCGACTGGGAGCTCGCCTCGCCGCAACGCATCTCCATTTTGCAACGCAAGGATCTGCTGATCACGGTTCACGCCGAACCGGTGCAGGGGCTGGAAGACGTGATCAAGCAACTGAGCGTTCAGACTACTGAGTGGAAACGGAACACGTCGGTGCTGCTCTATCACCTGCTCGACCATCTCGTGGACGATACCTTCCAGCACCTGATGCTGGCGCGTCAGAGCATCGTCGCGTTGAACGACCTGTACGACGAAACGCCGGACCGTCTCGAGGATCAGGACATTCACGGTACGCGGCGTTCGATCAGCCGGCTGGCGATCGCGTGCGAGGACCAGTATTACGTCATCTCTTCGCTACAGACCCTGGAGCAGGACATTCTCGACCTGGAGTTGCCGCGAGAGTACATGCGTGATTTGCTCAGCCATGCGCAGTATGCGAACCGGTACGTGACCCGTCTGGATGACCGCGCGAAAGAACTGAAGTTTCTCATCTCGACGAACCTGCAGTTGCGTTCGGAAGGGCGGTTGCGAGTGCTGACGGTGATAATGGCGATCTTCACACCGCTAACCTTCCTCGCCGGGATTTACGGGATGAACTTCCACCACATGCCGGAACTCGGGTGGCAGTACGGATATTACGGTATCCTCAGCCTGATGGGACTGGTGGCGGTGGGACTGTTGTTCTTCTTCTGGCGGCGGGGCTGGTTTGATTGAGATGGGGGGTGATTTGATTGAGATGGGGGTTGGTGCCCGTGATTGACCGCCGGTGAGTTTCGGCGGCTATCGCGGGTCATCCGCAATGTCCAGGATTATCCCGACGAGCAAGCTCGTCGGGGCACACAGGCATGCCCTCGGGCTTCAGCCCGGGAATTGCGGAAAGTCAAGCAACCACCGTGTCCACGCCCTCGGACTTCAGTCCGGGATCATCTCACGTCGAACATTTCCGCAGCCCGCAGCCCGCAGCCCAGTCTTACTCATGCCGCAGGGCCTTGACCGGATGCACCGACACCGCGCGGAGGGCCTGTGTTGTCACCACGGCGAGCGCGATCAGCAGCGCCAGCACGCCGGCTATGAGGAACAGGTCGAGGCTCAAAGCTGTCCGGTAGGCGAAGGTTTCCAGCCAGCGATTCATCCCGTACCACGCCAGCGGCCACGCGATCAGGGTCGCGATTCCGACTAGCAGAGCGAACTCCCGGTTGAGCATCACGATGATCTGGCCCGCGCTCGCGCCGAGGGTTTTGCGGATGCCGATTTCCTTGGTCCGGCGTTCGGCGGTGTACGCCGCCAGCCCGAGCAGTCCGAGACACGCGATGAACACGGCCAAGCCGGCGAACCATGTAAACAGCGTCATCACCTGCTGCTCGCCACGGTACAGGTTTTCGAGCCGCTGGTCGAGGAAGTCATACTGGAACGGCCAGTTGGGCCAGTATTCGTCCCAGATATCCTCGAGCAGATTCATCACCGCCATGGTCTGGCCGGGCGCGGCACCCAACGAGATGTTGCCGCTCCACTGCGGCCGGATGTAGAAGAAGATCGGGGTGATCTCCTGGTGCAACGACTCGAAGTGGAAGTCCTTGACGATCCCGACGATGGTCATGTCCTGATCGTTGTAGACGATCCGTTTGCCGACGGCGTCGTCCACGTTGCTGTTGCCGGCGACTCGGGCGGCGGTTTCGTTGATGATGCACGCGCTGGCGGAATCGGTTGCGAGCGCGGGATCGAAATCCCGTCCGGCGACCATCGGGATGTCGTAGACGCGGAAGAAGTCGGCGTCCACCTTGACGTCCGGGAGACGGATCGGGTACTCGATGATTTCGTCCCCGGCCTCAATCTGTGCCCCGCCGGAATCGAGCAGGCGGCTGGAAGGGATGCGGCTCGAGGTGGTCGCCGCGATCACGCCCGGATGCGACTGCAACCGTTGCTTGATCAACGGCCAGTCGTTGCGCATCTCGTCATCACCCACCGACATGCGGATGATGTTCTCCGTTTCGAAGCCCAGCGTTTTGTGCTGGATGTACTGCATCTGCTTGAGTACCACGCCGACCGCGACGATCAGCCCGACCGAGACGACAAATTGGCTGACGACCAGCGCCTTGCGAACAATCGCGCCGCGTTTGCCGTGGGTGAGTTCGCCGCGCAGGATGCGATTCGGCGTGAAGCCGCTGAGGTACATCGCCGGGTAGAATCCGGCGAGCAGGGAGACCAGCAGCCAGACACCGATCAGTGCCGGGATGGTCCACAGATTGGTAAACGGTGCGAAGTCGAGTGGGCGTCCGATCAGATTGTCGAAATAGGGCAGCGCCAGCTCAACGAGAATTACTGCCAGAACCAGCGCCATCGCGGTGATCAGCATCGATTCGCCGAGGAATTGCGCCAGCAGCATCTTGCGGTTTGCGCCGATGACCTTGCGGAGGCCGACCTCACGAGCGCGCCCCGCAGAACGTGCGGTCGCGAGGTTCATGAAGTTGACGCAGGCGAGAATCAGGATCGAGATCCCGATCGCAGAGAACAGCCATACGTGCCGGATGTCGCCACGTTGCGTGCGTTCGTCCGCCAGGTGCGAGCGCAGGTGGATTGAACTAAGCGGTTGCAGCTTGAGCCGGGTCCAGGAGGAAGCGTAGCCGATGCCGCCGTCCTCGCGTTCGAAGGTGGGCATCCGCTTGTCAAGGAAGCCGGGCAGTTTCGCTTCGAAGGCGTCCGGGTCGAATCCCTCCGGCACGAGGATGTAGGTGCCGAAATTGTTGCTGCCCCAGTTGTCGCTCTCGAATATGTCCCATTCCCGTTCGATGGTCGCGAAGGACGCGATCGCGTGCGCGGGCAGGTGCGTGTTGTGCGACATCGTTTCGAAGACGCCGGTGATTTTGACGTCGTAGGTGTTGTCCAGCTTGACCGTTTCGCCGACAACGTCGGTTCGTCCGAAGATCCGATTCGCGAGATCCTCGGAGAGGAGAACGCAATTCGGGTCAGTCAACGCCGTCGCCGGATCACCGTGCACCAGCGGCAGGGTGAACACCTCGAAGAAGTCCTGCTCGGCGAACATGTACTGGTCTTCCTGCACGTGCCGGGCGTCCTCACCATCACCGGTGCTGAACAGCCACATGCCGCCGTACCAGATCCGGGTTACTTCCTCCAGCTCCGGGAAATCTTCCTGCAGGTACGGGCCGAAGGGTGGCGCGATATGGCTCAACGCGAGGCTGACCTCACCATTCGGGTTGAGGAAGTCGCGCACGACGCGGTAGATCCGGTCCGCGTGTTCGTGTTGCTGGTCGTAGGAGAGTTCGTCCTGCACATACAGCCCGATCAGGAGGCAGACGGCAATGCCGACCGCAAGTCCGAGCACGTTGATCAGGGAATAGACTCGATGCTTGCGCAGGTTTCGCCAGGCGATCTTGAGGTAGCTGGTCAGCATGGGAGGGGGCTCCCGTTAGAGAATTTGGCTGTCTTAACTCTCCCGGGGAAAAAGAAACTGCGGGGAGACGACGTGTCTGACTCGTCATCTCCCCGCGCTGTATATGGGGAGAGCGGGAGGGGGCTGGCACCACAAACGGGGGTGTGGGGGTGCACTGCGCAACGGAACTGTCGGAACGCTTGCGGACCAACTCCCCTCCCGCAACAAACTCTCTAGCAAGCTGCGTTCCAATTGTCAGACGACGCCGTATCCGTTGTGGTTACAGGGCTCGTCTCCGGAGGAGTCTGCCGAGAGGCGGGGGGATGTGTACGCTGGCGTACACTTGCGTACAGCAACCGGACACTTGCGCGCCGGACACGACGCAAAAACCCTTGCCAGGCGTAGAAAAACGATTCGGCACGGCGTTGGCGTACGCAACGATAACGAACGCCAATAGCCGGCAGACAGGAGAACGATGGATCGCCCAATCAAAAAGAAGAAGTGGACCGTGAAGCGCATCATCACCTGGGGTGGTGGCGCGGTGCTCGTGGTTCTTGTGATCTACAACCTCTTCTTTGTCGAACACCTGAGCACGCTCGCAGTCGCCCAGGAGCGTCTGACGCTATCCGAGGTCGAGGAGGGGCTGTACCTCGACTTCATCCTCGCGAACGGGACCGTGATGCCGTTGAACACGGTCTACCTCGACGCCGTCGAGGGCGGACAGGTGGAAGAGATCTTCGTGATGGAAGGCGAAGTGCTAGAGGAAGGCGAACCGATCCTGCGTCTCGACAACACCAGTCTGCGCATGGACATCATGTACCGCGAGGCGGAGCAGTTCCAGCAGATCAACAACTTGCAGAACACGCGTCTGACGATGGAGCAGCGCAGCCTCGATCTGCGCGGCCAGTTGCTGCAGCTCGACCTGCAGATCGGCGAAGCCCGGCGTCAATACCAGCGCGACAGCACCCTGTATACCAAGGGACTGGTCAGCGAATTCGATTACCAGGACACGCGCGATAACTACACGTACCTCAGCAAACGTCGCCAGCTGACCCTCGAGAATCACCGCACCGATTCGCTTTTCCGTGCGCAGCAGATTGAGCAGCTGGAAGCGGGTGTGGCGCGCATGCGTGCGAACCTTGAAGTGGTCAAGCAGCGGCTCGACCGTCTGACCCTGCGTGCGCCGATTGCTGGCCAGTTGACGCAGTTGAACGCCGAGCTCGGTCAGTCGATGGGCCAGGGCCAGCGTATCGGACAGATCGACCGGCTGGACGGATTCAAGATTCGCGGCTCCATCGATGAACACTACATCGCGCGCATCAATCGCGGCCTGCGTGGTGTGTTCGACTTCGCGGGGCGGACGCATGAGTTACGGATCACGCGCGTGTACCCGGAGGTATCCGGCGGACGGTTCGAGGTGGACATGGAGTTTGCCAACGGTGTCCCTGAGGGGTTGCGCCGTGGCCAGACCGTGCGTCTCAACATCGAATTGGGCCAGCCGAGTGAGGCGTTGCTGATCTCACGTGGTGGATTCTACCAGAGCACCGGCGGCCAGTGGGTGTTTGTCGTCAATGCGGACACCAGCGAAGCGGTCCGGCGTCCGATCCAGATCGGGCGGCAGAACCGTGAACACTACGAGGTGCTGAGCGGGCTCGAACCGGGCGAGGTGGTGATTACGAGTAGCTACGACACGTTCGGCGACGTCGAACGGTTGACCATACGGAACTAGAACGGTAGCCGGTTGTCGGTAGTCGGTAACTGAAGCCGTGTCATTGTGGTCCTCTGAACAGGACCGAGAGACAAAAGACAAGAGACAAGAGACGACATAGAGAGGGACCAGCGATGCCAGTCGATACCAACGTCGAGGTCAAGGAAACGGTGAAGCAGGTGGATCTGCCTGATACCCGCGCGCTGATGCGCACCAACGACCTGAAGAAAGTGTACACCACGGAAGAAGTTGAGACGACCGCGTTGAACGGCGTCAGCATCCAGATCAACCAGGGCGAGTTTGTCGCGATCATGGGCCCGTCCGGTTGCGGCAAGTCGACGCTGCTGAATGTGCTTGGTTTGCTCGACAACCCGTCAGGCGGGGAATATCACTTCCTCGATCAGGATGTCAGCCGTCACGGCGAACGTCAGCTCGCCAACCTGCGCAAACGCAACATCGGCTTCGTCTTCCAGAGCTTTAACCTGATCGATGAGCTGACTGTGTTCGAGAACGTCGAGCTGCCGTTGCTGTATCTCGGTGTCAGCGCGTCCGACCGCAAGGCGCGGGTAACGGAAGCGTTGGAGAAGATGCAGATCATGCACCGCCAGAAGCATTTCCCGCAGCAGTTGTCCGGTGGTCAGCAGCAGCGTGTTGCGGTGGCGCGTGCCGTGGTTGCAAGGCCGAAGATCATCCTCGCGGACGAGCCGACCGGTAACCTCGACTCCGCGCACGGTGACGAAGTCATGGGCCTGCTGCAGCAACTGCACAACGAAGGCACGACGATCGTGATGGTCACCCACTCCCCGGCCTACGCCGAATACGCGCAGCGGGTGATTCACCTGTTCGACGGTCAGGTTGTGACGGAGAATATCGCCGACCGGCCGTTGCTCTAATCGACTCAGTACCGCGGGATTCCAAGCCCGGAGTCCCGCGGCCTGTTGTTTCACCCCCATCCCCGGAGACACTTCGCCATGAGTGAAACGATGACCATGGACAGTAAAGCAGGCGCGGCGGGCCTGAAACACGACCAACCGCTCATCGAAGTGATTGATCTGTTCAAGTATTACGCCAACAACTTCGTCAAGACGTATGTGCTGCAGGACGTCACGCTGAGCATCGCGGACGGCGAATTCCTCTCGATCATGGGGCCGTCCGGTGCTGGCAAGTCGACGCTGCTGCACATCCTCGGCATGCTCGACGAAGCGAATCAGGGCCAGTACCTGTTCCTCAACGAACCGGTGCATCGTTTCAACGAGAAGCGCCGCACCGCGCTGCACCGGGAACACGTCGGGTTCATCTTCCAGGCGTACCACCTGATCGACGACCTAACGGTGTACGAAAACCTCGAGACACCGTTGCTGTACAAAAAGGTGAAGGGCAGTGAACGCAAGGGTCTGGTCAACGACACCCTCGACCGGTTCAACATCGTGGCGAAGAAAGACCTGTTCCCACATCAGTTGTCCGGCGGCCAGCAGCAGCTGGTGGCGGTCGCGCGGGCGTTGATCACCCGTCCGAAGGTGATTTTCGCGGACGAACCGACCGGCAACTTGAACAGTAAGCAGGGCACGGAGATCATGGAGATGCTCGCGCAGCTGAACCGGGAGGAGGGTACGACGATCGTGCAGGTGACGCACGATGAAGTCAAGGCCCGCTACGGCCACCGCGTGATCCACCTGCTCGACGGGCGGATCGAACGGGAAGAGATCGTCAGTTAACCGGAAATTCCATGCTACGTAATTTCATCACCATCGCCTTGCGTGTCCTCTGGCGGCAGAAGCTGTACGCCGGGATCAACCTGCTCGGACTGTCCATCGCGATTGCGTTGTCGCTGCTGGTCGCGTTGTTCGTCGTGGAGGAATACAGCTACGACCGGTTCCACGTGAATGCGGACCGTATTTACCTCATGAACCAGCATGAGAACCCGCCGGATCGTGACGAGTTCGGGTTCAATTCGACACCGTTCATCCTGGGGCCCTCACTGCTGGAACAGAGTTCCGAGGTCGAACACGTCGTGCGAATGGCTGGCAGGCACTCTCGCGCGAAGGCAGGTGACCGGGCGTTTGAGCTTGAACTGTCATTTGTCGATTCCTCGTTCTTCGACGTATTCAGTTTTGAGCTGCTGGAGTCGAATGCGGACAACCCGTTGCGGAATCTGAGTGGCGTGGTGTTGAAGGAATCCATCGCCAGGCGGTTCTTCGGAAATGGGCCGTGGGTTGGCGAGTCGTTGCTGCTCGAACTGGAAGGTGAGGAACACGAATTCACCGTCTCCGGGGTAACCGCTGATCCGCCGGCCACGTCAAGTATTGACTACCAGATTCTGGTTCCGATGGACGTGATCCGAAACGTTGTCAGCGACGATTTCCTGGCGGCGTGGATGATCATCTGGCCGCAGACTTATGTCATGTTGCGCGAGGGTGCGAGCACCGCGCAATTCGATCAGGCGTTGCAGGCGATGTACGAAACGCACGATTTCGAAGGGCGTTTCGGCGATGCCGCTCCCTGGTACGAGTATGTCCCGCTGAAGGATTTTCACCTGCATGCTGAATTTGCCAGCCGCACGCTGAAGACCAGCAGCCCGGTCTACAGTCAGATCCTGCTCGGGATTGCGTTCCTGATTCTGGTGGTTGCGTCGGTCAATTACACCAGCCTCGCGCTTGGGCGTTCAGTGACCCGTTCGAAGGAAGTCGGGTTGCGCAAGGTGATGGGTGCCCAGGCGAGCCAGTTGCGGCGGCAGTTCCTCGGTGAGTCGCTCCTGCTGGCGTCGCTGGCGGTGCCGGTTGCGTGGGTGCTGGCCGAGCTGGCGTTGCCGTGGTTCAACAACGTGGCTGGGCGTGAGCTGAGTTTGACCATGAGCCCTTTGATCGGCGGGATTCTGCTTGGCCTGGTGCTGCTGATCGGTTTCAGTTCCGGTTTGTACCCGGCAGTGGTGCTCGCACGCTACAACCCGCAACGTGTGTTCAAGGGGGAATCGGCAATCGGTGGCGGCAGTCGTTTCATTCGCGGTCTTGTCGTGTTGCAGTACTGCCTCGCGGCGTTTCTTTTGATCGGCACCTTCCTGATGGGGCAGCAGCTCCAGTACCTGCTCAACCGTGACCTCGGCTACGACGAATCACACGTTGTCAATCTCGCGACCAGTATTCGTTCGAGTGAGACGGCCAACGAACTGGTCGCCCGGTTCAAGGACAAGGCATTGCAGATTCCTGGTGTGCAGGAGGTTTCGGCGGTGTCGAACACCTTTGGCGGACCATGGGGGCAGGTCGGATTCAACACCGACGATGGCCGTTTCATGCAGGTGTATGTCAACAGCATCGACCCGGATCTGTTCGAGACGATGGACTTTGAACTTGTTGCCGGCCGGGAGTATTCGCAGGATCGCCCCGCCGATTTCGTCAGCGGGATCATCGTCAACGAAGCGATGGTCAAGTTCATGGGTTGGTCCGAACCGCTCGGCCAACGCCTGCCGTGTTCCGAGATGGAAGCGCACGAAGTCATCGGTGTCGTCAAGGACTTCAATTTCGAAAGTCTGCACAGTACGGTTGAACCGTTAGTGCTGTTCGTCGAACACACCGCGCTCGCTCCCGGAATCAATGACATACTGAACTATCCGGGTGTGCGCAACCAACTGCTGGTGCGTCTTGACGGAGCCGACATTTCAGCCACGATGAAGCAGCTTGAGGCTGCGTGGTTTCAAGCCGCACCAGAGCAGCCGTTCGTGCCAGAATTCCTCGAGGACTATCTCAACGCGTACTACCAGAACGAACGTACGATGAGTGGCGTTGTCCGGGTGGCGTCGATGTTGACGGTACTGATTGCCGCGATGGGTCTGTTCGGACTGGTGTCGCTGGCGGTTGCACGACGGACGAAGGAGATCGGTGTGCGCAAGGTGCTGGGTGCGTCTGTGCCGCAGATCCTGACGTTGATGGCGCGTGAATTCTCGATCCTGATCCTTGTTGCGACGGTTTTGGCGTGGCCACTGAGCTGGTTCGCTGCTCAGCGATGGCTGGGTGGGTTCGCGTACCGGATTGAGCTGAATCCACTGGTATTTGCCGTGGTCACGTTGTCGCTGCTGGTCATGAGCTGGCTGACAATTGTGTTGTTGTCGCTACGCACCGCGATGCGCAATCCCGCACACGCGTTGCGTTACGAGTAAAGTCGTTTCCCGGGGGAGGGACCGGACATGTTTCGCAACTACCTGACCATCGCGTGGCGCAATTTGATGCGTCAGAAGGGGTATTCGCTCCTCAACATTCTCGGGCTGGCGCTCGGGATGGCGGTGGCGTTGCTGATCTTCAGCTATGTCCGCGTCGATTTGCGCTGGGACCGCTGGCACGAGAACAGCGACCTGATCGTACGGCCGGTCGAACTGCAGGACTTCGGTGGGGATGAACGCACCGATGTCGCGGTGACCATGTCGCCGCTCGGGCCGATGCTGGTCGAGGAACTGCCGGAAGTCGAGACGATGACGCGTGTCATGCACGGCTGGCGTCCGCCGGTGGTGATGCGTGGTGAGAAGCGGCTGTATGAAAGTTCGACGGCGTATGTCGACTCCACGTTTTTCCAGGTGTTCTCGTTCAAGCTGCTGCAAGGTGATCCGGAAACCGCTCTGACACGCCGGGACGCGGTGGTGCTGACCGAAACAGCACGTGACCGTTATTTCGAACCGGACGAGAATCCGATCGGTCAGATTCTGCGGATCAACAGCCAGCGCGATGTGGTGGTCACCGCAATCTCAGAAGATCCACCCCCGGAAACACATTTACGCTACGCGATGCTGTTCCCGTTCGACGCTGGTCTCGATGACCAACGAGAGAATCTTGACGACTGGGGTTCGAACTTTCTCGCAACCTACCTGAAGCTTGTCGCTCCGGAGAATATGGACACGTTGGCGTCCAAGGTGACGGAAGCATATCACCGCCATGGCGACTGGGCGGAGCTCGAATTCTGGGTGCAACCGTTAAATGACATGCACCTCAATTCGGAACACATCGAGATCGACATCAACCCGGGCAAAAGCAGCATGAACAACGTGTACGCCCTTGGCGCGGTTGGATTGTTCATCCTGCTGCTGGCGTGCATCAACTTCATGAACCTGTCCACTGCGCGGGCGATCACGCGTGCTCGCGAGGTCGGGTTGCGCAAGGTGTCCGGCGCACGAAAGCGTGAACTGATCTTCCAGTTCCTCGGTGAATCGCTGCTGGTGTCATTCTTCGCGATGCTGCTCGCGGCGCTGGTGGTCGAACTGGCAGGTCCGTGGTTCGCGGATGTGTCCGGCCGTGCGCTCGAGTTTGCCGTGTTCAGTGGCAGCTTCGCGACCTGGATGCTGCTCGGTCTTGGTGCGGCGGTGGGGATTCTGGCCGGTTTGTACCCGGCGTTCGTGCTGTCGTCTTTCCGCCCGGTGACGGTGTTGAAATCCGCGGACAGCCGTTCAACGATGGGCGGTGGACGACTGCGGCGGGTGCTGGTCGTGTTCCAGTTTGCCATTTCGATTGGGCTGATTATCGCGACCGGTGTGGTGTATGCCCAGTTGCAGTATGGTCTGACCAAACCGCTGGGCTTCGACAAGGAAAACGTGTTGGTGATCCCGATTCCTGACCAGGGATTCTGGGACAATTACGAGGATCACCTGAACTCGTTCAGCAAAGTGCCCGGAGTTGTCGATTACGCGTTGAGTTCACGTGTCCCCAGCCGTGGCGGATCTTCATCCGGCTTCATCCCGGAAGGTAGCGACCGTTCGCGGGTGATCAACTGGAACTCGGTCAGCGCGGGTGGTGACAAGGTGTTTGGATGGGACGTGCTGGATGGGCGTTTCTTTGATGAAGAGCTGACCACAGACCGTTGGCTGGACGGCGACACAACTGGCGTGATGCTGATGAATGAGGCCGCTGCCAAGCAGTTCGGTTGGGACGACCCGATCGGCAAGACGGTCAAGGGGTTTGGCAACGTCACGTTCAACGTGATCGGCTTGATCCGTGACTATCACTTCTCTTCGTTGCACACACAGATCGAGCCGATGCTGCTGGTGAATCTCGGTCCCGCCTTCAGCCTTGTCAGCATTCGCTACAACCGGCCTGACGCGCACGCCTTTGTACAGGACTTGGAAGCGGTCTGGGACGAACGATTCCCGGACCGTCCCTTCGACTACTTCTTTCTCGACGAGAATTTCGACAGCATGTTCCGCACCGAGGAGCGGCAGGCGCACCTGTTCCAGGCGTTCAGCATTGTTGCGGTGGTGATCGCGTGCCTCGGCATTCTGGGCTTGGCGGCGTTCTCGACCGGACGGCGGACCCGTGAAATCGCGGTGCGCAAGGTGCTTGGTGCCAGCGAAGGCCGCATTTTCGGGTTGTTGACGCGTGAGTTTGCCATCCTGGTGCTGCTGGCGAACGTGATCGCCTGGCCGGTGACCTACTACCTGATGTCGAAGTGGTTTGAAACGTTTGCGTATCGAGCACCGTGGCCGTGGTGGGTGTTCCCGGCGGCTGCGGGGGGCACGTTGCTCCTGGCACTTTTGACCGTTGGCTTGCAGGCGATCAAGGCGGTGCGGTTGCGACCGGCGAGGGCGTTACGCTACGAATAAAAACAGTGATGAGTGATGAGTGGTGAGTGATGAGGTAAACCTGGGCTGCGGGCTGTTGGCGGACTGCGGTCTGCGGACTACGGTCAGCGGACTGTAGACGACAAGCACCAGACTGGGACCGGCAGGTTGAGGTCTGTGCGAGGTCAGTGCGCCTTACCACGGACTTAAGTCCGTGGTAATCAAAAAATGACCGTGCGATAAGGAAATCGGACGCGCATCCGCGTCAGACGATATCGATTGGGGGACGGATCAATGTGGATCAACTATCTCAAGCTGGCCATCCGTAGTCTGTTGCGTGGACGGCTGTACAGTGTGATCAACGTGACCGGTTTCGCGGTCGGCATCGCGGCGGCGTTGGCGTTGTTCCTGTACGTGCGTTACGAACTGACATACGACCACATGCACCCACAGCTTGACCGTCTCTACCAGGTGCAGGAGTACACGAACTGGTTGGGCGACGAGACGGACATGCAATGGACACCCGCCGCGATGGGTCCGGCGTTGGCGGAGGGTTTGCCCGACGTGGAAACTGTCGCGCGCTACCGCGGCTTCGGCACCGCACCCACCGAAGCGGGCGAGAAGAAGCTGCTGCAGACGTATTGTTTCGCCGATCCATCCTTTTTTGATCTGTTCGCGCTCCCGATACTGCACCGCAGCGGCCCTGAGATTCTGACCGAACCGAACACCGTCGCCATCACCGAATCGGTCGCCGCACGCTTTTTCCCGGACACCAATCCCATCGGCCAGACGATGGTCTTCGAGGATCACATCCTGCTGACCGTCGAGGCCGTGATCGCCGATCCGCCGAAGAATACCCGGTTTAACAATCTCGAATGTGTGCTCAGCATGGAAACCTGTTTCACCGACGATTACGAAGGTGCAGATGAGCGCACAAACTGGTATTCGCACAACTACTACACGTACGTACGGCTGCGGGATGGTGTCGATCAGGCGGTGTTCGAGAACCAACTCGAACCGTACCTGACGAAAACGGCTGGCGAAGACCTCCGCGAATCATTCGACGCCCACCTTGTTCCCTTCACCCAGCTTCATCTCGGCGGCGACTACCGGAACGTGGCGATGATCGGCATGATCGGGGCGTTCATCCTGCTGATCGCGTGCATCAACTACATGAACCTGGCGACCGCTCGCAGCCTGAAACGAGCGCGAGAAATCGGGGTACGCAAGGTGCTGGGTGGGACACGGTATGAGCTGATGCGGCAGTTCCTCTCGGAAGCGTTGCTGGTGACAGGGATATCGGTGTTGTTGGCGTTGTTGTTGCTCGAGTTGGCATTCCCGTGGTTTGAGGGCATGATTTCGATCCCACTCCGGGTTGCATTGAACCTCAACCTCAGCCAGGTGGTACTGGCGCTGGTGGGATTGGCGGCGATCTGCGGATTGCTGGCGGGATCGTACCCGGCGCTGGTGTTGAGCGGGTTCCGTCCGGTTAAGGTGTTGAAATCCGGCGCGGCGGTGCGCGGTAGCGGCGCACGGATGCGCAAATTCCTTGTCGTCTTCCAGTTCGCAATTTCGCTGGCGTTGATTTTCGGCACCATCACCATCCTCTCGCAGCATCGCTACCTGCTGCAACGCGACCTCGGCTTCGACGAAGATGGGCTGATTTTCGTCACCCTGCGCGGTGAGCAAGCGCGGTTGTCGGCGTACGAGTTGAAGCAGGAATTGCTGAAATCATCGCGAATTGAGAACGTTTCCATTCAATCGCAGGTCATCGGCCGGACCCGGGGCGGGATGTGGACGATCAGCACGCCTGCGATGGCCGATGAAGAGGAGGCGGTGTTCGCCGTCTTCAGCGATCCGGATTATATCCGGACGTTAGGCCTGAACCTTGTCTGGGGACGGGATTTCGACCCAGATCGTCCCGGTGAGAAGGACGAAGCGTTCCTCGTCAACGAGGAATTTGTCCGTCACTTCGGCATCGATGCGAATGACGATCCCCGTGTCACGTTGAACGGGACTGGACGGCACGGGCAGATCATCGGTGTGCTCGAAGACTACAACTTCCAGCCGTTGCAGAATACCAACGCGCCAGCGATCATCGCCTATCCGCGTAACCTCTGGGATAACCGTGTCATCGCCGTCCGTGTCAACCCGGGATCCGTCGAAGAGGCCCTGGCGGCGATCGAGGCTGCCTGGGTCAAGTATGAACCCCAGTTGCCGCTGGTCTACCACTTCCTTGACGAATGGCTGCAGGAAAATTACACCTCGGAACAGGAACTGGCGAACCTGCTCAGCCTGTTCGCGGGACTGGCGATTGTGGTCGCGTCACTTGGCTTGCTGGGGCTGGCGGCGTATGCGACGGAAACCCGCACCAAGGAAATCGGCATTCGCAAGGTGCTGGGTGCGGATTCGGGGCGGATCATCCTGTTGTTGACCGGCGATTTTCTCCGTCCGGTGTTGCTCGCAAACCTGATTGCGTGGCCGGCGGCGTGGCTGTTCATGCGCAACTGGCTGCAGGATTTCCCGTATCGGATTGAACAGCCATGGCTGGCGTACCTGGCCGCGGCAGGGACGGTGCTGCTGGTCGCGTGGGCGGTGATGGCCTCGACGACGCTCCGTGCGGCGCTGAACAAACCGGCGAAGGCGTTGCGGTATGAGTGAGGACAGTGGCGAGTTGTGAGTGATGAGTTGTGAGTGATGAGTAAATCATGGGTTACGGGCTACGGACTGCGGGCGGCGGACTGCGGACTCAGATTGGCAGGCTGCGGACTACGGACTGGGACCATCGGGTTGTGTGAGATATTGACCGGTGAGATGCTGAAGTGATGTGCCCCTGATGGCTTCGCCAGCAGGGATTATCGGGCGATACAGGCTCGTGATCATCGTTTGGTTCGTTTACCACGGACTTAAGTCCGTGGTAAAAAGGTGTTGCCGTCCACAGTTGTCAGTAGCTCACGACTCACAACTCATCACTCACAACTGGTTTTCCCGCTGTCCGATTCCGTACACTTACAAATTGACTGATCTGACGGGAGTTTGACCGTGCTCCGTGAAAAGAACGGCCGTGTGCTGATCGTCGACGATGACGCCGACATCCTCACCGCCATGCGCCTGCTGCTGAAGCCGCATGTCGAATTGGTCCATACCGAACCGAATCCCGAGAACCTGCCCGCTCGTCTCCGTGATCTCAGCTACGACGCGATCCTGCTCGACATGAATTTCAGCAAGGACGCCACCTCCGGTGAGGAAGGCTTCCATTGGCTGGAGCGGATTCTGGAACTTGATCCCGCCGCGGTGGTCATCATGATCACGGCGTACGGCGACGTCGAGACGGCTGTCCGTGCGGTGAAGCAGGGGGCGGTGGATTTTGTGCTCAAGCCATGGCAGAACGAGAAGATCCTCGCGACGATCAACGCGGCGATGAAGTTGAGCGCGACCCGTGGCCAGGTGCGCACGCTGCAGGACCGGCAACGCGCGTTATCGGCGGAACTGGAGCAGTCATTTCAGGATATCGTCGGCCGTTCGCCCGGGATGATGCGTGTCTTCGAGACGATTGAGAAGGTCGCCGGGACCGAGGCCAATGTGCTCATCCTCGGCGAAAACGGCACCGGCAAGGAGTTGATCGCCCGCGCGATTCATCGTCAGAGCAAACGGTCGGACGAGATTTTCGTCACTGTCGATATGGGTGCGATCAGCGAGAATCTGTTCGAGTCGGAGATGTTCGGCCATAAGCGGGGAGCGTTCACCGACGCCAAGGCGGATCGTGCCGGACGGTTCGAAGTTGCGACCGGGGGTACGTTATTCCTCGACGAAATCGGCAACCTCTCGCCCGCGATGCAGGCGAAGCTGTTGCGCGCGTTGGAATCAAGAACCATCACCCGGGTTGGCGATCACAAGGTGCAGAAGGTGGACATCCGGTTGATTTGCGCGACGAACCACGATGTCAGCGAGATGGTTGCGTCGCGTCAGTTCCGGCAGGACCTGCTGTACCGGATCAACACCGTCGAGATTCATCTGCCGCCGTTACGGGATCGCCGTGAAGACATACCGCCGTTGATCGACCACTACCTCGACCATTTTTCGCAGAAATACAACCGTGGCTCGCTGACCGTGAACCAGGCCGCGCAGCGCAAGCTGGAACGCTACGATTGGCCGGGGAATGTGCGCGAACTGAAACATGCCATTGAGCGCGCGGTGATCATGGCCGAGGACAAGGTGCTGCAGCCGGCGGACTTCTTTATCTCGGGCGGAGATGATCGTGGCGGCGAGGTCGAGCTGGACTCATTCAACCTCGAGGATGTCGAACGGACGGTGGTGCTCAAGGCGATCCGCAAGCACGACGGGAATATTTCACACGCCGCGAAAGAGCTGGGCCTGACACGGACGAGCCTCTACCGCCGGATCGAGAAATATGGGTTGTAGTGGTGACGGATCTGGAATCGGATCGGACGCTCTCAATACGGAGAAAATTCCTCTTCCTTTTTTTTATCAATCTTGGCAGTCGTTTTCTGCCCAATTGCGTTGAGTAACGGATCGTCAGAGCGAGCGAACTCATGTGGATAGCCCCAGTAGTCTAGTTTGTCGTTTATGAAATACAGATAATAATTGTTGATATTTGAAGATCCGGCACTAATTGCATAAACATAAACGAGTTCATTAATACCTGGGGTATCTTTCCACAAAAAAGCGTATTTCGGCTTTTTGTCTAGAGCAGAAACGACATATTCTGGACTCACATCTTTCTCGAGGTACCCCATTTGTGTGATTGTTGGCGTACAGGAGGTTAAGCAGAGGATGATAGCCAGAATCACAAGGATAACCTGCGGTCGCATGAGTTGTCGTTTGCTAATCATCATGATTCATCTTCTCCGGTTCGGTATAGGCAAAAATTTGGCGGCCCAGATTAGCAATAGCGGGATCAGATTCTCTTGAAAACTCTGGAATGAATCCCCAATAGCATAAACAGTCGTGGTAGAAAGCAAAGTAGTAGCATTCTTCATAAGGAGAGTCAATACCAACGATAATAAAACCAGTGCCAGCGGGTACTGTGCTGTATTGCTTTTCCGTGCCAGTACGAAGCATGTATTGAAGAATCGAATACTCAAGTGTATCAACGGCTACAGTGAATTGTTGCTTGGGTTTACGTTGAACATCCGCAATCAGGTCTTCCTGGCTCATTCCCTTGCGCAGGTGGCTGATGTCATCCATCACAAGGGCGGGCGCACAGCCGGTCAAGACGAGGAGTAACAGCGATAGAGAAACGTGGTAAGCACGGTGCATGACAGCCTCCCATGCGGCATTCGAATTTTTGCTAATCACTACAAGAATTAGTAATTCAGGCTATTAGACAAAGAAAGGTACACAACGCCTGGTTTGTTGTCAAATAGAAATTCGTGAAACTTGTGAAATAGTAACGGATTTGGTTTTCACAAGCAGATCGCTGTTTCTTTGAATGTTGTGCAGGGTAACCAACGAATCGACGGGTTCTCGGAGAGCAGACCTCCGAATTCAGGACGAAACAGATGTCACTAAACCGCTTTCACGCCGGAGTGTTGATCCGGGTCGGCGCGCTGACGTTGACGCTGATTCTGATCGCGTGGCTGGTGGTTGTCACGGACTACGTGATGACCATCGCGCTGCTCGGTGTGTTTGCGATCATTCAGGTGATCACGCTGGTACGGTATGTCGAGAAAGTGCAGCGTGACCTGACCCGTTTCCTCATCGCGGTCAAGTATGAGGATTTTTTCGAGACCTTCCAGAGTCCGACCACCGACACCGCCAGCCGCCTCAACGACGAATTTACCCGCATCATGACCGAATTCCGGCGGGTGCGTGCGGAGCGTGAGGAACAGGTGCAGTACCTGCAGACGGTCTTGCAGCACATTGCATCCGCCGTGATCAGCTACGATTCATCCGGCGAGGTGGAGCTGGCGAACACGGCCGCGCGGAAGCTGTTCAAGTTGAATCGCTGCGAACACATCGACCGGATGAACAAGGTGAGCCCGGAGTTGGTCGAGATGTTGAAGACGATCCGTGCCGGCGAACAGCGGGTGATTAAGGTGGTGGACGAGGGCGATGTGCTGCAGCTGCTTGTCCGGGCGACGGAATTTGTCCGTGGCGGACGGCGGCTGACGCTGGTCGCGATCCAGAACATTCGCTCCGAGTTGGAAGAGCAGGAACTGGAAGCGTGGCAGAACCTGATCCGTGTGCTGACGCACGAGATCCGTAACTCAATCACGCCGATTGCGTCCCTGGCGACGACCACGAACTCCCTTCTCGCCGAGATCCCGGTGCCGGAGGGGGAGGAAGGCGAGACGGTTGAGGACGCGCAGCTCGCGGTGCGCACGATTCAAAAACGCAGCGAGGGGCTGCTCAAGTTTGTTGAAGCGTTCCGCAGCCTGTACAAGGTGCCGGAACCAGACCTGGAGCGGGTGGAAGTACGCGGCCTGCTGGACCATCTCGCGAAGTTCTTCGAGCCGAAGTTTAGCGAGTCCGGTATCACGGCCAGCTTTGACTGTTCGCCCGGCAACCTGAGGGTGCTCGCCGACCGGGACCTGATCGAACAGGTGTTGATCAACCTGATCACGAACGCGTTGCAGGCGGTGCCGGGTGTCGCCGAGCCACGAATCGAGGTGACCGCTTCGATCGACGCACAGGGCCGTGGACGGATCCGTGTGCTGGACAACGGCAGTGGCATTGAGCCGGACCTGCTTGAACGTGTGTTTATCCCCTTCTTTACGACCAAGCCGGACGGCACCGGCGTCGGTCTCTCCCTCTCCCGCCAGATCATGCGCATGCATCGCGGTACCATCACCGCCCAGTCGAAACCCGGTGAAGAAACGGTGTTTACACTCGTTTTCTGATCGAGCTGGAAGCGTTGATTGCATGATTTAGCAAACCTCGCATTCATTACTGAAATAAAGCTGCTCTTCGTCAATTCATTATTGTGGAGCCCGTATGAATACTGTAAGTTCCTAGCTTCACATGCCGTGCAGGCTGCAAGGTTGAAATCTCAATCCAACAGGGGGGGGGAGATGATTCGAACCAGGCTGATGTTTGCACTTGCCTTATTGCTACTACCGCTCTCCATTTCGCTTGCCTGGGAAAAGTTCACCGATGAAGAGCTCTCAATGAAACCCCCGGACTGGTGTCCGGACGCAACAGCGATGGTCTTGGACCGTCAGGTCAGGGGGGACGTCAGCTTGACGGCTGCCGGTTTTGAGCTTGAAGTCAAGTATGTAACTCGTATCAAGTTGTTTGACGAAGCTGCATTTGATCTGGCCAACATTCAATTGCTGGCTCCCGCAGGTTCCAAAATCAATCGCATCAAAGCAAGGACGATTACCCCTGAGGGAAAAAAGGTTAAGCTGAAAAAGCGTGATATCTACGATGAAATCACCTATGCCGGGCCGAAAAATGACCGCAAGTACCGCGTGGTCAATTTTGCTTTTCCTGCTGTGACTGCCGGGGCGATCCTGGAGTTTGAATACCGGTGGGTGAGCGATAATTTCGTGTTGATGCCTCCTTTCTATTTTGATCTGGATGGATTGCCCACCCGGGAATCGTCCGTGGCGTTTCAGATCCCCTACGGTTTGAACTACCGCACTGGTCTTATTAACACCGCGCAGCTGGATTACAAGGAGGAGGTGACCGAAATCCAGACGGTGAACGGTCCTCGCCTGCAGTATCTGGCAACTGTACGCCAGTTCGCCGGCGTACCGGAAGAACCGTTGATGCCCTCCACAGAGTATCTTCGACCGCATGTGTATTTCGTACTGGCGGGGTACGAGACTGCTGACGTTCGAGTTGACTTGGTCAAGGACTGGAACCGGGTCGCTGAGATCTTCGAGGGTTGGTGTGAGGAGTACACAACCTGGACACCGGCGACCGCACTTTTCGTGCGTGATCTGGTGGATGGTCCGTTTGATCGAACGGCATTGGAAAAGTTGCACCGGTTCATTGCCGACTCCATTGAGACGGTTGGTTCGCGCCATCCATTTGAATTTGACAGGACAATTGAGGATGTCCTTGAGAATCGGCGTGGTACAGGGATGGAAAAGACCCTGTTGATGCGGGAATGCTGCCGTCAAAACGGTCTCGATTGTGATCTGTTGTTGGGTGTTCCGTGGGATGAGGGCGGGATGATCGCCGATCCACCCATTTTCAATCGCTTGTCAGCATCTTTGCTACGTATTGACCTGGACACTCAGTCCATCTATCTCGATCCCGGTGATGAGGACGCTCCGTTTGACTATATCCCGTGGACACTTGCCGGAAATCGGGCGCTGCTGGTTGAGTATGACAATGCCGAAATCATCCGTTTACCTGACCGTCAGCAGATGGAGGAAGTTGCCATCAGCTTTACCGGGATTCTTGATGACTCAGGTGCGCTGGACGCTGACTGCTCAATCCTGCTCGTCGGCGGTAGGATCCGTTTTCTCGGGGATGATCTTCAACTGCTGGATTCAGAAGAGCTGAGGGATCTCGTGGCGGCAGCATGGTTGCATGATCTGGACGCGGAACAGATCGATAACATTGAGTTGATTCTCGAGGACGGGACAGAACCGCGAATCAATGTGCACGTGCATGTTGAAGGTGTTGGACAATTGGTTGGTGATCGGTGGGTTGTGCGTCCGAACCAATTCCGCAGTGTTGAACCTGACTACCTTCCGGAAGTGGCCGACCGTCAGACGAATCTGAATTTCAGTTCCCCAGTCTCTGTCAGGATCGATGGGACGATTGAACTTCCAGATGGAGTCAATTACACCGAACTGCCGGAAACCCGTATTAAAAACCTGGAAGCGTTCGGTTTCATGGTGCGTGCCGGTTGCGGCAGTTCGCCTGGCTTGTTGCAATTCAGTCGTCACACTCGGCGCAAACACTGGTCGTTCAGCAAAACGCACTACGAATCGATTCGGGATTTTTACTCTGAACTGGCGGAAGCCGACCGGCTGGAACTGGTTTGCGAAACGATTCCCGCGGACGGGATGACAGAAACGGACGCAAACGCAGAGCAATGAGAATGCGGAAAATTGTCCTTGTCTGGATTCCAACTCTTGTGTTGCTGGTGACCGAGACTCTGGCCGGGGTTAAGCTTCCCGACTGGGCAGCGGAATTACCAGAACAGGTACCGGAGCCGTTGCGTACGCGTGATCGGATCGTGCTTCGGTGTGTAACAGCAGATTTTGATCCGGAACGGGATCGGTTGCTACTGCGGGAGCGGCAAGCCTGGCAAGTGGGCGGCGCTGAAAGGTATTCCTCCTTCTCGGCAGTGGATTATTTCGCTGGTGAGGGCAATTTCAAGGCCGAGCGTGCACTTTTGCTGACGCCAGATGGCGAACTCGAGCGGCTGCCGAAAAACACCCTACGCAACAAACCCGTATATGGCAGCTACACCCTCTATTCCGATTCTCGTGCGGCTGAGTGGACGTTACCTCATGTGGAAACCGGCTCGTTGGTTTTGCTGGACTACGAGATAACCCTTGAAAACTGCCCACGGATGATACGCCTACCGCTGCAGTCCGCTTTCGAACCCGTGCAGGAAATCAGGTTGGATCTGGTCGCACCGGAGTCGTGGACCGTCACGGCGGCAACGTCGGTCGGCACCTCTTTCGCCGTTAATGATGGTATGCTGGTGTTGCAGGATTTGCCTGTGTGGAGCAGCGAACCGTATGACGGCGGTTTTTCCAACTCTGCAGTTTTCGTTGAGATTGAAATCCGTCAAGCCGGTCAGCGATACCGGTGGAACGACGTGGCAAAAGAAATGCTGACCAGGTGGAAGGATGTTTACAGCGTTCATCCTGCAGAGACGTCTGCCGGACGCGAGGTGATTGATCAGATCCTGAGGGATTTCGAGGCACAGTATCGCTATGTATCTGTTCAGATTGGCGAGGGCCGTTTTGTTCCCCATCGGCTGAAGGATATTGAAAGGGTGCAGTATGGCGATTGCAAGGATTTGACGCTGGTTCTGCTTAGCGAACTTCAACGCAGGGGTGTGGATGCGCATCCGGTGTTGACGAATCTGCCGTGGAATCGTCCGTTCCGTGATGATGTACCCAGTTCAAACCAGTTCAATCACGTGATTGTCGGCTGGATTGAGAATGGCGACACACTTTACCATGATGCCACCAGCCGCAAACGGACTCCTGGCCGAACACCGATGCCCCTCGCCGGCGCCCCGGCACTCTGGTTAACGCCGGACGGCGACTTGACCAGAATCCCAAACGTTGAGGAACCCTATACGATTCAACTTTCGCTCGCTGGGGGATTTCGTCCAACTGGTCAATTTGAAGGGACGATCAGTATCACGCCCGACCCTCGTCTGGACGAAGTTGACTATGCGGATTGGCTGGAGCTCGAGCCTGAAACGATAAGTGGCTTGCTGCACGAAGACTTGAACGTTCTGTCCGTATCGCAGTCCGAACCAACCGATTCGGGGAAGATCGCAGCGGAGATTGTCCTTGCAAACTGGGTCCAGCCAATCCAGTCGAGTTGGCTACTGCACGTTTGCCCGTTCGAGTCTGGTGAACACGCATTGCCCGTGGAGCGTACCGCCGGGTACTACTTCCTGGATCATCCGCTCGTATGGGACTATCACGTGAATGCCATACTTCCGGCAGAAGTGTCAAGGCGGGTTGAAACTGGTGACACACTGAACCTTGACGTGGGTTTAAGTCGCAGCAGTGTGAACATACGTGGCGATTCGCTAGTGGGTTCCTGGCGATTTGGGAATCGCTTACGGAAGGTGTCGGCTGGGCAGAGGGCACAACTTGATTCACTACTCACAACATGGAACCAGATTCGAGACGCCCGCCAACTGATCGAGTTCAAGCAGTAACTCACTCCAAGGTAGTAAACCATAAGCATTGTCATACCCTGCCGTTCATGAGATGGCTTAGTGATTCAGGTTTTTGTCGCTCTCCCCACCTCCAAGTCCCGTTAAACCCTCGCTCCGTTTGCGCGTCCATGAAGTGAACGCCGATGAATTCGTTTCGGTGGGACAGGCACGGTTCACGTGCATAGCTGAAAACAAATTCGGAGGATGATGACCGGTCTCCTTCAGGACCTCATGAAAACGGGCGGTTCGCTGTCCCCTCCAAGTCCACACGTCCCCGTAATGGCGGACCGCCCGTCCCCATTTTGACAGTCGAAACAGTTCCCCTGACTCATCGTGCAACCGTCCGCAGACGGACACAATACTATCCGTCGCCGGACAATCTGTCTCCTGCTGCAATGCGGGAATTGTTGTTTACACGTAAGTTACGAATCGCAAGAGTTTGGCATGCATCTGGCAATTGCACGAAGTAGTTGGGAGAGATATGCTGGTTTTCGTCACAGGAGATGTGAACGATGAGTGGGTTCACCATTCAGTTGCCGATTCATGATGCCAACGATTCGGTCGAAATCGAGGTGCGGGTCAACGGGAAACGTCGCAGCTACCAGTACCGTGTCGAGGTGATCAACCTCGAACAGTGCGACATGATGCACGAAATCCGTATCCAATGCATCCGTGAGAAGATCGAGGAGGTCGGTGAGGACTGGCAGTTGGTCAACATCGGCGCGGCGAGCAAGGAATCGATCCCGGTGATGTTCCGCCGCAAACAAATCCTCGACGCGGCGGAAGGCAAAAACTGAGCGACGCTGAGCGGACGCCAATGGCGGATTTGCACCGCTGGTGGCTGCTTTCAACATAGACAAGGGGACACTTACTCCCGTATGTGTCCCCTTGATGGAACAGTTTCAGGGGACACGTTACGGACAACGTGTCCCATATGTTTTAACTCGGAAGGAGCCCGGGCTGAAGCCCGAGGGCGAGATTGGTTTCGGACACGTTGGGTGAGGGTGGTGATATGGATGTGCCCGTGTTCGCTTGCGAACGCGGACGATCCGATAATGGAAATCACCTGAGTCCGTTGTTGTTCAAGCTCGGATCAGCCCAGACATGAATGTCCGGGGCATGCTAACTTCCGCATATCGCAGCCTATTGCCCGCAGTCCGTACCCCACATCCCGCCTTACTGCTCCAGCGCACCCTGTTCGATCCATGTGCGGATGGCTTCGATTTCACTGCTGGCGAGTTGTCCACCCTGCGGCATGCGCTGGAGGCCATTGGTTCCTTCGACACGCCACACCAATTCGCTGGCGTCCGGATCGCCGGGTACGACATACGGATTGCCGGACAGGCTGTTGGCATCGATCCAACCGGCGAAATCGGTCAGGTCGAGGTTGCCCAGCTGGATTGACGAACTGTGACACGAGATGCAGTAGGTGCTGATGATGTCCGGGTAAATGTCCCCGGTCCAGCTCAGCGTGTCTGCAGGAGTCGGGTCGCCGTTGCCATTGTTGTTGTCGTTCGGGCTGACCGGGTCGCCCATGTCGGAGCAGCCTGCGGCCAGCAGCAGGGTCAACAAAAGTATCGGAAGCAGCCGTGCGAACACGGCGTTGGTCTGCAAAATCATCGTGCTGGGTCTCCTCACTGCGGCATCGCGGTGAATGTGGCGGACACTTCCTGGTCCTCCGCCAGTTTGACGATCAGGAACTGTGGACGTTCGATGTCGTAATCGTTGAGGTTGACGATCCACTCTGCGGTAACTGTCAGGCTGCCGTCGGCATTGCGGGTGACCTCGAGCATCGGTTCGATGTCGTTGGTCTCGCCGTGGCAGGTGAACTGCCCGTTCGCCTTCATCGTCGCCGTTTCGCCGGTCTTCAGCATGGCCGGATTGCCGGACAGGCCGGTCAGCTCGAACGTCATCTGCGGGAACTTGTCCGGGTGCAGATGGTTGTCGAGCATGTGATTGTTACGCAGCTTGATGCCGGTGTCAAGCGTCTTGACATCAATCGAAACCGTGCCGGATACCGGCTTGCTGAGATCGTCCGGATCGCAGCTGAACGTTCCTTCGAGGTGGTTCGTGCGTCCATCGAAGGTTTCACCGACCGCACGGGAAACAAACACGACTTCATTGGGTTCGCCGGGGGATACGATGTACGTCATTACCTCGGCAATGGAGGGCTGAGCCGCCAGCAGGCCGATCATCATCACAAGCGTCAACGTCTGAAGCGTCTTCATGGGGGGCTCCTCGGTTTATAGCCACAAGTGCAGTTGCAGCAGGAATTGTCCGGACTCGTCCGAGCCGGGATAGTTCAGTTCGGAATGCGCCCACTGGTACATCGGGGAAATGCTGATGTAACCGCGCGGGATAATGTCCATCCCAAGCCGTGTGCGCCAGATGTAGCCGGACTCCGTGTCCATGTCCGGGTCGTAGTATTCGTACCAGCCGTGCGCATAAATGCCACGTTTGATCATGTAGCGCAGTTGATGCGTCGCGACCATGCCCTGAATGTCCTCGACTTCCTCACGCAGATTCGTTTCGCCGAGGAAGGTCAGCGGGCCGACATTGAAGCCGTAGAATGCGCCGTAATGGCGGGCGCTGTAGCCACCACCGCCGAGGTCATCGGAACGGCCGGAGAGGCCGAGTGTGGCGGTCAGGGCGTTGTGTCCGAACCGTCGGGCAATTCGGGCCGAGACGGCGTTGCCATTGCTGCCGGGGACGCCGTTTGTCAGGCCGGCGGTGACATCCCAACGATCAGTGTAGAGGCCGGCTTCGACGCCGGTGTCGTAGGCTCGCCAGCCCGCGCCACGGTCACTGCCGTAGTCGAGGTACTTACGGGCGAAGACGGTATGATCGACCCAGCCCCAGCCGTAGGTGGTGCGGAACTTACCGGCCCGGACACGGATCTTCCCGTTCTTCATCGAGAAATTGGCGAACGCTTCCTCGATGCCGTTGTTGGATACGTCGACAACCGCCGAGGTGGCGTCGGTCAACGTGTACGCGAAATAGATGTCACTCTGCATCATGACGAATTCGTTACCACGGGTCTGCATGTTCTCGTCGTCATCATAGCCGTGCCCGAGAGCGTACAGGCCGCGCAGGTCGAAGCCGTACTGCAGGGCGTCGTCTGCTTGCGGCAGGATTTCCTGGATCTCGGCGAAATCTTTCGCTTCCATCGCGAGATCGCTGTACGAGAAGAACTGGGCGCCGTACAGGGTCCGCATTCCGCCACCGGTGGGGTTGTGGTGGCACAGGGCGCAAGTCTGATTGTATTTCACCTGGTACTCGGGCAACGCATGTGCAAATGACGCAAACAGCAGGATGGCCAGCAGTGCCGGCACAACGCGTTTCATGACTCCCTCCCTCATCATGACGAGTGTGTCTGTTTGTGAGCAGGCTGAGTGGTCTGTCCTGATCTTGTTGAATAGGTCAAGAAACCTGCGATTCCAAGAACAATTCCCAGCCGTCCAGCAGTTAAGGAGTTAGGTGACGGCTAAGTCCGATCAGAATCAGGTGTATCAGAGTTAGGCATTCTGAACTTTCTGATGAGAGATGAGCAGAAACTGTGCCGGAGTGAAGGAATACTCAGGTTGCGCGGGCTGATTGCGGGGCATGAGCGGGCTTCGCACGGGAGCCGGGGAGACGGTTGCGACCGGAATGATACAACGAGCGTCTTATAGCTATACTTATCTATCCACAACGATTTTGGAGTCGCCCTCGCAGCTTGCTCATGGTCAGCCAAGACGGTTTAACAACACTGGGGGTACCCATGAGTCCACTTAGAGTTTCACTCCTCGTTCTGCTGTTTCTTCTGTTGTCAGGCTTTGTTCTCACTGGTTGCGACGAAGACAGCTCACCGACCAAAATGCCTCCTCACGAACGACCGATGGCGAATGATTTATTCCCACTCAAGGTTGGCGACATCTATCAGTTCGAAAACCACGTCGATGGTGAGATGACGACGACGGAGACGTGGTCTGTGCTTTCGGTCGAGAGCCTTCAAGGTCGGGCTGCGTACGAGGTTGAGTTCACACTCTTCGATCTGGATGATGGTGAAATCGGCAGCGACACGACGTGGTACGCGTACGGTATCGATTCGCTCCTGGTGTTTAACGAGGCATCGGACGAGTGGGAGTTGGATCCGTTTCTTAGCGGCTGGGCTGAGGCTGACCCGCCGGCAACGCATGAGTTTACGCGCGTTCGTGAGGATCTGGGTGGATTGACCGTTGAGTACGTCGCCGGATTCCACGGGTACAACTTCCAGATCCAGGTCGGTTCGACAACCTACGACGGTTGCGCCAGGATCACGGAAGACGCGACGGTGGTCGGGCAGGATCACACCGTGTCCGGTGTGCGCTACTACGGAGACGGATTCGGCCTGGTGTATTCAGACCTGACGGACACGTATCGGGTGGGTAACACGGAAATCACGATCCACCGGGAGAAGTTCCGGGTGGAATGAGGGATCTGGTGTGACCAGTTCTGAACGCGGGGTGCTTTCGTCCCGCGTTTTGCGTTTGTGCGATGGTGGATCTGCGGTCCTGCTAATTGAAACCAGAACGTCAGTTGGCTCGCACGTCATTCTGGGAGCCGCGTCAGTTTGCGGCTGAAGAAGGTCCAGCTGACCAACGGGTTCATCTACACACTCAAATCTGGATCTTCCTCACTTCTCTTCGTTCCGTTCGGAATGACGTACTTTCGACGCTGAATCGAATCTATCGGGCGCAGGGTGGTTTCACCCCGCGTTTTTTCTCGGGCGGGAGCGGATTGATCGAGCGTTGCGGGCTGTGGGTATCCTCGTTACTTTCATCATTCACCTTGGACGACGGGCTTGCATCGTGGCAAGCCTTCTTTGCCTTTAACCTGAAGAAAGCGTTTTCAGCAATGAGTGGTGACAAGCACATAGCCTACCTTGACAACGGCGACAGCACGCAGGTGTTGCCGGAGGTTGTCGATGCGATGCTGCCGTACCTGACTGAATCGTACGGCAACCCCGCCAGTCTGCACATGCTCGGCCTGGCGGCGGAGGAAGCGCTGGACGAGTCCCGCGCGACCATTGCGGAGTTGATCAACGCACGGCCGGCGGAGATCGTGTTCACCGCCAGCGCGACCGAAGCAAACAACATCGCGCTGGAGGGGTTGCGGCGGCAGCACCCGGACAGGAAGCACGTGTTGATCAGCCCGATCGAGCATGCCAGCGTGCGCAATGTCGTCAAGCGGATGGAGAAGCAGGGTCTCGTCGAACTGGACGAGCTCGAGGTGGACGACAACGGCATCGTCAGCGCGGACAGCCTGCGGGAGAAGTTGCGTGACGATACGTTGTTCGTCTCGATCATCCACGGCAACAACGAGATCGGCACGGTTCAGGATCTGTCCGCGTTGGCGGAGTTGATTCATGAAAAGGGCGCGTTCCTGCACGCCGACTGCGCGCAGACGCTCGGCAAGATGCCTGTCGATGTGCGCGCGCTCGGGGTCGACCTCGCCAGCTTCAACGCTCACAAGCTGCACGGTCCGAAGGGTGTCGGCGCGTTGTTTGTGCGCAAACGGCTGAAGCTGCGGCGGTTGCTCGAGGGTGGACCGCAGGAACAGAACCTGCGTCCCGGGACGGAGAATGTTCCCGCGATTGTCGGCTTCGCGAAGGCGGTGGAAATTGCGGTGCGTGACATGGACAACGTCATTCCGCAAATCCATGAGCTGACGAAACAGTTGGCGGAGCGATTGCTGGAGATACCGCACGTACGGCTTAATGGCCCCGAGGTTGGATCGGACCAGCGTCTACCGGGTAACTTGAACGTCACCTTCAAGTACATTGAGGGCGAGGCGATTCTGATGAGCCTGAATTATGGCGGCGTGTATGTCAGCAGCGGCAGCGCGTGCTCGTCCCGCAGCCTGGTGCCGTCGCATGTGCTCACCGCCATCGGGCTGTTGCACGAGGAAGCGCATGGCTCGATTCGCTACACGTTGTCGCGTCTCAACACGCAGGTGGATGTCGATCTCGCGGTGGAGCAAACGAAGATCGCGGTGGAGCGCTTACGTGCGATGACGGCGTTCATTCCGGAAGAGCACAGCGAACGCGAATCGGATCACGCGAAGACGTTCTACAAGCAGAAAAAAGAGAAGCTGGATTAAGGGCGGGCTACGGACTGCGGACTACGGTCAGTGATCAGTTACTCACGACTCATCACTCACAACTGGAGAAGTGCCCGTGTTTGCTTGCAAACGCGGATCATCCGCGCCTGTCTGCACAGCCGTCACATGTGTCGGAACAGACGGATTTAACCCCACGGGGGGAGCTATGAAGCGCCGTTGGATCAGTGTCAGTGCGATGGGACTCGTGCTGGTTGTTACCACGTTACTCACCGCCGGTTGCAACGGCGGATCGTCCTCGGATCAGGCCACAAACGGTGGAGAGGGTCTGCTCGGCGACGCGTCGATGACGTTTATCGGCGACACCACCTACAACGAGTTTCCGTCGCAATCCATCGCGCTGAATGGCAACGTCGCCGTTCTGCTCCGGGAACGTCCGGCGAACCGCAATTCGGCCAAGCCTTCGGTGCTGTATCTTCAGATGCGCGATCCGCAGAGCGAACTGCTGTGGTCCTTGCCGTTGCTGGATCCCCGTGAGAATGTGACGGACATGAAGGAAATTGACGGTCGCGGGTTGATGCTGGTCGCGAAGTTGGGTGAGAATGTGCTGGAGAGCGCGCTGATCCGTGAATTCAGCGCCGAGGACGGATCAACGGTCAGCGAGATGGATACGCACTGGGATCCGCACTACAGCCCTTGGTCGCTGAATCCGCTGGCGAATGGCAACCTGCTGGTGCTTGGTGGCCGGATGGTTGAGGCCGGGCAGCCGTTCGAAGCATGGGGCGTGATTCTCGATGCAGACGGCAACAAGGTCGGCGAATGGGACAAGCCGGTGACCCATCTGTTCCCGACCGGCAACGGGTTCCTCGGTGTGCAACGTGTGCCGGGCGGCCGTTACCCGGACAACACCTTCTACGGCCTATCGGACAACGGCGAGTTGATGTGGACGATCGAACGGGCGGACACGCTGATCGGTGGCGTGGTGATGGGCGCGATGACCACCACGGACGGCGACATCCTTGTTGTCGGCGACGATCGCAACACCCGTCAGCCGGTGTATGTGCGTCTCGGCACGGAAGACGGTGAGGTTCGCTGGATCAAGCGGAACCCGGAAACGCTTGGCTACACCTGCTACAACCCGATGCGGCTGGATGAGAACCGGATCTTCATTCCGTGCAGCAAGATGCAGATCGACGAAGCGAATCAGCAGCCGCCGTGGAGCTCGGTTGGTGGTCTGATTATCGACGAGAACGCCCAGATGCTGGACTCTGATCTGCTGATGGATTTCTGGATGATTCCGACCATGCCGGCGCTTGAACTCGGTCCGGGGCAGGCGTTAATGATCGGTATTGCCAATGTCGATCCGGTGACCTTCCCGCGGATCACGGACGCCGGTTGGCTGTTGGCGGAGGTGAAATAACACGACAACTTAAGGGGGATGGGGGGATGAAACGCGTTCAATGGATGGTGCCAGTTGTGGCGGCGCTGTTCGTGATCATGGTGTCCTGTGCAAAGACACCGTGGCAGATGGTGCCGGAATACGATATCAACAAAAGTGATCTGCTGGATGGGGCGACGCCCCTGTTTATCGGGGAACCGTCCACGCGTGATCTGCCGGTGGCGGTGAAGCCGTCTGGTGACAATGTACTGATGGTCATGCGCAGCAGAAGTTACGAGAATGAAGATGTTTCAGCGGACTACGATCACCGTGTCCAACTGCGCGCCATGGACGGCACATTGATGTGGTCGTACCCGGTTGAATCGGGCTGGTTGTGCCGGGACATCCTTGTTGCATCGGCTGAGCAAGTCTGGGTGCTGATCGGACGGTGGGAAGGTGAAGTCCTGCAGAACACGGCCGTTGTTCAACTCGATGCGTCAAACGGCAACCCTGTGAACCGGTTTGCCGTCCCCGGTTGGAACCTGCAGTACGACTTGACGCAATTGTTCGCGCTGCCAGAAGATCACGTGCTGGTGTATGGCCGCCGGACGGTGGAGGCGGACAGTACATTCGAAGCCTTTGGTGTCGTTGTCGATTCCGCGGGTCAATACGTGGAAGAGTGGACGTGTGGAACATCCATGTTGCTGCCGTTGGAAGATGGATTTCTCGGCGCTACCGCCAGGATCGAGCGGTTCGATTATCCCGATCTGATGAAGGTCGATGCAAGCGGCAACACGATCTGGACCATCGAACGAGCGGATACGGTGTTCGGCGGGCAACTGAATGGTGTCACTCCGGCGGGTGATGGCGACTTGATCGTCAGCTTCTGGGATTGGATGCAATACCGGGGAGTCGTCGCGCGGATTGGCGGTGCGGACGGCGCGGTCCGGTGGGTGAAGCCATTCGAGACTGGCTTTTTCACGCACATGTACAACCCGTTGCCGTGGAAAGACGGCCAGTTTCTTGTGCTGGGTCAGAAATCCTATTCCAGCGAGAGCGTGAGAGTGCCGTTCTGGGAATCGGTTTGTGTGGCAGTTTTCGATGGTGACGGCAACGACATCGAGGACGATGGCCGAATCGATTTCTGGGCGATGCCGGTACGCGGAGGATTCGAGATCGGTGAGAATCAGTTGCTGTTCGCGGGGATCGGCGGTGCAGATGTCAACGAGATGGCCGAGCAGTGGGATGTTGCCTGGGTGGTTCTCGACAAGCCGTAGTTGTATCGACGGTATCTTCTCAGCGTTGGCCGAGCCAACACGGGCAAAATGTTTTTGACGCTCATAGTTCATAGCCCAAAGCCCATAGCCTGTGGCCCGCTGGCCCCGGGGAGACGCCCCTCCCATCGGGGTACAGAATGCGTTACATTCTTCACAAGTGCACATTTTCCCATCTCCGTTCGGCGATGGGTTATTTTTGCCGAACGTTGCTTCCTGATTGAGGTTCACGCATGGCGATCAAATACACGCAGAAGGTGATTGACGAGTTCACGAACCCGGAAAACGTGGGTGAACTGGACGACGCGAACGCAGTCGCGACGGAAGGCTCTCCGGCGTGCGGCGATATGATCACGTACAACATGATCATTGACCCGGAAACGAAGATCATCCAAGACATCAAGTTCCGTTCCTACGGCTGCGCGTCGAATATCGCCACAGCATCGATGGCGTCCAAGATGGCCAAGGGCAAGACGGTTGACGAGATCAAGAAGCTGCGTGCAAAGTCGGTCACCGAGGAGCTGGAAGGTTTGCCTGCGGTGAAGATTCACTGCAGCGTGCTCGCGATTAACGGCCTCAAGTCCGCGATCCGCAAGTGGGAAGAGGACAACGGCTTCGTTGATCCGCAGGAACCGCTGGTCACCGAGGAGTTGGTGCATGAGTCTCTGCGGGATGTGATCAACCCGGAAACCGGCCTGTCGCTGGTGAAGATGAACATGGTCCGTCACATCGAGGTCGATGAGAACAAGGTGTTCGTCGAGATTCTCGTCGGAGAAACGGACGAAATGTTCTACGAAAACATCGCCGAGGAAACGCGTGAACACCTGGAAGCGTTGCCGGGCGTGGTCGATGCGACGGTGAAGCTGACCGAAGTCCCGGTTGGGAAGTAGGTTCGCTCACAACTCATCACTCACAACTCAGACCTGGTTTTTGTCATGAGCCTTTCCCCCACCTACCTCGAGCATTTTCAGGCGCCGAAGAACATCGGCGACCTCGAAGAACCGCGTAAGCTGGCGGAAGTCGCGCATCAGGGTGGCGGCTGCCATGACCGTCTGCGGGTGACGCTGCGCATCGTGGACGGCGTGGTCGAGGACGCGATGTGGCGTGCGCGGGCGTGCTCGGGCACGGTCGCCGCGGCGTCCGCCGCGACGGAATGGGCGAAGGGGAAGACGGTTGCCGAAGTGCAGGCTGTCACCCCGGAAACGCTGATCGAAGCCCTCGATGGCATCCCCGAAAAGAAACGTCACTCGGTCGAACTCGCGGCCAAGGCTCTGCGTGAGGCTGTCGCCGGGTAGCTCTCCTGAGTGCCTCCACTCAACGCGAAATTCCCCGAATCTGTCCTCATGGACTACTGTTATTTCAAGAACTAGCAACCCCGCCAGCCGGGCTCCGATTTCATAATTCTTCTACTCCTGATCGCCAAATCCTGCCACTTTCATCATTTCCACTGCTTATTTTTTCGTATCTTGTTCGCACGTGGAGAGGTAAAACAGAGGTAGTGGAGGATATATGCGCAGGCAGTTGAGTTCGATTTTCGTGTTGTTTGGTGTTTTACTGTTGCTGGGTTCGGCGCAGGCACAGAATCCGCAGATGCTTTGGACCATGTCCCTGCCGCAGACGTTTAACAGCTATCCGGCCGATGTGGCTCCGACGCTGAATGGCGAGATGATCGTCGGCTTGAACTTCAAGAGCGGTCCACAGAATGGGTACCTCGAGGCTCAGGCGGTGGCGCGGCTGAACGGTGCCGGGGCGCTTGAGTGGGTCCGATACCCGGTGTTCGGTGAGAATCAGAAGAATTTCATTCATGATATCGCCGTTGACGATCTCGGCGGTGTCTGGGTTGTCGGTCGTGAAGACAATCCGAACGGTTGGGATTCTCCGTACATCCTGAAGCTGAATGGGAATGGCCTGGAAACCTGGCGCCGTCAGTTCCCGCCATACACGAACCCGTCCATCAACCGCGTGTTGCCGCTCAATGACGGCACTGCGATCATCATAGGCAATTCGTTGACGGAAAATGAGGATCAGGACGGCATCGCCGTGCGAGTTGGCAACAACGGGGCGCTGATCTGGATGCACCAGTTCGGTGGCTTGACGGACGATGTTCTGATGGACGGGATTCCATACGAAGACGGTTTCCTGTTTGCCGGTGGCCGCAACCGTGTGGGGCAGTATTACGATTTGTATTTCGTACACACGACACAGACTGGCGGCGTGATTTGGGAACAGCAGCTCAGCGACGCCGACCTGTTTTCGCTGAAAGGCATTGTGCCGCTTCCGAATGGCGGATTTGCCACGCTGGTGTCGGTGCTGGACGTGCTGTGGTTGCAGTGGTTCTACTCGGATGGCAGTCCACAGGGCGATTTGCAGCTGAATCTCTACTTTGCGGATTCCAAGTTCACGTCGAGTCCGTTCCAGGTGATGCCGGACGGCGGCTTCCTGGTTGGCGGCAAGAACGACCAGGGCGACGCGGTTCTGCTGCGCACGGATGCTTCCGGCGCTACGGTGTGGGAAGAGGTCTACTCGCACGACGATCCGGAAGGAACCCAGGCGATCAGTGCTGTTGAACTCCTTGCGGATGGTCAGATCCAGTTCGCCGGCGTCAAGAACCTGGAAACGGAATCCGCGTGGTTCACCCAGCTCGCGCCGGAAGGAACACAGGTCGCGTCCATGCCGCGTGTGCTGGACCCGTTCATGGCAGACAACAACATGCTGGCCAGCGATGGCGGATCGTTCACGTCGGTGAACGCGCAGCCGTCCGGGTTCGCGCTTGAGCCGGTGTATCCAAACCCGTTCAACGCGGCGACGACCGTAAGCGTCAACCTGCCGGAAGCGGCGGAGCTGAACGTCGCGGTATTCAACGTTGCCGGGCAGCGGGTCGCGGAGCTGGCGAACGGGACCTACAGCGCCGGGACTCAGCGGCTGGTGTTTGATGCGACGGGGCTGTCTTCTGGTGTGTACTTCGTGCATGCGAAGGTGCCGGGTGAATTTGACCAGGTGCAAAAAGTGATGCTGGTGCGTTAATCTGGATGAATGCGGAGAAACAAATTCAAGCCGGTCTGCATGGACCGGCTTTTTTGCTCTCGAGCTGAATGATTAAAAAACATGGATTAGTATAGCCTTTCAGATGCACTTGTCGACCAGACTGGGTATATTACCTTGATTGAACTTGGATGGTATCACATCTGGGGGAATGATGAATACGTTCCTACGATTTTCCTTTGCGATTGTCCTCATTTTGATGGTCGCAGCTTCAGTGCCCGCACAACCTCCGCAGATTATCTGGCAGATGGCGACCAACCTTGGCACGGACAACGATCCTGCAGGGTTGAAAGAAACACCCGATGGCGGATTCGTTTTCGGGCTGACGTGGCAACCACAAGATACTTACTGGCGAGCAGCTTCGGTTATAAAGCTCACAGGGGATGGCGACACCGTCTGGCAGGAACGGATTGAACCGAATTTACACGGCGGCAACTACATCTATGACATTGACCTAGATAGCCACGGTCGGATCTGGGTTTGTTCACTGGTTTCGCGTGGGTATTACGGCAAACATCCGGTGATTACCAGCCTGGAATCCGATGGGACACTTCATGGCCAGCGTATTTTCACGAACCACAGTCGTCCACGTTTAATGAGTATCCGCGCAGGTGCAGCATCCACAGTGGCTTTACCGGGTAACTATTCGTACGGACGGGGAATCACAGGAATTGTAAACGATCAGATCGAAACCGTTTGGCTTCAGATTTGGGACGAAGCGCATGATATAAGCTTTTTCGCTGTTATACCGTATCAGAACGGGTATTTATACGGTGGATGGTACGATATTAACTATATTTACACGCCCGATTCCACTGTGTTCGTGCAAACTGACGTGTCAGGCAATGTATTGATGTCAGATTTTTCCCAGCAGCCGTATAACACGAAGCTTCAAAGCATGACCGATCTTGGACCAGATGGATTCGCTGCTGTGTCTGTAAAAGAGGATTCTGATCAGTTGGTATTATCCTGGTATTCACAGGACGCACAATACCAATCACATGTGGACTTGGATCTTTACCGGCACCCTCAAGCACTGTTTGAACCCGGGGATTATGTACTTGGGGCATTCTGTAACATGTCGGATGGTGGGTACCTGATAGGTGGGAGGTCCGATGATAATCGTGCTCAGCTTTTGCGTCTTGATGGATCAGGCGATGAGCTATGGCGTTACACGATGCCACAACATAGCGATTTCTTTGGGAGCACGGTGGAAGAAGTACTGCTATTGAGTAATGGCCGTATTCAGATAATCGGCAGCCTGTACAACTGGAGCAATGCCACTTTCCTGATCCAGCTTGCCGCGGAGGGAGAGACAATCCCGGAGACAGACGTGAAGCATAAGGTCTTGGTCATTCATGAACGTTTGGATTGAGCGAATGATTGCCAGATTCTGTATCTATGGGGCGTATCCGGGAGGATACGTCCCATTCTCATGGAACTAAAATCTTCGTTGTACGCGTTGTATCTTCCGGCGGTTTTGGATGAGCGACAGGCAGGGTGAACGTGCAGCAGATCATTACGATAGACGGCCCGGCGGGATCGGGCAAATCGACAACCGCGCGTCTGGTTGCGAACGCGCTCGGGTGGCAGTATCTCGACACCGGCGCGATGTACCGTGCGATCGGGCTGGCGATGGTGCGTGCGGGGATCGATCCGACGGACGAGGCAGCGGTGTGCGCAAATCTGGACCGGCACACAGTCGATCTCGGCCCCGGTGATCCGCCGGTGACGCTGCTGAATGGCGAGGACGTGTCCAGCTTCATCCGCACGCCGGAAGCGGCGCAGGCGTCGAGCCAGGTCGCGGCGATCGGATGTGTGCGGGAGAAACTGGTCGCGGCGCAACAGCGGATCGGTGCGGAGCGGCCGTGTGTGCTGGAGGGACGCGATACCGGCACAGTTGTCTTTCCGGATGCCGGCCTGAAGATATACCTTGATGCACCGGTGCGGATGCGTGCGGAACGGCGGTTGAAGGATCTCGGCGACAACCCAGGGATGTCGCTGGACGAGATGATCCGTGAAGTGGAAGTTCGTGACGAACGCGACCGCAACCGGTCGGTCAGCCCGTTGGGCATGGCGTCGGATGCGATCGTTGTCGATACCGGCGGCTTGATGGTCGAGCAGCAGGTGGATCGGGTACTCGAGTTGGCGCGGTCACGGTTTGGACTGAACTCATGAGCGAAGACGGATTCAAGACGAAGCTGGTACGTGCGATCAGCCGTGCCGATCACTGGATTGGCCCGCGCGTATCTCGCAGGCCGATGCGGTTCGGTTTTTGGTTCGTTGGCTCGTTTGTACGTATGCTCTTTCGCATCGTTTTTGGCATGCGGATTCTGGAGATCGGTAACGTGCCACGTACAGGCCGGTTGCTGATTGTCGCGAATCACACCTCGAATCTAGATCCGCCGTTGATTGGTTGCACCGTTCCCCGGGAGATTCATTTTGCGGCGAAGATTCAGCTATTCAAAGGTGTGCTCGGGAAGCTGATTTCGTACCTGAATGCGATGCCGATCCGTCGCACCGGCTCCGACAAGGACGCGATCAAGCGGCTGGTCGGTGTGCTTCGGAACGAGGGCGCATTGCTGATGTTCCCGGAGGGTACGCGTCAGAAGGAAGGCAGCAGCGGCGAGGCGAAGGCCGGGCCGGGAATGGTTGCGACGTTGGGCAAGGCAGACGTGCTCCCGATCAAACTCAGCGGCACCAACAAGCCGAAGCACGCGTTTTTCCATCGTGGCACGATGACAATCCGGTATGGTGAGGTGATTCCGTTCGACGAGATCACCGCCGCCGCAAAGGAGTTGGCCGGTCCGGACGCCGGTAAGAAGGAGATTTACCAGGCGATTTCGGACGTCGCAATGGAGCGTGTCCGGGCGATGTGATGTCCCGGAAATTGTCCGGGTTTCCCCGAGCCAGCAGTCCTCTCCGGAGTTGCATTCTGACCCCCATTCGAGGCTATTTTTCGGCTCTTGAAATCCGCCGGAAGTCGCGGCGGTTTTTCATGCGGTCCCTGCGTCGGGATCGTGCGGAAATACCAATCGATGAGAATGATCTGGATCGTATTACCACGGACTTAAGTCCGTGGTAATCGTGAGACTGATCTGAGTTGAACCAGTCGGTTTGGTTTCCCGCGAACGAGCGCGTGCCGTGAGACGATGATGCTCCGGGTTTACAGCGGTGCGAGGGTTTGCCGAGAAGGCGATGGCAAGTGGGCTGGAAAGACTGTCCCCGTGGATCCCGGTTCTGCGGTGGGCGTGTTTCGGCCGCGGGTGGTTAAACCAGAATTGTTGTGCGAGCGTTGGCACACTCGTCACGACCCCGCCTGTTGGAAGGTAATTCCCCCTGAACAGTGGTGATTGCTTCCCCTCCATTGCCCCCATTAACCATGTCCGAAGGATCGGACTCCGGTGCCAGGAAGGAAAGTCGTTGGGATGAGCGAAGAAACCAAAAAAGACGTCAAGGCCGAGGCCACGGAAGAAACCAAGGCTGAAGAGACCAGGGCTGAGACCAAGCCCGCCGCCGAAGAGAAGCCTGCCAAGGAAGAGAAGAAGGCTGAGCCGAAGGCGGAGAAGAAGGCCGAGCCGAAGGCGGAGAAGCCGGCTGAGAAGCCAGCTGAGAAGCCTGCGGACACCGTGACCGATCCGGAACTCGCGGAAAAGGAACTGGACAGCCAGATTGCCTCGCGTACCCCGGATGACAACACGATCGAAACCCTGATGCCCGCGTTCAAGAAGATGAAGGCGGAGGATCGTGGCGGCGAAACGTTCGTCAAGCTCGAGGATTTGAAGCAGGCGGAACAGGAAGCCCGTGGCGACCTCGCCGACCTCGAAGCGTTGTACGAAGAGTCGCTGGTTGACATCAAGGAACAGCAGATCGTGTCCGGCAAGATCATCGCCATCAGTGAAAAGGAAGTGGCGGTGGATATCGGCTTCAAGTCGGAAGGCGTTGTTTCGATTGATGAGTTTGACGACCCGTCATCGCTGACCGTTGGCGATCAGATCGAGGTCTATCTGGATAGCGTGGAAGACAGCGACGGTCAGTTGTCGCTTTCGAAGCGCAAAGCGGACTTCATGCGTGTCTGGGACCGTGTCAAGGGTGTGTACGCGGCCGACGGCATCATCCGCGGACGTTGCACCCGCCGGATCAAGGGCGGCATGGTGGTCGATCTGGGCGGTGTGGACGCGTTCCTGCCGGGTTCGCAGATTGACGTGCGTCCGGTGCGCGACTTTGACGCGATCATCGGCACCGAGATGGAATTCAAGATTCTCAAGATCAACGATCTGCGCAAAAACATCGTGGTCTCGCACAAGGTGCTGAAGGAAGAGAGCCTGCGCGAAGTCCGCGAGAAGTTGCTGGAGAATCTGGAAGTCGGGCAGATGCTCGAGGGTACGGTCAAGAACATCACCGACTTCGGCGTGTTCGTCGACCTCGGCGGTGTGGACGGCCTGTTGCACATCACCGACCTCAGCTGGGGCCGTGTTGGCCACCCGAGCGAAGTGGTGCAGCTCGATCAGAAGATCAAGGTAATGGTGCTGAACTATGATCCGGATCGCCGTCGCATCAGCCTCGGCCTGAAGCAGCTGTACGCTCACCTCTGGGACGAAATCGACCTCAAGTACCGTGTCGGCCAGAAGGTTCAGGGCCGTGTGGTCAGCCTCGCCAAGTACGGCGCCTTCGTCGAAGTCGAGCCGGGCATCGAGGGTCTGGTCCACATCAGCGAAATGAGCTGGACGCAGCACATCAAGCACCCGAACCAGGTTGTTCGTGAGGGTGAGTATGTCCAGGTCGTGATCCTGAACATCGACAAGGAAAACAAGAAGATCAGCCTTGGCCTGAAGCAGGTTGAGGAAGATCCGTGGGAAGCGTTCGAAGCCAAGTACCGTGAAGGCACGAAGCACAAGGGCGTGGTTCGTGACCTGGTTCCGTTCGGCGCGTTCGTCGAGCTGGAAGACGGCATCGACGGTCTCGTGCACATCTCCGATCTCAGCTGGACCCGCAAGGTCCGTCACCCGGGCGAAATCCTCAAGAAGGGCGAGGAGATCGAGGTGGTGGTATTGAGCTTCGACCGTGACGAACGCCGCATCGCGTTGGGTCACAAGCAGGTCGAGGAGAATCCGTGGGATACCTTCGCACGTGACTTCCCGGTCAACACGAAGTCGACGGGTACGGTTGTCCGTCTCATCGACAAGGGCCTGATCGTCGAGCTGCCGCACAAGATCGAAGGCTTCATGCCGAACAGCCAGATTTCGCGGAAGTACTTCGACGGCAAGAAGCGGAACGTACAGGTTGGCGACGTGCTGAATCTCGTCATCACCGAGTTTGACAAGGAAGAGCGCAAGGTCATCCTGTCGAACGCGGCGGCGGAGAAGGATCAGCCGAAGGTTTCGTCGTCCACTCGTGAAGACAGCGAGAAGTCCGGTGGCGCCCGCTACTCGGGTGGTGTCGGTACCACGATCGGCGATACGCTCGGTGCGGACCTGAAGGCTGCGCTGGAACGTGCCAAGGCGGCGGAAGGTGACGCTGACGAAGACGCTGCGAAGGAGAAGCCGAAGAAGTCGGCAGCCTCCGCGCGTGCCGAAGGCACCAAGGCGGACGACGCCAAGCCGGAAGCTGAAGAAGCTGAACCGGAAGCTGAGGAAGCCAAACCGGAAGCCGAGGAAGCCGAACCAGAAGCGGAAGAAAAGCCTGCGGACGATGAGGCGAAGGCGGACGACGCGAAGGCCGACGAAGCCGACGCACCGGCAGAAGAAGAGGCGAACGAAGAAGCCCCGGCGGAAGAAGAAGCCAAGGCTGATGACGACTCCGATGCCGCGGACGACGCGGACGATTCCGAAGACGAGAAGAAGTCGAAGGAATAATGACCCGTCGCAACAGTACAGCTACTCAACAGCCCACGGTTGCGTTGACAACCGTGGGCTGTCGTCTTAATCAAGCCGAGACCGACGCGGTGCAGGACTCGTTCGCAGCGGCCGGATACCGGATTGTCGCGTTTGACGAGAATCCGGACGTGCATTACCTCAACACGTGCACGGTAACCGGACGGGCGGATCGGTCGTCTAGACAGTACATCCATCGTGCCCGGCGGGAGCATCCGGACTCGGTGGTAATCGTGGCGGGGTGTTTCGCCAACCGCGCCGCTCAGGAGCTGGTTGAGGGCGGTGAGGTCGACCTGGTGTTGGGGCAGCGTGAGAAGATGCATCCGCTGCATCACCTGGTTAATCCGTTCGCACGTCCGGAGCGGCCGTTGGTCGTGCTGGACGAGGCGGGCGATTCGATCCCGGCGTCGGTGGGTGTGCGTGTGACCGGCCGGTCGCGCGCGTTCCTGAAAGTGCAGGACGGTTGCGATCACAGCTGCACGTATTGTGCGGTCGCGCCAGCCCGGGGGCCATCGGTCAGTGCCTCCCGGATTGAAGTGCTGGAAGCGTTGCGCCGAATCAAAGATGCTGGTTACGAAGAGGTTGTCTTCACCGGCGTGGACATCTCCGACTGGCGCGAAGGCGATAAACTTGTAGGTAAGAACGGTTCCGATTTTATTAATTTGGTAGAACTTGCGTCTGATATTGGACTTCCGCGAGTTCGAATTTCCAGCCTGGAACCCTGGTCGATGACACCGGAACGGATTCAACGGCTTGCGGCGGTAGACGCCTGGTGCGAGCACATCCATCTGGCATTGCAGAGTGGCGATGATGCTGTGCTGCGCCGGATGAACCGGAAGCTGGATCTCGGGCAGGTGCGCGAAACGATGCAGGAGTTAATCGGGCTGCGACCGCAGGCGACCCTCGGCGCGGACATGATCGCTGGTTTTCCCGGCGAAACGGAAGCTGCGTTTGAGAATACGGTTGAATTGTTGCACGAAGGCTGGATACACTACTTGCACGTGTTCCCGTATTCGCCGCGTCCCGGCACCCCGGCGGCGAAAATGCGAAATCAAGTCCCGATGGAGACTCTGCTGAAACGGGCTGCTCGTCTGCGGAAATTGTCTGATAAACTCAAGAAAGACAAAATGCTTACGATGATTGGTCACAAGAGCGAGCTGTTGGTGGAGCAAGACAAGCGAACCGGGTACTCAAAGAACTATCTTCGAGCCGGACTGTTGGCCGATTCTTCGCGTGGGGCGGGAAAAAGGGTACCGGTCAAGGTTACCGGGTTTGACGAACGTAAAAAGTTACTTGAAGTAGAGGAATTGCGATGAGTGACGGGTACAAGGTCCTCGAAAAGGATCTGCTCGACGATTTTCTGGCGATGGTTCAAATCGACAGCCCCTCCCGTGATGAACGGGGCATGGCGGATTGGTTGACGGAAAAACTCCGCTCGCTGGGTTGCGAGGTTGAGGAGGACAAGGCAGGCGAAACGGTCGGCGGTAATGCCGGCAACCTGCGTGTGTTCCTCAAGGGCAACACGGACGTGGATCCGCTGCTGTTCAGCGCCCACATGGACACCGTTGAACCCGCGCGTGGCGTCGATCCGATTGTCGAGGATGGCATTGTCCGCTCCAAGGGCGAGACGATTCTCGCGGCGGATGACAAGGCCGGCCTCGCCTGTATTGTTCAGCTTGCCCGTCTCGCTCAGGCGCAGCCGGATGTACCGCGTCCTGACCTCGAGTTCTCGATCCACATCTGCGAGGAAGTCGGTCTGCTCGGCGCGAAGACCGTCGATACCAGCAAGTTCCGGTCGAAGGTCGGATTTGTGCTGGACGACGAAGACGTGAAGAAGGTGAATGTCGGCAGTCCGGGTGCGGTGCGATTGAACTACACTGTGTTCGGTAAGGCCTCGCACGCCGGTGTTGCCCCGGAAAAGGGCATCAGCGCGTTGAAGGTTGCGGCTGAGGTGCTGGCGAAGATGAACTTCGGCCGGATCGACGAAGAGACGACGGCGAATGTCGGGCGGATCGAAGGCGGCACGGCATCCAACGTTGTCACCGAAAAGGTGACGATGAAGGCCGAGGCCCGCAGCCACAACCCCGAGAAGCTGAAGGCGCAGGTGGATCATATGAACGCCTGCTTCGAGGAAGTCTGCTCGGCGTGGCAGGAGAAGACGAAGCACCTGTGGGAAGGCACGGACGAAGGCCCGTTGCCGAACTGGAAGCTGGACCAGGCGGATGATTACGCGCCGGTTCAGTTCAGCGAAGACGACTATGCGGTGAAGTTGCCGATGGCGGCCGGGAAGACGCTGGGTTGGGACATGGCGACCAAGATCAGCGGCGGCGGTACGGACGGCAGCATTCTGACCCACGAGGGCATCCCGTGTGTCGTGCTCGGCGTCGGCATGCGTGACATCCACTCGACGAAGGAAAACATCGCGGTCAGCGATCTGAACGATGCGGCGAAGCTGATGGCTGCCATCGTGACGATGCACGCGAACGGTGGGGTTGCGTAAAACCGGTCCCGCTGGATGGACAACATCCCGTTTAAGACACTCAAGCCCGGATCATTGATCCGGGCTTTTCCCGTCTGCGGGGACACTTACATGAGTAACTGTCCCTAGTCTTTTTCACTGAACACTGACACCTGAGCACTGAATACTGTCTTCCTACTTCATCAGCACCAGCTTGCGCATCTCGGTTTCGGTTCCAGCGGTCGCACGCAGGAAGTACACTCCCGACGCCAGATTTGATCCGTCGACGGTAAATTGATGCTGACCTGATCCGTACGGACCGTGCGCCAGTTCACGCACCTGCCGGCCGAGCAGGTCGTAGACACGTACCGTCAGCTCGCTGGCGGACTGCAGCTGCACCGTGATCGTGGTCGCGGCGTTGAACGGATTCGGATACGCGGAAACCAGCAGTGGCGATTCCGGCTGGGATGCGTCCGCGATGAACGTGTCGATCAGGCGCACGTCCCAGTCAGTCACGGCCGGGCCATTTGCCAGCGTGGCGATCTTGGTGAACATGAACTCGTCTCGAGCGACGGCACCGTTCGGGAAGCTGCCGAAACTGACCGTGTAGCTGTACGATCCCGCCGGTGCGCCGGCCGGAACGAACTGCTGCATTGTCATCTGTACGCTGCCGCTGGCGGGCAGGGTGATGTCTTCGTCGAGAAACGCCGGGCCGTAAGTTGATCCGTTCGGCAGCGTGGCCATCGCCCACAGGTCGCCGGTAATCTCGCTGCCGGTCAACGATCCCGCGTTGATGTCGAAGCTGAACGAGCCACCGTTCGCCGGGATCTCAACAGGCGCGTTCTGCGGCGTCGCGGTCAACAGCACCGGGTGCGTATCGATGGCGAAGAAGTACGTGTTCCCTTTAGCCCGGATCGCTTCCGCGCTGATCGTGACCCGGTAGTCCTCGCCAGCGACCAGCGGCAGGGTGACGTCGTCCTGGCCTGGATTGTTCTGCGCGGTGATGGCCGGGATAATCGGCTGGCCGGTGCCGATGTTGATCACATCAATCGCCCAGGTGTCGCTCCACTCCCAGCCGCTGAGACGCAGGGTCGCGTCAGTGGTACGATCCGCGCGGAACCAGTACTGGTCGACATCCGGCGCCACCGGAAGGTTCGGGTCGTAGTTCGGCGCCCAGGTGATGCGTCCCGACAGCCAGCGATCAATGCCCATGTCGAGCTGGATTTCGTACGCGAATTCTTCTTCGTCCGGTTCGTCCATGCCACGGTAGACCGCGCGCAGGTCGTCATGCACCGGCATGTGAGGTACGTCCGCCCGAACCGTGTCAGCGGTCGCCGGGACCGCAACGCCGTTCTGGTGCAGCCACTGGCTCCACAATTCGACGACGCCGTCTCCCGGCGGGTTCGTTTCAGAAACGGAGGTCAGCCAACGGTACGGAATGTCGGTCGGCAAAGGCATCGCCGGGTTGTCGGTATAGGCATCCGCGCCGGAATTCGCGTACGAGACGCCGACGGCGGTGCCAGACTCATTGCCGTCGCAGTTGACGTCCTTGTTCCAGTAACTGAGGAAGCCCCAGCCACTGGCGACATCCTCAGAACCGCCGTACAGGTAGACGCCATCATGTTCGGTGTTGAACAGGCCGGTATAGTGCCAGGTTCGCAGGTCACGTGTGGCTTCGCTGGCGCGCACGTCGAACCAGCTTTCGTCGATGTCGTTCGGTTCGAAACCAACGTAGGCCAGCAGCATCGACCCGTGATGCGGCGTGACCAATGTCGCGACACTGGCGACACGGTGGCCGACATTGTCATCCCACCAGCGGTGGTTGCCGTTGCCGTCGGTGCGTTGCAGGTACTCGCGGATAGTCAGGCCACCCATCGAATGGCCGACGAGGATTACCTTGTCCGGCATGCCCGGGATGGCGAGGATGCGGTCGATAATCGAGCCCAGCGCCGCGCCGGTTTTCATGATCGAGGCGGTGTTGGAATACTCGTCGTTGGCATGTCCGGCGAATGAGGGGAACCCGCGGCGGTCGAAATTGACCGTAAACAGACGGTCGTCACCGTTTGGAGTGATCGGTTCCAGTGCACGAGTTGACCAGGCAACGAATGCGGTGTCGGTGGCAACGTTTGAACTGCCGATGTTCTGGTCGGCATTGGCGGAAAAGTGAACAATCACCTCCCGCGAAACCACGCCTTCGTCAATCATATCCAAACGCGGAACAGTCCACGATGCCTGATTTCCAAACAGGCCATGGACAAAGACCACCGGGTAGGGCGGTTCGGCCTTGGCGGGCAACGCCGGGATCAGCACCATCGCGATCATGAACACGACGGCGACCATCATCCAGCCATTGCCGCAACAATCATTCTTCTTCATCTGGATCACCCCTTGGGAGTTCGTGATTTTCACATTCCGCAAGGTAGGGGATTGAGGCGGCGGGATGTTAGACAGACCTACATCCCGTGTCACGCCCTCTGGAGCCGGGGAGGGTAATACGATGTGCCCGTGTCTGTTTACAGACGCGGACCTGGAAATGTCGCGTCATCACAGACATGAATGTCTGGGGCACAACTGGATCTTGCCCGTGTTGGCTCAGACAACGCGGGTTGACCGACGTCGGATGATCCCGGACAATACGTGGATGCGAATCACCAGCAAGCAGGAATCTGCTACCGGAACGAAATGAGCTTGGTGAAGGTGAACGTGTCCTGATCATCGATCAGGTCCGGGTAGTGCCCGACGCGCGCATACACCGTATGGGTTCCGGGAGCGGCGGTACCCGGCACCTGGAAACTCAGCCATTCACGTGTGAACACCTCCCCGGCGGCGAGTGAAATTGTGTACAGCGGCAATTGGATTTCGTTCCCGCCAGCCGTTTCAATCCAACCCCAGACATCCAGTTCCTGCGGTTCGTTGAGGGCTTCACGGATCGTGACGTCGAAATAGACCAGCCCGCCTGGCGGCGGGATGACCGTGTACGGATCAAACGGGTCCAACTCGATGGAACTGGCGGCTTCATTGCTCACCACCACCGGTCCGGCAGGATCGGATTCGCCGGAATTGAACAATGCAGTGACGGTGTATTCACAGGTGATGTTCGCCGTCATGATGTGGGTGAAGGTGGTTTCGGTGGTTTCGCCGAGCAGGGTGTAGGTATCCTTATAGACCCGGTAGTTCAGCAGTTGCATCGGCTCGGTGTATTCGGGTGGTTGCCAGGACAGGGTGACCGCCGCACGAACCTGCTCGTAGCTGAGGTTTTGTGGTGCTGGTGGCAAGCCGGTCTGAAACCGCCACAGGTTTGACCCGGCGAGCAGGTACACCTCGCCATCGTGTGCCAGTGCCCGCCGTGGATCGGACAATCCATAGACCGCAGCACGTTCCGTCGGATTGTTCATATTGTGAATGCCGTACACGATCGCACCGGCGGGACTGGACGTCGTGAACAGGAAATCCGAGCTGATGTGGGCGCCGTAAAAATACTCGACGTCCGGGTTGTCAGCGGAAGCTGTCAGTATCATGGTCGTTGGATCGGTGGCGTCGACCAGGTTGACGTTTCCGCGTCCGCCGATGGCGACGCGTCCGTTGTCGACATCGAATTCATTTTCCGTGGTGGATCCATTTTGCAGGTTGAGATTGACCTGGTCAAGCATGACCGGGTCGCCGGGGTTAGCGATCGCGTAACTGTACAGGGATACCGAACCGTTCATGCGATACAGGATGTCGGCTTCGGTAACAACACGGTCGGCGTATCCCCACGACTGGGTCTGCGTCAAGTTTGTGAGCAGGTACGGATTGGCCGGATCCTCGACGTTGTAGACCAGTTTTCCGCTGTTGGCTGAGACAAACAGTCCGCCGTTCCCGTAGCTGAGGCCGCTGTAAATGATCTCTTCGGTATGCGAAAGAAATTGCGGGTTCATCGGATCGCTGAGGTCGTAGATGTAGATCCCACGATACTCTGGGCCATCCGGATGTTCGAACACGGACACATACAGCAGCCCATTGGCGAGTTCAACGTCATACACCTCGCAGCCATCCAGCAGGTGGGTGGATGCGGCTTGTGCCGGGTCGGACCAGTCCACAATCCAGACGCCGCCCCGGTTCGCGTTCAGCACGAAGACGTCACCCTCTTGTTTCATGTCCGAGAAGCGAACACTCCAGCCCAGTTCGTCGGCGATCAGCGGCAGCGAAGGCGTGGACACGTCGATCATCGTCAGCAGCCGTCCCTGCCAGTACGATCCGTACAGGATTGTCGGATCATTCCGGCTCAGGAACAGCCGGCTGAATGATCCGTTCAGGGTTCCAGTCAGCACGGGGTTGGTTGGATTATTAACGTCGTAGACCACAATCCGGTCCGGGCTGTATTGAGCGATGAAGAGGAAGTTGCCGGAGATGTCGCAGTCGTAGTTTTCGGCTGTGAAGTCGAACTGATGCACGATCTGAGGAATCGACGGGACAGACGTATCCACAATGAAGCATCTGTTCTGGGCCCAGATGTACGCGCGGTTGTCCGGCCATTTGACTTTCACATTGCTACCCGTGATCCCCGTAAGGTGGATGAGACCGAGCAGGGACGGGTTCGCGGGATCGCTGATGTCGAGGATTTTCAGGTAGCCCTGGTGTGTGACCATGACGAGATCACCTTGTCCAGCGATGTCACTGAATGCGAAGTCCGGACTGGTGTAGATAAGGGTGGGTTCGGCCGGGATGCTGAGGTCGTAGATAAACATGTCGTTGAACCAGACGGAGGTGAAGAGATAGCCCTCGATCACCTTCATGCATTGCGTCTGGTTGATGTACGTCAACTGCCGCAGAACCCGCGGATGCTGCGGATCAACGATATTGACCACAACCACGATACGATCCACGTTGGGATCGCCCACCGCGACATACAGGAACTGCTGATAAATCGCAAGCTCGAACGCCGCTCCGTAATCCAGTACCCGGTTGACCTCGACCGGTTGCCCGGGCACGGACACATCGAAAATCACCACGCCGCTGTTCGAGGTCGCGAGGAACAGGTAGTCACCGACCTGTTCGCTGTCGTTGATTGAGCCGTAGGTGTCGTTGAGTGCGACACCGTTGAGGATCAGCCCCTCCTGCTGCAGGCCAAGTGCGAGAACGGGGCTGGAACAGGCGGTGATCAGTGCCAGCACACCGGCCAGGAATCGGACCATCGTATGATCGCGCGTTTTCATTGTTTTATCTCGTGTCAACACTGGTAAAGATCAAGTCAGTGTGCTCGTGCCAAATAGTTTATGGACGCGGACCCGGAATCGTCGGATGATCCCTGCTGGCGGAGCCATCAGGGGCACATGGAAAGTGCCCGTGTCCGCTTGCGGACGCGGACCCGGAAGCGTTGACACCCGGGTCACAGGATGACCCGGGCCACCCGGATTAAAACGGGCACTCAACAGTTCATCGTAATTCTTGCCCGTGTTGGCTGTGACAACGCGGGTTGACGGATGTTGGACGATCCCTGCTGGCGCATCCATCTGGGGCACATGTTACCACCTGATCGATTCGTTTACCTCACCAGCGCCAGTTTGCGGATGGCGGTTTCACGGTCACCACTCTGGACCCGGAGATAGTAGACGCCTGATGCCAACCCATTTGCATCCCACTCGAGACGATGAACACCAGCGGCGGCAGAACCATTCATCAGTGTCGCGACGCGGCGGCCCGTGATGTCGTAGATCTGCGCCGTCACCTCACCAGATTCGGGGAGGGACAGGGTGATTGTCGCGCGCTCGTTGAACGGGTTCGGGTAGGCGGCTACCGCGAACTCGGTGGGCAAGTTATCCGAAACGGTTAGCCCATTTTCTGCTGTAGAAGCGTTATCGTTCGCACCATCCGGTGGTTGGTTGGTACTATCCCACCCGGTCAGTGTCCAGCCTTCTGGGCTAATCAGGTCTTTAGCTGCGTCTGTTGGCCCGTATGGCGAGCTTATTCCGGGCAACTTTGTAAAATTAAACGAATCGCCTGCAAGGATCAGACTGGGGTGTTCGCCTGCCAAGGCCTGGTAGGTGTAGGTTCCGGCTGGTGCGGTACCGGGGACGTTAACCACCACCCATGCACGAGTGAGTGTCTGGAATGGATTCAGATGCACGTTGAGGTGCTGCAATGGCACTCGATTACCCCCTGATGTTACTGCAGCTGCCCAGACATCGGTGTCAACCGGTGAAGAGGTGATGTTGTGAAGCGACACGTGGAAATACACCGGTCCACCGATAGGTGGCACCTGCAGGTAGGGGTCGTAAGGATTCAGCGTGAGTTGCAGAGTCACTGAGAACCAGATTTCGACAGGCCCAGCGGGTCCGGATTCACCGCTGACATAATCCGCGGTAACAGTGTAATTGTAGGTACCCGTGCTGGTAAGCAAGTCCAGGTAGGAAGTCTCTTCCGTTGTTGCGATCAAGTTGCCGCTGCGATATACGTTGTAGCCCTGCAACACCAGCGGTGGCTCATACTGCGGTTCCTCCCAGTTCAGATCGACCAGGGCGCCGCTTTGCTCGGCGGTCAGGGATTGGGGAACAGGCAGTTCGCCGACGATCATTGATGAGTCGAGTCGGTAAGTGCGGGCAACCGCTGCAGCGTAGATGTCGTTGCCATCCACGAGCACACGATGGAACCACATCGCATTGTGCAGACCGCCAGTGTAAACAGGATCATATGGATACGTGAAATCGTAGATCGAGAATCCGTCGTAGCGATCGGAAACATAGAGATAGCCGTCCGCGACCAGACCGCCGTAACTGTAGATGTCGTTAAAACCCGTCCTGTGTTGGATGTTTGTAGGATTGGATACATCAAACACTTCAAAGTACTGGTCGTCCCCAGTGACAACCAAGTAGCCATCGTTGTATGACACCTCGTAGTAGATCGAGGCTTGTGAGTTATAGGGATAAGATGTGTTGTAAGTATCAAGCAGAACGGGTGCAGCCGGATCGGACACGTCGTAGCTGTGAAGATCATCGTTGTCGCCCTGACCGACGACAAAGAGAATATCGTCAGCCAATGTGAGCCGGTCTTCTTCACTCCATTGGGTTACTGATCCAATGATGGCTGGGTTCGCGGGATCGCTGATATCGTAAACACCGACGATACCGTTGGCAGCGATGTAAGCAAAGTCGTCCCCGATCTCGATTTCGTAGATGCTGGATTTAGGTTGATACGTAACAGGCTGGGGGTTGTGCGGATCGCTGACATCAAAGATGTGTAAGCCGGTTCTGTCATGATCGCCGCCCAGTTCCCGGCACCCAGCGTATAGATAATCGCCAACCAGTTCCATGTCGGTAATGCGGAATCCATTCCAGACATAGACGCTAACTGGGTTGTCCGGATCGGTCCAGTCAACCAGCCAGATGCCTTGAGCTCCGGCCGAGTAGACAATCGACCCCAATTTACGCATGTGAAAGGGCACGAACGTATGGCCGAAGGCATTAACCTGATCTGGATTGAGGTGGTCGGTCAGATCGTAGACCAGGAACAGGTCGTCGTAAACTCTTGAAGTAGTCTCTACTGCGCCAATAATCAAGTCTTGCGAGGGTGATGCGAAAACAAAATCTTCGATGAAATCAACAGGCGCTTGCCCGGCTTCGATCAAGTTCAATGGGTCGTTGATGTCATAATAGATCAGGTACGCGCTGGTATAATCATCTGTTATTTGGGATAGTACCAGCCAGTTGTCATTGAACTCGAGGTCATAGTCTTCTGAATCATCAAGGAAGTACTCATCAGCCAGTGTTGGATTTGAAGGATCGATAATGTCATAGGCACATATGTGGTCGTCACCTGTTTCAGCGATATAGAGTGCATTTCCGTTGATGCAAAATTCTGTATAGTTATGGTTGAATCCATAGAGGTTGGACAATTCTAACGGATAACCCGGGTCGCTGACGTCGCAGATTTCGATACCATCGGACGTCAACATAACCAGTAGATCCCCTTGCACCTCGATATCGTAGAAGCAATTTCCATCTTCCTGGTACACTATAAATGGATTGGCTGGATTTGTGACGTTGTAGACACGAACAAATCGATTGTCGAAACTTGTGTCCGTGGTGTACAAATGTCCATTGATGTATTTGATCCTACCCATTTGATCGCTGACCTCTACTTCAGAAACAATGACGGGATTCATCATGTCTGTGAGGTCATAGATGACAAACGGGTCTATCTGGGGCCAGACAGAATACGACACGAAGAGATAAGGTTCGGTATAATCGAATGAACGCACCCATCGCATCGGTCCAATTGTAGTGATACGCTGCGGATCAGAGGGATCGCTGATGTCATAGATCGTGATCCCCTCATCGCCAACGAACCAGTAGTTACCGACGACCGTCATCTGCTCGATATCGTCGTGCGCCTCCGGCATTGCGGTTTGTTCGAGTGTCAGGCCATCCAGCACGAGCTGCGCGGATATGGGGTTGGCCAAAAGAATCAAGAGCAAAACGGTGATGAACAACGAGACGCGTTTCATACTCCCCTCCAGTCGTGATGCGGATGATACAGTCTAGCTGACTCTTGCCCGTTGCAGAAGACGACAACGCCGATTGACGGTTGTCTGGATATCCTCGAGCCCTCAGAGGCGCGACCTCACCGCACCAGCGCGAGTTTGCGGATAGCGGTTTCATGATCAGCCGTCTGGACCCGGAGGAAGTAGACGCCCGACGCCAGCCCGTCCGCGTCCCACGCCAGTTCGTGGGTTCCGGCGGCTACCGATCCGTTCAGCAGCACCGCGACACGCCGGCCGGTGATGTCATAGATCTGCGCCTTAACCTCACCAGATTCGGGCAGGGATAAAGTGATCGTCGCACGCTCGTTGAACGGGTTCGGGTAGGCGGCCACCGCGAACTCCGTGGGAAGCGAGGGGACATCGACGATCTCAGAACCTGCGAGAGGTCCATCGTGCGGTGCCGGATTGGGGGTTGCCCAACCGGACAGCATCCATCCCTCCGACGATGAGGCGTCAGGCAGGGTGGAAGCAGCCTGTGCGACTCTCTGTCCTACAGCAGCAGCTTTCGTGAACTGGAATTGATCCGTGGCGAGGATCAGATCGGGGTGATTTCCGGCGAACGCCTTGAACGTATACGTTCCCGCCGGAGCCTGCGGGGGCACATCCAGCAGCAACCAGTTGCGGGTAAAGGTCTCGTACGGACCGAGCTGCAATGTGTACTGCCTCAGCGGGATGTTGTTGCCAGCCGGAGTGGTTGCCAGCGTCCACGCGTCGAGGGTCTGTGCCGATCCGGTCAGGTTCTCGAGCGTTGCGTGGAAATACACCGGCCCGCCGACCGGTGGAACCTGCAGGTATGGTTCGTACGGGTCGAGCGTCAGCCGCAGGGTCTGGGTGAACGACACAATTACCGGGCCGGCGGGGTCGGATTCTCCGTTGCTGTAGACGGCGGTGACGGTGTACTCATAGGAACCCGACGCGTTCAGCAGGTCGATCTGCGTTGTTTGGTCCGTTGTTGCGATCAGCTCGCCATCACGATACACGTTGTAGCCTTCGAGGATCAGCGGCGGATCATAGACCGGCTCCTCCCAGGTCAAGGTGACCAACGCGCCGGTGAGGTCAAAGGTTAGGGTACTGGGTGCTGGAGAATAACTGAAAATATCCGACGAATCAAAGAGATATTGCCGAGAATAGACAGCGGCAACTATTGAATTCCCATCTACGAGTACGCGATTGAAGTAGTATGCATCCCTGACACTGCCCAGATATTGAGGATCGGTCGGAGAGCTAAAATCCAGTACCGTTAATCCCTCTGTTTGGGAGATGTACAGGATCCCATTCTCTATGATGCCGCCAGTAGCATAGATGTCATTGGTTCCTGCGACGTAGGATAGATCTGTCGGATCCGATACATCGAACACTTTCAAGTATTCATCATCACCTGTGACAACGAGATAGCCGTCTGAGAGTGAAACCTCGAATTCAACGCAAGCATATTCGCGCTCAGGATAGTTCGTGCTGTAGGTGTCCAGTAGAACTGGATTTTGTGGATTTTCCACGCTATAGCTTTTCAAGTTATCGTGATCACGTTGCCCAACGAGGTACATCACGTCACCATCCAATGTCAGACGATCCCACTCATCCCATTGCGGGATCGAACCCACTATCACCGGGTTGACTGGATCGCCAAGATCATACACGCCAACGATGCTATTAGCCGCTATGTAGGCAATCGTTCCATTCGTTTCAATCTCTTTGATGCTGGTCTTTGGAAAAAAGTTCGCTTGGTAGGGGTTCTGAGGATCGCTCACATCGAAAATGTAAAGACCTGTACTATTTCCATCTCCGGAATAGTCTTCGCAGCCTGCGTACAGATACGATCCTACGAGTTCAATATCGGTTATTATGCCACCGTTAAAAATGAAAACATCCTCTGGGTTGTCTGGATCACTCCAATCTACCAGCCATACGCCCTGATAACCTGCTGAATAGACAATAGAACCTGATTTAAGCAGGTGATATTGCCTCATATAATGACCGAAGCCATCAAATAGATTTACGTTATACGGATCATTTATGTCATATTGAAGGAACAGGTTCTCGTGTCTTCGGGATTGGATGTAAACTGAACTAATTATAGTGTCTTCTGACAGCGAGGGAAACAGAAAATACTCAATAGCTTCAACCTGAGTCTGACTCAATTGAGTGGGATGAAATGGGTCGCTATTATCATAAATTGTCATTGTTGCAGATTGTAAAGAATTGTCTAACTGTGTCATTACCAACAAATTACTATTATATTGTAGGTCAATGTACCTAGAATCAGTAAGATTTATAGATTCGGTTAAAACAGGAATTGATGGATCAGATATGTCATAGACATTAAAGAAAACATCTTCTTGTATAATATATAACGAAGATCCATTTATACGTATTGTCAGGGAGGGTTCAACTTCGATTGGAATGGTCGAAAGTAAAACTGGAAATTCTGGATTACTTACGTCGTATAATTTAACATGACCGCTATAACTCATGGCTCTGAACATTACAGCAATGTTTCCTTCTACATTCAGATGCAAAAATGTTGGTGAATCTTCGTATACCATAAAGGGATTCGAAGGATCCATAACATTATATATTCTATAGAAATTATCCTGCCAATATGGGGAAGAAACGTAGAGATAGCCGTTGATATATTTTAAATGACCGGCAATCGAGCCAATATCCTCTTGACTCATTAAAACTGGGTTGTGTACATCGGTTATGTCAAAAATACAAAACCGATCGGCTTCCGGATAGTCTGAAATAACAATATACAGATACGGATCAGCGTAATCGACAGAGACAACCTGCTGCATTGGGACTACAGTGGCTACTTTCTGGGGTTGCGTTGGATTGCTGATGTCGTAAATGCTGACCCCATCTTCGGCGATGAACCAGTAGTTTCCGACGACGATCATCTGCCTGACCAGTCCGTGCGCCTCTGGCATCGAGGTCTGCTCGAGCGTGAGATGATGATAGTGGACCTGCGCTGAGATTGAGGTAGCCAAGCTCAACATGATGGCTAGAACGTAAAACGAACCGCGTTTCATAACCCCCTCCTGTAATGATGCTGGTGATACAGACTCCGTGGCATACGGCCCTATACGCCATGCCTGCTGCTGGATCATCGCAGGCGGCGGCGGGGGCTCACAGTGATGTAATCTAGGCATGCATCGCGCCGATGTCCATGCAAACCCTTATATTCCGCGAAATGGTTGACGTGAAACGCTCCACCCCTGACGCTGGAACACCTGTCGATGAAACGTGATCGCCGTCTGATTCCATCCATTCCGAACGTCCTGACCATCCGGTCAATGCTATCCGGTCATGGCCGGAACGTGCTGGCTGTGTTTGTGCCGCTGCTGATCGTCGCCTGCGTGCTGTTGACCAACGCGACGCTGGCGGATGAACGATTCGATCCGACCGCGCTGAATGCCAGTGCGGATGATCCGTTGTTCACGACCTACGCCGCCGACATATCACGGGCGACCTATGTCCCGGACCAGGGGTATCATTTTCGCTATTACCGGGAGGAGTTGCCGGTCGCGTTCAGCACCGCGCAGGACGGCGAGTGGGGGGTGGTGTTCGACCGGAACGGCGACCGTGTACTCAACCTCGCAGACTACGCCGAACCGCCGGGAGTGCAGGAATCGTGGCCGGACTATGTGCGGTACATCGCGAAGCCGTACGCCGACCTCGCGTTGGATGGCCGGTTCTTCGTGTACAAATCCTCGCTGGCGGTGTGGGAGCTGACGTTGACCAACGAGTCGGCGTCGGAACAGACGGTTACCGTGGCGCCGTACCTCGGCAACGAACTGATGCTGCTGGCGGAATCGGACGCGGAGGGCTGGAGTTTCCGTCACGAGCACCCGTCTGATGGCTGGACCGTGGCGAAGCAGATCCCGCAGGTTTTCCAACGACGCAACCGGTTTACGATGCTGCCCGCACCGGACACATCTGCTGTGTTTTCGTCGGTGGATGGAAGTTCGGCGGAGCTGCCGGAATGGGTGAAACCGGACGAGGCGCAGGTGCTGCCGGTGTATGGCCGGTTGCAACGCGCGGACGGGTCGCGGATCGAACCGTCCGCGACTGGTGTGCAGGCGTACGCGTTCCTGACGCATGATCCGCGCTTCCTGATTTCGCTGGCGTCTCCGATGCACGCGAGTTCGTGGGACTGGTGGAAATCGCGCGGCTACTTCGCACTCGAGGCGGGCGAGCTGGAGTGGTCGAGCCGTGTGTACAGCGCCGAGACCGGCTGGAAGGACTACGATTCGAACACGGTGCGGATTGTCGCTTCGGTGCCGTCCGAGAAGTTGAGCGCACGGTGGGAGATGACACGGGCGGTGCCGCTGAGCCCCGGCGCCGAACGTCACGACCTGACCCTGACCCGCAACAAGATTACCGCGCCTCGGAACCTGCGGGCGACGATTGACTCGTTCGGCGTGCATCTCGAATGGGACGGCGACCCGAAGCAGATCTACCGGATCTACATGAACCCGTTGAAGTGCCGCTTGAAGCCGCAGGAAAAGTCGATGCGGGAAAATTACCGGGACGAGTTCCTGCTCGCTGGCGCGCGTGACATTCCCTACTTCCGCTACCACAACCAGGTGCAGGGGACATCGTACAATTACGATCTCAGCCCGCGGGTTCCGGTTGAAGAACGCGAGGCTGGCAAGTCATATGGCTATAATCCCGACACGGATATATTCCTGCGCCGGTTCATGGTTGTCAGCACCAGCGAAGACAAGTATCCCGGTCCGGCGAGCGAAACTGTAAGCTGCTGGCCGATGCCGGCATTGACCGAGATGCTGGCGGACACTGCCGAGTTCCGTGAACCGGACGCGTTGATGTCGAACGGTGCAGCGATGTTCAAGAGCGTCGCGCTGGCACCCGGTGAGAGCAAGCGGATCCGGGTGTTCCGTCAGACCGCGGCTGATCTGTTCGAGTTTGAACGCAACCAGTGGCTGATCGATGATCTGGCGAACCGTGAGCTGGACGAGTTCGCGAACCCGCACCGCGAACGATTTGCGGGAGTGCCGGATGTGACGTTGCCTACCCGTCAGCAGCAGCTTTTGCAGCTGTCGTCATACAATGTGCTGCGCCAGAGCATGCTGCCGCCGGAAGGCCGGTTGACGCACAACTACTACGTGTTCTCACGCGAACCGACGTGGGGTTGGGGGCACGGCGGCCAGGTGTTCCACGAGTCGCTGGCGATGCTGGCGTACGGCAATCTCGACCCGCAGTCGGCGCAGGCGTCAATGAAGGTGTTCGCCGAAGCGCAGTATGCACCGGAAACCGACTCGATGACCGAATGGGCGTACATCCCGTATCGCGTCGGACCGTATCTCGAGGAAACCATCGAGACCGATGGCGAGCTGACCCAGTCCGGTCCGTTCTACAGCTGGATCACGCTCGAGCTGTTCCGGATGACCGGCGATCGGGAGTTTCTTGCGGAGATGGCGCCGTCCTGCGAGCAATTTGTCCGTTACTGGGAACGGAACCGTGACAGCGACTCGGACGGGATGTACGAGTGGGGCGGGCAGGCGGTGCTGGAGTCGCTGCGGGATGCGTCCGTGGTGATCTGGGACGAAGTCGCGCCGCCGGATTCGCTGGAAGCGCTGGGGCTGAATTGCATGCTGGCCAACGAGTTCAACAGCCTCGCAGCGATGCAGGATTCGTTGGGGAACAGTGAGGCTGCGACGTGGCTCGGCAAGCGTGGCGCGGAGTTGGCGTACAGCGTCCAGCAGGCGATGTGGGATGATGCGACCGGCTTCTTCTACCACAACGTGAAGCGCGGCTGGGCCGGCGAAGACGGCAATTCGAACGGGTATAACGGTCCGTTCGATAACGCGGGCAACCTCAACCCGGACCGGTTCTCGTTCAATGAACCCGGCGACTTGAAGCGCAAGGAGATCATCGGTTTCCTGCCGTTGTGGGCGGGGATCGCGACGGACGAACAAGCCGAACGGCTGGTCCGCGAACACCTGACCAACCCGGACGAGTTCTGGCGTGAGTACGGCGTGCCGTCGCTTAGTGCGGACGACCCGTACTACAAGCCGCAGGGTTACTGGAACGGGCCGGTATGGGTGCAATGGAACTACCTGATTGTGCGCGGCCTACTGCGTTATGGGTACGTGGACGAAGCGCGTGAGCTGGCCGAACGTGTCAGCGCGGGCATGAGCGAGGTACTGGCAGACACGCACACGATGTGGGAGTTCTACAGCCCGGACGCGGCGTGGGGCGGCTGGCATCAGACGTACATCTGGGCTGGGATTGTCGCACGGATGATGGAGGATGTGTACGCTGAATCCGAGTGATGTTTGCTGGCTACGGACAGCGTGCGAGCCAGGGTTTCGTGTTTTCCGCCAGTCCAAAAAACGGATTGCGGGCGGGTTGTCTAAATCGCTTTATTGTTAGCGTCGCATCATCAGTATTTACGATACTGCTCCCGCTCTCCTTGCGGGTTGACGCAATGATTCCACATTTTCAAGATCCAACGTTGTCAAACCTGACACAGGACGTACATGCAGATCCAGGGCATTGACTCACTGCAACCCGGTGATATCCTCGGCAAGTCCCTGTTCAACTCCCGCGGCGACCTGTTGCTCGCGTCCGGCTATGAGCTTGATGACGACACCATCGCGTTGATGCGCAGTCGTGGCATCATGTATGTCCACGTCATGAACGAGCTTACGAAGGACATTCAACCGCAGGAGCTGATCAGCGACACGGTTCGCCACATGGCGAGTAAGGAAGTCGGGGATGTGTTCAAGGCGGTTGCGGCGGTCGAGCCGGTCAAGGGTGATAGCGTTGGCGACATAAAGGAAGAGATCGAGAAGGGCAACAAATACAAGAACATGGTCAAGATGCCGTCGATGCGGCGTGTCGTCTCGACCATCCTGGAGGAAGTTCTCTCCAACGCGTCGGTGATGTTCAGCTCCATGCGCATGCGTGCGGAGGATGATGGCGCGGATTACGAGCATGCGGTCGACACGACGGTGCTGTGCATCATGATGGGCCGCTCGTTTCACTACAGCCAGAGCGAACTGCGGCAGCTCGGTGTCGCCGCGATGCTACACGATATCGGCAAGGTGATTCTCGGCGATCTGCGGAACAAGAAACCGTACGAGCTGAACGCCGACGAACGCATGCTGCTGCGAGAGCACCCGATCTATTCCAGCGTGATTTTGCGCGAGAACGATGACGCTGCGTTTGTCGAGCAGACGGTGGTGATGCAGCATCACGAGCAGCTTGACGGGAACGGGTATCCCCGTGAGCTGAAAGCGAGTGGACTGCCTCCGACCAAGGCGAATCAGCGTGAAGGCGAAATCCACCGTTTCGCGCAGGTGCTTGCGGTCGCGAACATCTATGACAACCTGGTTACCGGTGTGATCGATGAGCGGGTTTATACGCCGGAAGAAGCGGTGACGGCGATTCTGACCGGTCGCGTCGGATCGTGGAACTCGCATGTGGTCAAGGCGCTGGTTCGTTCGGTGCAATGTTATCCGGTCGGCATCCAGGTTCGGATCAAGAACAACCGCGCGAAGAAATTCATCGGCTTTCGCGGTGTCATTGCGAAAGAAAATCCGGATCAACAGACCAATCCCGCGATCATCCTCACCCACAATGGCAGCGACGGCGAGTTGAAACCGCCGAAGCTGATTGATTTCAAAGATGAGGAAGCGATGGAGCTCGAAATTGTGATGTAGCTGCATTCGCTTGCCGTTCCGCTCCTCGAGTCATTTCGCCACAGTTGTGCCAGCTTCCCAAGTTTATTGTTTACAAACCTTTCCGAAGCGTATTTCATGCGATCCCGCCCGGTCCAAAGTTTGTGTCTTTTTTCTCAGAACCGCTCCTTTTCGCGAACGCTGACAGGCCGATTCGCTATATTTCGGGACTATTGTCCCCGGCAAAGGCTGCGGGAGAACGGGTAAAACGTGAGGGGATCTGAGATGAGGCGAACAGTTGTTACAGGTGTCGCCCTGTTGTTGGTCGTGTTGTGGCTGACAAGTGGGCTGACAACGGTGCAGGCCGCTCCGAAGACATATCGGATCGACTTGCCGGTGCGCACGTTTACACCGGATGCCAATCAGCTCCAGTTTTTCCAGCAACGGGATGTCAGCCAGCCACAGGCCGTGCTGATTCAGTTCAATTCGCACCCGGATCAGGCTGCGAAGCGCTCGCTGAGCAGCAACGGCGTCCACCTGCAGCAGTACATCGGCGGCGGCGCGTGGGTTGCATGGCTGGAAGCGAATGTTGAATCGAACGCTCTGTCCAGTGCGGATGTCCGTTGGGCTGGCGAATACATGCCGGAAGATCGTGTCGCGCCGCGTGTGACATCGCAGGAGATGCCGCAGTGGGCGGTTGCCGGTGATGAGATCCTGCTCGCCGTCCAGTTCGCGAAGCAGCTGGATGAAAGCTACGGCGAAGCGTTGCTGGCACAGCTTGGTGCGATTGCCGGTGACTATGTTTCGCCGCTGAACACATGGTACACACAGATTTCTCCGGATCTGGTCGATGAATTGACGCAGGACCCGGGCGTGATGGCGGTTGACTACATCGCCCCGCCGATGGGTATGGTCAACGCCGGCGTTCGCGCCGCGATGCATGTGGACGAAGTCAACAACCCGCCGTTTGACCTGCGCGGAAACGGGGTCACGGTGTGTGTTTATGATGGCGGCCTGGTCGACATCAGCCATCCGGACTTCGAGAATCGTGGTACGCAGGGTGAAACCGGTGGCATCTCGTCGCACCCGACACACGTCGCGGGTACTGTGCTCGGCAACGGCGCAGACCCGTACCGCGGCATGGCGCCGGAAGCCACGCTGATCAGCTACGAATACGAATCCTGCAACCCGTACTGCCTGTACGACAGCCCACAGGACATCTTCGAAAACTACCAGGAAGCGCTGCAGGTTCATGGCGCGCACATCTTCACCAACTCGATCGGTTCGAACACGGCCTCGAACGGGTATGACTGCGACTGGGAAGGCGACTACGAGCTGACCAGCGCGCTGCTCGACAGCATCGTGCGCGGTGCGGTTGGTGAGCCGGTGATTGTCGGTTTCGCCGCGGGTAACGAGCGTGGCGCTGGGCGTTGCGGCACCACCTACAGCACGCTCGGCGTGCCGGCTGGCGCGAAGAACGTGATCTCCGTGGGCGCGAGTGATGACAACGACAACATGTCGTCCTTCTCGTCCTGGGGTCCGTCAGATGACGGCCGCATCAAGCCGGATGTGTCGGCTCCTGGCGTGAGCGTTGTCTCGTGTAACTCGGGTGGTGGCTACACCACGATGAGCGGCACGAGCATGGCAACGCCAGCTGTCGCGGGTGTCAATGCGCTGCTCGTCGAGCAGTGGGGCATTTCGGCGATGACGGAGTTCCCGAACCCACCGACGGTCAAGGCGATTCTTTGCAACTCGGCCGAAGACCTGTTCAACCACGGTCCGGATTATCAGTTCGGCTATGGTCGTGTCGACGCGGTTCGCGCGGTTGAGACGATCCAGAACTTCGGCTATCTCGAATCGTCCGTCGGTGACAACGGTCTGGTAACCCAGACGTTCACCGTTCCGGCGGGTCTTGATGTGTTGAAGGTGACGGCTGCGTGGGCAGATCCGCCGGCTTCGTACCTGGCAACGGTGACGTTGATCAACGACCTCGACCTGGTGTTGGTCGATCCGAGTGGTATTGAATACGATCCGTGGATTCTCGACTGGAACAACCCGTCGAGCCCGGCGACGACTGGCACCAACGTGCGCGACAACGTCGAGCAGGTTGAGGTGATGAATCCGGCGGCCGGACAGTGGACGCTGCGGATTTCGGGTACGGACGTTCCGGTCGGCCCGCAGGACTTTTCCGTCGCCGCGAACGTGCCGCTGGCGGAAGGCGTGATGACGATTACGGGTACAGTGACGCGTCAGAACGGCGGCCAGGCGATTGCCGGCGCGACGGTGACGGTCATGGGTTCCGGTGCTGGCACGGTTACCGACGCGAACGGTGACTACTTCATGTACCTGCCGGTTTCGGAGACGATCCAGCTGAAGGCCGAAGCCCCGGGCTTCTACTACCAGCATGCGTACATCATTCCCGAAGGTCAGGAATCCGAAGACATCGACTTCCAGCTGATTACGCGTCCGCTTGGCCAGATCGCGGGTATCGTGCGTGACAGCAACGGCAGCCCGGTGGTTGGTGCGACGGTGACGGTGGAAGAGATTCCACTGCTGAACACGACAACGAACGCGCAGGGCCGGTTCCAGATGCTATTCCCGACCGGTGACGTGTTCACGGTGACCGCGACCGACGGTTCGGTGACCGGCCAGGTGGAAGCGTACACCAACCAGGGCCAGTCCGTGAATGTCTCGATCTTCCTGCTGGAAGACGGGGATAAAATCACCGGCCCGTCCGAGCAGGTGAATTACGTCGCGGTGCAGTCCACCGACAACCATGTCTTCTCGCCGACGTTCAACTGGCGTGCGATCGATCCGCTCGAAGGCGGCCAGGGTACGCGCGTGACGCTGACTGGTGAAGAAGATGCCGTCGTCATTGACCTGCCGTTCACCGTTGGCTACTACGGCAACGATTACACCCAGCTGACCGTCAACGAAAACGGGTTCTTCTGCTTCGGCGATGTGACCGGTGATGACGAACCGGCTGACTATTCGAACACGGAAATTCCGGGTTCGGACGGTCCGCCCGCAATGGTCGCCCCGTTCTGGGAAGACTTCCGCGCCGCGGAAACCAACCTGTCGTATTACCATGACGCGACGGCCGGTATTTTCATCGTGGAATGGTATGACAGCCGCCAGTGGCCGGATGACGGCACGCGGGAAACGTTCCAGGTCATCTTCAATGATCGCGACTTCCCGAACCCGCCGCCGTACCTGCCGCATGATGAAAATACCCGCATCCTGTTCCAGTATGCGGATGTGAACGACCTCGGCAACGCGACGGTCGGTATCGAGTCGCCGGACGAGGAAGCCGGCCTCGGCCTGCTGTATTTCGACGCGGATGGCGATGGTTCGTACGCGGAGACGGTGTCGACGATTACCGATGGCACCGCGATCCTGTTCTACGTGCCGCGTGCGACGGTGCAGGGTGCGGTTGCGCTCGACGTGCCAAACCCGGACATTGACATCACGGTCAGCTCGCCGTACGGTGAGATCCCGGTCAACCAGGACGGAACGTACAGCATCACGGTGATGCCGGCGACGTTTGAGCTGGTCTATTCCGCGCCGGGCTACGAAACGGTTGATCGCCGCTTCAAGCTGAACGAGTACCAGACGGTGACGCAGCCGCAGGTGATGCTGGCGAAGCTGTATCCGCCGCAGAACCTGGTCTATCAGGATAACGGTGGCTCGATTGCGCTCAGCTGGGATGCGCCGGTTGGTGGTGCGGTCGAAGACTTCATCGGCTACTACCGTGTCTATGAAGACGGTATCGAGCAGGCGCTGGTTCAGAACCAGACGGGCTGGACGGATGATTCCCCGGGTGCGGACCCGAACTACTGGGTGACCGCGATATACGCCGGTGGTGAATCCGACAGTTCCAACCACGCGATCCCAGGCATGCTCGCCGGAATAGACGAGATGAACCTGCTGCCGGAAGAATTCGCGATCAGCGAAGCCTATCCGAACCCGTTCAATCCGTCCACCAGTATCGAGATCGCGCTGCCTGAGGCGAGCCTGGTGCAGGTTGCGGTGTACGACATCCTCGGCCGTGAGGTTGTGCGCCTGGCGCAGGGTGAACGCTACAACGCCGGTTACCACCGTCTCACGTGGGATGCCGCCAAGCACGCATCCGGTGTCTACTTCCTGCAGGTGCAGGCTGGACCGGAGAAAGCCGTGCGCAAGCTTGTGCTGCTCAAGTAGTTACGCTGACGTTTGCGTCAGATTGTCACAAAACGGGACGCCACGGTTCAATGAATCGTGGCGTCTTTGCTTTTCACAGAGCCCCCTCGTTCTCCCCGTGAAATCGAGACTTTTGGGACTTTCCACATCTTTGGGGAGTCGAACAAATTGAAAAGTTGACCAACCCGGAAACGCTGGTAAGGATTGGTATTACCAATTCGTTCGCATCCAGTTCGGTTCCAATGCCATGCTTGATTCTGGCCTGCCTTTTGCCCCCACGGTATGCAGAAGAAATGTTGTTCTGCCCTGATACGGTTGCCTGCGATAGTGTTTGCACGGGTGTTTCGGATGGATTACTCACAACCCACCACACAAACCATCGAGTCACGGATGGATATCGCTCCGGAATCCGTACCACGTGAAGTCTTCCCGGCCTGGATTGCCGGGAAGATGCGGCTCGTTAGCTCGGCGGCGGCGAGCTTCACAACCGTTTGGTTGCACTTCATGTCCTGCGACTTCGGCAACAGCTCGGAAGCCGGGTTGGTCCGAATTCCGGTCACCTCCGAACAGGAGCGGTTCTACCGTCACGGGTAAGCGTTACAACGACACGGAAAACATCCTAAGAAGGAATTGAGTGAAGCTATGACTGGACCCGGTGGACGCAAACGTCGCGTGATTGTGGTCGGAGCCGGCATCTCGGGCTTAATGGCCGCGCGTCACCTTGCGGAAGGGGGGATTGATGTCATCGTGCTGGACAAAGCGTCCGGTGTCGGCGGCCGTATGGCCACTCGCCGTATCGGAGACCTGCGTTTTGATCACGGTGCGCAGTTTTTCTACACCACCCATCCCGTGTTCCACCGTTATGTTCAGGAGTGGGCCGAACAAGGCGTGCTACAGCCGATCGCTGCTGACGCGTTGATGCCCAGCACCAACGGCCACATCAAGCTCGCTCCGGAAGCCTGGCACGGTGTCAACGGTATGACCGACGTGCCGAAACTGTTGGCGCAACATGTGGATGTCCGGCTCAAGGAACGCGTGATGCGTGTGGACGTACGCCCCGGGGGATGGCGTCTGTGGACCGAATCCGCCAACGTGTACGAAGCGGATGGTCTCATCCTCACCCTGCCCGCGCCGCAGAGTGTTCAGCTCTTGCAGTACGTCGCCAATGTGCCGAAGGACCTGATGGCACGCCTCAGCGAAATCCGCTACCAGCCGATTTACACCCTGCTGATGCAATTATCCGGTCCCAGCGGATTGAATGGCACAGGCATGCTGCGTCTCGACAACGAAAACGTCAGCTGGATCCTCGACAACACCCGGAAGCTGGGCCAGGAAGCCGAATCGGCGGTGACGGTTCAGGCGACGCCGAAGTTCTCGCTGCAACAGGTTGAGAATGCGTCAGACGCTGTCCTGCAGCAGGTGATCAAGTCCATTCAGCCGCATTTGAAGTCGGAGCCGGTGTCGACCACGTTGCACCGATGGCGCTACGCGTGGCCATTGAATCCGCTCGACGAGCCGGTGACGGCAAACATGCCCGCGCCGCTAGCGTTGGCCGGGGACGCTTTCAGCGGTGAGAAAATGGCTGGTTTCATGGTCGAGGCTGCCGCGTTGTCAGGCCTGTCGGCGGCCGCCAACGTGTACGAGATGCTCGCCAGCTTGTAACCGTCGGACCCTGTACTGTCATCTGGTGCAGATTCGTTCGTTCAATTCCCGTTGATTTTTCCAGCCCGCAGCCGCGGGCTTTTCTTTTTTGCCTTCCTGGATAGCTTGGACTGAATCCCCGATTTTCCGAAGTTGAGTCGCCTCTCCTTAATAGATAGAAAATCCCAAACCGTCCTCGCGTGAGCGAACCCCCTCAAACACTCGTCGTACACCACTCAGAATTCGTCGTTTGGGATATTCGTTTTCTTCGACTCTTTTCGGACTCTTGGGAGAGAATGGATGAAAAAGAGGCGCTTGGCTCCGGGAGAACTCCGCTGTTTGGGATTATCGGTGTTAGGAAGATCTGAATAAACAAGTGCTTGCGATTAAAAACCCAAACATCCGCGATACACCGAAAACCCCAAAGAAAATTTGCTTTTGATAAAATTGAGCCGTATGTTTTATCAGAATCGCTGACGTACCAGCCCGGACGGTTGACCAAAATGCACCGGGTACTTTGACAAGCACTTCGGATTTGTTGGAATCAAGTCGACCGAATCATCGACGGAAGTTAGAAACCAACCGTTCGAAGTCTTGGAGTTTTACGGAAAAGAGAGAGGGCACCATGAAGACGAACCTGCGCACCTTTACCCTGATCATCACCCTGATCACCCTGTTTGTTTCGTCGGCGAGCGCTGACGATGCGATCCTGAACAATTTTGTCGGTGGCCGGATGGAGATGAACCTGTCCGCGGCCAGCCAGTTGCTTTCCGGCCCGGGCATCAGCTCGGCGACTACCGCTTCGGTGACGGCGACCCGTTCCGACCCCTTCGCCGTCTTCAGCAACCCGTCTTCCTGGATGATCGTGCGTGACGGCGCGGCGGTTGGTGTCTCGATCCAGCCGCGTCTGGCGATCAACAGTGTCCCGGGCGGGATTCAGAATTCCGTGAATGAGAGCGTCGATCAGGCGATTTCGGGTTATTCCCAGTCGAACAGCGTTGATTATCCGGAACTGGCTGGTTCGCTGGGTCGCACGACCAACCCGCTGGCGTCCGTCGCGGTGATCGTGCCGGTCAAGGACTGGCGTTTCGGCGCGGGTTATTCGAAGCCGTTCTCGCTGGACCTGAGCGCGGTGCATGACGGGTTCACGCAGAGTGTGACCCAGGCGAGTGACAATCCGGCCGAATCGATTTCGCTAGACCTAGCGAGCCAGATGGACATGAGCATGAATGCGGAAAGCCACCGTTTCCTGCTGGGCGCGGCACGTGAGTACGGACGTTGGAGCTTCGGCCTGAGCGCTTCCCGCACCTCGCTGGAACTGAATGTCAATGGTGGCTACACGGTGGACGGCGACGTGTCGGTGGGTGGCGACAGCTATTCCTTCAACAGCGGGGCCGATTCCTGGCACAACGACTTTGGCGGCGCGATCAACGGCAGCTACAAAGGCGCGTTCTACAACAGCCAGCTTGGCGCGACGCTGCAGCTTGGCAGCAATCCGGAAACGGCGTGGACGCTTGCGGCGAGCGCCTCGATCAACATCGGCGGCAACCTCAAGGGCTCGATGGAAGCGACGATTGACGAATACCTGCCGCTGAGCCTGAACGACAACGAAGCTTCCTTCGACATTGATCGTGTTGACGACATCAACCAGGTGACCCGCACCTACGAAAACACCTACTACATGGGTGATGAGCTGACGGTTGAGCTGCCGAGTTCGTTCAGCATCGGCATCGGCAAGCCGAACGGCCTGCGTCCGAACCTGACCTTGACGGCGTACACCGGCAACCTCGCGTACAGCCTGGATGTCACCGAGAAGCGCGTGCAGGACACCGAATACAGCACGAACACGTACGTGCGTGGCATCACCCCGAAGGCGTCCGCCTACCTCGGCTTCAGCCCGGGCGTGTTCTTCCTGGGTGCTGGCATGACCTACGCCGAAGACCTGGTGGCTGGTTACACCGATGATGGCGGTGCGGAGCTGAGCGGTGGCACGGAAGTCTACATCCCGCGCTTCGACCTCGGCATGATCCTGCCGCTGAGCAACCACCTGCGCGCCGAAGTGATGTTCGTCGGCCTGCCGGAAGACGCGCTGCGGATGGGTCTGATCTGGGAGTTCTGAGAAACGCTACAAAACACCATGCACACAGCATGATCCAAGTTCAGGGGAACCGCTGTTAGTTGGCATGCAAACCGGTTCCGAAGTACCAATGACAAGCGAGATGATATGTAGCCGACATACTTCAGTACCCCCTCTCCTCGGCAACAGCCTCCGGCATGATTCACCGGAGGCTGTTGTGTCTCGGATAAGGCTGCAGGCTATAGGCTATGGGGTGCGAGCTACGGACAACGGTCAGTGGGTTGTTCACCGAGTACCGGGTGCCCAATAACGATTACCGGCAACTGACCACTGATTGCTGAATACTGAGCACTGTCTACTGTCTTTTCACCGGCATCAGGTAACGGATTTCTTCGGCGGTGGCGTCATGAATTTCGAGAACCGGTGCGGGCAGCAAGCCGCGCGCACGGGCTTCGTTGCCGAGGCCCTTGTAAACTTTCCATTTGCCGAGCCGTGGCGACCAGTTGCCTCGGTAGGGAAACTTGGCGACAAGGAACTCGCCGCGTTGCCAGATCTCGCCGTCCTGACCGGCCAATTGCGGAAACTCGGTCATCATGGTATCGAGTGTGGTGAAGCGAACGAGCCGTACGGTCCCGTCTCCGTCCACAATGCGATCATTGTAAACCGCGAGCGAGTCCGTGCCGATCACCGCGCCATCGTCCAGGATACGGCGATAGGCGAGCCCTTCGTCGAGGGTTTCGATGGTCTGCATCAGGAAGGGACCGGCGACGGCTTCCTCGAGGGTTGGTTTGGTCAGCAGGCCCTGAGGTGCGAGATACAGCAGCGCGAGGGTGATGATGAGGATGATGGTCGCGACGATTCGTCCAAACATGGTCGGGTTCTCACGTGGTGCACGAATGCGGGGCTGTGTGCCCCGTTGCCTGTTGCGAACGCCTATATTCCGCATCATCATACGGATGCGGCGAATCTGCAAGATGAGCCGGAACGGAACGTTGAACCAACCCACCCGCGAGCTCCATGGGGCTGAACCGAGAATTAATTGAACGCCAGGTATCGCTGGCGAAAGAACGTTTGACTGAGGTCGAACGTGAGATGTCGGATGCGTCCGTCGTCACCGACCCGCGTGCGATGAGCAAGTTGGGGCGTGAACATCGTCGTCTCAAGGAAGTCATCGACGCTTCCGCCGATCTGGACAAGATCGAGCAGGATCTGAAGGGCGCACGGCAGCTGGTTTCCGACACGCCGGAAGAGGACGAGATGCACACCCTCGCGGCGGCGGAAGTCGAGGAACTTGAACCGCAATTTGAGGCGGCGGAGAACCGTCTGCAGTTGGCGTTAATTCCGCCTGACGATTCGGACGAGAAGACGGCGATCCTCGAGGTTCGTGCCGGCACCGGCGGCGAGGAAGCCGGGTTGTTTGCCGGGGACCTGTTGCGCATGTACCAGCGGTATTGCGAGCGCATGGGTTGGAAGATGGAAGAAATTTCCGTCAGCGGCAGCGACATGGGCGGGTTCAAGGAAGTCGTGGTCTCGATCAAGGGCGAGGGCTCGTACGGTCTGCTCAAGTTCGAGTCCGGGGTGCATCGTGTCCAGCGTGTCCCGGCCACCGAATCACAGGGCCGGATCCACACCTCCGCGGCGTCGGTCGCTGTGTTGCCGGAAGCGGAAGAGGTGGACGTCGAGATCAACGAGGGCGATCTGCGCATTGATACCTTCCGGGCCTCGGGCGCGGGCGGGCAGCATGTAAACAAGACCGAATCAGCGATCCGAATCACGCATTTGCCGACCAATGTCGTGGTCTCGTGCCAGGACGAGAAGAGCCAGCACAAGAACAAGGCGAAGGCGATGCATGTGCTGCGTTCCCGGTTGTATGAAAAAGCGCTCGAGGAAGAGCGTTCGAAGCGGTCGGAAAGCCGTAAGTTGCTGGTCGGTTCCGGCGACCGCAGTGCAAAAATCCGCACCTACAATTTTCCCCAGGGCCGGGTGACCGATCACCGGATCAACCTCACCCTGTATCGTCTCAGCGAAGTTCTGGACGGCGATTTGACTGACCTGATCGACGCCCTGCGCCTGCGTGATTCCGAGGACCGGCTGCGGGAAGGAGTCTCGTGATCCGGGAGGCAGGCCAGTGACGCGCGCGGAAATCATCAGGGACAGCACCTACCGTTTGCATGAGGCAGGCTGGGAGGATGCGCGCAACCTCGCCGAACTGTTGCTGATTCACGCGATGGGCGTGGAACGGTACCACATTTACCTCAACCCGCACCAACCTGTCGGCGGCCGGCAGAAGCAGGTTTTCGACCGCATGCTCGCCCGCTCGTTGAAGCACGAACCGTTGGAATACATCACTGGCCAGGCTGAATTTTTCGGTCTCGAGCTGGAAATTCATCCGGGGGTGTTGATTCCGCGTCCGGAAACCGAGCTGCTGATTGACCATGCGAAGCGGGTATCCGGTGACGGTGTCCGCCGTGCGATGGAAATCGGTTGTGGTTCCGGGGCGCTGACCCTGGCGTTGTTCGAGCAGCGGATCGCGCAGGAAGTGGTTGCGGTGGACATCTCGCTGCAGGCGATTAAAACCACGGCGACGAATGCCAGCCGCTACGGCTTTTTCAAGGTCGATCCGAAGAAGGACGAACGTGCCTCGGAACTGCCGGACAATGCCGTGCTGTACCAGCGCAGGTCGCTCGATCCATTGACAAAACGGGAACACATCGACCGGCTGTGGTTGATTCTCGGGGATGCGTTCAGCGTGACCTTCCGTCCGCCGATTCATCCCGTGCCGTTGATATTGTCCAATCCGCCGTACGTGACGCTGCAGGACTGGGAGAATTTGCCGCCGCACATCAAGGATCATGAGCCGAAGGAAGCGTTGATTGCCGGCGAGGATGGGTTCGACATTCACCGCAAACTGACACGCCGGCTGAAGAATTGGCTGTCGACCGGGGGCGCGTTTGTTGGTGAGATCGGAGCAGGACAGGGTGAAGAGGTGGTGAAGCTGCACCAGAGTTGGGCGAAACGGGTGGAACTGCACCAGGACTACGCCGATCTCGACCGGATCGTGATTGCGTTCAAGTGATGTGAAGGCACGAAAAAAAAAGTAAAAGAAAGTAAAAGACAGGAAAAGAGAGTAAAAGACAGGAAAAGAGAGTATAAAAAACTTACCACGGACTTAAGTCCGTGGTAAGTGTGCGATTCGGATGTATATTGTCCTCAAGCCTCAAGCCTCAAGCCTCAAGCCTCAAGCCTCAAGCCTCAAGCCTCAAGCCTCAAGCCTCAAGCCTCAAGCCTCAAGCCTCAAGCCTCAAGCTAGTCGCTCATCCACACCACATAGCGAGTGTCGCCAACATCCTCATGCAACACCGTCGTCACGCCGGCCAGATCGGTTTTCACGATGTTATACATTCCGTCATCGGTGCGCACGGTCAAAGCCAACTCGTTGCTGTCGGGGTTCCATGCTGGTTCCGCCCACAGCTTGTCGCTGCCGATGGGGAAGATGTAGGTGTCGTCGTGGAACACCTGCTGGAAGGCGTCGTCTCCGAGGTCGTACACGACCAGCTTGCCGGTGGTACCCGCCGCGCCGGTGAAGAAGGCGATCTTGGTGCCGTCCGGACTCCAGGCGAGAGCGGAGACGCCGGTGCCGAATTCACTGAAGTCAGCTCGCCACTGTTCGTTTTCCAGGTCGTCATCGTAGAAGATGATTTCGTTCTGCTCTTCCGCATCGATGAACGCGATATAGTCGCCATCCGGGTCCATGGAGGCCGCCTGAACCGGAGTGGTCACCGAGCCCAGGATCTCGCCTTCATTGCTGTAACAAACCAGCTGCGTGTCCTGCGTGTCCATGTTTTCGATCATCATCACGATGCGGCTCTTGCTGCCGGAAATGTAGATCGCGGGGCGTCCGTAGTAGCGTTCGCCACTACCGAGAGCGGCCAGTTGGACCACCGTACTGGTGGTTACGCCAGCCAGGATCAGCTCGTGGTCCGACCCCATCTCGCGGACGTACACCAGGCGCGATCCACCGCTGGACAGCGCGTACAGGTTCTCAACCGCTTCTTCACCGTCGAAGTAGCTGGTGGTTTCCTCGCCGTCCTCGTTGATCACATACAGCATGTTCGTATCGAGGTCGTACGCGACCACGTCTGCATTGGTCTCAGTCGCAGTCTGGCTGAGGATGAACCCGAATCCGAGGTCAGACACCACGCCATTGAGGCCGATGCCGGGGAAATACATCGGATCGGCGTTGCTCTGGACAGACGAAACGGTTGCCAGATTGCCGCTGCCATCATCGAAAAAGATTTCGCCAAAGGGCGGGCCGTAATCCAGACCGCCTCCCCCTCCGCCAGCCGGTGAACTTCCGCCGCAACCCGCAAGCATCGCGGTGAAGAGTATGAACAGTGCGATGGTGAAGATTGAGTCCTTGCGTCCCATGCTATCCACTCCTCGCTGTCGTCTCATCTCGAATGGACGTCGTCCGATCTTGACCAAAACAAGCCCGGACCAAATGATCCGGGCTCACAATATAGCGTGTTGTAACGTCAATACCTATTTCAGCAGCACGGCTTTTCGTACCTGGCGAACATCACCCGCTCTCCAGTCGAGGAAGTACAGACCGCTGGCCCAGGTGGTGGCATCGAGCACGATTTCGTGCCGTCCCGCCGGGGAAGCCGGTAGCATGTGACGCGCGACTTCCTGACCAAGCAGGTTGTAAACGACGAGTTGCACATCCGACGACCGCGGCAACGCGTAGCGCAGAACCACCGACGCGTTGAACGGGTTCGGATAGACCGCTTCCAGTGAACTGGTCTGTGGCAACGGAGCGTCCAAAGAATCGTTCACGCCGAGATCCGTCACATTGCCCGTCCAGCGGATTTCGCTGGATGCGCCGTTGGCATCCTGGGCGATCACCAGCACCGTGGTCGTGCCTTCGTTGTCGAAGGTGATGTCGACCGAGGTGCCGCTGCCGATGAAGCCGCCGTCATGGTACCATTCGAGGTCGAAGGAATCCTCTTCTGGATCTTCCACAGTGACGCTGAAGTTAACCGACGTGCCGAGGCCGGTTTGGCCGAGGGCATCCGGTGACGCGGTCAGGAAGCGCGGCGGGTCGTTGGCGTTGCCAGCGTCAAACACCAACGGCTGCGTCTGGTAGTTGAGCATCGGGTCGGTGCTGCGGAAGAACAAGGTTGTCGGCCCATTCCAGCCGTCCACCGGCGTAACAGTTACGATGCGATTGTCGTCAATCGAGACGTTCAACGAATCCGAACCGTACCAGACCCAGTCGAGGTCGGCGTCGGCGTCGTCCCAGTCTTCGACATAGGGATCCAACGCGATTGGCATGAACGTACCGCCCGGAGCAATCGACTCACCGGCCAGGTCACCAATCTGTGGCGCATAACCGAGCGACTCATCGGTGACGAGGAAGTCGATCGGGATCGCGTACGCTTCGTCGGTCAGGTGGCTCAGCAGCAGCAGGCGGCCCTGATGCAGTCCCGCCTGCAGATCATCCGAATCGGCAGACAGCTGCACGGTGATTGACTCACCCTTGCCGATACTGTGCGTCGTGGGGGTGGTTGTCAACCACGGCAGGCCCGGCGAGAAGCGAACCACCAACTCGTCCTCGAGGAACGCCGGCACGGCGGTGTTCATCACGGTCAGCAGCCCATTGTCACCGGATTCGTCGTTGATGCCGATGGTGGCGCTGTCCAGATCGCCAATCATTTCCTGGTACTGGGTGTGAATCGCGCCGTCCGGGGTGAGCACGACCTGGAAAGTGTACGGACCATCGTCCGTATCCCAGTCGAGCTGATGGACATCCGCCCAGGTCACCACCACGGCAGCCTGCATCGTGCGAACGTAAACCGCGCCGCCCTCATCGGTACCGATATTGTCCCAGTAGGGGAAGATCGAGGCGAGCGGGGCATACGGCCGCGGCAACGACGTGTTTGCACTTTCGCCGTACCCATCCGCCGGTTCAGTGAACGTGATGTAGCCGGATTCGCAGACCCAGAAGCTGGAATAGGTTTCACCGTAGAAATCGAAGTCCCACGGGAGATCAATTTCGTTGGAAATGGATCCGAATCCGTCCGGATCACCGGTATTCATCGTGACTTCGTACCCGGGTTGCTCAATGTCAACCCACTGGTATTCCGGCCCGAAGGACTCCCGGCTATCGTACCAGCGGTAGCCAAGATCATCCGGCTCGCCGTAGTTGTCGAGTTCGCCTGGCAGGCCCCACGAATAGTCGATGCCTTCCGGCCAGATGTCGAACGTTGTCGCCCGGCCACCGACGTTACGGATCGTGAATTCCGCGCTGCCATTACCACCGGCTTCGGCGTTCATCTGCACCAGCGGCGGTGAATACTCGAGCCGTGCGGGTTCGGCGACGTTGGTCGCGGCGATCATCAGCTGGCGGCCATCCACCACGCCGACGGCAGTCGACGGGTTCTCGTTCGCGAACTCATACTGTAGGCCTTCCTGCCCATTCGGGCTGGTCAGTCCAACAGTGAGGTAGTTTTCCGCACCATCCTCGTTCTTAATGTCATCGTACAGGATGGCGATTTTACCGAGGTCGCCCGCCGTGCCGTGTACCGCCGGATCGAGGATCAGGATCTGGAAATACATCGGGTCACCGGTCAGGCCGTTCCATTGCAGATCCCGTTCATGCCAGACACGATACCATTCGATCACGAAGTAGCCGTTTTCCTGGTCATGGTAGGCGAACACGCCCGAGTTGTTGGTGTCGAAGAGCAGGTTGTCCCAGAGGGCACAAACCGCTCCGACCGGTGTCAACGCGCCCGGCAGCGGCCGGTTGCGGAAGAAGTAGAAGCCGGTGTCGCCAAAGGTGATCCACCCATTCGAGCAAATAGACACCTCATCATAGAACTGATCCCAGTACGGGAAGGTGAACGGCAGGTCGATTGTAACGACATCGTCCTCGTTTTCGTCCTCATCGTCCAGGCCAACGTCCCAGCCGCCGTTTCCGACAACGGAGACATAGGTGAAATTGGGTGTGTAGTCATAGCCGGGATCGGTGTCCTCGAAGATGTAGTAGCCCGGGCCGGCGGGTCCGGTCGGGACATCCGGTCCGGAACCCATCGCGACAAACTCGACGTCGAGTTCGATTTCGAACCCGCGGTCGGTGGTTAACATCATCGTGCCTTCGGCCACATGGCCGGGGTACGCCTGATCCGAAATCTCCAGCGCAAACATATCGTTCATGGCGACATTGGTTGCGCCACCGGAGATCGCAGCCCAGCTGCCGTCGCCGTCCAGCACGGTGATGAACGGATCATCCACCATCAACTGGGCGGTCACCGACAAGGCACCGACGAGTGTCTCCAGGTTATCCAGATGGACATCCACCATCGACTGATCACCCGGATACCAATCGGACTGGAAAACGACGTCGGACACTTCCAGCTGAGGCGTCTTGACCTGTTGCAACTCAGCGAGGTGTGACTGGTTGCCGTCATTGGAAAGAACCTGGAAAGTGACGGGCACGCGCGTATTGTTCGCGACAGTGGAGTTCAGCCGGATACGCAGCTCGTCCGTCGTTACCTGGTTACCCTGTCCCTGTGTGCCAAAGAACTGGTAGGAATTTTCGACGGAACCGTATTCGGATGGGATGCTGATGGATACCAGCATCTGGTCAAGTCCGCCATCCTTGACAACTTCCAGCAACGCTTCCGGGATGATCAATTCGCCCGGGTTGATGTAGCCGTCGTTGTTGGTGTCCGGGTCGGACGCGTCTTCCACGCCGCTGGTACTGATCAGGCTGACCACACCGGCACCACCGTCGCCGAAGGTGTACGAGTAGGGCTCGACATCCGGACGGGTGACGGTCAGTGTGTATTGGCCCCCTGAGATTAAAGCTTCATCCAGCATGACATTGGCAACGCCGGATGCATTCGTTCGTGCATGCCCGACAATGTCTGTAAGGTCTGTTGTGACCACCACCATCGCGTTGTCAATTGGTACGCCGTACTGGTCAAGGACCAGTGTTTCGACGTAAGTGTCGTTTTCACGCAAATCAGTTGGATGGTCGACTTCGAGCACTTTCGGGACCTCGGCGCGAAGCTGCAACGCCGGATCGCCGAGAATGTTGTACGTGTGGAAGTAGAACCAGACGCTGTTTTCGTTCGTACCGCCCGCATTCCACAGGTATGGATAGTTGTTGTGCAGCTGGATCTTCGCTGACAGCAGGCACTGGCCGAGGGTACGCAGACCCTGATCGAACATGGCGGTGTACCATCCGCCAAGCATCATGTTGTTCCAGCGGGTGTGGGTGTCGATTTCGGAAGGCGCGATAAAGGCAACCGCACCCTTGAGGTCATTGGGAGAGCCGTGGCGGATCCAGGTTTCACCGAAACACGGATCGTCGTCCAGTTCATCGAACGCTCCGCCGCCGCACACCATCGAGGTGATGACGACGAGCTCGTCAGTGTTGTTGATATCGTCTTCGATGTCGTCGTCGTAGAAGTACGGTCCGGCCCAGTAGGTGTGTGAACCGAATCCACGGTACGTCACCCAGCTGGTATGGTTGTTGATCGCGTTAGAGATCATCTGCGCGTTTCCCGGATTGCTCCAGGTGCGCACGATCTGGTGCACGTCGGTAAAGCCGTTATTCTCGAACTGCCATTTCACCCAGTCCTGGGTCAGCGCGGTGCTGATCGCGTACGTCGCGTCCGCAATGGTCACTGCCCGGGTCCAGCGTTCCGGATGGTTACCGATCAGCGGCTGCGATTCGTACTGGATAATCTTGTTGACCATGGTCAGACACTCGGTTTCTGTATCCACCGAAACGCGCCCGATCAGGTATTGCGGTAGCACATCCTCGTACGTATTGCCGGCATAAATGTCATAGGTGTACATCTGGTCCGTGGCGATATCGGGATCGATCGGCCACGGCGACCCCGGATCGATGTACTCGGTCGCGATTTGCGGCAGGTCGTCAATGTCGCCCATCAGCACAACGTATTCCAGCGGTGGGCTGGCGTTCTCGTAGACGTTGCGGATGTAAGCGTAAATATCATCAAAGGAGTTGCCGGTTTCAGCGGTAGTGGCCATCTGGACCGTGTAACCGGTCTGTGCACGCCACGCTGCAAGGGTCCGCACCGGATCTTCCCACTGGGACGGGTAGATCATCAGGTACGTGCCGCGAACGACTTCGCTGTAGTCGATGAAATCGGTAGCGTTTGCTACGTACGTTTCATACAGCGGCAGCAACGCTTCGCTGATCCCCGGCGGATCGAGGCCGTCATCGGACCAGTCGGTGTCGGGTTCGTAGGCAAACTCGATGTCCAGATCGTCGGCGACGTACACGTGTCCAGTGGCTTCGTCAATGCGCATTGGACGGATCGCGACCGAAGCGACACGCAGGTCGCGCCACCGTCCCGTCTTGCCGACGCTGACCGTTTCCTCGGATTCCCGGGCAGCTTTTTTGAAGAGCTGAATGTCGAGCGGCGTTTCAAACTCCTGGCCGGTGTCATGGGCAAGCTGCCGCACACCCAGGTCGCGCCAGGTGACGTTCACATTCGCCACCACCAGGTTGAGTCCCTCAGGCACAGCGATCAGCTCGCTGTACACCGGAAGACGTGGCCCCCCTGCCTCACCCAGTTCACCAGCGCCCGGAAGCTTGGGCACTACGGTTTCTCCCTCGGCAGTCCAGTTAACCGTCAGGTCGTCAAAACTCATCGTGACCCCGGTCGCGTTGCTGGTGACAGCGTACGGCCGAACCATCGGATTGGCCATCGTGTCGTCGACAGCGAGCGTGGGAGCTGCGAGGAACAGCAGGGCGAGGAACATCGGAATCAAGCGTGCCATGGAATCAGTCTCCTCGGATCTGAATTCTTCATACCGGTTTTGCTCGGTTCGTCAGGAATGCGGTACTGGCCTGTAAGATAACATGTAGACAGGTCGGCATGTGCCCGAAGATAGGTTGGACCCGTATCGTGAACCGTGCCTAAAGCTACCGTATGAAAATGGTCAACGAAAGAAAGGTGGTTAGGCTCGGTTAAAAAAATCGGAGACATTCCTATTAAGAGGGGACGAGCTCGAGGATCGCTGTAATGCTGCCGATAATTTGAGTAGAAGCCGTCCGTACGTCCGCGAACCGGAACGACTATGTATTTTATTTACAAAAACTTACTGATTGTGATGTGTGTCATCGCGTTAGGCGTTTCCGTCGTTACAGCGCAGATGCTGCCCACGATTGACTCCGGGCGAGCCAACCAGGCCTTCGCGGATGGCCGGGCCTATGAAGAACAGGGAGAACTCGAACAGGCCTACGCTGCCTACCGGGAGGCGTACGAGCTCGACCAGGAGCATTACCGTGCGTTGTACCGTGCGGGACGGCTGTTGCAGGAGTTTGGCCGGCAGGCGAACGCCATCTCCGCGATGCACCAGGTGGTCGCCATCGCACCGGATTTCTACCCCGCGTGGAATACACTCGGCATCCTGTTCACGGATACGGGGTACGCGGAAGGTGCGGTTAACGCGTACAAGCACGGCACCGACGTCGCGCCGGACATGGCGTCTGCGTGGCGCAATTACGCGCGCGCATTAGCGGAAACGGGCGATTTGCAGCAGGCCGTCACTGCGTACCAGCGGGCGGTTGACCTGGAACCGACGCATGTCCCTTCGCTGGTCGCCCTCGGTGTCATGTATGGCCGTCTCGGTCAACGCGGGGCGGCGGCGGAAGCGCTCGAGGCCGCGCTCGAGCTGGATGCGGTCAACGCAGATGCGAAAAAAGCGCTCGCCTGGGTGAACGGTGAGCTCACGGGGACGGTCGCCGACGGTACCGAGAATGCGGCTGGGAGTGAAACGGGTGCAGCCGGCACCTCCCCGAAAATCTTCTTCCAGGAAGGTGGCACGTTTACAGAATCTGGATTGTACAAGCCGCCGACGTTGACACTGGAGAGTCCGGTCAAGCTTCGTGACCGGGGCATCCGGCTGATCCACGAAGGGCATTACCGGCTGGGCGTGGAGGCGCTGGAACAGGCTCGCCGTTATGGGGAGCAGGACCCGGTTCTGTTCACGGAGCTCGGTTACGCGAACTACCAGCTGGAAGACTACGAGAAGGCGGCGTGGTCGTACGGCATGGCGGCGGAGCAGTCGGTCGAACCCGAGGGCTGGTATCGCTTGAACCAGGCGCTCGCGTTGCGTGAAGCAGGGGACTTGCCCGGCGCGGAAAAAGCGGTCAAACGCGCCATCGATCTCGATTCCGGGCTGGCCCACGCGCACTATCTCCTCGGCATGCTGCGGCTCGAACAAAACGACGTCACGAAAGCGATCCGCTCCTTCCGCAGCGCTGTGAAACTCGATCCGCAGAATATATCGGTTCACCTCGCCCTCGGCGCGGCTCAACTCACGCGGCACGAGGAGAAAGATGCCATCCGCACCTATCGTCAGGCGCTGCGTGTTCACCCCGGCCAGCCGGAAGCGTTGTTCAAGCTGGCACCGTTGCTCGAGAAGCAGGGCGAATCCACCGAAGCGTACGACGCCTACGAAGCCCTCGCGCTCGCCACCGCCAAACAGCCGGAATTTGCCGCGTGGCATGAGCTGGCGACGGAAAAGGTGAAAGAGCTGGCGTGGGCGGCCTCGGCGGAAGATCCGGAGGTGTCGGGATCCGACACACCGCGCAAGTTGCCGTATTGGATGAATAATTAAGGTGGGGTGGGGAGGTGCCTCTGTTCGTGTGGCTGAAGCCACACGCTAACCACCCTTCACCGCTACGCGGTGTAAAACATCATCTCATGGACAGCGATGCCGTATCTCTCGGCCAGCGATCACGCATTACCGGCGACCGATTTCCGGTATACCGTCCACAGCCCGCATCCCACTGACCACTGAGTACTGAGCACTGATGACTGTCTTCTGCCCGTCTCCCTCGAGTTTCGCTTGGGGTTCAGAGTTCGTACTTTTCATCACAAATTCCCGGGTAACCAAGAGGCCGATCCCGGTTTGCCCTGATCCCCCGTGGCGACAACCGAAGGACACAAGATCATGCCATCTGCTGACGAACTCCAGAAACGGACCATACATCCCGCCGAGCTGTTTGAGCAGCTGGCCGACAAATCACGTGAGATCTTCAACCGTGGCAAGACTTTGCCGCTGGTTGTGGTCGATGTGGACGATTGTCTGTTGGACAAACGTCCGCGTGTGATGAAAGTCCTCGCCGACCTGATCATGGATCAGAATCCGGAGATTCCGCTGACCGACGAACACCGTGCCGCGATTGCGTCAATCAAGCCGCGCACGATGAAGTACGGCCTCAAGGACACGTTGCGTGACGTCGGCATCGTGGAAGAGGGCATCCTCGGCTGGATTGAGACGGAATACGAGAAGAAAGCGACCAGCGACCAGTACATCATGTTCGATCTGCCAACGCCGGGCATTGTCGACTTCATCAAGGAGCTGTCGAAGGCCGGATCGACGACGCTGTATCTCGCCGGCAAGCGGAATCGCAACAAGTCGACGTTCGGTACCGAACGGTCGTTGAGTATGTACGAGTTGCCGGCTCCGCGTGGCGAGGTGGGTGCGTTGTTCATGAGCGAAGTGGACGGCGCGGACGAGTTCAAATTCAAACAGGACCTGATCAAGCCGATCACCGAGGCGGGCGAGGTGATCGCGGTGTTCGATAATGAACCAAACGCGTGCAACCTGTTCCGCAAGGAATTCCCGGATGCGAGCGTGGTGCTGGTGGACACGTTCCGTGAGAACGAGGATGAGCTGGCGGACGGGATTCACGTGGTGAAGAACTTCTTGCGTACCTGAGTGAACGCGGCGTCTTGACAAAGAATGAACGGGCGGAGCCATTTGGCTCCGCCCGTTTCGCGCTTCCCAGACATCACATCGTTTGCATGGATTTATGCTGACTCCTCGGGGGGTGTCGATGGCAGCATCATGGTGCCGCGGCTTTGCTCCGCGGGGGAATTACCGATACGGTAGCTCGATCCGGATTCGCGAATCTGTGGTTCAGTGACGGTATCGCCCTGTTGCCGGAACGGGAAGAAGGTGACGGCAACTGTTTCATCTTCATGCACAAGTGACCGTTCGAGCTCATCCACAATCTGCGAAACCCGTACCTGCAGGCTCTTGCAGTCGTTGACCAGCTCGTGGCGGTTGCCATTCCCGGTGTTCAATGCCTGCATTTTTCCGCACAAATCATGGGCGATTTTTCGTGCCTGGATCGCCAGGTCTGTCGCACTCAACAAACTCATCGATAACTCGCGATATCTTGACTATGACTTGCTTTTTGTTCCAAAAGAGAACTCTAAAAAACCTAAAGACAAGTTGCGCAAGACGCATGCCAGTTTAGTTTGCGTTAGAATTCGATAAGTTTTGGATTCGCTGACATTCGATGGTTTCGAGGGGTACGGTGGTGCTTGCGCGGGGAGGTTGCGCGGTGCTACATACGTCTGCCCCTCTGACACGAGCTGAACGGGAAACGATGTCAACGAAGAAAGCCAGCGAACGGTTTCGTTTGACCCGGTTTACACGGTGTGCCGGTTGAGCGAGCAAGCTTGATCCGGCGGTGCTGGATCGCATCTTGCCGCTGCTGCCGAAACAGCAGCACCCGAACTTGTTGGTCGGACCCTCGACTCTGGACGATGCAGGTGTGTATCGGCTGACGGACGAGCTCGCCCTCGTCCAGACGCTCGACTTTTTCACGCCAATTGTGGACGATGCCTATGACTATGGCCGGATTGCAGCGGCGAACAGTCTGTCGGACGTGTATGCGATGGGTGGGACGCCGGTGACGGCGTTGAACATCGTCGCCTTCCCGGACGGCAAGTTGCCTGAGGAAGTATTGGCGGACATCCTGCGCGGCGCGGCGGCGGTGTGTGCCGAGGCGAACGTGGCGGTGGCCGGCGGGCACTCGGTGTCGGACCAGGAGATCAAGTTCGGCTTGTCGGTAACCGGTGTGCTTGATCCTCGCAACGGGATGCTGGCGAACTCCGGCGCGCAGCCGGGTGACGCGTTGATCCTGACCAAACCTCTCGGCACGGGGCTGATTTCAAACGCGATGATGAATGACGCCTCGGACGAAGAAGCTGTCCGGGCGATGACGGAGGTGATGGTCCGGTTGAACCGTACGGCGGCGGAAGTCGCGCGGGAGTGTGACGCTCATGCGGCAACCGACGTCACCGGCTTCGGACTGGTCGGGCACGCGCGCGAGCTGGCGGTGGCGTCGGGAGTGACGGTGACGCTCAACGTGGGCAGCCTGCCGGTGATTGACGGCGCGATGAAGGTCGCGACCTCGGGTTCATTTTTCAGTGGCGGGGAGCGGCGAAATCTCGCGTTCGTGGAGAAAGACGCGCGCGTCGAGGACTCGGTTCCAGACGAGATGCGACGGCTGGCCTCTGATCCGCAAACCTCGGGTGGGCTCCTGATATCGCTGCCTGAGAGCCGTGTGGAGGACTACTTGAACGGCATGCGAGAACGTGGAGAATCCGCGTGGCGTGTTGGTTCCGTGGGTGAGAAGCAGGGTGTCTCACTGGTGCTCGCTTCGTAATCGCTCGAGAGAAACCAAATCCGGACTTTTGTGACAATTCTTGAATTAAAGTGCTTATCTTGCAGGGTAGTACAGGATCCATTCGATGAACACAATCCCCCGGATTCTCGTTGCTGAGGATGAACTTGATACCCGTGAGGTTCTCGGGCAGATGCTCGAGGCATTGGGATACGAGGCTCAACTCGCCGAGAACGGAAAAGACGCATTTGAAGCGGTGACCAGCCGCCCACCCGACCTGGTGCTCAGCGATGTGATGATGCCGGTGATGGACGGGTTTGAGCTGTGCCAACGCATAAAAACCAACCCGGAAACGCGCCTCGTGCCGGTTGTTCTTCTGACCGGACTCGGTGGTGTGGAGGACCGCGTACGCGGTATCGATTCCGGGGCGGACGATTTTATCTCCAAGCCGTTCCAGCTGTCCGAACTCGCCGCGCGGATTCGTTCCCTCCTGCGTTTGAAGCAGTTTACCGATGACCTTGAACGTGCCGAATCGATCATCTTCTCGCTCGCGATGACGGTGGAAGCGAAGGACTCCTACACCGAGGGCCACTGCAAGCGGCTGTCGTCGTATTCGGTGGAAATCGGCAAGCGTCTCGGTGTGAGCGAGGATGACCTGCAGGCGTTGCAGCGTGGCGGAATTCTGCATGACATCGGCAAGATCTCGATTCCGGATGCGATCCTCCTGAAGCCGGGACCTTTGTCGCCGGAAGAGCGCGAGATCATGCGCACACATCCGATCCGTGGTGAGGAAATCTGCAAGCCGTTGCGTAGTCTGCAGCCGAGTCTGCCGATCATCCGTCATCATCATGAACGGATGGATGGCACCGGTTATCCGGATCAGCTGGTGGGTGAGGACATCCCACTGAACGCGCGTATTATCGCCGCAGTCGATTTCGTTGACGCGCTGGTGACTGAACGACCGTACCGAGGCCCGTTACCGATGAAGGAGGCGTTGCGAATGGCGCACGCCGCCGTGGAAAACGGGCATCTCGATAGCAACGTGGTTAAAACCGTGGAGGAATTTGTACGCAGCCTCGGTCAAGACTGGACCGCGGGCGACCCGAAAATGAATGGCTTCTGAGTCCTACCACCGCGGCATTCCACCTGCGAGTGCCCATCAGTTTGGGAGGAATCCCCATGCAGCCTGTCGCACAAGAACGTCCTTCTAGCACCACCCCCGTCGTAACGCCACTCCATGCCATGCTCGACATCGGCAGCAATGCAATGAAACTGGCGGTTTGCAGCTATCCCGAAGCAAATTCATTCCGCACCGTCCACCTCGATGAGCGAATAACTCGACTCAACCGGGGGATCGACGACGAAGGCAACATCGATGAGGCGACGATTGAGCGTGTCCTCGATGCTGCCGCATACCTGATTCAGGAAGCGGAGAATCGCGGCGCGGTTGTACGTGGCGCGGTTGGCACCGCAGCCTTGCGCAAGGCGAATAACGCCGTCGAGCTGATCAACCGGCTCAACGATGAGCACGGAGTCAGCACCCGCATCCTGACACCGAAAGAAGAAGCCACTGCGGGATTTTACGCCGTGCGTGAGGTTCAGTTGGCGCAGAAGGAACGTGTCAACGGACACGGATTCAAGCCGCTGGTCACCTTCGACCTTGGCGGCCGGTCGGTGGAGATGACGGTGGGTTCCGGTGCGATTCCGGAATCGTACATCAGCCTCGAGCTGGGGGCCAGCCACCTGTGGAAGTCCGCGCCGACCAGTGATCCACCTGTGCCGGCGGAACTGGAACATATCAAGAACGTCGTCCGGGAACAGTTGAAACATGTCGAACGTCCGCCGCGTGACGCCGAAGTCACATTAATTGGCGCGACCGCGACGACGCTCACCGGCTATGTTCCGATGCTGCTGGCGAAGGAACACGGGCCGGACGCGATCAACTACCTCGATCGTGATATCGTGCGTGCTCTGGTAGAGAAGCTATCGCAGATGACAGTCAGCCAGCGGCGGCAGTTGCCGGGCAATCCGTTGCGTGCGGACATCATCCTGCACGGTGCGATCGCCATCGAGCAGGCGTTCAAATACCTCGGGTTCCGTCACGCGGAAGTGTCGCCGGACGGCGTCGCGGCCGGGACGATGATCTCCGAATTGAAGGGGATGCCGCTCGATTTCGAGCCGGTGCATGTGCGGCTGCCGGGTGTAAACTTCCGGCCGTTCACGCGGTCGGACCGGTCTGGTGAGGTGCTGTTCGCACTACGCCGCAGCGACGGTCGGATCTGCCTGCAACGCAAGATCGATTACCCGTCCGGGATCTATCGCATCCCGGGTGGAGGGGTGGATCGCGGCGAAGACGTACAGGCGGCCTACCACCGGGAACTTTACGAGGAAACCGGGTTGCAGGGCATTCGTTCGGTACCGTTGGCGACGTTGACCTACACGGGACCGGATGAGTACACGCTGCCGTTCGAAAGCCGGTTGTACCTGGCTGAAATCGGGGACGCTGACCCAATGCCGATCGATTCGGACGAAGGCATCGAGGATTATGCGCCGGTGGCACCGGAAAACCTGCCGCTGTGGGTGGACCGGCTGGAAATGCTGAGTGGCAGCATGCAGGCGTGGGGCATTTTCCGCGCGGCGGCGGTGCGCACGCTGATTGACAGGTTGCAGAACATCCCGGTGTGAGTTGGAGGAGTTCTGAGGTAAACGCAGACACAATAATGTCCCGGTTCACGCCGGGACATTTTTATGGTGGACAGGTGAAGCGTGTCCATGAGGGAAGAAGCGTGCCCGCGTGTATGACGTGCCGGTGTCCGCTTGCGGACGCGGACCTGATACCGATCATTCAACGTGTTGGATCAGCCGCGGTAGCGAGAAGAAGCTCCCGCGGGTACCGACAGCGAGCTCGTCAGGATAATCCCGGACTGAAGTCCGAGGGCATGTCCGTTAAGGTACGGTGTCGGTGTTGTATCACGAGCGGAGGATCCACGACATGAATGTCGTGGGAATAAATCACACACTGGTTACGTTGTCCGTTCCAGGAGCAACATACCCGCGTTTGCAAGCAAACACGGGCACTTTATTTTCTCAAGTCTCAAGTCTCAAGTTTCAAGTCTCAAGTCTCAAGTCTCAAGTCTCAAGTCTCAAGTCTCAAGTCTCAAGTCTCACGTTTCACGTCTCAGATCACAGGTCCAGATCTCCAGACTCAGGTCTCAAGTCTTACTTCAGCAGAAGAACCTTCTGCATCGTGGCGATACCACCAGGCTGCTGAAGTTGGATGAAGTACACACCGCTGGCCAGATCGCCTGCGTTGAATGAAACGGTGTGCTCACCGGCTGCCAGTTGATCGTCACTGAGCCGCATCACTTCTCGTCCCTGAACGTTGTACAGCCGCAGGGACACCGATCCTTCTGATGGCAGGGTGAAGCTGACCGAAGCGGCTTCGTTGAACGGATTCGGGTGCACGCTCAGCGCGTGAGACACACCGCCGGGATCCTCACCTGGTGGCGGTGGTGGGGCGGGAATGTCGCCTTGCGAGTCGAGTTCCTTACTGAAGTAAAAATACGCGGATTCGTCGATGACACCCGGAAACTCACCGGTGTAGGCGTCCAGGCTGTACCGTCCACCCGGGGCGTTGGGTGGAACATTCATTGTCTGCCCCGTGATGGTGGTGAAGCCGGGCTCAGCGGTGAGCAATTGCTGATCAGGGTCGCCATAGTTATCGCCGTCTGGCAGCCTGACCTGTGACCACAGATCGGTGGTGACGGGGTCCGGTGAATCGTTGGCGATGATATAGAAGTACTCCAGCGTGCCACCGTTCTCCGCGATCAGGGACGTTGTCGTTTCGGCGTACAGTTCCAGCGGGAATCCACGTTCCTCGAGATAGACCTGCAGGTCGTCAATGGTCACACCGGGCCGTTGGATGAAGGCGTCCGAGGCAAAGTAGAATCCGAGCCACACCTGCTGGCCCTGGTAGGCGCTGAGGTCGAACTCGACCGGTACCCAGATACTGTTGTTCGGGCCGGTGTTGTTGAAGCAGGGCTGCCAGCCGTTCACCCAGACGCCGTCCGTATCGGGATAGCCGCCGATGGGTTCGAGCAGTGTCCACGTGTCGCCAGCGTCGGTGGAAATCTGGACGTTGTAGCCGTCATAGTCCTCGATACTGTACCAGTGCCAGTAGCTGAGACGCGCGTTTCCACTAATCACGCGGAAGGATTGCAAAGTTATCAGCCAATCCTGCGCCAGCGGGAGGTAGTTGCCGTCGTGGCGAGTGCCCCAGGCATGTTCGCCCGAATGAGCCTGGTCCGGCTGGTTTTCCGGAGCCCCGTATTCCCAGTTATTATTGCCATCGTCCGCGGACAGCCGTCCCCGGTTTACCTCCATCGTGCTGATGTAATTCTGAGCCATTGGCTGTGGGAATTTGTACAACTCGATCGCGGTTGTCGTTGACGGTGCCACGATCTGCACATCAACGGTTTCTGAGTAGAATCCCTCAGCGCGGGCGTAGACTTCGATCGTCTGCCCTTCAACAAATGGTCCGATGTTGAACCTACCGTCTGCCGCACTGACGACGGAGTAATTGGTCGTCTGCACGGTCGCATCGGGGATCGGCTTGGCGGAGATGGCATTACGGACGATACCGTGGATGAACACGGTTGGTTCGACCAGGTCAAACTGGACTGACAGGCTGTCGTGCAGCAGGTCGGCCGGCATCGCGTTCAGCAGATATTGCGTACCGATGGAACCGTCATCATTCTGAATACCGACGGTGCAGCTTTCGGTGTGCATTTCTTCATCAATATCAAGGTATTGAATGCGGATCTTGCCGTCATCACGCAGCAGCAGCTGTGCGGTGACATTGTCCTGATCCGGCCCATCGGGATATTCATCAATCTCGATAAAGGAGATGATGAGCACCTGGTGCCCGCCGATTTCACGGGTCTCGTAGTAGATGTTGCCACCATCAACGCCGTTGTCCGGATCCAGATCATCCCAGAACCAGGCGATCATTGATCCATAAAACGGCGACGGGATCGGGTAGTTCAACGCAAAGACAAAGGTTGGGAAAAAGCTGATAACGCCGTTCGACTGTACCCAGAACTGGGTTTTGGTTTCGCCGTAGAATGGGAACTCGAAGCCGATCTCGAACGGGCCAACAACGTCCTCATCGTCCAGCATGTATTGCGCGGCGATCTCTTCGCCGGTTTGGGTGATATCGTACCAGGTGAACCCGGGGCCGTCCTCTTCATCGCTGTCGATCGCTCGGTACCCGAAGGCATCCGGGCCGGTCTGGAGGTCGATCTGGTTGCGGTCGTATCGGATGTAGGGGCGCAGCAGATTGATTTGCGCGGGAGTCAGCGATTCGCCCTCGCTCCATGCCTCAACGGCCTGCTTGAAGAGGGGAGAGCGGAGATCAATGGCGGTTCCCTCCGCCGGATCCGGGCTGACCTTGGCAATCGCCAGACCAGAGAGGAACAGGAGGGTGAACAATGCAAGGATGGTGGTTCGGTAGTGCATTCCGTTTTTCCTTCTGGCAATGGCGTGCATTGGGTACGCCGGATATGATTGTGTGTTTCTGGAACTTTATTTCCGGAAAACAAGCTGCTGTCCGCGAATGCAAAGATCAAGCACGGTGTGGAAGAATATACGGATAATGTACGAAAACGGAGCCCCGGATGGCTTGACTGAAGATGCCTGTCTGCAAATTCATTCTGGCCATCGAATCCGGCCTCCGGAACGGTAAAACAGGGACACTCGCCGCGGCAAGTGTCCCTGTTGTTGTGTACCACTGCCTGAGCCTGTTGGCTCAGATTCGTTCAGCACGAAGGTGCTGAATTACTTCATCAGGGTAACCTTCTGCATCGCGTTCAGCTGACCCGGAACGGTCGCACGGACAAAGTACAGACCGCTGGCGAGGTTGCTGCCATCGAGCACGAAGTTGTGGGTACCCGCCTGGAACTGACCGCTGGCGAGTGTGGCAACTTCCTGACCCATGATGTTGAAGACCGACACGGTCAGCTCAGCCGTTTCCGGCAGGGCGATGTTGACGTTAGCGGTCGGGTTGAACGGGTTCGGGTAGACGTTGGACATCTCATACGTCGTCGGCAGACCCGCTTCAGCGGTTTCACCAGCCACACCGAAGCCACGGAAGACGAGATCCGGCGCACCGACGGAGGCCGTGTTCATGCCTTCCTTGGTGAACATGGCGGAGCCCATCGCGGCGATGTAACCCTGCTGAATCGCGCCAACCATCACGTTGAACTGGTAGTCACCAGCGCCCGCACCAGCCGGCACCCAGACGCAAACGTTGTCAAAGTAGGTGGTTCCCGGGGGGAACTCCATGCAGTAGAAGCCGAACGGACCGGCAACACACTGTCCCGGGCAGTAGACATTCGCCCAGATCAGCGCGGTGTGGCTCATCTGCGTGTTGTTGTTGACCGTCACGTTGAAGCAAGCATAGCCACCGTCCATCGGAATGATCGGGGTGGTGCATTCAACGATCACTTCGTACATCGGCGGCGCGGCGCAGAGGTAATCCATCACCACGGCGATGATGTCTTCCCGCGTCCAGTCAACGTTATCCTCGAGCATACCAACTTCGAAGCTGAACAGCGCGACGTCGTTGTTGACCACGCCACAGCCGAAGTTGTCAGCCGGGTTAACGAGGATCTGTGTACCAGCCGCGGACGGAATCAGCTCGTCGATAAAGCTGTTTTCACCGAGGTAGTTCATGTCGAGACCGGCCAGGTCGTTTTCACCCAGTACGTTGACGAGGTCGCCCGAGCCGTCGTTCGCGCCATCAAGCGGCAGCAGCGGCAGCAGGTTCGCCGGCGGTGTGTAGCCGAAGTTGTCGCCACCTTCGAAATACAGCTTGCCACCACCGTTGAGGAAATCGATGATCAGGGTTTCTTCCGGAGAATCGGTCGCGATGTCAAAGTCATTCGGATAGATACCGGTGAACAGGAAGACCTTGTCGTAGTTGAACCAATCGTACGCGAAGAAATCGTTCGTGTACAACGTGGTGTAGCCAAGACCCTGCAGGATGCCGTTAATTGCCGGACCGGAGTCGAGCGTCGCATCAACGTCAACCACGAGCACATCCGCATCCAGGTTGACCGGGTCAAGATAGAAGTCCACGGTATTGGCACCCGGCAGAATGTCCACGTCGCCGGACTGGCCGTTGTACCCAGGAGCGCCCACGGTCCAGGCGAACATACCGGAATACAGGCTGGGGAATTCGTAGAAACCGGAACCGTCGGTCATCGTGCTGTTGCCGCCGAGGGTCACCGTCGCATCAACGATCGGATCGTTGGTGTCGGCATCGTAGACATAACCACTGAGGCTCGCATCGGGGCCGCCAGCCGGCGGGTAGAACTCAATCGCGAGGCCGGCATACGGATAGTCAACTGGGGTCGTGTTGTAGTCGGCCTGCAGATAGTTTACGCCACCACCATCTTCGATACCGATGGTTTGCGAATCAACCGGCCATGGGTCAACGAACTCCGCATACTGAGTCAGGATCGTGCCGTCTTCAAACAGAATGAGCTGGCCAGTCATCGAGCCTGACGACGGGCTTGAGTAATGCGCGCAGTCGATGTACGACATAACCAGCGCCTGCTGGCTGCCGATGGTGACCGTCTCATAGTATACAGCGCCGTACAAACCGCTGTTGATGTTGAAGTCGTCCCAGCACCAGGCGATCACCGGACCAGCGAATCCCGGCAGCGCTTGATTGGTAAAGGAAGCACTGCCACCGAGGTCGACCAATGCCACAACACCATTCGAATGGACGTAGAAATCGGTGTAGGTGTTCCCATAGAACGGGAAGCTGAAGCCGATGGGCAACGGACCTTCACGATCGTCATCACTCAGGAACTGACCGATTTCTGTACCGGTTGCGGTGATGTCGACCCAGTCATAAACCGGACCGTCGCCTTCTTCACTGTCCTTGTACGTGTAGCCGAATGCATCCGGACCACCAGTGTAGTCGATCTGACCCGGGTTTTCCCGGTAGATCCTCAGGTCACGCAGAACCTGATACTGGTAATCGGTCAGCTGCTGTCCGCTTTCCCAGGCAGCGACAGCATCCGTAACTGTTGCCTTGTCGTAATCAACTGCGAAAACAGCACCCGCAGCGATCATCAATCCGAGGCACACCAACAAGAGCTTTTTCATCCTTCTCCCTCTCTGTGTTTGATCCAACGAGCATCTTTTTGAACTCGTTACCAAAGCTCAACCATGTGAATCGGCTGCGATCAAATCAGAGCGGGCCATGCAAATGCCGATTTATCCTTCCTTCCCGAAGGATATAATGATTGCCAAAGGGTACTCAACTCGGTTTGAAAAAAATTCAAAATTCATCATTTATCCATAAATTCCAAATACAACATGTGCGAAAGTTAGCCTCGTCACGGATCTCATTGATATTGTGCTTTTTAGGGATTTCCTGTATTTATAATTATTCCGAGAATAACAGAAAACGCCACCGGCCTCCAGGAGCCAGTGGCGCAATCTTGTCTCTCAATTTTAGCCGACTACTTGACCAGCGTGACTTTTTGCATCCGGCTGATGTGACCGGGAATGACCGCCTGAATGAAATACAGACCGTTTGACAGGTGGCTGCCATCCAGCGTGAACTGGTGCACGCCGGCGGGGTAACGCCCGTGCGCCAGCTGCGCGACCTCCTGCCCCATCAGGTTATACACGTTCACAATGAGCTGGGACGTTTGCGGCAGGCTGACGGAAATACTCGTGGCCGGGTTGAACGGATTCGGATACGGAGTTCCGAGGGCAAACTCGGATGGCAATCCGTTGATCTCAGCTTCCGTATCCGCAAGCTCCCACGCAAAATCGCTGCTGCGCCAGTGGATAGGATTCCACGGATCGGCAGGTTGAAGTTCCGTTGCTGTGCCGGTCTTGGTGAAGGTGAAACTGTCCTGCAGGCGAATCACATCGGGGAAATTCCCGACTGCGCCAGCGAAGGTGTAGACGCCGCCCGGAGCGTAAGCCGGAACATCCAGTGTGCGGCCGGTGACAGTCACGTTCATGAACGGTTGATGGGTGAACGTGATCTGTGACAGCGGCCCGACGAGTTCGTTGCCGGGTGTCCGCACCCAGGTCCAGAAGTCGAGGTTTGGCACGGTGACACCGTACCCACTGACCAGGCTGGCGTCATAGACCACTGTTCCGCCGGATGGCGGAATATCACCGGACTGGCTGGTGAGTGTCAGCGTGGCACTCGGACCGGCTTCGCCAACGTGGATCTCGAGATCATCCACGCACACTCCGGAATAGGGGATGCTCGGGTCCGAGACCGCCCGCCAACCGAACCAGACCGGCTGGCCAACGTATTGCGCGAGGCTGTAGGAAACGTACTCCCACTGTTCTTCCCGGTCGCCGTTGTTGTTGAAACAGGACTGGTTGTCGTTGGAGGTGACACCATCGTCATCCGTATAGCCCTGATCGGGATAGAGCACTTCCCAGGTTTCGCCGCCATCAACGGAGATCTGCAGGTTGTACCCGTCGCAACAGGCTTCGAAGCTGTACCAGTGCCAGTAGCTGATGTACGCTTCGGCGTCTGAAACCAGCCATGACGTGGTCGTGAGCAGCCATTCGTCAATGTTGTTGTCGTATGTCGAATTCAGCGCGAGATCCCATGCATGCGTGCCGGAATACGCCTGATCCGGATCCAATGTCGGCTCACCCCAGACCCAGCTGTTGGTGGCGGTGCCCTCGGTGAACAGGAACCCGGGACCGTCCTCGAAGTCGGTGAAGTAGTCGGTTGTTTGCGGTGGCGGCAACGGGTCCATCTGGAAATTGACCTCGTTCGGTCCCTCGGACAGATCCACCTGCTGCTCCAGTTGGAAATAGCCTGCCGCGGTCAGGGTAACAAAACCCGGTCCGGCATACAGGCCGGACATGGTGTACTCACCGTTTGCACCGCTCAGGGTTGACACCGAGCCGAACACGAGTTCCGCCCCGATGATCGGATCGCCAGAGTCCGCATCGGTGACGGTGCCGCTCATGGTCGCATTGGATGCGAGCTGGTTGAAGTCCAACGCCAGGCCGGCGGATGGGTAGTCAAAGGGAACGTTGTACAGACTGGCTTCGAGGTAGATTGTCAGGTCATCGTTGACGATACCGAGAGTTTCGGCGTCATCGTTCAACTCGAACCCATCGTCGAAGTTGTTGTACTGCATCCGGATGACCCCATCCTCGAACAGGATCACCTGGCAGGTCATGGTGGGCGAGGTGGATGCACCGGGGTAATGCATCACGTCATGGAACGAGACGACGAACACGTTCTGGTTCTGATAGGTCATCGTTTCGTAATAGATCTGGCCACCGTCAAATTCAGTGCCGAGTTCCGGATCGAGATCATCCCAGAAAAAGCAGATGCACGCGCCTTCGAGGTCGGAGGCACTTCCCGGCAGCTCTTCGTTGGTGAAGTTCGCATCATCGCCCCAGTCGTCGAAGCTGATCACGCCGTTGGAATGGATCCAAACCTGGGAACGGTCACCGCCGTAGAACGGGAAGGTGAACCCGATGTCGAACGGTCCGATGTAATCGTCGTCGCCGATGTCGTACGAGTCGCTGACCTCGGTGCCGCTGGCGGTGATATCGAGCCAGTCGTAGGTTGGCCCGTCCGGCTCATCGCTGTCGATAAAGATGTAGCCGCGTTGATCCGGTCCGCCGAAATGGTCGATCACCGGTCCGGGCGTCCCATTGTATCCGGCCTGTTTCAGCAGTCTGACCTGATTCGGTGTCAAGTCCATTCCGGCCCGATAATCGTTCACAGCCTGATAATACGCTTCCTTCTCCGATTGGTACGTCTGATCCGTTGTTGCGTGCGCAAGGGCCGCCAGTCCAAACAGGGTGGCCACCAACAGTACCATGCCAACGCGTCTCATCTCACACGCTCCTTGCTGTCCGGCCCTGTATGTTCGGGCCGTGTTCCCCCCGTTCAGGTGCCACGGTTTCAGGCACCCGGTTTCCCTGAAGTAGCAACCCGGGAAAAGGTGAATGCGGCTTCGGGGAAATTCGTTTTTTGGTCGTCATTGAGTATACATGTCCCGCGGGCGAACTACCAGCAATCCGGCTCAAGTGCAAGCCGAAATCCCGGCAGATCATCTCTCCTGCTCTCCTCTGAGATCGTGGGCAGGAGCTGTTGCGCGTGGTCTCCGCAGGGTGACGCTGGTTGACACGATCCACGCCGCCTCGTTACCATCAGTTTCACCAGTAGATATTGCCTTTCACACGTTGCCGGCGTCGGCGACGGTTGCGCGGGAGTAGTGCGATGGAAACGAAGATCAAGGGACGTGTCTGGAAGTACGGCGACGATGTCAACACCGACGTCATTTTCCCCGGGAAGTACACGTACACCGTGAATGATCCGCAGGAGATGGGCGAGCACGCGATGGAAGACCTTGACGCCGAATTCGCGTCGAAGGTGCAGCCGGGCGACGTGATCATCGCGGGCAAGAACTTCGGTTGCGGCTCCAGCCGTGAACAGGCGGCGGTGTGCCTCAAGGTGAAGGGTGTCGGCGCGATCATCGCCCCGACCTTCAGCCGGATTTACTTCCGCAACGGTGTCAACACCGGCCTGCCGCTGATCACCTCGAAGGAGGCGCAGGACATGTTCGAGCACGGTGACGAAATCGAAATCGATTTCGAAGCGGGTGTGATCCGTGGCGCGAAAGGCGAGCTCAAGTTCCCGCCGTTCAGCGACTTCGTGTTTGGCATCATGGACGCCGGCGGGCTGATCCCGTACACGCGTGAACGCCTGATCAAGGAAGGCAAGGTGAAGGCGTAGCGACCCGAGTTTTCACACTTGTAATTCGCACTCAAACGGGACACTTTCGGTGAAAGTGTCCCGTCTTGTTTCTGGTCAAACGGATGTTTTGCATGAAACGATCCAACATCACTGAAATATCGTTGACACTTGGCAATTGGGGGCGCGCCCCGTTGTCCGTCGACGCGCAAAGGCAGGTATTGCGCACGTTGACCAACTGGTCGGCGAAAACGGGTGTGCCGGTCAGTGCCGAGGTTTACGCGCGTCCTGAACCGCAGCTCCCGTTACTCCGGGAGTGGTCAGAACGCAGTGACGGCCTCACTCTGATTGTGCGCGAAGATCCACGTTCGGACCGGTTCGCGCGTGTCGCGAAAACGGGCGTGAAACACGTGGTGATCGAGGTGCCGGTATCGCCGCAGACCGGGATCATGCGTTTCCGTCCCAAGGGGCTGGAGATGGCGCCGGGCTTTGCCGCGCAGGCCGCCCGGGATGCTGTCCTTGCCGACCTGACACCGGGAATCGCGTTGATCGATATCGCGCGCGCGAAGAAGTATGACGTGCTGCTGGTGGTGGACGCCGTGCTCGAGGCGTTGCGTCCCCATGACGGGCGGGTGCGCTGGCGGCTGGTCGACAGCACCGGCTGGGCCGATCCGGTTGCCGGGTCACGTCTGCCGCGTTCGCTGGCGGCGTGGGTGCGGCTGCTGGGCAACGAATACGCGATTCCGGCTGAATCGATCGGCGTGCAGTGTGCGGATACGCTCGGCTTTGCGAACGCGAACACGGTCGCCGCTGCGAAGACTGGCGCGGGTGTGGTGACCTCGTTGCTCGGCCTCGGTATGGGCTGCGGTTGGGGTGCGACGGAGGTCGTGCTGACGCATCTGCTCGGCGAGAAATCGAACACGAAACGTCTGCTCGGTTTGCAGCCGGTTTTGTTTGCAACGGACTCGGAAACGATCAGTATGCCCCGATTTGCTGGCAAATCGGGATTAGCAGAAGGTCACAACTACCGTGACGAGTCCCGTCCGGTGTCGGGCGTGCGTGCGTGGCAATTCCCCGGTGGGGCGGCGCCGGAGAAACCGTCGGACGAACTGCTCGCGGCGCACTTTCCGGTTCCGCCGAAGACGCTCAGCCGTCACGCGCCGGAACCGTTGCTGACAGCGTTGTCCGGGCACGCCGGCCTGTTGCACCTGATGCACCGGCACTGGCCGGAGCGTCATTTCGAGACCGAGGACGGGCGCGCGTTGGCGTTGAGCCAGGCGTTCGAGGCGGAATTCGCGGAGGGTCGTCAGATCCCGGTGTCATGGCGTGAGCTGCTGCCGAAGGTGGAGGCGTCCGGAATTGTCGAGGACACCCCGCCGGATGAGAAGGACTGACCGAACCACGGAATACGCGGAAGAAACGGACAAAAAAGACAGAACGGATTGCAAGACAAACACTTGGCGCTTGCACTTAAAGCATGCCTATGAAACATGCCCCTGTGACCCGCCGGTCAGTTTCGGCGGTTCGCAGAGGTAATCCTTGACGCCAGCTCCGGATGTGTCTCGCCCCGTCTCTCCGAACGCCGAGCGGTTCCTGTGTGGTGGCGGAAAATGTTTACCCGCCCTATATTTCGAGCCATTCCAGACATGTGAGATTTTTCATCAGAAACGACACGGAGGGAGCATGAACATCGCGGTGCTCGTGAAACTCGTGCCCGACACCGCCGCCATGATCCGGCTGAATGGAGAAAAGAGCGGGATCGAGACGCGCGACCTGAACTGGGTGCTGAACCCGTACGACGAATACGCCGCTGAAGAGGCGCTGGCGCTCGTCGAGAAGCACGGTGGCGAAGTGACCGCCGTGGCCTGTGGTGGAGATGACCAGGTGGAAGCTCTGCGTAAAGTCGTCGCCATGGGCGCGAACAACGCGGTGCTCGTCAAGCGGGAAGGCGATTACGATCAGCTCGCGTCGGCCAAGGCGATTGCGAACGCGATCAAGGATCGCGGTTTCGACCTGATCTTCACCGGGTATCGCACGACGGATGACGACTCGACGGCAATCGGCCCGATGGTCGCGTCGCTACTCGAGCTGCCGTGTGTTGCCGAGGTGAACAAGCTGGAAGTTGGCGATGGCAGCCTGAAGGCGGAGCGCAACATCGAGGGCGGCAGTGAGGTGCTCGAGGCGTCGATGCCGTGCGTCATCACCGCGCAGAAGGGCTTGAATGAGCCTCGCTATCCGAAGCTCAAGGGCATCATGATGGCGAAGAAGAAGCAGATCGAGACGGTGGACGGTGATACCGGCGACATCCGCACGGCGACCACGACGATGGATTACCCGCCGGAGCGCCCGGCCGGGAAGATTGTCGGCGAGGGTGTCGAGGCGGTGCCCGAGCTCGTCCGTCTGCTGCGTGAAGAAGCCAAGGTCATCGAATAAACCCGGGGAGCAACGCCATGAGTGTACTCGTTTACTGTGAAGTGTCCGGCGGCAGCCTGAAGAAGGCCTCCCTTGAAGCATTGAGCGAAGGGAAGAAGCTCGCCGGTGCGATGGGTGGCAGCTTGAACGCCGTCGTCGTCGGCTCGGGCCTCGACGCCCACATCGACGCGATCAAGAACCACGGCGCGGAGACGATCTACGTCGCCGACAGCGCCGATCATGCCAATTACGTACCGGAAGCGCACCTGACCGCCGTCGCGGACGCCGCGGCGCAGGCCAGTGCAACGGTATGCCTGATTCCGGCGACCACGCGTGGCCGTGAACTGGCGCCGCGTGTCGCGGTGAAGCTGGACGCCGGTTTGATTGAAGACGTCACCGGTTTGACCGGCGAGGGCGGAACCGTCGCGGCGGTACGTCCGGAATACGCCGGCAAGGTGTACCGTTCGGTGAAGGCGAACACGTTGCCGATGGTCGTCTCAACCCGTCCGAACACGTTCGACGCCGTTGCCGATGCTGGCGCGGGTGCCCGTGTCGACCTCAGCCTGGATTTCTCCGCGAAGGCGAAAGTGGTTGAGACGCGCAAGGCTGGCGGTGAGAAGATCGATGTCGCCGAAGCCGACCGGATCGTCGGTGGCGGACGCGGTCTGAAGGAACCGGAAAACTTCAAGCTGGTCGAAGATCTGGCGGAGACGTTGGGCGCGGCAGTCGCGGCCAGCCGTGCGGTGGTCGACTCCGGTTGGCGTCCGCATGCCGAACAGGTGGGTCAGACGGGTAAGGTCGTCTCGCCGACGCTGTACATCGCCGTCGGCATCTCCGGCGCGATCCAGCACCTCGCGGGCATGACGACATCCAAGACCATCGTCGCGATCAACAAGGACAAGGACGCCCCGATCTTCAAGGTCGCGGACTACGGTCTCGTCGGCGACGCGATGGAGATTCTGCCTGCGTTGAATGCAGCGCTGAAGTAACGGCAGTCCACAGTCCACAGTCTGCAGCAAAGGACTGCAGTCGTGAGTCCTGAGTCTCGAGTAACTGCAACGCCCCGGCAACCGCCGGGGCGTTGCAGTCTTCTAATGAACACTAAGCCTAAGCAGTCCACCCCAGTTTGTCCTGAAGTAGAGCTGCCATCGCAACTCGGGATGCATTGCTAAGGTCTTCAGATGAATGACCAGCGCCGGGTGTCTCGAAATACTGGAAGTAGTCTGAATCTTCAGGGACATCATTCTCGAGCATGCGATCCCTTAACCATCGGCTGTTTTCGACAAAAACAGTCGGATCTAGCGTACCATGATGAATCTGCAATGGATACGGTCCATCCGGATAGTCCCAAATACGAGCAACCGACTCTTCAATGAACCAGCTTCGAAGCTGCGCCTTCATTTCTTCTTTGGATAGCTCTGGAGCAGGTCCTTCTGGACAGGAAGTGTGTTCAGGACAAAGATACCACTTCACGCCATTAGATTTGGTGCGGTTTCTTTGATTCAGACTAATGTCCCTATAAGAGAATACATTCCGAACCACCCAAGAATTCAGACTGGGTTCGTATTTCCTTTGTTTCAACTGGCTCTTCAGATATCGCTTACTACGACGAACGTTGAAAGGTGCAAATTGGTCCGTACCTCCAAACATGGCGATACTGACTTTCAGGTCGCCGGGTGCACTGTTAGCAAACATGATTGGGGCAATATCATACAACATGTTGGCACCCATGCTACCGCCAATGATCCCAACATCCCCATTTACAAGTGGATCCTCCCCTTGACCGTAATGATCAAGTATGCCTTTCAATGCTTGTAGAACCGCCATGATTTGAAGGTCGTTGGACGTGTATCCTTCAGGAGGCGATTCTATTGCAGGAGTGAAAAACGTATCCCCATCAAAATGATACTGACCAAGAAGATCTTGGCAATCTTCTTCGTATCTGTATCCAAACTGAGTGTCGGTGTAGACGTGTGGAGTAGCAAATCTGTACCCCAGATACAATGGTTTCACAACAACGCACTGATCAGTATAAAACGTCCCCAAGGTCGAATCCCACCCCCCGAGAGAACCTACGCGAATTGGATATTCTGTGTTACCATGAAGAGAAAGCAGGATTGGATACCCACCTTGATGTGTAGGCGCACCGGCTCTTGGGTACCGAACAAACGCGTAGTGCAATCTCGAGGCGTTGTTGTACTCGATGGAATGCCGGATCACATCAACTCTGTATTTCCTTCCTGTCCCATCTGTAGGATTGCAAAATCCTCCTTCAGTCTCGACGGCAAATCCTGAACAGGTATTTGTCGGGAGGGCGAGCCGATGGTTGATCAAGGCATCGATTTCGGCTTGTGTCGGTGAATGGTTCAAGATGTCATACGGCGGATACATGTCTGGTTCCCAATACCGGCCAAACCCATTGACATGTCCTCGTGGTCCGAAAAAACCACCAGCAAAGCGTCCGGGTTGGTTTGGCAGTATCATGTGTTCGGGAACCTCGTATAAAATACACGCAGTCTGAACTTGATTTTCACATAACCGGGAGGCTCAGGTATGGACGTTGGTCCATACGCATCCATTTTCAACGAAATGCCATCAACATCTGAAACTGTATCCCGGAAAAGTGGGGTTGCAGAAGGTGTCTGCGGATTTACAAAGTAGATGTAATAGATGTTTCCTGTATCGAGCATGGATGGTGATATGCTTTGCAGCATGGCGTAATCCGGCAAACTCACATCTTTTGGAGCTGATGCAGCATTCAAGTCGACATAGACAGGAAGGTAACCTCCTGTACCAGGGTCTTCAGGATCACCATTTTCATCGAGAACGATGGGTCGCCACCCGAGGCTGATGTTTGAAAAGCTCTCATAACCATCCACATCCACAACCTCAAGGACACCACTCATGTAACCAACGGAATTCAGCATATAGATCTCCGTATCGTTGGTACTTACATAGGTGTGTCCGCCTTGGGTAAGAGTAATTTCTAAAAGGACTGGGCCGGAGTCGGCTGTTTTGATTGGCATGATTTTCCCTCTCTCTAGTTTCTGTTTAAAAAGATTCCACAAACTCACGATACGCTCTTGCCCCCCCCCCCTTCGCAAGTCGTAAACTCCAAGAGCTGAGAGACAAAGCATACCGTAAAGACATGAGGTTTATCATGAACGTGTTAAAATACAAGTGCTTACATATCGTAGTATGTTTGCTACTTGGAGTGCTTATAGCCATACCCTCTAATGGCCAACCAGAGGTAGTATGGCAAAGACTACTCGACTATACGTACTCCGGTTCGCTTATTGAACTTCCGAACGGCGATTTGCTACTCGGTGCTGATTATCTTGATGAACCCAATGGTATAGGCTTGGTAAGAATGAGTTCAGATGGAACTATCCTTGAGGAGTACGATTTTGATAATCCTGAGTACATCGCTTCAAATTTTGAACTCATATCGCATAATAATTTGCTGACATCGCTACGATACGAGTCCGGCCAATATTGTAGCTTTGGCGTTTTGGATCATGAAGCGACTCTTTTGTTCGAATCTGATCTGATACTGGGAAATGGACGAACAACACCCGATGGATATGGAGGATTTGTTACAGGTTCCCGTTACGACGAGATTCAAGACAGTAGCACTGCAATAATAACCAAAAGCGATTCAGTTGGTCATATTGAATGGTCTTTGGATTATACAGATATGTTTTTAAGCCTAGATAATGTTTCTGTAAGTGTTAATAGTAATATATACGCTCCTATAAGCTTGAGTGGTTATGATATTATGGGAGAACTATTTATAAAAATAATTAGCGGGGAGGGATACGAAATTAGTAGTATTGTTTTTGGTCCTGTAGATGGTTTGCTTAACCCACATAACTCCTATTTCTTACCTGACGGTAACTTATATCTTATGGGAAAATTTGATCTATATGTAGACCAATCATATAAATCAATAATATTGTCTCCAGATGGTGATTTGCTGGAAACACTCAGCGATTATGAGGTAAATTCAGTTCACAATGAAATCCATACAATGCCGGACGGCGGTTATTTATCTTTCAAAGGAATTCCAGAAGGAGGTATGCACGAATATGTTCATACGTTGCGATTGCGACGATTTGATGCGTCGTGGAATCTGTTATGGAGCTATGATTACGAGAACAATCAATTCAACTACGATGAATTCTTTCAGGTAACTCCTGTGGTTACGAGTGAAGGCGAAATCGTTCTCTTTGGCCACTTTCTGGTCTTCGATCCCTGGCCGGATGTCGAGGTCGGGACTTTCATCACGAAGCTAAGCAGTGTCCCAACCGACTTGGAAATCGACATCTCACCTATCAGCAATGTTCACGGTGTCCCAGCGCCGGGACGTATCAACTGGCATGGCGCATTGACCAACAATACAGATGCGGATATTGTCACCGACGTGTGGGTGATTGTGCGCGGACCGGACGGATATCCCAGCGAACCGTTGCGAGTGTGGGAGGACATCACCGTTCCGGCGAACGGCTTTTACGAAGCCGATTTACAGCAGAATGTCCCGGCGGACGCGGCCTCCGGTGAGTACAACTACATCCTCCGCGCGGGGACGTACGAGCCCGGCGATCCGCAACACACCATCCAAGCATATTTCCCGTTGACCGTCACTGGTGGCACCGAGGTCAACCTCGACCCGCCACGGACTCGCGGAGTTGTCGCCGCGCCATTCGAGAGACCAAAAATGGTTGAGCTTGCACCGGAGCTGAAGAAGTAGGGACGGACAGTCCTGAGTCTTGAGTCCTGAGTCCTGAGAAAAAGACGACGGACGCGAGATTCGAGATATGAGATGTGAGATAAGCGGGGAGCCTTTTGGCTCCCCGTTTTGTATGAATATGTGCGGACTACGGCAACACCGTCACCTGCGACACGATGTCCTGCAGCTTGGTCAGCATCTGCAGGTAGCGGTGGTAGTAGATGCGTGAGACGGCGCTGACGATATCGAACCCAACCGTCTTGTTTTCCTCGAGCAGTTGCAGCAAAGGTTTCGCCTCGATCGCCATCACGCGGCAGCCGGAGATGCAGCGTGCTTCCGCCGTGTAATGCGAATGGTTCATCAACGCCGACAGGCCGAAAATCTCGTTCCGGATCACCCGTGCGAAGGCGAGGTTGAGTTCCTGGCCACGGTCGGGCAGCATCAGGTGGACAGTGCCCTCCATCAGCATGTAAATGTGCGAGCACTTGTCCTGCAGTTTGAAGACGGAATCGCCTTTGGCGTAGTCGACGATGTGGCTGAATTTGTCGAGTTGTTTGATTTCATCCACGTTGAGTCTGGCAAACAGGTCATGCCGGTGCAGTCCGTTTGTCGTCGCATCCATGAGTCACTCCTTTCCATGTGGGGGGAATGAAGTTCTCCTCTATATGCACGAGCCGGTTCCGGGTACGTGTGGCTGGTGTCCGGCTCGATAGCGGACGCGTCGCGGGGGGCGTGGATACACGCGCGGTGGTTGGGGGAAAGTTAGTCTAAACAAATATACGGCGAAATCAGCGTGACGACGAAATTTTCCGGCCTGCTGATTTTCGCATCTGACTCCGGGAGGGGTGAGGAACGACGGTAAACGGTAATCGGTACTTGGTGATCGGTAACAGCCCGGCGTGGAGCAAATTCCGTGGGGATGATCTGCCGGCCCTGAACGCCGAGCTGAAAAAGTAGGGAAAGACAGTCTTGAGTCTTGAGGAAAAGAAGGGCTGCGCTGATAGATCGACGCAGCCCATTTCTATTGTCCAGAATCGATCATGCCTATACAAATTCCTGGTGGCTTTTAATCAGGGTACTCACCGGATCAACTTGCCTCGATTCATCATTTGTAAGTTTGTATTTCTCTTTAACGGCCTTGCCAATGGTTCGGTTTACGGTACCAACACCGTGTTCCTCAACAGCGTGCAGATATTCTTGCATCAATTCACGATCGTTTTGGATGATCAGAAAGATTTCGTCTGTAATCCGCTTGTCCAATTTTGCGAATGCTCTTTCACCAATCTGTTCCGGAGTCATGATTTTCTCTCCTTTTGTGTTGAACTACGAACTAGCCAGATGAGACAGCTGAGTCTCACAGTACCAGTATAGTACGTGACATTCACAACGCCGACGTCACAAACCACGTCGCCTTGAGGCGAATGGTACGGTCGCCGGGGCGGGCGTTGAAAACGTCGGACTCGTCCCGGTTCTCGCCGTAGACCACGTAGAACCAACTTCCCGGGTGCCAGTTCCAGGCGAAGACGACGTTCGCCAGCAGTTGCTGCGCGTCGTCGTTGGAATTGTCGACATACTGTAGCGTTCCGCGGATGGAGGTGTTCAGCACCGGCGACCAGTCGACGCCGAAACGCCAGACGCGGAAGTCGGTTTCGGATCCGTTCGCGATGTCGTACACCTGCCACACGTGCGACCAGCGCAGCGCGACGCTGAAGGTGAGGTTGTTGCGTGGCGTGAGATAGAGGTCGGGGTTGACGTAGACACGTTGCCCGTCCCTCAGGCTCTGATGCGCGGCTTCGAGGTAACCGTGCAGCGGTTTCCGGTAGTCGGATTCGACCCACGCGTTGTAGGACCATGAGTCGTACCGTTCGGTGACATAGTCGCCGAAATTGTCGGTCAGGATCATGCGGTCGGTGGTTTCGTCTTCGTCGAGGTAGTTGCGGCGGACCGTGTCGCCATAGTAGCCAAACACGCCCCAGCCCCACGTGTTGCGCAGGTGGGTGGCGTAGCCGAGCGTGGCGGTGCCGAAGCCGTACCGTGTGTCCTGATGCGACTCCTGGTACAGGTTGAGGTAGAACCGGTAGTTCTCGATCACGCCGTCCCGGGGGAACCAGCGCCGCTGCAGGCGTGCCCAGTTCCAGATCTGGTCGGAATAGCGTCCCCAGCCGAGATGATTGATCATGAAGTCGCGCCCGCGGAAGCCGGCCTCGTAGTTCATTTCCACCTGCCACGGACCCTCGACGAACGTTTCGCTTTCCACGCTCACCGGCTGCTCATCCCAGCCCGGTACATCCGACACCGCGCCGATTAGCACCGTTTCGTTGCGCCGGCCCCAACGTAAGGTGGCGTCAAACGCTGCAGCGGACACGTTCTCGCCGTCCACATGCTGATGCGTGACCGTCCCGCCGAGGGTGTTGCGGTCCGAAACGCTCCACAGCGCCCGCGCGGCGAAATCGTCTTCGCGTTGCCCATCCTCGTTGAGGTTGCTGGCGTAAAGGCCGCTGGCTCGTACGGTGGGTTCCTGGCCGGTGACCCGGACACCATACACCGGATCGGCGATACGGCGGGTGTACACCAGTTGGATCGGCTGCTGCTGGAACAGGTCGAGTCCTTCGAGGAAAAACGGACGTTTCTCCGACAGAAAGACCGGATAGTCGGAGAGGTTGATCACGATATCGTCGACATCCACCTGCGCGAAATCGGGCTGGTACGTTGCGTCCACCGACCACGACGGGTTGAGCACGATTTTCCCGGTGATCCCGACGTTGTCCCAGTCGTTTTCCGACCGCCACTCGTCAGCGGGGGAATCATCCCATCGCGCGACGGCGTGCGGGATCAGCTCGACGTGTGATGAGCCGGGAATGCCGGTCAGTCCGGTGACAGGAAGGAAACCGTCAATGCGGATCTGTGCGCGGCGGTCGAACGCCGGCAAGGTGGACCATTCCTGCGCGCGGTGGACGAAGCGTTCGAAGACCACGGTCCACGGTTTCCGTTCCGGGTCGCCGTGCCGGAAGGTGTCGAACGGGATCTCGAGCAACGCCTGCCAGCCGGTTTCGGTTTTCGCCACCGATGAGCTCCAGACACCATCCCAGTTGCTGTCGCTGCTGTTGACGTTGGACATGGTCGCGTCGGTCTGAACGTTTCCCGCCGTAACCCGGAACCAGTAGCCGTTTTTGGCGTCGCCGAACGGGCTGATGCCGAAGGTGACGAAGTCGCTGCGGGAGGACCGGTCACGGCGTTGCAGGAGATGCGCGACGCTGTCCGGGTCGGGGTCGTCGCAAATGAAGAGCACATACAGCTTATCACTGTCATACCGCAGCCAGACACGGGTCGGGAAACGCGAAGATTGACCGTCGAACGGCTCGATCTGGATAAAGGTGGCGGCTGTGGGCGGCGTGTTCAGCCATGCGGAATCGTGGTCGACCGGCAGAGTTGGCGCGGAGCCGTCCGGGACACGTTCCGCAGACAGGGTGCCGTGAGACAGTTGCGCGGCAGCAGGAACCGTGACTACCGGGATCAGGGTCAACAGAGCGAGCAGGAACGTCAGACGATACATGGGAATCCGAAAGTGGCGGCGACTCGAGTATCGCGGAATATAGCGTTCCGCCTGTCGCGTTTGAGGGACCCAGGGGAGCACGACCTCGCGGGGCGGAATGGGGCAGCCTGGAAATGTTGAGCAACCTTTCACAAGGCTTCCCGAAACATGGAGAGCCACAACGTTGTGCGACCGTATTCCCAAGCCGCCCGGAGCTACTGGCTTGCATTTTCGCTAGTTATCGTTATTTTAGAGTATTAACAGTATCAGACCTCTCGATCTAGAATTATCATGGAGTTACCTGTCGGATATAATTCTAACTCTAGTATAAATTTTAGAAGAAACGTTCGTTTTCCTGTTTTTTACTCCAACTTGTGATAGACGTAACATAAACTGAGCAAGCAGGGGATCCTTGTTGGTTAAACATGGGTCCACCCCACAGCTGTCCCATTGAGCGATTAGTGAATCATCTGTAAGCGTTGTGGTTGTTGGGTTTGAGGGGTGTTGTTTTTGAAATCGATTTGAACTTGGTGTTTGAGTGCATGTTTTCACCTTCAGCGTCGATTCGCGAGGTGGAAGATGCACACGGGCCGGATGGTGTTTTCTCAGTTGATGGACGTGGTGTCCATGCAGGATTTTCGCAGTTGTGTCGTCCGGTACGGCGGCGAGTGGCGGGTGCGGCGTTTTTCCTGCTGGGATCAGTTTCTCTGCATGGTTTTTGCGCAGCTGACGCACCGGGAGAGCCTGCGTGACATCGAACTGTCGCTTCGAGCGGTTCAACGCAACCTGTACCACGCCGGGATTCGTGCGCGGGTGGCACGCAACACGCTGGCCAATGCCAACCGCCATCGGGACTGGCGCATCTGGCAGGACCTGGCGCTGGGCCTGATTGACCAGGCACGGGCGCTGTATGCCGGCGATCCGCTGGCCGTAGACTTGGCGGGCACGGTTTACGCGTTCGATTCGACGATGATCGACCTCTGTCTAACGCTGTTCCCGTGGGCGCCATTCGAACGCAGCCGCGGCGCGGTGAAGTTGCACACCATGCTGGATTTACGCGGAAATATCCCCACGATGTGCGTCATCACCCACGGGCGGGTGCACGACGTCACCGTGCTCGACTGGATCCCGTTCGAACCAGGCGCGATCTATGTGCTCGACCGCGGCTACGTCAGCTACGCACGCCTCTGGCGCATCCAGCAGGCAAGAGCGGGCTTTGTCATCCGCGCGCAGCGAAACCTGAAAGCGACCGTCGTCGCAACGCATCCGGTGGATTCGGCAACAGGTGTACTCGAGGATCAGACAATCGTGCTGGCGATCCCCCACAGCCGAAGCCGCTATCCGGATCAACTGCGGCGTATCTGCTATCATGACCGTGAAAACGACCGCACCCTGACCTACCTCAGCAACCTTTTCACACTGCCGGCACGAACCATCGCCGATCTCTACCGGGAACGCTGGCAGATCGAATGCTTCTTCAAATGGATCAAGCAACATTTGCGCATCAAACGCTTCTACGGGACCAACAAGAATGCCGTCAAAACACAAATCTGGATCGCCATCACCACCTATCTGCTCGTCGCGATCCTCAAAAAACAGCTCCAACTCGAACCCAGTCCCTACCAGATTCTGCAAATTCTGGGCATCTCTCTCTTCGAACGCGTGCCTATAAAACAACTATTTAGCAACAAGCACGCGACCCTGTTTACCGACCACGATTCCAACCAGTTGAGTTTCCTCAACTTTTAATGGGACAGCTGTGGGTCCACCCCCCGTTTTTTCTTGATCAGGAGAGAAGTCATGACGCGGTTCAAGAACAGTTTAGCAGCAGTGGTTTTCTTTGTGATGGTGGCGAGTATAGCCATGGGCCAGACTCCCGCGCCCTTCGGGTTGCAGGCGGATGTGGATCGCGCGACGGGCGCGACGACATTGAACTGGTACGAGTACAACCAGGACATGCTCGGCTACCACGATGGTTCGCTGGAGACTGCCTGGACCTCGACGACTGCCCCCGGGAATGCCTGGGCGGTACACATGGTCGTGGACAATGAGGTAACACTGGATGCGGTCAGTGTTTACACCCTGGCGGCGATGGGAAACAACGGCTGGGTGCCGATGGAAGATGTCCAGCTGATGGTGTTGGACAGCAGCGGTGGGAGCGAACCGGGCACGGTGCTGTACACGTCCGATCCGCTTTCCGGCGATCCGGACGGCTGGGTGACGGTCGATGTCAGCGCGGAGAACTTCACGTTTACATCTGATTTCTGGGTTGCGGTGGTGTTTACGCAGACTGGTCGTCCGTTCATCGGTTGTGACTACACCGATCCGCAGTTGGGCGTGATGTACCAGGGTCTGCCGCCGTACACCTCCTGGGACCTGATGACCGCGTATTACAACATCGCGATCCAGGCACTGGTCAGCTCCAACGGGACCGTTTCGTTGCTGGCTCCGGAAAGTGGCGCGAACACGGAACCGGTACAGGACGTGGAAAACGTGATGCAATGGGACGCTCCGGAAGGCATGAGCGCGCCGATGGGCATCCCGGCGGCGTGGGATTCGCAGGCGAACGAGCTGGATGATTTCATCACGTACAAGGTGTACCGTGACGGCAATGAGATCGCGCAGACGACCGACGATACCTACACGGACTACCTCACTGCGGAAGGCAGCTACGAGTATTCGGTGACGGCGTTGCATGACAACGACGAATCCGATCCGACGATCGCGGACGCATACTGGACGGGCAACATCGCTCCTGCGATCAACCCGGCGGTTGCGGTGAACTCGGGAACGGGCGAAGCGACGGTTTCCTGGGATGCGCCCGAATGGGGCAACCCGGCTGTGGTGATGGGTGAGTTTGAAGAGCCGGCCGCCAACCAGTGGTACTGGGAAGGCGGAACGTTCTGCATGAAGTTCACGCCGGCAGAATTGTGCCGTCTGATCGCGGTGCGTATGCACCTCGTCGGTGCAGCCGAGTTCGGCGTGCGGTTGTTCGACGTCGAAAACGGCTGGCCGAACAACATGATCCTCGACATGGTTCACGGTGAGCACGAACCGGGCTGGGTCGAGATCAACCTCGAAGATCAGTTCCTGTTCTTTGACGAACCGTTCGTGGCAGGTTTCCTTGACATGAACAGCCAGAACCGGATCACGTACAACAACGCGGTTGGCGCGAACAGCTTCCTGTGGAATCCGAGCGGCAACTGGGGCAACTTCAACGGCGGCGAACTCGCGCTGTACATCGAAGCGGTCGTTGAGTATCCGAACGGGTCGCAGGCGATGCTCGGCGGTGGCAACCAGATCGACGACCTCGCCGGATTCCAGATCTTCCGTGATGGCAACATGGTCGGCCAGGTCGGTCCGAACGCACGTGAGTACACCGACACGCTTCCGGGATCGGGCAACTATGAGTACACGGTTGTCGCGCATTACAACGAAGGCGTTGCGCCGGCCAGCGCTCCGGTCTATGCCAACTGGGAAGAACCGGTACAGATTGCGGACATCCAGACCGATCCGGATTCCTATCTCGGAACGGAAGTCACGCTAGTTGCTGTTGTCACGCAGGGCCACAACACCGTTCACACTGAATACGTGGACGTTTACATCCAGGACAATTCCGGTTACGGCATCGCGGTGTACTCGTGGGATCCGGCCCTGGGCGTCGGCCTCGACCGTGGTGATTTGATCGAGATTACGGGCACGATTGACCAGTACTTCGATACGACAGAGCTGATCAACTTTACGTTCACCGAGCTGTCCAGCGGGAATCCGTTGCCGGAACCGATGGTATTTGCAACTGGCGATATCGACGACTCAGTGCCTTTTGAGGGCGTATGGGCGGAAATTACCGGCACGCTCCAGTGGGATCCGAGCGAGCCGGGAACCAGTTTCAACATTTGGGTTGACGACGGATCCGGTCCGGCCGATGTGCGCATCTGGGGGGACGCCTACCTGGATTTCAGTGGGTTCCTGGGCGGTGACGAGATCACGTTGCGCGGTACGCTCGATTCCTACAACGGCATTGGGCAGCTCCAGCCGAGCGAGCAGGAAGACATTGAAGCCCCGCAGAACAACGATCCGGCGGTGTTGACCCTGACACCGGTTCAGACCACGGTCCCGCCGAACGGTGGCAACGTGGTGTACAACCTGCACCTGCAGAGCTTCCTGCCGGGTTCATATCCGAACCTGTATTACAAGACCTACGCGCACCTTCCGAACGGCACACTGTATGGTCCCGTCAGCAACCAGACGTTCACGATGACGCCGTTCATGAACGTGACGTTGAACAACCAGACGTTGTCCGTTCCCGCGATGGCGCCGGCTGGTGTGTACACGTTCGAGGGCCGTGTCGGGATGAACGCGAACCTGTACATCCTGGACACGTTCGAGTTTACCAAGAGCGCCAGTGGTGTTGAGTCCGATGACGTGGTGACTGAGTGGGCGGCCAGCGAAGTGGCGTTCAACGGTGCCGCCGCGGCGACGGTCGAGCTGCCGGACGAGTACGACATGGGCCAGGCGTGGCCGAACCCGTTCAACCCGACGTGTGCAGTGGATGTGCGTCTGCCGGAAGCGTCCGAGCTGACTGTCAGCGTATTCAATGTGATGGGGCAGCGTGTGGCGACCCTGGCCAGTGGAATCACGCCGGCTGGAGCGCATACGTTCAGCTTTGACGGTTCGCAGTTGAGCAGTGGGATTTACTTCATCCGCGCGGAAGTGCCGGGCCAGCTGAACGAGCTGCGCAAGGTGACCCTGATGAAGTAAAGCTGATGTGAACGAGTGGTATCTCGACCCCCATGCCGGTCCGGTGTGGGGGTTTTTCCGTGACGGGGCGTGAATCGTGGCGGCGAAGACGCGAAAGTGATTTCTCCTCCGTTATTGGTTCCACCCTTGCGCGGCGCGATTTGGCGCGGTAGCTTTGCCTTTCCATGATGCGCATCGGGGAACCGGCGGAGAACCGGCTTCCCCGATGCCTTTTTCTGTGGTTTTTCAGAACGAGTAACGCCAGGAAGTGGAAGCATGAACGAACGGATTGAAGCCGTCCGCAAAGCCCTCGAGAAAGAAATCGCTGAAGTGACGCATGAGCTGGAAGTCGATCTTCCGATTCGGATTGACGAAGCCCGCCAGAAGGGTGACCTGTCGGAAAACGCCGAGTATGAATCGGCGAAAGAGCGTCAGAACTACTGCGCGGTGCGGTTGCAGCAGCTCCGTCACCGTCACCAGCGTCTCGCAAACATCGACTTGAACGATGTGGACAAGACGTCGGTAGGCTTATACTCGGTGGTCGATCTCGAGGAAACGGCCAACGGCAAGCGTTACTCGTATGAGCTCGTGCTCGCCGAAGAGATGGATGTGAAGAAGGGAATGATCTCGATCTTGTCGCCGATCGGGCAGCAGCTTCGTGGTTCGAAAGCCGGTCAGACGGTTGAGATCGAGACTCCGGCTCGTACCTTCAAGCTGAAAGTACACGCATTTACCAATATCCTCGGGGAGCGTTTCGACGCCTGACCGACTGTGCCGTACCTTCCCCGCGCTTAAACGTGCGACCTGACTGTCCACGAGCTGGAGTGGAAGAGCTCTGGCTCGGCGGAGTGAAGACCGATGATGGAACCCGAAGACAGCGCTCAATCCCGGAATCCGTTCAAACGGATCCTGCGTGAAATTCGCCTGATTCCGACCCATGAGTACATTTTCAACTTGCTCATGGGCGTGGTCATCGGCGTGATCGGTGGCTACGGCGCGGTCGGATTCCGCCTCGCCATCGGTGCGGTCCAGCTCGGCAGTTGGGGTGTACTCGAACCCACCTACGAATTCCTGCTTGGTGTGCCCTGGTACCTGCGTTTGCTGATCCCGGTTGCTGGCGGTTTGATTGTCGGCCCGATCGTCACCTTCTTCGCGTCTGAAGCGAAAGGGCATGGCGTTCCAGAGGTGATGGCGTCGGTCGCGACCCGTGGTGGGATCATCCGCAGCCGTGTCGCCGCGGCGAAAGTGGTCGCGTCAGCGGTAACCATCGGGTCGGGTGGTTCGGCGGGGTCAGAGGGTCCGATTGTGCAGATCGGGTCCGGTGTCGCCTCCGCGCTCGGGCAGCTGTTCAAGGTCAGCGCGCGGAAGATGAAGACCTATGTCGGTTGCGGTGCGGCAGCCGGTATCGCGGCGACCTTCAACGCGCCTGTCGCGGGGATGCTGTTCAGCCTCGAAATCATCATGGGAAACTTCGCGGTTTCCAATATCAGCCCGATCATCGTTGCCTCAGTGACCGCGACCGCGATTTCCCGTTCGATCCTTGGTGAAGCTCCTGCGTTTGCGGTGCCGGAATATCACCTCGCGAGTCCGATGGAGCTGGTGCACTACGCGATCCTCGGTCTTGCCGCCGGGCTGGTCGCGGTGGTGTTTGCCAAGATTCTCGACGGCACGGAAACGTTTTTCGAAAACCTGCGCGTGCCGGATTGGATCAAACCGGCGATTGGTGGGCTGATCATCGGGACACTTGGCGCGCTCGGTTTGCCGCATGTGTACGGCGTCGGGTACGAATTCATCGAAACCGCCTTGCATGGTGAACTGGCGCTCGGGTTATTGCTGATGCTGATCGCGGCAAAGATTGTCGCGACTTCAGCGACGCTCGGCTCCGGCGGTTCGGGCGGTATTCTCGCGCCATCACTGTTCCTCGGGGCGATGACCGGCGGTGTTGTGTGGTATGCCGCGCACGCGGTATCGCCGGACTTTGTCGCACCGAATTTTGGCCCGTACGCATTGGTCGGCATGGCGGCGGTGGTCGCTTCGGCGACACGTGCCCCACTGCAGGCGATCCTGATTCTGTTCGAGCTGACCGGCGGCTACGCGATTATCCTTCCGTTGATGCTGTCCTCGATTATCGCCACGATCTTCGGCGGACGGCTGATGAAGGAAAGCATTTACACGGTCAAGCTGGTCGCAAAGGGGATCAAGCTCGGTCAGGTTGGTGAAGTGGACGTGCTCAAGGGCATCCAGGTCAGCGAGATCATGCGGGAAGAATACCTCGCGGTGCCGGACAACATGCGTCTGCGGCCATTGCTGGATACCATCAGCGACTCGCAGGAACACTCCACGGTGTTTGTCATCGACCGGGAAGAGAACCTGATGGGGCATGTCTCGTTCCACGAGCTGCGCCAGATCCTGTTTGACGTCGAAGCGTTGGAACCGGTGTTGGTCGCGGCGGACATTGCCGACCTGACGCCGACCTCGGTGCGTCCGGACGACACACTCGATGTTGTGATGCGCCTGTTCGCGCAACGGAACCTCGACGAGCTTCCGGTTGTCGATCCGAAGAATCCGCGTCAGATCATCGGCAGCGTGCACCGGGACGATGTCGCGATCACCTATTCTGACGAGATCATCAAGCGCGACCTCGCGGGCTCGCTGGCGTCGCAGGTGCATACCGTGCGGCGGATGCACAAATCTCCGCTGGCACCGGGGTACGCGATGGCGGAAATTGAACTACCGGTGCAGTTTGCGGGCAAGACGCTGAAGGAGCTTGATCTGCGCAACACGCACCGGATTGATGTGCTGGTGGTGCGTCGACGTGCCGCGGACAAGACCGGCGTGGTGGAAAGCGTGGTTCCGGACGCGGATCTGGCGTTGCAGCATGGGGACGTACTGCTCATCTCCGGCCCGGAAGAAGTTGTCGAGAAGCTGTCAACAGAGTAAAAAGCAGCAACAGTTGAGCATACAAAGCCCGGCGATCCATGGATCACCGGGCTTTTTCTCCCCGATCCCAGCGGCTGCCGGGATCTCCCCATCAGGGATACGACGAAACACGCAGTTTGCGAACAGGATCTATTTCAGCAGCACGACTTTTTGTGTCAGGCCGGAGATGCCGTCCACCTCGGCGTGGAGAAAGTATAATCCGCCCGCGATGTTATTGCCGCTGACCGCGAAGGTGTGCCGTCCCGGCGCGAGAAAGCCGTCATGGACACGGCGTACCTGCCGGCCGAGGGTATCGAACAGCGCCAGCTCGACGTGCGCCGGTTGCGGCAGATCGAGCACGCAACGCGTTGTTGCGTTGAACGGGTTCGGGCTTACGGGGTGCAGTTCGAAATGGTCGGGCAGAGTGCGTCGCAGGCCGTGTTCCGGTGCGGAGGTAATGTTGTAAAACACCGAGTCGAAAAACGCGAAGGTGTACGGGAACCGGTCCGCGAGCGCGTTGTTATGGTCGCCGGGGTGGATGTCAAAGCGGCAGTCGAGCCCCTGTGCAAGCACGCTGTCAACGAACGCCGCCGCGACCTCATCCCACAGTTCGTCATCCTCGCCGACCTGGATGTAGATCGCCGGTTGTGTCGCGGGGGTGTGGTCGAGCGCGAGGTGCGGCGGGTCGTCGTTGACCCATTCGGGCCACACACCGGGGTCGATGTCGCCGTTGTTGTCGATCGGCAGATCGACGGGTTCGGGCTGATTGTTCAGGTTCGGCGAGAACGCCGCCGCCATGCTGAACAGCACCTCGGACCACACACCAGCGCTTGGCGAGTACGGTCCGGACCCGCCGTTTTCGTCCAGCACCCACGGCGTGATGCCGTTGATGGTAGTTGTGAAGTCGATCACGCCACCATGTGTCCCGACCGCACGGAATACATCAGCATGACGGAGCGCGTTGGACAGCGCGCCGTACCCGCCCATCGAGTGTCCCATAATCGCGCGCTTGTTCGGATCAGCGCAGGTGTTGAAGGTATCGTCGGCCCAAGTAACGAGATCGTTCCAGACGTAGTCTGAATACGCGCCGTTGACCTCACTGTTGTTCCACCATGTCATCCCGCCGTAGTCGCCGAAGTTGCCGTCCGGCATCACGCAGATCACCGGATGGATGTAGCCCTCGGGCGGTTCGCCGTCACCGGTCCAGGTGATGTCGTCGAGTATGTCGATCAGCATCGGGTAGCTGGCGGGGGTCGTGTAGCCGCCGTGCAGGAAGAAAACCGTCGGGTAGAGGGTCTCGGTGTCGTCCGGATCATACCCTTCGGGCAGGTAGGTAGTGATTTGTTTCAACGAGGTCAGGGACGGCATCCAAATCAGGTCGGACTGAACCGTCCCCTCGGCCAGCACACCGCCGGCAAACGCAAATGTCAAGGTCAGGCACAACAGAGCAACCGTCAACGCGCGCATCATTTCCCCCATGATCGTGGTTGCGTTCAGGCGGAGTCCACATCTCCGCCATTGTGATCATGGGACGGAGTTCGCGTTTTCCCGGTTACTCCGAAGAGTCGACTTGATGAAGCTGCTTCAACAGAACGCTGTACCGGTCATTTCAACAACATCAGCTTACTGATTTGCTGATCTCTTTCATTCACTGCTTTGACAAAATACATGCCGCTAGGCAGGGTCGAACCGTCAATCGACAACGTGTGACGGCCTGCGGACAGGTGGCTGTCTGCAATGTCGAGCACATGCTGCCCGAGCACGTTGAACAGGGCGACCGAAATCTGGCTGGACCGTGGGAGGGTCAATTCAATCGTAGTGCTGGCGTTGAAAGGATTCGGAAAAGGCTTGCCCAACGACCATGAAGTTGGCAGGATTTGGTTCCCGAGGTCGGTTGCGGCCGGCGGGAAGGCCATCGTCAACGGCCAGTCTGCGGCGTTAACGTCCAGGTCTGCCGACCGCAGCACTCCTAGCTTGGAAAACTGAAAGCTATCCTGGACTTGCAGTTGCGGATGGTTGACGAATCCGGCACTGAGGGTGAACTGATAGGTACCAGCGGGCGCAATCGCCGGAATGGTTTGTGTGGCACCAACAACGTGAAGATCCGCATAGGCTGGCAGGGTAAAACGGAAATCCGGTGCAAACTGAATATCCTGGCCATTCGGCAGTCGCAACGATCTCCAGATAGCCACACTCGGCTGTGGTGAATCAAGGGCGGAAATCAGATGGACATCAAACTCAATTTCTCCGCCTTCTTCCGGTACTTCATTCACAGTCGGATCCAGGTTCAAACGAACGGGGGCCGTATCACGATCGACGTAAAACGTCACATCGTCAACGCCCCACCTTCCCCTGGAGTAGTTGTTATTCACATCGTAGAAATACCAACTGATCAAGATGGATGATTCATTTTGCACCCTGTCCGATATGTCGAGAATCTCATTCGTTATGATATCGTCCGGGTACTCGATGATCGTATCCCAGCTTTCGCCTCCGTCATTCGACCATTGGACCAGATGGTTTTCACCGTTATTCCAGGAGGTTTGATCAAAAAGCAGCAACACCTGTTGTGCGTCGCTGACGTCGATTTCCGGAGTGATCAGGCGTTCGAAATAGTCATTCAGCTGGCTGCCTGGCGCTGCGTCCATCAGCATGTACGGTGTCGGATAGTAGGCATGTTCGCTTCCATCGTCGATATGCCAGGTCACAGTGGCGACGGTGAATTCAATCGACCAAGTCAAAGGCAATCCATCATCAAAGGTTTCATCGAGTTCAAGTTTCAGTGGGTCGGGGTACAGTTCCGTGATTGGATCCAACAGTTCCGATTCACCGTCCGAATACATCGCTGTCACGTTCCAGTCGTGGAGTCCATATTCCTCAGACGAATCCACGTACTCCAGCTCCAGGGAGGTAGCGATCAGGAAACCATCTCGATAGATGCGATAGTTAATGAATTCGGGATCTTCACCGGGCGCGGCACTCCATGCGAGCAGCATTCCGTCATCCAAGCGGTTGACTTCGAGGTCAATGGGTTGCTGGGGACGCAGAAACACCATTTCAAGCCAGACGAGGTCATTGTCATCTCGCAATGGGACTGCCAGATCCAAATCACCATCAGCATCGATATCGCCGGAATCGAACCTTCCCGCATCCGTGAATGGTGGAGTTACAGCTACCTGACGCCATTGGTCGCCGGTTCCGGGATTGTTGAAGTAGAGCATTTGCGAGATCGTTCGTGTGATCACATCCGGGAAAGAGTCACCATCTACATCATAGACCGCAAGATTTTGATATCCTTCGTTGATCGCGATTTCGTGATTAATCCACGTGTTCCCTGTTCCATCCACATTTTCGAACCAACGGAGCCCGGCTTTGGCCGCGAAAGCGTCCAGATCCCCGTCGAGGTCAACATCTGCGGCGGCGACATCATAGACAGGATGTGAAATGTCTTCGATCACATTCCTCGTAAAGCCCTGGGCACCATCATTTTCGTACCAGTACAGTGCGCGTGATGATATCGTCGCGAACACATCCAGGTCGCCATCGAGGTCGATATCGCCAACGGAAAACCCGTTTGGATTATCGTTCAACTCATCGCCGACGTCGTCGATGAGATGGCGGTTGAAGGCACCGGTTCCGTCATTGTCCCACCAGTAGATGATACCTAGTCCGTATGCGGTACCCAGAATGTCCTGATCGGCATCCTGATCGAGGTCAGATATGACCAGCCAGCGGGGATTGTCTATGTCCTCGTCTACAAAATGCTGTTCCCAATTCAGCCCGTCACCGTTAAGGTTTTCAAACCAGACGACCTTGTTCAGGATGCGGCTGTCACAAACGACATCATTGTCACCATCATTGTCGAGATCGACACCCCAGATGCTGTAGACACCGTCGATCTCATCGTTGACTTCATGTCGTACCCAGGACTGCCCCTGCCCGTCCTCATTTTCCCACCACGTAATGGGACCAGCCTGCTGGCCGATCGCGAGAATATCCTTGTCGCCATCCATATCGATGTCAGCAACAGATGCGATTTCAACATCCGGGTAGTAGGTCGTAATGTCGTGGGCAATCCAGCTTACTGCGGAAGCAGAGGATGCGAGCAAAATGAGCGAGATCAGGATCATCGGAACGGATTTCATGAATACACTCCCAGACTATTCGTCAAATTCATCCAAGAGCTAATCTAGCGGTATTTCTCGATTCAGGCAACAAATTCAGTTCTTTATTTCATTTCACGTCGCTTGCTATGAAAACGCATACTGCAGCTTCGCTGGGATTACCCGATGTTTATCAAACACTGTCACGGATTCGTGCGACCTGCTTCAGGTGAAGCTCGTCATGCGAGGCGAGGATATGGAAACCCAGCGCGACGGACTGCGGGCCCATTTCTGAGTGAACATATTCCCGGCGTCGAAACTCTTCCGGCAGAGCGGCATACCACGCGGACGTGTCTTCTGCTTGCGTGTGGTAAGCGGAAATCGCGCACTGCGGATCGAGGTTCCAGTAATCGAGCGCCTTCGCCCAGTCATCGGCGCTGACGGATGGAACTTGGGGCCGGTCGACCACGCACGCCAGCTTCATCCGGTAGACGAAGGTCAGCTCGGTGTCGGCGAGGTGGCGGAAGACGCCGGCGATGGACCATTTGCCCGGCTTCTCCGGCATGGTCAACTGCTGGTCGGTGAGGCCCTGGACGAGGTCACGGTAGCGTGCCCACGCCTGCTGTCGGACAGTCAGCGGATCTCGTCCGGCGAGATTGTCGATGTGAAACTGGACGTATTTGATAAACGGGCCAGCCCCGACCGCGTCCGTAACGTTGTACTCATTCATGGATGTGTCCTCGAAATCCGGATCACTGGAACGGGAACCAGACGAACACGGCGGCGTCCCAGAGTGCATGACTGACCAGTCCCGGGCCGATGTGGCCGATGCGCATGTACATCAGGCCCCAGAAGATGCCGGCGACCAGTGCGGCTGCGATCAGGGTCAGGTTCATGCTCGGGATATGGATCGCGGTGTAGAAGAAGGTGGCGATCACGAAGCCTCTCTGCGGGCCGTATTTGTTCATCAACGCCCGTTGCACCCACGCCCGCCAGAACAATTCTTCGCCCGGGCCGATGGGGAACAGCAAGAGCGTCCCGATCAGGTTCGGCGCGGCCTGGGCCTTGGTGGAATAGACATTCTCGACCTGTTGCTCGCCCATGAACGGGAGCACGGCGACCAGCTCATTCCCGATCCAGAAGATGGCGTACAACGCGGCCGATCCGACGAGGCCGACGACCACATAGCTCAGCCACAGTTTTCCGCTGGCGCGGTACGTGTCCGGGTAGACAATCGACGCTCCAATGACGCCGAGGGTCAGCGTCGCCGGGGCGATCAACGCCCAGAAGTTGACACCGGGCACGGCGAACAGGAAATACCAGATCACCGCCGCGGCTGCCACGGCGATCCAGGTGAGTACCAGTCCGCCACGTGGCGGAGTGAGGGGGGTGACGGGTTGCATGGTCAGTCTCGAGTCTCTTGTTGCTAGTACTTGGTCTCTGGTCTCTCGTGACCAGGTGTCTTTCCGTGCGAAGTGCGGGGTATCCAGATTGTCAACACTTGGAAAGCACGTCATTCTGAACGAAGTGAAGAAGATCCGGCTTATTTTACCGTTAGTTAATCTGGACCTTCTTCATTCCACTTCGTTCCATTCAGAATGACACACATACTGCAGCCTGCCGACCGCAGCCTATTGCCTGCAGCTAACGATTTCAATCACCCGCCGGTCGAGGTCGGTCTCGTCCGGGGTGATGGTGATCCGCCACGTCGCAGCCTCATCCAGTTCGGGAATCCGGTCAGCCCATTCGACGAGCAGCACGCCGCCCTCTTCGCGGATATCGTCCAACCCGAGCGCGACGAGTTCGTCCGGATCGCTAAGGCGGTAGACGTCCGCGTGGTGTACCGGCGGCGTGGTCGGGTACGGGTTGATCAGGGTAAAGGTCGGGCTGCGCACCCGTCCGGCGTACCCCATCGCACGCATGACTCCGCGCACGAAGGTGGTCTTTCCCGCACCGAGCGGTCCGAGCAGCGAAACCAGGTCGCCGGGCCGCAATGTGTCCGCAAACTCCGCTGCGAGTTGATGGGTCGCGGCTTCCGAATCGATGTGATGGGTCCCGCAGAGCATGGATGCATCCTTTTTCACGTTCGCAAGTATACAACAGGAAAGCGCGCTCCGGGATAAGCAATCCTAACTCCTCAAGCCATTGGATCGAAGGGCTTAATAGTGTACTTTTGACCGTTTCATGACAACGGAACCCCCTGCATGGCTCAGAAAGACACCCGCTCTCCAGGTAAGAAGACCACGTCACGCGACCCGATCTCCCGGATCTGGGATACGCTGAAATCCATGAAGTTCGCGATCATTCTGTTGCTGGTGATCACTGCGTTGACAGTGGTCAACCTGTTCGCGAATGAATTCATCGTGCCGGTGCGTGGCGGCGAACCCGGTATGGCGTATTCCGTCTACAACCAGGAGTATGGCGAACCGCGCGCGACCATCCTGACGATGCTGCAGATGTACTCGCCGTATCGATCATGGTGGTACAGCGGCCTGCTCGGTTTGCTCACGCTGTCGTTGCTGGTCTGCGTTATCGACCGGACGGGACTGGTGTGGAAACTTGTCACGGGTACGCGATTCATCGCGGCGGAGAGTCAATACGACGGGCACGATCACTACGCGGAGTTGAAGGGTGACTCCGGGATGAAGGAGCGTGCGCTCGAAGCGATCCGTAAAGCCGGTTTTGCGGTCAACACCAAGGACACGTCGAAGGCGACGCTGGTTCATGGACGGCGGGCAGCCATCGCGCATTCCGGCGCCTATATCGTTCACATCGGGTTCATCCTGCTGGTGATCGGCGGGGCGTTGATTGCGCGCGGTCAGTACCGTGAGCATGTCTCCGGCCTGCCCGGCGACCTGCTCGCGGCGGACGAAAGCGCGTGGGGATTCAACGTTCGCGTCAACGATTTCGTAATCGAGTACTATCCGTTGCGTGATGGGCAGTATGTCTCTGTGGACGGCGGCCAGCGTGTCGGCCGGATCGACGACATGATGCCGGACAGCACGGCGAACGTGGAAATCCTCTGGCCGTCGCGTGGCTTCGAGGAAGGGGTCACGTTGGACCGGCTGACCAACCGCATTGACCGCCGGTTTGGCGGGGGACGGCTGGACCAGTCGAACATTGCCGACTACATCGCAGACCTGACCGTGATCGAGAACGGGCAGGAAGTGATGAACAAGACCATCGAGGTGAACGCTCCGTTGCGCTACAACGGGTATCGTTTCTACCAGTCCTCGTTTAACGACACACGTACCGATGCGAACGGCACGTGGACGACGGTGATCGAGGTCCGCAAGGACAGCGGGTCGCCGTTTGTCTGGGCCGGAATCATCGTTGTCAGCATCGGCCTGATGCTCGGCTTGTATCTCGCCCCGCGCGACATCTTCGCCCGGATTGAAGAGGATGAAGGCGGGACACGTGTCCTGCTCGCGGGAGTCTCGAAGGGCCGAGCCGCGGAGTTCGAGCAACAGTTCCAAACGATGGTGCAGCGCATCCAAGCGTAAACGGTGGAGATTGTTGATGAATGGCAAGGCGATCGCGTTTATCGTAATCGTGGTGGTGGTCGGTCTGGCGATCTGGTTGCTGCCGGGGAACAACGAACCCGAGGGACCGGCGTCGGTTCCGCAGAACCGGATGATGTCGCAAACGTCACAACAGCAGGCGCATCAACACGCCGACCTGCCCCAGATCGACTCGTTGAAGGTATCGGTTCAGGACAGCACCGGAACTGATCTGGCGACTCTGGTGTTGACGCCGGATGAGGCCGTCACGCTACCAGGCACGGATTATTCGCTGAAGCTTACCGATTTCTATACGCATTTCATGATGGAAGATGCCGGGCCTGTGAACGTTTCTCCGCATCCGGAGAATCAGGCCGCGCGCATCGAGATTTATGACGGCGATGAACTCGTCGACTATACGTGGACCTTTGAGAAAGTGCCGTTTTTCCGCATGAGTGGCATGGGAGGTCCGCATGACGGTGCCTCGACCGGTCTGGCATTTGCCGTGGTCGACGTGTACGGTCTCGATGCACCACACGCTGAGTCCCCCAACCCGTAAGGTTATCGATGGAACGTCTGGACGCAATTTTGTACGGGGTATCGTTTTACGCGTATCTCGTATCGTTTGTTCTTTTCATTCTGCACATCGCGCTGAAGAAAGATGTGCTCGGCAAGGTGGCGACGGGCCTCGGCGCGGTCGGCCTGTTACCACACACAGCGGCGATTATCGCTCGTGGCATTCAGCAGGGCCACGTGCCGTTGGCCAACATGTACGAGTACATGGGGCTGATGGCGTGGATGGTCGTGCTTGGCTTGATCATCTTCATTATCCGTTACCGCAACACGCGAATCGGTGTGTTCATGATGCCGATTGCGGTGATGCTGCTGGTGACGGCGAGTTTGTTACCGTCGGATGTAAACCGTCAGTTGATGCCGGCGTTGCAGTCGACGTGGCTCGCGATTCACGTCTCGCTGGCGGCGCTGGGTTCGGGATCGTTCCTGATCTCGTTCGCGGCGGCGGCGCTTGTGTTGCTGACCTCAGGGTCGGACAGCGACAAGCTGCACAGCGCGAAGGTGAAGGAGCTGAAAGCGTTCTCGTGGCTTGAGTTCGGTCTCTTCTGGATCGGCCTGCCGCTGGTCGTGTGGTTGCTGCTCAGCATTGCCGGGCTGCTTCCGCCGCAGGTGAACATCGCCATGGCCGGGAATCAGCAGGGCGCGTTCACCTCGTTCGCGGTCGGCAAGGGCATGGACGCCAGCCTGCTTGGTGGACTGGCGATCGGGCTGGGGATCGGGCTGGTGGTGACGGCTATCGCGTGGCCATTCATCCATTTCCGGCTGCCGCTGAAGATGCGTGGCAACGGGATGCACGAATTCATGACGATTGTGCTGGCGCTGTTGTTGTCCGCGATCCTTGCCGGATTCCTGGTCAAGAACGGGTCGATCACGCTGACGCCGCGCAGCTACCTCAAGATCTTCGAGTTCTTCGGGCCGGTGTTGGTGCTGAGCTGGGTTCTGACGCCGATCGTGCACGTGGTGATCGGCTCGAGTGCGGCTGGTTGGTTGCCGAAGATGGGTGTCGCGCGTCCGGTGCTGCAGGAGATCTCGTACGCTTCGGTCGCGATTGCGTATCCGCTGTACACCGTCGGCGCGCTGTTCGCCGGTGCGATCTGGGCGGAACAGGCGTGGGGAACCTGGTGGAGCTGGGACCCGAAGGAAGTCGGCGCGTTGATCATCTGGCTGTTCTACACTGTCTTCCTGCACGCCCGCTATCAGCGTAAGTGGTCGGGTGACCGTGCGGCGGTGTTGCTGGTGCTCGGAATGCTGTTTGTCTTCATCAGCTTCTTCGGGAACTACTTCTTCGGTGGGTTGCACTCGTTTGAGGTGACCTGATCGACGGGGAGTTGGCGACTGATTGTCAGGGGCGGCCGGAATCGGCTGTCCCTTTTGTCTGTGGTGGATTGCCGGCCTCTGAGAGTTTTGTTCGGAGACGGTGAGGGTAACATTCTGATTCTCGCGGTACTTGCGGGAAAAATTGTGTACCTTGGCTTGGATTTGTGGAGTGGCCGAGGAGGTTGGACGGTCGCCTGCGTCTCGTCAATGCTGCTTGGAAAGCCGCGCTTGAGGTGGGACAGGGGAGGAAAGTCCGAACTCCAGAGGACAGGATGCCGGCTAACCGCCGGGCGCCGTGAGGCGACGGACAGTGCAGCAGAGAACAGACCGCCGATGGCCGGGGCGGAGGCGTGACACAGGATTGTCATGCGTCCGTCCCGGCACAGGCAAGGGTGAAACGGTGGGGTAAGAGCCCACCGCGCGGCTGGTAACAGGCGTGGCACGGTAAACCCCATCCGGAGCAAGGCCAAATAGGCGGGGAGGCCACTGAGGAAGTGCCCGTGTTTGCTTGCAAACGCGGTCGTTCCGGCCACGTGATTGTCCGTCACGGTTGCACCCGCGGGTAGGCTGCGTCGAGCGCGTTGGAAACAAGGCGCCCAGATCGATGACCGTCACTCTCCTCTGTGAGAGTACAGAATTCGGCTTACAGACCCCCTCACCGCTCCCTGATCTTTGAGAGGAACCGTCGAGCACCTGCCGGATTGTTGAACCGGAGTGTGAGTGCCGACGACATGACGCCGGAACAAATACCCCGGCGTCCCCAGGCTTTGAAACACGTGAACAACCGATAGATTCTAACATGCTGAAACACTGGGAGTTGGCTGCAGAGGCCGACTCCGCGTCTGTGCTCGCCCTGTCTCGTGAGATGGGAGTGAAACCAGTCGTGGCCCGTTTGCTTCTGCAACGGGGCATTGAGACCCCCGAACAGGCGGACGCGTTCTTTCATCCGGAACGTTCCGCTCTGCACGATCCTTTCCTCTTCAAGCACATGGAAGTCGCGGTCGAACGCGTCATCCGTGCCCTGCAGGACAAGCAGCTGATTTACATCTTCGGCGACTACGACGTGGATGGTATCACGTCGTGCAGTCTGCTGTATCTCTTTTTCCGTGACCTCGGCGGCAATGTCCGCTACTACATCCCGAACCGTGAGGACGAGGGATATGGCGTCTCGGTGGAGGGGGTAGAGCTGGCGAAGCGAGCCGGCGCGGAGTTGTTGATCACGGTGGATTGCGGGATCACGGCGGTCGAGGAAGTACACCGCGCCCGTGAGCTGGATATGGACATCATCGTCTCCGACCACCACCAGGCTGGCGAGGAGATTCCGGAAGCGCTGGCGGTGATCAACCCGAAGCTGCCGGGATCAACCTATCCGTTCAAGGAGCTGGCCGGCTGCGGGGTCGCGTTCAAATTGGCGCAGGCGGTCGCGAAGCAGCTCGAGCTTGGCGAAAGCTACCTCGACCGCTATCTCGACCTTGTTGCGGTGGGGACCGCGGCGGATATAGTCCCCCTCGTCGATGAAAACCGCATTCTCGTCAACCTTGGCTTGAAGAAGGTGAACCGGGACCCGTTGATCGGGCTGGCAGCGTTGATCGAAACCGCGCATCTGCGTGGCGGCCAGATTGATGTCGGCCAGATCATTTACGGCATCGCGCCACGGATCAATGCCGTCGGGCGTCTCGGCTCCGCCGACCGTGCGGTCGACCTGATGATCACGCAGAATGCCGAGCGCGCGCGTCATCTGAGCATGGAGCTGGAGCAGGAAAACCGCAACCGGCGCCGGATTGACACCCATACCCTAGACGAAGCACTCGCGGAAGCGGAGGAGACGCACGATCCGGAAGAGGATTACGGGCTCGTGCTCGCGCGCGACGAATGGCACGGCGGGGTGATCGGGATCGTCGCCAGCCGTTTGATCGAGAAGTATTACCGTCCGACGGTGATGATCACGATCAAGGACGGTATCGGCAAGGGGTCCGCGCGTTCCATTCCTGGCTTCGACATCTACGACGCGCTCAACCAGTGCAACGATCTGCTCGAGCAGTTCGGCGGGCATACGTACGCCGCCGGCTTGTCGATCCGTTCGGAGAACATCGAAGAGTTCCGTCAACGGTTCAATGCAGTGGCCAAGGATTCGTTGACCGAAGAGGATTTGATTCCGAAGCTGCACATCGACGCCGAGCTTCCGTTGGAGCAGGTGAACGACGAGCTGCTGGAATACCTGAAGAAGTTTGCCCCGTTCGGACCGAACAACCCGATGCCGGCATTTGTCAGCTACGATGTCGCGTTGTCCGGCTATCCGCGGATTGTCGGCACGAATCACCTGAAGTTCAAGGTGCGGTCGTCCCGTTCGGTGATTGATTGCATCGGCTTTAATCTCGGTGACCGGCTGCAGCGGATGGACCCGAACCGTGCGACGAATCACATCGTGTACACGGTGCAGGAAAACGAGTGGATGGGGCGTGTTTACCTGCAGCTCCACATCCTCGACGTGAAGTCGGGTCCACATCCCGAGGTACGCAATGGATGAGGTTTCCGACTCTGTTACCGGTTTGGCGTTGCACCAGGATTTTGTGCTGCTGGCATTGAATCCGGAAACCGGTCAGTTTCGTGGGAACTTTCAGTCATACGCCTGCGCCGGCGCGGTGATCATGGAGTTGGCGCTACGCGGTCATATCTCGGCCGAGGGCAAGAAGGTCATGGTCGCCGGCAACGCCGCATTCGGTGATCCGATTGTCGACCGGATGCTGGAGCAGATCAGCTCCGCGAAACGGCCCAAGTCATTGCGGGGCTGGGTGTCCAAGCTGGGCGGGCGGAGCAAGCTGACGCATGAGATCGCGCAAACGCTGGAAACACGCGGGATTGTGCGTTCTGAACGCAAGCGGTTCCTCGGTCTCATCCCCTACACGACCTACCCGTTGATCGATCCGGGGCCACGTGACCGTCTGGTTACGGATCTGCGTCACGCCTCGCTGGAGGCGGAGATTCCGCCGGTTCGCCTTTCCACCCTCGCCGCGTTTTGCGATTCCACCGGCATTCTGCGCCATTTCTTCGACCGGCAGGAGCGTTCACTGGTGAAGAAACGGCTGAAACAGTGGAAAAAGGACGACGTCTACGCCCGCGCGGTTGGAGAGACCATTGCCGGGGTGCAGGCGGCGGTCGCGTCCGCAGTGGCGGTCAGCGCGGCGGCAGCGAGTACCTCCGGCGGTTCCTGATCCTTTTTTCCCGATGTAACCTGATTCTCCTGCTCTTATTCCCGCACCCAGTGCATAATTTCCGTACTCATGCTGCCCAGGAATTTTGGCAGGTCCGATCACTGTGCTCCGATTCTTGACTCTCCTCTTGTTTAGTTTCATACTTAAGTCGTTCGTAATCCTGAAGATCGCACCAGTTTCCGCAGATAGAGCAGAGAGTGAGAAAGTTTTGTTAGCACAATTTTTTCTGGATTGAAATGTTAGGCTAGCCTATCTTGGGCCAACCGTTGCGTCAGGGGGGATGAGACGGTACGACGGATTTACTGAGTACAGCTTACACTGTTTAAGGGAGAGAAAGATGAAGAAGACACTTCTGACGCTTTGTGCGGTCGTAGGAATTGCATCCATGGCAATGGCGTATTCTGGTGGCCCGCCCGCTGGCTATGCCGGCAACAACGGGTCGTATTGCACGCAGTGTCACAGCAGTTTCGGGTTGAATTCCGGTGATGGCATGCTCGATTTGACTCAGATGACCGAGTATACGCCGGGCGAGACCTACACGATGGAAGTGATGTTGAGTGACCAGGGTCAGAACCGCTGGGGTTTCCAAGTCGCGGCGGAAGATGGCGGCGGCAGTTTCGCCGGCATGTTCGCGATCACGGATCCGACGAACACTCAGCTGAACAGCAGTAACTATGTCAACCACACGTCAGCCGGCACCAACGCTGGTGATCCGAGCGGCAACATGTGGACGTTTGACTGGACGGCTCCGGCAGCTGGTACCGGCCCGGTGACGTTCTATGTGGCGGGTAACGCAGCCAATAACAACTTCAGCAGCTCGGGCGACTACATCTACGCGATCGAAATGACGGTGGATGAAGCGGCTCCGGCTTTGTATGGTCTGACCACGACCGGCATCAACACCATGATTCCGGCGTCCGGTGGCAACGTGACCTACAGCATTGATTTCTTCACCAACGTGCCGCAGTCGTTCAGCAACGTGAACTACTGGACAACGGTGACTCTGCCGGACGGCAGCGAATCCAACCGTCTTGCGTTCATCACGACGAATGTTCCGGCGAACGCCGACATCTTCATTCCGATGATGGCGCAGGAAATTCCGTCGTTCGCACCGGCTGGCATGTACACGCACAACTCGTTCCTGGGCTACTTCCCGAACGCTGTGTTGATGGATTCGTTCAGCTTCGAGAAGTCGGCGAACGGTTCGAACTCGGTGCCGGTGCATGGTTGGGACGCGTCCGGTGAGTGGCTGGAAGTGACCGCCGACGGCGAGTCGGTTGTCGACCTGCCGACCGAGTACGCGCTCAATGCGGCGTACCCGAATCCGTTCAACGCGATGACGAACGTTTCGGTGACGTTGCCGGAAACCGCGGACATGAAGTTGCGCGTGACCAACCTGCAGGGTCAGGAAGTTGCGATCCTCAGCGAGGGTAGGCTCAGCGCGGGTCAGCATACGTTCAGCTTTGACGCCGGCGACTTGAGCTCCGGCATGTACTTCATCCACGCGAATGTTCCGGGCAAGATGAGCCAGGTGCAGCGTGTAACACTGGTGAAGTAACCACAAGCAGTATTGCGGTTTGAAAAACGCGGCCCTGCGGAGGTGGCCGCGTTTTTCTTGTCTCGGACGGTTAACACGGTCAGCCCGAAAGTGTCTTCAGAGAAGGGAACTCCGGGAGTTCTGGCGTATCCGGATGTAGTACAACTTTCGAGCTCGATTGCCGATATTAGGTGTTCCTAACACAGGAAACGTGAAAAACGCGAGAATACCGAACCTGCGTTGAATATCGCAGGACAGGTTTGAGAGGGAGGTGTGATGAAGCGGAAGGTTCTGATGCTGGCGGCGGCATTGATGCTGGTCGGCAGCGCATGGGCGACGGTGATCAACGTGCCCGCGGATTACAGCACGATCAATCAGGCGATTGACAACGCGGTTGCCGGTGATACGGTGCTGGTCGCGGCGGGAACGTACGCGGAATCCGTCGATTTCGACGGCAAGGAACTGGTCGTGCGTGGCGACGTCAACAACCCGGCGTTGGTCGTAATCGATGCGTCTGGACAGAGTGTTGGTGTGCGTCTCGACGGTGGTATCAGCAACGCGGCGGTGCTGGAAGGCTTCACGGTTGATGGCGCGACGAACAACATCTATGTCAACACCAATTCGAATCCGACGGTCCGTCACAATGTGATCAGCAACGCGACCGACTATGCGATCTATGTGCTCGGCGGTTCTGGAATCAACGTTGATGGCAACAGCTACACTGGAAACGCGTTCGATGCGATTCGTGTCAACAACAACCGCATCAGCACCAGTGTCAATCTGACCAATGACGGCGTCCCGTATCATTTCCTCAACGACTGCTACGTGTGGGCATATGCAGGCGACCCGTTGGCAAAGCTGACCATTGATCCGGGCACGCAGTTGCTGTTTCAGGCGGACGTTGGTTTGCAGATCGGTACGCTGAGTGATCGTCGCGGCGAGCTGCACGCCGTCGGTACGATGGCCGAGCCGATTGTGTTTGATGCGATCACCGGCGTCCCGGGTGAATGGGCCGGCCTGGTGTTCGGCAACGGCAGCGACTACGCGCTGAGCGAGTCGACCCTGGACTGGTGCGAGATCAACAACGCCGGTGGACCAGGCCTTGGCGGCTTGGCCGGGATCGTGCTGGATGACACCCAGCAGCCGACGATCAGCAATTGCACGATCACAAACAGTGCATCGCACGCGATGCTGCTCACCAACGGCGCGCATCCGGCGTCGATCACCAACCTGACGGTTTCCGGCAACTCGCCGGACGCCATCGGCATCAACGGCAACACCTACTTCGACGACTGCTATTTCGATTCGGAAGGCGTGCCGTATGAAGTGCTCGGCAACCTGTTTGTCTGGGATTACAACGGTAATCCGATTCCGCGGATGACCATCGCGGCGGGCAACACCTTCCAGTTCACCGACGGCACCGGCATCCAGTTCGGTACACTGAGTGATCGTGCCGGTGAATTGTATGCGGTGGGTACGTTGAGCGAGCCGATTACGTTCACTTCTTCGTCCGGAGCGACGAGCGGCTGGAACGGTCTGCTCTTCGGCAACGGCAGCGACCACGACGAAGCCCAGTCGACGATGGAATACTGTGTCGTCGAATACGCCGGGCAGGAAGGCTGGGGATACCCGGCGGGTATCATCAGCGATGACACCTTCCAGCCGACGATCACCAACAGCGCGATCCGCAACAACGATGGCTACGCGGCGTTCTTTGACGGCAAGGCGTTCGCGACGATGTCGAATAACATCATCAACGGCAACACGATCAATGCGATCGGTGTTTCCGGTCACACGATCGATTACGATCTGACGTGGCTGGTCAACGACGCGCCGTACCACGTGCTCGGCGACATTTACGTCTGGGATTACAGCTCGGCGACGTCCGCGCCGCGTGTCACGGTTGAGCCGGGCACGACGATCCTGTTCGCGGAAACCTTCGGTCTCGACATTGCGAACATCGCGGATCGTTGGGGCGAATTGTACGCCATCGGTACCGAGTCCAACCCGATCACCTTCGGCGCGATCAACGGCATGCCCGGTGGCTGGGGCGGCATTCAGTTCAACGCCGGCAGTGACCACAGCAGCGCGAACTCAGTGCTGGACTATTGTGAACTCAAGCATGGCGGTCACCCGCGCTGGAACGGGGCGGAGGCGACGGTCAGCTCGTTCGCGACGGATGAGCCGAGCATCAGGCGCAGCACCTTCAGCGAATCGGGCGCGTATCCGTTGTACATCCATTCGGACGCCAGCCTGACATTGATCAACAATACCTACGTTGACAACGCGATCGAAGCGATTGCGTTTGAAGGCCGGACGTTGTCGGACGACTACACCATCCAGAACGATGGCGAACCGTACCACATCTTGTCCTACGTGTACGTGCAGCGGACGTCGGTGCCGTACCCGACGCTGACGATTGAGCCGGGCGCGACGCTTCAGTTCGCCCAGGCGGCCGGGCTTCGTATCGGTGCCGGTTCCCCGTATGCCGGGATGCTGAACGCTGTCGGTACCGAAAGCTCGCCGATCACGTTCACCTCGTTCACCGGCACCAGTGGTGGCTGGGGCGGCATACTGTTCGACAACGGGTCGGATACCGGAGACGCCGTCTCGACGATGGACTGGTGTAACGTCAACCGTGCCGGCTACATCAGTTCGCTCGGGTTCGAGGCGAACATGCGTTGCTACCTGACATCCCAGCCGACGATCAGCAACAGCAGCTTCAACGGCTCGTCAGTGGACGGTCTCGTCCTCGATGGTTACCTCGGTGAGATCAGCGACAGCCGTGCGAGCCTGAACCAGGCGGACGGAATCGTGGTGCAGAACTCGACGGTGACGCAGCTGATACGTGTCGAGGTGTCCGGCAACACGGATGACGGCCTCACGGTCGCCAACTCGCCGGACCTGATCGTCGGCGGCAATGCGGTCTCGACGTGCCAGTTGTACGGCAACGATGGCTACAATTTGCGTGTCGTCGCGGGCACGGACACGATCGCGGCGGGTTACAATTACTGGGGAACGCTCGTCCCGGCGCAAATCGAAGCTTCGATCTATGATTTCTTTGATGATCCGGCGCTTGGTGTGGTGGATTGGGAACCGGCGGTCAATGTCGGCACCGGCCAGAACGTGGTCATCGAGATGACGCCCTACCACAACCCGACGGTGATCGGTCCCGCTGGTGGCTACTTCCGCTTCACTGCCAGCATTGAGAACCAGGAAACGTTCACCACGCAGATCGACGCGTGGTCGGAGTTCATCCTGCCGAACGGCTCGGTGTACGGACCGGTGGTGCTGTACGAAAACCTGAACCTTCCGGCGGGGTACACGTTGAGCGTATCGCCGTTCCAGGAAGTGCCTGGCTATGCGCCGACGGGTACGTACCAGTTCGTGGCGAAGGTGGGTGATTATCCGGCGGCGATTGATTCGTCAAGCTTCGAGATCCTGAAGATCGAGTTGAGCGCGGCGGATCGCTGGTTCCAGGGCTGGAACAATTACGGTTGGTTCGGCGCGGACGACGCGGACAAGATCGCGGAGCTGGAAGCGGCCGAAGCCACGGCAGACCTGCTGCCAACGGAGTTCGATGTGGGCAATGTCTATCCGAACCCGTTCAACGCGATGACGAACCTGCGGCTCGCGTTGCCGGAAGCCGCGCCGGTGAGCGTGGTGGTGTACAACGTCACCGGGCAGCGGGTGATGACGGTTGCGCGTGGCGACATGGCGGCGGGGTATCACACGTTGACCGTGGACGGTTCCCGTCTCGCAAGTGGGCTTTATTTCGTCAGTACCGAGATCGCCGGCCACATGAACAGTGTGCAGCGGATGGTGTTGATGAAGTAAGGCAATACTAACACGACGGATTCAGCGCGGCCATCCTGCGATGGTCGCGTTTTTTATTGTTTGTTTTACAACTATCTAGGCCGAATTAAAATCCTAAAAACGTCCTCTCCGAGTCGCTATCTCTTTTTGTGAATTACAGTTACAAGTTTGTTAGTCAAAACGGAATCCGTCTAAATTGCTAACAATGCACCATAGCAGTGATCATACAAAGTCCGGTAGACAAGGGGGAAAAGGATGAAGAATTTAGTGGCAGGTTGCGTGCTGATCCTGATATGGGCAGGAGTGGCCGGTGCAGTCACGGTCACCGTGCCCGGGGAATTCAGCACCATCAACAGCGCGATCGATAACTGCGTATCCGGTGACACAATTCTGGTCGATCCGGGGAGCTACGATGAAATTGTTACTTACGATGGCAAGGATCTGGTCATCATCGGCGACGTTGCCGATCCGAGTACAACCGTGATCTATGGTACCGGCAGCACGTATGCGGTTCGAATGAACAACACTGAAACCTCCGCCGCAGTGCTGGAAGGCTTCCAGGTGGATGGATCAACTTACTTGATCCAGGCAGGCAATAGCGCAAATCCGACGGTCCGTGATTGTATCCTGTCGAACGCGACAGCCTACCCAGTGTATTTGACGCAGGGATCCGGTATCAATCTCAGCGATAACGAGTACACGAACAATGATACCGAAGCGATTTATGTCGCGGCGGGCACGATAGGTGAAGATGTAAACTACACCAATGATGGCTTGCCGTATCACATGTTCGGGACAGTGTCCGTGTGGGATTACAGTGGTAACCCGATTCCGCGCCTGACCATTGATCCCGGTTGCGAACTGTACTTCGCCACGGGAACGGGATTGCAGATCGGCAACACAGCGGATCGCGGCGGTGAGCTGTACGCGGTCGGGACGGTGTCACAACCGATCACTTTCACCGCGTTGACGGGGATTTCAGCTGGATGGGCCGGGATTCATTTTAACAATGGCAGCGACTACCTGTTGTCGGAATCGCGAATGGAATACTGCATTGTCGACAAGGCGGGCGGAACCGGCTGGGGCCATGCAATTGGTGTGTTGTTGACGGAAACGCTGCAGCCTACGTTCGTCAACTCGCAAATCTCAAATTGCGCGGGGCATGCGATGCGGCTTAACAGCAAGGCGCACTTCGCCTACATCGACAACGTCACGCTGACCAACAACGAATTCAACACCATCGCGATTCCAGCGACAACATTCAGTTCTGACTTCACGTACGATTCAAACGGCATTCCATTCGAGGTGCTGGGGGATCTCCAGGTCTGGTCGTATGTCGGCAACCCGATTCCGCGTCTCACGATTGAGCCCGGAAACACGTTCATGTTCGCAACAACTGCTGGAATCCAGATAGGTTCATCCGCAGACCGTGGTGGTGAACTGTATGCCGTTGGAACCTACAACGACCCGATCGTGTTCACTGCGTCTTCTGGGATCCCCGGAGGATGGGACGGAATCTACTTCGCCAACGGCAGTGACTACGAGACGTCCACCTCAAGGATTGAATTCTGCCTCATTGAGTATGCTGGGAATACTGGCTGGGGTTACCCGGCGGGGATTGTCTGCGATGATACCGATGAGCCGTTTGTTACGCACTCGATGTTCGAGAACAACGACGGCTATGCTGTCTGGTTGCAGGACACGGCGATGATCACGATGACTGGGAATGTGATCGAGGCGAACACCTACGATGCGGTCGGTGTATCTGGCAGAACGATTCAGGATTCGTTCACCTGGCCGCGGGGTGATGTGCCGTACCACGTGATGGGGCTGTTCTATTTCTGGGATTACGACACAGCGGTGGAAGCTCCGACCATGACGATTGAACCGGGTACGGAGATCCTGTTCGCGGAAACCATGGGATTGCAGATCGGAGCAGCTGCAAACCAGTGGGGCGAGATTTACGCAGTCGGCACCGCCCAGGACCCGATCATTTTTGGTGCGATCAACGGCCAGCCCGGCGGTTGGGGCGGCATCCTGTTCGCCAACGGGTCGGACCACAATGGGTCGGAATCCACACTGAGCTACTGCCAGTTTAACGATGGCGGCTATGCCCGCTGGTACTCCGTGCAGGCAACTGTCAGCTCCGCGACCACGACACAGCCGTCCATCAGCAACTGCGCGTTCAACGAATCGAGCGTCTATCCGCTCTACATTCACTCGGACGCCAGTATCAGCATTACTCCGGACAACACGTTCACCGGGAACGGAATTCAGGCCATCGGATTTGAGGGGCGAACCGTTGGCAGTGACTACGTCATTCACAACGCGGGATTCCCATATCATGTGATTGATACGATATACATCCACTATACAACCAACGCGCCGTATCCGACGCTGACCATCGAACCCGGCGTAGAGCTTCGTTTCAGCGAGGATGCAGGGATGCGGATCGGGAGCGGTTCCAGCTACGCGGCACAACTGATGGCAGTGGGGACGGAGCAGATGCCGATCACGATGACATCGTTCAGCGGTGCGCCCGGTGGATGGTCTGGTCTGTATTTCACCGACGCGTCGGATGCGGACGGTGTCGAGTCGGCGATGAACTGGTGCTATGTCAAATATGCCGGTGCGAACCTGGCAGGATTCGGGTCCACCGCCGGTATCTACCTCTACTACACCAGCCAGCCGACGCTGGACAACTGTGCCTTCACCTTCTCCGGCGATCTGGGGATGAAGTTCAGGAATTACACCGGCGTCATTGAGGATTGCCGTGCGAGCCTGAACGAGGGCGACGGTGTCGAAGTCACCAGCAGCGATTTCCAGCTTGTCCGTGTTGAGATGAGCGGCAACGGTGACGACGGTATCGAACTTGTGAACACTCCCGATCTGACCATCGGTTCCGGTCCGGGGGCGACCTGCCAGATTTTCGGCAACACGGGATATAACGTGCGCGTCGAAGCAGGCGCGGACAGCATCTCGGCCCGGTACAACTACTGGGGGACGCTGGTGCCGACTGAGATCGAGGCATCGATCTATGACGAACAGGATGATCCGGGCCTCGGACGTGTGAAATGGTATCCGGCGGTCGATATCGGCCAGGGTCAGGATGTGTTTATCACCATTACTCCATTCCACACGCCAACCCTGATCGGCCCGGGCGGCGGGTATTTCCGTTTCCAGGGTACGCTACACAATGATGAATCGTTTACGGTGCAGGTCGATGCGTGGACCGAGTTCATTCTGCCCAACAGCACGGTCTACGGGCCGGTCGAACTGTATCAGGATATCAACATGCCGGGCGGGTACACGATCAACGTGGCACCGTTCCAGGAAGTGCCCGGCTATGCGCCAAACGGAACCTACCAGTTCGTCGCCAAGATCGGTACGTACCCAACAGCCACCGATTCATCCAGCTTCGAGGTGATCAAGATCGAGTATCCGGCGGCGCAACGCTGGTTCTCGGGCTGGCAAACGTACGGTTGGTTCGGTGATGACGAGTTCGAGGAGGAAGTTGTGCTCGCGATGTTGACCGGCGGTGAGCTGTCCACGGAACTGCTGCCGACGGAGTTTGTGGTCGGGGAGGTGTATCCGAACCCGTTCAACGCGATGGCGAATCTGAGCATTGCGTTGCCGGAAGCCGCGCCCGTGAGTGTGGTGGTGTACAACGTGACCGGGCAGAGGGTGATGACGGTTTCCAGCGGCGACATGGCGGCGGGGTATCACACGTTGACCGTGGACGCGTCTTCGTTGGCGAGTGGATTCTATTTCGTCCGCACGGCTGTGCCGGGGCAAATCAATGCGGTGCAGAAGATGGTGGTGGTGAAGTGAGGCCGGTCATGAGTGATGAGTAGTGAGTGATGAGCAACTGGGAACAACTGCCACAGACTTCGGTTTGTGGCAGTTGTTCATGTGCTTGTTAAAGTGGTCAATCTGTAAGATTTAGGATAGGACAATATATCCTAATTAGGGGAGTAGAACATATCTAAATAATTGATTATTAATAAAATAGTTGAATTGATCCGTTGGCAAAGTTTCGTCTTTCACGCTTGCAGGGCTATGGATGCCGCCAGTCCCATGTTACACTGATTGCCTACCCCAACTACCACAGAGGAGCGAGCGAATCATGAGAGTCATGGGATTGGTGTTGATTTTACTCTTGCTGGCGGGTGGCGCCCATGCCTACCCCAATTTTGTGCCCTCCGGTTATGCGTACGATCCACCTGACAACGATACCTGCCGGAATTGTCACAGTAGCTATCCGTTGAACTCCGGCGACGGCACGTTCAGCAGTGACCTGCCGGACGCTTGGGAACCAGGCGAATCCTACACCATTCACCTTGTGTTGACGGACAATGTTACGCGGGCTGGATTCCAGGCGACGTTTAAAGACATGAGCAATCAGTTTGCGGGTCAAGTGTATGTCGTGGATGCCCAGCACACCCAGCTTTCCGGTACCTACTACATCAACCAGACCTCATCAGGCACCTACACCAGCTCCAACGGCGGCGAATGGGATATCGGCTGGACAGCTCCGGCGGCAGGAACAGGTGATATCCGTTTCTGCATCTCGGCTGCAGCGTGCAATGGCACCGGCGGAACCAGCGGCGACCACATTTACGGCTGGCATATCATCATCCCGGAAGCCACGCAGGATCCGTATGGTTTGACCATCACCCCGATCGTTGACACGGTTCCGGCATCCGGTGGCAACATCACCTACAGCGTCGAGTTCTTCACCGACCTGCCAAACCCGTTCAATGGCGTGAACTACTGGACCACGGTTACCATGCCAGACGGTGCGGAAACAGGCCGTCTGTTCTTCATCACCGCGAATATTCCGCCGTACGCGGATATCTACATTCCGTTGATGGCGCAGGAGATCCCATCGTATGCGCCAGCGGGTACCTATACCCACAACGCGAAAATGGGCAACTATCCCATGCCTGTACTGATGGACTCGTTCACGTTTTCCAAGTCAGCGACCGGAACCGACGCCGAGCCGGTAACCAGTTGGACCGCGAGGGGAGATTGGGCGGAGGTCACGGGCGAAGAATCGCAGGGGGTGGACATTGCGGCTGAGTTCGCGTTGAAAGCAGCCTATCCGAATCCGTTCAATGCAGCGACGAGAGTATCGGTCACGTTACCGGAAACCGCGGATTTGGATCTGTTGGTCTACAACGTGATGGGCGAAGTGGTTGCGGATCTCCATCACGGTGTGCAGACCGCTGGTGCCCATTCGTACACGCTGGATGGCACGAATCTCAGCTCGGGTTTGTATTTCGTGCAGGCGATTGTGCCGGGCAAGCTGAACCAGATTCAGAAGGTTACGCTGTTGAAGTGACGGAAGTTGTGAGTGATGAGTTTTGAGTGGTGAGTTAGCAATGCCACGGACCGATGTCCGTGGCATTTTCTTTCCTCACAGCTCAGGGCCGTGTTCGCCGGAAATTCACAGTACAAGTGGCAGCCAGGCTTTGCTCGACTGTCCACTGCATGTTTCAACTCATCACTTACAACTCAGAACTCATCTCTCGCCGTTCACACCTGCCCGAAAATCATCTGGTGCAGGCGGCGGTCGGCGGTACGTTCCGGGTGGAACGTGGCGAGCCAGATGTTGCGTTGCCGGACGAGCACCGGGTCGCCGTTGTACTCGGCGAGGACATCCACCTCAGGTCCGATGCGGGTGAACTTCGGCGCGCGGATGAAGACGGCTTCAAACGGGCTGTCGAGCCCGTTGATCTCGATCGGCGCGATGAAGGAATCCACCTGGCGGCCGTACGCGTTGCGCTCGACGTCCACGTCGACCAGCCCCAACGGTGTCACTTTGTGGTGTTCGCCCTTGCCAAGCCAGATCGCCCCGGCGCAGGTGCCGAACAGGATTTTGCCGGACGCGGCGAACGCGCCCATCAGGAAGTCGAGTCCGTAGCGGCGCCCGAGCAGGTCGATGGTGGAGGATTCCCCGCCGGGCAGGATGAGACCGTCCGGTGACGGTTTCAACGCGATCTCATGGTCCCGTTGCTTCATCAACGACGACCCGCGTTCCGCGCCTTCCTTGCGGGCGTAGCGTGGCGCTTTCGGGTTCATGAAGCCGGCGTCTTCTGGCCGGCGCACCTCGACCGCTTCGATTCCAATGTCGCGCAACGCCTGCGCGTGGGTTCCGTAATCGCCCTGCAGGGCAAGCACTCCAACCAGCACCGTTTACTCCCAGGCAGTTAAGAACGGGGACACGTTGAAAACGGGGACACTTTGTCCTCAAAGTGTCCCCCGTAATGTATGTCAGCTGTTGGGAATCGGGGACACATACGGAGTAAGTGTCCCCAGGTGTTACTCACAACTCATCACTCACAACTCAGGACTGTCTTCTCCTACCAGCCGCGCGAGGCGAGCTTCTCTTCCTCGGCCATTGAGCGCACGTCCAGCCCGGCCATCACAGCGGCCTGGTCACGTTGGGCGGCGAGGACTTCGTCCGGATCGTTGAAGTGGGTCACCGCACGCACGATCGCGGCGGCGAGCGCGCCCTGCACCTTGTGACGTTCGGCCATGTCCTTGATGTCCGAACCGGCCTTGAAGATGCCGGAGCCAACAAAGACGGTTTCCGCGCCGAGCTGCATCATCATCGCGGCGTCGGCCGGGGTCGCGACCCCACCGGCGGCGAAGTTCGGGACCGGCAGCTTGCCGTGTTCGTGCACGTAGAGGACGAGGTCGTACGGCGCGCCCATGTCTTTCGCGGTCTTCATCAGTTCGGTGCGGTCCATCGCCTTGATCCGGCGCATGTCGCCCTGCACGGAGCGCATGTGCCGCACGGCTTCGACGACATTGCCGGTGCCGGCTTCGCCCTTGGTGCGCATCATCGCCGCACCTTCGCCGATCCGTCGCAGTGCTTCGCCGAGGTTCCGGCAACCGCAGACAAACGGCACCTTGAACGGGTGCTTGTCGATGTGGTTCTCTTCGTCGGCAGGCGTGAGCACTTCGGATTCGTCGATGAAATCGACGCCGAGGGATTGCAGGATCTGGGCTTCGACGAAATGGCCGATGCGGACTTTCGCCATCACCGGGATTTCGACGGATGCCATGATCTCTTCCAGCACCTGGATGCGGCTCATCCGGGCGACGCCGCCTTCTTTACGGATGTCAGCGGGGACACGTTCCAGCGCCATGACCGAGGCCGCACCGGCATCCTCGGCGATCTTGGCCTGGTCGGCGTTTGTCACGTCCATGATCACGCCACCGCGAAGCATGTCCGCGAGGCCGACCTTGACTTCGAACGTTTTCTCGTGCCCGTTGCTGTTCTGGGTGGTCATACTGCCCTCAAACTGTATGGGTTCTGTGTTGAAAACTGGGGGTGGGGGGATGGAAATCCAGCCTCCGCGCAATCCTGAATATAACACAATCAACCGGAATCGTTCGGACACGCGAGATCGTTCAGAGCCGTTGCGCAACCGGTTCCATTTCTCTGTTTACGACCTGTTCGGATCTGCGCCACACATTGGGGAGGAGTGTTTGACTCCCCTATGTACGGACGGAAATTACCGAGAACCATGATCTTCCTGTCACATGGAAGTTTGGAATTGTACCTTCCACAGGAGAGTTGTCACAATTACAAACAATGAGAGGGAAGAGCGATGAAAGTACGTCATTTTCTGTTTCTGATTCTGGTTCTGGTCCCGGCACTCGCGACAGCGCAAATGATCTGGACAGAACACGTGATCTCAACCGAAGTTTCCGGGCCAAAAGGTGTTAATCTCGTGGACCTTGATGGTGATGGTGATCTCGACGTTCTTGGCGCTACGTATGTCAACGCCAGCGTGTACTGCTACTTCAACGACGGCGGTTTGTTCACGGAGGCGTCATTTACCAGCCCATTCGACGAGTCGAACGCCTTCGGGCTGGGTGATTTCGATCTGGATGGTGACCCCGATATCGTTCTCTCGGACGGTGAGCTGCTTGCGATTGGCGACAACAACGGCAGCGGGCAGTTCACCTTTACCACGTTGGATGGATTCACAGCGGAATATCTGACAAACGCTGACATTGTGGATCTGGACGGTGACGGCGACAGCGATCTGTTGCTCTCGGACTTCAGCGGTGACGTTGTCACTTGGCTTGAGTTCGAGGGTGAGACCTGGACGCAGCATACCATCGGCACCGGCTATTATCCGCAGGATGCGGACGTTGCGGATGTCGATGGGGACGGCGATCTGGACGTTGTGTACACGAGCCTGTTGGGCCATCCGTGTTACATCGCGTTGCAGACAGCTACTGGTTGGGATGTGTCCGAGCCGGATATCCGGCCGAACCAGGCGTCCCAGGTCGAACTGGCAGACTATGACGGGGATGGTGACATTGACATCGTCTGCGGTGCCTCCACCGGATACCTCACGATGTATACCAACGACGGTCAGGTTCCGCCAAACTGGGAATACACCGATCTGGGCGACATTGAGGCCAGCAGCCTGAAAGCGGCCAATTTCGGGCAGAATGACTACGTCGAGTTTGTTGCTGCGTCCTACGACCAGCAACCCCGTAACGTTCTGGGCTATCGCTATGTCTACGGCGAGTGGCACAGTTCGGTGATCACGACGAACGATCATTTTGACTGCGGTATCGACATCGGTGATGTTGACGGCGACGGCCGTCTCGATGTCCTTTCCGCCGACTACAACCAGATCAGCTGGCTGCAGTACAACGTACCCACGCCAGGCGAATTGACCTTGACCCCGGACGAACCGTCGCCGACCGTGCCGCCGGGCGGATCGTTCGGTTATGCCTTTCACCTGGAGCTCTCGCTGGACGAGCCGATGCCCGGCCGGATCTGGACCGATGTTGTCCTGCCGAACGGTACCGTGTACGGTCCGATGCACAATTGGTCGAGGACGTTTACAGGGGACGATGTGTTCGATATGCCGAACCGGGTGCAGAACGTTCCGTTGGGAATCGCGCCGGGCACCTACACGTTCCGGGCGTTCGTCGGGGATGAAGATTTTGCCGTCGGAGCGTGGGATTCCTTCGACTTTGAGGTCACGGCTGCGGGCGCGGTTCTGGTTACGGATGCAACCGTCGATGAGTGGGCTGCAGGTTCGGTTCCATTCCCCGGTGTGAGCGGCTTGCAGGGGCAGGCGGGCTTGGTGCAGGATGGGTGTGGTCATCGTTTGAAGCTGGAAGGAGTCAGTCCGAACCCGTTTAACCCGGAAACCTCAGTGCGGATTTCCCTCGCGGAGAGTTCGACGTTGCGAGTTCGTGTCTTCAACGCGCTCGGCCAGCGGGTGGCGTTGCTCGCGGACGGTCCTTACTCCGCGGGAGAACATCGATTTGTGGTGGATGGATCAACTTGGGCGTCTGGAATCTACCTGATCCAGGCGAAGGCGGGTGGCGAAACCGTGCAGCAGAAGATCATTCTGATGAAATAGCGGGTAGAACACGGGAAGGCCAGCCGTCCCCCGGTCTCTTGCGGGCTCAGGAAAATCTCCCGATACTCAGCGAACGTGAAAACCTGCAAAGTTGACCGTTCGTATGGGGAGTACGAGTGATGAAAGACCGTTTGCTGGAGCTGATTCCTGAGTTCGCCGAGATCAAGGACGAGGCGTTGCGTGAGAACACCATCGGCGCGTGGCTGGACGCGATGGACCGTGGCGGCTGGACTCCGGACGATCTGGAGAAATTCCCGTTCAGCCTGTTGATCGAAGGCCTGGACATCAGTTTCCTCGAGCACATCCGTGCCTGCGCCAAGATGAGCGCGGCGGTGCACGACCTGCTGATCGACCATTACGGCGGCAAGTTGACGCTAAACCGTGACTACCTGATGGCGGGGTCGTTGATCGCGGATGTCGGCAAACTGCTGGAGTACAGCCCGGACGCCGAAAAGGGTGCGAAGAAGGCGGAGCACGGGAACTACCTGCGGCATCCATTCAGTAGCGTCGGCCTCGGCTGGGCACGGAACCTGCCGGACGAAGTGTTGCACATCGCGGCGGTGCACAGCAAGGAAGGCGCGGGGTTCCGTCGCAGTCCGGAAGCGATCATTTTCCATCACGCCGACTTCATCGACTTCCAGATCTTCGGTGGAGGGTACTGAAAAGAAGTACGAAGTAAAAAGAAGTACGAAGAAGAAAGATATTCAGAGTAGATGAGAGCAACGGGGACACTTAGCGGAGTAAGTGTCCCCGTATTATTTTCAATACTTTCGACTTTCGACTTTCGACTTTCGACTTTCGACTCATCCCCACGGCGTTTTGCTGGATTTCTTCAGACGAGCGCCGGAGCTGGTCGTGCGTTTGTTGTCCAGCATCGGGTTGTAGCCCTGGCTGGGCGCCGTGGCCTGTTTGGCGGGTTGTGGTGTGGCGGCGGGCTGCTTGTTGCCGTACGAGCCTTGTCCACCAGACGGCTTCCCTTTTTGCACGAACAGTCCTTGTCCCTGCGTTTGTTTGCCGGGCTGAGGCGGGTCCGGTTTCTTGCCGCTTTTCTGTCCAAACAGCCCCTGCCCGGGTTGAGTGGCTGGCTTCTGTTTCCTAGCCGACTCTTTGCGTTGCCGCTGCAATTCCTTTTCGAGATCCTTTTTCATGTCCTTCGGCATCTCGGGCGGTGCGTACGTGTCCGGGAAGCGCCGGCTGAGAATGCCGAGCAGGTCGTAGACGCCTTTGGAATCGTAGAGGTTCGGCCACAGCCGCACGCTGCCGGTGTGGAAGTTGAGGGTCAGTCGGCTACTCGGACGATAGACTTTGCCTCGCCGCGCCATCATCCGCGAGGCTTTCCGCATGTGAAACTGCCCGCCCTTGAGCTCGTCGAAGGAGTACCACGATTTCGGTCCGCCCCACGCCTTGGCGATCCCGATCCCGCGGTCATTGAACCACACCTGCTTCAGATAGAGGTCTAGAACGAAGAAAAGCAGGGTAGCTGTCAAAAGACCGACGATAATGATCCCGGTGGTGGTGCCAAACCACTCGCCGACCCGTTCCCACCACTCCTCCTGCGCGAACAGGATGGACAGACCGGCAACGATCGGCCCGAGCCGGGCGAGGCTGGGCTTGAGGCGCCGCAGGTTGGCTTCCAGCGGAAACGGTCCCATCGACGCATCAGACGGTTTCGGTTGATCCTTCATGGCAACTCCCTGACCAGACTGCACGAAAGGTACAACCGCAGGCGGCGTGTGTGAAAAGGCCGAATCGGATTTGATACAAAGACCGGAACAGCGGTACAGATCACTTCAGCCGGCAGGATTTCGCACGGTTCAGCGCAGGATTGTCAACCGCCGGTAGTCTGTTTGAGCCGTCCCTTCGGCGGCGAGAAAATACGTTCCGGATGCCAGGTTGGGAGCGTTCAGACGGAAGGTATGGTAGCCCGGGAGAAGGGCTGGCCGATCAGCAAGAATCGCCGCCGGCCGGCCCAGGATATCGTAGACAACCAGCCGTATCGGTTGGTCTTCGAGCACCCGCAGCCGTATCACAGTGCTGGAGTTGAATGGATTGGGATAAACAGTGATGATATCGAATGTGTTCGGAAGTGGAGACGAGATCTCGGGTTCAGGTAATTCCTCTTCGTTTCCCGTGGCGAAGCGAAGTACGTTTGCCCGAAGCTTGCTGTCGTAGTTGTTGGATGGGTCGATGGGGTACTGCACAAACACCAGCAGATCACCGTTTTCCGCCACGGTCATGCCGTCGAACAGAACTCCCTGCCAGGAAAGGTTCAGATCCGAAACCACATCGCCATCTGTGTTCAGAAAGGCGAGTGAATGCGATGTGTTTGGCTGATCAACGACTTCGGTACTACGTGCAATGGCGAACCCATCCGGTATCTCGGCCAGCGCGGTGAGCTGATAGAATTCCCACTCCTGAGTGCTGTCGATCGCCACTTGCCAGCGAACACTGCCGTCAGCGTTTTGTCTTGTCAGCCAGCCGCCGAGAGGAAACTGGTAGCCGGCGAAGGCAAAGCCGCCGTCTTCACACCATGTGAAGTCAGTGGTCCGTGTATACATGGAATTGTATACAGTCATCGGGACTGCGATGGAATCGACAGTCAGTCCGTCATGGTTCACAATCTGCACGAACGGAGTATTGACCTTCACATTCGGGTCGGCATCGCCGGTCAAGGTGACCTCGTCACCGGTTCGTCCGGGATACAGGGTCATGAACGGGTACTCATCCCACGAGCGCAGGATGGTTTCACCTCCGGATGGTGAAACACGCTTCAGGTACGTGGTGCGTTCACTATCAAAACGGTCGTTGCGATTCGAGGTTAACATGAACGCATGTCCGGAGTACTCGCCACTCCGGATACTTTCAATGTCGCGGATCGAGGAATAGTTATCGTTCCAGAACTGGGATTTGTACTGGTGATCCCAGTCCACCTGACCGGTGGAAAGAACCCGTGCGACACCACTGTTTCCGGTGTCGTAGTCGGACTCATTTGACGTGTAGAAGGAGTACTGCAGCAAATAGGAATCGTCTGACAGGCAACAGATCTTTCCGCTCCTGTGCGCAAAAACAGGATCAACCGCCTCGCGGCTTAAAACGTTCCCATAAGCGTCGAGTTCCCACAACGTCAATGTTGCATGGATCCAGTCCTCGCCGGATGTGTATTGCCTGCCAAATGCAAGCAGGTGGCCGTTTTCCAACTCGACAATGTCATTGATTTCCGTCTGCTTGTCTCCTGCGGTGAGCCTCGTGCCCCAGCGCAGTTCGGGTGGTTGCGCGTTGGCGATGGACACGAACAGCAGGACGAGAAGGATCACGAATACCAGTTTGGGTGAACGTGTAACAAGCATCGTTTTCATCATCTGTTTAAGTGTGTTAATTATCAGGTGTAAGATAGACAGTTTTGGCACACATTACACTGGTTTGGCTTCCCGAACATATAAAAAGCTGTCTTGAGCTTGTCTCCAGCAAAAAAGGCCGGCGGATTCATCCGCCGGCCATACATCTCATCTGTTCACCTGGTCGGGTTTACTTCAGCAGCAGCACCTTGACGGCTTGTTGCTGGCTACCGGCGATGGCATTGACGAAGTACACGCCCGCCGCCCAACTGCTGGCGTCAAGCTGCAGCTGATGCGCGCCAGCCGAAACGTTTCCGAGATCCTGCTGCATGACCACACGGCCGAGCACGTCATACACCTGCACCTGCAGGTTCGACGCCTGATTCATGGTTACCGTCAGCATCGTCGTCGGGTTGAACGGGTTCGGGTACGCGTTCAGGAGCATGTGGTCCACCGGGGTCGAAACCGTGGTTTCGCCCAGGCCCGTGGTGATCGTGTCGAGTCCTTCGATGTCACCCGGTTCACGCCAGAAATCACTGTTCTGGGCGTACACGACAATCGTCGGCAAGCCGGGGCAGTGGTCGATCAGACCACCGACGATTTCCACCCAGTCTCCTTCGACCGGACGGTCGGAACCGTTCCCCGGCGAATAGGACATCACGCCGTAGGTAAGGCGGAAGTCCGCCACGTCATCGGCGTCGATGTCGAGGCCGTACTGGTTGTGGCCGTTCGCGTTTTCGTCGACAACGACGTAGCCTTCGGCCTCAATCGAGGTCGGACCGGCGTAGTTGCAACCGTTGTGGTCCTGATGCCACTGGCCGCCATGGCTGTTGTGCTGGCCGCCGAGGGAATCCGGAACGAACCAGACGAGACCATTGATCTCGAACACGATGACCATCGGAACGTCGCCGGGATGGCCACGGAACAGTTCGCCGCCGACGATGTCGATTTCGTCGCCATTCAACGGCAGTTCAGCGCCTGACGGCGGTTCGTAGTCCGGAGGACCGAATCCGAGGCGGTAATCCGCGACGCCGTCGTTCTCTTCGTCAATGAAGTATGCGTCGCGGCAGGGATCGGGATTGTCAACGACAATCGCCCAGCCACTCAGCGTGACCTCTTCCCAGCCATGTGGTTCGTGTCCGCCGTGATGGCCGCCGCCATGCGGGCCGCTGCCGTCGAGCACGAAGTCAACCGTCGTCGTGAGATCTTCTTCGACGGTGATGTCAGCTTCATCCATTCCGTAGCCGGTAAGCATCGCACGCGCGACATAATCGCCAACAGCGACCTCTTCGAACGTGAACATGCCGTCGGCGTCGGTCCAGGTCTCATAGACCTGCATCATGCCGCCACCACCGTGGCCGCCGCCGTGAAATCCATGACGCAGTATGACCCGCGCGCTGTCGAGCGGGGCTGCGAGAGTATCAGTGACGGTGCCGGTGACGGTTCCGACCGCACCCGCCGGTGGCGGATCCGTGAAGCAATCCAGCACGAAATCGATGGTTACGGTTGCGCCTTCTTCGACGGTGATTTCGGCTTCATCCATGCCGTAGCCGAACAGTGATGCGCGAGCGGTGTAGTCGCCCGCCTCAACTTCTTCAAGGAGGAACATGCCGTCCGCGTCGGTCCAGGTTTCATACATCAGACCGCCGTGTCCGCCGCCGCCGTGATGCGAGGAATGCAGCACGACATGCGCGCCTTCGATGGGAACCAGCAGTGAATCGGTGACGGTCCCTGTCACTGTGGCGGCTTGCACGGAGCAAACGCCGGCCAGTAGCAGAAACAGTACGACCCATACAGAACGAGTCTTCATGGGAGCTCCATGGTTACGCCGATGCATGCCTCGCCCGTCCCCAACGGGTTGTTGCCATGCAACGGCAGCAGGTTTACTTGAAACGTCCCAATCAAGTAACCACTCTCCAAGTCAGGCATAATATACGTTCAAAAACAAATAAGGTTGCAATGCTCAAAGTGTTAGACACTCCTAAACTATTTAGGAAGCAGTAGAAACGGGCATAAACAGGAATGAAAAGCAATATTTACTTGTGCCAATCTCAACAGTTCATGTGAATACTCTGAGATAAGGTTTTGTATTTCTTGTAATGGGTATAACAGGGTGGTAGAAAGGAATCTAGCGTGCATACGTTTGCATGATCGGGTCTCAGTGTGAAGTTTGCGCGCACTAAAAAACGCCCGATCCACTGGATCGGGCGCTGGTTCTGGCGGGGAGACAGGGATTCGAACCCTGGGTACGGTTTTACGCCGTACACTCGCTTAGCAGGCGAGCACCTTCAGCCACTCGGTCATCTCCCCGTGGCAAAGTCGGTTGTAAACCTGTACCGCAATGCAACGGGATTTCCATGTGCTTTGCGGCGCGGAGCAAGATAAACGGGGGAGCTGCCGAGCGCAAACATCCGGAGGGGGGGTCGGCGCTCTCGTGTGAGACCGGTTGGAGCCGTGACCACCCTCGCCGGACAGGGTTCAACATGGGCTTGACCGGGTGGCGAGGTCTCGGTATGTTAGCCGCGCGGCGGGAGCGGTTTGCGTCGCGCACGGGGGGCGGTACGGTCGATGCTCGAACCATGTTGCTGTGACAGCGTTCGGTGTCGCCTGGCGCTTTCCACAATTCAGCCGGGAGCTGCAGATGAATTGGGAAATCCGTCGTATACCGTTGATGCCGCTGGTTAAGATCAGCTTCATCGTCTACATGCTGATTTCGCTGGTCGCGATGCTGCTCTATGGTTTATTCCTCGGCAGCGTGGCCGGAGTGTTAAGCGGCTTGATGCATGAGGAGTTTGGCTCGATGCTTCCGGTGACCGGAGGGGCGTTGATCTTCGGCGGGTTGATCATGTCGGTGATTATGGCGGTGATCTACACCTTCTTCACTTTCCTCGCCGGAGTGGTCTACAACGCTGTCGCGGGCATGGTTGGCGGGCTCGAAGTGGAGTTGGAGCCGGCGAACGGCCCGTCCGAACTGGCAAACTACGTGCATCCGCATCTGCCGCAACCGCAGCCGGTTCAGCAGCCGGTCGTGGTGCAGCAACCGGTCTCGCCGCCACCTGCGGAACCCGTGCCTCAGGCAGCGCAACAACCGCAATCTCAGCCGCCGGCGCAAGATCCGGAATCGTCGTCATCCGGCGGCAAGGATCATGAGCGCTACATGCCGCCGGGCAGCAAGGAGTCCGGTGAATCCGGATGGGGCTGGGGTGGCGATGAGCCGGAGAAGAAGGACTAGCTTCAGCACTCAAAACGTTGACGTGAAGGATAGACCATGACACCCGTCCGTGTACGTTTCGCACCCAGCCCGACCGGATTTCTCCATATCGGCGGCGTGCGTACGGCCATTTTCAACTACTTGTTCGCCCGTCACCATGACGGCCAGTTCCTCATTCGCATCGAGGATACCGACACCCAGCGTTCGAAGCAGGAGTACGAGGATGATATCCTCGACGCGTTGAAGTGGCTCGGCCTGAAGTGGGACGAAGAACCGTTGCGTCAGTCGACACGGGTGACACGTCACCGTGAGATGGTGGAGGAGCTGATCGAGAAGGGCGCGGCGTTCCGCTGCTTTGTGCCGATGGAGAAGGCACAGGCGATGAAGGAAGCGGAGATGGCACGTGGTGGGATCAACGCCTTCCGCAGTCCGGACCGTGAGCTGACGCCGAAAGAGTCCAAGGCGCGGGCGGATGCCGGCGAGCCGTACGCGATCCGTTTCAAGGTGCCGACGCTGGATGTTGCGTTCAAGGACCACGTGCGCGGCACGGTCACCACTCCGGCGCACACGATCGACGACTTCATCATCCTACGCAAGGACGGCACGCCGACGTACATGATGGCGGTGGTGGTTGACGATTCCGAGATGGAGATCACCACGGTCATCCGTGGCGCGGACCACATTACCAACACCCCGAAGCAGGTGCTTTTGTACCAGGCGCTTGGCTTGCCGGTGCCGGAATTTGCGCATGTACCGTTGATTCTCGGCCCGGACAAGAAGCGGTTGAGCAAGCGTCACGGCGCGGCTGCAGTCACTGAGTATCGCACCAAGGGTTACCTGCCGGAAGCGATCATGTCGTACATGGCGACGCTCGGCTGGTCGGCTGGCGAGGACAAGGACGTGTACACCCGCGAGGAACTGATCGAACAGTTTGATCTCAAGGGGATCAACAAGGCGAGCGCGGTGTTTGACGAGCAAAAGCTCGAGTGGATGAACGCACAGTTCATGTCGCAGGTGCGGGATTGCGACCTGCAGCAGATGTTGCGTCCCGAATTCGCGAAACGCATTGAAGCGGGGCAGTATCCGCACGGGACCGGCCCGATGCTGGCCGAAGCGGTTCGGCTGCTGAAGACACGCGCGCATTTCCCGGTTGACATCCTCGACAAAGGCGGCTATTTCTTTGAGGATCCGACCGAACTCGAGGATCGCAAGGCGGCGAAGAAGCGGTTGAAGCACGAAGATCTGCCGACACGTCTGGATGAAATGGCGAAACGCTTCGAGGCGGTGCAGACGTTCGATGAAGAGCAGGCGGAAGAAGCGTTGCGTGTGTACACCGAAGAACTGGGGGAGAACGCTGGTGCGTTGATCCATCCGGTCCGGCTGGCAGTGAGCGGCATGGGGAGCGGCCCGAGCCTGTTTGAATTGCTGGTGTCGCTGGGGAAAGAAACGGTTGTCCGTCGCATCCGGACGCTGGCCGAGCATCTGCGTAAGCATGGTACGCCGCCGGTGCCTGACGATCCGGACCAGCCGTTGCCGAAGATCGAGCCGTTGGCCTGACGGGGCGGATGACCCCAGACATGAATGTCTGGGGCATGTTGGCTGAAAGACTTGCCCGCGTAAGCTTGCAGGCGCGGACCTGATGCCGATCAAACAACTGGTCGGATCAGCCGCGGTAGGAAACCTCCTGCGGGCATCAGCAAGCGAGTTGGCGGAGATAATCCCGGACTGAAGTCCGAGGGCGTAGTTCTGTGGTGGCTTGGAGGTCTGTGAATCCCGGGCTGAAGCCCGAGGGCATGACTGCACAGGCACAGTGGCTGTATTGTATAACGAGTGGATGACCCCAGACATGAATGTCTGGGGCATGTTGGGAAGTAGTGGTTTGTAGTTATTTACCTCCAGGACCCAGGACCCAGGACCCAGGACCCAGGACCCAGGACCCAGGACCCAGGACTCAGGACTCAGGACTCAGGACTCAGGACTCAGGACTCAGGACTCAGGACCCAGGACCCAGGACTCAGGACTCGTGATGATCCCCGACTTGAGCTGGAAGTCGGGCTACTCAGACGAGAGACGAACGACCAGAGACGAGAGACGTTCCCATGATCGATACCGAACTGTTATCCATTCTCGTATGTCCGTTGAGCCGGGCACCGTTGGTGCTGGAGGGTGACACGCTGGTCAGCACTGACGCCGAAACCCGCCGCCGCTACCGCATCGACGAAGGCATTCCAGTCATGCTGGTCGAGGAAAGCGAAGAACTTCCGGAAGCGGAGTGGCAGGCGATCATGAAGAAACACGGGAAGTAAACCTCAGTTCCACCATTTCGCAGGAAACTGGTTATTCAATTCCCCCGGCCGTGATTCCTCCCCGAGTCGGGCAGGATCGCTGCATACACAACTCTCCGCATCTCCCCTCATCCAATCAGCAGGTCCAATCCATCAGGTTGAAACGGAGTTGTGCTCATGCGTTCCGCGCTCATCGTATTGCCTGCTCTTGCTTTTCCCCTCCTGTTGTTCGCCCAGGCACCGCAGGTGAACTGGACACGTTCCCATGGTACTGATGTCGCCGAAGCCGCCTATCACGCTGTCGAACTGGACAACGGGGATATCCTTGTCGCGGGCGCGGCAGTAAACACGCAAGGCAATGCGGACGGTTTGTTGATGCGTCTGACGGCCGCCGGCGACACGATCTGGTCCCGGACCTACGGCAATGACGGCTTCCAGGAGTTTCTGGATCTGGATGTCAATATGGACGGCGACTTCCTGCTGGCGGGAAACTGGGAACCATTCCCCGGCACCCCGGATCAGGGGTGGGTGGTGAAGACCGACGCGGACGGGAACGTGTTGTGGGAGGTGACGCGCCCCTCTGGATCCAACACTGTTGGGAGGTTGTTGAAGCTGGCGGCGACCGATGACGGCGGCGCTGTGGCGACCGGTACCTGGGGCCATCACGACGGCGCGTGGGTGTTCCGCTTGGACGGCAACGGCAACCTGTTGTGGGAAGAGCAGTTCACGCATCCAGATTACCCATTTGCATTCAGCCACGATGTCTATCCCCATCCGGATGGGCGCATCACCGTGCTCGCGAAATTAAAGGATCAGACTCAATTGGGCGAGAACTGGCTGTTTGAGATTGACACCGATCGTACCGTGCTGTGGAGTCACGTTCATGGAGATCCGGCGCGTCACGACGACTCGCGCACTCTTTCGCACCACCCGGGCGGCTACCTGATCAGCGGGGCCAGCGACCAGACCTTCCACCTGTGGAAGACAGACCAATCTGGCGGATTGTTGTGGAGCGAGTACTATCCGTTCCCCGGCATCGCGAAAGGGTTTGTGCAGGACCATGTTCAAACGGACGATACGATTTACCTCGCCGGGACGCGTTTCGGTACGGGCGATACGGACTTAGCAGCCGTAGCAACCGGGTTGGATGGAACGTTCCGGTGGAGTGCCTTCATCGGACGGCCGGATGGGATCGACAAAGCTTCTGCGGTGATTGCACGGGACAACGATCTGCTGATGGTCGGGCAGGAAGCGAACTATGGTGATGGCGGACCGGCAGATGTATGGCTGTTGTCGATGCGGGAAACGACGCAACCTGCCGCTGTTTCCGTGCTTGCCGATGCCAGTGCGCTGACCGTACCCGCGGGCGGTGATGTGCTGCTGGACGTGTTGCTGACGAACACTCTCGCCAGTCCCACACAGGGCGATGTCTGGGCCGTGCTGGTGGCGCAGAATGGTGACCGGACGCTCTTGCGGCGAGCGCGTCCAACGTTGCAGCCCGGTACTGGCAAACTGGTGCCGGGAGTCGGGCTCACCGTGCCTGCCGATGCAGCGGCTGGCGAATATGATCTGGAGCTTAACCTGGGACTCTTTCCCACGACCATCATTTCCCAACAACTGGAGACGGTTGTTGTGACAAACTGATCGCAACCGTGGTCCGGAAGGCCCGGCACGGGTGACAGTCATTTTTTGCCATAATCCTGCCTGATAGTTGCCCCGAACGAGTGTTGTCAGTAGGTTGTTTCTGCATCCCTTAATTGGAAAGGCAGGAATCAGGGATGGGTTGTGTTCAAACTCGTCTGGTATTGACAACAAGGGGGTAATCAGCAATGAAGACGACATGGATTCTGTTCGTGGTGTTGTTACCGGTGCTGGCGTTTTCGCAGGTCACGTGGGAAGCGCATGTGCTTGACGGGTCTTTCGGCGGGGCTCGGGGAGTGTTCGCCGCGGATCTCGATCAGGACGGTGACACTGACATTATCGCGGCGGGGGAGGATGCGGACCAGGTTGCGTGGTGGGAGAATCTGGGATCCAATACGTTTTCCGCGAAGCATGTGATCAATGATGAAGCTTATGGCGCACAGAGCGTGTTTGTGGCCGATCTGGATGATGACGGCGACCTCGATGTCCTCAGCGCGCTGGCAGTTGACAACGAGATTGTGTGGTACGAAAACGACGGCACGCAGCAGTTCACGCTGCGGGTGATTGACACATTCTTCAATCACCCGATTGATGCCATTGCCGCCGATCTCGATAGTAACGGTCTGCTCGACGTAATGGCGACGGGCGCGATTGCCGATGAAGTGCGTCTTTACAACCAGAGTTCGCCGGGTGTCTTCTCCTTTGTTGCGAATTCCTATGCGGGCCAGGAACCGCGCCAGATGGACACGGGCGACCTCGACGGCGACGGGGATCTGGATGTCGCGGTTACCGCAGCATTGAGCGATGATCTGTTCTGGTTCGAGAACCAGGGCAACAATACATTCGGCGTGCACGGGGTGGATCTCACGCTGAACGGTGCCTACGCGGTCGATGCCGCAGACGTGGACGGTGACGACGACATCGATCTGGCTGCGGTGGGTGTGCTCGAGGATCGAGTGTATTGGTACGAGAATGATGGGACAGGCGTTTTCAGCTCGCACCTGGTCGACAACGATCTGGACGGTGCAGCCGATGTAATTGTTGGCGATATTGATAACGATTTTGACATGGATATCGTCGCGGTGTCCGTATTTGACGTGTACTGGTACGAACAGATCGACGGCGAGTTCACCAAGCACCTGGTCGATGCGACGTTTGACGGCGGTCGTGGGGTGTACCTGGCCGATGTCGATGGCGACAACGATCTGGACATTGTTGGCGGCGCAGAGCATGCCGACGATGTGATCTGGTGGGAGCAGGAAGGCACGCCGCCGGTTGCGTTTCAACTGTTTTCACCGAACGGTGGCGAACACTGGCTGCGGGGCGCGATGCGTGAGATCCTGTGGGGCAGCACAACACCGGATGTCCCGATCGACATCACCTTGTATGAGGGGATGACACAGGTTCTCGAGATCGCGACAGCGACCGAGAATGATGGATCATTCCTCTGGTCCATCCCGGATGATCTGCCGTTGGGCGACGAATACCGGGTGGCCATCGAATTGACCATTGGCGGTGAATACGACGAGAGTGACGCCGATTTTTCGGTAGAGTCTGCGCCTGTATTGACGGTGACCGTCTTCGATCCACCGGTCAACATTCAGCCGGGCGGCGGCGGATTCTGGTACTGGATTACCGTCGAAAACCTCGCCTCGATTCCGCTTGCTGGCCAGATCTGGACGGAAGCGATCACGCCCGGCGGGAATCACTTCGGCCCGCTGCGTAACTTCCCGAAGACTATTGAAGCGAACGAAACCTGGGCTTCTGACTTCCCCTACGGCCAGTGGGTCCCGGCGAACGCTCCGGCGGGTGACTACGAGTACGTGGTTCACTTCGACGCCCCGGGCGAAGGATTCGAGACCAGCCAGGCGTTCGATTTCACCAAGCTAGTCAGTGGAAGTGTTTCCAGTGTTCCGTTGAGCTTGTGGAACATCGCGGACTGGCACGCACTTGACGGCAACCCTTCGGCAGATGAGGGCGTAGCGGCCGGAACCGGTCCCGAGCTGCCGCAGGAGTATACGCTCGCGCCGGTGTATCCGAATCCGTTCAACGCGATGGCATCAGTCAGTGTCGCCCTGCCTGAGGCGGGCGAGTTGACGGTGGCGGTATTCAATGCCGCTGGGCAGCAGGTACTGACGCTGCAAGAGGGCTACGTTCAGGCCGGGACACACAACTACAGCCTCGACATGGCACAGTTCGCAAGCGGTCTGTACTTCGTGCGGGCGACGGTTCCGGGGAAGTTGCACGAGGTTCGCAAGGCGATGCTTGTTCGGTAGCAAATTCAGAAATACGCGCACCAGTGTTCACAGCATTGTTCCAGACATGGGAGCAATGCTGTTTTTTTGTGCATTTCCGTTTCTGCTCTTGGGTCGTTTTTAACGATTTCAATGGATTAGTTTGCTTTGATGACAGGATCGCGAAAAACTGTAACTGTCAGCTATAACAAGAGTTTGAGAGACGGTGTTGAAATTATAATTGACATTTTTATAATCGCCGTATAAGTTGCATATGAATTGGTTCACCAGATCTGTATTGTTTCTGGGGCCTGCCAGCAGAAGGAGTGTCAATACAGACAAGTGCCAACGTACACCGGAGCAATCATGTTCAAAAAAGCGAAGATGTTGACGGTGATCATCGTCGGATCATCCATCCTGTTGTCCATCAACCTCCTCCAGGCATGGTTGGTCACTCGTGCGACAGCGGCCGGTGAGATGGCAAGTACCTCGGTTGTGTGGACCATGACCGGGATAACACTGATGCTGATTCTCGGATTGCTGATGTACGTGGTGCATGTCGTGTTGAAGCCGATGGGATCGCTCAGCCGGTTTGCCCGTGCAGTGGCGAAAGGTGAAAATGTTACCTACTCCAGCGCGGTCTGCTGCAGTGAGTTCGACCAGGTGACGCAAAGCCTTTTGTTTATGGCAGAACGGTATCAGCGGAATGTGAAGACGGCTTGCCGGATGGCGCGTGGTGAACTGACGGCAGACGATTTGAAGCAAGTTTATGACAATGACCCCCTCGGAGCGGCCCATTCGGAGATCCGGGAGATGATTCACACGTTGGCGACGGAGCTCACGAATCTCGCAACCGCCGCCGTTCATGGGCATCTGGATCGCCGGGCTGAGGCCGGATCGTTGCAAGGCAAATACGCGGAGATTGTGAACGGCTGCAATCAGGTCATGGACACGTTGGTTGGGCACCTTGACTCCGTACCCGCGCCGGTGATGATTGTCGATACCGAGTTCAACGTGCTGTACATCAACGAGGCGGGCGCGAAGGTGAACGCCGCTACGCCGAAGGAGATGCGGGGCAATAAGTGCCACGATTTCTTCAACACCGGCGATTGCCAGACCGAGAATTGTGCCTGCCGCCGGGCGATGATTGACAAGCGGGAATCGTCCAGCAGCACCCATGCCCACCCGAACGGGATGGATTTGTGGATTAATTACACCGGGACGCCGTTCCGGGATGCCAGCGGCAAGGTGATCGGCGCGCTCGAAGTGGTGTCGGATCAAACCGCTGTGGTGAAAGCGCAGAAAGTTGCGGAGAAGCGGTCGGCGTTCCAGACGGCTGAGGTTGAGAAGCTGTCGCATGCGTTGCAGCAGATGGCTCAGGGCGACCTGACGGCGACGTACTCGGTGGCAGCCGCGGACGATGACACCGAGGAGATCCAGGGAGCGTTTGAGGAGGTCGGGGACGCGTTCGGTGAGGCGTTGGCCAGCCTGAACGAGCTGCTGAGCCAGGTCGCGATGGCGGTGGAGCAGGTGTCGAGCGGATCGCAGCAGGTCAGTAGCGCCAGCCAGTCGTTGTCGCAGGGTGCTACGGAGCAGGCGAGTTCGCTGGAAGAGGTGTCCTCCTCGATGGAGGAAATCGGCGCACAGACAACGCAGAACGCGGAGAACGCCGGCGAGGTGAGCAGCTTGTCGTCCGGGTTGGGTACGGCCGCTGCGACCGGTCAGGAGAAGATGACGAACATGCTCGAGGCGATGGCGAGTATCGGCGAAGCCTCAACGCAGGTTGAACGGATCATTAAGGTGATCGATGAGATCGCGTTCCAGACGAATTTGCTGGCGTTGAACGCAGCGGTCGAAGCGGCACGCGCGGGAGTGCATGGCAAGGGTTTCGCGGTGGTCGCGGAAGAGGTGCGCAACCTCGCCCAGCGCAGTGCAACCGCGGCAAAGGAAACCACCGAGCTGATCGGTGGATCCGGCCAGCGTACGGAGAACGGACGCCGGATCGCGGAGGAAACCGCGGCGTCGTTGAACGAGATCGTGGAGAATATCGGCAAGGTGAACAGCCTCGTTGACGAGATCGCCAGCGCGTCTAGGGAGCAGGCGAACGGGGTCAACGAAGTCAACCAGGCGATCAAACAGATTGACGATGTCACCCAGACCACAGCGGCGAACGCTGAGGAGAGCGCGGCGGCGTCCGAGGAGCTGTCCGGGCAGGCGACGCAGTTGTCCGATCTGCTGCAACGGTTCACACTGGCCGACTCAGCCCTGCAGTCCCGTCGTGCCGCCCGGGCTGGGTCGGTTGGCAACGGTCACGGGAACGGCTGGTCGAGCGGAAACGGGTTCAAGCAGCGGAACGGAAATGGGAAGGCGTCTAACGGCAACGGACGCCACCCGGAATCCGCCGGTGAATCTCGCCTTCCCGAGGACATCATCCTGCTGGACGACGATGATTCGGGATTCGAAGGGTTCTAGCGGAGAAGTACGGACAGCAGTTCTGATCCTGCATGCAACACGATGGTAGCCCCCATTCCCCCTTGATGGGGACCGCGCGAACCTGCCACGGACGTGAGTCCGTGGCAGGTTGTCTCTGGCTGGACCTTAGCTCGGGAATCGTCGCAACGTTAAAACGTTTTGCACTCACTGATTTGGTTGCCAGCGAACCGCTCGCTATTTTTAGCGATTATTCGAACCAAAGGGGATAGAAAATGAAAATGACCCGCTGCCTGTTGCTCCTGCTCAGTACCCTCCTGACCGTGTCATCCGTTTTCGCGGAGGCGCCCTATTTCGAGTCCAACCGGATTGTGGATGATATCTGGGTGCTCAACCTGGTGCCGGCAGACATGGATGGCGATGGCGACGGTGAGCATAGCGTTGTCGGCGGGCTGTACTTCGTGCGGGCGACGGTTCCGAGGAAGATGCACGAGGTTCGCAAGGCAATGCTTGTGCGCTAAGCTGCATGGTGAGGATGCGGATGCCAGACTGTACTGCCAAACACAGGCAGCTACTTTGGAGAAGTGATGATCAATGTTCGGTATTGAACACTTGATTACTTCTTTGAATACTTGGAAAGCAGATCGATTTCACCGGGTCTTTTTTCCTTGATGCCTTGCTCGCCTTTTTTCCAGTTAGCGGGACAAATTTCACCGTGTTCATCGTGAAAACGCAATGCATCCAAGGTGCGCAATGCTTCATCTACACTGCGACCTAAAGGTTGATCGTTGACTAGTGCGTGGCGTATGATCCCCTCTCGATCAATCAGAAACAGTCCACGTAGGGCGACTTCCTCGTCGAAAAGGATTCCGTAAGATCGAGAGATCTCCCTGGACATGTCTGAAAGTAACGGGAACTGGATATTTCCGATTCCACCTTCATCAACAGGGGTTCGCCGCCATGCGGCATGTGTGTGTGGTGAATCAACTGAAATGCCAAGCACAATACAGTCTCTCTGCTTGAAATCATTCAGCTTTCTATCGAACGCAAGAATTTCGGTAGGGCATACGAATGTGAAATCAAGTGGATAGAAGAGCAAGAAGACATAGTGTCCCCGGAGTGAATCCAAGTCGAGTTTCTCCTGAAACTTGCCATCTGGCAGTACAGCCTTCGCTGCAAATGAAGGAGCTTTTCTCGTAACCAGAAATGACACGGATGTCACCTCACTCTTCTACCGCGGGACTGAACATGAAACAAGGTTTACCGATCAATGAAGTCGTCCATCTAGTCGTTCTGGGGATTCTGAGATTCATCCACGCAGATCTTTTTCAGATCGCTTTCACTGGGATTCTCAGTTCCCAGTCGCTTGAATGCAGGCAAAGGACATAGATAACTCGTACCCGAATCAGCTTTTACCCACTTCACGCCGATTTCCCTCTTGAATTCCTGGAGTTCGTCAGCCATTCTTTTTCCTTTCTTTCTGGGTTGCACGTTGCGATGATTCGAGATCTGTTCGAACCATCTCCATATCAATGGATTCCGCTTGATCTACAATACTTTGCAGGTCGTTTTCACTAAAATTACCAGGTTTGCGAAATAATAATAATCCGTCACGGTACAGCATGATACTAGGAGTATACTCAATTTCGAAGAACTCACCCAGTTTTTCATCGGTAAGAACGTTCATACGAGTAAAAATATGCTTCTTGTTTCTATCTGCTACTTTTTTATACACAGGATCGAATTGAGCACAGACTCTACAGCCAGGTGACCAGCACTCAATCAGGACAATGGCTTTCTGGTTAACTATTTTCTTAAAGTTTGTTCTGGTTAATTCAATCATTCGAGTATCAACCCCGTTTGTTCTAAACATAACATCGTACTCTTTTTTCAACTAAAATACAATAAAAATACTTAAATAAGGCGTAGTGCCTTACAAAGGATCTTTTCAGCCCTCTTTACATCTCAAAGTAATATCAACAGTTACAAAGGACATTGGCTCGTCAGTCTTGAGGTGGAATTTCCAATGGTAACATGAACTGACTCAATATAGCAGAGACGGATTCGTAGAAAAAGAGGTCAATTTCAAGAATATACTCCACGTGAGATCCAAAACTCATTCGACTTATATTCAGGAGCAATAATGGCTTTTTTTGCACTTAAACTTAAGGATATCAATAAATTACCTTGTAGTTTGGAATCGGCAATACAATAATGTCGACTACAGAATATAGTTACAATACTAAAACGGCATATTTCTACTTAATTATCTTTGCCAAAAATCAACAATTTCAATCCGATATAAACCATTGGTATTCATCTTCAACTTGATTTGTGAAGAGATGTTGGCATTATGTACAAATTATAAAAACGCGCTGATTTCCATCCGTCCAACGTGGATCGGTTCGCGGCCTTGGTCGAGGCGGACGGAATAGGTCGCGCGTCCGGTGAGGTGGTCGCCGAGCTGGTATTCGGCGCGCAGGTTGCCGCGTCCGTTGCGGCCGGCGGGGCGTCCGTTCGCCAGCTCGTACGGGATCACCGCCAGGTTCGATTCCACCCACAGCGCCTCGAAATCGCCGGAGATCCGCCCTCGTTCCCGCACGGCGTAGACCACGCCCGGCGTCAGTGACAGTCCGGAAACATCCTCACCCGCCGCGATGTCATGGTCGAGCAGCCCACCCAGCCGCAATGTCAGCCGCCACGTTGAGTTCGGCCGCCAGCCGAACTGGTTGCTGAGCCGTAGCAGCCGGAAACGGTCGGTAGAGTTTCGACGGGCGAGTTGTTTCGTCAGGCGTTCGTAGCTGGCTTCGGTCTCGAGGTCGAACGTGCGGGACAGCGGCATCCGTCCGAGGGCGCTGAGTTCGTCACGTCCGTACCGTTCCGCTCCGGTCAGGTACAGATTCGCGAGGCGTTTTTCAGCGAGGTACCGGAAGCGCAGGTTACCGTTTCGGGACGATCGGAACAAGTACACGTCCTGCCGTAGCGTGAGCCGCCCCTCGACGGTCGAATCGCTCTGGAACGCGCTCAGGTTGAGCAGGTAGATGTCCGCCGGGTTGGGCCAACTGCTGATTTCCTGCACCTCGAGTTGCGTCACCAGCGAAATGTCTTCCCAGCCGAACCCGTCCTGCCGTCCGACGCCCCCGGGCAGACGGTGCGGCGACCAGTCGAAATTGAGCGCCGCCGCGAGGTCGGTGGTCGGCAGGGCGTCGCCGGTGGGTTCGGGCCGGAGGATGATATCGCCGACCTCGGGGTCATAGACGTATTCGTCATCGACGCGGATGTAATCGCCCTGGCCGGCGGGGACGCTGTACGCGATCAATGCGTTGGGACGGCTGACCGTGCGGCTGAGCTGGTAGTTGAGGTCGCTGGTGATCGCCCCGGCGAGCGGAGCGTAGCCCGCGCTTAGCGCCGCGAGGTCGGTGGTGACATCGGCGCTGTCGGCGATGGAGAAGCGTTTTTCGTTGTGGCTGAATTCGAGTTGGCTGCGCCACGAGGACGTGGCGGGCCGCCAGTTCCAGATCGCGCCGTAGCCGGAGCTGCGGTAGACTTCGTCGAACCGGTCGGCGGCGGCTTGCGTGTCACGCCGGCGCTGCTGCACGAAAATCGAGCCGGAGTGTCCGTTGGACTCGAGTAGGCCGAGGGTTGGTCGCACGCGCCAGTAGCGGTGGCCGATGTAGATCAGCGAATCGCCGAGGAACGCGTCGTCGCGGTTCTCTTCATACTCGCCGTCAATGCCTGGCGCGACAAGCTCGGCGACACGGTAGACGGCGTTTCCCCGTGCGCGGGTGATTTCTCCGGATGACACGGCCTGACCGGATGTTTGGGTGCCGGACTCGCTCCACGGGTTGTCGAGGATGCGTTCGACGAACGCGTTGGCATCGGCAACACGGGATGCCCACGACGCGGACGCGTCCCCACGCAGGCGCTTGTCGCTTTGTTCGAGGTAGGCCGCGCCGGAGCTGACAGTCAGCTCACGCATCGGGCGGGCGTCGAGGCGGAGTTCGGTCTCGAGCTGATCGTCGGCGTTGTCGGTAGAATCCAGTCCCCAGCGGCGGTTGTATTCGACATCCTGCGTGCGGCCGAACGGCTGGTACTCGGCGGGTTCGTTACGGACCCGCGCGGTGATCTCCAGCGGCGCGGCGGGCAGGCGATCGCCGCCCTTGCCAAACGGTGTCGCGCTGAGCCGGACATTCTGTGCGAAACCGGTGTTGTCGTTGTCGTCGCGGGAGGAGAAGGTGTTGGCGTCCACGTCGGACAGGCCGAGGTCGGCGTGCAACGTGATGTTCTCGTGCTCACCGGCGATCAACGAGAAGGCGGCGTTGCGGCGGCGTTCGGGCAGTGGCAGCGACCGTTTCGCGGCGTACGATCCGTTCCCCGGTCCAACCCAATTGTATTTGTAGAGGCCGAGCACGGCGTCATACTCGCGCTCGTAGTCGCCGGACCCGCTGCCGACATCGCTGAACGGCACCCGCCAGTTGCCCTGTGGGTCGCCGTTGTCGTCCGGTTCGACGAAAACGAAGATGTCGTAGGTCTGGTTGTCGGTCCACGTCGTGTCGCGGCGAACGTAATCGGCCTCACCGTACTCGACCTCCTCGGCGGTGGGCACGAGGATGCGGCCAGTTTGATCGCCGGCGGCCGCCAGCTGGTCGCGGATGCCCGAGGTCATGTCGAAACCATACGGCCGTTCGCCGTCGTCGCCCTCCTGCGCGAGCATGAAGCTGGCGCGGAAGCGTTCTGCGGGATCACGCCACGTTACCTCACCAGCGTACAGGTTGCGCGGGTAAGCTTCCGGGCTGTACTCGAAATCGACCTCGATGCGGGACTCGGAGGTAATCGGGCGGCTGGGGGTGAAGGTGATTTCGCCACGCGAGTAGTCGATCGTGTAGTCGGCGGCGGCACCGCGTTGCATCTGGACGCCGTCCACCCAGACCGTTTCCGACCCGCCGACGACGAGGAAGTCCTGTTCGCCGTCGCGTCCGACCAGGCGATACGGGCCCTGGATGCCGTCTACGCCGTTAAAGGTGTAGGTATGGAAGACAGCGCGCGTCACCGCTCCGGCGGCGGTGACGGATATGTCCGGGCCGTCATAGGACGCGCGTCCACCCTCGAGCCGGCGGTCGATCTCGCCGTAGCGTCCCGCGCCGGTTTCGAGATGGTAATCGCCGAACCGGCCTTCGGTGCGTCCCGCCTGGATTTCAACGTATACCTGGTCGATCTCATCGAGACGGCGGCTGGTGCCTTCCGGCGCGATCGGCAGGTTGCGGTCGTCGAGCAGTGCGTTGACCTCGATGTCCTGCGCCAGCCGTCCCTCGAGCGCCAGCCGGAGGCCGGATTCGAGGCTGACGTCACGCCCAGTCCCCACCTGCACGCCACGTGTGATGTGGCCGGACCGTCTCAACGAGGACGCGAACCCGCGTTCCGGCTGCGCGAACGGGTCCCGTTGTGGCAGAGAGACCACCTCCTGCCCGGCGAGCAACGAATCGACGACGGCGATCGGCAACGGTTGCTGCAGCTGCACCGGCGCGGGCGGTGTCAGCGGCAGGTAGCGGTAGGTGACGATCAGCGTATCTGCGTCACTGGCCGCCAGTTTCAGGACAGCCGATCCGGGATCGAATTCGTAGTCGTTAACCGGAATGCCGCCAAGCGTGGTGATGGACAGAGTGGCTGGATCGATGAACCGGTCGGGCAGGTGCACGACGCCGTTGCTGTCAGCGATGACCATCCCGTGGAACAGGCCTGGTGTGACGGTGCTATCCGGGGACACTTTCTCCGAAAGTGTCCCCGGATAGTACGGTTCTTCTTGTGTCTCGTGTGTCTGCGCAACAGCGATACCCAGGTTGCCAGACAACCCTGGCCACCCACCAGATCCTTCACACGGTGAAGCTGTGTTCAGGATGACAGCCATCCACGCCACGAGGGCCGGGACGTGAACAAACACGCGCCGCCGTTGTCCACCGAATCGCCTCACGGACGGCTCGAGTTGCGTTCAACGGTAAAGCGCCGCACGGTCGTCCCCTGCGCGACGATGAGACGGTCGCCGTCGCACGCGAGGTCGTGAATCGCGCCGTTGCCGAGATCGGTCGCCGTCCACTTACGGATCGTTTGTCCGCGCGGATCGAGCAGACACAACAGGTCCGGTCCGGCGACGAACAGCGAATCGTTGAGCCAGGTGACGGTTGTCGGGCCGGGCGTGCCGCCGGTCCACGGCCGTCGTCCGCGTGGCGTGCCGAAACGGTCGAACAGGAAAACGGTCTGTTGCGCGGGGTCCGCGACCGCGAGTTTGCCGTCCGGAGCGACAGCTACCCGTCGCGGATCGCCGAAGGACTCGTCCATCTCGCCGAATGAGCCGATCCGTTCGACCAGCCGTCCGGACGCATCAATCAGCCACGCTTCCGCGCGATCCTGTTCGATCAGGACGGCGTCCCCGGAAGCAGCGCGTGCGATCGAAACAGGCCGGGAGAAGGGAACGTCCTGGCCCTGTTCAACGACGCTGTTCCACGGTTCCAGCGGCGCGAGGCGGGTGTCGTACCGGACAATTCGTGCCGCCAATGGATCGCAGGCCCAGATCTCGAAGCCGGCGCGTGTGATGTCGGTCGCGCCACGGAGGGAGCCATCCCCGAAGCCGAACCCGCCCGCCTCGCCAATGAAGACGCCTCGCCGGTCGAAGCGCAGCAGCCGCTGGTTGCCGTTTTCGAGCGCGAGGAAACCGGATTCCGGATGAAAGTCGACGGCGATGATCTGCCCGAGTTTCGGTGCCGCGGGTATGCCTGTCAGATCCGGTAGCAGGGCCAGGTCGATGGATGGGTGCCCCGGGTCATCTTGTGAATCGGGTATCCCGGTTTGCGAGTGCCCGTTTCCCCAAATCAATAGCAGACCGAAAAATGCCAGCACGGTGAGTGTGCGTAATCGTTGTATGACGTAGGTGCGCATGGGCCGATTGGTGTGAGTGGGTTTCTTTAACGTACAGCCGCAAGCCCAGTGCAGACAACCGGCGTGTAACGTTCGTGCCCGTGCTTCATCCAAACTGTGAAGCAAGAGTGGTCAGCGTGTGAACTTGCCGGTTGCCTCAGCCGGTTGGATACGAGTATGTTGACCCCGCGAGTTAAACACGGCTAACGATGAACCCGATCCCTACCCTGACGAGCTGGTTACGTATTCCGGCGGTGCTGCTGCTTGCGGCGTACCTGCTAGTGACCGGTACGCTCGATCTGCATCACAATCACGGCAGTGTCGATTGTGGTGGGATGGGAGTCTGTGAGTCCGGGCAGGTTCCGGACGACGCCGGGTTGACGTTGACCGAACCGGGCAACACGGCTCCGTGCCCGGTGTTGCAGTTTACCTTATCCCACGCACCCGGTCCGCCTCCAGCTCAGGATGCGGTGCGGGTTGTGTATTCCCTCTGTTGCCAGATTGATATCGACGAACCGCTCGTTGCGTCAGTCGTTCTTCCCTCTCCTCGCGCTCCGCCGGTTGCCTGAACAATCCCCCGATTTGATGTGCAACTGAACCGGCTGTCGGAAACCTCTCTCGTGGAGGATTCCGTACAGCAGGGGACGGGTGTCGCAAGTTGCGCACACCCCGGCCCCGGACAATCCCACTCTGAGGAGAGTATGAAGACGACTCGCTTTTCGTTGCTGGCGGCGTTGCTGCCGCTGTTTGCCCTGCTGTTGATCCTGCCCGCGTGCAGCGATGATGATGACAACCCAGTGGATGCCGGTGAAACCGAACATCTGGAAGCGTTCGGTGTACGGCTGTTGCTCGGTGAAACGGTGCTCGTAACGGCAGACGGCTCCGATGTGACCGGTACACTGGAGTTGACGGCTGGTGTGACCACTGACCTGATCACGGTCGAATTCCTCGACGAGGACGGTGACTGGTTTGACCCGGCAGACGAAGATCATGATCACGAGGCCGCTCCTGCTGAGGAAGATCACGATCATGAACATGAACTCGCGCTGGTGATCGCGGACAACGGTGTCGCTACGTTCACCCTCGGTGAAGACATTGATGATGCACCTTCGCACTGGTCGTTGACGCTGACCGGGGTGGCTGCGGGCGAGACGACGTTGACGGTCAAAATCCTGCACGAAGGACACGACGACTACGTTTCACCCGAATTCACGGTGACCGTGGTTGAGCCGTGACCACTCGCTCATTCTCGAACGCTACGTCGTTCACACGCGCCGCCGGATGGATCCTGATCTGTCTGGTGGCGCTGTGGCCGTCGCTTGATGCAACGGCGCAGGAGTCTGCGCAGGGCGTGCTGTCCGGGCGGGTGCTGGACGAGCTGTCCGGTGCCCCGATTGACGGCGCGACGGTCCTGTTGGTCAATCACAGCGCGTCCGCCGAGACAGATGCGCTCGGCCGCTTCCAGCTGCTGGTGCATACCGATCACGCCGACACATTGTTTGTCTCGCATCTGGCGTATCAGCCCCGGCGTGTGGTGTTACTCCCGCCGGTGCCGGTAGCTGAACCGTGGCTGGTTCGGTTGACGCCGAAGGTGCATGAGCTGCAGGATGTGGAATACGCAGAAACGATCACCTCGCAGGACGCCGCATTCGAGGGCGACCCGGTGGTCGCGTTGGGCGGATCGAATTTGCAGCAGGAGTTGGGCGCGACGTTGGCGGAAACGTTGACCGAGGAACCGGGTATCAGCCAGCGAACCATGGGCCCGGCACCGGCGCGGCCGGTGCTGCGTGGGCTCAGCGGCGACCGGTTGACGATCCTCGAGGACGGGCAGCGTACCGGCGACCTCTCCGCCACCAGCAGCGACCACGCGGTCGCGATCGATCCGGCGGCGGCGCAGGAGATCACCGTCGCGCGCGGGCCGGAGACGGTGCTGTATGGCCCGGCGGTGCCCGGCGGAGTGGTGGATGTTGACCGTGGCATGATGAACGGGCAGCGGGTTGAAACCGTCAGCGCACGCTTCACCAGTCAGCTGGAATCGGTCAATCAGGGCGTGCTCGCAGGCGGCGATGTGACGGTCCCCGTCGGACCTGTCGTGTTTCACTTGGATGGCAGCCTGCGCAGCACCTCCGACATGACCACCCCGGACGGCGAACTGGGCAACACGTCGCTGCACACCTCCAACCTCGCCGGCGGAGCGAGCTCGCATCCAGAATGGGGCATGGCTGGCGCTGCGATGACGGTGTACGACACGCAGTATGGCATCCCCGGCGGATTTGTCGGTGCGCACCCGAACGGCGTCGACATCGAGATGCACCGGGAGCGATACGATCTGCGACTCGAACATCAGTCCGGCTGGGGTGCGTTGGAATCCCTCGAGCTGGATTATGCCTACGCGAAGTACGACCACTCGGAATTTGAATCCAGCGGCTCATTGGGGATGAGCTTCGGTGTGCTCAGCGACAACGCGCGTCTCGTGGCGAATCTCGGTGAACAGCTCGGGTTCGATGCCGGCGCGATCGGGGTCAGTGTTGGATTGCGCGATTACGCGACCGGCGGGCTGACATTCACACCGAACACCAGCGAACGCGAATACGGCCTGTTCGCCTACGAACGGGTACGTATCAACGGCTGGCGGCTGCGTGCGGGTGTGCGCGGTGACATGAAGCAGGTACGACCGGACGAACTGCGGGTCAGCCGTGTGATCGGTGAGATCCGTGATCGTGACTTCGCCGGGGCGAGCGGGTCGGTGTACGCCGGCCGTCAACTGTCACGCGGGGTCGAGGCGCATCTGATGCTGACGCGGACGTTCCGTCCGCCAGGCGTCGAGGAGTTGTTCAGCGAAGGCCCGCACCTGGCGGCGTATTCGTATGAAATCGGCAATCCGGACCTGACCGCCGAGACAAGCTGGGGTGCGGAGTTCGGTATCGCGCACGAACGCGGTTGGTTCCGGCAGGATTTCACGTGGTTCGCGACCCTGTTTGACAGCTACCTCTATCCTCGCAACTCCGGCCACCCGAGCGCCCGCCGCAACGACCTGATCGAATACCAGATGGACGCCGCGAACGCCCTGTTCGCCGGGATTGAAACCACGATGGACCTGACCCTCGCGCCGGACTGGTTGCTGCAGGGCGCGGGGAGCTACGTACACGCGGAAAACCTCGACGACGACCGTGCGCTGGAACGCATCCCACCGTTCAACGGCCACCTCGCGTTGACCTGGTCGCCGGGACGGTTCGCGTTCACCGCACGAACCGTCGGCGCGGCGCGGCAGTGGCGCACCGGTGAGTTTGAGGATCCGACCGCGGCGTACATGCGGTATGACCTGCTAGCGAAGCTGGAACTGCCGTGGGGGTTTGGCCTGCCGGGGAAGAGTTCCTTGCATGCGCTGACCGTTTCCGTGATCAACCTGACCGATGTCGCGTACCGGGATCACCTCTCCCGCGTCAAGTCGATCCTCCCCGAACCGGGTCGGAATGTCAGTGTGGTGTACCGGGTGTATTTGTGAGTCCGCTTTTATTAAGCGAGAAAATCCCGGATTCCACAGCAATCCGGGATTGATACTTCAGGGTGCAATTCAGTTTATACTCGGATGATATCACCCTTCAACGAATACAGAATTGCGAGAACATCCTTCTGTTCTTGCTCGCCAATGTTGTTCTTGTTCATAGCCAGGAACACATCATCAATGGCTGCGATGTACTCTTCCTCTGAGATGTTCATGCCCTTGTGCGTAGTGAGCATATCGCGTCCAGTGTACTCTTGCGGACCACCAGAACCGGCACAGAAGAATTCGACCAGCATCCGTTTGGCATGATCGACATCCTCAACAACCTCGAAACGCGTGGCAATAGTTTTGTTGGCGAAATGCGCATCAACAGCATCGTCAACGAGTTTCGTGATAGCTTCTTCTCCCCCGAGACGTTCGTAAAGCGTACTCATCCCATCCCCTGCCTTCCTTCGGCTGATCATGAACGTATCGCCATCCCAGCCCCAGATGGCGATCGAGTCAGGTTCACGCATCATGTGGCTAATAAATCCAGGATGCGTGCAGATAACGCAGAAGGTTAGGAATTCCTAACAATTTGTCAAGTTGAATTCTGTCTTTCTTTGGGCTGAGAGCCTGCGAGGAACCTCACTTACAGCGCGATAGCTTCCTCAAATTGCCAGCGAGAAGGTTGTCGGATCTGCGGACGTTTGCTTCAGAGGTAGTTCAACATCCGCGTGTCGTAGATCAGCATGGTGTGTATGATCAACCTGACCGATGTCGCGTACCGGGATCATCTGTCACGCGTCAAGTCAATCCTTCCCGAACCCGGGCGGAATGGCAGCGTGGTGTGTCGGGTGTCTTTGTGGGGATGCTTGCACGCGACGGAATACGGAGACAATCCTTGTGTAGCCGGGAGAGTGACGAACCCTCTAAAGGTGTTGTCGCTACGATTTAAAAAGGTCGCTCTGGTTTTTGGAATTATTTATTCCCGATTTAGCCTGTTCTGTTTCGATCCTTACAAATGATCATTACCTTCAGAACCAGTTGGTACGAAAAAAGTGATTTTCGCGTAGAGGGAAATGATGAAGAATCCAGTTGCCGCACTGAGTTTTTTCGCCTGCCTGGTGTTGATGGGAACGATATCCTGGGCACAAGAACCGGAGATCTTGTGGGTGAAAACGTTCGGAGGTCCCGTATATGATTGTGCCGAGAGCGTGAAACAAACATCGGATGGCGGTTTTATTCTGGCGGGGTCCTCCACTCGACCGACTTCCCCGCAGAATCGCGATGATGCGCGGTTGATCAAGACGGATGAGAACGGAAATCTGGAATTAGCCCGTAGCTTCGGCGGCGAGGGTTGGGATAGTGCAAACAGCGTTGTGCAAACCCAGGATGGCGGCTACATCGTCGCTGGATACACCCAATCTTTTGGCGCCGTATTAAGAGACCTGTGGTTGTTCAAATTGGATCCAATGGGCAACCAAGTCTGGTCTCGATTGTTTGGTGGAGATAGCAGCGAGGAAGCGTATGATGTCATTCAAACGTCAGATGGCGGATACCTCGTAGCTGGTTACACAGAGTCCTTTGGCTCAGGTCAACGAGATGGATGGTTGATCAAAACGGATGCGAATGGAATTGAGGAATGGTCGCAAGTTCTGGGTGGAACCGATTATGACATTTTTTCACAGGTCAACAGTACGTCGGATGGCGGATATATCGTGACGGGATATACCAAGTCCTATGGCGCTGGGAATTACGACGGTTGGATTGTTAAGGTGGATGAGAACGGATCTCTTGAGTGGTCTCAGGTATTCGGCGGGACGAACTATGATAGACTTGAAGCTGGTCAACAGACCACAGATGGGGGTTACATTTTCGCCGGATACAATGGTTCTCTATCGTACTACTATGTTGCCTGGTTGATTAAAACCGACGCGAGCGGAAATGAAGTCTGGTCACAAACCTGGTCGATCTATGCTTTTGAATATTTCTTCCGAGATGTTGTTCAAACCCCTGATGGTGGGTACATCATCACCGGAGCTTTCGCCACCATGGACTCACACTACAATCTGGCTGTCGTAAAAACCGACAGCCAGGGGAATGAAGAATGGAATCAAACCTTTGGTGGGCAGAATGACGAACAAGCCTATGATGTTGAACTCACTGACGACGGGGGGTATGTTGTTGCGGGAATCACGTATACTGTACTTCCCGCTGGTACGACTGACATGTTGTTTCTCAAAATTGGAACGAGTCCGACTGATCCTGCCATCACAATCTCTCCACTGAACCCGCCAATCTATATCCCGGCAGCTGGCGGTTCGTTCAGCTTCAATGCTGTCATCGAAAATCTGGCGGATCAAGCGATCACCGTCGACGGTTGGACGGAAGTCGACCTGCCGAACGGAACGACCTATGGCCCTGTCCTGGTAAGACAGAACCTGACCATTCCCGCGGGTGGGGTGATAGACGTAACGCTTTCGCAGGACGTACCGGGAAATATTCCTACTGGTGAATATGTCTACCGGGCACATGTCGGGCAGTTTCCCAATGGCAGCGTGAATTCCAGCGAGTTCACGTTTGATAAGGTACCTTTCGCCGGGACAAGCACTGTGAAACAGTGGACTGTAAGGAAGAACAGCGTAAGTGAGTGAACCTGCTGATACCAGTTCAGCGCGGGAATGTGGACGATAAAAGAGTCGCCGTTCGGATTAAACAAAAAAGCCGCGTCTCTTAACAGACACGGCTTTTAAGTTTTTACAATGGGTCACTTCCGTTTCGCCTGCTTCAACTTATCGGCGAAGAGGTCGCCGAGTGTGCCGGCTTTCGGTGCGGAGGCGGTGCGTTCCTTGTGCAGCTTGCAGTTGAGGAAGCGCAACGGAAACATGGTGCACTTGTCCTCGAGGCACTTGTCTTCCGGGCAGAACCAGTCGGGCATCTTGTCGTCCGGGCGCAGGTCAGTGCGTACCAGTTCGATAATCTCCTGCCATGACAGGGCGCTCGGTTCGACGTCCGGCGCTTTCGCGCTGCCACGGTTGAGCAGCCGCTTCGACGGGTGCAGGAACCAGCCTTGGAAGATGCCGACCCGTCCCAGATCACGCGGAAGCTTTGCGCCGTTTTCCTTGCGGCGGATGATTTCCGCGCCACGCAGGCGTTTTGCGACACGTTCCAGGTTCAGCAACGGGCTGCCGTCCTTGCGCATCCCGGCCTGCAGCGTGACGGCGTGCGTTTCCGGATGGTAGTACAGCACCGCCTGCACGCCACGACGGTAGCGCGCGGCCTTGATCGTGAGGCCGTTCTTGGACGCGATCGATGCCATCGAGACGCCGCGTCCACGGTGCACCTTCGCGCTGCGTTCGATTTCGTCGATGGCGTTGAACCAGTCGGCTTCGCGTTGAATGATCGCGGTGAACAATTTCAGCGTGACAGACTGGTATGTTTCCGATTCCTCACCGAATTCCTTCGCCAAACCATCCAGCGCGGCGGTGAGCAGGATACGCCGTTCGACTTCCGCTTCCGGCAATGCCTGGTCGCCGCTGGCGATCAGTTGTGACGCGAACGAGAGCAATTTTTCCATGTCCCGCCGGGCTGTCCAGCCCATCTGCGACGCGATCTCGTGCGACGTGCCCCGTTCCGGCCACTCGTTCGGGGATTTGCGCTCGATGAAGTTGCTCTCGAACGTCCCTGTCTGCAGCACGTAGCTCAGTGTGCGGTCGAACCGTTCGGCGGTTTCGTTCGGCGGATCGGGTTCGTTCTCGCCGGCGACCGCGAGGCCGTGCAGCATCATGCTGATCAGCTCGACAACGTCCTCGTCTGATTCGGCCAGCTGGTGCACGCCTTCGATCAGGCCGTGCGGGGCGAGCAGGTGATGCACCGCCTGGCGGCTGGTCATCGCCTGGCCGCGGGCGTCATGCGCGTTGGTGTAGGGCAGCAGGTAGCGGTAGCGTGGGTTGTCGTCCACGCCGACAGCCTGTGCGACGAGTTCGGACGCGCAGACGTCCCACTTGTCCACGTTCTTCTGCCCTTCAACGGGATGCGTGTCGAGGCGTCCCCCGCCGGTGTCAACGGCGAGCGTGCCTTCCTTTTCGAGCTGGTCGGCGGTTTTGCCGTCGGGGAGCTCGTTGGCGGAAACAAACTGCAGCTGGGCGTCCTTCACACCGGGGAAATGCTTCTCTCCGTGTTGCCGCAGCAGGTAGACGGAAAAGACAGCGTCAAGGTCGGGGTGGACGTGCGTCAGCAGAGTTGTAACGGTGATCGGTACGTCTGGTGTCGGATTCATGGGGGGCAAGCTACGGAGGCGGCTCAGGGTACGCAACAGAGATGGCGGCTCCCCGCGCTGTCCCTCCAGGAACCGCAGAACACGAAAAGTTATTGCAGGGTTACTAGTTGTGAGAGCAGCTTTTCGTATTGTGATTGACGGCACAGTCTTTGGTTTTCCAAACACTTTCCTTTATCGTGACTACGATACGGGTTGCGCGGTGCGTAGTTTTCGTCTCACCTTAGGACTCCGGGAGAAGCTGGGTAGGGGTATGGCAGACAAATTGAACCAGAAATCGATCCTCGAGCAATGTGAGTCGATTGAGGATCCTCGCATCCGTCATCTGATCGCGACGGTCGTCGCCGACCTGCGCCGTTTCGCGGAAGAGCAGGTGGGGCAGTTGGACGATCTGGTGGAGATCGGTGTCGCGATGTCGTCGCAGGAAGATATCGCGGCGGTGCTCGAGATGATTCTCGGGCAGGCACGGAAAGTGACGCACGCCGACGGTGGGACGTTGTATCTCGTCAGCGATGATCACCGCTTCCTCGATTTCCACGTGGTGCATAACGACACCTTGAACATGCATCAGGGCGGCACCTCCGGTGTGCCGGTCAACATTCCGCCCGTTCCGCTCTTCACCGGCGACGGTGAACCCAACCACACGAACGTTTCCGCGCATGTCGCGCACGCCGGTGAACTGGTCAACATTCCCGATGTGTATGAGTATGAGGAAGAGAAGTTTGATTTCCGTGGAGCTCGTGCGTTCGACAAGCAAATGAACTATCGCGGAACGTCGATGCTGACGGTGCCGATGCGGGACCATACCAACACCACGATTGGCGTGTTGCAACTGATCAACGCCAGCGAGGTGGACAGTGGTGAAGTGGTTGAGTTTGACACCACGCACGAACGCCGGGTGATGTCGTTGGCAAGCCTGGCGGCGGTGATGTTGACGCAGCAGCAGTTGATCGCTGAAATGAAGCAGTTGTTCAACTCCTTCATCCGGGCAATTGCGACTGCGATTGATGCCAAGTCGAACCACACTGGCAACCATATCGCGCGGGTCACCGAGCTGACGATGATGATCGCTGGCGAGGTGAATCGGACGAAGAAAGGTCCGTTCGCGAAGACGACGTTCACCCCGGACGAGATTGAAGCGCTGCGGATCGCGACGTGGCTGCACGATACTGGCAAGATCACGACGCCCGTGCATGTCGTTGACAAGGCGACGCGGCTGGAGACCGTCTTTGACCGGATCGAACTGATCCGGACTAGGTACGCGTTGATGCGGGAACAGGCGAAACGGCAGGCGTTGGAGAAGATGCTGGCGTCCGGAGCACATACCAACGGCACTGGCAAGCAGTCACGCGACAAGGTGCAGCGTGAGCTGGACCGGACCTTGGACCAGCTGGACAAGGACTACGCATTCCTCGAGACGATGAACAACGGCGACCGGTTCATGGACGAGGAAGCGCTGGAGAAGCTGGCGAAGATCGCGGGCCGTACGTTTGAGGGCAAGGACAAGCCGCTGCCGGCGTTGACCCAGGACGAAATCGCAAACCTCTCGATTCCTAAGGGGACGTTGACCTGGGACGAACGCCAGATCATCAACAACCACGTCGTGATGACCGAGCGTATCCTCGAGGAGATCGCGTGGCCGGGCAACATGAAGGATGTGGCGAAGATCGCCGCCGATCATCATGAGAAGCTGAACGGTCTTGGCTACCCGAAGGGATTGAAGGGCGACGAAATCCTGCTGCAGTCGCGCATCATGGCTGTGGCGGATATTTTCGAGGCGCTGTCGGCGAAAGACCGGCCGTACAAGGCACCGATGAAACTGTCGCAGGCGATCAAGATACTACGCTTCATGGTCAAGGACGGCGATCTGGACGGCGATGTGGTTGAGCTGTTTATCAGCTCCGGGCTGGTGTTCGAGTACGCGAAGGAACGCTTGAGTCCAGACCAGATTGATGTGACGGCGCCTGAAGTGATCAAGACGCACTGATTCGTCGATAAACGGCTGGAACTTCCTCCCGTCAGTTCGGTACATTCGATAGCACACGAACCATACGAACCCCTGCGGCGAACATTGCGCCGTGGGGTTTCGCTCTCTCGGACACAGCGCAACCGGTGGGGATTGTCATGATACACCGAGCAGGTCTTTCACTTCTGATTGTCACACTCATCACGGTCATTTTCAGTACACCATCTTATTCGACACCGTTCACCGAGGCGGTTCAGGCCAACGACGAGGCGGCGCTGGACACGTTGCTCGCGGGTGAGGACGCCGCGAAGCTGATGAACCGTACTGATGAGAGCAGGATGGCGCCCGTTCACTATGCGGTCGAACTCAATTATCGGGCGTTGCTCAGTGCGTTGGTCAAGGCAGGCGCGGACCTGGAGGTGGAAGACCCGTATGGCCGGACGGCGCTGTTGCTGGCGGCGGATCGTGGGGAGGCCGAGGTGACCGGCTTCCTGCTGCGGAACGGGGCGGAGATCGATGCGGCGGACGACGCCGGCTACACTGCGCTGCATTACACCGCGATGTCGACCTCGGTCGCGACGATGGACACGCTGCTGAGCTGGTCGACGAATGTGGACGCGACCGACGACCTCGACCGGGGGCCGTTGACCAGCGCCGTGCTCGCGCGTCAGCCGGAGATGATCTACAAGCTGCTGCTCGCAGGTGCGAACCCGAACCTGCGGGACAAGAACGGGATGGGGCCGTTGCACCATGCCGTCATGATCGGCGCGGGCGATGTGGTCGCCGAACTGGTGAAGCAGTTCTCCGACATCGACATGCTGACCGGGACCGGATTAGCGGACAAGGCGTGGGAGGGTGCGACGGCGTTGCACCTGGCGATCGCGTTCGACAACAACGAACTGATGGAGCAGTTGATCGCGGCGGGAGCATCCACGTCGATTGCCAATCGAAAAGGCGACACGCCGCTGATGCTGGCGATCCGTCAGGCGCCGGGTTCAACGGTCACCCGTCTGCTTGCGCTGGACGCATCGCTGGATAACGTAGACGGTGACGAGACCCCGATGTCGCTGGCGTTGTCACGGGGCGATGTGGCGTTGATCGGCAGCCTGGTAGATCTCGGCGCGAAGCTGGACGTGCCGTTGCCCTCCGGCGACTTGCCGTTGCTGGCGGCGGTGCGGATGAACAATCCGGAGCTGGTTGAGGTGCTGCTCGAACGGGGTGCCCGTCCGGATACGACGGCTCAGGAAGAATACCCGCTGGAGCTGGCGCTATTGAACGGCAACTCGACCATCGCCGCTCAGTTGCTTGGATCTGGTGCGAACCCGAATCGGGTGTTTGCGCGGTATTCGTCCTCGGTGTTTGGTACGGCGGTTCCGCGCACGCCGCTGTCCATCGCGGTGCAGGCGAATAGTCTGCCGTTGACACGGCTGCTGCTGGACCGTGGTGCGGATGTAAACCAGACGGCCCCAGATTGGGAACAAACGTTGCTCGAACAGGCGGTGGAGAAGGCGGATCTGCCGCTGGTTCGTCTGCTGGTGGCCGAGGGGGCCGCGATCACTCCGCACACCGATCCGGCAGACGATGCGGTCGGGCTGGCGTTGACGCGTGGCTATCCGTACCTGCGCGAAGTGCTGAAGGCGGAAGGATTCGATGCGACAACCACCGACCGGAACGGCAACAGCTACCTGCACCTGGCGACGGCGAACGTGGACGATCCGAGGTTGATCCGTCTGCTGGCGGCTTCAGGAACGCAGGTCGACGCGACCAACGCGAAGGGCGCGACGCCGTTGCATGAGGCCGCCCGGCGGATGCGTGGCGATCAGGTACGTGAGCTGCTGCAGCTCGGTGCCGACGCTACGATGCTGGATGCCGAAAGCCGCACCGCGCTGGATGTCGCGCGTGGCGGCGCGAAGGTGGTGCTACTGACGCGGTGAGCGGCGATTCATGTCTTCCGCCAGAGCCCGTTCCAGTTCCGGCTGACGGTCGGACTCGGAGTAGATCAGCGGGGTGGCGTCAATGCCCTGCTCGAGGTTGCGGGAGACGGTTGACCGTGGCGGCGGGGCGTACGCGAGCAGCGTGAACAGCGCGATCAACGCCAGCAGCCCGGCGAGGAACGCGCGTTTGTTGGGACGGGGTCGGGTGTACTCGCAACAGCTCACGGTTTTCTCCACGTCACAGTCTACTCTACACAGCGTCGTACTCAAGACGACGTACTTCAAATACCAACCCAACTCAACATGCCCACGACATTCATGTTGTGGTTGATGCGCACCCGAAAAACCTCCGATTTCACAAGCCCCAGACATTCATGACTGGGGTAATCAACCGGTGCCGCCCAGGATTGTTGATCCCGACGAGCTCTTCTGCCGTCGGGGCACACACCACAACGTTCCTCAGTCCTCAGTCCTCAGTCCTCAGTCCTCAGACCGCCACCCGCATGATGCCCGCGGGAGCTTGGCTACCGCGGCCAACCGGCATTTCATCCAGTCAGCTGTTCTTCATTTTGCACCCCGGGCCTGCCATGACACCCGACTTGGAAAACACACACCAAGTCGGGCCACACAATATTCGAGCACTGGGTCCTGAGCCCCGAGCCCCGAGCCCGCACTTAGAACACCCTGTCGAACAGCACGCCACCAAACGCCAGCCATGCCATCAGCAGGGTCAAGATCAGGTTGAACGACTGCCCGACGACGTACAGGATCATCGGTTTTCCGCCGGCCATCTGGCTTGCCAGCTCCTTGAAGTTGGATTCGAGGCCGATGCTGACAAACGCCATGCAGAACAGCCAGCCGCGCAGGTGAACGGTGATCGGTTTAAGCACCGTTGTTTCCACCGCTTCCAATCCCATCGACGGAACGAGGATAAAGGAGAACACCAGCGACGCCGCAACGAAGCCAACGATGAACTTCGGGAAACGGTACCAGATTTCCATCGGTGAGACCCGTGGCGAGCCCTTGGTCCGTTCGACGCTGGTCGTCCAGTAGACCGCCACGACGAACGCGACGAGCCCAATGAGCACGTTCTGGATCATCTTGACCACCGCCGCGACTTTCTCGGCGTCTTCCCCGAGGAATGCGCCAGCCGCGACCACGGCGCCGGTGGCGTCGATGGTGCCGCCCATCCACGCGCCACCGACCACTGGATCCATCCCGATCGCCTTGATGAACATCGGCATGAAGATCATCATCAGCACGGTGAAGATGAGCGTCATTCCGACCGCCAGCGCGAGTTCGTTTTTCTTCGCCCGGGACGCGGCCGCGGTCGCAATCGCCGCCGAAACCCCGCAGACCGAGGTGGCCGCCGCGATCACGATCGTCAACGCCTTGGATTTCATCTTCAGGACCTTGACGCCAAAGTTGAACATGAACAGGATCACGATCGGGGTGACTACCCAGGCGACCAGCAGTCCCGGTCCTCCGAGGGCGAGAATCTTCGAAAAGAGAATTTCAGCACCGAGCAGGACCAGCCCGGTCTTAATGTAGGTCTCGCAGCAGGCACCTTCGAGCAGCCATTTCGGAGTGCCGATGGTGTTGGAAATCAGCAGCCCGATCAGCAGCGCCCAGAACGCGTAGCCGAGGCCGTACGCACTGACCTGCAGCTGATGCGCGAGCAGGTAGGAGACGGTCGCCAGGATGAAGACGACGAGATACCCGAGCGGATACGCGCCGACCCTCCCCCTTATAAGACGGTTGGCGACGGTGAACAGCAAGCCGAGGCCGAGTAGTGTCAACAGCAAGGGAATCAACAATGATTGACCGCCGGAATAGAACACGTCCATCGGGTTCGTGTCCCACTTGCCAAGCTTGGGCACGTTTCCGATCCAGCCGGCGGCGGCACCGATGATCAGGATGAACCCGATCCAGACGGCCCACCAGTCTTCGCTGGTCAGTAGTTCCTTCCATCGGTTGACGTGCTGGGCTTCGACGACACCAGTGTCTGGGGGGGTGGATTGGGACGATTGCGTAGCCATGGCGGTTGTCCTCGGTTGGCTCTGGAGACCTCCGGAAGATAGCGGAGACGTGAATTGAGGGTCAAGTGGTGATATGACTTTGCGTATTCCATCACAAGGCCTTACCTTGACAGTTGCCGGGCTGTAAATGGCGCAGAATCTGTGGGAAGTACGTTGAAAGACTGGAGAAAGGTGCTATTGTAATTGTTAGCGCCAAAATTCCGGGGGCCAAGTTTAAGCTCTCCGAACAGCGTGAAAAGCCCCGAGGTGACCGTTACCTTGTGAGTTAGCAATCTGCGAGCGGGATATCCATCCAGCCGTAGCCGTGAATCGCACCTGACACAGTGACAATCTGGAGATAAGGCCAAGTTGGCCTGTTTGTTATCGGGGTGTCTGCGAAATCTTTCACGAACACCGGGATGACATTGTCCCAGATGTTTGTTTAGTCGGATGCAGGTTTCACCGGAATCAGTGTTTTAGCAAGTAGTCTTGGATCTGTTGTCAAGCTTGAAGTGGAAATAGGCCGCACGTTCGCATGACTGCGCGTCCGGGTTGGCATCCGGTCGAGCTGAGCGCATGCGGAAACTTGGTTCAGGGGAGGTCTCATGCCAAAAGAGTACAAGACGCCGAAACTTGATGAGCTGGAAAAGGGACCGTGGCCCAGCTTCGTCAAGGAAATTAAGCTGGCTGCAAAGCAAAGCGAAATGTCGAACGACCTGCTTGGTCAGTTGGAGCAGTCGTACGACGAACGTCTCGGCCACTGGAAGCACGGCGGCATCGTGGGCGTTATGGGTTACGGCGGTGGTGTCATCGGCCGCTACAGCGACCTGCCGAACGAGTATCCGAAGGTTTCACACTTCCACACGATTCGTGTGAATCAGCCATCGGGTTGGTTCTACACGTCGGAAGCCCTCCGCACGATTTGCGACATCTGGGACAGGCATGGTTCGGGATTGACGAACATGCACGGTTCCACTGGCGACATGGTCTTCCTCGGCACGCGTACGGAAGAACTGGAACCGATCTTCGCGGAACTGACGGAAGCAGGTTGGGACCTTGGTGGTTCGGGTTCGGACGTTCGTACCCCGTCCTGCTGCGTTGGCAAGGCGCGTTGTGAGTGGGCTTGCTACGACACGATGAAGGCCTGCTACAACATCACGATGCGCTACCAGGACGAGCTTCACCGTCCGGCCTTCCCGTACAAGTTCAAGTTCAAGTTCTCCGGCTGCCCGAACGACTGTGTCGCGTCGATCGCGCGTTCGGACTGCTCCTTGATCGGTACGTGGAAAGACGATCTCCGCATTGACGACGCCGAAGTGGCGAAGTATGCGGATGATGGACTTGACATTTTCCATGATGTCGTGCTCAACTGCCCGACCAAGGCGATGCATTATGATCACGACAGCAAGAAGCTGACCGTCGACAATGAAGGCTGTGTCCGTTGTATGCACTGCATCAACGTGATGCCGAAGGCACTTCGTCCGGGTCTGGACACGGGTGCTGTCTTCCTGCTCGGCGCGAAGGCTCCGATCGTTGAAGGCGCGTTGTTGTCCAGCGTCCTCGTACCGTTCATCAACCTCGACGACGAAGAAGAGTTCGAAGACTTCTGCGATCTCGTTGACGAGATGCTCGATGTCTGGTGCGAAGAGGGCAAGAACCGCGAACGCATCGGCGAATTCATCCAGCGTGTCGGTATGGGCAATTTCCTCGAGGCAATTGGTCTTGAACCGACGCCGGAAATGGTCGCCTATCCTCGTGACAACCCGTATGTGTTCTACGACATGGACGGGGATGAGGAGTAATCGTGGATCTGCCGGCCTGGTAACAGGCTGACAGTAGCGTCGAGTGTTGCAGTACTTTCAGCAAAAGGAGCACAACGATGGCTGAGACGAAGCCTCGGATTACGGATATTGGCCCGCCGGATTACAAGCAGTTCCTTCCGCCGGTGGTCGAGAAGAATTACGGGCAGTGGAAGTACCATGAACAGTTGGAACCGGGCGTGATGGTTCACGTCGCGGAAGGTGGCGACATGCTGTACACGATTCGTGCCGCCAGCCCGCGTCTGCTCGCGACCGACACGATCCGTTTCTACGCGGAAGTGGCCGAGAAGTATTGCGGCGGCCACCTGCGTTTCACCAGCCGCCACAACGTGGAATTCCTGACCACGGAAAAAGAGAACGTCCCGAAGATCAAGAAGGAATTGGAAGATCGCGGGAATCTCATCGGCGGTATCGGTAGCCGGATCACCAGCATTGTCCACACCCAGGGCTGGGTGCACTGCCACAGCGCCGCGACGGATGCGTCCGGTGTTGTCAAGGCGACGATGGATGAGCTGGCCGACTACTTCACCACGATTGAAACCCCGGCGAAGTGCCGTATCGCGTTGGCGTGCTGCTTGAACATGTGCGGCGCCGTGCACTGCTCGGACATCGCGATCCTCGGTATTCACACCGGCCGTCCGCGTATTGACCACGCGAACCTCAACAAGATCTGCGAAATCCCGAACCTGTCGGCGTCCTGCCCGACGGCGGCGATTCGCCCGAAGACGGTTGATGGCAACCCCAGCGTCGAAGTGATCGAAGACAACTGCATGTACTGCGCGAACTGCTTCACGGTTTGCCCGGCGATGCCGTTGGCGGATGCGGATCTCGACGGCGTCTCGATCTGGGTCGGCGGCAAGGTGTCGAACGCGCGCAGCAAGCCGCGTTTCTCCAAGCTGGCGGTTCCGTTCCTGCCGAACAACCCGCCGCGTTGGCCGGAAGTTACCGGCGCGGTGAAGACGATTGTCGAAGCGTGGGCCGGCAATGCCCGTAAGTATGAGCGTGTCGGTGACTGGATTGAACGTATTGGTTGGGCGCGCTTCTTCAAGATGACCGGCTTTGAGTTCACGAAGGAACACATCGACGATTACAAGTTCGCCGGTCTGAGTTTGCAGCGTACCGCCCAGATCCACCACGTGGATTGGGATGATTAACGGAGGTTTACCATGACCACCGAACAAATCGCCGACGAGATGTTCAACATGGTGAAAGAGGCCACGGAGATGGGCAAGAAGCTCAAGCCGATGGATCTCACCAAGGCGATGGTAAAGAAGTACGATGACGTCGACAAAAAGGCGACGAAGGCCGCGATCAAGGAGTTGGTCGACAGTGGCCGCCTGGTGTACACGTACTTCGGCGGGACGTTCCTCGAGCTCCCGCATCGTGAAGGTGCCGCGAACGACTGATCACAGCCTGTTCTGTTGAAGTCATCCGGCTGAGTGTTTCCTGATCCCCCGGTGGACCGCTGTATCCCCGCCGGGGGAGGACGGAACATCATTTGATGTGTCGAAGGCGCTCTTCGCGGCCACCGGTGGTGGGGGACACTGGGACGCGTGGACCGAACCAGAAAAGGATTGCAGCATGGCAATCAAACGAGCGGCAAAGAAGAAATCGCTCAGTGAAACTGCAGCGCACCGGGGCGGCGCATCCTCGCGTCAAACCTCGGACAAGCGTCCTTACCATGAAGAGAAGACGGCTCCGTGCATGGTTGGCTGCCCCCAGGGAACGCCGATCCGTGAGTCGTTGAACATGATCAGCCTGCACGAGAAGCATGGGGTCACACTGGAAGAGTCGTTCACGCTTGCGTGGCACAACTGGACCAACGTGAACCCGTTCCCGTCGGTGCTGGGTCGTGTCTGTCCCAATCCTTGTGAAGATCAGTGCAACCGCAAGTCGAAGGATGGCGCGGTTGGCGTCAACAAGGTGGAACGGTTCCTCGGCGACTGGGGTCTGGAACACGGTCTCACGCTGAAGAAGGATGATGACGCGCAGGATTACAAGGAAAAGATCGCGGTGATCGGGTCCGGCCCGTCCGGCTTGAACGCGGCCTACTACATGGCTCGCAAGGGCTACAAGGTCACGATTTTCGAAGCGTTCGACAAGCTCGGCGGCATGCTGCGTTACGGCATCCCGGAGTATCGTCTCCCGCGTGACATTCTGGACAAGGAAATCCAGCGCATTCTCGACCTCGGTGTTGACGTGAAGACGAATGTCGCGGTTGGCCGTGACATTCCGTTCAAGCAGATCGACGACGAGTTCGACGCGGTGTATGTTGCCATCGGCGCCCACAAGGGCCGCCTGCTCGGCCTGGACGGCGAGAAGGAAGCGACGAATGTGGTCACCGGCGTGAACTTCCTCAACCTGGTCAATTCCGGCAATCCGCCGGATGTCGGCAAGAAGGTCGTGGTTGTCGGTGGTGGTGACTCGGCGATGGACGCTGCCCGTGTCTGCAAGCGGTTGGGCGCGGATGTGACGTTGCTGTATCGCCGTACCCGCAACGAGATGCCGGCCATCGAAGAGGATATTGTCGGCGGCGAGAAGGAAAACATCAACTTCATTTTCCTCGCAACGCCGGTTGGATTGAACGTCGAAGGCGACAAGTGCACGACGATCAAGTGCCAGAAGATGGAACTTGGTGAGCCGGATTCGTCCGGTCGCCGCCGTCCGGTGCCGATCGACGAGTTCTTCGACCTCGAGGTTGACTACCTGATCCCGTCCATCAGCCAGGAACCGGAATTTGAGGGCCTGGAAGAGACGGGTGGCAATCCAAAGGACTGGCTCAGCGTTGACGACTTCATGATTCGTGACGCCGACCGTAACTTGTACGCCGGTGGTGACGCGAAGGAATTGGGCTTGGTCACGGTCGCGTTGTACCAGGGCCGTCGTGCGGCGGATACGATGCACGCGCGGTTCCGTGGTCTGCCGGTCGAGATTCCAATTCATTCTCCGGTGATTGACGACAAGAAGGTGCTGCTCGATTACTATGAGCCGAAACAGCGCCTGACGGTTGAAGAAGTGGATCCGGACAAGCGTGTACTGTCGTTGACGGAGGAGATTGAGCGGACGTTCACCGCTGCGGAAGCGATGTCGGAAGCATCCCGCTGTCTCAGTTGCGGCATGTGCATTGAGTGTGGTCAGTGCTACGTGTACTGCCAGGACCAGGTGGTCCAGAAGCCGGCGAAGCCGGGTGAGAAGTACACGTTCAAGCTGGAATTGTGCCAGGGGTGCAGCAAGTGTGAAGAAGTCTGCCCCTGCGGTTACATTCAGATGAAGTAACACAGCCAGTGGTGGGGGAATCACCGTTGGTGTTGCAGTTGTTGAGCAGCAAAGGGTGAACCGGGCTCGTCGCTTGCCGGCGGGCAGAGCTTAAGGATGGTACCATGCCCGATTTCGAGTACAACGGAAAAACGGTATCGGTCGATGAAGACGGTTTCATCGAAGATCCGGATGTCTGGAACGAGGAACTGGCTGCAGCGCTCGCCAAGGGTGAAGGTGTGGACGCTCTCACCGACGAGCACTGGAACATTGTCAACTACCTGCGCAACTACTACCAGCAGTTCGGCATCGCGCCGATGGTGCGGAAGCTTTGTAAGGAAACAAAGACTCCGCTGAAGCGCGTCTACGAGCTGTTCCCGTCCGGCCCGGCGAAGGGTGCCTGCAAGGTGGCGGGCCTGCCGAAGCCGACCGGGTGTGTCTGATCTGAGATGAGGCAACCCTGTGCGTCCGTGACGGTAGCCGGCCTTGGCGGCGATTCGGGCAAAACCCTTGTCGCGTTGGGGCTGGCTGCCGGCTGGGCGGAAAAAGGGCTGCGGGTCGCTCCGTTCAAGAAGGGCCCGGACTACATTGACGCGGCCTGGTTGTCGCTGGCCGCTCAAGCCCCCTGCCGGAACCTGGATACGTTTCTCATGACCGGCGAAGCAATTCGCCGGACGTGGACGTATTGTTGCCAGCGCACGGATATAAGCGTCGTCGAAGGCAACCGGGGGCTGTACGACGGGATGGATGCCCGCGGCAGCCACAGCACGGCTGAACTCGCAAAACGGCTGAATTCGCCGGTTCTGCTGGTTCTCGATGCGACCAAAGTGACCGCGACACTCGCGGCCATTGTTCTCGGTGTCAGACAGTTTGACCCGTCGGTTCCGCTGGCGGGAGTGGTGCTGAACAGGATCGGTGGATCCCGTCACGAACGGGTGGCACGGGAAGCGATCGAGACCCACACGGATCTGCGGGTTCTCGGTGCGATCCCACGGGTGAAGGGCGGGGAGGAATTGCTGCCGGGTCGTCACCTGGGGCTGATCACCGTGGATGAGCACCCGCGGGCGAAAGCTGCAATTGACACCGCCCGCAAGTTGGTGAACGACCACGTGGATGTCGGCACCCTGCTGGCGGTCGAACAGACCGGCAGTTCCGCATTGCGCGTCTGTATTCTTCCTCACTCCGACCTTGCTTCCATCCCTGATCCGCCTGAAGACGAAACACGTCCGCCTGTTGAGGAGCGAGTCGCGCATCCCGCGCCGATTCACATCTTCTCAGGTAGCGCCCATGAGTTGAAGACTCATGGTCCCGCAAAAATTGCGGTGCTGCGTGATAGCGCGTTCTCCTTCTACTATCCGGAGAACCTGGAAGCGTTGCGCCGGGGCGGAGCGGACATCGTGCAGGTGGATTCGCTGCACGACAAGGCGTTGCCGGACGATATCCACGCGCTGTACATCGGCGGTGGCTTTCCGGAAACGCACGCGCAGAAGATCGCGAAGAACAAATCGCTGCTGGCGTCGATCCGGCAGGCGGCGTCCGATGATCTGCCGATCTACGCCGAGTGCGGCGGGCTGATGCTGCTCTGCGAATCGATTGAATTCGACGGCAAACGCAGCAAGATGGCGGGTGTATTTCCCATCCAGGCCAATTGGTCGAAGAAACCGGCCGGGCATGGCTACACGATGGGTGAAGTCAGTGAAATCAATCCGTTCTATCCCGTCGGCACAACGTTGCGCGGGCATGAATTCCACCACTCGCATCTGCGGGATCTTGGGGGAGATCCTGAGGTGATGACGGTGGTTGCGTTGCAGAAGGGCAACGGTGTCGGCGGATCGCGGGACGGATTGTCGTACCGGAATGTGCTTGCGTTGTACACGCATGTACACGCCGCGGGTACAGTCGAGTGGGCGGAGGGGATGCTCCGCGCGGCCTGGCGGTTCCGGGATAGTCGTTAACCCCCAGTTGTGGAGTGCATGATGGCGATCAAGATGCCATCCCAGGAGGAAGTGCAAAAGGCGCAGGAGCGGCAACGGCTGGAACAGGCTCGTGCCGCGGTCGATAAACTGCAGCAGGATATCGCCGGTGGCGCGGACGACGCGAACATCTGGTATTCGCTCGGGGTGGCGTTGCTCAACCTGAGTGAATTCGCGGCTGCGCGCGATGCGATGTTGAAGGCTGTTGAGCGGGATAAAAAATTCCTGCACGCGTGGACCAATCTTGCCGTCGCCCACTACGAACTGGGCGAATATCAGGAAGCGGCGGTGGTCTCGAAACGGGCGATGGAGATCCGGATGGGATTCCTGCCCGCGCGGATGAACCTGGGTATGGCGTCGTTGAAGCTCGGGCGGTTCAAGGAAGCGGAGACGCAGTTCCAGGCCATCCTCCAGGCCGAACCAGAGATGCCGATGGCGTTGGCCGGAATGACGAAGGCGCTGGAAGGGTTGAATCGCAAGGACGAAGCTGCGCACTACAAGCTCCGCGCGATCCAGGCGGGTGTTTGTTTTGTCGAAGACAAATAACCGAAGTGCCCGTGTTGCAGAAAATGTAGACGCGGATGCAGGCAAGGTGGCAAATGTGCCCCTGATGGCTTTGCCAGCAGGGTTGTTGGAAGGTCGGACGATCCCTGCGAACCGCCATACAGACGACGGGTCACAGGGGCATGGCGACAGGAAATGGCGGATGATCCCAGACATGAATGTCTGGGGCAAGAGTTCAATTCTGTCCATGATGTGTATTTGTGAAGGATAGAACATGTTGATCGAAATCCTGCGGGAGAAACGCGATAACCTGACCAAGGCGTGGCAGGACTCGGTGCGGGACACGTATCCGAAAGGAAATCGGATCAAGTTCACGCAGCGGCCGCAGGAGTTCAACGATCCCATCGGCCATTTGCTCAACCGCGACCTGCCGGTGCTGGTAGACCTGTTGCTGGCCGGCGACATGGACAAGCCCGAGTTGCAGACGCATCTCGAGCCGCTCTGCCGTTTGCGGTCGGTGCAGGAGTTTTCCCCGGCCGAGGCGATGGGGTTTGTCTACGCGATGAAGAAGGTGGTGCGGGAGTCGTTGAGTGAGAGCGAGTTGAACGAACCGGGATTGCTGGCGGAATTGCTGGCGTTCGAATCCCGGATCGACCGTCTCGCGATGTACGCGTTTGATTTGTATGTCAGCTGCCGGGAAGAGCTGTTCGAGTTACGGGCGAATGAAGCACGCCGCCGCAGTGACTTGATCGTGCAGCACTTCGCGGAGCGTGGCAAGGAAGCCTTTACAGAACGGGTGGATCGTCCGGTGGGGGAGCAGCCGGCGGTCACGAACGGACATGAAGGAGGCGAAGCATGAGACTCGGATTTGCGCTGATCGCAGTCCTGGTACTCATCGCGATCCCGTATTTCGGGGCAGGCATGGGTCTGGGGATGCTGTTCGGCGTAATAATCCCGTACCTCGCGTTGGCGATCTTCATTCTGGGCTTCGTGGTGAAAGTGATGGGTTGGGCATCGTTGCCGGTGCCGTTCCGGATCACGACCACGACAGGCCAGGCGAAGTCGTTGCCGTGGGTCAAGCGGGATCCGCTGGAAAGCCCGTACAACGGGTGGGAGACGTTCTGGCGGATGTTCACGGAAATCGTCTTCTTCCGCAGTTTGTTCCGCAACACGAAAGCGGAGCTGAAGGAAGGGCGAGTGGTGCAGGGGTCGACCAAGTTCTTGTGGGCGGCCGGGATTGTGTTCCACTACAGTTTCCTCGTGATCATCCTCCGTCATGTGAATTATTTCGTGACGCCAACCCCCGAATTTGTGACGTGGTTGCAATTCGTGGACGGGTTCTTCCAGATCGGGCTGCCGATTTTGTACCTGACGGACATTTTCTTCGTCCTCGGAGTCGGCTACCTGTTCCTGCGCCGTGTCGGGATTCCGCAGATGCGTTACCTGTCGCTCGCCAGTGACTACTTCCCGTTGTTCCTGCTGCTGGCGATCGGGTTGACCGGAATGGGCATGCGTTACCTCTGGAAGGTGGACATCGTCGGGGTCAAGGAGCTGGCGGTTGGGTTGTTCAGCTTCCACCCGGTGGTTCCGGAAGGGGTCGGCCCGTTGTTCTTCACGCACCTGTTCCTCGTCAGCTTCCTGATCGCGTACTTCCCGTTCAGCAAGCTGATGCACATGGGCGGTGCATTCCTCACGCCGACGCGCAACATGCCGAACAACACGCGTGCTGTGCGCCACGTGAACCCGTGGGATTATGACGTCAAGGTTCACACGTACGAGGAATACGAAGACGAGTTCCGTCCGGTGATGAAGGCTGCCGGACTGCCGTTGGACCGTGACCCGGAAGGGGCCGCAAAGCCGGAGGACGCCAATGGCTGAGAAACTGAAACCGGATGCGCTGTTCAACGTCGATTATTCACCTCCGAAAAAGGGGTGGATGGATACGACCGCCATCGACTTCAACGCGACGAAGGGCAACTGGAACTTCGCCGCGACGCCGGAGTCGATGGAGTATCTCGACATGCCGAACGTGCGCAAGTGGCAACCGTACGAGGATGACTGGAAGCTTCCGCCTGACTGGCAGCGGATCCTGTTCGAGGGATTCAAAAAGCGGCTGAAGAAGTTCCGTAGCCTTAAGGTGTTCATGGACATCTGCGTCCGTTGCGGCGCCTGTGCGGACAAGTGCCACTTCTACATCGGTTCGGGCGATCCGAAGAACATGCCGGTGCTGCGTGCGGAACTGATGCGCAGCATCTACCGCAACGACTTCACGATGTTCGGCAAGGTGTTCGGCAAGATGGTCGGCGGCCGCAAGATGACGATGGATGTGCTGAAGGAGTGGTTCTACTACTTCTACCAGTGCACCGAGTGCCGCCGCTGCAGTGTCTTCTGCCCGTACGGCATCGACACGGCCGAGATCACGATGATCGCGCGCGAGTTGATGTGGGAAATCGGTGTCGGCATCGACTGGATCAACACGCCGGCGGCGAACTGCTTCCGCACCGGCAACCACCTCGGCATCCAGCCGCACGGTGTGGTCGACAGCATCGAGTTCGCGGCGGATGAAGTCGAGGAAATCACCGGCATCATGCCGGAGTATTCGTTTAACCGCAAGGGCGCGGAAGTGTTGTTTATCGCGCCGTCCGCGGACTACTTCGCCAGCCCGCACTACTACACGCTGCTCGGCTACCTGATGCTGTTCCACGAAATCGGGCTCGATTACACGTGGAGCACGTACGCGTCGGAAGGCGGCAACTTCGGCCTCTTCCACAGCCACGAGATGATGAAGCGGCTGAACGCGAAGATGTACATGGAAGCGGAACGGCTTGGGGTCAAGTGGATCCTCGGTGGTGAGTGCGGCCACATGTGGCGCGTGATTCACCAGTATATGGCGACGTTGCAGAAGCCGGCCAACTTCCTCGAGGTGCCGAAGTCGCCGATCACGGGTACGGTGTTCGAGAACGCGAAGTCGACCAAGATGGTCCACATCGCGGAATTTACCGCCGATCTGATTCAGCACAACAAGATCAAGCTCGACCCGGCGCGGAATGATCACTGGGTGCCGACGTACCACGATTCGTGCAACCCGGCGCGCGGGATGGGTCTGCTCGAGGAACCGCGCCAGGTGATTCACGCCTGCTGCAACAACTTCCACGAGATGCCGGAGAATACGATCCGTGAGCAGACTTTCTGCTGTGGGTCCGGCGCCGGCCTCGGCACGGAAGAAAACCTCGAGATGCGCATGCGCGGCGGTCTGCCGCGTGGCAGCGCGGTGAAGTATGTCAAGGACAAGTTCGGGGCGAACATACTGCTGTGCATGTGCGCGATTGACAAGGCGACGCTGCCGGCGGTGATGGACTTCTGGGCGCCGGGCACGGAGGTTGGCGGTGTGCACGAAATGGTCGGCAACGCGCTGATCATGACGGGCGAAAAGCACCGTGACACCGACCTGCGCGGCGAGGAATACCCGATTGTCGATTCCCAGGCTCACCTCGCTCCTCCTCCGGAAGAAGAGGAAGCGGTAGCGCAGGAGGACAAGGCCGATGCGTGACATGCCGAAAATCCTGCTCGGGCTGATCATTTTCGTGCTGCTGGCACTGTTCCCGGTGATCTACAATGCGATCACGGCGGATGCCGGCACGCCGCCTGACCTGGTGATTCAAACAGAAAACATTCCCGGCAAGTCCGAATGTGTCATCCCCGGTGAGGAGATGCGCAGCAAGCATATGGAAATGCTGATGGAGTGGCGCAACGACGTCGTCCGTCTCGATGATCGCTACTACCATGACGACCACGGCCGCACGTTCGAAAAGAGCTTGACGAACACCTGTCTCGACTGCCACTCGAATAAGGACACGTTCTGCGACCGTTGCCACACGTACATGGACGTCGATCCCTATTGCTGGGATTGCCACGTGGTCCCGCAGGATCTGGAAGGAGGGACACGATGATCATTGACCGCAGAAAATTCGTGCGTGCGGCGGGTCTGGGCGTGTTGGCGACCGCTGCCGCTCCCGCCACGAAGTTGCTGGCGGAAGAGCATCTCGAGATGCAGCCGTCCGACGGCGACATGCCGCTGAAGCAGCCGAAGCCGTTGACCGCGAAGCGTTGGGCGATGGTTGTGGATACGCGCAAGGCGACGCCGGAGAACGTGCAGAAGGCGATTCACGCCTGCCATCACGAGCACAACGTGCCCGAGTTCGACAACTCGAAGGATGAGATCAAGTGGATCTGGTCGGAACATTTCGACCACGCGTTCCACGAACAGGATCTGCATTACATCCCGGAGCATACCAAGCACACGCCGACGTTGCTGCTGTGCAACCACTGCGATAACCCGCCGTGTGTGCGGGTCTGTCCGACGGAAGCGACGTGGAAACGTGAAGAGGACGGCCTCGTGATGATGGACTGGCACCGTTGCATCGGCTGCCGGTACTGCATGGTTGCGTGTCCGTATGGTTCACGTTCCTTCAACTTCCGCAACCCGCGTGAGTTCATCGACGAAATCAACCCGGGCTATCCGACACGGATGCGCGGTGTGGTCGAGAAGTGCACGTTCTGCGAGGAACGGCTGGCGCGTGGCAAGATGCCGGCCTGTGTCGAAGCGACGCAGGACTGCGGGATGATCACCTTTGGCGACCTTGAAGATCCGAACAGCGACGTCAGCAAACTCGTCCACAAGCACTTCAGCATCCGCCGCAAGCCGGGTCTCGGCACGCAGCCGGAAGTCTATTACATCGTCCCCGAGGATCCGGAAGAACACGACGAACCCACCATGCACGGTGAGGAGGAGCACTCATGATTGAGAACGCTCTGAAAGGTGGCAAAGGCTACTGGACCTGGATTGTCATTCTGCTCGCCATCATCGGTATCGGTGCGTTGGCGTGGGTGCGCCAGTTCACGGTCGGCTTGACGACGACCGGCCTGTCGCGTGATGTGACCTGGGGTTTCTACATCGCCCAGTTCACGTTCCTCGTCGGTGTCGCGGCGTCCGCGGTGATGGTCGTGCTGCCGTACTACCTTCACAACTACAAGGAATTCGGCAAGCTGACGGTGCTCGGCGAATTCCTCGCGGTGGCAGCCTGCATCATGTGCATGTGCTTCATTTTCGTCGACATGGGCATGCCGATCCGGATTCCGAACGTGTTCATCTACGCGTCCCCGCACTCGATGATGTTCTGGGACACGGTGGTGCTGTTCGGCTACCTGCTGCTGAACATTCTGATCAGTCGGGTGACGTTCCAGGCGGAACGCAAGGGGATCAAGTACGGCAAGTGGATCAAGCCGTTCATCATCCTTTCGATTCCGTGGGCAGTCAGCATTCACACGGTGACGGCGTTCCTGTACAGCGGTCTGGCGGCGCGTCCGTTCTGGCTGACGGCTGTGATGGCACCGCGCTTCCTGGCGACGGCATTCGCGGCGGGTCCGGCGTTGCTGATCCTGATCATCCTGCTCGTGCGCAAGATGGGAACGTTCGACGCCGGCAAGAAGGCGATTGGCCAGCTGTCGATCATCGTGACGTACGCGATGGCGGCGAATGTGTTCTTCGTGCTGATGGAGGTCTTCACGGCGGCGTACAGCGACATGCCGGAACATCTCAACCACTTCAAGTTCCTCTACCTCGGCCTGGATGGAAACACGACGCTGGTGCCGTGGATGTGGGCGTCGTCGATCCTCGCGGTGATTTCGTTGATCCTGCTGTTCAACCCGAAGACACGCAACAACTTCGCGTTGCTCGGTTGGGCGTGCGTGATGGTGTTCTTCTCGATCTGGATCGACAAGGGCATGGGCATGGTGGTGACCGGTTTCACGCCGAGTGTGCTTGGTGACGTGGTCGCGTATGTGCCGACGCTGAACGAGCTGGCGATTTCGCTGGCAATTTACGCCGGCGGCGCGTTAATCGTGACGCTGCTGTACAAGGTTGCGCTGGACACGCGCGCACGCATGGCGGCGTAGGTCCTACCAAATACGCACAACAATGCGGGGCACTTTCGTCGAAAGTGCCCCGCTTTTCGTTGACTCAATTCGTGAACCACTACAAGTGTGAAAGCTTGTGAGGGTTACTTCACCAGCGTCACCCGTCGGCTGGAAGTGACCCCGTTGTCGTTAACGGCGCGGACGAAGTACATCCCGGACGCCAGCCCAGTCGCGTTCAGGTTGAACTGGCGCTGGCCCCATTCTCCCGGAGAAGCGTTCCCCCGGATTTGGAGACGGGGTCGCTTTACCCTCAAGTTAGCCCGTTCGGAGCTGTATCTTTCCGGTCGGAGTTTGTCTGTTTGAACGGGACACGTTTCACCTCGAAGCCGAGGCTTGGATGAACAGGATTTTGCGTCAACGTATCTCCCAGGTGTTATCGGGATTGCTGATACTGGTGGTGATGCTCGGCATGGCTGCCTGCGAGTACAGTGGGGACGGAGTGGTCAAGGTTGAATTCGGCGACAGCTCGCTCTTCAACCAGGAATCACCGGATGATTCGGTGTTTACCGACACCCTGAGGCTCGCAACGTTTGACACCTTGTGGCAGCGCGTGTTTGACAACTACGCCTACATCGAAGGCCGGGAAGATGACTGGCAGCTGGCCTACGACGACTATGTTGAACAAGTCCTGACCTCGCTGAATGTGCGCGACTTCCGCGGCTTGCTGATGAGCATGATGGGCGAACTGCAGGACGAGAATTTCGGTCTTGCCGACTCCACCGGGGACGCGTTCTCTGCGTATGACGGCGAGCGCGAGGTCAACTGGCGTATCGGCGCATGGGAAACCACGGTCGATGTTATTGACTATGAAAGCGTTGATGGCTGGGGCTGGGCACGGGCCGACACGGTTGGCTACTTGTACCTCAAGAACCTCACCCCGGAAACGTTCCTCGCTGAGGATTTCGACGCGGTGATGGACAGCCTCGCGGGGATGAAGGCGATTCTCTGCGACATACGTTCGTGCGGCACGCCGGTGACCTCGATGACCGAAGATGTTGTCGATATGGCAGGGACCTACCTGCTCGGTGAGACGGTGATCAGTCGTTTCATCACCGAGCCGCTGCCGGTTCTGACCAGCTATACGAATGAGGATACTGAGCTCGACACGATTACCGTTGAACCGCGCGGCGACTGGCAGTTTACCGGGCCGGTAATCATCCTTATGGGCGAGGGTACACTGAATGAAGGCGAACTGTTTGCTCGGGCAATGAGCGAGCGGGAAAATGTGCACCTGATCGGCGATCCGACCCCAGGTCAGGTTGGTGTGACCCGGTTCTATCCATTGTCCTCCGTGTCCGACTACGCGATCCCGGTTGTCGGTTTCACGAACTTGCTTGGCGCACAGCTGCAGCATCTCAGCCTCGCACCGGAGTTCATCATCGACTGGGCGCCGGACAGTTTCAACAACCGCGATAACGTGCTGCTGGATGCGTTCGTCTGGACGGACGACTTCCTCAGCGGGGAGTAGTACCCGCCGACGGTTTCCAAGAATGTTCACCCCGGTCAGCCTGGCCGGGGTTTTCTCATGCCCTGACCTCCCGGAGCGGAACGGATCAAGCGAGATGTAAGGGTTTGTACCTTCCATCACAACTTGATGTGACCAGCCAGGGGGACTCTGCGATGATGGACGAGGGCGAGCATGTCTTGATCATCGGTGCTGATGCGGCCGGACTGAAAACCGCCGCACGTTTGCGCCGGCTGAAACCGGAACTGCCGATCACCGTGCTCGACCGGAGCGATACCATCTCCTATGCCGCCTGCGGATTCCCGTACTTCCTCTCCGGCGACATCGACGACTTCAGCGAACTGACCCGGACCGCCTGGGGTGAGAACAAGACCCCGCAGTATTTCCACGACAGCAAGGATATTGAAGTCCTGACCGGCTGGGACGCGATCCGGATCGAACGCGACCCGAACCAGGTGATCGCGCGGAATGTGGACGGTGAGGAACGCCCGTTCCCGTTCACGAAGCTCGTGCTCGCCACTGGTGCCAGCCCGGTCAAGCTGAGCATCCCGGGGTCGGATTGCAGGCTGGTCAGTTCGTTCACCCGTCCCGAGGAAGTGCAATCTCTCCGGATGTCGTTGCAGAAAAATGAGGTTGGGCGTGTCGCGGTGATCGGCGGCGGCTACATCGGCCTCGAGTTGTGCGAGGCGTTCGCGGCGCTGTGGGGCGTGGAAGTGTTGCTGGTCGAGCAGCGGGTGCGGGTGATGTCGGCCAACCTCGATCCGGAGATTTCGCGTCTGGTTGAAGATCACCTGCGGTCGGAGGGTGTGGACGTCCGACTGCAGACCACGCTGAAGCACATCAAGTGCCGCGACGATGAGCTGGTGCTCACGCTCAGCGAAGGCGAGGAACAGCAGGTCGACCGTGTCGTCCTTTGCCCGGGTGTGTTGCCGAACGCGCAGCTCGCCGTGGACGCCGGCCTGACCATCGGGCCGAAGGGTGGCGTGCAGGTGGACAAGCATGGCCGCACCTCGGACCTCGCCATCTACGCGGCGGGCGACTGCGCGGAGCTGCCGGATGTGGCGGGGACACGTTTGATCCCGCTCGGCTCGATCGCGAACCGGATGGGCCGGGTTGTCGCCAACCACATCGCTGGTGTGCCGGATCCGGGTATCCCGAAGCTGTTCGGCACCGGCGTGGTGAAAGTGTTCGACCTCAATGTTGCCAGCACCGGTCTGTCGGCGGCGCGAGCGCGTCAACGCGGGCTGGAGGTGGAGGAATACTGGGGCTGCTGGACCGACCGTGCGCACTATTACCCCGAGAACCAGAATCTAAAGATCAAGGTCGTGCGCGAGCGTCACGGGCAACTGCTCGGCATTCAGGCAGTCGGCAAGGGCGAGGTGGTACGCTGGGTGGACGCCTTCGCGCAGATCCTTGACCTCGCGGACGGCGACCCGCGTGCGTTGCTGCGCTTCGAGCACGCCTACGCGCCGCCGTACGCTACCGCGCTCGACCCGTTACACCACATCGGCGCGATGATGGAGACCGGTGACGGCTGGCAGATTGCGCCGACGATGATGCACGGTGGTGGCAATCACGACTGGACGTGGATCGATCTGCTCGCCGACGAGGAGCGGGACTCGCTCGAGCTGCCGGAAGTGCGCGGCAAGGTGCTGCGGATGACGACGGCGGAGCTGCGCGAGAAGGTGGACACGTTGCCGAAGCAGGATGTCTATCTCTTCTGCGCACGTGGGCCTCGCAGCTACGAATGCTGCCGGTATTTGCGTCAACACGGGATCAACGCGCGTTATCTTGCCGGCGGGATTGCGTTTACCCTGGGTTGATCACACACGCAGCAGGATTCCATGAGCCTACCGAAATTGCCGGACCCGGCGAAAGCGTCTGACAAGGTTATGCGGGCGCGTGTCGCGGATGTCGCCGCTCTCTTCGAACGGGAAAAGGGTCCGCTGAAATGGCCGGGCCGCCGTGACCCGCTCGCCGGACTGGTCCAGACGTTACTCTCGCACAATACCACCGACCCGAACGCGTTCGCCGCCTACGACCGGATGATGGAACGTTACGGCGACTGGGCGTCGGTGCATCACGCGCCCCACGCCGAGCTGTCCGAAACGATCCGTATCGCTGGCCTCAACAACCAGAAGGCGGAACGGATTCAGGATCTGCTCGCGTTCGTCAAGGAGACGTACGGCGACTACACCGCGGACGCGCTGGAGTCGATGGACTTTGACGAAGCGTTCGCGACCTTCGGCCACCTCAAGGGCGTCAAGCACAAGACGCTGGCGGTGGTGCTGACCTTCGACCTCGGCAAGGATGTGTTCGCGGTCGACACCCATGTCCATCGCGTCTGCCAGCGGATCGGGTTTGTGACGGAGAAGGCGACGGCGGTGAGGACGTTCGAACGCATGAACGAGCTGGTGCCGGACGGACGGGGCTACCAGTTCCATGTGCACCTGATCCGTCACGGCCGCCAGATCTGCAAGGCACGCGGGCCGCTGTGTAATGAGTGTTTTGTGCGTGACTTGTGCCGGTTCGGACGCTCCGTGAAGTAAGGGGTGTCATTCTGAACGTCACGTAGTGACGTGAAGAATCTCCAGCTAATCAAACGGTGGATAAGTTGGAGATCTTTCACTGCGTTCAGGATGACACCCTCGATCACAGACCGCAGACCGCAGACCGCAGACCGCAGACCGCAGCCTGACAATGACGAGATCCTTCACTGCGTTCAAGATAATCCCAGACGTGCGAACCCCTTCCGCGCTCCGTATATTCCCCGCCCATACGTCACGTTCCCAAGCCGGAAAAAGGACTTCCGATAGATGACAAGTTTGCGTAAGACTCTGTTCGTGATTCTCATGCTCATGATGTTCGCTGTACCGGCTGTCAACGCACAGGTGATCGCCGAAGGGTCGGTTGTCACCGATTACATGTGGCGTGGGTTCAACGTGCTCAATGGCGCGCCGGCGTTCCAGCCGACGGTCACCGGCATTCTCGGCGACACCGGATTTGACATCAACGCGTGGTTCTCGTTCGCGTTGCGGGATCGGGAGCAGCAGGCGATTCGTGACCTCGATGAGATGGACCTGACGTTGACGTATTCGCGCAGTATCGGCACAGTCGATGTGCGCGCCGGGGTGTTCACGTACCACCTGTTCACGCACGAGGACTATCCGGACGCGGACTACACGTTTGTCCGGGAAGCGTTCGGCGGGGTGACGTTTGCGAGTCTGCCGCTGTCGCCGTGGGTGGCGTACAACTATGAGCTCGTCGAGGATGGCGGCAACGACTGGTACCTGGAACTTGGCGCGGACCAGCCCGTGTCCCTTCCAAACGATCAGGAATTGCTGCTCAGCCTGCATGCGGGTTGGTACAGCGCGGAGTGGGCGGGGCTTGGTGGACAGTTGACGGATGTGTCGTTGACAGTCGGTTTGCCGGCTGTTCCGCTGCTGGGAGACAACGTCTCGCTGGTGCCGTGGATGATGGCGGCGTATACGCCCCCGGAACACGTGAATCCAAACCGGTTTGAGGTGGTGGCTGGAATGGCGCTCAGTGGGGTCTTTCTGGCTCGCTAAGGCTTGATCTCAGCCGGTTTTCGACGTATGGTCCCCCCGACCTTACACGTAACATTTACCCAGACGATAGCGATACGAAAATAGGAGGCTTACATGGCCACAAAATACGTCTATTTCTTCGGCGAAGGGAAAGCCGACGGCAACGCCGAGATGAAGAATCTGCTCGGCGGCAAGGGTGCGAACCTCGCCGAGATGACCAGCTTGGGGATTCCGGTCCCGCCGGGATTCACCATCACCACCGAGATGTGCACCGAGTATTTCGAGAACGGTGGCAATCTCAACGACGAAGTTGAGACCCAGGTGAAGGATTCGCTGGCCAAGGTCGAGAAGATCATGGGCCGCAAGTTCGGTGATCCGGACAACCCGCTGCTGGTTTCGGTGCGTTCCGGCGCGCGCATGTCGATGCCGGGCATGATGGACACGGTGTTGAACGTCGGCCTCTGCGAAGCGACGCTGCCGGGTCTCGCGAAAATGATGGGCGACGAACGGTACGCGTGGGACTCCTACCGCCGTCTGATCCAGATGTACGCGGACGTGGTGATGGAATTCGCCGCCGGCATCGAGCATGAGGATGAGTCGGATCACATCCACAACCGTCTCGAGAAAGAACTGGAAACGCTGAAGGACGAAGTCGGCGCGAAAGAAGACCAGGATCTGACGACGGAAAACCTGCAGGAATTGGTCAAGCGCTACAAGGCGACGGTGAAGGACGTGCTCGGCAGCGAGTTCCCGGACGACCCAATGGCTCAGCTGTGGGGCGGCATCCGTGCCGTGTTCCAGTCCTGGAACGGCAAGCGCGCGATCGCCTACCGCAAGTACGAAAACATCCCGCACGATTGGGGCACCGCGGTCAACGTGCAGACGATGGTCTTCGGCAACATGGGCGAAGGCTGCGCGACCGGCGTCGCGTTCACCCGTGACCCGGCCACCGGCAACAACGTGTTCTACGGCGAGTGGCTGCCGAACGCGCAGGGCGAAGATGTGGTCGCCGGTATCCGCACCCCGCGTGCGATCAACCAGCCGTCCATCTCGAAGGGTCAGAACGACAACATGCCGACCCTCGAGCAGGACATGCCGGAAGCCTACAAGCAGTTGCACGACATCCGCGACAACCTTGAGGCGCACTACAAGGACATGCAGGATGTCGAGTTCACGATTGAGAATAAGAAGCTGTGGATGCTGCAGACGCGTACCGGTAAGCGCAATGGCCGCGCCGCGACGATCATGGCTGTTGACATGGCCAATGAGGGCCTGATCAGCAAGGAAACGGCGATTCTGCGCGTCAAGCCGGAACAGTTGGACGAGCTGCTGCACCCGATGATCGACCCGAAGGCGGAGAAGGAAGGGACCAAGATCACGACTGGTCTTCCGGCCGGCCCCGGCGGCGCGGTTGGCAAGATCATCCTCAATTCGGATCGTGCGAAGGACCTGGCGGCGAAGTCGAGTGATCCGCTGATTCTCGTGCGTGTCGAAACCAGCCCGGAAGATGTGGACGGCATGCGTGCCGCCAAGGGCATCCTGACCAGTCGTGGCGGCATGACCTCGCACGCCGCGTTGGTCGCCCGTGGCTGGGGCAAGTGCTGCATCGTCGGCGCCGGCGATCTCAAGATCGACTACGCGGCGAAGACGGTCACCACGGCCGACGGTACCGTGTTCAAGGAAGGCGACTGGTTGAGCCTGAACGGGACGACCGGTAAGGTCTACGCTGGCCAGCTGCCGGTGGTGGACGCCGATCCGGACAGCGTGCCGGAATACACGCAGTTGATGGAGTGGTCGGACGAATTCCGCCGTCTCGGTGTCCGCACCAACGCCGACACCCCGAAGGACGCGGAAATCGCCCGCAAGTTCGGCGCGAAGGGCATCGGCCTCACCCGTACAGAGCACATGTTCTTCGGCGGTGAGCGCATCAAGGCCGTCCGCGGCATGATCCTCTCCGACAGCCCGGAGCAGCGCCGTGAATTCATCATGAAGCTGCTGCCGTTCCAGCGCGACGACTTCTACGGCATCCTCAAGGCGATGAGTCCGTATCCGGTCAATATCCGTCTGCTCGACCCGCCGCTGCACGAGTTCCTTCCGTCCCACGAGGAGAAGGACTTGATCAAGCAGGTCGCAGCTGACATGAACATCGATGAGGACACGCTCCTGAAGCGGATTAACGGCCTGCACGAGTTCAACCCGATGCTCGGTCACCGTGGTTGCCGCCTCGGCATCAGCATCCCGGAACTGACCGAGATGCAGTCACGCGCGATCCTGGAAGCGACGGCTCAGTTGGTCAAGGAAGGCGTCGAAGTGCATCCGGAGATCATGGTTCCGCTGGTCGGGAACGTGAAGGAGCTGGAAAACCAGCGTGAGATCGTGCTGCGTGTCGCGGAAGACGTGAAGAAAGAAACTGGCATCGACAACCTGCCGTTCAAGGTCGGTACGATGATCGAGGTTCCGCGCGCGGCGGTGACGGCTGGTGAGATCGCGAAGATCGCCCAGTTCTTCAGCTTCGGCACCAACGACCTGACGCAGATGGGTTGCGGCTTCAGCCGTGACGACGCGGGTACGTTCCTGCCGGAATATGTCGAACGCGGTATTTACGACGACGATCCGTTCCAGAGCCTCGACCAGAGTGGTGTTGGCGAATTGGTGCGTATCGCGGTGGAACAGGGCCGTGCGGCGAACCCGGACCTGCACCTCGGCATCTGCGGTGAGCACGGTGGCGATCCGAAGTCGGTGGAGTTCTTCCATCGCGTCGGCCTCGACTACGTGTCCTGCTCGCCGTTCCGTGTGCCGATCGCCCGTTTCGCAGCGGCACAGGCAGTGATCAAGGAGAAGTAAGCTCCGTGATCATGCAGAACTGATATGAGTAGCAAGGGGACGTCTGCACGCAGGCGTCCCCTTCTTATCTCGATCAATGAAACCCGTCAGCCCTGCTTGCTCAACGTCTCCTTCAAGATCTGCGCGAACGCCTGGTACAGCATCGCTACCTGGGCCGGATCTGGTTCCGGTTCGAGGTGCTGGAATCCGATCCATGCCGCATAGACAACAGGCGCGAGCAGTTCGGCCTGAACCGGATCGACGCCGACATCCCGCCGCATCAACTCGCTGACGTAATCCGTCCGTCGAGTGTCCACCTCGGCAACGAAATGCCGCAACGCCGGACGCCGCGCGATCAAACGGCGAACGTTCCGTTCAATACCGTAGTCCAACGCAAACGCCAGCGAGTTCAGACGGTATGGCTTCCCATCCGGATCAGAGGTTTGGGATTCCACCGCCTCGATCAGGTGCTCTGTGTGCAGCACACGCCAGCGTTCCAGAATCCCCGCCAACAGCGCTTCCATGTCCTCGAAGTGATGATACAGCGATCCACGAGTTCGGCCTGCCGCGGTGCAGACCGCATCCACCGTCAACGCTTCCGGCCCCTGCTCGCCGAGGAGCTTCAGGCCGAGGTCGGTCCAGTCGTCACGGGTCATTCGTGCGCTGCTCATCGCAGTAGCCCGATGATGGCTGCCACATTGACGACGAGGAACAGGAACCACTGCGGCAGTTGATACGGCTTCAGCCGCGTGTACACGAGCAAGCCCAGGTTCAGCAGCATGAAACAAACCGACAGGGCGGTGAGCAGGATCGCGACATCGTATCCGTCGGGATTGAACGCGGCATACGCGTACCCGGCAGCCATGGCGAATAGCAGAATGGTCACCATGTGCCATGTGAAGTCGTTGGTGTACTTCGGCACGGGCTGGAGTTTCGATCTCAGCAGGGGTTTGGCGATTTTCGCTCCGCCGAGGAAGGTGTGGATCGTCCAGACGATGAGCGACAGAATCGCGGCAACGAGAAAGGCTGTGTTCATGAGTGGCTCAGGTGTTTGAGTTCCATACCATAAAGTATGGTATGGAAGCGATTCGTGCAAACCCAAGTTTTGCGGTTGGAGTGGTCAGCGGGAAGCCGGGGGTGGGGGCAGAGAACGCGAGGTTAGAGAGGGCGGGGGTAGTATAGATCGCAGGTAGGTTACAGCGTTGGGAGTGTCTATTTAACGCACGAAAGCGGCCAAGCACGTCATTCCGAACGAAACGAAGTGAAGTGAGGAAGGTCCAGCTGCACACAGGACAAACGAGGTCCGACCCCGTGAAGTGGGACCTGCTTCTGCCACACACGGACGTGGCTTCAGCATGACGTACAAGCAGCTTTCCGCAGTCCGCAGTCCGCAGTCCGCTGTCCGCAGTCCCTGGTGCCCGTGATTGACCGCCGGTCAGTTTCGGCGGCTTTCGCGGGTCATCCGCCACGTGCCCACTTTACACAGGACAGGGCAACACGTCCGCGTTTGCAAGCAAACACGGGCACGAACGATCTAGTCTCAAATCTCAAGTCGTAAGTTTCAGGACTCAGGACTCAGGACTCAAGACTGCGTCTTCACCACCACCATCTTGATGTTGGTCATCTCGTCCACGGCGAAACGCACCCCTTCGCGTCCGATGCCGGAGTCGCGGTTGCCGCCGTACGGCATCTGATCAACACGGAAGGTCGGGACTTCGTTAACCATCACGCCGCCGAAGTTGAGGCCACGGATGGCGTCGAACATCTGGTCGATACGTGCGGTGAAGACCCCAGCCTGCAGGCCGAACGTGGTATCGTCGGCGAGTTTCAGGCCTTCCTCGAAGCTGGATACGCGTTCGATCAGTACCACCGGCCCGAACACTTCGTCCGACCACACTTTCATGTTGGGTGATGTATTGGTAAGTACCGTCGGCGCGTACGAGCGTTCACTAAGGCGTTCTCCGCCCGCGAGAACCGTCGCGCCGTTGGCGACGGCTTCCTTGACCCACAGATCGATGCGTTCGCAATCGCCAATCGAGATCAGCGAGCTGACGTCGGCCTCTTTGTTCAACGGGTGATCCACAACCAGGTTCTTGGTCTTCTGGCAGAACGCGTGGGTGAAGTCGTCCGCGACGGCTTCGTGCACGTAGATCCGTTGCACCGAGATGCACACCTGTCCGGTGTGGGAAAAGGCGCCCATCACGCACTGATCGACTGCGTGCTCGAGGTCGGCGGATTCGTCGATGACGACCGGCGAGGTGTTACCGAGTTCGAGGGTGACGCGTTTCAGTCCGCTGTTCTGCTTGATGGTCTTGCCGACTTCGACCGATCCGGTGAAGGTCAGTTTGGCGATACGCGGGTCTTTGACCAGTCCCATGCCGATGGTGCGGCCGCTGCCGTGGATGACGTTGAACGCGCCGTCCGGCCATGCAGTCTGCTCAATGATTTCGGCCAGTTTCAGCGCGGTGACGGGCGTCGTGCCAGCAGGCTTGAGCACGATCGGGCAGCCGGCAGCGATGGCGGGCGCGACTTTATGCGCGACGAGGTTGAGCGGGAAGTTGAATGGTGTGATCGCACCGACGACGCCGACCGGTTCACGCAGCCACATGCCGAAGTAGCCGCCGCCGCGAGACGATGCGTCCATTGGCACGGTTTCGCCGTGCAGCGTGCGTGCGACTCCGGCGGCGAAGGTGAAGGTTTCGTGCGCGCGGGCGGCTTCGCTGAGGGCGTACTTCCACGTTTTCCCACCTTCGACGGCGATGGTTTCGGCGATTTCCTCGGCGCGAGCGTTCAACGTGTATGCGATTTCATCGAGGATTTCGGCTCTCTGGTGCGCACTCAGGGCGCGAGTTTTCGCGAAACTTTTCTCTGCCGCCGCGCATGCCATATCCAGTTCACGCTCGCCAGCGAGCGCGACCTCGGCGTACGGTTCCCCATTGTATTTGTCTTCGACCGTATCCCAGCTGCCGGTTTCAATCCAGTCACCGTCGATGTAGAGCTTGAACCGCTGCATTGTCGTCTCCGGATTCGCGTTGTCGTTGTTGAGCAAATAGGCATATTCGCGTCGACTTCTCAAGCGTCCTGCCGGACCGGGAGCGGTGTGTTGAGCCGGAAGGACGCGTCTCCAGCGCTGTCTCGCGCGGGCAAGGAATGTGGTATTCACGGCACGCCCGTGTTGTAGTTTTGACGGCAGTATTTCGCCCATTGGAAGGTTTGCACCCGCATGCGTGTCGCTGCGAAACGAATCATCACCGGAATCACCATCCTGCTCCTGCTGCCGGTTGTGCTGGTGGTGGGCGCGCTGTTTTATCTCACCCTCCCGCCGGGTGAGGATTTTATCCGTGAGGAAGCGCAGACACGCCTCGCCGACCTGACCGGTCTCGACATTCAAATCGGGGATCTTGAGACCAACCTGTTTTCGTCTACGACGCTGTTCGACGTGCATGTCCGTCACCGTGAAATCGCGCCGGATCAGGACCTCGTCGCGTTCAGCCGGCTGAACGTGCAGTATGACCTGTTGCCGTTGATGAACAAGTGGATCCGAGTCGATTCGCTGGCGGTGGACAGCCTCGCGGCGCACCTGCTGAAGACACCGGACGGCCGTCTCAACCTGCCGGAGTTCCCCGCCGATACCACCGCGCCGGACACAGCGTCCGCGCCGTTTGTGTATGAAATCTCGCTGGGCGGAGCGCGTGTGCACCTGGCGGAGGCGACGTACCGCGACGAAGAGTTGCCGCTCGACGCACGGTTGGACAGCCTCGTGCTGCACGCGCGCGGCTACCTTGGCGGACGCTACGACTACGAGCTGCTCTGGGACCAGGTAAAAGTCGACACCGATGGCCGCGAGTTGCTGGTGCAGGACTTCCTGATGAACGGGCGGTTGGTCGATGAACAATTGCAGGTCGATTCGTTGAAGCTGGTTGTGCCGGGCGCGGAGTTGGCGGGTGAGGGCTCCGCCGAGATCGTGGCGGGCGAAGATTCGACGCAAACCATCGAGGCGGGTGTGCGGCTGAATGCCGACCTCGCATCACTGAGCCGGCAGTTCGACGATCTGCTCCCGGACGCAGTCAAGCCGCTGCACGGAGCTTTGCTCGTAGACGCGACGGTGGATGGTTCCGCCAGCGATCCGGTGTTTGTGCTGAATCTGCGCGGGCATCGTATCCGTGCCGGTGACTACCGGGTGAACGATCTCAAGCTCGGTGCACGGGGTTCGTTGAATGAAGTGACGCTGGACGAGCTGCATGTGGAGACCTTCGGCGGCGACATCGACGCCACCGGTGCAATCACGCTCGACAGCCTGATGCAGCACAACCTGACCCTGCGCCTGAGCGGAGTTGACATGGCGCAGCTGCAACGGACCTTCATGCCACCGCAGGCTGCGATGCCGGCCGATTCTCTGGCCGCGCTGCAACGGATCGAAGGCACCATCGGCGGAAAATTGACCTCCTCCGGGCCGTTGAGCCAGCCATGGTCATTACAGGCGGATGCGTCGATTGCGGCGAACGTGCAGGAACCGCGCGGACTGGTCGCCGAATACGCATTGGACGCGAAGTACGCGGACCATCGTGGATCGGTGACCTTCCGGCGGGGTGATACGGTGATCAACGCCGACGCCACCATTGACACGAACGCCGTGGACGGCAGCTTCGAGATGGATGTGCCGCGTCTGGTTGAGCTGGCCGGGCCACTGGGTGTCGAGGGGCTGACGGGATCTTTGTCCGGCAACGGCCGGTTCCGTGGCAGCCTGAACAACCCCCAGATCACCGCGACAGTCAAGAGTTCCGGGATCATCTACCAGCACTTCCCGGTGGACAGCCTGCTGGCCGATGTCAGCTTCGACACGAGCGGACTGGTCATCAACGAATCCCATCTCTCCGGCGAAATTGCGCCGATCGACTCGAGCGCGGCACCGTTCGGGCTCAGCGACCTGCGCGGCAGCTTCCGGTACGAGGGCGCGGTCACCGGCAAGGTGCCGGATCTGCGTGGCTCGATAGACGTGCACGGCACAGCGCTCGGGTATGGCGATGTGGTCACCGATTCGCTCGAGGCCAGGGTTCGGATGCGCAACCAGCACGTCGAGCTGACCAAACTGCAGGTGTTCCGCGACGATCGCTGGATCACGTTGCAGGGCAACTACGACCTCGAGAACTCCGACGGTGAGCTGGCGCTGTGGTTCAGCAGCGAACGCCGGGACCGCGAGGACGACGAGGACGATGAGGACGATGAGGAACGGGACACACCGTCTCGCCTGCAACGCTCGGGTCAGCTTGGTGATGGACGGCTGCGGTTGAACTTCGCTCTGCACGACAGCCAGCAATTCAGGGTTGAGGGGACGGGTGGCCGGATCAACCTCGCAGACCTGCCGCGGGTTCATCCGGGGATGTCCGGCATCAGCGGCATGCTGGCGGCGGAACTGATGTTTGAAGGCTCCGCAACGGACCCACATGGTATGGTTGAATTGACCCTCGACTCGCTGCGGGCGGCGGATTTCACGGTGGATACGTTGCAGGCGTCGGTCGATCTGGACACCGCCCGTGTCCAAACGGACCTACGCTTGATCATTCAGCAGTCGTCGCCGTTGACGGCTTCCGTCACGTTGCCGTTGGATCGCACGGCGACCGGGTTGGCGGTGTCGGAAACCCGCAAGCTGAGCGCGGAGGTGGTGGGTGACGACGTTGACATCGCATTCCTCAACCAGGTGATGCCCGAGGGGATCAGTGTCGGCGGGCTGCTCAGCATTTCCTACCACGCCTCCGGATCTCTGACGAAACCGTTAATCCTCGGTGAAGTCAGTTTGGACAGCGCGCGTGTCGACCTTGGTGAGGGGAAACCCTCCATTGACGGCATCGTGGTCCGGGTGACGCAATACGACACCGTGTTGAGCATCGAGAAGATCAACGCCACCGCTCTGGACCATTTCTTCCAGGTCGACGGCGAGGCGACACTGCGTGAGATGCGGGAAGTTTCCGCGCACACGGCATTGAAGGTGGACAACCAGGTTGCTCTGCGTCTGGAAGCCAAGTACACGCCCGAAGGGTATCACGCCGAGCTGGATCTGCCAAGCCTGCCGTTAAATATGGCTCAGCAGTTGAGCCCTGATATTACGGATTTCCAGGGCGTGTTGTCCGGTCACGCAACGATAGAGGGTGACACCAGTCTGCCGCGGGTCAAGGGTGAACTGAAGGGGCGGGGCATCCGTCTCGCGATGAGGCAGATGAACGACGTGTTGTATCACGGCAATTTTGCGTTGTCACTGGACAATGAAAGCGTGGTCATAGACACGTTACATGCGCGTTACGGCGATGACGGCAAGTTGATTGTGGATGGCCGGATCGATCTGAAGGAAGATCACCCGTATTTCGCGCTGCGTGTGCGTGGTACAAACATCCACTACGAACAGGAAGATCTCGAGGTATCGCTGGACGGCATGACGCTGAACTTCAAGACCAACGAGCAGAATCGTCACGTGCTCAGCGGCGACATCCGTCTGGGAGAAACTCGCTACACCCGCGACTATCGCATCGACACGATCATGCGTTCAATGGACGCGCAGCCGGTGCGTCAGATCCAGAAACCAAACGAAATTGCAGAGAATATCGACCTGGACGTGCGCCTCCGTGAAGCGGACAACCTGTGGGTCGACAACAACCTTGCCAAGATCCGGATGGACGCCAACATCGGTGTGATCGGCACGATCAACGACCCGATCATCACCGGGCGCGTCTCGCTGGATGAGGGGTATGTCATGTACCTCGACCGCAAGTTCAGCATCCAGGAAGGCGTGATTGATTTCGTTGACACGCGCGACATCAACCCGCACCTCAACATCATCGCGACCAGCAAGGTGATCGATTACGAGGAAGGTGAGCAGTACGAATACAACATCACGTTGATGATTACCGGCAATGCGAAGAGTGCAAAGATCGAGCTGACGTCCGATCCATACCTCGAACAGTCCAACATCCTTTCATTGCTGACATTCGGCACGCCGCATGCCGGCGAAACCGGTATCGGCAGTCAGGCGGGATCGTTGGCGGGAAGGGCGGTGTCCAGCTACGTCGGGTCGCGTGTCGGCAGCGCGATCGGGCTGGAGCAGGTGAGTGTGCAGGGGAACCTGTTCGCGCCGGAAGAGAGCGGTGCAACACTGCTCGCGACCAAGGAAATCTCGAACCGCGCAGAGATTACGTACATCACCAATGTGGACGGTTTTAACGAAAACTCCATCCGCATCAGCTATTTCCTCACGAAGAACTGGACGATCACTGGCGAGACGAATCAGGAAGGTGAGGGTAGTGTCGATTTGAAGTTGAAGGTCCGTTGGAACGAGATCCGCTGGAAATGACAAACTCCCGTCACATAGCGCCCGTTGTCCTGTTGCTCGGCCTGCTGCTGAGTGTGCTCACGCCGCACACCCTGCATGCGAAAGACGACGGCAAGAAAGACAAAATCCTCGTCAGCAAGGTCGATTTCGTCGGCAACGAAAATGTCGGCAGTTCCGACCTGTTGCCGGTGATGATCATGCGTCCGACCGGCATCTTCGGCTTCTTCAACGATGTGGAATATGATCAGCGCACGCTGGAGGAAGATCTTGGTTACATCGAGCTCTACTATCAGCAGCATGGCTGGTTGGAAGCGAAAGTGCTGAACCACAATGTCGAGATCGACTCCGCGGATCATGAGGCGAAGATCACGATCACGCTGGAGGAAGGGCCGCGTACGTACGTCACCGACGTGATGCCGATCGGGAACGAGGCGTTCAGCGACGAATTCCTGCTCGACCAGTTTGACATCAAGCCGGGCGATCCGTTGAACCGGGTCAAGAATCGCGCGGGGTCGGAGCGTATCGCGCGCCGTTATGCGGAGCAAGGTTATCTCGAGGCCAGCGTCAATCCGGCGGTGATGGTCGACAAGCAGAACCAGGAAGCGTTCATCGACCTTTCGGTCACGGAAGGCACGCAGTTCAAGGTCGGGCAGATTGTGATGTCCGGCTTCAAGAATACAAAATCGTTAGTCGTGCGGCGTGAATTGACCTTCAACAGCGGTGAAATTCTTGACTATTCCGCGTTGGCAACGACGCAGCGCAACCTTTACGAAACCAGCCTTTTCCGCAGCGTCTTTGTCCGGCAGGAAGAGAGCATTGTCGGTGATTCGACGAGCAAAGACGTGCTGATCGAGGTGGTGGAGAAGCCGCCGATCCTGTTCACGTCGTCCGTTGGATATGCAACGCTGGAGAAACTGCGAGGACGTGTCGGTGTGCGCAACGAGAACATCTTCGGCACTGGCCGCGCGGCGGGTGTGGAAACGTGGCTCAGCTTCATCGACCGCGGTGTCGAGCTGTCGTACAAGGAACCGTGGACGCTTGGGTTTCACTGGACGACGGACGTCACATTGACCGGTGAGTTCCGTGACGAACCCAGCTATGACTACACCCGCTACCAGGGCAAGGTTGCGCTCAGCCGCAGGGTGTTCCAGCGCGGTTTCTTCACCGTGTCGTACCGTCATGAGAACGCCGAGTACACCAACATCGACGTGCTCGATTTCGACGAAGAAACCAGCCCGCGCATCCGTTCGCTGAGCCAGACGCTGAGTTACGATACACGCAACGACCCGTTCAGCCCGACGAAGGGCTGGTTCGGCAGCGTGGTCAACGAATACGCGCTGAAATTTCTCGGCAGTACGAACGAATTCTTCAAGACCCGTGTCAATTACCGCGTCTTCTACCCGTTGCGTCGGGGAACAGTGCTCGCGACCAACATCGAAGGTGGTTGGGTCGACGCCGGCGGCGGGTTGGGCGATATTCCGCTGAGCGAACGTCTTTACGCCGGCGGGCCGAACGTGTTGCGTGGGTTCCCGTACCGCAGCCTCGGCCCGGTGGACAAGGACGATGGCACGCCGCTCGGTGGGCGGGCAAAGCTGGTGTGGAACGTGCTGGAAATCCGCCAGCACCTCTGGCGCTGGTTCGGGGCGGTGGCGTTCTACGACGTGGGGAACGTGTTCGAACAAACGGATGTGCTGCGTTTCGACGATTTGCGGCACAGTCCGGGGGTGGGATTGCGGTTCACGACACCGATCGGCTTGTTCCGTCTCGACTACGGCTTCAACATCTTCCCGAAAGCCGGAGAAGATCCCGGAGCCTTCCAGATTTCCATCGGGAACGCGTTCTGATCACACTCAGATCAGTACAAACACGGTATACAGGTTGATCCGGAAACGGGTATCGTAGGGGTTGGAATCGTTCGTGTGGATGTACTCCGCGTACTCGTGGTTGTAGCCTGCGATGTAACGGTAGCTGCCGTCCGCTTCCACGCCGATTGACCAATCCTTCCTGATCGGGTGTTCGAAGTTCAGGCGCAGATCCAGCCCCATCACCTGCCCGACACGCAGCACCGCCTGTGTATGCAGCCCGTATTTCGTCGGCCAGCCGGTAAAATGCAGTGCGCCGTACACGCCGTGCATGCTGATACCCCAGTCCTTGACACGGGGAGTTTCCACGAACCACTGCGAAATGCGGTATACTTCCGGCCAGTTGATCTCGCTGTAGTAATAGCCGATTTCGTAGGTCAGGTCATGCTTGTTCGTCTCGGACATGTAGCCGATTTCGATGTCGCGCATCTCGTTGGTGACGTACAGCGTGGAGTCTGATCCGGGGGTGGGGTTGATCAGGGTCGCGTCGAAGCGTTCGACACGATAGCGCACCGAGAAGGATTCGAGCATGGTGACCCAGGTGGACGCCCGCACATACGGAACAATCCGCACGACATCCGGGATCACTTCGTAATAGCCTTCCGACTCGGAGGTGTAGCCGAAGTTTGTTTCAAGCCGCAGGCTCGGCACATTGATGATATCGAACATCTCGCCGAGGTGAAACAGCGGATGGTTCAACGCCAGCTCGATGTAAAACAGGTTGCGGCCGTAATCGTCCAGTTCATACGGTTCCAGCCCGGCGGGCACCCAAACGTTTGCCATGTAGCCACTGCGGAGGATGAGTTCTGGCCGTCCGCCGGGAAAACCGACATGCTTTTCGTCCATCGTTTCTTCCTGCGCCTGTGCCGGGGCAAACCCGCAGGCGAGGGCTAACAGGCTTAGCAGCGCTGCCATACGGGCAGATCTAGTAGCAGTCATGATGGAATGTCGCATAATCATAGCAGTGAGAACATCGTATACAAGGTGAACCGGTAGCGAACATCTTACTGAGGCCAGCAACAAAATCAGCAGGAGAACGGATGTCGTCCGTTCAGCATTGAGCCGCCCTCGCTCATTTCAGGCGAATCCGGTACTCGTATGTATTGTCCGGCCGTCCAATTGAACGGCGATCCAACAATCGGCTACATCAACACCAGGACGGTGTAGAGTGTCATCATATAGCGTACATCGCGCGGGTTTTCCGCACGCATCTGATAATCGAACTGACCGTCGTTCTTGAAGCCTTCGAGGCTGCGCAGGCTGGCCTCCAGTTGCACCCCGAGAAACCACGACTTCAACAGTTCCTGTTCGAACCGAACCCTCGCGTCCACACCCGTGATATCGCCCACCCGCAGCAGGAACTGGCTGTGCACCGGCCACACGTGCGGAATCGGACGCGTGATGATACCGGCGTACACACCCTGGGCTTCGAATTCTTCCTGGATCAGGAGGCTGAACGAGTCAAACCCCTCCTGGTTGTAGTTGATCACCATCGGCCAGTTCATTGTACTAAAGTACATCCCCAGCTCGAACATCGTCTCGTTGATCTCGCCGCCCGGCGACCCGATCAGTCCGATCTCGAGGTCGGACATGCGGTTGCTGATCGTACGGAAGGGAACGATGACGGACGGGTTGCCGTGCTCGTCCAGTCCGAAATCGCGTGGATCGATAATGGTCGCCTGAAAACGTTCCTCGCGAAAGCGGAAGGAAAACCACTCCCAGAACGTGAGCCAGCCGGAGGCGCGTATATATGGATTGTTGCGGATGGAGTGGGGGATCAGTTCTTCAAAGCCACTGTTGCTTGCGGAATAGCCGAGGTTGGATTCGATGCGCAGCCGTGGGATCTGGAGCAGGTCGAATGCTTCGCCCGCGATCAGCAGAGGATGCACAATCGCCAGCTCCGCGTACAGCATCTCGCGGCCATAGTTGTCAACTTCGTATGGGTCGAGGCCGTAAGGGGTCCATCTCGTGCCGGTATATCCGGCGCGAAGTTCGAGAGTAAAGGGCCCGCCGAAAAAGCCATCTTTGTCATCACCGTTGTCATCCGCGAGCACGCCCAACGGAAGCAACAGGCTTGTCACCAGCAGCAAACTGATTGTGGCTCGATGCATGATTTACCCACGTGACCCGTCCATTATACTAAGCTAATTGGATTTCGTTCCGCTCTCAAATGGAGCGCAGGGTAAACGACGCGTCATTATCGCACCTGAACTTGAGTGGATTACCATGCAATACACCGCACCGATTGTTTCCGGAACACTTGTCAAGCGGTACAAACGTTTTCTTGCTGATGTCGAGGTGGACGGAGAAGTCCTCACCGTACACTGCCCGAACTCCGGTTCGATGGCGGGCTTGCTGGACGATGGAAACCCGGTCCGCATCTCCGGGCCGCACGGCGGCAAACGGAAACTGTTGTACACGCTCGAGCAGATTCGGATCACCCGTCCGGATGGGACAGCGTTGTGGGTCGGAGTCAACACAGGCGTACCTAACAAAATCGTCCGCGAGCTGGCGGAGGCAGGCGAACTGCCCGGGTTCGAGGACTGCACGGCTGTCCGCAGTGAGGTCAAGCTGGGTGAACACAGCCGGATCGACCTTAAGCTGGAGTTCGCCGAGGGTCCAGACGCCTGGGTCGAGGTGAAGAATTGCACCATGGTGCAGGAGGATGTGACGGACAAGGCGTCGGTGAATGTAGGCTCGGTCGCGACGTTCCCGGACGCCGTTACCTCGCGCGGATTGAAGCACCTCGACGAGTTGATCGGACGGGTGCAGGCGGGCGAACGCGCGGCGGTGGTGTTCACCGTGCAACGCAACGATGCCGACCGGTTTGCGCCGGCGGTGGCGTATGATCCGGCATACACGAAGCGGTTCCACGAGGCGAAGGAGATCGGTGTGCGGATGATTCCGTTGCCGACGGATGTGCGTGCGGACGGAGTGACTCTCGGTAACCAGCCTTTGCCGGTGATCGTCTAGTCGCGTACAATCCGCCAGCAATAAACTAGGGACAGACCCATATAAACTTGTTGTCAGTAAACGGTTTCAGCGGTTTTTCCGGATTACGATTAATAGGGGTCTGTCCCTAGTTTTATGATACTTATTTCACAAGATTGAGCAGGGTGGGAACAGTCGCATGGATGGCCCGGACGCCTCGGAGTCGCGGCATCTTTGGGTTGGGCTTTGGCCAATTCGTTGCTACTCTCCCATGCGTGAATCAGGGAACAAGCTGGAACGACGATGACTCAGCAGGATCAACAGAAACGGATACTGGACGCGGCGTTACGGCGTTTCGCCAAGTACGGCGTCGCGATTACGGATCTGGAAGATGTCGCCCGGGATTCCGGGGTTACGGTTGGTGTTGTGCGCGGGTTGTACGGCGACCGCGACACGTTGCTGCGGGAGGTGGTGACCGAAACCACTGACCCGATGGTCGCGGCGATCTCGATGATTAGCGAGGAAGAGGACGATCCACGCGAGTGGCTGCGCAAGTCGCTGGAGATGTACGAACAGCTGATGCAGCAGAATCCGCTCTACCTGAAGCTGGTGCAACGCATCATGCTGCAGGAGCCCGATACGCTGAAGCGGATGTACGACACGAACTTCGTCCCATCCGAATTTTACGAGCGGCTGACGAAATTCGCGGAGGAGGGCGTGTTCCGTCTCAAGGATCCGTTCTTCATCGGCCTGTTCATCGACTGCATGCTGATCTTCCCGCACATGCTCGGTTCGATGATCGGCGACTACTTCCCGGGTGTCAGCAACGAAGAGTTCCAGGAGAAGAAGCTGACGGCGATGATCGACCTGCTCGAGAACGGCTTGTACAGCGATCAGGCGTCGTCCTGACCGTTCCCACCCACGTCCTGAACGATGAAGAAGCCATCACGGCCTTCATTCTGATACAATGGCAGGAAGATCCGGCCTGACACCGCGGAGGTGATCGGGCCGTTTCTGTCTTCGGCCAGAATTTCACCCGCATTGATCGGCTGGAAGTTGGCATAGCCGGGCCGCATGCGGAAATTGTCGCCAGGCTGGATCACGTGATGGTGGATCACCTCTACCGGCGGGTGGGTAGCGCTTGCCGGTTGCAACTCGGCGTTCCGGGCACGCACTCGCAGTGGGATTCGGTCCCATTCGATCATCCCGGCGGTGCTCAGAGCCTGCCAGATGCTTGTCTCGTGAATGTCCACCGAATCGGCCTGCAGATGGGACCCGGCCTCGAAGGCGAGCGACGCCCAGCCCAGTTCGCTGGTGTGTTTGACCAGCATGCCGTCCAGGTAGTCGGTCACCTTGCGAACCTCGATTGCGCCGATGTTGCGAACGATGTCGCGCGCACGGCCATTGCCGGCGTGCGCGATGAACGGCGCGCTGGCGGCGGAGGTCGTGTGCAGGTCGAGCAGGAAGCGTTGGTCGGCGTTCGTGGATTCGCTCAGTGCATCGAGGATGGAACGCAGCTCAAACAGTTGCTCCTGCTCGATACTGCGTGGGCCGTTGGTGAGGATCGTGTCCACATTTTCCCGTGTCCAGATGCGGTTCAGGTCTTCATCGATGAGACGCAGGCGGGCTTCGTAGGCGGGTACGTTCCCGATAACCGCAGTCAGGCTACCGCGGAAGGGAATGGTGCCTCTGCGCAGGGAGTGCAGCACACGCATGGCGGCATCGCCACCGGAGATCTCATTGCCGTGCAGGCAGGCGACGATGAGCACGGCCGGTCCGGGTTCGCCGGTGTCGTGATAGCCCAGCAGACGGTGCCGCATGGATTGCAGCCAAACGGGCGGTTCAAGTGTAGGTTGCGCATCCAATCCGGCGTCCTCGGTCCTGACCAACAACGTGCTACTCCCTCAGTTTTTCTTCCAGCAGTGTTCCGGCCAGTTCCATGAAGTCATCTTCGGTAACCGCGCCGACCAGTTTGCCCTCCTCGACAACGGGCAGACAAGATAGTTTTTGTTCACGCATCAGCGTTATCGCGTCCACGGTCAACGTCTCGGGGGTCACGGTGATCGGTTCGGTGATCATGATCTCGCTGACCGGTTTGATCTGACCGTCGGATTCCGGGATCGAACGGCCGACAAGACGTAACAGTTTGCGATGCGAAACAACACCCAGCAAGTTGTGTTCCAGATCCTCGACCATGATGTGACGGATGCGGTGCCAGACCATCAGGTTCGCCACCAGGTCAATCGGTTCGTCAGGGGAGACCGTGAACAGGTCCGTCTTCATAAACTGGCTGATCTTCAGATAGTTGTTCTTCCAGCCGCCGGCTTCGGACAGCTTTGCCAGCTCCCACTCATGCACTGGCCTGCCCGCTTTCTGCCGGTTAACCGAAGCCGCGACGAGGGCGTGAATCTGCTCCCAGCGCGTGCCCTTTTTTTTCATCCCGGACAGGGATTTCAGCAGCCATTGTGAGCCGGTCATTTCGGCTTCGACACGTTGCTGAATAACGTCGAGATAACGGTCGGTGTCCGACGAATCTATCCCACGCTCAAGCATGCCCTCGCGGGCGGCGGGCAGGAGTTCGTCGAGGATAAGCTGCTTCGCCTCGACCTTCTTGCCGTCAACCCAGCTGAAGCGGGCGTTGATGCCATGCCTGGCGGCGGCCCAGAAGTTGTCACGGACGTCGTCGAAGTCGAGCACCTGGGTGATGTCGAGGTAGCGGTCCTTGAGCCCGGCCATCAGGCCGAACCAGAACGCGGCGTTGGCGACTTCGTCGATGATCGTCGGGCCGGCCGGGAGCACCCGGTTTTCGATGCGCAGGTGCGCGTGTCCACTTCCGACACCGTAGCAGGCGCGGTTCCAGCGGTAGACGGTGCCGGAATACAGGCGCAGTGCGTCCAGGCTCGGCGGCAGTCCCCGCTCGAGTTGGTCGAACGGGTCAGCGACGCCATCTACACCGAGGATCGCCTTGAAGCGGGCGATGTCCTCCTGATAAATCTCGAGCACTGACTTGTTCAGCCATTGGGTGCCGAAGCTGACACGCGGCTGCATGTCACGGTGATGCGGGCCGGTGCGGGTGTCGAGCGATTGCTGGAACAGCGCGATGCGGGTTTCCTGCCACAGACGGTAGCGTCCCAGCAGCGGGCTGTTGACCGCCGCCGCGAGTACTGGTCCAGTAACCGCCTGGGCGATGTTGTACATCGTCGGGAACTCGACGGCGTCCACCTGGAAATGCAGTTGGAAGCTGGTGTTGCACGCCTCGAGCATCACGTTGTCGTGTGTGACGGTGAGTTCGTCCGTCCCCTTGATATCGAGCTGGTACTGCTTGCCACGGACGCGGGTGAACGCCTCATTCAGCTGAAAATAGCGTTCCTTCGGCGTCATGTTGTCCAGCGTCAGATGACTCTTGCGAATCGTCGGCAGGATACCGATCAGGATCACGTCGCTGTCGTATTTCCCTGCCGCTTGACGGGCAAGTGTGAGATAGTGGTTGAGTTCCTGCTCCATCCGGCTCAATGCGTCCCCGGCGAATGTCATCGGATCGAGGTTGTATTCCAGGTTGAAGCGTGCGATCTCAGCGGTGAAATGGGGATCGTTGAGGTCGCTTAGTACCTCCGGGCCGATCGAGGCGGGCTGCCAGTCAGACCCGACAAAGGCAAGTTCCTGCTCCGCGCCGATCCGTCGAACCTCGGATTCAATCCGGTCTTCCTCGAGCAGACGTTCGAGCGCGTGTACGTCCCGCAGTAGCCAGGTGGTGAATTCGCGGAGCTTGCCGGCATCAATCGAGCTGTTCTCGACCAGTGTACCCATGAGTGCGTCCCCTGCGTTCATCGGATGATGAGCGTGTGATGTTAGGGGAAACTAAACGGCAGGCGAAAAGCTGTCAAGCGAATCGGTCATCTTGCTGCGGATCAGGGGGAGGCGCAGGTCAGTCACGACAGGCAGTGAAAGCACAATCCAGTTGTGCTCGGGGGCGCTGTGGATTCTGTTCCGGTTTGCGCGTCCCGGGGTGAAAACCTACCTTCACACATCTCTAACGAATCCCCGGAAAACCCATGCAAAGCATATCTCGAAGCGAGTTCCTGGACGAGCTTTCCATTTGTGCGGAAGATGTCCGTAAGATCGTCTGCGACCACCGCTACCAGTCCCGTTTTGCCCCGGAGGACCTCCGCGACGCGGCAATTCTCTACACCACATCGGGCGGAAAGCGGCTCCGTCCCGCGATTCTGCTCTGGAGTTGTGGTGCGGTCGGAGGTGATCCGAAGGTTGCGATGCCGGCCGCCGCGTCGGTGGAGTTGTTTCACACGTGGACGCTGGTCCATGACGACATCATTGACCGGGATGAGCGACGGCGTGGTGGAGCGACGGTACATGAACGGTTCCGGCAGGTGTCCAGTGATCGTCACCCCGAGCTGCCCGCGAAGGAACACTCGCACTACGGGATCAGCGTCGCGGTGCTCGCCGGGGATGTGCAGCACGGTTGGTCGATCGCGTTGCTGGTGGAGCTGGCGCAACGGAACGGTCTCGATCCACGAGTCGCGCTGCATCTGATCGACCGGCTGGACAACGATGTGCTCAATCTGCTGGTGTCCGGCGAATTGCTCGACGTGCAATTCTGCCAGATGCCCCTGGGCAGCCTGACCATCGCCGACATCGAAGACATGCTGTGGAAGAAAACCAGCGTGCTCTACCGGTATTGCGCGGAAGCGGGTGCGTTGATCGGCCTCAATCGGCTCGACGTTGACGATGAGCGCGTGAAGGGCTTGATCGAATTTTCCAGCTTGTGCGGCACGGCATTCCAGCTGCAGGACGACATCCTCGGCGTGATTGGCAATCCGGAGCAGACCGGCAAGCCGGTGGGGAACGACATTCGTGAAGGTAAGCGCACGACACTTGTGCACTATGCCTATACAGACGCCGATCCCGGTGAACGTGAATTCCTCGCGTCCACGTTGGGCAACCTGCAGGCGTCCCAGGCGGACATTCAACGGGCGATTGAGATCATCGAACGCCGGGGTGGGGTAGAACGGACCCGCGAACGGGCGCGCCGGTACATCGAGGAAGCACAGGCACAGCTTGAGGTGTTACCGGACACTCGCTACCGGGCGCTGCTCGCGGCGTGGGCGGAATATCTCATCAGCCGGGAGGTGTAAGGAGAAGACGGCTGTTAGCGCTGAGCTTTGAGCCGTGAGCTCCGAGTTTTGATCCTTGAGCTGTGAACGAGATGATCCGGGAAACTTTATCCTCAAAGTGTCCCTGATCATCTCTCCTTCGGACTTCGTTTGCCGCAAATACACGGCGTGGCTGGTGTTTTCCCCTGGCGTTTTGGGAACGCGGCTGCCCGCAGTGGTTGCTGTTTCCAGGTACACCGGGGATACTACGTAAACCGGGGACACTTGACGGAGCAAGTGTCCCCGGTTCCATGCTATTACCACGGACTTAAGTCCGTGGTAATAGCATGGACTCACAGCTCACAGCTCACAGAATCACCCACCCTGCTGGATATCGTCCGGCATCCACTGGGCGAGATCCGCCTTGATACTGTCATACTGCGGGTCGTGGGCGAGGTTGTTCCACTCGTTGTCGTCGGCATCGTGATCGTAGAGCTCCTCGCTGCCGTCGGCATAACGAATGTAGCGCCAGCGCTTGTCACGGATCGCGTGGTTGCCCGCGCCGTGTGTAGTCAGGGCGGGAACGGTCCGCGGCGTCGCCGGATCCTCAAGCTGCGGTCGCAGGCTGATGCCTTCCATGTACGGCTGTTCCGCCAGATTGCAGATGTCGACGAAGGTCGGCATGATATCGAGCAGGCTTACCGGCTCATGGCAGACACCGCCCGGTGTCGTCATGCCCGGCACCCGGACCAGTAACGGTACGTGCGTCGATTCTTCCCACAGCGTCCACTTGCGCCAGTGCCGTTTCTCGCCGAGGTGGAAGCCATGATCGGCGGAGATAACGACCATCGTGTCATCAGCGTAGCCGGACGAATCCAACGCGTCCAGCACCTTGCCGACGGTATTGTCCACGAAGCTGATCGCCCCGAGATACGCCGCGACGGCCTTACGCCAGTTCTTGTGTTCGAGAATCGAGTCAAACAGCCCGGATTGAATCAGGTCGAGCCCTGCCTGCGGAATGTCGGAGAGATCCACCGGTGTGTACGGCGGCAGCGACAGCGTTTCCAGGTTGTATTGCTGGATGAACTTCCGCGGCGGGACAGCCGGATAGTGCGTCGCACGGGTGCCGAGGAACGCGAAGAACGGTTCGGGCATACCGCCCAGCAGCCGGTCGTTCATGAAATCCGAGCGCGCTTCATCCTGGAATGAGTTCATCGGGGAATCGTTCGGACCCCAGAGGAAATCAGTGTTGTCGTTGAGCTGCTGATCCTGCCCGATCCACGGATGATACGGCTGATACGGATCGCCGCCATTCAGCAGGTGCGGCGGTGGCAGTCCGCGGAAAACTTCATGCCATGGTTCGGTGTCCATGAAGGGCGGGTGATAGAACTTGCCCGAGCCGACGTTATAGTATCCCGCGTCGATGAACTCATCCGGCATCGTCTTGTAGTTGTTCGGCAGACGCGACCGCCAGTCTTCGCCATTGTAGTACACGCCGGTGGTGGCACACTTGAGGCTGGTGAACATGCCGGTACGGGACGGATTGCAGGCCGGACCACTGCAATGCGCGTTGGTGAACAGCACACCTGTCTGCGCGAACGCGTCCAGGTTGGGCGTGATCGCGTCGGGATGTCCCATCACTCCGAGCCAGTCATTCAGATCTTCGATGAAAATGAAGAGAACGTTCGGGTGCGTGGGCTGCGAGAATGCACGCTGCATCGGTTTGGCGGCAACCGCCGCCGCTCCGGCAAGCGACATTCGATTCAGAAAACTGCGTCTCTCCATGGACGTGTCCGTTCCGGCAATTCAAATCAATGTGAAGCGACCGAACCCAAGATGAAAGCAATCGGCTACAGGTAACAAGAATCTTACGAGTCCGGGCTCCGCTCGGTTCCCGCTGTTTGCCACCAACGGGACCCCAACGCTAACGCTGTCGATTTCTAAATATAATATGAAAATTGCTAGAAGTAAATACTCTTTTGGGTCATTTTAGGGATCGAAGATTCGCGTTACCCTCGCGATAACAACTATATCGCGATTACCAGCTATTGCTGCTGTGATCCTCCGCACACCCTCCAGTGCTCGCCCCGCCTCGCGAGGCGCTGGTGTCTGTTCGCGGGCGCGCCAGGAGCTCATCACCCCGATCAAATGTCCGTTTGTAAAGTAGCTGAGTCCGTCATCCCTCCGGTATCCAGCTGGCCAATTGTACCTTGATATGGTTGTAATCTGGATCGTCCGCAAGGTTGGTCCACTGGTCCGGGTTTTCACCATGTTGGGCAAACGACTTCAGGTGGGGGAGGCTCATTCTTACAGTGCCGGCTGCTCCCGGCATCCCGGCAGATTTTCGGCGGATCATCGAACGCTCGTCCGTTATAATTGGCACCAAACAACGTAGGAACCGTAAACTACAAGCCTGCGGACGTCTCAGCAACCGGAGAGCCGGATCGTGTGTGATTGGCTCGGCCAATGCGCTCCAGAAATGGAGCAGGTCAACGCTGAATGCCTGGCCGTCGCCGTGCGTCTCAGGCGAACATTAGATTGCCTGTATTGCAAAAAGTAATGTCTACTATCATGGATACTATAGCCGTAACCGTCCGCTGCAAGTCGCAATAACTTGGCGGTTTGCCTCTCCAAACTTCGGCGTCGTCAAGAAAATGTTTGCATGGGCTTGCATTGACTAAATTGGGGGGGGGGTAGGTTACACGTCGAGCGTCTCCGGATTTGTGTCCACGGCGCCAGACGCAATCAGGCGGGACGCACCAATCTGCTGTAACTTACTTGAGGGGGAAGTATGAAGACGCGACTTTTTCTTGCGGGATCTCTTGCAGTTGTGATGCTCCTCGTGACTCTGCTTGGCGTGAATGCCGGGCAGTTGCCTTCCGCGACGTTGCCGTTCACGGTCGAGGTGTTCTTGGACTCAACGGCAACCACAACATGGGAGTACATTCCTTCCTTCGGTGGAGAGGGGCATTTCGTCTGGGACTTTAACGTTGTCTGCCATGACAACGGGGAATTCGCCCAAGCCAGCATGGATATCAGCTCCGCGAACTGGCAGGTTCAGGAGGAACAATGGAGTTACGAGAACGAAGAATTTGGTTGGTTTAACGATACGGGCGAGGAAGCAGGGACGGCCACATTGCACTGGGAAGGATTTACTGCTGGTGCACACAACCGTCGCGCATATCTTGACATTGATGTAGCTGACGAAAACTAGCATTTATCTGACGGTGGCTGCTCGCAGCCACCGTCAATCTTTCATGGAGCCTGAAATGAAATTGATTCCGGGTCTACTTCTGGTTCTGGTCGCCCTGGTGCCGCTCGCACACGGTGACTGGTCGATGTCAGAACACGGGCAGCTCACGCCTTCAGCCGTGGCAACGGACTCCTTGGGGAACAAGATCCTCTTCTGCTCTCCGGTTAACGGCTTCTGGCTATCAGAAAACGCTGGCCAAAGTTGGGAACACATCAACGACCGAATCCTGGAGTCTGGCAGACTCTATGCTGGTTTTGCGGGTGCACGAACCTATGTCACAGCAGTCGATCCAAATGCGGATACACTGGTGATAAATGCAAGATCGTACGAACCCAAAACCTATCAATCAGAATATCATAGTTTTGATGGTGGTATGACATGGGAACAATATAGTCTATTATCTTTTTGGCCTGATTCTTTATATTATGGATCAAGTGGTGATAGGATATTGATTCCAAGAAATCATTCAGAAAGAGTATATTTTCCAAAATCTGTTGGTATCGGAATTACTTACGGTGGTGATGTCTGGAATATTATAAATCTAAGTCATTTGAGTGAAGGGCTGCAAGGTGTCTTTTTTGAACAAGATAGATCAGATACAATATATATGTATGGACACTATGATGGTGTTGAATGTATGCGAGGTGGTGTTGTCGCGTCCTACGATGGTGGACTGGGATGGCAAAGGCTTACAGACATGGAGAATATTTATCCGGGAGAGGGTTATTTTCACGATATGATACGAATTAGCCCTAGTTCTTTTTTATTATTACATGCCTCACAGACAGAAGACGAGTATCCTGATTTTTTTCGCACGGATGATGAGGGTGAAACCTGGTATCCGGTATATGCCAGTGGATTACCAGACTGTTGGACTGCTCCAAGAACGTTCTGCTATGTCCCCGAAAGACCAGGTCGAGTATTGATTGGTGCTACTAGTAATACAGGAGTTTGGGAATCGAATGATTACGGATATACTTGGAACCGTGTATTCCGAGGCTTACCAATAAATGGAACAGAAGTATTAAACATTCAAAGGAATGAATATAGCGGACAGCTCTATATTTCGTTGCATGGACAAGGGTTATACCGTTCATTGGACTTCGGTGACACTTGGCAACTCGTATCTGGGCCACCATGCGGTATTGAAAGTATTGAATGGCGAGGTATCACTGTCCATGAAGGGGGTATAGCGCAAACATCCAAGAGGGGGTATCTCTGGTATGCTCGAGGAGAATCAACCTCTCTGATTCAGCATGAATTTCCAGTCTATGAGGATTCATGGACTGCGGGATATGCTATCAATATGAATAGCAATGAACTCATCTATGTCCAGAATCGGCATTCATTTCAAAATACGGATCAGGTACTAACAATCCGTTCCTGTGATTTTAATGGCACAGACGAACAATTATTACCGGCATTGACATTAAATAGCACTCCGGATTATGCAATTATAGTTGATAATGGAGACAGTACAACTTATGTAGGTATTAATCGTGGACAAAACTCACTATTTATATTTGATGAGCAGTCCACAAGCTGGCTACAGCGAGATTATGGATTCTACGGATTTCAGCCACAACAACACGATGAACGTTTGTATGTCTTCGCAGAAGTCAATAGTGAATGGAAAATAGCCGTAAGTAATGATGTGGGTATATCGTGGGACTATATAGAATTCCCAGAGCCACTAGATCATGATTTGTGGAGTTTCCAGGGAAACATGCTTTTTCATGAAAATGGAATGTATGTGAAGATAGAAAATCGTTGCTGGAAATATGAAAACGAACAATGGCAGATGCGTGGAGTGATTAGTAATGATTATAATTATGGGAGCAACTTACATTGGGAAATTATCCCATCACATACAGATATCCTGCTGGTGGCCGGTACAACTGCAAATCACAAACTATGGTCATCTCATGATGGCGGCTGGAACTGGGGAGAACAGGAGATTGAGGTTCCTGAACCGTATTGCAGTGAAACAACCTGGCAGTTGAAGTACGACCCGTGGCGTGACCGGTTGTGGTTGGATACGGGTGTCGGGCTGGCGTATCTGGACGATCCGACATCTGCGGTGGGGGAGGACGTGTGGGTGTTTCAACCCGCGAACTATGTCACCCTGGATGCCTACCCGAACCCGTTCAACGCGTCCACGATGATCCGCTACACGTTGACTCGTCCCGGCGACGTCAAGGTGACTGTGTTTGATCTGCTCGGCCGGCGGGTGGCGGAGCTCTATGACGGCGTCGTGCGTCCGGGTGAACATACCGTCTCGTTCGACGGGTCCGGGTTGTCGTCCGGGACCTATTTCCTGCACCTCGACACGCCGGATCGGACGCTCAATCGTAAGCTGACGCTCGTGAAGTGAGCAAGGGATGCAACAGACGCAAAAGACGGAAAAGACGCAACAGAAGGAAAAGACAGGAACAGGCAGGAACAGGCAGGAACAGGCAGGAACAGGCAGGAACAACAGCCTTCACGCCTTCCGTAGCCCTCGATTCACGACTCCCATCGGCGGATCATCTGGAGCCCGGATCCTTCATCCGATACGGCCGGATTCAGGAGGACACCCTGCCCTACAATTCGCCGTCCGCCGTCCATAGCCCACAGATTTATCGTGCCCGGGGTGCGATCGCGTCGGTAGGTGGAATCCAGTCGTCGGGGATCCAGGCACGCAACTGCTGCATGATCGGTTCGTAATCCGGGTTGGTCGCGAGATTGTCCCACTGTTGCGGATCAACGTTACGATCGTACAGTTCCTGGTCACCGTTCGCGTAGTGGATATAGTGCCACTGTTCGGTGATGACGGCGTGGTTGCCGGCCTCGAGGGTCATGATGGATGGTTCTTCGCGCACACTGGCCGGATTTTCCAGCAACGGCCTCAGGCTCTGGCCTTCGTTGGCCGGATTGGGGGGCAGGTTGCAGAGATCGACGAGTGTCGGGTAGAGGTCGAGCATGTTGACCGGCTGATGGCAGACCGAGCCCGGCGTGGTCACACCCGGAGCGAGGATGGTCATGATCACGCTGCTTGATTCGTTCCAGAGCGTCGCTTTTCGCCAGTGCATCTTCTCGCCGAGGTGGAACCCGTGGTCGGCGACGAGCACAATGATGGTGTTGTTCGCGTGCGGGGAACTGTCGAACTGGTTCAGCAGCCGGCCGACCATTTCATCCATGTAATGAATGGTGGCGAGGTACGCGGCAACCGCCTTGTGCCACTGCTTGCCGTTGACCACATCCTCGTGGTGCCACGGTTCAATGAAGTTGAACGCCGAGGGCGGCAGATCGTCAAGGTCGGTCGGATTCACCGGCGGCAGGGTGACTTCCGCGATGTTGAAGCGTTCCATCACCCGGCGCGGTGCGATGGCTGGGAAGTGAGCCTTGTGCGTGCCGTAGAACATCATGAATGGTTCACGAACCCCGTCCTGCAACATTTCGTTCAGGTTGCGCACCCGCCGGTAGTCGGTCATGATCGCTTCGGGGGTATCGGTCGCGCCCCAGTTGAAGAACTGGGTTCCGGTGGCGTCTCCGTTACCTTCCAGCAGATAATTCAGTCCATTCCACGGATGGCCGGGCAGGTACGGCTCCTCACCGGGCAGGTCGTGCGTCGCCTTGGCGTCGATGTACTGGTTCCATACGTCGCGTTCATCGAAATTACCGTGAAACACCTTGCCCGACCGAATGGTAAAGTAGCCGTTATTGAGGAAATAGCGCGGCAAGGTGACAACTTCCGGGACGATCTCCCGCCAGTCGTCATCATTGTAAAACACGCCTGTAGAGTTGGGATACTTTCCGGTCAGCAGTGCGGTGCGTGACGGATTGCAGATCGGCGACGCGCAGTGGGCGTTGGTGAACAGGCAGCCACGGTTCGCGAGTTCGTCGATGTTCGGCGTCATCGTGTCGGGGTGGCCGCCGAGACAGCCAAACCAGTTCGGCGCGTCTTCGAGCAGAATGAAGAGAACGTTCGGATGAGTCGGCTGGGCATTCGCCTGCTGCGCGAAGGGCAGGGGGGAGACGGCCAACCCGGCGGCGCCAGCGGAAACATTGCGGATAAACTGTCGGCGTTTCATCAGAGCAAAGTCAGCTTCGTTGTTTGCAATCAGGTCGTGTACCGTGTCCGGCGGTACGGACGATCATTTACCCATGGGCCGCGGTTTCATCGATCCCGGCCTTCCCCCTTACTCCGCAGCCAGAAGATAACGGTTAAAGTCCAAGGATGGTTAAACGTTATCCGTGCGTTGCACAGAAAGCTCCCCGGAGGAGAGACAGTTCGATACTGGCGGGATTCCCGTCTCCAAAACAAGCCGCTTTGCCCGTGAGCGTGGCTCAGACCTCTTCCATAACAGTAATGTACGGCAACTCGCGATACTTCTGATCGTAGTCGAGACCGAAGCCGATCACGAACAAATTTGGAATGGAGAAGCAGCTGTAATCGGACTGGATGTCGATTTCACGCCGTTCCGGTTTGTCGAGCAGCGTGATAGTCTTGACGTATTCCGGTCCACGGGACAGCAGCATGTCACGGGTCAGCTTTAACGTGTGGCCGGTGTCGATGATATCGTCCACGAGGAGCACTCGCTGTCCGCTGATGTCGGCCTGCAGATCACGTTGGATGTCGATTTCACGGCTGGATTCGGTGCCGCTGCCGTAGCTGGATGCGACCATAAAATCCAGCTCTTTCAGCGTAGCACCACGGCTGGACAAGGCGCGGACGAGGTCTGCGGTAAACATGAAGCATCCACGCAGCAAACCCGCGATCACAAAGGGTTTGTCCGTGCCAAGGTCGGTGACAATCTGCTCCGCGAGTTCATCAATCCGTTCCCGGATCTGCCTTTCGGTCAACAGGGGTTCCTGCCGGGGTGTCAACATGCTTCGCTCTATGACTTTGGTTATGAAGTTGGGAGTTGAATTCGGGAAAGTAGCGGCTCAAGCCCGGTTTCACAAGTTGCGATTTTTGACTCGTTGCGTTTGCAGGTCGAACGACTTATATTGATCAAGCTGATAACGAATCACTCAGTTCTTTGGAGGTTAAGGTGGAAGGAGCGGGGAGCAAGGGACCGGAGACACCTTCGAAGTTCCCTGTACCGGAGGGTGCGCCGGATCCATTGAATCCGGATCACCTGGTGAAAATCGGTATGATGGTGGCGGGCATTGCGCACAACATGAATGGTCCGTTGACCGGAATGATGGGCAACATTGATCTGTTGAAGCTGATGCATCCGGAATTGAAGGAAGGTCTGGAGAAGGTTGCATCGATCGGGCTCCGACTGCGTGAAGATATCCGGATCATGATGTCGAAGACGGTAACCGAGGGCCGGCGTGACGCTCGTGAAATGAATCTCGGCGATGTAGTCAAGACAGAGCTCGAATTTTACAAAGCAGATCCTCGCCTGAAACATGAATGCAATTTGATCGTAGAAATAGCAGACGACCTGCCGACGTTCAAAGCGGTGAAGGGTGATTTCTGGCAAACCTTCAGCGCGTTCCTGACCAACTCGATGGAAGCGATGAGCAGCAAGACGGGCAAGACGCTGATCATCACGGTAAAGCAGGACGGTGAGGAGATCATCCTGAGCGTGCAGGACAACGGCGTCGGGATGGATGCGGAGACGCTGGAGAAAGCGTTTGATCCGTACTTCACGACCAAGGAGCCGAGTCTGGAGGGGAAGTATCCACCGACCCTGGCGGTTGGTCTGGGTCTGACACATGCCAAGCACATGATGGACGACATCGGTGTTACGATTGAGCTGGAGTCAGAAGTCGGAAAAGGCACGACGGCAACGTTGCGGATACCGTACAAGAAGGTTGAGGCGTTGTACAAGCGTTAACAGGAACCGTTTGCGACATAATGTTAGCCCGTACAAGCTTTTGTACGGGCTTTTTTAGTTGAATTCCATGTTCGTCTGATTGTTGGAGGCAAACTGGAATCCAATTTGCGCTAACGGATTGCGAAAAGGGGAACATGCATCAATTTGGTCCAATGATGAGTACGAATCGCAAAACGATCATCTGGATTCGCAACGACTTACGTTTCCAGGACAATCCCGCGTTGGCGATTGCCGCCGAAGCTGGAGACATTCTACCCGTCTTCATCTGGGACATCGAAAGCCACGGAGCCTGGGCTCCGGGGGCCGCGAGCCGTGTCTGGTTGCATCACGGATTGAACACCTTCCGCAAGGCGTTGGCGAAGTCGAACGTACCTTTCGTGATCCGTGAGGGCGACAGCGTACAGGAGCTTCGCAAGCTGGTCGTAGCAACAGGTGCCGATCAGGTAGTCTGGAATCGCCGCTACGAGCCGGCGTTGCGGGCAACGGACGAGCGCGTCAAGCAGGTGCTCGCGGATGACGGCGTCGAGGTTCAGGACTACCCGGGCAACCTGCTGTTCGAACCGTGGACCGTGGAGACGAAAGCTGGCGACCCGTACAAAGTGTTTACTCCGTTCTGGCGGACGTGTCTCGACGGGAAAGAACCGCTACCTCCGTTCGCTGTACCGGAGAAGATGCGGGCGTTTGAAAACGTGCCAGCATCTCTCAGCGTGGATGATCTCGATCTGTTGCCACACGGCGAGGGTGAGTGGGCGCGCAGCTTGATCCGTCACTGGGAAGTCGGTGAACGGGCGGCATGGGACCGTTTCCAGGAATTCCTCAATGATGCCGTCGCGGAGTACGACGAAGACCGTGACCTGCCCGGTATTGATGGGACATCACTGATGTCGCCGTACCTGCAGTTTGGCGAGATCAGTGTGCGCCGGATGTGGACCGCTGTACGTGCGTTGTCGCCCAAGTCGGATTACCATCAGAAAAGCATTGACCGTTACCTGGCGGAGTTGGGCTGGCGGGAGTTTGCCCACCACCTGCTCTACCATTTCCCGGATACGACGGACCAGCCGCTCCGGAAGGAGTTCGAGGAGTTTCCGTGGTCAAACGACCTCGTCGAGCTTGAACACTGGCAGCAGGGTAAAACCGGATACCCGATTGTGGACGCCGGCATGCGTCAACTGTGGCGTGAAGGCTGGATGCACAATCGTGTGCGAATGATCGTCGCCTCGTTCCTGACGAAGGATCTACTGATTCCGTGGCAGATAGGCGCTCGCTGGTTCTGGGACACGCTGGTTGACGCCAATCTCGCCAACAACACACTCGGCTGGCAGTGGACCGCCGGTTGTGGCGCGGACGCGGCCCCCTACTTCCGCATCTTCAACCCAGTGACGCAGGGACAGCGGTACGATCCGGACGGATCGTATGTGCGTGAATATGTCCCCGAACTGAAAGAACTGGAAGGGGTGGAGGTGCACGAACCGTGGCTGCGGACTGCGCCGGCGCTGTTTGTCAACGGCGACGGCCAGTACCCCGACCCGATGGTCGAACACAGCCTCGCTCGCAACCGGGCGTTGATGGCGTACGATCGAATCAAGAAGTAGCTGTGGGTGGTTGGGGCACTTGTTCAGTAAGTGTCCCGGGAGTAGGAACTGAGCTGTACGGAACGCTTGGCGGGACGCATCCTCCGGATGTGTCCCGCTCGTCGTTTTGTTGGAACACCCCCTGCCCTCAGCGCGTACCTTCAGCACCATGGCCAGCAACGATTCCGACCGCGCACTTGTCACCTCATCACTGATCCACCGTCTCGAGCCGCTCAGTTTGCGGGCGAAGGTAGTGGTTGAGGGGTTCCTCACCGGGCTGCACAAAAGCCCGTATCACGGGTTCTCCGTCGAATTCGCCGAGCACCGGATGTATCAGCCCGGCGACAATTTGAAGCATCTCGACTGGAAGGTGCTGGGACGGACCGATCGTCACTACATCAAGCAGTTCCAGGAGGAAACGAACCTCCGTGCGCAGATCCTGCTCGACGCCTCCGGCTCGATGGATTTCACTTCCGGAGATGTGAAGAAGATCGACTATGGCCGGTCGTTGGCGGCGGCGCTGGTGTATCTGCTACTGACGCAACGTGACGCTGTCGGCTTGACCGTGTTCGACAGCGAAGTGCGTGAAACACGTCCGCCCCGATCCGCCCTGATCTGGCGCAACGAATTGTGGGCGGTGCTGGAGAAGGTCGTCGCCGAAGGCGAAACCCGCACCGGCGATGCGTTGCACCGTGTCGCGGAACGAGCGGGCCGACGCGGTCTGGTCATCCTCATCTCCGACCTGTTGGACGATCCCGACGCCATCCTCGGCGGCCTGCACCATTTCCGTCATCTCGGGCACGAAGTGGTCGTGTTCCAGGTGCTCGATGATCGTGAATTGGACTTCGCGTTCGACCGGGAAGCGCGCTTCGAAGAGTTGGAAACGAAGCAATCGCTCACCGCCAGTCCATGGCAGGTGCGTGACGCCTACCAGCAGGAAATGGCCGACTACCTCGAGACGATCAAGTCCGGGTGCAGCCGTCACAACGTGCGCCACCACATCCTCACCACCTCCACTCCCCTCGAAGATGCGTTGATCTCGTTTATCCTCAGCCGTGGACGGTTGGGATAGTCGCCGGAACCGTGCTCCTGCTTGCATTGTGATACTATATGTAGTACTATAGTCGGTGAGGGGAGGTTTGATAAATCAAGCGAAGCTGGCGAAGTTGCGAGCGAAACTCTGTGACGGTGTTGCAGCATCAGGTGCTCGGTTGACTGATGTGTTGAAAACAATCGAAACAGCCGGTTTTACCATCCGTCAAGGGAAGAAATCAACGCACTACATCGCTCAGCATTCGGAATTGACTCATCCAGACTTCATGCATGGCACACTATCCTTTGCTGAGAAAAAAGGAATTGTTAAAGCGTTCTACGTGAGGCGGATCTGTTTGGCCCTCGGGTTTCTCCTGGAAGGAGGAAAGCAAAATGGCGAAGACGCTTGAATACTATCGAAACTTGAAGTATCCGATCCATGTGGAACAGACAGAAGATGGGTGGGTCGCCTGGCATCCGGATCTGGGTAGATTGACGATGGCCGGAGTGGGTGAGTCGCCGCAAGAAGCGATTGAAGAACTGAACGATTTCCGCATCGAAATTATTGAGGGTTGGCTGGAACAAGGCTTGCCTGTGCCGGAACCGAGTGCCACGACCGACGAATTCAGTGGAAAGTTCGTCGTACGACTCCCAAAAGAACTGCATCAACTGTTGGCGGAAAAGGCCAAACGCGATGGATCGAGTCTAAACCAATACGTGGTATACTTGCTTGCCAGAAACATCGTGTTGGACAAAGACAAGGCTGAGTTTGTTCCGGTGTATCCGTCAAGCAAGGCCAGCTGAGTCTGGGCAAACCAGTTCGCCGATCAGTATGGTATCTGCGGGTGTGGGGCAGTCCCCACACCCGTTGTTGTTTCGCCACCACAGGACCTGTGGCACCCGGGGGGCTAGAAACGGATAAAGTCTTGTTTTCTCAGGAGAAAACCTCGCAATACAGTTTGGCCCTGCCTTTGCCTTCAGGCGGATAGAGGAAAACGTGTGGATCTCGCCGGTAACGGTGAGGTTGAGTCTTCCGTCACATAGTCACGACGTACCGTGTACATTTCGCCTTGTGAACACCATCAAATATCATTGAGACTTGGGAGGGGCAAGATGCAACGCTTTCAACGAACGGCACGGGCCGCGTTGATTCCCGTGTTGATTCTTTCGCTTGCGGCATTCGCGGTTGCGCAGGAGCCGCACGACTACTATCAGTTCCGCAGCAACAATCTGGTGCCGGTGCCGTATGGTCCGGTCGCCTTGCCGGGCGCAACATCCGGCATGTGGACCAATCCGGCGGGGGTCGGTGCGGATGGATCAAGCGGGTTCCTGTTTACGAAACCGTCCAGCGCGGACGGCTATTCCGATTACCTCAGCGATGACCTGGCGTGGGGTGTCAACCTGGACGGCCTCGGGTTTGGCGTTCAGTATTTGAACGGCAACACCGAAGCCCGGCGCTACACCTGGTCTGTCGGCACCGAAATCGAGGAAGGCTTGTACTTCGGCGCGGCCTACCACTGGACCAGCGACCTGAACATGCAGAACTCGTGGGACTTTGGTTTACTCGCCCGTCCCACCCGCTGGCTCTCGATTGGTGCGACCGCGACCGAAGCGATCGGCGGTGACTACAGCGTCGATCCGCTGGGCAAGAAGGTGGATGCCGATCCGACGTATCACGCCGGTCTGGCGGTGCGTCCCTTCGGCCCGATGTTGACGTTGACCGGTGATGTCACCTTCTCCAAGGTTGGTATTGATGGGACATCGGTTGACTACATGGAAGATCTCGATCCGACGTTTACGGCGAGCATCATGCCGTTGGACGGCATCACCATCCGTGGTGGCTATGCGGTTGACAGCGAGACGGTGTTTGCCGGCTTGTCACTCAGCTTCGGGATGAGCACCTTCGGCAGCTGGTCCGGCTTCGCCAATGATCCGGCGCCGGGACAGCCGGATGACGCCGGCGCGACCTGGATTCGGACCTCCAGCCAGTGGCAGCCGTCGATCTTTGATATGTTCGACCGGAAGAAGGTGGTCAAGATGAGTTTGAGCGGACGGTTGGTCGAAGAACCGCAGCCGTTCAGCTTCTTCCGTGGCCAGAACCCGACTATGCTGGAGAAGATCCAGCAGCTTGATCAGATCGCTGACGATCCGAGCGTTACCGCCGTGTGGCTGGAGCTGAACGGTCTGTCCGCTCAGCTGGCGGACCTGCAGGAGCTTCGCGGCGCGATCCAGCGTGTGCAGGACAGCGGCAAGCAGGTCTTCGTTTACGCCACCGACCTCAGTTTCGGTCAGTATTACCTCGCGTCCGCCGCGGACAAGATCTACATGCAGCCGACCGGCGTGATCGCGATCCCGGGGATCGGGTACGAGTCGATGCACGTCAAGAGCTTCATGGAAAAATTCCACCTCGTTCCGCAGGTTGAACGCATCGGCAAGTACAAGTCCGCCGCTGAGCTGGTGATCGCGGACAGCGCGTCCGCCGAAGCCGAAGAGGCGATGAACGCGATCCTCGACGACTGGTTTGACGAATGGGTCAACACGGTGGCGGAAGGTCGCGGCGCGGCGCGCGGTGATGTACGTTCGTGGGTCGATGAGGTCATCCACAACGGGACTGACGCCGCCGATCTTGGCATGATTGATGCCGCGTTGTACGACGACGAAGTCAAAGACGAAATCAAGTCCGAACTCGGTGACAAGGCGCAGTTTGTCAGCTCCGGGCAGTACTTCGGCATCGAACACGCGGATCCGGTCTGGGATGACATGACCAGCCCGAAGATCGCCGTGATCTTCGCCGAGGGAATGATCGTCACCGGCAAGAGTGGACGGATGGGCTGGAACTCGAGCCCGTACATTGGCTCTGAAACGCTGGCCTCTTTGATCCGGCAGGCACGCAACGACCGTCGCGTGAAGGCGATCGTGATGCGTGTCGATTCCCCCGGTGGTTCCGGCCTGGCGTCGGATATAATCGCCCGTGAAGTGCAGCTCACGACGAACCCGGAAGATGAAGACGCCGACAGCAAGCCGTTCATCGTCTCCATGTCCGGTGTCGCCGGTTCGGGTGGCTACTACATCGCCTGTTTCGCGGATGATATCGTCGCGCCGACCACCTCGATCACCGGCTCGATCGGCGTGCTCGCGATGAATCTCGACTACCATCCGTTGATGGACACGCTCGGCGTTCACTTTGACCCGAATTATCGTGGCGAAAACGCCGGCATGTTCAACGGGCGTGAGTGGAACGAGGAACAGCGCGGGATCATCTACGACGAGATCAGCTCGCACTACCAGGTGTTCATCGGTCATGTCGCGGAAGGCCGTGGGATGACGAAGGACGCCGTGGACGCCGTCGGTCAGGGCCGGGTCTGGTCCGGTCAGGATGCCGTCGCGAAGAACCTCGTGGACGAAAACGGCGGACTTTACGAAGCGATCCAGATGGCGAAGTTGAACATCGGCATGGACACGGATGAGAAGGTCGATCTGAAGCTGTACTACCCGGGTTCGAGCTGGAATGTGGGCAGCGATTTCAACGCGCTGGTCTTCAACCAGATGCCCGATCCGGTCCGTGACCTGCTGGTGCGTGAAGAGATGATGCGTGTGCTCGACGAAGAGTCGATGAACATGCTGACGCCGGTCAACGCGGACGATCTGTACCTCGACTGATCGGTCGAACTCTAACGATACTCGCGAATCCCGCATCAATGGATGCGGGATTCGTTTCTTCTGGCTATTTTGGCCAGGCGGTCGCGAAGGTTTTCCCACAGCACGGGGGCGGAAACCAGATGACTTCAACACTGATGACGTTGCTCATCGTCATTCTGATCAACACGATCTTCTGGCTTGGGCTCTATATCCGAATGGCCCACTATGTACGCACACACGGCGGCAGGTTAACCTTGTTTTCCTTCAACTTGATGTTCCCCGTGATCGCGCAGTACCGGAAGCTGTATGGGCAGGAAATTGCCCCCGGTTCGAATCTGTTTCCCCTCTGGCTGATCAGCGTAGCTCTCAACCTGCTGCTGATTGTTATCCTGATCCTGACGGTTTTCCTGGCACAGCCGGTGGTGCCCTACTGAACAGGTCCGCTGCCAAGCGGGAGTTCCACTACCATGGCAATAGCTTGTCACCGTACCTTCCATCATTCCAGGGCAGGGGAGAATCAGGGATGATTGTCTACTACAACGGGCAGTATCTCGACAAGGACGAGGTTCGGATCTCGCCGGACGATCGCGGCTGGTTGTTCGCGGACGGGATCTACGAAGTTGTGCGGGTATATTGCGGGAAACCGTTCCGCATGCTGGAGCACATCGACCGGCTGCGCCACTCCGCCGGAGAGATTTTCCTGCGCTTGCCGGATGATTTCGACTTGCGCGAAATCTCGCGTGAGTTGCTGCAACGAAACAACGTGACCGGTGACGCGGTGATCTACATCCAGATCACGCGGGGTGCCGCACCGCGCACGCATCATTTCCCGCCCCCGGACACGCCGCCCACGGTCTATGTTTTGGTCCGAGATTTTCCCGCCAACCCGCAGCAGTTCGAGGAGGGCTTCGGTGTCCTGCTGGTGCCGGACACTCGCTGGGCGCGTTGCGATGTCAAGACAATCAATTTGCTGCCGAACACGTTGGCCTCGGAAGCTGCGCGGCAGGCAAACGCCCAGGAAGCCGTTTTCGTACGCGGCAAAGCGGTTGCGGAAGGGACACACACCAGCGTCATCGCGATCCGGGACGGTGTCGTTGTCACCAGCCCGGTGGACGAGAACATCCTGCCGTCGGTGACCCGTTCGATCCTGCTTCAGTTGTGCCAGGAACGGGGGATTCCGGTGCACGCGGAGGGGTTGACGGTGCAATCGTTCCTGCATGCCGATGAGGCGGTGCTGCTCGGTACGACGACCGAGCTGACCCCGATCAATCGGATCAAGCTGGTGCCGGAGTTGCGTCATCTCGGCGACGCCACCCGTTTCCGCACCCCCGGCCCGATCACGCAGAAGCTGCAGGAAGGCTACCGCGACCTGATCCAGCGGGAATGCGACTGATTCCTGGGCGATGGGCTATTGGCTGTAGGCCATGGGTCACGGTCTGCGGGCTACGGGCTGCGGCTTCCGGATTGCCATTGAAATGTGCCCCGACCGTAAAAAAGCTGGTCGGGATCGTCCCGTCAATTCATCTCAAAACGTGCCCCAGACATTCATGTCTGGGGTCAACCGCCGCGCATCCAATTCCGGAATCTTCGAACCCAGTTTCCTTACCTTCCGAGTGTCCAGCCACCACCGGGAGGTCCGATGCATCCGCGTGCCGTGTATTTGTTATTCCCATCGTTCGCAGCTGCTGCCCTGTTGCTGATCCTGCTTGCCGTTCTTTCCCCATCTCCGGCTCACGCCCTGATCCCGCCAGACTCCGCGCGCGCAAACCAATTGCGGCCGGAGCAGGAGGAACCGTGGCGTTTCACCTTCACCACGAACGGCAACCTGTGGCTGTGGTGGGCGACGGAGAAGGACACGGCGGTGACCTGGGATTACGGCGCGACGGTGGACATGGAGATCGCGCGCGGACGTGGGCACCGGCTGTGGTACGGCGGCTCCTACCGCATGGCGGCGGGCTTTAACGAGGGCCAGTCGATCACGCCGTTCGATCCAAACCAGGTCGATACGTGGCTGCATTTCTCCTACCGCTGGGCGTGGCGGGAACGACGGATGGCGTTTCTCAACATGCGCCGCACCTGCTTCCACCTGATCGACCAGAAGTATCGGGACGCAGTCTTCTGGACACACGCCGCGTTCGGACTTGGCACCACCTCACCGGTCGAACACGGCGAAGCGGCGGCGATTGTGCGCTACCTGAACCGGCCAATGTGGAACGCGTACCTCTCGACCGGACCGTTCCTGCACGGCGGCGTTTCCCGTCTGCTCGGCCACAACCCGACGTGGCAATGGGAGAGCAGCGGCTACCTGTCGTACACGTACCCCGTGACCCGCACCTTTCTGCTCGACGCGCAGCTGGCCGGCGACTGGCTGTACCTGTTGCCCAATGATGGCGGCCAGCACCGGTATCGCGCACGGATGCGGCTGTACTTGATCGCGCAACGGGACCGGGGGAACGCGTCGTTCTTCGTCGACCGTGTGCTGCACGACAGCTACCCGGAGCGCTTTCACCCCGTCGGCTGGCGTGTCGGCCTCGAACACCGGTTCTGATTCGGCTGCGGACGGGGTTGGTGCCCGTGATTGTCCGCCGGTCCGTTTCGGCGGCTATCGCGGGTTATCGGCGTCGGCAGAGCTTGCGCGGGTATGGACCTGAATGTGCCCCTGATGGCTCCGCCAGCAGGGCTTATCCAACGTCGGATGACCCGCGTTGTCGAAGCCAACACTGGCAAGAGGTGATCGATCACGAATCATCCCGACGAGCACTTTTGCCATCGGGGCAAACACTGTCGCGAGCAATTGGTATTCGTATCCCATCCATTGAGCTTCTCGCTTCGGCGTTGTGCGTAGACGTATGTTAGTTGCGAATCAAGCGTGAGGAAATTCGATGTGCCGCCGTTTGTGCTATTTCATCACCTGCATCGCTTTCGGCCTGGCCACCGTCAGCCTCGCCCAGCCGCCAGATACCCTTTGGACCTCCCGATGGGACATGGGAGGTGCAGAAGAGTATGTCAACTCGATTTCGCCGACATTCGACGGCGGTTTCGTGTTAACAGGACAGACAAATGTGATTCAGGATGGCTATGCCTGTTGGGTTTGCAGAGTAGATGCTGACGGAGAAACCTTGTGGAGCAGGCTGTACGGTGGCGGTGATCGCGAAAAAGGCATGTATGCCGAACAGACTTCCGATTCAGGATTTGTCGTTTGTGGATCATCTCGATCATTTGGCCCGTATCCGAGCTATGGTTCCTATGTGATGAAGCTGAATCAAGTTGGTGATGTGCAATGGCATAGAATTTTCAGTGCTGATGGCTACGATGATCACGCAAGTTGTGTCCGTGAAATGCCAAATCATGATCTTGTGGTAGGAGGCATTCATGAAGGTCTTCCATACCTGGCCAGACTAAGCGGCTCAGGACAACCTGTTTGGTTCAATACGTATGAAATCCCAGATGGAATTTACTTTGATATAGAATTCGTAGAACCTACTTCTGATGATGGCTGTGTTGCTGGTGGGCGTTATTATCCAGATACCCATACACGAGCCACGCTCTGGAAAACCGATTCCGAGGGCGCACTGGAATGGATTGCGGACTCACTTGATATGGCAACGGCGACCTGTGTTCGTCAAACAGAGAATGGCCATTTTGTCACTTCAGGATATCAAGATGTTTTTGATGATACAGGAGTGAGTCGACAAGCTGCGGAATACGATGAGTATGGCGAGTTGGTTTGGGAGAGACGGTATTTGGGTGATGATGCAACAGATCGGGGAACTTCAATATCAATAGCGCAAGATGGAAACTTGCTTGTTACTGGCTATTACTGGGTTTGGGATTATCTGAATTACAATCAATGGATTGCTAAAGTCGAACGTGATGGCGGTGATATCATCTGGGAAACATCAATCCAGATGGGAAGACCGTTGAGTATGGCGATTTCCCGTGATGGAGGTATCGCCTACGCAGGCGGAGACGAGTTCGGTTCTGGGCAAGCCTGGAGTAGCGATTTTGTGATGGTCAAACTGGCACCGGAAGTGACGGTCAGTTTGACGTCCGATCCAGACCCGATCCCGAGTACCGGCGGCACGTTGATCTTTGACGAACTGCTCGCCAACATCCTCGTCGAACCGACCGATCTTGACCGCTGGACTTTGATCCTCGGCCCCAACGACTTCCGTGAGGTCGGTAACGCGTCGCTGTTCACCCTGCAACCGGGCAGCACCACGATAAACCCCAACCAATCCTTCGATATCCCCGCGTCGTGGGCTGACGGCAGCTACACCGTCGAACTCCACTACGGCAGTTATCCCGGTGACATGTCGAACATGGGACTCGGCATGCTCACCTTCGAGAAGGGTGGTTCCGCGGTGGATGATCCGGCGACCCCAGGGTCACAAGATGATCCGGGCCACCCGGCAGAATTCGCGCTGAGTTCTGCCTGGCCGAATCCGTTTAACGCGTCGACGACCTTCTCCCTGACGTTACCCATTGGTGTGCCGGTGACCGTTACCGTCTGCAACGTTGAGGGGCGTGTTGTCACACAGCTGGGCGATGATACCCGCCTCCCCGCCGGAACACACAGTTTCACATTCGACGCATCCGGTATGGCGAGCGGACCGTATTTTGTTCACGCAACGATTCCAGGCGAACTGGATCAAGTGCGGAAGGTGATGTTGATCCGCTGAGGTCACCGTTCGCCATGTGCCCCTGATGGTTCCGCCAGCAGGGATCATCCACCGTCGGAAAACCCGCGTCAGCAAGCTGACACGGGCAAGAGCAACACTCCCTTCCAAAAGCAACATGGCCGCGTCAGCATTCTATGCGACACGGCCACATTTACCTCACACCCTTACAAGAACTCATCACTCACAACTCACCACTCGTCACTCGGGTCACGCCTTGTAATCCATCCGCACGTATCGGAACAGGCGTTCGGTGACCAGCAGGCTGGCGGTGGCGACATCAAGCGAGTAGATGATCAGTTTGTGGAAACGCGCGTTGTCGTCCCGCATGTGATCCTCGAGCACCGCTTCCCGGCGGAATCCGATGTCCTTGACCAGTTTGCAGCCTTCCTTGTGCATGTCGGTGAGCTCGGCGTAGACCTTGAGGATGCCGTGTTGTTCGGCGAGGTTGAGCACTTCCTCGAGCAGTACCGTGGCGATGCCGGCGCGGCGGAAATCCGGGTGCGTGACCTGGGTCAGCCTGGCGGTGTGTTGCACCCAGCGGCTGCTGCCGGGATACATCGCCAGTGAGCCGAGGATACGTTGGTTGCCGTGCCACGCGACCAGCCGGTAAACCGACTCGTCCGCAACCTGTTCCCGCACCTTGTCGGCATAATCCGGGTCGTTCACATCGCATGGCAGCAACGCCTGTTGATCGGACGGGAGCGCGCGCAGCATGGTAACCAGATCGTCCACGTGAGCGAGCTCCAGCGGTTTGATCAGCACAGACAGGTGGTTTCTGCAACGGACAACCTTGGGGTACTCAGCGAGAAACGTTTCCATGGGGCACCTCCAGCGAATCGTGGACGATTCGGGCAGGCCGTGTAGAGCTGTACCGTGGAGGGAATGCAAGCGGGTGGGCGTCGGCGAGCGCGGGAGCTGGCGCGTCGGCAGTCGGCGGGCTCGTCGCGCACGACCCGCCGCACGCGACTGACCTGTCCTCGTACCTAAAGTACTGGATCTACCTCGGGTTGGCAATGAGAAAGTTGAGATTTTGGGAATTCGTCGCTTGATGTGGCAGCACGACTGCGGGCTGGTGCTTGTGCCGGCGGGGTTGATCTGGATGCTTGCCGGGTGTTGATCGGGAGGCGTGGGCGAGTTATGTTACTGCTAGACTAATAGTCTAGACCAATAGTCTACAACTTCTCCGCACGACGCTGAGGCCGCACCATGCCCACCACCGTCAGCCCATCCGGCAACCGTGACCGGTTGCTCGCTTCTGCCTGGACATTGTTCAGCGAACACGGCTACGACCGGACCTCGGTGGACACCATCCTCGCCCACGCCGGCCTGTCAAAAGGCACCTTTTACCACTATTTCGCGGCCAAGGACGACCTGCTGGAGGCGGTTACGCGGCAGGTTGTCGAACGGGAAATCGAGGAACTGCGCGATCAGCTGCGTCCGTCCGGATTGACAGCGGTGCAGCGCTTGAACATCGTCTTCACCCGCTCACGGCTCTGGCGTTTGTCACGGGTCGGGTCGACGCGTCGTCGGTTGGCAGCCTTGTACCGGTTGGAAAACGCGAAGCTGTTGCGTCGCTGGTCGGATCAGCAACGCGACCTGCTCGCGCCGTTGATCGCAGAGGTGTTGGACCGAGGCAATGAGGCGGGCTCGATGGCGGTGGCGGACACGGCTGAGACTGCGCCGTTGCTGGTCGCGATGTTGCAGGCGATGCGTGCGATCCAGGCGGAGGTGCTTCTGTCGATGACCGATTCCGATGTCGCAGCGGAGTTGATCGGACGGCGGATCGAGCTGTACCTGTCTGCGGTCGAACGGGTGATCGGGATGGCGGAGGGCCGGTTCACCCGTCCCGATCCCGCCTATCTCCGGATCTATACCAAGGCGTGGCAGGAGCTTGATTGATCGCGATGGGCGAGGCCAGCAAGCAGCACGGCTTTCACTTCACAGCGTTGAGCAGGCTTGTCAACGACGCGCGGTAGGTTTCAAACGCTTCCCGTCCTCTACGTGTCAGCCGCAGGCTCGTGCGTGGTTTGCGATCCACGAACTCCTTGACCACATCGATGTAGCCGGCGTCTTCTAGCTTCGTCAGGTGGGTGGAGAGGTTACCGTCGGTGAGCTGCGTCGTGCGCTTGAGGAACACAAAATCCGCCTCGTCGACGACGTACAGGTTCGCCACGATCAGCAACCGTGCCGGCTGATGAATGACAGGATCGATCTCGGTTGGCTCAACGGGGGGAGAGGGTATCTGCTTCTCCCTGGTCATGGTTCGATCTCGATCGGTGTGGTATCGCGCAGGGCCTTGACCAGCCGCACGGTACCGGCCACGGTCATCACGCCGCCGAGGGTGATCATCGGCACCGCCAGATGCCAGCGCAGAAAGTTGCCGGCGGTGAACGCGACCGCGGCGAGGACGGCATAGATCACGAACCAGCGGTCCCATCGCAGCCACGCGACAACCATCATCACGACCAGAAACACGCCGCCGAACACCAGCAGGAAGTTACGGTGCAGGGTTCCGTGCAGCGTGGAGGTGTCGATCAGCAGCATCGCGGCGAGTGCGGCAAACGCGAGCATCAGCAGCAGGAGTTTGCCGCCGAGATCGAGCCGCAGGCGTCTTGGTTTCGACAGCTTGACACGTCCGAGGCGGGATTCAATCAGCCGCCGTTGGAAGAGACGGACGAAGGTGACCACCAGCATCGGACCGATCGCCGCGAACACGGTTGAGTCAAACGCAACAGCGATCCCGAACACGAGGATGCCGATCCCGATGATCTGGTCGGCAGCGCCGGTTCCTGTGCTTGCACGGAACACGCGTTGTTCGATGTCGGTCATGTCCAGGTGTTCCACGGCGAATCCTCTGCGAAGTTCTTTAGGTCATGAATAACTTTGTAATACAAAGTACAGAGAAAATTTGATGAAGTCAAGTGGGATACTATGGCCCTAGTCAACAAATGACATTACATTCGAATTTAGCATCTCCGGGGTAAATCTTCACAGCGCTCTCGAAAAAGTGAATTGTCTATTCTATACAAATCAGAGCTATTATTGCCAAATCTGAAAAAAATGTTGTCTTAACATAGAGAGCAAAAGATCATGCCATCTCTCAAAAACCATCACTTTGTACCTCAATTCTATCTTAGAAATTTTTCTAGGGACAGAAAATCAATAGATTTGTATAATATAAATAGCAATAGAATAATTGAAGGCGCAAGCATAAGAGATCAATGCTCAAAAGACTATTTCTATGGAAAAGACAACACTCTCGAAAACTATTTTGGTAATATAGAAAGCAAATTCGCAAATATTATTAAAACTATAATTAATAATAAGACATTTAAGATTTTAAATACTATAGATAAAATCAATATTTGTTCATATATAGTAATACAAAATTCTAGAACAATTTATTCAATTAATCAGACCAATGATATGGCAGATAAACTACTAAAAACAATATTAAAAACAAAATTGAAGTATGAAAAAGATTATAAGGGATTAAAACATTTAGATAAAGTTAAAATACATCCTGTTAACTCAATATTTCTTTCTATAGAAAATTCTATTGATAAATATTGGACAATATATGATTTAAAAATGGCATTATTATATAATAACACTAATAACGCTTTTATTACTAGTGATCATCCAGTGGCATTATATAATAAATTCTATGAAAATATTAAAGATATAGGAGTCACGGGATTGCAATCTAGTGGATTAATAATCGTCCTTCCATTAAACAGTAATTATGTATTGTTCATGTACGATAGAAAATCATATTCAGTTGGTCATAATGAGCTAATAAATATTAGTAATAAAGAAGATGTTGATAATATTAATAAATTACAAATTGCAAGAGCGTACCAAAACCTTTATTTCAATAGCTCAAATGTTAATAAAGAGCGAGTATATGAGTGTTATCATAAATATAAAAAGTATAGAAAAGCAGAATTGACAAAAATAACGGAGCATGGGAGAGAAGATTTTAGTAAAGGCGGAAAAACACTAGTAGTATCACAGCCGGCTAACTATAACGTGCAGTTAGATTTGAAATTTCTTAAAATGCTAAGAAAAGCAGTTAAAAAACGAACAAGAAGGTTTTATCAAACAGAGATTAGTATGTATGAGTTTTTAAGAAATCCCAAGCTTGCATCGTTATACGAAAAATATAGAAAAACAAAAAAAGACACTGATTTAGATATAGAATTTCATGAATATATGCACGAAATATTGAAAAATTACTCAAATAGCTAATAAACGCTTATGTTGCGATAGAGATTAGAAACCCGCCTGCCGTGCGATTTCCTCGGCGAGTTCGAGCGCGACGGTCGCGTCGAGACCTCCGACGAGCGGCGGGGTATCGGTCGCGACGGCGGTGACGAAGGCATCCACCTCACGCTGCAACGCGTCCTCGTTTTTCTTCGCCCGGGTGCGTTTGATCAGGACGCGGAGGTCGTGATCATCCGCGCCGGGGATCGGCAGCGCTTTCGGGGTGCCGGGTGGGACACGTTTGTAGATTTCCGCCCGCCGTTTTTCGAAGTCCACCGAGATGTAGGCGTCCTCCTGGAACATGCGGAACTTGCGCATTTTCTTCATCGAGATGCGGCTGGCGGTGAGGTTCGCGACCTTGTTGCCCTTGAACCGGATGTGCGCGTTGCAGATGTCGACAGCTTTCGTCAGCAGCGGCACGCCGTACGCGTCCACCCGTTCGATTTCGTGTCCCATCCAGTGCAGCAGCACGTCGAGGTCGTGAATCATCAGGTCGTGGATGACGCTGACATCGGCGCCACGCGGGGAATACATCGCGAGGCGGTGCGCTTCGACAAAGCTGGGGTGGACGTCGATACCGCGCAGGGCGGTGACACCCGGGTTGAACCGTTCGATGTGCCCCACCTGCAGGATCAGGCCCTTCTTGTTCGCGAGGTCAACCAGTTCACGCGCATCGGCGGAGGTGGAGGCGATCGGCTTTTCCATCAGCAGGTGCCGTCCCGCCTCAAGTACCTGCATCCCGACCTGGTGGTGCAACGTGGTCGGCACCGCGCAATCGACCGCTTCGACGTCCGCGATCAGTTTGTCGAGATCGGTGTAGGAGACGCAGCCGGTTTCCTTCGCGACCGCTGCCGCGCAGGCTTCGTCGGCATCGTACACCCCGACCAGGTTTGCAGCTGGGCAGGCGGCGTGTTTTTGGGCGTGGAAGCGGCCGAGACGTCCGACACCGACGACGGCGGTGTTGACAACGCGTCCGGGATGAATGATCGATTTGCGGGCCATGGTCTGACTCACGGTTTTACGAATGGGTTTCGTGTATGATACGATCCGGGTGGCCCGGTTTGCTCGTCAAACCGGGTGTCAAGGTTTCCTTGGATGACAGGCAAGGTACGGGTCGGCGTGCAGGTACGACAGAGCCCCGAGCTCGTGCGGCGGGGTTGTCGTGACGGGGTGCGGCGTCTACTTTGGGCAATCAGACGTGCCCGTTCAAATAACTTGCAGACGCGGATGATCCACGACATGAATGTCGTGGGCATGCGATTGTGTCCGAGTCGATTGATCCCAGACATGAATGTCTGGGGCATGACGTACTAACGATTTCAAAGACAAGACCATCAAGAGCATGGCCGACACGAACCCCACACCGATCTTCGACGCGAAAGTGGCGTATGTCTATTCGGACATGCCGTCGTATTCGCGGGCGAAGAAAACGCTTGAGCTGTTCCGTGACCTGTTCCGCGAGGTGCATTTCATCGGAACACGGCGGCACGTGGCGTGGGACGAGTACGAGCCGGACGGTATCACCTGCCATTTCAACCCGCGTGTGCTTGGGTCGGGGCTGGGCACCATTCCCGATGTCGCACGCTTCTACGGCTTCATCCGCAGCAAATTGACCGAAATTAAGCCGGACGTCGTGGTCGCGGTCAACGAAGAGTACATCCTCCCGTTCACCCTCGGCTTGATGAAGAAACCGCCGCACCTGGTGCTGGACCTGTATGATAGCATCGGCATGCGGATCGCGGGCAGGGGACGGAAGTTGCGTCCGCTCTTCCGTGCGGTTTCGATGGCGACGATGTTGACTCCAGACGCGCTGGTTGAGGTCACCGAACAACGGTTGAACTGGCATCCGTACAAGCCGAACGTGACCTCGGTGGTGTTCAATTCGCCGCCACGGTATCCCGACATCAGCCCATTGCCCGGTCTGCCGGAGAAATTCCTCTATGTCGCCGGCACGATCGAGGACGAGATACACGGTATCGAGCCGTTGTACGCCGCGCTGGAACAGGTGCCGGAGATGCAGGTGCTGGTAACCGGACTGCCGAAAGGCAGGTTTGTCGAATCGACGTTCCTCAAGCATCCGCGCGTGACGTATCTCGGCCGCCGTCCGTACGAAGAGGTGCCACGCATCGCCGCCGCCAGTTCCGGGGTCTACATGCACTACAACCCGGTGCGGTTGAATTATGTCTATGGCGCGCCGAACAAACTGTACGAAGCGATGCAGGTCGGAGTACCGGTGCTGATCAACCGGGAAGACAAGATCTCGGCGGATGTGCTGGCGACGGGATTCGGGTATGTGTCACCGTTCGGCGACGCGAACGCGCTCGCGGGCGATTTGCGGATGCTGCTGGACCCGTCGGACGAACTGCGCGCCGGCTGCAAACGTGCGCAGGAAATCTTCGACCATGAGTACGAGTGGAACGTGATGGCGCGGGAACGTTACACCGCGCTGTTCCGTCAATTGGGGGTCAACGAAACACGGGCCTGAGCAATGCATGAGACGCACCTGTTCACCGACCTGTTGATCCTGTTCGCCGTGGGGTTTGGCGCGGCGATGCTGATGCGTTTGCTCCGTCTTCCCACCCTGATTGGTTTTCTCCTCGCCGGTGTCCTGGCCGGACCTTCCGGGCTGCACCTCCTTGACGAACACACCATCGAGAGCCTGTCCGAACTGGGCGTGGTGCTGCTGCTGTTCACCATCGGGCTCGAACTGTCGCTGAAACAGCTGTGGGAATTGCGACGGGAAGCGTTGATCGGCGGCGGATTGCAACTGGCGTTGACGGCGGTGGTTGCCGGTGGTGTAGCAACGTTGCTCGGTGTGGACACCCGTCCCGCGATCGCAATCGGGTTGATGGTGGCGCTGTCGAGTACAGCGGTCGCACTGAGACTGCTCGGCGAACAGGGACGGCTCACCTCACCGCAGGGACGGATCGCGCTGGCGATCCTGCTGCTGCAGGACATGGCGGTGGTGCCGTTAACGTTGATCATTCCGATGCTCGCTGGCGACGGCGGGCCACTCGATGTGCTGCGGGTGATCGGCGAGGCGGTGCTGTTTGTTGTGGTGTTGGTCGTGGTCGCGCGCAAGGTGATGCCGTGGGTGCTGGATCGAATCGCGGCGGTACGGTCGCGCGAGGGCTACCTGCTCGGTGTCGGCGGGATTGTTTTTCTGATCACGTGGCTGACCGGCGCGGCGGGTTTGTCGCCGGCATTGGGGGCGTTCCTTGCCGGGCTGGTGATCAGCGAAACCGAACACAAACATCTCGCGCTGGCGGAATCCGCACCGTTCCGGGATCTACTGCTGGCGGTGTTCTTCGTCTCGGTCGGGATGCTGATCAACTTGTACGCGTTGCTCTCGAATCCATGGACGCCATTGCTGATCGGATTGGCCGTATACGTTGGCAAGACCGGTCTGATCGCGGCGATTGTGCGTGCATTGGGCTATCCATGGCGGATCGGAATCCAGAGCGGGGCGTCAATCGGCCAGATCGGGGAATTCTCGTTCGTGCTGCTGCTGCTGGCGGCAGAACTGGGCGTTCTCGACACAACGATGGTGCAGCTGATGCTGGCGACGGCCGCGATGACGTTGTTCCTGACACCGTTCGCGGTGAATCTGGCAAACCGTGAGAAGTTGGCTCCGGAGCAGGCGGCGGATACGCACACTCAGTACGCCGACCCCGTTGTACCACTCGTGCCACGCGTGTTGATCATCGGCTACGGTCCTTCGGGTCGAGCCACCGCGCGGACACTATCTGCGTTGGGCTTTGAGTGGCACGCGCTGGAGTTGAATCCAGCAACGGTCCGTAACGAGCAGAAAGCCGGAAATCCGGTGGAGCTGGGGGATGCGTCCCGTCCGGAAGTGCTGGAGGGGGCGGGAGTTCACGATGTCGCTGCGGTGGTGATTACGATCAACGATCGCCGGGCGGTGCGTCCGATTCTGATGCGGATTCGTCACCTCGCGCCACAGGTGCACGTGATTGTCCGCGCACGGTTCGCGTCGGAGCTGGAGGAGCTGCTCAAGCTGGGCGCGAACGAGGTTGTGCCGGAAGAAACCGAGGGCGCGCTGACGATTGTGAACAAGGTGATGACGTTCTTCGGGGTCGAGGAACAGGAACGCCGCCGTCGCCTGAAAGACCTCCGCGCGGAGAATTATTGCATGCGAACCAGCGTGGTTCCGGATGTTCAGGTTCCACGTGCTCCCGAGAAGTAAAGAAACTGGCGCTTTTACGCTGGACTGCTTGAACGAAGCGGCACAAGTCCGTAGTTTTACAGTATCCGCCTGCCATGAAGGCGGATGTATGTCAGCTTGTATCTGATTATCACGTATGCAAGGGGGATTTGAATCATGCGTACCCGACTGTTTGTCGTTCTCCTTATCGCCGTTCTGTTGCTTCCGTTGTCGCCCACTCTCGCCCAGGACAGCTTGAATGTCACCCGTGTGAACACGCTTTCCTACTGGGCAACGTGGCTGGACATGGACGTGCAGGGGCAGTACGCGTTTCTCGCCAGTGCGTATGCCGGCGTGCGAGTGGTCGATTGCAGCACACCGTCCGATCCGCTGGAAGTGGCTGCGTGGCCGGATTGCTACGCGACTTCGCTGACACTGAGCGGGCAGCATCTGTACGTGATCGACAACTCAGAACGGCTGGCCGTGCTGGACGTTTCCGATCCGACGCATCTGTCATTCGCAAGCGAATTCACGACGACGGGCATCGTCGCGCAGGTGCTCGTCTACGGGAATTATGTGTACCTGGTGAAACGGTACGACGAAATCCTGGTTCTGGATATTTCCGATCCCACAGCACCGGTGCAGGTCTCAACGTTGACGCTCGAGGGGTACATTGGCACGGTTCAGATCGTGGACCACTACGCGTATGTCGCCTCGATGGACTACGGTCTGCTGGTATTCGACCTCACGGATCCAGTAAATCCCGCCATTGCCGGACGGTTGGACGTGCCCGGTAACGCCGGGGCCGTTGACCTCACCGTGGCCGGGAACTACGCCAGCGTTCACATTTCCGGCAACCGGATCGTGATCGCTGACATCTCCGATCCAACGAATCCAACCTATCGTGGCTACTACGAGGAATCGGGCGACATTTATGATCTCTCCGCTGCCGCAAACAACCTCTTTGTGGCTACTGGCTTCTACTATGAGGGATTCGGGGCCATCCGCGTGATCGACTTGAGCGATCCAACCTCACCAACGCTGATCCATTCTGAGCCGGTGCCCGGTTTGCCAACACGGATTCGTAAAACTCCTGGCTATCTCTACCTCAGTGGATACGACACCGGCTTCGTTGTGTTTGATCTCAGCGTATTCCCAGATCCCGGCAGCTTTGGCCGGATCAACAAGCCGGGCGACATGTATCGCTTTGACATCGTTGACGATAGCATGTACCAGGCGGCTGGGACGGAGGGGATGTACCTGCTTGATATTTCCGACCCGGACAACATCGAGATTTTGAGCAAATTCAGACCGTCTGGCGGCAGCAACCGCGCGATTGTTGACATCGAAGTGGATGAAGATGTCGCATATATCGTTCGCGAGGACAAGCTTTTTTCGGTGGATGTCAGCGATCCGGCGGCTCCGCAGGAAATCACCTATTACAATTTTGGCAGTGAGTCGCACCCGTCCATTGTCTTGCGTGGAACAAACCTCTTCCTGACAACGACCTATTCTCTACAGGTCATTGATGTCAGCAACCCGGCAAATCCCACGGAACTGGATTTCGTCGCAACCGGTGCCAGCAACCTCGACGTCGAGGGTGACTACGCTTACGTCACAGCGCATTCAGGCAATTTCCACATCTATGACGTCAGCAATCCGGCGAATGTCACCCTGGTCTCGACCACGTGGTTTGACAATGCCCGAGAGCTGATGAGCATTGATGTCGTGGGTGATTACGCCTACTTCATGTCCGCGAACGACGGTCTGTTGATCGTGGATGTGTCCGACCCGGCCAATCCGGTGGAGGTATCCTTCCTTGACCTTCCCGGGACCGGCATGGACCTGTGGTACGATCAGGGCATGGTTTACACCGAAGGCCCGTTCGGCTATCTCAGCGTCGTTGATGTGCAGGACCCTCAGAATCCGACCATTGCCGGTTATTACGAAACCGGCACGCGGGTTCGTAGCATACGCACGAACGCAGGCTTGATTTTCGCCAACAACCAGCGCCAGCTCAATGTGTTCGAGTTGATGACGGTGACTGCGACAGTCGCGCAAACTGGGACAGACACGCCGGTCGCCAGTGAGTTCGAGCTGCTGTCTGCCTACCCGAACCCGTTCAATCCATCAACAACCATCACGGTCGGGCTTCCGGCAGCCAATCATATGCGGCTCACGGTGTACAATGCACTTGGCCGGAAGGTCGCCGAGTTGGCGGATGGTCAGTATGCGGGCGGGTTGCACTCGTTCACGTTTGACGCGAGCGGATTGTCGGCAGGTGTCTACTTTGTCAGGGCGGTGGTTCCAGGTCGGATGACGGAAATGCAGAAAGTCCTGTTGCTGAAGTAGATGACAGATTGGCGCGACGCAAGATCCGGTGAGGCAGGACCTCGTCTGCCTCAATTCCCTGCAAAATGCTACAGACCGGAAATCGTTTCGGCATACAGCTCGACGAACTCGTTGAGCTGTTTCCGTTTGTATTGCATGATGTAGCGTGGGTGGGCGAGCGGGACGAGTTCGTCGAACAGGCCGAGCCGCTGATTGATCGCCTGGGCGCGTTTGAAATTCTGCCCGGTCCCGGCGATGATCGCGCGTGGTTTCGCGCCGAACGCAACCTGCTCGCGCAACGTAGCCTCGATGAACGGAGTGACCGCCGCTTCCAACTCCGGGTCGTCGTAGAAGTTGAGGTTTTTGCCGTCACGCACGAAGCCGTACGGCGACAGGGCGGTGATGTAGACCTGCCGGTAGAACGATTCCGGCCCGCCCATGCGCCGGATCACCTGGTACACGAACCGGGCGGACAGTTCTGTGCCAGTGCCCAGCGTGTGCTCAATGCCGCAATCTTCGGCCAACGCCAGCGGGTCGGTGAAACCGATGCCGGTGATGCCGGAGCCGAAACGGCCGGGGTTGATTCCAATCAGGAACGTGCGTGGTTCAGTGTCGCTGAAATAGCGGGTGAAGAACTCCCGCATCACACGCTGCACTTCATGCTCCGCGTACGGATTCAGCACCCCGGCGGACGCGGGCACAGCGGGCGGAGTGAGGCCGTCGTAAAACTGGAGGATCTGCTCGGCGAAGGTTGCCACAACCATCAACCCTTCGGAATATCCTCACCCTGATCGCGGTATTCGTTGAGCTTGTTGCGCAGGGTACGGATCGAGATGCCGAGCTGATCGGCCGCCTTGGTACGGTTGAAGTTCAGCTCGTGCAGGGTGGTCATGATGTGGCGTTTTTCCAGTTCGGCGAGCGGAATCATGCCGAACGAGCCGGTGTCAGCGGTCGGGGTGGTGGCGTCCAGCTGGACGTCGCTTAGCGTTAATTCCAAACCGCGCGCGAGCACAACCGCACGTTCGATGCGATTTTCCAGTTCACGCACATTCCCCGGCCACGGCTGCGTTTTGAGGTAGTCCATCGCGGAGTCTTCGATCTCCTGGATGTCCTTGCCGTAACGTGCGCCGTACCGCTTCAGGAAATGGTCGGCGAGGGAGGGGATGTCATCGCGTCGTTTCGCCAGCGGCGGAATCTCGAGCGGGACGACATTGAGCCGGAAGTAGAGGTCCTCGCGGAACCGCCCTTCCTTGACTTCCTCGTTGAGGTTGCGGTTCGTCGTCGCGACAACCCGCACGTCAATCTTGATCGTCTCGTTCGAACCAACCCGGTCGAATTCCCGTTCCTGCAGGACGCGCAACAGTTTCGCCTGCAACGTGATCGGCATCTCGGAGATTTCGTCGAGCAGGATCGTGCCGCCATGCGCGGCTTCGAACTTGCCCTTGCGGGTCTTGATCGCGCCGGTAAACGCGCCCTTTTCATGCCCGAACAGTTCGGACTCGATCAAATTTTCCGGCAGCGCGGCGCAATTGAGTTTGATGAACGGATTCTTGTGCCGCTGGCTCGACCAGTGCAACGCCCGCGCGACCAGCTCCTTGCCGGTGCCGGAAGATCCGGTGACAAGCACATCGACCGGCTGCGGGGCGATCAGCTCGAGTGTCTCGGTCAGTTTGCGCATCGGCGGGCTGGTGCCGATCAACGCGCCAATGCCTTGTTCGGATTCGACGACGGCTCGCAGCTGCCGGTTTTCCAGCATCAACCGTCCACGCTGCAACGCGCGCGAGACGGTCAGCTTGAGCAGGTCGAGGTCAATCGGTTTGGTCAGGTAATCGTAGGCGCCCTTCTTGATCGCTTCGACGGCGTTCTCGATGCTGCCGTAGGCGGTAAGAATGACGAAGGGAACATCCGGCTGCCGGCTCATGGCGTGGTTGAGCACCGCCATGCCATCCTTGCGCGGCATGTTCATGTCGGAAAAGATGAGGTCGAATTCGGTCTGGTTGATCAGTTTTTCAGCTTCGACACCATCCTCGGCGGTGTGGACTTCGTGTCCGAGACGCCGGATCGCTTCGGCGAGAAAATCCCGCACCAGTTCTTCGTCATCGACAACGAGGACCCGTGAACCCGCCATAGACTACCTCCGGATGGGCAATTCGAAATCAAACCTCGCGCCCTGCTTGGATGCAGAGCGGACCGTGATCACACCGTCGTGCGAATCGACGATCTTTTTCACCATTGCGAGACCGAGGCCGGTACCCTTGGTACGGGTTGTGAAGAAGGGGTTGAAGATCTTGTCGAGGTTTTCTTCCGCGATGCCGATGCCGTCATCTTCGACGAACACGTTGACCCGGTTGCGGAGCAGATTCCACCGTAAGCCCAGCTTGACCGTTCCCTCTGTTTCAATCGCGGAGCAGGCGTTCTTGAGCAGATTCAGCACCACCTGCTTGATCAGGCTGCTATCGCAGTCGACCATCACTCGTTCCTTTGGCACCATCAGCTGCACGTCGATCTGGCGTTGTTCCGAGCTGATTTCCGAGTGGATCAGTTCGGCTTCATTGCGCAGCAGGTCGATCAGATCAACTTCGGAGTACGCTGGCGACAGCGGGCGGGTGTATTCGAGCAGACGGCTGGCAATACGTTCGATGTCACGCACGCCACCGACGATCTTTTCCACAGTCCGGCGGGCGGCGTGTTCTTCCTCGATGTCCTCGAGCAGGAACTGGGCGAAGCCCTGAACGCCGGCGAGCGGGTTGCGCAGCTCATGCGCGACCTGGGCCGACATCTCACCGAGCGTCGCGAGGTCGGAACGGCGCCGCATCTGTTCGTGCAGATCCTTTACCGGGCTCAAGTCTTCCATCATCTCGAGCACGCCGATGCGTTTTCCGTCCTTGCCGTAGACCCAGTTGGTCGAGAAACGGACCGGGTTGGTTTCGCCTTCGACAGACTTGTACGACCGTTCACGCGGGTCGATTTCGGGACCGTTGACGAGGGTGAACAGGGCGGAATCGGCGACGTTGATGTCGCATGGGAAGATGTCGCCGTAGGGGCTGCCGACGGCGTCCGCAGCACGGATGCCGGTCAACCGTTGCGCCTCTTCGTTGACGAGATTGATCCGGCCATCAAGATCAAGCACAATGATGCCGACAGGGATATGGGCGAGAATGCTGGAGAGGAATCCCTGGGTACGCGAAAGAAGGTGCTCCTGGCTTTCCAACCGTTCGCTCAGGTCGGCGAGCCGTTTTTCCAGGGCACGGTAACTCTCACTGATCGCGGAAGAGGCCTGGTTGAATTCTTCGAACAGCTTGACAAGTGCGGAGAGCTGCTCTTCGCTGATCAGTTCGCTATTCCTTGAGTATTTTTCGGCCAACTTTAGCACATCCCCTTCGATCGGCAACGTGGAAGTGTCCGATGTCATCTCCGCCCCATGGTTTCCATGCCCACGCAATATAGAGCCCGCCCGGCTCCCTGAAAAAATGCAATAACTGGAATAACTGAGATTTTTCTCCGAATCCACGAAATACTTAGCAGAAATGACTCTCAGGACTCGGTTCGCAAAGAACTGCGCGGTGTTGACACAGTGAAAAGTTAAACCTCAGGATCTTGGATGCAAGGGGGGAGACAAAGGAGCCGACTTTTGCAGGTTCCCAGCCGGTTTTCTCCGTGATCGGCTCCATCAGCGGGTTTCAGCTCTTTACTTCGCATTGGGCGAGGCATTCCGGTCAATGAAAACTCAGGGGTATGATATTTCAACCGGTTGAATCACCTCATATAAGTTCGCTAACCTTAGATAGCTTAAGGGTCAGGGCGTGTGTAACGCCTCGGTTGGGTGTGTTCCGCGCGTGCTTCTTGCACCGGGACCCTTGTGCGGTTGTATGATAGGCCAACACTTGCATTGCGAAGATCATGACGATGACACACGAAACATTAACCACAAAACTCGGCCTGTTGCTCGCCGAAACTCTTCCCGGAACGAAGGCTCAGCTCGCTCTCGCGCCGGAAGGACGGCGGATCGACGTCGACGACTCACGCTACCGTCATGCCGCCGTGCTGATCGCATTGCATCAGCGAAACGGCGTCTGGGGCTTTCCGTTGATTGAACGCGTGGTGGACGAATATGTCCACAGCGGCCAGATCGGTCTGCCCGGAGGACGGTTGGAGGCGGGCGAGACGCTGGACGCCTGCGCGTTGCGCGAAAGCGAAGAAGAGGTTGGTCTGCCGCCGGAGAAGGTGAGCGTGCTTGGTGAGCTGACGCCATTGCCGGTGCCGGTCAGCCATCATTTGATTCATCCGTTCGTCGGGATCACGGATGACGACCCCGTTTTAACGCCTGATCCGCGTGAGGTCGAAGACATCTTGTTCATGCCGGTGGCGGAGCTGCTGGCGGACGATGCCCCTAAGGAAGGCGATGTGATGGCGGGACGGACTCGCATTCGACGTGTGCCGCTCTTCGAACTCGGCGAACACCGCATCTGGGGTGCGACCGCGATGATCCTTGCCGAATTGCGTGAGCTGTTGAAGCAGGTGTTCTGACGTAATGACACCGGTGTTCAGACTAAATAACATCGTTGATTTGTTACATGCCCCAGACATTTATGTCTGGGAATAGCCCACTGTTGATGTGCCCGTGTCTGCTTGCAGACGCGGACGCTACCGACTTTCAACTTCCATCTCACATCTCACATCTCACATCTCATATCTCATATATATTCTTTCAAGCCTCACACCCCCAGCAACCGCATCACTTCCTGGCCGGCGTCCGCGATGTCTTTCTCGCCATCATTCCACTCCACGACCGACCCCTGATTCGCGAAGAAATACGCGTCGTCGAACCTGTGTGTCCCAACCAGCACGGAGGGCGTCTCAAACACACTCGCCGCGCCGAAGTCAGCCTTGATGTCGTAACCCTCGGTGGGCAGCAGGATCAGATCGGCGGCGCGGGCGACATGCGGCCCGGTGTACAACTCCTCCCGCGTGTCGACACTGGCGAACGGATGCTCGCCGGTCAGTGGATCGCGTACCTCGCGCAACGTTGCCGCCAACGAATCCCGCAACCGTTCTCGGTCCGGACCTGATGCGAGGCGCAGGAACACGCGTCCCGGGGCGAGTGCGTACGTAGCGGAACTGTGGTGAACGGTTTCGAGCGACGGCTCTCCGCCGGTATAGGTCAGCAGTCCGGCCTTTTCCAGCAGAGCGTTGACGAACACGATCCGCCGGGCGCGGGTGAAGCCGTGGTCGGAGAGGGTGACAAACGCCGCTCCGCGTTGCCGTGCGAGCTCAGCGAATTCCGCGACCGCGGCTTCGCATTTGTCGAGCAGCGCGTTGAACCGTTCGGCGTACAGTGGTTCATCCCAGAAGAAGTGGAACAGCCGGTCGGTTTCCATGATGTGCAGGTGGAAGAAATCCCACGGCGTCTCGAGGGCAAAGCGTCGCGCGGCACGCAGGCGGGCGTCGAGGGCGGCGTCGAGCGCGTCGAGGAAACGGTCCCGGTTCTCGTACGCCAGCCCCGGTTCGACATCGACGACGTACCCATCCGTGCGCAGGTCGGCTTCCAATTCCGGCGGCTGCACATTGCCCGGCAAATCAATCCCGAGGAAGCCGCCGATGGTGACGCCTCGCAACGGCGCCGGCGGTTCGGTCATCGGCACGTTGATCGCGACCACGGTCCCGCCGGCGTCGTGGACGCGTTGCAGAATGGTCGGCACGCGCAAGCTCGCCCCATTCGGGTAGATCAACCGGGGACGGGGCGAGAGTTCCGGCTCGACGAAACCAAACACGCCGTGTTCGCCGGGGTTTGTGCCGGTCAGATAGGACGCCCACGCCACACTCGACATCTCCGGCCGGCTGGAACGGATGCGGCGCATGCTTCCGTGCTCGAGCAGGCGTGGCCAGATCGATCCGGACTGCGTTGCGCGTTGTTGGATCAGGCTGAACGGTGTGCCGTCGAGACTGACGACCATCACCGGCCGCAAGGTCTGGTTCGGCAGGATGAGGTTCATGACGCAGGATTCGGCTTAACGGAACAGATCGCGTGGACGGGTGAACTTGTGCTTGTCGATGATCGCACGCAGGGCGTCGTAGGCGTGCGCGTTGCCGGTGATTGTCCACCCGGTTTCGCACACCGGCTTGCCCCACCAGTCGCTGATTTTTCCGCCCGCTTCCGCGATGATCAACGCCCCGGCGGCGACATCCCACGGCTTCAGCCCCATCTCGAAATAGGCGTCGAAGGTACCGTCCGCGACCCAGCAGAGGTCGGCGGCCGCGGACCCGATGCGACGGAAATCGGACACCAGCGGATATATTTCGGTGAACAGCGCGAGGTAGTCCTCAAGCTTCTGCCGGCGGCGGAAGGGGAAGGCAGTGGCGACGATACCGTGTTCCAACGGCCGGTCGGCGCTGACATGGATCGGGATTCCGTTCTTGCGCGCGCCACCACCCCGCCACGCGTCGTAGATAACGTTCAACGCGGGCTCAGCGACGACGCCGAGGGTCAGCGGGCCGAAGAACTCCGGGTTCTCGCGACGATCCTCAAGCGCGACCGAGATCGCCCAGGTTGGCAGGCCGGCGAGGTAGTTCGCGGTGCCATCAATTGGGTCGACAATCCAGCGCCAGTCGCCGCCACGCTCTTCTGGGCTTTCCTCTTCGCCCATGAAAGTGCTGCCCGGCAGCATCGCGGTCAGCCCGGCGCGAAGACGGTCTTCGGACTCACGGTCAACGCGGGAAACGTAGTCCCCCTGGCCTTTGATCTCGATCTCTGACGCTTGCACGCGTTCACGTTCGCCGCGCACGTAATCCCCGACCTCTTGCACGAGCTTGATCACCCGCGCGGTCAGGGTTTGCAGGTCACTGGGTGTCATCGGTTTGGGTATCGTAAAAGGGTTAGCGTTTGCGTTTGGCCAGCCGTACGATCAGTCCGGCCAGCGCGCCGATCAACAGTCCGGCCAGCGCGATAGGCAGCAGCGAGAAGGTATACCCGGCCGCGACGATCTGAAGGTCCTGGCTTGCCACGCGGTCGCGCTCGACGTTCCATACCAGCGTGTCACCGCTGGTTTCGTCCGGTTCGGGAACGATGCGGCGGTACTGCGCGTCCGGCATCACGAGCGCCAGTTGCACGGTATCGTCCTTGAAGTCGACCCAGCGCTTGTATTCTTCGTCAAGCGAATCGGCGGCGGCGGCCATTTTTTCGACCGGCAGCCCGGTCGCTTCAGACGCGGCGGTGATCATCGACTCGCGTAACTCCGGATACCATTCGAGGCTGACATCCTGCGGATCGACCGGCTCCATTGCATCGCCCTGCAGGCTCATCACGTACGCCCGCACCACCGGCGCAAAGCGGGAGACCGCATCGCGCACCACCGCACTGTCAGCATCCGCGCCAAGCTCGCTGGTGACCACACGTTCCATCTGCCGCAGGTAGCGGTCGACTGTCCACAGTTGCCCGGCGCGAGCCTTGATGCGCTGTAACTCCTGATCGCCCTCAGGTGTCAACGTCGTATCCAGGCCACTCTCCTCGAGCGCGAGGATGTCTGCGGGGATATGAGAGTCGGGATCTCCGTACCGCTCAGGTGCGTTCCAACTTGGAAATGTGACCGTGACGGTTGTAACGTCATAGAACCAGCCGTCGTCTTGCCGCACATCCACCAGACCGGTTTCTCCCATCGGAGAGATCGGATGTGGCAGATTCACGACAGTCCGGGCTTGATACAGAAGACTGCCGACGAGATTCCCGCTGCTGTCTTCCCCGACTTTTTGCTCCAGCTGAGCCCAGCCGTTTCCGGGCAGCGGAATGCGATTGTCGAAGACGTCCAGAGAGTCACCTTCAATCTGCCAGGTGATCTCAGGAGTCTCTCCGGTGAGTGTGATCAACAGGGTGTGCGTAACGCAGCCCCCGAGCAGCAGGGTGAGCACGGAGAGCAGCAGGAGCAGGGCACGGCGGCGTAAAGTGTTCATCCGGGCAAAGTACGGCGTGGGAAGCAGCGGAACAACGAGCCCGGAAAGAAGTTTCGATGAAGGCTTGCGTATTCTCCTAAATTCTGTTAGTTTTGAGCGTCTAAATGTAAGTACTGAGGAGTTTCCTCGATGAGTGACATAGCGCGGACGGTTCACGTTCGATTTGCGTACCTGCCGATCTTGACGGTGTTTATCGTGCTCGCGGTGGCCGGATGTTCCACTCTAGGCCAGTGGAGCGGTGCCAGCGGGGATCAGATGACGGCGGACGATTCGTTGCGTCAGGTAGTCTATGCGGATATGACGGCGGAAGAAGTCCTCGAGCAGACCCCACGCTGGATGCAATCAGCAGAGCATTCTCTTGACCGTGGCGATTCCTCGGCGGCTGAAGAGCAGATGATGAACGCGATCCTCGCGCTGCAGGAAATCCTGCTCGATGTGCCGGAGCGCGCGCGTCCGGTGCTGGTCGATTCGCTCGCTTCCTGGTCAACCCTGTATGTTGACCGTTTCGGCGCGATCAGCGGCGACCTCGTCGCGACACCCGAGGGGTTGAGTTCGCTGGTCACCACGGAGGATGCGCTCGGCGATCCGGACAGCCTGATCCAGGAACTGACCCTCGACACCTTTGAAGTCGTTCTCGATACGACCATCCACCACGAGAACCAGCTCCCCGGGATTCCACACTATGACAACCGCAAGGTTGAGAATGTGATCACCTACTTCACCGAGAAGCAGCGTGGCCGGGAAGCGATGGAAGTATGGTTGCAGCGCGCGGAGGAGATGATTCCGCGCATGCTACCGATTCTGCGCGAACATGGCGTCCCGGAGGATCTCGTTTACCTCGCGATGATCGAGTCGGGCTTCCGTCATGACGCGCACAGTTATGCCGCAGCCGTCGGCCCGTGGCAATTCATTTCCTCGACGGGCCGTATCTTCGACCTCGAGATCGACTGGTGGTATGATGAACGCCGCGACCCGGAACTGGCGACACACGCCGCCAGCCGATACCTGCGGCAGCTGTATGAACACCTCGGCGACTGGTACCTCGCTCTGGCCGCTTACAACTGCGGTGAGGGGCGGGTGAACCGTGAGATTCGCCGCTCGAACAGCCGGGATTTCTGGGATCTGAACCGTTTGCCGCGTCAGACGCGGAACTACGTCCCGACCTTCCTCGCTGCGCGTCAAATCGCGAAGAACCCGGAGAAATACGGTTTCACGAGCCCGACCTTCCGCGAGATGCCCCCGCGGGACACAGTGTACGTCAGCCAGGCGGTGGACATGGATGCGTTGGCGGACGCGCTCGGCATCAGTCGCTCCGAGTTCAAGAACATGAACCCGGCGATCCGCCGCTGGTGCACGCCGCCGGATCGTAAGAACATCGCGCTGTACCTGCCGGAAGGTCACGCGGACGGGTTCGACGAGGCGCTGGCGACGGTACCGCCATCCAAGAAGACGTCGTGGGTCCGGCACACCGTGCGTTCCGGCGAGGCATTGTCGACCATCGCACGGCGGTATGGTACCTCGATGCGCGCGATCATGGATGTCGCCGAGAACAAGCTGCGTAATCCGAACCGCATTCGCGCGGGCCAGACGCTGATGATTCCGGTCGGACCGGAGAGTGCGCAGGGCTTTACCGGCCGTGCGGACTACGGTGGCGACGACGAGTCGCGGGTGTATGTCGTCCGGCGTGGGGACACGTTGTCGCAGATCGCCGAACGCCAGGGCGTGGGTTTGTCCCGCCTGCTGGCATGGAACGGGCTCGGCAAGTACAGCACCATCCGTCCCGGCCAGAAGCTGGTGATTTACGGCGGCACGAAACCGGCCGCGAGCAAGGTTACCGCGACCGCGGATCGTACTGATCCGACCGGTCGTCCGATTTACACCGTTCGCAGCGGCGACACGTTGACCGAGATCGCCGATCGTCACGGCGTTGGGCTCAGCAAGGTGCTGGCTTGGAACGGACTGAGCACGCGCAGCGTGATTCATCCTGGCCAGAACCTGATCGTCGGCGAGGCGAACGCCACGGTTGCTTCGTCCTCCGGATCATCGGGTTCAGCGCGGGCGGTTCAGCCTGCACCGGAGAGCGGAGAACAGGCAGGAACCGCCAGCGGCGGCACGCGTGAGTACAGGGTACGCTCCGGTGATACGCTGTGGGATATCGCGATGGCGAGCGGGATTACCGTCTCGCAGCTTCGTTCGCTGAACGGGCTCAATAGCCGCAGTGTGATTCGTCCCGGCCAGGTGTTGAAGGTTCCGGAAGCGCAGGCGTTGGCGTCGACAACGGCGAGCGCGGACGAAAGCGAAACCGTCTACCTCGTGCGTAAGGGCGACACGCTTTGGGAGATCGCGAAGCAGTTTGACGTCTCGGTAAATGACTTGAAGTCGTGGAACAACATCCGTGATGCCCGCGGGATCAAGCCGGGCGAAAAGCTGGTCATCCGACGTACTGCTGGAGGACGGAACGGATGAGTTCACGCCGTCGTTCTGACCTGATTGTCCTGATCGTCATCCTCGGCAGTGTCGTGGCACTTGTGCTGGTGCTGGCCGGCAGCTGGGGTCCGTTTCACAGTGTTGAGGAAACGGTTGGCTTCGGCGAGCGTGTCGGCCTGGTCGATGTAGTCGGTCCGATTTACGACGCGCGCAATTGGGTCAACGAGATCGACGACTTCCGCGAGAACGACCGCATCAAGGCGATCGTGATCCGGTTTGACAGCCCCGGCGGAGCCGTTGCCGCGTCTCAGGAATTGTATGAAGCGGTGAAGCGGGCACGTGATGAAAAGCCCGTGATCGCGTCAATGGGAAACGTGGCAGCCAGCGGGGCGTATTATGCGTCGCTCGGTGCAGACAGCATTGTTGCCAACCCGGGCACCACGACGGGCTCCATTGGAGTGATCATGGAGTTGCTGCTTGTGGAGGGCTTGTTCGAGAAAGTTGGCTTGCAAACCGAAGTTGTGAAGTCCGGCGAGTATAAGGATGCCGGCAATCCCTCCCGTCAGTTGACCGAGGCTGAACGTCGGTATTTCCAAGGGTATATCGACGACGCGTTCCGTGAGTTTGTCGACGTTGTCATCGACGAGCGCGGACTGGAACGGGCCGCAGTCGAAAGTGTCGCTGATGGCCGTGTGTTCACGGGTACGCAGGCAGTGGAGCATGGGCTTGTGGACATTCTTGGAGATCAGTACCTTGCCGTTCGCTTAGCCGCGCAAATGGCTGGAATTGAAGGAGAACCGATCCTTGTCCGGCCATACCGGCGAAGTGAGTTGGATTGGGTTGATCTCCTTTTGGATAACATGTTGGGGCGTGCCACCGAGCGCGTCCAGGGTCATAGTTCGTTCAAGTATTTGTGGAAAGCGGAGTCTACACGATGAACAAGGCTGATCTTGTCTCTCGCGTCGCTGCTGGTACGGGTCTCACTCAGGTTGAGGTGGCTGCGGTGGTCGAGGGAGTGTTGGAAGGCATTAGCACTGAATTGGTAAACGGCGGGCATGTCGAAATCCGTGGTTTCGGCACCTTCAAGGTCGAGCAGCGCGCGGAACGCGATGCTATCAACCCACAGACAGGTCAGCGTATCCGAGTTCCGGCGAAACTGGCTCCGGTCTTCCGTCCTTCCGAGAAGCTGAAGGCGCGCCTTAACAAGTAAGGTTTTTCGAGCAAAACCTCTACTGTTTGGAGAAGGTGAGGCACGAGCCCTTGTTGACCGTGCCTCATTCGCTTACCTTCCCTGCTCGACAATTGGAACCCGGGCATGGTCCCGGTGGACTATGCCAACGAGTTGCACCAGGAGAGCTTGTGCCTTCCGGACGCAAGAGAAAACTGCAGAAGATCCGCACTCATAAGCGGAAGAAGAGAAGAAAGCGCGACCGTCACAAGAAGAAGAAGTAGGTCGAATCGCTGAAGTGTGTCGATTTCAACGAGCGGCCCGCGTATGGGCCGCTCGTTTTTGAATCGGTACACCTCTGCTTCTTCGTGACTGGATTGTGTTTCCCCGCCGCTCAGGCAATCCGAGACGGTGCCGATGAACCAGGCCGACCACGTTTACGGGGTCAGTGACCTGACCCGGCAGATCAAGCAGACGCTGGAGTCCGCGTTTGGACCGATGTGGCTGCGTGCTGAACTGTCGGATGTCGTGTTGCACCGTAGCGGGCACATTTACCTGACCTTCAAGGATGCCGGCGCCACTCTGCGTGGCGTGATGTGGCGAACCTCTGCCGCCCGTCTCGAGTTTACCCCCGAGAGCGGGCTTGACGTGCTCGCCTACGGACGGATCACCGTTTACGAAAAAGGTGGCAGCTACCAGTTCAGCATCGAAGCGATGCAACCGGCTGGGATGGGTGCGCTCGCGCTCGAATTTGAACAGCTGAAGGCACGTTTGCTGGCGGAAGGCCTGTTCGAGGCGGAGCGCAAACGTCCGATCCCGAAGATGCCGGCGAAGATCGGCGTGCTCACCTCAGCCAGTGGCGCGGCGGTCCGCGATGTACTGGTCACCCTGGCACGGCGCGGCTTCGGCTTGACGGTTACCCTGTTGCCAGTGAAAGTACAAGGCGATGGCGCGGCGGAGGAAGTGGCGCGCGGTATCGCCACCTTCAACGCGATGCCGGACGAAGAGCGACCGGACGTGCTCATCGTCGCCCGTGGCGGTGGGTCGCTGGAAGACCTGTGGGCGTTCAACGAAGAGGTGCTCGTCCGCGCGGTCGCCGGCAGTGAAATCCCGATCATCAGCGGCGTCGGGCATGAAACCGACACCACGCTGACCGATTTCGCGGCGGACTACCGCGCCCCGACACCGACCGGCGCCGCCGAATCCGCCACCCCCGATCGCATGGACCTCAAGCACCGAGTTGATACCAGCGGGCACCGGCTGGTGCGCGCGATCCGCCAGGTGATGGAACGCTACCAGCAGCGACTCGATCGTGCGGCGGGCGGGTATGGGCTGAGACGGTTCCCCGATCAACTCCGGCAATGGATGCAGCAGGTGGATGACGCCGAGTCCCGAGCTCGGAGAGCCATCGCCCAATTGCTGAAGGACCGCGAGACAAAGGTTGAGCGTCTCGGCGAACGGTTGAACGCGTTGTCGCCCCTCGGAGTGTTGGATCGCGGCTATGCCGTGGTACAGAGCGGAGATTGGGTCATTCAGAATTCCGCGGAGCTGATCGAAGGGCAGGAAATCTCGATCCGTTTTGCGCGCGGCGAGGCAGATGCACGGATTGAGAAGGTCAGAGCTGAGAAGAGCTCGAAATCCTCAAAAAGAGTGGCGAAGGGCTAAGTTTTATGACCATTTTCTCCTCGCTCAGTTTTAGAAGAATGTTCTGCACGTCTCGACAGGGAGAAGAGTGATGGCGCAGACTGGCGAAGTGTCCGCACAGCCTAAGTTTGAGCGCGAACTTGAACGTCTTGAGTCCATCGTTTCGAAGTTGGAAGAAGGTGGGCTTCCTCTTGAAGAAAACCTGAAATTATTCGAAGAGGGCCAAAAAGCCCTGACCCGTTGCCGCACCACTCTCGAAGCGGCCCAGGTCAAGGTCGAGAAATTGCTTGCAGACGGCGAACGTCAGCTGATAGACCCCTCTTCCCTCGGTCGTTGATCCTCCAGCAGTAGCCTGTCAGAACTCCTCATTTTTCTTGTTTTGCCCTTCCGTGCAGCACTCCGTTTTCGCCGTAAAATACTAAATATAACAATAGTAAGTTACTTCTCATCACAAACTCGCGATATAGTGATAATAGTGTGTTTCAGCGTTTCGGCCACCTCAACAAGAAGTTCGGTCATTCAGGCGACCTCTGGCGCACTCCTCTGATGCGGTTTCTCGCCAGTTGTCGATAGCCAGCGACTTCTCAGCGTATGCTGGTGATTTTTGGGAAACGCTTGCTGGAGCGCTCTCAGACGCTGGATGAGCACAACATTTCGGCTGGCAATGCCTACATTCCAGCGACATCAACCAGGTGGATGCCCCCATGATTCTCGGTCTCGCCGGAAACCGTCACAAGGAAATGCTGCACGTCGTCCTGCCGGAATATTTGCGCTGGCTGGATGAACGTGGCGTGGACTGCGCGATTTCAGACGAGTTGCGCGAGATCGACAACCTCGGCCAGCGCACGTTTTACCCGCCGGAAGAGTTGGGCAAGCATGTGGACATCGTGCTCAGCTTTGGCGGGGACGGCACGTTGCTCAACACGGTCAACCGGTTGGGCGGATTGGAAACGCCGGTGCTTGGGGTGAATCTCGGCGGGTTGGGGTATCTCACCGAAGTCGGTTCGCAGGAACTGTTTCAGCGGACCGAACAGCTACTCGCGCGCAAGTGGTCAATCGAACGGCGGATGATTCTTGAGGTGATGGTTGACAGCGGCGATCACGGCGGCCCATGGCGTGCGCTGAACGATGTCGTCGTTGACAAATCGGATTATGGCCGGCTGATCAAGATCCGCAGCAGCATTGATGAGGAGTATCTCAACACGTTCCGCGCGGACGGCCTGATCCTCGCCACGCCCACCGGTTCCACCGGCTACAGCTTGTCGGCGGGCGGTCCATTGCTTGAGCCGAACATGGCCGGGCTGATCCTGACGCCGTTGAATCCGCATTCGTTGAGCAACCGGCCGCTGGTGATCAAGGACGACAAGACGGTTCGCATCGAGGCGCATTCGCCGGCGGGGTATTATTCGTTGACGGTTGACGGGCAGAATGTGGCGCGTGTCGGCAGCGGACGCAGCGTGTCGGTCCGGCGTGCGGACAACGACGCCTGCCTGGTCAACTTCGCGGGACGGTATTTTTACGAGGTCCTGCGGCAGAAGTTGGGCTGGGGCGACATCACGGTCAACGGGCGGTAGACTCTCACCTTCCAGCTATCTCATCAGCACAACCTTGTAGACCTTATCGAACTGGCCCGGGACGGTCGCACGGACGAAGTACAATCCGCTTGTCAGGTGGGTCGCGTCGAAGGTGAAGGTGTGTTCACCGGCAGGCAGTACGCCATCTGCGAGGGTTGCCACCTGCTGGCCGAGGGTGTTGTACACCACAACTTGTGCCCTACCTGCTGTCGGAAGTACGACTGCTACCGTCGTGATACCATTAAACGGATTAGGGTGAGCGCGGAGATCTGGTTCGACGATTCCGGTTGACGCTTCGTCGTAAGCTGTCGCCTGATCTGGACCATCCGTGGATGATAGCAGATCAGTCCCGTTCAAGCCGAAGAAGTCCCAAACGCCTTGGGGAACAGGCCAAACAAAATCATCAGCGGTTCCGGTCCCACCAGAAGCACTGGAATTCCCCGCCTGATCACTCTTGGTGAACGTAAACGATCCCAGCCCCATGTCACGGTTACCGCTGGGGCCACCAGGTGGAACAGGTGAGGAATCTCCAATATGAATCTCGTAAGTGTACTCCCCCGGTGGTGCGGTGGCAGGAATGTCGAGCGGGACAGTGGGCCGGTAGAATGTTCCGCCAGGTTGCAGTGTCACCGTGATTTGCTGTAGCGGGAACCTGTTTCCGGCGGGCGTGGTGACAGTCGCCCAAACGTCCAGCGGGGTTGGATCGAGGAGGATGTTGCTGACAGCTGCAGCGAAATGAAGTGTCATTCCCTGGGGTGGAATGATCGTCACCTCAGGTTCAAGCTGGATTTCTATCTCTGGCTCCCACTTCATCAACGCGAGGTCTTGCGAATCGTGTTCGCCCGGTAGATACGGATACCAGGATGCGACAATCGAACCGTCACGGCCCTGATCGGTACAGGATATTTCACCTTCGGTCTGATCGTACAGCCAGTTGATCTCACCATCGGAGGATATCTTCATCAGCCAAAGATGATATCCGTTTTCAGAACTTTGACTCATTCCACCTGCGACGACATTTCCGTCGGCGAGAATTGTAATGTGATCGACTTTTTCAAAACTCAGGTAGCCAGCTTCAGGGTTGTTTACAAGATTTGACCAAATGATTGACCCGTCTGGATTTCGTTTCGAGACGTAAAAATCGTAATACGTCGAATCGTTCGGTGCTCGCACTGCTCCTCCCGCATACAGGTATCCATCGTGGTCCTCACGGACGCAGAATGCTCTTGCTTCGAGGGGAAGATCCGGCAACGCTTCATCGTTCATCCAAAGGGTGCTACCTGTAGCGCTTACCTTGTAAAGCGTAAAAACCCGCGTCTGCGCATCTTGATTGAAATGTTCCGTTGGGATGACAAATCCGCCATCAGCTGTGGGTTCCACCCATTCTGGGGAATACAGTGGATTGGGATGCAGCCATTCCCAGAGGACATTGCCTGAGGCGTCAAACCGGACGATTTTCGAATGGCCGACATACCCAACTGCGATGTATCCCCCTGCTGGGACTTCCCGCACGGCATAGAAGAGATCACCGATGGAACCACTGTCGAACACACGAGCCCATTCCTGTTCGCCATTGGCGTCAAGCTTGCGAATGAAGGCGTCGAACCCGACCCCCGTATGGTATGACCAGGTTTCACCACACTGGATGAATCCGCCATCGCTGGTTGGCTCGATATAGTGCCCCGCGTCGGTTGATGTTCCACCTTCGATGTTCAACCAGATTTCATAGCCTTCCTGATCCAGACGGGCGGTCCAGACCTGGTAAACAGTCGACATGTAGCGAGTAAAACCGGTGGCAATATATCCACCTGACGGAATTGCGCGGATGGCGTCCATGTACTCCCTGTTAGAACCATAATGCCACGTTCGAGTCCACAGGGGGTCGGGAGGTTGGGCGTAGGCGGAGGACGCGATCAGCAGGGGGAGGATGATCAGGAAGAGGACCATAGGGAAACGGGTCAAACGGTCGAACGTCAGGAGACGGTGTGTACGGATCGGGAACTGGCGTGTCATTGGGCGCCTCGATGGATTTGTGAGATATGGCAATATACGACGGGCGAGAGTGCGTTGGTGACCGTGATTGTCTGTCACGTCGGTTCGTGACGGCTATCGCGGCTCATCCGAGAGTCGATTAACGTTGATGCCCGCGGAAGGTTTCCTGCCGTGGATTGATGGAGGGTAGAAATATTGGGGCAGACGAAGTTATCGAGTGAAAAAGTAACAGACAAATCGCATCGGTCCCTATTTTCATGTCCCCGTCTTCTCAGATACCAAGTCAGCGGATCAGGATCAGTTTCCTTACCGACCGTTGCGTTCCATTTAGTTCGGCGCTGACGAAGTACACGCCGCTTGCGAGGCTGCTGGCGTCGATGAAGTACTGATGCCGTCCGGCGTTCACGTGTCCATTGATCAGGCGCATGGTTTCCCGTCCGAGCAGGTCATAGACGATCACCTTGAGGTGCGCGCGTCCGGTGAGGTCGATGGTGACGGTCGAGCTGGCGTTGAACGGGTTCGGGTGTGTGCCGAGGGTCAGCGTTTGTGCCACTGGAATGGTGCGATGAGTGTCGCTGACCGGCCGGATAGTGCCCCGGAAGAAATCCCACAGCTCAGCATCTCCGCCGGAGGTGGTGCCGGCGACGTGCAGCGTCTGACGGGGCTGATCCCAGGCGAGCGCGGTGATGGTGTCCCAGCCGTTGGAGCGGTTCCGCAGCTGGTGCAGCAACTCGCCATCGCGGGTTACGTGCAGCACGATCGCGTCATTGCGACTGAAGGTTTCGCCGCCGAGGAAGATGTCGCCGCGTTCGGTCACCGCGATGGCGTTGATGAACGACGGGTCAGCGTCCTCGATGATGGTCAATGGGCCCGGGTTGCCGAGCGTGTCGACGGTGACGACGAATGGACGCGGGTGTTCCAGCGACGAGTCGGCGGTGATGTAGGTGTAGCCGGTGACGACGAAGCCGGTGTCCAATGTTGCGGCGGCGGTGCCGATGGTCGCCAGTTCGGTGCTGATCGACTGGAAGTTGAGCTGCTGGCCCTGGTTGTCGACGAGGATCATCATCAGGTCGGCGCTGGACGGTTCGTCGACGTGCGTGTAGCCGGTCAGCAGCAGGTTGCCGTTCGGTGCCTGGGCGGCTCCGGTGCAGAGATCGTCCTCGGGGTTGCCGTACAGTTCGCCCCACAGTTGCTCACCGCTTTCCGAGAAACGGGAGACGAAGGCGTCCGCATAGCCGAACGGTTGCGGGCGGGAGTGCCCAACGACGAGATAGCCGTCCTCATCCTCGAAAATGCCGGTGCCGAGATCATCCCCGTTCAGACCGAACTCGACGGTCGACAGCAACGCACCGCTCGGAGCGAGGCGCATGATGAAGCCGCGCGTGTTGCCGTCCGCAGATGAGAAACTGGCGCCGGTGATGAGGAAGTCGCCGCTGCTGGTCTGGATCGCGGCGGTGGAATTGTCGCTGATGAAGTTGTTCAGGGAACTGGTCCACAGCGTCTCGCCGGACGGCGTGATCCGTTCGGCGTACACATTCGGCCAGCCGGCGACGATATCGGACGAGGTGTTGCCGATCAGGAGGAAACCGTTGTCCAGCGGTACGATGCCGGTGAACGTGTCGTACTGATCGCCACCGTACCGTTCGAGCTGATAGTCCAGCTCGGCGAACTGCGCAGTGGTGCAGACCGGGAGCAGGAAAAGCAGGATGTAGAGCAGGCGTTTCATCGTTTCAGTCCATTCCTACGGTTCGACATTGACGTCGGGGATCCACGTCAACAGATCGTTGATCACGTCCTGGTAGGCCGGATCGTCGATCAGGTTGGTGTGTTCGCGCGGATCATTGATGTTGTCGTACAGCTCCATCTGCTGGTTATTGTAGTAGATCAGACGATATTGATCGTCCTTGATCGCGTGCACTTCGTAGCGCGGCGTGATGATCGCGGGCCGGTTTAACGGCAGGCTCGGATCTTCGAGCTGCGGACGGATGCTTTGCCCTTCGCAATCCTCGTGGACCGGCATGTCGCAGAGATCGTTGAGCGTCGGGTAGATGTCAAGCACCTCGGTGGCATGGTTGTTAACCGCCCCGGACGGCGTGATCCACGGTACCCGCCAGATCAGCGGCACGTGCGAATCTTCCCGCCACGCGCAGTGCTTGCCCCAGTTGTATTTCTCGCCGAGGTGCAGCGCGTGGTCGCTGGTGAAGACGACGATCGTGTCGTCCGCATGGCCGCTGTCTTCCAGCTCGTTCATCAGCCGTCCGACCTGGTAGTCGACGGCGGCGATGGTCGCGAGGTAGGCCTGCACCGCTTTGCGCCACTGCTGATGCAATTTGACTTCCCGGAACCAGTACTGCTGCATCATGTAGTTCTGCGGATAGGGCGGGATATCGTCCAGCTCATCCTCGGGCACATCCGGCAGCTCAATCGAATCGAGCGGGTACTTTTCCGCGAACTCACGCGGGACATACCACGGGTCATGCGTGCCCTTGTAGCCAACGGCGAGGAAGAACGGTTCCGACGCACCGACATGCAGCTTTTCCGCCGCCCAGTTGGTGAATTTGTGGTCGCGGGTGACGCGCACCGGCATATCCACCACACCCCAGTCGAGCCGGGGGAAATACGTCGGACGGATGCTGGCCTTGTTCGCCGGGAAGTTTGGCGGACGCACCTGCGAATCCATCATCAACTCATCTTCCCACACCGCGAATTCCTTTGGGTGATGGAATTTTCCGGTGCGGTAAACGTGATAGCCGGCGTTCTGAAACGTCCACGGCATCATGATGTTTTCGCTGACCCGGTCCCGCCAGATGCCGGCGTTGTCATAAATCCCGAGGCTGGACGGGCGCATTCCGCTGAACATGCTGGCGCGTGATGGCACGCAGATCGTGCAGTTGACGTGCGCGTTGCTGAACAGGACGCCGCTGTCCGCGAGAGCGTCGATGTTCGGTGACTCGCCCTGCGGATGGCCACCTAGACAGCTGATCCAGTCGTTGAGGTCATCGAAGACGATGAACAGCACGTTGGGAACATCAGGCTGGGGCTGTGCGATGATGGCAGGTGCGCCGATCGCCATGGCGGCCGCTGCCGCGCCGGTTCGCTGGATGAATTCGCGCCGGATCATACGGGCATCTCATTGTTCGTGAACAGGGGGAATCTCGTGCCGGGTGCCGCATCACCCGGAAAAGCTAGCTGTACGGTGGGATAGATACAATTCCAAGTCGAAGATTTGTACGAAACCGAAAAACTCCGGAAAACTGCGCAACCCGGATATTTCACAACAACTTATGAAGTGAGGATAGATCGCAAACGTGCGAAAACGCCCCGATCCTGTCCGAACCGGGGCGTCAGATGGCTGGTAAATGAGTCAGCGGATGCGTTCGAGCACCGTCTTCGCATTCTGGTACTCGGGGTCAACCTCGAGCGCCTTCTCGTAATACTCAATCGCTTTTGTGGTGTCGGCGACGAGCAGCAGCATCTCGCCGTAACTGTCGTACACATTGGCCGATTCCGGGAACATCTCGATGTTCAATTCCAGCACCGCCAACGCTTCGTCCAGACGGTCGCGGTAGCTGAGCTCGTAGCCGAGCTGGTTCAGGTGGGCTTCACGGAAATCGTAGTCGTCCGGCGCGGTTTCCTTCAGCTCATGGTACTGCGCGATCATCGCGTCAATGCCGTCCGCTTCCAGGGTGGACGTCAACGGCTCGGTGATCGGCTTCGGTCCCGAGGATTCCCTCACCGGGTGATGGTGGTTGTACACCTGCTGCGCCCAGAATTCGTGTTTGATGAACACGGACTGCATGTCATCCCAGTTCGCCAGCCGGCCGCTTTCCGCGATTTCCGTCGCGGTCAGCCCTTCATCGAATGCCGCATCAACAATGGCGACGTTTTCGCGCAGGCTGTGGACGTATGCACGAATTTCGGCGGCGGTATGGTCCTGCCCGTGTGCCAGCGAGAAGGTGACATCCGGAAACTCGTTGGCCAGCCAGTCCATCCGGGCGAATAGCTTGTCTAGGTCGCCAACCCGCGCGTCGGCGTACGGGTACTCATGCCCGATTACGCTGCTGCCGACGTACAGCACGTTTGAATCGACGAAATAGACTAGCATTTCATCGTCGGAATGAGCAGGCTTGAGCGGGATGAATTTGATCAGTTCGCCATTGATGCGCATGTTCACCGGCTTGATCATCTCCACCGTCGGGCCCTCGAAGATGCGGCGGTCGGCGAGGTTGAAGTAGCTGGAAGCAAAGCAGTTGTCGCGGCCGATGATGGTCGCGTCCTCGCTCAATAGATCCAACCCGCCGATGTGGTCGGTGTGGCTGTGGGACAGGGCGATGAATCGGATCGGTTTGTCGGTAATCTCACGGATCGCGTCCCGCAATTCACTGGCGGTGAACTGAAATCCGGTGTCGACGAGGAACGCGCCGTCCTCACCGACAGACAGCAGAACATTGAAGTGATAGCTGCTCTCGACATGGATCTGATACAGGTGGTCGTTGAGCTGTCGCGTTTCGACAACGGGTTGCGCTTGCGTCAGGCAGGGGAGAACGTATACGAATCCGGCCAGCAGCAGGGGGATAAGGCGGGTTACGCCACGCATGGGGGGACCTCCCTGAGTTGTGGAAGATGCTGATGAACGGCACCTTGCAAGGTAAAGGTGATGGAGTTGCAGATGGACACCCGGTTTAGCACGAGACGCCTGAAAGCAAACAGAGGTTTCAGCCGGCTCGGGTGAAGGGTTTCCAATGGTGCGAATGCGGACCACCATGCGTACACTCCACCGCCCATTGGTTCGCATCCACGAACGGTTGTCCTGAGTCGTCAATGTCCGTCCGAAATCCATTCTGGTGCAAGCTTTCGCTACTGCTCACATCCAGCCTGACGATCATGGCTGGGGCGACGATTGCGGCATCTTTGCCCAGCATCCAGCGTGCGTTCACGGATACCCCTCATGTCGAGCTGCTGACCCGGTTGGCGATTACCATGCCCGCATTGGCGATTGCGTTATTGTCCCCGGTGTCTGGCTGGTTTGTGGACCGTTTCGGACGAACCCGCTTCCTCTACATCGGTATGGTTCTGTACGGTATCGCCGGCGTCGCGGGTGGGTTGGTAAACGACCTGTACCTGTTGCTGGCGTTCCGGCTGCTGCTCGGTGTTGCGGTGTCGATGAGCATGACCAGCGTGCTGACCTTGATCGGGGACTACTTCGAGGGAGCGGAGCGATCCAGCTTCCTCGGGCTGCAGGCGGCGTTCATGGGCTTCGGCGGGGTGCTGTTTATCACGGCCGGCGGCTGGCTGGCGGACATCAGCTGGCGCGGACCGTTCTTCCTCTATGGAGCGGCGTTCCTCTTCCTGCCGCTGACGATGTGGGCGTTGCACGAACCGACGCAGGCGGAACGTGAACACCGTCCCGCTCCAGGGCACCAGGCTGTTGCCGATGCTCCAGACAGCCTGAACAAACCATTGGCGATTTTCAACTACGCGGTGCTCGTGCTGATGTTCGTGGTGATGTATGCCATTCCGACACAGGTCCCGTTCATCGTCGAGAAAAAGTTCGCGGTCAGCAGCACGTGGGTCGGGCTGGTGGTCGCCGCGTTGCCGCTCAGCTCGGCGTTCAGCTCGCTGATGTACCCGAACGTGAAGCGCCGCAACAGCTACCTTGGCGTGTACGGTATTGTGTTCTTCTTCGCCGGGATCGGTTACCTCAGTTTCAGCTACGCACCCAGCCCCATATTCGCAATGATTTCGCTGCTGATTGTCGGGCTTGGTATGGGCATGCTGATGCCGAACGGGTCGGTATGGCTGATGGACATCTCGCCGATGAACATGCGCGGGCGTGTGATGGGTGGCATGACGACATCCGTCTTCCTCGGCCAGTTCATCAGTCCGTTTGTCACCCAGCCGGTGATCAGCGGTCTCGGCCCGGATCGGGCGTTCCAGGTTCTTGGCGCGGCGTTGATTGTCGCCGTCGGGCTGACGTTGCTCTCCACCGCATTGTTCCGCCGCTGGAGTTAGAGTTACCTGTCGGGGTATCACTCCGAAAGGAATGCAGGGAACTGAGGAAGATCCCAGACATGAATGTCTGGGGCATGAGGAGCAACATGTGATTTGAATCCGGCACGATCGTGAAGCTTGAGGGAAACCATGACGTTGCACATGGCGCATGAACTGCTGCTGCTCGCGTTAAAGGATGACAAGGGGACGTTGGCCGTGGATTCGGACCAGCTCCGGGTCGGGTTGGTCGGTGCATTGCTGGTGGAGTGGCTGCTCGAGGGCCGGCTGGCGGTTGAGGACAAGAAGGTGGTCGTGCGGAACGAGTCCATGCACCCCGATCCGGTGCAGGAGTCGATCCTGGCTGTCATCCGTGACCGTCAGAAGCCGCGATCATTGAAGGAGTGGGTGGAACACCTGTCAGAGAAGTTCCCCCGGTTGATCCGCGACCTGGAAAACGATCTCGTCGCCGCCGGAATTCTGCGCCATGAATCCGGCAAGGTGCTGTGGGTGTTCCCGCAGCACACGTATCCAACCAGCGATCCGTCACCGGAACTGGCGATTCGCCGCCGGATCGACGACGTCGTGCTCGCCGGGTCATCGCCTGACGCACGAACGGCGGCGTTGATTTCCATCGCGCTGGCCTGTGACCTCCAGGGCGAACTGTTTGACAAGAGCGTCAAGCGGGAAGCGGTAAAGCGGGCCAGGGAAGTCGCGAAGTCGAGCGAAGGGTCGGTCGTTGGGCAGGTGATTGAAGAGATGAACGTAGCGCTGGCGATGATCATCGTGGTCGCGGCGAGCTAGTGTTGGGTTTCAGCCGGTACCGGCAGACCACCCTGTATTCGCTGGACATCGTGCGTCGAAACCGGGCCTCGCGACTGGGCGGTTGAGCGTGCTCGCCGAAACATTGCCCCTTGCTCAGAGGACTCAAACTCGGCATTTTGCTTTTTCGCCCGGATTTCTCAGTTCCGGGTGCGATGGGTGATACTATCCGACCGGGGACGTAGAGGTGGACTGGGGCTGGTACGTACTGATCGCGGTACTTGTCCCGCTCGCACTCCCGCTGTTTGTCCCGTTGATTGTGCGTGTACGTGCGACCAGCGAGACCCGGGAGTTCGAGTACGCTGTCGCGCTCGGTCCATTTGCGTTGCTGCCCGATCTCGGCGACAACCTTGACCGCTACAAGCGCTCGGTGGGACGTCCCCTCTACTACATCACCCGTCCGATTGTGTGGCTGTTCAAGCTGATCGTGATCCTGCTGCGCATCCTCACCTGGCCGATCCGGGCGCTGCTGCGGTTGCGCCGTGGAAAACGAGACGCGACACCCTACGAACCCCCACGCGAGGAACCCGCGCCGAAGCAGATCGCGCACGAGACGAAGCCGCCGTCGGACGAACCCGACTCCACTGTCTTCCATTTTGATGGCGAAGAAGGCGGTGACGACTCGACCCGACGCGACGCGGATTCAGCGGAACCGTCTGATCCGGAGGAATCACCCGCCAAGCCCGCCGGTCCGTCCGAGACGCCGTCCGATTGGAAACGTGAGGACGATCTGTTTGGCGAGGAAGACACGGGAACGGGCTGGTCCGGCTCCGGGGATGATGCATCGTCCGGCAAGGACAGCGGCACCGGCAAACAGAAGAAGGGTTGGAGCGGTTTGCCGAAGATCCCGCTGCGGGCGATGATGGCGAAGGCCAGGGACGGTCTCGCAAAGGCGCGTGAGCTATACACGAAGTATGGCCGCACCGGCAAGCGGATGCTGCGGGCAATCCTGCTGTTCGGGAAGGAATGCTTGCAGGCGCTGAATTTCCGCACGTTCCAGCTTCACTGGTCAACCGGCGGTGATCCGGCGGCATTGGGGCAGATCCTCGGCTGGCACTATACATTGACCGGCGTGCTCGATCCGCGCGTGCAGAAGCACGTCCATTTTGACCCGGATTGGAACTCCGAACAGCTCGCACCGAGCGGCACGGCGCATGTGATCCTGTACATTTGGCCGTATCGTTTCATTCCGCCCGTCATGCGGCTCCTGTTCCGCATGCCGTGGTGGGGCTTGATCCGCGTGGCGCGAGAGCAGATACTCAAGCGATCTTGAATCTCAGGAGATAGCAAGCATGGAAAGCCAGGCGCAGAAATTGATCGAGGGTCTGCTCGACAAGGCCCGTGACATTGCGCGCAGTGAGACAGTCATTGGCGAGCCGATCACGTTCCGGAATGTGCTCGTGTTGCCGGTGGTGAAGATTTCCATCGGTTTCGGTGCGGGTGGTGGCCAGGGCGGTGAAGGCGGCAAGGGAAGTGGTTCCGGCGGTGGTGGCGGCGGTGGTATTCGTGTCGAACCGACTTGCTTCCTCGTGCATGACGGCCACAACGTGCGCGTTCTGCCGGCCACACCGGCCAAGGGCAAGGGCGTGGACGCATTGATCGAGAAGCTGCCCGACCTGATGACGTACGCGATGGACAGCTTGCGTGGATCGGGTGACGAAATGGACGATGACGGTCCGGCCGAAGCGCCACGCAAAGGTGCCGCGCCGGTGGACAACGCCGCTGACGACAACCGCTAGCCACGGGAGCGCTTGTGCCTGACTTCGCCCCCGGCGTGCTCTCGGACCGGCAGATCAAGCAACTGGTCGCCAGCGAGGCGATCCAGTCACCGGCACCGTTGGAGCCGGGGCAGTACCAACCGAACAGCATCGACTTGCGGCTGGGCACGGTGGCGTACCGTGTCCGCTGCAGTTTCCTTCCGCAGGACAGCACCGTCCAGGAACGGCTGCAATCGCTGGAGATGTATAGCTTCAGCCTTGAGTTTGATGGTGCGGTGCTCGAACGCGGGCAGACGTACCTCATTCCGTTGCAGGAACACCTGCATTTACCACCTGAAATCCGTGCGAAGGCGAATCCGAAGTCGTCCACCGGGCGGCTCGATGTGTTCACCCGCATGCTCAGCGACCACAGCCACCGGTTTGAAGAGGTGGCGGCGGGGTATTCCGGTCCGCTGTACCTTGAGGTCTTTCCGCGCACGTTTCCGATCAAAGTCCAGGCGGGGCAATCGCTGAACCAGCTGCGGTTCTTCAACGGGGACGCCGAACTGTCCGACGCCGAACTGTCCGCGCAGGTCGACACCTATCCGCTGCTCTATACCGACGCTGGCGAAGCCCTGTCGGTGGTGGACCATCACGTTGAAAACGGCCTCTTCATGGGTATCGATCTGCTCGGCAATGGGGATGGCATCATCGGGTATCGCGCGCAACGTCACAGCGAGGTGATCGACCTCGCCGGAATCGGCCGCTATGATATGCGCGACTTCTGGGAGCCGGTCGAGGCGCCGGGCGAACGTCCGCTGATTCTGGAGCCGGAAGAGTTCTATTTGTTCGCTTCGGCGCAACGTGTTGCGGTGCCTCCGGAGCTGTCTGCGGAGATGGTTCCGTACGATACGGCCAGCGGAGAGCTGCGCACTCATTATGCCGGATTTTTTGACAGTGGGTTTGGCTGGGCTGAGCCCCGCGGGGCCCGGGTAGTGCTTGAAGTACGAAGCCATGACGTGCCTTTTCAGGTGACTCACGGCCAGCGGTTCTTCCGGCTAAACTTCCAACGGAACAGCGAAATCCCTGAATCATTGTATGGTGGGGCAGGTTCTCATTATCAGTCTCAGGGGTTGGCGTTGTCGAAGCATTTTCGGGTGTAAGGCCCCCCGAACCGGAGCTGTGGAGTCGGATGAGGCCTCCCCTCCGAACGTCCTCATACTTCTTACTTACGACGGTGCCAGGTTGTGAGGAATTTGGAGTCATCCTCACATCGCTGTAACAGGTTAAAATTACGATCTCCAGATTAATCAAGCAGATACACAATATCTAGTGCACGTTTCTAATCTGAACCTCACGATCTGGTGCTTGGAGAAAATAATTCACCACCAGATCATGCTTGACAAGCAAGAAGTGACCGTCTATCTTGTCGGGCGTCTTCAGGCACGGGACAACGGAATGTGAGGAGAATCCGGGAAGGGTTCGGCTCATGTTCGCAAGGGGCTCTAGATCGTTGCGAGGGGAGGAGGATTGGGCCGGTTGAATTGCCACCAGCTGCGCCGCGCGGTCCACCCACCCAGGAAGATGGTACGATTGGACACGTACCATGTCGTAGTTCCACCTGGTAGCATCTAAAGAGTTGTAACTAAAGAACTTTCAAAAGGATTATATCCTTTGACGGGGACCTCGCTCTCTCACTTGACGACGCGTTTTCGCGCATGTAGCCAACGCGAAGTCAGTATTTGGCAGGTTCCGGATTTCAGCGTCTAGCGACGTCGCTATGGCGCGAAATCGAGTCGTTGTACGTGTGGTCATGAGTAGGATTTCCGGCCAGTCAAACAGAAAAATTTGCACTCGGTCGCATTCAACATACAAACGTTTCCACTTCTTGTTGCTGAGGAGGCCCAATGGCGGTTGATACGAACGTCGCAGCGCGTCACAAGGACGCTATAGATGAAGGTAAGTCCTTGATCGGGCTAGAGTTTGATCATTTCTTCAGCCGTCCGAACAGCCACCCCTACGATGATATCGAGTGGACGAAGCGCGACGCCTCGATCATCAATGAAAAGGGAGAGGTGGTTTTCGAGCAGAAGGATCTGGAAATTCCCGAACACTTTTCGCAGCTCGCGACAAACGTTGTAGTGTCCAAATATTTCAAGGGCAAAATGGGCAGCCCGGAGCGTGAAGCCAGCCTGAAGCAGGTGGTGGGGCGCGTTGCGGACACAATCGCCGACTGGGGTCAAAAGGATAACTATTTTGCATCTGAGGAAGACGGAGATGTTTTCCGTAGGGAATTGACAAGTCTTCTTGTCAATCAGGTGATGGCATTTAACAGCCCTGTCTGGTTCAATGTCGGGGTTGAGGATCACCCGCAGTGCAGTGCGTGCTTCATCAACAGCGTCGAGGATACGATGGAATCAATCCTCGAGCTGGCAAAGACCGAGGGCATGCTGTTCAAGTATGGTTCAGGCGCGGGCGTGAACCTGAGCCCGTTGCGTGGGTCGAACGAAGGCATGACGCACGGCGGTCAGGCCTCCGGCCCGGTCAGCTTCATGCGCGGCTACGACGCGTTCGCCGGTGTCATTAAATCGGGTGGCAAGACCCGGCGCGCGGCGAAGATGGTCATGCTCAATATTGACCACCCGGACATTGAGGAGTTCATCGAGTGCAAGTCGAAGGAGGAGTTGAAGGCGAAGGCGCTGATCGCCCAGGGGTATGATTCCAGCTTCAACGGCGAGGCCTACGGTTCCGTCTTCTTCCAGAATGCGAATCACAGCGTTCGCGTCACCGACGAGTTCATGAAGGCGGTGGAGCAGGACGATGTGTTCATGACGCGGTCGGTGCTGGCACCGCATGATCCGGTTGCGACCTATCCCGCGCGCGATCTGCTGAACAAGATCGCAGAAAATGCATGGCTCACCGGCGACCCGGGGATTCAGTTCGATTCCACGATCAACGACTGGCACACCTGTCCGCGAACGGATCGCATTCACGGGAGCAACCCGTGCAGCGAATACATGTTCCTCAACAACAGCGCGTGTAATCTCGCCAGCTTGAACCTGATGAAGTTCCGGCGGGAAGATGGCAAGTTTGACGTTGAGGCGTATCGAAACGCGGTCCGTGTCACCATAACCGCGATGGAGATTATCGTTGGGAACGCCTCGTACCCGACGAAGCAGATCGAGAAAAACAGTCACGATTTTCGTCCCCTCGGTCTCGGCTACGCCAATCTCGGCGCGCTGCTGATGAGCCTTGGGATGCCGTACGACAGCGACGAAGGCCGTGCGTACGCCGCCAGCGTCACCGCGTTAATGCACGGCGAGGCGTATCGCACCTCCGCCGAACTCGCGGAAGCAAAGGGCCCGTTCAAAGGCTTCACGAAGAATCGCCGGCCGATGATGCGTGTGATTCGCAAGCACGCGAACGCGGTCGACAAGATCGACTCCAGCCTCGTCCCGCCGTACATGATCGACGAAGTCGAGAACGTTTACGACGAAATGATCCAGCTCGGCGAACGTCACGGTTTCCGCAACGCGCAGGCGACAGTACTTGCGCCGACCGGTACGATTTCGTTCATGATGGACTGCGACACGACCGGCATTGAGCCGGACATCATGCTGGTGAAGACGAAGAAGCTGGTCGGTGGTGGTTCGCTGCAGATTGTCAACCGTACCGTTCCGTTGGCGCTGAAGCAGCTCGGCTATTCGGAGAGCCAGGTCAAGAAGATCGTCGAGTATGTCGATGAGCATCACCACATCGGCGGCGCGCCGGGTCTCAAGGATGAGCATCTGCCGGTATTTGACTGCGCGCTGGATGTCGGAGGCCGCAGCATTCACTACATGGGCCATGTCAAGATGATGGGTGCGGTGCAGCCGTTCCTCTCCGGCGCCATCAGCAAGACGGTCAACATGCCGCACGAAGCCACAGTCGACGACATCAAGACCGTCTACCGTGAATCGTGGAAGCTGGGCATCAAGGCCATTGCGATCTACCGCAACGGTTGCAAGAGCGACGAACCGATCAGCAACGGCAAGCAGGCGAAGGCGGCCGTGGTCGAAGGTCCGGTCGAGAAAATCGTCTACAAGCCGCACCGGCGGAAGCTGCCGGACGAGCGCCAGGCGATCACGCACAAGTTCAGCATCGGTGGCTATGAAGGCTACATCACAGCCGGTTTGTATGAGGACGGCCAGCCGGGCGAGATCTTCATCGTCATGTCGAAGGAAGGCTCGTTCATTTCGGGGCTGATGGACTCGTTCGCGACCTCGATCTCGATTGCGCTGCAGTACGGCGTGCCGCTGCAGGTGCTGACGCGCAAATTCATCCACACCCGTTTCGAGCCGAACGGCTTCACCGGCAACAAGGAGATTCCCATCGCGCACTCGGTGATGGACTATGTCTTCCGCTGGTTGTCGCTGAAGTTCCTCCCGCCGGACAACGCCGGGCAGGAGCAGCTATTCAACGATCCGGACGATCCGGAAGGCGACGGCGGCTTCGACGTTGACAACGGTGGCGGCGGCCAGGTCTCCGGCAGCGGATCGGGTGGCTCAAGCGGTGGTTCCGCGGGCAACGGCGGCCCGACAGCCCGGGCAAACGGCGTCAAGACCAACGGCAACGGCAAGGGTGGACTGTTCAACCTGCACACCAACCGTGACGGCAAAGTCGTGCTCAAGTTCAATGGCAACGGCAATGGCAAAAAGAAGTCGCTGAATGATGCCCCGCAGAACGGTTTGACCAACGGTCATACCGGCAGCCACGGAAACGGCCACAGCCATGGAAACGGCAATGGATTTGGCAGCGCGTTGGAGGAGGATTTCAACCTGCTTCCGCCGACGCCGGACATGAAGGATGATGACGATTGGGCGTCCAACGATCTGTTGCAACCGTCCTTCCAGCAGGTGAACGACGACACGCCGATGTGCCCGGAATGTGGCAGCACCACCATTCGGAACGGTTCGTGCCACACCTGCACCACCTGCGGCGCGACGACCGGGTGCGGATGATTCGTGGAGCTGTGAGTTGCGAGCTCTAAACTGTGAACTGTGAGTCTATCCTGATGTGGCCGTGTCTGATAGCAGACCGGCCACTTTCATCTCAAGTGGCGACTTTTTAACCTCAATCTGTATGCCCCGACCGCAGAAGAACTAGTCGGGATCACATCACTGTGGCATGCGACCGTCAGAGTACATCCGTTTTCCGCATCTTCCGTGTCCGCACCTTTTGCGACACGGCCACACCATTGCGGCATGCCCTCGGGCTTCAGCCCGGGATTCGCTACGGTTCAAGTAATCACCGCACTCACGCCCTCGGACTTCAGTCCGGGGTACGCCGCCTGCGTTTGCAAGCCAACACGGTCACCTTATCTTCCAGTGCCCAGAGCATGTGCCCCAGACATTCATGTCTGGGATTGTCCACAGCCCAAACTTCATAGTCCGAGACCATCCATGACCACCGCAGAAATCCTCATCCTTGTCGTCGTCATCTTGGCGGCCGTGCCGGGGTGGCTTCTCGTTTTCCGCAAACAGGGCGGCGTCAGCGCGTCCGACCTGGATGCGCGTCTCGCCGACCAGCAGCGCCAGTTCAACGACGAACTCGGCCGTATCCGTGAGGGCATCGAACGAGTGCAGCGCGAGTTAAACGACGGTCTCAAACTGACGTTTGAAACCCGTGTCGACGCGTTAAAATCCTCGATCAGCGACACGTTGACCAAGGGTCGTGAAAGCCAGGATGTCCGTCTCGACAAGGTGGAGACGACGCTTCGTGACCTGATCACGCAGTTCAAGAACGCGCAGGCCGAACTGCAGCAGAAGTTGTTTGAGACGTTGAAGACGCAGGGCGAGGAAAACAAGAATGTGATCCTCACGTTGCAGGAGCGTGTCGCGAAGGAGTTGGGCGAGCTGCGCGATCAGCAACGGGAAGCGTCGGAGAAGCTGAACGAAGGTGTTCGGGTCAACCTCGAGAAGGTGAGCCAGGCGAACGAGGAGAAGCTGGAGAAGATTCGTTTGACAGTGGACGAAAAGCTGCACGAAACGTTGGAGAAGCGGCTCGGCGAATCGTTCAAGCAGGTCAGCGAACGGCTGGAGGAAGTCCACAAGGGGCTCGGCGAAATGCAGACCCTCGCCAGCGGGGTGGGCGATCTGAAACGTGTGCTGAGCAACGTTCGCGAGCGGGGCACCATCGGTGAAGTGCAGCTGGAGGCGTTGCTCGAGCAAGTGTTCACGCCGTCCCAGTACGAAAAGAACTGTGCGACGATTCCGGGCAGCAGCGAGCGCGTCGAGTTCGCGTTGAAGCTGCCGAACGGACCGGACGAACAGACGCCACTGCTGCTGCCGATCGACGCCAAGTTCCCGGTCGAGACCCGCGAACGCATGGATCAAGCCATCGAAGCAGGCGACAAGGAGGCGTATGCGCAGGCGCAGAAGGAGCTGACCCGTGTGCTGCTGGGCGAAGCGAAGAAGATCCGCACGAAGTACATCGGGCCGCCGTACACGACGGATATCGCGTTGATGTTCATTCCTACCGAGGGGTTGTACGCTGAGGTGCTGCGCGCGCCGAGCCTGGTGCAGACGATGCAGAGCGAGCACCACGTGATCCCGGTCGGCCCAACGAATTTGTTCGCGATTTTGAGCAGTTTGCAGATGGGCTTCAAGACGCTCGCGATCGAAAAACGCAGCTCGGAAGTGTGGGATGTGTTGCGCGCGGTGAAGACCGAGTTCGAAAAGTTCGGCGGCATGCTGGACGGTGTCAGCAAGAAACTCACCGAGGCCCAGAACAAGATCAGCCAGGCACGTGGCAAGACGACCACCATTCGCCGCAAGATGAAGGGTGTCGAATCGTTACCCGAGCTGGAAGCGTCCAAGCTGCTCGGCGACGAAGGAGACGACGGTTCCGGCGCCGAAAGTGATCTGAACGAGAAGGGTTCCGGCGCCGAAGGTGCCGAATCTGACTAGCTCCGGGTGTCAACCCGGAGAGGGTGCAGCGCCGTCACGTTCACTGCAGCCCCATCGAGCGATTCGAACATTTCGACGCAATGTTCGAATCGCTCGGTTTTACGCCGTTTGATTGGATTGGCCGACTCGTCATGATGTTGCGCGACATGTGCGCCAGACGTGCCTGCCAGCTGCTTTGTATGGTGATACGGGTGTGCTATGCTAGCAGGGCCAACCCGCGACAGGCGTCAAAGCCCGATGCCTGCGGGAGCTTCAGTACGCTACCGCGGCTTACCCGCCGTCCGCCGCCCGCACTCATCTGGTGCCCGTGATTGTTCGTCACGTCTGTTTGTGACGGCTATCGCGGCTGATCCGACAGGGTGATCGACCAGTATCAGATCCGCGTCAGCAAGCTGACACGGGCGCATCAACTAATCCCTCCCAGACGACCAATTCGGACATGCCCTCGGGCTGAAGCCCGAAGGCATGTTAGTCGTGAGATGATCGGTTTCGGAAAACAGCTATCAAATAGTCGCGACCGTTCGATGGGTGGCTGTGTGAACAACACGAAGGCACGATCAGCCGATTGGGGTCAAATTTCGTAAATCACCCGATACTGCTAACACTGTTACAAACCGAAATATCCCTCTGTTTTCCCAAACCCCGGGAGCAGTCCGGGGAAACCTTTCGGGCTCTCCGTTTGTGCAAAGTTTGGAGAGTATGAGTTATTCTTCACGCATGATGCTGGTGAGGCGTCATCAGGCATGAAGGTGCATCGCGTGGAAACAGGGCTGGAGATTCCGGATCCCTGGCGCGGTGTGGCATGGAGTGTGCGGGGGGTAGACAGGTAGCGTGAGCAGGTGTTTCAATTTGTATGATGTGGAGTGTGCCCCATGAACAGCCGACAGAACATCATTCCGTTGTTTCCCCTGGAAAAGGTGCTGTATCCCGGCATGGCGATGCCGTTGCACATTTTCGAGGAACGCTACAAGGAGCTGATCAACCTCTGTGTCAGCGAACGACGCAGCTTTGGCATTCTGCACGGGCTCGATGTGCAGCAGCCGGTGATCGGCACCACAGCCCGTGTTGAAAAGGTCTTAAACCGGTATGATGACGGCCGGATGGACATCCTCGTGGTTGGCGAGGAACGGTTCGAAGTCCGTCAGGTGTTCAAGTACAAAGCCTATCTCGAGGCAGAAGTCAGTTACTTTGACGATGCCCCCTCAGTCAAACCTGAAACCACGCAATTGGGTGAACTCGTCCGCCTGTATAAGCTTTACATTAAGCGACTGGATCTGGAGAGCGAGAACCAGGTGAAGCTCGACGACCTGATGGAAGAGGTGGAACAGGAACGGGAACTGTCGTACATCATCGGCCAGACGATTGGTTTGGATCTGCGCCGCCAGCAGGAGTTGCTGGAGAAGACAGAGCCCATGGCGCGAGTCAAGCTGTTGACCGCCATTTTGCACCGTCATGATGTGGTGTATGGATTGGCACGCCGTCTGTTCGAAGGCCAGGAAGAGTTCGACCCAACGATGAACTGAGGACATGTCCCAGACAACCCGCCGTACCCTGCTGACGAACGCCGGCTGGATCGCTACTCCGGACGCTCCCGGCGATGGCCAGGCTCTGTACACGATCACCCGTCCCGACGCTGATTCCGTGCTGCTCGAAGGAGAACGTATCGCCTGGATCGGCAAGCGGGCGGACTGTCCGCATGATCCCGACGAAACTCTTGATCTCGGTGGCAAGGGCCTGACGCCGGGCCTGATCGACTTCCACGCGCACCCTGTTTTTGCCGCAACCCGCGAGGCGGAGTTTGACCTCCGTACTCGTGGCGCATCGTACACCGAAATCGCCGCCGCCGGTGGCGGGATTCTGAACTCGGTGAAACGGGTCGGGGAAGCGTCCGAGGAAGAATTGGCCGCGTTTTCCCGGCCAAACCTCGATCGCGCCCTGGCGCACGGTACCACCACACTCGAGGCGAAAAGCGGCTATGGACTGAGCACCGAAAACGAGCTCAAGCTGCTGCGAACGGTGCGGACGCTGGACGAAACCCACCCGCTCGACCTGATCCCGACGTTTCTCGGCGCGCACGAGTACCCTCTCGAATACAAGCAGGATCACGAGGGCTACATCCGCATCCTGACCGAAGAGATGATCCCGGCGGTGAGTGAACAGGGCTTGGCGCACGCGGCCGACATTTTCATCGAAACCGGTGTGTTCAGCGTGGAGGAGGGACGGCGCATCCTCTCTGCGGCGAAGGAACACGGTCTTCAGGTAAAAGTACACGCCGATCAACTCAGCCCGTTGGGCGGCACGAAGCTCGCTGTCGAACTGGACGCGCTTTCCGCCGACCACATCGAGTTCATCGACGACGAAGCGGTCGAGATGCTGGCGGGGTCGAACACCGTCGCGGGTCTGTTACCGGTGGCGGCGCATTTCCTGCGGATGCAGGAAGATCCACCGGTGCGCAAGATGATCGACAAGGGCGTCGTCTGCGCCCTGGCGACGGATTTCAACCCGGGTAGCGCGATGAGTCAGAGCATGGCGATGGCGCTGCACCTGGCGGTGATCCGGTTTCGGGTGAGTGCGGAAGAGGCGTTGTGGATGGCGACCGCCGGTTCCGCGCGGGCGTTGCGGATGACGGACCGTGGCGCGATCGCGCCGGGCCTGTTGGCGGACCTGGTCGCCTGGGATGCCGCCGCGCCGGAAATTTTGCCCTACCATTTCGGTGTCAACCTCGCGTCGCTGGTGATCAAGCGCGGGCAGGTTGTCGCCCGTGACGGCGTGGCTGAACGGTGATTTACCTCGGTACATCCGGCTACCATTTCCTCGATTGGGCCGGCCCGTTCTATCCGCCGGACCTGCCGAAGGAGCAATGGCTGCAGTATTATGCACGGCACTTCTCTGTGCTCGAGGTCAACACCACGTATTACGGGTTGCCGAAATTGGAAACGGTAGCGGGGTGGGCGGATCGCACGCCGGACGGGTTCCAGTTTATCGTCAAGGTGCACAAGGAGACGACGCACGAGCGCAAGAATGAGGCGCGCGAACTGGCGAACCTGTTGTCACTGCTGGAGCCGTTGCGAGCCTCGGGAAAACTCTCGGGACTTTTAGCCCAATTTCCGGCCTCCTTTCATGCAACGGCACAAAATGAGTATTATCTTTATAAACTTACGGAACACTCTCATGAGATTCCGGTATTTGTTGAATTTCGTCATGCCGGTTGGGATACCGACCGTGCGGTCGAGCTTGTGAAGGAATTGAAGCTGGGTTGGGTCGCGGTGGATTTACCGCGCATTCGTTCCCTGCCGAGCGCTCGCCCCGCCGTAACGTCAGACCGGGGGTATGTGCGGCTGCATGGCCGCAATTCGAAGACGTGGTACAATCCGGAAGCCGGAGATCGGTACGCCTGGGATTATTCTGAGCGGGAACTGCGGGAATGGGTTCCGCGGATTCAGGCGTTGGAAAGCCGTGCCGAACTGTCGTATCTCTTCTTCAACAACTGTCACATGGGCTGGGCCGTGAAAAACGCACTATTGATGAAGGACATTCTTCAACGGCAGTTCGAGGTCGCGTAAATGCCAGATTCATCCACGCCAGAGTATCTCTCCCCGTTTGAAGCGTTGGAAACCGCCTGGATGGCGGAAAACGCGGACGAATGGGAGTACCGCGGCCTGATGCTGCAAACCCTCACCGGTTTCCTGCACTCGGTGTTCGAGGCGGTGAAGGGGACTGACCTGCAGCATGGTCTGGCGTTCCTGCCGTCGGACCTGGCGGAAGAGGTGAACTGGTGGCCGGTGGATCGTTCCGACGAGATCATCACGTGGGATGCCGGCGAGAAGAAATGGTCGGTACTGCCGTCCCCGGCGGATGATCCGTGCCTGATGCACGGCGAGTTCTGGATGCTGTGGGTAGGCAAACGTGGCACCGGAATGGTGCTGGCCCGGCGTGATCAGCCGGCGAACCCGAAGCGCCCGCTCGGGTTGGATATCTGGCACCTGCGCATCTGCTGGTCGCCGTTACCGATTACCGACGCGCTCGACCCGTTCCGCAGTTGCTTCACCGTCGAGCACCCGGTCATCGCGCGGCTGAACAAGCTGGAGCGCGACATCCCGATCGAATACGGTCCGGAAGCGGAAGTGATGATTGCCCGGTTGCAGGCTGCGTTGCAGATGGCCGGACACATGGATCCGCAGGGCCGGACGAACACCTCCGAGTACCAGTGGACCGAAATCTTCAACAACATTCAGCTCGAAGTCGCGTGGCACCTGTACAGCGACCGGCTGCTGCCCGCGGTCGGACGTGCGCTGCATCGTGGACTCGGGTATGATTTCATCGACGTGCACATTTTCAACCGGCTCGGCAGCCGGTTCGAGGAATTCCTCTCGTGGCATGAGAATCTTACCGGTTACGGCAAGGACCTTAACATCTTCATCGACAAGAATGCGGTGAAGCGTCTGCTCGAGGTCGGGCGTCCGCGCATCATCCAGATGAGCAAGACGCAGGGTGTGCTCAACCCGCATCTCGCGGAGCTGGCTGGTTTGCAGGAAGGTCTGCTCATTCCCCTCGTGCATGAGAAGAAGGTGCAGGGGATGATCGCAATGTATTACACCCGTCCGAGCGGCTTCCAGGAAGCCGACCTCGAACGCATTGGCCGGATCGGTGAAATCATCGCGCGCAGCATTGAGAACAGCAACGCGCACGAAGACATGCGGCTGATGGCCAGTGTGGACGCGTTGACTGGTCTCTCCAACCGCCGCAGCTTCAACGAAGTGATCGAGAAGGAATCTCACCGTTCCTTGCGTTATCGCCTGCCGCTGTCGCTGATCCTGATCGACATCGACTTTTTCAAGGCGTACAACGATACCAACGGTCACCTCAAGGGTGACTATCTGTTGCGTGACTTCGCCGCCATCTTGCGCAAGATGGTTCGTGAGGAAGATACCGTGGCGCGGTACGGGGGCGAGGAATTCGCCATCATCCTGCCACACACCACCGCGGACAACGCCTACGCCGCCGCTGAGAAGATTCGCCGCCGGGTGGAGGAGACGGAATTCCAGGACATGGATTCCCAGCCGAGTGGCCGAATTACGATCAGTCTCGGTGTTGCTGATACGGACGGCAGCATTGAGGATTATCAGGAATTGATCGAGATGGCGGACAAGGCGCTGTATCGTGCAAAGGAAACGGGCCGCAATCGCAGTGTGATGTACTCACCTGAACTTGCTTCTCAAAGCGCTTAATCGTATTTTTACTTCGTTTCCGTATTCTGCTCAGTTCCCCACGACGGTTCGTTCCGGAGGCTAACCAGCCCATGTCCCAGTTCAATGTCCTCTATCTGACAAGTGAACTCTACCCCATGGCCAAAGTCGGTGGTTTGGCTGATGTTGCCGGATCTCTACCCAAGGTGTTGAAGGATCTTGAGCACGACGTGCGGGTGTTCATTCCGAAGTATCGGATCATCCGTGACCGCAAGTACAACCTGCGAGAAGTAATCCGTCTGCGTGACATCGAAGTACCGATGGGTAACGAGACGGTGATCGTGTCGGTCAAATCCGGTTTCGTTCCCGACTCCAAGGTGCAGGCATATTTCCTCGAGTATAAACCGTATTACGACCGGGAAGCGATCTACGTTGATCCGAAGACCGGCAAGGGTTTCGAGGATGACGCGTTTCGCTTCGCCCTGTTCGCGAAGGCGGCGCTCGAGATGCTGAAAGTATTGTACTGGCAACCGGATCTGGTGCATGTCAATGACTGGCCGAGCGCTTTGGTACCGTACTACCTGAAGAACGACTACAAGGACGATGAGTTCTTCCAGAAGACACACAGCCTGCTGACGATTCATAACCTGGCGTATCAGGGTGAGTTTCCGGCGAAGGTAGCCAAGCAGGTGTTTGGCAAGGGCGTCGCGTTTGATGAGAACCACCCGGCGTGGCATAACGGCAAGGTCAATTTCCTCAAGGCCGGCCTGCAGACGTCGGACCTGATCACCACCGTTTCGCCGACCTACGCCAACGAGATTCTCACGCCGGAGATGGGCGCGGGCCTGGATCCGGTTCTTATTGAGAAGAAAGATCGGTTGTTCGGTGTGCTCAACGGGATCGACGAAAACGTCTGGGATCCGGAAACGGACAAGGAACTGGCGAAGAACTATTCCATCGAGGAGCCGGAAGACAAGGCGGTCTGTCGCGAAGCGCTGATGGAGGAGTTCGAGCTCGAGAATCCTGACAACATGCTGATTGGGGTGATAGCCCGGATGGCGTGGCAGAAGGGATTCGACCTGATTGTCGACACGTTTGAGAAATTCATGGATCTTCCGTTGAATTTCGTCATCCTTGGCGGTGGTGAAAAGGACCTGGAGAAGCAGGTTTCCGAACTGGTTAAGACGTATCCGGGCCGGCTCGGGGTGAAGATCGGCCATGATGAACCATTGTCACACCGCATTGAGGCGGGTGCGGACGCGTTCCTGATGCCGTCGAAGTACGAGCCGTGCGGCCTGAACCAGATGTACAGCCTGCGTTACGGGACGGTGCCGATTGTGCACGCGACCGGCGGCCTGAACGATACGGTGCAGGAATACGAAGGCGACGGCAAGGGTAACGGCTTCCGCTTCGAGGAGTTCAGCGCGGAGGCGATGGTTGCGGCGGTCGAGCGTGCGGTGAAGCTGTTTGCCGATAAGGCTGCCTGGAAAAAGTTAATTCTGACCGGCATGAAGCAGGACTTCAGTTGGACCGCCTCGGCGAAGCACCTGATCAAGGTGTACAAGGAAGCGAAAGCGTTAGAAGTCGCCTGATTGTTAGCATTTGATAGTTACGTTTTCCGGGCTGGTTCTCATGGGGACACGGCCCGTTCCTCTCTCCAGTCGCTTCGTTCTCACCGTATATTCCGGCAACGAAACGATTCGGTGCCGGGCTTTTGGCTCATCCCGACCGGCAAGCAGGCCGGGTGATACACGAAAGCTTGACCAACCAGCATCAAGTGTCAGGAGGGGAACGATGGGATTGCATACATCGGGTGAAGTAATGGCTGCCGCGCGGGAGCAGGGCGTGATCGAGGAACGGTTGCCGGAGTTTGTCCGCCGCTTCCACATGAAGCTGCAGTACATGGGGCCGGACGCCGCGTTTAAGCAGTGCCTGCTTGAAGACAAGAACATCACCTACGGCAACCACTACGGCCAGATTCCGCCGCGCCAGGTGCTCGGTTCCGGCGCTTGAGTTGTGCGCGAGATTGGATAAGAAAACACCCGAACCGCTGTGGTCCGGGTGTTTGTGTTTTCGCTTGGTCGAAGGCTAAACCACCCACGACGCCCCGTCGTAGTGGCTGACGTCGAACCGTTGGCCCAGGTCGCCACGCGGATCGCCCCAGTAGTCAGTCACCTCCTCGACGACGGACCAGCGTGGTCCCCGGCGCAGCATGGCGAGCACGTCCCGCAGTTCGTCCTCCGGGCCTTCGGCGATGACCTCCACGCGGCCATCGTACAGGTTGCGCACCCGTCCCACCACATGCGGACTCAGCCGTTGCACCTCGGTCAGCACATGGTAGCGGAACCCGACACCCTGCACCCGTCCCGATACAAATGCGTGCAGCCGCTTCGGTTTGTTTTGCTCAAGGCTCACAGCTCACAACTCATAGCTGTTTTTCAGGGCTTCATCCGGTACATCATCCGCGGGAACGGGATGCATTCACGCAGGTGGTCGCGTCCGGCGATCCACTTGACGGTCCGTTCGAGGCCGAGTCCGAAGCCGGCGTGCGGCACGCTGCCGTAGCGGCGCAGGTCGAGGTACCATTCAAACGGTTCCATCGGCAAGTCGTGTTCCTTGATCCGAGAGACGAGCTTTTCGTAATCGTCCTCACGCACCGATCCGCCGATCAACTCGCCGGCATCCTCGGGGCCGATCATGTCAAAGCCGAGGACACGATCCGGTTCGTTTTCGTCCCGCTTCATGTAGAACGCCTTGAACTCGGCCGGGAAGTGCGTCACCATGATCGGACTGCTACTGTTCTCGGTGAGGATCGACTCGTGCCGCGCACCGAAGTCCTCGCCATGCGTGAACGGCGCGCCTTCCTCCTCCGGATGCTCAGCGGCGTACTTGAGCAGGATGTCGGCGGCCTTGTCGTAATGTATCCGTGGGAACGGACGCTTGACCGCTTCGAGCTTGCTGATGTCGCGTTCGAGGTCTTCCAGCTCGGGCCGGCGTTTCTCCAGCACTCGCTCGAGGATGTACATCGTCATATCCTCGGCGAGTTGCATGTCACCGTCGAGATCGAGGTACGCCACTTCCGGTTCCATCATCCAGAACTCGGTCAGGTGACGCCGCGTCTTGGATTTCTCCGCACGGAAGGTTGGGCCGAAGGTGTAGATCCGTCCGTGCGCCATCGCCCCGGCCTCGCCGTACAGCTGGCCGGACTGCGACAGGTAGGCGGAGGTATCGAAATAGCTCACCTCGAACAGGTCCGTCGTCCCTTCGACGGCGTTCGGGGTAAACATCGGCGTATCAAACAGCAGGAAGCCGCGGTTGTTGAAGAAGTCGCGGATCGCCCAGATGATTTCGTGACGAATGCGCAGCACGGCGTGCTGCTTCTTCGACCGCAGCCACAGGTGGCGGTTGTCGAGCAGGAACGCGTCGCCGTGTTCCTTCGGCGAGATCGGATAGTCGACCGACTCGCCGACCAGTTCGACGGCCTTGGCGACGATTTCGTGTCCACCCGGCGCGCGCTCGTCAGCGTTCACCGTGCCCCGCACCTTCAGCGAACACTCCTGCGTCATCCCCTTGGCGAGTTCGAACACCTCTTCGCCGAGGTCGCTTTTGGCGACGATACATTGCACGATCCCGCTGCCATCGCGCACCTGCAGAAAACGTAACTTGTTGTTGCCGCGCTGGATGTACAGCCAGCCAGCGATTTCAACGTCTTCACCCACATGACGTGACAGATCTTCCACGTACACGCGCATCATAAGTGCTGCTCCACTTTCAACGAGCGGGTCATCAGTTCGACGACCGCGGTTTTGGCTTCCAGTCCTTCGAAAAGGATCTCATTTACCTTATGGACAATCGGGAGTTCGACTCCCAGCTTCTGGCCCAGGTTGTACCCGGCGCGGGTGGTGGTGACACCTTCCGCAACCATGGTCATGTTCTTCAGGATGTCGTCCAGCGTGCGGCCCTTGCCGAGCTGCTCGCCGACGAAACGGTTTCGGCTGTGCCGGGACGTACACGTGGTAATCATGTCACCCATGCCGGACAATCCGGCGAAGGTTTCCCGCTGTCCGCCGAGCGCGACACCGAGCCGGGTGATCTCGTGCAGCCCTCGTGTCATCAACGCGCCGCGCGTGTTGTCACCGAAGCCGAGACCGTCACACATCCCGGTCGCCAGCGCGATAATGTTCTTCAACGCACCGCCGAGTTCAACACCGACGAGATCATCGCCGGCGTACACGCGGAAGGTCGGGCAGCTCATCCAATGCTGCACCTTCTCCGCCAGTGCGAGGCTCGGCCCGGCGGTGACCACCGTCGTTGGAATCCCGCGCGACACCTCTTCCGCGTGACTCGGTCCTGACAGAACCAGGTACCGCTCGAGCACCTCTTCGCCGAGGATCTCCGCCGTGACTTCCGACATCCTCAGCAGTGTGCCTTCCTCGATGCCCTTCGCCGCGCCGATGATCGTCGTGTTGCGAATCTGATCCGGGTTGATCTGCTTCAACACCTGTCGTACAACCTGCGCCGGCACAACCATTAGCATCACTTCGGCCTCGTCCACCGCTTCCGACAAGTCGGACGTGACTTCGAGCGCGTCCGGGAACGGTGGGCCGGGCAGAAATTCCCGGTTTTCCCGGTCCTTCTGCAACTGCAGGGCGGCGTCCGGCCGGAATTCCCACAGACGGACACGATGCTCACTCTGTTCCGCCAGCATGATCGCCAGCGCGGTACCCCAACTACCGGCCCCGAGAATACTGAAATTCGCCATCGTCTATCCGTCCTCGTTCGATCCGTCCGCCACGTGCATCGGCAATTCCTCCCGGCGGAGGATACGCATGATGTTTCGCCGATGTGTCAGCGCCAGTAGTAACGGAACCGTCATGCCCCAAACCAGCGACTGCGGATCCATGTTTCCTTCCCGGAAGTACAACAGCACCGGGAAGACCACCGCCGCGGCCAGCGTTCCTGCGGAAAAGCGCTTCCACAGATACAAGGCACCACCGTAGACCAGCAGCGCCAGCGTTGTCGCCTGCGGTGCGAGGGCAAACATCGCACCCAGCCCGGTCGCCGCGCCCTTGCCACCCTTGAACTTGAGGAACGGGCTGAACACGTGCCCGGCAAACGCCGCCAGTGCAATCCACCCCATCACCGCGATTTCGTTCTGCGCGAAATACGGGTTGGTCATAGATCCGGCCACCCGTTTGATCAACCAGACCGGAAAGTACCCCTTGAACACGTCGATCAGCAGCGTCGCAGTGGCCCATTGCGCACCGAGGATACGGTACACGTTGGACGCGCCCGGATTGCCGCTGCCGTGCTCCAGGATATTGATGCCTTTCACCCTGCGGGCCACGATCACCGCCGTGGGCAGCGCGCCGGAGAAGTAGGCCGCCAACATGGCAAAAAGCAAGAGGGTGATGGATTCCACGAGTACTCCTCCGCAAAGATGATCCAATGTACGCAGGGAGTGCCCGAATCGGAGGGCTGCCGAGGGGTGAAACGATCCTCCAGAATCACCCCGCTTTCACCTCACGGAGGTGTACAAAGTGGGTGAAGAGCCCATCGAAAAAACTGGCGAAGAGTTATTGAAGCAGACGGATACACGAAGAACAGCCCCGGAATCAATTTCCGAATTCTTATAAATAGTCTCAAAGTGTAGTGGGTCTGATATAAGAATGAGACGGTTTATAATATACTGATAATACTATGTTTAGAGTTAACTCAATTTGGAGTTTCGGCGAAGAGAGCCATGAGAGCCCCTCTCGGCGTTGGGTTTTGCAAAAGTTATAATTCTGATGCAATTTATATCCACTTGTTGTAACGTGTTGTAGCGCATAGGGGACAGTACTTCGATTTACAGTTTTTGGACGGCAGGGTCAGTGCGACGTGCCGCAGCAGCCATTTATGATCTGGCACTCAGGGGATTCTGGCGGAAGCGATGAACGGAAACGTCTCGTCCAACGGTTGGCATCGGTTGTTGCAGCGTCAATTGCAACACCACTCTCTCAACCTGGCCGTAATCCCTCCTGACGTAATCCAGTTGATTGAGACGGTCAACAAAACCTACATGCAGTACGACCTGCAGTTGGATTCCAGCAACGGTGTCCGTGCGGAGGCCCAGCAGGAACTGTTGGCCACCTTGAACGGATCCCAGCATACCCTTCCCGAACAGATCGTCGGCCCGGTCGCGTGCATTGGCAACGACTCGTTGGCGACGAAGGGCCACAACGGTGTCAGCGGCCATTCTGCAAACGATAGCATGGTGGCTCCGCCTTCGAACGGCAATGGGCAGAGTGGCAACGGGCACAAGAGCAACGGGCACAACGGCACCGGCGTCAGCGATGGCAATGGGAACGGCAGGCATGCGTTGCAGGTTCCTGAGGAAACCGATCCGTGGCTGCGTGCCATCTTTAACTCGCTTGACGAAGCGGTGGTCGTGTTGGATCAGAACCTGTTGGTTGCCAATGTCAACGAGGCAGCTGAAAGACTATTCCAGTATTCTCGCGAAGAGCTTTGTGGCAATGATGTATCCCTTGCTTTCCCATCAAAGGCTGCTTACGAACAGCTTCGTGATACCCTGCATAACCAGTTGCTGAAGAGTGAATCTGTCACACACCGGATTATGTTCAAACGGCGTGATGGCAGCGAATTCCCCGCTGAGAATACTGTATCGCGCTTACGGGACCGGGAGGGGAAAGCGCTGGGTGTTGTCTGTGTCATGCATGACCTGACCGAAGCCAGTCGTCAGGAACGAATCCGCAACATCGCCAGCAACATCTCCGAAGCGGCGTTGCTGCTGGATAGTGTCGAAGAGCTTTGTAAACACATCCACAATCAGATTGGCACGTTGCTGGACGCCCGCAACTTCTTCGTCGCACTCTACCATCCGGAACACGGCACCTACACCCTGCCGTACATCGTGGACCAGTTCGACAACGAAGCGTTCGCCGACGTCGGTGAGATTCGGATGGAACACTCAGTGACGGACTACGTCCGGCGTACGGGTGAACCACAGTTGGTGGATCCGGACCGCTGGGAAGCACTTGAACAATCGGGCGAGATTCGCTTGATCGGGACGCAATCCTACCACTGGATGGGCGTACCGCTTCGTTCCCGCGAAGGGGTTACCGGTGTTGTCGTGGTGCAAACGTACGACGAAGCCCAGCGATACACGGACGAACATTTCGATCTGATGATCCGTGTGTCGGAACAGATCGGGCACGCGGTCGAACGGAAGCGCGCGGAGCAGAACCTCCGCTATAGCGAAGAACGCAACCGAGCGATTCTTAACGCGTTGCCGGACCTGATGTTCGTGTTCGATCGGGATGGAGTTTTCAAGGACTTTACGGCGTCAAATCACGATCTGCTGCTGATGCCGCCGGAAGTATTCCTTAACAAGTCAGCGCTTGAGGTGTTGCCGCCCGAGTTAGGGCAGCGGACCATGCAGGAAATCCAGTCGGTGTTTGAAACCGGAAAGCCGCAGATCTACGAATACTCCTTGGAAATCAAGAATGAGGAGCACTGGTTCGAATGCCGTATGGTGCTGGCTGCTGAAAACGAAGTGCTGAACATCGTCCGTGACACCACCAGCCAGAAGCGCGCGGAACGTGAGAAGCAGAACATTGAAAACCGGATGCAGCACGCGCAGAAGCTGGAGAGTCTCGGCGTGTTGGCCGGTGGGATCGCGCACGACTTCAACAACTTGCTGGTCGGCATCATGGGCAACGCGAACCTCGCGTTAACCCGCATGGCGGAAGAAGACGGCGAACGGCAGCTGGTGGAAAACATTCAGACCGCGGCGATGCGTGCCGCTGACCTGACCCGCCAGATGCTGGCCTACTCGGGCAAGGGTTCGTTTGTCATCGAACCGCTCGACCTGTCGCAGGCGATCGAGGAAATGGCGCATCTGCTCGAAGTCTCGATCTCGAAGCAGTGCGAGCTGAAGTATGATTTCGGCGACAACGTTCCGATGGTGCAGGGGGATGCGACGCAGATCCGTCAGGTGGTGATGAACCTGATCACCAACGCCTCCGACGCGATCGGCGACAATCCGGGACGGATCATGGTCCGCACCGGCACTACAGTGGTCACCGAGGAATCAGTGCGTGGGATTTACCTCAACAGTGATCTGGAAGTCGGGCCGTACTCGTTCGTCGAAATCTCCGACACCGGGGCCGGCATGTCGCAGGAAACGATCAACAAGATGTTCGATCCATTCTTCACGACCAAGTTTACCGGCCGTGGTCTGGGTCTGGCGGCGGTACTCGGGATCATTCGCAGCCATGGGGGCGCGATCAAGGTCTACAGTGAAGTCGGTAAGGGTACGACCATCCGGGTGCTGCTGCCAGCCAGTGGTGAGGAGCAGATCGAAGAGTTGAACGACTTGAGCGCTGGTGAGGCTGTGTTTACCGGACCGGCGACGGTGCTGGTTGTGGACGACGACGAAACCGTCCGTCAGGTCGCGCAGATGATGCTCGAAGGCCAGGGCTTCACCGTGTACACCGCAGAAGACGGGCAAGACGGCATCGACGTTTACCGTGAACACAGCGACGAGATCTCACTGGTCATCCTCGACATGACCATGCCGCGGATGGATGGCGAGCAGGCCTTCCAGCATCTGAAGGAACTTGACCCGAACGTACGCGTGGTTCTGTCGAGTGGGTACAATGAGCAGGAAACGATGTCGCATTTCAACGGCGAAGGCTTGGCTGGATTCATCCAGAAGCCGTATCAGATGCATGAGCTGATCGGACGTGTCCGGCAGGCCCTGGAGAAGCAGACGGACGGCTAGGGAACAGGTTTTATCCCATACTTAGCTGGTGTTGGACCCTGTTTGTGCCAGGCTGAGGGTGGGACGTGACAAGTCAGGATATAGCTGGCAGAGGATTCAGAGCACGCGAAAGCGTCTTCATGCAAGACGCGAAAGTCGCGCTAGCAGCTAACGGGAAAGCTGCGAAGACCCGTCCGCAAGGGCGGGTTTTTCTGTGTTGGCCGAGGCCGGTTTAGCTTCCGCAGCCCGCAGCCCGCAGCCCGCAGCCCACAGCCCGCAGCCCGCAGCCAATTGTCACACCAGCCCGATCAGCGTGATGCCGGGGTTGTGGCGTTTGTAATCGTGGTCGGCTTCGAGTTCCGGGTAGCGTTTCAGGAACCAGCGGCCTTTCTCGCCGTGCAGGTCGAACTCCTCGCCCGCCAGCCAGCCGAGGATCGCGCCCTGTTTCTCCATCTTGCGCAGTGATTGCCGCAGCTTCGAGCGCAGCACACCGCCCTGTCCGGACGATCCGTACCCGTGGATGACCTTCAGCACACGCGCTTTCGCCTGCCGGGCGGTCTGGATCTCGACACGCATTCGTTCGCGCGCGACGTCGGCGGTGGGCATGTCGCCCTTGACGTTCACCTCACGCACCAGCGCCGTGCGCTTCTTGCGTGCGGGACGTGCGCCGCCCAGCTCCGCGCCGCAGAATTCGCAGCGGGACTTGGAGGAACTGGTCGGATTTCCGCAAACGGGGCAGTCCATCAAATGCGCTGTGGTTAGATTCGTATTCAGGCCAGCAAGGCAATCGCCACCCGTTCTCTTCACGACTCGTTCTCTTCACAATACGGGCGACTCTCCCACGACCGCCGTGGAACGGCGGCGCAAGTTAGCGTGTGGCTTCAGCCACACGGGACTGGGCGACCGCGACCATCTCTTGTAGATGCTACGAGCGTCCTGTAGGGACGCAGCAATTCACGTCCCTTTGACCAATATAATGGAAGAATTTCGTCGTGGCGGGATGAAACAACTCAGACGTCAAACTGGCGCAGGTGGTGCTCGAAATGCCGGCCCATGAATTTCGTCCACTGCTGCATCGTCAACGGGCCGAACAGGGGGCTGGCGACGGTTCGGTTCGGATTTTCCTTCGCCTCGCGCACGAATTTCTGCATTGTATTCAGCAGCATCCGCCGTTCCGGTTCGCCCTCATGGGTTTCCGGGAAGAAGTATCCGGGCGATTTCATCCCGCGCGGCCACGGCAACGGCGAGTGCATGATCTTGCCGGACAGCCGTGTGATCCACGTACTGCGATCCGGTTCCGGGTAGTCGCCGAGCGCGAGCTCGATGGACCGGCGCAGGTGGGCGAACATCTGGGTCGCGTCCATCCCGCCCCAAATCGGGCGACGGTTCAACGGGATCGATTCCACCCGTCGCAGGTAGCGTTCGATGTGATCCACATCCAGCGGTTTGAACCGCACCAGCATGAAAGGTGTCCTTCTGCAGTGACCGAATCTCGCCCCGCAATGTACACGCATCACTTTCGCTGACAAAAGTGTTAGGGTTGGCGTAATCGGTCCCCGGCGCCCTCATGGGATGCCACGACATTCATGTCGTGGAATATCTCACGTCACATGCTGCAGAACCATGTGCCCCTGATGGCTCCGCCAGCAGGGATTGTCCGCCTACAGAAAATCCGCGTTGTCGGAGCCAAGACGGGCAAGAGTGAACCACTTTTGGATCGTCCGTGTCTGCAAGCGGACACGGGCACTTCCGTCATGTACGACATTCATGTCGTGGCTACTCAGACTTGGACGTGCCCCAGACATTCATGTCTGGGCCCATCCGTCGACCGTAGCCCTGTGTTCCGCACACCTCACACCTTAACAATCACACCTTCTTCAGTTCTACCGCAAGTTGCGTCACCAGGTGGTCCAGCCGTCGCACGACCGCCTTGACCGTTTCCGGGTCGTTGAGATCGACGCCGGCGCGTTTCAAGAGTTCCATCGGGTGGTCGCTGCCGCCGGACTTGAGCAACGTCAGGTAGCGGTCCACGACTTCGGCCTTCTCCGTGTCGCCGGACGCCGACTTCATCGCGTCGAAGATCGCCGCCGAGGACGCGAAGCTGGTCGCGTACTGGTAGACGTAATACGGGCTGTGGAAGAAATGCGGGATGCGTGCCCAGGTGACGTGATACAACTCTTCGTGGTCAATGGCGTCGCCGTACCACTCGGTGAGGATGCCGTGGTAGATGTCGCCTAGTACGTCGCTGGTGATCGGCTGCCCGGCCTCCGCCAGCTTGTGCGCTTCGAGCTCGTAATTGGCGAACAGAGACTGGGTATAGAACGTTCCGGCGATGGTGTCGATCGCGTGCTGCAGCAGCATGATCCGCTGTTCGGGTGAGGTAGCGTCCGCCAGCAACTGATCGAGCAGCAAGGCTTCGTTCAATGTGCTCGCGACCTCCGCGACGAAGATCGTGTAGCCGGCGTAGGTGAAGGGCTGGTTCGCGTCCGACAGCTCGGAGTGCATCGCGTGGCCCATCTCATGGGCGAGGGTGAAGACATCGTCCAGCGTGCCGTTGTAGTTCATCAGGATGTACGGGTGCACGCCGTACACACTCGCCATGTACCCGCCGGACCGTTTCCCCTCGGTCTCGTAGACATCCACCCAACGATGCTTGAACGCCTCACGCACATGGTTCTGGTAGTCCTCGCCGAGATGCGCGACGGAGCTGACAATGTGCTGCGTCGCTTCGTCGAAGGTGTAGCGCGTGTCGTGGTCGATCAGCTGTGCGAAACCGTCGTAGAGGTAATAGTTGTCGAGGCCGAGGGTCTGCTTGCGCAACTGGTGGTAGCGGCGTAACGGCTTCATCCCGTCTATCGCTGCCTCGACCAGCGTGTGCACGACTGAGGTCGGGATCGCGTGACGGTGCAATTTGCGTTCGAGCACGCTGCCATACCCACGAGCCCGCGCGTTAAACCAGCCGCGTTGCAGGACGCCGTTGTAGATCGCGGCGTAGGTGTTGCCGAACTGTTTGTAGAGATTGAAATGAGCCTGGAAGACCGTCTGCCGGTCCTCCTGCTTCGGCAACGTGCGCAGCAGCGAGGAATAGGTGCCGGGGGTGACACGACGAGTGGACCCGTCCGACAGCTCAACCTCGGGGAAGGTCGCGTCCGCCGTGGTCAGCATGGAATAGGTTTGCGACGGCGACGCGCCGAATTTCGCCGCCAACGCCAGCAGGTGCTCGCCCTTTTCGTCGAGCACGTGTTCCGCCTGACGGAACAGCTCATCGAGGTGGAACTTGTACAACGCGAGGTCGCTGTTTTCCTGCAGCCACTGGTTGACCGTTTCCTGCCCGATCTCGATCAGTTCCGGGTCGAACCACGAGGTCGCCGCCGAGTACCGCGCGGCGAGGTCTTCGACCTGTTGCCGGCGGGCGTTGATCTCGTTGTTCCGCTGGTCGAGGTCGAACGCCAGCCCCGGGTAGTACCACACCCGGTCGAACAACCGGCCGGCGTCGTCGGACAGCTTGAGGAATCCAAGCAGTTTCTCGGCGCCCTGGGTGATCGTACCCTGAAACGCGGCCAGCTGGCCGACAAATGTCTCCAGCTTTTCCCGGTCCTGCTCCCAACCGGACCAGTCGTCGTAGATGTCGTTCAGGTTCCAGGTGTAACGTGGATCGATCTCACCTCGCGCGCGTGGACCGCTCTCGATTGCGGGGGACTGGCTGTGGAATGCAACTGGGACTCGCATGGTCTTTTCCGGTAAGCTGGCTGCCGAATTGTGGCTGTATCTTGTCGTCACTGCGGTGGCAAGGAGGCTCCCGCGAATCCCGGGAACAAGCCGCCGCCGCGGGAATGCACGGACTCCCGAGGTTTATCGTGCGTCAATCTGACCCTGACACGAGGCAGCGATGGACTCGTTCCCCTTCACCGTGATCGACCTTACCCACCCGATCGGCCCGGAGACACCCCAGTGGCCGGGCGATCCAGACACCCGCCGTGAACCGCACGCCGGCCTGCCATCCCACGGCTACGCATTGAACGCGTGGCGGATCGGTGAACACACCGGGACGCATCTCGGCGCGCCGGGGCATCGTGTCCGGGACGGCGCAACAGTTGACCAGCTGACGGCGGATCAATTGGTCTGTCCGCTGGTGGTGGTCACGGCCGGGTTGCGCGCGGAAGACGGGCTGATGGTGACGGTCGCGGATCTGCTGGCGTTCGAAACGAAACACGGCGCGATCCCGGCGGGGGCGTGTGTCGCGTTGCATACCGGATGGGACAGGCGTTGGCCGGATGCGAACCGGGTGTTCGAGCGCGGTACAGACGGCGGTTTCCTCTGGCCGGGCTGGTCACCGGAGGCGGTGGAGTGGCTGGTGGGTGAACGCAAGGCCGGGGTGATCGCCACCGACGCGCCCGACATCGGTGCGGGGGATGACAGCGACCTCACGGCCGGGTTGGTCTGCGCCGAACACGGGTTGCTGCATGTGGAAAACCTGGCGAACCTCGTCCGTGTGTCACCGTGTGGCTCGTTTATCGTCCTCGGCGCTCTGCCGTTTCGAGACGGTTCGGGCAGCCCCGTCCGCGCACTCGGGCTAACGCCGAACACTCCATAAACCACGGAATACACGGAATAAACGGAAAGAAAAACAACATCAAAACCTCTGAGTCCACGAAAGACACGAAAAAAAACGAAAATAAAACCTGAAAAAATATTTAAACAAATAATAAGATAGATATAACTGGAAACTAGGTGGTATGGAATTTTAGCATCTAGTAGTTTCTGTTATCTTTTCTTTCGTCTTTTTTCGTGCCTTTCGCGGTAAGAGAGAGGTGTTTCAGTTTCCGTTTATTCCGTGTATTCCGTGGTTAAGCGTCTGTTGTGTAGAGAGAGAAGCGGCCCGAGGGGGGGACTCGGACCGCGAGGGGATGCCTCATGCGAGGCATATGGCTGGGTTTCCCCAACCAAATCCAGGTACTTGAGTGCCACTTCTGTTTCATGCATGAGGGGGGACATGCACGAGATGAAGCCAAGAGATTTCAACCATTCTGCGGAGGTCAGGTTGTTCTGAAACACTCACCCGGATAAGTAGCAACTAACATGCCAAAGTTGAGTTTTCGCGTCAATGGTGGGTTCCTGGACCGGGGGGTGGGAAACTTGTCTTGAAAGGATACAATCGCTACGTTTCTCCACCATCACAGGGGAGGGGAGGATTCGCGAGATGAAACAGAATCGCAGGGAGTTCATCGGCACCTCTGCCGCGGTTGCGGCGGGGCTGACATTATCGTCCGGCTTGCCACAGGTTGCGCGGGCGAAAGGCATGACCGAATCCCGCACCGGTCGTGGTCCGATCGCGGTGGCTTCGGGGAACGGGGTCGAGGCGGTGCGTCGCGCGGTGGAAGGGATGACCTCGGGCGAGGACGCGCTCGACGCTGCCATCGCTGGGGTGAACATCGTCGAAGCTGATCCGGACGACATCACCGTCGGGTACGGCGGCCTGCCCAATGAACTTGGCGTGGTCGAACTGGACAGCGCGGTGATGCACGGCCCGACGCATCGTGCCGGCGCGGTCGCCAGCATCCGCAACATCATGCACCCCTCGAAGGTGGCGAACCTGGTGCGTAAGACCACCGATCACGTGTTGCTGGTTGGCCAGGGCGCGCTCGATTTCGCGAAGATGCACGGCTTCAAGGAACAGGATCTGCTCACCGACAAGTCCCGTGAGATCTGGCTGTTGTGGAAGCAGAAGATGTCGGACGCCGACGACTGGCTTCCGCCGCCGAAGGAGGAGGTCGATCCGGGCCTGTGGAACATGGTCGAACGTTGGACCGGCACCATCCACCTCAGCGCGCGCGACACCTCGGGCGACATGTCCTGCGTCACCACCACAAGCGGCCTGTTCTTCAAGATTCCGGGCCGGGTTGGCGACAGCCCGATCATCGGCGCCGGCTTGTACTGCGACAACGACTACGGCACGGCGGGCTCGACCGGACGTGGCGAGGCCAATCTGCAGAATCTCTGCAGCTACCAGGCGGTGGAGTTCATGCGGCAGGGACTGGGCCCGACCGAAGCCGGGCTCGAGGTGCTGAAACGTGTCGCGGAAACGACCAAACGCGCCGACCTGCTGGACGAACAGGGCCGGCCCAACTTCGGCCTCAGCTTCTACCTGATCGACAAGCAGGGCCGGTACGGTGCCGCGACCATGTGGGGACCGTCCGAGTATGCCGTCGCCGACGCCGACGGGGCCCGCAAGGAAGAAGCGGCGTACCTGTTCGAACGCGACTAAGGGAGGTCTAGCCGCGATTGACGGAGTGCCAGCGGTACCGTTTGCCCCTGAGACTAGACGTGCCCCAGGCATTCATGTCTGGGGTCATCCGCCAAAATGCTCCGCAACCGTACGTGCCCCTGTGACCCGCCGGTCAGTTTCGGCGGTTCGCAGGGGTAATTTCATGCTGCACCCCGTTATAAACCAGGGACAGACGGTAGAATTTGTGTGAAATATGGAACGTAAAAACCACCGTCTGTCCCCGATTAAAACCCCGTTGAGGCGAAGGACGGGTGGTCGATCTGTGGTGATGCCACCCCGTTGGGGTGGGACTGGGGCGGAAGGGTTGGGGAACAGGGGGGGGCCGATCCTGTCCCCGGGTTGTCACCCGGAGCTAGTCAGATTCGACCCCTTCGGGGTCTACATCCGACACGTCCTCGGGCTTCAGTCCGGGTTGGTCCACCGCCGGCCAAATCTGAGATAGGCCGGCCTCACACGTTGCGTACCGACCTGCTGTATTGACAGATTATAACATGCACCTCAACACGTAACAGGACAATGACACACAACCGTTCATCAACTTTCCCCCGATTCCCTCACCTCGCCGTGTTCACGTTGACACTGATGGCGATGTTTTTCTTGCCGTTCCCGACCTCTGCCCAATGGTCTGGGGAGGGTGTTCTGCTGGTAGATCGAGGTCCGTTGTCAACGGACATGTGCCCGGACGGTCAAGGTGGACTGTGGTATGCTCAGCTTGCTACGGATCCTGTTGTTCAGCAGGTTGTCGTCCAGCATCTCGACAGCGAGGGATACCGGTCCTTTGATTTGCAGGGGATTCCCGTGGCGCGGGATTCGACGCACTACCTGTGTGGAATTCAGCCTGGTCCGGATGGTGATTGCATTGTTATGTATTCGCGTGGCTACCTCGACAACCAGGAAGTGATCTATGATATTTACGCGCAACGGATCACCCAGCAGGGCGAACTCTTGTGGGGTGAGTTGGGCCTGGATATCAGTACCCATAGCCACACACACAAAATACCGTTGAGCTTCCTCGGCCATTGGACACTCTCCGATGGCGCTGGTGGATTGTGGGGGGTCTGGTGCATGGGTGTTGGCTACTACAACGCCTTCGTGTGTGGTGTCAACGCCGATGGCACACTGAAGTGTCCGGACGGCGATCTCCATGTTGGATTCGCTACTAACAATCTATTAACCTGCGAATTTGTTGACGATGGCGCGGGGGGCATGGTCGTCCTTTACGGTACAGATGCTGACGGCTAATGGGGAGTTCGGCACATCTATGCCCAGCGAATCCTTGCTGATGGATCCACGTTGTATGATGACGCGTTGCTGGTAATGGACAAACCTCTGGGCAATGCTTTTGTTTATGGCACATGGCAAGACATCTATCTTCGCCGTGATCCCCAAGGTGGGTATGCGATCACCACACCGATCTATTGGCAGCGGCTTTCTGATGATCTCGTTCCGCAATGGGCGATCGAAGGTGTTGAGGTATATAATACCTGGGAGCCAACCTGGCACTATCGTGGTGATCAATCCAGCCCAGTAATCCTTGCGGATCGCACTGTACAACAACTCTGCCTTGACAGCCGTCATGCCCGCCCTCGTTTTGAACAACTGCTGCTGGATGGCACACGCCGTCACGGGACAGACTGGGGACCTGCCGCAGGTGACAGTACCGTCGAACAATACTCACCGGGACCGGATTTGCTCTCTCCTGATGGTGAATCGGTCATTTGCTATTACAAAGGCGCTATTGGTTTCGAGGATTATCAAGAATTCCTGGTTCAACGGATCACACCGGATGGTGATAATATCTGGCCCCAAATCACAGTTCTTGGTGTTGATAGTTTTTCTTACGGAGTTAAGGAGTATGCTGGTTTCTATCTCGATGATGAAAGTGTTGCATATGTAGCTGGTAGTGTTGATCCCTATCGTAATTTCGCGTTCAAAGTCTATATTGACGATGGTTCCGTAGCTGGTGATAATGATGTAGCATCTTCGCCAGCAACCGCCATTCTCCCTTCAGATTCACCTGTCCTGATTAGCAATGCCTATCCGAATCCGTTCAACAGCAGCATCGCTCTGACGATCTCGGTTCGCGATCCGGGTGTTTACGACCTCATCGTCCGCAATGTATTGGGACAGACACTCCACCGTGAAGCAGTGGACAGCCGCACGCCCGGCGAATTCGTTCAGACCCTGACCCTGCCGGACGGGTGCGCGTCGGGGATCTACTTCCTCACGTTGCAGCACACGGATGGCCGCAACCTGAGCCAGAAGAAGGTCGTGTATCTGCGGTGATGTGGATGGTTTTGGCCATCATGTGCCCCAGGCATTCATGTCTGGGATACTCCGCGCCATGTGCCCCTGAACCATGTGACCCATGAGCCATGTGCCCCTGATGGCTCCGCCAGCAGGGGTCATCAGAGGATCGGATACAATTCGTTGAATGGTGCCTGTGATTGTCCGCCGGTCTGTTTCGGCGGCTATCGCGGGTTATCTGCATGGTTCCGTGGGACACCTGTCGGCACAGACCGTGTGGATTCCATCGGAACCTTCTGGGGTTGCCGTTCTACTCACACCAGTCCGCCCGTACCGAGTGCCGCCAGATGTCCCCCTGCAGAGTTTCCCCGGTATCACCATCGGCGGTACCGGGGGCTGTGCCGGGCGCCTGTCGAAACCCTACCTTACGTGCTTCGTTCAGCCGAGTTCATCAACCGTTTCAGCGTGATCCACCCATGACCAGAAACTATCGTCAGCCTGTGTTCGCCGTCCTGCTTGCCGTCACGGCGTTTTTGCTCGTGTTCACCACTTCAGCTTTCGCCGGGGACATGCCCGCGATGGAGGCGGCGGACGCCGCGCATGATTCGTTGCGTCTCCGTTGGGCACGGTCGGACGGGTTCGAACACGCCGTGATGTCGGAGCAGCTCGGGGTCTGGGCGTACGATCCGGACTATGTGCTGCCGGGCGAGTGGAACGATCGCATCCAGGCGATCTACGAGATCGCGATGTTGTCCGGGCGGCGGTTCGAGGTGGAACGACCGGGGTATCTCGCACGTCGTGGCGAGCCGGTGTTGCCGAGTGGGGTCCACTGGAGCAAGGCGCTCAGCGAACTGCACCGGGTGCTGTTGACGGAACGGTTCGAACGTCTCGACGACGCCTATTTCATGACGTGGACGGTGTTGCCGTCGATTCAGCAGCTGGCGTATGGCGAGCTGGCGATGCGGCGGCAGGAGGCCGATTCCGCGTTGATCGCCTTTTCGCTGGCGAAATACTACGCGCCGCACCCTCGTGTCGCGGGCGAGGCGACGGTCGGGATCGCGCGCGCGTTATATCAGAAGCGCGATTTCCAGGCGGCGCTGGACACGTTGCAGACGAACCTCGACCGGGGTGCGTTTGGTGCGGATGCGTTGCACTGGATGGGCTGGACACTGGTTCGGTTAGGACGTGTACGCGAGGCGACATCGTTGTTCCAGCTCGCGGTGGAAATCAACCCGTTGCACGAGCGCGCGCACTACATGCTCGGCAATGGCTATGCGCCCTACAACTACAGTCAGCTTGCGTACGAGTACCCGCACATTGTGCCGGAAGGGTCGGCGGCGGAACGGTTGGAATCGGCGAAACAGCACCTGCGCGACGGCGAACGTGACCTCGCGCTGGCCACGCTGCAGTCGCTGGCTCTGGCACAACCGGCGCTGGTTGAGCCACGGGTGATCCTCGCCGAATTGTCGTGGATGCAGGGCAGCTACGACACCTCCGAACGGTTGCTGTTCGAAGCGCTGGAATCGTGTCCGGATTACGGCCGTGCCCATGCCGTGCTCGCACGGGTGCAGGAGATGCGGCGGTTGCAGCAGTCGGCACGCCGACAGGCGGTGCGTGATTCTATCCTCGCCAAGCCGATGGCGAAAATTGACGGCATTGAAACGTTCATCAGCAACTGGGACGCGCTCAATCCTGAGCTGAAGAAGATTGTCGCCAGTGCGGTGGAACCGTGGGCGGCGTTTGTCCCAGCGCTCAACGCCGCCGGGCAGACGCACTACATAAAACCGATGTATCAACTGCTGTCCGAAGCGCCGCACATGGAGTCGCTCAAGGATCAGCGCATCAATCTCGATTCGCGCCTCTGGGATGATGTGCGCGGGGTCGGCGGTTTCCACAGCGTCACCGGTGTCGAAGATGTCCGTCGCATGGCGTACGGCGGCTACAACACGCTGGTTCACGAGCTGACACACCAGGTTCACGGCATCTTCACCCCGGAGCAGCGGGAAGAGGTGGACGACCTCTACCGCGCCGCGAAGAACCGTGACGAAGCCGGTGTCGAGACCTTCATGAGCCGCTACCAGGCGTCCACGGTCTGGGAGTATTTCGCGGAAGGGGTGAACGCGTACGTCACGCAACGCATCGACGAAAACGACGAACGCGAGATGCTGCATGACCGGCTGCATCGTCTCGATCCACAGCTGGAAAGCCTGGTGATTGATCTGCTGGCGGTGGACGATGTACGCGAAAATGTCGCCGTCGCACGCACCAATGCCGCGTTGCAGAACCTGGAAACCGGTGATGCCGACTCCTCCTGGGCGGAGCTCGCCCGGATCGACAACGAGTGGGCGGAGAAGCCGTACGTGCTCAGCGCGCGCGGGTATGTCGCGTCGATTCTGGATCGTGACGCGACCGCCGTCGAGGCCGGTCGGCGATTCGTCTGGCTGTATCCCCGTGACGGAGACTCGTGGACCACGCTCGCGTCCGCGTTGCAGTTCGCGCCAGGTGCGGGGGACACGTTGCCCGATTCGTTAGCGACGCCGTTGGCCGTGATGCAAGCCGGAGTGCGCAATGCCGGAAGCAGCGACGCGATCGAGGTACGTTTGGCGTTGGCCCGGTACGCGCATCAGGCGGGTGAGTTTGCCGAGGCGATTGCCCAGTGTGACACCGTGCTCAGCGACCTGCAGCCGAACCACCCGACGGCCCTGTGGCAACGCGCCAACAGCCGTGCGCGGTCGGCGTGGCAAACTGGGTCGATGGATTCAGCACGATTCGACGAGGCGGTTGCGGATTACGAAGCGGCGATCATGCAACGTAGCGGCGTGATGGAGTTGCGGTTGGATTACGCGCGCGATCTGTTACTGGAGGGCAGCTTCGACGAGGCAGACAAGCAAATCCGTGAGGCGGAAACGTTGCATCCGAACGATCCGTTGCCGATGACCTACCGCGCCGTGTGGTTGCGTGCAACGGGCGACGTCGAAGCCAGCGACCATTTGTTCTCGGACGCGCTGGCGATGGAACCCGCCCCGGACGACGCGATCATCTTCGCCGCGTACTACGGTATCGTCGACGCTCGCACGGTGGCGACCCTGATTAATCAGTGGGAGTCGGACGGCCCGGCGTACGTTTACAACCCACGCCAGTACCGCTACGAAGCGCGGCAGGTGGTGCAACCGTGGATGCGAATACTGGATTGAGATCAAGCTGAAGCCCGGGCTCATCGAACCCGGGCTTCATTTTTTAGCTCACAACTCATGGCTCATCACTCAGAACTGGTTTACTGAATCCCCTTCCCGAAGCGCTCCAACCGTGGTCCATCCAGCACATCCGGCCAGTGCCAGGACATCGCGACGCCGACCACGCGTCCGATGATCGCATCGTCCTCGACCGGCCCGAAGTAGCGGCTGTCGAGCGAATTGTCACGGTTGTCGCCCATCAGGAAAACCATGCCCTCGGGGACGGTGTACGGTCCCCAGTTGTCCCGGTTGCCCAGAGCGCGCGGGATGCCCGGTTGCGGGTAGCCGTCCGGGATGAGACGCTCGTCCAGATGCACGCCCTGCAGTTCGTCGGGCGCGCGTTCGCCGTCCACATACAGCACCTTGTCTCTGAGCTCGAGGATCTGGCCGGCGGTTGCGGCGACGCGTTTGACGTATGGCGTCATCTCATCCATCGGCGTCTCGACGACGACCACGTCACCGGATTCGACATCACGCAGCCCCGGCAGCTTCATCGCGGGAACGTGGAATCCGAGCTTGGTGTATGGGACGCCGATCCAGTGGGGGGTGCGTGGCCCGAGGCTGACTTTTTCCGCGACGACCATGTCGCCAGGGAGGATGGTGTGTTCCATTGAACCAGTCGGAACGTGGTACGCCTGCACCAGCCCGACCTGGATGACGGTGACCATGAGAATAACAAACGCCAGATCCTTCAAGCCCTGGAGGATGCTGGCGCGCCAGTTGATCGGGGTTTTGTCTGTCTTTGGCATTGCTGCTCCACAAGTGTGGTTGGTCCTGCTTTTCTCCACTCGTTGGAGCGTGATTTGTTCCTCCGGGTTACAGCTTTTGATAGCCTGGAGAAGTCCCTCATACCTCACACCTCATACCTCACACCCGTCTCTCCCCTTGCCTGCGTGAAACCGTGGGCCTACGTTGCGCGTTCGATGTGGGACACCGCGCACGCGGCCAAACGACAACCCGAAAGCCGAACCATCATGCCCGACCGTGACGATCTGCAAACCCTTGAACGTGTCGCCCAGGCACGTCAGATCCTGAAAGACCAGCTGGCCAATGTCATCATCGGCCAGCATCATGTCATCGATCACCTGCTCGTATCGTTGTTGTGCAAAGGCCACGTGCTGCTGGTCGGTGTACCGGGGCTGGCGAAAACGTTGCTCATTCGCAGCCTGGCGGACGTGCTCGAGTTGAGCTTCAACCGTATCCAGTTCACACCGGACCTGATGCCGACCGACATCACCGGCACCGAGGTGATCGAGGAGAACCGCACCACCGGCCGCAAGGAATTCCGCTTTGTGCAGGGCCCGTTGTTCGCGCAGGTAGTCCTTGCGGACGAGATCAACCGTACCCCGCCGAAGACGCAGGCGGCATTGCTGCAGGCGATGCAGGAGCATGAGGTCAGCGCGGCGGGGCAGACGTTCACCCTCGAGGAACCGTTCTTCGTGCTCGCGACGCAGAACCCGATCGAGCAGGAGGGAACCTACCCGTTGCCGGAAGCCCAGCTTGACCGCTTCATGTTCATGCTGAAGGTGGAATACCCAAGCGCGGCGGAGGAGTTGGAAATCATCACCCGCACCACCGCTGGCGACGCGAAACAGCTGAGCGTGGTGATGAAGGGCGACGAGATCCAGGAGCTTCAGGGCCTGGTGCGGCGTGTGCCGGTCGCGGACACGGTGCTGAAGTATGCCGTCGCGTTAACACGGGCCACCCGTCCCGCCGAGGACGACGCGCCGGACTTCATCAAGAACTGGGTGCGATGGGGCGCGGGTCCGCGTGCCGGGCAGAACCTGATCCTCGGTGCGAAAGCGCGTGCGGTGCTGGATGGCCGTCCGACTCCGGAAGTCGCGGACGTGCAGGAATTGGCGAAACCGGTGTTGCGTCACCGGATTGTGCGCTCGTTCCGTGCCGAAGCGGACGCCATCGAGACCGACGACATTATCGAGAAGCTGCTCAAGACGATAAAGGTGTAGGTATGGGGACAGTCGGAAAAGAAGTACTGAGTACAACTGAAGTACGAAGTGAAAAGAAGTACTGAGTCGAGAAGAAGTCGAAAGTCGCAAAGAAGTACAGAGACTGAGCGAGCATCGGGGACACTTACTCCGCTAAGTGTCCCCGTTTTATTTGTCTTCAACACGTCCGAGTTCCGACTACCGTTTTTTCACCCATCCACACCCTCCCAGGTTGTTTCTTCTTTTCCTCACACCTCACACCTCACACCTCACACTTGCCTTTCGAGGCATCAACTTTGCAGTTAGGATAACCGAACTATTCCGCTGCTCCAGCGTGAAACAGGGCAGTGGACGACGGTGAACCTTGAGACTGAGAGAGGTTGAGACGATGAAACGGATGATGACTGGACTTACGCTGCTGGCGGCGGTGCTGTTGACCGTGTCGCCGGGGTATGCGTTGAATGTCGGCGAGATGGCGCCGGACTTCACGTTGCAGGACACGGACGGCAACTGGCACACCCTGTCCGATTACGAGGGCAAGGTGGTGTTCCTCTTCTTCATGGGTGCCACGTGAGGCATCTGCCGGTCCCAGGCTGGGGCTGAAGAAGACAATATCTGGCAGGAATACATGGACGATCCGAACTTCGTCATGTTCGGACTGGACCGCTGGGATCTGCCCGCGCCGTCGGTTGTCGACTTCGCGGATGATACCGGCTGCACATTCCCGTTCCTGACGATGGCGTACGAAACCGGGCTGGACTACGAGAACAATATGAAGTACTGGGTGGTGGATTCGGAAGGGCTGATCGCCTACGAGTCCGGCACTCATGAACAGGACATTCCGGCGCAGCAAACCGCGATCGAAGCGGCGTTGTCGACGCTCGATGTGGACGAACCCGCGCCACGTGAACAGCCGTCGGAGTTTGTGTTGCTGAACGCCTACCCGAACCCGTTCAACAGCAGTGTGACAGTCAGCATGGAGCTGCCGGCGAGCGAAACAGTCCGTGTCAGCGTGCTGGACCTGCTCGGCCGTGAGCTGGCGGTGTTGCTGAATAACCGCCGCAACGCAGGCCAGACCGAGTTGAGCTGGGCACCGATGAATTTGGCGACGGGCGTCTACCTGCTGCGTGTGCAGGGCGAATCCTTCGCGGTGACGCGCAAGCTGATGTACCTGAAGTAGCACAGTCGCGGCGATGACCGCGTTGAAAGACATCCCAACCCCGTCCATCTGGCCGGGGTTTTCTCGTACCCGTTTGAGCAGGTGGTCCGGTAGCGAACGCTGAAATTGATCCATAACGATACGAGTTAGTGTATCGTATTTAAACGAAAACCACATCATCTCTCCGAAGAGCCCTCCTGAAACTGAGTATAACCAAAATTTCCGAAAACCGTCTTTGTTCGTTCAGGGCTTGGTTGTTCATGGGATGGCTTGACAGAATTTCGGATATTTATCGTATTAAAGGAGTACGAATCAGCAGTCGCTCCGCAAAAACTGGCACGCTGTCTGTACTACACCCACCCGACAAGCAAATCAGGCCTCCGCCGTTCGTGGCGGATGCAGCTAGACGGCGAATCCGTGAACAATCCTTGTGGGAAGGTTGGGATTCGTCATAAACAGACGGTCAACTTTTTAGGAGGACTGCCATGATGAAGTGGCTGCGTGACCTGAACAACACTCGCAAAACGATGTTGTTTATTGTGCCCCTGCTGGCGCTGTTGCTGGTGGTGAGTGGGTGCGATGATGATGACGATGATAACAACAACGGCGTAGCGCCGGAGCCGGAAAGCGCTCAGCTGCGTGTGACGCATTTAAGCCCGGATGCTCCCCCGGTGGACATCTACGTTGACGGCGCGATGGTGCTGAGCAACGTCGACTACCTCGCGGTCAGTGAGTATCTCGAATTGGACGCCGGCATGCACAACGTGCAGGTGTACGCGACCGGCACAACAGACAACGCCGTGATTGACGCCGACGTCAGCCTGATGGGTGAGATGGCGTACACCGTCGCCGCGGTTGGAAAGCTGGACAACATCCAGCCGGCGGTTTACGAAGACATGACCGAACCCGGCGAAGATGTGATGCTGCGGTTCGTGCACGCCTCCCCGGACGCTCCGGCGGTGGACATCACTGATATGGACGGCAACGTGATCTTCGAGAACGTGTCGTTCACCGAAGCTGGCAACTACATCACTGTTCCGGAAGCCCAGTACAACCTGCAGGTGCGGGTCGCGGGCACGGAGACGATCGTGCTCACGCTCAGCAACGTGATGCTGAACGCTGAGACGAACTACACGGTCTGGGCGGTTGGCCTGGCGGCTGAAGAAGGCGAAATGGGCCTGATGGCGGTCGCGACGGCGGAAACCGGATCCGGTTCCACCTCGATGGTGCTGCCGACCGACACCGCGCTGCTGCGTGTCAGCCACCTGAGCCCGGACGCTCCCCCGGTGGACGTCTACGTTGACAGCCGTAAGGTGCTGGAAAATGTGGCGTACCTCGGTGTCAGCAACTACCTGACGGTTGGTGCGGGTACGCGCAATGTGCAGGTGTACGCCACCGGTACGATGGATAACGCAGTAATCGACGCCGATGTGACCGTGTCTATGGACATGGCGTACACGGTGGCTGCGGTTGGCGAACTGGCCAACATTCAGCCGGCGGTGTACATGGATGATCGCACTCCGGCGGGCGACGTAAAGGTGCGCTTCATCCACACCTCCCCGAACGCTCCGGCGGTGGACATCACACTCGCCGACGGCACCCCGTTGTTTGAGAACGTCAGCTTCCCGGAAGCGGCAGAGTTCATCAACGTTACCGGCGGAACGTATGACCTGCAGGTTCGCGCCGCGGGCACGGACAACGTGGTCATTGGCTTCAACGGTGTCGGCCTCAGCGACGGTGACGTGGTCACCATCTGGGCGGTTGGCAAGCTGAACGGCGCTGAAGCGGAAATGCTGAAGGCCGTGGCGACGATTGACGCCCCGGGCAACGGCGCGGACGCGACCGTGATCACGCCGGACATGGCGAGTGTGCGTGTCGCGCACCTCAGCCCGGACGCTCCGGCGGTGGATGTTTACGTCGATGGCATGATGGTGCTGGAAGGTGTGGGTTACCTCGGCCTCAGCCCGTACCTGATGGTCAACAGCGGTTCGCGTCAGATTCAGGTCTTCGCGACCGGCACGGACAGCGATCCGGTGATAGATGCCGTGGTCAGCGTCGAAACCGACATGGCGTACACCGTTGCCGCGACCGGTTCGCTGGGCGACAATGACCTCGCACCGATCGTGACCATGGACAGCCGTGAGACGGATAGTGGCGTTCAGGTTCGCTTCGCGCACACCTCCCCCGACGCGCCGGAAGTCGACATCACCCTGCCGGACGGCACGGTTCTGTTCGACAACGTCAATTTCCGTGAACTCAGCCCGGCGGACGGTTATGCCAGCCTCGGCGCCGGTACCTACGATCTGCAGGTTCGCACCAGCGACGGTGAGACCATTGTGCAGACCTTCGAAGATGTTGAACTGAGCAACGAAACCACGATCACCGTCTGGGCGGTGGACTTCCTCGCCGACGATGGCCTCGTGCGCGCCGTGGTGACGCGGGATGCCTTCGAGGATGGATCGACCGCTGCCGTGCTGACTGGTGTCGAATACGTTCCGCCGATGGCTGAGGTTCGTGTCAGCCACCTGAGCCCGGATGCACCGAATGTGGACGTCTATGTGGACGGCGCGATGGTGCTGGAGAATGTGGCTTACCTCGGCGTTAGCCCGTACCTCGAGGTTGAAGCGGGTGACCGCCAGGTGCAGGTGTTCGTGACCGGAACGAACAGCGATCCGGTGATTGACGCGACCCTGTCCTTCGAGATGGACATGGCGTACACCGTCGCCGCGATCGGTTCGATTGACCTCGGCAACTTCGGCCCGGCGGTCAGCATGGACCAGCGCGACGGTGACAGCAACGTGCAGGCTCGTTTCGTGCACGCTTCCCCGGACGCCCCGGAAGTTGACATCACGTTGACTGACGGCACGGTCCTATTTGACAACGTTGACTTCGGTGAATTTTCGCCGGGTACGGATGCATACGCCGGTCTTGATGGCGGTACCTACGATCTGCAGGTTCGCACCAGTGATGGCATGACCATCGTGCAGCAGATTGACGGCGTCAGCCTCAGTGACGGCACGGTCTACACCCTGTGGGCGGTGGACTTCCTCAGCGATGATGGCTTGGTTCGCGTTGCCGCGACCGAGGACAACATCGCGGACGGAAGCAACGTTGGCCTGCTTGAAGGCTATGTCCCGATGGCCGAGCTGCGTGTTGGGCACCTGAGCCCGGACGCGCCGAACGTGGACGTCTATTTCGCTGGTGAGATGGTGCTTCAGAACGTGCCGTACCTGACCGTCAGCGACTATCTCGAAATCCCGGCTGGTACCAGCCAGGTCCAGGTCTTCGCCACTGGTGACATGGGCAGCCCGGTCATTGACGAGATGCTCACGTTCAATACCAGCATGGCGTACACCGTTGCCGCGATCGGTTCCATCGGCGAAGGCAACTTCCAGCCGGTGGTGACGAACGATTCGCGCATGGGCAACGGCGAACCGTGGGTGCGTTTCGTGCACGCCTCGCCGGATGCTCCGGCGGTGGATGTCACCACGTTCACCGGTTCGTTCCTCGCGGACAATCTTGATTTCTCGGATGTGCAGGGCTACAGCGCGTTCAACGACATGGTCTATGACCTGTTCCTGCGTCCCGCCGGGACTGATGATGTCGCGGCCGGGTTCGCCGGGGTGCCGTTCGTCAGCAATACGAACATCACCATCTGGGTGGTTGGCTTCCTCGGTGGCGAGGGCAACGAGGCGCTGAAGGCAGTCATCACGGAAGAGACGATGGGCGGCATGTCGCCGATCGTGGCGGATGTGTCGGGCCTGACCGAGGTTCGTGTCGGTCACCTGAGCCCGGATGCTCCGGCGGTGAACGTCTACATCGACGGCATGATGGCGGTCGGGAATGCGTCCTACAAGGATGTCACTGGCTACCTCACGCTGACCGAAGGCGCGCACATGGTTGAGATCGAGCTGACCGACGGTACGCCGGTCTTGATGGAAACCGTGATGCCGGAAGCGGGCAACGCGTACACCGTCGCGGCGATTGGTTTCGCCGGTGGTGGCATGAACCCGCTGATGCTGAACACGTGGATGGACGACCGGATGACAACCGGCGAGGCGAAGCTGCGGTTCGTGCACACCTCCCCGGACGCTCCGGCGGTGGATGTGGGCGTGACCGATGGTCCGATCCTGTTCATGGATACGGCGTATCCGGAAGCGGCGGATGAGGGCTACATCGGAGTCGCCGGCGGCAGCTACAACCTGTCGGTGTACCTGTCCGGCACGGACACCGAGGTGTTGAGCCTGACCGATGTCGCCGTCATGGGTGGCACCAACTACAGCGTGTTCGCGATTGGCACCGCTGATGCGGAAGATGAGATTCCGCTGGAAGCGCTGATCGTGATCGATGCTGAGTAACACAGATGCGGGGACACATTCTCCGAATGTGTCCCCGCGAATTCAATCGAATAACTATCCCGGCTGCCAGTCAGCGGGCCGGATTGATGTAGACGTCAGCAAGCCGTGAACTCATGGGAGTGTGCTCCGGCTTGGTTGTCACCAGGGCTGAAAACTCTTCTCAGCAGATGTAGATCAGCCTCTCCGCAGACGGGTGGCCCAGCAGCGCCCGTCTCTTCCCACGACCACCGGCAGGTTCGCGAGAACCTCGCCGGTGTGTCATTTTCGTGACCTGAGACGTGTGACCTGAGACCTGAGACCTGAGTCTTGAGACTTGAGTTCTGAGTTATGAAATGGTGATACCGAAGTGGTGTCATTCTGAACGGAACGAAGAGAAGTGAAGAATCTACCTGAAGATACGGGAGAGGTACACCGTCGATCCGTAGCCGGCGCATCCAGCAGATCCTTCATCCGATACACCCGGATTCAGGATGACACACCGACTATCGACTACCGACCACCGATTACCGACTACCGATTACCGGCCACCGGCCACCGCCTCACTTTCCCGTGCTGCCGAATCCGCCTGATCCGCGCTTGGTTTCCGGCAACTCGTCCCGCAGCACCCAGTCCGCGCGCACGACCGGCTTGATCACCAGCTGCGCGATCCGATCCATGCGTTTGATGACAAACGGTTCGTTGCCCACATTCAGCATCAGCACCTTGACCTCGCCACGGTAGTCGCTGTCGATGGTGCCGGGCGCGTTGGGGATGATGATGTTGTGTTTCAGTGCGAGACCGGACCGTGACCGCACCTGGGCCTCGTACCCTTCCGGCACGGCAATCGCGAAGCCGGTCGGTACGGCTTGAGCGACGCCGGGATTGAGCATCAGGTCTTGCTCCACCGCCGCGAACACATCCATACCGGCCGAACCGGAACTCATGTACATCGGCAGCGGGATGTCACTGGTTTTCGTCTCGTCCAGGCGGGTAATCGCTATCGTCAAGTCACGCTTCATCGCAAGAATCTCCGGTTGTCAGGGCGAGCAATATACGGGTGGGGGGCGGTGCGGAGAAAGGCCGGGCTGACATGTACCGGCATCACTCATCCTCCTCCTGGTAGTCCAGCAGGTCGCCCGGCTTGCACTCCAGCTCGCGGCATAACGCGGCCAGGGTGCTGAAACGGATCGCCTTCGCCTTGTTCGTCTTCAGGATCGAAAGGTTGGCGAGAGTGATCCCGACACGGTCGGCGAGCTCGGTAAGCGTCATGCCACGTTCGAGCAGCAAACGGTCAAGGTTGACGTAAATCGACATGCAGAATCCCTCGCTAGACCGTCAGGTCGCTTTCTCGTTGCAAACGTGCGCCGCGCCGGAAGATTTCGCCGAGCATGAAGAACACCAGCGCATACAGAAACGGCCACAGGGTGAGATAGCCGAACGACGCCTCGATGTCGAAACCGTTTCCGTTCAAGCCAACAATCTCCGCGACACGAAATTGTGTCCACACATGCGCGCCGAAATCGATCACCACCCGCAGCAGGATGAACCATCCGATCAGGTCGAGCCGTTTCGCGTTCGCCGGGTCGAACGGGTGATCGCGAACATATGATCTCGCCAGCCGGTGCACCATCAGCAGGATCAACCCCATCAACAGCATCAGCGCAGTGTACCGCAGCGTGCTCAGGTAGACGATACCACGCGGCGGATCGTACAGGATCAGACGGCCCTTGTCACCATACAGATTCCCGAACGCTGGCGGATCGTTATCCCAGTCAACCGTTGACGGTTGCGGTTCGCCGTGAAGCAGATAGCCGCTCACATAATACTGCACGGTAACCGGAAAGCTGCGTTTGAAGTAGTCCGGGTTGAACACGTACACCACCGAACCATAGAGGAAGCCAACCGCTCCAAGGCCGAACAGAATCCACATCAGCCGCATCAACCACGGCAGAACTTTCGCCAGCGGACGTTGAGGAAGTGAGATCATTTTGCGTTCCCCCTCAGTATATCGCATTCCCTCGGCATCCATCGATTATCGATAAATCTATATTGAATATCAATAAAATCTTATCGAAAAACAATATGCCTCTCGAGCTGGAATATCGACTCATCGGAGTTCGAACGAAGTCACTCAGTAACTGCCGTTTGGGTGTCGGAAGCTTGGTACGAAAGGTTTAGAACCGGTAGCCAAGCCCGGCGAAGATGAAGGCGTACAGCTCACTTCCGTTGTTGTGAAATTCTAAGGGTTGTTGTACCGTGGGAAGGTCGGTGGGCACGACGCTGCGATCTTCTTTGGGCTCGTTCACCACTCCTTGAACGGACAGCAGCAGATGCTCCGTCAGCGCGATATCGACAAAAGCCCGGCCCTGGAAACAGATCGTGTCCATGGCCCGGCCAAATGCCAGTTCCACGCGCGCATCACTGCGTTCGGCGAGTGCAAACACCAGGTGAACGCCGAACATGGCGTGGATGAAATCCTTGTCATCGCTCCGTGTTTCCTGCGTGTACTCGACAGGATCGCCTGTCTCGAGCCAGGCCTCGTACTCACGTGCCACACGACTCACACCCAGATCCGCCTGAACGCCGAATCCGAGGGCATGGTTCGCCGACGACATGTCGTTCGAGATGGAAAACGTGCTGACCAACGATTCAAGTCCATACCCATTCAATGCTGGAGAGTACTTGTCAGCATGGATGGCTAGCACGCGAAAATCGAACAGGTTGAATGTTCCAGGCACAGTGGTCAACAGGAACTGCAGATCGCCGGTCAGAGAGAACGCAGGACCTCGCGCGTCCGGATCAAGCGCACGTCCGGCACAGGCGGAGAGCTGGGTTCGGTGATACGAAAAGGCGTGGCTGGTTGCTGGAATGAGTAAAAGGATAGAGAGCAAGGCTGGAACGACGATAAATGTAGCACGCATGATTCCCCCGTATCAAAGCAGTGCAGGTGCGGGGATGATTCAGAACTGGTAGCCGACCCCCGCAAAGACAAACAGATACTGGCGGCTGTTTTCAAACATAATGTTGTTGACCGGCTCGACGCCACCGGAAAGACCATTTTCGAACACGTGATTCGCGACGCCGTTGACATTCAACGAGATACCATCGCGCAGCGGAACATCCAGCATCAACCGCTGCTGCACACCGAACTCACCCATCACGATGCCAACCATCGTTTTCGAACGCAGCGAAAACAAACCGCTGGCATCCCAGTCCATCGCCATTCCGGTGAGTACGACGGGGAAGGTGGTCTGATCCTGCACGGTCTCCACGGCATTCTCGACGCTCGCACTCGGGGCGGCGCGTTCCACGTACGTCAATCCGACCTCGACCGCCGGCATGAAATGCAGGTTGCTGTGCCGCGGGTCGGTCATCAGGTGCCAGGTGAAATCGCCGGTGACGGAACTGAGGCTGTAGTTGCCATACGTTTGCGAGCTGTAGTAACGGTCGGCGTGGATCAGGTGCAGCTGGGCGCTGACGAACTCGGCTTCGGGCACATACTTGCCGACACGCAGGCGCGCGGACGCATCCATGGCGTACACACCATCTTCGACACCCGCCATGTAGGATTGTCCCACCATCGGGGTAACGTGGACGTTGTCCATTTCGATCGCCGCGGCGGGGCTCAGGAACGCAGCTGCCAGCAGCAGGGCGCAGGTAAGACCGATTCGAGTAGCCATGTTCGTCACCATCATTAGTCCGTGAAACCAAGATAACACCAAAGACAACTTCCGTCTCGACTTTTTTCCCGCCCCACTCAATTTTTCGAATTCGCCGTTTCCCGTCCGCTTGTTCAAACATACGAAATACTTTTACAAAAAAGACGAAATACCGAGAACTGATTATAAATAAGTTGATTTTATGCTCAACCTCCCGGAGGCTGACAGGAGAGCCAGGGAGAAATCAAACAGCGGGCCGGGCGAGGGTGTTGTGGAAACATGTGGTGGAGCTGCCAGAAAGCGGGTGCGATTGGCAGGGTCAAACGGCCCGGTTACCCGAGATGATCAGAAGACGAGCTGCAACCCGGCGAAGAGAAAGCCCCAGCCTTCCCAGCCACCGGTGGAAAAGACCGAGGTACCGAGGTACTTGCTGTCATAATTCGGGTAATTTCCTTCCTTGATGTTGCAGAACTGGCCGCTGACAATGGCTGACCACCATTCGTTGAGTTGCACATCAACCGCAGCTTCAGCCAGCAGAGCTGTATTTTTGATCACGCCGCCGTAGGCTTCGATACGGATACTTGTTCGCGGGAACAAAGGGCCTTGCAACCGCAACCCACCCATCAACGCGCCGGTAAAATCCTCGGCATCGGGGTAGTATGAGATCGTTTCATCCGGAAGACGTCGATAATTGGGGATTCCGGTGTATTCTCGCGTGAGTTTGTACGCGCCGAATAGAACGGAAGGTAAAACACCGAATTCACCACGCCGCAAATTGCCGCTAATGTCAATGCTTGCCCCGGCGAGAACGCCGGTCATGCCGTATTGGTAGTCCGTGATACTCTGGTAGGCGTTCGCGGTCAGGAAGCGGACGTGGAACAGTTGGAATGCGCGGTCATGCCGCAGGTTGTGCGTATCATTCAGCCCGAATTGGAATTGCCCGATAATCCCGTACTCCGCGCCGGAGTCCAGCATCGCCGGTCCGGCCTGCACGTCGAGCCGTGCATGGCTGAACTCAAGCTTTGCCCAGGCCTGTGAGACCGACAAGCAGATAAGTGTGAGGATGACCCAGAACCGAGCGTGCATAAGGCTTCCCGTCAGTTGGTCCCTGTAATCTATATGCACAAAAAGGGGACGGCAAATCGGGACACCGTTTCCGGTCATCCCGTGCCATCCCCTCTCGTAGCTCAGTAGTTGCGGTCCCGCTACGTTTACCTCACAAGCATCACCTTGCGCACGGCGTTCAGCTCACCTGGCACCGTGGCGCGGACGAAATACAGACCGCTGGCGAGGGTGGACGCATCAAACGTCAGACGGTGTTCGCCGGCGTTATACGTACTGTTCGCCACTGTCGCCACCTGCTGGCCGGTGATGTTGTAAACGGTCACCTTCAGCTCGGCCATTTCCGGCAGCGTCACGTGGATTGTCGTCGCGGCGTTGAACGGGTTCGGATACACAGCTGTCAAGGCGTACTCGCCCGGGAGGGCCGCATCCGCGATAATCGGCTCAGGCTGGTCGCCGAGCAGCGTGCCGCTAAGCTCTGCCGGTCCATCGGTTGCGCCGGTTTTGGTAAACGTCATGATTGAACGTCCGCGCGGCACATCTCCGGATCGCAGGGTCAGCTCCAGCGCGTATTCACCTGCGGGAGCTCCACCTGGAACTTGCACCGAACACGACTGGAGGCGTACCGGCTCCCCGGGTTGAAACGTCCTGGTAACCTGGTCGATCAGCATGGGATCGCCGTCAGGCATTATGGCATCGAGCCTGATCGTGTAATTCATGGGCGTAGCGAGACCATTTCGCACCAGCACATTAAAACTGACCTGTCCGCCCTGCGGGGTGAAATCATAGCGGTCTTTCAGATGTGCCAACAGCTCAAGTTGTGGGACGCCAATTCCCGGTTCCAGCTTGATCAGCCACGGTTCGTTCTCCGGCGTCATGCCGAGGCAGATGAAGCCGCCGTCAATCGTGCGCTTAATGCTGGTTAACACCCCGTCTCCGGGAAACAGTTCCCAGCTCTGGTTGCTGGTTGTGGTGAATTCGGTGATATAGGCGTGCTGGGTTGGAGAATCGACCGGAGTGTTTTCACCGACGACAAACGCTGAGTATTCATCGCCATAATAGGACTCAATAGCAACGTCATGTCCTCGGCGAATATGGTCATCCTGCCAGTTGCCGACGGTCTGCGCCCACAGGATATCGCCTTCCTGTGTCGTCCGCATGACATACAGTCCATAGTCGGTCGGATCGTTGAATCCACCTTCGATGTAGGTATCCCCGACCGTAATCAACGTGCCGTCTTGCAGCTGCTCGGTGGCATAGCTGCGATAATCTGCAGCGGTGACGTGCGCATCATAATCCAGCTGCGTGCCGTCCTCGAGGAACCAGACGTAATAAACCGCCCAGTTCATGTCGTTTGTGTACCAACCGGCGGTGAGATACGATCCATCGTTCAATTGTTCGATGTCTTCCGCGTGCGCGACGTGCCCGCCAGGCTCGTAGGCATACTCAATCGTCTCCGGATTCAAACCGAATCGATCCAGCCGGTTCAGGAACATTGATCCCATGGAATGCAGCAGGAAGTTGCCCCTGGCTGTTTGGTGCAGGTCACGCGGATAAACTGCACCCGCGAAATTGAAGTTTGGCCGGACCCAGATTGGGTTCGGATTTCCCGGCTGGAACTTGACGTCGAACGCGTCGTGCCCGCCGGTGAAGGTTCCGGCGACGAAGTAGTTGCCGTCAAAAGTCGGCGTGCAGATGGCGTTGGCGATGTCATTGCCCCAACTGATCGTTTCGATCTCGTTGCCGTCCATGTCAAAGCGATGGAGACGCAGCTGGCTACCGTCCGCGCTGGAGGTCGCGTAAGCGAGCAGGATGTCGCCATTGTGACAGATTTCCACCGACAACGGAGTCTGGTAAGGATCTGCTGGCACGGGAATAATCGTTTCCCACTCAATGTCGGGCTGGGCGTTGACGGTGATGGCGAGGAAAAGTGCTGCGATACAGACGAGAATAGTCTTCATGGTACGCTCCGGTTATTCGGTAAAGTTTTTATCCACTGGAAAATAGGTCGTTTCAGATCTCCGGACAATTGGATTTGGGGTTTTGTTTCATTTCATGCAAGCTCCCGGAGATCGCTTCGAACCGCGTGCAATCACTCAAAACAGCCCGGTGTCAATCTGACACCGGGCTGTGGATCGACTACGTATCGGACCAGTAACCGATTACCGACGACCGATTTTTCCCGCTTACCGCACGAGCATCACCTTCTGCACGGCGTTCAGTTCGCACGGCACCTCGGCGCGGACGAAATACAGCCCGCTGGCGAGAGTGGACGCATCAAACGTTAGCCGGTGTTCGCCGGCGTTGAACGTACTGTTCGCAACCGTCGCCACCTGCTGGCCGGTGATGTTGAAGACGGACACATTTAGCTCAGCCGTTTCCGGCAGAGTGATGTGAATCGTCGTCGCGGCGTTGAACGGGTTCGGGTAGACACCCACCAGCTCATACGCGGACGGCAGATCAACACCCTCGGTTTCAGCAGCCATGAGGTCCGGCCATGGCGTGCTGGATTTCCAGTCCACCGGATCGAACTCGTAGTCTTCCCCGCCAACGCCGGTCGCGAGCTTGTTGAACGGGAACGAGTCGTGAATGATGCTGTTCGGGTAGTAACCGAGGTGGCCGTAGAAGGTGTAGTTCCCGGCCGGAGCCATCGCGGGTACTGACAGCGACATCTGCGGAACAGTGATGTTCGCCATCGCCGGAATGTTGACCGAGATCTGCGACACCGGGCCGTAATCCGAACCGTTCGGCAGCGTAACCATGGTCCAGTAGTTCACGTTCTGGAACGACTGGTTGACGTAGGTTTCGAGGTGTGCGCTGTAGGTGACGTTGCCACCATTGGCGCCGACCGTGGTGTTGATGCCGGTCAGCTCGAGGTCGGCGTACGGGTTGCCGCCACCGTCCGGGTTCCAGAAGCCGTTCCATTCCCAATCGTCCGCGGACTGGAAGAAGCCGCTGCTGTCCACGTGCATCGGGTAGTTGACCAGCCACTCGGCGTTGGATTCGAACAGATCGATCAGTTCCTGCTTGCCGATACGGTGGTAGATGACTTCGTTGTCGGTCGCATCACCGATTGGGTCTGTACCGCCCGGGCAGGCAACGCCGGGGTCGAAATCGTTGGTGTAGGTCAGGTGCAGGAAATCGCCGCCCTCGTCCGGTGCGAGGCTCATCTCCCGTTCGCTCTGGGTCGCATAGGGCAACAGGTTGGTTCCCATGTTACGGGTGTTGGTAATGTTCACGCCCTTGGTCCAGTGCTTTCCGTTGTTCGGTGAGGCGGAGATGTAAATGTCGGACGCAGCATAGCCTTCATCCGAACAGTCATAGCCATACTGGCCGTTGTTGTCGCCTTCCTCGCCGTACTGCACCCAGGCGACCCAGAGCAGATCGTTTTCCATGTCCCACGTGATCGACGGGTTGCAGACAATCCGTTCCCACACCGCCGGGTAGGCGAAGTTGAAGAAGTTGCCGTCCGCGACCAATGTCACGTACTGGTCCACACTGTTCCAGTAATAGATCCGCGAGGTGTACGTGATCGTGCCTTCGTAGAAGAAGTAACCGGCGACGGTGAAGACAACGTGCAGCGTGTTGTCGGCGTCATACACCATGTCGGTTTCGCAGTAGGCACGCATCGTGTCCTGGTTGGCGGTGGTAGTATCCGGCAAAGCGTTCGGATCCGGCGGGAGGAAATCGGTCACATTAAACGCGTTGTTCACACCCCAGTTCCAGTTGTCGCCTCCGTCGGTGCTTTCCCAGATGTAGACGTCATTGTTGAACTGTGTTGACTGGTCGCCTTCACCGAGAGTGTTGAAGCGGCCGATGGTCTGCGCGATGGCGACATGTTCACCGTTCGGCGAAACCGCGACGCTTCCCGACAGGTTCATCGCGATGTCGGTGATCAGCGCCTGGTCGGAACCGCCCGGGGTGGTGGTAGTGAAGATTGCGCCGGTATCTTCGTACGTCGCCCGGTGGTAGTAGAGGCCGTCTTCCAGCAGGTTGTCCGGGTCGTACTCGTTGAGGATCGTGTGCAGTTGATAATCCGAGTTGTACATCCCGCCCGCGCCATGTGGCCACATGGTGACGACGGCAACTTCCGGGATCGCATACTGGTTGAACAGGTTTGGCACGAACGGATTCGGTGCCGCGTGATATGAAGTGTAGTCGTCATTGCCGTGATAGGTCATCAGGACATCTTCATTCGTCGCGCTCATCTCGACGACGGTGTACGCGCTCCACCAGGACGTGGAAACCTGGGTTGGATTCGTTGACCAGGTCATCGTGCCGTCGTAGGCCATGTAGCCTTCGCGGGTGTAGACATACGAGGTCGCGGTCGGTGTTGCCCGGTAGGTATAGGCAAACTGGACGAGCTGCGAACCGCCATTCTCCGGATCGTCAACTGCGATCATGCGACCCACCGCAGAGTTGTGCTGCATGTCGCGCCAGGTCATCCCGACCACGAGCGTATCGCCGACGATTTCCTCCAGCTGGTTGGTTGGACGCTGCCCGTAGACGGCGGCACCGTTGAGTCCGTCATCCGTGGCGATCTTCTGGTACAGTGTGTTGGCCGGCAGTTCAGGTGATGGTGTTGCGAATGCGACTCCAGCGAGCAGTAACAACAGTGCAGAAAGTAGAATGGATGTGGCTTTCATCAGAACCCCCTCTTTGTAGAAAAGTGATTGGTTACCGACAAGACACTCAATTGTGTCTGCGCAATGCTATCATTTAACATAACACAGTAGAGCGTGAATACCATGAATATTCCGACATTTTTGTCAGTATTTCATCTTGTACGACGAAGATTTTCCTCTCCTAACTTGGAAGTCGTTCGCATTTGTACATCTGCGGTTACTCGGCGAGATACAGATTCAGCGAGGCAGGTGAGCGCAAAACGAGTCCTCCCGGAAGGAGGAACCCGGCATTGTCGTTGAATCGGCAGGTGGGGTTCTAATGTTGAGGCAGTCGGAATCAGATTCCAATGTCGGCAGCGGTGCTAGTGCTTTCCTGAGGTGTTTCCCGCGACAACCTCAAACGGGAAGTCATCCTCACCCAGCACGACAGTCGAATTGAACCCCGCTTTCATGCGGAAAGTGTAGTGTCCGACGGGTGCGAATCCGGGTACCGCCTGCACAATGGCCGGCACCGTGATCGCGGTGTTGGGCGTGAACGGCAGCGGCGGAGTCTGAACGATGGGACTGAACACGGTGCCATTCGGAAGCACGGCTTCTGTCCAGATAATTACACCGGCCGGTTCCGGCAAATGGCTGACCAGCGTGGCTGAATAGGTGAAGCTGCTGGACGGTGTGACGATGACCGGGTCGGTCGCGGGTAGCAGCGTGATGGTAATATCGTCCGAGGAAACGACCTGAAACCAGATTGCAATGGTGTTGGACGCATTGGAAGCGCCGACCACATCCAATCTGCCGTCGCTGTTAAAATCAGCTGGAAAGATCCCGTTGAACTCATCCAGCGAGTCATCGATAATCCAGCTCTCCCAGGTCAGACCATCGCCCGACGCATTTTCCCACCACGTGAATCCGCGTCCCCACTGGCTGCCAAGGATGTCAAGATCGTTGTCGCCATCCAAGTCAATGATGGACAGCTCATACGCAAACCATGTCTCAGCGACAACATGTGGGACCATGTTCAAGCCGGATCCGTATACGTTTGCATACCAGGTCAGATCTTCATTTTCGCCAGAACTGATTAGATCTATCGTTCCGTTTGCATCAATATCGCCGGATCGGACTTGGATAATATCATACATGACGCCAGAGGCAGTGTGCTGTTGCCAATAGGTTTCGTTGATATTCTCCCACCAGAACACATAGGTGTGACCGGCATCGCTTCCCGCAACATCGACATCACCATCGCTATCGATGTCAGCAGCATCCACGGTATTGATATGCCAATGCAGACCATTTATCAGATGAGTTGTCCAGACTGAACCATCTCCATTCTCATTCTCCCACCAGCAAACTTCCCATCCACCAGCGCCGAGAACATCCATGTCGCCGTCACTGTCAATGTCGGAAACGGCGATTTCCCGGACATTGTAGAAATTGTCAACAAGGTGGGGTATCCACGTTGAACCACCATCGGCGACTTCCCACCAGACAATCGTCTCGGTGTCGAGCTTCCAGGTCAGCAGATCAGGATCACCGTCGGAATCCATATCGGCGGGAAGCAGATCGGAAGAGGTGACGAAGCTTTCAAGGGTTGCGCGCAAGGTCCAGGATTGGCCTTGACCATCTGTGTTTTCCCAATACCTCAGGCCGGCGGTGGTTGATCCACCGACGATGTCGGCATCGCCGTCGCCATCAAAATCGGCGGCGCAGACCCCTGTCGCATCCGGAAAATTCCCGGTGAGCAGTACTTGTGACCATTGGATCTGTGCGTAGGTGACGCTTGCGTGGCAACAAACGGCAACGACAAACAGGGTCATCATCCTCGTCGATTTCATTGTAGCCTCCATTCTCAGGATCATCCCATCAGGGACACACCATTGGATCCAAACTAAGGGTACGATGAAAAACACGAAAAAAGTACTCACAACGAATAAAAAGTCCCGACGATTTCGCCGGGACTTGAGTTTGCTGAGACTCGCTGTATAAACCAGAGCCTACCCATTCCATTTGACCATGAACTCGCCGATCTGGTCGTAGGCTTTCGCCAGCACATCTTCCGGCGGCAGGAACACGATCCGGAAGTGGCTGGTGCCGGGTACTTGCCCAAAGCCCATGCCGGGCACGATCACGACACCGGTTTCGCGGATCAGTGCTTTCGTCCACTCCTCGTCATTCCCCTCGATCTCGAGCTTCGGGTAGGCGTAGAACGCGCCGCCTGGTTTGACGCAGGAGATGCCCGGGATCTCGTTCATGCGCTGGTACGTCAGATCACGGCGGCGGTGCAGCTTTTCCATCACGCCGGGCAGGTGGCTCTGGTCGCCGTCGAGGGCGGCGGGGATGGCGTACTGCAACGGGTGGTTCGCACACAACCGCGCGCGCAGCAGCTTATTGACCGCTTCCACAAACGGTCGCAAAACGTCTTCCGGGCCGCTGACAATGCCCCACCCGATCCGCCAGCCGGGGCTGATGTAGTTTTTCGCGAGACCGTTGAACGTGACCATCGGCGCGTCCGGATCGAGCGACGCGATGCTGACGTGCTCGTTGCCATCGAACAGCAGCCGGTCGTAGATCTCGTCCGCGAGGATGATGATGTTGCGTTCCTTCGCGATCTCGATCAACCCTTGCAGCGTTTCACGCGAACAGTTCGACCCGGTCGGGTTGTTCGGATTGATGATCACGATCGCCTTGGTGCGGTCGTTGATCTTCTCTTTGATGTCCTCAAGGTGCGGCTGCCAGCCATTTTCCTCGTCGAGGAAGTACGGGTTCTCCTCCGCTTCCAGCTTCGCCATCACGGCGGTGTAGAGCGGATAGCCAGGGGACGGCAGCAGCACATTGTCGCCACGATTCACCAGGCTGGTCAGCACCAGCTCAATCGCTTCCGAGCCGCCGGTGGTGATGAAGATGTCGCGGATGTTCCGGATACCCTTGGACGCGGCGTAGCGTTCAATCGACTCCAGCGCCGGCTTCACGCCCGAGCTCGGGCTGTAGCCGCACTGGTTCTCGTTCATCGCCTTGATCGCGGCGTCGATCATCGGCTGCGGGGTGGTGAAATCGTACTGGTTCGGATCACCGATGTTGAGGTACAGCATCTCTTTCCCGGTCTTGCGGGTCTCATCGGCAACGACGACGATATCACGGACGGCGTACTTGATATGCTCGGTACGCAGGGCGGGCTCAATCACATGCTTCTCTGGCATCGGACAGCTCTCCGCTTCACTGGTAATCAACGTGGAATGTGAAGGTACGAACAAGCGCTGGATCGGTCCAGAGCGGAGGAGCTGCGTGACTGGTGGAAATCGTTGCAGAAAAAACCGCCCATCCCGGGGGGAGATGGACGGTTGAACCGTCAAGTGAACCGTCTTATTTCAAGCAAACCGTCTTGCCTTCACGTCCTGCGATTACTGTACCGTAACCACCGGGCAGTTCACGAACGCGACACCCATGTCGAGGATATTCGCCATCAGCGCGCTGTCCAGATCCATCACGTCCGCGAAGTCAGCGTTGTCATACGGCGACACCGACCACAGCGGGGAATAGGCTTCATCCATCGGGACAGTCGCGATCACGTTATGTGTCTGGGACGAACCCATCTCGGTCTTGAAACCGGAAGCCGGGCCACCATCCGGCTGATCCGGATTGATGTTGAAGCAGACATAGATCGGGGACAGCGGGACCATGTCACTACCTGTCGGCGCGAGATCCTTCTCTGCGAAGTTGAAGTAGTAAACCACCTGGTCCTTGTACCAACCACGGGTCAGGCCGTTGTCTTCACCACCGTAACGCTTTGAGGCGGTGCTGCCATCCGGCACGATCGGGCAATTCACCAACACACCAGCTTCTTCGATCTCGTAGCCGCCGTCCATGATCTGGTCGTAGCTGTGGATCGTGTTCGCCAGGTAGTTGGCGGGGACGGTGACAAAATGCACGTCCCAGAAGTCGTTGTAGCCATCATCACCGGGGATGACGTCGACGATGTTCAACTGGCCTTCGACCGGGTCGGATTCGCCTTCACGGAACAAGACATAAATCGGAGCCGGGGTGGTGGACTGAACGTCAAAGTTGTAGTACTCGACCATCTGGCCGTCCGGGCCGAGACCCTGGGTGATGAACGGTTCGTTGTCAAAGTTGATCGGCTCGTTCGCTTCCGGCAGACCGTTCGACGCATCACGCACCATCAGCATGCCGGTGCCTTCGGCGAAACGGTCAATGCTCGCCTTCGGGGCGTCATCCGGATCCATCGGCAGGTTGCCAGCCGGTTCCACCGACACGACCGGGCAGTTGACCGTGGCGACACCCATGTCGAGGACGTTCGCCATCGAGGCGCTCATCAGGTTGTAGACGTCGTTGAAGTCAGCGTTGTCGTAGGGATTGACCGACCACAGCGGGGAGTAGGACGCGTCTTCCGGCAGGGTCGCGATCACGTTGTGCGTCTGCGCCGTACCCATCTCGGTCATGAAACCGGAGGCCGGGCCACCATCCGGCTGATCCGGATTGATATTGAAGCTGACATAGATCGGGGACAGCGGGACCATGTCGCTACCGGTCGGCATCAGGTCCTTCTCGGCGAAGTTGAAGTAGTAGACCACCTGGTCCTTGTACCAGCCACGGGTGAGGCCGCTGTCGCCACCGTTGTAACGCTTGGACGCCGTGCTGCCCATCGGAACCACCGGGCAGTTCACAAGCACGCCGGCCTCGTCGATCTCGTAGCCAGCTTCCATGATCTGGTCGTAGCTGTGGACTGTGTTGGCGACGTAATCCGCTTCCACCGTGACGAAATGGACATCCCAGAAGTCGTTGTAGCCATCGTCGCCCGGGATGACGTCAATGATGTTCAGCTGGCCTGCGACCGGTTCCATCTCGCCTTCACGAATCAGAACGAAGATCGGAGCCGGGGTGGTCGGCTGCACGTCAAAGTTGTAATACTCAACCATCTCACCATTCGGGCCGAGACCTTGGGTGATGAACGGTTCGCCGCTGTCAAAATTGATCGGCTCGTCTGCTTCCGGCAGGCCGTTCGATCCGTCACGCACCATCAGCATGCCGGCGTCGGCGCTGAAACGGTCAACGCTGACCACCGGTGCATCGTCCGGGTTCAAGCCTTCCGTTTCGCTCGGGCCGGTCATCGAATCATCATTGTCTTCAGAACAACCCAGGGAAATCGCCATCACGACGATAAGCGCAAGTAACAGAGTAAGTCGGAGTGTACTCTTCATGGTTTCCTCGTCTCTTTCTTTCTCTTCTCAGCAGTTGTTGTGTAGGCCGCTCGATGCAGCCTGGTAAAAACCGTCATTCAACCGTGGTCAGAACACCTCCTGTCTTGCGCGATCTTTTTGTCGTAATGCTTTCGAATATGACTTGTTTTGATACAACATTCGTCTTGCCTTCCATCGCATCCAGTCCTGCTTCTGACACCCACACAAGCCGATGGCACCGGCAAAGTGCTTCAAAAAGTGTCAATTTGTTAAACTCGCCTAACAATTTTGCAAACGCGGTGCCGGAATCCTGAAAAGAGAGTAATCTTGTGTCTCTAGTATAAGTATTCGGCGTTAGCGTGGGCTGGAGAGATCGGGCAACTGGACACTATTTCATTCGTTTACCCGGAGATGAGGAGTATTCGGGTTCATGCTCTCGCACACTGTCTCAAGAAAATCTCGGAACATGGACAAAAAAAACCGTTTCCGGAAAATCCGAAAACGGTTAAGTGTTGCGGGACTGAATCACGGTTCATGTCTACTTCACCAGCATCAGCTTCCGCACCTCGTTGAGCTGACCCGGCACAGTCGCCTGCACGAAATAGATCCCGCTGGACAGCTTCGACCCATCAAACGAGAACGCGTGCGATCCGGCGGTGACTGACCCACCGTCAGCCAGCGTCACGACCGTCCGCCCCTGAATGTCGAACACGCGCACTGTCAGCGGCGCGGTTTCGGGCAGCGTCACGTTGATCGTCGTCGTCGGATTGAACGGATTGGGGTACGGCTGGCTAAGTTCAAACTCCCCCGGCAATCGTGAATCAGCCACAGCGTTGGCACTGGCAAAGTCATCTGTGGATATCCACTCTGACGGGTTGAAGACATAGCTTCGTGCCTCTATTGTTCCTCCCTTATGGAAGACAAAGCTGCTCGATTCCTGAAGGTTCGGGTCGGTTTGATAGCCCACGAATCCCCGGAACTGATAGTACCCCGGCGGCGCACCGGCTGGAACCGTCAACTGTTGCCCGATCGCGGTGATCTCTTCGAACGGTTGCAGGTTGAATACAACCTGGGAGGCTAATTCGTGGATTGACCCGTCCGGCAGCTCAACCTCACACCAGTACCTCACATTCGGCATCATACTCGGCAGGTTGGATTCCAGATGGACGTCATACACGAGCGTTCCGCCTCCGACGGGAATTTCCGTTTGCACGGGTGCATAGGTCAGGACCACCGGCGGCACCGACATGGTGACCGTGACGTCATCTACCGCCCACGCATGGAATCGTCCCTCCCCGGTACCGTCGAATCCAATCCACATCGAATCCGCATCTGTGACAAAGTCGGTCAGGTCGAAATGCTGAAATTCCATTCCACCATCTACGTATGTACGGACCGTGTTCCACGTTTGCAGTGAATCGGTGGACACCAGCAGTGAAACCGTACTCCTGTTTGACTGCCGGAACACATGCTGGAAGGAAAGTTCCACGCGCGTATTTTGGATCACGCGGATCGCTGGAGAGGCCGCGATGCCCAGGAAGTCGTCGTATTCTTCCTCCGCTTCCTCGGGGTAGTGGTAGCCGATGAACAGGTTTCGCGCGGGCAACATAGGCGAATACGTCGCGCCCCAAGTCCCGATATTCGGACCGCTGACGACATATTGCTCAATCGTCCAGCTGTCCGGAAATCCTGATTCGAACTCTTCCAGTAGCACAACATCGTCCGGATCGGTAAAGTGAACCGTAGCGGGATATGAAGGTTTGACCGGCCCACCGTCCGGCGGTGCTGACAGGATGGTGTATTCATAGATTCCGTGGACCGTAACGTGGTCGACATGCGCTGTGTTGCTGGTTACAGTGATCGGGATCCCGTTGCGGCGGACAACGAACTGGTCCGATCCCAGTCCGTTCCACGCCAGGTGTACCCAGCCCCACGGGTCCACGTCGGCGCTCAGCCCCATTCCCGGCCGGTATTCCGGATTCTCCCACCAGGATAACGTATACAGGTAGTGATTTCGTGCAACACGTACCACCCCGGCAAGATCGATGTCGCCATCTCCGTCCAGGTCACCTGCGGTAAGAATGCCGTAAGCAGTCTCTGTGTTCATGATGTACCGAACGTCATCGTAGTCCGGGTTCGGCAAGGGAAGCCATCCGATACTGCCGGGAGCATGCGTCATGAAAACCAGTTCGTCCTGATTGTCGCCGTTCAGATCCAGAATCAGCATCACTTCAGGCAGATAATGGTGGACCAGGTCTTCTTCTTCCCACGTGTTACCATTGTACGTAAAGCTGTGAATTGCACGAAGATCTATCAGGCTAAGCAGTACATGAAATCCGTTCTCATCCTCATAAGTGACCAGACATGCTATCGTACCCTGGTTGTAAATCAGCTGGGGCTCGGTGAAGACCATGTCGCCGGTGTTTTCCATCCAGTAGAAGCTGTACCCCGTAAAGATCTGGTAGGCATAGTAAACGATATCCATATCACCATCACCATCGACATCGCCGGCTTCTGTGCTGTGATTCGTACTCATTCCAGGCAACAGGTGCGAGGTGTAGGTTCCATCCAGATTGTTTTCGTACCAGTACACATCGTCCCCGTAGTCCGAAATGATATCGTTGTCACCGTCCCCATCCAGGTCGAACACACGATTCCATCTACTTTCCGGTATGTTTTCTACCACGGGTACGATTAAAAACCCACCGGACGGTTGGATGATGTAGACGACGAGATCGTGCTCGAATGTGAACACGATATCCTGAACACCATCTCCGTCCATGTCCGCAATCGAAATGTTCTCCAGGTTGCCATAAGGGGGATTGGTCTGTTCAAGCTGGAAGGAGCCTGTGCCATCGTTCCGGTGCCAATAGATATAGGGGTAGTTGTGGTGGCTCCGGACGAGGTCGAGATCTCCATCGAGATCGAAATCCACGCATTCGAGATCATCGGTAAGTGCGTCGCGATTCAGTTCGTGCCATTGCCAGTCGGCTTCGTACGAGGCGTACGCTGGAAGGGTACAGAGCAGCGTTGTCATCAGTAGAAAGGTCAGAACGTAGCGCTTCATGAAAGCCCCCAACGGATAATTGCAGACAGCCCGGCAGTTTGAGTCATACGCCGGAAATAACGTACATCTGTAGAATTCAGACTTCAAGACAAGTCACCTGGTATTGCGAAGCCCTTCACATGATCACCCATGACGACCGGCATGCTGAAGGACATCGCGCGTCGTTTCGAATTACCATTTCCATAATGCAAAGCCAGATCCTCAACCTAGCGATCGCCACCTTCTACTTCACCAGCATCAGCTTCCGGACTTCGTTGAGCTGACCCGGCACAGTCGCCTGCACGAAGTAGATCCCGCTGGAAAGATTCGACCCATCAAACGAAAACGCGTGCGATCCGGCGGTGACTGACCCACCGTCAGCCAGCGTCGAGACCGTCCGGCCCTGGATGTCGAATACGCGCACGGTCAACGCAGCCGTTTCCGGCAGCGTCACCGATATCGTTGTCGACGCGTTGAATGGGTTGGGGTAGGGATCCATAAGCATGATGCTGTCCGGCTGTGGTGGGTGGTTTCCATCTTCCACGCTTAAAAAGTTGCCGGTGGCAGCCTTGACAAATGTTTGGAAGCTTTTGCTGAGCAACGAGCCGTTCTCGTCGAAAGCACGCAGGATCAAGGCGTACTGCCCAGCAGGAAGCAAGCCGGGGATGTGCTGTTGCAGCTGCGGCAGAATGAGTGGTTCCTGAGGTTGCAGGACACGCGGTCTTTCCCAAAGCAGATTTTCTGCCCCATTGGGCATTTCAAGCGACATCTGGAACACGATCTCAGAGGCTTCGTCAAGAGCGTTCCCTGTCAGTGTGCGATAATGGATAACTCCGCCTTGGGCGGAAACTTGCCGGGGTGCGTCGTAGATCCACATCCCGACGCGGACAGGCAGGTGAGTGTTTCCATTCTCGACCCGTGTCACCAGCAGTTCGTCCTCGTTCTGCAGGTTTTCACGGTATCCAATGCACAGGGTGCTTCCATCCAGCAGTGCGACAGCACGGGTATAGCGTCCATCCCCGTTCTCCAGCACATCGACTTCCTGACCAGTCGCTGAAACTTCCACGATGAGTTCGTCATACGAATAGTCATTCTGAATCCAACGATAGCCGGCGCAAATATAACCAGGAATTGCATTCATATCGGCCAACCCGAAAAACTGTTCATAGTCGAACGGTGTCCCGTTCTCACCTAGTTGAACCTGCCAGTTTGTTGGTGGGCCGCTGTATCTTAGGTATGAGCGGTTATTTGTGAAGGAGAGAATGGCGTTTTCGTCGGGTGCGATCATTCCCAGAGAGCCGGTGAAATACAAGTCTTGTGGGAAGAAGTGCCCGGCTGCAGTAAACCTCCGGCCGTAGTGCGTGAATTGTGAATAGTTACTGGCTTCAATCCCTGCAAAATATCGTCCATCATGCAGCCGGCCGATGAAGTACAGATGGGTTCCGTCGTAGTCGTAGGGAGGGGAAAAATCATGTGACCAGCTGATAGTCTGATCGGCATTCAGCTTGATGATATCAGTATCGTACCCTCCGCAGAACATGACGGAATTGTCCGGTTCCTGGGCGGAAACACGGTAGATATACTGGTTGTCTGGCCGCTGAAAGCTGAGCGTTTCCGTGATATCACCGGTGTGATCAAGCCTGTTCACGATGTATTGGTTGTCTGAGTAATAAACGATCAGAGCGCCGCCCGATACTGTCCCAGCCACGGCATCTTGAACAGGAGCTGTTAATGGTGGTTCAAGCCGTTCCGTGGAGACGATATCCCCGCTGTGATTGAGCACCATTTTGTGCATGTACAAGCTGTTATTGGTTGCCTCAGCGGCGTAACAGACGAGAATGTTTCCGCTTGCCAGCTCCAGCGTCTTTGGATACAGGGACGCGGTCGGCTCGACAGTGTACAGGTTCTCCCAAATGATACTTAGTTCGGCAGTTGCCGACGACGCCAGGACGCAAGACAAAAACAGGATGAAAAAGATGTTCTTCATGACACATTCCTTCACGGGTGATTTAAGGTTTGTATTCAGAACTCATGTCGTTTACTTCACCAGCATCAGCTTCCGTACTTCGTTGAGCCGTCCGGGCACCGTCGCCTGCACGAAATAGATCCCGCTCGACAGGTCCGACCCGTCGAACGAAAACGAGTGCGATCCGGCGGCGACGGAAGATCCATCCGCAAGCGTCGCGACCGTCCGGCCCTGGATATCGAACACGCGTACTGTCAGCGGCGCGGTTTCGGGAAGTGTCACGTTGACGGTCGTCGCCGGGTTGAACGGATTCGGGTACGGCTCGCTCAAGGCGAAATGGTTGGGCGAAGACGATGCAACAGTTTTTGATTCCAGATCGAAGTTGCCGGTCACCGTCCAGTCCGCCGGATTAAAAACAAATCCCTGTCCGGTCGATGATGCACCCTGCTTGACAAAGACGAAGCTGCTTGCTATCTGCAGGTCTGGATTGTTCGGGTATCCGACATACCCCGTGAACGTGTACTCACCAGCAGGTGCTCCGGCGGGAACCGCCACAGTCATCCCTGTCGCGATTCGTTCGGCGTACGCCGGCAGGTCAAAGATCAATTGTCCCGGCAGATCGTATGTCCCGCCATTGGGGAATTCAACGGTGCGCCAGAAGTGAAGATTTGTCAATGGGGTTGCGATGTTGGATTGCAGCAGGCCGTCAAACACCACCGTTCCGCCTTCCGCCGGGACCTGCGAGATTTGCGGGGTTAGCGTCAGCACGACGGGTGTCGGAGTCATGGTAACAGTCACATTGTCAATCGACCAGGCGTAAAACAACGTGCTGTAGCCGCTGCTTTCGAATCCAATCCGAAAACTGTTCGCATCGGCGACCAGGTCGGTAATATCAAATTCTTCGAGGCTGGATTTGCCAACGTGGAATGTCTCAATGGTGATCCATGGATCGCCGTCCACTGATACCTGCAGCATGCCTTCATCACTGGTCGATCTGCGCATAGCGTGATCAAAGGAGACGGCGACCCGTGAGCCCGGTTCGATTCCGATCGATGGCGTGACCGCGCGTCCAAAGAAATCGTATTCCTGCAACCAGGCCTCTTCGGGAACCGGGAATCCGGCCATCAGGTTGCCCGAACGCAGCATCGCATCAATCTGTGCGTGCCATGTTTGGTGCCACGATTGCGTCGCAACGAAATCCTCGATGACCCAGCTGGCAGGCATTCCGTCCTCAAAATCTTCCAGAAAGACAACATGATCCGGATTGAGGTACTGCACGCTGCGTGGATAGGAAGGCTTCGGCGAACCGGACACCGGTTCGCAACTAACCTCGTACTCGTAGGTCCCATACGCTGGGAGCGGATCGAAATACTCCGCTTCGGTAGTGGTGGTGAGCGGATCACCATTCCGATAGATCAGAGACTCAGCAGCGTTCAACGGATCCCAGGTGAGATGCGCCACCCCGCCCTCATTCAGATCAACCCGCAGGTCCTGTCCAGCTCTGTAATCCGGGTTTTCCCACCAGATCAGGCTGTCGTACCACAGTCCGAAGGACATCGCACCTTGAAGCATGAAGTCCGTATCACCATCCGCATCAAAGTCGCCGAGGACGGGATAGTTGGACACATAGGCCGGGCCATCGATGTACAGGAACCGTTCGTTGTCCGGATGGTCGATCGGAAACCAGGCGACGACGTTGTTGGTCGTAAACAGAATGTCGGACGAGCCGTCGTCATTCACATCCAGCGTTGCCAGGTGCCACGGTGACCGGTCTGTTAACAGCAACTCGGCCGTGTAATCGGTGCCGTCGTGATACAGTTGACAGATGCCCGAGCCTTCTCCTGGAATCGTTGCGTAGAACACAACGCGTAAGGCACCATCCTGCGTGTACCCGGTAATACCACTTCGCGGCCCGATCATTGAATACAGCATCTCTTCGACAAATGTCATGTCGCCCTGGTTTTCGAGAAGACGCAAATACGAAATATCTCCTTCAGATTTGAAGAAGATGTCCAGATCGCCATCAAGATCAGCATCACCGATGACCGGTTTTGTCTTGATTTCAGAGTCGGACAGCGTGAATCGTGTGAAGTTCAACCCCCCGTCATTTTCATAGAAGTTGAGGCCATCTTCTTCGCAGCTCAGAATATCCGGATCCCCGTCGTTGTCGAGGTCAACGACGACATGTTTCCACTTCAAGGGGTTGGCTGTCGCGATAACCTGATCCAGGAACTGTTCGTCACCCTGGTTCAGGTACAGGACGAGATAGAGGTCATAGGTCGCGACGATGTCCATTTCCCCATCACCGTTCATGTCGGCAATGGAAAAATCACCGGGGTCGCCGTAATCAGACGGGATCACGATATCGGTGAACGATCCACCTCCCTGGTTGCGATACCAGTTAAAATTCGTGGAGTTGTCCATCATCAGCAGCACATCATCCAGACCATCATTGTTCAGGTCGCCACTGGTGAAGCTGTTCGAAACAGACAGGCTGGCTACGCTGTGATGCGGCCAGGTGGCTTCCGTGAAAGCATGCACTGATGAGGCGGTGCAGAACAGGACAACGACGAAGAAAAGCAGGCGTTTCATAACTCCCCCGAGTGATGATCAAAATAGATCGATAATCGTTCAGTTTTGCATACAACATCATCATCTAACATAATCGCTGTAGGGCGGCACCGCAATTTCACGAGTCTCATTCGCCAACAAAACCACCCGGTCTCCAGAACCCGTCTTGACCTTGTGAAATCGGGCTCGTATTCTTGCTCTTCACGACGAATACGACCACATCCAGTTTGGGGAGAACATCGGATCATGGCCACGATTTCCCAGCAGATCGCCGAGTGGGCGGCGAATACGACGTACGACGACCTCAGCGACGGCGCTGTCGCGATGGCGAAGACCATCCTCTACGATTCCATCGGCTGCGCGTTGGGCGGCTCGAAGACGCATGACGTCGGCATCATGCACGGCTACCTCGCGAACAAGGGTGGCAAGTCAGAGGCGACGATTATCGGCTCCGGCATCAAGCTGCCGGCGGTGGAAGCGGCGCTGCTGAACGCCTTGATGGTACGCGCGCTCGACTACAATGACATCTACTGGAAGCAGGACCCGAGCCACCCCAGCGACATCATCCCCGGCCCGTTGGCATTGGGTGAACGGTTGGGCAAATCCGGCAAGGAGCTGCTGCTCGCGATCGCCATCGGCCACGAAGTCGAGATGCGGCTCTGCGAAGCCGGCTTCCCGGGCATCCGTGAGCGCAAATGGCATCATGCGACGTTGACCGCGTTTGCGTCCCCGTACGCCTGCGGCCGGATGATGGGCCTCAGCGCCGACCAGATCGCGCATGCGGTCGGGATCAGCGGCAGCCGTCACGCCACCTTCGGCGCGATCACCGCCGGCCACCTCACCATGATGAAGAACACCGCCGATCCGATGGCGACGCAGTCCGGCGCGATGGCGGCGGAACTGGCGGAATTGGGCTACGAAGGCCCGGCGCATGTGATCGACGGCAAGGAAGGATTGTTTGACGCGTACGGCCCCGAGTGGAAGGGCGAGATCCTGACCGATGGCTTGGGCGAAACTTGGCGCATCGAACAGTGCGGTCTGAAATCGTTCCCGACGGAAGCGTTGACGCACGCGCCGTTGACCGCGGTCATCGAGCTGATCACCGAACACGACCTGCAGCCGGATCAGATTGAAGGCATTCACCTCAAGACCATCGCCCGCGCGGCGGACATTCTGTCTGACCCGAGCAAGTACAACCCGCAGACCCGTGAGTCGGCCGACCACAGCCTGCCGTACTGCATCGCGGTGGCGGTCGTTGACCGCAAGATCACCCCGGCCAGCTTCGACGAATCGAAGATTTTCGATCCGACCGTGCGTGCCCAGCTGAAGAAGCTGACTGTGTCCGGCGAACCGTCCTATGAAGCCCTGTTCCCGGCGAAGCAGCCGAACGAGATCACCATCACCACGACCGACGGTGCCGCACACGTCAAGTACGTCGAGTACCCGATGGGTCACCCGGAACACCCGATCAGCGAAGCGGCGTTGGACGCCAAGTTCGGTTCGTTGGCGGAAGGCGTGTTGACCGCGGATCGCCAGGCGCAGGTGAAGACGATGGTGAACGGACTCGATAACGTCGGCAACCTGTCCGAGCTGATGGCGCTGCTGGTCAAGGACGCGTAAGGACGGCTGCGGGCTGCGGTCGGCGGACTGCGGTTAAAGGGCTGTAGACGAATGGTTTTAAGTGGCCGTGTTTGCTTGCAAACGCGGCTACTCCGTCCGTGCCCGGGTAAACTTACCACGGACTTAAGTCCGTGGTAAGAAGGAAGTCTTCCTTAACGCAGTGAAGGATCTCGTCGTTATCTACCGCGAGGTTCAGAATCGAACTTCAATATCTTGCCCGTGTTGGCTCTGCCAACGCGGGTTTGTTATCTGGAGCGGACCGGGAGATTCCGGCTGGGATCGTGGGTCCGCTGGTGCTACTTTCCGTGTTCGACCAACCTGCTTTTTGTGTTGGTGATTAGCTCATTGCTCACAGCTCACAACTCAGAACTGAAGTCACACCCATGCGCATTTTGATCACCAACGATGACGGGTATCAGTCGCCCGGCATCCGCGCGTTGTACGACGCGCTCAACGAGCTTCCGGAGACGGAAGTGATTGTCGCGGCGCCGGACCGGGAACGGTCGGCGGTTTCACTCGGCATCACGTTGCAAGACCCGCTTCGTGCCTGGTCGCTGGAGCATACCGGGATGAACGGGTGGAGCATCAACGGCACCCCCGCCGACTGTGTCAAGCTGGCGGTGAGCGAACTGTTGAAGGACAACCCGCCGGATGTGGTCTTCAGCGGGATCAACCGTGGAAGCAACGTCGGCCTCAACGCCAATTACAGCGGCACGGTCGCCGGTGCGGTCGAAGGCGCGATGAATGGGCTGCCGTCCATTGCGGTGTCGCTGGCGTCGTACACGTTCGAGGATTTTTCCGGTGCGACGAAAGCGGCGAAGTTCGTGCTCGAACGCATTGCCGGGTATCAGCCGGACGGCTACGAGGTGCTGAATGTGAATGTGCCGCCGGTGACCGCGGACGACTTGAAGGGTGTGCGGGTGACGCCGGTATCGCATGTCGTGTACCGCGAGGTGGTGTCCAGCCGGCTGGACGCGCACGAGCGTCCCTACTACTGGCTCGGCGGCGAATGGTCGAACATCCGTGAGATCGAGGATGGCGACGACGCTGCGACCAGAGCGGGCTACGTCGCGGTGACACCGTTAAAGATTGACTGGACCAGCCTCGCCAGCGTTGAGCGGATGCGGGCGGACGGCTGGCAACAGGATTGGATGCGCAACAAGGAAAATGGCCGTGGCTGAGTACGATCACGTTCTCGTCATCGACTTCGGGTCGCAGTACACGCAACTGATCGCGCGCCGCATTCGTGAGCGCGGAGTGTACGCCGAAATCCTGCCGTGCACGGCGAAACTGGACGACATCAAGGCGCACAACCCCGTCGCGTTGATTCTCTCCGGCGGACCGGCCAGTGTCTATGACGACGACGCGCCGAAGGCCGACCCGGCACTGCTCGAGCTGGGCGTGCCGATCCTCGGTATCTGTTACGGGCAGCAGTGGCTGGCGTTGGAGATGGGCGGCGAGGTGAAGGGCGCGCACGCGGCGGAGTATGGCCGACGCGTGGTCAATGTGCTCGACCAGCACGGCCCGTTGTTCGAGAATGTCCCCACCGAGACGACGACCTGGATGAGCCACGGTGACCAGATCGAGCGTCTGCCCGACGGCTTCACCCTGATCGGCAAATCGAACACCTGCCCGGTTGCGGCGATGGCGGACGAAAAACGCAAGATCTACGGCCTGCAGTTCCATCCGGAAGTGCGGCACTCGGTGGACGGTTCGACGATCCTCGAGAATTTCCTCTTCAAGATCGTCGGCGCACAGACCGGCTGGTCGATGGCGGCGTTCGAGGAAGAGGAAATCCGCAAGATCCGGGAACAGGTTGGTGACGGATTCGTCGTCGGCGGTGTCAGCGGTGGGGTCGACAGCACAGTGATGGCGGCGCTGCTGCACCGTGCGATCGGCGAGAAATTCCTCGGCGTGTTTGTTGACAACGGCCTGTTGCGCAAGGACGAGGTCGCGCAGGTGTACGATATCCTGCACACGCAGCTGGGGGTCAACCTGCTCGTGGTCGATGCCTCGGATCGCTTTTTGTCTGCTCTTTCCGGCGTGACCGACCCGGAGAAAAAGCGCAAGATTATCGGACACACGTTCATCGACGTTTTCGACGAGGAAGCAACACGGCATTCCGAGGCGCAGTGGCTGGCGCAGGGGACGCTGTATCCGGACGTGATCGAGTCTGTCAGCTTCAAGGGTCCATCGGTCACGATCAAGTCGCATCACAACGTCGGCGGCCTGCCGGAAACGATGAAGCTGAAGCTGATCGAACCGTTGCGCGAGCTGTTCAAGGACGAGGTCCGTGAGCTCGGCACACGGCTCGGCATTCCGGCGCACATTGTCAACCGGCACCCGTTCCCGGGCCCGGGGCTGGCAGTGCGGATTCTTGGCGAGGTGACCTCCGAGCGGCTCAAGGTGCTGCGTGAGGCGGACGCCATCTTCATCGAGGAGTTGCGGAACTCCGGCTGGTATGACAAGGTGAGCCAGGCGTTGGCGGTGCTGTTGCCGGTGAAATCGGTGGGTGTGATGGGGGACGCGCGCACGTATGCCGACGTTATCGCGCTACGTAGCGTCAACACGTGGGACTTCATGACGGCGGATTTCAGTCCGTTGCCGCACGATCTACTCGGCACGGTTTCCACCCGCATCATTAACGAGGTGCGCGGAGTGAACCGTGTGGTGTATGACGTCAGCAGCAAACCGCCGGCGACGGTGGAGTGGGAGTAACGGTCGAGTGGGAGTAGGGGGTAGAGGGGTGACTTTGCGGAACCGGTATACCAGTCGTACCAACAGTCTTGCCCGTGTTGGCTTCGCCAATGCGGATGGGCGTCGCCAGTGTACAGGTCTTGCCCGTGTTGGCTTTGTCAACGCGGCCTTGCTGGCGATTCTTTTCGTCGTGATGGTGGTTTCGTCTGGCTTCGCGCAGGACCTGCCGCGCGACCTGTCGTTGGCGACGACCATGTTGGAACAGGGCAACGCGAAGGGCGCGCTGAGCGCGACGGAAAACTATCTCGTGCTCAACTCGGGCAGCGAATACGCCCTCGCGGCGCGTTTGCTCGCAGGCCGTGCCGAGCTGGCGTTGAACCGTGCCGGGGACGCGTTGCAGCGTGGCTACAGCGTGCTCGACGCGGCAGATGCCGACTCACCCTACCGCGCGGACGCCCACTACCTGATCGCGACCGTGCACCAGGCGCGTGGTGATTATGCTGAGGCGGCGAAGGAACTGGTCGCGGTACTCGACAGCAATCCGGCGCGAAATGTCGAAGAGGACGCTCTCGCGCACCTGGACGAGCTGCTGGACGGTCCCGCCGCCTACCGTGCCAACGAGCTGATGCTGCTCGCGCGTTCCGAGGGCACACGCCGGGCATTGCGTCACCTGCTGCCGGTATCTGCCGAGACGCCGACCATTGGTGTGCTGATCCCGGACGAAGACAGTAATTGGGAACAGGCGGACGATTTCCTCGCCGGAATTCAGGCGGCGTTGGACCTGTGGGAGATGGACGGCGGCGACCCGGTAACGTTGGAGATCAAGCATGTCGCCAACGAGCCCGCGCGTGCGGTGATGGCAGCCCGTGAGTTGGTGCGCGAGTACGGTGTCTGGGCGTTGATCGCGGCGGGTCCGGAAAACCTGATTGTCCCCGCAGCGGTCGAAGCGCAGGCGGCGGGTGTGCCGGTGATGTTGCCCGGCGAAGGCCGTACCGCGCTGGAGGGGATTGGTCCGAGCATCGTCCGCACCATTGCGGACTGGCGGCTGGAAGGCGAACTGGCCGCGACGTACGCCGCCGATGTGCTCGGTCTCAAGACGTTCGGAATTGTCGCGCCGTTCACCGACCGGGGACGGGAAACTGTCGCCGGATTCCTCAGCGTGCTGGAAGAACGCGAAGACGTTGAGGTGCTCGACCAGGAATGGTACCGTCCGGAGGAAGGCGTCAGCCTCGCGGTACAGTTCAAGAATCTGCGCACCATCGGATTCCGTCGTGTCTTCCTCGAGGAATTGATCGAGGAGAAGATTGCGTTCATGGATTCGGTCGCCAACTCGCTGGACAGTTTGGGGTTGGTGGAGGTGGACGCGCGAGTGGATTCGTTGCGCTGGACCGTGGTCGACACCCTCAACGACAAGATCGTGCTCAAGTCACAGTCGATTGACAGCCTGACCATCCCGGACGAGGATTTCGAACAGGCGTGGCAGCAGCATCTGATCGAGGGCCGGCAGACCATCGAATTCAAGACCGGCCAGGTCGATTCCAACGCCATCGCACTGGACGTGTACGACGGCCTGTATCTCCCGATCGAACCGGGCACGTTGCCGTTTTTCGCGCCACAGTTCGCGTTCTACGAATTCAACACCTTCCGTTTCGGCAATAGCGCGTGGCATGATCCCGCCGAATTACTGCGGCACAAACAATATGTGCAGCGGGTGATTTTCACGACATCCATGTTCCTGCGGGCGGAAAACAAGGCGATGCTCGACCTCTACGGACAGCTCAGCGATTCGCTCAACTCGGCGGTCAGCCAGTGGAACGTGCATGGCTACGACGCCACGCGGCTGATCCTCTGCGCAATGACCGAGGGTGGACTGGACAAACCGGACGCCGACCTCGATATCGTGCGTAAAGGGCCGCTGTCGCTGGCGATGGGGCTGCGCGGGATGACACGGGCCGAACTGGCCAGCGGTTCGCAGGTGTTTGACGACGAAACCCCGGTCGCGCGCGGCCTGTGGCTGATGGATATCCTTGGTGGTGTCGCGTCACCGTTGGTGCGCGGATTGATCACGCCGGACAGCTTGGCGAATGTGACGCCGCCGGACTGGGCGATACCACTGCTGCCGGCGACGCTCGACTCGCTCGCACGCCAGGCCGAACTCGAAGCGGATTCCTTGAACACCATTTCCCAACCGGGAGCGTCTGAATGACACTCTGGCAGGCGTTACTGCTCGGTCTCGTCCAGGGCTTGACCGAATTTCTACCCATCAGTTCGTCCGGACACCTCGTGCTGGTCAACCACCTGCTCGGGATTGCGGACGATTCCATCGTTTTCGAAATCGCGGTCCATCTCGGCACACTGGTCGCGGTGCTGATCTATTTCCGCCGCGATCTGGCTGAGATTATCGGCGGGTTCTTCCGCGGTGGACGGGGGATGCGTGTTGGCTGGATGCTGATCATCGCAATGGTGCCGACGGCGATCATCGGCTTCGGCTTCAAGGATTTCTTCGAAAGCATGTTCACCGCACCGAGGTATGCGTCCGCCGGCCTGCTGTTCACCTCTCTGATCCTGTTCCTCTCGGAACGGGTCCGTCAGGGCACCCGCGGCTTAACAGGCATTCGTGTCATCGACGCATTGCTTATCGGCACCTTGCAGGGGCTGGCGATCATGCCGGGTGTCAGCCGTAGCGGCTCAACCATCGCCGCCGGTCTGTTTGCCGGGCTCGACCGGGATACCGCCGCCCGCTTCTCCTTCCTGCTGGCGATTCCGGCAATTCTGGGTGCGGCCGTACTGCACGCCAAGGACTTTGTCACCTTGCCGATTGACATGATGGTTCCGTCCGTGGCCGGCTTCCTCGTCGCGATGTTCAGCGGCTACATCGCCATCGAAGTGCTGATGCGGATCATCCGACGCCGCAAGCTGTATGTCTTCGTGATTTACACCGCGATTGTCGGGATTATTGGACTGATTTTCCTGCCCGCCTGAGTTTCGATTCTTCAAGCCATCGGTGAACGTTTAGAGTTTTTGGAGGTTTCCTGCGGGAAACCTCTGCTTGTTTTATGATAATTATATTAATTCTAAGAGTACACAATCACCTTATTGCCTGTGTTTCGCTAGCAATGTGCTAAGGTTTTTTGTCGATTTCTCGCCTCGATTGCTCTCTTTCGTCTCTTTCGTATTAATCAAAACTTTTTCTCAAGCCGATAAGGAAGAAGAGACATAGCCTCGTTCAAAATAGAGGAGAACAGTATGCTCGAGGGTATAAGCGCGGAAACGGGTGTGCTGCAGACTCAGGTTGCACCGGTTGAGGAGCAGCAGGAGAATGCGGTTCGGCAAAATGCTCCCAAGGGGTGGGGTGTTCCGGATCACGCGAAGGCATGGGGATTCCGTCGGCAGACGGATTCGGTCTCGATTTCGGAGGAAGGCCGCGCGTTGGTCAATGGTACCGACGACGACCGCGAAAAGCCACCGAAACGTGGCACCGACGGCATTACCACCGACGATGACCGTGAAAAGCCGCCGAAACGGACCGGCGACGGCATTGGCGGGTTGGATGACGACCGCGAAAAGCCGCCGAAACGGACCGGTGACGGCATTAGCGGGTTGGATGACGACCGCGAGAAGCCACCGAAACGGACCGGCGACGGAATTGGCGGGTTGGATGACGACCGCGAGAAGCCACCGAAACGGACCGGCGATGGTGTAGCGGTTGCGGCGGGTGATCCGGCGACAGCCCCCACGGGTGGCTTGGTCGTGGACGACGATCCGGGTGGCACCGGCGAGGATGATCGCGAGAAGCCGCCGAAACGTCGTGGCGGTGATGGTTTCGGGCATGGCGGTCCGAACCCGGCGGTGAGCACGATGGAAACCGGTGGCATGGTGCTGGACGATGATCCGGGCGGCACCGGCGAGGATGATCGCGAGAAGCCGCCGAAACGCCGTGGTGATGAAGTGATCGATTTCGGGCAGGCGATGATGACCAAGATGGTCAACCAGTATCGCATGTTCGGGTAACCGCGAAGAGCGGGGCGAATCAAAAACCCGGGTCCAATCGGATCCGGGTTTTCTCTGCTTCGGACTGTAGCAACTGCATCAGGCCACTTCCTCGGCGGCACCGCTCATTTCCATGGCGGCTTCACGACCATTGGATGTGACCAGAGCCAGCACCATTGTGCAGTCGTCCTCGAGGTTCGGTTTGCCGTGGAAGCGCAGGACTTCGTTTTCCAGGCTTTCGACCAGCGTGCTGCAGCTGTGCTGGTTGTTGTTCGCGAGGAACTCGTAGATGCGGTCCTCGCCGAACTCTTCCCCATTGGCGTTCATTGCTTCCGAGACACCGTCGGTATAAAAGAACAGGCGGTCACCGTCCCGCAACTCAACCTTGCCGACATCGTAGTCGAATCCCGGCATCACGCCGAGAACGATGCCGCCCTCGTCCAACGTTTCAACCTCGCCCGTGGAACGGAACACCAGCGGCGGATTGTGGCCGGCGTTGATGTAGGTGAAGGCGGACGTGGTCGGGTCAAACATTCCAGTGACGAAGGTGATGTACTCCTCGACCGGAGTGTTCTGGCAGATGATATCGTTGATGCTGGCGACCAATGCTGCAAGGTCGGCGTTCACTTTCACCAGCGCCCGCAGGCTCGCCTGCAGGTTGGCCATGATCAACGCTGCACCCGCGCCCTTGCCGGACACATCTCCGAGCGCGATCACGGTGCGGTTGTCCGGCAGCGCGATCACGTCAAAGTAGTCGCCCGCCACCTCAAGGCTGAAGCGACTGCGTGCGCCGATGTCGAGGCCCGGTGTGTCGGGAATGTTCTGCGGCAGGAAGCCTTCCTGGATGCTGCGGGCGAGCTTGAGTTCTTCCTCCAGCCGTTTCTTCTCGAGATTGTCTTCGAGCAGCCGCAGGTTGTCCGCGCTCAGTGCGACCTGTTGCATCATCGAATGCAGGCTCTGGACGATTTCCGGCGTGTAGTCCTGTCCCCGTGTCGAGCGTCCGAGTGCGACAAATCCGGCCAGCCGTCCGCGCACAAACATTGGCAGCAGCAGGTTGACCTGGTTCTGGCTGATCCAGCGGATCTGGCCGTCGGTGAACGGAATCCGCATACTCGCCATCGCTTCGTCGAGCAGGATCGGACGGCGGTCGCCTTCCAGTCGTTTGATCAGGTCATCGTTCATCGTGAACGGGCTGATCTCGCCCTGGAACACGGTGAAGTGATTTTCCAGGGTACGGATGACCGGCAGCACGCGTTCCACGCCGACCGCATGCCGCAGCCGTGAGCTGATCTGCTTCCACAGCATGGCGCGATCGGGGAACGACGACAGCCGTTCGGTGAGATCCTCGAGCATCGCGTTCAGCTGGTACCGTGCGGGATAGAATTGGCGTTCGATAATCTCGGTCAGTTTCCGCTGGGCCGGGTGAACCGCGAGGGTCAGAACCATCGCGATCAGGATCGTCGGGGTGCGGCTTTCCATCTGCAAATTGCCAATCAGCAGGTCGCCGGCGAAGTAGACGATGGTGAAGAAGGACGCCAGCACGCCGGCGGTAATCAGGAAGTGACGGGTGCCGCGACGCAGCTTTGCCTCGACATCCAGCAGACCGTAGCGTGTGATCGCGTACAGGATGGTGATCGGCATTGCCAGCAGGCAGAGCATCACCACATTCAGCATCAGCAGCGCGCCTTCAAGGCCCATCTCGTTGAGGTAGTTCGGGAACGGCAGCGAGATCAGCAGCATCATCAGCAGCGGCGAGAAGGCAATCGCCGCGCCGTACAGCACCAGCTTCGTCTGACGTTTCTCGAGGGCGCTTTTCGCACGGCTGTAGTGAATCGAGAGCAACGTGAATCCGACCGCCATCTGGAGGCCTAGGTTGACCGAAGCGAACGTATCGGTGAAACCCGCGTTCATCCGGTCAACGACAAACACCAGGATTGGGGTGACGTAACAAATGAGATACCCGAGCCATGGCGTCCGCTCCATGATCTTCGACTTGTGCGGGAACAGCAGGTTCAAATTGATCCAGAACGCACCGATGAACACGGTGAAGAAGCTGAGCGAGTCGACAATCCACGGCGGAGCGTTAACCCAGACGTTGATGTAATAGTCGTTCAGGTAGCTGATCGCGAACAGGGCGAAGGAGGCCATACCGAAGGTGAACAGCACCAGCGCCCGTGCCCCGGCGGCGGCATATTGCCGGCTCAGGGCGATGAATCCGATCACGAGGAAGGTGTAGCCGATCAGGAAGCGCAGCACATGCATGCCGAGCATCATGTAGAACTGGCCGCGCGGAACAGGGCTGGTGATCATCTCGGCATCGTAACTCTGACCATTGTGCTGATAGGTCATCGTCAACGAATAGCCGATCGGTTTTGCAAAGGAGATCAGCGAATCGCGTAGCGCGATGGTCGCGGGACTGGCATTGATCGCGAGCAGCGTGTCGCCGTCTGAGGGAATCCGGCCTTCGGCGAAGTCTGCGGCTTCAACGTCCCGGAAGACGAGCACGCTGTCTTCACCGGAAACGGGAATGTTGGTATCGTATTCGCCCGCCCGCCCCCAGTTCGCCACCTTGCTGCTGTCGCGGACCAGAGAGACGAACATCCCGACGCTCATCCAGACACCGATGATGATCAGCAGCGTGAGGTATATTCGTGTTTTCACCGAAGGTCGATCGTTCATGGGCGTTCACCGCTGCGGCGATCCTTCGCCAGTTCACTCGGCCTTATGCGATGCCGTGTTCTTCCTTGTATGCCAGCCAGTTCTTTTTCAGCTCAAGAAACTCGTCGAAAGTACTCCGCAACAGAAATGGATTGGTTTCTTTCTCATGCCCGATGGTTGAATGCGGCTTGACGCCGACATCATGCCCGGGAAAGACTCGGGTGTCGTCCGGCAGACGCATCAACTTATCCCGCAGCGACTGGAATTCCGCTCTGGCTTCGGTGTCGAATTCTGTGCCGCCGATCTTACCGACGAACAGCGTGTCGCCGGTGAACAACGCATCCCCGATCAGGAAGCACACGGAATCCTCGGTGTGGCCGGGGGTGTGAATCACCTTAACACCGAGTCTGCCCAGCGGCAACTCACCTCCGTCCACGAGCTGCACGCCACTGTCCTGATCGGTCATCTTGTAGCCGAGCGCACCACGTCCGCATAGCTGCTGCATCTCGTCATTACCGTTGGTGTGGTCGCTGTGGCTGTGCGTGTTCAACACATACCGGATCTGCACTCCGAGTTCGAGCGCACGGTTGTAAACCACCTTCGGCGCATAGCTGGGATCGATCACCGCGGCAAGGTGCGAGGATGGGTCAGCGGCGATGTACGCAAAGTTCCGGTCTCCGCCGGTTTTAATCTGTTCAACAATCATGGGCATGGGATCTGTTCATGTGACAAATGGAATTCTGAAAAGTAACACCGTTTGCGGCCTGTTTTCAGCACTGGAATGTATTTATCTGAAAATGTGTTCCCGCACCACGCCGGTCCAGATGGTGAGGTGGGAACCCGGAGCGCTCCACCGGGTATTCCAACTGTACACATTCGGCATCAGCTTTGCCCCAAGTTCTGCACTGTATCCAACTCAACCAGTGGTGACGTTTCATCATGCCGATAGATCCGATTGTCCGACTGACGAAGTTGCGCAAGGAATACCGTGGCGGTGGCGGGGTTGTTGTCGCGGTGAACAACCTCACGCTTGACTTGTCCCCGGGAATGACAGTGCTCACCGGCCCATCCGGCTGCGGTAAATCCACGCTGATCAACCTCGTTGGCGCGTTCGACCGGCCCACCTCCGGCACCATCGATGTCGCTGGAACCCGTGTCGACACGCTCGAGAACAGCAAGCTGGACCAGTACCGCCGCACCACGGTCGGCATCGTCTTCCAGTTTTTTCACCTGATGCCGGCGTTGACCGTGCTGGAGAATGCGGCGTTGCCCGGCGAACTTGCGGGGATGAGCACGAAGCAGGCGCAGGATCGCGCGCGTGAGCTGCTCGACAAGGTCGGGATGGTGCATCGTGTCGATCACCGTCCGCACGAATTGTCCGGCGGCGAGATCCAACGCACCGCCATCGCCCGCGCCCTGGTCAACCATCCGAAGCTGGTGCTTGCGGACGAACCCACCGGCAACCTCGACAGCACCGCCTCCGAACGGGTGATGAACCTGTTCGCCACGATCACCGCCGAAGAGGGCGCGAGCGCATTGGTCGCAACGCACGACCCCGACGTGGTCACCCGCGCCGACCGCATCATTCAACTCCGTGACGGCCAGGTGGTGAGCGGATGACGTTGACGACTCGCATCGTCCTTCGCGGCTGGTCGACCCGACCGCTGCGCACCGCGCTCGCGATCCTGGGGGTTGCGGTCGGGGTTTCCGTGCTGCTCGCGATCCGGCTGGCGAATTATTCCGCGGTTGAAGCGTTTGGCCGTACGCTGGAGATGGTATCCGGGCGTGCGGACGCCGAGATCTTCGCGGACGGCGAGGGCTGGCTCGACGCGGATCTGTTTGCCCCGTTGACCCGCATGTCTCAGGTCCAGTCCGCCGCGCCAGTGTTCATCCTCGATGGCCGTGACGAATCCAGCGAACGCCGTGTCCGGCTGCTCGGTGTCGATCTCGCCACCGACGCCGAGATGCGGCCGTGGTACCGCGCTGAGATGGATGAAACCATGGACGCGCTGTCGTTGTTCGTGCATCCGCGCGGCGTGTTGATGACGCCGATGCTGGCAGATGAACTGCAGCTCGAGTCCGGCGATTGGTTCGGGTTTCGGCATGACGGCGTCATTGATTCGATTCAGGTGATCGGTCTGCTCGAGGGGGAAGACGTCGCCAAGGCGCAGACGCGGGACGTGATGGTGATGGATCTGCCACGAGCGTGGCAACTGTCCGGCACGCCGGGACGGCTGCATCGCATTGACGTCATCTTCCGCGAAGGGGTTGACCGTGACGCAGCGATTCTCGCGTTGCGTCAATGGCTTGGCGACGGGGTCCGTGTCGAACTGTCCGGCTGGAGGCGTCCGCAGGCGCAGAAGCTGCTCGCCTCGTTCCAGCTCAACTTGACCGCGCTGGCATTTGTCGCGCTGCTGGTCGCGGGTTTCCTCGTCTTTCAAACCGTCAACACCACCGCCGTCGAACGCCGTAAAAATGCCGGTTTGATCCGTTCGCTGGGCGGATCGGCGGGTTTTGTCCGCCGGATCTTCCTCGTCGAAGGGCTGGGCATCGGGTTGATTGGTTCGACGCTCGGCGTCGGGCTCGGCATGTTGCTCGCACGAGGAGCGGTGATCGCGGTGTCGCAGACTGTTGAGTCGGTCTACCTGCTTGAGACAACGGCGGCGTTGTACATCAACTGGGAGGCGGTGTTCACCAGCTTCCTGCTTGGCGTGGTGGTGTCGCTGCTGTCAGTGGGGCCGGTGGCGCTGGAAGCGTCGCATGTTCCTCCGCGTGAATCCATGAGCCGGCAGGTGCTGGAACAGCGCATCCGTGTCGGCCTGTTTGCGTTTACCGGACTGGCGCTGCTGCTGATCGGGCTGTACCTGCTGTGGAAACCTTGGACCGAACATCCGATCGTCTCCGGCTACACCTCGGCGGCGTTGTTCATTCTCGCGGGTGCGTTGACGACGCCGTGGGGGCTGGGTGTCGCGCATGCCATCCTGACCCGTCTGCTCGGACGCCGGCTCGGCTCGTTCGGACGCCTGGCGCTGGGAGTGTTGAAACGGTCGCGGCATCGTGTCGCTCCGGCGGTCGCTGCACTGGCGACGGCGGTCGCGATGTGGCTCAGCATCGACATGATGGTCGGCTCGTTCCGAAACACGGTCGAAACCTGGGTCACAAACACCGTCACCGCTGATCTGATCGTCACCACCGGAACGTACTTCGGTGTTGGCAAACCGGAATTGATTCCGATGGAAGCGTTCGACCGGCTGGTCGGCGCGGAGGGAATCGCGGACGTTGACCACTTCCGCAGCGTACGGGTGCCGATTGACGGCCTGCCGACCGTGGTCGCGATGGTCGATATGGAATCGGTGCGCAAGCAGAAACGGTTGAGCTGGCTGGACCGTGGGACGATCCGTGGTTCACCCGCCGATCCGCTCGTCGCGGGCGAAAACCAGGTGTTCATCAGTGAACCGCTCGCGTTTCGAACCGGCTGGGGAGTCGGCGACTCGCTGGACATCCCGACACCGTCCGGCACCGAACGCATGCGCATCCGGGCGATCTATTACGATTACGCCAGCGACACCGGTATGATCCTCGTCCACCGTCCGTGGTTTGTTGAGCATTGGGGCGATGACCGGCTCGAGTCAATTGCGGTTTACCTGCCGGACGGAATGTCGCTTGCCGAGGGACGGGAGCATGTCAACGCCGCGCTCGGGGACGATTTCGAGGTCAGCGTCTTCTCCAACCGTGACCTGCGGGATTCGGTGTTGCAGGTGTTCGACAACACGTTCGCGATCACGTATGCCCTCCGCGCGGTGGCGATTCTCGTCTCGCTACTCGCGGTCTGGGGCGGTATGATGGCGCTGGTGGTCGAACGCCGGCGTGAGCTGGCGATTCTGCGCGCGGTCGGCGGCAGTGAAAAGCAGGTGATGGGAAGAATTTACGTCGAGTCTGGCCTGATTGGCACCATTGGTTGGGGGCTGGGTACGGTGCTCGGGATTCTGCTCAGCCTGGTGCTGACGTTCGTGGTCAACAAGTACAGCTTCGGCTGGACCTTGGCGCTGCGGATGCCGTGGGGCCAGATCGCGTTGTCGGGCGTGTTGATGATCGGCGCGGCGTTGCTGGCGGGAGCGTTCCCGGCACGTGACGCCGCCAGGCAGTCCATCGCGCAGGGAGTTCGTGTCGATGCGGAATAGTTGGCGATGCGGAATAGTTGGCGATGTGGAATTGTTGTCGATGTGGAATTGTCTCCGCAAGTGCCCGTGTCTGCTTGCAGACGCGGACGCGGTAGAGTAGATGGTACGTGCCCGTGTCTGCTTGCAGACGCGGACGAGGGGAGGCTGAATGCGTTACTCAAATGAGATGAACTTCAACAAAACCAAACACTATGATGAGATTGGCCACGCTCATTTCGTGACCTTCTCGTGTCACAAGGAACTACCACTTTTCAAAGATCCGTACCTGTGTGACATGTTCGTGAAGCAGCTTGGGCGAGAGCGTGAGAAAGGACGATTCAGCCTGTGGGCGTTTGTTGTGATGCCGGAACATGTTCATGTATTGCTGTATCCGCATGCTGAAATGAGTGCCATCCTCCGCGGGTTGAAACAATCGTTCAGCTTTCACGCTCTGCAGTATCTCGAATCAAATCATCCTGACCTGTATGGTCAGCTACACGTTGCCACAGGAAGACGGGCAAATCATCGGTTCTGGATGAAAGGTGGAGGACATGACCGAAACATACAGGATCAGGAAGCGTTGAGGTATTTCATGGAATACATCCATAACAATCCAGTAAAACGTGGGCTGGTCAATCTGCCGGAAGAGTGGAACTGGTCTAGTGCGAGGTGCTGGGTGACAGGTGAGAACAAGCCACTTCAGACGGATGAAATCCCATGGTGAAGGTGAAGAACAGGTGTTGGGCACCGTTGTTTCGTCCGCGTCTGCAAGCAGACACGGGCACGTTTGCCGCACTCGTTTTAGGGCTATTGCTGATTCTTGGAGCCCGTTCCATCGCCCAACCACCCGGCGAGGCACCGAACTTTCTCGTCCCGGAACCTGGGTATGAGTGGTCGTTCCCGCGTGATCACGCCAACCATTCCGAGTATGCCCTCGAGTGGTGGTATTATACCGGCCACCTGTTGCCGGAGGGCGCGGATGCGTCCGTGGACGCCAACTGGATCCACCTGCAGCTGACCTTTTTCCGTAACGCGATCCCCGCCGCGGGTGCGGGCCAATTGTACTTCGCGCACTTGGCGATCAGCGGGCCGGAGATGCCGTTCGCGTTCGCCGAACACATCGCGCGCGGCACCTTGGGTGAGGCCGGCAGCGACGAAACGGTGCAGCATGTCTGGCTCGACACATGGCGCGCCAGCCTGATGCCGGACGGTAGCCACCTGCTCGAAGCTGAAGCGGACGGCGTCGGCGGAATCCGTCTGCTGGCGAAACCGACGCTCGGCCCGGTGTTGAACGGCGACAACGGTTTTTCCCGTAAGGGTCCGGGCGGCAGCGAGGCGTCCTACTACTACAGCCTGCCACGGATGGAAACCGAGGGGTGGTTTTACCCTCGCGACGGTTCCGCCCCGAAATCCGTTTCCGGCACATTGTGGATGGATCACGAGTTCGGCAACCAGCAGCTCGGCGAAGGCTTGACTGGCTGGGACTGGTGGGGCTTGAAACTGCCCGGTGGGGAAGCGTTGATGTTGTATCGGATTCGTCGCGGCGCGGACGGGTTCATCTCCGAATCGGAGGGCACGTTCACCGCCGCCGACGGCTCAACGGTACGGATTTCGTTCGCTGAGGTGAACGTTGAACCCACCGGCGAGTGGACCAGTCCACACACCGGCGTCGTCTATCCGCATGGCTGGACGATAACAATCCCCGAGTTTGTGCATCCAACCAGCGGCAAGCGTGGATTGACATTGACGGTTACGCCGGTCACAGCCGATCAGGAGTTGCGGACTGATCGCTCGACCCGTGTCACATATTACGAGGGCGCGGTCAGCGTCAACCGGGACGGTTTCAGTGAACGTACGTTCGGGTTTGTTGAGCTGGTTGGGTATGACACCGAACAGGCGAAGGCGCAGCCGCTTGACCTGCCGGTCAGCGGTGGTTCGGACGGAGGTGAATGAACATCGTCTCTGGATCTCGCCCGACCGTGGTGAGTCTGGATCAAGGCGGGTCGGGGCGTGGACGGGCAGTATATTTGAGCGATTCAGCGACAACGGGGGATAACTGGTGGCGCGCACGGTGTTCAGCATTCGTTGGACCGCATTCCTTTTCATTCTGGCCATGCTGTGGGTTGTGCCGCAGGCGAATGCCGGTACAATCACCGGTGAGGTACGTGTGCTGGTCGAATCACAATCCAGCCACGCTCCGCGCAGCCCCTTCGCTCGCCGCCGTCCGGTGGAGGAATCGTCGCAAACCCCAATGCCCAGCGAGGAGATGCAGAAGGTGATTGTATTCCTCGCGGATGACCCATCGTTGAAACCCGCGCAACCGTTACCGGAAAAGCCGATTGTCAACCAGAAGGATCTCGAGATACAACCGGGTTTTCTGCTGGTGCCGGTTGGGACCACCGTGCGCTTCCCGAACAGTGACGACGTCTACCACAACCTGTTCAGCGTCTCGTCGGCGAAACGGTTCGACCTCGGCCGCTACGGCCAGGGCAAGGAAAAAGAGGTCATCTTCGACAAACCCGGCGAGGTGCGCATCTTCTGCGACATTCACCCGCACATGAACGCGATCATCTTCGTCGTCCCCAACGAGTACTACACCGTGCTCGGCGAGGACGGCAGCTTCAGCCTCGAGAATGTTCCGGCGGGTGAGTACGAGCTTCATGTGTGGCACGAGTCGCTCGGGGAACAGACGAAACGGGTAAATGTGCCCGACTCCGGCGTGTCCACGGTCGATTTTGTCTTCGCCCGCAACTGAGAGAGGCTGACCCGTGTCCTTCCGCAGCCGTCTCTTTTTCTCCTTTGTCGTGCTCGCCGCCGTGCTGGTTGGCGGATCGGTGCTGATGGTCAACTACCAGTTCGGCGATCTCGTGCAACGGGATGTGCTCAACGAACTGGCGCATTCCCCGGAACGCTTCGACGCCTTCCTCGCGTCCCAGATGGACATCCTGATCACGCAGGCGGTGAACATTTCGACGTCGCCGACGTTGCGTGGCACGATGTCGACAATGGACCGTCCCACCATCATGCAGGCGGCGGAGGAGACAAATGTCCTCTACGGCTATGACCTGTTCTGGGTGCTGGACACTCGCGGCACGGTCGTCCATCGCGTTGATGAGCCGCACCACTGGGGTGACAGCATCGATCATCTGCCGCTGATTCAGGATGTGGCGAACGGGTACGACAGCGGCGACATCTGGCTCAAGGACGGGATGCTGTACCAGGTCGCCGCGACACAAGTCCGTTCCGGCGACCAGTGGCTCGGCAGCATTGTCATCGGGGTTCGCTTCGACACTGGCATCAACGCCGAGTTCGCCGAACTGACCCACCTCGACGTCGCCTTCGCCACCGTGGACACCATCGGCATCGCCTCACTCAGTGACATTTCCGGCTTCCCCTTACGCACGATTTACTACGAAAAACGAGACGAACTTGCACGGGACAAGCGATCCGTGCCCAGTGTGCCGTGGCAGATGACCGGCCCGGACTCACGCATGCCGAACGCACCGACCTTCGAGTTCCGTAACGCCGGGATTCACTATGCCGGAGCGCTATTCCGGCTAAATGACGTCAAGCATGACCAGTTGGCGTATGCGATGGTGTTCCAGCCGTTGACCAATGTCCGCGAACTGCAGCAGCGCATTCGCAACGGCCTGGTCGCCGTTGGTGTCGGCGCGATGTTCTTGTCGCTGCTGGTCGCCTACCTGCTCTCGCGTGGGCTGGCGCGTCCGATCAACCGGCTGGTGTCGGCGTCGCAACGCCTGGGCCGCGGCGATCTTGAAACGCCGGTGCCGGTGTCGAGCAATGACGAGATCGGTGTTCTCGCCCGTGCGTTGGAAGAAATGCGCGTGTCGCTGCGGGATGCCCGAGCGGAAGCGTTACGCAACGAACGGTTGACCACGATCGGACGGATGGCGTCTACGATCACCCATGATTTCCGGCAGCCGATCACCTCGATTTACGGTTACATCCAGCTGATCACGTTGCCCAGCGCCGACCGTGAGATGCAGCAGGAATTCGCGCAGCAGATTATCAAGCAGATCGACCGCATGCAGGGCATGATCAACGAGCTGCTCGACTATTCACGCGGTGAGTATGTGCTGAATAAGCAGGAGGTTCAGCTCTCCACCTTCCTCGAACGGGTGCGGCAGAACTTTGACCTCTCGGCCAGTAAACAGCACATTGAGCTGGTGCTCAAGCAGGACTGGGACGGAACGGTTCAAATCGACAGCGGCCGGTTCGAACGGGTACTCGACAACCTCATTCGTAACGCGATGCAGGCGATCAAGAACGATGGATTGATCAAGCTCAGCGTGGCTCGTGACGGCGACACCATCGCCATCGAAGTGCAGGACACCGGGCCGGGCATCCCGGAAGAAATCCGCGAAAACCTGTTCGACGCATTCGTCACGCACGGCAAAGCCGGCGGCACCGGCCTCGGGCTGGCGGTGACAAAGAAGGTCGTCGAGGAACATGGCGGCACGATTTCCGTCGCCAGCGAAGTCGGTTCCGGCACTACCTTTACCATACGCATTCCGGTAACCCCCACCACGGAGGCCTGATATGACCGCCCGTTGGATCTGGATTCCGATGATTGTGCTGGCGATGGCCGGCAGTGTGTTCGCAAAGTCGTACACCCTCGGCAGCACCGGCTTCGAGATGAGCGGCGACATCTCCATCGTCTTCCGCGAACTGGACAAGGACACTGAGCTGAACACGAACAGCCGTGGCGACGATCCGTACAACAACGTCCGCGCACGCCTGTTCTTCCAGAAGGCGTGGACCGAGACCATCGACTTCTACCTCGAGCTGCTCTGGGATGTTGGCGCTCCGGCACGTATCCAGGGAGCGTATCTCACCTTTTACGACCTCTGGACCGAATCGCTGGCGCTGAAGGTGGGGATGATCCCGTCACCGTTCGGCAATTACGGCCATCGTTCAACGTACTTCAACCAGAACGCGCTGATCGGTGTCCCGGCGATGTGGCTGACCGAAACGCCGCTCGCCACGAACGGTTCGACGCACAACGAAGACCTGTTCCCGTATGGTCCCGCCGGACTGGGCGGAGTCTACGCCGGGGGGTATGACGCCTGCTGGGATTATGGCATGAACCTGATGTTCCAGCGCGGGATTGTCGAGGCGCAGCTGGCGTGGACACTGGCGGTGCTGTCGAGCCCGTACGCGGCCTCCAACGACGGCTACCAGGGCATCCTCAACCTTGGCCTGAACCCGATCACCGGCCTGCGGTTCGGCGGCAGTGTCGCCTACGGCCCGTGGCTGACCGGCAGCGCCGAGATCCATGAATACGACCCGGTGGGCAGTTACGGGGCATCCTCCCTCGCGGGTGTGTCGCTGTCTCGTTCAACGTCCGCCACCTACGGCGACGCTGTCGATCCCGAGGAGTTCATGCAGACAGCGTTTGGCGGGTATGCGGAATACTCGTTCGGCCTGTTCCAGTTCTTCGGCGAGTTCATGACGATGACGTGGGAAACGCCCTACATCTACGAGGAAGAGCTGACAGCGAACTCGGCGTACCTCGAAGGGATCTGGAAGTTTGTCCCGGGCTGGGAATTTGCGTCCCGCTTTGACCGCACGTGGTACAGCGAAATCGCGCCGGTGAACGACGGAACGGGCGAAGAACTTCCGTGGGCGCCGGACTTCAGCCGCATCGAGGCGGCGGTCGGGTATCGCATCATCCGCGAAGGCTTTATCCGTCTCGATTACCAGCACACGATGTTCGACTCCGACCAAATGGACGACGTCGACCTGCTCGCGCTGCAGTTCCTGTTTGCGTTTTAGGGAAGGACTGCGGGCTGCGGTTTCCGAGCTGCGGGTGGTGGACGGCTGTGAACATGAAGTGCCCGTGTTCGCTTGCGAACGCGGCTACACGGCACTTGGGTAGCGCGAGGGTGTCATCCTGAACGCAGTGAAGGATCTCCTAGTTATCAGCTGTGATACAAGATAGAACCGGGGACACTTTCAGGAGAAGGTGTCCCCGGTTCATCTCTGTTTCATGCCTTCTTACCACGGACTTAAGTCCGTGGTAAGAACGTAGTATGCTCACAGCTCACAGCCTACCGTTCCCGACTCCTTAGCACCGCCAGTGGCAGCACCATCTCTTCCAGCGAAATCCCGCCGTGGACAAAGTTGTCCCGGAATTTTTCCGCATACTTGTTGAAGTCGGTCGGGTAGACGAAGTAGTTGTCGCTTTTCGCGAGGATCAGGTCGTCGTTGAGGCCGGTCGGTCCGATGCCCCAGGTGTCCGGCTGACGCACTCGCACGGCCGCCTTCGGGTCCACCTTCAGGTTGCGGCCGATCTTGTAGCGCAGGCTCGGGGACGCTTCCCGGTCACCCATCACCTTGACCGCGTTCCTTGCACGTTTCGAGCCGTGGTCGCTGGTCAGCACGATCGTCACGCCACGCTGGCCGAAGGTCCGCATCAGCTCGAGTAACGGGCTGTGTTCGAACCACGATTTGACGACGGAACGGTACGCGGCTTCGTCCGGGATCAGGGTCTGGATCACTTCCTCGGTGCTGCGGTGGTGCGCGACGATGTCGACGAAATTGAAGACCATGCTCACCAGCGGCAGGTCGAAATAATCGCTCGCCTTGCGCAGGATGCGTTGCGCTTCGTCCTGGTCGAGGATCTTGGCGTACTTCGGTTCCGGGTTCGGGAAAATGTGCATCTTCTGGAGTTGGCGGTCGAGCAGCTGGCGCTCGAAGCGGTTGACGTTTGTGTCGCCGTCCCACTCGAGCTTGTTGTAGAGGTCGCCGTGCACACGCGGATAATCATTCGGCAGCAGGCCGGAGAAGATGCTGTTGCGTGCGAACGGTGTCGCGGTCGGCAGCAGCGAGAAGTACGGCTCGGTCTCGATGTCGAAGTGTTCACGCATCATCGGTTCGACCGCCATCCAGTGGTCGTAGCGCAGGCAGTCGAGCACGAGGAACAGCACCGGCTCATCGTTCCGAATCAGCGGCGCGATCCATTCACGCACAATATCGTGGCTCAGCGGGGGACGGTCGTCCCGTTCCATCTTCATCCAGCGCGGGTACATCCGCTCGATGTAACGGCCGAAGGTGTGATTCGCACTTTCCAATTGTTGGTCGAACAGGCCGAGCAGGCTGGCGTCTCGTTGCTGCGCGATTTCAATCGACCAGCGGTTCATGCGCACGCCGAGATCGAGCCACTCATCCCAGTCCATCTCGCCGTCCAGCTCTTCGCCGGTACGGTTGAACTCGGCGACGTAATCCTGCGCGAGACGTTGCTGGTTGATCTCGCGGGCGTCGAGCAGCCGTTTCAACGCGGAGAGGATCTGGCTCGGGTTGACCGGCTTGGTGAGGTAGTCGTCAATGCGGCGGCCGATCGCCTCCTCCATCAAAGATTCTTCCTCAGACTTGGTGATCATGATCACCGGCAGGCCGGGCCGGATCTGCTTGACCCGTTGCAGGGTCGCGATGCCGTCGAGACCGGCCATCTGTTCGTCGAGCAGGAGCGCGTCGTACCGTTCGTGCATTACCTCACGGATGGCGTCCTGGCCGCTGGTGACGGCCTTGACGTTGAACTCACGGTCTTCGAGGAACATCACGTGGGGCTTCAGCAGTTCGATTTCGTCGTCAGCCCAGAGGATACGTTTCGCTGCCACCTGGGAACTCCCTGTGTTTGATGTGGTTGATGGTTGTGCAACTCGGTAGCAACGTGCGGGGGCTGGATTTTCCTTGTTGGTGCTTCAGATCGTGTTTATGTCTCAATGTGTCTTGAGTTTTCTTATGTTTTCTTATGTGTCATCCTGAACGTAGTGAAGGATCTTGGTTCCCAATGATCTACTCTGGCATCGTCGTGTGATCTACCCAATTGTTTCGGCCAGATTCTTCACTTCTCTTCGTTCCGTTCAGAATGACACTCTTACACGCAATCACTCATAACTCATCACTCACGACTCATCACTCGTCAGTCCACGCCATCCCTCAGCCTGCTCACTCGTCAACCGTCCTTCGCGTTCCGCCAGTTCGACGAGTGCGGCGGTCAGTTGACGATACAGCGCTTTCGTTTCGTCATCCACCTCGGTCGCGAGGTGCGCGGTGACGGTGTCGCGGTCATTGCGTGCGACCGGGCCGGTCAACGCTCGCGCCGGGTCGTGTTGGTGCAGACTGTCCAGCATGCCACGCATCAGTGGCAACAGTGCCTGGATCGCGGTGGTCCGGTCCGCGGCGATCCCGTCCAGGCACCCCGCGCCCATGTCGAGCAGCAGCGGCAGGAAGTTGGACACGATCACCGACGCCAGATGATACTGCGCGCGTTGTTCATCCGGGACGATCATCGGTTGCACACCCAGCCGCCGCGCCAGTTCCATCATCGCGGGGAGCGCTCCGTCATCAGCGGTGACGCCGGCGTAGATGCCGTGGAAACGCTCTGCGCCGGATCGTGGCGGAAAGGTCTGGATCGGGTGGAAGGCGGCGGTCTGCCAGCCGAGTTGCGCGAGTGGCTTCAGTGGGGCCAGGCCATGCGCGCCGGACAGGTGCAGCGCGATCCGTGGCACCTCGGCACCGTCGATTCGTGCGAGCGGATTCTCCGCGACACGGGCGGCGACAGATTCGATCGTTTGGTCCGGTGTCGCAATCAGCAGCATCGGGTGGACCGGCGACAGGGCCGACAGGTCACAAATGGGGAAGCCGTCTGCTCGAGCGGTCGATGCGCCCGGCGAATCCAGCAGCTCGCAGACACAGCAGATCGTGTGCCCGGCCTGCTGCAGGGCGAGGGTGAAGGCTCGTCCGGCGGAACCGTAGCCGACGACGGCGACGTCTGGCGGGTTTCCCGCGCTGATGTGTGGTGACGGTTGGCTCATGAGTAGAACGAGCCGCTAAGTAGCGGCTCGGATAAGGTCTCTCAGTCCGCGGGGTACGGCGGACGCATCTTCAACTTGCTGCGGCGGTCAACGTCACGCCGGTCTTTCTCACGGCGTCGTTCCCGCTCCTGGGGCGACTCGTTGGGTTTCTCTCGTCTGTCTCTTCCGGATCGGCGCTCGTTTTTCCGCCTGTCCTCCCAGACCAGTTTCCGTGTCGCCATGGTACGATTCGGCACGTAGTCATACCCGAGATCTTCGTACGTGGTGTCTGGCTTTTTTTCCTGAATGGCGGCACGAATGGATTGTGCGAGAAAGGCGATGGCGATGAGCACAAACATGACGGCTGCGAGCCCGATCAGGATGCTCAGCAAGGTATCCATGTAGTTCCTCCGTCGAACCCACCCGGGATTCGATCCAACCCACAGAACAGACCCCGTCCTCCAGCTTCGCCCCGTTGCTGAAAACCCGGGATGCCATTCTCTTCAGCCACAAGTATACGAGTTGCGCCCGATTCCCGCAAGAGGGGATCGCCTCGCCAGTCCAATTCTCGAATACTCACAAGCACATGTCAATCTTGCAATCAAGATAGCGCGTTGAAGAGTCGAATTGGGTAATCTGGCGCACATCACGGAGCTCCAACGGACCTTCTCCCTGTCCGGACGCCTAGTGGTCAGATTCTTCTGTTTCTACGTCGTAATCAACGGATGGGCGTTGAGTTTCACCCACTGCATTGTAACTCTCTAATGCCTCCGGGTGACGGATGTGTCCACCCACATTGGAGACGACGGTCGCAAAAATTGCCGTACCTGCAACAAGAAGTACACTCGCCCACCACGCCCACCCACGGATTTTGTCCGGGTTTTTGCGCACCAGGCTGAACCAGATGATGCTCAGGAAAGCCGAGGCGAGAGCGAACGGAAACATCGTTTCGCCCAGCTCCTCGTGTTCATGGATCGCCTCGTCGCTGATGCCGGGTATCTGCGAGACGAGATCCGCTGCAGATTCTCCCGTATTCGCAGCCAACACCAGACCCGCGGCTGCCATCAAAATGATCACCAGGGTCGATAGATGCAGACCCGTCTGGTTCTTGTAAAACGAACTGAAAATGAGCAGCAGCAACCCGATCCACATCAGCGTCGGCGCGGAGTGTACAAAGATCAGGTGCAGGTGAGCAGCGTTTGGCATCAGTGTACCATGCTTCTTGCTGGATGTTGCAGAACAACGAAAGGTAGCTCTCTGAAAACCGCTGTGCCAACCGGAACACAAATGTTCTTGCGTTCTCAGGTGTCACTCCGGTAGCTTCCGGCATTCGTGCAACGGGAATTCCAATTTGATACCATACACGCGTAAAACAAATCCCAAAGCGGTTTTTCCGCCGCTGCTCGCTCTGGTTGCCCTGTTCGCAGTCGCCAGAGCGTACGGCTCTCCTGACGCGGATTCCACGGCTTCCGAAACGGGCGGAGCGCATATCATCGCCGCGCCGTATGTCGTTGGCAACTCGGATGATGGCCTCACCCTCGGTTTTGGCTTCGGCGCCAACCGGCCACCGTCCCTGTACGCCGTCTCCAGCGTCGAGTATTCGCTCACCGGCCAGATGAACGTGTATGTCGAGGGCGAAATCCGGCTCGGAAATTTCCGCTACGCCGGCAAGGTCAGTTACAGCCGTGGGGATTACGGGATTTACCCAACACAACCGGTGGACCCGGATTTCATCGCCGAGGCGGATATTGAACGTGTCGACATCAAGCTGGCGGCTCTGCGTCCCCTCGGCCATCATTTCGAGCTTGGTCCGGCGGTGTGGATCGAGTCGGCACGGGGCATGCGTCCCGAGGACCCGGACAAGGTTCCGTTGGAGCTGGCGACACTATCACCATTCCGGCCCGGATCGCTGGCGCTGGGCGGTGTACGGGCACGGTGGCGGACAACCAGCAGCGTGCGTCCGATGGACGGCTACATCCTCGACCTGATCACGCAGGCCGGGGCGGCATGGGCGGATGAGTGGGACGACGCCAGACCGGACGCGACAGTCCAGTTCAAGGCGGCGATGGCGAAACCGTTACACCCACGGCTGCGCTATTACCTGCGGGCGGAAACCCGGCTGCAGCTGAACACGCCGCCGATTGTGCGTAACTACAACGGTGGCGACAAGAAGGTTCGTGGGCAGCCGAAACGCCGTGAATACGGCCGCCGCGCGATCTACACCCGCGCCCAGACTCATTGGACAATGCTCGACGACTGGCGCTGGCCGTCCGAGGTGGCGCACAGCCTGTTTTCGTTTATCCATGTGTATGATCTCGATGTCGAGCTGGTGCCGTTTTACGACATGGGCGTGATGGCCGATCCGGACTACGGCTGGCTGCCCACGCGTCACGGCGTCGGGATGGGCGTACATCTCGTGATTCCGCCGGAGTTGGTGCTGCGTGTCGATGTCGGCGTCTCACCCGGCGGTTCGCCACGCTTCTACTTCACCATCGGTGAGTCGATTTAGGCAGGTGTGAGGATTGAGGTGTGAGGATTGAGGAGTTGAGGTAGGCTCATGCCCCTGTGACCCGCCGTGTGTCTGGCGGTTCGCAGGGCTCGTCCCCCGCAAACGATCTTACCTGGATGTGCCCCCGATGGCTCCGCCAGCAGGGATGCTCCGCCGCATTCCCTGAAATCCCGCAAACGATTCCTCGATCCGTTCTTGACCACCCCATGACCCGCAGCTAGATTAGAGAATCAGTCTATATATCGTCCAGCTCTCGAACCGGGGGAATCAATGAACCGATTTCACGTGGTACCGTTCCTCGTTCTTCTGTTTCCATCCTCGCTGACCTACGCTCAATCCGGCGACACTCTCTGGACTCATGTTCGCGACCTCGTTCGCGATCGGGACGAACGGATCATCAATCTGTGTGAAACGTCAGATGGTAGTATTCTCGCCGGTGTACGGGCGGAGAATCACCTCACCGGCAGTCCGAAGGTTGTCAAGCTCTCTGCGGACGGGTCCTTCCAATGGATCCACAACTACATCAATGAGATCCATCGAGGTCATCTTTGCGGCATTGTCGTTCGGCCAGACGACGGATTCAACATGGTATCGTTCACGAATGACGACCGGGTTCAGTTTGTACGCTGCGATGCCAACGGCACACCGGTGGATTCAACCTTCCACGCCATCCCTGGCTTCATGTATTTCACATCAGACATCTGCGCTTCGCCGGATGGCGGTCTCGCATTGGTGATGCGCCCACGATTTGGTGATACCGTGCTTATGCGTTTCTCAGCGACCGGTGACACGATGTGGACACGGTACCTCGATCTCCGAACCGGCGGTCGTGGACGTCCGTTGGACGTCGAATTCAGTCCCGGCAGCGAAGACGCTTTCGTATTGCTGGTGCGTTATGGCGGTCAACACGCCTATGTCTATTCCTACAATTTGCAAGGAGATTATCTCTGGCGTCGCAGTCTGTACTGGTGGGGGTTCAGGGAATTCTATGCCTACGGTTGCGTGATCCCCCTGGGGAACGGACGTACGATCGTCACGGGCGAATCACGATACATGGTCATTGAGGAAAATGGCAGCGCGGAACCGCCGGTGCGATGGACGTCAAATCACGGGGTTGGTATCGAGAAAGGGGTCCGTGATGATCAGGGACGGTTCATTTTCGCGGGCTTTGTCGACCAGTATCACCCGAACTCCGGCGGCTTTCTGATGGGTGTGGATTTCGCACATCACAATCATTGGATCGTAAAACCTGATCTGGGGTCATGGATGTTTTACCGAACCCTGCTGACCACCAGTGACGGTCGCGTAATCGCTGCCGGGGGCGCATTTGAAGGGGACAGCACTCCCCGTTCGGTCATTGTCGCCTTCCGTGGGTTCGCAGAGTACCAGGAACCGGAGATTGACATTCACAGCACCCGGACCTCGATTCCGAGTACCGGAGCGCATGTGCCGATCAGTTGCACGATGTCCACTCCGGAAACCATGGATTTCAGCTGTCACCTGCGGGTGAATGTTCTGCAACCGGGCAGTAGCCCTCCGGGCAGATTGCTCTACGAACAGGACGTGGTATTGCATCCAGACGACCCGCTGTTGATTGAGAACCACGTTCATCTGCCGGCGTCGCTGCCCGCCGGCGAGTGCCGGATTATCGGCACGCTGGTTGATAGCTGGGGGGAGGAGATCGTCTCCGACGAGTTCGTCATCATCAAACGGCAACCGGGCGCGCCGGGCGGTGTGGGTGTGGATTGAGCCGCTTTGTCCCTGATGGATGGCGTCAGCCGGTTATCGTGGTTGATCTCATGCCCACGACATTCATGTCGTGGATAATCCGCAAGTATCCGAAACACGGTTGATCCCGACAGCTTGCTGGTCGGGATTATCCGCCGTCTCCACACTCCAAATCCCGAGCCCCGAGCTCCAGAGACAAAGCAGCCGCGTCTGTCACGCAGACACGGCTGTTGTGTTATTGCTGTTACCGACAACCGACAACCGATTACGCATTCCTGAGCGGATTCGTAATCTTCAGCACGCTGATGATCTTGATCAGTTCGTCGATACCGGCGCTGAGGTCGATTTTCGCCTTGTAGCCCAACGACTTGAGCTTCGAGTAGTCGACTTCGTAGTCGCGCGCGTCCGGATCGGTGCCGAAGTCGGCTTCGTGCAGGTAGTAGTCCACCTTTTTCGCGATTTCCTGGGCGGCTTCACGCTTGGTGTAGTTCATCGTCTCGTCGCCGACGTTGTACGTGTTGCCGTTCATCGCGTCCCAGTTCTCCATCGCGAACGGGTAGATCGCGGCGGCGTCGCTGCTGTGCAGGAACGTGCGGCGGAAATGGCCTTCGAAGATGACGATCTGCTTGTTGTGGATCGCCTGGTACGTGAAGTCGTTGATCAGCAGGTCGAGACGCATGCGCGGGCTCGAGCCGAACACGGTCGCGAACCGGAACAGCGTGAAGTCGATATCGGTGGCCTTGATCATGTCTTCGCAGTCGCGCTTGTTGCGTCCGTACAGGGTCAACGGGTTGATTGGCGTTTCCTCGGTCGCGATACCGAGCACCTTGCCGTAGGTGGAGCCGGTGGACGCGTACAGCAGCTTCTGGCCCTTCTGCATCGCATCGACGATGTTCCGGGTGCCGTCGACGTTGACAGAGTTCGCACGAACCGGATCTGCCGCGCAGGCGGGGTAGCCGACGATCGCCGCGAGGTGCACGATCCAGTCTTGCCCTTTCACGACTTCCTTGATCTTGTCCGCGTCACGGACATCTCCCTGGACAATGCTCAGGTTGGGATGGGCGCTGAAGCCGAGCAGGGTTTGCGCGCCGAACATGAAGTTGTCGTAGATGGTGACCTTGTGGCCGAGCCGCAGCAGCTCGGGGACGAGAATCGTGCCGATGTAGCCGGCGCCGCCTGTGACGAGGATCTTTTCCACGTTGCCGTTCCGATGTATTTGAGTGGTTTTTCCGTGTTTTCGCCGGGAAGTATGCGACGTAAAGTTTGGCGAAAGTAAGACTGTCTCCCGCTCTGGTCAATATGAAAGCCGGGGAACTCAGGTGAACCGGGGGCGGAAATTGGTTCCTGGGGTGGTTGGCAAGTCGTGGTCTCTGGCGAGACGGGTGCTGACGTGGATCACAATTCGGCGTGCCAAACGTTGTATCTTTTCGCCTCAACGTGGACTACCGATGGAGAGCGTAGCGATGGCGACAGTGGTGCTGCAGACAGGTGGTGCGGGATTCTTCGGCCGCCGGATTGCGGAAAAGATCCGTGAAGCGGGGTATGAACTGGTCACTCCGGACCTGCCGGACTTCAACCTGATGGATTACGCGTCGGTCGAGAAAGCGGTCAAGGACATCGGTCCGGAAATCGTCGTGCACCCGGCGGCGTATTACGGCGGCCTCGGCATCTGCATGCGTGAGCCGGCGAACCTGTTCTACAAGAACGTGATCATGACCGCGAACCTGCTCGAAGCCGCCAGCAAGATCCCGATCAAGCGCTTTGTCAGTGTCGGGTCGGCGTGCGCCTATCCGGGCAACGTCGTCGGTGACATGAAGGAAGACGACTTCTGGGCTGGCGCGTTGCACCCGAGCGTCGAAGCGTACGGCTTCACGAAAAAGGTGCAGCAGGTCGGCGGACGCGCGTACCAGCGCCAATATGGCACCATCGGCCAGTACCCGCAGATCACCAACCTCTACGGCGAGAACGATGTTTTCACCGAATACCGCAGCCATGTCGTCGCGGCGTTGATCAAACGCTACGCCGACGCGGTCGAGTCCGGCGCGGAGCAGGTGATGAACTGGGGGACCGGCAGCGCGGTGCGTGAGTTCATGTACACCCATGACGGCGCCGAAGCCATCGTCAAGCTGATGGAAACCGACTTTGACGACACGATCAACATCGGCACTGGGATTGGCACCACGATCAAGGAGCTGGCAACGTTGATCGCCGAACTCACCGGTTTCGAGGGCGAAGTTGCCTGGGATACGGACAAGCCGGACGGCGTCCCGCGCAAGGTGCTCGATGTCTCGCGCATGCGCGAGGTGTTGAACTGGGAACCGCCGACAAGTTTGCGCGAAGGTCTCAAGAAAACCATCGACTGGTATCTCGCGAACAAGGAAGAGGCGGACGCGCGGCAGTAAGCCTCAGCATGATTGAAGATTCAAAGCCGGTGATGCCTGTGCATCATCGGCTTTTCGTTTGCCACCCCCAACTCATTGACGTGATGTTCTATTTACATCATATTACCAATGTGGATAGCGGGGGAAACAATGAGATTGACAGTTCTAGCCTTTGTCTGTATTGCCTTTTGCTCGCTTGCCGTGCTCACCTCATGCGATGACTCTGCACCAACAGGCCCGGATCAGGACGCGCTCGGTGCGATTTACGGTGACACCAGCTGGGTGCGTGCGATTGAGCATGTCAGCGGCTCATTGTGGCCGCGTGCGATGGTTCAGGCGCATGACAATGGCTTCGTGATCGTGGGGCTTGGCGGCGTGGCCAATGACACCAGCCACGGCTTCATCCTCAAGGTCGACGACGAAGGGTATCCGCTGTGGTATTACGATGTCGGGTTCGGTGTGCAGGATATCGTGCAACATCCGAGCGGCGGCTACGCGATCGTCGGCAATTCCGCCAACCCGGAGATCAAAGTGTACCTCCTTTCGGCAAGCGCCGAGGTGCAATGGAGCCATACCGTGCCGGGGAAATACGGCAGCGGCGTGGCAATAGGCGGCTACGGCGAAGTGCTGTTCACCGGCACATCCACCGGCGGCCGGGTGATGCAGGGCAGTATCAGCGCGGACGGAGTGCAGCGCTGGGTGCGGGAGTACGAAACACTGAGCAACGATGACCGCGGGATCAGTGTCGCGGCGCATGGCACCGGCAGCGTGATCACCGGAGAACTACGCAACCAGGAACTGGGCCAGCGGGAAATCCTGCTGCTCGAGACGGACGACGACGGCAACGAGCTGCAACGGACAACGTTCGGCGAGTTCCTCGGTGACACCGGGTACCGGATCCGTTCTCTGGACGACCAGAGTATCGTGATCGCGGGCAGCATGTACATGTTCAACACCGACAGCAAGGAAGCAGCCGTCCTGCAGATCAGCCAGGGTTTCGAGGAAGTGTTCACCACCACGTTCAGCGGCAACAGTGGGGATGACTACGCGTTCGACATGATTGTCCGCAACCAGACCGTGGTGATTGCCGGGGATGCGGACTCTGAACTGCTTCTCGCCTGCGTTAACCTGAAAGACGGGGCCGTGGAGTGGAAAAAGACGTACATCGGCGCGCACGATGGCCGCGCCATCGCCAAACATCCACTCGGCGGGCTGGTCGCCGCCGGTAGTTCAGACTACGACGGTGATACCCAGAACGAGATTTACCTGTTCCGCTGCTACTCGGACGGGAAAATGGACAAGGAGGGCGTCTTCGTCAATCTGACGCCTGTGCAGTGACACGGCCATGCCAGATGCACAACGCCCCCGCAATGCAGGGGCGTTTGAGTTTTGCGATGTAAGGACAAGACAGCATCCGGGGACCCGCTGTCACTTCGCGGCGTTCCGGACGACATGCCGCGCCTCACGGACACGGTACAGCAACGTGTCGCCGTCCTCGTCGATGAAGTACATCCGTCCTTCACGATCGGGCCGCACACGGATCCGTTCCAAGCTCCGATCACCACGGCCGTCCCGGACCACCAGCCGTAACGCTTCGCCGGTGAGCACCGTGTCGCCGTTGACATAGGCGCGAATCAGCCGCCCGTCCGAACTGTCCCCGACCGCGATCAGCAGGTCACCAATTTCGTCGGTATCGCCGGAATAAACGGTTTCAGCTTGCTCGCCGGAAATCAGGATCGTCTGGTCGCCGGTTGCTTTTAGCACACGGATCACCCGGCCGTCGTTGGTGTAGTAAACATTGACGCTGTCCGTGCCGAACGAGTCCGCCTGCATACTCTCCAGCGCTACTATCCAGCTCGGCGGTTCCGGTTCCACGGGCTCGACCTCTGGTGCCGGCTCGGCTGGAAACGCTTCTTCAACAGGTTGTGCCTCGACCACCTCCGGCGCCTCAGGAGCGTCCGGGAATGCGTGCCGCACCGGTTCGGCGGAGACGGCAGGTAGCCGTGACGCGTGCGAGGAGTCAACAATCGGCGTCGCGACCAGCGCGGAACTCAGGACGAGCACAGCGGCGACCGAGCTCAGCAACAACAGGGTGCGTTTTGTGGACATGATCGGTCTCCGTGTGTTCAGCAGCTGCTGAATGCGTGGCAGCAGTTGTGAGGAGTTGTGGCTCAGTGCGGCGGACGCTCCGGCGTAGGATGGATGCGACCCGGCGCGGGTGAGGAATTCAGCGTACGGCAGGGGGGAGGTGTGATGCCGGGTCACCTCAGCGTCGCAGGCCTGTTCCGCCAGCAACGAGATTCGCCGGACCACCATCCAGACCAGTGGCTGCGGCCACAGGACCACCTTCAGCAGCGCGGCCAGCAGCTTGCTGCGGGTGTCGTGCCGCCGGAAATGCGCCAGCTCATGTTCGATCGCGAACTGGATTTCGTGGACGCTGCCTCTATGCAGCAACGCCGCCGGGAGCAGGATCGCCGGCCGAATCCAACCAGCGAGGATCGGGGATGGCAGCTCGTCGGACACGAGAATCCGCACCTGCGTCGGAATGGATACCGTGGATTCGAAACGCGCCCACTCGTCATCCCGCAACGGGCGGGAGCGGTGGACCAACACCTGCACACGTGCCATCCCGAACAGCAGCCGTGCCGCTAGGAACAGGGCTCCGGCGGAGTAGATCAGCAGCGCCAGCAACGGCAGCCACTCGCTCCACACGATCCCGGCCTGCGGGAACGTTGACGGTGTAAGATGCACCAAACGGGGTGTGGTCGCGAACTGGACGTTCAGCGGGGATGCGGTGTCCACTACACGTGCCAGCGACACCGGTTCGGCGTGTGAAATAACCGGCAATGTTGGGTTGAACAGGGCCAGTTTCATCGGCGCCAGCAGACGCCCGGCATACGGCAGCAACGGCACCGCGAACAGGCTGATCAGCAGCTGCCGGTGGCGGTCGGCGGGGTGGACATGCTTCGCAACCAACCGCTCAATCAGCAGCACAGCTGCGAGGAACACGGAGCTTTGGATCGCCAGAATCAGCAGCCAGCGTGCGGCATTCGCGACGAACGGATCGCGCGTAAGGTCGAACAAGGCGTGCATTTCACTTTCCTCCTCGTTCGTACTCGTCCAGCAGACGGCGGATCTCGGTCAGTTCGTTTTCGCTGATCCGTTCCGAATCGAGCAGCGCCGCGACCAAGTCCTGCGCTGAGCCCTGGAACGCCCTCCCGAGCAAATCGCCAAGCATCTGGTGACGCGCCTGCTGCTGCTGCACCACCGCACGGTAGAGGTAGCCGCGCCCGGCCTTCTCCCGCTCCACCTGCTGCTTCTTCAACAGGATCGAGAGGACTTTGCGGATCGACCCGTCGCTGAGATCACGGTTGCGCTCGGCGAGCGCGGACTGCAGGTCTTCGGTCGTCATCTCGCCATGTGTCCACAGCAGCTGCATGAACTCGAGTTCGACCTGGGTCAGTGTGGGTGAGGTTTTTCGCGCCATCGGTATGTCTCGGTTTGAAGCGTCTACAGGTTCCTGGCCTGATGCCACTCGAAGCCCCGGAATGGATCGCTACTCGGCAAGACCGCGTAAGCGGTCAAACGGTTATCCGAGAATTCCTTCTCGCATAGTTTAGGGAGTAGAAATCGCGAGCGCAAGACTCTCGCGAGAATTCTTTCTCGTGACACTCCTGGAGGGGGAACTGGTTCCCCTCTGCTCGGTTGGTCTCACTCTCGTCTCCTTGCATTCTCTCACCTCAAGCAGTAGTCTCAGCGAAACCTGAAACAGGCTTTGTAGCGTTGTCTCATACGCGAGGAATGCGATGAAGATTCATGAGTATCAGGCGAAGGAGTTGCTCCGCCGGTACGGTGTCGCGGTGCCGGATGGCAAGGTTGCGTCGACGCCGGAAGAGGTGGAAGCAATCGCGCGTGAAATGGGCGGTGTCTCGGTAGTGAAAGCCCAAATTCATGCGGGCGGACGTGGCAAGGGCGGCGGCGTGAAAGTCTGCAAGACGCCGGAAGATGCCCGCGCGGCTGGGGACGCGATTCTCGGCATGCAGCTGGTGACGCACCAGACTGGTCCGGAAGGCCAGAAGGTGAAGAAGGTGTGGGTGGAGAAGGGCTCCAACATCAAGAAGGAGTACTACGCCGGCCTCACCCTCGACCGTGAAAAGGTTCGTGACACCTTCATGGTCAGCACCGAAGGCGGCATGGAGATCGAGAAAGTCGCGGCGGAAACCCCGGAAAAAATCATCAAGGTTGCGATTGATCCGGCGTTCGGGCTACAGGCATTCCAGGCGACGCAACTCGCGTTCGCGCTCGGGCTCGAGGGCAAGTCGGTGCGCAAGGCGGCCAGCTTCTTCATGAGCCTGTACAAGGCGTACACCGAGTCGGATGCGTCCCTCGCCGAGATCAACCCGCTCGTGCTGACGGAAGAGGGCGACATCATCGCGCTCGACGCGAAGATCAATTTTGACGACAACGCGATGTACCGTCACAAGGATATCGCCGAATGGCGTGACCTGGACGAAGAGGACCCAGCGGAAGTCGAGGCGAGCGAATTCGACCTCAACTTCATCAAGCTGGATGGCAACGTCGGCTGCATGGTCAACGGTGCCGGCCTCGCAATGGCGACGATGGACATCATCAAGTATTCCGGCGGCGATCCGGCGAACTTCCTCGATGTCGGCGGCGGCGCGAACGCGGAATCGGTCCGCAACGCATTCCGCATCATCCTCAAGGACCCGAACGTCAAGGCCGTGCTGATCAACATCTTCGGCGGGATCGTGCGTTGCGACCGTGTCGCGCAGGGCATCATCGATGCGTTGAGCGGCGGCGAGGTTGAGGTGAACGTTCCGGTCGTTGTGCGTCTCGAGGGCACGAACGCGGACATCGCGGCGGACATGCTGAACAACGCCCCGCTGAGCTTCATCGTCGCGGAGAACCTGAAGGATGCGGCCGAAAAGGTCGTTGCAGCCGCGAAGGAGGTGGCCTGATGTCGATTCTCGTAAATAAGGACACACGCGTGGTGGTGCAGGGCATCACCGGCGGCGAGGGAACATTCCACGCGACGCAGATGATCGAGTACGGGACGAATGTCGTTTCCGGCGTCACCCCGGGCAAGGGTGGCACGATGCACCTTGACCGTCCGGTCTTCAACAGCGTCGCCGAAGCAGTCGAGGAAACAGGCGCGAACTGCTCCGTGATCTTCGTCCCGCCACCGTTCGCGGCGGACGGCATCATGGAAGCGATCGACGCCGGTGTCGACCTCGTTATCTGCATCACCGAGGGCATTCCGGCAGCGGACATGCTCAAGGTGCACCGCAAGCTCGAGCTGTCGAACACACGGCTGGTCGGCCCGAACTGTCCGGGCGTGATCACGCCGGGCCAAGCGAAGGTCGGCATCATGCCGGCATTCATCCACAAGCCGGGCAGCATCGGCCTCATCAGCCGTTCAGGCACGTTGACCTACGAAGCCGTGCACCAGCTCGTCGGTGTCGGCCTCGGCCAGTCGACCGCGCTCGGAATCGGCGGCGACCCGGTCATCGGCACGACGTTCGTGGACGCGCTGAAGTTGTTCAAGGACGATCCGGAGACCGAAGGTGTGGTGCTGATCGGTGAAATCGGCGGCAACGCTGAGGAGCTGGCGGCGGAGTACATCAAGAAGGAATTCAACAAGCCGGTGGTGTCGTTCATCGCTGGCGCGACTGCCCCTCCGGGACGTCGCATGGGCCACGCCGGCGCGATCATTTCCGGCGGCAAGGGCACCGCGGCCGACAAGAAGGCGGCGTTGAAGGCGGCGGGGATTCATGTCTCCGACACGCCCGCGTTGCTCGGCCAGACGATGCTCGAGGCGCTCGGCCGGTAAGCAGTTCCCACAGAACGATCACAGCCCGTCACGGTTTCCGTGGCGGGCTTTTTGGTGCACTTCTTATCGTTGATCTAGTCGAGATAGTCCAGCAACACGCTTCGAAGTGGTTCAAGCTTGTTCTCAACAACGTCCCATACAAGTTCGTAATCCACGCCAAAATATTCGTGACTGATCATATTCCGGAAGGCGATCAGCTTGCGCCATTCGATCTGTAGTAGTTCGTTTCGTATCTCATCCGGAACATTCCGAGCGGCTTCGCCGAGTACTTCCAGATTGCGCAAGATGGCATCCCGGGGCAGGAAATCGCGGAGAAACTGTTCCCAGTCGCAGTCTGCACGGATCATCAAGACCTTGTCTATGGCTTGCACCATATCGAGTAGATACAGAGTACCGTCACGCGTACAGCAGATCGGGCTCAATGAACGGGAACATTCGATCTTTAACGGCCGGTTTTGTGACCAGATCAACACGCCGTTTGAAATGGTCTTCAAGTTCGAATTTCAGGTTCATGTACCCATCAAACGTGGTTGGGTCCATTTCAATCAGGATATCAATGTCGCTAGTCGAATTGTGTTCATCGCGGGCATAAGAGCCAAAAAGTGCGACGCTGACAACTCCATAGTCCCGCCTCCAGCGTTCCTTGGAATGCCTGATGTAATTCAGGATTTCCTCTTGCGCCAATCGGGTTTCCATCTCAGCGATCCCACATTTCTGACCGTCAACTCTCACAGGGAAAGTAGCAATGTGTGGTTTTGTCCTGCAAACAAAGATTCAGCTCTACGAACATGTCTGTGTGTTGGAGCATCCTAATCCGGCAAATTAGAACGGGGACAGCCACCATCGGTGACTGTCCCCGCTACATTCCAAACGAGGGACGAAAGACCAGAGACGAGAGACTGCCTCACTTCACCAGCGTCAGCTTTTGCAGTTCGGCTAGCTTGCCGGGTGCTTGTACGTGCAGGAAGTAGGTCCCGCTAGCGAGCTCGGCGGCGTCGAAGGTGAAGGTGTGTTCGCCGGCAGAAAGCTGTCCATCGGCCAGGCGTGCGACTTCCTGCCCCATGACGTTGAACACCCGGATGGTGACAGCGGTCGCCGTTGGCAGCGTCACCGCGACTTGCGTGGACGCGTTGAACGGGTTCGGGTAAACCGCCTGAACGCGATAGTCGGTTGGTGTCGCGTCGTCGTAATCGACATTCGTCGCCATCTCGAGATAGCCGTAACCGCTCGGGATGTATTCGAACAGGTACGGCCGTAGTTCGGACGCGCTGAGAATATCATACGGGCCGACATTTTTGGCGATAATCAACCGGTGCGTAATTGTTGCCCCAAAGACCTGTTCCAGATGCAACGGGTACAGGATCGCGATCATCTTGTTGTTCAGTCCCTGGATCAACCGATTCTGGTTGTCCCAGTTCGGGTACGTATCGTTTTCCCCGCAGAAATAGACCATGTTCTTGTGCGGATATCGACTGAGGATGAAGCTGACGCCCTTTTCTGCCATGTACGGAACGAGGTTTTCCAAGCCGAACGGATACCAGTTGTATTCCGGGACATAGCTCTCGAAAAGGTTGCCGACCGCCGCAAAGCCTCCGGTGTACTGCGGGCGGCTTTCGTTCAAGTACAGGAACGCGTCGATGGTTGCAGCCAGGAACAGGACCGGCGGACGCCGTGTCAGGTGAATTCCGTCCGGATCACCGAGTTCAAATTCCTCGGGTACGCTGGTCCCGCAAGCGAAACGATGGACATACGTCCCACCGCCGGAGATGACCATCGTCTGCAGATTCGGGCAGATATCGGAGACACGGTACATCAGGCTGTCCATGTACACGAAGCTGCTGACGACTGTATCTCGCGGCGCCTCGGGCCTGGACAGACCATCGAAACCGCTGTGCCAGACACGCGGCCAGTAGGCCACGTTGGTATCTTCGAGTTCGTACTCAACGACATCGTCAATGATGAGGAACTGCAGGCCAACAATCAGCGTGGTCGCTTCCGCATCGGCGGTATCCGCCTGTGCAGCTAGGCGTTGGCCGCTGATCATGACTTCACGGGTGGTGTCCGGCACGAACAGAATCGCCCGCGTGATTTCCGGGTGGATTTCATCCAGCGAATGGGACGAAAGCATCGGGGTGCTGAGTTCGATTCCGTCGAAGTTCAACGTGTAGCGGCCATCCGGCACGTTTCCCACCGGAAACGGTTGCGCCTGCACGGATACCGTTGCGACCAGCACGAAAAGTAGAAGTAGTGTCGAGTGTCTGATTACCATCCTGTCCTCCTGAATACAATCGATCCTGAACACCGTCGTTCCGCTTTCAAAGGGTTGATAGACATCGCTCAGCCATCCGTCCGGTTGTCGGGCGGTGGTGTGAAATGGAACAGCGGGTACCAAATCTCAGAGAAGTTCCAGATATTGCTGTGTCCCGCGCCCGGGATCTCAAAAAACTGCGTGCGCGGTAAAGGGTATCCGTAGAATGCTTCGTGGACCTGGATGATAATTTTGCAGCGCATATTGTTGTTGAAGCCCTGCAATGCCATCGGCAGGTTGTCGCTGTTCGCGCCGTTGTCGAGCGAACCGGCCAGGTGGTTGATCCAACGGTTCGGGTATTGTTCCCGGATATAATCGATACCACTTTCTGCAGCGTACTCGTTCAGGTTTTCCAGCCCGTACGGATACTCGTTGTAGTAGTCGATGGTCGTGGTGATGAGGTTGCATGGGACGCCGATCTCACCGCTCGAGCTCATCCGTTCCCGACTAACGTAAAGGAAGTTTCCGCTGTTCATCGGGGTGAACAAAATTGGCGGCAGATCCGGGTATTCGGTTGGGATCCGGGTGACCGCCTGGTACCTGGCGATGTACTGCCCGGCCTCCGAATTGCCGCAGATGACGATGCAGTTCAGATTCGGGCAGATCTGGTCGGTCAGCACCACGAGTGAGTCGAGGAACGTGTAGCTGCTGACGAACACGTCACGCGGGGCGGCCGGAGTTGTGCGGCTTAAATTGCCATCTCCCCAGTCCTGGAAATTCCAGTAGGCGATATCGGAACCTTCCAGACCATGCGCCTGCAAGTCGTTCAACAACAGGAATTGCAGTCCAGCGTAGAACGTGGTATCGCTCACACCGGCCTGGTTGCCGGCGCCGACGACACGCTGCGCCATGTTGATGACATCACGGGGGCCGGGCGGAATGAAAATTACTGCCCGGGTCAGTTCGGGGTGAACACCGTCCAGGTCGTGGCTGGAAACATAGGGAACCGTTGTCGAATCTCCATCCACCGTCACCCAAAAGCGTCCGGGCGGGATGTGTTCAACAGGTTGCGCAAACACAGAGACGACCATCAGTAGCAGCAGGCTCACGGCAAGGAAACCGGCTCGTTTCATAACAGCTCTCCTCGATTATTGATCGTTCTTCAACTGGTCGTACGTCATCATCATAGCCTTCTATCCAACAATCCAGAATCCAACGGAAAGAATCACAGCTCAGGCGGGCGGATGTCGTTCAACACGTCCTGCATGCGCGAGGGAGTACTCCCCGGACCATGCTTCGCCCCCCGCGCCGCTGCGTGAAAATAGCAACATACAGTGGAACTTGTCTACTCCAAACAAACCCTGATTTCACTTCAATGCTCTCCACGGTTTCTCAGTTAAAAGCTGGGAAATCAATGATTTGGGCCAAATACTTGAAAAACCGGAACCGGAAGCTCACCGGGATCATGAAATGTGTCTCCGTTTTCTCGCTGAGTCTCGTATATTCAGCGCGAGTTCTGACATGTTCACGGAGCACAAATGAGCAGCAAGGTTGGCAAGATTTTGTGGGATCTGGAACGGTTCGGATTGCCACCATCAGATAAATTCCGCGTCCGTCTGCACCCGCCCAAGGGTGCACACCCGGTGTTCGCGATCAGCATGCCGAAGTCGGGCACGCACCTGATCGAACGCGCGCTGTGCCTGCATCCGTGGTTCTACCGCAAATTGACTGGCACGGTCAACCAGGCGAAGGTGAACAGCAACGGTCTCGCGAAATACATCCGTGGCGCGAAAGGCGGACAGTTTCTCGTCGCGCACGTGCACCATTCTCCCGAAGTCGCGAAGATCGTCAAGGACGAAGGCCTGAAGCTGCTGATCCAGGTGCGGGACCCTCGCGATGCTCTGCTCTCCGGCATCAAGTTCAACCTGAAGCGCAAGCGCGGTGAATTCGCGAAGCAACTGGCGCAGATGAGCTCATTCGAGGAACAGTGCCGCGCCTTCTTCCACGGCACCGGCGCCAGGGGATTCGTCCCGCTGAAAGAACGCTACGAAAAGTACCGCCCATGGCTGAAAGAGGAGATCGTCATTGTCCGTTTCGAGGACCTCGTCGGCAAGCAGGGCGGTGGTAGCCGTGACGCGCAGCTCGACCTGCTGCAGCGAATGTTCGAGCACCTTGAGGCACCGTGGACCGACAAGCTGCTGGCGCATGTCGCGGACGGCGTCTTCTCGGACAAAAGCCCGACCTTCAGCAAGGGGATGATCGGCACGTGGAAAGAGAAACTGCCCGAGTCAATGAAGGACGAGTTCAAGCAGCACGCCCAGGAGTGGCTCGTCGAATTCGGGTATGAGACCGACGACAATTGGTGAGGTTCATCTCCTCGCTCTTGTCCAATCAAACTTGATTTATCCGCAAAGGTTGTGTAATCGATAACTGTCAATGTACATTGCCAATGTAATTGAGGGACTGCGCTGTTTCGGCAGGCTGTCTGGATTATCCCGGGGGCAGTATGGCAAAGCAACTAAGCGCGAACAAAAAGGATGGCGCGGACCGGCTGCAGATTGCGACGTATGTGATCACCGGCGTCCTGCTCGTCATCTTCCTGCTGGATTTCCTTGCGATCGCCGTTGGAAACGCCAACATCAACCAGATGCTGAACACACAGTTCCCGGTGCTGGCAACCTGGATGGGCACGGTGCTCGCCTTTTACTTCTCCCGTGAAAACTTCGAGAGCGCGAACAAGAACGTGCGCGAGATGGTCGAATTGACCACACGGGAAAAGCTGCAGAAGCACCAGGTGGCGGACGTCATGATTCCGTATGATCTGATCATGAATCCAATTGTCCTCGATAAGGACAACACGCCGGACACAGTTACCATTCAGGACATGTACACCTGCGTTCCCAATGAAATCACCCGCATGTTCATCGTGACGAAGGACCACGTTCTGACTCACCTGCTTCACCGCTCGATCCTTAACCGCTTCATTGCCGCGTACGCCATGGACGACAAGCAGGGCGATCCGAAGCAGGAGACGCTGGCGACGCTGGAGAAGGATTACCCGCCGATCAAGGCCCGGGCGCAGGCGTTCGTTGCGGAGACAGCGACCCTTGCCGAAGCGAAGGACGCGATGGATCGGATTCAGGGTTGTCAGGATGTGATCATCACCAAGACCGGATTGCCGACGGAACCGGTACTCGGCTGGCTGTCGAACATCGAGATCGGCAAGAAGTCGAGAGCCTAGCGTGCTGCTTCACATGGGAGAATGTGCAAACAACGTTGTCTGATCAACCAATCCCGGCTTGCTGATTCGGCGCACGTGAAGAGGAGCAATGATGTAGGACCAGCGAAGCGTGCCACGCGCGTCATTCTGACGCCGCGTCCGTTGGCGGCGGAAGAAGGTCCAGATTGTCAACACTTTAACCTGAACTTTCACCTCGTCAAATTCGGCTCTTCCTCACTTCTCTTCGTTCCGTTCGGAATGACGCTCGCCCGAGCAATTCGATTGTGATAAACAAACGCCGGATCCATCAGGGTCCGGCGTTTCTCTCTCGACCCCGCAACCCGGGGCCGAGCGGCCTGTTACGCATGGTCAAGGTACAAACGCATTCTGTCAGGCATCAAGCTGCTGGCGTCCGGTACATCATGCCGACCGCACTCGCTTGAACCAGCCGCGCGCGTATTTCTCCTGCACCGGGCTTTTCCGCATCAGGTTGATGTAATGCATTCCCTGCAGCACATTCATCAGGTTGAACAGCGACAATTCGTCCTTCGCCAGCGCTGCATTCAACGCCTTCATCGTGTTCTTGCCGAAGTCGCCGTCCTCCGCGATCTCGTCCCAGCTCGCACCGTTCCGGTTGAGCAGATTGAGTGCTTCCTGGAGGAAGTGAACGGCGCGTGAGACACCCATGTTCACGCCGGAATCGAACAGCTCATTGGCAATCAATTGGGAGCTGAGATCGTCCCCCTGGAACGGATTCCAGTACAGCGACTTGTAGAACGCCGCGACGGATGCGTCCAGCGCGCCATCATCGATATTCGCCGGGAAGGTGGGGTGGGACTTGAAGCCGTCAAGAATTGCCCAACCGGACCAGTCCGGATGATGCTTGCGTGAGATGCCACGGTAGGTTTCGCCGCCACGGTCGTCCGGATCGTCCACATACCCGCCTTCATGGGCGGCTGTGATCCTGAATGCCTGGTTGAATTGGGCCATGGTGTACCTCGGGTAGGATGCCGGAACGTGCCCGCAATTAACGGGATACGGTGAAGCAGCAGGAGAGAAAGGTAGCTGGTGTGGATTTGTTAGGCAAGTCTAACTAGCGATTGGAACAACAAAGGTTGGGGACTTGAACGAGATCGGCGCCGGGGATTGGATACCCCCGACGCCCAATGGTACGCATGCCCGGAACAGAAAATCACACAATCTCCGCCTCGCCGGAGAATCTCGGAGAGGCGGTTCAACGCTGGGGTTCGTCATTCGATCCAGAACGGGAAGGTGTATTCATCGACCGCGTTGGGATAGGTTCCGATGCGCACAGTCGCCTGGTACAAACCTGGATCTTGCCCCGCTGGAATCGTGGGTGCGATCGGATAGTGTTCGACCAAGCCGGCATTCACAGTCAGCTGCCGCGATCTCGCGACCACTTCATTTCCGTCCGGCATGGTGTACACCAGCCACGCGCGGAGCGATTGCGGATCATCCGTCATGTTATTGACAGAAGCCAGCATCGAGATTGGGCCGCCGTCCGTGCTGAGTACCACCGGTGCGTGTTGCGGGATCAGACGAACACGGATGTTCGCCGGCGAAAACATTTCGTTTTCAATCCACACCAGCCCCTGTCCGTTGAGGATGGTTATATCATCGACATCTCCGTCATGATCCAGATCGGCGGCAGCCAGGCCATACCCGTTCGTCGGCAGGTATTGCAAATCGAAGCTGTCGACACCGTCGAAGATACCATGGATCAGGAAGGGGGTGCCGTGATCGAAATAGATGGACAAATCAGGGTAACCGTCAAGATTATAATCCGTAGAATTCACCGATCCATACTGACCAAATTGAACCGGAGTCAGATCCAGGGGGTATCCATCAAAATGGATAACATCATCCGAATTGTTTTGCAGATAGATGTACTCGTTCGATCCGTACCCGAGACAATCCATATCACCATCTAGATCGAAATCTTCCCAAACCTGGTAATCGCAGAAACCAAAGTTCGAATAGATGGGAATCGGGGTAAACTGATTTGTACCGTCATTATGTAAAACAACATGTTGCGTGAAGCGAACGAAGCCGATATCCAGATATCCATCGTTATCGACATCGACAAATTGTGGATTGGCGAACACATCGCCCGTCAGGTAATACGAATTGACCTGGAACGCGATCGTAGGAGTAAACTCGAAGGAACCATTGTTTTCATAAAGAATAATCGAGGTCCACATAACATCAATGTTCTGCTGCAGGTATACAAACGCAGCGACAATGTCCTGATCGCCATCCTGATCCACGTCTCCTGCAGCCACACCACGGTAACCCGGAAGGAACTCTGGTGGAACAGACTGGACTTCATGCACAGTCTGGTTACCATTCTGAAGTTCAACCCAGATCAAAGTTACACCATTGTAATCCGTGTAATCTCCCAGAACCAGATCCAGATCATGGTCGCCGTCCATATCGACTACATCTTGCTGATGATATTCGTAACCGGTTACAACCAGGTTCTGGTTGGTGAATTCTCCCCAACCATTGTTCAACCAGGTATGGACCTGATTGCCGTATGGAACGGTTGCATAAACATCGCTGTCGCCGTCTTGATCCAAGTCCATACTGCCCAATCTGGAATTGATGTAGAATGACCAATCTGCGTCAATCAGATGGATTTGCTGTGCAGAGGTTAAAGCAGGAAGCAACGCGAGGAGCACGAGCGCAAAAAGGAAATTCGCCGTCGATTTCATGAAAATCTCAATTTGTCAAACACCTCTTATTTTTCATAAAGTACACACAGCTATGATCGCCGTAAATAGTATTTGCGGAAATACTGCAGTTATTCGCTCCCGGAGCTAAGAACAATCAACAACGCCGGAGCGAACAAGGCTCCGGCGTTGGCAAGTATAAGTAGTTTTGAACTGTCAGGGTAGTCAGTTCTTGCCAGGTTCAGGCGAAGCTCCCGAGGAGTCCGATTCACCGGCTTCCGCAGCGGCGGGCTTGTCCTTCTTCTTGCTCTTGCCGTTGCTGCTGCCGTTGCCGTCCGGCTTGGCGAGCAGGACGTACTTGTCGGACTTGAACGTCAGCTCGTCCTTGCCAAGGCTGACATGAACCAGGTCGCCATCCTCGACTTCACCTTTGAGCATCACTTCGGCGAGCGAATCCTCGAGGTGCCGTTCCACCGAGCGCCGCAACACACGTGCACCGGTATGCGCATCGAAACCCTTGTCGACGATGAAGCCTTTCGCCTTGTCGTCGAGGTGGAGTTCGATCTTGCGGTCCACGAGGCGCTTGTTGATGTCCTGGATGTACATCTCAAGAATGTCGATGATGTGTTCGCGTTCGAGGTGACGGAAGACGATCACTTCGTCAATGCGGTTAAGGAATTCGGGGCGGAACTGCTCCTTGAGCGTTTTCATCATCCGCTCTTTCATCGCCTCGTATTCCTGCTGCGATTTCTCACCCGTACTGCTGGCGAAGCCGATCGAGCCCTTGCCCGCTTCACGGCTGCCGGAGTTGGACGTCATGATGATCACGGTATTGCGGAAGTCTACCTTGCGGCGTGAACCGTCGGTCAGCTCGCCGTTGTCCAGCACCTGCAGCATCATGTTGAACACATCCGGGTGCGCCTTCTCGACTTCGTCGAAGAGGACGACGCTGTACGGCTTGCGACGGACACGTTCGGACAGCTGGCCGCCTTCATCATAGCCCACGTATCCCGGGGGCGCGCCGATCAGCCGGCTGACGTTGAACTTCTCCATGTACTCGCTCATGTCGACACGCACGATCGCCTGCCGGTCGCCGAACAGGTGTTCGGCCAGCACATTCGCGAGTTCGGTTTTACCGACGCCGGTCGGGCCGAGGAAGACGAAACTGCCAATCGGGCGGTTCGGGTTCTTCAGGCCGGTGCGGCTGCGGCGGATCGCCTTGACGAGCTCGTGGATCGCCTCATCCTGGCCGACGATACGCTTCTGCAGCAGCTTGCGCATCTCGAGCAGACGCTCACCTTCGCTGATCGCGACGCGGTTCACCGGGATGCCGGTCATCATGCTGACGACGGCGGCGATATCCTCGGTGGTCGCCTCGATCTTGTCGTCAGACTCGTTCTGTTCCCACTCCTTGCGTGCAGCACTCAGCTCATCCTCGAGCTTGCGCTTTTCGTCGCGGAGTTCGGCGGCCTTTTCATATTCCTGGTTCTTGACCAGGTCATCTTTCTTGCGCTGCAGCTCCTCGACCTTGGATTCGAGCTCGACAATGTGCTCAGGTACGACGAGGTTTTGCAGACGCAGGCGGCTGCCGGTTTCGTCCAGCACGTCGATCGCCTTGTCCGGCAGGTAGCGGTCGGAGATGTAGCGATCCGACAGCATCACCGACTGGCGCAGGCATTCCATGCTGAAGGTGACGCCGTGGTGGTCTTCGTAGTTCTTCTTCAGCCCGGTCAGAATTTCGATGGTTTCGTCCACGCTCGGCGGGTCTACCATCAGCTTCTGGAAGCGGCGTTCTAGCGCGCCGTCCTTTTCGATATTTTCCCGGTACTCGTTGAGCGTCGTCGCGCCAATGCACTGCAGTTCACCGCGAGCGAGCGCCGGTTTGAACATGTTGGACGCGTCGAGGCTGCCGGAGGCGGACCCCGCACCGACAATGGTGTGCAGCTCGTCGATGAAGATGATCACGTCCAGATTCTTCTCGATTTCGGCGAGCACCGACTTGACGCGTTCCTCGAACTGGCCGCGGTACTTGGTGCCGGCGACCATCGAGCCGATATCCAGCGCGATCACCCGCTTGTTGAACAGGGCAGGGGAGACCTTCTGCTGAATGATGCGCAACGCGAGGCCTTCCACGATGGCGGTCTTGCCGACACCGGGCTCGCCGATCAACACCGGGTTGTTCTTCTTGCGGCGTGAGAGGATCTGCGCCACACGCTCGATTTCCATATCCCGGCCGATGATCGGGTCGAGACGGTTGTCGCGTGCCAGCTGGGTCAGATCCCGGCCGAAGTGGTCGAGAACGGGTGTCTTTTTCTTCCCGGAAGCGGAACGAGCGCTCGGGGTTACTTCACCCGGATCTGGACTTTCCTGAGAGCTCATGTTGTCAAACTCGGCTTTAAGGGAATCGTAGGTGACGTTGTAACTGGAGAGGATCTGGGCCGGCAGGCCATCCCCATCCTTGACCAGCGCGAGCAGCAGGTGTTCGGTGCCGATCTGGTCGCTGGCGTATTGCTTGCCTTCGATGTACGAGACTTTGAGCGCCTTTTCGGCGGTTTTGGTAAAGGGGATGTTCCCCAGCTTCATGGTTGTGGTCGGCGATTCAATCGCCTCTTCAATGCTTTCGCGGATCTCATCGAGATCCACACCCAGGTTCTGCAGGCCCTGTGACGCGGTGCAATCGCGCATTTGCAGCAAACCGAGCAGCAAGTGTTCGGTTCCGATTGCGTCATGCCCGAGGCGGATCGCCTCTTCACGGGAATGCTGAATCGCCTGCTGCACCTGGTACGAGAATTTGTTCATCATGCGTTGCATCCGTTCTGAAACATCGTGCTGGTGACACAAACCTGGAGTTTGTTCACGCTGTAATATATCGGGCGCTGAGCGAGGTTGCTCACGCGCGATGCGTCTGAATGTACGCTCGGGGCAGGGAATTTGTTGTGCGACGGGTCAACCCCGAACCGCGAAAACGTATACCCTGTACCCTGTTCACGGATCGGAATGATTCTGAGTTCCCTCAGGGGGTCTGGAGGATCTCCGATCCGTCCGGGCGAGCGTCCTCGATGCGTCCGTCCACCAGCCGCACCACCCGGTCCGCTCGTTCGGCCCAATCTTCGTTGTGTGTGACAACCACGATACTCGATCCACGTTGCTGGACGAAGTTGATCAGGTCGCTCTCGAGTTTTCGTCCGGTGGGACGGTCGAGATTGCCGGTCGGTTCGTCGGCAAGAATCAGCTTGGGATCGTTCATCAACGCCCGCGCCACCGCGACACGCTGCTGTTCTCCGCCGGAAAGCTCCGCCGGTTTGTTCTCGAGACGGTGACCGAGTCCAAAGGATTCGAGCAACTCTTGTGCCGGGGCGGAAGCGTCCTGTGCTGAAACACCTCGCACCCGCGCCGGCATCATCACGTTCTCAAGTGCGGTGAACGCCGGCAGCAAGTGGTGGAACTGAAACACGAAGCCAATGGTGCCGCGTCGCAGCTCCGCCCGCTTCGGGCCGGGCAGGTTGGCGACATCGTGGTTCAGCAGCTTCAACGTGCCCGATGTGGGCCGTTCAAGCGTGCCGAGAATGTGCAGCAGGGTGGATTTGCCTGCGCCGGACGGTCCGACGACGGCGACAAACTCACCCGGATGCACGGCGATGTCGACCCCGCGCAGCACGTCGATCGTACGCCGTCCCTGCTGGAACGACTTGCGCACGTCGCTGGCCTCGAGGATCGGGCTGCTATCGTTCGGCAAGCTAGTGCCCACAGTTTGAGAATTATCTGGCATGTACTCGGTTCATCTTCTTGGTTTTCAAAACCTTAATACTGTATAATCACCGGATACTGACAGTCACAAGCGATCTACACCACCGATCACCAACCACCGCCTACCGTTCACCGATTTCACTCATACCGAATCGCTTCGACCGGATCGAGCATCGCCGCGCGGCTGGCCGGATACACCGCCGCGAGTAGACATAGGATGACGCCGACAATGCCCACCGCCGCGAAGTCGGTCGCACGCATCAGCACCGGCAGCGAGTTCAGCATGTAGATGTCCGATGGCAGGCTGAAGAAGTGGTACGTTTGCTGTGCCCACAGCAGCGCGTAGCCAATCAGCAGGCCGGTGAACGTACCGGTGATGCCGACAACCAGCCCCTGGTACAGGAAGATGGTGCGGATCTCTTTCTGCGTCGCGCCCATGGTCAGCAGGATACCGATTTCCTTGCGTTTCTCGAGCGTGACCATCACCAGCGTCGAGACGATGTTGAACGCCGCGACGAGGATGATCAGGCTGAGCACGATGAACATTGCCCATTTCTCGAACTGCATCCACGAGAACAGCGTCTTGCGCATCTCGAACCATGTGCGCGGGTACCACGGGTAGCCGATCTCGTCGACGACCCGCTCCTTGACCGTCCACGCGTCGTCGAGGGTGGTGGTTTTAACATCGAGTCCACTGACCGTGTTGCCCATCTGGAACAGCTCCTGCGCCTCGTACAGGCCGATCAACGCGAACACCTGGTCAAATTCGGCGAGGCCGGATTCGAAGATGCCGGAGACTCGGTATCTGCCCATCCGTGGCTGGCCGAATGGTCCGCTCATCCCCGCCGGACTGAGCAGATAGACGGTGTCGCCGAGGGTCGCGTAAAGCACATCCGCGAGGTAACGTCCGAGCACGATTCCGCCCATCGCGTCGCTGCCCGGCGGAACGTCGAGGCTGTCGAGCGAACCCGCGATAATCATTTCGGGCAGGTTGTTGACGGCGGCGACGGATTCCACGTCTACGCCGCGAATGATCGTGCCCTCGGTGTGTTTGCCGTGACGGATCATCCCCTTGTCGAGGATGTACGGCGTCACCGCCTCGACCTTGTCCATCGACCGGATCTCGTCCGCCACTCCGCGCCAGTTCTTGGATGTGTTGCCGCTGAAGACGGAGACACGCAACGGTGCGTCCGCCCCGATAATCCGTGCCCGGACTTCTTCCTCGAAGCCGTTCATGATCGAGAGGACGATCACCAGCGCGGCGGCGCCGACCGCTACTCCGGCGGCGGAGAGGTAGGTAATCAGGGAGATGAACCCGGTGCGCCGTTTCGAGCGCAGGTACCGGTTCGCGATGGTCCAGGTGTAGTGGGACAGCGTCCTGCTCCAGCGTTTTACGTCATGTCACCGGTGAAGCTACAAAAAACCGTCGCGGATGACACCACGGGCAGGGACAATTCGTTCCGGGGAGGCCACCGTGAGTTCCCGTGGTTTGTTACTTGACGACGACCACCCGCAACGGCGTCGTCTGCACTTTCGACCCGCTCACTTCGATGAAATAGGTCCCACTCGCGACTTGGTGCAAGCTGACCGACATCCGGTGGGTTCCGGCAGTGAACCGGCCGGACGCGATGGTAGATATCCGCTGGCCGAGCACATTGGACAGCGTAATCGTCATGTCGGACGACCGGGGAATGGTGAACTCAAGCCGCATCCGCGCGTTCGATGGGTTCGGATACGCGTGCAGCTGGATGGAATTCGGCAGTTCCACAGGAACGTTCGCGGAAACAGCTGTCGCGGTAGCGACCAGGTAGTCTGTCATCCACGTTTCGTCTGGATCGGCGAACCCGACAGCCATGAACTCATCACTGGAAATTCCGGCGATGGCTGTGAACTCCGCGTGCTGCTGAAAGCCGTAGCTCCGTGTCCAGGCGGTTGACCCGTCCGGTGCCAACAGGTGCAGCACGGCCTGCTTGCTGAACGTCAGTGGATCCTGATCGACTCCGCAGACGAGCGCCGAATCTCCCGCTCCCGTGGTGACATCACGCCAGCTGTCCCACCCAGCCTGACCGGATTGCCTGGACCAGAGGAATTCGCCCGTTGCCGAAAGTTTCAGCAGGATGCCGTCGGTTTCCTCGCTGACGGGATCGGTCACGGTCGTGCCCGCAACATAGATTTCTCCCCCCGGGGTCACATCCACCCCCGCGCTCTGCTGCGCCCACGGCAGGGCGTGCAGGTAGTCCCAGAGCGGCGTGCCATCCGGATCGAACACCAGCACGTGCAGGTCGCTGGCGAAGTCGTTATTCGCATTTTGCTGCGACGCCACGATCAGGTTTCCCGCCGAAGTTCGTGCCAGGGAAGTTGCGGCGTGATAGTCATCGAACTCGCTGGTGAACGTCCACAAGACATTCCCGTTCGCATCGAGATGGAGCAGCCCGATCTGCTTGATTCCGTCGATATCCACGAAGCCGAGGACATACGCGCCGCCATGCCCGTCGGACACCAGGCTGACTGCGGCGGACGGGTAGTCCTCGAAATACGTTCGTGACCAGCGCTGGCGACCGTCGTCATCGAATTGGCACACCAGCCAGTCGAACAGGCCTTCGTTCGGACGGGTCGCCCCGGCAAGCCAGAACCGTCCTGCCGGGTCCGCCATCACATCGGCGGTTTCATCCCACCATTGGGTGTCGTAGTCCATCACCCACCGTGGCTTTCCGGATGTATTGAGCAGGCATACGACTGCTGATGTTTCGCCAACCCCGAACGAGGAGGAATACCCGCCGGCGAGGTACAGACCGTCCGGCGTCACGTCCACGCAAGTCAAAATGTCATGCGCGAATCCGCTGATCGGCTGTCCGAACGATCCGGTGACGTGCAGCAACAGAAACAACAGAGCGGCGGCGAGTGATCGTGACAGGCGCATCTCAACCCCCCGCATCGGGTTGCGGGCCGTCGTCCAGCATCCACCGCACGAGCTCATCCATCAGGTCACGGTACTGGGCTTGTCCCGCGAGGTTGGTCCATTCATGCGGGTCGCTGTCGTGATCGTACAGCTCTTCGCTGCCGTCAGCATAACGGATGTACCGCCATCGTCGTGTGCGAATGGCGTGGTTGCCAGCGTGATAGGTTGTCAGTGCGGGCTCGTCTCGCGGTAAATCCGGGTTGAGCAACCAGCTGGTCAGGTCCAGTCCTTCGAGATAAGGCGGGCAGGGCAGTCCGGTGAGACCGTTGATGGTTGGGTACATGTCCAGCAGGCTGACCGCTTCCGTGCACACCGATCCCGGCGTCGTCACCCCCGGCGCGATCACAATCAAGGGCACGTGTGTCGACTCCTCCCACAGCGTGCTTTTCTTCCAGTGACTTTTCTCACCGAGGTGGAATCCGTGATCGCTGCAAAGCAGAAGGATCGTGTTGTCGTTAAAGATCTCGCTGTCGAGGGCAGTGAGCAGACGGCCCAGCATCGCGTCCGCGAAATACATCCCGCTGAGATAGGCGCTGACCGCTGCTCGGCGTTGCTGGTAGCGCTCGATTTTCTTGTCCTGTGCCGAATGGATCAGCGACCGGCCTGCGGATGGAATGTCGTCCAGATCGTCCGGGTTCATCGGTGGCAGGGTAACCTTCGCCGGATCAAACTGTTCGTAGTAGTGCCGGGGAACGTACCACGGCAGATGCGCGCGGAAATAGTTGATCGCGAGGAAGTAGGGCTGGTCTGCCGGGTGTTTGCGAATCCTGTCAATCGCCCAGTCAGTGACCTGGTAGTCGTAGGTCTTTTCTTCACTGATGTCCAGTGGCTGAAAGTCCAGCAGATCACGGCTCGGACTCGGCAGGTTGGACGCCGGATTCCGCGGGTTGGTTGGATCGCCGCGGTGGGGGAATGCGTCATCCCACACGCTTGGGTATCCGCCGTGAAAAATCTTGCCGCCCTGGTACGTGCGGTACCCATTGGATCGCAGGTAACCGGGCAGGGTGGCCAGGCTGCAAATCCGGTCTTCCCACGGGTCGGTGTTGTCGTAGACGCCAGTCGTTGACGGTTTCAGTCCAGAGAGGAAGCTGGTTCGAGACGGAACGCAGATCGTTGCGGATACATGAGCGTTGCTGAACAGCTGGCCACGCTTGGCCAGGTTGTCAATGTGCGGGGTGCGTGCGTCCGGATGACCGCCGAGACAGCCGACCCAGTCGTTGACATCCTCGAGAATGATCAGGATGACGTTCGAGTCGGAGGACAGAGCCTGCGCGAGCGGAGCGTGCATCGCCGCCATCAGCCCGCCCATGGCGGTCGTGCTGCTGCGGATGAACTCTCGTCGTTTCATTCAACGCTCTCACGACAGAAAGAGACAGCGTGCCGTAGCGTTCGACGACACGGTCGATGGTCTGATTAAAGGTACAACATCGCGCACAGCACCAGCCGTTCAGGCTCCGGTGTGTATCAGTAGATCCAGGCCTGCCGGACCGTCAAACGGTTCCCGTCCCGCCACGGAATCCAGCCGTACTCCGTCTCAGGACCGGGTTCGTCCCACCCCCTGAACACGCGGATCCAGTCACCATCCGCCTCAACGACCCGTGCCGGAGCGGTTTCGTCATCGTCCTCGAGTTCGAGTCCTTCCGCCTGGAGGTCAGGTTCGGCATAGGCCCACGGGTAGTCTTCCCAGCGCACGCTGAAGGATTTCCGCAGGTAGCCGGGCCAGTCGTAAAACGTGCCGCCGTGCCCATTCTTCACCCACAGCCGGTGGCCGCTGTACAGGTTGGATTCTACTTCAACCCAGTCCCCGGACTTGTCCAGCGCGGTGAGATGGAGCAGGCCGTAATCGGTCTTGGTAACCAGGCCCCGCAGCTCGCTGCCGTCCGGCAGTTCCAACGGCCAGTCGAGGTAGAGATTTACGCTGGCGAGCTGGGAATTGTCATTCGGTGCGGTGTACACGTACGTACTGTCGTCGCAGATGTACGCGCCGATGCCATACCAGTCTTCCCAGTCGAGTTCCGTCTCCCACGGATACACGACTTCGTTGCCGTTGAGCAGGCCCCAGGTGGTGTCGCCCGGGGTGACCTGCACGTAGAGATCCGCCGCCCGCAACCAGCTGGACAGCAGCATGCGGTAGCCGTCCCACGCCAGATTGTCCGGCAGCATTGGCGGCATGATCAACGTGTCGCCGTCATGCGTCGCGAGGCTGATCTCGCCATAGACGGACCGTTCAACGAAATTCACCGGCTTGATCGACTCGCCGGGAACGGGGTCCGTGATGTTGTCGTCAGTTTCCGAACAACCCATGCCTGTGAACGATAATCCCAGCACCAGCAGCCATGTGCCCGCCTTCATCTCATTATCCCTCGATTTCGTCTTCCACACTCAGCAAACCGTAACGTTATCAAGTACTTCTGCAATGTCACCTTGTGGCTGGCTGTGCGGTTCCCCACCGTCGCCCTGATCAGGTACACAACGGCAGCCAACGTCTTGAAAATTCAGGATCGTACATTGAGCCGGGCATTGCAAGTGCCCGGCCACGGAGTCACGTAAAAAACCGCCACGGATCAAGGTCCGTGGCGGTTGAGCATCTGTATCAGGTTCAGGTTGTTCTTGTCTTTTCCTGTCTTTTGCTATCTGTTACTATCCGATCCTGTCTTTTCCTATCTGTTCCTATCTTTTCCTGTCTGTTACTTCTGTTGCATCTGTTACTTCTGTTGCATCTGTTGCTTCTTTTGCGTCTGTTGCTTCTTTTGCGTCCGTTGCTCACTTCAAGAGCGTCACTTTGCGCACCTGGTTGAACTGGCCGGGCACGGTCGCCTGCACGAAATACACTCCGCTGCTGAGGTCGCGGCCGTCCAGGGTCAAGGTGTGCTCGCCGGCGTTGGCGCGGCCGTTGAACAGCGTCGCGACCCGCTGGCCGTTCACGTTGTACACGTGCACCTGCAGCTCTGACCGTTGCGGCAGGTTCAGCTGCATGCTGGTCGTCGGGTTGAACGGGTTCGGATACGCTTCGCTCAGCGCGTAGCTGGCCGGCAGGCCGCCGCGACGGTCGCTGACAGACGCCGCAGACGGATCAATCAATGTCCAGCCGAGATCATCCGGACCTGGCGCGATGCCGGTCTTGGTGAAGCTGAACATGTCCTCGGCGACAATCTGCTGATCCACGCTGAAGCGTGCCCAGTATTCGTAGGCACCGCCCGGCACATTGCCCGGCACATTCTGGGTTAATGTCGCGGTGGTGATGGTCTGGTTCGGCTGCAGGGTCAGGTTCGGGTAGTCGAGGATCGGGCCGTAGGTGTTGCCCAGCGGCGTGATCACCTCGGTCCACGCCGCCCCACTCAGCACCTGGTCGGTGTTGTTGGTCAGCACGGCGCTGAACTGGAAGCTGCCGCCGCCCCACGGGATCACAATCGGATCGCCAACCGGCAGCAGTTCGACGGCTGCCAACGGCTCAACTGGAAGCGGAATTTCGACAGCGACGCAGTGCAGCTCGCCACCGAGCGGCGCGATCTGGTTGCAGTTGACGCCGACAACGTCCCAGTCTGGACCGAGCACTGACTCATAGACGGCAATTGCTTCGCTGTCAGTCGCGAGGCCGTAGATCGGGATGATCGCCTTGCCGTTGATCAGGATGCTGTTGGTGTAGGTCTTGTAATAGCCGCCGGAATAGTTTGGCATCGGGATGCGGACAATGTTGAACGTGCCGCCGTTGGCCGTCGGAACGTTGTCCATGTAGGCCGCGTGTGCTTCGACCAGGTCGTGGTTGACATCGTTATCGTTGAAGTCGGCGACGATGATCGTGGAATCGTTGACCATCTTCGCCCAGATGTCGATGTGGCCGGTGCCGTCGTTGGCGATGCGTTGGAAAATGTGCAGGTTGTCGATGCCGAAGTAGTCATGGTAGATCTGCTCTACGTCGTCAACATCGTAGCCGGGGTTGGCGTCGAGAACACGGGTCGACATCATCATTGTGCCGTGCCCGTCGTTCATCATGTTGCCGCCCTCGTGGTACAGGTTCGGGCCGTAATAGCCATAGTCCCACTGATCGGCGAGCCATTCCGGGATGTAGTCGTCATGCGGACGGCTGTTGTAATACCGCAGATCGACAATCGACCACTCTCCCATGTCATCCACGAACCACGGGCCGAAATCCCGTACCCAGATGGCGTCTGTCGTGACGAACAGCCATTCGACATTGTCCAGCCCGACGCCGTAACTCGCCAGCGAGTTTGTGCACGAGTTCTGTTCGTTCGTGTTCGCGACGAGGATGTAGACAATACCGGTATCCTGCGCATTGTCAACGATACCGGCGAAGATGTCGGGGAAGTAGAACGGCCAGCGGACAAGAATCCCTTCTTTCGGCTCGAACTCGCCGTCCAGGTAGACCGGATTGTCCGGCGGCGGAGTCAGGGTGGCGATCTGCGGCGGACCCTGGTTCATCCGCTCCTGCTGTGTCATCCAGCGGGGGAGTGGTTCCTCACCACCGGGGAGGGTGTCTGCCTGCGCCAGTCCGGCGAAAGCGAATGCGGCAACCAGCAAGGCTGCGAGCAACATCAGTGGCAATCGGTTCACGGTATCCTCGTCGTTAAATCCGTCCAATGAGAAGTAGGTCGCTCAATGTAGCGGACGGGACAGGATAGAGCAACGAGAGTCCTCAAAACCTCGAAGGTTTTCCCGGATTGCAAAGAGGGTCACCAGCGAATGCCGGTGACCCTCTCAGATCTCAAATCTAGACTCTCAGCTCTGTCGTCCCGAGGAACGAGAGACTAGAGACGAGGGACTGTCGTCTTACTTCATCAACGTGACCTTCTGGATCTCGTTGAGCTGGCCCGGGACCTGCGCCTGGATGAAGTACAGGCCGCTGGAGAGGTGCTCAGCGTTGAAGACGTAGTTGTGCGAACCGGCGTTGACCTGGCCGTTAACCAGCGTCGCAACCTGCTGACCCGTGATGTTGTAAACCGTCACGGTCAGTTCCGCCGTTTCCGGCAGGTTGACGGCGAGGGTTGTGGTCGGGTTGAACGGGTTCGGGTACGCGGTTTCGACGCTGTACACGGTCGGCAGCTCGATGACGGTTTCGCTGTCGCTGGCGATCAGTGCATCGATACCGACGAAGTCTTCCGGGTTCAGGATGCCGTCAACAGCACCCGTCTTGTAAAAGTTGAAACTGTCACCGAACCAGTACGGTCCAGCACCCACTTCACCTGTAAACACGTACGTCCCCGCGGGGGCGTAGGGCGGAACGGTAACGCTCAGGTTGTTGAAACTGGCATTCATGAACGGCTGCAGCGTGAATGGGATGTTATCCACTGCTACCGTATTGCCGTTCGGCAGTTCCACAGTAGACATGTACTGCACAGGGTACGATCCCGGCAGCTGGCTCGTCAGGTGTGCGTTGTAGACGACCGTACCACCCGTCGCGGGTACCGTGTCGGTGGTGACCGTCAGGTCGAGGGTCACCGGACCGCCTGGCACGTCTTCAATGTCCTCCTGCAGCGCGGGCATGAATTGCGGTACGCTGTTGTAGGAATCGACCACACCACGCACGACGATTTCATCGCCCTCGGCGTATCCGGTCAAGTCAATGCCAGTATCGCCCCAGATACGGACCGTTGCTGGTCCGCTGCCGTCGTCAATTGTGAAGTTGAATGAAACACCCGGTGTCGGGGTGAATCCGGGTTCAATCGTGCCGGTGATCGTTGACCACGTACCTTCGTACGGCAGTGCATTCTGCGTGAATCCATTCGTGGTCAGGTATTCATGCGGGGCGGGCAACGGATTGCCCGAACTCAGCAGCGTCCACGAGAAGTCAATCAGCTCGGTTGTGTCGTAGTATTGCAGGACCGCCGCCACAACTTCGATCTCATCCCCGCGCAGCAGGCCATCAACCGTCAACGGGTCCGGATCGTAGATATTGATCCCCCAGCCCGAATCATCCTGGATGTAGATATCCGCGAAACTGTTGTGTACTGTGTTGGCGGGAATCGTGACCACACCGGACACGCGTACCAGAATCATCGGGTCAATAAACGCATCAGGATCCTGCTGAATTTCGGCGATTGTCGCATCAATAATTTCCGGCTCGGGTTCATACAGTTCGATGTCCACTCCCATCGCGGGCATCATCTGCGGCACGTTGTTGTATTGGTCAATGACACCGTGCACCACGATCTCGTCGCCGATTTCGTAGCCACTGAGATCGATGTTGGTGTCTTCCCAGATCCGGACCGTTGCATCGCCGGAGCCGTCATTGATGGTAAAGTTGTACGACCAGGATCCGGGATTTGGATCACTGGTGATAATCCCCTGCAGAACAGCCCACGTACCTTCGTAGTAGGTGGCGCTGGCGTGGAACGCTGCCGTATTCGAGAAGGTCATCGGATCGGGCAGCGGGTTGTCATCGCTGATATGTGTCGGTTGAAAATCGACCAGTTCGGTTGTGCCCAGGTAGTCCTGAACCGAGGCGACAATCTCAATGGCTCGTCCCCGGACAAACCCGTCACCGGCTGTTGTGTCCGGATCGTACAGGTTCACTCCGAAGCCGGAGTCATCCTGGATGTAGGCATCAGTGAAGGTTTCGTGCACGGTGTAGGCGGGGATGGTTATAATCCCGCTGACACGCACGCGCACGTCCGGATTCATGTAGACGCTGGTGTTTGTCTGGATCTCTTCCATGGTGGCGTCTACAATTGGAATGAAGTCCAGATCTTCCTGCAGCGCTGGCACCAGCCACACATGGTCGCCACCGTCCTTGATCACGCCGCTCACCGTGATGATACCGCCGGCTTCGATCGCACTGAAGTCGAGGTTGGTGTCACCGTAGATGTGGATTCTCGCCTTGCTGCCGGACCCGTCCTCCAGTTCAAAGAAGAAGGTTTGGCCGGGCTGCGGATCGTAATCGGCCGTGATGATGCCTTTCAGCGTCGCCCATGATCCTTCCCACGGAAGCGCGGAATCATTGAAGTCCTCCATGTCGTCGAATTCGATCGGGACGGGGAGCGGGTTGTCATAACTCAGGCCGGTCCAGGTGAAGTCTTCGAGCTCCGTAGTACCATAATACTCGTGCACATGGCCGACGACCTGGACTTCCGTGCCGCGTTCCAGTCCGGATGCCGCGCCAGGATCGGAATCGTACAGGCTGATCCCGTAACCGGTTCCGTCCTGGATGTAGAAATTGCAAAAGCCGGTCTGGATGGTGCCCGGTGGAACCGTCACGATACCGGTCACTCGGACGTAGAGCGAATCGTCCGACGTGTAGTAGGCTGTGTTGGTCTGGATCTGGGCGATGGTGGCGTCAACGATGATGATCTCAGCGTGCGATGTAAAACACGTGACAAATAGTGCAAGAAGCAGCACGAAACCCAACCTGCTACGCATGTTTTCCCCCGGTTATGCGAACTAGTTCGTCTGAAAAACCAATAATACAAAATGCATTCGCTGAAGTCAACTAAATTCACTCATTTTTTGTGGTTATTACTGGAGGTATATCCGTTTCCAGAATCCAAACTATTGATATTGTTACAGGAACATCAGAAAGGTCACCCAACATAAAAAGGCCATCCGCGTTAACGGATGGCCTTGGCGTATTTCACATCTCGACTCTCAGCTCTGTCGTCCCGAGGGACGAGAGACTAGAGACGAGGGACTGTCTTACTTCATCAACGTGACCTTCTGGATCTCGTTGAGCTGGCCCGGAACCTGCGCCTGGATGAAGTACAGGCCGCTGGAGAGGTGCTCAGCGTTGAAGACGAAGTTGTGCGAACCGGCGTTAACCTGGCCATTAACCAGCGTCGCAACCTGCTGACCCGTGATGTTGTAAACCGTCACGGTCAGTTCGGCCGTTTCCGGCAGGTTGACGGCGAGTGTGGTGGTCGGGTTGAACGGGTTCGGGTACGCGGTTTCGACGCTGTACACGGTCGGCAGCTCGACGACGGTTTCGTCTTCGCTGGCGATCAGCGCATCGATACCGACGAAGTCTTCCGGGTTCAGGATGCCGTCAACAGCGCCCGTCTTGTAGAAATCGAAGCTGTCCGGGAACTGATACGGGCCGGCGCCAACCTGGCCGGTGAAGGTGTAGGTACCCGCCGGAGCGGCAGCCGGGACGCTGACGGACAGACCGGTGAAGGTCGCGTTCATGAACGGAGTCAGCGTGAACGGAATGTTGTCGATCGGGTACGTGTTGTTGTTCGGCGCGAGCACGCTCGAGGTGTAGCGGACCGGGTAGGTGCCACCGATGTTGCTGACGAGGTGCGCGTTGTAATAGATGTTGCCGCCGGTGGCCGGGACGGTGTCGGTGGTGACGTTCAGGTCGAGGTTGACCGGGCCGGTCTGGACCATCTCGATGTCACCGATTTCGCTCGGCTGCAGCTGGCATTCGCTGTTGTAGGTGTCGATCGTGCCGCGCACGGTGATCTGGTCACCGATCGCGTACTGGCTCATGTCGAAGCCGGCCGCGGAGTAGATGCGGATCGTGGCGTCGCCGGAACCATCGTTGATCGAGAAGTTGAAGTCGCCCGGAAGGTTCGGCTCGGTGGTGATCTCACCGGTCAGCTCGGTCCATGTGCCTTCGAACGAAAGGCCGCCGGTGTTGAAGTCGCCGGTGTCGAAGGTCAGTGGGGTCGGCAGCGGGTTGCCGGTGCTGAGCTCGGTCCAGCTGAAGTCGATCAGCTCGGTGGTATCGAAATACTGGTCGATCTTACCAATCACTTCGACCTGGTCGCCACGGTCGAGGCCTTCACCGTTCAGCGTGTCGGACGAGTACATCATGATGCCGTATTCGGAATCATCCTGCACGAACACGTCAACATAGTAGTCGTGAATAGTGTCGTGACCCTGGGTGACGATCGCGTTGACGCGCACGTAGTGGTAGGTCAGGGTGTCGCCGCCGAGGGAAGTGTCCGGATCGATGAACGCATACGGGTCCATCTGGATGTCAGCAACGGCCACGTCCAGAGTGTCCCAGACGGTGACGAAGTCCGGAGCCCATTCATTCATCGCGCCCGGAGTACCGAAGTCGCCATCGCCGAACTGCAGGTCGGCTTCGAGCCAGTTCGCGCCGTCATCGTTGTCGAGGGTCCAGTCGGTGAGCTGCATCGACGCACCGGTCGGATCCGGCCACACCGTGCCGCCGTCGTAAGAAACGCCATCCACGACGTTCATGCCGGTGTCGTAGAGGTAAACTTCGTCCGCGGAGTTGGACAGGAAGAAACCACTGTACTGATAGTCAACCGGGACACCACCGTTGAGGTTCATGTCAGCGTTGATGCCGAGGACCGCGTAACCGCCGGCCGGGACAATCACGGTGCCGGTGATGACGTGGCTGTCGCTGTCGAGGTCGGCGAGGGTGTAGCCGTCAATGTCGACATCGAAGTTACCCGGGTTGTAAAGCTCGACGTACTCACCGTCGTTGTCGCCAACCGCGGCCGGGTTCTGCATGATCTCGTTGATGACGAGTGCCGGCGGATCCGACCACTCATTCAACGCGCCCGGGGTACCGAAGTCGCCATCGCCGTACGGCAGGTTCGCTTCGGCCCAGTTGGTGCCGTCGTTGTTGTCGAGGTTCGGGTCGAGGAGCTGCATCGACGCACCGTTCGGATCCGGCCAGACCGGGCCGCCATCGTACTCAACGCGGTCCATCTCGTTCATGCCGGTGTCCCACAGCACGATCTCATCGGCACCATTGCCGATGTAAAACGTGCTCGGGTATTCATAGTCAACGTTCACGCCACCGTTGGTCGCGAAGTCAGCATTGACACCGAAGACGAAGTAGCCACCGGCCGGGACAACTGCAGTGCCGGAGACCACGAAGGTTTCGGCCGCGTTGGTCAGATCTTCGACCGTCCAGCCGTCCATGTCGACGTCAGTCGCGCCGCTGTTGTACACCTCAAACCACTCACCATTCGAGTCAGAAACCATCGACGGGTTCTGCATGATCTCGTTGATGATGATGTCGGCCTGTGCGGCCCCGGCGACGAGCAGCGCCAGCATCAGAACAAACAATTTCGCACGCAGCATGCTGCGATCCTCCTTTTGTGTATACGGATCTCTGGGTCAAGCTTGTCGTTAGAAAGAATTCACGAGATCCTCCCCATCGGATCTCATCTCGGGCGGAAAGGTACTCGAGAGTATTAGGGTTTCGTTCAGTCCAGTTCAAGTCTGCGCCCTCCAGAGGCAGAGAGGTTAAGTCAATGATATATATAGAGTTATCATCTGCTAATTGTTAAATTGAGATATCATGTTAGCGACTGAGAAGGGGCGCAAACCCATAAAAAACGGGGGTCTTGCACTCAATCAGCGCAGGGCGTCGTTATAAGTATGCCTCTCGAGCCAAAACTCAGATTGGATTTGCTGCACAGGTTCTTGTGTTCTCTGAAGTAGGAACGGGTCAGAAGTAGCCGCAATGCAAGGCTGGGGGGACGTGCAGCGGGAGATGGGCAGAAGATGGAAATCCGGATTTGCCCGGAACAAGAAACGGGGACATTTCGCGTCCGGAAATGTCCCCGTTGAGAGCTGCTTTTGCTGTTTTCTAAGGTCTTTGCCTGTCTTTTACTATCCGTTACTATCTGTTCCTGTCTTTTACTTCCTTTTCCTGCAGTTCCGAGAGACGAAAGACGAAAGACCAGAGACGGTCTTTACATCATATCCCAATCGAGGATGGGTTCGGCGGCGTCGACCATCGCGTTACAAACCAGTTCGACCAGTCCGCCATAGTGGATGCCGGATTTTTCCTTTGCACCGTAGAAGTCGAGCATGTCGCGGATCGCGCCCTTGCAGTTCGAGCACGGCGCGCAGACATACTTCTTCGTCTCGTCGGTGTTCAGGTCTTCGTCGGCGAACGCGTTGAGGATCTGGGCGAACTTTTTCCGGCTGGAGATCAGGTTGCGCCAGTCGTTGAAGTTGAACCCGGACATGATCGCGAAGCCGGACCCGCCGCCGCAGCAGTAATTGTGAATCCCATGGGGGTACATCTCGCGGAATTTCGGCGCGATCATCCGCAACACTTCGCGTTGCGGTTCAACGATCCCCAGGTTACGCACGGTGTTGCACGGGTCGTGCAACGTGACGGCGAAATCGTTCTTGCTCGGGTCGAGCTTGATGGCGCCACTCTTGACGATATCACGCACCAGCGTGAGGATGGACTCACGTGGCGGCAAGTCTGTCCCGACACGGTCGGCGATGGTCGCCAGCGCCTTGTGTTCGTGGCCGCACTCACCCATCACGATCTTCTTGACGCCGAGCTCCTTGGCGATCGCGAAGTGGCGTGAGGCGACACGTGCGAGCTGCACGTCATCGTAGAACAGGCCGTAGTTGACGCCGTCGTAGCCAGCGATTTCGCTGGACATCGTCCAGGAAATTCCGGCCTTGTCGAGCAGCGCCGCGGTGCAGCCGTGATTCTCCGGCCACGCGAGGAACTCGCCGGCGTTCTCGATCAGCAGCACGTCCGCGCCCTTGACATCCCACGGCGTCTTCACCTCCCAGCCCAGCCGTTCGGAAATGTCTTCGTCGATAAACTCGATGTTATCCTTGACGACGACGGAGTTCATGCCGGTGGACGATCCGACTTTCAACTGCTGCACGGTGCCCTTTTCGTGCAATTCCTTCGGCGCCCAGCCGAGTTGCTGGCTGAACAGCTTGCGGATTTCACGGGTGATCAGGCCGTTGTCGACACCGACCGGGCAGCTCTGCGCGCAACGGCGGCAGAGTGTGCAGCGGTAGGACAGCTCGTACAGGCGCGAAATCAGGGTGTAATTCAGCTCGATGCCGTTGTTCTGGAACGTCTTGAACCACTTGTTTCCCGGCTTGACGTGCTGGTGATACAGACGCCGCAGAATTTCCGCGCGGTAGGTCGGACGATAGAGCTCGTTGAAGCCGGACGCTTCGTAGACCGGGCAGTTTTCGACACAGGTCTGGCAACGTGCGCAGTGTTCCATCGACAGCATCAGCGGCTGCAGGAAGGTCCAGTTGTCTTCCTTGGTGAACAGCTTGTGCAGGCCTTCGAGGAACTTGTTGACCAGCTCGGCTTCCTCTTCCTTGGTTTCCGGCTGTGGTACACCGGAGGCGAGGACACCGTCCAGCGTGGACGAATTGCCGTAGGATTTCTTCGTTTCGTCCTTCAGCTCCGCAATGTCCGGTGTGTATTCCGGTCCATCGTACGGTGCCGGCAACGGCATCAGATCCTTCGGATCAATCTTCGCGATCTGATCCTCACCCTTGCTGATATCCTTCACAGAGGCAGGCTGTACACCACAGAATTGGCAAGCCATGCTCAGGCCTCCTTCTTCTCGTCTTGTTTCACTTCACCCGTCCCAGCGGCCAGGTCAACCCAGGTCTTCTTGCCATCCGCGCCGATGTGTTCCGAAGCCCAGCTGACCGGCTGCGTCACGTTCTTCACGATATTCTGCTCCACCTTGCTGCCCTTGGTGTTAGGCTGATCCTCCCAGCGGATCGTGTGGTAGGTGAAGTACTTCGTGAAGAAGTGCGTCATGTGGGTGAACGGCAGGTAGATGAAGAACAGCAACACCACGGCGACGTTGAGATAGCCCGTTGTCGTGAACGCCGGAATCGGACTCGCGGTCAGGACACCGGCGTACAAACCGGTCACGCGTGAGATGTAGCCGTGGTCGGCGAACGCCCAGAGCACCGTCGAGGCGAAGATCGCGCCCAACAGGATGATGTTGAAGTAGTGGCTCGGGGTCGCGTACTTGCTCATGTCCTTGTCGAACGCGCGCTTGAAGAACATCAGCACCGCGCCGATCACGCCCAGCCCGCCACCGATGAACGACAGCGTCCGGATCAGCCCGACCATCACATTGACCACCATACCCGACTGCGCGATACCAGCCAGCAGCAGAATGGTCAACAGCAGGATCAGCGCCATATTGCCGATCAACAGGTAGAGGCCGAAGTGCAACGCCCAGGAGGGGAACCACAGCCCGCGGTTGTGTTCCCAGACTCCTTTCAGCAGGAGGATTTCGGGGATCATGATACCCAGTTCCCCGAAATGGTTCTTGTCACGGGAATGCTCCCACCAATCCACTTGTTCGAACATGGATTTGCCGGGCCTTTCATGTGGCACCGGTTGCAATTCCCAACGCAAATGCATCGGCGTGCGCGCGATTTTCAGTCCCCGCGCGAAACAGGCCACCACGAAAATCAGCACCGACAGATAGACCAGTGCGTGCAACACACTCATTCTTTGGTCTCCCCCAACTGAGTCTGTCCGTTTGTATCACGTTTTTGTTGTTGACGGCATTGGTTGAGCCGGGTCGCCAGCGGCGAATCGCTGCGGCCAAGCAGCAGGTCGAAGACGAGGCTCTTCAGGTCCTCGGTGCAGGTGGCGGCGGTACGGTAGACCTCGCACCGGCGGCATGTCTCTTCACCGCAGCAGCCTTCGTAATTCTGAATCACCCAGCAAGGCTCGTTGCGGCTTTCCTTGACCACGCCGCAGTTCGCTCGTTCCACCTCCGAGCAGCCCTTGAACTCCCAGCACGGCAGCAGTGCCCAGAGCCGGCGGATACCCTCGAGGGTCAACCCCTTGCGCTTGATCAGTTGCTGAATCATCCGCACACGTTCCAGATCCTCGGCTGAGAGCATGCGGTAGCCACCCCGTGTCCGGGCGTAATGGATCAACCCGGCGGCTTCGTACTTTCGCAGGGAAGAGTCAGAAAGTCCGGTGATCTGGGCGGCTTCGCCGATGGTGATCACCGGATCAAGCAGGTTGTCTTGTGAACCATGGTGCATTTGACTGACGCCGAATACGTTGTCAGAAAACGGTTCGCCACAGTATAGCGGCTGGGGTTGATGAAAGATCGTGCTGGAATTCACAAAACCTGCACTGTGTCTTCCATCCCTTGGGAACGAAGCTACAATGGTTGGAATTCAAAATCAAGGCTTCGTGAACAGATTCTCTTATTTTGTCAAAATATTAGCCAATCCGAACAAATATTCCAAGCTGGAGATCGCGAAGTTCGACCACGAAAATTTCTATTGGGCGGGTGGCTCGTTGCCATGATCACGCTTTGGTCGCTATGTTAGTTGTCGGGAGAACGGCAACCGTGTTCTCGCGTTTTCACCCACACAGCTCAGGATGAGGAGAAGATGAAAACGTTTGTACGGGTTTGGGCATTGGCGCTGCTATTGTTGCCATTGCTGGTATCGGCACAGCAATTGGGTGACACGTTGCACATTGGCCAGACCTGGGTCGATCAGCAGCACGAGCTTTCGTTCGAACGCATGTTTAACCTGAGCGAACCCCTCTTCGAAGAGCGGAAGGCCTACTTTGCCTGGACGTTAAAGGAGAACCAGGATTCGGACAGCCGTGTCCAGTACGCCGTCAGCGAGGTTGTCGATGGAAGCGTCGGTCATCCCTACCGCGACGACGGCCCGATTTACGGGCCGGTATCCTATGGTCCCACTGTCGTTGTCAGTGCGATCAATGGACCTGCGATTAACATCAACAGCGATCGTGGCGCGAGTGATCCGGATGATGTTCATGCGTCCGTCGTCACGTTCAATCCGTTCAGCGTAACCGAGACGTTCAATTCGTTCATCTTTCCGAGAGGTTCAACGGGATCGTTTTCAGCTCGTACGGCAAGCCATCAAGCTGGCGAGGGATTGACGCTGCACAGTCTGTACTACCCGACGGTGGACGTCAATCCGTTTGAGATGGAACTCTACTACAACCGTGGGCGGATGGATGGACTCACCAACATCATCCTGAACACGACACCTGGTGAGTACCCCCGCAAGCGAGTCACAGACAAGGCAACCAACCGCAGCGGCGTTGTGGCGGTTTCGCCCAACGGCAACCGGATCACGTTGGCACAGACTGTTTCCCGCTACCACACGCTTGGCGAAGGTGAACCGGGCAACCGGTACAACAACGACATCTACCTCTGGGTAGGCACTGACGCCGGCGCGGACTGGTCGATGGGGCTGGAGAACGCGGTGAACGTGACCAACTTCATCCCGATCAACGAGAACATGTTGCCGGACACGGTCGCCGCCAACCAGGACACCTTCCGTGTCTACGGTGACATGGACATCATTTACGACGACAGCAACATCCTGCATCTCGTATTTGTCGCAGTCGAATACCACCATTTCTCCGTGGACCAGACCCCACCACGTTGCCGTCTTTATTACTGGAACAACTCGGACCAGTACTTCATTATGCTCGCGGATGGGTCATTCGCATTGGGTGCGGACACGCCACACCTGGAAGCCACGATCTGCAACCCGAACCTGTACTGGGATGATCGAAACGATCTGCTCTGGTGCTCGTGGGTGCAGTTTGGCGAGCCGGACGATTACGACGGCGAAAACGATCCTATTGACGCCTCCGACGATGGCTACAAAGCGTCGGATATCTATGTGAGCGCGACGGAGGATCTCCGTCACTGGGCCTATGGCGTCAACATCACCAACACCCGGAACGACGGGACGCAGTTGGCACCGTACGAAACCGAAAGCGAGCGCGAGATGTCGCTGGCAAAGCGCTCGGATGCTGACCATCTATTCCTGTTCTACACGGTGGATTACGACCCGGGCATCAGCAGCCCGGGCGGCAACTTCTATGATTCGCCGGCGTCCCCCGAGGGCGAGCCAACGAACAATCACCAGGTTGTGCACTGGGTTGAAAAAGACCTGATCATCGACGAGTTCGACTTCATCGGGATTCCGCCGAACAACCACCCGATCGGACCGCGCAATTACCCGCTGCACATCGACAGCACCGGCTACTACAACACGCCGGTCGCGGAAACCGGCAGTGATCAATCCCTGCTGCCGAACGGCTTCACGTTGGACTCGGTCTACCCGAACCCGTTCAACGGGACCGCGCGGATCGAGTTCACGTTGCCCGCGCCGGATCGTGTCGCGGTCAGCGTAGTGGACGTGCTCGGGCGTGAGGTGGTTCGTCTCAGTGACCGGGATTACGCCGCCGGGACGCACGCGTTGACATTCGACGGGTCCGATTTCGCCAGTGGGGTGTATTTCGTCCGCGCCGGGTCGAGGCAGTACGGCACGCGGGTGGAGAAGGTGGTGCTGTTGAAGTAGCAATAGATGCCAAAGACGCAACTGACGCAAAAGACGTAACAGACGCAACTGACGCAACTGACGCAACTGACGTAACACACGCAACACACGTAACACACGTAACACACGTAACACACGTAAAACACGCAACACACGTAAAACACGCAACTGACGCATAAGTGAACCGGGGACACTTTCTCCCGAAAGTGTCCCCGGTGGTTTATTGCTAAAGTTTAAAACTGGTCAAGTGAAGTCTGTTATATCTTTTGCATCCGTTGCATCCGTTGCATCCGTTGCATCCGTTGCGTCTGTTGCTGCTCACTCACCTCGAAAACGGTCCCTTCTCCGGCATCGGCGGCAGTTCGCGCGGATCATCGGCGATACGGCGCAGCGTGTTCGCGATGGCGGCGTCCAGTTGCGGATCTTCGCCACGCATTTCGCTGCCCGGATCGTTGATGATGTACTCTTCCGCCGGGACACCCTTGCCTTCGATGATCCAGTTGCCGTCCAGCCCCCAGCCGCCGAACTCGGGGACGATGGTCCAGCTGTTGTCCACCGCCGGCCGCCGGTTCCAGAGCCAGATCCAGCCGCCGTAGGTGCGCGTGCCGATCAGCACCCAGTCGTCCAGCAGCGTGGTGTTGTAGGCCATGGTTTCGCCGTCGGAGAACGTCGCGCCATTGATCAGCACCGACACGTGCCCGAAGTATGACCCGTGCGGCTTGGTCTGCCTGCCACCGTAGCGTGACGATTGCAATGCGAAGATCGGGCTGGTCATTTCCTTCATGATCAGTTCGGCGACATTCCCGCCGGAGTTGTAGCGATCGTCGAGGATCATCCCGGGCCGGCTCTTCTGCGGGTAGTAGTTCTTGCCAAACTCTTCCATGCCTTCGCTGGACATGTCGGGCAGGTAGACATAGCCGACCTTGCCGTCCGACTTGTCGTCGACATAGTCTCGCTTGTCTTTCGTCCACTGCAGGAAGCGGATGGTGCGTTCGCTGTTCAGCGCCGGCACGATCACCTCACGCGCATCGACGAAGGACGGCTTCTCGTTGAGCGTCAACGCGACTTCGTCGTGGCTCTGGTTCTGCAGCAGACGGTACATGTTGTCGTCCGCATGCAGCCGGCGCCCGTTGATCGCGAGCAGGTACGTTCCCGGCCCAGTCTGCGGATCGGAAAACGCAACAGGTGATGTTCCGCTGCGAGTGCCCGGTTCGGGGTTGAGCACGCGCGTGATACGGTAGCAGTCGTTGCGCGGATCGGGCTCGACGTCGACGCCGAGGTAGCCGACCGGGGCGGTTTCTGGACGGGGACGGTCGCCGCTGCCGACGAACGCATGGCCGACACGCAATTCCGCCGACATTTCGCGCATCAGGTCCTGCAGGTCCTGGCGGGTGGTGATGCGGTCGATCCACGGGCTGAAGCGCTCGAGCACACCGGCCCAGTCGATGTCATGCATATCCGGATCGTAGAAGAACTCGCGCTGCTTGCGCCACGCCTCGCGCAGGATCTGCGCCCACTCTTCGCGCGGGTTGGATTCGATGTCCCAGCCGTCGGTGTTGATCTGGCTGTCGCCGTCCATGGACAGCGAGGCGGATGCGGCGTCTCCATGATACCAGGATCCGTGCGCCCGCACGACAAGCGTCGAGCCGTCGCCAGAGATTTCGTAGCTGCTGATGCCGGACGCGACTTCGCTGGATTCCCGGTCGCCGAGGTCAAATGCGCGCAGGGTGCTGCCGGAATAGCCACGCAGATCGTTGCCGCCGATCCCGCCCTGCTGCCGTTCGATGAAGTACAGCTTGTCGCCCGCGACTTGCAGGCCGCTGTAGTTGCCGGGCAGTTCCGGGAGGCGGACCATGCGCTCGTTGATCCCGTCCCAGTCGATCACAATCGGCTCCACGGTGTCATCGTCGTCCACATCCTCGTCATCGTCGCCGGAATCGTCATCCGGGGAGGGAATCCACGGCGCGTCCGGGATGCCGCTGTCGGCTTCGTCACCGCGTGCGATGAACGGGCTCGGTACATCCTCACGCAGCCGGAACAGCGCCAGGGTGCCCATCCGGTCAAACAGGAACGTGCTGTGCGAATAGTTCTGGTATGGGTTGTAGTTGCGGTCGGTGACGCAGTACAGGTAGCGTCCGCTCGGGTCCCAAGCCGGCGCGTAGGTATTGAATCGGTTGTCGCCGAGGGTGTGGGTATCACCGGTCTCGAGATCGTACACCTCGAGATGCGCTTCTTCTTCTTCACCGACCTCACGCACGAACGCCAGGTAACGGCTGTCCGGCGACCACGTGTACTCGCTGAATTCCCAGCCGCCCTCGGAAACCTCGGTACGCTTCCCGGATTCCACGTTCACGATGTACAAAACTTGCTCGCCGGAATCGTAGGCGATCCACTTGCCATCCGGGGAGGGGGTGATGTTGTACTTCCAGTCGTTGAGCGGCTTGCTCTCGATCAGCTCAAGATCACCGTTCGGGTTGTCGAGTCGCACGATCCGGTCTTCGCCGGTTTCGTCGGTGATCAACACCAGGGTACCGTCGCCGTGGGGTAGAAAATGCGGCTGCTTCTCGCGGCTTCCGCTGCGGTAGGTCCACTGTCGAATGATCCCGTTCCCGTTCACCGGCAGCGTGAAGATGTCGCCGCGGCTGTCCACCGCCATGCGGCTGCCGTCCTCATTCAACCACCATGAATCGACGTAATCGTTCGGATCGATGAAGCGCTTGTTGGAGGTTACCAGGTCGCTCGGGACCAGCAGGTCGGGGACGCTGAGCTGTCCGCTGCCGATATCGAACACGGTCAGCTCGAGGCCGTGCAGGAAGACGATCTTGCCGTCATGCAGCTTCGGCGTGCGGGCGTCGAAGTCGGTGAACTCGGTCTCCGCACGGTTGTCCGATCCGTCCGGCAGCATCGAGAAGATGTTGTCGCGGCCGTTGAGGTCGGTGATGTAATAGATCCGGCCGTCGCTGTGCCACATCGGGTGGGATTCGTTCATCTCGGAATGGCTGATCAGCTCGAACTGAGCGTCGTCCGTCGTGCCCACCCAGATCTTTTCCGCCCCGCCGCCGTGATACTGGTTCCACACCTGGAAGGCTCGCATCGGCTGTAATGCGACCCGTTCACCGTCCGGCTCGAACGCGATCTGCGCGCCCCGCAGATACGGCATCTGCTCCGGGAAACCGCCGTTGACGCTGACCGTGTACAGCTCCGGCGCGCGGTACGGCGGCACACGATCCGCCTCGAAGATGACGTCGCCGTCCGGTGTGAACCCGACAACCCTGTCGCTGGACCCGTGGTAGGTCAGCTGCTTCGGCTGGCCGCCGTTTGCCGGGATCACGTACACGTCGTCGTTGCCGTAGTACTCGCCGGTAAACGCGATCCACTGGCCGTCCGGGCTGAACGCCGGGTAGCGTTCCTCTCCCATGTGTGAGGTCAGGCGGGTCGCCAGGCCGCCGTCGAGGTCCGCGATCATGATGTCGCCGGAACTGGAGAAGACCAGCGTGCTGCCGTGCAGGTCCGGGTCACGGAGATAGCCCTTCTCGCCGGCCAACGGGCCGTTGGGCTGCGCGCTAATGACGGCTGGCAGGGTTAACAGAACCGCGAGCATGAACAGGACGATGACGGTGGCCAGTTTCGACACCGTCGCGCGAGTGGCAGAGGTAGCACGTGGCATGAGCAGCGCTCCTTCCCGGACTGGTTGACGTTGACGGTAGGACGGGGGAGTATAGGGCTGCGTTACGGTTTGAGCCAAGCACCGGCAATAAAAAAGCCACGGACTGAAGCCCGTGGCTGAGGAGTCTGTTGTCGCGGTTCGCTGTATCTTTTCTTGCTGTTTCTATCTTTTCTTGCTGTTTCTATCTTTTACTTTCTTTTCCTATCTCTTCCTGTCTTTCACTTTCTGTTGCTTCTGTTGCTTCAGTTGCGTCTGTTGCAGGTTTTTTAAAACAGCACCTGCGTCGCCATCAGGTACATCGCGAACGCGACCATCATCAGGCCTTCCCCGGCGATGAATCCGGACGCCATGGACGCGCCGAACTTGTCGGCCCGTTCGGCGTGACGGCGGCCGTAGAGGTAGAACACGAACGATCCGAGCCACATCGCCATCGAGTAGACCGCGGGCACCATGAAGGCGATCCCGAACGCGACCGGGCTCGGCAGCCACGGGCTGATCTTCTTGAACCTGGCGTGGATGATCGGGAACAGGATGCCCATCCCCGCGCCGACCAGCGCCGCCCACAGCGCACCCGGTGGGAGGGCGTCCACGCCGACCGAGAGGATCTCCGCCATCTTGTACCACGCGTACACCGCCGGCCCGGGGAACTCGGGTCCCGGGATCTCATAAACCGCTGACAGCACCTTGAACGTACCTGCCGCGGCAAACACACCGGCCCCGACACCGATAATCTGGCTGATCACCTGCCGCCGGATCGACGCCTTGAGGATGTACCCCGCTTTGAAGTCATGCATCAGGTCGCCGGATTGCGACGCGCCGGAACTGGTTACGGCAGCCGCCATCAGGTTGATTGCCATGTTCGCTGGTGCAAGCGCGGCGTAAATCGCCTGGGTAATCTTACCCATTGCGCCGACCGGGTTGATGTCGGTTTCGCCGGTTGCACGCACCGCGATGGACGCCAGCAGCAGCGACATGATCACCCCAAGAATCCCCATCCAGATCGGAATTTCGAACAGGTACCAGGCGAGAGTGACTGTGATCGCGGTGGCGATCGTCATCCCGATAATCCACCATGACATCGGGTACGGGTCCGGCGCGTCCGGTTCGCCGTCATCGTCAGCTGGGTGGGCTGCTCCCTTGGCAACACCCGCAAGGCTGGAGAAGGTTTTCAGGACCGTTCTCCACTGCAACGCCAGCGCGGTCAGAGACGCGGTGATCATCACCGCAACCCCGGGCCACAGCACCCAGTTGAACCCGGCGCGGTACGGGCTGGTGGTGTCGGGCAGGCCGATGGTGAGTGTGCGCTTGTGTTCGTTGGACTCCAGGTTCAGCTCTTTCAACGTCAGCAGCGGTTTTTCTTCTTCCAGCAACTGACGGGTCTCGGCCAGCAACGCATCCGCCCGTGCCCGCACCTGTTCGGCCGCGTTCGTGGTGATCCCTTCCGCGTCCAGCCGTTCCGCGACTTCGATGTAAGGCCCGGAAATCGCGTCAAAGTTCGACTCTCCATACCGGATCGCCGTCATCGACTCCCGCGCCAGATCGGCACGTAACTGGAACAGCAGGTGTTCGACGGGTCGCTCTGTCTGCGCCTGTTTCGCGAATGCGCGCAGGCTGTCGAGGTAAGAGGTATTTGCGCCGGCATGGACGAGCAGAGCAGCTGCGGCGTCCAGGTGCGGTTTGGTCGCGGCCTGCTTGTCCGGCAACTCGGTTTCGGACAACGTTCCGTCCTTTGCCGCGGCAATCAGGTCATCGCTTAACGAATCATACAGGTTGATGATGTCGGACCGGGTGTACTCCGCGATCACGGTACCGACTGTCCAGCCGTCACGATTGTCCGCGATCCGTTGCGCACGGAACAACTCGTCGTCCAGGTGACGCCGCAGCTCCGCCTCGGCGGAGGACGGCTCCTTCTCCGATGCTCCGGCTGCTTCAGCGGCCATTGAGGTTCGCACCTGCGCCATGTCGGGCATGATCTCGACCACGCCCTTGTTGATCAGGATCGGAGTGATCACCGCCCACGCGATAATCGCCCCGCCGAACAACGACCAGCCGACCTTCGGCCCGATCAGAATCCCCGCGCCGAACATCATCGGCGACAGGTTCAATCCCAGCGAGAGCTGGTACAACGGAACCCCGAGAATCGCCAGCGTGAACAACCCGAAGTCGTCAAAGCCCAGCACCTCGAACGGCGACAGACCGATCGGTTCGATCAGGTACAGCAGCTTCAACAACGCCGCACCGATTCCCGCCCACAGCAGCACCCGAGTCTTCTTCACCGCTTCCGCGCCGGAGGCGAACATCGCCTTGATCGTCTCGGCGGTCGCGGTGCCGGTCGGGTAGCGCAACTTTTCCACCACCACCATCTGCCGCCGCAACGGGACCGCGAAATGGGAGCCGAGGAAGGCGACCGACGCGCCCCACGCGAGCAGCATCGCGAACGACAACGGCTCGAGCCCGTTGTTCGCCCGGATCATCTCCAGCGCCGGGATCGCGGAGACAAATCCACCGGCGGAGGCGAGTGTCCCGGCCGACGATCCACCGGTCGCGGAGATCAGTGTTTCCTTGGGAGTAAACGGTCGCGACTTGATCGTGCTGAACAGGGCGAAGCTGATCACCGCGGAGGTAATCGCCGCGCCGAAAGTCCAGCCGATTTTCAAGCCGATGGCGACATTGGATGCAGCGATCAGGCAACCGACAAACAGTCCGGAAACGACGGCTCGCACCGTGAGTTCAGATGACGGGGGTCCGGTCTTGCTCATGGGCCTCCTTGGCCGGGTTTGGTGAAAAACAGTATTCGTTCTACGAACGCTAAATGTTAGTAGTTCCTAACACACGAGCAAGAGAAAAGGTCGGATCTCGGGAGTTTGTTTCGGGATGGGTCTCTGGTGGGTGAACGAACAGGATGGGAGTTGCTTGCTGCGTGAGCCCGTACCTCTTGCATCCGTGGGGAGAGAGGGATACTATCGGAGCAACTTTCGACGGCGGGGAGATTGCCAACAGGACAGGCGGACTGTGAGACGAATTCCGGTGAACTTGAAGAAGCTGAAGATGATCGGCGGCCCGTGGCTGCTGATCGTGGTCGGGGCGTTGAGCCTGCTGGGCGTGCTGGTGTCGCTGTTCACCCGCCGCAAACGATCACCCGCACGAAAGCCCGGTACGAACGAGTCCGCCAACTCGTTGACAATCAAGATCTGCTGCATTCAGAACGCGCGGGAGGCCCGGCTCGCGTTGAAGCACGGCGCGGACTACCTCGGCCTCGTCTCGGCGATGCCCTCCGGTCCGGGACCGATCACGGATGACGAGATCGCGGAGATTGTCAGCAGCCTCGAGGACGCGCGTCCGGCGGTGTTGCTGACCAGCCTGAACGATGTCGACATGATCGTGCGCCAACAGGGCAAGACCGGCGCACGGATGCTGCAGCTGTGTACACGGTTGTCATCCAACCAGCTACGTGAGTTGCGGGTCTGGCTGCCGAACATCAAGCTGATGCCGGTGGTGCATGTCTCCGGCCCGGAAGCGGTGACGACCGCGCGTGAGCTCGCTCCGCTCGCCGATATGCTGCTGCTCGACAGCGGCTCGCCGAACGCGAAGGTGCCGGTGCTCGGCGGTACCGGCAGGACGCATGACTGGGAGATCAGCGCGGAAATCGTGCGTTCGGTCCGGATTCCGGTCTTTCTCGCCGGCGGCTTGTCGCCGGACAATGTTGCGGAAGCGATCGAACGTGTTCGTCCGGCCGGTGTCGATATCTGCTCCGGTGTCCGTACGAATGGCGCGCTGGACGAACAGAAACTGGCGCGGTACATCAAGGCGGTGCGGGCAGTTTCGATGTAGCCGGCTGCCTGCGTGGTTGTTGAATGAAGACTTGAGCGCATCGTACTTGCCCTCGGGCTCCAGCCCGGGATTAGCCGCCAGTCAAGCCCCCACCGTACCCACGTCCTCGGGCTTCAGTCCGGGAAGAAAAACCGTTTCAACGAATGGTGCCCGTGATTGACCGCCGGTCAGTTTCGGCGGCTATCGCGGGTTGTCCGTCTGGATGGTGAGATCCGTCTGGGGGATACGATCCGCCCGACGTGCCCCTGTGACCCGCCGCCAGGCGGACCGCAGGGCTGATCCAGACTCGATGTGCCCCTGATGGCTCCGCCAGCAGGGCTCATCCGCCATTTTCTTTGTCTCACATCTCACATCTCGCATCTCAGCTCTATCCTTACACACCGCCCAGGACCCGCTCCCTTGCATCACCAGCCACCACTCGTCACTTTATTCCAACCACACCGGGGGATGCAATGAGACGGTACCTGACACATCGCGAATATCTGCTTGACCTGGCCGTAGCGGCCATCCTTTCGCTCGCTCTTCCCACAGCACTCCACGCCCAGCAGGAACTCTCCGGCCCGCAATCAGGGACATTGGCGGCTGGCGTGTACGACGTGATCGGCGACGTATCGGTTGCCGACGGCCACCATTGGACGTTGTCCGCCGGTGTGCACCTGCGGTTCTATCCGGGCACACGTTGCCTGGTGAACGGCACGCTGGTCGCGAATGGCGCAGAAGGTGACAGCGTCTACTTCACGCGCTACGATGGTGACCAGGCGTGGAGCGGGATCGACGTTGTCGACTTCGCTTACATCGGCTTGGATCATGCGGTCGTGACCGGCAGCGACGACAACGGGATCTACTGCTGGTCCAGCATCCTGAAGCTGACGCATAGTCGTGTGTCCTACAATTCAGACGACACAGAAGAAGGTGGTGGGATTTACTGTGAATGGGCTGATTTTGACTCAGTCTTCCATTCCGATCTGACTAATAATGACGGCAGCGGTTATTATGGCTACTTTGTCACTCTCAAACTGCGTGAGTCTGTAATCGCGAACAACGTTGGGCGTGGATTAGCGGTAGTCGGTTCTTATGTTGATTGCGACAAGATATTGTTCGATTCTAATTATAATTCTGCAGTTTACACAGGAGTATCATTTGTTTATGCTGATAGTTGCCGCTTCACAAATAATTCAGCAGCTAATGGCGGCGCTGTATATGCTCAAGGTTCGATTTACGCAACTTATTCCCTGTTTGAGAACAACTCAGCAATATACGATGGTGGCGTCTTCTACAGACCATCTTATGGAGCAACAAGAGCAGAGAATTGTGTGTTGGTAAATAATACAGCTGGTCAGCATGGTTCTGTATTCTATTTTGATGCTTCGCAAATACGTAATTGCATAATTTCTAATAATATCGGTGATGCAGCGATTTATTCCTATGGTAATGGTACAATACCCTACTATAACATCTTTTACAACAATGGTGAAAACATGCTGACCGAGGAACCGCGATCACCAGTCATTCATTTCGAAGAAATCACGATGGTCAACGTCAACGGCGACTCCTGCGATCCTCATTTCAACCTATTCATGGACCCTGAGTTCGACCCAGAATCCGAGGATCTATTCCATCTGCTTTCCACCTCGCCCGCCATTGACGCCGGCGATCCGGATAATCCGCACGACCCGGACAGCACCATCGCCGACATTGGCATGCACTATTACGACCAGGGCAGCGCGGTTTGGGGTGTCCCGATATCGTCTGCTCCACCAGCCGAATTCAGCATCATCCGTGCCTACCCGAACCCGTTCAATTCGACGGTGACGGTTGCGTTTATCTTGCCCGAGCCGTCCGTCGTCGAAATGGCCGTGTATACGGTCACCGGACAGCGCGTCGACACGATCCCGCTTGGCCGACGATCCGGTCAACAGGTCGTCTCCTGGACCGCACCGGACGGGCTGGCGTCGGGGGTGTACCTGCTGCGTCTGGACGGGGGAGGGATGCACGCGTCGCGGAAGGTGGTGTTCCTCAAGTAGCAGTCTTGAGTCCTGAGACCTGAGTCTTGAGACAAATCGCGATGCCCGCGGGAGCTTCAGTTCGCTACCGCGGCTTATCCGAACCTACCAGTACTTCACCACCAGTTCCTGGGTGACAGGTTCGTTTCCGACCACGAACACGGCAGCATCCCAGGACGGCGGCCCGCCAGCTTTAACGACGGTCGAGGTACCGTACCCTTCTTTCGGAATGCCGAGGAAGTTGCTGTCGAGTTCCTCGTCCAGGTCTTCGTCGTGGAAGTAAATCAGCGCGTACTCGCCGGGCGGCACGTTTTCGAACACATGTGTCGCGGACCCGTCCACGATCTCGGCGGTTGCCAGCGCGTACGCTTCTTCCGGTTTCTTCGGGAACGTGTCTTCGCTGTTGTGCAACGCCATCATCAGCAGCCCGTCATCATTGCGGAAGCCGTTAATGACGAAGGTGAGGTCCACGCCCGCCGAATCAGACCTCGCAGCGGCCAGCGTTTCAGTGGAAGCTGCCGTCGAGTCGGACGGTAGAGCAAAAACCGGCGACGCGAGCAGCAGCGCTGCCAGCGTCACCGGGATGAGGTATCGTGTACTCATAGGCCGTAGATCACTCAAATTCGAGCAGATAGATGTTCTGGGACTGTTCGGTCAGCAACCGGGTTCCGCTCGGCGCGGCGGCGGGAACCTGTGTTCCACGGATCTCGCCTTCACGTCCCGTTTCCAGGTTGATGTACTGAATGCCGCTCAGCGATTCGCCGTTGAGCAGATCGCAGTAGAAGTTGGTGCCGTCCGCGCTGACACTCGGACGTGTCCCGGCGGCAATAAAGACCGAATACGATTCACCGGCCACGTTGATCCGCAGCACCTGCGTCAACGTGTTCGCGGCCAGCTGACTGACGTACAGTTCATCCTCAGTCGGGTTCCAGCAGTAGTCGGCGCCGACGTCGGTGACCACCTGCACGACGTCCATTGTCGACAATGTCAGGATGTTCAGGTTGAAGCCGGACGGATGCGTGAGGAACGCGATCTTGGTTCCGTCACCGTTGACCACCGGCCAGCCACCGTTGACCAGCGGGTTGAACACGCCCGGGTCTGCAACATCGACCCAGCCGATCACGCCGCTGGCGTTTTCCATCACCACGGTGTCATCGTCAATGAAATCGGGCCGTTTCCCGCCCTGCATCAGCAGGATCGGGTCGCCCGGCGGGTCGCTGAGCTCGGCCACATACACCCCGCCGTCGAGGGCGGGTGTGCTGAACGCGGTCCACGTGCCCGATGGCGACACGACGTAGTCATCGTTCTTCGCTTCGCCGTAGATCTCGGTCACATTCCCGTCGAGATCGCTGCGGAACAGGCCCGGTGTGCCGGAATCGTCCGCGTAGTTGAACAGGAAACTGTTGTCGTCGATCCAGACCGGGTAGTCGGCGTTTTCCACGATCAGCGTACGGTCCGCGTCAATGGAATCGTCCGGATTGTCGTCGCCTCCACCATCACCGCCGCAGCCGGTGAACAGGGCCAACGGCAGCAGCAGGGCAATGAGGCCCGCTCGGTGCAGCCAGTGCCTAGCGTTCATAGATGATCTCGTAAGTCAGGTTAACAGTCTGGCCGGCCGGGACGAGCACATCAAACGCCGCCGTCCGTGCATCGACCTTGATCATGTCAATCGCGGTGTTGTCCACATTCGCGCTGGGGATGTTCCAGTCGCCGAACACCCGTTCCAGCACGCGCACGGTAACATCGTCATCGCCGGAGTTGCCGAGCTTGACCGAATAGGTTTGCGTGGTGTTGTCGCCTTCGCCACGGCCTTCGTGCATCCGAGTACGTTCCGCCGTAATGTCGAACACCTGGCCGACATTCAGGTCCACAGGCGATCCCGGCGGCGTGTCGTCAATCCGGTCCTCGCCGATGAAAAGCGACGTGCCTTGGAGGATTTCGTAGACTCGAACGTCCCCATACGGCAACGCGGCCTGCGCGTCGAATTCGACATGCGCCGAAACGCGATCGTCGAAGATCGTCGCGTCGTACACGTAGCTGCGTTTCACCTCTGCGGCGTGTCCGGAGAGTAGCACGATCCGCGTGTTGTGATCCGCGAGCAGCTCGCCATCTTCCGCCTGCCAGCGTCGCACATCACCGAACCGTGACTCTGTGCCACTCGCCATCGCGCCCGGCGCCGGGTTCATGCGGTCAACACGCCGGCGGTCGCCCGCCAGGTGAATGTGTCCGCCGATGAAGCTGATGGTGTCGTACGCCAGGTTCATCCCGGTTTCGTTGACCACGACGGCAGTCGAAATCATCCCGGCACGATTGCCCTCGAGCACGATCTTGTGTTCGCCGGTCCAGTACATGCCCTCGGTCAGGTACGTGAGACGGATGGTAACCTCACCACGTTTCTCGGCGGTGTAATCCCAGAGCAGGGACGGAGTTGTCGAGAGCTGCGGCGCGAAGTTCTCCAGCTTGTTGCCCTCGATGCGGTCTTTGTCGATCACGGTCAACGTCTCGGAATCGTCATCCTCCTGGACATACAGGTCGTCGTCCTGGTACATCCGCAGCAGCCCTTTGACCTTGTCGCCATCGTCGATCTTGAACTCGACCATCTCACCGACCTGCGCCTGCCAGTACTTGTCGATGTCGAAGTCGAGGGCGGTGAAGCCGATGCTGTGGGTCATCACCTCAGCGTCGCTGACCTCGATGCTGACGCTACCCTCGAGGATATCCTGCGCGATGCCGAAGAGGCGCACGGAGTTGCGTCCACGTTCAAGTTCGACGGTTCGCACTTCCTGGATTTCGCTGATGTCACGGGTGTAAACGACGATGTCTCGGGAAACGAGTTCGCTGTGCTGCGCGAAGGTGGTTACGCTGGGCAGCACCAACAGGGCAAGCAACAGAAACAAAACGACTCGGCGTGGCATGATCTGGTTCTCCTCGGAATTCCGTCCTTCCACGACAACGGATTCGTGTTTTGTACAATACAGCTAAGGTAAACGTTCCTGCCGCGAGATGCGACCTCTGAAGCAGGGTACTGCTTTTGCTGTGACCACACTGAAAATACTGGAAACACAGGGGACACTTACTCCGTTAAATTTGCACTGTGTGTACCTGAATCGAATCATCTATGGGAGATACAAATTCAGCATCCGGGGACACTTTGGGGACAAAGTGTCCCCGTCTCAGGCGAAAGCCTGCCGTGATCGAACTTCCTGAGCCTCAAGCCCGGGGCCCGCTTTTCAACCCTGCGCCGCGTCGATTTGATCCCGCACCCGCCGTCGCAGGTCGGAGATCGTGTCCTGCGCCTGCGCGAGGTCTTCGTCCAGCGAGAGCAGGTCAGTCAGGTTGCGTGCGACGACCACTGCCGCGACAACCCGTCGTGTCTCATCCTCGACCGGTGCCGCTTTCGCTGTCAGCCATAGCGCCGGTCCGGCAAATTGCGGGATGGTCCAGTCGAACGTAATCTCCGAGTTGGATGAGATCGCCTCCGCAGCCCGGCGTCCAATCTCACGCGCGCGATCATCGTGGAACGCTTCGTCCACCGGGTAGCCGACCACCGCGTCCGCACTCAACCCGAGCAGCTTCAGCCCCTGGCGATTCATTTCAACCAGCCTGCCGTCCCGCTCGATCACCGCGACGATATCGTTAGCGGTGTTCAGGATGGACCGGTAGCGGGCACGGATCGCTTTCAGCCGTGAATCGCTGTCGCGCAGTTTGCTGACTTCTTTTTTCAGGTGCTGGTAATCCTCCCAGAATTCCTGGGTGTCCATCGTGCCTCCGAGGTGTCGTGAGCCGTGACCTTAAGTGTACGCTCTCGGTCCGGAATGATGCTCCCGTCCGCACACCGCGAATCCGCGCCACGAGAACTCAACTTCACGTCCCGGCTACGACGAACCCCATCACTCCGTTCGCGCTGTCTGCAACGAGTTCCCTTGTCCGCACTCGACCGGTTCTTTATCTTGTTTCGACCCCAAACTTCTTTTTGACGGAGTTCGCATGTCGTCCCCGGCCGGCTATTTCGCGGAAAGCCTGCGGTTGTACAACCAGCTCGACCGCATCGCGACCCTGTTGCGCAGCGAATTACGCGACACGGCCAGCCGTCACCAGCTCACTCTCGCGCAGTTGCAGGCACTGCATTACCTGCTGGAATGCAACCGTTTCAGCGATACTCCATTGGCGTTGGCGGAATTCCAGGGTACGACCAAGGGCACGATGAGTGCGACGGTCTCCGTGCTCGAAGAAAAGGGCATGATCGAGAAGGTCGGGGACAAGCGCGATGGCCGCGTGGTGCACTGCCGCCTCACCGAAACCGGCCGCGCGCTGGCAATCCAGTCTTTCCCGCCGATCTCGTTGCAGCGGTTGATGATCCAACGCGTCGATACATCCGCCCTGCGCCAGGAGCTGGACAAGTTCACCGATCGTCTGCAACAGAAAACCCGCCTCCGCAGCTTCGGCACCTGTACTACCTGCTGTTTCTTCCAGCCCGGTACTTCCGCACAGCCATCCCGATGTTCAGTGTTCGATACCGATCTGACTGATGAAGATCAAACCGGCATCTGCCGGGAACATTCGCCGCGTCCGGTGGAAAAACAGCGTTGACCTCGTCGCGAACCCGACAAATCACCACAAGTTGTACAGTTTACTTATATAATAGATATGATCGATCAGTAATATAATTATGGCACGAGATTTGTGGTAGGTAGGGCAGGTGATTCAATCTGAAACGTCACGCTGCATCAGGGAGGTACAGATGGCCTCGAACGAAACAGCAGGAACTACGTACCAGTATCGGGTTTCCCGGAACGGTCAGATTGAATCGGTCAGTGATAATTGGGATGCATTTGCCCTGGGCAATGGTGGTGAGCACTGTATGTCCGACGCTGTCCTCGGCACCAGCCTGTGGTTGCACCTGTCCGGGGAACTTATTCGCGACCTGTATCGCCGGCTGGTGGACAAGGTGCTGCAAACGGGTGACCCCATCGAAATCCCCCTGCACTGTGATTCACCGGATCGCGTCCGTCACCTGACCCTGACCCTGCAACGTCTGTCTGAGGACGAAGTCGAGTTCACCAGCAAGGTGGAAAAGATTGTGAAACGAGATACGTTGTCATTGTTGTTTGGGGACATGTCGCGTGATCCGGATTGTTGGGTCACGATGTGCAGCTACTGCAAGGATATACAGGTTTCGGACGAAGAGTGGCAACCAACTGAACAGGCGGTGAAAACGTTGCAGCTGTTCGAACGTGACGCGCTGCCGCAGTTGACGCACGGTGTTTGCCCGGATTGCTATGACGAGGTGATGTCCGAATTGGATGATGATGACGCCGGTTCGTCCGGCAGCGAAAGCGGTTCGGACTCGTGATTTTCCGTGACTGAGATGAAGCTGTCCTGAAATCCCGCACAGCATCCTTTCTGTAATGCCAGTATCCTGTTCGTTTTTGTCCCCTGCCTCCTGCTCGAATCCATTTCATTGAGATCGTGTTCCCGTCCGAGTTGCATTATCGGCTCCCGGTTTGTATCCTCTTGCAGACAAGTTTGTCAGGCAAACAGGTTTGGGGGATCACGATGGTCGGCAGTGTCAACGTAACTGCGGCGCGGCGCAAGGCGTTAGTCGCGCACATGTCGGACGGCATCTTCGAGTTGTACATCGGGTGCATGCTCACCTGCATCGGCATCTTCGAGGTGCTGCAGCATCTGGGCTACGGAAATGGTTTTAACGCGGTGACAGCTCCGGTATACGTCATCTTTCCACTGTTCATGGTGTTCATCTTCAAGCGGACCGTCACCCGCAAACGTATCGGCTATGTCGATTTCAAGCATTCGCGTCACAAGGTCAACATGTTGCACCTGGGATTGGTCTGGGTGATCGCGTTGGTGCTGTTCGCGCTGGTGGTGTTGCTGCAGAATACGGTCGGGGCGGACCCGGCCGCAGAAGGCTTGAAGGATGCGATCAAACCGTTCCTCGGCCTGTACCTGGCGATTTGGATCGGGGTGGTGATCAGTACGATGGCGGTCATGGGTGAGGCACACAAGTGGCACATCGGGTCGATCTTTTTCCTCGTCGTGTATGCCTTACTCTACTTGCTCAAGGTCCACATCAGCTACGGATTTCTGATTTGTGGCGGAGCGTTGCTGGTTTACGGTGCCATTCAGTTGACACGGTTCCTGCGTGACAACCCGGTGTTGCCTCCGGACGAGTACGAAGGACCGGCGCACGATGCCTGAACGCAACGCACACCGTGACGGGCCTCAGCAAAGCAGCGCAGCAGACCCGAAAGCGCACTCGTCCAAGGCGGACATTGAGTTGGATGAGATCGTACATGCTCCAGCGCGGCTGCTGATCATGGCGACGCTGTCCGTGGTCAATTCGGCCGATTTCAACTTCCTGCTGAAGCAGACCGAGCTTACCCGGGGCAACCTCTCCTCGCACCTCAGTCGTCTGGAACAGGCGAGGTATGTTGAGATCAAGAAAGAGTTTGTCGATAAGATTCCCCGCACCTTGATCCGTTTGTCAGACAAGGGTTTCGCCGCCTTCGAGACGTACCGCAAGAACATGTCGCAGATGCTCGGAAAATGAGGGAATCCACCTCCCAGATAACCTCAGCGCCGTTTCTTTCGTCCCATGTATATGCCCACGTCATTCATGTCGTGGCTGGTCCGGCCGCCGCAGTCTGGTTGCCTTTTTGTCTGACAGGGAGTACGTTTCACCGGGGGAGACGCACGCCAACCCACCCGGCGTGCGCGTGACATCACGGACAGGACGATCCGATGAAGAACAAGCTGATCATTGGTTTCATCTGGGTTCTCATCGCTTACATGATCGGTGACTGGGCGTATAATGTGTACGGTCCGATGCGTCTGCTGAGCGAGTTTTCCGGCATCAGCAATCTCCAGACAGACGTTGTCCTCGATCCCACCAGCCAGGCCTATCTCTTCACCGAGGTGGATGCCGAGGAGTTCAGCGGACGCCTTACTCCGGCGGTCAACGACACCCTGATCGCCTTGGGTGACAAAACCCTCAGCGATTCCCTCGTCACCAACATCTTCTCCGGCATACACGCCGCCGGCGACACGTTAACCGTCACCATCGGCAGCGAGCTCGGCCGGTACGACAGCCTGGTCACGTATCCGAAGCGGTCGCTCAGCCTCACCATGTTCATCCTGCTGTTCCAGGCGTTGTTCCCGTTGCCGTTCTTCTTCGTCGCGATCTGGGCGATGTCGAAACGGGCGATGAACGCCGGGGTGCGTGTGCTGGCATTGCTGCTGCTGTCGTTGTCGGTCATCTTCATCATCAGCATCCAGAGCACCGCCGCCGGCATCCGTATGGCACTGATGGGCGAGACGGAGATGACGCTCTCCTCCTTCCACCTGATGTGGTACAACATGCCGGCGTTTATCCTCGCGGCGATGAACACCGGCTTCTGGTTCCACTTGGCGTTTCTCTTCCCTTCGCCCGCACCCTTCCTGCGCAAGCACGCCTGGGCGATTTACCTGTTCGCGTATGCCACCAACCTCGTCTTCGTCATCCTGATGATCCAGAACCCGATGATGACAGTCGAAGACGCTGTTTCCCCGATCCAGATCGGATCGTCCATCTTCGGTATCGTGCAGATCCTGTTCGGGCTCGGGGTGTTCATCTATCGTGGTATCAAGACCAAGTCGCCACTCGAGAAACGCCAGATCAAGGTGCTGCTGCAGAGTGTCGGGCTGGGGCTGGTGCTGATGTTCGTCTCCGCGATGGCGATGCTGCTGTTCGTCTCGAAAGGTGGGATGAATGTCGCCGGGATCATGGTTGCGTATGTCGGCCTGATCGCCGGCCTGATGATGATCCCGCTCGGCTTCGCGTACGCTTTCAGCAAGTACCGTCTGCTCGAAGTCGAAGGCAAACTCAAGCGCGGAATGGTCTACCTGCTGACCTCCGGCGGCCTCTTGCTGCTGGTGCTGCTGATCTTCTACGTCGCGACCAGCCTCGTCATCAACAAATACGGCTGGGAGAACAAATCGGCCATCGTCTTCTTCACGCTCGTGCTGGTGATGGCGTACGTGCCGGTGCACAACATCCTCCAGAAACGCATCGAACGCCGCATCTTCCGCACCCGTTGGAAACTGCGCGAGATGCTGGAAAACTTCCTCGAGATCACGTCGTCCCTGCCCGACCGCACTCGCCTGTGGGAGGAGTTCGGCAAACGCCTGCAGGACAACATCGGCGTGCGTACGATGCACATCTTCCTGTTGGATCCGTCCGAACGCCGTTTCCACCGCCTCAACGGCGACGCCGTCGCGCTGCCCGAGGATGGCGCGCTGCAGGTCGAATTGAGCAAACAGGTCCGCGCGTTGATGGTCGAAGAGATCGAGGGCAGCAACGAGATCGTCATCTCGACGCCGGAACGCGAATGGCTGGACGAGCTCGGCGCGACGGTCCTCGTCCCGATCCAGATCCACAAGGAGCTCGTCGGCATCATGGCGCTCGAGTTCGAGTACGGTTACGACGAAATCAAGGCCGGCGAACTGGACATCCTCGTCAGCATCACCACCCGTGTCGCATTGGAGAACGAGAACCTCCGGCTGCACGAGGACAACGTCGAAAAGCAACGCCTCGAGGAACAGCTCGCCACCGCCCGCCAGGTGCAGCAACAGTTCCTGCCGGAATCGTTGCCCACGACACCCGGCCTGCAGATCGCAGCGCACTGCCAGTTCTGCCTCGAGGTCGCGGGGGACACGTTCGACGTCATCCCGCTCAAGGACGACAAGACCCTGTTCGCGGTCGGGGACGTCTCCGGCAAGGGCGCGGGCGCGGCGATGATCATGGCGAACGTACAGGCGTCCGTGCGCGCGATGGCCGACACCGGGCTGGCGTTGTCGACGATGATCGAGCGTGTCAACACCCTGATCGCCCACAGCACCTCGCCCGAACAGTTCATCACCTACTTCGCGGCGATTTACGACCCGCACGCGCACACATTAACCTGCGTCAACGCCGGTCACAACCCGCCACGCATCGTGCGCACAAACGGCGACGTCGTCGAGCTGACCGAGGGCGGGCTGATCCTCGGCATCATGGCCGACATGCCGTACGCGCAGCAGGAACTGGCGTTCGAGGACGGGGATGTGCTGGTCGCGTTCACCGACGGCATCAGCGAGGCGAACGATCCCAATGAGGAGATGTACGGCGAGGAACGGATCGTCGAGGTCGTGCAGGAGCACCGCGCCAGTGATCCCGAATCCATCTACACTGCCCTGATCCAGGACCTGGACACCTACCGCCGCGACACCCCGCTCGATGATGATGTGACGATCTTCATCGCGAAGGGGGAAGTTTCAAACTTCATTCCCAATAATAAATGATCAATCTAATATACTTTCTACTATTTCAACTAGTGGTTCTATATCAGAAATCAATAAATTCGTTATAATATCACTATTTGAAACATCTATCATATATTTTTTCTTGATATCACATCTAATATGTTTTATTACTTCTTTTCCTGGTACTAAAGCTGCCTTATTTGTATTCCATTTATTATTAAACGATAGTTTATGTTCTTTAATTAGTGTTGATTCATCAATACCTCTTCTTTCCTTTTTATGATGCTTTAGATAAAACGACATATAATTAGTATCGCATTCATCAAAATATTCTTCTAATATGCTATCTATTAAATCTTCAATTTCGCTTTCTAATACTTCACTTCCCTTTTTTGTGAGTGCTTTATGTATCGCTTTGGAGTTAATCATATAATTTTCTATCTCTTTGACTGGTAATACCCATACAGAAACTCCTTCATCATTAATATGCGTTTTAAATAACTCATTTTCATCATCACAAAAATAATCAGAATCAAATACAGAATAATATTTCACTTTTTTAGAGCTCAGTAATTCAGTATGAGTCTCAATATGATCAAGCTGATTTGAACCACCTCTTCCACCTGTGGATTGTATAGCGATATCTCGATCTCTCCTTGGTTTTGGATGACCAGTTGCAGCAGAGTAATATTGGCAAATATAGTTAAAATCTTTACCTTCTACGAATAACAATTTGCCTAAATGAATGGCATTATAGAGGTTAATGTTGACCGTAACACCAATAGAATTTAGCAATGATTCTATTTGCCTGTGATCAACAAGTCTCTGAGATTTTCTTCTACCTCTCTTGACTTGGATAATATCAGTTGGGTCAGCTTTATTTATTATCTCCAACGAATGTGTTGCCAATATTACTTGAACATTTAAATCAAATGCTATATCCATCAATTTATTTTGCATTGCTGGATGAAGATATGCGTCTGGTTCATCCATGACTAATACACCTGCATTAACACTTCTTGTCAAGGCTGATATCATTTGCAACCATATTTGAAAACCATGACCTGCCCATGCAATTTCTCTTCTATGTGATCCTTCATAAAAATTCATTTCCAAGTAAGTGTTTGTAATACCATCTTCTACAACCGTTTTCTTATGAGGTTTTCTTACAGATACAGAGGAATCCCATGATTCTCTCACCAGTTTGGCAAATTTGTCAAATGAATCGTCAAAATTATACCAATAATTTCTAAAATGATAAGGACGAATATCGCGTACCGTCATGGATTTTAGATATTTTTCGCTAAGGACTTGTTCTCGAGGAGGAAACAGTGATAATTCTCCAAAACAAATAATATTAGGTAATAAAACATCTTTAATTCTTTTAATACCAACATCAATATCATCATCATCGTATAATACAGCAGTATAACCATGATCATCACTTATATTAATAACTAAATTATATCCAGATTTGAAATTAACACCTATAATAGTTTTATTATTTGTATTATTGCGTTTACAGCTTTTGTATGGAAATGAATTAAAAGAATCAGGAAGATCAACCCCTTCAACTTCTGCATCATCAGTTGAAAACGTGCACCAATACCTCTTAGTGTGAATCATAGCATTTAATGCTTCTTCTGCTAATCTTAGAGCTCCTAATAGCGTTGATTTACCAGAATTATTGGGGCCAACTAGAATGTTTGTAGCATCAAAATCTAAAGAAAAACGATCAAAACCTTTTAAGTTTTGAACATATATGCTATTTATCATCTTGGACCTCAACTCCGAGCTGATGTCTGTCCTAGTAAAGCTTCAGTATCGAATGCTGCGATGGTAAGAGATAGCTGCTAAGGATTCTTTGGCAAATACACCAATCAAGATACGTAAAAATTTCTGCTTGACAACAGCTCTCGTTGTTCGTATTATCCGTTGAACATCCGTTCAGGCTCTGGGCGGATACCTCACCCAAACACACCACCCGCCGCACCAAATGCACCTCGCCGCCGTCAAACGCCTCGTGCTCACCCTGACCTCTGTCGTCAGAACCCTGCTTCACCGCGTCACGCCAGATGGGCTCCGCGGCGCGAGACAGCTGCCCTCCACCCATGCCTTCATCTCCACCCCGAAGGGGTGGCATCTGACTAGCTCCGGGTGTCAACCCGGGGATACGAATCGACCACCCACCCCCGTCGCAGCATCCGCCCTGAAGGGGCGGCATCTTACGAATCTTGGGAAGGATCGCTCAGCATGCTCACCCCATGATTCCACCCCGTCAGGGTGGAATCGCGTCACACCCACCCCAGCGGGGTGGTACGTGATTAGCCCTGGGATTCATCCCGGGGAGACGGAATGCTCACCCACCCCCGCCGCAGCCCCCACCCCGAAGGGGTGGCATCTACGTAGCTCCGGGTGTCAACCCGGGGATACGAATCGACCACCACCCCCCACTGCGGCCCCCGCCCTGAAGGGGCGGTACAGTGAGCCCCAAGCCCGAAGTCCCGAGCCCAGAGCCCCGCGTCCCACGCGATGATTCGTCCCCGATAACTCGCAATGCGTCCTGTGAACCGTTACGCGGCGACTTCCCGTCGGACGAGCAGGGTATGCAGGGCGGCGAAGAGCAGCAGGATTGCGGCGGTGACAAATCCGCAGCTGGCGTAGGCGGATGGGAGGAGGAACGCGAACAGGATTCCGGTGGCGATCATGAGGCCGGCGAGCACGGCGAAGGATTTCATCGCGTAGATGTAGACGAATGGCAGCCAGTGGGCACCAATCAGCACCGTGAACGCCGGGTAGAACAGGTGCTCACGGCCGCCGGCGGTCGCCATGAAGATCAGCGGCAGGCCCAGCGGAATGGTGAGCGCGATCCATGTATTCAGGACAGGCAGGCGGTTGGCTGGATCGGGGACAGGCAGTTTCAGCAGTTTCTCGCCGAGGGTCGCGATCGGGTGGATGAACATGCCACCAAGCAGCAGGACCAGCATGGAAAACGGGATCTGGCCAGCCGCTCCCAGTGTGGCGGAGATCAGCCACAGCAGTCCCTCAACCAGCAGGTAAACCGATCCGCCCCGATGACAATGGCGATACTCGCGGTGCGGATCGTGGAGGGCGCGGTTTAACGGTTCCATCTCATCATGATACGGCCTGACCGCAGGTTTACCAACAGGGTAAAGGGGAACGACGTGGTTTAAGAACCAGACGCGCAAACGCACTCAGTACTGATTGTCGGATGCACTCAGGCCTCGGCAGAGTACGGTGTCCGCCGATCCCGGCTCCAATGCAGGTATTTGCTAAGTTCATAGTCCACGTAGTTGGGGTCGAACTCTTCAGGATCGAAATCAATCTCGTCGTCACTCGTGGCACCCATCCACTCCAGAAAACGTTGGTATTCAGGGTGCTTCTTGTTTGCCAGAACGTCGAGGAACATTTCGTACCCGGGAGGGCCACCAATATCTTCCGGAGGGCAGCACCGGCTGCCGTCAACACAACTGATGGCCAGGTTAAACTCTACCGGCAGTTTGGGCAGGATTTTCTTAACCGTCAGGGTATGCAACCAATCGTCCCCGAAGTCGTAGGTATAGGTGAACTTCATGCCCGGTTTCCGGACCACTGAACCCAGAATCACGTCACCTTCCTCGGCGCCATCTTCAGGCGATTCAGGATTCTCCGTATAGGTCTGCCCCTCAATGCTGAACATGTGCAGATGGGCATCCTCCCATCCCATGACGATCTGAATAACATCGTGCAGCCGGTCCAGCGATATCGTATTCGGAACGATAAACTCCCTGAAAACAGACGGTTGAAGTCCCGTAAGTTCGATATGGATCTGGTAGAATTCTTGTTTCATTGTTGCTTCTCCTGTTTTGTGGTTGTTGTACGATGGTATGAAATGTAGGACGTGAAATCAGCCTTTCCATGCGCAATGTTTCGTTGGGGTACCGGCAGAGAAAACCCCGGGGCATATGCCCGGGGCGAATCGGATGAAAATCGTAATTTAGTCAAGCGTAGCGCAGCTTACGTCCCTTCGGTTCCGGGATGAGTCGTCCGGTTTCACGGGCAGTGTCGAGCCACAGCTCCATCGCATCACGTACGTTTTTCAGGGCGTCCTCGTGCGAGTCACCGTGCGCCAGGCAGCCCGGCAGTTCTGGAACTTCAGCAATGAAGAGTTGATCTTCTTCGTTCCAGTAAATGATAATCTCGTATTTCAGCACGAATCTTTGCCCGAGGCTGTTGAGTCAGTCTTTCGTCCGTTTTCGCAGTTTTCGTGGACGTCTTTTCTTCCGTGTATTCCGTGTATTCCGTGGTTGACCCGCCGTCAGTCGTCCTTCGGCTGATCCCGATCCCTCAGCAACGGAAACAGCACGACGTCACGGATCGACTGGCGGTTGGTCATCAGCATCACGAGCCGGTCGACGCCGAGTCCGAGTCCGCCCATGGGTGGCATGCCGAGTTCCATCACACCGAGGTAGTCTTCGTCCAGCGGCATGGCGTCGTCTTCGCCACCGGCGCGGGCTTTCTGTTGCGCTTCGAACCGTTCGCGCTGATCCGCCGGATCGTTGAGCTCGGAGAAGGCGTTGCAGATTTCGAAGCCGCCGACATAGCCCTCAAAGCGTTCGACGAGGCGCGGGTCGTCACGGTGCTTCTTCGCCAGCGGGCTGAGCACCAGCGGGAAGTCGACGACGAAGGTCGGCCGGGTCAGGGTCGGTTCGACCAGTTCGCTGAACAGTTCGTCCAGCATCTTGCCGTGGGACGGATTTTTCGGCAGGTCGACGTGATGCTTCTTGCATATGGTGTAGACGTCGAGCTTCGACGCGCCGGTCAGGTCGGCACCGGTCATTTCCTGCAACGCGCCGAAGAACTTGACCCGTGGCCACGGCGGCGTGAAGTCGATCTCGCCCTCGCCCCAGGGTACGACGTACGTCCCGTGCAGCGTCTTCGCGATGCCGGAGACCATGCGTTCGGTGAGGTCCATGACGTAGTTGTAGTCCTCGAACGCGACGTAGCATTCCATCATCGTGAATTCGGGGTTGTGGCTGCGGTCGACGCCCTCGTTGCGGAAGTCCTTGGCGATTTCGTAGACACGGTCGAGCCCGCCGGCGACGAGGCGCTTCAGGTACAGCTCGTCCGCGATGCGCAGGAACAGGTCCTTCTTCAGCTGGTTGTGATGCGTGGTGAACGGCCGCGCGGTACCGCCACCGTACAGCGGTTGCAGGACCGGGGTTTCGACCTCGAGGAATCCGTCCTCGTCGAGGATACGGCGCATCTCGCGGATCACGATCGCGCGTTGGCGGAACACCTCGCGCTCGTCCGGGTTGACCACGAGATCGAGCGCACGGTTGCGGTAGCGTTCGTCCGGATCGGAATACTCGTGGTAGCGGCGGCCGGTTTCAGCGTCCTCTTTCACCACTGGCAGGGGACGGATGCACTTCGCGAGCAGCGTCCACTCGAGCACGTGGATCGACTGTTCGCCGGTCTTGGTCACCATCGGGTAGCCGCGAATCCCGATCCAGTCGCCGAGGTCGACCGCGCCCTTGAACAGCGAATACGGGGACTTGGCGGGGTCGTCCACGTCCGGCGGGTTGATGTCGTCACGCTTGACGTAGAGCTGGATCCGTGCGGTGTCGTCGTACAGGTGCGCAAACGACGCTTTTCCCATCACACGCTTGGCGACGAGGCGTCCGGCGATCCGGACTTCGGTCGGCGCAGGAGTGGCGGCGGATTCGTCCGTCTGGCCGGCCATCCCGGCGGCGGCTTCTTCGACACCCGCTGCGCCCGCGGCTGGGGCACCGGTCAGTTCGTCCCACTGGTCGAAGATGTCACGGACACGGTGTGTGCGGTCGTAGGAGTACGGATACGGGTCAATACCGGCGTCGATCATGCGCTGCAGCTTATCCAGCCGGGCTTGGGTCAGGTCGTCTCGGGTTTCCATCCTTCACCTTCGTAAACGCGGGGGACACGGGGTGTCCAGCCGCAGAGAATTTCGTACGCGATGGTACCGGCTTTGGTCGCCAGCTCCCAGGCGGAAATGGTGTCGCCGTTTTCGGTGCCGAGCAGAGTCGCCTGCTGGCCGACCGCCAGTTCGTCCTGGCCGGTGAACACCATCATCTGGTCCATCGAAATGTTGCCGACCGTGGGGTATCGTTTCCCACCGATCAGCACCTCGCCGATGTTGGACAGGTGGCGCGGGTAGCCGTCGCCGTAGCCCATCGGGAGCGTTGCCAGCCAGCCATCCTCGGGCGCGGCCCAGGTGTGCATGTAGCCGACACCGGTACCCTTGCGGATGCCCTTGAAGAAAACAATTTCGGAGTGTAAGGACATCGCCGGCTGCAAACCGAGCGTGTTCTCCAGGTGCGCTCCCGGCGGATAGCCGAACAGCGAGATCCCGGGCCGGACGGTGGTGAACAACGCGTCTGGCAGGTTGAACAACGCGCTCGAGTTCGCCATGTGAACGTTCTCGAACTCAATCCCCAGCTTGCGGCAGCCATTGATCACGTCGTGAAACTGTTCCAGCTGCTGCTTCGCGAGGGTGATGTCCGGTCCCTGGGCACGGACGAAATGGCTGAAGATCCCGACGAGGTCGAGGTTCGGCAGCCGCGCAACCTGTTCGGCGAAGGCGACGGCGTTGTCTGCACGCACCCCGATGCGGTTCATCCCGGTGTCGATCTTGAGGTGAACCCGCGCGGTGCGGTGCATCCGTTGCGCTTCCTCGCTGATCTGCTCGGCCTTGTACAGGCTGGAGGCGGTCAGGTCGAGGTGGTAGTCGATGAAGTGCTTTGTCTGGTACCCCACCAGTCCGCCGAGCACGAGGATCGGCGCTTCGATCCCCGCCTGCCGCAGCAGGACCGCTTCCTCGAGGAAGGCGACGCCGAACATGTCCGCCCCTTCACGCGCGAACTTGAGTCCGGCGGGGATGAGGCCGTGGCCGTACGCGTTCGCCTTGAGGATCGCCATCACCCGCGCGCCCTTGGCGTGTTTGCGGATCACGCTGAGGTTGTGCGCGAGCGCGTCCAGGTCAACCCGCAGGTAGGTCGGGCGTTTCCGGAACAACGGCGGCATCTGGGCGTAGGGATTTGTCGTGATCGTGTGCATGGTCGGGAATATAGGGCCGCGAGGGGGAGCAGGAAACGTGGGACCGGGGACGGTCAATGGTATCCGGGGCTGTGGCACGCGGTGCACTGGCAGTTGTGTTTGGGACAGGGTGGGTGGGTTTCGACTGCTGGGTGGAAGACGTGAGAAAAATCAGCACGGAACCGATGGTATCGTCAAATAAACACATGCAATAGTCGGGATAGACTCTCCTAACAGTGACGAAACGTCATGTTTTCATTGAATGACTCATAAATGCCGTCTAGGTTAACTGATAGGGTTTGCGATAATCATCAGTGTATTCGCGTGAAACGGGTCGATGGATTTGCACGTGGGGGGAAACCATGAATGCACGGACAAGTGTGGTTGGATTGCTGCTGTTCCTCGTTTTTCTGCTGAGTTCTGGTCTGGCGCTGGCGTGGGTATCGATGCCGGGCAAGGCGGGGGTGACGGCGTTTGCATGCAGTGACGACGAACAGAAGATGGTGGTGGGGACGTATTACGGCGGAGTCTGGTTCAGCCTGAACGGCGGCGTGACTTGGTATCCCAGCGATACCGGTGAGAATCGGATCGATCAGGTGTACAGTATTGAGGCCGTTGATTCGGAAGCGGACACGCTGTTCATGAGATGTACCGCGTCTGCATATCCGAACTACCAGAACATTCAAAAGAGCACCATGATCTCGACAAACAATGGTCAGACATGGATCTGGACAACGGGGAATCATCAGAATTATTATGATGATACCATGATCATCGATTCAAATGATCATAATCATATTTATTGCTTGAACCGTCAGAGATTTATTAAATCAGAAGATTTTGGAGAAACATGGGGTGAAATAACGAATGTTGATATGTATAATTCGTTGACATGGATGTTTATGCAGGACACACAATCGGATAGTACGTTGTTTATATCAGGAATCTACGGCAACTATGAAGCCAGCGGCATTTACCGGTCTGATGATCTGGGTGTGACTTGGAATGCAATGTTGGATCCCGTGTTGTACTACCAGTCCTATGTTCGGCCTGGAGGGGAAGTCTATATCACGGATATCGATCGCTTGAGCAACGGGCATCTGTTTGCAACCGTTAACACAGCCTACAACGCTGATTATTATCCCTATTCCATCGACAGTTTTTTGCGCAGTCTGGATGATGGACAGACATGGCATGAAGAGTATCCGCTTCACGAAATGTTTGATCCATTACAGATCATGGAAGTTCAGGACGATCCAGGTCATCTGTACTTGTTCAGCGAGCGGGACTATCCATTCTACTACCACAAGCTCTACGAATCGAAAGACTATGGCTTGTCCTTTCATCCAGTTCCCGCTCCGTACTTCAACGAATTCCGGGACTGCGCCTCGATGTCGCAAAATCCGTTTTCAGGATTCGAGTATGTCTGCACCACGGGCAACGGTACGTGGAAATCCGAGGACAACGGCGACACGTGGCAGGAATTGCAGCAGCCACCGTTCTCGACTGTGGGTTATCAGCACATTGACGAGGATTTCGTCTCCTATGTGAATCGAGGCGGAAACTGTGTCTACCTGCAACGCAACAGCGATCCGGAGGTACTTGAGATTCATTATCCGAATCCGTCGGTCGATTACGCGCAGGCGAATCTGCCAATCGTCAGCGTTCGCGGAGATACAATCGTTGGGATGTACTACCGGGAAGTGTATGAAACGGAAACACATATACTATTTACTGCTGAGAGCCCGGATCTCGGGGAAACATGGGGAGAACCGATCACCATCATTCCCATGGAGCAAATTGGGCATAATCTCAGGCCTGTGTATTCGCAAAGCGAGGGATACAAGTATATATCTGTCGCATCTTACAATGATGAACTGGGATTTGTTTATCTGCTGAATGACCGAGGCGAATACCTCGATACTTATACATATAATAATATATTTGGTAATGTATCGATCGCTGAGGGTTACTTGTATCTTTTTGATAGTGATGCGGTCAAACGTATCCCGTTGGGTGGAAATCAATGGGAAGACCTGAACTACCCGTATTATCAAGAGGGAAGCGGGACTCCTGGACTGGTCAGTGAAGAGTTCGAGGAGATCTACACCTTCGGCGGGATTCACGGGTACAGGTACCTGAACGATCAGTGGCAGATGTTGTCCGTGGTTCCTTACGGCGGGATTCAATCCGTGGCCGCGATTCCCCGGCACGGTCAGGAACCGATCCTGCTGTTGACGACACGTTACAGTCCCGAAGTCTTCATCAGTACGGATGGCGGTTGGGAATGGGACCCGATTCCGAATGAGGCGCCGTGGTTTGAGCACTCCGCCAGAAACGGTGAGGTGATCTACGATCCGTGGCGGGAGTGCATCTGGGTGGAAACCCCGCACGGTCTGGTCTGGGAAGGAGAGGAGTGGTTCGACGATGTCGCGGAACAGAAGGCGTCACGCCCGGAGTCTTTCGGGCTGATGCATGCCTGGCCGAACCCGTTCAACGCGTCAACGACGGTCACGATCCGGCTCAGTCGTCCCGGCGAGGTAAAGCTGACCCTGTACAATGCGCTCGGGCAGGAGCTGCGGACGGTTGCCGACAGCCGCTTGACCGTCGGTGAGCATCAGGTCACGGTTGATGCCAGCGATTTCGCCAGCGGGACGTATTTCCTGCGGCTGGTCACGCCGGAAGGGGCATCGGTGCGGAAGCTGGTGCTGTTGCGGTAATCAATACTTGAAACAACTGCAGATACGAACTCCACTTATGACGGGTCACGAATCGGAGGGACTTATGTTCAAACGATTGATATTGTTTGCTGCAATTGCACTCGTATACGCCAACCAGGTCGGAGCCTGGGAACTGCTGCCCGGGAAGCCGAACGTTGACATGTTCGTCACGAGCGCTGATGAGCAGCGGATTATCGCATTCCTGTTTACTGGTGGCTATTGGCTCACAAACGATGGCGGAAACACGTGGGAACCAATATCCGAAGCGGTGAACGACGAACACCGCGCCTGGTACGGCTATGATATCAGTGTTGTGGATGCCGCCGCGGATACGGTGATCACTCGGGTATACTATGGGGAATATCCCGGGAACGAGTACCCCATGTACCAGGTTGCGCTCACGAAAAATGGCGGCCAATCCTGGCTTTTCCCGATCGGGTACAGCAACTCCAGTGATTTCATGATTTGTAATCGAGGGAATCACAGAACCCTGATGTTCACAACGTCAAGCCGGTTCAGTAGATCGATTAACTTCGGCATGACCTGGGGGCTGTCAGTCGTCTACGATCCATACGTAAACCAAAAACTCAGTCTCAGCCAGGACGCTTTCCACGACTCAACCCTTTTCGCTACAGGGATCTACTTCGGCACACAGAGTTCCGGACTCTGGCGTTCCGATGATCTGGGCGCAACGTGGGAATGGGGACTTCCGGATGGTCCGTATTATGCTCAATGGGATATGATCATGATGCCGGACATTGACCGATTGTCGAATGATGATCTGCTGCTCACCGTTCAAGGCAGCCCTTCCACTGATGAAGCCTGCGACAGTTTCCTTCGGAGCACGGACGATGGTGAAACCTGGTCGGAGGAGTACCCGCTACCGTACGCCAATTCCTGGCCCGTTCAGGTTGTCGAGTTGACCGGACATGAAGGTCATCTACTGCTGCGTTGCCAGTATGGAAAGGAGTTCAGACAGTACCTTTACGAATCCGATGATTATGGCAACAGTTTTACCCTGTTGCAGGGACCAGCGCTATATGATGTTGTTCGCCCCAAAATCATGTTGAACAATCCGTTCAACCAGACGACATACGTTGCGACGGCTGGAAACGGTGCATGGAAAACCGATGATCAGGCGGAAACATGGCAGTCGGTCCCGATGCCTGATTTTGGCAGCCATGGATTCACGCACATTGCTGCGGAGTACATCTCCTATGTTGGCGAGTACAGTGCGGATGTATTCGTGAAACGCGATGTCGATCCTGAAGTACAGTCCTTTTCCTATCCTCCACCAGCCGCGGATTCGTTGCAGGTTGCACTCCCCATCATTGCGGTGGACGGTTCCACTATTCGCGGGATGTTCATGCGAAAATCCATGGAAACAGAGGAAGGCTACCTGTACGTGGTAGAGAGTATCGACAACGGCCAGACGTGGCATGATCCAATCGTCTCCCTGCCGATGGTGTCGATCATGGGCAAAACTCCGATAACGTTCTGCGAGGATGGAGGGCAGAATTATATCCTCGTTTCCACTCAAACGAGTGATGTTGGGACATGGTCCATCTACCTGTCTGATGATGACGGATTGACTTGGACAGCTGAGACCTTCCAGGACAATGAAATCCTGACGAAGTATGAAGTATATGACGACCAGCTGCAAGCGATCCGCGCCGGTGAAGGTTTTTATCGACGACCGATTGATGGTGGTGATTGGGAGTACATTCCGCATACTGACCTCAATGGGTTCAAGGCTCCGGCAGCGACGGTACTAACCGATTTCGACACGTACTACACGTTAACCGACAGCATGGCATACCTGTACCAGCGAGATGAATGGGATACGTTGGGCCTGTTACCCAATGAACAGCTCAAGTTCGCAGATGCTATTCCACGCGACGGTCAACCGCCGGTACTTTTTGCCAGTTCGAACATGAACCCGAACCTGTTTGTCAGCTACGACGGCGGGTTCGAATGGGATACCATTCACGATCCGCAACCGTTCGTTGACCAGATGGCACGTTTGGCTGAAATCGAATACGATCCGAATCGAAACAGGCTGTGGCTGAACACACCGTTGGGCCTGATGTGGGAAGATGCAGACCTGTTCCTGGGTGTCGGCGAACCTGAACCCGGAATCCCGCAGACGCACAAGCTGCTGAGCGTGTACCCGAACCCGTTCAACTCTCAGGCTACCGCGACGGTCACGCTGGATCGTGCGAGAGATGTCAAGATGGTTCTATTCAACACGCTCGGGCAGGAAGTTCAAACACTGGCGGATGGACGGCTGAGCGCTGGCGATCACAGCTTCAGCATTGATGCCGCGTCGCTAGCGAGCGGTACGTATTTCCTGCGGGCAACCACGGGCGATGGTACCGCGTCCGTGCGGAAAATCGAGTTGGTTCGCTAACGAAAAACGCGCGACAGCCAAGTGAAAAGGTTGTCGCGCGTTGCCATTGACAGAAACTGTACAGGGTTCAGAGCTCGAGCGCAGCTTCCCAGCCGTCTTTGGTTGCGTCGTAGATCTGGCGTGGTTGTTTCGCGTCGCCGATGATGCGAACGTGCAGGCCGCGCGCGGTCAGATCGGCGCTGAGATCGTCCCGTTTCGTCGCACCGACCGCCACCACGACGTTGTCGAACGGGCCAAGCTGGGAGGTTTCGCCGTCCGTTTCGATTGTGGCCATGCCATTTTCGTACGCGAGGATCTTGGTGCTGGTGTGAACCGGGACAGCCTTGGCGTTCAGCTGTTTCAGCGCCAGCTTGCGGCTGACCGGTTCCATGTCGCGTGCGATGTCCTCGAGCATCTCCACGATCACCGGCTCGCCGCCACGCGCGAGCAGGTATTCGGCGGTTTCGACACCGACCAGCCCGCCGCCGACAATCAGAATACGTTTGCCAATGTTGGATGCGCCGTACAAAATGTCGGACCCGGTGAGCGCGTTCTCGAGGCCGGGCACGGGGATGCGTGACGGCACCGATCCGGTGGCGATCAGGACCTCGTCCGGGTCTTCCGCCACGATCAAATCCACGGTTGCCTGGGTGTTGAGCCGGATGTCGACGTTCGAGTGCAGGATCTCGCGCAGGCGGGATTCGTACGGCGCGCGCATGCTGTGTTTGCCCGGCACGAGGAACGCCAGCTCGAACTGGCCGCCGAGGTGGTCGCGTTCCTCGAACAGGATGACGTCGTGACCTTGTTCTTCCGCGGTCAGGGCGGCCTGGATGCCGGCCGGTCCGCCGCCGATGACGGCGACTTTCTTGCGTGTCGTTGGCGCCGGGATGTCGCGTCCCTCGGCACCGGCTTCGGCGTTGATGATGCAGCCGATGCCAACGCCGGTCTTGACTTTGAGCAGGCAGCCCTGCAGGCAATGGCCGCAGAGGTTGACGTCGTCCGGCTGCCCGGCCAGCATTTTTGCCGGGAGGTCGGGATCGGCCACCAGCGGCCGTCCCATCGCGACCACATCCGCCATGCCTTCGGTGAGGACTTCGGCGATGCGTTCCGGATCACCCAGCCGTCCGGCGACAATCACCGGCACATCGACCGCGCCGCGAATCTGCGCCGCCCACGCCTCGTTTTTTCCCTGCGGCAACGCCATGTGCTGGTAATACCACGGCGGCGTGTCGCAAGCCGATCCGCTGACCACGTGAACCGCCTGTACGCCCTGCGTTTCGAGGAACTGCGCGAGCTCGAGGGCGTCGTCGATGGTCAACCCGCTGTCCACCATCTCGGACGCCGACAGCCGGCCGATGATCGGAAACTCCGGGCCAACTGCGTCGCGTACGGAGGTTAGCACTTCACGAGCGAACCGTTGCCGGTTGGCGGCGGAACCGCCGTAGTCATCGGTGCGTTGGTTGGTGCGTTTCGACCAGAACTGGCTGACGAGGTAGCCGAGGCCGAACTGGACTTCGACGGCGTCGTAGCCGGCTTCTTTGACTCGCCCGGCGGCGTTCCCGAACGCGGTGACGATCTCAGCGATCCGAGCCACGGTTAGCTCCTCCGGTGTCTGGCCGGTGGACGGGCAGGGGACGGGTGACGGTGCTTCCGGCGGCGACCCGCTGGCCTTGGGGTTGGCCGCACGGCCGGCGTGGTTGATGTGCGCGATCGCAATGGCGCCCTCGGCGTGGATCACCTCAGCCAGTTGACGCAGGCCGTCCAGGTGATCGTCGGAATGGGCACCGAGCTGCTTCAGGTGCTCACGGCCGCGCTTGTCAACCGTCATCGGCTCGGTGATGATCGCGCCCGCGCCGCCACGTGCCCGGCGTTGAAAGAACGCGAGGGTTTGAGCGGTGACGTGACCGTCCGGAGTGCCATAGCCCGTCTTGACCGGCGCCATCCACAGCCGGTTGGCGACGGTGAGTGTGCCGAGTTGAAGTGGATCGTTCGCGCGCATCGTTTCCCCCCAAGGTGTGTGCGTGTTGGTGTGGTTCCTGTTGGATGCGTGGGCGGGGGGAAAGTTTTCATATACAGGAGATAGACTGGAATGGAATGCGTCAGGATTTTCGCGTAGGCACATGTACTGGCTCCAGTTCATATCTTAGCAACACTCGGTTTGAATATTCCTAAGTTTCGGCACGGGCGCTAAACAAAGGGGGTTTGACATGACGTTGTTCTATCGGATTGCAGCGGGCTTGATGATCCTACTGGGGATTGCACACACGGCGTTGACGGGCATGTTTTATGATACACTAACAGTCGATACGCTATGGTATGTGGGGACGGGGATTGGTACCATAGTTCTGGGTTTTTTCAACCTTGTGAATGCGATGGTACCGCCACGCCCAATTTGTGGCGGAGTCATCCTGTCAAACTTGCTTTTCACCGTCTATTTCGGGATTGTGATCGCAGTACTCGGTGAATCACAAGCTTGGATTGCGGGTGTACTGGCTCTAGCATGCCTTTCAGGATCAGTGGTTCCAAAAAAGAATGGTTCAGCAGCGGTTTGAATGACTCCGTACCTTGTTAAACCCGGTATTCCAGATTACCGGGCTTCACGTGTTCTCGCTATCTCGTACTCCATCGGTGTGACGACCTCGGCGGGCTGATCGTCGTGGACGATGACGGTGTCCTCGACGCCGACGCCACCCTCCGGGAAGATGATTTTCGGTTCGATGGCGAGGACGGTTCCCGCCTCCAGCGGCTGGTCGAAGCCTTTCGCGATCACCGGCCACTCATCCAGTTCCATTCCGACGCCGTGCCCGATGAAGCGCACACGGTTGCGTCCCATGTTCATGAAATTGTCGGCGTATCCGGCGGCATCGGCTTGCTGCAATGACCACGCGTACAGCTCGGACGGCACCGCGCCGGCGCGGGTCTTGTCGAGCAGGCGTTTGTGCAGGTCAACGCAGAAGTTGTGCGCGTCCACGAACTTCGGGTCCAGGTCGCTGAGCGGACCGACGCAGTAGGTGCGGGTCATATCGGTCATGTAGCCGTCGACTCCGGCGGTGTGGTCGCAGATGACCGGCTCACCGCGTTCGATGACCTTGCCGCCCGCGCCTTTCGGCACCAGCGGGTTGCGTCCCGGCTGGCCGATCGGGCCGTCGAACGCGTTATCGACCGCAGCCGAGACACCAGCGGCGACAACCCCGCCCGCCTCGGCGTTAAAGCCACGGGTGCGTCCCGAGATCTGATCGCCTCGTTCACGCATGACGAGGTCCATGCGCGCCTGGGCGTCGTATTCGTGCACCCCTTCACGGATGAACTCGCGCAGCGATTCGAACCCGGCGGCCAGAACTTTGCCCGAGCGGCGGATGATGTCCAGCTCGGCGGGGGATTTGACGATCCGTTGGGTGCGGATGGTAGCGGCGATGTCGACCAGGTCGGAATCGGGCCAGACCTTGCGTTCGAGCGCCTTGTAGGTAGCAACCGGGAGGACATCTTCCTCGAGGCCGACGTGTTTCCAGCCGGCGATGTCGCTGTCATTCGCGAGCACGGCGAACAGGTGGCCCATGCCCTTGACAATTTCCGGTTGCGTGACGCTGGTATCGTCGAACAGGTGCAGCCGTCGCCATGCGAAGATGCGTGGGTCGCCGGTTGCGGGGATCGCGACCGCACCGGGGAAGACGACGCCGGTGTAGTAGATCATGTCAACGCGTTGCAGGATCAGCGCGCCGTCGATGCTCTGTTGACGCATCTGGTCTTGCAGACGGCGGATGCGTCCGAGGAGTTCGTCACGGGTGAAGATGGAAGGCATGGTTGAGTCCGGTCTTGTTTACGAAACGCAATGCGCGGGAGTGTAGCGGATTAAACGGCGGTGGTGCAAGATGTGAAAAGCAGGTGTGAGGTGTGAGGATGCGAACGAGCGCAGGACAGGCCAGATCAGGAAGGACGAGCTGACTGGGGAAGCGACACACTTAGGGTAGTGACCCTCTGCTCTCGTCGCTTGAGTTTTAATTTGAGCTCAGCTGTTGCCATTTTGACGACCAGGCATTGGGAAGGACGTCAAACAGGGATTGAGCATGAAACGAAGTGTTCGGGCAGGGATTGTATCTTCAGTTGTAATGGTGCTATTGTTCGCGGCGGGCTGCCTGCCGTTCGGGCAGATGGGGAAGGGCAGAACGCCGGAACAGATTCTGCGGGATGCGTTGCTGAACAGCGTCGAATTCGAGCTGCAATCGTTCTCGCCGGACATCGACATCACGCCGCAGGGGCTGTTCGAGCTGCCGAAGATCGATCTGGTGTTCAATGTCGATATCGGCGTGACGAACAACAGCGTGATCCCATTGCTGGCGAAAGCGGCCGATGTGCGGCTGTTCACTCGTCAGACCGAGTTCACCGAGGCCGAGTTGAACGCCGACGACGCCCTCGCGACGGCGTCTGTGACGAAGGATCTCGCTATCCCGACAGGGGAGATGGTGACGGTTCCGTTACACATCAAGGCGCCAGTGGAGAAGGTCGGGATGGAGCTGGTGAACCTGATCAACAGCGGCGATCTTTTTTACCGGATCGACGCGTTGATCGACTTCTCGTACGAGGGGGTGACGCTGCCGTACCAGGTCGTTCTAGACGAGGGTGGACACCAGTAGGGTGAGAGTCGGACCGGGTGAAAAAAGCCGGTTCGGACGACCCGCGTTGTCGGAGCCAACACGGGCAAGATGCAGGGACAGATTCAGGATCCGAGAACTCATTCAAGATCCGGGGACACTTTGGGGACATAGTGTCCCCGGATCTCGTTGCTACGACCCCTCTGCACTATCCTGGAGCAACACGGCCGTGTGAACGGTTTCACTGACAAGGCCACTTCGGAATGGTCTAGAGCAACGTAGCCGCGTCAGCAAGTTTTCTGACACGGCCACGTATTTTTCAAGTCTCAAGTCTCAAGTCTCAAGTCTCAAGTCTCAGAACTCAGGTCTTTGGTCTTTTACTGACCACTGTCAACTGTCTTTCTTACAGCTTGACGTCCTTCAGCAACGGGTTGATCATTTCCATCCACTGGGCCTTGTCACGGTAGCCGACGATGGTGTGGGCCACGTTGCCGTTCGCATCGATGATGACCGAATACGGGATGCCGCCGCGTTCGCTGGGGTTGATCAATTCCTGGTACTGGCTGAAGAGTGCGCCGTCCTCGCCCATGGCGATCGGGTAGTTCACCGGGTTCTGGGCGAGCCAGTCGTTGACCACGCCGACGCCCTTGCGATCGAGGGAGATACCGACAATGCGGAAGCCTTCAGCCTTGTGCTCGTCATACATCTCGACGAAGTGCGGGATTTCGAGACGGCATGGCGGGCACCAGGTCGCCCAGAAATTCACGAGGACGACTTTGCCCTTGTTGTCGTCGAGGCTGAATGTGCCACCGTCAATGGTGGACACGGTGAAGCCGGGCTGTTCTTGAGCCGCCTGGGCTTCCGGAACCATGGTGTTCTCGGCAGCATTCGGGCCAAACAGGAAATATGCAGCTACGGCAAACAGTGCAATTGCACCGATCAACATCGAAATACGCTTCATGACGCTATCCGTTCAGTAAGTTGTCGATCTTCTCGGCAAGCTTGTCTTTGGGCAGCAGGCCGTTCACCTGTTCCCGTACCTCGCCGCCCTTGAAAAACAGGACTCGCGGCACCGACAGAACCTTGTACCGTTGCGCCACTCCCGGCGCTTCGCCAACATCCACCTTGCGAACCTTGACCTTGCCTTCGTACTCGACGGCAAGCTGTTCCATGATCGGGTCAAGCTTCTTGCACGGCCCGCACCATGTCGCGCCAAAGTCAACTACCACGGGTTCACCAGACTGCAGAACGTCAGATTCCCAGTTGGCGTCGGTCACTTTTTCCATCGGTTCCCTCGTCGCTTAATGAGATGCACTCGTATCGAGATGGTTTTTGGTTCTCTGGAGTCGCGGTTACGCACCCTTGTGCGTGTCCAGCCACTCGACGACTTCTTCCGGTTCCATGAAGGTGTTGAACCGGGCACGTTCGGTGCCGTCCGGCCCAACGATCATCACCGTTGGCAGTCCGCCGATGTTGTGCTTTTTACGCAACGCTTCCAGCTCATCGGTGGATTTGGTGTAATCCAGTTTCAGCGGGATGTAGTCCTGTGTCGCGTCGATGACAATGTCCTGATTCCAGACGTTGTGATCAAGCTCGACGCACACGCCACACCAGTCGGCGTAGAAGTCGATCAGCACCGGCTTGCCTTCGTCGGCCGCCATCTGGAATACGTCGTCGTAGGCGTTCACGTTCCACGGCACGTGGTTCTCGTCCACCTGCATGGTACCCGCTGCGGCAGTTGAAGCTGCGACACCGCCGCTGAGGTTGACATCGTTCAACTCTGCGAGCCCGAGGATGACGTAGAAGATCCCGGCGGCGACGGCGACATAGCCCAGCCCCTTGCCGAGCTTGCCGATGCCCACCAGTTCAGACCACTTGTTCGCGGCGCCGATGTAAAGTCCGAGCAGCACGAAGGCGATGCCGGTCACCAGGTGGAAGATGGTCGGGCTCAGCAGCAGGTTGAGGTAGTAGAGGGCGACACCAAAGATGATGATGCCGAGGCCCTTCTTGATCTTGTCCATCCAGCCGCCGGCCTGCGGCAGGGCGGTCATCGCGGCGGTCGAGGTGCCGAGCACGATGAAGAGGACGCCCAATCCGAGCGCCAGGGTCGCCATGTAAAGGAAGCCGAGAACGACGTTCCCCGTATTGCCAATCCAGCTGAGCAGCACCAACAGCGGCGGACCCGCGCACGGCGCAGCGACGATGCCGGTGACACCACCGATGAACATCGCGCCGATCAGGCCAGAACGTTCCCCGCCCATCATCTTGTCCTGGATCGCGGAGGGGACGGTGATGTCAAATGCGCCGAGCATCGATGCGCCGAGCGCGACGAAGACGGCGACGATGAACCACAGTACGATCGGGTTCTGCATGAACGCGCCGAACAGCGCGCCGGTCAACCCTGCGATCACGCCGAGGGTTGCGTAGACAATCGCCAAGCCGAGCACGAAGAATACGCTGAGGATGAAGCCCTTCATCCGGCTCCCGCCAGCAGATCCGCCAACGAAGCCGATGATGATCGGGATCATCGGGTAAACACAGGGTGTCAGGCTGATCAGGAACCCGGCGGCAAAGACCAGCAGGAACGCGATCAGGTTGCCGTTCTCGAGCGCGGCGGTAAGCCGGTTCTCGAGCGACCCATCGGACTCGGTCGTCATCGCAGCAGGTTCTTCAACCTCGACGACTTCGACGAAGGCTGGATGGCTGCTCGGAATGCCAGACGCGCCTTCCTCGAGCACGGTCAGATTGATCGTGCCCTCGCCGCCATTAGGCAGGAAGCACTTCTCCGGCGGCTGCTCACGGCAGATCTGGTAGCCGTACCAGTAGGGAATTTCGTAGTCACCGGGGGCGACGGATGGGTCTACGTTAATCGTGAACAGTACCGTCACCGTACCACGGTACACCTCTTCGCCGGCTTCCATCTCGCCGTGCGGCCAGGTGGTGTCGGCGAGGGTGAAGCCGTCCGGCAGGGTCGGTTCCCAATACAGCAGGCCGTAGCTCTTGTCGGTGATGTGGTGGTCGTTCGGAACGTCGAGGACATACGCGGCCTTGACCGCGTCACCGGCGGCGACACCGGAAGATGAGAACACGACCTCATACGGGACTGGTGGTTCGACGACATCGTCCTGTGCATGTACGGTAAATGCGGTAGCGAGCAACAGGGTGGCCAGCAACAACAGGGCCGCTGAAGACCGGATCATCGTGTCAAATCCCCCAAATCGAATCATGGCTGACTCCCTCGCTGCTGCCGGTGAAGCTATGTGTTGTCTGTCAGGCAGACAATGTAATCTGTGGTGTCCGTGCATGAGAATTCCGGCTCCGGTTCCCTGGTCATTGTTCGAATGGTAGAATTAGGATGCACTTGGCTGAAAGATGATACTGGCTCATTGCTCAAGGGGCACGAGGAAGCAGTCGGTGAAGCCCCGGCCCTGAACCACCTGTTTCGCGAACTCAGCGGCGTCACGTGATTCGAACGGTCCCAGTTGCACGCGATACAGCCCGTCCCCGGGTACGATGCTGACATCGTAGCCGGTTTTATCCCGTGCCCGTTCAGCAGCGCGATCGGCATCCTCGGGATTGCTGAGGCTGAAGATCTGGATGGCGTACGGTTGCGGGGCGACGACGGGTGGTTCCGGTACGTCGCTGATGCGTTCCGGTCCCAATTCGACGATGAACGCGTCGGGGAATCCGTTCCCGTGCAGTTCATCCATATACGGTTGAAGGTCGTCCCGGGTTTCCCCGTCTCCGGCCCAGATCCGGTAGAGTCCGTCCCGCCAGTGGATGCCGACCGGTTCGAGGCCGCGTTGTTCGAGCTGAGTTTCGGTTTGCAGAGCGAGGGATTCGTCGCTGACGGCAGCAACCTGAACGTGGAACAGACCGGCGAGCGCGGGCACTGTCACCACACACAGTGCAGCGAGGCCGGCGGAAACGGCTGGTATCAGCTTGCTTTTACGGAGATTGCTGGATCGCATCAGCGGGAATCCTGTCTCACGATCACGAAGCCTGAAATATGGAGGACAGGATGCGATCAGGCAAACGTGTCGTTTGAATATTGTGGCAATCTCGCGCTCGTGGGCATGGTTTCGCTCTCCCGGCTCACTGTATATTCCGCATCCCGGTTTTCGCATCGGCAAAACGGTACATTGGCCGGACGAAGCTGGGAAATGAACTCAGGTAGCAGCCCAAGGCAGGGGAGGCGGAGATGATCATCGGCATTCCGCGTGAGCGGTTTATCGACGAAACACGTGTCGCGGTATCACCGGCGGCGGCTCGTTCGCTGGTCGAGGCCGGGTCGACGGTGTACATCGAAACGAACGCCGGTGAAGCGGCGGGTTGGCGTGATTCCGAGTACGAGAACGCCGGCGCGACGATTGTCTACAGCGAAGAGGAAGCGCTCGGTCGTGCGGATCTGGTGATCAAGGTGCTTCGCCCCAATCCGCAGGAAGCGGAGATGATCCGTGAAGGGGCTGCGCTGGTCAGTTACCTGCAGCTTCCGCAAGCCCCGCGCGAGGTGTTCATCTCGCTGTATGAACGTGAGATCACCGCGATCGCGCTGGAGAACATCTGGTACGAGGGCGGCGGCCATCCGGTTCGCCGGGCGATGAGCGAAATCGCCGGCCAGTTGGCGGTACATGCGGGCTCGGAACACCTCCGCGCCGACCGTGGTGGACGCGGCATTCTGCTTGGCGGGTTGCCGGGCGTGCCGAGTGCCAGCGTCGGGATCCTCGGCGCCGGTGTGGTTGGCCAGGCTGCAGCTGCAGCGGCGTTGAACCGCGGCGCGCACGTGATCCTCGTCGACCAGAAAATCGCGCCGCTGCGTGATGCGATGAAAACTTACGGCAACCGGCTGCAGACCGGTATCGTCAACGAGCACAACATCGAAAAGCTGTGCAGTTTCGTCGATGTGCTGATCGGCGCGATTTTGATCGAGGATCATCCGACGCCGCACATTCTGATGCGAGATCAGGTCCGTGCGATGAAGCGTGGCAGTGTGTTGGTGGATGTGGCGATTGACCAGGGCGGTACGGCGGAAACCAGCCGTCCGACGTCCATCTCCGACCCAACCTATATAGAGGAAGAGGTGGTGCATTACTGCGTGCCGAACATGCCAGCGCTGGTACCGCGCACCGCGACGCGTGCGTTCCAGAACCAGGTGCTGCCGTTTGTTCGTGAGATCATGCGGGCGGGAGTGAAGGAAACGCTGCGTTCGCATCCGTATTTGCGGACCGGTCTGGCGTTGTACGATGGGAAAGTTGTCCGTGACTTGATCGCGGAGACATTTGGTGTCGAGTCTCATGCGATCGACGAGGTGTTGGGATGAGATGGAATGAAAAGTACCAGTCGCGGCGGATGTCCGCGGACGAAGCGGTCAAGGTGATCAAGAGCGGCGACCGGGTGTTTGTGCAACCTGGCTGTGCGGTTCCGACGGCGTTGACCACCGCGATGGTCGGCCGCGCGGATCAGCTCGAGAATGTGGAGGTGATGCACATTCTGACGATGGGCGACGCTCCGTACCTCGATCCGAAATACGAGGGGACGTTCCGGCATCGCGCGCTGTTCATCGGCCACAACGCCCGCAACGCGGTTGCGGAGGGCCGTGCGGATGCGATGGGCATTTTCCTCGGCGAGGTGCCGGGGTTGTTCATTGACGGGACGCTTCCGATTGACGTTTGCCTGATCCACGTTTCCCCGCCTGACGATCACGGCTTCTGCTCGTTTGGCGTTGACGTTGGGGTGACCAAAGCAGCGGCAGACTCGGCGAAATATGTGATCGCGCAGGTCAACCGGCTGATGCCACGCGCGCTGGGCGACAGCTTCATCCATGTGAACAAGATCGACGCGTTTGTCCCGTACGATTACGCCCTGTTCGAGATGGCGCAGTTCGTGCCGGACTTCAGCGACGAGAAGAACCTGGTGCCGTTGAAGATCGGCGAAAACATCGTGGATCTCATCAACGATGGCGACACGTTGCAGATGGGCATCGGCACGATTCCGGACGCGGTGCTGTATCACCTGCGTGAGAAACGGGATCTCGGGGTGCACACTGAGATGTTCAGTGACGGGGTGGTGGACCTGGTCGAAGAAGGGATCATCACCAACGACAAGAAGACAATCAACCGTGGCAAGATGGTCGCGGGCTTTGTCCTTGGGACACGGAAGACATTTGATTTCATTGACAACAACCCGATTGTCGAATTCCGTCCGACGGAATACGTGAACGACATCAGCGTGATCGCGCAGCATGACAACATGGTCGCGATCAACAGTGCGATCGAGGTGGACATCACCGGGCAGGTGTGTGCGGACAGCATCGGGCCGCGACTGTACTCCGGGTTTGGCGGCCAGGTGGATTTCATTCGCGGATCAGCGCGCTCCAAGGGCGGCAAGCCGATTATCGCGTTGCCGAGCACGGCGAAGGGCGATACGCTGAGCCGGATTGTGCCGCAGCTGAAGCCGGGTGCGGGTGTGGTGACGACGCGCGCGGACGTGCACTGGGTGGTGACGGAGCACGGCGCGGTAAACCTGCACGGGAAGTCGTATCGCGAGCGGGCAAAGGCGTTGATCGGGATCTCCCATCCGAACTTCCGGGACGAGCTCGAGGCGTACGCGAAGGAGCAGAAGTTGATCTAGAGCCAGGGGGAGGAGGGCTTGGAGACGGGCACCGATCCCCTCTTGACTCCGAAAAGCAGGGAGCTATATTTAGGGCTGCGGCGCACGGCGGATATTTTCGTGCCAAACGCCGCATTTTTGTGCGGGTCAACCGTGAAGCGTCGACTCGGTTTCCAGCTCGGGTGAAAGCGTACCCGGGAATGGATACAGGCTCGGAGGTGTCAGGCCAGCTGGAATGCCGGTGTAGCTCAGTTGGTAGAGCACTGGATTTGTAATCCAGCGGTCATCGGTTCGAGTCCGATCGCCGGCTCAATGCTTTGCGCAACAAGCCAGGTACCCAAGGTGGCATGCGACACGGAGCAGGGAGGCTCCCGCCCCAGCACAGGCGGAGGGCCAAAACACCTGGATCGTGAGCGGAGGTCACCGTTTCTGTGTTGTTAAGGCAGGATTGAACGCGATCTTTACACAAGCTGAACGTTTTTCGCCCGGCGAGGATGTCGGGTTGAAGTGATAGTCGGGGGGATGCCCGAGCGGCCAAAGGGAGCAGACTGTAAATCTGCCGGCGTACGCCTTCGAAGGTTCGAATCCTTCTCCCCCCACAGAGTGGATGCAGGCCCGCCCGGAATGCCGGGATGCAGTGATGCCCGCAGAGCATGGGCCCGAGCAGGGTGGTCCGAAGACAAGCGGGAGTAGCTCATCTGGTAGAGCACCAGCCTTCCAAGCTGGATGTGGCGGGTTCGAGTCCCGTCTCCCGCTCACAGGGGTGTGTGAGACGACGTGAGTTCTGTTGTGAGTGTTTGCAGTTACTCATGGCTCATAACTCACAGCTCATAACTGATTTTCAGCCTTCGTAGCTCAGGAGGTAGAGCGCATCCTTGGTAAGGATGAGGTCACCGGTTCAAATCCGGTCGAAGGCTCTGTTAGCGATCCAGATGAGAGAGCAGAAATAGTCAGGCACCAAGACCGCCGGAGGACGCAGGATGGCGAAGGAAGTATTTGAGCGGACGAAGCCCCACGTAAACGTGGGAACGATTGGTCACGTGGACCATGGCAAGACGACGTTGACGGCCGCGATGACGTTGGTGTTGTCGAAGGCGGGCGGTGCGGAATTCCGTTCGTTCGATTCGATTGACAACGCTCCTGAAGAGCGTGAGCGTGGTATCACGATTGCGACGGCTCACGTCGAATATGAGTCGGAGAACCGTCACTACGCGCACGTAGACTGTCCGGGTCACGCGGACTACGTGAAGAACATGATCACGGGTGCTGCGCAGATGGACGGTGCGATTGTGGTTGTGAGTGCAGCGGACGGTCCGATGCCGCAGACTCGTGAGCACATTCTGTTGGCCCGTCAGGTGAACGTGCCGGCGTTGGTGGTTTACATGAACAAGGTCGACCTGGTTGACGACGAAGAGTTGTTGGACCTGGTCGAGCTTGAGATGCGTGAACTGCTTTCCGAGTACGAATTCCCGGGCGACGACATTCCGATCATCCGTGGCAGTGCATTGGAAGCGTTGAACAATCCTGATGACGAGAAGGCGACGACGTCGATCTTCGAGTTGATCAAGGCGATTGACGAGTACATCCCGGAGCCGGAGCGTGCGACGGATCAGCCGTTCCTGATGCCGGTTGAGGACGTGTTCTCGATTACGGGTCGTGGTACGGTAGCGACGGGCCGTATTGAGCGTGGCATTGTGAAGACCGGTGAAGAGGTTGAGTTGGTCGGTCTTGGTGCGGCTCGGAAGACGGTCGTGACGGGTGTTGAGATGTTCCGCAAGATCCTGAACGAGGGTCAGGCGGGTGACAACGCGGGTCTGTTGCTTCGTGGTGTTGACAAGGATGAGATCGAGCGCGGTATGGTGTTGGCGAAGCCGGGTTCGATTACTCCGCACACGAAGTTCGAGGCTGAGGTTTACATCCTGAGCAAGAACGAAGGTGGTCGTCACACGCCGTTCTTCGATGGGTATCGTCCTCAGTTCTACTTCCGTACGACGGACGTGACTGGCGCGATCAAGTTGCCTGACGGTGTCGAGATGGTGATGCCTGGTGACAACATCAAGATGGTTGTCGAGCTGATCGCCCCGATCGCGATGGAAGAGACGCTTCGTTTCGCGATCCGTGAGGGTGGCCGTACCGTCGGCGCCGGTGTTGTCGCGAAGATTATCGAGTAGTCTGGCGCAACCGGCGGTGGAATTGCCGGAGCGTTAAGCATAGATGTATTCGCGGGCGGCCGTGAATTCACAAGGTCGCCCGCGGAGCTTGATTCGAGCGGGTTGGCAGAAGATCGCAACCCGCAGCTTTGCCTAGGCGGGGCAACGGTTCAGGCGCGATGGGGAACAGGTTCGATGCGTGTTAAGGTGGTCGTGGAGTGTGAGGAGTGCCATTCCCGGAATTACACGCTGTCGAAGAACAAGCAGGAACACCCGGACCGTCTGGTCGTAAAGAAGTACTGCCCTCGGTGCAACAAGCACACGATGCACCGGGAAAGCCGCTGACAAGCGAGGGGTGTTTGAGGTATGAGGTGTTGGGGTTGCTCATGACTCACAACTCACAGCTCAGACCTGTTGTTAAAGGACACTAGCTCAATTGGTAGAGCACCGGTCTCCAAAACCGGGGGTTGGGGGTTCGAGTCCCTCGTGTCCTGCCTAGGGATGGTGATTCCCGGCTCGGTTAGACCGTGTCAACAATGGACCGCCGGACGTTTTGCAGGATGGCAGAATGGCCCGGTCTTCTCCCAGAGGTTGGAGATGTTTAAGAAGGTTGCGGAATACATCCAGAATGTTCGTGCCGAGATGAGCAAGGTGACCTGGCCGACTCGCGGTGTGTTGCTTGAGTCGACGGGGATTACACTGATGCTGTCGGTCATGCTGGCGATTTTCATTTTTGCGGCTGACTTCATCATCTCGCGTGTTATTCAACTGATTATCTGACGTCAGTTTGTCCATGGAATGGTACGTCCTACAAGTTTTCACCGGCCAGGAAAATCGCGTCAAGGAATACCTTGAGGCTGAGTTGGAGCGGCTGGAGGAATATCGGGAGCTGGTTGGCAATGTGCTGATCCCATCCGAAGAAGTTGTCGAGATGCGTGACGGCAAGAAGCGAACCAAGCGTCGCAACTTCTTCCCCGGCTATTTGCTGGTTGAGATGGAGTTGACGAAGCACAGCAAGCACCTGGTACTGAACACCCCGGGCGTAATGGGGTTTATCGGTGGATCCGGGAGTGATCCCGAGCCGCTGCAGAAGGAAGAAGTGGACCGCATTCTCGGCCGTGTGGAAGAGAGGGCGGGTCAAACAACCGTTGAAATTCCGTTCCTCGTGGATGACGTGGTGAAAATCGCGGACGGTCCGTTCAAGGACTTCCAGGGGACGATTAAGGAAATCAACGCTGAAAAACGGAAGTTGAAGGTTCTCGTGTCGATTTTCGGTCGCGAGACCCCGGTGGAGGTCGATTTCCTCCAGGTAACGACGGATTTCAGCGAGTCCTGAGGCACAAGTCATGGCGAAGAAAGTCATCGGCATTGCGAAACTCGTGATTCCCGGCGGTCAGGCGTCTCCGGCGCCCCCTGTCGGTACGGCGCTCGGTCCGAAGGGCGTGAACATCATGGAGTTCGTCAAGGCGTTCAATGCGAAGACGGCGCAGGTTCCGGGTGAGTTGACACCGGTGGAGGTGACGGTCTACCAGGATCGTTCGTTCACCTTCATCATGAAGACCCCTCCGGCCAGCTATTTGATCAAGAAGGCGATCAAGCTGGACAAGGGCTCGGGCGAACCGAACCGCACCAAGGTCGGCACGATCAAGCTGGACCAGGTACGCGAGATCGCGGAGAAGAAGATGCCGGATCTGAACGCGCACACCGTTGAACAGGCGATGCACATCATCGCCGGCACGGCCCGTTCGATGGGCGTTATTGTGGAGCAATAGGATGAAGCGCAGCCGACGCTGGAAGGAAGCGATGGCAGATGTCGATCGCTTCCGCGAATACCAGCTCGACGAGGGCATCGAGCTCATCAAGAAATTCGCGACGAAGACGAAGTTCGACGAAACCGTCGAAGTGACCGTCAATCTCAACGTCGACCCGCGGAAGGCGGATCAGATGATCCGTGGAACGCTGACCTTGCCGCATGGTACGGGTAAGCAGGTGCGGGTACTGGTTCTGACCAAGGGTGAGAAGCAGGTTGAGGCGCGTGAGGCCGGTGCGGATCACGTCGGATTCGATGAGTTCATTGACAAGATTACGAACGAGAACTGGTTCGAGTTTGACGTACTGATTGCCACGCCGGATGTGATGCGTGATGTCGGTAAGCTTGGGCGTGTTCTCGGTCCCCGTGGCCTGATGCCAAACCCGAAGACCGGTACGGTCACTTTCGACGTCGGCCAGGCGGTGCAAGAGGTGAAGGCGGGTCGAATCGACTTCCGTGTTGACAAGTATGGTATTGTCCACATCGGAGTCGGCAAGGCGAGTTTTGAGCCGCAGAAGTTGGCGGACAATGTCCGTGAGGTAATCGGCACGTTGACTCGTATGCGTCCGGCGGCAGTCAAGGGCGTTTACATCAAGCGTGTAACGCTTTCCTCGACGATGAGTCCGGGGGTACGGCTTGACCGTGCTGATGCGGCTGGATCAGCTGCCCGAATGGTGGTGGCTGCCGTCTAAGCTTCGGAATCGCGAGACCGATTCCTCAAATTGAGTATCCCATCCTCCTGAAGTTGGGGAGAGGCGAACCTTAGCAGGGAATACCGATGGGTGAGATCACGGCGAAGGCCAGCCCGTTAAAGAAGAAAGCTCTCCAGACCCTGGAAGAGCGGCTGGCAGACAAGAGCGCGGTCATCTTCACGGACTACCGTGGGTTGAGCGTAGCACAAACGAACCAGCTGCGTAGCAATTTCCACAAGGCTGAAGGCGGGGAGTTCCTCGTCGTGAAGAACAGCATTCTCAAGATGGCGCTTGAGAAGCAGGGACTCACGATCACGGACGAATCCCTGTTGAAGGGGCCGACGGCGATTGGCATATCGGACGAGCCGGTATCACCGGCGAAGACGCTTGCTGATTTCGCGAAGGGTCATGACAAGCTGGTCTTCAAGGGTGTGTTGGTTGATGGTGAGTTTTACGGTGCGGACCGTGTAAAGGATTTCGCGTCGCTGCCGTCAACGGAAGAGATGTACGCGAGCATCGTGGGCAGCATTGCGAGCCCGTTGAGCGGCTTTGTTTCGCTGCTGAACGAGATCGTACGGCAGTTCCTGGCGGTGCTGGAAGCGGTGATTCAAGAGAAGCAGAAGGAAGAGGGCGCGGCTGCATAAGCCGAACCGCGGCGGGTTACCGTTTGGCGGTACCGGCTACTTTTCCACATGATATAGCAACAAAAGAACGCATTCATAGCAGGTTTGGAGGTTCGAGGTGGAACAGATTATCGATGCCATCAAGAACATGAAGGTGCTTGAGCTCGTCGAGCTGAAGAAGGCACTGGAAGAAGAGTTCGGCGTTTCCGCGGCTGCAGCTCCGGTCATGATGGCTGGTGCGGCCCCGGCAGCGGGTGGTGGCGAAGCGGCTGCGGCCGAGGAAGAGAAGACGGAATTTGACGTCGTCCTGAAGGATGCCGGCGCGAAGAAGATTCAGGTCATCAAGGTCGTGCGTCAGCTGACCGGCTTGGGTCTTAAGGAAGCGAAGGACCTGGTCGACGGCGCTCCGAATACCCTCAAGGAAGCCGTGCCGAAAGAAGAAGCGGAAGACATCATCAAGCAGATTGAAGAGGTTGGCGGCGCCGCGGAGATGAAGTAATTGTTCGCGGTACCGGCAGTGCCGGTGAGTGTCTGTAACGGCGGAACGCGCCTTCGCAGGAGCGCTCCGCCGTTTCGTGCCGTTTCGGCATGCGGTACCCCGGTTCTCAGCGATGCTCGGGTTACGGCGATTGTAGTTGGATTTTTCTGCTTTTGCCGTTTTGTCTTTGCAGTTTAGAAGACTCGCTGAAACTCCGGGGCTCCGGTGTTTCTGGTACAGCAGTTGGTACCAACTAGACAGTACTCTTACCAGGAGGGTCGAACGTGGCGAAGAAAGAACCGATCACTCGTCACAGTTTCGCGCGGATTGAGGTCCCCCTGGACATTCCGGACCTTCTCGAGGTCCAGCTCAAGTCCTTCCGCGATTTTTTGCAGCTAGGCGTTCCGCCCCACCAGCGTGAGAACAAAGGCTTGGAGCAGGTGTTTACCTCGGTGTTCCCGATTGTGGACAACCGGGAAGAGCATTTGCTGGAGTTCGTGGAGTATTACATCGAACCGCCCAAGTATTCGGTGGAGGAATGCAAGGAACGGGGTGTCAGCTTCACCGCTCCGCTCAAGGCCGTGTTGCGTTTGTCGACACGGACCGAGGGCGAGGATTCGGAAGAATTCGATCAGACGATCGAATCGGACGTGTACCTCGGCAATCTCCCGATGATAACGGAGACAGGTACGTTTATCATCAATGGTGCCGAGCGTGTCATCGTCAGTCAGCTGCACCGTAGTCCGGGTGTGTTCTTCAGTGATTCCATTCACCCGAATGGAACGCGGATTTTCTCTGCCCGCATCATTCCGTTCCGCGGCAGTTGGATTGAATTCACGACGGATATCAACAACGCGGTATTCGTCTACATTGATCGCCGGAAGAAATTCCCGGTGACCACGTTCATGCGTGCGATCGGGTTCAGTTCGGACGATCAGATTCTCGAGCAGTTCGGTTTCAGCGAAGATGTTCCGTTGAGCCGCAAGAACATCGAAAGCTACTTCGGCCGTCGCCTGACCACCGATGTCGTCGACGAAGAGACTGGCGAGATCCTCGGTGAGAAGGGTGCCGAGTTCGATGATGAGCTGATGAAGAAGATCAAGCGGGCGAAAGTCCGCCGGATCCCGCTGCTCAAGAAGATCCGTGGCAAGGACAACGAGCACAGCTTTGAGGTGTTGCAGAACACCTTTGCCAAGGACCGCACGCAGTCTCGCGACGAAGCGCTTGAGTTCATCTATCGCGAGATGCGCAATGGTGATCCGCCCGACGTCGAGACAGCTCACAAGCTGTTGCAGCGCATGTTCTTCGATGACAAGCGCTATGACCTCGGCGCGGTTGGGCGCTACCGGATCAACGTGAAGCTCGATTTGGAAAGCGTGCCGGAAGACGTGACGATCCTGACCGATCAGGACATCGTCGCGATCGTCAAGTACGTGCTCGATCTGAAGAACGGCAAGCGCCAGACCGACGACATCGACCACCTCGGCAACCGCCGGGTGCGTACCGTCGGCGAGCAGCTCGCGAACCAGTTCAGCGTCGCGTTCAGCCGCATGGCGCGCACGATCAAGGAGCGGATGAATGTCCGCGACACCGAGAAACTGCAGCCGCAGGATCTCGTGAACGTGCGTACTGTGTCAAGCGTGATCAACACGTTCTTCGGGACGAACCAGCTGAGCCAGTTCATGGACCAGGTCAACCCGTTGACGGAGTTGACGCACAAGCGCCGTCTGTCGGCGCTTGGTCCGGGTGGTCTGACGCGTGAGCGTGCCGGCTTCGAAGTGCGCGACGTGCATTATACGCACTACGGCCGGTTGTGCCCGATTGAGACACCGGAAGGTCCGAACATCGGTCTGATCTCGTCGCTCACCACCTATGCGCGGTTCAACGACCTCGGTTTTGTTGAGACGCCGTACCGTGTGGTGAAGAATGGCAAGGTCACCAAGCAGATCCGGTATCTTTCTGCTGATGACGAAGACAAGTACGTGATCGCGCAGGCGAACGCGCCGTTGCTGGATGATGGCACGTTCAAGAACGATCGCGTCAAGTGTCGTTATCGTGCGGATTATCCGGTGATGGAGCCGGACAAGATTGACTTCATGGACGTCGCGCCGACGCAGATGGTATCGTTGGCGGCGGCGATGATTCCGTTCCTCGAGCACGACGACGCGAACCGCGCGTTGATGGGCTCGAACATGCAGCGCCAAGCGGTGCCGTTGCTGGTACCGGAAGCGCCGTTTGTCGGGACGGGCATGGAGCCGCGTGCGGCGCGTGACTCGCGCGCGATCGTTTCGGCGGAGGAAGACGGTGAGATCGTCTATGTTGACGCCGAGAAGATCGTGATGAAGGCGCGGCGCAAGGGTGTGTCGAAGGATCGGCAGACCGACTTGCCGCCGATGTACCGCACGTTCAAGCTGCACAAGTTCGAACGTTCGAACCAGGACACCTGCATCAACCAGCGTCCGCTGGTCGAGAAGGGCCAGTTCGTGCGTTCCGGGCGTCCGCTGGCGGACGGTCCGTCCACTGAGCGTGGCGACCTGGCGCTGGGCCGCAACGTGCTGGTCGCGTTCATGCCGTGGCACGGGTTCAACTTCGAAGACGCGGTGATCATTTCCGAACGCATTGTGCGTGATGACGTATTCACCTCAATCCGGATTGAAGAGCTCGAGCTACAGGTTCGTGAGACGAAGCGCGGCAAGGAAGAGCTGACTCGCGAAATCCCGAACGTGTCGGAAGAGGCGACGAAGGATCTCGACGAGAACGGCATTATCCGCACCGGCGCGCTGGTCAAGCCGAACGACATTCTGGTGGGTAAGGTGACACCGAAGGGTGAAACCGACCTGACACCGGAAGACAAGCTGTTGAAGGCGATTTTCGGTGACAAGGCTGGCGACGTGAAGGACGCGTCGTTGAAGGCTCATCCGGGTATGTACGGCATCGTGATTGACACGAAGCTGTTCAGCCGGAAGATCAAGGACACCGAGACCCGCCGGCGCGACAAGGAACGTGTCGCGTTGATCGAGGAGAAGATGGAGCAGGAAATCCGCAATTTGCGGCGCGATGTCCTGCACAACCTCGAAGGGCTGCTCGTCGGCCGCACCTCGAAGGGCGCGGTGAACATGGCGACGGGCGAGGAAATGGTCGAAGCTGGTCTGGTATATACCAACGAGCTGATCGAAGGCCTGGACCTCGGCTTGATCGCGGAAGAGATCGAATGGGTGGACGAGGAGGAAACGAACCTGCTCGTCAATTACGCCCTGCAGGAATACCGTACCGCGATTGACACGGTGCAGACAAAGGCGCGCAACGACATCCACAAGGTTCAGGTGGGTGACGAGTTGCCGTCCGGCATTCTGCAGTTGGCCAAGGTGTACATCGCTCAGCGCCGCAAGCTGAGTGTTGGTGACAAGATGGCTGGCCGTCACGGGAACAAGGGTGTTGTCGGGAAGATCGTTCCGATTGAGGACATGCCGTTCCTCGCGGACGGGACTCCGGTAGACATCATCCTCAACCCGCTCGGCGTGCCGAGTCGTATGAACATCGGGCAGATCTTCGAGACGGTGCTTGGCTGGGCCGGCAAGAAGCTCGGCAAGCATTATGCGACTCCGGTGTTCGACGGTGCGAAGATGGACGACGTTGTCAAGGAGCTGGAAGCAGCTGATTTGCCGGCGAACGGCCAGATTCAGTTGTTTGATGGCCGCACCGGTGAACAGTTCCATCAGAAGACGACGGTTGGCTACATCTACATGCTCAAGCTGTCTCACCTGGTGGACGACAAGATTCACGCACGTTCCATCGGGCCGTACAGCTTGATTACGCAGCAGCCGCTTGGCGGCAAGGCGCAGTTCGGTGGTCAGCGATTTGGCGAAATGGAAGTGTGGGCGCTGGAGGCGTATGGTGCCAGCTTCCTGTTGCAGGAAATGCTGACGGTGAAATCGGACGACGTCATGGGCCGCTCGAGGACGTACGAAGCGATTGTGAAGGGTGAGAACCTTCCACCTCCGGGTGTGCCGGAATCGTTCAACGTCCTTATCAACGAGCTCAAGGGCCTGGCGCTGGACGTCAAGCTCGATTAAGGGAACTTTGCTCTTACCACGGACTTAAGTCCGTGGTAAGACAGCCGTTTCTGTGCATGGCAGAACGGTTGCAGGCAGCAGATAGACGGTTCCTGTCAGTACCCTCCCCTTATCCAAGGAGGCAAAGGTGTTGAATCCCGGACGTTCGATGGGTGGACAGCAAGAGCAGAAGCCCATCAACAACATCACGATAAACGTTGCCAGCCCGGAGATGATCCTCGCGAACAGTTACGGCGAGGTGACGAAGCCGGAGACGATCAACTACCGCTCGTACAAGCCTGAAAACGAAGGCTTGTTCAGCGAGAAGATCTTCGGCCCAACGAAGGACTGGGAATGCCACTGCGGCAAGTACCGCGGCATTCGCTACAAGGGCATCATCTGCGACCGTTGCGGTGTCGAGGTGACACGCAAGGACGTGCGCCGCAAGCGCATGGGCCACATCAAGCTGGCCGTGCCGGTGGTACACATCTGGTTCTTCAAGTCGCTGCCGTCAAAGATCGGGTATCTGCTCGGGATGACGGTTCGTGAGCTGGAACGGCTGATTTATTACGAAAACTACATCGTGATTCAGCCGGGCAACTCGGAGCTGGAAGAACGCCAGCTGGTGACCGAATCCGAGTACCTGAACCTGATGAACGAGTTCGGCGCGAGCAACGCCCAGTTGCCGCCGGACAGCCCGGAACGGTTCATCGCGAAGACCGGCGGCGACGCGGTTCGTGATCTGCTCCGCACGTTGGATGTTGACCTCGAAGCGAAGAAGCTGCGCAAGCAGATTCGTGAGGAAACCAGCCAGCAGCGTAAGCAGGACGCGATCAAGCGCCTGCGTGTCGTGGAAGCCTTCCGTGACGCGCCGGGTGTGGACATGATCCGTCCGGAGTGGATGGTTCTGAGCGTGATTCCGGTGATTCCGCCGGACCTGCGCCCGTTGGTACCGCTCGAAGGTGGTCGGTTCGCGACCTCCGACCTCAACGACTTGTACCGTCGCGTGATCATTCGCAACAACCGTCTCAAGCGGTTGATCGAGATCCGCGCTCCGGAAGTCATTCTGCGCAACGAAAAGCGCATGCTGCAGGAAGCGGTCGACTCGCTGTATGACAACGGTCGCAAGAGCGTTGCTGTCCGCAGCGACGGCAACCGTGCGCTGAAGTCGTTGTCCGACAACCTCAAGGGCAAGCAGGGTCGTTTCCGTCAGAACCTGTTGGGTAAGCGTGTTGACTATTCCGGCCGTAGTGTGATTGTTGTCGGTCCGGAATTGAAGATGCACGAGTGCGGTCTGCCGAAGGAAATGGCGATCGAACTGTTCAAGCCGTTCGTCATCCGCAAGCTGATCGAACAGGAAAAGGCGAAGACGGTCAAGTCGGCGAAGCGCATGGTCGAACGCCGGGACGAAGTGGTCTGGGGCATTCTTGAACGGATTATCGGGAACCACCCGGTGCTGCTGAACCGTGCGCCGACACTTCACCGTCTCGGGATCCAGGCGTTCCAGCCGCAGTTGATCGAGGGTAAGGCGATCAGGCTCCATCCGCTGGCGTGTACAGCGTTCAACGCCGACTTCGACGGCGACCAGATGGCGGTGCATGTGCCGCTCAGCTTCGAGGCGCAACTCGAGGCGAAGCTGTTGATGATGGCGAACCAGAACATTCTCCATCCAGCGAGTGGCCGTCCGATCACCGTGCCGAGCCAGGACATGGTCCTCGGTTGCTACTACATGACCAAGATCAAGCCGGGCGATCATGGCGAAGGCACGTTCTTCGGCAGCCTGGACGAAGTGGTCGTAGCGTACAACCACGGCAAGGTGGGTTTGCATGCGCGGATTCACGCCCGTCACAACAAGAAATTCCTCGCAACGACTCCGGGCCGGGTGCTGTTCAACCAGATCCTGCCGGAAGAGTTGCGTGAAAAGGGTGTCTTCTTCAACGAATTGCTGACGAAGAAGCGCATCCAGCAGATCATTTCCGAATGCCACCGTGAGGTGGGGAACGCCGAGACGGCGAACTTCCTCGATCAGATGAAGGCATTGGGCTTCGGGTATTCGACGCGCGGCGGTTTGTCCGCGGGTCTGGAAGATGTCCACATCCCGAAGGAAAAGGTCGAGATTCTCGCGAAGTCGCAGGCGGAAGTGGATGAGATCCAGTCTCAGTACGAGATGGGTATCATCACCGACGGTGAGCGCTACAACAAGATCATCGACATCTGGACGCACACCACCAGCCAGGTCGCGGAGCTGATGTTCCGTGACATGAAGAACGACCGGGACGGTTTCAACCCGATCTTTATGATGGCTGACTCTGGTGCGCGTGGTTCGAAGGATCAGATTCGTCAGCTCGCCGGTATGCGTGGTCTGATGGCGAAGCCGCAGAAGACGATGACCGGTGGTAAGGGCGAGATCATTGAGTCCCCGATTACGGCGAACTTCAAGGAAGGTTTGTCGGTACTCGAGTACTTCATTTCGACGCACGGTGCCCGTAAGGGTCTCGCCGATACGGCGTTGAAGACGGCGGACGCGGGCTACTTGACCCGTCGTCTGGTGGACGTCGCGCAGGACGTGATCGTCAACGAAGACGATTGCGGCACGTTGCGTGGAGTGACCGTCGAAGCGCAGAAGGAAGGCGAGGAAGTCACCGAGCAGCTGGCCGAGCGACTGCTGGGCCGTGTGCTGGCGGATGACATCACCCATCCGGTGACCGGTGAACTGGTGCTGGAGCGCAATACGCTGGTCGGTGAGAGCGAAGCGCGGTTGATTTCCGAGACTGGTGTTGACGCGGTCAAGGTTCGCAGCGCGCTGACCTGCGAAACCGAGCAGGGCATTTGCGCCAAGTGCTACGGGATTAACCTGACGAACGGTATGCCGGTCAGCCACGGCGAGGCGGTGGGTATTATTGCTGCCCAGTCGATTGGTGAGCCGGGCACGCAGTTGACGCTGCGTACGTTCCACATCGGTGGTACGGCGTCGCTGATTGCGTCCGAATCTCAGGTGCAGGCGAAGTCGGACGGTCTCATCGCGTTCGATAACATCCACACCATCGCGCAGGTAACGAAGAAGGACGATCCGCACAGCATCGAAGGCAAGCGGATGGTCACGATTCGCCGAAACGGTGTCGTCAAGTTGATCGACGACAACAACCGTATCGTCGCCAAGTACTCGGTGCCGTACGGTTCGACGTTGCTGGTGCGTGATGAGCAGCAGGTGAAGGAAGGTCAGGTGCTGTTCGAGTGGGACGCGCACATGACCTCGATTCTCGCCACCGAGACGGGCATTACCAAGTTTACGGACATCAAGTCCGACTTGACGATGCGCGAACAGGTGGACGAGATCACCGGCATGAAGCAGCGTGTGATCATCGAAGTCCCGGGCCAGCGGAAGCTGAACCCGAGCGTGAGCATTCACGACGAGGAAGGCAAGAAGGTTGGCAACTACATCCTCCCGACCGGCTGCACGCTGGTAGCGGAAGAGGGCGAAGTGATCAAGGCCGGTGACCCGATTGCGAAGATCCCGCGTGAAGCGTTGAAGACGAAAGACATTACCGGTGGTCTGCCGCGTGTGGCTGAGCTGTTTGAGGCGCGCCGGCCGAAGGATCCGGCCGTGGTTTCCGAGGTGGACGGCAGCGTCAAGCTCGGGAAGCTGAAGCGCGGATACCGTGAGATCAAGATCACGGCACCGGACAACACTGAGTATATGTACCAGATCCCGTACGGGAAGCACATCCTCGTGCACGATGGTGAGTTCGTCAAGGCGGGTGAGCCGTTGTGCGAAGGCGCGGTTTCGCCGCAGGACATTCTCGCGGTTCTCGGTCCCGGCCAGGTGCAGGAATACCTGGTGAACGAGATCCAGAAGGTGTACCGTCTGCAAGGTGTGAAGATCAACGACAAGCACATCGAAGTGATCGTGCGTCAGATGATGCAGCGCGTGCGCGTCGAGGATCCGGGCGATACCCGCCTGCTCGAAGGCGACCAGGTCTCCATCCACCGCATCAACCGTGTGAACCGTGAGATGCAGACGAAGGTGGTAGTGGAAGGCGTTGGCGACAGCCGTTTCGAGGAAGGCGACATCGTCGAGCGTATTGATGTGAACCGTGAGGTTCGCCGTCTGAAGAAGCTGGACATGCAGCAGCCGACGGTCCGTCCGGCGGAGCCGGCGCGTTACACCCCGCTGTTGCTGGGTATTACGCAGGCCAGCTTGTCGACGGAATCGTGGATTTCGGCAGCCTCGTTCCAGGAGACGACGCGCGTGCTTCCGGAAGCGGCAATCGAGCGCAAGACGGACGATTTGCGCGGTCTCAAGGAAAACATGATCATGGGTCACCGCATACCTGCGGGTACCGGTCTGAAGCCGTTTGAAGGTATCACCGTGATCAACCTTGAGGAAGAAGAGCGCAAGCGGATCGAGCGTGAGGATCGGGCCTGGTTGGAAGAAGAGTCCGAGCGTGCTCGCGCGGAAGCCGAAGAGTATGAATTCGGCGGCATGGAAGATGAAGATGACGACCCATTGTCAGCTCCGGTTGCGAGTGTTCCGGACGATGATGAGTCGAGTGATTCCGAAACGTCTGGAGAAGAGGAGTCATAAGATCTCGGGATCTTGACTCGAGGGGTTGATTCCTCTATACTCAGCGGACGTTTGCGAAATCGTTGCCAGCCACGTTCCGGCGTGCGGAGGCGTTGGGTTGATCCCCAACCAGCGGCCTTGAGTTCACGCGAAGTCGGAGCCGGCAACAGACGATATTGGGGACACCGTAGCGGGCGGCGCTGTGGTGCGTCGCTCGCCCCTTTTTTCCTTTCGGGAAAGGGCGTAGAGCCCGTCTATACTGGAAAACTGGGGTTTTGAGCCCGACGACCTGCGCTGCGCGTCTTTTTGTTGTTTGGAATTCAGGTGGCGGATATCCGCCGGCAGGAGAAGCAACCGGAGTTGCGATGCCCACGGTAAATCAATTGGTCCGCAAGGGTCGCAAGCGGATCGTGAAGAAGGGAACGGCGCCCGCGTTGAATAATTGCCCTCAACGTCGTGGCGTGTGTACGCGTGTGTACACGACGACCCCGAAGAAGCCGAACTCGGCTCTTCGTAAGGTCGCGCGTGTGCGTTTGACCAATCAGATCGAGGTTACGGCGTACATCCCGGGTGAGGGTCACAACCTGCAGGAGCACTCGATTGTGCTCGTGCGCGGCGGTCGTGTGAAGGACTTGCCGGGTGTTCGTTACCACATCATTCGTGGTACGCTTGACACGTCCGGTGTCGAGGACCGCAACCAGGGTCGAAGCAAGTACGGTGCAAAGAAGAAGAAGTAGCCGTCTGGTCGTCCCGGGGTTTCGGGGCGCGCGGCATTACCAGGGAATGGCGTATGGCCAGGCGTAGACGCGCTGAACGACGTGAGATTCTTCCGGATCCGAAGTTCCAGTCGCTGAAGGTTGCGAAGTTCATCAACAACCTGATGGCTCGCGGCAAGAAGTCGACGGCGGAAGGCATTTTCTACGACGCGATTGACATCATTGACCAGCGCACGAAGGGTCGTGGGTTGGAGATCTTCGAGAAGGCGGTTCGCAATGTGCAGCCGATGCTCGAGGTGAAGAGTCGTCGTGTTGGTGGTAGTACGTATCAGGTGCCGGTTGAGGTTCGTCAGGACCGTGGCCAGGCACTTGCAACCCGCTGGATCATTTCGTATGCCAAGGCCCGTGCGGGCAAGAACATGGCAGACAAGCTGGCCGGTGAATTCATGGCGGCGGCGAACGGCGAAGGATCGTCGATCAAGAAGCGGGAAGACACACACAAGATGGCGGAAGCGAACAAGGCGTTCGCACACTTCCGCTGGTAGTCCGGTAGCCTTCAGGGGCATGCCGGCAAAGGGTTTCACGCCGGTATGTTCCGATTTGATTTGGCTTTGATGAGCTGGTCATGGGGAATGTCCGGCTCACACGAGAGAAGTAATGGCGAATCAGAAGAAAAAAGGGAATGGCGAGGCTCGTCGCTGGCCGCTTGGCAAGGTGCGCAACTTTGGCATCATGGCGCACATTGACGCTGGCAAGACCACGACGACGGAACGCATCCTCTACTACACCGGCCGTACGCATCGTATGGGCGAGGTGCATGAGGGCGCCGCGGTAACCGACTGGATGGAACAGGAACGGGAACGCGGCATCACCATCACTTCGGCGTCGATCACGACCGAGTGGAAGGAGCATCGCCTGAGCCTCATCGACACTCCGGGACACGTCGACTTCACGGCTGAAGTCGAACGTGCGCTGCGTGTGCTCGATGGAGCGGTCGCCCTCTTCTGTGCCGTCGGTGGCGTTGAGCCGCAATCAGAAACGGTTTGGCGTCAGGCCGACAAGTACAAAGTTCCCCGACTCTGCTATATCAACAAGATGGACCGGACGGGCGCGGATTTCTTCCGCACCTATGAGATGATTCAGGATCGTTTCGGCCATCATCCGATTCCCGTGCAGATTCCCATGGGTGCCGGTGAGATGTTTAACGGTCTCATCGACCTGATCAAGATGAAGGCTGTCTGGTACATTGAGGAAACGCAGGGGCTGAAGTTCGAGGAAGGCGACATCCCCGCTGACTTGCTTGAAGAAGCGAAGAAGTGGCGTGAGAAGATGCTCGAGTCCATCAGTGATTATGATGATGAGCTGATGGAGATGTTCCTCGAGGACCAGGAGATTCCGGAAGAGCGGATCAAGTCGGCGTTGCGCAAGGCGACGATCGACCTGAGCGTAACTCCGGTTCTTTGTGGTTCGAGCTACAAGAACAAGGGCGTGCAGCGTCTGCTCGACTCGATCGTCGACTACCTTCCGAGCCCGGAAGATCGCGCAATAGTGATGGGCATGCATCCGCACACCGAGAAGCCGATCGAACGGAAGCAGATTGATGACGAACAGTTCAGCGGCCTCGCGTTCAAGATCATGACCGACCCGTTCGTCGGGCGGTTGACCTATGTCCGTGTGTATTCGGGCACGATGGATTCCGGCCAGACCGTGTTTAATCCGCGCACCGGCAAGAAGGAGCGCATCGGCCGAATCCTTGAGATGTTTGCGAACAAGCGCGAAGAGCGCAAGTCGGTTCACGCCGGCGGCATTGTCGCGCTGGTTGGGATGAAGGATGTGCGTACTGGCGACACCCTTTGCGATCCCAGTCATCCGATTCTGCTGGAATCGTTGTCCTTCCCGACCCCGGTGATCACCCGGGCGATTGAACCCAAGACCAAGGCGGACCAGGATCATCTGCTCGACAGCTTGTTGAAGCTGGCGGAAGAGGATCCGACGTTCATCGTCAAGTATGACGAGGATTCCGGCCAGACGCATATCAGCGGCATGGGCGAGCTTCACCTCGACATCCTGATTGATCGTCTGCTTCGTGAGTTCCAGGTTCAGGCGAATGTTGGTAACCCGCAGGTTGCCTACAAGGAAGGCGTTTCCGAGACCGCGCAGGCGGAAGGCCGTTTTGTCCGTCAGTCCGGTGGCCGTGGCCAGTTTGGCCATGCGGTGATCGAGCTGTCGCCGCTGGAAGATGGCGAGCAGGCGGAGAACGGGTTGATCTTCGAGGACGGGATTGTTGGCGGTGTGATTCCGCGTGAATACATCCCGGCTGTGAAGAAAGGTGTTGAGCAGGCCATGGGGAACGGTGTACTCGCCGGCTATCCCCTTGACAAGATCAAGGTTCGGTTGTTTGACGGTTCTTTCCACTCGGTCGACTCCAACGAAATGGCGTTCCAGATTGCCGGTTCGATGGCGTTGAAAGAAGCTGTGAAGAAGGCGAAACCGTTCCTGGCAGAGCCGATTATGAAGTTGGAAGTTGTGACGCCGGAAGAGTATGTCGGCGATGTGATGGGCGATCTGAACGGCCGTCGTGCCCGGGTTACCGGGATCAACCCGCGCTCGGATGCGCAGGTGGTTGATGCTGAAGTGCCGCTGGCGAACATGTTCGGATACGCTACCAGCCTGCGTTCAATGACGCAGGGCCGTGCGCTGTTCACGATGGAATTTGATCACTACCAGCGCGCGCCGAAGGAAGTTGAAGAGGAAGTCATTAAGAAGGTTCGTGGCTACTAGTCCACCAACGCAACCTCTGGAGACAGATCGATGGCGAAGGAAGTATTTGAGCGGACGAAGCCCCACGTAAACGTGGGAACGATTGGTCACGTGGACCATGGCAAGACGACGTTGACGGCCGCGATGACGTTGGTGTTGTCGAAGGCGGGCGGTGCGGAATTCCGTTCGTTCGATTCGATTGACAACGCTCCTGAAGAGCGTGAGCGTGGTATCACGATTGCGACGGCTCACGTCGAATATGAGTCGGAGAACCGTCACTACGCGCACGTAGACTGTCCGGGTCACGCGGACTACGTGAAGAACATGATCACGGGTGCTGCGCAGATGGACGGTGCGATTGTGGTTGTGAGTGCAGCGGACGGTCCGATGCCGCAGACTCGTGAGCACATTCTGTTGGCCCGTCAGGTGAACGTGCCGGCGTTGGTGGTTTACATGAACAAGGTCGACCTGGTTGACGACGAAGAGTTGTTGGACCTGGTCGAGCTTGAGATGCGTGAACTGCTTTCCGAGTACGAATTCCCGGGCGACGACATTCCGATCATCCGTGGCAGTGCATTGGAAGCGTTGAACAATCCTGATGACGAGAAGGCGACGACGTCGATCTTCGAGTTGATCAAGGCGATTGACGAGTACATCCCGGAGCCGGAGCGTGCGACGGATCAGCCGTTCCTGATGCCGGTTGAGGACGTGTTCTCGATTACGGGTCGTGGTACGGTAGCGACGGGCCGTATTGAGCGTGGCATTGTGAAGACCGGTGAAGAGGTTGAGTTGGTCGGTCTTGGTGCGGCTCGGAAGACGGTCGTGACGGGTGTTGAGATGTTCCGCAAGATCCTGAACGAGGGTCAGGCGGGTGACAACGCGGGTCTGTTGCTTCGTGGTGTTGACAAGGATGAGATCGAGCGCGGTATGGTGTTGGCGAAGCCGGGTTCGATTACTCCGCACACGAAGTTCGAGGCTGAGGTTTACATCCTGAGCAAGAACGAAGGTGGTCGTCACACGCCGTTCTTCGATGGGTATCGTCCTCAGTTCTACTTCCGTACGACGGACGTGACTGGCGCGATCAAGTTGCCTGACGGTGTCGAGATGGTGATGCCTGGTGACAACATCAAGATGGTTGTCGAGCTGATCGCCCCGATCGCGATGGAAGAGACGCTTCGTTTCGCGATCCGTGAGGGTGGCCGTACCGTCGGCGCCGGTGTTGTCGCGAAGATTATCGAGTAGTGACGCATCCCGGTAAGGTTGCAGGCCGGGTGGATGGATAGAACTGCAGTTAGTGGGATATCGGTTTTCCCATGTGAGTGGAGGCCAGCGTGGCCGGACAGAATATCCGGATTCGCCTGAAGGCGTACGATCACATCCTCTTGGACAAGTCGGCGCAGAAGATCATCCAGACGGTCCGTTCTACGGGAGCGGCGATATCTGGTCCGATTCCTCTGCCGACGAAGCGTTCGTTGTACACGGTGCTTCGTGGTCCGCACGTGGACAAGAAGTCGCGCGAGCAGTTTGAGACGCGTGTGCACAAGCGGTTGATTGACATTCTCAATTCGACGTCGAAGACGATTGATGCGTTGATGAAGCTTGAGCTTCCGGCGGGCGTCGACATTGAGATCAAGACCTGAGGAGGGCGTGACGATGCCAAAAGGAATGCTGGGCCGGAAGATCGGCATGACCAGCGTATACCGTCAAGGTATCCAGATTCCCGTCACCGCCGTGGAAGTGCTGCCGAACCCGGTAGTTCAGGCGAAGACGGCAGACGGACCTGACGGGTACAATGCGCTGCAGCTCGGGTACGGCAAGAAGAGCGTGCGCCGGGTGAATCAGCCGATGCAGGGCCATTACAAGCGTGCCGGTGTGGATCCGAAGCGTGTGTTGCGTGAATTTCGCGATATGACTGGTTACGAAGCTGGTCAGGAAGTGAAGGCGGAAGACGTGTTTGAGCAGGGTGATTTCGTGATGGTTCGTGGCAAGAGCCGCGGCCGTGGGTTCGCAGGCGTGATTAAGCGTCACGGATTCGGCGGTCACAAGGCGAGTCACGGTACGCACGAGAGTTTCCGCGGCCCCGGTTCCATCGGTTCGTCGGCCACCCCGTCCCGCGTGTTCAAAGGGATGAAGATGGCTGGTCAGATGGGAAACAAGACGGTTGCCGTGAAGAACCTTGAAGTGATTGAGTTGATCGGCGATAAGCATGTGATGCTGATTTCGGGTGCAGTGCCCGGAAGCGCAAACAGCATCGTCGAAATTCTGAAAGCCGAGTGATGCCATGAAGTTGCCGGTATACAGCCGAGACGGGCAGTCGACGGGCAAGGAAGTTGAGCTTGACCCGACGGTGTTCGAGATCGAACCGAATGAGCATGCGATGTACCTGGCGGTGAAGGTGCAGCGTGCCCGGATGCGTCAGGGGACGCATGGGTCGAAGAACCGCTCGATGGTGAGTGGTGGCGGCCGCAAGCCCTGGCGTCAGAAGGGTCGTGGTGTTGCCCGCGCCGGTACGACGCGCAGTCCGCTGTGGCGTCATGGTGGGACCATTTTCGGGCCTCATCCGCATCCATACCGGATGGATATCCCGAAGAAGGTGAACCGCCTCGCCCGCCGCAGTGCACTTGCGGATCGTGCTCAGAGCGATGCGATTGTGTTGGTTGAAGATTTCAGCTTTGATGCTCCGCGGACGAAGGACCTCGCGACCATCATCAGTGCGTTGAACCTGCAGGATGAGAAGGTTCTGCTGCTGACGAAGGGGTACGAAGGCGATTTGGCCCGTAGTGCTCGCAACATGGAAAATGTGGCGGTGCGTGTGGGGATCGAAGCCTCGACGTATGACCTGTTAAACTACCGGACGCTCCTGATACAGGTGGGAGCGCTGGATTCCATCTCTGAGGTGTTGGGTGGACGAGAGCGCACGACTGAGAAAGCTGCTTAAGCGGCCACTACAGACAGAGAAGGCTGTGTTGATGACGGAAGTCGGCAACACGTATGTCTTCGAAGTCCCGAAGGATGCGAACAAGATTGAGATTCGCCGTGCGATCGAACAATTGTTCGATGTCACGGTGAAGGAAGTTCGCACGGTCCGGCTTCCGGGCAAGAAGAAACGCCTGGGCCGATACGAGGGCTATCGCCCCGGACTGAAGAAGGCCTATGTGACCCTTGCTGAGGGTCAGAGCCTCGAGCTGTTTGAGAACGTGTAACCGCCGCAGCGGTCGTCTTCCAAGTGAATGACGGTTGGCGATGGCCTTTGGACACCGCCGTGAGGGAACGATGCTGAAGAAGTACAACCCGACAACACCCGGCACGCGATTTCGCGTGAATCTCGACTACCAGGAACTGTCCAAGGTCGAGCCGGAAAAGAGTCTGCTTGAAGCGCTGCCGAAAAAGGGCGGTCGCAACAACAATGGACGTATTACCGCGTGGCAGCGAGGTGGCGGCCACAAGCGCAAGTACCGTCGCATTGATTTCAAGCGGGACAAGTTCAACATCCCCGGCAAGGTGGCGACGATCGAGTACGATCCGAACCGTAACGCCTTTATCGCGCTGGTCGTGTATGCGGACGGCGAAAAGCGTTACATCCTCGCCCCGAAGGGTTTGACCATTGGAGACATGGTCAAGTCCGGCCGAGAGGACGTGGAGATTCGCACCGGCAACACGATGCCGTTGTCGATGATCCCGATGGGCACGGAAGTGCACAATGTCGAGATGACCCCTGGCCGTGGTGGTCAGATGGCGCGCGCCGCTGGCGCTAGTGTCCGTCTGATGGCGCGTGACTCGGGCATGGCGGCGTTGAAGCTGCCGTCCGGCGAGATGCGCCAGGTTCCGGAGACCTGCCTTGCGACCATTGGTGTGGTTGGCAACGAGCAGCACGAGAACCAGCAGTACGGGAAGGCTGGCAAGACCCGTTGGCTGGGTCGCCGTCCGAACGTGCGTGGCGTGGTCATGAACCCGGTCGACCACCCGATGGGTGGTGGTGAAGGCCGTAGTTCCGGTGGACGTCACCCGTGTACGCCTTGGGGCAAGCCGACGAAGGGCTACAAGACTCGTAAGCCGAACAAGCAGTCGGACAAGTACATCATCAAATCGCGCAAGAAGAAGTAAGCGATACGGAGTGGAGAGCAGATGGCCCGCTCGATCAAAAAAGGTCCGTTCATTGACGATCACCTTCAGAAGAAGGTTGACGTGGCGCGCGGATCGAGCAGCAAGAAGGTGATCAAGACCTGGTCCCGTCGCAGTACGATCAGCCCGGACTTCGTCGGAATGACGATTGCCGTGCACAATGGCAAGAAGCATGTGCCGGTATTTGTGACGGAGAACATGGTTGGCCACAAGCTCGGCGAATTTGCGCCGACGCGGACGTTCCGCGGCCACATCAAGGGCAAGTCGGAGAAGGCGGGCAAGGTCAAGTAAGAACTTGACTTCACCCTGCACGAGAAGGTGGACGAATGAAGGCAACGGCAACGTCGCGGTTTGTTCGCATAGCACCGCGGAAAGCTCGCCTGGTGGCGGACATGATTCGCGGCCAGAAGGCGGGCGTCGCCCAGGGCATGTTGACCCTCAGCCCGCGCAAGGCGGCTGCTGAGGTTGAGAAGCTGATGCGTTCAGCGCTTTCGAACCTGATGACGAAGGATGAGTCTGGTTCGCTCGACATCAACGAAGCTCGCGTGGTGGAAATTCGTGTCGATGAGGGTCCGACGCTGAAGCGTTGGCGTCCCCGTGCCCAGGGCCGGGCGACCCGCATCAACAAGCGCACGAGTCACATGACCATTACGGTGGAAGCGGCCGAATAGGGCTGCCGCACGACGAGGTACAGGATGGGTCAGAAGGTACATCCGATCGGGTTTCGCCTGAAGGTGAACAAGGGCTGGAGCTCGAACTGGTTCGATGAGAAGAACTTCGCGAATACGCTGAAGCAGGACTTGGACCTGCGGGCGTATCTCGACAAGCGTCTGCAGAACGCCGGCGTGACCCGTGTCGAGATCGAGCGTACGCCGAAGCTGATCACAATTTCGATTCACACTGCGCGTCCGGGCATTGTCATCGGCCGCAAGGGATCGGAAGTTGACAAGCTGAAGGCTGAGTTGGCGCTGTATACGGGCAAGGACGTGCAGCTGAACATCTTCGAGGTGAAGCGTCCGGAAACCGAAGCGGCGTTGGTCGCGGAGTCGATCGCTCACCAGTTGCGCGGACGTGTCAGTTTCCGCCGTGCGATGAAGAAGTCGATTCAGTCGGCGATGCGTATGGGCGCCGAGGGGATCAAGGTGATGTGCAGTGGCCGGTTGGGCGGTGCGGAGATGAGCCGTACCGAGATGTACAAGGAAGGCCGGATTCCGTTGCACACGCTGCGTGCGGACATCGACTATTCGCAGCAGACCGCGTTCACGACGTACGGCACGATCGGCGTCAAGGTGTGGATCTGCAAGGGCGAAGTATTTGGCCGCGGTGGTACTGGTAACAACCAGCAGCAGCGCCAGGGCAAGTAAATGAGTGGGGCCGTTTCGGCGGCCTGTGTGGATAGAGTTCCGGGGAGGATCCCCGGTGACCGAGGAATGCAGTCATGCTTTCTCCCAAGAGAGTAAAACACCGCAAGACCCACCGCGGCCGGATGCGTGGTCTGGCGCAGCGCGGGAACAAGGTCAGCTTCGGCGACTTTGGCATCATGACGCTGGATCCGGGTTGGATCACGTCGCGTCAGATTGAGGCTGCCCGTGTCGCGATGACACGTCACGTGAAGCGCGGCGGCAAGGTGTGGATCCGCATCTTCCCGGACAAGCCGGTAACGAAGAAGCCGGCCGAGGTTCGCATGGGTAAGGGTAAGGGTTCGCCGGAATTGTGGGTGGCGGTTGTGCGCCCGGGCCGTATCATGTTCGAGCTCGGTGGTGTTGAAGAGGGTCTGGCACGAGAAGCGTTGACCCGTGCGATGCACAAGCTTCCGGTACGGACGAAGATCGTATCGCGGTTGGAGGTATAAGGCATGCCGAGTCGGAAGATGGAAGACCTGCACGCCATGGAGCTGGAAGAGCTTCGCGCCCGGTTGAACGACGCGGAGGAAGAGCTTGCGAACCAGCGGTTCCAGCTCGGCTCCGGGCAGCTTGAGAACACGGCGTCCGTGAAGGAAGGCCGGAAGAATGTGGCGCGGATCAAGACCTTGATTCGTGACCGGGAATTGAAAGCAGACGCCGTCGCAGGCGGTGAGGCGTAAGACAGAGGCAGCTGCCGGGTGAGCATGACTTCACCGGGCGGATACCCAGGAGCAGGCTGTGGCAGACGAGAAAACCCAGGCGATGGATGCGGGTGAGGTGGTGACTGGTCACCGCCGCACGTTGACCGGAACGGTAGTTTCGGACAAGAACGACAAGACGGTGACCGTTCAGGTCATCCGTCAGCTGCAGCATCCGCGCTACAAGAAGTTCATCAAGAAGTCGAAGAAATACCATGCGCATGACGAGTTGAACGACGCTCATGAGGGCGATGTCGTGAAGATCGTCGAGTCGCGTCCGATGTCGCGTCTCAAGCGCTGGCGTGTGGTTGAAGTGTTGAAGCGGGCGGTGTAAGTACGTCTCGCGTGTCAGGTTTCACTCGCCCTGCGAAGGGCAAGAGGACTGAAAAATGATTCAGGAAGAAACTGTGCTCAGCGTCGCGGACAACACGGGTGCCCGAAAGGTCAAGTGTTTCCGTGTTCTTGGCGGCACCAAGCGCCGTTACGCATCGATTGGCGACATCATAATTGTTTCGGTACGCCAGGCGATTCCGAATTCCCCGATCAAGAAGGGTTCGGTTCAGAAGGCGGTAATCGTGCGGACGAAGAAGCCGGTGCGACGCATGGATGGCACGTACATCCGATTTGACGACAACGCGGCCGTCATTCTCGACGAGCGTTACGAGCCGAAGGGTACTCGTATTTTCGGCCCGGTGGCGCGCGAGCTGCGTGAAGAAGGATACATGAAGATTGTCAGCCTTGCGCCGGAGGTTCTCTGATGTACGGTAGCAGGAAGCAGACGAAGAAGGTCCGCCGTCACACGTTGAAGGTTCGCAAGGGCGATGAAGTTCTCGTCATGGCGGGCAATGACCGTGGCAAGCGGGGCAAAGTGTTGAAGGTTTTCCCGAGTGAAGATCGTGTGATCGTTGAGGGCGTGCGTTTTGTGAAGCGTCATCAGCGTCCGAACCAGAAGATGCCGCAGGGCGGTATCCTGGAGCGCGAGGGGAAAATTCACGTTTCCAATGTGAAGGTGATCGACCCGAAGTCGGGTAAGCCGACACGGATCGGCCACAAGGTGGTCGAGGCGCAGGACGGCAAGACGCGTCGTGTGCGTGTGGCGAAGGTTTCGGGCGAAACGCTTGGTTAAGAGGTAGATCGTGGCGAAGAAGGACAAGGCAGCAGCTGAGCAGCCCGCGAAGGGTAAGAAGGGCAAGAAGGACGACGCTCCGGAAGTGACAGGACCGCCGGAAGGTTACGTCCCGCGGATGAAGACGCTGTACGCCGAGAAGGCGATCCCCGCGCTGAAGGAGAAGTTCGGCTACGACAATCCGATGCGTGTGCCGCGTCTGGAGAAGGTGATCCTCAACGTGGGCATCGGCGATGCGCACAACGATCAGAAGCTGCTGGACAGCGTGATCGATGAGTTGACGATTATCTCGGGTCAGAAGCCGGTGGTTACCCGCGCGCGCAAGTCGATCTCGAACTTCAAGCTGCGTGAAGGGATGCAGGTTGGTGTTCGCGTGACGTTGCGTCAATTCCACATGTGGGAATTCCTCGACAAGCTGTTCAATCTGACGATGCCGCGTGTGCGTGACTTCCGTGGTGTCAGTGATCGCAGCTTTGACGGGCGTGGCAACTACTCGATGGGCATCAAGGAGCAGATCGTGTTCCCGGAAATCGTCTACGACAAGGTCGAGAAGATTCACGGGATGGACATCACGATCGTGACCTCGGCCCCGAACGATGAAGAGGCGCGTGAGCTTCTGCGTCTGCTGGGCTGCCCGTTCCGTAAGCGTGGCACCGACCAGATGCAGGCGGCGTAATGTAGCCCGGGTTGGTAGAATCCGGGGGACATGTAGAAACCGAAGAGAGAGCACCATGGCGAAGAAGTCGAAGATCGCTCACTGGAAGAAGCCGAAGAAGTTCAAGGTTCGCGAGTACAATCGCTGCAACCTGACCGGCCGTTCGCGTGGCTATTTGCGCAAATTCGGTATCTCGCGCATCAAGTTCCGCGAGCTGGCGCTTGAGGGGAAGATCCCGGGCGTGACGAAGGCGAGCTGGTAAGCTTCACGACGCAACAAACTCGGGCTCGCTTGCGAAAGGCGCGGCGGCCTGTTACCATCAGCCCTTTTGGCGGGGCGAACGCTGGAGACGGCGTGGTTACGTCCGAACAGGAAGGATACGGACCGTGTCGAAAGTGACAGATCCAATCGCGGATTACCTGACTCGGATTCGCAATGCACTGCATGCGAAGCATCCGACGGTGGATATTCCGGCCAGCACGCTGAAGCGTGAGATCACCAAGATCCTGGTCGATGAGGGGTACGTCCGCAACTACTTGAACATTGATGATGGCAACCAGGGAATCCTGCGTGTCTTCCTGAAGTACGATCAGGGTGGCAAGTCCATCATCACCGGGCTGAAGCGTATCAGCAAGCCTGGTCTGCGCCAGTATGTCGGATTTCGTGAGATTCCGCGTGTGCGCAACAATCTGGGAATCACGGTGCTCAGCACTCCGCAGGGGGTGATGACGGGTAAGCGTGCCCGTTTTGAGCAGGTGGGCGGCGAGCTGCTGCTCTCCGTTTGGTAAGCAAAACTCCCGCCGTAGCTGGCGGAAGCTGAGGTTAGCATGTCACGAATCGGCAAACTGCCCATTGCAATCCCGGACAAGGTGCAGGTGACAGTGGATGGCCAGGACGTAAAGGTCAAGGGTCCGCTGGGTGAACTGCATCGCGAGATCCGCGAGGAGATGGAAGTCAAGGTGGAAGACAATCAGGTGATTGTCACTCCGCGTGGCGAGACCCAACTCCATCGCGCGCTGCATGGCCTGTCCCGCACGTTGATCAACAACATGGTCGTCGGTGTGAGTGAGGGCTACGAGAAGATCCTGGTCGTGATCGGCGTCGGGTATTCGGCGGAGATCAAGGGTTCCGGCCTGATGCTTCGCGTCGGGTATTCGCACCCGATCTGGATGATGCCCCCTCCGGGTGTCACGTTTGAGCTGCTTCAGCCGAGCCAGTGGTCGGAAGCCGGCGTCGAGAAGCAGGGTGAGAACCAGACGGTTGCGATCCGCGTTCGCGGGATCGACAAGGCGTTGCTCGGCCAGGTGGCGGCCCGCGTGCGGAAGATCCGTCCGCCGGAGCCGTACAAGGGCAAGGGCATCCGGTACAACAAGGAATACGTCCGTCGTAAGGCTGGAAAGGCGGCTAAGTAAGATGGCGACTCGATACGAAAAGCGAAAGATTGCGCATCGCCGTCGCAAGATGCGTGTGCGCAAGAAGGTCAGCGGCACGTCCGCACGTCCGCGCCTGGTGATCAACCGTTCGTTGCGTTACATGCGTGTGGCGCTGGTCGATGACGACCGTGGCATGACGTTGTTCGGCGCGACGACCCGGAAGCTGCCGGAAGGTCTTGATCTGCCGGAGAAGCCGGAAGAGTTCAAGGCCGGCAAGAAGAAGCTTCCGTTGAAGGCGAAGGTTGCGGATGCGTACAAGCTGGGTCTGCACATCGCGAAGCTGGCGAAGGATAATGGGATCGAATCCGTGGTGTTTGACCGGAACGGATTGCGGTACCATGGCCGGGTGCGTGCTGTTGCGGAAGGAGCGAGAAAAGGGGGATTGGCACTGTGAACCGTAGAGAACGCAAGCAGGATCGTGGTGGCGCCCCAGTCGACTCCGGGATGATTGAAAAGGTCGTACACATCAACCGTGTCGCGAAGGTCGTGAAGGGTGGCCGTAATTTCAGCTTCAACGCGATTGTGGTTGTCGGCGACGGCAACGGCAAGGTCGGCCATGGCCTTGGCAAGGCGCGTGAAGTGGCGGAAGCGATCAACAAGGGCACCGAGATCGCGAAGCGCAACCTGAAGGCGTATCCGATGGTGGGTACGACGTTGTCGCACCAGTTGGTGGGACGTTTCGGCGCGGCGCGTGTGGTGTTGAAGCCGGCCAGCCCCGGTACCGGTGTGATCGCCGGTGGCGGCGTGCGTGCCGTGCTTGAGTGCCTTGGTATTCGTGACGTGTTGACCAAGTCGTTGGGCAGCCGGAACCCGCACAACCTGGTGAAGGCGACCCTGGCGGGCCTGGAAGAGATGGAAAGTCTTGAGCATGTCGCTGCGAAGCGCGGCAAGACGTTCCAGGAGGTGTACCGGTAATGGCTGGCAAGCGTATTCGGATTACGTGGACCCGCAGCGCGATCGGCCGTTCAGTCAAGCAGAAGCGCATCATTGAGGCGCTCGGACTGCACCGGTTGAACGAGTCGGTGGAACATGATTCGTCCCCGACGATCATGGGCATGGTGCGCAAGGTTCCGCATCTGGTAGAAGTGACGGACGTCCAGGCGGACGCTGAACAGGGATAATCGAGCGATGAAAAACCTTGGCAATTTGATCCCTGCGAAGGGCTCGACGTCGACGCGCAAGCGTCGCGGCCGTGGGTACGGCAGCGGGAATGGCCGTACAGCGGGCCGTGGCCACAAGGGCGCGCAGAGCCGCAGTGGTTTCAAGCGCAGAAGCTGGTTTGAAGGCGGTCAGATGCCGATCCAGCGTCGTCTGCCGAAGCACGGATTCTGGAACCCGTTCCGTGAAGTGTTCCAGGAAGTGAACATCCGTGACCTGGCCAAGCTTCCGGGTGATGGCGAGATTGAGGTAACGCCGGAAGTGTTGATGGACGCGCGCATTATCAAGAAGGCTGACCAGCCGGTAAAGTTGCTGTCGATGGGGGATGCGGATCGCAAGTATGTCGTCCGTTTGTCCGCGGCGAGCAAGCCGGCGGTAGCGAAAATCGAGCAGGCCGGTGGGCAGGTTCATCTGCCGGAGCCGGCTCCCAAGCGCGGCAAGTACAAGAAGCGTGCGGAACGGGCAGAATAACACCCAATCAAGGGTGACTGAGGAAACCGATGCTTGAGAAGATCCGCAATATCTTCAAGATTCCCGAGTTGCGCAGGCGCATTCTGTTCACGCTCGGCATCTTTCTGATCTATCGCCTCGGCGGCCACATTCCTGTGCCCGGCATCAATGCCGGTGTACTCGGCCAGTTTTTCGAGGAACGGGCGAACACCCTGTTCGGGTTGTACGACCTGTTCGCCGGCGGCAACTTCTCCCGTGCGACGATTTTTGCGCTCGGCATCATGCCTTACATTTCGGCGTCCATTATCATCCAGCTGCTCGGGTCGGTGATCCCTGCGATCCACCGGTTGCAGCAGTCGGGCGATGAAGGGCGGAAGAAGATTACGCAGTGGACACGATACGGCACGGTTGGCATTTCGGCCCTGCAGTCGTTGGGTGTCGCGGCGTTTCTGACCGGGATTCAGATCGGCAACTCTGCGGTGGTGCCGAACCCGGGGATCCCGTTCTACCTGCTCACCATGATCACGTTGACTGCCGGTACGGTGTTCATCATGTGGCTGGGTGAACAGATCGACGAACGCGGGATTGGGAACGGGATTTCGCTGATCATCTTCATCGGTATCATCGACCGCTTCCCGTATGCATTCATGGACGAGTTCCAGTTGATGCAGCAGGGTGTGCGTTCGTTGATCATGGAGTTGTTCCTGGTTGCCATCCTGGTGTTGACGACGGCGGCGGTTGTCGCGTTGACGCAGGGCAGCCGGAAGATTCCGGTTCAGTATACGAAGCGTGTTGTCGGACGCCGGATGTACGGTGGCCAGGCGACCCACATTCCGCTGCGTGTGAACACGGCGGGCGTCATGCCGATCATTTTCGCGCAGACGATCATGTTCCTGCCGCAGACGGTTGCGACCTTCCTGCCGGCGGGTGGGTTCCAGGACTGGCTGAACAGCGCGTTCCGGTTTGACAGCTACATCTACATGGGCTTCTACAGCCTGTTGATCATCTTCTTCACGTACTTCTACACCGCGATCGCGTTCAATCCGGTCGATGTGGCGAGCAACCTGAAGAAGAACGGCGGGATGGTTCCGGGCGTGAAGCCGGGCAAGAAGACGGCTGAATTCCTCGACAACATCCTGACGCGGATCACGTTGCCGGGTTCGATCTTCCTCGCGTTCATCGCGATCTTCCCGACGCTGATGAGCAAGTGGACGAACGCCGGGTTCAACCTGTCGCAGTTCTACGGCGGTACCGGTCTGTTGATCGTGGTGGGTGTGGCGTTGGATACGCTGCAGCAGATTGACAGCCACCTGCTGATGCGTCACTACGACGGTCTGATGAAGTCCGGACGCTTGAAGGGCCGTCGCCGGATGTAACGTTGTAACTGCCCGTGCGGAACTGATTCCGCGCGGATGATGATACAAACGTTGAGCAGTACCGCCGCACAGGAAGTGTGGCGAGGGGGAAAGAAGGAACAAGCGAATGTACCTGATCCTGCTAGGACCTCCGGGGGTTGGGAAAGGCACGCAGGCCCAGTTTCTAATCGACGATCTGGGCGCGGTGCAACTTTCCACGGGTGATGTGTTGCGTGCGGCGATTGCGAATGGCACGGAACTTGGCAAGCAGGCGAAGAAGTACATGGACGCGGGGGATCTGGTCCCGGATGAGGTGATCCTCGGGATGATCCACAACAAGCTGGTGGAGTTGGAAGGCAAAGCGGTCATCTTCGACGGCTTCCCGCGCACCGAAGCCCAGGCCCAGGGGCTGGATGTAGAGTTGGAAAAGCTGGGTAAGAGCGTGGACAAGGCGCTCGAATTGACAATCGATGATCAGGTTGTGGTGGACCGCTTGAGTGCGCGCCGTGTGCACGCCGGCAGCGGCCGTGTCTACAACCTGTTGTTCAACCCTCCGAAGAAGGAGGGGGTGGACGATGTCACCGGCGAACCGTTGATGCACCGTGACGATGACAAGGAAGATGTGATCCGTCACCGTCTCGAGGTGTATCACAAGTCGACCGCTCCGGTTGCCGGCTTCTACGAGAAGCAGGGCAAGCTGGTGAAGGTGGACGGCGACGGTACGGTTGACGGCGTCCGCCAGCGCGTCAAGGATGCGTTGAAAGGTCTCGGATGATACGGGTCAAGAGCCCGGAGCAGATTGAAGAACTTCGCCGCGCGGGCGGGTTGGTTGCGGAATGCCACCAGATCGCCCGGGAGATGGTCAAGCCGGGTATCAATACGGCTGAGATCAACGCAGCGGTGGAGGAGCACATCCTGAAGGCTGGCGCGGAGCCGGCGTTCAAGGGTTATCCGGGCCCGGCGGGGGTGAAACCGTTTCCTGCAGCCTGCTGCATGTCGGTGGACGAGCAGGTGGTACACGGCTTCCCGAATGAGACCCCGCTGAAAGACGGCCAGATTCTGAGCGTCGATATCGGCGTGAAGATGCCGAGCGGCTGGTATGGTGATGCCGCACGGACGCTGGGTGTTGGGACGATCAGCGAAGACGCGGAGAAGTTGCTGGACGCGACGTTGGAGTCGCTGCTTGCGGCGATTGACACGGTTCGGCCGGGTGCTTTTTTGAGTGACATCGGCCATGCGGTCCAGACATATGTCGAACGACGTGGTTTTTCGGTAGTGCGCGACCTGGTCGGGCACGGGATTGGCAAGCAGATGCACGAACCGCCCGAGGTGCCTAATTTTGGACGCGGTGGTCGTGGGTTACGATTGCGGGAAGGCATGACACTCTGTATCGAACCGATGATCAACATGGGCACATGGCGGGTTGACGTATTGCAGGATGGGTGGACGGTGGTTACGGCAGATCGCAAACCGTCGGCTCACTTTGAGCACATGATTGCGGTCACGAAGGATGGAGCACGCATCCTGTCGCCGGACACCGTTACGGAGATTTGATTTTGGCGAAAGAAGAAGCGATCAAGATGGACGGCACCATCATCGAGACGCTGCCGAACGCCAGCTTTCTAGTCGAATTGGATTCGGCGAAAGAGGGCGAGAAGGGGCATCGGGTGTTGGCGCACATTTCCGGCAAGATGCGGATGCACTACATCCGGATTCTGCCGGGTGACAAGGTGACAGTTGAGTTGTCGCCGTACGATCTTTCTCGTGGACGCATCATCTATCGCTACAAGTAGTCTCTGGTCTTTCGTCTTTGGTCTCTGGCAAAAGACGAAAGACAAGGAAAGTCCTGAGTCTTGAGTCCTGAGTCTTGAGAAAAAGACAAGAGACGAAAGACGAACAGCAGTATCAGGTCTTGAGTTGACTGTTTTTCGAGAGACGAAGGACACGAGACGAGAGACGAAGGACGAGCGACAAGAGACGATTTAAACAAGCTTGACATACGGTCTTGGGTTGGGTCTCGAGTGTGTTGCTCAGGACGCAGGTCTCAAGGCGCAAGACTGAGGTTAGAGATGAAAGTTCGCAGCTCGGTTAAAAAAATTTGCGAACACTGCAAGATCATCAAGCGCCGCGGAGTGGTGCGGGTGATTTGCAGCCGGGATCCAAAGCACAAGCAGCGGCAGGGATAAGCAATGGCTCGAATTGCAGGCGTTGATCTACCCCGCGACAAGCGCACGGACATCGCGCTGACGTACATCTACGGTATTGGTCGTTCGAAGGCGCAGGAAATCTGCAAGGCGACGAGTGTCGACGGTGGAATCAAAGTGCGTGACTTGACGGACCAGCAGGTTCGTGAGATCCGTGAGGAGATCAACCAACATCACAAGGTGGAAGGCCCGCTGCGTACGGAAGTCCAGATGAACATCAAGCGATTGATGGACATCGGCTGCTATCGTGGGCTTCGTCACCGTCGCGGTCTGCCGGTACACGGTCAGAACACGAAGAACAACGCTCGCACGCGCAAAGGCAAGAAGAAGGGCGCTGTGGGCGGTAAGAAGAAGTAAGGAAGGGACACGAGTATGGCCGCACCGAAAAGGCGTGCGAAGAAGAAAGAACGTGTCGATGCCAATGGCGTCGCGCACGTCAAGTCGAGTTTCAACAACACGATCATTACGTTGACCGACACATACGGCAATGTGATATCGTGGTCCTCCGCCGGTCGTGTCGGTTTCAAGGGTTCGCGTAAGAACACTCCTTATGCGTCAACCCAGGCCGCAACGAACGCAGCGAAGGCGGCGATGGATCTCGGCCTGCGTCGCGTGCAGGTGCACGTGAAGGGTCCGGGCGCTGGACGTGAGTCCGCTGTACGCGCTTTGGCCGCCGCCGGATTGCAGATTACGACGATCCGTGACGTCACCCCGATTCCGCACAACGGGTGCCGTCCGAAGAAGCGTCGCCGCGTGTAAGCAGGAACGTACAACTCCACCTGGAGATTAGGGAATGGCTCGATATACAGGCGCAAAGTGCAAGCGCTGCCGGGCTGTCGGCTACAAGCTGCACCTCAAGGGCGAACGTTGCCAGGGGCCGAAATGCCCGCTGGAGCGGAAGCCTTATCCGCCGGGACAGCATGGACAGTCCCGCCGCCGGAAGAAGTCTGAGTACGGTTTGCAGTTGATGGAAAAGCAGAAGGTCCGTTGGACCTACGACATGCTCGAGAAGCAGTTCCGGAATTCGTATGAAAAGGCGAACCGGATGACCGGTGTTACCGGTGAAAACCTGCTTGCGATGCTGGAACGTCGTCTGGACATGGTTGTGTACCGGACCGGGTTCATGCCGAGCCTGCCGTCTGCGCGGCAGCTTGTCCGCCATCGTCACATCCTGGTGAACGGTCAGGTGACGGATATTCCGTCCTACATCGTGAAGCCGGGCGACATCATCGAGGTGCGTGAACGCGCGCGCAAGATGGAAGCGATTCACTCCAGCCTGCGTCGTGTCAAGACCACGAATGTGATGCCGCATTTGGAACTTGACAAGGCGAAGCTGCGTGTGACGCTGACCGCAATGCCGACTCGTGAGGACATCCCCGAGACGTTCAACGAGCAGGCAGTCGTCGAGTTGTACTCGAAGTAATTGCTGGGAGCGGAACCCCATGAGCACCCTCAATTTCCAGATGCCGGAAATCATCGAGCTGGACGAAGGAACGTATTGCGCGACGTATGGCAAGTTCTTCGTCCACCCGCTGGAACGCGGTTTCGGTGTGACCATTGGCAACAGTTTGCGCCGTGTGTTGCTCGCGTCGCTTCAGGGCGCAGCGATCAGCTCGGTACGAATTGAAGCCGATCCGCCGGTACTGCATGAGTTTACGACCATCCCCGGCGTGATCGAGGATGTGGCGGAACTGGTGCTGAACTTGAAGGAAGTCCGGATCAAGCTGCTGAACAAGCGGCCGAACAAGGTCTTCCTCAGCTTCAAGGGCGACGGTACGTTTACCGCCGGCGACCTGCAGAAGAACAATACCGACTTTGAAGTGCTCAACCCCGAGCACCATATCGCCACGCTGACCGAGAACGCGAACTTCAGCATCGAGCTGACGATCAAGCGCGGTCGCGGGTATTTCAGCGCGGACGAGAATCGTGAAGCGAACATGCCGATCGGCACGATTCCGATCGACAGCATTTTCAGCCCGGTGCGCAATGTGACGTTCGCGGTGGAAAACACCCGCGTCGGCCAGCGTACGGACTACGAAAAGCTGATCCTCGAGATCTGGACGGACGGATCCATTACACCGGATGATGCCCTGTCGCAGGCGGCGAAGATCATGCGCGATCACATCCAGCTGTTCATTAACCTTGACCAGTCGGCCGAGGAAGAGGAACCGCAGGAAATCGACGAAGAAGTGCTTCGTATCCGCAAGATCCTGAAGCAGCCGGTGGACGCGCTCGAGTTGAGCGTGCGCAGCGCCAACTGCCTGAAGGAAGCGTCGATCAAGACGGTGGCGGATCTCGTCAAGCACACCGAGGAAGAGCTGCTCAACTTCAAGAACTTCGGCCGCAAGTCGTTCATCGAATTGCAGGAGCGTCTTGAGGGCAAGGGCCTCGAATTCGGCATGGACGTCGAGAAGTTCCTCTCCGAAGGGGATGGCATGACCAGTTCGGCTGGTGTGCCGGTTTCGGAAGAGGCAGAGTAATATCTTTATTACCACCGACTTAAATCGGTGGTAAGCGAAGTGCCCGTGTTTGCTTGCAACCGCGGATCATCCCAGACATGAATGTCTGGGGCATGAAGCAGCCCGGACAGTGGTTCGGGACACGTAGCCAGGTTGGACAAGGCGGAGCCGCGCGATGAGTTGCGCGATCCGCGGACAGTGCCTGTTGGCACCATCGGGAGTTGACCGTGCGTCACCAGAAGACCAACATCAAGCTGAACCGGACAGCGTCCCATCGCAAGGCGCTGCTGATGAACCAGACGCGTGCGTTGATCGAGCACAAGAAGATCACGACCACGTTGGCGAAGGCGAAAGCGACCCGCAGCTATGCGGAACGTCTGATCACGTTCGCGAAGAAGGACGATGTCGCCGCGCGCCGTCAGGTGCTGAAGAAGCTGCACAGCCGTGACGCCGTGAAGACGCTGTTCCATGAGATCGGCCCGCGTTTCCGTGACCGGAACGGTGGCTATACCCGCATCATCAAGCTGGAAAACCGGAATGGCGACAACGCGCCGATGGCGATTCTTGAGCTGGTCGGTTTCGCGGTTGATGAACCGGTGAAGACGGGCCGTAAGCGCCGTCGTCCGGCCACCCAGCGGAAGACCACCGCGAAGAAGGAAACCGCCAAGGCCACGCCGGTGAAGGAAGAAGCCGCCGCCGAGACTACTGAGGAAGCGGTTGAGGAAAAGCCGGCTGAAGCCGCCGCCGCGGTGGAAGAAGCGGAAGAGGTCGTCGAAGAAGCCGCTGCCGAAGAAGCTGAAGCGACGGAAGAAGTCGTCGACGAGGCGCAGGAAGCCAAGGCGGAAGATGAAGCTCCGGTAGAAGAAGAAGAGAAGAAGCCGGAAGCCGAAGCTGCGGAAGAGACTGCGGAAGAAGCCAAGGAAGACGACAAGTCTGACGACGCCGACGAAGGCGAAGAGGAAAAGAAGAAGGACTGATTTTTCCTCATCCACCAAGCTGTTCATTCAAGCCGGACTCATCGCGAGTTCGGCTTTTTTGCTCTCGCAAGGTTCAGATAGTCATTTTGGAATATTGCATAGCAGCGATAAAATTCGTAAAAACAAGCTTCACCAGTCTCATGAAAATTCCGATCTAAGAACCACTCAGGCTTGGCGACTGGCTTCATGCCGACAACCAGCTCACAGCGTACTCTGTTTAACCTGCCGATCAGTGGGCTGGTCCATCTGCTGATCGTGTACATCGTCTGGGGCAGCACGTTCCTCGCGATTCGCATTGCGGTGATGGAGGGCGCTGGCTGGGACCCGTACTCGATGGCGGGCTCGCGGTTGTTGATCGCTGGTGTGTTGCTGCTTCTGTTTGCGAAACTTCGTGGTCAGCGGATCCTGCCGAAACGGAACGAGTGGTGGCGGCTGACGTTGTACGCCCTGTTCATCTGGGTGATCGGGCATGGGATCGTGGTCTGGGCGGAGGAGGTTGTCCCGTCCGGGCAGGCGGCGTTGATTGTTGGTTCGGTGCCGATCTGGGGCGCGATGTTCGAAGCGTTCGCGGACAGACGGCGGCCTACCGCCGGGATGATTCTCGGACTGGCATTGGGGTTCGTCGGATTGATCCTGCTGCTCGATCCGATCACGTTGTTCCGTGAACAGAGCGTGTCGCCACGTCTGGCGGTGGTCGTTCTCGGAACGCTGAGCTGGTCGGGCGGGGTTGTCTACCAGGCGCGGAAACGGGTCGGGCTCAGTTCGACTGCGAGTTCCGGCTGGCAGCAGCTGCTGGCGACGGTTGGGTTTGCGGTCTTGTTCGTGACGCTGGAAAACGAAATGCCCACGCCAACCGTGGAAGCGTGGCTGGCATGGGCTTATTTGCTTGTGTTCGGCTCACTGATCGCGTTTACGAGCTACGTGATCATGGTCAAGGTGCTGCCGACCTCGATTGTGCTGACTCACTCGTATGTCAATCCTGCAGTCGCGGTGTTCCTCGGCTGGTTCTTCCTCAGCGAGGAAATCAACCCGCGTGTCCTGCTCGGTGCGGCGTTGATCCTGACCGGTGTCGGCATCGTCTTCGCGGCGAAACAGCGCTGGAAGGCGCGTCCGGTCACCCGGGTACCGCTCGGTCGTGATCAACTGCCGGGGTAGAACTCACCGCTGCGTCGCTGTACCTCACTCCAGTACTTCCGCATTGCCTCTTCCTGCCGCTCGAGATAGGCCTGCATCCGTGCCTGGAACTCTGCCATCACCTGTTGAGGATCGGCGTCCGGCGGAAAATCGGGCACCGTCGGCGGTTCGTTCAGTTCCGGCGCCTGTGCAGCTTGTTCCTGCATCGGCTGCGGTTCGGGCGATTTTCCGTTGGTGTGCATCAGTTTCGCCGGTACTTTCTTCTGCTTGGTCTCCAGGTTCAGCAATGGCTGCGCGCCGAAGTGGCCAATCTCCTTGTTCATCGGCCGGGCGTTTCCACCATTGACAAACCAGGTCGTCGGACGCAGCGGCGCGGGCTTGGTCGTTTCGACGAGGTTGTCGAGGTCGACCAGCTTGACGTCGCGGCGGTCGTAGATGAACGGCAGATTGAAATCGACGCCCCAGCCAAACAAGCGTCCGAGCCCGAGCAGGAAGCCGGCGAGTCCGCCGCCTTCACCGTCCAGAGACACCGCCCAGTATGGTTTGCGGGCGATCAGGATGTTGTCGCAGAGGTTGGTCAGCAGGGAACGCGGTCCGAGTTCGACGAACACGCGCACACCGTCATCGTACATCTTCCGCACCGTGTTCACCCAGTCCACAGGAACAGTCAGGTGGCAGGCGAAGCGATCCTTCAATTCCTCGTCATCCGAGGTGTCGATGACGGTTCCGCGCTGAGCGTTGTAGGTGCGCACGTCGGTATCGAGATGGATCTTGATATCCTTGCAGATCTCGCGCAGTTCCGGCCGCAGCACGTGATACTGCGTGCAGTGGTACGCGCCGGTCAGCTGAATCTTGTAGGTCTGCAGGTCGCGATGTTCCGGATTTTTGCGGAACGCGATCACGTCCTCCATCGCCCCGCCGACAACGGTCTGGTTGGTTGCGTTGTAGTTGGCGAGGTTCAGGGTCGGGTACTGGTACGCCAATGAGAGAGCGTGGACCTGGTCGAGGCCGATCGCCAGCAGCTGAGTATCGTGCTCGAGGGTGAACTCGTGCATCCGCTCCATGCGGCGATCAAAGAAATCGACCCAATCCTTCAGCGAGTAGTGGCCCGCGTAATAGTAGGACGCCGGTTCGCCGAGCGAATGGCCGGTGGCGAACTTGACGTTCAGGTTCATCCCTCGCATCAGGTCGATCATGCCCGCCTGGAAACAGGCCAGCGCCAATCCAGACAGCCGCGGGTTGAGAAACGGCTTGTTGAGGATTTCGTCATCGTTGCCGGTAAACAGGGAGGCCGGATAGATGAGATCGCTGTACTTGTTGCCGTGACGGCCATCGAGAACCTGGTTCACCTGGTTGATGATGGCTTCCAACTCCGGCATCACTGACACCATCTCGGCGTGCTGGCCAACGTACTGCGATCCCTGCCCTGGGAAGAGGAAACCGACGGTTTCGCCCTTGGCTTCAAGCTCATCCGTGATACGGATGTTGTTGTCCAGCGGCCAAGTCGCTTCGCCTCGCAGATGCGGCAAAGCGTGGTCGAGGGACTTTCGCAGATGCTTCAGGTCGCGGGCGACAATGACCAGCGTCGCGGGCAATTCCTTGTGGTTCCACGCCCGTTTGAGCATGCTGTAGGCGAGATCGCAGAGGCGCGGCTCGGCACCGTCGTCCAGGTCGGAAATCAGTTTTTCCGCCTGACGGATCAGCTCTTCGCGATTATCGCCCTTGAGCAGGAACAGCTCTGCGCTCCACTCGGTGTCGGCGGCGACCCGTTTACGCTGCTCGTCGGGAACTTCCTCGAGGACAACGTGGAAGTTTGTCCCGCCGAATCCGAACGCACTGACACCTGCGCGACGGGGCACATCGTTACGGCGCACCCACGGTTGCGGATTTTCGATCAGGTAGACCGGCGAATCCTTGTCGGTGATGATGTCGAGCGGCTGGTCGACGCCCATCTGCGGCGGCAGCGTCTTGTGATGCAGCGCGAGGCTGGATTCGATCAGGCTGGCGATTCCAGCCGAGCCTTTCAGGTGGCCGACTTGTGCCTTGACGGAACACACCGCGACGGACTTTGGTGCGGCGTTGTTCTCCTGCAATGTCTCGACGATCGCAGCGACTTCGGCGTTATCACCGGCGACGGTGCCGGTTCCGTGCGCGGCGATCAGGCCAACGGTCGAAATGGAGAACCCGGCGCGTTTGTACGCACGTTTCAGTGCACGTTTCTGTCCCGGCGGGTAGGGCGTAAACAGGCTTTTCGCCTTGCCGTCGCTGGAACTGCCCCAGCCTTTGATCACGGCGTAGATGCGATCGTCGTCACGGACGGCGTCTTCGTAGCGTTTCAGCGCCACCATACCGACGCCTTCGCCGATGACGATTCCGTCCGCCTTCTTGTCGAACGGAATCGACCGTCCGGTCGGCGACAGGGCTTGTGTGCGTGCGAGGCTGAAATAGGCGTACGGTCCCTGGTGGGTGTCGGTTCCGCCGGCGAGGACGAAATTCGCGTCCCCGGAAACGAGTTCCTGGCAGCCCTGGGCGACGGAGGCCAGCGAGGACGCGCACGCCGCGTCAATGACCTGGTTCGTGCCGCCAAAATCGAACCGGTTGGTGATCCGTCCCGCGACGACATTCTGCAATGCGCCGACGAAGCTTGTTTCAGTCCAATCTGGCAGACGTTCGAGCACGTCCGGCGGGACATCGTGCAGCAACTGCGCCAGTTCACTGCGCGCGGCGAGGCGTTGCCCCATCTCGGCCATGCCCATGGTGTAGCCGATGAAGACGGATGTGTTTTCCTTGTCGAGGCCACGCTCGAGCGCGCCGGAATCTTCCAGCGTCTGACGGGCGACGTCAAGGGTGATAAGTTGTGCCGGCTCAACGGAGTTCACCGTTGAGGGCGGGATGCCGTATGTCAATGGATCAAAAGGGACATCAGGGATGAAGCCGCCCCATTTGGCGTAGAGTTCGTCCTTGGATGTGCGATCATCATTGAAAAACAGCCGCCAGTCCCAGCGATCTCGAGGGATTTCAGTGATCGCGGGAATCTTGCGTAACACATTCAGCCAGTACTCGCGGGTTGTGGTAGCACCGGGAAAGACGGACGCCATGCCCACAATCGCGATGTCTGCACTGCTACGTTCTGACATTAACCCCATTCCTCCGAAAACAGACGGACTGCATAGCTGGTCGAACGGCCAAGAAAATAAGGTAGCTTCCCCAGTTCGCAAACGCGAGTGACGTGCCTCACGGTTGCCGAGTCAGTTCGGAGTTCTCATTCCGGAAAATGCCGAATTATTTTGGGGTTACGTCGTTACTTTTGCGGAAATCCGTATTATTTAGTGTGGTCGTTACGAACGAATACAAACCCCGGATCTCGCGGTCCCCAGATAAGCTGATCTTCTTCATCCCAAGCCTGATCCTTGATGTTGAGTGTGTCCGCGGTCAGTGACCACGAGCTGGTCGTGTAGGAAGCGCCAGCCTGTTCCATCTCCTCGATGTCAATGATCCCGTGCAGTCCGCCGCTGAAGCAGCGTCCGCCCGTGGCGCGGAGTCGCAGCCGCGCCGACATGCTTGGCCGCAGCCTCAGGGATTCCACCTCCGGCACTCTGGATGACGGCAAAAGGTTCTTGAGATCCGCGCGTTGTGAGCTGTCAGCTGGGGAGAACGCCTGCCCGATGAAGAAGCCGTCGCTTTCGGCAACGATCCGCAGCACCAGCAGCCAGTTGAGATGCACTCCTTCGCCGGAGGACGATTGCCGCATCGCCAGCCACAGTTCGTCCGGATTTTCGGCAGGCAGGCGGAAGATGGTCAGGTCAACGGGTGTCCCGGTTGAATCGATGGCGGTGAAGTGGCCAGTCAGGATGTCGTGCAGGCCGTTCAGGTCCGGGTTCAACGGAGCGGATCGGTCGCATGCGTTCAGCACGAATAACAAGCCCAGGACAACGGGAAACAGTAGCAGGCGTTGCATGAATCCTCCAGCTTGACGACATGAGTATGGCGGAAATGAACAGGCTCCGGATTTGAGTTTCATGACCTGGATCATTGGATCTCGAGAGCCGGAAAACCCCTGCGAACCGCCATACAGATGGCGGGTCACAGGGGCATGACAAGAGGGTCGTAGATACACGTCGAAGTTCCAGCTCCGTGATACCCGACTTGGACAAAACCACCAAGTCGGGCCACACGGATCAGCCAGAGCCTGGAACTACTTCATCAGCATGACCTTGACGGTTTCATTCATCTGGCCCGGGACCAGCGCGCGGATGAAGTAGACGCCGCTGCTGAGGTCGCTGCCGTCGAAGCTGAGGTTGAAGCTGCCAGCCGCGAAACGATCATTCGCGAGTTCGGCAACCTGCTGGCCCATCACGTTGAACACGGCGACGTTCAGGTCGGCGGCTTCCGGCAGGCGGATGTCGATGGTGGTCGTCGGGTTGAACGGGTTCGGGTAGACGCTGGTGATCGCGAATTCATTCGGCATGGATGCCGTGGCGATCGCTGTTTCCGGCGCGTCGAAACCGGTGACGGTCCATTCGCCAGCCTGCTGGGCGGCGGTGGTCAGCACGGTGAAGTTGAAGACGCTTTCGTTGACAACGTCGAAGCCCATTTCGCCCATGCGGACGTAGTAGGTGTACTCGCCGATCGGGGCATTGCCCGGAAGTAGCTGCACCGGATTCAGGTTGATGCAGGCGTCGGCGGCGATCACGATGTCGTGGATCTCGCGGATGCCTTCGATCATGGCGCCGTTCGGCAGCTCGACATCGATCCACAGGTCGGTGACATAGTCCATACCGGTGCCGTTGAAGATGTCGAGATCATAGCGGAAGCTGCCCGGGGCGTTGACGAACAGGTCCTGCTTTTCCGGCGTGACGATCATCGCCGGGGAACCGTTCCAGAGGTTGATGACGGCCTGGCCGATTTCGACGTTGTCGATGTAGTTGCCACGGACCATGTCGTGTTCATCGGCGAAGGCGGTGAAGATGTCCGCGCAGGCGCCCTTAACGTAGAAGTTGATCAGCATGTTGGTGTGGTTGCCGCTGTAGTAATGGAACTCGGGCATGTTGCCGACACCATTGTCGACGATCGGGTTGAAGATCGCCGGCGAACCGGAGTTCGGGCCCCACATGTTGCCGGTTTCATGGTCGCCGGTGACGATCAGCAGCGTCTCATCCCAGCTGCTGTTGGCGTTGACCCAGTCCATGACGGTCTGGAACGCGTTGTCGAAGTCAACTTCTTCCTCGATCATGCGACCGAGAACATTGCCGTGACCGGCCCAGTCGACCGCGCCGCCTTCGATCATCAGGAAGAAGCCGTCTTCATCGTTGTCGAGCACGTTCAGCGCGCCGGCGACCATCTGCTGCAGGCTCGGAACGGTTTCGATGAACGGTACGGCGTACGGCGGCTCGGTGCTGTTGCCACCCGGGTTGTTGGCACGGTTGTACTGCAGGGTCTTGTAAACCTGCGGGATGCCGAGCACGCGGTCCGGGGTTTCGCCGGTGGCGAGGTCGATGAACGCCTGCTTGTCTTCGACGAGCGTCCACGGGTAGTCACCGCCCGCGGTACCGTTGGCGATCAGATCCCATTCCGCTTCGCCGCCGATGTAGTTGTAGTTGCTGGAAGACGGCTGGTCGCGGTAGACGCCGTTGTCATCGTAGAACGGATGGCCGCAGCCCATGATGACTTCGCACGCGCTCTCCTCAAGCATTTCAACTGCGATTTCCGCGTAGTTGTTGCGGGAGGCGTTGTGCGCGACGAACGCAGCCGGGGTGGCGTGGCTGAACTCAACCGAGCTGACGACGCCGGTCGCCTTGCCGAGGGCTTCGGCGTAGTCGATGCTGTGAGTCAGGGCCTGGCCCATCGGGTCGACGCCAATCGAGCCACCGTAGCTTTTGCAGCCGGTGGACATGGCGGTGGCAGCCGCGGCGGAGTCGGTGTAACGGGTCATCTGCCAGTTGAAATCGCTCCAGCAGTCGGCATCCTTGTAGTACCAGGTGTCATTGAGGTCTTCGTACCACATGTAGGTGGACATGCCGAGCTCGGTCCAGTCGTCGCCGAGGTACGCCGGGGCGTTGCCGGTGTAGTATTCGGTGGCGCGGACGAGGTTGTACGACCAACCGTCCGAAATCATCACGACCACGTTCTTCACTTCCGCCTGCGCTCCGAAGGCGAACATCAGCGAAAGCAACATCACCAACACGATCACACTGCGCTTCATGGGTACCTCCCCCTGGAAACGGGCTCCCTGCCCTTGGATGGATCAACAACACGGGGGTGCTGTTGAGTGAAAAGAATCACAAATCGGTGAAGCGTGTTCACAACGAATTGTTGCCGGGAAGGTGATCTGAGAGTGTTAGGCGGTGGTGGAGACGGTATGAATGCTCACAGAGAATTTCTAACACGAAGTATTAGGATAACATTTACTAATATTATGTTTTCATATGCGAAAAAGGTCATAAACCTGATATATGAAGAAATACGGGACTCATCAGATGATCAAACATCAAGATTACACTCGCAGGGTGCGGATTCAATGCGGGTTCAGTTCAGGTACCATTAGAGGCGATAATCGTGTTAGTGGCGTTTTGGGGAGGAGAATCGGGGGCTGTGGCAGACAGGATGCCGGACCGCTCCGGGCGGGGTGTGGATCAATGCAAATCGCTCGTGGTTGAGTTGCCTGTTCGCGGTGCATCACCTACTTTAAAGGCTCTGTTCCGGCGCGGAAAATAAGCCGTTTTGAGGGGTCGTGCCTTGGGTGTAAACTCACGCAACGCAAGGCGGTGCGCGGGCCGGACGTCCAGTCACGGATGGACAGTTCCTTTCTACGATTTCATGGTTACGATAGCAGTGGACAAAGGCGAAGGAGGCTTTCTGGTGAAGTCCATGTACAGGCCACCGTTCGGTCTTGCTCTGCTCGGGTTGCTGGTCGTGCTGTTGATCAGCCTGCCGGCGAGCGCGCAAATGGAGCCGGACCGTCCCACCCCACCCGGCGAACCTGATCCGGTGACCGTGTTTACACGGGTTGCTGATGCGGGTACGGCGGAGGATTACGACCACGATTACATCATCGTAGTCGATCATTCGATCAGCCGCGTGATGGACACCGGCGTGACCTACGTCGACCTCTACACCGTGTACAAGGTGTTGACGGAGGACGGCGTGCAGGCGCTGAGTGCGCTGGATTGGCATTACGATCCGCGCAGCAGCTTCGTCAAGGTCAACGAAGTGAACATCATCCGTGACGGCGAACGCATCCCGGTGAGCGTCGACCTGGTGCAGGATCTGCCTGCTCCGCAGAGTGCGATTTACTGGAGCGACCGGATCAAGAACCTGCAGTTGCCGCGGCTGAAGGTTGGCGACGGCATCGAGGTTGTCGCGCAGCGCAAGGGCTACAACTACGCGTTGCTCGATGATGCGGCGGGGGAAGCATCCCGCATGGGCAATGCGGCGGAAGACATCCGCAGCGTGGATGACAACAAGTACATCCCGCCGATGGCCGGGCACTACTTCGATATCGTGGTGATGCAGGCCGATGTCCCGATGGTGGAGAAGAAGTATGAGCTGATTCTGCCGAAGGATAAGTTCCTGCAGAGCCAGATTTACAACGCCCCGGCGTACATGAAGACGCACTACGACGCAGACCATATCACGTATACGTGGTGGGCGCTTGACATCCCCGCGAATCCGCACGAGCCCCGTCAGCCGGGCGAGTGGGATGTGTCGCCGAAGATTGTGATGACCACGGCGGAGAGCTGGGAACAGAAGTCGCAGTGGTTCTTCGATGTCAACAAGAACCAGTTCGAGGTTACGGACGACATCCAGGCGCAGGTCGACCAGATCCTTAAGGACGCGGGCCTCAACGACAAGTCCGATCCGATGGACAAGGCAAAGGCGATCAACCACTGGGTCGCGCAGAACATCCGGTATTCGGGCCAGACGATGGGCGAGGGTGAGGGCTTCACGTTGCATCCGTCCGACGTGCTGTACGAGTATCGTTCCGGTGTCTGCAAGGACATCGCGTCGATGTCGATCACTTTCCTGCGTGCGGCCGGGCTGGACACGTATCCGGCGATGACAATGGCTGGCGCGACGATTGAGGACATTCCGGCTGACCAGTTCAACCACTGCGTGGTCGCGTGGGAGAAAGAACCGGGCCAGTTTGTCATGCTCGACCCGACCTGGGTGCCGTACAACAACGACATCTGGTCGAAGCTGGAGACCGAGCAGCAGTACGTAATCGGTCATCCGGACGGTGTTGACCATCTTGGCGAGATCCGTTACAGCCCGCCTGAGGAATCGCCGCTGTATGCGAACAACGAAGCGACGCTGAGCGAGGATGGCACGCTCTCGGGCACGCTGTACCTCAAGGGCAGCGGCGCGCTGGACAGCCGTCTCCGCCGCATCTGCTACAATAGCCAGAAGCGCGCGTTGGACGATGTCTTCGCCGGTGTGTTCGCGCATGCGAGCGAAGCGGTGGTGATCAAGGACGTCGAGCACCGCGGCCTGATGGACTTCAGCGGTGACATGTGGATCAACATCGAGTACGAAATTCCGGGCTACGCGATGATGGTGGATGGTGGCCTTGAATTCACGCCGATGGTTGCGAACGCGGTCAAGGATCACGGTTACCTGTTCCGTGCCGGTGCGATTTCCTGGCCGGAGGATCGTGAGAACGACGTCTTCCTGTATTACACCCAGCGTCTCGACCTGACCGAGACCATCAAGTTGCCGGGCGGATACGAGCTGGCCAATGATGTGAACGTGGAAGCGGTGGACGAAACGTTCGCCAGCTTCGAGCAGGATACGAAGATGGACGGCCGCAAGCTGGTGCTGCATTCACGGACTGAAGTGAAGCGCCGCCAGTTCCCGCCGTCCGGGTATGCCGGGTTCATCAAAGCGATCGACCAGTTGGATGACTATGCCGGCAGCGTTGTTCGTGTGACGAAGGGAGGTGCGTGATGAATCGCAAATCTCTGCTGCTGACGGTATTCTCGCTGCTGCTGCTGATTGCGGCGAGCATCCCTGGATTCGCCGAGCCGATGACGTATTCAAACAACCTCGACATCGGCCAGATGATGGATGAAGCCCAGCGTGTCTGGGACTTTGAGGATCACGACTCGATCGTGTTGCTCGAAGGTGTGCGCTACACGTGGATGGAGGACGGCCGTCTCGCCGAACAGCATCACCGCGTGGTCTGGATCAGCACCGAGCATGGCATCGACCATTACGCCGACCTTCGCGTGCCGTTCGACAGCGACCGGCAGGAGCTGAAGGTACGGGCGTTGCGGACCTGGCGTGATGACCGCTGGATCGAACACCGCAAGACGGCGATTGTCGAAACGACGCCCTACGCGTTCCGTGACACACCGGATTACAACGGTATCCGTGAGACAATGCTGCTGCATGACGGTGTCGAGCTTCCGTGTATCCTCGAGTGCAGCTTCACCATCGAGGACAAGCAGGCGTATCGTGGCGGATTCGAAGGCCAGTGGATGTTCCAGCACAACGACCCGACGTTGAACAGCTGGCTGATTATCGAAGCGCCGAACGCCGTGCCGGTGAAGGTGAAGAGCCTCAACGGGGCGATCGAACCGAGCGACGAATTGCCGGGCACCGATGCGTCGCAGCAGGTGTTCTCGTACCGGATGAAGAAGATGGAACCGGCACCGTTGCCGGCGACCAACGATCCGGCGGCATACCTGCCGACGGTGCAGTGGTCGACATTCAACAGCTGGGTCGACCTGGGCAATCAGCTCAAGGGCCAGTTCCTGACCAAGTCGATGATCACCGATGCGTTGCGTGACAGCCTCAACATGCTGCTCGATGACGCCGAGACGATGGTCGAAAAGGCTCATCGAATCGCGGACTTTGTTGACAGCCACCAGCGTTACATCGACTACGATGGCAAGTGGTTCCTACCGCGTGTGCGCCGTGCGGGCCGGACGTACGAAACCGCGTACGGCGCCGCCATTGACCAGAGCGTGCTCACCGCGACGTTGATGCGGGAAGCGGGCTTCGAGGTGTGGCCGGTGCTGCTGAGCGAAGGCTTCGGCAACGTGGACGAAGGCATCGCGACGTTTGCACGGTTCCAGGTTCCGGGTGTCTGGGTCAGTGGCCCGGGCGTGGAAGCGTACTGGGATCCAGCCACGGGCGTGTTGCACAACGGTCTCGCGCCGATTTACAACCGTTCGGTGTGGTTGCCGGGATACGACGATCAGCCGATGCTGCGTTGGTCGGGTGACGGTCAGGGCAGCCGTGTGCTGGCGAGCTTCGAGCTCAGCTGGTGTCCGAAGAATGAAGAGTGGCACGGCACGGGCTATTACGAAGCAGGTGGTGGTTTCTCGCCGTTCGACAAGATGGAAGGCGGCGGCAACAGCGCGAACGATCAACTGACCAGCGTCTGCAAGGGCGTGTTCGGTGGCGCGAAGGTGACACAGTTCAGCCCGATGAGCTTTGACCGGTTCACGGTTGCGTCCGATCTGTCGTTGACCGTCCCGAAAGCCGATTGCGACAATCTCGGCCGGATGCCGGTAGTTGTTGGTGCACCGGGTGGCGGCCTGATGGATCTGCTGCCGGGTTATGTGCCGCTTTACATTGCCGACCGAGGCACACCGGTCCCGTTGCCGGGCTCGGGCGAGCAGATGGTCAAGCTGAAGCTGGACGTGTCCGGCTTTAACGTGGTTCGTGTCCCGGAATCGATGGCGATCAACAACGAGGCGGGCAGCTTCGAGTTGACCGTCGAGCACGATGGTGACATGATCACCCTGAACCGTTACCTCAAGGTGAACAAGTCGCTGTACGGCGTCGAGGAATGGCCGCAGCTGCGTGAGCTGTTGCTGGCGGAAGCGAGCGCGTCCAACCAGACGATTCTGCTGACGAAGTGAGCGTCGTTTGAAGCGTACAGTTGCTGATTTCAGGGCGTCCCGTTCATGGGGCGCCCTTTTTCTCGTTCATAGTTGGCAGGGAATGTCAGGCTCGTGCGATTAAGCGGAATAAGACGATAAAAATCCAAAATATCCCTATGCTGCTTGGCTGAAGCCGAATCGTGCCATAGATTATCGTGCAGATGAACGACCAACTGACGCATTGGATCTGTCAAGGGGGGTGAAAAATGAAGCATCTCGCCGTAGTCTTCGCAACGCTGCTCGCCATTGGGATTGCAGGAGTCCAGGCGCAACCGGATTTCACTGAGCACGTATTATCGAACACCTACACGAACGCCAACACCATCGACGTGCTCGACATGGACGGCGATGGCGATCTGGATTTCATCAGCTCACGTGATCAGGCCGGGCAGATTGACTGGTGGGAAAATCTAGGCGATCTGTCGTTCGACCGCCATCTTGTGGTCCATGTATACAATCCGTCGCGTCTTCAGGGTGGCGACCTGAATGGTGACGGGTTGATGGACATCGTCGTCGCCTTCGACCAGGGCAGTCGGATTCAGTGGTGGGAGAATGATGGCAACGGTGGCTGGGTTGAGCATTCCATCGACAACAATTACGCGGAAGCGCGCAGCATTGACATCGTGGATGTGGATCTTGATGGTGACAACGACGTCATCTCGTGCGGCCAGTGGCGTGTGAGCTGGTTCGAAAACACTGGCACCTACAGCTTTCTAGTCCATGATCTTGATGCAAATTTCCCAGGTGCGGCGATGGCGGCCGGTCGTGACTTCGACCAGGACGGTGACATTGACATTTTCGCGACTGCGTACTGGTGGGATGATACGGCCTGGTATGTCAATGACGGCAACCAGAATTTCACCCGCACCAACCTGTCGAACACGCCCACCGATCCGCACTGGATGGATGTGGCCGACCTCGATGGTGACCTCGATCTGGACGTGATCATCAGCTCGACGGCTGACGACAACCTGATGTGGTACGAAAACACGCTCGGAGATTTTACCGCGCATCAGATCCCGTCGTCTGTGAACGGTCCGCAAGGGATTGCCACGGAAGACTATGACAATGACGGCGACATGGACATGGTGGTCGCGGGCAAGGTTGGGGACGCGCTGTGGTATTTCGAAAATGTTGGCGGTTCATTCGTTTCAACCCTGATCGGTACGAATCTCGACGATGTGGGATACGTCGCTTCGGGTAACTTTGATGGGGACGGCGATATCGACTTTGTCGCCACCTATCGTGTTGCTAACACGGTTGCCTTGTGGGAAAACCACGCCGAAGACACGTATGATTTCGTCACCATCGACCTTGCACCGTTCAACCCGCCAGTAATTGTTCCGCCGGTTGGGGGGACGGTGTACTTTGAAGTGACGATCACCAACGGAACAACCGAGGATTTCAGTGGTGTCGCCTGGGCGAACGCTCGGAAACCAAACGGAGATCCGATCTTTTTCCAGGAACAGTTCCCGATTGATCTGGATTCCGGGGAAGAGGTTGTTTATCCCTGGGTGCAGCTGAATGTCCCGAGTTGGGCACCTGCGGGGCAGTATGTTTTCCAGGGACAAATTGGCGAAGTTTTCCACGAACCGGTCGCTGAAGATCATTTCCCATTCACCAAGCTAGACGGTACGAACGCCGGCGGCACGATGAATGCGTGGGGCCTGGAGGGATTTGAACCTGCAGCCGATGCGACGGATTCAGCCGCACAACTGCCTGATGAGTTCGCGCTCAACGCCTACCCGAACCCGTTCAACCCGTCAACGACCGTCACTCTTGCGTTGCCGCAGGATGGTAATTTCAGCGTGGTGGTGTTTGACGTACAGGGGCGGGTGGTGTCAACGTTGACGAACGGTTGGCACCAAGCCGGGGTGCATACGATTCAGTTTAATGCCCAGCACCTCGCGGCCGGCATGTACTTCGTGCAGGCTCGTGGCGTGGATGGAGTGAATGTGACGCAGAAGCTGATGCTGCTGAAGTAGCAGCTGATTTCGATGGTATCCAGATTCTCATTGATCGTTACCCTGAAAAAGCCACCTCGTTCGAGGTGGCTTTTCTGGCTGATCCGCCGGGATATTCAGAAATTGCGCGGGGAGCGCTCCGAGCGTTTCAGGATGAGTATCGGTTCGATGCGTGGAGTGCTTTTCATCATCAGTTTTATTCACTACGTTAATAATAGTCTACACGTTCTCAACGAAAACATATTGTTATCGGGGGTCTTTATGAAACATACCTGCACGATTTTCCTGCTTCTGCTTTTTGCCTGCCTGGGAACAGCAAGTGCTCAGCCGCAATTCGACGAACACGTGATCGAACCGCACTACGATGGCGCGAACACCATTGACGTCACGGACATGGACGGCGACAAGGATCTTGATATCGTCAGCTCGGCGTCTGGTTCTGAGGAGATCAGCTGGTGGGAAAACCAGGACTCGTTGAACTTTGAATACCATTACGTCGGAGCCGCGCAGAATCCCAGCCGTCTGGAGGCCGGAGATCTTGATGGTGACGGCGACAAGGACATTGTCTGTGCATTCGACTTTGGCAACATGATTCTGTGGTATGAGAACCAGGGGAATGACACCTGGTTGCCACATACACTGGTATCCGGCTATCCGGAAGCACGCAGCGTGGAGCTTGCGGACATGGATTCGGACGGTGACGTGGACGTTGTTTCCTGCGGCCAGTGGCGTGTGACGTGGTTCGAAAACACCGGTAGCGCGCTTTCCTTCATCGCCCATGATCTCGATACGAATTTTCCGGGCGCGGCCATGGTGCAGGCGTTCGACGTCGACCTGGACGGTGACAAGGACGTGTTCTGCACCGCGTATTGGTGGGATGATACGGCGTGGTGGGAGAATGATGGCGCTGAGATGTTTACCCGGCACGATTTGAACCCGACTCTCGACGATCCGCACTGGATGGAAGTCGCGGATCTGAACGGCGATATGCTCAAGGACGTTATCGTCAGCTCACGTTCGACCAACGAACTGATGGTGTACCGCAATACGGGGTCCGGCTTTACGGGGTACAGCGTGGCCTGCCCGGTGCAGGGACCACAGGGGATCACGGCGGCTGACTTTGATGATGATCAGGATACGGATTTCATCGTAGTGGGACGCGCTGAAGGGTCGATCTGGCTGTTTTTGAATGACAACAATGAGTTTGAGCCATTCCTGATCCAGAATGGCCGGTCGTTGTGTTCCAATGTGCACGCCGGGCCGATGGACCATGACATGGACATCGACTTTGTCGCGACTTATCAGGGGGAGAACACGCTCGCGGTCTGGGAGAATCACGCAAACGACAACATTGACCCTGCCGAAATGATCGAAATCGAGTTGGTACCGTTCAACCCTCCAATTGTGATTCCACCCATCGGTGGCTGGCTGACCTTCAGCGCCGTCATCAGCAACCACAGCGAAGCGATGGTGAGTGGTTTCGCCTGGGCATGGGTGGTGACACCAACAGAGAACATTGTCCCGTTCGCTGGACCGATTGGGTTGACGCTGGGGCCGGGTGAGTCGGTTGACTACCCTTACCTGCAAGCTCATTGCCCCGCGGGTGCGCCGGCGGGGACATACACCATGCGTGCGGCAATTGGCGAACAGGTGCCTTATCCGCTGGACATGGATGAGTTTCCGATTGTGAAGCTGGCTGCATCCGGTCACGTGGATGAAAATGCGGAATGGAGGTTGACCGGTTGGGATGAGCCGAGTGGGGAGGTGCAGGCCGAACCTGTTGCACTTCCGGACGGCTTCGCGCTTTCCGCGTACCCGAATCCGTTTAATCCGTCGACGACAGTCACGGTCGATCTGCCGGCGTCGTCCGAGTTGAGCGTTACGGTGTTCGACGTTCAGGGACGTGTGGTGTCAACGTTGGCGGACGGATGGCACCAAGCCGGGGTGCATACGATCCAGTTTGACGCCCAGCACCTCGCGGCCGGCATGTATTTCGTGCAGGCTCGTGGCGCGGATGGCGAAACGATTTCCCGGAAACTGATGCTGCTGAAATAAGTGTTACAGCAGTTGAATGTCGTATACGCATCAGCCACCTTTGCCGGGTGGCTGTTTCACTTGGTCGGATGGCATGCGTCGAACGAAACCTGAAGCATCGGTGCTGAACACCCTGGCGATTGCTGCCGTGCGCCTGTACCGCTCCGTATGGCACCGGATCCACCGATGTCTCGATTGGATGGGGATACGGTTTCGAGTCTGCCATTTCGAGCCTAGCTGCTCGCAATATGCCCTTGACGCCTTCGAACGCTACCCCGCACGCAAGGCGCTGGTGCTGACCTGGTTCCGTGTCTGGCGCTGCCATCGCGCAAGTTATTTCCACGTCGTGATGCCAGACCGGTTGGTGGATGAATCCGATGATGCACCGCACTACGAACACTGCTGCGGCGGTGCGATGCAGATGGGAAACGGTCACGCGAGTGCGCAGAACGGTTCCCGGCACTCGTCCAATGGTCACAAGCCCGACCACCATCTTGAGGTATCTCCGGAGGCTCGCTTTAAGAAAAGCTCAAGTAAACGGTGAGAGCTGCCGAAGAGTAGGGGGAAGCGAATGCAGTACTCATTGCCCCTGCCCACCAACAGATGGAGGACATCGAGCGCTTCACTTCCCTCCGGTTGCGGAGGAACCCTTGCTGTCAGGTGCCCGAGTCGTGACGACGACTGCGGGCATTTGACGTTTTTGGGGCTCTCGTTGTCGCAGAGTGAAACTATTAAGCCGCAGGATGCGTCTACCTAACACTGGCCCCGGGATTGCTCGCTGACAGGTACGGGTCCTGAGTGTATCAAATGTAAATAATGCAAAAAACGTCGATACAGTTTTTGGGCTCTCGTGCCGATGTATTGGATATAGCCCGGATTTCTCTTACTATTGTGAGTGTTCTGATAGCATGTTCCGAAACCATCATGTTCCTACGCATCGATTCCTTTCGGAACTTCGAAGCCGCCCCCCTACAGGCGGCTTCTTTTTTCTCTTGCTGGTACGGTGATCGTCGCTGGCGCGTTCGCTAGTCTTTCTCGCCTTCATCCAACAGAGTCTGGACTTCGCTCAGCTCGGGACGTCCCGGCAGCACGGCGGCGGTTTCGACGGCGAGTTCGACCTTGCCGAACGGTGGCATGATGTAAGCACCCTGTACCCGTCTTGCGAGCTGCTTCAGCATCGAGCGGGCGATGGCGATCCCTTCCTGCATGCCGTGTTCGCGGCTCTTTTCCGACGCGACGCGCATCTGTTCACGAATCGGCTTCGGGATTTCCATGCCGGGGACTTCATTGTGGAAGAACTCGGCGTTGCGGTAGGATGCCAGCGGCAGAATCCCGATGAAGACGGGAATGTCTTTCAGGCCTTCGGCGCGGTCGAGGGCGCCCATCACGCGATCGAGATCGAAGACGGGCTGGGTGAGGATGTACTCGGCACCGTTGTCGAGTTTACGCGCGAGGCGGTCGAGTTCCAGCTTCAGGTCGATCGCGGCGGGATTGAAGCCGGCGCCGAGGAACAGGGATGTTCCCTTGGACAACGGTTTTCCGGCGAGGTCGAGGGAGCGGTTGAGGTTGCTGGCGATTTTCAGCAGGCCGATGGAATCGACGTCATAAACAGCGGTCGCCATCGGATAGTCGCCCAGTTTCGGCGGGTCGCCGGTGACCGCGAGAAGGTTCTGGAGGCCCAATGCCTGCGCGCCGAGCAGGTCGGACTGGATGCCAAGAATGTTGCGGTCACGGCAGGTGTAATGCAGGATGACATCCATCTCGGTTTCGCGTTGGACAATGTGCGCGAGCGCCATCGGGGCCATGCGTGCCGAGGCGCGGGGACCATCGGGGATGTTGACAGCGTCGATCGCGGCGGCTTTAAGGAACTTGACCTGCCGCAGAATGAGCCCCTTCAACGAACTGCGCGGCGGGTGCAATTCGCAGCAGACGGGGAACGCGTTGATGTCCAGCAGCTTGGCGAGTGTGGATCGCTTGCCACGTGGCGGCACCGGCTGGCCTTCGTCGTCTTCGTCGGCAACAGCCTCCAGTTTTCCAAGGGAGGAGACGGAAACGTCCGCGCCGGCTTTGACCGGTCCGGCGACCGGGCCGAGCGCACGGATCGCCGCTGCCATCGCGGTGATGTGGCGCGGTCCGGTGCCGCAGCAGCCACCGATGACACGGACGCCGTGCTGAACAAGGCGTTTCGTGTACTCGGCGAAATACTCCGGCGTCGACATGTAAAGGATGCGGCCCTCGACGACACGCGGTTCGCCGGCGTTTGGGAACGCGGCGAGCGGTTTGCTGGTGTGCTCGCGCATCGGGATGATGTTTTCGAGCAAGTCGTGCGGGCCGGTGGAACAGTTGAGGCCGATGACATCGACCGGCTGTTTGTCGAGGGTGCGGGCGATGTGTGCTGGTGTGTGGCCAAAGCCGGCGGTGATCTCCGGGTTGAGTGTCATCAGCGCGATGATCGGCAGGTCGGACAACGAGCGCACGGCCTCGATCGCGAGCAGCAGGGCGTTGAGGTCGAGGAAAGTTTCGAGGATGAAGAGGTCAACGCCGCCCTCGCGCAGGCCGGTAACCTGGCGCTTAAACGCGCGAACGGCTTCCTTCGGCGAGAGGTTGCCGACGGGGGTGAGCGCGTTTCCGATCGGTCCGATGGACCCGGCGACGACGACATTTGCGCCTTCGGACGCGCAGCGCCGGGCAATCGCCACACCGGCGCGGTTGATCTCCTCGGTTTTTTCCGCGAGACCGAACTTACCGAGTTTGAATGGATTCGCGCCGAATGTGTTGGTCTCGAGGATGCGTGCGCCGGCCTGGACATACTCCCGGTGCACCGCCTTGACCAGGTGCGGGTCGCTGAGGTTGAGCGCATCGAAATTGCGGTTGATGTAGATGCCGCGCTCGTACAGACGGGTGCCCATGGCGCCATCCCCGAGCACCACCTGCCCCGCTTCCATCCAGCGGCGGAAGGGGTTGGTAACGATTGGCTTCTTTTTCTTTTCGGGGGGCATGATCAACTTACCCCGCAGCTTCTTCCCGCATCCGTTTCGCGGCGGCGACCATATTCGCGAGCGAATCCTTTACTTCCGGCCAGCCGCGTGTTTTCAGGCCGCAATCGGGATTGACCCACAGCCGTTGTTTCGGGATATGCTTCAGCGCGCGTTGCAGCAGGTCGGTCATTTCGTCGCTGGAGGGGACGCGTGGGCTGTGAATGTCCCACACACCCGGCCCGATGTCGTTCGGATAATGGAATTCGTCGAACGCGTCCAGCAGTTCCATCCGGCTGCGGCTGGCTTCGATGGAGATGACGTCGGCGTCCATCGCGGCGATGGCGTCGAAGATCTCGTTGAATTCGCTGTAGCACATGTGGGTGTGGATCTGGGTATCATCCTTGACGCCGCTGGAAGCCACCCGGAAACAGCGCACCGCCCAGTCGAAATAGGTAGACCACTCCTTGCGGCGGAGGGGCAGTCCTTCACGGAAGGCCGGTTCGTCAATCTGGACGACCTCAATGCCAGCACTTTCGAGATCAACGACTTCGTCCCGAATCGCCAGCGCGATCTGTTCGCAGGTTTTGGAGCGGGGCTGATCGTCCCGCACGAACGACCACTGCAGCATCGTCACCGGGCCGGTGAGCATGCCCTTAACCGGATGATCGGTATGATCCTTCGCGAACCTGGACCACCGGACGGTCATCGGGTGCGGCCGGTGGACGTCCCCGAAAATGATCGGCGGCTTGACCCCGCGGCTGCCGTAGGATTGCACCCAGCCGTGTTGCGTGAACGCGTACCCGTCGAGCTGCTCGCCGAAGTATTCGACCATGTCATTGCGCTCAAACTCGCCGTGCACGAGCACATCAACCCCGGCCTCTTCCTGGTATTTGAGCGTGCTGAGGATTTCGTTTTCGATGGCTTGTTCGTACTGTTCGCGGGTTAACTCACCCTTGCGCAATTGCAGCCGCAGACGGCGGACTTCCCGTGTCTGCGGGAACGAACCGATGGTGGTCGTAGGGAACGGCGGCAGGTTCAGCTTCGCCTGCTGTGCGGCGACACGTCGCGGGAAATCGGATGCCCGGCGCGCCATGGTGTCGTTGATTGCGTCCTGACGCTTGCGCACAGATTCGTTGACCACGCGCTCGCTGCTGCGGCGGGTATCCCACGCGTCCCGTGAGGCGGCGAACGCTTGCTGCACGTCGGATGTGCCTTCTCCGTTCAGGACGTACGTCAGTGCAACGACTTCGTCCAATTTCTGCTTGCCGAACGCCATCCAGCTCTTCAGCTCGTCGTCGAGTTTTGTCTCGAGGTCGAGGTCGATGGGGGAGTGGAGCAGGCTGCAGGATGGTGCGACCATCAGATCGTGATGTCCGCCGCGCAACGTCGCCGCGCGCTTGAGCAAGTCCAGCGCTTTGTCGAGGTCGGCGCGCCAGACGTTGCGTCCATTGACCACACCGCAGCCGAGCAGCTTGCCCTCCGGCAGTCGCGGCGCGATGGCGTCAAGCTGTTCCGGTGTGCGCACGAGGTCGAGGTGCAGACCGTCGCCCATGGTGACGGCGAGCTCAGCGTTGTGTGCGATGCTGCCGAAATAGGTCGCGGTGAGCAGTTTCGGACGCTCGGACAGGCTGTTGAGGTACGCCCACGCCTGCTCGAAGATGGAACGTGCTTCGTCGTCAAGGTCAAGCACCAGCGCCGGTTCGTCGAGCTGAACCATGAACACGCCCATCTCGTGGAATCGGCGCAGGATCTCGCCGTAGACCGGAAGCATCCGTTCGAGGATGACACGTTTCGGGGTGTCGTCCAGGACCTTGCCAAGCAGCAGGTAGGTCGCTGGGCCGACCAGTACCGGGCGTGGGTGTTCAACACCGGCGGCACGGGCTTTTTCCACCGCGCGAAACGGGTGTAGCGAGGCGATGTGGAAGTCGGTGTCTTCGTCGAATTCCGGGACGATGTAGTGGTAATTGGTGTCGAACCACTTGGTCATTTCCATCGCGGGCACGTCACGGTCGGCGTCCTGAGCGCCACGGGCCATCGCGAAGTAGGTGTCGAGTTCGATCTCATCGAGCAGCGGTGCGTTGTACCGGGATGGAATCGCGCCGAGCAGGCCGCTCATGTCGAGCATGTGATCGTAATAGGAGAAGTCGTTGACCGGTATCGCGAACAGGCCGGCGTCCATCTGGATCCGCCAGTGCCGTTCCATCAGCATGTCCGCAGTATTGCGCAGCTGAGCTTCGGTCAGTTTGCCCTTCCAGAAGGCTTCGACCGCCTTCTTCAGCTCTCGTTTCGCGCCAAAACGGGGAAATCCGAGATTGCTTGCCACCGCCATGATGTCTACCCTAGCTTGAACAGAAATGTTTGCCTTCCCGAACGAACAAAATGCGAACAGGTGGCCGGTGGATTCCAGCGAAAAACACGAATTGCCTGAGGCGCGAGTCAGCAATGGCAACAGCCCGTCCCAGCGTGGTCCGGTGATAGTCACCGGTTTGCCACGCAGTGGAACGTCGATGGTGATGCAGATGCTGAACGCCGGCGGGATGCCGTTGCTCATCGACGAAGGCCGCCCCGCCGACGACCATAACCCGCGTGGATATTACGAATTTGAACCGGTAAAACGCATCGAGACGGACACGTCGTGGCTGCCGCAAGCCTACGGCAAGGCTGTGAAGATTGTGATTCCGCTGGTGCGTGTGATCGCCGGGATGGATGTGCACGCGACGGTGCTGTTGGTGATGCGTGATTTGAACGCGGTGCTTGCCAGCCAGAAGCGGATGATCGAGGCGGACGGCGGAGTGGTGCCGCCGGACGAACAGGACCAGCTCCGCGTTGTGTTTCAAACCGAGCAGGCCCAGGCGAGAGCATTGCTCAATGCCAACCGTCACCAGAAACTGGTCGTGCTCACCTACGAGGCCATTCTCGAGAATCCGTTGCGTGAGGCGAACCGTATCGCGCAGGCCTTGCCGGCATGTGTCGATGCAGCAGCGATGGCGGCGGTGGTCGACCTTACGTTGAACCGGTCGGGCAGCTAGCGTTCCTATTTGTTCACCCCCTTGTGCAGCTGTTTCTATCCCTGGCGGTGGGACACCAACTTACATCCATGCATGACCCTGAATGATCTCCAATCGCGGAGGCGAAATCCCAAAATCTAATTGCGCGGAATGTTTGGAAGGCCTAACTTCTGCCCACAACATACACCGTTGCAAAAGCCCAGTTTCGACTCACCCATACTGCAACGCTATCCAGGCCTCAACGGCGTAACTGTGATCCCCAACTGAACTGCGGAGAGAGGTATGCGTTTATTTACGCGGAACAACCTGGACGGCGTTGTCAGCGCAGCGTTGATCATGAAGAAAGAGGCGGTGGATGATGTGATGTTTGTGTCGCCTCGTGCGATGCAGGATGGCGAGATCGATGTGCAGCCCGGTGATGGCATTACCAACCTGCCGTATCACGCCAACGCCAGCCTTTATTTTGATCACCATGAGTTGAGCGAAAGCGCGAGTAGGAACGGAGCTCGTGGGATTGTGCGCGAGGCGCCGAGTGCGACGCATCTCGTGTTCGAGCATTACGAGTTCGAGAAGGAAGGTGTGTTTGGCCGGTTGCACGACATGGTCCATTTCACCAATCGTCTCGACTCCGGGGTGCTGACGTACGAAGATGTGCTCAACCCAACAGGTTGGATGTTGCTTGGCTTCCTGCTCGATCCGCGTACCGGTCTGGAGTTGGACGAAGCCCTGTACAAGAGCCTGATTCACTGCATCCGTAACGGGATGAAGATCAAGGATATTCTTGCGATGCCTGAGGTGCGCGAAGCCACGGCGCGCTATTTCGATCAGGAAGAAGAAAGCAAGATCGTGATCGCCAGCCACAGCAAGGTGTTCCGCAACGTGCTGGTGACAGATCTGTCCAACGTTGACGAACCGATTGTCGGCAACCGGTTCCTGTTGTACGCAATCTTCCCCCGTTGCAGCGCGAGCATTCGAGTGGTCCGTCATGACACCAAGCCGGATACCGTCGTTTTTTCGGTTGGGAAGAGTGTGTTCAACCGGGCGTCGAAGGTACACATCGGTAAGTTGATGGCGGAGTATGGAGGCGGTGGGTTGGAAGGCGCCGGCACCTGCCAGTTCCCGCGTACGGAAGCGGAAGAAAAGTTGGCGGAATTGGCAAACCGTCTCCTTGATTGAGCGACGCGTTCGAGAAAAAACAAGCCCGGATCCGAAAGGACCCGGGCTTTCTGATTTCGGAGTGACCCGAAATTACTTGATCATGGTGATCTTCTGCATCGCGTTCAGCTGGCCCGGGACCTGGGCATTCACGAAGTAAATGCCGCTGGCGAGGTTGCTGCCGTCGAAGGTGAAGGTGTGCGTACCGGCGGAGAACTTGCTGTTTGCCAGTTCGGCAACCTTCTGGCCGAGCGTGTTGAAGACGGCGACGGTCAAGTCAGCCGATTCCGGCAGTACGACGCTGACGTTGGTCGCGGCGTTGAACGGATTCGGCCACGCATCCTGCAGCGCGTAGGTGTTCGGAACCGAAGCGGTGCCGTACATGAGGTCTTCAATCGTGAAGGTTGAGCCTTCCCATGAGTGGTAATCACCCGCAGCAACGCCGGTCTTCTCGAAGGTGAAGTCATCGTCGATGTACGGACCCTGCGTGCGGCCGACATATCCGGTGAAGGTGTAGGTACCAGACGGCGCGATGTCCGGGATTTCCTGCGTCAGCGCCTGGATGGTGACATCCATGAACGGCTGAATGGTGAACGGAATCTGGGTCAGCGGGCCGAAGACCTGGCCGTTCGGCAGCGTGACTTCCGTCCAGTAACGCACGTTGGCGAAGGTCTGTCCGGTGATGTTGATCAGGTGCGCGTCGTAATACACAATGCCGCCGCTCGGCGGAATCGTGGTGACGGTACCGGTGAGGTCGAGGTCGACCGGGCCGGATGGCGCGGTGCCGAACAGCTCAAAGTCGTCAAAGCAAACGCCGTAGTATTCCACCACGGTGGTCGCCCAGTGACGGAAACCGATCATGACTTCTTCACCATCATACTGGCCGATCTGGAAGGTTTCCTGGCCCCAGTAATCGTGGATGCCGTTGCGGTTGTTGAAGCCAACCTGATCCAGGAAGCCGTCGAAGCCCTGCATGTCCGGGTAGCCAGCATCCGGGTACAGCAGTTCCCACGTGGCGCCGCCGTCGATAGAAGCCCAAACGTTGTAGCCTTCCCAGTAGAAGTAATCGTACCAGTGCCAGTAGGTGAAGTAGGCTTCATCGTCCTGGATGTTGAACGGTTCGGAGGTCCACAGCCATTCGTCGCCACCGGTCGCGCCGTGCGGACGCGCGAGGCCGGTCGCCCAGGCGTTGGTGCCAGAGTAGGCCGAGCCCGGACCCGGGTGAGCGGTGTCGGAGGACGGAAGCGGTTGTCCCCATTCCCATTCGGCCGCTTCCGGCACGAACGGGTCGCCGCTGCCTTCAAAATCCCAGAACTCTTCCAGGTCATCGACGCTGTTGCCCGGTACATACGGGGTCATCGGCATCGTTTGCGCAGCACGCCAATCCATATACTGCTGCAGGAGCTGCACTTGTTCGGGAGTTGGGTTCGCCGCGATGGCGGCTTCCTCAATCTGGTTCAACTGTGCTTCTGTCCACGCGAAACCAGTGGATGCGACAAGCAGGAGAAGTCCCGCCAGCAATACCAAGCGCTTCATGATGTCTCCTTCAAAATAACGGAAGTCAAAACTGGACTCACGCCGGACTCGCAGTAACCCAGACGTAGCCCATCCATGCCCACAACAATCAGGGGGATGTTACGTGTAGAAAAATCACTATTTTGAGGTATGCCCCCCGCCTCAATCTTCACTTGACGGACTACAAGTATAACCCCTGATCCAGGCGTTCGGTAGGGAAATTTCTGTTTTCGGCTAAATTCTCACCGGATCGCGAGCTGGCAAAGAGCCCGCAAGGCTCTGTTTGCATGTGCTAACAAGTCGTGACGGTCAGGTTTGGATGTGTATGATTCTCGGGATGAATCTCCGGTTTTTGGATCGCTGCAGGAACAGAAAATATCGATTTTCTAACGACTTACTCGACGAATCATGACACGGGTCTGCGGTTCCGGATCGTGTTGTGAGACGTGAGCACCGGCGAGTTAGCAACCTCGAACAGATTTACCGCGAAATGGAATCGGGACGTGTGGAAAATTGCCAGTTGCATGATCAACGTACCGCCCGTGCCCGGGGGTGGCCCGCGGGGGATTGAAACGGGGCGGGCGGAGTGTTAGTTTCCCTCTCGCAGATTCCCGGAGGATTAGCCTAATTGGTAAGGCAGCAGTCTTGAAAACTGCCGGGTGAAAGCCCTTGGGGGTTCGAGTCCCTCATCCTCCGCCATACGCCCGTAACCCTTGCATTAACAGGGTTGTGGGCGTTACCTTTGGGGCGATCGTGACAAATTCGTGCCAAGCCCGAAAACGGAGCCTACAATGACGCGCCCCAAGTATCCCAAGCCCTTCAAGCGTAAAGACACTGGAAAGTGGTGCATTTCGTACTTCGACCCAGAAAAGGGTAGACGTGTAAGAGAGACAGTTGGGACAAAGGAGGAGGTTGCATTAAAAAGGGCTGGCCAGGTCTACAACGAGATGATGGCCATTTTCCTCGGCGAGCCTGATGCGGGAAGGGAAGACATATCTCTAGAAACTCTAGTCGATGAGTTTTTTCTAAGCAAGGAAGGTAGAACTGAAGCCATAACCATTAAGAGCTACCGGGCTAAAGCGATCTACCTGAAAAAGTTCATTGAAACCAAATTCCCGTCAATCAAGACCATCCGGCAAATAAAACCAGTTTACCTGGAAGAATTCCTCAAATCACGGCGGGAAGTAGGCAAGGCGCATAGAACAGTCGAAGCTGACATGCAGGTCGTGAAAGCGGTATTCAATTTTGCTGTCGAACAAGGCTACTTGACGCAGAGTCCTGCCCGCCTGATCAAACCGTTCAAGAATCTGGATCAAGCCAAACATCCTCCATACTGGACAAAAGACGAAGTACAGAAAATCCTTGCGGAGATTAAGCCGGGATGGCGAGATGCTCATGAATTCCTGTATCACACAGGACTTCGGAAAGCTGAGTTGATGTTCCTTACCTGGAGTGACGTGACCTTGGACGGTGAAGATTCGTACATCAGGATTCAAGCGAAAGAAGGGTGGCGTCCGAAGAACAACAAGGTAAGAGATGTTCCTCTTAACGATCGAGCCCAGGAAATTATCAAGCGACAGACGAAACTGAAATCGAACGACTACGTGTTTCATGGACCACGTGGTGGAAAACAACTGCATCGTGACAAATTCTACCGCGAACTAAAACGAGCGCTAGAAGCTGTTGGTCTGGAAGGCGATGTGCATCAGTGGCGTCACACGTTTGCATCACATTTGGTGGATGCAGGGGTAGGTATTGAAACTGTTTCGAAGCTCCTAGGTCATTCAACTTTAGAGATGACTATGATTTATGTGTACTTAGCGAAAAATCGTCTTAAAAAAGCGGTAGATAAGCTTGATAGTCTTAATATTAAAGCATGATACTTAGTTTTACTAAACACCAGTCATTTTTTGTACATGATCTACTGTAAACAACGTTTTACCTTTATTAGCACCGAATTTTTCACCTTTAAGCGTGCCCGCATCCATTTTACGATAGATTGTATCTTTAGATACTCCAAGAAGGAATGCCAGCTCACGTACAGATATATATGTTTTGGGAAACCCATTCTTATTAGTGGGCCAACGTGATGCAAGATCAAAGCTAAGCTTATTTCTAATGTCAATAAGATGTTCAAACTGGTGTTTATGAATTTTAACTGTAGAATCAGATAGGTAAGTAGTTACATCTTTATTTGTTTGAGTAACATCATCTTCTTCTATAAGGCTGTCTATATATCTAATTGCTTGCGAAACTTTTGCAGGATGATTAAGGATTCCTTCCAACTTAGCTATTAGAATCTCCCTTTTATGAACCAAAAGGTCGGATTTGGTTCGCTTCATGAACGAAGGCAGATCTTTATCATGAAAAGTCAGTTCAGGTTCTTCTAAACGTATATACCAAGTTAATTTGCCAAAAATCTTAGTAAATTCCGACCCAATCTCTAAATAACTGTCAGGAATCTCAACGTGTCCGTCCATGACCAACGCAATGCGTTTTCGAATTTCATTCTCCTGGTTGCTGGGCATGTCAGACTCTCCATCATTAAGGGTGGTTCTCTTGCAGTTCAAAAAATTATAGCTCCGGTATGTCATATCTGCAAGTCCTGGAAAGCCAGGGGCTCACACCCGCCAGCAGCAAAAAGGAGGCTACCCCAAGGGGCAACCTCCTGCAATAGGTGCGTAGTCAGCAATGAGACTAGGCAGCAACCATATCGCCTTCCGAGTTGTCCTTATTTCCGTTCACAAGTTTCAAGTACGATTGCAGATCGAACTCCTGATACTTGGAGCTGAGATCTTCAATCTTTTTCTCATCGATCAGTTGTTTGATCTCTTCCACCTTGTCAGGGTGCCAAAGCAATCGAGGGGAACTGTCCCCACGAACCTGAATCTTGCTGGGACTGATTTTGCCCTCTCGAACTGCTGTTTCAAGGGTTTTCGGGTCAACTTTGCAGATTCCTGCCACATCGCTCGTAGCATAGAATCCGCTGTTGTAGGTAGTAAAATCGTTCGGGTTACCTTTTGACTTCGGCATCGTAAATCTCCTTATCAACTAGAAATGAATGAACTACCGTTTTACTGATACTTCTGGAACTTCACATCGCAGCTTGAATAGCTTCTTGCGGTGGTCCACGATCTCTCTGTCGTCCTTGAGGCGCAAGAATAGCGTCCATCAATACTTTAATCATCATCCATCTTTCCTTGTTTGCGTGTCGCCTTAGTTGTGTTTTGCCACGCCAGTTACATCAACAGAGTACCACTTTGTATTCGTAAAATCAACAGAAAAATCTAGATAAATATTTGATTATTAAGAATTTAGCATAATCAACGCAGAATGTCGCATTCTGTCTCAAGTCGTCGCAGCTTGGAGAGTTCAGATGGTCTCCCATGGTGGTGTTGGGACGCTAAAATGCTTACCGGGCTAGTCTTCTCCTGGCGCGAATCACGAGCTAGGCAGGTGCGACTAGAACGGCTGCCCCGCGTTCGAAGGGTGCTGAATGGCTGGGTGTCAAAAACGTGGATTTCGGCCAAATCCCATTTTCGACGGTGGGCGGCTCCGCCGCGATTTTGCGATTTGGGCAAAAAAGCTAGCGCGATCAGGTGATCACGATGTGGGGGTTGAAATGCGGCATAAAAACTTGCATAAACCTAGAAGGGGTATCACCCAACTGGGGCGCTGCATCGTGGTGGAAGGGAACCTGGGCTGGTAGTCTGCCAGGCTAACGTGTCACCAGGGGGGCATCCGGCTAAAACGGGGGTTTCGACGAAAATCCACTCAGGGTGTTGGGCGACAGATTAATTCTGGCAAATTTGAAGCAAATATCAGGTGGTACCTTGGCAGGGGTTGAAATGCGTCCTGAAAACCTTTAAAACATATGTAGGGGTAACCTGTTCATTGCTGCATCAGTGATGGAATGGGTTCAGAAAAGGGTTTTGGGAAGTTTAAAATCATGGAAATTAGACTAAATACTATATAGTAATACTGAAAACAATTTTGATTTATTTTTTTTTCTTCGAAAACCCACATTCGTGATATAGTACTTGACAAACCATTCAATTATTCTTATAATTAAAGTATGATATTGCCGTATTCCTGCCCATAGGTACTACGACATCCCTTTAGGCTTATGACAATGCCGCCCACGGGCGGTTATTGTTGGAAGCAAATGCACCAAAAGGTATCACAAAATCAATCGAAAGGAAAACCAAAGGATGGGCTTACATACAAGTACAATTGAAAAATTGGAAGACAACATACTTTGCGATCGTGTATTGGAAGCGATAAATCGAAATTATTCGCAACGATTTATACAACGTAGATACGATATCACACGAAGACAGCTACAGCGAATCATACAGCTAGACAGCGACAAAAGTAAAACAAATATAGGTAAAAAAATGAATAATTAAAGAAAGGATACTTATTAAATGAAAATAAGCCTAAATAATGAAGTAATATCATCAAAAAAAGAAGGATATTATATCACAAAATTTGAAATTGTTGATGTAGATTTAAATGATAAGGAAAAACTAGCGTATATCTGTCGTAACAATGTTCATTCCATGAACGCATGGAAACCAGGTACTGGATGCAAGACAGACAATTATATAGGCATGTTCGGTTTGGCACTGGATTCCGACGATGGTCTAGTCACCATAGAACAAGCACAAGAACAGTTCAAGGACTTCAATCATATCATCTACACGTCTACCAACCACATGGAAGACAAGCCTGATCATGGCGGTGTACAACCACGATTCAGGGTCATTCTACCGTTTTCGCCATCCGAAGACTACTACTTCACCGATCCAACCGATGCAGAACGAATCTATGACTGGGCGAAGGATAAGTTCCAGGGATACGATCCAGCTGTTTTTGAACTTGGCAGGAAGTTGTTTCCGAACACAAATCCTGATCGGGACAAGTTTGTACTGAAGGTCAATACAGACGCTGGCTGGTATGCTGTTCCTATGGACAGCGTGAACTGGTTCCATCAGGTAAAACAGATGAATTCGTGTGGAACAGGTACATCAGATAAACATGGTGGATCCCGTGAAAAAGCCGACACGAAGTACCTGGGCCACGATATGCAAATCGTCTTGCCTGACAAGCGTACCAGCTATAGGCTAGACGCATTGCGGCCTTTCCTGAAAGCCTGCAAGGATCAGAAGCAACCCTGTTACTGCCCGTTTTGTGATGATTTGAATTCGGAAAGTCCATCCGCTTTCGTGCAGTTGACCAAGCAGGGCTTTGTCGAAATGCACTGTTCGCACTGCAAGTCAGTGGGCGAACAGCACTATTTCTACGAAGATCCCGTGGAACCCAGCATGTTCATGCTGGAAGACAAAATGATGCGCGTGCAGGTGAAATCGAACAACGCATATGTCACCAGGATGAACGAAGACTATATCCGCGAACGGCACCGCAAGCCGACCAAGGTCTATTTATCCAGGTGTCGCAATATTCCGTCTGCGCACTTCACGGTCGAACGTTTAGCCAGTGCGGCCCATGATCAGGTCGATTTTAACTTGGATATTGAAGAAGGCGTGCTGCGCATTCAGGTGCCATCGGCGGTGAAGACGAAGAAAAGGGAAAATGACTATGTCGATGCCTGGCTGGAAGGTCTATTCGGTCAGCATAGCGACTTCATCAAGGACTGGCTTGCGCTGTACTGCTACACCAACTACCAGAAACTACCGGTCATCGTTCTGACCGGTCCCCGTGCTGCGGGGAAGACCACCTTTGCAGAAATCGTAGCGGAAATCTTCCCGGACCTGTCCATTGATTGGACGGGTGACCAGGCAACGTTCACCCCGGCATTCACGAAGAAGCTGTTGATGGTGGAAGAAAACTACATCAACAAAAAAAGCCAGTACACGGAACTGAAGAAGGTGACCGGTAGCGATTACCTGACGGTCAACGAAAAGTATACACCCCAATACCGGGTGCGGAATAACACCAACATCATCATGACGACGAACGAATCAAGGCCGATGTTCCTGAAGCATGATGAAAAACCGGATGACCCGAACCATAACAACTTTTTCATCTGGGAAGTGCCGGGCATCGCCAAGGTGAATCCACGCATCAAGAAGGAAATCATGGACCGGTTGGGGCACTACATCCAGACGGAACTGCTTTCCAGGTATAAGAAGTGGGCAGCTGAAAAGGACCAGTCGGCAGCCCGATACGGCATCCCTTGTCCAATCACCGACCTGGCGAATGACCTGTACGACACGGCCCACACCAATATCGAAGCAGACGCTGAAATCCTGGCGGAAGCCCTTGTGAAGGGCGAATTCGACAGTTACGGCTATCAGCACGGTGGCGGTAGCCACATCAAGAAAACAGCACTATGGAAACTGGCCGATGTTCTGGGTCTTCGAAAAGATCGACACCAACAGTATTTTCAGATCTTGCAAGATCAGGGTGTGCTATCCAGACGGGAAGATCGCACCAGCACGGGACGATTCGGCTACAAAATCCTTCGCAGCAAGGACTACTATGGCGATCAGCTTGACTTGGATTGCGAAGCAATGACAAACTGTGACGCGTTCTGACAAGAATTTTTCATGGGGATTGTCATAGCTAAAGCGTAGCTATAGAATGAGATAGACGGACAATGACAAAATGACAGTTGGATTAAGTACTTAAGTGTGGATTATAGTATTTCGCGAAAGATCACTCACAGCAAAAAGTGGTATAAAAGTTTGCTTCTTCCTTTTGTCATTTTGTCACAATCATCTAAACATGGATTATGAAAACAGATACGGATGACAAGCCGCTGAAGATTCCCCGTCATGGCTGTCATTTTTTGTCACTGGTAAACACCACCCCATTTTCGAATACGGATCTGCTGACCACACTATCAAGAAGGAAAATCAATGAACACCGAAAACAAACAACTCCACCTGCCAGGCACCGAAATCGCGCTGCCGAATGAAATTGCTGGGCTGACGTATGTTGAAAAAGTCGATTATGCTAAAATGCATGGAATGTCTAGTGAAGCTACAGATGTTGGTTTCAAGTACAAGCTGGTAGATACCGCTAAGGCGGATATTTTTGTGTATGCCTACCCAGATGAAAAATCGAACCATGCTGCGAATGCTGTCGATCTGGTAAACCACTATTTCGACTGCGTGAACGAAGTCCTTCAGTCAGAAGGGAACTACCGATCATACGCCAGGCTTATAGGGCAGCAACTTCTACAGGTGCAAGATTACCCGTATCTCACAAGTTGGTTTGTATTGCAGGAAGATCCAGACGGCGATCCCCTTTATTCCCTTTTGGCACTGACGGCAGTGTGTGGGTACTACCTGAAAATCAGGTATTCCGTGCGGCTGACCGATCCAAATGCTACATCAATCCCAGCTGGCTTGGATGAAAGCACGATGAAATTCCTGACTGAACTAACTTCTTATCTTGGGAAATCCAATGGCAAGAGAGTGGAACTGTGAATAGACCAATAGCCGAACCACAGAAACAAAACAAGAAACTACTGCGCGCCTTGGGTATCCGCCACTCAGCACCAGATCGCTACCGCAGAATTGACTCTGCAAACGCAGGTCATGCTGGAGATACACCGTCGTCAGGTGGATCTAGCCAGGATTCCTTCATGCACGATCTGCGGCAAATGGATCAGATGTTTGACGAGTGGTGGCAGGGTCGGCGATGATAGTGAGCTGCGTTTTCTTCATCTATTCCAAGACAAGTTGGCAAGACGTAGTAGTTGCTTCCCTTACTCCAAAACAAAAATGAAAAATCCGGAATGCCGGGCTAACATGCCAGATGCAGAAACCGTATATTGATATTCAGGGATCGATCTAAGCCACGCAGCTTGGGTCAGTATCTGGGGGAGGGAATCGTGAAAAAGCTCGTCATCTTCTTTGTCGCCTTACTCATCGCTGGGTCAGCAGTAGCCCAGGACAGTCTGAATGTCAGCATGGTAGGGTCGACATATTCTCTTTGGCAAAATATGCACAATATTATTTGTTCCGGTGATTTTGCATATGTCAGTACAGGCGAAACGGGTCTTAGTATATATGATGTAAGCGATCCAGAGAACGCATTTGAAGTTGGCGGATTCGACCCACAAGCCGATATTATAAATGCGGCAATTTTGGATTCAACCACCAGATTGATATGCCTTGGAACTGAATCAAGTGGACTTCTCATAGTTGATGCCAGTAATCCATCTGAACCGATTCAAGTTGGGGCATGTGATTTTCCTGGTAGCATTTATGATATTTGTGTAAATGGGAATTATGCTTATGTGTCAAATCATGAATACGGTTTGCGTGTTATCGATTTTTCTAATCCCCAGCTACCTGTAGATATTGGTTTATACACAGTACCTGGACATACTGAATATGTAGAATGCCATAACAATTATTTATTTTTGACTAACAATAACTCTGGTATCAATGATGGACTTATTGTATTTGATATAAGCAATCCATTTTCGCTTATATATGTTGGATTATTGGATATTATGGGTGATACAGGAAATATGGATATTATTAATGATTATATCTATATTATATCTAATGATAATTATTGTATAGGTATTGTCGATATTAATAATGCTATTTTACCTAATATTGTCGGTACTATTGAGACAGAAGGCCTATGCAGTGGCCTTGTTATTTCTGATTCTGTTTTATTTATTGAAGATCATTTAGGTAATGGATATGGAATATATATTTACGATATAAGTAATCCTACAAATCCTGTATTCAGAGCAGATCATCCTATTCAATCGTGGCCATACCATATTACAGCTAGTAATGATGTGTTATATATTGGCTTTAAGAGTGTTTCATCATACACTGTTTGTTGGTTGCAATTAATTGATGTTAGCGATCCATCATCGCCATCCGATTTAACAACTTGCGGGAACAAAGGTAGAATTTACTATTCTGCAATAAACGACAGTATAGCGTTTGTTACACTTCAAAGAGGAGGATTGGGTATTGTAAATATAGAAAATCCATCTGCTCCTTTTGAAATTATAAATATGGATATCAACACTACTAAAGATTTGGTCCTAATTGATGAATACTTATATTTGGCTGTTGATTGTGGATTATATGCTATAGATGTGTCAGATCCATACAATCCATCCATTATTGGGGCTATATCTCTCGGTATTGTTCCATTAGATCATTTATTTGTAGCAAATAATATTGCTTATATAGTTCAAGGATCCGATGAATTAACCATGATCGATATAAATGACCCAAGTAGTTTAGTATTAATTGCTAGCTATGATACTAACTACCTTATTGATGATCTATATATAGAAGATAACTATGCATTTGTAGCCGCCGATAATTCTGGATATCTCATATTAGATGTTAGCGATCCTTATTCCGTATTCGAAGTATCAATTTCAACCGTGCCTGGTAATGCCAATGATGTAGCCCTGGAAAATGGTTTCTCATACGTAGTTACTTCTGCTGGACTGAGTGTTTTTGATATTTCAGACCCATATTTTCCAGAAGATGTAGGTTTTTTAAGCATACCTGGATTCGCCAGACAAATAGAGATACAAGAATCATTTGCGTATTTAGCGATGGATAGTGGGGGTTTACATATTGTAAACATAAACAATCCCATAGAGCCTGTAGAAGTTGGCTTCTACGAAACACCCGGCACGGCTCGTGGGGTAGATGTGATGGATGGGTACGCTTATGTATCTGATTTCTACTATTACCACATACTAGATTGCAGAGACGCTATTGGATGGGAAGAACCACCAAACCTACTAGAAGTAAGTCTAACAGCACAAAATCCGCTGATCGTTCCGCGTGGTAGCAGTTTTCAATATGAAGCCCTGGTAACGAGCAACCTTCCTTCACCATACAATGTAGACTTCTGGACGTATGTCAGCTTGCCCAACGGTTCGCCTTATGGCCCGCTGCAACGGATCAACAACGTTCCGATGACACCAACGACAATCATCGGACCGGTCAACCTGGGTCTTGCTATTCCCCAGACCGCCGTCCTGGGTGAGTACACCTTCCATATGCAGGCTGGACGATTCCCGGCAACGGTGGTCGGGGAAGACGAGTTCCCCTTTGAAGTGGTCGCAGCTACCGGCACAAACGGCCTGCCATCCAGCGATTGGTCCGCATGGGGACTGGACCAGCTACACCAGACTAGTAGCGAAGAAACGGTTACTGATGTGGCTACTCCCACTACCTACTCGCTTGCCGGTGCGTATCCGAACCCGTTCAACGCGAGCACTACGCTGACCGTGAACCTGCCGGAGATAGCTGAATTGACCGTGGTCGTGTACAACACGCTTGGCCAGGAGGTGGTGCGAATAGCGGACGGCACCATGTCAGCCGGTAGGCACGATTTCACCTTCAACGCCAGCACGTTATCCAGTGGTGTCTATTTTGTCCAGGTACAGGTACCAGGCAAACTGGACGAATTACAGAAGGTTGTTCTGATGAAATAGGCGGAAGTTCTGCCAGTATCTGGGGGAGAGAATCGTGAAAAAGCTCGCCATCCTACTTTGTGCCATTCTGATGTGCACCACTGCATCCGCGCAAGAATGGACCGAACACATGGTTGATGGCGACTTCCCTGTGGTGAGGTCTGTTTTCGCGTCGGATGTTGACGGTGACGGTGACGTCGATGTGCTGGGATCAAGAGGTGTGGGGATTACGTGGTGGGAAAACGATGATGGTTCAGGTACGCAGTGGACCGCACACACCGTAGACAACGGTGGTGCAGAATCGCTTTACGCAGCGGACGTAGACGGCGATGGTGACATGGATATTCTCGGAGCTGTGCCTTGGGATGACGAAATCGTGTGGTGGGAAAACGTCGATGGAGTGGGAACTCTCTGGGTCGAACACCCTTTGGATGGCGACTTTGAGAACGCAGGCTCAGTTCATGCGGCAGACGTTGACGGTGACGGCGACACGGATATACTTGGTGAGTCAACATCTGGTGAATACCCCATCATTTGGATGGAAAACGTTGATGGTGTGGGCTCTGAGTGGACCAGACACCCAGTGTATACCGACTTCAATCACGCAGCCTCTGTATATGCGACGGACATTGATGGTGACAGCGACACGGACGTGCTAGCTGCGGTGTATTATCCCGATAGTATCAGATGGTGGGAAAATATCCAAGGAGACGGCACGGAATGGACTGAACACATTGTGGATGATGTTTTCGGGTTAGCCGGCTTTACCGCTGAATGTGTGTATGCGGCGGACGTGAACGGTGACGGTTACATGGACGTTATTAATGTGGCGTATTATACAGACCAAGTAGCATGGTGGGAAAATATCCAAGGCGACGGCACAGAATGGACTGAACACATCGTGGACAGCTATTTCGATCAGGCGTATTCTGTACACGCCGCAGATCTTGATGGCGATGGTGATACGGACATTCTTGGGGCTCGGCATGGTTTCCGTGGGGGTTTCCGTTGGTGGGAGAACACCAATGCAGTAGGCACATCATGGACCGAACATATCGTGCAAGAAATCTCTTGTGCCGAGGGCGGAGGACATTCCGTTTATGCGGCAGACGTTGACGGTGATGGCGATCCAGATGTGATCGGGGCAGTATCTGATGACAACTATATCGCATGGTACGAGAATTCGCTGCAAACAACTGTCAATGAACACGTAGAAGGTGAGTACCTCCAACACTATGATCTGGTAGGTATCTACCCCAATCCTCTCAACGGATTAGCGCGGGTTGATGTTCACCTGCCGAAGCCTGCCACGTTAACATTAGTAGTGTTCAACATCATGGGTCAACACGTTGCGAGTTTAGCCGACGGATCGTATACCACAGGAACCCACACTTTCACATTTGACGCCACCAACCTATCTAGCGGAATTTACTTCCTGCGAGCAACAGTACCTGGACAGCTGGATCAGACACAGAAGCTGGTGCTGATGAAGTAGGCGGAGTTTTGCCTAGATCAGGGGGGAGATCATGAAAACTCTGGCGATCGTGCTTCTGGTGCTATACCAGACATCTCTAGTGATAGCACAGGAGTGGACCGAACACATCATAGATAACAGCTTCGATGGTGCATTTGACGTGTGTGCCACCGACATCGATGGTGATGGCGACATAGATGTGGTTGGTGCTGCCAACACAGGTAACGCCGTTGCTTGGTGGGAGAACACTGATGGTATGGGTACAACATGGACCGAACACACCCTTTACAGTCATTTTGATGGTGCTAAATCCGTATATGCAATAGATTTGGACGGCGACGGCGACATTGATGTCCTAGGAGCGGTGCAATCTGCTGACAAAATAATATGGGGGGAAAACCTCGATGGGATGGGTACTCTCTGGGCAGCTCACACCGTCGACGACGACTTCAACGGAGCTAATTTCGTGCACGCAACGGACATGGACGGTGATGGCGATATTGACGTGTTAGGTGCAAGTCTTTTTGATACCATCATGTGGTGGGAGAATACCGATGGTGCTGGTGCGACATGGACTGAGCACACCATAGACGGGGACTATGATATGGATTCCGTTTGCGCAGCGGACCTGGATGGCGACGGTGACATTGATGTGCTTGGGAGTGGACATTTTATGGATTACACCTCGTGGTGGGAAAATCTGAATGGTTCAGGTACCCAATGGTTTGAGCACACCTCGACTATCATCTCTGGATTGATATCCGCATATGCAACGGATGTCAATGGAGACGGTGACATTGATTTAGTTGGGTCGGCAATACTGGAAGGCAGCATCAATTGGTGGGAAAACCGCTTCGGCCATGGAACAAACTGGATCGAACACATTGTAGACAACATTCAAGCATACAAGGTGTCCGCAGCAGACTTGGACGGCGACAATGACATAGACGTGCTGAGTACTTGGGATGCATATCCATGCTATGTCTCGTGGTGGGAAAACGCTGACGGAGGGGGTATGGACTGGTTTGAGCACTTTGTCGGTGAAAACTTAGGGCACACACGTTCACTGCAGGCCACCGACTTGGACGGTGATGGTAGTACCGACGTGCTCTGTGCGTCGCTTCTCCAAATCGTTTGGTGGGAAAATCCTCTAATTACCAGCGTCAGAGATCAAACACAAAGCAATCGCCCAACAGAATTCAAGCTCATTCTGGCATACCCAAACCCGTTCAACCCCACAACCAACTTTGCGGTTGAATTGCCGAAACCGTCCGATTTGACTGTTACCGTCTACAACGTGACCGGTCAACAAGTGGCAGAACTGGCGAATGGCAGCTACACCGCCGGAACGCACCGCTTCACCTTTGACGCCACCAACCTATCTAGCGGAATTTACTTCCTGCGAGCAACAGTACCTGGACAGCTGGATCAGACACAAAAGCTGGTGCTGATGAAGTAGATGTCGTACAGGGTGGTTTCACTAATACCAGCTAAAACTGTTACATGTGCTTACGCAAGTAGCCTCGCTGGTTATCGCTAGTTTTCGCTGGCGTGACAGTAAACAATAAATCAGGAGATCTAATGAATCTACATCAATCACGAAGTACTGCCAGTACGCCCCCAGATTGGGGCGACGAAAAACAACAACAAAAAGAACGAGCCAGACTAGCTCGAGCTCTTGGGTTACAGCATTCGAAAATCAAGCAAGAGCAAGAACAACCACGAATCGAAACAAACAATCCCGATGATCCACCAACATCTGGATTACCATTATCGCCTGATTCGGCGGTGCATCAGGCAAGGCAGATCGATAGCATGTTCGAAGAGTGGTGGCAGAATCGACGGAAAGTAGGCAGCTAGAAAACAAGTCGAAGATCCAATAATAAGGCCAGTAGTAGCTCAGCTCCAGATCAAGAAAGCGGCTTTGAAATTAATCTGTGGAACCTTTATATTCATCACTCTTGAACCATCCATGGCCCTGGTTCACCGATAAATCCGCGAATCTACTGTAACCTTGGTTGAGTCTTTCGAGGCAGATATGATTACCCAGATTAGACTTGAGAATTTCAAGTGTTTTCGTGACCTGGTTACGGTAGACTTGAAGCCGATAACAGTATTCGTAGGTCCTAACTCTGGCGGCAAAAGTACACTTACTCAGCCCCTCTTGCTTCTTAAACAGACCGTTTTGGCAAACGAGGCTAGCCAAAAGCTATTCACATACGGTCCTATAATAGATATGGGTGATGCAAAATCGATTTTTAACATTAGCAGACCAAATGACCCTCTAGGAATTGGTATAAGCCTTACTGAGACAAGTATCCATCCAGAAGGTGATTACTTACCAGTTAATGGATCAACAACTATAAATGATCGCAAATATAATTTCAATCCAGTTACGGATATAAATATTTCAATATATCCAAATGATGTTTTAAATATCAGAAATTTAGAAATTAATAAATATACCTTTATTAACAATAACATCAACAATCTTCACTATGTTATTAGCACCGAACAAGATCATTTAGCGTATAGAAATAATAATGATATTCTACTAAATAACATAATAATTAATGGTAGTTTTGGAAATTATGATGTTGGTTTATTGAATCCCATGTCAGAGCATGTTGATGACGAAGGAAATCTTACATTAAAAATGGAAGAATTAGATAACGCTGATGAACTTAGAAAGATCAAAAGAATGATTAGTGGTTGGATTGGTAATATTAATTATTTTACAAAAAATATATATTTCATTCCAGCTATAAGACATATACCAAAATTTTACAATGAATATCAAGGCATAGACCTTAATGATAATAGTAACTCATATTTGAACAGGATTGTCAAAGGTTATACTAAGGAACGCCCAACTGAAAGAAAGGCATATGTTGATAATATTATTGAGGATAGGTGGTTCAATGAGCTGTGCATAGGCAAAAAACTGATATCGCGTGCTTATAAACATGGCATGGAACTTTTAGTGGAAAGCAATGATGGTAGTTTAATAAATGTAGCTGCAATGGGTATAGGTATATCGCAATTAATGCCAATAATATTGCTATCAAAAATTGGTGAGATCGATTCAATTATAATTCAAGAACCAGAATCACATTTGCACCCAAGTATTCAGAGGAAATTGTCAGAGATGCTATCCTTAAATGTTGGTAATAGATATGACGAAATTGATCATATTTGTACTAGAAATGAAAAAGGTAAATTAAGTAAGATAATACAGATGTCGCTTGGGTCTCAATATATAATAGAAACACATAGTGAACACATTGTAAGAGGATTCCAGATAGCAGTGGCGAAGGGATTAATAAGAAATACAGATGTGGGAATTTACTATGTTGATGCATCCCAAACTGAACCCATAATACCGATGAACCTAGATGAAAAAGGAATTCTAGTAAATGATTGGCCAAACGATTTTTACGGTTTTTCATTTGCAATGGCAATGGAATTAAAACGATATACTGAGAATTGAGGCGCTGGCATGGATCATCACATTACAATATCACCAAAAGCATTTTTGCACGATTTTGATTTCAAGCAATTTCACGCAGCAATGCTTAGGAGAGATCATAAACTTGCCCTAGATGATAATGATGAGATGATCAAATATTATGATAATGTACTAAATAAAGAAATAAGAATGGCAATAATAGCGAAAATGGTATCTATAGGTCGGCTAATACAAGAATATAATTTTAATAAAAGCATTAATAGCGAAGAAGATCTGATTATATTTTGTAAGTCTACTCAAGATAAGTTTTGTGTTTCTTCAGTAAGTGAAAGAAGCGTATATAATTTATTAATATCCGATATCATAGATGAAAACGGCTTGTTATATGAAACAAAATGTAGAACACGTCATTACAAAAAGAATGATAGTGCTGATAACTTACTGAAAACAATGCAACACTTAATAGAAAGAAAAAAACATGGCATAGTGCAATATAAAGACAGATATATGGAAAAATGTATTCCATTTATTGAAATGATACGAGAATCAGCGAAGAAATCAAGCAGCATATTAGAACTGTATCCTGGAAAATCATATTATGAACTACAAAAGCGTTATAGCGATGATAAAGTAATTAAATTATTGAATAAGGATTCACATGATAGAATGCTGTTGGGCAGCGATTTTGAATTCTTACTTGGTAATGGTATGGATACAGTGAGATTTAATGTCCGGAACGGTAAATTAGAAAAAGGCTGCATCTTTCGAGCTGAAAACTCAATATCGCTAAACAGAAAATCAAAGGAGCGCCCTGCAAAGGTAACTGAAGCTTGGACCTTGTAGCATGAGGTGGCTGACATGGCAAGAGTGTTCCCAAGTTGGCTTACGATCCATGATGCCTCCAAGTTTACCCCAGCACTGACCCCTGGCGAGGAATATCTGGTTGAACAGCTTGAGTCCCTCCTGGATGACAAATGGTCTGTTTATGTCCAGCCCCATTTGAATGGCGATCGACCTGATGTTGTTGCAATGAATCCAAACGTAGGTGTTACTTTTTTTGAAGTTAAGGACTGGAATTTGGATCTGTATAATGTTGATTCTTTTGACAATTGGCATGTTGTGACCAGACATGGAAGACAGACCTGGGTAGCATCTCCATTCAAGCAGGTCACCCGTTACCGTACGAATGCAATAAACCTACTTGTACCTCAAATTGGACGTGCTGTTGATGAGGAACCCCAAAGACTACAAGCCTTAAAGACAGCCGTCTATTTCCACAATTCATCGGGCGAAATTGCCCGTAGCTTCAAGACACCATCATCAAAGTATATATATGTGTTCGGATATGACGATTTTCCAAATGGTCTGCAAAAAATTATTCCAGACTTCGGGTACTCGAGCTCAAAATACATGAAACCGAATTGGGCCAAGGAGCTAGCTCCTTGGCTACTTCCGCCCAGGCATGAAGCAACGCACGGGCGACTCCCATTGAGTCGTGAACAACGTCAACACGCAACGCCATCGCAGGGCTTTCATCGGTTAAGAGGGGTTGCAGGATCTGGTAAAAGCTTGGTTGTAGCACATAGAGCGGCTGCCAATGCGCAAGCCGGTAAGCGAGTTTTGGTTTTGTGTTTCAATATCACGCTTGTGAATTACCTTTTGGATCTAGTAAAACGCGCACCTTACAACTTTGACCCATCATATATATCGATTAGATATTTTCATGATGCATGTATCTGGATTAATGATAAGTTAGGAAGTTATCTTTCGGCTAAGAAGGGTGATGAAGAGGTATATTTTGAAAAAACAGTTCCGAATAAGACAATTAACGCCTTAGAAAGTTACATGACACTGAATGGTAGATTGCCATACGAGTTACGCTTCGACAGTGTACTGATAGATGAAGGCCAAGATTTTACAAGGTCTTACTATGAGGTGGCAAGGATCTTGGCATCCGCATCCGGGAGAGAATTTGAATTGTTCATGACTGCTGACTACGCCCAGAACATTTACAACCGTGAGTATAGCTGGTTGGAGGATATGAGGGGAACCGGTTTCCGTGGTGCCTGGGGAAAGCTTGCAAAAACATATAGAATGCGTCAAAGATTCGCATCTGCTGCATGGCGTTTTGCTCAGGCTTGTGGGTTGGACACAGATTTACCAGAATTTGATGTAAACCAAGTTGGCCTGCTTGAAACCCTCGTATACTACCGTACGAAAGATATAGAGTCAGCCTGCAGAATCGCACTTGGGTGCTATGAATACCTTAGATCGGTTAGAGGTGTGCATCCACAGGATACAGCACTCTTGGTGCCCGACCATTCAACTGGTGTTAGTATGGCGACATGGTTAAATAATCAGGGAAATAGGGTTAATCATGTTTTTAGTACAGCTATAGACGAGAGACAAAGACATAAAAAAGGTTTTTGGATGGGGCAAGGTGGAATAAAAATGTCCACAATACATAGTTTTAAAGGATGGGAGATTAATAGTTTGATATTAATAGCTAATAAAGAAACTTTAGCTAACATTAATACATCTATGATAATATATGTAGCTTTAACACGTGCGATCGAAAACATATATATTATATCTACTTATGATATAATCAATATAGAAACCACAGAGCCTGATAATATCCCACTAGAAATATTAGAATATGCAGGAAAGACATCTTTTACGATCAACTGGAGAAATACTGTTCGTTCAAGTGACGAAGGATTGGATTACTATGACCGTATTGATCCTCCAGAAACTCATGGAGATGCTTGGTCATTCGGAATTGACGACGATTAGCAACACGCTGCATCTTAATCTCGGCCAGTCTACTTCTTAGTCATCCGCCCAAATCCCTGAAATAGCGTTCTGTCATTCGCCATGTTTACGGGCACAGAAAGATTCATGCTACGACGAATTCAGTGACAAGTAATTCCAACCAGGAGTATCGATTCCACAACACCCATCCCATCTACTTCTTCTTCCGGCGGAGCTGTGCCGCTCGTTCGATAATACGCTTACGATATTCAGCTTTCGACTGCACGTCTTTAATGGCGTCGATACCGATTGCCTTCGGTCCGAGTCCCAGCGCTTCTGACATCTGACTGCTGATGGCCGCAGAGCTTTGGTAAAGGAAGATGCAGATACCGCGAATTGCCAGTTGGCGTTGGGTGTGGGTTTTTTGGCGATCATCGTCGAACATGTCACCCAACGTTTCAAATGCTATCTTGTGCGCCAGATAGTTCCGGATTTCAATGGAATCTTCAAGACGCTGAAAGTACGTTGGTGGGTAAGCTGCGCCTAACTGGTCCAGTTTGTTGATCTGCTCCAACAGCTTGCGGACGTTCTGACCGTACGTGTCCTTCTTGCGTTGCGCATACAGCTGAAGCACCTGTTCTTCTGTGACCACATCCTGGTCATCCAGAAGGTCATTGATTTCAATACCGACCAACACATCGTTCACCATGTCTTCGATCAGCTGGAAGAAATAGCTGTTGTACCCGAAGTTGTAGAAGAAGATCTCTTCGTCAGGTGTCGGTTGACGGCTATCGTCATTGCTCATCTAATGCCCATGTATTGAAACGGTGTGTTGTGGCCACTTAAGTCAGGTTACATGTGGCGATCTTCAAGCTTCATGAAGAATCCAGCTGGTTTACGGTCAATAAATGTGCGACGCTTCTGGGTGGACTGAACCAGCTGGCCTACCGCAACAGCTGCTGCAACGCCCCCGCCATGAATGCTTGCTGATGGAAGCATTCCTGCTGATCCTGCCACCACCGCGCCGGCCATAGCTACGCCGCCCATTAGGGTGGGAATTAGCTTCTGATCGATTTCTTTCCATTCTATCCGTGCTTGGGCTACCTCGTGCTTTAGCTCGTCAGCCAAGTGTGAAGTGTTAATATCGCTGTATTTGTCATCCACAGAAGCACTGTTCCACATCTTTCTGAGGAAGCTTCTCATGCTGCTAAGTCGATCACGCTTCCGTAGTTCAAGCGCGTCTGATATTTCGATGTTGTTGAGATAGAAGAACTCTTGTTCCTGAAATGCCTTAGCAAATGGTGACCAGAATTTAATTTTATCGTGATCTAACTCATGATCTGTCTGTAGTTCTTTCCAGCGATAAGGGACGTCAGTTGCTATGTACGACCCCGTAATAGCACAGGTCTCCTTTGCTTCATCATAACCAGCACCTGTAGTTGCAAACCGCAGGTCACCAGAAGTTTCACGAGGATCAAAGTAGAAGGGATTCTGTTTCTTCATGTTCTCCCAATAATCCAGAAGTTGTTCCTTACTAACTCCTGGTGGCAAGTCGGTCATTTCTTCAACCGCTTGCAGCACTTCCTTTTCCATCGTCGCCCACTCCATCGCTCGCATGTATGGGTCTTCCATCATGCGTTCCGTAGCAGCCGCTATCTCCCTTTCAGCTGCGGCCACCAGATCGGGATTGCTTCTACTTCGCTGATCAGAACGGCGGAAACATTCATGTCGTAATCCTGGTACAAAATCCCCGGGAGTTCGGATAATATCCAATAGACCCGCTTCAATCCACGGAAGGAAATGGCTATAAATCATGAAGGCGCGTAATGTACTTGCCAGATGCATCTCGGGATGTTCAAGTGGGCTGAATTTTTTATTGATCCATAACGGGTGCACGAAGGGATCGATGAGTAGAATTTTGTCGCTATAGCAACAATGGCGTACTACACCTCGGGACAGGAGCTTTGGGATATCATAGTAACCCACATATAGGCCCGTCGTCGTTCGCTGATACGGTTCAAGCAACTTTTGATGATCTGTATCAAGTGGCCACAGTTCCGCGATGAACTGGTGAATGTCATGTACCACTTGTGGCGTGAATAGCTTTTTGATTTCTCCTGGATTTTCAAGATCCCTGGGGTCAGATAACAACTGCCGCCCCAGTACTTCTTCCATTTTCCAAGCAAGTAAGAGATTTCGACCCCTGACTGTAACAAATGGAATCCGATCCTTAACTGGTTTCTGGTTCAAATCATTCCAGTCCACGTGCCCTTGGCAACATTGTTTATACTTCTTGCCGGACATGCAGGGGCATGGGTCGTTGCGATTGATTTTGTTTTTGCTAGCCATACCATACCTCAGTCAATAACGAACGCATTTGGCCAGCCACCGTGTTCTTCGATGACTTCATCGATCTCGCCCACGATGAGGATGGTCTTCTGTATGGCAACAATGATCTTCTTGTAGTGCTCGATGTCTTCATCGGTTAATGTGCGCCCTGGCCGACCTTTCTTCGGCCCCCTGTCCTTTAGCCACTTCTTGCAAACAGGGTATCCCCCAATTTCATAATTCCACAGTTTGCTTGATATACCCGAAAACGAAATGTTCTTATCTTTATCTATCCATATCATGTTATCTTTAAATAATACTGAAGATATCCTCGGTGAAGCGCCGGAAGTGTTTTCATATGATACTGACGACAATGAATCAATTTTTTTTAACATATGTATATTTGTTAACTCTTTACCTTTGGTTTCTAGTTTTTCATACAATACTTTAGATTTGGTTATTGGGATATGCGGGTAATCAGATCGTAATTGCTTATCATATCGAGTACGGTATTTACTTGAATATAATATGGCGTATATATAATATATGGATACATTTTCTTTGATGTTATTTATTGTATAATTATCTATTCTACCCATAACATCTTGTTTATAATATAATACTTGGGGTAAATAAGCTACTTTTCCTTTTGTACTGTAAAACGATCGATTGTTTGGAAGTACATTTGTTATTAATGCATGTGTAAAATATGAACCGATTGATACCTGCCTCATTATCATTAATGCTATATTATCATGCTCCACAAGATGTTTTCCAACTCTATAACTTGCAGTCATAACAAATTCCGGATTATAATACGCATATCTAATATCAAAAGGAGCATATAAAAACTTTATAATCGAACCATTTAGTTTATTATCGGTTACCATAGATTTTCTACGCGAAAATAAATCCTTTGCATAGACACCTGTAAGTCTATACTCTGATGTAACAATTTCATCTGATAAGGTAGAAAATTTTATTATATTATCTAATAACTCTTCTTTTGTAAATGCCGTAAGTAGTTGATCATAACCGGAAGTAAACCCGGTAGCAAAATCATTGAATAATTCAGCACAAGAAATATAATTATTATATTCAGCATCAATAGAAACGTCTGATATATCAAAAATATAATTAGGTCTAATTGGTGATATCACTTTTAATGATAAGCTAGTGGCAGTTTCTTTTAGGAGTGTAGCATATTTATCATCACGAATGCCATAAATATCTTTATAAAGCGTTAACATCTCGTTTGTAGTACTTTTTAATTTATATGAAATATTTATAGTAACTCCCTTTTTTATATCAAATACGTTATTATCTGGTTTTCCTTCCGGTGTACGTTCTTTTTTATCAGCATCACCGTGTAAATTAACTACCATCATACGATCACAATTCGATATAAGATTCCACCTAAATCCCCTAAGAGATAGCGCATCTAAGTAACTGTTATTTGTTATATAACCAATAATATTAGGAATATTCGCTGTAACTAATTGGGATAATCTAAAAAACTTGATATAATCGTCATTAAGATTACGTTCAAGCGACAAAGCACTCTTTTCGGAAATAGGAAGATTGTCTATGTATCGATACACATCTATCATCGATTTGACTGAATTAGACATGTTAGCAGACATCTGCGCATAAGGTGGATTTGCAATAATTATCGTAAATAATTTATTAAACATAATATTCTGAACCATAGTTGCTTCTTTGGCAAGAGCGGGTAATATATTCTTTAGTGATACTTGTTTGTGGCCTGTAATAAATTCAAGCGAGTTTGAGAGATAAATGCGAGCTCTCTCTGAGGACTTGAAGTCATATCCTGTTTCAATGAGTTTCAAACCAATCTTCATGTGTGCAATTGCATAAGGCGCCATCAGAAGTTCGAAGCCGTGAAGGCGAGGAAGTAGGGAATCCGCTACATAGTCATTCCACAGGTCGTGGATTTCAGTCTTGCTATTTCCCGCTGACTTCCACTTTTTCTTCATCGTAGTATGTATAACGCCGATGACTTCAACCAGGAATGTGCCAGTTCCTGTTGCTGGATCAAGGATTTGGACAAACGGCTTTTCCGGATCAGCGCTATTTGGTATTTCGAAATCATCAATCCGCTGTCCCATCTCCCCCCAAGTTGTTGTATCCGCCAAACCGTCTTCCAAGCCAAATTCGGTTCGGAGTAGTTCATCTACGGACCTTACGATGAACGAAACTACCGGTCGTGGGGTATAGAAGACACCGCGTTGCATCCTCTTTTTCGCGTCGTATTCCTTAAGAAACAGCTCATAGAAGTGGATTACGGGGTCTTCGTAGGGATTGCGGTCACCAAAGTCGCGCAAAACGGCTTCCATGTTTGCGTCCCGCAGAAGCTGTACGACTTCGTTTACACCCAATTCATCAAAATCGATGCCTGTACCCCGATTATCACCATCTCGATCACGACCACCCATCTTCAGAAAGGTCTCGAGAAGTTCCTTCAGAAACGGATTGGTTACGGGGACCATGTCTGCGGCGTTATCGGCAACCAAACCTTCCGGGCGCGATATCCTTGCCGTCAGTAACCCGTATGCGATGGTCTGTGCGTACATGTCTGCAAAGTCGTCTTCTTCCAGATCATGGATCAGCGCTTTTTTGAAGCTGTCCATCATGGTGCGGAGTGGACCTTTTTCGGATTCTGAATCCAGAGCTGAATTCACCTTCTTGCGAATGACCTTGGCCAGTTCAGCCAACCGAATCGCCAGGGCTTTTGATGTAGTAATGACCTCGCGGTGTCGAACCTGGAAGGCCTTCGACCATTCTTCACGCCAGGTATCCGTATCGGTGGGATCGTCCGGCCATCGAAGCCGGGTCTTCATCGTCTGAACCGAGTGTTCCAAGTGAAGGACTGTGTTTTCACCGTCCCACCCTAGAACATGAAGTGTGGGCAGGTCTTCAGTTTCTTTGTCCTCATGGAAATGCGCAAAGCTAAGCTGGCGCTTATCTTCCTCACCAAAGCTTGAAATGAAGAGAAGATCGGACATTTCCCAACGGGCCCGTACAGAACTGTTTGCCGATGACCGTTTCTTGATTACCAGACGGTTCAGGATACGACGCATCGCAACTACCGGCAGACGCTTCCTGTCGAATTCAATGAAGAAGATGCCCCACGGCTGCTGGTCGTGAATTGGCCGGAGTTGGTGGATGGACCTGATCTTTGCGATTTCTTCCTCGCGAAGACCGAGTTCCTCTGGTGTGTATTCAAAGGTCAGTTCGTCGAATCCATATTCCTGTAGCGGCCAGTCGAGTTCATATTCCAGGTATTCGATTAGATCTTCAAACGTGGAAATCTGGCGCAGACGCTCGGCTTCGGACGACATAACCTTCTCCTAGTTCAGTTCCATCCAGCATTTCAACACGGGAGAAACACCTGGTAAAGCGTTTAGCGGACGAAGGTGATCCTTGATCAGCTGCTTGTCCATCTTCTTTCGGATGTCCGTCAGCAAAGCACGGTCAAGCTCAGTGTGGCGATTGGTATCAGGGTAGGATCGGATCTGTTTCGCAATCACGCCTGGTTCGGACAGCAAACGTTCACTGTTCAGATCGTACAGGAGCCAGACAGTATAACCGGCATCATCGGACCAACGCTGATTTCCATTTTCATCTGGGATCAAATTCTTGTCCGGGCGTGGAATACGGTAGCAGAAGAACACCCCCTTCGCGCCGTTCTTCTCCGCTTTCTTGCCCGAGAACGTTTTTAGCGGAAGGTTCGCAACAGATTCCGCCAAATCTGCATGATCCCGCACCAGTTCATCATATTCAAGGCGGAGATCTTCAATGTCGCTACGCTTGCCTTCGTACTTTTCGTTCAGCTCACGGATTTGTTCGTATTGATCTTCAGGCGTCAACAAGGTTTGGCCCTCGATGCCAAGCGTCTTCGATATCACGACAACCTTGTTCGTGACTGTGCGGTACAGGCTGAGCAGGTTTTCCAGTTCGTTCGGCGGCAGAAAATTCCAGTACGTAACCTTACCGCGATATTTAACCTGCTCGGGATGATCCCTCGTTAGGGCTTTTTCGTGGTCTGGATTCAGACGCCGGTCAATTCGGCCAATCCGCTGCATCATCCGTACGGGGTTCCAGTGCAGGTCGTAGTTTACAAGGGCTGTGGCATCCTGCAGGTTCAGACCCTCCGCTAAAATATCTGTCGCAATCAGGACGCGGATTTCCTTCCTTTTCTGTGTTGCCAGAATTTCGGAAGACGATTTGTTGTAGTATGGGGAGAAGCGTTTGATCGTCGCGCTTCTGTGTTTCTGCGAACTGCTACCGTCGATGCGCTCCAGATCTTCGATACTAGCTTCTTTCAGTTCCTTCTCGAGATAGCGAGCGGTATCTGAAAACTCTGTGAAGACAATCACCTTTTGTTCACGCAACTCCTTGCTCTGCAGTAGTTTCTTCAGTGTCTGCAGTTTGTCATCGTTCGCCGGTTTGATCTTAGAAACTTCTTCCAAGAATTCGGCAATTTGATTCATGTCATCTAATGTGTCATCAATAATGTCATCGAGATTGAATTCATCTGGATCTAAGTCTGTTACATTGTTAAGGATGTCTTCAGTTAAAAAATCTTCCACTTGATCTTCTGATGCTTCTTTCGGCCATAACTCTTCTTGATGGTTCTTGATCAAGCCCACAAGATCAGCATATTTAGCATCCCACTTCTTTAGACGGCGAATGTCATGTTCGGTCGCAGCATACGTCTGAACCCAGGCATACAATTTCTGTAGTAGTCGATAGCAGGAACCTTCGAACGCCCTGGCTGAACTTTCGAAACGCTTCAGGAAAAGTGTGCGGATCAATGAAACAACCTGTTTCTGGCGACCTTCATCAAACGACTGGCTTTGTGAATCATCTTCTTCGCCGATCCGGTAGAATAGTGGATAGTAAATTCCCAGCATGAACAATGGGGTCTTCTTGCTGAACGCCTTTTTCACCTTCACGAGTAGCTCACCGTACGTTTTCTGCAAGTCGTAATCGGCAACCTGGGGAAGACCACGTTCAGGGAAGATCGCGTTGTTGCCACCATGAAGCTTTTGGCTTGCCTTCACATATGACCGGCTACGCTGGATTACTAATGTGTCGAAGATCTTATCCTTGTGCAGCGCTTCTTCGGCTTCTTCGATTTGGTCTGATGTAATCAGTGTGAGCTGGTCGTCGTCTGGAAGCTTATTCAGGATTCGCTTTTCGAGATTGATGAAGTGCCTGCGCAGGTTATGGATGCCAAGGCTGTTGGCGAAGTAGTTATCCAAGGCATTAGTGCGAAGTTCAATGATATGACGGAAGTCGTGGACTGAGTTGTTGATTGGGGTGGCTGTAAGGAAGAATAATCGCTTCTGGCGGTCCCCTCCATTTAAATACTGCTGGAGCTTGCGATAGCGCGATGGGGCTTTCGCCCCCTGACCTTTCACCCCAGGATTTCTGAAGTTATGCGCTTCGTCGATGATAATCGCATCAGCATCTCGAAGCGTCTGCTCCATCTGCCGTGGCCATTTTCCCTCCCGCTGGAGGTCGGTGTGGTTATACACAATCAGGTTGACAAATCCATTCCAAACCTCTTCAAGAAAATCGTCCAGTACAGTCTGCCAGACATCTTCCCTAGCAGCTTTCGGGGCAAAAAGTACGACTTGCTTCGCATCCTTGAATACAAGTCGTTCGATCAGCATCAGCCCGACATAGGTCTTACCCAGGCCCACACCGTCGCACAGAAACGCACAGCCGTGTTCGTCAGCGATCCTTAGTAGATTGCGATAAGCATCTTGCTGATATCTGTCGAGAAGCGGAAAAATCTTTGATTTCGTCTCATCCCATTCATCTGGTTCGAGATCTTTGCCACGGAAGAATTCTTGCAAAGATTTCATCCAGACAACGAATGGTGTTTTCGGTTCGATATGACGTTCGATAGTCCGCAGAATTTCAGGAGTAACTTCTTGGGCTTCATCCCAATGTCGTTCGTACCAGTCTTGTAGAAGACGAACCTCAGGTCCGCTAATTTTGACGTTCAGTTCGACATTATCTGACAGGCCGGGGTAAGTAAAATTCGATGAACCTACTAGGGCGAATGATCCAACCACTTTTTCACGTGCATGTGTGATATATGCTTTTGCATGAAACTTATCTTTTGTGTACACACGACAAACAATATATCCAGATCTAATAGCCTCTACAATTGCTGGAACACCTTCTAAAAAATCATTTTGTTCCTTTTCTTTCTCAATACTTTCTTCGAGCTTTTCATTCAATTGCTGAATACCACTTGTTATTGCCCGCTTTGTACGTCTGCTTAATTCGTCACCGAATAAAATCCTGATGTTGTCTATCTGCTGCCATTTTTCGTCCAGCCCTAAAAGGCTTCCAATTTCGAAATATCCGGTAGCGACGTCCAACCCTGACGATATATTACACCATCCAGCTAAGTAGTCCAAGACTTTCCAGTCACTGTCACTGTTGTCTACAATGAACGGATCGCCTTCTGGTTCGCGAGTCTGCGGCATAGCATCTCCTACTATTGCAAGTAGAGTGGCATCAAGGTAGTGCGGCAAGTGTATGGAGGCAAAGTGTTGAAGGGTCTAGGTCCATTTGACTATCGCCCCTGGTCGTGGGTCAGATCCCCCACGAATTCTCTAGCTTTGCTTCCATCGTGATCACATCAGTCAGCACGCAGTTCAACCAGACCGGTGTTTTCTTCCTCAATCAGCCGCTGCAGTAGATTGACAGCAGTTGCGAAGTCACCACCAAGTGGGTTTTCAAGAAGGGTGGCCGCTGCTTTAATAAATTCACCTTGCTCACGATAAAGCTCTGCCATCATCAAACGGTCACTTGGTTCGTTCTCATCCATGAATCCTATAAGTGCATTCATGTTCGAAATGTCATCATTCGACAGTGGATCTGCGTCTTCAACACCACGTCGTAGATCATTCCTTGCCCACCACAGATGCAGCCTGAGATACCTTTCTTGTTTTCTGTCATTTCCACCCCGATCCAGCATCTGGATATAATCGGTCATTTCAAGGGATAATGAGTTTACCGCCCCTGGGTAGTTTTCGTCTACCTGGAAACGATATAGTTCGTCTATGTTTTCAAATTCATCCTTCCATCCAGCATGACTGCACTTGTGGCATTTCAGTAAGTGATGGACAATCAAGTCCATAGGCGCCACCATTCTGCCGTCGGTCCAGTACGTAGCTCCAAAGGTGTTGCCGGATAGCCATGTCTGCTCAAGTAACAACCCTTCACATTCAGGGCATTTACGAACTATTGTTGGTCCTGGCTGCATGTTTTTAGACCCTTCGTCGCTATTCTTTGTTTATGCCGCTTTATCTCTGAATACTGTTATGAGCACATCATCTTCAGATGTAATGACACATACATTTATTGCGCGTTCTATGTCTTTTAACCACTCATGTCTGCTTTTTTCAGAAATATTTCTAACACTATTCCTTTCCGCACTATTAACTGCTCCTGTACGCCACTTATGCTGCATGTATAATTCTTCAATCATCTTCCTCGGAATACTATACATACGTTTACCACCTTTTAAATTGCTAACAGCCCCATGTATCACAACATATTCAGCTGTACATTCATCAATATTCCGCTGTCTACACCTATCTACGAAGTGTTGTGTCTTTTCAAACATGAAACCCTCCTTTCTAGGCAAATGGTATTTCTTCAGTTACTATTTTATCTCTTGCTAAATCACCTTCAATAAAACCAATAATGTTTTCCAATGTTATTAAGGGCCATCCCATAGCCCTATAAACTTCATCTTCCTTGTCACTTATTATATTATCAATATCCCTTTGAACTTTATAACAATATGATAACAGTTTTTTCATTTCTTCAAGTGCTAATAATTGCTTATTACGTTTATTTTCGAGATAGTTATTATGCGTATAGTAAGACCATGATACCATATTCGCGAATATAAAGTCACGGCTGTGTTGCGATACTTTTGTCGCGTTATTAATTCTGTTTAATGTTTTTTCTCTAATTGCAAAATTCTTTTTTTCAAAAGTTTTTTCATCATATTCAAAGCCGTTTTCTTTATTATATTCAATTACATAGTCAATGATTTTATGGAAATCTTGAGCAAATACTGAATCAAGAAATTCAACTGTCGGATAATCATTCTCTCTTAGCTCGTCAATGTATTCGATGACAATTTTCGGCAACTTAAAAGTTGTTCGCGCTGTTTTCGTGGTCCTTGAAGATTCCAAATTCTTATTTATCTCATCAAGTTTCTTTTTTGCGTTTTCGTTCATCTTGCTCTCCAAATGTTATCTGAGTACCAACTGGGGATAAACATACGGAATGCGATGAGGGATGTCAAGTAGTAGGACTCCAAGTGAATGGTAGGATATTGTGTAGTGCGTAGGTGGCCGTGTCTGCAATAGGCTGGATCTACTGTGCCAATGTTGATGCGCGTTTTTCTCAAAATTCCTAGTTTGTGGGGGTTTCAGCCAGGCCGTAAACCCTATTTATGAGCGCGACCATAGCTTCAGTATCACGTCGACAGTAAATCCACAAATCGTTGCGGATATTTTCAATCTCCGGATCTTCGTCGCCAGAAACTTTCCGTGCCTCCATTCGATCGATCATCTCCAGAAACCTCAATGCAGCCGTGTCACCGTCTGCTATTGCTAATCCATCGTACGATAAGTCGTCGCACAGTGCTGGAAGAACTGATTTGATGGAGAAGCTGCCTTCGAATTTTGGGTGGTAAACGTGTTCACGAATTATCGGAAGAAGGTCCATTAGTCTGTCTTGAATTGCTGAAAGATCGCTTTCCAGATCTGGGCAGGCTTGAATCAACTCTCCCAGCATCCGATGCTCGTAACCGGAGTAGGTCAGTATCTTTCCTGAAACGATTGAAGCTTGTTGAATCAGTGCTTCTGAGAGTGGTCTTCGTGGGTCTGAAGAATCTGAATGCAGATACCCATCATGGAGTACGGTTTGCCCAGGACCACGTTCAAGGTGCAACGAAAACTGGAAGGGGATTGCCTGGAATGGGCGTGTTCCTGCCCACCGAGGAAGCGAAGTCAGACTACCGGTGCTTTCAAAATCCAGATGATATCGTGGATACCCAATCGCGTCGATTTGCTCCTTTAGTCCTCTTTCAATTTGAAGCTTACCTGTTTGATGCGCCCGTAACGCACGAGCTTGTGTAGCATTCAACGTAGAGGCGTCAAGTTGATCAAGCTCGTCAATGCCCTCGTCATGCCACTTGTCTGCACGAGCGGGCCCAGCTCCTGGAAGCAATGTCAATTCATCACGTGGTGGGATTTCACATGCAGTTCCAAGAAATGGGCAAGCGTATGGATCCGAACATTGGGACCCGGGGTAAACGACAGGAGCGGACGAACTGTCAATGACCTGTGTACCAAGTTCTAGAAGCTGGTTCACTTCACCAAGATACTGATCGGTTTGTGTTGTGAGATCGTGTTCGGAATACAGTTGCTGCAAATCATACTCGCCGCCTGGGTAGACATATTCCTTGTTCAGGTGCAGCACACCTGCCCTAACGATTTCGAGCTGAAATTCATTTTGTTTTGCCCAGAATTCGATGATCTTTCGTTGTATGGCAACATCGATTTCATGGATGTCCTTCGCTGATCCGACCGACTTCACTTCCCACAGCTCCCATTGCTGGCCATGCAAGCGCACCATGATATCGGCACGGATAAACGTGCGCTGTACAATGAATGCAGCTTCATAGATGGCTTTACACTTGGGATCTTCAAGTAGGGCTCGTGTTTGACCGAGGGCACCTTCCACATCCCAATATTCAGTATCAACCAGTACGCCACCAGACCAACGGTCACGAGCTAGCTCACCAATCCGAGTACCATTGTCAAAACGTGCCTGGGTGGCCACGTCTGTTTCAGCAGCTAACTCGCGGTGATATACTTCGTTCCACAATCGCAACGGACACTGGCGTAAAGAAAGCAGTTTTGATTTGGAAAGGGATTTTCTATGCATGAACATACTGCGCCTCAAAGTTTGAGAAAATCTTCCCATTCTATTCTTTCAGACAGGTTCTTCTGTTGAAATTCTGAGGCTTTGTGCGGCTTGCCAGAAAAATGAAAAGTTTGTATAGTGCCGTCATCAAATTCGATTTGGTAGTTTGGGGCTGTTTCACCCGTGTTACCAACCCACACATAACGAGGTATTATTTCCGGATATTCGGAATTTTCAAGAAGCGTACTTAGGTTAGATACTATTGAGTCTCGTATGTCAGGTGTTACATTCTTATTCACTTCATCATCATTTAATTTTATTGCACTACTTGCAACAAAATCGTATGATTTTAATGCAACACCTAATATGTGAAGGAAATAGTCATTTCTAAAATCCTCTAACTTGGCGAATTTATCGTAAATTTCCTTCCATGTAATAACAGGTACTTTCAATGGTTCAGTAAACTTTTTGTATTGTTGTTCAGCTAGTAATAAGATATGAATTGGAGCCCTCCTGGTTGATAAGTTTTTACATAGATGATTAATAACTTCCTTTTGTTTACTAACTTGATATTTTAGATCAGCAGTTGTTGTATATCCAAATAATTTAGCTTCTATAACTATTAATATAATTGTGTTATCAGGATATACAATGTTAAAAACAATATCCGGTGTATCAAATCGGCGAGGAGGGCTACCATAGGTTTTTATAACGTTTCCAACCCACGCTTTCTTCAAATTGTATTCTGTAAATATTTGGATATTTGTTCTGTTTCTATCAGCACAAATCGCAGGCCATTCTACTTTATTTTGCAACTTTTCATTTATCAAATTTAAAAATACCGATATATATTCAAATTGATTTTTGCATATGATTTGAGGTAATACAGTAGCCGTGTAAAATCGCTCATCCCGGCTTAACGGAAGACCCTTGCCAGAATTATCGATCCCGAAAACCTCCTCCACAGATTGCATCGCATCCCCCGTCTCATGTTAAATAATAGTTCTATACTTGGGAATCATCCCCTTTCCAACTCTCGCCGTTGATTTGATCAAGAAGCCTTTCCAAATTAGGACGGATATCTTGATCAGCGCTTTCCAGGCCTTCAAGGCAAATCTTTTTTGCATCTGCTACCTGGCCCAGGTCAAGCAACAATTGTGCAGCCAGTCCACATGCATACGGATGCGCATCGGCTGTTGCCCACCGGCTGAAGATAACCGACTGCTGCGCACTTTGCGTTGCGCTGTTGACAAAGCCTTCGCTCGCCTCATGACTAGCACGTGCAAGTAATACCTTACTCATTTCGGCCAAAGCATCGCCGAAACAGATTCGAAAGGCTCGGTCGAAGGAGATAGGATCAGAACTAATATCTATGTTTTCTGCGCTAATGTGACCGACCTCCTTGCTAGCTAATCTAAGACCAAAACCATTTTACCTACAGCTCTAAATCCGTCCCACTTCTGATGTCAGAGAATCTACCACTTTGGAAAAGTTAAAATTTTGCCGTTCAATTGCGAACATGAATTCAGATCATTAGATTTGCTGCTCAGTAGATGCGCGAACTTCTCAAAGATAAATCACTCTCACAAGGGAACTAAAATGTTCGGAAAATTTGTTCGGGTTCTTCAGAACGTCGCTAAAGGATTTGGCGACGCTGCCCAAACCGTAGCCCATGAAGGTGGAAAAGTCATTGATAAGGGCTTGAAAGTAACGGGGGATGCTGCCCAAACCGTAGCCCATGAAGGTGGAAAAGTCATTGATAAGGGCTTGAAAGTAACGGGGGATGCTGCCCAAACCGTAGCCCATGAAGGTGGAAAAGTCATTGATAAGGGCTTGAAAGTAACGGGGGATGCTGCCCAAACCGTAGCCCACGAAGGTGGAAAAGTCATTGATAAGGGCTTGAAAACAGCCGGTGAAGTGGGCGATGGTATAGGTAAAGGCATTAGGCAGGCAGCTGAAGAAAATAACGTCCTAAATATGGGTGCTAGGGAGAAAGCGCTAAAGGAGCTTGAAGGCGCTTATAACACTTATCAACAGAAACGTGCAGAGCTCGAAGATCGGCTGGTGCGCCTGTACAATCTAAGGAAAGGTATCGCAGAAAAGACGCTACCATCTGTTGAGCTCTATCTAAGTGAATTAGCAAATGCGCCAAGAGAATTCAAAGTCGGGGCTAGAGAATTAAGCCTAGTTGCCCAGGAATTCACTGGAATAGCCGAGCAGGTAAAGTCAGAGGTTAAGAAAACAGACCAAAAAGCTATGACTGGCGTGGCTTTGGCAGCTGGAGGTGGTGCTGCCACAGCGGCGATGGCTCCTACCTTAGCGATGGCAGTAGCTACTACTTTTGGCACAGCTTCCACAGGCACAGCGATCTCAACACTGTCTGGTGCAGCTGCAACACAAGCTGCCCTTGCTTGGCTCGGTGGTGGCACTCTAGCTGCAGGGGGTGGAGGAACAGCATTGGGCGCGCAGGTCATATCAGTGTTGTCTGGACCCATTGGTTGGGCTATTGCTGCGGCAGGCATTGCAGCTACCGGCTGGTTTGTTGACAAAAAGAACCGTGAAATTGCAGAAGAGGCTACTGAGAAAACAATAACGATTCGCTCCGAATCAGCCAGGCTGGGTACGATTAGGGAATCTACAGAACGATTAATTAACCAGACTGGCAAGCATCAGAAAGGCGTTACGGATCACCTTAGCTGGATCCGTCAAAACGCACCTCAGGATTACAAGCACTTTACTGACCAAGACAAAACAGAGTTAATGGCCTTAATCAACAATGTACGGTCCTTGACTCAGCTTCTTTCTGAACGAATTGACCCAACTGAGGGTAGCTGAAAGTGGCGAAGAAAAGGCAGAAAGCAGACCCAAACAGTCACCTCTCTGGACAGATCATTGGTGCCGGTGTTGATGCCGAAAAAGCTAGTCGACTGGCAGCAGAAACCGCAGCAATTTCCGCACAGGATCGAGCGTATGCTGCTGCAAGTGATTCCATTGACCAGGTCAGGAAATTTGTTGGAAGCCCGGAACACATCCTTGGAAATCCCGACACCAAACATGGAGAAATCGCCGAACATGCGCAAGTAGCTATTGATAACTCAAATGCTTTGCTTCAGCAACAAAGTCCTTCATCAACTTTCGATGGTGTAAGTAGAACGGATCCTGCTGACTACTTGAGGGACGGTGTATTTGTTCAATCCAAATATATCAATGGACTTAATAAAAACCTTCAGCACGTTCTGGATCATTTGCGCCAATATCCAGATTTTGGCCGTGGTGAAGAATACTATCACATTCCCAAAAATCACTTCAATGGCATCATGGAAGTGGTTCGGAATAATGAGTACTCCACGTTGAACACTAGAAGTATTGCGGCAATCCAGGATAAAATTTCGAGGATTGAAGCATCCACTGGTCGTGACTTCACTGACGTCGTCAGACCAGGAGCTCTTGATTATGCAGCAGTTCAGCAAGGTAAAATCCATACAACGCTTGATGAGTGCGATAATTCCCTTAAAATCAGGAACGAAGAGCTGAAGCAAGAAATCTACCAGGAGCACCAGGCATCACTTGGTGGTGCAATTATGGCCGCGGGCGGTGGGGCGGCCGTAGGTGCAGGAATTCGACTGGTCAAAGTGTATTTTGACAAGAAGAACGAAGGAAGAGATTTATTTAAAGGCGAGTTCACGACCCAGGACTGGCAGGACTTTGGACTTCAGGGTGTTGGCGGAGCTGTTCAAGGTGGTGTTTCCGGTGCGGCAATATATGCCTTGACTAACGCCACAGATATGGCGGCCCCTTTTGCTGCAGCATTTGTGACAAGCGGAATCGCCATCGGTCGGTTAGCTTATGACTACAAGCAAGGTCGGATTTCACAAGAAGAATTAGTAGAAAATGGCTTAGTTGTTTGTCTTGAAGGTGGTATTGTAGCTCTAACCACAATTGCTGGTCAGACGCTGATTCCTGTCCCAATACTGGGATCGGTTTTGGGCGCAGTGTCAGGAAGAGTGTTGGTTGCCGTAGGCAGAAATGTACTTGGACAAGCGGATGCGCAACTATGGGAGATGCTAGAGGCACGGCTGGATCAAGCTCAATCAGCCACAGAACATAAATACCTGCCAGTTTTCCAAGAGATTACAGCAAAATTCGATTACCTTGAGGATCTTTCAAACATAGCGTTCGATCTTGACAATAATTGCTCGTTAGTACGCTTGAGTGCTAGCATCAACATGGCAAGGCATTTGAATGTCCCTGAAGAAGAAATCATGCGCAAATATGAAGACCTTGATCGGTTCATAGTAGGCAATGGGTCAGCATCATAAATTTGGTCTACCACCTGCTTCAACATTTTTAACGTCTGACAGGTTTGTTGAGAGACTTTGCAGAAACGTCTCGACCTCTTCCATTTCAAAGGCCTTAGGCCAAGGCCGATTTCTGTTGACTAGTGAAAGGTAAACAGCAAAGTGAATACTCCAAACCTGTTCAATTTTGCGACGTCTGAACTATCACAGGATGCAACACTTGCCTACATCCTCGCCTGGGCAAAACCTGAGTACAAGGCAAATGGCTATCTACTGAACCGACTTGGCGAGTCATTACTACGTGCAATGGTCGAAAGCTGGGCTCGAGCCACAGACAATCCGGATCCACTAGAAGGTGTTCCGATAGCTTTAGTTGAGGTAGGAACGCAACGGAATCACATTGATCTGTGGGCTAAAATCAATGATGATCTAGTACTGATCGTTGAGGACAAAACCCAGACAGTTGAACATTCTGATCAAATTGCTAGATACCAGCAAAAAGCCGCGAATATGTGGCCGGAACGCATGGCAGTTGCAGTATATGCAAAAACAGGTAACGAGTGTCTTCCATCGCTAGAGGAAGGCGACAAGCACTTCGGTATGTTCTTGCGTCCTGACTTGCTGGAAGTACTGGATTCTGTAATCGAGACAGACAACACCATCCTCGCAGAATTCAAACAGTACTTACAAACCTGGCAAGATGAAACTGACAGCTACCAAACTGAACCATACTATCGCTGGAAAACGAAAGAAGATCGTAACTGGCGAGCGACACACGCAATTGAAGGGTTTTATGACGAATTGAATCGTTGGTTGACCAGTATGGGTGAATGGTCGAACTGGGGTTATGTCGCAAACCCGAATGGCGGATTCATGGGCTTCTGGTGGTATTGGAAAGTGCACCATGGATTGAACTGTGAACTCTACCTTCAGATTGAAAGCGGATGGCGTCTCCAGATCAGGGTTAACCGTCTGCCGGACGAGGACAAGAACTACGAAAAGGTAACCAAGGATCTTATGTGGGATGCCTGGTTCGCCATTGAAGCTGCAGCTGCCGCACCTGCGTTCGATCTAATCCAGATCAATAAGTCGGGTCGATATCGTGGTGGCAAAATGGCATCGGTGGCCGACGTGACGTTCTATGACAAAGACACTTACCTCGCTTCCAAAAGCGACGGTATCATCCACATGCCAGGCACAAAGCGTAACCTGCAGCTGGCAATGCAGCTCGTTGATGCGGTTTGCACTCGATCCAAAGAGGAGTAGGGACGACGGACAAAACAGCGATTCTGCTTGTTCAGCAGAAACCAGAATCGCTCGCACTTGTAATCCTAGGGAGCAGACATGGCACTGCGAGACTACGATCGTTACGTCAATAACAGCATCTTGAAGGCGTCTACCCGGCCCCAAGTTTCTAGCACTTGTTCTGTGAATGCGATGGCAACAGCGATAAATGCAGCATTTGGGCTTTCGCTATTTCCAAGTGAAGTGGAAGAAATCTGTGGCTGGAAACGTACTTGGGTTCAAGACGGTGAAGTCGGAAATGATGAATTGGAATGGGGTATGAAGGAAATTATCAAGCAGAAAAAACTTTCAGGGAAAGTCACCCGCTTTCTCACTTCGGTCAAACTGGGTGAGCAGAACATTGAGAAAACTTGGACCCGGCTTAAAAAAGCGATTCGGGCTAAAAACATTGCACTAATTTATCACATGCCGGGTCACTACACAGTCCTCGGAGGATATTTTGAGGAACCCTGGGACGTAAAATCCAAGAATAGCACGGCATTCGAAAACAGAAGGGATTGGGTAGTGATAGCTGAGCACTCAAGGAATAAGAAAGATACTCCTATATGGTGCATGACCTGGAAGGAACTGAGGTGCGATATTCGAGACGACAGCAATCATATGATATTCCGCGTTTCGAAGCTTTAAACTGGAACTCATCTTTTTATCCAGACCGGCGAAAGATACTAAACAGCAGATTAGAGCGCTCTGACTACTCACTTTGATTCTAACGATGACCATTTGCCGATGTCTATTTATAGTAGCAGCTTGAACCTGCTAAATCATCTGCATAAACAAGGCAATCTAATCATCTCTAGCTGTTATTGTAAGTCTTACCAGATAAGGACCACTAAACGTTTCACTCCTAAATGTGATGGGTTACTAAGTAGCTATTCTAGCTGATGTACAGTATTCAGCAGTTTCACATCGACCGACGTTTAACGAAACAAGCTTGTTCACACGAATCTGCTTCAATCGAACATTTGTACCAAGCAAGCTCGAGCAGATGCAGTAGTTGATGTTAGTTCAGTTACAACGCAATTTGCTACAGGAATTTTTGGGGTGCCTGACCGGATCGGGCATCCTTACTCTTTCGAACCTATATCATCAGTATTTTAGGAGAAGCAGGTCGATGAAGCGAGTGAAGAGTGGTGGCACAGTGCCGCACCACGATAAATAAAAAGCCAATGGCAGGAGGTGTCAGTGGTATCGAAAGGTCCTCGCTCCGCTCAATTTCCTGCAGTTGGGTTTGAACTAGATATGATGAACCGCTACCTTTGGTGGTTGGAGGTAAAGATCATGTTGGCATATGCCGACAATCGACGAATTCGTCGACGTATTTGTGGGATTTCTCGAGGTACGTATGATCACCCAGATAAGATTGGAAAATTTTAAGTGTTTTCGTGACCTGGTTACGGTAGACTTGAAGCCGATAACAGTATTCGTAGGTCCTAACTCTGGCGGCAAAAGTACACTTACCCAACCTTTGCTATTGTTTAAACAGTCTAAACTTTTCAAAGCATCTAAAAATGAAATCCCAACCAGTGGTCCAATAATTGACTTAGGAGAACCAAAACATCTGTTCAATACTTCTGCGCCAAATAACGAAATGGTGCTCGGCCTGAGCATAGCAGAAACAAATTTCCACCCAGACGGTGATGCTTATCGTCCAATCACAAACACTGCAGAACTATCCAACAAGGAGATTATGTTCAACCCTGTATCAGATTTTGACATAATAGTTTCTGCCAATGACAAACTATATTTAGATAGATTCAAGTTAAATGGATTGCGTTTTCTTATAAATAATAACTATATACCACGTTACAGTTTACTAAACGACAGCAATACGAATTTTGAAATTGATAAGAAAAGAAGCATTCTTAGTGAGCTAAATATTGACGGAAACTTCGGCAATTTCAAAGTATCTAAACGTAGTATTGGCTATAGCGATGAAGAAGGCCGGCTTGTCATAGACACTAGTAAAAAACATCAGGATGAAGATTTTTTGCGAAAAGAACATCTTATGGAAGTAGGAATATCTAACCTAAATTTTTTTCCTCAAATATTGCACTTTGTTCCTGCATGGCGTTCTATTCCAAAGTATTTCACACAATATAAATCAATATCACCACATAACAGTGATACATCTTATTTAGAAACAATTATTGGGCGCTATACTAATTACATGGCATCTAATGATCAACCTTATAAAGATAATAGTATAGAAGATAATTGGCTAAAGAAGTTAAATATAGGGTATAGACTCGTATCACGCGCATATAAGCATGGGATTGAACTTCTTGTAGATGTAGATGGTGACAACCTAATTAATGTCGCCTCTATGGGAATGGGAGTATCACAATTAATTCCTATAATAATATTATCCAATATAGATTATATAGATACATTGATTATTCAAGAGCCTGAATCACATCTTCATCCAAATACACAACGTAAAATTGCTGAACTATTGGCCGCTAATGTAGGAAATAGACAAGATGAAGTAGCTCACATAGGTATTCGAAATAAAGAGGGCATAATTAACAAATTGAGACCGTTAACACTTGGATCACAGTATATTATCGAGACGCATAGTGAACACATAGTACGCGGATTCCAGATTGCAGTGGCAAAAGGTATAATTAAGAATTCAGATGTTGCCATATATTTTGTCGACGCAAGCCAGGAGAATCCAATCGTACCCATGGAACTCGATGAGAAAGGAATGTTAATGCGCAAATGGCCGAACGATTTCTATGGGTTGGCGTACTCTATGACACTGGAGCTAAACCAGATTCAATCCGACAATTGAGTCTGGAGGACGCTATGGACTTCGATATAGCTTTCAGTCCTGACGTATTGAGATTTTTTGTGCTAAAGAATCCTGAGTCAGGAGAACGACTGATCGATATAATGAGTGAGCGGCGCCATAAACTGGTAGTTGATGAACATGGAGCTGCCCTACATCTTTATGAAGAAGCGTGTGGAGAAGCGTGGGAGTATTTTTTTCGAGAGTTTGGATCGTATGTCCAATCCCGCAAGATTAATTCGCCAAAAGATTCTGATGATGCTGATTTCTTGCTAGACTTAGCTTCAAGATCACGAGATCGTGTTTGGATTGGAAGCGGATCGACTGACAGAGAATTGATACGACTTAGCATTGATGAGCTGCTAGAAAATGGAAACATATTATTCTACACTTACACTCAGGTTCCCCCACGCGAATTCAGAAAAGGTCACGACGCTAGTGGGTTTCTAAAGAGTCTACATCACATGATAGCTCGAACAAGGCATGATGAGATCCGGCTCGAAGATCCATATATCACTGCTGTCGAAGACGAGTTCTTGGAATTCTTGTGTAATGCGATGACGAGTTCAGATTGCAAGGTGCTCGTCATGCCTTGGAAGGATATGGAAGTACCAAATTCTAGAACAACCAGGGAATCAATAAGTCAGTACATGGAAGCGTCAAATATTCGGGTAGTATGGCAGAAGTATCCAAAACTTGATTTTCACGACAGACGTATACGCGGTGACGATTTTATCTATGATCTCCACAATTCATTCAGTCGGATCGACATGAAGCGGCGTCAGTTCCGTGGCCAATTTAGATTCAGCATATCGCGTGCAGATGAACTTGTTAAAATCGAAGATCCGCCCAAAGTTTCCATTTCTTTATAACCAAGATAAGAAGAATTAGATATTTGATTAATTCATTACCAAAGAACGAGGAAACATCAAGTGATATACTACATGTGGGAAAGTGGAAACGAGTTGCTTGATGCAGCTATAAAATTTGTCACAATCGATGGCAAAGTCGCACCTTATGGTCACTGGAATAGTATATACGAGTTCATAATAAATTCAAATGATAAGAACTTAGATATTCCTGGACTTCCGGGACTTGCAGAGCCATTAGTAGCAACGGAGGCATTATGTGTGCAATTACGCCGAGCAGAAGAATTAGGAATTCTTGAGAAAGTCATATCTTTGTTACTTGAAATACCGGATGAAGATTGGTATTGTGATGGCCCAGATTCTCCAGAGGAACGGTACTACGATGTTAAGTTAAAGCTCCAAAATATTGACGAAGCTGAAGAGCATTTACGCAAAGAATATGACATATTATTAGATCGTATAAATATTTACAGCGTTTTTGCGAAAAATAGTGTAGAGGGAAGTGAAAAACGGTTAGCTGAAGAGAAAAATAAGATCAAACTTGTTGAATCAATGTTAACCAGTATTTCGGAATGGCAAAATATGTCTGATAAATACTTAAAAGAGTTGCGTAGAACATATTAGAGCAATAAATAATAAAGTGGGTTAAGAATTTCGCTATTGTAGTTGGCAAGAGGTCCTTAGATTAAGGTTCCAGCTTGGCTTATTTGCACAATAGGAATCAAAGATAGAACACCAGCCAGCCGATTTTCCTTGGGACAATATCACAATTAATTCTCATTGCACGCTTTCACTGTTTCAACTCTACCCATCCGCGGACCTTGTCTATACACCAGTCAATCTGTTCGCGAAGCTGGTAAACCCAGAATCGTTGCACGTCCCATCCAAGTTCGATCATGCGTAGGTTACGCATCTGATCTCTTCGGCAAAGTTCACCATCCCAGGCACGGTGGTATGTTTCTCCGTCCACTTCAATGTTGAGCCGCCGGTCTCCATCGTAGAGCGCAAAATCCAGGATATACTTTTCCACCGGAACCTGCGGAACCGGTCGAAATCCAGCTTGATAAAGCTTCTTGTAAAAGTATCGTTCCCAATCCGATACAATCTCAGGCTGCGATACGGTTGGATATTCAGGTCCAAGATCAGGTATTTCTGGTCGTTTATCCACTTCGGTGCGTTTGTCTAGCTCATATACATACGAGGAAAACTGCCTCAAGTACTTGATGTCTTCGTTGTTCGCCGCATTTCTATCGCCGACGACAATCAGTGCCGCACGAGCCCGTGTTACAGCCACGTTGAATAGATTGGAGCTTGTGCCCATGAACCATCGAGCACCTCGTGTGGTTCCCGAAGAGATCACTGGTGAAAAGATCATGATGTCCTTTTCATCACCCTGAAATGAATGAACGACATCGCAAAGGAAGTCGTGTTCATTCAACCGCTGCTGCAGGGAGTCGTTTTCGGCAACAAACCTGTTGATAAGATTAGCGTGAGCCCGGAATGGTGTGACAACACCCACTGTCCCTGCATAACGCTGTTCGATTACAAGCCTAGCAAGTTCATCAACCACTGCCCTTGCTTCCCGCTTGTTTATTGCACCCCCATTTTGTGGCCTTAGCAACTGTCCTTTTACGTCTATCCAACGGACGGCTGGTCCCTTCAATCCAGGTCGAATTAGTCTGTCGTAGTGGGTAGCCACACGGAGCCGACCATCGTAGAAGTTGCGATTTGAAAATTCAATGATATCAGCGTGAGACCTATGGTGATCACGAAGTGCAATGAGTGTAGAAGCAGAAACACGAGTTGATGCAAGATCGAACAGTGAATTCTCTGAGTAGGACCATTCGATGTGATCTGGCACCAGCTCATGTGATTCCAGCAATTGCTCATCCATTGATGTGGTGATCGACGTGATATGTCGTAACTGCTGAGGATCACCAATGATTACTGCTCTCTTTGCCCTGTATAGCAGCGGTAAGGCGGAAGCAATGTCACACTGGCTTGCTTCGTCGATGATCAGTAGGTCGAAAAAACCGGGATCCAATGGGACTCTATTTCGTGCACTCAATGCCGTCACTGCCCAACAAGACAGTTGCCTCGTAACGTTAGGGAACAATCGGTGAAACTCCCGGGCAGTTTTCCCGATATTGCTTCCGCTACCCATCATTCGAAGTAGAGTATTGAATCGTCCGAGGTCTTGACGCTGTTCATTGGTCAAACGTGCAGGTTGGACGCTGAGCCAAAGATCCCACAGCTTTCTGGACGTCGCCTCCAGCTCAGGAATCATGCTTGCCCGCTGTCGACTCACATCTTCCAATGCTGGTTCAGAAGACAGACGTTTCAGCTGAGTGATCAATTCTTGCCATGCACGAGCCTGACGAACTCTCTCCTTTCCAAACTCATAAACTTCCTCCCATTCCGGTAGATTTGGGTCTGATTCTTCTAATACTTGTGGCAACAACACGCCAGCTTCACCGAATGCAGAAGTGTGCTCTTTCTGCCATCTGCGAAGTTGATCGATACGCCCTTTCTTTACCCATCTCCAGAACAACTGAAAAAGTAGAGCAGCCTTTTCCTTCCAACATCCGTCCAGTACAAAACGAAATTCTTTGATTACTCCATCTATCTTCTCCAGATCCCACGACTTCAACGTCGAGATCTGATCTGGTGTCAAAACGTGGCGCCAGCCATCAACTATTCTATCAAGTTCATCTACACGATTTCGCTGATGGACAATTGTATCCAATTGTTGATCGAGCGATTGGATTCGGGATAGGAGTTGTTTGTAATGCTCGAGTTCGGCATTGAATTTAGAAATGTCTTCTCCGGTACTGGATTGAGATAAGAGCTGCGTCAAATAATCAGATAGTTCTGAATAGTGTTCTTTTTTTCCTGTACGCAACAGGACCGGCCTTCTGCCAAGAGCGTTCACCCGTGTTTCGACGACATCGACCGCCTTGCTATTCTTACTTGAAAAAAGGACGCTCATTTGCCGCCAGGCAGCATTCACAAGGATGGCCGAAACCACCTGACTTTTGCCAGTACCGGGTGGGCCGGTAACGACAGTAAGTGGAGCGGCAAGTGCTGAGTGCACGGCTGTACGCTGCTCGCTGTTTAGCGGCGCTACTTCTAAGAGGACTTCACTATCTAAAGGTTCTTCAGGTATAGATTTCGTAACATGTATCCACCGCCCCAGGGCGCTCTGCCCGTATTGCTCCTTCGTTGCTTTACGCAATGCTTGTAGTTCTGTTTCAAGTCCCTGGGTGTAATTTTGGCGTTCCAATGGGATCAGGATTGCACGGTTGTAAATACCGTCTTGTGCAGCTTCCGAAAGCGGCGGTTCGTCTGTAAGGCGGTAGGGATCTGGTTCATCCAGCCAGGGCCACTCGGGATGCAGTTCTCGGATCCGTGCAAGGACATCATCGTATTCAGGCAATTCTGCCAAGTGTCGAGTCAGACCTAGCTCTTCAGCAAGTTCGATAGATTGTTCAAGGATGGATCGCGTATTTCCACTCAACCTTGCAAGGAATTTGTGATTGATGGAAGGTGGTGCATCGTCGATGACGGGTTGTCCGTTATCGGCACTGATGAAGTGCAGAAATACAGGTTCGACCACTGCGAAGTGATTTCTGTTCGGCAGTCGAATCCAACTCACTAATACCGGATGACCAAGGCAAAGAACGTTGTTTCTTTGTGCCTGGACCTTCCCCCAAATACTGCGAGCTCTTTCTTCCAAGAATGGATCGTAGTCGCTTGTGAGAGGGTGGGCTGGTAATTCCATGTAGTCCGGTTCGCCATACCTGTTGCTCGCATAAGCCGATGCATCTACAGATGATTCCTGATCGATGCAGGAAAGGAAGTATCGACATAACTGGCTTAATGGTGTGTTTGCATCATCAGGTTCGCTTTTCTGTTTCTGTCCGACCGAACGACTTCCGGCTATCCACCAGCGGTAGTGATCATCTCTTTCTACTTTGCCCCGTAACTGCCCGTAAAGAACACTGTTTACCAGACTCTTATCCTCATCTAGCTCTACCGCGATCTCTCGGGCAGTTCGGCCAGAGTGCTGCTCAAGGACAGAGATGATCTTCTCGCTGAGATCAGGCTGAGCCATGGGCTTCGACGTCCGTTGCAAAGTCAGTTGGTGGTAACTTTGTCCACGCTTCCACCTCATCATCGGATGCGGTAGTTGGCATGAAATCAGTCGCTTTGATGTTAAGTTTATCAATCCAGTGCTGGAGATCTTCCTTATTCAGTATTGTTACATCCAAATCGGCTGGTCGCACAAATTCAGGACCTGCACCAGTAGTGATAACCATCAGATCACCCCTGAATCCCCTGACAGCTTCGAGGTCGCGGCCTAGTCGCTCCTCAAAGCTGTTGTGTCTAGCATCCCGATCTCCTAGATGGATTACCACCCATCCTGTACTCTGATTTCCATTGCCTCTGACAACCAGATCCACCAACAAAAGACCTTCATCACTTCCAGGGATGGTTTGTCTGCCTTCGCGTTCAAGAAGCAGTTGAACCAGCAGGCACATCTTTTGGCGGTCCTGTAACTCCAGTTGCTCCAAGGTCAATGGTTTTTCTTCTGGAAGAATCTCGACCGCGAGTGCTTCTTTAAGCTCATCGGCACGCACCGTTGTCATGGCTGTCGGAGTTATCACATTCTTCATCAAACCGCGTTTCCAAGTCAACAGATCATGTAATCGTTCCTCAACTGTTTTCCATGTGCCATCTGGAGACGTTGTCATGGGATAGTAGACTGTTACGTCTTTCGTTTGTCCGATACGATACACACGGTCAGTCGCTTGACTTTCTTTTGCAGGATTCCACAATCGTGTGTAATGAATGACATGGTTGGCCGCCACAATGTTTAAACCCATACCAGCCACATCTGGAGACAAGATCAGCACGGCGAATCCATCCCTGTGCTGGAAATGATCAACCTTCTTCTTTCGACCTGCAACAGGAGTATCACCATTCAGAATTCCGACGACAATCCCAGATCCGAACTCGTGTTCAATCGCAAGTTGAAGGATCATCTGCATACGTTTCAAACGTGTAAAGATGAGTACTTTTTCGCCTTTCTTTTGGATATCCCTTAACCATTTAATTGTCTGGGTCAGCTTAGGGGACTCTTCGATAAGATCGCGTACCTCCCTCATGGTTAAGTCGGAACGTGACAGTAGTGCAGGATGATCAGACAGCATCAGAAGGCTGATCAATACACCAAGCGTTTGACGGGGTTCATCGGTGGCAATACGCACATACGTACCGTATAGTGAAAGCTGACGTGGAGACAATGGTAACGGTTTAGGCTCTTCTTTCTTTATAGGTAGATCGGGAAGATGTTCTTCCTTTGTACGCCGTAAAAGTAGTTTCTCTTCGTCAAATTTTGTTTTGAGTTCATCCAAGTAGTTTTCCGGAATAGTTTGACTCGGTTTGGCTGCATACTTTTTTTCAAACTCTTTCTGGCTTTCCAGCAATCCAGGACGTGCAAAGTCAGTCAAGCACCATAGGTCGACAAGAGAGTTTTCGACTGGTGTAGCCGTACACACAATACGGCGGCGTCCTTGCATAGCTTTTACTGCATTTGTAACAAGTGTAGTTGGATTTTTAATTCGTTGAGCTTCATCGCAGATGATCGCCTCGAATTGAATACTCCCGAGACTGATCTGGTACGCACGAACAGCTTCGTAATGACATACTACAATACCCGCCTCACGGATCAGGTTTAGTCCTTTCTCTGTCAGGGCATTGCACCGGACCGATCGTTCTTCACCGTCTTTTGTCCGAACGATTGATTTCTTCGTTCGGAAATCCGGTCTGCTAAAAAACTCTGAATCCAACACCAGTAGACGCTTTTGGACCTGACTACTAAATCGAATCGTGATTTCTTCGCGCCAAACATCAACCACACTTAGCGGAGCAATCACGAGGAATGGCCCCTTTGCGCCAGATTCAATAGCCTGAATCATATAGGACAGCACCTGCAGGGTTTTCCCTAGCCCCATGTCGTCCGCCAAGATCCCGCCAGTCTTTCCCCGATGAACGCTTTGTAACCATGCCAATCCATACAACTGGTGAGGGAAAAGGGTGATCTCTGGTAACAACGATGTCGGTTGCAGTGGGGGATCCATTCCTGGTGGCGTTCTGCCATCCTGGAATTCAGTAGAATCAAGGTTGGTTGAGATCAACAAGTGCTTCGGAGTATCATCTTCGCCAGGATCTTTCTTTTCTGTGATCGCCAGCCCCTCTTCCGAGAGCTCTATCTCCTTGGTGCGAATCAACCACTCAATGAGTCGATCATCACGTTCGAATAGCTGTCCCTTGTATTCGAGTTCGCTAGACTCACAGGCCACGGCTTCTTGCAAAGCTGTGCGAAGTTCTTGGATATCATCTAGTGATTCAATACGTATCTGTCTCGCCGGAAGAAGTCCAACTTCTGGATCGAGCTCTAGAACAAGCTCATCCCATTGTTGGGACATACCCCCGCCTCCTGGCGGCGGATTTGTCCTGAACAGTAGACTACCAATATCCACTACACGGGTTGAATATTGCTCCAGATCAAACACTGGGGATTCAAGGAAAAGACCAGGATTTTGATGAAACATCCGGGCTTCATCAGGAGTCAATTGCCCCTTATCCTTCAGCTCTTTGATACCATACCGAACAGGCTCTTCCATCAACACGCGCACCGGTTTTCCTCCACTCCGAGTGCCGTGAAAAGGAAGATCCGGTCTGCTTAGGCCTCGTCTTGTGAATCCTTCAACAGCGTCTGGTGGAATCACCGGTTTTGCAGGTTCATCGGGTTGGTCATCCGGTCTGTGTCCTGGAATAGGGATAATTTCAGCCGATCCATCTTCGTGTGGTTTTAAGACGGGAATGATTGCGTTGGGTTCGACGACTTGCTCTGCATCAATGAATTTGCTGACCTTGGCACCCGCAGCCTCTGCCAGTTCCTTGACACGTTTGAATTGCTTCAGGTTGTGAGCCATGACATCTGCTGGCGACAAATCCTCAGCTGGAGGATTTGCGTTCGCCGCCTGAACCGCACTAACCATCTGGTGCTGTTTCAAAGTCAGTCGGTATGCAAGCTGTCCGATCATCACTTGGCCCTGGTTCAGACCGGCATCCGTCAGCTCAACGCCGTCCTTCCCTATCAAGCGGATGCGGTAGCGGAAGTCTTTGTCTTTGAAATTGCCGATATCTTCAAGACGCAATTTCCCAGGAAATTTTGGTGGCCAACCAAGCAGATCAATCTGTTCGTCATCCAAACTGAGCAGACGACTGACAGTAGTTTGCCAAACCCCATCCACAACCTCAGCCGTCCCGTTTGCCTCCATCACTTTCATGATTGCAATACGGCGCGATCCAAGAAAGGATTCAGGATTATTAATAGAAATCGATATTTTATCTGTGTGGTCTTCGAACGTGTCGATAGGAATCACATGTGCCCCCGGATATGGGATTCAACAACTTGCTGCCAACCTGGGACGTGACGCTTGTAGAACCAACCCTCCGGCAAATTCAAGAAGAAGCCCGGATGATCCAGCATAGGACCTTTGTAGTCTCTGGGAACGTCAAACTGGGTATCCCATTGAATAGGTCCATTATCTGGATAGATATACACCCCCGCCTCACCATGCCTGCAGGAATCGAGCAGAATCAACCTGCCTATCTTTATCATGATTGTGGGTAAGGATAAGGGAGATAATTGAAAATCCAAGTGTTGTCTCAGATGGTTCACCCGATAACTTTCTACAAAAAAACGTAAATCATCCACCAAATTGCTCAAACGTAGATAAAACATCTTTCGATCAGGATCTTCCACAAGCTCATCTAGGAATCGTTTGATATTTTTTCGAACCAACCAATTCCACAATTTTTTCCTTGCACTTTCTATCAGATTAGGATTTTTCCAACCCCCAATATTTTGTCTACTTCCGAATTGATCCTTCGCAAACCAAGCAAAACTATCATTGTCGCTTAACCATTCGACATTTTGACAATAGTGACTAATGACTTTCGCAAAAGTGTCTTGATTTGCTTCGTGTAACAACCCCAATCTAACCGGGTGACGATTGTCAAAACTGAAGTCACCCAACAATTCATGCTGAAATTCTTCGATCCGGCCATGAGAAAAAATGGATTCACAAACCTCAGCAAGGACCCACGAACCGAACTCTGTATTTCCTAAGGCTAGATCATGCCATCTATCTTTCAGACCTTGTCCTTCATGTACCAGCTGCTCCGCGACTTTGCCTGCAGATGGACAATACGGAAGAATAGTCCGCAATCGATTTAACAATGGAGTTTCATATTGTGGTTGCAAAGCAACGTTTCGGATACGATCAAGCAGGCTTTCATGCTCTGGTTTCTGATACCAGAGCTTCACAGCAGGCATCAGCCACGAGTTGTACCAGCGCTCATGAAGAAGGGTGTCTAATACGTGTTCTGCTACTGCCCTAGCTTGGTTCAGATAAGGATATTCTTCCAAAGGAACTGAAGGCCAACCCTCGACAAATTCAAAGAGAAGCAGGCGAACCTCCCTAGTTCGTCTGTACCAGCGTTCAATCAGATCCGACTCACTGAATCGATCGACATCCCGTTCTAGTATCCTGAGAACTTCTAACGCCTTCATCTCCGGCGGTGGTTCAGTTTCCGCAGCCTCAAGCTTCCGTGCAATTTGGCGAAGCTTGACTGGCTCAACGTTGATTTTCACTTCGAAGGGTCTCAACATGTTTAATTCTCCTGAAGAATCTTGCGAATATCTTCGAGGTATTGTTCGTCATTAAGTCTGAATTTGAATTCTACACGACGGGATTTTTCAAAATCTATGTTTGTTGAATTTGAATTCAATTTCCCTGTTTCGATCAGGGAATACGGTACTACTTGAATGCGATGGTTTAAAGAATCGACAAGTTCGGAATAACTACGACCGTTTGCCGTTAAACGTTCTTTCAATGGTATCTCGTAGTCCTGAAGGTAGATCAATCGATTGTTTTTTGCGTCATAGTTTGCATTTAGAATGTGCCTTGCTACTTCCAGAGCTCGACGTTGGCTGAGCTCAAGGTTATAATCGTAGGACTGCGCAAATCGGCTATAACTTGTTCCGCTTTGGGGCTGAGGGTCGGTATGTCCTTCGATGATGATTTGAGTGACTTCATTCCGAAAGTCAGGGGAAAGTAAAACATGCAAATAGATCGGGATAAACTGGTCTATAGTGTCAAGACCAGCCTTTGTCAACTCGCTCTCACCCGTGGCAAAAAGTATGTCGCTGGATAATTTGATTGCACCTGTCTGTTGATCCACCTCAATCTTAACTCCTTCTTCATCAAAAGCAGCACGAAGTCTTTTTATAATCTCATCCTTGATCACTGTGATTCGTTCCGCGCGATCACGTTGCACGTCTACTTCCCGTTGCAAACGTAGCATGGTAACGACCAACAACAAGATGAACATCAATAACAAAGCTGCCATCAAATCACTGAATGACAACAGGAATGGGTTTTCAGACGTTTCGGCCTCTTTCGAATGATACCACATGAATTACTCCCTGCCGATGGGCTCATTAGCATCAGTAATACCCCGACCATTCTTATCGAGACCGTCCAACAACCCTGCAAAGGCACCTTCAAGTTGATCAATTGATGAGCGTAGGCTTCCTGCAACGCGTGACATCTCTCTATCATAGTTTACAAGGTTTTCTGTAATAGCATTGTTCACTCTCTCTGTGAAATCTCTGATGCCATTTTTGATCGCTTCGTCAAGCTCTTCAAATCCTTCCGCATGAGTATTCCATAGATCAGCCGCTTTCTGTACTGCTTGGTTGAAGTTTTCAATTACTTGTCCCTGCTCGGTGATCGTTTGACTTAATTTAGCGTTTATGTCAGCTCCTTTGTGAACTACGTTAGATGCATCTTCCATCATCTTTTGAACTGCCGCAACTCGATCTGCTGTGTCAGCATTGGCTTGGATTATGGAATCTGTAGCAAGCTTCGAATTCTCGAGTAATGATTCTGCTTTTTCTGCGAAGTCTCCCAGATCGTCCATCACTCCTTGGAAATCACGTGCCGCGTCAGCCAACAGCGTTGCCTGTTGATCGAATTGACTCATCGTCGTTCGCACACTGGTCATGATCTCACTGAACTCTTCTGCCAGATGCTCCTGTCGCCCGATAGTGTCCAGAATGGAGCGGGCCTTCACTTCGGCCTGTTCCATTGCTGAGGACAACGTCACAGCAACTTCATTAGCTCGATCCACTGCAGACGTGACTTCATCCATAGATGTGGAGAGGGTTGCTGCTGCAGCAACCTGTCGTTCATTGTGTGCTTCTAAGTCGGTGAACCGTTCTCCAAGCTGATTGCCAACCTGCCTGAGTTGCCCCATTAACTCCAGCTGAAAATTAGAGGCATCCTCAAGGCGGCTACGTGCTTCAGCAGTTGCCTCTTCGTTCAGAATCGCACCTTCTTCAAACTTTTCACGCGTTTGGTTCATCTGCTCAAGGATTGTATTCATCACATTTGCGCTATTCCCGATTGTGTCCGCAGCTTCTGCGAGTGATTCAGCCAGACGTTCCCTTTGTGCTCCAGCAGCACCTTCCATTGCAACCGCGAACTTGGCCACCATCTGTTCAAGAGCGTCTTGGTTCATTCCGGCTAGCTTATCAGCCATCGCATCCATCGATTCCTTAAGCCCCTCAATAGCTGGCTTGAGGTTCTCGTCCATGGCAGAGTTGAACGATTCCGTGAGGGGATCGACTAGGGCTTCTGCAAGATCGTTCGCGAGTGATTTTGACGTCTGCACCAGTTCATCGGTGCGTTCGAGCTGCCTCCGATTGAAGTCTTCAATGCTTCGTAGGTACATCTCAGGAGTGTGACGGATGAAAAGGTAGTCGATTCGGTCGATGATTTTATTGTATTGCATCCGAAGTTGATGATCAGCCGTGTTCCCGACCGACCGTAGAACCAAGGAGAGCAAGATTCCGACAGCTGAGGTAGCAAAAGCTATCCAGATCCCGCCGATCATCTGCGTTGTAGCCTCTACCAGGTCGTCGGCATTGCCCAAGTTCAGACGAAAAAGGCCGATCATCAAACCAACGAACGTTCCAAGGATCCCAAGCCCTGTCAGAGATTGAGGACCACTACGCCATATCTCGCGATCCACATCTTTAAAAAGCAACTCGTGTTCGTTCAGGAATTCGCGTGGATTGACGGCGTTGTGTACATGATCGCCTTGAGTAGTCAGGCACTCTTTGAATTCGCGCCAGGCATCACCAAATCCGTGGATTTCAAGAAACTTGGTGCTAACATCCTCGAGATCTGTAGCGATCGTTTCGCGAGTGTATGGTTGAAGAATCGACTCAATTTTCTGGAGACGTGCAAGTACTTTTAGACGGTGTCGGCTGAGACGAATGAGGTTCAGGATAAACCAGACGACGATGACAAGTACAAATGCTGCCGTGACAGCGAGTGACCAAGGCTGCATGTTTTCCCCCGCGACAATACTCTACGAAACCGATTATGAAATATAGTAGTTCCGAAACAGCCTAACACGTCGACTCTCTTGAAAAAGTAGTGGAATCAACCTCTAGGAGAAATGATGACGGAGAAAATGGAATATCTGCGAAGTAATGGAAGATAAGCTTTGGCGATCACTAAGCAGCTGTCTACTGTCTTCCAAACGTCAAGTCACAGCCGCCAAGCCGCGGTTTGACTTGTTCTGGCTGGTGCAAATCCGTATTCGGTAGGGCCGGTGTTTCCACCGTTCGAACCAGATCCAAACGAAGACCTGTGCGCGGTGGAAATCGCTATACAAGATGGGCACTCCGATCTGCTGAAAGCACACAACATCGATTTTGACCTAAACAGCCAGCTCGGTCTAAAGGTGCTTGAACATGCTTGTGCCTATGGAAGGCTATGTGTTGTAGAGGAATGTATTTCCAAAGGATTTGACCCAAAGCTGCTGGATGACCGCGCTTCTTCTTACCTGGAACGTTGCATCGATGGAATGCAATACTCGTGGGCTGTCGACCCCATCTGGGTCCAAAAACGTAATCCGATTGAATCAATGCGATCAGCCGAAGCTATTGAAATAATTGATCTGTTTTGTCAGAACGGGGCCAGGTGGGAGCCTGTAAACCAATCGGATATCACAAAAGCACGTCGCGCGCTTTCTAAGGTTAACCCCCAAGCACACATTCGATTTCGTCAAGATCATGTCAAAGTACCAGGCGTGCAGTCGTGACGTGATGGACGAGCTTCTTGGTACGCCTGCAATCCAAAGGCATATCGTGGAATACGAGAAACAGCTAGGTCGTCAGCTCGGGAGACTGGTTTGAGGAAAAGCCAACATCCACCTTGGGATTTCCGTGTTTTTTCTTACTCTCTAGTGTAGATTGGACACAAACTACAACTCTGTTGTTTAGGTGCCCAGGGGGGAATCATGCAGCGCGTCTTGTCAAGCTTGATCATCCTATTGACGAGCATTTCGACCGCAGCTTTGGCTGTACAGGTAGATGGGTACTGCTTCCTGGAAGGTGAGCAAAATCATGCAGGGACTAAGGTCGTATTCCTAGCTGCATCACCCAGCGCTGAGAGTGACTCCGTTTTTACTGCTCTGTCGGGGGAATATCAACGTGATCTTGTGCCTGGACTTTACGACGTGTATTTCTCCCATAATGGATTCTATGGACAGGAAATCATCGGGCAAAACTGCTATGATCCAATAACCCTGCAAGAAATAACACTCTTATCGATGGGGGTGGGAATTCCGATCTCAGGTCCGCAAAGCGGGATACTGGAATCAGCTACCTATTTGGTCGTCGAAAATATATCCGTCACTGAAGGAGACACCCTGGTGATAGAACCTGGGGCAATCTTTTTGTTTGATGGCATTTTTTCATTCACAATTGGACAAAACAGCATCTTGCAGTGCCGGGGAACCCTGATCGACAGTATCAAATTTACACCGAACTATGACAATGGTATTGCTGAGTGGGGCGGCATTAATATTTACGGATCGAGCTCGGATAACATCATTGAATATTCTATAATAACTGGCAGCGTTGGATCTGGGATTTCATGTTTCGGCTCCCCTACGATCAGCAACTGTAGCATCATTGGGAATTATGGAGACTGGGGCGGTGGTATTTACTGCGGTGGTTCTCCAACGATCAGCAACTGCAATATCAGTGGAAATTCGGGTGAGCAAGGAGGCGGAATTTGTTGTGAATGGTCCAGTGCTACAATAATCAACTGTGTCATTAGTGGAAACTCGGTAGGCGGGGCTGGTTGGCTTGGCGGCGGAATATATTGCGACGAATCCTCGCCGGTAATTCGCAATTGCACAATCAGTGGGAATTCGGCACAAGGCGGCGGTGGGATCTACAGCGGTCTATCTAATACTACGATCAGTAATTGTAGCATTACTGACAACACGGGACGCGGAATTAGCGGAAGTGACGACATCGAAATAACCTACAGTGATGTTTACAACAACAGCGGTGGTAATTTTGGCGGTTTTTTCAATCCAAACCTTGGGGTTCTAGTAACTACAAATACAAATGGCGATTCCTGCGACGCATGGTTAAACATCTCACTCGATCCACTATATGTCGATCCAGACAACGGTGATTATCATCTCCAGGAAGGATCACCGTGTATCGACGCTGGTGACCCGGACAGTCCTTTAGACCCTGATGATACAGTCTCAGATATAGGTGCTTTTTTCTTCGCACATGAATTGGAACCTGAAATCAGTATAGTTTTTCCCAATGGCGGAGAAGAATGGTGGGTGCAAACCGATCATCCAATTACCTGGACTAATAACTTTATCGAAAACGTAAGTATTGAACTTTACGATGGCTCCGACCTATCGCTGATCCTCGCAAGCGACATCAGCAATTCAGGCGAATTCCTTTGGACAATACCTGAGGATCTAACGCCTGGTAAGGAATACACAATCCGCGTGTATATGACCAGCGATCCAGCTGTAGAAGACATAAGCGACGGTCCATTTCAGGTCCTCGCACCACCTTTTGTCACCCTTACACCGTTCGAACCACCAATTATCATCGGTCCAAACGGTGGCGGGTACTGGTACTGGATGGTTGTGCTAAATCCGACCAATACGACAGGTTCTGGTCAGGCGTGGTCGCAGGTAATTTTGCCAAACGGTTACACCTATGGCCCCTTGTTCACCGTGAACATCACACTTGGACCTGGTGAAACCTATGCACCTGCAACACCCTATGGACAGTGGGTGCCGTCTTACGCACCAGCCGGTACATACGAACAAGTCACGAGTATCGGCGTCTATCCAAACCTGGTCATGGACACCGACAGCTTCACATGGGAAAAGCTACCTGGTGTGAATACATCAGCAAAACCAGTAGAAACTTGGTCGTTATCTGATTGGCCTTCTGAACCATCACAGCCTGGCGAGGATATCGTAGCAGCCGATCCACAGCATGAATCCGCGCTACCTACTGCGTTCAAGGTTTCGGCAGCTTACCCCAATCCATTTAACGCCACTACCACAGTTACAGTCAGTCTACCTGAAGCAGCACTATTGGACGTTTCGATCTTCAACGTGATGGGTCAAAAAGTAGCAACTCTAGCTGATGGACAATATTCAGCAGGTCTACATAAACTGACGCTTACCGATCCCAGCATGGCTACTGGTATCTACTTCATCCATACGTCCGTGCCAGGAAAGCTCGAGCAGGTGCAAAAGGTGGTTTTGGTGAGGTAGAGTGTTAGCAAGCCTAATGAACTGAGTTTGCAAAAGCTACTCACACAAGGTCAATCGTGCCCACGAATATTGGTAGGCTCATTAGTCGCGGAAAAAGATGCATGTGCTGACCATCGGCGCGTCCGGACCCAACACTCCCGAAATGGTCGCTGAATCAACCGACCACCAAATGTGGGAACTTTTCAGGTTGTTTTGGTAGGGAAAGTCTGGCATAACAGAAATGCAAAACGTCATTTGAATTTGTATATTGAAAATCGCATTTCTTCAGGGACCTGGTTTCAGGGGGGTAATCATGAAGTCCGCGCTACTGTCCGCTTTTCTACTTCCGATCGTGATTCTACTGCTTGTCGTTTCTGGCTGTTCCGAAGGTGATGATTCCAGTCCAACATCTCCAGGCGAAAATGAAGATGATCCGATTCTGCAGGTTTCGGTTACTTCTCTTGCGTTTGGTGAGGAGGAAACCACCCTTCAGTTCCTAGTCTCAAATGGTGGTGGTCAAGAGCTGGAATGGACAATCACCACGAACTCCGATTGGATTGAAGTCTTCCCGGCGGCAGGTGTGACGCGTGAGGAAAATGATGCGGTAAGTGTGACTATCGATCGTGCAGATATGGTACATGGTGATTATTCTGGCACCATCGCACTGACAACAACGGATGGACAGAACTGGACAATTAATGCTACTATGATCGTTCCAGCTCCAGATCCGGTTCTGCTTTGGAGTTGGGAAAACAAAACGTTGGATGAAAATTACTACACGTCCAGTAGTGTAGTTGAAATCCCATATGATGGGCTTCTAGCCATGAACATGGAACTGCATGAGTGGCCCGAGCACTATGGGCTTGAACTATTGGTTATGTCGCCCGCCGAGTACACCCACTACACGAACGGTGATGGTTTTACGGTCTATTGGCACGAAACGATATCCACTGAAGGTACGCATATTCGTGTCGCACCTGGTCTGATTGCTGGTGGAACCATGGTGAGGATTGTTGTCGACAACACTAACCTGGGTTGGGAAGATACCGATTTCGACTTCTTTAGTGATGACGCACTGTTCGATCTTGAAGTTGCGATTGGGCCTGTAGATTAGTGATTTAAAGGCAGGCGGTAGGTGGCCTGACTATTCGCTGCTATGGTCGGGTATCATGGTGTTTACGTGAACTATCGGAGGATATAATGCGGATATTGTTAATCTTCATTTCAGTGTGCATGATAGTGTCTTGTACTACTTTGGATTCAATACGCGCAAAGAATAGGGAATAATTATTAGTCTTGTCAGTAGGTATGTCAAAACAAGAAGTATTGGGGGTCATGGGAACGGAAACCGTTACTAGTGACCGCGGAGATGTGATAACTAATCCTTATCGCACGGAAATGTACAGATCCAATAGTCACTCCTTTGAACTCCTCCTATATTACACTGACAAAAAGAGGGCTGATGGTGCAATAACCGATGACGAGTTGACCCCAATTATCTTGAAGGATGGCAAACTAGAAGGTTGGGGCTGGTCATACTGGGAAGGGCTCGTTGAAACTTATGAGTTACATGTCAGGTAGTGTAATTGCTCATTGAGAACAAATTCAACAGGTGGCTTGGGGCTTTTGTCTCGGATGGATTTCAACCTACTACAGGTTAACTAGTAGTAATGAAGGAGAAAAGGATGGGATATCTTCCAAAATTGTATCCGAAGGAGCTATGGTGGTCTGGGAAGTTATTCATTGCAGAAGCACAAGCAATTGTCAAAGCTATACCTAATTTAAAAGACGACCCCGGCCGAATGTGGGTACTGCAACGTTTAATAGAGAGGGGGATATGCGTTGCGTTGGGTTTGCCTGTAGTATTAAGCGAGGAGAATACTAAAGAACATAAAGAATTAAAGCGATTCCTCCCCGACGGGTTCCCTTGGCAAAAAGAAGGAAATGATCCAAAGTATTTATTGGAAAAAGCAGAGCAAATATTTTTTAGAATATTTTATGAACAGGAATATGATGAATATTGTGAAGGTCAAGGTTTTGAAGATAAAGACATAGACTGGTTTATGGATTTGTTAGAGATATCAGAAAGTGAAGCAGAAGAAGTAATGAACAATATGGATATTGACGTGAATGATTCACGTATAGATGTGAAACTTCGAGAACGGGTAAAAGCGGTAAACGAAGCAATCGATGAAGAGATTGATGAAGAGATTTATGATTATATGAAATATGAGTTTGATGGATTTTGGAAAATACACGAATCAGGACTCTTTGACGGTATACCCAATGGATGGAATGTATGTCGTGCCGATAATTGTTCTGAAATATAACTACTAGCTTCGTAAAATGAAATCCAGTGAAATGAACCGTGATTGTATGCGGAAGATTAAACAGTCCAAAGATAACTTGCGCGGCTGGAAACCCGAGAGACATCCAAAAAACCAAACAACACAAGCAAGCAACATTTCAGTACACGACCAATATACCAACAAAGTGTAAGTCATTGTTATAACACTTAATGTTGTTAATTTGTTTCGTTCGTGTTATACGGTGAGGACCACATCCCACGCCGACACTTTTGATCAATCCTTCCTCTACCATCTTCGTTCAGCAGCCGGGTCAGGTACGACTTGTTTGTATCGATGGCTGACCCGATGTCTGAACTGCACATCGCATTTCCTTCCCGTGCATGCGTCTCGACAAGCTGGCAACGCTTGCCATCAGTGGGCTTGCCCCATCATCAATTTTCACCAGTCGTATAGGTCACTTTGATTAGATTGGTAAAGTGATGATAGTTTGTTGATTCAATTTGTGAAATTGATCAGCGGCAAGCTAAAAGGGGGCGACGATGATCGTCCCCTCGTTCATTCACCACTTCGACTTGATCCACTTCATCAGGACCGTTGCACCTTCAATCGCGGCCTCCGCAACCTTACCGATTTCGCGCCAGGGAAGACGTGCCAGTATCATCAGTTGCCCTCCCGGGATACGCGGTCGCCTGGATCATCAAAATCCTGTTCATGGATCAAACCAAACGCCTGACGGCATTCTTCGCGCAGCTGCATAGCAACGTCCAGTTCCTGCTGCGTCACGACACGGTCAATACTGCACTGGACTTCTGCCCAGCGGTAGCCGTTGCGTTGAACGTCTGACAAACTGAACCGCGTGATGACTGCGATTGCTGGTGCTTTGCTGCGGGCAAGCCGTTGCAAGTGGTTGCGCCAGTGCTTGATCGAAGTTGGCGACAGGTTGAAAACCACCAACTGTGGCTTGGTTTCAAGGTACGTCAACACGAACAAGCGTACCTTATCCTTGGCTTGCGATGCCAGATGCATGGAACCGCCACCGCTGATGATCTTTCCGTCGATGGCGCTGTATCGTGGGATCTGTTCACCTTCTACCCACAAGGCGCTGACCGTCTGGCTGAACACGACGATCCCGCTGAAGACATTATCGGGTACATCAACCTGGTCTTCCTGATTTTCGTCGTAGGACTCACCGTTGTCGATGAACATGCGATGCCGGCCAGATGGACTGTGGTCGATGCGGACACGTACCAACGACGGCGGGATGTTTTCCATCATCGCTGCGACTTCGGTTTCGATGTCGATGTTGTCCAGATTGTTGATGGCATCCAAGACAACAACGCCCGATTCATCAGAACCAGGCTTCTGTCGTGCAGGAGCACCGTTTCGTTTTTTTGTGTTTTGTTGTGTCATGCAGCTTCCTCCATAGGAAGGGTGAGTGTTTCAATCGAACGGATCTGCTTGGACGACAAGCCGTCACCCTGCGCATTTGACAAACAGACATCCGCAAACGCACACGCAGGACAATTGATCATACCTGGGTTACGTGGAAACACACCACGGTTGATGTTGCTGGCGATTGCAGCCAGGTCACGCTTCAGTGACATCAGCTGTTTTCGACTACGACTGGTGAAACGACGCGGGTCACCCCGTTCATCACCGGCAACAAACCCGTTGCCATTACGCTTGTACGGAATGTGATCCCGGAGCTGATAGTAGACGATATCCAACTGTTCAGGCGGGATTTCCAACATTCGCATCGTACCGTCTGGCATCTTGAAAACACCACGCCAGCAAGCCAACGCATACAATCCAAGCTGGTAATCCAGATCCAAGAACTGCTGGTTCGGTGGGAATTTCGATGACTTGAAATCCAGCAACTGCCAACGGTCACCATCCTGGCGGATCTGATCCACCGTTCCACTGAAGACATTCCGTCCGACCTTCAGCATGAACGTGGCTTCAGACAGGATCACGTCCGCATCACGGTTGTAGTCCTTGTCCCTGTAGTTGCCGAGCATCTGCACCGCTTCTTCGATCAGGCTGGATAGGGTCGCATCCCGCTCCTCCTTATAGAAGACAGGTATTTCAGCTTCATCCCCACGGAATTCCTCGTGGTCGAACCGTTCCCGGTATCTGGATTCGATGTCCAGATCCCAGTTCACCAGGTGCATCTCTTCGATCAACTGGTGCAGCACACGGCCATGCAGTGCAGCCACTGACCGGAAGGCTGAAGGGATTTGATCGATGTATCGGTACTTGAAGCTGGCAGGGCACCACAGGTAGGATTTGATGAGGGATTGACGTAGAACGTCGATAGATGATCACCCCCTCTCGGTCAATTAGGTGACAGAAAATATTGCGACACGCGCCGGTTCAGGTTTTCAGCGCTGAAACGTTCCTGCTTGGTCAGCACGTCCGTTGCCGCGTTGTACACGCCCCACGCTGTATCGTCTTCGATACCGTTGAACACCTTGGCCTGGGTAGTGATCGGCAGGTTGGTTTCGCGGAAGAACTTCTGGATGTCCGCACGTCGCATCCGTTTGTGCGTCAGGTCAACCAGCATCGGTAGCACCATGTGCAGACGGTTGCTTACACGGTCCAGTTGACGGGCTGCAACACGCAGTTCGCGGTCGAAGTTCTGGCTTCCCCAGTGTTTGAACCGGAATCCGCCAAGCATGAACGACAACATCATGCCGTTGCTGCAGACCAGACGGACTGCGTTGAACTCCAAGCCAAAGGTGGTGGAGCCGTCGTAGCTGTTGACTGCATCCAACGTACACGCGACAACATCACCTACCTTCACTTCACCGGTTGTCTGTGACAGCAGATACCGCTGCCGGAACTTCTTCCCGTTCCACAACGTCTGGTGCTCGTCAACGGGCATTCCCGTCCTGCCCAACAAGTCTTCCGCCACTTGCACAACCTCGCTGTTTTTCACGAGCTTGTATTCGGGGGATACCACCCCCACTTCCGTGGCATCAGCGTTGGGATTCAACACCACAGCAAGTCGGCTGCTATGATCCCCGTTTGCCCTGCGAAGTGGTTGCAGTTCGACAGGCGCGAAGGGGGATAGCGCTGTCTTTGAATCGGTCATACGTCCTCCTGTTTGCTTTGTCTGGGTACATGTTCTTATGCCGGAAAACAGGACTATGATTCACTATCACTACATCGATTCACCGCCATCACCGAAGCGGCTCGTGCTGGAACTAGATCAAGGGAGTCCGGATTATCCTTTCGGATCGATTAACTTGATCTATGGAGGGCGAATTCAGAATCCGGCCATCCTCAGCAATAGAATGGAGGAGGCTGGTAGTCTAGTGCAGGAAGACTTACTTGTCCTATCTGAAGTTTTAGAAGCAGGCGATGTTATCACCATTGAACTGCGGAAAAACCATGTACTCGAAGACATCTTACTAGATCAGATACATGATCTAGTCGAGCTGGTGTACGATTCTGGGAAGCGCTACCGGATGCTATACTGGATTAAAGTAGGACGTACCGGTGTGTTTAGTATGAAAGCGCGGGTGGTGCAAGACAAAAAGGGGTCAGCGAGCAAGATTGGGAAGATCAGGGCGAACATGAAGGATCATGTTTATCGAGACTTCCTTGCGAAGCAGGTGCGCGTAGGAAGTGGTGTGCCCCGACATGAATGGCCCCAGCTAATGACGTTTGCTGAGGCAGCTGAGTATACCGGTTTTTCGGTTTCTACTCTTCGCCGAGAGTCACCAGAAGACCTACCTAGATTCAGGCGGAAGCTGCGAAAAAAGGATCTGGACAAATTTCTGGAGAGGAAGGGGAAATGACCGTGTATAAAAATCTAGCTTCGCGGGCTCGTGACAAATTCGTGCCAAAAAAATGAACGCGAGAAGCATCGAGAGGCATCGAGGTGCATCGGGGAATTCCTTCTATCCCGCATCATTACTGGATTATTCAATGTATGCCACATCAGCAGCGGATTTCGAAAAAACGGCTTCGGAGTATCCCTCATCCTCCACATCGAGAGAATACCCGGGTTCGACGAGCCCGGGTTTCGCATTTTCCTCACACCCCACACCTCACACTCTATGCCAGGTATCACCTCGCATCGTACGCATCCACCCCGTACGGCGGGTGGCCGAGCACGGGATGCGGCACATACGGCGCCTCGAGCGCGGCGATGGTGTCGTCGTCCAATTCGAGACCGGTCGCGGCGGCGGCTTCGTCCAGGTGTGACGCTTTGGTTGAGCCGATGATCGGCGCGACAACGCCCTCCTTTTGCAGCATCCACGCCAGCGCGATCTGAGACGGGCTGTACTCGGTCTGAGCCGCGATGTCGTGCAGCGCCTGGACCACTTCGCGGTCGCCGGGCTGGTTGTACATCTTCTGTGCGTAGCTGTCGGATTTCGCTCGGGCGGTGGGCTGGGCTTCGTCGGGGAAGCGTCCCCCGGCGAGGTAGCCGCGTGCCAGCGGGCTCCACGGTACGACGCCAATTCCTTCCTCAACGCAGAGCGGCATCATCTCGCGTTCTTCTTCCCGGTACAGCAGGTTGTAATGGTTCTGCATCGCGACGAAACGGCTGAACCCCAGTGCGTCGGCGGTGTACAGGGCCTTCGCGAACTGGAAGGCGTACATGCTGGATGCGCCGATGTAACGGATTTTGCCGTCCCGGATCAGCGTGTGCAGCGCCTCGAGGGTTTCCTCGATCGGTGTGCGGTAGTTCCAGCGGTGGATGTAGTAGACGTCGAGGTAGTCGGTGTTCAGCCGGCGCAGCGAGTTCTCGCACGCCGCGACGATGTGTTTACGGCTCAGCCCGCGGTCGTTGGGATCGTCGCTCATCGGGAAATACACCTTGGAGGCGATCACCAGCTGGTCACGCGGGGCGAGGTCGGCGAGGATGCGTCCGGTAACGCGTTCCGATTCGCCAAAAGAATACATGTCGGCGGTGTCGTAGAAGGTGACGCCGAGTTCCCAGGCGCGTTGCACCAGCGGACGCGCGTCCTCTTCGCCGAGGATCCAGTCACGCCAGTTCGGGTCGCCGTAGGTCATCATGCCGAGGCAGATGCGCGAAACAACGAGGCCGGTGTTGCCGAGTGTGGTGTATTGCATGGTGGTCTCCCGGGAGTGTGTGAGATTCAACCGTATCAGACGGTACAACAGCGTGTGGCTGGGCGAAACGGAAGCGCGGCGGGTTTGATCGTCACCCGAGTGAGTGCTCCGCGCTTCTCGCGATGTTGCGGATCATCGCGCGGAAGACGTAGGCGTGGAACGGCCAGATCGAATACCAGTACAGCAGTCCGCCGAGGCCGAGGGGGTCAAAAATCGCGGTCTGGTGGATGGTCGAGCCTCCGTCCTTCCGTGGTATCACCTCGTATTGCAGCCAGGCGCGGCCCGGCAGCCGCATCTCGGCGTACAAACGCAGCAGATGGTTGGGTTCGATCGCTTCGACGCGCCAGAAGTCGATGGTGTCGCCGACGGAAACATGCAAGGGGTCACGCCGTCCCCGGCGCATCCCGGCTCCTCCGACGAACAGGTCGAGCAATCCGCGCAGCTGCCAGAGGAAATCGGCGGCGTAGTAGCCCTGTTTCCCGCCGATGCGTTGGATCGGCAGGAACGCTTGTTCGGGGGGTACGTCAACGTCCCGCGACCGCATATCGATCAGCCGGTTGCCGAAACGGACGCCTCCCAGCTTGGGTTTGTCCAGCGAGGAAACCGCGTCGCTCCAGCGAGTTTCGAACACCTGCCGCTCTTCTTCTTCCCATGCATGTTGCAGCGCTTCGCGGATGGAAACGGGTTGAACGGAAAAATCCTGGCGTGCGCGTTCGGTTTTGACCACGGTCTCGTTCTTGACGCCTTCGAGCAGTTTCTGGCCGACCTGGGCGTACACCGGGGTAACCAGACCGAGCCACAGGCTGGACAACTTCGGAGAGAGGATCGGGACCGGGAGAATGAACCGTTTGAGTCCACGCAGGCGAGCGTATTCGGTCATCAGGCCCTGGTAGCTGACGGTTTCCGGCGCACCGATCTCGTAGATGCGGTGTTCGGGGGCGGTGAACTCCAGGTCCAGCGACGCCTCGAGGTAGCTGAGGACGTCCTCAACGGCGATCGGTTGGGTTCGCACACGAGTCCAGCGTGGCGTAACCATGACCGGCAGTTTCCGCACCAGCGCACGGATCATTTCGTAAGACAGGCTGCCCGCACCAAGGATGATGCCGGCGCGCAGCTCGACCAGCTCCAGGCCGGAATCGGCGAGCACACGTCCGACTTCGTGCCGGCTGGCGAGGTGGGGCGACAGCGACTCGCCGTGGCCGAGGCCGCCGAGGTAGATGATCCGTTTGACGCCAGCGTCACGAGCCGCACGGGCAAAGCTGCGGGCGCCGTTCAGCTCTTCGGCGAAGAACCCTTCCTTTTTCGCGAGGGCGTGGACGAGATAGTACGCCGTGTGCACACCGCTCAGCGCGGAACGCAGCGAATCGAGATCGAGGACATCTCCCTGCACCGCTTCGATCGTGTCGCCGAAACGGTCACGAAGCGTTTCCGGGCGGCGTGAGACACAGCGGACGTGTTCGCCGCGCGTCAGCAGGCGCTGCAGCAGCCTGCCGCCAACGTATCCGGTCGCGCCGGTGAGCAGGATGGTCCGTTTCGCTACGATCGGTACACCTCCGTGACGTCTTCGATGGCCGAACAGACGGCGTCGATTTCCGCTTCGGTCTGAGCCGGGAAGATGGGCAGCGAAACTTGACGTTGCCAGTCGCGTTCGGCGGTGGGGAACAGGCCGTTGCCGTAGCCGTACGTTTCGCGATAGTACGGCATCAGGTGCAGCGGCAGCCAGTGCATCGAGCAGAAGACTTCGCGTTCACGCAGGGCTTCGATGAACTGCGCACGGTCGATGGACAAAGCGTCCAGGTTGAGCCGGATCGAGTACAGGTGCCACGAGTGTTTCCGGGTGGCCGGGTCACGTGGCGGAAGCTGGATCGCGTCCAGCTGGCCGAGCCGTTGGTCGTACGCGGTGGCGACACGGGCGCGCTTCGCGAGGTAGTCGTCCGCGCGGAGGAGTTCGTCCAGCCCGAGCGACGCCGCAATGTCGGTCATGTTGTACTTGTAGCCGGGCGCGACGATCTCGTAGTACCACGAACCGGCGGAAGTGTAGCGTTTCCAGGCGTCCCGGTTCATCCCGTGCAACGACATGACCCGCATGCGGTCCATCTTCTTGCCATCCCTGGCGATCACCATCCCGCCTTCGCCAGTGGTGATGCACTTGTTGGCGTAGAAGGAGAAGCAGCCCATCTGGCCAAAGGTGCCGCAGTGCCGCCACGGGACATTTTCCTCGTGCCGGTAATAGGCTGGGAAGGTGTGGGCGGCGTCCTCGATGAACGGGATCTCATGCTGCAGCGCGACGGTCTGGATGGCGTTAATGTCGCAGGCAAATCCGCCGTAGTGCATGATGACGATCAACCGGATGGGACCGTACGGCGGTTCCAGCCCGGCGACCGGCTGATTGGCACGGATCGCCCGGATGGTTTCGTCCAGCTTGACCGGGTCCATGTTAAAACTTTCGTCCATGTCAACGAAGACCGGGACGGCGTCGAAGTAGCGTACGACCTCGGCGGTGGCGGCAAAGGTCATGGTCGGGACGATGACCAGGTCACCGCGTTGCACCCCCATCGCCTCGAGCGCGAGATGCAGCGCGGCGGTGCAGGAGGTGAGGGCCAGGGCGTGCGTCGAGTTGACCCGCGCGGCGAATTGTTCCTCGAAGGTCTTTGTCTTGAAGCCGGTGGTCAGCCATCCAGATCGGAGCGATTCGGCGACCGCGTCCACGGCGGTTTCGGGCAGCTCAACTCGGAAGAATGGGACTTTCATCTGGGTGTCTCTAGTCTCTGGTCTTTCGTCTCTCGATAAACCGGGCTCTGGATGCTGGGCTCTGGGCTCAACTGACTCAGTCCGGTGAATAAAGGGCGTAGCGGCTATCGCATTATCCAGATTAATCCGACTTCGTTACCACGGACTTAAGTCCGTGGTAAGTATCTTTTTGCAGCCCGCAGCCCGCAGCCCGCAGCCCGCAGCCCGCAGCCCGCAGCCCGCAGCCCGCAGCCCGCAGCCCGCAGCCCGCGAGTGCCGCGTCCGCGTCAGCAAGCTGACACGGGCACATCTTCCTTCCTGAGTCCTGAGTCCTGAGTCCTGAGTCCTGAGTCCTGAGTCCTGAGTCCTGAGTCCTGAGTCCTGAGTCCCGATTCCCGAACCCGTAACCTACTCTCCCGCCAGCATCCAATGGTTCAGGCGGTCGCGGGCGATACTCGCCCAGTCCGGGCCGAAGGTCATCGGCCACACCTTGCCGACGGTAATCGCGAGCACGGTATCGATCAGGATGCGCATATCCATTAAAACAGTCTGGTTGCGAACATACCACAGCGCCATCTCAATCTTGATCGGGAGGATGACGTCGAGGTAGGCGGCTTCGCGTTCGCTGATGCCCTCAAGGACACTCTCCTCATCACGGAACTGCAGGGTCGCGAGGTCGGTGATGCCGGGCCGTGCGTCAAAGACCTCGTCCCACTCGAGTTTGTACTTGGCGACGTAGCGTGGCACCTCCGGCCGTGGCCCGACAAGGCTCATGTCGCCGATCAGGACGTTCCACAGTTCGGGGAGCTCATCCAGTTTGCTGCGACGCAGGAACGCTCCGACCGGTGTGATCCGCGGGTCGTGCTTCGCGGTGACATGCGGGCCGTGCTTGTCGGCGTCAACGACCATCGTGCGGAACTTGATCATCTGGAACGGGCGCTTGTGCCGTCCGACACGGGACTGCCGGTAGAACAGCGGGCCGGGATCACGGATCGCCATCGCGGCCGCGATGAGTATGAACAACGGCAGCGCGGCGAGCAGCCCAAACACGGACAGTGCGATGTCCAGCAGCCGTTTCAGCATCAGGGTTGCCCTTCCGCTTCCGGTTCGGGCACACGGGCCTTGCAGAGGCCGTGCAGCGTACCGAAACCGTACGCAAGGTGAAACGCCAGCCAGACGGGTGGCAGCAGCAACGTAGCCAGCCGTCCGGTCTTCTTGTACTCGTTCCAGGCGAAATATGCCCCGGCGAGCAGATGCGCGGGCAGGGCGAGGCCGAGAATCCGGCCCTTGACGATGGCCAGTTTCCAGCGCAGCAACTTGCCCAGTTTCAGCACTGGCAGCCACGACAGCACACTCAACGCGAAAAGAGTCGGTATGTGATGCCGCAACCGCATCGACCGCCAGTTGACCTTGAGGCTGATTGCGTTCCACCAGCCGGACTTGTGCGCGTAACGGAGCAAACCCCAGATCGTCGGCTTGGAAAAGTAACGTGCGGTGGTGCGGTGGGTGAGATACAGCTTGTGTCCCGCCGCGATCAACCGCTGGTTCATGTCGTTGTCCTGGTTGCGCACCAGGGTTTCGTTGTAGCCGCCGATTTCGAGCAGCGCCTGCTTGCGGAAGATGGGGTACGGGATGGTGTCGGCGAACCCTTCGGGCTGGGTGCGAACCGACGCTCCGGACGCGCCGAACGGATGGCTGATCGCCCACGCGACCAGTTGCGCCTGCAGGCTGTCGTTGGCGGGGACAGTTTCCAGCCGTCCGCTGACTCCCACAGCGCCGGTGGCTTCCATCTCTTCCAGGCAGACCTGGATGTAGTCGGGGTCGTAGTAGCCATGCGCGCCGAAGAAGCAGATGAACTCGCCCGCTGCTTCAAACAGGCCGATGTTGGCTGCGTGCGGGGTGAAACGCTGCGGATTGTCGACGAGACGGACGCGTTTGTCGTTGGCGAAACGGGTGGTGATGATCTCGCGGGTGTCGTCGTCGGACATGCCGTCAATGATCAGGATCTCGAGGCGGTAGCCAGTGAGATCCTGTTGCAGCAGCGAACGCACGACATCCTCGATGGTCGCGCCTTCGTTGTAGGTGGGCATCAGAATGGAAACGGTCGGTTGCGGCATGCGGTTACAATCCTTTGCGACGTTGATCAGTCTGGCGGAATGTAAGCAAGGTGAAGCGTCCGGATAACCCCCGCTCAACATCCGGTCTCACGGGTTGAGATGGGGAACAGACGGTGAGTAGACGCGCTGTGCAACAACAACGAAATAAGTGGGGGTGACAGGGGCCGGCATGGGCTGAGTCCCGGTTTCGGAGGATGGTTTTCAGTGAAAAATGAACGTGTTGGCTCTTTTGTGTTTTCTTGATTTACCTATGTGAATTGTTAAGAAACAGAGGTTTAGTGAATGTGATGGTGCGCACCGGATGATTTTTCGAGAGCCCATATGCGGAACTCCGCGAAAAGTCGCGTCTCCGCTTGCATTGCTGCGTCACACCTGATTCACGGGCTACCTTGTCCGGCTGGGGATAGGATCCAAATGCACCGATCAGAACCTCTCTCGCTGTGATCGGGATCAAGTGCTTAGGTTGACAAGGGTTAGCATTGACGCCGCGCACTCCAGATGTGAAACTGCCTGTTCAAATTACAGGCAAACATCAGAGCGGCGAGTTTGCGCTCAGTTTGACTTTGGCGCTGGAATGGGTTGAGACAACGGACATTCCGTGAATCTGTCCGGCGAGAGAACGGAGGACCACATGAGAGTTGCAGCGGTGTTCATCGGGTTGGCGCTCCTGCTGATGGTGGCGGCACCACCATCGTGGGCGGTGACGGCGACAGCCGGTTTCATTCACGAGAATGCGCAGATGTTCGTCATCGGCGAGCTGGTGGATGTGGAGGACCTGGAGAGCGACAATTTCAATGCCAGCGACGTGGAGAAGTTCTTTTACTTCTCGGTTACACCAGATGTCGATTCTGATCTGGACAAGAACATCCGGATGCACATTGAGTTCAGCCGGCTCGGGGAAGTGATTTACGAATCGTGGACCCGGGAGCCGTTCACCCTGGAAACGTGGGTGAACAGTCCGATCGGTGATAATGGACGGTACACCAACGATCAGATCAACGATCTGAAGGCCACTCCGTGGTTCAACGAGGATCTTGACCGGTCGACGCAGTTCTCGGCGGAAACGTTGACCGGTGTCCTCGACGGTGGCAACCTCGCTGGTGACATCTACATCATCAAGATCGAAGTTTTCGAGGTGATCGGGAATCAGGAAATCCCGCTGGCGTATGCGCTTTCACCGATCCAGATCACCAGCCCGTCCCGTCCCCAGGCGGTTACACCGATGAATGGGGATGAGGTACACTATCCGGTGTTCCTCTCGTGGACCGGTGTCGGTGGTCAGGTAATGCCGGGCGATGTCGAGCTGATCCTGGTTGAAGCGGACGAAGGCGATTTCGACGATCTGCAGACGATCATCGACAACCGCAGCATCGTCAACACCCGCTACGAGGGACCGGCACAGTTCGTCGAGTACCATGCCTACACGGGCGCGGCGGGGACGGAGCAGCCGTTGACCGATGGCCGGACCTATGTGTGGATGGTGTGTGTCGACGTGCAGTCAGCCGGTGGCCAGACGTACACCTTCTGTAGTTCACCGGAGAGCTTTGTGTACACGGAGATGATCGACGTTGATCCGGACGATCTGCTCGGCGGCGGTGGCGGTGGTGAGCAGGAGATGGACGGTGTCGAAGCCGAGGATGGTATTGTCAACAATCCTCCGGAAGAACGCGACACCAACGTCCCGATTCCGGATCTTGTCTTCTCGGTGTTGTTGCAGGGCGGACTGACCCAAGCCCAGATCGACGAATTGATCAGCGCGTTTGAGGGATACTACGTGCAGGACATGACGTTCGACGGGCAAAACGGGCAGACGTATTCCACCCTCGCGAAGAAGTTGAACACGCCGGGGCTGGAAGTGATCACAATCATCTACGATGAGGAGGAGTGATCACATGAACGCGAAGATGATGCACACACGGACTCTGCGGATTCTGTCCCTGACCGTGTTCCTGTTGATGCTGGTTGGTATCTCCGCGCAGGCTGCGCGTCCGATTGCAGTAGTAACGAGTTTTCGTGGGGCAGTGGAATATTACCACGACAACAAGTGGCAAGATGTCTACGAGCGACTTGCGCTGTATGATGGCGACAAGATGCGGACCAGCGAAGACGGCTATTGCGCGCTCGTATTCGTGGATGACGTCTCGCAAATCCGGCTGAACCCGAGCACTGAAGCCACGTTCGGCCACACGGTGAACGCGGACAGCAGCTGGAACAAACGTGTCGACATGGAACTCGGACGAGTATTCGCCCAGGTGACCGAACAGAAAGGTGCGTTGCAGGTTGCAACACCGACTGCGGTCGCGTCCGTCAAGGGCACCGAGTTCTGGGTGATGATGAACGACGATGGCACGGTTACTCAGCTCACGCTGGAAGGCATTGTTGAACTGATGAGCGTGTTGACCGGCGAGACGAAGGATGTTCGCGCCGGGTACCAGGGTGATGTTGACGGCAACGGCAACATAGACGTCGCCGTGCTGAATGAGGATATCGTGCCGGATTATCTCGACACGATGGACGTCGATAAGATCGAGATCAAGTTCATCGACGAAGACGGCAACGAAAAGACGTTGATCATTCCGATCAAGATTGAGAAATAGCGCTGATCTGATCCGCGAGGATTCGGATTAAGCAACGGGCCACTCCATCCGCTGGGGGTAGCGGATGGAGTGGACCCTGTCACGTTCCATGGTGACGTTTCGGGGAGAGGCCGCGCAGGCGGAACCGGGGCGCGTCGCCACAGAAGGTGAAACATCATGCGAATTGCGACTGACTGGAAACGGGCCACCGTTTCCACCCTCGTCCTGCTGCTGGCCATTGTGGGCATGGCATCCGCGCAGGGACCCACCATCATTGTGCACAATCCGGTTACGGTCGCCAATCCCGGCATCCCATTGGAAATCGACGCACGTATCGAAGGCATGCAGAACATCGGCAATGTCGTCGACGCGAATGTCCGTTTCCGCATGGTCGGCTCGAGCTCATGGGATTTCGTTCAGATGGAATTCTCGCTGGATGAGCTGGTCGCGACCATTCCCGCTGAAGCGGTGACCACGGAAGGCCTTGAGTACTTCATCGAAGCGGAGATGGACGATGGTTCGACCATCACCTACCCGGCGACGGGTGCCGAATCGGCGCCGGTTTCGGTGACGGTGCGCTCCGGTGACGAAGAGGCGGCGATTGATTCCGGCGTGTTGATTCTGAGCCCGCTGCCGGAAGAAACCATTCGCGACACGGATTTGTTCATCGCGGTGTCGTTCAATCCAAGTGTGTTCGCCGTGAATCCGGAGGATGTGGTTCTCCGCCTGAACGGGAAGGACATCACCAAGAAGGCGGTCACCACCGAATATTTGTTGATGGCGACTCTGGAAAGGGTGCCGAACGGGCGTCACCGTGTTGACCTGTTGCTCAAGACCGGCAAGCAGGAACGGTTGCTGCGTTCGTGGCTGTTCAACTACGAATCGCTGCTGGGTGAGGTCAGCTACGACGAAACGTTATTCAGTGGTTCATTGGGTCTGGACGGCAATTCGCAGCAGACCAACGGCGTCGATCAGAACCGGATGCGGGAGCTGGTGAATGTCCGGATGCAGCGTGGCGACTTCAAGGCGCAGTTGTACACGCGCACGACTAGCGAAGAACAGGGGAATCTGCAGCCGCAGCACCGGTTCCGTGTCACCGCGGGCTGGCCGTTCTTCCAGGTCGGGCTCGGCGACCTGACGCCGAAGTACAGCGAACTGGCGTTATACGGCAACCGTGTTCGCGGTGCGGAGCTCAAGTTCACCTCGGGCAGTTTCGAGGTGAAGGGAATTTACGGCGAGATGCGTCGCGGCGTGAACGGCTACGGCTACACCGTCAACGACCAGATCACCGCTGCGATTGTTGACTCACTGGGCAATGTGATCGGCACCGAAACCTACAACGCGTATAACTACGATCCGGGTACGTATAAGCGGAACCTGGCGGCGTTGCGCTTCGGTTTTGGCCAGGAGAACGGTCCGAGCCACCTCGGATTTACGTTCATGAAGGTGCGGGACGACACGTCCTCGATTGATATCGACCGTCCGCAGGATTTGCAGGAACGGATCGAGCTGGGCCGTCCGGTGGAAGTCGCATACACGGCCACACCAAAAGATAACCTCGTCGTCGGGACTGATTTCGGGCTGAAACTTGACCGCAACCGGGTTCAGTTCAAGGGTGAGGCGGCGCTGTCGTTGTACAACAGCAACATCAGCGAACGTCCGTTGGAAGATGCGGACAACCTGAAGGACGTTATCTGGGTCAACCAGTATTTCGAACCGTTACCGGCGGAAGGGCTGACCAACGATGACGGCGAGGCGGAAGTGAACACGGGAGAGCTGGTGTCTTCCGTGATCTCGAACTCGCTGTCGTGGCAGGGGAAACTGCGCTTGCGGTATTACGGACATGACCTGCGCACCGGCTACGTCTTCCTCAACCGCAGCTTCACCTCGCTGGGGAATCCGAACCTGGTCAACGATGACGCCGGCTTCTACGTATACGACCGGATTCGCCTGTTCGAAAACCGGTTGTACCTGAACGCCGGGTACCGCAATTTCCACAACAACGTGCAGAACAACAGCGAAACCACGTTGACCCGCCAGGAGATTTCGTTCGGCTTCACCTACATCACCGACCCGATGTATCCGGACATCAACTTCATGTTCCGGAACCAGACGAACGAGAACGACGGGACCGTCACCGAAGTGATCACGGATACCACGGCGTACAACAATGATCCGACGATGGGTGTTGTCTCCTTCGACAGCCGCACTGCGAGTACCATGAACAGCTTCTCGGTGGGTCTGACCCATCGTGTGCGGCTCGCCGACACGCAGAGCGACCTGTCGTTGAGCTACCTGATGGCCGACCGCAGGGACGACTACCAGGACATCGGCAACTCGGACATGCAGTTCATCGGCTTCACGGCCAGCACGGATTACCGTGAATACCTGCCGGTGACGACGCGGATCGTGTTCTCGAATTCATCTCAGTCGTCGATGGACGGCCTGACTGAGCTGAACTACGTGACGATTAACCTGCGCGGCAGCTACTACCTGTTTGACCGGACACTGGTGCCATATTTCAATCCTAACGTGACGCTGGGTTCCGGCGACTACTCGTTGACGTATGACGACATCCTGCCAGCCGGAGCCGATCCGGCGGCGACGCTACGTCTGCAGAAGATCGACTACACGCGTATCGACTGGGTGGTCGGCATGGAATGGCGGTTCATGCGTCAGCACACGTTGGCGGCGCGGATCAGCGTGTCCACGTATTCGGACAACGGAGAGTACCAGTACTTCGACGGCAGCACTGCCGACACGCTTGAGGACGAAATCGATCGCGACGATTATTCGGTGCTGTTCAGCTATATCTACCGCTTCTAAGCAGTGGTTTCAGCGAGGTTTCAAGCCCCGGCAAACGCCGGGGTTTGTTTTTTCCCTTGATCCGCACTTGACTGGAAACGTGGAATTGCGCTAATTCACGGCAGGTCAACGCATAGGGAGTGTTGTGGCGAAACGTCGGACGCGCAAACAAGTCAGCTGGTGGATCGGGATCGCGGCCAGTGTCGTGGTCACCATTATCGCCCTGTATCTCGGCAGCATCGGGCTTGTTCACGAGCTGGAACTGAAGACGTACGACCAGCGCTTCCTCGCGCGTGGTCCGGTCAATGTCAGCGACAGCGACGCGGTTGTGGTTACGATCAACGACGACGATTTCACGTTGCTCGACACCCGCTGGCCATTCCCGCGCAGCTACTACGCCCACGTGATCGACAACCTGTTCGCCGCTGGCGCGAAGCTGGTGGTGATCGACGTCCAGTTCTTCGAATCTTCGTTTGACACCACGCAGGACATTGCGCTCGCACGGGCCACCCTTGCCGCGCCGGACAGCGTGATTCACGCGGCCAAGATCTCGTTCACCGTCAAGGCGCAGTTGCAGGACCAGCTCGCCAGAGCAATGCTGCCTGCTAAGCGGATTTACACGCCCGAGGTGAATGTCGGCGTAGTCAATGAAATCCAGGATCGGGATGGGTTCACACGGCAGTATCCGTTCGCGTTTCAGGTGCAGGATCTGAACTGGCTGCCGTTATCGATGAAGGCGTTACAGCTGGTGCAGGAGCGGCCGGACACGGTGCAGCTGTACCGTGACGATCCGAAGGTGGTGCGTTTCGCGGGGCTGAAAATCCCGAAGATGACGGAGAATTCGTTCCTGATCAACTACGCCGGTCCGGCGGGCACGTTTCCAACGTATGCATTCTCCAGCGTAATTGATGATGGGTCGTTTCAGCTCGCGCGGGACGACACGAACTACATGCAGTGGTTCGTGATGTCGGACGAGGAATTCAACACATTCATCAGCGTGATGCCGGAGGATGCGGCGGACGCCTTCCGTGAGATCCGCCAGCAGAATCCGTTCCGTGGCAAGGTGGTGTTTGTCGGTGCGGCGGCCGCGGCATTGCGCGATACGAAAAAGACACCGTTCTTCGCGTACAAGCCGGCCGGTGAAATCGCGACGGAAAACCGTGAGACGCCTGGGGTGGAAGTGCACGCGCACGCGTACCAGACCCTCCGTGACCAGTCGTGGATCAAGAACGCGCCGTTGCGCGCGGAAGTGATCCTCACGTTTGTGCTTGTGCTGGCGGTGTTCGCCATCAGCAACACGTTGACGCTACTGCTCGCCGCGCCGTTGTCGTTGGTGCTGGCGGGGCTGTATACGTGGGGAACGTTCTACGCGTTCGGTGAGCACAACCTGTGGTTTGCGCTGGTCGCACCATTGCTCGCGATGGTGATCATGTTCTCGCTGACCACGATCTACCGCTTCCTGCTCGAACAGCGGGACAAGGCGCAGATTCGCGGCATGTTCAGCCAGTATGTGCCGAAGCGGGTTGTGGATGAGCTGATCGACAATCCGGACATGATGCGTCTCGGCGGCGAACGGCGGCGGATGACCTGCCTGTTCACGGACGTCGCCGGCTTCACATCGGTGTCAGAGAAGTTGACGCCGGAAGAGCTGGTCAGCCTGCTGAACGAATACCTCTCCGCGATGTCGAAGATCATCCTCAAGAACGAGGGCATCATCGACAAGTACGAGGGCGACCTGATCATGGCGGAATGGGGTGCGCCGGTGCGGAACGAACAGCATGCGTTCCACGCCTGCCGGGCTGCGCTACGGATGCAGGCGAAACTGGAAGAGATGCGCCGCGACTTTGACCGGCGGGGACTGCCGCTGCTGGAAAGCCGTGTTGGGATCAACACCGGCGACATGATTGTCGGCAACATGGGCTGCCTCGAGGTGTTCGACTACACGGTGATGGGGGACGCGGTCAACCTCGCCAGCCGTCTCGAGGGAGCAAACAAATCGTACGGTACCACGATCATGATCGGGCCGGAAACGTGGGCCGATGTCAAGGACGAGTTCGCTACCCGTGCGTTGGACGATATCCGGGTCAAGGGCAAGGCGCAACCGGTGCGTGTCTATGAGCTGATGGCGGATTCATGGGACAAGATCAGCGATGAGCAGAAGCACGCGCTGGACGATTTCGACCGTGGTCTGAAGAACTACCGCAACCGCCGGTTCAGCGATGCGATTGATTATTTCCAGCAAGTGCTTCGGGTGATGCCGGATGACGGCCCGAGTCTGGCCTACATCAAGCGTTGCCAGCAATTCCTCAGCGATCCGCCGCCGCCGGAATGGGATGGGGTGTACGAGATGTTGGAGAAGTAACGGGCTTCAGGTTCCAGACTTTGGGCTCGAAGGGCTTGGTCGTCTCTCGTCTCTCGTGAAGTTTGCCCCGACGAGCTTGCTCGTCGGGAATATCCGCGTCTGCAAATTATTCGATACGAGTACATGGTCCAGCTGACCGGAAGTCACCTGGAGCAACACGTCCGCGTTTGCAAGCAAACACGGGCACATTTTCTCACACCTCACACCTCACACCTCACACCTCACACCTCACACCTCACACCTCACACCTCACACCTGGCGATCTATAGATCCCAATAACTCACCCGTTCGAGGTCGGGAATCTCGTGTGCGGCGGAGCTGAGCAGAACGGTTTCGTCGGCGTAGGTTGGGTGCGTCGGGTGGACCATGGCTTCGACGATATTGAAGAACATCGGCTTGGAAACGTGCAGCTTGTGGATGGTTTCGTACTCGGCGAAGGTGTCGGTCAGACGTGTCGGGTAGCCGGTCTGGATCGTCTTACGCCAGGCGAGGCGTCTCATTCGCAGCACATGCAGCCGCGGGGTCATCGGTTGCAGAAAGAGGGTTTTGGTCGCCCGGACTCGAGTGATATCCAGCCGCTTCTGTAATTCCTTAACCACACGCAGCAGCGCCCAGAGTGTGTGCACGTGATGATGCGAGTCGATGTGGGAAACGTTGACCCCTGCCTCGCGGACACGCTGCACCTGCGCGGTCCATTCGTCGAGGATCGCGGTCGCAACATCACGATTCAAAGCGGACAAGTTGAGCGGATTCTGAAACTCGCCATCGTCGTTGAGCAACGGGCGCAGCCGGTTTGGGTCGCTGAGTGGCGCGAACTGAGTCAGGTTGAGGTGGACGCCGAACGACACCTGCGGGTAGTCCTGAGCACGATGGACAGCGTCCTCGAACGCGGGCGCGTTCGACATGATCGTGGACGAACTGATCAGGCCCTGGTCGATCAGGTCGAAGGTGGCATCGTTGACCTCACGGCTCATCCCGAGGTCGTCGGCGTTAACTATCAGGCGCATGGTTGGCTTGAGTTGCTGGTGATTCCGGTTGCCGGAAGATACAGTCGGCTGTGCTTCGGATGCAGCAGGGTACCGTACTCTCAAGCCTGGGCAGCGGATTCAAAAGGATGGAGAAACAAAAACGGGCCTGTGGAAGCACAGGCCCGTTCCGAAAGCAGAGTTGCTGACTAGTTGCGGGTCACGGAAGGATCATCGACAAAGCGCTTGCCGGCATGATCCGGAGCCGACTGAACCGGTTCAATCTCGAACGGTTCGCTGTAGGTACCGTTCCCGTTGTGTGTGCGAATCACCAGCCGGAACGCATAGTTGGCGGTGCTCCACTGCCAACTCCCGTAATCAAAGGCCGTGGTGGTGTACCAACTCCGGCCCTCAGATCCTGAAGCGTCCGCGCTGAACGATGGGACATTCGTGTTGATGCAGCGGATGCCGAACGCGACTTCCGACGTGTTTTCATACTCAAGGTCGACCGGTACCGAATTCCAGCCTTCATACAGCCAGTGGGCACCGTAGATGTAGTTTGCCGAGCCCAGGGTGTTTCCTGCGATGACATCGTAGCGCCGGACGTCGGTGTAGCCGGTGTAGTGGCTGGTGCACGAGATCTTGAACTCGTCGATGATGTACTCGCCGGGCGGCATCAGGAACACGACGGCGTAGTCGTGATAGATCGTCGGTGTTCCGTGTACCTCGTACGTTCCGTCATCGTGATACACGTCCTGCGGAGCACCGTACGGTGCCAGGCTTTGCACGGTGATGGTGACGCGGTTGTTGCCCTCATCCGACTCGGACAGGACACTGTCAGCATCCGCAACGAGGAAAATGTACTCGTTGTCGTACTCCGGATCGGAAGCGGTCGGGTTGTAGTAGTCGCCCGAGAGAGTGACTTGTTCTCCGGAATCCAGGGCTTCCACTTCGAGCGTGCCGAGGAAGTAGTCGGTCATCGTGTCGAGGGCATTGTCGTGCGACCAGTACACCTCGACCATGCTGCCGATTTCCGTATCTCCGGGGCCGTCGTTGATCACGTCAACCGTGAGCGTGAACGGGTCGTTCACTTCGAGGGTGTAGTCGCTGACAGTCGGGTTTGCAAACTGAAGGTCGGGTGCTTCCTTGACCACGACAGCGAGGCTGACCACGTCCGTTTCACCCTGCTGATCCTTGACCCGGAACTTGGGGAAGTAGGTGCCGGCGGTCGAGTAGGTCCAATCAATCTCGTCATCGAAATTGTTTTCACGTTCCCAGGTTCCATCTCCCTCGAAGTCCCAGGAATAGGTCAGTGCTTCGCCGGAGTCGTGGTCATCGGTTGTGCCGGTCGCGTCAAAGTGGAAGACGGTCGCGGTGGTACCGGTCTGCGGCGAGACCGTGGCGCTTGCCTCCGGGGGTTCGTTCTGAAAATCATCTACAACGGTGTAGACACCCGTCGCGGTCCCGATCGCGCCATCGGAATCCCGCCCTTCGACCTTGACGGTGAACGCTCCGGCTGCCACAGGAATATGAGTGATGTAGCCGAGGCCCTGGGTCCAGTCCTCTTCCCACGTCCCGTTGCCATCGTAATCCCAGCGGAAGTCCATGCTCGCGGGTTCGTCGCTGTCGTCCGTCGTCTGAACAATGTCGAACTGAATCTCGGATCCCAAAGAAATGGTGGATGGGGAAATGTTGAGAATCACATTCGGTGCCTCGTTCCCTCCCGGCCCTGTTGGCGATGAATCATCGTCGTTGGTCTGTTCACAACCCATGATTCCCAGCGAAATCACCAGGCTCAACACCAGAACCGAAGTGAACCAGAATCTCCGTGAAAGCCCCTTCATACCACAATCCTCCCGGTCGTTATGCTATCCGTGGCACAGTCAGCCAGCTGCTGGAATACGACTCCGCAGTCTGCAACTTACTGCAATGCCGTGGAAGCTCTTCGTTTTGCAATCAATACCGTGGTTGGCCAATCAATGCGTGTTCGTCAGGTAGGCATGCCAGCCCAATCATACAACGATTTATTAGGAGATCCTAACTTTATTTTCGAGGATTTGTGGTTTCTTCCCGATTTGGTCTTCTGAGCTAACAACTAGCTAATTCAGGAATTAGCTAAGTTTGCTGAATCGAGTGCTCCTCCAGGAGTTGTGCAAACCGGGGTATAGCTGGTGAATCGCGTGTGGCGCAGGTTGGGTGGACTTGTGGGATAGTCTGCGTTGTCAGCCGGAGGTCAGCTCGACCAGGGTTGCGCCCCATCCGCCGGCGTCGTGTCCGGCGAGACGGTAGCGGATGACGTAGGGCAGCCGGGCGAGGATGGCGTGCACGGTCTCCCGTAAAGCACCGGTGCCCTTGCCGTGAATGATCCGTATGGAGGTGATCCCACGGCGGCGGCATTCATCGAGGTAGTCGGGAATGAGGGATTTGACCTCTCGCGGGTCGAAGGTGTGCAGGTCGAGGGTGCCGTCGATGGGGTAGTCGATCGGATCGGGGTTGTCCATCATCGTCTCCGGCTCAGTGTGTTGTATGAATCTACTTGAAAGTAGGATTTTCCTATGTTCGATGCACGAAGCGGTTCATTTCATGAGTATGTTGGCCAGCAGCGGTGTGCCAGCCGGTCGGGATTGATTCCGTGGCTGAACACACCGTACCAATCAGGGGGGAGGAAACATGATATTGATGCCGGCGATACGGTTTGCGGTTCAGATCTGCCTGTTCTGGTTTGCCGTGGTATTGGTTACACGGGATACGCGGGTCGACTGGCGCTCGTTCATCCTCTGGGTTGTCGCCGCCCACCTTGCGGGCGGAATCGTCGCAGCGCTACTGGGAGACAGCGGTCCTGTCTGGATCAACAACCTGGTCGCGTTGCTCGTGACCTCCGCTGCGCTGGCATCTGTGCTATACTTCAAGTTCGGGTACGATGGCCCGAAGCAGATCCTGATGATCATCGTGATCTATTTTGTCTCGACGTTTCTGCTGAACGTGATCCTGGCGCTTTCCGCGTGTAACCTTCAAAACCGGATCAACGAAGCATTGGAATCCGGCGGGTGGCTTTCGTCGGTGGGAACTCTTTTCTGCTGAGCTTCCGATGTCGCGGGTAAGTTCACTCTGGAATCGCGGGTACACTCGCTGCAGAAGTTGAGGTACAGCGTGCGCAACATTGAATCTCACACTATCGGAAATACTGTTTGGCCCGCCTAAGAATTGTCTTATCTTTGCCCCGGGGAATGGTGGTTTGGGAGAAGGGACGAGAACGATGAAGATTGTCTTGTGGGTGGTGCTCGGCATTGTCGGGCTGGTGATCATCGTGTTTGGCGGGTTTGGCCTCTGGGTGTTCACCTCCAGCAACTCTGCGATCAACGCGACGTATGACGTCGCGATCACACCGTTTGAGATTCCGACGGATTCCACCAGTCTCGCGTATGGCAAGCATGTCGCGACGATCCGTGGCTGCATCGGCTGTCATGGTGCAGACCTTGGCGGTGGTGGCGAGGATCTCAACATGGGTCCGTTGGGGAGCTATTACCCGACGAACATCACATCGGGGCAGGGTGGAAAAACGGCAAATTACACGACGGCCGATTGGATCCGAACGATCCGTCACGGCGTGAAACCGGATGGCAGCACCGCGATCATGATGCCATCGTACGAGTACTACCCGATTGGTGACGAGGATCTCGCGGCGATGATCGGGTACCTGAAGTCGATGCCGCCGGTGGACCGGGACAATCGTCCGCAGGAAGTCGGGCCGGTGGGACGGATCCTGATCGCGACCGGCCAGATGAAGGTCTTGACCTCGGCGAAGTTCATCGACCATGATGCGCCGCATCCGCCCGCGCCGGAACGTGGGGTGACGGTCGAGTATGGCGAGTATCTCGGCACAACCTGCACCGGTTGTCATGGCGAGAACCTGGCGGGCGGGGTGAGTCTCGGGCCGAACGCGCCGATGTCGTCGAACCTGACACCCGCCGGATTGACGGAGTATGACCGGGACGCGTTCTTCACGGCATTGCGTGCCGGGTACAAGGCGGACGGCAGCCAGATCGACAAAATCATGCCATATTCCCAGTTCGCTGAGATGACGGATGACGAGATCGATGCGCTGTGGCTGTATCTGCAGAGCTTACCGGCGGTTGAAAACGAGTACTGACGGGCCCGGAAGTCAGGAATCCAAACCCGGACGGTATTGTCCGGGTTTTGCTTTTTCTGTTACCCTTTGGGCTGGACTGTGATGGAAAAATCTCCTGGAAGACTGAGTGCAATCTCTCGTGGTATTTGAATATTGTTAAGAATTTGTTAAATTTGTGTAAACACATCAGATGGGGGTAGCGATGACGCTTCCAGACTACTTGGATCATGTGAATCAGGAAATTGCGGGGATCGTTGCGCCCAGTTTCACCACGAAGCAGATGAAATTGAACAAGGTGCCGGCGACGGACTCGGATGCGCTGAGACCGACCCCCGCCGGTGAATTCACGGCGTATCGTCTCAAGACGACAGTGTTGTATGTCGACATCCGCCGTTCGGTTTTCCCCGAAGTGAAAAGGATGGCGCACGACAAGATCAAGGTGTACCTCGCATTCCTCAAGGTGATGGCGAACGCGGCGGAGTATCACGGTGGCCGGGTGGTTGATCTCGCCGGCGACCGGATGATGGTCGTGTTCGACGAGGAAGACTGCTACACAGACGCGATCAACACGGCGTTCCTGTTGAACACGGTCGCGCAGACGATTCTTGCGCCGCATTTCCCGCATCGCACGATCCGATGTGGCATCGGTGTTGATTATGGTAGCATCCTGCTTTCCCGTGTGCCGGTGGAAAGCGACAGCGAGCACCGCAAGTTCGCGCAGGAGATGGTGTGGTTGGGCAAGCCGGCGTCGCGTGCGGCGAAGCTGATGGCGGTTGCCAACGGCAGCTTGACCAGCGCGAATGGGGTGGGCAATGTCGGGCGCGCGTTCCACGAGGTGAAGGAGTGGAGCTGGCGCGTGCTGGACGAGTATACCAACATGATCAACGTGCTGGGCACACGTCCGATGAACGTCTACACTGGCCCGACCTGCCGTCTGTCGAAGCTGGACGTTGAGAGCGGACGGATCGAGCCAATCCTGGTGACTGGTCGTGTGCTGACAGGATTGCGGAAGGAACGGCCGGACGACGTGTCGTTGAAACGTCTCTGGTGGCGCAAGAAGTCGCTCTATGTGCCGAACCTGAAGGAAGAAGTTTTCGGTGCGAATGTGATTTACACGTGCTAATCGCGATCAGGATGCTTACATTGTCCTGAGAAAATACAGGTGGGGTGCACGCCCGGTGATCAGTCCGGGCTGCGCAGAAAGGGACGCTTCGTGTTGCGAAGCGTCCCTTTTGATTCTGGTACACGGTTTCCGGTAATCGGTAGTCGGTGTTCAGAAATCGGTATTCGGGTATCAACCTGATTGTCAACCTGTAGCAGGACGAGACACGAGATACCGCCAACCGAGTACCGACAACCGGCTACCGCTTTTTCTGCGGCAGCATGTAGTGCGGCGACTGGTTGAAGATCAGGTCGGCGCTCTCCATGATGGCCTCGCTCAGGGTCGGGTGCGGGTGAATCGAGAGGCGGAGGTCATCCGCGACGCAGCCCATTTCGATGGCGAGTACGCCTTCCGCGATCATGTCACCAGCGTTCGGTCCGGCGATGCCGAGGCCGAGGATCTTCTTCGTTTTGGCGTTGACGACGAGCTTAGTGACGCCGTCGGTGCGGCCCAGCGTGATCGCGCGTCCGGAGGCGGCGAGCGGGAACTTGACCACCTGCACGTCGATGCCCTTCGCCTTGGCTTCGTCCTCCATCAGCCCGGCCCAGGCAATTTCCGGGTCGGTGAAGACGACGGCCGGGATCGCACGTGGATCCCACCCGGCGCTTTTCTCACCGGCGATATCCTCGACGGCGACACGGCCTTCGTGCGACGCCTTGTGCGCGAGCATCGGTTCGCCGGCGATGTCGCCGATCGCCCAGATGTTCGCTTCGGCGGTGCGGCGCTTCTCGTCGACCTTGACAAAGCCCTTATCGTCCAGCTCGATGGTCGTGTTCTCGAGGCCGATGTTTGCGCTGTTCGGCTTGCGGCCGACGGACACGAGCACGTAGTCATACTCTTTCCGCGCATCGTCCGCGCCCTTGCCCTCGAACTCGACCTTGACCTTGGTTTTCAGCGCATTGACCGAACTGACTTTCGTCTCCAGGTGGATCGCTTCGAACTGGTTCTTCAGCCGCTTGTTGAGCGGCCGCACGAGATCCTTGTCCGCGCCGGGGAGGATGGACTTCATCATCTCGACGACGGAGACCTTGGTGCCGAGGGTAGCGTAAACTGACCCCAGCTCGAGGCCGATGTAGCCGCCGCCGACGATCAGCATCGTCTTCGGGATTTCCGGCAGGTCGAGGGCGTCCTTCGCGAGCATCATCCGCGGGTTGTCCATCGGCCAGCCGGGGATGGAAATCGCCAGTGACCCGGTGGCGAGGATCAGCTTGTCGAAGGTGTGGCGTTCGGACTTACCGTCCACCAGCTTCACCTCGAGCTCGGTGTTGCTGACGAAGGTTCCGGTGCCGCGAATGTGCTTCACCTTGCGCATTTCGGCGATCTTGCCGACGCCGCCGGTGAGCCGGTCGACGACAGATTCCTTCCACGCGCGCAGTTTGTCGACGTCGATCTTCGGTTCGGCGAAATCGACCCCGAACTCGCTTGCCTCGCGGGCGTCGGTGATCACCTTGGCGGCGTGCAGCATCGCCTTGGACGGGATGCAGCCACGGTACAGGCACGTGCCGCCGGGGTTCTCTTCCGGGTCAATCAAGGTGACATTGAAGTCCTTGTCGGCGGCGTGGAACGCGGCGGCATAGCCACCGGGTCCGCCACCGAGGACAATCAGGTCGTGATGGGTTTTATCAGACATGGGAATTTGTCTCTGGTCTCTTGTCTTTCGTCTCTCGGGAAGGCCGCATAGGACGCCGGTCCTTCGAGTGACGTTGATCCCGAAGTGCGAGCACGTCGGGGCACACGCTAATCTCTGGTCTCTTGTCTTTCGTCTCTCGGGAAGGTCGCGTCCGGCAGATCTCGACGCGGGTCTTTCGAGTGACGTTAATCCCGACGTGCGAGCACGTCGGGGCACTCACCTATGGCTGCTATTCTACTGCAGTCCGCAGTTACCGATTTCCAACTACCGGCAACCGTTAACCGTCTTAGACAAACATCGCCATCGGATTCTCGAGGGCCTTGCAGATCCAGTCGAGGAAGCGGGATGCGTCCGCGCCGTCCACGACGCGATGATCGTACGACAGGGTCAGGGGCAGCACGGTGCATGGTTGCCACTGCTCGTCAATCCAGCGCGGTTCGAACAGCGACCGGGAGAGGCCGAGGATCGCGACCTGCGGCGGGTTGACGATCGGCGTGAACCATTCGCCGCCAATCGAGCCCTGGTTCGAGATGGTGAAGCTGCCACCTTCCATGTCCGCCGGGCCGAGTTTCTTCGCGCGGGCTTTGCTGCTGATCTCGCCGAGATCGTTCGCCAGTTGCACGAGGTCTTTCTGGTCAACGTCCCGGATTACCGGCACCACCAGCCCACGGTCAGTGTCCACCGCGATGCTCATGTGGATGTAGTCACGGAAGATGATCTCGCCGGCGTCCATATCAATCGCGGCGTTGAAGTTCGGGAACTTCTTCAGCGCCTCAGCGGCGATTTTCATCACGATCGCGGTCGGTGTCAGCTTGACATCCTGCTTCGCGAAGTGCTTTCCGTATTGTGCGCGGAACTTTTCGAGCTCGGTGATGTCGGCCTTCTGGAACTGGGTCACCTGCGGCACAAGGGCGTTGGCGCGGGCCATCGCTTCGGCGGTCAGCTGACGCAGTTTGCTCATCGGCTCATGCCGCACCGGCCCGAACTGGCTCAGGTCGGGCATGGTGTAAGCGATGGAAGTCGAATGCTCGATCACGTTCTTCGCGTGCTGCTTGACGTCGTCCTCGAGGATACGTCCGCGCGGACCGCTGCCGGCGACGTCATACAGGTCGATGCCCAGCTCACGGGCGAGCTTGCGCACGGCGGGACCGGCCGGGATCGGATCACCTTCACGGTCCTTGCGTGGAGCGGGCTTCGATGCCTGTGCGGCTGGACGTGACGGCACCGGAGCGGGCTTCGACTCCTGCGCTGGTGGCTCAGGTTCGGCTTTCGCCGGGACGTCGTCCTGTTCGGCTTCGGGTTCGTCCGCCGGTTCGTCTTTGGCTTCCGGCTGCGAATCGGGTTCCTCGGTATCCTCGGACTTCTCAGCCTTGTCGTCAGACTTCGCGGAGTCGACGGCTTCGGTGTCGAGTTTCATCACGACGTCGCCGACGTTAACCGTATCGCCTTCCTTGATCAGGATTTCGCTGATCGTTCCGGCGGACGGCGCGGGCAGTTCGACCACAGCCTTGTCGGTTTCCAGCTCGAGCAATCCCTGGTCGATTTCGACGGTATCGCCCACCTTGACGAGGATCGAGGCTACATCGCCCTTCTCCACGTTTTCTGAGATTTCCGGGACGCGAACGTCTTGTATCATGGTTCGTCCTATCGTTTACCCATCCCGCATTTACGCGAAGATCGGGTTCACTTTGTCCTTGTTGATGTTCAACGCCTTCGCGGCCTTGCTGACCACATCCATCTCGATGCGGCCATCACGGGCGAGCGTGACCAGCGCGGCGAATGCGATGTGATTCGCGTTTACCTCGAAATGCTCGCGCAGCTCCTCTCGCGTGTCCGAGCGGCCAAAGCCGTCGGTGCCCAGCACCTCGAACCGGCCTGGAATCCACTTGCCGATGCTGAGCGGCAGGCTGCGCAGGTAGTCGGATGCGGCGACGAAGACACCGTCCTCACCATCCAGCACCTCTTCGACGAAGTTCTTTTCCGCCGGTTCGGTGGGATGGAGCCGGTTCTTGCGTTCGGTATCGATGGCGTTGACATACAGTTCCTTGTAGCTGGTCGCGCTCCAGACATCCACCGCGACCTTGTACTTCTTCTCGAGGATGTCGCGCGCCTTCAGAGCCTCGGTCAGGATCGTGCCGCTGCCGAACAGGTGCACCTTCTTTTTCTTCGCCCGGCTGCTTGTCGCCTCGTACTTGTAGAGGCCGTTGAGGATACCTTCGCGGACATGGCTGCCCTTGGGCATCGGCGGCATCTTGTACGGCTCGTTCATCACCGTGATGTAGTAGATCAGGTTCTCTTCCTTCTCCGCCATGCGGATCAGGCCGTCCTGCATGATGACAGCGAGCTCGAACGCGAACGCCGGATCGTAGGCCTTGACGTTGTTGTACGCCATCGCGAGGTGATGCGAGTGACCGTCCTGATGCTGCAGGCCTTCGCCCATCAGGGTTGTGCGGCCGGCGGTGGCACCGAGCATGAAGCCTCGCGCGCGTGCGTCGGTGGCCAGCCAGACCAGGTCGCCGATCCGCTGGAAACCGAACATCGAGTAGTAGATGAACATCGGGATCATCGGGTGATCGTGGTTCGAGTACGACGTCCCCGCGGCGATGAAGGACGCCATCGAGCCGGCTTCGGTGATGCCTTCCTCCAGCACCGTGCCGTCCTTCTTCTCGTTGTAGTACATCAGGCTGTCGCTGTCCACCGGTTCGTAGAGCTGGCCCTTGTGGGCGTAGATCCCGACCTGTCGGAAGAGTGATTCCATCCCGAAGGTGCGGGCTTCGTCGGGAACGATCGGCACGATACGCTTGCCGATGTTCTTGTCACGCAGCAGCTTGCTGAGGATGGAAACGAAGGCCATCGTGGTGGCGACTTCACGATCACCGCTGCCTTCGAGGAATTCCTCGTAGAACTTCGGCTCCGGCGCTGGGATCGGGTTGGAGCGGTCACGGCGTGCCGGGACAAACCCGCCCAGTTCCTTGCGGCGCTTCTTGAGGTATTGTACCTCTTCCGAGTCTTCGCTGGGACGGTAGAACGATGCTGCCGGGACATCCTTGTCGCCCAACGGGATCGCGAAGCGGCTGCGGAACTCACGCAACTCTTCTTCGTTCAGCTTCTTCTGCTGGTGGGTGACGTTGCGGCCTTCGCCGGCTTCGCCGAGGCCGTAGCCCTTGATCGTATGCGCGAGGATGACGGTCGGCTTGTGCTTGGTTTTGATCGCGCGGTCGTACGCGGCGAACATTTTGACCGGATCGTGTCCACCCTTGCGCAGGTGGCGCAACTCATCGTCAGACAGGTGTTCGACCAGCTTGAGCAGGTACGGGTCCGCACCGAAGAAGTGTTCGCGCAGGTAGTTGCCCGGCATGACGACATACTTCTGCGCGTGACCGTCCACGTTGTTGCTGAGACGTTGTTCAATCGCGCCGCGTTCGTCCTTTTCGAGCAGCGGATCCCAGTCGCCGCCGAGGATGACCTTAATCACGTTCCAGCCCGCGCCACGGAACGCTGCTTCCAGCTCCTGGATCACACGGCCGTTACCACGCACCGGCCCGTCGAGGCGCTGCAGGTTGCAGTTGATGACGAAGGTCAGGTTGTCGAGGTTTTCACGGCTGGCGAGAGTGATCGCGCCCATGGATTCCGGCTCGTCCATCTCGCCGTCCCCGAGGAACGCCCAGACGCGCCGGCCTTCGGTCTTCACCAGTCCGCGATCCTCGAGGTAACGGTTGAAGCGTGCCTGGTAGATCGCGCTGAGCGGGCCGAGGCCCATCGAGACGGTCGGGAATTGCCAGAAGTCGGGCATCAGCCACGGGTGTGGATACGACGACAGTCCGCCTTCCGGGTTGCACTCACGGCGGAAGTTGGCGAGGTCCTTCTCCGTCAACCGGCCTTCGAGGTACGCGCGGGCGTACATGCCGGGGGACGCGTGTCCCTGGAAATAGATGATGTCGCCGCCGCTGGGGTGTTCCGGACCCTTGAAGAAGTGGTTCTGCGCGACTTCGTAGAGGGTGGCGGAGGAAGCGAAGGTCGAGATATGGCCGCCGACGCCCGTTTCACGGTTGGCGCGAACCACCATCGCCATCGCGTTCCAGCGGACGATACTCTTGATCCGTCGTTCCAGTTCACGGTCGCCCGGATACTGCGGTTGTTCGGACAGCGGGATGGTATTGAGATACGGTGTCGAGCCCGGGAAGTCGGACCGGACACCAGACTTGGACGCGGTGGAAAGCAGGGATTTGAGCAGTTCGCGGGCCTTTTCGGTCCCGTGCTCGGCGATCACGTACTTGAGTGAATCCAGCCACTCCTGCTTTTCCAGTTCGAAGAGTTCCTGTTCTGTATAGCCGTTCGGCTGTGCCATGGGACAGCTCCTGGTTAGTCGAAATCACGCCTGCGATATTGCGGCAGGCGTCAATGAAAGACAGCTGTGTCTGCAAAATGTTAGGCGCTGCAAAGATAGGGAATCCGCACGTACCGCGCGAGTGCTTTCTGCAGGTTGGAGATCCCTCCAATGCCTGAAATTGCAATGCTGTAGCTTGGATGCGGCTAAAATGGAAGGGATGTCTAACACATCTCCCCGAGCAATCATGGGTTCAAGTGGTATCAGTTAGGTGATGCTTGCGCGGTTCTCAGTCACCCCGGCTGAGACGCAGCCCACGCGGGACAAGCAGGCGTTCGATCAGGTTGAACAGCAGTTGGGTGAGAATCGCCAGTCCGGCAGCGGGAAGGGCGCCTTCGAGGATCAGGCCGTAATCATCCAGCCGGATGCCGGTGAGGATCGGCTGGCCATACCCGCCGGCGCCGATCAATGCGCTGAGCGTGGCGAAGCCAATGGTGATCACGGCGGAGGTTTTTACTCCGGCGAGGATGGACGGGCTTGCCAGCGGCAGGTCAACGTGCAGCAGGCGGTCACGTGGACTCAGGCCCAGCGCCTCCGCCGACTAGCGCAGGCTCGGTGGGATGGAGGTCAGGCCGGAGTGGGTGTTCCGCACCATCGGCAGCAGGCTGTAGAGGAACAGCGCGGCGATAGCGGGCGGGGCAGCAATGCCGAGCAGAGGGATCATGAACACCAGCAGTGCCAGCGAGGGGATGGTCTGAATGATGCCGACGGTGCCGAGGATGATTGCTCCGGCGGCGGCGTTGCGTGCGGCGAGAATGCCGAGCGGAATCGCGACGAGTATCCCCAGCAGCATCGCGACACCGACCAGGGTCAGGTGCTCGAGCGTGGTGGTCCAGAGGCGGGACGCGAGGGTCGATTCCTCGAACTCAACCGTTTCGCCGAATTCAGCCTCGAGGAACGATGCCGCGACCGCGATTTCGGTTTCGCCATCGAGTTTGACGCGTTTATTGAGTGCGCGCATACGGTCGGCGTCAAATCGTCCCGCCAGCTCATTGAGCGTGCGGATCGCTTCGGGCGGCAGGTCGGCACGGTACAGGTAGACGGCGTCGTAAGTGGTGAAATGGGCGCGATCATCCTCGAGCACGGCGAGGTTGTAGTACGCGATCTCGGCGTCGGTGGAGTACAGATCCATCACGTCAATGGATCCGGCCGCGAGGGCACGGTAGGCTAAGTCGTGGTCCATGCCGGTGACGTCGTCCGGGTTGAGCGAATAGGCGTCACGGAGGCTCGGCCAACCGTCACCACGGTTGAGGAACTCATTGGTGAAACCGTACCGTAGCTCGGGATGATTACGGAGATCGGAGATGGTCGCAATGTCCAGCTCGCGGGCTTTCTCCGGGGTCATGCCGAGAGCGTAGGTGTTGTTGAAGCCGAGCGGCACGGTCATGCCCAGCCCGCGTTCGGCGAGCGCGGCACGGATCGCGTCCAGCGTGGGCAACTCGAGATTACGCAGAATTTCTTGCCGGATGGTGCCGGTGTAGTCGGGGTAGATGTCAATGTCACCGCTGTGCAGCGCGTTGAACAGCACCCTCGTACCGCCAAGTTCACGCTGGTGCACGGTGTTTAATCCGGCGTGTTCCAGTTGTAGCGTGGAGATCTCGCCGAGGATGACCGACTCGGTGAATTTCTTCGAACCAACACGGATCGGATTGTCCTGCGCGACGGCGGCGGAGGCAACCAACATCGTCGCGATCAGGCACAGGGTGAGGAGAAGCAGCCGGTTTCGTTTCATCGTCCGCCCTCCGGCACCTGGTGGGCGCGTTGGGCACGGATGAATTCGCTGACAAACGGGTCAGCGGGGTTGGCTATCATCTCAGCCAGCGAACCGCGTTGCAGGATGCGGCCGTCCCGCATCAGCACGATGTCCTCGCTGAAGAACGCGGCTTCGGCGAGATCATGGGTGACCAGCACGATGGTCTTGCTGAGTTCGCGGAACATGTCGCGGAGTTCGTCCTGCAGCGAGGAACGGACCAGCGGGTCGAGTGCGCCGAGGGGTTCGTCCAGCAGCAGCACGTCTGGGTCGAGCAACAGTGCGCGCATCAGGGCGACACGTTGCCGTTGCCCGCCGGAGAGTTCGTAGGGGTAACGGGCGAGCGCGTCTTCAGGGAAATGGGTCAGCTCGCGCAGGCTGGCGAGACGGTCGTTGATCCATGGTTGCGGCTTGCGCAGTCGTTTCGCGAGCAACGTGATGTTCCCGGCGGCGGTGAGGTGCGGGAACAGGCCGCCGTCCTGGATGACGTACCCGATCCGGTGCCGGATGGCACGGATGCGGTCGACAGTGAGCGGTTGGCCGTCGAAGCTGACGCTGCCCGCGTCCGGCTGCAACAGGCCGAGGAACTGCCGCAGCAGGGTGGACTTGCCGCAGCCGCTGGGACCAATCAGGACCGTCAGCGACCCACGCGGCACCTCGAGGCTGATGTCCACGAGCACCGGCTGATTGTTGAAACGCTTTATCAGGTTGCGGCAGCGAAGCATGGGGGTATGATACGGGATGCGGGGGACGCTTGCAGGGAATTATCATGGTTGACCAAGCGTCCTTGAGCGGAACAACTAGCGCCGAACGCGCCTGCGGCGCTGTCGTTTGCGGCGTTGCCGGAGGATGGCGAACCGTTTCGCGAAATCGTTAAGCAGCGGGATGCCGTAGGTCTGGCCGACTCCGACCAGTGCACCGGCAAGCAGGGCGGCGACGGCAGAATCGCGTTTCACCAACGGACGTATCGAGAAGCCGACGCCGAAGGTGACGACCAGTCCGGTCGCCCCCTGGATGATGCGGCGTTTGCCCTTGGGTGAATCGATCACGAACCGTTTCTGCCCGGACATGTCGTGCCCGACCGCCAGACCGCCGGCGACACCGAGTGGGAACGCGGCGAGCGGGGTGCCGGTGACGACTCCGAGGATGGACAGCGCAAGCGCGAGGGTCGCGCTGCGCGGGCCGCGCGGCGAATTGTCCCACCAGTGCTGGAACCGTTGCTCATACACTTTCACCCCGGCGAGGGTGCCGATTCCGAGCAGCGCCCCGGCGATAATGTCGCGCGGGTAGTGGACTCCGAGATATACCCGTGACAAGGGAATGCTGGTCGCGACCGCGAGGCCGGTGGCCTGCAGCCACGTGTTTGGCGTGCGCATGGCGAGGAACAGGCCGAGCGCGACGGCGTTCTGGGCGTGTCCGCTGGGGAAGGTGAAATCGCCCGGCGCGACGAACGCGAGGTCATGGCGCGCGGCTTGCGGCGGACGCGGAAAGCGGAACCGTGCCTTGACCAGCTGGTTGATGAACACCGACGGCAGGATCACGGCGGACAGGGTGTTTGCCGTGCGGCGGTCGTGCGCGCTGAACATCATCCCCATGAGCGCAAAGTAGGAGAATTCCGATCCCAGCGCGGCACAGAACAACGCGCCTGCATCAAGCAGAGGAGTCCGTTTTTCCGCACGCCGGATCGCGGTCACCGGGTCCGCAAGCCAGGGAATGAAGTCGGTTCCCTCGAACTGGCCGATGCCGAACGGGTCGTCGAGCGGCGGTTGCTCGGGTTGACGGCTGGAAATGTGCAGCAGAGGAAGGTGCATCAACCGTGCCGGTGCTTCGTGAGTGGATTGATCACATCGTTGACCAAAAGGTACACGCAGGGGTGGCACGCGGCAACCGTGCGACGCCGGAACGCCGGACGAGTGAGAAGGGTGTACCGGGGTGAGAGGAAACCGGGCCGACCATGTGATCATGACCGGCCCTGGGATATGTTCTGACTTTTGTTCATCCCGATCAGCTCGTTTGCGATCGGGGCATACAACTGTTTGATCCGCGTCTGCAAGCAGACACGGGCACATACCGAATCACCAACTCACCAACTCACCACTCACGAACTCACAACTGCTTTACTTCACCAGCGTCAGTTTGTGGGTGACGTCCAGGTTGTTCGGGCTGACCACACGCAGGAAGTAGACGCCGCTGGTCAGGCGTGACCCGTACAGCGTGAACGTCTGGTATCCGGCGTTGTAGCTACCATCGGCGAGCCTGCTGACCAGCTGCCCGTTAACGTTGTAGACCTTGACGTTCAGCTCGGCGTTCGCCGGTAAACCGATCACGATTTGCGTTTCCGGGTTGAACGGGTTCGGGTACACGCGTGCCAGCTCGAACTTCTGCGGAATGCCGGAGAACTGGGTCTCGGCCACCGAGGTCAGCAGCACGTTGAAGTTCGCCGGGTCGGAATACTCCCCGGTGTAGTCGCCGCCGTCATTGGCGAGCACGTGCCACGAATAGTCCCCGTTCTCGATGTCCGGCACCTGGAAGCTGGTGCTGGTAGTCTCGCCGGAGTGGAACACGTTGCCCGGTTCGACGCCGCTGCCGGTCGCCAGTTCGTAGTAGTAGCCAGACGCGCCGGGGACAGCATCCCAGCTGAACTCGACCGGTTCGTTATCGACCGTGCTGCCGTCCGCCGGATCGAGACTCTGCGGCTGCATCAGTTCGGCGGTCAGCATGCCCGGGCTGTCGGCATAGACCAGCTCGTCGTTCGCTTTGCTGATGCGGATGGTGTAGGTTTCGCCGGCTGTCGCGTTGTCGGTCAGTGCCCAGGCGAAGCTGCCGTCGCTGGTGGTTTGCGCTTCCAGCATCGGATCCCCGCCGCCGGATGGTACCAGCTGAATCAGGACGTCTTCGTCGAAATTGTCCTGCCAGGTGATGGTGTGTTCTTCGCCGATCGCCCAATTGACATCAGTGGCCGGCGTCAGGAACGCTACCGCCGGAGTGTTGAGGATCGAGAAGTCGCCGTCGCTGATGTCCTCGATGCCCGTGAGTTCAAGAGCGCGGATACGAAGGCGCGCGTTGGTCGTCTCGGCACCGTTCGCCAGCCACTGGATGCTACCCGGGTCCGGGAAGCCCGGAACGATGGTTTCCCAGTCGCCGTTCGGGTAGTCACGGTTCAGCTCGAGGGCGACACTGCCTTCGATCGCAACACTCTGCCAGCTGAAGGTGGTGTACATCCCGAGGGGCAGGATTTCGCCGCCGTTCGGCTGGATGATGGTGATGCTCGGTTCGACGATGGTGAACGCAGCGTCCGACTCATCCGTATACGATGGGTTGTCAAAGCTGGAGATGCGGACACGGGCGTTGTCCGTCATCGGGCCGGTAACGGTCCACGTTTCCGAGTAATCATTCGGCGTTGCGGCAAACAGCGTCTCCCAATCGCCGGTCGGGTAGTCACGATTGATCTCGATCATGACGTTTCCGTCAATCCCGAACGATCCCCAGTTGATCGCCTGATCCTCGCCGATCAGCCATTCCTCGCCGCCGTTCGGACGGGTGAGGGTGATGAACGGATCGGTGCTGACTTCTTCGGCTTCGCTCATCCAGATCCCGCGGCCGTAGGTTGCGGCGACGAGGTTGTTTGAGTTGGCGTGAAACTCGAGTTCGTTGACGATCACGTTCGGCAGGCCGGTGCTCCAGTTCTGCCAGTTGAGGCCGCCGTCATCGCTGAAGAAGACGCCGACGTCGGTGCCGATGTAGACGTGATTGCCATCGTACGGGTGCAACGCGACGCAGTTCACCGGCAGGTTCGGCAGGCCGGCGGAGAGGTTGTTCCAGCTTTCGCCGTAGTCGTAGCTGACAAAGACCTTTTCGTCCGAATCGTAACCGCCGACGGTGACGTAAACAATCGCCTCATTGAACGGATGCACGGCGATGTAGGTCGCGGGGGATGCGCCGACGCTGTTGATCTCCCAACTATCGCCGAAGTCGGTGGTGACGAGGACTTCGCCGTTCGGGTTGACACCGTAGACGACGTCCGAGTTGGACGGCGCGACGGCGAGCGCGGTCATTTTGTCGTTGGAACTACCACCGGCGGAGGGGCTCATCGGCGCCCAGGAATCCGCGCGGTTCATCGAACGGTAGATGCGGTTGGTGCCGAACCACATCACCTCCGGGTTGTTCTGGTCGATCACGTATGGCGTCACCCAGCGGCCATCCTCCATGATCCCGCTGGTGGCACTCTGCCAGGAATCACCACCGTTCAACGACCGGCGCATGTCACCGTAGTAAACTTCGCCGAACATGATGTCGGGGTTGTCCGGCGCGATCGCGGCTTCCATCCCGTCGCCGCCGATGACGGCGTAGTAATCGTCGCCGTCCATCAGCTTGGTGCCGTTGTCCTGGTTACCGAAGATGATCTTTTCAACGTCCTGCGAGCCCTGGTAGACACCGAGGCGGTACATCTGCTGCACGACCATGCCGTGGCTGATCTCGGTCCAGTTGTCGCCGCCATCGACGGTACGGTACAGGCCGCCGTCATTGCCGTTGTAGAGCACGGGGATGTTGTTCTCGATGTAGAACTCGTGCCGGTGTTGGTCGGCGTGTACGTACGGGCCGGGTCCGTAGTACCAGAATCCGGTCAGATCCCAACTTGAGCCGCCGTTGGTGGATTTCCACACGTTGATGCCGCCGACATAGACTTCGTTGGCGTTCTGTGGATTGACCGCGAGGGTGAGGTCATACCACGCCTGTCCGCCGGAGTCGTTACCGTTCTCGTCCCACCCGAGCAGGTTCGGCTGGTTCGACATCAACGACCACGTGTCGCCGCCGTCAAAACTTTTATAGAAGCCGTAAAAGCCGTTGCCTGAATTCGAATAGAGGGCATAGACCTGGTCGGGCGCGCCATCCGCGATTTCGACGTTGATGCGGCCGGTGTTGGATGCCTGGTAGGGGATACCGTTTGTCAGCGCGGTCCAGTTTTCGCCGTCATCGGTGGAGCGGTAGACGCCGAGCCCGTTCGCCGCGAAGAACCAGGTGTCCGGATCAGACGCGGAGTATTCCAGATCGTGCGCGAAGTTTGTTGTGACCGTGTAGACGTTATCCCATGTATCGCCACCGTCAACGGTCTTGTAAATGCCATTGCTCGTCGCGGCGATCAGCATCTGGTTGTCCTGCGCGTCCATGAAGACGCGGGAGATGCGTTCGCCGTCGAGCACGTCGTAGCTGAGCCCGGTGGTGTTCCAGGTCTGGCCGCCGTCGGTGCTCTTGAGAATGCCTACGGAGTAGGTGTCTCTGGCGTCTGCGTCCCCGGTTGCCAGGTACAGCGTGCTGGTGTTGCTGTGGTCAATGACGATATCACTGACTCCGAGGACGGGCAGGTGATCGGTCAGCGGCACCCAGGAGAACCCGCCGGTCCACGTTTCCCAGAGTCCGCCGGATGCCGCGCCGGCGTACATGTGGTTGTGGTTGGTCGGGTCTTGCGCCATGCAGTTGACGCGTCCCAAGCCGCCGACGTAACTGCCGGGGATCGGATCAAACGGGCCGAGCGGCAGCCAGTTGGCTTCGTCCAGCTCGTTGTCCGTGAACATCGCCTGGGTCTGTTCCCAGCCACGCCAGCGCGCGGCGGGATCGAAGTTTCCATTTTCATCGAGACGGGTTTCCATGAACCAGCGCCAGCGCTGGAACTGCTTCCAGCCGGTGCCTTTGGCCGGTGTTTTGTCCACCCAGTAGGCGTCAAACGCGTCGAAGATTTCTTGGATCGTGGGCTCGGTGCTCCGGCCCCGGAATTGTTCCATCCACGGCTGCGCCATGACAGCCGATGCAGCGATGAGTAACGTGAGCAGTGCGGCGAACCATACACTACGCTTCATGGTGGACCCTCCTGGTGCGACGAAAAAACCGTATCTCTGCGCCGGGTTAAACCGGCCTTTGTGCTTGCTGGTGAACCGCCGGTTTGTTGCAGCCGTCCCCGGACAGGGCCGCTGTTCGAAACCGGTACAGACTCCTAATATATACAAAGGGGATGCCAGAACCGGGTGGAGAGCCCGCTCAGGGGCAACGACCTATGCCGTGAAGAACAACCGGATCACGACAAGGATCAGGAACACGCCGAAGATTTTCTTGTAGCGTGCGGCACCGGCTTTCTTGTTTAACCACGCTCCCAGCTGCGCGCCGGGAACGGAGGTGATTGCCAGCGAGGCGGCGACCAGCAGGTTGACGTGTCCGATGTAGACACCGTCCAGCTCCATCGCCGGGGTCTGCATCATGTAGCCGATCGAACCAGCCAGCGCGGCGAAGAGGACGGTACCACTGGAGGTTCCGGCGAGCTTGCCGGTGGCGGCGTGCGCGATGTACGCCAGCGCCGGGATCAGCACCAGGCCGCCCGCGAGGCCGGTGAGTCCGGCGAACAAGCCGGTGCCCAGCCCCATCAGTAGCCACGCGAACCACGGCAATTGCCGCATCGGGCCGAGATCGACCCGTTTTTCGGTGAGGAACCGGATCGCGGCGAACAGCAATACCAGCGCCAGCCCTTTCTGCAACCACGTGCCGGGAATGTTCACAGCGAGCTGGCTTGCGATCCAAGAACCCGCCATGCTCGCCGGGGCGAGCCACGGGACCACTTTCCAGATCACGTTGCCCTGCTTGTGGTGCTTGTACGCGGAGGAACTGACGGAGAGGACTCCGACGGTGAGCGAGGTTCCCATCGCGACATGCACGATCAATTCCGGCGGCATGCCCTGCGCGCGGAACAGCTCGAGCAGCACCGGAACCATGATGACACCGCCGCCGATGCCGATGAACCCGGCGGAAATCCCCACGGCGACACCGATCGCCAGCAAAGAGAGCACAGTTGTAACATCAATCGGCATCGGGATTTCCTTTCAAATCCAACAATTTGGTCATCAACGAAGTTCGCTCTTGCAAACCACTACTCTGGAGCGGTTCATTACATCCCTTTGGGGGGAGTGGTTTTGTTTTGACCCAACCTGGAGATGTGGCCATGAAAATGCGAATCCTGTCGGTCCTCGTGCTCATCCTGGCTCTCACCGTGGGCGCTGAGGCCTACGAACGAACTGTGATGGTAGAGTATTTCAGTAACAACGCTTGCGGCCCATGCGGCACCTACTACTACGAAGTCGAGAACTTCTTCAACCAGTACACTAGAGAGGAAGCGGCTTTCATGGTGTACCACATGAGCTGGCCGAGCAGCGGCGATCCGTACTATGTGGCGAATCCGTCCGAAAACGGAGCCCGTCGCAGCTACTACAATTTCAACTCAGTTCCGTATTTCCGAGTTGACGGGATTTATGCGTCGACCAGTTTCTCTTCGTTGTTTGCTAACATCGCTGCCCGAGTGGGACAATACACCCCGGTTGAAATCATTCTCGACGGCGGATACTACAACTTCGAGGGCGAGTTAACAGCGGAAATCACAGTCAATTCCGATATCGCATTGGATGGATGTCGCCTGCAGGTCCTACTGATTGATCTGGACAGCCCTTATCCTCCAGGTTCGAATGGTCTCGATTATGTCTACAACATGTTGGACATGAATCCGACGGCATCCGGTACGGATCTCGGCGGTATCGGCGCGGGTGGATCTGAATCGTTCAGTTTCCAGTTCGAAACCTGGGCGGATCATGAGCCGGACAACTACGGCTTCGTCTTCTTCGTGCAGGACTATGCGACCAAGGAAGTTCACCAGGCGCTTCAGGTGAATAGTGTCGACATCCTCTTCCCGTTGTTGACCTATATCGATTACGACGTTGACGATGCCGGCCAGGTGATGCCGAACGGCCGCCCTGATCCAGGTGAAACAGTGGAGATGACGGTTACCGTGCAGAACGACGTCGCCTTCCTCGCGACGGATAATCTGACCGCTACCCTCACCTGCGACAGCGATGAAATCAACATCACGCATGACGTCGCAAGTTATCCGCAGATCGTGCCGGGAACGATGATGTCGAATGCGTCCGACCCCTTCGTGATCGAAGTCCCGGATGATCTGGACCCTCAGTATGTGACCTTCACCGTGCAGTTTGTTGACGGTTCCGGCTATCAGGCGGAGTTCGAGATTCTGCAGCTGGTCGGTCAGCCGGCGGTTGCCATGATCGACGACAGCCCGGCGGACGAGGAGCTGTACCAGGTGTATTTCGACCTGATGCTCGAATCGGGTATCGTGATGGATGTGTTGACCGGAACGGAAGCGGTGACCACCGACATTTCCATGTTCGATGTGCTGGTGTGGAACACGTCGAACGCGACGGATGATGTGTTGAACGCGTTCGAGGTCAATGTGATCTCCACCTTCCTCGACGCCGGCGGCAAGGTGCTGCTCAGCGGTGAGAACATCGGTGAATTTGCCGGCACGGAAGATCTGCTCGCGGATTACTTCATGGCCGAACATGAACTGGATTATGTTGGCCAGTCCTACATCCTGTTGCTGGGTTCTGCGGACGGTCCGTTCCCGGACGCCGAACTGATCATCAGCGGAGGCGTAAGTACGACGGAGGGACAGTCCTCGGTAACGCCGTTGGCGGGTGCGGAGAGCCTGTTCTACTACTATTCCATCGAAAATATCGCCGGTGTCGGCTACACCGGCGACACATTCTCGACCGTGTACCTGCCGTTCAACCTGGAAGCGGTCTCGGGTGTGGGCGAATCATGGAGTGCGGCGGATCTGCTGTGGACTTGCCTGCACTGGATGGGCGCGACGACGTCCGTCGAGGATGCTCCGGCCGCGGAGGCCGTGCTGCCGCAAAACGTCACGCTGAGCGGTTATCCGAACCCGTTCAACGCGGCGATGACGGTCAGCTACACGTTGCCGGCGGCGGCGGAGGTCGAGCTGAGCGTGATCAATCTGCTCGGTCAGACGGTTGCCGAACTCAGCAGCGGCCAGGTAGCTGCCGGTGTGCATGAGGTGACGTGGGATGCGTCCACGCTGTCCAGTGGCGTGTATTTCCTCAATCTGCGTGCCGGCGACGACATGCGGATGGAAAAGGTGATGCTGCTGAAGTGAGGCGCACCCGAGGCAACAGACGCAACAGACAATTGATTCAGAGTTTATCCCTGCCACGGACGCGAGTTCGTGGCAGTTTTCTTTTCAGGCTCCCCTGTGAGCGTTGCCCTGACTGTACAACGTGCAATCCCGCTCCAGCCCTTGCGAACAGCCTGTCTGGAGCAGTTCCTTGCAGCAGTGCGGGTTTTCAGCCCGTAGCGATTCAACCTGGAGACGAGTCGATGAAAATGCGAATCGTGTTGGTTCTCATGTTCATCCTGGCCTTTTCAGCGCATGTTCGGGCCTATGAGAAGACCGTACTGGTTGAGTTCTTCACGAATTATTTAAGCCTCACCTGCCCGAGTCAGGAACCCGTCATCCTGCAGTGGTTGAACATCACCAGCCGCGATGACGCCGTACTGGTTACATACCACCTCGCATGGCCGGACCCGGAAGACTGGTATTTCGCTGCTAATCCAAATCCGGCTTCACGCTGGAATTACTACGTGCAGGGAACTCAGGGATTGCCCTATTTCATTGTGGACGGACTGGACAACAGCAACACCTTCAGTTCGCTGTTTACCGTGATTAACAACCATATCGGCAGTTACACACCAGTGGAGATTGCGGTTCAGGACGCCACGATCCATCTGGATGGCACGATATCCGCGCAGGTAACCATCAGCAGTGACCAGGCGCTGAGCGGACACCGGCTGCACGTCGTGCTCAACGATATCATTTGCCCGTACGGAGAAGCACCGAACGGATATCAGAACTACCGCTACAACGTGCTGGACATGGTTCCAGACACTCTCGGCACCGATCTCGGCAGCATTCCGGCGGGTGGCTCGGAAAGCTTCGACTTCTCATTTGACCAGTCGCCAGACCACGACGAACAAAACCAGGGCATCACCTTCTTCGTGCAGAATGCCGCCTCCCGGGAAATCCTGCAGGTGAAGGCGGTTGACAACCTGACGATTGCCTATCCCAACCTCAGCGTGATGGAGTACCAACTGGACGATTCGGACCAGGTGTTGCCGAACGGACGTCCCGACCCCGGCGAGAGTGTGGACCTGATCGTGACCGTGCACAACCAGGAGCTGTATCAGGCAACGAACAATCTCACCGCCAGCATCAGCTGCGACAACGATCAGATCACGTTCTCACATGATACAGTCACCTGGCCGGAAATTGCCCCGGGAGCTTCGGTGTCGAATGCGGCGGAACCGTTCGTGATCGATGTGCCGATGGGTGTGCCCGCCCAATTTGTCACCTTCAACGTGCAGTTCGAGGACGGGTCCGGGTACGAGCTGGAGTGGGATTTCCCGCAGCTTGTCGGCTCACCCGACCTCGCACTGGTCGATGACAGCCCGGCGGATCTCGATTTGGACACGTATCTCTTCGACCTCGTGCTGCAGTCGGGTCTGACAATGGAGATTGTGACCTCAGCGCAAGCGTTGACGACGGACCTCGACGAGTACGACGCGCTGGTGTGGCTTACGTCCAACGCGACAGTTGACGTGTTGACGACGCAAGAGGTCAATGCGCTGTCGAGCTACCTCGATGCGGGCGGCAAGGTGCTGCTGAGCGGAGAAAACATTGGCGAAGCTACAGGCACCGGCGATCTGTTGGCCACGTGGTTTATGGTGCAGCATGAGCTGGATGACATCGGCGATCCGGCCGCGCAGCTGAACGGCTTTCCGGCGGGACCATTCCCGGAGGCGCTGCTGTTTCTCAGTGCTGGTGGCGCAGGCACGTCCGTAGCGCCGTCATCCATCACGCCGCTGCCGGGCGCAACCGGTTTGTTCGAGTATGACGTGGATGGATCGATCGGCGGGGTCGGCTACAACGGGGATACGTGGTCGGCCGTGTACCTGGCGTTCAACCTCGAAGCGGTATCCGGCAGTACTGAGTCCTGGCGCGGCGCGGATGTGCTCTGGAACTGCATGCACTGGATGGGCGCGACGACATCGGTTGAAGAGGATTCCACGCCGGAATCGGTACTCCCGATGGCAGTGAAATTGACCGGTTTTCCAAATCCCTTCAATGCCGAAATGACGGTCAGCTATACGCTTCCGATGGCGGCGGAGGTAGAGCTGACGGTGGTCAATCTGCTCGGGCAGACCGTTGCCGAACTAAGCCGTGGCCAGCTAGCTGCCGGTGTGCATGAGGTTACGTGGAACGCGTCTACCCTGTCGAGTGGCGTGTATTTCCTCGGATTGCGGTCAGGTGACACACTACGGATGGAAAAGGTGGTCCTGTTGAAGTAAAAGTGAGCAAAGGTCGGGAGCAGACGAACAATACAGGAAGAGAGTGTAAAATAAGAAGCATGCCGCGGGCTAGTGTTCGTGGCATTTATTTGTTTCAGGAAGCCTATTGCTGGTTTCTGACTCACGGATAAATGATCTAAGGTCGTTCTAAGACTTGCAATAGGTATATGTTGAGCAGTTTATTACCAGTCTTCGGGGGAGTGCATCGATTCCAACCCAACAAGGAGGGGTAGCGATGCAACTGAGATTCGTGCTTGTCCTCTTCGTCATTTCCGCACTTGTCGTACCTGTCCAAGCCTACGAAAAAACCGTGATGGTTGAACATTTCAGCAACTATGGCTGCGGACCATGCGCGAGAAACTACGATCAGGTTGAGGATTTCTTTGCACAGTATTCCAGGGATGAAGCGGTTCTCATCACGTATCACGAGTGGTGGCCGCTTGTAAATGATTGGTATTACTTGATTAATCCCGATCCTGCAGAACGTTTTGACTACTATGAAGATCTAATGGGCATTCCAACCTTCATGGTTGACGGATTGTACACGCATATCAGAATGATCGATGCGATGAATTCAATCGATGATCTGATCGGTGAGTACACACGGCTCGAGATCATCGTGGATACAGCCACAGTGCACATGGATGGGACAATTAACACGCAGGTGACCCTGAACACGGATCTTTCGTTGAGCGGATACAGTCTGCGGGCTGTACTGATCGACAAGGATTGTGCGTACGGGAAGGCGCCAAATACCATAGAGAATTATCACTGGAACGTGCTGCAAATGGTACCGGATATCATTGGAATCGACCTGAGTGATATTCCCGCGAATGGTACGGAGACCTTCGATTTCACGTTCAACTTGTGGCCGGACCACAGGGCTGACAACATCGCGCTGGTCTTCTTCGCGCAAAATCGTGGTTTCCAGAATGTCGCGCAGGCAACGTACTCAGACGACTTCGACATCCTGTTTCCGGGTGTTTCGATTGTCGATTATGAGTTCGATGATTACGGTCAGTCGAAGCCGAACGGTCAGCCGGATCCCGGTGAGTGTGTTGACCTGATTCTCAACCTGGAGAATGGGGAAGAGTTCCTCTCGACCGACAACCTGGTTGGAACGTTATCCTGCAGCAATGACCAGATCACGATTTCTCAGGCTACTGCGACCTGGGACGACATATCACCGGGAGCGATGGCGAGGAACACGCCGGAACCATTTGAGATCATGATCCCGGCGAATTTTGCGCCGGAATATGTCACCTTCAGCGTGCACTTCGTGGATGGATGTGGCTACGAATCCGATTGTGAATTCTTGCAGCTGGTTGGCCAACCAACCATAGCGCTGATTGACGACAGCCGGCCTGAAGAGGACCTCTTCGACGACCTGTTTACAATGATGCTGGAATCGGGTATCACCATGGAGATGCTGACGTCGTCACAGGCTGTCGCGATGGATCTGACGCAGTACGCTGCACTGGTCTGGATCACGTCAAATGCGACCAGCTATCCGCTGAGTACCACGGAAAGAGAAACGATTGCGACCTATCTCGGCAAAGGTGGAAAACTTTTGCTAAGTGGTGAAAATATCGGTGAAGACAGTAGCACAGAAGACCTGCTGGCAACCTATTTCAAAGCTGAGCATGAGTTGGATAACGTCGGTGACTCGTTCGATCTGTTGTACGGTGTGTCAAGTGGTCCATTCCCCGAAGCCGTGATCTATATCACCTGCGACGGTATGGGTACCACACGTGACCAGGCATCGGTCACACCGCTAGCGGAAGGAACGAGTTTATTCAGATACAACTTGATTGGAAATATTGGCGGCGTCGGGTATAACGGTGATATCTGGTCCGCGATCTATTTGCCATTCAACATCGAATCCGTGTCCGGTATCTACGATTCATGGCGCAGTGCGGACGTGCTCTGGAACTGCATGCACTGGATGGGCGCGACGACAGCGGTTGATGCAAAGCCGATTGAGCAAGTCGTCCTGCCACAGACTGTCGAGCTCAGCGGCTATCCGAACCCGTTCAACACCGCGATGACGATCAGCTACACATTGCCAACAGCGGCGGAGGTAGAGCTGACGGTGGTCAATCTGCTCGGGCAGACCGTTGCCGAACTAAGCCGTGGCCAGGTAGCTGCCGGTGTGCATGAGGTGACGTGGGACGCTTCGGTGCTGTCAAGTGGGGTGTATTTCCTCAGTCTGCGGGCGGGTGATGTTAGGCGGATGGACAAGGTGGTTCTGTTGAAGTAAAAAGGAAGTACCAAGTCGAAGAGAAGTACGGAGTTTAAAGAAGTACAAGACAAGTAAGGAGTAAAAAGAAGTACCAAGAAGGAAGAAGCACTGAATAGATGAGAGGAACGGGGACACTTACTCCGCTAAGTGTCCCCGATTTATTTCATCTTCAGTACTTTCGACTTTCGACTTTCGACTTTCGACTTTCGACTTTCGACTTTCGACTTTCGACTTTCGACTTTCGACTTTCGACTTTCGACTTTCGACTTTCGACTTTCGACTTTCGACTTTCGACTACGCATGTTCCTTCCCGATCCAAGGGGTCTCATCGCTGCCGGCACGATGATTTGTCCAGCGGGCGAGAGTGAACAGCGTGTCACTGAGACGATTGACGAAGGTCAGCGAGTGCTCGTTGATTGCTTCGCCCATCTCGGCGATCTCGGTCAGGCGGCGTTCGCCACGGCGGCAGATGGTGCGGGCGACATGCAGTGCCGCGCCTGCCGGGTTTCCGCCGGGCAGGATGAAGTTCATCAGCTGCGGCAGGTCTTCGTCCATTTCGTCGATCATGCGCTCGAGACGTGTGACATTGTCCTCGCTGATGCGTGGGATGCGGGCGTCTTCCTCGGTATCGGACGGCGGAGCGGCAACGTCCGAGCAAAGCACGTGCAGCCGTTCCTGAATCCAGTCAAGCTTTTCCTCGACGGCGGTATCCTCGTTCAGCGCGCGGACAAGCCCGATCTGGCTGTTGAGTTCGTCCATGGTGCCGTATACGTCCACTCGAGGGTGGTGCTTGGGAACACGTCCCCCGCGCAACAGGCTGGTTTGTCCCTTGTCGCCCGTCTTGGTATAAATTTTCATGCCAGTCCTGCAGAAGGTGGTTGGTTAGGGTCAAAATCCGGCACGGGTGCCTCGTCGTCGTCTTGCTCGGCTTCCCGCAGACCAGTCTGCTTGGAAGAACGCCGCAGTGCACCCAATCGTTCCAGGTCGCTGGCGGCGGTGTTGTCTTCACGGAGGTGTTCGGTCAGATTGAGCAGGTACTCGCGGTGGATGTCACCGGGCTGCAACACGACACGGTAGAGGGAAAAGCCACGCCAGCGGCGATCACGGACCCAGCCAGCAAGGCGCAGACGGCTTAAATGCCGTGACACTTTCGGTTGCGCCAACTCCAGTGCCTGGCTCAAGTCGGCAACGGACAATTCGCCTGCCTGTTCCAATAGGAGCAGAATTCTCAGGCGGCTTTCTTCCCCCATGGCACGTAACAGCTCAACGGTACGATCCATCAGCCCTCCTCAAATATGCGCTTATGCGAATATAGGTGTAGCAGAGTGTTGGGAACAAGCAATCCGGCGAGGCGTTTCTCGGGGGCAGGGACCCGTGAGTCGCAAGCTTGTCAAACGCCGGATCGCTCGCTAAGTTCGCAGAGGCGAGCATCCCCACATCACACATTTTAACGCTTTGAGGAGAGACCTCATGACGGACAGAGTTCGTGAGATTCTCAGCTGGTACGGCCACCGCAATGCCGGTGTGCGCACAAATCTTTACCGCATGTTGATGCACGGCCGTCTCGGCGGCACCGGCAAGCTGGTGATCCTGCCGGTAGACCAGGGCTTCGAGCACGGACCGTTGCGGACGTATCTGCCGAACGAACCGACGTTTGACCCGGATTATCATCCGCAACTGGCGTTGGCCGCCGGTACGAATGCGTACGCCGCCCCGCTCGGTTTCATCGAAGAAGCGGCCAACCGGTTCACCGGCCAGGTTCCGCTGATTCTGAAGGCGAACAACCACGACGTGCTGCACAAGGATACCGACCCGATTCCGGCGCGCACGGCGTCGGTACAAGACGCGGTCGAACTCGGCTGCGCGGGCGTTGGATTCACCATCTATCCGGGCTCGCTGGAGCGCGAGGAGATGTACGAGCAGGTTCGTGAGTACATCGAAGAAGCGCATGATGCCGGCCTGGCTGCGGTGATCTGGTCGTATCCACGCGGCGAGGACATTTCGAAACAGGGTGAGACGGCGGTGGATGTGTCGTGCTACGCGGCGCAGATCGCGGCTCAGCTCGGCGCGGACATCATCAAGGTCAAGCCGCCGACCGACTTTGTGGAGCAGGACGCGAACAGGAAGGCGATCGAGGAATCCGGCGCGGATATCAGCACGTTGGCTGCACGCATCAAGCTGGTGGTCAAGAGTGCGTTCAACGGTCGCCGGATCGTGATCTTCTCCGGTGGTGGCAAGGGCACGGATGAGAGCGTGCTCGAAGCGATTCAGGGCATCCACGACGGTGGCGGCTTCGGTTCGATCATCGGCCGCAACTCGTTCCAGCGTCCGAAAGACGACGCGGTCAAACTGCTGCACAAGATCATGGATATCTACGCCGGCTGATCGCAGGACACAACCGATGACATTCAACCCCGGTCAGCGTGGCCGGGGTTTGTCGTCTCAACCAATCACGGAGGAGGCTACGATGAAGCTGCAGGGAAAGAAAATCGCGCTGCTGATCGGTCCGTTGTTCGAGGACCATGAATTCTGGGTGCCGTACTATCGGCTGCTCGAAGAAGGGGCGGAGGTTACGGTGATCGGTGGTGACACGAAAACCGAGTATCCGAGCAAGCATCACGGTGTCGGCCGCAAGGCGGATGTCGCGTCCGAAAATGCGAATTCCAGCCAGTTTGATGCGGTAGTGGTACCGGGCGGTTTCGCCCCGGACCGGATGCGGCGTGACCCGCACATGACGCTGCTGGTCAAGGAGATGTACGATGCCGGGAAGATTGTGGCGATGATCTGCCACGCCGGCTGGGTCGGCATCTCGGCGGGAATCGTAGATGGTCACAAATGCACCGGCAGCACCGGGATCCGTGACGATATCGTCAACGCCGGCGGGACCTGGGTCAACGAACCGGCGTTCCGTGATGGGAATATCGTCTGGGGTCGCGTTGTGGAGGATATCCCTGACTTCTGCCGGTTGCTGGTGGAAGAGGTGGCGCAGGGTTGACGATTCCGTCGTGCCTGTCCCGGCGATGAAGCCATGATGGGGACTCGAATTTCGCACGAGGTCGTGTCGAGACATCGCCGACACGGCCTCGTTTTGTATCGAGAATACCAAAAACAGGCTGCTACGAAAAGGTAACACTTTCTTGGTCGATCGCTTGGCAACTCTGTTATAAGAACAAAATTATCAATAGGTTAGAACTATGATCAGGTATATGGCACGCTCCTTGAAGGTACGTTAAGCAGCACAACTTCGCTCAGGAGTGAACGATGGTCAATCGGATTGATCGGCTGTACGAGCAGGGCCGTCCGCAGCCGGTCCAGAAAAGCGACCCCGCGAAGCAGACCGGAGTCGACCGGAAGGCCGAAGCCGGGGATATCGGTATGGTTCGGCGGCAGAATGTCGCGGAACGGATCGCACCACACTTGCACGACCAGGTGGAAATCAGCGAACAGGCGCGTGCGGCGATCAAAGCCGATGAGACGAAAGGTCTGCCGGACGCGTCCCCGGTGGGTGAGCAGACGATCCACGAGTTGCAGGACTCGTGGTACGCAACCGGCTACCAGCAGGCGCTGGATCAAGCCGATGCGATGCGCGAACCGCAAGAGTAGGCTGTGAAAGGGAATACACGGCCTGTCATCCGGGAAAACATCCCGGTGACGGCGTGGGATGAACAGGTTTCAATACTGATGGGATGCAACACGGGTGCTACGAAAAGGTGTCACTTTTCGCCGGATTTCAGCCGTTCGCACCCACATCCTTTATCGTTATCGGCAGCGTTTTAGAGAACTTGAGAGGCTCCGGAGGCGTAATGGTTGAAACGGTACAGGCCGCGCGTAGCGAGCGGCGCGAAAACCTGATTGACAAGACGGTCCGTCAGAACCGTCGCCGGATCCGTCGCAATTACCGGCGGATGCGTGCCCAGGCGCAGGCGCGGAAGATCGCGCTGGAGATTCGCATGGCGCAGTTCAAGGAAACCACGGAAAAGATTCAGAACGGTGAGCGGCTCGAGTTTTCGAACAACTCCGGCCTGATGACGCAGCTCGGCTGGGTGCTCGACCGGTACGTCTGAACGATTGCATGGAGTTGACAATGGATCCGACGATACAACCGGCCAACCAGCAGCGGTTTTATCCGCACCTGGCGTTGTTTGACCCGCCGCAGCCGGAACGTGAGGCGATGGAAGAGGAAATGCGTGTGGATGAGGTGGTCGAAATCGTGACCCGTTACGAAAAGATCCCCGACTTTGATTCGAAGGAGGATCAGGTGCAGAGTGAGAAGCACATCGCGTTCTACGCTGAACCGAGCGAAGGGCGCACGTATGGGTCAGTGTTGCGTGAACGTCCCCTCACCAACCTGGACATCTGGATTTGACCGAATACGCCCACCCTCGCCCGGACCGGTTCGCGCTGTATGTGCATGTGCCATTCTGCGTCCGGAAATGCCCGTATTGTGCGTTTATTTCCCACGAGTTGCGTGATCCCGCCGAAACGGACGCGGTTGTCGATGCGACTCTGCGTGAGGCTGATTTCTACGTGGACCAATCCCCGTGGACAGGTGCGACGGTGCACTCGCTGTTTCTCGGTGGCGGGACGCCGTCAATGCTCGCCCCGGATGTGGTGCGGCGGTTGGTTCGGGGGCTGCGGGAACGGTTTCCGTTCGCCGTGGACGCCGAGTGCAGCATCGAGGTAAACCCGGGCACGTTGACCGATGAGCTGCTGGACGCGTGGCAGGAAGCGGGCATCAACCGTGTCAGCCTCGGCGTGCAATCGTTGGGCGAGCACACGTTGAAGAAGCTCGGACGCATCCACACGGCGGAGCAGGCACGGCAGTCGTGGGAGAAGTTGAAAGCGGCTGGGGTGCTTGACCTGAACGTGGATTTGATGTACAGCATCGCGACGGACAACGCGATGCGGGAATGGGCGGACACATTGACGGAGATCGCAACATGGTCGCCGGACCATCTCAGTGCGTACGCGTTGATTGTCGAGGAGGATACACCGTTCGCGGCGATGCAGGCGCGGGGCAGGCAGGTACGGCTCGAGGACGATGACGAGTTGGAGCAAATGCGGCTGCTGGCGGAAACCATGGCCGGGGCTGGGTTGTCGCACTACGAGGTGAGCAACTGGGCACGGGCGGGCAAGCAGTGCCGGCACAATGTGTCATACTGGGACGGCGGTTCATACTTGTCGCTCGGTCCGGCCGCGCACAGTTTTGCTGCGTCCACACGCCGCCGGTTCTGGAACACACCGGATACGCTGGCGTGGCTGGACGCGGTGCGGGAAACTGGCGCGGGAGTCGGTGGCGAGGAACTGCTGAGTCCGGTGCAGCACCTCGAGGAACGGATCATGCTGACGCTGCGCATGGTCGCCGGCGGACCGGAGGCGGAGCTGGTGGAGTTGGCGGAAGCTGCCGGAGTGAGCTGGCCGCCGAGTTCGCTGTCTCGGATGATCGCGGAGGGGTTGCTCGAACGGGACTGTGCGGTTTTGCGGTGTAGTGAGCGCGGGTTGTACGTGGTCGATGCGATCCAGGCACAGCTGGCGGCGGATTTGAGCTGAGCTGCGAGACTAAAGATGCGAGATGTGAGATTTGAGATGTGAGATATGCGACATGAGATGTGAGACTCTGAAGGCTGACGGCGGTGTGTCATTCTGACCTTCGCGCAGCGAAAGGAAGAATCTACTCAAAGTTACGGAGATGGTTCTCTATCGTCGAGGCAGGTGGTTGTTCCGGCCAGATCCTTCATCCGATACTGCCGGATTCAGGATGACACCTTGTACAGCAATCCGCAATCCGCAATCCGCAGCCCCAAAAAAAGAGGAGCCCGGTCCGAAGACCGGGCGGGCGCGGAACTCCATGCGAACATGGAGAGAGGAGAATCTGGTTACGGGCTCCGCTACAACCCGTGAATCGTAGTTGTTGTGGGTACGTCCGTATTCACTCTGTGACGCTGATTCTGAAGATTATGTTCTTTGGGACCTTTTCCCAATCGTTTCAGGACTTTCAATCGCCACTGCCACAATTTCAGCCGCAGCCGTTTGATCAGTGATTTCCGTGCCATCGTGCAAGCCGCGTTGAATTCGGTCCCCCATGCCATTCGCGGGTATGAAAACGCAAAAACTCCCATAATTGTCTGAAATCCGAAAGGGAAGGCTCTCGACTCGGAGCCATTTTCACGAACGAGACCGGGAACGCCTGTCAAACAAAGGATATCGGGGAGCTGAGCAAACGGAGTATCAGAGTGGTATTTTGCTCACAGGGTTCCAATCCGGGGGGAATTGTGACTGGTCAAGGTCTGATTTCTAAACTCACCATCCTTCTCTTCAGCCTTCTCATGATCGCCACAACCCCGGCAGCAGCCTGCACGCTGTTCGTCATTGACGACGATTCAACAGTCATTTTCGGACGCACACTCGATTGGGATCGACCGATCCCGGGCGCGGTGTTTGTCAACCCACGCGGTCTCGTGAAAACATCGTTGCCGTGGCACGGTGGATGGCCGGTCGCAGGTGAGGCGACCACCAGGCTGTGGGCGGCGGCGTACGGGTCGGTGACCTTCAGCGCGTACGGGCGCGACTTCATCGCAAGCGGCATGAACGAGGCGGGGCTGGTGATTGCGGAAACGAGCTGGATCGCGGAGTACGCACCGGTGGATGACCGGCCGTCAATCTCGTGCGCGCAGTGGATGCAGTACCAGTTGGACAACTACGCGACGGTCAAGGATGTCGTGTCGCATGTGGACGATCTGCGTCTCGACGGCGAGGGCTGGCATTTCATGGTCGCGGATGCGTCCGGCGATGTCGCGGTGATCGAATCGACACGGGGCGGGGCGAAGGTGTTTCGCCGCGATCGCTTGCTCAAGTATTCGATACTGACGAACGCGGGCTGCATGCAGTTGATCGGATATCAGGCAATGGTCGATCAGTCGAGTGGATCACTCAGTTCCAATATGGCTGCTGGTGATGATTCGTATGCGCGGTACTTGCGTGGGATGCGATATCTGCGCGAACGACGCAAGGAATCATCGCCAGTCACAGTCGAAGACGCATGGCGGATGATTGACAGCGTGCGGGTGAGCGACACACGCCGAGAGATCGTGTTCGATGCGACCAACCGGACGGTGAGCTGGGTGACCGATACAGATCGGACCCGTCGAACCCTGCACCTCTCAGATCTCCAGTTCGAGGCGCGGTCGCCGGTGTTGATGCTGAACGTGGATGCGGCACCAGCGGAGGATGTTGCGTTGGCCCTGGAACCGTATTCGTTGCGTTGGAACCGGGAGCTGGTGGATGCAGCGATGCGTGCGATTCACGGGGAAGTGGCAGGTGACAAGCCGCTGACCCCACAGGGATTCAGCTTCGATCAGGCAGTAGAAGTAATCGCGACTCATCCGCGATAGCCGCGCGTAGCCATCTCAACGTTCCCTACTTCTCATCCTCCCACGGTGGCGTGTTGAAATCGGGGAGGAAGGGGACGGTGATCCCGCCTCGTTCCGGGATCGGCACAGCGGCCTGTTTCGCGCCGTAGCCGTTTTCCACCGGTGCGAGATCAACCCAGACATAGCCGCCGAGACCGGTGTCCGGAGGATCCTGCACGTAGACTCCGCTGCCCGCTCGCCATGTCGAATCGCGTTTCTCGGTAACACGATAGGTCGCGGACGATTTCGGCGGGGTGGAGGGTTCGACGCTGAGTTTGCCGCTGGCGGTGTAACGGATCATCCAGCCGGTCGCGCCCCATTCGGATCGTGGTACACCCGCGCGGAGACCAACCTCCGGCAGCATCAAGTCGACCTGTCCGGTTCCGGGTGGCAGGACCAGCCAGTAGGCGCCGCGTTTCAGGTTGCGCAGGGTACCGCGCCACTCGCCTGATGGGCCATGATACCAGGCGGCGAGGGCCGGGTTCTCGTTGGCGGTGAACAGTCGCGGGGCGGTGGAAAAGCTGTCTCCGCCTGGGATTTGCGAACCGAGCAGGGACTGGACGGTTGCGTTGTCGCCTGTGTCGCCGAACTCGAGCCAGGAGATTCCGTCACGCACGGTGATCTCTTCCGCCGGTGCGGGATTTGCGATGCATAGAATCAGGATGATCAGGAACGGAACACTGGTTCTCATCGAAAGCGCCTCCACGGGAACTGGATAGCGGTAGTGTAGGCATGCCAGCGCTTCGGATGCTACTGATACGGTTGAGTGGATTGTCTGAACCGGCTCGGGGTGGCTGGTGATACCCCTCTCGACTTGCTTGCCCTGCGAACCCTCAACGAGTAGCTTAGACGCTCGTTCCACGGAGTCCAGCCCGATGGCCGAAGCGTTACGTTTGGATCACTACCTCTTCCGAGCGCGTTTGTTCAAGAGCCGTTCGCAGGCGACGAATGCGTGCAAGGAAGGGCGTGTACAGATTAATGACGTGACCGGGAAGGCGTCGTCCGACGTTCATGCGGACGATGTCATCAAGATCCGGATGAAAGGGCTCTATCGTCACATCCGGGTGCTGGTCCTGCCTGGCAAGAACATGCCGAAGGACAAGGCGAAAGAAACGTGGCAGGATGAGACACCGGAGGACGTGCTGAAGCAGTGGGAGATGATCAATCTCGCGCAGCGGAGCATGGCTCACAAGAATGAGGGGCCGCGTCCGACGAAAAAGGAACGGCGGGATTTGCGAAAGATTCGCGGGCACTGACGTCGCGCATGGAAGGTGGTCTGGGAGTGTGATGAAGAAGAACCGTCTGCACGATAAATTGACTGACGATAACGTGTTTCTCGATGTCGAGGCGTCGGACCGTTACGAGCTGATCCGTGAGGTAGCGAAACGGTTGGCGAAGATTGAGGATGTCAGCGACGTGAAGCAGCTCTCCGACGACGCGATTCAGCGTGAAAAGGAACTGTCTACCGGGATCGACCGTGGGATCGCGATGCCGCACGCGCGCACGAACGCGGTGTCGAAGTTGATTTGTGCATTCGTGCGTCCTGCCCAGCCGATCGACTTTGGCAGTGAGGACGGCATGCCATGCGATCTCATCTTTTTCTCAGCAGTACCTCGGAAGTGTGTGGACCAGTATCTGCATTTTACCGCAGGGATCGTGCGGCAGCTGCAACAGCCGGGTGCTCGTGAAGCATTGCGTGCCGCGCAGAACGCGAAGGACGTGTTGTCTGCTCTCGGCTTGTAGCACAAGTTTAGCGATATTCAGCAATTCTTGTTGGTTACCTCTCGCAAGCTCCGAATCTCCGAAACGCTCTCAAGGTTTTCGCCTCTCATTCCGATAAGAATGACAGGAATCCTCCCGTTTTTGCAAGGGGCGGCAGGATTCGTCAATCCGCAACGATGATCCGGCGGCGGTATTGCCGAAGGGAAGGGTAGCTCCATGTCCAGTAGCCATCACGCAAGTGAGGACAGCGAGCTTTATTCGATTTCACAGGTAAACGCACTGACGGGTGTGGCTGCCCCCACTCTGCGGAAGTGGGAAAACGCGTTCAAAGATTACCTCAATGTGGTTCGAACGCGGGGGGGACAACGCCGGTTCAATGAAGATGCGATACGCAAAATCGAAACGCTGAAGCGGCTCATTTACGAAGAAGGGCTCTCCTTACAGGGGGCCCGTAAACGTCTCGAAGAACTTGAATCCCGTGTCAATATCGAGTCGTCCTCCTCACCGGCGGACATCGAGAAGCTGTCGGAGATGGTTACTGACCTGCTGATCGAAAAGCTGTTCCGGCGGGGAGTGGTACCTCCAAACGGCGACAACCTGTTCAACAACGGCGAAAACGGGAACGGCCCCACCACGAACTGATCTGACAGCCCGCAGTTGACCATTTGGACCCCGCTTGCGAAGTGCAGCCGGGGCTGCGTGTTTTATGGGGATTACTCCTCGATTTCCACATCCAGTTGTGAGTTCAGCCAGATGATAACCTGCCCCTGCATTTCGGGATCGAGCGCGGCGGAGAGGTTCGGCTGCTGCAGGTCGATGTTCCCTTTCTGACGGTACAAACCGTACACCTTTTTCGCCTGCTTGTAAGCTTCCATCTGCCGGTGATGGTCAACTCGCCAGTTCAGCCGTGGTTGGATCAACAGCAGCGGTTTTGGCGCGGAGGCGGCGAGCAGGTGCGGCAGATCGTACGGTATCGGCTTCTCATTGTCCGCCAGTAATGCCAGTTGCGGCTGGAGGAGCCGCTGTCGTGCGAACAGGTCGAGGTAGTTGTGTCCGGTGCGGACCTCGGATTTGTCCAACGGACCCGGCGGGCAGAGGGCGATGGTGCCGGCGTGACGGTGTTCGAGCGCGGCGGTGTGCAGCGCGACCCACGCGCCGAGGCCATACCCCATGATGTAGATCTGGTCCGGGTCGATCTGCGGCATCTCCGTCATCCGGTCGAATGCCGAACGCGCGTCCCAGACCATCTTGCCGAGCAACGACCAGTCGGGGAAACGGGTGTAAAACTCGGCGTCCTCGTCGATCCGGCGGCCGTACCCGATCATGTCGAAGCAGAAGACGGCGTATCCGGCTTTCGCGAGGCGGCGATAGAAGTGTTCGCCGAGACGGTAGCCGGCGACATAGCCCTTGGGCCGGTTCGCGGCGTGCAGGAAGAGGATGCCGGGCAAGGTCTGGCCCGTCGTCGCGGCGGACGAGGAGACGTACAGGTCACCGCTGATGTAATCCCCGAAAACAACCTCCACACGATCCACGTCACTGCCGGCGTTCTGGCGTTCAAGTAACATTCGCACATGTTTCGGATCGTGCCCGTAGTCAATTTTATCGCCCGAAGCTGCGGGCGGGTGGGTACCGAGCACGGTGCGGATGTTCTGCTGAATCTGCCAGCGCTTGCCCAGCCACGTGTCCTTGTGGTCGACGTCCTCCCCGTTGTTCAGCGTGAGCAGGTCCGGTGAGTAGTCGTCCGGCAGGTCGAGGGTGATGTCGGTTTTCTCGTTCCACGCGTCCCAGTTGGTGGGGTGGATGAACCTGTCGGTGGCGCGGGCTGGATCGCCATCGAAAGCACCGTCCAGCCAGTCGAAATAGCGCTGGATGATTTCCGGATGAGTCTCGTGGCCACCGCTCCGCCATTGAACTTGCAGGTTGTCGGCAGCATCGTACAGCTCCCACGCCGGCCGTGCGGCTTCCATCGATTGTTCGATTGCCCAGGTTTGTTCGACGCCGTCATTGATCGCGGTGCTGACGAGGCACGGTCGTGGCGCAATCAACGCGAGCTGATGCTGCATGTCGTAGGGCAGCCGGTCTTCCCGTCCCGCGAAGAACCGCAGCCACGGGCTGAACCAGGTGGGGAAGACGCGGGTCATGCGTTCGATGCTCTCGGCGTATTCGTACTCGGAGCTGATCCGCCAGGGCATGATCCCGCCCGCTCCGGCGCTGCTGGAGATGACGGCGTCAATGCGGTCATCAAACGCTGCCGCGATCAACGATTGCTTGCCGTTTCGGGAGTGCCCGCCGATGGCGATGCGGGAGGTGTCGGCCTTGTCGAAGGTTTCGAGGAAATCGACGACACGGCTCGCCGCCCACGCTCGTTTCGCGAGTAGTGACCAGTCGAAATTTGGATACGCGTTGCTGAATTTCGCGGCGTCATCCTCGATGTCCGCGGCGGCGTAGACGACGCCGATGTACCCGCGTTGCAACGCGATCCGTGCCCACGACCGGTGGTTGCTCTGGGTCATGAAGACGGGGAAAGGGCCGTCGCCGTCGGGAATGAAGAGTTCGATTCGCAGCGAGGCCTGGTGGGTTGAATCCGCACCGAAATGGAGCCGATAGCGCCGGGACATGGCGTTCCACTCCATCGTGGACTCGAGGCGTTCGACGATGACCGTATCCGGCGCAGGGGGCATCAGGCCGAGCTGCCAGCGTTGCAGCGTATCCTTGATCGCGGAGCGTTGGTCCAGCCACTCGCTGATGCTGCCGACCGGGTCGCCGTCCGGATTCTCCAGCGGGATCAGCGGGTTGATCAGTCCAGGGATGGACTTGAACTCGTTGAATGCTGGTGGTTCGGCACCGGTTTGCAGCAGCCATTCGGTGAACGCTTCGCTCTCCGGCAGCACGCTGATCGCGGTACGTACCTCCCGGCTAAGTTCCGGCTTGCTGCTGGATTTCGTTGCCGCGCAGGCGGTCAATGGAATCAACAGCAGTACGATAAGCCAGGCGAAACGGCGAGCGGTACGTGACAGGTTCGGGTTCAACTGCATCCTGCGGTGAGTGGTCATGGCGCAGATCGTCTCTGGATTCTTGGGTGTGACGCCGGTCACATCAATGCGTGTCGTCTGGAACCGGCCGTTTGCTGAAGAGTATAGGCAGATACAGGCAGACAGGGACCGGGAGCCGAAGGTTCCTCCAGTGGAGACAGAGACGCAACCCGGCGGAACTCGCCCCGGTCAGAGATCGTACAACAGATAGAACAACAGCGAGCGCTTTTCGAAAGATCGTACAGTTCCCGACATCCCCTCCGCTTTCGCTTACCTCCCTGGGCGGGAGCGGTCTCCCAACGGGTGGGCTTCACAGCCCACCCGGTCTTTTTTACCTGCAGCCTCCATGAGATTTCAACCATGCAATTGGGGTTACTGTTAAGGTTTTAATTGCGTACGCGACAAATTCGTCGTACCCTCTTCGCGATTGCTTGCTAACCGGGACACACGCATGGCTCACATTTTGATTCTGGGCGCTGGACGGCAGGGACGTGCCGCCGCGCTTGACCTTTTAAACGATGGCGACACGATCACCTTTGTCGACCGTTCCGAACTCCACCTGCAAACCGCCCTTGAAATGTTGAATTTGCCACCGGAACGTGGACAGGTGGCGGATCTCAGCAATTCGGAGGAACTGGCTCCGTTCTTTGACGAGGCAGATGGTGCGGTGTTCGCGGCGGACTACGGCTTGAACGAACAGTTGACCCGCATCGCGATCGCGCACAAGTGCCACACCGTCGATTATGGCGGCAATCACGACGTCGTGAACGCGCAGCATGCGATGGATGAGGAGGCAAAAGCGGCTGGTGTCGCGATTGTGCCGGACTGCGGCCTGACACCGGGACTGGCGGGTGTGCTCGTCGCGGGCGGCATCAAGCGGCTGGACAACGACGCTCACCGTGCGGAGATTCGTGTCGGCGGGCTGCCGCTGAATCCGGACGGTCCGTTGAAATACGCGCTGGTGTTCAGCGTACGCGGTCTGATCAACGAGTACCTCGAGCCGAGCGTGGTGATCGACAAGGGGCACGTGACCACGAAACCGTCCCTGACTGGACTGGAAAGCCTGAGCTACGAGAACCGGCAGTTCGAGGCGTTCTACACCTCCGGCGGGGTCAGCACCCTGCCGCGCAGCTTCGGAAATGTGCTCAAGGACCTGGATTGCAAGACGATCCGTTACCCCGGACACGCCGCAAAGATCAAGTTCCTGTTCGATCTCGGCTTCGGCGATGATTCGCACACACTCAGCAACGGCTTTTCCTGCACGCCGCGTCAAATGCTCGAGAAAATGCTCGAACATACCTTGCCGCACGATCCGCCGGACGAAGTGATCATGCGGGTGACGGTGATCGGTGACGGCAACCGCCGGATCATCTACAGCATGCGCGACGTGTATGACGATGAATCCGGCCTGACCGCGATGCAGCGCACGACGGCGTGGCCCGGGTCACGGATTCTGAAGATGCTGCTCGATGGGACAATTCCCGATCGCGGGGTGTTGTACCAGGAGACGGCGGTGGATGCGGATGAGCTCATCCGTCAGTTGGGCGAACGTGGAATCCGGATCCATGTGACCGAGAAGTGAGTCGGAACGAAAGTCGAACGGAAGTACTGAGTAGGAAAGAAGTACAAAGATGATGAGAACAACGGGGACACTTAACGGAGTAAGTGTCCCCGTTTTATTTTATCCTCAATACCTCCGACCTCCGACCTCCGACCTCCGACCTCCGACGGGATTTTCCGAGAGACGAGAGACCAGAGACGAGAGCCTGCTGTCAGTACACCCACGGAATCAGCTTCCGCACCCGTTTTTGATAGTCGATGTACTCCGGGTGGCGTTCCACCAGCCATTGTTCTTCCCGCTTGGTCTTGAAATCAAACAGGCCGAGCAGCAAAATCGTCAGCAGCAATCCGAGGAAGCTGAAGCGGAAAAGGCTGTACCCGAATGCACCAATCAGCACGGCAGCGTAAATCGGGTGCCGCACAATGCGGTATGGTCCGTGCTGGACGAGATGGTTGCCGTCACGCGGATGGGGAAGCGGGGTGAGGTTGCGTCCGAGGGCATAGAGTCCCCAAAGCCCCAAAATGGCACCGATGGCAAACAAAATCGCCCCGATGGGCCGGAGCACGGGCAGAGCATGCAACGGTCCCCAACTCGGGGCGAATGCAATCGCAAAAAAGAGCAGGAACTGGATGACAACGTATCCTTCGCCTCGGCGTCCCATTCCCATTGGCCAGTTCCCGTGTGTGATCAGAACTTGAGCGTTTGCAAATGCTTCCGGGCGATGTCCTGGTACTCGTCCCAGTGGTCTTCCGGCGACATGTAGACGATGTTCAGGTGCTTGTCGCCGTGCTGGAAGACGAACATCTCGGCCATCATCCAGCCCATGTACCGCATGTCGGTGTTGTCCGCACGGAATCGCTGGACAACATGGATCGCGTCATGGCCGATGATCTCGGTCTTCTCGATCGTCTTGATCTCGATGTCGTTCAGGTTCGCCTGATCGCGCATTGCCTTGCGGACCTCGTCCTCGAAGTCTTTCACCGAGATGTCGTCGATTTTCTTGCCCCGGAAATCTTCGGCGATCTCTTCCTGATCCTGAATGAAGAGGGTGAAGGCCTTGGTGTCTGGACCGTACATCTCGACCATGGCGTCGCCCTCTACCGCGACCAGCGCTTTATCAACGACCATGCCGCTCCAGCCTTCCGGGATGTCGATGGTGTAGCCATACTCTTCGCTGTGATAGGTGCCCGGATCGACGGCTTCCGGCATCATCTCGTTGAGTTGCTGCATCATCTTCTGCATTTCTTCTGCGTCAACGCCTTGTTCCTGCAACTGCTTCATCAGCTCTTCCATGTCCTGCGCGGAGGCTGGTGTGAAGGAAAGGCAGACGGTCAGCAGGGTAACGATCAACATCGCGATCAGGGTACGCATGGTACTTCTCCTTCTTCGCACGTTTGCTGTGTTGCGGAGTTTAGCCGTGGATCGCGCGTTTGTCGACGGCGAGCGCGGTTTCCTTGATGATTTCGGCCAGGGTCGGGTGCGCATGCGAGGTGTACGCGACATCCTCCCACGACGCCTTGAACTCCACCGCCAGCGCGAGCTCGGCGATCATGTCGGACGCGCGTGCGCCGACAATCCCAGCGCCGAGGATGCGGTCGGTCTCGGCATTGACGACGATCTTCGCCTGGCCGTCAGGCTCGTTCATGGTCAGCGCGCGGCCGTTGCCACGGTAAAGGAACTTGCCGGACTTGGTCTTGTAGCCCTGCTTCTTCGCTTCGTCCTCGGTGATGCCGACCTGTGCCAGCTCGGGCCAGGTGTAAACGATGTTCGGGATGGCGTCGTAATTGACATGTCCCGGTTCGCCGGCGATCAGTTCGGCGACCGCGATGCCTTCCTCTTCGCCCTTATGCGCCAGCATCGGGCCGCGCACGATGTCGCCGATGGCGTAGACGCCGTCCACGTTGGTGCGGAAATGGTCGTCGATCTTGACGCGTGGGCCATCCATCTCGACACCGGCGTCCTCGAGGCCGCAGTCCTCGGTGTACGGGACACGTCCGACGGAAACCAGCACCACCTCGCCCTTGAGTTCGCCGCTCTCGCCCTTTTCGTTCTCCCAGCTGAGCTTGGCCTGGGTCTTCTGCACCTCGGCGGCGGTGACCTTGGTCGAGAGCATGAAGGTCAAGCCCTGGGCTTCCAGTGACCGTTGCAGCGCCTTGGACAGCGACTTGTCGGCGAACGGCGTGATCTGCGGGAGCATCTCGACGACGGTCACCTCCGCGCCGAGCCTGCTCCACACTGATCCCAATTCGAGCCCGACCGCGCCGGCACCGATGACGATCATCGACTTGGGTACCTTCTTGAGCTCGAGCGCTTCGGTGGAGCTGATGATGCGCTTGCCGTCGAATTTCATGAACGGCAGTTCGACCGGCTTGCTGCCCATCGCAAGGATGATGTGTTTCGACTCGATCCCGGACTTCTTGCCGTCCTTATCCTCGAGTTCGAGCTTGCCGGGGCCCTTGAGACGGCCACGACCCTTAAGCACCGTGATCTTGTGCTTTTTCTCGATGATCATGCGGACGCCGTCGGTGAGCTGTGTGACGACGTTCCGCTTGTTCTCGAGCATCTTCGCGATGTCGGCTTTGACGTCCTTCACGATGACGCCCTGCTCGGCGAATTTGTGCTGCACGTCGGCGTAGTGTTCGCTGGCCTCGAGCATCGCCTTGGACGGAATGCAGCCGATGTTAAGGCACGTGCCGCCAAGGGAGTCCCACTTCTCGATCAGCGTGACCTTGAAGCCGAGTTGCGCGGCGCGGATGGCGGAAACGTATCCGGCCGGTCCAGCGCCGATGACGGTGTAGTCGAAGGATGGCATGGTAATCGGTTCTCGGTTTTCGGTAGTCGGTACTCGGTTAACAGATACCGCAAGATCCTGCTCACGCCTGTGGCGTGTCAGGATGACTTCTTTTTCACCACGGATTCAAGATGACTTCTTTGTTGCCGCGGACTTAGGATGACTTGTTACTTACCACGGACTTAAGTCCGTGGTAAGTAAAACGTTTGGAATCCGATTCGAAGCGGGATCTTCTTCACTTCTCTTCGTTCCGTTCAGAATGACGCGCGTTGTTATCTTCTTCTCAGTCCACAGTCCACAGTCCACAGTCCACAGTCCGCAGTCCGAAGTCCGAAGTCCGCTACTCTGATCTAGCAGGTTCTACGTCTGCCCCGACGAGCTTGCTCGTCGGGATTATCCGTGCTTTCCAGCAAGCAGAACCTCGTCTCCGATGCACCCACATCAGCTTTCCGATACGGATGATCCGCGTCAGCAAGCTGACACGGCCACTTTGTTCATTCGTCGCTACAGCCCATGGCTCATAGCCTACAGCCCTGTTTTTTCTCAGGACTCAAGACTCACGTCTCAGGACTGGTTTTGAGGTTTTACTCACCACTCAGAGCTCATGGCTCACAGCTGTTTTCACACCCCAAACATCATCCGTTCCGGGTTCTCGATGCAGTCCATGATGCGTTTCAGGAATGTCACTGACTCGCGGCCGTCGATGACACGGTGGTCGTACGACATCGCGAGGTACATCATCTGTTTAACGACGATCTCGCCGGTTTCTTCGTCCACCATCGGGCGTTTCTTGATCCCGTGCATGCCGAGGATCGCGCTCTGCGGCGGGTTGAGGATCGGTGTCGAAAGCAGCGAGCCGAACACGCCACCGTTAGTGATGGTGAAGGTGCCGCCCTGCAGGTCGTCGAGTCCGATCTTGCCTTCACGCGCGCGTTTCGCGTAGTCGGCGATCGCCAGCTCGACCTCGGCGAAGGACAATTTGTCGGCGTCACGGATGACCGGGACCATCAGCCCACGGTCGGTGCTGACGGCGATGCCGATGTCGTAGTAGTGGTTTTCGACGAAGTCGTCACCGTCGATGAAACGGTTGACTTCGGGGAAGCGCTGTAAGGCATCGACCACAGCCTTGACGAAGAAGCTCATCACGCCGAGCTTGATGCCATATTCCTTCTCGAAGCTGTCCTTGTACTGGCCACGCATCGCCATCAGCTTGCCCATGTCCACTTCGTTGAAGGTGGTGAGCATCGCGGTGGCGTTCTTCGCCTCGAGCAGACGCTGGGCGATCCGTTTGCGGATCTGCGTCATCGGCACACGGGTCTGGCGTTCCGAGGGATCACGCTTCGGCTGTTCTTTCGGCTTCGGCGCGGGCTTGGCGTCGGACTTGGCCGGGGCGTCTTTCTTCGGTTCCGGCTTGGCTTCGGCGGCGGGCTTGCTGTCCGTGCTGTTGAGGAAGTTCTGCACGTCCTCTTTCAGCACACGTCCGCCCTTTCCGGTGCCTTCGATCTTCGACGGATCGAGCTTATGCTGCTGCACCATGCGGCGCGCGGCGGGCATCAGACGGTCATCGTCCGGAGCGGATTCGGGTTCTTCTTTGGCGGCAGGTTCGGATTCCGGTTCGGCTTCTTCAGCGCCGGTATCTGCCTCGTCCTCGGCGGGGGCTTCGTCCTTGGATGGCGCAGATCCCGCGCCGTCGGGGTCGATGGTACCGACAACCTGGCCGATCTGCACGGTCTCGTCCTCGCCGACCTGAATCTTGACCAAACCGCCGGTTTCCGCCTGGACGGTCATCGTGATCTTGTCGGTCTCGAGTTCGAACAGGGCGGCTTCCGCTTCGACGGTGTCGCCGTCCGCAACGTGCCATTCGACGATCACGCCTTCGGTGATCGATTCGCCGACTTCCGGAACCTTGATATCGATTGCCATGACTTCGCTCTCTCTGAAATCGCAACGGATGCAAAAGACGCAACAGATGCAACTGACGAAACAAGTAACGTTTGATGATCCCGACCAGCAAGCTGGTCGGGGCAAACTTCAGACTTCGACCGCTGACCGGAGAACGGTCAATGAGAATCGCCCAGCGGAACTGGGCGGTAAAGTTAGTTTGCGCTCTTGGCTTTCGCTTTCTTCTTCGGGGCCTCGGAGGAACTCTTCTTCGGCGTCTCAGAAGAACTCTTGTCCACTCCCTTGTTGGCTCCGTTGCCCTGGCCGTTCGTGTGCAGAAGCTGGTCGAACGAATCCGGCAGCACGGTCTCGTCCTGAATCCGTTCGGACGATGTCAGTGCCATGTCAATGATCAGCTGTTGTTCCTGCCGGTGCCGGTTGAGCGAACCGGTCGCCGGGCTGGCGGCGTACGCTCGGCCGACATAGCGAATCTTCAGCTCGGGGAAGAGGTGGCGTAGCAACGGGTACATGAAGGTCCAGCCGCCACGGTTCTTCGTCTCTTCCTGCACCCAGACCAGCTCTTTCGCGTTGCTGTATCGGCCGACGATTTCCCGCAGCAGATCGTCCCGTGTCGGATAAAACTGTTCGACACGGATCAGGGCGGCGTCCTTGAGATCGTCCTCGTCCCGCTTTTCCGCGAGGTCGTGATAGATCTTCCCGCTGCACAGTATGATGCGCCGGGCCTTCAGGGGTTGCTTCGGATCGTCGAGGATCTCGTGGAACTGGCCGTCCACGAGTTCGTCAATGGTCGATACCGCGCGCTTGTCACGCAGCATGCTCTTCGGCGCCATGATGATCAACGGCTTGCGGAACGGCTGCCGGATCTGACGGCGCAGCGCGTGATAGTACTGTGCCGGGGTGGACAGGTTGCAGACCTGGATATTTTCCTCGGCGCAGGCGGCGAGGTAGCGTTCGAGGTATGCGTTCGAGTGTTCCGGTCCCTGGCCCTCGTAGCCGTGCGGCAACAGCAAGACGAGGCCGCTGTTGCGTTGCCACTTCGACTCGCTGGAGGTGATGAACTGGTCGACGATCATCTGCGCGCCGTTGGTGAAGTCGCCGAATTGCGCTTCCCAATGGATTAACATGCGCGGCTCGGCGAGCGAGTAGCCGTACTCGAAGCCGAGGATTGACTGTTCCGCCAACGGGCTGTTGTAGGCGCAGAAATGGCCCTGCTCCTCGGCGATGCTGTTGAGCGGGAGGTAGCGTTCGGCGGTGTCGGTGTCAACCCAGCCGGAATGGCGCTGGGAGAACGTGCCGCGGATGCTGTCCTGACCTGACAAACGGACCGGCGTCCCTTCCTGCAGCAGGGTACCCCAGGCCAATGATTCGGCGAACGACCAGTCGACCGGACCGTTCTGTTCGAACGCTTCGACGCGTTTCGGCAGCTGCCGGGCGATCTTGCGGTTGATGTTGAAGCCGTCCGGGACAGTGGTCAGTGCCTTGACCACCTTACCGAGGTCTTCCCGCGTCACCCGGGTGTCGACAGGTTCACGGGTGTACTTGCCTTCCAACCCTTTCCAGTAATCATCGTAGGCCTGGACTTCGAGTTCGGTAACCTCGCTGCGGGCGTATTCGAAGTGACGCTGCAGTTGTGTCTGCAGATCATCGGTGATCTTCTCGGCGTCTTCCTTTGTCAGCACCTTTTCGTCGAGCAGATGCTTCGTATAAATCTCACGTGTGGACGGGTGCTTCTTGATCTTCGCGTACAGTTTAGGCTGGGTGAACGCCGGTTCGTCGCCCTCGTTATGGCCGTGCTTGCGGTAGCAGAGCATATCGACGACGACATCCTTGCCGAATTCCTGCCGGTACTTCAGCGCGAGGTCCATCGCGTAGACGACCGCTTCCGGATCGTCGCCGTTGACGTGGAAGATCGGCGCGTCAATCATCCGCGCGATGTCGGTGGAATAGGGCGAGGAACGCGAATCGGACGGATCGGTGGTGAATCCGATCTGGTTGTTGATGATGACATGCACCGTGCCGCCCGTGGAATAGCCCTTGAGCTGGGACATGTTGAGCGTTTCCGCGACCATGCCCTGCCCGGCGAATGCGGCGTCACCATGCACCAGCAGGCCGAGCACCTTCTTGCGGTTCTCGACATCACCACGCTGCCGTTGTTTCGCCCGCACCTTGCCCAACGCGACCGGGTTAACCGCTTCGAGGTGGCTCGGGTTGGCGGTAAGGCTGAGGTGGACCGACCGTCCCCAACGATTGCGGTGTTCGCTGCTGTAGCCCTTGTGGTACTTGACGTCTCCGTCGCCGCCATACGCTTCGGAGAGCATCGCCCCCTCGAACTCGGAGAAGATCATTGCGTATGACTTGTCGAGGATGTTGCTGAGGAAGTTGAGCCGGCCACGGTGGGCCATGCCGATGACGATCTCCTCGATATCGTGTTCCGGGGCCTGTTCGACGAGATGGTGCACGCCGGGAATAACCGCTTCGGCGCCTTCGAGGCTGAACCGTTTCTGGCCGGGGTAGCGTGTCTGGATGAAGCTTTCGAAGATTTCGGCGTCAGTGAGGTGCGAGAGGATTTCGAGCTTGTCGTCCTGGTCGAGATTGGGCTGGTTCTGGTTCGGCTCCATCTGGGCCTGCAACCAGCGCCGCACCTCGATATTCTCGATGTGAGTGTATTGCACGCCGATGTGGCCGCAGTAGGTTGCTTTCAGGGCGTCGATGATCTCACGCAACGACAGCCGGTCAGGGACATGCAGGTGCCCGGTGTCGAACTCACGGTCGAGGTCGGCCTCGCTGAAACCGAAGTTCTCGATGGAGAGGTCAACCGCGCCGGCGTCCGGCGACTGCAGCGGGTTGATGTCGGCGATCATGTGGCCGAGACTGCGGTAAGCGTAGATCAGGCTGGCAACACGTGACTGTGCTGCGGCTTCGTCGGCGGAATAGCCCTGCGCCGAACCCGGAGCGGTTGCACCGGCGGGCGCACCGTCCTGCTCAGACTGCATCCCCTGGGCGAACTTGAATCCCTTGAAGAAGAACTGCCAGGTTTCGTCCACCGATTCCGGGTCTTCCAGCCAGCGTTGATACTGCTGGTCGACGTATTCCGCGTTGTCCAGTCCGAGGCCGGACAGGTTGATCAGGTCCGTTGAGGCGTTTTTCTCATCCGCCACGGGAGCCCCCTGAGCGTGTGTTCGCTGCGTGCGTGACAAGTTGTATCCTGCTCACGCAGAACTTGCAAGATAGATTCCTGCGATGCTGTGCGATTGCGGAGCACAGATCGCCCGCGGAGGTGGATCTCCTTCGCGGGCGTAAAAATTAGGAATCACTAAGATAAGGTGCGGAGCTCAGGAAAGAGAACTCCTCAACGCGAACGGGGAGAACCCGAGCGCACCATGTCTCAGGTCGAGATCAGCGGACGGTAGAGGTCGACCCGGCGATCGTTGAGACGATGATTGTGCGGCGTGATCATCTTCTCATCGGCGAGGTTCAGGTCGATGGTCGCCAGTCCGACATGGTCCTGATCTTCCGGTGCGGACACGAGAATGTCGCCGCGCGGGCTCATCACCTGGCTCGCGCCGGTGAAGGTCAGGCTGCGGCCGACACGATCTTCACGTCCGATCCGGTTCGAGGTGATGGTGAAGACACCGTTCTCCACGCTGCGCGAATACATCGCCTTCTGGCAGTAGCGGAGGACGAGGTTCGACGGATGCGCGACGACTTCCGCACCGGACAGCGCCAGCAGGCGGGTCGTTTCCGGGAACAGCCAGTCGAAGCAGATCATCAGGCCGATGCGTCCGGCTGGAGTCACGATCACCGGCGGCTGATTGTGGGCCTTGTCGAACAGTTCCTTCTCACGGTCGAACAGGTGGATCTTACGGTAGGCATGCGCCATGCCGTCCGGGGTGATCAGGACGGCGGTGTTGAAAATGCGGTTGTGACGGGTATCTTTTTCCGGGAAACCGATCACGAGGGTGGTTTTCAGTTCACGCGCGAGGCCGGCCATTTTCTTGGCGGTGGGGCCGCTGTTGAACGGCTCAGCGTATTTTTCGACTTCATCCCGGTCCATGAACTCATAGCCGGTGGTTGCCAATTCGGGGAGCACGAGCAAGTCGGCGTCGGGCGCAGTGCGGATAAGTTCTTCCGCCATGTCAAGATTCTTCTTGACCTCACCGAATTCCGGTTTAAACTGCACATACCCAACTGTTTTCTCGCGTCTTTCCTTGGCAGGCTTGTTCATGGCTACTCCGTCTATCCTGAAAAATAATCTTGAAGTTACGAATCCCGAACTTTTTCCCGGAACGAATCCCACGGTGCGTAAACCACACCAGATCGCTTAGAATGCGATAAGAATCACAAGGTGGGTAACCGCCTGGACCCATCGGGGTATGTGAACTGCGTGTCAGCAGAAAGCCTCGGAGTACACGTACGTCAAACAGATACTCCCGTGTGTTTGGTCAGTTCCAGCCGGGGCTCCTGATCACGAATCCGGGAGGATACGACAAACCCGCACCATTTCGCAAGTTTCGGGCATCGCGTTAGAAACTCGTTCACGCTTAACGCGGGAAATCGTACCGAGATCCGCGCCTCCACTCAGTTTTCGTCCATCAGGCGCTTCGAGCCAGCCAGTTTGCGGATTTGGCTAACATCCTGAACCGATTCAAGGCAGCCGAGGTAGGTTCCGTCCTCGTCGCGCACCGCATCGTAGCGGATAAATATGAACTTCCCGCCGAAGTCATCCATCCAGAATTGAGCTGTTTCCCGGGTTCCTGCTTTCATTTCGCTGAGGATGCGGTTAACCATGTTGAGACTTTTGGGCGGGTGGCAGTTCTGCACCTTGCGTCCGATCACGGCGGGTGTGCGCGGGAAGATTTTGTCCGTGACGCCGGTAAAATAGCAGACCTCGTCGTTCTCATCCACGAAAGACAGCTCCACCGGAAGCGCGAGCAGGATGCGGTCGAGCTGCTTCCCAGTGAGATGGCCGTGGGTGATGACCACAGAATCAGCATTCGCCGCTGCGTTTTTGCGGTAGGCCGGTTCGTTGTCGGCATCCGTCTCCTCGGCAAACAACGGGTGATGCTGCTTGAAGTGGTCGGACGCGGTTTGCTGCACAGGTCCTGGCATCTTGATTCGTGGCGACCACTCATCACCACGTTCGACCAGCGTGAAGCCGAGTTCTTCTTCCTGCTTGTAAATGTCGGCCCAGTGCTCGTGCTGCAACATCTCGATGGAGGTGGGCAGCAGGATGGTCTCCTCCTTGGTCACCATGTCGTCGATTTTGGTCAACAGCGGCGGCAGTTGCGATGCAAGAGCGGCGGTATCCGTGTCTTCCAGCGCCTGGCCGGCGGCTTTCAATCCGGCGCGGATCTCATCATGGATCGCCCACATCACTTTGCTCGGACCTTCAAAGCCTTCGCGTTCCAGCTTCGGGAAGAGCAGGTTTTCCTTGCGCAGGTAGTGGCGTTCGACTTGCTGCAGGAGGGGGAGCTGGTCGTTCAGGGCGGCAACCAGCTTGTCCGGGTCGCCGGAGTGAGATTCGACAGCTTGCCGGATCGACTGCGTAATCTCCTTCAGAGCGAGATTTTCCGCGACGAACGTATAGACCGGATGGCCGGGAGTTTGTTCGGCAACCTGGGTTCCGGCTGCTCCTTCGCCCATGATGCTGACGTGCACATCGCACAGCTCCTGGATCATTTCAACGGGCAGTCCCTCGCTGATCAACTGCTGTTCCATCAGCGCGATGTCTTTCGCCGGGACAGACCCGAATTGATGCTGGAATCTCTCCTTCGCCGATTCCATCGTTTCGTTGCCGGCATGGAGAGAGAGGATTAAAGCCTTGAGGTCGTCCAGCTGCTGCTGATCGTCGGCGACAGGCTTGCCAGGATCGACCTGAACCTCAACCTGCTCGTGTTCACGGATCGCCCCGGCGACGACGGCAAGCAGATCCTCCAGCTTGAGGCTGCCCATCGCGGCGGCACGGCGGAGAGTTGCGACACGGCCGATGGTGTTGCGCATCAGTGGATTCTTCAGCGCCTTGAAGTTGCTGGACAGCTCAATCAGCCGGTCCGCGAGCCACGGGTAGTCGCGGAGCAGATCGTGGATTCGTGTATCGGCTGAAATCGTTACGGGCGTGCGGTTATCGTTACTCATGAATCGCTGTTCCTTAGCTACGGGTTGTGTTGCTGGTAGAAGGATACAGCGAATCGGTCCGAACGGAATTGACGAATGCAAAAACGGCAAACTCCACCCGGAGTCAGGACAAATGGCGATTCGTGACTCAGGGTGGAGTTTCAGTAACGATGGGATGTAAGCGGACTATTCGAGCGTACGTTTCTCGCCGGTGAGCGGCTGGAGTTTGGTGATGTCCTCAACGTATTCGAGGCAGCCAAGGTACTGGTTGCCGAGCGCGCGGACGGCGTAATAGCGGGTGAGGATCATACGGTCCTGCGAATCCTTGTGCCAGAATTCGGCGACATCACGCTTGCCGGATTTCAGTTCCTCGAGCAGTTGATTGACGAGGTCAATGCTGCTTTCTGAATGGCATTGTCGCACGTCGGTTCCGATGATGGACAAGTCGCGTTCGAAAATGAGATTCGGCCGGTCGGTGAACCAGGTGACGATGTCATTTTCATCAATGAACGTGATTTCGCCCGGCAGGGCGGACAGGATGGCTTCGATCTGTTCGGGAGACAGTTCCCCCGTATTGAACATCATCTGCAGTGTCCTCCTCAGTGATCTATGATGAAGTCGGGGGGTCAGGCGTTGTTGAGACGCCGCGCCGCTTCCGCGATGACGTCTGGCGGTTCCGCGGTGTAGCAGAAACGCGCCCATCCGTCATACGCCACACCGAACGGACCGCCTGGGCTGACGACCACGCCGGCATTCAACATGCGGTCGAGTCGCTGGGCATCGTTGAGGCCGTCCCAGGTGTCGCGCATGTCGACGAAAAGATAAAACGAACCGTCCGCTGCCATGTACGGTCGTCTCACATTTTCCATCGCCGCTGAGCGGCACTCGAGATACGCCGCGCGCAGACGCTCGGTGATCGTGAAGTGATGGGCAAGCGCGCGAATTCCCTGCACTTGCGATGGCCGGTTGGGCTCGTACCCGACACCGACATGGGCGGGATGCATTGCCGCGAGAGGCCCCGGCGCGGCAGTGATCCAGCCGAGGCGGAGGCCGGCGGCGGCGTACGATTTGGATGCGCTGAACACCGAGACCGTGCGCTCATGCATCTCGGGCAGCGATCCGATGCTGACGTACGGTTGCTGCGCCCAGACGTAATCCTCGTACGCTTCGTCACTCAGGATCCAGAGGTCATGCTTCCGTGCAAACGCGGCGATCTGTTCGAGAATCGGCTGCGGCAGGAACACGCCGGACGGGTTGTTCGGGTTGTTGAAGTAGATCGCGCGGGTGTTTTCGGTCAGGAACGGGGTGAGGATCTGCTCAACGTCGGCACCAGCTGAAGGCGTTGGATGATCATCAATCTGGATGTCTTCCGCGTTCGGGGCGAAATGGTGGAAGAACGGCACCTCGACGGCGCAGACTTTCGCCGTGGATGCAACCACCTTGAAGATCGTCCAGTGCGGCGACAGGGTGAGGACTTCGTCGCCCGGTTCCAGCAGCCGTGCCATCGCGAGGAACAGGCCGCCGGTCGCGCCGAAGGTGATCTGGATGTCGCGTTCGGAGTTCAGCGGCAGCTTGTTGACCGTGGTCAGCTTGTTGAACAGACGGCGGCGCAGCTCAGGTTCACCCTGCGTTTCGCCGTACCGGCTCATGCGATCATTCCACGGTTCGGCGTCCAACGGTTGGTTCAGCTCAGGCGGCAGGTCAGAGTAGGTGTCGCCGACATGCAGCGCGATCGGCGCTTCGCCGGAACCGGAACGAGCATCGATTTCTTCGCGGATACGGTTGAAGATGGTGGCCTTGAAGCCATGATCACGAAGGTCTGCGGGGCGGGGCATGGGTCACTCCTGCGCGTCGCGTTGATTGTCGTCGTGGGGGATCTGCACGGTCGCCGAATACGGGCCGGGATTGAGCTGATCCGGGGTCAGGTCGAGTGGGAAGCGCAGGATCAGGGTCGTGCCTTCACCACGCTGGCTGTGGATCTCGATCTCTCCCTGATGCTGTTCCATCACGTTGTGCGCGATCGCCAGACCCAACCCCATGCCGACACCGGGGCCCTTGGTGGTGAAGCCGGGGTCGTAGATGAGGGCGAGGTGTTCCTCGGCGATGCCGGAGCCGTTGTCACTGAAACGGATCACGGCGTGGCTGTCTACCGTACTCGTTTCGATCCGGATGAAGCCGTCTCCCTTGATCGATTCGATAGCGTTGGTCAGCGTGTTAAAGAAGACCTGGTTCACCAGCACCGGGAAGCCGAGCACGGGCGGCAAGTCGCCAAATTGTTTCTCGATGGTGATGCGGTCTTCCCAGCCCGGCGACAGCATGGCGATGGAATCTTCGAGGCCCTGGTGCAGGTCAAAGGTTTGGATCTCGGGTTCGTCCAGCCGTGCGAACGACTTCAACCGGTTGACCATCGTCGCGATCCGGTCGGAACCCGTCTGCACCACCTTAATCGCGGATTGAATGCTCTTCAGGATTCGCGCGGCTTTCTTGCGGTTCGCTTCGGAGTCCGGTTGTTCGAGCAGCGTGTCCAGCGAGGCGCTGGCAACCTGAACGGTTTTGGTGCTCGATTTGACAGCGCCCAGCGGGGTGTTGAACTCGTGCGCGACTCCGGCGACAAGGTGCGCGAGCGAAGCGATCTTTTCGGATTGAACCAACCGTGCCTGGGCGTCCCGGAGGTGACGGGTGCGGTCAGCGACTTTCTGTTCGAGGCCGAGGTTAAGCGCTTCGATCCGGTCAAACTGATGGTGCACGATGGCGATCAGGAAAAAGATCGCGCCGATTGCCGCACCAACGAAGCTGAGGAACTGGCCGGTGAAATTGAAATGAACCATCAGCAGCTCGAAAATCGGCTGCGCCAGGATCAGCACCGCGAGGCCGATTGTGTTGAGCGTGAGAAAGTGACGGTCCGCTTCCTCGTCCGCTTCCCGAATCGCACGAAACAGCATCGGCCAGACAGTGAACGGCAGCGGGAGCATCGCCACCATCAGCAACCAGCCCAATGGGCCGTAACTGATGTTTAATCCGGTACTGGTAACCGTGACATTCTCGAACATCTGGTCGGTCAGACTACCGTAGATGATCATTGCCGGGATCGCAATGCCGAGGTAGATCAAGTTGTATTTTATAGGGATACCGAGGAATTTTTCGCGCAACCGCTTGTCATGTCCCGTCAGGACGATGATGAAATAGATCGTGCCCGCCAATGCCAGCAGCGACGTCAGGATCAGCACCGGAATCCACTTGGACGCGTCCGGGTGATCCCAGTTGTTGAGCACGAAAAAGTTGACCAGCGCATCGGTTCCGAATGCTCCCGCGAACAGGGCGAACGCGACATTCACCCGTTCCTTGGTCCGGAACAGCCAGCCGACCAGCTCAAGAGTGTAGAGCAGAACGGCGGCGATCAACGCAGGTATGGCGTACGGGTTCATGTTCCTCTCAACGGCTTCTCTCAACCACGGAATACACGGAACACACGGAAAAAGACTTTTTGAACCGCGAAAGGCGCGAAAACAGCGAAAAAAACCTGAAGTAATTGGTAACTGCGAAAGAAAAAAAACAAATCTGAATGATTGGAAAAGAAAACAACTTAAAAAATTTAAAAATAAAAAGTATGTATCAATACAAAGAATAACAGGTATATCCAGTTACTATGATTATAAATATATAGGTAAATATTGGTAGTTATTGTTTTGCAATTAAAAGTATTTATTTTTTTTTAACATAAAGTAATTCTTTTATCTTTTCTTTCCTTTTTTCGCGCCTTTCGCGGTTCAATCTGTTGTTATCTTTCCGTTTATTCCGTTTATTCCGTGTATTCCGTGGTTACCTGTCTTTCAGGTATACCGCGCCGGGTTCGATCATCGCGCCACGCGGCTGGTACTCGAGGCAGTGCGCCATCCAGCCGGTCTGGATCGCGAGGCAGAACGGGATCGGGAACGAGCTCACCGGCAGGCCGATGGGTGCGTACACGAGGCCGGTGATGCTGTCGACGTTGGCGTAGATACCTTTCGGTCCGAGGGCGGATTCCACCTCACCGCGTACCGCTTCGTAGACTTTCCAGCGGCCGGCCATGCCCTTGTCGGCGAGCAGGTTCTTGGCGAACGGTTCCAGCACCCGCACGCGTGGGTCCGGGCACTTGTAGATGCGGTGGCCATACCCGGGGAAACGGTACTTGCCGGCGGCTTTCACCTGCGCCCAGGTGCGCGCGTCTTTCGGTTTGTCAAACTGGGCCAGATCTTCGTACGCGAGCTGGTTCGCGCCACCGTGGCGAACACCGGAGAGCGCGCCCATGCCAGCCAGTACCGCCGAGCCGAGATCGGCGCCGGTGCTGATGACGATCAGTGCGGCGAACGCGGCGGCGTGGAGGCCGTGTTCGGCCTGCACGATCAGGCTGACGTCGAACGCTTTTTCCTCGTGTTCGTTAACCCGGCGTCCCAGCGCCTGGTAAAGGAAATTCGCGGAGAAGCCGAGATGGTCTTTCGGCGGCAGTGGTTTCTTGCCGTTCAGGTGTCGAATCGCTCCGGCAGCCAGAGCTGCCGACCAGCTGAGGATCCGGGCCGGACGCCGCCACTGGGCCTGCATGTCGGTGCGGGAGGCCTCCGGGATATGGCACGCGGCGATGGTCAGCATGGTGCGATACTGCGCCAACGGGTGCGCGTTGGACGGGATATACTTCAGCGCGTCGAACGCTTCCTGCGGCGGAGTGCGCCACTTTTTCAGCTCTTCGTCCCACATCGCGGCTTCCTGCGGAGTGGGCAGATTGCCGTGCAGGATGAGGTACGCGACCTCCTCGAACGAGCAGCAATCGGCCAGTTCGTCGAGCGGGTAACCACGGTACATCAGGCGGCTGTTTTTGCCATCAATTTGGCCGACCCGAGTGTCGGTGACGACGAGGTTTTCGAGCCCGCGGTTGTAGGTTTGAATCTGGTAGCCGGAGGTGTAGGGTCTCACTTTTCCGCCCCCCGGTTGATGCGGCGGATCGGGTGGCCGACATAACGGTCGAGCGGACGGTACAAGCGCGGGTTCTCCAGTTCTTCGTGCACCCGTGCCATCAGGCCGGCCATGCGTCCCACCATGTACAGGCACGGCAGCATCGGCTTATCCGCGCCGATCAGGTGAAACAGAAGCGCGGCGTAGAAGTTGATGTTGACGTGCACGCCGCGCGGGGCCAGTTGCCGCAGGGCTTCATCCTCAACGGCGCGAGCGATGTCAAACAGTTCCGGGGTGCTTTTGCGCCGGGCCTGGGCGGCGACTTCCTTGCGCAGGATGACGACGCGCGGGTCGGGCATGTGGTACAGCCGGTGACCGAAGCCTCCGATACGTCCGCCGGAGGCGATGGTCGAGGCGACCCACAGCCGCGCTTCTTCCGGATCGTTCAGGGCGAGAATCTGCTCGAGCACTGTCTCGCCCGCCCCGCCGAGCTTGTCTCCACGCAGGGCGGACAATCCGGCGACGACATTGTAGTACGGATCGGCGAGTGTGCTGGCGACGACCATCGAGGTGAAGGTGGGCGCATCGAGGCCGTGATCGGCGAAAAGCACCCAGAGCAGGTCGAGCGAATGGACGTCTTCCGAGTCTGGGTCGCGATCCTGCAACACGCGCAGCATCTCGTGCGCGATGTCGTATTCAGAGTGGAACAGCACTGGCCCGCGTCCCACGCGATGCGCGGCGATTTGCGCGACCAGCGCCGCAACTTGTGCGATGATGCGCAGCTCTCGCCAGTGACGGTCGCCGGATAGATCGTCTTCGACAGTCATTTCGTGGCACCCGAGCGCGGACACTCCCGCCCGCAGCATGCGTGTCGGATGGATACCGGGGTCCATCGAACGGATCAACGCGATGACATTTTCCGGTAGTTCCCGGCTGGCGCGCAGGTTGTCGCGGAAGCTGGTGAACGCGGCTTCGTCCTCAGCCGGTTCGTTGCCGGTGATCAGCAGGTGAGCGATTTCCTCGTAGCTGTGCATACCGGCCAGCCGTTCGATCGGTACGCCGCGGTATTCGAGTGTACCGCTGGACGGATCGAGCCAACTGACGCGCGTCGCGGAAGCGATCACGCCGGACAGTCCCGGACCGACCTCGCTGGTGACCGGCCAGTCGAGCTCGTCCAGCGCCCATGAGTAATTGGAACTGAGGGTGCGGAAGGCTTTCATCACGATCCTTGTCAGCTCTTTGGTTGCCGAAAGGTACGGTCAGGGTGCGGGTGGGACAACGTACGCGGGTGGAAAATCAAGCCGCGTGGCGATCCGGCAGCCTGCTGGTTGATCTCTCATTCTTCCCGCAGCAACCGCCGGAACTGAGCGACCTGGCTGGAATGATAGATCGCATGAAACGCGGCGCCGGTGACCAAGTATTCGAGCTCATCATTTGGAACGGCGGGTTGGATTGTCTTGTCTCGCAGCTCGACAAGTGTGTCGAGCAATCTGGTGTATTCCTCACGCAACAGCTTGCGATCCGCTTTCCACTGGGTTTCGGTCGCTTCTGCTGGTTGTTCAAGCCAGTCGCTGCCTGTACGTGGAAAGCTACCCTGTCCGGTGCCGCTGATCTTGACCCGCACCCGGTAGCACCAGTAGGCGCAATGCAGGCAGATCTGCCAGATAGTCTTGCTGCGTCCCGGGACGGCACGACGGGCGGTTTCGGCATCCACGCCCTTCAATGCGCTGTTGAGGTTCTTGCCGTGCCACGCGCCGCGCATGTAACTCATTTCAACACTGGCGATCAAGCTATCCCAACCGGGAGGAGTATCTGAGCGCCGCCAGAACTTAGCCATGGTGAAGTCTCCCACAATCAACTTCTATCCTGTTGTATTTATAGATGATTGTAAGAATATGATCGGGGAGCCCACAACAAGAAAGTGTTAGTTAACGATTGAATAAGTACTTAAGCAGTACCATATTGCCCATAGCGAAACAGAAATAGTTCTACTTGCTTGCGTTACAGTATTGTCAGGAAGAGATGAGGTGCCGTCGTATGCGTCGTGTTTGTTCGTGGTGCAATTCGGAAATGGATCCGATTCCATCCTCGCTGGTGGATCCGCGCGGCATTACCCACGGCATCTGCGAGGATTGTTCCAGACGGCTGATCCGTCCCGAATCGCATACCATTCAGGAATTCCTCGAGAAGTTACCGTTCCCGGTGATGGTCGTGGATGATGATGTTGTCGTACTCGCGGCGAACAAGCTCGCGTTGACACTGCTAGGCAAGTCGGAATATGAAGTTGTCGACAAGCTCGGTGGTGTGGTAGTGGAGTGTGCGTACTCCGAGCAGCCCGGCGGGTGTGGCAAGACCTCGTTTTGCCGCGGGTGCCAACTGCGTGAAAGTGTTACCCGGACCTACATCAGCGGCCGCTCATTGAAGGGGATTGAGGCGACGTTAACCACGATGATGGACGATACACTGGTGGACGTGATGCATCACATTACCACGGAGAAGATGGGGGATCTGGTGCTGGTACGTCTCGACGACCTGAAATCGAACCTGCCGTAGCTGGTGGGTTGAACGGAACGACAAAGCCCCCGGTTTTGGCCGGGGGCTTTGCTGTAGGGATACGTCAGGGATCAGAGAAAAACTCGCTGGTTGACGAATTCGTCTTCGCTCTGGTACGTGACGCGCAGGTAGAAGGTTTCAATCGGCAGCCGGTATTCACGGAAGACGAAGGTATGCCGTCCCTCGTTCAGCTGGCCATCGTGCAGCGTCAGGACTTCGCGTCCGAGACGATCGTACAGCACCATCTTGACGTTCGCGCGTTCCGGCACGTCGAGCGTCGCGGCGGTTTCACCGTTCAGCAGGTTGACCTGCATTGGGTGCAGAAAGAACGTATCGCTCAGCTCTTCGCAGCACTGGTCGAAGGTGTCCTCGATATTGATCTCACGCATCGGGACAGTTGCTTCCGCGACGGTTGCGGCGGCGGTCTTCGTGGCTGCAGTGACGGCGTTCTCGGCCGCAAAGCTTACACTGCTCAATCCTACGAGTATCATCACGGTGATGATGGTCATTTTCTTCATCATGGTCCTTCTCTCCTCTTCAGGGTCGGCTGCTGTCGCGCCCTGTTGTTCACCCTCCACGCCCCTGTGACGACGGGTTCGTGCGCTGGGTTACTGCGAAGGGAGCACATTGAGAGCCCCCGGGAGCCGGACAGGGCAATCGCAGGTCATGAACGGAGTTCAGCATGAGCCACGATTCCCCTGGTGCGACCTCGCGTTCCCGGATGGTGCCGGGTCAACGCGCGTGATTCACGTTCGTACTCGTCACCGGCTTGACCAACCGCTGGAACGGTCCGTCGTCAGTTCCCGGTTCCGGAGTCAGCGGAATCGGAATCCACGGCAGGTAAGGTTGGAAGATCGGAAGACATGCGATCTTGTCGGCCGGGACGTGAATCCGGGGATTCAAATCTTCGGCGTAGAAAGCCCTCTCATTGGGGAGGGGATTGTTGGCGAGGGACGGTGCCGCAACTGCAAGCACCAGCACCAGGCAGGCCAAAAGCATCATCGATTGTGTACGCATCGTCGTATCTCCTGTTCAGGATGTCAGACGTCGCGCAGCACCCACGTTCCGTACTTAGTAGACGCAAACATGGAGAGGATAGTTACAGGAGTTTTTTCGGGTGTGACTCCGTGGAGGAGACAAAGGGAAGGCAATCACCGGAAAGGCAGTCAGTTCCGGGGATGGATCAGGGTTTGACCAGGCGGGCGTAATCCGGTGGGATGCCGTCGCCGCCGGGTACATACAGAACGTCGCCACCATTCAGCAGTTGGTATGTGTCCATCACGGTACGATTCCCGTTTTCCTCGATGACGAAATTGAAGGTTGAATCATTCTCCTGGACAAGCGGTCCGACGCCCCCGATGTACCACTTGCCATCGCGCTGGATGATGTCGTACCACGATGCCGACCACTCACTGAAACAGGAGCCGACACACCCCTCGGGCTGGACATGGGTCTGCCGGATCTGATCGACCTGATCCGCCTGCCTCCCCTGAATGTGAACACGCGCGGTGCGTTCGCCGGTGTCGGGGTCGGTCGTCAACGCGCCGGTGCCATAGATCTGCGGATCGGGCGGCATGTACTCCGGGTAGTGAAACACGATCGTCGGTGTGGGGTAGAGGGTGTCGCCGTCCACGGTCAGCAGCTAATACATCCGTTCGCTGTACATCTCGAACGTCTGATTGTACGGCCTGGATATGTCGGCCCATGCGTTGATGGCGAATACGATCTCGCGAAGCTTGTCCTCGTCGTAACGTTCATAGACCTGAACGTCGATGGTGCGTTTGGGCGTGTCTTTCTCCAGACCGCTCCACTTGATCCGGTCCGAGGCGATGGAATAACCGTCGAAGAAACGGCCGGCGTGGCTTGAGACAGGTAGCGCAAGCGTAACAAAAACGATGAGGGCTACCACCAGAATCAAGTGCCAGCGTTTCATTGCGGACTCCGACAGATACGGCGCCGGAATCACCGGCGCCGTTCGGATGCATACGATCAGGCCTGGACGGCTTTGTAGCCGTAGTAGATGACGCTGGCCTCGTTGTCATCGTACAGCTTGCGGAACTCGAAGTTGACCGGCATGCCGATCTTGACGTCGTCGACGTCGAGGTCGGTCAGCTGGCAGGTGAGCCGGACTCCGTCTTCGGTTTCGACCACGGCGAGTGCGTACGGCGCGAGGTCGGCGTACGGTGTCGGCGCGACACGGATGATGGTGTAGGTCACCACCTTGCCGCTGCCGCTGAGCTGCACCTCTTCGAATGTCGCGTCGAGGTTGCCCGGCGCGACGAGACGCGGCGGGAAGTAGATTTTTCCCGTTTCGGTGTCCTTGTTCGCGATCATGCGGTACCGTTGCGGCTGTTCACGCCACACCCGGCCGGTTAATGTCTGGGCCATCGCTTTATCTCCTTACAATTCAATGTCTTCGACAAGATCCTTCACTTCGTTCAGGATGACACCCTGCTGTCGCATCCTGTGGGACACTTTGTCCTCAAAGTGTCCCCGATATCGTCCCCGGACTAGACAGCCTCGAGAATCGAGACGACGCTGGAACCGCCCGAACCGCCCATGTTCTGCGCAAGGGCACGGTTCGCCTTCGCCAACTGGCGGCCGTTCTCGGCGGTGCCTCGGAGCTGCTTGACCAGCTCCACGATCTGCGCCACGCCGGTCGCGCCGACGGGATGGCCCTTCGACTTCAAGCCGCCGCTCGGGTTCACCGGGAACTTGCCGTCACGCGCGGTTTCGCCGGCCATTGATGCCGGGCCCGCCTTGCCGGGTTCGTAGACGCCCATCGCTTCGAGCACGGCGATTTCCGCGATCGTGAAGCAGTCGTGCACTTCGCAGAAGTCGATGTCATTGATGGTGACACCGGCGAGGTCGAGCGCGCGTTTGGTCGCGGTGGCGACAGCGCCGAGGTGCGTGATTTCCTTGCGGGCGTGCAACGCGAGCGTGTCGGTCGCCATGCCAACGCCGAGGATCTTGATGATCGGCAGGCCCATGCTCTTGGCGAGGTCAACCGGCGCGAGGATCGCGGCCGCCGCGCCGTCCGTGACCGGGCTGCAGTCGAGGATGTGCAGCGGGTCGGCGACCATGGTGCTGTTGAGCACGCCGTCCACGGTGATCTTCGCCGGGAACTGCGCGTTCGGGTTGAGTGAGCCGTTGTCGTGGTTCTTCACCGCGACATGCGCCAACATTTCCGAGGTGGTGCCGTACTTGTCCATGTGCGCGTGCGCGAGCATCGCGTACAGGCCGGGGAAGGTCGCGCCGTGGAAGCCTTCGTACTCGGCGTCCGCCGCGGTGGCGAGGGCGTAGGTTGCCATGCCGCCGTCCACGTCCGTCATCTTCTCCACACCGCCCGCGAGCACAATGTCGCTGAGGCCGGAGGCGACTTCGATCCACGCCGACCGGATCGCCGTACCGCCGGAGGCGCAGGCCGACTCGACGCGTGTCGCCGGGATCGGCGCGACGCCGAGGTAGTCGGCCATCAGGCTGCCGATGTGTTCCTGGCCGACGAACAGGCCGCCGGACATGCAGCCGATGTACATGCTGTCGAGGTTGTCGACGCCGGCGTCTTTCATCGCGCCCTTGGCCGCTTCCACGAACAGATCGCGATAGCTGCGTTCCCACAGTTCGCCAAACTTTGTCATCCCGATGCCGATGACCGCCACATCCCGCATCGTCATTCCCCTTCGTTTCTGTTCTGCTGTATCTGAAGTTTTTCGTTTCGAATCAGATAGATTCAGTCCTCAGTCAACGGGTCCGCGTCCGCAAGCGAACACGGGCACATTGTTTTCCGCCGACAGCAGCCCCGCAGCCCTAGCCTGTCAGCCGGTCCTGGATCGTTTTCCCGCCTATGTACACCAGCGGCAGGAACGGCAGCAGGCCGATGATGTCCAGCCGGCCAACGAAGATCCAGATTTCAATGTTCACCCACGCGGTAAACGCCAGCCCACCAGCGAAGATGAGGACATTCAGCCACGCATTCCCCAGCGCGCTGCTGCGCCAGATCCAGACTGCCAACGCGAGGAACGCGGCCACGTTCAGATAGCGCAGGATCTTGAGCCAGATCGGCATGCCCTGCACCATCGCGAGCACCTGTTCGCGCAGTGCTTCAACGTCGAGACTGTCCATCGGCCGGTTATCCCCGCAGTCGTCTCACTTCCGTGTACCAGCCGTTGAGTACAGCGCTTGCCAATCGTTCACAGGGACACTCGCCGTCCCGGATCTCGATCTGGTAACTCTCCCGGGCTTCGGTTTCGCTGATCTGGAAGCTCAGGATCTGACGATCACCCTGTTTCATCGTGAGGATGAAGAAGCGTTCGTCGCGTCCGTCCCATCGTTTCACGATCTCCGTGCAACAGGTGATGATCGGAGGAGTTTGGTCCGTTGGACTCACCATACGCATACACCTGAGTTCATCGAATCAGATTTCGTCCCGGTTCCGCCGGAAAAAGATGAACGGCAGGAACAGGAACAGGCCAAATCCCCCACGTGGCCCAAGCCACAACCACAGGATGGCGTTGATGATGACCATGGAAAGAATGGCAATCAACCACCAGCGTTTGCGACTCATGACCGGCTACTCGTTGTTCACGACTTGCTGCACGTTATCGGGCAGTATTTTCCACACACCTTCGCCAGCAGTGCAAGGACAACCGCCACGATGGCGAAAATGATCAGTTTCTTCATCTGTATCTCCATTCAGGGGTGCTCAGCGGCATCCCTTACTCACCCCAAATCTGCTTATGCAGCCACTTCAGTGCCGTCGGGATGATGAGCGTCAACACGGCGGCGATGGTGAACAGCCAGATCATGCTCACCGGCCGCCAGCCGAATCGCTCAAGAACCTGGTAGTTGACGAAGGTGATGATCGCAAAGGTGGTCCAATAGGTCCACGGCTGCGCGCGTTCAATCTTGTGCTCGATCACCGTCAGCCACCAGAACCCGGCAAGCACGCCGATCAAGGCGACAATTCCGCCAATGCCGATCAGCCATTCGCCGGGCGTCAACGGCGTCACGAGTTCCGCAGAATCTTGTGGCGGAACTTGGCGTACTGGCCGTAGCTGAGGTAGCGCTTGTCCTCATCCAGCTGCGGACGTGTATGCGGCGCCTTGTCCTGCAGCGCGGTGATTTCGTCGGTGACGGTGAAGATGAAGCCGTCCGAACCTGCGCCGGAGCCGTAGCTGACCATAAAGATCTTGTCGCCCGGCTTGGCGATGTCGAGCACCGCGCTCAGCCCGATCGGGCTCGCGCCGGAATAGGTGTTGCCGAGCCACGGGGTCAGCCAGCCGGTCTTGAACCCGTCACCCTTGACGTCGAAGCCGAGCATTTTCGCCGCACGTTGCGGGAACTTGCCGTTCGGCTGGTGGAAGACACAGTAGTCGAAGTCTTCGGGCTTCATGCCGGACTTTTCGAGCAACGCGTTCGCGCAACCCATCGTGGTGCGGAAGAACGCTGGCTCACCGGTGAAACGTCCGGCGTGTTGCGGGTAGTGTTCGTACTCACGGCGCCAGAAGTCCGGCGTGTCGCTCATCCACGAGTGGGTGTAATCGATCGTCGCGACGACTTTGTCCTTGCCCATGATGAATGCTGCCGCGCCGGCGGACGCCGAATACTCAAGCGCGTCACCCGGGGCGCCTTGCGAGGTGTCCGCACCGATGCCGACGGCGTAGTCCATCTCACCGGCCTTGACCAGCGAATGGGCGACGTACATCGCCTGCGATCCAGCCTTGCATGCAAATTCGAAGTCGGCACAGTGGGTATCGTGTCCCGCGCCGATGGCTTCGGCGACGGTGGTCCCGGATGGTTTCACGGCGTACGGGTGGGATTCCGACCCGATGTAAAGCGCGCCGATTTTGAGCGGGTCGATGCCGGCACGCATCAGGGCGCGACGCGCGGCGGTGACAGAGAGGGTGATCACGTCTTCGTCCGGACCCGGAACGGACTTTTCATACAACAGCAGGCCCTTCTTGTAACTGGGAGCGTCCGCCCCCCAGACTTCAGCAATGGTCTCCAGCTTGATTCGGTTCCGTGGGAGTTTGCATCCCCAGCCGACAATCCCGACGCTCATGGGTTCTCCTCAAAGCTCTGGTCTATGATCTGAAGTTTGTGTTGCACACGAAGAGGTGAAAAAGAACTAGGCCGTTCGCACGATCCGTCACAATGGAATAAGAAGATAATCGCAGACTCATCGAACGCAAACGGTTAGGACGTGCGAACATGCGTCTCGCGCTGTGGGGCGCTCTCGGGGACCGGTTTTGTCCCAGTGACCCGCGCGTTCGTGTGTTCGGTTCGGAGGGGTCAACGGTTCGATGTGTCGCGGTATCGGGATTAAGATGGGCCAGAGTGTCAATGGGCAGTCGCTGGACAAGCCGCGGTGGCAAACAGAAGCTCCCCCGGGCATCATCGTTGATCCACTTCCGGACCACCCGCGATAGCCGTCACAAACAGACGTGACGGACATTCACGGGCACCGTTCTAAAAGCCGTGGCAGGCAATCACGGACACCAACCGCATATGGCATCGGCAGTTATTAACGTGTCCGCTTCTCCCGTCGTATATTGACCATATCTCGAATTCCACCGAGGCGCCCAATGACACGCCCGTTCCCGACACGGACACGCCGTTCCTTCACACCATCACACCGTTTCCTGACACTCGCCCTGATCATCCTTCCCCTGCTGATCGCGTCCGCCGCCACTGCCCAACCCCCCGACACTTTGTGGACAAAGACTTGGGATTACGGATCAGATTACGAGTACATGGAAGCTGTCCGCGCCTTACCGGATGGTGGATACATCGCCACTGGCTATACTGATTACTATGAAACAAACATCCAGTACTGGACAGCCCGGCTCGACCAGGACGGAAACGAAATCTGGCTGCATATTGAAGGATCAGCGTCTTCGGATGGTGCTCATTACATCGAACCGACCAGCGATGGTGGATTCATCCAATGCGGCGAGGTATGGGGAAACGGCTTTGACCCTTACATCCGCAAACTCGACGCTGATGGCAATGAAGAGTGGCGGACAGTTATTCCTGGCTGGATCATCGGCGAACTGTTTTACTGCGTTCGCGAAGTTCAAGCGGGGGGGTACATCGCAGTTGGCTATTCCGCGAATGGGACAGCGTTCCGTTTCGACGAGGACGGGAATTTCATGTGGCAATGGACGGACGAGGATTCGCTCTACAAACCGCAGTGGATTGAACCCACTGCCGATGGCGGTTTTGTGACGTGCTCAGATCACTGGAATGAAGATCTCCAAACTCGTGTACCCATCTTCTACAAGCTTAACGCGGATGGAGATGTCGTCTGGACGAATGATGAGTTGCTTCCAGGACAACCAGTTGAAGGACAGGCGTTCTGTGTCCGTGAGGATGAGGATGGGACGCTGTATACATCTGGATCATTCAGATCTGACTCGACCTATTATGATTTTAATGTCACGAAGCGCACATCAGAAGGTGAAGTCATCTGGTCGCTGGTTGTTCCAAATCCTGACGGACCAAGTAATGGTTTTGATTGTTGCCTTGAACATGTCATTCTCCCAGATGGGAACATAATCGCCGGTGGCTATGGGCAAGAGATGGACTACAGTTTTAACGTATGGCTGATGAAGGTGTCGTCCGAAGGCGAAATGCTTTGGCTTGATGCGATACCAAGAGGTGATATTTCCTCCCTCGATTTTGGTCAAGATGGATCGGTAATCGCGGCATGGTATGATCGGGTAAACGGCGGCTGGAATTCCGAGAATCTGGCGTTGATGAAATGGGAATCAGAAGTGAAGGTGCTGCTCGATCCGTATGTGCAGATTGTTCCACCACAAGGCCGGAGGACGCACTACCGCGCATATGTCGGAAACATCCTCCTCAATCCGACGCCGCTCGACGTCTGGGCAACAGTCACCACACCCGCCGGAAACACGTTCCCGTTGCAGCAGATCGCGGTGACGTTGCAGCCGGGTGGGACGTTTTACCGTCCAAGAGTCCCGCTCGATATCCCCGCCGCCGCGCCGCCGGGTGAGTACACGTTCGAGCTGCATGTCGGCGTCGCGCCGCCAACCGTTCCGCCCGGCGGACCCAACGGCAGCCGTCACATGGGGCTGGGGTCGTTCACGTTTACGAAAACCGTTAGTCGGTTGTCGGTAATCGGTTGCCGGTGATCGGTAACTGATAACTGACAACTGACAACTGACAACTGACCACTGACCACTGACCACTGACCACTGACCACAGCCCATAGCCCGCCGTCCGCAGTCCGTAGCCTACTGAGCCTCATCCACTCGCGTGAGCGGATTCCGTTGGCTACCTTCCAGCGGAGACGAACTCAACCGGACCGGACCATGCCCAGCGACAACTTCACCATCCTCATCATCGACGACGAGAAGAACATCCGCCGCACGTTGACCATGGTGCTCGAGGCGGACGGCTACACCACCACCGAAGCCGGATCGGCGAAAGAAGCGCGTGCCGAGTTGGCGAAATCTTCGCCGGATGCGATCCTGCTCGATCTCAAGCTGCCGGACCTGAAGGATCTCACGTTGCTGGAGGAGATCAAGTCGCACTATGCGGACGTTCCGGTGGTGATGATCAGCGGGCACGGGACGATGGCGGATGCGGTCGAGGCGGTGAAACGGGGCGCGTTCGACTTCCTCGAGAAGCCGCTCGAGCGGGAGCGGGTGCTGGAGACGTTGCGCAATGCGTTACAGGCCCGGCGTCTGCGGAAAAAGGTCGCCGAGTTGCCGGGTGAGGGCACGATCATCGGCGACAGCCCGCAGCTGGCGGAGGTGCGGGATTGGATCGGCCGTGTCGCGCCGACGGACGGCCGTGTGCTGGTACTCGGCGAATCCGGCACCGGCAAGGAGCTGGTCGCGCGCGCGGTGCATGAGGGCTCGCAACGGGTGGCGAAACCGTTCATCAAGGTCAATTGTGCCGCGATCCCGAAGGAACTGGTCGAGTCGGTGCTGTTCGGGCATGTCAAGGGCGCGTTCACCGGCGCGTTGAAGGACAAGGTCGGCACGTTCAAGCAGGCGGACACCGGCACGTTGTTCCTCGACGAAATCGCCGACATGGGCTTGGAGGCGCAGGCGAAGGTGCTGCGTGTGTTGCAGGAAGGCGAGTTCGAGGCGGTTGGCTCGACGAAGACAGAGAAGGTGGATGTGCGTGTGATCGCCGCGACGCACCGTGACCTGGAACATGAGATCGCCGAGGGCCGGTTCCGTGAGGACTTGTATTACCGGCTCGCGGTGCTGGTGCTCAAGCTGCCGCCGTTGTGCGAACGGGAAGGTGATGTCACGTTGCTCGCGAACCATTTCCTCGACGAATTCCACCAGACCGGTTTGCCGTTGAGAACGTTGTCCGAACCAGCGCGGGCAGCGTTGGAACGCTACGAGTGGCCGGGCAATGTGCGCGAGTTGCGGAACGTGATCGAACGTGTCGCGATTCTCGCGCGCGGAGAGGTGATCGAGGAAAGCGACCTGCCGCCGGAGGTACGGAATGCCTCCGGGTCAATGCGTGGCGCGGGGGATAGTGCGTCCGAGGGCAAGCTGCCGCCGATCGGGACGCCGTTGTCGGAAGTCCGTGCCGAGGCGGAGAAACGGTACCTGCAAGCGGTGCTCGAGGCGACCGGCGGCAATGTCAGCGAAGCCGCGCGCCGGATCGGATTGGAACGAACACACCTGCACAAGAAGCTGACCGCGTTGGGGTTGAAATAACCGAAAAGAGAGCACTCCCGAAAAACTGTCGCTTTGTTCAACATTTCCGCCATCCGATTCCGGATGGCGTTTTTTCTCAGGCAAGCCGAGGTAACTCTACCCGGTACCCGGAGATACTTACCCTCGCACGAACGTGTTGCAACCAGCTGTTTATCAAGACGATCCAGTTGGCAAACACCAGTCTCGCAATCAGGAGCGACCACCGCAGGCAGGCAGCTCTCCCGCGTTTTTTGTCCCGGACCATTGCTCACCCTTCCAGTGCCGAACCATTGCACTTCGAAAGTAGTCCCGATCAAGAGAGCCAAAAATGATACTAAGTAGAAGTTTGAGCTTGACATTTATAACTATAGGGAGTATACTACCCCTGAATACTGATAAAAATGCTAGCGCAGAGTTATCAGTTTTCGGTTACCGGGAGGGAACACAGCAGTGGAGTCGGCCATGAAGAAGCGAAACAGAGTCATGTTTGTTGCGGTTTGCCTGGTGTCGGTGTTTGCAATGGCGGGAGTGGTGTACGCAGCGGATGAAGAGGGGTCCAACCTCGCACCGCCACAGCCGCGTCCGTTGGGTGACGAAATGCATCCGGTGAGTGAACGGTTCAACGTGGCGGGATACGGCGAGCACTTGTTCGCTCGGGACCGTGGCGCGGTGGGCACGTTCGAGGAGCAGCACGGCATTTTGCTGGATCTGGGCTATGAGCTATCGGAACGGTTGAGCATCGGAACTCGGCTGGAAGCGGCCTTTGCGAGTGTGGAATCGGAGGGCATCGCTTCGGTGGACGAGTTGTGGTTGGAAGTGGCGATGGTGGACGAGTTGAACCTGCGCATTGGTCGTGCGCCGGTGCCGGTATCGTGGCACAACCTCGATTTCCAGCCGCTCGGGTACCTGGGTGTGTCGCAGCCGTTCGTGGAAACGTACATCGTGCCGAACAACTGGACGGTTGATGGCGCGGGCATGTTCGGCAACCTCGGTGCGGGCTTGAGCTACCAGGCGATTGTTGGCAAGGGTCTGCAGAGTGAGTGTTTCTGCGCGTCCAACGGCTTCGGCGGGGACAATCTCGAGCAGAATGCGGACTTCAACAATCCGGCGGTGATGGGTCGTCTCGACTTCGAATTTGACCTGTTCCCGAACGCGATCAGCAGCAGCGGTGTCGGTGTGTTCGGCTACATGGGAGAAACGCAGACGCCTGCGGAAGTGGAAGGTGTCGAAGCCAACACCGTCATCAGCATGGTCAGCATGGAAGCTCGCACCAGTTATCGTACGCTGCAGCTGCATGGCTTCTACGCGCGGGGCTCGATTGAAGACGCGTTCCTGTTTGATGGCCTCGCCAAGCAATTTGTCGGCTATTCGTTGCAGGGTTCGGTGAACGTGTATCCAGACCGTTGGCGCAAGGGTTGGTTTGAAGACGCCGACCTGAACCTGTTCACACGCTACGAAGTCTACGACACGCAACATGAGATGCCGGAAGGTGTCGTGCCGGACACGCGCTATGACCGTGACGCCTGGTCCACCGGCTTCAGCTTCCTGCCGATCAAGCACCTCGCGTTCAAGGCGGAATACCAGTTGATTCAGAACCAGTCGTTCGTCAGCACCGCTGATCAGGTTGTCGTTGGAATCGGCTGGGGATTCTGATGCAGTAAGGCGTGACGGATGACGAAGTTGTCATCCTCGTGTGGTCTGCTCCACAGTTGCAATGTTATTGGATTCCGGTCTCAGTATGGGGCCGGAATCCGTTGTCTCCTGCCAGTTGTGCGCCTACCTTGCGCACATGTTCATCGACAGAGTAGAAATCGAAGTCCGGGCGGGACGTGGCGGCGACGGCATCGTCTCCTTCCGGCGTGAAAAATTCGTGCCGAAAGGTGGCCCGGACGGCGGCGACGGCGGCCGCGGCGGGTCGGTCCTGCTGAGGGTGGATCCGCAGCTCGGTACGTTGTTGGATTTGCGGTACCGCAACGTGATCAAGGCGGAAAACGGCAAGCACGGGCAGGGCTCGAAGCGGTCCGGCAAATCGGGCAAGGATGAGGCCATCCGTGTGCCGCCGGGGACGGTTGTCTTCGACGCAAAGACCGGCGAATTGATCGGCGACCTCACCGAGGAAGGGCACGAGCTGGTTGTCGCCGGGGGCGGTCGTGGCGGCAAAGGCAACCCGCACTTCGCGACGCCAACCCTCCGTACGCCACGCAAGGCGACCGAGGGCAAGCCGGGCCAGCAGCGGATGTTGCGGCTCGAGCTGAAACTGCTCGCCGATGTCGGGCTGGTCGGACTGCCGAACGCCGGCAAGTCGACGCTACTGAGCGTGATCACCGCCGCGCGTCCCGAGATCGCGGCGTATCCGTTTACGACGCTGACCCCGCACCTGGGGATTGTCAAGGTGGGGTCGTACGAATCGTTCGTCGTCGCCGACATCCCGGGCCTGATCGAGGGCGCGGCAGATGGCAAGGGGTTGGGGCACCAGTTCCTGAGTCACGTCGAACGGACGCGTGTCCTGGCGATCCTGATTGACGCGCTGGACGAAAATCCTGACGAAACGCTCGCCGTGCTGCTCAAGGAACTGGAAGAGTTCAACCCGGACTTGCTGGATCGTCCACGGATTGTCGTGCGCACCAAGAACGATCTCGGTGGGGAACCGTGGTCCGGCGAACAACTGCGGATCAGCGGCGCGACCGGTGAGAATGTCGATACGCTGGTGCGGGAGTTGTACGAGCTGGTGCAAAGCACGCCGCCGCCGCCGGTGCAGTGGCGTCTGCCCGACGATCAGCTGTCCGGGGACAGTGATGACGACGGCGCTGACGAAGCCGAATGGGAGTGGGCGTTCGAGGATGAGGATGACCCGGACGAGGATGACGATCGGTAGGCGGTTACCGGTGATCGTTTGTCGGTGATCGGTGTTTGGTATTCGGTGATCTGTGATCGGTAGGCGGTTAGCGATGGCCGGTGATCGGCGGTGGATGCTAGAAGTTGGAGTCAGATCGCAATGCATTACCACGGACTTAAGTCCGTGGTAAGTCGCACAGCTTGGGATCAGATCTACTGGTCTATGGTCGTCAGATCCCAGGTGCGTCATTCTGAAGGTCACGAAGTGACCTGAAGAAGTTCCTGATGGTCTGAAGAAGGTCAAGATGGATTGAAGCTGGAATCAACTAAATCTTCTTCACTTTGTTCAGAATGACGTGTATTTGTCGTTTTGCTATTATTTATAAAGTGTATCATTCTGAATGTAGCGCAGCGAAGTGAAGAATCTCATCTTTTTCAGCTTTGTCTTTTGCATCTGTTGCATCTTTTGCGTCAGTTGCTTTCTTTGACTGTCTTTTACTGTTTTTTCCTGTCTTTTCCTGTCAGTTACTTGTACGAAACCGTGAGCGACAACAAACAAACCACAGCGAGTACAGCTGCCGAACGTGCGGCGACATTGACCCTGCTTCGTGCGACCGAGGTCGGTGCGACCCGTGTACGCAAGCTGCTGGACATCTTCGGCAGCGCGGGGATGACGTTGTCCGCCAGCGATGGCACGCTGGAACGTGTCGGCGGACTCAGCCCGGAGACGGTCCGCAGCATGCGTGAGGCAGAGGGCGACAAGTTCGGCGAACAGCAGCTCGAACGTGCGGACAAGCTCGGCGTGCGGGTGCTGTTGCCGGTCGATGACGAATATCCCGAACTGCTGCGCAACATCCACAATCCTCCTGCGGCGTTGTTTGTGGTTGGTGAACCGTTGCCGACCGATGGCCGCGCGGTGGCGATTGTCGGCAGCCGGAACGCGACCGAGGCCGGAGTCGAAATCTCGCATCAGTTAGGTGCGGGGTTGGCGAAGGCGAAGGTGAATGTCGTCAGCGGGATGGCGCTCGGGATCGACGGCGCAGCGCACCGGGGCGCGTTGCAGGAGGGCGGCAAAACGGTTGCGGTGCTCGGCTGCGGCGTGGACAAGGTGTACCCGCGGCAGCACACCAAACTGCACGGCGAGATTTCGCGGCATGGAACGGTGGTCAGCGAACTGTTCCTCGGCGCGGGACCGGAAGCGCGCAACTTCCCGATGCGCAACCGGATCATCACCGGGATGGTCTCCGCGGTGGTCGTCGTCGAGGCCGGCGCGAAGAGCGGATCGTTGATTACCGCGCGGTACGCGTTGGAGGAGAACCGGCCGCTGTTTGCCGTTCCGGGGCACCCGTTGTCGCGTGGGCATGAGGGCGTGAACTGGCTGCTGCGGAGCGGGGCGGGGTTTGTCCGGCACGCCGGCGATTTGCTCGAAGATCTGGCCGGACCGTTACAACTGGACAAATTTCTCGCCGAACAGGAAAAGCTGTTGCTGGACGACCTGCCGGATGATCTCCCACCCGACGAACGCCGGATTGTCGAAGCGCTGGATCGTGTCGATGGCATCCACGCCGACAAGCTGGCCGACACGCTCAAGGTCGACGCCAGCCGGCTCGGCGCGATGCTGCTGATGCTGGAGCTGAAAGGGCTGGTCCAGCGTCTGCCGGGGGATCGGTATAGAAGGCGGGGGAAGATGTGAGCATTGAATCAAACAACGGCAAGAAAGCTGTATTGTGCCACTACACATCTGTCAGTGCTTTTGCTTCCATTCTAGAATCTAGAAAATTAAGGTTTGGAAGACTTGATTGTATGAATGATCCTGACGAAGCAATGACCGACGATAACATAAATTTGAAAAAGCTTATATATGCATCATGTTGGTCTTATCACGAAAATGAAGACCATGAGTCTTATCCATTATGGATAAATTACACTAATCGTAAAGGAATAAGATTACAGATTAGTTTTGAGGATTATCCTTTTACAAAAAATAAATTAAAACATAATAAAAAGCCTTTATATTATAATATAGCAGGTCCAAATAAAATAATATATAGAAATAAAAATAAAGTTAACGCTTTATCAACTAAAGAGTACGAAAGTAATGGTCTAGTATCAGAAGAAATAAAACTACTTGATAAAGAGATTGGATTAGTTAAAAATGAATTTTGGAAAGGTGAAAATGAGTACAGATATAGGATTATTAATATACCAAATAGGCTAATCCATATTGCTGTTAAAGTCGAAGCGGAACCATCGGTAAGCGAAATAGTAAAATATGGTGATTTAACAAATTTAACTAATAGGAGAGAGATTTTTATTGAATTGAAAAAACAATTCTTCGAAAAAATGAAAGTTAAACTAGGTCCAGATTGTGAATATGGAGATATTGTAATTGTTAAAGCGCTTATGGAAAAATATTTGGGTCGATCAGAGCTTTCATGGAGCAAATATGCAAAAAATAAAAAGAAACCAATAGTTATCAATCCTGATGTTGATTAACCGATAAAGTAGCTTAGCTAACTTCCGCTTTCCTTTAAATCGAGGTACAGCTTATGCCCCTCGGCGTCTACAGCGAAGTCGGACGACTCGAAAAGGTGCTGGTGCATCAGCCCGGCTGGGAGCATCGGCGGATGATCCCGTGGAACCGGGAAGCGATGCTCTGCGACGACATCCTCGACATCGAGACCGCGCGCCCTGAGCACAAGGGTTTTGTCCAGAAGATGCGTGCGCTCGGGATCGAGGTGCTGTATTTCCTCGATCTGCTGAAGGACGTTTGCGCCGATCCGGTGCAGCACGCGGAGATTGTCGAGGCGGTGACGCCGAACGGGTTGCCGCCGGGGATGAACCCGCTCAGCATTCAGCCGACGAATCTCGTGATCGGGTATCCGGCGCATTACCGGTTCGGCGAGACGGTGTTGCTGGAGCCGACGGTCAATCTGTACTTCATGCGCGACCCGTCGTTTTTCATTACGGACAAGCTGATCATCAGCTCGCCGAAGATGCCGATCCGTCAGCGGGAAGCGTACCTGATGCGTGAGCTGGTGCGCCGTCACCCGATCTTCGCGGGTGTCGATGTGTATGACGGCATCCTTAACGACCCGGAGGCGACGATCGAGGGCGGGGACGTTCTCATCCCGGACGAACGCACCGTGATGGTCGGCATTTCAGAACGCACGAATGATCGTGGCGCGACGATGCTGGCGGAGTATTTGTTCGAAAATACGAGCATCGAGCGGTTGCTTAAGGTGCACATTCCGAAGCGGCACGAATACATGCACCTGGACACGTTGCTGACGTTCGTTGACCGGCAGCAGATTGTGACGTTGCCATACATCTGGGAGCAGCGCGAACTGTACCAGCGTGTGGTCGGTGAGGTGCGGGAGCAGGTGCGCCGGCTGGGCGCGACATACGCCGGTCCGCCTGAGGAGATTTACACCGACTGCCCGTGGCTCGAGGTGATGTTCCAGGACGGGTCGACAAAACGATACGACAACGCGATCGAAGGCATGGCGGAGTTGGGCGTGGTGGTGCCTGAGATCACGGTGACGGTCGGCGGTGATCGTGACCAGTACGACAGCGTCGAGGAGCACATTCTCGAGGCGTTGCGTGAGCAGTGGAATGATGGGGCGAACACGTTCGCGTTGAAGCCGGGCCATGTGATCACGTACGACCGAAACGACCGCACGATCCGTGGGCTGGAGGATGTGATGGTCGAGGTAACGAAGTTCCGGGGCGGGGAGTTGGTGCGCGGACGTGGCGGCGCACGCTGCATGACGATGCCGCTGAAGCGTGGACGGATCTGATGTTGCCGGTTGATGGTACGCGTAGCGCAGGCATGGAGTGACGTGAATGAAACGCCCCCCCAAGTTCAGCACACTAATATCCTTCGTCGTACTGATCCTGCTGCTGGCGGGTTGCAGGCAGACGTTCAACAGTGCGAAACAGCAGGCGGCGATTGAGATTGACGGTGACATCCGCGATTGGGATGCGTACCCGCGTCACACCTTCGACGAATACAAGACCTCGGTCAGCCTGGTGAATAATGACACGATGCTCTATGTGCTGGTCCTGCGTAAAAACCTGGATATGTACGTCGCGCAGGGAGTGAATTTCTGGATTCAGACCGGCGATGATCGGGATGATCTGCTGAATATCCGTTACTACGGCAAGGCCCCGAATTCAGTGGTGATTAATCCCCGGGATGTCATCCACGTGTCCACGTACGAACGAGCGTACGATCTCGAAGACAACGAGTCCCGTGTCGAACTCGGCGGAATCTGGGACATGATCCTCTACCAGTCGCTCAAGGAAAACCGGCCGGCGTTGGTTTCGTCATCTGGCAGTGATGGTCCGCGCGCGGTGCAGCGTATGCTGCCGGGCAATGTCCGGGCGTACGAGTTCGCGTTTCCCCTGAAAAATCACCGCAAGAAGGCCTACGCCCTGCCGCTGCTGCCGGGTGAATCGTTCAAATTCGGCTTCGAGTTTATCTCGCGGTATGCCATGGTCTGGGGCACGACCATGTGGCAGCACCGGGGTACGGAACTGGTCCGCACGTATTACATGACGAACACGCCGACAACGGCGGATGTCTACGTCCAGCACGATCCACTCTGGGTAACGGTAACGCTTCACCAGGACGCGATTTCATACCGGGAAAGCCTAACTGGACAGCTGGCCCATCTCAGCACGAGCAACTGACCGGACAACCCGTTGAGGCACGAACAAACGCACGCGGTAACCTCTGTCCCATCGACCCGTCTTATGATTGGCACGTGCGGCGTGTGACGGTAAAAGCTTCCCCGGATCAACAGCTGTAAGTAACAGGTACTGGCAGGAACAGCCTATGCCCGGCACCATTTCCCCGACAATCGCTATCATCTGGCTGCTGGTGACGTTTGCGATCCAGACAGCGCTGGACGCGTATTTCACTCGCGGTCTGTTGCCGCCGATGGCGCTGGCGGAGCGGGTGAAGGCGTGGGCGGCGGTGAACGCCGGGGTGTTGGTGGTGCTGGTGCTGATTGTGCGGTTAAGCATGGTCCCACAGGACGCGTTCCTGATGTGGACGCGTGACCAGGGTGTGATGTCGCTGGGCGTGCTCGGGGTGATCGTGATGTACTTCCTCTGGTCGCTGCCATTCGTGCTCGGACGTGGCTACCTGATGCTGCGTTGGCGCGGGGAGGAGATGAGTGAGGAAAAGCGTCACGATTACTGGGGGTATGTCTGGATCGGGTCGGTGGTGACGGTGTTCTTCAACGGGTTCCTATATGTCGCGTACATGATCGTGGTGCCGTTGATGACCGGTGTGGACGACACGTTCGCGGGGTGAACGGCGAGAAAGTCTACAACAATGATACTCGACATAGCGATGGATCCGTATCGGGCAATAATAGTTCACTAGTTAATGATATTGGCTGTTTTTCTTATAATTTAAATATATATAATGACTAAAATTCAACTATATGATATAAATACTAAACATCCTCAACATCAGGTAAAGATCCATGCGGCTTGTAAAAATAATCCTTGCACAATTCTCTATCTATAAATACAATATTGCAATCTTTAAGAGATATTCTTTTATAATCCTCTTTCTTTTCAACTACTAACATTTTTTCATCAGTACTACAAGCTACTGATTTATATAAATGCAAGCCTTTTGTTTTAGAACGGCCAATATTGAACGAGAGACATTTTTTGCTTTCTAGTACTTGTAAACTCCTGAGCCATTGCAATAGTCCACCAGCATCATCATCATTAAGCAGTAATTTATACCTATCCAATATTAAATGATGACTATCAATACATAAATAATACTCCTCATCAGCAAGAAATAACCCGAGAACACCGTATAATAGATAATTATCAACCTGTGCCCTCTTGACAAGGTTTTCACACACGGTAAACTTGGGCATTTCAGTCCTCTTTATGTGTTAATGCTGCTCTTAACTTGCTTATTTTTAGTGTATCTCTTACGGTGTCTTCCAAAAGATTTTTAGGCCAATTAAAATCAGCGTAATTGCTAATTTTTTGCCGCTCAACTCTAGTTCCTTTATCAGTATCATAAAACAAATATACTGCGACATTATCAATATCAATAATACCCTCTAACATTCTCAATTGTAACCTTCGCAAAAAATACTCACTATGTGTTTCGATAACAAATTGCTTCAAGACTGTTCCTTTGTGACTGTCACGCATCATATCAAGAAAAATATCTACGCTCATTGCTTGGAAATCAGGATGCAGGTGCAATTCGGGTTGTTCAACTATATGTATGGTGTTAGTCTCAGAGGCATATCCCGAGATCATTATTGGCAGGAATTGACTTACACCAATACCAATATCTGTTAAATCTAACTTAACATACTTATTATTATGCCTGTTAGCTTCAATTCTATCGATTCCTTCATCTAAACTACTCACTTCAATGTTTGTTCCTAATCTAGATAACCAACCATTTATTTTATTTGACACATCTTTATCATTTTTTAAAATATCTATCTGATTGGAAAGAAAATAACTAATGCGTGGGTCGTTATTGTCTGAAAAGAAATATCTACGCGGTATCTCTCGTAATGGACCTATATACGATATCTGATTAGGGTCTAAATTTTTTCTGCATTTATCTACTATTCTTGATATTACATTAAGAATAATATCAGAAATCATTGTATCGTTTTCGCTGGACCATGGGCTTGTCTTTACACAGTTAAAGATATTAGCGGATTGATCTAGACTATTTGCTGTGTGTTTTATAAGATTCTTCGATAGAATATTAGAATCCCATATATCACTCTCAATCTTTAAAGATATAGCTTTACTGTCATTAATTTCTACTTTTAGAAATTTAGTTTTACCGTTGTACATAGTAATTGCAGATATATGCAATGATTCATCGCTTAAGAGCTGTAATCTGTATTCTATTGTAAATATAGAGGATTTTAAGCTTGATAGAGCACGTAAAAAAGAATAAGAGCACTCATAGTCCTCTTTAGATTTTAAATTTTGCAATCGTCTGTATGTATGAATGGCTTTAGATGAATCAGCAGACTCCTTAGTCGATATAGCATTAAGCTCATTTCTTAAAAGATCTATAATGCTCATTAACTCCTTTGCATTTAGTTCTCTAGAACTTTCAATAGTATTTAAACGTTTAACAATAGATTCAATATCTGTGCTCTCCTTGTAATTGTATATTCTGGATATATTAATAGTTATATGGTCGTAAATTTCGGAAATGAAATTATCCATAAACCTGCTTTTTAGTTCACGTAATAATCTATTATCAGTAAAACGAACACAAAATGAAACAGAATTATCTTTTGATTGCTTTATTAAGTGCTTTCTACGTCCTGCAGAAATAAAAATCCCATTCAAATCGATTGTTTTGCTATATGTACTACCGGTTGAGGTATTAAGAGCTGCAATCGTCTGACTAAGAATTAGTGGGAGATGAAGAGCACTACTTTTACCTGCGTTATTTGGCCCTAGAAATATTGTCAGAGGCTTGAGTTCAATGATACCATCGTCAAAACCTTTATAGTTCTTAAAACCGTATGCAGTAATCATAATGGTATCCTTAAAGTTTAGGTTTTGGTAAAATGTCTTTCAATGATGGAATAATACCAATAATAGAATTATGTAGGGAACAGTAGTGTTTAGGTGCAATGTAACCGAATAACAAAAGCATCAAAAAAGAAAAGAGCAAAAACAGAATTATTGAAAAAATAAAACAATAAGCAGCCCCTAGTGCTAATAAATTATAAAATATATAGAATGGAGCGCCGAAAAAACTAAATATCGCAAAGCATAATAAAGCAAAAGGCAGTAATAGATTATATTTATTATCATAATTAAAGTCGCGTGACGTACTAGAGCGAGAATCTCGAATTCGTTTCTTCCTTTCGAGAAGTTCAGCCTTTCTCCTTCTAGGAATATCATGTTGATCAGACATTTTACAAGTATAGCAATACAAAACTATTTTATCAAGAAAGTAAAGAGACTTTTCTGTCAGGTTGCTATCAAACACTTAATTTTCTTGATCCTTAGATTTAGGCACCATTTCCTTCCATTGCCGGTCGCGTTCGTGTTTGCGGAACGGCGCCACCCACGGCACGAAAAAGGCGAGGAACAGGCAGATCAACCCGACAGAATCCAAGCTGTTTATGAGCCAGCCTGGATTCGCGGGATCGAAGAAGAAGAAGTTGATAATGCGTGCAACACCCGCCGCGACAAACACTCCGCCCGCTCCTCGAAGGAAGCTCGGGTCGGGGTCGGGTGCGTTTCGCCAGATGTAGCCCGCCCACGAATGCCACGCGAAATCCCAGACCCATTTCGGAACGAGGTTTAGTAGTAGTGGTATCCCGATCAACAGATCGAAAATCGCGTTGAGCATCGAGTCCTTCCGTGGATCAGCGCACGAGCATCACTTTCTGCATCTGTTCGAACTGACCGGGCACAGTTGCGCGGACAAAATACAGCCCACTGGCGAGGTTGTTCGCATTAAATGACAGCTCATGCGAGCCCGCGTTGAACTGACTGTTTGCGAGGGTCGCGACCTGCTGGCCGTTGGTGTTGTAGACGGTCACGGTCAGCGGGGCCGTTTCCGGCAGGCTGACGTTCAGCGTGGTCATCGCGTTGAACGGGTTCGGGTACGCCGCGCTCAGCATGAACTCGCCTGGCAGGGTGCTGCCGGTATCAACGGTGGTTTCATCATCGATGGCGGCGAGAATCTTGTCTTCGCCGTCGCTGGCCCACTGGTTCGTCGCACTGTTCGCGGCTTGCGCGGCGACGATGGTGAACGGAAAGGAATCCGTACCCAGCGCCATGTTCTGGTTCGGGCCGGCGTTCAGCACCCAGTCGTATTCTCCCGGCGGGGCCATCGCAGGTATCTGCTGCATGATGTTGGTAACCGTGATCTGCATGTCCGGCGTGAAGAAGAAATTGACGTAGAACATCGGGCCATAGGTATTGCCATTGGGCAGGATGACCTCGGTCCAGATGGTGCCAAAGGTCGGCAGCACGATGTTGTAGTCAATCATCAGGTCGTAGAAGAAGATCCCGCCCTGCGAGACGATGGTCGGATCGAGTTGCGGGGTGATGTCAACGACAATCGGCGGTTCCGGACGGCTGATCCAGGCCTTGACCATGTCCGAGTTCCGGGCCGCGCCGACGATATCGATGTTGCCGTCGTTGTCGAAATCGGCGGCATGTACCGCGCGCGCGTCCGAGAAGGATGCGTCGATGTTCCATTCGATCCACAGCGACCCATCGCCGAGCTCGTTTTCCCACCACGTGACGTCGTCGCCGTAGCGTGCCGCGCCGATGATGTCGAGGTCGTTGTCGCCGTCCACGTCGGTCGCAAACACGCTGATCGCTTCGTCGAAGAAATCGTTGATCGTGCGCTGTGTCCAGCTAGTACCGGCGCCGTCGTTGTTCTCCCACCAGGTGATATCGTCGGCGATATAGTCGGCGGCGCTGGCGATGTCGATGTCGCCGTCACCGTCCATATCGCCGGGGGAGAGACTGGACGCGTAGTCGAAGTCGAGGTTGACGTTGTGCGTGGTCCAGTTGAGGCCGTCGCCGTCGACGTTTTCCAGCCAGATGATGCCTCCCGCAGAGGCGACGATGTCGATATCGCCGTCATTGTCCATGTCGAATGCTTCCGCGACACGGGCGCCGTTGATGCTGAGCACCGGGGTTTCGGTGAACAGAGAACCGTCCCCGTTGACATTTTCCCACCACGTGATCTGGTCGGCGCTGGATGCGACGCCGAGGATATCCATGTCGCCGTCCCCGTCCATGTCGGCCGCGCGAACACAGTTGGCGCCGTCAAAGGTGTCGGTCAGGGTGTTCAGCGTCCAGGTGAGGCCGTCCCCGTTGACATTTTCCCACCACGTGATGTTGTCGTAGGAATAGGATGACGCGAGGGCGTCCATATCGCCGTCGCCGTCGAGGTCGGCGGCGAACACACACTGGCCACTGGGGAAGGTGCCGTCAATGGTTTGCAGCGCCCAGGTGGCGCCGTCACCGTTCACGTTTTCGAACCAGCCGACCACGCCGGAGAAGGAGGCGACGCTGAGCACATCGTTGTCGCCGTCACCGTCAAAGTCAGCCGCGTAGACGTCCTGCGCGCCGTCGAAGGTGTTGCTGATTCCACGCTGGATCCAGTTGATGTCGGCATACGCGGCTTGCGTACCGATGGCCAGGATTGCGATCAGACTCAGCCAGACAAAGGTTTTGGAACTGCGCATAAAGCCCCCAACGGGTTGCTGTTTGTACCGTCTATCCCCACACACCAAACCCGGTCCGGCGCGGTAGCGTCGGGATAGCCGGGTTGCATTTTCAGGGTTTTGTCAGAATGATGGGTTGAAGTAAAAGGGAGAAAATCCAAAAAAACTCTGACAACCGAAAAAATGGGAGAGATAGGAGGCCTTAACAGAGCCGGTGTAAATCGCTTAACTGGCCGCACTCACCGTCAGATCCGGCGGGAAGAGCTTGTACGGGTTGAACAGTCCGTCCGGGTCGAACGCCTGCTTGAGGCGGAGGAACAGTTCGAGCTCGGCGGCGTCATATTGGATGCGCATGTAGCGGTTTTTCGCGGCGCCGATGCCGTGCTCGCCGGAGATGGTGCCGCCCAGTTCGACAACGGCCTTGAAGCATTCGACGATGGCGTCATGCGCGATGCGTTCCTGCTTCATGTCATCCTTGTCGTACATCGAATTGAGGTGCAGGTTGCCGTCGCCGGCGTGACCGTACACCGGGATCACGATGCCGGTACGTTCGCTGATCTCACGCACACGTCGTAACAGTTCACCCTGACTGCCGAGGGGGACGACGACGTCCTCGTTCATCTTCCCGCTGGCGATTCGGCTCAGGCTCGGGCTGATCAGGCGGCGCAGTTGCCACAGGCGCTCGCGTTCGGCAGCGTTGGCGGCGGTGTGCATCTCCAGCGCGCCGTACTGATCGAGGATCTCGAGCACGCGTTCCATCTCGGCGTCGGCGTTGTCGGTCGGGCCGTCGGTTTCGACGATCAGCGACGCCATCGTGCCCTCTGGGAACGGGTACGGATCGTGCTGGCGGATGGCGTCGATCACGGCGTCATCCATGAACTCAACGACGGACGGCAGCAGCTCGGGCAGGATCGATTGAATCGCGGCGATCGCCTGTTGCGGATCGGGGTAGTGGGCGATGACAGTGCGAGTCGCCTTGGGTTCGGGGACAACCGCCAGCCGTGCCTCAACGATGATCCCAAACAGTCCTTCCGATCCGACGAGCAGCGGTGTCAGGTCGAGAGGGTTGCTTTCCTCGCCGGCCAGCGCGCCGGTGCTGATCAGTTCGCCGAACGCGTTGACGTAGCGCAGGCCGAGCACGTACTCCTTGGTCGTGCCGTACTTGACGCAACGCAGCCCACCGGCGTTTTCCGCGATGTTTCCGCCGATGCTGCTGATCTTGAAGCTGGAAGGATCGGGCGGATAGAGGAAGCGGTGCCGCGCGACAGCGTCCTTGACCTCCGCCGTGGTCAGGCCCATCTCGCACTGGATCCACCGGCCGGTGGTGTTGACCTCACGGACGAGCTTCATCTTTTCGGTGCAGATGACCATTCCGCCGCCAATCGGCACCGATCCCGCGCTCATGCCGGTCCCCGCGCCACGGGGGACGATCTTCATCCCGGACGCTCGTGCGAAGCGTACGGCTTCCTGCACATCCTCCGGCGTTTCCGCCATGATCACCACGTTCGGATCGTGGTTGCCGGGCGGAGCGGTATAGGACGCGTCCACGGCGTACGTGACCAGATCGTCCTGCTGGTCGAGGACTTTGTGTTGGCCGATACGCTTCTTGAGTTTGCGGTATGGGTCGCGTGATCCAAAAAACATGAGCCGTCGCGTTGTTACATGGTCGATGCACGAATATACAGGCTGACGTGATCAAATGTGACCCGTGATCCTGTGGGCTTCCTCGACTCAGCAGCCTGGGCTGGGGTAGGATTGTCACCGCATCGACAGAATAGTACAAGTTGTATAGAATCAATCAAATTTTAATATTTTTATATCCGGGAACGGCATTACTAAAGAACGTTGACGCTCAATAGTAGTGAATTTCGTAAATACTGCTAGCGCTACTCAGTTTCTGCATCTATATTGTAGGTGATTTCGTAGCGCCTTGGCAATGTATGTTGTGTATATGTCGGTCTCAGCTGCTGTGCAGTTCCTCGAGTGGACGCCATTGTGCCACTGATTCGGGTCCATCCTTCAACCGACCACGGTCACATCTAAGATGTAGCTACGCGTTTAGCAGCAGGTTTTACAAGTATTGGATACATGTCTGATTCGGACAAAAGTCACCAGACTGGAGATCAACGGAGCAATAAGAATGAATTGGCTGTCAAGGTTGGTATTGCCTGCCATGAGAGGTGTGTGAGATGAGTGCAAATGGAGTGTCGAACGAAGAGAAAAAAAGCAGCTACCTGATCCTTTTTGTTGCGATCAGTATTGTTGTCCTTGTTGCTGGCTATTTCACCTACGATCATCAGCTCAATCAACTGTACGATGAGCGCTATGGCGACCTCAAGGTCATCGGCGAACTGAAAGTCGATCAGATCAAGAAATGGAGATCTGAACGTCTGGGCGACGCTCGCTTGACTGCTGAAAGCCCGTTGTTCCGCGAGGCCGTTATCGAATGGATACAGAATCCAGAGGACTTTGATAAACGCAGCGAGTTGCGGCAACGGTTGACGTTGGTGAAGGATTCCTACCAATACGATGATGCCTTGATTCTGACCCCGGATGGACGTGTTTTGTTGTCGGCGTTGCAGGATCCAGATCCTGTTGACGATGAGACAAACAAAAGCATTGCCTTGGCCATTGAAACTGGCAGCCCTGTTATCTCCCAACTCTACATCTGTCCGCACAACGCTGTTCACGCTGATGTCCTTGCTCCAATCGTGAATGATGATAACCAGACGGTCGCCGTCATCTCACTCCATAGCAACGCCGAAGAATTTCTCTACCCCTTGATTCAGAACTGGCCAACCTCCAGCAAGACTGCGGAGACCCTGTTGATCCGGCGTGATGGTGACGAAGTCCTGTTCCTCAATGGATTGCGTCATCAACCCGAGGCGGGGTTGATGCTGCGGATTCCGATAACGCAGACGAGTCTTCCTGCTGTTGCCGCTGTAGAGGGTCACGAGGGGATGTTTATTGGCGAAGACTATCGAGACGAGGAAGTAGTAGCGGATTTGCGGGCAATTCCTGGATCTGACTGGTTCATTGTCTCGAAATGGGATACAGCGGAAATCCGCGCGGAGGTGGCTGACCGCGTGCTGCTGCAAGTTCTTGTCATGATTTTGCTGATTTCGATTTCAGGAGCAGGGTTCCTCGTGATCTACCGTCAGCAACAAGCGTCTGTCTACCAGCAACTCCTGCTTGCTGAACGCTCAAATGCAGAAGCGTTGAGCAAGTTTGAAGCGACCTTGACCAGCATCGGTGATGGTGTAATTGTAACAGATGCCCATGGAGCGGTGACCTTCCTCAATCCCGTGGCGGAACAACTGACTGGCTTCGAGTTGTCCGAGGCTACCGGGCGCAGCATAGGAGAGGTGCTTCAAATAATCAACGAGTTTACTCGTGATCCTGTTGAGAGCCCGGCTGAGATTGTTATCAGAGAAGGCAGGGTTGTTGGTTTAGCCAACCACTCGCTGCTGGTCTCGAAAGACGGCAGAGAACTCCCAATCGCGGATAGCGGAGCACCGATACTTGATTCAAAAGGTGACGTTGTCGGTGTTGTGATGGTATTCCGCGACCAATCTGAATCTCGTGCAGCAGAGCAGGCCTTGAAGGAGAGTGAACGACAGTTACGCACTCTGTTCGAAACCGCTCCGGTCGGCATCTTTGAAACGGATTCAGAAGGTCGAGTCCGGAGCGTTAACCGCGAAATGGCCTCGATCCTGGGGTTTACATCCATCGAGGACGTTTACGATTACTACAGCGACCTTGGTAAACAGCTTTACGTCTCCGAGGAGCGACGTACCCAGTTTATAGACATTCTGAAACAATATGGAAGTGTAGTCGATTTCGAGTATGAGGCAGTCAAGCATGATGGTACTCGAACCTGGCTCAGCATGAACGCCCGCATCTCGAAAAAGAATGAGGATGGCACGTTCCTGATCCAGGGGTTTACGACCGACATCACTTCCCGGATCAAGATGCGCGACGCCCTGTTTGAATCGGAAGCGCTGCTGCGCAACGTGCTGAACACCATCCCCGACCTGGTCTGGTTGAAGGATGTGGACGGGGTCTATCTCGCCTGCAACCCCACCTTTGAACGTTTCTTCGGTGCGACGGAATCGGAGATCCGGGGGAAAACGGACTACGACTTCGTCGAGAAGGAACTTGCTGATTTCTTCCGGGAAAACGACAATAACGCCATCGCGGCTGGTGAGCCGACCTTGAACGAAGAGACGCTGACCTTCACGGACACGGGCGAGTCCTATCTCTTTGAGACCGTGAAAACACCGATGACAAACCGCAATGGTGATGTGCTTGGTGTGCTCGGGATCGCGCGAAATGTCAGCGAACGGCAAGAGGCGATTGAGGCGTTGCGAGCGAGCGAAAATCGTCTCCACCGGGCGTTTGAGAACATCCCGGACGTGCTGGTGATTTACGGGCCGGACCTCCGGATCCGATATATCAACGAATCGATTGTGCGCTTGACCGGCAGAGCGCAGGAAGAGTTCATCGGAAAACGTGAAGAAGAAGTCTGGCCGCCGGGGGTGTATCAGCACTACCTCCCGACCATGGAAAAGGCTGTTGAAACCTGCGCACAGCAGACTGTTGAATCAACTGTGGACATTCCGGGGAGGGGAACTAGCCAGTTTTCCTCGACCTATATACCGATACTGAATGATACTGGCGAAATTCAAGAAGTGCTTGGCATCACCCAGGACCTGACTGAATCGCGCAGGGCTGAGCAGGCATTGCGTGAAAGCGAAGAGTTGTACCGCAACTTGATGGAAGCTGCACCCATTGGCGTCGCGGTTCATTCGGAAGGCAAGGTTGTGTTCGTCAACAAGGCCGGCCTGAAGATCATGCGGGCGGAGTCTGAAGACGAAATCATAGGCAAGTCGATCACCGAGATCGTGTATCCGACCCATCTCGATGAAGCACTCGACCGAGTAAGGCGGATGATGGAAGGGGAAGAGGGATTGTATCCGGTACAGGATATGTACCGGCGGATGGATGGATCTCCGGTCCCGGTCGAGGTGATGGCGTCACGTCTGAACTACAAGGGCAAGCCGGCGATTCAGGTGCTTGCCTCGGACATCACCGACCGCAAGGCGGCTGAGGCGGAACGTGAACTGCTGGTAACTGCGATTAATCAGTCGGCCGAATCCATCGTCATCACGGACGTGAAGGCGAAAATCCAGTATGTCAACCCGACGTTCGAGCAACACACGGGGTATGCGCGTGCCGAGGTGATGGGCAAGAATCCCAGAATCCTGAAGAGTGGGAAGCAGGATCTGGCATTTTATCAGGAGATGTGGGCAACGATCCGTAGCGGGAAGACGTGGACCGGGCAGATGGTCAACAAGCGGAAGAACGGTGAGTTGTACACCGAAGAAGCGACCATATCGCCGGTGTTTGACCATGATGGAAACATCACCAACTTTGTCGCAGCAAAGCGGGACATTACCAAGGAACTCACCCTGCAACAGCAATTCCGGCAAGCGCAGAAGATGGAATCGGTCGGTCGGCTGGCCGGTGGTGTGGCTCACGACTTCAATAACATGTTGTCGGTGATCCTCGGAACGGTTGAACTGGCTCAGCTAGACCTGGATCCAGAGCATTCCGTGTACAACGATCTCGTGGAGATTGAAGAGGCGGCGCGTCGTTCCTCCGACCTGACGCGCCAGTTGTTGGCATTCGCTCGGAAGCAGACCGTCGACCCGAAGGTTCTGGACCTGAACAAGTCGGTGGAAGCGATGCTGAAGATGTTGCAGCGTTTGATGGGTGAGGACATCAGCCTTGCCTGGAAGCCAGCAGATAAGCTGAGCCCGGTGTTTCTGGATCCTGCACAGCTGGACCAGATTCTGGCGAACATGTGCGTCAACGCGCGTGATGCGATCACCGGTGTCGGGACTGTTGAAATCCAGACCGAAGATGTGATTCTTGACGAGGAGTATTGCGCACAAAAAGCCGGTTTCAAGCCTGGTAATTATGTGCTGCTGGCGGTGAGTGATAACGGGTCCGGTATGGAGAAGGAAGTCGCCGACCACATTTTCGAGCCGTTCTTCACCACCAAGGCGAAGGGGAAGGGCACCGGGCTTGGCCTCTCGACCGTGTACGGTATCATCAAGCAGAACAATGGCATGATCGACGTCTACAGCGAGCTGGATGTCGGGACTACATTCAAGATGTACTTCCCGGCCTTCCAGGGTGAAACGGAATCGGTCAATGAAGAACAGCTGGAATCCGCTCCGCACGGCAACGGAGAGACAGTGATGGTGGTCGAGGACGAAAAGTCTCTGTTGGCCATCACCGAACGGATGCTGACTGGCTTGGATTATGTCGTGATCACCGAATCTTCCTCGACACGCGCGCTTGAAACGCTCCGCTCCTCGGGTGAGATGCTCGATCTGCTGGTGACCGATGTTGTGATGCCGGAAATGAACGGGCGCGAGCTGGAAGAACAGATCCGCAAAGAGTTTCCGCAAGCAAAAACCCTGTTCATGTCAGGGTATACTGCGGATGTGATTGCGAAGCAGGGCGTGTTGCAGAAAGGGGTGAACTTTATCACGAAACCGTTCACGTTGCACAATCTCGCCAGGGCGGTTCGCAAGGCGTTGGAGTCATAAGACCGCTCCGCAGATAAAGGTTCTGGTCAAATCCCTGCAACCCACTGTGGTTGCGGGGATTATGCATGTTATCAGCCACCCTTTAACTATTGAAGTTCAGGTTGTCTGGAGGCCGATATCCCTGTGATTGAGTCCGGGGACTCGCATTCGCCCCTGAAACCGTTTAGGTTAAAAGTGGGGCGGTTGTACACAGGTGCACAAATTCAGCGCACGGATGAACGTTGGAGGCGTTTATGTCTGCACGGTTCATGTGGCTGTTGTGCGCTTGTTTGTTTCTTGCCCATCTGCCTGCCGCAAATGCCCAACCTGTTCCCGTGGAAGATGATTTCGATGCGACGGTGCGTTCATTCGACGCGTACTGGTCGTCGCACGAGATGCACAAGGGGAACGGGTACAAGCCATTCAAACGCATCCAGTCGTTCACCGAGATTCGTGAGGACCAGTACGGCGAGTACAACCCCTGGGCGATCCGGGAGGCGTGGCTGGAACGTGCCGCGATGAACACCCCGCACGAGCTGGACAACGACTCCGACTGGACCCCGATGGGACCGTTCCAGCCGTTCATGGGCAGCTATGTCGGTGGGGTCGGACGTGTCAACGCAATCGCCTTCCATCCCACCAATCCGGATGTTTACTACGTCGGCGCGGCCACCGGCGGGCTGTGGAAAACGGTTGACGGCGGCGACAGCTGGTTCCCGTTGACCGACAACATCCCGGTGATGGGAATCTCGGATGTTGTCGTGCATCCAGAGCATCCGGACACATTGTTTATCGCGACCGGTGACCGTGACGGTGCCCGGCGCAGGATTCCCACCTACACCGTTGGCGTGCTGATGTCGCCGGACGGCGGCGAAACATGGATCGAGACCGGCCTGAACTACGAACTGTCCGAGCAGAATGTCGTTACCGGGCTCGCGTCGCACCCGGACTATCCGGAGATGCTGCTGGCGATCACGCTGGAGGGGATCTGGCGATCTGTGGACGCTGGCGACACCTGGACGCAGACCAAAGATTCCGGTCTGTTTTACGATATCGAAGTCAATCCGGACAACCCGTTGGTCGTCTACGCTGCCGCTGCGGAAGAGGGGATTTACCGTTCGACGGACGGCGGGCAAACGTGGCTGTGGATGACCAACGGTGTTCCGTTGACCGGGTTCAGCCGGATCGAGCTGGCGATTGCGCCGTCCAACCCGGACGTTGTCTACGCCCTGTTCGCGGACACGATTGCACCCTTCTACACCGGCTTCCTCGGGATCTGGCGGACGACGGATGGTGGCGATTCGTGGACCCTGCAGGCTGATTCGCCAAACATCCTCGGCTGGGATATCAACGACAACGGGACTGGTGGACAGGGCTGGTTCGCGTTGGCGATGGCCGTTGATCCGACCGATGCGGACGTCATCTGGACGGGATCGGTCAACATCTGGCGTTCCACCAACGGCGGTGTTGACTGGGAAACGGTGACCTACTGGATCCCGGGCGAGGGCCTGCCGTACATCCACGCTGACATCCACATCCTCAAGTATCGCGGGACGACGTTATACAGCGGCAACGACGGCGGAATTTACGAGTATAACGCCGGCCAGAACGAGTGGTTCGACCAGAGCAACATGCTGGCGATCACGCAGGTCTACCGGCTCGGCTGCGATCACCGTGCTGCGGAATTGGACCTGATGATCACCGGCACGCAGGATAACGGTTCGAAGCAGTATGACGCGGGAACGTGGACACCGGTGCTCGGTGGAGACGGTTTCGACGGCGGAATCGATCCGGCGAACAACCAGATTCGGTACGGATCGATTTACTACGGCGATTTCCGCCGCACGACGGACGGCGGCGAGAGCTGGTTCGAGATGAACTTCGGAATCCAGGACCAGGGCGCGTGGATTACGCCGTTCGTGATTGACTCCACCGTCACCGGGCGGTTGTTCCGTGGCCACAAACGTGTCTACCGCAGCTACAACTGGGGCGAGTTGTGGCACGGCACGGCGAACATGATGACCAACGACTTCATTCGCGGGCTGGCGGTGGCACCGTCCGATACAGGGCGCGTCTACGCCTGCGACTGGCAGTACAACTTCTGGCGCTCGGAGGACGGCGGTCAGAGCTTCACGACGAGCTTTTTCCCGGGGATGAAACCGACGTATATCGCGGTCTCGCCGTTGGATCCGGACCGGGTGTATGTCAGCAACGGTCTCTTCCTCGATGGGGAGAAGGTGTATCTCAGTGAGGACGGTGGGGATTCGTGGACGAACATCTCGCATGACCTGCCGAACATCCCGTTCAACTGCATCGTGGTGGATACCGACCGCCCGTCACACCTCTACGCCGGGTCGGACCTCGGTGTGTACTTCAGCCCGGATGATGGCGCGACGTGGGAACTGTTCAACAACGGTCTTCCGAACGTGATCATCAACGAGATGGAGATCCACCGTAATTCGGGGACATTGGTCGCGGGGACATTTGGCCGTGGCAGCTGGCGGACACCGGTCGAGGGGGCTGGGTCCGCAGTGGCGGAGGTGACGGTGCAGCCGTCCGGGTGGAACGTGTCGGCGTTGTACCCGAACCCGTTCAACATGTCCGCCGTGGCGCAGGTGAATGTTCTACGAACGAGCCGGCTGACGGCCGGTCTGTACAACATGCTCGGGCAACAGGTCCGTACGCTGCACGATGGGCAGGTGCCGCCGGGCGTGTTCACCGTGCATGTGGTGGCGGACGGTCTGGCCAGCGGAGTGTATGTCCTTCAGACAACCATACCGGGGCAGCTGGACAATCAGCAACGAGTGATACTACTGCGATAGAAGCGCGGTAGGGTGCATGTGGGATGGTTGTTGGGGTGACCCGGTCTGTGGTGGCAGCAGGCCGGGTTTCAATGTTGTTGCGGTCTGTGGACTGCGGGCGACGGGCTACGAGTTGCGGGCGGTAGGTGATCCCGACCAACACGTTGGCCGGGGCAAACGAACGCAACCCGTCGCGGACTGTGGACGAATCGCGGATTGTGGACGAAAGCCTATCGCAACCTCATCGCATGTGGTTGTTTGTGTGTCATGCTGAACGGAACGAAGAGAAGTGAAGCATCTCCAGATTCGTAAACGTTAGTGTAAGCCGGAGATCCTTCACTTCGTTCAGGATGACACACTTGTGTCTTCTATTCCTGTCAGACTATATCTTTTACTTCTTTACTGTCTTTGCCTGTTTTTATCTGTCTTTTACTTCCTTCGAGTCACTTCATCAGCATCATCTTCTGCATGTCGGACGCGACGCCGGGCACATCCAGCCGCACAAAGTACACGCCGCTGGACAGCGCGGACCCATCGAACGTGAACGTGTGGTGTCCGGCGTACTGATGTCCCTGCGCGAGGGTCGCGACCTGCTGGCCGAGGGTGTTGAGCACGGTAAGGTTCAGTTCGGCGGCCTCCGGCAGTGTGACGCCAACCGTGGTCACCGGGTTGAACGGGTTCGGGTAGACAGCTTCGATGCGATACTCGGACGGTACGGTTGCGAGAGTTTCCCCGTCAGTGTCAGCCGTCCAGTTCCAGCCGTTGCTGCTCCAGTTGTCCACGGTTGCACTGCCGGTGGGCGCGGCTAGCTTCTCGAAGGTGAATTCGTCCGAGTCGATCACGGTGTCCGGCCAGGTGCCGACGCACGCCCGGAAGGTGTAGGTCCCGGCGAAGATCATCCACGGAACGTTTTGCGCCAGGTTCAACGACACCGAGTGTCCGGCGGGGAAGACGCGGTTGGGGTACATGTCGACCGGGCCGTAGGTGTTGCCGTTCGGGCCGACCGCTTCGGTCCACGCGTCAAACGTGACCGGGTCGGCGCTGGTGTTTTCGACGACGGCGTTGTACGCGAATGAACCGCCGCTGGCCGGGATCTGGATCGGGGTGTTGTACGGGCTCAACGTGATGGTCGGAGCCTGCACGCCCTCGAGCACATCCACCCGGAACGCGCTGGCGGTTTCAGCGCTTGGAACCAGCCAGTCTTCCGCTTCACGGCGCATGGTGTGGAGGCAAGGCAGGCCTGGATCAATGTTCATGCACCAGCCTGTCCACGTAGTGTCGGATGCAACCGCCCACAGCCAATAATGGTCGCCGGCGTTCAGCACAGTGTTGCCGTTGCCTTCCAGGTGAATCGGCGGATTCCACTGCGACCACGACTCGAAGTCGGTGAGTATCCATTCCTCCAGGACATCATCCTCAACCGGCGGAATCAGGTTTGGATTGCGGGCGATCTTAAATGTGACCGTGTCCGGATAAGCTGAGATCGGAACATACCAGAACGCTACCCAGATGTCAGACAGTGTTCCGGAAACGTCGCACTGGAACGACATCGCCTGTTCCACGCCGTACTGCTGGATGACATCTTCGCCGGCGACGGTCCAGCCGAGGCCCCAGTTGTAGTCCCAGCCGTCATGGTCCGGGCCGAAGTTGTTGTAGACCGTGGTCTGGCCGAACGCAAGCCCGGCGACCAGGATGACAGACAGTGCGGTCAGAATGAGTGTGCGGAGCGTTGCCTTCAACACGATACATCCCCCCTGATGTTTTGTCGCGTGGTGGTTGGCAGTGTACGGAAGATAGGGACAGGGAATAGGATGTTCCTGCTTGTGCACGGTTTGATGCCAGATTCACACCGTCCTCACGGAGCAGCATGTCCCAGCGCTGGCTCAGCCTGCGGGTCACGCCCGGCGGCGTGTCCTACCTGATTGAAAACGCGCTGGTATTCCCCGTGCTGGACCGCGTGCATCATGCCTTCATTTCCACTTTCAGTGCCGAGTTTGCTTCACGGGTCCAGCTGGCGATTGCATCCCAATCCCGGTAATCGCCTTCGCTTACACGGACAACCGCGAAGAAGGAGTGCGCCAGCAGGCTGCCAAACATCGACATCTTGCTGTAGTCCAACGCACCGGCGAAACGGCCGATCTGGTTCGCGCTGACGTGTGGAAACAGTTCGGCGATCTTGTCGGCGTACCCGGCGGCGGTGTTCCGGCCACGGTCATCATTCTTCGCCAGCGTCAAGCATGTGAAGAAACAGGCAACTGGTTTGGTCGTCAAGACATCGAGGTTCTCTTCCACGAAGTCCCGCGCGTCGCCTGTCCAATTGTCGTAGTGGATCGGCGCTCCGAGTACGTATCCGTCATAGTCCTCCAGCGATTTCACGTTGTCCATGTTCTGCAGGTCCAGGAGATGCCCGCGTTCGGCGAGCGACTTTGCCATGAATTCGGCGACACCGGCGGTCGAACCATGGCTGCTTGCATAGGTGACCAGAATCCGGCGGCCGGTGGGCACGTCCGGCTCGAAGGTTCCCTCGGGGAATTGAATCGACTTCGCTTGCGCGGTCGCGGGACTCAGGATCATTTGTGCGGGAGTCGCCAACGCCGCAGCAGCCGCTGTGGCTTTCACACTGGTTGACAGGAACTTCCTTCGAGTCTGTGCTTGCATGATGATATCCTCATTCTGCTCTTAGTCGAATCGGGATGTCGACTTGACACCGTGTCAATTGACATGGCGTCAAGATAGCAGTAGCTTTACACCATGTCAAGTGAACCATCGAACACACACGAGCGCATCCTCACCGCCACCTGGCATCTGATGGAAGAACGGACGGGGAACGGCGTTCATATGGCGGATATCGCGAAACGTGCCGGGATATCCCGTCAGGCTCTCTACCTGCATTTCGAGTCCCGGGTGGACCTGCTGGTGGAGACGGTGATCTACGTCGACGTGCAGAATGGCCTCGACGATCGGATGATGCGAGTGGAGGAGGCCGAGTCTGCGGTCGCGAAGCTCGAGGCCCTGGTGGATGTGTGGGGCAACTACATCCCGGAGATCTACGGCCTGGCTCGTGCGTTGCTGAACGCGGACCCCGCGGATGAAGCCTCACGGACGGCGTACAACGACCGCATGGCGTGTCTCTGGCAGGCGTGCGAGGATCTGATGATGGTGCTGGCCGCGGAAGATCAGCTCGCGGACGGGTGGACGGTTCAGTCCGCGGCGGAACTGATGCGTGTGCTGCTGGCGATCCAGACGTGGGAACAACTGACGGTCGATCAAGGCTGGACAACCGCGCAGTATGTGGAACATGTCACCACGCTGATGCTGCGGACGTTTGTGAAGGACACGCAGGAGGTGTGACGACGCCGGATGATTTTGCGCAACTGGCTCAGCCTGCCGATCACCGCCGACGGCCTGTCCTGCCTGTCGACCATGCGCTGGTGTTTAACGCGCCGGATGTCCATGAGCCCTTGGCACTGTGGTTCGTGGTAAAGGGCGTGGATGTAGTTTCTATGGAATGACAAAAATGAAATTCGGTATTTCACAATGTTGGGTCAGGTACAACCATGGACAGACGTCCTAAGCATCCGTGGCGCTGACAACAGGTGTATCGGCAGCGCTAACGATACTAGACTTCTACAATGTACTTCATATGTAGAAATTTTAGATTTGATAATGTAACAAAATTTACGGTTAAAGAATCATCATCGGTAAATATTTTTAATCCTAAGGGGCGGAGGTCTATATGATCAATAACCAATCTATCTTTACTCGATTGACGTACATCTAACACTAGGACACCCTCGTCAGAACTTTTAGCATGGATTCTAACTCTTCTCTTAAAAATATCTTTTTGTATCTCTAATTTGTATCCTGATATGCTTTCGTAGTTAATATTGCTAGAAGATATTATATCCTCCCAGCCAGAAATCTGTGTTCTAATCCATACTTGAGGAACGGAGCCCTTTCCGATAATTAAAGGGAGTTTCTTCTCAACTGAAAACAAAAACAACACGTGATCAGTTTCTATGCTCGCAACATTAATATATTCATAAGGCTTGTAGCCTACTGGAATCTCTTTTTTCTTTAGTTTAATCATTATCATCACCATCAATAATCATGGAAATCGTTTTTTGTTCTTTAAAATAGTAATCAATTAACTTAATTACTTTTCTTCTTTTTGTAGGAATAAATTTTAAAGTGAATGTCAATATAACAAATGCAAAATGGAATAATATTGCCCAAAAATCATTAATATAAATTGTATTCGCCTGATTTAATGTAAATGTGCCTGTTTTCAAAAATATAGTAAAAACGTTTGATAAATTCGCAATTGAAACGACTACGAAGCTTATTAGCATGGGCCAAAATACGTCAATATCAAGAATGTTTGTATGTGATAGATGATAGAATTTCATTTCATCAAGAAGATAGGGCCTGTTTCCTAAGTAAATTCCTGACCTCTCAATTTTGAGAGGCTTGTCTAGTGTTTTATCCTGTATAATCCGAATGTTACTCATATGTCAGCATCGCCTTCCTTCAGGAGACCAAAACAAGTCAAAGAAAAAGCACGTCCGATCCAACTATGGATTAAGATTTATTATACTATCTACATTGAACTCATGCGATCAAGCTAATATCTAATAATTTCAGAATGTAATTTCAAGAATTACCAAATGAATAATAACAACTTTTGGCAGATATTTCAACTCTGATAACGTTTGCTCCTCGCGTGAATTCGACAGCAAGGTCAGCGCTTCGCAGGTTGACCAGTAATCCGAACGGATCGTGAATGATAGTAGAATATACCACTCACACCCTCGCATGTGGGGAGCGTTTGTGTTCGGAACGGTTGCTGGTTGTGCGTGATGTCTCCGGCGGTTCGATCAGGAGGTCGGCGGGGATGCCGAGGTCGTGGTGCAGGCGTTGGATCATGCTTTTGCTCAGCGGACGTGCGCCGGACAGAACCTCGCTGACTTTGGACGCCGACCCGAGATACGGGATCATGTCCTTCTGCTTCAGCCCCCGTTCTTCCATGATGAACTCGATAATTTCGAGCGGCGTGACAGGGTCGGTGAAGTAGACCCGGGATTCGTAGTCGTCGACGAGATATCCCAGCAACTCCAGCCGGTTTGCTTCGGGAGTTCCATCTGCTGGATCGAGGTCAAACAGCTTCCTCAGCTCCTTCATCGCCTCCGCGTGTTCCTCGGCAGTTTTTATCACTTTCGGGGTCATACCGCACCTCCTACAACTGGCGTTTGCTGTATTCCGCATGAGTCCCGATCCATTCGATCAGACACATACCGTTTCTGAATCGTACCTCAACAACGAGCCTGTACTTGTTTCCGCCGAGGTTGAAGATGGCACGCTGGTCGCCAATAAAATCAGTGGACCCGAACGTTTGCTTGATGTCATGAGGTGACTTCCAATCAACTCTTTGCACAATTCGTACCCATCGCAAGACGGGTCCACGGGCCTGAGCGTGTTTCTTCACGAATTTGTCAAGAATGTCACGTCCAAACACCTTCATGGATGTCCCCACTCAAGACTTCAGAATATATAGCACGGTTCCCAAAATGGGAAGAATAAATATTCCCAAAACGGGAACTCCTGGAGCCGCTACGAAACCCGGGTCACGAGATGACCCGGGCCACCCAGGCCATCGCCTAGGGCCCAGAGCCCACAGCCCATAGCCTATAGCCCGCTGAACAGATCCGCCTCGCCCATGATCTGTTTCAGTGGCAGGTCGACGGGCAGCTTGGCGAGTTCGCCGTGGCGTTCGAGGACTGCGTAGCCGTGTTCGCAGATGTAGTCGAACAGTTTCCAGGTGACTTCGACGTCCATCTTGCAGTATTCGATGATCTCCTTGACCTTGCCTTCTTTCCACCAGGCGAGGGACTGCAGGCCGTCGGCGGACTTCTTCGCGTTCAGGGTGGCTTTCGCGAGGTCGTCCAGTTTCATCCGGAAGCCGTGCCGGTTACTGATTTCCTCGAGCAGGTCGAGGTTGTTCATCGCGCGGAGGTCGTCCCCGGTGTACGCGGTGAGCACGGCATTGTCGAAGCGTTTGTTGTTGTAGCCGACGACCAGTTCGGCCTGTTGCAGGCGTTTGATCAGGGCTTCGGCGTCTTTTTCTTCGTAGACGAGGTACTTGCCGGTGTTGCGTTCGTAGATGACGCCGATCGCGAGCCGCATCAGGTGGATGTTCTGCCAGCCGCCGACTTCGGTGGCGGAGAGTTGCGTTTCGAGGTCAAAGACAACAATGTCGCGTCCTTCGCAGAACGGGATCAGGGATTCGTAGGGGTCATCCAGCGTACGTGGGCGCTGCTTGTTCATGCTGCCATCTCCAGCTTCACCGGTTGGGTCCGGTGTTGATTCTCCGTTTGTCCCGCCGCGTGGTGGGATCGGATGTGTCTGCGCGGTGCCTTCGCTGCCGAACGCACCGGTGGCCAGGTTTTCGTCAGCTCGTAGCTCAGGGCCGCCGGTCAAATGTTCCAGCAGCCGGACGGCTCCCTCTTTGTCGAGGGGCTGGTTGCCGTGCCCGCATTTGGGCGAATGGACGCAGCTTGGGCACCCGTCCTCGCACGGGCAGTCACGGACCAGCTCGAGCACCCGTTGGAACAGCTCGTCGAGGACGTCGTACGCGCGGTTCGCGAGGCCGAGCCCGCCGGGGTGGCCGTCGTAAAGGAACACTGCCGCGCCGCCGGTTCCCGGGTGACGGGTGAACGATATGCCGCCAAGATCGTTGCGATCGCACAGGGCGAACAACGGCATCAGCGCGAGGGATGCGTGTTCGGAGGCGTGCAGCGATCCCATCGGATGGCGTTTTTCGTCCAGCAGGCCGGCGATGGCGGTTTGTGGCGGTTCGAACCACAGGCCAACGGTTTCGTAGACGACTGGCGGCAGGTCGAGTTCGTGCTCGCTGATTTTCTCCCGGCTGGCGGTGGACCGGCGCTCGTAGCCGACGACACGTTCCGTCACCTTCAGTTTGCCCAACGATACCTTATAGCGGTCGGTCTCACGGGACTCGAAGACCTCGAGGATCTCGGTGTCCTTCTCCGAGCGGGCCTGGGTGTACCACGGGACATCTGTCTTCTGCGCGATGGCTTCCCGTTTGCCGAGGTCGAGGTGGGTGACGAGGTAGTCGTTCCCGTGGTGCAGGTACACCGCGCCGGGGTGGCATTCGATCAGTGCCTGCCAACCGTTGACCTTGCCGATCAGGCGGCCGGTGCCGTCCTCGTGGATGCCGAAGGTTTCACCGCCGCCACGGATGTCGATGCCACGTTGCGGCTGCTTCTCCTTCGCAAACCACACCTGCCCCTTGACCGCTTCCAGCAGGCGCTCGTCTGCGACCAGCTCGTCCACGTAGTCGCCGACGTCGTCCCGCCGGTAGATCGGATCGTTGGCACGGAGCGGCGTTTCCTGCGCCGCCGCGACGAGGTGCGCTTTCAGCAGGTACGGGTTCGCCGGATCGACCACCGCCGACTCCGCCGAGCGGGCGAAAAAGTCGCGCGGGTGACGCATCCAGTATTGGTCCAACGCGTCCGGCAACGCGAGCAGGAAGATCGCGCTGTCCCGGTTTTGCCGGCCCGCACGTCCGCCACGTTGCCACGTGCTCGCGATCGACCCGGGATAGCCAACCAGCACGGCGACGTCCAGCCCGCCGATGTCGATGCCCATCTCGAGGGCGGAAGTGGCGATGACGCCGTCCAGTTCGCCGGTCAGCAGCTTGTGTTCGATCTCGCGACGTTCCTTCGGCAGGTAGCCGGAACGGTACGCGCTGATGCGTCCGATCAGCTCCGGGTTGGACTGCAGCGTCCAGTTGTGGATCAGTTCCGTCATCCGCCGCGCCTTGGTGAAGACGATCGTCTTTAACCCGGCGGCGGTGGTATCGGCGAGTAGTTTGACGGCGGAGGTGTAGAGGCTGCCCATCGGGTTGACGAACAGGACATGCCGTGACGCCTGCGGGGCGCCGTTGCTGTCGACCACCGCGAACGGTTCTCCGACCAGCGTTTCCGCAAGTTCGCCGGGATTGGCGATGGTCGCGGAGGCAGCGATGAACTGCGGCCGGGTGCGGTGGAAGATGCAGACGCGGCGCAAACGGCGGATGACCTGCAGCACATGCGAGCCGAACACGCCCTTGTAGTTGTGGAGTTCATCCACGACGACGTAACGCAGGTTCTCGAACAGCCCTTCCCACTGGGTGTGAAATGGCAGCAGGCCGTGGTTGATCATGTCCGGGTTGGTCAGCAAGAGGTTTGGCGGGTTCTTGCGGATCTTGGCGCGGCGGGACTGCGGCGTGTCGCCGTCATAGATATCGACGCTGACCTGCCCGATCAGCCCGGCATCCTGGATCAACGCCTGAATCTTCTTCAGCTGGTCCTGCGCCAGCGCCTTGATCGGAAACAGCAGCAACGCACGGGTCTGCGGTTCGGCGATGATGCGTTCGAAGATCGGCAACAGGTAATTCAGCGTCTTGCCTGACGCGGTCGGGGTGACGGTGACGACGTTCTTGCCGTCGCGCGCGTGCTGAATCCCCTCGACCTGGTGGCTGTACAAACGCTCGATATTCATCGCGCGCAGTGCGTGCCGTAACGGTTCCGGCAGGGTCGGATTCAACGCACGGGTGATGGCGGCGTGCCCCTCCAGCACCTCGTGGTGGACGATGTCCCGGCCGGTCTTGTCGTCGTGGATCAGGCGGTCGAGGAACGTCCGGAGGTCGGTGGGATCCAGTTCGACAAAGGGGCGTTTTCGTGATCGGTGCGAGTGCATGGCCAGAAAGTACACATCAGTTCAGGCAGATGCGAATGGGAAGTTCGGGAGAGCGTCAAGAAACGGTTGAGGAAAATGTGTAAGTCGGCCTAACAACTTGACAGGACAGAGATTGGAAGTGTGGCAGGCACAGAAAATGCGGGGTTTCAGCGCTACGTACTTCGCAGTGACGGTATCACTTGCGCAAATAAGAAGGGATCTTGTGACGGGTGTAGAGTAGCGCCTCACGGATGTCATCCCACCACGTCGAGACGACTCCCTTTTGCAGCGCGCGGTCGGGCGCGATGTAGACATGCTCGCGCAGGGTACGGGAAACCCCACGGCGGCGCATGTTGCTGATCAAGTAGAAATCCTCACACTCGTGCCAGTACGGCAGACCGCCGAGGGCGACCAGATCATCGCGGCGGACGGTGACCGCCTGAATGCCGGTGGGATGGCCGAGGAAGATCGCGCGGAAGTTGAACCACGCCGCGAGTAGAGCGAGCTCGGGACGGTTGGATTGGAAACCAACCCGGAACGAAGTCAAACTGACGGCTTCGTTGCGGAAGGTTTTGCGGAGTACCTTGCCGGCGTTTGAGGGTAGCACGGTATCCGGTCGCAGGAAACAGACGAGGTCGGTGGTGGTGGCTTTCCAGCCGTCGTCGAGCTGACGGCCACGAATAGCTTCTGACTTGAGGACCCGGGCGCCAAAATCGCGGGCGACCTTTCGGGTGTTGTCACTGCTGCCGCCATCCACGACGATCACTTCGTCAAACCCGCACTCGTTGAGCGCACGGTGGATTGTCCTCCCAAGAACGCGTTCATCGTTCCCGGTGGCGATGACAGCAGTCAACGTGATGGGGGCATCAGACAACGGAAATCCCTTTCCCTGCCCTGTGATGGTTTACCACAACCCAGCCGCTAAAGCGCGTTCCCTCAACGCGCGATACACTCGAATATTCAGGTCTGCCCCTGTGATCCCGGTGTGTAGCAACGGGTCGTGTGGTTCGTCTTCAATCCCCAACTCAGCTGCGAGGTTCGTTCCAGACAGGCCTCGCATTCCAACAGCCCACGCCATGGAAGGTACATCCATAACATAATAAAAATACAAACTTCGTATCGAACTCTCATGCGCTGAAAATGTTGCCTCCAAGAAGGACGCATCAAACCAGCTGTTGAACGCAATCAGGATGACTTGCTGAGTATCCTTGACGATATCATTGTGGAAGGATGTAATTCTGTGAACAAGATCAGCCGAGGAGATTGTTTCCAGCGTCTCCCACCGTTCAACGGAAAACCCGTTGACAGAGGCAGCTTCCGGCGATGTTCGTTCAGGATATTTGGGCATCACCCGTTCGAACAGGCGTCCGAGTTCACGTCCCTCGAGATCCGAATAGATCAATCCGATGTCAATGATCTCGTGGTAGCCTGGTGTCAGTCCGGTAGTCTCAACGTCAACAAATGCCAGCAGCCAATTCTCCGGATCTTCGGGCGGCCAGCGGAGTTCCTGACTTAATCCCAAATCTGCGAAGCTAACTGCACAAAGAAAGATAAGAAATAGACGGCGGATCACCAAATCCCTCTTCTTGTTACCGCAGTCAGAATTAGCCGCACTTCGCGCGTGCTAACGATCCATGGGATTGCTGATGATTTGTGAGGTTTCTGCCAACCACGAGTTGAAAGTACCCTCACGAATCTCGGTTCGTGCACGCTCCAGGAGGCGGTAGTAGAAGGTCAGATTGTGCGCGGTGGCCAGCTTCATTGCGAGCAGTTCTCCGGCGATGAACAAGTGCCTCAGGTAGGCACGCGAATACTGCGAACACAACGGGCACGGGCAGCCGTCTTCCACCGGGCGCGGGTCCGCCGCCCATTGGGCGTTGCGCAGGTTCATCCGTCCGTGGAACGTGTACAGGCTGGCGCGGCGCCCGTTGCGTGTCGGCACGACACAGTCGAACAGGTCAACGCCACGGGAGATGGCGTCCAGCAGATCGTCCGGAGTACCGACACCCATAGCGTAACGTGGACGGTCATCTGGCAGGATCGCCGTGGTCCAGTCGATCGCTTCCTGCGTTTTGCCGGTTTCCTCACCCACAGCGAGCCCGCCGATGGCGTAAATGGGGTGGTTCAGCCCGGCGTATCGCTCAGCTTCCCGTTTGCGCAGATCCTCGAAGAACGAACCTTGCACAATCGGAACGAGTGTTTGTTCGTGACCGTACAGCGGTTCGGTGGCGGCGAAACGGTCCAGTGCGCGTTGCAACCAACGCCAGGTGCGTTCGGCGGCGTGATCGGCCTGTTCATGGGTTACCGGCCAGCCGACCAGTTCATCCAGCGGCATCGCGAAGTCAGGTCCGATCGAACGTTGAATATCGACGACGGTTTCCGGCGTGAACAGGTGCGGAGACCCGTCGATGTGCGAACGGAACTCGACGCCGTCCTCGTTAATCGTGCGGATCTGGGCGAGGGACAACACCTGGAAGCCGCCGGAGTCGACGAGGATCGGTTTGTCCCATGCCATGAACTTGTGCAGGCCGCCCATTTCCTCGAGCACCGCAGTGCCGGGGCGGAGGTAGAGGTGGTAGGCGTTCGAGAGGCAGATTTGTGCGCCGTAGCCGGCCAGTTCACGCGCTTCGATGCCTTTGACGGTCCCGACGGTCCCGACGGCCATGAAGGCGGGCGTCTCGATGCTGCCGTGATCGGTGGTCAGGGTGCCGGTTCGGGCACGGTCGTCGCGATGCTTGAGTTCGAACGTCATGGTTGCCGGAACGTCCCGTTGTGCGTTGATGAAAGCCTCAGAATCCCGCCGCTAATCATACCCACCGCATCCGCCGGAAGAGGATCCATTCGATGATCGCGATGAACACGAGGAAGATGCAGACCAGCGCGAAGGCGTACGGGTTCTCGGTGCCCGGGATGCCGCCGACGTTAATCCCCAGCAGCCCGGTCAGCAACCCGAGCGGGAGGAAGATCGCGGCGACAATCGAAAGCATGTACATCGTCTTGTTCATCTGCGTGCCCAGCCGATTTTCAAGTTCGTCCTGGGCAACAGCTGCGCGGTCACGGGCGGAGTCAAGGTCTTCGACGTAGCGTGTGATGTGATCGGCGACTTCACGGATGCGCATCCGGTCGAGGTCTGTAAGCCAACTGACCTTGGCCGATTGCATCTGTGTCAACGCCTCCCGTTGTGGTGACAGGTAGCGTCGCATGCGGATCACCTGGCGACGGATGTTGCTGAGTTCGGTGCGCAGGCTGCTGGATTTTGCATCGAGGATCGCGTCCTCCAGTTCATCCACGGCGTCGTCGAGTTCGGCGAGTACGTCCGCCATCCGTTCCGCCAGCCGGTCGGCGAGGTCAACGATGAATTCGCCGGGGCTGGAGGGACCGTCTCCCTTGCGCAACGCCTGTCGAAGATCATCGGCCGCCATGATACGTTTGCGGCGCACGGTGATGATGCGTTCCGGTTCAAGCCAGACACGCACGGTGATCATCTGCTCCGGATCATCGCCGGGATTGAGATTGACACCGCGCAGGATGACCAGCATCCCATCCCCATGAGAGAATGTACGTGGGCGGGTGTCGTCGGCGAGCAGGGCTTCGACGACCAGCGGATCAAGGCCGCTCTCCTCTTCAAACCAGTCGTCGGTTTCGTCCGCTTCGAGGAAAAAGTGCAGCCAGGTAAGGCCGTCCTGGGCTGTGAGTTTGTCGGCATTGCTACCGGTGACATCCTCACCGCCACCCTGCCGGTCAAGGATAAAAGCGGAAACGAGGGCCGGTTCATCCATGACGGTCTCCTTTCGGCGTGCCTGAAGTGACAGGAGCAAGATAAGGTACCAGCAAGAAGCGTGGGCAAGCAGAAATCGAACAGGGAAGGGACCGACGGGGATGCACAACGGTTCGCACTTACCGTACTACTATGGTCCTTGTGAGTTACCAATAGTTCTTATTCGGATCAAGAAAATGCCCCTGCAACCGCCGCAGGCGATAGCAGGGGATACTGTCCGTTCTGTGCCCCTGATGGCTAAGCCAGCAGGGATGGTTGACGGGGTACGATCTACCTGACGAGCATCACCTTCCGAACCTGGTCCATCTGTCCGGGAACGGTTGCGCGGACGAAATACAGCCCGCTGGCGAGATGAGACGCGTTGAACACGAGCTCGTGAATCCCTGCCGAAACCTGTCCCTGGTTGATCAAGGCGACCTGTTGTCCCATGACGTTGTACACCGCAACGGTCAGCTCGGCGGCATCGGGTACTTGAACGGTGAGGGTCGCCATCGCGTTGAACGGGTTCGGCGTCACGGGCATCAGGCGGAAGTCCGCCGGGAAAGTCGCATCCGCTGGTTCCGAACCGTGGAAGTCGCCGGTAAGAACCCAGCCCGACTGCGGCATCTCGTTCAGATACGGCGGCGCTTCGTCTTCCTCGATGGTGAAGGTGAGGTGGGCGATCACGTCTGCGTGGAACGGGTAGTCGCCGAGCAGAACGGAGTATTCGTAACGCCCCGGCGGGATCGGGCTGGGAACAGTCTGCTGCACATCCAGTTCGGTCACACCTTCCGCGAACGTCACGTTCTGATAGCCATCAATGGTGGCGGAGTAACGGTTCTCCAGATCCCTGACCTGCACCCAGACATCGTATTGTGTCGCGGGGCCGTGATTCAGCAACTCGAAAACGAACGGGAAGCTGCCACCCGTGGTGGAGAAGGTCAGATACCCCGGCGGGAGTAACGTCAGCTCCTTCGTTCCAGCCACATCACCGCCCAGCGAAGCGATGAACTGCTTGTGCTTGTACCCGTACGCATCGCTTCCCCGAGGTGACAGATCGCCCGAGGTCAGAACGATACCATCCGCAGTCGCGACACTCACGCCATCTTCGAGGTCGTCCATCGCGTTGTTGGTTCCAACCAACCGTTGCCAGAGGATGTTGAGGTTTGTGTCCAGCATCATCACATGCAATTTCCTGCACAGGAAATCATCCTGCTCCCACGAGCCGGTGACCAGGATGTTGCTGTTGGGAAGCTGCTTCACCTCATGGAATTCATAGTCGTAGTCTTCGGCATCCCCCAGCGGAATCTCGATGACTTGTTGCACGCCCGGGCTGTCGGTGCTCAACACGGCAACTTCGACTCCGGGTGGAATGCTGCCCATGAAATTGCGGGAGGTGAACCACAGCCAGCGACCGTCCGGAGTGACAATGCTACATTCCTCGGAAACAACATCATCCCAGGTCGGCCCGGTGTCGTAGATGAAGTGTCCCGACCACAACTGATTACCATTGGCGTCATACCGGGCGGTGAAGAGGCGTTCCACAGTCGGATACCAGCTCTTGTGGAAGCTGACGACGTAGAAGCCCCCATCCGGTGCTTGCACAACGGACAGTGGATACGTGCGGGTGTAGCCCTGACCCGTCCGATGGCTCCAGATCGGGACGTACTCACCGTCCACAGGATGCGGATCTACTTTTGCGATCACCAGGTCCTCGTCACCGGCCAGCGTTTCCGCACTGCTGACTAGTACCACGAGGTATCCGTCAACGGTCACCAGCATGTCGCCTGCCCGGTCATCCTGTCCCAGGTAGAGCGGACATACATCATCCATCCAGATGAACTCCGACATGTCGACCAGACCAATCATGGCATGCGGGCGAGGCGCCTCTGAGTTTGACCAGTCATAGCCCAGGACCCACGCGCCATAATCTGGTCCTGCAACCAAGTCTGTCCATGTGATACGATCTGCATTAAGAGCCGTATAGTGCATATCATTCTTCCAATCCTCCACCGACAGGGTTCGGATCACACTGTGGTCTGTCAACGTGAGGATACTTCCATCCGGCACGATTTCCATGTCGATCGGACGATCATAGCCGAAGATGCCCGTTTCCAGGATCTGCGGTTGTGCGTTTGCGGAAAGTGGGAACAGCAGAAGCGAAAGAAGCAGAATAGACAGCAGCGAGCGTAACATGGTTCAGTCCTCCCCCCGATGTGAACCGTCCTGAGCAATCTGTCCTCAGATTGCCCGTGAAAATCGTCCAGGCGCGCTGGAACGTACCACAGTCACTCACAATGCCAAGGTATGTGTTGCCAGCGAGCGGTGGGCATGCCAACTGAAAATCTCTTTAAAAATCCAGCCGGTAGAATGTGTTAGGAGAGCTGTACTTTTTCGCGAAGTGAGCCGGTGCAGCCGGATTCCGAACAAACAACAGCCACGCTGGGCTTGCCGCGTGGCTGTCAAATGTCAGGTCAATACGTACCTGCTGGTCAACGCACCAGCATCACCTTCTGCACCTGATCCAGCTGGCCGGGGACGGTCGCGCGGACGAAATACAGCCCGCTGGCAAGGTTTGTGGCGTCGAACGTGAAGCGGTGGGTTCCGGCGGCATAGGAACCCTGTGCCAGATCGGCGACACGCTGGCCGGTCACGTTGTAGACGGTTACGCTCAGGTCGGCTGTTTCCGGCAGGCTGACACGAACCGTCGTCGCCGGATTGAACGGGTTCGGATACGCATTCAGCAGACGGAACTCGGACGGGACCACGTTCGTCACCTCGCCCGATGCATCCGCGGACACACCAAACTGGCCACCGCTGGTCCATTCACTCGGATCGAACTCGAACTCGCCGTCCGTCGCCAGCCCCAGTTTGAGGAAGCTGAAGTCATCGGACAACTGCGGACCCTGGTTGTAGCCGACAACTCCGTGGAAATAGTACGTTCCGCCCGGTGCGCTGCCTGGAATGTCCTGTGTCAGCCCCATCACGCTGTACGTCATGAACGGCGTGACATTGAAGATCACATTCGTCAACGGACCGTACGTGTTGCCATCCGGGGCATCCACGTAGGTGCGGTAGCGAACGTTCGGCGCACTCATCCCCGTGTTGTTGATCAGCTCGGCGTTGTATTCAATCGTGCCACCTTCCGGCTGAATCACCAGCTGCAACGGCGTCAGACCGAAGAAGAAGTCCTGCTGCGCGCCGCCGCCCTGAACGTAGATCGAGACGTTGTCGATGCCCCAGTAGAGGCCGTCGTCGTCGCCGTAGTCGTCGTAGAGGAACCCGATCCGCGCGGTTGAACCGCCGGTCATGTACTCCGTGAAGTCCCAGACCGCATGACCCGTATCCGGCATCGTATCGTGATACAGATAGACCGGATGCCATTCGCCGTCGTTCAACTGGTACTGGATGTGGCCGTACTGTGCGGCGAGATCCGCGAACAGGTGGTCAAACTCGATAATCACCAGGCCCGCTTCGTTGACATCAAATTCCGGCGAAACCAGGCGCTCCTCATGCTCTGTACCACCACCACCAATGTCGCTGACCAGCATGTACGGCGTGTCGAAGAGGGCTTCTTCGCTGCCATCATCCAGGTGCCAGGTGTGATCCTGATCCTGCGTTTCAACACTCCAGTCCGCGGGCAGACCGTTGTCGAAATCGGCCGCAATCACGACATTCGTCGGATTCTTGTACAGCACACCCGCCGAATCTGACATCGACTCGCCTTCGTCGTACTGCGCGGTGACCAGGTAGTCATGCAACCCATAGTCGTTCAACGATTCACTGAAGGTTACCTCGGACGGCTGGCCAACCAACTGGCCATCGCGGTATACGTTGTAGTGGAGGAATTCGTCCAGCTCACGCGTGCCGCTGTTCGGATCGAAGAATCCAGCTGCTACCAGCGGGATCTCCGCCTCTGTCCGGTGAACCTGATCCGCGGACAGCTCCGGCGCACGCATCAGATCGTTTTCATGGATCAACGACTGCGGCAGGATCATTTGCTGTGGAATAGATGCTGACTCTGCGCCCGCTCCAGCGTACTCATCAATGCCGACAAATTCCCATTGAATCGTGCCAAAATGACCAAAGCCGGACCCATCCTCGGCACCACCGGTTCCGAAGTAGCCGGTCGGGGCGTTCGGTTCGTACGCGTGCTGCACTTCGTGGCCATTGATGTAGAACACGATGCTGTCGTCCTCATAAGCGACGCTCAGCGTGTTGAAGCGATCAAGGCCGTTATTGATCACCGGCGTGTAGCGCCAGGAGTTCAGGTAGTACGCGACCCCGTCAATCAGCTTCAGGACGTAATACTGTCCCTCGTAATCACCCGTCTCATAGCCAGGCGTCATCGAAAAAATGTAGCCGTTACTGGTGTCCTGGGGATAATGCCCTTCGGTGAACAGGAACATCGACATCGCATAATGGGGATTGCCGCTGATCTTCGCGAAATTCAGCTCGAAGATGCCATTGTTGTACATCTGGTTGCCGTAATACGCGGAAGTCCAGGATCCCTCGCTGCTGCCCCAGGCATACCAGGATGACGTCAACCGCCCGTCTTCCACAGTCCAGTCACCCGGGTAGTCGAAAACCCACCCCTGCGCCGAACCATCTTCAAAATCGTCGAAATAATCCGCCGCGAACGGCGCCATCCAGTCCACCGTCGCCGTGCCGTTCATGTCCACCGACGCACGCGCATTGACCGGCGGCGGGGTTTGCGCCATGACCGCAGTGGCCAGCAGTACAATCATCAGTGCCAGAATAAAGATCTTTCTCATCGTTCTCTCCATGTCTTCGGAACGGTACAACCCATCAAATCACAGGAAACCGTTTCGTCAGTTCTCCGTTGCGAATGCACCCATCCAAGCATTCGCAACTGCTATGCCATTCAAACTATTTACCTATATTGGGGTTAATATTTATCTTGTTCTATTATGAACATATCCGAACAATGTGTAACTTTAACTCTCCGAGCGAACCGCCGCCAGCACTAACTATCCTCTCAATCTCCAGATCATCGGCAAAGTTAGACACTCCTTACTTTTGTTGGTGTCAGCTGTCATTCTTACGAAAAGCCCAATTCACCAAATCGTAGCTGTTGATTTCACAGAGGTTACACTCTGAGGATTGTCCGACAATCCCCAACCACGCTGTTCTGTTGTGACGCAACCGGCTTCGCCCCTGAATGACGAAATCGGCTCATTCTGCCACATGTCATGCCGTCAGTTTTCGCCTCCTCGAGTAAAGTACGCTTGACATAATGTAAGGTAAGCATTACTTTGCATCTCGATTGATCAATGGCGATCCGTCGTTCCAAGCCTTGGGGGATACGATGAACATCTGGATGGTGCTGGCACTGGTGGGCGTGATTGTCCTCGCCGTCGCCGGTTTGCTGCTCGCGTGGGGGTCGGTGAAGCGATACCGTGCGGTGATCCGTGCGGAAAAGGCCAGCGGCGAAACGGTTAAAATTCCCGCCTCACCGATCCAACGGCGGGCGATGCTGAGCCTGGTAGTGGGCATCTCTGCGTTGATCGCGGTGATCCTGCTGCTGATCGAAAATGGAGTGGTTGCCGTGTTTGCCGTGGACTCTCTCCGACACACATTTACCGTGATCCTGCTCTCGGCGATCCTGATTAACGGCGCCCTGATCCTGCCGTTGCAACACCGGAAAACGAACCTGCAGCTACTTGACGAACGTGACCGGCAGATCCTCAGGGGCGCGCCGTCGTTCCAGGCGTCTGCGCTGATCCTGATGAGCGCGCTGTGGGGCATTGCCCTGACCGAAACGTTCTGGGCGGAACGCGCGATTCCGGTCGATTACGCCTACCTGATGTTCTGGATTAACGCAATGGTGTATTTCATCGCGTGGCCGATGGGGGTTTTCTTCGGTTACTGGAGGATGAATACCTATGGCGACTGAGCGTGTGACCAACTGCCTGCGACGCATGCGGTTCGACCACGACGAGATGACTCAGCAACAGCTCGCGGAACAGGTCGGCTGCTCACGCCAGACCATCATCGCGCTGGAGGCGGGCAAGTATCAGCCGTCGATCCAACTGGCGTTTAAGCTGGCGCGGGTGTTCGACCGGGCAATCGAGGACATCTTTCAACTCGTCGAGGAATGACTCGCAGCGCCGTGATGCGACAAAAAACCGGACCCCGTCAAGAGGTCCGGCCTTGGTAATCATCAATAGCGGATCGTGCCCGCTGAACATACTTACTTCAGGTATTGCAGCTTCATCGTCTGCACCCAGCCCTGATCGTTGACCGCGCGCAGGAAGTACGTGCCAGCGCTGGTCTGCGGCTGCCAGCTCAACACATACTGGCCCGGGCTCAGCTGGCCCTGATGCAGCGTCTCAACCAACCGGCCGAGGATATCATAGATCCCGATCGTGGTGCTCGCCACCGTCGCAGCGTCCAACTGGATCGTCACCTGGTTGTTGAACGGGTTCGGATAGACCTTCGCAAGTTCCCACTGGTTCGGCGCGAGGCCAATGTTGCGTTCGGTGACATCATTGACATTTTCGGTCATCACGAAGGTGTTCGTGTAGATGTGGTCACCGCTGGTGCTGAAGTTGTTGTTGGCAGCGTTGGCAGCCACGTAGAACGTGACATCACCCGTTCCCGGTGCCGGGGCGAACCAGTTGAAGCTCCACTGGTTGCTACCGGTCTGGCCCGGGTCGGTGCCGCCGGACGTCTGCTTGATGTAGTTGCCGCTCAATTGGGTACGCGACGCCTGCAGCAGTTCCATCGATCCCACCGGGTTGTTCTGGTCGTCCATCGCGATCAATTCGAAGCCCCAACGGGATGCGTTCGGATCGGTCACCTCAACCGACACCGAATACCCTTCGCCAGGATCGTAGCTGGTCAACGTGATGACATCCACCGACCCGTCGCCTTCATTGACCCCAAACGAGGAATGGCACTGGGTGCAGTTGTTCATCGCCGGCGGATCACCAGCGGTACCATCCGGAGGGCCGGAACTGAACGCAAACACACTCATCGGAAGCAGTGATACCAACAGCAGTAGCAAGACATGTCGCATGGGATTTCCCCCGCTTTCGTTAACCTGAGTGAACCGTCTCTTCCCAAATCTCTGTTTCATCGCCGCACATTTGTGCGAACTTGAGACGCCAATATGTTAGGCGTACCTCACTTTCGCAAGAACAATGCCGGTCACCCGAGAGGGCGGAGGTAGTTCGCGGCACGATTCACAACATATTGCGCAACTCGTTACCAAAGTGGCAGTTAGCCATTGTCGAGAAAAACAGCTAGTCAGCAGAATCCAATGCCAAGAGAGACCCGGCATCTCACTTTCATTGTCCGATATGAGCCACCCACCAGTGAACATTTGATCCGAGCTCTTGGATCTACACGCTGATCATCATTACGTTCAGCCATGGCCAAAACAAAAACACGCTACGTCTGCCAGAACTGCGGCGCGGTCCAGCCGCGGTGGATGGGGAAATGTCCGTCCTGCGAGGAGTGGAACACGCTCGTCGAGGAAATCCTGCCGGGAAAACGGTCCGCCGGAAATACACCCGGCAAGGCACGCACCGAACCCTCGGTGCTCGCCGACATCCCGCCGGAACGCGCGGCTCGAACGGCCTCCACCATCCCCGAGCTCGACCGTGTGCTCGGCGGTGGCTTTGTCGCCGGAACCACGGTCCTGATCGGCGGCGACCCGGGCATCGGCAAGTCCACGCTGCTGCTGCAGGCGGCGTCGACCGTCGCCGCGGAAGGCGCGGGAGTCCTCTACATCACGGCGGAAGAAGCCCCGGCGCAGCTGCGTTTACGTGCCGACCGGCTCGAGCTGCCATGCCGGGATTTCCAGGTGTTAGGCGAGGCCGATTGCGACCTCGCGCTCAACTGGACCCGTGAGCTGAAACCGGAACTGATCGTCGTCGATTCGATCCAGACCAGCCGTCGCAGCGAACTCGAATCCGCGCCCGGAACCGTCTCGCAGGTGCGTGAAGTCGCCAACCTGTGGGCGGAGTACGCGCGCGAATCCGGCGCGACCGTCGCGCTGGTCGGCCATGTCACCAAGGAAGGGTCACTCGCCGGGCCACGGGTGATCGAGCACCTCGTCGACACGGTGCTGATGTTCGAAAGTGACTCGCTGGGGTCCGTTCGCATCCTGCGTGTGCTGAAAAACCGACACGGCGCAACCGGCGAGCTCGGCGTCTTCGAGATGAGCGGACGCGGATTGATCAGCGTCTCCGACCCGTCGCAACGCTTCCTCCACCGCCGCGACAAACCGGTCAGCGGAGTGTCTGTCGCCCCGGTGATCCGTGGAGCGCGCCCGTTGCTGATTGAACTGCAGGCGCTGGTCACCTCCTCCCCGTACGCCGCGCCGCAGCGCAACGCGACCGGCGTCGACCAGAAACGCCTCGCGATGTGGATCGCCGTGCTCGAAAAACAGGTCGGGCTCGGACTTGCGGGACGCGACATCTTTTTCAACGCCACCGGCGGCGTGCGCCTCGACGATTCCGGCGCAGACCTCGCCGCCTGCGCTGCGATCCATTCCAGTTTGACTGATCGTCCCCTCGACCCAGCGACGGTCCTGATCGGCGAGGTCGGACTGACCGGCGAAATCCGTGCCGCACCGGCGATGGAGCGACGGTTGAGCGAAGCTGCCCACCGCTCGTTCAAGCGCGCTGTCGTGCCGAAAGGCTCCATCGCCGAAGCGCCGAAAGGGATTGACGTCGCCGAAGTCACGTCATTGGAGCACGCCATCGAAACCGCGTTGGCGGGGGGTGGATTGGGATAGCTGGAAAATCAGTCAAAGTGCTGAAATGTAGAGCAAATCGCATCGAGTTGACGTACATTGCGATTCAGTACTTTTCACCTGTCGGGCAGCTTGGGTCATGTTCAGGGGGAGAGAACCATGAGAAAGCTCGCCATCCTGTTTTTTGCCATCCTCATCGGCACCACTGCCACTGCGCAGGATAGCCTTAATGTCAGTAAGGTGAGTTCGCTCCTCAACGGCTGGCGTGATGCGCAGTCCGTTGATGCCGTTGGTTCTTATGCCTATGTGACAACTACATATTCAGGACTAAAGATTGTTGACGTCAGTAATCCATCTGCGCCGGTTGCCGTGGGTAGCTTTTTTTCAGGAGAATATGGATACGAAGTAGAAGTAACTGGAGAGTATGCTTACTTCGCCAATTCAGATGATGGAGTTCACATTCTTGATGTATCTGATCCAGCAAACCCTGTTCAAGTCGGAATTTGCAGTACATCTGATCAAGCTCGAGGGGTAACAGTTACTGGAGATTATGCATACATCGCCGATCATTATGCAGGTCTGAGAATATTTGACATCAGTGACCCTGCATCTCCTTTTGAAGTTGGCTTTTGTTCTACACCTGATCATGCATCTAAAGTTGCTGTCTCAGGTAGTTATGCTATCGTCGCAGACTGGATGGGTGGCTTGAAAATTATTGACGTTAGCGATCCATCCATACCCGTGTGTATCAGCACTTTTCAGACACCAAGCGACGCGCTGGATGTTTTTATATCAAATGATTTGGCTTATGTTGCTTCTCAATCGACAGGACTACATATTATTGATATTAGCGATCCATATAATCCGTATCAAGTCGGTTTTTATGATACTTCAGGTAATGTTAAATCCCTAGATTTTGTTAATGAATTTGTTTACATAACGAATGGCAATGGCATCAGTGTTATTAATGTAAGTAATCCGGCCTTACCTTTTGAAGTTGGATTCTGCGAATCTCCAGATTTTGCACAAGGTGTCTCTGTCCAAGGTGATTATGCATATGTTGCAGATTGGGAAAAAGGTATGAGAGTAGTCGATGTAGCTAACCCGTACAACCCAATTGAAATTTCTTTTATTGACCCTGGCATGATTTATGATGTTGTATATAGTGATAATTATGCCTTCCTGGCTAATGGCGATACAGGTCTATGTATTATTGATTTATCGGATGCATTACATCCATTTGTAGTTTCTACTTTTCACACTTCGGTTGAAACCAAAAAAATCACTGTAGCTAATGAATATGTCTATATTGCAGATTCAGGGCTGCGAGTTATTGACATCAGTAATATTGAAATACCAACGGAAGTTGGATTCTTGGAAACTGATCATACTCCTCGCGATCTTGCGTTCGAAAACAACTACATTTACGCGTCAGCTGGTAATTATATATTGATTATTGATGTATCTAATCCTAACCAACCAACACTAGTAGCAGATTACTATTTACAATGGTTATCGGCAAACGCAGTATTTGCTACAGGTGATTATATTTATATAGTTGAGAATTGGGCAGATTATTATTCCTATATGCTTGTACTTGACGTTTCAAATCCATTAATACCTCAAGAAGTTTGTTCTTATTACTTGTCTGAAGAAATTCCTAAAGATATATTTGTAAGTGGTAATTATGCGTATATAGCTGTTGAATCTACTGGAATGCGGGTATTTGATATTACTAATCCTGCCTTACCTTTTGAAGTTGATTGGATTGATACTGATAATGCAGTAAGTGTTTATATATCTGGTAATTATGCCTTTTTAGCTGCTGGCGGTTCTGGACTGCGCGTAATCGATATCAGCGATCCATATAATCTGGATGAAGTTGGTTACTATGATACAGAAGGGTATTCATATGGTGTAACCGTTCATAATGGATATGCTGGTATTGCAGATTACTACTCCTTTTCCATTTTCGATTGCACGGAAGCTACACCCCCGTCGCTGATCGACGTCATCCTCATACCACCTCAACAGCTGGTCATACCCCGGGGTGGTAGTTTTCAGTACGACGCACTTCTGATGAGTAACCTGCCTGCGCCGACACGCGTCGACATCTGGACCTTTGTCGTTCAACCCAATGGTAATCCATATGGTCCCATTTTGCGGATCCTTGGCTTCCCGTTCACCCCAAACACGATCATCGAGGCGAATGCGATCACTCAGTATGTCCCAATTGGTGCGCCGCTTGGAATGTATACCTATCACCTGAATGCTGGACGATTCCCGAGGCGAATAGCGGAAGGCGACCAATTCAGTTTTGAGGTTGTAGAAACCTTGAACGCTGAGGGTGACCAGCAATCTACATGGTCAGCCTGGGGTTATGAGCAAGCATTTGGTAGGAATACAGGCATCCGTCTGAATGGGTTGGAACTGCCAGATGAGTTCGATCTGCTTGAGGCCTATCCCAATCCGTTCAACCCATCGACGAATCTCACCGTTGAACTTCCGGCACAGACTGATCTGACCGTCATTGTGTACAACATAAATGGTCAACAGGTTGCCGAACTGGTCAACGGCAGCTACCCTGCCGGTTCACACACCTTGACTTTCGACGGATCCGACCAGGCAAGCGGCCTATACTTCGTCCGAGCTACAGCTCCCGGACACTTCGACCAGGTACAGAAGGTGGCATTGGTGAAGTGAATCTTACTGATGTAAAAAGCGCATCATGAAGGGGGTATTCATGCGCTGTTTCCTGGCATTACTGATCGTGTCGTTGCTGCCGTCGCTGGCGATACCTCAAGAGTGGACCGAACACAATATTATCACGAATTCGTCGTGGGTGACGTCGGTACGAGCGGCTGACATTGACAGCGATGGTGATATCGACGTGCTTAGTGCCTATGAATATGGGTTACTCCGTTGGTGGGAAAACCTAGATGGCACGGGTATTGTCTGGTCTGCGCACACGGTTGACAGCTTCAATTGGATCCATTCAGTCCACGCTGCGGACCTGGACGGCGACGGCGACATGGACGTGCTTGCCACGGTGGGGCATTCCGATGATGCAGATGAACTTTTGCTCTTAATAAACGAGAACGGACAGGGTACAGATTGGTCAATTCAGCATCTGGGCTACTGGGGTATGGCCCATACTTTACAAGCCACAGACATGGATGGCGATGGCGATCTGGACGTGCTTAGCTCATGGGAACTGGATGTGTGGGATGGAGTTGGTGAGGTGTATTGGTGGGAAAATGTGGATGGAACGGGCACGCTTTGGGATACTCATGATGTGGATGTAGAATTGTTCGGTGCGGAAGATGTTTACGCAGCCGATGTGGATGGCGACGGAGACCTTGATGTGCTGGGCGTTACAATGTATGCCAATACGATTTCATGGTGGGAAAACATCGATGGATCAGCTACAAGCTGGATAAGACACACGGTGAACGACGACTTTCCCGGCGCCATATCTATTCATGCTGCAGATATCGATGGCGATGGAGATGCAGACTTTGTTGCAGCTGCCTATGATGGTGATGAAATAGCTTGGGGGGAAAACGTGAATGGCACCGGCATGGTCTGGTCGGAGCATGTGGTGGATGGGGAATTTGATGGCGCCATATCTGTCCTCGCCGCAGACATCGACGGCGACGGAGATATTGACCTTGCTGGTGCAGCTTATGATGTTGATGAAGTCACGTGGTGGGAAAACAATGGTGGCCCAGGAACAGTCTGGATTGAACATATCCTCAGCACGGAATTTGATAGCCCGTATGAAGTGCATATTGCTGACATCGAGGGTGACGGTGACATGGACGTATTGAGTGCGGCGGGATATGAAGATAGTGAAGTCGTTTGGTGGGAACAGCCCGGAGGACAGGACCCTCCGCTTATCGAAGTTTCCCTTTTTGCTGGTCAACCGCTTCAAATACCGAGGGGCGGGAGTTTCGAGTACGGCATCTTCCTGAGCAACAATTTACCATCCCTCTTCTATGTCGATTTCTGGACCTATGTCAATCTCCCTGACGGCACACCATTCGGACCGATTTGGCGGATCAACAATGTTCCCATGGCGCCGAACACAACTATCCGGGTTAATGCAGTTGGTCAATCTATCCCGAACGAAGCTCCCCTCGGCGAATACACCTTCCACATGCAGGCTGGCGCATTCCCCAACGTTGTTGCTGGAGAGGACGAATTCCCCTTTGAAGTGGTTGCAGCTACTGGCACAAACGGCTCACCGTCCACCGATTGGTCTGCGTGGGGACTGGATCAACTCCAGTCACAGAGCATCGCACAGAACTCATATGTGGAAGCTTGGCCGAACACCTTCTCTCTTTCCGAAAGCTACCCAAATCCATTCAACGCCGCCACAACGCTGACCGTCAATCTGCCGGAAAACGCTGAGCTGAGCGTCACCGTCTACAACATCTCCGGCCAGCAGGTTGCGGAACTTGCAAACGGTTCGTATACCGCCGGGACACACCGCTTCACGTTCGACGCGTCCGGCCTCGCCAGCGGACTTTACTTTGTCAAAGCGACCGTCCCTGGACAGATGGACCAGGTTCAGAAAGTGATGCTGGTCAGATAGAGATACCAGTCAGCTGGGATATGGATTTGGAGATGTCAAGGGGAGGTTTCGACTAGCTGGAACACAGTCGAAGTGCTGAAATGTTGAGCAAATCGCCTCTTGTTGATGTACATTGCGTTTCAGTACTTTCACCAGCCGGGCAGCTTGGGTCAGTATTTGGGGAGAGAACCATGAGAAAGCTCGCCATTCTGCTTATTGCTGTCGTCATTAGCATCAGTGCGTCCGCGCAGGACAGCCTGAATGTCAGCATTGTCGGATCGCTATACGATGATCACACGATCTATGATGTTGCGCTGGTTGATCACTACGCATACCTGGCAGATGGTGAACTGGGACTTCGAGTAGTAGATGTTTCAGATCCTTCTGAACCAGTAGAAGTTTTAGCTTACGAAACACAGGGAGATCTCCGCAATATTAAGATTTTGGACGGTTACGCCTACGCTGCTATTTCAAATTATGGTATGATAATATTGGATGTTTCAAGTCCAATTAATCCTGTAGTCGTAGGTTTTTACCCATTTCCTTTTGTTGTCAATGATATAGCCGTATCTGATGGATATGTATTTATCGATCGAGGCAGTAGAGTAATAATTGTCGATGTTACAGATCTGTCAAACCCTGTCGCTGTTGCCATTTTTGACCCGGGAGATACGTATGCCTATGTCGCGGGTATAGATGTTGCCGATAATTATCTCTATGTGACTGGAGGTGGTAATGAATGGCCTCATGCATATTATTATTTATGGATTTTGGATGTATCAGACCCATCCTCGCCAGATGAAGTAGCCTCTTACCAAACGCAACATGGTATGGGACCCCTAAGAGTAGTGGATGATTTTGTCTATGCAACATATGAGTGGGAAGACCAGATTATTGGTGGAATCTATATTTTTAATGTAAGCAATCCAAACGAACCTTCTATCATTGGGAGCTTTGAAGTCCCGTTTAGGCCATATAATATCGAAGTGGAGGGTGATTATGTTTATTTGGTGCGTTACTCTGGTGAATTGAATATTTATCATGTTCTTTTTCTGTCTGCAATAACTGAAGTAGGGTACTACGATACGGCAGGCAGAGCGTACAGTGTCGCTGTTAACGGTAATTATGCATACGTAGCAGACTATTATCACTTTTCCATTTTTGATTGTAGCGATGCAACAGGTGGAGGGATCAATCCGCAGTATATCAACATCAGCTTATCCACCCCGAATCCGCTGATCGTTCCACGTGGTGGTAGTTTCCAATACGAAATCATGGTGACCAGTAATCTCCCATCGCCTCGACGTGTCGATTTCTGGACCTACGTCACCCTGCCCAACGACTGGACATATGGCCCACTGCAACGGATCAACAACGTCCCGATGACACCCACGACCGTCATTGGACCAGTCAACCTTGGACTTGATATTCCGCAGAATGCGTTCCTCGGGGAGTATACGTTTCACTTACAAGCTGGCGCATTCCCCAACGTTGTTGCTGGAGAGGACGAGTTCCCCTTTGAAGTCGTCGCAGCTACTGGCACAAACGGCTCACCGTCCACGGATTGGTCTGCATGGGGACTGGATCAACTCCAGTCACAGAGCATCGCACAGAACTCATATGTGGAAGCTTGGCCGAACACCTTCTCTCTTTCCGAGAGCTACCCAAATCCATTCAACGCCGCCACAACCCTGACCGTGAACCTGCCGGAAACCTCCGAGCTCAGCGTCACCGTCTACAACATCTCCGGCCAGCAGGTTGCGGAACTTGCAAACAGTTCGTATACCGCCGGGACACACCGCTTCACGTTCGACGCGTCCGGCCTCGCCAGCGGGTTGTACCTCGTCCGCGCGACTGTGCCGGGCGAGCTGAACGCGGTGCAGAAGCTGGTGCTGACGAAGTAAGTCAGACTCTAGTCTCTGGTCTTTCGTCTCTCGGGTAAGACAAACAATGCCACGGATTTCGGTCCGTGGCATTTCTGTATTGCCATCGCGGTACAAGTGCAACCGTGATGAGATACCGAATTCAGCTCACAGTCTGAATCTCGCTGCTGTCAGGCACTCCCTCGCCTTCGTCCTCGACGGCGTCCTGGATGCCGAAGAAGCGGCGGACATCCTCCAGGATCAGGTACAGCACCGGGATCAGGACCAGCGTAATCGCGGTTGCGAACAAGACGCCGAAGCCGAGGCTGATCGCCATTGGGATGAGGAATCGTGCCTGGATCGAGGTTTCGAGAATCATCGGCATCAGGCCGAAAAACGTCGTGGTCGCGGTCATGATGATCGGCCGGAACCGTCGCCGTCCCGCCTCGATCACCGCGTCGTAGACGCTTGCGGTGGCGTCGCTCTCACGCAACTTGTTGATGAAGTCGATCATCACCAGCGAGCTGTTGACGACAACTCCGTTCAACGCCACAATCCCGAACAGGCTGATCATGCTGAGCGAGTAGCCGAGCAGCATGTGGCCGAGGATCGCGCCAACGATTCCGAACGGAATCGCGCTCATCACGATGAATGGCTGCGTGAAGCTGCGGAACGGGATGGCGAGCAAACCGTAGATCAGCAGGATACCGATGCCGAACGCACGCATGATGTCCATCATCGATTCCTGTTCCTCACGGCTCTGGCCTTCGAGGTCAAAGCTGAGGCCCGGGTAGGCGGCCATCATTTCCGGCATCACGTCGCTGCGGATCTTTCCGAGAATTTCTTCGGCGCTGGTGACGTCCTTGTCGACGTTGCAGGAGACATTGACGATGCGCCGGCGGTCTGTGCGTTGGATGGTGCTGTAACCGCGTCCCTCATCGACATACGCCGCCTGGCTGAACGGAATTTCCCGTCCATCCGGAGTGCGAATGCGCATGTTTTCGATGTTGGCGAGGCTGCGGCGTTCATCCTCGGGATACCGCACCATCACCTTGACTTCGTTCTTACCACGCTGAATCCGCAACGCTTCGGACCCGAAGAATGCGCCGCGCACCTGCATCGCGAGGTCGGTCTCGGATATGCCGAGGGTCTGTGCTTCCGGCCTCAGCTTCAGTTGCAACTCGCGCTTGCCCTCACGGTGGCTATCCTGCACCTCGCTGGTACCAGCGTAGGACGCGATCTGCTTTTTCAACTCCTCGGTGGCTGCGGTGAGCACGGTGAAGTCGTCATGCGCGAGCTGCACCTCCATGTCCGCGCCACTCTGGATGAGATCGGACCGGAAGGTGAGGGATTCGACGCCTGGGATTTCACCGACGCGTCTGCGCCATTCCTCAGCGAAGACTGGCGTGCGCACGGTGCGCTTCTCGATGTCATCAAGCTGGAAGTAAATCTGTGCGAGGTTGGACGAGAAGTTCATCGAGACGCCGGCCGGGCCACCTTCCACGATCTGCGCACCGTAGAGGGTGAACACGCTTAGCAGGTTGGATCCGCCGTCCGTGCGATCCTCATCGTACTCGTCGATCATATCGTACGCGTAGCTCAGGATCTGTTCGGAAATGCGTTGTGTGTCTTCGAACGGTGTCCCCGGTGGCATTTCGAGTTGCACCGTGACCTCGTCGGCGTCGATGTCGGTCATGAAGGTGAAGCCGATGTAGCCGCCCGCGACCAGGCCGATGGAGATAAATAACACCGCAATCGCAATCGCGAAGGTCAGGTAGCGGTTTTCCTGCGCCCAACGCAAGGTGCCGACGTAGGTATGGTCAATGAACCAGTTGACGACCTTGTCAAACCGGCTGCGTTTCGCTTCGATTTTCTGCCACACCGGCGCCGTGCTCTTGACCATCTTGCTATTCAGGTGCGCGGGCAGGATGTAGAACGATTCGATCAGCGACAGTACGAGGACCGAGATGACGATCGTCGGAATCAGCCCCATGAAGTTGCCGAGGAAGCCGCCGACGAACAGCAGCGGGGCGAACGCGGCAATAGTGGTCAAGCCGGCGAACACAACGGCTTTGCTCATCTCGCGCGTGCCATCTACGGCGGCGAGGTAATAGCCCTTGCCGAACCGTTTTCGGTGCACGTAGATGTTTTCCCCGACCACGATGGCATCGTCGACGACGATACCGAGGATCATCAGGAACGCGAACAGGCTCATCATGTTGATCGAGATGTCGAACCACGGCAACAGAATCATCGAGCCGAGGAACGAGATCGCGATCCCCATCGCAACCCAGAGCGCGAGCCGGATCTCAAGGAACAGGGTCAGGATGATGAGTACCAGGAACAGGCCGAGGCCGCCGTTCTTGAGCAGCAGGTTGATGCGGTCCTGCAGGATTTCCGACCAGTCGTAATACTCCTGCAGCTTGATCGAATCGGGCAGCTCCTTCTGACGCTTGGCGACGTATTCACGTGCCGACTTGGCAATCTCTGTTGGTTTCTGATCGCCGATCCGGAAGACGCGGATCATCACCGCGTTTTCACCGTTGAACTCTGACAGGATGTCGACGTCCTCGAAGCCGTCCACGACGGTCGCGATGTCACCGAGGAAAACGCGTTCCCCGTTCGCACCGGAGAAAACCACCACTGAGTCGAACTCGGCACCGGTGAAGCGTTTTTCAGTAGTGCGGACGAGGATTTCGCCAGCGTCCGTGCGAATCTTGCCACCCGCGAGGTCGATGGAGGAAGAACGCACGATGTTCGCAACCTGCGGCAGCGTCAGGTTGTACTTGCGCAGGTTCTCTTCGCTGATCTCGATGCCGATCTCATAGGGACGATTCGCGGTCAACTCAACGTTGGTGATGTTGTCGTAGGTCAGCAGATCGTCACGGACCCGTTCCGCCTGCTCTGTCAGCGCACGTTCGCTGGCGTCACCCGAGACAATCAGCATCATCACTTCCTGCCGTGTGCTGAGCAGGGAGATGACCGGTTTTTCGGCTTCCTCGGGGAAGGTGGTGATGCGGTCGACTTCGCTCTTGACGTCCTGGAGCACCTGGTTCTTGTCAGCGCCTTCCATCACCTCAACGATGACGTTGCCGGCGTTTTCGTTGGCGGAGGCGGTGACTCGTTTGACGTTGTCAAGACCGGACACCGCGCGTTCCACCGGCTGCACGATCGCCTCTTCCACCTCGGCGGGAGTCGCGCCGGGGTAGACGACGGTAATGCTGACCATGTCGAGATCGAACTCCGGGAACACTTCCTGCTTCAGCGAGCGCATCGTGAAGAAGCCGCCGATGAGCAGGATCAGCATCAGGATGTTCGACGCGACGTGGTTGGACGCCATGTACGCAATCGGGCCCTTTTTTGTCGGGGAGGAATTGTTGCTCATTCGCCTGCCTCCGGCAGCTGGGGCCGTAGCTTCATGCCGTTGGCGGCACCAGAAATCTGGGTCAGCACAACCAGTTCACCAGTTTCGAGGCCGGAATTGACAAGCACCACTTCGTCGGATTTGTAGTAGACGTCGATATCGCGAATGGTGAGCACGCTGTCCTGCGCCACCCAGATCTGATTGTTCGAACGCACGGCGGTGCGTGGCACGGAAATGATGTCGCGCACGATGCGGCCGTGAATGCGAGTTTCGACAAACGAGCCGATGCTCAACGCCGGATTGCTCATGTTTTCATTCTTGAACGGGTCGTCAATGCGGACAATGACCCGCGACAGGCGTCCCATCTGGCCGATGATACCCACCTCGCGGTCGACATAACCATCGAAGTGATAGGATCCGCTTTCGAGGCTGAGGACGACGTCCACCTTGGCACCGGGGATGTCGATGTACGCCAGCTCGGAGGGCTGCAGCGACACCTCGATTTCGGCGACGTCGGTGCTGAACAGGGTCGCGATGACACTTTGCTGGCCGACCAACTGGCCGGGCGAAACGTTTTCGTTGGCGACGCGGCAGTTGAACGGTGCGCGCAGCACGGTGCGGTCCAGGTTCAATTGGGCCATCGCGAGCGCGGCCTGGGCGGATTGCATGTTCGCCTTCGCCTGCCGCAGCTGCGGTTCGTACAGCACCAGCGAGTTGGGTTTATCACTGGAGTTGGCGCCTTTGATCAGCTCCCATTCGGTGCGTGCGACTTCAGCGTTGGCCTCGGTGACTTCCAGGTTGTAGCGTGCCTGCGCGACGGCAGCCTCGGCCTGCTGCACCGCGAGTTCATAGTCCGCGGGTTCGATGCGGACGAGCACGTCACCCTTGTTGAATACGCCACCGGCGAGGAAGTTCGGATGCACCCACTCGACCTTGCCTCCGACCTGCGGGGTGAGGTTGACGGTGTGCAGCGCGGCGACTTCACCGTATCCGGTGATGAGGATGTCCTGGTCTTTCTTTTCAGCGGGGAAGACATCGACCAGCACACCGCTGGGCGCGTCGTCGACCTGTTCCGGGGGACGGCGTCCCATGATTAGGGCAACCATGATCACGATGCCGATGATGATCACTCCCGGCACGAGAAATGCACGTCTTGCGGTCCGTTTCTTCATTATTCAGTCACCTCGATGAGATCGCCATCACCGTTGAGTTCCACACTGGCCAGCACGTCATCCATCCAGCTTGCGCCGAGTGCAGTCGCGAGGGAAATGCGTGCGTCAAGTAAACTGTAGCGTGCCTGAATCAGCGCCCGTTCCGCGCCGAGGTAGGCCGATTGCGCGATGGTCACCGGCAGGTAGTTGGTGACACCGCGCAGGTAGTTGTCGGTCGCAACACGCAGGCTTGATCGAGCGGCGTTCGCCTGGTCCTGCCGGTAGCGCAACGCTTCCTCGAGCCGGGCGTTGTTGACCAGCGCGTCCTCGACTTCCTGGAACGCCGTCAACACTGACATCTTGTACGCTGAAACCTGTGCCTTCCAGCCTGCTTCAGCGGCGCGGGACGCATTCCACAGCTTGCCACCGTTGAAAACCGGCACCGACACGTTGCCGATTCCGCTCCAGACGATGTTCTTCGGATCGAGCGCGTCCTGAAGTTCGACCGACCGTCCGCTCAGCTGTCCGGTCAGGCTGAAGCTTGGGAACAGGCTGGCGACTGCTTCCGCCGCCGCCCGGTCGGCCGCGACGAGTCGCTGGTATTCGGCGCGCACATCAGGCCGCCGCTGTACCAGTTCGCTCGGCAATGCGGGCGCGACATCGGGGACCGCGCTGGGCAGGGTGAAGTCGCCGTCGGTCCAGCCGGTTGTCGGATAGTCCGCCATCAGGATCGACAAAGCGTGTTCCGCGGAGGCGAGCTGGGCGGAATTGGCTTCCGCGTCCGCACGCGCCCCGGCGAGTGTCGTTCGCGCCTGGTACAGGTCGGACGAGGTCGCCACACCGCGCGTGTACCGTTCCTCGATCAGCTTCAGGTTGTTGCTGTAGGTGGTGATCGTGGAATCGATCAGCTGCTGCTGGCGGCGCAGGGTGACCGCACCGTACCATGCCCGGCTGACCAGTGCGGAGAGGCTCAGCGTGTACGCTCGCAGGTCTTCCTCACTGGCGCGGAAGGTCGCGAGCGCACCCTGCCGGTTTGCGTGGTACTTGCCCCACAGGTCGAGCTCGTAGGTTGCGGTGAGCCCGACATTCCACAATTCATCAATCGCGAACTGCGCGGCTGGGTTGTAGTTACCGCCGGCGAATGGATTCGTGCCCTCGCCCTCGAGATAGCCCTGTTCCTGGTACGACGCCGACCCGTTCACGCTTGGAAACCACGATCCGCGGGCAATGTTCAGCGAGGCGCGCGCCTGCTGGTGCCGGGCGAGCATCTGCGCAAAGGTCAGGTTGTTGTGGAACGCGCTATCGATCAACGCGTCCAGCGTGGGATCGTCAAAAGCCTTCCACCAGCGATCCGTCTCAATGCCGTCCAGATCCGCCGGCAATTCTGACTGGAAGTCGCCGGGTGGCTGTTCCAGTTCGACATCACGAACCGGTCTCCAGCCCGCACACCCCGCCACCAGCAGTGTCAGTAGCAATAGCGGCAGTAACGCGGGCCATGACCGGAATCGGCCGGATGGTGCCATCATCCGTTCTCCTTCTTCGTCGGATGGAATGATCCTGATTCAGCTTGATCTCGTTGTTCCGGCGGGAATGCCTGCGCCGGAGGCAGGTAGTCCGTACCGCCCGTATTGATGATGGCGCGCCGGATATAGTCGAAGAATTGCGTTTCTTCCTGTTCACTCAGCCCGTGCATCGCCTGCTTGTGAACCTTGAGCAGCACACGGTTGACCTTCGTTTCCAGCTTGCACCCCTTTTCCGTCAGGGTAACCAGCTTGACGCGCCGATCGCTGGGGTGCGGTTTCCGTTCAACCAGGCCCCGCTCCTCGAGTGAATCGATTGTGCGCAACACGCTCGGGTGCGCAAGCCCCATGATGTTGGCGATCTCAACGAGGGACGATTCTCCCTTGAATCGCAACATGGTCATCAGTAGTACTTCACTGCCCGTCACGCCGTGTTGCGAGGCGTGCTCTTCCAGCTTGCTGTACATCGCAGACCGAAGCCGGTGAACCCAGAAGCCGAGGAATTCCGACGGGTATTTGCGTGGCGGTTCACCCATCAGGCGTTGCCCTCACTTTCGGGGGCTTGTGGTTGTAGGAACATGGTTGTGAACACAAACTTATGTAGGATGCTACATTTTTCGAGTGCACATTGTAGAGACAGACAATGTAGAAGTCAAGGGGATCGTGAGGCGGATGCTCCCCGGGCTCGTTGCCCGAACTCCTGCTGGTCACGTGATTTGGTCAGAATCGAATATGAAACACTGGCTGCGTTTCGCGAGTCAAGGATGCAATGGCTGCGCCGAAAAAGCTTGACCGAAGTTGCGGAGTGTTTGTTGAGAGACGGTTGGGCTCAAGCCATGCAATCGGTCTCCGAGTGTCCGGAGCACGCGTAGATTCCCTGTGACGAGGTGCCGGTTGTTACACTCCAGCCGTGAATGCATCAACCGGATTGGATCTCCCATGTCGTTTCCCGCCCTGTTTACTCGTCCAGGCCCGAATGGTTTCGGTTATGGCTCCACCGCGGAGCGAGTGACTGCTGGGCTGGATCTTTCAGACAAACACATCCTGCTAACCGGTGCCAATTCCGGGCTGGGCGCGGAGACGCTCCGTGTGCTGATCAAGCGTGGCGCGACGGTCTACGCCACCGGCCGGACGCAGGCGCGAGCGCGGGCTACATGTCATCCGTATGGCGAACGCGCCGTGCCGCTGGTCTGTGAACTGACCGAGCCGGCTTCGATCCGGTCGTGTGTCGCGGATCTGAAATCGCGCGGGGTGACGCTTGACGCGATCATCGGCAACGCGGGTGTATTAGCGGTGCCGCAGCGGGAAACAATCCACGGTATCGAGCGCCAGTTTTTCACCAATCACATCGGCCATTTCATGCTGGTGACCGGGTTGCTGGACGTATTGGCCGAGGATGGACGCGTGGTCATGGTCAGTAGTTCCGCGCATCGCCGTCCTCCGCAGGGCGGGATTCAGTTCGACGCGCTGGACGGTTCAGGGTGGTACGATCCCTGGGCCGCCTATGGCCATTCGAAACTGGCGAATCTATTGTTCGCGAAGGCGCTGGCGAACCGTTTCACCGGGACAAAGCGGGTGTCCATCGCGGTACATCCGGGGGTGATCCGGACCAACCTCGTGCGTCACATGGCGTGGTGGGTGGTGCCGGTGATGCGTGTCATCGACTGGTTCGTGTTCAAGTCGCTGGCGGAAGGTGCCTCGACGCAGGTGTATGCGGCGGTGCACCCGGACGCGGCGCAGTTGAACGGCCGGTTTCTCGTCAATTGCAATGTCGCCCAGCCCGCCGCGCATGGCCGTGACGAGCAGATGGCGGAGCGGTTGTGGCAGGTGTCGGACAAGATCGTTGCTTCGCTGGATTGAAGCTCCGCTTACGGCTGTCACGGCCTGTCGTCTTTTCGTGACATTTCTCGAGTCCGCTACCCAAACCTCTCTTCGTGCCCTAAGTTATGCATGAAGCCTGGTTCTTCCATGGATCTCCGGATGGCATCAACATTCACACGTTTCCTGTTCCTGCTGCTCGCCACACTGCCGGCGCTGGGAGCGGTGTGTTCAGCGGAACCGTCGCTGCCCGCAAAGACCGCCGTGGTCGGCTCGATCAAGAATCCAGACACCGGCAAGGGTGTGGACGGGGCGAAAGTATGGTACGACCCAGTTGACCTGGACGACCGTGTCGAACAAGACCGGTTCTACAACTTCGCGGACGGAAAAGGCGTGTTCCTCGCCTATCTGTATCCGGGACGGTGGCGGATCACGTGCAAGGTTGCCGGGTACAGGGAAATCGTGGACGAGATTCGTGTTCGCAAGGATGGTCATGATCCGTGTAATTACATGCTCGAGCACTTGCCGCGGGGTTTGTACACGGAAAACCAACCGTCGCCCGGATACGCTCATTTCAGCGGGCTGGTAATTGACAATGACGTGCGTGTCGGCATTCCGGACGTGAGAGTCGAGTGCGAGCTGGGCACGTACACCACCGACCGTGAGGGCCGGTTCAAGATCTACGACATCCCGCTCCACAAGCAGTCACTCACGCTCACCCACCCAGCCTACGAAACCAAAACACTGTCCATCGGCCCGATGAAAGAAGGGCAACTGGCCGGAAAAAAATTCTGGCTCGAGGTGTTGCCGTCCGAGTATGACAGCCTGACCTCGGATCCGGACGATTACGTAGTGCTGCGTGGGAAGGTGATTGACGGGCTGAGCCGTCTGCCTGTTAATGCACAGGTGAGTGTGGTCGCACCACGGTTGATCTTCTGGCCAGGCTACTGGCAGGATGGCGGTTCGTTTGAAATCACCGGGGTGCCGTTGGGCAAGCGGATGATCCTCGTGGAAACGGTTCGGGAACCTCCGTGGCACGCAATGCTCCCGGATACCCTGTTCATGCTGACGGTTGAGCCGACCGACACGTTGGACATCGAGATCGAGTTGCACATCAATTCCGGTCATGAGATCAAGCCTCTCCCGCCCGGCTGCATCGAGGGACAGGTGGTGAACTGGTACGGTGGTGATCCGATGGTGGAGTATCGGGTAAGCCTGCAAAGCTTGTATCACTGGACCAGAACCGACAGCGCCGGCCAGTTCCGGCTGGATCATGTGCCGGAGGGGGATCACGTGCTTCATATCAGCGATATGATGTTCTTCGACATGCGCCGGGAAATCGTTGTGCATGGAATCCACGTATTCTCCGCGGACACGACACGAGTCAAGGTCAATTTCTGATGGCTGCCAGGACGACAAACGGGACATTGCGGATCGCAAGGCGTGGGCTCATTTCCGTGTTCGTGTTGACGATTCTGCTCGTCTTTGCAGCTTCCGCGTTAGGGCAGGGATACGGCTTCTGGTACGAACGGGATGAACGAATCCAGCTTCGCCTTCGTTGTGTTGTCGAGGATGCGATCACCGGAATCCCGATTCCCGGGGTATCGGCTGCGGTGCTGGACACGAATCGTGAGGGTCGATACGGGAATTGCGATCAGGAAACCTCGGACCTGTATGGCCGTTTCCGCGTTGACTACAAGACTGAGCCCGGCCGCGTGCCCGTGCTACGGCTGACGGCCATTGGATACGATACACTATGGATCCAGGACCCCGGCTGGACGGAATCCGAACCGCCGCTCGCAACCTGGCAGTTGCAGCCGGAAATTCTGACCGTGCCGCGTGTCGAAATTGACTATCCTGGACCGGTGAAAGACAGTCCATATGAAGCAGTGTTGCCGGATTTCGTGCTCGATTCCACGCGTCCATCTTACGGCAGGTTGGAGGTTTTCCTCGACAGCGAAGAGGATGCTGCTGCATGGACGCTGGAGATAGACCAGCGGCGGCATTCGTCAACAGCAGACCGTCATTGGCTCATCGCGCAACTCCCGGTGGATACCTGCCGGCTGGATTTCTACCGGGACGATGTCTGGATTGCAGCGCTGGATTCGGTGCCGGTGGGCGGGGCGTTAACGACGCACATCGCGATGCGTCCGCCGCGTGCGGGGGAGGATTCGGTTGCGAGCTATCGTGAGATCTGGCATTGGGTGGAACGGGACAGCGGCTTTGTCGACGAGGCGTGGCAGGAGACACAGCGTGGCGAGCGCATCGATTTCAGCCGCAGGCATTTCCCGTTAAAGGGTGGGATGGTGCTGGAAGTGCTGCACTTCGTTGCCGGCGATGATCCCAACCCTGCGATGTTTGGAACGGTCCACGCACTGATCACGCCAGTAGTCGGACCGCGCGGTGAGTTGCATGTGGAAGTGTTTGATGCCATTTCCGGGGAGTCTGCCAAAGGTGCAATCCTGATCCTGCCCTGCCATGATTTTGAGAATAGTGCTTCCTGGTGGGATCAGGTGTATTCCGGGCTGCCGGAGTTCACCTACCGGATGTTGGTGGCAGCGGATGGCTACACCACATTGGGTCCGATTGATACTCCGGTCGAAGCTGGCAATACGACCCTGATGACCGTTACGTTGTATCCGGATACACTTGCGGAGACTGAATCCTCCGATACCGGTCTCGACAGCCAGGTTCGAATCGAGATCCTGCCTACACCGTGATAGCTCACTGAGGACGACATGCCTGCTTTATCCCTTCGCACGCGCCTGCTGGTCTTGTTCCTGCTGCTGCTCGTTCTGGTTCCAGGCAGCTACGCGACGGAAACCAACCGTCTCAGCGGCATGATTCTCGATGTGGCCGGGGCGCCGGTGGAGGCGGCGTCGATCACGCTGGAGGGTACGCGGTTCGGGGCGTACAGCCGGATGGACGGCTCGTTTGTGATCACCGGCGTACCGGCGGGATCGTATGAGCTGCTGGTCACGCACCTGAACTATGAACCGTTGCGCAAGCGGATAGACTTTTCTGGCGATCGGGGCACGCTGGACATCGGCACGCTTGTCCTGCACGCGGCGGTGACCAACTTGCCGGAGGCGACGTACACCGCGACACGTTCTTCGGTCAATCCGGCGGATGTGCCGCGGGCGACGGCTCAGGTCAACGCCGCCGAGATCCGCTACCATCAGTCGCAGAGCACGGCGGAAGTGTTGCGTGAAACGCCCGGCGTGATGATTCAGAAGACGAGTCACGGCGGCGGGCACGCGATCGTGCGCGGGCTGACCTCGAACCGTGTGCTGTTGCTGGTGGATGGCATCCGGCTCAACAATTCGACCTACCGGCTGGGCAATCATCCGTACCTGGCGTTCGTCGATCCGCTGGCGGTGGATCAGCTGGACCTCGTACGCGGACCGGGGTCGGTGTTGTATGGCAGCGACGCGCTCGGTGGCACGATTAATCTGCGCACTCGTTCCGCACCGTTCAGTGCGGACGGCCTGACCCTGTCCGGCGAGGCGACCGGCGGCTACCGCAGCGCAGATGAAGAGGTGCTCGGGCATGGGTCCGTGTCCCTGTCGAGCGAGTTGTGGAGCCTGTTCGTCAACGGCGGTTATTCAACGCGAAACGACCTCCGTCGCGGGGAGGAAGGCGATGCCGTGATGGACCCGGACCCGCCGACAACGCAATCCCCGACCGGGTTTGATGCTGGGTACGCGATGGGCACGTTCAAGTGGCGTTTTACCGATGCCAGCCTGCTCACCCTCAGCCATCAGTACACCGAGCGTCCCGAAGTGCCGCGCTACGACAAGTATGTCAACGGCGGCGACTATCGCTGGCTGTACACCGATCAGACGCGCCGGTTGAGCTACGCCAGCGTCGATTCCCGAATCGGGTTGCCGTGGCTGCGGTCGGTTCATGGCAAGCTGTCCTACCAGTTGCAGACCGAAGGCCGGTCAACACAGGGCACGCCGCTCGATGACCGGGTGGACGAGTATGACGAGACCGGCACGATTGGCATCGACCTTAGCGGGGAGTGGGAGGCGGGCCGCTTCGAGGGCGCGTACGGGTTCGATTTGTACCACGACAACGTGTCCAGCGAGAGCGAGACGATCACCCCGGGCGGGTCGGTGACTCCGGCCGCGCGTGGCCGCTACCCGGATGGCGCAACCTACACCTCCACCGGGCTGTTCACGCAGCAGCAGGCGCATCTGACTCAGTCGCTGATTGTGCAGGCGGGTCTTCGCTACAGCATGTTCTCGACTGAATTTGACACTCCGGGCGACCTGCCGTTTGATGCGGTCGATCTCGAGTTCAGCGCGTTGACGGCATCCGCAGGGCTGGTCTACCAGTTGTTACCGTCCGCGTCAGTGTACACCAGCGTCGCGCAGGGATTCCGTGCGCCGAATTTGGGCGACATGGCGAAGCTGGGTGAGTCGAAAGGCTCGACGTTTGAGGTGCCGAACCCGGACCTCGACCCGGAAGCGGTGGTAACGGTTGAACTCGGCACCCGGGTGCAGTCGTCCCGGCTGTCGCTGGACGCGTCCCTGTTCTACACGTCGCTGACGAACACGATTTCCGGCGTCCCGGCGACGTGGAACGGCGCGGATACGGTGGTTGTGGCGGGGCAAACGTTTGACGTCCGCACCCGTGACAATACTGGCGAGGCGTACATCTACGGGGTCGAATGGGGCAGCCGTGTGCAGCTCCCGGCGAACCTGCAGTGGCGGGCGACGGTGACGCATGCGTACGGCCAGAACACCACGCTGGACGAACCATTCGATGGCATTCAGCCACTGACGGGCTACACCGGGCTGGTGTACATGCACCCGTCTCGCGGGCTGATCGTGGAACCGTATCTGCGCTTCGCGACAAAGCAGGATCGGCTGTCGTCGGACGATCTCGAGGATTCCCGCATCCCCGGAGGGGGCACACCCGGCTGGTACACGCTGAATGTGCGGTCACAGCTGCGAATCGACGATCATTTCACCCTGAACCTGGCGCTGGAGAATTTGCTCGACCGCAACTATCGCGTGCACGCGTCCGGCATCAACGCGCCCGGCCGGCAGGTGGTGCTGTCTCTCAGGATGATGACCGGATCGCTGGGCCTGTAGCCCGTTTCTGAATTCTGACGGTTGAGCGTGTATATTGAAACGGTGGCGGGTGTGGGATTCCAAGGTTGATGTTCCGCGTTCCGCGGCTTGCAACAGTGTTGCTATGAACTGATATGTACTGAAATTACGTGAGGTGGATGCTATGAACCGTCCAATCCTGCTGACCTGTTTGACCCTTCTGCTCGCGACTTCCCTCAGCTTCGCGGAGATCGGCTATTTCGGCTACGAAACCGAGGTCTACGACTCCGATCAGAACATGTCGGTCATCGATCTCGCGGACTTTGACGGTGACGGCTACCGCGACCTGGTCCGTGGATCATTCGGCCATTCCAACCTGCAGGTTCTCCAACGCTACTCGTTTTCGAGTGTCGGCTTTCACCTGGAGGGGAACCTGTACTATTCAGAGTCGACGATCTCCGTGGTCCGTACGCCGGACATGAACGACGATGGTCTGCCGGACGTGGTCGCGGCGGCTTCGGGTGACGGCAGCATCGTCTGGTGGCGAAACCTCGGCGATGACTTCGAGTTTTCCACGATGATCGAGATTACCGAAAACCAGGGTGTGCGCGATCTTGATTTCGCGGATTTTGACGGCGACGGCCTGCTGGATATCGTTGCCGCAGCCAATGACAGTGAATCGCTGTTCCTGATGTTGCAGAACAGCCCGACCGATTTCACGCGGCAGGCGGTTGCGGTGCAGGATACGGTGATGCGTGATGTGACGGTTGGCGACCTGGACGGCGATGGGGACATTGACATCGTCTCGGCGATCCCGAACGCTTTGGTGATCTGGGAAAACGACGGGGCGGCGTCGTTCACCCGTCACAATCTCGATCCGTTCGGCGGCATCCGGGCGATTGATATCGCGGATCTCGATGGCGACGGCGACCTCGATCTGCTGGCGGGGTCGCATGTGCTGGGCACGATTCGCACGTGGGAGAATACCGGCGGTGAGTTTGTCGAACGGACCTTCCAGGCCGATTGCGAAAGTCTGATCTCGATGCGCAGCGCGGATCTGGATTATGACGGCGACATCGATATTCTGTATGCGATGCACGACACTCAGACGATCATGGTGGCGGAAAACATCGGACCGTGGCAGTTCCGGCTGGTCGAGGTGACTGGAACGTTTAACGAACCGCTGCAGGTGATCCCGATTGAAGCCGACAACGATACCGATGTGGATATTGCCGCGATCACCCGGAACCCGTCGAAGATGAGCTACTGGCTGTTGCACCGTCCGTCCGACTGGGACGAAGAGGTTGTAATGGATGAGTTTGGCGTTGCGTGGTCGTTGACGGGAACTGATATGGACGACGATGGCGACGTTGATCCGGTCGTCTCCGGTGCAGATCCCGGACGGGTTTCGATCCTTGAAAATGATGGCTCCGGCGAATTCACCGAGCACCAGATCTACGGCTACCAGCATTTCTCATTGCAGGTCGCGGATTTCAACGTGGACGGCCAGCCGGATGTCGCCGGGATATATACCACCGGCGGCTATCGTGTCCGTGTCTTCCTGAACGAGGGAGACTTCGAGTTTAGCCAGGAATTGCTGCCGGGTGTTGTTGAATCCATGCGCATGATCGCGGTTGCTGACATGAACGGCGACGGTTTTCCGGATATCGTCTGCGAGGACCATGAGGTGATGATCCTCTACACCTACTTCGGTGACGGGACCGGCCAGTTCGACCGGGAACAGGTGCATGATTTCGCGGATGGAGGCTACAAGTATGTCATCGTGCCATGCGACATTGACGGGGATGGCGATAACGATCTGTTTATCAGCCTGGACGACTACCAGCCCGGCTGGCTGGAAAACCCGGGGAACGGATTGTCCTACACCCCGCACGTCATAGACGGGTTGGGCTCCTCGTATTTTGAAGATGGCAAGGCCTGCGACTGGGACCAGGACGGCGACCAGGATCTGATCATTGCCTATGACGATCAGGCCCGGCTGGAAATTCTCGAGAATGACGGTGCCGGGAATTTCACGGTGCATACGTACGAGGACACTCACTCATTTGCCTCCGACATCTGGCTGACCGATGTGGATGTTGACGGCGACCTGGATATCTGCGCCAGTGGGTATTCGATCAGCAGCGTGTACTGGTACGAGAACACGAATCCGGCGGAGTTCGAGCTGGCGGAGCATTTCGTCACCGACCGCTACCGGCTGCCGAACGATATCTTCGCCGCGCCGCTGGACGGTGATGCAGCGCCCGACATCATGAACCTTAACGGCGGCATCGAGAGTGAGGTTCTGGCGCTGTACCACAGCCCGCTCGACATCGCACCGCATCCGCAAATTCAGTTGGTTCCGTTCAATCCGCCGATTGTGCTGCCGCCGATCGGGGGCGATGTGGTGTATGATGCGCGTCTGACCAACCCGACCACGGAGTTGTTTACCGGGCAGGCGTGGTCCGAACTGCTGCTGCCGAACGGACAGCTGCAGCCGTTGCGCACGGTTGATGTGGAACTGGACCCCGGCGGACAACTTGAGCAGCAGTATCTGGTAGAACACATTCCGGGTTACGCGCCGGCTGGACTGTACACCTTCACCGCGTATGTCGGGCAGTATCCGGGTGTGGTTGACGACGAATCCAGCTTCTCGTTTACCAAGCTGGCGGCGCTGGTTCCGGCGGGATCGGGTGGGGCAGCGGCGAGTGCGTTGCCGGATCACCTGGCGATGACCTGTTCGCCGAACCCGTTCAACGCGATGTCCACGCTCAAGCTGGCGTTACCGCAAGCGGGCGAGGTGCGGGTGATCGTGTACGATCTGCTTGGCCGGCAGGTGTCGGTGTTGGCGGATGGGATCACGCGGGCTGGCTACCATCACTATACCCTTGACGCGTCGGCGTTGGCCAGCGGAATGTATTTTGTGACCGTGGACGCGAAGGGGAGTGGTCAGATCACACGCAAGGTGATGGTGATGAAGTAGAGCGAAGCCCACGCATGGCTTGTCAGGTAATTCGGTTGATACAAGAACTCAGCCCCACGGAACCATTTCCGCGGGGCTGATTCAGGTCATGTAGCTTGAATGGGTACGACTCAGTCGAACGCCATCTCCGGTTTCCACTCTTTCCAGACTTCGCCAGCGAGGGTAAAGCCGGGTTTCAGCGTGGGTTTGCCGGGCTGCCAGCCGGAGGGAGTGACTTCCCCGGTCTTGACCACGTGCTGGAAGGCTTTCACCTGGCGGATCAGTTCGGACACATTGCGGCCGACTTCCGGGGTCAGCACTTCCATCGCGCGGATGTTGAAGTCCGGGTCGATGATGAAGCGTCCGCGGATGTCGACGCCGGCGGCCTCTTCGTACACGCCGTACGCACGTCCGATACTGCCGCTGGCATCGGAAAGCATCGGGAACGGAACCCCGCCCTCGACCATCTTCTCAAGCTCTTCCTTCTGCCAGATCTTGTGGGTGAAATGGGAATCGGTGCTGACGGCAAGAACCGTCACGCCGAGCTCTTTCAGTTCATCGTATTTGACCGCGACCGCGGTCAGTTCGGTCGGTCAAACGAAGGTGAAATCGCCCGGATAGAAACACAGGACGATCCATTCTCCCTTATGGTCGGAAAGCTTGACCTGCTTGGCTTGACCCTGATGAAAGGCATTGGCGACAAAATCGGGCGCCGGATGACCGACACGTGCACTCATGAAACGTATTCCTCCGTTTTCAGCGGGTGGGGTTTCCGATTTCTGCTGCGGTTCGGGTTCCTGAATCGCGCCCTCGACAGGCGTCAGGCATCCCTCCTTTTCAGGCATACGTGTTCCTCCCTCCGTGTTAGCTTGTTTGTGGTGAAGACTATGTGATGAATATAACGAGAGCCGAGTCAACTGCAAAGCTGGGAGGGACAAGAGCGAAGGTGAATCCGAGGTATACGTCAATCCGTCGGGGCAAATTCTGGCTTGAAAACGGATCAGGTGAAACTTCGCTGGCATATGAGACGAACAATTCCCCGTGAGTTGTCCAGCCGGGGTTAGTGTATGTACAATGAGCGTATCAGCTACCAGGGTTGCGGACATCCCCGTGTTCACACTTGGTGGTTGAGAATTCTGCATGGATAATCACGTACTACAGAACAATGACACCTGGGGGATTCGATGATTGCGAGAATGTTACCTCTTCTGCTGGTTGCTCTGCTGTTTCTGTCCGTCACGCCAATCCAGGCCCGCTACGTTCCGTTTGAACCCGGCCAAACCCTGATGCCGGAAGCTCCCCCGGTCCTTGATCTTGAGCGATATCCCAGCTCATCCGCGTACCACAACCGGATGGTGTATATCAAGGCAGGTACAGGGTACATGTACTTGATCAAAAGCAATGGTGACCATTTCCGGTTCGGGCCGTACAGCGGATACAGTGACGCGCACGTCGCTGATCTGGACAACGACGAGGAGTACGATATCGTGGCGGCCAATCCGGAGGGTGGGTTTGTCCGTGCGTTGTCGCCCGGCACCTACAACGGTGACTGGGATGGAATGTTTGTGGATCAGGACAATCCCGGTGTGAGCCGGGTGTCCTCGGCTGATATCGATGACGACGGTGATCTCGACATTCTCGCTGGCGGCGAATCGGTTCTCTGCTGGTATGAGCTTGAAACCGGTCCCGTGTTTACGCGGCATCTGATCGCAACGGAGTACCCGTTGGTGGGGGATATCGTCCCCGCCGACTATGACGGAGATGGCGACATTGATATCGCCGTGCTCACAGGTTCACCCACCGAGCTGACGATCTGGGAAAATGCGGATACGGGATTTGTGGAACATGTCGTCGCTACAGTTCCGGAGATGCGTGTGCTGGCTGGGCTGGATATGGATGTCGATGGTTTGCCGGACCTGGCGGCTGGGGGGTTGCAAACAATCCCGCAGTTGTTTACGAATCAGGGGAATTGGGTTTTCACCAGCTCAGCCATGAGTTCAGCGGCAACGACCATCTCGGATTTCGCCGTGCATGACTGGGACGCGGATGGCGATCCCGATCTCGCGAGCGCGCATCCCGTTTCGAACCGGGTCGGCTATTTCGAGAACCAGGGAGAGTACGGTTTCGTCTTCGCGCCTGTTGACGTGGCGGTGGAAAATGTGTGGCAAGTGCTTCCGCTCTACATCAACACGGACAGTTATCCTGACCTTGTTGCCGGTTCACGCACGGAAAGTGGCTTGGAGGGCTGGAGATTCTCGGGGCGTGGTACAATTCGGCCATTCACGGCGATGGAACCAAAGTCAGTCTATATTCAACGATTTGTCGACTTTGACGGCGATGGAGACGTCGATATCTTGGCTTCGGAGGAAGATAACGACCGGATCATGTTTATCGAAACCCTAGATAATTTGCAGTTCGATCAACATATCCTGCTGGACGGATTTTACTGGATACATTTTGATTATGCGGATTTTGATTCTGATGGGGATTATGATGTCGTTGTCGCAGACACATATTATGATTTGATATACTATGAAAACGAGGGAGACAATATCAATTTTACGCCGCACGTTTTAGAAGCTCTGGAACACGATATGGCATTCGTTAAAACCGGTGATCTCGACAGCGACGGCGATCAGGATTTTGTCGTCGTCGTCAATGATCACGACATCACAAGCTGGTACAATGACGGGACAGGCCAGTTCACCTCGCACCTGCTGGTGGATCTTGAAAGCTACCATGAACACCGGGATATCCTGTTGCTGGACGATGACGGCGATGGTGACCTCGACCTCTTCATTCCTGGAATCGGCGTCAATACAGATTGGCTGATCTGGTACTACGAAAATCGGGGTGTTGGCGAGGTCGGCCCGCGTACCATCCTCTACGAAGGTCTTTGGAACACCTGTGAACACCCGATTTTCACCGACTGGGACTTTGATGGCGATCAGGATATCGTCATGGCCTATTTTTCGGAGAAGACCGTTCTCGAAAACCAGGGGGGTGGACGTTGGGATGCGTTCTCACTGGCCATTGATCCTGATGTAACCAGTTGGGTGGCGCCGATCGATTACGATGATGACGGTGACATGGATTTGCTCGAACTGCGCGACGAGATCTTCTGGCACCGCAATCCCGGCGGGACAGATGTTTGGGATACGGTCTTGCTGGCGTATGCCCCGGTGGATTTCCTCGCCACCAATCTCCTCACGCACGACCTCGATGGTGACGGGGTGGACGAAATCGTCACCGCTGGCGTTGATCCCGGACTCACGGTTTGGGTGCAGGAGTTTGCAACCGGCGATCTGCGGTTCGCGATTCACCCGCCGGACGACACAATTCTTCCCGCGACGGGTGGAGCTCTCACCTATCATGCCGGTGTGCGCAACCAGTCGGAAACGGACAGTTGGGCTGGGCAAATATGGGCGACAGTGCTCGATCCGGACGGCGCGTTGTTTGATCAGACGATGGGCAGCGTGTATCTCGCACCGGGTTCAGGACGGCACGTATCACAGGTGATCGAGGTCGCCCAGGACGTGCCGGCGGGCGAGTATACGGTCGATGTATCGCTCGGCTACTTCCCGCAACTGGCGTTCATGACCGAATCATTTTCCTTCACCAAGTTGCCCGCGACTGCTGCTGGAATTGACCAGGGAACCGGGGATCCAATTCCGGGTCAGTGCAGCTTCAGTGTTGGGCCGAATCCGTTTAACAGCGTGGCGGTCATCCAGCTCCAACTGCCGGAGGCAACGGCTGTGAAGGTGGAAGTGTTTGATGTGCTGGGTCGTCACGTCGCCACCCTGGTCGACCATCAGTTGGAATCCGGTTCGTACCGGTTCAGCTGGCAGGCCGGGCAACACGCCAGCGGCTTGTATTTCGTGCACCTGGCTGCAGGTGAACTTGATCAAACGCGGAAAGTGTTGCTAGTCAGGTAACCAGTGTCCATACACTAGTGACGTCGAGATGATAGAGGGGACGAATGGTAATCGTCCCATGTTTGCTATTCCATTGTAGCTGTTGTGCAATTCTTTCGGGTAACTATCATTTCGGCTTCTTCATTCTGGTGACTACCCTTACAGTGGCAGTAGCAGAGAAAAGCATACGTCCAGCTGTGTCCCCGGCTGCCCCCGGAGGCATGGGGGGACGGATGTTTTGGGTCACTTGTCCGCCTCTTGGTTTGTAACTATGTTTTGCGCGTGGAACCGTGGAACGTTTGCCGGAATGCGCGGACGGTATGAATGTTCTTCGTGAAGCTGCGAACGTGTTCCACGGCGCTTGCGGAACTTCTTGCACCGGTTTGACGAAAACCGGTCTGTCAAACGATATACGACCTGCCGGGACGGAGTCAAGGCAATGTCCTTTTTCGGGCTGAAGGGTTTTCTCACCAGCGACATCGCGATGGATCTGGGCACGGCGAACACGCTTGTGTACGTCAAGGGCCAGGGGATCATTCTGCGCGAGCCGTCGGTGGTGGCAATTCGGAAAGATGACAACAAGGTGATGGCCATCGGGCGTGAAGCTCGTGAAATGTTGGGCAAGACGCATGGCCAGATCGAGGTAATTCGCCCGATGCGGCACGGTGTGATCGACGACGACGAGGTCGCGGAGATCATGATCCGGTCGTTTTTGCGGCGTGTGGTGAAGAACCGGTTGATTCGTCCGCGGGCGATTGTGTGTGTCCCGTCCGGCGTGACGAAATCAGAGAAGCGCATCATCCGGGACGCGGCGGAACACGCGGGTTGCCGTGAGGTGCATCTGATCGCCGAACCGATGGCGGCGGCGCTCGGTGTCGGGTTGCCGGTGCAGGAGGCGGTCGGGTCGATGGTGATTGACATCGGCGGTGGCACGACGGAGATCGCGATTATTTCGCTGAGCGGGATTGTGAACGACACGTCGATCCGTGTTGGCGGCGACGAAATGGACGATACGATTGTCCAGTTCATGCGCCGCAACTACAACCTGCTGATCGGTGACCGGATGGCGGAAGAGATCAAGCAGAAGGTCGGGTCGGCGGTTCCGTTGGAGCAGGAACTGTCAATGATCGCGAAGGGCCGTGACCTGGTCGCCGGCATTCCGAAGGCAATCGAGATCAACTCTGTGGAGATCCGGGAAGCGATCGCGGAACCGGTCGGGCAGATTGTGGACGCCGTCAAGCTGGCGCTCGAGCGCACCCCGCCGATGTTGTCGGCGGATATCCGTGACCGTGGGATCATTCTGACCGGCGGCGGCGCGTTGCTGCGTGGGCTCGATCAGCGGCTGCGTGACGAGACCAGCCTGCCGATCAACCTCGCGGAAGATCCGTTGACCTGTGTCGTGCGTGGGACCGGCGTCGTATTGGATCACATCGAAAAACACGAAGCAGTGTTGTTGAAGAGTTAGGCTGCGGGCTGCGGACTTACGGACTGCTGTTTGGGGACACTTTGTCCTCAAAGTGTCCCCAAATTGCCGGGACACTTAGCGGAGTAAGTGTCCCTTGTTCTTTGAGCCCAGAGCCCGAGGCCCGTTGTAGCATTTAATCCATTCCTCTTTCTCAAAAGTCTGCATGCGACTTTTTGCCCTTCTTGACCGTCTCCGTGACTGGGTGGCGCTGCTGGTTGTGCTGATTGTGTCGATGATCACGATGAGTGCGTCCGACCATCCCTCTGCGGAAACCTTCCGCCATTCGATCGGGCGTCCCCTCGAATTGCTGGCCTCTCCGGTGTCGGCGTTGATACGAGCGACGACGTTGTGGAAAGAGAACGCCGAGTTACGTGCCGAATTGATCACGATGAGCATGGAGCGCAACCAGTACCGCGATGCGTTGCTGGAAAATTCACGGCTGCGCCGGTTGCTTGGCTTCCGGGACCGTCCGGAGTTCAAATACCTCGCGGCGGAGGTGGTGGCGCGCGATCCGAATCCGGCGTTCAGCAGCCTGACGTTGGACAAGGGACGGTATGACGGCGTTGTCGTCGGGCAGGCAGTGGTGACCTCGGGCGGACTGGCGGGCGTGGTGCACCGGGCTGGTCCGAGCAGTTCGACGGTCCTGCTCGCGACGGACCGCAACTTCGCCGTCAGCGCGCGAGTGGAACGGACACGTGTGGACGGCATCGTGCGCTGGTCAGGCGGTTACCAGTTGCAACTCACCGAAGTTCCGCGCAACCTGGACGTCAAAGCCGGCGACCGGATTGTCACCTCCGGCTTGGGCGGCCTGATTCCCGGCGGGATACCCATCGGCCTGGTGGAAGAGGTGAAGCTCGACGACCCGTTGTTTATGGAGGTCAGCGTCGATCCGTACGTGCCGTACGCCCGCCTGGAAGAGGTGTTTGTGCTGATTCCGCGCTGGCCGCTGACTGGCACCGGTGACGACAGCACGGCGGCTGCCGACTCTCTCGCCGCCACGGCGGGAGGTGAGCGATGAGACGCGGGCCGATGTACATCATCATGGGGATCGCGTTGCTGCTGCAGGTTACGCTGGTCCCGTACGCCGGCACCGAGACGATCCGTCCGAACCTGCCGTTGCTGATTCTGATCGTGATCGCAGTGCGCATGGGCGCGTTGGAAGCGGTGATCTGGGGGGCGGTGGTTGGGTATGTGATGGGTTTGATCTCGTCCGAACCGCTGGGCATGTCGGCGTTTATCCTCGCGTTGGCCGGATTTACGGTCGGCAAGGCGTTCGCGAGTGACGTGATGCCGCCGTTGCATTTGTGGGCGTCCGCCAGTGGCGCGGGGGTGATGATCGCCGCGCTGTCGTGGTCGGCGTTGTATTCGATGGGAACCCTCGCCCCGGTCGGGGTGGTGTTCCTGAAGCAAGCGATACCCTCGGCGTTTTACACGTGGGCGCTTGGCATGTTGTGGGCGATCAGCCCGTTGTACGCGAGACGTGGCAGGGTTCATCTTGACTGAGCGGACGAAAGCAAGCGTGCGGTTTGACCCGAACCGGTTGAACGCGCTAATTCTGGTGGCGGTGTTGCTGTGCCTCGTCCTGCTGTTTCGTCTCGCCCGCCTGCAGTTGGTTCAGTCCGATCTCTACCTGCGCCAATCCCAGACCAACCGTGTCCGCGTGATGGAGCAGCCGCCGTTGCGTGGCCTGATGCTCGACCGTCACGGTCGCTTGTTGGTCGACAACTACCCTTCCTACACGTTGATGGGCATTCCGCGTGTCATCCAGCAGAATCCGGACACTCGCGACACGTTGCTCGCCATCACGGGCATTGACAGCGTCGAATTCGAGAAGCGGCTGAACAAGATTCCCGGGAACTGGTATACGCCGGTTCGCCTGTTACGCGACGTCCCGTTCGAAATGATGGCGGCGATTGAGGAACGGCGGGCACGCATCCCGGGCGTGCACTTTCGCGTTGAGGTGAAACGGGCGTATCCGAACCCGATCGCGTCGCACACCCTGGGTCACATCGGCGAGCTGAAGATCGAGCGCAAGGACGAGTTCCCCAACTTCCAGGAGGGGGATATCGTTGGCCTGGCGGGCCTCGAGCAGCAGTGGAACACGGTGCTTACCGGGCAGCGTGGGTACGAATATCTCGAGGTGGACGCCAAGGGCCGGATCATTGGCCCACTCCCCGGGATGGAGTCGCAGGATCCGTCGCCCGGGTCCGACCTGATCCTGACGATTGACCTTGAGCTGCAACAGACCGCAGAACAATTGCTGGAAGGCAAGGCCGGGTCGGCGGTGTGCATCGAACCGAAAACCGGCGAAGTGCTGGTACTGGCCTCGGTGCCGGATTACCCGCCGGAAACGTTCGCGGGTACGTTGAGTCCCGCCGAGTGGCAGGCGTTGCAGGACGATCCGATGAAGCCGTTGATCCATCGCGCGGTGCAGGGGTCGTATCCGCCGGGGTCGACGTTCAAGATGGGTGTACTCGCATCCGGGTTGGAGAGCGGGACAATCACGACCAGCTGGGAAGTCACCTGTGCGGGCGGGTATCAGTTGGGCCGCCGTTTCTTCCGTTGCTGGAATCACGGCGGGCACGGCGTTGTCGACCACCGGCTGTCGATTGAATCATCCTGTGACGTGTTTTATTACCTGCTCGGCCGGCAGATGGGGATCGAAACGTTCTACGAGTACATGAGCCGGTTCCCATTCGGTCAGAAAACCGGAATCGACCTGCCACATGAGAGCGCCGGCATCCTGCCAAGCCAGGAATACCTGGACAGACGTTACGGCGGCGGTTGGACCGAGGGCCAGCTGTTCAACATCTCGATCGGGCAGGGCGATGTGCTGACAACGCCTTTGCAGTGCGCGACCTTTGCCGCTTCGCTGGCAAACGGCGGCTGGTGGATCGAGCCACATCTGGTCAAGTATGTCAAGAATGGGGAATCCTACCAGCAGCCGGATCTGCCATTGACGCGTCACGAAACGGGCTTCTCAGACGAGGTGATGAAACTGGTCCGGGATGACATGCTGGCGGTGACCGAGGGCCCGCGCGGGACAGCCCACTGGTTGCAGGATCCACGGCTACAGGTTGCAGGCAAGACCGGCACATCGCAGAACCCGCATGGCGAGGATCATGCGTTGTTCGTCGCGTTTGCCCCATTCGAGGATCCGGAAATCGCGGTGGCGGTGGTGGTCGAGCATGGCGAGCACGGGTCAACGGCGGCCGCGCCGATCGCGTACAAACTGATTCGTAAATATTTCGGTCTGGACGAAGAAACCTGGCAGCAGTACCGCTGGAGTGTGCTCCGGGAACGTGCGAACCGGGCTCGAGCGGACAGTCTCGCAGCAGCTCAGCAAGACAGCCTGGAGACGCTTGAATGAACGCGCTGATCCGTCAAGACGAATGGTACATCCCGATCCTCACGCTGATCCTGCTGGCGATGGGGCTGACGGCGGTGTACAGCGCGTCGATCAGCACCGACTCGACGCTGTTCATCCGGCAATTGATCTACGTCGGCGTGGGCATCGTGTTGTTTGCGGTGTCGGCGTTCCTGCCGGAGCGGCTGCTGTTCGCGTTTACCTTCATTATCTATGGCGTGGTGCTGTTGATGCTGGTTGTGGTGCTGTTTATCGGCACCGGACCCACTGGCCGCTGGATCGGGGTGGGAGCGTTCCACATCCAACCCTCCGAGCTGGCGAAGCTGGGCATCATCATCGTGGTTGCCAACCTGCTCAGCGACAAACGCTTCGACTTGTCGCAATGGAAATATGTCGTACTGCTCGCCCTCGTTTCGGGGCTGCCGTTCGTGCTCATCCTGCTCGAGCCGGATCTTGGCACTTCACTTGTAATTCCGGTGATTGTCGGAGTGATGGCCTACTGGGCGGGATTGCCGCTGCTGGTGCTGGTGATTGTCAGCAGCCCGCTGGCGGTGATGCTGGCGAGCACGAATCCGTACACGTTAACCGTGATCATCGGTCTGCTGATTCTGTTCGCGTATTGGTCGGGAATCCGCATCAGCCTCGCGGTGGTGTGGGGGATTATCGTTGGCGCGGCGGGTTCGCTGGCGCCGGTGATGTTGAACAAGCTGCAACCGTACCAGCGTGCGCGTTTGACCGCGTTCCTCGATCCGGAAGCGGACCCCTTGGGAGCAGGTTACCAGTTGATTCAGTCCAAGGTGGCGATCGGATCGGGCCGGTTCTGGGGCAAGGGGTTGCTCGAGGGCAGCCAGACCCAGGGTGGATTCCTGCCGGAACAGCACACCGACTTCATTTTCTCGGTGATCGGGGAGGAGCTGGGGTTTGTCGGTGCGGCGATTGGCGTGATCCTGTTCTGGGTGTTGATTGTGCGCATGCTGTGGTTGGCTCGCCGGGTGGAATCGCCGTTCGCAAGATTGATCCTGGTGGGTGTGGCGACGATGTTTTCGTTCCAGGTGCTGGTCAACATCGGGATGGTGACCGGGATTATGCCGGTAACCGGGCTGCCCTTGCCGTTGTTCAGCTATGGCGGGTCGAGTATGATGACCTCGATGATCGCGCTCGGGCTGGTGACTGGACTAGCCTCGCGGAGACGAGGCCACGGTTGAACGCCGGGCGAGCAACCCGTATCTCTTACCAGATTCAGACAGCGATTTGCTGAGTCATGAGGGAGACCGTTCAAGGGGAATCGCGGTGGACGATTGGGTCAATTCGCCTCCGTGCTTACACGACGCTAACAGATTCCTAACACAGCGGCGATAGACTCGCAGCGCCGGATTCAGCCAACGAATCCACTGTGTGCAGGACTGGATTGCAGCCAGGCGGCGCGGATGCTGAACGTACGCGCCGCGGACGTCAACAACAGCTTTTCTTCTCGGCACTGCTTCAACGCCACAGACGGAAGAATACGGCCAATTCATGGATTTCTTCTACCCGTTCTTCTTTGGTGATGTTGTTCCCGCCAACGCCGACGTGTTCGTATACCTCGGATTATTCGCCGTTGTCTTCGCCGGGTACATGGCGTGGATGATTGGCTCGAACGATGTGGCCAATGCGATGGCGACGTCGGTCGGTTCCAAGGCATTGACCTACAAGCAGGCCGTGGTTACCGCGGCGATTGCGGACTTCCTCGGCGCGGTTCTCGCGGGTGGAACGGTTACGGATACCGTACGAAAGGGTATTGTTAATTCGGACGTGTTCGCCAGCGATCCGAATCTCCTGATTATCGGGATGATTGCGGCGATGCTTTCTGCCGGAATCTGGTTGCATTTGGCGACGAATCTTGGTTTGCCGGTGTCGACGACGCACTCGATTGTCGGTGCGATTGTCGGGTTCGGGCTGCTGTTGTACGGTGGTCACGCGGTGAACTGGGCGAAGGTTGGCAGCATTGTCGCGTCGTGGGTGTTGTCGCCGTTTGGTGGCGGTCTGATGGCGATGGGAGTGTTCATTTTCATCCAGAAAGTGATTCTCACCGCCGGCAATCCAATCAAACGAATGCGCATTTACGGCCCGATGCTCGGTGGTTTCACCATCGGCATGCTGGTCCTTTCCGGGATCTGGAAGGGCTTTGCGAAAATGCAGTTCATGCAGAGCATTGACTGGACTCCTATCAAGCTGATCCTTGTCGCGCTGGCCGCGGCAATTGTCGGTTACTTCATCCTCACCGTGCTGGTGCGCCGTTTTGTGCCGGAAAACCATCCGGACCTGTCGGGCATCGAGCGCATCTTCATCATTCTGCAGGTGATCACCGCGACGTACGTCGCCTTCTCCCATGGTGCCAACGACGTCGCCAACGCCATTGGCCCACTCGCGGCGGTGCTCAGCACGATCCAGACTGGCCAGGTCGCGGCGGGTGTGCCGGTTCCGATGTGGGTGCTGGTCTTCGGTGGTGCGGGCATTGCGCTCGGCCTGTCGTTGCACGGCTTCAAGGTGATGCGCACCGTCGGCGAGAAGATCACGGAGATTACGCCATCCCGTGGCTTCGCCGCCGAACTCAGCGCGGCAACCGTGGTGACACTGTTCTCCAAGCTGGGCATGCCGGTGTCGACGACTCACACGCTCGTCGGCGCGGTGCTCGGGATTGGTATCGTTTCGGGCTCGGGTGGCTTGAACCTCGGCGTGGTGCGCAACATCGCGTTTTCGTGGATCCTCACGTTGCCGGTCGCCGGCTTGCTGTGTGTGGCGATCTTCTGGATCCTGCGTACCGTGATGGGATTTTGATCGATCTCAACCCCGCTTGTATCATCTCCGCAAAACTTGAACCTTCCGGGTTGCGAACGTAGGTTACCCGCTCGCTTGCCGTATGTCGTATTTTCTACATTCGGCGACTACATCCACTTGCAGGTTAGATCATGGCTCAGAACAAGCCCGTACGCCGGGCGACAACCGTACTGGCGGTTCGTCACGGACGAACCAGCGCCATTGGCGCGGACGGTCAGGTCAGTTTCGACGACACGATTCTCAAGGCGACAGCGTCCAAATTGCGCACCCTCGGCGACGGCAAGGTTGCGGTCGGATTCGCGGGCGGTGTCGCGGACGCGCTGACCCTGTTCGACCGCTTCGACGAGAAGTTGCGCGCGTACCCGAAAGAAATCCGTCGCGCTGCGGTGGAGCTGGCGAAGGACTGGCGTACCGATCGTGCGCTACGCCGGCTGGAGGCGATGCTGGTCGCGGCGACGAAAAAGGAGCTGTTCCTCATCAGCGGACAGGGCGACGTGATCGAGCCGGATGATGGCGTGCTTGCCGTCGGAAGCGGTGGTGCGTACGCGACCGCCGCCGCGCGGGCGTTGATCCGCCACGGCAACAGCAAGATGACGGCGGAGGAGATCGTGCGTGAATCACTGCAGATCGCGTCCGAGATTTGTGTCTTTACCAACGATCAGATCGAGGTAATCAACCTATGAAGCCCCTGCTCGAACTCACACCGCGGCAGATTGTCCGCGAGCTGGATGAATACGTCATCGGCCAGAAAGATGCCAAGCGCGCGGTCGCAATTGCGTTGCGCAACCGCTACCGCCGCAAGCGTGTCGAAGGCGAGATGCGCGAGGAAATCCTCCCGAACAACATCCTGATGATCGGGCCGACCGGTGTCGGGAAGACAGAGATCGCCCGCCGGCTCGCACGCCTGGCCGGTGCGCCGTTCATCAAGGTCGAGGCGAGCAAGTACACTGAGGTCGGGTATGTTGGCCGCGACGTCGAGGGCATGGTCCGTGACCTGGCGGAGACGGCTGTCTCGATGGTGCGCGAGGAGTTCAGCGACCAGGTGCAGCAGGCCGCGGCACAGCGTGTCGAGGAGAAATTGCTCGATTTGCTGATCCCGCCACCACCGAAGATCAAGAAGCAGGGACGATCCTCCGGATCAATCACCTCCATGCTGGAAGCGGCGTTCAACACGGACGATGACGACGACAGTATCAGCGAACCGGAAGTTACCGAGGACGAGATTATCGAAGAGGAGGACAGCGGTCCGGATCCGAAGCAGGAACGCTACCTCCGCACGCGCGAGAAATTCTGCCAACGCCTGCGCGACGGCAAACTGGACGAGTCCGAGGTCGAGATCAAGTTGCAGGATCGCGGCGGCGGCATGGTGCAGGTGTTCGGCCCGATGGGGCTGGAAGAGATGGGGATGAACCTGCAGGAAATGCTGGGTCCGATGATGCCGCGGAAGAAGAAATCCCGGCGTCTCCCCGTCAACCAGGCTCGCGAGCTGTTACTGAACGAAGAGATCGAGCGTCTGCTTGATATGGATGCCGTGGTCACCGAAGCCCTCGACCGGGTGGAGGAGATGGGCATCATCATTGTCGATGAAATTGACAAGATCGTCGGTCCGGACGAAGGCGGCGGTTCCGGTCCCGATGTCAGCCGCGAGGGTGTGCAACGTGACATCCTGCCGATCGTCGAAGGCACGCGGGTGATGACCAAATACGGGCCGATTCAGACCGAACACATCCTGTTCATCGCGGCGGGAGCGTTCCACGTTTCGAAGCCGTCCGACCTGATTCCGGAGCTGCAGGGACGGTTCCCGATCCGGGTCGAGCTGGACGCGCTCGGCAAGAAGGAATTTGTCCGCATCCTGACCCAGCCGCGTAATGCGCTGGTCAAGCAGTACCAAGCCCTGCTGGCGGCGGATGGTGTCGAATTGGAGTTCGACAAGTCGGCGCTGAGCGCCATCGCGGACATCGCGGAGCAGTTGAACGAAACCACGGAAAACATTGGCGCGCGGCGATTGCATACCGTGATGTCAACCTTGTTGGAAGAGTTGATGTTCAAGATTCCGTCGCCGAAGATCAAGCAGGTGACGTTCACGCGGCAGGACGTCAAGGATATACTCGACGACCTGATCGAAGACGAAGACCTGTCGCGGTACATTCTGTAAGCCGTTCATTTTGTTGAACAGAGGGGAATGAACGTTCTCAATGCCCGGAGTCGTGGGAGCCGGTTGGATCGCGAAAAACAGCGCAGGTTTGTACGGATTACGCTCCGTATGTCAAGTGATAAACCGGCAAAGTGATATATAAGAATGCGTCAAATCTGCTAAAAAACACGAAATACTACTCGTTGAACGAGGAATAGTGCAGTAGAATTCGGTGATTTGTGTCACGCTGTCAGATTTTTGTCTTGACAGGCCGGATTGGGCTCAGTACCTTGTTTTCAGGGAGCGGCGCGTGTAGTTTTGCGGTTGGGAGACCGCAGCCAGCCGGCTTGGAACCCTGGGCGAAGAATTTCGTGATGTAGAACTGTTGCGAAAAGGAGTCTGTTCGCGTTCATTTGGTGAGATTGGACGCAGCTTCCACTCAAGCAAAGGAAGACGGTTTGAAGAAACCGTACAACAAACGCCGGTACCACCTGCTGATACAACAGGCAGGATCCAGTTCCCTTGAACAGCTCGAGATTCAGAGCGGGCTGGTCAAGTTGGGATTGGCGGCACTGGTCGTGTTCATCCTCGGTGCGGTCGCAGGGGGTGCGTACCTGTTCGGCGAGATGCATGCTCGCAGCCGGATGGGGCACTTGCAGGATGAAAATCAATTGCTCGCACACCAGCTGGACCAGGTGAAGGGCGAGCTGAATCAGGTGATCAGTTCGGTGGACTCACTTGTGGACCGTGAGCAGGGCTTGCGTCTGCGTGTTGACCTTCCACCGGTTGACGAAGACGTGCTCGAAGCTGGTATCGGTTCGTTGGTACCTCGTGAAACGGAAGTGATCGCGGATGCGCGTGTCGAGGATCTGCTGGTCGAACTCGACCATCTCGAGCGCCGGTTGTCGGTTACACGGCAGTCGTACGGCGAAATTCAGCAGAAGATCATTGACGACGAACAGCGGCTGCAGCACATTCCGTCGATCATGCCGATCCAGGAAGGTCGGTTGACGGACAACTTCGGCTATCGCCGTGATCCGTTTACCGGACGCCGGGCGTTCCACCATGGAGCGGACTTCAGCGCTCCGCGTGGCACGCCGGTGTATGTGACGGCGGATGGTGTGGTCAAGCGTGTGTATAAGGCCCCGGGCTACGGCAACATGGTCGAGGTCGATCATGGGATGGGCTACACGACGGTGTACGGCCACCTGAAGCGAGCGCATGTGCGCAAGGGGCAGCAGGTCAAGCGTGGCGAGATGATCGCAGAAGTCGGCAACACAGGTCGTTCGACGGCGCCGCACCTGCACTACGAAGTCCGGATTGAAAACACGGCTGTCGATCCGCTCGATTATTTCTACGAGGGGTACGCGTTGTGGTCTGGACGTTGACGTTGTCAGCGTTCCTGGATTGACTCTTCACGGCCCCGGTTTCGGGGCCGTTTTGCTTTGGGTGCGATTCGGGATCCTGCAAATGGCTGCGGCTCCAGGAGTAGAAGGAGACGGTTGAGGATGAGGACAGCGATCTGTACATTTCAACGTACAGGTACTCGTACTGATAGATGTACATTTTTATCCTGAAAATCATTGTTGAGAGAGCGAATGCACACGTACAGTGTAACCGAAGCGAGGGCGCGATTCGCTGAGATGATCCGTCAATCGAGGAAACACGTCGTCCAGATTACGGATCGTAACCGTCCAGCTGTCGCTGTTTTGGACTGGGACGAATACGAATCCCTGCTCGAGACGATGGAATTGCTTTCCGACCCGGATGCAATGAAGGAAATCCGTGAGGGCATCAAGGATGCACAAGAGGGGCGCACGATCAGCCTCAAGGAAGTGAAAAAAGACCTTGGACTGTGAGGGTGGCCGAGGTTGAGCTGACACAGAAGGCGCACCAGAATTTGCGTGAGCTGCGGAACCCAGCGATTGCCAGACAGATCATCGCCCAGTTGGAACGATTGGGCGAGGAACCGCGGCTGGGCAAATTGCTCGGCGACGAATTGCAGGGGTATCGTGCTGTTCGTGCGGCTCGAGGCCGGTATCGGGTAGTCTATGAGTATCACGAAGAGCAAAACAAAGTCGTCATTATCCGGATCGGGATTCGACGTGACCGTGACCGCAGCGATGTTTATCAGCAGCTGAAGCGTGACATCCGCCGGTCAGGCCGATGAGTGGGAGTTGCGGTTCTCAGTGAGTCTGACTGATCTGAGTTTAAAGTCAGCAGATCGATATTGTATCCACTATATTGCGTGCCGCAGGAAACTGCGGAGTGCGATGATCGTGTAAGAAGTACGTAGTCGGTTCTTTCACAATTGGGGACGATTGGTTTCGACGGGACGATGGGAGGCGGTACTCGCGCGTCGGGGTGGTTCGTGGCCCCGCACCCCTGCGAACAAACCTTCAAATGCCGATGATTACGGCTATGCTATGGCTGCCTGATCTAGCTTAGATCACGCATAAAAAGCCACGTCAACAGTTTGCCTTGGCCGTTCGGCGAGCTGCTTGACGACGCGATGAACGGCCTGCTCGGTTGGCGCGTGCTCGAGCGCCGCCGCTAAGCTTTTCGAGCTGGATGAATCTGGCCTGCCACTTGGCCTTACGGATTCATTGAGACTGCAATAGAGTGGCTACACGCGTAGACGGTATCGTGGCCCCGTATCCGGACCCGGGTTCGACTCCCGGCGTCTCCACCATGTTAGCCCTCAGGCCTTGTGATTAAAGGCTTGGGGGCTTTTTCGCTCTTGCGGATGTGCCAGATATGTGCCATATTTGCTGATACCATCTGGTACGATTAAGGAAATTTTGGAAAATGAACGACCGTCCGAAAGTGCCAACCATCCGACAGCGCACCAACCCAAGTGGGAAAAAAGTCTGGATTATTGACTACGTCGATCCCGAGACAGGTGGGCGTAAACGCGAAACGATAGGAACACGCAAAGAAGATGCCGAGCGTCGCAAAGATCACCTTTACGACGAGATGATGGTCCAGTGGCGCGGAGACGGTGTTCTGCTACAAGACGACATCACCATCGAAGATTTGCTGACAGAATTCTTCCGCCACAAAGAACGATCCCTCAAACCAAAGTCGAAGGTGCGCTACCGGATCTACGAGAAAAACTTCTTGGATTTCATGAAGGCTGCGTTTCCGCAGGTGACTTTTTGCCGTCAGATTCAGAAAATCTACCTGGAAGAGTGTCTTGATCATCTCGCTCAATCGGGGCAGAAGAACGGTACCGTGAACGGGCAGCTAAGATGGTTCCGCACGTTGTTCAACTTTGCCGTTAGGGAGCGCCGACTTCTGACTAGTCCTGCACAGCACATAAGTGGACGTCCGGATGACCGAAAAGCCCGACCGAACAAAGCTTGGTCACCTGAACAGGTAGAACAAATCCTACAGAAGCTGAACCCCCACTGGCGACAGATCCACGAATTTCTGTACCTGACTGGAATGCGGCAGGGTGAACTTATCAACCTTACGTGGGATGCAGTGAAACTCGATGATCGCATACCACACATTTCGATTCAAGCCAGCGATGACTGGACCCCGAAAGACAATGAAATCAGGCATATTCAGCTTGGTGGGCGCGGTATCGATATCGTCAAATCCCAGTCGAAGCATGAGAACCATCCATACGTTTTTACTGGACCGATGGGGAGGAAGATCAACCCGAATAGAATTTATGACGTTCTCAAGGAAGTGCTTAAGGAGCTTGGTTTTCCCGGTTCAACTCATTGGTGGCGAGGGACTTTCACCTCAAGATTAGCAGAAAAGGGCCATAGCGCCGAAGCTTTGGCGAAACTGTTGGGCCATAGCACCACAGAAATGACAGGCCGATATACTTATTTTCGGGATGAACATCTTCAGCAAATCGTCCACGATCTTGATCCAGTAACTGGGGATTGAACTGAAAATTCCCAAAATTCAATTTGACTGATTCAACTTCTACTTCAGCGACCTTAGAAACCTTGTATTATCCTGTAAATTTAACAAAAACAATGTAATGTATTCAATAACTTGAAATCCGTCCTGAAAACACTCATAATAGTACCAAGTGAAATCAGTGAAAAGGCGCATTAGGCTGGACCCAGGCACAAATTCGCCCAACAAACCGCAAGTTTACCGCACGTTGATATCCTGATTCCCACTGAAGTTAGACCCCAGACAGCGACCACGACCATAGGGGTGTAAACCCCACTGAATCCGCAGGAAATGCGCGCGGAGCCAGGACAGTGACATTCCGACAAAACGACATATCGACATTGCTGTATTACCGGAAGATTGCAATGTCATGTTCAGCAGAATTTTGGCGAAATTGGCCACTTCTGATCCGGATTCGTGCAAGAAGAATTTGGGTCTTGACAAATTCGAAAACCGTCCTATACTTAGAATAGGGCGCGCAGAACTGTTCGCTACCTCGACCTGACCAGACAGCAGACACCTTACCAGCGACACCCTACAGATTGGTGGATTGCTAAAACCCAGTATCCGGGATTCCCCATCCCGACGTTGGTTGCCCCAATCCATATAGTATCACCCGGCCGTGTTTCGGATTTCACTTCATCATCCCGCTTCCAGGGATAGCCCGTCCAGGAATTCAGTGGACGGGTTCCCTAACCCGTGGTGATGACTGAAAATGCACGGAACATGATCACAACCAGGAGAAAGACATGGGACTACATACAGCAACAATCGAAATTCTTGAAGACGATCGCCTTTGTGCGGCGGTCATGAAAGCGGTGGGAAGGAACTATTCAAACCGCTATATCCAGCGTCAATTCGGCGTTTCAAGACGCCAGCTGGAAAGAATCGTCCAGACGTATTCGAATCCGCAAAATGGAATGAAATCAATCGGGAATAAGAATGTGAATGGATGGCTAACCGTAGTAAAATCAAAAACATAAATAAATCGGAGCTAAAATATGACAAGTGATATCAAACGAACACTGAAAACGATCTGTGGGGAAGATCAAATCACAGAATTACGCGCCCTGAATGTGCACGATCCAGAAATGGGGAACACCAGGAATTACAGCGGTTTCTTCAACGACTATGAAGCAATGGCATCAGAAGCAGAACGAATCGGCCTATACGCCGAAGGGGTCTATTTCACACCGAATCCCGTTGACCCAGCCGCTGTTCAAGGAAAGATGAACAAGCTGACGCCAGCTGAAACAGGTGGTTCAGCAAAGGACCACGAGGTATCCAGAATCCGCTGGCTACTAATCGACTGCGATCCCATTCGAACGACAAAGACTGCAGCAACCGATGTGCAGCGTGATGCAGCGCTGTCACTAGCGCAGCGAATCCGCGAACGTCTTGACGAGCTGGGATGGTCACACCCCGTTGTCGCCAATTCGGGCAACGGTGCACACCTTATGTATCGTGTAGATCTGCCGGTTCAAGATAAGCACCTGGTTCAGGGTGCGCTGTTGGCCTTGGCGGATATGTTCAACACGCCGGAAGTATTGGTCGATGTCAAAGTCCATAACCCGTCCCGGGTCTGGCGTCTGTACGGTACCTGGAACCGAAAGGGCGACAACACCCCGGATCGCCCACATCGACAATCAATGATTAACTGGGACGAAACCCCGAATGATCTGATCACATTATCGCGCGAACAACTGGTGGCGATTCAACCGGTACGGTTTGAATCCAAGGTGTCAACTGGATCAGACGGATCAGGAAACTTCGATCTGGAAGATTGGATCAATGAACATCGACAGAAACTGGTCCCGTATGGTTTGCGTGGGCCAATGGATTGGACACACGATCTGGCGGGGAATACTGGCACAAAATGGGTGCTTCAAAGCTGCCCTTGGAATTCCGATCACGACAACGGTGCAGCCTTCATTGTACAGCGTGCAGACGGTCCCGTCGCAGCTGGTTGTCATCATAACGGTTGCCAGGGTAAAGGATGGCATGACCTTCGCGATGTGATTGAACCAGAATGGCGCAAGCGACGTCGATATCCGCATACGGACTATGGCAACGCCGAACGCCTGGTTGCCCATCACGGCGATGACATTCGCTACTGCTATCAGCAGAAGAACTGGTATGTCTGGGATGGTACCCGCTGGGCACTGGATGATACCGGCGCTGTCATGCGTAAAGCAAAAGCTACCGCCAGGGCAATCCTTCACGAAGCTGATGGTGTGCAGGATCGCGAAAAACGTGATGCCATACTTGGTTGGATGAAGCAGTCCGAATCAGCCCAGAAGTTGAAGTCCATGATCGACTTGGCGGGCAGCGAAGAAAAAGTGGCAACGTCGGTCAACGAATTTGACCAGAATCCGTGGCTGTTGAACGTCGAAAATGGAACGATCGACCTGCAAACCGGCACGCTGAAATTCCACGACAGGGATGATTTCATCACAAAAAAACTACCTGTTCGTTGGCAGGGACTAGATACACAGTTACCACTATGGGAACGCTTCCTGGATGAAGCGACTGATGGTGACACTGAACTACAGACTTTTCTGCAACGCGCTGTCGGCTATTCCTTGACGGGTAGGACGGACGAAGAAGTCTTGTTTTTTATTCACGGTCTTGCAGCGTCGGGCAAATCCACCTTCATTGAAGCTGTCAAAAGCGCGATGGGTGACTACTGCACCACCGCAGATTTCGAAACCTTCCTGAAGCGCAGCAACACGGGTAGTCCGCGCAACGACATCGCCAGATTAGTGGGATCACGATTCGTTGCATCCATCGAAGTCGATGAAGGCAAAGCCTTGGCTGAAGGACTAATCAAATCGGTTACGGGTGGCGACACTGTCAGCGCACGCTTTCTGTTCAAAGAAGCGTTCGAATTTGTACCCGTATTCAAATTGTGGCTTGTTGCGAACGATGCCCCAGATGTGAAAGCCGGTGACGATGCGATGTGGCGTCGTATTCTGCGCGTACCGTTCGAACACGTGGTACCGAAAGACAAGCGCGATCCACAAGTCAAGGCGCAGCTGAAAAATCCAGAAATCGCTGGTCCTGCAATTTTAGCCTGGGCTGTGCGTGGGTGTCTTGATTGGCAGAAAAATGGACTGAACATCCCGGACGCTGTCACCAACGCGACCGAAGAATACCGCAAGGAAATGAACCCACTTTCGGACTTCATCACCGACTACTGCACAGTTGACACCAATGATCACGTCTTGTGGGAACCGACGGCAAACCTGCGCCAGGCTTATCTGGAATGGGGCAGGTCGAATGGATCCGGACAACACATCAATGACCGCCAATTCGGAAAGCTGTTGCGTGAAATGGACTGCCAACCAGAATCCAGACAGTTCGGTGGAACGAAAACACGCGGATGGCAGGGTGTCAGATTGGATGAAAGGCACCGCGACGACAACGGCAGGTTCAAACCAGTAGTTTGTTTTGATGGTCTGTTCTGATCCTTGGGACGGATGGGTCGCTTCGGGCGGCACTTTCTATTACCCTTCCTTCGTGAAGGGTTTTCTTATGAAGAATGTGGAATCTGCTGTCCGATCCGCCCTATGTGTCCCACCAGAAAATTTCAAAAAATAAAAAAATCAGCTTCGCGTTCCCTGGCTCGATCTATATAGAAAGCCCGGTATTTTCCTCACCGGGTATTTTCCACCGGCACCCCGTATCTGAAAGCACTTTCTGCTGGCTGACCAGAGGAACTTCAAACTTATCACGAGAACAATCTATGAAAAATAAAATCAACCACCATTATCTACCCGGCGCAGACTTTGTCCTACCGAATGAAATAGCCGAAATGACGTACTTCAAAAAGATCGACTATACAAGGATATCAGAAGATGCCACCGAAGGCTGGGGGATCAGCCTGGGCTATGAAAATCCAGAAGGTGCCGTAGCAGATATCTACGAGTACACGCAAGATCGAATCGATCTGCTGATGGAATAGAATCGCACGTTGAACCTTTGATTGGTTTCTTCTGTGTGGGCCCTTCTTTTTGTTCAGGGAGATTTTCGTTCACGAAAGCTCCCGGGGGGATAGGATGAAGCATTTACTCAAGAAAGTCGCCCTCATTGTTCTGATCTCGGTACTCTGTGTTCACGCACAAGTTTTTGGCACGACTCACCATGTACCAGCAGATTACGCCAGCATCCAGGCCGGTCTCGACGCTTCGGCATCCGGCGACACCGTGCTGGTCCAACCCGGAACCTATGTCGAGAACATTGATTGGCCGTCGGTGAATAGTATCAAGCTCATCGCTGCCGGGGATAGCAGCAATACAATCATTGATGAGCGAAATGTTGGTCGTATTCAGCACCCGAATTGAGGATAGTTTGACGCGATAATGATCACTGGTGATTCCGTGATCCCCCACCATATTCTATTGACGCGTATTCGCCATAGACTTTCACTGCGACTCGTTATTGGCTCTAGGGTGCATGTACGTGACATTCGTCACAACACAAGCGACATTCATTCGTTACTTTCGATTGGGGCATTGGGTTTTCCGAACACACTTCTTCATCCAGATTGGGGGCGACAATTGGATTCCAACCGTTTCGCTAAACACGAGTGGTTGTTCCTCCAGCATTTTGCTAGTCTTTCCCTTCTTTTCACAGCTGCCATCGATCCGATTGTTAAAACCAGTTGCGTCCGATACAGTTTTACGTACCTAAGATGTGCACTCCTTGGAGGAACCATGAAGGGCTTCATTCTGACACTGGCCACATTCGCTCTGGTGATGATGGCTATATCACCCGTTTTCGCGGAGACCATTAACGTACCTGGAGACTACGACACTATCCAGGAAGCTTTGGATGTAGCGGAATCCGGCGATGAAGTGCTGGTGCAACCCGGAACCTACTATGAGAACCTAATTTGGCCATCAATCAATGGCATCGAACTGGTTGCTGCTGGTGATACGAGCAACACATTCATCGATGGCAACAGTCTGGATCGTGTACTCACCATCGTTAGTGAAGGTGAGATTGATGCGTCAACAAACATTCAAGGATTTACGATTCAGAATGGTGTTGCAGATGGGGATATGCCCGACTGTTTTGGTGGTGGAATGCTCTGTATTGGCTCCAGCCCAACAATCATGGAATGTTCCTTCAAGAGCAATTCAGCTCGTAGTGGTGGAGGACTTTTCTTCATGGAATCGTTCTCACATATCAGTGACTGCGATTTTTCATGGAATTCAGCAGAGGAAGATGGAGCTGGTTTATTTGTCAATGAATCGGGCGTTTTGCTTAGCGATTGCATGATCAACAATAACACAGCAAGCGTTTCTCTGGAAGGAGGAGGTGGCGGGGCTTTTTCGTTGAATTCAGACATAGAATTCCAGGGCTGTATAATCCAGGACAACGTTTCCATCCCGTATTACGGCGGTGGAATGTATTGCATAGAGTCGACAATCCAGATGATCGATTGCGACATCAGCAACAACATTGCTGGCATTGATGGTGGTGGCATTGTGTGTGATGAAAACATTGACTTGTCGCTATTCGCCTGTACCATCCATGGAAATGAAGCCCATTATGGTGGCGGGATGTACATTGAGTCAAGCGATTTTACTACCATCGTCGATACCCACATTTTTGAGAACAGTGCATATGAGGGTGGTGGTATCCTTTGTGTGTCTTCTTCCCTGATTGAAGTCATCAATTGCCATATTTCTGCAAACCAGGTAGTTGGAGAAGGAGGTGGAGTTTACAGCGAGAATTCAGGTCTGGATGCAAGCAGAAGTGTGATTATTGGAAATACTGCGTACGACGGAGGAGGGTTCGCGCTAAACAATTGTGATGCAGTGATTAGTAACTGCACCATTTTCGAAAATGCAGCCAACGTGAATGGTGATGGTGGAGGTATCTATTTGCGTGGCCAGTCGAATCCTGTAATCACAAATTGTGCCATAACAGATAATTCGGGTGAAGGTCTATACGTAACGGACGGCAGTCCAAATGTTTCATTCAATGATTGCTTCAACAACAGTGGCGGTAACTATGGTGGAGCAGGTGTCGATACTGATCTTGGAGTACCCACGGGTGAAAACGCCAACGGCGATCCGTGTGACAATTTCGACAACATCGCTCTCGACCCAATGTATTTCGATCCGGACAACGATGACTTTCATCTTCAGGACAGTTCTCCCTGCATAGATGCTGGCGATCCCGCCAGTCCTCTCGACCCGGACAATACCGTAGCCGATATCGGCGCATTCTATTATGATCCTCTTTCTGTCGCGGACTTGGCAGATACCGAATTACCTGGCAGTTATGTCATCTCCCCGGCCTATCCGAATCCGTTCAACCCAACGACGACGATCAGTGTAACTCTTCCCCGACCAGCCGATCTGAACGTTTCCGTATTCAACATCAATGGACAACAAGTCGCGTCGTTGGCATCCGGGACATATCACGTCGGTTCACATACGTTCACCTTCGATGCATCGAACCTAGCCAGCGGGTTGTACTTCATCCGCGCAGCTTTCCCCGGACATCTCGACCAAGTTCAGAAGATCATGCTGGTGCGATAACTGAAACTAACATTTGACTTCGCAAAAGGCTAAAAGGGGACGACATTGATCGTCCCCTTGTTTGTTCACCACTTCGACTTGATCCACTTCATCAGGACTGATGCACCTTCAATCGCTGTTTCAGCAGCTTTCCCGATTTCGCGCCAGGGGATACGTGCAATTATCATCAGTTGTCCTCCCCGGATACACGGTCGCCCGGATCATCGAAATCCTGTTCCTGAATCACGCCAAACGCTTGACGACATTCTTCGCGAAGTTGCATGGCCACATCCAGTTCCTGCTGAGTGACAACACGGTCAATGCTGCACTGAACTTCAGCCCAACGATAGCCGTTGCGTTGAACGTCAGACAAACTGAATCGTGTGATGACTGCAATGGCTGGCGCTTTCGACCGGGCAAGCCGTTGCAGGTGATTCCGCCAGTGCTTGATGGAAGTCGGGGACAGGTTGAAAACCACAAGCTGCGGTTTGGTTTCCAGGTACGTCAGGATGAACAAGCGTACCTTGTCCTTGGCCTGTGAAGCCAGGTGAATGGAACCGTCACCGCTGGTGGTCTTTCCGTCGATAGCGCTGTAGCGTGGGATCTGTTCACCTTCTACCCAAAGCGCACTTACAGTCTGACTGAACACGACAATTCCACTGAAGACGTTGTCCGGTACATCAACCTGGTCTTCCTGGTTTTCGTCGTAGGATTCGCCGTTGTCGATGAACATGCGATGCCGGCCAGATGGACTGTGGTCAATGCGGACACGAACCAACGACGGTGGGATGTTTTCCATCATCGCAGCCACTTCAGTTTCGATATCGATACTGTCCAACTGGTTAATGGCATCCAGGACAACAACGCCCGATTCATCTGAACCGGGCTTCTGTCGAGCAGGTGTACCGTTACGTGTTTTTGTGTTTTGTTGTGTCATGCAGCTTCTCCCGTTATGGTCAAGGATTCGATGGATCGTACCTGCCTGGATGACAGACCGTCACCTTGTGCATCTGACAGGCAGATGTCAGCGAATGCACACGCAGGACAGTTGATCATGCCTGGGTTACGTGGGAACACACCTCGGTTGATGTTGCTGGCTATCGCAGTCAGGTCACGCTTCAGCGTAACCATTTGCTTGCGACTACGACTGGTGCAACGACGCGGATCACCACGTTCATCACCTGCGACAAACCCGTTACCGTTTCGCTTGTAGGGGATGTGGTCGCGAAGCTGGTAGTACACGATATCCAGCTTTTCCGGTGGGATTTCCAGCATCCGCATCGTACCGTCGGGCATCTTGAACACACCATGCCAACAGGCAAGTGCGTACAGACCGAGCTGGTAATCCAAGTCGAGAAATTGCTGGTTCGGTGGGAACTTGGATGACTTGAAGTCCACTAACTGCCAACGGTTGCCATCCTGGCGGATCTGATCGACCGTCCCGCTGAAGACGTTCCTACCCACCTTCAGCATGAACGTGGCTTCGGACAGGATGACGTCGGCATCATGGTTGTAGTCTTTATCCCTGTAGTTTCCCAACATCTGAACAGCCTCTTCGACCAGGGCTGTGATCGTTGCATCCCGCTCCTCCTTATAGAAGACAGGTGTGTCGGATTCATCCCCACGGAATTCCTCGTGGTCGAATTGTTCCCGGTAACGGGCGGCGATGTCCAGATCCCAGTTGACCAGGTGCATCTCTTCGATAAGCTGATGAAGAACACGGCCATGCAGTGCAGCTAGTGATCGGAATGCCGAAGGAATCTGATCGATGTATCGGTACTTGAAGCTGGCAGGACACCACAGGTAGGACTTGATGAGGGACTGACGTAGAACGTCGATAAATGACCACCCCCTTTCGATCAGTTTGGCGACAGGAAGTACTGCGACACACGACGGTTCAGGTTTTCAGCGCTGAAACGTTCCTGCTTGGTAAGCACGTCAGTTGCTGCGTTGTACACACCCCAAGCCGTATCATCTTCGATACCGTTGAACACCTTCGCCTGGGTTGTGATCGGCAGGTTGGTTTCACGGAAGAACTTCTGGATGTCCGCACGTCGCATCCGCTTGTGGGTAAGGTCAACCAGCATCGGCAATACCATGTGGAGACGGTTACCAACACGATCCAACTGGCGAGCCGCAACACGCAGTTCGCGGTCGAAATCCTTACTTCCCCAGTGCTTGAATCGGAACCCGCCAAGCATGAACGAAAGCATCATGCCGTTGCTACATACCAGCCGAACGGCGTTGAATTCCAACCCGAAGGTTGTACTACCGTCGTAGGAATTGACCGCATCCAGCGTACACGCGACAACATCACCCACCTTGACTTCACCCGTGGTCTGTGTCAGCAGATACCGCTGCCGAAGCTTCTTCCCATTCCACAACGTCTGATGTTCTTCGACGGGCATTCCCGTTCGGTTCAACAGGTCTTCTGCGACTTGCACAACCTCGCTGTTTTTCACGAGCTTGTACTCGGGGGAAACAACACCCACTTCCGTGGCATCAGCATTGGGATTCAACACTACAGCCAAACGGCTGCTGTGATCCCCGTTCGCCCTGCGAAGTGGTTGTAGTTCGACTGGTGCAAACGGTGATAGCACCGTCTTCGAATCGGTCATACGTCCTCCTGGTTGCTTTGTTCGGGTTCACGTTCTTATGCCGGAAAACTGAAGATGAAGCACTACCACTACATCGACGCGCCGGAAGCGCCACACCGAAGTGTGATCGAAATGGATCCGTTGAACATGCCGGGGATGCCGTATGGCGCCATCGAATGGATGTATGATCCGAAATCCACCGAAGCTGATTTCGTATCAAACCGGCTTGAGGAAATTCAACCGTTCGTGCGGAATGGAATCTTGGTCATCCAGGGTGTGTTTGAAGCGGGGACCGTTATCTCGATCGCGCTTCGAGCGGATCACGTACTACAAGACATTTCGTTGTCCGAGATGAACGAGTTAGACGAACTGGTTGTCGAGACGATACAACCTGTTTCTAAAGAAATAATCACTGGAATGCTGTATTGGATCGTCGTCGGTCAGACAGGGATCTTCAAATTGAAGGCCAAGGTTGCGCAGGACAAGGATGGTAAGATTAAGAAACTGCGGACCAACCTGAAAGATATTCCGTTGCGCGAGTATTTGGCTCGGAAGGCTCGGGCAAGAACAGGTGAGTTTACCGAAGCCAAACACGACGAATATCCGCCGGTCATGGACACGAAAACCGCCGCTAATTATCTTCGGCGGTCAACGTCCTGGCTATATGGGAAAGCGCAAGATGGTGTGATTCCTCGGACCCCAGACAAACGGTTCCGTCGCGAAGATCTGGATGCCTATTCACGGCATCAGGAGGAACGTCAACTGAAGAGGGGTCGGCGACGGCGCAGGTAAATATGTGCCAGATATGTGCCAAGGGATCTGACACGGGCTGGTAAAATCTGGTAAAATCTGGAATTCTCAGTAGAAATCAGATTTGTGTATCAAGCGATATAGAAAGAAAATACGGCATTTAGATGCGGTTGCGGGAATCCCATAAATCCGAATCCCGGCGTCTCCACGTTTAACGCCCTAATGCTTGTTAATACAAGTGTTAGGGCCTTTTTCGTTTCTATGGTATCGATTCCAGTCAACCTACTCTCGTCACGTGGACCAATATCAGAATCAATGGGGAGCCGACAATTCAGGAAATAATTGAGAGATCCGGGAACAGGAGCCAAATCAGACCGATAAGTGGGAACTGGCTAGTTGGGGGGGGGGTAGTTAGGATAAACAAACTTTTCGGGCACCCCTGGCCGGACTAATGGCGGCCGGATCCGACCACGCAAACTCCTTACAAGGAGAGTAGTACCATGATTACAATTCGACCCTTTGTGACCGCCGCTGTCGTTATGACGGCCATGACCGCGCCGAATCTTGCAAGCGCCACCGTCCCGCCACTCACGTGGCAGAACACCTATGGAACGGGTCAGGAACACTCGTTCTATGATTTGGTTTCAGCCGATACGGACGGTGTGTATGCTGTCGGAAGCCGGTTCAATTCTGGCACAGGTGAGGATGAGGCCTGGCTGGCTCGTGTTGACGCAGACGGCAACCTCCTCTGGCAGGAATTCTACGGAGAGCCCAATGATGAGATCGAAGCTTTTGCGGCCGCCCGGGCAGGCGATGACATCGTTCTCGCCGGACGCATCGATGGTGACGTTTGGGTAGCTCGTCTCGACAATGCAGGCAACCTCCTCTGGCAGGAGGAATACGGCACCGGAGGTATTGATGTCGCATTTGACGTCGCAGTTACTGGCTCAGGTGCTAGCGAGCGACTTTGGCTGGCCGGACGCTGGAACGGAAGCGGTTTGCTCGGTGGTGACGGGATGGTCCTGGAGCTGAACGCGAACGGCATCCTGCTCAACGCTTATCCATACTCAGGATCCGTTCAAATCAACAGTATCACACCAACCACTGGTGGCGTGCTGCTGGCCGGTGAGGCTGCTCAGGGAAGCAACCGCCAAGCTTGGACGGCATTGATGGATCCAACCGATGGTAGCCTGGACTGGACCCACACCGATGGTGGTGCTGGTCGTGATGTGGCTATGATGGCCATTGAGGGGCTGGACGGCGATGTGGTAGTTGTTGGTGAACGTCGCTTCTCAGGTGATCCTCGGGTGTGGCTGTACAAACTGGACGCTTTGAACGGCAGCCTGATCTGGTCGCGTGACTACGGTACGGCAGAAGGTGACGAATACGGTCGTGCTGTGACTGTTTGGGAAGATGGATATATGGTGCTGGCAGAGGCTGATAACTTCCAGACACAAGGTGAGGACGTGTGGCTGGTGGGCACCAACAGCATGGGCAACCAGCTCTGGACCGAAGTCTATGCCAGTTCTCAGCAGCAGAGTCCTGAAGCCTGGCTTCTCAACGGCGATGGACTTTTCGTTGCCGGTGAACAGGAAGGTGGTGGTCCTGAGCGCGGTTTGCTAATGAAGTTCGCAGCAGACCAGAACATCAGTGAGCTCTCTGTCGAAGTCATTCCGACGTCGCTGACGGATCTGCCGGCGGCAGGTGGGATGCTTGAATTTACTGTTACCCTTGAGAACACGACGCCGAATGCATTCCAGGGTCAGGCATGGTCCATGGTCACGTTGCCCAACGGCAATGAATTCGGCCCGCTGGTCGTCGCGCAACTGACGTTGCCGAACGGTATTGTGGTGGCTTCCGGGTTGACGCAAAATGTTCCGGGATTTGCCCCTGATGGCAGCTATACCTTCATGGTGAACCTGGGTGTGTTCAACAGCGGAACCGTGCTCGCCACAGACAGCTTCGGATTCACCAAGAGTGGGGTGACCACAGGCGTAAATGATTGGGATGTGAGAGGTTGGGATTCGTTTGACTCTGCAGCTGGTATCGGTTCGGCTGCTGCGCAGCCGGCAGAGTTCAGTCTGGGTTCAGCGTACCCGAACCCGTTCAACCCGACCACCAGTCTGAACGTCGCTCTACCGGTTGCATCCGATTTGAGAGTCGTGGTATATAACAGTGTCGGACAGCAGGTTGCTGAACTTGCCAGCGGCATGTACAGCGCTGGTACCCACAACCTGTCGTTTGACGGCAGCAACCTGGCTAGTGGTCTCTACTTCGTGCGGGCTGTCGTGCCGGGTCAGTTGAACGCCATGCAAAAGGTGATGCTGGTGAAGTAGTATTCCGCTGACGTCTAATACTGGATCTATCAACACCCCCGGAATGAAAAATTCTGGGGGATGTTGTTTCTGGTATGTGCCAGATATGTGCCAAGGAACCTGATACGTATTGGTAAATCTGATAAAACCTGGAATCATCGATTCTATCAATAAGGCGGAAATGGCAGCTATAGACGGCAATTGCGGGTGTCAATGCCGGTCTGCTATCACCCCCAAACCTGAATCCCGGCGTCTCCACGTTTAACGCCTTAAGCCGTGTTTGCACTTGACTTAAGGCGTTTTCTCTCTGACCGAGAGATACAGCGCCCTCAGGTTGCCAAACCTGGGGGCGTTTCTGGTTTCCACATTTCGCGAGTCTTCACACCAGGGCCATGTCTATGAGAGTATTTATCGGACGAACTCCCGGTATAAATGTTAGAACAGTTGAACTGGCTCCGGGAGGGCCAGAGAATCATTAAAATACAAGACGTTAGCGATCGTCTCTGCGGTCAGACATCCCGACGATCGGTGGCGTGTGCGATCCCACTTTGCCAATACTGAAGGGGTACTATGGGTGAATTGATCGAGACCACAGGAGAGGGAAACAGATGAAACTGTTACGGATGATGCTGGTTCTGGCCGCCCTGTTCACGCTGAGTTCCGGGAGTCTGGCCGAAGTCGTGATCGGTGGCCAGGTTACCTGGGCGCTGACCGGTGAGCCGATTGTGAATGCGGAAGTGGCGTTGAATGGAGGCGTGGATGGTACGGCGATGACAAACGCCGGCGGTACCTATCAGTTCACGGGACTGACCGCGGGCGACTACGAGATTTCTGTGACCAAAGCAAGCTATGTTGTTGTTGTTCTACCGTCCCAGTTCTATGCGGATGGCACGTACTCACGTCACTTCGAGATGGAAAACGAGCAGCTCGATCTGCCAGCGGTCGGCTATGCGGACCTGGGAATCTATCCGGCACAGGGGGGGATGGTGGTCGGTGACCTCGCGTACTTCACTCAGGATTTTGGTGGATTGTGTATCCTTGATGTATCCGATCCCTCAACTTCTATGCCCACGGTGGGTAGCATCGTCGTCGGCCCCTCGGCGTATGAGGTCCTGGTGAATGGGAACGCCGCGTACGTCGGGACTGCGGGGGGGTGCAGAGTCGTGGACGTCAGCGATCCAGCGAATCCTGCGCTTGGCGTGTCGATACCGTTTGGTGCGGCCGGTGGGTTTGTCATGGCAGCAAACTACCTGTTTGCCGCCTCCGAAACGAATGGCTTGGTCGTGTTCAACGTGACAGATCCGTTGAATCCGGAACTCATGACCACGTTTGCGACGTCGGATGCCGCACTGGACATCGACTTCGCGGGGAACTACGTGTTCATAGCGATCGGCGACGGCGGCCTCGCGGTGATCAATGTCAGCAATCCCGGTTCACCCGACCAGGTGGCGGTGTTGGATCTTGGCGGCTATGCGAGTTCGATTGAAATCGCGAGCAACTTCGCGATTGTCACGCTGAGCGACGTAGGCCTGGCGGCGGTGGATATCAGCAATCCGGCGAATCCGGTGTTGGTGAGCACATTGGCGATAGGCGGCAGCTCCGATCACCTCACGATCTGGGGTTGCTATGCGATGGTGGCGAACGCGACCGGGGGTGTCGGTGCGTATTACATCGGCGACCGTAGCAACATGGTCGAGGTCGGCTATTCGCTGCTGGACGGGTCCACGAACAACGTTGCCTACGGTGGTGATGTGGTGTACGCATCCATGGCCGGGCAGGTTGTTGCGTTTGACGGGTCCGCGTTCCTCGGCGGATTCATGGAGAATGCTGCGGTGTTGACACTGAACGGCACGCAGACCGAGGTCCCGGCTGGTGGCGGCACGGTCATGTACGACGCGACGGTCGAGTCCCGCTGTCACATGTGCCACACCCCGCCGTACACGGTGACCAATTGTTATTACAAGACCTATGTCCAGATGCCGGACAACAGCCTCGTCGGTCCGTTGACGAGCCGGCGGTTCACGTTGGCCGGGTACATGAACACGACGGTGCCGGATCTGACGCTTGATGTTCCGGCGAACGCGCCGAGCGGGACGTACACGTTCCTCGGCGAGGTGTCGAAGCCGCCGGGTTTTGTGCCGACGGCGACCGGCATCTTCACCTTCACCAAGGCTGGAAACGTGTCGGACGAGGGTTTCACGTTTGATCCGTCCGAGTGGCGAGCCGGGGACGGTCGCACGGTTGCGTCTGGCGGCGAAGCGGCAGCCGCGCCGTCACGTTTCGCGATGCAGGCCGCGTACCCGAACCCATTCAACCCGGCGACAAGCGTCGCGGTCACCCTCCCGGAATCGGCGGCGCTGACGGTCAGCGTGTTCAACGTTGCCGGTCAGCAGGTCGCCGAATTGGCGAACGGCCAGTTCACCGCCGGGCAGCACAACCTGACGTTCGACGCGCAGGGTCTGGCCAGCGGCTTATACTTCATCCACGCGACCGTTCCCGGTCGGCTCGACCAGACGCAGAAGGTGATGCTGGTTCGCTGACGATCCTTGCGTAAATGCACCAGACGGGCGATTCTTCACCCCCCACCGTGAAATACTGTGGGGGGTGTTTGTATTGGGTGGAGGTGGCAGGTTGGCCACATTCTGAACCATGCGATTGCGGAACTGGGCTGCTTCCATGCTCACTCGGCAACAGATCCATATTTCACGAACTCAATCGAGTCCGTCGCGTCAATCACAACTGGATCGCCATGCCCGATGAATGTGTGCAGCCGGTACGATCCCGGCTGGGCTCCGGACGGAATCGGCAAAGCCAGGCCGGAGAAGGTTCGTGTGCCGGGTGGAAGTGTCACCTGCCGCTGCAGCAACGGCGCGGTGACAGTCCCATCCGGCTTTTCAATGCGGATCCAGGCGGTTCGTGTCAGCGGCGAGTTGGAGCGATTGATCACGATGCCATCAAAGACGACATCCCCGCCGGACGGGGGAATCGCCGTTGTCACCGGAACCAGTGACAGCGTCAAATCGTCTGGGAGGAATGGCTCACGGTCGATCACCAGCACGCGGCCCTCGTTCGCGCCGAGCGGCACGCGCAATGATAAGAGCTGATCGCCAGATTGCGTCGTATGCTGCCCACTTAACACGTCGGTGACGACGTATTGGCTGTCAGGTTCGATCCAGACGGATGCCGGGAGGATGACATCCGGCGCGACGGCCTGTTGACTCAGGTTCAGGGCGACGACTGCCGCAGGCAAGCCCGGAGCGTGGCGCAGGTAACTGTAGACAGTTTCTCCCGCGCTGTTGGACAGCTGGCGCACGAAATTACTTCGCAGTGCCGGTAGTCGACGGCGGGCGTCGACGAGGCGCGCGTAGTGATCGAACAGGTTGTGTGGATCGTGCTCCCAGTTGATCGGACCACGCATCAGTGTCGCGCCGATTTCCTGCCCGGCGTACAGCATCGGGACGCCGGGAATGGTCAGCAGCATCGTCGCTGCGGTACGTGTTTGTTCGGGCGTGTGCTCGCTGATGTAACGGGTTTCGTCATGATTCTCGATGAACCTGAACGGGAACGATTCAGCGGGGAAGTAGTCACCCTGGTTGGTGATCCGGCCATGGACCTGGCTGGCGCTGGACCCATTGAACAGCAGCCGGAAACCGCCCGGATCGAAGTACAGAGGCCAGTCCATCACCGAATCAAAGCGGTCGGTGAGGATGGAAAAGTCCATCACGGACGCTTCCCCCTGAAGAAACAGGTCGGGCTTGCGTGTTTTCAGGGCAACGCGCCAGTCCGCCCAGAAGTCTGGACGACGTTCATGCACGCCCCAGGCGACATCCGCGCGGAACCCATCGACATATGCTTCTTCCAGCCACCACTGGCACATCTCGATCATGTAGCGGCGCACATCCGGGTTATCGTAATTCAGGTTCGGCAGTGAATCCCAGTCGTTGTAGTAGGTATAGTCGCCGTTTTCGTCACGGTCATACCAATCCCAGGTGGGGGAGATGGTGCCTTTCTCCGCCGCATCCATGAACCACGGGTGCCAGATGCCGGTGTGGTTGATTGGAATGTCCAGCAGCACACGGATGCCGAGGGCGTGCGCAGCGTCCATCAGCGCCCGGTAGTCGTCCATTGTGCCAACGTCCTGCTCGACGGCGTAATAGTCGGCGATCGCGTAGGAGTTCCACGGCGGCGCTTCGAAGATCGGCATGATCCAGAGGCAGTTGACGCCGAGTGTAACCAGCCGTGGCAGGTCGGCGGTGATCGCGTTCAGCTGCCCGCTCGGATGATGGTAGCGTGGGAAGATCTCGTACACCACCGCGTCCCGAATCCAACCGGCGGCCTCGTCAAGGTCCACCGGATCGGCGGTGCAGGATTGATCCACTTCGATCAGCAGCTGGGCGTGGGTGATGTTCCCGTCCGGATCGTCCAGCCGCAGGTGATAGCGGTAGGCGCCCGGTGCGGATGGTGTGGCGCAGGTCGCGTGCGCGGTGTTTGAGCCGGCCAGCGGCGTGGGGGCCGGGTTGGCGGGGTCAACCGTCCACTGGAACTGCAACGGTTGGTCCTGCGGATCGTAACTCTGCCCGGCGAACAGGTGAACGGTGCTGCCGGAGATGGTCGCCGAACGGATGGCTACCGGGGCTTGGGGGACGTGCTGAACGACGGTAAGCGTGTCAGACGTGCCGGTGAAGCCGTCGTGTTCGGCGGACAGCACAAACTGGTTGTCGCCAGGACGAAGAGTGACCGGCACCGCAAACACACCCTGCTGCGGGTCGAGGGTCACGTTCTGCGATCCATCCGTCCACAGGTGCTGCAGGGTCATGCTATCGACGGGCGGAATCTGCTCGCACCAGAGGGTAGTCGTGTCCTGCACGGTTTCATGATCCGTGGTCAGCAGCAGCGGGGCGGGTGTGGCGTTTCCGGGCTCAAGGTGCCAGCCCAACAGGAAATGGTTGTCCCAGTTCCCGGCGTTATCGGTGAACAGGAAGTCGATGGCTGTTGTTGTCGCTAGCGTGGGAAAGGTCACTGTCCACAGGCCGTCGCCGTCGGGTTGCATCGGCGAACGCACAGCGGCGTCTCCAGCGGGGACGGTTCCGTCCGGCCACAGAGAGGGCGGCGGTGCCTGCCAGCCGTTGATTCCCCAGTGCAGCCACACCGGACCCGAGGGTAACGTGCCCCGATCCGCGAGGTCATAGCTGATCGTGATCGAGTCGCCCGGCGTCGGCCACGTTGGCTCCCAACCAGCCCAATCGGCGTGAGTTGGTTGAACCATGGCAAACAGCAGCACAACAATCAGGAGCAGCGGCGTTCGCCGCGGGATGGTCGTCCGTGTGGTAATGATCATCAGGTTCCTCGGTTCGCAGCCAGCTGTGCACGTGGTTTCCGGACTCTGGTATCACAATCCTGCGTGATGAAGAAATGATACGGAGGTCGCGTTCAAGCGGCAAGCGTCCGTGTGACTTCCCGGAAATTGGTTGCCAGGGATTATCTGAGCGAACAGGTTGGAGGTAAGGAGTTTTGCCTCCATTCTCAGTCGGTTTGCAAGTCTTTTCTTTTCGGAACGCTTGCTCTACCGACTTTGTTTGATTATCGTACAAAGTACACAGAAACGCTACCACGCCATCACCGTCCTCGTGTGCAATTGGAACCGTGATGACACCATTTAAGCACGGGACGACTTGTGAAATCACGAGCCATCGTACTCACACTGTTGTTGGTCGCGGTCAGTCTGGCTGCCAATCCGATCCTCAGTGTCAGCCTTGCCCAGATCGGTGATTTGATCTGGACGGAGGACTTTAACAATCTCGACAACTGGATTGTTGCCACCGGAAACGGGGCGTGGGGCTGGGGTAACGGCGAGCTGCAATTCTACCACGCAGACAACGTGTCCATCGTCGAGATTCCGGATGATCCGGGCAACACCGCACTGAAGATCCTCGCCCGCGAGCAGAGCGGTCCCGGCATTGTCGACCAGTGGGGCAACCCGTTGAATCATACGTCTGGCCGGGTATCCTCCCAGTCGCTGGTATCGGTGAAGTATGGTGTGATCGAAGTGCGTGTCCGTGTGCCGGACCTGGACCTCGGCGGCTGGCCGGCGATCTGGATGCTGGGCACGTCCAACTACAACTGGCCTCGACGTGGCGAACTGGACATTATGGAGATGGGGTCAACGCAGGCGTTCCGTGATCTGCACGACGAACACAACGGCGGCAACGGACAGAACAATTCCACGGTCAACCAGGTTGTCAGCGCGAACGCGATCTTCTATTCGGCCGACGCGGTCACTCCGGACAACCCGAGCGGCGCGGCGAGCTTGTCGTGGGACCCGGAGGATGTCAGCTGCCGGCCGTATTACAACTATGACGATCCATTCACCGATCGGTTCCTAACCTACCGGCTGTACTGGGACGAGAACAGCCTGCGCTACACGGTGATCGACGGCGAGGACGAGTTTGACCTCTACGCCGAGCCGTTCGCGATTGACAGCGTTTCGGCGGAGTTTCAGGAACCGTTCTTCTTCACGATCAACCTGGCGATTGGCGGGGTGTTTACGGACGTGTTCAACCTCGGCGATCCGGGGTCTGGTGAACCGGTGTCGATGCCGTTTCCGGCGGAGATGTACGTCGATTACATCAAGGTGTACGAGTGGAACGGGCAGGGCGCGGTTCAGCTTGGCCCGCCGGTGAACCAGGGCGGCACGTTTGGCATTTTCACCGACCTGACGCCGGCCGACGGCGCGTTGACGGTGGGCGATGACGCTGAGATCTATGTCTGGGAAGGCACGTTGTCGGAGGGCAGCATCCCGCCGTACGAGGGCGACAACGGGATCTCGTGGGTCACGAACGGGCTCGGCTGGTTCGGAGCGGGGATCATGTCGGTGCAACCGGTGAACCTGTTTTCGTTCGGGGATGGCCACCTCAAGTTCATGATCAACATCCCGCCGGAGGTAACGTTCAAGATCGGCATCATCGACGCGTGGGGGAACCAGTCGTACGTCACCTTCCCCGCACATCAGACAACGTACGGGCTGGTCCGTGACGGTCAATGGGGCCAGGCCGCGATCCCGGTCAGCGACATCCGTGGCGAATTCATCGACTTACGGATGTTGAGTTACGAGTTTGTCATCCTTGAGGAGAATGGGGTGGCCTGCGAGTTCGCGCTCGATGACATCTACTGGGACGGTGGCGGCGAGGTGCATGTTGTCGAAACAGACCATGGTTCGGCGCTGCCCACGTTCCAGCTGCATCCGGCCTACCCGAACCCGTTCAACGCGACGACGCAGGTGACGGTGGATCTTTCCGTGCCGGCACAGCTGAAGCTGTACGTGTACAACACGGCCGGGCGGCAGGTCGCCGTGCTTGCCGATGGGGTATTCTCCGCGGGGCAGCACAGCCTGGCGTTCAAGGGGTCCGATCTGGCGAGCGGGTTCTACTTTATCCAGGCGACAGTACAAGGTCAGCTCAGTCAGGTGCGGAAGATTGCGTTGATTCGCTAGCTTCTTGGCAGTAGTTCGGCAGCATTGAACAGCGAAAGATAACCCGTCAGATTGGCGGGTTATTCATCTCATGTATGGGTAGCTTTGCATACTTAGGAGAGCCAAATGGACTCCAAACCTGTGGCACAACAGATCGATTTGATGGATTACAGCGCCGGAACTGGTTTCATAGCTTCTGGATCGCACTAAACAGACGCTGTGGTTGTCGCTAAAGATACAGTCACTTTCACAACATGGAGATCAACTGAATTTTTCTGGAATCAAATACTTTCAATGGTTTACCCCATTGTTGCATTCTATATTCCACCTAATTGGAAACGTGTGATGTTCATTGAGTACCAATCGTTTTTCCTCATCGAAAGGGTTCATGTTCGCATGAACCGGGGTCCACATGCACTGAAGGGAGGAAGTATGAAAGGCGTTCTCACATTCTTGTTGATCCTCGCAGTTCCGCTGCTGGCCGTTGCCACTCCGTATACTCAGATCGGCTACGAAACCTACGAGACACCGAATTGGGTCGAGAACTATGTCGACTGGACGCGTACGTCCGATGGTGGCGTGGCGGCATTGTACTACGCCTATGAGTGGAACTCGTACTACTATCCCGGCATCTTCGGCTTCCAGCTGTTCAATGCCACTGGTGAAATGCGGTTGGAATGGACGGATGATTTCGTTGGGTCTGACGATTGGCCGGACGCGATCTGTGAAATGCAGGATGGTTCATTCGCCATGTTTTTCTGTGAATGGAGCACGGAAAGCGTGGACGTTCGCCTGGTAGATCCGACAGGGAACGAGCTCGATCCGATGACGATCGATCTGGGCTTCGCGCCGCGTGACCTGCATGTCTATCCGATCCCATTGGCCGCGGGTGGCGGGTTGATGCTGGCGGTGAACCCCTCGGTTGGTGATTACTGGCACTTGGTGCGTGTCTCCAGCGACTTTAATGTGGTGTACGATGTGTCCACCGCGTTAGACGATGGCAAACGTCTGATCATGCACCTGCTGGGTGACGGCGTGCTCGGCATGTTCGGCTACAACGATGGCCCGTGCCTGTACAAGGCGAACTTCGCGGATGGCTCGCCGGTCGGGTTCAACCGTTTCGCGGCGGCTGACTACAGCAACATCCATCTCGCGGAACGGCTGACACCCTCTCTGTTCGCCATGGTGTATTCCAGCAACAGCGTAAACTTTATCCTCAAGCTGGTGCGGGCAAACGGCAACCCGGTCGCGACACTCGAGCTGAACGGTATCGACGATGTCGCCGGAGTCTTCCTGAATGGCGAAGGGGGCGTGTTTGTGCTGGGTGACCAGCGTACAGATCCGGCACTTACCTGGGCGACCGTTCTCCAGTCGTACGACAACCAGGGAACCAGGTTGTGGACGCAGTATGTCGACCTCGGTCTTGAGCTGCCGAACCAGGAGCAGTGGTCGAACAGTGTCCGGCCGCTGGATGCGTGGAAGCTCCCGAACGGGCAGCTCCTGGTGGCAGAGTTGCGTGAATACCTGCCGCCGGATCCGGCAATGGTCTGGCCGATGGAACGGGACATCGCCTTCCACCGAATGGGTGTCGACAACGATCTGTCCGCTGTCATTGACCTGCAACTGCAGAGCGAAAGGGCGAGTGGATCTCGTGGGCAGGTCAGAGAAATCCCACTGAAGATCTGGCATCAGTCGGACTCTCCAGTCAATGTGGACGTCTGGTTTGACTGGTCGTGGACGATGGAAGATCCAAACGATCCGTACGCCCTCCCATGGTATGTGCACAACACCGAACCCGCGCAGAGTGTGACACTGCTTCCTGGCGAAGTGTATTACGATCCGGAATTCGAGTACGTCATCCCGGACCTTCCGGATAACGCCAGGTACAACGATGTGGCGATTCGTTACAACGTCGGGCACTATCCGGATGTGATCTGGTCGTCTGACTATTTCACGTCATACATCTCGGGGAATGAACCCGCCGGGAACACGGAGGCCGCCGTTCACGCCAACGAGCTGCCGGACGCGTACGAACTGGCGTCGGTGTACCCGAACCCGTTCAATCCGACGACGACTGTCGGCGTGACGCTGCCTCAGACGGCGGAGCTGTCGGTCACGGTACATGACGTGCTCGGTCGTCAGGTCGCGCAGTTGGCGCAAGGCCAGTTTCGTGCCGGTGCGCACCGGTTCGTGTTTGACGGGTCGAATCTCGCGAGCGGCGTGTATTTTGTCCATGCGACGGTGCCTGGTGAGCTGAACGCGGTGCAGAAAATGGTGCTGATGAAGTAAGCGTGTGCAGATTCAGACAATCCCGCTGCGAGGTTATTTCGTGGCGGGATTTTTTGTGTCGTCTCTGATGCAATTGAAGGGAAGATAGGTGAAAAAGCGAATACAACCAGAGTTGGTGCTGTAGTACACAATGCAATTATCGAGTATCAAGTTGCAACGAGTTCACTAGTTCTGTTGCATGAATGTGACCTGCATCCTTGTGTGACTCGATTTCTGCTCCGTACCTTAAATGAAACCCAGCGGAGTTCGTTATGGACACCACCTTTTTTGCGCCGGCAGAGGTCTACGGCGACGCCGAACTGCGCCATCAGCGTGAGTTAATCCGTTCGGTGCCGATGCTGGAAATCTTACTCAACTCCGTTCATGTCAGCGTTCTGGTGCTCAACAATCTCCGTCAGATCGTGTACTACAACAAGGTTTTCTACGATCTCGTGCACGCTCTTGGCACAGACGAAGTGTATGGCAGACGGCCTGGCGACGTTTTTCGTTGTATCCACGCGAAGGAGCTGCCGAGCGGTTGCGGCACGACCGAATTCTGCCGCACCTGCGGCGCGGTAAAGGCCATCCTCGATTCGCAGAAGGGGGCTAGCCGCCAGGAAGAATGCCGTATCATGACGCAGAAAGACGTCGAGGTCAACGCGTTGGACGTGCGCGTCTGGTCAACGCCGTTTGAATACCAGGACGTTCCATTTACCATCCTCTCGCTGGTCGATATCAGCAACGAGAAACGCCGGACCGCGCTGGAACACATCTTCTTCCACGACATCATGAACGCTGCAACGAGTGTTCTCGGTTACGCCTCGATGATGCGGTTCGATGAAGAAGCGAACCCGGAGAATCTCGGTGTGCTCGAGGAGAGTGTGTCGCTGCTCATCGACGACATCGCGGCGCAACGGGATCTCAAGTACGCCGAACAGGGCGAGTTGCAGGTCGATGTAAAGCAGCACAATAGCGGTACGATTCTGGATAGTCTCTTCACCCGTTTCCGGCATCAGTTCAACGCTGAGGGACGCGAGCTGCAGCTGGACAGCAAGATTGACCGAGTCGAATTTGAGACTGATTTTAGTTTGCTGAACCGTGTGCTCGGCAACATGGTGAAAAATGCGTTCGAAGCAACGGCGAAGGGGCAGGCTGTGCGTGTGGGCTGCCGTAAATACCGGAACCACCTGGAGTTCTGGGTGAACAATCCAACAGCGATACCTCGCAACCATCAGCTGCAAGTGTTCAATCGATCCTTCTCAACCAAGGGGAACGGGCGCGGGTTGGGCACGTACAGCATGCGTCTGCTGACGGAAAACTACCTCAACGGCCGCCTCAGTTTCGTCACCTCGAAAGAACAGGGCACGACCTTTTCCGCGTACCTGCCGATCCGCTTCGCCGACCACAGCAACGGATGGCGGGACGGGATTCCGACGTATCCGATAGGCGACCGTAGCGTGGCGGGACACGAAATACCCCGCAGCGGATAGCCACGGGGTGAATTGTTGTTGTTGCGCTTTATGCGGTCAGTCGATATAAAACCTTTTACGGTCCAAGCCAAGCGCGTCCAGAATTTCTTCCGCGGTACAGTCGCCACAATCTGACCACACGCGGTATTTCTTCTGTTCTTCTTCCCAGATGAAATACAAGACTGTCGAGCCCGCACACTGCCCGGGTGTATAGCAGACCGGGCAACGGTTCATGCCGATGCGGTAGTCCTTTTCGTACGACCAGAATGTGTAGCCGCTTTCGATCAGCTTGCCGACGACATACTTGCAATCCTTAACGACGTCAGCGGGTCTTCTTTCGGGCTTCTTCTTTGCTAATCTGTCGAACATCACCGCCTCCCGGAGCTGGGATCACGCCGGTTCAGCAGTGCTTGGCGGTCTTTCTCCTTCTGGCGCTGCTGCGCACTACGCTCCTTATCGTAGTTCCGATCCAGCATCATCAGGTAAAGATCAGCCATCTTGAAGTCTTCATCCGTCATTTTGCTGCGTTCCTGCCAGTATGCCTGCTGGTCGAATTCCGCATGCAACAGGTTTTCGTTGTAGCCCAGGCACTCGCAGAAGTCGGATTCGGTCAGACCGCAGGGCACGCGCCCGTAGCGTTGCAGCTTGATCTTGCGCTTTTTCCAATCGTACGTAAGCCCCCAGGAGCAGTCGCGGCGATGGCGGCAGTAGTTGTTGAGGCAGAACGGGCACGACAAGGCGATGCCGCCCGCTTCGAAGTTGTGCCACCAGAGTCCGGCGTCGTTCGCCGCCTGAAGCAAGTCATTGGCGACGTTCTGGACGACCTCGACGTCTGGCAGTTCTTTGATGAACAGCTTTTTCATGGCGGTTCCTTTTGTTGTTGTTGCGGTGGGATGGTAGAGGAGGGGTGAAGCCTTTGACGTGGTTGCCATAGCAGACATTCATGTCAAGGCCCAATTCTTTGAGGATCACTGTTTCGCTACAACCGTTGAAGCACGTGAGGACTAACCTGCTATTGCCGGTATGCCACTCGCCTTCGAGTTCGTTTCCGCAGTGTGGGCACTTCGCAAAGAAGCCGTCGTACACATAATGCGGATCACAACCCATGATTGATAGCATGACACCAATCAGCCGGATAGCATAATTCACTTTATTCCCCCCATGTCAAGTAGGACAACAACAACAAGTTGTAGCTTACAGTACCTGGTGAGTAAGTACAATACATACAAAGAGTTATGATAAACTCTATGTATATATGTAGTTACACTCTAGAAGGGCACCGACTCACCCGAATTGTTGTTGTTGCTCTTCTTGTCCTGCCTTTCGGGTAGGTCGTATGTGCCCCGCGAGACGCACACGAGAAGTCCTTCGGCAGTCATGCGTTTCAGTACCCGGCTGCAGTAGGCGTACGAAATCCCGGTCGCAGCCACGATATCGGTCAGGCACATGGCCTTCTTCTCGATCCCCAGCACGTCGATGATCTTGCGCCGGGACCCTTCGACCGACGGCTGGTCTTCGTCGATCTGACCGGTGATCTGCCATCCGGTGTGTTCAAGTGGGTCCTCTTCGTCGATCTCACGTTTGAATTCCATCCGGTGCCGGGCTTCGTCGATATCACGACCGGTGACAAACAATTCGGCTTCGTCAGCACCGCGCTTGCGGCGCATGACAAGGATGGTATCAGCAGCACCGGAAAGACCGAAGCTGCCACTGATCTCGACCAGTGGATCGGCTTCGTCAGTAGCCTTGCGGGTGTGGTGGACAAGGCAGATGCAGACCTTGTGCTTCAGGGCGAGGGTCTGCAATGCGGCAGCGACTTGCGTGTCGTAGTCGTACAGCGACTGCTGTTTCTCCTGTGGTTCACGCCAGCGTCCAAAGGTGTCGATCACAATCAGCTTCGGGTTGTCGGCCTGCCGCAGCCAGTAGTCCAGCTGCGAAAGGGACGGTGCCTGCGCAATAGTAAAAAAGAGTCTTTTGAGGCTTTCCCTTTCCAGATACATCCCGCCAAGCTGTTTCATCCTGTACTGGATACGGCGTTCACTGTCTTCCAGTGACACAATCAGCACCTCGCCAGGGTCGCACTTGCCGAGCCCAAGGGCCCGCTGGCCGGAAGCGACCGCCATGCCCATCTCAAGGGCGATCCACGACTTGCCGGACTTCGGTTTGCCCGCGAAGATGCACAATCCCTCGCAGATCAGGCCGGGCACGACCCACACCGGCGGGTCCATCACCTTTGCCATCAGATCCTGACCGCAGTACGAAGAATTCGATGGTAGCAGCTGTGCTTGCGTCGTTTCCGGTACTTCCTTGGCCCGGGTCGCGACTGGCGGAAGACTGCGGGATACCTGGGACACGATTTCTTCCAATTCTTCCGGCTTGTGACCCAGTGCGAACCAGTCGGTAACATCCTTCACCCCCTTGAACGGCGGCAGACAGAGGACAAGAGCAGCAAGAGCAACAAGACTGTCTGCTACCATCTTCTGATGTTTGAGCCCGGGCTCGTCACCATCGCAGAGCACCACCATCTTGCGGTCCTTGAAATACGAGGCATGGTTACGACCCCACTTCCCAGCGCCGCCGTGGTTGCAGGTAGCAACAAAACCGTGCTTGCGAAGGGTCTCGACGTCCTTTTCGCCTTCGACCACGTAGATGTACTGGTCCATCGGAGCACGCAGGCACTCCGGCAGGTTGTAAGGGATCGGCTTGACCTTCTTCAGGTTCCAGACCCACTGGGATTCGTCGTCCGGGTCGATACGGCGGGCGAGGAACTTCTTCCCGGGCTTCCGCACGATCTGGTACAACAGCACATTGTCTTCGGTGTAGTAGTCGTACACCGCTTCGTAGTCTTTCGACAGACCGTACCCTAGCATCTCGGGGGTGATGCCGAGGTGCGATTCGATATCGCGGCTGTCGCATCCAGCGTGGCACTTGAACTTGATCTTGCCGAACGGGGTGACATAGACAGAAAGCGACGGGTTCTTGTCGCCGCGTCCCTTGCCGTGTGTTGGCAAAGGACAACAGCAGACAAAGCCATCGCCTTTGATGTCTCCGGGGTTCAAGCCTTCCTGTTTGCACAGGGACCAGGCGTTGAACAGGTTGTCTGTCAGGTTCATCGGTACTCCTTTGGTTGGTGGTACTGCGGAGAGTGTGAGGACGCTGGCAGGGAGCCAGCAGGGCGTACAAGATAGCGTGTTGTCTTTACGTTGTCAATACCCAACAGCGCAACAACAACAATTTGCTGTTGCCGCCACCTCCCTGCGGTCGTATTTTCCCTCACTTCTGATTGGGTCCTGGTTAACGCGGAGTAGAGGATGAAGACGTGGTCACTTCTTGGCGTCCTGACGCTGTTGTTTGCCACCGTGGCATTCGGACAGGCGGTCGAACGCACGCATGATATTGTCCCGGAAGACTATTTCACGCAGGTATTTCTCACCGATTGCGCGGTATCCCCGGACGGTGAGCTGACGGCATTTGTCGATTACCGTTGGGACAAGGTGAATGATCGCCGCTCGCGCGACTTGTGGGTGGTGAACAACGAGACGCTGGCGACTACGCGTCTCACGTTTGACCCGGGCAACGAGTTCAGCCCGCAGTGGTCCCCGGACAGCAAGTGGGTCTATTTCCTCGGTCACATGAGCCGTGGCGGCGACATGACCAAGGCACCGTACGATGGCAGCTCGCAGGTCTGGCGTGTCAACCCGGACGGCAACGGCCTGATGCCGGTGACCAGCGTGCCGGGCGGGATTTACGGGTACGAGCTGTCGGCGGACGGCAAAACGTTGTATTACACCCTCGCGAAAGAGATCAGCGTCGGCGAGTGGCAGGACATGAAGGCCACGTACGCCAATGTCACCTACGCCGAGGGCACGAACGAAGTCTGCGAGCTGTGGAAGCTGAACCTGGTGACGTGGCGTGCGGACAAGCTGTTCGCGCCCGAGCTGCACATCCATGAGTTTTCCGTCTCGCCGAACGAGCAGAAGGTTGCGATGATCACTACCGAGAGCGGCAAACTGATCGAGCTCGAGGGGTGGTCCAATGTGACGATCTACGATGCCGAGACCGGCGACTCGTATGACCTGTACGACCAATTGTGGCGTGACGATGCGCCGTCCCCGCACGGGTGGCTCGGCGAACCAACGTGGAACGATTCCGGCAACAAGCTGGCGTTCACCGTCGACTTTGACGGCTATCCGGCCGAGGTAATTGTCTCCGACTTTTCGGAACGTGCGGCGAATCTGATGCGCATGCCGCGTCCGGAGATGGTGCACGTCGCCGGGCATATCCACTGGCTGCCGGAGAGTGACGAGGAGATTGCGTTTGTCGGGCACAACCTCGCCCGTCAGCGGGTCTACAGCGTGGAGCTGGGTACCGGTGACTACAAGACGTTGACCAACGGCGACGTGGTCATCGACAACTTCGGGTTCACCGGTGACGGGGAAGATCTGGTCGCGATCCAGAGCACGTTGACCTACTACCAGGATCTCGTCTACTACAAGGGCAACAAGTCAACGCGGATCACGAAGCTGAATCCGCAGGTGGACACATGGAAGCTTCCGCAGATCCAGATCGTCGAGTGGGAAGGTGCGAACGGCGACATGGTCTCCGGCATTCTTGAGCTTCCGCCGGACTATGAGCCGGGCCAGAAGCTGCCGCTGCATCTCACGTTGCACGGTGGCCCGACCGTTGCCGAACCGTATTGCTTCCAGTTGTGGATTTACGGACGCGCGTCCTTCGCCGCCAAGGGCTGGGCGATGCTGTCGCCGAATTATCGTGGCTCGCTGGGGTACGGTGACGAGTTCCTCACCGACCTGATCGGTCACGAGAACGATTGGGACGTGAAGGACATCATGGCCGGCGTTGACTATCTCATCGCGGAAGGTATTGTCGACGAGGACAAGATGGGTGTCAGCGGCTGGAGTAACGGCGGATTCCTGACCAACGCGCTGATCGCGTCGAACCGTTTCAAGGCGGCGAGCACCGGCGCTGGTGTGCTTGACATGACGATGCAGCTGGTGATGGAGGATACTCCTGGCCACGTGGTCAACTTCATGCAGTCGTTGCCGTGGGAGAATCCGGAAGCGTACATCCACGGATCCCCGATCTTCACGTTCCACGATGGCATCAAGACGGCGGTGTTGATCCACGTCGGCGAAAATGATCCGCGAGTTCCGCCCGCGCACAGTGTCGGCCTGCATCGCATGCTGAAGCATTACCTCGGCGTCAACAGCGAATTGATCATCTACCCGGGTGCCGGTCACAACCTGACCAAGTACACGCACCGTCTCGCGAAAGCGAAGTGGGACCACGCGTGGTTCGACAAATACGTGCTCGGGAAGTAACGCGGCGACGTGTACAGGATTGCGTTCTGAACCGTCTGACGGCCCGGATTTCACACTCCGGGCCGTTTTCCGTGTTGGCGGCTATAAGCCGTGATCGTATATTGCGAATCCAATTGCGGCACCCCTCCCCCGGAAATCCCTCAAAGCCTTGTCCAATCTTTCACAGGGTAAGGAGTTAGCTTGTGACAAACGTTTCTTAAGCGTACATTGCTACAGATTGTGTGGACAAACGCGACCTGAGGTGAGCCAATGGCGCCCACTGCTGCCCGGAAAGAACCGAACTCCAAATCCGGACGTCGGTTTTCCGTGCTGAATCTCCTTCCCTTTCTGGGTTGGTTCAAGGGGTATACGGTAGGCAAGCTGCGACTCGATTTTATCTCGGGGTTGACAGTTGCGCTTGTTCTCATTCCACAGTCGATGGCGTACGCGCAGCTGGCGGATTTGCCAGCGTACTACGGCTTGTACGCAGCCTTCCTCCCGCCGGTCATCGCGGCGCTCTGGGGATCCAGCCATCAACTTGCCACGGGTCCGGTTGCGATTGTATCGCTGATGACCTCGACCGCGCTGGCGCCGATGGCGACAGCCGGCAGCGAGAGTTTCATCATGTATGCGATTCTGCTCGCTGTCACGGTCGGCCTGTTCCAGTTTTTCCTCGGTGTGTTCCGGCTCGGGATGGTGGTCAATTTCCTTTCGCATCCGGTGGTGAATGGTTTCACCAACGCCGCCGCGATCATCATCGCCACCTCGCAGCTGTCGAAACTGTTCGGCGTGAACGTTGACAAGGCCGAGCATCATTACGAGACGATCTACCGTGTCGTGATTGCGGCGTTCCATCACACGCACTGGCCCACGCTCGGCCTCGCGGTGCTGGCTTTCGCGATCATGATCATCCTGCGGCAGATTGATCGCCGCATTCCGAATGTGCTCATCGCGGTGGTGGTGACCACGATCATCTCCTGGGCGATCGGGTTTGAACAGAACATTCACATTTGCGAATCAGCGATTGTTTCCGGAGACGTTCACGAGCAGATCGACGCATACAACTCGACATTGAACCAGATCGACAGCCTGATGACGGAACGAATTGCGATCAGTTCGCAAATTCGTGAGGCCGAATCGACCTATGGCAAGAACTCGGAAGAGATCATCGAGCTGGAATCGCAGCGGGCGAAGTATGACGTCAAGGTTAACCGCTTGCGTGAACTCGCGAGCGAACATCGTGCAGAGATTCGCGAATACCGCCTGGTTCGAACCGCCGCCGAAGCTGAAACGTTCATCCGCGCCGCCACCCGGGAGAAGGACCCGGTCTCCGGCCATCACTGGAAGCTGCGTGTCGGCAACCGGCAGTTGAACGTGGAGGATTTGACGCTTGTCGGTGGGGGGGATGTCGTCGGGGTTATCCCACGCGGCTTGCCGTCAATTACGGTACCCAAGTTTGACTGGGTGATCATGGTGCAGTTGCTGCCGATGGCGATTGTGATTTCGCTGCTTGGGTTCATGGAAGCGATTTCAATTGCCAAGGCGATGGCGGCGCGCACTGGCCAGCGACTCGACCCAAACCAGGAGTTGATCGGGCAGGGGCTGGCGAACATGGTCGGCGCATTCAGCCTCAGTTACCCGGTATCGGGCTCGTTCTCGCGTTCGGCGGTCAACCTGCAGGCGGGCGCGGCGACCGGTCTTTCGAGCGCGTTCAGCAGCATCGTGGTGATGGTCACGCTGCTGTTCTTCACGCCGCTGTTGTATCACCTTCCGCAGTCAGTGCTGGCGGCGATCATCATGATGGCGGTGATCGGTCTGGTCAACGTCAGCGGGTTCATTCACGCGTGGAAGGCACAGAAGTTCGACGGCGTCATCTCGATTATCACCTTCGTGCTGACGTTGCTGTTCGCGCCGCACCTGGACAAGGGGATCATCGTTGGTGTGTTGCTGTCGCTGGTGCTGTACCTGCTGCGCAACATGAAGCCGAGCATTGCGATGCTTTCCCGCACGGCGGACGGCCACTACCGCAACGCCGAACGTTGGGACCTGAAGTTGTGCAAGCATGTCGCGGCGGTACGGTTCAACAACTCGCTCATCTTCGCCAACGTTAATTATCTCGAAGACAAGATCATGGACGTGGTGATGCAGATGCCGGAGTTGAAGCACATCATCATCGTCGGTAACGGGATGAACGAGCTGGATGCGTCCGGTGAGGTAACCATCTCGAAACTTGTCACACAGCTTCGTGAGAAGAAAATCGAGATTTCATTCTCCGGGTTGAACGATCACGTGATGGACGTGTTGCATCGAACTCACCTGTATGAAAAGATCGGCAAGGAACATTTCTACCTGAGTCTCACCCAGGCGATTGAGACGATTCACAAGGGAACGTGCATCGCGACTGGCGCGATGGATTGCCCCTTGATCATCGGCAGCTTCAAGGCGTTCGAAATCGCGGAAGAGTTCAAGCACGAGGTGCACGGTTCGCCCCTCGGTATGAAGAAGCCGAAGTCATAAGTACATTGGGATACGTGGCAGGTCTGGTTTGCACGCAGGCTACCCCCAGCCCGGAAGGAGTTGAGGATGGCGATAGTATCGATTTTCAGCGGTCCGTTCTGCCATGGTGACGATGTTGTCACCCTGATCACGGAGGAACTGGGGTACCGTCGTATCGAGACGGACGTGCTGGATCTGGCGGCCCGGGAATTCAGTGTGTCGAAAGACAAGCTGGTCAATGCGATGGCCGGGTCGGCGTCGTTTTTCGACCGGTTCACCAAGGACCGGGAGAAGCACATTGCGTACATCCGGTATGCTCTCGCGCAGCTGGTTCAGGACGACAACGTTATCCACCATGGGTTCGCCGGGCACCTGATCCCGCGCAGCTTGAGCCATGTGCTTCGGGTGTGCCTCATCGCCAACCACGAGTACCGGGTCAAGGTCGCGATGGAAGAGTCCAACGTCGGTGAAAAGCAGGCGGCGGACCTCGTGCAGAAGATGGACAAGAAGCGGGCGCAGTGGACGCAGTACGTCAACAACCAGTCGCCGTACGATCCGGACGAGTACGACCTGCTGCTGGCGATGCACGACCTGACGGTTGAAGAGGCGGCGAGCAAGGTGCTGCTGACGGCGGGCAGTGATGCGTTGCGCACCACCGACGCCAGCAAGCAGGCGGCGGTCAACTTCCTGCTTGCGGCGAAGGTGCACGTTGCGCTGGCGGAAAAGGGGCACCTGGTCGATGTCCAGGCGGACAACGGCGCGGTGACCATCGCGATCAACAAGTACACCGCTCGTCTGGAAACGTTGCAGAAGCAGTTGCAGGAGATCGCGCTTGGCATTGACGGTGTGCGTTCCGCGAAGAGCATCCCGGGAATCGGGTTTGTGCCACCCTCGCTGATGCCGAAAATGGACCTGCCGAAGAAAGCACTGCTGGTGGATGACGAGGTGGAATTTGTCCACAGCCTGTCCGAACGGCTGGAAACGCGACAGCTGGATTCGTCCGTTGTCTATGACGGCGAGCAGGCGCTGGAGTATATCCGTAGCGAACAGCCGGATGTGATTGTGCTTGACCTCAAGATGCCGGGCATTGACGGAATCGAGGTGCTGCGGCGGGTGAAGCAGGATTACCCGGAAGTCGAGGTGATCATACTGACCGGCCACGGGTCTGACCGTGAAGAGCAGATTACGCGGGAGCTGGGCGCGTTTGCCTACCTGACAAAACCTGTGAATATCGAGGTGTTGGCGGACGCGATGAAGGCGGCGTACGGCAAGGCCGCCCGAAACCTTGCGGGCAGCGATGACGACTGAACAGAGCACCGTGGAGAAGATGGCGGCGTCGGTAGCGGATAAGGACGTCCGTCCAGCCAACTTCTTCATGCAGATGATCCTGCCGCGCCGTTACCTGAAGCGCGCGGACCGGATCAAGGACTTGCGGCGGTACCGCCGACTGTGGTGGTACACGCTCCTGCTCACTCTGTTCGTTGCCTACCTGCCGCTGTTCGTGATGACCGGCGTGAACTACTATATGTATGGCAATAACGTCACCGCCGAATACCGCTACGACATCTCACGCAGCCTGTTCAACGTGTCTCGCTCGCTGGAGTTCGTGATCGAGGAACGGCTGTCCGTGCTCGAATTGATCACCCACGAAAAGACGGACGCGGAGCTGCTCGACCACACCGACCTGGCCGTCACACTCAGCCACCTGAAGGAAACATTCGGCGGGTTTGTCGACCTCGGGGTGATCGATCATGAGGGCCGGCAACTGACGTACGTCGGCCCGTACCAGCTGGAAGGCGTGGACTACACTGACCAGGTGTCGTACCAACAGGCGGTGGTGCGCGGGGCGTGCGTCACGGAGGTGTTCATGGGGCACCGGAACGTGCCCCACTTCGCGATCACGGTGAAGAAGGACACGCCCGGCGGGCAGTTTTACGTGCTGCGTGCGACGATCGACATGGAAATGTTGACCCGGATGATCTATACGCAGACGATGAAGCATTCGGACGACATTTTCATCCTCAGCCATTCCGGAATTCTGCAGACACCGTCCCGGTCGCACGGCAACCTGCTCGAACCGGCAAACATTGAGGTGCCACCCTATTCGCAGAACGGGGAAGTGATCGAGAACGTCGACGAATCGGGTACGGTTCTCGGCTACAGCTACATTGAGGATACGCCGTTCATCCTGATGATCACCAAGGAACAGGGTGATGTGTTCGACATGTGGCTCGGCGATCAGACCGAACTGATTGTCTTCCTCGTGCTCAGTGGGTTCCTGATTCTGCTCGTGGTGTTGTGGTCATCGACGCAGATGGTGCGGCAGATCCGGCAGGGCGACCAGCGGCGGGTCTCGATGCTGATGAATGTTGAGTACACGAACAAGATGGCAACCATTGGCCGGCTGGCAGCGTCGGTCGCGCATGAGATCAACAACCCGCTCGCGATCATCAACGAAAAGGCCGGTTTGCTGCTGGACATGGCCAATTACATCGATGATTTCCCGGAGCGGGACAAGACGGTCGCGGCGTTGCAGTCGATCATCCGTTCGGTGGAACGCGGCGGGGATGTGACCCATCGGCTGCTGGCGTTTACGCGCAAGATGGAATCGCGATTCGAACCGCTCGATCTGCGGGATGTTCTGTCGGAGGTGATCAGTTTCCTTGAAAAGGAGGCGCGCCATCGCAACATCCAGATCTACCGGGACTTTGCGGAGCATGTCCCGCCGATCGAAAGCGACCGCGGGCAGTTGCAGCAGATTTTCCTGAACATCGTCAACAACGCCTTTGCCGCGGTGCCGGACAGCGGCAAGGTGCGACTGGTGGTCGAACCGCAGGACCACCATCATGTGCGGGTGCAGATCGAGGATAACGGCACCGGGATCTCACCGGAGAACCTGAAGCACATTTTCGAACCATTTTTCTCGACACGCGGCGACTTCGGCACCGGCCTCGGGCTGTCGATTACCTACGGCCTGGTCAACAAGCTCGGCGGAACAGTCAATGTGGAATCCGAGCTCGGCGAGGGGACAACGTTCACCATCGTCCTGCCGACGACGCGTCCGGAATAACGGAGGTCAGCCATGGATAAACCGAGAGTCTTGTTAATCGACGATGAGGAGGAGTTGGTTCACACCCTCGTCGAACGGCTGGCCTACCGGAACATCGAAGCCGTCGCCGAGATGGACGGCCACAGCGCGCTGGAACGGATCACGACCGAACAGTTCGACGTCGTGATCGCGGATCTGAAGATGCCCGGCCTCAGTGGCATGGAGGTGGTGGAGATTCTGCGGGAACGGTATCCGCATGTAAAAATCCTGTTGATCACCGGTCATGGACGGCTGGACGAAGAGATCGAGATGGACATTGAGGGAGTGCACGAGGTGCTGATCAAACCGTTCAAGATCGACAACCTGGTCGCCTCGATTCACCAGGCGCTGGCGAGCTGAGCGAGGGATGTATTGACGATGGACGAACACGGACATCCGCAGCCCCTCAGCGACGACCTTGCGTTTTTCGGCCGCATCTCCGCCGGGGTCACGCACGAACTGAACAACGTTGTTTCGATCATCGAACAGGTGACCGGCCTGCTCGAGGATCAGCTTTACAGCGCCAATTCCGGCGGCACGCTCGACGTGGACAAGCTCCAGTCGGTGCATGACCGGATCATGGCGCAAATTGACCGTGGCGTGGAGCTGATTCACAATCTGAACCGTTTCTCGCACACCGTTGACGAAGCCGAACGCGACACCGACCTCGCTGAGCTGATGGCGATCCACAGTGTGCTCGGACGGCGGTTCGCGGCGCTGAAGAACGTCTCGTTCGAGGTATCGTTGAGCGCGGCGTCAATCATCGTTCGCTGCAGCCCGTTCCGGTTGTTGGAAGCGGTGTTCGCGGTTGAGCTGGCGGCGTTGGCGACAATGAACCCGGACGATCAGTTGACGCTCGCGATGATTCATGAACCCGGCCGGGCGGGGATCCGGGTGACTGGGGGAGCGTTCGAGAACCTCGGTGACAATGATGAATTGACCCGGGCGAAAGCGTTGCTGGCGGAGATGAACGGCGAGCTGCAGCTCCTCGACGATGACAACGGCGGCCAGAAAATCGAGATCTGGCTTCCGGCAACGGTCATCAGTGATGTATTTTGACCGGTAGACATGGATGTGCCGCCTCAACCGGGCGACCTTGATTCGGGGGAACCGATGGAAAACGAAGCTCTGGGAATCCGGGTACTGCTGGTGGATGACGAAGTCGAGTTCACCAGTGCGCTGGCGGAACGGATGCGCACTCGCGGGCTCGATGTTGATGTGTCATCCAACGGCGCGGAAGCGTTGCGGATGGCGGAGTCGGAGGTTTACAACGCGGTCGTGCTCGATCTCGCCATGCCCGGCATGGATGGCATCGAAACCCTGAAGCGCATGCTCGGCAACAATCCCGACCTGCAGGTGATCCTGCTGACCGGTCACGCGACGCTGGAGAAAAGTGTCGAGGCGATGAAGTCCGGCGCGATGGAATTCATGACCAAGCCGGCGAAGATCGACGTGCTGGTGGAGAAGATACGGGAAGCCCATCAGCACCACGAACAATTGACCATCGCCCGCATCGAGGATACAATGAACGAGATCCAGAAACGGATGGGGTGGTAAACTGACGTAAGCCGCCGAATACTGCAGTCCTGTTCAACGTCAACTTGATACTTCTAGCCCGTGCTTGCTTGCAAGCGCGGGTTTTCTCACGGCTGGGTTTCTATCGTTGAGTGCGCAGGTTTTCAGTCTTGATTATCGGTGCGTGGTTTTTTCCGCACCCGTAGCACCACCGTTTCCGAAATACGATCGTGGACAGCTTGCCGGTTCGGGTGCCACAGCGCCTCGAGGAAGCCGAGGCCGAGTGTCGCGACGCTCGCGCTGTAGCCGCCGGCCCGGCCGAACGCATCCCACAGGTTCAACCGTTTGTTGTCGATGCGGATCACCCGGATGCGGAAGATCCATTTCCCCGGCGTGAATCCGTGCAGCAGCCAGATACAGAACGTGAAGTACACGATCAGCACCGCGCCGAAGTTCGCAATGATCGAGATGTGGCCCATGTAGATGTACATCCCGGCGTGGACGGTCCGTGTGCGTTCGTCGAAACGTGTGATTGGTTTGTCGGAAAAGGCGACCTGGAAGTTCCATTCCCACGTTGCCGCCAGCGAATCAACCGTTGCCGAGTCGATGTAGGTGGCATAGGTGAAGGTCGTATCGCCGCTGACGGTATCGATTTCCGTCGCAATGACCGTGGTCGAATCCACCGTTTCAAACGCCTCGATGAATTCCCCTGGCAATCGTTCCGGCATCCGTTTGTAGATCAGGTACATCGTTTCGTTAATGAACTCACGCCACAACGGTTCACGTGCTTCCTCGTCCTCGGTGGTTCGGATTTCGTGCAGCAGTTCAATCGCACGCGGTGCGGCGAGTTTGGTCGAGAAATAGGCGACACCAAACAGGGTGGGGATGCTGAACAGGACGATCAGCAGCAGGTCAAAGGCAAAGGCAACGAGTCGGCGGCGGAAAGAGGCCAGTTCCGCGCCGGCCACATCTGGAGCGACACGCATCGCCTCCTCGGTGACAGTGCGGAATCGTGTGCTGCGCCTGAACTTGTGTTGACTGCTCATGGTACGCCGGGAATTGTCTTGCTGTTTGCACTGAGCCGGATCTGTTTCATGTGGATTTCTTTACTCGCATGACGACGGTTTCCGAGATGCGGTCGTGCACCGCCTGCCGGTTCGGGTGCCACAGCGCTTCGAGGAAGCCAATGCCCAGCGTCGCGATGCTCGCGCTGTACCCCCCGGCTCGGCCAAACGTATCCCACAAGTTCAGTCGCTTGTTGTCGAGCCGGATCACCCGGATGCGGAAGATCCACTTGCCCGGAGTATACCCACGCATCAGCCACGTCGCCAGGGTGAAGTAGACGATGAACATGAAGCCAATATTGGCGAGGTAGGATACCTTACCCAGGTAAACGTAAAGCCCGACATCCACCGACTTTCGTTCAACGTCGAACAGAACCTTTTCTTCGGTGCCGAAGGACAGGTCGAACGCCCACTCGTACTCACGCACAAGCGAGTCCAGTGCAAGTGAGTCGTTCCTGACGATCGCGCGCTGAAATTCTTCGGGCATCTGGTCCGGCATGCGTTGGTAGATCAGGTGGGCGGTGGCGACGTTCAGCTGATGCCAGAGCAGTTCCTTTTCATCGGGATCGTCGCAGCGACGGAGTTCGCCGATCAGCTCGAGCGCGTGCGGTGAGTTGTATTTCATCGCGAGCCAGGACAGCAGGAACAGGGAGGGCATGCTGAGCAGGCCGACGAGCAGCAGGTCAACGAGAAAGGCGGCTAGTCGCCGCCGGAAGGTAGCCAGCTCCGCACCGAACACCGAGGGATCGACTCGCATCGACTCCTCGGTGATCGTGCGGTAGCGGGCGTCGTGTTTCTTATCGCTGTGTTTGCCGGACAGGATTACCTCACCAGCACCACTTTCTGCACCTGATCAAGCTGACCGGGCACGGTCGCGTGGACAAAGTACAACCCGGACGCGACGTTTGCCGCGTTAAACGTGAACGGGTGCAGCCCGACGGGGTACAAACCGTTCGCCAGTTCTGCAACCTGCTGGCCGGCCACGTTGTACACCTTCACCGTCAGCGGCGACGCTTCCGGCAGCTGCACCGAGAAGGTCGTCGTCGGGTTGAACGGGTTCGGGTAGGCGGCGTTCAGCGCATAGCCGTTCAATTGACCGGCGGCTGCTTCGTTGCCGGCGAGTTGCGCTTCGGCTGCGAAGGCGTCCATGCCGCTCACGGTCCATTCGTCCGCAGCCTCCGCGACAAACATCGAATCGGTAACGGTGAACGGGAAGGAATCGCTGGTGAATGTGTTCCCCGGTGTCGCTCCAACGGCGACCACCCATTCGTAGTTACCCGCCGGGGCGTTGTAGGGAACGGTGACGCCGATGTTGGTCACGCTGATGTGCATGAACGGCCAGAACTGCACGTAGGTCTGGTAGACCGGCCCGTAGGTGGACCCGTTCGGCAGGATTGCTTCGGTCCAGATCCAGCCTGGAACCATGCCCGCCATGCCACCAACCATCAGCTCGGCGTTGTAGAAGAATGTCTCACCACGGTGGACGAAGATGTTCGGATTGTGCGGCATCAGCTGCACGTTCACGATCGGTACAACGTTGATCGTATCCATCATGGCGTTGTTCAGCTCGTCCGGTTCATCCACTTCGAGTAAGGCGTCCAGAAATGCAGTGAAGATCAGCTGCTGCGGCTGCGCCGGCGCAGTGAATTCCTGGTCAAACAGCACGTCGTAAATGATCCCGACCTGGCTCGCCGGGTACGGGTTTCGCACCGCCGCGATCACCTGGTTGTTGCCATCGTACAAGGCGTGTGTCACCGGCGGGGTGATATCAGAGCCGTACACCTTGAACCGCAGCATCACCTGGTAGTCCTGGCCGGCAAAGAGCGAACCGAGTTCGATGTCCGGATTGTTCGGATCGACGAAGGACATATCGAGCATCCGGAAATCGTAGTCGCCGAGGTACTTCATCATCGCGATGTCATCGACGAACACACCATAGTGATCGTTGTTGTCGCCATCAGACTGGAAGATGAAGTCGATGTAGAGGTTGTCCATGTCGAGGTAGCTGACCAGTGAGTCGCCCGACATCGCCTGCGACAGGTCGAAGTCAACCTGATGCCATGTCTGGTCGCCACCGCCATCCAGTTCGTAGAGGACGTCCCAGTCGCCGACAACCGGCGAGAACGGTCCCTGCTTGATGCCGAGCATGAACAGGTCGCCGTCCCCGTTGCTGTTGTCCTCGACGTCGGCCCAGTACCAGAAATTGCCGACGGCCTCGACAGCCTCTTCCGTGCTGAAGGGGCCCCAGTACATGTGGGACATCGTGTTGTCCGGATAATAATCGACACCGGGCAGCAGCGAGGCGTCCGAACCGACGCACCACGCCGCAGTGGTTTGTCCGGGTACTCCCTGGTGATAGATGGCGTCGCGTTCGATGTCCCAACGGGCCGGCATCGGCGTTGGCGGATCGACCTGCCAGAAGTGTCCGTAAGATTCCCACGGGAACGGTGTTCCGATCGGGCGTTCGAAATTCTCTTGCAGGATGGCGACTTGCGCGTAAGAAAGGAGTGGTGTGATCAACATCGCCAGAATGATCAGTGCGAAAACCGTACGACGTGTGCGAATCATGATGCAGTCCCCCTGATGGCTGGATTTGCCGGCGGCAAATCTTTGGAATCATTGTCAGGTTCAATCCTCCAATCACTATCTTTGCAATTAGGCCAAACTTAATACATCGTTGCGGTAGACAAAATGCAGTTGCCCAATTTGCCAAACAAAATCATGGATTTCGAGAGTCAGATGGCGGGACAGCCGACGCCAGCGCCCGCTATCTTGTCTACCCATAGCCCATAGCCCACAGCCCAGAGCAAGCTTATGACGTTCAACGACCATTTTTCCCACGGATCGGACGAGTACAACCGCTACCGTCCGGCGTATCCAGCCGAACTGTTTGCGTGGCTGCGTGAACGACTGCCGGACGTATCGACGGTCTGGGACTGCGGTTGCGGCACCGGGCAGGCGTCCCTGTTGCTCGGCGAACACTTCCCCCATGTCATCGCCACCGACCCCAGCGAGCAGCAGATCGCGCACGCACGTCCGCACCCGAACATCGAGTACCGTATCGCCCGGGCGGAAGAATCGGGGCTGGGGGACGGGGTTGTCGGACTGGTCGTTGTCGCGCAGGCGTTGCACTGGTTCGACCTGGGCAGGTTCTATGCCGAGGTGCGGCGGGTGCTTCAACCGGGCGGGTGGCTGGTGGCGTTAACGTACAATTTGCCTGTGATCGCGGGGATTGATAACGGGCCGTTCGAACGGTTTCACTGGGATACGTTGATCGACGACTGGGCGCCGGAACGGGTGCATGTGGACTGCGGATACGCCGATCTGCCGTTCCCGTTCGAACGTGTCGACACACCGGCGTTCCCGATGCTCTCCCACTGGGGCCTCGACCGGTTCCTCGGCTATGTCAACACGTGGTCCGGGTTGAACCGCTACCGTAAACGCACTGGCGACGATCCGTTGCCACAGTTCCGCGCGGAAATGGAGGCAGTATGGGGCGATCCGGCGACCGAACGTGAACTGAATTGGAGGTTAACCATACACATTGGCGCGGTATAGCTTTATCTTTTCTTTGTACTGTATTTGGCCACAAAGGGGGGAAGTATGAACCTAAGACGTTTGGCCAGCCTACTGTCGATCCTATCGATGGCTTTCATTTGGTGCGGTTGCGAGCGCGATACTGTCAGCTCACCCGTATCATCCGTCTCCACCTGTAACTATTTCCCGATGGATTTGCAACGGACTTGGACCTACGATGGCTTTGTCGAGGTGCGTGACGGCGATATTGTGGTTTCGCAAGATTTCACAGAAACATATGCGGTACTCGGTGCAAGCGAAATGTATGACCGCGATTGCATCGAGTTTGAGGTGGAAACCTCTTTCGATCCCGAGACTCGGTATTCCGTCTACTATTACACTGAGGGCAATGCTTTGTATTATGCGGACATGGACATATGGGGCTGGAGACTGGTGCTGGATTTTGACGTCGTGGTCAATCATTCAACCGGTGACACACTCAACGCGGCAGATCTGGATACGACGGCAGCCCAGTACCAGATCCTCATCCTGATCGCTAACCAGGATACCGTGACGTTGGAAACGCGGACTTTTGAGATGTGTGTCGGGTCGCGGCGAGAAACCCACTACGAGTCAGGCGGTCTGGATATCAGTACAGTGTTCTTCTCATACGATGTTGGCATGGTGTACTACGAATATCTCCATTACGAGGATGAGGCCCAAGAGCTACCCAACCTGACGCGAAGAGGTGTTTTGACGAGTTGGTCGTCGATGGAATAATCTGCACGTTTGGCACAACAAAACTTCGCTTAGTCTATTGTTCCCATCGCATTGATCGTGATGGGATTTTCATTGTAGTCTAGTGAGATCGTCGTCAGGTACTGGAACACGTCGGCACGTTCAACGGATTCCAACGCCACCGGCCGAAATCTCACCTCCACGTTGTACACATTCACCGGCACGACACGCGCTTCCGAAACCGATCTGTCTTCGAAGGTGATGTCGGCGATCAGGCCGACCTTTGCGGTTTCGCTGTAGGACGCGAACGCGAAGTTGCCTAGCGAATAGAAAATCGGTGTGTCCTTGTAGATTTCGATGCCTTGCGGGACGTGCGGGTGGTGGCCGACGACAAAGTCCGCGCCGTGATCGATGCACAGGTGCGCGAGGTCGACCTGGTAGTCTTTCGGCGTCTCACGTTTTTCCGCGCCCCAGTGGAAGACGGTGACGACGATATCATACGCCGCCGCGCACTCGTCCACCCGGCGGATCACGTCCTGCTCGTATGGGAACGCGGTCCCCGCCGAGGTGTCGCTCGCCCAGAATTCTTCCGGGAAGGTGGCGGAGAAGCCAAGCAGCGCGAGGGTCTGCCCGTTGAACTCGAACGACGCTTCTTTCAGCGCTTCGGTCTTGTTCATCCCCGCGCCGAAGTGCTGGATGCCGGTCGCGTCCAGTTCGGCCATCGTGTCACGCAGTCCCTGGACACCGTAGTCGAGGATGTGGTTGTTGGCCAGGGTGACAGCGCGGATGTTGGCGTTGTACAGGCCCTGTGTCACGCCCGGTTCCGCTTTGAGGTAGAAGGTTTTCTCGAGGTACGGTTCTTCCACCGAGGTGACCGGATTCTCGAGGTTGCCGACGACGAGGTCCATTTCGTGGAACAGGTCGCGCGTTTTCTCGAACGGGTAGTCCACGCCGAAGGTGTCAATGTAGGCCGTCGCCCAGCTGCCGAGGAAGATGTCGCCGGTGAAGCCGAGGCGGACGGTGGTGTTGTCCGGGGCGGTTTCGTCCTGCGCGACGGTGGCGAACGGAATCGCCAGCAGCATCATGATGGCCAGGGTGAACCCTCGAACTGTCGATTTTTCAACTACTCTCGGAACGGAAATCATCAACTTATCCTGAAACGTGGATCTCACAGTACCTTCCTAGAGTAACCATGAAAGAAGCCAACAATCCAGCGCATTTCTGATCCACGGGGGGCACGGTGAAGCTGCCGAGTGTTGTTGCCGCTATCGCGTTGTTGCTGCTGATCGGGTGTTCGGATGGTGAAGTTGTTGGCGAGCGGAACCCTGCCGATGAGGTCGCGATCTCGGACCTGGAACCAACGGGCTTGATTCCGTCAGCGACCGAAGAGTTTGTGCGTAAATCGGGGATTGCGCCTGGCGATACGGTACGTGTGCTGGGGTTGTTTTCATCGGAGCGGCTGCCCTCGGCATCGGACGATGATGCGGTCAGCTATTTCCTCGATTCCACCCGGATTGTGATTCAGCCGAATAATGATGGCCGTTCACCTGATCCGTACTGGATACAATATCTGGATGTGGATACGCAAGGCCGCCCGCTGTTCCGTTTCCTCGACGTTCGATTAGCGGGCGAAATCGTGCCCGATTTCCGTGGCACGGCAAGCCTTTGCAGCCTGGTCGTTCTCGATACCACCGCAAATCCACGACGATCCAGCCCCACCTGGCACCGTAGAACCTTCCAGACACGGTTTGGTAACTTGACCGTCACACCTGATCCCGCGGCGTATGATACCGTCAATTTCGGAATTCTTGGCCCGCCGGGAGCGGCGGATGTGTATGCCGAATTCAACGGGAAACGTTCCCGGTTGATTACCGGCGTGCGGCTGGTGCAGTACAACCTGATCGATGTCAAGTGGGTGGGTGATCTGGACGATGACAATATCCCCGACCTGATCATGGATTACGGCGCAGGCACAGGGTTCCATTATTACCTGTCGAGCCTGGCGCGGGACGGTCAGTTGTTCGGGTTGGCGGCGAAACAGACGACCCACGGGTGCTGACAGGAAACGCGCGAGTGTCCAGATTGAATCGGGGCGGCTAGCGGTTGGGCAGGACACGCCGCGCGTAGTTGGCGAGGCTGTTGAGCGTGTGCCGCACGCCCTTGTTGCGCAGTTTGCTGTAGACACGTTCGCCGAGCTTCGGGATGCTGACCAATGCGGTGAACACACTCGTGGCGCGGTCGATTGGGCGTAGCAGCTCGACCGGGTAGCCGTGCTGGCGCAATTCGGCGTGCAACAGCCGCGTAGACAGCGCTTTCTCGCCACGGTTCAGCGTCGTGTGCCACCGTCCCACTGCGGACGCGACAATCCCCTTGCCCGCGTCTCGTTCGAGTTTGTCCTTGCCGGCGATGTTGGACCGTTCGGTCTCCAGCATTTGCGGCTGAAAGTCGATCCCGATGAAGTCGCAGACTCGGCGGATGGTGCCCTCTGGATCGGCGGTGAGGTCCTCGTAGCGCAGGGAGAGGATGCGTTCGGGAAACTCAGCGCGCGCACGGTTTACCGCCCGCACCGCCGAGCGCCACGCGAGGCTGTTCCAGAACGCGTCGTACTCGGTGATCCCACGGCTGGCCTTGTCGTCGATGGTCGCAGTGCCGTCCTTCAGCCGTGCCTTCATCCGCTGCTCGCGCAGCTTTTTCGAGCTCAACGTGTCACGTCCATCGCGCACGATCTCAATCGCCAACGCGTCCGGGATCTCACCCAGGATCTGAACAGCTTGCTGCGTGTGGTCGGGAGTTTTCTCGACCCAGAGGCGTTTGCCGTCTCGTTGTGCGAGAAACGTGAACGTTGCCGGAAACACCAGCCGGTGCGGCGGATTGTCGGGCAGGGTGGCACGGATCGCGGCGAGTTCGTCCGGGGCCAGGATATCCGGATCAAGCGGCTCGGTCTTGACTTCATACAGACGGCGGTGCCCGGTGATGATCAGGTTCGCGCAGAATGCGATCATCGCGTTGAGCGCGGTTTCGGTGTCCAGCGTCGGGTACAGCGGCTTGTAATAATGCGGCATCTGGTAGAACGCCGACTCCGACCGTTGCGAATAGACATGCGGATGCTGCCGCAGCACATTCTGCAGCAGGCTGGTGCCGGAATGGGCGTACCCGAAGATGAAAACTGGCTGGATCGATGCCATCGTGCGACCGCGTGTTCGTGGAACAGTAATGCCCGGACAAGGTACGCGCGATACCGTATCCGGGCAATTCTCACTCGCGAGATTGCGGGGTCAAACGTGGGAATGGGTTAACTGGTCGTCGGTTAGTCCTTCCACGTCCGCTTGATGAAGCCATCCCGTCCCGATCCCACCTTGTACGCGTTGTAGTGCAACGGGTTCTTCTTGTAGTAGTCCTGGTGGTAATCCTCGGCCTTGTAGAATTCGGTGACCGGCAGGACTTCGGTGACGATCGGATCGTCAAACTTGCCCGATTCTTCCAGCTCCCGCTTCGATTCCTCCGCCAACCGTTTCTGCTCCTCGTTGTGGTAGAAGATCGCAGTTTTGTAATGATCGCCACGGTCGGCGAACTGGCCGTACTTGTCGGTCGGGTCGATGTTTCGCCAGTAGGTGTAGAGAAGCTTCTCGTAGCTGACGACGGACGGATCGTAGGTCACCTGCGCCGATTCACGATGCCCGGTGCGGCCGTTGACCACATCCTTGTAGCTGGGATTCTTCTCGCTGCCGCCGGTGAAGCCGGCGACGACGTCAATTACGCCGTCCAGCTGCTGAAACGGCGGTTCCATGCACCAGAAGCAGCCACCGGCAAAGGTGGCGACGGCCAGGTTCTTATCGTTCACTTGAACATCCTGAGCATGAGTATTTTTGGGAGTAGTCATCACGACGATCAAGCTGAACGCAATGAGGGTCACTTGCAAAAGTTGGCGAATCATCCTGTATCCTCGTTCATCAAGACTTCATTCATTTCTACGCCTGAGGGTGAAAGCTGGTTTCATCCGATGCGGGAACTACGAGACCGGGTACCAGCATAGTGTTGAAGTTTTCCACCAGGATCACTGTATTATGTTGCTCATGCGGGACTGTGTTTGGTCAGTTCGTTATCCAGGCCCGTCGTTCATCAATCAGCTGCCGTTAGTCTGGGTGTGCTGGAGCCGACCACCAGAAAGAACGATGAAGTAGCTTTGGCATCAGGCAAGAACGATCTGGGAGATACATGCTACTCGCAGTTGCTGGCTGTTTTGCTTTGGCGGTGATCTCTCCCGGTTTGTACCGCATTTTCGGGAAGCGGTCTGGCCCACTCATGGCACTCCTCCCGGCCAGCGTGTTTCTCTTTCTGCTCTCGAAGCTGCCGTCGCTTACTGAATCATCCAGTGAAGGACCGAGTGCGCTGTTGGAATCCTATACGTGGGTACAACAGTGGGACATCGGGCTTTCCTTCCGTTTGGATGGATTATCCTTACTTTTTTCCTTGATGATCACCGGAATAGGTGCTCTGGTTTTCGCATATTCCGGTTCCTACATGGCCAAGCATGGCAGTAGCGGTCGATTCTATCCTCTACTTGCAGCATTTATGGGGGCAATGTTGGGCCTTGTCCTCGCGGATGACCTGATCGCAATGTTCGTCTTCTGGGAGTTGACCAGCATTACCTCCTATCTCCTGATCGGATTTGACTATGACAAATTGCAATCGCGGAAATCGGCATTACAGGCTTTGCTTGTCACCGGCGCTGGTGGTTTGGCGCTGCTGGCTGGTTTCATTTTGTTGATACAGGCTTCCGACGCGAGAACATTCACTGAGTTATTGTCAGGAAGCTTGAATCTTACATCACACTCTTTGTATCCAGGCATATTGATTTTGATTGCCCTGGGCGCATTTACGAAAAGTGCCCAGTGGCCATTCCATTTCTGGCTTCCATCAGCAATGGTTGCTCCAGCACCTGTCAGCACCTACCTCCATTCAGCGACGATGGTTAAAGCGGGGGTATACCTGTTGGCAAGGCTTCAACCGGTATTGTCGGGAACTCCGTTCTGGGAAAACCTGTTTGTCGTGGCAGGCTTGATGACTCTGCTTACGGGTGCCGTCATGACACTATGGCAGAGCGATCTAAAAAGCCTGCTCGCCTATTCCACGGTTGCGGCGCTTGGAACAATGGTCTTGTTGATCGGGATTGGTGGCAAATATGCTGCTGTGGCACTGGGAGTCTATATCGCGGCGCACGCCTTATATAAAGCCGCCTTATTTCTCATCTCTGGCATTATCGATATGCAAACTGGCACCAGGGATATCAACAAGTTGGGGGGACTTTTCAAGAAATTGCCGGTCACTGGTACGGCAGCTTTACTGGCAGGGTTGTCATTCGCGGGTCTTCCCCCTGTTACCGGGTATATTGCAAAAGAACTGTTATACAAATCGACCTGGTCTGCGCCGTACGGACTTGTGCTCAGCCTCTTGGTCGTTACCGCCAAAGCAATTCTGTTTTACACAGCTTACCAGGTTGCCATAAAACCCTTCTTCGGAAAAATGCTGACAGAACCCAAGTCTGATCGTAAAGCACCCATGTTCATGGTGCTCGGTCCGATCTTGCTTGCGGTGTCTGGTTTCCTGCTCGGTGTGTTCGGGACTGGTGCTACTGGGTTTTTCGAGTCGGTTGGCAGTGCAGTTGCAAACGCCCGGGTCACTGCTGATTTATCGCTGTGGCATGGCCTGATCCCAGCATTCTGGTTATCAGTGGTGACTGTGCTACTGGGCTTTGCTTTGATGTCATTGAAGCGTTTCATCCTGCGGTCACGAAACCCCTTTGATACCCTTGGCCGATTCGGACCAACTGCCATCTACAACGCCTGGCTAGAGGGTACAATCTGGCTTGGACACTGGCAGACAGCACTTATTCAGAATGGTCGTCTCAGAATCTACATCCTGATTGTTTTAAGCGTGATTCTGGTGCTCGGCGGGGGAACTTATCTTCTGAACCTGGAGGCATCGAGTATTCAGTTGAAGTGGGATGGAATTCGTTTCTATGAGCTGCTGATCGCTATTATCACTCTTTCAGGCGCACTTGGAACAGTACTATCGAAAGGAAGGTTGACCGCAATCGTAACGCTTGGTGTTGCTGGATTGGGCGTGGCTTTGATTTTCATGTTCTTTGGCGGGCCTGACCTTTCCGTCACCCAGATATCAGTTGAAACCTTGAGTGTCCTCCTGCTGGTTGTGGCGTTGTACAGTCTGCCGAAATTCCGCCGTTTAAACTCAACTGGAACAAGGGCGCGTGATGTGACTGTCGCTGTCCTGACTGGTATGTTTTTATCGGTACTGACTCTGGATTCGTTCACCGGGAACCGTGTGTCCGAGTTGGGCCGATGGTTTGCCGAGCAATCATATCTGGCGGGGAAGGGGCGCAATGTTGTTAATGTGATCTTGGTGGATTTCCGTGCCATGGACACATTGGGTGAGATCACAGTGGTGGCAATTGCTGCGATTGGGGTGTTGTCTCTACTCCGGGTTCGCAGTGGTCGAGATGGAACGGCTCCGCAAAATCTGCCTGAGCTTCCGGTATGTGAAGACAAGGAGGCCAGCCGATGAAATCACTGATTCTGCAGATGATGGTGAGAGCGCTTCTCCCATTGCTACTTCTTTTCAGTTTGTATCTGCTTCTGCGTGGACACAACAGCCCTGGCGGTGGGTTTGCCGGTGGTTTGATCGCGGGAGCTGTCTTCGTCCTCTTCGCGTTGGTATTCGGGGTCGAGGAGACCCGTCGAGCATTGCATGTAGAACCCATATCCATCATGGTATCCGGTCTCGCCATAGCGGTTGTGAGCGGGTTATACGGATTGATATGGGGTGATGCTTTCCTCCAGGCATGGTGGTGGGACCGGGAGATCGCTCTTCTCAAACACTTCGGCACTCCACTGGTTTTTGATGTCGGCGTTTACCTGACGGTGTTGGGTGCTGTACTCGTTGTGGTGCTCACTCTGATCGAGGAGGAATAATGCTTGTACTATCCCTCCTTATCGGAGGTCTTGCTGCGGCGGGAATTTACCTGATGCTGCGTCGAAGCGTTGCGAAACTGATTTTCGGTATCGCCCTGCTTGGACATGCGGTGAACCTGATCGTGTTTTCATCGGGTGGATTGATGCCTGCTGGATCACCCATAATCAGTGAGAACGCTAAGATCCTGCTTGAGCCACATCCGGACCCGCTTCCCCAGGCTCTGGTGCTGACAGCAATTGTCATTGGCTTCAGCGTGCAGGCGTTTGCCATCGTTTTAATCAAACGGGCTCATCAGGAAGCCGAAACGGACGATTTTGACCAGATGGACACAACGGAGCGGGATGAATGAATACTGTCGCGCTTCTTCTCACACTTCCCGTGCTGATCCCGCTATCTGCTGCCATACTCTGCATTGTCGTCAGGTCGAACCGAGCGGCTCAACGCATATTCAGCATTACTGGATTAGTTGCACTATTCTCTTCGTCAGTTTGGTTGCTGGCTTCCGTTCAGAACGAACCAGTAATTGCGACTCAACTCGGTGGTTGGGTTGCACCTTATGGCATCACTTTTGTCGCGGATCGGTTCAGTGCATTAATGGTTGTCGTCTCATCCTTGATGGGGCTTGCCGTCGGTATATACTCTCTCGCTGATCTTGATCGGGATCGTGAACACTACGGTCATCACAGCCTGTTTCACATTTTACTCATGGGCGTGAATGGCGCCTTTCTGACGGGTGACTTGTTCAATTTGTATGTCTGGTTCGAAGTCATGTTGATCGCATCGTTTGTGCTCACCACGCTGGGTGGGCGTCGCGGTCAATTGGAAGGTGGGTTGAAATACATGACATTGAACCTTCTGGGATCCATGGTCTTTCTGTTGTCGATAGGCCTGTTGTACAGCCAGACGGGCACCTTGAATATCGCCAAGCTTCATCTGATCCTAGCCCAAGTCCAGGGAAACGCAATCCTGCTAACCGTTGCTGTCTTGCTTATGATTGCATTCGGGATTAAAGCTGCGGTATTTCCATTGTTTATGTGGCTCCCAACCTCTTACCATACTCCACCAACTGCTGTTTCTGCTATTTTCGCTGGTCTTCTTACAAAAGTGGGTGTATATGCTCTTATCCGCACTTTCACCATGCTTTTCGTCTTCAATTTGACATGGACTCACACGATACTATTATGGATTGCGGGTTTCACAATGGTATCAGGTGTACTTGGCGCAATGATTCAGGGATCCATACGTCGAATACTTAGTTTCCACATTATTAGTCAGATCGGATATATGCTTCTTGGATTAGCCCTGTTTACAAGCGCGGGAATTGCCGGAGCGGTGTTTTATATCATCCATCACATTGTGGTGAAGACAAACCTGTTTTTGATCGGGGGATTGATTGCCCGAATCCGTGGAACAAGTGTACTCAGCAGAATCGGGGGGCTGCTTAAGGACAGGCCTGTACTTGCGGTGTTGTTTCTCATTCCCGGATTGTCGCTGGCGGGCATTCCTCCGCTAAGTGGTTTTTGGGCAAAGTACGCAGTAATCAAAGCCGCTCTGGATGCGGAAAGCTGGATCATTGCAGGGGTAGCACTCCTGGTTGGACTGCTGACCTTGTTTTCCATGATGAAGATCTGGTCGGAGGCATATTGGAAACCGCAGCCGGAGAACTCGGTTTCAACTCCTGGACCAATGCCTGTTTCGACACGTCTTCTTGGATATGCGCCTGTGATCATGCTTGCAATGGTGACGTTGGCCATTGGTTTCTACCCGGGTTGGTTGCTGGATCAAGCCAACGCTGCTGCATCCCAGTTGCTGGACACAGAGAGTTACCTTCATGCCGTACTGGGAGGGACGATACCTTGATTTATCTACTGATTCACGCATTCATCGTTATCGTCTGGTTGCTGCTCAGCGGTAGTTTCACCCTGTGGAATGCGCTTCTGGGGCTTGTGATTGGTTACGTACTGGTTGCCATTGCTTCTCCAGCTGAGGATAAGCGAAGCTATGTTAAGCGTCTTCCCGCTGCTATAAATCTATTTATATATTTTATTTTTGAGTTAATCAAAGCTAATCTGGTTGTCGCATGGGAGATGATTGATCCAAGGCATACGATGAATCCTGGAATAGTGTCAATACCTCTGGATTTACAGTCGCCAGTTGCAATAACATTGCTTGCAAACCTTATAACCCTGACTCCAGGAACGTTGACCCTGGAAGTCACTGAAGACAGGAAAACACTGTTTGTTCATGCGATGTACATTTACGATCAACAGAAGTTCAGGGATTCTATTAAACGTGGGTTCGAACGCAGAGTGATGGAGGTGTTTGAATGACGCTGGAGGCTTTTGCAATCTACGTTATTTTGCCGATTTTGGGCATTTCCCTGGTGCTGACGGTCATCAGGCTGTTCTTAGGACCAAGTCTTGCTGATCGAGTCGTAGCTTTGGATTTAATGAGCATGCTGGGCATCAGCCTTGTGACGGTATTCTCCCTGGCGTTCAGCCGCACAGTTTTTTTCGACATTGCGATCGTCATCGCGTTGGTGTCGTTCATGACCACGATTGCGTTTGCTCGATTCCTTGAGAAACGAAACCAGACAAAATGAGCATTGTTGACTACATAGCCGCGGCACTGATTCTGCTTGGCGCGCTGTTGATGCTGCTATCCTCGTTTGGACTTCTGCGGATGCCTGATCTCTATATCCGATTGTCCGCAGCTTCCAAAGCAACGTCACTCGGCGCGATTTTACTGCTTTCCGGATTCGCGCTGGTTCAGACTGATTCGGCTCTGGTTTTTCGAGTCATCCTGACGATCTTATTCGTACTGATTACTGTCCCGGTTTCATCTCATGCCATTGCGCGTGCCGGGTATCGGGATGGTGTCCCCTTATGGAAAAAAACTGTTGTTGATGAGTTAAAAGACTCTGAATAATGGTTGAACCGCTTCTCATCGTTCTGGCATTCGAGTAGTGAATTCGATTTTTGCCCTGCCTGCGTTCCTTCCCGTCCACCCAACTCGTATTCTCCCTTGTGCAGCAGGACGCCCTTTATTCGTCGCCATGCACGTGCTATCGTCTCTGTGCTGTGCCGTCGTCAGACCCGTACCCCCACCGGAGACTGTTTGTGATCCCGAGACCTTCGACCATCGACACCGACCCGCAGTGGTATCGTGACGCCGTCATCTACCAGTTGCACATCAAGGCGTTTCAGGACTCCGACGGCAACGGCACCGGCGATTTCAACGGCATCATCCGCAAGCTCGATTACCTGCAATCTCTGGGGATTACGGCGATCTGGGTACTGCCGTTTTTCCCAAGTCCACTCCGGGATGACGGCTACGACATCGCCGATTACTACAGCGTTCACCCGCAATACAACACCCTGCGTGAATTCAAGGCTTTCCTGCGCGAGGCGCACAAGCGCGGCATCCGTGTCATCATCGAGTTGGTGATCAATCACACCTCGGACCAGCATCCGTGGTTTCAACGGGCGCGTACCGCGAAACCGGGCTCGGTGTACCGTGATTTCTATGTCTGGTCCGACATCGCCGACAAGTACCAGGACGCGCGTATCATCTTCAAGGATTTCGAAACCTCGAACTGGACGTGGGACCCGGTCGCGAAAGCGTACTACTGGCACCGCTTTTACTCGCACCAGCCGGACCTGAACTTTGAGAATCCGCGCGTGCAGAAGGAAGTGCTCAAGGTGCTCGATTTCTGGTTGGGGATGGGGGTGGACGGCGTGCGGCTGGATGCGATCCCGTACCTCTACGAACGCGAAGGTACCAACTGCGAGAATCTTCCGGAGACGCATGAATTATTGAAGAAGTTACGCGCTCATGTGGACTCGAAGTACGATGACAAGATGCTGCTCGCGGAAGCGAACCAGTGGCCGGAGGATGCGGTCGCCTACTTTGGCGAGGGCGACGAATGCCACATGAGCTTCCACTTCCCGATCATGCCGCGGATGTTCATGGCGGTACAGATGGAGGACCGTTTCCCGCTCACCGACATCCTCGACCAGACGCCGGACATTCCGGACGGCTGCCAGTGGGCGATCTTCCTGCGGAACCATGACGAGTTGACGCTCGAGATGGTGACAGACGAAGAGCGCGACTACATGTACAAGGTGTACGCCCGTGATCCGCGCGCCCGGATCAACCTCGGCATCCGCCGCCGGCTCGCGCCGCTACTGAAGAACAACCGGCGCAAGATTGAGCTGATGAACTTCCTGCTGTTCAGCCTTCCGGGCACACCGATCATCTATTATGGCGACGAGATCGGCATGGGCGACAACTACTACCTCGGCGACAGGGACGGTGTCCGCACACCGATGCAGTGGTCGCCGGACCGTAACGCTGGTTTTTCCCGTGTCAGCCCGCAGAAGCTGTACCTGCCGGTAGTGATCGATCCGGAATATCACTACGAAGCGGTGAACGTCGAGAACCAGGAGGCGAATGCGTCCTCGCTGCTGTGGTGGATGCGGCGAATGATCGCGATGCGGCAGCAGTTCAAGGCGTTGGGGCGTGGCACGACAGAAATGCTGTTCCCGGACAACCCGAAAGTGCTGGCGTTTCTGAGAAAATTCGAGGATGAGACGGTGCTGGTGGTGGCGAATCTCTCCCGATTCTCCCAGGTTGTGCACCTCGACCTCGCCGAGTACGAGGGCTGGGTGCCAGAGGAAGCGTTCAGCCGAAATCGTTACCCGGCGATTTCATCGCGGCCCTACCTGCTGACATTGGGCGTGCACGACTATTACTGGTTCCGTCTGCTCGACGAAGAGCATCGCATCAGCGACGACGACAGCGTCCCCGCGCTGAAGCTGCGCGCCGGGCAGGGTTGGGCGAAGGTGCTGGACGGCAAGGTCGGCGAAACACTTCGTTCGGACGTGTTGCCGCAATTCCTCGACCGGGCGATGTGGTTCCGTGGACGCAATCGCAAGCTGCGTGAAATCGAGATCGTTGACCGGATTCCGGTGCAGTCGGAGGGGCAGTCGTTTGTAATCGTGCTGCTCGAGGTGGTGTACACCGAGGGCAACCGTGAACGCTACATCCTGCCGTTATCGTGGCTGCCGGGCGAACTGGCGCAGCATACGCTGGAGAACCAGTCCCGCGCGGTGCTGACCATGCTGCGGGTCGACAATGAGGACGGTCTGCTGTTTGACGCTTTGTACAGCCCCGAGCTGAACAACCTGTTCCTGAAGACGATTTCCGGCCGCCGCAAATTGAAGGGGAAGCACGGATCTCTGGTGGGACTCACCGGCAGCCGCTTCCGCAAGCTTCGAGGCAAGGGTGAGCTTGGATCGCCGCGCGTGCTGAACATCGAACAGAGCAACAGCTCGATCCTGTATGGCGACAAATTCTTCTTCAAGCTCTACCGTCTGCTTGAGGAAGGGCCGAACCCGGACGTCGAGCTGACCCAGTTCCTCACCGGATCGCGGCAGTTTGAAAACGTGCCGCCATTCGCCGGGATGATCGAATACCGTGGCACGGACGAAGAACCGATGGCAGCCGCGCTGTTGCAGGGGCTGGTGTCGAACCAGGGGGACGCATGGACGTTCGCCATCGACACGCTCGAAGGCTATGTCGAACAGCTGCTGACCTTCCGTGGCCGGATGAATGAACGGCGCGGGGCGTCGCTGTTGCCGGCGTTGCCGGAGCCGCTTCCGTCCGTATTTGACGCCGTCTGGTGGGATCTGCCGGAGAACGTCGAGCATCTATTCGATTCGTTCTTCCTCGAGATGATCACGTTGCTCGGGCAGCGTACGGCGGAAATGCACCAGGCGCTGGCGTCCGATCCGACCAAGGCTGACTGGCGGCCGGAAGCGTTTTCCACGCTCTATCAGCGGTCGATGTACCAGTCGATGCGGTCGCTGACACGTCGCACATTGACGCAATTGAAACGCGAGCGGAAGCGTGTCCCGGATTCCGATCTCGATCGTGCGGACTGGGTGCTGAATCGTGAAAAAGAGGTGCTTGCCCGGTTTGAGCGAGTGCGGGGTCACAAGATCGACTCGCAGAAGATTCGCATTCACGGCGACTACCATCTCGGCCAGATCCTGTTTACCGGCAAGGATTTCGTCGTCATCGACTTCGAGGGCGAACCGGCGCGCACGTTGAGCGAACGGCGGCTGAAACGGTCACCGTTGCGCGATGTCGCCAGCATGATTCGCTCGTTCCACTACGTCACGATGACCGAACTGCGGCGCTACGAAGAGCAGGACGCCGAGCTCGGTGCCTGGCTGCGGCCGTGGCTCGAGGCGTGGTACCTGCGGGTCAGCGGCCAGTTCCTGCGGTCGTACCGAGAGCAGATGAACGGCGGCCATATGGTCCCGGACGACAACGCCGACTTCGCGTTGCTGTTGAACAGCTTCCTCGTCGAAAAGGCGGTGTACGAACTTGGCTACGAACTGACCAACCGGCCGGAGCGGGTGTGGTTGCCGCTTCGTGGGCTCGAGGACCTGCTGCAGGATGACGGGGGAAAGGGGTGATGGCCGTGACTCAACCCAAAGTGTTCCCGGATGGGATGCTGCTCGGCCACGCGACCCACGAATCCGGCACCACCGGCGTGACGGTGATGCTTTTCCCCGAGGGTGCGTCCGCCGGGCATCACATTCACGGCCACGCCACCGGATCGCGGGAGCTGGACACGTTGTCACCGTTGCATTCGACGCGTCAGATTCATGGTCTCTGCTTCGCAGGTGGATCGGTGTTCGGGCTGGCGGCGGTGGACGGGGTAGTGCGTGAACTGGCCGAACGTGGGATTGGACTGAAGACACCGCACGCGACGGTCCCGATTGTCCCTGCGGCGATCCTGTATGATCTGGATGGCGGCGAGGTTCGTCCCGATGCTGAGCTGGGCCGACAGGCCACACGCAATGCGTTCAGTGGATCGTCTGGGCCGCTCACTGGACGTATTGGCGCGGGGGCTGGCGCGCGTGTCGCCCGCATCACCGGTGCGGAACAACCCGGCGGAATCGGAATTCACACGCGCACGCATGACGGCTTCACCGTCACCGCGATCGTCGCGGTCAATGCACTCGGCGCGATCCGTGATCCGGAAACCGGCGACTGGGTGGCGGGCGAATTGGCGGCGGACCAAAACAGTTTTGACAACTTCCCATTCGGCAACACCACGCTGGCGGCGGTGATCACCGACGCCCCGTTGAACCGTGACCAGTGCATCCTCGTCGCACGCATGGCGAGTGCGGGGATAAGTCGCACACACTACCCGGCGTCGACTCCGTTAGACGGCGACGTGGTATTCGCGGTGTCGTTGGCGAAGGATGCGGAAACGGATCCGGCGGGCGTGAAACGGTTGACTGAAACCGGGCATCTTGCGGCGGTTTGCGTTGAACGGGCGGTGGTTGCGGCGGTTACGTCTACGCGGACGTGATGACCGAGGCCGGTCGATCTTGCACAGTACGTAGTACGGTTCGCACTCAGGATGATTTGAAGTTGATCGCGGGTTGGTCGTGAGTCGGGGAGTCGTGATTCCAGATTTCACTCGCGAATTCGTGGATGGCGTGCACGGATTGAAGCCGCCGGTTGGTGAACCGGTCCGCCAGCACTTCAATCAACTGGTCGAGCACCAGTTCGGCCTTCTCCCCTTCGGTAATCACCACTTCGTCCCGGTGATGCGCTAAAAAGCGGATCGCCGTTTGGCAGTCGTTCATCTCTCCGAGTTTATCCTGGATCTTCTTCAAGCTGTTGCGCACAGTGCCCGCTTCCTTTTGCGCCATGATCGGCAAGTAGGCTTCCAACTGATATCGCATCACTTTCACTTGGATCCGGGTTTTATGCAACGCCGGCAGGGGAGTATTTTCGTTGATCGCCCAGGCATGCCGAATCATCCGTGACATCAATTTGCTCAGGGTCTGGCAGGCGTGATCGAGGATGGAGATGGTCGCGTGTTCGGCAAGTGCTGGTTTGGTGTTGCCATCAAGCACGGCGAACCACTCATCGAGAATGCCGGAATAGCTGTCGCGCCGCAATTCGGCTTCGAGCCCACGCCACGCGTTCTCACGCTTTCTACTCAGCCAGTTGCGCAGCTGTTCGGTGCCGGTGGCTGATGAATTCGGTAGCGCAAAGGTGAGTTCGGGCAGTTGCAGGATGAAGACATCGATTTCGCGGATGAGGTTGGTGATGCGTTGCAGATCCCGCAGGCGGGCGTAATAAAACTTGATTTGATCCGTGGCGAAAATACCCTTCATGCCCTTCAGTAGCGCGCGGCTGCGCCGCAAGGCCACCCTGAATTTGTGCAACTGTTCAATATTACGTGCAACCAGGGCGTTCGCGTCGAACTGCAACAGTGGTTTTCGATACATGCCGAGAACCACCAGCGCGGCTTCATGCGCGGGCATATTTGGGGTTAATCTTGTCAAAGTCCACTCCATTCGACTTTCACAATAAAAATGTGAAATGGAGGCATACAGGGAAGTTATGCGAGAAAAGCGATCAATGCCAGTGATGTAACGCACAAGGCAGGAGAATGTTGAAGATATAGCTATTATTCTTGTTTTTATTATACTTGGAGCTTTTTATCATCCCGAAAGATCTGGCCTGACGGACCATCATCCGGCAGTGTCGCCGCACGTACAATGCCCCACGCGCCTTCCTCCACACTCCGTTGTGCGTTCTGCCCACCCATCCGTGTGCGCACCCAACCCGGCCCGACGGCGTTCACTTTCACCGTTGGCGGGACTTCATGGGACAGCTTGTAGGTAAACGCGGTCAGCGCGGCCTTGGTCACGCCGTACGTCGCCGGTGAACTGGCGAGCGCTTGCGAATACAGGCCATAGCCGGAGACGACGTTGACAACTCGTCCCCAATTGCGCTTGGTCATCGCGGGTACAAACGCGCGGCAGGTCCAGATCGGACCGTGCAAGTTGATTACCAGCGCGTTCTCCCACTCTTCGTTTGTGGCTTCCAGCGAATCACTGTTGAACAGCACGGCGGCGTTGTTGATCAGGATGTCGACGTTGATGCCCTGTTCGACCAGTTCGGCGGCGCAGGTGTCGATACTCTCCCGGTCCGCCACGTCCATCCGCATCGGCAGCGCGATTCCGTAGCTGCTGAGCTCGTCGGCGGCCGCTTCGGCGGCGGCGAGATCCCGCCCGGTCAGGATCACACGGATATCTTGCTGCAGCAGTTGACGGCAGACTTCTTTTCCGATGCCGCGATTGGCACCGGTAACGAGGGCGGTTCGATTCATGGCCGACTCCTGAGTGGGTTTGGATGGAGGATAAGGTTTTCGGCGAGCGACGTTGGCAGGAATCGTTCACGATCCGCTCGGGAGACGCCGAAACTACGAATACGGAGTGATATTTGCTACGAATTTCACATACACCCTCGATCGTTTCATCGTGGAACAGTTTGGGGAGTTGATCATGCAGCTGTCGAAAAAACAATTGGATCAGTGCAAGGAAAGCCAGTGGGACTTCAGTGATCTGCGCGCATTGTTCCTGAATTGTACGCTGAAGCGCTCCCCTGAGATGTCGCACACTGACGGCCTGATCAACATTTCCAGGTCGATCTTCGAGAAGAATGGTGTCACGGTCGATGTCCTGCGACCGGTGGACTTCAAGGTTGCGGCGGGTGTCTACCCGGACATGCGCGAACGTGGCTGGCCGGACGATGAGTGGCCGGAGATCTACGACAAGGTGCAGGCCGCTGATATCCTCGTGTTGACGACTCCGATCTGGCTTGGTGACAAGTCGTCGGTCGCGACACGGGTTATCGAACGGTTGTATTCGACATCCGGCGATCTCAACGAACACGGCCAATACACCTACTACGGCAAGGTCGGCGGGACGCTGATTACCGGCAACGAGGATGGCCTCAAGCATTGCGCGATGAACATCCTCTATTCGCTGCAACACCTGGGATACACCATTCCACCGCAAGCAGACGCCGGCTGGCTGGGCGAGGTCGGGCCGGGGCCATCCTACCGTGATCCCGATTCCGGCGGTCCGGCGAATGATTTCACCAACCGCAACACGACGTTCATGACATGGAACCTGATGCACCTGGCCCGGATGCTGAAGGATCGAGGGGGTATACCCGCGCACGGCAACCAACGGTCGCTGTGGGAGGCGGGCTGCCGTTTCGATCATCCGAATCCGGAGTACCGATAAATCCAATGTGTGGGGAGAGGGTGCCGGGGGATGGAGCCCGTGCCGGATAGAATCGGCACGGGTTCCTGCATTTACTTGTTGGACAGCGAACGAATCAGTTTGCGACCTTCCCGGACCGCATTCCGGCCACGCGGGGTCATGAACACGACCAGCGACACCACCACACCTGACAGCAGGGTTGCGGCAAGCAGGTCAGTGAGATGGATCGCGAATTCGGGCTTTTCCACGACACCCATCATCTCAGCCACCTGGCGACCCACGGCAAGGTAGCTGCGATACACGTAGCATACCACAGCCACGATCACCGATATCCCGAGCGGGAACGGCAGCAATTTGAGGATGTCAGCCGTTCGGACATGCCCCCGCCGTCCGGCGAACCAGAAAATGAATGGCATGCGCACAAACACGGCACTTAGCGAAATGCCCCACGCCACCCCGATTGTTCCCCACTGTAACCCGATGACGATCCCGGCAACGGTGATTGAACTCGTGATCAAGCCCATTTGCAGGATTTCACGGGTGCGATCCTGACTGTACAGCAGCCATGGGACGGAATAAGAATACGGTGTTATGATAGCGGTAATGCCGAGGATCGCAAACAGCGCCGCGGTCTGTTGCCAGCCCGGTCCCAGTGCGACATAGATCAGTTCTGGTGCCATGACCACGCTCAGGGTGACCGGCGGAGCGACCAGCAGCGCCATCAATGTCACCGCCCGGCGGTAATAGTGCAGGTACCGTTGCGGCTCCTTCTGCAGCCGGCTCAGCGCGGGCAGCGCGACGTTGGTCAGCGGTTGCTGCACCTGCGACATCGGTTGAATCACCAGCCGGAACGCGCGTTCGTAAAAGCCCAGCGACGTCGCGCCGATGAATTTGCCAATCAGCATCTGGTCGAGGTTGCGGCTGAGGTAGCTGACCAGGTTGTACGCAGCCGAATTGCCGCCGAAATTCAGCAACGGCCGTATGTTCGCACCGGGGTGAATCCAGCCGGGCATCCAACCGCTGGCGATCCAGAAACCGATCCCGATCCCAAATCCCTGCACCAGGTGATAGAACACCAGCGCCCAGTAAGATGCGCCCATCATCGCCGCGACGATCCCGACCGCAACCGCGAGGCCGTAGCTGATGATCTCTACCAGCGCGATCCGGCCAAATTGCATCTGGCGGGTGAGGATTGCGCGATGCTGTGAGAACACGCCGAACGGCCAGTACGAAATGGCGATCCAGATCCCGATCGGGAACACCTCCGGCCGTCCGAACCATGATGCGAGCAACGGGGAGAAACCGATCAGTGCCAGCACCATCAGTGAGATGAATCCGGTGCTGACCCAGAACAGGTTGGAGGCGAGGGCGTGGTTCATGTCCTCGCGTTGGATGGCGGCGGTGGTCAGGCCCATGTCCTTGATCACCATCGTCACTGCCATCACCGAGGTGACCATCGCGACCACACCGAACTCGTCCGGTGTAAGCAGACGGGCGAGGATCACGTTCATCGCAATCTGCATCACAAACCGGACCATCTGCCCGCCGCCAGTCATCAGTCCACCACGCACGGACCGTTTGCCGAGAGTGGCGCGGATTTCTTCCGTGCGGAAGAAACGATCAGGATCGTGATGACGGGATGCTGGATTCACAGGTTGCTTGCGATGGTTGCCGGCATGTGAAAGCCGCGTGAACGTGACGGGTCAATGTACATCGGCACGGCGGCGGTTTGAGCGGCGGCAGAGGCGATTCCGTGGCAACAGGGCCGGGCGTAGCGATACCTGACAGGTTTGTTTCACCGTGTGATCGTGGCCGGGCTCGGGAGGACCTCGAAACCGGTTGATCGGCGGATCTCATTTTCACATTTTTGCAAATGTAAAAACGAGGGCGGGAAGGTGGATCAGACGGTAAAACGGCTCAAGGCGTTGTCGGACAGCACCCGGTTGCGGATTCTGCATTTGATTTCGTTGACGGAGGAGTGTTGTGTCTGCGAAATCCATGAGGTGCTCGAGTTGACCGCGCCGACGGCTTCGCGCAGCCTGCGGATTTTGGAGGAAGCGGGTTTTGTCGCCAGACGCCGGGCGGGAAAATGGATGCATTACCGGCTGCGTGAGATGGACCCGGAGTGGGAACAGGTGCGCGAGCGTATTCTCAATTCGATGCGAGACTCGATGGAGGCGCGTTTAGATCGTGACCGTTTCAAAGCGTGGAAACAGACGGGCAGTTGCGGAGTCAATCCCGAACCTGCGGCGATTCGTGATGCGATCAGCAAGCAATCCAGTCAACAAACCATCAAGGATAGGGTCTGATACCTGAAGCAAACGCAGATGTGCAGGGATTCAAGCCGCGCCGGCTGTCGGTGCTGGACCGTTACCTGACGGTCTGGATTCTGTCGGCGATGGTGCTCGGCGTGCTGCTCGGCGCGTGGCTGCCGGCGGTTCCGGCGGCGCTGGACAGGATGAGTGTCGGCACCACCTCGATCCCGATCGCCATCGGGTTGATCCTGATGATGTACCCGCCGTTGGCGAAGTTGCGCTACGAGCAGTTGCCGAGGGTATTCGCGGATGTCAAGGTGCTCAGTCTTTCGCTGCTGCTCAACTGGGTGTTGGGCCCGTTGCTGATGTTCGCATTGGCGGTGCTGTTTCTGCGTGACCACCCGCAGTACATGACCGGTCTGATCCTGATCGGGCTGGCGCGTTGCATCGCGATGGTGATCGTCTGGAACGACCTCGCGGACGGCAGCCGTGAATACGCTGCCGGGCTGGTCGCGTTCAACAGCATTTTCCAAGTGTTCTTCTATGCGCTGTACGCATGGGTGTTTATCACGCTGATCCCGCCGCTGCTTGGCATGGAAGGGTACGTCGTCGACATTTCGATGGGCCAAATCGCGAAAAGCGTGCTGATTTACCTCGGGATACCGTTCCTCGCCGGCTTCCTGACACGCCTGATTCTGCGCCGCATCAAGGGCGACGAGTGGTACACGAAGGTGTTCATTCCGAAGATCAGCCCGCTGACGTTGACCGCGCTTTTGTTTACCATCGTCGTCATGTTCAGTCTGCAGGGCGGGAATGTGCTTGCGTTGCCGCTGGATGTGCTGCGTATCGCGTTGCCGTTGCTGATCTACTTCGTCCTGATGTTCCTGCTGTCGTTCGTACTGGCGAAATGGACACGGACCGGCTATCCGGAGTCGGCGTCGATTTCGTTCACGGCGGCGTCCAACAACTTCGAGCTGGCGATCGCGGTGGCGGTGGCGGTGTTTGGCATCAACTCGGGCGAGGCGTTCGCCGCGGTGATCGGCCCGTTGGTCGAGGTGCCGGTGTTGGTGGCATTGGTCGGGGTGGCGCTTTGGCTCAGAAAAAAATGGTTCAGTCAACCGAAAACACGGGAGCGGACGGCATGAAGAAGGTGCTGATCTTGTGCACGGGCAACTCGGCGCGCAGCATCATGGCCGAATACCTGGTCAACACGGAGCTGGGTGACCACTGGCAGGCGTTTTCGGCGGGGGTGGACCCGTCGAAAGTGAACCCTTACGCGGTTAAGGCGATGGCCGAGCTGGGGATTTCGCTGGACGGCGCCCGCTCGAAGTCAGTGGATGAATTTCTCCAGCGGGATGATCTCGACCTGGTGATCACGGTCTGCGATCACGCCCGCGAGACCTGCCCGGTGTTCATGCAGCCGGTTCCGCAGGAACACGTCGGTTTCGAGGACCCGGCACCGTTCTCGGACATGGGGGACGAAGTCGCGCTGGCGAAGTTTCGCGAGGTTCGCGACCGGATTCGGAACGAGTTGATTCCGTTCCTCCGCGAACGCGCTTGAGGGTGTCATCCTGAACGCAGTGAAGGATCTCCAGATTATCAGCGGTAATTCGACACATCATTCTGAATCCGGCATATCCGGATTCAGAAGGTTCTGCTGTCCCACCATTCGATTGTCAGGAGATTCTTCCGATTCCTGCGGAATCGTCAGAATGACACCTTGAACGCAGTGAAGGATATCCTGGTTCAGCGGGCTTGGGGCTTCGGGCTTCGGGCTCTGGGCACAACACACAAACCTCACCTGCCAGTGCCTTGCAGATGATCGATTCGAGCCTGAGTGTCGTCGCTCAAGACTCAGGACTCAAGACTCAAGACTGTAAAAGAGGAAGAACCATGCCGGACAACGAACAGATTCGCACACATGTCGCGGATTCATATGCGAAAGCCGTGACGCGCGGCACGGGCTGCTGCTGCGGCGGCAGTGACGCCAGCACTCGTGGTGTCGCGGCGCAATGGGCGGGGTATGCCATCGGCGACACGGAGGGCTTGCCCGATGACGCCGTGATCAACTCCTTCGGTTGCGGCAACCCGCTGGCATTCAGCGAGGTGCGGGACGGCCAGACGGTGCTGGACCTCGGTAGCGGCGCGGGGATTGACCTGCTGCTCGCGGCGCGCAAGGTGGGACTGTCCGGACGAGTGATCGGCATTGACATGACGGACGAGATGATCGCCGCCGCCAACCGCAACATCGCGGCATCGGGTCACCAGAATGTCGAGGTGCGCAAAGGCCTGATTGAAGAACTGCCGGTGGACGACAACTCGGTCGATTGGGTGATCTCGAACTGCGTCATTAACCTGTCGCCGGAAAAGGACAAGGTGTTTCGCGAGGTTTTCCGTGTGCTGAAACCGGGCGGGCAGATGCGGGTCAGCGACATCGTGGTTGACGACCTGCCGGACTGGGTGCGCACGAACGAGCACCTCTACAACATCTGCATCGCCGGGGCGATTTCGGAGGTGGAGTATCTGCAGGGTCTGCGTGACGCCGGGCTGACCGATGTCCGTGTCGCTGAAACGTTGACCTATGAGCCGAGCCAGGTGAAGGCGTTGTTTGTCTCCGAGGTGGATGGCTCGGGCGACGACTGCGGTTGCGGCTGTGGATGTGGTTCGGCGGATGCGTTCGACGATCCCGCCGTGATTGACCATGCGGTACAGGATCTCGCTGGGAAGGTGCGCAGCTCGATCTTCGTCGCGAGGAAGAAATAGGTCTCTCTCAAACTGACTCCAGGTATTGGCGGACTGTCCATTGAAGCCGGCATGATCCGCGGAATCCGGCACCGGCAGGCCTTGATTCTCGAACGAGAACTGGTGCACACTCCGGGTTGAAGATGATCCATGGACAGGATCATGAGACCTGGCTTGACGTCACCCGTCGGGCCACCCGATCTGAGCACTTGAACTGCCTGCCAAAGGGAGAGTTACAAGATGAAGCAGTACTTGCCTGTAGTAGCGATCTTCAGCCTGATTCTTGCGTTCAGCCCGAACGTGGGCGCATTCACCACGCCCGGCACCGGCGTCAATTGGGACGACGCCGACCTCGCGGCGAACTCCGGCGGCGTGATCGTCTGGGACGCTGACAACCAGCGTTATGTATCCAGCGAAACGATCACCGTCGCGGTATCCGACACCGTTCGCATTAACGCCGATTTCCAGGTGAACGCGACAGGCGTGGACGAAGATTTCATGATCGAAGGCATGCTCAACGTCGGCGATCCGAATGGTGCGCCAGCGGACTCCGTGTTCATGTACGGCGACATCACCGATGGGTTCGGCGGGTTCCGTGTTGCGGACGAGCCGGACGCGCATCTCATCCTGACTCGAGTGGTATTCAGCGGCGGAGGTGCAAATGGTGTCGATGACGGTGTCCGCCAGAGCGGCGGTGAAGCGCTCATCCAGGGTTGCCGCATTTCGAACTGGCCCGGCTACGCCGCCCGTACAAGCGGCGGGCATATGACCATCCGCAACACGCTGTTCCATGACAACCTCGAGTACACGATTGCCACCAACCTCACGTCGACTCTGACGATGGTTGGAGATACGCTTGTGCGGAACAACATGTCGTCCCCCGCGAGCGGCAAGACGGCGATCACGGTCGGCACCCAGGGCGAAAACAGCGCGACGATCGATTCCTGCTACATCTCCGGTACCCCCGGCAACCGCCAGGGCGGGATCGCGGTCTGGAACCTGCTCGGCACCGGCCAGCACGCGACGATTACGAACACTACCATCGAAGACTGCGCCTGGGGTATCACGGTGCAGGGGTCGGACGCGTCCGCGATCATCACCGACTGCCGGTTGATCAATAATACAGCCTACGACAACCCGCAGATTTCCGGGTCCGGGATTTCGGTGTATCCGGGTGGTACGGTCGAGGCGGCCTACAACGAGATTTCCGGCAACTGGTGGGGCATCACCATCCCGGGGGCCGGTTCGGCGGTGGACGTGACCCTCGGTGAAACCGGCGCGTCCGAGTACGCCCGGCAGGGCCGCAATCGCATTTTCGACAACGTCAACAACGACGAAACGTGGGCGCTCTTCAACAACGACGTCTACGACATTCTCGCGCAGGAAAACTACTGGGGCAGCACCGACAGTAGTGAGATTGCCGAGACGATCTACGACTTCAACGATGATGCCACCAAGGGCACGGTGACGTTCATGCCGTTCTGGGACGGCGAACCCGACCCGCAGCCACCGGTCCTGGTCAGCGTCGAACCGGACAGCGACAGTGTCAATGTCTGGAACGAGTGGTTTGTGCGATTCTCGGTCAACGCGGACGATCCGGACGGCGACAACGCGCTGCTCGAGTACCAGTGGATGGTGGACGGAACCGATTGGGGCACCGACACATCCATCGTTGCCCAATTCACCGGGGACGGCACGATTCCGGTGCAGGTGACCGTGACCGACGAGCAAGACCTGACGGTGCAGCGGAACTGGACCGTGATCCTGAACGGGGAATCGGACCTGATGACCGCGACACTGGTCAACCCGGATTCCTCTGAAGTCGGCATTGTCACCGGCGAAACGGTCGAGTTTTCCGCCGATGCGAACAGCCCGTCCGGCGAGCCGCTGGTGTACTGGTACTGGTTCGACGGCGAGCTCGTCAGCCAGGAATCACCAACCTGGACGCACCTGTTCGCCGACGAGGGCGACTTTACCGTCATAGCGACCATGCAGGATACCGTCGGCAACCCGTGGCCGGCGGAAAGTACAAGCTGGACGGTTCATGTTTCGGAAAACAGCGTGGCGGAATCCGGTCTGCTTCCGGCCGAATTCTCGCTGGCGACGTATCCGAACCCGTTCAACGCCGAGTTGCGGATGCGGTACAGCCTGCCGCACGCCGCGAATCTGCGGGTTGGCATCTACGACGTTCTCGGTCGCAAAGTGCGGACAATGACCCGCGATCAGGTTTCTGCCGGCCAGCATGATCTCGTCTTTGACGCGTCCACCCTCGCCAGCGGCCTCTATTTCGTGCAGTTTCGCGCTGGTGAGTGGCAGGTCTCGCGGAAGGTTGTGCTCGTCCGATAGCGGATTTCCGGCAACGTAACCCGCGCCGGGCTGGCCGGGCTTGGTCTAAAAAGCATGTGGCCGTGTCTGCTAGTCAGACGCGGCCGCGTTGCTCCTGACTCCGGGCTGCGGGGGTGGCGCGGGTCATCTGCGACCCGGGTGTCATTCCACTTGGGCAGTGACGATTGGCCCGTCGAACGGTGCGGCAACAACACCTCGCACACGCGGCGGATCGAGGTTGACTTCCGGGCCGCCGGTGACGGTCAACGGGAAATACGCCTGGATCGTGTGCTGCGGGTTGTCTGGATCGTACGTGCCCGCGCGGAGGATGTAGTTGTACTCACCCGACGCCGCATCCGTCGGGACATTCTGCCGCAAGTCGGCCTCGTAGACACCGTTTGCCGGGACAGTGATATCTTGCCACACACGCAACGGCTCGCTCGGATAGCCGTCCGGCCCGCGCACGATGACCCAGACGTCGGTAACGATGTCGGCGTCCGTGTTGTTGGTCAGCATGCCATGCCAGAAGAAGCGGCCGGGAGCGGGCACGGCGGACACGTCGCCGTACCCATCAACCGTTATTTCAAGATCGGTGGGATCGGGAGTGAACTTGCTGAGGAAAACAAATTCGGGTTCATCGTAACCAACATCATCTGCTTGGCCAAACAGGACTATGTCACCGTGTGAATCAATCAAAACGTCATAATCATAAATGTAGTAATATTCTTGTTGATGATTATCGTAGTCATACTGCCATAAATGCGAAAAGTTTGCATCATATCGATCAAGTAAGATTGATGTATGATCGGGATACTCGTCCATACGAACTGTTGTTGTCAAATAACCACCATCCGGCATCAGCCAGATATTCGCATCCCATTCATCTTCAATTTCTGGTATTATATATTCGTGTACTAGCTCTGCATCCTGATTTATGATAATACCAGCAAGATAGAGGTCTGGATAATCATCACTTGACGAAACAGAAAGGAACATATTTCCATCAGGCAGTAGATCTATATTCCTGGTTCCCCTGTAGTCAGTATAATTGTACTCATTCAGCAGATTCCCATTCAGATTATATTTCAACAGAAACATGTTGGGATATCCAGAAACTGGCATAAAGATGTTTCCTGAAACACTCGAACAGACGTCATTCGTACTAGTGGATTGTCCTATTGATCTTTCATCTGACCATATCACCGCACCATTCGAATCAAACCGACTCATTACGGTTCCGTTCGCACCATAATCAGAACTTGCAATATAACCTCCCAAGCTGTACGGGTGAACGACACCAATTCCGCCCGCAACTAGTTGTGATGTAAATACAATGATACCTGGATATGATAACAAACAAAAACCACTTGAATCAGACACTCCCGAACGGTATAGTGCAAGTATTTGATTTGAAACAATTTCTTCCAAGTAATAGGCGTTAACCATTGGTGGTTCAGGAATTGTGTGTAAAAGCGCACCGTTGACACCAATTTCAGAAATGAAAGCATCATAATCTGGATAAACACCTGCAAGATACGAAACCAGGTAATGTTGATTTTCTAACTGCGTAATATCCCAAGTTTTTATACCTTGATCCCCCCCAATAAGGCGCTCCCACTGTACGGTGAGCTGGGCTGTGGCTGGAGCTGCCAAAGCCAACATGGCAATTACAATAATCCTGCTCAAGTTTACACAGATAGCCTTTCTCATTGGAACTCTCCTTGATCACAGGGTTAAGGAAGAGTGTTCCGATTCGCTATGTCAAATCGGGTTCCATGGTGTACAATCTTCCCGTTTACCATTCAGAACCGCTGCATTATTGCAAACTAAGACCAGATTTCTGAATTCTCCACCGTTTCCAGAAAGCGAATAAAAAAACGGGAAGGCAGTCTTCCCGTTTCAAGTCCATACATGTGACGATGTTACCGTGCAGGGTGTCTCCCGGCACACAGCCTTTCGCATGCCGGGCAACGTAGTCCGTGAGACGACAGAAGAATCCCGAGAGACGAAGGACCAGAGACAAGAGACGGCCTTACTTCGTCAGCACCACTTTCTGCACCGCCTGCTCGCCGGCGTGCTGCACCTGCAGGACGTAGACACCGGTCGCCAGCGACACGCCCGCGTCATTAGCGCTCAGGGTCAGGGTGTGGTAGCCGGGCTGAACGGTTCGCGCCTGGGTCAGCACACGTTGGCCGAGCACGTTGTACAGCGCCAGCTTGACCTCGCCCGGGCTCGGCACCGCGACACGCACGGCGAAGCTCGGGTTGAACGGGTTCGGGTAGGCCTTGCCGACCTCGAACTCACGCGGCAGGGCGGAGGCGAGCTGATCGTCTACACCGCTCGGCGCGTACAACGACAGCCGGGTGTAGTTGCCGCTGCCGAAAGTGCCGTCGCCGGCGTGCAACTGGCCGATAACCAACGTTTCGCCGGTGTTTTCGACCGTGTTCCAGATCTCGAAGGTCATCGTGTTGCCGGGGGTGAAACCACCGTTGCCGAGGTCTTCGTAGGCGTTCAGGATTAACGGGAAGACGTCATGTTCCGGCGCGATCGCGCCAACCACCGTGCCGCCGTCAAGCACCGCAATCTCGTAGTCGGTCAACGGTTGCGGCAGTCCGCCGGTGATCACGATCGGGTACGGCGCTTCGTTGGGCGCGACCGGGACAAAGTGGTCGAGATCAGCGGGGAACGGCTTGACCGTTACCACATCGAAGAAGCTCCAGCCGTTGTTAAGGTCGCGTGATCCGAGCAGGATGCCGTCGATGGGCAAATTGGCGACGGTGCGAACATCATGCAACCGAAGCTGGAATTCGTCGTTCAGCAGCGTCGTTTCGAGCAGACCGTCCTGGTAGTTCAACGTCAGGTGATACCACGCGTTGTAGTCGACGTCGAAGATGTCGGTCAGTTGGACCGGATCGTTCATGTCCGGGTCCTGCAACCACAGGTGATGGTTGCTGCCGACATAGAGCTTGATCCGTTCGTCACCGGAATAGAGGTGTACCGAACCAGCCTCGCCGCCGGCACTTGGATACCCCGAGAGGTAGAACCAGGTTGAAACCTGCAGACCGCTTGTCTCTGCGAAATACCGTTGCACGCCCTCGATGATGTTCGCCGGTGCGGAGGTGCCGACCGAATACTCGCCGTTGTAGACTCGGCTGGTGAAGCGATAGGTGTTGATCGAGTTGATGAACTCCCAGACGTCTGGGTCATCCGCCTCGAAGTCGTCCACTATCGGCAGACCGAAGAGGCCGGAATAGAAGATCGGCTCGTTCATTGGCAGCGATTCGATGTCGCCGTAGAGTGCGCGTACGGTATACGTGTAATGACCCGGTTCCGGTAGTTGATCCACGACCGATTCGAGCAAAGTCGCTTCGAGAATCAGGTTGCCGTCACGGTACACGTTGTAGCCGTTGAAGTCGTTGTTTCCACCCGGATCGGAGTACCATGAGAGGGTGACTTCGCCATTTTCGCGGTCGACGTCCGAATTGACGTACTCCATCATCGGCACGGTCGCGGAGGGCGCGTATTCCAGTGCCCGGCGAGCGTTGACCCGTCCCGCGCCGAGCAGACCGGCGTAGGAGGGGTTGAGGTCGTCAATGTCGTCCGCGGCGGCCTTGATTACGAATTCGACCTGATCGTCGGTCAGCTCCGGCATGTAACTGAGGATCAACGCGGCGACCGAAGCGGCATTCGGGCTGGCCATCGACGTTCCCTGCCATGCGATGTAATCCTGCGGGCGGTAGTTTTCGCCGACCATCGTGCTCCAGATACTGGTGCCCGGGGCGGTGATGCCAACCCAGTCGCCGTAGGTGGAGAAGCTGGCTTTGTAGTCTTCCGGAGTGCTGGCGACGACGGCAATCGCTCCGTCGTAGGCGGCCGGGTAATTCCGTGCAGCGTCGCCGTTGTTGCCGGCGGACGCGAACAGGATGACACCGTTCTCGCGGGCGTAGGTGACCGCGTCCTGGTATGCCTGCTGCGAACCGGACCCGCCGAAGGAGATGCTGATGACGCGCGAGCCGTTGTCGGTCGCATATTGAATCGCGGCCATGAAATCGGAGCTGATGCCGCTGCCCTGCAATGAACCGCCGGAAAGCCAGGCAAATCCGGCACGGAGGGGCATGGAGATCACGTTCCACGAGGCCGACGCCACGCCGATCCCGTTGTTGGTCGTCGCGGCGGCGGTGCCCTGGACGTGGGTGCCGTGGCCGTGCACGTCGGGGAAGACTTCATTATCGCGGGGACCGTAATCTTCGCCGACTGCTGGATCGCCCCAAGGCTGCCCGGAGACGAAGTCCCAGCCGGTCAGGTCGTCGACGAACCCGTTGTTGTCGTCGTCGATGCCGTTCATGTCGGAATCATCCCAGGCACCGTTGTTGTTCAGATCTTCGCCGGGGTTGATGTACATGTTCGCCCACAGGTCTTCGTGGGTGATCTTGCAGCCGGTGTCGATGGTGGTGATGATGATGTCGGTTTCAGCCTGAAAGATGTCCCACGCTTCCGGGCATTCCATGATGTCCAGCGCCCACATGTTGTAGATGTCGATATCGTCGGGCATCAGCATCGCGTCATGGATCTGATCCAGCTCAGCGGAGAGGATCGCGCCGCCGGTGGTGAGACTGGAGAGCAGCGTTTGTCCTTCCATCGAGGATTCGACCTTGAACCAGCGATTGAGGCCGATCTCGTACCACGAAGCCCGGTGTTCTGGATCGTTCGGCTCGTAGAAGATGGGTGTCACCTGCATGTCTGGCGCGTTGAACCGTGTCAGCTCGGCTGGTAACACGTTGTGCTCGCGTGCGTCGAACGCCGCGGCATCAGTAAGCTCCACCAGCACCGGTTGAGTCGGTGCGGCAAGTGTCGATATGGAAACCATCAAAAGCAGTGCGAAGACGCTGAGAACCGTACGCGTCATGGTCTACCCTCCAGGGATAACGTCTACGTTGTGCCAGTTAGATGCACTTAACTCACATTCCGCTCACCGAGCAAGAACCGGACCCTCCGGCACAGACGAGCTTGTGGGATTTGAATACGAAAAAACAGGATAGGCTCGAGCGTGGCCTGTTTCCAAGTGTGAATCGTGTCTGAGCTGAGATTCGTGGGGATACTGCTTAATCGATCAGGCGCGGTCGTACACGGAGCGAACGGCGTCGGCAAATTCGTCCGCCCGCTGCGATCCGATCAGCAGCTTCTTGCCGTCGATGAATTCGAACTGAACACCACGGTTGCCGGACACATTGTACGCCAGGTTTCCGGGCAAACCGCGCACCCCCCATCCGCCGAACTGACCGATCGGACTATAGTTGATCGCCTCGAACTCCTTGATTTCCGCGATGGGAATCACCCGATGAAACACCAGCGGCCAATAGCGAACATGGATTACGTCGTCCATCACCCAAACCTGAAGGTGAATCCGGCGGAAGAACAGGATCAGCAATACCATTAATCCGCCCAATCCGATCACGATATTCCACATTTCCTGCGGTTTTTCAGTACCCTGCACCAGTTCGATCACCGGCCCGATGATGACCGCCACCAGGCTGGCGACCAGGATCAGCGTCAGCCACCATTGACGGAAGTACTGTTCTTCATAAAACCGTGCGGCTTCCGGGACGGGGAGCGGGAGTTTCCGTTCCATCGATCAAAGCTCCTGATCATGCACGAAGGCGTCCGCCTCGATTTCAACCAGCAATTCCGGCCGCACCAGCCCGCTGATTGCGACCATGGTCGCAGCCGGACGGATTCCCTCGAAGAATTCGCGGTGCGCACGTCCGACCTCGGCTTCGACGCTCATATCGGAGACAAAGATCCGCGTGCGCACGACATGCTCGAGTTTCGCGCCGGCGCCATCCAGGGCGGTCTTGATCTTCTCCAGCACGGCGACGGTCTGGCCGTAAGCGTCACCCGGCGCGATCGGTTCTCCCTTGCCGTCGACTGGAGCGGTTCCGGCGACCCAGATGTGCTGTCCGATACGAACGGCACGGGAAAAACCAACCGTGTCCTCCCACGGCGATCCGGATCGTATCAGCAGGCGTTCCATGTAATCTCCAGTGTTCAGTGGTCAGTACTCAGTAGTCAGTGGATTGTGGTCAGTTGTCCGAAACCAGCAGCGTGGAAAACGCGTGCACCGTCTTCGAATCAAACAGGCACATCCGGACCTGTTCCAACTGTGTGTCCTCGTGATCGTTCAGCCAGGATTGGATGCTCGCCAGGATGATCCGAGCCGCCCGGTCGAGCGGGAACGCGTAGATCCCGGTCGAGATCGCCGGCAGGCTGATGGTCTTGATCTGCAGGTCGGGCTGGCTGGCGATGTCAAGGGCGGAGTGGACGGCGTTCACCAGCTTCTGGTCTTCGTCGCCTTCGCCCCAGCGCGGGCCGACGGTGTGGATCACGTGCCGCGCGGGCAGATTTCCCGCGGAGGTCCAAGTCGCGTTCCCGACCGGGATCGGTGCAAGCCGGTCGGATTCATCCTGGATGATCTGGCCGCCCTTGCGGACAATCGCGCCGGCAACACCGCCACCGTGCTGCAGGTAGCTGTTGGCGGCGTTGACGATCGCGTCAACCGCTTCGATCGTGATGTCGCCCTGAACCAGCACGAGTTCGACGCCGCACGTATGCCGGACGCTTAAAATCGTTTCGTTTCCGGTAGCCATGATGAGTGCCCCCCACTGTGAGCCGAAACCCTCTCACGTTGAAGTATTTTGATACGGATTTCCGGGTTCAACCACCACAATTCCCGGCCAAAACCGCCTCTCGAGCGGAACGATCAAGCGGGGATACCGTTCACGTTGTAGTGTGAAGCCGGTATTATGTTGGTATAACCGTAAAAATGCCTCACTTCGAGACGCTTTCGGAGGCATGCAGATTGCGCTCAACACTACTGTTTGGGTAACCTAACCCTAGACGCGAGTCCCTGGGGGGATGCATGGCAAAACTGCTGAAAACACTGGAACGGATCGCCGTGGTCGTGGGGATTGGCCTGTCCTTCTTTGCGGTCATCGAAACACTCCGTGCCTACCAGATTCTGTATGATACTCATCCATGGCTCGGCTATGGTTTCCTCGCCGTGGTCGCGGCATTGCTATTCTATGTCATTTGGCAGCTCCGATCGCTGTTCACTCTCGGCGCGGCGCTGGTACCGCCGGAATTGCCCGGCGAAGGGCCGGTCAGTCCAAAGCAGGCGAAACGCTTCAAGCAGCACATGCAGCGGGTTTGCGACAGGTTCGGCAGCAACCCGCACCTGGTGACAAAGTCGCGGCAGCTGGACAGGTTGCGTGAAGCCGTGGACGCCTTGCCGGAACCCACTGGCGACGGCTCGAACGTGCGCGATGCGGTCCTCGCGGTCGAACGCGATCACGTTTCGCCGCTGCTGACCGTGCTTGATGAGGCGGCGGAAGCGGTGGTCTCGGACAATGTCGGGATTGTGTCGGTGGGGACGGCGCTATCGCCCTATCGCAGTGTCGACATGTACATCGTGCTCGCGCGCAACACGCGGATGATCAATCGGATTCTCGCGATTTACCGTACCCGGCCGACGACACGTGAGACGGTGCGGGTGTTCTACGACATCTTCCGCGTGGTCGCGGCGATTAATCTGCTCAACGCGATGGACAATGTCTGGGCCGGATTGGGCCGGCATGTTCCGTTCCTCGGACGGTACGGCGAGGCGATGAGCGAAGGGATGTTCAGCGGGCTGCTGACCAGTGTCGCCGGGCATGCCGCGATCGACCGTTGCCGCAGTTACCGGCCGTGGTCGCAGGAAGAAGCAGTGCGGAAGTATCGTGGAAAGCTGCATCGCTGGTCGCTGGATGTGTTCGGCATCCTCAAGCGGCACAGCTTCGACAAGCTGAAACGTAAGCCGAAGGAACCGTCGCCGGAGGATGTCGACCTGGCGGTGGACGAAGCGTTGTTCGAGCAGGAAATGGAACAGGGCGACGGCGACAAGGCGTGGTGGAATCCGTTCGGGCGGAAACGCGGGACTGGCGAGCCCAGCGAATCCGAAGAACAGGTGGAACCGCCTGATCCAGCTGAATCTACCCGGCCGGCGTCTTCGTAAAAAAAACTGGGACTGGGACGAGTGTCCCGGATTTGCCATAGACAGGGAATGTGGATGCGCGGCTTCATTGACCGTTTCTGGAAGTTCATCACTTCGCTGGAACTGACCATCGTGCTGCTGGTGCTGCTCGCGCTGGGGCTGGTGTTCGGCACCGTGGTTGAGGCAAAGGAAGGCCTGCAGGCGGCGATTGACAGGGTGTACCAGAGTCCAATCTACGACGCGTTGATCGCGTTGTTCGGCCTCAACCTGATCGCGTGCACGCTGAAGCGGTATCCGTACCAGATGCACCAAGCACCGTGGCTGCTGACCCACGTCGGAATCACCATCATCCTGATCGGCGCGGTTTATGGCCGTAACGGGGAAGAGGATGGCACCCTGTTCCTGATGGAAGGCGAGCCGACGGCCTCCTACTTCATCATGAAGGAAGGGCAGGACCCGATCGAAGTGCCGCTCGATTTCACGTTGACGTTGCAGGAATTTGAACTCGAAACGTACCCCGGCACGCAATCCGCGAGCGAATACCGCAGCCACATTGAGCTGGTTGACGAAGCCCGCAACAAGCAGTTCACGCAGATCGTCAAGGTCAATCATCCGATCAACTACCGTGGCTATGTCATCGCGCAGCAGTCGTACCAGCTCGGCGGGCCGATGGTCGGCGATGTGTCGGTGCTGTCGATCCTGCGCAATCCGGGGATGACGGTGCTGTTCGTTGGCTTCGTCGTATTGTCGGTGGGCCTTATCCTGATCGTGTTCCTCAAACCGTGGCTGATGAAGAAGTTCCCGCCGCGTCCGAAGGTGCCCAAACCGAAACAGGTGGTCCATCATCCGGGGGTAAATGGCAATTCCCCGGAACCGGCGACCGATCCCGAAACTCCGACGAGAATCAACGCGTAGAGCGATTTCTTCGAATCAAACACCCGGCGGCTGCATCCAAGCAGCGAGTTTGGAAGCCCTAACAAGGTTGGATCCGAGATGATGAAGAAGACGGCTGGCATATTCCTGATCGCACTGATGATACTCGGCGCAGGTGATCTGGCAACGGCGGCGTTGCCCGGCACGGCGGACGAGAACATCCGTTCGCTGGCGATTCAGAGCGGTGGACGTGTGCGCACGTTCGACGCCTGGGCGCGTGACGTGGTCCATGACATCACAGGCAAGCACACGTGGAAGGGCGAGGATCCGACCGAGACCGTGTTGCGCTGGATGTCGGACACGCAGGCGGCATATGTCGAAGACGTATTTCCGTTGGTGCACGAACCGTTACGCGCGATGATCGGGCTGGACGGTTCCGATCCAACCCTGTTTTCGATGGAAACGCTGGTCAACAATGACGCGCTGGTGCGAATCGCGGAACAGTCGCAGGAGGCGACCGCGGCAGGTCGTGACATGACGGTCGAACAGGGCAAGGCGGCTGGGGTGTTCAATCGTGTCAGCGTGCTGCACGGTCTGTTGACACGTGACAAGGTGATGCTGATTCCGCCGCTGGAAGGTGAACAGGTGTGGCGCAGCGTCAATTCGATCATGGCAGACAGCACCGCCCCCGGCGCGACGGTCGCGCTGGCGTGGACCGGCCTGATGGAAGCCTACAAGCGCGACAACGCCGAGATGGTGGAACGGTCGGCGCGGGTGCTGAATGAGGAGTTGAACGCATGGTACGGGGACGACGTCGACACCGCCCATTTGCAGGCTGAATTGCTGTACCGCAAGATCGACCCGTGGTCGATCGCCAAGTGGTTGTATGTCGCGGCGATCCTGATGGCGATCGCGGCTACGTTTGTCAAGAAGCCGTGGATCGAGATGAGCCCGCGCCTGCTGTTGCTGCTCGGGTTCCTCGTGCACACCGGCGGGCTGGCGCTGCGTTGGTACATCGCGCAACGTGCGCCGTGGTCGAACATGTATGAGTCGATTACTACGGCGGCGTGGGGCGCGGTGCTATTTGGTCTGTTCAAGTACCGTGGCGCGGCGGCGAAGATCATTGCACCTTCGGCGGCGTTCGTCGGCTTCAGCAGCCTGTTTATCGCCGCTCATCACAGCCTCGATCCGAGTATTAATCCGTTGGTTCCGGCGTTGCAGAGCTACTGGCTTAACATTCATGTGATCGTGATCCTGCTCGGGTATGCCTCCGCGACCTTCGCGGCGGTGCTCGGCCATGTCTGGATCGTCAACGATACCTTCCGTCCGAAGGCGGCGAAGAAGCTTCTCGGCGGGGTGTACAACGCGATCTACCGCATGTTCCAATTCAGCGTGCTGTTCCTGATCGTCGGGATTCTGCTCGGGTCGGTCTGGGCGCACAGCGCGTGGGGCCGGTACTGGGGCTGGGACCCGAAGGAAACCTGGGCGTTGATCACCTGGATCTACTACCTCGGCCTGATCCACGCGGGGTACGCTGGACGTATTCGTGAACGAGGCATGGCGGTCGCGTCAGTGATCGGCTTCCTGCTGGTGCTGATGACCTATTACGGCGTCAACTACTTCCTCAGCGGGCTGCATACCTATGCCTCCGGCAACGCCTACGAGATCCCGATGTCGGTGATTGTGTATGTCTCGCTCGAGGTTCTGTTCCTCGTGGCGTACGCGGTGCACCGGATCAGGAAAGGCAAGCAGGAACGGGACGCGAAAGCCGCGCGGGCCTCGAGCAAACCGGCGCTGGAATCGCGCTAATTGCAGGCAATAGGCTGCAGGCTGTGGGCCATGTGCTGTAAACTCTTGGTTTTACGCTGAACTGTGCCAATGAAGTGTGCCCGTGTCAGCTTGCTGACGCGGATATGATGCCCGTGGGCTGAAGTGACCTTGTGTGGCCCGACTTGGTATTGTTGTCCAAGTCGGGTGTCATGGGTGCTGTCGAGACACAAGGTTTTACTCATATCTCAGATCTCATATCTCACGTCTCGAGCCAGTTATCTTCATATAGCCCAGAACCCAGAGCCCAGAGCCCAGAGCCCAGAACCCAGAGCCCAGAGCCCAGAGCCCTAACTTGAGTCCCCCATGAACGATTCAACCTCCTTCTGGCTGAAACGCGCGTTGTGGCTGGTCGTGTTCACGATGGCCTACAACCTGATCGAGGCCGGGATCGCGTTGTGGTCCGGTGTCGAGGCGGACAGCATCGCGCTGGTCGGATTCGGTCTGGACAGCCTGATCGAGCTGGCGGCGGCGACGGTCCTGTTGTGGCGGCTGCGGTTGCAGATCAGCGGTACGCTGAACGAGGAGCAGCTCGAGGCGACCGAGGGCCGGGTGCACAAGTTTGTCGGCGTGACGTTTTTCCTGCTCGCGGCGTATGTACTGATCCAATCGGTGTGGACGTTGTGGACGAAGGACATTCCGTCCGAAAGTACCATCGGGATTGTGCTGGCGGTTGCATCGTTGATCATCATGCCGGTGCTGGCGTGGGGCAAGCTGAAGGCGGCTGCGGAGTTGAACAGCGGCGCATTGCGGTCGGAAGCGAAGGAGACGCTTGCGTGCACGTACCTCTCGTTCACCTTGCTGCTCGGGCTGGTACTGAACGCATGGCTCGGCTGGTGGTGGGCCGATCCGGTGGCCGCGTTGCTGATGGTCCCGTGGCTGGTGAAGGAAGGGTTCGAGGGCTTCGAGGACGAGGATGATGACGACTGACAGGCTGCGGACTGTGGGCTCCGGTCAGTGGGACAATCCCAAACATTTCTTATCCAAAAGTTAGTCTTTCCTGTTTTTTGTCTGTGGATTGCGTACACTATAAGTAACCCCCATCCAGACCCGGAAATCGGTAGCCCCCCGGATCGGATTCGACGATGGTTACGCGCCACACATTCCCGTCCCCTGTCACACACGACAAAACGATCCTGATCCCGCAACGCATCCTCCTGTTGCTGATCGTTTTCGCTCTGCTGATCACACTCCTGCTGTTGGTGCTGTCGCTGAGCTGGGCTCCCTCCGCGCACGCCTTCGTGCCGGTGGACTCGATTCCGTCGCCACGGCTGACCATGGACGTCGAGGGGCACCCGCTGAGCATTCCGTACCTCTGCAACCGGCAGTTCGGCGAAGTGCATCCAGAGGTGAAACGGGCGGTGATCATGCTGCATGCCGGCAACCGTCGCGCGGTCAACCATTTCAACATCATGCTCTCGACCGCGCTGGACTACGGGCACGCCGGCGACTACACGTTAATCTTCACCCCGCAATTCCTCTACTGGGTCGATTTCGGCGAGTGGGACCTGGAGGATGATGTGCTTTACTGGATGTATTTCGAGTGGTACATCGGAAATCTCTCGGGCAACATTGACCAGCTCCCGCGTCCCGCGCAGATCAGCAGCTTCGCGATCATCGACACCATCATGCACCGGATTGTCGACACCTGTCCGAACCTGGAGGTGTTGATCCTGACCGGCAATTCGGCGGGCGGGAAGATGACCAGCCTGTATTCGGCGGGCGGACGTGCACTTGACGACATGCCGTCATTCCAACGGCCCGAACTGTTCTACATGTCGGTGAACAACGGGCATTTCATGTACCTCAACGACGAACGCCCGGTGCCGGGCAACCCCAACGAATTCGCCTACCCGGAGCAGCAGTATATCGACCTCTGTCCGACGTGGAATGACTATCCGTTCGGGATGAACGCGTTGAATGTGTACATGGCAGCGCAGGGCCGGGCACGCCTGTACCGCAATCTGCTGCGGCGGGAAACCCACTACATGATCGGCGAGCTCGAGGACAACCCGGTGGAAACGTTTTGCGAGGCGTTGTTCCAGGGCGAGCACCGGCTCGAACGGCATCTGATCTACGAAGCGTACCTCGACTACCTGTACGGCGAGCCGGTGGAGAATGTGACGTTGCATGTGATCGAAGGCGTCGGCCACGCGGCGAACGTGATCTACCACAAACCGCTGCTGCAGGAGTATTTGTTCTCATATCTCGGCGCGGACCCAACGCATCCGCCGGACGGAACCTATCCGACATCGGTCACGACGGAACAATCCTCTCGAGATCTGCCAGACGTGCAGATCGGCCCGAATCCGGTTCGTGTCGGGGAGATGCTGACGGTGCGTGTGACGGGGACAGCGGCGACGGACGTGCGGCTGTACGATGTGCTCGGGCGGCTGGTGGCGAGGCGAGTGGTGACCGCGTCCGTATCCATGCTGGGTACGCCGGCCTCGGTCACGTTCGAGACCGATCATCTCGCGAGTGGGGTGTACGTGGTGCGTGCAACAGGGCCAGACGCGGAGCAGTGGCGGAAGGTGGTCCTGCTGCACTAAGAAGCTGTCCAACGGCGCACAAAAATGGTCTTGAACAGACAGCTGCTGAGGTGGCGTCGCGGCTTCGATCAAGATACTCTTTCCACGGACTTAAGTCCGTGGTAATGCTTAGGTTTTTCGCAGTCCGCGTCCGCAAGCGGACACGGGCACATCTTCACCCGCAGTCACAACCACAGCCACAACCACAACCTATTTCGGCTTGATATTCTCGACTTTCATCCACCACCAGCCGACCATGCCGAGTCCCATGAAGACAGCGGCGAACCATCCGACCATCGGCAGCCAGTTGTGGAAGATGGCATGCCCGATGCCGAACATCAGCCCGAAGGTGAGCATCATCCCGCCGAGCCAGCCGACGAGGTCATGTTTCAGGAACGGCCGGTGCTTGTGGCCGTGGTTGTAGAGCGCTTCCGGGGTGAATTGCCAGCGGATTTTCCGCCACGCGCCCGGCGGTTGGATCTTGAGGTAGAAGCGGCGCAACGTGCTGCCGCTCGAGGCGGGTGTCCACGCCATCACCGGCAGCCAGACCAACGCCGAGCCGAACGCAATGACCATGATCCGTAGTTGGAAGGCCATTTCGACACCGCTGAGGTAGATCCAGGTGCTGATGACGGTTGATGCGATCATCGCGGCGATCTCCGCCCATGCATTCACCCGCCACCAGAACCAGCGGAGGATCAGCACCGGTCCGGTTCCGGCACCGAAGGCGATGATGAACTTGAACGCTTCGGTCACCGAGTCGATCATCTGCGCGATCAGGGCGGTGATCACCAGCAGCAGCAGCATCGAAACCTTGGCCGCCCAGAGGTAGTGTTTCTCCGACTTGTTCGGTGCGATCCAGCGGCGGTAGAGGTCGTGCGTGAGGTACGACGATCCCCAGTTGAGCTGCGTGTCGATGGTGGACATGAACGCCGCCAGCAGCCCGGCGACGAGGAAGCCGGTCCATGGTGACGGCAGCAGCTCGACGATCATCTTCGGGTAGGCCATTTCGTCGTCGGCGAGGTTCGGGTACAGCACGAGGCTCGCCAGCGCGGCCAGCACCCACGGCCATGTGCGCAGTGCATAGTGGGCAACGTTAAACCACAAAGTCGCGGCGAACGCGTGCCCCTCGGATTTCGCCGCAGACATGCGCTGGATGACCTTCCCCCCGCCGTCCGAGTTGATGTTTGCCCACCATTGGATCGAGGCGTAGACGACAAACCCGCCGAACGCGCTGGTCCAGAACTTGAGGCTGCCAGGTCCGGCGAACTGCGGCACGTCGGGCAGGAACTGGATCTTTTCGTAAGGGACAACCGCGAGGATCGACTCCATCCCGCCAGCGGCGTTAACCGCGACAATCGCGAGCACAATCGCGCCGACCAATGCGATGACGAACTGGGCGACGTCGGTGACCACCACGCCCCAGAAGCCGGCCATGAAGCTGTAGGTGACGGCCAGTCCGGCGGCGCCGAGCACACCGGCCCATTTTGGCCCACCCCAGACCGCGGCGATGATCTTCGCCATTGCGAGCACGACCCAGCTCATGGCAATGGTATTGATCAGCAGCGCCATCCAGCCGGCTTTGAAGGTGCGCAGGATCGCGCCGCCCTTGCCGCCGTAACGGATCTCGGCCAGTTCGAGGTCGGTGACGACTTCCGCTCGCCGCCACAGACGCGACAGCAGGAATGCGCTGAACAGGCCGCCAATTCCGAACGACCACCACTGCCAGTTGAGCGCGATGCCTTCCGAACGGACGAGTTTTGTGACGTACAACGGCGTATCACAGGAGAAGCTGGTGGCGACCATGCTGGTGCCGGCAATCCACCACGGGAGGCCGCGGCTGGAGAGGAAGTAGGAATTGGTGTCGGTGTGCGCTCGCCTGGTGAATCGTGCGCCGATGTAGAACACGATCAGCAGGTATCCGATTACCACCGCGAGGTCGGCTACAGTCATAGATCCTGGAAGCTGTGTTCGGCTCGTTGGATGGCTGCGGTAATGGTGTCGTGGCTGGTGGCGTCGAGCAGATCCTTGCGCAGCGACGGTTGCTGGCACAGCCGGGAGATACGGCTGAGCAGTTTCAGGTGCAACGGGACATCGCCATCCGGCGACAGCAGCAGGAAAATCAAGCGTACCGGCTCGCCGTCAATCGAATCGAACGCGATGCCCTGCTTGGTGCGTCCCAGAGCGACAACGGGTTTGTTCAGCCCGATCAGCGTGGTGTGCGGAACCGCGACACCCTGCCCGACACCGGTGGAGAGCGCACGTTCGCGTTCCATCACACGGTCGAGGACATCTTTTTCCGTGAGGCCGTGCGCGAGCGCCACGCGTTTGACGAGGGACTTGATGGCGGTGTCCTTCGTCCGGTTGCGCAGGTTCAGTTCGACAGCGTCCGGAACAATCAGATCACTGAATCGCATGGGTTGCCACGTATCAGGTTCGTTTAATCGCCTCAAGGTACATCATCGCCGGAGCGCGAACAACCACGCAAGTTGAATTCAGCGCCTCGTGATGTCCGCAAAGGCAGTAAGGACAGGCTGTTGCCGTGCGAGCAATTCTCAGGGAGAAGGTTGGAAAAGCTATTGACTTTGGTCCGGACTAACACGAAATTAGCAGTCTGTTATCAATGAGAAGTTTGCCGGGAATTGGTTGCGGGATTTGGCCGTTTCGCGCGGGTGCGGCGGTCCCAGTTCGAGTATGCAACAGTGAATGTTCCCTCCTCAACGCCTCGCAGCGTCCCGGCATACGCACCGGTAAGAGGAAAAGCGAGGTAAAACGGATGAAGCGAGTCGCGGTATTCATCGACGGCAGCAATTTCTACAACGGTCTGCGCGACAACGTGGGCCGGATGGACGTCGATTTCCACCAGTTCGGCAAGACGCTGGCGGAAAAGACGGGCGGAGAATTGCTGCGCATTTATTACTACAATGCGAAGGTGGATCCGGAGTTTGATCCGGATAACTATGAAAAGCAACAGCGCTTCATAACCCACCTTGCGCACACCCAGTACCTGACCCTCCGTCTTGGCAAGCTGGTGTATTACCAGGTGCGCGGCGAGGATGCCACCCGCAAGCATTATGCGGTGGAAAAAGGACTGGATGTGAAGCTGGCGATCGACCTCGTTCGTCTCGCGGTCAACCGTGCCTGCGAAGTCGCGGTGATTGTTTCCGGCGACAAGGACCTGGCCGAAGTGGTCGAGTACGGCAAGGAGATGGGCCTCGAAGTGGTGAGCGCGTTCTTCCCACGTGGCCTCTCCGAACAGCTGGCGACCAAGGCCGATCGAGTGATCTACTTCAACGAGGAAATGTTGAACGAGATCTTCATCGGCAACCAGCAGCAGGAAGGCGAGTAATCGCCACCAGGTTTTCATGTACATTCAAGCGCCCCGGCAGAGGGGCGCTTTTTCGTTTCAGCGATCATGTCCCACACATGCATGTCTGGGATGATCGGAAGGTGAACCCGGCAGGACTCGATGCCAGATAAATCCACCGACATTCGTCTCGCGTACGTCAGCCAGATCCGCTGGCCGTCGGAGATTCCGGCGGGACCGTTCAACGCGAATTTCGTCACCGCGATCGCGCGTGCCGGGGCGGAGGTGGATTTCATCGTCCGGTCATCCAATCACCCCCGCGCGAAGGAGTATACCGACCCGCTGGATGTCCTGCGCCGGGAGTACGGTCATGATGTCCCGCCCGGTCTGCGCATCCACGTCATCCCCACACCCGGCTGGCAGCCGGCGTCCGATCCGTGGCTCTATTTCACCCGTTCCGGGTGGCTGTTGAAACGGCTGCAGCGTGAACACGGGGTCAACTGCGTCATGTCGCGGGACACACGCGCGCTGCCTCACCTCGCTCGCTGGCGGAAACGTGGCCTGGTCGCGGTTCATGACACGCACAACTTTTACATGGAACCGTCAGCGCGGGATGATGCGGGAAGTGGCCGCAAATGGAAAGAATACCCGCGCTTCGAACGCACCTACCTGCCGCGGCTGGACGGCGTATTGCCGTTGCTCGAGGTGCAGGCCGAGTGGTACCGCAAGCATCTCGAGGTGCCGGTACGGGCGATCCACCCGGGGCTGAACGAAACCCATCCGCCGGACCCGTCCCGGTTCGACCACAAAACCGTCGGCTATGTCGGCACGCTCAGCGGTATCAAGGGTTCGATGGATGTGCTGGAAGCGTTCCAGGCGCTCCAGCGGGACGATGTCAAGCTGGTCCTGATCGGCGGACGCGGGCAGGCGGAAACCGATTCGATGCGGCAACGCATCGAATCGCTGGGTTTGACCGGTCGGGTAGAGGTGACCGGCTGGTTGCCAGTACCGGAGATGGCTGCGCGGTTGCAGCAGGTGTCGGTGGCGCTGCTGCCGCTGACCGGCACGTTCTACAACCGCTACCTCACCGCTCCGTCCAAGCTGTTCGACTACCTCTCGCAGGCGGTGCCGGTGATCGCGTCCGACCTGCCGGCAGTGCGTGAACTGGCGGGCGACGCGGCTTTGTACGTCAAGCCAGGAGATCGCGCGGAGCTGACCACCGCGATGGCGAAATTGCTCGGTGATCGTGACGACTACAACCGGCTGGCTGAAACCGCGCATGCCCAGGCGCAGACGTTACACTGGGACCGCCGCGGCGAGGGCACGGTTGAGTTTCTCAGCGACCTGCTGGCACGACGTGCCCGGACCCTGTGAGCGAATCGCTTGCGCGGCGCTCGTTCGAGGCGCTAGAATGGCAGAACCCAGTCCCATCAACGAGTTGGCGGGTGATGAACGATCCATCCACGCAGGACGGCGATTTTCTCGATACCGTGTTGACCGCGTTGGCGAACCCGTTGCGGCGGTCGCTGGTGGAACGGCTGACCGAACGTGACATTACCGTCGGCGAGCTGGCGGAGGGTGCCGGTGTCAGCATGCCGTCGATCTCGCGTCACCTGCGTGTGCTGGAAAAAGCGGAGCTGATCGTACGGATCAAGCGAGGCCGCAACCACCTCATCTCGTTGCAGCAGGAACCCCTCGAACAAGTCGTGCAGTGGTTGTCGAAGCTCGGCAAACGGGTGCCGTTGCCGGATGATTCCCGGACTGTCTTCCTGTTCGGCTCGGAAGCGGAACCTGAGACTGAGCTGGCGCACACAACCCCGCAACTCCAGCCTGAACCGGAAAAAGCGGTAGCCGATGAACCAGTATCCGAACCCGATCCCCTTGACCTCAGCCCGGACAGTCTCTCCGATCTCGTAAAGCGGTTGAAACGCGGTTGACGAATCTCCGCAACTTTTGCCCCGTCCCTGCATCCTACCAGAGTCGTTACGGCATTAAACCGGGCCGTTCTCGCGAGTCTTGCGGTCGCCCGGAGGTCGGCAATGCTGAGCCGTGTTTCCTATCTTCCAAGCCATGAACAACGAACAGGAAGACAGGGCGTCGGCGGCAGCCACGGTGGACGATCCGGTTGCGGCGGAACGAGCGGCGGAGCGTGCGGCGGAGGCGGCGCTGATCGAAAAGGCGTTGGCCGGGGATGTGACCGCACGGACGCAGATCGTGCTCGATCATCGTGACAACGTGTACAACCTCGGGCTGAAGTTGACGGGGAACGCGGACGAAGCGGAGAGCATCCTGCAGGAAACGTTCCTCACGGTGTTTGAGAAGCTTGATCGGTTCCGTGGTGACAGCAAGCTGGGCACGTGGATTCACCGGATCGCGACCAATGCGGCGCTGATGCGGATGCGGTCCCGAAAAGGCAAGTATTTCGTGCAGATCGCGGATGACGCGAACGATGACAGCGAGAGCGTGGAAAATTTCCATGTGCTGCCGTCGCTGGACATGAATCCGCTCGAGATGACGCTGAACGATGAACTGGCGGTGAAGTTGAACGAGGCGATTACCTCGTTGCCACCGCACTTGCGAACGGCGTTCGTGCTGAAAGATCTGGAAGGACTGTCGATGGCGGAAATTGCCGAGCAGGTGGACAAAACCGTGTCGGCGGTCAAAGCTGACCTGCACCGTGCCCGGGTGAAGTTGCGGGAGAAGTTGGCGGAGTTTGTGGAAGGGTATCAACGTGGATCCGAGTGATAAAAAACTGCTGACCGCGGAACAGCTGTGCGACATCCTTGAGGTGTATCTCGGCCGTGAACGCGGACGTGCGGAGTGCCACCGTCTGATTGACAAGATGAAAGACGACCCGATGTGGCGGGCGGAGATGGATACGCTTGGCACGACGGTGCGTGTGTTCCAGAAGGTGCCGTGCGAGAAGACACCGGATGATGTCTGCTTCCGTCTGATGCAGGCGTTGAACCTGGCGGGTCAGGCCGGCGACGTGGAAGAATTCAAAGACAAATCAACTCCCGACGAGGACCTGCCGGCGTGAAAAATCGAGTTTCCATGCTGATTCATGCCGCGGGAGTGCTTCTCGGTGGTTTTCTTGGCTGGTTGTATTGGTACAAGGTGGGCTGTGTCAACGGGACGTGCATGATCTGGGCGAATCCGTGGATTGCCACTAGCTACGGCGCGTTGCTCGGCTTCTTCGTCTCTGGTTTGATCCCGGTGAAGAAGAAGGAACAGGCCGCCGTGTCCGAAGAATAGCAGCGTTTTGCAACGACCTGTTCCAGCCGTTCTCCCAATTCGGGCAGTGCGGCTGTTCTTGTTTCAACGAGTCGCGTCGGGTCTCGCGGAACCCACACACAACACATCCCAACCCCCGCGTGAATCCTGAATCCGTACATTCCCCGGCACCCGAACACAAACGGTTACACGACCATGATTGAATCCCTGCTCGACACGTTGGCCACCCCTGGCCGCGAACGAGAAATTTTCTGCAACCGCACGTTGAACCTGCGGTCTATCCGTGCCATCGGCTACGACATGGATTACACGTTGATCCATTACAACACGGACGCGTGGGAACGGCGGGCGTATGAGTTCGTCAAGGCGAAGCTGGCCGACCGTGGCTGGCCGGTGAAAGGGTTGGAATACCAGCCGGATTCGGTGATCCGTGGCCTGATGATCGACAAGGAATGCGGCAACATTATCATGGTCAACCGCTTCGGGTACGTCAAGCAGGCGAGCCACGGTTCGCGCATGCTGCCGTACGACGAGCAACGACGGATCTATTCTCGCACCGTGGTCGATTTCAAATCCGGTCGCTACGTTTTCCTCAACACGCTGTTCTCGATGTCGGAAGCGTGCATGTTCGCGCAGATGGTGGACAAGCTGGACGCCGGCGAGATCAAGGAAGTAATGGGGTACGAGGACTTGCACCGCACGGTCCATCGGGCGCTGGACGAAAGCCACGCCGAGGGCATGCTCAAGGAAGCGATCCTCGCCGAACCGGAAGCGTACATCGATCACGACCCGGACACGGTACGCGCCCTGCGCGACCAGCGGCTGGCGGGCAAGAAGCTGGTGCTGATCACCAATTCCGACTGGAGCTACACCCGCCGTGTGATGGAGGCGGCGTTCGACAAGCAGATGCCGCAGGGTCAAACCTGGCGCGACCTGTTCGACCTGGTGATTGTCTCGTCACGGAAGCCATCATTCTTCGACAGCTCGAATCCGGCGTTTGAGGTGGTGCAGGACGAGGAAGGCCTGCTTAGCCCGGTGGGGATCAAGGGGCTGGAAGAAGGCAAGGTGTATGTTGGCGGGAACGCGCGTCTGGTCGAGAACCTGTATGGGATCGCGGGCGAGCAGATTCTCTACGTTGGCGACCACATGTACGCGGACGTGCAGGTGTCGAAGAACCTGCTGCGTTGGCGGACAGCATTGATTCTCCGTGAGCTGGAACCGGAGATCCGCGCCCTCGCCGAGTTCAAGGAGGATCAATCTGAATTGACCCAGTTGATGCTGGAGAAGGAAGAGGTAGAAACGCGGTTCAACCGGCTGCGTCTCATCTACCAGCGGATGCAGGATGAGGGCACGCCGGACAAGGATCTCAACACGCTCGCCGATGAACTGGACAAGCTGCGCCGCGCGTTGACCCGGCAGGACAAGCAGATCGGACCGATGGCACAGGCATACGGCACGTTGAGCAATCCCAACTGGGGGCTGGTGATGCGTGCCGGCAACGACAAGAGCCTGCTCGCGCGACAGGTGGAGGGCTACGCCGATATCTACATGTCCCGCGTCAGCAATTTCCTCTACGCGACGCCGTATGCGTACCTGCGGTCGAAGCGCAGCACGTTGCCGCATGACCGTGAGGACGCGTCCCTGAGCGAGATGGGCGAATCGAACTGATCCGTGGACAGGCGGAGCGTCCGCGTTTGCAAGCAAACACGGGCACGTTTAGTTTCAAACCCTTGGCCAGTAACACGGGTACGATTCGTTTCGAAGTCCATAGCCAGGGCCACAGACATATCCATAGCCATAACCGTAGCATACATAGCCCATAGCCTGATAGACGACGATGAACTTTTTCAAGAAGATCAAGGAAGGCCTTTCCAAGACCCGTCAATCGCTGGTCGGTTCGATCCGCGAGGTGGTCGGTGAGGCGAAGCTGGACGAAGAGGCGCTCGAGGATCTCGAGGAAGTGCTGATTTCGGCCGATCTCGGTGTGGAAACATCCGGCCAGCTGGCCGATCGCATGCGCAAGCGCGCGTTGCGGGAGGCGATGACCGGCGACGACGTGCTCAAGGCGTTGCGTGAAGAGCTGGCGGAGTTGATCGACGAGACCAAGCTCGGCGGGGATGCCTACAAACCTCGCGACGCGTCGGAGGTGGACGGACCGTATGTCACCTTCGTGGTCGGTGTTAACGGCACCGGCAAGACGACCAGTATCGGCAAACTGGCCGCACGGTATGCGGAAGCGGGCCGCAAGACTCTGATCATTGCGGCAGACACCTTCCGTAGCGCGGCAGTGGAACAGGTTGCGATCTGGGCGGAACGGGCGAACGTTGAGTTGGTACGTGGCGCTACCGGCGCTGACCCGGCCAGCGTGGTTTATGACGGTCTGGAAGCCGCCAAGGCGCGTGGGATTGAACGGGTGCTGGTCGACACGGCGGGACGTCTGCACACCAAGACCAACCTGATGGCGGAGCTCGAGAAGATCGACCGTGTCGCGAAGAAGGTGATCCCGGACGCGCCGCATGATGTGTTGCTCGTGCTCGATGGTACCACCGGCCAGAACGGGTTGGCGCAGGCGAAGAAATTCCGCGAGAGTATCGGTGTCAGCGCGTTGATCGTGACCAAGCTCGACGGCACGGCGAAGGGCGGCATGCTGGTACCGATCGTGCGCGAGTTGAACATTCCGGTACGTTGGATCGGTGTCGGGGAGCAGATTGACGACCTCGTGCCGTTCAAGGCGGAGTTGATTGTGGACGCTGTCTTCGGCGAGGAAGAAACCGGCTTCCTGCAGGGATCACTCGAAGAAGCGGCCAAGCGTGCGGAAGAGGCGAAGACTGACTGGTCCGATTTCGATGCGATCCCGTGAGTTGGCAACATTTTCATCAACGGGCGAGTATGCTAACCGTACGGGTGATACATTACCCGGTTGAACGTGTACCTGCACACCTCCCCGGGAGTTCGGCAATGCGCAGAAGTGTGATTTTGAGCACGGTGATCCTGTTTGTCCTGCTGGCGAACCTGGCGTTCGCGCAGCCGGCAATGATGCGCCAGTATCGTGAGATCGGCCTGCCACGATTTGATGTCAACGCGATTTCCTTGTTGTCCGACCAACCGGAACGCACCCGTGTCATCGCGTACATCGAGCTGCCCTACGAAAACCTGCAGTTTGTCCGTTCTTCCCGCGGCTATGAGGCGAATTACGAAGTCGACATGTCGATTCTCGCCGGACCGACCGACAGCAGCCCGCGTGTCGAGAACAAAATCTGGCGATCAACAGTGATCGTGCCGACCTTCGAGCAAACCAACAGCCGCGAACTGTTCGACATCAGCGAGACCACGATCATCCTCGATCCGGCAAATTATACGATGATCGCCACGGTCACCGACCTCGAAACCCGCAAACAGTTCCAGGTTTCCCGAACGTTGATGGTGCCGAGCTACGATCTTGGTGGGCTGTCGATGGGGGACTTGCTGCTCGCGCGTGAAGTGGTCAAGACGCCCAGTGGAGCGTACGAGATCGTACCGAATGTCGACCGTGTGATTGCCGGTGAAGATGAGAAGCTGTTTGTCTACTACGAAGTCTACCCGACAGTTTCCGACACGATGCACGTGCATTCCCGCGTGCTCGACCGCAACGGTGATCTGGTTTTTGAGCAACGGCGCACGGTGGACGTGGAAAAGCCGGTGACTCGAGATTTCTTCGAGATTCCGACGGCCAAGCTTGGAGTCGGTAGTCACGTGGTGGAAATGCAGGTCCGCACGGAAGACTATTCCACGCTCAAGGCCGCTGAATTCCAGGTGCGGTTGACGGGATTGCCGTCCACAGTGCAGAACATGGAAACAGCGATTCGGCAGATGCGGTATGTCGCCCGTAACCGTGAGGTGGAGCGGATGCTGAACGCGTCTTCGCACGAGCGCCAGATCCTGTTCCACGATTTCTGGAAAAAGATGGACCCGTCTCCAGACACTCCGCAGAACGAGTTGATGGAGGAATACTACGCGCGGATCCATGAAGCCAGTGCTGCGTTTGGCGGCATGCGTGACGGCTGGGAAACCGATCGCGGCGAGGTGTATGTGCGTTATGGTCCGCCGGACGAGGTGGAACGTCATCCTTTCGAGGTGGATTCCCGTCCCTACGAAATCTGGTACTACTACGACGGCCAGAAACGGTTCGTTTTTGTGGACGAACTCGGCTACGGCGAATACCGGCTGGTGAGCAACCTGTGGCAGTAACTCCCTTACCGCTGAAAGCTCGCGGACGCATCGCGGTCGTTTCGCCTGCTGGACCGGTGGGTGAAGATGAAACCCGGCGTGGGGTAGAGTATTTCGAGGGATTGGGCTACAACGTTGACCTGTTGCCGCATGCGCTGACCACCGGCGACCGTCCCTACCTCGCGGCGTCGGACGCCGATCGTGCCGAAGACATCGAACTGGCCCTCACCGAGAACAAGTACGACGCCGTGATCTGCACCCGCGGTGGGTATGGATCCATGCGTTTGCTGCCGTACCTCAACCTGCACAAGATCCGCAAACAGGTGAAAAGGAAACCATTTGTTGGGTTTTCCGACATCAGCGTGCTGCAGAGTGTGCTCTGGGAACGTTGCGAGCTGATCACCTTTTCCGGCCCGCAATTGACGCGCGGGTTCGGTGGCGAGGATCGCGGCGACGGATTCGGCGGAGTGGACACATTCAGCGGCCAATTCTTCTTCGACATGCTCAATGGCAATCTGTGGGGCAAGGTGTTGCCGTTGCCGGATGGCGCAGAATTACGTGTCCTCCGCGACGGGATGAATCCGCTCGGACGACTGCTTGGCGGCAACCTGGCGGTTCTGGCGGCACTCTGCGGCACCGGCTGGCAGCCCAGCTTCGCGGGCGGGATTGCGGTAGTGGAAGAGATCGACGAGCCGCTCTATCGCATCGACCGCATGATCACCCAGCTCGCGCAGGCCGGAGTGTTCAAGGGTGCACGCGGGATTCTGCTCGGACGGTTCACACAGCATGTCAACGGCGAACGGGTCGAGCATGACGAACAGGTGGCGGAGATCGTGCTGGACGCCGTGCCCGACATTCCAGTGGTGCTCGGTGCGCCGTACGGGCATGTCGGGCCAACGTGGACCCTGCCCATCGGTGCGGACGCGACCCTCGACCTGAAGCAACGAACCCTGACGGTGGAAAAGGAATAATGAACCGCCGTCTTGCCCGCGTTGGCTCTGCCAACGCAGTTACTCAAGCTGAGGTTAATCAATGAGCCGGACTGTCGGCATCGCGATCTTTGCCTCGGGACGGGGCAGCAACGCGCGCTCCCTGCTGCAAGCGTGCTCGGACGGCTACCTCAACGCGCGCGGTGTGTTGATCATCTCGAACCATGCGGATGCCGGTGTGCACGAAATCGCGAAGGAGTTCGGTGTCCCGAGTCAGACCATCAGCCGTGACCAGTTCGAGGATGGGAAAGCGTTCGCGGACGCGTTGCTTACCACGTTGAAGGACGCGAAAGCCGAGCTGATCTGCCTGGCGGGGTACATGCGTAAAATGCCGCCGGCGTTGATCCGGGCGTACGAGGGCGCGATGCTCAACATTCACCCGGCGTTGTTGCCGAAGTTCGGCGGCAAGGGGATGTACGGGTTGAATGTGCACCAGGCCGTGATCGAGGCGGGAGAGCAGCAGACCGGCGTGACGGTGCATTACGTCAACGAGAAGTACGACGAAGGCGCGATCCTGCTGCAGCGGGGCGGTGTGCTGGTTAAAAAGGACGATACGCCGGAATCGCTCGCCGCTCGTGTGCTCGACCTCGAGCACCGGCTGTACCCGGAAGCGGTGCACAAGTGGCTTGACCTGTTCGCCGGTGCGCGGCAGGTGTGTTGAAGCCGTCACGAATTCAACTGAGGGGACACTTACGGAGTAAGGGTCCCCTCAGTCGCTTAACGTCACATCGGATAGATACGACAATCCAGGACACTTTCAGAAAAGCGTCCCGGCTGAGTCTTGCTCTTCAGCTTTGTCTTTGTCGTCTGATATTGAAACAGCCCTTACCACGGACTTAAGTCCGTGGTAAGGGCGCAGACTGCTGACAAACCCCGTCATTTGATGGGGTTTGTTTTGTATTCACACGGCACATCCTACTGGTTGGATTTGTGGTATAGTTGGCAGGTTGTGTTTGGTTCTTCGCTCGATTTTTCTGTCGAGACCGTTGAGCGTGGTGCGCTGGGATAGAAGACCGGCTAAATAGGTCCATAGTCTTGAGATAGAGGGGTGTTTCGCCATTGTCATGGCGATCTTCTTCATGTTCTGGCAGGCGGCGGACAGCAGGCATTGTTCACGTGCTCCGGCTATCGAGCGCAGCCGGGCATAGCGATGGCCATACAGTTGTTTGGCTTCGCCGAAGCTGCGTTCGACCGTCTCCCGTCGTCGCCGGTACGTGGCCCGTCCGCGTTCTGTCCGAGCGGTCGCGATCATCTTTTCACGGCTGGCCTGCCACACGTGCCGGGTGACCACCTTGCGGTGATTGGCGCTTTCGGTGCATTGCTGCAACAGGGGACAGAGGACACAGCACGACGGGTCGGAAACATATTCCTGGTAGCCTTCACGTGTCGTCGTGCGATACGGTAGTGTCTGGCCGCCGGGACAGTGGTAGACATCCCCCAGCGAATCGTACACAAACAGTCGTTTTGCCAGCATTCCCTTCTTGCGTGTCGTACGTACCGAGCCGATCACGCCGTCGATCTTTCGATCCTCCAGCCCCTTGCAGATGGCGGCGGTATTGTAGCCGGCGTCGTGACCGACCCTTTCCACCGGGAAGTGGAATTTGCAGATCTGCGCATCGAGGCGCTCAAGGTAGGGGGTGCTGTCATGCACATTGCCGGGGGTGACATGCGTGTCGGTGATGATTCCGGCCTTGTTGTCTACGGTACGGTGGTCAAGGTAGAAAAAGCCCTGCGGCTTGCCGTCCCGCACCATGAAGCCGCTGTCCGGATCGGTGGTGCTGACCTTGATTTCCTTTGTCGCCGGCGGTGATGAATCGTCATTGTCACGTTTCTTCAGTGGCTTTTTGCCATGCGCCAGGCGATCCGCATCCACCGCCTCTTCCAGATCGGACAGATACGACTTCGTCGCCACTGTCACCTGCCGCTTCTTGAACTTCTTCTTGTTCGCGCTGGCTTTCAGGTGCGTCGAATCGGTGAACAAGACCCGGCCATCGACCAGGCCACGACGGATCGCCAGCAGCACGATCTCGTCGAAGATCTCCTGGAAGATGGTGCTTTCACGGAAACGGCGTCGTCGATTCTGGCTGATCGTGGACGCGTCCGGCACCTTGTCACGCAGATCCAGCCCGAGGAACCAGCGATAGGCAACATTGACCTGGATCTCACGCACCAGCTGACGCTCGGACCGAATTCCGTACAGGTAACCGATGAACAACATCTTGAACAGAAGGACAGGGTCAACAGCCGGACGGCCATTGTCGGCGCTGTAGAGATGCTTTACACGATCCCGGATAAACGAAAAATCAATTGCCGCATCAATCTTCCGCAAAAGATGATCGTCCGGGACCAAATCGTCAATGTAAATAAGCTCCGCTGCGCTTTGATGAGCTTTGGAAGTAGGTAGCATCTACAAAGATACAAAACAAATCCCCACAGGTCGAGAGCCCGTGGGGACTTTGTCAGCAGTCTGAGCCCTTACCACGGACTTAAGTCCGTGGTAAGGGCGAGTGCCGTAAGGTGTTTTACTCTTACCTCACACCTCATCACTCACACCTGCAGTTCGTCACATCTCCGTCTTGAACTCGTCGATGCTCTTGACGGTGACGCTGCCGACTTCTTCCAGCATCGGCTTGACGACTTCGGCGTTTCCGACGACCACGATCCGCACCATGTCCGGGTGCAGGTATTTCTTCGCCATCGCGTTGATGTCATCGAGGTCCACCGCCGCCATCTTCTTGCGATAGTTGGCGATGTACTCGTCCGGGTCCCCGAGATTGAGGATCAGCGCGTTCTGGAACTGTCCGGCGACCTGGGACGGCGTCTCAAAGCGGCGCGGGTAGGAACCGAGCATGTACGCCTTCGCGTCGCGCAGTTCTTCTTCGGTGAAACCGTTTTCGACTGCTTCCTCCATCAGCCGCAGCGATTCGGTGATGAACTGACCGGTACCGTTGTTCTTGGTTGAACCAGAGATGGAGTAGGCCGCGTTCTGCACACGAGCGTCGAGGCCGGAATAGATCCCGTAGGTCAGGCCGAGCTCGGTGCGGACACGTTTCATCAGACGGCTGGAGAAGCCGCCACCGCCGTAGATGTAGTCCATCAGGTTGAACGCGTACATGTCGTCGCCGAGGTTGTACGGGCCGAGAATGTAGCCCATCCGGACCTCGGACTGGACGGCGTTCGGGTCGTCGATCAGCAGGATCTGGCGGCCTTCACCCGGTTCGGCACCGGCCATCAAGACCTGCGGCGGATTGTTACCTAGCCAGCCACTGAAATACTTCTGCACCAGTTTCTGCGCGTCCTTGTACTCAAAGTCGCCGGACAGCAGCATGACAGCATGACCGGGCACGATCAACCGCTGATGCTGCATCACGAGATCGTCACGGGTGAACGCCTGCACGCTCTCGACGGTACCAACCGTTGGCTGTGAGTACGGATGGTCGCCGTACACCCACTTGTTCCACTGTTCGTCCGCGATGGTGCTCGGGTTGTCGACGTTTGTCATCAGGCCACTGACACGCTGCATGCGCAAACGCTCAATTTCCTCGTCCGGGAAAGTCGGGTTCATCAGCGCATCGGCCATCAACTCGAAGGCGAGTTCCATGTCACGCGACATCACGCCGCACGTCATGTAGATCGTGTTGTTCCCAGCGCCGGTATTAATCGATCCGCCGACGAAATCAATCGTTTCGGCGATATCGGTCGCGGAACGTGATTCCGTGCCCTTGAGCAGCATGTCGGCCATGAAATTGTTGAGACCGGGCTTCTCCATCGGGTTGAACAGCTTTCCAGCGGGAAACATGATGCGCACGTTCACCAGCGGCAGCTCATCGTCGGGGATGTAATAAACCTGCATCCTGTTGTCGAGCGACTTGTGCTTGAAATCCGGCAGCTTGACCGGGTCAACGTCAAACGTCTGGCTCGGTGTGTAGGGCGGGACGACATCATCATCCGCGAAGCCCAGCGGCGCGAGCAGCGCCACGACCAGCAAGGAGAGAATCAGTTGTTTCATTGGTCCATCTCCCCGGTTTCAGTGGTTTCAGCGGAGAAATCGACGGGGTCGACTTCGTTGTCCGGTACGAGGATCACGGTGGTGCGGTTGATCGGACGGAAGTACTTCGCGACGACACGCATCACGTCTTCGGCGGTCACGTTCTTCGTTGCTTCCATCTGGCGCAGGCCCATCTCCCAGTCGCCATTGTACATCATGTACGCTTCGCCAAGGGAAGATGCCTTGCCGTAGTTGGTCTGCATCATCGAGTAGAAGTCCGCTTCCAGCTGGTTCTTCGCTTTCTGCAGTTCCTTGTCGCTGACGGGATTGGTCGCCATGTCTTCAATCGTGCCGAAGAGGACGGCTTCCGCTTCTTCGATGTCACGGCCGGCATTCACGCCGATGTAGGTCATGAACAAGCCCGGGTCGGCGAGGACGTAGAGACTGCCGCCGGCAAAACGGGCGACCTGTTCTTCGTAGACGCACTTCTTGTACAGCCTGGACGATTCCCCGTCGCTGAGGATCTTCTCGACCACCTGCAGCACCGGGATATCATTGTGCGACGCCGCTGGGGTGTGGTAAGCCGCGAACAGGAACGGCAACTGCGCGGGACGGTGGAACTCGATCCGGCGTTCGCCACGTTGCGGCGGTTCCTGCGTCTTTGCCATCACCGGCAGCGGCTGCGCCGGGATCGGGCCGTGGTACTTCTCGACCAGCTCAATCGCTTCGTCCGGATCGAAATCACCAGCGACAATCGCGACGGCGTTGTTCGGCGCGTAATAGGTCTTGTGGAACCACTGCAAATCTTCCATCCGGTAGTTCTGGATGTCGCTCATCCAGCCGATCACCGGCCAGTTGTACGGATGGGCGCGGAACACGTTCGTCATCAGCTCTTCAACCGCCGACCCGTACAGGCTGTTGTCGACGCGCTGACGGCGTTCCTCGGTGACGACCTGCTGCTCCGGCAGGAAGGTTTCCTCGTTGATCGTGAGGTTGGCCTGCCGTTCGGCTTCGAGGTGGATCACCAGCTCGAGGTGTTCTGCGGAAATGTTTTCAAAGTAGGCGGTGCGGTCATACCACGTGTTCGCGTTCAGGCTGCCGCCGTTGGCCTTGACGATGTTCGCGTGTTCTTCCGGACCGTACTTTGCCGATCCACGGAACATCATGTGTTCGAACATGTGCGCCATACCGGTGATGCCGGGGCGTTCATTGCGGCTGCCGACGTTGTAATACACCATGTAGCTGATGATCGGGGCACTGTGGTCCTCGATCATGAGCAGCCGCATGCCGTTGTCCAGCACATGCTCCTGCACGTCGAGCAGGTCCATGATGTCATCGCTGGCAAAGCTCGCGGACGCGAACAGCAGCAACGCCATCAAGACCGGGGTCAGGATGCGTTTCATCCAGTTTCCTCCACTCAGGTCGTTGTTACCACGTTGGTTATCGTTCAAGTTCTGGTTGATCTCAGGTTGGAACACAGGAACCTCGCCACACCCAGCCCGAGGGTATGCGAGTGATGAATCCCTAGTATAGCGTTTTGACCGGTCGGATGGGGGAGCGGTTACTCATGGTGGAGCGTTGTCGTAGATCCAGATCCCAGTCATGACATGAAAAATGCCACAGAATTGTAGTCTGTGGCAATCGCATCTCTTTCGGTTGACAAATCCTTACTTCATCAACACCAGCTTGCGTTCGAACGATTGTTCGTCGGCGGTGGCTTTGAGGTAATACGTCCCGGACGCAAGGTTGCTGCCGTCGAACGTAACCTCGTACGCTCCCGCCGGATATGCACCTTCAGCCAGCGTTGCGACATGCCGGCCGAGTACGTCGAACACGTCCAGTTTCATGTCAGACGGGTGTGGCAGAGCGTAGTGGATGGTGGTTTGTGCGTTGAACGGATTCGGACTAGCCTGAACTTGAAGCGAATAGTTTGATTCTGAATCAGGCTTAAGTAATGCCTCAGTAATGAACTCGCCACAAGCATACCAGGAATTTGCCGGTGCTTCCTCTTCAGCGGTTCCAGCTTTCGTAAACGAGAAAGAGTTACTTGCATGAAGGGAATTCGGAAATCCTGCGTGACCACGGAACTGATACCTTCCACTGGGTGCAAACGGGGGGATATCCTGATGAAGAACTGGAGAATTGTAGTCCATAAACGGAGTCAAGTTGAATTGCTGCTGGTAAGTGGGTCCATAAATGGTCGCATTGGGCAAAATGATGTCCGTCCAATACAGCAGACCATTCATTGAAGCGGGAATCGAACTTTGTAAATGAACGTAATAGGATAATGTACCTCCTGTGGCCGGGAATTCCGTGGTAGATACCGGGTATAATGAGATGGATACTGGTAATTCAGATTCAAGCGATATCATTAGCCAATCCTGCATTCCATTACCAATCGATTCGGTGTATCCGGCCGCGTAAACTCCACCTGTAGCATTCTCTACTAAAGAAACACAACGTTCATCACCAGTTTGTTCAGCAATAAACTCCCATAAGACATCACCCGTAGCGTCTGTCTTGAAGATCCAGGCTTGGTTTCCAGAATACCGTCCACCGATAAGATACCCGCCGTCCTGGGTGGTACAGATACCGCGTCCATTGCAGTGATCAAACTCTGGACCATGGAATACCACATCTTCTATCTGGCCGATGGAATCAGCGAAGAATTGCACGCAATGGAAATAGTCGTCAGAACTATCGCCAACAAGACAAAGACCGCTATCTGGTCGAATGACAATATCATGAAATTCTTGATAGTATTGATCACCAAAGAGTGTTTCATTCAATACTTGACCATTTTGATCAACAACTAATAAATAGCCATCCTCTTGAAAATCATTCATGATAATAGTGGTGCCAGCAATGGCTATGTTGCCATTTGGGTAGGTTACGTGATCCATCGGCACAACATAGTCCCATCCAACAGGATGTGGTATTGTATATTCTTCAAGCACATTTCCGGATTCATCCGTTTTGATTAGAATAACATCTCCTGCTTCACTAGATGTCGTAATAGAAAATCCTCCACCGGGCTCAAGACTTACACTCTGGAATGCCATACCAAATAGATCAGAAAAGAATCCATAGTCATATGTATTCAACCACAACTGGTTGCCTTGATTATCAGTGCGAATCATAACAGAACTAATGTCTACGCCATTCGTGGTCCCGCCTACGAGTACAAATCCACCGCCTGGTACTTGAATTGCGTTTACACACCAAGTGAATAGACTTTCGACGTATTGATGAGCCCAGACAATTTGCCCGTCAGAGTTAACCTTCATGAGGGTGGCACAGTTGTCGGGTCCGCCGAGCGAACCGGCAAAAACAGCTCCACCATCTTGGGTGTTCATGACCTCTTCACAGTAGTCATCGTTCGGAGTCCCATATGGATTCATCCAAAGCAGGCCGGGTTGAGCAACCACAGGTTGGTAAAAAACAGCAAGACTGACGAGTATCATCCAATAGCGGATCATCATACCATCCCCCGTATCTCTACGAATACAAACTGCCCAAAGACGTCAGAAAATAGGGTGATTCAATAACAAATCCCAAATACAATTAGAAATCCTATCAAATGCTTGCGAGATGAACATTTACCTAAGTGTAATAAAATTCTGAATTTGGTTTGTTAGGGGAGTTTACCTTAAGAGGAATCAGCCATACCACTTTGAACAAGAAGTGAATTGGTATAGATAAATCATCTAACAATAAATTGTAATAATAAATGTAACTATACAAATATATATGAACATAAGAGGGCAAGCGTAAACCATTAATTCATTGTTTGGGCTTCCAATGCCTGTTACATGAAAGCATCCAGTCGTATCCCGTGAGTATGGCAACCCAGAAATCTGCACGAATCGTGTCTACTTCATCAGCACCAACTTGCGTTCGAACGACTGTTCCCCGGCGCTGTACTTGAGGTAATATGTGCCGGATGCGAGCTGGCTGCCGTCGAAGGTAACCTCGTACGTCCCCGCTGGATACGCACCTTCGGCCAGCGTGGCGACATGCCGGCCGAGCACGTCAAACACGTCCAGCTTCACATCCGATGGGTGGGGCAGCGCGTAGTGGATCGTGGTCTGCGCGTTGAACGGGTTCGGATAGACACTCACCATGTCAAACGTTGCCGGCTGGAACACCCAAGGTTCATCCACGGATGATCCGTCGAAGTCATAGTAGGACAGTCCGACCCGGCTATCGACCCACAGCCGCTGTCGGTACTTGTCGAACCACAGGTCGCGAATACCGCTGCTCTGCTGCGGATATGGGAATTCAGTTTCCATCGGATGCCAGAGATAGCCGATGTTGTCGGAGATCCTCATGCCGTAATACTCTTCCGGCTCGAAGACGGCAACGAGGAAAGTATCGTTCGAGGTTTCAGCCAGATCCCACGCGATCGGCGTCGGGTTCTGATAGCTGCGCAACACCCAGCCGTCATCCTCGGTGAATCCCCAGAAGGTATAGCCTGCTGCCAGCAGAACGGCGTCATTATGGCTGAGGATTTTGAGGCAGCCTTCGACGAGGAAATCCTGCCGCGGGAAGTCGGTTGATTCCCAGAACGACCCCACGGTCGAACTGCGCAGGATGTCGATGGCGTTCGGTTCGTGTGCGTAGAAATAGCCGTTATGGTAGTGCATCGGGCCGAGCAGGTGCGGATCAAAGGAAACATCCGACCAGGATTCGCCGAGGTCATGCGACACCCATCCGCTGGACGCGTAGTTGTCGCGTCCGACGAGAACCGTTTCATCGTCAACGGAGAACGCTTCCAACTCCTCGAACGACTGGTATTCAGGGATCGCGGTCGTCGAACTGGCGGACCACGATTCGCCGACGTTGTCGGAGAGCATGACGGTGATCAGGGATTGCGTGCCGGTCAGCGGCGTCTGCAGGTCGAGATAGCCGATCCTGCCGTCCGGCAGCATGAAACCGTTGTAATGGGCGGTGTTATCCGGGAGGATATCGGGCACAATCGGGGCGAACTGCGTGGATTCGTCTCGTGCCAGCCACAACGAACCGCCAGAGGTGTTGAACCAGGTCGCGGAGACATTCTGCGGAAGATTTTCCTGTGTCGGAATCGCGACACCAGCTGGCGGCGCGGTCAGCTTACTCCACGTTTCACCGGCATCTTCGGAGCGGTAAAGGCCCTGGTCGAGCAGGCTTACGTAGAGATGGCCACTGAAGGGGTTGTGGTACAACGCTTTGCCAGGCATCGCACGGTCGGGCAGACCATGTTGCAGATGGGTCCAGCTGAGGCCGTGGTCATCGGATTGCCACACGCCGAAGTTGCCGGACGAAGTCAGCAGTACGCGTCCCGGAATCTCCGGAACAGTCTCGATCTGGTTCGCGACCAACCGGTCCGGTAAACCCTGATACGGGAACCAATGCCACGAGTCGCCATTGTCCTGCGAGCGCAGCAACAGCAAGAACGGCAGCTCGGTATCATTCCAGACGGTCACCGCGAGCAAGTCGCCGTTCGCCAGCTTGGCCATGTCCGTGATCTCACCCTCGGCGCCGGCGGTCAGGGTTTCCATTTCGGTCACTCGTGTCCATGTTGCTCCGCCATCCGGGCTGCGGAGGATACCGCCGGACGGTTCATTAGTCGAGGCGTCTTCGTTGGTCCAACCGCCGTAGATAAACACATTGTCCGGGTTGTCCGGATCGACGAACAGGCCATTAACGTCATCGGTCAGGATGCGAATGTCTTTGAAATCCCAGTTTGATCCGTTGTTGGCGGTGTAGGCGAATCCGTTCTTGCAGGCGAAATAGACGCGGCCCGCCGGATCATTCAGAATCTGCCAGGCACCGGCGGTGGGATTCGGCCAGTTGTTGGGCCAGTGATACTGCATGGAATAGGTAGACCAGCTGAGGCCGCCGTTAAAGGAATGCCAGTCCAGCTGATTGCCGCTCTGGACGGTACAGGTGACGAGCAGGGTGTCCCCGGCGGGATCGAAAGCCTGGATGGTTTGCGCGAGTACCATGCCGGCGTAGGTGATCGAGTGGTTCCACGGCTGCCAGGATTCACCGCTGTTAATGCTGATCCAGTAGCCGCCGAACTCAGTCGCGACGATGATCTTTTCGCCGGAGGAATCCGCCGCGATCCCCCAGGGTGCGCTGGTGCCAGCATGGGATGTTTGCCACGTCTGGGCAAACCCCGGCGAAACCACGAATGCGAACAGAACCAGAACCGTGCCTGCGAGCCGTAATCCTGCTGTCATCTTCATCCTCGATGGTGGAGTCAATTCCGGGCGTAGTGAGCAATCGTCAAGGATAAAGGTGTTGCGTTTATTTCAGCAATACAAGTTTCCGCTCGAAAGTTGTCACATTGCTTTCGTACCTCAGGAAGTAGGAGCCCGACGGCAGAGCGCACCCGTCGAACGCGATCTCATGCCTGCCGGGTTGACGCAGCCCATCCGTGAGCGTCGCGACATGCCGTCCGAGCACGTCAAACACGTGCAGCTTGACCGGTTGCGGTGAGTTGAGTGTGAACCGGATCGTGGTCGAGGCGTTGAACGGGTTCGGGTAAGCGGTCAGTAGCTCGTGGTCCGCCGGTTGCAGCGCCCACGGCTCGCCGACGCTTGTCTCCTCCATGTCGAGGTACACAAGCCCGACACCGCTGTCCACCCACAGCCGTTGACGGTAGGTGTCGTAACTGATGTTCGCAATTTGATTACTTTGGTTCGGCCACGGGTATTCCAGTTCCTGCTGTTGCCAGCTATGCCCCATGTCATACGACACCATAAGTCCGTTTATGTACACTGGATACATGTCCGCGACCAGGAACGTGTCTTCGTCCGTGATAACCAGGTCCCACGTGCTGATGTAGCCATCCAGCTCACTTCGCTGTTCCCACGAATCGTCAGGCAGAAATGCCCACAGGTATTCCGGTGTGACAAGATACAGGGTGTCGGCGAGACTGATCATCGGTGGACCTGCATACTGCAGTTGGCTGGGCTGCGGAAATCCCTGTGGGAACCAGGTTGGTCCGATCGACCAGGAACGCACCAGCTCGCCTTCGGTCAAGTCAATCGCGTAATACTGGTCGCGATGTTGCCGGATGTGACCCATCCAGCCGGTGGTGACTTCGATCGGATCCCACGTGTCGCCCATGTCATCCGACAGGTAGATAGTCTGCTGGAAGGTGTTGCCACCCAACAGCCGGACGTTGTCGTTCTCGACGAAGGCCTGGGTAAACGTAAAGCCTTCGCCAGCCTCAAAGACAGTTTCCGCGCTCTCTGTCCACGTATCCCCGCCATCGTCAGACCACTTGATGCTGATTGTTCGCTGCTCTGTGAGCAGGTCGCTGACACGCTTTGTGTATCCGACCATCCCCTCTGGAAGGGCGAATCCGTTAAGGTAAGTGTGACTGCCAAAGAGTGGAGGTTCGGTGATCTGAACGAATTCGGTCGAGCTGCCCGACGCGAACCAGATGTTGCCGTCAATCGAGTTGAACCAGAACCCGTCCGGCTGGGCGGGTGCTGAGTAACCGGATGCGGTGCGCACTCCCACTGGAGGACCGGGGATTTCCGTCCAACTAAGACCGAAATCGGTGGACCGGAACAGCCCTTGTTCGTTGAGGCCTATGTAGAGATGTCCGCTGAACGGGTTGCGATACAGGCACGTGCCCCATTGAGGCGCCTCAGGCAGACCGTTTTCGATCCGTGCCCACGTGCTGCCGGAATCCTCGCTGATCCAGACACCGGACCGGTTTCTCGCCGTCAGGATCAGTCGTCCGGGTACCTCCGGCACGGCGATCAGCTCGTTTGCCAGCAGGTAGCCCGGCAGTCCCTGGTACGGAAGCCACTCCCAGGTCAGGCCATTGTTGGTGGAACGGATGAACTGCAGACTGGGTAGTGAGTTTTGCGGCCAAACCGTTGCGATCAATGTGCCATCCGGCAGCCGGGTGAGGCTGTACACGTGTCCGCGTTCCACGCCGGTCATCGCTATCAGATCGACTATCCGATCCCAGGTACGCCCGCGGTCATAGCTGGCGATGATCCCGCCGGAGGGTTCCAATGTGTATGGATCTTCATCAGTCCAGCCGCCATACACTAAGACATTGTCGGGATTATCCGGATTGACATACAAACCGTCTGCCGTGAAAATCAGAGGTTCGATGTCAGCGACCTGCCACCAGTGGCCGCCATCGCTGGACACCGCGAAACCATGCTGCGTTGCGCAGTAGATGCGTCCGGCAGGTTCACTCATGATTTTCCAGATACCGCCACCCGGTCCGGCCAGGGTGTCTGGCCAGAAGGGGTCCATGTCGAATGTCGACCACGTCGCCCCGCCATTCTCCGTATGGTATTCCGGCTCAAATTCATTGGCGAAATAACAATTCAACTGGATGAATTCACCAGTCGGGTCCACAAAGTCGACGGATGTAGCCTGCAACATGAACTCGTTGCTGATATACTGGTTGAAGGGTTCCCAGTTTTGCCCACCGTCCTGTGTCAACCAGTAACCGCCGCCCTGGAACGCCGCGATGATCTTATTGCCGGATGAGTCAGCGGCGATGCTTTCGGGCGCGGCTTGTCCATTGACGACAAATCCCCATTCCTCGGCGAAAGCTGCGGTTGACAGCAACGTGATGAGCGTAATGCAAAGCAGGCCGGTCAGTGTGCGAATCATGGTTACCCCCAGTCAGCACCAGTCAATCCGATCAGTATCGGTTGCGGAAGCAATGTTTGACTATCGATTAAGACAATCACCAGCAATAGCTTCACATCACTTGATCAACACCAGTTTCCGTTCCTCTGTCACCGATCCATGCTGGCAACGCAGGTAGTACGTTCCCGACGGATACCCCGCCGCGTCAAACATCAGCTGATGCTCTCCCGCTGGACGCAATCCGTCCGCGAGCGTCGCCACATGCCGCCCGAGCACGTCGAACACGTCCAGCTTGACCTGCTGCGGCGAGTCGAGCGCGAACCGAACGGTGGTGGACGCGTTGAACGGGTTCGGGTACGCGGTTAGCAGATCGAACTCAGCCGGTTGCAGCACCCACGGATCGTGTACGGATCGTGTCGCGAAGTCGAGGTACGCCAGCCCGCTGCCCGTGTCCACCCATAACCGTTGCCGCCATGGATCCCAGCAGATTGCGGCGAACAGGCTGGTCTGGAACGGCCAGTCGAATTCGAGGTGCTGTTCCTGCCATGTGCGGCCGGTGTCGAACGAGACGACCATATTCGAGTAGTAGTCCGCGTTCAAGGCAACTACGAAGGAATCGCTACTCGTGGTCACGTATTCCCAGTCCACGAACTCTGTGAAGAATTGGTCGATCATCTGTCCGTGATCTTGCCAGCTCTGTGCGGGTGAACTGGAATAGCTGTGGTTGCGGTCATGGACGAGCAATGTGTCCCCGATGACGAGCGGGTATCGCGCAAAGGAACCGTAGTAGTCATCCGCCGGGACATTCATCGCCTCCCACGGCCCCCCGATTTCCCTGCTGCGGAAAAGATCGTCGTGTCCCCAGTCAACAAAGTAGAAGTAGTCCTGCTGATAAGAGATGTACCAGAAGTAGTGGCTGTCGTAGAAGTAAACGGTTTCCCAGGATTCGCCAAGATCGTAAGAAACGGCTACGTGGTTGTTATCCCAATCGTCCTCACCGACCAGCATGATGGTTCCGTTGATCGGAAAGGCGTGGACATAGACAAAATCCTCGAACTCCGGCGGGGTATAGAGCGCTGACTCTGTCCACGTGGTGCCGCCATCCTCCGACAGCACGATCCGGTTGTCACCAGTTACCTGGCCCGGCGCGACCTCGCGTGCGAGATAGGCGATCGACTGACCGGGCAAGGAGATCGGGGTCAGCAGCTGAAAGGTACCCTCCGGATGCGGACGGTCGATCTCGGTGAAGCTGGTTGAGGTGCCCTGTGCAAACCATAAGCTACCGTCACGTCCGGCGTGCATCACACCGGCTTCGTCCGCAATCAGCTGGTCGCGTTCTTCACAATCGATCCCGACTGGCGGTCCGGGAATCAGTTGCCACGTATCACCGTGATCCGTAGAGTGGAAAATCCCCTCACCGGCGGCGCTGAGGAACAGATCTCCGGAAGCAGGGTTACGCTGAATGTCACCACACGCGATCGGTTTGTCCGCAAAGGGTCCGTCCGCCGGGAACCAGGTCAAGCCGTAATCGTCCGACTGCCAGACTCCCTTCACCGATGACCACGCCGATCTGCTGAAGAAATGGCTGTTCCCGAGGAACAGGCGTCCCGGGACTTCCGGCACCGCGCACAGCTGTGTCCAATAGGTATCGGGCAAGCCCTGCGAATAGACCCAGCTCCAGGTTTGCCCGTCATCCTCCGACACCAGAAATTGTGGGGCATCGAGTGCCGAACCGTAGGTGTTAACCAGCAGCATCCAGTTGCCATTGTCGAGGATCTGGAAATCATAGACTCGAACGGAACTGATTCCCGGTGGGACGAGGTTCTCCAGCTCCGTCAGTCGCGTCCATGAGCCATTCTCGCCGCCCTGATGGGAAACGGAGAGCCCGCCGAAGACCGGCGTATCATCGTGCCAGGAACCCCATATGAAGACGGTGTTGACATCGTCTGGATCGACATAGATACCGTTTGCGTTGGTGCCAACGTACGGCATGATGTTGACTTCAGTCCACGTCGAACCGTTATCGTCGCTATAGAAGAATCCCGGTGCCTGAGCGCAGTAGATCCGTCCACCGGGTTGTCGTTGCATCGACATGTACCATTGGTTGGACTGCCAGTCGTCAATGTCGAGGCTGGTCCACGTGTGCCCGCCATCCTGACTCATCCAACCGAAATGGTCGAGATAGCGTGCGGTTCCGGTGACGAACAATGTGTCCGCCGCCGGATCGACCGCGGTCACCCATTGCGGGTAGTAGAAGAAATAATCGGGTTCAAGCAGCTCGTCGATCGGTGTCCACGTGGCACCGCCATCGTTGGTCAGCCAGTAGCCGCCAGGCCTGTAGGCCGCGAGGATACGCTGGCCGGTTTCGTCGACCGCGAAGCTTTGCGGATATCCGTGGCTGGTTGTGGTGTAGTTCCAGGTTTGTGCGAGGGAAGTGCTGGCGCAGAGAAGCAGGACCAGCAGCGCAGTGAGTACAAACACGCGAGTGCGGTTCATGACGGCCCCCCTAGTGGTAGGATTGATAGACTGGGATCACATACCCGACAGGAAAGCTACAGTCAAGAAACTGACAATGCCAGTAAAAACGGTGGATTTGTAAAGTATTGCCGAGGATGGGTGGGGATGAAATACGAAAAGTACAGACAATCCTGAAGCTGGCAATCGGAAGGAGTTGAATGAAAAAGGGGGCACATTACATTCAACATGCCCCCAGTGAATACAGCCTATATAGCTTGCAGATTACCGTCCCGGTGTCTCGTAGTTGAGCTTGCCGCGCACATCGCCGGGCTTCGGCTTCTGCGCTTCGGTGTCCGCCGCTTCGATCATCAGTTCGATGGCCTTGTCGAGCTGCGGGTCACGGTCGGCGATACGGTCAGCCGGTGTGTACGGAACCGGGAAATCCGGCACAGCGCCGCTGTTCATGCCGGGCGCTTCCTGGTTCTTGTTGTTGCGGGACGGATCGTTCTCGTCGCCCCATACATACCAGCCGCGGAATGGCATCCGGATCCAGCCGCCGTCCATCGTGGTCCAGCCGCCGGTGGAGATGACGTTGCCGCCGGTTTCCTCGCCGACAACCGGCCCGCGGTCGATGGTCTTGATCGCGTGGCTGAAGATCTCGGCGTTGGAGTAGGAACCGGCGTTGCACAGCACCGCGATCGGTTTTTCCCAACGGTACATCGGGTAGCGCGGCTGCGGATAGCCGACCTCGCCGTTCCGGCCGATGGTGTAGGCGTGCACAGGCTGCGTCAGGATGGTCAGCAGCATGTCAGTGGTCCAACCGCCGCCGTTGTTGCGCACGTCGATGATGAGCGCATCCTTGTCGTCCGCGACGGCATACAGGTCACGTTCGAACAGCTCGACCTCAGCCCAGCCCATGCCTTCGATGTGAACATAACCGACGCGATCATCGGACATCTCTTCAGTGTGCTCCCGGAGAGTTTTCTCCATGTTCTCGTAGACCAGCGAGTGCATCGCACGCCAGCCGATCGGGACGATCATGCCATCCATGTCGTCACCGTCACGCGTCCACGTGATCGAAGTCGGTACGCCTTCCTGATCCTCGAGCGCCATGAAGATGTTGGCGTCGCGGCCGACGTCCATGCCGTTGACCGTTTCGACGATGTCGCCGGGGAGCAGGGTCATGTCCGTTTCGTCCGCCGGACCTGCAGGCAACACCCAGTTCACGCGGAGACCGTTGCCAGTATACCTCTTATCGAAATCAACGCCGATGAATCCGTCATCCGGGCCCTCGCCCTGCGGATCCCAGTCCGGGTAGTAGCCCATATGGGACGCGTTGAGTTCACCGAGCATGATGTTGACGACGTCCGCAAAGTCGTAATCGTGCACGACCTTGCCAGCCCACTCTTCGTACTTCTCGCCCAGCTTGTCCCAATCAAGGCCGTGCATGTCTGGATCGTAGAACCAGTCACGGAGGATGCGGTTGCCTTCGTCCAGAACCTGCTCGCGCATGGCGACCTTGTCGATCTTGAGGCGGGCGTTGAAGTCGGTCGATTCGACCTTGCCGCCACCCATACCGACGTAGCTCGGCTTGCCGTTCTGCAGGAAGTAGAAGGTTTCATCGACGACGTTGAGGCTACTCGGCCGACCGCTGAAGACTTCCTCTTCCTCTTCGCCGAAACGGTTGACCGAATAGACGCTGCCATCACGCAGGTAGAAGATCTTATCGCCCTTTGGGTGCAATGCGACGGCGAACTCATCCAACGCGTCATTGGTCACACGGCGGGCACGCAGGTAGATGTCCTCGAGGTCGATGTTGACGACGAATTCGGGCTCTTCGTCTTCCGCGTCTTCGTCATCCTCCTCGTCGTCGTCGTCCTTCTTTGCAGGCTTTTCGTCGCGCGTTTTCTCCCAGATTTCCCACTCTTCGCGGGTGCGTTCCGAGAGTTCCTCGGTCAGGTAGACGAAATAGACGTCGTACTGGTTGTCGTGACGGCGGGTGGTCCAGCTCAACATCGAACCATCATCCGACCAACCTGGGTCCATGTCGTTGTCCGGGTGCATCGAGACGTTAACCGCTTCGCCGCCCTTGGCCGGAATAATCCAGACGTCAGAGTTGAAGTTGCGATCTTCACGCGAATACGCGATCCAGTTGCCGTCCGGCGCCCAGGAATAAATCGGGGTGGACCAGCCTTCGAGCAGCGTGCGCTTGCCACCGCCGTCATGATCCATGATCTTCAGGTCGGCGTTTCCGTGCGTGAAGGCGATCTCACTGCCGTCCGGCGACCACACCGGGTTCGACGCCGGGGTTTTGCCATCGGTCAGCTTGACGATCTTGTGCTTCTTCGCCTTGCGCAGGTTTGTCTCGTCTGGATCGTCGGAGATCAGCAGGCAGACGGTCTTCTCGCCAAATCGGTCGGTGACGAAGGCCAGCGTGTCGGCGCTGCCGTTGGGACGGAACGCCAGTTCTTCTTCACGGGACGGTCCCGGAATCGGCACCACCGCACGTCCGCCGAGATCCTTGTTGACGAGCACGATGTCGCCTTCGATCAACAGGGCGAATTCCTTGCCGTCGCTGGTGACGGTAAGGTCGTCCGCGCCACCGGTGAAGGTTTCGGTGGTGACGAGATTTTCGATCATGTCGGCGGCGACGTCGATTTCGAGCTCAAACGGTTCGCCGTCGGGGATGTTCATCACGTACAGGCCGGTGCCGACTTCCATCACAAGGCGGGAACCGTTTCCGGCGAGGCTCGCCCAGCGGACACCGTCTTCCTTGAACTTGGTGATCGCCTGCTTGTGGGATCCATCCGGAGCCATCCGCCAAACATTACGGGTCTGGTTCTTGTCGGCGTCGCTGATCCAGTAGATCGATCCGTCCGGGGACACCATCGGACGGGTGTCGACACCGTCATGGGTGGTCAGCTGCACCGGGTCCGAGCCCGGCGCGTAGTTCCACAAGTCGCGCTGGTACGTTCCGCGATACCGCAGCCGGCCGAACTTCTCACGGCCTTCCGCGATGACGAAACCACCGTCGGGGCGCACGGCGATCTGGTTACCGAACATGTCCTCGAGCCGGAACGGTGTGCCACCGGTAGCCGGCATCATCTGAATCTGACGGCCCATCGGGTAGTCGAACAGGCGGCTGGAGGCGAAGTACAGCGTCTTGCCATCGTTACTGAACGCGAACGGCTCGTCCGTGGTCGCGGCGAAGGTGAGCCGTGTCGGCACGCCGCCGGTCGCGGGCATGGTGTAGATGTCAAAGTCGCCGTGCCGGTCGGACATGAAGGCGATGGTGGTTCCGTCCGGGCTGAACACCGGCTCCCGGTCGTAGGCCGGGTGGACGGTCAGGCGTGTCGCCATGCCGCCGTTCGAAGCCACACTCCACAGGTCGCCCTGGAATGAAAACACCACGGTGCTGCCGTCCGGACTGATGGCGGGGTACCGTGGCATGAAAGGTGCTGTGGCAAATGCCGATGTGGCGAAAACGATGAGTAACGTGAGGACAAGCCAGTTTCGTGTGCGTGTCATGAAGTCCGCTCCCTAGTAATCCATCTTTGGCAGGTATCAAGTGTGACGAAGTTAGCCCGCCCTCATACATCTCGCAAGCACTCCTTGGATGTGAAACAAGCTGCGGGTGTTGCTTGCGGGAGTCGGGCCTGTTGAGCCACATTCCCACCGTCGCTTCTCCGTTGAAAAAGCGGGTGGTTGACCGTCCAAACGTACGACAGACAAACCTGCAAGCAGGTTTCACGATATGGCTTTCACCCCAGAAACGCTGATTCCGTCCCTCCGAGAACGGATCCACGCACTGATCGACGCCGACTACGCAGCGTCCCTGCCAACGACCATGCCGGGGATGACGGTATACGACGGCGTCCGGGTTCCGGAACTGCGCGAGCTCGCCGGCAACGTGCGGCGGGAACAGGAACTGAAGATTCCCGACTGGATCCTGTACCTGAATCATGTCTTCCCGACCCACCACCGCGAGTTGATCCTGATCGGTTTGTATGGGCTCGACGGCCGCACCGGCGACCTCGACGACCTCTTCGGGGAGAAGTTGAGCGGCTGGGCGCGTCACCTCGACAACTGGGAGACGACGGACAACCTCGCCGTCGCGGCGGGACCGTGGGTGGCGGACGACCTCAGCCGGATCGGGTACCTTGAATCGTGGGCGGTGCGCGGCGAATCGTTGTGGAAGAAACGGCTCGCGGCGGCGTCAACGGTGTACCTCGCCCGGGCGGGGAAGGGAAACACGCATGCGTCGTTCAGGGTGCTGCGTCACCTGATGACCGCCGAGCAACCCGAGATCAAAAAGGCGGTGGGCTGGGCGATCCGTTCGCAGGAGGACGACGAGGCGGTCGAACGCTTCCTCGCGTGGTGGGCGCCACGGATTTCGCGCGGTCTGCTGACCGATTGCGCGAAGAAGCTGTCCGAGGAAAGCCGGGAACGGTTGAAGCAGCTGGCGCACGAAGAAGCCTGATAGTCTAAAGACGATAGAAAACCCATGTCATCATCACTGCTGATCACAGACGCAACGCTGAACGACCAGCGTGTCAACATCTACTGCGAGGACGGCGTTATCGCCGCGATCGACCCGGTGGCTGCGAGCGTGACACGGAGTGCCGACTCCACCCTCGACGCGCGCGGCATGATCGCGTACCCGCCGCTGATCAACAGCCACACGCACGCCTCGATGACACTCTTCCGTGGCAACGGCGACGACCTGCCGTTGATGGAATGGCTGGCGCAGCGGGTGTGGCCGTACGAGCGCGGCATCACGGTGGATGAAATCTACTGGGGCGCGAAGCTGGCCATTGTTGAGATGATCCGCAACGGAACCGTCTTCTTCAACGACATGTACTGGGATTTCCACGCCGTCGCCAAAGCGGTGGAGGAGATGGGCGTGCGGGCGATGATTGCGAGCGTGATCATCGACGTCAACGACGAACCGGCGAAACGGCAGAAGCACTGGGACCGCATCGAGCGTCAACACCAGGAAGTGGAACAGTACAGCGACCGGGTGCAGTTTGCCGTCGCGCCGCACGCGGTCTACACCGTGTCCGAGGAGAGTTACCGCTGGGTGGTGGATTTCTGCAAACGGACAGGCACAGTGCTGCACACGCACCTCTCCGAAACAGAGGGCGAGGTCGAGGGCTGCATCAAGGATCACGGCGGCCGTCCCGTCGAATACCTGCACCGGATCGGTGCGCTCGAGACAAACCTCGTCGCCGCGCACACCGTCTGGTTGACCGAATCCGACATCGCGTTGCTGGGTGAATACGGTGTCGTCTGCTCGCACAACCCGGTCAGCAACATGAAGCTGGCGGTGAATGGGGTGTACCCGTACCGCAAGTTGCAGGCATCCGGCGCGATCACGGCCATCGCCACCGACGGCGCGGGCTCGAACAACAGCCTCGACATGTTCCAGGATATGAAGATCGCGGCGTTGCTGCAGAAACTGACGGACAACGACACAACGTCGTTGAGCGCGCATGAGGTGCTCGACATGGCGACGGACAATCCGGCGACGTTCTTCAATCTCGGCGGCAAGGACCTGGTCGTGGGCCGGCAGGCGGATCTGATTCTGATTGACCACAATCGGCCGGAGTTGAACCCGCCGCACAGCCTGGCGTCCCACCTGGTGTACAGCGCGACGGGCAATGTTGTCGATTCGGTCGTCTGTGACGGCAAGGTGTTGATGGAACACCGCCATATCGAGGGCGAGGAAGAAATCATCGCCAAAGCGAATGAAGCGGCGCGGGCATTGTTCGCGCGTGTGGATGACGCTTGATGGGTTGATTCGGCCTGTTGCGGGATTCATATCGCGGAATCGGCGTTGTACCTTGCGGGGGGTGAAGGGTGGGATCGAAACCGGTCGCATCAAACGAAGACTCATCGCCGGAGGCGTCTACGAGTACATTCTGGTCAGATACGCGCCAGTTCCTGTTCCGCTTTCTCAAGGTGGTCTACCGGGAAAGCCTGCGTGACATGATCCCGATTCGCGCGGCGAGCCTGACGTACGCGACGATGCTCACCCTGATTCCCGTCCTGGTCATCCTCTTCAGCATTTTCCAGCTGTTTGGCGGTGCGGACTGGTTTGAAACGACCGTTCGTCCGTTCATCCTCGACAACCTCGCGCCCGGTACCGGCGAGGGAGTCGCCACGCGTCTCGAGGAAATCATCACCAACGCCGGCGGGTTCGCGTTGAACGGGATCGGCGTGCTGGTGTTGGTCATCGCGGTGTGGTCGATTTTCAGCGGTGTCGAGGGCACGGTCAACGCGATCTGGGGCGCACGTTCCAGCGCGGGTTCATTGAAACGGTTGCCGCTGTATTGGGGATTGATCACGATTGTCCCGATCCTGATTGTCGGGTCGCTGGCGTTGACGACGTATGTGCAGGCGCTGCCGTTCATCAGCAAGACGGTTGAGAGTTTCGGCATCCTGGAAACACTGTTCAACCGGGCGGTGACGGCCGGGATGATCATCCTCGGACTGTTCCTGTTCTACCAGTTTGTCCCGGCGACACGGGTGCAACCGCGGTACGCGCTGGCGTCCGCGACCATCGCCGGCCTGCTGTACGAAATCCTCAAGTCCGGCTTTATTTTCTACACTACCAACCTCGTCCAGTACAACCTGATCTACGGGTCGCTGGCGGCAATCCCGCTGCTGCTGATCTGGATCAATCTATCCTGGGTGCTTGTATTGGCTGGTGTCGAGATGACTTTTGTCCAGCAGCATTACCAGACCCTCGCGAACAAGTCGAAGGGGTTGCGGCTGTCAAAACCACAACGGAATGTGCTCGGGTATCTGCTGCTGTTCGAGGCGACAAAGGTGTTCCGTGGCGAACGGGGCGAGAGTTCACGGTTCAACCCGGTGCTGTGGGGGGATGACTACGGTCTGCCGCCGGGCCTGATTGACGCGACGGTAGACAAGCTGCAGGAAGGCGGGCTGGTCGAACGTGTCGGTTCGCCGCCGGACGACATCATGCTCGCGCGCAGCCCGAAACAGATCCCGGTGGAAGAGGTGGACGCGTTGCTGATGTCCGTGAAGCGGTCGGAGTTCGACTGGCCCGACCACCCGGCGTGGCAGTGGATGAAGGGCTGGATGAACTCGCGGCAGGATGCGTCGCTGCGTGCGGTCGAGTCGCGTACGCTGGATGAACTGGTGCAGGAATTCGAGGCTCGTCAGAGTGGGGAACGGTAGGTGGTAGGCGGTAGATCGGTGATCGGTGGGCGGTAGATCGGTGATCGGAAAATGACAATCTGCCCTCGGTGGCCGGTTGGTAGTGCAAGGGTGTCATTCTGAATGGAACGAAGTGGAATGAAGAATCTCCAGCTTTGATCACCGTAAATTAACCCCGATCTTCTTCACTTCGTTCAGAATGACGTTGCTTTTGAAGGCGGATAATATGGAGATCCTTCACTTCGTTCAGGATGACACACCGATTACCACGGACTGAAGTCCGTGGTAATGTTTATACCATTGCGCATCGCCTACGCCCATAACCCACAGCCCATAGCCTATTGACTGGAATCTGAACACAAAAACGCCGCCTCCGGTTGGAGGCGGCGTTTGACGTTGCAGCGAAACGAATCACCCAGGCGGGTGATCGGTCAACAGATCGTTCTTATTCGAAGAACTCCTTGATGTCGTCGCACCAGTCTTCGACACGTTCTTCAGTCATGTCGTCCTGGTTGTCTTCGTCGATCGCGAGGCCGACGAAGTTGCCATCGACTACGGCCTTGGAGGTATCGAACTCGTAGCCGTCGGTCGGCCAGGAGCCCACGACCTTGCCGCCGTCGCCGGTGACCTTGTCGTACACAGCGCGCATGGCATCGAGGAAGAATTCCGGGTAGCCTTCCTGGTCGCCAAGGCCGAAGATCGCAACGGTCTTGCCGCTGAAGTTGACGTCATCCATCTCATCTTCGAAGAAGGTTTCCCAGTCTTCCTGGAGCTCGCCGTCGTTCCAGGTCGGGATTCCGAGGATCAGCTTGTCGTAGCCGTTCATGTCGTCCGCGCTGACTTCACTGATCTCTTTGATGTCATCAATCAGATCACCGAGTTCGTCCTTGATCATCTCAGCGACTTTTTCGGTGTTCCCGGTAGACGATCCGTAGATAATCGCCGTGGCCATGCTTGCCTCCCTTAGCGGGGTGTTGAACGTAGTCCTGTTGTTTTGCAAGCCGAAAGGTAGGGTGCTGTTTTGCGAGACGCAACGAACGCTCTCGCCTCAAACCGGAGGCAGGGGAGAGCCCCGTAACACCTTTCCCTCAGGCTGGTTTCGCAGATTAAAGATGGTTGAATCAAACAGAAACACCCTCCGTACGGCGGAGGGTGGGGGGATCTGTGGTAATGGTCCAGTTTTTCAGATCTCGAGGATTTCCTCTTCCTTGTCCTTCATGACCTCGTCGATACGCTTGATGTGTTCATCGGTCAACTTCTGGATATCATTGAGCGCATCGTGCATGTTGTCTTCCGAGATCTCGTGCGCCTTCTCCAACTTCTTCGCGGCATCGTTGGCATCACGTCTCACCTGCCGCACCGCCTGCCGTGCTTCTTCGGCGTGCTTGTGCACCAGCTTAACGATGTCCTTGCGCCGTTCCTCGGTAAGCGCCGGGATGTTGATTCGGACCACGGTCCCGTCATTAATCGGGTTGAGGTCGAGGTCGGAGATGCGAATCGCTTTTTCGATCGCCGGGATCAGGTTCTTGTCGTACGGCTGGATGGCAATGGTCCTCATATCCGGAGTGAGCAGGTTGGAGATCTGCTGTAGCGGCACTTCGGTTCCGTATGCGTTCGCCGTGATTCCGTCCAGCAGACCCACGGAGGCTTTCCCCGTCCGAATGCGGGAATAAGTGTCCTGCAAGAATCGGACAGTTTTGTCCATCCGGTCTTCAGCGTCAAGCATGATCTCGTCAATATCCATCGGAAACTCCACTCCTGAGTGGTTCAAAAACCGGCACGTCTTAAAGATCGCACAATTTCAGCATCAGAAGACGCAGGGTCAAGCTCTGAGCGAGAAAGGTCCAACTCCACCGGTTCCGGTGGAGTTGGACCTTGAAAGTATAAAAATGTTCGGTGAATCAGTCGGACACGAGCGTCCCGATGTCTTCACCACGCAGCAGGCGGATCAGGCGTCCACGTTCCGTCATGTCGAAGACACGCACCGGGACATTGTTGTCCTGGCAGAAGGTGAACGCGGTCAGATCCATCACCCGCAGCTGCTTCTTGATCACTTCGGTGAAGGTCAGCTTGTCGAACTTCTTCGCATCCGGGAACTTCTCCGGATCCTTGTCAAACACGCCGTCCACCCGTGTGCCCTTCAGCAGCACATCCGCACCGATCTCGGACGCACGCAGCGCGGCGGCGGTGTCGGTGGTGAAGTACGGGTTGCCGGTTCCGGCGGCGAAAATGACCATGCGGCCCTTTTCAAGGTGCCGGATCGCACGGCGGCGGATGTACGGTTCCGCGACTTCGTCGACGCCGATCGCCGACTGGACGCGGGTCTGCAATCCAACACGTTCCGCGAAGTCCTGCAACGCGATGGCGTTGATCACGGTTGCCATCATGCCCATGTGATCGGCGGGGACACGTTCCATACCCTTACCGACGGTGGACAGGCCGCGGAAGATGTTGCCCGCGCCAACCACGATGGCGAGCTCGACGCCAAGATCGCTGATCTCTTTCAGATCAAGCGAGATATTGTGCATCATCTCTTCGTCGAGGCCGTACTTCTTTTCACGGCGAGCATTTCACCGGAGAGCTTCAGCAAGACTCGTTTGTACGGAAGGTTGCTCACTCTTCGCCGCCTTCTTCGTCCGACTGCGTGTCGCCAACCTTGAAGCGCAGGAAGGCATCCACCTTGATTTCGCCACCGGCATCCTTGACAGCCTGCGCGACGACATCCTTGACCTTCATCTTGGAATCCTTGACGAAGATCTGGTTCAGCAGGCAGATTTCCTCGAAGAACTTGTTCAGCTTACCGGTCGCGATCTTGTCCAGCATCTCTTCCGGCTTGCCTTCGTTCCGCATCTGGGTCTTGTAGATTTCCTTTTCGGCCTCGATCACGTTCTCCGGGACCTGGTCCTGGGAAACGTACTGCGGGCCGGCAGCGGCGATCTGCAAAGTCAGTTCGTGCGCGAGGTTCTTCGCGACGTCGCTGGTTGCGGCAGCACCGGTCAAGCCGATGATCACGCCGAGCATATCGCCGGGGTGAGTGTACTTGTCCACGAACCCGTCGCACTGGATGTACCCTGCGCGCGCGATCTGCATTTTTTCACCCAGCTTGCCGGACAGTTCCTGCAAGTCGGTGGTATCGAACTCGTCCACCGGGATCAGGTTGTCGTCACCGGTTTTGCTGGCGAAGGTCATCGCGACATCACCGAACGCTTCGGCGGTCTTGACAAACTCTTCGTTGCGTGCGACGAAATCGGTTTCGCTGTTGACTTCAACGATGGCGCCGGCGGTGTTGTCATCATTGACCCGCACGACGATGCGGCCTTCGTTGGCCGAACGGCCGGCACGCTTGGCCGCGCTGGCGATACCTTTTTCACGGAGGTACTTCACCGCGGCGTCGAAGTCGCCGTTGGTCTCGTTCAGCGCCTTCTTGCAATCCATCATTCCCGCGCCGGTCTGCTGGCGCAGCTTCATCACATCTTTCGCGGCTATCGACATGGGTCGACCTTTCTCGAATTCTAGTTCGAACGTTACTCGTGAATGCACATGGGGTGGCAGCGAATGTGCCGGAACCCGCCCTCCCGGAGTCTGAACTCCGGAAGCTGACGCAAGTTTCAGAAAAAAGGGCGGGAAACGATACCCGCCCAGTGAGCTTACTTGCTGCGCTTGGCGGCAGCGCCACGACGGCGCCGGGGGCCCTGCTTCCGCTGCTTATCGTCCTGCGGTTCCTCGTCCTTCTTTTCCTGCTTGTGGGCTTCGTAAACCGCAAGGCCTTCGATGACGGCGTCCGTGAAGGTCTTGGTAATCAGACCGATGGACTTGTACGCGTCATCATTGGCGGGAATCGGATAATCGATCGGGTCCGGATCAGAGTTTGTGTCCACGATGGCGAAGATCGGCAAGCCGAGCTTTTTCGCTTCGCGGACAGCAATGTCCTCCTGCACGGTGTCGACGATGAACAGCGCGCCGGGCAGTCGCTTCATGTTGCGGATACCGCCGAGGTTCAGCTCGAGCTTGCTGCGCTCGGCATCCATCGACAGGCGCTCCTTCTTGGTGACGCTGTCATACGTGCCGTCGACCACCTTCTTTTCCAGCGCTTCCAGCTTCTTGATCGATTTCCGGATGGTGGCGAAGTTGGTCAACATGCCGCCGAGCCAGCGTTCGCTGACGTAGGGCATGTTGGCGCGGGTGGCTTCTGCCTTGATGATGTCACGCGCCTGCTTCTTCGTCCCGACGTAGAGGATGCCATCACCACGCGCTGCGATACGCGACGCGACGGCGTCAGCAGTTTCCATCAACTTGAGGGTCTTGTTCAGGTCGATGATGTAGATGCCGTTCTTCTCCATGAAGATGTACGGCTTCATCTTCGGATTCCACCGGCGTGTCAGGTGGCCGAAATGGGATCCGGCGAGGATCAACTGCTGAACGTTAACGCGTGCCATCGTACTATCCTTTCCTGGTGCCCTCACCGACTCGAAGCAGGGACGGCTCGTCCGCACCCTTGGCCGGTTTGTTGAGCGGCTTTTGGCGACAAAAGGGTCGCCATGACTTATCGTACTGCCGGCAGGACCATCCCACCAGCAGGTAACAAAAGATCGAAGGGAGTTTCCCTTCGATCCGGAAAGTAGCTTGCCAGATTGCCGGATGATGAGGTCCGGCGTGGTCTCCGGTTCCCGTTAACGCTTGGAGAACTGGTACTTCTTACGGGCGCCGGGCTGACCGTACTTCTTACGTTCCTTCTCACGCGGGTCGCGGGTCATGAACCCGGCACGCCGCATGATGGTCTTGTAATCTTCGTTGGTCTTGACGAGGCAGCGGCTGATGCCCAAACGCATCGCGCCGGCCTGGCCGGACAGACCGCCACCGTGGCAGACGGCGTAGATGTCGTACTTGCCGACACCTTCGACCGCTGCGAGCGGCTGCTCGATGATCTGCTGCAGGATTTCGCGCTTGAAATGCCCGAGCAGGTCCTTGCCGTTCACGACCACGTTCCCCGTACCCGGGGCGAGCCACACCTTGGCAACCGAGGTCTTACGGCGTCCGGTAGAATACACGGAATTCGCTGGAATCTTTGCCATCATTTACCTCAGAGCGGGAACGGTTGTGGTTTCTGCGCGTCGTGCGGGTGCGTCTCCGAAGCATACACCTTCAGCTTCTTGATCTGACGGCGCCCCAGCGGCCCCTTCGGCAGCATGCCCCAGACGGCCTTGCGCAGCACACGGTCCGGATGTTTCTCTAGCATTTCCGACAACAGCTTGGTACGGAAACCGCCCGGATGTCCGGTGTGGTGCCAGTAGACCTTCTTATCGAGCTTGCGGCCGGTGAACTCCAGCTTGTCCGCGTTGGTCACGACGACAAAGTCGCCGCCGTCCACATGCGGGCTGAAGGTTGGCTTGTGCTTACCACGAAGCACGGTCGCGATGCGCGTGGCCAAACGTCCGAGGACTTCGCCCTCAGCGTCGATCACGTACCAGTTCCGCTCGACCGTATCCTTGTTCAAGTGATGGGTTTTCACGCTTCCCACCCTACGTTTACACAGAGAAAAAAGGGACGCATCCGCCGAAACCGCAGGCTGCCGGTTACGGACACGCACCCGGTGTTCTAGCTATAGAGCAGCCGAGATGATACAGCTCAAACTGCCTGAACGCAATACACTGCGGGCCTCCGGGAGGGTTTTCCCGGGGCGAGGCAAGATAAGCAGGGAGGGACGGTCACGCTAGCTCTGAATGTGCCTCGGAGACCGGGAGAGACAGGGGCGGTGTGGCGCACGGGACGGCGTGTTTGGGTTGTTCGTGTTGTTTGGTTCGCTCGCGAGGTCTCTTGACTTGAATCCCGTCTTGAACGTATGTTCAGCTCCGCTGGCTTCTGTCCAGCCACCACGCTGCTAATACCAGCTTTTCTTCTTCTGCTTTTTTATCCAAGGATGCAGTAGACTGTGACAAGGCTCGCAAAGACTAATAAGGTTTCGCATGTCATTTCCTCCACCATGATCTACTGGTTTGATGTGATGAACATGCAGAGCCACACCTGTTTTTTGACATCGTTGATTTTGACAAGTGTAGTTATCCCGCTTAAGTACAGCTTTTCTTACCGGTTCCCAAACTTCTGGTGCCCTTAAATCAGTAAGATTATCCTCACAAATTCTGTCAAATCGCCAATTCCAGAACCATCTTATAAGAAATCTAACGAAAACGTTTTGTTTATAGTATTGTTCGTCCATCTTCTGGATTTTTGGATGCATTACACCCTTATAATCCACTTTGTTACCAGGAGGATATACAACTTTCAGACGACTTTGATCCCATGACATTTCTCACCCCCAGTGGATCGATAATCCGCAAATAGTCCGGATCAATATACAAACAACATTAGATCCCATCACACCCACCTCGTTCGGAGACCTTCCTCATGCACCTCGACCGTCTGTTCAATCTCCACGTCCACCTGTCCCGCGAAGGGTACAAGCCCACACCAGTCCGTGATAAACGTTTCGCCTGTTCCTGCCCGTTGCCCGGTCATGGCAAGGGACGCGGCGACCGCAACCCCTCGCTGTCAGTCTTCGAGTCCGACGACGGCATCGTGCATTTCAAGTGTCATGCCGGTTGCGACCCGTTGCAGATCACAGAGTACCTCGGCCTCAAGCCCATCGATCTGGGCTATGGCGCTGACACCAGCCAGAACATCGTCTACGATTACCACAGCCCGGAAGGGACGTTGCTCTACCAGGTGGTGCGCAAGCCGGGGAAGGAATTCCGGCAACGCCGCCCCGATCCGGACACTCCGGACGGCGGCTGGATCTGGAATCTGAAGGGCACCGAGCCAGTCCCGTTCAACCTGCGCGGCATCCTGCGCGGGGACGACCCGATCCTGATCGTCGAAGGGGAGAAGGACGCGAACACGTTGATCGACCGTGGCTATGTCGCGACCACCAACTCCGGTGGCGCGGGCAAGTGGCCGGACGTGTTAAACAAGTACTTCCGTGACCGGCTTGTGTACGTGCTCTGCGACAACGACGAACCGGGCATGCGTCACCAGCAGCAGGTCGCCTCGGCGTTGGTGACGGTGGCGGAGAAGGTGGTGGTCGTGCCGCCGTTCGAGGACGCCAAGGACGTGACCGCATGGTTCCTGCAGGGCCACACCGACCGCGAGTTCGCCGCCTGGCTGAACCGTGGCGAGGAACGGTCGTCTGGCGACAGCGCGCGTGTCATTCTGAACGGAGCGCAGCGACGTGAAGAATCTCCAGCATCGCACACGGCGGTTAAGTCGGAGATCCTTCTCGTGCCTACGGCACGTCAGGATGACACACAGACCACCCGTCACGGCGATGACCCGGGCCACACATCCACCGACACCACATCCTCATCCCCCGCGCCGTCGGTGCTTGATTTCGACCGGGACCGTGGTGACCTGCTGCTGGTGGAGGAGTTGCCGGAACCTCGCTGGGTTGTGCCCGGATTGTTGTGCGAGGGGCTGGCGATTTTCGCGGGCAATCCGAAGACAGGCAAGTCGTGGATCGCGTTGCAGGTGGCGATGGCGGTATCGGCTGGGGGTCCTGTCCTCGGGCTCGAGGCGTGCGAGCCGGGATGGGTGCTGTACCTCGCGTTGGAGGACCATAAGCGGCGGATTCAGTATCGCATGCGTGAAATCGGCGGTGACGGTCTCGACGGCAGCGCCCTGTGCCGGCTGGATGTGCGTGTCGGCAGGAGCCTTTCCCTCGCCCAGATCGACTGGTGGCTGCACAACCACCGGGACGCGCGGCTGGTGATCATCGACACCCTCGGCCGCTGGCGTGACCCGCAGGACAACAACAGCAACCTCTACGATCACGACACGCAAACCATGGCGAAACTGCAACAGCTCGCGTTGAAGCATCACATCTGCCTGCTGCTGATCCATCACAAGCGGAAAGCTGCGGATGACACGGATATCCTTGGCGAAATCAGCGGCAGCTACGGCCTCGCCGGCGCGGCAGATACCATCCTCGTGATGCGTCGCAAACGCGGGCGCGATCTCGCCGAACTGTTCGTGACCGGGCGGGATATTGATGAGGCCCAGCACCGGATGGAGTTCAAACGTGACCCCGAATCCGACAGCCCCCTGCGTCACACCGGCTGGCAAATCACCGGCGAAATCGAGGAGGACGAACGCGACATGCTCGAAGGCAAACGGCGGCGGATTATCGAAGTGCTGGAAATGGAAGGCAAGGCGATGACCAACGCCGACATCGCCGCGTCGGTGGGGATCAACAAGTCGTACCTGAGCCAGTTGCTTCCCAAGATGCAACGGGAAGGGTTGGTGGTGAATGTCGAACGCGGTGTGTGGGGGCTGCCAAAGCAGCTAAACTAACTAAAGAAGCTAAAGACGACAGGTACCCAAACAAACAGACTAAAGAGTAAATACTCTCTAAGTACAGGCTATACCTGCTTGTTTGGGTACTATAGTTAGTTTAGGTGGCATACAGCCCGGCGGAAGAGTCGTCGGTTTACTCTTGCTATCGTTGAACAGATCAATCGCCTAATGGACCAAGTGCGACTTCCAAATCGAATCTCGCGTCATCGTTCCAGAAGTCGAAATCCGTGTCCTCCCAACCTTTGTCGGTATTATCTACGACGATGACCACCATGGTTTCGGCAGCAATCAAGTTAGGTGCAACACGAACATGCTGTCCCTGAGTTGAAATGGTTTCGTGCCAGTAGACTGAAAAGTTTTCGCCATCCGCGTAGTCGTCATACTCGGCAGGTGACATGACAAATAATTCAAGTCCATAGTCGCCTGGCCAATCATTTAAGTCCATGTTCATTGCCAGAATACCCTCATATGGGATTTCAACCGGACTACTGTATCTCCAGTGATTTTCATCCAAGGTCACGTTCTCCCAATGCACGAGTATGACAGGGTCAGGGGCGGGAACTGTCATAGCAACGCCAACATTCCAAATCTGGTCGTCTGTCGTGGTCAAGGTGATGGTTCCTGAGTGATTACCATGAATCATATCGGTTCTATCAACCGTCACAGTCACGGCGTCTTCTTCATCCCTTGTTACACCTGATGCTGGGAAAACAGAAAGCCAATCGACGTCGGTTGTGATGGTCCATTCTAATTCTTGACCGCCATCATTACTCACCACAAACTGCAAAGTGTTGTCATCCTCTTCGAACACAAGCGAACTAACAGATACGCTAAGGATCGGATCTTCTTCATTTTCGTTCGGTGACGTTGGACCGGAATCATCACTGTCTGAACAGCCTGAAAAGGCAAGTAGCGCGATCAGAATTGGGACAAGAAACACGGATAACAACGCGGACTTCATGATCACCCCCTGTAAACATGCCATGTGTAGACAAGTTACATAATATACGACATTGATAAGCAGCGAGTGCGACTGTAGAGTCGCTTGCCGCCTACCAAAACAACCCGAACAGTTCCCGCATTTTCTGGACGGCGGAGTCGGCGACCATCTCGGGGGAGTTCGAGCCGGATGCGTCGATGGTGAGGACGTGCATTTTCTTGCGTGCGCGTTTCGCCCAGGATTCGTAGGCGTTGTTCAGCTCGTGCATGTAGCCCGGGTCGATGCCCTGTTCGGAGGCACGGCCGCGTTCGGTGATCCTGCGGAGTAGCGTGTCGACGTCGGACTTGAGGTACAGGATGACGTCCGGCGTGCGCAGGTGGTTGACCATCTGTTCGAACAGCGAGCTGTAGTTTTCGTAATCGCGCTTGTCCATGAAGCCCTGCTTGTGCAGCGTGCGCGCGAAGATCTCGACGTCTTCGTAGATGCTGCGGTCCTGCACGCAGGATTGGTCGGCGGTGCTGATTTCGGCTTGTGCTTCGAAGCGTTTCGAGAGAAAGTAGACCTGCAGGTGGAAGGACCAGGTCTTCATGTCGGCGTAGAAGTCGTCGAGGTACGGATTGTTGATGACGGGTTCGTAGTACGGTTTCCAGCCGAGTTGGTCGGCGAGGGCCTGGGTGACCGTCGATTTGCCGACTCCGATATTTCCCGCGATGGCGACGAAGAGGTTCATGGTATCCTTCCGTTTGCTGCCGTGAATATAACGGACATACCTTCGCCTCGTCAGCTCAGCTTACTCTCTGGAGAACTTTCATGCGATCCGCATCCGTGCTGCTCCCGATTCTGCTGCTCGCCCTGTTGCTTGTCCCGTTCAGCTCCAACGCCGCCGCTCCGCCACCCGAATGGGGCACCGGCGGAATGATCGCCACTGCACACCCGCTCGCGACCGAAGCCGGCTGGGAGGTCTTGAACGACGGCGGGACCGCAATCGACGCCGCCCTCGCCGCGATTTACACGCTGGACGTGGTCTGCGGCTACAGCGAGGGGCTCGGCGGCGGTGAGTTCTGGGTGATCCGTGACGGTAAGACGGGCGAGGTGGTGTGCATCGACGGCCGTGAGGTCGCCCCGGCGGCAGCGCATCGCGACATGTACATCGGTCCCGACAGCCTCGTTGTCCCCGGCATGTCGGAGATCGGCATCCTCGCGGGTGGTGTACCGGGTTCGGTTGCCGCACGCGAACAGGCACTCGAGATGTTCGGCACGATGAAGCGGTCGCGGATCATGAAACGCGCGATCCAGCACGCGGACGAGGGGTACGTTATCAGCCCCCGTGAGGCGGCGGTGTATGAGGGCGCGTTGCCGTACTTCAAGATGTTTCCGAGCACGGCGCGGGTGATGCTGGACGAGGATTCGATGACGGTCGGTGTGGGCGAGCTGCACATCCAGAAGGATCTCGCGCGGTCGTTGAAGAAGATTGCGGACCATGGCGGCGACGAATTCTACCAGGGCAGCATTGCCGAAGAAATCGTGCGCTTCATGGAGGAGAACGGCGGTCTGATCACCGCGGACGATCTCGCGAACTATCACGCGACGGTGCGTGAGCCGATCCACGGAACCTACCGCGGGTACGATGTCTATTCGATGCCGCCGCCGAGTTCGGGCGGTGTCCACCTGGTGCAGATGCTGAACATCCTCGAGGGCTGGAATCTGCCGCAGTTCGGTGTCCGCTCGGTCAACTGGTACCATCATCTCGCGGAAACGATGGACTTGGCGTTCGCCGACCGTGCCGAGTTCCTTGGCGACCCGGAGTTTGTCAATGTGCCGGTCGAGGGGCTGATCTCGAAAGCGTACGCGGATTCGCTAAGAGGCCGGATCATCAACATCTACGACCGTCACCCACGCGGCCCGGGCAACCCGATGCAGTACATGGACAGCCCGCCGGACTCGTTGCTCAAGGACGGCCACACCTCGCACCTCAGCGTGGTCGATCAGTGGGGCAACATGGTCGCGTTGACGACGACGGTGAACACGCACTTTGGGTCCAAGGTCATCCTTGGGAATACGGGCATCTTCCTGAACAACGAGATGGACGACTTCTCCGCGCAGCCGGGTGTGCCGAACTACTTCGGGCTGGTTGGCACCGAAGCGAACTCGATCCGTCCCGGCAAGCGTCCGTTGTCAAGCATGACGCCGACGATCATCGTCAAGGACGGGCAGCCGTTCATGGCGGTCGGCGCGGCGGGCGGGCCGAAGATTATCACCGGCACATTGCAGACGATCCTCAACGTGATCGATTTCGGGATGGATGTTCAGGACGCCGTCTCCGAGCCGCGCATCCACCACCAGTGGTCGCCGGACTATCTGTACGTCAGCGAAGATATCTCGCCGGACGTCGTTCATCTGCTGCGTCTGCAGGGCCACAGCGCGGTGCATTACACACCGGGCAGCGTGGTGCAGGCGGTGCTGCTCGATCCGGAGACGGGTCTGTATTTCGGCGCTGCCGATCCACGGTCGGTCGGCACGGCGAGAGGAGTGAGGTGAAGCAGTTGCGAGTGCCGAGTTGTAAGTATCGAGTTAAACCACACGGGGACACGTTGAGGACAAAGTGTCCCCGTTTTTGTGTGGTGTTGTTTTTCCTCACACCTCATACCTCATAGCTCACACCTGTCTTTCGTACCTTCCCCCATGTCTGTCCGTTACGATCAAGCCTCGGATACCCTGAGAGTTTCGGTCACGAATCTTGTCCGTGAACGCCGGGCGGCGTCTGCCGCGCTGGCTGGTCCGCAACGCGCCGAACTCGGCCGCAACGCGCACATCCTCCACGCGGAGAAACGTGCGTCTGCGGAGGAAACCTACCTTCCGGAACAGCCGGTAGCGTTGGAGCTGACGGTGGACGGCGGCCGTGTGTTGCTGACCGGACGGATCGACGGTGTCTGGACAGAAGCCGGCCAGACGATCCTCGAAGAGGTGAAGCTGCGGCCGCTTGGATCAGCCGAGCTGCCGTTGCCCGGCGACATGAAGCAGCTGCTGCTGTACCTCTGGATCTGGCGCACGACGCACGCCAACGAACCCGCCCCAGCCGGACGATTGACCTACCTCGATCCGCTTAGAGGATCCATTGACGAACACGTGGTCGAGCGCTCGATCCACCTGCTGGACGAACTGCATGTCGAGGTCCACCAGCGACTGACTCTGATCTTGCGGTATGAGCGCGCCGAGGCGGCGCGGTTGGCCGAACGCAGGCGGCATGCCGGCGCGATTGTGTGGCCGTGGCCGGATAAGCGTCCGTTGCAGACGGAGATGGAAGAGGTGGTTGCGGAGGCGGTGCGTGGCAAACGTCACCTGCTGCTGGAAGCGCCGACCGGTTCCGGCAAGACGGGGCCAATCCTGTTGACGGCCTACCGGGAGTGTTTGCGTCATGGTTGGCGGCTGGCGTACGCGACTTCGCGCACTTCGCAGCAGGCTGACCGGCTGGCGTTGATTGACGCGGCGACGGGTGGTGACCCGGAAGCGGATGACAATGCTGGGGACACTTTGAGGACAAAGTGTCCCCAGCAGATCGCCCGCGGTCGGGTGCTGTTGTTGGGCTCGCAGGCACGGCTGGGCGCGGCGTCGCCGAACGAGCGCGAGGACGATCCGATTGACCGGTACGACGCGCCTCAGTGGCTGGTTGAACGATTGAACCATCCCGACGCGATCACACCGGACGAGGTCAAGTCGCTGGGCGAGGAACACGGGATCGATCCGGGTATCGTGCAGAGCGCGTTCGCGCGGGAGGCGGACGTGTTGATCGGGGACGTCAACCTGTTTGTCCGTCGCGGTGGACGGTACAGCGGCTGGTTCGACCCGGGCCGGTTCGCGCGTCCGACGGTGTTGCTGGTCGACGAAGCGCACGGTGTGGTCGATCGGGTGCGGGATCAGCATGCCGGGCGGGTGCGGATGAAGGACATCGCCCGGATCGCGGACGAGGCCGACTTTCACAACGCGCCGTGGGGGGATGAGGTGCTGGGCGTGCTCGATACGTTGGCCGAACGGCTGGACACCCGCCTGCGTGATCTCGATGATCGGATGATATCCCACGAGCGCATCGACCCGGACGATCCCGATTTCGCGCAGCCGCTCGAACGGTTGGCGTTGCTGTCGCCGGCGTTGTTCGCCGCCGGGGTGACGGGTGAAACGCGGGAGCTGCTGCGTCACCTGCTCAACGCGGCTGCGGCGGCGCGTGAACCGCATGCGTTTTCCGCCTACATCGAGACGAAATCCGCCGGTGTGTTCTGGGAGCTGATGGATTCGGCGCATGTGCTGCGTCCGGTGTGGGAGTCGACACGCTCAACCATCCTGTTTTCGGCGACTCTCGCGCCGCTGGACCTGACCGCGCACCAGCTCGGCTTGCCGACACGGGATTGCGAACGATTGAGCCTCGTGCCGCCGGTGGACAGTTCCGCGCGCACCGTGATCCGGTATGTCGGGCTGTCAACAACATGGCGCAGGCGCGAGGAAACGCTCGGCGAGTTGTGCGAGCTGCTGGTAAATGCGGCTCAGGCGACGGACGGCGCATGGCTGGTATTCTTCCCGTCGCGGTCATACCTCGAGCAGGCGCGGACGGCGTTGGTGTACCATCCGGTGTCGGTGACCGAATTGCAGGCCGGGCTGACTGTGGCGATGCTCAAGTTCCTCGACCGGGAAGCGGGACCGAGGCTGCACCTCGCGGTGCTGGGTGGCAAGTACGCCGAGGGATTTGATCCGCCGACCGGGTTGTACACCGGCGCGGCGGTGGTCTCGTTGGGCATTCCGCCGCCGAACGCACGCGACGAACTGCTCAGTCTGTACGAGGGGCAGGACGAGGAGGCGACGGTGTCGCCCTACCTGGTGCAGGGGATACGGCGGATCCGTCAGGCGGGGGGACGCCTGTTCCGTTCGCCGGATCAGGCGGGGGTGTTGCTGCTGATCGATCACCGTTACCAGGAGCCGCAGGTGGAGGCGTTACTCGGCGAGGAATGGGCGGCAAGTGACCTGGTGGACGATGCGGCAGTGCTGCACGACTTCCTCACCGACTGGAAAAGCGATCATCCGTCTCAGGCTGGAGCGGGCGGTGATGGCTGAACCTGAGCGCAAACGTGGCGAGCGGCGGTGCTGGAGTGTACCTTGCAGGATACAGTGAAAATGCACCGGCACGGGGAAGGCGCAAGGTGGATAAGGATTCGACTGTAATGGATGAGACGGAGAAAAGGCCGGACGATCCGCTGCACGTGGACGCGGACTCCGAGTTGCTGGACGACGAAACCGCCAGTTCGGAAGACGCGGAAGGCGGTAAGATCGGCGGCAAGGTGAAGCGCACCGCCAGCCGTGTCGCGGGCAGTGTGTCCAGCGTGGTCAAGCAGGCGCTGGTCTCGCGGGATCATGTGCTGATGGTTCGGGTCAACGACGAAGCGTTGAACCGGATCAACGACCTGAAGGACGCCGGATTGTTCCGCAGCCGCAGTGAGGCGGCGGCGTACCTGATCGCCGAGGGGATCGAGGCGAAACAGGATTTGTTTGAACGGATCGGAGAACGGATCCGTCAGATTCAGGACATCAAGCAGGAGTTGCGTTCGCTCGCGGGTGAGACGGGTGTAACTCCGGTTGAGGACGAGGATGAACGCCCGGGGGAAGGCGCATAGCAGAGGTGGTGGACGATGCAACGTGTGATTTTGACGACGGCTGTGGCGGGACTGTTGTTGCTGGTGGCGCTGCTTTCGGCGTGCTCGATCAACGAAAGCGAGATGGAAGAACTGGGTGCGCTCAAGGTTTCCGCGATGGATACGACCCAGGGTATTACGCTACAATCGGGCCAGGTGCTGGTTGATAATGTGCCGAGCTCAACCCGGCTGCCGGTCGAGGTCGGTAGCTTGCCCTCGGGGCAGTATGAGGTCACGATTAAACCGGGCCTGCTGTATCCGCCGGCAACAAAAACGGTGACCGTCGATCCGCCGGAAACGACGTTCGTCGACTTTCTCTTTTCCGCGGACACTCCGCCGTCCACGCTGACACTCGAGTCGAACACGCCGGACGCGATGATCGTGATCGATGAGCAGTTCCAGCCGACGGTTGAGATCGGGGTGCCGTTCCTGATCGCAGCCGGTGAACACAGCATTTCCCTGTTCAAGGAAGGCCATCTCACCAACTCGGCACGGTTGGACCTGACCCTGCTCGAAGAAGAGGAATACACGTACACGATCGACCTGACCGCAGCGGAATACGGCAACCAGACCGGCGCCCTTTTCCCCGATTTCACCTTCCCCGACGATTGGGGTGGCGAACAGACCCTGGGCCAGTATCGTGGTGATGTCATCCTGATCACGTTCTGGTTTTACAACTGCGGACCGTGCCGGGAAGAGTTCCCGACGATTGAAACGGTGTTCCAGGAACGTGCCGCTGATGGGTTCCGCGTGTTGGGCATTAACGTCGGCTGGTATAACGACGACCAAGCCAAGTTCGAGGCGATCCGCGACGAGCTGAACCTGAGCTTCCCGCTGCTGTTCAACACGAACGGGATCAGTTGGACCACGGATGACCTGTTAATCGGCACCGCGCCGACGAATTTCATCATCGCGCCGAGCGGTGAGATTCATGCGCGCCGCGGGCAGTTGACTTACGAAAGCCTGAACGATCTGATCGACGAAGCGTTGGGGGAGTAACGAATACTCGGGGACACTTTCTCCGAAAGTGTCCCCGAATTGCATTTGATTGCATACCTGCCAAAGGGACACTTTGAGGACAAAGTGTCCCTTTATTTCAGATCGCAGCAGCCACCTACGTTTCGTAGAGGAATCAAGTGCTGAAAACCCGCCGGGCGAGTGGCCGGGAAGTGTTTTCGTGGTCGTTGTACGACTTCGCGAACTCGGCCTTTGCGACAACCATTCTCGCGGTGATCTTCAACCGGTATTACGCCGGTGTGGTCGCTGGTGGGGAGTCGGGTGTCGCGGTGCCCTGGTTCGGCGAGACGCTCCAGGTTCCCGGCGCGACGATGTTCACATACGCCGTGACCATCTCGATGCTGCTGGTGGCGGTCAGCGCGCCGATCCTCGGGGCGTGGTCGGATGCCCGCGCGGCGAAGAAGCGGTTCCTCGCAGTGTATGTCACCCTCGGCGTGCTCGCTACGGCGATGCTCGGCACCGCCGGTGAAGGCGAGTGGCTCGGCACGGGGTTGTGGTTCGTGCTCGCGAACTTTGCGTTCGCCGGAGGCAACGTCTTCTACAATGCGTTTCTCCCCGAACTGGCGGACCCGGACGAGATGGGGCGGGTGTCCGGTTTCGGCTGGGGCTTCGGCTACCTCGGCGGCGGGGTGCTGCTCGCGATCAACTTGTTGATGCTCGAGATGCCCGGGCTGTTCGGCTTCGAGGAAGGCGAGCTGACGGTGCAGCACACGTTCATCTCGGTCGCGATCTGGTGGGCGGTGTTCTCGTTCCCGTTTTTCATGAACGTGCGCGAACGGGCGGTGCCGGTATCGCAGACGTTCCTCGATGGTGCGAAAGCATCGCTGCAGCGGTTGCGGACGACACTCGGGCGGGTGCGTGAACACAAGCAGCTGTGGCGTTTCCTGCTCGCCTACCTGTTCTTCAACGACGGGATCGAGACGGTCATCCTGATGGCCGCGATCTACGGCGATCAGGAGTTGGGGATGGGGCAGGGGCTGCTGGTCGCGTTCTTCCTTCTGATCCAGTTCACGGCGTTCGGCGGCTCATTGCTGTTCGGGCGAATTTCGACGAAGATCGGCGTCAAGCCGGCGTTGATGCTCTCGCTCGGGATCTGGTGCCTGGTGGTGATCGACGCGTTTTTCATCGGCTGGACCGGCTATCCGATCACCGAGTATTTCGTGCTGGGTGTGGTCGCCGGGCTGGTGATGGGAGCATCCCAGATGCTCGCCCGCACGATGCAGGGCCTGTTCACGCCGCCGGAACGGGAGGCCGAATTCTTTGGCTTCTTCGCGGTGTCGGGACGGTTCGCGTCAGTGCTGGGCCCGTTGACCTTCGGCGTCATGGTCGCGATCACCGGCTCGCTGCGGTACGCTATACTGAGTGTAATCGGCTTCTTTCTCCTCGGGCTGCTTTTGCTCAGCTGGGTACGTGCGCCGCGCACCCGTTTAAGCCGATAATAGATGCGGGGACGATCGCCGGAAGCTGACAGGCTTTCCCGCTGCTCGGAGGGTTTCGGAGGGTGTGTGGTCTCGGTGTTGCCCGGATTGCGGGTCTGAACATGCGGCCCCTATATTGGCCGGTACGTTTCAAGAAACAATGAACTAGACTGCAGGACGGATCCCAGCGTTGAAAAAGGACAATTCAAGTTCAGCCGGTCGGATCATGATCGTGGATGACGAATCGGACATCAGCGATTTCCTCTCCACGTTCTTCCAGATGAAGGGCTACGAGACCTTTGTCGCGAATAGTGGGAAGAAAGCGATTGAAGGACTGCCCTCGTTTAATCCGCATGTGATTCTGCTCGATGTGCGCATGCCGGACATGGACGGTCTGGAAACCTTGAAGATGATCCGTGAGATGGACGACAAGGTCGGCGTGATCATGGTGACCGCGGTTCACGAGATGAACATCGGCCGGGAAGCTCTTTCACTCGGTGCGGCGGATTTCGTGACAAAGCCGGTAGATCTTGAGTATCTTGAGACGACAGTGATGGTCAAGCTGGTGAGCTTGATCCAATAGCAGGTTTCGGGACGGTTGACGTTCCGGGGAGACATCCATGTTCGTACCCATGTACATCCCGGGCCACTGGGAAATCATGATCATCGTGTTCGCCATCCTGGTGTTGTTCGGCGGACGCAAGATCCCGGAGATGATGAAGGGCATCGGCACCGGCATCAAGGAATTCAAGAAAGGTGTCCGTGACGACGAACCGGAGAAAGAGATCACGGACGATTCCGCGAAGGAGAAGAACTGACGCGGATACCGGGGCCGGTTGTTTACAGGTTTACCACGCAAAGGATGGTTGAGCGATCAACCATCCTTTTTCTGTGTTGGGTTGGGTCGGGGGGAAACTGTGACCTCGGCGGGAGGTTGCGGGGACATCTTGGGCACAGCTCGTTCTGGTTGTCGTTGTCGGGTACGAGGTCGCTGCTGTGGGATATCACATCGGGAACCGGCGGCTTGTGCCCCAGATGTCCCCTGTTGTGTTCTCAGGACTCAAGACTCAATCTGGTGTTGTTTTTCCTCGCACCTCACACCTCATACCTCACACCTGCCCTTACTGATGTTCATCCCGCAGCAGATCGTTTACCGTTTTCACCGGATTGAAGGTGCGTGCGGGCACTTCGACGAAGACGGTCAGCCAGTCCGCCATCGACCCGTTCCACAGGCCGGGCAGCTCCAGCGCTTTGAGGTCACGTCCATCCTTGGATTTCTGTGAGATGAAGGCGGTTGACGGATCGACGTACGTGTCCAGATCGTAGCTGTTGCCGTGATGGTCACGCAGGCAACAGACGAGATCGACGGGATTGAAGTGCGTTGACGATTCGAGGATCGCCTTCTGCTGATCGTCGGATGTGTCGATCTGAACGGTTTCCACGATCTGCCGGTCGATACTGCCGTCCGAGCGCTTCACCCAGAACGGTCCCCCGCCCGGCTCGCCTTCGTTGATCACCATCCCGCAGACACGGAATGGCCGGTTAAGCGTGCTATGCAGCACCTGCACGCGGTCCTCAGTGCTCAGGTTTTCCCAGTTCGCCAGTTGAACGTCGAGTTCGTCCATCACGAACCGTCCGATCTCGTCGAGGCGTGACGGTTCCGGGCATTCCTGCTCGAGGTCACGCAGCGCCTGGTCACGATTGGCCAGCAACTGCGCGGCGTAGCCGCCGAGTTCGCGTTTCTCGGTGAGGGTGGTCTGCACCTGCGCAGGCGGGACGACGTTGTCGACGTTCTTGATGTAGACGATGTCGGCGTCGAGGTCATTCAAGTTCTTCAGCAGCGCGCCGTGCCCGCCGGGCCGGAAGAGCAGGCGGCCGTCGTTGTCACGGAACGGCTGGTTCTCGAGGTCGGCGGCGATGGTGTCGGTGGACGGCGACTGCACGCTGAAGGAGACGTCGAAACGGGTGGTTCCGTAGCGCGCGCCCACGGTTTCGGCTTCCGCTTGAAAGCCGTCCCGGTGTTCCGGTGAAACGGTGAAGTGCAGTGCGGCGGCGCTATTGCCGGATTTAACCGTTTCATGCGCTTCGAGGAAATGTTCGGCGAGCGGTGTGCGCAGGTCATCTCCCACCCGGTGAAACGCGATCAATCCCTTCGGCAACTGGGCAAGGTTCAAGCCATCGTCGGTCAGCAACGCGGCGAGGATAGCTCGGTAGTCACCCGAATCGTAGACCTCTTCAAGATCCTGTCCACGTTGGGCGAAAACATCCGCCAGTTGCGGGTAGAACGCGAACTTGTCGAGGTTGCCGAAAAAGGTGAGGCCGAACTCGGCGTCTTTGTCACCAACTTTAGCGCGGGACTTGAGAGCGTTGTCGTTGAGCTCACGGTCGTCACCGAGCAGCGCGAGTAACGCCTTGAACATCCGCGATGCGGCCCCGGAGGCCGGGACGAACTTGCTGAACCGTCCCGCGGCAGCGGCTGCTTCGTGCGCACGTATCGCGGCGGCACGTTCGCCATCGTCCAGCCGCTTGATGCCGTCGCCGACGGTGCACGCTCGGTCGAGCACGGTGAACGGGACACCGTCCGCGAAGCGCTGCAATTGCTGGCGGATGGCGTCTTCGGTCAGCCCGTGGTCACGGAGTTGCTGTTTGTCCTGTTCGCTCAGGTTCAGGTTCATGGTGATCGCCGTAAGGAATCTGGTTGCTGGTTGTCTCGAATGTCGAGGCGAAGATAGAACGCCGTTCGGGTGGCAAGAGAGGTGTGGAAATGTTTGTGGCGTGTTCGAGAGACGCGGTCCTCTCCGAGGCGGAAACCGCGAAAACGTTACGGACGCCAGGATTCACGGGTCGGTAATCGTTGCTTTATTCACCGGGGATTCTGTACCTTTCTTCACAAAGTTTTTTGGGATTATGCTCGGATGGGGTGTAAGGCTGCCTCTCCGATGGGCGGAAGGACCCGGTGCATGAACTGGATCCAGAACCTGCTGCGTGGTGATCGGGATGAAGGCGATCCAGCCGGAAATCTCGAGGATTTACGCCGTCGTTTCGACAGTTTCCGTGAGCTGGTCGAGAAGAACAACGAAGTGCTTGGCCTGATCGGCGACATGGAAGAGAAGGCGCAGGGCGAATTTCTCTTCGACATCGCGTATGTGCGCGGCTGTGTTGACCGTGTTGAGGCGGCGGTGGGAACGGTCATTGATCTGATCATCGAGATCGGCGGCCTGGAATACGAAACATTGCGCGCCCGTTACGCCGCCATCCTTGGCCAGATCCACAATCTCCTGCCCGGGTCGGATTTCCACCACGGCGGCCCGCTGATTCTCGACTTCGAACGCATCAACCGGATTCACAGCTCCAGTGTCGGCGGCAAGAACGCACAGCTCGGTGAAATGCGAGAGCTCGGGCTGCGCGTTCCGGACGGATTCGCGATCACCGCCGCTGGGTTCCGGCTGTTCCTCAAGGACAACAAGCTCAACGAGTTGATCCAGGATACGCTGAAGCAGCTCGATATCAAGTGCCAGCAGGATCTGGTCAACGCCAGTGGCTTGCTGCGTGCGATGATTCTCGCGGCACCGATTCCGGCAGAGCTTGCGGACTCGATCAAGACGTCGTATGAGGAGCTGACGAAACGGACGGGCGAGGAGTTGATCGCCCTGCGTTCCAGCGCGGTCGGCGAGGACACGCTCTACAGTTTCGCGGGGCAGTACTCGAGCTTCCTCAACGTGAGCAAGGATCAACTGCTGCTGAAGTATCGCGAAATTCTCTCCAGCAAATACAGCCCGCGTGCGATCTACTACTTCCTCAGCCATTCGCTGGAAGAGGCCGGCCTGTCGATGAGTGTCGGTTGTACACGGATGGTGGACGCGGCCAGCAGTGGAGTGATCTACACCCGCGATCCGCTCGATCCGGACAGCGAGTGCATTCATGTGCACGCGATTTACGGGCTAGGCCCGTACCTCGTCGGCGGTACGTTGACGCCGGATGTCTTCACCATCCACCGCGACGGATTCAAGGTAGAGAGCCGCACGATCCGTGACAAACCGGTGCAACTTCGCCCGGCGGCGAAGGGCGGAACGGAAGAACACCCGGTTGAGGAAGGCCGTCGCAGCGAACCGTGCCTGAACGATGAACAGTTGGCCGAACTCGGTGAGCTGGCAGTGAAGCTGGAAGAGCATTACGACCATCCGCAGGACATCGAGTTCGCGTACGATCAGGATGGCAAGCTGTTCCTGTTGCAGTCGCGTCCGCTACGGACCATCTGCACGCAGCCGTCGTTTGAACTGCCTGATATGAGCGGACATATCAAGATTGCATGCGGCGGAACGACGGTCTGCCCCGGCGCGGGGCTGGGTCGCGTGGTCCACGTTTCGAGCAAGGAATCGCTGGAGGACGTGGAACAGGGCGACGTGGTGGTCGCGGCGAATCCGATGCCGTCGATTGGGCTGGTGCTGGACAAGGTGTCGGCGGTGGTGACCGAGGTAGGCTCTTCCGCCAGCCACTTGGCGGCGCTGGTGCGTGAACGGCGCATCCCGACGATTGTTGGCGTTGCCCAGGCACGCAGCCGTCTGCCCCGGGGCGAGGTGGTGACCGTGGATGCGACCGGAACCTGCATCTACTCCGGCGAACATCAGAAGCTGGTGCAGGCGCGTCTTCCGGAATATGACCTTTTCCAGGACACGGCGATTTTCGACATGTTACGGCGGTTGTTAAAGATGATCAGCCCGCTGAACATGGTCAATCCGGGCGATCCGGAATTCCGCGCGGAACGTTGCCTGACACTGCATGATATTGTCCGTTATTCCCACCAACGCGGGATCGAGGAAATCTTCTCACACGCCCGCAGCCTCGGCAAACGCAAGGAATTTGGCGCTCAACTGAAGTCGGTGCTGCCGTTGCCGGTCCATGTGCTCAACCTGGAAGAGCCGGAAGTTCCGGGCCGGAAGCAGGTGTACGACGACAACTCGCTGCCCTCGGAACCGATGCAAATGTTCTGGAACGGGATGCTGCAGGAAAAGTGGCCGTTCGCATATCCCGATCCGACACGGTTGCAGGTTGCGCGTGACAAGGACGCCGGACTGCCGGTTGAGGAACAATTTACTGAACACAGTTTCGCGGTGATCCGCAAAGAATACATGCTCGCCAGTCTGCGTCTCGGCTATCACTTCACCAGCGTCGAGGCGGAACTGTGCGACGACCCGAACCGCAACTTCATCCGCGTGCATTACAAGGGTGGCGGTGCGGCCGATGAACGCCGCCGTCGGCGAATTTCGCTGCTTGAGGAACTGCTCGACCGGATGGGCTTCGAGCACACGGTCAAGTCCGACTTCATTGATTGCCGTGCGCAGTTCCTGCCCCGTGACCAGGCGGAGTTGAACCTTCAGCGGGTTGGACGCCTGGTGATGCTGACGAAGCAGCTGGACATGGCGTTGTCCAACGAACGGATCACCCGCTGGTACATTGAAGATTTTGCGCGCAAATTGGATCTCGAACACAAGCAGGCTTTCCCGCTATGAAGAATCCAATTGCACGTGTGCGCCGACTCTGGGTCCGGCTGGTCCAGTCAAGGTACTTGATCCCGGCGACAGCGATCATGTTCGTGATCGTGTTTGCCGGGTCGACCTACCTGCTGTTCCGTTCCGCGCAGAGCACGGGCTTCCTGCGGCATCAGATTGCGCTACTTGCCGGCCTGGTGTTCATCATGTTTCTCTTCGGCCTGATGATCGCGGCGTACCAGCAGCGACTAAGTAAGAAACTGCGGCTGGTGATCGGTGAACAGGACCAGATTCTCGCCAGCGTGCTGACCAACAGCGTCGACGCGATTATCGTCTTTGACAATGAGGAACGCATCCAGATGTGGAACCGGGGTGCGCAGCTCATCTTCGGTTTTTCGCCGGAGGAGATGCTCGGGCAATCGTTCCGCGTCCTGATTCCTCCAGACATCAACCCCGAGGAAGAAATCAAGCGGCTGGACAGCATGGTCGCAAAGTACGGGTATGTACAGAATTACGTGACTCATCGAATGACGAAGGATGGCAGGCGGATCACGGTCGATATCTCGCGCACCCCCTACCGAAACGAAAACGGGGAGTACGAGGGCTGCACTTCGGTGGTCAAGGATGTGACCGAGAAGCTGGAGTTCGATCAGAAGATGTACAACGCCGAAAAGCTGGCGTCGATTGGTTTGCTGGCGTCCGGTGTCGCGCATGAGATCAACAACCCGTTATCGATTGTGCTCGGGTTTACCGATTTGCTGAAGGAACGCTTCCCCGAAGACAGTTCCGAATGGCAGGACCTGGACAAGATCGAAAGCAACGCCGTCCAGGCGAAGAAAATCGTCGAGGATCTGCTCGGCTTCAGCCGCACCAAGCAGGGCGTCGACAAGGCAGCGAACCTGGCTGAAAGCGTCGAATCGCTGACCGGGTTCATCCGGCAGACACGGATTGTGAAGAAGGTCGAGCTGGAGGTAGACCTGACGAACAGTTTGCCATTGGTCAACGGCGATCCACGTGAAATTCAACAGGTGCTGCTGAACCTGGTCAACAACGCTGTCGCGGCGATGGATGGCAAGGAAGGCCTTGTTCGCATTCATGCCAAACAGTTGGATGAAGACTGGGTCGAGCTGCAGGTTGAAGACAACGGCAAAGGCATTTCGGCTGACGACAAGCAGCGCGTGTTTGACCCGTTCTTCACAACCAAGGAATTCGGTGAGGGGACGGGTTTGGGCTTGTCACTGTGTTACGGGCTGGTGAAAAAGTGGGGTGGATCGATCGAGTTCACCAGTTTGACCTCGGAGGAAAGCCCGGACGGCAGCAGCGGCACGACATTCACGATACGAATTCCGGTTTATGACGCCGAATTCAACCCGGAGGCGGCCTCATGAAACAGCGCATACTCGCCGTCGATGACGAACCCGACATGCTGATCCTGTTGCAGCGGATCATCATGGAGAAGACGGCTTACGAGATTGTGACGACAAATTCGGCGCTGGAGGTGCCGGGTTTGCTCGACACGCAACAGTTTGACGTCGTGATCACCGACCTCAGCATGCCGAAGCTGGATGGGTTGGATATCCTGAAGCTGGTGCGTGACCGGGACAAGGGCGAGCTTGTTATCCTGATCACGGCCTTCGGAGATTATGAAACGTCCGAGAAAGCCCGTGAACTAGGGGTTCATGATTATATTCACAAACCATTTCGCAAAGAGCAGATTCTGACAACGGTCGAGCAAGCGATGGAAATCCAGCGTGCTCGCAAAGCAGAATCGTAACATAACCATGTGGCTGTTCACCTGAGGAGCGAACTACATGGAGCACCTTCACGCCGGGGACATCATGGTCCCCCTCGACCTTTACCCCCACATCCCCTATTGGTTTACCATCCGTCAGGCGATCGCCGAGATGGAATCGGCGGAGATCGAGACCAATGGGCGGCGTTCCATTCCGCGCGTGGTCCTGGTTTTCGACGAAACGTACCGTCTGATGGGCTTCATCCGTCGCCGTGACGTGTTGCACGGTCTGCTTCCCGGCTACCTGCTGGAGGACACGGACAAGGAAATCCGTGAGGCGTACGACATCCACGTCGATCCGCATCTGAGCGAAGTGTTTGAAACGCAGGGCGAGGATATCAAGGAATTGTCCTCGCGTCCCGTGAGTTCGGTGATGCACCCGATTGTGCACAGCGTCCAGCATGACGACACACTGCTGAAGGTTGTCCAGGAGTTGGTCGTGAACAACGTGTACATGCTTCCCGTGATGAAGGAAGGGAAGATTGTCGGTGTTGTCCGGACACTGGATGTTTTGCACGCCGTGGCCAAGCTGGTTTTGTAATCGAGAGAGAGTCGTGATCTGAGTTCATTCCGCCGCCGCCAGCAGGGGGGCGAGTGTGGCGAAGCTAGCGAAGGACGTGCGGATGGCTGAGCATAAACATGACCTGAAAAAGGGTGTGCCGCTCCACGACGAACAACATCACCCGGGGGGGCTGCCGCGGAAACCCCAGGATATTACTCTTGCTGAACCGCGCGATAAGCTGGACCTCAAGCGAATTACGCTGATTGTTGTCGGTCTTCTGATGTTTACAGCGGTCTACATGTCGCCATCGTGGGGCGACGCTGTCGACCCGGTGGGGGATACGTTTGCGCTCTCACGTGAGGGCAAGGCGGCGATCGGGCTGTTCCTGCTCGCGGCGACGTGGTGGGTGTTTGAGGTCATACCAATTGGCGTTACCTCCATCGCCATCGGTGTGTTCCAGGCGATGTTCCTGATCCGTGATCCACGGGTCGCGTTCACCGATTTCTTCGATCCATCCGTGTGGTTCATCTTCGGTTCGCTGGTGATCGGCAAGGTCTTCTCCAAGACCGGGCTGACGCAGCGGATGGCGTACCGCATGCTGGTGATCGTAGGGGAGAAGACGGCGCTGATTCTGCTCGGTGTGTTCCTGATGACGTCCGCGATGACGCTCATCATGGCGCACACGGCCGTCGCGGCAGCGATGTATCCGCTGTTGCGCGCGATCTACTCGATGTATTCGACGTCCTCTACGCCGACGAAATTCGGGAAGGGGATGTTCATCGGAATGGCGTTCGTTGCCGGCGCGGGATCGATCATCACGTTGCTCGGCGCGGCACGTGGCGCGGTCGGCATCGGGTTCTTCAAGGACATTGTCGGACGGGAAATCTCGTTCTTCGAGTACTCGTACTACATGTTCCCGGTCGGCATGTTGATGACGATCCTTCTCTGGGTCTACATCTGGTTCATCTTCAAACCGGAGAAAGCGCGCATTCCCGGCCTGCGGGCAAGAGCGAAAGATCTGTACCACCGTCTTGGCCCGATGAAGCGCAGCGAGTGGATCGCAATCATCCTGGTCGTCGGCGTGATCTTGTTCCTCAGCGCGCGGTCGTTTGTCCCGCTGCTGGAACCGTTCAGCAAGTCGGCGATCATCCTGATCACGACGATCCTGTTCTTCATGTTTAAAATCCTCAACCTGAAGGATCTGGAAGAGATTCCGTGGAACATCATCCTGCTCTTCGGCGGAGCGATGAGCATCGGCTTCTGCCTCTGGCAGACCGGCGCGGCAACGTGGATGGCGGTACAGTTCATCATGCTGCTGCAGAATGCGAACTGGTTCGTGTTCGTGCTTGGGATTACGGCGTTCGTGCTGATCATGACGAATCTGATCATGAACGTGGCGGCGATCGCGATTTCGTTGCCGGTGGCGCTGGTGATCGCGCAGTACCTGCATGTGGCACCGGAAGTGATTTTCTTTGGCAGCCTGGTTGCGGCGGGGATGCCGTTCCTGTTCCTCGTCGGCGCGGCACCGAACGCTATCGCCTACGAGTCGAATCAGTTCACGTCAGGTGAGTTCTTCCGTGCGGGGATTCCGGCCAGTGTGCTGTTACTGGTTGTGGTCGGGTTGTTTGTCGCGTTCATCTGGCCGATGATGGGCATGCCGATTTTGTTGCAGTGACTTGCAGCAAAGGACGCAACAGACGCAACAGACGCAACAGACGCAACAGACGCAGAAGAAAAACTGACAGTTCAGGTAGAAACACTTGGGACACGTTCTCCGCAACGTGTCCCTGGTTCATTGCTTCTGGAGCAACAAGGCCGCGTCTGAAGACAGACACGGCCAAGTATTTTTCAGGTCTCAGGTCTCAGGTCTCAGGTCTCAGGTCAGGCCCTGGATACTCGACTTTCGACTTGGTTTTCAGTTACCGACCACCGAGAACCGAGTACCGAGTACCGTTTCACCGGCTATCGCTGGCACCGAAGCTGCGCGGCATTGCGATTTCGCCTTTCAGCGCCCGGTCGAAGTAGCTGATCGTCTGCTGCAGCCCTTCCTTGAGCTGCACCTTCGGTTCCCAGCCGAGCACGTCCTTCGCGCGGGTGATGTCCGGCTTACGCTGCTTCGGATCGTCCTGCGGAAGGTCCTCGAAGCGGATCTCCACCGAGCTGCCGATCTGCGAGCGGATCTCCTCCGCCAGTTCGAGGATGGTGAACTCGTTCGGGTTGCCGATGTTGACCGGCAGGTGGTAATCGTCCGTGTTCATCAACCGCATCAGCCCGTCGATCAGGTCCGAAACGTAGCAGAAGCTGCGTGTCTGGGATCCGTCGCCGTACACGGTCAGCGGGTTTCCTTCCAGCGCCTGCACGACGAAATTGGAGACTACGCGTCCGTCGTTGGCGGCCATGCGCGGGCCGTACGTATTGAAGATGCGGGCGATGCGCGTGTCAACGTTGTTCTGGCGATGGTAGTCCATGATCAACGTTTCGGCGGCACGCTTGCCCTCATCGTAGCAGCTGCGCACGCCGATCGGATTGACATGTCCCCAGTAGTCTTCCTGCTGCGGGTGGACCTGCGGATCGCCGTACACCTCAGACGTTGACGCCTGCAGGATTCTCGCCTTTACACGTTTCGCCATGCCGAGCATGTTGATCACGCCCATCACGGACGTTTTGATCGTTTTGACGGAGTTGTACTGATAGTGCACCGGGCTGGCGGGGCAGGCGAGGTTGTAGATGGTGTCGACCTCGAGCAGAATCGGCTCAACAACATCGTGGCGCACGAGTTCGAAATGGTCGTGCTTGAGCACGTGACGGATATTTTCACGTGATCCGGTGAAGAAATTGTCCAGGCAGAGGACTTCGTGGCCCTGGTCCAACAGGCGGTCGATCAGGTGGCTGCCGAGGAACCCGGCGCCGCCGGTGACGAGCACACGTTTCACACGTTCCCCCTTGCGGAAACAGGTACGGATGTTGATGTCAAACGGTCAGGCGGAAAACTGATAAGCGGCGGCTCCCAACGCAAGCAGGAACCGCCGCTTTTTTCCGTGGAGGTATCCACGTCAGGCGTGGATGCTGTCCTCACCGATGTAGCCCTGGTTCGCAAGGTACAGCAGCACCTTGTGCACTGCTTCCTCGGGACTGAGCTCGGTGGTATCGATCACGATCTCGGCGTTCTCCGGCACATCGTACGGATCGGAGATGCCTGTGAACTCCTTGATGATGCCCGCGCGCGCCTTGGCGTACAAGCCCTTGCGGTCACGCTGCTCGCAGACTTCGAGCGGCGTGTTAACGTGCACCAGGATGAAGCCGCCGAGCGGCTCGATCATTTCGCGGACGGCGGACCGGGTCGACTCATACGGCGCAATCGGCGCGCAGATGGCGATACCACGGTTCTTCGTGATTTCGCTGGCGACGAAGCCGATACGCAGGATGTTGATGTCGCGGTGTTCTTTCGAGAAGCCCAGCTCGCTGGACAGGTTCTTGCGGACGATGTCACCGTCCAGCAGCGTCACCGGACGTCCACCGATCTGCAGCAGCTTCGGCAGCAGCGCGTTGGCGACCGTCGACTTGCCGGAACCGGAAAGGCCGGTGAAGAAGACAGTGAAGCCCTGGCGGCTGCGTGGCGGGTAGGTCTTGCTGAGTTCGTTGACCACTTCCGGGTACGAGAACCAGCTCGGAATTTCACGGCCATCGTGCAGACGGTTGCGGACTTCGCTTTCCTTCAACCGCCGGGTGCTGCGGCCGTTGTCAACCTCGGACTCGCGGGCGTAGGCGTCCCGTTCCGGCATGTACACCAGCTCTTCGTAAGGCCGGAGTTCGACGCCGAGGTCTTCCTTGTGCTCCTCGAACGCCTTGATGATGTCTTCCTGCGGCGGGGTCAGTTCCGGACCGTTGCCATTATCGGCTGAAAGGGTTGGACGGAACATGAAGATCGAAGAACCGTAGTTCTTGCGGATCAACGCTTGCAGCATCACTTCGCGCACGCCGGCCATCTTGAACGGCGAGGGCAGCAGACCGAGGATCGTCGTCTGCTGGGGGAAGTGCTTGATCACTTCGCGGTAGCAACGAATCCGCGTGTAATGGTCGATATCCTCACGCAGGATTTCGCCGACGGTCGGCTGAATGATCAGGTTGGCGTCGGTTTCCTTGGCGGCGAGACGGGTCGCTTCCACGTCCGGCCGGTGAATCGGATAGCGAGTGTCGAAGGACAGCATCTTGCGCCAACCGCGGCGACCGATTCGAGCGCGTACGTCACGCGGGGTCGCGCGCAGGTCCGGGAAGTCGTAGTGCAGCGGATACTGCACGCCTTCCACGCGTCCGCCGACATACACCGGGTTGGTCTTGCTCAGGTAGCTGGCGACGTAGCGGTTGGTCGGATCTTTAGTGCCGAACAGTGCCATCAATTCGGCGTCCTGGTCCGGGGTCCACTTGTCTTCCACATGCAGCACGGCGAGCATCACGCCTTCCTGGTCACGCAGGGTGATCTTGTCGCCGGCGTTGACGCCTTCTGCAAACTGCTCAGATATATCGAGCACGAAAGGCATCGGCCAGAAGACTCCATCCGGCAGACGCATTTCGCGCAGGACTCGGTCGTACTCGGAGCTGGTCATGTAGCCACGCAGCGGGGAGTAAGCGCCGCTGGTGAGGAGTTCGAGCTCGAGGGTCTGACGCGGGGTCAAGTCCCATGAAGCCCAATCTCGGGATTCCACACGGATTTCGTCATGTCGCTTCTCGTCGACCATCAGATCGACCAACGTGCCGCCGTGCGGACGGATCAAATGCTGTTCCATGGTATTCCTGTTTTGTTAGGGCAAAACTGTTGACAGATTCGAGCTTCCTCACTCCGCGTACCAGTCCTCTGTCGGGGCGGGAATTTAGGTCAGCCTCACTCTTGGATCAACTGCTATTCCGGCTCTGTGGGTCGTTGTGTGAACCAGGTCACACGGGTTCTTGAGTTCCCGCCGGGCCAAAACTCGGTGTTCAGGTAGGAAAATTGTCCCTCATGCCCTTGCCCGTCAGGCACTTGGGATGTAAACTCCAGTCGCATGATGGGTGAGAAGGCAATCGTGTGACGACATCAACCTATGCAGACTGGAGGATTCCATTTTCTTCCGCAAGAAGCCCAATGATTTCGTAATTCTCGTTGTCTGCACGGCCAACATCACGCGCAGTCCGTATATCGCGGCATTGTTGCGCAAAACGCTGGTCGAAAGCGGACTGCGGTTCCGGCGCCGGATTGTGGTGAAATCCGCCGGGACCAACGCGACCGCGAATCAACAGGCGCTGCCGACCATCGCAACCATCGCCTACACACGTGGAATCGACCTACAGGAGCACCGCTCAACCCTGCTTACGGGTGAACTGATCAGCGAGGCGTCGCTGGTCCTGACAGCGGAAATGCAGCACAAGGACTCGATTCTCAAGCGTTTCCCCGAAGCGTACGACAAGGTCTACCAGATCACTGAATATGGCAGGCTGGGCAACGATCCTGGAATCCGGGATGTGATCGATCCGACCGGTCGTGATCTGGAGGAGTTCCAGGAGTTCGTCGGGATTGCACACGAAGAAGTGAAGCGAGTGCTTGAACACATGGTTCGAATCGGAGCGATCGAATAGCGGAGTCGTTGCTGGTATTTGGAGTTGCGGTGCTGGGATCTGCTCGCGAGGCAGGTTCAACCTCACGCGCCGGAACATTCCTACCTTTCAGCCATGCCTTACACGAAGTGCCCCCCCTTGGTAAACAGCTTGATATGCTTGGAGTTTGACGGCCATGATGAAGAAGATCAGCCACATTGGCATTGCAGTGCAGAATCTTGATGAGAATGTCCATCTGTACCGGGATGTGCTCGGGATGGAATTCCTCGGCACAGAGGAAGTCGAGGAACAGAAAGTGAAGGTCGCGATGTTCAAGATCGGCGAATCGCGCATCGAGTTGCTTGAACCGACCGCGGACGATTCCCCTATCGCCAAATTCCTCGCCAGCCGTGGCCAGGGCATGCACCACATCTGCTACGAAGTTGACGATGTGGACGATTCGTTGCAGCAGGTCGCGGACAGCGGCGTCATGTTGATCGACAAGGAAAGCCGCCGCGGCGCGGGCAACGCCAAGGTTGGTTTCCTGCACCCGAAGAGTACCGGCGGCGTGCTGGTCGAGTTGAATTCGCAGGATTGAGTGACACCATGCTGCGAACTGGAAACACGAAAGACCTTACCATCAACGATACAGGGAGTGAACCATGGGGGAAGTGAATCCGAAGTGGGGCATTGCGACCAAGGCGATCCACGGGTTTGGTGCGTCCGATGAACGAACCGGCGCGGTGAGTGTGCCGATTTACCAGACGTCCACGTTTTCGTTCAAGAACGCGCAGCACGGCGCGGACCTGTTCCAGGGCGAAGCTGAAGGCTACATCTATTCGCGCCTCTCGAATCCCACGGTTGACACGTTCCAGAAGGAAATCGCCTGCCTCGAGGGCGGAGAAGCGGGCAAAGGGTTCGCGTCTGGCATGGCCGCCACCTTCAACGCGATCATGACCGAGTGCCGCTCGGGCGACAGCTACATCAGCAGCCAGACGGTCTACGGCGGTACGCACGCGCTCAACGCGCACGTCATTCCGCGTTTCGGCGTCACCGCACACGAAGTCGACGCGACCGACCTGAACGTCGTCGAAGACACGATCAAGAAGGCGAAGAACTGCAAGCTGTTGATGTTCGAGACCCCGGCGAATCCGAATCTCGCCGTGCTTGACATTGAAGCGCTGGTCAATCTCGGGCATCAGTACGGGCTGACAGTGATGGTCGACAACACGTTCGCGACGCCGATCCTGCAGCGTCCGATGGAATACGGCGCGGACATCGTGATGCACTCCGCGACGAAGTACATCAGCGGTCACGGTGATGTGGTCGCCGGCTGCCTCGTCTCGAGTCAGGAATTCATCGACCGGATGATGGAAGATGTCTTCATCGATACCGGCGGCTGCATGGCGCCGTTCTCCGCGTGGCTGCTGCTGCGTGGCCTGAAGACCATCCCGGTTCGAATGCGGGCGCACTGCGAAAATGCTACTCGCGTCGCGAAATTCCTCGCCTTCCATCCGAAAATCGAAACCGTCTCCTACCCCGGCCTTGCCTCCCATCCCCAGCATGACATTGCGAAGAAGCAGATGAGCGCGTTCGGCGGGATGGTCACGTTCACCATCGCCGGTGGCTTCGAGGAAGGCAAGAAGCTGATGGACGCGGTCAAGCTGGCGAAGGTCGCAGTCAGCCTCGGCGACTGTGACACGTTGATCTGCCACCCGGCATCGACCACGCACTCGACCTACAGCCCGGAACAACGGGACGAAGCCGGTGTGTACGACAACCTGATCCGCATCAGCGTCGGCATCGAAGACATCGCCGACATCCTCGACGACCTGAACCAGGCGCTGCGGGTGTTGTAACTGGTGTGGAGAGTAGTGAAGTGTCTTTTGGATAGTTTGGATTAGTGGACACAGGCACGGTGATTTTATGCCGTGCCTGCTTCTTTTGTAACAAGTACATAGCGATTTGCCTCTCTTAACAATCCTGAATGTGAATAGAAATTGTTAGTTTGAGCTTGACATTCCCGAAATGGGGGGGGGTAGGTTACACGTCGAGCGTCTCCGGATTTGTGTCCACGGCGCCAGACGCAATCAGGCGAGACGTACCAATCTGCTGTAACTTGCTTAAGGGGGAAGTATGAAGACGCGACTTGCAGTTCTCTGTGGTACGATCGCGATTTTGTTAGTGGCGATTTCTTTGTCCGCAATCGGGAGCGAGTACCCGTCCGCAACTTTGCCATTTGAAGTTGTTGTGGATCTCGATTTCTATGAGTCGTCCGATTGGGAGTACATCCCGCAGTTCGGTGGATATGCAATCTTCGATTGTGCTTTCAATGTCGGCCCGACGGACAACGGCGAATGGACTCGTGTTCGCGCTGAAATCACCACAAACAATCATGATTTTAATATTGTTCAGTACAGCTACAACACGCCCTACTTTTGGGATTTCAACGATAGCGGTACTGTTCATGGCTATGCTACCTTGACATGGGATGATATGTCAGGAGGGGCAACGTTCGGGGGTGCCCGTTTGGAATTGGATGCTTCACTTCATCCAGGTGAGTAACATTGATGGACGGTGGCCAATATTGGCCACCGTCCTTGCTATAAAGGTGAGCGATTATGAACAGACTAACAACCATGATGATTATGCTGCTAGGTTGTGCTGTATCTGCAGGCGCTGATCTAGTATCTGCTCCTCATGGACAGCTAACTGCAGCTGCGGTGGTGGCAGACTCCTCAGGTAACAAGATCTTGTTTTGTTCGCCAGGAAATGGTTATTGGATGACGCTGGATAGAGGACAATCGTGGGAACATATTAATGATAAGATAATCAACTCAGAGCTACTGTACAGTGGAGCGCATGGATATGCAGTTTCCATCGATCCAGCTGCGGATACACTAATTATCAATGCACAACAGGTGTCGCCAAATTTACCGTTACGTGAATTTCATAGCTATGATGGAGGTGAAACCTGGTCCAGCTATAATATTGATGTTTTTTGGCCAGACTCATTACTACTAATTCATGGCTGGGGTGATTATATAGGAATAACAAGGTCTGAGCCATCAAGAACATTTTATTCTAAAACATCAGGATTTGGAATTAGTTATGGTGGTGATGTATGGAATATAATCGATATAAGTAACTATAGTCAAGGTATTGAGGGAATGTATCACCGACAAACTGATGTAGATACGATTTATTTATATGGAACGTTTGGTAAAAATGGTAATAATCAAGGAGGAATTCTGGTATCCTATGATGGGGGTATAAGTTGGGGACGTTTGGTTCCAATGCAAGATCTTGTTCCCGGACATGGAGGAATACATGGTCTAGTAAAAATCGGCCCATCTACCTTAATGGCATTACTTGAATCGTATGAGCTGGAACAACACCCGGATTTTATTCGATCCGATGATAATGGTGAAACGTGGTACACAGTAGCTGGGGAAGGTTTTCCGGAAACGATGGGTTGGAAAACAGATCTCTGCGCAATAGAAGAAGTTCCAGGAAAATTGTTGGTTGGGGGACGAGATTTCATGGGTCTATGGGAATCCGACGATTACGGGGAAACCTGGAATCGAGTGCTTAGAGGTCTTCCAATTAATGGTATGCCAGTATTTCGTATCTATAGAAATGAATATAGCGGCCATCTTTATGTCTGTCTTCAGGGACAGGGGGTGTATCAATCCACAGATTTGGGTATGTCGTGGCAGTTGATCCCTGGACCACCCTGCGGTGTCGTAGGTAATGATTGGCAGGGAACATTGGCCTTTACGGGTGGGGTGATGCGTTCTTCAGAATCGGGTGAACTCTGGGTGGCGCGCGGAACATCCACCACATTTGAACCCTTGGATACCCCAGTTTTCGAGGATTCTCATTGTTACGTCCAAACATGTAGCTATGAGAACGATGATATTATTTATTCCCACAAAAGAGGTCTATTCTGGGAAAATGGAAATGGAGAACGAGAACAACGGCTGCAAATTCGTGTTCAGGCACAATCTGGTGAAGATCGTGAGATTACACCAGAATTAGTATCAATAACCGTTCCAGCGCATGTAATAATGAAGGATAATGGAGAAGATACTTTATATATAGCAACTAATGTAGTCCAAGATAGGATCTATACATATAATAGTGGTTCAATTGAATGGATAGAAAAGGAATTAGGTTTTATCGGATATTATATATTGGAACATGATAATAAATTATATTCTTATGCCGATACAGGAAGTGAATGGAAAATAGCAGTGAGCAGCAACTATGGTGATGATTGGCAATATATGGAATTACCAGTACCACTTAACAATGGTTTTCAGGATATACAGGCAAAAATGTTGTTTGATACGAATGATATTTACGTCAGAATTGAAGAAAATGTATGGGTGTATGACGGTGAATATTGGGAACAACGTGGTCAGATTGCCGGGGATATTAGTTCTGTAGTTCGATTGAACTGGGAGATAATAAATTTGGAAAACAACATAATTCTCTTTGCTGGTACGGTTTTAAGCAGGAATCTATGGGTCTCTTATGATGCCGGATGGACATGGGAATCCCAGGCCATTGAACTACCTGATCCGTTTCTTGCGGAGACCACATGGCAATTGGAATACGACCCGTGGCGTGACCGGTTGTGGTTGGATACGGGTGTCGGGCTGGCGTATCTGGACGATCCGACCTCCTCGGTGGGGGAGGACGTGTGGGTGTTTCAGCCCGCGAACTATGTCACCCTGGACGCCTACCCGAACCCGTTCAACGCGTCGACGACAGTCCGGTACACGGTAACCCGTCCCGGCGACGTCAAGGTGACCGTGTTCGACCTGCTCGGCCGGCGGGTGGCGGAGTTGTACGACGGCGTCGCGCGTCCGGGTGAACACACCGTCTCGTTCGATGGGTCCGGGTTGTCGTCCGGGACCTATTTCCTGCACCTCGACACGCCGGAGCGGACGCTCAATCGTAAGCTGACTCTTGTCAAGTAAAAGACAGGAAAAAGACAGGTACAACACTTTCCAAACTTTCCATAGCCCGCGATTCGCGACTCCAACTCGCAGATCATTTGGAACCCAGATCCTTCATCCGATACGGCCGGATTCAGGATGACACCCTTTCCAGTAGCCTACAGCCATAGAACGCAGCCCGTCACGCCTCCACCCGAGCAGGCTCTCAAGGTACCTGTTGCACCACGAGTCAATTTGCCTATTTATTAGGAACAATTCCTGTTAGCAGTACGTGCAAGGATCGAAACGGGGCGTTGAGCAGTTGGTAGTCTGGGACAGGAAGTACCAGCTATCAAGCATTTCACTGGCAAGGCGGCGCCCCAACGGACGGTACATGAACGAGAAACCGAGGTCAGGCAGAACTCGATGGCGCAGCAGTCCTTACAGAAAACGCAGCATCCGGAGGCGACTCCGCACCGGATGACCTCACAACGGCGGGCGGTGCTCGAGGTGTTGAACGACACTCTCGACCATCCGACGGCGGACGAGGTGTATCTGCGCGTGCGGGACAAATTGCCGCGTGTCAGCCTGGCGACGGTGTACCGCAACCTGGATGTGCTGGCGGAACTGGGACAGGTCAAGGTGATTGAATTCCCGGGCCGTCCGCGCCGGTATGACGCGATGACCGATCCGCATTACCACATCGTGTGTGTTGAGTGTGGCAAGGTGGAGGACGTGCATCTCAGCCAGTTACCCGACCTTGGCGCGATGGTGGCAAAGACCGGCGCGTACGAGGTACTGGCAGCACGGTTGGAGTTCGAGGGCCGGTGCTCCGAGTGCCGCAAGAGTTGAAAGTTAGTTTGAATAGTTGACCGGCGAACTTAAGATCATACGGTCGATGATTGTTCTTTGACAGGCGTGTGAGTGCGAACGATGGTGCTTTGCGTGGAATTGGTACAGACAATCTCCTGAGAAAGTTTGCAATTTCACAATCTCTCGTTCTACATTGGCGTGTCGGAATGTTGATCCGTAGGAATATGAACGGGTTAGGCGTTCCTAAGGGGGAATCCTGCCGCAAGTTGTTCATTTTGCTTCATGGACACGATTCCCGCACCGCAATGTAGACAGATCCATGTGGACGACAGGATATACACCGAACGAGAGAGGGCATCATGACGCAGAAAGAAGCGCAGGAAAAGCTCATTGAGAACATGAAGAAGTGGCAGAAGGTCGAGAACGGTGCGATCGCGATCTGCAGCCGGATGTTGGAGAAGACCGACCACCCGATTCTGCGGATGGTGATGGAGACGATCATCCGTGACTCCCAGAACCACTACAATGTTCAGGGCCTGATCGTGGACAGCATGACGGCGAAGCCGATGACGCTATCGCCTGAAGATGTCAAGGCGATCTGGGAAGAAGTTGAAAAGCACAATGAGCTGGAGAAAGAGACCGTTCGACTGGCAAAAGAAGCGATCGAGGTCTTGAAAAAGTCGAAGTATCTCTCTGCTCAGAACTATCTGCTTGAGTATTTGCTGGCGGATGAAGAGAAGCATGTGATGCTGCTCGATAACCTTGAGAAGGTGAAGGATAGCCTGTATCCGTACAACTGATCGTCGGATTGCAGTTTCACCGGTCTTAAGGGCAGCGCTTGGCGCTGCCCTTTTTCAATGCGTCAGTGGAAACACTCACATGGCTGTAGCGTGGCAACAGCAACAAGCAAACGATAACAGCGCGATTGTTTTGGCAATGGCGCGCGAAGTCACACAGCAACGGAGGAGGTTTACGATGGTCCTGTCAGCCAAGATGCGCGATGCGCTCAACGCTCAGATGACATTCGAGCTGCAGTCGGCGTACGAATATTTTGCGATGTCGGCGTGGTACAAGGCTCAGAACCTGGAAGGGTTCGCGTCGTTCATGAAGATGCACGGCATCGAAGAGATGCAGCATGCGCAGAAGTTCTACGATTACGTGTTTGAGCGCATGTCGGAAGCGGAATTCGGCGCGTTGAAGAAGCCGAAGGCGAAGTATGACTCCGCGCTGGACGCGATGGAAACCGCGTTCAAGCATGAATTGGCCGTCACCAAGCGGATTCATGACCTGGTCGACCTCGCCGGCAAGGAAAAGGACAAGGCGACGGAAGCGTTCCTGCAGTGGTTCGTCACCGAGCAGGTGGAAGAAGAAGCGCTGGTCGATGAGTTCGTGCAGCGTCTGAAGCAGGTTGGCGACTTCACGCCGGGTCTGTTCTTCCTCGACCGTGAAATTGCGGGCCGCGCCCAGTCAGGTCACTAAGATTCTCCGATTGATGATTCAGCGGGGTCGGGAGGAATTCCCGTCCCCGTTTTCGTACGCAGATGGAGAGCGCGTGGTGCACTGACTTTCGTTGCACGACTGGCCTCTGTATCTTGCATTCTCAGACAAAGATTTCGGATCACATCAACGGCAAAGGGAGCTGGACCATGCCCACCGTGGAAGAAGCCATCCTCACGGCGATTGAATTCGAGAATCGTGTGCGCGACACCTATCGCGGCGCGGAGCAGGCGGCGAAGGATGATATTGGCAAGCGTGTGTTCAAGCTGCTCGCGGATGAAGAACAAGGCCATATCGATTATCTCAACAGCCGGCTGGAGCTGTGGCGCAAGGACGGCGTTTTGAAGGTTGAGAAGATGGAATCCATCGTTCCGCCGATGGATGTGATCGAGGAACGGCAGAAGGATCTGCAGAGCCGTCTCGCCGGCGAGGATCGCGGCGAAGAGATCAAGATGCTGCAAAAGGCGCATGAGCTGGAGCAGCAGACGAGCGAATTCTACCAGAAGATGGTCAGCGAGATGGATTCCGAAGCGCAGAAGATGTTCGAGCGCTTTGTCGAGATCGAGGAAGGTCATGTCGCGGTCGTGCGTGCCGAAATTGACGCTCTGTCGGGCTCGGGCTACTTCTTCGATTTCGCTGAATTCAACATGGAAGGCTGAGCGAATCAGCCAGTGACTCGAACCCGGGAGTGTTTCGATGGATCCCGTGCTGCAGAAGATCACGGACGGCCTGCGGAAGGCCATCGAGTTCGAAGGGGACGGCCACAATTTCTACATGATGGCCGCCGGCAACACGCAGGATGACAAGGGCAAGGAAGTGCTGTCAATGCTGGCGCGCGAGGAGCTGCAGCATGTCAAGTTCCTCCGTCACCAGTACAAGCATTTCATGGATACCGGGCGTCCCGACATGACGCTTAAGCTGCCGCATCACGACGTGCTCAAGGGCGACCACCCGATCTTCTCGCCAAGTTTGAAGGAACGGGTGCATCAGGCGCACATGGAAATGAGCGCGCTGGCGATCGGGATTCAACTCGAACTCAGTTCGCAGCAATATTACCGTTCCCAGTCGGAAGAACACGACGGCAGCCGGGTTGGTGAATTCTATGCCGACCTCGCGGCGTGGGAGAAGGAACACTACGACGCGCTGTTACGTCAGCAGCAGAACCTGAAGGAAGACTACTGGTCGCAGGGCGGGTTTGCACCGTTTTGATTGATGACGCTGGCAATGGTCCAGCGATCAGCCTTGTTGCGGGTTTTCATCACCGATAGAGAATATGGTTATCGATTACCACGGACTTAAGTCCGTGGTAATTTTGTTTTTACCTTCTCTGCCTGAGCCCTGAGCCCTGAGCCCTGAGCCCTGAGCCCTGAGCCCTGAGCCCTGAGCCCTGAGCCCTGAGCCCTGAGCCCTGAGCCCTGAGCCCGACGAAGCGGCCGCGTCTGTGCATCTCTAAACATGGCCACGTTCTTGCGGATCCGATGAGAAGGGGACAGCCGGCTTTGCTCGACTGTCCCCAAAGTTTTTTCTCAAGACTCAAGACTCAGGACTCAGGACTCAGGACTTCTGTTTTACTCCAGTGCGGTTGATGCCCCGAAGCTTGCTTCGGCCAGCTGCAGTTGGTTTCTTGTGGAATGTCTGAGCTGATCCGAAAACAACACAACGTATCGATATTGCTATACCATCTTGTATGTGTAGCGAAATACCGTCGTGTTGTATTTGATGAACCTGAGATAGATTTAACATTAAAGGATATCTGCTTTGAAATCCAAAAACGTTATGAAATAGAATTTATAGAAATTGGAATAGATAGAGATCATGTGCATTTCTTAGTGCAATCCGTGCCAACCATGAGTGCTACAAAATTAGTACGAACTATAAAGAGCATAACAGCACGAGAGATGTTTATCCGACAACCCAAAGTTAAAAAGCAGCTCTGGGGTGGGGAATTTTGGACAAAAGGTTATTATATATCCACCGTAGGTCCGCACGGTGACGAAAATACAATCAGAAAATACGTTATGAACCAAGGTACAGAAGCTAACTACCAGCCGCTACATCAAAGTCGACTTGAGCTGTGAGTAGTCGATACCCCGTAGCTTGCTGCGGGGTAGTTTATTTCGCATTCGCGAAGCGCTGTGCGACATCATCCCAGTTGACGAGATGGTCCATGAACGCGGCAGTCCAGTCGGGGCGTACATTCTTGTACTTCAGGTAGTACGCGTGTTCCCAGACGTCGCAGACCAGCAGCGGAACCATGCCCTGCAGCGTCAGGTCCATGTGGATTTCGCTCCCGACGACGAACAGTTTCTCCAGCGTCTTGTCCCATCCGAGAATGCCCCAGCCGCTGCCCATGACAGTATTTGTCGCGGCGAGGAACTGTTTTCTGAATCCATCGAACGAGCCGAAATCCTTGACGATCTGCTCCATCAACTCACCGACCGGTTCACCGCCGCCATTCGGCTTCATGTTGGTCCAGAAGACGCTGTGCAACGTGTGACCGGATCCGTTGAACGCCAAGGCTTTGGACAGCGCGTTCGCGGCCGCCATGTCGCCGGCTTCACGCGCGGCGGCGAGTTTGTCGAGCGTCGTGTTCAGCGCGGTGACGTAACCGTTGTGGTGTTTGTCGTGGTGCAGGGTGACGGTTTCCTTGTCGTACCACGGTTCGAGTGCGTCGTATTCGTAGGGCAGGTCGGGAAGTGTGTAGGCCATGGTGTCCTCCGATCTTTTGCTTCAGTATGTGCGCTCTTGCGCGTGTGCGGAGGGGTAAGGAGACGGAACGGGCAGAGTTAGTCAAGTGTCTAGGATCGCCTAACTCGGCTTTTGGTGGCTCAGTACGTATGAGGTATGAGGAGTGAGGTCTGAGGCTTGAGGCTTGAGGCTTGAGGCTACTGAAACTGGGGACATTTTGTCCTCAAAGTGTCCCCAGCGGCACGAAAAGAAGACGAGGACACGTAGCGGAGTAAGTGTCCCCAGCGATAGGAAAAAAACGGGGACACTTGACGGAGCAAGTGTCCCCAGTTCTTGCTATTACCACGGACTTCAGTCCGTGGTAATAGAATTGATTCACACCAGACACTGAGCGCTGATGGCTCATAACTGCCATCAGTCGTCGATCATCCCACGCAGCAGGAGTAGCCGCACGAGGTTCAGGATCGCGGCGGTGGCGGCGGCGACATAGGTCCACGCCGCAGCGTCCAGCACCTTCTTCGCGCCGGTGGCTTCCTGCGGTGCGACGTAACCGTCGGTGCGCAGAATTGCCATCGCCCGGCGGGAGGCGTCAAACTCGACCGGAAGCGTGACCAGGTGGAACAGCACCACGAGGCTGAACAGGACAATGCCGGCGTCCAGCATCATCGGGCTCGCCATGAAGATGCCGATCAGGATCAGCGGGAACGACATCCACGATCCGACCTGTACCGGCATCGCCAGGGTATGACGGAAGCGCAGCATCGAATAGTCCTGCTTGTGCTGAATCGCGTGGCCACACTCGTGCGCGGCGATCGCCAGCCCGGCGACGGAGGGCTCGTTGTAGTTGTGGGACGACAAAGCGACGACCTTCTTCATCGGGTCGTAGTGGTCACTCAGCACCCCGCGCGACTCAACAACCTCTACGTCCTGCAGACCGTGATTGTCGAGGATCCGGCGGGCGACCTGCTTGCCGGTCAGTCCCGCACCAGAGCGGATCTGGCTGAACTTGTTGTAGGCGCTTTTCACCTTGCTCTGCGCCCAGACGGACAGGATAATCGCCGGGATGATCAGGACGATCGTCCAGTCGAAAATCGGTAGCATCATCGTGTATTCTCCATGGGGTGCCTGTCGATCTGGCACCAGTGAACCTGTCAAGTTGAACGTCACAAAAGATACCACGCATCGGCATTCGCGGTTCCGTGTTTCCGGGCAACCGGGAGACGGCCCGGGAACGCAAGCGGGGCAGGTCTCGGGCCGTTGCGGGAGGAGGGGGCGAACGCTACCTTACCCGGCACGCAGGCACAGCCACGACGATTGAAAGCAACGATGCTGAACTACCATCTCGCACGTGAGGAAATGGTCGAACTTCTCGAGGAGAAGGGGATCAAGGACCAGCTTGTCCTCGCGGCGATGCGTGAGATTAAACGGCACCTGTTCGTGCCGGCGAATCTGCGCGCGCGGGCGTACGAGAACAACGCGCTCAGCATCGGGCACGGGCAGACGATTTCGCAACCGTATATCGTCGCCCAGATGACGGAGCTGTTGCAGCTGACCGGCGAGGAATCGGTGCTCGAGATCGGCACCGGGACAGGGTATCAGACATTCGTGCTTGCCAAGTTGGCGAAGCGGATTTATACCATCGAACGTGTCAAGGCGCTGGCGTTGGAAGCGGAAATGCGATTCCAGGAAAATGCCATCGCGAACGTTGTGCAGAAGCTCGGGGACGGGTCACTCGGGTGGGAACGGTTCGCGCCGTTTGACCGTATCATCGTCACCGCCGGCGCGCCGGAAATTCCGTCACGGCTGATCGATCAGCTGGCCGAGGGCGGACGGATGGTTCTGCCCACCGGACCGCGACGGGTGCAGGATCTCAAGGTTGTGATCAAACGGGAAGGCCAGGCGTACGCCAGCAGTCATGGCGGATGCGTCTTTGTCCCGCTGATAGGCAGCGGCGGCTGGGAGGATGGATAAGAGTGAGAGTCGAGGGCCTCGCGGCCGATTTGCGTGCGTTGCTTGAGAACAGAACCGGCGATGTGATCACCCTCGGCACGATCATCCAGTCGTTGGGGACACGTGGCTTCGGCGTGCTGCTGTTCATCCTCAGCCTGCCGAGCGCGTTACCGGTGCCCGCACCGGGCTACAGCACCCCGTTTGGCCTGCTCATCTCCGGTCTCGCGATCCAGATGATGATCGGCCGTCAGACTCCAGTCCTGCCGCAATGGGCGTTAAAACGTTCGATCAGTTACGACGCCGCGGAGAAGATCTTCGGCGCGGGCATCAAGTTCCTGCATAAGACCGAGGCGCTGGTCCGTCCCCGCATGGGGTGGATGGGCAGCAGGTTCGGCAAGGCGGCGATCAGCATCCTGGTGCTGGTGATGGCGGTGCTGATGATTCTGCCGATTCCGTTGACGAACACGATTCCCGCAGCGGTGATCTTCATGATCGGGATCGGGCTGACCGAACGGGACGGCCTGATCATCATCCTCAGCGCGATCGGTGGTTGGATCGCAGTGGCACTGTATGCGGCGGTGATATACCTGGTCTACGTGCTAGGCACCACGTCCTTCGATCAGATCAAGGACGTGATCACATTCTGGAATTGATCACGACGCTACCAGCTGCTCGCGTTTGACGTGTACCAGTTTCCGCGTCACGCGTTCTGTTCCCGCACGCAACACAACGACATACACGCCGGCGTCCACCTGCGGTTGCCACGCGAAGCTGTGCTCACCGGCTTCAAGCTGCCCACTCTGCACCGTCGACACCACTTCACCGGCCAAGTTGACCACCTCGATACTCACCGTTTCCGGCCTCGGGATCGCCGCAACAATCCGCACCATCTCCTCACACGGGTTCGGGTAGAGCTGACTGATCTGCAGTTCGGCGGGTGAATCTTCACCGTCCGGCTGGGCGGTGTCGGTCAGCATCAACGCCCGCGTCTCAGACGAAGCCTGCAAACCGAAAATGTCCTCGACCGCGACCCGCCAGCGGTAGACGGTTTCCCAGTCAAGGCCGCTGACGGTGGCGGAGGTGTCCGTTCCGGCGGACCATGTCAACGGGTTCGTGAACGACGCATCCCGCGACAGCTCGAGCGTATAGCGCAACGTATCGATCGGAGTGGCGTCTTCGGCGGCCCGCCAGGTGAAGGTGAGGCTGCTGTCGGCGCTGAACACGCCGTCGCCTGGCGTGCACAATGCGAACGGTTCCGGAGCCCGCAGCCAGCGGTTGGTGAAGGGTTCGGTCGCGAACGGTTCGACTTCAACCTCGGCCATCACCGCGTCGCCCAGCCCTTCCGGATTGGCGGTCTCGTGCTTTGGGCCGGACGGGTCGCCCCAGTAATTGTTGCTTACAGTCAGTTGGCCCTGTAGCTCGGGATTCAATCCAGCGGCGTATGGTGTGTTCCCGTAAAAGTCGTTTTCGTAGGCAGTCAGTAAGCCTTCGTTGCAGGCGGAAATCGCACCGTAGCTGTAATCCACACCGGGTGTGTATTCGGAATTCTCGTAGAACAGGTTGCGGTAAATACGGGCGTGCATACCCTGGTTCGCGTTGGCGTATTGCGTCGCGAGGGCGTAATGCACATTGCCCTGGTTGCGCAGCAGGAGGTTGTCATGGAAGTCAACGTCCGACGAAAACACCGCGACACCGCCCTTGTTCATCGCGAGATTGTGGTGAAATTCGTTGCCGGAGATGTCCACCGACTCGCTTTCCGGCCCAATGTACAATGCGCCAGCCATTGGTAGTTGGGTCTCGTCCAGCGCCGCCATGTTGTGCCGGAACAGGTTCCCAGTGATCCTGAGCGTGTCAATGCCGAGCGTGTAGATCGCGCCGCCGATCAGGGACACATTGTCAACGAATGCGTTGTGGTCAAGGTGCAGTGATTCGACGCTGCCCTCCGTGGTTCCGGCGTAGATCGCGCCCGCGCCGGACATGGCGTAGTTGCCCAGGAAGATATTGTTGCGTGCAATCCCCGAGCACTGGGACAATACCAGCGCGCCGGCGTAGTAGTCGGACAGGTTGCGCACAAAACGATTGTGCGACACGTCGAGGTCAATGTTGTAGAACGTAACCGCGCCGCCAAAAACCTCGCAGCTGTTGTCGCTGAAGGTGTTGGCGTGCAGCCTGGCGTGACCGTCCTTGACGAACAGGCAGGATCCGTACGGCGCGTGATTGCCGCTGAAGGTGCAGTGTTCGACGGTCAGGTCGAGGTTCTCTCCGTACACGATGCCGCCGTTGTCCACGCCGCTGCTGTCGGTCAGGTTCACGTCCTGGAAGGTCAAGCCAATGAGGGTGAACGTGACCTGTTCCGTGTTTTCGAACGTGAACAGCCGAGCGCCTTCCTCTGGCAGCAGGATGGTGCTCTGGACAAACGCGCTGTCCGGGTCGAACAGGTATTCGCTGGCGATCGTCAGGTCCTTGTCGCCGAGGGTGAGCGACGTCTGGTACACGCCGTCGTACAGCAGCAGCGTGTCACCGGATTCGCATTGCTGATACGCATGGTCCAACGTCGGCGCATCACCTGGAATGGAGAAGATTCCACAAAAAGCGATCGTGGGAAGAGACAAGGTCAGTAGCAGAAGCAGCAGGCGTACGGTTTTCACAGTCGATCTCACAGGTGTCAGGGACAGTCCACGAGTCTTCGAATGATGCAAGGAACAACCGACGGGCCAGGCGAACGCCTGGCCCATCGGCAATACTTATACCAGCACCTTACCACGCAAACACAAAGTCCGAATAGCCGGTTGGCGTGAATGAATTGCCGAGCGACCAGTGCAACGTGGCGGTGTTGAGCAGGATGACACCGCGCTGGTCACTGCGCTGGCCATAGCTGAGATCCGCCGCGTGATAGTAGTAGCTGGCGTTGTTGTACGTAACCAGCGTCGTGTGCGGAATCGGCACAATCACCGGCACCCAGCACAGCATCTTCGACTGGCAGTTTCCATCCGGACCGAGGTTCATGATCGGCTGACGGACGTAGTCACCCGGTTGCAACTGGCCTTCCCAGACCGTGGCAACAGCGAGGCCGGTCATCGACACAACCACCAGAACAATGAGACCCAGCAGCAGAGTGCGTTTCATGCTTCTTCTCCCTTTGTAAATGGGGTACCCGCCACAGTGAAGCGGGTGTTGGAAAAATCCGGACGGCGGGCGACGAAACGGTCGTGCCGCCTTCCGGGCGAACAACTGCGAGGATTACCAGACAAACACGAACACCGAGTACCCGTTGGTGACCGCAGTGCCGACACGCCAGTGCAGGGTGGCGGTGCCGTAGTTGATACTGCCGCTCGAGTACGAGGTCTGGTTGTACATCAGGTCAGCGGAGTGGAGATACTCCAGCGACATACCATGGGTGACCCAGGTCTGGTGCGGAATCGGGTTCATTGTCGGGATCATGCAGGTCATCTTCGACTTGCACTGAACATCGTTGACGTTGGAGATCGGTGTGGTGACATAGTCACCCGGATCCAGAATCCCCTGCCACACGGTGGCCGATGCGATGCCGGACATGGCCAGCAACAACAGGCCAACCATCCCCCATACCAAATAGCGCTTCATCTCTGTTCCTCCTTTGTGCGTACATGTCCCGCCTCCCCCGGCGGAACGATCATGAACGAGCACTTATAAAAGTGTAAATAAGCATAAAAGAGTGATTAACTTTTATTTTTAAAGAATCTGCAATCTGGAACCTGTTGGAAAGCTGTGCGAGGGAGAGGTGCTGGAAGAAACGTGTTTTAGAAAATTTAGTATGCGCTAACCCCAAAAGCTGAGCGTTTCCTAAAAACACAAATATTTGTCTATCACAGTATACTACGACTGCGGTTAACTGTCAACACTAGTGTTGTATGAGTGGCCAAATCGGTTGAATTTTTTGGGGTTCGACTTTCTACTGATAATAACAGTATCATTGTCTTCTCCGCTGACAATGCGGCTTTCAAATCAACAATATGGAATCAATATTTACAGATTTACGATATTTAGTAAGCTCTCAGAGGTAAAACGTCGGCTTTTTTGGTAGTCAGTTCATCCGGTTGGTAAGAAACAGGTTAGACTTCACGACTAACATTTTGTAAATAGAATAGACAAAAAAGACAAATGGTTGTTGTGAAGCTGGTGTTTCGGGGCAGAAAAAAACCGGGACAGCTCGATTGAGCTATCCCGGTTTGGGTTGTGTTTCTGTGATCCGAAACCGGTTGGGTTTCGGATTTTTTGTACGGTTTACTTCATCAGGGTGACCTTCTGGATCGCATTCATCTGACCCGGAACCTGCGCCTGGATGAAGTACACACCGCTGGACAGGTTGGCACCGTTGAAGGTGAAGTTGTGCACGCCTGCGCTGGTGCGGTTGTTCGCCAGCTCAGCAACCTGCTGACCCATCACGTTGAACACGCGGACGTTCAGGTCGGCCGCTTCCGGCAGCGAGACGCTGAAGTTGGCGGTCGGGTTGAACGGGTTCGGATAGGCTTGGCCGAGTTCGAACTCGGTCGGAACGACAGACGCTTCCGCGTCGTCAGCCGCGATCGCGGTACCGACGAGAACCGGCTTGCTGCCTGTCAGGTTCGCATTACCCGTCGAAGCGACGCCAGCGGCGGCCTTGTTGAACGGCTCACTGTCGTTGAACAGCGAGAAGTTCGGGAACACGCCGAGGTTAATGGTCAGCATGTAATCGCCGGCCGGAGCGAACGCCGGAACGTCAACAACCATGCCTTCACCAACCGCGTAACCCGGCAGGAAGGTGTAGTTGTAGTTCCAGATGTTGTAGTTGGAACTGTTCGGCAGCGTGGCAGACAACCACAGGCTGGCGGTCCGGACCATGCCGGTGTTGTTCTCTAGGAACAGGTTGTAGACAATCTGGCCACCTTCAGCCGGCACGTCAGCGCCGCTGATGATGGTGATGTCGGTCGAAGCCTGCGGCGGAGCGACAGCCGTCACATCCCAGCCCTGCACATAGTCGAAGCAGACGCCGTAGTAGCTGACGACGGTCGAGGCGATGTGCTGGAAACCAAACACGACGGTTTCGTTCGCGTACGCGCTCAGGTCATACGTAACCTGCGCCCACTCTTCCTGACCCGGTGTCGGCGGAGTTTCGTCGTTATAGAACACTTCCTGATCGGTGAAGCCGGTGTAGGTGCAGAAACCGGAATAGCCGATGTCCGGCTGCAGGGTGGTCCAGGTATCGCCACCGTCGAGGGAGATGTTGAAGTTGTAGCCGTCGTAGTCATCGTTGTAGTCGAACCAGTGATAGTAGCTGATCACCGGCGAGTCACCCAGCTCAAAGTAGCCGGAGGTGAGCCAACGGTTGCCACCGGTATCGGTGTGAATACCGTCGAGGTTGGTCGCCCAGGCGTTGGTACCTTCAAACGCGGCACCCGGACCTTCGTGAGCACCACCGTAGTTGACCGGTTCGCCCCATTCCCATTCGCCGTTACCATCATCGAAGAACGGATCGCCGTTGACTTCAAAGCTGTTGAGGTAGTCCGGCGGCGGAATCATCTCAAGCGTGACGTCCTGCGTGTTGGCGCCAACCGCGAGGGTCACGTCGCCACTGTACGGGAAGTATCCCAGCAAGCTGACTTCCAGCGTGTTGGTCGTGCCGCTGTACAGGTTGTCAAACGAGTAGTAACCGAAGTCGTCGGTAGTCGTGGAGTAGATACCGTAGGTCACGTCCGCACCAACGATCGGGTCGCCGGAACCGAGTTCGGTGACCGTACCGTCAAGGCTCGCATCCGGGGTCAACTGCTCGAACTGAATCGCGAGCTGGTTGAACGGATAGTCAGCCGGATCGGCGTTGTAGCTGGCCTGGAGCGCGACCACGTTGGGGTCGCCACCGTCGAGGTTCTGGATACCGATGGTTTCGCCAGCGATATCAAGGCCGGCATCGATGTCGTCGTACTGAATTTTGATCGTACCATCTTCGAACAGGATGACGTTGACGTCGAGCTGATCGTAGTCGGTGCCGTATTCTGCGAAGTCATCGCAGTGCAACACGAGCGCCTGCTGCAGACCGATGGTCATCGTTTCGTAGTAGTTGCGGTTCACGTGGCCACCCTGCGGGTCGCCTGGATCCATGTCGTCCCAGAAGAAGCAAACGGTCGGACCGTGAACGTTGGTGGACGGCAACGCACCGTTGCTGAGGCCGATGGCGGACGGATAATCGACGAAAGCGATCGCGCCGTCAGAGTGCACCCAGAATTCGGTGTAGGTGTTTCCGTAGAACGGGAAGCTGAAGCCGATCGGGTACGGACCAACGTAGTTGGTGTCCCACAGGCTGTCGATCACGGTGCCGGTCGCTGTCAAATCGATCCAGTCAAAGGTTGGACCGCCGGCTTCCTGGCTGTCCATAAAGACATAGCCAGCAGCATCCGGACCGCCAAAGTGGTCAATCTGATTCTGACCAGATTCCCACTGGGAATACGCTTCCAGCAGTTGACGCTGGGCATCGGTGGGGTTGTCAGTATTTTGCGCCCGTTCCAACGCCACTTCGTTAAAAGCGAAGCCGGTAGCCGCAAAAAGTAATACCAGTCCGAAGACCAAAAATGCACGCTTCATGTGTGACCTCCATAAATGTTTGCGCGCTGTTCTCTTGCCTTCCTGATGGAAAACAAGCCCTGGGATTCAAATGAACGGGTGTCCCGTTCGGTGAAGTTGTACACGGGAACCGTCACGCAAGCAGTCTTGTTTTGTGAAGAGTTATCAATGTGCCTGTGTTTTTTGGGGATGAGTCGTGCACAGGCGGGGGTTCGGCTTGATATCGAAGCAGTGCATGTAGATCGTGCTGGCAACCGAATATGCTCCTCCAACTCAATTTGAACCAAGCATATGAGTTCAAGGACTGAGTATAAGGGAATCGGAATAGAAATACCAGTATTTTCATAAAATTGCGAAATTTCTCTTCCGAGCTCCGGAGCCAAATGCTCGTCGCTAATCATCGCATTTCGCGTTTTGTCTATTTCAAGTAAGGGAGTGGAGATCGCCCGGTTCAGGTGAGCCAGTCGAGCAATGTGCAATAAATACAACAGTTTAGAACGTAAATAATGTATAAATTCTTGTGAAAATGCAAGCTGCCATCCGTCATGGTTTCGCTGGGCGATCATTCCACGAAAAAAGTTTAATAAATCGAGCGAGTTACCGAAAATATCTTGAAGATTCCTATCAGTATTTGCTTTATTACGACAAAAATACCGGAAACACCCAAAGTGCTTCCGGTTGGTCGATTTGCGCCGCAGGGGCGGCCAGTCAGTCTTTCTCGTCTTCGCTGGACTGCTCGAGAATGTCAGGCAGTGTTCCGGCGTTCGAGCAACGTGACCAACTCGGCGTGCGGGGTTTGCGGGAACATGTCGTATGCCTCTGCTTCTTTGAGTTCATAGCCTTCGAATTGCTCAAGGTCGGCGGTGAAGGTTTTCGGATTGCAGGATACGTACACAATCCGTTTCGCCTCAAGGCGGTTCAGCTTCCGGATCAGTTTTGGCGCGAGTCCGGAACGGGGGGGATCGATGATAACGGTGTCTGGCGTGGGTCCATCGTAGTGGGCGAGGAAATGGTTGGCGTTGTCGAGCACGAACTCGACGTTGTCAACGCTGTTGCGTTCGAGGTTCCGCTTCGCCAGCTCAATGTTCTCCGGGACGACTTCCACGCCGAGCACCTTCTCCGCTTCACGTGAGGCATAGATGCCGATGGTGCCGGTGCCGCAGAAGAGGTCAAAGGTGAAGCCGCGGACGTACGATGCCGCACGCTGATACATCCGGTCGACCAGCAGCAGGTTGTTCTGGAAGAAGCAGCCGGGGCTGATTTCGAAGGTGAAATCGCCGATCGCCTGATCGAGGGTTTCCCGTCCCCAGATCTTCTGTACCTCGCCATGCGAATCGTCGCCTACCCGTTCCTGCACCGACCACACGACCGATTCCACATGTTCGGCCAGCCGTTCGGCCAATGCCTCGACGCCGGATTCACGGCGGAAGGTGACGAGAATGATCATCAGTTGATCGGATGAAAACGCATGCCGGAAGGTGATGTAGCGCAGATCACCACGCTTGGTGACAAGGTTCCAGCCGCGGATGTTGAGCTCGTCCAGCCACGTGTGCAGATCGGGGAGCAGGTCGCTGACCCGTTGCGGCACGATGTGGCATTCGTTGAGGTCGATGACCGATTTGCCGTCGCCACGCTTTCGCAGGCCGATCTTGCCGAAGGCGGTGACGTAATCCATCCGGTGACGGTAGCCCCACGGGTCCGGACTCGGCACGATCTCGACCGTCCGGCCGAGATGCTCTTCGATGACAGATCGTTTCGCGGCAAGCTGTGCCTCGTAGGGAACGTCCTGGAACGAGCACCCGCCACACTCGCCAAAGTGGGCGCAGCGCGGGGTCGCGGTGCGCGGGAGCAGGTCGTCTGGAATGGATAAGGCCATGTGAACATCAGTTGTGAGTGATGAGTTACGAGTTATGAGTCAACCTGTGACAGTGACAAGATGCGGGAATGAACCCGCCTGATGCGAGTGATGGATCAAGCGGCTCTGATTTGGAGAAAATAACCGGGGACACTTTCTACTGAACGTGTCCCCGGCTGATGCCGGCTTACCACGGACTTAAGTCCTTGGTAATTCAGTTTTTACTCACAACTCACAACTCAAAACTCAAAACTCACAGCTCACAGCTCACAGCTCAGAGCTCAGAGCTCAGAGCTGGTGTTGATCATCCCGCCTGCTGCATGGAAGCCATCAGCATGCCAACGGTGCGCTTCGGGTTGATCAGCAGCACGAGACGGTCGCCGGCGTAGGTGGCGTCCGTACCCGCGAGAATCAGTCCGGCGAGTTGCTGCGAGGTGAGATCGGGCTTGATGACGAGCAGTTTCGCGGCGAGGTTGACCACGTTCGGGCTGGACATGGAGGTTCCGCTGAACGGAATCCGGTCACCGCCGGGCACGTAGCTCTCGACCTCGAAACCATTTGCGTACACATCCACCTTGCCGAAGCTGGTGAAATCGGTTTCATCCCCGGCCTGGTCCACCGCGCCGATGCTGATGATGTTCGGCAGACGGAACGAGCTCGGCAGGAACTCCTCGAACTCGACGTCGTTGTCCGAGTTACCGGCGGAGGTGACGAAGAGGATGTCCGGCGCGTTACGGATCGCGTCGTACAGGCCCTGCTTGCCGATTTCGAAAATCTGGCGCGCTAGTTCCTTGCGTTCTTCCGGTGTACCGCCGGCGTTGTTCTGCTCGAGGGCCGATTCGATCCCGGCGACGCTGCCACCCCAGCTCATGTTGACCACGCGGACATTGTTGTCCTTGAAGTACTGCACGACTTCCTGGTACATCACCGAGTCCTTGCGCGCCTGCTCGATCGTCGGCAGTTCGGGAATCATGGTGTGGCCGAACGACAGACGGGCGGCGAGCAGGCGGATGTACGGATTGCCCGCGGAGGCGATACCGGCAACGTGGGTACCGTGGCTGTAGTTACCGTACTTGCTGATATCTTCGATGAACGGCTGCACCTCGGACTGCTCAAGCTCACTGATGTTGGCTTGCAGTTCCTGAGCTTCTTCGCTGTCGATGTTCGCCTGCAGGTCGAGCAGGCCCTTGGTCAGGCGCTGCAGACGCGGGCGATCAGCTTCGACATCACCGATCGGATACAGCAGGTCTGGGGTTTTGTTGGCGTGCAGATCGTATGCGATGCCGTGAGCGTCGTCAACGAATCCGTTGCCGTCGTCATCCTTGCCGTTGTCCGGGATTTCGTTTTCGTTGGTCCACATCTGGCCGGTGCGGACGAAGACGTCGGCGTCCACGCCGCTGTCCCAGATACCGATCACGACCGGGTCGGCGTCCTGGCCTTCCGGCAGTTCGACATCACGGTCCGCCCAGATGTCGTCCTTCTCGGTGGCGTTGGCGTCGAGGTAGGCGCTGTACACTTCGGTGACCACGCTCTTGTTCGGGATGTAATAGTGGACGGTCGTGTAAGCACCGAGCAGGCCGGTCGCGATGTCTTTGGAAACTTCACCGTCGGATCCGTCGATCACCGGCTGGACGGTCGCTTCGAGGCTACCCTTGAGCAGGTTGACGGTGATGATCTGGGAGGTGCCCTTGGTCTGCTTGATCACGTCACCGACCACGTCGTACGGCAGTCCGCTGACACGCTGCGACAGTTCACGGCGCAAAACCGGGCCGATGTCATCGCCGGAACGGACGGCGGTGATGTACGATTCCATGAACAGGCCGGTGGTCAGCTTCGCGGCTTCCTTGTCCTCGAGGTCGCGGCGCATCTGCAGATACTTGAGGTAGGTGTCCCAGTCCTTCTCGATCAGCGCGATGGTGCCGAGGTCGGCGTAGTAGTTCTTTAGAGTCGTCGGATCTTCGATCAGGTACGTGTCGAGATCGCTCTGCAGGTCCTTCTTGACATCTTTCGCCAGGTCGAGGATGGCGTCACGGTCCATCACAAACTCAGCGGCCTGCCCCTCGACGTCGTAGGTGTGACGGGGGAGATCATCCAGTTTCTCGATCCGGATCTTGTCCGCCGCGTACCCACTGACAGCGATCAGCAGCGCGATCATGACAAGCATACTCTTCTTCATCGTTTGCTCCAGGTTGAATCTGTATCAGGTGTATCCAGTTGTTACAATCTTAGACGATGCAAACATGGTGCAGGTTGCAGGGCGGAGCAACAGCAATCTTGCCTCAGGAGAGGGATCTCTCGGAAACCGGAAGAAACGAACACTCGCTCCGGAACGGGGTTTATTTACCATCCTTGGCTCGTATATTCGTGCCTGAGACAGATAGCCTCATTTCCAACTAGTCAAGTCTGGACGGTTACCCATGTTGATGGATCAAGGCTACATGAAGTCGTTCCTCAAGTTCCTCGGGTACACGCTGCTCGCGGTTGTGGTCTTTTTTGTGCTCCTGTTTACGACGCAGGATGAAGAAGAAATCGAGAATTTCTTCAGTATGACCAACTTTACCGAGCAGATCTACGATTACTGGGACTGGAAGCGGTACATCGAAGATTTCGATGACGTCAAGTTCACCGGGTACATGGACATCTATTTCACTGGTGACACGACCGGGTTGAACATCGACCAGCGCTACTACCAGTTCTTCATGGAGAACTCGTACAAAGAACACTTCGGCGACTTTACTCCCTTTATCAATTTCGACAACTTCGACCTGATGGAACGGGACGAGAGGGTCCGCGAGCTCTATGAGACCGCCCAGGATGAGCAGGTGATGATCAACCGGATCGAGGTCAATTGCAGATACTTTGGCTTCGGACCTGTGCTCTATAAGGTGATCATGCGTTCGGGCACAATTGGCGCGGAGGGCACGGTTGAGACGACTTACATCAACCTTGGCAGCGCGCAGATGCCTAAGTTCAGACGGTCACTGGAACACGGCATCGACCGTGAGCTGAAGAGTTGGGCGAAGCGGTTCTACAAGATCAAGGCCAACGACGAGCAGTTGAAGGAGCTCTACAAGAGCGTCTACCAGAAATAGTGGGGCGTCATCCCGAGTCTCAGGGTTTGGGACGGAGATGGCCCTTCCGGATGGTAAGCTATCGGATACAGAAGTGGGGCGTGTTCATCAGAACACGCCCCGTTTTTTCTCAGACTAGCATCGCACTTGGATTGGTTTGTTCGTTCGCGCTAATCGTCCTCTTCGCTCACCCGGTCGAGCGGATTGACCTCATCGGCCAGTGCTAGGTTGACACGCTGTACCGCATCGTCCATCGATTCCGGATCGCTGAGACTCAGGGTGCTGAGCCCAACGACAGCGCATTCCGGCTTCAGGTTCAACTGGACATTGTTGCCACGCAGGAACAGCAGCGCCTGGTTGAAGTTGAGCAGGATGCCGGTGATCCAGACGATCTCGGCTTCGGTGGCACCGAGCCGGTGCAGGTCACGGCGGACAAAATTGGTCCACGTGCGTGGGTCCTCGACATCACCCCCGGCGAGCAACGTTGCCAGCGCGGTCAGGGCCCAGCGGTTGAGACGTTGATCGACGACAACGTCATGCGTATCGCAAATCAGCTTGAAAACCCCATCGTCCAACCCATCGCGCCAGACTTCCTTGTGCACCTGCTCGACGGCACTAAGGCGGAACTCCCTCCGCACTGAATTTCCTGCCCAGCAGGGGATGAGTTCGTCCAGGATGCCGTGCGTGTTGAGCCATCGCAAGCCGCGATCCCGTTCCGGTGTGGCGAGGATAGCCCACAGTTCCTCCCGAGCGGTGGCCGGATCGGCAAACAGCGGCCGGGGCTGGTCAGCAAGTGCCGTTTCGAGTTCATCCGGGATAGCGTCACCGGTTTCGGCCAGCTTCCTTGCGGCCTGCATGCAGCTCATCGGGTCAACCGTGGCGGTTGATTGTGTCGGTTCAGCCATGTGTAACTCTGCGTTTACCAGGGTGGCCGGGCCGGGAGAATCCGGTGGAAAGGACGTGCTTGCGGCAATCAGAAACCCAGATCGCTCCCCCCGCGCTTCTATCTAACTTAGACGGATGCATCGTGCCGCGAAAGCGTCAGGTCTAAATCGCGGAAAGATTTCCACGATCTCGTGGCTCAGGGAGCACGCCAAACCTTGGGTGCGGTTCCAGCCCTAGAGACAAAAAAGCCGGGTGCGATTGCATCCGGCTTGATGTAGACAACGATCAGAACTTAGAACGGGTGTTCGGTTTCCCAGTTTTCGCTCTTCAGAGTGTAGTGACCGCTCATACCGCCATAGGACACGGAATCGACCACGAAGCGCACGTACTCTTCGCCTGCGATGTAGCCGGTACCGGTGCCGGTGCCATCCGAGTTGATGTCAAACATGGTTTCCAGCAGCACGAGCTGCGGCGTGGCGTTCTGGCCGAAAATCGGATAATACAGCTCAGATTCGTAGTGACCGGAATAGTCACCTTCAACCATCGACACATCACTCCAGGACACGTTGTACGCGTATTCGTAGTTCACTTCCTGGCCCTGGATGTCGAGCACGTACTTGTAGCTGTAGCTCCACGCACCATCAAACATCGTGCGCGCAGCGTTCACCTCGCCCCAGTAGTCGTACATGATTTCGATCGTCGCGTATTCCGTGTACGTGGAGTACATCCGGTACTCGACCTTGGTTACGTCTTCGCCTTCGTGGGCGGGATCCCACACGTCCGGGGTCAGGCGGACCATGAAGTCACCAAAGCCCTGGTAGTCTTCGGAGGTGTACCAACCATCGTTATCCGGACCGGTGAATCCCTCTGGCGGATCGGCGACCATGAACATCTGCTTGAAGCCATCTGTCGGCTCAACGCTCATCGGACCGGCGAAACCACCACCATTGAAGCTGCCTTTCATCGCGAAAGCCTGGGAGATCCCCGCTTCAGTCTGCAGGATCATGCCGTCTTCCGCAGCCTGACTCAGCTCCGCTTCCGACAGTTCGTCAGCGGTCAGATCGCCACCGGACGGACCAGTCGGGTTGTTGTTATCGTCATCATCATCTTCCGGACAACCCACCACAAACATCGCGGCCAGCATCATCACCAGCAGCAGAGTCAACCATTTGCTTCTCTTCATCACTAACTCCTTGACCGTTTCTTCTCCCTTTTCCTCGATCTGCTACATGCAGTTACTACTTTTTCGTGCTAACAACTCATGAACTGTGTCACTAAAAAGAGCATTGTTCATGGGTTTTAGGCGTATACGAACTAGTAGGACGGCCTAATATCAGAATTCCCAAACTCAAAGGCAAGGGTTAGTTTCGGTTAACTCACACAAAGGAAACAGAGCCCATGGGTTCCGGCGATCTTGAATACGCTCCCGGGGGTGATGCAGAAATCGTCGAAATCGTCGTATACTTTGCCCAGGCATGCAACCGGGATTGGCAGGACTCATGAGTAGCAGTTGGTTTGACGGACAACAGGGCGACACTGCTGTCGTGGTCGGAGGAGGGGATGGCCTCGCCCGCTATATCCGCACTCACTTCAAGCGCGTCATCGCCGCCGATCCCGCCCGTTCCCTTGGTGAACCCCCACGTACCCGTGCCTTGCAGGAAGGCGAAATCCTGTTTGTCCAGGGCATTGACGCCCAGCCCGACCGTCTTCCCGGCGGCTGCGACCTCATCGTGCTGGCGTTCACCCTGGCGCGCCAGGACGATCCGGCTTCGTTTCTCGAACCGTGGGTGAAATTGCTCAATCATCAGGGCCGGTTGGTGATCGTCGAATGGAGTCCCAACGCCGGCAAGTTCGGCCAGGAGCAGAAGCTGCACCGTGAGCTGCTGGACGCATTGGCGGAGGGTGGACGGCTGCACCCGCCGGCCAGCCGGGATGTCGTCCACTGGATGCAGGGCTGCGGGTTGGTCCACGTGCGCCAGTTGACCGAGTCGGACCCAGCGTTCTTCAGCGACAGCGATTCCCGTCTGCTCGCCGCCGAGGGATTGAGTGAACTGCTGGCGCTGGGATTGGCGGACAGCGAACTCGGCACGCGATTACGGGAACAACGCCGCATCCATCCTGGCCCGGTGCTGATCGCACACGGCGTCCACAAGGCGCTGCCGGAACCGGTAGGTAGCGAACAGCTCGCTGATTCCGAGAACGGTCCGGGCGCGATGATCCCGCAGGTTGCCGGCGTTGAATCGGAGCTCGACAATGATGCGCCGCTGTCCGACTTGCTCGCGGGGGTGCTGGACGGCGAGGTGGATCAGCCGAAACAGATCGCGAAACGGCTGCTGCGCATGTTCGGCGGGAAAGCGTTGACGCAGATCCGGGACGCGTCTCTGCTCGCTCGCGAGGGCGGGCTCACCATTGACGCCGCCGAACGCCTGATCCGCATCTTCGCGCTGGGCCGGCGGCTGTATTCCAGCTCCAACGACGTCGAAATCCACGGTCCCGAGGACGCCTACCAATTCCTCGCGCCGCAAATGGCGCAACTCACCCGTGAACACTTTCGCGGGCTGTACCTTAATGTGAAGGGCGGCCTGGTTGTCGACGAGGTGATCAGCATTGGCACGTTGACCTCCGCGCTGGTGCATCCACGTGAAGTCTTCGGCCCGGCGATCGAGAAGCACTGCCATTCGGTGCTGATCGCGCACAACCACCCCAGCGGCGATCCCGCACCCTCACCCGAGGACATCCACCTCACCCGTGAGCTGGCCGAGGCCGGCCGGTTGCTCAACATCGAGCTGCTCGACCATATCATCATCGGCCGCGACACCTACGTCTCGCTGAAAGAACGCCGTCACTTCTGAACGTCTCCCCGTTCTGAGATCGTACCCGTGTACGCTTGCGGACGCGGACATGACGCGGGATGCCACATCCTCCTGATTCCCCGTCTCCCCGTTCCCTGATTCGCTCCAACAGTCCGGAACATGCCCCAATCCTCTTGAGTGCCAAGTTCGGATCGCCTAATATTCCGCTCCTGACGTGCTTCTCTTAGGAGCTCCTAACAGAGCCGCAACGTCCGCGCGGAAGCTGCATCCAAACGGCACAGGCACAACGATCACTTGAACGATAAACATGGAGAGAACGATGGCCTACACACTTCCGGAACTTCCGTACGCGTACGACGCGCTCGAACCGCACATTGACGAGCAGACCATGCGTCTGCATCACGATATCCACCATAAGGGTTACGTTGACGGCCTGAACGCCACGCTCGAGAAGATGGCGAAGGCTCGCGAAACCGGCAACTTTGCGGGCATGGATGCGCTGAGCAAGGACCTCGCGTTCCACGGGTCCGGCCACGCGTTGCACACCATCTTCTGGACCAACATGGGCCCGAACGGTGGCGGTCCGGCGACCGGCGACATCGCGGCGCAGATTGACAAGGACTTCGGCAGCTTTGACGCGTTCAAGGCGCACTTTACCGCCGCCTCGAACCAGGTCAAGGGCAGCGGCTGGGGCATCCTCGGCTGGCACAAGGAATTCGGCAAGCTGATGATCATCCAGGCGCAGCTGCACAACGACATGACCGTGCACGGCATCACCCCGCTGCTCGTGCTGGACGTTTGGGAGCATGCGTACTACCTGAAGTACCAGAACAAGCGGGCGGCATACACCGACGCGTTCTTCAACGTGATCAACTGGGATGACGTGAACGTACGTTTCAAGGCGGCGCAGGCATAAGCTGGCAAACGCATCGCTTGAACAATTCGATTTCGTATACAAAGTGCCTTAGGCTACGGCCTGTGGCACTTTTTTGTGCGTCGCACCTGACTGTTCGACCGACGCTCTGACTCGTCAGGTGCCCTTGTGACCCGAACTATGCCCCTGTGACCGTGCGTCACCGTCCCCGGCTGCTGTCGGACAACGGGCCGTGCTACGTGTCGAAAGAACTGGCAAAGTACCTGTCAGAGCAGAAGATGGACCATACGCGTGGCAAGCCGTATCACCCGATGACACAGGGCAAGATCGAACGCTACCACCGTACGATGAAGAACCTGGTCAAGCTGCAGAACTACTGGTTTCCGGACGACTTACGACGTCAGATCGACGCTTTCGTAACCTGGTACAACCACGAACGTGTCCATGAATCACTGGACAACATCACCCCGGCCGACATGTACCACGGCCGCTATCACGAAATTCAGACCAAACGTGAGGAGATCAAACGGAAGACACTGCAGGAAAGAAGGAAGCAAAACTTGAGATCAACACGAGAAAAACACTCGGATACAGAACACCGAAAGAGATCCTCTTCAACGACAAAACCTAAGCGGTGCATCTAATCTTGAAATTTGCGTTTTCATAGTGCCAGAATCACAAAACCCCAGCTTGGACACAAGCTGGGGTTTGTTTCTGTCTGCTATCCGATCCAACTATTTGTACTACCTGAAACCAATCGGTTGCCTCTCCTACTTAATCAGTACAACTTTCTGCACCTCAGACCAGTCTTTTATGGAAGCATGTACGAAATAGACTCCACCGGCTAGGCTTGACGCATCGAAATTCAATGTGTGTGTGCCAGCGGAGTAGGTGCCGGTTGCCAACTCAGCAACTTGCTGACCGTTCACGTTGTAGGCTACCACAGCAACTTTCGCCGTTTCCGGTAGTGAAATATTGATCGAAGTACTTGGATTGAACGGGTTTGGATAGGCTCGTGACATGGTGAACTTGTCAGGTAATACTGTTTCCTCCAAACCGGAGGTTATCCTCCCTCTCTCAAACGCTTCCCTGAAACCGTACGCTGTCCAATCGGTAGCACCAGCAGATGCAGTTACAGCCGACACTATCACGAATGGGAAATCATCCTGGGCAAGGATTCCGTTTGGATAAGATCCTGCCCGGATCCGGAAGGTGAATTCGCCCAATGGTGCACCCATCGGGATAGCCTGCCCAACTCCCAGCGCTTCAATACTGGCGCCAGGCATCATCGGAAAGTCATTGATCTGCCAGAGAGGGCCATAAGGGTTACCGTTGGGTAGAACGGCCTGGGTCCAAATGTCTACTTGAGTAAACGATGGTTGGTTATTAATAAGGTGCACGTCGTAGGAGAACACTCCACCTCGAGGAACGATCAATGGGTTATCGGCAGTAAGGTAGATTTCCAGCAACGGTGGCGGAGTGTAATCGAGAGTAAACAAATCGCTCTCAGCAAAGATGTTTCCATCCAACACACTGGAAATCTTGATCATGTAGTTGTTGTCGAGTGGTCCTTGGGTCGGGATATCCCATGAATAAGAACCATCGCTCTCGGTGTTTTCAGCGATCACTTGTTCGAGCGTAAGACCGTGGTAGAGCTCGATCTTCACATTTTCAGTCAGATTGTCCGTCCAGACGATATTGCGGGAGGTTCCCCGTTCCCAGACTTCACCCGCAGACGGTGTGGTGATTTCCAGATTCGGGATGAATGCTTGATCGAAATAGAATGCTCCGATATCTGCGACGGTACCGTCCGGATCGGTGGGGCCAAGGGGATCGCCAGCATCAATGCACGGCGACGTTTCCTGAAGGTGATAATCTCCGTTGTTCGGATCAACATACTGTGGATCAAGGAAGATGTTGAAGTAGGCGTCGCACGAGTCACTGTTGGCATTAACGGCTATGAGAATACCGAGGTCAGGATCAATATCACCTCCCGGCCAAAAATCCCCATAGAGATTGTTATAAAAATTGCAGTAGATGAATTCCGGGTTGTTTTCTCCAATATTGTGAACGCAAATGGCTTCCTCACCCAAATTGTCCGTAATAGTACAGTTAACGACAATCGGGCTGCTATCGTACCAGCAAAATATCGCTGATCCATTATCATCTGCAAAATTCTCGATGATGTCACAGTTGCTGACAGTTGGATTGGATTCGTCATCACAATAGATTCCCCCGCCGCGTTCTTCGGCAGAATTACCACTGATGGTACAGCGATTGATATTCGGGCTTGAATACCAAGCTTTTATTCCTCCACCATTTAGATCAGCTGTGTTATCACTGATGATGCAATCGCTGATCGTTGGGCTTGAGTAGTCGATCGATATCCCACCGCCATTGTAGTGAGTTGAATTACCGATGATGTTACAGTTGGTTATCGTGGGATTACAATCGGGACCACTATAAATCCCACCGCCGCTGCTTGGTGCATAATTTCCGCTGATTGTACTGTTTGAAATTGTTGAGCTAGAACCGCTACTTGTGTATATCCCGCCACCTGTACCGTCAGCCACGTTTCCACTTATAGTACATTCGTTGATCGTGGGACTTGAATTATCGACGTAGAGCCCTGAATTATTACTACCAGAAACATAGCAGAATTCCAGGATGTCATCAGAATCCGAACCGCTGAAATAAATACCTCCCCATTCAGTAATACCTCCGTCATAGTTTGGTATGAATTTTATGCTGTCTGTTTCGGTACCCTGGCAGATCAAGGTTCTGTTCGATTCGACATTGAACCCATAGTTTCCGTCGAACATGAATATTGAACCGGGTTCGATTGTAAGGGTTTCTCCATTTACAATCGAAAGATCGCCTACAACGAGGTACTCTCCGCTGGTAAGTATTCCACTCAGAGGACCAGATATTGGTGTTCCTGAAATGAAGAGCAAGGTTATATCCGAGAGCGTCTGCGGGTTGAAGAAATCCTGCCCAATGAGTTCATGGCCATAAAACCCATCATGCGAAAAATAGACATCATATATTCCTGGAATAACATCAATCAGATAATCACCTGCAACTCCTGTATAAACTGAATCCCTCACCGCAGATGGTGATGCTTCCACGAATAGTACTTTTGTCCCGCTATGGTCGAGCTCACCTTCCAGATAGCAATATCCATCGACTAGGCTGGCTAAACCGCTCACTGTGGCAAAGAGAATTACCAAGGCTGCCGAAAACAACCTGATTTGCGACTTCATGGTCCCCCCCCCCTAAAAATGCGAACATCTCAAGTGGACTAAATCACTCTAATCTCACTAAATCTATTACTCATATTTATGATTTGCAAAAGAATTCTGCAAGCTATGTTAAAAAATCAACTGAAAGGAGAGCCACAGCAGATTTAAATGGCTCAGACTATAGATCTTGATAGATATCGATAGATGGAATAAATAGGGACAGACGTAGTTTAAGCGCACTATTAGTCACAAACACACCACGTATTTTGCATACCTGAGTAGCCCCATCTCTCCCTCCCGGCAGGTCTCGGCTGAGGCCCGTATATTCCGAGCCAACACAACGTTACCGGACGTGAAGCCACCCTATGAACACGAATTCGCACAGCCCGAAAGAGCCGTCTGTAGGCACCGTTTACCTCGTCGGCGCGGGGCCGGGGGACGCCGGCCTGATCACCCGTCGCGGCTACGATCTGCTGCACAACCATGCCGATGTGGTGCTGGTGGACGCCCTCGTCGATCCGTCGTTGCTCGCGGAATTGCCCGCTCATGTGGAACGCAAGTATGTCGGCAAACGCGCCGGGCATCACGTGATGAAGCAGGACAAGATCCAGGAGCTGCTGGTCGAGACGGCAAAGGCGGGGAAGAATGTCGTCCGGCTCAAGGGTGGCGACCCGCTGGTCTTCGGGCGTGGTGGGGAAGAGGCGGTGGTGTTGCGGGAAGCGGGGATTCCGTATGAGATCGTGCCGGGTATCACGGCCGCGACCGCTGCGACGGCGTATTCCGGTATTCCGTTGACCTTTCGCCGCAAATCGTGTTATGCGGTCCTGTTCACCGCGAACGCCGCCCCGGCGCGTGAGGGCGAGTGTGGTGTGATTCCGTTGTCCGATTTCGCGAAGCTGAAGGACGGCACGCTGGTCGCCTACATGGGTGTGCGGGTGCTGGCGAAGGTCGCGGAGCAGCTGATCAAGGACGGCATGCCCGCCGATCAACCGGCTGCGGTGATCGAGCGTGGGGCGACTGGTGCGCAGAAGGTGGTGCGTGCGCCGCTCAGCGAACTGGCCGAGAAGGCGAAAGCGGAGAATGTGAAGCCTCCGGCGTTGATCGTGATCGGCGAGGTGACCGAACTGCCCGACCAGATCGCATGGTATGAGCCGGGTCCGTTGGCGACGAAACGTGTGGTTGTCACCCGCCCGTCCGGCCAGGCGAAGGAGCTGGTGGACGGTCTGCGCGGGCTGGGCGCGGAGGTGCTGCACATCCCGGCGATCCGGTTCGAGGAACGGTTCAACCGGGAGGCGTGGGACGCCCTCCTGGTCGACGTTGACGCCCGTCAGCAGGCGTCACCGGGCCATGTCGGCTGGCTGGTGTTCACCAGCGAGAACGGTGTCCGGTTCTTCTTCGACGGGCTCCGGCGGATGGGGCGCGACATGCGGTTCGCCGGTCCGTTCAAGATCGCCGCGGTGGGTGTCGCGACCGGGGATGCACTGGCGGTTTATGGCCTGACTGCGGATCTCGTGCCGCAGACCGCGACCGGCAAGGCACTGGGCGCGGAACTGGCGCAAGTTGCGACCAAGGGCGATCTGGTAATCCGGGTTCGTGGTGAGTTGGGCAATCCGGCGGTGGAGACGGCGTTGGCGAATGCGGAGGTGACAGTCAACCCGTTGACCGTGTACACCACGCTGGACGCGTCGATCGACGAACTCGACCAGGCGTGGATGCACCAGAAGGACCCGGACTACGTCGTCTTTACCAGCGGTTCAACGTACCAGGCGTTCCGGCGGCAGTGGGGCGACGAAGAGGCGGACCGCATCCTCAATACGACGAAGATCGTTTCGATCGGCCCGGTGACCTCGTCGCTGATCCGTGGCATGGGCTACGACGTTACGCTCGAGGCTGACCCGCACAACAACGCGGGGATACTCGAGGTGATGAAAGAGAAGTCAGCTGGATCGAAGTGAGGGGTCCCAAAGTTTCAACGTGTACGAAAACCGAACCGGGGACACTTGACGGAGCAAGTGTCCCCGGTTCTTTCATACCTCACACCTTACTTCATGAAGACAATCTTCCGAGCCTGCGTTGAGCGTTCGTCGGAGATCAATGTCACGAAGTACACGCCACTGGCGAGATCCTCACCGTTGAAGCTGACACGGTGCTGCCCGGGCGACCGGACAGCGTCCAGCAATGTCGCGACACGCCGTCCGAGGATGTCGGTGACGGCAATCGTTGCATGTCCGCGCTGATCCAGCTGGAAGGGGATCATCACGGAGGCGTTAAACGGGTTCGGGTACGGTTCGCCGAGGCTGAAGGTCAGCGGTTGAGCCGATCCATCCAGTTGTTCCGGAGTTTCCAGGTAGAACGTGGTCATTTCATCGATCATTTGTTGCAGCCCGTCGAGGTAGTACCCCATGGCGTAGGTCATGGCGAGGTCTGCGCTTTCTCCCGGTTCAAGAACGAACGGGCCGCAGGAGAGCATCATTACATAACAGTACGATGAATCGGGCGGTGCTTTGAACGCGCCCCCAGATGCTGGGTACGTTCCGCTTACGTAGGCGAATTTGTCCGCATCAATGTCTGGCGCTTCGTCAAAGGGCCACCATTGGAACGCTGCTGTTTCCGCTGGCCCGTCGAGGATCTTGATTCCGCCCACTCCCGGGACCCACCCGAATTCGAAGGTGTCGTCATAGGCGGTTTCTGAATCGTCACCATCCCACATGAACGCCAGCTGACGATCTGAATCGTACTCGCACAGATCATCGAGGCTGCCTTGGCGAACCAGTCCGTAGGATCCAGCCATATTCATGTTGAACACCCAGGCGACGTACACGCTGTCGAGGGTATTGTCGGAGAAGTTGGTCAGAGTCTGTTCGACGAGGTGCGCCCCGGTCGGTCCATCACCTGCGGGATAAGCGGTCACCGTCTGTTCGATCTGGACTTCGAGCGGGCCATTTCCGCCCTGCACATCATCGTCAAAAGTACAGGAATAGGAATACTGTCCGTCGCCAAGCGTTGCGTACGTCACACCGGGACGTGAACCGCCGCCAACCGCAGTGGGGAGGAAATCATTGTCATAGCGTTCCGCTACCGAAACACGACGAATGGGGCCATCCTTGGCCGCAACCCAGACTCCACATTCCATGAAGTAAATCTTGTTGCTCCCGTTCGGAAATTCGCCGGAAACGTTTTCGGAATTCGGCTTGAAATACAGACCATGGTTGGAAACAGAGTTCACCAGAACCGGATCCGGCAGGGGTTGTTCTTCATTCGAGGGTGATGAACACACCAACTGCAGGAGCTCGTTTCGACGGACGATGTCGAGCAAGCCGTCCCCATTCATATCCGCGATTTCGTGACTCGCGGTGTCTGTCAGCCTGCTGAATCCTTCCATCGTGAAGTCAGCAGCGCCGTCGTTGATCAGCATGATCGGCGGAATTGTCGCCTGTACGACGTCGATATCACCATCAAGATCGATATCCACAAGCTTCGGATGCTTTGAATTGATCCAGTTTTCGTCATTCCAGACGGGCTCAAACGTGAATTCCCCCGTCGCCTCGAACCATCCGAGACCTTCGGGCAGGTACCATGCCCCCAGAACGATATCGAGATCGCCATCCTGATCGAGATCGGCTGCCTCGACATTGGACGCCGATGTGCTGTACATCAGGTTGATCTGCAGGGTGTAAGCGGTGAAAGTATCGTCGCCATTATTGGCGAACACGCTGAACTTGTATTCTGACGGGTCGAAGTCATGGTGATTCACGATCAGGTCATTGTGGCCATCGTCATTGAGGTCGTAGACATTGACACAGAAGAATTGATCGTCCGACAGCAGGATGTGGTCGGTAAATGACACGTCACCATTGTTCTCCAGCCAGTGGATGGACCCTCGTGTCCCCTCGCTGACAAGACCCTCGTTGGAGACGATGATATCCAGATCCGAATCGAAGTCCCAGTCGACAATCACACAGGTTGTTCGCACGAGATAGTCATCGTCAAACAGGAAGATTTCCTCGAATTGCAGGTTACCTGTGTTGTGGAAGAGCGATACACGTTCACCCAGCTCAATGACCAGGTCGATCAGTCCGTCCTGGTCGACGTCTGCCGCGGTAAGCGCCAGAATGTCCAGGCTTGCAGGCAGCAGGGATTCACGACTGAAAGCGCCCGTGCCATCATTTCGCCACAGGTACACATCCTGATCTAGCGAAGAAGCATACACGCCGATGATATCGTTGTCACCATCGCCGTCGATATCGATGATCTGCATATCCTTGAAACCGGCATCCGCGTCGATGACAGTTTCCCACCAGTAGTCCTGAGCGATGGTGGATGTGGCAAGTACAAGAATCAGCAGGGGCAGGAATACGAAATAGCGGTTCATAATTCGACTCCATCGTCTGTGACAACCACAGTTCCCGTTGGGGAGATGACAGATTAGCTGAAAGAAAGTACGTACTAATTCCCAAACTTCAATGGTTAGCTGCGGTTTTCTTTCAAAAAAGTATACAATACAGGAACGACCGGATTCACGTGAACTTGAACCCGGCCGTTATGCTATGCAGGATTCCCTGGGGTGAGCTCCCAGGAATCCGGTGATCCTCCAGTCGGGTCTTCTCACTTCATGAACACAACCTTACGAGCTTGAGTGGCACGTTCACCCGAGGTCAGCGTCACGAAGTACACGCCGCTGGCGAGATCCTCACCGTTGAAGCTGACACGGTACTGACCGGGCGACCGGACACCGTTCAGCAGTGTCGCGACACTCCGTCCGAGGATGTCGGTGACGGTGATCGTTGCATGCCCGTGTTGATCCAGCTGGAACGGGATCATCACCGATGCGTTGAACGGATTCGGGTACGGTTCGCCGAGGCTGAAGGTCAGTGGTTGCGTGGTCACCGGCCGGGCTTCCGGCGCGCTGAGCCAGAAATTCTCCATCTCGGTGATAGTGTCGACGAGATCGTTCCAGCCATAGCCGACAGCGTAGGTCATTGTAAGGTCAACTCTTTCGCCGGGCATCAGGGTGAACGGGCCGGTGGTGATCAAGACACGGTAATCCCAGACGGTGTCCGGTTCCGCCTTGAACGCTCCATCTGACCCGGGGTGAATTCCCGCCATGTACTGGAATTTCTCGAGGTCGGTAGCGGGGTCGCCGTCCCAATCCCACCACTGGAACGCGGCGGTTTCGGTCGGACCGTCAAGCAGCTTGAGGCCGGCGTAGCCAGGAATCCAGCCGAACTCACCGGTGTCTTCCCACGGGCTCTGTGGATAATCAGAATCCCACATGTAAGCGATTTGCGTGTCGGGATCGTAGGAACACATGTCATCAATGTGCGGCTGAGTCGGATCACCGTTCGGTCCCATCGCGATATCCATGTCGAACTTCCAGCCGGCGAACACGGAATCGAGCTGTGTACCGGACGTGTTGGTCAGAGTCTGTTGCACGAGATGTGCGCCGACCGGCCCTTGCCACGAACGTGGTGCGATCACGGATTGATCGACCTGCAACCCCAACGGCGTGTGTCCGCCGACCGGTTCGAAATCGTCATAGCTGCACTCATACTGCCAGACACCATCGCCGAGGGTCACGTGCTCATGGTCAGGACGGCCTCCGCCGCCACTCTCACTCGGCTGGAATTCGTAGTTGCCGTAATCGGAATGGGAGACGTGGTGCTCGTCGCCAGTTTTCGCACCAACCCAGAAATCACAGCCCCAGAAGTAGTAGATGCCGCTCCCTTTCGGAAACTCACCAGAGGGTAGAAGTTCGTTCGGTTCAGAATAACCGCCGAAGTTGGACACACTGTTGGCCAGCGCGAATTCCGTAATCGGTTGTTCAACAAAGGACCGTTTCGACCACACCAGCTCGTCGCAACGGGTCCCGTGCACGATATCGAGCGAACCGTCGCCGTCGAGATCCGCGACATCCGAGCAGAGGTTCGCAGAGAAGGTGCTGATGACCTCGGCGGTGAGATTACCCGAACCGTCGTTGATGTACGCGGCGGTTGGCGCGCCTTGAAGGATCAGGTCGGGGTCGCCGTCCTCGTCGATGTCGGCGACACACGCCACGCTTTCAGAGATCCCCAATTCCGTGTACTCTTGCGGGGTATAAGAGAATCCACCCTCTGCACGATACCACAGAGTGTAGTTGTAAGGGGTGGCGTAGAAATACGAGGGGACAAGATCCAGATCACCGTCCAGATCCATGTCCACACAATCGATCTGCACCCGATTGCTGCCGACTGCAAGAACATCGTGCGCGGTGAATGTGAAATCACCGTTATTCTCATAGGGAACCAGATACAGGAAAGGATCGTCAAGTGATTGCTCAGCTGTGACCAGGTCTTTGTTTCCGTCGCCATCGAGATCCGCCACCGCAACACGCTCGAATGTTGCATTGTCAAGCAGCTCATGAACAGCGAATTGACCACCGCCCGTAGCTTCGAGCCAGTACACCTCGCCACTACCAAGCGGAATCCCACCCCAGTCCGTAACCAGCAGATCGAGATCGGTGTCGTTGTCAAAGTCGGTGACGGTGAACGTGACCCGATATTCCAGTTCCGAAATCAGAGTGTGCGATTCAAACGTCAAGCCGCCGGTGTTCTCCAGCCAGAGGACGGAATCGTCCGCACGCACCGCAAGCAGATCCTGATCGCCATCCTGATCGAAGTCGATCACTTGCACATCGGTCAGGTTGTCCGGTAGGTTGCCCGGTGCATGCCGGACAAACACGGCGCTTCCGTCATTCTCCCACCACGTAACCCCGGCACCGAAAGAGGTCGAGTACGCGACAATATCCGGGTCACCGTCCATGTCGAAATCGACGGCCTGCAGACCGTCAAGATCGGCAAATGTAGCGGAGATCTCAGTTTCCCACCAGTAATCCTGAGCGAAGCTGGATGCGGTAACAATGAGGAACAGAGCACAGAGAATGGTCAGCGAGCGAATCATTGTCATACCCCCACGGTTGACAAATCCAAGAAGCACTACCCGTCAATTGAAAAAACAAGGTAAGGCAATTTGATTCATAAATCACGAGTTTGGCGAGGGTAACTGCATTTTTTGTCGACAGTTAAAAGCCCGCATTTGCAGAATCGCAAACACGGGCTCAAGATCTTTCACTCAGGACTCAGGACTCAGGACGATCCTCTCATGCCTTAAACCACTTCGCGCGGCTGACTTCAACGTGATCCCGGCTGAAATATTCCTTCGTCAACGCGACAATCTTCGGCGCGAGCAGCACCAGCGCGATCAGGTTCGGCGTCGCCATGATCGATAATGCGATGTCACCGAAGCCCCAAACCACCGCCAGCGCGAGGTTGGATCCTATGAACACCACACCGACATACACCCAGCGGTAGATGCGCACCCCTTTGCGGCCAAACAGATACACCACCGCGCGATCGCCGTAGTACGACCACGAAATCGCCGTCGAAATCGCGAACAGCAGCACGCCGAAGGTGACAATCCAGCTGCCAAGGTGGCCGAACGGTTCCCCAAGATGCCGGGTGAACGCCGACTGGAACGCGAACGAGGTCAGCACCGATCCGTTCTGCAGCACCTCACAGTCGAAATGCGCGTTTTCCAGCAGATTTTGGCCATCTGCGCCAACGATACTGACGATGGTGCCGTCCTCGATACGCAATTGGGCGTCGTGGATCGGGATTACTTCGTCGTCCGGGCCGAGCTGGATCAGGTGTGGCTTCTGCACGAATCCATTGTTGTAAACGAGGTCGATTTCCTGTTCGATTCGTCCATCGCGGACATCCAGCGTCCCGGTGTAGAGGTCGTTATCCTTGACCGATCCGCCGGGCAGCAATTCGATGCCGGCGAAGGTTACTTCCGGTGCAGACGCCGGAACACGATCCTCAAACTGCTGGTTCCACGCGCCGGAGGTTAGAATGGTCAGGCCGGTGAGGGTGCAGATGACGAGCGTGTCGATGAACGGACCGACCATCGCGACGGTCCCCTCGCGCACCGGTTCCTCGGTTTTCGCAGCGGCGTGGGCGATTGGGGCTGAGCCCTGGCCGGACTCGTTGGAGTAGATCCCGCGCCGCACACCCCAGAGAATCGCGAGGAAAAAGGTCGATCCGGCGAACCCGCCAACCGCACCGGCCGGGGTGAATGCTGAGTTGAAGATCAATGCGAAGGTGGCCGGCACCTCGGCGATGTTCATCCCAACGACAAACAGGCAGCCAAGGATGTACAACGCGGCCATGAATGGCACCAAACGGCTGGCGACGATCCCGATTCGCCGGATGCCGCCGAGAATCACCAGCGCGACGACGGTCGCGATCACCATGCCCGTCACCCAAGGCGGGATGCCGAAGTCGGCGTACATCGAGTCGGCGACGGTGAACGCCTGGATCGCGTTGCCAGTGCCGAAGCTGGAGATGATCGTCGCGCCCGCGAAGATCACCGCGAGCGGTTTCCAGTTTTTACCGAGCCCCTTTTCGATGTAATACATCGGACCGCCGGAGACGCTGCCGTCCTTGTGTTCCTTGCGGTAGACCATTGCGAGGGTGGCTTCCGAGAACTTGGTCGCCATGCCGAGGAAGGCGGTGACCCACATCCAGAACAACGCGCCCGGCCCGCCGAAGTGGATCGCGGTCGCAACACCGGCGATGTTGCCGATGCCGATGGTTGCGCTGAGTGCGGCCGAAAGCGCCTGCAGGTGGTTGACATCGCCCGTGTCATCGGGCTTGTCGTACACGCCGGAGATCACCTTCCACGCGTGCCCGAAACGCATCATCTGGACGAGTTTCAAGCGCCACGTGAGGTAAATCCCGGTTCCGATCAGCGGGAGAATCAGCCAGGTGGCAAAGCCACCCGCGACGGTGTCGATCCATTCCTGCATGTCAAAGGGCTCCGTAAGGATACGGTCACTGAGTCACAACGAAAACGGGGACACTTACGGAGTAAGTTTCCCCGGTCAGTTACACAAAATTGAACACGAGAATCAACCCCACCGCGATCGGGGCGATGATGCGCACAGTCCACAGCCATACCTTGTAGAGCGTCTCCTGTCCGGATCCCGCGAGCATCTCCTTCTTGACACCGTTGCCCCACGCCCAGCCGGCGAAGATGGCGATGAGAATTCCGCCCAGCGGCAGCATGATGTTGGCGGTGAGGTAGTCGACCAGGTCGAAGAAGCCGAGGCCGAAGACAGTCACGTCTGCCCACGCACCGAAGCTTAACGCGCTCGGCACACCGAGTACGAACGCTACCGCCGCCATGATGATCGTCGCGCGGGAACGGGTCCATCTGAGCTCGTCAGTCGCGAAGCTGACCATCACTTCGAGCAGGCTGATCGCGGAGGTGATCGCCGCGATGGTGAGCAGGAGGAAGAACAGGGTACTGAGCACGTTCGACAACGGCAGCTGCGCGAACACCATCGGCAGTACCTGGTAGGTCAGGCCCGCGCCGTCCGCCGGGTCCATCCCCATCGCGAACACGGCGGGGAAGATGGCGATCCCGGCGAGCACCGCGATGCCGGCGTCCAGGCTGGCGACGGTTGCCGTGCTCGAGAAGATGTTCGTCTTGCGGTCGAGGTACGATCCGTACGTGATCATCACGCCCATACCGAGGCTGAGGCTGTAAAATGCCTGGCCCATCGCTTCGAGAATCACGTCCCCGTTCAACTTGCTGAAGTCCGGTGTGAACAGGAATTTCAGGCCGTCCATGGAGCCGGGCAGGGTGACCGACCGGCCAATGAGAAGCAGCAGCAGAATGAACAGAGTCGGCATCAGGATCTTTGAATACCGTTCGATCCCGCCCTTGACCCCCTGTGAGACAACGAAGATCCCGAGAAACGTGAAGATGAACTGGAACGTTACGACGAGGCCGCCGTTGGTGACAAAGCCGCTGAAAGTGCCGGACGCGAATTCGCCGTTTGTCAGTTCGCTGATGCCGCCAGTTACGGATAGATAGAGGTAATAGAGCGTCCATCCGGCGACGACATTGTAATAGGAGAGGATCAGAAAGCCAGTGAGAATGCCGATTGCGCCGACCACCCACCATAGCGACCCGGGAAGCAAGGCCTTGAACGCACCAAACGGGTTCCGCTTGCTGCCACGACCGATCACCATCTCCCCGCCCATGATCGGCAGGCCGACCACGATCACGCAGATGATGTAGATGAGCAGAAACGCGAAGCCGCCGTTTTCGCCGAGAACGTACGGAAATCGCCAGATGTTGCCCAGGCCGATGGCTGACCCTGCGGCCGCGAGAATGAAGCCGAGTTTCGATCCCCAGTTTTCACGCGTCGCATTCTGATCCAGCTGCATGCGCTGACTCCCCTTGCCAGAGATGGGTCCTGATTGGATGGTTGCGGGTACGATGGTGCGAAAGGTAGGTGTGACGCCTGTTTGGCGCAACCATAATCATCAGAATTTGGCAAGTGGCGAATCCTGCGGCGTGAATCGAGCGCAATGAGCAGGGTGGAGTTTGAGTAGTCGCTTATAAAGCTGTCAGGTTGGAATTCGTTTTTGGGGTTTTAGAGGAACATCTTGGAGTTTTTTTCTCTGAGAACTCAAGTCAATGAGCAACATTTTGCCTCGCCCCGGTCTCCGGTCTCCACTCGTTTCTCACGGTTGTCGCGTGAAACACAGGCGCGTCAATGCCTACAGGACTCAACAGAACATTTGTTCAACTTGAAAAAAGCCGCGACAATCTCGCGTCTCGCGTTGACAGGGCCACTCCGGTTCCGTACCATTTGGAGCGAAGAGGAGCAAATTGGAGTAAATCGGAGCGAATCGAGTTTTGACGCCTGTTTCGAGCTCCTCCAAGATAGGGCGAAAATCGATCCGCAAACTCATGTGAGCAGCAGAGAGAACTCGTGAACTACTACGCCGGCACCCACACATGCGAACTGGATACCCTCGGGAGAGTCGTTGTCCCGAAGGCGTTTCGCAAGGTGCCGCCCGAAATCCTCGCTGGCGAACTGATGCTGAGCCCGGGGTTGGACGGCGGAGTGGTCGAGGTGTACCCGTTGCCGGAGTGGGAAGCGTATGTGGAGCGAATTACCGGGGCGGAGAACCTGACCGTTGGTGATCGTGACGAGTTGGTCGAGGTACTGTTCGCGGATGCCGACCGCACGAAGATCGACAAGCAGAACCGGCTGGTGTTGAGTCATGCGTTGCGTACTGAGTTGGGCATTGATGGCGCGGATGAAAATGTCACCCTCGCCTTCGTCGGTGCCGGTACGCATTTCAAGGTCTACGTCGCGACGGACTATGAGCAGGAACGCGACGACCGTCGCGCCCGCCGCAACGAGTTGCTGAAGAAATACCGTTCCGGCCCCAATCGCGGTGGACACGGTGGAGAGGGCTGAGGGGTACCACGTGCCCGTGATGCTGGCGGAAACGCTGGCGGGGCTGAAGATCAAGCCGGACGGCCGTTATCTGGACGCGACCGGCGGCGGCGGCGGACACAGCGCCGCCATCCTTGACAAGCTGAGTGAGACCGGACGTCTGCTGGTGATCGACCGCGACGACGACGCGCTTGCGGTGTTGCGTGAGCGGTTCGGCGCTGACGAACGAGTAGTCGTGCACAAGCTGAACTTCGGCGCGATCGGGTCAGATGAGGCGGTCGCCGGGTTTGCCCCGATCGACGGCATCCTGTTCGATTTCGGAGTGAGCAGCCGTCAGATCGACAATCCGGAACGCGGCTTCAGCTTCATGCAGGCTGGACCGTTGGACATGCGGATGGATCGGTCGCAGGGCGACAGCGCGGCAGACGTCGTCAACGAGTACGGCGAGGCGGCGTTGATCCGGATCCTGCGTGAGTACGGTGAGGAGCCGCGTGCGAAACGGATCGTGCAAGCGCTGGTGCAGGCGCGGCCGGTGACGACGACCGAGCAATTGAAGGCCGTCGTCGAGACGGTCGCCGATCCGCGGGAGCGCATCAAGACGTTGGCGCGGGTGTTTCAGGCGCTGCGCATCGAGGTCAATGGCGAGATGGACGAAATCGACCGGGCGTTGGATGCCGCGTATGAGTTGCTTGCTGTCGATGGCCGGTTGGCCGCACTCAGTTACCACAGTCTGGAAGATCGTCGTGTAAAGCAGTTCCTGCGGCGGATGGAAGGTGAGAACAGGGATCGGTACCTGGCGCTACCGGGCGCGGAAGCGCAGGTCCGAATGAAGGCAGTACCCCGCAAGGCCGTACAACCCGGGCAAACTGAGATTAACACCAACCCACGCGCGAGAAGTGCCCGGCTGCGTTTAGCAATCAAGCAGAATTGAACAGGTTCAGCGAACTGGAAGCGTTAGCAAGGGCGTATTCCAGGGGCAGGGTGAAGTGAAATCCACGGCATACAGCACGAGGATGTACATGAGCGGCCGCGCAAAGGCCGCGATGCCGGTGCGTGAGTTCGGGCTCACGCTGCCGCTCGTGCTGCTCGCCCTGATCCTGTTCGGCTTCTTCGCGACGATGATTCATCTGCAGGTGCAGAAGACGCATTTCGGTGCGTTGATCACGTCGCAGACGGAACGTGTCGAAACACTGCGCGCTGAAGTGCGGGCGTTGAACGGAAAGATCGCATCGCTGACCTCGTTGGACGCGATCCGTGAGCGCGCGCTGGAACGCGGGATGACCGAGCCGAAGGCGCCGCCGCCGGTGTTGCAGGTGACGCTCACCGCGGATGAGATCGCCCGCATGGGCGGAGTGGAAAAGAGTGACGTAGCCGGTTTGCTGGCGCGGAGTTGGAGTGACGCGACGGTGGGCGAACTGGAGGAGGTTCGCCCATGAGCCGCACCACGGATCGTTCGCCGAAGGCGCCGATGGGTGCGCCGATTCAGTCTGGCCGGCTGCTGCTGGTGTTCGCTGTGCTGGTGTTGCTGGCGGCGGCGACGGTGTTCCGGCTGGTGTCGATCCAGGTAGTGCAGCACACTGAGTACCGTGACCGTGCGAAGCAGCAGTATACCGACACCCGAGAGTTGCCGCCGGATCGTGGCGTGATCCTGGACCGCCGTGGCCGGGCGCTGGTCGAAAACCTTGAGAATTACGGGTCGGTCGGCGTGCGTCCGTCGAAGGTGGCCGACAAATCGATGACGGCGCAGCGGCTGGCGGATGCGTTGTCGCTGCGGACGCGCGATGTGTCGAACCGGCTGAAGGGCGATGCGCCGTTTGTCTGGATCGCACGTCAAGTGCTGCCGGAGGTTGCGAACCGCGTTGACGGCATGGACCTGCCGGGCGTGGAGGTGGTGCGCGAGACGAAGCGCTCGTACCCGTACGGTCGCACGGCGGGCCAGGTGCTGGGGCATGTGAACGTTGACAATCGGGGCGCGGCTGGGGTTGAGCAGCTGCGGGAAGATGTGCTCGCGGGACGACCGGGCTGGGAGGTGGTGCAGATGGATGCACACGGTCGTCCGCGTTACGACAACATGTTCCCGCGCGAGGAACCGGTGCACGGTGGCCGCGTGACGCTCGCGATCGACATCGACGCGCAGACCATCGCCGAGGAAGAGCTGGCGTTCGGTATCGAGGAGAATGAAGCGGTCAGCGGGATGGTGGTGATTACCCGTCCGATGACCGGTGAGATTCTCGCGATTGCCTCATGGCCGAATTACGACCCGAACGATCCCGGCGCGAGTCCGTTCGCGGCGCAGAAGAATCGTGCGATCACCGATGTTTACGAGCCCGGCAGCACGTTCAAGATCGTGCCGTTCTCAGCGATCATCGAGCGCGATCTGATCGACCTCGACAAGATCATCGACCTCGAGGAAGGGCGTTGGCGGGTGGCGGACCGGGTGATCCGCGATTCGCACCGCTACGACTCGTTGACTGTCCGCCAGGGCTTCGCCAAGTCGAGCAACATCCTCACCGGCAAGCTGGCGGAAAACCTGAGCAAGGCCGAATTCTACACGGTGATGCGTGACTTCGGCTTCGGGCAGGAAACCGGCATCGATTTCATCGGTGAGGTTGGCGGGATTCTGCCGGAAACGCGGCATTGGTCTGGTGTCTCCCAGGCGAACATGGCGATCGGGCAGGGGATCGCGGTAACGCCCTTGCAGTTGGCTATGGCATACGGTGCGATTGCGAACAACGGCTGGCTGCTGCGTCCGCTGCTGATCACGTCGGAAGTGAATCCGGACGGCGAAGTGGTGCGGTATTCACCGGTTCGAGTGCGCCGTGTGATACAACCGTCCACCGCCCGCATCATGCGCAAGCTGATGGTGGAAGCGGTCGAGGATGGCACCGGCGGCCAGGCGATGATCGCCGGGATCAGCGTCGCCGGCAAGACGGGGACCGCGCAGAAGCCGGACCCGGAAAATCGTGGCTACATGCCGGGGCGTTATGTCAGCTCGTTCTGCGGTTTTCTGCCGGCTGAGAATCCGGAATGGCTGGCGCTGGTCGTAATTGATGACCCGCAGGGACGGCGGTACTACGGCGGCAGTGTCGCCGGGCCGGTGTTCCGCCGGATCATGGAGCGGCTGCTGGTGACGTTGCCGTACAACGAACTTCGCTACTCACTCGAAGACTACGAGAATCCGCGTGAGTTGCCGGACCGGACGGTGCTGGCGCCGGACGTGCTGGCGCTGTCGGCGACCGAGGCGGAAGATGTACTGCGTCAGGCCGGGCTCGAAGCGCGGGTTGAGGGCGAGGGCGACATCGTGATCGCTCAGAAGCAGGCCGTGGGGACGGTGCTGCATACAGGCGACTCGGTGGAGTTGACGCTCGGCTGTGCGGCGTTGGATGACACGCTGAGTGTCCCGGAACTGCGTGAGAAATCACTGCGGGATGCGTTGGCGGAATTGACGCGCTGTGGATTGCAGCCTCAGGTGACAGGGTCGGGGATTGTGGTTGGTCAGAATCCGGGGCCGGGGGTGAAGGTGCCCGCCGGAACCCGGGTAACCCTCGTCGCGCAACCGTACCTGGAGGCTGTGCGATGATCCTTTACGACCTGGTTAAGAGGCTGCCGGGCGCGTCGCTGCACGGAGATGGTTCGGTTGAGATCACCGGCCTGACCTACGATTCGCGACGTGTCCAGCCGGGCAACCTCTTCTGCGCACTGGTCGGAGGATCGTCAAACGGAAATGACTTCATCCCACAAGCGCTAAAAAACGGCGCGGTGGCGGTGATGACGGACAGACCGGACGATGTGTCGGCGGATGTGCCGGTGGTGACGGTGCCGGACGCGCGCATCGTGATGGCCTACGCCGCCCATGAGCTCTTTGACAAGCCAACTGAAAAGCTGGTATTGACCGGGATTACCGGCACCAACGGAAAGACCACCTGCACCTACGTGCTGCAGTCGATTCTCGACGCCGCCGGGCACAAGACCGGCCTGATCGGGACGACCGGCTGGTCGTTCGCGGGCGAGGGTGAACCGTTGGAGCGCACGACGCCGGAAGCGCCGGACATGCTGGCATTGCTGGCGAACATGCGGGACAAGGGTGCGACGGCGGCGGTGCTGGAAGTGACCTCGATTGCGATGCCGATGCACCGCGTTGACGGCTTCCATTTCGCGGCCGGTCTGTTCACCAACCTGAGTCAGGATCATCTCGACCTGCATGGGTCGATGGCGGAGTATTTCGCGGCGAAGAAGAGCTTCTTCGAGACGCTACCGGCGGATGCTGTTGCGGTTGCGAACGCCGACGACGAGCATGGCCAGAGAATGCTCAGCGGAATCGCAGCGAAGGCGTTCACTTTCGGATTCGACTCGGATGCTGATGTCCATGGTTCGCTGGTGAACGAGTCGGCGTCCGGGATGACGATCAAGGTCGATGGAACGTTTGGTTCGTTCGAGATGAAGACGCCGTACATCGGCCGGTTTAACGCGTCGAACGTGCTCGGCTGCGCCGCCCTCGCGCTGGCGATGGGTGTTGATGTTTCCGCGATCCAGGCCGGTGTCGCGAATGCGCCGCAGGTACGGGGCCGGATGGAACGGCTGTCGCTGGAAGGCGATGTGACGGCGGTGATCGATTACGCGCACACGCCGGACGCGTTGCAGCGTGCGCTGGAAGCGTTGCGTCCGTTGGCAACAGGCAAGTTGATCGTGGTGATCGGCGCGGGCGGCAACCGGGATGCGACCAAGCGTCCAATCATGGGCAAGGCCGCGGCAGAGGGTGCCGATATCGCGGTGATCACCAGCGACAATCCGCGCTTCGAGGATCCAGCGAGCATTGTCCAGCAGGTAGCGTCCGGTGCAGGCGAAAAGGCTGTGGTTATGGTGGATCGGCGTGAAGCGATCAAGCGCGCACTCGATCTGGCGAACTCCGGTGATGTCCTGCTGATCGCTGGCAAGGGCCACGAAACGTACCAGGAAATCGAAGGCGTGAAGCATCCGTTCGACGACCGCGAAGAGGTGCTCAAGCTGCGGAGGGCCGCATGCTGATCAGCACCGGAATGCTGGAAACCGCCGGGATTCGTGTCGTCGGCAACTGGGATGAGTGGCTGCCGCCTGTGAAGATCGACTCGCGTCAGCTCGAGAACGGTGACCTGTTCTGGGCGTTGCCGGGCGAGCGGGTGGATGGCCATGACTACGTCGCCACCGCATTCGAGGCCGGTGCGAAGATCTGTGCGGTGAGTGAGGATTGGGCGACGCAGTACGCCGGTTCGTTGCGTGAGAACGCGATCCTGTTCGTGATGCCGGATACGTTGAAGGGGCTACAGGCGCTGGCGATGGAAACGCGACGCTCGCTGGGTGCGCAGACCATCGCGCTGACTGGTTCCAACGGCAAGACGACGACCAGGGAGCTGCTGGTCGCCGGGTTGAAGACACTCGGTCGTGTTTCCGCAACGAAGGGCAACTTCAACAACCATATCGGGCTGCCGTTGACGATCCTCAATGCGACCGGCGACGAAGAATACCTCGTTCTCGAGATGGGCGCGAACCACGTCGGCGAAATCGACTTCCTTTGCCAGATCGGGCACCCGGAATCGGGGCTGATCACCAACATCGGCGACGCGCATGTCGGCGAGTTCGGCGGGTTCGAGATGCTGCAGAAGGCGAAGGGCGAGCTGTTCGACTTCCTCGCGGGCAACAAGGGCCTGGCGCTGGTCAATCTCGACGATGAGCGCGTGGTCGAAGTCGCGACGAAGGTGACACGCAAGGCCGGCTACACGCTCGGCCTCGGCCGTATCCCGGAAGACTGGACACACAGCCTCTACTTCGGCGAAGTGGTCGGGCAGGACGGCTGGTCGCGCAGCACGATCCGCATCGAGGGTGAAGAAGTGACGCTGAAGCTGATCGGCGCGCACTGGGCCCGGGCGGCGCTGGCCGCGGCGGCGATGGTGATGGAGCTGGGCGGGGAAACGTCGCAGGTGGTTCCGGCGCTGGCGAGCGTTGAGGCATTGCCAGGACGCGGTCATGTGATCGAGCTAGGCGATGGCGTTGAGCTGCTGGACGACAGCTACAACGCGAACGTGGCGTCGATTGAGGCGGCGGTGCGGACGCTGGTCAACCGTGAGGGGACTCGGATCGCTGTCATCGGCGATGTGATGGAGCTTGGGGAGTTCGAGGAAGACGAACACCGTCGCATCGGCCGGATACCGGACTTTGACGCGGTGGATCACCTCGTGTTTGTCGGGGAACGCATGAGCTGGGCGGCGGAAGAGGCGACGCTGCTCGGACATCCGTCGGTGCGGGCGTTTGTTGAAGCGTCACCGCTCGAGATCGCGCAACACGTTGCCTCGCTGCTTGAACCGAACGCTGGAATCCTGGTCAAGGGCTCGCGAAAGGTTGGGCTCGAGCGGGTGGTTGACGCGCTGCGTGACCCGGACATGGAAGCTGGGGAGGGGCATTGATGAACTCGATGTTTTCCAGCGAAGAGCTGCAGGGGGAAGCTGTCCTCGTGCTCGGGGCGAGCCGCAGCGGCATGGCGGCCGCACGCCTGCTGCATGAGGCCGGGGCAAATGTCTTCGTCAGCGAAATCCGTGATGCCGACAAGGTCGAGTCCGCCGCAGCCGAGTTGGATGCATTGGGAATTCCGCTGGAAACCGGCGGTCATCGGCTCAAGGGTTTCCCGATCCCGCGGTTCGCGGTAGTCAGCCCGGGGATTCCGAGCAACGCACCGATCGTGCACCGCCTGAAGCAGGAAGGCCGGCAGGTCGTCAGTGAGGTCGAGGTCGCGAGCTGGTTCTACTACGGCACGATCATCGCCATCACCGGCAGCAACGGGAAGACGACGGTCACCCGTTGGATCGAGCACACGTTGTGCCAGGCGGACTTGAACGCCGTCGCCTGCGGAAATATCGGCTATCCGTTCTGTGACATGGTGCGGGAAAAACGGCGGGTGACGCACGCCGTCGTCGAGGTTTCCAGCTTCCAGCTCGAGACGATTCAACGGTTTCATCCGCATGTCTCGGTGATGACGAATCTCAGCGAGGACCATCTCGACCGGCACGGCGATTTCGAATCGTACGCCAAGGCGAAGTCGCGGATCTGGATGAACCAGAAGGAAGAAGATTTCACCGTTCTGCCGGAAACGGACAAGATGATCGCCTCGATTTCGCTTTCGATCCGTCCGCAGATCCTGAATGTGTCGCTGGATCGTGTACCGGAATTGGGCGCGGGGGTGCATGACGGTCAGATCTGGATCAATCTCGGCGGTTCGAACCGGGAGCGCGTGATGGCGGTGGACGAGTTACCGATCCCGGGCCGTCACAACATTGCGAATGCGTTGTGCGCGGCTGCCGCATGCCGGATTCTGAAACTGTCGGTGGATGAGATCAAGCAGGGGCTGGCGACGTTTGCGGGTGTGCCGCATCGGCTGGAGGTGGTTCACAACAACGGGCGGCTGTGGATCAACGACAGCAAGGCGACCAACGTTGACAGCCTGCGTGTCGCGCTGGAAGCGGTTCGCGCGCCGGTGATCCTGATCGCGGGGGGGCGTGACAAGGGCGCGCCCTACGTACCCCTGCGGCAGTTGATCAAGGACAAGGTGTCGCGGATGCTGCTGATTGGCGAGGGCGCGAGCCGGTTGGACGAAGAGCTGGGCGATTTGCTGCCGACAAAGCGTGTTGGTGATCTGGAATCGGCGGTGAAGGAAGCGTACGCTACCGCGCAGCCGGGTGAAACAGTGTTGCTCAGCCCGGGTTGCGCCAGTTTTGACCAGTTCCGCGACTACGAACAGCGTGGTGATGTGTTCCGCGAACTGGTGGATCAGGTTCACGCCGGGCATAACGAAGCGGCGACGGGAGAAAAGACCGCATGAGTCGTGTGGCCACACAAACCGCATCCACTCGCGAGAAGCCGGCGCGCCGTACCTACACCACGTTGCTGGTGCTGGTGTTGACGCTGACCGTGCTCGGCCTGCTGGCCGTGTACACGGCGGGCAGCGAGTTGTCGGAGCGGTCGTACGGTGGCAACCCGGCGTACCTGTTCCTCGAACAGGCGAAACGTGCGCTGATCGGTGTGGCGATCATGCTGCTGCTCGCGCGCGTTCCTTATAAAGTGTGGAAATTGGCGGCGATCCCGGGTGTGGTCGTCGCGGCGGGATTCCTGGTACTGGTGGCAATGGACACGCCGCTGGCGGTGACGGTTAACGGCGCAACGCGCTGGGTGCGGTTGGGATCGTTCCAGTTCCAGCCGTCGGAGCTGGCCCGGTACGCCGTAGTGCTGTTTATCGCCTGGTGGGGGTGGTTACGCGGACGTGAGATCCAGGACCTGAGCAAGGGTTTTCTGCCGGTGCTGGGGGTGATCGTAACCCTGACCACGCTGATCGTGTGGCAGCCGGACTTTTCGACGGCGGCGATGTTGATGGCGACCAGCCTCGTCCTGCTGTTCATCACCGGCGCGAAGTTCTGGCACATCAGCTCGTTGATCCTGCCGGGTGTTGCGGCGGCGGTGGCGATTGTGATCAAGTCGCCGTACAAGCTGGACCGTATCAAGGTGCTGTTGAATCCGGCGGCCGATCCGACCGGCGGCGGCTACCAGTTGATTCAGTCGTTTACCGGGATGGGACGCGGTGGCATTCTCGGTGTCGGCCCGGGCGGCAGCCGGCAGAAAATGTTCTTCCTGCCGGAGGCGCACACCGACTTCATCTACGCCATCATCGGCGAGGAATTCGGGCTGATCGGGACATTGGCGCTGCTGTTCCTGTTCCTGTTGCTGATTTACACCGGGCTGAAAATCGCCCGGCGCAGCCCGGAACCGTTTGGCGCATACCTCGCGGCCGGCATCACACTCAGCGTCGGCTTTTACGCGCTGGCGAACATGGCAGTCACGGTTGGCGTGTTGCCACCGACCGGTTTGCCGCTGCCGTTGATCAGTTACGGCGGAACATCACTGCTGATGACGCTGGCGGCGTTGGGCATTCTGTTGAACATCGCGCGCACGGTGGATGCCGAACCGCAGGCGATCCCGGCACGAAAGATGAATCAGGCGCCAAAACGTACCACGACGCCAACACGGACGCGCACCGCGACAGCAACGAGGAGAAGGGCGACAGCGTGACCCTGCTGAACCGAAATATCGGCCGGTTGCATTTCATCGGCATTGGCGGCATCGGGATGAGCGGCATTGCCGAGATCCTCGTGCGGCAGGGGTTCACCGTGTCCGGCAGCGACCTGAGCACCAGCGAGGTGACACGTCACCTGGAATCGCTCGGCGTGACGGTCACGCAGGGGCATGATCCGGCGCATGTGGAAGGCGCGCAGGCGGTTGTTTACAGCAGCGCGGTGAGCGAGACGAATCCGGAACGAGTACGCGCGAAGGAGCTGGGCATTCCGGTGATTCGCCGAGCGGAGATGCTGGCCGAATTGATGCGGATGAAGACCGGCATCGCGATCGCGGGCACGCACGGCAAGACGACGACCACGTCGCTGGTGGGCACCGTGCTGACACGCGCGGGGCTGGATCCGACGGTGATCGTCGGCGGCATGGTCCGTGATATGGACACCAACGCGCGTCTGGGTTCGGGCGAATGGATGGTGGTCGAGGCGGACGAATACGACCGCAGTTTCCTCAAGCTGACACCGTCGATCGCGATCATGACCATCGTCGAGGCGGAACACCTCGACACGTATGGCACCATCGAAAATCTGCGCGACGCCTTCGCCGCCTTTGCCAACTCCGTCCCGTTTTACGGGCGGGTGATCATCTGCGCAGACGATCTGGAATTGTCCGAGCTGCGCAAGCGGATTGAACGCCCGGTGCGGACCTACGGCTTTGCCGACGGTGCGGACGTGCATGGTGTGGACGTCGAACTTGGATTGACAAGCAAGTGTCGTGTCGTGGCGAACGGACACGATCTCGGAATCATCGAGCTTCCGCTGGCCGGCCGGCACAACCTGTCGAACGCGCTGGCGGCGGTTACCGCCGGGCTGGAGCTGGATATCCCGTTCGCGAAGATCAGCGAGGCCTTGGGCCAGTTCCGTGGCGTGCGGCGCCGATTCGATTTGCGCGGTGAACGGGGTGGAGTGCTGGTCTTTGACGATTACGCGCATCATCCGACCGAGGTCGGCGTGACGTTGCGCGCGGCGAAGGACGCCTATCCGGATCGTCCGGTGGTGGCGTTGTTCCAGCCGCACCTGTTCAGCCGGACACAGCGCTTCTATGCCGAATTCGCAGATGCGCTGGCGTTGGCGGACCGGGTGATTGTGACTGATGTCTATCCGGCACGTGAGGAGCCGATTGAGGGCGTGACCGGCAAACTGGTCGCGGACAGGCTGACGGAAAATGGACATGCGGCGGTGAAGTACGTGCCCCGATTCCAGGATATCGCCCCGGCAGTGATGGAATCACTGACCGGCAACGAGATGATAATCACACTTGGAGCGGGGAATATTTACCGCGCGTCCAACGAGCTGCTCAGCCTGCTGGCCGGGTGTGAGGGGGACGCATGACCGACTGGACGCGCATCGCCGAACGTCTGGAAACGGCCGCGCCTGGTTGTGTCAAGCGGGACGTCGTGCTCGCGCCGTACACCAGCTACACCATCGGCGGCCCGTCACGGTTATTCGTCGAACCGACCGAAGCGAGTCAAGTCGGAAAGATCCTGGAAGTACTGGACGCGGAGAAGGTTGAACCGCTGCTGCTCGGTGGCGGCAGCAACATGCTGATCGCGGATACCGGTTGGGACGGTGTGACGCTGCACATCGGGAATCGGTTGTCCGGCTGGTCTTTCGAAGGCGATGCGGCGGAAGTGAACGCCGGCACGAACCTGCTCGATTTCATTCGCGCCGCGGTCAATCGTGGGCTTGGCGGCATGGAGTTGATGGCGGGCATTCCCGGCAGTGTCGGGGGTGCGTTGCGGATGAACGCCGGCGCGTTCGGTCAGGAAATCGAAGGTGCGGTGGTTAAGGTTCGCGGGTTCTTCCCGGATGGGGCAGAGGTCGCGTTGGGGCGGACGGCGATTGAGTTCGGCTACCGGTCCGCGCCGGAATTACAGCAGGTGATAATCACGTCGGCGCGGTTCGAATTCTCGAAAGAGGATCCGAAAGTGCTGACCGACCGGATGGACGATGTATTGCGGATGCGGAAAACGAAGCAGCCGTTGGAATTTCCTTCCTGCGGCAGCGTCTTCAAGCGTCCTCCCGGATACTACGCCGGCGCGTTGATCGAGGAAGTCGGGATAAAGGGAAAGGTGCATGGGCGTGCACAGGTCTCGACAAAACACGCCGGATTCATTGTCAACCTTGGCGGTGCGACCGCAGTTCAGGTGCGCGAGTTGATCGAGCTGGTCGCCGCGAAGGTGAAAGAACGATTTGGGGTTGAGCTCGAACGTGAAGTCAAGCTGATCGGCTTTGACGACGTGCGGGAATGATGGGCAGAGGGGGCTGATGAGTCCGAACCGATCCACCTATCGAGGGCGAGTGCGGATGCCGTCCCGGCCGATGAATGACCGTGGCGGAGCGCGCAGCCAGTACAGCGGGTCGATGGCGTCCAGCGGCGGCAAACGGCGGCGTCCACGCAAACCGCGGAAGATCGGGCGCAAGATTCTGGCGTTGCTGGTACTCGGAGTGATCGTGTGGTATGCGCGTGAAGATATCGTGAGCACCGTTCGCGGCTGGGTCGGCATGCCGGCCGGGGAAGCCACGGCGGATGTCATCGGTGATTCCGCCGCGACGGCCGAGTCCGAGGCGGACGCCACGCAGAGCGATACGCGCCATACCGAACCCGCCGGGATCGAGGCTGAACATGACAGCGTCGCCCGTGCTGGAGTATTGAACCGGGCCGGAGATTGGCTCGAGGATCGGTTGGCGAACGTTTTCCAGGTCAAGTCAATTGAACTGGAAGGTCAGCGATCGCTGCAGGAAACGGAACTGCGCGAGGGGTTGGATTCGTTGCAGGGATCGCCATTGCTCGAGGTCGACCCGCGTCAGATCGCAGACTCGCTACGCAAGCATCCACGCATCAAGGACGCCGTGATTGGCCGCCAATTTCCGAGCACGGTCAAAGTGACGGTGGAAGAACGCCGTGAAGTCGCGGTGTTGATCAGCAACGGTGGTGTCTGGGGAATTGACGAAAGCCGTGTTGTGTTGCCGTTGCCGGGACGTGCCTGGCCGCTCGACCTGCCGGTGATCAGCGGGTTGAAGCGGGACCCGGACGCGGGCTCGACGTTGAACGACGCCGGTGTGACCGCTGCATTGAACTGGGTCAAGGCGGCGAAGAAGCAGCCGCGAGTGCAGGCGTGGTTGTCGGAAATCCACGTGAATGATGGTCAGATCATCTGGATCGCGGGGCAGGATGGCCGGGTGGTTCTGCCTGGTGAACACCCCGTGATCGCGCAGGTGGCGACGCTGGACGCGTTCCTCGCGTCCAACGACGTGGAGATGGATGGCAGGAAGATTGTTGATTTGACGTTCCCCGATTACCTCATCCTGCGGGATGAGATGTGGACGGGCAACACGACCACGGAAGGCTGAGGGAGAGGTTCCCATGGCATCACGCGATATCATCGTCGGGCTGGATCTCGGCACGACCAAGGTGACCACGATCATTGCGGAAGTCGACGATCAGGGCGCACAACTGATCGGGTTGGGGCACTGTGAGTCGCAGGGCATGCAGCGTGGTGTCGTCATCAACATCGAGAAGACGGTCGAGGCGATCAAGGAATCGGTGTCCCAGGCTGAACGCATGGCCGGGCTGCAGGTGGAATCGGTGATCGCCGGCATCGCCGGCGACCACATCCACTCGATGAACAGCAAGGGCGTGATCGCGATCAGCCGCCGGAATGTCAAGGACCGCACCGGCGAGATCACCCAGGCGGATGTGGATCGTGTCGTCGAAGCGGCGAAGGCGGTCAACCTGCCGATGGACCGGGAAGTGCTGCACGTGCTGCCGCAGGAATTTGCGGTTGACGACCAGAAGCATATCAAGGACCCGATCGGGATGGCGGGCGTTCGCCTCGAAGCGGATGTCCACATCATCACCGGCCAGGTCGCACTGGCGCAGAACATTTACCGTTGCGTCGAACGCGCTGGAATGCGGGTTCGTGACCTCGTGCTCGAACCGCTGGCGTCCAGCTACAGCGTGATCAGCGAGGACGAACGCGACATCGGCGTCGGCCTGTTGGATATGGGTGGCGGCACCAGCGACATCGCCGTCTTCCACGAAGGTTCGATCCGGATGACGTCGGTGATCGGACTGGGCGGTGAAAATGTGACCCGTGACCTTTCGATCGGGCTGCGGACACCGTTCGACCAGGCCGAACGGATCAAGCTGGCACATGGACATTGTTACCTGCCGAACGTTGAGCGGCAGGAAGAGGTTGAGATTCCGGGAATTGGCGGCCGTCCGCCGACACGCGTTTCCCGGCAGCAGATCGCGGAGTTTATCCAACCGCGAATGGAAGAGTTGTTCGAGTTGGCGATGGCGGAAATGCGCAAGGCGAACGTCTGGGAGATGCTCAATGGCGGCATCGTGCTCACCGGCGGCGCATCCGAGATCGAAGGCGCGGCCGAGCTGGCGCAGGAGATTTTCGAGTTGCCGGTAAAGGTTGGCCAGCCGACGGGGCTCGGCGGTTTGATGGAAACCGCCCGCAGCCCGATTTACGCCACCGGCGTGGGCCTCGTTCTGTACGGGCTCGAGGGCCGGGACCCCTTCCTCGCGATGGAAGGCGCGGATGAATCGACTGTCTTTCGAAAGATACTACGGAGGATGAGAGCATGGTTCGAGGACTTTTTTTGATGCCGATGGACGGCTCCAGCTCGCCTGGCGGTGAGGGCTGGAGATCCGGCGATCAGGGGAAACACCGGCGCGACCAATCCGGGCAGTCCTCTAACCACTCGTTTGAGGACGGTTCCGGCCGTCACGACGATCCTCCGCCACGGCGGTCGGTGGCGGATATTATCGCCGCCTGCGAAGCGCTCGAAAAGCGTGCGAAGGAGATGCAGGAACTGGCGCGCAAGAAGCCGGAGGTGCCGGAGAAGCAACCGTTGCGTCCGATTGGCAGCGACGGCGACAACGTCCAGACCAACGGTCCGGTCTACCTGACGCATGAGCTTATCGACAAGGCCGCGGAGTTGATCTCAAGCTCCAGCGGTGGCGGGAAGCACGTCGTAAAGGACGAACACGCGCTGTCGAGAATCCCGCGTGATGACTTCGCGGCGATTGGAGAGCCTGGTGAAAGTGGCGATAAGGAAGACAAACCGTCTCGTCTGCGTTTCAGCATGGCACCAACCGAAGCCGAGGCGGACGAGACTCCGGCCCCACCGGTCCCCGTAGAGACCATCACCGCCGACCAGTATCGCGCGGAAAAGCGGGGCGATAAGGCCATGGCGTCCGAGGCCGATGCTGGCATCGAGGACGAGGATGAAGTGGACACGGAATCCAGTTCTACCGTTGCATCCGAAGAAACAGTCGATACAGAAGAAGTCGTTGCGGAAGCTGTACAGGAAGATGACGAGGTAACCGTCAGCGCCGGTGAAGCTGAGGTTGAGGCGGACGCGGACGCCGTTGACGAGTCTGATACAACCGCCGTTGACAGTTCGGCGGACAGCGAGCTTTCGGTTGAGGCGAATGGGGATCAGCCGGAAGACGAAAAACCAGTTGAGACAACAACGAACACGATACCCGATAATGAGGAGTCGGCCATGAGTGAGAAGCACAGGCCGGGCGGCAACCTGAGGATTGAGTTCTCTTCCGACGAACAGCGCGCCCGTTTGAAAGTCATCGGGGTCGGCGGGGCCGGCTCGAACGCTGTTGACAACATGATTTCCAGCCAGCTGCACGGCGTGGACTTCATCTCGGTCAACACGGACGCGCAGGCACTGCTGGACGAGCGTTGCCTCGCCCCGACCAAGGTCCAGATCGGCCGTGAATGCACGCGCGGTCTCGGTGCCGGTGGAAACCCGGAAGTCGGCCGTGAAGCTGCGGAAGAGGACATGGAACGGCTGCGTACGCTGTTCGACGGCGCGGACATGGTGTTTGTCGCCGGTGGCATGGGTGGCGGGACAGCGTCCGGCGCGGCGCCGGTGATCGCACAGCTTGCGCGTGACCGTGGCATCCTGACCATCGGCATCGTGACCAAGCCGTTCACCTTCGAGGGCCGCCGCCGCATGCAGCGCGCGGAAGCCGCCATCGAGGAGATGAAGGAAGCGGTCGATACGCTGATCGTCATCCCCAACGACAAGGTCTTCGACCTGTTCAAGGATGATCTGCCGTACCACGAAGCGTTCAAGCAGGTGGATCAGGTGCTCTACCAGGGCACCAAGGGCATCAGCGATATCATCAATACGCGCGGCTTCATCAACGTTGACTTCGCGGACGCGAAGAGCGTCATGAGCAACGCCGGCGACGCGATCATGGGCATCGGCTTCGCGGACGGCGAGAACCGTGCCGCTGCGGCCGCCGCGGCCGCGATCGACAGTCCGCTGCTGGATAACCTGCGCATCGACGGCGCGCGCGGCATCCTGATCAACATCACCGGCGGCAAAAATGTCGGCATGAAGGAAGTGCAGCAGGCGGTGCAGGTGGTGACCGAATCGGCCCAGGAAGACGCGGACATCTACTTCGGTCTCGTCGAGGATGATTCGCTGGGCGACAAGATCAGCGTCACCGTGATCGCGACCGGCTTTAACAACGATCAGCGTCAGCTGCCGAAGATGCACAAGGCGCGCGACGTCGAACCGACCGTGCAGTTCCGCACCACCGGCCGCCACCCGCGCCCTCTGAAGCCGATGGAAGAGCATGACGGTCACGCCAACGGCAAAAACGGTGTCAACGGAAAGAATGGTACCAACGGCACGAACGGTACCAACGGCAAGAACGGGATCAACGGTCACGACGAGAAGAACGGCAAGCAAGTACCGCGAGAATTCGTGCGTGTCGATGCCGAACCGGCGTTCGTCGATGAGACCAGCATCGATCGCAACGACATCGAGGTACCGGCGTTCCTGCGTCGCGGACCGCGTGGTGGGAAGCGGTGAGGGTCGTTCCGTAAATCCGAGAAATCCTCGTTTCCGACATATTGTCGAATCTCAGAAAAACACCATCCGAAAGGGTGGTGTTTTTACTCTATTTGGGAGAATGATGCAGAGATTCGAGAATGCGAAATCAAAATGGGAGGAGAACCTGAGTCCTCCGAGAGGCACGGATGTTACAAGGTGAAAGTGGATGTATCATTGGTAGTAATACCGAAAAATGTAAAAATAGCTAATCATTATGTTTTATCTGATTGGTGATGGGCGCTAATATGGAGAACCGCTGGACAAGTTAAGATTGGACTAGTAATCAAACGCAGTATCACTATTCCGGATTTTTATCTCCAAAATATTGCTTTTTTGGTAACAGAATTTACAGCTCTCGGGTTGCGCGACTCAGTTTCGCGGATTTACCATATCTCTCGAACCAAGGGTTGAGAGTCCCGAATTGTCCGGTATACCCCCGAGAAGACCGGTCATCTTCGCATCGGACGGCTTGAGACTGTTGATCCAGCTGAAGTTAACGTGACCGTGGTCACCAGGGGAGGGAAACGTGAAGAACTTGACAATTGTTTTGTTTCTGTTGTTGAGCTTGTCACTGGTCGGTTCCGCTATTGCGGGTGAAGTTGAATTCAAGCCCTACGGTTTTGTTCGTGGTGAGGGGTATTACGACACGGAATCAGTTGCTGCCGGCGACTGGTTGCTGTTTTCTGCTGATGACCAGACCCCGGGTCGTGATGTTGGCCAGCTGAGCTTCAGTGCACGTCACAGCCGTATCGGTGTCAAGATTTCCGGCATTGAGTATGTGGACGGGGTGAACGTCTTCGGCAAGCTCGAAACGGACTTTGCCGGTGGTTTCCCCAACAGCACCACGCAGGCCCGCCAACCGTTGCTTCGTCTTCGTCTCGCCTACGTCGCCATCACGACGGACAAGTTGGAATACCGCATCGGTCAGGACTGGACGATCATCAGCGCTCCGTTCCCGAACACGGCGATGTTCGTCGTTGGTGCGGGCCTGGGCAATTTGTGGATGCGGATGCCGCAGATGAGCCTCGCGTACAAGATGGGCGATGTGAAGCTGACAGGTTCGGTCAACCGTGCGATTTCAGCGACGGACAAGTACGATGCGTTCACCAGTTCGGACCTCGATGTCAACGGATCGGGTGAAAAGACCGGCCTGCCGTACATCATGGGCCGTCTCGACTGGAACAAGCAGGCGGTCGGTATTTCGGTGATGGGTCATACCGGTTGGGAAGACATTCCGGACGGAAACGGCAAGATTCACCGGATGAACAGTTGGTCGGGTATTGTTGCAGTGCGGCTGGAATCGGGCAAGGTTCGGCTGCGGGGCGAATACTTCCAGGGCGAAAACCTGAACGCTTTCTTCGGTGGCATCATCCAGGGCCAGGCGGTGATGCCGAACAAGGTGGAGAACATTGCAGCCATGGGCGGCTGGGTGGATCTGACCTACAAGCTTACAGAGAAGTGGTCAGTTGTAGCGGGGGCGGGCATGGACGATCCGGACGATGAGTTCCTCGGGCCGGCGAACCGTGATCTGAATGAGTGGATCTGGGGGAACTTCCAGTACAAGCCGGTGAAGAATCTCACCATGATTCTGGAAACAAACTACGTGCGCACGACCTACGTCAATGAAGGTGCGGGCGACAACGTGCGTATTGCCTTCGTTACAGTGATGACGTTCTGAGGTTTGGTAGTTCAGAGGAAAGAGGTCACCCATGAAGATGACGATCAAGAACAAACTGCTGTTCATGACGGCCGGGACGGCCTTCGTATCGGCGTTTACTCTGATCATCCTGTTGCTGATTCAGATGCCGACGCTGAAGAAGACGATCATCAGCGAGTTGGATGTCACCGCGCGTGATAACGTGGCACAGATCAGTGAAGACGTGTACGCGATGGCGTCCAGCCTGAATCGATCGTTGCAAGCGGAAGGCATTGAGGTTGAAGATCCACTCCAGCTTCCGGGTTTGCGCGAACGCATTGAAAACATTACGGTTGGTCAAACCGGCTATGTCTTCATTCTCGGCGGATCTGGCGACTGGAAAGGGCACTACGTTGTGTCCAAGGGCGGCGCTCGAGATGGTGAAAACATCTGGAACGCCAAGGACGCGAACGGTGTCCTGTTCATTCAGGAGATGGTAAACCAGTCGACGGCGAAACGTGGCGGTGAGATCAGTTTCGTCCGCTATCCCTGGCAGAACAAGGGCGAAGATTTTGCGCGGACAAAGATTTCTGCCGTGACCTATTTCGAGCCGTGGGATTGGGTGATTGGTTCCGGCACGTACGAAGATGAATTCTACGCCACCGCGGGAACCGTGCAAGCTTCCTTCATGAAGCAGTTGTGGCTGGTGATTGCGATCGGCCTGGTTATTGTTGTGGCCGGCTCGATTGTTGCCTACCGTTTCGGTTCCACAATCGCCAAACACTTGCGCGAAGCGATGGGCATGGCGAACCGGCTCGCGGATGGCGAAGTCGCTGACGAAATCCACATCAACACCCAGGATGAACTCGGCGAACTCGCCAACGCCTTCAACAAGATGACGGGCAATTTCAAAGCCCGCGGTGAGTTCATCGATGATCTTGCAGAAGGCCGGTTAAACACCGATCTGCCGCTTGCCAGTGAGCGTGACGCGATGGGAAAGGGGTTGCTGCTTGTCCGTGACGCAATCAAGCAGGTGATCGAGGAGATCAACGGTCTGGCTGCCGCGGCAATCGAGGGCCGGTTGAATGATCGCGCCAACGCGGACGCGTATTCCGGTGACTACCAGAACCTGATCAACAATCTGAACAAGCTCGTCGGGACGTTGGTCGGACACATCGATACCCTGCCGATCCCGTTGACGGTGGTCGATCCGGAACTCAACGTCAAGTACATGAATGCCGCGGGTGCGAAGGTTTCAAATTCTGAGCCGGCGTCTCTGGTCGGCAAGAACTTCTACGATCTGACTCGGATGGACGATCACGGCACGCAGGAAAGTGCTTTTGTCCGCACGAAGCAGAACAGAAAGATTGAAACCAGCCTGACGAAGGCTCACACGGCGGTCGGAGACCTGGATCTGCAGTACACCAGCAAGCCGATTCTGGATGAAACCGGGACCCTGCTCGGGATGCTCGCTGTGGCGTTGGATCAGACCGAGATCCTGCACGCGCAGCACATGGCCGAACGGGTCAACGACTTCCAGAAAAACGAGATCGCCAAGCTTCGTGACGTGTTCTACGCCATGGCCGGTGGCGACCTGACGGTTGGATATTCCGTCGAAAGTGCCTCCCAGGAAGAGATGAAAGAGGTCCGGGAAGCGTTCGAGGAAATCGCTTCGGTGCTGAACCAAACCTTGAGTTCGCTGAACGAAATCCTCGGCCAGGTACAGACCTCGACCGACGAAGTCCGCAGCGGTGCAGAGCAGGTGTCGTCCGCCAGCCAGTCGTTGTCGCAGGGCGCGACCGAGCAGGCGAGTTCGCTGGAAGAGATTTCCGCGACCCTGACTGAGATCACCGGCCAGACGCAGAACAACTCGGACAACGCTCTCGAAGCGGCACAGCTGGCCAAGACCGCCAGCAACAGCGCAAACGGCGGCAACCAGCGCATGGACCAGATGCTGAATTCGATGAAGCAGATCGAATCTCAGTCGCTGGAAGTGCAGAAGATCATCAAGGTGATCGACGAGATCGCGTTCCAGACCAACCTGCTGGCGTTGAACGCGGCGGTTGAAGCGGCACGTGCCGGTGTCCATGGCAAGGGCTTCGCGGTCGTTGCGGAAGAGGTGAGAAACCTCGCGCAACGGTCCGCTCGGGCAGCCAGCGAGACGACGGAACTGATCGGGAACAGTGTCACCTCGGTCAAGGAAGGGTCCGGCATCGCGGACGAGACGGCGGAATCGTTCAAGGAAATCCTCGAACAGATTGACAAGGTGACCAATCTGGTCTCCGAGATCAGCGACGCGTCCCGTGAACAGGCTACCGGCATCAACGAAGTCAACGATGCCCTCGGCCAGGTGGACGTTGTCACGCAGGGCAACACGGCCAACGCCGAGCAGAGTGCGGCGGCGGCCGAAGAGTTGTCCGGCCAGGCGGAACAGCTGCGGCAGATGATGAGCCGTTTCAAGCTGACGACCACCTCGCTGCGTCAGTCGGCTCGGTATGACAGCCACTCAGGTCAGGACTTCGACGATTCCTATCCTGACGAGGATCTGGCCCATTCAAACGGATCCAAATCAGACGATTATGAAGCGGTCCATGAGGATCCGTCCGACATGATCAAGTTGGATGATGACGACTTCGGCAGCTTCTGATCGAGTACTCTTCGCATCAAGCACGGGACCGTCCGTTTTGGATGGTCCCGTTTTTTCATCCCTCGAATCAATGTCCTCGCATGCCATTCGTTCCAATTGTCGGTCGAAAATCGACCTGGCCAGACAACCCGTTCGTGCAGTCTTGAGCTTCAGGTTCAGCTGGGATGAAAATCGCGGGAGAGCCGGGAGAGACAACAGCCCGACCGGCTGGTCGCGTCCAAACTCCCACGATTTGGAATAGTATTGGTGAAATTGGCTAGTACTCTTGACAAATCGTAAAAGTGCAAGTGTCAGGTCAGGCATTGCTCAATAACTGTACATAAGGGCATCAGCGGATGAAATTACAAGTATGATCCAGAGTATAAGAATTACGTGTCGAGAACGACGTAAAATAACAATTTCTGTAATATTGAAATGTTGTATTTCGTGATCACGCAGAGTAATATTGACCAATCCAGCGATAAAAATGAATAGTTTGCGGTAGTGCATCAGTCGCTAAATCATTATTATAAGAATATCGGTTTTGCCCGAGCATATCAGACGTCTTGGTTCTGTGGCAAGCGCCGGAGTGTTCCCGTGGAATCTGGCAGGAACAGAAACCAGGGGAGAGGGAAGGCCTGCGGCGGCAGTGGGTGGATCATGGTTGACGTGAACAACGATGGAGGGTCAAGGGGTACAGGCAGGTTGGATTAAGCAATACGATGAAGTGAAAAAGTGGGCATCTAGCACGTGGTTGGTTACAAGGGGAAAGGTACAGTATGTCGACGAGCAACAGAACGCACTGGATGATGGTAGGGTCGGCAGGATTGGTTGTACTCATCACGCTGGTGGTTGCGTTCATCGCGATACCGTCAGCACAAAAGGGGGTGACGGCAGAAGCGACTGCAAGTCTGGATGTTACGGCGGGTGAAATTGAATCCGTCATGGCATCGGGCTGGTCGTCGCTGCAGATGACGGTGTTGGCTGCTGGACTTCTGGCAGCGATTGTGTTTGCAGCGATAGGGATTGTGACTGGACGCAGGCAGCAGGCGGCTTTTGACGAGTTCGCACAGATACTTGGAGCCTCTCTGAAGGGCGATGAGCTGTCATCGTCCCAGCTGGCTCAGCTTAGCGGTTTCGGTCAGATCGGGGATGCGTTGCGGCAGAACAGCGCTCGGTTCAGCGCGATTCATGAATTCACCACAGCACTGGAGCAGGGCAACTTTCAGTACGAACCCGGTGAAACTCTGAATCTTCCGATCGTACAGTCGCTGAACCGGACCCGGGAATCGTTGTTATCGGTGCTGAAGACTGTGCAGCAGCTGGCCGAGGACACAGTGACCGGAAAGCTGAATGCACGTGGCGACGTGGATCAGTTTGCCGGTACGTACCGCGAGCTGGTGGAGAGTGTTAACAAGGTCGCGGATGTGTTGATCAATCACATCGACGGCATCCCGGTCGCGATCATGACGGTGGACAGAGAGTTCAACGTCATGTACATGAACGAGATGGGTGCCAGTCTGGCGGACAAGCAGCCCGCCCAGATCGTCGGTATGAAGTGCTACAACCACTACAAGACTGGCGACTGCAACACCGAACAGTGTGCGGTCCATCGTGCGATGAAGAACAATCGGGCGGAGTCGTCGGAAACGGTCGCATGCCCGATGAGCACGGACTACGAGATCGCTTACACGGGCAAGCCGATTACCAACGAAGCGGGTGAGGTTGTAGGATCGTTCGAGTACGTCGTTGACCAGACAGCGGTAAAGACGGCGATGCGTCGTGTGGAGAAGGTCAACGCGTACCAGGAAACAGAGATTGACAAGATCCAGTCCACGTTGAATAATATGGCGGACGGTGATCTGACGGCCAAGTACGAAGCCAAGCGGTCCAATGACAAGGATCTCGCCGAGGTCACGACATCCTTTGGAAACATTTCCGGTGCGTTGAACCGGACCCTGGATTCACTGAATGATTTGTTGGGGCGGGTGAAGACGTCGATTGACGAAGTCAGTTCCGGTTCGGAGCAGGTATCCGCGGCGAGCCAGTCGTTGTCGCAGGGCGCGACTGAACAGGCCAGTTCGCTGGAAGAGATTTCCGCGACGTTGACCGAGATCGCCAGCCAGACGACCAGCAATTCCGAGAATGCGCAGCAGGCCAGCAGTCTGGCGAAGACAGCAAGCAACAGCGCCAACGGTGGCAATCAGCGCATGGACCAGATGCTGAATTCGATGAAGCAGATCGAAACGCAGTCGCTGGAAGTGCAGAAGATCATCAAGGTGATCGACGAGATCGCGTTCCAGACCAACTTGCTGGCGTTGAATGCGGCGGTTGAGGCGGCACGTGCCGGTGTGCATGGCAAGGGCTTTGCGGTGGTGGCGGAAGAGGTGCGGAACCTCGCGCAACGGTCAGCCCGGGCAGCCAGCGAAACGACGGAGCTGATCGAAAGCAGCGTCACATCGGTGAAGCAGGGCTCCGGCCTGATGGACGAGACCGCGGTATCGTTCAAGGAAATCGTCGATCAGATCGAGAAGGTCACCAGCCTGGTGGTCGAAATCAGCGATGCATCCCGTGAGCAGTCAACCGGCATCAACGAGCTCACTGACGCCCTCGGCCAGGTGGACGTTGTCACGCAGGGCAACACGGCCAACGCCGAGCAGAGTGCGGCGGCGGCCGAAGAATTGTCCGGCCAGGCGGAACAGCTGCGCCAGATGATGAGCCGGTTTACATTGACGCATGGCAACTACTCATCGCAGGGTCTCAGCCGATCGGCAGTGAGTCATCGTCAGCCGTCCCGGTCATCGGCGCCGGCCGGGTCCAACGGGCATCGTAACGGGAACGGGTCAGGCACGGCAATGCATCGTGAGGCCGTGCAGGACGATTCCGTTCTGATCAATCTTGACGACGACGACTTCGGCAGCTTCTAGCCAGAAGGCTCTGAAGGATACTCAAGGGACTGTTCTTCGGGACAGTCCCTTTTACGTCTGATGAAACGGTTGGGCTACTCGGACGGTGCGGTCAGCTGCGGGTTGTCGCGGCTCCACTCCGGGGTGTGCTGAATATCACCAAACTCGGCGGTCCCGGCGAGCAGCAGCCAGATAGTGACTAACACGACGCCGACGAGATTCAGCAGCAGGCCGGTTTTCGCCATGTCGGCGACACGCAGCCGTCCGCTGCCGAACACGATCGCATTCGGCGGGGTGGCGACCGGCATCATGAAGGCGCAGGACGCGCTCAGTGTAGCGGGAATCATCAGCAGGAACGGGTTACGCCCAATCGTGACCGCGACGGCTGCAAGGACAGGCAGCACCAGCTGCGTGGTCGCGGTGTTGGAGGTGAGCTCGGTGGTGAACGTCATCAGCGTGCAGATCGATCCGACCATCACCGGTGGCGACAATGATCCGAGACCGGCGAGCTGATCGCCGATCCACATCGCCAGCCCGCTTTCGTTGATCGCGGCGGCTAGGGCAAATCCGCCACCGAAGAGCAACACGATCCCCCACGGCAGTTTCCGTGCCGTTGGCCAGTCAAGGATCGCTTGGCCTTTGGTGGACGATGGCAACAGGAAAAGCAGGATCGAAAGCGCAATTGCGGGGAGACCGTCCCCGGCGTACGACGGATCGGGCAGCAGCTCCGACCAGCCCGGAACGGTGAGGAAGCCAAATTCCAACGGTTTGCGTGTGATCCAAAGCGCGGCTAGAATGAGGAACACGGTCAGTACCGACCGTTCCTCACGGCTCATCGGTCCCAGTTCGTTCAGTTCCGCCTTGTATTGAGCACGCAGGGCGGGCGCATGGATTCCGTGTGTGTACAGCACAACCAGCAGTCCCCACGCAAGCAGCAGGAAAACCAGTGACAAGGGTGTCGCGAACAGCATCCACTGACCGAAGCTGATTTCAGGGCCGGAGGGAAAGGACTGTTGAAACAATCGGGTGAACGCGAGATTCGGCGGTGTTCCGACCAATGTCGCCATGCCGCCAATTGACGCAGCATAGGCGATACCCAGCAGCAGACCGATGGACATGCGGCGGGCGTTCCGGGTGTCGAGCAGGTTGTCGTAGCGGCTGAGTACCGCGCCGGCAATCGGGACCATCATCATCGCGGTGGCGGTGTTGCTGATCCACATGGAGAGCAGGGCAGTCGCCAGCATGAAGCCGAGCAGCGTACGCGCGGGTCCGCCGCCGATGCCGCGCAGGATAACCAGGGCAATGCGTTTGTGCAGATTCCAGCGTTCCATCGCCAGCGCGACCATGAAGCCGCCGATGAACAGGAAGATGACGTCGTTGGTGTACTGCCCGGCGACGTGTTTCGAAGAAATCACACCGAAAGCGGGGAAGAGGACCAGCGGAAGCAGCGAGGTGATTGCCAGCGGCACGGCTTCGGTCAGCCACCAGACCGCCATCCAGACCGCGACGGCGGCGGTGCGTGCTAGCAGTGGGTTGTCCGTTTCCGGAAACAGCCACCACGCGAGCAGCGCCAGCACAGGTCCGGCAATCAGGGTGATTGGCTTCCACGAAAAGTCGCGCATGGATCCTCCGTGAACGTACAGGATACGGCGGCGAAACGAACCGGGCAAGGTTGTCCGCTCCTCAAGGATGATTCTTCGGCGTCAAGTTGGTTCCGTTCGCCCGTTGCGTGGAGCAAATCGGGATCGCACCTTCCTGATTCGCTGATCAAGGATGGTCAACCGGGGATTCTTGCAATGGAATGGCATCTGTATCTGTTGCGGCATGGGATCGCCGCGGACTACGCGGAAGACGGCAGCTACAACGATTCGATGCGTCCCTTGACCGACAAGGGCCGGCATCGGACACGGCTGGTCGTGCGCGCGCTGGAGAAGATGGACGGTAAGGTCGACCGAATCTTCAGCAGTCCGTACCTGCGTGCGAAGCAGACGGCGGAGATTGCGGCGGATGTGCTGGGTGTATCGGCGGTTGAAGAATCGCACTCGCTGTATCCGGGCAGTTCTCCCCATGAATTGGAAACATTGCTTCGCGATATTCGTCAACCGGGCGAAAATGTGATGCTCGTCGGGCACCAGCCGCACATGAGCATGGCGCTGGCGTGGGCAATTTCCGGGCAGAATGGTGCGATGATGGACATGAAAAAGGCCGGGCTGGCGAATGTGCGCTTCGGCGGCAACACATTTCGCGGTCCGGGCATGCTCGAGTGGCTGCTGACTCCGAAGTGGGTGTCCTTCATCTTCCCCGGTGAAGAGTGGTAACTTACCTGATTATCATGATCCGCACTTGAGCAAGGATTTCTGAATGGCGGCAAAGAAACAGAAGACTGTGAAACCACTTCCAGTGGACGAAGCCCCGGCGGCTGTGAACGAGTCCCTCTCCGGCAACGGAATCCAGCAACCTGATCCAGTCGTTGAGGAGCAGCCGACGGAGCCGCAGGACAATGGAAAACGCACCAACGGCAACCACGAACCGGTCCACGTGGACATCGGCGCGGATCCATTGCCGGATGAGTGGGTGATGTCGGATGAGCTGCTGGAATCGCCTGCCATCTTTCTCAACCGTGAGCTGACCTGGCTCAATTTCAACCGTCGGGTCCTGCAGGAAGCGGAGGAAAAGCGGAACCCGTTGCTTGAGCGGCTCAAGTTTATCTCCATTACATCCGGCAACACCGACGAATTTTTCATGAAACGTATCGGCGGTCTCAAGCAGTTGATTGGGGCCGGTGTACGTGAATTCAGCATTGACGGCCGCAGCCCGGAGGAGCAGATCCGCTGGGCGCATGAAGAAGTCCGCCGCCTTGAGCAGGACAAGGCCGAGATCTATGCCAACCTTCATCGCCAGCTGCATCGCCGTGGAATTCACATTCTAGACTACGATGAATTGACCGACGAAGAGGTTGCTTCCCTCCGGCAACACTTTATCGACAACATCTTTCCGTTGATCTTCCCGCAGGGTGTCGGTCCTGCGCACCCGTTCCCGTTCATCTCGAACCTGTCGCTCAACCTGTTGGTCACGATTAAGCACCGTACACACGGCGAGGATTCCCTCGCACGGGTCAAGGTACCGGTCGGGCCGGATGTGCCGCGTTTCGTGCAGGTAGGCACGACGCTGCGATTTGTCAAGGCGGAAGATGTCGTCGCGCACAACCTCGACCTGTTGTTTCCCGGTGTCCACATCGTCAACAGTGAAATCTTCCGTGTTACCCGCAACTCGAACACGGAGAAGGACGAGGAGCAGGCGGACGATCTACTGGAATTGATCGAGAAGGAAGTACGTGACAGGGCGTTCGCGCCGATCGTGCGTCTGCAGGTGGAATCGGACATCGACCCGATGCACCTGGAGATGCTGCTCACGTCGCTGGATCTCGATGAGTCCGACGTGTTTCACATTGACGGGATTGTCGGCAAGCGCGACCTGATGGAACTGGCGCAGCTGAATTTGCCGGACCTGAAGTTCAAATCCCACCGTCCGATCGAACACCCGCGCCTGCGCAACGAAAAGCACATCTTCCATGCGATTCGCCGGGAAGGCGACATTCTGCTGGTGCACCCGTACGAATCGTTCACCAATACGGTCGAACGCCTGCTGCGTGAAGCGGCGTACGAACCTAAGGTGCGCGCGATTCGGATGACGTTGTATCGTACCTCGTCCGAAAGCAAAGTCGTCGACTATCTTAAGGCTGCTGCCGCGAATGGCAAGCAGGTTGCTGTGGTGGTGGAATTGAAGGCGCGTTTCGACGAACGCGCGAATATTGCGTTCGCCGCCGAGCTGGAAGAGGTCGGGATTCATGTGACCTACGGCGTGGTCGGATTCAAGACGCACGCCAAGATGATCCAGATTGTCCGCAAGGATTACAACGGTTTCCGCAGCTACACCCATGTCGGCACGGGGAATTATCACGCCGGCACCGCCCGCCAGTACACGGATTTCGGGCTGCTTACATGCGACCGCGATATCGGGCGTGATGTCACTGAGGTGTTCAACTTCCTGACTACCGGCTACAGCCCGTCGCGCAAATACCAGAAGGTGTTGATGGCACCAAGCACGATGAAGAAATCGTTGCTTGGCAATATCGAGCGTGAGATCAGGCATCAGCAGGAACACGGTACCGGTTTAATCCGGATGAAGCTCAACGCCCTCGAGGACAAGGACATCGTTAAGGCGTTCTACACGGCGTCCCGGGCCGGTGTGAAGATCGACCTCTGCATCCGTGATACCTGCCGTCTGAGGCCGGGTGTCAAGGGCTTAAGTGAAACGATCCGTGTGCGCAGCATTGTCGGACGGTTCCTCGAACACAACCGGCTGTACCATTTCCATAATAACGGCGAAGATGAGCTGTATCTCGGTTCGTCAGACCTGATGCGCCGCAACCTCGAACACCGTGTCGAGGTCTTGTGTCCGGTGCAAAATGACCTGTTGCGCAAGGAGCTGATGTCGTTGCTTAGCCTGATCTTCAACGACAAATTCATGCGCTGGGAGATGCAGCCGGACGGTACGTACTGCCACCCGGCCCAGCACAAGGGCCGCACACCCGGCAGTTTGCAGGAATTCATGTTGAAGATTGCGATCCGGCGTGAACGGGAGAGCGAACAGCTGAAGAAACTCACGTCGAAAGGGAAGAGCCGCCGCGAGACCTGGGCCGGCCACATTCGGTAGCGTGATGTTTGATACCCCCATGGATTCAGCCGGAACAGACGACCATTTCAACGACTACGCGGTCGTCGATCTCGGCTCCAACAGTTTCCATCTCCACGTGATTCGTGTGCAGCACAGTGAGTGGCGGAATATCGACCGGCACCGCGAAGTTGTGCGCATGGCGGAAGGTCTGCTTCCGAACGGTAGAATCACTCCACAAAAGCAGGAAGAAGCGCTGCATGTGCTAAGCCGTTACGGAGAACGGATCGCCGGGTTCCATCCGGGCAACGTCCGTGTCATCGCAACCAGCGCGTTCCGGCACGCGAGTAAGTCGAAAGGTTTCCTGCGCAATGCGGAATCCGCCCTCGGGTTCCCGATTGATGTCATCCCCGGCGAAGAAGAAGCCCGCCTGATCTACCTCGGTATTGTCACTGACGACGCTCCCCGTGAGAAGAAACGGTTCATCATCGACATCGGCGGCGGATCGACGGAATTCATCTACGGTGAGGGCCGCAAGCCGGTCTGTATTGACAGCGTCGAGCTGGGTAACATCAGCCTGACTCGAAATGTGTTTCAGGATCGCAAACTGACGAAGGATTTGTTCAAAACCACGGTTACGGATGTCGTCGAAGCTCTGCGTGCAACACGTGTCTACGGGCATCGCAAGTCGTTCCAGGCGGTAGTTGGTGCGTCCGGGTCGATGCGGCTCGTCGCCGGCCTGATCAACGATCTCGGACTGGGCTCGAACAGCATCGAACCGCAGCCACTGGCGAAATTGACGAAGCTGTTCATCGACAAGGATACTCGGCAGAGGGTGATTGACGCCGGTGTCCCGGCGGAACGGGTCGAGACCTTTCCCGGCGCGCTGGCGTTGTGCACCGGCATCATGAAAGCATTCGAACTCGACCGCATCGGCATCACACGTGCCGGAGTGCGTGCCGGAATCCTTTATGACATGCTGCTGCTCCCTCGTGGGGAGGATCGCCGCCGAATCACGCTCACTCGTTGGATGGAACGGCACGGCGTCGACCGTGTTCAGCGGGATCGTGTATTTGAGTTCGTGAATAATCATCTGCCGGACATTTTGCCGCACTTGCCGAAAGACTGCGTGATGCCAGGGGAGATGCTCAGCTGGGCGTCCGACCTGCACGAAATCGGCCTCACCATCAACTACAGCGGGTACCACAAGCACGGCGCCTACCTGATCAAGAACAGTGATCTGCCGGGGTTTACGCGCCTCGAGCAAGGGCGGTTGGCGTTCCTCGTGATGAATCATCGCAAGCGGATCAAGCTGGACCAGATCGATCCGGATGACATCGTTCCGATGCCACTACTGTTTCTGTTCCGGATGGCGTGGGCGCTGCACCGCAAGCGGGCGACAATCGACGATCCTGTGGAAGAATTGCGCGTCACGGATAACGGTTTTGTCGTCGAGTTCGTGCCCGACTGGTTGCACCGGCACCCGTTGGTCAGCCGTCAGCTTGCGCGTGAGCAGGAACGCTGGTTGGAAATCGGCTACACGCTGAAGCTGGAATCCTGATCACACCAGATCTGAACGCTCGCTGCATGATAATCCTGTCGAACGCAGATCCTCCGCGAGCATAGTTTCCATCGAATTTTAGCTCCCAGCGCTTGACTGTTGCTCTATGTAATGTCATACTATTATTGCATTGAAACGCTTTTTGTATGTGCAGTTTTATCAAACAGATGAGCCTAGGAGACAACGATGAAAATGCTCGCGTTTGTGGTAAGCCTGCTGTTCCTTCCCCTGATGGTGTTCGCCCAGATCAACTGGGGCAGTGCTCAGATTGCCGGATCCGGCATCAACTTCGCATCCCAGGTTTGTGCCGCTGATTTTGATGGGGACGGCGACATGGATCTCGCCGCCCCTGACGCCGAACCGTACTACAACGCCAAAATTCACTATTACGAGAACCTGGGTGATGGAACCTTCACCGATCACATTGTCCAGACAGGTCTGGTCAGTCCGCGCGGTGTGAACGCAGTCGACCTGGATCAAGACGGTGACATGGACATTCTCTGCACTGACCGTGCGTCGGACGGCTTGTTGTTCTGGCTGGAGAATGACGGCAGCGCAAGCTTTACTTATCACCTGGCCGGTGATGGCCTGGATGGTGGTGAACGGGGTTGTGCGGCCGATTTCGATGGTGATGGCGACCTCGACCTTGCCAGCGTGGAAAGCGGATCCAACAGCGGTTGGGATGTGTCGTGGTGGGAGAACGATGGTTCGCAGAATTTTACACGCCATCTCGTTGATGCAGATTTCTGGGGTGCAAATCATGTCAACACCGCAGATCTGAACCAGGACAGTCATATCGACATTCTCGCGACGTCCGGCTATGCGAATAACTGGGGCAAACTTGCCTGGTACATGAACATGGGCGACGGCACATTCGAGCGTCACATCGCGCTAAACCAGTTTGATCGCGCCGGGAATCCGGTGGCCGCCGATATGAACGGCGACGGCATCCTCGACCTGCTCGCGACGTCCGCCGATCTCAACACTGTTACCTGGCTGGAAGGGGATGGCACTCCGGAAGACGGCGGTTGGATCGCACATGACCTTACCACAACCTATCAGCAGGCGCATGGCCTGAACGTTGCCGATTTCGATGGTGACGGCGCGTTGGACATTGTCACCTGCGCCTGGACCGGTGATCAGGTAAGCTGGTGGCAGAACGACGGCACGGGTGTGTTCACCGAATACATGATCGCGGCATTTGAGGGACCGACGGACGTGATCGCGGCGGACATGAACGGGGACAATTTGCTGGACGTTGTCGCCACGTCCACCGACCTCGATCTGATCGCGTATTGGGAACAGGGTGGTGAAAACGTACCGGTCTTGCTGGATCTCACCGGCCAGAACACGGCCCTGCCGATCAATGGTGGACTGGTGACGTACACCGTTACAATCCAGAATAACCTCGACCGTGTGTTTGCCGGAACCTGGTTCTGGACCAATGTCACGTTACCCAACGGCAATGTGTTTGGCCCACTGATGCAGCTGCCTGTGGTCATCCGCCCGTACATGAACGTCAACGTTCCCGGTGTGACACAGTACGTGCCCGGGTACGCACCCGGCGGCACGTACCAACTGAACGGTTACCTGGGTTTCATTGGCAATCCCGACCTGCAGGTGACTGACAGCTTCCTCTTCACCAAAGCCGGCGGCCCGACCCAGGAGGTCGACCAGGTGGAATTCAATCCGAACGATTGGGCCTCAGGCGGATCGTTTGAGACGGCCATGACTGCGGATGATGAATTGGCGATCCCAACGGAATTCGCTGTCAGCCGTGCGTATCCGAACCCGTTCAACCCATCCACGTCGTTGACGGTGACGCTTCCAGACGCGGCGGATCTGCGGGTTGCGGTGTACAACGTCGCCGGGCAGCTCGTCGCGACACTCGCGGACGGACACACCGGCGCGGGCAGCCACGAATTGAGCTTCAACGCAGTGCATCGGTCCAGCGGTATCTACTTCGTCCACACGCAGGTGAACGGTGTCGCGAAGGGTGTGCAGAAGGTGACGCTGATGAAGTAGGGATGGAGTTGACCGCACTACGATGACGCAGCAAACAGCAAGGGGACAACCGCATCAGTTGTCCCCTTTGATATTCGCCGCAATGCAGCCGGATCTAGCTTTTCTTGACGAACAGATCGTCGTCCGGGAGGATCTGCATCCCGGGTGACAGTTCCTGGAACTTGATCCCCGGTTGGTTCAAGTGGTACGCGTAGTTGAGGAAGATCAGCAGCTTGGTCAGACCTTCCATCGTCGGGGCGGCGTCAACCTTGCCGATGTCGTACGCCTGGAAGCCCATCTGCTTGATCCACAGCTGGACCTGATGTTTCGCCTCGAGGTCGTCCCCGCAGATCAGGATGTCGCAGTTCGGCGGCATCGTGTGGTTCAGCAGCATCGTCGCGGACACGTTCTTGAACGCGCCGACCACGAGGAATTCGTCGCCGAGCACTTCCTGCGCTTCGGCGGTGTAGGAGCCATCCTCCGGCCAGATTTCGCTGAGGTGGTTGTCGGGATCGACCGGCGCGGTGACGTCGACAATGATCTGCTCATCGTCGAGGTGATCTTTGATCGACTCGAGCACGGCCCGGTGGCCGGTGCTGGGGACGGTGATGAAGACAACCTCAGCGTCCTTGACGGCGTCGATGTTGGTCGCGGCTTCGAACCGTTCGGCGGGCAATCCGACAAACGGCGGCAGGTTTTCCTGCAGAATCTTCGCTTTCTCGAGGTCACGTGACCCGATCACGGCTGTCCAGCCCGCGGCAGCGATCCGTGTCGCGATGCCCGCGCCCTGCCAGCCTGTTCCCCCAACGACCGCACACCTCATCCCAGCCTCCGATTCAGCAAATAACCAGTAAGGCAAGAGGATACGGGCAGATTCGGGGCGAGGCAACCGGGGATTTGCGACCGGTGGTCTCCCGGCAGAAACGAGTCGACCCCCGGACTGGGGGATCCGGGGGTCGTGGCGCCATGTGGCAGTCGAGGGTATGAACAAAGTAGGTCGTTTACTTCATCAACACAAGCTTCCGTGTGAAATTCGTTGAATTCGCCGAAATTGTCAGGAAATAGACACCGCTTGGCAGATCAGACGCATCCAACGTCAACCGGTGATCACCTGCTGCAAAGGTTCCATCGGCCAGGATCGCCACCTGCCGGCCGAGGGTGTTATGGACGACAGCGTGCAGGTCCGCGGCGGCGGGAAGCGTGATGTCAATGGACGTTTGCGCGTTGAACGGGTTCGGCCATGCGGCACTGACCGTCATCTCCGTCGGCAGCAGCTCCTCACCCAGCCAGTCACCGGTCACACTCGGTGGCTCCTCGGTGTACTCGGATTTCCAGCTGGTGACAATCTCATCCCCATCCGCGACCAGCGCCTGCTTGGTGAACGGGAACATATAGCTGTCGGCGACAAACGAGGGGTAAAATCCCAGTTTAGCGACAAACTGGTAAGGTCCGGCCGGTGCCATTGCCGGAACCCACTGGGAACGATTGAGGCTCTGCCACATCACACCCGGCTGCAGAGTGATGGTCTGCCGATTGATGTAGTATGTATTTCCATTCGGCAGGATCGCTTCAAACCACAGGTGGCCGGTCCGAGAGTTGGGCAAGTTGTTGCTGATGAAAATGTCGTAGTTGAAGCTACCGCCCATTGTCGGGATAAAAATTGGCTGCCATGCCGGAAGGTTCAACAGGTTCACGGGCGGATTCACTGGCGCCGGCCGGTTGATCAATAAATCGGCGATGACAACCGGTGGTGTGTTGAGGATGTTGGCGACAGTCACATTGGTTGGGCTGAAGTTGTAACTCTGACTGTTCGGCAGTGAAAGGGCATTAAACAGCCCGTTGCCCGCCCAGCCGGGGTAGGGGTCTCCACCGTCCCCCATGTTCAACCCCTGTTCCAGCGCCCACAGCGCGTCCCCCTGTTCCAGTGCCACCTGGTAGTGTCCGGAGTTGGTGAAGCCGGGGTACCACTCGTTACAGTTGAGTGTGGTCACGGCATCGTCAACATGATAAATGCACAACCCACTACCGGGCAGGAAGCTGTCAAAGCCGATTGGCTGCCGGTTTTCGAGCAGGAAGTATTGGTTTCCGTAGTTACCATTCGTCCAAACGCGGAACATCAAGGCAACTTGTTCAATCGGGGCAAGTGGAAATCCGATAATGTCTTCAAACACGTTCTCCGGTGAGGCGAAGGTTGCCTGGATGCGAGACCAGGCATCCAAGTGCGCCGGAGAACTCCCCATTAGCGCGGGGCCGTTCCACATGCCGTACGCCATCAGGCTCCATTGGCCGAGTCCAAATGACGAGTAGTCGAGGTCGTACAGGTCCGGCAGGCCGAGTACACTGTGGCCCATCTCATGGCAGATGACACCGGGTGTCAAGTCACCGGGTACGTTGTAGAATTCCGGTACCATCGCGTAAGTGGAGACGTACACGCCATCGTTGGTCCAGAACGGCGCAGGCAGGGACCAGGCGTGCGACCAGACATCCCAGTTCGATCCGGACCAGGCGGCGTCGGTGCCGGAATGCACCACGACCAGCCCGTCGACAGAACCGTTTCCGTCATGGTCATACTGGGCGAAGTTGACCAGCGGATCGACCATCTGGACAATGTCTTCGACCATTTTCTGGCAGTTCTGCGGGTAGGTGCCGAAGCCATTCTGGCCGTTGGTGTAATAGGCATAGGTTTGCGGCAGGGTTTGCCAGCCGGTTGCGCTCGGGAAGTTGCCGGTGAACAGCTGGAATTCTCCGTAACTGACTTCCCGGAAGTAATCCCAGACGGTACCAGGATTGGGGGTGAAGAACAGATTGTCATAAAAGGGTGGAATCGTCATCGACAGTTGATCCGGGAAATCTGCGAGCAGGACGATTGAGCCGAAATTGTAAACTTCCAGGTTTCCACCGAGGGTGACACCCATCGGGGCATCCACACCCATGTTGTGCAGATCGACAGAATTTTCATAGGCGTAGGGTGCGTCAATTTGTCCAGAACGAATCAGGTAATCGATTTCTGGGGAGGGCGGTGTTGCAAGCAACAGGATGGGTAGCAGGGTCGAAATCGGGATAACCAGCCACCACCGCCGCAGGACGGTCTTCATACGGACCTCCAGTCAAAGGACGGGACAACGATCGGTTGACGAATTGTGTCGGGGGTCTCAAAAGGTGGATTGTTTTTGTAAAAAACGCAATGTTTTACTTTGTTTGTTTTCAGCTCGTTGAGGCAAACAGCGTCGTGCAGGGAGACAGTTGCGATCCGACAGCAACAGAAATGCCACGAACCGAAGTCCGTGGCAGTTGTTGTGTCGAGAGACAAGGGACTAGAGACTGGAGACGATCCTACTTCATCAACACCAGCTTGCGAGTCTCGGTCATCCCGCTCGTCGTCGCGCGGAGGAAATACAGCCCGCTGGTCAGGTCGCGCGCGTCGATGGTCAGACGGTGTGTCCCGGCGCTGTAGCGCGCGTCGGTCAACGTCATCACCTGCTGGCCGAGCACATTGTACAGCGCAACTTGCAGGTTGGCGGCTTCCGGCAGCGCGATCTCAACGGATGACTGGGCGTTGAACGGATTCGGGTACGCTTCGCTCACGGTGAATTGTGCAGGCAGCGCGACACCGGTTCCTGATTCTGCGAGCGCCGCTTCCCAGCCTTCGCTGGTCCAGCCGGTCCGGTCCATCTCACCGGTCGCGGCCGCACCGAGCTTGGTGAACGGGAATTCGTCGGAGGCGTACACTTCGGACGGATACTGCCCGATCACGACACGGAAGGCGTACACACCAGCCGGAGCCATCGCCGGGATGCGCTGGTTGATGTTCGGGAAATACAGCGGTGCGGAGGGCTGGAAGTTGACCGTGTAGGTGTCAACGTGGAAGACGTTGTTGTTCGGCAAGGTGGCTTCGATCCAGACATTCGCCACCATCGACGACGACAGTTCGTTGTCCAGCAGCGCCGCGTAATGCAACCAGCCGCCGTTCGCCGGGATGGTCACCGGGCTGCTCTGCGGCTCGATGTTGACGCTGAAGTCCGGGGTGCCGCTGCCGAGGCCAACCGCAAAGTCGGCGGTCATCGTCGCGCCAGCGTAGCTGATGTTGGTCACCGCGACCTGAGTCGCCGAACCCCAGTAGTTATCACTGTCCGGCGTGCTGTTGCCGTTGAAGGTGAAATTCAGCGTCGAACCCGGGTATGGGTCGCCGGAGTCCGCGCCACCGTTCTGTTCCAGTTCCCAGAGGCCGTCCGCCTGCTCCAGCGCGACCTGGTAGTGGCCGTCATTGGTGTGGCCCGGGTACCACTGGTTGTTGTTGCCCCACTCGCTATCGTCGCAGTGGTAGATCAACAGGCCCTGGCTCGGCAGCGGGGAATCGTACCCGGTGCGGTAGCGGTTCTCAACGAGGAAATACTCGTTGCCACCCATGCCTTCGGTCCAGAGACGGTAGATCACCGGTTCGGTTTCCACATTCGGGATCGATTCGCCGATGCGATCAAAGGTGACATTGATCGGATCAACGAAGCCCATGTACGTGCGGCACCAGGCGTCCGGATGCGCCGGCGATGAACCAAGGCCGCCATTCCACGATCCGCCTGCCATCAGGCTCCAATCATCAAGACCGCGGGAATCGTAGCCGTAGTCGTAGAGGTCGGGCAGGCCGAAGACCGCGTGACCCATTTCATGCGCGACAACGCCGATCGTCATGTCGCCCGAGCTGTACCAGAACTCCGGCTGCATCGCATAAACAGCTGCCGTGACGCCGTCCACCGAGACACCGCCCGGGATCTGCCACTTGTGTGACCAGATGTCGTTGTCGTTACCGGACAACTCCGCACCGGTGCCGGCATGCATGATGAACAGGCCGTCAACGTAGCCGTCGTTGTCGTAATCGTACTCGGAAAAGTCAACGTACGGGTCCGCGGCGAGAACCGCGGCTTCCGCCAGGCCTTGCGCATTGTTCGGGTAGCTGCCGAAACCGTTCTGGCCATCGACGTAGTAGCCGTAATTGTGTGGCATCCGGAACCAGCCCGTGGACGAGGGCATGTCTTCCGAGGTCAGGATGAAATCACCATAGCTGCACTCGTCGTAATAATCTGCGACGGTGCCAGTGCCGGTGCCGTACATCAGGTTGTCAAAGAATGACGCCGCCGTAACCGCCTGATGGTCGTCAAAGTCAACGAGCAGAACGATCGAGTTGAAGATCGTCTCATCGAGTTCACCCTGACGCATCTCAACCCGGGTCGGAGTGTTGACCCCGCGGGCATACAGTGCGTCCCGATGCTGCAGGTAGTACGGCTCATCCATCTGTTGCTGCTGAATCGCTTCAACCAAAACAGGATTCGGCGGCATCGCCATCGCCGCCGTACCCAGAATGAGGACGGATAGCAGTGCAATGGCTACTGACTTCATGGACCCAGTCATCAAACGTTCTCCTCTCTTCGCGTGGTGTCGTGCAAACACGATATTCTGATCATAATTCTACATAAAGGTAAGAAATTACACTTCAGCATGCGCCAGTGTGTGATCGGGATCATGGAGCTCGTGGAGTCACGGTGGGGGAAAGGACTTCCGGCGTCCGAATCACAGTCAGCAATGCACGTGGTAGTACGAAGACCCGTTTAATAATACGAAAAACGGGGATGGTTTGCATAACCATCCCCGGGGACTTGAAATCAGACTCTTAGTCTCAGGCCGCAACCGGCTCCGGTTCACGGATCTGCGGCACGACTTCGTTGATCAGCAGCTCCATCGACTGGCGCACCTGATCCATCGGCATCGCGCCGTAGTTGACGATGAACTGCAGGTGGGTGACGCCGGTATCGACGATCTTCTGCAGCTGTTCGACCGCTTCATCGACTGTACCCGACAGGATCACCCCGCGACGCATGCATTCGTCATAGTCGGAATGCTTCGCGTACAGGCGGCTGTAGACATACTTCTCGAGCACTTGCCGATTCATATCGTTGTGCGCGGCGTCCTTGTCCGGCGTGACATGCGCGTGGATCGCGGCGAAAATGTCGCCTTCACCGGATTTGCCGGATTCCGCCCAGCCCTTCTTGTAGTTGTCGAAGAGTGGTTTGGCGTCATCGATCACCTCAACGGTCGCGTAGGGCACGGTCATGATGCCATAGCCACGCTTGCCGACGTGATACGATGCCAACTCGGTGAGAATCGCGATCTTGAACTCCACCTCACGGCCTTCGTACGCCCCGATGTTCAGCTTCGTTTTCGGCACGTTGAAATACTTGCCTTCGTGCTTGAAGCGCTTACCGGTCAACGCTTTCTGTACCACTTCGAGGGCTTCGTCGAAGCGCTGGCGTTTGTCGGCCGGGGTCAACCCGAAGCCGTCAAATTCGTGCTGCAGGTAGCCTGAGCCGACACCCGCGATCAACCGGCCTTCGCTGAGCTGGTCCAGCAGCGCCATCTGCTCCGCGACACGCACCGGCTTGTGGAACGGCAGCACGGAAATCGCCGGCCCGAGTTTCAGGCGTGTCGTTTTCATCGCGATGGACGTGAGGAACTGCAGCGCGTCCGGCACCAGGCCATAGGGGTGAAAGTGGTGCTCGGCGATGAAGAACCCTTCATAGCCCAGCTCTTCCGCCCACAGCGCGACCTGGGTGATGTCGTTGTAAAACCCGGACACTGACGGGTGCGCGTCCTTGTAGTAATCAGCAACGGAGAAGATGGAGACCTTCATCGGCACGTCCTTATTTCTGTTTTTCCATGTGCAGGCTGACGTCACGGTAGTGATCGTAGAGGTCGTCGATCACGTCGGTGTCGAAACCGCCGAACACCTCGCCGGTTTTGCCTTCGAGGCGCTGGGTGAACTCGACAAAGGTGCCGAACGGGGCCGCCGGCTTGGCGAAGAACTGGTGCAGCTTGCCTTCATTTTCGTCCTCGTAGCTGAGCACCGGGGTCATGAAGTCCCAGCCATCCTTCTTCAGCATGTCGAACACCTGGTGCACGTCAAACTCGGGGTCGACGTTGTACGCGACGTGCTGAATCCCGGCACCGTAACGGCGCACGAACTCGTTAATCGGGGAGTTCGGATCTTCGCTGACTGAAAGGCCTGTCATCGTCAGCCACGGGAAGCCTTCGATCTTGCCGCTGACCAGAGCGATGTGTGTCGCGGGGTAGCGGACGGTGCGCAGGCGGACGGTCTCATGGAAACCCAGGTGGTTCCAGGTATCACAGAACCGTTTCTCATCCTCATTGGCCGCCACATAGGTCACATGGTCGATATGCCGGATCGAGGTGAGCATTCCGCCGGTGTTGCCTCCCGGCTTGCCTTCAACTGGACTGTGCATGAGAACCTTCTCCTGAGTCTTCGTTTTGAGTACCAGCTTGCTGGAACACGTTCCGGCAAGTGTGAGAATTGGGTGTTTCGAAAGTAGCGAAGTTAAGCAAGCCTCACAAGTGGATTGTCGGAATCATCGCTCTATGGTGAGAGGGATGGATAACGTCGCGGGAGTAGTAGTTCAAGACGTGGATTCTTCTGGCCTTGCCGCTGCGAGATGGGCTGTTCGACGGTAGCTCGCGAGGGTGATTGTGGTTATATTCGAGCACGAGTCAGGTCCTTCCCTGTTAACCGCACGAGGGTAGTGCCGGTGATTATGCGGATCGTACGTCTGTTTGTCGTGATAGCTCTGCTGGGTGCCCTGCTTGCCGGGTGTGATGGCGGGTGTTCCTGCAAACAGGAAGCAGAAGTTCCCCCTCCGGAACCTGAACCGGAAGTCATTCCCGAACCCGGCGGTGAGCTGGAAGTCATCAAGCCGGACACGGCGGATGTGCTGGCGGAAGAACCCCCGCCTCCGCCCCCGAAGCCGAAGGTTGAACCTGAGCCGGAACCGGTGGCTGAGGTGATGCCGGCGCCGGAAGAGAAGCCGGTTCGCGAACGGACACCGATGCAGGAGCTGCGGAAAGAACCGATCGCCACCCCACCGCCGCCGCTGCCGGAACCTGAACCTGAGCCGGAACCGGAACCACCGCAGGAACCGGAAATTCGCCTTCTCGAGGGACCCTACGGCATGACGTTCGCGCGTATTCCGGAGGGAACGTTTGCGATGGGATCGGCGTCGGATGAAGCCGGGCGCGACATCGACGAGGGTCCGGTGAAGGAGGTCAGCATTAGTGAATTCTGGCTGTCGCAGTCGGAAGTGACGTTGCGGCAGTGGAAGCTGGTCATGGGGGAGTTGCCGTTTCGCTGGCAATCCGGCAATGCGCCGCCGGACTGGACGTTGGACGAACCGGTACATTATGTGAACTGGCATGAGGTCCACGAGTTTCTCGCCCTGTTAAGCGAAAAGACTGGCCACGCGTATCGTCTGCCGACCGAGGCGGAGTGGGAGTATGCCTGCCGTGGCTGGCAGGAATCCCCGTTCTGGTCGGGAAACAACGAGGGTGCGCTACGTACGACGGATCATGTCGGGCCGTACGGTGTGATGCACAAAGTGATGGAGACCGGGATCGCGAATCCGTTCGGGTTGTACGACATGCACGGCAACGTCAGCGAATGGGTCGAGGACGATTACATCGACAATTACCGTGATCTGGCGGAGGATGGTCGGCCGCAGGAGAAGTATCCGCGGTTGACGATGAAGATCGCTCGCGGCGGCAGTTTTCTCAGTTCGCCGGACAGCTCCCGCTGTGCCGCACGTGAACCGTTGGAAGCCTCGACGCGATTCAGCACGATTGGTTTCCGGGTTGCGACAGACCGGATGACGGACATGGCGCTACGGCGGTAAGAGTTCGGTTTTTTGGTGGCTGGACGAACAGGAATCCGCAGGGGTGATGAGGATGCAGCAACGCGTCCTCATTTCTTTTTTGAAGGAATTTGACAAATGTTTGCACGGTTGGCAGGATGGAATCAGCTTATATTTCGCGTTTTACTGAATTGTGAAGGGAGTTTTCCGTCTCGACTGAGGTTGCCAAAAGAGAGCCGGAATCCGCTCCGGTTCCACTGGACTTTTTTGGGAATCTGGGTGATACTAAGTGCAATTGTCACACTCTCCGAACTACCTTCCTGATCGCTCCGGGATCATGGCGAGGGTTGTCCGTGTCCTGAGTGTCAAGTTTCAACAGAAAACAAACGGTTTCCGCGCCGAACTGGCTCTGACTGTCGGAAGAAGCCAGACAGATTGGCGGAACTTATGATTTGCTTCGGCGAAGGAGGATGCATGATTCGCAGGCGTAGGGTTGCTGTGGGGACACTGTTCCTGCTCCTGGCGGTGGTAACGTGGTCATTTGCGCTGTCACCTGTTGAGCAGACATCAGTCGAGTGGGAAGGGGTGCGTACGGATGCGTCCGGCGTGCAGGCCCAGCTCAGGCTGCAGTCATTTGATATCGCGACGGATGACCTTGGGGAGTACATCGAGATTCCCGGGGCGTTTGCCACTGATTCGCCGATTCCGTTGGCGACAACCATGATCAACGTGCCGAACGGGGTGGGGATTGAAGCCTCCGTCACCGCGTCGGATTTCGTTTCCACCGGCATTTACGCTCCTGAGCTTGCCGGGCAGATGGAACATGTGATTGTCGGTGAACCCATTGTGTTCCGCGGCATTCGATTGTTCCCGGTGTCGGTTTCGGCGGCGCGGGTTGCGGACGATGGCGAGATTTTCATCGCCAACGTGTCCGAACTGAACGTGGAGTACACCGGCGAGGACAGCCGAGCTGAAGGTTCGCTGGAAGAGATCCGGCTGTCGGCGGAAGTGGAACGCTATGTCCGTAACCTGGTGCTGAACATTGATGAGATCAACATCAACGTTGTCGCGCCGGTTGGCCGTCTGCTGGTCGTGATTGAGAACAACGCGACGCTGCTCGCGCGCATGGAACCCTATGTCCAATGGAAGCGCGAACAGGGGTACAAGGTGGTTGTCGATCATCCGACGAGCACCACGTCGTACTCCGCGATTTATTCGCTGATCAACAGCCACTATACGAACGGTGATGCACTGCCGTTGGATTATGTGCTGCTGGTCGGTGACCACAACGGCAGCGTCGACATGGTCGCGTACAACGCGTTGACGGACCACTACTACAGCCAGCTCGAGGGCAACGACATTCTCGCCGACCTGGCGATTGGACGTTTCTCCGTGCAGGACGGCAACATCGAGCTCGGCCGTGTGGTCAACAAGCTGCTGGCGTACGAGCGTGATGTGGACATGACCGATCCGTCGTGGCTGTCCAACGTGGTGTTGACCGCGGGTTCGGGCTCGGGTACGAGCACCATCATCACCAACCGTTCGATCAAGGAGATGTTTAGCCAGAACGGTGTCGCATCCGACACGTTGTGGTGGACGATGGGTGGCGACATCCCGCAGTTCATCGTGGATGAAGTCAATGATGGCGCGCACTTCGTGAATTTCCGCGGCTACTATGGCTTTGCCGGCTGGAGTGCCTCCGACCTCGCCAACATGAACAACGGTACCCACCTGCCGGTTGTTATCACAATTACCTGTGGCACCGGCGACTTCGCGACGACGACGGAAGAGTATACAGAAGGTTTCTTCCGAGCGGGTTCCGGCTACAACGATTTCTGGGGTGGTATCGCCAGTGTGGGTACGGCCACCACTTCAACGCACACCCGTTTCAACAATATCGTCGACAGCGGACTGTTTGAGGCTGTGACGTTGCGAAACATCCGATCTCTCGGCTGGGCGTTGGTAAACGGCAAGCTGCGGTTGTACCAGGCCTACGTCAACACCGGCGACAACAGCAACATCGACGATTTCTCCTACTGGAACAACCTGATCGGTGACCCGGCGCTCCGTGTCTGGGTCGGCATTCCCGACGAAATTGACGTCACCCATGACGCCAGCATCTCATACGGTCAGAACTACGTTGATGTTACTGTTCACCACCCCGGTGAGTGGCCGGAACTGATCTGGGCCACCCTGGCCGATGACGAACAGGTCATCGCGACTCATCGCATTGACGAGTCCGGCGTGGTTCGCCTCAGCTTCGATCCGGCGGATGTGTCCAGTTCGATGACGCTGACCGTGGTCGGCGACAACGTTGTGCCGTACCAGGCCGACATCCCGGTCAACAACGTCGCGCAGTATGTCTATGTCGCGTCGCACATCGTCAATGATGGCGCGGGCGATGACGACCTTGCCAACCCGGGTGAGACGGTTTACCTGACGTTGACCATGCGCAACGGTGGTACGCAGACTGTCGGTTCGCAGACCGCGACAGTCACCACGGACAGCCCGTACCTCTCCGTCGTCGGTGGGAACACGTTCAACGTGCCGTCGCTGACGTCCGGTGCGCAGACGACGATCGCCAACGCGGTGCAGGTGGCGGTGGATCCGTTCACTCCGGATGGAGCGTTGCCGGAATTGACCGTGACCCTGGGCGCGAACCAGACCAGTGATGTCCGGCTCGACATCGCCGGATTCACCACGTCGGTTGGCGTGAACGAACTCAGCTACGGCGGCAACGGTCAGCTCGATCCAAACGAAACAACGACACTCGTTTACCCGTTCACCAACGTTGGCAGCACAACGGCGTCCGGCTTGACCGGCACGCTGACGACGGCGAACGAACATGTCACCATCGTTGATGGTACCGCCAATTATCCCTCGGCATCGCCGGGTTCGACGGTGTCCAACAGTTCCGATCCGTTCAGTGTGACGATCAGTTCGGATGCGTGGATGGGTGAACCGATCCTGTTCACACTGACCATTACCGACGATGACGGCGGGATGGATTCGACGGTCTACCGGGCGTGGGTTGGTGATCCGGCGAACAACGGTCTCACCGGGCCGGACGAGTATGGCTACTGGGCTGTTGACAACATGGACGGCGGCTTCGGCTCGATTCCGATTTACAGCTGGACGGATATCGGCATCACCGCGAACCGTCTCAACATCAACGACACCGCCAACGAAGATGACGACGCTCAGGTAGTTAACCTGCCGTTCGGGTTCGTCTATTACGGAGAAGTCTTCAACCAGTTGACGGTGACCAGCAACGGGAACGCCGCCTTCGGCGCGTACCCGACGCTGTACACCTTCCGTAACTGGAACATTCCGAACCCGCTCGGTCCGCCGGCGATGCTGTCGCCGAACTGGGATGACCAGTTGACCAGCGGTGGCGGTGTGTATGCCTATCATGACATTTCCGCCGGCCGGTTTATCGTGCAATGGGATGTCGTTGCACGCTACACCAACCAGCCGCAATCGTTCCAGCTGGTGCTGTTTGATCCGGGCCTGTGGCCGACTCATACCGGCAACGGCATGATCCAGTTCCAGTACGAGACGTTCTCGCAAGAAGCTGGCTACAGCTACGACAACGACTACTGCACCGTGGGTATCGAAAGCCCCGACCAGGCTGACGGTGTGCAATATCTGTACTGGACGAGCTACAGCGACAACGCGTCGCCTATTTCCAGTGGCACCGCGATCCTGTTCACCGACGACCTTTCCGGCGGCGGCACGTCCAACCCGGAAGCGGTGATTGGGCCGTCCAGCTTCAACGTTCCGTGGCAGGGCACACCGGTCACTGAACAGGTCAGCATTGAAAACCAGGGTGACGGGACGCTCGTCTGGAGCATCACGGAAGTCGGCAATGAGTTCAGCGGTGCGGCACGCCGCCGTGAGCTGGGCTTGCCGGATGTTCCGCCGGTAACGAACCAGACACAGGAACTGGTTGACCTCAAGACCTATCGCCGTGACAAGGCGGCGGAATACCAGCGCGAACAGGAACACCATGATGTGTCTGAACTCGAGGGCACCGGCGGGCCGGTGATCGACGACTTCGGCGGTCCGGACCTGTTTGGCTACTCGTGGATCGACTCGGATGAACCGGATGGTCCGGATTACGCGTGGCATGCGCAGTATGGCACCGCGGTGAGCCAATCGGAATTCAGCGATTACGATGACGGCTATTCCAACGCCAAGTCGCTCGGCTTCTCATTCGAGTACTACGGTGTGCAGTACAACAGTCTGTACATCAACACGAACGGTTTTGTCACCTTCCAGGGCGGCCAGTCCGGGTCGGGCACCTACAGCAACGAAGCGTTGCCGAGTACGGATGCGCCACGCGACGGTTCGCCGTGCACCATGCTCGCGGGCTTCTGGGACGATCTGAACCCGGAAGATGGCGGGACGATTTACTACTACACCAACAACAGCGACCTCGCGGTCATCACGTGGTACGACGTTCCAGGGTACGGTGGAAGCGGCCTGTACCGTTTCCAGATCATGTTGTACGCGGACGGCACAATCGTCTACCAGTACAACAACATGGGGACGCAGGACATTACCAGCGCCACCATCGGCATCCAGAATGCCAACGGTACCATCGGCCTGACCACGGTGAACAACTCGACATACGTCGGCAACAATCTCGCGGTCAAGTATTACACGGCGACCAAGTGGTTCGAGGCGCTTGACACGATGGGCCTGCTTGGCGAGGGTCAATCGACCACCGCGGACATCCAGTTTGATGGTTCCGACCTGCCGGACGGCGTCTACACTGGTTCGTTGATCGTAGCGACCAATGATGTCGACAATCCGTCGGTGGAAATTCCTGTCCAGATGTTCGTCGGGATCCAGCCGCCAGTGGTTGATGACATTCCGAACCAGAGCATCGACCCGGGCCAGAACTTCGCAACCATCAACCTCGACAACTACGTCGATGATCCGAACTATCCGGATAACCAGATTTCGTGGACGGCGACCGGTCAGTCGGAACTGACCGTCAGCATCGTCAACCGTGTCGCGACGATCACACCGCCAAGCCCGAGCTGGATTGGGTCGGAAACGGTCACCTTCACCGCGACGAACCCGCTGAACGCGTCCGACAGCGATGACGCGACGTTCACCGTCGGCGCCGGCTTCATCAGTGTCGACCTGACCGGCGGACGATACGAGCTGGTCAGCTTCCCGGTGACGCCGCCGTCATTGGCGGTGGAAGACGTGTTCGACAGCATCAACAACCTGGTTGTTGTGTTCAACGATGACGGCGATTACTACCAGCCGTCGGGCAGCAACACAATCGGCAATATTGATGTCAGCGAAGGTTACCGCGTCTTCACGAATACGACGCAGACCTTCACGTTCGACGGTTCGCCGCTGGATCTGAACACGGATTACACCGTGACCGGCAACCAGTGGAACTGGATCGGGCATCCGTTCGTCGAGGAAATGTCGATCACGACGGCCATGGGCGATATCACCAACCACATCAACATCGTGGTCGATGATGAAGGCGAGATCTACTGGCCGCAACTCGGCATCAACACCATCGGCAACCTGGTTCCGGGCAACGGCTACCAGATGTGGACCGAGCAGACGACCACGTTCAACTACACCACCACGGTCGCGCCTCCGCGCGGTCTGGCGGCGGATCAGCAGCAGCTGATCACCGAGCTTCCGGCGGGTCCGGTTGCGGTGGAACCGACCGGGACACCGTACCTGGTTCACGTTTCGCTGCACGAGAATCTGCGTGACAAGGATGTCGACGTGATCGAGGTGCTGGACGGTTCGCAGGTGGTCGGGTCGGGACGAATCATCGCGGATCGTGACGAAGCGGTGATTGTGACGTGGCAGGGTGACGCTGACCGTGATGTCGCCGGCTACACGGCGGGTTCGTCGTTGAAGCTGCGTGTGCTGGACGAATCGGGCGCGACGCTCGAGACGAAGAACGTTGGCGACAAGTCGTTCTTCGGTGACGGTTCGCACGCGGATGTCGTGGTTGCGTCGGCGGCGCTGCCGGAACACTTCGAGGTCAGTGCGGGGTATCCGAACCCGTTCAACCCGACGATCCAGGTGCCGTTCGCGCTGCCGGACGCCGGCAAGGTGACGTTCTCGGTGTACAACGTGCTCGGCCAGCAGGTGTTCGCGGAATCGAAGAAGCTGGACGCCGGCCGTCACACGTACCTGTACCGTCCGGGCAACGGCGTCGCCAGCGGCGTCTACTTCCTGCAGGTGCAGTACGGTGCTGAATTGAACCGTCAGAAGATCGTGCTGATGAAGTAACAGGAAGCGTCAACCAATTGCCATCCTGAAACCATGTTGGAAGGATGGCGAGGGTTCTTGTAGTTGCAAATAGCTTTTGCGTTTCGACGGGCAGGTTTCAAACCTGCCCGTTTTCTGTCGGTAGCACGGAAACCAGTAGCGTACGTTAATTGGCTCTAACTTCATGGAAATACAAATGTAATGGCATAATTGTTGTTGAGTATGAAGTAGTCTATGATAAATACAAAAATTAAAAAAAAAGACTCAATATAAGGAATTTGTCTCTTTTAATTTAATTTAAATGCTGATTATATGAACTTATGCTTGACAAGGTGTCGGTATGGATTCAACTTATATCCAAGCGTCGGGACGAGGAGAAATTCCGCGCGGCCTCTTCCGAAGGCGCAAGAACGGCTGTAAACTCATTATTGGGGGGTACCATGAAAGCGAGACTTATTTTCGGACTGATCTTCACGCTGGTTCTTTGCATCCAGCTCGCGCCGGTGACAGCAGATGCTCAGCTTTATGCCGGCTACATTGAGTTGTATTTCAATGATGCTAATGCGTCAGAACAGGCAAGTATCCCTGATTTGTCGAGCAATCAATACTCGGAGATCTGGTTTAGTGCTTGCGATGTGAATAACTTGTATAGTGATTCTGATGTGCGCGCCATCATTTCAATGTCGACAAGTCGTCATTGGGATGTTGATGCGCAGGATGAGTACGCAATTCCCGCTTACCACGAATATCCAACTTCTGGTGGTTATTACAGGTTGGAATGGTTGGGTTCGCCAACCTATGGTGTGGCGGTGTTTGACGTATGGATTAATATTTATCCATACTAACCGGTAACAAAAGGGTGATGCCTATTAAGGCATCACCCTTTTCTAAGAGGTACTTGATCATGAGAACGAATATCATTGCACTCGTTATCCTTTTGTTATCGTTGTCAGCGTACGCTGATTGGCAAGGCACATCACATGGTAATCATGCAGCTGAATTGATCGCTACAGATGAATCTGGAAATCGGATCATCCTCAGCTTACACAGAAGCGCAGGTGTGTGGCTGACTAACGACGGAGGCTTGACTTGGACACAGCTAAATGATCGATTGACAGATGCACCAGTAATTAAGTCGGCTACATATGGTTCTGCTAAAACAATAGGGCCGATGGCGGACACCCTAATAATTGATATTTTTCCCTATATAGATAGCATTCCATATCACAAAGAGTGTCATAGCTTTGACGGAGGTGAAACGTGGTCAAGTTACTCGGATATCGTCACTTCGGTTTGGCCAGATACACTCGATCTGATCACACTCGGCGGTGATCCAACCATGATTTACTCCGATCGTATTTATTATTCTCGCCAGCCAGGTTTTGGCATCAGTTATGACCATGGAGTCACCTGGACAATAGTGGATGTGGATTCCTTTGAATGTGGAATACGTGGTGTTCTGTACAGCGAAACCGAGTCCGATACTATTTTCCTCTATGGAGCCTGGGGGCCGCTTACAATCGGCGGTCCGGTAGTCGGCGGCGTCAGTGCCAGCTATGATGGTGGCTACACGTGGCGAGAACTGACTCATATGCCGGGTCTGACAACAGAAACAATGGGTACGGTAGAAGACCTGCAGTGGGGATATGGAAATAACTTGTACGCTATGACAGGTTGCTCTGCATCAGATCCATTTGAACCCGTGTTGCGATCTCAGGACCACGGCGAAACCTGGGAATGGATGGAAAGCCATGGTCTGCCGGAATCCATGAGATCCACGCGGTATCTCGCTGTGCCAGAAATTCCAGGCCGGATTCTGGCGGCTGAATCGGGTGAATATGGTGTCTGGATTTCTGATGATCATGGGCAGAACTGGAGTCGGCTGCTGAATGGTCTTCCAGAAACGCCATTTGGTGTTTCGACTTTCTACCGAAATCCATATAGCGGGTATTTGTATGTGTGCTTCAAACATCACGGGATTTTTCAATCAATGGATCTTGGTGAATCCTGGCAACAAATTCCAATGCCACCTGTAGGGACAATGATTGAAGATCCTTACCGTGGAATCAATATTGAAGATGGTGGTGTGATGCATGGAGCTATGCAGGCACCTATATTCTATGCTTCGGTATCCAATGTTGACTTTCAATCTATCCCGTTGCTGGGAACGGACCCAAACAAAAGTTACCGATGTTATCCAATCTCTTATCATCTGCAATCAATTCTTACTATGGTAGAAAGAGTTGATATTTATTCTTATGATCGGGAATATGCGATTATGAAGTCGCTAGATGATGGAGATAGCTGGGATTTCAATGATAATATTCCTGAATCTATTGTAGAAATCGTACACATAATAAATGATACATCACTTGTTCTGGCTGGTAAAACGAATGGCAGTCAACTATATTTATCAGAAGATTATGGCAGCAACTGGCAACTGATCCAAATTCCTGTGATAATATACTCATATAGACACTTACAGTCCGTTGATGATGTGCTTCTGGCCGAATGTACCTATCCAACTCAAGATATATATCTTTCTGAAGATATGGGATTGAATTGGGAGGCACTACATTTTCCTGAAATGAGCAATCTTACAGGTGCGACTCCAGCTCCATTCAAAATACTCAATGATACTTTATTTGTTCGATATTACAGATATTTATGGGCGTATCCGTTAAACAGCGTTGTAGCAAGCTGGACATTACGGAGTACATTGCCAGGAGTCATCCTCGCATCCTATGATATTGCATGGGATATTGTCGATGATGGCATAAATCGCATTTTTATTTCCGGTCATACAAAATCCCATGATCTTCTCGTATCCTATGACTATGGATACACGTGGGAAGAACAGGAAATAGAAATGCCACCGGACCGTCAGGGGGAGGTGGCGATAGACATTGCCTATGACAAATGGCGCGACCGTTTGTGGATCGACACCGGCGTCGGGCTGGCCTATCTCGACAATCCAACCACCCACGTCGGCGAAGATGTCTGGCGTTTCCAACCAGCGACCTACGCGACGATGAACGCCTATCCAAACCCGTTCAACGCGAATACCACGGTTCAGTATACGTTGACACGCCCCGGCAACGTGAGATTGGACGTGTTTGACCTGTTGGGCCGGCGTGTTGCGACGCTGGTTGATGGGATGACCTTGCCCGGCGGTCACAGCGTCTCGTTTGACGCCAGCGAGCTGTCGTCGGGATCGTATTTCCTCCGTCTCAACACCCCAGACCAGACCCTTCACCGGCGCATCACGCTGGTCAAATAGCCCACGTCGCATGTGGCCGGTCCCTGCGAACGCCAACGTCGGTACCATGGGGCAGATCAGTTTCTTGTCTCAAATCTCAAGTCTCATATCTGGTAGTTGGGATCTCGCATCTCGGATCTCAAATCTCCGCTCTCCTCTCCGGGCACATCCGTTCACTATGTTAGCCCCCATGCCGCACGACCCATCCGACAAGACGACACCGCCCTCCGGCGACATGACGAGCGACCAGAACGCGCCGCCCGCCGAGCCGACGCTCTCGCTCGAGGAAAAGCTCGAGCTGTTGCCGACCGAGCCCGGTGTCTACCAGTTCAAGGACAAGTCGGGCAAGATCATCTACATCGGCAAGGCGAAGGTGTTGCGCAACCGTGTCCGCAGCTACTTCACCAAGGGCGACGACGGTCGCTGGCAGTACCGGGATCTGATCTCACGCATCGCCGACCTCGAAATTATCGTCACCGCCAACGAGCTGGAAGCGTTGATCGTCGAGGCGAACCTGATTCGCCGCCACCGTCCCCGCTTCAACATGGAACTGCGGGATACGGGATCGTACCCGTACCTCAAGGTGACGAAGGAACGTTTTCCGCGTGTGTTCCTCACCCGCAAACCGAAGCAGGACGGGTCGAAATACTACGGGCCGCTGTCCAACGTCACCGAGATGAAGGACACGCTCCGCACGTTGCGCAAGGCGACCCGCATCCGCACTTGCAATCTGAAAATCACCCCGGCGGCGGTGAAGCAGAAGAAGCACAAGGTGTGCCTCGAATATCACATCGGGAACTGTGATGGGCCGTGCGAAGGTCGAGTCAGCGAGAGCGAATACGACGACGGCTTAAAGTTGCTCGTGAACGCTGTCCACGGGAAGCAGGCGCCGCTGATCGAGATGCTCGAAGCACGGATGCGTGAACTCGCGCAGAATCTGAAGTACGAGCAGGCGGCGAAGGTTCGGGACCAGATCCAGCGTACGAAGCAACTGACCATCCGTCAGACGGTGCTGACGCGTGATTTGATCGACCGGGACGCGTTCGCGTTGGCGCAGGAGGACGAGGACGGCGTCGTCGCGGTGCTACGCATGCGGGAAGGGAAGATCATCGGGCGGCATCACGTCAACCTCAGCCGGATGAAAGCGACCGGACGCGCGGCAGTGTGGATGCGTGTGCTCAGCGACTATTACCTCGGCGAGGTGCACGAAGTCCCCAGCGAAATCCTCATCCCCGACCCGCTCGATGCCGAGGACGAAGAATTATTGCTCAGCTACCTCGAAGAGAAGCGCAGGCGGAAGGTGAAGCTGATTGTGCCGCAGCGTGGCGAAAAATTCCGGCAGGTGCATCTCGCCGAAACCAACGCCAAACTACTGCTCGGCGAACGGTTGCTGGCCAAAGCGAAGGCGGAACGCATCCCGCACAGCCTGGTGATGCTCGCCGACCATCTCAAACTGGACAACCCGCCGCTAAGCATCGAATGCTTCGACAACTCGAACCTGTTCGGGCAGCAGCCGGTGGCGGCGATGGTGCGCTTCGAGGACGGGCGTCCGGCGAAATCCGAGTACCGCCATTTCAAGATCAAGACCGTTGTCGGCGCTGACGACTTCAAGTCGATGGAAGAGGTGGTCGGACGGCGGTACCGGCGGCTGCTGCGTGAGGACCGGGCCAAGCTGCCCGACCTGGTGCTGATCGACGGCGGACGCGGGCAGGTCAACGCCGCGCGGCGGATTGTGGACGAACTCGGCCTGCGTGACCTGCCGGTGGTCGGATTGGCGAAACGGCTGGAGGAGATTGTCTTTCCGGGCACCGCCGAGCCGATCACGTTGCCGAAGACCAGCAGCGCGTTGAAACTGCTGATGCAGCTCCGCGACGAGGCCCACCGTTTCGCGATCACCTACCACCGCTCGCTGCGGAACAAGGCGTCAGTCTCGAGCACGCTGGAGGGAATTCCCGGGATCGGTGAGACCAAGGCGAAGGCGTTGCTGCGGCATTTCGGGTCGCTGAAACGGCTGAAGGACGCCACCCCGCAGCAGATCGCCGAGGTGCCCGGATTCTCGGTCAAGGCGGGGGAGAAGCTGCTACAGCAGTTGGACGGATAGGGCTGCGGACTGCGGGCTGCGGACTGCGGACTGCGGACTGCGGACACCAGAACCGGGGACACTTTGTCCCTAAAGTGTCCCCGGTTCAAGCTGTCCCCGGTTCGTACACACACTTACCACGGACTTAAGTCCGTGGTAAGTAGGCACTTGTTAGTCGCAACAGAAATTGAAATCGATCCTTGTTTCGCATGCATTCTCGAATCCCGGTGCCTACATTGAACCGAATACGTATCGTCTTCCACGTTGGGAGTATGAAATGAAGGTTCACTATTGGCAACGAGTAGTCGGCTATTCTCTCCTTCTCGTTGTTCTTACCAACCTGTCTACACCTCTTCAAGCCTACCATTTGATCCTTTCTGCTGATGTAATGGATCATCAAACACGTGTGCTACTGGTCGACATGGACGATGACTACGATCTTGACGTGGTTCAATCGAGCGATCAAGGCACCAATCGTCTGGCGTGGATCGAACAGATTGACCCATTCACCTGGGAACCGCACATCATCGCGACCGTGGACAGCGTCGACGGGATGGAGGTGTTTGGCGTTTCGGACCTGGATTCGGATGGTGATCAGGATTTGCTGGTTGTACGCGAAGTCGATGATGTTTGGGAGTATGCTTCGTACGAACAGCAGGCTGATACCTGGATTGCCCACTCGATCCATCCATCAGTAAGCGCCCGGGCACCCGCGCCTTATGTGATGTTCGACTATGACAGTGATGGGGATGACGACTTCGTGTTTGTCGACTACTCGAACGACCGAGATATTTACTATATGCGAAATGAAGGATCTCACGTATGGACACCGATCTTCGTCCAATCCAATGATTTGGGCCTCTACGAAAATAGTGAAGATATCTGGCATTGTCTCCCCGGTGATTATGATGGTGACGGTCTGATTGACCTTGTGATTGCAACCGGGAATGGATCAAGTGTTTCCTGGTATGGATGTGGCATTCATCTTAGATATCATGATGGTAGTATTGTTACAGTATACCAGGATACTGGAGCTGATGACTATTGCACTGCAAAAGAGGTATTAGACTTTAACAATGATGGTTTATTAGATATTTTGTTTGAGGAAAGACAGAATATCTTGGATTATACACATTTGGCTACGCAAACTACTTCTGGAAACTTTACAACGAATGTGTTGTGTGGTTTAGGTACAGATGTTCCGTTCTGGCGCGAATACGCAACCTTGGACTATAATTGTGACGGGCATTTGGATTTTTTTATAGATGATATTGATCATCCAGATTACATCCATGGCGTACTCTATTATAATCAGGATCTTACTTTTCACTATGAAGTTGTTGGTATTCCAGTTGAAGAAGTTATATCAATTGGCGATATTGATGGTGATGGTGCACCTGATTTTACCCATTCATACGGAGGACTAAGTTGGCAGGAGAACCTTATTGAAGTCGGGTATGCCAGCCTCGAACTTATACCGGTTTCTGGATCTATTGCTCCCGGTGGAACGGTTCTTTACGGTGCAACGATCTTCCACGCAGCACCAACACCCGTCACAGCCAACATTTCCGCTCGTGCACGAGGGCAACAGGGTGGCCAGCTACCGCTATTTAATGCCTCGATTCCGCTGATCCCCAGTCAGTCGATTGATTACAACGGTCTCACGTTGGATGTGCCAGCGTGGACCCAACCCGGCCAGTACCTCGTGACCATCAAACTGCACTACCAGGACACAACGGTAGCGGGTGGACAGATGGTGGTGACGGTAACCGGCGAACCGTCTGAATCGCGGCCAGACGACTGGCGGGAGGATATGGCTACAGGTGCCCACGGTTGGGAGTAAACCGCATCCCGCAGCCCACTGTCTCACATCTCGAATCTCACATCTCGTATCTCGTCTGAGGAACTCCCGCTCCCCTGTCGAGTGGAATCCGGTGTACATTTGCCGCATTCGTCGACCCACAACCAGACCGTAGAAACGTCATGCCACACCTGTTCGCACTACTGCTACCGTTGATGCTTGTCCAGCTCGGGATCGGGCTGCCGTTTTTTGGCGGCGGCAAGGACAAGGCGGAGGAGTACGAGCAGGAGCATTCGGCGTGGGTGTATCCGCCGTGGGAGCATACGTGGGGCGTGGTCCGGGCGACGGAAACCCACCTCGATTTCTTCACGCTTGGCAAGGCAACCTTCCGCAATCCGCAGGGGTTGGCGGCGGTGCGTCTGACCGCGACGGACGATCCGGATTCCAAGGGCGATGACGACGAAGTCACCGTCTATGGCGTCAATTCCGGCGAAAACGCGATCATCTACAACCGGTCGATGCGCAGCATCGGCCTTTTTGGCTACGATGACGAGACGCGTGATTTTCTCGACGAACCGTGGGATATCGCAGCCTTGCCGAACGGGCTGGTGTTTGTCACCGACAGCGGGCATCGCCGGGTGGTGAAGTTCCGCAATGTGGACGGTGACCTCGTGTTCCAGTCCGAGTTCGGGCGGGATGGCCAGGGCGCGTTGGTGCTGCCACGCGGGATTGATGTCACCGAGGGCGGTCTGGTAATCGTCGCGGATGCCGGCGCGGATCGTGTGGTCCTGTTCGACACCAGCGGTGTGTTTGTCAAGGCGATCGGTGGGTTTGACCGTCCGGTCGGTCTCGCGGCGGTGGACAGCCTCGACAAGTACACCCGTCCCAAGCGCAATTACTTCGCGGTGACGGATAGCGGCGGGCAGCGTCTGCGGCGGGTCGATTTTAACGGTCACATCCTCGCGGAGAAGGACATCTCGTTCATCGAGGGTGAGCACGACACGTACGCCGGCCACATCGAGATCGATCTGTACCACAACATCGCGGCGACCGACAGCACGAACGACCGGCTGCTCAAGTTCGACGAGAACCTCGAGCTGCTCTCGGTCTGGGGAGAGACAGGGGAGGGGCGGACCCGGTTCCACAGCCCGACCGGCATCGCGATCTGGCGGCGGTTCGGGCAGACCTTCGTCGCGGAGGCGAAGGGCGCTCACTACCTCTGGGTCGGCACCGACATTTCGACCCCGCCTCGGCTGGCGTTTCCAGGACCGGGCGAAATCCGTGTCGGGCTCGATCTGACCGAGCGCAGTCAGATCACGCTGGAGATCGTGGACGAGGACGGCGAGGTGTTGCGGACGCGGAACTCGTATCGTGATCCGGGTTCACGCAGCGTGTTGTGGCGGTATGACCGGGCGACATTTGTCCGTCCTGAACCGGAGGGCAGGGTGCAGATTGAGCGGCCGGGACCGTTACCGGCGGGCGAGTACACGTTGCGTATCCGGTTGCGGGCGACGTATTCCAGCCGCAAGGCGTTCGAAAAGGTGATGGAAACCTCGGTGCAGCTGTCTGGCAGTTGATCGTTGCAGGGTGAGGAGCATAAACGGCTCTCGGGCTCGCTTGCGGGTCCGAGTTTTTTTGTGATTTTTATGCTTTGAATTGGTACGGGGTGGAGTCTATGCGTATTTTTCACCCCGCGTCTCAAGGAAGAGACGTTTGGATTGATCACGTTGCTCAGTGGGGGCTGTAATGAAGTTGGTGAAGACGGTTGGCCTGGTGGCATTGAGCTGCCTGATGTTTTCGATGACGGTATCCGCGCAGGTACACTTCAGCCCCGTGGAATCGACCGGTGTTCCTTACGCTATCGTGGTGCAGGAGGCGACGTGGAACGGTGGCGCATCGTTGGTCGCCGGTGACGAAATCGCTGTGTTTGATGGAAACACATGCGTTGGAGCTGCAGTCGTGAGCGGATTCCCGGTGAATCTGACCGCGTGGGAACGTGACACCAACCTCAATCTGCCGGGATTCACGCCCGGGCACAAGATGACCTACAAGCTGTGGGACCAGTCGCAGAATGAAGAACAGCCTGCGCTGGCGCATTACGATACAGGCAATGCGCTGTTCGGCAGCGGATTTGCGTCTGCGGTAACGTTGAACAGTTCCGATTTCCCGGTGTTGCTGTCGATCTGGTCGAACGAGGCGACGATTCCATCGACCGGCGGAACGTTGACCTGGGGCGCTCAGTTGTGGTCGACTGTTGGCGTGACACGCACAGGCCTGCGCTTCTGGACCACCCTGACTCGTCCAAGTGGGTTCGTCACGGGGACTCAGTTCCAGTATCCGTTCAACCTGGCGCCATTCATGAACATCGCCAACAGTACGTTGAATCAGAATATTGAAGCGAGTTGGCCGTCGGGCACCTGGACGATGAACGGGCACGTGGGCATCTATCCGAACGCTGTGATTGTCGATCACTTCACGTTCGAAAAGCTCGCGGCAGATCCCGAATAATCAGGAGCGGTCGTTGGCTGGAACGCTACCTGTCAGAGTGAATATCTACCCCCGCAGGTGCGGGGGTTTTTGGTTTTATTGAGCTTGCTACCCGGGTTCGCTCTGAACCGGAGAAGAGCCTCGCTGAGAGATGTTGTGCCGATTATCACGTAACTTAGCGGGAATTTGCGTATATTGATCTCGCTTACAGCGACTGCTGACTTTTGAACTGATTTGCCGAGGATGCAATGTCTGGCCGTGCGCCCGGTTGGTTCGGGCTTTTCCTCATCATTCTGCTGCCGTGTTCTGCTTTTTGCCAAAGCGGTCCGGCGAACCTCAACGCCGAGCTGTTGCTCGACGGTGAGGTGCAGCTCTCCTGGGATCCGGCACCACCCCAGATTCTCGACTCGTATGACGGTCCCTTGGTGAACTACGATCTGCTTCCATCCAACACCTGGTACGTCGAAGACGGCTACCTCAAGGGCTTGGTTTCGGCGGGTTGGAAGTCGGCCTGCTACGGTGGCGAAGTCGTGGAAAACTTTACGGTTGCCACGACGATCCGGAATGTCAGCGGTGCAAGCAGCCGTGGGCTGTTGATTCGTGGGGACGGTCCCCGGGACAATGACTACAATGGCTATTGTTTCTATATCTCACTATCGTCCCAGAGTTTCGCCTTCTACAGTTATGAGGACGGGTATTACGACCTGCTGCTCGGTTGGACGCCGAGTGATCTGATCAACCTTGAACCGGGCGAGGAAAACTCGCTGGCGGTCACGGCGAACGGCTCGAATTTCCTGCTGTATGTGAACAACAACTACGTCGGCACGGTCTCCGACAACGACTACAACCAGGGATACATCGGCCTCGTGTCGTCTGGCAGCAACGAAGTCTGGTATGACGAACTGGTGTGCTATTATGACCCGCCGATGAACAACGACGACCTGATCGAATATCGTGTTTTCCGTGATGGGCTGCAGGTCGGAACGACACTGGATTCAACGTATACAGACACGCTTCCGGCGCCGGGCGAGTACACGTATTCGGTCAACGCCGTCTTTGAACCCGGCGGTATTACCCCGTTGTCCAACGAGGCGTCGGTGGACTGGGAGCTTGTTACGTTGAGCCTGTTGCCGGAGAACACGACGATTCCGGCGACGGGTGGCTCGCTGCATTTCTCGGCTCACCTGGTCAACACGGTGAACCAGTCGTGGCCGACGGTTCGGTTCTGGACCAGTGTTACACCTGCGGGCGGCCAACCGGTCGGACCGTTGACCTCCCGTTACATCAACATCCAGCCGTACATGGATTTGACCGTCACGAACATGCACCAGCCGGTTCCGTCCACAATTCCGGCCGGGGATTACCTGCTATCCGCGAATCTGGGCTACTATCCGGTCTCCCTCGTGTCGGATACTTTTGAATTCACCAAGCTTGAGGACGACAGCGTTGCCTACGGTGGATCGAATATCATCGTTAACGGTGCCGGGTCTGATCTTCTGTCTGTCAGCGACGTTGGTCTCAGCAGCTGGCCGAATCCGTCCAATGGCTTGTCAACGGTAAAGTTGAGCTTGCCGGAAACGGCACAGGTGACGGTCGAAGTCGTCAATGTGCCCGGACGCCGGGTAGCGTTGCTCGCCGGGGGAACCCTTTCCGCCGGCACACATCAGTTTGTCTTCGATGGGTCCAATCTGGCGACGGGTGTGTACTTTGTTCGCATGGTCAGTGACCAGTACGCGCTGCAAATCCAGAAGATCATGTTGTTGAAATGAGTTGGTCGTACCCCGGGTTTGTTCCTCCAAGGAATTGTTAAGCACGCCTGAAACTGTCCGTCTATGACTCTTCGTGCGCTCAAAATTTTCGGTTAAATTATTGATTATGTTAAAGCTACACGAATGATGGAAATTTCGGAATCCCGGTCATTTCTTTCGTCCGTGCAGGCAGGACTCGCTATACTTGATGGATTATTGAAGCATGCAGACGGATCTCCTCATAGGGGTGTGGGGAGTAAGAAACATAGACTGACGGAACGCATATTGGAGGCTTGAGGATGATTCGTAACAGTGTACTCCTCATGGTTGCCCTGCTGATGCTGGCGGGCGCCGTATTCGCAAACCAACCGCTTCCCGGCACGAATGTGGCCGACCTGGAAGCCTTCGCGGCACAGTTCAACGAGAAGTGGGAAAGCTGGCGTGGGCCAGAGTTTGAGGCCGCACTGCTGGAAACCACTGGCATTTACGGCGAGATCAACGCCGATCCGAACCGTGAGCTGATGGGTATCCGGCCGGACGGCACGCTGGTGATCGCGGTGCTGCGTAATGTGAACGCAGCCATCACCACTCGCACCGACCTCGTGCAGGTTGGCGGGGTGTCTGGCTATGATCTCGACGGTTCAACGACCACCGGCCTGTACCACTGGGACGGCAGCGCGGCGAACCCGAGCCACCCGGAATTTGTCGGACGCGTCACCATCGGTGACGGCGCCGGCACCAGCAGCTCCCACGCGAACCACACCGCTGGCACGATGATGGCTTCCGGCGTCAACTCCAGCGCCAAGGGCATGGCCACCGGTGCGCACCTGACCTCGCATGATTACGACAACGATCAGGCGGAGATGGCGATCGCGGCAACGGAAGGCATGAAGGTTTCCAGCCATTCGTACGGCTTCGGTGATTCGTACAACGGCGGCTACGACGAGTGGGCGCAGGGCTACGACATCATCTGCCACGACGCACCTCATTATCAGCCGGTTATCGCAGCCGGTAACCTGGGTTCCAGCAGCTTCGGCACCCTGTACACCGACGTTTGTGGCAAGAACAGCATCGCGGTCGGCAATGTTCAGGACGTGTCGGTGTACAATGGCCCGGCGAGCGTGGTGATCAACAGCTCGAGCTCGGTTGGCCCGCCGGATGATGGCCGTGTCAAGCCGGATATCGTAGGCAACGGCACCAGCCTTTATTCCTGCACGTCGTCCAACTACACCACGATGACGGGTACGTCGATGTCGTCCCCGAACATCGCCGGTTCGTTGTTCCTGATGTACGAACTGTACGAGCAGACGCATGGCGGCCAGGTTCCGCTGTCGTCCACGATGCGCGCCGTGATGTTCAATACCGCCGACGAGTGCGGCCCGGCAGACGGTCCGGACTTCAAGTATGGCTGGGGCCTGATGAATACCCAGCGTGCATGCGATTTGATCGCATCGGACGAAGTGATCAACCCGAACGCTATTGGTGAATACGAATTGAGCGAAGGCGCGGTTGACGAGTACACGTTCAGCAGTGATGGCACGGAAGATATCACCGTGACGGTCGTCTGGACGGACCCGGAAGGTGCGCAGTGGGCACCAATTCCGCTGGTGAATGACCTGGACGTCGAAGTGGAAGAGCTCGCAACGGGCGACATTTACTATCCGTGGAAGCTGGACGGCAACAACCCGTCCGCCGCGGCGACGACAGGCGACAACGATGTCGACAACGTCGAGCAGATCTGGATCGAAAATCCGGGCGCGGGTTCCTTCACGGTTCGCATCTCGCATGAAGGCAACCTGCAGGACGGTTCGCAGGCGTACAGCCTCGTGGTGCGTGGTCTCACCGGTGGCGACGCGCCGCAGTACATCCTCAACCTGACGCCGATTCATAACTACATCGCGCCGGGCGGCGGCATGCTGACCTACGATGTCAACTTCCGCCACACGCAGGACGCGACGGTTCCGGGCGTGATGTACTGGAACATGGTTACGTTGCCGAACGGCAACCCGTACGGTCCGGTGTTCCAGTATCCGTTTACCGTCCAGCCGTATCAGCAGATCGGCCGTGAGCTCGCGCTGCAGATTCCGGGCTTTGCGCCGGGCGGTGTGTACGAATTCATCGGTAACGTTGGTGTTTACCCGAACGACGTGTACGTGACCGACTCGTTCGAAATGGTCAAGTTCGGCAACGGCGCGGACGCACTGCCGGTCGAGGCGATGCAGTGGCAGGGAACCGGCTTCGATGCCGAAACAGCCGGTGATGCTGCTCTTCGCACAGATCTGCCGTCGGAGTATGCGCTCAGCGAAGCCTATCCGAACCCGTTCAACCCGACGACGTCGATGACGGTGACGTTGCCGGAAGCGGCGGACCTGAACGTGCAGGTGTACAACCTGAACGGACGTCTCGTGGCGACGTTGGCCGAGGGACGGATGCAGGCGGGCACGCACTCGTTGACGTTTGATGGTAACGGTCTCGCCAGCGGCGTGTACTTCGTCAAGGCGATGGTTCCGGGCCAGTTGAACGCGACGCGGAAGCTGGTACTGATGAAGTAATCTCGATGTCTCGGGCGAAAGGTCCGAGACTGGAGGATGAAGACTCACGCAGCCGTGTCTGTTCGCAGATGCGGCTGTGTTTTGTCTCTGGACATGTGAGCACGTGTGGGAGACGCTTGCCCGGACGCCTGAAAGGTCCTGGAGATCGGTAAGCTGACAGAGCCTCGCTCGGGCAGCGAAAACACTAATTATTACAAGAAAACTCTGGAAATCGTGAAATAGAAATAAGTTCGATCGCAGTTCGCGGGGCTCCGGTTGCATCTGCCAATTCGGCAAAATCGTCTGCAAATTCGAGTTCTTGGCTTTTGCTTCCTTATATTAAAAGCTATCCAATTCTCCAGACAGGAGAAGATTTAGGGTCCACATGAGAACGGTTACCATGCTTAAGCGAAACTGGCGGCTGACTCTGGTTCTGGCCGCTCTTCTTGTCAGCGGTGCTGTCGCTGCTGAACTCCCCCAGACAGACACGGACGGATTAACGGCGTTGGCGGAACGGCTTCGTGCCCGCCATGCGTTGTGGCAAGGTCCGGAGTACCAGCAATTGAAGGCGATGCGCACCGGGTATTGGGGTGCGTTGAACGCTGATCCGGAACGGGAACTGATGGGCGTCGACGAGGACGGCAATCCTATCATTTACTACACCGACAACAGCAACGCTGCGCTATCCACCCGTGCGTCGACATTGTACCCCGGCGGGATCGCCGGGTATGAGCTCACCGGCGCGACCTCGTGGGGACTGGCGGTGTGGGATAACGGTGTCGCCAACCCGAACCACCCGGAATTTACCGGCCGCATCATCATCGGCGATAACACGTCGAACTACGAGGCGCATGCGAACCACACAGCGGGCACGCTTGTAGCCGCCGGTGTTTCGCCAAACGCGAAGGGCATGTCGTACGGCGCGTACCTCAACTCGTTCGAGTGGTCGATGGACACGATCGAGATGACGGAAAATGCGAACTGGCTGCACGTTTCCAGTCATTCGTACCATTCCGGCGGGGTATACGATTCTTATACGTACCAGTCGGAAGAGTTTGACGAGATCGCCTACCTCGCACCGTACTACCTGATCTGTCAGGCTGCGGCAAATGACGGGCCGGGTTACCACACGATTCCGTCGAGCAACCTCGGCAAGAACGTGTTGACGGTCGGTGCGGTGAATGACGTGCCCAACTACACGGGGCCGAACAGCGTCAGCATCGCGAATTTCAGCAGCCGTGGACCGACTGAAGACGGCCGGCTCAAGCCGGAGATCGTCGGCAACGGCGTTTACCTGTATTCGACTCTGGCGAGTGGGTACACCTCCATGTCCGGTACGTCGATGTCGACGCCGAACGTGGCGGGTACCATGTTCCTGCTGGTTGAACTGTATCAGCAGACTCATGCGTTCCAGGCGCCGATGTCGTCAACGCTGAAGGCGTTGGCTGTGCACACGGCGGACGAATGCGGACCGAATGATGGTCCAGATTACATTTACGGGTACGGTTTGCTGAACGCTCATGCGGCGGCGGACCTGATCGCACTGGATGGGATCAGCCCCGACTACATTCAGCAGCAGGTGTTGCCGTCGGGCGAGCTGTTCAGCTTCGATTTCGAGGCGGATGGCACGGAGCCGTTGCGGGCGACACTGTGCTGGCTTGATCCGCCCGCTGAGCCGGGCGCAAACCCGGCGCTGGTAAACGATCTCGACATGCGGATTGTGCGTTTGTCGGACGGTGAGGACTGGGAACCGTATGTTTTGAATCCGGATTCTCCCTCGCAGGCTGCTTTTGCCGGCGACAACGACCTGGACAACCTGGAACTGGTTCATGTGGCGGACCCCGAACCGGGCATGTACCGGGTTCAGATCGCCGTAGATGGACAGATGCAGGGCGACGAGCAGTCGTTCAGCCTGGTGATCACGGGGATGGTTGACAACACGGAACCCGTCGAGTTGACGCTTGATCCGAGCAATACGGATCTCGGCAATAACGGCGGAATGCTGTCGTACACCGCGACGCTGGTTAACAACACGGACACCCCGTACAGTGGCCTGCAGATGTGGACGATGGCGCAGTTGCCGAACGGTTCGGAATACGGTCCGTTGTTCACCAGCAACCCGTTCAACCTCAGCGGCGGGCAGTCGTTGACCTCGCCGACGTTGCGTCAGATGGTTCCTGCGGGCGCACCTTCCGGGACGTATACCTTCATCGCTAACGTGGGTGAATATCCGGACATTCTGACGACGAGCAGCTTCGAGTTTTCCAAGGGCCTCACCTCTTCGATTGGTGAGCCGGTGCTGGACTGGTCGGCGGAGGGAGATCTCACGGCTGAAGCCGCTTCGATGCCGGACGGCTTTATTCTGGCGCAGGCCTGGCCGAACCCGTTCAATGCGGAAACCCGCATTCAGGTTACCCTGGCTTCGATTTCCGAACTGAATCTCCGGGTGTATGATGTTCAGGGCCGTTTGGTCAAGGTGCTGGCGGATGACCGCTATCAGCCGGGCCGGCATGAGTTCACCTTGACAAGCGACAATCTGGCCAGCGGGGTTTATTTCGTGCGAGCTGAAGTCGCGGGCCGCGGCCGGGCGACTCAGAAAGTGATGCACGTTCAGTAAGAGAGTCTAAAGTTAGACCAAATCGCAAGTTAAGTAAATCCTCGAAGTCGTTTGTTAACAGGCTGATGTAGCATATAAGCGAGCTTGGTTTGGAGTTTTCGGGTGTCTCTCATTTTGCCACGGAAAGTCAGCTTCACGGCTGGATTGCATTGTGAGGTTGCTGGAAAAGCTCTAAATTCACATTCGCTCTGCTTCTCAGCGAGACTGAGGGGTAAGCCTCTCTCAGAATTCAACGTGAAGTATTCGATCATTTGGGGGTGTAGGGACTCCCAAGGGTAAAGGGAAAAAACTGGAGGTAATCGATGCGTAGGAACATCGTGCTTATCCTCACATTGGCTCTGTTCGTGGTCGCTGGCGCGTTTGCGTCTGCTCCGCAAGAGCTGAAGAGGACTACGTTCAACGTCGGGCCGAATACCGGTACGAACGAGTTGGACGAAGTGGTATGGATTGAGGACTTTGAAGGCGATGTCAGTGACTGGATTCAGGCCAGCCCTGACGTGCAGCCGAACTATTGGACCACAGACGACTGGATGCCGAATGGCGGCACCAATGCGTGGCGTTGCTTTGACCCCACATTTGGTGATCCGACTTTTGGTGGTTACAACGACGACTGGCTTCAGCTGATGCTGACCCCGGCTATTGACATGACCGGTGTCACGAACGCTGAACTCACGTTTGAATTCCGTGCTTACATCGAAGACGGTAACTGGGATGCTGGTAACGTCTGGGTATTCTACGGCAATGATCCGGATTACGGTGCATTGGCCAAGGAAATCGCGACCCCGACCGCTCCGGCGTACACGGAAACTGACTGCCAGACCTTCGATCCGTGGTTCGGCACAGGCGTGTATCCTGCATGGGCGGGCGAAGGTACTGAGCCGTTCAACACCACGTATCAGACCGCGACGTTCGATCTGGGTGCTTACACTGGTTTCGAGTATGTGCATGTCGTGTTCTGCTTCAGCTCTGACGGCGCGTACAACTCGTCGACCAACAACGACATGTTTGGTTTCCAGGTAGATGACATTGTTGTCACTGCGGATGCGAGCACGGTCTGGGCGGACGACGCTGATGGTAACAACATCGGTGGCGATCCGTTCTTCCTGACGGGCGCTGCTGCTGCTGGTAGCGACGTGCTTCCGTATCAGATCGAAATCAACACGTGCCCGACGGCTTATCAGCCGGCTCCGTCGCCGACGATGGTTGCTGGTGTGTTCCAAGATGCCGACGAGGCGTTCAACCACTACCTTGAAGGTCCGGAATTCAACCTGGCCGACCTCGATCCGGGTCAGTCCTACTGGCTGGATGTCTACTTCAACAGTGACATTGAGTACACCAACAACTTCCCGGATGAATTCGCGTGGCGTCCGGAGATTTACAACCCGACCGACGGTTCCTGGAACCCGGCCGCGACGACCGGTAACTACGTGTACGTTGGTGGCAACGGTTCCGTCTGGGAGCTCTTCTCGGGTTCCGGCTTCACCTACGACTGGGATATGAGCGACTACGCCGGTATGGACGGCTTGCGTCTCCGTTTCTACTTCACGTCTCCGGCTGTTGACCGCACCATGACCCACCACCTGTGGGATGACCTCTTCATCGACCGTCAGGATCTGCAGCATGACATCGGTACCGTCATGGTGATGCCGTATCCGACTTCCGTTGGTGTTGATGTCTACGGTAAGGTCTACCTGACCAACAATGGTCCGAACGACGAATCCGGCTTCAACGCTGTTTGGGATCTCGACGGTCTCGTGTACCCGCTGTACCCGACCGGCCCGTATTCCTTGAACGCTGGTGAAACCCTTGAGCTCGCGATCGACGATCCGACCGTTCCTGGCGATGTTGGCTACTGGGTCCCGGAAGAAACGGGCGCCTTGGCTCTTGACGCGTACCACACGCTGGCGAGCGACGAAGTTCCGGACAACGACAACTTCCCGGTTGACGTTGATGTCATGGCTGACGACATGTACGAAGTTGGTACGGACTCCCGTAACTTCTTCGGCCTGCTGTCCGCTGGTCACGAGCTGAACGAAGGTCCGACCGTCCACATCGATCCGACCGCGATCAACGCTGACATGTTCCCGGCTGGTGCGACGTTTGACATCGCCGAGCTGCGTATGGATGGTTTCTTCCATCCGAACGCTGGTGGCGCGCCTGCCAACTGCGAAATGGACTTCATCGTTTACGCTGGTGGTGACACGCCGGGCGCCCAGATCTATCAGGGCACCTATACGTTCACCGAAGCCGCTGGTTACACCGGTGGTACCCAGGCTGTCCTCGACGTGAGCGGCGCTGCTGCTCTGCAGGGTCTGTCTGGCGACTTCTGGATTGAAGCTCGTTTGACGACGGAAGGTCTTGACGGCTACATGCAGCCGTTCCCGTACCAGACCGGCACCAATGAGTACTTCGACGTGACCACGCAGTTCTACACCTACGAAGACGCGGTCAACGGCGACAACCTGACGGAAGACCAGTATGGTCACCACGTCACGGCTGTCTTGACGAACATTGCGACGGCCCCGGCGGTTCTCGAGCTGACCCCGCAGACTCAGTTCGTCCCGGCTGGTGGTGGTAACATCACGTACGCGGTCCACTTCCAGAACAACACCGGTGGTAGCTTCAACGGTGTGGACTATTGGACGCGCGCCATGCTGCCGAACGGCAACATGACTGGTCTGCTGGCTCCGCCGCTGTCCTTCAATGTTGTTCCGTTCATGGACGTGAGCGTGAACCGCGTGCTGCAGGTTCCGGGCGGCGCTCCGAACGGCGTCTACACCTTCTTCGGCTATGTTGGTTTCTACCCGCAGCCGCCGGTGCTGGCCGACAGCTTCCAGTTCCAGAAGGGTCAGACGACGGACAGCTACGACTACAGCGACTTTGATGAATTCGGTGAAGCGTTCATGATTGCTGGTGAAGATGTTGTCGCCGGCACGCTGCCGACCGAATTCAGCATCAGCGAAGCCTATCCGAACCCGTTCAACCCGACGACCACGCTTTCCGTCAGCTTGCCGGAAGCCGCGGATCTGAAGGTGACCGTGTTCAACGTGATGGGTCAGCAGGTTGCGACGATCGCGAACAGCACGTTTGACGCCGGCATGCACACGCTGACGTTCGACGGCGCTGGCCTCGCGAGTGGCCTGTACTTCATCCAGGCTCAGGTCCCGGGCCAGCTCAACGAGCTGCGCAAGGTCACCCTGATGAAGTAAGCTGCTTTTGCTGACGAGTAATCGTCACTTCACCCCGCGCACGGCAACGTGCGCGGGGTTTTCTCATTTCGCGACAGTCCGGAAGAATTTGCATGGGAGAGCCGGATTCAAGCCCGTATCTGTCACGGTTAATTGCATGGCAGGCAAATGATTACACGGATTTCCCCATTCATTGTCTGAACGCTCGCATTCTTTGTCAATGGGCAGGAAATCTGTCCCATTGATTTGCAGACAGCTTGGATCAGACGCTACTTTAAAACGCTGTGGTTCAGGGGGAGAAGTGCATCAACTCCGCAATGCCCGCACGCGCGGGTGAATGGGTGCGGGGTTGTTGTCAGGGAGGCTGCGATGAAACGGGGACTCCTGGTCATACTACTCGTATTGATCCAGGGACTCGCGGGAGCACCTGCTTCAGAGCGCGTTCTGAAACGAGATGTTGCATTGCGTGGGGATGAGGACGTTCAAGCCCCACAGCATCTGGCACAGTTCGTTCCGGATGGGCTGATGGGGAGCTCTCTCATTGGCGATACATTGATCGTTGGTTCGTCCGGCTGGGATCAGTTACACAACGGGACTGTGGGCCGGCAGATCGCGTATTACGTTGATCGGGACGGCTGGCATGTTTCGTTGAACTGGATGAAGCTCGAGGGTGTCCAGACTCCGCTGCCCCGGCATATTGTCCAGACCACAGTGAACCAGAATAGCCAGTACGGCTACGTGCTGGATCCGGCTCCCGCAGAACCCCTTGAAACCGGCTATCGAAGCGGCTATTCCACACTTTCCATGCATCCGGTCACGGGTGAGATCTTCCACGCCTTCCACTACGCCGGCGGCGTTCAGGACGAGTACAATTCGTTCGTTGCCCGCAAGAGTACGTTCATTCCGGATTACTGGAACCTGTTTACCAACCCGCTTGTCAGCGGGTATGAGTTCATGTGGCCGAAGAGTGTAACCGGCGCGAACGGGTACGTTCATGTGGTCAGCCACCATTCAAATACGTCGATCAACGGACCGTCTCAGCTGGCGTACATGCGTTGGCGGATTGACGAGACCAACGCACTGGTTCCGGCGACTCAAACCGGCAACCAGCGGATTCTGTCGCTGGCGCTGATGAATGTCAGCGCGGACGTTGTAACCAATCTCGATGGGTCACGTGTTGCGGTCGGGGCGTGCGTGGATCGCAACCGCACGTTGGGTGAAACGTTCCGCGGTGGGTCGAGTCAGTGGAACAGTGACGTGTACGTCTGGTACAGCCAGAATTCAGGTTCGACATTCTCGCAGCCGATCAACGTGACGTCCTTCATCGGACCGTACACAAACGCGTTGCCGGATACGGTGTTCGCCAATGGCGACACGATGCGCGCGTACACCGACTGTAACCTGTTGTTCGATGACGAAGACCGGCTGCATGTCGCCTTTTCAGCAAACAATTTCGATTATCTGCGCAACCAGGTGTATTACGAAAGCCGCATTTACCACTGGATGCGTGACGATGAGGGCAATGACCTGTACACGGTGGTGCATCACAAGCCGTTCGCAGGCCAGCCGGAAGCGTGGGGACGGACAACCGACCGTCCCAGCATGGTATTCGATTACGACACCGGGATTCTGTGGTGCGTGATGGAAGAGGTGGATTGGGGCACGCAGCATGGCGATGTCAGCCGCACCTCAAGAATCGCCAACTCGGACATCCTGGTTTCCGCCAGTCCGCCGGGGGAGTACAACGGCCTGTTGTGGACAAAGCCGGTCAACATCACGAACACGAAGTACATGCGATCTGGAGGTGCGCCGGTTGGGGACAGCCGCAGCGAAACGGATGTATCCGTCTCGCTCAACTGTCGTGGTGACTTCCTGCATCTGTTCTATATGTTGGATCTGGACGCTGGCTGTGCCGTGTTGCAGGAAGGCGTGATGACCGACAATCCGTTGGTCTATCACCGCGTTTCCAAGTCCGAACTGCTGCAGCGCTTTGATGACAATGCCGAGTGGGTGGTCAACTACCCGATGCACCAGGATCATTCCGGGTACTGGGAAGATCCAGGCGAGTGGCGCTGGGATGATTTCGGCGGATTCTTCACGACGGCTCGTGGCACAGATGTCCCGGTCAAGCTGAACATCGAGGTATCCGCCCCGATGGTTCCTGCGCGTGGTGGCATTCTCAGTGCGGCAATCAGTGTGCGCAATGAGGCGGATCACCCGTATCCGGACGTCGATTTCTGGAGCATGGTGACGTTGCCGAACGGGCGGCAATACGGCCCGGTGACGTGGTTTACGGTGAACATCCCTCAGAAGGCGGCGGAAACGGTTGTTCCGTTGAACCAGATCGTGCCGAGTTACGCTCCGCACGGCAAGTACTATTACTCGATGCACCTCGGTGATTATCCGGAATCGCTTGTCAGCGACTCGTTCGTGTTCACCAAGCTGGCCGGTAGTGCGGACGAGATGGACGGCGACGAGTTCATCTGGGATCCGGACGACTGGGAATCGTTCATGACCCCGATCATCTTCGAAGAGGATGAGGATGACGAAGCGATCCCGTCTCAGTTTACCCTGAGCGAGGCGTGGCCGAACCCGTTTAACGCGGTGACGAGCATGACGTTGACCTTGCCAACGCGAGCGACGGCCCATGTGCGCGTGTACGATATCACGGGACGCTACATTGCCACCCTGCTGGACGGGATGCAGCAGGCCGGGAAACACCAGATGGCGTTCGATGCGTCAGATCTGGCGAGCGGAGTGTATGTGGTGCGCGCGGAGGTTGACGGCCGTTTCACGCAGTTCCGGAAGCTGGTATTGATCAAGTAACGGAGCATAGCACAGACTCAACCATTCCCTGCCACGGTCTTACGATCGTGGCAGTTTTTTCGCATACGACCCGACACGCGCTCCCTCCGTTCGCTGGTGAGACCGGCTTCTCCGCTCTTTCATTTCCGTGATTCCGGATGCACCTTCCGGCGGTTTCCCCCATCTAACCATCACTGTACGTCAAGCAGCTACCGGACTTCAGCCATGCGTTATCTGATTGTCGCCTTTGCCAGCCTTTTCCTGCTGATTGGATGCAGCCAACCGGACTTCACACTTACCGTACTGCACAACAACGACGCTGAGTCGCAGTTGATCAACCTGGGGGAGGGCGAACTCCAGAACTACGGTGGTGTGGCCCACTTCAAGTCGTTGACGGACACGGTCAAGGCGTGGGCGGATGGTCAAACCGACGGCTGGATCATGCTCACCTCGGGCGACAATTTCCTCGCCGGCCCGGAGTGGAATGCGAGCATTGAAAAGGGTGAATTTTACGACGCGCTGGCGATTGACCGGCTCGGCTATCACGCGTTGTGTCTTGGGAATCATGACTTCGACTCCGGTCCCGCGACGCTCGCCGCGTTCATTGACGCAACCGGTGAGGTCAGCCACCCGTGGTTCCTCAGCTGCAACCTGGACTTCCAGGACGAGCCGGAGATGCAGGCGCTGGTCGGGAAAAAGCTGGCCCAGAGCAAGGCGTTCGACATTAATGGCACGACGGTTGGCGTGATCGGGGTGACGACGCCGAACCTGAGCTTCGTCTCGGCGACCGGCCGCACGGTTGTGCAGACGGACATTCTGGCCGAGGTTTCCGCTGAAGTTGACGTGTTGACACAGCAGGGTGCGAAGATCATCATCCTCGTCAGCCATCTGCAGGGCGTGGAGGAGGACATGGCGCTGATCCATCAACTCAGCGGTGTGGACATTGTCATTGCGGGTGGCGGCGACGAACTGCTGGCGACGGTTCCCGACGACGTATTGATCCCCGGTGACGAGAGTGAACGCTACGGCGACTACCCGATGTACGCGACCGACACGGACGGCCACAGTGTGCCGGTGGTGACGACTCGCGGCAATTTCGGGTATCTCGGCGTGCTGGTGGCGACGTTTGATGGGCATGGCAACCTGCTGCGCGTGGACGACGCGGCGTCCGGTCCACGTGTGGTCGCGAATGAAAAGGTAGAGGGTGGTGTCCCGCCGAACCAGCGCATGCTGAACGAGGTGGTGACGCCGGTACGGGCGTACGTCGATGATCTTGGCGACAACATCATCGCGTCGAGCACGGTCAAACTGGACGGCATCCGCAACCATGTGCGCGGCCAGGAAGCGAACGAGGGTAACCTGATCGCGGACGCGTTGCTGTGGAATGCGAAACGGCTGCACGCGCAGTTCAACGCGCCCGAGCCCGAGGTGGCAATCCAGAACGGTGGCGGAATCCGCAACGACAGCTACATCCCCGCTGGTGCGATCTCGGAGCTGACGACGTTCAACATGCTGCCATTCGGAAATCAACTCTGCGTGGTGCACGATCTTTCGCCGCAGGAAGTGAAGGACATGCTGGAGAATGCGGTCTCCGCGACCAACGGCGGCGCGGGTACCGGCCGGTTCGCCCAGGTGGCGGGATTGCGATTTGAATACGACATGAGCCGGTCGGTGCAGGTGTACGCTGAGGACAACACAATCGCGATGCCGGGTGAACGCATCCGCAATGTGTGGCTGGATGACGGCACGGTGCTGGTCAAAGACGGCGTTGTCAACGACGACGCGCCGCACATTGACGTGGCCTGCGGTGATTTCCTTGCCCGTGGCGGCGACCAGTACCCATTGTTCCACAAGCCACGGACCTTGCTCGGAATCAGCGATCAGCAGGCGCTGGCGGCGTACTTGCGGCACATCGGGAAAGTGACGGCGAAGGACTATCCGTTGAGTGGGGAAGGCCGGTCGAAAGCAGTGTCCAGCCGCTGAAAAAGCCGCTGGCCGGGCTCTCATCCTCGGGAATAAGCCTGAGTACCGCCCTGCGAGGAGTAGCCAGACTCCGGTTTGATTTGGTATTTTACATATCTCAGAAGAATAGGATTCAGTGCCGAATCAGGCACAAATCACACAGGCATGTTATTCTGGCGGGCAAACCTGGAGTTTCGAAACGTGATACGAAGATGGCTCCATGCGCTGCTTCCCCTGCTCCTGGTGGCAGCCATCAGCAGGGCAGATGATCGTCTCATCGCACCGGTCGCGATCGATCTCAATGGCACCGAGGCAATACAACTCCCCCGTGAACTCCCCGGAATTGATCCAAACGATTATGTCATCGACACGGTCGTCGGTGATACCATTCAGATAGGCGCGTCCGCCTGGGACGATCAGCACAACTCCAATGCCGCGCGGCAGATCTGCGCGACTCCGTCCGCCAACTGGCTGGCGCAGGTCGTCTTCACCAAGCTTTCCGGCAACAGCATTTTCGATCCGCGTCATGTGCGCACAACACGTGTTCGCGAGGACGGGAATGGCAACCTCGAAGTGTGGCCGCTGCCCACGGTTCAGGTCGATAACTATTTCCGTACGGGCTACACCGGCATCACCTATAACGAGGCGGCCCACACGCCGTTGATCGTGATGCACGGTCAAGAATTCGAATTCAGTTTCCTCAATTCCTACGCGGCTGTCTCCGATCCCAGCGATCCCAACACATTCGATTTTACTGCGCTGCCGTTTCTCCCGTTTATCGGTCAGTACTGGCCGCGTGTGGTTTCCGGCGAGGACAATTATGTCCACATGATGATGCACGGGGCGCGGATCAACAGCACCGACCCGATCACGATCACCTACATGCGCTACACCGTAGATGAAGTCACGCATGACCTGACGCCGTCGACCCCGTTTAATCTGCCGGTGTTGTTGACGGACCAGGTGATGAACATCAGCGGTGATGTCGCCGTCAGTGATAATGGGCAGCAGGTTGCGGTGGGTGCGTGTCTCACCCGGCATGAGACATTGGGCGAAACCTGGGGCGGGTTGACCGCGACCCAAGTGAACAATGATGTCTACGTTTACATCAGCGAGGACGGCGGGTGGACGTGGAATCCCAACGACCGCAAGAACATCACCCAGTTCATTGAACACAACTACGTTGATCCCGGCGACACAATGCGCGCCTACGCCGACTGCAGCGTGGAGTATGCGTACAACGACCTGCGCGTCGCGTTCACGGCCGCGCACGGCAATGCGATCACCGGCGAATCGTTCTACGAAAGCCGTGTTTACTGTTATTCGCAGAGTGTGACCGGTAACGATCAGTGGTCGTTGATTCACTTCAAACCGGATCCCGGCTACCCGCCGGAGGCATGGGGGCGGACGGCGGACAGCCCGAGCCTCTACTTCGATAGCAACAGCGGGATTCTGTGGTGTTTGTTCCGTGCATTCGGCGGTGGAATTCACGACTACGGCGAGAACTCCGGCATGGGAAACGGAGACTTGTACATCACCGCCTCGCCGCCGGGAATCTACAACGGGCTGTTGTGGACGAAACCGGTCAATATCACCAACTCCAACTGGACCGAACCGGGCGGTGCACCGATCAGTTCCTGCCGCAGCGAGATGGACGCGACCATCGCGGAAAACAGCAACGGCGAGTACCTGCAGATCAGCTACCTGGTTGATATTGACGCCGGGACAGCGGTCGCCAACCCGCAGGAAGGCGCGGTCACGAACAACCCGTACCTCTATCATCGCATTCTCAAGGACGACCTGCTGCGCGAGTTTGAAATCGAACGTGAATGGGTGCAGAACTATCCGCTGCATGTGGACAGTACCGGCTTCTGGCAGGATCCGGGCAATTGGGAATGGTCGGACTATGGTGGATTTTTCACCGGATTCCGTGGTGACTTGCCGGTATCGTTGACCATGACCGAGATCAATTTCACTATTCCGCCCGAGGGCGGGGTTGGTACGTATTCGACCGACCTGGTCAGTTCGACCGGAAACACCTATTCCAACGTGACCTTCTGGACCAAGCTGACAACGCCCAGCGGCGAAGTAATTGGTCCGCTGGTGTTGCGGACTTTTAACCTCGCGCCGTTCATGGAAGTTCATGTTGATGAGATGTCGCAGAACATCCCGGGTAACGGTCCGGGGGGAACGTACTACCTGACAGGCTATCTCGGTTATTACCCGAACTCGTATGTGCACGACTCGATCCAGTTCTTCAAGTTCGGCGACACTATGGATGAGTTCGATTACGACCCCGCGCAGTGGTGGTTCAGCGACTTCCAGGTTGGAGAAACGGCTGCGGAGAGTGAGGCGGACGTCGTGCAGCCCATTTCGTTCAGCTTGAGCGAGGCGTGGCCGAACCCGTTCAACGCGGCAACGTCGATCTCGGTGACGCTGCCATACGCGTCAGAACTGCGGTTGACGGTGTATGACGTGACCGGGCGGTTGGTCGCCGAACTCGCGGATGGCTGGACCGGCGCTGGCGAACACACGTTTGCGTTTGACGGTTCGGAGCTGGCCAGCGGGGTGTATTTCGTGCGCGCCTCAATCCCCGGCGAGCGGACGCAGACGCGCAAAGTGGCGCTGGTGAAGTAAGCGCGTTCCCATCAGTTCGCGGATCGATAGATTGAAACCAGAACAGCCACGGATCATGGCGATCCGTGGCTGTAGTATTTCGCGATTGGTGACTCGCAACCGTCAGGTATGCAGTTCAGCCAGCTCGTGCTTCTCAATCTTCTTGTGCTTGCGGTTTCCTCTGCTGCGAACGTGACCGTTGGCCCTTGTTCTGGCCACGGCAGGCTGGGTTGTTGCCTGCGCTTTGGACTGCCAGTTCGTGCGTTCAAGCGCCAGCATCCTGCGCCGTTCGACCGCGCCCGACACGAGGAAGAACACCGCGAAGCCGGTCGCGACGAGCACACCGCACAAGGTGTACAGAGTCATGTTGTACCCGGCAAGGGTCAGGACCGGATTCCCGAGGAAAAAGACGAGCGAATTTGCGGCGAAGATGATCACCCGCACCTCGGTCGGTCCGAGTTTCCCGAAAGAAATCTTGAAGTCTTCGCGTGCAATGGTCACCAGGTACACCAGGATCGACAATGAATGGTAGCCGATAGTGATGAACAGGGCGACGGTCAAGTCCATGATCGGCGAGAAACCCATCGCGATGGTGATCACGCTGACCGTTACCGCGTCGCTGTAATGGTCGACGAAGAACCCGTATTTCGGGCGTTCGATATGACGGACGCGTGCAAGAGTACCGTCCAGACTGTCCGCCCACCAGTGCAGGATCAGGCCGAGGTTCGCCAGCCACAACCACGCGAGGTGGTAATGGGTCAGCAGGTAGCCCGCACCGATCAGCAGGCCGGAGATCAGTCCAAAAGCGGTAAGCCGGTCAGGCGTAATCCATTGTGGTAGTCGCTTCGCCATCCAAGGCAGTGCAACCCGTTCAAATCCACTCAGCAGGCTGGCATTGACACGTTGGCGATTTTCTGTTTCACGTGTTTTCGTCATTGAAGCAGGTATCCGTTCCATGTGTTTGGCAACAGTTTTCCGTTGCTTCCTGAAAATGACTTTCTCATTGAGCCAGAACTTGATCACCGGCCCCATGATCATGCCGATGACATTTGCGATGAGGTAGTAGACACCGAAGAATGTGGTCAGAATCCACAGCAGCGAGACATTAACCAGGATGTCAACCAATCCGGTTGCGGTGTTGTAGACCAGCAATTGCTTGAAGAACGGTTCCGGCTTGTCTGCGATCCGTTTTTTCCATGTCCAGTTACGGTGCCAGATGAAATTGTGCACGATCGCGAGTTCGATGGCGATCATGCTGGCGGGGATTAACGGGATCCCCAGCACACCTTTCATCAGGTACAGCACTCCGGTGTTGACCACAGCGCCCAACCACCCGACGAGCTGAAATTTCGCACCACGGAACGCCAGATGTAACCACTTCCTGCGTCCGGTTTTCGAATGTGATTCAACGGTGTCAGGTGTGGAATGGAGAGGTGCGGTTTTCAAACCAACTCCCCTGTCTCATGAACCGATTGCCCCAAATCGGCGTTTGGTACGACGGTACCGCCTCAACCGAACGTAACAGTTTTGAAACGGTACTCTAATGGAATGCCCGAGCAGGGTGGGAGTTCCAAACGTAAAAGAAAACCTCAACCTCCCGGAGGAAGTTGAGGTTAGATGAGTCAAAGTGTTGATTTTACTTAACCAGCGATCAGGGTCGTACCGGCTTCGCCGCTGAGTGCGGGCAGGGCGTGGTCGAGATCGGTGATGATCACTCGTTCGCCGCCGCCTTCGATGAACTGGATCGCGGCTTCCATCTTCGGGCCCATGCTTCCCTTTGGGAAATGGCCGGCGTCCATGTACTGCCGTGCTTCGCTGACCGTCAGCGTGTCCAGATCCTGCTGCTCCGGTTTGCCGAAATGAAGCGAGACCTTCTCGACGCCGGTCATGATCAGCAGGTCTTTCGCGCCAATGCTGTTGCCGAGCAGAGCGGAGGCGCGGTCCTTGTCGATCACCGAGTCGACGCCTTCGAGGTGGCCGCTCGGTTCACGGTACACCGGAACTCCGCCACCGCCGGCGCAGATGACGACATGTTTCTGCTTCAGCAGGGACTTGATCGTATCGGCGATAACAATCTCACGGGGGATCGGCGAACCGACCACACGTCGCCAGCGTCCGTCCTTGTATTCCTTCATCTTCCAGCCGTCGATGTTGATCTTGTCTTCGGCTTGGCGGCGGGAATAGGTCGGTCCGATGAACTTGCTCGGATCGAGCAACGCCGGATCGTTCTGATCGACCACAATCTGTGTGACCAGCGAGACGACGGGCTTGACGATCTTCTCATCCATCAGCCGGTTGATCAGCGATTGCTCGATCATATAGCCCATCCAGCCCTCGGTGGACGCGTCCAGCACGCCGATTGGCTGGTCGGGCGCGATGCCGTACGCAGCTTCAACACGCAGCAGTTCGTAGCCGATCTGCGGCCCGTTGCCGTGGGTCAACGCGATCTCGTATCCGGCCTGGATCAACGACACGATCGCGCCCATGCTCTTGCGGGTCTGCGCGAACTGGGTGTAGATGGTTTCGTCGTTGACGTTTGGATCGCTGATCGCATTTCCGCCGAGTGCGACGACGGCGATGGGGTTTCCGTTTGAAGTCATGGCAACCTCAGGATACGAGTCTCGAGAATAAAACCTGAGTCCGGGCACGAGCCCTGGACTCAGGTCTGAAGACTCAAGACGGATTGAGCTTACACAAACTTCTTCAGCACATCATCGAGATCCGGCTTGCCGATCACCTGCAGGTCGTAAGTCACGCGGGTGGCCGGCTTCTTGATCTTGATAATGCGGCGCAGGTCGATCGGGGTGCCGATCACGACGGCGTCACACTCGACCTTGTCGATGGTCTTCTCAAGATCCTTCATCTGCTGCGCGCCATAGCCCATCGCCGGCAACAGAATACCGATTTCCGGATACTTCTCGAAAGTTTCGCTGATCTTGCCGGTCGTCCACGGACGCGGGTCGATGAGCTCTTCGGCACCGTACTTGGAAGCTGCGATGACACCAGCGCCGTAGGTCATTTCACCGTGGGTCAGGGTCGGGCCGTCTTCGACGACGAGCACGCTCTTGCCGCGGATCATGTCCGGATCGTCCACCATCACCGGGCTCGCGCCTTCGAGGATGATCGCGTTCGGGTTCGCCAACTGGACGTTTTCGCGGACTTCTTCGATGTCGTCGAGGTCAGCGGAATCGATCTTGTTGAGGATGACGACGTCGGCCATCAGGATGTTGGTCTCACCCGGGTAATAGCTGATCTCGTGGCCCGGACGATGCGGGTCGGCGACGACGATGCTGAGGTCGGGCTTGTAGAAAGATGTGTCGTTGTTGCCACCGTCCCACAGGATGATGTCCGCTTCCTTCTCGGCTTCACGCAGGATGGCTTCGTAATCAACACCGGCGTAAACCACGCCGCCCGCCGCGATGTGCGGTTCGTACTCTTCCATCTCTTCGATGGTGCAGTCGTGCTTCTTGAGATCGTCGAGCTCGGCGAAACGCTGAACCTTCTGCTTCGCGAGGTCACCGTACGGCATCGGGTGACGGATGGCGACGACCTTCTTGCCCGCGTCACGCAGATACTTCGCGACGGCACGCGTGGTCTGGCTCTTGCCGCAACCGGTGCGCACGGCGCAGATGCTGATCACCGGCTTGGTGGAACGGACCATCGTGTCTGTCGCGCTGGCGAGGATGAAGTCCGCGCCGACGGCGTTCACGAGGCTCGCCTTGTGCATCACCACTTCGTGCGGGATGTCAGAGTAGGAGAAATAAACCTGGTCAACGTTGTGGTTCTTGATCAGCGGAATGAGATCCTCTTCCGCCTCGATCGGGATACCTTCCGGGTACAGTTCGCCGGCGAGCTCGGCCGGGTACTTGCGGCCTTCGATGTCCGGGATCTGGGTCGCGGTGAAGGCGACGACTTCGTAGTCCTTGTTGTCGCGGAACAACACGTTGAAGTTGTGGAAGTCGCGTCCAGCGGCTCCCATGATGAGCACTTTCTTGGCCATGATACACCGTCTCCGTGAAGCGTGAGCGAAACATGCGTGTTCCGTCCGGTGCCTGTTCGGGCTGGGGTTGACGGCGGGACCGTCGTGCGCAGCCAAAACGTGTGAACACCGGTTCTTCGGCGCGGACTCCTCATGCCGGGAGTGGTGGCGAGAGGACCTCGGAGTACGTCCGCGTTGTATCCGAAGACAAACCGGAACCGCCTTTCCGGTGGGGTGAATATAGACGTGTCCGTGTTAGGAGGCAATGTGAGCGCTCTTCGGGGAATTTGGGAGTTCGTCTGATACATGAGACACAAACAAAACAGCCCGGATTGTACCGGGCTGTGTGTGACCCTGAATCGGCGGTTCTCTCAACGAACATAGCAGATTTTTTGAGTCACGGTCGGACCGTTAAGCATGCTCGCGCGCAGGTAGTAGACACCGCTTGCGGAAGATTTCGCATTCCACGGCAACGTCAACTGCCCCGCGGCTGCCTGTCCCTGGTGCAGGACTGAAACCTGCTGCCCGAGCGTGTTGAGGACTTCAACGGAAACCGACGCCGGACGCGGAAGATCCAGCACGACCGTCGTCGTCGCGTTGAACGGATTCGGGTAAGCGGGCTGCAAGCTGAACTCAACCGGCTGGGTGGCACCGTTGTTTGTTTCATCGACCGAACTGTAGCCGTCATGCTCGAACCAGTCGATGCTCAGCCGGTTTGGCACCCAGGAGAGGATGTCGGGATCGGTGTCGCCGTCCATGTCCGCGATCTGGATACCGTGCGCCTGCGTGTAGTTCTCGACCACGACGTGTTCGGTGTAATCGTCAATGCTGTTGAAACTCAGGTAGCTGATACGGTTTGCGGCATTGAGACTGAGCACGATATCTGGGTAGGTATCCCCGTCGATATCCGCGGAATCGTAGTCGTCAATGTACCCGGCTCCGCCGAAGATCAGGTGGCTCTGAAACTGACCGGGCGAAGTCTGTTCCCAGACATACATGTCCGAAATGTAGTTTATGTGACTGACGATATCATTGTCGCCATCATTATCCAGATCGTCAATCAGCAGCGCAGTCGTCAGCATGGTGGGGCTGAGTTCATGGTAGATCCACGAGTTGTCCGCGTCCTGCTCATGCCATGCGAGTGTCTCAGGCTGGTGAAACGCCGCGATGTCGATATCGCCGTCGCCATCCAGGTCGCTGAGGTGCGCATGCTCCGTGTTGCGGGTGTTCTCGACCATGTGCTGGGTCCAGCCATTCGGCATGTCATTTTCATACCAGACCAGTTCGGTATAATCATAGCGAACAGCCACCAGGTCGGCGTCGCCATCTCCGTCGATGTCTGCCATGTCGATGTAGATGCACGGGAATTGCGAGTCAATCTGCTGGGTGGTATAGGTACCGCCGCCATCATTCCGCCACCAGCGCAGGCCCGAGCTGGCACCCGACGCGGCTCCGACAATATCCAGATCACCATCCTGATCGAGATCGAGGATCTCGGTCATTTGCGCGGAGGTGAAGCTTGGATCGAGGGTGGTAGACGCCCACGTATCCGGTGCAGTCCGGGACCAGATCAGGACGTCGTGCGTCGTCCAGTCGCTGGATACGACTTCGCAGAAGCCATCCGCGTTGAGGTCGGCGGCATTGGCGTGACGGATCAGCGTTGAATTCTGCACCATGTGCGGGGCAAACGTGACTTGCGCGGTCGCACTCAGGGCTAGACAACAAATCAGGATAACAGCGATAAATGCGTGTTTCATCTCTCCCCCGGGGAACGTGTGTTCGCTATGTTCGTAGCTGATGTTGCTGAGAAAGAAACACGATGGAGTTACGGAAGAATGTGACTGGTGCCACATACGCTCTTGATTTTCGAATCGCTGTGAACCCGGTCACAGTGAACCGGCAGCAAAATGATCAGGTACCCACTCCTCAGTGACGCTAGAAACAAGAACTACCGTCCGCCCGCGCTGGCCAACGCACCCTTCACCCGCCACTGCTGCTCGCCGTCTGTGGAACGGATGTCAATGACATAGGCATACAGGCCAAGCGGCAGGAAATTGCCGTTGCTCAGGCCGCTGCGACCGTCCCAGGTCCACGAACCGGTGCCGGGCAGGTCCACGTCACGCGCGATGGTGCCGAGCGGACGTCCGCCGGAATCGAACAGCCGCACGGTGATAACGATCCGCTCAGCCGGGTAGTCGAAGTGGAACTCGGTGATGTCTTCGTAGCCGTCGCCGTCCGGGCTGAACGGATTCGGGGTAACCTCGACGACGCTGCGCTGCGTTTCGGTCATGGATGGATCATACGTTTCGGTGATGTCAACCAGGGTTGAGAGCTGGTTGTTGCCCGGGTTGGCATCTTCATCCGCGAGTTCGGCGGTGATCGTCAATTCGCCAGGTTCAGACAGCGGCGACGGGTCCAGGGATGCGGTCCACGTTGTTCTGCTCGTCGGTTCCGGCGCGATGGAGGTGATGGTCCCAAGCGGTACGGTCAGGCCGTGCAGGGTCGCAGTCACGTTCCACGCCACGCCATCCTCCACGAACCACCCCTCCAGTCCGGCCTCAACGGTGACATGCAGCGTGTCATCCGCGACAGTTCCGGCGTTTCCTGCTTCGAGCTCGCAGTGGATCGAATACAGTGCTACGTCACGGTCCGGGTAGACAGCCCAGTTGTCCCGGCCGGGTGTCGCGAACGGTTCGTAGTGTGTCGGTTGCCATGCGGTTTCCGCGTCAACTCCGTCGTACCAGTGCATGCTGACGCCGGGGTTCCCGTTGCTAACACCGACGGAGAGGTACTCGCGACTGTCCGGCGAAAGGATGGTCAGCACTTCGCCATAGTTGTTGAGTTGCGGCCAGTCATCTGGGATAAAGACCTGGTTTCCACGTATCCCGTCCCAATAATTGACAGATATGTTTTCCGCGAGGACGTACAACGAGTCAGGCTGCAACAGGAAGTCGCCCTGGGGAAACAGTGCGACCACTCCGGCGGCATCCATCACACCCCAGCCGCTTGGATTGAACGGTTCGTCATGGGTAACCCGCAGCTCAATCCATTCCGCCCCAGAGGGTGTATTGGGTGGATTCAGCATTACCTCGCTGAAGGCGAACCAATCGTCGCTGAGGTCGAGTCGCCCGCGCAGCTCGACTTCGCCGAACGTGGTGTCGTTGGCCGGGATATCGTCCGGTGGACTGAGCGCCGCCTGCACGCTGTAGTCCCCGGTCGGGACCCGGGCGGAGAAGGTGACCGGCAGCTGCGTCAGAAATTCGGGGTACGTCGGATTGACCGGCAGGGTGCGTAACGTGCTGTCGAAAGCGGAAACCCCGGACCGCAGGCTGAAGATGATTTGCCGTTCCGCTGAGATAGCACTGCCTTCGTTGCGGATCATCCACTCAGTGAATATGGTGTTCCGGTCCTCATTTTCGTTATAAGTCACTTCTGCCATGGAGAATTCGATGGACAGGTCATTGGGGGGAGGGGTTACCGAGTTCAGATAACCCGGCGTGCCACCAGGATCGGAGAAGGCCCAGTTGTCATTGTACTCGTTTCCTGCCGGGCGGATGCGTTCCTCGCTGATCCCGTTTTCAGCGTCCGGCAGATAGGTACGCCGGGAGACCATTTCTCCGTCTTCGTTCAACAGCTCGAGCGCCATGGAGTTACTGTTTGTCAATCCCGTGAATCCGAAGTAGTTGTCATCAATGGTAAGCAGCAGCACATCGGGTGGAATCTGATCGTCGTACAGGGTGGAATCATGGGCCCAGTAGCCCGGGTCGATGATGACCGCGTACCCACCGGCGGCGATGGTCATCTCATTGTTTCCGGGTTCGGGCAACAGGTAGTCCTTGTCGTGGAAATCACCGATGCGCCACTCGTACAGGAAGACGGCTTCATCGCCGAGGTTGTACAGCTCGATGTATTCGGTGTGGTAGTCATCACCGTCGGGGTTGTACATGATCTCGTTGATGATGACTTGCGCGAACGTAGACGGAGCGAGGATGAGGATTGCCAGCACAAGCAGCGGCCAGAACCTGTGGTTTTTCATTCGGGCACCTTCATCCGGACTTTATTTACCCCAATACCAGTTCAACGAAACGGTTCATCAGCGCCGGGAAATCCAGTCCGATCTGTTTTGCGGACATCGGCACCAGCGAGAGGTCGGTCATGCCGGGAATGGTGTTCACCTCGAGGAAGATCAGCCGATTGTCCTCGGTGAGACGGAAGTCGACCCGGGCGACATGCCGGCAGTCCAGCTCCTCGCAAATCTGGACTGCGAGTTTCGCGGCCTCGACCTGCACCGGATCAGGCACCGGCGCGGGGCAGAGGTAGTCGGTTTTGCCCTTGGTGTACTTGTTCGTGTAGTCGTAATACCCTTCCCGTGGCCGGATTTCGACCATCGGCGTCGCCTCGCCGCCAATGACGGGCACAGTGACCTCGCGTCCCGGGACGAATTCTTCCAGGTACGGCAGGTCAGGCATATCGAGAATCAGGTGCGTGCCGTTGTGTAGTGCCTGTTCGTTTGAGCTGATGGTGATCCCGACGGTCGAGCCGCCGGTATTGGGCTTCAGCACGACGGGGTGCGGGTGGATGCTGGAGAACCGGCCCCAGTCGCTGTCAAGTGTCGCGGCGACGGCGGTGCGTACCGCTTCCTCGATGGAATCTGTGTTCCCCCGGATTGGACGCAACAGCCTTCCCCGGGCGACCGGCATCTCAATCAACTCCGCGATCTGGTGCGACCGCCATTTGTCCAACGCCAACGCGGAAGCACGGCTGTCGCTGCCGAGGTACGGTTTCCCGACCAGCTCCAGCACCGATTGGATCTGGCCGCCCTCGCCCCATGTACCATGAAGCAAAGGAAACACGGCGTCCCAGCGTGGGTCGCTGATCGTGTCGAACAACTGCAGCCAGCCCTCACGATTCAGTCGCGCGCGTTCGGATTCGCCGGGCGGGGTAACTCCGACCGGACCGTCCAGTAATGGCTGGTCGTGCGGTACGATCTGCCCGGGCGCCGCGGTGTCCAGTTTCCACGCCTCATGCCCGGAGTTGGCGAGGCCGCGCGCGACGGCATCACCGCCGGACAGGGATACGCGGCGTTCGGCGTTGTCGCCACCACAGATGACCAGGATTCGTGCCATGGGTTCTCTCGTTGATTCAGCTGGTTGTGGTCTACACCCGCCTGATCATTTCTCGGTCACCTTGACCGTGATCAGGGTGAGATCGTCCTGTCCGGCGCGTTCATGGCCGGCGTAATCGCGGATCGTCTGCAACACCTTGGTCACCAGCAGGTGCGGGTCGAGGTGCTTGAATTCGTCCATCGTCTTGATCAGACGGTCGCGTCCGAACTCGACATCGGTCGCGTTCATCGCCTCGGTCAGCCCGTCGGAATAGGCGGCAAACAGGTCGCCCGGTTCGATCTTGACCTCGGTTTCGATGTAGTCGCCGTCTTCCATGATACCGAGCAGCATTCCACCCAGCTCGAGGCTGATGGGTTTGCCGTAGCGGATCAGGAAGGGGATGTCGTGCCCAGCGTTAACATAGGTCATCGTCCCCTTTTCCGGGTTGAACAGGGCGGCGAAGAAGGTGATGAACATCTCCGGCGTCGAGTTCTTGCAGACCTGCACGTTCAGCTGGCGTACCAGTTCACGAAGCGGCAGGTTCTGCGTCGCGAGCAGGCTGAGGCTTGCCTGCAGGTTGCTCATCAGCACCGCGGCGCCGACCCCCTTGCCGGAGACGTCACCGAGCACGACCAGCAGCCCGCGTTCACCGAGGTCGATGCAATCGTAATAATCGCCGCCCACCTCGAAAGCCGGGTCGCTGTGTGCGCCGACCTGCAGGGTTGGCCGTTGCGGCAGTTCGGTCGGTAGCAGGTGAATCTGGATGCGTCGGGCGATCTGAATTTCCCGTTCCAGCCGTTCCTTGACCGTGACCTCGGAGATCATTCGCCGCAGGTCGGAGGTCATCTGGTTGAAGCTGAGCGCGAGGTCGCTGAGTTCGTCGTTGCCGCGCACGGCGAGTTTGACGTCGAGGTCGCCCTTCCGCAGGCGTTCCGTCCCCTGCCGCAGTTCCTTGACGGAGCGCATCACGGTCCGCGTGATCCCGCCCGCGAGCAGGGAGGAAAACAGCATCGCCAGCGCGAAAAGAGAGAGCAGGACAATCAGGCCGATCGCCGTGAAGCGGTTCAGCCCTTCCCACGCGTACAAGTTGGAAAAGAGCCCGGCGAGTGTGGTGTGGACATACACCTGCCCGAGCATCGTAGCTGAATTCCCAAGCCCAGGCCACGATTCCAGCTCGCACCAGCCATGAATAATCGGCCGATGCCAGATATCGGCGGTACTGCGATGGCGGGTGCTGATCTCGATGTCGGTCTGGCCCTCGAACGTTTCGCCCGAGATACGGTTGCTCAGTCCGCTCTCGTCCCGGCCGACATGAATGATGCCAAGCGGGTTGAGGGTGACGTCCGAGTGAACCATTTCCTTGTAGGGTTCGAGCACGGCAGCGTTCAACGGTTCCATCGCCACCTGAAGTACGACCGGATCATCTGGTGAGACAACGGCGGCGGCATAGGCAGCACGATCCGGCGCGATCGGCAGGATGCCATGGCTCGCGGTGTTGGCGAAGGTCCAGCCGGGGAACGGGGTTAACGTGTCCGGCAGCGCCCATTGCCCGAGGGTATCGTCCTGCTTGACCCAAAGTTCCAGCAGTCCCGTCTCGCCCATTTTCGTGTCAAGCTCGGCGTACTGGTCCCAGGGTTCGGATGAGGTCGCACCATAATCCTCAGGATTTGGCCATTCACGGCCGGGTTCGGTGCTGCCGAACGGGCTTGGTGGAGGCGGAATGTCCTGCTGATCCTGGGCGGAGGGGAAGACACGCCGGTAGGTTGCGACGGCAATGCTGTCCTCTTCCGCGTAGCCACGCAATTGATCCATCGCCAGCGCGGTTTCCAGTGAGCGCATGTCATTGTGGATCATGTCGCGCACAATTTTCGCGCGGGAGGATCCAATCCCGACATAAACGCCGACAAAGATGACGAGAATCAGCATCATCCCCGGGATGATGGTGCTGAAGACGTAGGTCGATCCAAACTTGAGCCAGATCGGGAGCCGAATGCCGAACATCCCCTGGAACAGGGAAACGGTCAACTTGAGCGGAACCGCCAGCCAGGTGAAGGCGATGATGTTGGAAATCAGCTCGAAGAAATTGCTGCCGAGCATCGCTTCCGCGGCCCCTGCGGAGGATACCGAGATGTTCAGGCCTTCAGTTTCGTTCCCGCTGATGCCGCCGAGGTAGACCACAAATCCGACCGGCGCGAGGATGAACAAGCCGAAGATGACCCAGCCGGATCGGCGTGACAGGCTTTCAACCCAGTTCCACGGTTGAATGAACAGGGCGAAGATGATCGCGAAGATGGTGAGCACCGCAGCCGGAGCATTTGCCCCGATGACGATCAGCGACAGGGTGGAAAACACCAGGATTGCACGTCGCCGTTTGCCCCAGTTTCGCATGCCGCCCATCCGGATCAGGCTCCAGATCGACCACGCCAGCGTAAACGCGAACGGGATGCGCAGCAGCAACAACCAGCTTTCATCAACCGGCTGAATGGTCTGGAACGCAATCAGGAGCAGGACACCACTGAGCAGCAGGGAAAAGAGCAGGTGCAGCAGGATGCCCACTTCGAAGCGGTAGATCTCGCGCTTGACGGTTCGTGCCGGACGGAGTCGTCCGATAACCGCCATCGCCGTGCCGAAGAGGGAAATGTCATACAGCAGACGGGCGAAAGGTAGCCTGTATCCGCCCTGAAAAAACGCGAGGGCAAGAATAGCGCCGGCCAGGGCAATCAGAAATGTGAAAATCTGCCGGCGGTTCATACGGGGCTCATCCTTGTACGAGGACGGGACGCTGTCTCGAACGTGTCACTGGTAGAGTCAGCGATCACCATCGAGGTTCACCAGCAGCACGACTCGGGCTTCGACAGACTCGCCACGTCCGGCGGGTCCGATGCCTTCCGGTGAACGTTCCTTGATCGAAATCTGCATCGGGTCGCAGTTGAGCGCATTCGCGATGTTTGTGCGCATCTTGTCGACGTACCGGGTTACCCGTGGCCGCCGAATCAACAGCGTGCTGTCCAGGTTGATCAGCGTCGAACGCATCTTGGTTGCGCGTTCGCTCACGCGTTCCAGTGCCTCGATGGCAGACAATTCATCTTCGGGTCCAACCGGAGCCGGACCGGGATCACAATAGGCGCAGGCGCCCAGGTACGCATCGATAATCGCCCTGACGAGCACATCTCCCTGGCCGGGACCGTCCAGCCCGCGATCCGAGGGAATTTCCACACCGCCAAGAACCAGTGGCCGGTCATCGGTGAACCGAAGCATGTCGACACCATACCCGACTCGTTGCATGTCCTTTCTCCCTGCATACTTGCTGGTTGAACGTATCTGGTTTTACCGGCGCAGACCCGCGATCAGCCGTTTCGGCTTGAGCAGCAGGTCCAATGCGTCGAGGGGGGAATTAACCGCAATGTCAGCTGCGCGCATCGTTTGCCCGAACAGACCCTCAGGTCCGAGCACCGCGATGCCGAGCGAACAACTGCCAAGCGCTTTTTCGTCGTTGGCACCATTGCCGATGTACGCGGTGCTGATGGTGCCGAAATCGTCCACGGCGAAGCGCTTCGACATCGCTTCCGATCCCGGATCAATCGTGCGCACTTCGACCGGCAGATCGGCGAGCTGCTCGGCAACGGTACCGAACGTATCCGCCGTCAGTACGATCAGCTTCGCCTGTTCGGACAAGGCGGTCAGCCGTTCCGCGACGCCGTCGATAAGTACGCCGTCCACCGCAAGCGTGCCGTTATAGTCAAGCAGCACGGCATCAATGTTAAGGTCGCGCCAACCGGGGATTTTGATCGTGATCATGAGCCCGTCTCCGTCCTGATCCCGTACTTCTCCGAGAAGATGCGGTCGCCGATCCAGTCGGGCAGGTGCGCGCGCAGGAACGGCATCAGCAACGTAACCGGATGCACCGGGTAGCGTGCTTTCGGATTGGCGGCTTCGATCGCGCGGCGCATGACTTCTGCGACACTTGCCGGGCCCCAGTAGTGATGCTTTTTGAACGGCGGATCGGCAATAAACTGCCGGTAGAATTTGGCGTACGGCGAATCACTTTGTTGCAGCAACGGATCGGATTCACGCAGCGCAGTGGCGCCGAAATTGGTGCGGATCGGGCCGGGTTCGACGAGTATCACCTTGATCGACCACGGTGCGACTTCCATCCGCAACGCGTCGCTGAGCGACTCCAGCGCGTACTTGGTGGAAGCGTAGGCTCCGTTCAACGGAGGCGTCACCTTGCCGACAACAGAACTGACGTTGATGATGCGTCCTTCCTGTCGTTGCCGCATTTCCGGCAGCACCAGCTTCGCGAGCTCGATCGGGGCGAAGACGTTGATGTCGTAAATGTCCCGCATCATGTGCGGCGGTACATCCTCAATTGCGCCACGCAGGGCGTACCCGGCGTTGTTGATCAGCACGTCCACCGGTCCCAGATCCTGACGGATATGGTGATAGATTCGTTCACGGGCCAGCGGATCGGCGACATCAAGCGGGTACGCTGTGATGTGATCGTCCTTGGCCTGCAGTGCTTTCAGGGCATTCGCGTTCCGCGCGGAGGCGGCGACCTGATAGCCGTGACGCGCGAGATGGAGGGCGGTGGCCCATCCGATGCCGGATGATGCCCCGGTAATCCAGACCAGCCCCTTTGGCAGGGTCATACCAACTCTCCGTTTTGGCGGACTTCGTAGCTCAGCGGGCACGTGGAGCGACACGAATTTGTGATGGTGGGACACAAAGCGTCAAAAGTAAAGATCGTTTTCCGTAAAACCTCCCTGCCCGCCGCCTGATTCTAAACTAGCGAGATTCAACCCCAAAGACAAGGCGAATAACGGCTTGTAGCGTACCTTGCATGGCTTCGAACGCGGTTTATTCCATCGGCATCATGCGTCTGTCGTCATGGCTGCGTTGCAAGCTGTCCGGGGGTGTGTTCGTATCGTCCGGCAGCACGGGTTCAGCGAGCAATGTGTGCTTCTGCGGCCGGTTGGTTTGCGGCGTGTTCATGTCCACCGGCCCGAACTCACTCGGTTCCAGGCTGTCCAGCCAGATGGTGATCGAGCCAAGGAAGATCTTGAACTTCGCTTTCGCCGGCAGTGCCTGATGGTTCTTGGTGTACCAGCCGGTGAACTCGCCGGTCAGCCCCGCGATGGCAGTGTACGGCATCTGGCCGTGCAGCTTCACCACCGGCATCTCCTCACCAAGGAACTCCATCGTTCCGTCGGGACCGTCGTATTCGATGATCGTGTTCTCGTAGGTGTGGTCAATGGAGACGTTGCATTCGCCGCTGCGTCCGGCCATCACCAGTTGCTGGGTGTACCACATCTGGCTGGTGGCGTCGAACAGGCTTGGCGGAGCGGGCAGTTTATCATACCACCAGTAGCCGCTCGGTTCCCAGACCCGGATTTCGCTGATGCCACGGTCGTAATCGTTCTCGAGCGTTTTGCGTGACTTCAGCTCCGACTCATGGTAGATCATGTCGAGCCGGCGCGTGAAACGGAGATCCTTGTCAATCCACGCGTAAAAAGTGTCTTCAATCGCGACGAACGGTACGCTGGCGCGGGCGGTGTAACGTCCAATCCAGCACGGCTCGCCCTTGTAGGATCCCTCCGCCATTTCGCCTGTCACATAACCAAGCCCGATGACACCATACTTGGCGTGCCACGTCAACCGTTGGCCGACCGACATCGATTCGGACGGATCGATATACGGCTGCCCGCCTTCATAGCCGTCGTGCACGTAAATCCCGTCCGCGCTGTAACGTCCACCGGGATCAATCTCGCGCAGCAGAGCGGCGACTTCGCTGGCGTACTCGGACTTCGGATATTCCGCGAGGTAGAGGGTGCCAATCTCCACCGCCCTGGCGTTTTCGCGGCGGTTGACCAATAGCTGCAACCGTTCCCGCAGCACCGGCTCGAACAGGAAATCGGCTTCTGCATCCAACAGCACCCGCGCCGCCTTGTCGGCGTCCTCGTACCCTCCCCGGTCGAGATACACTCGCGCCAGCTCGACATAGGCCTCGCCGTCCGAACGGTCACGATTGATGAGAGAGCTGAGCAGGTTTTCCGCTTCGTCCAGTTTTCCCTGCAGGCGCAGGCACTTTGCGAGCTCAATCTGCGACTCGCCAAACTTGTCGTCGAGGCTCACCGCCTCACGCAGGATGTGTTCCGCACGTTCAAGGCTGTCGCGCGCCATCAGCGCCGTGCCTAGCGCAAGCGTGGTGAATTGGGACTCGGGCTCATATTCGTACGCGAGGCGCAGATATTCGATGCCATCGCCGAGACCGAGCAGACGGTGCAACAGCGCGAAATTCTGCAGTTGCGCGGCGGACACGGAGTTGGTCTCGTTTAAGTAGGCCGCGAGTTCGTCGTACGCTAGCGCGTATTGCCCGTCGAGGTACAGCCTGTCGATCTCATTGACCGGCAGCGACTGGTCCATCGAGGGGACGATGTGCTTGAACTCCGGCTGCGCCCATGTGATCGTGGAGAACAAAGTCAGCAGCAGGAGACTGGACAGAAGTATCTGAAAACGTCGGAAAGTCATCGTTTCAACCAAGGAATAGCCGTACGAGCAGCAGTGACAGGTCTTCCCAGTACGTGATCACTAGCAGCACCACTAGCATGATGCCGATAAAGGGCAGGGTGGATCGGTACAGGGTCAGCACCGGTTTCCGGAAACGGAAACTGGAGATGAACAGGTTCAGTCCGACCGGGGGAGTGGAATACCCGATCTCGAGGTTGGTCAGGAAAATGATCCCGAGGTGAATGGGGTTGACACCGAATTCCTGCGCGACCGGGAGGATCAGCGGCACCACGACGATAATCGCGGAGAAGATGTCCATTAACGCGCCGACGATCAGCAGGAAGATATTCAACGCGATCAGGAACGCCCATTTTGAACTGATCGCGCCACGGATGAAGTCGAAGATTGCGGTCGGAACCTCGGCGTCGATGAGGTAATTCGTCAACCCGAGCGCCGACCCGAGAATGATCAGAATCCCGCCGACCAGCACCATCGACTCGCGTGCGATCAGCGGCAGTTCTTTCGTGATATGAATGTCGCGGTGGATCAGCACCTCGACGATGAACAGGTAAAACGCCGTCACCGCCGCCGCTTCCGTCGCGGTGAAGGTGCCGGTGTAAATCCCTGCGATGATCACGATCGGCAACGGCAATTCCCACGCCGCTTCCTTCACCGCGAGCAACGCTTCCTTGACACGGAATGGCTGCGTCGGGATACGGTTCTTCTTCGCCGTGATCCCGCTGTACAGGCTCAGCGCGATAATCAGCAGCATGCCCGGCAGAATGCCCGCCATGAACAACTGGTCGACCGAGATCGAGGCGAACATGGCGTACAGAATGATCGGCAGGCTCGGCGGGAACAGCAGCCCGAGACTGCCGGAACTGGTGAGCAACCCGAGGCTGAACCGTTCCGGGTAGCCTTCCCGCATCAGCACGGGGAAGAGCAGACCGCCGAGCGCGACGATGGTCACGCCGGACGCGCCGGTGAACGCGGTGAAGAAGCTGCAGACCAGCAACGCTACCACCGCAACTCCACCCGGCAACCAGCCGAACAGGGCGTGACTCACCCGGACAAGCCGCTTCGGCGCGCCCGATTCCGCCAGCAGGTAGCCGGCGAACGTGAACAATGGGATGGCCAACAGGGTCGGCTGCGAGGTCATGCGATACATCTCGATGATGACCACAACCGGGTCGAGGCCGGCGAACGCGAACGCCACAATCGCAATACCCGCCAGCACCGCGAACAACGGCGCGCCAGCCAACGCAAGCAGCAGACAACCGAGGATCAGCAGCGTGCTCATTGGCTGTCCTCGGTTTTGATTGATTCTGGGACGGCGGGATCCTCGCCCTGCTCAAACGTGTTCGTGCGGCCGAGCAACAGGTTCAGCAACACCTGCAGCGCGATCAGCACAAAGCCGATTGGGATCACGGTCTGGAACGGCCACGCCTGCATGCCGGCAAACAGTTCCGACCCGAATTCACGTTCTGATTGGAAGAAAATCCAGGATGCGTGGGCGAGAATGAGCGAGATGACGATGGTGAACAGGCCGCCGGTCCAGGCGAGGATCAGACGGATTACCGGTCCGGAAATGCGGCTTAAAACGTCGATTGCGATCTGACGGCCCTGCCGGGCGGCGATCACCGCGCCGAACATGCCGACGGCGAGGACGGCGTGCTGCAAGACGACTTCCGCCCACGGGATGCCTTCCCCGATTACGTTACGCAGAACCACTTGGGTGAACGACAGGATGACCATGAAGGCGAGCAGCAAAACGACCACCGCCGACACAGCGATGGACAGTCCCCGGTCAATGCCCCCCAGCACTTTCCGCACGTGCTCTCTCCCTGTCCTGAATTCCCCTGATCAGCCCGCGGGTTGCGGGGCGACATCGTTCCGGTACGTATCGAGCGTTTGCTTGATTTGTGTGAGCAAGTCCTGGGAATAGAGCTTGCCCGCGAGGTTGTTTCGCACATCGAGGCCGATCTGCCGGTACTGCTGCATCACCGAATCATCCGGCGGCGGAATCATGGTCAGGCCCGCCTCTTCCAGCTGCTTAATGCTCTTCTCGTTGTCTTCGCGCGTGATGTTAGTCAATTCACGTAGCTGTTCACGGCTGATCGAGAGCAACGCGTTCTGTTCTTCCTCGCTCAGCTTGTCCCAGACCCGCTTGGACAAAAGCACCGCGCCCATCGAGTTGGTCAACGGCATCGTGTTCATGTACTTCGTGCGGGTAAACCACTGCATGCTGACGGCAGCCATCGGGGCGGTGTAGACAGCGTCGATCATGCCGGTCTGCAGCGCGGTCATCACCTCGGTGACGGACAGTGGAACCGGGGTGATGTTCATCGCGTCAAACAACGCCGCCGCGAGCGGATCACCCTGCCACGTCCACACCTTGATCCCCTTCAGATCGTCCATGTTGCGGATCGGCGTGTTCGAGAAGAAATACACGTAGCCCACCTCGGTCCAGCCGAGCAGGACATAGCCCTTGTCACGAAACGCCTGATCAAACCGGTCGGTGTAGGTGTCGAGCACGAGATCGACTTCGTCCTTGCTGTTGAAGAAGAACGGCAGCTCGAGGATGCGCACTTCCGGCAGGATTTCACCGAGACCGTTGCCGGTGAAGCCGGCGGCGTGGATCTGGTTGAACCGCATTTTCCGCAGCACGTCGGGTTCGTCACCCTGCACTCCGCCCGGATACAGCTTGAAGCCGACCTTGCCGTTGGTCGCGGTGCGGACGTCTTCATCGAGCTGATGCATTTGCGCCATCCACGCCGTGCCTTCCGGCGCGATGCTGGCGAATTTGATCTCGTGTTCGGGTTTATCGGCGAACGCGGTGAACGCGCCGGTGAGCACAACAGTTATAGTGAAGATCAGGACACGGTTCAGGTGCATCGGACCCTCTTGCTTCTCCCAGGTAGAGCGTGGGGACGGAGTTAAGTATGGACTGGTAGTGTACGCGTTCCCGCGCTGCACTGTTCACGGCGAAAGTCGGGGGTTGGTTTCAACCGGAGCGAGACAGGGTTGGGTTTAGAGGTACTCCTCCAGATGCGCAAGCAAATGTTTTGCCTTGGCTTGAGCAACACGATTAAGCAGAAATGTGTTCTCCGGCGCGGACTCAATCTCGAAGTCGAGAATCATCTGCAACGTCGACCGTGCCGACTCTTCATCGAGCTGCTTCAGGTAGACGAATTCGACCATGAACAGCGGGCCGAGCAGGATGTTGCCGTCGGTCAGGTCGATCTGTTCGTTGATGTGCTGCGTCGCGAGCTCCGGATTGCCCCCGAGCATGCGTGGCCGGGCGCCATAATATCCGCCGAAGAACAGGTGCGCGAGGCCGTAATAGTAGCTCGGGTCGATCTCGAGCGTTCGCCGCATCAACGCTTCCGCGTACGGCAATTTCGCGACCAGCACGATGTCGTTGAGCCCATTGAGGATTTCCGAGCCCCACGCGTTCCCGAGCCAGAAGATGCCGGGCAACGAGTCCTCGTCCAGGTTCTCCACCGCGGTTTCGAACTCGTCCAGTGCCGCGATCGCCATCAGGTCGACACCCTCTTCCTCGATCAGCCAACGGTTCGCGTAGCCACGGGCGCGACCGTACAAGTCTCGAGCGGCGACCGGGTCTTCGTCCTCCACGAATGCCAGTGCATAGGCGGCGTAGCCCTGTGCGGCAAACAGCAGCATCGTGCTGTTGTGTGGATCGCTGCGCAACATGCCTTCGATCAGCTTGAGGTTGGAGGCGAGCGCGGTCTGCGCGATCTCGAGGTTGGTTTCGGCCATCATCGCATCGAGGCCGCCTTCGAGGATCGGGTTCATCGTCGAACGCACGATCGACCGTTGAATCCCGCAGCCGTTCAGCGACAGCAACAGGACCACGGTCAACGACAGCGTGATCAGACGATGCAACATGCGCCGCGATTTGCCCTTCATGGTTCCAGCCTCACCCAATCCCAGACATGAATGCCTGGGGCATGGTTTCGGGGACACTTACTCCGTTGAGTGTCCCCGGAATGGTATTGTTATGCAAACGCTTCACCTGGATCCCGGGATGAACGGAGCCGGGGACACTTTGGGGACAAAGTCTCCCCGGCTCCCGAGTCCAGAGCCCAGAGCCCAGAGCCTGACCTTTACTCTCCGAACACGGTGCGTTTCCGTTCGGCGAACTCGTGCTTTCCGGTCGCCATGATGAACAGCGCGGGCATCACCTCACGCGCCTGCTGCACCATCGTTCCGGCGAGCTGACGGATATCCCACTGCGCGTGGGCGTCCTCACGCAGACGGCTGACGTGATACAACTCGCGCGCGTTCGCCTTGAACACCACCCGCCGCCGGTGCGCGTTGCACAGCGCGTACGGCGCGGCGGCAGCCAGCGGTGATCCTTCACCGTCATGGGTCGCGATCTTCCACGCGAAGTCCGCGCTACGTTCGAGGATCGCGTTGAACTCCTTGGTCATCCCGGCTTCGACGACCGTTTCCGGCATCGTCCAGCCCAGCGACGGATCATACGGGCCGAGGATCTGCGTGCTCATCCGGTGCCGTTTGAGCTGCCCGAACGCGGCGGCGGAAAGGATCAGCTCGAAGGTGAACTCCGCCAGTTCGAACTCACGCGGGGGCGGGTCCCAAGGTGCATTGGGCTTCAGCATCTCACGGTAGACCGCTTCCCGTTCTACCGGTGGCATGGTGCTGGCGCGGGAATGCGCCTCGGCCCACGAACAGCCGGTGTTGTGCAGCAGCAGCGACGCGAGGATCAGCGACTCGCCGTTCTCTGTGTAGTCGACCAACCGAACGGCCGGTTGATCGGAAACGGGTTCGATGCGTGTTTCCGGCCAGTAACAGCAACGGGAGAACTGTTGCTGCTCATAGTCGGTGGCTTCGGTGTACTTGACCAGGCTTGGGGCAAGACCCTGCACCTGCTCCAGCAACTGTCGTCCCGCCTCACGAACTTCCTCGAGCGGATACGCGAGCGCGTCCCGGATCATCGTCTCGAGCGTGCGCGCGTTGACCGTCATCCCGAACTGCGCCTGGGTCGCCAGTGAGACGACGTAGCGCGCATCCTCAGCCGCCTTACCCCGCGCACGGGTTTTCGGCCGGCCTTCGCCATCGGCCTGAAACCGGGGGAGGTAGAGCTGGTACAAAGCGGCCTCAATAATCCAGTACGTCTTGTTCTGCTCCCGGATCAGCTCATCCAGTTCTGCGTCCAGCCCGGCCTGCTGGATTTCCGGTGCGATCACCGCGTCGCCGTCCAGCTTGATGTAACGTTGCGACTTCTCGGTGAACGAGGTCAGACGGTGGCGTTCGATCGCTTCCACGGCAAGCCGGCTGATGCCGGTGACATCCATGTTGAACACGGCGTGTTCGGCGACGGAGCTGTGTCCCAACCCGAAAACGATGTTCTCATTGCTGCGGCGTGCCTTTTCAACCTCTACTCGAGCTTCGGCGCGTATCTCGCGGATGTCGGAGGGATTCCGGCTGATGCGTGCGTAGGCGGCGGACAGCGTTTCCGGCGTGATCGCCTCGCGCGGCGGAGCCTCGCCGCCTTCGTACGCGGCGTCTTCGAGCCCGCGCAGGGTTTCACGGTCGACGTTGAAGCCGGCCAGTTCGATGCGCAATGGGAGGGTTGGGTTCATGAACAAGAAGGTGCTGGTTGCCCCGGTCGGATAAGGTAATCGTTCAGACACCGTGAGGCTGATCGGAGTCGGAGATGAGAGGGCACTCGGGGTGGTGAGATGGTGAGAGGGGGTGGAAGCTTGGCTCGGTAGATCGAGTGTGTCCCGACCAGCTAGCTGGTCGGGATGATCCGCAGGTAGCGATCCGAGGAACTAACGCCTGATCCGCGTTGTCGAAGCCAACACGGGCAAGATGTTTTCGAGCCACAAGCCCTGAGCCCAACCTACTCCGTCTCGAGAATTCTGCTGCGCAACCGCCGCATCGCTTCGCGCAGGGACGGGTCGAGCAGCACAATATCCCGCGCGCCGTGTTTCAGCCAGTGGGTGACACGTGCGTGTTCGACACCGCGCACGAGCACAATCACGTGGCCACGGTTGCGTTGTGTCCATTCGGCGGCACGTGCGAGCAGCGCGTCGATCTCGACCTCGAAGCTGGAGGCGTCGAGCAGAATCCAGCGCGGCTTACGTTTGTCGAGCGCCGGGACCAATCCTTCGAGGCGTTTGAAGTGGGAGAAGCGGATGCCGTGTTCATGCAGGAACGCTAGCCCGAGCCTGTAGCGGATGCGTGCGTCCTGGGTGACGAGGAAGATGCCCTCGCCCTTGCCGAACGCGTCAGAGTTCATCGCCCAACGGACGCGCTCGAGGACATCTTCTTCCGGCAGGTCGCGAGCGATCAGGTCGAATGCGCCGTAGTCAACGTGGTCGAGCATCTCCGGCAGATCATCGTCGCGCTGTTCCGTGTCCGACGGGGGTTCGTTACCCGCGGAACCGAGCACGACGTCGCTCATCTCCCACGGTTGCCCGGTTTCCTCGCTGGTGATCCAGAGGCGTGGAAGCATCCGGTAGCGGCTGACAGAGCGCAGCAGGCGTTCGACGGTCACCGCCTTGGACCCCCAGAGGTCGGCGTCCGCGACGAACAGGTCGCACGGGTTTTCGCTGACCGTCGTAGACAGTTCTTCGAGGTCGGCTTCGTGAAGTTGGATCACGCGGCCGATTTGTTCGAGCATCTCCGCCCAGCCGTCGTCGTCGGAGAGCAGGATGATCGGGGGACGGTTGTCCTCGGGTTGACGTTTGCGGAAGCCGACGTCAGAGGTGACCGTCGAGGTGCGTTTCTGGCTCAGGCCGGCCTCGGTGCGCCAGATCTCCTCGATCGCGGCGGTGAGTTTCTGCCGGCCGTCAGAGTCGATCTTCTCGAGTTCGGCTTCGAACTCACCGTTGCGAGCGCGAGTGATGCGCAACCGAACCGGCAGCCCTTTGCCGTTCTTCTCCAGTTTGACCAAGGCCTGGGAAATGCCATACCCGTCCGGGCTATTGAATTCCTCGAGCTCGGCGTCAAAGAAGAAGCGGTTGATCGTCATCCGTTTCGGTTTCACATCCCGCCACGACCCGTACCAGACAAACGACAGCGCCGCCGGGTGGTTGGAGGCGAGCACCGCGACATATTCCTTCCGCGACCGTTGCAGGTCCGCGATTTCGCGCAGCTCGACGCAATCATGCTCGTTGAACTCGACCCGTTCGCCGACCAACGCGCGGAATTCTGCGATTTCTTCCATGCCGGCGTCAAACGCGGACAGCGAACACTGCAGCGAAACGGTTTCCTCCCAGAACGCCGCCGCCGGTTTCGGCATCAACTGGTCCACGATCAGCAGCAGCTCATCGTCCTCTTCGCGCACGTCCATCAGGCTGGTGACATAGCGATCCTCACCCGCTCGGGACAGGTCGATCCGTCCCTTGCGCGCCGGTTCGGAATTAAACCAGGCAAACTCGGGGGAGACGCTGCCGGTGGCGCGTTTCAGCAACCGGGTCAGGGATGCCTGCAGCTTGGATTTGTCGTTGTTCATGATGCCCGCATGCGTTGAACGGTTCCGCAGCTGGAATATACGGCGGGTGTGGGGGATTGCGATGGCTGCACGTCAATGGAACCATGCCCGTGAGGGTTTCATGATCATCGATGAGGGTGTGCGGAGCGGGTCAGGCGGTCAGGTCGATGCTGCTCGGGCGTTCGGGGTCGGGGGGACGGTTGCGTGGTTCTTGGTCGAACCCGGGATGATCGTCGGGATCGCCCTTCTGTTTGCGTTTCTTGTTCTGCCGCTGCTGGGGCGGCTTGTCAAAACGCCGGTCGAATCGAATTGGAGGCAGGGAACCGTCCTTTTCCATGGCAATTACCGGAGTTGTGGTTGAAGCTGCTACCGGCAAGCTACGCAGGGCGATGTAGTAAAACAAGAAGCGAGGCTAAGAATTTTGGATTCGTAGCTCAGATGATGGTGAAGCTGCTCTCCGGCAACCAGCCCTGGCGGCCGTCGGCGAGACGGATTTCCGCCCAGCCGTTCAGCTCCTGCACGATTTCGACCTTTGTTCCTTCATGCAGCGCGAACATCTCCTTCGAGCTGCGGTCGGGACCGCTGAACGCATCCACCTTGTCGACCATGATGATCGCGGCGTCCGCGCCGGCATCCTCCGATGCGCGCAGCCCGAGCAGGCCGAGGTTGAGCGCGAATACGACCGCCAGCACCCAGCTCAGGTTGCGGAAGGTCGCGTAAGATCGTGCGTGGCGCATGTTGAAAGCGAGGGCGACGCTGATCGCGAGCAGCAGGCTGAAGATCCATGCACCGTAAGCGATGACGGACGGATGCATCGAGTCGCGCAACGCCTCGAGCCATTTCCAGATGAACAGGCGGGGTGGGGCGTCAACGCGGTCGACCGCACGTTGCCTGGCCAGTTCAAGGTTATGTCGGACATCACGGTTGTGCGGCATCAGTTTCGCAGCGCGTTCGTACATCAGGATGGATTCGCCGAGTCGTCCAGATTTGTAGTAGGCGTTGCCAAGGTTATAGAGCAATGGTCCGCTGCTGTAACCGGTGTCGAGCACGTTGAGATAGAGGGTCACTGCCTGGTCGAAATCGCCGTTTTGATAAGCGCTGTCAGCTTCTTTGGCGACATCACGGAGTGCGTCCGGCACGGCCAGGGAGAGGGCCGGGAGGATGAAAAGGGCGACCAGAACGAGTGTTAAAAAATGTCGCATGAGTTGATGTCCTGATGCTGTCGTGGACCCGTTATCCGGGGTTATCCACAAGCAATCCACGTCTTTTCCGACAGGATTATCCCCAAAGCAGAATTCTTAGAACTTTATAAAGAATACCCTGAATCTGGTTGTTATTTCACCAGTTGCATGTTTAGTTCATGTTACCAAACAGTAAGTGTTTGAGTTGTCCACAGGTTATTCACACCGGCACGTCATTTCTTATTCACCAGTTATCCACATGGCCGAAAACCGGTCTGACAGGCGTTCCACGAAATCCCACCGAAACATCTGCGATGTTTCATGCAACGTGCTGACTCGATTCAAACTTTCACCGGCTTCAGCTGCCGGTCGACGGTCGTGATCCATTTTTCAGCTCGTTCGATCAGAGTCGCCAGTGTTCCGGCTTCGCTGCCGTGCGGGCTGAACCGTGCCGTATCGCAAATGTTGAGGATATCGCCAAGTTCCTGCTGGGACGATTGCGAGATGTCGTTGGCCCCCAGCAGCTCACGCCGTCCACGTTCGTCGAGGGACGCGTTCGGTACGTTCAACCGTTCGGACAGGTAGCTCAGGATGCCACGCGCGAGAGCGTTGTAGCCTTCGCCAATCTCGCCTTGTCCGTGCAGATCACGCGCTTCCTTGAGTGCTTTCAACGCCCGTTTCGCGGCCTTGCGTGACCGTACCAGCGACTGCTGGCCAGCCATCGTGTCACGCCGTTTGCAGATGCCATACCCGGCCACCGCGATCAGAACCGGCAGCAGGTAGCCCGCCCAGTAACTTCCGCGTTGATGCAGCGGATCGATCTTGCTTTTCAGGCCGGTGGAGGAGTCCATGATCCAGCGAATATCCTGCCCGACCGATTCAACACGTGCCGGCACGCCTGACCCGTCCACATCATTCGCGCTCCATCCGGATGCGGCGACGACGTCCAATTCACCGGGATCAGCGCGCAGGGTGCGGTACTGTTTCCGCTCCGGATCGAAGAAGCTCAATTCGACCGGCGGGATCGCCTGTGCCCCGGGACGGCGCGGGATCAGCAGGTACGAGAACGTTTTCTCACCGCTGATGGTGCCGTTCGCCGGCCGTTTGTGAATGTCCACTTCGGGATCATACAGTTCGATGTCCGGCGGGACACGCACTTCCGGCGCGGGCAGGAAGCCGACATTGCCCTGACCGGAAATCTTCACCGTCAGCATGACGCTTTCGTTGGTCTGCACTGCGTCCGAATCGAGCCGGGCGTCAAGGCGCCAGTTGCCGACGACGTTCTGGAAGTTGTCCGGCTGGCCGTCGGTTGGCAGCGATTTGACGTTGACGGTGATCGGGTTCGAGCTGACGTTCATCTGTTCGACATAGCTGTCGAAGATGCTGTCGAAGAAGCTGCGGCTGCGGCTGCGTCCGCCGACATAATGCACGGTGAGATCCATCGGGCCGATGGTCAACTCGCCGGTTCGGGTCGGAAACAGGATCAGCCGGTGAATCACCGCTGCATTGTACAGGTGGCCGTTGATGTTGCGTTCGACAATCCCCGGCGGGCTCGGCACCTTCCAGTCCTCGGACCAGAAGCCCTCGGTGGACGGCAGCTTCTGCACGTCGTAGGTGCGCACGGACGGCTGGAAGAAGAGGGTGAAGGTGACAACCATCGCCTCCTGCAGGTAGGCGGAAGTTGGTTCGATGTCCGCCTGCAGGAAAATCGGATCGAGCTGGCGCTGTCGCACGTTGGATTGTTTCGGCACCATATCGCCAGGATCGGGCTGGCTGGACACATCGCCCGGTGCTTCGACGACAATCTTCACCGGGTTCGCCATCTTCTGTTCGCCGCCGTCGGCGACGACCGGCGCGGGAATCGTAAACTCACCCCGCCGCAATGCGCGCAGGGTGTAGGTCAGCGTCCGGGTCGAGGACATTTTCCCATTGATGAACTGCATGCTGATGTTGCTGTTCGGCCCGGAGAGGATCTGGAACGCGCTGGGGATGTTGTTGCTCGGTGTCGGCAGCGTGCCGGATCCCTCCACCGTCACCTGGTAAATGAAGCTGTCGCCCAGTTCGAGACGGGTCGGGGAGGCGGATGCGTGTATCGAGTTCACCTTCGCCTGCGCCGGCGTGGAAGCGAACAGCATGAGCAGCAAAACGGCGGCGGTCAGTATGAACCGTGCCGTTGTTGCTGGCGTTGTGGATCTGGAGTCGGCCCTCACCACGGTTTCTTGTTCCCCTTGCTTCGCACCGGAACCTGCTGCCGGATCACCTGCTTCAGCTGTTCCTTCTCATCCTGCTGCATCTGGTTCAGCAACCGTTCGGCCATCTCCTTGTTGAGGTCGTCGGGCGGCGGCTGCTGCTGCTGTTGCTGCTGGTCCTCAGGATTCTGCTGTTGATCGGCCTGCGGCTCTTCCTGGCCTTGCTTCTCTTCTTCCTGCTCTTCCTGTTCCTGATCCTGCTGGTCCTGCTTATCCTGCTGCTCGTCACTGTCCTGCTTCTGCTGATCCTGGTTCTGTTGATCCTGGTTCTGGTCCTGATTCTGATCCTGATTCTGCTGTTGCTGCTGCTGTTGTTGTTGTTGCTGGCGCAGGGCGAGTTCGAGGTTGATCTTCGCGTCCTCGTCGGTTGGATCTTTCTTCAACGCGTCGATCAGCGCCGGGATCGCCTGATCGTACTGCTGCGCCTCAGCCAACGTGGTGCCACGATTGTAGTCGGCGCGGGCGAGCAGATCCTCGTCCGATTCCGGGCTCAGGGAACGGAACAACGTGTCCGCGCGTCCCGACTCACCCATGCGTGAATACACGCCGCCAAGATTGTACAACAATTCAGGGCGTAAGGTGTCCAGTTCGACACCGGCCCGGAGGTAGTCCTCCAACGCCTGGTCGAGGTTTTCCTCAATGACTTCCTTGTTGCCCTTTTTGACCAGCTTGTGCGGAATTTCAGCAAGTGCCGGCGCGGCAAGCAGGGTCAGCATGCCAGCGATCAGAAATACGGCTGTGGTCGTGGCTTTCATGGCTCGGGTACTCGTTTGGGTCTTCGGTTCAGCGTCATCCGGCTTCGGGATACCGTTCAGCCCGTGCCCGTTCCTCGGCTTGCGCACGTCGGGCAGCAGGAACTGCACGATAAGCAACAACAGCGCCGCGATCAGGATCGGGGGAAACCGGTCTTCATGGCCGGAGATCTGCTTTGTCTCGAACTCACCACGCTCCAGCTGGAACAGTTCCTTGTAGAGCTCGTTGAACGCCCCGCTGCCCTCATCGGCGCGGCGGTATTCTCCGTTGCCGGCGCTGGCGATGTCACGGAGAATCTCTTCATTGAGCCGACTGGTTACAATCTGGCCGTCCTCATCGGTCAGCCAGCCGGTGCGGGTACCGAGATCGTTGAACACCGGGATCGGGTCGCCTTTTTCACGCGCCATCCCGATGGTGAAGATCTGCACTCCCTGGCTCGCCGCCTTGCGCGCGGCCTCGACGGCGTCGCCCTCGTGATCCTCACCGTCGGAGACGAGCACGATCACCTTCGCCCGATCCTGATCGTCGGTGAACACCTTCAGCGACGTTTCAATCGCATCGCCGAGCGCCGTGCCGGGGTTCGGGATCAGGTCCGCGTCGAGCAGTTCAACGAACATCTTCGCGGCGGCATAATCAAGAGTCAGCGGCAGCAGGGGGTAGGCGGTGCCGGCGAAGGGGACAATCCCGACGCGGTCGCCCTTCATCCCTTCGATGAAGCGCGCGAGTTCGTACCGCGCCTTGCCGATTCGGCTCGGACGGATGTCCTGGCTGTCCATCGAGCGGGAAACGTCCACCGCGAGCACGATGTCGATGCCTTCGCGGACAACATCCTCGTATCGTGTGCCGACCCGTGGGTTGGCGATTCCGACTACCAGCAGCAGCATCGCGACGATGAACAGCAGACGCTTGGCGCGTACCAGCGCGACGCTGTGTCCCGGCGAGATCCGTGGCCACAGGGAGAGGCTGGCGAAACGCCGGGCGCTCTTGCGGTCACGATTGCGCAGGATCAGTTCCAGAATGAACAGCACCACCGGCACGATCAGTACCAGCAGGAACCAGGCTTTTCCCCAAAGGATCATGGTTGCTTCTACAGTTTACCGGTCCGGAAAGATTCTCATCGGTTCCGACAGCCGGTCGTCATCATCGAACTTGCTCTGGATGTAGAGGATTCCACGGTCGCCCGCCATCCAGCGCCGTCCCCGCCAGTCCAGTGCGACGGAGCGCGGTGTGTCGTTATGCGGCAGATCGACCCGTTTCAGCCGGTCGCCGCTGATGCTCATCGTCCACAAGTCGCCGCCGTTGTGGCGGTCATCGCTCAGCACGAACAACGTCCAGCCGAGCCGTTTAATCGCGACAAAATCATCACGCGTCTGTCGCGGGTTATCATACCAGCTCTGCCCGCCCGTGGTCGTCCAGAGGAAAGTGCCGTCATCCCCGACAGCCCAGCCGCGATCGCGGTCATAAAACGTAATGTCGCGCAGGATGTCGTTCTGGTAAACCGGTGTCCGCACCTTCCGAAATGAAAACGCGTCATCGCTGCTGACATACATCGCCGAGTCCGCCGCGACGAACACCGAGCGGTCGCCGACACTGAACGGATTGCGCACCGCGACGGTATTGATAGCGCTTGAAGCGTCAATCTGCACTTCGCGCCAACCTCGTGCCGGCGGCTGAAACGCGATGATATGCGGCTCCACGCGGGTACCGTACCGTTCCTCACCCACCGCGACAATCGCGTAGGTGTTCCAAGTGTAGGAACCGCCTTCGGCCTTCGCGATTGGAAGCGCGGCGACGTCATTAATTGTAATTGCTGGACCACCGTGATATACCGGCGCCCAATCCAGTTGTTCCTCGAGATAGACGCGGATTTCGCCGTCCGGGCCGACCAGGAACAGTGGCAGTTTGTCGCCGTCGCGAATCAGTTTCCACTCACCGCCAAGCTTCTCGTGACGGATCCAGCGTTGCGCCTGATCCGTGCGGTACAGAATCCCACTCTCCGGCGAATACAGCCAGCCGGTTCCGTCCCCAGAAAACTCAATCGTACTCAGGTCACGCCACGCCGGCGGATCAACCCGTTTCCACTCGTTGTAGCCCTCGCTGTCTTTCGCCACGGCGGATGCCGCGCCGAGCAGCAGCAGGGCGACGATGAGTGTTGTCCGGATGGTTACCACGCGACGGTTCGTCATCACGATCACTTCGGTTGATTCTGTTTCTTCGCCGGGTCTTTCTTCGGCTTGTCTGTCTGCTTCGCCGGAATCTTCTCCGGCTCCTCGGTCTTCTTAACCGGTTCCGGGTCCGGTTTCGGCTTGTCTGTCTGTCTCGCCGGAATTTTTTCCGGTTCGTCTGTCTTTTTCACCGGGTCCGGTTTTGGCTCAACCGGCTTCCGCCCAGGTGTCTGCTGCGGCTGAACCGGGTTCTGCACCGGTTCCTGCCTCGGATCGACCGGGATGATGTCCGGCGGCGGATCCGGCTCGGGTTCCGGCAACGGATCGGGATCGAGGTAACGAACCGTCTTGCCTGGTCGCCGCTCCGGTTGCGGATCAGTTCCCCCGATTTCCGAGACGGAACCCTGGCGCACCGCAGCTGGCTGCAGAGCCGCCGGTTCCGGCATCGGTTCACGGTAGGAACTCAGCCAGCGTTCCACCAGCGGACTCGTCTTCAATTGTGCGATATAGCCGTCCTCGCCGCAGATCAGTCGCCCGGCGAAGGTTGTCAACGGCCAGATCCTGCTCGGCAGGAAAATGTACTCGAGCTCAAGGTCGGTGATCTCGTCGTGGATTCCCGACCGGACGAAGTTGTATTTCCAAATCTGATTCCGGTTTTCCGCGGCGGTGATGAGGAAGCCGTCCGAGATGTCGATCACCGGGTCCTGCAAATCATCAAACAGGAGTCTCCAGCCGCGGGTTACGTCATCAGCCCATAGGATTCGGCCTTTCGCCGTGCCCGCCAGAGCAGTACTACCATTTGATTCAACGCTCAGAATGGAATCTTTCTTAAACGGCATCAGGTAGCAACGCCACGGGTTGAAATCGTCCTCGTGCATCAGCTTGATCGCTTCGCGCTGCGTGAACAGGACGTGCGTACCCCGCCGGTATTGATCTCGCACCAGGGTGAGGTTCAACACGGGCGTGGAATCGCTGAGCGCGATCCGGCGCCAGTTCTCTTCCAGCGCTTCCTTGACCAGCAACAGGCTGGTCCATTTGCCATTCTCTTTGATCTCGCCGCCGAGGACGTAATCGTACGGGAAGCCCTCGCTGCTGTGGCCCATTTCTTCCACACGCCGCATGAGTTCCACCGAATCCCGTGTGCGGAACGCCAGCGCGGTGTGGATGCGCTCGTTTTTGGGTACGACATACACCGACTTCAGGTCCAACGCCCCGCGATTGCTCTGCGAACCGAGCTCCTCGATCAGGATTACCTCTTCATCCGGATCGACCAGCAACGGGACTTCCGAGTCCGTGTAGAAGAAGTCGCCGGCGATGTGGCCTTCCGTCCACCAGTGGTTGTCCGGCAGGTTGACCCGTGATGGATTCGAGTTGAACGAATACAGCCACGAGCTGTCCGAGACGATCACCCAGCGGTTCTCATGCCTGAACATGTCGGTGATGTCGCCGGGAATCTGCAGCGAATTGACATCATAGTCATACCAGTAATCCGGCTGGTCCTCGGCCTGGGCCGTCCACGGACAGGCAAGCAGCCAGATCCCCAGCAGAAACAGCATCCAGTATCGATAGGACGTCATGATTCACCCCGCTAAGGCAAGGTTTCTCAGTCGTGTAATCGCCAGCAATCGTTCAACCAACAGCAGCACGAACGCTGCAATCGCGAACGGATAGAAGAGTTCTTTCCAATTGCGGATGTGCTCGATCTCGACCTCGGTGCGTTCCATCTGGTCGATCCGCTCATAGATAGCACGCAGAGCTTCGGTACTGGTTGCACGGAAATACTGCCCGCCGGTCAAATCGGCAATCTGACGGAGCAGGTCTTCGTCAATCCGCACTTCCACATTTCGATACGAAATTGCCCCGGAGGGGGTGCGAACCGGCGCGCGGGCGTTGCCGCGTGTACCGACGCCGATGGTATAGATCTTGATGCCGAGTTCCGCCGCTGCGCCCGCCGCAGTCAATGGGTCGGGCTGGTCAACGTTGTTGACGCCGTCGGTCAGCAGGATCATCACCTGGCTCTTGCCGGTGCCGCTACGTAGACGGTTGGCCGCGACCGCGATCGCCTTGCCGATGGCGGTGCCGTCCTCAACCGCGCCCGCCTGCATCTGGTCCATCAGGCCCTCAAGGACTTCATAGTCGAGGGTCAACGGTGCCCAGGTGAACGCTTCCCCGGCGAACATGACCAGGCCGATGCGGTCCGAGATGCGTCCGTCGATGAATTCCTTCGCCACCATCTTCGCCGCTTCGAGTCGGTTGCGTGGTTCGAGGTCCTCGGCGAGCATCGAGGTGGAGATGTCGAGCGCCATCACGATGTCGATGCCCTCGGAATGGACGATCTGCTCATCAAGAGACGCGCGCGGACGTGCGATCGCAACAACAATCAAGATCACCGCGAGCACACGCAGGATGAAGGGGATGTGCCGTAGCAGCGGACGGTATCGTCCCATCAACGGCTTCAAATTGCTACTGGAGGGGAAGGTGATGGTCGGCTGCGACACACGTTGCCGCCACCAGTACCAGCCGATCATCAGCGGCACAATCAACAGCCCGAGAAAGGCCCACGGGTTCGCCCATTCAGTCATGAACGGTCCTCCCGTGCTACGGAATCGGAGTCATTCCGATCAGCGAATTCTTCTGAAGGTGATGAAAGCGAGTGTTTCCCGGGGTCGGAAGAGGTCGACCACGAGGACGGCTCCGTAGGCTCGGCGGACTTCTGAAACTCACTCCCCACGGAGCCGCCGCGTGGATTTTTAGTCGTAGGTACTGAACTAGCGGAAACTTCGGCCGTGGAATCCGAACTGTTTTCCTGCTCCCTCAGCTCAGGTCTGGGCCGGAATTCGTCGATTATACTCTCGACATCAGAGTATAAGTTCCCGGCGGTCTCGCCGTCCAGCACTCCACGTGCGAATTTTACCATGTCCGAGGCACTCAGGAGCCCGTGCAGTTTCTTGCTATCAAAGGTAATAGTCGCCGTTTTCATCCATCGGCGGACCTCATGAGAGGTCATCTCAAGGATGGGCTCCTCAAATTCTCGCTCGAGCAGGCGCTTAGTTATGAAAACGAGTGTACTGACATAACCCTTTGTGTCACCTCGCGCGAGCGGGTTGTCGTTTTTCAACGCGGCCATCGCGGCCATCGCCTGCTCATACGGTTCCGGTTCCGGGATGATGAAATCGCCGTCCGCGCCGGAGCGTTTCCGGTGTGTCCACCAGTGCCAGGCCAGCCAGCCGAGCAGAATCAGCGCGAGAACGCCACCAACCCACGGGCCGTAATACTTGAGCCAGTCCTGGAAGGTCATCTTCAGGTCGGCCTGGCTTTTCAGCGGGCGCATGGTGACGGAGGTATCGGCGAGCACGGAGGCGATGTACATGCTGTCGGCGGGCAGGGTCCACGGGTCCTCGCCGACGGTAAAGTCAACCGGGCCGGTAGAGAAGTAGCCGGTGTCGTAGGCGGCGACGGTCAACTGCAGCGCGACGCCGGGCAGGTCTTTCGCCCGCTTGCCGGCAAGGGTGTCAACGCTGAGAATGTGAAATTCGCCGAGCTGTTCGCCGACGGCCGGCCATTCGATGCCGCTGAGGTCGGTGTGGTCCGGGATTACGATGCGGACGTTGACCGGATCGCCGACACGGGCCGTGTCCGGACTGATCTCGAGGTACGGGATCGGCGTGTCCTGGGCGACCGCGAGCAGCGCCAGTGCCGGAATCAGGGCGAGCACAAACAGGGAGCGAATCGTCATCGTTTCCGCTCCCGTTGCTTGAAGAACCGGACCAGTGGCCGCAGATACGGCTGGTCGGGTTCGCTGAGGTCGATGACGACACGGTCGATGCTGTTGCGGCGGAAGAACTGGGCGATATCGTTCTCTTCCCGGGATTTGCCCAGGTGGAAGGCGGCGCGTACGGTCTTGTTCGAGGTGTCGAACCACACCACTTCGCCGGTTTCCGGGTCTTCGGCGGCGAACCAGCCGACATTCGGCAGTTCACGTTCTCGCGGATCGACGATGTGCAGCGCAACGAGGTCGTGTTTCGCACCGGCGATCTTGGCGGCGTTGCGCCAGGAATCGGATTCGGTTTGAAAGTCGGAAATGAGGAACACGATCGCGCGTTTGTTGAGGCCGCGCAGCAGGGTTTCGAGGCCGACGGCGAGGTCGGTGCCGCGTCCTTTTGATTCCCACGCGAGCAGGTCTCGCACCATACGCAACGTGTGGCGCGTCCCGCCTTTCGGGGGGATGTATTCCTCGAGCCGGTCGCTGAACAGGACCATCCCGACCTTGTCCTGGTTGCGGATGGCGGAGAAGGCGAGCACGCCGGCGATTTCCGCCGCCATCTCGCGTTTGAACGCCGCGACGCTGCCGAAGTCGCCGGACGCGGACACGTCCACCAGCAGCATCACGTTCAGCTCGCGTTCTTCCTCGAACAGCTTGACAAAGGGTTTTCCTTCGCGCGCGGTCACATTCCAGTCAATGGTGCGGACCTCATCGCCCGGGACATACTCCCGCACCTCGCTGAACTCGATGCCGCGGCCCTTGAATGCGGAATGGTATTCCCCGCTGAAAAGCTCATTGACCGCGCCGCGAGTGCGAATCTCGATGTTGCGAACCTTGCGCACGAGCTCGCGGGTGGTCATGGCACTTCCACTCCCATCAGGATGTCGTCGACGATGCTGTCGCTGGTACGTCCCTCGGCTTCCGCCTCGAAGCTCGGCAGAATGCGATGCCGCATCACGTCATGGCCGATCGCACGGATGTCTTCCGGGATCACGAACGCGCGTCCCTGCAACACGGCCCATGCTTTCGCCGCCTTGACGAGGAACAGGGTAGCACGCGGGCTGGCGCCGAAGTTGATCAACTCTTTCAGGTTGTCGAGGCCGTATTTCTCGGGGTCGCGGGTGGCGAACACCAGGTCGAGGACATAGTTCTCGATCTTTTCGTCCACGTACACCCGGTCCACGATTTCGCGCGCGGCGAGGATGTCGTTCGGATGAATGATCGGCGAGACGGTCGGCGGAGCACCGATGTGGCCGTGCAGCCGCAGAATCTGGCGTTCTTCCTCACGGTTCGGATAGCCGACCTGCAACTTGAGCATGAAGCGGTCAACCTGTGCTTCCGGCAGCGGGTACGTTCCCTGCTGTTCGATCGGGTTCTGCGTCGCGAGCACGAGGAACGGGCTCGGCAGTTTGTGCGTCTCTTCGCCGAGGGTTACCTGCTTTTCCTGCATCGCTTCGAGCAACGCCGATTGCACCTTCGCCGGGGCGCGGTTGATTTCGTCCGCGAGGATAAACTGAGCGAAGATGGGGCCGGTCTTGGTTTCGAATGTGCCTTCCCGGGGATTGTAGATCAACGTGCCGACGAGGTCGGCGGGAAGCAGGTCCGGTGTGAACTGAATGCGGTGGAAGCTGCCATCAACTGCCGAGGCAAGGGTTTTCACCGCCAGGGTTTTCGCCAGACCGGGCACGCCTTCCAGCAGGACGTGTCCGTCCGCCAGCAACCCCACCAGCAGGCGTTCCACCATGTATTCCTGTCCGACGAGGACCTTTGCAACTTCTTCCGTGAGTTGCCGTAACGGTTGGCTGACGCTTTGAACCTGTTCGGTGACAGCCTGAATATCCTGGTTCATCGAATCCTCAGTCCCCTGTTGACGAATTGGTTTGGTTGTGTGATGGGTGAACGTATCGCACGGTTACAAGTGTAGACGCCGGGGAGGTCAACAGCAACGCGTTACGCGCGAATTCTTTCTCCCCGAAGTCCGCTGCCGTCACTCAACAGGACGCGGCAAAGTTCCAGATCGGTTTCAGAGCGGAGAGCGGAGGGAGAGGGGGGCGCTATGTGGCCCGATTTGGTGATTTGTCCAAGTCGGGTATCGTGAAAGGGGTGAGAGCAGACTGGGAACGGTCAACCGGATTGCGTGTGCAACAGAATGAGAGCCGGGATCTGCAATTTTCGGATCTATTTCTAAGAAAAAGTCATACGTTCACTTGCGAAGCCTGAAGTTGTAGTATATACTTCAATTAGGCGAGGTCGTCATTCGGTTCTACGTGCGTTAACAACGAACCTATTGGGTGCATAACGGCCCATACCTTACCATTGGGGCGTCACGAGGCCCAATGGCGACCTGACGGAGAGATGCCACCCTGAAAACGGGGTGGCATTTGCCGTTTGTCGCAGTCCTGAGTGCTGAGTAGTGAGTTGGAGAGTGGTGAATGGTGAGTTCACTGACGTGGCCGTATTGCAGAAAATGCAGACGTGGCTGCGTTGCTCTTGGATAGTGCATGCCCCTGTGACCCGCGCAGCGGTTCGCAGGGGGACACTTCAGGCCGGGTGTTTCTCACTTCCTCAAGATCCGGGTTCTGAGTTGAAGTGAATCCGGCGGAACCATCATGGTCGCGGTTTGATCAAGCGGAAATGGTTCTTTGATGAAATAGAATGCGTCTTCAGCGATGATGGTGTTGGGAACGAAGCCCAGACGCGCAACCAGAAGGTACTCGCCAGGTGGTGCCCATGCAGGAACATAGTGTGCTATTTGATCAATACCAATCGGGATGCCGGGTTGGATGTTTACGGCTCGTTCGAAGAACAGATTTGGGCTATCTCCTGGACCGTAGACGGCTACACGGCCACGGCAGGTGCCACCCTGGTTTAGCGTGTTGGTGATATCGACAGAATAGCCTAACCAACCGCCGATTTCCGGGATTACAGTAGGTGAATTGAACGGCGAAAGAGTAATTGAGACTCCAACATTGGTAACTCGATCATTTTCCCACCAAGTTACCGTATGAGGGTTGTCAGTTGAAACGACTATGTCCACATCACCATCTTCATCCAGATCCGCAATATCCATATACCCAGTTATCCCTGATTGGGAACAGAATTCAGTATCAACAAACTGATCATTCCCTGTATTTTCAAAGACTATAATTGGCCCATCATACAAATAAATGAAATCAGTATCTCCATCACGATCAAAATCCATGGATTCTACGTTTAGTCCTGAATAAAAACTTGATATATCACCAATATCTACAACTTCATACTCAAAATTCCCAATGTTCCTCTGAAAGGACTGGTAGTGTCCTTGTACAGCTACAAAATCATTTTTTCCGTCGTCATTAATGTCATCGATATCTACACCATATACAGGGTAATAATTCCCAAAGTAAGTGATTCCGGGTTGGAATCCACCATTAAATTCAAAAACATAGGTATACACGTCCCTGTCGGGCCAAACCATGTCAAGGTCACCATCATTGTCAAGGTCACCCAGATCAAATCGACCTATACCTTGGTCACCCGAGAACGTGGTATAGATTACCATCGGATCTGAAAATTCAAGGTCGCCGAGATTCTCCCACCAATAGACCCCGGTGTTCCCATTGCCCCCTCCTGAACTAAACAAGTCCATGTCACCATCGTTGTCAACATCGGCTGCATTAACCTGGATTGGATAGTTGAACGGACTAATCGGATAAGAAGGGGAAAATGTTTGATCGCCGTTATTCAAACGGAATGTCAGTCCCAGATCGTAAAGACTCCCAGTTATCATGTCGATGTCGCCATCGGAATCCAAATCACCAGCCCACAACACATCAAATCCTGGATCACCATTTGCTATCAGATGATAGCTGAATTCCCCTTCGCCTAGATTCTCCCACCAGACAAGATCGTCAACACTAGAGGCAAGAATATCGATGTCTTCATCCTGATCCATGTCAACAGCTATAACCTCTTGTGAGAATATCAGCTCTCCGGGAAGAACATGAGGTGTGGGCTGAGCTGTGGCAACATTCGCTAAAAACACAAGGCACAGGGCGAACGAGGCAGGGACAAGAATTCGATGTGCTTTCATGATATTCTCCGCTTGATTAGGCAGCTCATACAGAGCATAAGATGAAGAAGCGGATTACCCATGTCCAGAGCAAGCGCAGACAATCCCGACAAACTCAGATCTCCCGATCATACTCAATCTCATGCCCACGCACGGACTCATCAATCTGTCCCTGCCAGTAGACACGCTGTCCCATCACCCACGTCCCCACCGGTACGCCCTGCACTTCCGTCCCATGCCACGGCGACCATTTCGTCTTCGTTAACTGGTTCTTGTCGAGGATAGTGTGGGTCGCGTTCATGTCGATCAGCACGAGGTCGGCGTCGTAGCCCTCGGCGATCTGTCCCTTGTTCGCGAGGTGCCAGATCTCGGCGGGTTTGGTGCTCATCCAGTGCACGACCTGTTCCAACGAACACCGTTCCCGGTTGACCTGGTTCAGCATCAGCATCAGCGAATTCTCGACGGCGGGAATCCCGGACGGTGACTTCGGATACGGCTGCGCCTTTTCTTCCAGTGTGTGCGGTGCGTGGTCGGTGGCGATCACGTCGATGGTGCCGTCCAGCAGCCCACGCCACAGGCCGTCGTTGTCGGCGAGGGTCTTGATCGCCGGGTTCATCTGGATGCGGGAGCCGAGACGCGGGTAATCGTCCACGTTGAAGAACAGGTGATGCGGGCAGACCTCGGCGGTCACCGGCGCGCCGGCCGCCTTCGCCTCACGGATCAACGGGACCTCGTCCGCGGTGGACATGTGCAGCACGTGGAACGGGTGATTGTGCCGTGTCGAGAGGTCGATGGCGCGTTTCGTCGCGACGACAGCGGCCTCGTGGTTGCGGATCTGGCTGTGGACGGCGATGTCGACATCGGTTTTATCGCCGACCAACTGTGCGGTGTTCTCGCGGACGAGGGATTCGTCCTCGCAATGGGCGCAGATGGGGAGCATCGTTTCGGCGAAAATCGCTTCGAGCGCATCCTGTTCATCCACTAGCAGGTCGCCGGTGCTGGACCCGATGAAAATCTTGATGCCCGGGGTACGTGTCGCGAATTTGAGCACGTCGAGGTTGTGCGGTGTCGCGCCGACGTAGAAGCCGTAATTGACCAGCGACTTCCCGTCGGCGAGGTCGAGCTTGTCGATCAGCGCCTCGAGTGTCGTCGTGGTCGGATTTGTGTTCGGCATCTCGAGGAAGCTGGTGACGCCACCCTTGGCGCAGGCACGGGAAGCGGTGCGCAGGTCTTCCTTGTGTGTCAGGCCGGGATCGCGGAAATGCACCTGGTCGTCGATCACGCCGGGGATGAGATGCAGCCCGTCGGCGTCGATGACTTCGTCGGCGTGCGTGGTGCGTGGTGCGCCGATGGACGCGATTTTACCATCCGCGAGCAGGATGTTGAGCTTGGTGGTTTCGAACGGGAGGACGCAGGTCGCTCCGAGGATCAGGGTGCGCATGGTTGCTTCCGGCAGTGAATTCGACGCCACAAGGTAGTGTCCTCCAGCGCGGATGTCAGTACCGATGGGTTGCCAGCATGGCCTTTCAGGGTGTAACGTGCGTCCATTGAACAAGTCAGTCACACCCCGGTGACTGGGGGCACGGTTTGGGAGGAGATGTGAAGACGAAGGCGTTGTTGTTGACGTTGCTGCTGACGATGCTGGCGCTGCCCGCGTTAGCGACGGAACCGGTGTATGGTGTCAAGCTGGGATTGCACAACCCGAAGGCGACCACGACCGGGCTGCTGTTCGGTTTTACGGCCGGGTCGGAGATCGACGAACGGTTCGATGCTGGTCTCGGGATTGATTTCTTCCGCAAGACGTACACGGAAACGACGGAGATCGTAGATCCGAACGGTGGCGGCCAGATCAACCCGACGATCGAAGTACCGGACTTCGAATCCAGCGTCACCATGATTCCGATCATGGCGAATGTCAAGTTCAAGATTCCGATGGGAAGCGATTTCCAGTATCCGTTGCTGCCGTATGTGCAGCTGGAAGGCGGGTACGTGCTGAGCTGGTACGGTTTTACCAACTACGAGACAGACGAGGACGAGAGCAAGTTCTTCGGCGGTTGGGGCCTGCGCTTCGGTGTGGGCGCGATGTACCAGATCGGGTCGTCGTCCCGGGTGTCGCTGGATGTGTATTACATGTCGGCGAAACTGAGCCGTGAGGACGACAACGAGGAGATCGGCCGTCCGGTGATCACCGAATTGGATCTGAGTGGTGTCGGCATCCGCATTGGCCTGCTGTTCGGCGGCGGGAAGATCGAGTAAGGCATTCCTGACTCCGGGGAAATGAGTGAATTCTCCGGTTGTGCTGGAACCTTGCGACACGATGAGTGTATGCTTAGAGCGAGCGGCGATGGTGCCGCTCGTTTTTGTGCGGCAACGCGAAGAAGACACCCATGAAACATAGCGTCCTTCCAGCTGATGAGGTGAAGTCCCGGGCACCCGCCCGGGGCCTGACCACGATTCCCGCGCTTTACGTGGCGGCTTAAACGGCGGTACAGAACCGCTCTGACAGTCTCCACATCCATTCCTTACTCTGAGCAAACACTTCAAGAGACCTCGGTTGCATCGCGAAGAATCTCGCGGTTTCGCCTTGTTGTAGCGAAGGTGAAACGATATCTTCCCGGTTCAACTCAGGGGTGACAACGATAGCCAGTGAGCGAAAATATGTCGTACCAGATACAGTTCGAGAATGGCAACAGCGTGGATGTTGCCGAAGGTGTGCGTCCGGCTGACCTGTTGGAGGAGGCCGGTGTCAATCCGAAGAAAGTGATCGCGGCGAAGATCGACGACGAGATCGTTGAGCTGAACCGTGTGCTGCCACACGGTGGCACCTTGACCTACATCCCCAAATGCGACGGCAAGAAGCCTTGTTCGCCGGAGTCGCTGCACGTGCTGCGACACACCGCGGCGCATGTCATGGCGCAGGCGGTGATGCGGTTGTTCGACAACGTCGAGTTCGCCATCGGGCCGACCATCGAGGACGGGTTCTATTACGATTTCGACCTCGAGCATCGCCTCAGCGAAGAGGATTTCGAGGCGATCGAAGCCGAGATGAAGAAGATCATCGAGGCGGACTATCCGGTCGTGCGGCAGGATGTCAGTGAAGAGGAAGCGTGGAATATCCTCGGCGAGCAGCGGGCGACCTTCAAGCGCGAGTTGCTGAAGGGGCTGGAAGGCCAGCAGATCAGCTTCTACTCGCAGGAAGATTTCACCGACCTCTGCCGTGGTCCGCACCTGCCGAGCACCGGCTTTATCGGCGCGTTCAAGCTGTTGAGTGTCGCCGGTGCTTATTGGCGCGGCAAGGAAACCAACCCGATGCTGCAGCGGATTTACGGCACCGCGTTTTTCACCGAGAAGGATCTGAAGAAGTACCTCAACCAGCTGGAAGAGGCGAAGAAGCGTGACCACAAGAAGCTCGGCGCGCAGCTGAACCTGTTCATGTTCGACCAGAGTGGTCCCGGTTTCCCGTTCTGGCAGCCGAAGGGTGTGCGGCTCTACCGCGAGGTGGAGAAGTTAATGTACGAGAAGATGGATCAGTACGAGTACGACATGATCCGTACCCCGATGATCCTCAACGAGCAGTTGTGGCGTGAATCCGGCCACTGGGATCATTACCGCGAGAACATGTACTTCACCGAGATCGACGAAAAGGCATACGCGGTGAAGCCGATGAACTGCCCCGGCGGCACCCGTGTCTTCAACAGCGGATTCTACAGCTACCGTGATTTGCCGGTGCGTCAGGGCGAGTTCGGGCTGGTGCACCGTCACGAGAAGAGCGGAGTGCTCAGCGGTCTGTTCCGGGTGCGCAACTTCACCCAGGATGACGCGCACATTTACTGCACGCCGGACCAGGTGGTGGACGAGGTCGTCGGCTGCCTGAAGATGGTCCGTGATGTCTACGACCAGTTCGGTTTTAACGATTACAGCTTCGAGTTGTCGACCCGTCCGGAGAAGAGCATCGGCACCGCCGAGATGTGGGAGATGGCGGAAAGTGCCTTGAAGAAGGCGCTGGAGCAGGAAGGCATCGACTACCAGCTCAACCCGGGTGATGGTGCGTTCTACGGGCCGAAGATCGATGTGCACATCCGTGACGCGATCAAGCGCACGTGGCAGTGCGGCACCATCCAGGTGGACTTCTCGATGCCGGAACGGTTCGACCTGAACTACGTCAACGAAGCCGGCGACAAGGTACGTCCGGTGATGATTCACCGCGCGATCTACGGTTCGTTCGAACGCTTCATCGGCATTTTGATCGAGCATTACGCCGGCAAGTTCCCGACCTGGCTCGCGCCGGTGCAGGCGGTTGTGCTGCCGATCAGCCAGGACAAGTTCGGTGAGTATGCGAACAAGGTGTACGCCGAGTTGAAGCAGGCCGGTGTGCGGGTCGAGGTTGATGACCGCAACGAATCGCTGAACAAGCGCATCCGTGAGCAGCAGAAGCAGTATGTGCCGTACATGCTGGTCGTCGGTGAACGTGAGATGGAAGACGGGACTGTCGCCGTGCGCCGCCGTGACGGTGTTCAGGTGAAGGAACCGCTCGCGATCAGCGAGTTCGCGAAGATGGTTGTCGCAGAGCAGCAGTCACGTGCTGTAGAGATGACCATCGGTGCGCCCGAGCCGGCTGCGGATCCGGCGTAACCGATAGCAAATCAAGCACGTCCAACAGCCGCGGCCCGAGAGGGGTTGCGGCTGTTTTTCTCACCGGTACACATGAAACAACACATCCCATGAGGTATATTCCCTCGGTCAACGGCAAGGGGAGGAGATCATGCTCTGGCGAAATCTGCTGCAGGCGATCCTGGTATCGCTTGTACTTACCACGGTCGCATTCGCGGCCGCCATTTATGACGAAGAAACCGTGACCGTTCCGGAAACCGCGGTTGTTGATGAAACCCTGATTCTGACGGGTGAATCGGTCACGATCTTTCCGCCGGTGGACGGTGACATCATCTCAGCGTGCCGGAACCTCAATCTGTTCGGGAACATCAGCGACAACGTCTTCGCCGCCTGCCGCTCGGCGGATATCCGCGGCAACGCCAACGATCTGCTTGTGTTCGCGCAGACGGTGAACATCAAGAGCGACACGACGGGCGACATCCGCGGTGCGGCCCAGACGTACAACATTTATGGGTATGTCGACGGTGACGTCATCTGCGCGGGCGAGTCGGTGTTCATCGGGCCAAGCGCAGTTGTTACCGGCGATGTCTTTGTCGGTGCGGGAACGTTGACCGTGCTCGGTGACGTGCTCGGGGATGTCAAGGGCGGGATGCAGTTTATCAACATCGGTGGTACGGTTCATGGTGACGTGGAAGCGTGGACCAACGAGATCCTGTTCACCGGATCGGGTGAGGTGCTCGGTGATCTTAACTATCACCGTGACGAAGCGCTCGAGGTCGATTTCTCGCGCAATGTCCGTGGCCAAATCACTTTCGTCGAAGATCTTGAGCACGATTTCGACCACGACAAAGACGGCTTCAATGGGTTCGCTTTTGGCTTCTTCCTGCTGCTGACAGCGGTTGTGACCACTTTCCTGCTGCTCTGGATCTGGCGGCGTGGGGTGGAGGGATCGCTGGTCGCGATGGAGCAGAAAACGGGGATGAGCATTGTCGCCGGTCTGCTCGGCACAATCGCGCTGCCGTTCGTCGCGATCATCCTGTTGGTGATGGTGATAACGATCCCGGTCGGATTGCTGCTGCTGACGCTGTACCCGGTGCTGCTGTACCTCGGTTGGATCATGTTCGGCATCTGGCTGGGCAAAACATTGCTGGACGGCTTGACCCGTCAGACGGTATCCATCTGGATCGCGGCGCCGGTCGGCGTGCTGCTTGTCGGAATCCTGGGCTATGTGCCGTTTGTCGGCTTTTTCATCGCGCTGGTGACAACGTTGATCGGGATGGGCATGCTGATCATGCAGCTGCTTGGATTGCGAACGTTGCGGACGTGGTAAATCATTCACAGGGACCGCGAGGGCAGTGCTTGCTTTCGCGGTTTCTGTTTGCTACCTAGCGGCTCCGATTTGGATAGGATACGGTTAGTTGCGTCAACGTCCCGCCGGTGTGGTCAGCTCGCGGCGGAATAACATGAGGTGGACGTGGCGGAGAGGACAGAACGCGTGCTGGTGACCGGCGCGCTGGGTCAGATCGGTTCAGAGTTGGTGCAGAGCCTGCGCTCCCGTTATGGTGGGGACCATGTGGTGGCGTCGGACATGCGCACGGATGCCGCCCCGGAGATCTGCGAAGGGGGACCGTGCGAACAGCTCGATGTGACGGATGGCAAGAAACTGGCCGAGATCTGCGATCGGTACAAGGTCGACACGATCTACCACCTCGCTGCGATTCTTTCCGGAGTTGGCGAACAGAAGCCGGATCTCGCGTTCGACGTCAACATAAACGGCTTGAAAAACGTGCTCGATGTCGCGCGCGAGCGGAAGATGCATCGCGTGATGGTGCCGAGCTCGATCGCGGTGTTCGGTCCGACCACACCTCGTGATAACACGCCGCAGGAAACGTTGCTGCGTCCGACCTCGATGTATGGCGTGACCAAGGTCGCCGGCGAACTATTGTGCGACTACTACTGGCAGAAGTACGGGCTCGATGTGCGCGGTGTGCGGTACCCCGGCCTGATCTCATACAAGACCCCTCCCGGCGGCGGCACAACGGATTATGCTGTTGCGATCTACTACGATGCCATCCAGCATGGGAAGTACAACTGCTTCGTGTCGGAAGATACCGTGCTGCCGATGATGTACATGCCGGATGCGTTGCGTGCCCTGATCGAATTGGCGGAAGCGCCGGGCGAGAAGCTGCGTTACCGGAACGCGTACAACCTCGCCGCGTTGAGTTTCTCTGCGGGTGAGCTGGCGGAGTCGATCAAGAAACGGATGCCGGACTTTGACGTTGTGTACGAACCCGACTTCCACCAGGCAATTGCCGACAGCTGGCCGAAGAGTATTGATGACAGCGCCGCGCGTGAGGACTGGAACTGGCAGCCCGAGTATGATCTCGACCGGATGACGGACGACATGCTGGATGAACTCGGCAAGCGGCTGCAGCGTGTCGAGGTGGAAAGTTGAGCGCTTGAGGTAGCGGAGTCAGCTGACAGAGGGTTTCAGGCTTGTCTACAGAGGGTTTCAGGTGAGTCTGCCCCGACCAGCTTGCTGGTCGGGATTATTCGAAGCGGGACATTGAGGGAAAGGATTCACTCCACGGTCGTCCCCCTCTCAGAACCGAACATTCAGCCCGCCGGTTGATGCATTGACGCAAACGGCGGGCTCAAGTTTGCATTGCATCCGGGATTCCCAACATCTACCTTTGTGGTTTTTCTTTTTGGAGCGAAATGTGTCTCATCCACTCGTCGACATCGTCATCCCGGAAGCCCTCGTGCTGACCTGGATGAAGCATGAAGAAGAGCTGACCGTTGGCCCGTTCACCTTCCCGGCGAATGTGCCGGTACCGGTCGCGGGCGAGGGGAACCAGCTGGTGCGCGAGGGATGGCTGCAGGTTCCATTCGCCGGACGCCCCCCGATTCCGGGCGGCCTGGACGGCGAGGGTTCGCAGGCGGAAGGCAAGGAATTGCTGGAAGCCTTCGCCGGTGGGCACCTGGTTCCGGGCTCGAAGGATCACCAGTCGCTGGTGGATGAGGTCGGACGTGCGTTGCTGATTCACGCGGCATTTTGTGACGACGCGAAATGGTGCGAGGAAGCGCGCGACGTGTTCGCCCGTGCGGGTGAGGGCGCGACGCTGTTTGAAATCCTCGTGCGTCGGGCAAAGGGCCGGATCGGCGAGGGTGTGCACTTTCTCGAGCAGCAGGACGGCGAACAGGCGATGTACGAGTACCTGCTCGCGCGTCTGCTCTACTTCGGCGCGCATCTGCTCAGCCCGACGACTCCGGGTGTGCTGTACGAAATGGGCGTGTTGACGCACGACCTGGCGCATCAGTTCCAGGTCGATGACGGGCAGGATCCGGACAACTGGAAGCGCACACTGGCCCGTGAGGTGGTGCAGTACATGTACCTCGCGCTGGTAGACGATGGAGTCCGTGACGAGACCCCGGCGCTGTTTCTGCTCGCGGCGAACCGTGAGACGGTTGGCGAATTGGAAGGCGCAACCTCTGACTATCAGCGGTTTCTGGAGACTCCGGCGGCACAGACCTACCCGCAGATCACGGAGGCCGCGAAGCAACGGTTGCAAGCGTTACAAGCCGGATCGTGATACGTGGAAGATGTTGGCGGACAGGTTAGCGAAAAAGAGCATTACAGTGTAATTGTCTTTCGTTCTTGTGCAATCTGGCTCGCTGATGCTCCAACGAGGCGGGTATTCTCGTGAAGGCGCATGGATGAACGCCGAAGTGGGGAGTTGAACGATTTGATGTCTTGCTCGTCCGCGAGCCGGATATTACGTTTGCTAGTCTATGAAGCTTTACCTGACAACTCTGCGTGAAGGCCGTAACGAGGTTTCGGAAACGTTGTCGCCGGAACGCTTGGGCCTTGACGACGAAGTGTTCACCGAGCCGGTCACAGTCGCCGGAACGGTGGATTGGAGCGGGGATCACGCGGATGTTCGGCTGCACATTGAGGCACCGGCCCATTTCGCCTGTGATCGCTGCGCGGAAGAGTTTGACCGTCCGGTGGCTGCCGATGCGATCGTGCAGGTTCTCATTCAGGACCCACCAGGCGATGAGGAAGATGACGAGGTGGACGGCATCGTCTACGCCGGGCGGCGGGGAACAAACGCCGACCTGACGGAAGAGATTGTCGACGCCCTGATGCTAGAAGTACCGTTACGGCGGTTGTGTTCCCCGGACTGCAAGGGCTTGTGTCCGTATTGCTACACGAACCTCAACGAGGGCACGTGTGAGCACGCGGGAATGGAGCAGCCGGCGGCGGATGAACCGCGCGGCGAGACAATCGCCGACAAGCTGAAGAAAAAGCAGCAACGATAGAATTGAGGTGCATTGTGGCAGTTCCGAAAAAGCGTACCAGTTCGACACGGCGTGACAAGCGTCGTTCTCATCATGCATTGACTCCGGTCAATGTCAGCATCTGCGATAACTGCGGCGCTTATACACGACCTCATCGTGCATGCCCGGAATGCGGCCATTACAAGGGTCGTATTGTTGGCGCATCGCGCGAGAAGTAAACGGTTACCGGGGCGAGGGACGTGCCGGTACGAGTGGCGTTGGACACTGCGGGCCGTGAGCCGGGTTGCCGGACGGTCATCAGCGGTGTGCTCGCCGCGATAGAGGAGGCTGGTACACAGGGCGTGGAAGTCCATCCGGTCCTGTACGGCTCTTCGGACGAGATCCGCGAGACATTGCGCGACCTCGCCGGATCCTCCATGGCGGAGGAGACGGTTCTGGTGCGGAATGCTCCCGAGGTGATCGAGATGAACGAGGAGCCGGCAGAGGCACTCCGTACCAAGCCGAATAGTTCTATCTTGTGTGGTATCAAGGACTTAGCCGCTGGTGTTGTTGACGCGTTCGTGTCAATGGGCAACACTGGGGCGATTGTCGGTGCCAGCCGTGCCTTTCTCAAGCAGGTGCGTTGGATCGGCAAGCCGGCATTGGCGGTTCCGATGCCGCGGGCAGGTGGCGGGCATTCTCTGTTGCTGGACGTGGGTGCGTCTCCCGACCCCAAGCCCGGCCATCTGATGCAGTTCGCAGCGATGGGCACGGCGTACATGAGTACGCTATACGGTGTTTCCAACCCAAGGATCGGGTTGCTGAACATCGGTGTGGAAGCGCACAAGGGAGACGAACGTGCGCGGGACACCTACAAGCTGCTCTCGCGCAGCCCGCTCAATTTCGTTGGGAACATCGAGGGCGGGGATTTATTCGGCGACAAGGCGGACGTGATTGTCACCACGGGCTTTGTCGGCAACATCTTGTTGAAATTCACCGAGTCGATCCCATCGTTCCTCGGGCGCTTGAATTGCCCGGATGGTTCGGTGCTGGGCGCGATCGAGGCGATGGCGCAATTCGACTACCGGAGATACGGCGGGGCCAGTTTGCTCGGCGTGGATGGGACGGTTGTGATTGGACACGGCCGGAGCTCATCCGAGGCGGTGACCCATGCGATACGCTGGGCGGGCACACTGGTGAACCGGGACATGCTCAGCACGTTGCGCGATCAGGTTTTCCGGACGCGCCGCGCGGTGTGGCTGTCCAATCCGTTCTCTCGTGGAGAAGGTGCGGATGATACATGATTTTGACAGGCCGGTCGCCCGGATCGCTGGCACGGGCCATGCCACTGGAACCAAGCTTCTGACGAACGCCGACCTTGAGAAGATGGTCGACACGTCGGATGAATGGATCACCACCCGAACCGGCATCAAGGAACGCCGGATTGTGGAAGATGGCGTGGTTACGTCCGATCTGTGCGTCGACGCTTGTCAGCAGGCATTGGATGAAGCCGGGGTCAGCGCTCACGAGATCGACTACATCGTCCTCGGGACAGTTACCGGGGATATGAAATTTCCGTCCACGGCGAACATCATTCAGTCGAAGCTGAAAGCCTACAACGCGACCACCTTTGACATTTCCGCCGCGTGTAGCGGCTGGGTGTACGGCATTGAGATCGCGGATAGTTTGATTCGTGCCGGCCGTGCGGACAAAATCCTGGTCATTGGCGCGGAAATCCTGTCGAGCATGACCAACTATAATGATCGCAAGACCTGCGTCCTCTTCGGTGATGGTGCCGGCGCGACGTTGCTGGTTCGCAGCGACGATGATCGTGGTTTCTTGTCGACATACACCGGTTCCAATGGGGATCTTGCGCATTTGCTGATCTGCGAGGGTGGCGGATCGTACAAACCAGCGAAGAATCGCGACATACCCTCTGAAGATTTCACGATCTACATGAACGGGAACGAAGTGTTCCGTCATGCCGTGAGGATCATGGACCACGCGGCGTTGACAGCACTGGAGAAAGCACGGTTGTCGCCGCAGGATGTGGACATGTTCATCCCGCACCAGGCGAACATTCGCATCATTGAAGCGATGAAGAAACGGCTGAAGTTCCCGGACGAGAAGGTGTTTGTCAACATCCAGAAGTACGGGAATACATCATCAGCGTCGATTCCGACGGCGCTCGATGAGGCGAAGAATCAAGAGCGGGTGAAGGAAGGCGACGTGATTCTCGTCGCCGCATTTGGTGGCGGATTTACATGGGCATCCGCTGCATTCCGGTTGTAAATCATAGACGGTCGCGCGGATCGTCATCCGAAGTCAGTGTTGCTGTGGGGAGCGGAAGAGGAGCGGCATGGGCACAGCATTTCTCTTTCCAGGTCAGGCCAGCCAGTTTGTCGGCATGGGTGCGGATCTGTATGAGCAGTTTGATGTGGCGCGGATCATGTTTGACCGTGCGGACAACGAGCTGCCGTTTGATCTGAAACGCCTCTGCTTTGAGGGCCCGATCGAAGAGCTGACTCAGACCCGTGTCACTCAACCCGCCATTTTTGTTGTCTCCGTCATCACCTCGATCCTGCTCGGTCCCAAGGACATGATGGCCGCCTCGGCGGGGCACAGCCTCGGCGAATACTCGGCGCTGGTCGCGGCGGGAGCGTTGAACTTTGACGACGCGCTGCAGGCTGTCGCGTTGCGCGGTGAGTTGATGCAGAACGCCGGCAATGTCCGTCCCGGCACAATGGCTGCGGTCATCGGGATGAACGAAGAACAGGTCAATGCGCTGTGCGCGGAAGCCTCGACGGATGACGAAGTGGTCGTTCCGGCCAATTTCAACAGTCCCGGCCAGATTGTGGTCTCGGGTGATGTTGCAGCGGTCAGGCGCGCGGTGGAGCAGGCGAAGCCGATGGGCGCACGGATGGCCAAGCTGCTGAATGTCTCCGGCGCGTTTCATTCTCCGCTGATGGAGCCGGCGGCAAAGGAGTTGGCTGCGAAATTGTCCGAGACACCGATTCGGCCACCATCGGTGCCGGTATATCTAAACGTGACTGCGAAACCGACCACCAGTCCGGACGAAATCCGTGATCGGTTGATTGATCAATTGACGCATCCGGTGTTGTGGGAGCAGACGCTACGCAACATGGCGGATGGTGATGAGCTTACGCACTATCTCGAAGTGGGTCCGGGCAACGTGCTGCAGGGACTGGTCAAGCGGACGCTGGCCGGTGCATCCTTCAGCGGCGCGGGCAATGCGGAACAGGTACAGGCGATACTGGACGAAGGCGTGCACTAAGGTTACGTGCGGGCTGAGCGAACAGGAGAGAAGACACGATGTCACAGCTTCAGGATAAAGTAGCACTGGTAACCGGCAGCGCCCGTGGTATCGGACGCGCGATTGCGGAAGAACTGGCGCGTGAAGGCGCGACGATCATCATTCACGACATTCTCGAAGATGCCGCGAATGAGACCGCCGAAGAGTTTCGCAAGCAGGGGTGGAAGGCCACGGCAATCGCGAGTAACGTCGCGGTCGCGGAAGACGTGGAAGCCACGATCGCCCGCGTGTTGGCCGAGCACGAACGTATCGACATTCTCGTCAACAACGCCGGTGTCACCCGGGACAACCTTCTCATGCGAATGAAGGAGGAGGACTGGGACCTGGTGCTGACGGTGAATCTGAAGGGCGCATTCCTGATGACCAAGGCGGTCACGCGTCCGATGATGAAACAGAAGTACGGACGGATCGTGAACATGGCGTCCGTCGTTGGTGTGATGGGCAATGCCGGGCAGGCGAATTACTCGGCGTCCAAGGCCGGGCTGATCGGATTCACCAAGTCGATGGCGAAGGAGCTGGCGGCGCGTGGTGTGACGGTCAACGCGATCGCGCCGGGCTACATCGAGACGGAGATGACGGCGAAGCTGCCGACGGCTGCACGTGAGATGTTCCTGCAGCAGACGCCGCTGGGACGTCCCGGGAAGCCGCAGGATGTCGCCCGCGCGGTGGCGTGGCTGGCCTCTGACAACGCGGAATTCATCACCGGCCAGGTGCTGCATGTGGACGGCGGGATGGTGATGTAGCGATAGAAGCAACCTGATAACGATAGCAACAAAGAAAACACCCCATTGAGGAAGGAAGTTAACCATGGCGACCGACGAACAGATCAAGAAGGTCAAAGAGATCATTGCTGAGCAGCTTGGTGTGGACATGGGCGAAGTGACGATGGAAGCGTCGTTCATCGACGACCTCGGCGCGGACTCGCTCGACACGGTTGAACTCGTGATGGCGTTCGAAGAAGCGTTCGACATCGAAATCCCGGATGAGGATGCGGACAAGATGCAGACCGTCGGCTCCGCGATCGAGTATCTGGAATCGAAGATTAACGGTTGAGCCGCTCTATGGCGAAACGCGTATTTGTCACGGGAATGGGGGCGATCTCTCCCATCGGCCATGGTGTCGGTGCGACGTGGGATGCGCTTGTGAACGGCGTCAGTGGCGCCGGCCCGATCACCCGCTTCGACTCGTCGGAACACAAGACCCATTTTGCCTGCGAAGTCAAGGACTTTGACCCGACGCAGTTCATGGACCGTAAAGATGCCAAGCGAATGGACCTGTTTTCCCAGTTCGCAATGGCCAGCGCGGTCGAGGCTGTGGAGATGGCTGGCTTTGACTTTGACAACGTCGATCCGGACCGGATGGGTGTCGTTTACGGTTCCGGCATGGGCGGGATGATGATCTACGAAGAGCAGATGAACAAGCTGAATGAGGCCGGACCCGGCCGCATCAGCCCACTGTTCATCCCGATGCTCATTGGCGACATCATTCCCGGCCACATCTCGATGCGCTACAACATGAAGGGCCCGAACTACGGTGTGCAGTCGGCGTGTGCCACGTCGTCCCATGCCCTCGGTCTGGCCTTCATGCACCTGCGCGCCGGCGATGCGGACGTGATGGTTTCCGGCGGCTCGGAAGCGCCGTTGACCCGGCTCGGCACAGCGGGCTTCAACAGCGCGCGCACGTTGTCGACTCGTAATGACGATCCGATGCACGCCAGCCGTCCGTTTGACAAGGATCGTGACGGCTTCGTGATGGCGGAAGGCGCGGCGACATTTGTGCTCGAGACCGAGGAACACGCCAAAGCTCGCGGCGCGAAGGTGTACGCTGAGCTCGCGGGGTACGGTTTCACGGGCGACGCGCATCACCTGACCGCGCCCGCGCCGGATCACGAAGGCGCGCAGCGGTCGATGCGTCAGGCACTTAAGTCCGCCGGGCTGACAGTCGAGGACGTTGACTACATCAATGCGCACGGCACATCCACCGAGCTCAACGATCTCAATGAGACCATTGCGATCAAGAAGGTGTTCGGGGATCATGCTCGCGTCGCGGCGATCAGCTCGACGAAGTCGATGACCGGGCATCTGCTCGGCGCGGCTGGTGCGATGGAGATGCTCGCGTGCGTGAAGGCGTTGCGCGAAGGGATTATCCCCCCAACGATTAACTACGAGACCCCCGATCCGGAATGCGACCTCGACTTTACGCCGAACAAGGCAGTCAAGCGCGAGATCAAGGTTGCGATGTCGAATACGTTCGGGTTTGGTGGTCACAATGCGTCGCTCGTGTTGAAGCGAGTCGACGACTGACGGGAGCAGTCCGGTGAGGTGGTGGCCAAGCTGGCTTCGGATCGGAAGAAAACGTTCTCGCCGTCCCGGGGCTCAGTGGTCGATGTCCCAGTTGGAGAACAAGATCGGGTACCGGTTCAAGGACCGCGATCTGCTCGACAGTGCGCTGAAACATCGCAGTGTCATCGTCACCACCGGCGAAACCCGTGAGGACACGAACGAGCGTCTCGAGTTTCTTGGTGATGCGGTGCTGGATCTGATTGTGCGCGAAACGTTGCTCGAGTTGTTTCCCGGCGCACGGGAAGGCCAGCTCACTCGTTACAAGAGTCAACAGGTCAGCGGAAGGCAGCTCGCCCGTCTCGCCAGGCAGATGGAGCTTGGGCAGTATCTCCAGATGAGCCAGGGGGAGGAGCGCAGTGGCGGGCGTGGCCGCAGCAGCATTCTCGAAGACGCAATGGAAGCGTTAATCGGTGCGATTTATCTCGACGGTGGCTTGCCGCCGGCCAGGAAATTCATCGAACGCTTCATTTCTCAGAAGGTGCGGCCCGGTCATGAACCGGAACGGGATCGCAACCACAAGAGCCTGTTGCTTGAGCATGTGCAGTCTCGTGGCATGAAGCATCCGACGTACCGTGTGGTCAGTGAAAACGGTCCGGATCATGCCAAGGTCTTCACGGTGGAAGTTGTCGTCGAAGACAGGGTGTTTGGCTCAGGCCAGGGCCGAAGTAAAAAACAAGCGGAACAGAGCGCGGCTCGCGAAGCCCTGAAGCAACTGCGAGGTTCTGAAAACGGAAACGATTCGGACACCGAGCCGGAGTCATAACGTTTCCAGCGGTTTGCTGAGTGCAGAATGGGCAGGACGCAGTCGCCAGACAATTGGACATCACAACGGACCCCCCGCGGCGCAAGGAGGAAGAGGTATGGATTACCATCTTGACGATTTCCAACAGGAACTGGTAGCGCAGGCGAATCGTATCGGACGAGAGAAGATTCGGCCGGTTGCCGCGGAGCTTGATATTTCTGGCGAATTTCCGTGGGACATCGTGAAGATCTTCGCGGATTCCGGCTTCTACGGCCTCTGGGTTCCGGAAGAATACGGCGGTGTCAGCCGTGGCATCATGGATCTCGTGCTGGTCACCGAAGAGCTGTCGAAGTTCTGCGGCGGGATCTCGCTGGCCGTCGCGGCGAGCGCGTTGGGCACCTTCCCGATCGTGATTTCCGGCAGCGACGCGCAGAAGGAGAAGTACCTGCCGATGCTGGCCGCCGGCGAAGGGCTGGCCGCGTTTGGTCTCACCGAAGCGTCCGCCGGTTCGGACGCCGGGTCGATCCAGACACGTGCGGAGAAGAAGGGCGACAAGTACATCCTCAACGGGTCAAAGGTGTTCATCACCAACGGCGGCGTGGCAAAGGTGTACACCGTGATCGCCAGCACCGACCCGGAAAAGGGTACCCGTGGCGCGAGTGCGTTCATCGTTGAAGATGGCACGCCGGGCTTCACCTTCGGCAAGAAAGAAGACAAGATGGGCATCCGCGCCTCGGCGACGATGGAGCTCGTCTTTGACAACTGCGAAATTCCGGCGGAGAATCTGATCGGCCGTGAGGGTGAAGGGTTCATGGTCGCGATGAAGACGCTCGACAGAAGCCGTCCCGGTGTCGCCGCGCAGGCGCTCGGTATTGCGGCGGGTGCATTGGATCTGTCGGTCCAGTATGCGTCCCAGCGTGAGCAGTTCGGCCAAAGCATCATCCGCTTCCAGGCGATCCAGACCATGCTATCCGACATGGCGACCAAGGTCGAGGCCGCACGAGCGATGTTGTACGCGACCGCTCGGATGATCGACGGCGGCGCGAAGTCGTATGCGAAGGAATCGGCGATGTGTAAGGTGTACGCCTCCGACGTCGCGATGGATGTGACAACGGATGCGGTGCAGATCTTTGGCGGGTACGGCTACATGCGGGACTACCCGGTGGAGAAGATGATGCGTGACGCCAAGATCACGCAGATCTACGAAGGCACCAACCAGATTCAGCGGATGGTGATCGCGCGTAACCTGATCAAGGAAGCGCAGCGGGCCAGTTGATGAAAGGCAGTCGTGAGTTGTGAGTGATGAGTTATGAGTGACTTCCTCATGCCATGGACACATGTCCGTGGCATTTTTCTCTCGATGCAGTTCTGATTCGGGGTTCATCCTGACAGGATCAATCGGTTATCTTCCAGCAAAACCGCAGCCGTGTGTTGGCACGTAACCCGGCCCCGGACTGAAGTCCGAGGGCGTGGCGGGCGTGGGATTTCCATGCCTCGCGTATCCCGGGCTGAAGCCCGAGGGCATGGGCACACAGAATTCGCGTTGTAAATTCGGCTCACAGCTCACAGCTCACAGCTCACAGCTCAAAGTTCAGGATTCACTCCATGAAAATCGCAATCGGTGGCGCGTCGGGGTTGGTCGGGCAGACGTTGCTCGAGTTGCTCGCGCAGGAACCGTGGACAACGCACCAGGTGATCTCGTTTTCCAGCGAACGGTCGGCCGGCGGAGAGGTGTTGCGCGGCAGCGAACGGTTGCCGTTGCAGCCGTTGCCGGATGATCCGCCGATTGGGATTGACGTGTTGCTCAGCGCGTTGCCGAATGATGTCGCGAAACGCGTCGTCCCGCGGTGGCGGGACGCGAACGTGCTGGTGATCGACAAGAGCAGCGTCTTCCGGATGCAGTATGACGTACCGCTGGTGATCCCCGAGGTGAACGGGAAAATCGTCGAACGCTCGCATCGTCTCATCGCGACGCCGAATTGCACGACGACGCCGGTCGCGGTGGCGTTGAAACCGATCCGTGACGAGGTCGGGATCACCGATGTCCGGGTTAGCAGTTACCAGTCGGTTTCCGGCGCGGGCAGCGCGGCGATGGACGCGTGGGTGGCGGAAGAACGCGGGCATCCGGTGAAGAACTCGCCGCTCGGCGCACCGATGCACCGGAACGTGATCCCGTTGATCGGCGGCTTGGACAACCAGGGCCACTCCAGCGAGGAACGCAAGCTGTCACGTGAGCTGTCGAAGATCCTCGACCTGATCGGCCTGCCGGTGGAGAGTACCAGTGTGCGCGTGCCGGTCGCCGCCGGGCATGGCATGGCGGTGGAAGTCGGTACGGAAAAGGACATTACGCCGGAGCAGGCGATCGAATGGTGGCAGGCGATGCCGGGTGTGGTCGTGCACACGAATCCGCAGAAACCACCGACACCGTTGGATGCCGCTGGCAACGACGACGTTCACATTGGCCGGGTGCGCCGTCCGATCAGCCGCAAGAACGCGCTGCTCTTCTGGGTCGTGTCGGACAACCTGCGCAAGGGTGCGGCGACCAACTCGCTGCAGATCCTCAAGACCTGGATGTCACTGTAGCGCGCCGACTTCGTTTGCCATCGTGTCGTACAGTTTTCGTCCGAACGCGCTGATCTCATCCCACCGCGACCGGATCTCATCCACACTTAAGCCTGCTGCTTCGGCGAATCGTTCGCCTTCCTGGCCGGACACCGGAACGTCACCGCGCCGGTGCGCGCTGGCAAACGTTTGCACCAACTCCCAGCGCCGCAGCTCGGTGTAGCAGTCAAACGCCCGCCGCCAGTCGGTTTCGTGGTTGTGATCCCGGGATTCGAGCAGCCGCAGACGTGTGAACAGCGAGTCGCCGGACCCATTGGTGGTCAGGCCAGTGCGCCAGAACGCGAACATCGCCGCAAACTCAAAATCCATCATCCCGCCGCGCGCTTTCTTAATCCGCAGTACGCCTTGCTTTGCCCGCGCGAGCTCGCTGGCTTTTTTCCGCGCCTGGTGGATGCGGGGCATCTCATCCGGCGTGGGCGGCATCGCGGCGAATTCTTTCAGCAGGTGCTGCGCATTGGTGCCGACCCAACGGTCGCCAGTGATGTATCGTGAACGGGCCAACGCCAGCTTCTCCCACGTCGCGGCGCGGGAGCTGAGGTAGTTTTCCAGCCGCGAGAGGGTGACGCACAGTGGTGCGCCGGATCCTTCGGGACGCAGCCGCGCGTCTGGGGTCAGCCGGCCGTTGAGGGACAGAGTGCTGAGGAAACCGGTGACCGTGTAGACGGCGTCTGACAGCTTGTCCGATTCGGCTTCGTCGCAGATGAACAGCAGGTCGAGATCGCCGTCCGGAGCCAGTTCACGCCCGCCCCATTTTCCTCCGGCGAGCAGGGCGATGCCCGGGTGACGATCTGTTGCATCGAGAACCCCACGCGCGAGCATTGTGGCCAGTTTGTCGACGCCGTGAGTCCAGGTTTCGGTCAATTCCTCGGGCCCGACGGCACCCGCGAGGAACGCTTCCCCGAGCTGAAAGGTGAGGTCGCCCATCTGCTTGTTCAGCATCTCGAGCGTACCCATCTCCGGCATCGGGTAGGAGTTCGCGCCGAGACGTTCCCACAGGAACGGGCGCTGGTTGGCTTCCTCGACGATCCGGCGTCCGTGCAGCAGGATGCGCGAGATGTCACGTTTGACAGCAGGACGTTCGCCGAAGGCCATGGTCCACGTTTCCGGCCCGCCGTACGCCTGCACCGCGGCTTCGAGCCGGGCCAGGGCATCGGTTGCGGACGGCGAGGTGAACAGGACTTCGGCGTCGAACAGGCGTGTCGCGGGTCCCCAGCGTCCGGAGAGACGATTCAGGATGGATTGTGCTCGAGAATCCAGGCGTTGGGCGCCCGGGATGGCGTCGGGTTCTGCTTGCGGGTCGATCGTGGCGGTTCCGGCATAGACGGCTTCAGCAGTATCCGGCAAAGCTTCCTCAAGGATTTGTTGGGTGGACCGGCAGTGTTGCTGCCAGGTTGTCTCGAAAACCTGCGGAAGTATACCGAAAGCGTACGCCACTCGATTGTGAGCCAGATCACCGGGATCGGGAACGATGAACCGTGGTTTGCACTCCTCAACCTGCAGGATATGTTCGAGGCGGCGGAGGAACCGGTAGCTGTCAAGCAGTTGCTCAGCTTGATCGCCGGAGATCAAGTCCGATTGAGCCAGCTGGCGGAGCAGACCGGGCATGCTGCCCTGTCGCAGCGACGGTTCCTGTGCACCCTCCGCGATCTGGTACGACGCGACGAGGAATTCGATGTCGCGTATACCACCGGGTGCCCGTTTCAGGTCGCGTGGGCGGGCGTTGTCGTGTATGTTGCGCAGCGAGCGCACGATCGCTTCCATTTTTGTGCGTACATCACCACCCATCGAAAACAGGAAATGGTTCAGCAGTTGCCGGAACCAGGATGGTTCCTCGCCGGAGACAGGACGGGCGCGCAGCCATGCGATCCGTTCCCACGAGGATGCGCGTTGCAGGAAATAGCGTTCCGCGAGCGCCAGTGGCCACGCCAGCGGTCCGGCGTCCCCCTCGGGACGCAACCGCAGGTCGACGGTGTAGACAGGGTTGGTGCGGGATCCGGACATCTGCTTGTTCCAGCCGCGCACCAATCGGTCGCTGGTTTCCGGATTCAGCTCCGGATCGGCGAAGAACACCGGGTCAATGTCGCTGGCGGCGTTGAGTTCGCGTCCGCCCCATTTACCGAGCGCAAACAGCAGCAGCTGCGGTGGGTTGGCGTTGACGGAGGCCAGAGTCTGCCGTGACAGCCGGTCGGCGAGCTCGGCGTAAGCGGCGGCTGACTGTTCGACGCCAAGTTCGCCGGTTTGCTCCCGGGCGACGGTCCACAACCAGGCGACGGTCTTGTATGCTGCGAGTGGCAGGGACGGAATATCTGGAAGATGGTCGCTACCGAGGGCTGAGGACAGGTGTTCGGTGTGACGCACGGCGAGGTTGACCGGTGCATCCCCGGCGATGACCAGTGCCGCGAGCCGGTTGACGGACTCAGGCTTTGCGAGGATCGGTTCCGCAATTGTGGCCGGCAGCTGGTCGAGCATGGCGAGACGACGGTCCCGTGCCTGCGGATCGGGATAGTCCGCGAGCCGGTCGAGCAGCGTGGAGCGCAGTGGGGTGCCGGGATCGTCCATCATGGCGGGAAGGTAGGGCGGTCATGGGATACGGGCAATTCTTCGCGACTGCGGAATCGTGGAGCCCGTGGACAATCAGATGCAAACAGAGTCGTGATGGACTGGCGTTTCGCCCTGTTGAAGTGCCATGTTTCTCTGTTCTTGAAACGCGGAGGAGGTGGGGATGAAACGGTTGCTGACAGTCTTGATTCTAATCACGCTGACTGCGGGAGTGGCGCAGGCGACGCCCTATGTCGATCCACAGGAATTGCACGAACAGGCAGAGCTTCGCGCGCGTACCGTGCCGCGAGGTCCGCTGACATTTGACGGGATTCTGGACACACGCAATGTCGCCGACAGTGTGCTGACAGTCGAATATCTCCAGATGCTCGACTGGCTCACCACGATGCAGGAACTCGGTCCGGGAGAGGATTTCGGCGGCATGCACGAGGGCGAGACGACGACGTGGGATATCGTTCAGACTGACAACACCCAGGAAGCGTTGCGGGACTGGTCGCATTATGCCCGCATCACCGGCGATCTCGACCGCTACGAGGTAAATGTGGACGCTGCCTGGACCTATACGTTAAACAATCCTGCCTATCTCGAGGAGGGCGGAGGAGATCCGAACTATTACCGCGTCCACAATTGCGGCTGGGCGCTGGTCGCGGCAATGGAATACACCGAGGCGTACGGGGAGGACGACGACTACCTGGCGTACGCCGATTCCTGCGCCCGATATCTCGACACCTGGCGCCTGACCTGGCCGGAAACAGGCGTGTATGTCAACCCGCTCTCCGCGTCGTTCGGTGCGGGAGCGTTGCATACCTACGCCCTGTGGCGGGACAACGCCCAGTGGGAGATTGCCGCCGAAGAGATCGCGATGAGTGTGAAGCAGTGGATCGAGGCGGACCCGGAACGGCTCAACTACAACGAGATATGGGCGATGAGTGGCGGCACGGCGATGTGGGGAATCATTACCGCCCTGTTCCTCGACAATGTGCCCGCCGGGGAAGCGTGGCTGCCGAACTACCTCCCCTACATGGACACCTACTCCGGGTCCGGACAGTGGAACAACTCATGGACGGTCTGGTACGGCTTCGCATGGAACCGGGCGCATGATGTGCTCGACACGCAGGAGACGCTCGACAACGCAATCGTGGTCGCCGATTACATGCTCGCGGAAGGCGATCTGGATGACGACGCGGGCGTGCCCGGCACAGAAGGGTTAAGCCAGGACGACCAGTCCTGGACCAGCGCCTACCAGGTCTGGTATGAGCTGGAACAGCTGATTCACCGCAATCCGGAAGGTCCGGATCCGACGGTGCTCGGGCTGACCGGCATGCCGGACACCTGGCCGCTGATCGTCGGCTTGGAAACGCCGGTCGCCGGCGAGATTGCCAACGCCGGGCTGCTGCCCAGCCCACCGGACAATTTGCTCTGTTCGTTGACCTTCACGTTGCCGGATCAAACGGTGACGGTCGATGAAATCCCGGTGCCGTTCGGGACCGTCGTCTCCGGCTCGATGGGCATGTGGACCCCGCAGCAGGCGGGCACGGTGACGATCTCGCTCGAGGTCAGCGCGCCGGGCGATGTCAACCTCGACAACAACACGTATTCGCAGCAGTTCACGGTACATCCGGCGCGGACGATCAGCGGGGTGATGCTCGACTCATTGACCAACGAACCGATCGAAGGCGAAGTCCACTGGACGCAGCTCGATCTGGAACCGGTGCGTGAGGGCACCGTCGCGATCGACCCGTCCACGGGAGAGTACTCGTTAACGGTCGCAGAGGGCACCTACGAGCTGCATGCGCAGCCGAGTGTAACCCCATACCCGCCTCGCACGGTCCTAGTAACGGTCACGAACTCGGATATCGACGACGCCGACTTTCTCATTCCGCCGTCATCGGTGATGTATGTGACCACGAATGCTGATGCGACAAGCGACACGCTGCTGATGGACGCGTTCGCGGCGAACGGGAAGGAAATGTTCGTCTGGAACTACAACGAACGCGGTTTGCCCGGTGAGGATATCCTCACGGAACAGCTGGATGTGTTGATCTGGAGCGTGGAGCAGGGGTCAGACCTCAGCTTCGATCCGGACCAGTGGAACCAGATCACCACGTTCCTCGCAGATGAGGACAGCCGTTCCGGAATGCTGTTCTCTGGCGACGGCGTGATGCACTCGCTGAGCGAGGACCAGCGCAGCCGGCTCGGTGTTGAGCTGGGAATGGCCGATCAGATCGGGCCGATCATCGCTGGCACAAATGATCCGGTACTGCCGGCGTCCGATTCGCTGTTTGTCGGCGCACTGCTGCCGCAGCAGGCGGTGGATGAGGTGATTCCGGTGAGCCAGGCGGCAGAAACGATCGGGATCGCGTTGGGGCCGGACATTTCGGCCGGTGCATTGATCGACCGCTGGGCGCAGATCGGTATCGGCGTGCTCAGCTTCAGCGTTGAGGGGATTAACGATCTCGGCGGCCGGTTCGTGTCCCGCGAAGAGTTCGTTGGCCGGCTGCTGGACTGGTTCGGCACGACGACCGAGGTAGCGGAATCCGGGCAGACGTCCGAACTGTTGCCGGACGCATGGTCGTTGCGTGCGTGGCCGAACCCGTTCAACCCGTCGCTGCACATTGAGGTGAACGCGGCAGCGGAAACAAACCTGGTGCTCTTTGACATTCTCGGCCGGGAGGTGACCCGATGGAATGTCAAGGGCAACCGTACCTTGCACTGGGAAGCGACCGGGCTGGCGACGGGGATGTATTTCCTGCGTCTCGATGCCGGACCGCACACACGTGTACAGAAACTGGTGTTGCTGCGCTGATGGTGGTACACCGGATCGGACAACGTGTTGCGTGGCTCGACATGGCTGGAACTTCTCAGGCAGGTCATGTTGCCGCATACCCGCGTCCGCCTTATCTTGCGTGATCGAATTTCGGCGGAATGACCGTCGATGGGGAGAGGAACCGATTCTTCGAGGGAGCACTCGATGAAACTCAAAAGTGAACGCCATGGCAGCGTGGTCGTGATGGAGTTGAAGGGCAAAGTGATGGGCGGCCCGGACGCGACCGTGTTCCGTGATGAATTGAAGAAGCATCTGGATGATGGCATCCGCAAGGTCGTGGTTGACCTCGGCAGGGTGGACTGGATGAACTCGTCCGGGCTGGGGATTCTCATCGGTGGGTTAACCACGGTGAAGAACCTCAGCGGCGAGATGAAGCTTGCCCGCACGACGGACAAGATCCAGTCCCTGCTGATGATCACCAAGTTGGTGCAGGTGTTCGACACCCACGAAAGCGTGGAATCGGCCATCGCCTCATTCAGCGAGTAGTTCGCAACGGGAAAGCCTGCCCGTAGTTGTGGGACTGGCGGTTAAGCGATGAACAGTACGCTGACGCGCACCGAAGATCTCGAGCAGTTGCTGGACATGTTGCGGACGCACCGTGCGCGGCTGGCGGACACGGGGCAGGTGGAAAATCCGGCGGATCTGGCGGTTTTTCTCGCCGCGCTGGATGATCGCCTGTCGCAGCTCGTGCTCAGCCTGAACAAGAGCCTCGAGTTCGAGCTGTTGCGGAAAACCGCGCTGCTGCTTGCCCGTGCAGTTGAGCAGGAAGAAGTACTCGAGGCGATGCTGGATGGTTTGAAGCAGGTCCTGCGCTACGACGCCGGTGGGATTTACCTCGTCGATTCGAACCCGCCGAAGGTGGATCCGGACGACGAGAACAGCGCCCCGGCACCGCAGGACGGTATTGAGCTGAGCGCGTTGCTGGTGCGTGGGTACGACGAGGAAGAACACCGCAAGTTCAAGCAGAAGTTGAATGAGGGCATTGTCGGCTGGGTGATTGCCAACGGCAAGCCGCAGGTCGTCAATGAAACTCAGAAAGATAGCCGTTACATCGAACTTCGGCGTGAAACGCGGAGTGAAATAGCTGTACCGATCATCACTCGCGACACGGTGATCGGCGCGATCAACCTGGAGGCGGATCGCGTCGCGGCGTTTCCGGAGGAAAGCCTCAGCCTGCTGGAGAATTTGTCCAGTTATGCGACAGTCGCCTTGGAACGGGCGAAGATTCACCGGCAGTTAATGGAGGCGCGCGGGGTTGAACGCGAGCTTGAAATTGCTCGTGAGATTCAGAACAAGCTGTTGCCGGTAGAGCTGCCGAAGCTGCCAGACTTCGAGCTTGCCGGGCTGAATGTCCCGTCTGAGTTGGTCGGTGGCGATTATTTCGATTTCATCCCGCTCACCGACAAGGACATCGGGATTGTGGTCGCGGATGTGGCTGGCAAAGGATTTGCAGCTGGACTTGTGATGGCCAGTTTGCGCTCCGCGTTGCGCATGAGAGTGGAAACGACGTACAGCATTCGTACAGTCATGGGTATCATAAACCGGTTTCTGTACGATTCGACTGGTCCGGAACGATACGTTACCACGTTTTACGGAGTTCTGGACTCCCTGACCGGCCGGTTTACGTATGTGAACGCCGGTCATAATGCGCCGATCCTGGTCCATGCGGACAAACGTGTGGCGCAGTTGACAACCGGTGGCCCGCTGCTTGGAGTGATCCGCGAAGCCGAATATGCCGAAGCGATCGCCGAACTCGAGCCGGGCTCGTTGCTGATCCTGTACACGGACGGCATCGTCGAAGCCGGTGGAGATCACGGAGAAGAATTCGGAGAAGATCGTATCGTCCAGCTCGCGCTCGCAAACAAGGACAAACCGGCGGAGGATATCGCCAGGACGATTGAACGGGCGGCAGTAAAGTTTCATGGCAACGCCAGCCCGATAGACGACCGAACCGTACTGGTGGTGAAGCATCTATGAACGCTGAAACGAAACTGATCATCCCCTCCGATCCCGCCCGGCTGGAAGAGGTGGATACGTTTGCGGAACGCTGGATGGACGGGATGCCGTTTTCCGAGGACCAGCGATACGACATCGCCATCTCGCTGTCAGAGGCGGTGAACAACGCCATCGAACATGGCAACGCCGGCGACTCGACAAAGAAGGTCACCATCATCCTCACTCGCATGGACGGCGGGATTCACATCAAGGTCAGCGACGAAGGCGGTGGCTTCAATCCCAGCTTGGTTAAGGATCCGACAGACCCCGAGAACCTGCTCTCCGAATCCGGCCGAGGATTGTTGATCATCAGTCACCTGATGGACGAAGTCAAAGTCGAACCCTGCAAGGCCGGCACCTGTATCGAACTGGTCAAGCGGTTCAGCTCGAGCAAGGCCAGCTGACCTGACGACTTGAGCTTTTCTAAGACCTGGACTCTCTCACGTTTTCTACCGTCACCCCTCTCTCAGCCGTACCTTCCTGACCGTTCCAGCTTTCGTAAACCCTGACCCTGAGTGTGTAGCATGAATGTCCTTGGCCGGAAACCGGTGCTTGAACTGTTGCAGTCAGATCGTCCCGTCAAACGGGTCACCATCGTGCTCGGCACGCAGGGCCGCATCATCGGCGAGATCATCAAGGCCGCGAAGGCGAAGAATGTCCGCGTCGACCGCATCCCGTCGGAACGGGCGAAGCAGGTTATCGGCCCCGGCAACCATCAGGGTGTGATGGCTGAGGTGTCGCCGGTGACGTTTCACACGCTCAACGACCTCAACGATACCATCCCGATCACCCATGGCCTGATTGTCGCGCTGGACGGCGTCACCGATCCGCACCACCTCGGCGCGATCGCGCGAAGTGCGCTGGCGGCTGGCTGCGACGCGATCCTGCTCCCGGAACGGCGTGGAGCGACCCCCAACGATACCGCGCTGAAGGCGTCCGCCGGGACGATGCTGCGGCTGCCGGTGATCGTCGAGACCAACTTATCGCGTGCCATCGAGCTGCTGAAGAAGGACGGCTGGTGGGTGCATGGCACGACAGGTGCCGAAGGGTCGAACCTGTGGGATCACACCTGGGACGAGATGACGGTGCTTGTCATCGGCAGCGAGGGGGAGGGGATCTCCCCGCGCGTGCTCAGCTTCTGCGATCACCAGGTGCGCATTCCGATGGCGGCGGACGTGGAATCGTTGTCGGCGTCCGCCGCAGCCTCGGTGATCCTGTTCGACATTGCACGCAAACGCGGGCTCGAGGGCTGAACCCGGCCGCGAATCCTGGAGGGTTTTATCCGGACAGCGGGTTCTCGTGATCGGACCCGAGCTCGAAGCGTCCGCTTCCCGGGTCGCGTTCCCGTTGCACCAACGGCAGCAGGCGTGAGTCGGCCAGCGCCGCGGTACGGTGGGCGAGCGCACTGAGACTGCTTTCCTCGCTGGCGAACTGCAGGAAGGTCCGCAGCGACGTCTGCCGCACCAGCATCACGCAATCCCACCGCTCGTCCGACGGTCCGATCAGGAACTTCCCGGCATTCCCCAGCAGCAGCACATCTCCACCACTGCGCCGCAGCAATGGCAACATCTCATCCATGTACCGCTGGTAGGCTTCACGCCCGGAGATGGCAGGTTCAGGTGCCTGGTCCGGAGTCGCGGAGTAGTCGGCGATCTCGCGGAAACGCAGCAGGTTCAGCATCACCACCTCGCCGTCATACGGCCGCGAGAACAGGTCGCGCCCGGCTTCCTCGGTGACGTTCAGGTAGGTCTGGCTCATCGCGCACCTCCCGGCAGATGATTCAGCAGCTCGGAAAGCGTCGCCTTGCCGTCATCTCCGAGGGGTGCGAACAACCGTTCGGCGCTGTCCGCGAGGGTCTCGTTCGCTTCCGCAAGGATGCGGGCTCCGGCCTCGGTCAGTTTAACCAGGCTGACGCGTGCATCACGGGGATGCTCCTCTTTCGCGACCAAGCCGATTTTTTCCATCGGATTCAGCATACGGGTGATGCCGGACGCGGTCAGGCCGGTCTGATCCGCAAGGTCGATCCGGCGCAGGGTGTGGTTCGGTGCCTGCTCGAGCAGGTCCAGCACCGCGATTTCACTCAGGCTGATGCCGTGCGCGCTGAGGCTGCCGTTGACACGTTTCACCAGCTGGGCGTGCAGGGAGGTCAGGCGTAACAACAGGTCTTTTTCCTGGGACATGTGTTTCTCTTGTTAGATTGTTGAGTGATCAAGTATACTGCAAACATTTCTGTTGTGCAACGGGCGCTATTATGAAGGCGAGACAAGTTCTGCCGGTTGTGATGGGATGATACCTTGGGCTGTTGGAGCCGATGGCGGATGACTCTTTCCTCATGACCGCTCCCGGACCACGGTCCGGTCCGTGCGTTGACTGCTGGGGGGTGTCCGGTTAACTTCCTAATCTATCTCGAGATTGATACAGGATTCGTGTGAACCAGAAACATCAGATCATCTGGTACTGGCCGGGCAAGGTGCAGCCGCGGGAGTTCCGGTTCAAGCCAGCAACGTTTTACGTGCTTGTGTTTGTGCCGGTTGTGTTCACGGCGATGTTCGTGCTCGCGGTCATCCTGTTTGTCTCCTTCAGCCTCAAGTCCAACGAATTCCAGACGATTCAGGAAGAGAACCGCGTGTTGCGCAGCCAGCTCGGGCGGGTGTTTGAGCTGGAGCGTCAACTCAGCGAAATGGAACGGTTCCAGGATCAGGTCCGTCGCGGGTTGACCGAAGGCGTCGACATGCAGCGGATCATGGAAGCGGGCGAGGCGGTGGAGTGGGAGAATCCGCCGATGCAGCCGGAGGCGGAGGAGTGGGTTCCGGTGAACGAGTCGTCGGCGTCCAGCGGTCCGGAACTGTTGGACCTGTCATCGCTTAACGAACCCGGTTTCGGTGTCGTCTTGCCGGAGCAATGGCCGTTGGACGGGTTCATCACACGCAACTACGAGTTTTCCAGCATCGATCCGGGCCGCAGCCATGTCGGCATCGACATCGCGGTACCGCGGGGCACGCCGGTGCATGCGGTGGCGGACGGGACGGTGATTTCCGCGGAATGGAACCCGCGTTATGGCCATCGGGTGATGGTGGACCATGGCGGCGGGATGATCAGTATGTACGGGCACAACGAATTGTTGCTGGTGGAAACGGGTGACCGGATTACGTCCGGTGAACCGATCGCGTTGTCCGGGAATTCGGGAATCAGCACGGCGCCGCATCTCCATTTCGAGATCTGGTTGAACGGGAGAGCGGTTGATCCTCGCGCGTTGCTTCCACAACGAGGAGAGCACAGTGAAGAAGGGTGAGCAGAAATATTCGGACAGCCTAACATCAATTCTGGGCGGGGATGCACGGTTTGAGGGGACGCTGGATTTGAAGGGCTCCCTTCGCATTGACGGATCGTTCCGTGGAACTCTAACTTGCGGCGGATCGGTTACGATCGGTGGAGATGGCTCTTTCCACGGCGAGATCAGGGCGGAGGAAGTGATCCTCGGCGGGCAGATCACCGGCCGGGTGCTCGCGCGCAAGCTGATGGTGTTGGAAGCAACCAGCAAGCTTGAAGGCGAGTTGGCCTGCGGCACGCTGCATGTGAACGAAGGTGCGGTGTTTAACGGCACAAGTGTGATGGGCGAACGTGCCGTTGAGGAGTTGTTCAACGAACCGTTGAAGCAGCTGGAAGCGTCCGACGTCCCGGTTTATGATGACGAATCCGATGACGAGCTGGATGGGGAGCCGGTCCGTGACCGGACCGGGAACGGATTCCACTTCTCGGATTCGGAATCAAGTTCATCCTGATCTTCTGCTTTGTGGCGGGACCGGATGCAGTTGTTCAAACGATCGGAATCGAAACCCAGGTACGGGGGTTGGATTGACCTGGGTATTCAGGCGGGGCTGACCCTGGCCTTGTCTGTTGTGTTGTTGACACTCGGCGGCCGATGGCTTGATACACAGTTGGGCACATCGCCGCTGTTCCTTATTGTCGGAGCGCTCTGGGGGGCAGGCGGGGGGACCTGGTGGATGATTCTCCGTGTCAAGCAGTATTCCGACAGCGAAGAAAAACGGGCACAATCGGGCGACGATGAGGGAGGTCGTGGCTGATTGACCGGCATCAACCGAGGCTCAGAGCGGAGGTTGCCGTTCGGTCATTCTCGAAATACCTTCCTTCGCAACCGGTCAGGCCACTCGGATTGACATGCTCCTGATCAAGATTCTTTACTTCGTAGCCGCCAGTGCCGTGATGGGCGGCTTGGGTGTATTCCTCATGATTCCCCCGATTCGCAGGGGAGATCGTGAAGGATTGCTCGTTCGGATGATGGTTGGGTTTGTTGGCAAGCTGCTGGTTGGTGTTGGGCTGCTGTTGCTGGCGTGGAAAGGGTTTGGCTGGTCGCCGAACCACAGCGCATTCGGGATGGTGGGCGCGTATATCGTTGCGCTACTGGTGATCCTGATGACCGCATCCAGCGCGGTGAAACACCTTTCGGCAAAACAACAGGCAGCCTCGCAACAAGAGCAAGAGGGAGAGGGATGATGCGGCGTTGGTTGGCGTACCTGGTGATGAGCGTGGCGGTGCTGACACTGCTCGCGCTGCCGGTGGCCGCCCAGCATGGGCACGAACAATCTCACGGCGACTCCCACGAAGCTGTCGCGCAGCCCCATGAAGGACACGGAGAAGAAGCCGCTGTCCAGCATGAGGAGGCTCACGACACGCACGCGATGGCGCATGATGAGCACGCGGTTGCTCATGATGAGCATGCGGCGGACGGTGAGCATGGCGGCGGCGGTGTGATGGGCTACCTGTCGCACCACTTGCTGGATGCGCGCAAGTACGACATTTTTGGCTACTCGATTGATCTCCCGGTGATCCCGGGTGATTTCTCTTTCCTCGGTCCGCAGTACGCGGAAGGCTTCCCGATCACGAAACATATGATCGGTTTCGCGCTGGCGGCGATCCTGGTGTTGCTGCTGGTGACGGGTACCATGGGCCGCACGCGCAAGGGCCAGGTGCCGAAGGGCTTCGGCAATTTTCTTGAAGTGCTCGTGATCTTCATCCGTGACGAGGTGGTGTATGCAAACCTCGGCAAGGAGCACGGGCGCAAGTGGTTGCCGTTCTTCCTGACGTTGTTCTTCCTCATTCTCTTCGCGAATCTGCTCGGCATGGTGCCGTGGGGAACGTCCGCGACGGGGAATGTGAACTTTACCGCCGGGTTGGCGATTGCGAACCTGCTGGCGGTGATTCTTGCCGGCATCATGGCGCACGGGTTCAAGTACCTCGGCACATTCATTCCGCACGGGGTCCCGATTTTTGTCGCGCCGATTCTGTTTCCGATTGAAGTGTTCGGTTTGTTCGTCAAGCACTTCGCGTTGACGATTCGTTTGTTCGCGAACATGCTGGCGGGACACACGGTGATTGGCGTGTTCCTCGCGTTGATCGCGATGCCGTTGATCGCGCTGGCCTCGGTGCCGGGTGCGACGATGATCAGTGTGTTGGAACTGTTTGTCGCGTTCCTGCAAGCGTATGTTTTTGTGATGCTTGGCAGCATTTTCGTGGGCATGTCGATCCACGCACATTAGTACTTCTCAGTTGGTGGTTCTGGAGGTGAAGGGGCTCGCGTGCCGGTGGCACTTGCGAAATTCTGACACTATCTTTCGGGCCACTACGTGAAGAGATCGCACATTCTTTCACATTCGTAGAACGTGGTTTTTGTTTACGTTGAATTGGGCTTCGTCGTTAACGACGTGGCTTTCGGATCAACGAGGCCGGGCACAGGATTCGGTCCGTTAACTCAGGGAGTGACCAGATGGATTGGGGATACCTTGGTGCAGCGATTGGCGCCGGTATTGTGACGCTGGGCGCGGGGTTGGGCATCGGCAACATTGCCAGTCATGCGATGGACGGTATTGCTCGCCAGCCGGAAGCGTCTGGTAAGATCTTCACCCCGATGATCGTCTCGGCGGCGCTCATCGAAGGTGTTGCCTTCTTCAACGCCGTTATCTGCATGCTGATCGCCCTGAAGTAGGTTTCAACCGGAAGCGAGGAGTCAAGATGAGGACGCGACTATCCCTCGTCGCTCCCGCGCTGCTCCTGGGCGCCGTATCCGTGCAGGCGAGCGAAGCGGAAGGGTTGGGAAGCCTGGTTAGCCTGGCTCCCGGCAGCATTCTGTACACGCTGATCACATTCTTACTGTTGTTGATCATCCTGTGGAAGTTCGCCTGGGGTCCGATCGTTAAGGGTTTGGAAGCGCGCGAGGAGAGTATCCAGGGCGCGATTGACCAGGCCAGGAAAGATCAGGACGAAGCGGCACGGTTGCTTGGCGAGTACGAGGCGAAGCTGAAGACGGCGTCGGCGGAGATTTCGGACCGTCTGAATCGCGCGGAGAAGGATGCGCAGCAGACGATCGAAACGGCGAAGCAGCAGGCGCGTGATGAGGCCGAGAAACTTCGGGAGCAGGCGAAGCAGGAAATCGAAGCCTCGAAGGACAAGGTGGCCGCGGAGTTGCGTTCGGAAATGGCGAAGCTCGCCAGCCAGGTTGCTGCGGCAGCCATCGGCGAGAGCTTTGACCGTGACGATCAGCTTCGCATCATCCAGAAGCGTCTTGAACAGGTGGAGAGCGCCTCGTGAGCGATCCGAAGCTGGGACGCCGGTACGCGCAAGCGTTATTCAACGCCGCCAAAGGGGAAGGGGTGACGGACGATGTCATCGCCGCGATGAACGATGTTGTCGCGCCGATGGTGGACGACTCCACTTTCCAGGTGTGGTGGCGTAGCCGCCGGATACCTCTGCCGGAAAAACTCACCACGTTGGACAAGGCGTTCAAGGACTTGAACATCGTTGTGCGGCAGTTCCTCAAACTTCTTCTTGAGAAGAAGCGCGAGGAGATTCTGCCGGACGCGGTGAACGAGTTCCGGATCATCGCCGACCGCGAACAGGGCATTATTCGTGCCGTCCTGACCACCCCCGTAGAGCTTGAGGAAGCAGAGCTGAAACCATTCCGCGAGATGTTGAAGAAGGTCGCGGGTGGTGATGCGATCCTCATTCACGAGGTGGACGCGGGTCTGATCGGCGGGTTCCGGCTTCGCTACGGCGACAAGGTGATCGACGGCAGTGTTTCGCGAGCGTTGGACACGCTGCAGCGCAAGATGACGGCTGGCGTTTAACCGTTTTCAGGTGCGACAAAAAGGAGTCACGGTAGGGTTACCGTGGCGTCGGTGACGGGGAGAATTCCGTCGCCAGGGGTATGACACCAGTTGGCTCGTTGGAGGAGTCGATGCAGATACGACCGGAAGAGATCACGTCTGTTCTTCGGCAACAGATCGAAGAATTCAAGGCGGAAGTGCAGACGGATGAGGTCGGCACGGTCATCATGGTCGGTGACGGTATCGCGCGTGTGCACGGTCTGGATAAAGTGCAGGCGTCCGAACTCGTCGAGTTCCCGGGACCGGTGTACGGCATGGCGATGAACCTTGAAGAGGACAATGTCGGTTGCGTGTTGTTCGGCGCCGACAACAACATCAAGGAAGGTGACATTGCCAAACGTACCGGGCGCCTCGTGGACGTTCCCGTCGGCGAAGGGCTGATCGGCCGTGTGATCAACCCGCTTGGGTTCCCGTTGGACGGCAAGGGTCCGGTGAAAACGGATCAGCGCCTGCCGGTAGAGCGCAAGGGTACGGGCGTGATCACCCGCCAGCCGGTGAGTGAGCCGTTGCAGACGGGTATCAAGTCGATTGACGCGATGATCCCGATTGGCCGCGGCCAGCGTGAGTTGATCATTGGCGACCGTCAGACCGGCAAAACCACCCTCGCGGTTGATACGATCATCAACCAGAAGGGTAAGGACGTTATCTGCATCTACGTCGCGGTCGGTCAGAAGGGTTCGACGATTGCAAACGTGGTCAAGACGCTGGAAAACAACGGCGCGATGGATCATACGATCGTGATCAGCTCGACAGCGTCCGAACCAGCCCCGATCCAGTTCCTCGCGCCGGCAGCCGGTGCGGCGATTGGTGAATATTTCCGCGACAAGGGCATGCACGCGTTGTGCGTGTACGACGACTTGTCCAAGCACGCTGTTGCGTACCGCCAGCTGTCGCTGCTGCTGCGCCGTCCCCCGGGCCGTGAAGCGTATCCGGGCGACGTGTTCTACCTGCACAGCCGTCTGCTGGAACGTGCGGCGAAGCTGCGCGACGACCTCGGCGGTGGTTCGTTGACCGCGTTACCGATCATTGAGACGCAGGCCGGCGACGTTTCGGCGTACATCCCGACGAACGTCATTTCGATTACCGACGGGCAGATCTTCCTCGAGACGGAATTGTTCTACGCGGGTCAGCGCCCGGCGTTGAACGTGGGTATTTCCGTATCCCGTGTGGGTGGTAACGCTCAGACAAAGGCGATGAAGAAGGTCGCCGGTAAGATCAAGCTCGAGTTGGCGCAGTACCGCGACCTCGCCGCGTTCGCGATGTTCGCGTCCGATCTCGACAAGGCAACGCAGGCGCAGTTGGCGCGTGGTGAACGCCTGATGGAGATCATGAAGCAGCCGCAGTACAGCCCGGTGCCGTTGGCGGAACAGGTGACGGTGTTCTGGGCGGCGACGAACGGTTACGTCGACAAGATTCCGACGGACCAGGTTCGCCGGTATGAGGCCGAACTGCGGAAGTTTGTCGCGAACAGCCACGCAGAGCTGCTGAGCGACATTGAAACCAAGAAATTCGACGACGATCTCCAGGCCCGGATTCGCAAGGCCGTTGAAGAGTTCCAGTCGATCTTTCAGGTAACTGCCTGATACTGATTCTCGGCGGAGGGGATGCTCGGGGCGCGCGTGCCAGGGAGGGTTCAGCGCGCCCCGGACATGCCGTTTCCCGCCCCCTGTAGCCCGGTGACTTCGGTACCGGGGCACACGTGAAGAAGCCGTTTCGGAAGGATTCTCGATGCCTTCGCTGAAACAAATTAAGCGCCGAATTTCATCGGTCAACAACACGAAGCAGATTACGCGGGCGATGAAGATGGTGTCCGCGGCGAAACTGCGCCGTGCTCAAGACCAGATGATGGCGGCGCGTCCGTATTCGGACCATCTGCGCGCCCTGATCCGTGATCTGGCTGCGCGCTCGGACCGCAACAAGCACCCGTTGCTGGCGGAACGTGAACCGAAGCATGTCGGTGTGGTGGTGATCACCTCCGATCGTGGCCTGGCGGGCAGTTTCAACATGAACGTCAATCGCCGCGCGTTGAACGTGATCAAGGAGATGGAAAAGCAGGCGGAAGATGTCCGTCTGATCGCGATTGGGCGAAACTCGTACAATTTTTTCCGTAAGCTCGGATACGATTTCATCCAGCACCACATCGGATTGAGCCGTGATTTCACCTTCGGCAAGGTCCTGTCGATTGGTGATGCGATTCGCTCGGAGTATGAAAAGGGCTTCGTCGTGGACGAAGGCCTGGACCGTGTTTACCTCGTGTACAACGAGTTCAAGAACGTGATTCAGCAAGAGATCGTGGTGGAGCAGTTGTTCCCGATCATCCCTGAATTGGCGTCCGAAGAGAAGTATCCGGTCGACTATGTGTACGACCCGAGTGAACAGGATGTGCTCGACAGCATTTTGCCACGGTATGCGAACGTGATGTTGTGGCGTGTGCTGCTCGAATCGTTCGCGGCGGAACACGCGGCGCGTATGAATGCGATGGAGAACGCGACGAAGAACGCTGGCGAACTGATTGAACGATTGACGCTTCAGTACAACAAGGCCCGTCAGGCGGCGATTACCAACGAGATTCTTGAAGTGGTCGCCGGCGCGGAAGGGTTGGAATGATAGTCCCGCCTTGCAGGCGGACGCCGCACTGAGAGGACACAGATGGCGGAAGGCGCAAAGGGATCCATCAAGCAGATCATGGGCGTGGTGGTGGACGTGGCCTTTGATGAAAAGGACATGCCGCCTCTCTACCAGGCACTCGAGATCGACCGTGGAGAAGAAACGCTCGTGCTGGAAGTTCAGCAGCACCTGGGTGGCGGTGTCGTTCGCGCGGTTGCGATGGACTCGGCGGACGGCCTGGTCCGTGGCCAGGAAGTCCAGGACTCCGGCAACCCAATCGCGGTACCGGTTGGCTCGGGCACACTCGGTCGCCTGATTAACGTGACCGGCGAACCGATTGACGGTCTTGGCCCGATCGAAGGCGAAAGGCGTCCGATTCACCAGGCTCCACCGAAGCTGGAAGATCTGTCCGTACATCCGGAGATGCTCGTCACCGGCATCAAGGTGCTCGACCTGATCCAGCCGATCCTGAAGGGTGGTAAGGTTGGTCTGTTCGGCGGCGCCGGTGTCGGCAAGACCGTTATCGTGCAGGAGCTGATCAACAACATCGCCAAGGGGCACGGTGGTATTTCCGTGTTCGCGGGTGTCGGTGAACGTACCCGTGAAGGCAACGACCTGCTGCGTGAAATGGTCGAAGCCGGCGTGATGGACTTCGGTTCCGATTTTGACACCGAAGAGTTCGACATTCAGAAGGTTGACAAGGCCGCGCTGAAGAACTCGAAGGTGGCGATGAGCTTCGGTCAGATGAACGAGCCTCCGGGCGCGCGTCTTCGTGTCGCCTTGTCCGGCCTGACCCTCGCGGAAGCGTTCCGTGACGAGGGCAAGGACGTGCTGATGTTCATCGACAACATTTTCCGCTTCACCCAGGCGGGTTCCGAGGTGTCGGCGTTGCTCGGCCGTATGCCGTCCGCGGTAGGTTACCAGCCGACGTTGTCGACGGAAATGGGCCAGATGCAGGAACGCATTACGTCCACGAATGTTGGCTCGATTACGTCGGTGCAGGCGGTGTACGTCCCGGCGGACGACTTGACCGACCCGGCCCCAGCGACAACGTTCGCCCACTTGGACGCGACGACGGTACTTTCGCGTGAAATCGCGGCTCGTGGTCTGTATCCGGCGGTTGACCCGCTCGACTCCTCCAGCCGTATTCTCGACCCGCACATCATCGGCGAAGAGCATTATCAGACCGCGCGTGACGTGCAGGAAATCCTGCAGCGCTACAAGGACCTGCAGGACATTATCGCGATTCTCGGTATGGACGAGCTCAGCGACGAAGACAAGCAGGTCGTGTCGCGTGCACGCCGTCTGCAGAACTTCCTGACGCAGCCGTTCCACGTCGCGGAGGCCTTCACCGGCCGTCCGGGTGTGTTGGTCAGCATCGAAGAGAACATTCGCGGCTTCAAGATGATCGTCAACGGCGAATGCGACCACATGCCGGAACAGGCGTTCTACATGTGCGGCGGCATTGACGAAGCGTTCGAGAACGCGAAGAAGCTGGCGTAGTTACAGACGTGCCCGTGTTTGCTTGCAAACACGGACGTGAGAGGGTGAACGAAGTGGCCGTGTTTGCTTGCAAACGCGGATACGCTGAGGCTGGATAGCTACAATGGCAGAAACACTTCAGCTTGAGATCATTTCCCCGTCCGGAGTGGTGTACACCGGCGACGTGACCCACGTTCAGGCTCCGGGCCAGACGGGTTACTTCGGCGTGTTGCCGAACCATACTCCGATGATTTCGGCGTTGACCATCGGCCGGATCACGGCGGAAACGGCGAACGGCGAGGCATTGTTCGCGACCTCCGGAGGCGTTGCGGAAGTCCACGGCGACAAGGTTGTGATCCTCGCGGAAACCGCCGAGGAGAAGTCGAAGATTGACCTCTCCCGGGCGCAGGAAGCGCAGAAACGTGCGGAAACGCGTCTCGACAAGCAGGAAGAGGGTACCGACTTCGATCGCGCTCGGCTGGCGTTGATGCGTGCGATCAACCGGATGAGCGTCGTCAACGGCTAAAGCCTGATCGAGTGAGCAACTTTCAGCCCCGCGAGCACATCGCGGGGCTTTCGTTTTGAGTAGATTCAACGCCATGCGCTGGCTTGATAAACTCATCGGACGCTACATCGCGGCGAAACTGCTCCGTGCCCCGAACGGGGGACGGGTTGACGCGCGCGACCTGTTGCCGTGCCCACCGCTATTTGACGAGGCTTTCCACTATTCCGGCCATGACGGCGACACTCTCGCGGCGTGGGTGATGCAGCCGCGTGCGTGGCGGGTTACCGTCGAGGCGGACCGGGTTTCCGGCGAGCGATTCGAGCATATCATAGACCAGTACCAGGCACCGCGGCAGGTGAACGGCGACGCGCCGTGGGTGGTGATCGAACCGTCGGACGATCCGGTTAAACCTCGGGACCGCACGATCCTCCTCATCCATGGCTGGTGGGATTCGGTACTCGGCCGGCCGTACCTGCGATCCGTGGCTGCACAGTTTGCGGCGGCTGGGTATCGTGTCGTGATGCCGGATCTGCGTGGGCACGGCCTGTCGCAGGGCCGTTTCCTCAGCTACGGACTGCTCGACCGCTACGACATCAAGCGCCTGATCGACGAATTGGCCGAACGGGGCTGGGTCGGCGATGGCATCGGGGTCTTCGGGCACTCGTACGGCGGCAATGTCGCGTTGATGACAGCGGCGGAGGACGAACGTGTCCGGGCGGTGGTGTCGGCGTCCGCGCCACACAGTCTGCGCGGCGTGCTGCCGGCGTCGGTTGACCGGGTCAAGCCGCAGATCGCACGCTGGGTGTCGATGGCGGCGCTGGATCGTGCGCTGGATCGCGCCAACCGCAAGACCGGCCTGAATTACTACGATTCCAGTGCGGAAGAGGCGATCACGAACACGTCTGCGCCGGTGCTGCTGATCCACGGCGAACGCGACACGACGGTCCCCTTCGAGAGTGCCCGGCGGATCCAGCGGTCCCGTCCAGAAGGTACCGAAACCGTGTTCTGGCCGGACGAAGCGCACGCGTCGTACTTCACGTCACGGATGGATGAACTCCGAAGCCGAAGCCTGTCTTTCTTCGAACAGTTCCAGAACCAAACTAAGTAGATCCATACCTTCATTATGCCCCAGACATTTATGTCTGGGCTGATTAAGGGATTCCAGTTTCGGATGATCCCAGATATAAATTTCTGGGGGCATGAGCGACGGCATACTGCAAAGCTGTATCGTCGCCAGCAATCAGGTAGTTCGGGAGATCTTCCATAGAAAACGCCGCCTTCCAATGGAAAGCGGCGTTTGATGTTTTCAGGGTGTTGCTCACAGCTCAGAGCTCATCGCTCACAGCTCGAGGTCACGCCTCGATCCCCAGCGCTTTCGGCAGGTCTGCGATGGAGGGGATGACTTCGTCCGGCTTGATCGTGGTGCGCTTGACGAAATCGAAGTCGTACTTGCCGGTTTTAACGAGCACGGTCTTAAGGCCGAGCCGTTGCGCGCCGTGGACATCGGCCTCGATGTCGTCGCCGACCATCAACGCGTACTCGGGCTTCACCTGGACACGGTCGAGCAGGCCGCGGAAGTAGCCCGGGGAGGGCTTGCCGACGATTTCCGCCCGGCGGCCGGTTGCATATTCAATTGCCGCGACATACGGTCCGAGGTCCAGCCGCAGTCCGCCCTGGTCACGCCAGAAGCGGTTCTTCTGCAACGCGATCAGGTTCGCGCCGGAGAAGGTGAGGCGGAAAATCTCGTCGAGGATTTCCGGAGTGAACTTGTCACCGAGGTCCCCCATAACGACCGACCCGACATCCCGCCGTTGTACGCGCAGCCCCTCGAAGTCTTCCATCACGCCGTCGTTGACGAACAGTGCGGCGGACGAACGTTTCATCTGCATGATCTTCTCACGGGCGATGATCGCCGGGCAGATAATGTCGTCGTCGGTCAGATGGAAGCCGAGTTTCTGCAATTGTTCCTGCAGTTTGCGGCGCGGCTTGCGTGTGGTGTTGGTGACATAGGTGACACCGACGCCGAGTGACTTCAGCTTGTTGACCGTTGCCGTCCCACCGGGGATCGGCAGGTCGCCGAGCATCAGGACACCGTCGATGTCAAGAAAAACGTGTTGAATTCCGCGAATTGTGGCCATGGAGTGAACGTCGAGTTAGGTGTGAGCGATCTGGTTTTGGAGCATCAATAAATATAGACGCCGAACAAATTTTCACCAGCGCCGTGATTGCGCTCCCGGAGACGAAAACCGGAGGACGGAAGATACGCCAATCCAGCCGAATACGCAACTGTCCGGGTTGCCTGTTGAGCGGCGCGGGTCTATCTTCCAGATTGTCTCAGAGACTCCGGGCCGCCCGGAGCATCGCTTCTCACCCATCCATTCCGACCACAACGGGACTCGTTCATGGCTGCAAAACGCCTGTTTCTCATTGACGCAATGGCCCAGATCTACCGCGCGCACTTTGCGTTTGCGCGAAATCCGCTGTTCACCTCGAAAGGCGAGAATGTCTCCGCCGTGTTTGGTTTCACGAACACGTTAATGGCGTTGATCGCCCGTGAGAAGCCGGATCTGCTGGCGGTGGTGTATGATACCGCGAAGCCGACGTTCCGGCATCATGTCTACGAGCAGTACAAGGCGACGCGTGAAAAGATGCCGGAGGAGCTGGCGGCGCAGCTTCCACGGATGGACGAGATCATCGAGGCGTTGAAGATCCCGAAGCTGATCCTGCCGGGGTATGAGGCGGACGATCTGGTCGGCACGATCAGTGTGCGCGCGGCGGAGCAGGGGATGGACGTGTACCTCGTCACCGGCGACAAGGATTACTACCAGCTGGTCAATGACCGGGTGACGTTCTACGACACGAAGAAGGGGCTGGACAACGCGACGCTGATCGACTCGAAGGGCGTGGAAGAGGTGTTCGGCGTGCCGCCGGAGCAGGTAATCGACGTGCTCGCGCTGGCCGGCGACAAGTCGGACAACGTGCCCGGGGTGCAGGGCGTCGGGATGAAAACCGCGATCAAGCTGGTCAAACAGTACGGCAGCGCCGCGGAAGTGTTGAACCATGCCGACGAGATCAAGGGCAAGCTGGGCGAAAATATCCGTGAACAACGGGAGAATGTGCTGCTTTCGAAGGATCTGGTGACGATCCGGCTCGAAGCACCGTACGAGTGCGACCCGAACGAGCTGACGTATGGCCCGTGGGAAGGATCGAAGCTGCACGACCTGTTCGCCGAGCTCGAGTTCCGCACGTTGTTCCGTTACCTCGACGACACCCCGCAAACCGCCGGTGCGGAAAAAGTGAAGGTGACCTATTCGTCGGTCACGACCGAGGCCGAACTCAAGAAGCTGGTTGATAAGCTGGAAAAGGCGGGCCGGTTCGCGGTGGACACGGAGACGACCTCCGCCGACCCGATGCTGGCGGAGCTGGTTGGGATCAGCGTCAGCTTCAAGGCGGGGGAAGCGTTCTACATCCCGATCAATCATTTCCAGTTTGACGGCGAAGCGCCGCCGTGGGAACACGGCCGGTCGCGTGAGGAGATGAAGGAGGCGGCGGACAAGATTCTCGAGGTGCTGCGTCCGGTGTTGAGCGGTGGCCCGAAAAAGATCGCCCAGCACGCGAAGTACGACTTCCTCATTTTCCGGCGGTATGGGGTCGAGTGCAAACCGTTGTCATTTGACCCGATGATCGGCGACTACCTGCTGAATCCCCACCAGCGCAGTCATGGGCTGGACGCCTTGGCGATGAACTACCTGCAGTTGAAGAAGATCGAGACGAAAGAGTTGATCGGCAGCGGCAAGTCGTCAATCACGATGGACCAGGTTCCGTTGAAGCAGATCACGCAGTACGCGTGCGAGGATGCGGACGTCACCTTCCGGCTGGCGGATATCATCGAGCAGAAGGTGCGCGACGAGGATCTCGAGGATCTGCTTACCGAAATTGAGCTGCCACTCAGCGACGTGCTGATGAAGATGGAGCAGCGGGGGATTCGTCTTGATGTCGACTTCCTAAAGGCCATGAGCGGTGAGCTGAAGCAGCGTCTCAGCGAGCTGGAGAAGGAATGCCACGAGATGGCCGGGGTGGAGTTTAACCTCGCCAGCCCGAAGCAGCTGCAGCATGTACTGTTCGAGAAGATGAACCTGCCGACCTCGGTTTCGCGGAAGACGAAAACCGGGTATTCAACCGACCAGTCCGTATTGGAGAAGCTGGCGCCGCTCGACCCGTTACCGAAAAAGATCCTCGAGCACCGTGAGCTGAGCAAACTGCTGGGGACATACGTGGACGCGCTGCCGGAGCTGGTAAATCCGGAAACCGGGCGTGTGCACACCAGCTACCAGCAGACCGTCGCCGCCACAGGACGGCTGGCGTCTTCCGATCCGAACCTGCAGAACATCCCAATTCGCACCGAACGTGGGGCGGAAATCCGCAAGGCGTTCATCCCGGCAGAGGGGATGACGTTGCTCAGCGCTGACTACAGCCAGATCGAGTTGCGGATGATGGCGCATCTCAGCGGCGACAAGGCGTTGATCGAGGCTTTCCAGGCAGGCGAAGATATCCACAACGCGACTGCGGCGAAGATCTTCGGCGTCAAGCCGGAAGACGTCACCCGTGAACACCGCAGCGGCGTCAAGCAGGTCAATTACGGCGTCCTGTTTGGCATGCGCGAGTATGGGTTGTCGCAGCGGATGGGGATCTCCGTTCAGGAGGCGAAGGAGTTCATCGATGGGTATTTTGGAGCGTTCCCGGGCGTGAAACGCTACATCGACTATCTGCTCGAGGACGCGACGAAGACGGGGATGGTGAAGACGATTCTCGGACGGCGGCGTCCGTTGCCCGAACTGCAATCCTCGAACCGGAATACGGTGCAGATGGGCGAACGGATGGCGATTGCGTCCGCGGTGCAGGGCTCGGCTGCGGATCTGATCAAGCTGGCGATGCTGAAGCTGGACGCCGATCTCGAGAAGGAAAAGATGCCGTACTCGATGCTGCTGCAGGTTCATGACGAACTGGTGTTCGAGGTGCCGGAAGGCGAGGAAGAAGCGGCGGCGGCGTGGGTTAAGCAGCGGATGGAATCGGCGATGGAGGTGAAGGTTCCGATTGTCGCCGACGCTGGCTGGGGCAAGAACTGGCTTGAGGCGCACTGATCGCGGTACTCGGTAGCCGGTAATCGGTGGATATTGCTTAGTGGTCTTTTCGCTGTTGTCAGTGCTCAGTGGTCAGTCCACCGTGGAACGGTGGAGCGTGGTTAGCGTGTGGCTTCAGCCACACGACAGAGGTACGCACACATCCCCACTGTTTATTGTGGGGGAGAGCGTCCTGCAGGGACGCAGCATTGGAACTGCCCGGCATGGCTGGAAGGTGCAACTCCTGGCAGCCGGTCAACCATAAACTCATTCTGGATAGATCCCATGAGGGAAAACCAAACGATACGCCCACTTGCTGCGACACTGCTCGCGGGCCTGCTGCTGCTCATTGCGGCGCCTGCGTTCGCCGGCCAATCGTGGTGGGTGGAATTCAGCGACAAGGGTGTCTGGTCAACGCTTGATCAGCCCGATCTGGAAGCGGCCGCGTTCGAACATGGCCTGACGCAACGCGCCATCGACCGCCGCAAGGTGGAGGGGTTGTCTGGCGACGATCTGATCACGCTGGACGATCTTCCGCCCGACCCGGATTATGTCGCGATAGTTACTGAGCTCGGCGCGGCTGTGCGCCAGCAGTCCCGCTGGTTCAACCGTGTCAGTGTTGATGCGGACGCCGGCACCATCGCCCTGATCGAACAGCTGCCGTTCGTGGAACGGGTGACGCCGGTCGGGAAGATGTTGCCCGCGCGGTCGTCGTATGAGGTGGTTGAAACGTTCGATGGCAATCCCGCACCCGGTCCCGGAATCGACACACCGGGCAGTTATGGACGCAGCTACCTGCAGGCGTTACAGGTGAACGCCGTCGAAGCGCACCGCCAGGGGATTACCGGCAAGGGTGTGCTGATGGTAATCATCGATGGTGGCTATGAGCTGTCGCATGAGTGTTTCGAAAACCTGGACGTCATCGCCGAATGGGATGTCACCAACAACGACAATTACACCGGCCAGTCGCCGGAGGATCCGGAAGGCCAGTCTCATCATGGTACCGGCTGCCTGTCGGAAATCTCAGGCTACAGCCCGGGGAACCTGATCGGAATCGCGTACGAGGCCAGCTGGTTGCTGGTCAAGAGCGAGTATGTCGCCGATGAAACGGTCCAGGAAGAGGACGACTGGGTCGCCGGGTTGGAGTGGGCGGAACGGTTGGGCGCACAGGTTGGTTCCTCGTCGCTGGGCTACACCGACTGGTACAACACCGCCGACTATGATGGCCAGTATCCGATCACCAGCCGTGCGATCACTCGTGCCGCACAAAAGGGCCTGTTGATGGTCACCTCGGCGAGCAACGAGGGCCCGCAACCGATGACCCTCGGTGCCCCGGCGGACAATTACGGCGGCCTGTCCATTGGCGCAATAGACAGCCTTGGCACCATCGGCCGTTTCTCAAGCCGCGGTCCGACGGCGGATGGCCGAATCAAACCGGACCTGGTCACGCGTGGGGTGCGAACGCTGCTCGCCAGCCCGGAAACGCATCACAAGTACTCGTATTGGAACGGTACGAGCATGGCGTGCCCGATTGCGGCGGGTGTGGCTGCGCTTGTTCGTCAGGCGCACCCGGAATGGGATGTCGAGACCGTGATCCGGGCGTTGAAGGAGACCGCCGACCGTGCCGACCATCCGGACAACACGTATGGCTGGGGCATTCCGGATGTGATGAAGGCCATCGCGTGGACGGGTGAGTAGCGATACGTTTTGTATGGATTGAACTGACAAGCGCGTCACGGGAGGGTCGGCGCGCTTTTGTACACGGACGCGAGAGGAAAAACGTGATAACGTTGACGAATGCGACGAAATGGGTCCTGATTGCGGGGATGCTGCTGTTGCTGGTGGCTTGTGCGGGGCAACAGGAAACGATGGAACCGCCGGAGCCTGCTCCGGACACGACGGTGACGGTAGAGCCGGAACCGACGGTAACCGTGCAGGTGCAGCAGGAGAACCTGCGCTCGATGCCGAACGGGCCGAAAATCGGTGAGACCACCGGTGGAACCGAATACGTGATGCAGGTTCGGCGCGGCAACTGGGTGCGTGTCGCGATGGACAACGAGGACGGTGGCGCGTGGATCTGGGCGCCGTCTGTGGGTTTCCCGCAGGTCAACCCGATGTCGGTTCCGCTGTGGATTGGTGGAACCACGCCGCAGACCGTTGACAACCTGACCGAAACGTTTGGCCAGCCGGAATACGTTGAACAGCTCGGCGGCGGGGTGTTCATCTATCGCTATCGGAACCGCGTACTCGAACAGAAATACACGTTGTTTGGTACGGATCAGTTTGACACGGCATTCGCCTGGGTTGACCGTGAAACCCGGCAGGTGCTGCGTGTCGAGTTCAAGCTGATGCCTTACTCCGGCACGGCGAAAGAGCTGTTGCCGCTGGCGGGATTGCAGGACGTGCGTTCGACGAAAACCAACTTCACGCATGCGTTGTACGTGGACAAGTTCCCCGGCTTGAAGAAGGTGGAATTGCAGTTTGTGCCGGGCAATTTCAACCAGGTCGAGCTGCTCGCGGCGGAACGCTACCCGGAAGACACCTTCGAATCGGTGCTGACCACCGGCGAGAAGAAGCTGGTGCATGACGAGGGCGAGCTGCGGCTGTCGATGGAAGTGACGAACAACTCGGGCGACTTCGCGATTGCCGCACCGGCGGTTAAGGTGCTGCTGATGGAAGGCTCGATGACACTCGGCGAGTGGACGTTGGGCCCACTGAACGTGCGCATCGAACCGGGTGAGACAGAGACGATTTACGAGCCGGTCCCGATCGGGGAAGAGGAAGTTGATGTGATGACCATCGCCGCGAGCGCGGAGATCATCAGCGCGATGACTGTACCGGCGAGCGCCGCCAGCCAGCCATGAGCGAGCCGCACAAACCGCGTGTGCTGGTGATCATGGACGTTGATGGGACCATGATCAAGAATGGTGATGCGCTTCGGGTGCCGTTTTACCAGGCGTTCGAGGAAGTCACTGGCGCGGACATCCGCGGCGTGAAAGTCAACTTCGCCGGTAACACTGACCGAGCGATTATCCGCCAGTTCATCGAAGTGTCGGGCGTGGAAGGTGACTACGAGGACCTGCTCGCACGGTTTGCGGATCGGTTCTGCGAGCTGGTAAATGATTCGTACGACAGCCACCCGTCACCGCGCTTGCTTGACGGTGTGAGCGAGTTGCTGCTGGCATTGCACCGTCATCCGGACGCCGCACTGGTGCTGGGCACGGGGAACATCCGGCGGTCGTGTGAGATCAAGCTGCAGCGCTTTGACTTGATGAAGTATTTCCCGCACGGTGGTGGCTTTGGTGGCGATCATGAGGTCCGCGCCGACGCGATCCGTGCGGCGATGGACGCCGGGCGGGACGGGTTTGGTTGGGACGGGGAGGCGTGGGTGGTTGGTGATACGCCCAACGATGCCATCGCAGCTCATGCAGCCGGTGCGAAAGCGCTACTGGTTGCGACCGGGATGATCCGGAAGGAGAATCTTGAGTACGCGAACGCTGAACACCTGCTGGATGATCTGACCGATACCCCGCGAATCCTGGAGATCCTTGGGTTGGCGTGACCGACACGTGTCCGTGGTGCCGACGTCAGGCGATACCAGGGATGGGGTCAGGTTGGATAATCCCGACGAGCAAGCTCGTCGGGGCACACATCGCCTCGAGACCTACAGTTTGAAGGATCTCGGGTCCGCGTCCGCAAGCGGGCACGGGCACTTGTTTTGAGCCCCGAGCCCATAGCCCATAGCCTGTCTTAGTCAATTTCCACCGGTTCGCCGAGGAACGGTTTCACCAGCACCGGCACCGGGCTGCGCCGGATCAGCTTCTCGGTGGTGCCGCCGAGCAGGAAACGGTCGAGCGCATTCCAGCCCTGGTTGGCGACGACGATCAGGTCGATGGATTCCGACTTGGCGAGGTTGGTCAACTCACGTTGCACGTGCCCACTTCTCAGCTTGAACGGTGTCCCTTCCGGAAGTATATCCCCGGCAAACTTGTGCAGCGCTTCTTGGGAGCGGTTGATGAGGTCCGGATCGACCGGCACCGTGGACGGCCTGTCAGCGAAGAACGCCGGCGAGGTGAGCACCGGTTCGAAGACATGCGCGACGATCAGTTCCGCGCCAAACTGTTGCGACAGGTTGAGCGCAGTGGTTAGCGATTCCTTGGACGCGTCTGAAAAGTCGATCGGCGCGAGGATACGCTTGTAGCGTCCCTCGTTGCTGATCAGCAGGTCTTCGCCATGATGGATGGTGAGCACGGGAATGCGCGAGCCGTGCACCACTTTTTCCGTCGTGCTGCCGAGCACGAAGTGGCCGAGTCCGCTACGTCCATGGGTACCCATCACAATCAGGTCGATCTGTTCCTGCTCGCAGAAGTCGAGGATCTCGGTCGCGTCGGAGATTGCCCGGCGGACTTCCTCGCGGATCGGAACCGTCCCCTTGATCACCGGCAGGCTGTCGTCCTCAACCAGCCCGGCAACCTGCTGGCGGATAAACGCGAACAGCTCGTCCAGCTCCGGAAACTCCTTATTCGGATTATGAGGATCGGCACCATGGGGGACTTCAACGTGCAGCATCACCAGTTCGGCGTTGTAGATATGGGCCAGGACCAGCGCATGGTCGAGGGCTTTGCTGGCGGCAGTGGAGAAGTCGGTTGGGAAGAGGATGCGCTTGATCTTCATCAATTCATCTCGCACGTTTGCGTTTTCTGAGTTACCATCTGTGATTGCTAATGTGGTACGTTGTGCGCGGGTTGCGGAATGCAGATCCCGTGTTTTCCCCCAGTTGGAGAGATCGTTGAACGAATTGCTTTTCTTTGTCTGGACCGTGGTCGTGGTCGGTCTGGTGCTGCTCAGTTTCCGATTTGGCCGGGTCGGTTTGTACGGCGTCATCGGTGTCTACATCATCCTCGCGAACGTGTTCGTGACCAAACAGATTACGCTGTTCGGCGTGGCGGCGACGGGCGGGAACTCATTGTATGGAGCAATTTTCCTCGCGACGGATCTGTTAAACGAGCATTGGGGGAAGAAAGAGGCGCAGCGCGCGGTGTGGTTCGGTTGGTTGTGCGCGGGCTTTTTCCTGCTCGCCAGCCAGGTGTTTCTCTGGTTCCAGCCGTCGGTGGATGATTTCGTGCATGACGCGATGACGCAGATCTTCTCACTGGCTCCGCGTATCGTGGCGGGTTCACTGCTCGCGTACATCGTCAGTCAGACGCATGACGTGATCGCGTTCAACGCATGGAAGCAGCGCACGCAGGGCAGGCACCTGTGGTTGCGCAACAACGCGTCAACGATGGTCAGCCAGTTGCTCGACTCGGTGATTTTCACCGCTGTGGCGTTCTGGGGCATCTTCGAGTTCTCGATCCTGATTCAGATTTTCATCACCACGTATCTGCTGAAAGTGCTGGTTGCGTTGATCGACACTCCGTTCCTCTATCTCAGCAAACGGTTCAAGCCGTTGGAACTCAGACTGAACGAATACGTGAATTGAAGTAGAATCCCAAATCACAGTATCCGTTTAACGAAAACGAGGGACCCATGCGTCGTTTGCTGTTGTTCTCTGCTCTGGCTGTGCTGATTGCCGCGCCGGCGACTTTTGCCACGCGCGATGTTGATAATCGTTACGGTATCGGTCTGCAGTGGGTTGATCCAGTAGCGTACGGTCCCAGCTTCACGATGGACCTGTTTGATCTTCCGATGAGCATCCAGGGTGTCCTCGGCCTCAACGATTTCCCGGCACCAGTGGCACGGGTGCGCTACGTGTTTGCCGGACGGCGGTACCTTGACGGGTACGCATACGGCGCGATTGGCGCGTACGACGATGATGGCCGTCACGACGATGACGACGGCTTGCGGTTGTTTGCGGGAGTCGGTGCCGGAGTCGAATGGGACTGGCGTGACGCCGACGCGAGCCTTCCGCCGATTTCCTGGAGCCTGGAGCTCGGTCTGAACGACACCGACCTGTCGTTCGGCTTTGGTGTGCACTACACATTCTGATCAGTTGCGGACGGTGGCTTGATGAGCCCCCCGGAAAACCCGCTCCCGGACGACGATCCGAGGGTGGGTTTTCTCATGCTATCTTGCCGGATATCCATTGGCAATCAGCAATTCAGTGCTCCAGCATCACAGCCCTGATAGCTCATTCTCCAGAGGCGGGACACTGGTGGGGCGCATGTTCTCGGAATAGCTTCCTGTCGTCCCGCCAACCAACCATCTGGCTGCCGGTATGATCAATGACAAGAGCGCCACGCAGACCGTTGACAACACCTCGGACGATACCGTCTGGGTGCATGACCTCAGCTGGGATGGACGCGGCGTCGCCCGTCGAGCCGACGGACGTGTACTGATGATCTTCGGCGCCATTCCCGGCGACCATGTAATCCCGGAAGTCCGTCACGAACCGAACAAGGGTCCGGTGGATTGTACCATCGGCGAGCTCGTGCATGAATCCCCGCAGCGGGTTCCGCATCCGTGTCCGCACTATGCTCGCGGATGTCCGGCGTCGCAGCTGGGTGCAGTGCGTCGCGAGTTCTCACTGGACTGGAAACGCACTCATCTCGTGGAAACGCTACGGCGGATCGGCGGGCTGGACGGCGTCGTCGTCGAACCGGTGATCCCCTCGCCGAAGCAGTGGCGCTACCGTGAGCGGCTGGAGTTTCAGGTTGTGCGGAGTCAGAACGGGCTCGACATGGGCTATATCGGCCTCTCCGGACTGGTTCGGGTGTTGGATTGCCGTCTCGGCGCGACGCCGTTGATCAAGCCGTTTGCTGAACTGCGCCGGAATCTGGACACTCTCGATTCGCATCCACATCTCGGCGACCGTGTTCCGTTGCGGCTGTTGTTGCGCGACAACGGACGCGGCGAAGCGATCGCGGTGCTGTTCGTGCTCACACGTGGGCCGGTGGACAGCGCGCCGCTCGAAGAGTGGCTGGATTCGGCCGGATTCGCCGGCTGGGAAATCCGCCGCGTGCGGAATCAGAAGCTTCGTTACATCAATTCCGAGCTGGTGATCTCGAAGGGCGATCCGACGGTGCGGATCCGCATCGCCGGACGTGATCTGATCCTGCAGGCATCGGTGTTTTCGCAGGTCAACCGCAAGGCGGCCAACGAGCTGGTCAACCTGATGCTGGAGCAGGTGCCGGAGGAAGGACGGCTGCTCGACCTCTACGGCGGTTATGGCCGTTTCGGGATTGCGTACGCCGACCGCAGTGGCGAGGCGACGGTTGTTGATTCTGCGGCGGACGCACTGTCCGCCGGACGCGACTATGTGCGCAAAACCGGCCTGCCGGTTCAATTCCGTGACATCGATCTCGGTCGTGATGATCTGTCCGAGATTGACGCGGCTTCGTTTGACGCCGCGATTCTCGACCCGCCGCATTCCGGCGCGGACGAACAAGTCTTGGAAATGCTGAATGATCGCGGGCCGGAACGAATCATCTACGTGTCCTGTCATCCCGCCGCGCTGGCGCGTGACCTAAAACGGTTATCGACGTACAAAACCGACCTCGTTGTCCCCATCGACATGTTCCCCTCAACCAGCGAGCTGGAAACCCTGGTCATCCTTGACCGTATCAATTGATACGGTGCACGGTTCGTGTCGCAGTTGCCAATAGCTTCTCATCGTACGAAAACTCGTTCGTCAGGAACGCGGGCTCTCGCCTGTCGCGCTGAATCGGTGCATTCCAGCGGGTCGGGCGCACCTCGTGTATCTTGAACGACTACAACATTTTTGGAGGAACCATGTTCGACCTTCTGCGCCGGTTGACGCAGACCCCGGGTGGCCCGGGTCTGGAAGATGAGATTCGCACACTCGTACGCAGTGAACTGGAAGCGCATGTGGATGAAGTCCGCATGGACCGTCTCGGCAACCTCGACTTCATCAAGCGGGGCAGTGGCGACGGGCCGGTGGTGATGATCGCCGCGCACATGGACCAGATCGGGTTCATGGCGACCCACGTGGACAGCAACGGGTTCATCCGTCTCAATCCGATGGGTGGATTTGACCCGCGCACAATGATGAATCAGCGTGTGATGGTCTACGGCAAGAAGCCGCTGCCGGGCGTGATGGGGTCGAAGCCGAAGCACATCCTCTCCGCGGAGGAATTGAAGAAACCGATGAAGGTGAAGGATTATTTCGTCGACGTCGGCCTGCCCGGTGACACGGTCAAGGAGCTGGTCAAGACCGGCGACCGCATCCTCTGGATGGGTGACTGCATCGAAATGGGTGACATGTACTGTTCCCGTGCGATGGATGACCGCATCGGCGTGCTGTTGATGATCGAGGCGATGAAGCGGGTGAAGAATCCGTCGGCAACGATTCACGCAGTCGCCACGGTGCAGGAAGAAGTCGGGATTCGCGGCGCGTGGGCGTCGGCGGCGCAGATCAAGCCGGACATCGGCCTCGCGCTGGATGTGACCATCGCCAACGACGTTCCCGGTTCGCCGGAACACGAAGCGGTGACGAAGATGGGCGACGGCATCGCGATCAAGCTGATGGATGGGGCGTCGATCTCGTCATTCAAGCTGGTGCGTCACCTGGAAGATGTCGCGGACGCCAACGGCATCAAGCATCAGCGTGAAATCCTGCCCGCGGGTGGAACGGACGCCGGTGCGATCTGGCGAGTTCCCGGTGGAGCGCATGTTTGCACGTTGTCCGTACCGAGCCGCTATGTCCATTCGACGGTTGAGCTGGTGCACAAGGAAGATGTGGAAGGCGGAGTGAAGCTGCTGGCGGCGTGGCTGGAAGTCGTTGGTGAACGTGACTACGCCTGAGCGGTAGAGTGTTGCAGGAGTGAAGCGTATGGTTGACCCGGAAAAACGCCCTCACGCGAACATGATGCCGGATTCCGATTCGGATTTCGACATCTATTTCGAGTACCTCGTCGGATCGTATCGTCCGGCGATGTTGAACAAATCGCGTGAGTGGCACCCGGCGGCGGATGTCTACGAGACGGACACCTGTGTGATGATCAAGGTGGACATCGCCGGGATCGACAAGAAGGACGTGCAGTTGACCTTGGACAAGGATCGGCTGACGTTGCAGGGCGTGCGGCACGAGACGGTCGAGAGCGACCGAAAGCGGATGCTGGCGATGGAGGTGCCGTACGGTGCGTTCCGCCGCGTCTTCGAACTGCCCGCTCCAGTTTGCGCGGACAACGCAACCGCTGACTACAAGGACGGAATGCTCACCATCCGGCTGCGCAAGCGGGAAAAACCGCTGCAGCGCAAGATGGTTGTCAAAATTTACTGAGGCAGATTAACGATGAACGAAAGTCCCTCAGCTCCTCAACCTGAATCGGTAGCGATCCCTGAAACGCTGCCGATGTTTGTCACAAGGGATCTGGTGATCTTTCCCGGCCTGATTGTGCCGTTGACGATCACCGACGACACGTTCAGCAAAACCATGGACTACATGTCCGAGCGCGGCATGCGCACTCTCGGCATATTCCTGCGCAAGCCGGACACGGCCGATGATGACAAGGACATGAAGTCGGTGCACAAGATCGGTACGGCGTTGACGATTCACCGCATGCAACGCACCAGCGAGGGTGCGGTGCGGATGATCGTGCAGGGGCTGGACCGCATCGAGCTGAAGGAGTTGACCCAGACCGACCCGTTCCCGATGGGCCGGATCAAGGTGCGTGACCACAAGCCGCGCAAGACGGTGCGGCTCGAGGCGCTGTCCCGTGCGTTGAAGGAGGATTTCGAGAAAATCGCCGAGCTCTCGCCGGACATGCCGGAAGAGCTGAAGGAGGCGGTACGGAACCTGGACAACCCGTCCGTTCTGGCCGACATGATCAGTGCGCACACCGACCTGGACGTCCAGGTTCGGCAGCAGTTGCTGGGCACGGTCAAGGTTCCGGAACGGATGCGGCTGTTGCGTGAACTGCTCGACCGTGAGCTGCGCATCCTGCAGGTCGGGACGCAGATCCAGCAGAAAACCCGTGGCGAGATGGAGAAAACGCAACGGGAATACTTCCTCCGTGCACAGCTCCGCCAGATCAAGAAAGAGCTGGGCGAGGAAGATGACGGCGCGAGCGAGGCCGATGAATGGCGGCAACGGATCGAGAAGGCCGAGCTGCCGGAACGTGTGCTCGAGGTCGCAGAAGAACAGGTCAAGCGGCTCGACCGGATTAATCCGGCGTCCGCGGAATACAGTGTCGTCACCACGTACCTCGACTGGATTGTCAACCTGCCGTGGGAGAAGCTGAGCGACGATAACCTCGACCTGAACCACGCCCGCGAGGTGCTGGACGAGGATCACTTCGGCCTACAGGACATCAAGGACCGCATTCTCGAAGTCCTGGCCGTGCGCAAGCTGAAGCCGGATTCCGGCGGCTCGATCCTGTGTCTCGTTGGCCCGCCGGGAGTAGGGAAGACCTCGCTGGGCCGCTCGGTTGCACGCGCGATGAACCGCGAGTTCATTCGTGTCAGCCTCGGCGGCGTGCGTGACGAAGCGGAAATCCGTGGTCATCGCCGGACGTATGTCGGCGCGTTGCCCGGCCGTATCCTGCAGAAGATGAAGGACGCCGGCACACGCAACCCGGTCTTTATGCTTGACGAGATCGACAAGCTGGTCAGCGACTTTCGCGGTGATCCGTCCTCGGCGTTGCTCGAGGTGCTCGATCCGGCGCAGAACGATACGTTCAGCGATCACTACGTCGAAATTCCGTTCGACCTCTCCAAGGTGTTGTTCATCACCACGGCGAACTATCCGGAAATGATACCGGAACCGCTGCAGGACCGGATGGAAATGATCCGTTTGCCGGGCTACATCACGGCGGAAAAGGTTGAGATCGCGAAGCAATACCTGGTCCGGCGGCAGATCGAGGCGAACGGTCTGACGAAGAAGCAGATCAAGTTCAGCCCGGCAGCGTTGGAAGAAGTCGTTGTCTACTACAGCCGTGAAGCGGGCGTTCGTAACCTCGAACGATCGGTCGGCCAGATCTGCCGCAAGGTGGCGTTCAAGTTCGCGACGGGTGAGTACAAGGACGATACCAGGATCTCGGTGACGAAGAAGAACGTGTCCGAGTTTCTCGGCCCGCGCCGGATCACTCCATCGTGGGCGACTCGCCAGCCGGAGGTTGGTGTAACCAACGGATTGGCCTATACTCCGGTCGGCGGCAGTGTGCTTCAGGTGGAAACCGCTCGCATGCCGGGCAAGGGCAATGTCAAGATCACCGGCCAGCTCGGCGACGTGATGAAGGAGTCGGCGCAGATCGCGCTGTCCTGGATTCGCGCACACCAGGATTCCTTGTGTGTCGACGGGAACGTGTTCGAAACGTCCGACCTGCACATTCACGTACCGGAAGGCGCGACCAAGAAGGACGGTCCGTCTGCCGGTGTCACCATGACCACGAGCATGGTCAGCCTGTTCTGCGGCCGGAAGGTTCGTTCCGATCTCGCGATGACGGGCGAGATCACGTTGACCGGGCACGTGCTGCCCATTGGCGGGCTGCGTGAAAAGGTGGTGGCTGCGAACCGGGCGCAGATCAAGCACGTGATCATTCCGGCGGACAACGAGAAGGATCTCGAGAAGGTGCCGGAAGATGTCTGCGAGGCGATTGAGTTCCACCCGGTGCGGACAATTCAGGAGGTGCTGGAACTGGCCCTGTTACCCCATGCGGACGACTCGAGTTCGGGCAAATCGGCCAGATCGGTCGCGGATGGGAAGAGCAATGGGCACGATAGTTCTAAATCCTCGAATAAGCAGAAAAAAGCCACCACCACTGAAGTGACGGCTAAACGCAAGGGCGATGCGTAAGACTATCGCTTGACAACCCTCGGGGGATTGATGCAGAAGCGCAAGCTGGGCCTGGTAGTACTCTTTGCGGCGTTGGTTTTCGCCGGTTTCAACGGTTGCCAGCAGGCTCCGAAGACCCAACCCGATGACCGGTTCGACCTGAGCAAGCTGAAGACGCCGGCGACGTACTACTACCAGATGCAGGATACGGTGCAAGTTTACGGCAAGATGAAGCAGGAGCTGAATCGTGTCAGCGAGGACGGTCGCGACCTGATCAGGATCGACTTTGACATCTATGGTGGTGTCTCGGGAGAGACCGAGCTCCGGTTCGACGCCAACAGCGGAGCCATGGTCAGCATGCTGTCGAAACAGGAGTTCCGTGGCCAGACGATGAACAACAACTCCTACTACGAAGACGGCCAGGTGGTGCGGATCATGGATACGCCGATGAAGGCGACCCAGGACACCTTGCACATGAACGTTCCACCACACACCTATGACTGGATGCAGGCGAGCTTCCTGATTCAGACGATGGACCTTGAGTCGATGATTGGCGACACGACGCAAATGACGTTTTATCAGGGATTTGGCCGTGCGTTTGTCGATACGGCGGACGTGACCGTGGTTGGCCGTGAAGCGGTGAGCGTGCCCGCTGGCGATTTTGACGCGTATCGCGTTCACCTCGATTTCCACGACTCGCAGGCCGATTTCTTCATCCAGGCAGATGGTGACGGGAAGGTTTTGAAGCACATCGTGCCATCCCAAGGCGGCGGACTTGCGACGGTTCTCATTCCGGATTCTTTGGGAATGAAGGAAGAGTAAACGATCTCTCACATTTGCTCTGCGAATTGGAGATTTTAACCGGGTAGGGTGATTCAGCAGAACTCTCTTCTTGACTTGTATGGTGCGAAGAGACTACGTTCCGTGGGCACGGATCGTGGGGAGGTACCATGGCAGTCACCGTGGAACGTCTGCTCGAGCAGATGCTACGTGAACAGCGTGAGATGTTGGAAGAGCAGAAGCGGATCAACCGGCTGCTGAGATTTGTTGCGCACCGGCAGGCCCGTGAGTTGATCGAAACGCAGCTTGAGAAGAGCATCGAACGCCGTGTGTATGAGTTGTCGGACGGTATTCGATCCTCGCGTGAGATTGAAAAGCTTGTCAACAAGGAAGTCACCCAGCGCACAGTGGTGACTTGGTGGCAGAAATGGCGCCGGCTTGGCCTTGTTGAACAATCGCCCAATTATTCCGGCCGCATGATGAAGGTGATGCCGTTGGAGGAGTTGGGACTGTCGACGGATGTCAACGAACATCTCGATTGACACCGTCGTTGAAAACCTCGATGTTACCCCGGAGGAGATATTCGTCCGGGGTCTTTTTTTGCTCAGTCGCAGGCGGATCAGGTGAAGCAAGAAGGTGCGGAAAACGGGTTGCGAGATGGTGACCTCAAGCGGGTGCTGCTGCCGGAGCATGTCTCGTTGCAGAGCGGAGTTCTCTACGCCTGGTGGGTGAAACATCAGCGTTCCGGCACGGATGAGAAACTGCTGCTAGCGGTCAGCGGCGGTTGCGACTCGATGGCCTTGCTGCACCTGTGTTTGCCGCCTGAACGGGAACGTCAGCGCGTCGTTGTTGCCCATGTGCATCACGGCACCGGCGAGTTTGCCGATCAGGCGTACAAGCTTCTTGCATCCGAGTGCCGCAAGTTGAAATTGCCGCAACTCACGCGGCGGGTGAGCATCACAGAAGAGCGCAGGAAGCAGTCAGGCTTCGAGGCGGCGGCCCGTGAAGCGCGTTACGCGGCGCTTGAACAGATTGCCGCTGAATCGAATGCCTCGGTCGTGTTCACGGCTCACACGGCGGACGATCTCGCCGAAGGGTTTCTGCTCAATGCGATGCGCGGCGCGAGTGTGAGTGGACTGTCCGGTGCCCGGGCGGTGCGCAGTCGCTGGATTCGGCCGTTGCTCAACCGGACTCGCGCGGAGCTGCGCGAGTTTGCTGAACGGACGGGGATTCCGTTCCTTGACGACCCGGCGAACGCGGACGAACGGTACACGCGGGTTGCGGTCCGGCGGAAGCTGGGACCGTTGATCCGTGAACAGTTTGGCGATGGTGCGTGGCGCAACCTCGCACGCACGGCGTTGCACCTGCAGCAGGCCGATTCGGCGCTGGAAACGGAAGCCGCGCGAACGTATCGGCAGGTCTTGCGGCGGAGGACTCCCGGCTGGGCGTCTATTGATGCTCGGAGGCTCGTCGGGTATCTTGATGAGCTGGTATTTCGTGTTCTGAGATGTAGTTTGGCGGACGTTCTCAACGCCGATCCGGGCGAGCTATACATCGACCGGAAAGACCATGGGCGTCTGCTGAACCTTGCACGGACACGGAAGTCCGGTACATCCCGCGTGATCGCGGGAGTGACGATTACGGTTCGCGATGATCTGGAACTGTCGGTGTACGACGAATCGACCCGGATCAGGATGAGCCTGCCGGGTCATGTTGTCTTGCCGGATGGCTCCGAGGTCCACGCGGAGCTCGAAACGGTGAATCCCGGCGCGGTTTCGCGAGTACAAGGCAGTGAGCGGCCGGGTTTTATCGAACGCTTGGACGCGGACGCGGTCGGGCAGGATGTGACCGTGCAGCCGTGGCAACGCGGGGATACGTTTCACCCGTTCGGGTCGCGGCATGACAGTGTGCGTGTGGTTCGCCGGTTGCGGCGACCTGCGCATGAACGAACTGGCCCATTGTGGGTCATGCGGACGGACGGCGGCCAGATCGCCTGGGTGTTGGGCGAACGGATCGCGGAGCCGTACCGTGTAACAGATAAATCTCGCAGGATTTTAGTCTTCCGATATGACCCTCCGGCAATGAAACCGGAAGGGTGAACAGGAAAAAGCATGGCGGAGAAGAAAACGCCTGAGCCCCCTCAGGCACCAAAGGGTCCACGCAAGGACTCGGATGACAACTTCGACTGGCGTCGCGCCGGCCGAACCCTGGCATTCTGGATTTTCCTGATCCTCGTGGTCATCGTTATATCGACGTATCTCGGACCGTCCCAGGAAGAAGCCAACCTCATCGAGTATTCCGATCCCAGCGGCATGGGGTACCGTGAATACCTCGAGAACGATCGGTTCACCGAAGCCGTCGTCACCGAACGCGAATTTGTCGGTACCCTCGATGCGCCCGATGAGAAGGGCAACACGAAGGTGCGGACGGTGCTGCCGTTGATCAGCGAGGATGTGATCGCCGAATGGCAACAGCACGGCCTCAAGATCGAGTTCAAGGAGAAGGCGACAAACTGGATCGGGATGCTGCTCACCTCGATCCTGCCGTGGATCATTCTCATCGGTTTGTGGCTGTTCTTCATGAGGCGGATGACGCAGGGCGCGAACCGCGGCATCTTCACCTTCGGGAAGTCGAAGGCGAAATTGATGACCGAGGAACGCTCGAAGGTCACCTTCGAAGACGTCGCTGGCGGCGACGAAGCGAAGGAAGAGCTGCAGGAAATTATCCAGTTCCTCAAGGACCCGAAGAAGTTCCAGCGTCTCGGCGGCCGGATTCCGAAGGGCGCGTTGCTCGTCGGTCCTCCGGGAACGGGCAAGACGTTGATGGCGAAGGCCGTCGCCGGTGAAGCCGGTGTGCCATTCTTCTCAATGAGCGGCGCGGACTTCGTGGAAATGTTTGTCGGTGTTGGCGCGAGCCGTGTGCGTGACCTGTTTGAGCAGGGCAAGCGCCACGCGCCGTGCATCATCTTCATCGACGAAATCGACGCCGTCGGACGTCAGCGCGGCGCCGGTCTCGGCGGCGGTCATGACGAACGCGAGCAGACGCTGAACCAGTTGCTGGTCGAGATGGACGGATTTGAGTCGAATGAAGGCGTGATTCTCATCGCCGCGACGAACCGTCCGGACGTGCTCGATCCGGCACTGCTGCGTCCGGGCCGTTTCGACCGCCAGATCGTGGTTGATCGTCCGGATGTACGTGGCCGTGAAGGCATTCTCAAGGTGCACTCGAAGAACATCCCGTTGGCGGCGGATGTTGATCTTAATGTGTTGGCGAAGGGCACGCCCGGCCTGGCTGGCGCGGATCTCGCGAACCTTGTCAACGAAGCGGCGTTACTGGCTGCTCGCCGAAATGGCACCAAGGTCAACATGCGTGACTTTGAGGACGCCAAGGACAAGGTGATGATGGGCACCGAGCGCCGCAGTATGCTGATCAGCGATGAGGAGAAGAAGCTGACGGCGTACCATGAGGCGGGGCATGTGTTGGTCGCCAAGCTGTTGCCGGGGTCTGATCCGGTGCACAAGGTGACAATCATTCCGCGCGGTCGTGCGTTGGGTGTGACTCATTACCTGCCGATCGACGAAAAGCACAGCTGGAACAAGCGCTACATTGAGAACAAGATGGTTCATCTCGCCGGCGGTCGTGCGGCGGAGATGCTGATCTTCGAGGATTATACCAACGGCGCGGCGTCCGACATCAAGCAGGCGACGGAGATCGCCCGGCGGATGGTGTGCGAATGGGGCATGAGCGACAAGGTCGGCCCGATCGCGTTGGGTGGACGTGACCAGGAAGTCTTCATCGGCCGCGATTTTGGCCATCAGAAAGACTACTCGGAAGCGACGGCGCTGGAGATTGATCGCGAGATCAAGCGTTTCGTGATGGCGGCGCAAAATCATGCAATCGACCTGCTCAGCAACAACATGGACAAGCTGCATGTCCTGTCCAACGCGTTGCTCGACCGGGAAATCCTTGACGGTGAGGAGATCGACAAGATTCTCGCCGGTGAGGAATTGCCGAAGGTGCAGCCCCGGGTGGATGAACAGTCCGCCGACGAGGACAAGCCGGAAGACAAGGCTGATTCCAAGCGTTCGGATTCGGACCGACTCCGCGAAGTCGACGAGGTTCTACAGAAGATCAAGGGTGACGGATCGGACCAGCCGAAGGATGACGCACCGAAGACGAACGGGCAGAACAATTCGGATTCCGATAGCGATACTGCTGCGGACGACGACAAGACCAAGTCCTGATTCGTTCAGGTTGGGATAGAGTGAGTGACGGCGATGTTTCGGCATCGCCGTTTCTGTTGCCGACGAGGGATTACCTGTAACGCCGCAAGGACGTATCGCCGGGATATGAGGACCCTTGGATGAAACGCACAGCGCTGCCGTTTGGCTCACCCACACAGGTGATGGGCATCGTCAACGTGACGCCGGACAGTTTTCACGACGGTGGCCGTCACAACTCGGTTGACACCGCGATCGAACATGGCGTGCGGTTGGTGGAGGAAGGCGCTGCGGTGCTTGATATCGGTGGCGAGTCAACTCGTCCCGGCGCGGCAGAAGTCAGTGTGGCGGATGAGCTGGAACGTGTGTTGCCGGTGGTGGAGGGCCTGAAGCGGCGGGTGAACGTTCCCGTTTCGGTGGACACGTGGAAGACGTCCGTTGCTGAGCAGGTTCTCGCGGCGGGTGCGGACTGGATCAACGACATCAGCGGCGGAGTCCGTGATCCACGTATTTTGAGTGTGGTGGCGTCGGCGGGGGTTCCGTATGTTGCGATGCACATGCGTGGCACCCCGGCGACGATGCAGACGATGACCGATTACGGCGACTTGATCGCCGAGATCAAGGCGTATTTCGTCGAACGGATTCAGGCGTTCGAAGCCGCTGGCGGCCAGCGCGAGATGATGATCCTCGACCCGGGGATCGGATTCGCGAAGAAGCCGGCGGACAACTACACACTGCTGGCGAACCTGTCGGAGTTTCGTGAGCTCGGCTTGCCTCTGCTGGTTGGCCCCTCGCGTAAGAGCTTTCTTAAACTTGCTGGCGGGGAAGAAACGGCAGACCGTCTCCCGGGCACGTTGGCGGCGATCACCATTTGCGCGCTGGCGGGTGTGGAAATTGTGCGTGTGCATGATGTCGCGGAAACGGTTCAAGCGGTGAATGTGGCCCGGCGTACACTGGCGGGCAGACGATAGAAGGGGAGTGACACTCCATGGCGAAATGGTTTCAGCGGGAAAAGGACAACCTTCAGGGCGCGAAGAAGCGTGACATGCCGGAAGGCGTGTGGATCAAGTGCCCCTCCTGCGATAACGTACTATTCAGCCGCAAGATCGAGCGCAACTGGCATGTTTGCAACGAATGCGGCCATCACATGCGCATGCCCGCGCCGAAGTATGTGCAGCTGCTCTCCGACGAAGGCACGTGGACAGAGATCGACAAGGATATGAAGTCGCTCGACCCGCTCGGCTTCAAGGACAGCAAGCGGTATGTCGACCGCGTCGCAGCCGGGCAGAAGAAGACCGGACGCGCTGATGCCGTGATCACCGGTTCGTGCGAGCTGCACGGGCATGGCGTGGTAATCGGCGTGATGGATTTCCAGTTTCTCGGCGGAAGTGTTGGCAGTGTGGTCGGCGAAAAGATCGCGCGCGCCGTGGACAAGGCGCTCGAATTGGAGCAACCGCTGATTCTCGTGTCCTGCAGCGGCGGGATGCGGATGCAGGAGGGCATCATCAGCCTGATGCAGATGGCGAAGACGTCGGCCCGGCTAAGTCGTCTCGGCCAGGCGGGGTTGCCGTTTATCAGCGTGCTCACCGACCCGACCACGGGCGGCACGACGGCCTCGTTCTCGATGCTCGGCGACGTCAACATCGCCGAACCGGGCGCGTTGATCGGATTCGCCGGCCCGCGTGTGATCAAGCAGACCATCGGTCAGGATCTGCCGGAAGGTTTCCAGCGCAGCGAATTCCTGATGGAAACCGGGTTCCTTGATCAGGTGGTGCCGCGTCTCGAGTTGAAGGACCGGATTGCCGAGTTCATCAGCTGGATGACGGGTGAGAAAACAAAGAAGGTGGCGGAGCAGGCGGAATAGGCCGATCCAGCCGCAACCAAAGGTGGAAACGAGCAAGCCACGAGATTGATTTCCAAAGCGCATCCGAGATGATGCGCTTTTTTCTTTTGGACAAGATGAGTCAGCTGCGGTGGATTTGTCGGAAGCTGAGCCATCCGTTTGGGCTTCCGGCTCAAGGGGCGCTACATTGCGCGGTCCACTTCTCAGTGGCGCGAGGGATGGGGGAGACCGTTCCTGCACAGTATTCGGTAAGAAACAGTTCACATAGACACAGGGCACCGGGCACGGCGATGATGCATTGATCGTGTGCCGGAAGGTGGGAGGACAAAACGTGGCGACAGATAACCCGGCAGCCAAACCAAAACAAGGTGTGATCAAACAGCTTGGGAGTTTGGACAGAAATTTCTGGATTGTAAACTGGCTGGAAGCGAACGAACGACTTGCATTCTTCGGATCACGTGCAATCCTGCCTCTCTATATGGTGTACGCGATTGCCGAGAGTGGTCTCGGGCTTTCCTTTACGGAAAAGGGGATCATCTTCTCGATCTGGGCGTTGGTTCAGACGCTGATCCCGATGGTGTCCGGTGGGTTCACGGACCAGTACGGCTACAAGAAAAGTCTCTACATCGCTTACACCATCAATATTGCCGGGTACCTGATGTTTGCCTTTGCGCCGAGTATGCCGATTCCGGCGTTCTGGGCGACATTGATCGCGGCGTGCCTGGTTGGGTTGGGGACAGCGATCTTCAAGCCACCAGTGCAGGGCACCATCGCGAAGCAGACGACCAACGAAAACAGCTCGGTAGCATGGGGCTTCTTTTACTGGATGGTCAATGTCGGCGGATTCCTTGCCCCGATGGCTGCCGCAATGCTGCGTGGTGAAACGAACTGGCAGCTGGTGTTCCTTTGCGCCGCAGGTGTGACTGCGTTCAACTTTGTTCCGACCTTCTTCTTCTACCGTGAACCGGACATTGATCCGAACAAGGAGAAGAAAACGGTTGGTGAGACCTTCCTCGAAACCATCACCACGCTGAAGGACAAGAACTTCCTCATCTTCCTGCTCATTTTCTCGGGGTTCTGGTTCATGTTCATGCAGCTATGGGACTTGCTGCCGAACTTCATCGACGAGTGGGTCGACAGCCAGGCAATGGGTGCCTTCCTTGCCAATATCAATGAGGGATGGGTGTTGGAAAGCGGGATGGTGAAGCCGGAGATGATCATCAACATCGACGCGGCGGCGATCATCCTGTTCATGATCCCGATTGCGTGGCTGACTGGTAAATTCCACCCGATGGTGGCGTTGATCGGTGGCATGGTGATCAGCTTGGTCGGGTTCTTTGGATCGGGCTTCTTCAACACTGGCTGGATGGTGTCGCTGTTTATCTTCATCTTTGCGATAGGCGAAATGGCCTGCAGTCCGAAATTCAGTGAGTACATCGGTCTCACTGCACCACCGGACAAAAAGGCGCTGTACATGGGGTATTCGAATATCCCCTTCGCGATTGGCTGGTCACTGGGCAATCTGGTCTCCGGTCCGTTGTACGAAACTCTCGGCAGCCAGCAGAACTTCGCCCGCCAGTACATGATCGAGAATCTCGGTCTGGCGCGTGACATGGTGGAGTCGATTGAACCGACGGCGTTGATGACGACGCTGGCGTCTCACATGCCAGGCAATCCTACGGTGCTGGAAGCTTCGAACGTACTTTGGAATCAGTACCACCCGTGGTATGTGTGGTCGGTGTTGACCGGTATCGGTTTCCTCTCCACGGCAGGCATGGTGCTGTACTACATCAAGACGCGCAAGACGGGGATCTCGTCGGTGCATCAGCCGTCGTAACCAGTGCGCGGATGGACGCACACAGCGTTCCAGACACTTGTTGACACGAAAACGCGGACAGCGCTGAGGCGCTGCCCGCGTTTTTATGATGATCAGGACGTCAGATCGCTTGGCGTAGGATACAGGGCCGCGTACTCTGACAACCTGTGGTTGATCACAGGCTGCCTGGCGACGATTCCCCGTTATCAGCGGGTGTCGCGGGTGCAGGATCCGGCGACTTCCAAATGGTTGACTGGCGGACGGTTTCTTCTTCGTTCTGGCGTTTGACTCCGATGAACCGTGACGCGAACAGGCCGGCGCCGATCATGAACAGGACGAGCCCGAAGCCGAGCGCTTCGTTATCGTAGCCGCCGGTGATCGCGAAGATGAGAATCAGTGCAAGGCCGAAGCCGAGCAGCACGAGCGGCCAGGCGAACGGGTACTGCGGGCGCGGCTTTTTGATCGGGACATCGTATCCCTTTTCAATCGCGGCCAGTTTGGCTTCGTGGTCGAGTTTGCGGATGCGGTAGAAGCGTTCAAGCAAAAACACGAGCACCACGGCGGTAGCGATGATGGACGTGATCGGCACAAGCAGAGCAACGAGCAAATAATCCATTTCCGTGTCCTCCAGACTGGGACGGGTTGTTCTTCGTTTCGCCCATAGGACGATGCAGCGTGAATTCAGGTTACTCAGCGATAAAACCGGGGAGCCAGAGGTAGCTCCCCCGGGTGGAGCCGGGTTGTAACCGTGGGAGAGAGTTTGTCGTCCCACGGGTGAATGCAAAACATCCGGGTGCAGGTTGACCCGGAGAACGAGGGTCCTGGCATGTCGATGGGCAGAACGAGCGCGAGCGTTTCGTACTTTGCCTCGGGGACGACGGCGGGCGAAGCTGTATTACGCCGCCCCGTCACGCACCGGAGGGAAGTGCCGCTGGACGAGGATCTGCTCATACGAAAGGCCCGTTCCGGCAACCAGGAAGCGTTTACGCGCCTGGTTGACCAGCATGCGCCTGTCATCTGGACGGTGATCAACCGGATGACGGGTGATGCGGAACTGGCAAAGGACTTGTTCCAGGAGACGGTGATCCGTTTCTGGAAGGGGCTGTCCGGTTTCCAGGGCGCGAGCAAGCTGTCGACGTGGCTGTACCGGATCGCGTACCGTGTGTGTCTCGATTCGCTCGATTCGGCGAACACACGGATGATGACCAGCCTGGACGAGCGAGTCGAGGCGACAGGCTTTGAAGTTGACGATGAATCCCGGTCGGGACACAAGTTCGAGGATCAGATTGCCGCGACTGATGCGGTGAGCAAGGCGATGAACCGGTTGCGTCCCGAGTGGAAGATGATGGTGATGATGTATTATTGGCGTGAGTTCAGTGTGGAGGAGGTCGCCGAAATTACCGGTCGTCCGGTGAACACGGTGAAAGTGTACCTGCACCGCGCCCGGGCCGAGTTACGGCAGGTGTTGGAGGACGGTGGCTATCCTTCGGAGGGCTACGCATGATGGTTGAGAGAGATCCATTGGAATACAGTGAATACCTCGATATGCTGCCGGCGTATCGGGCGGGCACGTTGAGCCCTGTGCAGGCTCACCGGTTGTCCAGGCTGCTGGAGGAAGACCCGATCTTCCGCAAGGAGGCGGAGCGGGATCTGCTGATCAGCTCTGCCCTTAGCAACCTTGAGGTTCCTCCGATGCCGCGAAATCTGGTGGAATCCAGTGTTCAGGTGGCAGTCGGTGAGACGGAACCGACTCGTTGGTTCTCACTTGATTCGCTGCTTATCGCGTTGGGGATCGGGGTTGCGGGTGCAGGCGGCGCACATTTCCTCACGTCGCGAGTCGAATTCTTCGACCAGCTCGGAGATTGGATTGCCTCGGTGACGGCAATGGTGCTCGCGGGAGAGATCGACACGATGCTCGGGGTGGTGCTGATGGTCTCCGTCGGAGCGCTCGCTCTGGTCGGAATTGGCGCATATAAGTTGTTTCGATCGGAGTAAGAGAAGATATAGATTGCAGATAGAAGGTTTATCAGAGAAATCGCCGGAGAGAAATGATCTTCGGCGATTTTTCTTTCGCCTCTAGCGCAGGCTAACTGGATGCTTATATTGCGGCGCGTATCTCGGGCGTGCCGGGGTTGTCGACACGCCCGTTGTTTTTTGAAACTGGTCAGAAAAGTGTCATCGAACAGGTGGATTACTCCGAAGCAATTTCAGCTTCTCGAGGTTTGCCGTTTGATGGAACTGATAGAATCTCTATATTAAGAGATCTTGGTTAGGACGCAACCCGCAAGAAATTGGTTGCTTAAGTGGAACGGGACCCCAACAACGATCAGAGGGTCCGGGTGATGGAGGACACAGGATGCAAGGCATGTTGAAGAAAAACCGCAAGGGCTTCACGCTCATCGAGATCCTGATCGTGGTTGTTATCGTCGCGATCCTCGCTGCGATCTCCGTTCCGATTTACTTGGATTACGTCGCGGGCGCCCGTGCGTCGGACGCTCAGTCCCAGATCGGCGCGATTTACAATGCGGCCAAGATGTACAAGCAGGACACGGAGCTGTGGCCGGCGGACGTTCAGGAGTTGGAAGACCGCGGTTACCTCACCATCGATGAGTCTGTGAAACTGAAGTGGAACTTCGACATCACGGAGGAACAGATCACCGCGACCTCGACGGATGAGATGGCTGGTGGTTCGGGTAAGGAAGTGCGGTACGATATTCTTCAGGGCAAGTTCTTCGGGTATGGTCTCCCGAATGATGACGGTGACAATTGATCATCGTAGGGTGTGATGTAATTCGGACGAGTCCCCCGTGCTTAGTCACGGGGGCGGTCCGATTGTTGTTTGTCACGGGCAACTTTGATTTGTGAGGAAGTCGTGAAGATTCCAGAACTGCTGCGGTTCTCAGTGAGTAACGGTGCATCCGACTTGCACCTGTCGTCAGGATCCATTCCGATGATCCGGATTCACGGATCGCTGCAGAAGCTCGATCTTCCCCGTTCGGAAAACGACGAACTGCGCGCTTCGATTTTGGAGATTCTCAACGAGGAACAGATTGAGCGCCTCGAAGAGATGAAGGAGATCGACCTCAGTTACAAGCTGGAAGGGATTGCGCGCTTCCGCGTCAACGTTTTCGAACAGATTGAAGGGATTGGCGGGGTTTTCCGTACGATTCCCGAAGAGATTCGCAGTTTTGAAGAATTGGGCCTTCCGGAAACGCTTCGTGAGTTGTCGATGCGCGACCGCGGGCTCGTATTGCTCACAGGCCCGACGGGTTCGGGCAAGAGCACGACGCTTGCGACGATGATCGACCAGATCAACGAGAGCAAGCAGGTTCACATCATTACGATTGAAGATCCTGTCGAGTTCTTCCATTCGTCGAAGAACTGCATGATCAACCAGCGTGAGCTTGGGGCGAGTACCCACAGCTTCGCGAACGCGTTGCGTTCGGCGCTGCGTGAAGACCCGGATGTGATTCTGGTCGGCGAAATGCGCGACCTGGAGACGATTTCGCTGGCGTTGACCGCCGCAGAAACGGGTCACCTGGTTTTAGCCACGTTGCACACCAGCGGCGCGGCGAAGACAATTGACCGTATCATCGACATTTTCCCGGCGTCCCAGAAGACGCAGGTTCGATCGATGTTGGCGGAATCGCTGCAAGCGGTTGTGCAGCAGAAGCTGTTGCCGGTCAAGGGCGGAAAAGGCCGAGTTGTTGCCACGGAGGTGATGGTGGCGAACACGGCGGTCCGAAACCTCATTCGTGAGGACAAGATTTATCAGATTCCGTCCGTGGTACAGTCCGGTGGTAAGGAAGGCATGCACTCGCTGGATCAGGATCTGCAGCGTCTTCTGCACCAGGGCAAGATTGACCGTGAGACGGCGGCGTTTGTCGCGGACAACCCGAAGCTGTTCGCGGTTGATCTGTCGGCGTAACGCTCCTTTGATTTGAGAGTTCCACCCTGCTCTAGAGGGGTGTCTTTGCGGGCAGGGATTAAGCGCATCGCATTGTTTTTTGCGATGTTGTAAAGTTGGCTGGACGCCGCACGACGGATCACATGTACCAGCACGGAGGCGTCATGCATCTGCACTTCTTGCGACGTTGGTTTCGCCGGCCGAATGGCAGGCGGCGCGGGATGACCATGATCGAGTTGGTTGTCGGTCTTGTGGTTGTCGGCACCGCTGCCGTGGGCACGTCAATTGCCGTGTTCAACGCTTATGGTCAGCTCCAGCGCCAGCGTCACCGCCTGATTGCCAACCAGCACCTGCGCGCTGAAGTGGAATACTGGCAGGGCCGGATTCACTCCGCGATGCCCACGGCACAGCAGATGAATAACGCGATGGAGCCGTTCACGGTGTTGATCGACGAGCGCGATCCGACAACCGACGACGATGATCTCCTCGCCGAAGTGAAGCGATTGCCGATCCGGTCTCACATTCTGGTGAATACATCGACCCAGTTGCAGTATTACTGGGAGATTCCGGTTACGATCAGGTACACGGAGACGAGTTGGGTTCTCGGTGATCCTGATGTCGAATTGAGTTATCAGCTCGTCGGATACTGGCTTGAAGCTGAGCCTACCAATCGCCGGGGGGATGACTAGAGCGACTCAGGCCTGATACAGGCACGACTTTTGTGGACCTTTGGCACGGCGCGCGATGATGAGGTGCAAGATGATGCAACAGAAAAAACGACTTGGGTTTACGTTCATCGAGGTGTTGACGGTAATCGTCATCTCGGCAGGTCTCTTTCTCGGTTTCATCGTACTGCTCGTCGACGTGACCGAGCAGATGCACATCTCGTGGCAGCTTCGTGAAGCGGAAGATTGGGGCAACTGGTACGTCAACACGTTTGTCGACAAGCTCCGCAATGGTTATGATGTTGATCTGACGCGTGTAACTCCGCCATGCGAGGCGGAAGTGAAGTACATCTCACCTTACGATTATTCCCTGCCCGACTTACAGCGTGATATCGATACGTATGAGTTTGAGTACGATTTCGATACTGGTTTTCCGGTGTTGCGAATCAATGAACGTCAAACTCAGTACGAGTTTTTCCCGCCACGCGAACAAGATCTCGAAGATGAGTTCTATGTTGACCCCGAGAGCTTCGAAATTCGAGTTGTTCGACGCGATGACCTGCAGGAAGGGTATGTAGAGCGATTTACTCCGTATTATATGGAGATAGAGTTCCAACTGATGTACCGTCGTTACACCGGGCGTTTGTTCGGTGGAAATGTATACGAGAAGGTGCTGACCTTCCAGGGGGCGGCTTATGTGGCAAACGACAAGTGGCCGGTAATCAAGTCGCCGTTTGACGAACCGCAGGAAGATTAGTTGGCGAAGTACCGCAGGCAGATTAACCCACAGGCCGGTTCGGGGTGGCTTGTATCAGTGCGTGGGAATCCATTGCGGGTGCGATAAAAGTTTGATCCCCGTGCATGAAGGATGCTGGAACGGAGGTCAAGATGGTGAAGACACAGTTGAAGAAGCGCAAGGGCAGTGTGCTGCTCTATTCCGTGGTACTGATGCTCGTGCTGGTGGTGACCGCTGGTGCGTTCATGAAGTGGGCCGCGGATGAGGCGTACCAGGCGAACTATGATCTGGCACGTTCGCAGGCCTACTACATCGCACAGAAGGGCGCGATTGAGCAAGGCATGGCACATCTACGCTCGAAGAAATACTACGAGTTGACCGCAGCGTCGATCGACTTGCCGGATGGCCGCGAGATGGACTATGGCGACTTCCGTGGCAAGTATGAAGGCGCCGAAGTGTTGCAACAGACCACGCTGTACGATCTTCAGGATACCGAGTTTCTCCGGACTGGCGCCTGGGATGCGACGGCTGTTGGTGTGGTCGAGATGGAGCAGCCCAATGGCGACAAGGTCGAGGTGAAGACGCGGTACACATTGCGCAGCCAGATGCGAACGTTCGCGAACTACATGTATCTCTCGGACATCGAAACGGCGGCTCCGCCGGACAGTTCGGGCGATGACGTGATCTGGTTCTATTCGGGCGATACGCTGTACGGCCGTGTGCACTCGAACGACTACATCGGGATCAAGCAGTCGCCGGTGTTTTATGGTCCGGTGAGTACGTCCAAGGACGAGTTCCGTGAATATGCGGCGTCTCCACACTTTGAGTACGAGCCGCAGTTCAACGTTCCGGAAGTGTATTTCCCGGAACAGGCGGACGACATCCGCAACGGTGCCGCGAACCAGGGCAACTTCTTCTCGAGCAACAACAACACGTGGTTGTACCAGTTTGAGGGCAACAACGGTGGCTGGGACTGGTACAAGTGGGAACGCGGTACGGGTGTCGAACCGAACGACAACAACGTTATCGACTTCGGCTATATCGCATACTCGTTGAACACGATCGCGTTCGTTGAAGGAGACCTCTACATCAAGGGCGAGCTGGTTCAGGGCAAGAGCACGATTTCCAGTGGTGGCCAGATGTACCTGATCGACAACGTGAAATACGCGGACGTATCGCTGATTTCACCGTCGATTCCGGACAATTCGCCGAACATCCTTGGTTTGGTCAGCGAGAAGAACATTATCATCCGGAACAGTACCCGGAATGGTAAAGAGAACGGCGGCAACGACAACCCGAACGCGCCGCACGACCAGGCTCATATCGTGATCACGGCCGGTCTGGTTGCGTTGGGCCAGTCGTTCACGTTCGAACACCAGAACGACACGATTGAAGGAACCTGCAACGCGAACAGTACGCCGCAGGAAGCGCCGTGGGATCACGGTTCGTACCTGTACACCGGCGGCCAGGATGAGCGCGGCTATATCTACATTCGTGGCGCGGTTGCGCAGCAGCGGCGCGGCTATGTGCACCGTTCGAACTGTGGCGGCACGGGGTACGACAAGAGTTACGACTACGATTTCCGTCTGCAGACCAATCCTCCGCCGTTGTATCTGGCGGCTCAGGATGCGGATGGCAACGTCTTCTTTGAAGTTACGAGCAGTTGGGCGGAATTTGTAACGGATTAATTTGTAAAGGAGTACATAAGCGTATCCGAGTGGAGGGGATGGCCATCTCGGAGGGACGAGGGAGCGCCCGCTGGCGTTAAAGACAGGGAGCGGAGGCACGGATGAAAACGACGATCCTGCGGGAGCGCAGGGGCAGTGTGCTGTTGTATGCTGTCGCCCTGATGCTGGTCCTCGTTGTAACGGCCGGTGCATTCATGAAATGGGCGGCCGACGAGGCATACCAGGCCCGTTTCGACCTCGCACGTTCTCAGGCTCATTACATCGCCCAGAAGGGCGCGATTGAGCAGGGAATGGGGTATCTCCGTTCGCAGAAGATTTACCAGATTGATCGCCCCGATACAAAACTCCCCGACGGCGGGGATGGGACCTACGGCGAATTTGTGGGACACTACGAAGACGCCTGGGTTTACCAGCAGCAGGACCTGTACGGACTCAGCGACAACGAATTCATCAAGACGGGCGCATGGGATGCGACCGCAATCGGTGTCGTTGAATTTGAAGCTCCGGACGGCGAACTGAAGCAGGTTCGCAGCGAATACACGCTGCGCTCCCAGATGCGCACGTTCGCGAACTTCATGTACCTCTCGGACATCGAAACCGCTCTTCCGCCCGACAGTTCCGGCGACGAAGTCATCTGGTTCTGGGATGAGGACGAGCTGTTTGGCCGGGTGCATTCCAACGATTTCATCGGAATCAGCGGTTCGCCGACCTTCCACGGGCCGGTTAGCACGTCAAAGGATCACTATCTCGTCGGTCCCGGTGGCGACAATCCAATCTTTGATTATCCCCCGCAGTACAGCGTGCCGGAAATCCATTTCCCGGAAACCGCCATCGACATCCGTGAGGGTGCTGCAATGCAGGGGCATATGTACACCTCCGGCGACCTCGAGATGCGGTACAAGTTGATCGGCGATGGAGCCTGGGGCCTGCAGCAGTGGCCGCGCGGTGATGGGGTCGAACCACCCCCGGACACTCCGATCACACCGATCCAGTACTCATTGAACACGATCATTTTTGTTGACGGTGACCTTTACATCGCCGGTCCTTCCGTCGCGCAGCGCAGCACGGTCGCGTGTTCCGGCAACATGTATATCATCGACAATATCCTGTATGAGGGCCTGTCAACGACCAACATGGACCCCGATCCGGATTCCGAACATATCCTCGGTCTGGTCAGTGAAGGCAATATTGTAATCCGCAATACGTTTGAAAATGGTCGTGAGAACGGCGGCAATGACAACCCGAATGCCCCGCATGAATCGGCGCACGTGATTATTACGGCGGGCATGGTCGCTCTGGGTGAAAGCTTCACGTTCGAACATCAGAACGATGAAGATGGCAATGGAGACCCACAGCCGGCGCCGTGGGATCATGGGACGTATCGTTTCTGCACGCCGCAGGATGAGCGTGGGATCATCTTTATTCGTGGTGCAATCGCACAGAAGCGCCGCGGCTATGTGCACCGGTCGAATTGCAACGGGACGGGGTATGGCAAGAACTACGATTATGATTTCCGTCTGCAGCAGAATCCACCTCCGTTGTATCTCGCCGCTCAAGATGAAGATGGAAATATTTTCTTTGAAGTGATCAGCAGTTGGGCGGACAACCCGGACAAGCAACCGTGACGTTTGGCGGGGCGGGGAGATCTCTCGTTTTGCCTCAAGCGTTCTCGGTCTTACTTTGATTTGATGTACTCGTTGTTTCGATCACGCTAGCACGGGAAGGAACATGGCCTTCGGCAAGAAAGTACGTGTGGGGCTCGACATCGGCTACCACTCGGTGAAGGCAGTGGTGCTGGAAGTATCCGGCCACCGCTATCGTGTGCTGCATCGTGGCGTTCGTCCTTTGTGGAACGACTCGGCGCCGTACAACCCGGATGGACCGAAGCGGAGCCAGATCGGCCCTGTGATTGTGGACTTGTTCCGATCCTTCAAGCTGTCGCCCCGTAAGCTGAAGGACCTTCGTTCCCTGGTGGACAATCCCCAGGTGGCAGCGAAGGAGATCACGGCGATCCCGCTTGAAGAGAAGGAAATGGCGTCCGCAATGCTGCTGGAAGCGCGCAAGCACATTCCGCTGGATGGCAGTGAGACGCAGATCGACTACCAGATTCTCGGCGATCACCCGGAGGAGGCGGACAAGGTCCGCGTTCTGATCGTCGCGTCTTCGAAGAAGTCGTTCGAGAATCATCTTTCGCTGCTCAGCGAAGTCGACATTCGTCCTGCGGTTGTGGATGTAGAGTCGTTGGCCGTGGCCAACAGTTATCTCGCATTCAACGAACTTCCGGATGAAGGCCTGATTGTCTTGCTGGATGTTGGTTGTCGCAAGACGTCGATTACGCTTCTGGGGCGGAAGGATCGTTTCTTCACGCGCGAAGTGAATGTGGGTGGTGCCGCATTTACGGATGATCTGATGAGCGGTTTCGGGCTGCGGTTCGAAGAGGCCGAACGCATCAAAGCCGAAGAAGGCTTGAGTCCGAACCTTGAGCGCAAGGCGTCCGGCGAAGGTGAGCTTCGGCTTGCCAGCAAGAACGTTCTGGAGCGCTTTGGCGATGAGATCAACCGCACCTTGCGATACTACGTCAAAGAGACGGGCCAGAGCTTCTTCAGCAAGTTCGTTCTGGTCGGTGGCGGCGCGGGGTTGACGGAGCTTCCGGATTATCTGGAGAAGAAGTTCCGTGCCGACGTCGAGACGTACGATCCATTCGCTCAGATGGAGATGGTTGGCGGCAATGGTGGCGGCCATCCGTCACAATACGCGGCCGCTGTGGGCCTTGCGATTCGGGAGCTCTGAACCATGGTGAAGCAGTTTCGCATCAACCTGAACCGTCAGGAAGGGTATGCACAGCGCCTCGAACGGAAGCGGCGTGTGCGTGAGCGGATTACGCTTACCATCATCACCCTTCTTGTACTGGTTACTATCGGTCTCACGTACACCGCTGATCAGGAAATGCGGGATATCGTGGACTTGAAGGAAGATCAGCTGGAATCGATTGTGACAAAGATTGACTCGTTGCAGAAGGCTGGTCAGAATGTCAGCAAGCAGGACGTGCTCGCGTTGGCGCGTCTTGACGCTGAACGTGTGCTGTGGACGAAGAAGTTTGCGGCGATGGCTGATCTGATGCCGGATGACATGGCAATCACGAAGCTGCAGTTTGACCGCGGCGTTTTTGAGATCACGGCGATTACAACGATCAACCAGGGCGAGAAGGAGTTTGACAAGGTCAAGCTTCTCATGGACCGGTTGCAGGCGACCCCTCGATTCATGGAAGATTTCCGTGACATCAAGTTCAAGCATTCGGAACGGGATGAAGAGGACGGGCAGGAGTTGTTGCATTTTGAGATCACCTGCCGCTTGGGTTCCGCAGGCACAGTTCGCGCCAGCCGTGCAGTTGGAGCCGATGGTGGTTCCCGCGCTGAGCGGTTAGCAGAACAGTTGGGGGGTTGATCGGTGAAAAAGATAATCTACTTGTTGGTTCTGCTGGCGGTGGCCGGTGGCGGGTTGTTGTACTACTACCGGATCGAATATCCGAAGATGCCGGATAAGATTGATGACCTCAACCGCCGCATTGAAGCTCGTAACGAGAAGTTGATTTCCGCGGAAATCATCGCGTCTGAGTTGGATCTGGTTGCGAACCTGATTGACCGTAACCTTGCGATCAGCCGTGAAGACAGTCTCGCGCAGGGCGCCAGCCTTCCGTTCCTTGAGTACATGACGGGCCTGATTCAGAACCACAACATCACGCTTGTGTCGCTGGAACCGGATCGCCGGTCGGCGTCGCGTCATGATTACGTACGTACTTCCTACGATGTGGTTGTGGAGTGCACGTACCTCGAGTTCGGAGAATTGCTCAACGACATTGAGAAATCCGACCGCTTGATCACGATCGAAGAGTTTGAGATGGACAACCAGATCAACAACATCGGTCGTCGCAGCAAGCGGAGCTGGGATTCTCACCCGTTTGAGTTTACCGCAAGCACGCTCACCTTGATCAAGCATTCGTCGTGAGGGAAGAAACGTGAATCGTCAGCGAATTGATACAGTTGCAAGTCTGCTTCTTCTCGTGATCGTGGTGGTGTGTGTCGTCGGAATCGGCCGCTACTACATGGTAACGCGTGAGATCGAGCAGATTAAGGCAGAAGATGCCCGCCGCGTGATCGGTTCGGACAAGGTGTTGCTTGAGACGGTGCAGAACCTGGAAAACACCTTGGCGGAACGTATCGCCTACCAGTTTGTCAGTGACGAGGATCCCCTGGATCTGACAAAGGTGATCACCAGCATGGACTTCCTGCGCAAACTAGGCGCGGACAAGAAAGATCCGGATGCGACGGTGATGCGGCTCGCGGCCACGGTTGTCGGGGATGATGGCAGCGCTACGGCGGTGATCCGTTATCTCGGCACCGGCCACATTCTGCGAGTTGGAGATGTCCTCGAGGGTTGGGAAGTCAAGAGCATCACGAAGGAAGAAGTGAAGCTCGCCCGCGGTGGCCAGACTCGTTCTCTGGTGAACCGTCCGATTCGTGAGACACTACAGGCTGCCACAGGCACGATCCTTAGTGTCCGTCCGATGTCGGAAGATGCGTGGCAATCGGTGTATACCGACCACGGGTATCCCGGCGATGTGAATCCGTCTGTTGAAGACGAGACAGAGGACTTGACGGAAGAAGTTCCGGCGGAAGCTGTGCCGGACTCGACCGAAGCACCGGCGGATTCCACGCAGAGTGGCAACCGGTAAGAGTAATTGTACCCGATGATTACGCTGGTGCAAGGGGCATAGTACATGGGTCATGCACCGGCGTCCAGGGATAGAAAAGAACTGAGTGCACAGTAGCTGATCCCCAGGGAGAAAACGTTCATGCGTTGCAAGGCCATCACCGTGCTGTTGGCGGCACTGTTTGCCTTCACCACGGTCGCGACCGGTGTTTATGCCGGTACTGAGAACGATGCGGCAAGTACCGATCGTTCCGCGATGTTGAGCAAGACCGTTACGATTGATGCCGATGACGCCAGTCTTCCGACGGTGTTGTCGATTCTCGCAGCCGAGAGCGGTTACAACATCGTGACCGGTCCCGGAGTGAACCAGCAGGAACGGATTACGGTTCACTTGAGAAATACCCCGATTGAAGAAGCGATGAACCTTGTGGTTCGTGCTGCCGGGCTTTCCTACGAAGTGGTGGGGAACAGCTTCCTGGTCGCCGAACAGCGCAAGCTTCGTGAAGAAGTCGGTTTGACCAGTTACGTGGTCAATCTGCAGTATGCGAACGCGGAAGAAATCGCGGACATGCTGCAGGACTTTAACGCGTCGATCCAGATTGACAAAAGCGGCAACAAGATCCTGCTGATCACCAGCCCGAAGGTGATCAACGAGATCCGTTCCGTCATCGCGGCCGTTGACCGTCCGGCGCTGCAGATCATGCTTGAAGCTCGCCTGATCGAGGTGGCGGTTGAAGATGAAGAGAAATACGGCATCAACTGGAACAAGCTGACCCCGTTCGAAACGATTGTGTACGAAGGGTCGGACGTGCCGAACTCGTCGCGTGCCGGCGAAGTTCCGCAGCAGGTTCCGTATGTGCCGATTGACGATCTGAACACGTTCGGCCAGTTTGGTTACCAGGAGCCGATGTTCGAGTTGACCATCGACTACCTGTTGAAGAACAACCTGGCGGAAGTGTTGGCGAACAGCCAGATCGCGACGATGAACAACAAGCCGGCACAGATCAACGTCGTCGACCGCATTCCGTTCATTTTGTCGTCCGGCGGCCTCGGTGGCCAGGTCCGTACACAGATTGAGGAAGTCGGCATCAAGCTGGACATCGTTCCGACCGTGAATACGGATGGGTACATCACCACCCAGATCACGCCGGAAGTGTCCAACGTCTTCCAGTTGATCGGTCCGGACCAGAACATTCCGTGGGTTGTCAGCCGTCGTGCGACGACGACGATCCGCGTGAAGGACGGCCAGTCGATCGTGATCGCGGGTCTGCTTGGTGTGAACCGCAAGAACACGATCTACAAGGTTCCGTTCCTCGGCGACATTCCGTTCGTCGGTGGCCTGTTCCGTCACAAGTCGATGCAGGTTAAAAAGACCGACCTGATCATCGAGATTACGCCGCACATCATCCAGGATGGTATGTCGGCAATCGAGAAGAGCCCGTTGGTGCGCGAGGCGGAACGTCATTCGTTGCAGCAGACGGAATTCGAGAGGGCGGCTGAGGAGAACCTCAAGAAGTATGAGGACGTGGACGAGTAGTCTCGTTGCCGGTAACGGATTGGCAGACGGAAAGAGGAACTCCCTGATGGAATCCGTATCTGGTGGCAGGCGTTTCATTCAGCTATTGGTTCTTTGCACAGCGATCCTTTGTTACGCTGGAACAACGCAGGCCCAACGTTCTCAGAAGTCGACGTCTGAACGGTCGTTGACTTTTGAAGAGCGGGTCAGTGAGTCCAGGAAGAACGTTCTCGGGGTGCTCGACCAGGGCACCCGGGCGTCAACGCCGCAATCGGCGTCGTTGGCGCAGGACGCACCGATCGATCCGGACACGTATGTGCTCGGTCCCGGTGATGTTCTCGGCATCAATTTGTACGGCGGTGTAGGCATGTTCTACACCGCGACGGTGACGCCGGAGGGGACGTTGGTTGTGCCGCAATTGCCGATGATTGACATCGGTGGGTTGACGCTAACCGCGGCACGTGACACGATTTCCGCCCATTGGAGCGGCGAACTGGACAACATTCCACTGGAAGCGTCTCTGCTGCAGATGCGGCAGATGCGGGTTTCGGTTGGTGGGGCGGTGAATGTGCCGGGGCAGTATGTGGTTACTCCGGCCGATCGTGCGCTGACCGTGATCGATCTGGCCGGCGGTGTGACGGACAACGCCAGTGAAAGGCGTGCCACGCTGATTCATGCGGATGGCAGCCGCGAAAACGTTGACCGTTTGCGGTTCCTGCGCTTCGGTGCGAAAGATGCGAATCCGTTGTTGACCGCTGGTGACCATCTCATGGTTGAGCCGGTTGTCAAGGTTGATGTGGCCGCGTATATCGAGGTCGGCGGGGGAGTGAGCATCCCCGGCACCTATGAATGGGTGCGGGGTGATCGCGCCATCCATGCGATCGAACTGGGCGGTGGAGTTCGCGAATCGGCAGCTGTCGATTCCGTTCGGATCACTCATTTCGTATCCGGTCAACCGGAAACCCGGGCGTATACGTACGGCCAGGTGCAGGCGACTGGCGGTCCGGAGCTGAATCCGGGCGATCTGGTGTATCTGCAACTTGCCGCAACCTGGCAGCCTTCACGTGCTACTGTGCTGGTGAAGGGCGAGGTGAAGCGGCCGGGCCGGTACCCGATCGTGGACGGAGAAACGACGCTGCTTCAGATCATCGATCAGGCGGGTGGGTTTACGGAACGCGCGTCGTTGCGTGGATCTCGAGTCTGGCGGTTGCAGAACGACGATTTTGCGTTATCCCGTGAAGTGGAGCGATTAGACACGATTGATGTGACGTTGCTGAGTCGTTCCGATCAATACCTGTTGCGGGACTACAAGCGGTTGTTGAATCGGGATTTCGTGCCGGTGGATTTCGTCGACCTGTTTGAAGGCGGCAAAAAGGATCGTGAACAGAACAACATCGTACTTTACGATAGCCTGGTGGTGAACGTTCCGCGAGAAGTGCATTATGTGCTTGTGCTTGGGGCGGTGGAATCGCCGGGGTATTACCAATACGAGCCGGGATGGGAGTACAAGGACTACATCAATGGTGCTGGCGGGTATCTGAAGGAGGGAGACGAGAGGAACACGCGTCATCTTCCGTATGAAAGTTCGCAATTCATGCTTGCCCGCAACGATAGCGATGTAAATTCCGGTGATGTTCTTTATGTGCCTGAGAAGTACATCCCGCCGTTCTGGACGACGTTCCGGGACTACTTCTCGGTGTTCCTGCAAGCTGCGACCCTCGCGATTCTGATTTACGCGAACACGCAGTAGCACAGGACAGCCATACATACGACTGGTTCTTTTGCACCAATTCTGGTCCTTCGGGGACGGGGCTGGGCGAAGCGGACCATTGAACGTGGAAATGACGAGGTTCGCTGAGGGCGGCGACTGGGCCGCTGAACGCAGGAGGTGGATAGATGATACGTAAGCACATGACGATTACGCTGGCACTGCTGGTGCTATTTGCTGCCTTTGCGCTCGTGTCATGCGATGACAGCAATCCCATCGAGGGTGGTGGTGGAAATGAAGACCCGATCACCGCTCAGGTTCAGAACCTGTCGCTGTCGTTGAGCGCGTCGAACCTGGAGGGGTATTTCGGTAGCAAGGACACGGTCTCCGTGATCGCGACCGCGACGAACAACGCCGGTGAGCCGGTTGAGAACGCGAAGGTAACGATCACCACGTCCGAGTTCGGTACCGTCAGCTACCTGACGGACAACACCACGGATGAAAACGGGCAGGTGTCCGCGCGTCTCATCGTGACCTATGTCGATTTCGGCGAAAACAACACGACGGGTATCCAGGCAACTGCTGGTACCGTCAAGTCGCTTCCGGTACGTGAGGTGACGGCGACGACGAACGACATCCGCGTCCAGGTTACCGCGACGCCGAGCAACTCTGTAGCGCTTGCCGGCCAGATGGCGACGAGCGATATCCGTACCAAGGTGCTGGATAGCGTGACCGGCGTGGCGGTCGAAGGTGTGCCGATTCGCGTTGAGATCATCAATGGCGCCGATGCCATCCTCAGCGCGCCCTCGTACGATGCTGCCAGCAAGGTTTACACCTCGACGTTGACCGTGGAAGAAGTTCAGGGCACGATCGACGTGCAGGTTCGCGCTTCGGTGAACGTCCCTGGTGCGCAGATCGCCTCGATTGCCGGCCTCAGTGCCGAGCTGCCGGTGACGGTTCCGGGTAAGGAAGCTCCGAACGCGGACGCCGCGGGTACGATTGAAGCTGGTGAAGCCAACGAAACGACCCCGGTGACGGATGCTGCTCCGGTCCTTGGCAAGGGCGGCGTTGCGCTGAACACGTGGAAAGCCGCGGACGGCCCCGGTGACAAGGGTGGCCGCACGTTGGCGGAAAGCGTTGTCGCTGACACAGTGATGGTCCACTGGACCGTCTGGGGTTCGTCAATTTCCGAGATCTACCTCAGCATCTCCCCGCGTAAAATCAAGGCGATGCCGAACGAGAGCCGGCAGTTGACCGTGACCGCGGTCGCTGCTGACGAGAACAACAACGGTATCCGGGATCTGCAGCTTTATCTCAAGCTGCGGAACCTCGACCCGACCGAACCGACGGGCACGATTACCGTCCCGGCACTGACGGACTCTGCCGGCAAGACGACCGCCATTGTCAGCACGAATGGCGAGTATGGTACCTGGGTTGTTGAAGCCCGCACCTCGCCGACGCAGGAAGATCCGTGGACGGACACATTGACCGTTTCCTCGGGTTCTGAGGTTGTGGCCGCGTTCTTGAGTGTTGATCCGAACATGATTTTCGCTGAGCCAGGAGTTTCCGCGACCGCGACGGTTCGCGCGATTGCCTACAACGAACGCAACAACGGTGTTCCGGATTATGAGCTGCACCTGACGCTTCGCGATCCGGACGGCACGCCAATCGGCGCCTCGATTGCACAGCCGGATTCCACCGACTCGACAGGTACCGCGCTGACGACGATCCAGAGTAACGGCGACTACGGCGACTGGGTTGTTGAGGTTCGCGCTTACGAAGATCAGGAAGAACCGCTTGCCACAAAGAGTCTGAGCGTGGTTGAAGGTTCTGCGATCCATTCGATTAACATGATCCTGTCCGACACTGAGGTGTTTGCGGAGCCGGATGCGAACAAGGAAATCGACGTCTGGGCGACCGCGCGTGACGATAACAGTTCCGCGCTGGAAAACCGCCTGGTCTATTTCAAGCTGGTGAGCCTGGACGGCAGTTCGACGGGTACGATTGCGTATTCCGACACGACGGATACCGCCGGTGTCGCGCATACGGTCATCAACACGGAAGGTCAGACGGGCGAATGGCGTGTTGAAGCCCGTGCCTATCCGACGCAGAACAATGCGCTTGCACAGCGTGATCTCGACATCATCGAAGGTTCTGCAGTTACCGACATTTCGGTGACCATCTCGCCGAACGTGTTGACGCCGGCCCCGGGTTCGGCGGATACCGCGCAGGTTCGCCTGGTTGCGTACGATGTGAACGGCGCTGGTGTGCAGGATGCTGAGCTGCATTTGTCAGTGCGAAATATGATCAACGGCGAACTTGCCGGTTCGGTCAGCGAACCTGACTCGACGGGTGAGGATGGCGGTGTGATCGCTCAGCTGCTGACCAACGGTCGTTACGGCGACTGGATCGTTGAAGCGCGCCCGTACGCGGGGCATCCGTTGGTATTCAGCGACACCGTCAAGGTGAAGCCGGGTTCGCCGCAATACTTTATCGCTGTGCCGGACACGAACAGCATTTCAGTATTCGGTACGAACGGTCTTGAACAGACGGACGTGCGGGCCACTCTCTACACGGAGAACGACCTGCCGACGATCGACGATCAGTGGATCTACTTCCTCGCGGAAGAGTTCCCCTGGACGATGGATGATGATACCCGCCTGCGCATCAACGACAACTATGGCCAGGATAGCCCATTCCCGGATAATCGTATTGGCGTTCCGCCCGGAATCGGCTTGCCCTATGACTCGGTCTTTTCCGAGAACGGTGTCGCAAACGTCACGATCACCTCGGGTCAGAGCAAAGGCCACGTCCGACTCCGGATCTGGTCCAAGGATCAGAGTGGTGAGGAAGACGTTGTGACTTCGTTCAACGGTCTGCAGATCGTCTCGGGTCCGCCGGATTCCATTGATGTCGACTTCCGTCCGGAACCGTTTGACGGTGGTGGCGCGATCTGGGATCTTGAAGTCAGTGCTCGTGTCTTCGACGCACGCGGTAACGACGTGCTGGACGGCTACACAGTCTACTTCTCGGTTGACTCGACTGAATACGCGCACATTCTGGACCGCGGTGTGACCGGTAACGAATCCGAGCATACGACGTCAGTTACTCCGGGTGTCTGCTACTCCACGCTCGAGTACCACAGTGAAGCTACCAACCGTACGGTGATTGTGACGGCTTCGGCGTTGAACGGCAATGGTGAGGAAGTGTCGGACCACGTTTCGGTTCACCTGCCATTGGCGGAACCGTCTGGTGTGCTTACTGTTCAGCCGGCGAACTACGACTTCGGTGACCATCCCGGTGACCTTGGCGAGTTCGAACTGCGGCTGGATGTTTTTGATGGTCACGGCTACGGAATCAACCAGCAGTTGGTGAGTTTCAGCCCGGCGAAGGGCCGCATCTTCCGGGTGAACGACATCAATTCGCCGACGGTGCCGTTCGCGTATACCGGTATCTGGGACTACCCGCTTTACACCATCTGGGACAATGATCCTGACGGTGTCGCGTACCGCTGGTTCCTGATTACTGAAGGTGAAGCGTTCCCGGATCCGTCCGTGGGTGAAACTCAGGTTCAGATTACGGCGGAGATTATCGGTGTGCCGGATGCTTCGGTGGAACCGGTGACCGTCTTCCTGATCCGCGACATTTCACCGGAATGATGGAGTCATAGCCATCCCAAATTCACCCCGGGTGAACGGTCAGGCCCGGGGTGAATCTTAACCTCGAGATGTTCCACTCTCATACTGCCGACGAAGGAAGGGTTGATGGAAGCAGGATTTCGTGTAAGCCAACAGATCGGTGAATTGCTCATCGAAGCTGGTTTTGTCACCGATGCGCAGTTAACGGAAGCATTGGAAAAGGCACCTGAAGAAGGTCTTCGTGTTGGTGAAATGCTGGTCGCACTGGGTTTTGCCACCGAAGAGAACGTTTTTTCGGCGTTAGCCAAGCAGGGTGATTACCGATTCTTCAACAACGAAGAATTGTTGGAATCGAAGGAAGAAGTCGTCCGGATGATTCCGGAAGAATTCGCCCTTGAAAATACTTTGATTGCGGTTCGTCGTGAGGATGGCACTGTCTGGGTTGCGATGGAAGATCCGGATGATATTATCGCCATCGACAACCTGCACAAGATCGCTCCCGACGATGTGAAGGTTGAAGTCGGAATGGCGGCGCCGCAGGGCATCCGTCACGCGATTGACCAGCTGTATGTCCGGATTCGTAAGCAGCGTGAGACGAAGGAAGTAATTGGCGACCTGCACTTCTTTGCCGAGTCGGAAGAGGGCGATGAGGGCATGGTCGACATGACCGATACGGCGAAGCAGGAAGACGCTCCGATCATCAAGCTGGTGAACATGATCATCAGCGAAGCGATGAAAGAGCGTGCCACGGATATCCACATTGAGCCGAAGGAGGACAACGTCCTCGTTCGCTACCGTATTGATGGTGTGTTGAACGCGGTGATGGAACCTCCCCGCACGGCTCACAACGGTATTGTCGCCCGCATCAAGATCATTTCGAAGCTGAACATCGCGGAAAAGCGTTTGCCGCAGGACGGCCGTTTTACCATTCGTGCGAAGGATCGCGAGGTGGACGTTCGTGTATCGATCCTGCCGACGGTGAATGGCGAAAAGGTCGTGATGCGTTTGCTCGACAAGGGCACGTTTGGCTTTACGCTGGCGACGCTCGGATTCGAAGATCACCAGTACAAGATCTTCAAGCGCAACATCATCAAGCCGTACGGCATGATCATCATTTCCGGCCCGACGGGTTCCGGTAAGTCGACGACGTTGTATTCTTCGCTGCGTGAGATCATGAGCGAAGGCGACAACATCACGACGGTTGAGGATCCGGTTGAGTATCACCTCGACGGGATCAACCAGGTTCAGGTGAAGCCGCGTATCGGGTTGACGTTTGCTTCGTCGCTGCGATCGATTCTGCGTCAGGACCCGGACCGCCTGCTGATCGGTGAGATTCGAGATGAAGAAACGGCCGACATCGCGGTCAAGTTCTCGCTGACCGGTCACCTTGTGTTCTCGACGGTTCACGCGAACGACGCGCCGTCCACGATCACGCGTCTGGTCGACATCGGCGTCCCGCCGTTCCTCGCCGGTTCGTCCCTGCTGTTGGTCATGGCGCAGCGTCTTGTGCGTACCGTCTGCCCGCACTGCAAGCAGCAGTACACTCCGAAGGACACGGAGTTTGAGTACCTGGAGATTTCGAAAGAGGATCAGAACTCGATCGAATGGTACCAGGGCCGTGGCTGCGTGCATTGCCGAAACACGGGCTATCACGGTCGTACGGGTGTTTTCGAATTGTTGCAGGTGACGCCGGATGTGCGCCGTCTGATCTTCGAAAATGCGAGCCAGGACGAGATCCGTGACATGGCGATTGAGCAGGGGATGCAGACCCTGCGTGAGCACGGCATCGACAAGACAAAGCGTGGATTGACGACACTCGCGGAGATTCTGCGCGTGACGACAGAATAGGGCAGGGTTGCGTTTGCAGCTTTGAGCGCACGAACCACCAGGACGGACGAACATGCCCAATTTTGCATTTATCATTACCGAGCCGGATGGCACCCGGCGTGAAGACCGGTTGCGGGCGAACAGCTACGAGGCCGCGTGGTCGCAACTGACGAAGCGTGGCTGGAAAATTGTCTCGCTGCGTGAAGTCCGGATGGCCGAGCAGGCGCAGTCGACGTCAATCGTTGACCAGATCAGTACGGCAGTGTACCGGATGCGGACTTCGGTTCCGTTGCAGACACTTGTCTTCTTCACCCGTCAGCTGGCAACGATGTTCTCCGCGGGTTTGACCATCGAAAAGTCGGTGGCGAACCTGATGGAAGAGGAGAAAAGCAGCCGATTCCGTAAGACTCTCGCCGCTGTCGCGACGGATTTGAAACGCGGTAAGGCGTTATCGGAAGCGTTGGCGGAGCACCCCGGTGTCTTCGACAGTTTGTACATCGCGCTGGTCAAGGCCGGTGAAATCTCCGGTTCGTTGAACACGGTTCTTGAGGAGCTCAGCAACTACCTCGAAGCGGTTGCGGAAACGCGTCGTAAGGTTGTGTCAGCGTTGACTTATCCGGTGATCATCGTGTTGTTCATGATCATCATTCTGACCGCGTTGTTGATCTTCATCGTTCCGATGTTCACTGACATTTACTCAAACTTCGGCGCCAGCCTGCCGATTCACACGCGCATGTTGATTGCGATCAGCACGGCGTTGAGTGAAAACTTCATTGCGGCGGTTGGTATTACGATCGTGTTCTTCATCGTCGGCTGGACGCTGACGTTGACCGAGCGCGGCGGGATCGCCTGGGATACATTCCGCATTCGATTCCCGGTACTCGGACAGCTGCACGTAGACAGCATGATGAACCGTTTCTCGAAGACGTTCGGTATCCTGATGGGTGCTGGTGTACCGGTGCTGGAAGGGATTGACCACTGCCACAAAGTTGTCGGCAACCGCGTGATTCGGCGCGCGCTGAATGACGTGAAGACGATGGTCAAGGACGGTTTCGCGATTTCGGTTGCGATGAAGAAAACGGGCAAGTTCCCGTCAACGCTGGTGCAGCTGGTTGCTACCGGTGAAGAAACCGGTGAAATGGACCGCTTGCTTGATCGTGCCGCCTACTTCTACGAAAAACAGGTGGAAGCGATTTCGGAACGATTGACCAGTTTGATCCAGCCGATGATGATCATTCTGCTCGGTGCGGTGGTGTTGACGATTCTCGTCTCGATTTACCTGCCGATTTTCCAGATTGGTCGCGTCATGCAGGCCGGTCTTGGTTGATCGAGACCATTTATGTCGTACTTTCAAGCCCGGTGGGATCATGCCCGCCGGGCTTTTTGCTGACGTGCTGCGCCGTTGTGTTCAACCCAGACGGATCTTGATCATGGATCAGGCCCTGTACCTTCCAATTGTCGTATTTGCCACGCTGATCGGCCTGGCGATCGGCAGCTTCTTGAACGTGGTAATCCACCGTGTCCCGGCGGGGGAGTCGATTGTGCATCCGCCGTCGCACTGCCCGTCCTGCGACCGGCAGATTCGGTGGTACGAGAACGTGCCGCTGCTGTCCTGGGTCCTGCTTGGCGGAAAATGCAAGGGCTGCCGGGCGCCGATATCCGCACGGTATCCTTTGGTGGAGTTGCTCGGCGGGCTGGTTCCACTATTGTGCCTGCTGGAATTCGGGCTGACGTGGAAAGCACTGCTCGGGATCGTGATGGGGTGGAACCTGATCGCGCTCGGATTCATTGACTTCGAAACCAAGCTGGTGCCGGACGTTCTCGTTCTGACGCTCGGCGTGCCGGGCCTGATTCTGCAGTTCCTCGCTGGATCGTGGTATGGCCTGATGATAGCGGTGGTATCCTCACTTATCCTCGGTGGATTTTTCTGGCTGACACGCAAACTCGCCAGCATGTGGATGGGGGAGGAGGCGATGGGCATGGGGGATGTGACACTGGCGCTGGGTATCGGTGTCTACCTGCACCCGCTGTTTCTGCCGGTGTTTCTGCTCATGGCGTCGATGTCGGTGCTGGTCGCGGCGTTGATCTGGGCATGGGTACGCAAGGTTTCGCTGCGTGAAGTGGAAATCCCGTTCGGCCCTGGCCTGGCGTTGGGCGGCTGGGTAACGTTCATCGCAGGACTGCCACTGATGGACGGTCTGATGCGGCTGGTACAACCAGTGCTGAATTGAAATCGGTTGAACTGGTCAGCGTTCGGGCAGCAAGAGACGGCGTTCAGGAATCGGGCAAGAGTAAGAGAAACGGGGCCACTTCGTTGGAAGCGGCCCCGTTTCGTATGCGGTGAATCAAGGCGTTCGCCATGAGTTCATGCGCTGCGTTACTTCATCAGGACCATCTTGCGGGTGGCGGAAACGTCGCCCGAAGACAGCTTGTAGAAGTAGACACCGCTGGCGAGGTCGCCGGCGTAGAAGTTGACGGTGTGGGCACCCGCGCTCATGCCGCGGTCGACCAGCGTGGCAACTTCACGGCCAAGGACGTCGTAGACGGCCAGCTTGACCTTACCCGGGCTGGACAGGTTGAAGGCAATCTGCGTGCTCGGGTTGAACGGGTTCGGATAGTTCTGCTGCAGTTCGAACTGATCCGGGGTCAGGCTCTGGCTCTTTTCACCGACCGAGGTCAGGCCGAAGAAACCATCATCCGGATAGGTGGTCCAGTCATCCGGATCCTGATAGAAACCGGTCGAGTCGCGGTGCATCGGGTAGTTACGAACCCATTCCGCGTTGACATCGAAGGAGTCGATCAGGGCCTGCTTCATCACACGGTGGTAAACGAGCGGGTTGTTGGTCGGATCGCCAACCGGAGCGTCGCCACCCGGGGACGCGATGCCACCGTCGTAGTCCTTGGTGTAGAACAGGTGCAGGTAGTCACCGTCGCTGTTCAACGCCATGGTCATTTCACGCTCGGATTCGGTTTCACCCGGGCCGAGGTTGGTGCCCATGTTACGGGTCTTGGTCACGTTGATCGGCTTCGCCCAGTGCTTACCCATGTCCGGGGAGGCAGTGATCCAGACGTCGGTCGCCTGCACGCCGTCATCGGAGCAATCCAGCGGCACAGCCTGCTCACCCTGGATTTCGTAGAGGCCGTCCTCACCGTACATCACGTACGCGCACCAGATCACGTCGGTGTCGCTGTCCCAGTACAGGTTGCCATTACCGACCTGCTTCTCCCACTGCGCAGCTTCCATCGCGGTGGAGGAGTTGAAGTAATCCGCATCCTGAATCTGCACGAAGAGCTGATCCACGCTGTTCCAGTACCACTGACGGGAACCGAGGACCGAAATCGTACCTTCGTAGAAGTAGTAATTCTCGGTGTTGAAGGTGACGTGCAGGTTGTTGTCATCATCGTACACCATGTCGATTTCGGTGTAGCATCGCATGGTGTCGCCGTTGGCCGCGGTGGTATCCGGCAGGGCGCTCGGATCCGGGGCGATCCAGTTGGTCACGACCATCGCGTTTTCGGTGCCCCAGCTCCAGGTTTCACCGGCGTCGTCGCTCTCCCAGATCAGGATTTCGTTGTTGTGCTGGGTGTCTTCGCCTTCATCGTAGAGGTTGAAGCGGCTGACCATGTTGGCCACAGCCACGTTCATACCATCATCCGAGACGGCAAGGGCGTTGGACAGGTTCATCGCAACGTCGGTCACGAGCACCTGGTTGTCGCCACCCGGGGTCGCGTTGGTGAAGGTTGCAATTGCCGGATCCAGCAGGGCACGGTTGTAGTAGAGACCGTCTTCCAGCAGGTTGTCCGGATCGTACTCGTTGAGCAGGGTGTGGACGTAGTAGTTGTCGTCCTCATCGTAGGCACCAACCGCGTGCGGCCACATGGTGACAACGTCAACTTCCGGAATCGTCCAGGTGTTCCATACGTTCGGCACGAACGGGTTCGGCACGGCGTTGTAGGAATGGTATTCCTCACCGGCCGGCGGGCCACCGTGATAGGTCATCACCGGTACGTCATGTTCGGTAGCCAGGGTGATCACCTGATAACCACCAAATTCGCTACCAACGTTGGCCTGGCTGGACGTACCAACCTCAATGCTACCATCTTCGAGGAGGTTCGCACTGATGTAGTAGGCCTCGGAGGTACCACTTGAGGTTTCGCGGTAGCACCATGTCATGTGGACGGTGGTCGCATTGTCAACATAGTCGTCGACTTCAATCATGCGGCTCAACGTTGCGTTGTGCTGCATGTCACGCCACGTCATACCCACGATGACGGTGTCGCCGATGATCTCGTCCAATTCGTTGTGCGCGTTGTTCCAATCAACAACAAAGCCCGACTTGGCAGCCGGTTCATCGTTCAACTTCTTCGCCAGGACATCCTGACTGATAACCGCGTCCGCCATCGCAGCAGTAGTCATCAGCATCACGAGCCCAAGCGTACACATCACTAACCACGCTCGCTTCATGTTCTCTTCCTTTCGGTGTTCACATCGAACTACACAGAATCCCGGCTCGCACAGAGTTCGGTTGAACGAGTACAGCCGGTTTTTACGTACGGTATTGGTAGTTCCGCTAGAAGAACCAAATAGTATAACATTGAGGACGGAAAGGAAAGAGAAAACTCCGCGGAAATGCCTTGTTCGCTCTACTGTTCTCACCCGCCCTTCCTCTTTAACCTAAAACAAAAGGGGAGTAGATCCAAATTTCCCGCGTCCAATTGCGAGTATGCGCTAACTCGGGCTCTAAGCGGTCTCTTTTTCGAATGAAATCGCGATAATACCGTGGCTCTACTTGTCCTGCCGAGTGGTGAGACGGTTCGCACGCGAGTATATTAGCTGGATCATTCTTGAAGCATGGGGCATCAAGATACGGCCTGCGCGGGGTCGGTACACGGTAAACCAGATAGCGAAATCGGACCCGGGATCGACAATCCAAGCGATCCCTGAGCGGTCAACGGTATCCGCTCAGAGGCAGTTTTCCGGGTAAGATTTCCCTCAGGCACTGATCTGTTCTTGCATTTCCCTTGGCAGCGTATACATTAAAAGAGGGGCAGGGTTTGTTTGGCTGTGACGCCGGTCCGGAGTCATAGCGTCAGATTCAGTTCAAGCCCCAAGCGCAAAGCAACAACTCCAAATAGGAAGAGACAGGGTCCAACCTAGGTTAGGGGTACTAACGGAGGGAGCATGAAGAGCTTTTTGAGCCTGGTATTGGCTTTACTGCTGGCTGTCACGGTAACCGGCTTTGCCGATTCGAATGTGGACGCCAAAAAGTATGATACGTCAAATCCGCTGCCACTGCTTCGCGGTGATGAGGAAGTGAACGTTCCGGTTGATATGCCGGGCTTCACTCCGCGCGTGGGCGAACTTGACGAACTGATCGGCGACACGCTTATCGTCGGCTTCTCGGCCTGGGATGCGCAGCACAACGGTAGTTCCGGCCGCATGATCGGTTTCTATCCCGGTAGTGGCGATGACTGGGAAGCGTACGTTGTATATTCCAAATTGGATGGGATTTCGACCGCAAACCCACGCCACGTCCATTACACTCGGGTCATGGATGACGGCCAGGGCGGGTTGATGATGGCCCCGAACCCGAGCCAGGTGTGTGAAACCGACTACCGCAGTGGTTACACCACGTTGGTGTTTGACTACGAAAACAACGTTGGGTATCCGACGTTCCACGTGGCCGAAAACAACGGTGATGATTTTGTTGCGGCTGCAGTCGTGCAGAATCCCTTTGTGCCGACGATTTTCAACTCGTTCGACGTTCCTCCGTACGGTGATGTCGAACGCATCTGGCCGCACTCGGTGTTTGGTACGACCAACCACGTTCACATGATCATGCACGAAAGCCGTCAGGACGACGCGACGGCTGTCACCGCGGCGAGCTACTTCCGTTTCATTCCGGATCCTGTGACCGGCACGATGACCCCGGACATGAGCGATGGCGAGCAGTTCATTTTCCCGGAAATCATGATGAACATTTCGACGGATCTGACCGTCGACATGACCGGTGACAACCTCGCGCTCGGCATGGCTGTCAGCCGTTTTGCCACGATTGGCGAAGACTTCCGTGAGCCGGGTGCTGATGATCAGGTCAACAACGACCTGTACATCTATCTAAGTGATGACGCTGGCGAAACCTGGGATACGGACAACCCGATTGACGTAACTCAGTTCATTCCGATCCAACCGGCAGCGTTGCCGGATACGGTAACCGCGAATCAGGATACGTTCCGTGCATACACCGACTGCTCAGTGATCTTCGATGCGGAAAACAATCTGCATGCCGCGTTCACCGTGGGTGAATTCTATTTCTACGGCTATCCAGGGATTCCTGATCTGGACGCGACGGTTACCGGGCGCATCTTCCACCACATGGAACGTGGTGACTCCTCGGTGTGGACGCAGATCAACAACCAGCCGTTTGTCGTTCGCCCGGAAGGCTGGGCGCGTACGACGGACCGTCCGAACCTGTTCTACGACATGGATACGGACATTCTCTGGTGCACGTTCCGAGCCATGGACGGCGGTCCTGATACGACGGACTTCAAGACCCAGGCTGATGACTTGCCCTACGGCAATGCGGACATTTATGTGACCGCCAGCCCGCCGGGACAGTACAACGGATTACTGTGGACGAAGCCGATCAACATCACCAACACCATCTGGACCGATCCGAATGTGGAACCGGTTCCGGGCCAGAGCCAGAGCGAATCGGATCCGACGATTCCGTTGCGCTGCGAAGGTGAGTACCTCATGATCTCGTATCTGAAGGATCTGGATCCGGGTACTGCCATTGCCGGCAATGATCAGGCGGTTGGTGAGATGACGCAGAATCCGATGGTTGTCCAGCGTGTCTCGAAGCAGATGCTGCTTGACATGTTCGATGACAATGCCGAGTGGCAGCACAACTACCCGATGCACATTGACAGCACGGGCTTCTGGCAGGATCCGTACGACTACGAATGGGAAGGACAGGGTGGTTTCTATCGTCCAGGTTCCGTTGGTGATGCGAGCAGCAGCCTGCAACCGCATGAAATTGACCTGAAGCAGAACTACCCGAACCCGTTCAACCCGTCGACGAAGATCGCGTTCTCGCTGGATCGTCCGGCGAACGTGAAGCTTGCCGTTTACGACGTACTCGGTCGTGAAGTGGTGACGCTGCTCAACCGTGGCATGAGCGCTGGTTCGCACAACGTGCTGTTCCTCGCGGAAGACTTGCCGAGTGGCGTGTACTTCTACAAGCTGAACGCCAATGGCACAGAGAAGACCCGCAAGATGGTGCTGCTGAAGTAACTGCGGCCCAGACCTGATGTGATATCACGGCCCTCGACAACGAGGGCCGTTTTTCATGATGTCGTGGGAAAGTGCAGGTACCGTTAGAGGGCTGCGAAAAGGGGGACGATCGAGTGTCCCCGGATAATTCTCACGGGTGGTTGTCTCCGGTCGGATCGGGGTCTACTTTACGGCTCCACAGTCCTTGGAGAGGTAGATGCATTTGGTAACCCGTAAAGTCTTGATCACGCTGATTTTGTGCTTGTTCAGCGTGACGTTTGTGCACGCGCAGCTTGTGCAGCGGCGCGGCTCAGATACAACGATCGACATCGCCACGTGGAACCTGAAACAATTCCCGTTGACTGGCGCGACAACCACCACGCTGGTCGGCCTGATGGTCGGCGATCTCGAACTCGATGTGATTGGTCTGCAGGAAATCGTCGATGTGGACGCCTTGAACCAGGCCGCGCAGACAGCGGGTGGTTGGAGCGCGTTAACGACGCAGCCATATGCCGGAGATATCCGCATCGGCGTGCTGTACAAGAACTCGAAGGTGGACTTGACCGGTGCGCCGTATGTCATCATCGGCAACCAGTTTACGCGCAACCCGTACGTCATACCGATGGAAGTCACGGAAAACGAGACTACCATTGCGTTTAACCTGGTCGTCGTTCATCTCAAGGCGTACAACACGCCGGATGACATTCAGACCCGCCGCATCGAGCTGGGCGCATTGAAGGATTTCATTGATCCGCAGCTGGGTGACGAACCGAACTGGATCGTCGTCGGCGACTTCAACGATGAACTGGACGATCCGGAATCGTGGAACGTGTTCCTCGATTTCCTCGACGATGACAACTACGAATTTCTCACTCTTCCCATGGCGGGGGACCCGCAGCAGGCATCGTATCCGGGTTACAGTTCGTTGATCGATCACATTCTGATTACGTCCAGCTTGCTGGACGAATATGGCGACAACGGGTTGACGGAAACGCTCCGGCTCGATGATGAGCTGTCCAACTACCTGACCACGGTCAGCGATCACCGGCCGGTGGCGTCCTACTTCCCGGCGACAGACGCCTACGTCGGAGAAAGCTGGAGCAGTGCCCAACCGGCATTGCCGACGATCACGTTGTGGCCGGTTCCGAGCAACGCGTCGGTGACAGTGCGCTATGAGCTGCCGGGACGTGCCGCCGCGCGGATGTACGTGTACGATCTGCTCGGGCGTGTGGTCGCGCAACAGGCGCTGGCGTCCGCGAGTGGGCGGGTTGTCTGGGACGCGCAAACGGTTCCGTCCGGGATGTACGTGGTCAAGGTCGAGGGCGGTGACGGCCAGTCGGTGCAGGCGCGTGCGGTGGTGTTGAAGTAAGACGTGAGTGCGTCGGGTGTTCGGCGGGTGAGTGTTTTGTCGCGGCAGGTGTCTCTCGGAGGCCTCAGTCCATCCCCACGAGACGCTTTCTCATATGATATTCTGGATTGTATCCAATGCGTCGGAGAACCTTCCGGCGCTTGTGCCTTAAGGAGGAATAATGCCGAAGAAGTGGACGGCTGAAGACGAAGCATATCTCGTCGCAAACTACAACAAGGTTCCGATTCAGGAACTGGCGAAGCAGTTCGGCGTCAGCAAGAAGGCTGTGCGCGTCAAGTACGGCAAGTTGCGGAATCGTTCCGACTTCCTGCAGTTGGCCCAGAAGGCTCCGGATGAGCCGCCGCCGCCGACTCCGACGACGCAGCCGCGTGGTCCGCGCAAATGGAGCGAGGACGACGAGCGCTACCTGCTCGCGAACTACAACACGATGAGCCTCGATGAGTTGGCGCGTCACTTTGGCGTGACCAAGAAGGCTGTCCGTGTGAAGTACGGCAAGATCAAGCACAAGGCCGCCGAGCTGGTTCCGGACCAGAGTGTCAGCGAAGCGGAGCAGCTGCAGGTCGGTCCGCGCAAGTGGACGGAAGAGGACGAGAGCTTCCTGCTCGCTCATTATGAGGATCTCGGCCCGGACGCGATGGCGGAACACTTCGGCATCACCCGCAGCCAGGTGCACCAGAAGTACACGGCGGTGAAGGAGAAGCGCCGTCCTACGTTGCACATCCCGCGCATGCGTGGCGAGGCACCGAAGAAGTCGCTGGTGCAGCAGGTTCGCAAGCGCAAGCCGACCACACCTCTGGTCTCGATGTCGCTGTCGTCCACGATTGCGCGTGTCGAGGAGCAGATGTCGGAGGTCGAGGGCAGTGTCCCGACCCACATCCATATCATGACCGAAGATGGCTGGAAGCCTCTCGAGATGAGCAAGGGACGGGTCAGTCGCTCCTGATGGGTGTTGGAAAACCAAGGCATTACAGGGAGCCCGAGCGGTTCCCTTTTCTTCTCGGAGGAAATTGCTTGCAACCATGCGTGATTCGGTTGCATGATTCGGCGTTGACGTTGCTTTGACCTTGTTCGCGGAGAGAGGATGGAAGAGACGATTCATGCTCGTCACCCGGACCCCGATAAGCAGGGCGTGAGCATCAGCAAATCAAAATATAACCTGATGCGCTCTGCGATTGAAGCGGCACTGACGAACGAAGATGAACTCACCTTCATCGAGTTGACCAATAAAGTGCGGAAGAGTCTGACGGGTTCGTTCGACGGTTCGATAGAATGGTACCTGGTGACGGTCAAGCTTGACCTCGAAGCCCAGGGAATCATCGAACGCATCCCGGGCCGGACTCAGCGATTGCGTCTCGTTCAGGAGCCTGCGGAGGGGTAACACCGGTTGTGACAGATGTACGACTTGCACTTGTGACTGTACCCGCCGACGGTTCGACGGGGCAAACATTGGCGCGTCAGCTGGTGGAAGAGAAGCTGGCGGCCTGTGTCAACCGTCTCATCGGCGCGGTTTCCACGTACATGTGGGACGGTGAGTTGAATGAGGACGGGGAAGAGGTGCTGCTGATCAAGACGACAGCGGAGAAGGCGTCCCGTCTGATCGAACGCATCTCGGAATTGCACCCGTACGACGTGCCGGAAGTGCTGCTGTTCAACATTGAGGACGGCCTGCCCGCCTACCTCGACTGGGTACGCGGTGAGTGCGGGTGATGTGAGTTACGGTTGTGATGATTAATCGGGATCGGCTGGTTCAGCCGGTCCCGGTTTTTGTTTGCCACCTTCTGTGATCCCCGATGCCCGCGGGAGCTGCTGTTCGCTACCGCGGACGATCCACCGTCCATTGTTCCGCAGTAGGAAACCTTCCGCGGGCATCAAATTGTCCATCCTCCCGACGTATATTGCCATATCTCTCGAATCCACCGAGGCGCCCAATGACACGCCAGTTCCCGATCCGTACACACCGTCTCCTGACGTTCGACCGTTTGACCCGTTTCCCTATGGTCCTCTTCTTGATCATCCTCCCCCTGCTGATCACATCCACCGCCAATGCCCAACCCCCTGACACTCTGTGGACAAAGACTTGGGATTATGGATCAGATTACGAGTACATGGAAGCTGTCCGCGCCTTACCGGATGGTGGATACATCGCCACTGGCTATACTGATTACTATGAAACAAACATCCAGTACTGGACAGCCCGGCTCGACCAGGACGGAAACGAAATCTGGCTGCATATTGAAGGATCAGCGTCTTCGGATGGTGCTCATTACATCGAACCGACCAGCGATGGTGGATTCATCCAATGCGGCGAGGTATGGGGAAACGGCTTTGACCCCTTCATCCGAAAACTGGACGCCGACGGCAACGAAGAGTGGATGACCGTTATCGGAGGCTGGGTGATCGGCGAACTGTTCTATTGTGTCCACGAAGTTCCGGCTGGGGGGTACATCGCAGTTGGCTATTCCGCGAATGGGACAGCGTTCCGTTTCGACGAGGACGGGAATTTCATGTGGCAATGGACGGACGAGGATTCGCTCTACAAACCGCAGTGGATTGAACCCACTGCCGATGGCGGTTTTGTGACGTGCTCAGATCACTGGAATGAAGATCTCCAAACTCGTGTACCCATTTTCTACAAGCTTGATGCAGATGGAGATGTCGTTTGGAGCAACGATGAGTTGCTTCCTGGACAGCCGGTTCCTGGAAAAGCGTACTGTGTACGCGAAGATGAGGACGGATCGCTGTATACATCTGGTGCGATCCGATCAGATTCTACTGGTCTTGATTTCAACGTTGCCAAACGTACTTCAGAGGGAAACGTTATCTGGTCGTTGGCTGTCTCAAATCCTGACGGACCAAGCGATGGTGGTTCTGACCGATGCTATGAACATGTCATCCTTCCGGATGGAAGTATTATCGGCGGTGGCTACGGGCAGGATGTGGACAACTACAGCGAACTTTGGCTGATGAAGGTATCATCCGATGGTGAAATGCTCTGGCGGTATGAGACATCATATGGTGATGTTTCCTCCCTTGATCTGGGTCGAGACGGTTCGATTATCGCGGCATGGTATCCTCGTCTTGGAGGAGGCGTAAATTCCCCCGATCTGGCATTGATAAAGTGGGAACCGGAAGTGGAGGTGCTGCTAAGCCCGTATGTGGACATCGTCCCACCACAAGGCCGGAGGATGCACTACCGCGCCTATGTCAGTAACATTCTCCTCGACCCAACTCCGCTCGACGTCTGGGCAACTGTCACCACGCCCGCCGGGAATACGTATCCATTGCAACAGATCACGGTGACACTGCAGCCGGGCGGAACATTCTACCGTCCCTACGTCCCGCTGGATATTCCCGCCGCCGCACCACCGGGCGAATACACGTTCGAGCTGCATGTTGGCGTCGCGCCACCCGATGATCCGCCCGGCAGACCCAACGGCAGCCGGACCATGGGGTTGGGATCGTTCACGTTTACGAAAAGCGGTACTCGGTAAACGGTAGTCGGCAATCGGTGGTCGGTTCTCGGTGGCCGTAGAATACTAAAAGAAGTGGCGGATGTGTTTGGTGTCATTCTGAATGGAACGAAGAGGAATGAAGAATCTGGCTGGATAATCCGGAAACATTTATGAAATGCGTCATTCTGAACGGAACGAAGAGAAGTGAAGAAGGTTCAGCTTAGATAACGGTCAATTAAGCCCGATCTTCTTCATTTCGTTCAAAATGACGTGATATTCAAGTTCAGAGTAGCTTGATATCCATCGCTTCGTACGGGATAATGTAAATCGGGGACACTTAGCGGAGTAAGTGTCCCCGTTCTTTTTATTACAACGGACTTAAGTCCGTGGTAATAGATATTACTCACATCTCACATCTCACATCTCACATCTCGCGACCCGAGCCACAGCCCAGTTTCAATCCTTCAGTTCTGCTTCCTCCGCCGGTCCCTTTTTCTTCGCACGGAAGACCCACAGGTCGCTGATCAGGTAATTGACCAGCATCCCAGCGGCGATGCCGGTGAGGTGGCTGATGTAGTTGGCGAACGGGAAGTCGCCGAGCGTGCGGTCGACAATCCAGCCGATTACCAGCGGGATGACGAACGACGCGATGAACGTGCTGCCGTGGTAACGGAGCAGACGGTTGAAGAAGGTGTTGAAGCTGCGGCCCCGGTCACGCCAGGTCCAGAAAAAATTCCACGAGAAGTTGTGCAGCACTGCGATTTCGATCGCAAGTGCGCGCGCGATGAAGTCGGCGATCCCGGCTTTTTCGTGCAGCAGCGCATACGCCAGCATGTTGACCAGGATGCCCAGCCCGCCGACGATGCCGAACTTGACAAAGCGGGATCCATGGGACTTCATCATCGCCGCGGCGGTTTGCCGTTTTCTCGGTTCGGTCGTCATGCGTCGCTGTCTTCTTCCGCTGGTGGGTTCAACCAATAGGGTTTGACTTCGCTAAGCTGTTTCTCGCAGAGGTCGAAGGAACTGGCGTCGATGAACAGGAACGATCCGCCCGCTCGCGCCACGACCACCCCGCCTTCGTCCATCTCGCGCACGTCAACATTACAACGCCGCATCCACGCAAGAAAACCGTCTTCCGCTTCGACGACCGTCGGGTCGAGATCGAGGATCGCGATCCAATGGGCGAGGTCACGGTAGGAAGCCGCCCGCAACAGGCTCGGGTCTAGCTTCTCTTTTTTCTGCTTCGGATCGGGTTCGCCCTTGATCACGAGTCGCCCTCCCCGGCGTATTCGAGCACCGCTGCCGCGAGCAATGGAATCATGATTTCGTGATGGCCGGTGATGGCGTACCCCTTGCCGCCGGGCATGACGGGACGCTGCACCACGTTGACCGTGGGACGGTAATGCTGCAGCATGTCGAAGTTGGCAGTGGTGAAGTTGACGACCTCATGCCCGAGGTTGCGCGCGACCGCGATCGCTTTCAGGAACACTTCCGGCATCACCACCGAGCTGCCGAGGTTGAGCACCACGCCGCCGTTGCCCAGCTGGGCGACGGTTGCAGTGTAGATGCGGAAATCGTGCAGGCTTGCGGTGCCTATCGCGGCGCCGTCGGCGGTCGGGTGCTGGTGCACGATGTCGGTGCCGAGCGCGACGTGCAGCGTATATGGAACCTTCTCCTCGTAACACTTGGCGAGCAGCGCACGGTCAAGGTGCGGCGCGTTTTCCGCGATCAGCAACATGCCGACCGCTTCGCCGAAGCCGAGATTGTCCGCTGCGGCGCGTTTCGCGGCTTCATTGACCAGCGCGGCGGTGTCTGCGGCCATCCCGAACGAGCCGTCGGTGAGCTGCTCGGCGACTTCCTCGGAGGTGTGGCCGAAGCGGGCGAGTTCGGTATCATGGATCGCGGCGGAGCCGTTGGACGCGAGGTGCGTGATGAATCCGCGCTGCACGAGGTCGATCAGGATCGGCGCGCAGCCGGTTTTGATCACATGCCCGCCGATCATCGCGATCACCGGTTTGTTCGCGGATTTGGCGGCGACGATAGCGCGTGCGACCGCTTTCAGGTCGGCAGCCTTGAGGATGTTGGGCAATCCGTCCAGCCAGTCGCGCACGCTCATCCCGGCGCGCGGCGGGAAGGCTTCCATTTTCGTCGCGACCTTGGACTGCCGGTCGCTGGCGGAGTAGGTGCGCAGCTTGCCGAGGTCGATCTCGGGGTAACGGCTCATGCGGTTCCTCGCTGTTTGCTGGCGGCAAGGTACGCATGGGGGAGGGTTGAGACGAGCGGGGTGGAGAAAAACTACCGCCGATTGGTATTACCCAACCGGCGGTATCCCCTGGCCTACCGACCGAAGACGGAGCCCTTGCTCACAATCCACGCTCTTGGGGACCGATCCACCCAACGCGTTCGTAAGCAAACTTAATGTCAATCAGTGCGGTACCTCCGCTGCTGATGGCTTACGTCGTCGTTTGTCATGGATCACGATTGTCGAGGGCGTTGCGTTGATGGGTTTGTATCGTTGTCCACCCGTCATGGTCAACGTAACAAGGGTTCCCCTCGTGTGCGTTGCCCTCAACTCATCGCTTGTCCTACCCTTTCTTCGGCAAACAGGCAGGGATCTTTAGCGGTTTTGGTAGCTTCGACTCCTCGTAACATCAAAGAAAACTTAGAGTTTCACTCGAGTCTGGCGGAAAAATTAAAGTGACTCCGGATTTTTTGCAATCGGTGCTTTAAGTTTTTCTCAGGAAGCTGTTGACGTGAATTTTCTGCGGGGAGAGACGGAGGACTCTCGTGAGCGATGAGCCGTGAGCAATGAGCGGTGAGCAACTGAAAAACCGCCGTCGCAGAAGACGTCAGACCTACCGCCGCCCGGCGACCGCCGTTTGACCACAACCTCCTGAGTTCAGATTGCTCAAATCCCGCACTCAGGTTGCGGGCGGGACAGGGGTGCTGTACTTTTGCGGGTCGCTGGATGGAACGTGCCGGTAACGGATGGTCGTTGCCCGTAGATCGAGCCTGTAGATAGAGAGAGACTGATGGCCAACTTGTACGATGTGCTGAAGGAACGTGGTTTCGTTGAGCAATGCACGGACGAAGACGGTGTGCGCGACTGGTTGAACACGCCGGGCCGTGCGGTCTATGTCGGGTTCGATCCGACGGCGGACAGCCTGCACTTGGGTAGCATGATCCCGCTACTCGGGTTGGTGCATGTGCAGCTCGCGGGTCACAAGGCGCTGGCGATTGCCGGCGGTGCGACGGGCATGGTTGGCGATCCCTCCGGTAAGTCCAGCGAACGCTCGTTTCTCAATGAAGAAGATCTTGCGCACAACCTCGAGGGCATCAAGCGGCAACTGGCGCAGTTCCTCGACCTTGAGGATTCCGACAAGGCTCCCGGTGCGAAGGTGTTGAACAACGCCGACTGGACGGTCAACATCAGCCTGATCGAATGGTTGCGTGGGATCGGCAAGATGGTCACGGTCAACACGATGATGGCGAAGGAAAGTGTCAAGCGCCGTCTCGAGGATCACGACCAGGGCCTGAGCTACACCGAGTTCACGTACATGCTGCTGCAGGCATGGGACTTCGTCTACCTCTATGAAACCGAGGGCTGCCAGGTGCAGATGGGCGGCTCGGACCAGTGGGGCAACATCACCACCGGCATCGACCTCATCCGCCGGCGTGGTGGGGAGCAGGGCTACGGGATCACGTTCCCATTACTGACCACGGCAAGCGGTGCGAAGTTCGGCAAGTCGGAGGGCAACGCGATCTGGCTCGACCCGCAACGGACCAGCGTATGGGATTTTTATCAGTACCTGATCCGCACGGACGACCGCGACGTGATCAAGCACCTGAAGCTTTTCACGTTCCTCCCATTGTCGGAGATCGCCGAACTGGAGAAGCAGCACGAAGAAAATCCGGGTGCCCGTGTCGCGCACAAGCGGCTGGCGTGGGAGGTGACGGCGTTGGTTCATGGTAGCGTGCAGGCGGACCGGATGGTCGCCGGTGCGGAGGCGTTGTACGCCGGCCGGTTGGACGAACTGGACGCTGATCTGATCCACCAGGTGTTCAAGGAAGGACCGACATTTGAGCTGTCCCGCCAGCAGTTGGTGGACGGAGTCGAGTTGATTGATCTGGTGGCGGAGAGCGGATTGCTGAAGAGCAAGGGCGAGGCTCGCCGAATGTTGAAGCAGAATGCGCTGTATGTCAACGACCAGCGGGCTTCAGACGGCCGGGTTGTCAATGAGAATGACCTGTTGCCGAGTGGAGTTGTTGTGCTGCGCAAGGGAAAACGGGACTACCTGTTGGTGAAGATTGTGTAAGGGCGTGCGGGTTAGCTCGCATGGCTCAACGCAGTCTTGACAGATTGCCGGTCCGCAGCTATCTTCACAACTCGTGTCAATTCCGGGAATTGCCGTCCCGGAATTGTTATTTGCAGATGCAAGTGATCGTCTCGAGCCCGCGTGGTTGGTGTGTTTTTCCATGCCTGGATGGGCTCGTTTGCTTTGCACATGGGGATGGAAACTCGTACCTTGCGCAGGATAAGCCGGGAGGGGGGTAGTAAGCCACATGGCGACCCGGCGCATGGGACAGCGATCCGTCACGGCTTAGGGGTAGGCCGGTCGGCGAAGAGCATCGTGCCATCCACAGTCAAACCTGGTGGTCCGCGTGCTGCTGGCAGTATGGCGGAAAGTACGCTGAACACGGTTCACTGTATGCCGGTGGACGGTGTTCAAGGGGAGTTCAATGAGAATTACTGAGATTAACATCAACTTGCGGGATGAAGACAAGCTGAAAGCGTTTGTCAACATCACGTTTGATGATGTGTTCGTCGTCCGTGGGCTGAAGATTATTGAAGGCGGGCAGGGTTTGTTTGTCTGCATGCCTTCGCGGAAACTGGTTGATGGGACGTACAAGGACATCGCACATCCAATCGACAATGATTTCCGCAATGACATTGAGAACAAGATTCTCGAGGTGTACGGGCGGCTGCGCGATCAGAACATGTCGGGCATGCACCGGGTTCTGGACATTCCGTAGGAGATCAATTCGCGCCAGAGTTAGCGGCGTGGTTGACAGATAGACGGCGGCGTGACGGGATTCTTGTCGTAACTGTCACAGTCACGGCTTGCCGGTCACTGGGGTGTCGCCAAGTGGCTAAGGCAGCGGTTTTTGGGGCCGCCATTCGCAGGTTCGAATCCTGCCACCCCAGCTGGGAGATAGCGTAGTGATCTCGGGCATCAGTCACCAGATCAAGATCTTTACCGGCAGTGCTCATCCGGCGTTGGCACAACGGATCGCCGATTATATCGGCATCCCGATGGGCAAGGCGGAAGTAGGCCGGTTCAGTGACGGTGAGATTTCGGTCAAGATCCACGAAAACATTCGTGGATGGGATGTGTTTATCATCCAGCCGACGTTCCCGCCGGGTGACAATCTGCTCGAGTTGTTGATTCTGCTGGATGCCTGCCGTCGCGCTTCGGCGAAGCGAATAACGGCAGTCATTCCGTACTTTGGATTTGCGCGGCAGGACCGTAAGGACGAGTCGCGCGTTCCGATCACCGCGAAATTGACGGCGAATCTGATCACTGCCGCCGGCGCGGACCGTGTGCTGACGATGGATCTGCACAGTGCGCAGATTCAGGGCTTCTTTGATATTCCGCTGGACCACATTTACGGGTCGGCGGTGTTGATTCCGGAGTTTCAGCAGCAGCGGTTCAAGGATCTGACCGTTGTGTCGCCGGACGTTGGCGGAATCAAGCTGGCTCGTGCGTATGCCCACCGTCTTGAGGCGGAGCTGGGCATTGTTGATAAGCGCCGCATCCGTGCCAATGTGGCCGAAGCGATGAATGTGCTCGGACCGGTTGAGGGACGGACGTGTCTGCTTGTGGACGATATGGTGGACACGGCTGGCACTCTCTGCGAGGCGTCTCGCGCCTTGAAAGATGCAGGTGCGGAGCGCATCTTCGCGGCATGTGTACATCCGATGTTAAGCGGGCCGGCTCTGGAACGGTTGAAGAGTAGCCCGATAGAAAAGCTGTTTGTGTTGGATACGATCCCGAAGCGTGACGATCAGGCCGGACAGGACTGGATCGAACGATTGGGAGTTGAGGAAGTGTTCGCGGAAGCGATTTTGCGCATTTACCGCGAAGAATCGATCAGCAGTTTGTTCGTTTGAGAGGAAGTTAGACGTGGCTGAAACCCAGATTACAACCCTTGCAGCGCATCTTCGCGAATCGCGCGGCAAGCAGGCGGCGAAGCACATGCGGCAGGATGGGCGTGTGCCGGCCGTACTTTATCATGCCAACGATGACAAGACGGTCACGTCGATCGCCTTGGATTTCGACGAAAAAGACATCCGCAACCTGGTTGCTCATCGTACAACCTTGCTCAGCGTCAGCTGGGGCGAGAGCGACGATGAGTCCCGTGAGTGCATCCTGCGTGAGGTGCAGCGTCACCCGGTAACGCAGATTCCGATGCACCTCGACCTGCTGGGGATCAAGCGCGGTGTGAAGATGGATTCCACGGTGCGTATCGTTCTGGAAGGTACCCCGGTTGGTGTCAAGGACGAGGGTGGTATCCTCCAGCAGATCATGTACGAGTTCAACATCTCCTGTCTGCCGCGACACCTGCTCAATGAGTTCGTGATCGACGTGTCGGAGATGAAGCTCGGCGACTCGCTGCACGTTTCGGATATTGAGATCGAAGACATCGAGATTAACGACGACCCGGCGCGTACGATCGTGACTGTTGTGATGCCGCGTGTCATCGAAGAGCCGACCGATGCGGAAGAGGAAGGCGAAGAAGGTGAAGCCGCTGAAGGTGAAGAGGGTGAAGGCGGCGAAGACGGAGCCGAGGGTGGTTCCGAAGGAGACGAGGAGTAACTTGTGGATACGCGTCTCGTGGTCGGGCTGGGGAATCCGGGTCCAGAATATGAGACGACGTGGCACAACCTCGGTTTCCACGCACTCCGCAAGCTGGCGAAGCAGCTGAAGACCAGCTTCCGGATGGCTGATGAAGCGTTAATTGCCCAGGCGAATTTCGCCCGGATGGATGTTCGGCTGCTGTTGCCGCAAACGTACATGAACCTGAGTGGCAGGCCTGTACAGCGGTTGGCAAAGAAGCTGAACCTTGACTATGAGGAGATTCTGGTCGTGTATGACGACCACGATCTTCCTCGTGGCCAGTTGCGCATGCGTGAACGTGGCGGAGACGGAGGCCATCGCGGCCTCCGCTCCGTACTTTATGAAGTCGCTAGTGAAGAAATACCACGATTACGCGTAGGAATTCGTGACGAAAATCTCGATCCCGGTGTTGGGGGGTACGAAGATCTCGCGGATCGAGTGCTCGATGAGCTGACAGAGAACGAACTTACGCATATGGATGCGATGGCGGATGCCGCTGCGGCGGCTGCTCGCGACTGGTTGGTTCTTGGTGCAAAACGAGCGATGAACATACACAACCGCAAACGTGTACCCGCCCCGGATCAGGGCGAGGATACACAGCCATAGTGTGAGTATTGGGAGAGGGATGAACCTCGGTGACCCCGGCGGGTTCAATCCTTAGGTTGGCTAACGGAGGGGGTGCAGGAAAATGGAGATGAACGGCATCATCTGGCTGCTGCCCGCGATGGGTGTCATCGGATTGATCTTTGCTGCCATCAAATCCGGTTGGGTGAAGAAGCAGGACCCGGGCACGGAGTACATGGTTGAGATCGGTTCTCACATTCGTGAAGGCGCCATGGCGTTCCTCGGACGTGAGTATCGTGTGCTCGCGATCTTCGTGGTCCTTGTGGCCATTCTGCTTGCGATTGCGAACATGAGCAAGGCAGAATCGTCCTGGTTGATCGCGGTTTCATTCGTTGTCGGTGCGTTCTGCAGCGCGCTCGCCGGTTATTTCGGCATGCGTGTGGCGACACTGGCGAACGTGCGTACGGCCAGCGCGGCGCGTAGCGGCCTGAACAAGGCGCTCGCGGTTGCGTTCTCTGGCGGTACGGTGATGGGCATGAACGTGGTCGGTCTCGGTGTGCTTGGCATCGGCCTGCTGTTCATTGTCTACGCGCTGTATTTCGCTGGTTTCGACAGTGCATCGAACCTCGCGCGTACGTTGCAGGTCCTGTCCGGTTTCTCGATGGGCGCCTCATCGATCGCGTTGTTCGCGCGTGTCGGCGGCGGGATTTACACCAAGGCCGCGGATGTTGGCGCGGACCTGGTCGGTAAGGTTGAAGCGGGCATTCCGGAAGACGATCCGCGCAACCCGGCGACCATCGCGGACAACGTTGGTGACAACGTGGGCGACGTGGCCGGCATGGGCGCCGACCTCTTCGAATCGTTCGTCGGTTCGATCATCTCCGCGATGATCATCGGCGCGACGGCGTGGGTGACCGCGGCGGACGCGCAGGCGGCGATGAACCTGGTGCTGCTGCCGCTGTTGTTGGCGGGTGTCGGCATCATCGTGTCGATCGTCGGCACGTTCTTCGTCCGCACGAAGGAAGGTGGCAACCCGCAGGCGGCGTTGAACATCGGCACCTTCGGCGCGGCCGGGATCATGGTTGTCGTCAGCTGGTTCATCATTGATTTCTTCGTCCCGGATTCAGTCATGATCGGCGCGACCGAGATGACTGCGCTGGGCATCTTCGTTGCGACCATCGTCGGCCTCGCGGCGGGTGTCGCGATTGGTATGATCACGGAGTTCTACACCGCGAAAGACAAGGGTCCGGTGCTGAACATTTCGGACCAGTCGTTGACCGGTCCGGCGACGAACATCATCGCGGGTCTGGCGACGGGTATGAAGTCGACCCTGTGGCCGCTGCTGGTGCTTGCTGTCGCGATCATCATGGCGTACGAGTTTGCCGGCCTGTATGGTATTGCCATCGCGGCGCTCGGCATGCTGTCCACCACCGGTATTCAGCTCGCGGTTGACGCGTACGGCCCGGTTGCGGACAACGCCGGTGGTATCGCGGAAATGGCGGAGCTGCCGCACGAAGTTCGTGAACGTACAGACAACCTGGACGCCGTCGGCAACACGACGGCCGCCATCGGCAAGGGCTTCGCAATCGGTTCGGCCGCGTTGACAGCCCTCGCCCTGTTCAGCGCATTCACTACCGTGATCAACGCAAAATTCCCGGAAACTCAGTTCACGATCGACATTCTCGATCCGTGGGTGATGGCCGGTATGTTTGTCGGCGGCATGCTGCCGTTCCTGTTCAGCAGCTTCGCGATGGCCGCTGTCGGTAAGGCCGCGAAGGACATGATCGAAGAAGTCCGCCGTCAGTTCACCTCGATCCCAGAGCTCAAGGCTGCTTTGGCCGTGATGAAAGTGAAGCCGGAACGCGACGACTGGGACGAGAAGGATCAGAAGATCATCGACGCCGCGCGTGGCAAGGCTGAATACGCGAAGTGCGTGGACATTTCCACCGCCGCCGCGATTCGCCAGATGGTCATGCCGGGCATGGTCGCGATCCTGACCCCGCCGATCGTTGGTTTCGTTTTCGGCGCGCAGATGCTCGGCGGTCTGTTGGCTGGTGTGACGGTTTCCGGTGTGTTGATGGCGATCTTCCAGTCCAACGCCGGTGGTGCGTGGGACAATGCCAAGAAGCAGATCGAAGGCGGCTTCAAGGGTTCGGATGGTCAGATGTACGGCAAGGGTTCTGAGCCGCACAAGGCAGCCGTCGTGGGTGACACGGTCGGCGACCCGTTCAAGGATACGTCTGGTCCGTCGCTGAACATCCTCATCAAGCTGATGTCGGTGGTCAGCCTCGTGATCGCCCCGCTGTTGACGCTCGGCGGTTTCTTCCGCTAAACCTCACGGCAGGATTTGCAGGAATTCCACAGGGACCGTTCATTCGAGCGGTCCCTGTATTGTTTTCACCTGGAGATGGCGGATGATTCAGCGCCAGGCATACATCGACGAGGCCAACCGTGACCGCAAGGTCGCGAAGTGGCTTGAGGGAATCCATCCCAATGGGCGGACACGTGGCCCGGCTTTCGATATGCCTTGCGCTGCACTGCTGGTGCTCGACATGCAGCGGTATTTTCTCGACCCGGAATCGCATGCGTACGTGCCCGGTACGCCGTTGGTTCAACGATCTGTCGAGCAATTGGCGGAGAAATTTCGAGCATCGGGCCGGCCAGTGATCTTCACCCGGCATGTGGATGACGACGCGGCGGATTCGCCGATGAGCGGCTGGTGGCAGGATTCGCTGCGTGCTAATGAGCCGCGTTCGCAGATCGAACCGTCGCTGCTCGCGGATACGGATCCGGTAATCGTCAAGCACACGTATGACGCCTTCCATGAAACCGATCTCGAACAGCGTTTGCGCGATGCAGAGGTCAGGCAGGTGGTGGGGTGTGGCATGGTCACTCATCTGTGCTTGGAGACCACATTACGCAGCGCTTTTTGCCGTGGATTTCATACATTTCTGCCTTTCGATGCGACCGCATCGTTTTCCGAAAGCCATCACCGTGCGACATTGTTGAACCTGTCGCATGGTTTCACGCGCATTACATCGGTATCAGACTTGTTGGAGGGATGTGCATGACCGATCCGTCGATCGTGATCGTTGGCGGGGGGCCAGCGGGGATTGCCGCAGCGATACAGCTGCAGCGGTATGGTCTGCATCCCGTGCTGTATGAAGCGCATGAGCTGGGCGGACTGTTGCGCAATGCCAACCTCGTTGAGAACTATCCGGGATTCCCTGGCGGGATCACGGGCCGCGAGCTGGTCGGTTTGTTCCGGCGCCAGGTGGAACAATTCGGTGTCGATGTGCGCAATGAACGTGTTTTGACCATCAACATTCAGCGGCAGGGCTTTGCGCTCGAGGTTGAAAACACGACACACCAGGCAGACATTGTGCTTCTGGCGACCGGCACCAACCCGATACGATTGCCTGACGGAATGGTCGCGGAGGATTGCATCAACCTTGTCCACTGTGAAGTTATTGCGTTGAGGGAGCTGCGCGACCGTCGCGTCGCCATCATCGGGGCAGGGGATGCAGCCTTCGACTACGCATTGCAGATGGCACGGACAAACGACGTGGTCATCTATAACCGGTCGGCACGGATCAAAGCGCTGTCGCCGTTGGTGTCGCGTGTGCAGATGCATCCACACATCCAGTATGAGCTGGATCATGAATTGACCTCTCTTCGACGAATTGACGAAGACCAGCTTGAACTGACACTATCCGGACCTGATGGCGAAGTCGTGGAGGTGTTTGACCGGCTGATCTGCGCCTTGGGACGGACACCGAACCTGGATTGCATCCCGGACAACGTCGCGGAGGACATCTCCATGCTCCGTGGTATGGACAACCTGTACGTTCTCGGCGATCTGGCGAACAACCTGTACCGGCAAACGTCGATTGCAGTGGGAAATGGGGTACAAACGGCAATGCAGATCTGGGACCGGCTGGAGTTGAAATAGATGAAGGTTGTGGCGCACGCAGGCGATCCGGACCTCGCGGTGGTTTACATCGGCGAGGATGAGGCGGGACGGCGGCTGGAATTCGTTGAGTCACTGGAACCGCCCTGTCCACGTGAAGAGAAGTGGGTCAACATCATCTCAACACTCTGGGGCTGCCCGATCCAATGCCGGTTCTGTGACGCCGGCCTGAAATACAAGGGCCGGGTCTCCTCGGAAACGATGCTGGCGCAGCTGGACGCGCTGGTGACGCGACGCTATCCGGACCGTGTGATTCCGTCGCGTAAATGGAAGATCCAGTTCGCACGCATGGGCGAGCCGGCGTTCAACCGGGACGTAATCACCGTGTTGCGCGAACTGCCACGCCGGTATGATGCGCCGGGGCTGTTGCCTTCCGTGTCAACTGTCGCACCGAAGGGCTGCAATCGCTTTTTCAATGAACTGTTGGACGTCAAGCATGAACTGTACCCGCACCGTTTCCAATTCCAGTTTTCGCTGCATTCGACTGATCCGCAGGAGCGACAGCACTTGATCCCGGCTCCGACGATGACGTTCGCCGAGATGGCGGAGTTCGGTGATCGCATCTATGGAGGAGAGGGGCGCAAGGTGACGCTCAACTTCGCGCTCGGAATGAGCCTGCAGGTGGACGCGAAGACTGTGCGGCGCTGGTTCAGCCCTGACACGTTCCTCATCAAGCTGACGCCGATGAATCCAACGGTTCAGGCGACACGGAACGGTCTTGTCGATCAGTCACTCGATCCGGCGAGGTTTGTATCAGAGAAGGCGGATCAGTTCCGGGATGTTGGCTTCGAGGTGATTGAATCCATCGGTGAGCTGGAAGAAAACGCCATTGGCAGCAACTGCGGGCAGTACCTCGAACGGCTGGAGTGCGAGGACGAGGCGAATGGGGCGTACACCTATGCACACGAAGAACTGACGGAGAAGGTCTGAACCGGACTTGTGGCAGCCAAGGCATGGAAGAACGGGCACTCATCGGTGGATGAGTGCCCGTTGTCGCTCTCGGAATAGCAGGGGGAAACTCTACTCTTCAAGCGCTTCAATCACTTTCAGGCCTTCGCGTGCTGCAGACTGTACGATCTCGGCCGGTGCGCCCTCACGGAGTTCGCTGAGCAACGGATGCATCAGTTCACGAGCCTGTTTGCCGTGCAGGTCATGCATCACATGATGCACGCTTTCGCGCAACCAGTGGGAGTCCGGGTTTTCGAGCAGGGCACGCAGTGTCGGTTTCATCGCGGGCAGTCCGATTTCGATGATACCCTCGGACGCCAGCCAGCGGATGTCGGAATCCTCATCGGTGAGGCAGTCAACCAGCAGTTCCGTGGACCGTTCCGATCCGATTTCGGACAACGCCTTGGCCGCTTCCCAGCGCGCGGGGTTCTTCCCGTCACGCAGGATCGCCATCAGCATCGGCACCGCCGGTTCGCCGAGCACGACGAGGGATTCCCGGGCACCTTCACGTTTCATCCCGTCCTTGTGGGACAACAGGGATATCAGGGTTCTCAGCTGAGTGCGTTCGGTTGAGTCAAGTTCCGCATCAGCTTCATTGGTGGTAATCATGGTACACCTCCTTATCTGGAAAATTGTTTTGCTCTGGTTGTTTCAGGGTCTTCAGGCAGTCCGTGAAGCGAAGTGGATGTCTGAATGATCCAGTAGTTTGTAAGTCTGTATCTTGAGGAAGTCGGTGATCACGAAAGTGACCAGCGCGTACCCCCAGACCATTCCCGCCAGGCCCCAGCCAATCGGGGCGATGAACCAGCCGTACACCGCGACCAGGGTTGCGAGGATTTTGGTCACAATCGCCGACCAGAACAGCAGGCCGCTCGGTTTAATCGACCAGAACGGGCCGCGTGTCCGTGTCAGGAACAGGGTGAGGTGTCCGGCGACAGCCAGCTTGAGGAAGATGAACGACTGCACCGCATCCGTGCCGAGATGCAGCACTTTCTCGCCGATGTAGAAGATGCCGAACGAGGAGAAGACACCGATTACGCCGAGTACGGTGGACAGGGTCAGCACCTCGCGCATGTTCCACTTCTCGGGGGAATTGGAGTAGCGCACATTGTCGTTCGCGATCGCCATGATCGGGGCGTCGTTGAACAGCGCCAGCAGCACGATCATCACCGCCGTCACTGGATAGAAATTGAAGACGGTGATCGCCAGCGTGATGAACAGCAGCACACGAATCGTTTCCGCGATACGATAGATCGCATAGCTGGTCATGCGCTGGAAGATCTTGCGGCTTTCCTTGATCGCGTCGATGATGACGGACAGGCCCGGCGTGGTCAACACAATCGCGGCGGCGGATTTGGCGGCTTCCGTCGCACCGGCGACCGCAATACCAACATCTGCTTTTTTCAGCGCCGGGGCATCATTGACGCCGTCCCCGGTCATGCCGACGATGTGGTTGTTGCGTTGCAGCAGATCAACGATCTCGTGCTTGTGTTCAGGGAACACCTGCGCGAAGCCGTCGAGCTCCTCGACGGTCTGCCGGGCTTTACGGTCGGATTGGTTGGCGAATGTGTCGGCGAGCTGGATGTTGGTGCCGATCCCGATGTCGGACGCCGTCTGTTTCGCGATGGCGAGATGGTCGCCGGTGACCATTTTCACCGTCACGCCCATGTCGTGCGCCTGGTTCAGTGTTTCGGAGGTGTCGTCACGTGGCGGATCGACCAGCGCAATGATGCCCGCCAGCTGCCACGGACCGTCGCGTTTCACGCCGACCGCAAGCGAACGGTACCCTTTCGCGCCCTGATCTTCGACCACCTGCATCGCCTCGTCACGCGCGGCATCGTCGTCCTCGAGCAGCTCGAGAATCACCTGCACCGCGCCCTTGGACGTCTGGATGTCGCCGGAATCGGTGGGAATCGTCGCCTGCGTGCGTTTCTTCACCGGGTCGAACGGTTCGAAGTCGCTGACCTTTGCCTGCTGCAGGCGATCCTTGAGCCCTCCCTTATTATATGCGGCGGAAATGATCGCGCTGTCGATCGGGTCTTCGTCTTCTGCACGCGAGGCCAGCGCGGCGTAGTAGAGGATTTCCTCCTCGTCGCTGTCGCCGTACGGGCGGATATCGGTGACAGTCAGCTCATTCTTGGTCAGGGTGCCGGTCTTGTCGGAACAGAGCACGTCCATCCCGGCCATTTCCTCGATCGAGACCAGTCGGCTGACAATCGCCTGCCGTTTCGCCAGACGTGTCGCGCCGAAAGCCATCGTCACCGACAGCACCGCCGGCAACGCGACTGGAATCGCGGCGACGGTCAGCACCAGGGCAAATTCGAGTGTGTCGAGCAGGCTCTCGTTACGGAACATCGCCAGTGCGAAGATGAAGACGACGAGCACAACCGCGAACACGATCAGGTAGTCGCCGATCTTGACGACGGCTTTCTGGAAGTGGCTGCGGGTCTTGGGGTCGGACAGCAACTGCGCGGTCTTGCCGAAGTAGGTCTTGTCGCCGGTGGCTGTGACGAGGCCGTCCATCTCGCCCTGGCGGATGTTGGCACCGGAAAACGCCTTGTCGCCGGAGTGTTTTTCGACGGGCAGCGACTCACCGGTGAGTGCGGATTCGTCGGCCGACAGGTAGTCGCCATCTGTTAAGGTGAGGTCAGCGGGGACGATGTCGCCGAGACGGACGCGGATCAGGTCGCCCGGCACCAGTTCGCTGGCGGGCAGCGTTGCCCATGATCCGTCACGTTTCGCGCGGGCTTTAAGCGCGGTTTTCTTCTTTAGCAGCTCGATGGCGTTGTCGGCCTTGGCTTCCTGCCAGAAGCCGATGACCGCATTCAACAATAGCAGCACGAGGATGATGATGAAGTCTTCCCAGTGCTGGATCACCGCCGATAGTATCATCGCGGCTTCGATCATCCATGGGATCGGTCCCCAGAAATAGCCGAGGAACTTGAGCAGCGGGTGCTTTTTCTGCTCGTGGATTTCGTTGGGACCGTACTGGTCAAGGCGTTTCGCGGCTTCGTCGCTGGACAACCCGTCGCGGGATGCGTTGAGGTCCTTCAACTGCTGCTCAACGGACGGGCCGGAGTCACTGCCTGACTTGCTGGTCTCGTTCCCGGCGGACGGTGCGGCGGTGCCGTTTCGGGCGTCGGTTCCGTTGGCTGCGGATGGTTGCTTGTTGTCGGGGGACGGCTGGCGGTTGGTCTGTCGAGTCGTCCTTTCCTGTGTATTGGTTTCTTTATCCATGGTTTCCTCCCTTGGAGCCGGAGGATACGCGATGTCTTCGTATATCCTGACCGCTGCACGGATCAGGACGGGGATAGTTCCCTGGGTTTTTGGAGGCGGAATCCCTCTCGGGGGCGATGGCTGGCCGGAGCGGTTGGTTGGGTTCGTACGTAGCCGGGTGTTATGTTACGATATCAACTTATTTCATGATCATTATGTGGTGTGAAAAGATTCTGCGACAGGAGCGAGGGGGATGAAACGGATTGCCGGTCTGCTTGTGGCCGCGCTGGCGTCGTTGACGCTGCTTGGCGCACTGCCCGAGCAGGAGAACGGTGTCTTCAGAATGGGGATGGCGCCTGTCGGTTTGAATTACGCGTTTGGGCCAGCAGGAGGCTTCATTCAATTTGATGAGCAGGAGTATGTTGACAGATTCGGCATGTTTCCGACGACCATGTTGTGGACAAACGCCGGTGGAGATTCCGTCAGCCTCAAATTGACGCTTTCCTACCGGGCGGAACCAGCCTGGCAGAAGAAATTCGAGCCGTGGGATCCTGTCCCCAAGTGGAACGAGTACGAAGACAACCTGAACCTGATTCTGGAATCGGTCAAGACGGGGACGCGAGACACGTTGACCTGGGGCGAGATCGGCACCGGGGCGGTGAAGGTTGAGGAGCTGCCTAGCCGGGGTAACATGCTGTCAATCTATGCAAGGGCGACCATGTTCGGTCTGCGGATACCTGAAGACGGCAGCGCGTGGAAAGTGTGGACAGAACTGTGGCGCGATGCAGGGCAGCCGGAAACGCGTGTGGATCTTGAACAGGACACGATTGTGTTTGTCCGGACGCCGATTGAGACCGCCACGGATAGCTTGAACTTCATGCGTGGTTTGAACTACACCTGGGATGATACCAGCTACTTCCAAAACGTCCAGCGGTCCTACCCGAACAGCTACATCGTAAACACCGCGCTGTTTGACTTCTATTACCTGGAAGAAAACTGCGATTCGGTCACCGTGATCGGGAACCGGCTGATCGCGATGTGGGAGGAAGTCTATGCTGAAACGGGCGACACCACAGGGACAGGGAAGGAGCTGATCCTGGAAAAGATCCATGATATCTGTGTGGACGGGGAAGCTCAACCGCTGAAATACAAGCGCCGCCTCTGATCTTGTACACCACCCCATACCGCGTTTGATAGGGTGCGATCAGGTGTTGTGACTCTCTGCGGGTGTGGAAATCTTGCATTCCGGTGAAACATCGGCTATAATCGGTGCTCTGACGTAAAGCGGTAATCCGCTCTTTGAGATGTGGGTTAACCTCCTGCCGGCGGGTGTGGGTTCATGGGAATCCGCGCGAACCGTTGGCCGAACAAGACCGAAGGAGAAAGCATGGTTCGTCGTTACGAACTGATGGTCATCCTCGACCCGAACCAGAGTGACGAGGTGCTTCAGGAGCAGATCGACAAGATCGAAGCCCTGATCAAAGGCACCGAGGGCGGGGAGATCCTCAACCTTGACAATTGGGGCAAGAAACGCCTCGCCTATGAAATTCAGGGCCGCCCGTTCGGCGTCTACGTCGTATTCGAGTTCAACATGGATACGTCTGGCACCACCGAGCTGGAACGGCACTGCCGCCTTGACGCGTTGAATTTGCGTCACCTGTTGCTTGTCATCCCGGAAAAAGTGCTGAAGCTGAAAGAGCGGGAAAAGGAATTGAAGTCCTCGCTCGAAGAACGCCGCCGCAAGATGGCGGAGCAGTCCGAGGACGCTCCGGTGGTGGATATGCTCAGCTCGATCGAAGAAGACGTCGACGAGTCGGACGATTCGGACGAGCAGCCGGAAGAGTCGGAAGAGAAGTCTGAAAAGCCGGCTGATGAGGCGGACGAGAAGAAGGCCGAAGTCGCCGAAGCCGCTGAGGCGGAGGGCGAGGACGTGAAGACGGGAGGGGCTGAATCATGATGTCGATCCGCAAGAAGGTTGACCGATTCCATGAGAACGGCATCCTCTACATTGATTACAAGGACGTGAAGTTGCTGAGTCGGTTCATCACCGAGCAGGGGAAGATCATTCCCCGTCGCATCAGCGGGACCTGTGCGAAGAACCAGCGGATGCTGGTGGACGCGATCAAGCGGGCCCGGTTCATGGCGTTGCTTCCGTATGTCTCGGACACGCCGAGGTAAGTGTGGTCAACCGTCCTAAACGGTGAGCCGTTAGCAACAGCCAATATGAGGGTTGTTCGAGCTCATCCAGGCAGACTGCGTTACCGTGAAAGGTCAGATGTTTTGCTCAAGACTCAGGACTCAAGACTCAGGACTTGAGAAGAGAGGTGGTGAAGACGATGAAAGTACTTCTTCGTGAAAGTTACGAGAATCTTGGCCGCACCGGCGATATTGTCGATGTGAAGCCGGGGTTTGCGCGCAACTTTCTCGTGCCGCAGGGAATTGCGTATCCGGCGAATCCATTTTACCGGAAGCGTTTTGAGGCGGAACGGGAATCGTTGCTTCGTTTGGACGCCGAGCGTCGCAGCCGTGCCGAAGCGGTGGCGGAGCGCGCGACCGGTGCCAAGGTAGAGTTCAAGGTTCGTGTCAGCGAACGCGGGCAGATGTTTGGTGCGATTACCAACGGTAACATCGCGGACTCGTTGCACGAGCAGGGTATTGAGATCGATCGCCGGAAGATTGTGCTTCCCGCACCGATCAAGAACCTGGGTGAGCACACCGTCGTCGTGCGTCCGCACGGTGATGTCGAGTTTGATGTGCTCGTGCAGGTGATTCCGGAATCCACGCCGGAAGCGTTGCGTGAGCTCAGCATCCGGGAGCTGGTGGAAGGTGTCTCGGAAGAAGAGCTGATGGAACAGGCAGCAGCGGAAGCCGCGGCAGAAGCAGCGGCGAATGAAGAAGCTGCCGAAGAAATGGGCGCGGAAGCCGGCGAGTCGGTTGAAATCGTTGAAATGGTGGAAGCCCGGGCAGATTCCGAGGATGACGAAGCGTCTGAGTCCGAGGAAGAGGAGAAGAAGGACTAGCATGCCTCGAGCATGTGGAGTCCTGCGGTCTCCTGCCACTTGACGGTGCAGAATCCAGGTCGTATCATAGGCGCCGCACGACGACAGCCGGGCGCTGGAACGCCCGGTTGTTCTTTGTAAAAGCGAGGGTGGGTCGAGGTTGAGAAGAGCACGGAGGAATTCCAAATTCTTCTACTTGACTCGCTTCCGATGAGCGTCGTACCATAGATGACGCGCCGATCATCGGGTCAGTGTTCTGATGATCGGTTGTTCTGTCACATGCGGGATGGTTTTGGAAGTGAAGCCATCCACCTTCAGCTGGAAGAGCAGGTTGAAGGGACTGGGTTGCGAAGGAGGCTCCAGGGTCTCGGAGCAGCACTTGACAGCGGGCCTCAGATAGCCGTACCGTATGGGGCTTTTGCACGGCAGGTGTTGCGAGACAAAAGCGCAACCGTTTGAGTGTAAAAGACTTCGGTGACGATTGTCACCGTTTTCATTCAGTCTGATCTTTGACAAGCGTACACGCGATAAATGTGCGGTGTCCTTGCGATCGAGAGATTGCAAACGACACAACTTACGCAAAGTGTGTCATTCTGACAATGGAGAGTTTGATCCTGGCTCAGGACGAACGCTAGCGGGGGGCTTAACACATGCAAGTCGAACGCGAAAGTGGTTCTTCGGAACCGCGAGTAGAGTGGCGAACGGGTGAGTAACACGTAGGTTACCTGCCCACCGGTGGGGGATAACATCCCGAAAGGGGTGCTAATACCGCATGATATCTTCGGATCAAAGGCTTCGGCCGCCGGTGGATGGGCCTGCGCCCTGTTAGTTTGTTGGTGAGGTAACGGCTCACCAAGACTACGATGGGTAGCCGGTCTGAGAGGATGATCGGCCACACTGGGACTGAGATACGGCCCAGACTCCTACGGGAGGCAGCAGTGAGGAATATTGCACAATGGACGAAAGTCTGATGCAGCCACCCCGCGTGTGGGATGAAGTTCTTGCGAACGTAAACCACCGTTAGGAAAGACGATAATGACGGTATTTCCAGCGAAAGCACCGGCTAACTCCGTGCCAGCAGCCGCGGTAATACGGGGGGTGCAAGCGTTGTCCGGAATCACTGGGCGTAAAGGGCGCGTAGGCGGGATCGCAAGTCTGGGGTGAAAGTTCGGGGCTTAACCTCGAATCTGCCTTGGAAACTGCGGTTCTTGAGTTCGGTAGAGGGATGCGGAATTCCTGGTGTAGCGGTGGAATGCGTAGATATCAGGAAGAACACCGGTGGCGAAGGCGGCATCCTGGCCCGATACTGACGCTGAGGCGCGAAAGCGTGGGGAGCGAACAGGATTAGATACCCTGGTAGTCCACGCCCTAAACGATGATCACTAGATGCTGGAAGATTCGACCCTTTCAGTGTCGTAGCTAACGCGTTAAGTGATCCGCCTGGGGAGTACGGCCGCAAGGTTGAAACTCAAAGGAATTGACGGGGGCCCGCACAAGCGGTGGAGCATGTGGTTTAATTCGATGCAACGCGAAGAACCTTACCTGGGCTTGAACTGTGCCGGAAACTATCTGAAAGGGTAGCCTCCTTCGGGACCTGTACAGAGGTGCTGCATGGCTGTCGTCAGCTCGTGTCGTGAGATGTTAGGTTAAGTCCTGCAACGAGCGCAACCCCTATCGTCAGTTGCCATCAGGTTATGCTGGGCACTCTGGCGAGACTGCCCGCGTTAAGCGGGAGGAAGGTGGGGATGACGTCAAGTCCTCATGGCCCTTACGTCCAGGGCTACACACGTGCTACAATGGGTGGTACAAAGGGTTGCGATGCCGCGAGGTGGAGCTAATCCCATAAAACCATCCTCAGTTCGGATTGCACTCTGCAACTCGAGTGCATGAAGCCGGAATCGCTAGTAAACGTGGATCAGCACGCCACGTTGAATACGTTCCCGGGCCTTGTACACACCGCCCGTCACACCATGGGAGTCGGGAGTACCCGAAGCCGGTCCATCAATAGGGCTGTCGAAGGTAAGCTCGATGACTGGGGTGAAGTCGTAACAAGGTAGCCGTACGGGAACGTGCGGCTGGATCACCTCCTTTCTAAGGAGCAGGCAGTCTTTGGGAAGCCTAGCTGGACAGAACTGGAATGACACTGCCAGGTCTGCGAAGCGAAGCTGTTGCACCCGAGGACACTAACTGCCGAAGGTCGAACGCACATGTAAGCGTGTACGCGAAGTGTATCCCACCAATCCCGCGCTTTGCGCGGGATTGGGTTGTGGGCCTGTAGCTCAGTTGGTTAGAGCGCACGCCTGATAAGCGTGAGGTCACAAGTTCGATTCTTGTCAGGCCCACGTAAGTGGGCTCGGCTTCGAACGGATTGAGCGCGCGGCTGTCAGGTTTTTGACGGGGCGTTAGCTCAGTTGGGAGAGCACCGGCTTTGCAAGCCGGGGGTCACCGGTTCGAGCCCGGTACGCTCCACAGCGGGCGTCGCGGGTAGCGAGGCCGGCATACACGGATCTTTGACAAGCGAGGTTGTAAAGAGGTCTTCCTGATTTATGCTAGTCACATGAATCAGGTCGCGGAGCGCATTTTGAGGTACAAGAAGTACATAGTAGTACAATTGAGGTTTGTAGTCCGACCTCGTCCGTTTCCTGGATAAGGAAAGAAGGATTTCGGTCAAGTTACTAAGGGCATGAGGTGGATGCCTAGGCTCTGGAAGGCGATGAAGGACGCGGTAAGCTGCGATAAGCGTCGGTGAGGTGCAAACAACCATGGACCCGGCGATTTCCGAATGGGAAAACCCGGCTGGAGTCATGTCCAGTCGCATTGCGCGAACGGAGGGAACTGAAACATCTAAGTACCTCCAGGAAGAGAAAACAACAGTGATTCCCTAAGTAGCGGCGAGCGAACGGGGAACAGCCTAAACCGGTGGCGTGCCAAGGGTGCAGCCGTTGCGTCATCGGGGTTGCGGGATCATACCGGCCGACTGCATTAGGCCAGGGAGTTACAAAGCTGAAGCTAGACGAACCGTTCTGGAAAGGCGGGCCAAAGAGGGTGATAGCCCCGTAGTCGAAAGCGGAAAGCCTCCCGTATGTCTCCCGAGTAGCACGGGACACGAGAAATCTTGTGTGAAGCTGGCAGGACCATCTGCCAAGGCTAAATACTCTCCAGAGACCGATAGTGTACCAGTACCGTGAGGGAAAGGTGAAAAGCACCCCGGAAGGGGAGTGAAATAGTACCTGAAACCTCATGCCTACAAGCAGTCGGAGCCCTTAGGGGTGACGGCGTACCTTTTGCATAATGGGCCAGCGAGTTAGTCGTACGTAGCAAGGTTAAGGGCTTCAGGTCCCGAGCCGTAGCGAAAGCGAGTCTGAATAGGGCGTTGGTTACGTGCGCTAGACGCGAAACCGGGTGATCTATCCATGGTCAGGTTGAAGCGTAGGTAAAACTACGTGGAGGACCGAACCACCAGACGTTGAAAAGTCTTTGGATGAACTGTGGATAGGGGTGAAAGGCCAATCAAACCCGGAGATAGCTCGTACTCCCCGAAATGTTTTTAGGAACAGCCTCGTGATAGTCTACCGGAGGTAGAGCACTGATAGGGCTAGGGGCCCCACAAGGTTACCGAACCCTGTCAAACTCCGAATGCCGGTAGTATGTTTCACGGGAGTGAGCGTATGGGAGATAACTTTCATGCGCGAGAGGGAAACAACCCAGATCGACGGCTAAGGTCCCCAAGTGCGGTTTAAGTGATGAAAGGATGTGAAACCGCGCAGACAACCAGGAGGTTGGCTTAGAAGCAGCCATTCCTTTAAAGAGTGCGTAATAGCTCACTGGTCGAGTAGTTTTGCGCCAAAAATTCTCGGGACTAAAATCGCCACCGAAGCCACGGGATCGTAAGATCGGTAGGGGAGCATTCCGTTCACCTGCGAAGGTGTGTTGCGAGACATGCTGGAGGAGACGGAAAAGACTATGCTGGCATCAGTAACGATAAAACAGGTGAGAATCCTGTTCACCGAAAGCCTAAGGTTTCCTGAGTAAAGTTCGTCTGCTCAGGGTTAGTCGGCCCCTAAGGTGTAGCCGAAAGGCGAAGCCGATGGGAAACGGGTTAATATTCCCGTACCGGCGAAATTCGTTGACTATGGGGTGACGCAGGAGTGAAAGACCAGCCACGGATTGGATTGCGTGGTCTAAGGTTGTAGGCGGTTCCGGTAGGCAAATCCGCTGGAGCATAACGCTGAATTCCGAATGGGAGCCGTAAGGCACAAACTGGTCCTAATCCTACTGCCAAGAAAAACCTCTAAGGAGAATTAGCCGACCGTACCGCAAACCGACACAGGTAGGCGGGGAGAGTATCCTCAGGTGCGCGAGAGAACCGTGGTCAAGGAACTCGGCAAATTAGCTCCGTAACTTCGGGAGAAGGAGCGCCGATTCCGGTTAGAAGGAAGAGGCCGCAGAGAAATGGCCCAGGCGACTGTTTACCAAAAACACAGGACTCTGCCAAGTCGCAAGACGACGTATAGGGTCTGACACCTGCCCGGTGCTGGAAGGTTAAGGGGATCTGTTAGCGCAAGCGAAGCATTGAACCGAAGCCCCAGTAAACGGCGGCCGTAACTATAACGGTCCTAAGGTAGCGAAATTCCTTGTCGGGTAAGTTCCGACCTGCACGAATGGTGTAACGATCTGGGCACTGTCTCGACCACGGACTCGGTGAAGTTGGAATGTCGGTGATGATACCGGCTACCCGCGGCTGGACGGAAAGACCCCGTGGACCTTTACTACAGCCTGATATTGGAATTTAGCTTTACATGTGTAGGATAGGTGGGAGACTTTGAAGCGTGTGCGCTAGCATGCGTGGAGTCACCCTTGAAATACCACCCTTGTACTGTTGAATTTCTAACCGTCAGGGACAGTGTCAGGTGGGTAGTTTGACTGGGGCGGTCGCCTCCCAAAGAGTAACGGAGGCGCCCAAAGGTTCCCTCAGCACGGTCGGTAATCGTGCGTAGAGTGTAAAGGCAAAAGGGAGCTTAACTGCGAGTCAGACAAGACGAGCAGGTGCGAAAGCAGGGCTTAGTGATCCGGTGGTTGTGAATGGAAACGCCATCGCTCAACGGATAAAAGGTACCCCGGGGATAACAGGCTGATCTCCCCCAAGAGTTCACATCGACGGGGAGGTTTGGCACCTCGATGTCGGCTCGGCGCATCCTGGGGCTGGAGAAGGTCCCAAGGGTTTGGCTGTTCGCCAATTAAAGCGCCACGCGAGCTGGGTTCAGAACGTCGTGAGACAGTTCGGTCCCTATCCGCCGTGGGCGTACGTGTCTTGAGAAGATCTATTCCCAGTACGAGAGGACCGGAATGGACGAACCTCTGGTGTACCAGTTGTCGCGCCAGCGGCATTGCTGGGTAGCTATGTTCGGAAGGGATAAGCGCTGAAAGCATCTAAGTGCGAAACCCACTTCGAGATTAGGACACGCTTCGTAAGACTGAAGACCCGTCCGAGACTAGGACGTTGATAGGTGGCAGGTGTAAGCACAGCAATGTGTTCAGCCGAGCCATACTAATAGGTCGTGAGACTTGCCGATTCTTTTTTCCTGAACCCGGAAACGGGCGAAGTCGGATTAAAGATCTGTAAGTGCGTTCTGTAGTAAAACCTCTTAACAACCTCGTTTGTTCATCGAATTTTCCTTTCGGTGATCATTGCGCAGGGGAAACACCTCTTCCCATTCCGAACAGAGCCGTTAAGCCCTGCTGCGCCGATGGTACTGCTTGGGTAACCTTGTGGGAGAGTAGGTCGTCACCGAGGGACTTTAAACGCCCGTCGCTTTTGCGACGGGCGTTCTTTGTTTATCCCCCGACCATCACACAAACTCTGACTCCTCCCGTTACCTCCGGCCAGGCTTCTCAATCCTGCCAACTCCTGATTTCGTGTGGCGTTCGCGGTTGGCGATCAGCTTCGATCCCACAACGTGATCGTCCTCCACCTCTCAGCTGGGTTTCTCAGTCAGATCATCCTTTCATCTTGCTCTATTGACTGGCAACACGTATGCTCGAACCTGGAGACATGGTTAACAAGGGGCATGACGATGAAACGACTTACTTTGTTTGCTTTGCTGTTGACGGTGCCGTTCCTGGCGCTGGGGCAGGTGGAATTTGAGATGAGTGTTGTCGGCTCAATGGACGGCGCGACGAATGTGCACGCGGCAGATGTCGATATGGATGGTGACATCGATATCCTCGGCGCGGCGGAGCTCGGGGACGAAATCGGCTGGTATGAACAGACCACCGGCGGGTGGGTGGAGCACATCCTGACCACGACGGCGGACGGCGCGACCAATGTCAACGCGGCCGACCTCAACGGTGATGGCAACATGGACATCATCGGCATGTCGTACCAGGACATCACGATGTTGTGGTACGGCGACGGTGCCGGCGGATTCACGTACTACGAAGTTCCGGCCTATGAAGGTGCCAAAGAGCTGATCCCGTGGGATGTGGACGGCGACGACGACCTCGACCTGTTCGTTACCAACCAGGGCATTGACCAGGTTGGTTGGCTCGAGAACACAGGTGATCCAACCACCTGGCCGGTCCACGCGATCAGCAACTCGTTCGACGGTGCCTGGGGATGCTTCGTTGGCGACCTCGACAACGATGGGGATGTGGATGTCGCCGCTGTCGCCCGCTACGGTGATGACGTCGCGTGGTGGGAGAACATGGGTGGCGACACGTGGACCCAGCATACGCTCGACACCGACTTCGACTACCCGCATGGCATGAACGGTGCGGACATCGACTATGACGGCGACCTCGACCTGGTTGCGGCGGCACGCAATGACGACGCGATCGCCATGTGGGTCAACGACGGCGCGGGTAACTTCACCCGCCAGAACATCTCGCTGACGGCAGACGGCGCGGACGACGTTCATGTGGTCGATGTCGACATGGACGGCGACATGGATATCGTCGCGGCGGTTAACTACGCGGATGACGTCGTCTGGTTCGAACAGACCCCGGAAGGCTGGACCGAACACTCCATCGACGACAACATTGATGGCGCCACGGGTGTTTACGCTGCCGACGTGGATGGCGACGGCGACCCGGATTTGATGGCGGCAGGCTACGGTGCGGACGAATTCCGGCTCTATACTCAGCTCGGCGAGCCCGGCCCGGTGACGCTTACCCTGACCGGCACCAACACTACGATCCCGGCGGCGGGCGGCACGGTCATGTATGACGCGCACCTGGTCAGCACGCTTCCCGGCACGATGCCAGGATTGCGTTTCTGGACCTATGTCACATTGCCGAACGCTCAGGAATTCGGTCCGTTGATGAATATGCCGTTCACGCTGACGCCGTTCATGGATGTCACGGTGACCGACCTGACGCAGGACATCCCGAATTACGCACCGGCGGGTGACTACACCTTCACCGGCTATGCCGGGGTGATGAACAACCCGAACCTGCAGATCTCGGATTCGTTCATGTTCACGAAGGAGGGCGCGGGTACGGACGCGGCGATCCCGTTCAACGCCAGCGACTGGTACGCCGCGGGCTTCTCGGTTGCTCAGGATGCCGGCTCGGTGGTCTCCTTGCCGACGGAGTTCTCGGTCAGCAGTGCGTATCCGAATCCGTTCAACCCGGAAACTCAGCTGACGGTGTACCTGCCGGAAACGGGACAGTTGACGGTACACGTGTTCAACGTGACCGGCCAGCTGGTCAGCACCCTCGCGAACGGTCAGATGAGTGCCGGACAGCAGCTGTTGACGTTTAACGGCGCGAACCTGTCCAGCGGCATTTACTTCATCCAGGCGGACTTCGCCGGGTTCGGCAGCCAGGTGCAGAAGGTGACGTTGATGAAGTAAGGCAGTCTCGCGTCTCTGGTCTCTCGTCTTTCGCGAGAGTCGCAACAGACGCCAAAGACGCCAAAGACGCAAAGGACGCAACGGACGCACCTTTGATGCGACCGCAGGAATTGAGGTGATCACTGTATCAGAAGTGACCGCCGCAACGGATGCAACAACTCAATTGCCACGGACTTCGGTCCGTGGCAATTTCTTTCCGCCGCCCGCAGTCCATAGCCCATTGTCCCCGTCTCTCTGTCTCGGGTAACAGCATTTCACGTTTTCCGAGTTCTCTTGTCCTGTCGAATTTTCGCACGTATGCTATTACTCTCGGATAGCGTGGGAGTGTAGTTACCAGAGGAGGATTTGATGAAACGGTTTGCATGGTTGTTTGTGTTGTTGCTGCCGGCATTTGCGCTGGCGCAGGTTACGTTTGAGACGATCCCGGTTGGTTCTGGATTTGACGGCGCGTTGAATGTGCGGTCGGCCGACCTCGACGGTGACGGCGACATTGACATCGTCGGCGCGGCCGAATCGGCGGATGAAGCGGCGTGGTGGGAGAATACCGGCACCGGTTGGGAACAGCATTACCTCGGCACGCTCTATTGGGCGACCGGTCTCGCAACGGCGGACATGGATGGTGACGGCGACGTCGATATCTGCGTCTCACCGGCCACGGTGGACAACGTCAGCTGGTTCGAAAATGACGGCATTGGCAATTTCACCTGGAACGAACTGGTCACCTTCGGCGGAGCGCGTGATGTTGCGGCCAGTGATATGGACGGCGACGGCGACATGGACATGATTGTCTGCGCGACCAGTTCCGGCGCGGTTTCCTGGCTCGAGAACATCGGGGATGCGACCAACTGGCCGGAGCATGTCATCGGCACGTTCTCATATGCGTACCACGTGGACGTCGCGGACATTGACGACGACGGCGATCCGGATGTCGCGATTTGCGGCTCGAGCTCGGGCGATGTCGGCTGGTTCCAGAATGCCGGCGGCGATACGTGGACGTTGAATTATCTCAACCAGAGCTTCAGCGATGCGCGCACGGTCGCAATTGCGGACATGAACGATGACGGCCTGCTCGACATCGTTGCTACGTCTCGCGCAGACGACATCGCGTGGTGGGAGAACGGCTCGGATGTCTGGCCGATGCACTACATCACGCAGAGTTTTGACGGTGCGGACTCGGTCTGCCCGGCGGACATCGACATGGACGGCGACATGGATGTCGCCGCGGCGGCGGTGACGGCAGACGAAATCGCCTGGTTCGAACAGGACGGTGGCAACTGGATTCAGCACACCATCGACGCCACGATGGACTATGCCTCCGGTGTCTGGATTGACGATGTCGATCAGGACGGCGACCCGGACGTTCTCGCGGCGGCGTACTACTCCGACTCGATTGTGCTCTATTCGCAGATGGGCACTCCGGAGCCGGACCCGGTGACGTTGACCCTCACGCGTCTCACCGAGACCATCCCGCCGCAGGGTGGCACGCTGCTCTACGGAGCCCACCTGGTCAGCACCTTGCCGAACACGATACAGGGCCTGCGCTACTGGACCACGGTGATCCTGCCGACCTCGCAGGAGTTCGGCCCGCTGATGCAGCAGCCGTTCACCATGACGCCGTTCATGGACGTCGAGATCTTCAACTTGACTCAGCAGATCCCGAACTACGCTCCGGCGGGTCAGTATACCTTCATCGGGCATGTTGGCTTCCCGAACAACCCGGCGTTGCAGATTACGGACGACTTCACGTTCACCAAGGAAGGTGCGACGGCTGACTCGTACGTGCTCGATCCGGCGGACTGGACCGGCAGCGGCTTCGACCTGACGAACGATTCCGAATCCGCGGTGATGCTCGAAAGTGCCGTGCTGGCCTCGGTTTCGCCGAACCCGTTCAACGCTGCTACGACGGTCCGTGTACACCTGCCGCAAACGGAAGAGGTGACACTGCGTGTGGTCAACCTGCTCGGTCAGGAGATCAGCACGCTCACCCGTGGGCAGCTCAGCGCCGGTCAGCACGAGTTTCTCGTTGACGGCGGCGAGCTTTCCAGCGGCATCTACTTCCTCACCGGCGCGGTCGGGACAGAATCCGTGTCGCAGAAGCTGGTCGTGATCAAGTAGTTGCGAACGAAGCACAACAAATGCGTTGGAGGTTCTTGTTTCCTCGAGCGTTGCAGGATTTCAAGGCGGACCAGCGCGGTCCGCCTTTTTTACGTGTTACTTTTGCGCATCTTACAGTACCACGGACTTCAGTCCGTGGTGGTGATAGCAATCCGTGGAAGCATGAGTTCTGGTCACACAATCCAGGAGCTTGCCTGTGGCGGTCATTACGGATGACGCGATCCGTTTCATGGCGGATCTGTGGGAGAACAACAACAAGGACTGGTTCGACGCCAACCGCGAGCGGTATGAGCGGGTGCTTCGTGATCCGTTGAAAGCGTTGCGGGACGAGCTGACGACCCCGGTATCATTGCTGTTGCTGGACGCGCCGAAGCCGAAGATCTCGCGCATCAACCAGGACCTGCGGTTCCACAAGGATCGGCCACCGTACAAGGAGCACATGTGGATCTCCTGGGTGCAGCCACCGGCGGAGCTGATGGCGGCGCTCAGCCGTGACGGGTGGAGCGGAGTCGTCGCGATTGGTGGGGACAAGGACGATCTCGCAACCTGGCGGCAGAACCTGGTCACGCATCACGCTCTCTGGCGGAGCTACGCGACGGCGTTGGGTCTTGGGAAAGACGTGAACGTGCACGTTGGTAATCCGTACAAGAAGCCGTTGTTCGACGATATCCCTGAGGATGTGTCCGACCTCGTCCAGGCGCGTCAGCTTTATATCTATCCGCACGCGACTCCGCGCTTCTCAGCCTCCCCGGAATCTGATTTGCTGAAACAGATGGCGATGTTGCTTCCGGCGCATTTATTTGCCACCATTGCGACAGCTCATCTTCCGGAGGTATTGCGGGAGCTGGCAGAGACGGTGATCCCGCCGGACAAGAGGGTGGCGAAAGTCTGGGCGGCAGCCAGACCGTAATCAGGTAGAACGAATACGTGGGCGACCGCGTTGCAGGGAGAGTGACCGATGGCGTTTCCACGTGTGGAAAAGATCGCGGCGGTGTGGCGGAAAGAACTGCTGGACATAGTCCGGGACCGGCGCACGCTGATGTCGATGATCGTCGTACCGATCCTGCTGATTCCGGTGATGATGATTGTTGGGGGCGTGGTTGCCGCTTCGGCGATGAAGTCGCTGGAGTCGAAAGAGCTGGTGATCGCGACGGTGGATTCGCAAACATCACCGCGTCTGCTGACTGTGCTGCACGACGTCGACCAGGCTACGCTCGTCGATTACACCGGCATGCCGTTGGACAGTCTTCGCGCACGCATCTCGGACAATTCGATCCAGGCGGCGGTTATTTTTCCAGATGTCGACCTCGACGATCCATCGATACAACCGACGGTCACCGTCATGTACCGTGAGGACCGGGAGAAGTCGGAGCTCGCCAACCGCCGCATCAGCAAGCAGCTGGACGCCTTCACCGACGAGCTCATTTCAGAGCGGCTGGTCGCGTTTAACGCGCCGGAATCGGTGGTAACTCCGTTCGTGATCGAGGAGGAGAACCTCGCCACGGACGAGCAGATGATTCTCATGGCGCTCGCCTCGTTCCTGCCGTACATGCTGATCCTGATCACGTTTACCGGCGCGCTCTACCCGGCGATCGACATGACGGCGGGGGAAAAGGAACGTGGCACCCTGGAGACATTGCTCGCGAGTCCGGCGAGCCGGCTGGAAATCGTCTTCGGCAAATTCATGGCTGTCTTCTCAACGGCGATGATTTCCGGGATACTGTCGGTGCTCTCGTTGACTGTCGCGATTGTCTCAGGCACCTCGTGGCTCGGCACTGAAATCGGGCAGGAATTGACGCTCGAAATCAATGCCGGCGCGATCCTCGGCGCGTTGTCGATGATGATCCCGCTGGCGGCGTTGTTTGCCTCGATTCTGCTCACCGTCTGCGTGTTCGCCAAGAGTACGCGTGAGGCGCAAAGCTACGTGCAGCCGCTGGTCTTCCTGCTCATCCTGCCGGCGATGATGTCGATGATGCCCGGATCGGAGAGTGACATGGGCAGCGCGTGGACGCCGGTCGTGAATGTCTCGCTGGCCGTCGAGAGTCTGCTCACTGATCAGGCGGACCCGGCGTTCATCGGCAACACGCTGCTTTCGACCACGGTGTACGCTCTGCTCGGCATCTTGCTGACCACCCGCGTCTTTCAAAAAGAAACAGCTTTGTTCCGAGTGTAACAGGACCCTTTGTGAACCCGACTGCTGCTTTGACTGAACTCCCGATTCCCGGCACCGTCTACATCGAGACCTACGGCTGCCAGATGAACCAGGTTGACAGCGAGATTGTGCTCTCGCTGCTGGAGGAATATGGCTACCGCCGCGCGGAGGAACCGGATCGCGCGGAAATCGTGCTGGTCAACACCTGCGCGGTACGCGAACACGCCGAAGTGAAGGCCATTTCAAACATTGGCCGCTTCAGCAAGCTGAAGCAGAACGGTCGCGAGATGAAGATCGGTGTGCTCGGCTGTTTGTCGCAGCACGCCGCCGGTGAATTGAAACAGCAGTTACCGTTCCTCGACTGGATTCTCGGCCCGGATGTCTACCGTACGCTGCCGATTCTGCTCGCGCAGGAAGGTGAGTGCGAAACCCGGATCCTCACCGACGCGCCGAAAGATGAACTCTACGACGAAGTCCTGCCCAGCCGTCGCGAGGGGATCAACGCGTGGATCACCATTTCACGTGGCTGCAACAACCATTGCGCGTATTGCGTGGTGCCGAAAGCGCGCGGACGGGAACGTCACCGTCCGGCGGATTCCATTTTGCACGAAGCCCATGAGGCGGTGCAGCAGGGGTTTGTCCAGCTCACCTTGCTCGGGCAGAATGTCAACAGCTACCGTCACGGCGACCTCAAATTCCCCGAACTGCTTGCGCAGGTCGCGGAGGTGCCCGGCCTGAAACGGTTGCGGTTCATGACGTCGCACCCGAAGGATTGCTCGGAAGAGTTGCTGCGCACCATGGCCGAGCACAAGACCATCTGCCCGGAGCTGCACCTTCCGTTCCAGGCGGGCAGCGACTCGGTGCTGAAGAAAATGGGCCGCCGTTACACCGCGAAACACTACCGGCACCTGGTCGAGATGGCACGTGAGATCGTTCCGAATCTGCTGCTCAGCACCGATATCATCGTCGGTTTCCCCGGCGAGACCCACGCGGACTACCTCGAGACCGAAAAGCTGGTCAGGGATGTGCAGTACGACGACGCATTCGTGTACCGCTATTCGGTTCGTCCGGGGACACGTGCGGCGTTGAACCTCGAGGACGATGTCCCGATTGAGGTCAAGACCGAACGCCTGATGCGGATCAACGAGATCGTGCGCGAATCAGGCAAAGTGAACCGGCTGGCATTGCTCGGACAGCAGGCAGTGGTGCTGGTCGAGGGGCCGAGCCCGAAGGATCCACGCGAGAGCCTCGGCCGGACCTTCCCGGGTCACATGGTAGTCGTGCCCGGCGAGTTCGCTCCCGGAACGCTGGTTCCAGTGGAGTTAACCGAGATGCGCGGGTATACCCTGCGCGCAGAGGTGGAACGCAGCTGGTCCCGCACACAGCGGGCGTAATTGCGTTTGCTTAACGTGCCCGTGTTCGCTTGCGAACGCGGGTTGTCTCAGTTCCAATATCCCATCTCACGCGCACAAACACACCGCGTCGATCTGTTTCCATCCAGCCTTACGAGCCGCGCGTGCGAGCTGGCCGATTGTCCGGCCTGTGTGTACCACGTCGTCAACAAGAACCAGCCGCGCAGATTCCGAGACATCCGCGTCCGGCGGTTTGATCTGGAACACGTCTTTCAGCGTCCGTTTGCGGGCGTCATCGGGTAGAGATGACTGGTGCGCGGTATGTTTGGTTCGGGCGGCGATGTCCGGACGGCAGGGCAGATCGAGCAGCGCCGCCAGTTCTTTCGCCAGCAGGGCGGAGGGGTTGTAGCCTCGTTCCCGCCGTCTCGCTGGGTGCGCGGGAACCGGGACGAGGACTGGTTCGAGGAAGATAAAGCCCATTTGCTCGAGACGGTCACGGAACTTTTCAGCAAGCGGACGTGCGAGGCCGGGCGCCTGCTCGAACTTGAAGCGGTGGATAATCGCACGCAGGGTGTCGTCGTAGGCGAAGCCGACCGCCATCCGGTCAACCGGTTTCGGCCGTTCCACTGCGGGCGCGGGCAGCAGGCGCCGCCAGCAGGTACCGCACACGCCACCGTCCAGTTCTCCGGCAGACGTCCCGCAGACCAGGCATTGCGCGGGCCACAGCAGGTTCGCGACTTCACGTCCCAGCCGCCGGAGGATGGACGAACCGCCGTTCATGAAGGCGAGTCGCCGGGATCAATCACCCGTCGCACATCACCGTCACGCTGCGTGATCCCCTGTTTGTCGAACCATTCGAGCAACGGTACGCCGACCTTGCGGGACGTGCCCACGGCGGCGTTGAATTCGGTCAGCCGAAATTCTTCGGGTAGTTCAATCAGCTTCAGGAAAGCCATATCAACGGATTTTCTGGCGAGCACCAACTTGTCCTCGAGGATGACCACTCTGTCGATGTTTTTGAGCGCCTTCAACAGCGCCCGCACACGGTTTTCCGCTAAGCCGAGATCTTCGGCGATCTTGGACGGCACCGGCGGATTCATCCCTGCATCGACCAGCAGCGAGAGAATCCGGTCAGCGTCCGCCTGGTCCGGCTTGGCGATGGCTGGGACATGCCCCGGCAACAGTACGTATCCACTCTCCCGGATCAGTTTGTGGGAATCAACTAGTTCATGCAGCACATTGTCAGCAATCTCATAGGGTACGCCAGGACCAAAGACCTCCATGCCTAATACAGGTTCCGGCATTCCCGGATCGTTTGGGGTGGAGTGATGATACGCCGCTACGTGCTCCGGGATGGCATCCCGCCAACGGTTGTACACCGAAACGGGTAGCAGTGTCTCGATGGATTCAACCAGAAGCAGCGACTCTTCAGCGACGAGCTCCTGAATTGCGTGATCCAACTCCGCCCGCGACACCGGCAACATCGCCAGCAACGCCGGGATCGTCATCAGCTTTCGCGTCTCGACCAGCGTACTGAGGACGACGTTGAGGTCCTGGTGCAACGCGCTCAGCCGTTCGGCGAGTTTCGGTGCCGACCGTTTGCGGTTCACCGGGGCCGGGTCGAGAACACGCACTCCGCCCAGCGTGTCGGTAGGGGAGTAAAAGCGCAGCACGCCGAGGTCGCCGTGCATCGCGACCACCGGTTCTTCGAGCGCGAGGCGTACATCGGCGCGTTCGTCCGGCTGCAACAAGTCCCGGTCGATGAGCAGCAGCCGTCCAAGCACTTCCGCGGTGCCGAGGTGCAGCCGGATACGCGCGCGCTGCTTCAGCGGACGGGCGTCCGGAGCCATCGTCACCGCGACGTCAAGGAAGTCGGTGACCACTCCGCGTCCGGCGTTGACCAGCATCTGCCCGCGTTCGGGGTCAGCGTCGGTGGTCAGGTTCAGCGCGGCACGATCTCCGGCGAACACCGTGTCCACCGGCTGTTCGTGCGCCTGCAGGCCGCGCACCTTGACCTCCTGATCGCCGGGCAAAAGGCGCAGTTTGTCGCCCGCCTTCGCGGACCCGTTCCAGACGGTTCCGGTGACCACGCGTCCATGCCCCTTGATCACGAAGGAACGGTCAATCGGCAACCGGAAGAAGTCCTCTTCGCCCGGGGGCGGCGTCTCGGCGATCAGCTTGTCGAGCTCAGCCCGAAAGTCGTCGATCCCGCGTCCGCTCAGGCTGTCCACCGCCAGTACCGGCGATCCGGCGAGTGCAGTGCCTTCCAGCAGTTCGCGTGCTTCCTCGACGACGAGATCGAGCCAGTCCCCCTCGACCAAGTCGGCCTTGCTGATGGCGACGATTCCGCGCTTGACGCCGAGCGCGTCCAGCACCGTCAGGTGTTCCCGGGTTTGCGGCATGACCCCGTCATCCGCCGCGATCACCAACAGCGCCGCGCTCATTGCGGATGCCCCCGCGATCATCGTTTTCACCAGCTTCTCATGGCCGGGGACGTCGACAAACGCCGCGCTGTCGCCGTAAAATGCGAAGCCGAGTTCGATAGTGATCCCGCGCCGTTTTTCCTCGGCCAGTTTGTCGAGGTCACGCCCGGTCAGCGCCTTGATCAGGGAGGTCTTGCCGTGGTCGATGTGTCCGGCAGTGCCGATGACGACATGCCGTCTGCGTTCGTTCTCGCTCATGCAATGGAAAGTAGGATCTGGCCTCCGGGAGGGAAAGGGACGGTGGCGATTCCGGAGCGGTTTCGGGATTCGTAAGCTCTCAGACTCACCGAGGGGAGATACAATCATGGATGGATTGACCATCATCGACGCGGAAGAGCAGCACCTTGACGCCGTTGTCGAGTTGTGGAATGAGCTGATGCAGTTTCACGCCGACCGGGACGTACGCTTCACCACGCGCAAGGGTGCGCATGTCCTTTTCCGGGAGCATGTGAAGCAGTACATCGAGCGCGACGACGGCAAACTATGGCTGGCGTTTGTGGAGGATCAGCCCGCCGCGTTTGTCTCCGCCCGCTTCTCAACCACGCCGCCGGTGTTCGTTGGGCAGGAATCGGTCATTCTCGAGGATATGGTGGTGCTGGAAGCGTTTCGCCGCATGGGCCTGGGCCGCGAGTTGACGCAACGGGTGATCGACTGGGCGCAGGCGGAGGGCCGGGATAACGTGCAGCTGCAGGTCGCCGAGTGCAATCCGGAGGGGCAAAAGTTCTGGAATGAAATGGGCTTCCGCGACATCACACGCGTCATGCGATACGAACTCGGTATCCACAAGGGATGGGACGAGAAATGAAGAAGCTGCTTGTTGAAATCAAGGCGCGCTGCGCGGACCATGAACCGATCCGTGCTGAGTTGAACGAGCTCAACGCCCGCCGTGTTGGGCTCGATCACCAGGTCGACACGTACTTCCGCGTGCCGGAGAACCGGCTCAAGCTGCGTGAAGGCACGATCGAGAAAAACCTGATCTATTATCATCGTCCAAACCAGGCAGGGCCGAAACGCAGCGAGGTCATCCTGCACAAACCAGCCGAGACCGACTCACTCAAGGCAATTCTCGAGCGTGTTCACGGTATCCTCGTCATCGTCGACAAGCAACGCGAGATCTGGTTCGTGGACAATGTCAAAATCCACCTCGACGAGGTGGATGGACTGGGGCGGTTCGTCGAAATAGAGGCTATCGGCGCGCCTGATACGCACACAGAGGACCAGCTCCGCGATCAGTGTGAAGCTCTGATGCAGCGATTCCAGATCCGCGAGGACGATCTACTCACCTCATCCTACAGCGATATGCTGCTGGAAAAAGATGCCTGAACGGCAGGCTACTCAGTGAGTTCCCGGGGTGCGTCCTGCTCCCGCGTCGAGTCCTTCACCGTCGGCCGTCCCAAATTACGATACTCTTCCAACTTGAACAGGAAGGCGTCAGCAGTGTCATCACCGATCGAGCGGCGCATCTCCTCGACCATCGTCCGCACTTCTGTTTCCTGTTCGGTAAGCCGCTGGACATAATCCGCGCCGAGCTTATTCTGAGCGTCTTCGGCGCTGATTTCGTTGTTACGCAGCTGGCTCATGGTGTCGGACAGTTCCATCACCATCGACCGGTACTTCTCCAGCGCGAGCTGGATTTGTTCCTCGGGCGTGTGTTCAGCGCATCCGGAAATGAAAACGAGCGAGAACAGAGCAACGACGATGAGCACATCAAAGCGGGGCAGCTTGATCATGGGGGGGACCTCGTAGCTGGTTTTACCGCTTGCAGGATTGGCACAATGAGGGTACTTTCCCATTCATGCCAAAATGACAGTTCCTCCTCAGGTCGAACATCCGAGTATAAGTCATTTTTGAGGGAAAAGTGAGCAAATCGTTCGAATTGATAAGTTCGTATGAACCTCGCGGAGATCAGGGCGAGGCGATTGAATCGTTGGTCAAGAGCTTCAAGTCGGGCTCGGATGCGCAGGTTCTGCTCGGGATTACCGGGTCGGGAAAGACGTTTACCGTCGCCAACGTGATCCAGCAGCTCGGCAAGCCGACGCTCATCATGAGCCACAACAAGACTCTCGCCGCCCAGCTTTACGGCGAATTCCGCCAGTTCTTCCCGAACAACGCCGTCGAATTCTTCGTCAGCTACTACGATTACTACATGCCGGAGTCGTACATCCCGACGACGGACACGTACGTCGAGAAAGAAACCGACGTTAACGCCGAGATCGACCGCCTGCGGCTGCGCGCGACGTCGTCCCTGTTCGAACGGGACGATGTCATCGTCGTCGCCAGCGTCAGCTCGATTTACGGCCTCGGCAACCCAGCCGACTTCAAGCAACTCTGCCTGTATCTCGAACCGGGGATGCAGATCTCGCGCGACAAGGTGCTTAGCCGTCTCGTCGAGATTCAGTACAACCGCACCAACGCCGACCTCGACTACGGCACCTTCCGCGCACGTGGCGACACGGTCGAGGTGATGCCGAAGTATGACGATGAAGTTGTCCGCATCGAGATGTGGGGCGATGAGATCGAACGCATCACCAAGCTGCACAAGGTGACGTTCGAGACACGATCCGAACTGAAGGGCGTCGCGCTGTATCCGAACACGCAGTACGTTTCGACCGTCACCCGCCTCGAACGCGCGATGAAGACCATCCGCGAGGAGCTTTGCGAAACCCTCGAACATATGCGCAGCCAGGGCAAGTTGCTCGAGGCACAACGGCTGGAGCAGCGCACTCGTTTCGACCTCGAAATGCTTGGCGAAGTCGGCTTCTGCCAGGGGATCGAAAACTACAGCCGTCACTTTACCGGCAAGAATCCCGGCGACCCACCGTTCACGCTGTACGACTACTTCCCGGACGATTTCCTCTGCGTGGTGGACGAATCGCACGTCTCCATCCCGCAGATCGGCGCGATGTATGTCGGCGACCGTTCGCGCAAGGAAACCCTCGTCGAGTATGGCTTCCGGCTGCCGTCCGCGTTGGATAACCGTCCGCTCAAGTTCAACGAGTGGGAACAGCGCGCGAAACGCCTGCTGTTTGTCAGCGCCACCCCGGCGAAGTATGAGCTGCAACGCACCGGCGGTGAAATCGTCGAACAGATCATCCGTCCCACCGGCCTGCTCGATCCGAAGATCGAGGTGCGCCAGACTGAGGGGCAGGTGGACGATCTTATGGAACAGGTACGGCTGGCAACCGAGGCCGGCGAGCGTGTGCTGGTCACCACGCTCACCAAACGCATGGCCGAAAACCTGACCGATTACCTGCGACGGTTGGACATCCGTGTCCGCTACCTCCACAGCGAGGTCGACACCCTCGAACGCACCGAGATCCTCCGCGATCTGCGACTCGGGCATTTTGACGTGCTCGTCGGCATTAACCTGCTCCGTGAGGGATTGGACCTGCCGGAAGTCGGGCTGGTCGCGATCATGGACGCCGACAAGGAAGGCTTCCTGCGCAGCGAAACGTCCCTGATGCAAACCTCCGGACGTGCGGCGCGTAACGCCGCCGGGCGGGTCATCTTCTACGCCGACAACATCACCAACAGCATGCAGAAGGTGATCGACGAAACGAATCGTCGCCGTATCGTGCAGCAGGAATACAATGAAGAACACGGAATCGAACCGAAGACGATCCGCAAGACGGTGGACGAAATCCTCGCCCAGACCCATGCCGCTCACGAACGCAAGACGGATGAGGTCGAAATCCCCGGCCGCGAGGGCGTCGAACTCACCGACGACGAAAAAGACGCCCTGATCTCCCGTCTCGAAGAGCAGATGTTCCGCGCAGCAGATTCGCTCGAATTCGAAAAGGCGGCGGTGCTGCGCGATCAGATTGATCGGCTGCGGGGGAGTAATGTGCCTGAAGAGTTTAAGAAGAAGAAGGTATGAGGTATGAGGTGTGAGGTGTGAGGTGTGAGGTATGAGTGAAACACAAGGCACCAAGCACAAAACACAAAGCACAGAAAAACAAGATATTATAGTTAATTGTTATCGTATCAAATTTTTGAAACATAGAGATGGAGGGTACGGTGAGGGATCATAGATCATTGAAGGCGTATCAACTAGCTGATAAACTATGTTTAGTGATATACAGAGAAACAAAGACCTTTCCGAAAGATGAGATATTCGGACTTCGATCTCAAATCCGACGCGCAGCTGTATCAGTAGTCTCAAATATCACTGAAGGCTGTGGACGCAATACAGATGCAGATTTCCTGCGCTTTCTTGATATGGCGTTCGGGTCAATTCGCGAGTTGGAATATCAGGTATCGCTCGGGAAACGTTTGACGTATTTCAACATGGATCGTATTGAAGAGGTAGAACTCATTCTTGAAGAAACAATTCGTGTACTACGCGGATTGATCGATTCGTTTAGAAACAAGTTGTGATACCGGGTGTTTGAGGGTTTTACTCACACCTCACACCTCATACCTCACACCTGAGAGGTCTTGATGAAAATCCTCATCATCGGCAGCGGCGGCCGTGAACACGCCCTCGCCTGGAAGATTCGCAAGAGCCCGCACGTGACGTGGGTCGGTTGCGCGCCGGGCAACGGCGGCACAACCGCCGTCGCAGAGAACGTGCAGCTCGACACGTCCAACCCGGACGCTGTCGTCAAGTACGTCATCGACAACGAGATCGGCCTCACGGTCATCGGACCGGAAGCGCCGTTGGCGGACGGAATCGTGGACGCGTTCCCCAACGACGGCCAGCACTTTGTCTTCGGCCCCAGCGCGGGCGCGGCGAAGCTGGAAGCGTCCAAGCGCTGGGCGAAAGAGGTGATGGCGTCCGCCGGTGTCCCGACCGCACGCTGGCGTGGCTTTACCGATGCCGACGAGGCGATCCGCTACCTCAAGCAACGCAACGAGCCGGTGGTGGTCAAGGCGTCCGGCCTCGCGGCGGGGAAGGGTGTCTACGTCTGCAACAGCGCCGAGGCTGCGGTGGAAGCGGTCAAGGCGATCATGGTCGACCGTACGTACGGCGATTCAGGCGCGGAGATCATCGTCGAGGAACGCCTTGTCGGCACCGAGGCCAGCCTGATCGCGGTGTGTGACGGCACCGATCATTTGGTGCTGGTCCCGTCGCGTGACCACAAGCGTGTTGGCGAGGGCGACACAGGCCCGAACACCGGCGGCATGGGCGCGATTGCGCCGAATCCGGCTCTCGATGCCGAGACAGTCAAGCTGTGCAGCGAAACCATCATCGCGCCGATCCTGCGGGAGTTGAAGGCGGACGGCACCCCGTACAAGGGCGTGTTGTACGCCGGCATCATGTTGACCGAGGACGGTCCGAAAGTGCTCGAATACAACGTGCGCTTCGGCGATCCGGAGACGCAGGTCGTGCTGCCGTTGCTCAAGGTGGATCTCGTTGACCTGATGCTGCTTTCGGTCGGGGAGAAGCTCGGCCAGTTCATGCAGCAGTTCAACTTGCACAGTGAAGACTGGCAGAGTGTCACCGAAACGAAGCATTGCGCGACGGTGGTTTTGGCGTCGCAGGGGTATCCGGGCGCATACGACAAGGGCAAGGCGATCAGCGGTCTGCCGAAAGAGCAGGACGATCTCGTCGTGTTCCACGCCGGCACAATAGCGGGGGACGGGGGCGTTGTCACCAGTGGCGGACGGGTGCTGAATGTGACCGCGCTGGGTGAGTCACTCGAGGACGCGCTCGGCAAGGCGTACGCCGCCGCCGATCAGATCCAGTTCGACGGCAAGATGCTCCGTCGCGACATCGGGAAGTGATGCTGTAACCCGAGAGACGAAAGACGCGAGACGAGAGACGATGAGAATCCGCTTCCTCGGCACCGGCGCGGGCAATCCGCACCCCAGTCGCATGACCAGTTCGACCCTGATTGAGGGCCCGGACGGCGCGTTGTTGCTGGATGCCGGAGAGGGGTGTTCGCAGCGTCTGGTCGAACCGGACATCTGGTCACAAGAGGTGCGATCGGTTGTGATCACGCACCGTCACGTCGACCACCTGTCCGGCCTGCCGATGTTGCTCAGCGGGTACAAGGGCGCGCAGCGACGGACGCCGTTGGAGATCCATGTGCACCCGGATCTGATGGAACCACTGCGGCGTTGGATCGATACTCTCAAGCAGGGTGATCAGCACCAGCCGTTCGAGCTGAGCTGGGTACCGTTACACGAGGGTGCATTTAACCCCGCCAGCGGCCACGACGGTTTCATCTGGAAGAACGATCACCTCGCGCCGGACGATCTCGGCGGCTGTCACAGCCTGGCGTTGAACCTGGATGGCGACCGTTGGGTGTTCAGCGGCGACATTGGCAGCTTCGCGTCGATCGAGCCGTACCTCGACGACACAACCGGGCTGATCGTCGAGTCGCGCCATGTCGACCCGGAGGAAAGCGTGCAGCGGGCGCGCAAGCGTGGCGTCGAGCACGTCATCCTGACTCATGTCGCCCGTGATCTGACACCGTTCCCGATTGAGGGCGCGCGCTGGGCGAACGACAATCTGGTGCTGGATACAAAAGACTATTCGTGAGGATCGTGCCCGTGTCTAACTGCAAGTGCCCGTGTCTGCTTGCAGACGCGGACCCGGGAAGGTGACTGCAACTTGTGCCCGTGTCTAACTGCAAGTGCCCGTGTCTGCTTGCAGACGCGGACCCGGTAAGGTGACTGCAACTTGAGCCCCGTGTCGCAGAAGATGCAGACGCGGACCAGGTAAGGTGACTGCAACTTGAGCCCCGTGTCGCAGAAGATGCAGACGCGGACCCGGATAGACGAAAACGTTGGAACGCTGAGGTGGAGACCCAATGACTCAGCAGGAAGCCAATCTGGCGGTACGTGACCGGTTGATCGGCGCGAGCGATGCGATCGAGGAGATCCGTATCCTCGCGCGCCGTGTCGCCGGGACAAAGATCTCGGTGCTCATCATGGGTGAGAGCGGGACCGGTAAGGATGTGGTCGCGCGGATGATCCATGACCTGAGTCCACGCCGTGACGCGCCCTTCGTGCCGGTGAACTGTGGTGCGATCCCGGAGACATTGTTCGAGTCCGAAATGTTCGGGCATGAGCGTGGATCGTTTACCGGAGCGGAGAAACAGCGCAAGGGGTTCTTCGAACAGGCGGACGGTGGCACGCTTTTCCTCGATGAAATCGGCGAGATGCCGCTCGAGATGCAGGCGAAAATGCTGCGTGCGCTCGAGACGGGGACCTATTTCCGTGTCGGCGGCAGCAAGGCGGTGAAGACGGATGTCCGGCTGCTCGCCGCGACCAACCGTGACCTGCGCCAGGCGGTGGAACGGGCCGCGTTCCGTGAGGATCTGTACTACCGGATTCGTGCGGTAGAGATGAATTTACCGCCGTTGCGTGAACGTCCGGAGGACATCCCGCCGCTGGTCGATCACTTCGCCGATGAGTTTTTCCGCGACAACAATATTCCGCGCCAACGTATCCTACCGCGCGCGATGCGGGCGATTGTCGATCATGACTGGCAGGGCAATGTGCGCGAGCTGAAACATTTCGTCGGCACCTTGCTGACCCTCGAGTATGACGGTCCGATCGACGAGGACGCGGTCCATCGTCACCTGCCGCAGCCGGCGTTCTCGCCGCGCAACCTGCCGGTGCTCGCAGCTCCGGAGCGCGGGTCGTTGGATGCGGACCTCATCTTGCAGCAACTTCTCGACTTGCGCCGGGATGTGGGTCAGATTCGTGACATGCTCGCGCAACTGTTGTTATGGGGTCGCATTCCGGGCCAGTTGCCGGAGAGTGTCAGCTACCATCCAATTGACGAGGAAGCACCGAAACGGCCGACGTTGGATGAAATCGAACGCGAACAGATCCGTCTCGCGCTCGAGGAATACAATGGCAACCGCCGCAAGGCCGCGAAGTCGCTCGGGATTGGTGAACGCACGCTGTACCGCAAGATCAAGGAGTACGACCTGTGAGGCAACTCGGGAAGTGGACGGGGGTTCTGGCCCTGACTTTGCTGCTCCTGCAGGTGAGCGGTTGCGGCGTTTATTCCTTCAGTGGTGCCGCGCCGAGTCACATCAAGTCGATCGCGGTACCGCCGTTCGACAACCAGACCGCGGAGTTTGGCCTGGCGCAGGATCTGGCCGATGCATTGATTGAGGAATTCGTTGACGACAACACCTTCAAGGTGTACGATCTGCGTCAGTCGGATTCGGTATTATACGGCACGATTGTCCGCGTCAATGACGCGCCCAACACCATTACCGCGAGTGAAGCCGTTGAGGAGTATAAGGTTACGATCACGGTTCGCGTACGGTATGAAGATCTCGTGAAAGGCAAGGTTGTATGGGAAGAGACAATCTCGGCCTTCGGCATCTTCCCCGCTGGCGGTGGGTTGGCCGAACGGGAGGCGGGGGTGGAGGAAGCTACGAAGAAGCTGACCGAAGACATTCTCAACAAGACGGTGTCGGGATGGTAATCGCCCAGGTAAAAGCTGGTGAGGCCCCGCCGCAGGTGGTGATGGACATCGTACGGCGTCTCGAAGCGGGACAGGTCCTCCTGTTGCCGACCGACACGGTGTACGGTCTCCACGCCCTCGCGCGCAATGCCGCGGCGGTGGATCGCATTCGCAAGATCAAGGGACTGGATGATAATCGTCCGTTCGTCAATTTGTTCGCCAGCGCCGTCGGTTTGGGCAAATATGTCCGTCTGCCTGAGGGCAAGGCAAAGCGGATGATCCTTGATGGCTGGCCCGGCTCGATCACCTGGGTGTTGCCGGCGGCGGAGGGCATGCCGAAGCATCTCGTCGGCGACGACAACACGCTCGGCATCCGAATCCCGGACAATCAGTTGATCCGTTCCGTCTGCGCCGCATTGGAAGACCTGATCGTCTCGACCTCGGCGAACCGGCACGGCAACCCGCCTGCATCCACCCGCAACGAGCTCGACCCGGAGATCCTGGCAGAGGTGGATGGCTCGGTGATTCAGATGGGACCGCTGTCCGGCCAACCGAGCGAAGTCAAACGCTGGACCCCGGCCGGGCCGGTGATCCTGCGTTCGCGTGACGGCAACGGCAACAATCGCAACCTGACCAAAATCCTCGTCGTCTGCAGTGGCAACATCTGCCGCAGCCCGATGGCGGAAGGCATGTTGCGTGACCGGCTCAAGAAAGTGGCGGGGGACAGGTTCGTCGTCCGCAGCGCCGGCACCATCGCGACCGAAGGCATGCCGGCGTCGATCGCCGCCGCGCAAGTGATGGAAACGCGTGACGTGGACATCCGTTCTCATCGCAGCCGTCCCGTGTCCCGTGAACTGATCGACTGGGCGGATGTGGTGCTGGTGATGACCAGCGACCACCTCGCCGAGCTGCACGAACGCTACGCCGATTCGACCCAGAAGGTGTTCCTCTACTCGGCGTATCCGGGAATGGACCTCGAAGGCAAGTACGGCGTCGCGGACCCGTACGGTGGCGATGTCGAGGCGTACGAACGTGTCGCGCAGGCGATCGAGAAGGAAGCCGGCCGTATTGTCGACCACCTTGCGCAGCAGGGCACGCCGGACAAACCCGAGGGAGCGTAGTTGGAAACGCACCAGCGGATCTTGATTCTGCAAACCGCCTTTCTGGGGGACGTGATTCTCACGCTTCCCCTGGTCGAGGCGGTTCGCTCTCTCTGGCCGGACGCGCGGATCGACTTTCTCGTGCGCGCCTCGTACGCCGGTTTTCTCGAGGGCCACAAGGATATCAACACCGCGATCCCGTTCGACAAGCGCAAGTCGCACAAGGGGCTGGGCGGCATGCTCAACCTCGCCCGCAAACTCAGCGCGGTGAACTATGACCTCGCGCTGATCCCGCACCGTTCCTTCCGCAGCGGCCTGATCGCGGCGATGTCCGGCATCCGCAAGCGTGTCGGATTCAAGGGAGTTGCCGGATCGTTGTGGTACACCGATTCCGTGATACGCAAGCTGGAAGCGCACGAAGGCGAACGCAATCTCACATTGCTGGACGTTTTCGAAGGGGCACGTTCGCAGGACTGGGATGTGCGCCCGTGGCTCGACCTGGACGGCCATCCGGCCGCGAACGAGGCTGCGGAGTGGTTGGACGACGCCGAGCTGCCGCGCCAGAGACGGATCGTGGTGCTCGCGCCGGGCAGTGTCTGGGAGACGAAGCGCTGGCCGGAAGCGCACTGGACCGAGTTGGTCCAGCAGATCGAGACCGATCCCGCGCTCGTTCCGGTGATGGTTGGCGGCCCGGAGGACCGGGACTTGTGCGTCCGCATCCGGGAGGCGTCCGGAGGGAACGTGTACAATGCGGCGGGGCAGTTGTCCGTGGCGGGCAGCGCGGCGTTGATCGCACGGGCGGATCTGTTGATCACAGGCGACACCGCGCCGTTGCACCTCGCGCAGGCGGTGCGCACGAAAACGCTCGCCATCTTCGGTCCGACGGTTCCGGACTTCGGTTTTGCTCCCACGGGCGCGGAAGACCGGATTATCGGACTGGATCTGCCGTGCCGGCCATGCGCGATTCACGGCAGCCGTGAGTGTCCGCTCGGGCACCATCATTGCATGCGCTGGCTCGACGCCGGCATGGTCTGGAAGACGGCGCAAACGATGCTCGCTGCCTCAACCACCTGATCTCGCCTGGCACCGATCCCTCGTTGCCTCATTCCGCACAACCGCTTCGTGTTCCTATCTTCCACGTAGTTTGCTCGCATCAGCAGCTGGGACGGACGTGTGACCGATCGACCTCAAACCGTTGAATCTGAAGCGACCCTGGAACTCAAATCCGGGCTGCTGGCGGAATCGCCGGATGTCATCACCGCACTCGCGGGGAAGATGGTGTCCACGACGTTGCAGCGGCATCGTGAGTCCAACCGTCGCGGCATCATCGACCCCACCTTCGAGCGCACACATTTCATCAACCCGCGCTTCCAGGAAAACGCGCTGCTGCTGGCGTTGGCGGGCACGCACGGCGTTGCGGTGCCGGACGGCATGCGCCCGAGCGAACTGCTGACCGTCGCGGTGCGTGTGGTTGATGTCTGGCTGCGTGAGCAGCAACGTAACGGCGCGGTGCACAGCACGTTGGAAGGTGGATCGGACCCGATGGCGACGGCGTGGGGGTTGTACGCGATCTCACGTACCCTTGGGTTGATCAGTAATCAGATCCCGACCATCATGCGCCAGCGCGCGTTGAAAGGGCTGAAGCGTGCCGCGCGTTACCTGCAACGTGCGCACAGCCTGCCGGGCCCGGAAACCCGTCCGCTCCGCGCGGCGGCGGTCAAGGCGGCGGCCGAGTACCTCGAGTCCGGATCGTTGCACAGCGTCGCCGAGAATGTCAAGCGGGATGGCGACCGGCTGCTGCACGAACAGCTGCAGCGCACGCTGTTGCCCAATGACGCCGGCGCGTACGCCATCGCGCTGGCCTACCTCACCCTAAGCACGCCGGAACCGTCCGCTGAAGATTTGGAGCTGTGGAGCACGATCATCGAACGCTGCCGTATGTCGACCACGCCGACCGGGATCATGGGCGGCGGGGCGGAGGTCTCGATCGCCTGCCTGCCGTTGCTCACCGGCTTCGGTCTCGCGGCAAAACACATCCCGGAAGCGGACGTTCAGGTCAAATTGCTCGAACGAGCGTGGGCGTCTCACTGGTACGACGGGTTGATCGACACCGAATCGCCGTGGCTGGTGCCGATGGGCTACCTGATGCTCGAGTACCGCATCCAACGGCCCTACCAGCCACCGGAGTCCGGGCTGCTCGCGTTCGAACGCGACCGTCTGCTCGCGGAAAACGGGTCCGGCATCTGGCGCGTCGGCGACTGGTTGCTGCGTCTCGGCGCGGGCGGATCGCTGGGTTGGATGCATCATCTGCCGACCGAATCGACACGCGTCTTCGGCTCGCCGGTGGGGTCGGCGTTGCGCGAGGGACCATGGATTCTCGAAGGCACACGCATGCGTCACCCGGCGTTGACCGGCCGTTTCCAGGTGCTCGAAGAAGAGGCGCTCACCGTCGAGGGCGAACTGTTATCGACCTCGATTCCGGGTGTCCAGAACATGCCGCGCACGACCGGTTTCGCCATGTTCCGCCGCCGCTACACGCGCGATGTTATCCGGCTTACCCCGCCGCAGCAACTGCACTCGATGCGGCTCAACAACCCGTTGCCCTACCGGCGCGAGATCGAGCTCAAGGACGGCGCGTTGACCATCGAGACGACGGTTCCGGGACGTGTCACCCACCGTCTGCCGATGATCTGGATCGGCGGACCGTACGGCGAGATGTGGATCGGCAAGAGTAAGGCCCGGGTCGGCAACATGCTGCAGGAACGGCGGGTACGGGAACTGGCGTTCAAGGGTGGTTTGTGGCCGGATTGGGTGGTGCGTTTCGACCGGCCGGTGGACATTCTCTACGAACCGGTGAATGTGGCGTTAGCGTCAAGTCCGATGCGGTATCTGAGTGCGGCCTGCGGCACCGTCGACATCATGACCGACGATCGTCTCCACATGGCCTGGCGGGTCGGGTAAAAGACGGTACACGATCGGTAAACGGTTATCGGTTACCGGTTACCGACTACCGACTACCGACTACCGACTACCGACTACCTGAAACCATCACCCAACCACATCTTCCCCTTCATCATCCGCTTCGATCTGAGGAGTACCGGCCTGAGCACGAGCTTCCTCGAGACGGTCGCGCAGCAATTCCACATCCTGCCGCAGGTGTTCCTTCTCGGATTCGTTGTGCTCGGCTTCCCCGCGTAGCGTCTCCACCTCTTCCTTCAGCTCGTCCAGTTCGGTGGTCAGTTTCTTTTTCGCGCGCTTGACCCTGCCGAGTTCACTCAGGGTTTGCAGCTGTTGGAACACAGCGATCAGCAGAAACGAGATCATCCCCAGCGCAAAGGCGACGAACAGCGCGACATACAGCGGGATCGGGCCGGAATGCCAGTTCAACAACGTGATACCGTCGATCTGTGTCTGATTCTGCAACGAGAATCCGAGCACGGCGACGATGATAACCACCAGCACGATCCAACGAATAATCCACATAGTCCAGCCTCCACGGGGATTGCGAGCGTTCTCGCCTAATCTAATGGATTAAACAGCCCGGAGCCTCCTTGAGTTCCCGGGCTGAGCCGTGTTCTGAAGTCATTGCACGGTCCCAAACAAACACCGTCCCCAATCAAACGCGAGCCGCAAACGGTCATCACCCAGAAACCATCACCACCCAAAAACATCACGGGGACACTTTCTCCGAAAGTGTCCCCGCTTGGGTTGCTCATTTTACCACGGACTAAAGTCCGTGGTAAGTAGTTTGCTCACAGCTCACAGCTCACAGCTCACAGCTCACAGCTCACAGCTCACCACTCACCACTCACCACTCACAACTGCCGTCAATGTCCCATGCCGCCCATGCCACCCATTCCTGGCGGCATGCCTTTCGGCATCTGCATCTCGCCCTCCGGCATGCCGTACACCGTGACAACGCCGTCCGGCTGGCTGAACAGGTCGAACGCGGCCTGCTTGACATCCTCGAGCGTGACCGTGCCAAGCTGATCGTACAGCAGCCATGTCTGGTTCGGCTCGTTGTACATCACCGCATCGGTGCCCAGCGCCATCGCGAGGTTGATCCGGCTGGAGTAGCGGCGCAGCATCGACCCGCGCATGTCGTTCCGGGCGATCTCGAGCCGGTCGGCATCAAAGTCACCGTTGGCGACGGCAGCCAGATGCTCATACACTGCGGTCCGGGCTTCCTCGAGGTGTTCTTCCGGCAGCGCGACACGGCTGATCCATGCACCCCAGCCATCCCGCATCAGCAGGCTCGAGCCGGCGCCGTACGCCCAGCCCTTCTTTTCGCCGAGGTCACGGTAGATCCGGTCGGAAACCATCACGTTCGCCAGCAGCGCGGCCGCATGACGGTCGAGCGGCAACTGTTCGAGCAGGAATCCAGTCGCGAGATAGCCCTGCTGTCCGGTGGCGCGGACGGTGTCCACTCCGGGCGACGCCATCGGTGGTTCGCTCAGCGGTAGCATCGTCGAGGTGCTCGGCAGGCCACGGAACGCCGCCTCGCTGACTTCCACGATCTGCGCTGCCGGGGCCGGGGCAATTACGCTCAGCACCAGGTTGCCGGTCGCGAACACTTCCTTGCGGAATGCGCGCAGCTCCTTCGCGTCGATATCGGTCAACGATGTCGAGTCGCCGTAGATCGGGGCACGGCGGACATTGTCACCGTACAGCAGATCGTTGAACCGCGATACCGTTTCCGAACGCACGCCGCCGCCTTCTCGTTCGCTGATGCTCAGCTGTTCCTGCGCGGCGGTGGCGATGTCCTCGTCGGTGAAGGACGCATCGCCCAGCCGTTCCGCGAGGAATTCCACCGCCTCGGCCCAGTTTTCTGAGATCACCTGGATCCGGATGAACGAGTACTCCGGCACGGTGCGGTAATTGTCCATCGGAACACGCGGATCGTCGACAACGTCCATCTCCATCCCGATTTCGGACATCCGGTCGTCCAGCGCGTCCGCATTTTCACCGGACAGCAGCAGCCGGTGCAGCAGGTCGACCCAACCGCGCTTCTCATCGTTTTCCCATGACGACCGTCCCGCGACGGCGAGGTGAATCCCGGCGACCGGGGCGCCGTCCAGTTCCCGCGCGACGACACGCATCCCATTCGCGAGTTGCTGATCCTCGATCGGACCGATGCTCATGCTGCCGGAATCGGTTTCCTCTTCGTCAGGGAGGTAGGCGGTCGCGATCCAGATCGGATTCTCGAACCAGAACCGGTAGGCTGTGTCCAGGTCCTCGGCGGTCAGGTTATCGCGTGCTTCTTCGAACCCGTCCCAGAATCCCCACGGCGCGACGGCCAGCTTCGGCACCAGCAGGAACGATCCGTATTGCACCTGTTCGGCGAAGAACAGTTCGCTGCGGCGTTCGTCACGCAGCGCTTCACGGATCTTCGTCATCGTCATCTCGCCCGGCACCAGCGCACGCACAGCCGCCAGCATCTGGTCGGTCACCACCTGCGGGTCAGTGCCCGGCATCAGACCGGCGTTGATGTTGAGCACGCTGAAGTCCGGATCGTGGTCGATGGACGAGTAGACATATGTGACCAGCGGCATCCCACCGCCCTGCAGGCGTTCGGTCAATTCGTCGTCCAGCAGCAGCGTCAGCGCGGAATACGCCGGCATGTCGATCGCGTCATGCCGTGGCGCGCTGAGCGTCATCGCAATCGATCCGCTGCGGCTCGCGCCGTAGCTGATGTGCAGCTGGTTGCGCCGCCAGTCGTCCAGTCCGACCGGCCACGCTTCCGTCCGTTGCGGCAAATCTTTTGGCACCAGGTCGCCATAAATCTGCTCGGCCAGGGTTTCCATCTCGGCGAAGCTGAGGTCGCCACGCAGCACCAGCGTCATGTTGTTGACGACATACCAGTCGTCATGAAACTGCTGCACCGATTCCGCCGGGATCGCGTTGATGCCCTCGACGGTGCCGATGGTCGAGAAACCATAGCTGGACGGGGAATACGTGTTGCGCAGGTGAATGTCCTCGGCACGGGTGGACGAGCGTTCCTGCCCCTGCTTGATCTCGTTGATCACCCGGCCCTTCTCAATCACCAGCGTGTCTGGATCGATCACCGAGTTGAGGATCATGTCCGCCTGGATGTCCATCGCGTCGAGCGCGTGTTCGACCGGTGTGACGAGGATGAAGTTGGTGTACGTTTTCGAGGTCTGGGCGTTATAGTACGCGCCCATGCGGTCGAACGAATCGTAGATCTCGTCCTGGCTGCGGTTGGTCGTGCCCCGGAAAATCATATGCTCGAGCAAGTGTGTCGCGCCGGCGGTGGCCAATGTTTCGTTGCCGGACCCGGCACGCACGATCAGCAGGCTGGAGAGCAGGGGGGTGCTGCCATCGGGCATCATCACCAGGTCGAGACCGTTCGGCAGCGTCATGCTGCGCACCGGTTGCTCGGCGAAACTGGCGGATGCAACCATCAGGATGGCGAGCGCGAGGAGCAGCGTTCGCTTGATCATCGTCGGGCTCCTTGTATCGTGTCAGGGTCGTGGATACGGAATCCAGATCCCGGATGAGTGGACTCGGTGACGTTATACTGGGATTTGAACCGGTTGACCTGATCCTGCGACCCGAGCACCAGCATCCGATCGTGGTCGTGGATTTTCTCATTGCCATCGGGCTGAACAATCAGGGTGCCATCATCGTGGAAGATGGCCATAATCCCGAGGCCGCCGGTAACCTTACGGAAATCCAGCTCCTTCAGCGTCTTTCCGTCAAACTTGGAATGTTCCGGCACATCGAGCTGCACCAGCATCAGATCATCGCCAAACATACGGCTGAAGATGTCGATGAAATCAACAATTCCCGGCTTCACCATCAACGCCGAGATCCGGCGTCCGCTGATCTGGAACGGCAGCTCGACCCGGTCCGCCCCCGCGCGGCGCAGTTTCGCCCGGCTGTGGGTGTCAATCCCACGCGCGACGATGTGCAACTCCGGGTTCAACTCACGGGCGGAGATGGTAACCATCACGTTCGCCGCGTCACCAGTCAGCGCCGCGATCAGGCCATACGCCTGCGAAATGTTCGCCTCTTCCAGGATGTCGTCGCTGGATGCGTCCCCCTCGATGACGAGATGACCGTCCTCACGCGCCTGCATGGCGTGCGCCGGTTCCATCTCAATGACGCAGAACTCGCGTTTCAGCCGCTTCAGCTCATCTGCGATTTCACGTCCCAGTTTGCCGTACCCAGCGAGGATGATGTGGTTCTTCATGGATCGGATCTTCCTGTACATCCGCCGGTTGCGGATTCCCGCCACCACTTCGCCGGAGACGAAGTAGCTGGTGATGTTGGTCAGAGCATAACCGCCGACGGTGATCGACGCGATGATCAGGCCGATGGTGAGGAACCGCCCGCCCTGGGTCAGCTCACCCACCTCGCCGAAGCCGACTGTGCTGATGGTGATGAAGGTCATGTACAACGAATCAGGCAGGGTCCAGCCCTCGATCAGGGCATAACCGACCGTGCCCGCCCCGATCACGACCAGAATGGAGATGAAACTGAGGGTGATGCGATGTTTGAGGTTCATGCGCGTCTTGGCTTAGACCATGGATTCCGCCCCTGCCGGAAGATAAGACGGAGAAAGGCGTGGTGGGGTTGGTTTGACAGGGTTTGCCCCTGCTCGGGATGGGGATGGTGGTCGTCGGAGATCGATAATCGGTGGTCGGTACTCGGTGAGTGGTAATCGGTGATCGGAAGGTGATACATGGTGTAAGGGTGTCATTCTGATTGGAACGAAGTGGAATGAAGAATCTGGCAGGATATTACGGAAACACGTATGAGATGCGTCATTCTGAACGGAACGAAGAGAAGTGAAGAAGGTCCAGCTTCGATAACGGTCAAATAAGCCCGATCTTCTTCACTTCGTTCAGAATGACACCTCAGCCTATTGCCCATAGCCAATAGCCTACAGCCCCAGCAATTCCATCATCTTCTCACGCACCGCCTTCGATGCCACCCGTCCGCGCACGATGTCCATCGCGTGACCCATCGCCATCGCGAACACATTCTCCGGCAACCGTGGCTGTTCACCCTGCGCAAGGTCGATGGCTTCTTTTACCACGGCGGTCAGCTCGACGTCATCAACCGGCGTCCACTCGAGGAGTTCGAGCATCTCATCCAACGACAGTTGCGGGTGATCCACCCAATGCTGCAGCAGGTCGAAAAGGCCTTCACGGTACACACGTCCCGCGCCCAGTGCCCGCACGAGATCCTCGAGCTGTTCCAGCGACAAAGCTTCCACCGGATACTCACGCCGTTGCAATGCGGTCATCATGCGGCCGAGCAGTTCGCCCGAACGCATCGGTTCGACAGCCTGCTCAGCAACCAGCTTGTCGTGCAGCGACGCGTACGCCGTGATCGGCAGCAGGTCAACGATATCCTCCGGCAGGTTCTGCTCGCGGTACATCTCCTCGCGAACCCACGGCGCGACCGGTACCTTCGCCTTCGCCGCCTCGACACGTTCCGGCGCAATCTCATGCGGCGGGCTGTCGGTGTCCGGATACATCCGGTCCGGGCCGGGGAGGACGCGTTCGAAATCGTTCCAGTTGTTGCGTAACGCCTGCCGGGTTTCGTTCGGCACGCCCGCAATCGCCTGCGCGTAACGGTCGATGATCTCGTTGGTCGCGGTCAGCGTGTCTTCCTCAGGACCCCAGACCACCACCGCGACATCGTCCGCGCCGGCGTCCGTCAGCTTCTCAAGCAGGGCGGTGTCGGCTTCATCCAGCCCGCCGGTGGGGCCGTCAGTGTGTAACAGGTTCGGCAGCATGTCGAGGCAGGCGACGACACGCACCTGGCCGGAGATGTCGTCCGCGAACCGGCGACCGTGCAAAGGCCAGCTGAGGACGCCTTTCGCATTCGGGAACAAAACCACGCGCACCGAATCCCGCACCTGCACCGCGGCGGCGAGATCGGGGTTGTTGAAGCGGAGGCCGTCCAGGTCGAGTTCGACGACCCGGCCCGGCTTCTCGCCCGGGGTGAATCCGCGTTTCTGCAGCTCTTCGCTTAACGCAACCAGCCCGCGCTGACGATGGGCTTCGTAATCGGTGAGTTCGGCGATGCGGCTGATCGCCGGCACGCCCTTGATCTCGACACGGGTGGTGCCTTCGATCGAGACGTTCACGTCCTGCCGTCCCGCGCCAGCGCCACGCCGCACCATCTGCGTCGCCCGCAGCATTCGCGCGATCCGCATCGCGGCTTCCTGCGCCTCTTCCGGTGTTTCCATCTGCTTCTCAGTGACCACCTCGATCAGCGGCATTGAAAGACGATCGGCCATGAAAACAATACGGTGCCCATTGTCCGAGACTTCGCGGCAGGAATCTTCTTCCAGCCCGAGCTGGATCACGTGGATCATCTTGCCGTTGGAGAGCGGAAACTCGCCGTCCACACCGACAATCGCGGTGCGTTGGAACCCGCCGGGGATGGACCCGTCGAGGTACTGCTTGCGGATGATGTGCAGCTCGCCGACGATCTTGCAGTTGAATGCCTGCGCGATGGTCAACGCGATGTCGATCGCCTCTTCGTTGATCAGGAACGGCGGGGTGTCGTCCATCTCATACGTGCAGACCGTTTCCCGGTTGAGACGGTAGATGATCTCTTTCTTCGTCTTGAATTCCATCAGCGCGGTGCCATCGTACTCACCGAGTTCGCTGAGGGTCGGGCGCATGTGACGCAATACTTCGGCGTCGTAATGATCCGAGTACTTCCCCGCCGGGCAATGGCAGAACAGTTTCTTTTCCGTCAGGATCTGGTGATGAATTTCCAATCCGCACCGGAACCCGTGCTGCTTCCAGTCGGTCTGATTGCCCGAATTACCGTTCATGCCGCCCACTCCTTGATCTCCCAAACCCGGCGCGCGGTTGTGCGCCGGCTGAGTCCGCCAAAACGTTGAAGTATAGTGCCCTTGGCGAATTCCCGCAACGATAACCTCGCGAGTCCGGGGCGGCGTCAGCGCGAGTCGGTGTGGGTGAGGGTTGGACTTGCTCACTTCGCCTGACCGCGCTACTTTGGCTCGGCGCGGGAGTGAAAAGGGGAACGCTTTCTCAATGAAGGATTTCTCAGTATCGGAACTGCCATGATACCACGGACCTCAGCAACACGTATTCTGACCACTCTGCTGGTTCTCTCGCTTCTTGCCACCGGTTGCGGTTCGACCGGCGACAGCGGCCAGCCCCGTGAATTTACCATCGCGATGACCGGGTATTTGATGGGGCAGGTAGGGCCGTGCAAATGCCCCGGCAATCCGCTCGGTGGGTTCGCCCGCCGTGTCGCGGTGATGGAACGCGATCTCGACACGAAAGATGACGTGCTCAAAGTGGACACCGGCAAGTGGGTGTCGTTGGATCCGGATCGCGGTGTTGCCGATTCCCGGATCACCGCTGCCGTGCTGGCGGAACTGGGCACGGACGCGGTTAACATCACCATGCGCGACGCCCGTCTCGGCCGTGATCTGCTCAAGGATCTGCAGAAAGACTACAAGCTGCCATTTTTGTCGGCGAACCTGATCGACATGAATTCAGAGAAGACGATCTTCCCGGCGACGAAGCGGGTGACCTTGAAGTTCGCGGACGGCGGGTCGATGGACGTCGGCATCGTCGGTGTTTGCCGCGCCGGGACGAACAACTACATGCCGCCGGAGTCCGGGCTGGCGTTCGCGGATCCCGGTCCGGCATTGCTGGAAGCCTACCGGGAGGTTATGGACGCGCCGTGCGTGGTGCTGCTGACCGATGCCGACCGTGGTATCACCGCGGACTGGCTGGCGATGCTGGAGCAGGAAACCGGGTCGCGGCCGTCTGTGATCCTGTCCAGCAACTTGCACCCGACACGGTCCGCGCGGATTCTGATTGGCCAGACACCGATGACGACCACTGGCCGCCAGGGCAAGTACACCGACATCGTCACCATGGTACCGTTGGGTGAGGACGGTTGGGACGCGCAGAAGTCTGGCGTCGCGCTGAACTCGGAATCGCCGGAGGATGCGAAGACGATCGAGCTGATCGACAAGATCCTCGCGGACTACCCGGAGCTGGAAAACACGTCGTCAGCGCAGGAGGATGACGACGATTTCGACGAGTACAAGGACCGGATCACACACTGAGGAGCGGATGAGCGAGCGGAAGCAGGCGGTTGATGCCATGCCCGAGGAAGTGATGAATTTGGTGCGTTCGGCCCGGCGTGCACGCCGGAACGCGGTGGTCCCCTTGACTCACCACGCGTTCGGCGCGGCGTTGGAAGATGACGAAGGCCGGATCTGGCTCGGTTGCAACATCGAGTCGCAGTTTCCCGGTCACGGGATGACTGCCGAACGTGTAGCGTTGTACGCTGCCCTCGCTCAGGGAGCTCGTGGATTCACCCGGATCGCCATCGTCGGTGCGGCGGGCGACATCATGCCGCGGCCGTGCGGTGCCTCGCTGCAGGCGTTGAGCGAACAGGTCCGTGACCTCGACATCATCCTCTTCAATCCGGACCAGAGTGAGTGGGCGATGTACCGGCTCAGCGAACTGCTGCCGTCGCCGGAATCCCTGTCACAGGTGGACGACTGAGATGAAACCGATCGCGCTTGTCGGGATTGCGGGCGGAACCTGCAGCGGCAAAAGCCTCGTCGCCAGACGTCTCACCGAAGAGGTGGGGGAGGAGTTCGTCCTCCGCATCAACCAGGACAGCTACTACCGCGACCTGCGCGACCTGTCGCTGGAACAGCGTGCGCGAATCAACTTCGACCATCCGGACTCATTCGCGATGGAGGAAATGGTCCAGGCGGTCGACAAACTGCTCGCCGGCAAGACGATCTACGAACCGGTCTACAACTACGCCGAACATATCCGCGAAGAGGAACCGGTCAAGCGCACGCCGCGTCCGATCATCATTGTCGAGGGCATTCTCGTGCTCGATGACGCCGAACTACGCAAACGGATGGACTACAAGGTGTTCGTCGATGAGGACGCCGACATCCGTCTCGCCCGGCGCATCCGGCGGGATGAAGTCGAACGCGGACGCAGCGCGCAGTCGATCCTGCTGCAGTACGAGGAGTCGGTGCGTCCGATGCACCTGCAGTTCGTGGAATCCAGTAAACGATACGCGGACATCATTGTTCCCGGCGGTGGTGAGAATGCGGCAGCTGTCGAGATGCTCGCCAACCATTTACACGCGCTCGTCGAGCGCCGCAGCAAGAAAACCAGGTGAACGACACCATGCTGAATGTGGTCCCGAAGGGTACGGGCTGGCTGGAAGTGATCTGTGGCTGCATGTTTTCCGGGAAGACGGAAGAGTTGATCCGTCGTCTCCGGCGTGCCCGAATCGCGAGATTGGATGTCGTCATCTTCAAACCGGGCATTGACGAACGCTACGAAGTGGACGATATCGTCAGCCACAGCGAACAGCGGTTGGAATCGATCCGGGTCGAGTCCGCGCGGGAGATCGAGGAACGGGCGGGAAACGCGCAGGTTGTCGGCATCGACGAAGCCCAGTTTATCAGCGGCGATCTGGTTGGTGTCGTGAGACGGCTGGCCAACCGTGGCAAACGGGTCATCATTTCCGGTCTCGATACCGACTATCGCGGCGTACCGTTCGAACCGATGCCGGCGTTGATCTGCGAGGCGGAAGTAGTGACCAAGCTGCTCGCGGTCTGCCACCGTTGCGGCGCACCGGCACATCGCACGCAGCGTATCCGTGGCGGACGCGACCGTGTCCAGGTCGGTGGCCAGGGCGAGTACGAAGCCCGCTGCCGAACCTGTTTCGAGCCACCCGATGACAGCGGTGAACTCGTCGGCCAGGGCCGGTTGTTCAATGGTGATTGATGGTGCTGTGAAGTCAGGGGTGTCATCCTGAACGAAGTGAAGGATATGATGTGGCGTTGTGACCGAAGGTGGTGAACGGGCAATGGTATTCGGTTGGTGGTTGAAGCAGTGCAGTGGTCAGTGATCAGTAGTCAGTGCTCAGAAGTCAGTGGTCAGTTGTCAGCACTCAGTTGTCAGTAACTCACAACTCATCACTCACCACTCACGACCGCTGATTACCGACCACCGACCACCGACCACCGAGTACCTATAACCGGCCATCCGCCACCGAGAGACGAAAGACCAGAGACGAGAGACGGCAAACCTGCGGTTTGCCAAACCGGGAGTGCACGTGGAACGATTTATCGGCGTGCTTGGCGTTTTTGTCCTGATGGGGATTGCGTGGCTGTTGTCGACCAACCGTCGCGCGATCAACTGGCGTACCGTCGGCGTGGGTGTAGCCTTGCAGGTGGCGTTCGCGCTGCTGATCCTGCGCACCACCCCGGGCAAGGTGGTCTTTGAGGCGGCTCGGAGCTTCATTTCCAACATCCTCAGCTACACCGACCAGGGCGCCTATTTCATTTTCGGCAACCTCTATCTCACCGGTGGCAACATCGCTTCGAACATCCCCGGCGCGATGCTCGACCAGGGCTTCTCGGTGCTCGATCCCCGCAGCGGCCAGATGGTCGAAATCGGGACGGTATTCGCGTTTCACGTCCTGCCGACCATCATCTTCTTCGCCTCGTTGATGGCCCTGCTGTATCACCTCGGTATCATGCAGCAGATCGTGCGCGTCTTCGCGTGGGTGATGAAGCGGACGATGAAGACCAGCGGCTCGGAATCCTTGTCGGCGGCGTCCAACATTTTCGTCGGTCAGACCGAGGCGCCGTTTGTCGTCAAGCCGTTCCTCGCGAGGATGACCAACAGCGAGATCATGGCGGTGATGACCGCCGGGTTCGCGACCGTCGCCGGCGGTGTGTTGGCGGCCTATGTTCGCTTCGGAATTGACGCCGGCCACTTGATGGCGGCCTCGTTGATGAGTGCGCCTGCTGCGCTGGTGATGGCGAAGATCATGGTCCCCGAAGTCGAGACCAGCGAAACCGCCGACTCGATGAAGATGCACGTTGAAAAGACATACAGCAATCCGATCGACGCTGCGGCGGGGGGTGCGTCCGACGGCCTCAAGCTGGCGGTCAATGTCGCCGCGATGCTGATCGCGTTCATCGCGTTGGTGGCGATGATCAACGGTCTGCTTGGCTGGGTCGGCAGCCTCTTCGGCGTCGAGAACCTGACGCTACGCCTGATCCTCGGCTACATGTTCAGCCCGCTGGCGTTCGTCATGGGTGTCGACTGGGCGGACGCGCTGGACGTCGGCTCGTTACTCGGCGCGAAGATCACCATCAACGAGTTCCTCGCGTTCATCGACCTCGGCGCGTTGCACGGCCAGATCAGCGACCGCAGCTACATCATCGCAACGTACGCGTTGACCGGATTCGCGAACTTCTCATCGATCGCGATCCAGATCGGCGGGATCGCCACTCTGGTCCCGGAACGCCGCAAGGATCTCGCTCGCTACGGCTTGCGCGCGATGATCGCCGGTGCCCTTGCGAGCTGGCAGACTGCCGCAATCGCGGGGATTTTGTTGTAAGGCATGAAAGAGGTATAATCCAAACGAGGTGTCACTCCGAATGCAGTGAAGGACTCTTCGTTATCAGCAATCTCAACCCGGCAACCTGATCGTTGCCGGGTTTTTCCATTCGGATCGCCGAACTCCGTGCATGTACCCGTTTTCACCGTTAGCTTTCCGCCACGGGGTTGAATCCCGGGGGGCGGTTTTTTGAGGAGGACGGGACGATGCGTGGATGGATCATGGTGTTGTGCCTGTTGCTGGCAGCTGTGGCGCAGGCTGGGAATGTGACGGTATCTGAGGCAGTGCGTGTCGCGGAAAACACACTCGCCGTCAAGGCGATACAGGGCGAGTGGGATGGTGCAACCGCGCCAAGTGCGACCTTGATCCGGACGTTGAACTGGGAAGGCGAACCCACCGCCTACTACTTCGAGGTTGAGCCCACAGGTTGTCTGCTGGTATCCGCGTACCGCGAGATGCCACCGCTGCGGGCGTATTCGTCCACCTCACGGCTGACCTACGACACCCCGGAATCCGCCGGGACGATGTTCGCTGAAATGCTTGCACAGAAGGCCAAGTGGCTCGAGCTGAATCCGTCCCACCCGGAGCTGGCTGAGCGATTCGCAGACCAGTGGACCGCCTACACCGCGCCGACGCTTGACCAGTGCCTCGCCCTGCTCAACGCCAACCAGCTCGATGAGTACACGCCCGGCACCGTCCTGCTGCCGTCGATCTGGCATCAGGAAGCGCCATACAACAACTTCTGCCCGATTGAGGACACGGAAAACTGCAAGGTCGGCTGTGTCGCCACCGCGACGGCGCAGATCATGTACTACTGGCGCTGGCCGTTGGCCGGGACCGGATCGCACTCATACTCGTGGAACAGCCAGGTGATCACCGCGAATTTCAGCGACCCGTACGACTGGGACAACATTCTCCCTGAATACGGGCAGCCGTGGCAACATACCACAGCTGAACTGAACGCCGTCGCCGAACTGAACTTCGAGGTCGGCGTCGCCTACGAGATGAACTACGGTGTCGACGGGTCCGGCGCATACACCGACGACGCCATCGACATCCTGCCGCAATACTTCAACTATCTCGACACGATCTACGAGCTGAACCGTGCCGATTATCCCGATGACCAGGCGTGGTTCGACATTCTGTGTACCGAGATCGACGAGGAACGTCCAATCCTCTACACCATCCGCAACGCCGACTGGGGCCATGCGATCGTAATCGACGGCTGGCGGATCGATAATCAGGTCAACGAGATCCACGTTAATTACGGCGGCTGGGTTGACATCTTCCTCGGTTGGTATGGCATGGACGGCATCCCGTTCGCCGACTGGCCAACCTCCGAATCGGCGTATCTCGGCATCGAGCCGGACGGCGACACGCCACCCCCGCCACCGGTCGCGGTGACGCTGACTCCGTCCGAGTACCCGATCATTTTCGTCAACCAGGGGGAGGCGTTCAGCTACGATGTCACATTATCCACCTCGTTGACTCAACCCCAGTACGGCTTTGTCTGGGCAGAAACGTTGCTGCCGAACGGCTCATGGTACGGGCCGGTTTATCGCGCACGGATGCTGTTTGTGCCGGGCATGGCGATCACGGTGCAGGATGTCGCGCAACTGGTGCCCTCGGACGCGCCGCTCGGGTATTACCAGTGGTGGGTGCACGTTGGGCCGAACACGAACACGCCGCTCTCGTCCGACTTCTTCGCGTTTACCGTGCTCAGCGGATCGGCTGACGGCGCGACGGAGTGGGCCTCATCCGGCCACGAACGGTTGAGCGACGCGCAGAGTAGCGAGTCCCTGCTATTCGCTGAAACAAGCGGTCAACATGTCGCAATTCCAGACCAGTTTACCGTCAACGATGTCTATCCGAACCCATTCAACGCGACCGCCACGATCCGTTTTAGTCTGCCGCTCGCGTCCACGGTTCAGGTCTCGGTGTACAACACGCTCGGCCAACGGGTGCATCTGCTCGCGAATGAACACTACCAACCCGGTGCACATCACCTGACGCTGGATGCATCTACATGGTCCAGCGGGATCTACTTCGTCGAAACGTGCGTCGCCGGCCAGCAACGCGACCTGCAGAAGATCGTTCTGATACGCTGATTGATCAGGATCTTAGATACGGCTGATTCATCTGGCCGGCCGGGGTCGTCTTGCGACCCGGGTGTCATCAACCCCAACAACAATGCCCCATCCAAAATTTCTGGATGGGGCATGTTTGCATCTATCGTCATCCGGACGGCGGGCAATGGAGGTCAAGTGGATCGCCGTCCGGTCCGTGGGTAGTGCCGGGGGCACAGTGTGGCAACTGTGCCCCCGTGGTACGGCAGACTGATCGTCGGGGGGGAGGCCGACGGTCAGGGGATTGGGACTTTCTTTGCCTGGGGACACTTTGTCCCTAAAGTGTCCCCAGGTATGTCTTTCACAGGGACACGTAGCGGAGTACGTGTCCCCTCACAGGCTTGTCTATCCGGGGACACTGACCGGAATCAGTATCCCCGGGTCTTCAGGGAAGGGTAAATCAGCTCAGGGTCGTGCCTCAGGCTTCGACCGCGTCGATCTGGATCTTGCGCGGCTTAGCTTCCTCGACCTTCGGGAGACGAATGGTGAGGACGCCGTTGTCGAACGCCGCGTGGATCGAATCGTGCTTGATGTTGTCGCGCACGGTGAAGCGGCGCACGAACTTGCCGTAGGCGCGTTCGCTGCTGACGCAACATTCGCCTTCCTTGCTCTCCGGGGCCGGACGTTCACCGCTCAGGGTGAGTACGCCGTCCTCGAGCGTGATGTCGATGCTGTCCTTGCTCACGCCGGGCAGGTCGGCGAGCACGCGGTAATCGTGTTCATCCTCGATGATGTCGACGCGCGGACTCCAGACACGGTTGACGACCTCTTCGTCGTTCCGGACTTCGTTGATCAGGTTCATCCAACGGGCCATTTCACGGTTCGGGGCCCACATCTGACGGTTGTGCTGGCGATGCATGGGTGGTTCCTTTCGTATGATCAGCTTGAAAATGTGTTTTCGCTACTCGTCAGAAATGGAAGCAACCGCCGTGCCATTTTTGTGCTCTCCCTCGGATTCGTAGACTATTTCATCGGATGCGGTTTCGCTTGATAGTTGCTGTCAGTACCTTGGCATACGTGTTGGCAGGGAAATGCCGGAGTGGCAGAGGGGTGTCTGCAACATCGGCAGGCTTCCTCCGGAAGGCGGCAGAGTGGAGCGGCGAGAGCCGGTTCGGTGGGAACGCGGCGTTTTTTTCCGCGTGTACGAGCCGACGCAACCGAACCATATCCAGTTCGACAGGAGAAAAAAACCATGAAATCGAGGCAATGGGGATTGGGCATTGCGGGAACGTTGATCATTGCGATCACTGTCGGTTTGTTCGCTTTGCCGCATCCTGCGCGCACCCAGGACGTCAACCTGCAGGATTCACGCTATGTCACCTCGACGTTTGAGAGTCCGTTTGTCGCAGTCGCGGACCGGCTGAAGCCGAGTGTGGTCTTTATCAGCGCTGTACGTGAACGAGAGATCCAGCTACCGTTTATCTTTGAGAACCATCCCTTCTTTCGTGACATGATTCCGGATCAGGGAGACGAGCCGCGCGTACAGAAGATCCCGTCCAGCGGTTCCGGCTTCATCATTGACGCCGAAGGCTACGTGCTGACAAACAACCACGTGGTGCAGGACGCGAAGGAAATCAAGGTCAAGTTGGCGGAAGGGGAAGAGCTGGACGCTGAGGTGATCGGCACCGACCCGGAAACCGACCTCGCGCTGCTCAAGATCGACCCGGTCGATCCGGACCATGTCGCGCAGCTTGGTGACAGTGACGATATCCGCATCGGCGACTGGGCGATCGCGATGGGCAACCCGCTCGGGTTGGACTGGACGCTTACGGTCGGCGTGATCAGTGCCAAGGGCCGCAGCAACCTGAATATCTCCGGCGGTGGTCCGATCTTCCAGGATTTCATCCAGACCGACGCTTCGATTAACTTCGGCAACTCCGGCGGTCCGCTGACCAACATTCACGGCGAAGTCATCGGCATTAATGCGGCGGTGAACGCCTCCGCGGATGGTATCGGCTTCGCAATCCCGATCAACCTCGCGAAGGAAGTCGTCGCGCAGCTCAAGGACAGTGGACGCATCAGCCGTGGCTACCTCGGCATGATGCCGCGTCAACTGACCGGACTGCTTCGTGAAGCGCTTGAAGTGGAAGAAGGCGTGGACGGTGTCTTTGTCGAGTCAGTCGAATTGAACACCCCGGCGGCGGAAGGTGGTTTGCAGGAATCGGACATCATCATTGAGGTTGATGGCCGTCCGGTGGATGATGTCAACGACTTCCGTTTCCGCATCGCGCGTCACGCTCCGGGCGAACGCCTCGACCTCAAGGTGTTGCGCGAAGGCCGCGAGAAGGATCTCAGCTTCACCCTTGGCGACCGTGCGGAATTCCTCGAGGTCGCCCAGACTCCGGCGGAGCAGGAAAGCCGCAGCTGGATGGGGCTGAATGTGGACAACCTGAACACGAATCGCTTACGCCGTGGTGCGGAGCTGCAGGTCAGCTCGGGTGTGATCGTGATCAGTGTCGACAACGACAGCCCGGCGCAAGGTGTCTTGAGCCCCGGCGATGTGATTGTCGGTGTTGACCAGCAGGAGATCAAGAATCTCGGCGACTGGCGGGACGTAACCAGCAACCTCAAGGATGTCGACAAGGCGATTCTTGTCAAGTATCATCCGCAGGGCCAGGCAACGACTCGGTTCACGGCTCTGAAGAAAGACTAGCTGGTTGATCTGAGCAGGATTCGACCACAATTTATTGCTGAGCGACGCCGCTGGTGAAAATCCGGCGGCGTTTTTGGCGTTTGCAATGCGAAGTGGCTCAAGAGGTCAGATTGCACCGGAAGCTTGCTGAAATTGCAGGAATTGCTTGCGTGCTGGAAGGGCCTGCGGTAAGTTTCAATCCACTTTGTACCTGCTTGCACAACATGAGGATTTACGTCTCAGTGGATTCCCTCCATACACACATTGTCGAATCGCAGTCGCATGATCCGTGGCACAATCTCGCGCTGGAGGAAGCGCTGTTGGAGGATGTGTCGCCGAACGAGATCATCCTGTACCTGTGGCAGAACCAGAATACGGTTGTCATCGGCCGCAACCAGAATGCATGGCGTGAGTGCCGTTGGAAGGAACTGGAAGAGGGCGGCGGAAAACTCGCACGCCGGCTCAGCGGCGGCGGGGCGGTGTACCATGATCTCGGTAACCTCAACTTCACGTTCGTAATGGACAAGAAGCTGAAGGACCTGCACCGTCAGCTGAAGGTGCTGCTCAACGCCGCGAAAGCATTGGGCGTGGAGGCTGAATTCTCCGGCCGGAACGACATCGTCGCGGACGGCCGCAAGTTCTCCGGCAATGCGTTCCACACTCGCGACAACGCCTATTACCATCACGGCACCATCCTCGTCGATGTGGATTTCGCCAAATTGGCGCAGATCCTGACCGTCGATGATTCCAAGATGAAGTCGAAGGGTGTCACCTCGGTGAAGTCGCGCGTCGTCAACCTGAAGGAGCTCAGTGATCAGGTGACGATTGACGCGTTCAAGCAGGAGCTGCGCAAGGCGTTCTGTGCCGAATACGGCGGCAGTTGTGACGAGCTGAAGCCGGCGGATGTGACCGCTGATTTATCCGTGCTGTACGACAAATACGCGTCTTGGCAGTGGCGGTATGGCCGTACACCGAACTTCGACGTGGAGCTGACGACGCGGTTCGACTGGGGAGGGGTCCAGTTCGGCTTCAGCACCGATCAGGGGCAGGTGGAGTCCTGCACGGTGTATTCGGACGCCATGGACGCGCGGTTCATCCAGGAAATCTCGGCTCACCTCGAGCAGATACCCTACCGCTACGATGCCATCGCCGCGAAGCTCGATGAGTTGGCGACGACGGACGATCGTAAGCCGCTGGTTTCCGATTTGAAGAATTGGTTGCAATCGGAACAGTTGTAAGCGTAGTGCTGGGGGTTCATTCCTGACAGCTCATCATTTATCATTCACTCAACACGGTAGTCGCGCGTGAAAATCGCCCGTGATGAACGCCGGGTTTTTATCGGCGAACAGTTTGATTGCCGCGCAGCCACGCCTCGTGGGGCTGTGCGGTTTCGTGTGCAGGTTGATTCGGTTCAGGGGAAAGTGCTGATCGCCAGAACGTCACGGAACATGGCGACAGTGTTGACCCGTGGGCAGGAAGTCATCGCGGTATTTACCCGACCGGGCAAGGCATTTCGCTTCAAGCCAAAGGTGGGGGAACTCAAAACCTCTGGCGATGCCCTGTTGATCACCTTCACCGGTTCGTTCAACGTCGAGCAGTTCGAACGGCGGGAGTACAGGCGCGGCACGGTCAAGGGTACGCTGGTCTTCAGCGCGGACACCTCCGGCAAGCGCACCTACAACGGCAAAGTGGCGAACGTGAGCGAGGGCGGCATGATGTTCTCCACCATGTTCGGCGGCATGTTCGGTCCCGGTTCCAAGCCGGTAGGCAAACGGATCCAGTTCGATCTGAAGCTGCTCTCGGAAAAATTTCCCGGACTGACCGGAACCGTGAAGCACGCCTGGCCCCATCCAAAGCTGCGGGAAATTGTACTCGTCAACATTGCATTTGACCACTTATCGCCTGGTACCAGCGGACGTATGATGAGACTATTGAAGCGGTAACGAGATTTACCTCAAGTAGTGCTCACAGGCGTAGTACCTCTCAGTGTCTGCCTCGTTGACGGATTCGACATGATCCCGGGAGAACCGGGACATCTCGAATCCGTCCTGTTTCTGCGCTATCATTAGAACGAATCCACCAACGCGCGGAACTCACCATGCTCGAAACGCTTTCCCAGCTCTCGGATCACCTCGCCGCCTGGGCCTCTCGCCCTGAAAACAGCGAACAGCGCACACCGCTGGCATCGGCCGTGCTCGACGCCGCGGCAGCGACCCTGGACGACGCGAACGACCTGCTCACCGAACAGCAACGGGACATCCTGATCCAGTTCCTCGAGGATACCAGCCGTCCGGACTACCTTGAGGCGCTGCCTGATGACGATGCCCGCCACCGGTGGTCGGACGTCGCACTGGAAGCGGTGGAGCGCAGCGGGTACACGCTCGAAACGATGCTCAACGCGCGGGTGCGGGAAATCCCAAGTCAAACCTATTTCGAGGAATTGAAGCCTGGCGATTCGATCCGCTGGAGCTACGCTCAGGTACAGCGCCGGGTCCAGGCTATTGCGGCAGTGTTTCTGCGCGATTCGGGGGAGGATACACCGCGTGTCGCATTGCAGGTCGACAACTCGCTGGACGGCGCCTGCTGCGACCTCGCCTGTTTGTTGCACGATATCCTGATCGCGCCGTTGAACGTCCACTTCGACGCCGAGGAGCTGGCGTGGATTATCGAGCGGCTCGATATCAATACGGTTGTCGTTGATCGCGAGGATCGGCTCCGGCGGATGCACGAAGTCCGCAAACTGACCGGGAAACAGTTCCGCATCTACGCGATCAACCTCGACCGCGAACGTGTTGAGGGACGAGCGATCTCGCTCGCGGAATCGGTGGCGCGGCTATCCACGGATGATGTCCGCAAGCTGCTCGAGCATCGGCCGCGATTCGGGCTGCACGACATCTGCACCGTGATGTTCACCTCCGGCAGCACCGGCCGGCCGAAGGGCGTCGCGTTTACCCAGTTCAATCTGGTCAGCAAACGGTTTGCGCGTCATGCGGCGTTGCCGTCAGTTGGACGTGAAGAAGTCCTGCTCTGCTACCTGCCATTGTTCCACACTTTCGGCCGCTACCTCGAGATGCTCGGCATGCTGTACTGGCGCGGGAAGTACATCTTCGTCGGGAATCCATCCACCGAGGCTCTGCTCGCCGCGATCAAACGCACACGTCCCACCGGCCTGATCAGCATCCCATTGCGATGGACGCAGATCCGCGAACGTTCCCTCAGCAAGATGGAACAGCTGACCACGTCCGACGCCAAGCTGGAAGCGTTCCAGGACATCACCGGCGGCCGTCTGCGCTGGGGTTTGTCGGCCGCGGGATACTTGGAACCGAAAGCGTTCCGTTTCTTCCAGACCTACGGCGTCGACCTCTGTTCCGGCTTCGGTATGACTGAGGCAACTGGCGGCATCACCATGAGCCCGCCGGGAGATTACCAGGACAACACGGTCGGCAAGCCATTGCCCGCGATGAAAATCAAGCTGGCGAAGTCGGGTGAGATGCTGATCGGCGGCGCATACGTCGCACGCTACCTGAAAGAAGACGGGGAAGGGCTCGAAGTCGAACCGGGCCAGGTCGAGGATGATGGCGTCGAATACCTGCCCACCGGCGACATCTTCAAGCGGCTCAAGCACGGCCACCTGAGCATCGTTGACCGCATCAAGGACATTTACAAGAACAACCGCGGGCAGACTGTCGCCCCGCAACGTGTCGAGCGCAAATTCGCCACCGTGCCCGGCATCAAGCGCACCTTTCTCGTCGGCGATCACCGCTCGTACAACGTGCTGCTGATTGTACCGGATCTTGATGATCCAGTGCTCACGGACGCGCCCGACGAAGAGAGCCGCCGCGACTATTTCCGGCAGATCGTCACCGCCGCGAACCAGGATCTCGCACCCTACGAACGCGTCGTCAATTACACGCTGCTCGACCGCAATTTCGACGCGGATCACGGTGAACTGACCCCCAAGGGGACGTACAAGCGCAAGGCGATCGAGAAGAATTTCGAGGACGTGATCGCCAGCCTCTACGAGAGCAGCCACGTCGACCTCGAGGCGGCGGGGGTCAAGGTTCGCATCCCGCGTTGGATCTTCCGTGACCTCGGCATCCTCGAAAGTGACATCGCGGCGAAGGTCAGCCGCGAGGCGGAGTGCGATCAGGGCTGCCTGATGCTGGTGGACAACGTCCATCGCCGCTCGCTGCTTATTCGTCAGGACGAGCAGCCCGACTTTATCATCATCGGCGACCTCTCGTACAACATCCGCGACGGCGTACTCGACCTCGGCCTGTTCGCACGCCAACCCCGTCTCTGGATGGCGAACCCGGCGCTGATGCGTTTCGCACCCTGCCGCGAGGGCTGGGACGTTCCGTTTCACAAGCAAGTCGCGCCGCACGCGATGCTGCCGAAGAACGAGGACTACCGCAGCGTCGAACTGGTGCAGCCGGTGGAACCCCCACACCTCAGCGACACGCAGTTGCAGGAGTTGAATCTCGACCTGCAGGTGGCGCTGTTCGGTACCGTCGAACACGCGCTCGAAACGCTGGAGAAGTTGCGCGAGTCGTTGATTTCCTACGATGACCGTCTCGGCGGTGTCGCCCGGCTGCGCCTGACCGCGCTGGCGACGCATCCGGACGAACAGGTCCGTTGCACTGCCTACCGCATCCTGTTGCTGGACGAGCCGATGCTCGATTACAGCGTCTCGTTCCCGGCGTTCGTACAATCCGGACTGTCGTTCCTCAACGAAGAGTCGATCAAGTACATTTCGCGCGAAGGCTTCGGCAAACGGCGGCTGGCGGCCCTGCGGCAACGTTTGTACGCCTACCGGCTGCACCTTAAGTGGCCGGCCGACCCGATGGTGCAGCGGCAGTTCAAGAACGTGTTCCGCCTGTTGGTCAACTTCGTCCGCTTCAACCCGGAGTACTACAAGACGGTCCGCGCGGAGCTGGCGAGCTGGTTGTTGCACCGTGTCGACCCGCAGATTGCCCGTTTCGCCGAGATGATGCTCGACCACATGGTTTCCTGGTTCGAGGGCCGGTTGGTCGAAAACGCGGCCTCGGTCCCGGAAACGCTGCTCGAGGAAATGCTCGTCTACGACGAGGACATGGACGCCCTCAGCCGTGACAACATCCAGGACCTGCTACTCTACACCACCTTCCTCAAGCAGTCGGTAATGCTCACCTTCCACGAGGAAGATTTCGACATCGACCAGGTTCCGGCGGGGGGGATCTGGGTCTCGCGTGTGCAGGCGAGCGGCACCTTCAGCTTCTACCGGGTCAGCGTCAACACCATCGCCGGCAAGCATTTCGACTTGCTGCTGATCCAGCGGCAGGACATGAACGCCCGCGCGGTGATGGACACCAACCACTGGATGATCGCCATCGGCGGGCACCCGTACGGCCAGCGCGTCCTGCCACGCTTCGGCTGCATCCGCCCCGAACTGGCGACCATGTCGCTGGAGTACGTTAACGAGCTGACGGCATGGGAGAAAATCCGCGAATTTGCCGGCAGCGCCTACCCGAACAACCCGGCGATTCATGACGCCGACTGGCGACGGCTGTACGTCACCGCCATGGCAACCTTCTTCCGCGCGTGGAAATATTCCGGCAAACGCATCATCCCCGGCGTGCTCGCGCCAACCAATGTCGTCGTGCCGGAACTCGACTTCCGTGAGGAGGCATTGATCCTGTCGTTGAGCGGTTGGGACGATTACACCACTCCGCGCTCCCTGATCCGTCCGCTGTGGGCGAATTTCTTCCGCAAAACGTTGGCGCTTTACCCGATGTCGGCAAAAGTGCTAGACGACGAGTGGCTCTTCGATGCCGCCATCGAAGGGCTGGGCGCGACAGAGGGCGAGGCGTTCCTGCGTGAGTTCGCCGCCGAGCTGGACGCCCGCGAGGTACACTCGTTCCCCGTCAGTTTCGTGCAGGCGTTGGACGACTACATCGACGCGCTCAACAAGCAGTGGTATGTGCCGCAGCCGTTGCGCAATGCGATCCACCGCTACCACACGTGGGAACAGCTCAACCCGAACGTCACCGCGCAGGCCCGTGCCGAGCTGCTCGAGGGCCTGATCGGGATGTACCACCTCGCGCGCGCCGGAGAATTGGCACGCTATCACCTCTACCGCTACACCTACTTCGAACACGCCAACGAGACGGTCAAAGAAGCGTACGATCTGCTGTTACAGCAGTTGTGGGCCGAACCGGAATTGCACGCCACCCAGCGTGTTGAGCTGTCCGAGCTGCAGGCGGTGCTGGAAACGCAGGAGGACCGCGAGGTTTTCAGCCGGCTCGTCTTCCCGCGCGCGCACCGCTCGGTGAACGTCGAGGTGATGACCTACGGCGAAAAGGGCCGCCGGCAGGTGGTCGTGCGCACTGATCTCGAGGACAACCACGGGGAACACTACGACATCCGCGAGCCGATCGAACCGGAGGAGGTCGGGTCGCTGTACCGCCTGTTCTACCAGGAACGCTTCCCGAAATCAGTCAGCGAACAGGACCGGCACATCGTCGTCACCGACCAAACCGGCCGCGTCATCGCCGGGCTGACATTCAAGGATCAGGAGAAGGACGTGGTCCACATGGACGGCCTCGTCACCTCCGGCCCGTTGATGGGGCGGGGGATCGCTACCGCACTGCTCGAGGATTTTGTCACCCGCATGGCCAGCCGTGGTGTCAAAGTGCTCAAAACCGACTTCCTGATGCGCGATTTCTGCGAACGGCGCGGCTTCACCATCAACAAGAACTGGGGCGGCCTGGTCCGCTTCATCTCCCAGGAAGAACCCGAGCTCGATCGCGGCGACATCCCACGGGATGACTGAGGGTGTCATCCTTATACCATCATCCTGCTGAACGAAGTGAAGGATCTCGTCGTTATCAGCCAAATCAGCCAGGCAATCCCCATTGCCGGGTCTCCAGTTACCACGGACTTCAGTCCGTAGTTTTCAGCTCCGGCGCAATTTCGACCAACTGAGGCCCATCGAACGGTGCGGCGACAACCCCGCGCGTGCGCGGCGGATCGAGATCGACTTCCGTGCCGCCGGTGACGGTGAGCGGGAAATACGCTTGGATGGTGTGTTGTGGGTTGTCAGGATCGTAGGTTCCGGCGCGGACGATATAGTTGTACTCACCGGATGCTGCGTCCGCCGGGACATTCTGCCGCAAGTCAGCTTCGTAGACGCCGTTCGCGGGGACGATGATATCTTCCCATACACGCAACGGTTCGGAGGGGTAGCCGTCCGGCCCGCGCACGATCACCCAGACGTCGGTGGTGAGGTCAGTATTCGTGTTATTGGTCATCACTCCGCGCCAGAAAAAACGACCAGGGGCTGGAATCGCACTCAGGTTACAGGTTCTGTCGATAGCAATCTCTAAATCCGTGTGCCAAGCAGCAAATTTAATAGCATAAAGATCGTCTTCAAAGGTGAAATCTGGCCGCATGTAAGTATATTTCCCATAAAGAATGGTCTCTCCATCTGGTGTGACAAGTAGGATAGGATCTTCGACACTTGTTATTGCTGGCTCAAACTCTACTGTGTAGGTCCAATCCACAATGGGGGTTCCCATGGCATTAAAACGCTGCATCAAAATTTGATCATTAGTATCGAAATCTGGTATAGATGCAATATATCCACCATCAGGCAGGGGTTGCATCCTCTGCCGCGAATCACCCCAGTATCCATGTACATCACCGTCTGGAGATAGCAGGAGTGCTGCGTATGTTAAGTCAGGTTCAATTGCAAAATCGCCATTAAGTAATAGGTTGCCGTCACAAAGTATATTGATTGATTCAGCAAAATGAAGGGAATTGTTATTAGTACTTTCATAGCTCGTTGTATCAATAATATTTCCTGTTTGTGATGTTTTAACAAGATATACTTTATTATTCATTCCCGTGTTTGAATAATTTATTGGCACATATATAATTCCAGCGATATTAGCAGCAATGTCATATGATGTTTCAGTACCATCCCAGTCAAAATGTCTACTCCAAACAATTTGGCATAAACTATCAAAATAATTAACATAGACTGATGCCTCTTGATTATTGATATAAACAGTACTGTTTATGTAACCACTGTAACGATATTTGTGTGTATTATATGAAAAACCAAGGTATATATTAGACTGTCTTACGATATTATCTGGTTCAGAGTAAATAGAAAATGATGATTCTAAATAATTACAATTACTGTCAAGTAAAAAATAGCCGGGATATAATAGTTCTAAGTTTAAAGCGTCTGTCGCATTTGATATTCCTTCAATCCATAAGATATCCCCGTCATTTGTATACCTTGCACATTTAGCAATTTGATCAGAAGTTAGTGCTGTAAACAGTAGATCAGCATTGCTACAATATTCTAGATCTCCTCTAATATCGAACGAAGAGTCGCCAATTTGTATCTCCATGATAAGCTGGGGTTGGCTTTGTGAAGTTGATATGTAAGATACAATTGAAATAAAGCCGAGCAGTGTATAAACTATTTTGCCTTTACAGCTCATGTTGCCTCCAAGTTGTACTCCGTTTAGGAGTGTCTAATTTCTCTTATTCCAAAGTTAGGCTTGACTGTAGAAAAAAAAAAGTAGGATCTTACTCAAAGAGCAACAATTGAGAGCATTTCAAATCCAACACAATGGAGATGGAGCATGGCTTTACAGACCGTTTTGACGGACTACACAAACTACTCTCTATGGGTTTCGGGAGAGTATACAGGTATTCGCGATTTCAGCGTAACCCCCACAAATTATGCCGGTTTTGCCTCAGCAATTTTGAAGATAAATACAATTGCAAGTGTAAAGAGCATTGGTATGGAATGGAAGCCCGCGGGCACCGGCCTATATTTAAGACGTCTTCCTGTTTTCATTGATCTCGAAGCCGGGCGTTCGGATGGCAGTAATGACGGTGAGTTGCCGAGCTACGCACTGTTTCAAAATCAACCGATGGCCAGACTGGCTGAAGGCAATGTTCACTACCTGTATTTTGTACATCCAGAAACACCGGCTGCAGTGCCATTGATCCGGGATGAGGCAAATCATCATAATAAACTAGGGACAGACGGTAGATTTTTTGTGAAATAAAGAACGGAAAAACCACCATCTATCCCCGATTTATGCTGCCGCAACCCTCTATCCTGCCGGACCCCTTGCCCAGCCTGCAGAAATTGAAGGGAGCTTTGCGCCGCTGGTTCCTCGAAGAATCGGTCGCGCGATTGTGGGATTACCCAACGACTACGAGCACGGGCGGACCCTGGCCGCTGCAGGTGCATCATGGAACAGCGGACACGACGGTATCCGTGCTCAACAGCCGGTGGCTCGCTGAACAGATGCGACGGCATGAAGTCCCATTCGATGCAGATCACTTCCAGTACTTCGAAACACCATTCGTGGGACATGAACGAAATAAACTGAACTCGAGAGCTGCGATGGCAACGATTCTTGAAAACAACCTCGGCTAGCGGGCCTGCAGCGATTTGGGTAACAAGAAAACGGGGAGCTCGAGGCTCCCCGTTGCTCTATCTGCACAACTGGGCGATCATCAATTCCCACGGACTTAAGTCCGTGGTAAGAAACCTGGATGAGCGGCAACCATCAATCGGCCACCGGTAACCATGTACCGATCACCGATCACCGATTACCGATTACCGGCAACCGATTGTCGTTTACCGACTACCGACCACCAATTACCGTCTACCGCTTACCTCACCAGCATCACTTTCTGCGTGTGATCGAGCTGGCCCGGCACCGTTGCGCGGACGAAATACAGCCCGCTCGCCAGCGAGGACGCGTCAAAGCTCAACGCGTGCGTCCCGGCGGCGATGCTGCCGTTGTGCAGCGTCGCGACCTGCTGTCCGGCGACATTATACACCGCGACGGTCAGCTCCGCCGTTTCCGGTAGAGTGATAGTCACTGTCGCTGTGGGATTGAATGGATTGGGGTAGACCGGTAGCATGGACCAGGTTCTGGGCAACGATTCGGTCACAGATCGGTGCATCGTGTTGCGTTGGCAGGTTGAGGACCAATCCGCGATCTCAGCTGAACCGGTACCGGTCTCGCTCTTGCTGAACGGAAGCGGTTCCACGATCTGCGGATGCAGGAACTGGGATTTGCCGAGGAACGCGTACAAGATGTAGTTGCCCGGTGGTGCGAAGTCTGGGACAAATTGTTCGACCTCATAGATCGAGATTTCGTTCGGACGCAACGTGAACCGGTCTTCAAATTGAATCGGCCGGTAGAGCCAGCTTTCCTCGTATTTCACCTTTGTGAACAGAAAAGCCGGATCAACGATGAAGTCCAGATGGCTTTGCGCGTGGATTTCGTAGCTGAAGCTCCCTCCTGATGCCGGGATCTCCGTGGAGGAGGTGGGGACGAGTGTCAGCTCAACATCGTTTGGATCGCTGATGGCTTCGTTGCAATCCACAACGCTAAGCATGGGTTTGGTTGGGATTTCGTTGTAATTGTCGAGGGCATAGGCGTACCCGTTTTCAACAGCGATCGAAAGGACACCTGATTCGGTGTCTGAATAGCCGACCTCATGGATCACGAATGGATCGCGTATGTCGAGGATGCGGACTTCACTCGCCCATTCGGTGTCGCTGTATTGATATCCGATGCCGACATAGGCGAAGCCGTTCTCGATGACCACGGAGGACGCCGAAGCTTCGAAATCATAGTATGCAGCAACGGTTGGGTTGTCTGCATCGCGAACGTCAAGAACCCGGATGCCGGAATAATCACCGTATTGATTGTGGTGAGTGACGTACACGAAACCATTCGCGTAAGCCAGGTCTGTCGGTTCCCACCAGCTGTCAATGGTGGCAACGAGTTCAGGCAGCATGGGATCGCTGGCGTCAATGATGTGTACACCATGATATCGTGTACTCAGGTAGACCATTCCGTCTGCAGCGGCTATGCCGTTAGTCTCTCCTTCGAGATCGAATTCTGTCAACAGGCTTGGCGTTGTCGGGTCGGACAAGTCATAGATCAGCAAGCCATCGTGGTTGCCCATATACAGGTAGCCGTCATCGACGGTCAATCGGTAGCCACGTCCGCCCGTTAGACTTAGTTGAACAGGTTCGACGGGATTGGATACATCCAGAACATACAGGATTGAATGCGTCGCGCTGACATAAGCCAGGTCGCCAACCACCTTTACGTCATACCCATCTGCAGGTGACAGGTCGAAGTGGCCAACTTCATGAGGGGAGGTTGGATCACTGACATCCACGATACGCATGTTGCCGTATGCTGGAGATTGATCGAGAACGTAGAGGTAGCCAGCTTCAACGTCCGCCGCTGCGACGTTTGGTGGGTCGATGACGGAGCGGAAGAATGCGTTTGCCGGATCATGGACATCCAGAATGCGGTAGCCAGCGGGTTTTCGGCCAGATTGGTCACCTACTAACACATGAGCGAACCCATCTTGCACAACGCAGTTCTGCACACTCCAGTCTTCACCAAGGTCAAACAGTTCGATGATGTTGGTGAGGGATGATATATCCAGGATATGAAACGAATCGTACTCATAGTAGGCATACAACAGCTCACCGACGAGCTGAATGTCCGTGTACGAATGGCCCGAATTGTAGGGTCGAATAAGACTTGGATTCAGCGGATCACTGATGTTGATGAATCGGAGGCCGTCTGAACCTACTGCGAGAACCGCATAGTCGCCGATGATTTCGATGTCGTGAACACGCCAGCCCGGGTTGTAATGGTTGATGATGACAGGGTTGGTGGGGTCGGACGAATCCAGAAATACGATTCCGGTTTCATCATCCGCCAGCCCCACGCAAACCGTTGTGCCCGTCACCGACATGCAATGCGCATCTTCAAATAATGAATTTGAGTAAAACAGTGTTTCAGGGTTAGCCCTGTCGCTAACATCGACAATGATTAAACGAGTGCGGGTGGTCATGTAGAGAAGGTCGCCCACGAGTTGCAGACCTTCTGTGCCACCGTGCTGCGAGCGGCTTACATCCACAGGCGCTTCAGGATCGCTTACATCTACGATGACCAGATCATTACCGACGATCCAATACGCATAGTCCCCTTCCACGATGAGGTTGTCCGTACGGGAGAAGGGTATGGATAGATCAAAATATCCGACGACGACCGGATTGTCCGGGTCGGAAATGTCAACGACAGCCAGCATGCCATAGAGGCCGATGTAAGCGTAATCACCTTGGATATCCAGACTTTCATCATGGAACATGGCCTGGTACAGAGTTCCTGTAACTTCTGCGTTGAAGCCGCTTTGAGCAAATGCGGGTAACATGGTTAGAAACAGGACGATAAGGAACACGGGCAGCGTAAGTCTGGCAATATTCATGAGAATTCCCCCTTGGTCGTTGATAATGCAATTCAGAATAACACCTCAAGATCCAGAAATAATTAAGCATATGCAATGGTATAGACGATGTATTCTGTCTTTATTGAATCACGTGACTCCGGGGATACCCGTAACATGACAGCTCAGATTCACCCAGCCTGTTTGGCAGAATGCATGAAAAACCGATCAGCAGCAGCGTGAGCAGAACCTGGCTGGGTTCTTGTGAAGGATCCATCAAAAGAACACCTTCCGCGCGTCTTGTCCAAGTGACCGACAGCTTTGGATAAAATTAATCCTCCAGCGTCAACTGGCCGATTATCGCATGCAGATCCCACAACTCACCCTCACGGATGTCCGTGCGCACCTTGCCACGTCAAGTCGGGTTTTGCGGTGTTCAATGTAGAAGTTCAGAACCAGAAAAACGGGGAGCTCGAAGCTCCCCGTTTCTGTATCTGCACATCTGCGCAGGTCATTCCTTACCACGGACTTAAATCCGTGGTAAGAAACATGGATGAGCGGCAATCACCAACCGGCAACCGATTGTCGTTTACCGACCACCGAATACCGTCTACCGCTTACCTGACGAGCATCACTTTCTGCGTGTGATCGAGCTGGCCCGGCACGGTCGCGCGGACGAAATACAGCCCGCTCGCCAGCGAGGACGCGTCAAAGCTCAGCGCGTGCGTTCCGGCGGTGATAGTGCCGTTGTGCAGCGTCGCAACCTGCTGCCCGGCGACGTTGTACACCGCGACGGTCAGGTCCGCCATTTCCGGCAGCGAAACGCTGATCGTCGTCTCCGGGTTGAACGGGTTCGGATAGGCCGCGCCAACCGCGTACTCGTGCGGGAGTTGCGCGTTTTGCGTCGCGTCAGCCGTGACCTCGAAGCCGGAGGCCACCCAGTCGTCGGCGTCGAACGTGAACGCCGCGTCCGTATTCGCACCCGCCTTGGTGAACTCGAACGTGTCCATCACCATCAGGTTCGGATTGTTCGGCACGCCGGCGGTCGCCTGGAAGGTGTACGTGCCCGCGGGCGCGTACGACGGCACGTCCTGCGTCAGGCCGGTGACGGTGACGTCCATGAACGGCGTCAGGTTGAACGGAATGTTCGCCGTCGGACCGACACGGCTGCCGTTCGGCAGGGTGACATAGGTCCGGTAGCGTAGACCGTTCGCGGACATGGCTGTGTTGTTGACGAATGATGCGTCATAGACGACGGTTCCGCCGCCGACGGGGATGTCGGTCACCTGCGGGGTCAATGTCAGCACCGCCGGATCCTGTTGCCCGGTGCCCGCCAATTCCATCGCCGATTGCACGATTTCATGCGAGGTATCGTTCTGCACGAACGCGACGATCGAGATGTTGTCGTCCTCGATCAGGTCGTTGTTCAACGTGACTGGCCACGCGAACGAAACGTCGAAGGTCTGGACGTCGTTCGGCTGCATGTCGATGTCCTGCCCGGCGTGCGACGGTGCCATCTCGAGCATGTCATAATGCCATTCGCTCTGGCCGTTGTTGCCGGTCCAGTTGTCGTAGAAATTCTCGACCAGGCCGATACGCAGCTTGTAATTGCCGGAGAAGACGGCGTCACCGTTGGTCACGGTAATCGTCGCATCAACCGAGTTTGTACCAATCGTGGACGCGATTTCGATCTGGATCGGAGCCTCAATCGCAAGCCGGTTGTTCACGGCGGTCTCAAGCAGCGCTGGAGTGATCGGCCAGCGGTCGAGCAGACCGTCCACCATCAGGGTCGGTAGCAGGCTGACTGGATAGTAGTTGAATCGTCCGAGGTGATCGGTGGGGTTCAGTGTGGTCCACGGTTCGGGACCGTACCAGTTGGCATGGTAGACGATGTACGAGACGTCGTCCATGTTGTCTTCGAAGAACGCTTGAACCGTCTGCGCCGCAGACGGACAGGTGCCTCAACCATGGCCCGTGTACTTCTCGAACATCACCTTGCGGGGGAAGGGGGTAGCTGTGGTCGCGATCAGCATGACGGCCATCAGCCCCACCGCAAAACGTGCGCGCATGAATGCCTCCTGTTCGTGTCGTTGTCTGGTATCCAAACAACGGGTTCACCGTGCGAATAACTACCAAAATGTGTCTCTAGTCTAGGCGTTCGAACGGCAGTAGACAAATAAACTACCCCGCAGCAAGCTACGGGGTATCGACTACTCACAGCTCAAGTCGACTTTGATGTAGCGGCTGGTAGTTAGCTTCTGTACCTTGGTTCATAACGTATTTTCTGATTGTATTTTCGTCACCGTGCGGACCTACGGTGGATATATAATAACCTTTTGTCCAAAATTCCCCACCCCAGAGCTGCTTTTTAACTTTGGGTTGTCGGATAAACATCTCTCGTGCTGTTATGCTCTTTATAGTTCGTACTAATTTTGTAGCACTCATGGTTGGCACGGATTGCACTAAGAAATGCACATGATCTCTATCTATTCCAATTTCTATAAATTCTATTTCATAACGTTTTTGGATTTCAAAGCAGATATCCTTTAATGTTAAATCTATCTCAGGTTCATCAAATACAACACGACGGTATTTCGCTACACATACAAGATGGTATAGCAATATCGATACGTTGTGTTGTTTTCGGATCAGCTCAGACATTCCACAAGAAACCAACTGCAGCTGGCCGAAGCAAGCTTCGGGGCATCAACCGCACTGGAGTGAAATTATCGACTTACGCTGATTCATCGCTCGGGAGATCCAATACCCCAGCAGCCTGGTCGCCGCTCCGCTGGCCAAGTGCCCGGCCCATGAAACGCGAACCGGGCTACCTCTAAACCACCAGCTCGCCTGGAACTGTCTCTCGGAAAAGACACCACCCTCATCTTGACAACAAGATTGGATTGCAAGTTCGTTTATGGAACTCAGTTCAGCAGAAGCGCGGAACGTTTTACAATCAGGGAGAAGACAGCATGGCGCAGGAAACGAGGATGACGATTCTCAGCAGCACCGGTGCGTTTGACTTTACCAACGGCTGGACCGGCACCGTCCCGGTCAACGGCGGCACCGGCTACTTGTCGGCGACGCTCGAGGTGCTCAACTCAGCCGGTCTGAAACAGATCCGGTTTGGCTGGCGGCCGATTGTGAAGAACGACGCCAACCCGCCGCAACAGATCGAGACCCGCTGGCTGCCGGTGTTCATCGATCTGAAGGGGATCTCCACCGGCGAGGGCCATTTCGCCGAACTGCCGGACTACGGCTATCTCTACAATCTGACCAGTGCGGATCTCGAGTCAAATACCAACTATTACCTGTATTTCGTCCATCCGGAAACCCCGGCGGCGGTACCGTTGCTGCGTGACGAGGGCAACCATCATGACGGCATCGAGATCCGGGTGTACGCGTCGAAAGATGTCGGCCTCAGCGCCTTCACCTTCCGGCTCAATGTGCTCGCCTCGGTGGAAGCATGAGGGCGAACGCACCCGGACGGTTCCGTCATGGTGTCCACGGTCCCGCCGGCCGGACCAACGGCCACGGCACCTGGTGGGAACCCGACATGTTTCCGTTGTACGACCTGCTCAACGATCCGCCGACGCTACGCGAGGTGCGGGACTTGCGTACAAAACGGGCGAGTCTGCCGACAAACACCGTGGACGGCTTCAAGCTGCTCGCGACCGGCGGTGTCTGCACCACGGAAAAGGTGTACCGGATGTCGATGTTCCGTCATCGGCTGGAGTTCAACGGCACGAGCTATAACCACGCGGCGGTCGTGCGCGGCCCGGCGTATGGGTCTGTTCCACCGGCGAACGGGGAGTATCCGATTCTGCTGCTGCTGCATGGCAACATCACCGACGCCATGCGCCGCAACAAGATCACCGACTGGGACCGGCTGCTCGCGGCGAACAAGTTCTACACCGACCAGTGTGTCGTCGTCTTTCCGCTGTATTTCGGCTACCGGATGGAACTTCCGGAAAGTAGTAGCTATGGGGTGGAGTGCGAGGAATCCCTCCACCAGGCGGGCTACCCGAAGTTCAACGGGCAATCCTTCGAGACGCTTCCAGTGGACGATCCACTGTTCAAATCCGACTATCTCGCAGAAGGGTTCAGCGCCGACGATGTCCAGATCATGGCGATCCTGCAGGCGGTGACCGCGGTCCGGCAACGAAGCCCGGAGTTCGGTGTTAGTTTGAATGGCGACATCGGTCTGCTCGGCGGCAGCCTTGGCGCGAGCATGGTGTACAAGGTCGCGCCGGTGCTGCACGACAACGGTCTTCCCGCGACACTCAAGGCGACCATCGCGCTCTAGGGCGGAACGGATCAGTATGCGCCGTTCAACGTCCGCCGCGCGAAACGGTGGCTAAACAGCGCATTGTACTACCGCCGGCAGGACCCGATCTACGGGTCGGTGATCGACCGTGGCCGCAGCTATTCCGACATCCTGTTGAATCAGAAACGGCGGTTGGAATCGGAGGGAGTGGTCGAATACATCCTCGGCCGGTCGGACCCGACACATTACGTTCCGCCTGATCTCAAGAAGATCCTCCGCCGCTGGTTCCTCGAGGACTCAGTGGCGTGGTACTGGCGGTACAATAGCGGCCCGTATCCGATTCAGATCCATCATGGGGTCTTCGACGACACCGTTGCGGTCGACAACAGCCGTTGGTGGGCGAAGGTGATGCGGCAGCAGGAAATCCCATTCGACCTGGACAACTTCTACTATTTCGAAACGCCGACCGGTGAGCACAAAGCGGGTTCGCTGAGCAACGCGTCCCGCGTCGCTATGGCAACCGTCCTGGCGAACAGGCTGGGGTACTAGCGGTTCAACCCGCACGTGTTTGCATGCAAGCGCAGGTTGATAACGACGGATGGCCCGGGTCGTTTTACGACCCGGATGTCCCCACTCATGCCCACGACATTTATTTCGCGGATGATCCGCCGGTCGCACATGCCCCTGTGACCCGCGTGTCTGTGTGCGCGGATCGCAGGACTATCATTGCTTCATTGCAAGCTTTGGTCCTTCGAACGGCGCAGCGACAACATCGAGGTGGCGTGGCGGATCGAAGTCAACCTCGGTGCCACCAGTGACCGTGAATGGGAAAAACGCTTGGATAGTATGCTGTGGTCCATTGTCTGTGTAGGCACCGGCACGGACGATATAGTTGTACTCGCCGGATGCTGTGTTCGCAGGGATACTTTGTTGTAAATCGGCTTCATACGTCCCATTTGCAGGGACAGTGATGTCTTCCCAGACACGAAGCGATTCGCTCGGATACCCTGCTGGACCTCGCACGATCACCCAGACATCGGTAACAATGTCAACATCCGTATTGTTGGTCAGTGTGCCATGCCAGGTGAATCGATTCGGAGGGTGAACACTGTTCAGACTACGATTGGGTCGTGCTGAGATTTCCAGGTCGGTGTGGCCGGCGCTGAACTTGGCGAGGAAGACATTGGTTTCAAATTCACCGACTCCGTATTCCCCGAATACGACGATCTCTCCCAATCGACTGACGGCTGCGATATCTCTTTCGATGTAGACGCAATCCTCGACAGTGCAATAGTAATCCCAAGTGAACAACGGAGTTCCAGTAGCATCGTACCGTGTGAATTCCAAATTGCTTCCGTCGTGGTGTCTGTAGGAAATCGAACCGCCATCGGGCATACCGTATAGAGGAAAATAGGGTCCAAGGCTCATCCCTTGGTGCCCCCAATAGTTGATAATTTCGCCATCTGGGGAAAGGGTTAGTCCGCTGTACATCGAATCCGCATCCATGGCGAGCTGGCCAGCGATCAGTAGATTTCCGTCCGGCAAAACCTCGGAATGGTAGGAGGCATGCACAGACAGACCATTCTGCCTGATGAACACAGTGGAATCCTCAATCGTACCGGATGGGGATATGTCATAAACGATGATGCCATATGATGTAACAACAGGATGAATCAATCCTGTGACCGTTGAATTCACGCTGTAACAATGCTGGTTAACTATGCCTCCAAGCAAGGTTGTCCACATGAGCGAACCGCTATCACTGTATCTGCTTACAAATGTTCTGTGCGTCATATCTCCACAAGAGACAAACGTACCCTGTTGATGACGCCCAACATCGTGGATCCAACCGGGTGCGACGTCAGTCAGAAACTCAAATCCAGTTCGAAAGTTCAATACCGCCAGCATTGGTTCAGAATAAGTCGTGGCAAAACGATTGCGGCCAATTCGTTCAAGAACACGTCCATGGTGACCCTGTGTTTGCTGTGTCCACAGATGAGCTCCCTCGGAAGACATCTTATCCAGCATCATGTCATTCGATTGCAGCCGTGACGTTACAAGCAGATCGCCATTCGCACAGAATTCGACATCACCCATGCCATCGTTATCGTCATTGCCAATCTGCACCTCCCACAGCAATTCACCTGGTTGGGCCGATGAATCCGGAGGCAGCAATGCAAGCAGAAACAGGCACAAACTCAGCAAGGCAATACTACGAGAGGTGATCATTTTCGTTACCTTCTCAGTTAAGTGTTCCGATTAGAGGAACAACCCACCCCCTCAGACGCGGATTAGATAACTTACATGTCCACTTCGCCTATTTCAGCAGCATCGCCTTGCGGGTGACGGTTTCCGTGCCGTACCACACCTGCACCAGGTACAGCCCGCTGGCGAGGTTGTGTTGACCGGCGTCGAACGTCCATTTCGTCTGACCCGCGCCACGCTCGCGCAGCGTTTCCGCCGCCACCTGCCGCCCGAGCACATCGACCACACGAATCCGCACGTCGCCGCGTGACGGCAGCTGCAATGTCATCGTGAACGACGGATTGAACGGGTTCGGGGAAATATTCAACGTGAATGCCGCCGGCAGCATCTCTCCGCTTTCCAGTGTTTCGCTGTGTCTTTCCTTTTCTCTGGTCAAATCACGTGCGAAGGACGGCGGCGGATTCGGCTTATCCCAGCCGGTTAGAGCCCAGGTCTCGCAGGATTCATCAAACTGAGGGATTTCTGCAGGTGTCCTGGCTGCTCGCGATGCTGTTGTTCCTAATGCCAGCTTGGTAAACTGAAAAGTATCCTGCGTCGCTACCAGGTCCGGGTGAACACCAACTTTAGCGGTGAAGGTATAGGTTCCCGAGGGAGCGAAACGTGGTACGGCGAGTGACATCCATTGGCGAGCAAATGTTTGACCTGGAGTCAATTCCAGTGAATACATCGCCACCGTTACCGTTGTGCCGCCGGGCAGTGTCGCCTCCGTCCAGGCATCAGCGATAAAGGTTTCCGGCAACGCATTTGTCAGTGTCACGTCGAAATAGACTCGGCCGCCGAAGGGGGGAAGAGTCTGAGACGGTTCGAACGGGTCAAGCGTCAGGGTAACCGGCGCCAGCCAGTTAACTTCGGCAGGATCTGTGTGATTCGATTCACCGCCGGCAAATAGGGCCGTGACCGTATAGCGAAACAGACCGTGGCCCGGTAACGTATCCAGGTACGTTGTAGTAGCCGACGTGCCGATCTGTATACCATTCCTGTAAATGCGATACTCGAGAACCTCCCCGCCACCTTGAGGTTCATCCCAGGCGATGGAGACTGTCCCATCTCCGTCAAGTACGGCCGTCAGATTCGACGGATCCTCGATACCTCCAATCACACTGGACAAATCGAGCTGGTAAAGACGAGTGCCAATGACAGCCCAGGCCGTGGGTCCCTCGGCGACAGTACGAATGACGTAGTTGGTACCTTGCAGACTGGCAATTTCCTGCGGATTTGTAAGCGTACTGACGTTGTAAACATGGAGGCCGCAGTCGTCGTACGGACCGACAATTGTAGCGTATAGCTGGTTCCCGTCGAATGCACCGCCGGTAAAATCCGCCTGCGAGCTGGTCAGTTCCGTGGCGATTGTCAAAGACGGACCTCTGGCGTCCACCAGGGTCAGACGCAAGTCATCCTGGCAGATCGCGATCCTGCTGTCCGAGACCGAAAACTGATGGGTGTAACGAGAAGTGCTGGATTCATAATCGACATTGAGACTCTGCTCCAGCGTCGGATTCAAAGGACTGCTTACTGTGTATTTTCTCAAATATGGCTCATGCAATACGTACAGGTTCTCGTCTTCCATCGCAAACCGGTCGGAGGGATCGAATCCGTTGACCTCGCCCAGAAGAGTCGGATTTGCCGGATTGGCAACATCGTATGCCTCAACTGTCCCGCCAGTCCTTAATCGGTAGAGGATCTGGCCGTTCGTTTCGATTTCGTACGTCGCACTCTGGAAGTAACGGATCTGTTGGGGGTTTTGCGGATCCGTGAAGTCAAAAACATAGAGTCCGGTGGGCACAGGCGTGTAGTGATTGCACACGTACAGGTAGTTCCCAACCCAGACCATGTCGGCGATCCGCCCACCATCGAGAATATGAGTGTCGACCGGGTGTTCCGGGTCTGACCAGTCGCTGACCCAGACACCGTTCGAAGAACCGTATTCCTCAGCTGCCACCGCTATCAGGTTTCCCTGTCGTTCCACGCACGTCCTGAAGCCGGCTGTCCACCCGGCAGTTCCCAGCCATTCGGGATCTGAAAGGTTTGCGACTCCATGAACAGCGATAGCCTCCTTCTCAGAGGAGCTGTAGACCACATTTCCATTGGTCGGGGAAGGAATAAGAAAGTCCGCCTGGTGATTCTCAATCGTCCCGGTCAATACAGGCAGTGACGTTCCAGAAACGCTGAAGAGCTTTAATGAGTAGCCACTCTCAACCAGCAGACGATTGTTGGTTACCGTCATTGCCTTTGACCCGTCCGGACAATTGATGGTATAGACAGTACCCAGATTTGCCAGGTCCGATGCTTCAACCGCCCGGATCTGGTCCTCCAATCCACTCAAGTAGATTACTCCGGAATCATAGGCGACGGATTCCTCAGCATGGTCCACCGAATTGTCGAGTTCGACAATTTGAGCCGGATTGCTGATGTCCAGTGTCACGAGATGGTCGTAAATGTTGTGGGCTGCAATCAGAACGTTTCCATCGTCTGAGAGATCGTAGCTGTGCAGCTCATACAGGCCGTTCTGATAGACAGTCTGCAGGTTCAATGGATCCGAAATGTCATAGACCCAGAGACCCTCGCCATCTTCCGACCTGTACAGGTAGCCGTTGATGAGTTCAAGGAAGTCCGTTGTAAACGGCAGGTTCGCCACCTCACCGAGGTACTGTGGACTAGCTGGATCACTGACATCATAGACCGTGGCGGGATCTTCAGGATAGGAATTGGCGTACAGGTACTGGTCGTTGACCGCCATCTGCCAGATGATATTTCCGGGTTCAAGTTCCGCCACTGGTTCCGGGTTGAATGGATCAGTGATGTCGACAATGGTGATCCCGGAGTACCGCCCGGCATGGAACAGGTAATTGCCTTGAATCTTGAACTCGTAGGTTTCTCCATAGACCTGTTTTAAGCTTTCTCCGGTAACATCGATATTCCACAGTTCCCACTGCTGGGCGGATGCAACCGTTGCCACAACGATGAGGGCGCTGGCGACGAAAACTGAAAGCTTCATTGATTGGTTCCTCCCGGAATAATGGAAATCGACGTCATCGAAACAGCGGGCGCCACACAGACCGGCTGACCCGGGTCGTCGTGCGCCCCGGGCTTCCTCGTTGTACCCCTTTAAACGACATGCCCCAGACATTCATGTCTGGGCTACTCCGCGCTTACATCCAGACGCAGGCGCCGCCTCACTTCAGCAGCATCGCCTTGCGGGTGACGGTTTCCGTGCCGAACCGCACCTGCACCAAGTACAGGCCGCTGGCGAGGTTGTGTTGACCGGCGTCGAACGTCCATTTGGTCTGACCTGCATAACGCCCGCGCAGCGTTTCCGCCGCCACCTCCCGGCCGAGCACATCGAACACGCGGATCCGCACGTCCTCATTGGTCGGCAACTGCAATGTCATCGTGAATGTCGGATTGAACGGATTCGGCGTCACCGCACTCACCTCGAAGCGGGTGGGCAGGGCGGAGGACGCGGTGACTGTCAGCGAAGTGACCGGCCGTTCCCCGAATCGGGGCTTCACACCCGCGATGACACAAGCCAATTTATTCTGATGGCTGTCCCGAATCTGGACGGTCATTTCCGACCCGGCGGCGAACCCCGGGATGCCCAGCGCACGGTCGCCTTCCCAGCAGATCAGCGTCGCGCTGCCGGTTTCGTCGATGAATCCACTGCCGACGACGGTTCCGTCCGCCAGCAGTTCAACGATCTCCGCGTCACGCTCGATCAGGCTTTCGTCCACCTGCACCCGTGCCAGCCAGCCGATCCCGCTGGACGGTGGGGCGGAAGGGGCCGCTGGAAGCGTTGCACGCGGCGTGGCGATGATTTCCGCGTCTGTCTGTTGGCTGTTGTAAGTGAAGTTGACGTCATGGTTTACCCAGATGCGGTAACCGTCGCCCGGCACCATCTCCGGCAGGGTCTGCATCACGCCCGGCCACCAGAACTCGCCGTTATCGTTCATCAGCACCACAACTTGATCCACGATATCCGCCAGCGCCACCGCCGGATTACTCGGCTCGGACAAGGTGTACGCGAGGTAATTCCATTGCCCGGTCTCGAGCGTGTGGATCAGGTTTGGCGAGAGTGGAGCGCCGGTGAGGTGCAACGTGATCGGGGCGGAACTGTAAACTCCGTATCCCTCGCGCGGATCGGCAACGGTCAGGTTGCCCATCCCACTGGGTAGCCAGAGTCCGCCGTGATCGTTGACCGCCGCCTGAATGGTCGCCGCCGAACCGAACACGTTGTCTGCGTTCGTCCACGCTGGTCGCAAATTGAAAGAAATCAGTTCCCATCGGTCACCGGACAGGTACACCGTCTGTTCCTGCTCCTGAAGGCCATGTAGCATCGACACGCTGGATCCGATTCCGGTACCGAAGTAGCCGTTGCCGACGGCGAACTCGGCGGACGCCGGGTGTTCTTGCTCTGAATCCCGGCACCAGATCCGGAACTGAATACGTTCTCCCGGCACAAAGCCTGGCAACTCGCCGGGCTGTTGCTGCCATGCCATCACCGCCAGCGGCCACGTACCGGTTACACGTGCTGCGCCGACACAGAGATTATTGTCATACAAGGCGATCTCATCGCCGGGTTGCAACGGTGTCCCTTCGAAATCAGCCTGCTGTATTGCCACCGGATAACCCAGCCCCGTCGCAGCAACGGGATTGAAGTGGGTGATCGGTGCGGATTCGATCGCGGGCAGGTAGCTGACGAGGTTGTAGTCCCAGGTATCGTCGGGGATATAGATCATGTACGGGCCGGCGTGGGCGGCATTTGAGTTGTACGTGCTGAAGTTGAAGTTTCCGCGCTGAACGAGGTTGTCCGCGTAAGTCAGGTCAAAGATGCGCCCATCATAATAGCCGAAATTCTCATGAAAGTAGTCGAACATAACCCAATTGTCATGTTGGCCCAATTGCACGAAATGATCGATGTTCGTGATTTCCATGATCGCCAGGAAACCGTAGTTGTACTCGTTGTTGAAGGCCTGGTAATAGAGTCGGCCATCCTGAATGCCCAGCTTGTCCGTGTTGCGGATGTGCAACGAATGGAAGGTTTCGGCCAGGTAGGGTGCGGTCGGATCATGCACGTCGATGATGCTGATGATTTCATATCCTTCCTTTTTCAAGAAAAGGAAATCATCGTAAAACGCAAAATCACTGTAGGAAAATGTATTGATCTCCGACAAAAGCTGCGGATTCGTGTAGCTCGTATAATCGTAAATGCTGATCGAAGACGTAGAAAACGTGAACAAAAGGCTGTCTCGAAATACCATACGATTGGGATTCTCGACAAACAAACCAAGATCAACAGGATCACTCCATGAATTGACATAAAAGACCCGTGTTTCATTTGACATTCCCACATACAGAACATCACCAAACAAGTTGACTCGGTTGATCGTGTACGTCGTGGTTATCTCGCCGAGATAGATCGGGTTGAACAAGTCGGATACATCCCAGGCCCACAAATGCCAACCGAAATCGAAATACCAGGCCATCAGGACATCGTCCTCAAGTTTGATATCGGATGGAGCTTCCGGAAGTCCGAGATCGAGCGTTTGCACGATTTCCGTGTTCCAGTTCTGCGCATGCAGGGTGAGGGGCAGCAGAATGGCGGCGAACAGCAGCACAACAGCGGTGAGATGCTTCATTTCATCCTCCCTGGATGATGATTCATGGTGCGCAAAGATTCGGCACCGTGCGGACATTGGGGGTTCGTTGTAATGTGGGGGAAACGTGCGGCGTGGTCAAGCAAACCGGAAAAAATCATAGGATTCCCGGCCGGCGTGTCTCGGCTGCTGAGACGAAAAACGGGGAACCGCATGGGCTCCCCGTCTTGATCTCAGGGTACATAAGGATACAGCTGCCGTGTAGACTCAGGCCTTGACCTGGTCGACGATCGCGGCGAAAGCGTCCGGATCGTGGTACGCGACATGGGCCAGCGCCTTGCGGTCGAGGCCGATGTTCTTTTCCTTGAGCGCGTGCATGAACTGGGAGTAGCTCATCCCGTTCGCGCGCGTGGCTGCATTGATACGGGTGATCCACAGCTTGCGCATTTCACGGCGGCGGACCCGACGGTGCGCATAGCTGTACTGGCCGGCGCGTTCGGTCAGCCGTGTCGCGGCGCGGATGGTCGATTTTCCACGTCCGAAGAACCCCTTGGCCCGCTTCAGTACTCTCTTGCGTCGCTGCTTGGACGCCGGGTTGTTGGTTGCCCGTGGCATATCTGCACTCCTTCTTGCTCGAAATCTTAGTGGGACGGACCGATCATCCGTTCAACGCGCCTGACGTCCACCTTGGCTACGAGGCCGGCCTTGGCCAGTTTGCGCTTGCGGTCGCGTGCTTTCTTCGTCAGCATATGGCTTTTACAGCTCTTGTGACGACGAATCTTACCGGTGCCTGTGCGACGGAAGCGCTTAGCCGCGGCGCGATTGGTTCTCATCTTCGGCATCTGACTATCCTTGCATGTGCAAACAAAAAACCGGTTTCGGTTGTTCTGCCCCGGGACCGGTTTCGATTATCCACCGTGATCGGGCTTACTTCTTCTGGAAGGTCATCACCATGTTTCGGTGGCCTTCCATACCGATCGGGCCCTCCAGCTTCGCGATGTCCTTGACTTCTTCCACGAAGCGATGCATCACTTCTTCACCCAGTTCCTTGTGGGTGATCATGCGGCCCTTGAACATCAAGGTGATTTTCACCTTGTCGCCATCTTCAATAAACGATCGGATCGACCGGACCTTGGTCTGGAAGTCGTGGTCGTCAATCTTCGGCGAAACTCGAATCTTCTTGATTTGTACGCTGTGTCCGCGTTTCCGGCTGTCTTTTTCCTTCTTCTGCAGCTCGTAACGGAACTTGCCGTAATCCATCACACGGCAAACGGGCGGTTTCGCGTTCGGGGCGACTTCGACGAGATCGAGTTCGCTGCCTTCGGCGATTTCCAGCGCCTTTTCCGTGGGTACGATGCCAACCTGCGTACCGTCCGCGTCGATGAGGCGAACCTCGGGGACACGTATTTGATCATTCACCCGGTGGGTGGGAGCCGCCGGCTCCGGTTTCCGGGGATTACTGCGTCCGTAAGCGATAGTTCATCGTCCTCGTGGTGAATCTTGCTGATACAGTGGGCGTTACTGGAGTCGAACCAGTGACCTCTGCCATGTCAAGACAGCGCTCTAACCAACTGAGCTAAACGCCCGAAGGTACAACGAACCGGTGAATTCAGACAATGCCGGTCAGGAAGTTTGCAGAGCAAGCCGGGCGGATGGTATCCGGCCACCCGTTCCCGCTGGTGCCGGGAGCCGGACTCGAACCGGCACGGGGAAACCCCCGGGAGATTTTAAGTCTCCTGCGTCTGCCATTTCGCCACCCCGGCGTGTGCAGGTGGGGCGGGAAACGGAGGAGCCGGTGATGCTGGCCCATCCATGGTCGTCAAAGAACCGTCCGGCGTACTTTCGTGCCGCTTCAAACACCTGGAGGCGGCGGCCGGATTCGAACCGGCGAATAAAGGTTTTGCAGACCTTCGCCTTAGCCACTTGGCCACGCCGCCTTGTGGTCAGTATCGACCATTACCAAACGGTAATGTACCTCGGCGAGGTGGAAAAACCCCGGACCAGGCGTCCTTGGGGACCCTCACCCGGGGCTGGAGCGAGAGACGGGACTCGAACCCGCGACAACCACGTTGGCAACGTGGAGCTCTACCAACTGAGCTACTCTCGCTAGCTGTCAACCGTATGAGAAACCGAAAAACTCTCATACGTTTTTGCAACGACCGGAGAAGGTAACTCCGGCCATTCTGGAATGCAAGATCCCCTGAGTACGTGGAGCCTAGCGGGATCGAACCGCTGACCTCCTGAATGCCATTCAGGCGCTCTCCCAGCTGAGCTAAGGCCCCGAAACCACTCGCGGAAGTTCAAGCATCCCGTTTCGCGAGCGGCTGAGAATATACGAGGGGTGATACACCCTGTCAAGCGGAGCGACGGAGGCGATTTGCCTCACCCTTGCACCACCAGCACTGGAATCGGAGAATTCCGTACGACTCGTTCCGCGACCGACCCCAGCAACATCTTGCCAATGTTGCCCCGGCCACGGGTCGCCATCACTACGACATCCCCGGCAACCTCTTCGATCACACTGATAATCTTGTGGCGCGGGTTTCCCTCCCGAATCACGATCTCGATCGGAACATCCACAGAGAACTGTTCGAGGGCTTCTTCAATCGACTTCCGGGCCTTGGCGGCACGTTCCTTGACCACCTCGTTGAAATGCTCAACGGAGACACGCAGGAATTGCCGTTCATCGTGACTGATAAACTCCTCGTGCATGTTGATAATGGTAATCTTGCCGCCGTAGGTCTGCGCCAGGTTCAATGCGACCGGGAACGCGGCAAACGAGGCCTCGGAACCATCCGTCGGAAATAGAATATGCTTGAACATGAAACTCTCCCCTTAAACTCTTCCCCGGATCAGATGAAGAAGATGAAGGTGACGATGGCAAACAGTGGCACCAGGATTCCGATCGACCACAACATGTACCCGAAGAAGCTCGGCATCTTGATGTTCTGCTCTTCCGCGATCGACCGCACCATGAAGTTCGGTGCGTTGCCGATGTAAGTCATCGCTCCGAAGAACACCGCACCCGCCGCAATCGCCCGCAGGACTTCACGGAACACAAATTCGGCCTCATGATGCAGGTTGCCGGTCAGGATTCCATTCACCATCGCATCCGACAAGCCCAGCCGTCCCTCCGCGAGGTTAAAGAATGTCAGGTACGTCGGGGCATTATCCAGGAACGACGACAGCGCACCGGTGATCCAGAAGAACTGTACCGGTTCCTTCGTCGCTTCAATAATGAACGCCAGGTGTCCGGCCATCCCCGCCTTGAGCATCGCCAGCATCGGAATGATGCACATGAAGATACCCGCGAACAGGTACGCCACTTCCTTGATCGGGAACCAGTTAAACTCGTTGCCCTTGCGCACTTCCTGCTTCGTCGTCTTGATCGAGAGGAATACCATCAGCAGGATGAACACGTCGCGGACAATTGAGCTCCACGCGATGTGCAGCCCGGCAAACTCCAGCGACCCGAGTTTTGCGATACCGCTGAACAGGACGGCGCCGATGATTCCAGCGAGGAACAGGAAGTTGTGCGTGCCATGCAGGCTGAGCGGAATCTTCTCGCCTTCATGCTTGGCCAGCTCCGCCGCGAACTTCTCCTTCTCCTTATTGAACAGGATGGTGTCGAGGACGAAATAAATCAGCAGCAGCGCCACCACCATCACCGCCATGTGCGGGAACAGGTTGAAGGTCCAGAAGAACGGGACACCGTGCAGGAACCCGAGGAACAGCGGCGGGTCGCCGAGCGGCGTCAAGCTGCCGCCGATGTTCGCCACCAGGAAGATAAAGAACACGACACTGTGCACCTTGTACTGCCGGTTCTTGTTCGCGCGAAGCAACGGCCGGATCATCACCATCGCCGCGCCAGTCGTTCCCATCCACGATGCGAGGATCGTCCCGATCAGCAGCAGGATCAGGTTCACCACCGGCCGGCCAACCAGCGATCCCTTCAACAGGATGCCGCCGGAAGCCGTGAATAGCCCCCATAACAGGATGATAAAGGGTATGTAGTCGGCGATGTAGATGTGCAGGATCTCGTGCAACGCCGCACCTTTGTACGCGATCAGGAACGGAATCGCAAACAACAGCGCCCAGAAGGCGGAAATCTTCGGGAAATGGTGATGCCACCACACCGGCGCGAACAACGGGAACAGCGCGATCGAGAGCAGAATCCCCGCGAACGGGATCGCGCTCCACAAAGGCAGCATCGCACCGAGGTCACCATGGCCGCCGCCATGGCCATCGCCGTGCATCTCTTCGGCGGCATGACCGCCCGCTCCGTGTTCGGCAGTGTCGGCGCCGTGGTCGCCGGTCATTGCTTCATGACCGTCTTCCTGGGCCTGCATGTGGGACTCTTCGCCGTGGGTCGTAGCGTCTTCGTGGTGGTCCTGGGCAACGGCGAGTGGGGCGAGACAACAAAGTAACAGCACAACGCCAAGCGTCAGCATCCTGCTCATGGCATTCTCCCTGATGCTGCAATCTTTGTGAAATCCGCCAAAACTTTCGGCGGAATTTGTGAAACCATTCGCGGAAGATACGGGATCTGTTTGAGCACGGCAAGCCGAAGATGAATAAGTCTCACGGCAACCCATCAACCGGCAACTCAGCCTTGCATTGCGCGTGTCAGGGTACAACTTGACGAGTCCCCTGATATCCTTGAACAGTTTGACGGCTGCACGGAGTGAGATCGATGAGCGAGTTGATGTGGACACCGTCCCCGGAACGCGTGCGCGACAGCAACCTGACCGCGTTCATGAAGCATGTAAACGAGCGTCAGGGAAAGAAGTTCGCGCGTTACGACGACCTCTACGAGTGGTCCATCTGCGATTCCGCCAACTTTTGGGCAGCAGTCGCAGAGTATGCCGGTGTCAAATTCCAGAAGCCAGCGGACGAACTGTTCACCGAGGGGCCGTCCATGCGTGAGTCGCGTTTCTTCACCGGCGCGACGCTCAACTTCGCGGAAAACCTGCTCAGCCGCCGCGACAATCACCTCGCCTTCATCTATCGTAACGAGTCCGGGATTCGTGTCCAGTGGACCTACGCAGAAGTGTACGCCGAAGTCTCCCGCGTGGCCCTGGCCCTCAAGGCACAGGGTGTGGTTGCCGGGGATCGTGTCGCCGGGTTCATGCCGAACATGCCGCAGACCGTGATCGCGATGCTCGCGACGGCATCCATCGGGGCGGTCTGGTCGTCCTGTTCGCCGGATTTTGGCGTCAAGGGTGTGCTCGACCGCTTCGGTCAGATCGCGCCGAAGGTGCTCTTCACCGCGGACGGCTACTTCTATAACGGCAAGACCATCGACAGCCTGCACCGTGTCCACGACTTTCTCGAGACGCTGCCGAGCGTCGAAAAGGTGGTCGTCGTCCCGCACGTCAGCGACCACCCGGACCTCAGCGAGCTGCACGACGCGATCACCTGGCGCGAGTTCATCGAATTTCAACCGCCAGGAGAGATTGAGTTTGCCCACCTGCCGTTCGATCACCCGCTCTACATCATGTACAGCTCCGGCACCACTGGCCTGCCGAAAAGCATCGTTCACGGAGCGGGGGGGACGCTCATCCAGCACCTCAAGGAACTGGTGCTGCACACCGACCTCAAGCCGGACGACCGCATCTTCTACTTCACCACCTGCGGCTGGATGATGTGGAACTGGCTGGTCAGCTCGCTCGCGGTGGGCGCAACCGTGGTGCTGTTCGACGGCTCGCCGACACATCCCAACGCCGACTCGTTATGGGACATGGCGGAACAGGAAGGGGTGACCATCTTCGGCACCAGCGCCAAGTACCTCTCAGCTGTAGAAAAGGCGGGAGTATCTCCGAACGAGGGACGCGACCTGAGCAACCTGGGCGCGGTCCTCTCGACCGGCAGCCCGTTGATGCCGGAGCAATACGATTGGGTCTACTCCGCGATCAAACCGGATGTGCAACTGTCGTCGATTTCCGGCGGCACCGACATCGTTTCCTGTTTCGCGCTCGGCAATCCGATCGGATCGGTCTATCGTGGCGAGCTGCAGACCCGTGGGCTCGGCATGGCGGTGGATGTCTTCGACGAGGACGGCAACCCGGTCCGTGAACAACGTGGCGAACTGGTTTGCACCAAACCGTTCCCATCGATGCCGGTTTATTTCTGGAACGACGAGTCCGGCGAACGCTACCACTCGGCTTATTTTGACCGATTCCCGAACATCTGGACGCACGGCGACTTCGCGATGATCAGCGAGCATGACGGCATGGTCATCCTTGGCCGCAGCGACGCGGTGTTGAACCCCGGCGGCGTACGCATCGGCACGGCTGAAATCTACCGCATCGTCGAGAACATGGACGAGGTCGTCGAATCGATCTGCGTCGGTCAGCAGTGGCAGAGCGATGTCCGTGTGGTGCTGTTCGTGCGCCTGCGGGATGGCCTCACCCTCGACGACACCCTCCGCGACCGAATCCGAAAAGCGATCCGTGCGGAAGCGACCCCGCGTCACGTCCCGGCGGTGATTGTTCAGGTCGCAGACATCCCGCGCACGATCAGCGGCAAGATCACCGAGCTGGCCGTACGTGACATCATCCACGACCGCGACGTCAAGAATCAGGACGCCCTGAAGAACCCGGAAGCCCTGGCCCTGTACAAGGATCTGCCGGAATTGAGGTGAGATGTGAGATACGAGATGTGAGACTATAGAGGATGCTGTGTGATGTGCTGTGTGATGTGATGTGCGATGTGCTGTGAGATGTGTGCTATGAGATGTGAGCACTGACAGCCACCGCGTAGCGGTGGAACGTGGTTAGCGTGTGGCTTCAGCCACACGGACGGATGGACGAACTCATGAAGTTGCTGCAAACCACCGCGTAGCGGTGGAGCGAGGTTAGCCATCTTGCCCGTGTTGGCTTGCCCAATGCGGGTCAACTTCTTTCGGCCCCCGCCTTCCCCTGGTAATCCTCGAGCATTCCTTCCAGCCGCGCACGCAACCGCTCAACATACTCCGGTATCGCCTCAACGGTCGTCACTTTCAACCCACCCAGGAGCAGCGGACTGTTCTCGTAGGACAGCCGCTCCGGCAGGCTGGTCTTCAGGTCGACAACGAACCGGTGCAGATGTGCGAGGTCCGCGCTGGCTGAAATGGTATCCAGTTCGGTTAACGCCGCCTGCAGCCGTTTGATCGTTTTGACGTAGATCGCGCGCATGGCTGAAAGATCGTGATTTTCGCCGGGAGATGGAATCGCTTTTCTCTCAGGATTCTGGCACTGAGGTTGGCGAATTCGCTCTCGCTGCATGGTTTGTGCGCCGTATCACAGAGAGCGCGGGCTTTTCAAGCTATTCTGAAACTGGGTATTACCCGTAAGGGCATACCCCGGACCCGCCGGCTACGTCACCCTCCTCCACGTACGGCGGGTTCTTTTTATCTTGCGTATCTTGTCGTGGGTCTCCATCGTGCAGGATCGTGTCCGTCCCCCCGAATACCGGTCATCGAATTCGTGAAATGAACCGCAAGGCGGCACCCGTTCTCTTGCAGCGGTTGTGGACTCGGGCTATATTGGCGCATTGTTTTCAAGGGAGGCGACTGATGTCGGAACTGCGAGCCTGGATTCGTGCTCAGCGGGAACAAGGGTACGGCACTCTCCACCTGTATCGCGCGTTGGCGTTGGCTGAGGCGGCGGTCAAGGAGGGGATTGGCAAGCTCACGGTAGTTACAGATGACGGCGGAGCTGACTATCTCCGCGATCAACTGCCGGACGGTGTGGAGATCGAGGTGATCTCCGGATCGTTGACCCAGGAGCAGGAATCCGCCCGTTTAATCGACATGATGAAGGAATATGTCCCGTCGCGTGTCGATTCCCGGCACCCGCGCCCGTTGGTCTATCTCTGCGGCCACAAGTACGAGGCCGACTACCAGCGTCGCTTGTGGAAGGCGGGGATCGAGGTCGTGGTGATTGCGGACGAGGGACAGCCGACCTTTGCGGACTACTACGTCATCCCGAAACCGTACGGTGGCGAGCTCGGCATCCAGTCGATCAGCGGCTACACGCGGTTCCTGCGTGGTGGCCACTACGCGCCGCTGACCATCCGTGCGATGAAGGGCATTTACCAGCATCACGACCACCGCACCTACGCCGAACATTTTTCCATCGCCACCGAAAATCTCGACACCGACAAGTGGTTGCCGGTGATCGGGGAAGCCATCGGCCAGCTGAAGCCGCCGGTGGACCGGGAGTTCAATCCGTCGATCATGCTGCTGCCGGGCGTGGATTGCCCGTCGGACGAAGAACTGCGCCAGAAGTTGGGCAACACCGGCAGTGCGAAGGTGGAAATCGCCGCGGGACGCCGGGACCAGGTCAAGGAGCTGGTCGATACGGACGTACTGTTCGCGGCGGACGGCATCCTCTTGCAGCAGGCGCTGGCGATTGGGACCGTTCGGGTTGCGTTGCCGCGCCGTGGCGAGGAACACGACCTGATGTACGATCACCTGATTCGTCGTGAGGCGTCGCCGGTCATGCCGGACCCGATCAGCAACGATTTCAAGGACCGGATGGACGAAATGATGCGTCGAGTCTGTTTCGACGCGTCGTGGCGCCGTGGCCAGAACCGTATCGGGCAGTACCTCTGCGACGGCATCGGCAGCATCCGCATCATTCGCCAGACCGCGTTCAAGGTGTATGCCACGCCGCAGAATCTGATCCGCTTCTTCGAGATGGGTGATCCGCTGATTCCGAACCTGTGATGCTCATCCTGAGCTTGATTCTGCGCCCGCGCCGTCTGACGCGGGCGTTTTTACGTCGTATGTTGGCGTACACTCAACCCGCTTTGATTCAGGAGACGTGAGATGAAGCGTATGTTCGCGGCACTGCTGGTGCTGCTGCTGGTAAGCTTGCCGTTGACGCCCGTACTCTCGCAGGAAAGCAGCAAGGAGTACAAGATTGAGACGATGGCCCAGAACGACAACTGGGTGCTGGTCGAAAAACGGGCGCGAATCGGCGCCGGAACGACCAACTATTACCTGCACAAGGACAAGATCATCTCCATCGAGCTGCGTTACCCGAGTGAGGTGACGATCACGATGGAAGAGAAGGTCCAGTACAACCTCGAGTTCGTCAGCAATCTCGTGGCGAGCCAGTTTGTCCGTGACCTGGTCGCGAACCTGTAACGGGATCACCGATGGGGGAAACGCCAGACAGAACGCAGGGTAGCGGCGAACCGGTGGTTGAGCCGGGCACGTTGTATGTCGTTGCGACACCGATCGGCAACCTCGGCGACATCACCGAGCGTGGCCTGCAGGTGCTAGCGGCGGTGGACCGCATCGCGGCGGAGGATACCCGTCACACCGGACGCCTGCTCGCGCGCTTCGGCATCGACAAGCCGCTGGTCTCGTACCACGAGCATAACGAGCAGAAAGCCGCGCCGGGGCTGGTGCACGCGCTCAAGGGTGGACAGGCCATCGCGATGGTCAGCGACGCCGGCACGCCGGGTGTATCCGACCCGGGCTACCGGTTGCTCAGCCTCGCGGCGGAAGAGGGCGTACCGATTGTCCCGATCCCGGGCACCAGTGCGCTTCTGGCGGCGCTGGTCGCCTCTGGTTTGCCGATGGACCGGTTCGTCTTCGAGGGCTTCCTGCCGAAGAAAAAAGGCCGCCAGACCCGTCTCGGTGAACTGGCGGATGAGCCGCGCACCTTCGTCCTGTTTGAATCCCCGCAACGGCTGGCCCGCACCCTGAACGATCTCGCCGAACACCTCGGCGGGGAACGCCGGGCGGTGGTCTGTCGTGAGCTGACCAAATTGCACGAGGAGTTTGTCCGGGGAACGTTGGCCGAGCTGGGCGACATCTACCGCGACGCTACGGTCAAGGGTGAGATCACGATTGTGGTCGAGGGCGAGTCGCGCCGGGTCCGCAAGTCCGGACAGGATGAAAACTAGAACCTGGTGAAGAGTGAACGGATGGATGCTGGAATGAGACGATTATCCGCTGGATTGATTCTGCTGCTGCTCGCGCTTGGAATGCTGGCGTGTTCGCAGCAACGTCCCGAGGGGTTGAGTCCGCAGGTGGAGTTCCTCTGGCGGCAACATTCGAACCCGCACGCCGAGGACGCGGCACGACGTGCGGCGAGCGAAGCCAGGACCCTGCTTGCAGATCACGACGATGATATCGAGCTCCACTTTTACTATCAGGACCGACTCAGAGACTATGAGGCGGATTCGCTGGCTCGCGAATACCAGCGGCGGCTGGATCGCGACCCGAATGACGCCGTCAACATTGTGCTCGAGGCGTACCTCCGCAAGAGTGGACCGTACCTGACGCAGGTCATGCCGGCGGCGCTGGAACGGGATTCAACAACCGCGGAAGTGCTTGCGTTCAGCGCGATTGCGATGATGGGCAGCCGTCCGCCAGATTCGGTGCGTGCGCTGGAATTAGCGCAACGTGCCACCGAGCTTCATCCGGGCAGCTACCAGGCATGGATCGCTCGCTCGATGGTGGAAAAAAAGTTCGGAAACAAGGAAACAGCCTTGGATTACGCCCACACGGCGGCCGATATCAACCCGTGGCATTTCGAGCCCGTGTTGATGGAGGCCGGGCTGATGGACGACCTCGGCGCAGAATCGCAGGCGACGAAACTGATCGAGGATTTCCACGCGTCCCAGCCGAGCCATGCACCGTCCTACCGCTGGCTTTCCCGCCGCTACGAACAGGCTCAGGACTGGAAAAAACTGTACGATCTCGAGATGTCGATCTCGCAGTGGTATCCTGAGGACGGGTACGCGTTCGTCTATGCCGCCAACGCCGCACGCAAGCTGGACGATTTCGGCCTCGTCGTCGCGGCGTACATGAAAGCTGCCGAGTTCGGCTTCTTCGATCTCGAGTATGCCACGATGGACTTCACGCCGGATGAACTGGATCAATTCCGCGCGAACGATGGCTACGACAGCATGATCGCTGCGTTCGACGCGGCCCACGCTTCTGCCCGCGACCAACGCGTAGCGGATGCCATCGACCGGCCGATCAACATCCGGCTGCGCAACTTCAAGGCACGTGATCTGGACGGCAACCCGGTCGACTTGCAGCAGTTTCACGGCAAGATCGTGGTACTCGATTTCTGGGCGACCCACGAACGCACGCACCCGATCACCGTCGACCGGCTGAAACAACTGCGCCGGCAGTATCCGGATGTCGAGGTCGTCAGTGTCAGCGTGCTGGAACGTCATGCTCCGGACAAGCTGCTCGAACGTGTCGCGAAAACCGCTGGTGAACAAGGGATCGACTGGCCGGTGTGGGTTGGTGACGAAGAGCTGGCGAACCGGATGCGGATCAGTTTCCTGCCGGTGTTCGCCGTGGTTGACGCGGATGGCTACGCCCGCTACCGGGTGCAGGGTTATCACCCGTACATCGACGAAATCCTCGCGACAATGATCGACGCCGCGAAGGAACCGGTCTACACCCCCGATTCCTGATGGCTTGGGCAGGCGCTTGACGTTGGATTCTTGATGCCCGCGGGAGCTTCTGTTCGCTACCGCGGCTTATCCGACGGTGGATAGGACCGTCCCAGCCGTGTTTGTGCCGGTGAGGTTGGTGCCCGTGATTGTCCGTTACGTCTGTATGTGACGGCTATCGCGGCTGAACCGCAGCCCGCAGCCCGCAGCCCGCAGCCCACAGCCCACAGCCCACAGCCCACAGCCCACAGCCCACAGCCCACAGCCCACAGCCCACAGCCTGTTTCAATGCGTCTGGTGATTCTGCCGTGGTTGGAACAGCCGCGCGCTCAGTGGTGGCAGCGTCTCGGTACCGGTGTACGCCCGCCCCCTTTTGGGATCGGCGAGCACTGTTTGCTCATCCGCCAGTTTGATCCACGCGCCGTCCGGTAGCGTCACATCGGCAGGTTTGCTGTCGCTGAGGTTGAGCATGAACACCAGCCGGTCGCCGGGTACACGTACCACGTACGCCAGCACCGGCCCGCCGTGTCCCGGCAGACGGTGCAGGTTCGAGTAGCGCGCGACACGCAGCGCCGGGTGAGTGCGACGCAACTGCGCCAACCCACGCACATAGTCCCGGATCGTCGCGAACGGTTCCAGTTCTGCTTCCGTCCAGTCAATCCAGTTGGTGTCGTCGTCCCGGTTGTAACTGTCACGGTCGAGCTGGCCGCTTTGCTTGCGTGGTGTTGCCGGCAGCGATTTCGGCACGTGGGGATTGTCGGCGACGATCTTTGCACGCAGCCATTCATCGCCCTGATGCAGCATCAGCATCCCACGGCTGGTGAACAGGAAGAAATAGCCGAGGAATGCCCGCCGCAGCAGGTTGGGCGAGAGCTTCGCCGCCTCGTCCCGTGTCAGCACACTGTCCGGTTTCACCAGACCGGTCGCGATACGCAGAAAGTCGCCGAGGTTGTAGTAATCGTGGCTGGCGAGGTAGTTCACCGACTGCCATTCATCGTCGAACGGGCCACCGTCATGGGTGACGTGCCCACGCGTGTAGATCATCAACGTGTCGGCGTCCCCGTGCAGGATCGCGCCGTGCTGGTTGACCGCATCATGCCCGCGTAACCCGTCGCGGAACTTGTCGTTCCAAGCCGACCAGCCACGCACCGCGAAGCGCCGCTTGTCATACAGCCCGCCCCACGGTTCCGCGATCAGGTGTACGTTCGGATTTGCCTGACGTACCCGTTCGCTGATTACGTTCAACGTCGAGTCGTCGATCAATCCGGCGAGGTCGAAACGGAAGCCGTCGAAGCCGTAAACGTTGGTCCAGTGCAGCAGCGAATCGACGATCATCCGTTGCGCCATCGGCCGTTCGGTGGCGAAATCGTTCCCGCAGCCGCTGTCGGATTTCAGCTGGCCGTAGCCATCGTGCCGCAGCCAGTACATCGGATCGAGCCGCCGCAGCGGGCTGAGACCGTAGTTGCCGACATGATTGTAGACGACGTCGAGAATCACCGCCAGCCCACGCTGGTGCAGTGAATCGACCATGCCGCGCACGTCATGGATGATCGCCGGATCGGTGCCGTTCCACCGAGTGAGCGTGACCGGGTGACGGTAACGCGGTTCCGGCGCGAAGAACTGGACGCTCATGTAGCCCCAGTGATTCATCGCGGTCTCGTTCCACGCGTTCCCCGGCGTGCCATACGGCGGCTCGCGGTCGTCATATACGTGCAGCGGCAACCACTCAACCGCGTTGAAGCCGAGGTCGCGAACATAGCCCGGGAACGATCCGCTGCTCACCCCGCGATACGTGCCCCGCAGCGGCTCCTCGACATTCCGCGCCTTCATCGTGACGTCTTTCAGGTGCGCTTCATAGATCATCAGGTCGCGCGGCGGGATGCTGACATGCGACATCTGCGGCAGGTCCCGCCATGACGGGTCCGGCACCACCGACAGCATCTTCACCGGCCAGCCCGGCGCTTTCGCCACCTGCCAGCTGTAGGGGTCACAGAAGACGATATCCCGCTGATCGTCCACGTCGTCCGGCCCTTCGACACGGAAGCCGTACGTCTGCCCGGCCTTGATTGCGTCGGAGTCCAGTCTCCAGCAACCTGTATGGTCGTCTAGCGTCATCGCCAGTTCATCGACCGGATGCAACGCCGGATCGTCATGCACCACCAGCCGCACCGACCGTGCACGCGGGTGGAACAGCCGAACGGTTGCCGTCTTCTCGTTCCACGTCAGGCCCAGCGGCTCGTTGGTCTTGTAGCGGTTGAGGATGCCTTCCGGCAGCACCGGCAGGTTGTGCAACCCTTCGACGTGGACGTGCAACTGAAAGCGCATGTCAAACGGCCCGCCGAACAGGGCGACACGTCGGCGTCCCTCGCGGGTGACACGTACAATCGGCAGATCGGGGTCGAAACGAAACTGCCCGGCTGCGGGTGTATAGGTTGGCGGGTCGGCGAACAGGATCACCACCTTGCGCTCGTCCTCGAGACTGGCGCGGATCGGGGTGGGGAGTGTTGCGACCGGTGTTTTCGGTGATGGATTCATCGAGCTCGATCTGTTCACAATCGGGTTTGGGTGCGCGTGCGAAACCGTGTTGCCCGCAGGCTGGAATGCCTTACGGCTCGCTGGAATTGGCGGATTTTGCCCTTGAACGCCAGTTCGCTCGCCGCTACATTGCTCGCGCGGTTGGAAGATGCGGGAAGCGACGGCAGTTGACAAGATCCTCGCGGGGGAGAAACCTCTCACCAGCGGCTCGCCGCTCCCATGCCGGCACGATAACCCGATGACCCCGGAGTGACACGAACTCGTGAAACAGACCGGATTTGCACTGATACTGCTGTTGCTGCTCGCGGCGAACCTGGTCGCGCAGCCCGAACTCGGCGAACGTGAGAGTTACGCCGAACGGGCGGAGCGCGCGCTGGTTGCGGGAGATTATCCCGCCGCTGTGGAGTTGTATCAGCGTTGGCTCGAGGCCGATCCGGACGATTTCCGCAACTGGTACAATTACGCTTGTGCGCTCGCGTTGAACCAGGACACCAGCGCGTCGTCCGAGGCGTTGAGCACGGCGGTCGACATGGGCTGGCGTGACTCCACCTGGACCGCCCGTGATCCCGACCTCGCGCATGTCATCTCCCTGCCTGAGTTTCAGGCCTCGCTGGTTCGCATGGGCAAGTTGTGGCGGGACGAACAAGCGCGTGTCGTCGATTCGGAACCGCGCTACGCGCTCCAGCAACGCTACGCACCGTACCTCTTGCATCTGCCGCGCGGGTACGACAGCAACCCGGACAAACGTTATCCCTTGCTGGTACTGCTGCACGGTCGCGGCGCGGACATGGAGTCAATGAACGATCTGCGCGCAAGGTTGGCGCTGCCGGGTGTGATTGTCGTGCAACCACGCGCTCCGTACACCGTTGAGGAGGGCCGCGGCGGGTACGAATACTGGCCCGCACGGCTGCAGAACGAATTCGGCGACACGTTGCTGCGGGCGATTCGCGATGATGCCGGTCAGTGGGTGCAGGACGTGATCGCGTCGGTGAAAAATGAGGCCCGGGTGGATGAGGATCACGTGATTGTCACCGGCTTCAGCCAGGGTGGTGCGGCGGCGGTATTGACCGCGCTACGGGACCCGTCAACTCTTGCCGGGTTGGCGCTGGTGGCTGGCTACATCCCGGAAACCCACCGCGACAGCACGCTGTTCGTCCCGTTGGCGGGACATGGCCTGTCGGTGTTCATGGCGCATGGCCGCCGTGATCACCGTGTTGAACCGTCCGAAGCCGAAGCGTTTCATGACATCTTCCGGCGGGCCGGTGTTCGGGTGCAATTCAACCTGTATCCAGCTGAACACGAGATGACCGACGAGATGGTTGTCGATCTGGCCGATTGGATCATGACTCTTTTCCGCGATACTCGTCACTGAGGAAATTGACGCATAAGGCACCACATACACAGCTGACGACACAGACGCCAAAGACGCAACTGACGCCACAGACGCAACAGACGCAACAGACGCAACGGACGCAAGCAACGCAACAGACGCCAAATAAACCACTACGATACAACACGATATCAAACTTGCCCTCGGGCTTCAGCCCGGGATTAGATGGGGCCGCAGCACAATCGGACGCCACGCCCTCGGGCTTCAGCCCGGGATTGGCTGATACTTGACAACTACACCGCGCCCACGCCGCGTAGCGGCGGAGGGTGGTTAGCGTGTGGCTTCAGCCACACGAACGTGGGGCACCCGAACCCCCGCCCGTCCTGTAGGGACGGCGCCGGGTTTCGCAGCACCTCAACCCCTGTCTCATCCGCCGCGTCATTCGGGATGAGCGATCAACGGTTGTACATTCGTTCGTGATCTCGGGCGAAGGGACGACGATGAGTTTCTGGAAACGATTCCGTCAGGACTGGCAGATCCGCCTCTACATGATCCTGCTCGCCATTTTCCTCTGGCTGGTGGTGGTGATGACACAGGTGTATGAGACGACGGTCAACGTGCCGGTGGTGCCGATCAATGTCGGCGCGGATAAGATCCTCGTTTCAGATGTGCCAAAAACGGTTCCCGTGCGCTTCTCCGGACAGGGGAAAGACCTCTTTGTGCTTAATTTCTTCCGTCCCGCACACCTCGAGCTCGACATGCAGGTGGTCGACGACGATTTCGACTACCCGTTGCACACCGGCCTCGTGCAGGTTCCAACCGGATTACCGGTACAACCCACCGTACTGCCCGGCCAGGACATGATCCCGGTACGTGTTGAGGAACGCCTGACCACTCGTCTGCCCGTCGAACCGGACACCGAAGTCCGCACCCGTCCCGGCTATCTGCCTGGCGACACAATCAAGGTTATTCCCGATTCGGTCACCGTCTCCGGCCCGCGCAGCATGGTCGCCCGGATGAAACGTGTCATCACCGAGGAGCGGATCTACGTCGGCCTCACCGATTCCTTCGAGGAATCGGTCCCGTTGCTCGTCCCCGGAAAGGTGGAGGTGACGCCGAGCGCAGTCATGCTGAACGTGACCGTCAACCGCCTCGGCGAACGCACCATCCAGCGTGTGCAGTTGACCACCCATGGTCTGCTCCCGGGACGGCAAGTGATTCTCGAGCCGTCCGTGCTCGATGTGCGTGTCAAGGGCGCGTCGCCACGGCTGGCGCAGCTGGACGCCGATTCGATCAACGCCTGGATTGACCTGACCCGTTGGAACCGTGAACAGCAGGAGTACGTGCCAACCATCGACCTGCCTCAGGGCGTTGAACTGATTGACACGACTCCGGACAAGATCCGGGTCCGGCTGGAGGTTGATTCATGGCGGTAACCGTGTTGGCGGTGGAAACATCCTGCGACGAAACGGCGGCGGCGATTGTCCGTGGCAATGACATCATCGCCAGCCTCGTCGCGACGCAGGAAGTACACTCGCTCTGGGGCGGAGTGGTCCCGGAATTGGCCAGCCGTCTGCATCAACGCACCCTTACCTCGCTCACGCACGAAGCCGTCAAACGCGCCGGAATAGCGTTGAATGACCTCGATGCCGTCGCGTCCACTGTCGGCCCCGGCCTGATCGGCGCGCTGCTCGTCGGCGCGAGTTACGGCAAAGGCCTGGCAGCCGGTTTGGGCAAACCGTTCATCGGCGTCAATCACCTCGAAGGACACCTGTGGTCGGCATCGGTCGGCGCGGACGAACTCCCGTTGCCAGCGCTGGTGTTGCTCGTCAGCGGCGGCCACACCGAACTGATCCGCATTGACGATTTCGGCCGCTACACGATGCTCGGCGCAACCCTGGACGATGCCGCCGGGGAAGCCTTTGACAAGGTCGGCGGACTATTGGGGATTCCATACCCGGCTGGCGCGGCGTTGTCAAAACTCGCGTCTGGGGGCAATGACCGCCGCTTCAAGTTTGCCGTCGCACGCACCGAAAGCCCGTTCGACTTCAGTTATTCCGGCCTCAAAAGCGCGGCGCTGCGGCAGGTTCAGAAGCTGGAGCAGGACGGTGAGGACAACTGGCGTGCCGACCTTGCGGCCTCATTCGAACGTGCGGTGGTGCGGCAGTTGAAGCAGCGTGTGATGGCGGCGTTGGACGCCGGCACCTACGCCTCGCTGACTCTCGGCGGTGGTGTTGCCGCCAATGGACGACTGCGGCGTGAACTGCAGAGCATCGCCGTGCAACGCAAGATCCCGCTGCGCATTCCGCCGATGGAATACTGCACCGACAACGCCGCGATGATCGCGTGGGTTGCCGCGCGACGCCTCGACCGGGACGACACCGACACGCTTAACCGTCCAGCCGACCCGAATCTCGCACTGGTCTCGGAAACCGCATGAATGTCCCGATCTACGCTGTCACCCTTCACACCAGCATCGGCCTTGGCTGGACGATCCTCGCCGCGCTGGCGTTGATCGCGCTTGCGGCGTGGAGCTACCGCTGGACCCGTCCGCCGCTACCCGTCTGGGGGCGAACCTCACTCGCGGTTCTCCGCGCGCTGGCATTCCTCGCGGTCCTGATGCTCGTGACCGGATTCCAGTTCCGCTGGGTCAACGAGGAACCGGTCCGCCCGCGTGTTGCGCTGCTGCTGGACGCCTCCGAATCCATGAGCTTCACCGATCCGGCGGGCAACCGTGCGGACAGCGTTCGCGCGCTGGTCGAGCATCCGATCTGGAACGAACTACGGCAGGATGTTGAGCTGGAACCGGCGGCATTTGCGGCGCACGTGATGCCGTGGCGCGGACGCGATGTCCCGGCGTTGGACGGTCCGGTGACCAATGTCGAGGCGGCGCTCAGCGATTTTTCCGGACGCGCCGAAGGTCCGCCCGAGGCGTTGGTGTTGATCAGTGACGGCGCGTTCAACCGAGGCGGGGCTTACACCGCCGCCGCCCGGCGTCTTGGCGCGCCGGTGTATCCGGTCGCGGTCGGGGATTCGCTGCCCTCAAAGGATCTGGTCGTCGCGTCACTGGTCGCGCCCGAGCTGGGCTACGCTGGCGAACCTTTCCCGCTGGACGTCACCATCCGTGCAACCGGTGCCGACGGCGAAACCGCGAAACTCCGTGTCATCGGCGAGGATGGCCAGGTGCTCGCGACGCAGGATATGACGATCGAGGGCACGTGGAGCGAGCAGACGGTTACCGTCGAGCTGACCCCGCAACGCGCCGGCGTCAACTCTTGGACCGTCGAGGTCGCCTCATTCGACGACGAGATCGACCTTTCCAACAACACCCGCCGCGCGGTGGTACGTGCCGCCGAACGCCGTCGCACGGTGCTGGTATTCGCTCCGGCTCCGCACCCGGACGCCGGCGCGGTCGCGCGGACACTGGAAGAGGACCCCGACACCGACGCTTTGATCGTGATCGGCGGGGGGCGGTTGTCCCGGCCGGTGCGCGGATCGTGGGACGAGATCAATCCGGCGAACCTGGACGCCGCGTTGATCTTCCTCCAGGGCCCGTGGTCGGATCGCGCGAAGGAAACGCTGCGCGCCCTGATCGACGCCAACCTGCCCACCGCATGGTTCGTCGGCGACGAGCGCCTGCCCAACGACATCTTCACCCTCGTCGCGGAATCGATTGGCAACCCGCAGCCGTGGATTCAGCCACGTGAGGCGATCCTGCGGCCGGTCGCGGCGCACCCGATCTTCACCGACGACGGCCTGTTCTTCGACGAAGGCGTGACGCCGCCGGTGTTGCGCGGCCCGTACAACCCCAACGAGGGCCGCACCCTCGCGGTGATCGACACCGACGACGAAGACCTGCCAACCATCGTCGTGCCGTCGCAGAATCCCCGCACCATTGCCTGGTTTGCCAGCGGACTGGCGGCGTGGGACCGTGTCCGCCGCGCCGAGGATCCGGGCGGCCTCGGCTTCCACGACCTGTTCGACCGCACCCTGCGCTGGCTCACCGGCGGCGGCGAACAGGAACGCATCACCGTCCGCGCCGAACAGGAACTGTACGCCGGCGGGGAAGAGGTGCGCCTCGTCGCATCCGTCGCCGACCCCGGCCTGTCACCCGTCGAGGACGCGCGTGTCGTCGCAACCGTCACTCGCCGCGCCGTCGGGGGTGATGATGATGGTGCCCCTGATGGCTCCGCCAGCAGGGCTACTTCGAACGACAACAACACCGACCGCACCCGCACCGTCGAGTTCCAGTCGTTGGGTGGCGGACGCTACATGACCACCTTCCTCCCTTGGGGTGAAGGACGCTACACCTTCGACACGACCGTCGAGACCGACGAAGAAACCGTCGCCCGTTCTGGCGAATTCGTCGTCGACAAGTTCCAGCTTGAGGCGGCGGAACGGCGCATGCGTCCCGACCGGCTGCGCGCTTTGGCCGAAGCGACCGGCGGTCAGGTCGTCTGGTCCTCCGCCGACTTGGACACGTTGCTGTCTCTCCTGCCCCGCAGCGGCGAACTGGTGGAAGTACGCGGATCGTGGCGACCGTTCGGTCTGTGGCTTACCTTGCTGCTGGTGGTGGGTTTGCTCGCCGCCGAGTGGATCACCCGCACACGGACGGGGATGGCGTAAGAGCAAAGCTGTATAACGCATTGAGCTAAACAGGGAGTGGTGAAATGAGCGAAAGCAATTGGATGAAAGTGGGTCTTAAGGGGGATCCATTTTCTACCAGTGCATTACTAGCTACGCCTGAATTGCCCAACCTCTTCGCTGGTAGAAAAGATGAACTCACCAGAATCGCAACTAGAATCGCTACTTCTAATGGATCGATAAATATAATTGCAGGAGAAATTGGAGTTGGCAAATCAACACTTGTAAATGCACTTGGATACTTTTCGATGAGTAACCAAACTATTCCAGAGGTTGAGTTAGATATCCCCCGCTTACTTCCGTGTTATTGTGAAATAGTATTAACAAAACACGAGTCAGCACAATCGATTATGAAGACTATAATATCTTCGTTGGCCGAAAGTGTAATGGAATATTTGAATCTTGAGGAAATATATACTTTAGAAAGTCCACTCAGAGAATTACTAGCACTAAATATTAAACAGGTTGATTCAGATAGAATAAAACGCTGGGAGGTCGGATTAGAGCTAATTAGTGTTAAAGTAGAGAACGAAGAGAGCCTTGGTGCTGACGCTCTCTATACTAGACAATATTTAGATCATGTTTTAGATCTAATTGAGTCGGAATTAAATTTTGATGGAGTTATCCTATGTATAGACAGATTTAAAATATATAATGATTCAATGTTTATAGATGCGCTCGATGTATTACGTGATATAGCTTTCGTAAATGAAAGAATTAATTGGTTTTTATTTGGTGATAAAGGTATATCGAAGTCAATTATAGATTTAATTCCTCGATTTAGAGATTTTATAGAGGCTGAAATAGTGTTGAACTATTTTTCGTTAGATGATTTACATGATCTTGTTAAAAAAAGGATTGATTATTATAGAATAGATAGTAATATAGAATTTCCTGTCGATTATCGAGTTCTTAGGGTTGTGTACAGGTATTCTCATGGGCATACGAGGAATACTGTTAAATTATTCGGTAGCATTCTACGAATATACGTACAAAACAAGTCGTTTAGAGGAAAAACTATAGATAGAGATCTTTTTATAACGATATTAACTATTCACTCTAATGGATATTTGAACCATCCTGATCTCAGTGATGAACAACGAAATGTAATGGAAGTATTGCTGGACCGAGGGTCATTTAGGCCACTTGAATATGCAGAATTTGGCCATGTTGCGCGGGAGAATTTTACATCGGTATATCGTGCTTTGGAAGCTAAAGGATTAATATATAGGGCTTCTAAAGAGACTAATAAAAGTGTATACAAGCCAGACGGATTGGGGATAAGCTTAGGGTTGTCAGGAAGAATTGGAGAGGCTGCTAAAGTAGCAGCTGCTAAGCTGGTGGAGAAAATGGTTGATGAAGATACTGAGGCGGGACAATTGGGTTTGTTTTCCATCTCATAGAGTCGCCCATGATTAATACTAGAAGTGTTAGTATTGTGAGGTGCAATTGAACCAAAGCGACATGCCACAGCGCCCCGGCCTTAAGCTGAAGAAGGTCTCGGATGATCCGGAAGCCTGGATTGCCGTCGAAGGCAAGCTGACGATCGAGGAGAGTTTTGTGATCACGTATCAGCTGAGCCGGGAATGGGCGATCAAGCAAGGCTATGATCCGGACGCACCGATGCGAAGGGATAAAATCTATAGGCGTAAATTGGGTGATCCGCCTGTTGACGAATAGGTTGGGCATAAAATGCAACCGACCATGCGCAGTTTAGTCGAGTGACATCAACACGAACAGCGAAGTTGTGCACTGAGGGAGATCATGGCGAACGTACGGCTGGAGAAGTTGCGGGAACTCAAGAACCAGGCCCTGCTTGGTGGCGGCGAAAAGCGGATTGACGCGCAGCACAAGAAGGGCAAATTGACCGCGCGTGAGCGTCTCGACCTGTTGCTCGACCCGGGCACATTCGAGGAGGTCGACATGCTGGTCAAGGCCCGCACGCCCGAATCCGGCTTCACGATGCCCGAATACCTTGGCGACGGCGTCGTCACCGGCTATGGCCGCATCGACGGCCGCGTCGTCTTCGTCTTCAGCCAGGACTTCACCGTCATCGGCGGCACGTTGTCCGAGGCGCACGGCCGCAAGATCTGCAAGATCATGGACATGGCGATGAAAGTCGGCGCGCCGGTGATCGGCTTGAACGACTCCGGCGGCGCCCGTGTGCAGGAAGGCGTGGTCAGCCTTGGCGCGTACGCCGACATCTTCCTCCGCAACACGCTTGCGTCTGGCGTCGTGCCGCAGATTTCCGCCGTGCTTGGCCCTTGCGCGGGCGGAGCGGTGTATTCGCCGGCGATCACCGACTTTGTCGCGATGACCCGTGGCACCAGCTACATGTTCGTCACCGGTCCGAAGGTGGTGAAGACCGTCACGCACGAAGAGGTCAGCAGCGAGGACCTCGGCGGCGCGGACACGCACGCCTCCAAGTCCGGCGTCGCCCATTTCGCCTGCGACGACGAGATGGCCACCCTCCGCACCGTGCGCGAACTCGTCAGCTACATGCCGCAGAACAACCTCGAGGATCCGCCGCTGATCGATTCCGGCGACAACCCGCACCGCATGGACGCCGAGCTGGACGAGATCATCCCCGACAATCCGAACAAACCGTACGATATGAAAGCGGTGATCCGCCATATCGTTGACGACGGCAAGCTCCTCGAAGTGCACGAAAACTGGGCGGAGAATATCATCGTCGGGTTCGCACGCCTTGGCGGACGGTCGGTCGGCATCATCGCCAACCAGCCGAGCGTGCTCGCGGGCGTGCTCGATATCAATTCCAGCCGCAAGGGCGCGCGCTTCATCCGTTTCTGTGACGCCTTCAACATCCCGATCATCACCTTCGAAGATGTCCCCGGCTTCCTGCCCGGCACCGACCAGGAGTGGAACGGGATCATCTCCAACGGCGCGAAGCTGCTGTACGCATACAGCGAGGCGAGCGTCCCGAAGATCACCGTGATCACACGCAAGGCGTACGGCGGCGCGTACGACGTCATGAACAGCAAGCACGTGCGCGGCGACATGAACTACGCGTGGCCGAGTGCGGAGATCGCCGTCATGGGCGCCGAGGGAGCCGTCGAAATCGTCTTCCGCAAGGAACTTAGCAAGATCGAGGACCCCGACGAACAACAGCGTGCCATTGCCGAGTATATTGAACAGTACCGCGACAGCTTCGCCAATCCGTATATTGCTGCCGCGCGCGGGTATGTGGACGAAGTCATCGAGCCCAGCCAGACCCGTCCCAAACTGATCAACGCCCTGGCGATGCTCGATTCCAAGGTCGATCCGAATCCCAAGAAGAAACACGGGAATATTCCGTTGTAGATCCATGGTCCACAACTTAAAAAGTTGGAGAATACCACGATGATTAAAATACTTCATCTGAGCGATCTTCATGTTACAGATTATAGTGAGATAGATATTAGAAACTTTGATTATGTATTTGAAGCGTGTAAAAATGAGTTACTTGATGCCGAAGAGGTATTAATTATTCTAAGTGGCGATCTTGTATTTAGTGGAAACTCTCAACAATATGAAACATTAAAAAAGTATGTAATACATTTGGTTGAAAGGATAAACGGCTATTGTAAGATACAGACCAAAGTATTCTCAGTGCCGGGTAACCACGATTGTAACTACGAGCATCCTCAATCCGATCCAAGAGAAGTGTTACTGAATAGCTATAACCCTGAGGAAAAGAAGGTGCTCACTAAAAGTACAATTGAATTTTGTAATCAAGTATTGGATAATTTTTATAATTTTAACAACGAAATAGATACAGATAAGCCTATAATAATAAATGATATTGTAAATGTATCGTCAATAAAGCTTAAAAACGGGAATAAAATAAATATTATAAAATTCAATAGTGCTTGGGGGTGTTTAAAAGATTCTAAGCCAGCCTCGTTACCACTTCCTTCAGAATACTATGATATAGACCCAGCTTTTATAGATAAAAGTAGTTTTAATATTGCAGTTATGCACCATCCGATTGAATGGCTTTATAGAGAAGACGCAAGAAAACTTAGATCATGGTTTAGGGGGAATATAGATATTTTGTTTACAGGTCATGAGCATATTACGGATTCATATCTGTTAGGTGTTGATGAAAAAGAGACGATGAAAGTAGTTGAGGCAGGTATTTTGCGTCAAAAAGAGAATAATTGGAGTAATTCGACTTTTAATATTATTACAATTAATTATAATGATAACAGTATCATATATAATGAGTATGTTAGGAGTGGTGGTGGCAAATATAGAAGGAAAAAAATAAATAATTGGCAGTTAGGAGATAAAGTGCCTTCTTTCGCAAGTTCTAGACTTACTATTTTAGATCCCAAATGGAAGGATAAATTATTTACAACTAATATGGAGTTAGTTAGGGCTGCTGAAGGGAAAGACAACTACTTAGTTGAAGAGATATTTGTATACCCTATGTTGAGTGCGACACTGACATCGGTGACTAAAAATGACAAATCTGGTCATGTAAAATCTCAGAAACTGGTTGATAATTGCTCCATAAAATCGTATCAGGCGATTATAGTAGGTGAATCGCAATCAGGTAAAACGACACTGCTAAAAAAGTATTATATTGACCTTTTGGCAAAAGGACTTCGTCCCATTATGTTAAATGCAGAAGATCTAATTAGTAATAGTCCTAGTATACAAGATATAATAAAGAATAGTTGTATAAAACAATATAATGATGTACAAGAACAGGACATGGGAGACTTAGATTATCAAGAAGTTGTGCTTCTTATTGATAACTATGATGATATTCATGATAATCCGAAATGGCAGGAGCTATATGAGCAGATTAAATCATATGAAATGCCTATAATTATGACTGTCCAGGAGGAATTTCAGTTTAATAATATTGTAAGTGCTACAAGTGGTGATATAGATCCATTAAAAGAATATGAATGGTTTAAAATTGAATATTACGGTCATATGTTACGTGAAAAAATTGTAAAAAAATGGCTAATACTTCAAAGCGGTGGAGCTATAAAATATGAGGCAAAAGAAGTCGGCAAAAAAATGCGAGTACTTCGTGAGCTAATTGGAAGAAATTATATTCCATCTTATCCTATATTTATATATACTATACTAAGTGCGGGTGACTTTTCTCCTGGGGCAGATATTCAGAAATCTGCTTACGTACATTATTACAACCACTTAGTTGTTAGAGCTATGGTAAATGCAGGTATTAAACCTGAGGATTTAGATGGTGTGATGAAGTACTTGTCAGAAATGGCATATAAAATATTTAAAGATGGTCAAAGTATGACAAGAAAAGATTTTGGCCAATTTCAAATTAATTATATCGATGAATATGATATATCTGCTTCTATAATAGAAGATATCGAAGCTTTACTACATGCATTAGTAAAATCAAGAATAATATCACGCATCGATGACGAGATATCTTTCAACTATAAATACGCATTTTATTATTTTGTTGCTAAATACATTGCTGAAGATATGCCTAACTCAAAGCAAGAGATTGTATCGTTGATTAACGATCTAGATTCTGATATTAGCGCTAGTATATTAATGTTTGTCACACATCACAGCAAGGATCCTTTTATATTACAAAGTATAGAAACTGAAATACAAGATATATTCAATGGCACTAGTGAGATATGCTTTGAGGAAGATGTGAAGATAATAAGTGATCTTGTGTCCGAGATACCTCAGCAGGTGTACTATGATGATGACACAGATCAAATTCGATACAAACATATGAGAAATCAAGATAAGCTTGAGGAGGAGGAATTAGGTGGAGAACTTCAAGAAATATCAGAGAAACAAGTGTATGATGTTGTACTGCAATTAAGAAGAGCGTTTCGGGCTATTGGTATTGCAGGGCAGGTATTGAAAAACTATTCAGGTTCAATGAAAGCAGACAAAAGAATAGAACTCGGCAAAATTACGTATTCGTTGTGTATGCGGGCTATTAAGCGCGTATACGAGCTATTTGAAAGTGAAAGAGAGATATTATTGGGATTAATAATAAATGAATTGAAAAGACAGTATGATGTAGAAGAATACAAGATCAAGGAAATGGCTTCGCAGCTTGTATTTTATATATATTCTAGAATTGCATATGCTTATATTAAAAGGTTATCAATGGCGATAGCACATGAAAAATTAGACAAGACAATAGATCAAATAGAGAAATTATTTCAGAATACGGCCGGAAGGCTTGTCGATATTGCGGTGCGACTTGAATATCAAAAGGGAAGTGCTGTTGAAAAAGTGAAGCAAGCTTCAGAAAAACTGAAAGATAACAATCTGGCGACATTTTTGTTGCGAAGATTTGTTATCGATTATTTATATATGTTTGGAATACCTGTTAGAGAACAACAAAGTCTTTGTGAGGAAATGGATATTCAGATTGGCGACATGAGAAGAATCCAAGAGACTAGTCATACTAGAAAAGATAAATGAAGAATCGGATTTAATAATGATGATATGTAACTAATATAAATACGGAACAAATATCAAATAACTTGTAGAGCAACTCTGTTAAATAATCGATGGCGTAATCGCTGGTTTAGTGGTGACACTCACGTTGTAACAACTCACACAGCATTTGGCACAGATTTGAGCCTCGCCTTCCTTCCCTCGTCCAACCTCTGTCATGAAACGAGTACGTTTCGTATCATACCATCCGACTTAGGGCAGCCAAACAAACGCAATCAGCAGAACACGCCCAACCGAACACCAACACACAACCCACGGAGCGACGCACCGATGCTTTCGACGGAAACAGTCACTGAGTTGTTCAGCACGATTGACGAAATGGACGGGGAGAAGTTCGCCGAGTACCTCACGGACGACGGCGTGTTTGTCTGGGGGCAGCAGATGATGGTGGTCGGGCGTGAGCAGATTATCGCCGGCGTGAACGCGTTCTACAAGACGATCAAGAGCCTGCACCACAGCAAGCTGGTCTCGTGGGACGGCGGCGACGGCGAGACGATGTTCGTACACGGCCAGGTGGATTACGTGTTGCCGAATGACGAGAAGGTCGGCATGCAGTTCCTCAACAAATTCGTGCTCCGCGACGGCAAGATCGCGCACTACCACGTCTTCATCGACCCGACCCCGATGTTCGAGCTGATGAGCAAGTGAGGGATGGGCTACGGCCTGCGGTCGGCGGCCTGCGGTCGACTGGCTATGGGCTGAAGGCTATAGGCTGTAGGCGATTGGCGATTGGAACTACCCCCAGAGCCCAGAGCCCAGAGCCCAGAGCGCGACGTGCCCGTGTCAGCTTGCTGACGCGGACGATCCGAAGCCGCACAGAAACGCCGTCACGCTTCATGTACCACGGACCTCAGTTCGTGGGTTTCTTTTTCAGTTGCGTCCCTTGCGTCTGTTGCGTCTTTTGCGTCTTTTGCATCCCTTGCCTTACCCACAGCCCACCGGCAACCAGTTACTCATTCCTCAGCGTCTTCACAGGATTGACATTCGCGGTGCGGTACGATTGCAGCGCAACCATCACAGCGGCGACGCTCAACAGTGCGCCGAGCACGAGCAGGAACGGCCACGGCGTCAGGTCGATGTGGTAGGCGTAGCTGTCGAGCCATTGGCGCAGGGCGAACCAGGCGACGGGCCACGCGATCAGGTTACCGATCACGATCAGCCGGGCAAAATCGGCGAGGATCATCCGGATGATCTGTTTCGTGGACGCCCCCAGCACTTTCCGAATCCCGATTTCCTTGACCCGTTTCGCGACGGTCAGCGACACCACTCCGAGCAGGCCGGACCCGGCGATGATCATCGCGATCCAGGTGGCGAGGGTGACCGTTGTCCGGGTGGATTGGTCGGCGGCGTAGGTAGCTTCGATGATTTCGTCGACGAACACGGTCGAGAACGGTGCCCCGCCGGAGAGGTTTTCCCATGATGCTTCCATCGCGCGCAGACTTTCCTCGACACGTCCCGGCGTCAGTTTCGCGAACACGTACCCGTAAAAGTGCCGATAGCCGATGGATTCGTCCACACCGGCGAGGATCGGTTCGTCGTTCATGAACAGCACCAGCGGTTCGATCGGGGTGTGGATCGAGTGGAACGGCGAGTCCTTGATCACGCCGATGATGCGGTGCGGCCCAAAGCTGCCGGGGATCTGGCCGCCGACGGGGTGCTCGAGGCCGTACGCGCGCACGAACGCTTCGTTCACCAGGATGCCTTCCCGCCGGTCAGCGGGTGAAGTCGGGTCAAAGTTTCGTCCGTCGACAATCTCATAGTCGAACACGTCCACGAAGGATTCGTCCACCCGGTTGCCCCAGAAGGAGCGCGTGGACCCGTCCGGCAGCGTGTGACGGAACCACGGCCAGCGCCAGCCGAACGAGTTGGACGAAACGGCCGCACTTTGCACGCCGGGCAGCGTGGCGAACTCTCGCGCGCACCGTTCGGCGAACTGGTCGATCTGATCAACCGCCATCTCCGGGATGAAGACAGACGCGACGGCGTCCTTCTCAATCCCGGCGTGTTGCGCGAGGGTGAAGGTCAGTTGCCGCTGAATCACGAGGCTGGCGATCAACAGGCCGGCGACCAGCGTCGCCTGCATCACGGACAGGCCACGCATCGCCCGTCCCACCGACCCCATCCCGGTGTCGCGGCGCAGGATACGCGCCGGTGTCGGCCGGGTCAGCACAATCGCCGGGTAGATTCCTGCCGCGAGGCCGATCATCAGCACCAGCGCGAGCAGCAGCAGGATCAGCGGAAGGTCAGGCTGCAACGCCAGTTCCCGCCCGACCAGCTCGTTGAACCACGGCAGCGCCAGCTCGACCGTTGCCAACGCGATCGGCACGCAGATCGTGGTCAACAGCACCGACTCTTGCAATGCCGCTGCCCGCAGCTGCGCCGTCGAGGCCCCGATGGCCTTACGCACACCAACCTCATGAATCCGCCGCAACGCTCGCCCCAATGTTAAAGAGGTCGCGTTCACCGCTGCCATCGCGACAATCAGCGCCGCCACCAGCAGGAAGGCCAAGCTGTAGAATGGGGAAGAGGAGGGGATCAGTGAATCCGGCCACGACTCCGCGAAGTGCAGGTCGGTGAGTGGGACGAGGTCATAGGTGACCGTGTCCGCGCCGAACCGTTCCGCGAACCCGAGCTGCTGATACAACGCCGGTAGTTGCGCCGTGACGTCCGCTCGCGTCACTCCGGGTTCGAGCAGCAGGTACGTTTCCGGATAGACCAGCGTCCAGTCGTCCTCGAACGATCGCGGGATAATCTCAAACAGCTCATCCATCCCGGCGATCACGGTGAATTCGAGGCTTGAGTTCACCGGTGGATCGGCGACCACCGCTCCGACCTGGTACTCACGGAATTCGTTCCCGATTTGCAGTTCGACGGTTTGACCAACCGCCGCGTCCGTGTTGAACAATTTGCGCGAGTAACTCTCGGTCAGCACCAGCGTTGCCGGACGCGAGATCGCCGCGCGCGGGTCGCCATGCAGCGCGTCAAAGCTGAAGATGTCGAACCATTGCGGGTCAACGTAGAACAGGAGTTCGAGCGACGTGACCTCGCGGTGCCGCATAGCCACGTTGCGGTAGGCCCGGCGCGCGTACATCTCGACGCCGCTGACGTTGTCTGCCAGTGCTGGCCCGGCCGGGAAGCCGGTTGAGACGGTTCCGGACGGCGTTTCCGGATGGGAACGATCAAGCTGGTTGACCTGAACAATGCGGTCAGCGTTCTCATGGTATCGGTCCCAGGTCCATTCCTGCGCAACGAAGAGATACGCGTAGATGCAGGCGGTTAACGCGAGACTCAGCCCGACGATGTTGATCAGCGAATGGACGCCGCCGTTACGGATCGAACGCAGCAGTATGGACAGACGCATGAGACTCCCCCGGAGACCTGGGCTGTTCACGTGGACAACCCGCCGTTGCTAAGTATACACCCTTTGCAATCGGAGGGCCAATTGCGCGGCGTTGCGGCGACACGGCCAGGCTTGAGTTCAGCGAATCCGGTTAGGTGGATCGTGCACGCGAATGGGCATCAAGTGTTCGTAAATGAACATGTACCTCTGTAAATTGGACGCCGCTGGTTGTAGATTTCGGCCAGGGTGCGGGGCCCGGGGAAACAAAGCGTGAGAGTGCGGTGGGCAGGTTGCTGCGTGGATTGATGTTGCTGGCGATGCTGGCGAACGGGTTGTGGTTTTTGCGGAACGTTTTCTGGATCGGCGATCCGGCAACCGCGATTGCGAACAACCCGGACATCCCGGAATTTGCCGCGCCGGGACTGGTGATCGGCAAGATGGTGGTGTTGCTGATGGTCGGGCTCGACTACATCCTCGCATTCGTCAACATCCTCATGAAACGCTACGAATTCGCCAAGTTCGCGATGTTCGGCACCACGTTACTGATCGTCACCTTCTTCATCGAAGCGATGCTCTGGTCGAGCCGCTACTCGGAGATCTGGGAGCCGTTCGCGTGGTGGACGACCATCGGTCTGCTGCATGTCGGCACCGCCATCTGGTATCTCCGCAACGGGGAGAAGCTGGAAGAGAAGGCGACGTACGCCCGGCTGATGCAGGAGCGTCTGCGGGAAGAAGAACAGGTGCCGATGGTGACCATGCCCGGTGCGACAAACGGGCAGACCGCTGACGATCATCCGGACACGGAGAGGTAGACAGCGTACGCGGGCGGTTGAATCTGGCAGCCAGTACATCCACTTCGTGTGGATCTTCGCGGCGATTCTGAATGCGGTTGTCACTGTGCGGTTGGTTATCCGGAAACGCAAGCCGCTCGAATCCGAACACACCGGACGCCACTAGCGAGCGTTCAGCAGCCTTGCCCTTTCAGCCACCGGCTCGCATCTCACCGATCACTCCATGCTCCTTGCTGAGCGCCGAACGACGAAAGCCACGACCCGAGAGACGAGCGACAAGAGACAAGAGACGAGAGACTGACCCATGGCTGATCTCAACCGCTTCGAACACATCGAAGTCACCACCCGTGAACAGTGGCGCGAGTGGCTGGCCGCCAACCACGAACGCGACGAAGCGGTCTGGCTGGTGACGTTCAAGAAGCATTGCGGCGAACGATACGTTGACTACGGCGCGACGGTGGAGGAGGCGTTGTGCTACGGCTGGGTCGATAGCCACACCCGGCGCGTCGATGAGGACCGCACCAAGCTGCTGTTCTCACCCCGGCGTCCGGGCAGCCCGTGGTCAAAGTCGAACAAGGATCGGGTCGAACGGCTGATCGCGGCCGGCAAGATGACCCCGGCTGGTCTGACAAAAATCGAGGACGCGAAACGCGACGGGTCGTGGTCGATTTACGACGACATTGAGGCGGGGATCGAACCGGACGATTTGAAAGCAGCACTGGAGGAAGACCAAGCGGCGGAACAGCAGTGGTCACGGGTGAGGTTTTCGTCGAAGAAAAACATTCTCTGGTGGATCAAATCGGCGAAGACGGATAAAACCCGCAAAAAACGCATATCCGAAACGGTGAGTAAGGCGGCAGTCGGCAAGCTGGCTAATCATCCGGCTGGGAGGGATGTTATCTGAGCCCATGTCAAGCAATTACTATGACTTCGCATCGGGAGCGTTGTTTGAAGAATCGCGCTTTCCACGAATTCGTCCGAGAACAACACCCAGAATTACGCCGAAAATGATACCTGCGGGGATATTATCCACTGAAACACCGACGGCTACGCCGACAGCCAAACCAATCGCGATAAAAGCACCCTGCCGTTTGCGGTTCGGATTCATCCTGGCTCACTCCCTGCATGTATGTAACTGCGGTCAAGGTTTCGGTTTGTCCCTTTTCCGTTTGATCAACCCGAAGAACAGGGCCAATCCCGCGCCGACGGCGATCCCGGCGGCAACGTTCTCCGCCGCAATGCCAACCGCGATCCCGGCACCGATACCGAGCAGGCTGTACGGAAAGTTCCACCCGTAGTATTTGCCATCGCCCATGGGTTACCTCCTCAGACGGATCGCTTAGTCAGTCTTGTTGTCATCCGTTGACGGATCATCATCCTCACTCGTAGGACGGCTCGACTCTGCCATCCGTTTCTTGTTGATCCTGCGGCTGGTCTCCGCCGCGCCGGATCCGAAGATCAGGGCAAACAGGATTCCCAGCGCAAGGTTGTCCAGCAACAGACCGAATGCGATCCCGATAATCACACCACCGAGGCTCAAACCGGCATTCGGTTTGGCTTTGGCCGGGGTATCTTGTTTGGTTGGCTCCGTCATGCTGTTCCTTGCTGCTATTCCGGCTTGTTCACCGCGAGGAAACGGGCGATGTCAAATTCGCCCTCCGACTTCGCGACAACCGTCGTGGTCATCAGGTCGCCAGCGATATTGACGGCAGTCCGTGTCATGTCGAGCAGACGGTCAACGCCGAGAATGATCCCGATCCCTTCAATCGGCAGACCGATCTCGGTCAGCACCATCGACAGCATGATCAGGCCGACTCCGGGCACACCGGCGGTGCCGATCGACGCGAGCGTCGCCATCATCACCACGGTCAGGAAGTTTCCGAGTGTGAGATCGATGCCGTACACATTGGCGATGAACACCGTCGCGACGCCCTGCATGATCGCGGTGCCGTCCATATTGATCGTCGCACCGAGCGGCAGCGTGAACGAGTAGATCGATTCCTTCGCGCCGAGACGGCTTCCGGCGACGTTCATCGTCACCGGCAGAGTCGCGTTGGAGGATGAGGTCGAAAATGCCACCAGCATCGCCGGCCAGATGTTGGCGTAGAAGCGCCACGGGTTCAATTTCGTGAAGATGAACAGATACAGCGGGTAAATGATCAGGCCGTGCAACGCCAGAGCACCGACGACACAGAACATGTACTTCAGCAGCGGGACAAACACCGCGAACCCTTCACCCGCAACCACTTTCGCGATCAGGCCGAACACACCAATCGGCGCGTACCACATGATCAGCACCACCATCGCCTGAATCACCTGATCGAGGGATTCGAGGCCACGCATCAACGGGTCCGCTTTCTTCCCGATCTTCGCAATCGCAAGCCCGGCGAGGATCGCGAAGAAGATGATCTGCAGCATGTTCCCGTCCGCCATCGAGGCGACGGGATTCGTCGGCACGATATCAACGATGATGTCCATCACGAACGGCGATTCGCCGCCTTGGAAGTCGCCGTCCACCGGAATGTCGAGGTTCGTGCCGGGATGGACCGTCGTCGCGAGGATAAAGCCGATCGAAATCGCAATAGCGGTGGTGGTGAGGTAGATCCCCATCGTCTTGCCGCCGATCCGCCCGAGCTTGCTCAGGTCGCCGATCGCGGCGGTACCGAGGGTTAACGAGACAAGCACCAGCGGCACGACCATCAGCCGGATCGCGTTGAGGAAGATCTTCCCGAGCGGGTTGTGCACCCACTTGATGATCGCTTCGTTGACATCGGCGGGGAGGGTCAGGTACTGGATCAGGCCGACAACAATTCCTGCGCCCAGCCCGATCAGGATCCAACGTGTCAGTTTTCCGGCGGCGAGTTTCACGAGCTCCTCTTCTGCAACGATCCGACGATCAACAAGATCCACGCGGCGAGAAACGCGATCCCGCCGAACGGTGTAATCATCCCCAGCCACGAAATATCAGTCACAGCATAGATGTACAGACTACCCGAAAACAGGACGATCCCTTCCACAAACAGCCATCCCGCCCAACGCAGGGCACTGTTCGATTTCCAGAAGAACAGCAGCGCCAGCGCGAGCAACGCGACAGTATGAACCATCTGGTACTTGACCGCGGTTTCCCAGATCTTCAGTTGATCAGCGGAGATCGCGTTTTCCAACAGGTGCGCGCCGAACGCTCCCAGCGCGACCATAAGGAAGCCGCTGATACCGGCGAGGGTGATGAACGTTCGTGCGGATGCGGGCAGCGGCATGGACGGTGCGTTCATGTGTGCGGGCTCCTTTGCAGGGGACGTTGCTGTGTCAGCTGGCTGTTTGTACGTGATGGTGGACCTGATTGTGTATAGCGACTGTAATGGGTCGCTTGAAGATACACACAGGCGTTGCCGGTGCAAGGGCAGGGGATGAGATCTGGCGAAAGTACGGATCGATTCTTTGCAGTATCTGCTTCAGTTGTTTTGCCCTCGGGCTTAGTCAGCGGACCACCTGCGGTAGCCGACGAACAAGACCGTCGGTTAATCACGGCCACCAGGACATGCCCTCGGGCTTCAGCCCGGGATCATCTGTCAGTCAAGCATCTACAGAATCCACGTCCTCGGACCTCAGTCCGGGGCATACCGTTCTTGCCCATGAAATGCTGATGCCCGCGGGAGCTTCTGTTTGCTACCGCGGCTGATCCGGAGGTGGATAACCCTGGGGTATAAGTTTGGGACACTTTGTCCCCAAAGTGTCCCAGGTCTTGTCTATCCCCAAAGTGTCCCCGGTTCCCGCTATTACCACGGACTTAAGTCCGTCAGACTGCTGACAAACCCCGTCATTTGATGGGGTTTGTTTTGTATTCACACGGCACATCCTACTGGTTGGATTTGTGGTGTAGTTGGCAGGTTGTGTTTGGTTCTTCGCTCGATTTTTCTATCGAGACCGTTGAGCGTGGTGCGCTGGGATAGAAGACCGGCTAAATAGGTCCATAGTCTTGAGATAGAGGGGTGTTTCGCCATTGTCATGGCGATCTTCTTCATGTTCTGGCAGGCGGCGGACAGCAGGCATTGTTCACGTGCTCCGGCTATCGAGCGCAGCCGGGCATAGCGATGGCCATACAGTTGTTTGGCTTCGCCGAAGCTGCGTTCGACCGTCTCCCGTCGTCGCCGGTACGTGGCCCGTCCGCGTTCTGTCCGAGCGGTCGCGATCATCTTTTCACGGCTGGCCTGCCACACGTGCCGGGTGACCACCTTGCGGTGATTGGCGCTTTCGGTGCATTGCTGCAACAGGGGACAGAGGACACAGCACGACGGGTCGGAAACATATTCCTGGTAGCCTTCACGTGTCGTCGTGCGATACGGTAGTGTCTGGCCGCCGGGACAGTGGTAGACATCCCCCAGCGAATCGTACACAAACAGTCGTTTTGCCAGCATTCCCTTCTTGCGTGTCGTACGTACCGAGCCGATCACGCCGTCGATCTTTCGATCCTCCAGCCCCTTGCAGATGGCGGCGGTATTGTAGCCGGCGTCGAGACCGACCCTTTCCACCGGGAAGTGGAATTTGCGAATCTGTGTGTCGAGACGCTCGAGGTAGGGGGTGCTGTCATGTACATTGCCGGGGGTGACATGCGTGTCGGTGATGATTCCGGCCTTGTTGTCTACGGTACGGTGGTCAAGGTAGAAAAAGCCCTGCGGCTTGCCGTCCCGGACCATGAAGCCGCTGTCCGGATCGGTGGTGCTGACCTTGATTTCCTTTGTCGCCGGCGGTGATGAATCGTCATTGTCACGTTTCTTCAGTGGCTTTTTGCCATGCGCCAGGCGATCCGCATCCACCGCCTCTTCCAGATCGGACAGATACGACTTCGTCGCCACTGTCACCTGCCGCTTCTTGAACTTCTTCTTGTTCGCGCTGGCTTTCAGGTGCGTCGAATCGGTGAACAAGACCCGGCCATCGACCAGGCCACGACGGATCGCCAGCAGCACGATCTCGTCGAAGATCTCCTGGAAGATGGTGCTTTCACGGAAACGGCGTCGTCGATTCTGGCTGATCGTGGACGCGTCCGGCACCTTGTCACGCAGATCCAGCCCGAGGAACCAGCGATAGGCAACATTGACCTGGATCTCACGCACCAGCTGACGCTCGGACCGAATTCCGTACAGGTAACCGATGAACAACATCTTGAACAGAAGGACAGGGTCAACAGCCGGACGGCCATTGTCGGCGCTGTAGAGATGCTTTACACGATCCCGGATAAACGAAAAATCAATTGCCGCATCAATCTTCCGCAAAAGATGATCGTCCGGGACCAAATCGTCAATGTAAATAAGCTCCGCTGCGCTTTGATGAGCTTTGGAAGTAGGTAGCATCTACAAAGATACAAAACAAATCCCCACAGGTCGAGAGCCCGTGGGGACTTTGTCAGCAGTCTGACGGACTTAAGTCCGTGGTAATAGGTTTACTCACATCTCACTCCTCACACCTATTCATCCTTCTCACCCGGATGCGGCAGCCCGCACCACGCCCGGAACGCCGCGACCTGTTCGTCCGATGGTTCGTCCACCGGCTTCAGCTTCACCTTGGCCGGGTTGACCGCTGCGGTCAGGGTTCGTTCCATCAGCTTGCCTTCACGGGCAAGGGTGACGGTCATCGTGTCGCCCGGATCGAGCGCGGTAATCCGTTCCTGGTAGTTCCAGTCGGCGGTCCCGGAGGCGGCCAGCACCCGCCAGCCGTCAATCGCGACCAGTTCGTCCCCGTTGGACAGCCCGGCCGTTTCGGCGGGTCCGCCGTCATGGACCGTCTTGCAGATCACTTGCCCGTGTTTCGTCGTGAAGTCGACCCCGAGCCACGCGTTGTCTTCGGGTTCCTCCAGCTTGAACCCAATCCTGTTCAGCCACAGGTCTTCGTACGGCAGCGGGTCGGTTCCGGTGACAAACCGCTCCCAGAACTCGGTCGGATCGAAGCCGGTTACATCCTCGATGATGTTACGGACGCCGTCAACATCATACCCCGCACCGGTCTCGAGGTGATTCACCCACAGCTGGTGCATCACGTCGTCGAGCGATTTCTCATCGTTGCTCTGCGCCCGGATGGACGCGTCCAGCAACGCCGCGACCAGCGCGCCTTTGCGGTAATAGTGAATGTTGTGGTTGGCGTAGTTCTCATCCCGCCGGTAGAACTTGATCCACGCCTCGAAGCTGGCCTCCCGCAGGTTCTGCACGTCCTTGCCGGGATAGCCTTCGTGCGTCTGGATTTCTCGTTCCCACAGCTTCAACCAGTCGGTGACCCAGTCACCGGCGTCGTCAAGCGTGGCGAGCCCGCGTCCGGTCAGCAGCACGTCATAGTAGCTGGTGAACCCTTCGATTTCAAACAGGTTGCGGGTGTAGTTTTCCTGGTCGTAATGGTAGTGATAGAAGTGGTTCGGCCGGATGCTCTTGACGTTCCAGAAGTGGAAATACTCGTGCACGCACAGCGTCGCAAACCTCATCCGGTCCCAGCGTGATTTCAGGCTCCAGCGTTCCCACAGCAGCAACGTACCCCGGATATGTTCCAGCCCACCGCCGCCCTGGTTGTCGAGCACCGTGAGGATGCCGTAATCGTCTACCGGAAGGGCGGGGGAGCGGCCATCGACCAGCTCCATGTCGCCACGCCAGACTTTCTCAACCTCACGCATCCCCGCTTCGACCAGTGGCAGGATCTCGTCCTGCTTGTAGTTGCCGTCGCCATCAAACACCAGCCGGTGCGGCACGCCACCGATCTCGAACGGCCATGTGGTCAACGGACCCGCCATCCCGACCGTATCGTAGAACCGGTCATGCCCTGAACCGCGCCATGTGTCCGAATCGCCGGGGATTTTCGTCGCAATCACGTCCGACGTCCAACCTTCCGGCACCACGGTCCGGATCGTCCACGCCGACAGTTCCTCGTCCAACGGTGCGACGAACACGCTCGTCGTCTGCCATTCCGCCCGCAGACTGGTGATGTACGGGGTCCGTACCGTCAGCTCACCGCCGTAGATGCGGTAGCGGATGACCAAATCGTCCCCATCCGCGTGCTCAATCCGCCACCGGTCCTTGGCGAACTTCTCAAAGCGTAGCGTGTCCCCGTCCGCGTTGAACGCCTCGAAATGGCTCAGGTTCTTCGCGTACTCACGGATCAGGTATGATCCTGGCGACCACACCGGCAGCGTGAGCACAGTCTCCGTCCCGGCACGTTCCGGGAAGCGGCATTCAACGTAGAAGAGACGGTCAGCGCCGTGGGTCATGTCGAGGGTGTAATGCGCCTCGGTGGACCTTTCGGCGGCGTTTGCAGCGTGCATGGTCATCAGCAGCACCAGGGTTAGCAGGATGGGACGTAACAGCGCGAGACGATTCGGTCTCACGCTGCGAGATTTCGTATCAAATGGGGGGCGAGCTGTTAGCATGAACCGGAATTCCGTGCAAAACGACGAAGTTAGGAGCGCCTAAACTAACACACTCCGCATCGACTTGCACGGTTTCCTGGGATAAACCGGGAGTTCTCAGTTATTCCGCGCCGCTCATCGCCAGCGAGTGCAACCGCCGCAGCTGGTTCGCCATCGCGGGGGTAAGCGGTTTGTCTCGTCGTCCGAGGACAACCTCCGCCGTCTGCAGGAACTTGTTGAGGTCATAGATCTCGAATCCATCCGCGCCACCCCAGCGGAACGCGCCGATGGTCTTCGGCGGGAAGCCGGACCCGAACAGGTTGCTGCCAACACCGATGACGGTACCCGTGTTAATCTGCGTATTGATCGCGGTTTTGACGTGATCGCCGATGATACAGCCGAAATGCGCGCTCCCGGTGCTGATCCGTTCGCCCTGGATCACGACATCCACGTTGGAATAGTTGTTCTTCAGGTCGCTGTTGTTGGTGTCCGCACCGAGGTTGACCCATTCGCCGACGATGGAGTTGCCGAGGAAGCCGTCATGCTGCTTATTCGAGTGGCCGATGAAGATGCTTTCGGCAATCTCACCCCCGAGCTTGCACACCGGCCCGATCGACAGCGGACCGTAGAGCTTCGCCCCAGCCTTGATCGTGCAGTTCGCACCGATCACGGCCGGTCCGATGATGATCGCACCGGGCATCACCTTCGTGCCTTCCATGATCACGACCGGCCCGTCGCTTGCGTCGAGGATCGCACCGGCACCGATGGTCGCGCCCGCAGCCACATGGATGTTGGTCTCTTCGACCAGGATCGTGGTGTGATGGACTTCGCCGTCCAGCTGTCCATCGCCGACACGGGGCAACGCGTCATGGATGAAGTCACGTTGTTTGTGCAACAAGTCCCACGGCCACCACGCGAGTGCATGTTTGAGTTCGTGAATTTCGACTTCCGGCGCACCACTCTCCTGCGTCCACAGGTTGATCAACATTTGCGCAGAATAATCGGTGGGGTTCTGAGTCGGGAGTTTGAACCAGCGTCGAGCAACGGAGGACGGAATACGAGCCGCAACAACGTCTCCACCGTCCACCCACAGCGTGTGAGGGGTTTTTGGAGCCAACCCTTCCACCGGGAGGTCGCCGATCGTCCGTCCATTCACGAGCAGGACGTCATCACGAGTCGGCAGATTCGTCGCCCGCGCCCCCTGCGTTTCCTTGACCAGATCCTTGAGCTCAGTCCGCGGAATCCACGAGTATGGTTGCGCGTCAAACCGTCTGGCGATGCGGTTTCCAAGCGTTTCGAGGCCGAGGACGAGATCCCAGACAGGGCGCAAAGTGGTTAACGGTCCGAAGCGTCGGTAACCCGGATCTTCGAACAGAATCAGGGGTATTTGTTTCATGAAATTCCTCCATGGTTGGCGCGGTCAAGGTACGATGCGCAGTTGGCAGCGGCAACATCTTAAGAAACAGCTCCATATCTGCCCCAGTTGAGTCTGATGTGATCGTCATCACTTTACTTAGGAGATTGCTAGACCTACTTTACTCCCGTGAGAGAAACCGGGCTGACCGTCAAGGCGAGGAAAGCAGAATGAGTTCGCAACGACCCAGAACGTTTATTAAACGTGATGTCGTCGAAATGACCGCCAGAAGTACTGGGCTTGACCCGAAGGTGGTCGCTCCGATCGTGGATGCTGCATTTACAACAATGCGGGACATGATCGTGAACACTCCAGGTGAGTGTCGTATTGAGATTCGTGATTTCGGCGTGCTCCAGGTGAAGAACACCGCACCCAAACCGAAAGCTCGCAATCCACGCAAACCTGGGGAAGAGATTTACATCCCGGCACGGCGGAAGACACATTTCCGTCCTGGGCGCCGCATCAAGGAAGCCCTGCAGAAACCGTTGGATGAGCTCGAACTGGAACGCGGTCACAAACAAGATGGGCGATGAACGTGAAGTTTTCGATTGAGTATTGTGTCGTTTGAAACTACGAACCACGCGCCGCCAGGTTGGCGGACGATTTGGCAAAGGTTTTCCCTGACGCGCAGATCAAGATGATCCACGGCCGGGGTGGAATATTCGACGTGATGTACGAGGGTGAGCTCGTATTTTCCAAGCACAAGCAGGGGCGTTTCCCGGACAGCCGTGAAGTAATTGGTACGGTCGAGGAACGGATCCGCTAACCCTTGTCACCAGAACTGTCAATCCAAGCACCCTTTTCGGGTGCTTTTTTCGTGCCCGCCCGGATCGACGATTTCAGTGGCAGGACCACAGATGCCTCACAGTGCCTTCCATTGCGATCAAACTGGCCCGTTTCTACTTTTACGAACTACGGATTCGCGCACCGCGAGTCGACCGCAAATGGCAACATCCCCAACGGTCTTCAACGATTGTACGGTGTGGGATAATCCCATCCCGCAGTCGATTCAAGCGATACGAGAACGATTTTCCCCTGAAAGAGGAGAAGCACCATGGCAGTGATGGTTGGCAAGGAAGCCCCGGCATTCAGCGCGATGGCGTACAAGGCGGGCGAAGAGGATTTTCAGACGATCCATCTTCGTGACCTGCGCGGCAAATGGGTTGTGCTGATGTTCTACCCGGCCGACTTCACGTTTGTCTGCCCGACGGAACTGGTTTCCGTCGCGAATCACTACGCGTCCCTGCAGGACAAGAAAGTGGAGGTGCTCTCGGTCAGCACTGACAGCCACTTCGTGCACAAGATGTGGAACGAGGTGGAATTGAACAAGATGATCGACGGCGGCCTGCCGTTCCCGATGCTGTATGACGCAGGTGGCCGCATCGGCAGCGACTACGGTGTTTATGACCCGGAAAGCGCGATGGATGGCCGCGGCACGTTCCTGATCGATCCGGACGGCCTGTTGCAGTCCGTCATGATCACCAGCCCGGGCGTTGGCCGTTCCGCGAAGGAACTGATCCGCCAGATCGATGCCTATCAGTACGCGCGCGAGAACACCGGCAAAGTGGTCCCGGCGGATTGGGAGGCCGGCGGCAAGGTGCTGGACCCGAGCCTCTCGCTGGTCGGTCACGTTTGTGACGTGCCGGAATAATCCGCTTCGCAGTGACACAGTCAGTACGTTTGATCGAACCCGGTGCAACGCGCCGGGTTTTCTTGTTTTTCCGCTTTACAGATCCCTCCAACAACTCGCCAGCAATTCTTCAATAAGAAGTGCGTCTTCAGCCGGGGCAAGGCTTCGGGAAAACTTAAAGTTCTTACTTCAGATTTGCAGATGCCTGAAGCGGGTCTGCTGAATCACTTGAGGTTTGAAGTCGGACGCGGAAAATACGACGATCCGCTGAAAGCCTTGCTACCACTCGACATATCCACTGGTATTGCTTGGCCATTTTGGTGATTGCGGCATGCTGCCGCCATGCGAGAGGTAGGGGAGAGGCGGTATCAGTTGAAGTTTTCGTCACGATGAATCGTAAGAAATACAAGAGTTTGCATTGAAATGAACTCAATGATTCAAGAAAACCTGAAGTAAGTGCGGAGCAAGAGTTAAAGTTGTCAGTTCAGGATTCCGATAGGAGAGGGAACGACCGAAAGGACAGTCGTCCCAACTCCCCAGGCCGGACGGCTGAACCTCAACAACAGGCGAGCGATAGCAGCCGCCTTTGTAGAAGGAGCCCGACCATGAGCACAACACGCATTAACCACAACATCCTCTCGATGACGGCGCAGAGGAACCTGAATGGGACTCAGAACAGTCTGGACACTGCGATCCAGCGTCTGAGCTCCGGTCTGCGCGTGAACTACGCGTGGGACGACCCGGCCGGCTTGGCGGTGTCGGAACGTTTCCGTGCGCAGATCGAGTCGATGGACATGGCAGAACGGAACGCCAACTACAACGTCAACCTGCTGGCGACGGCGGAAGGTGCGTTGTCGGTGGTCGACGACAAGCTGGTCCGCATGCGTGCGCTGGCGATCCAGGCCAGTAACGGCGCGTTGACCTCGGAAGACCGTGCGTATCTCGACACGGAGTTCCAGCAGATGGTCAGTGAAATCACGCGAATCGCGAACACGACCAACTACAACGGTCTGTACCTGCTGAACGGTAGCCTCAGCCAGACCGGCATCAAGTTCCACATCGGCACGTTCAACACCATGCAGGACGACTACTACTACGTGCAGATGCAGTCGATGACGTCAAACGATCTCGGCATCGACGCGCTGAACTTGACAGACACGGTCAATGCCCAGGGTGCGATTCTCAGTCTCGACAACGCGATCGAGATCAAGGACGCGGAGCGTACCCGGATCGGTGCCTTCGTCAACCGTCTCCAGGGCACGATTCAGAACCTGCAGATCCAGCGCGAAAACGCCACGGCGTCTGAATCGGAAATCCGTGACGCGGATGTTGCGCGCGAGATGAGTGAATTCGTCCGCTCGCAGATCCTGATGCAGACCGGTGTCTCGGTGCTGGCGCAGGCGAACCAGGTTCCGCAGATGATCGCGCAGCTGGTGGGATAATCTGATGCGCGTGCAAACCACAATAACGCCTGATCCACTCACCGGGAGGAGGAACCCTCGATGAGCAACCCGATGGCCAATGGGGCCAAGCTGTACAGTATCGGGCAGGTGCACGCGATTACGGGTATCCCGAAGCCAACACTCCGATTCTGGGAAAAGGAATTCTCGGGCTATTTGGCACCGCAGAGGACCGAAGGGAATCAGCGGCGATATGACGAGCAGGCGATCCAACGAATTGAACGGATCAACAAGCTCGTACACAGTGAAGGCTATACGCTCGAGGGCGCGCGACGGAAGCTGGCCGCGGAAGATGCAGCAAAAGAAGCAGCCGAGGCGGCCATGCCCGGCATCGATGAGAAGCACCTGCACCAGTTAGCGGAAACCATGTCGGACTATCTGTTGAAGAAATTGTTCATCCACAGCCAGTCCGGCGAAAACCCGAGTTAACAGCAAGAGAGCTTGCTGATACTGTCCGGAACGAATCCCGTCTGTTCCGGCTAAGCAGGCATCCGGTGGGATAACGCCCCGCTCTTTGACAAGCGAGCCAACTACCGATCATCGCGGATGGAGTGCTCACAACGGCGAGTTTTCGCCGATTCCACGCGACACTGCACAGGTATCGCAACCCCGCATGATACCGGTGGTAGGCCTAAGTGTTTTAAGGATCGGGTGACCGTGCCGCGTTCAGGCACACCCACAAGGAGGTACACATGAGTACCAGGATTAACCACAATATTTTGTCGCTGACCGCGCAAAGGAATCTGCAGACCACCCAACTCGATATGGACACGGCGCTCACGCGTCTGTCCTCGGGTCTGCGTGTGAACTTCGCGTGGGATGACCCAGCCGGCCTGGCAGTTTCGGAACGGTTCCGTGCCCAGATCGCCTCGATGGAAGAGGCGGAAAGGAACGCGAACTACAACATCAACCTGCTCGCCACGGCGGAAGGGGCCCTTCAGGTCATCGACGAAAAACTCGTCCGGATGCGTGCGCTGGCGGTGCAGGCGAGTAACGGTGCTCTCACCAGTGAGGACCGCAGCTACCTGCACACTGAATTCGACCAGCTTCGTTCAGAAGTGACACGCATTGCCAACACGACCAACTACAACGGACTGTATCTGCTCGACGGCAGTCTCAGCGGAACCGGCATCAAGTTCCACATCGGCACGTACAATACTCGCAACGACGATTACTACTACGTGACGATGACTTCGATGACCGCGACCGATCTCGGGATTGACGGTTTGACCTTGGCCGATACGGCGAACGCGCAGTCGGCGATTACCACCATCGACAGCGCGATCACGACCAAGGACAACGAGCGTACACGGATCGGTTCGTATGTGGAACGTCTGCAGAACACCGTGTTGAACCTGCAGATCCAGCGCGAGAACGCAACAGCGTCCGAATCGCAGATTCGCGACGCGGACATCGCGGCGGAAATGAGCAACTTCGTGCGTGCTCAGATCCTCATGCAGTCCGGCGTCTCCATGCTGGCGCAGGCCAACCAGGTCCCGCAGATCGTTGCCGGTCTGATTGGCTAGTCTCGAATTCTACGCCAAAGAAAACCCCTCACTTCGGTGAGGGGTTTTTCTGTTTGTCGGAGTAGGATACAACCGCTACAAACCCGGTGCCTGCAGGCTGCCGGGGATCAACTCACGAATGCGCTGGAACAGTTCAGAGAGATCGAACGGTTTTTCCAGGTAGGCGTCCGGCTCGTATTCCGATTCCTCGACCAGACGTTTCAGATGCGCGTAGCCAGTGATCAGAAACACCGGGATCTCCGGGCTGTGCGCCTTGATCTTGTCCATCAGCTGGGCACCGTTCATGCCCGGCATGAAGATATCGCTGATCACGAGATCGACGTTGCCATCAATCTCCTGAAACAAGTCCCAGGCTTTCTGCCCATCCGGTGCCCCGAGAACCTCCGCACCGAACATCTGGAACCCCTGAGTGTAGAGATCCAGCAAATCCGGTTCGTCTTCAGCGATGAGCAGTTTCAACTTTCCGTTGTCAGACAAGGTCGTTCTCCAATGCCAAAAAACCGGCTGTTACAGTGGGTATGATTGACGTTGAAGATAGAGAACAGGGTCCGGTCTCTCCAAGCAAACTCCAAGAAACTGCCCCCACCTTCGAGCTAGCTACAGGTATTATTATTAAAATTATATTATTGATAATATAATTATAATTTAACCCTGAGGCAACGCCGGGATTGACCGTTCAGCCCGGAGAAATGTATCGCTATTTTTCGATAGGCTCAGTGTTGACAAGATCTTGAACGCTCTCCGCGTCCGTGCGCTGAGAGTCATCTTCCGGACCCTGGGCAAATCGATCAAGTGCCCGCAGGGTTTCGTCCATCGTTTCCACCTCGATGATCCGCATCCAGGTTCGCCGTGAATCGATGTGTCCCTTGATGTAGTTGCGCACCACTTTCCGCAGTTCGAGCACGCCACGCCGTTCGCCCTTGTCGGCGACATTGGCGCGCAGGTGTTCCATCGCCACGCGTGCCTTTTCCGCACGGTCCGGCAGCGGATCGACGGTCTCGCCCGCCAGCGCCTGCCATGTTCGCTGCAGCAGCCACGGGTTGCCGATCCCGCCCCGGGCGATCATCACGCCGTCGACGCCGTCCAGCGCAGCCATCGTTTGCGCGTCACGCACCGTCCAGATATCGCCGTTGCCCATCACCGGCACGTCGATTTGCGTCGCGGCTTTCGACAACGCTGGCCAGTCGGCGGGGTGGCGGGGACGGTCGGCCTTGAGCCGCGCGTGAATCGTCGCCTGGCTCGCGCCGGCCTCTAGGCAGGCGTGCACCACGTCCACCACTTCCGTTTTTTCCCGGATGCCGAGTCGGGTTTTAATCGAGACGGGGATACCGTCCGCGTTCTCGACCATCCGTCGCACCGATTCCGCGGCCACATCCGGCGTCGCCATCATCCCGCAGCCCGCGCCACGGTTGGCGACCTTGCGCACCGGGCAGCCCATGTTGAGGTCGAACCCGTCCGGGTTGTACCGCTCACGGACAGCCGCGACGGCTTCGCCCAGCGCTTCCGGTACATTATCGTAGAGTTGCACGACCAGCGGACGTTCCATTTCCTCGAAATGGACCATATCCCACACCCGTTTCGCGCCGGCTAGCAATCCCCGTGCGGGAGCGAATTCGGTGTACAGGATCACCTTCGGCGCGATCGAGCGCACCAGGCGCCGGTAGGGGCTATCGGTGACGGCTTCCATCGGCGCCAGCGCGACCAGCGGCCGCTGGCTGTGCCACGGTGACGGCGAGGGTGTTGTTGTGCTACGGTCAATCGGCATAACGGTACGGATTTCGTTCACGATAGCGGAACCGGCAATTTGCAACCGGATTCCGGCGGTAAGTATTCCGCACAACGCGGAAAACGCAAGTATACGACTGTAAGAGGTACACATTCCTCTCGGGAGGCGTTCCCAAACTCCGCCTGCCGAGCCTCGTCTGCAAGCGCTACATTGTCACGATTGGGCTGGAAACGAGGGTAGTATGCGCGGAAGAGGATTCTTTGCGGCAGCGTTTCTGCTGTTGACCTTGATCGTCTGGGCCGGTTGTGCCGGGCCGTCACAAGACCGGCGTTCCGATGCGGACACGCAAACTCTGGATCAGCAGCCGGGTGACGCCGATGTCGAACTGGACGAGCAGGTCTATGTAAACGTGTATGGATCCGGCGGTGACGACTGGCGTGATTCCTGGCAACCGGACATCAAACCGCCGGCGAGGTTCGACCTGACCGCCGGGCGTGACGAGTCCACGGACAGCGCCGACGAGGACAGCTTGCGCATGGTGCAGGGATTCCGGCTGCAGTTGGCCGATGTTCTCGAGCATGGGGCCGCGACCGAGATCCAGGATCGCGCGCTGGCGTGGTTTGATCACGTCTACGTCACCTTCCGCAGTCCGAACTACAAGATCCGAGCCGGGAATTATCAGACACGCGGCGAAGCGGTTTTGAAGCTGGAGGTTGCACGGGAACACGGTTTCCGCGATGCGTGGATTGTCCCCGACTATGTGTTCGAGAACCCGCCGCCGCCGATGCGAACTGTCGTGGACAGCCTGGCGGCGGACAGCCTCGCCGTGGATGCGGAAACTCTTGCGCCACAACCCACGGATGCACCTGAGTAACAGATCTGGGCGAACTGTACTGAGATCCTGAACGGATGAGCCACGAATTCTCGTCAAAACGCAGCCGCATCGTCGCGGCGATCTTTATTGCAGCATTGGTCGTGATTCTGACCATTGTCATCCTTGTCGTCAACACCATGTACGGATCGTCCGAGGTTGAGGACGACCTGGCGGCCCTGCCGGAAGATGTCCTCTCAGCCACTGACAGCACCGGCTTCTCATTCGATGAGGATGCTCTTGTCTGGACCAACAGCCACCTGCGCAACGGTGAGGCGCTGTCCACATTTTTCGACCGCATGGATGTGCCCGACACGTTGCGGCCACCGCTGATCTCCGCTCTGAAATCGCAGATCGACATCCGTAAAATGCCAGCGGGGACGGAAATCGACCTCGGCTGGGAAGGATTGCGCCTGCAACGAGTCGATTTCTCGCATGGCCGGTTCGATTCCGTGCTGCAAGCAGGCCGTAACGGAGATGAATTCGTCGCTCAATGGGTGGTGCTGCCCTCGGACACGTTGCTCGCCTACTACGAGGGCGAGATTCCGATCGGGGGGAGCGTCTACGAGTCCATCGTCGCGGGGCGCGGGAACGCCCGTCTCGCGATCAAGTTCTTCGAGGTCTTCCAGTTCACGCACTACTTCGCGGTGGATACCCGCCGTGGTGACCGCTTCTCATTTGTTGTCGAGGAAATCTGGCGTGAGGACGAACGTGTCGGCTTCGGCAACATCCTCGCCGCACGCTATGCTGGTGAGTTCGACACATTGACCGCGGTGTTCAAGGCGGACGGAATCGGCGCGGGCGAGCTGTTCGACGCCGAGGGCGAGACCTTCCGGCGTGATTTGCTCCGGGTCCCGTTCCCGGCCGCACGCATCACCAGCACGTATGGCGTTCGCCGGCACCCGATCTCCGGACAGGTGAAAATGCATCACGGCGTTGACCTCGCGGCCGATCGTGGCACGCCGGTCGTGGCGGCGGGGAAGGGAGTCGTCACCAAAGCCGAGTACGGTCATCCCGGCTACGGCAACTGGGTGCATATCAAACACGGCGACAGCGGTTTCGAAACACGTTACGGTCATTTCCAGAAGATCGCGAAACGAATCCGTGCTGGCGTGCATGTCGACCAGGGCACCGTCATCGGCTATGTCGGCAGCACCGGGCATGCCACCGGACCGCACCTGCACTACGAAGTGTTTCGTGACGGTCAGCGGATGAACCCGCTGAAGGTGAAAGGCTCGCCGGTGCAGCGCATTGACGGGGAGGAGCTGGCGCTGTTCCTTGATCAGGTCTACCGGCCGTGGTCGTTCGTCCTCGATCAGGGCGACGAGCACTGGCGGATGTTGTATCCAGCCACCGCGATGCCGATGCCGAGCGTGCTCACCACCGCCCTCGCTTCATCCGCACCGTAACGTGGTGACGCATGGTATGTGCCCCTGATGGCTCCGCCAGCAGGGCTGATCGCCGCCTTCCGTCACCGGCATCACAATTCTCCCGCCTGATCATTCTCACCGCGCTCCGCCACGTTGTTCACCGCGTAGCGGTGACGGGTGGTTAGCGTGTGGCTTCAGCCACACGTCGTCCGTCGGACTCCAACCCTTCGCCGCCTCTTTTCGCGTCCTGTAGGGACGCCGCATCTCACACATCCCCCAACGAAAAAACGGGACAACCCATCGGCTGTCCCGTCCTTGATTCATCGAATGTTACACCATCATCACGCGTCTTCGTTCGCTTTCGCCAACGGCTTCCGTGCCAATCCGACAATATCCGGCGAGGTTTCGGCGTCGAACGGTGTCCCGGAGAAATCACCGTAGAAATCGTTCGCGGCGAATCCTGCGGTTTTCAGTTCGGCGGCGAGGTCGTCGTGAATCCACGGGCTCAGCTCGGTCGAATACACGTCGTGTACCCAGCCTTCGTTGACCTGTCGGAAGTGGACGATATTGAAGCGAACCTTGTCACCCTCGAAATCGTTGAACCGGAAGTACAGCTGTTCATGCCCGCTTGAACGGTGCGTTGTCGGCAGCAGGAACCGTTCCTGTGTCTTCAGCAACCGGTCGTAATTGCGGTTTTGGAACACGAACACGCCGCCCGGTTTCAGCAGCGCGAACACATCTCGAAACAACTGTCCCAGTTCATCACGATTCTGCAGGTGTGGGATGGAATTCCCGAGGCACAGGATCGCGTCCAGCGGGCCGTCCACTTTTTCGTGAAGTTCGGCGAAAGTACCGTTGACAAACTGGATACCGTCGTCATCGTCCGGAACCGTCGCCCGTGCGACATCGAGCAGGGCCTGCGAGGCGTCATACGCGATGACGTCGCAGCCCCATTTCCGGAACATCAGCGAATGGTGGCCGGTACCGCAGGCGAGATCGAGCACGCGGTTGATGCGGTTTTCGCCGAACAGGCGCTGCAGGAACGGGGTTTCCCGTTCGAGCCGCGTCTTCCAGCGGATCATGCTGTCGTATTTCTCACCGAGCTCGTCATAAAATGACATGATAACAATCCTCGGGGGTCAGCGGACTGGTTTGACGTCCGCGTCCGGACTGTAATGGATACGATAGACGGTGTCGCCGGGATAGATCAGGTTCTTCTCCCGCGCGACCTCCTCCAACGTGTGCGGATCGCCCTGTTCGAGCAGAGCGAGCCGTTCGGTGAGGAATTCCCGGCGTGCTTCCAGCGCGCGAGCTTCGGTCGTCAGCTCAGAGTGCTGCTGCTTCAGCTCGCGCACCTGCAACAAGCCTGCTTCGCGGTCAAAAATGACAAACGTAGCCAGTGCGAGAAACAGTCCGGCGAGGCAAGCGTACATCCACGTGCGTTTACCGGAAATGATCATGGCTTACGTATGCCCCCGTGTTGGTTCAGGAACGCTTCAGCGTCGGTCCCGCAAACACGGCCGCATCGCCCAGTTCTTCCTCAATCCGCAGCAACTGGTTGTATTTCGCGATACGATCGGTGCGTGACAAGCTGCCGGTTTTAATTTGCCCCGTATTCGCAGCCACCGCAAGGTCTGCGATGGTGGTATCTTCTGTTTCACCACTGCGATGGGACACTACTGAAGTGTACTTGGCTCGCGTCGCCATGTCAATTGCGGCGAGAGTTTCCGTCAACGTCCCAATCTGGTTCAGCTTGATCAGGATGCTGTTGGCGATGCCTTCGCTGATCCCGCGGCCGAGCTTCTCGACGTTGGTCACGAACAGGTCATCCCCGACCAGCTGCACCTTGCCGCCGAGACGGTCGGTCAATGTCTTCCAGCCAGCCCAATCGTTTTCGTCGAGGCCGTCCTCAACGGAGAACACCGGGTATTTCTTCACCCACTCTTCGTAGATGTCGGTCATCCCGCCAGCGTCCACTTCACGCCCTTCGCCCGCCAGCACGTACAGCTTCTTCTCCTTGTCGTAGAACTCGGAGGAGGCGGCGTCGATGGCGAACATGACATCGTCACCCGGCTTGTAACCGGCCCGCTCGATTGCGGTAAGGATGACGTCGAACGCTTCCTGGTTGCTGCCCAGGTTCGGCGCGAAGCCTCCTTCGTCACCGACGGCCGTGCTCAGGCCCTTTTCGCTCAGCACCTTCTTCAGGTTATGGAAGATTTCCGCACCCCAGCGTAGCGCTTCCTTGAACGTCGGCGCGCCGTAGGGCATGATCATGAATTCCTGGATGTCGACGGTGTTGTCGGCGTGCGACCCACCGTTCAGGATATTCATCATCGGGACTGGTAGCGTACGCGCGGAGGTGCCGCCGATATAACGGTACAGCGGCAGTTCGAGAGTTTCCGCGGCGGCGCGGGCGGTCGCCATGCTGACGCCGAGGATTGCGTTCGCGCCGAGCTTCTTCTTGTTCGGCGTGCCGTCAAGTTCGAGCATCACCTGGTCGATCTCGACCTGGTTCACCGCATCGCGGCCTTCCAGGCGGGGATAGATGACGGTGTTGACGTTTTCCACCGCTTTGCTCACGCCCTTGCCGAGGAACCGCTTCGGGTCCTTGTCGCGCAGTTCGATGGCTTCGTGTTCACCGGTCGATGCGCCGGACGGGACAATCGCGCGGCCCATGACGCCGCTTTCCAACGTGACTTCAACTTCGACGGTCGGGTTGCCGCGGCTGTCGAGGACTTCACGCGCGAAAACATCAAGAATTCCGGTCATGATCTATCATCCTCACGAGATCGCACGACGGCACGCGGGCCGCCGTTCAATGGCAGAAAAAAGCGTTTGTGGTCACTTGATACAGGATTGTCCACAAACGCGCAATGGGTTAAAAGTCTTCGCTGTCCGGATCAATGAAGAATTCGTCATCATCGGCCGGCGCAGGCAAGGCTTGCTGGATTTCCAGCGCGTCTTCGAACCGGTCATCCGGCACCAGAATATTAGCGGAATACCCGGTGCTGATATCTCCGCTGTAAATCGCTTCGATATAGCTGGGAATTCCCTCTTCATCCAGTGCGTCGAGCAATTGGGTTGCGTGCGTCAACGACGAAACAGGATCGAGTTCTACCCACGCGTCATCGTCAACCTCATCAAACATTTCCCGGGCGCTCCCCTCGACCAGGGGGCCACCACCGACGACGCACTCGTCCACATCGTCATCGTAGTCAATGCGAGTGCTCGGACAATACCGCATTCCATCTCCGAAAAACTGAGGTTACCGTCTTGCTCAGGGAAGGGCGACCACCAACGGCGAATCGGTCACGTCCCACTGTCCCTTCGCGATATTCTCACCCGCTGTGAAAGCCAGGTAACTGTACTTGCCGTAATGGGGCAACTTCCGCGCCAACGGTTGCAACGCACCGGAAGACGATCCCCATACATCCATGTGTACGACGTTCGGGTGGTCGTTGTTTCGACTCGCCCACACGAGCGCGAGAGCCTCAGGCGACGGCGGCGAATCCTGCAAACTGCCGGTCATCAGCACGCGTTCGGAGGCGTGTTCGCGTCCCATACGAAGCACTGATCGTTCCGCCAGCATCTCATCCGTCACGTCTCCCGCTTCCACGTACTCCGCATCCGTCCGAGCCAGCATCGTTTCCGCGAACTGCTTGTAAGCGTTTCGCATTGGATCACTCGCTGGTGGCAACACCACGATCGGCTGCTCCGCGCCATAAAAACCGGACAGCGTCGGCGGGGCTTCCAGCGGATCCAGTTCACGGAAAACGTTGTAGTCAGGATCGATGTCAACGCGCACCGGACGCTCCTCGGCCGGAACGCGGGCATGGTACATCTCGCCATTCACGTCACGCAAGACGTGATCCACGGAAGAGCCGCTCGCAAAGTGCACCCGAACCGGCACGTCCACGTGGAACGGATCTCCGTCCTGTGTCTGGACTAAGTCGAATTCCAACAAGTAGTTAGCGTCACCTGTGTTCTGCTGCACGATGGGATTCTGCACCTTAAAAGCTGGAGCCCCGGGACGATCAATCCACTGCCGTTCGTACCACCCGAAATCCTCGCCGCTCACCACTTCGAATTTGTCAAAGAAGTCGGCCCACGCCACCTTCTCGAACTGGTGCTCCATGTAGAAGTCACTCAGCGCCTGCGTGAACACGTCCGGGCCAATCCGGTTGGCGATCATGTGATACACCATCATCACCTTGCCGTAGCCGATCGTGCGGCTGCCGGCGGTCGTCCGCGAGGTGAACTCCCGCACCGGGAAGTCTTTGTCCTCACCACGAATCACGTAATCGCTGTAGTCCCGCAACAGGTCGAGCCGGTACTGCCGCTGCCCGCTCGGATCACGCTGCCCGGCATAGATATAATCTGCCTGATAGACGGTCAACCCTTCGCACCAGTTACCGCTGTCATAATCCACGAGTACGCCGTTACCCCACCAGTTGTGCAGCACTTCATGGCCCAGCGAGGTGTACACGATGAACGGCAGTGCCAGCACGTCGGTTCCCAGCAACGTGTAGCTCGGCATGCCATAGCCAGTCGGGAACCAGTTTTCGACCACGCTGAAGCGGTCGAACTGGTACGGGCCGATCATCTCGTTGTACATCGCGATGTAGCGTGCGGAATGGGTCAGGTAGCGTTCAACCAGCTCAGGATCGTCCTGATAGTGGTACATCGCGATCTCGGTACCGTCCTGGTCGATCGTGTCCAGTATGTAGGGCCCGGCGACGAGATACGATCCATCAAGCGGATGCACCGAGGAGAAGTGGACCGAGGTGTCGGTGTGCGCCGAGATGTTGCCCTCCGCCAATCCTTCCCAGGATTCCGGGTGCAGGATCGTCGTCTCGAACGTGCTCAATCCCGCATCGCCTGGCAGGAACGGATAATACCCCGTGTTCGGCACCAGGAACGCGCCCCGCTCTTCGATCAGGCCGGTGGTTTCGTCTGCAATTGCCCAGCGGTTGAACGAGGCGACCTCAACGTCATCGTTGATCGGTCCGCAGTAGCTGAAGGTGAGGGTTACGTCGCCGGTGGCGCTGACGGGGATGCCGTACAACGCCAGGTGGTCGTTGCTCTCATTCCAATCGGAATCACTCAGCAAACGGCCCATCTGCTTGCCGACGGCTTCGTAACCCGAACCCAGCAGCAGCAGTTCGCCCTGCTGGACATCGCCCTCCGCGCGGGCCTCGCCGATATTCAGATCTTTGTGCAGCAGGAAGAAGAAGGTGTCGATCCGGGCCGGGGTCCAGGTGAGATTGACCTGTGCGTCCAGCATGTGATCGGTGGGGGAGAGTTCGTAGGTCGCTTCGTACGACGAGACCTGTCCTAACGGATAGGTTTCGGCCTCCTGCTTCGGTGCACATCCCGCGAGCAGCAGCCCCAGCAACACGACGGATACGACGGCGATCCTGTTCATCGTACTTCTCCCTCGTTGACCTCACAGCCCCAGCGACCACAACACGATCAACCCACCGGATGTTGTCGCGATCAGGTTGACGATATCGTTATCAACCCAGCGCAATCCACGGAGAAGACGGCTCTTTTTTCCAGCGGGAGGCGTTTCGTGGAGCTCACCGGTTGGACCGTTCCACAAGCCTTGCACCCACGCACCGGCGAGACTGTCGAGCAGCGATCCGGCAGTGCCTGCAAGAGTCACCCACAATGCGTACTTCCACAGGATCATCCCGGTCGCGGCGCAGAGCACGGCGATAAACGCCGCGCCGGCCACCGTGGCCAGCGTTCCCACCAGGCTGATCGCGCCCGATTGCCCGGGAGGCACGGTGCGAAATGTGCGCAGGCTCAGCGGACGTCCGCCGAAAGATCCGCCCCATTCCGTCGCCCACGTGTCCGCGGCTGCGGCAGCGAAACTGGCGGCGACCGCCACGCCGAACCGTGGATCGCTAAGCACCAGCGCGACAGCGGCGAACACCATCCCCGGCAACCCGTTGGCGAGTACCTGCCGCGCATGGCGGGTGCGGTCTCGTTCACGTGATGCTCCCGGCCAGCGTGTCCATACCGATGAGCTGATCAGGAACGCCAGCGGCGCCGTCAGCCAGCTCCAGCCACCGGCCCACAACAGTGGCAACGCCATTAACGTCGCGACGAACGTCGCCGGCCAGGTCAGCAGGCGAAAGGCGAGGATCAGTCCCACGCCGATCAGGACAACGATGAGGTAGGTCATGGCAGCGCTCACGGCTGCCCTCCGTCAGATTGCAGTCAACTCGAACGTAGCGGGAGCGGAGAACGCTGTCAAGAGGGTTCCGCCAACAACGGTTCACTATCTTCCAACCTGCTCAATACGGGTCCAAGTCCAAGCGAAGGCGTGTAATGACACAGACTTTGCCATCCATGACCACACTGCGCAAACTGTCGCAGAAGAAGTACCGTGACCGGGAGGGGTTGTACCTGGTCGAGGGTGCCTCGGCGCTGCGGGACGCGATCCTCAGTGATCAGCCGCCGGTGATGCTGTTGTATGAAGATCGTGCGAACGACCGCGAGGTGGACAACCACCTGCTCGAGTTGGCGCTTGAACGCAAGGTTCCGGTGCGCGAGCTAACGGACGGCGAACTGGTCCGCATCAGCGGGCTCAAGACCGCGCCGCCGGTCGCCGGGATATTTGCCCTGCCGGAGGCGCATGACCCAATCGGGCCGGGACCCGGCGAGGTGGTGCTGGCATTGGACCGGGTGATGGACCCCGGCAACCTCGGAACGTTGATCCGCTCGGCGTTGTTTTACGGCGTGCACGATATCTGGCTCGGGGAGGGCACCGCGGACCCATTCAACCCGAAGGTGGTGCGTGCGAGCATGGGGGCACAGTTGCATGCGCGGCTCTGCCGGAACGTCAAGCTGGAACACGTGCTCGCGGCGGAAGTACAGAGAGGGACACGCGTGCTCGCGACTGACATGGACGGCAACGACCGGTTTCAGCCGGTAGCTTCCGGTTCTCCGCCCGCGATCCTGCTGCTCGGGAATGAACCGGCCGGTGTTGCACCGGGGCTGATCACGGTGGCGTCCGAACATGTTGCGATCACTCGGCGTGGGCCGGTAGATTCGTTGAATGTGGCGATGGCGGGGGCAATCCTGCTGGATCGCCTGCTCGCTCGCTGACGAACGGAATCCTCATGGAACAGCTTCCGCAGAACGAACCCACAAAGCAGCCCGATCCGAAGAACGAGTACCCGATCAGCGGCAGGGACGTTGTCACCGTCGTTGTCACCACGCTGCTCATTCTGCTCGGAGGCTTTATCGTCATCGGTGCGCTCGGCACGATGGAGCTGGTAACGCCGAACGGTGATGTCGACATGGACACCATCGATCAGTGGGCGAGTGGCAACCTGGACACGCTGCCGATGTCGCTGAAGGTCGCGGCGATGTTCACGCAGATGCTGCTGATCGTCCCCGCGTGGGTGTTCATTCGCAGGAAAAAACTCGATACGGCGATATTCCTGCGTGTCCGTCCTGTCCCGGTGCAGCTGATCTTTTACTCGGTGTTAATCGGGCTCGGTGTGGCGTTGCTCGGGGACGAGCTCAGCCGCCTGATGAACTACGTCCTGCCACTGCCGGAGGATATGGCGTACGGCATCCAGCGCATGATGCAGATCGACACCGTGCTCGACTTTCTCACCATGGGCCTGACCGTTACTCTCATCGCGCCGATCGTCGAGGAGATGCTCTTCCGTGGCTTCTTTCAGCGCTACTTCGAGGCACGGCGTGGCGTAACCTCTGGCGTGATGATGGCCAGCGCGTTGTTCGCGGTCTACCATTTCAACATCTATTGGATGATCCCGATTTTGCTGATGGCGACCGTGATGGGCGCCATGGCGTGGCGCGCGGAATCGGTGCTGCCGACGATTATTGTGCACATGACGAACAACGGTCTCGGCCTGCTCGCGGCGAACGTGTACCCCGACGAGGAGCCGGGCTGGTTCCTGATGGGCGATCACGTGCATCCGTTGATTTTGCTGGTCGCCATCGTGTTCCTCGTCTGGGGCTTGCGCAGCTACTTCAAGTTGTCGGAACAGAAGAATTTAGGCGGGCATGGTCCGGGCGGTCCGGTGGGTAAAAACCTCGACTCGGCGGTGTAATGGAAACGGTTCGTGTTGGTATCAGCATCCGGAAACCGGAACTGCACATCCGGCTCAACGGCAACACGGCGATCTCGATGCCGGACCGGGCCGAACCCTACATCCTGCCACCGGGAACGTATACCGCACGTCTCGCGCAACGCAGCGAGACGCCGCTCTGGGGCGCGAAAGTGTGCTCCTTCATTGACCGTTCGCTGGCTGAGGAAGCCGCCGAGCTGCTTAGCGATTACGACCTCGCCTGTGACCTGATCACCATGGGCGGGTCCGTGTCGTGGGGCGACGACACCACGCTCGACACAACCGTAACCAGCGTCGTCATCGGGCACGGGGAAGATTCGGACCAGGTCCTTGCGAAAGCCCGGGAGCTGCTGAACACCATCCCCGCCGAGGTGACTGTCAACATCCCCGGCCTCCGGCGTTACCAGGATGAGCTCCCGCGTGTCGAGGCGGTCCGATTGAATCCGCCCACTGGTGGACGAATCCAGATCCAGCGCGAGGGCGGCACCATCAGCAACACGGTCGCCTCGCCGGTGACCATCGTCCCGCAGGACCCGAACGATCATTTCGAGCTCGGCGACGTCACCATCGGCATCCAGTTCCACTGGCAGCACGACGAAGCGCTGAGTTTTCGCGGCTCAATGCAAATTGTTGCCGATGGGAACGGCCTGACCGCAGTCAACGAAGTCGAGCTGGACGAGTACCTCACCTCGCTGCTCGGTAGCGAGATGCGATCCGACTGGCCGGACGAAGCCCTTGCGGCGCAGGCGATTGCCGCACGTTCGACAGTGCTTGCGACACGCAACCGTCACCATTTCGGCGAAGCGTTCCAGCTCTGCCACGACGACCACTGCCAATGCTACCAGGGCGTATCCCGTGAGAGCGACGATGCCCGCCGGGTGCTGCAACGGGTCAAGGGCACGCTGCTGATGCACGAGGGGCGTGTCGCGGACGCACGCTACGCCAAGATTTCCGGGGTGCTCACCGATGGTCACGAGGTCGCGTGGGACGATGAGGTGGTGCCGTACCTGATTCCGGTGCCGTGCGGCCCGACGGACGATGATCGCATGGGCGAGGTGGAGACTGCGTTCGGACGTTCCGGCGAGGAAAACTTGCGCGAGTGGTTTCGCAACATGCCGGACTGGACCGCCTGCAATCCGGTCGCGCATCCGTATCCGCCTTCCGCGAAAGAGATGGAAGATCTGTATCTCTGGCATCGTTCCCTGACATGGGAGCAGGTGACGGAGCTGGTGAAAGAGCGGACCGGAACGGACATCGGCCGGATTCACCACGTGGAGCCCCTGGAGCGTGGGATCTCGGGCCGAATCGTGTATCTTCGCGTGCACGGTTCCGCGGGGACGGTTACCATCGGCAAGGAACTGGCGATCCGGCGCCTGTTGTCGGACAGCCACCTGCCGAGCAGCGCGTTTCTCATCCGGGAAACAAAGAGTGGCCTTGATCTCGAAGGGCTCGGCTGGGGTCACGGCGTCGGCCTTTGCCAATTGGGTTCGTGCGGACTGGCGAATGCCGGATGGAATTTCCGCCGTATCCTGAATTTGTATTATCCGGGGTGTCACTTGTTGACAGTGTGACACGGATTCAGGCTTATACTGAGGTAGAGAAGGGATGGCCAGAGCTGCCGAAAACAGCGGTCAGCCGGGAGCGGTAAACACGGCGGAAGACGCGCAGAAGCGTCTCGAACGCATGCGCCGCTGGGTGCGTGGACCGTTTAACCAGTTTCTCTCGTTTATCATTCAGGGGCTGGTCGCGCTGCTGGGTGTCATCTACCTGAAAGTGTTGAATCGGACGAAGGTTTATGGTCGTAAGCTCCTGCGTGGGCAGGAACCACCGTACCTTTACGTCAGCAATCACCTCACCATGATTGACGATTTCCTCATGGACCCGGTGCTGTTCGGGCCGATCGCGATGTCGAAATTCAAGTTGAAGTATTTCCCGTGGCATGTCCCCGAAGAGAAGAATTTTTTCCTCAATCCGATCCTGTCGTGGTTTCTGCAGAAGTGCCAGGCGATCCCGATCACCCGTGGCCGCGGTGTGTTCCAGCCCGGCATGATGCGGGTCAAGGAACTGTTGCAGGAAGGGAAGATCATCCACATTTATCCGGAAGGTACCCGTTCCCGCAGCGGTGACATCGGCCGCGGACAGGTCGGCGTCGGCAAGTTGGCGCGCGAGACGAAGATGAAGGTCGTGCCGGTGTACCACGAAGGCACGCAGAACATCCTCCCGGTCGGATCAAAGAAGCTGCGCATCAACCAGAAGGTCGCGATCATCGTCGGTGAACCGGTCGAGATGGACGACCTGTACGCTCTCCCGGAAAGCCGCGAGGTGTTCCTCAAGGTCGCGGAACGCATGGTCACCCACATCCGTGGCCTGCGCCTCAAGCTGCACCAGGACGGCCACAACGCCATCGACATCCCCGCCGACTGGCTGGACGAAGACCGCCACCAGGTCTCCGGCGTGCCCGAGGAACAGGGCTGGCAGGACGGTTGAGCTTGATTACAGGTGAATTCGAATAGCTTGCCCATACGGTTAGAACCGACAAATAGAACCGACAAATAGAACCGCAAAACCGGGGACACTTACTCCGCTAAGTGTCCCCGGTTTTTCTCGTCAACGTTTCCTTGATATCGTAGCCCTCCCCTTGCTGCTCAGCTACGTAATCCGCGGGGACACTTTAGGGACAAAGTGTCCCCGGTTTTCTTCACCGCGTAGCGGTGACAGGTGGTTAGCGTGTGGCTTCAGCCACACGAAACGCGCCGCCCCTTACACCCACCGCCGCAAACAAAACGAGCGCCCTGTAGGGGCGCCGCATCCTTCCAAGCAACTCTGCTTCCTGGTACCGTAATCCTCCGAATCCACTCTCAATACGCCGCCGAGGTCAACGCTCCGATCACTTCGCCCACCTTGCGCACCGGATGCAGGCTGACACGCTTGTACAGCACCGCTTGCGGGTCTTTTTCGATCTTCAGCAGCAACGCGTAATACACCCGCCGCATCGCTTCGCTGGTCAACAGACGCGCGGTCGCGCTGGTGGGACGATGGCGTTCAGCCTCATCGTACGCTGCTTTCGCGAGACGGATCATCGCGCGGATCAACTTGCGCACCTTCGGCGTGTTGGTTCCGTTCGCGAGATCCTCACGCGTAACCCCGTGTGCCTCCAGCATTTCACGCGGGACATACACCCGCCCGTTGCGCGCGTCTTCCCGCAGGTCGCGGATCACGTTCGTCAACTGCAACGCCTTGCCCAACGCCAGCCCGTATTGTTTTGCTTTCGCGCCGGCGACGCCAAAAACTTCGAGGCACAGCAAACCGACCGTGCCCGCCGCACGGTAACAGTATTCGTCAAGCTCGCTCATCTTGTCGAGCGCGACGTCATGAATGTCGCCTTCCATCCCGAGGATGAGGTCGTCAAAGTATTGCTTCGTCAATCGATACCTGCCGACCGTATCCGCCAACGCCACTTCCACTGGCGTTTCCGGCGAACCCTTGTACACACGTTCCAGCCCGAGCTTGACCACGTTCAACGCGGCCGCGCGCAGCGAAGGTTCCGGGAGTTCGTCAACCGCGTCATCGGCAGCACGGCAGAACGCGTAGACGGCGTAAATTGCGTATCGTTTCGTACGGGGGAGCAGTTGGAAGGCGAGAAAAAAGTTGCCCGCCGAGGTTTTCACCACGGTTTTGCAGGTTTCGTAGGCTTGAGCCAGGTGCTTCAAAGGGGTTTACCTCGTACGGCACGTACCAGCAGGGCGGCCCGACTCATCCGGCTGGCGGTAATATGACGGCTGCACACATCATAATCAGCCTTGCGCAGAGCATGCAAGGCCAACCTCCCACCGCCGTGAAATAGAATCAGTTGCTTGCGCAGTTTCGGGTCCACATTGTCCAGCAGTGCACGTCCCGTGGCGAACAGGAATTCCGCGCGTTTCGCCTCATAACGGAGCAAGTCACGCACCGGTTCCACCGTCGGCGAGACGCTGAACATCGCCTCCTCGACGCCGAACCGCCGCATGTCCTTACGCGGCAAATACACCCTGTCTCGTTTTTCGTAGTCTTCCCGAACATCCTGCAAAAAGTTGACCAGTTGCAGCCCGGTGCAGATCGCGTCCGACCAGCGGTCCATCGCCGGCGAACGGTAGCCATGCACCCGCAACACCCAGCGGCCAACAGGATCGGCTGAACCGGCAGTGTACTCACGCAGATCAGACCACGTCTCATACCGCTTGATAAACTGGTCCTGCCGGAATGCGTCGATCATCCGCTGAAACAGCTCGCGCTCGATGTGGTACCGTTCGACCACATCCTGCAACGCGACAAACGCCGGGTGGGAAGGGGTGGACTCATCGTCGCAGACTGCGTCCAGCTCACGCTGCCACTCGTCCAACGCCCGGTTCGCGGCGGAGGCTGTGTTCCCGGATTCGCCCTGCTCATCCGCACGATCGTCCGCACCTCGCGCGAACGCGTACAGCGCGAAGTACGCATTGCGCAACTCGTCACCGAGCAGCAGCTTCGACGCGACATCGAAGTTCTCCCGATGCTTCGTCGCAAACTCCGCGCACCACTGCTGAGCGTCGGCTAGTGTGTACGTACTGCGATGTGGTTCCGCTTCGCTCAACTCAGGTGTGTACCTTCATGCAAGTGCCCGTGCTTGCTTGCAAGCGCGGATCATCCGTCAGCCAAAGATTCAAACACGATGCCCTCGGACTTTAGTCCGGGATCATCAACTGCCCAAGCATCCACCGCAATCACGCCGTGTGCCCCGACCAGCTTGCTGGTCGGGATGATCAACAGATGCCCGCGGAAGCTCCGCTACCGCGGTTCATCCGAGCCCCGAGCCCGTTACTACCCTTCCAACCCCTTCCGAGCCTCGGCGACAGCGTTCTCAACATCCTTCCGATACTCGGCGACACGTTCTTCCGTATCCGCTTCAAAGCGCATCACCAAGACCGGCTGCGTGTTGCTGGCACGCACGAGGCCCCATCCGTGCGGGTAGTTGACCCGGACACCGTCAATGTCGACCACGTCGTACTTACCCTTGTACGATTCGGCGACCTTCTCGACCACCTTGAACTTGATCGCGTCCGGGCAATCGACACGAATTTCCGGTGTGGACGGATATTCCGGCAGATCGGCGAGGATCTCCGACAACGGTTTGTCCGAATTCGCCACGATCTCAGTCAGACGCAGCGCCGCGTAGGTCGCGTCATCATAGCCGAAATAGCGGTCGTTAAAGAACATGTGGCCGCTCATCTCGCCGGCGAGCTTCGCGTTTTCCTCGCGCAGCTTGCCTTTGAGGAACGAGTGCCCGGTACGCCACATGATCGGCTTGCCACCGTGCTTCGCGATGTCGTCGTACAATGCCTTGCTGCACTTGACTTCACCGATGACCGTCGCGCCGGGGAAATTCTTCAGCACGTCGCGTGCGAACAACGCCAGCAGACGGTCACCCCAAAGGATATTGCCCTTGTCGTCGATGACGCCGATGCGGTCGCCGTCACCATCAAACCCGACGCCGAACTCCAGCCCCTGCTCGAGCACGGTCTTCTTCAGATCCTGAATATTCTCAACGACCGTCGGGTCCGGGTGATGGTTCGGGAAGTTGCCGTCCACCTCGCTGAACAGTTCCACCGGATCCTGGCCCAGTTTGCGGAAGACATCCGGCGAGGTTGCGCCGGCGATACCGTTCCCGCTATCGAGCGCGAGTTTTACCGGACGGCTGATGCTGATGTTTTCCGCGAGATAGTCCATGTACGCCGGGACAACATCCTGTTCCGAATACGTACCCTCGCCGGTTTGGAAGTTCTCGTTGTCGATCCGTTCACGCAGATCCTGGATCATGTCGCCGAAGACCGTCTGCTTGCCGATCATCATCTTGAACCCGTTGAACTCCGGCGGGTTGTGGCTGCCGGTAATCTGCACCGAGGCGTCCGGGTTCAGGTGGTACGTCGCGAAGTAGGTGATCGGGGTGGCGACGGCGCCGATGTCGATCACATCGCAGCCGGAGGCCAGCGCGCCCTTGACAAACGAGTCACGCAGGGCGGGGCCGGTGAGACGGCCGTCGCGTCCGAGCACGATCGTCTTGCCGCCCTCGTCACGCACCCAAGAACCGACACCACGTCCCAGCGCTTCGACCACATCCGGCGTCAGGTCGTCCGCGACCACGCCACGAATATCGTATTGACGGAAAATTTCCGGGTTCATCTTCATGATGAGTTAACCCCCTGGTGTATGTTTGGTTTTGGAATCACAGTTGTTGGTACCTGAGTGGTCCGAAACCACTCTTCCTCGCGAAAATACGTGGACGCGTACAGGTAGAGAATGAGCGAAGGAGGTGAAACGGTCTCTCCGGGCCAGGTGTTACACTGCCCCGCTTAGAGACTCTAGTTTCACCATCGCCTGCCAGTACAATTCTTCGTACCGGTCAACCGCCGGTTTGAGCAGGAATGTCGTTGACGCCCGTTTCCGCGAGGCTTGCGACATCGACCGTTGCAGTTCCGGCGACCGGAACAGCCGTTCGCACGCATCGATCATCGACTCCACCGACCCGACCTCACACAGGAATCCGGTTTTCTCGTGCTCGATCACTTCCGGCAGCCCGCCGGCGGTATAGCCGATCACCGGCACGCCGCATGCCTGCGCCTCGAGCGCGGCGAGGCCAAAACTCTCGGCGTTGGAGGGGAAGAGGAACGCGTCCGCGAAGGGCAGCAGCTTCTCGGCATTTTGTTGCGGGCCGAGGAAATGGACATCGTTCGCGTACGGCGAGGCGTCCAGCTGATTTTTTGCTGCGGCAGCGTCCGGACCATCACCGATCATCACCAGTTGCGCACGCATCCGTTCACGCAACCCGAGGAACGTGTCGACCACATCCTGCACCCGTTTCACCGGCCGGAAGTTGGACATGTGCATCAGCACCGGTACGTCCGGATCGGTGGGGAAGGGACGCGGTTCGCCGTTCTTGCGGGGCTTGAACCGGTCCGGATCGACGAAGTTGTACACGACCTCGTATGGACACGAACACTTGACCACTTCTTTCACCTTCTCACCGAGCCACGAGCTGACCACGGTGACCAGGTCGGATTCTTCGAGCGAAAACCGGGTGATCGGCAGGTAGGACGTATCCTTGCCGATGATGGTAATGTCAGTGCCGTGCAGTGTGGTGATCAGCGGCATGGACGACCGTCCGCAGATACGCCGCGCGAGCCAGCCGGAGATCGCATGCGGGATTGCGTAATGGACGTGCATCACGTCCAGGTCGTACTTGCACGAGACTTCAGCAATCTGTGCGGCCAGCGCGAGGCTGTACGGCGGGTATTCAAACAGCGGGTAATCGGGCACATTGACCATGTGAAAGCGCAGGTTTGGTCGCAACGTATCCAGCCGCACCGGAACCGCATAGCTGATGACGTGTACCTCATGACCGCGATCCGCAAGCGCGTGCGCCAGTTCCACCGCGACAATCCCGCTGCCGCCGGTGGTTGGATAGCACACGATTCCGATTTTTAACCGCCGCTTCTCAGCTGGGTTCATGGATTCGCCTCACCGGCGCCATTGACCAGCAGCTCGAACGGATCATTTACCGGAACAGGGTTACGCAGCAGGTACGGTTCGCCTTTCGGTACGCTGATCGCCGCGCCGTACTGTGATCCACGGCCCTCGATCCACTGCAGGAACTGCTCACTGGCGAGGAACGTTTTCGGCCCTTCGACACCGGGCGTATAAAACTGCGTCCGGTACGCCTTCACCGCCTCCATCCGCTGTTCCCACTCCTTGCTGACATCGACAATCAAGTCCGGTTCTGGCGCCCACCACATCGGGTAACGCAGCAACGCCCGCACCTTGTGCCGTTCGTGCTCGGTCTTGTACCCGCCGACGTAGGAGAAGAACACTGCTTCCTCAATGAGCTGCATGCCCTGGGTGTGGTCCGGGTGACGGTCTTTCGCCGCCGGCCCGATCACCAGTTTCGGCTGATGCTTGCGGATCGCGTCGACAACGGCCCGTTGCTGCTCCTTGTCGCGTGCGTTGAGGCCGCCGTCCGGCAGGTTCAGGTTTTCCCGCACGGCAATCCCCAGCGCCTTGGCGGCGTTGGCGGCTTCCTGGTCACGTTCTTCCATGCTGCCCCGCGTACCGAGTTCGCCTCGGGTCATGTCGAGCAGCCCGACGGCGTAGCCCTTGGTAACCAGCTTGACGATCGTGCCGCCGCAGAACAGTTCGACATCATCCGGGTGCGGTCCAATTGCGAGCACATCCAGCGCCATTACTGCCACTCCTTGAGGTTGATGAACACATGCCGTCCGACTGCCTGCAACGCCGTTTCGTTGAGGCCGTCTAGCATGCTGTTGCCGTAACGAATCAGGTAATACACCGGGCCGATCACCCTCTCCTGCGGAATACCGCCGGGGAACAGGTGGGTGGACAACTGCCCGACGTGCTTCAACAGGGTTCCGTGTCGCCGCATCAGGCGTTCGGAGAATCCGTGCCGCAGCTTGTCCACATGATACCGCATCTTGCCGAACGAGGATTCGACCAGCGTCTCCAGCCCGCCGAAATCGCCGTCCCGGGTCATGTCCGTAAGAATCCGTTCATGCGACTTGAGGTCAGCGTCAAGGTCGGCGAGGGCGTGATCGGTTTCATCGTCGCGACGGCTCGCCAGCAACCGATTGGACAACTCCTTTTCGCCGACAAAGATGTCGCTCGGCTGCAATTCGTATTTGTTCAGCCAGCGTTCCACTTTCGGCTCAACCAGCGTCAGGCTCGCCCGTGGCACCACAGCCGGCTTGTGAATCCCCAGCGGTGCAAACGCGCCCGGAAGCTGGGCCCAGTAGGCCATCTCATGCGGCCCGGCGACATACGCCCCCGTCGGCAGCAGCCAACCCTGCAGCATCGGTCGCAAGGTCACCCCGGCAGACAGCCGTTCCGGCTCATCCTCGGCGAGTTTGATCAACTTGTCGCGTGAGATGATCAAGTCGCTCATCCCACGGATCGCCTTGCCTTCGAGCACAATCTTCCGCCGCTGCCCTTCTTCCAGCAGGAACAACGCCGGCCGTCCCGGTTCAATCGGTGCCTGCGACTTGTAGCCCGCGCGTTCGATCATTTGTGACCGTTCGACTAGAATCGCGAGACGGTCATCCACCTCTTCCGCCGCCTTCCGCATGAACGGCGACGACAGCCGCTTGATCTCCGGATCTTCCGGATCGAAGAACACGAGGCCGTACGTGCCAAGGAAATCATTCCAGAACCGGCGGAAGGCATCCGCGAAGGTGTGTTCCGCTGAGTACGCTCTTCGCAGCGAGTTCAACACATCCGCGCTGAATTCGGTGGAGGGTAGTTGCGTGATCAGCTTCTGCAGTAAGTCTTCAGCGCGATTACCGAGTTTCAGCGAGCCCACCGGGAAACGGTTGCCACTCTTGGTGTCCTTGTAACTGGAGAGCTGGTTGTCCAGATCAATCCAGTGCGATTGCGCGCATTCCGGCAGGTTGTGGTCGCTTGTCACCATCCAGAAAATCGGAACCGTGCGAACACCAGTCCCGCGCTCCAGCCGGTCAGCCAGCGCGACGGTCGTCATCGCCTTGTACAGGGTGAGCAATGGACCACCGGCGATCCCGACCTGTTGGCCGGTGACCACCGCCATCGTACCAGGCTGCGCCAGTGCGTCCAGGTTTCGCCGCACCGCCTGCGTCAACGGCAAGTCGCCGTATTGTTTGCGGATCGCGTCCGCGATCGCGCCGATCGGACGTTCGTGTTTCGCTTCCGCCTTGCTTTGATCCACCCACGCCACCGGGTCTGGATAGGTTCGGAACCCGTAGTCGATATGCGAGATTCCGGCGATGGTCTCATGTACCAGCGGAGGAATCCCGGGGAAATCGTCATACGTCAGCATATCCATCAGGCACGCTCCGCAAACGTGATCAACCGTTTGCTCGTTTCTGGGTCAAAACTGCTGGCTTCATAGCCGCCCCAGCGGGCGACGGGGTTCAATCGGGTAGCCTTCAGCATCATGTCCAATTCGTCAGGTTCAAACAGCCGCACCGATTCCCGGACCTGCCGTGCCGATCCGTCCCGCGCGGTCAACTCTATTGACTTCTCAATCCTCTTGGTCGCTGCAACGTAGCGCCGCCGCTGACGCACATGCCAGCGTTCGGTCGTGGTTTCATCTTTCGGTACGAGGGACGCGACCGCCACCGCCGGGTTCATCAAATCGAGCACCAGCGTCCCGCCCGGGCACAACACCCGGTACATTTCGTTCAGCGCCAACTGGTGTTCTCTATCATCCCCGAAGTACCCGAAACTGGTGAACACGTTCAGCTCCAGCGGGAACGTGCACTCGCCGAACGGCAACCGGCGCAGATCTCCACGAACGTACTGTGGTCTGGCAACGCGCTCATCCCGTTGATTATCGACGGCTCGCTGCAGCAGCGGCATCGAGAGGTCCAGCCCGGTCACACGCCAGCCGAACTCCCCGGCGAGGATCTCGGAATGCCGTCCCGCGCCGCAGGCGAGATCAACCGCGCCGCGCTCGTCCGGATCGCCGACCTGTGTACGCAGGTGTCGCAGGAAGGTTCGCGCCTCTTCAGAGTCACGATGCTGGTACAGTGCGAGGTAATCGTCGTCGAACCAGTCCTGGAACCACTCGGTGCCGGATTTCCCGGCGTTTTGTGCGGAGGTCTTCGGTTTCACTCCAGCGAATATAGCGGGCCCGGGTCAGGCGCTTCAAACGGGTTCGGACGGGCCCCGGGGACGGTGAGCCGCCCGTGTCCTGCTTTTGCCCCGGTTCACGGGACACGCTACCTTACCCGCCGATGAAGAACCTCGCCCTGATTCTCGTGATCGCCCTCGCCATCTATGGCTGCGCGCAAACCGGTCCGCCTGATGGAGGCCCGGAGGATAAGACTCCGCCGTTGCTTCTCGAGACCATCCCCGCGCAGGGTAGCACGAATGTCGACACCTCGACCACGATCACGCTGATCTTCGACGAAGCGGTGAGCCAATCGACCCTGCGCTCAGCGTTCGGCCTCTCTCCTCCGCCGCCGGGAGTGGTGCGCGCGGAGTGGTCCGGCAACAAGGAAGTCGAGCTCCGGTTCGAGCCCGGCCTGAAACCGGACCGTACCTACGCGCTGACCATCGGGACGCAACTTTCCGACGAGAACCGTAATCAACTCGACGACACCATCGTACTCGCGTTTTCCACCGGCGACTCGCTCGACACTGGCTGGCTGCGAGGCCTGCTGGTCACCGATGGTGAGTTGGTCGGCTGGAACATCGCCGGCTACCACCTCGCGGACAGCACCATCGTCCCGGACCCCTCCGTGGATGTTCCGGACGCGACCACGCAAACCGGCAAGGACGGATCGTGGCAGTTGTCCAACCTTCGTGTCGGGCAGTGGCGGGTGTTCGCGTTCAAGGACACCGACGCCGACCGCCTGTGGACTCCGTGGCTCGACCAGCTGGCAGTGCCGCCGTATGACGTTCAGGCCGCGCCGGACAGCACCACGCAACCGCGTGAGCTGGTCATGCGCTCCTCGCAACCGATCTTGCTGCCGCAGCCGCAACGCGTCTCCGCCCTGCGCAAGGACTTTTTCCTGCTCAGGCTGGACCGGCAGCCGTTGAAGCTGGAAGCCGACTATTCACTGACCGAGCTTCCCGCTCCGGAAGAGGGCGATGCCTACCCGGAAGACTGGGAGATCAACGAAGACGATTTCACCATCCCCGTGTTCAGCAGGAGCTTCAAACCCGGGGATTCGACCGTGGTCCAGCTCGGGTTGGAACGTATACCGGAAGGCGATGCGACAGGATTGCGCATCTTCGGTTCCTTCGGCACTGTGGACACGCTCGACACCGTGCTCGCGGTTGATCTCGCGAACGCCGCGCTCGAGGACACGCTTTTTCCGACACTGGTCAGCGTCGAACCCGAGGACCGGGCTAGGATGCATCTCGGCCAGCCGCATATCAGGTTCACCTTCAGTGAGCCGGTACGCTACACCGATTCCACCGGTCTGCGGCTGCTGAAAGGGACAGAGGACACGCTGTACCCATCCGTCTCACGTCCGTACCCGAACCGCCTGGCCTTCTCCATCGCCGATACCACCTCCGGCGGGAGTATCACGGTAGAACTTTTCGGGAGCAGCATTGCCGACCTTGCGGGGAATACCTTGCAGGACAGCGTGCTTACCTACCGCTACGCCTGGCTGCCACCCGATTCACTGGGCGTTGTCAGCGGAAGTGTAACCGCGCCCTCAGACGACGCGGTCGTCCATTTGATCTTCAATGACGTCCTCGGCAAGCAATTGCCGATCAAGCTGAGCGTACCGGGCAGCTCCGACTTTACCGTGCCGAATGTCCCCGCTGGCAGCTGGCAGGTTGAAGGCTGGCAGGACGTATCCCGGACCCTCAAGTGGTTTCCGGGAACGGCGGTACCGTTTGCACCCGCCGATCCGATGGTGGTGACACGGGACACGATCGACGTCCGCGCGCGTTGGGAAACGGGCGGAGTGGAAATTATATTCCCCTGAAATCCTAAACGTTGCTAAGAACGGGAGATACTCGATGGTTTATGCGGTGATCATGGCCGGCGGAAAGGGAACACGTTTCTGGCCGGTTTCCACACCGGAACGTCCCAAACAGCTGCTGCGTCTGTTTGACGAACGCACGATGATCGAACAAACGGTCCACCGGCTCGAACCGTTTATCCCGGCGAACCAGCAGCACATTGTCACCATCGAGGAGCAGATCGAAGAGTTCGCGCGCCAGGTCCCTGACCTGGACCGCAACTCTTTTATCACCGAACCGTTCGCACGCAACACCGGCCCGGCGATTGGCCTCTCCGCCGTGCACCTGCTGAAGAAAGACCCGGACGCGATCATGGTCGTGCTGCCCGCCGACCATCGCATCGAGGACAAGGACGCCTTCCAGAACACTCTGCGCACTGCGGTCGGGTTCGTCGAGGAGTCGGACGGTATCGTCACCATCGGGATTCAGCCGACGAGGCCGGAAACCGGCTACGGCTACATCCAGTATGAGCGCGACGATTTCCGCCCCGGTGTCCACCGTGTCGTTACCTTCGCGGAAAAGCCGAACCGCGAGACCGCGATCCGCTTCATCGAGACCGGCGAATTCCTCTGGAATTCGGGCATGTTCATCTGGTCCGCGCAGCGCATCCTCTCGGAAATCGAGGAACATACGCCCGAGCTGTACGCCGCGCTGATGGAGATTTCGGACGCGCTTGACACCGACGATCCGAAAGAACGGGTCGTTCGGGCTTACCAGAGCATCAAGCCGATCTCGATTGACTACGGCGTGATGGAGAAGACGCGCAACGCGTACGTCGTCCCCGCCAGTTTCGGCTGGAGCGACATCGGCAGCTGGGAAGAAGTCTACCAGATGGATACCAAGGACACCTCGGGCAATGTGCGCCAGGGTCCGGTGGTGATCCTCGATACGCAGAACTCGTATGTTGTTTCACGCACCAAACTCCCGCTGGCCGTGATCGGCATGGAGAATGTGGTCGTCGTCCACACGGAAGAGGGCACCCTCGTCTGCCCCCGGGACCGGCTGCAGGATGTCCGTGAGGCGGCGGAGTTGGTGCAGAAACGGAAGCTGTAGGCGTGGAAGCGTCCGGCAGTCATGGAGCCCGGCCACGCCGTCAGGAGATGTACGACCAGTTGCTGGAAGTCGCCCGGCGGTACTTTGAACGAGTCGAGGAGGAGTCCGGCGATTTCCGCGGCGGGGTTTGCCGCGTGCGGAATGAACGGTACCTTGTGCTCAACCGGCAGGCGAAACTCGAACGGCGGCTGAGGACGGTCGCCACGGCACTCGCCTCGCTGGATCTTGACCAGCAATACCTGCTTCCGGCTGTACGGGAAGCGATCGACCGATATTCGGAACAGTAGTCCACCCGTGAGGGGGAGGAGAGATGGAGCGGAAGTTCGATCGGACGGACGAGCTGAAACTGCTGCGCAGCGTCCCACTGTATTACGATCTCGACGAAAAAGACCTCGAGCGCATCGCCGGCCTGATGGTCCTGAAGAAATATGGCAAGGATGAGATGATCATCTTTGAGGATGATCTCGGCCGCAACATGTTCGTGATCAAGAAGGGACGCGTTAAAATCAGCGGCGTCTCCAACGAAGGCGACGAGGCCATCTTCTCGATCTTCAGCGAAGGCGATTTCTTCGGCGAGTTGTCGATCATTGACGGCCTCCCGCGCAGCGCGACCGCGACCGCCATTGACGACGTCGAGCTCTGGGTGCTCAACCGTGGCGATTTCCTCTCGCTGCTCGAATCCTACCCGCAGGTGGCGATCACGTTGCTCAAGGAGCTGGCCGAACGCCTGCGCCGCAGCGACAGCCAGATCAAGGCGTTGACGCTCAAGGACGCACGCGGCCGTGTCGGCTCGACCCTGGTCCGCCTCGCCGAGGATATCGGCATCGTCCGTGGCGGCAAAGTGGTGCTGGAAGGAATACCCTTGCAACGCGACATGGCCTCCATCGCTGGCACCAGTCGCGAGACCATCAGCCGCGTCATCAAGCGCTTCGAGGATGAGGGCCTGATGATCAAGGTCGAAAGCAGCATCGTGTTCAACGATTTCGATGCCTTCAAACAACAGTTTGCCTGAGAAAATAAAATCGGACATCGATGTCCGATTTAAAGATTCGCATGCCGAAATACGAAGATTCACACCTGCTGGAGGCGTTTCGTCAGGGACACCGTCCCGCCCTCGCACGGATGCTGACCCGGGTGGAAAACCAGCACCCGACGACCACGACTCTGTTGGATCAACTGTATCCCTCCACCGGCGATGCCTGGCGCATCGGGGTCACCGGCCCGCCCGGTGCCGGCAAGAGTACGCTCGTCAATCAACTCGTGACCAATTACCGCAAGTCGGACGATCAGGTTGGCGTCATCGCCTTCGATCCGACCAGCCCGTTTACCGGCGGCGCACTGCTCGGTGACCGTGTCCGCATGGAATCCATTGGCATGGACCCGGGCGTGTTCATCCGCTCGATGGCCACTCGTGGCCATCTCGGCGGCCTCGCGGTCGGCGTGGATGAGGCTTGCGACCTGTTCGACGCGTTCGGTAACTCGAAAATCCTGGTTGAAACCGTCGGCGTCGGCCAGTCGGAGCTGGAGGTCGCAAACGCCACGGATACGACGTTGGTCGTGATCGTGCCGCAGTCCGGCGATTCGATCCAGGCGATGAAAGCCGGCTTGATGGAAATTGCGGACATTTTTGTGTTGAATAAGTCCGACCGTGACGGGGCCGAGGACGCTTACCGGGAACTCGTCAGCATTATCAGCATGAAGGAAATGGAGGATGGGTGGCGCGCGCCGGTGTTGATGACGGCGGCGAACAAGGGCGACGGCATCGCGGAATTGTCCGGGATGATCGCCAGCCACCGCAAGCATCTGGTCGAAACCGGCCGTCTCGAACAGCGCCGCCGGAAGCGCGCTGTCGCCAAGACACGGCGCTTGATCGAGGACGAGCTGAGCAAAAAACTGTGGACCGAGGACCGGGCAGCGCAGACTGAGAGTGGAATTGCGCAAGGGGAAAGCCCGTACACGATGTCCCAGCGGCTGATCGCAGATTTCTACGAGGAGTTGCGCCGTGAGCAAGAACGCAGCGAAAACGAACGGACATAACGGATACTCGCCCGAAGGCGGCAGCTACGCCGACGACCGCAAGCGGTGGGAGGAGCAGGTTTACAAGCCGCGCGGCAAGTTCCGCAAAGACAATATCGCGTTCACGACCGTCTCCTCGGCCGAGGTGCCGCACATCGTCGGCCCGGAATACTTCGAGCAGACCGGCTGGGACCCGAAGGAAAAGCTCGGCTGGCCGGGCGAATACCCGTTCACGCGTGGTGTCCACCCGACTCTCTATCGTGGTAAACTCTGGACCATGCGCCAGTTCGCCGGGTTCGGCACTCCGCGCGAGACCAACGAACGCTACAAGTACTTGCTCGAAAACGGCCAGACCGGCCTCTCCGTCGCCTTTGACCTGCCCACGTTGATGGGGCATGACGCCGATGAACCGCTCAGCCTCGGCGAAGTCGGTGTCTGCGGTGTTGCCGTCTCCTCCCGTGAGGACATGGACATCCTCTTCGACGGCATCGAGATGGACAAGGTCACCACCTCGATGACCATCAACGGCCCCGCCGCGATCATCTGGGCATTCTTCATCGCCACCGCCGAACGCAAGGGTATTTCCCGCGACAAGCTCGCCGGCACCTTGCAGAACGACATCCTCAAAGAATTCATCGCGCAGAAGGAATTCATCTTCCCGCCGGACCCGAGTGTCAAGCTGGTCGTTGACACCATCGAATTCGCGACCAACGAGATGCCGCTCTGGAATTCAGTGTCGGTCAGCGGTTATCACATCCGTGAGGCCGGGTCCACCGCCGCGCAGGAGCTCGCGTTCACGCTGATGGACGGCTTCTGCTACACCGAAGAGGCGATCAAGCGTGGGCTCGACATTGACGCTTTCGCGCCGCGAATCTCCCACTTCTTCAACAGCCACATCGATTTCTTCGAGGAGATTGGCAAGTTCCGCGCCGCGCGCCGGATCTATTCCGACCGTTTGCGCAACCGCTACAACGCGAAGAACGAACGTTCCTGGCTGCTTCGCTTCCACACCCAGACCGCAGGCTGCAGTTTGACCGCCCAGCAGCCGGAAAACAACATCGTCCGCACCGCAACCGAAGCCCTCGCCGGTGTTTTGGGTGGCACGCAGAGCCTGCACACGAACTCCATGGACGAAACCCTCGCGCTGCCCTCGGAAAAGGCGGTCACCATCGCCCTCCGCACCCAGCAGATCCTCGCGTATGAGACCGGTGTCGCCAACGTGATGGACCCGCTTGCCGGCAGTTATTATGTCGAGTGGATGACCGACAAGCTGGAAAAGGAAGCGCAGGAGTACATTCAGCGGATCGAGGATATGGGCGGTGTTGTCGCTGGAATCGAGAACGGTTTCTTCCAGAAGGAAATCGCGAGGGCGGCGTACACGCACCAGCAGGAATTGGATCGCAAAGAACGCTTGATTGTCGGCGTTAACGCCTTCGAGAAAAAGAACGAAAAAATTGAAATTCCGATATTGAAGATCGGCAAGCACGTGCAACAAGAACAGATCCAGCGTCTGAAGGATCTTCGTGAACGCCGCGACAATACCAAGGTCGAGGAGACGCTGAAAGCGTTGCACACCGCGTGTGCAGATGGTGAAAACGTAATGCCTTACCTGATCGAATGCGCTCATGCGGATGTCACAATGGGCGAGATGGTCAGGACAATGGAGGCAGTCTACGGGACATACGTCGAAACTTCGCATTTCTAGAGATTCGCCCTTGTATTAGATTTAGAATCTTCGCATACTATAGGTCTAGGCATCCAATGAGAGTTTGCGTCGTGAACTAAGGGGAACACGAGGCAGATTTTTTCCGCTGTGCTCGCACTGAGATGCCATACCGAAGCGGGGATTGCTGGGGATGGACAGCGTTACTCAGGAGTCGCAAGTCCTGTCCAAATCACTGAAGTCGTTCCTGGATCGTCTCAAGGATGTTCCGGCGAACGGCTCTGCGTCCACGCGCAGCAATCGTTCCGAAGAGGTCTTCCTCAAAGCATTTCATTCCCATCCAGCCATTCAACTGCTCGTCTCTTCGGTCAACGGCGCGATTGTCGATGCCAACCAGGCAGCCTGCAGCTTCTACGGCTACACCCACGAAGAATTCGTCACCCGCAACCTGTCCGACATCAGCACGTTGAATTTCACCGCCTTGCGCGAAATGTTCGGCAAGCTGGAGATCGAGAAAACCGACAAGTATGCACTTACGCAACGCATCGCGGAAGGCGAATTGCGTGACGTGACGGCCTACACGCTCGATCTCAACCTCTACGGCCGTTCGCTGCTCTGGCTGACCATCGTCGACGTCACCGAAGAAGCCCGCAACCGCAAGATTCGCGCGCTGCTGCTGGACATCAGCGAGGCGGCGAGTGTCGCCGATGATATTCACGCCTTCATCGGCCTGGTGCGTGACCGGCTGTCCGATTTCCTTGAGACGACGAACTTCTACGTCGCGCTCTACGACGAATCGGAGAACATCTACAACTTCCCGTACTACACGGACGAAGAGGATCCAAGCCCGAAACCCGCGCGATTGCAAGGGTCGATTACCGACTACATCCGCCGCACCGGCCGTTCGTTGCTGGTGGACGTTGAATTGGAAGAGCAACTCACCCGCATGGGTGAAATCCACCTGATTGGCTCGCCTTCGGCGGTTTTCCTCGGGGTTCCGTTGAAGACACCGCACGGAATCATCGGTGTCCTCGCGGTTCAGCACTATCACGACCCGACTGCGTTCAAGGAATCCGACCTCGACCTGCTCGAATTTGCTTCTGGCCCGATCGCGGTGTTGATCGAACGTCTGCGCGCCGAAAGTGCGTTGCGCGACTCCGAAGCGAACTTCCGCACGTTCATCCGTGAGAGCGTGCAGGGCATTGTCTTTACCGATCCGAACGATCTGCTGCTGACGGTAAACCGTGAATTCCAACGCATTTTTGGCTATTCCACAGAAGAACTGATCGGCCGTCCGAACAACCTCATCGTGCCGAAGGAGTTCATCGACGAAAGCGAAATGCTGGTCATCAAGGCCCGCGACCAGAAGGTGATCAAGCTGGACACCGTGCGCCTGGCCAAGGATGGCAGCAACGTCGAAGTGTCGATTATGGGTGTGCCGATTCACCGCGATGGCAAGCACGTTGGCACGTACTGGGTATACCGCGATCTCACTGACCAGCGCCGGTCGGAAACGCTGCAGACCGTGTTGTACGAGATCACCAAGGCCGCCACGACGCAGGGCGACCTCAACGACGTCATGACCGTCGTCCACAAGCAGATCTCGAAGCTGATTGAAGCGTCCAACTTCTTCGTCTGCCTTTATGATGAGGAGACGGAAGAATACTACTTCCCGTATTTCGTCGACGAACAGGAAGAAATTGATCCGGAACAGCGCTTCAAACTGAAGAATTCGATGACCGACTACATCCGCCGCAACCAGTCAGCGTTACTGCGGACCGAAGCGGAAGTCGTCGAACTGACCGCCCGCCAGGCAATCCGGACCTATCCGCCGCTCCCGAAATCGTGGCTCGGTGTACAGTTGCGCCGTCCGGACGGTGTCAGCGGTGTCGTCGTCGTCCAGAGTTACCGCAACGATTACGCGTACGATGAACGCGACCTTGAACTGCTCGAATTTGTTTCCAGCCACATCTCGAGCGTCATCGAGCATAAGCGTGAACAAGTAGCCTTGATGGCGTCGGAAGAGCGTCACCGTGCCCTCTTCAACCAGTCGCCGGTCGGGGTGCTGCTGTACGATTTCGATTTCATCATCACCGACTGCAACGAGCGCCACGCCGAGATCATGGGTGCCGGTTCCCGCGAGGATCTGATCGGAAACGATCTCAGCAACATTCCGCGCAAGGACATCCTCACCCTGATGCAACGCGCGCTGAGCGGCATCAACGGGTACTACGAAGGCCCGTATGTTCCGAAACGGCGCGACGATGAGCTGTGGATCTCGCTGAGCATTTCTCCATACTACGGCGGCGAGCGGCAGATTATCGGCGGCATGGCGGTGGTGATGGACAATACCGAACGCCACCAGGCCGAACAGGAAGCGGAAGTCCAGCGCGCCTACCAGGAACAGCTGTTCGAAGGTGCGCCGGAAGCGATCATTATCCTCGATACCAATTTGCGCGTGCTGCGGGCAAACCCTGAATTCACCCGGCTCTTCGGCTATTCCAACGAAGAGGCACAGGGACTGGATCTCGGCCTGCTGATTCTCCCGGAAGGCAAGGACGATGCGCAACGCGGCCAGTATGACGTGATGCGCAAGGGTGAGATGATTCGTGTCGAGGAAACCAAGTGCAAGCGCCGGGACGGTACCCTGGTCCACGTTTCTATGCTCGGTACGCCGATCGTCATTGATAACGAAGTCGCAGGCATCTACGCGATCTACCGCGACATCACCCGCCGCAAGCAGGCCAACGACGAGCTCGCAGCCGAAAAGGAACGCCTGGCGGTGACCCTCGGGTCGCTCGGCGAAGGCGTGATCACCACCGACATTGACGGTCGCGTCGCGATGATCAACGAGCAGGCGAGCAAGATGACCGGCTGGACCCCGGACCTCGCCATCGGCCAGGATTTCGAAATCGTCTTCCCATTACGGGAAGAACAAACCGGCGCCGTCATCGACAGCCCGGTCTACCGCGTCATCGAGTCTGGTGTGCACGAACGTTGGACACGCGAATGCATCCTCTACACCCGTGACGGCGGCCAGGTACTCATCGTCGGGAACGCCACCCCGGTCCACAACAAGCTGGATGAAGTCATCGGCGCGGTGGTCGTCTTTCGCGATGTCACCCAGCAACGCAAGATGGAAGAGGAAGTGGCGAAGATTGAGCGCCTCGAATCCATCGGTGTGCTCGCCGGCGGCATCGCGCACGACTTCAACAACATCCTCTCCGCCGTGCTCGGCAACATCAGCATCGCCCGCATGGTGCAGGACAATCCCGAGTTCATCGGCCAACGGCTCGAGGACGCGGAAAAAGCGACTTTGCGCGCCCGTGAACTGACCCAGCAGCTGCTCACCTTCTCCAAGGGTGGCCAGCCGATTCGTAAGGCCGCCGACCTCGCCGACCTGATCCGCGAATCGGTCGACTTCACCTTGCGCGGGTCGAACGTTCGCGGCGAGATCAAGATTGACGCCGACCTCTGGCCGTCCGAAATCGACGAGAGCCAGATCAACCGCGTGATCAACAACCTCGTCATCAACGCCAACCAGGCGATGCCCGAGGGCGGCAACCTGTTTGTCCGGGCGATCAACGACGTTGTCACTGAAGATATGGTCCTTCCCCTGGATCCGGGACGGTATGTCCGCATCGACGTCGAAGACGATGGTCCCGGCATGTCGGAAGAAGTGGTCGGGCGTATCTTCGACCCGTTCTTCACCACCAAATCGAAGGGTTCCGGCCTCGGTCTCGCGACTTCATTCTCCATCATTCAGAAGCACGACGGCCTGCTGACCGTCCAGTCCGAAATCGGCATTGGCACAACCTTCTCGATCTACCTGCCGGCATCCGACAAGCAGGTCGAGAAGACCGAAACAGATCGTGAAATTCCCGCGCGCGGCAGCGGACGGGTGCTGGTGATGGACGACGAAGAGTCGGTGCGTGAAGTCGCCGTCGTCATGCTCGGCAACCTCGGATTCGACGCGCTCGCGGTCGGCGACGGGGAAGAGGCGCTGCTCGCCTACCAGGACGCCAAGGAGAGCGGGATGCCGTTCGACGTCGTGATCATGGACCTCACCATCCCCGGCGGCATGGGCGGCGAAGAGACCATCCGCAAGCTGCGCGAGTACGATCCGGAGGTTCGTGCAATCGTTTCCAGCGGCTACTCCAACGATCCGGTCATGGCCGCGCACAAGGATCACGGCTTCTGCGGCGTGATGGCCAAACCGTACCTCGTCAACGACCTCCAGCGTGTTCTCTTCGACGTCCTGCACCCCGCGTCCATGAACTGACCTCGTGGCGAAATCACGGCCATGAGCTCACAAAGCGTACTCCTTCAGCCAGCCAGACCTGTTGCATCCATTCCGTAGCATGAACCGTACATTGCCATCTGATGATGGGAAGCTTGCTTTCGCCTTGGTCTTCCAGCCTGAACAGATGGAGTGAGTGACCGACTTGAAACGTGTTGTCAGCCTCATGTGAGACGTTCATGAGGACGGAACGATTCAGTGTGAACGAAACTCGTTTTTGGGAAAACCGTCTCTCTTGGCGTACAGGCTTGTATTTCGCTACATTCATGGGTTCTGGTCGAGAGAATCTCAGGCAAAGCAAGGGAGTCCCGGGTGTCCGGAAATCGCAGGGTACGTGTGGTGTTGGCCAAGCCCGGTCTGGACGGGCATGATCGTGGTGCGAAGGTGTTGGCGGCGGCGTTTCGTGATGCCGGTTTCGAGGTGATCTACCTCGGGCTGCGGCAGACACCGGAGAGTATCGTCGAGGCAGCGTTGCAGGAGGACGCCGACGTGATCGCGTTGTCCATCCTTTCCGGCGCGCACATGACGCAGTTCCCGCGCACGCTCGAGGTGATGAAGGAGAAGGGGCTCGAGGACGTTCTGCTCACCGGCGGCGGGATCATTCCGGATGAGGACATCGAGACGTTAATGGAGATGGGTACCGGCCGTCTGTTCGGGCCGGGGACACCGCTTCCGGAACCGATCGAGTACATTCGTGAATGGGTCGCTGCGAACCGGCCGGACTAAGAGTACTCAAGTACAAAGTACAAAGTACAAAGTACAAAGTACAAAGTACAAAGTACAAGAAGTTAAGTAGTATTTGGTGTTCAGGTCGTATTAGACGTGTATGGATCCTTTTCGCATTTATGTTTAGCCTCTGTGCCTTTATCTTTTAATCTCTTACTGTCTTTTACTGTCTTTTACTGTCTTTTCCTATCAGTTCCTATTTTTTACTATCAGTTCCTGTCTTTTACTATCTGTTACTTTCTTTTACTTGTTTTCGACTTTCGACTTTCTATCGACTTACATACGACTTCTTTTCAGGAGTGAGGGATGTCCGGACATTCAAAATGGTCAACGATCAAGCGCAAGAAGGGTGCTGCTGACGCTGCCCGCGCCCGGGTGTTTACCAAGTTGATCAAGGAAATCACGGTTGCCGCGCGCATGGGCGGCGGTGATCCTGATGCGAACCCCCGGCTGCGTCTCGCCATCGACAAGGGCAAGCAGGCGAACATGCCGTTGCAGAACGTTGAGCGCGCGATCAAGAAGGGCACCGGCGAACTCGAGGGCGTGGCGTACGAGGAAGTGACGTACGAGGGCTACGGTCCCGGCGGCGCGGCGGTGATTGTTGAGGCGATTACCGACAACCGCAACCGCACCGTCAGCGAAATCCGTCACCTGTTTAGCAAGCTGGGCGGGAATCTGGCGGAGACGAACGCCGTTGCGTTCATGTTCGACCGCAAGGCGGTGGTCGAGCTCGAACCCGGCGACAAGACGGAAGATGACGTTATGGAAGCCGCGCTGGAAGCGGGCGCGGAGGATGTCGTGATGGAGGATGACGGTACGTTCACCGTCACCGGCGAGCCGAATTTGCTGAACGATCTGAAGGACGCGTTGGAGGCGATCGGCGTCAACATCACCAGCGCGGAATCGACCCTCGTGCCGCAGAATTACATGGATGTGGACGAGAAGCACGCCGGCACGCTGCTCAAGATGATGGAGCAGTTGGACGACCACGACGACGTGCAGAAGGTCTACTCGAACTTCGACATCAGCGAGGAACTGCTCGAGAAGCTGGCGGAAGAGTAGCCAGATGGCGCCGGAAGTGCCGCGAGTGTAACGGGACCGATTCAGAGTCGGTCCCGTTTTCGGTTTGCGCCGGACAACCCGGCAGTGGGTATGTTCCGTGGAACTTCCGGTCTCTTTCGCCGTGCGTGCATCAGGCCTGTCGTTCTTCACCTGTCAATTTTCACTTGCTCAACCACTTGGGATCCTGAAATGAAGCTGCTCCACGCCGTACGCCTCCACCTGCTACCACTGCTACTTCTTCTGCTGTTGTCCGTCGGCTGTACGCAGAACAATTCCCGTCAGCTGCGGAAAGATGTCGACACCTTTCTCGCTGACTACAGCGGTCGTTATGTCAAGTTATACACCGAAAATGAGTCTGCAAAGTGGCAGGCGAATGTGATGATCGTGCCAGATGACAATACAAATGCGGAACGAGCCAACGCTGCCGCGGAAGCGCTGGCGGACTTCACTGGTTCGCAGGAAAATGTTGCACTGGTCACCGACTTTCTCACGCACGCCGATAAGCTGAGCAACCTGCAACGGCGGCAGCTGGAAACGATCCTCTACATGGCGGGCAATAATCCGGCGACGGCGGGTGAACTTGTCGAGCGCCGTATCGAAGCGGAGACTGCGCAGAACGAGGCGCTATACGGATTCGAGTTCACTGTGAACGGCAAGTCGATCACGGCCAACGAGATCGACCAGATCCTGCGTGAATCGTCCAACCTCAACGAACGATTGCGGGTGTGGAAATCATCAAAAGAGGTGGGCATCGGCCTGAAGGACGGCCTGGCGAATCTCGCCCAGTTGCGCAATGGCACCGTGCAGGCGTTGGGGTACGAGGATTTTTTTCAGTACATGGCGTCTGATTACGACATGAGCACGGAGGAGTTACTCGCGTTAACTGATCAGCTCAATGAAGAGCTGCGTCCGCTCTACCGGGAACTGCACACCTGGGCGCGGTACGAGCTTGCGAAACGTTACCATCAACCGGTCCCGGAACAACTTCCCGCGCATTGGCTGCCCAACCGTTGGGGGCAGGAATGGTCACCGATACTGACAGTCGACGGCCTGGATCTGGATGCGGCGTTGCAGGGGAAGAGCGCGGAATACATCGTGCATGCCGGTGAGGACTTTTACGTCAGCCTCGGCTATCCGGAACTCCCGGAAACGTTCTGGCAGCGCTCATCGTTGTATCCCGTTCAGCAGAGCGTCAAGTACACGAAGAACAACCACGCATCCGCCTGGCACATCGACCTCGAGAATGACGTCCGCTGCCTGATGAGTGTTGAACCGGACGCCGACTGGTGGGAAACGGTACACCACGAGTTCGGGCATGTCTACTACTATCTGGCGTATTCAAACTCAGACGTACCGCCGTTGCTACGCGATGGTGCGAACCGTGCCTTCCACGAGGCCATCGGCAGCCTGCTCGGATTTGCGAGTAAGCAGCAACCGTTCCTCGCCGGTCGCGGGTTGGTATCGGCAGATGCCCAGGTCGATCCGATGCAGTCGTTGCTCAAGGAAGCGCTGCTCAATGTCGTGTTCATCCCGTGGTCGGCGGGGGTGATGACGCAATTTGAACACGCCCTGTACGCGGACAACCTGGCCGAGGACCACTTCAACGAATACTGGTGGCGGTTGAAGCTGGAGTATCAGGGCATTGTCCCGCCCGAACCGCGTGGGGAAGAGTTTTGCGACGCTGCGTCCAAGACCCACATCAATAATCATCCAGCGAGTTATTACGATTACGCGTTATCCGAGGTGTTGCTGCACCAGCTGCATGATTACATCGCGACAACGATCCTGAAGCAGGATCCGCACTCGACCGATTACTTCGGCAGCACCGAGTCCGGTGAGTTCCTCTGGTCGATTCTCGAGAAGGGGGCGACGGTGGATAGCGACGAGTTGTTGCGGGAAAAGACGGGTTCTGAACTGTCGGCGTCCGCGATGCTGGAGTATTACGAACCGCTGTACGAGTGGTTGGTCGTGCAGAACAAGGGCCGCACCGATACGTTACCCGAGCTCAACGATCTGGTGTATTGAGTCGTCTCACGATGCACGATTGGGTGGCCCGGGTCGTCTCGCGACCCGGGTTTCTTCATGTTCTCTTGCCCGTGTTGGCTTCGACAACGCGGTTGATCCCAGGCTAGAATCCTTGGAATATGTTTAGCATTCGAGCCCCGAGCCCATCACTATTCCGCCCTTAGCACCATCGCTGGCCGGGTCCGAGCGGCCCGCCACGCCTGCCACGATACCGTGAGCATCGTAATCGCCATCGCGATCAGGGCGGCCATCACGAACGGCAGCGCGGTCAGATCGATCCGATACACGAACTCTTCCAGCCACCGTTGCATGCCGAAATACGCCAATGGGGCGGAGATCACGCTGGCGATCAGCACCAGTTTGAGGAATTCGACGGCGAGCATCCCGAGGATCCGTCCCTCGCCTGATCCCAGCACCTTCCTCACCGCAATTTCTTTCCGTCGGGTTTCGGCGGCGTACGCGGACAGCCCGAGCAGGCCCAGGCAGGCGATCACGATGGCCAGCACGCTGAACCCACGCACCACGTTCGCGAAATTCCGGTCGTCTTGGTAAAGGTCGTTGAACTCGTCATCAAGGAAAGTGAATTCGAATGGTTGCCCTTCGATCACCTCGTTGTACACCTTTTGAATCGCGGCGATTCCCTGGTGCACCTGTCCCGCACGCAGACGCACAGTCACCACTCCGCCGCCGTCCGGATCGTACCAGAACACCATCGGTTCGATCTGGTGTTTCATGCTGGCGAAATGGTAATTCTGCACCACGCCGACAACGGTGAACTCCTGCCGAGCGGAATCCGGCCCGGTGTACATGTGCATTCCGACCGGATCATCCCAGTTCAGGTGTTTCGCGGCGGCTTCGTTGATCAGAATCGAGCTGGTTGTGTCCGCGCCGAATTCGGGGGAGAAGTTGCGCCCGTCCACCAGTCCGATCTGCAGGTTGTCAAGGAACTTATCATCGATGGTCACCGCGCTGACGATCCATGTTGACTCCTCGTCGACACCTTCCGGATCGATCCCCGTGCGGCCGTGCGTACGTCCCGGAACGTTGGTCGACGCCGAGATCGACACGACGTCCGGCAGTTTCGCCAGCTGTTCCATCAGCACCGGACGCAACGGTCCGAACTGCTGCCCGCCAACAGTGAAGGTGAGCACGTTCTCACGGTTATACCCCGGATTCATCTTGCGGATGAACTGCAGTTGCTGGCTGACGATCAGCGTGCCTGCGATCAACGCGACCGAGACCGTAAACTGCCCCACAACCAGGATTTGACGCAGCCGTACACCGCCCTTGCCACTGCGGTATTCGCCCTTCAGAACCGTCACGGGCTTGAAGCTGGACAGCACCACCGCCGGGTAGAACCCCGCCAGTACTCCGACGAAGATGCCGAACCCGATCAGCGTGGGCGCGACCACCGGGTTGGTCAGAATGTCAAGTGTCAGGCTTTTCTGGAAGAAATTGTTCAACGTTGGCAGCAGCAGCTCCACTGCAACCACCGCAATGATTGTCGCGATCAACGTTGTCAGAATCGATTCACCGAGGAACTGGACGATCATCTCCCGCCGGCGCGCACCGACCACCTTCCGCATCCCGACTTCCCGTGCCCGTTTCAAGGACCGCGCGGTGGACAGGTTCATGAAGTTGAACGCCGCGATCAGCAACACGAACACTCCGATCACCAGCAACGCGTACACCTGCGTGATGTCGCTCTTGGCGCTGTTGTAATCGTACAGCATGTGCGCGGATTTCAGGTGAATGTCGAGCAGCGGCTGGATTTTCGGTTCCCAGACATCAACTTCGCCATTTTCCGCCCACAACCGCTGCGCTTCCGCCTCAACATGCGCCAGGTCCGCGCCCGGCTTTAGCAGCAGGTATCCGATCGCCGCCAGGCTGTTCCAATTGGTCAGCCATTGCTCAAAATCTTCGGTTTCGTGCAGCGAAAAGATGGCGTCATACTGCAGATGGGAATTGTTCGGACAGTCGGCGACAATCCCGGCGACACGGACTTCGTTCTGCGGACCGCCGACAGTGATCGTCTGCCCGATCGGATCGTCGTCACCGAACAGCTTGTGCGCCATTTCCGGGGTCAGCAGGATGACGTCCGGTTCGGAGAGGACCGTCGCACGATCTCCGCGAATCAACTCGAAGTCGAAGATGTTGAAGAATTCTGGTCCGGCGGCGAGCAGGTGTTCGGTCATTACCGCGTGTTCCGGATCGCGTTGCAACGGGGCCTGGCCCCAGTGCGACACACGCACCGCGTCCTCGACCTCCGGCACGACTTCCTTCATCTTCGCAGGCATCGGCGGGTTGGTAATCCCGACATAGCTGCTGGTTACGCCTGCCGCGTGGTCGATCGTATACTGCCGGACAATGCGGTCCGCCTTGCTGTGCATCCGGTCGTAGGAGAGGTCGTCGTACACGTACAGCGTGATCACCATGCACACCGTCAACCCGAGTGCGAAGCCGAGGATGTTGATCAGGCTGTAGAGTTTGTTGCGTCCCAGTTGACGCAGGGCGACCAGCAGATAATTCCGGATCATGTCCCAGTTCCTCGTTCCTGTCGCTCGATTGTGACGGACCCATCAGATGATACAAGGCAACCGCTGTGCCAACGGGGAAGGGAGGTGTGACGGTCGAAATTCTCAGGTAGTACAGGGGTAATCGCGGATCATGGCACCGGTTTGCTGCGAGAACCGTCCGCCAGCGGACAGTGTTCGTCCGATGGTGGACAGGGGAAAGGACTACGATCTGTGGAAGAGCTGAAGTGCCCATGTCAAAAAACTTGCTGTCGCGGACCCGTGAACTTTAGTCTGCGGACTAAGGCCTGCGGGCTACGTTCGACGGAAAAACAGGAAGTGCCCGTGTCAAAAAACTTGCTGTCGCGGCCGCTGGATCGCCGCGTAGCGGCGACGCAATGGTAGCGTGTGGCTTCAGCCACACGAACGGCGCGCCCCCCAACCTTTCGTGCGTCCTGCAGGGACGCCGCACCCTACCACATGAATCCGACCGATACTCCCAACTCGACCGACACGTACACAATTGAAAACAGTTCAGTGACATTGGCAACCGGCGGTTTTTCGGGAGTCCACGTAATATCCCAAAACAGGGGCATGCCCGCACCCAACCGTCCCGCGACACGGATGTACCGGCCCATGGTGAACGACCGCCCGTAATACAATCCCGCATTCACATTGACCATATCGAAATGGTCAGACCCCACATCCCGTATCATCCGACCCGCACGCAGGTACGCGCCCCAATACGGACTGATGATCGCGGGTTCACCGTCGTAACGTGGGCTGTAACGTTGATACGCAACTTTCGCAACCCAACTGTCATGAAGCCAGGTTCCGCCTTCCACGTAAATCCCGTGCTTCTCAGCGAAAGACTGCTCATAGCTTCCAGCGATTCCCAGTCCGAGTCCCTGCAGTGGGTGAATGCTGATCACATGTGTCGGCTTGTGCCCGGTCCATCTGTGGATCGTCGTATCCGGGGGCGTGTTGAACGGGAGTTCGGCGGCGTGGCCGGGGAGGGTGAGGGTGAATACCCCGGTCAGAAGCAGGAACAGCGCCAGGTACCGGATCAACACGCTTCCCCCCGTGACAATTGGTGACGGTGTGCAAGTGTAAGGTAGCACGCGAAAAAGGCTGTTTCCGTCTCCAGGTGCAGGCGTCCGCTGGATCTTTCCATCCTGCTCAACATCGCTTTGCAGTTCGTGTCGTGATCGCTACATTTCGTTCATCGAAACGAGTGCCCCATCCGCTGTGTCGGGTTGTTGACGGGCTCTTGCTCATAGCTCAGAGCTCACCGCTCATGGCTCACGAAGGGAGTTGCAAACGTGATCGTGGAAAAAGGCAAGCTGTCGCCCAAGTTCAAGGGGTTCAAGGATTCGAACACGCTGATCGAATTCGACAAGGGTGGCACGTGGAAGCAGGCGGTGGTCAAGTTCAAATCCAACAAGACCTATATGCCGAGCGCGGTTGTCACGATGCGCAATAACCGCTACTATCTCAAGGTTGAGGAAATGGGTGTCGAGGTCATGGTCACCAAACCGGGCAGCGATAATCTGTTGTGGTAAAATCAGTCCTGAGTCTTGAGATATGAGACGCTGAACCTGGGACACTTACTCCGCTAAGTGTCCCCGAACACTCTCCTCGGTCCAAAGTCCTGAATCCTGAGTCTTAAGACTTGAGATCTGAGACACGAAATCCGGGGACACTTACTCCGTTAAGTGTCCCCGGATTTCCCACGCCCATAGCCTGTTTTTTCAGTTAACCTTGATTTACCCGATGCCCGCAGGAGCTTCTGCTCGCTACCGCGGCTAACCGCTTGTTGTTCAACCGGCGTTGGCTTATCCGTCAACGGACCTTTCCCGATGCACGCCGCCCGTTGCTACCCGATACACGCCGCGTAGCGGCGAAACGAGGGTAGCGTGTGGCTTCAGCCACACGAACGCCGCCAACTCCAACCCTTCCGCGCGTCCTGTCGGGACGCCGCATTGTTTCCCTGAAGCCCCCAGCCTGGAAAAAAATCTCCTTGTGCCACGGTCTTGATTGCTCTTTCCGCCACGGTCACGTATTCTTGACAAGACGGGAATAGACGCGCGAATCTCGGAGGGGGGAGATGCCGAACCGCAATCGTGATCAAACACCAACGGAAGAACAGATCGAACAATGGCAAGCTCGCTGGGAGCTCTTTCCTGCGAAAGACGGCCACCCCAGCCTCAGCGATCAGGTGTTCCAATTGCTGACCACGCATCAAGCCGGTGAAACCGTTTCCGCCCGCAAACCCGACGCTGATTCCGATCCGACTCCAGGAACAGGGGATTGGTACCGAGCCTTTAACTGGCCTGAGGTCGAACGTCGCATCCTCGCGGTTTACGAACTTTTCGAGGCGCGGAAACGGGAATGGGAAGCCAAAGCTTCCATTCCGGCCGGATCATTCCCCTTTGATCAACAGATCAAAGGGGAATGGAAAGTGTTTGGATACGGGTACACCGGCCTGGATCACGACCTGTCTCTCCCCGCGCTGGACCTCCGCGGTGTTGATTGGTCTCAGCAATCAGCGCCGGAACTTTGCCTGCCATATGCCCACCTTGACGGCGCGAACCTTTTCAACGCCCACCTTCACGGCGCGGACCTTTCCTGGGCCCACCTTCACGGCGCGGACCTTTCCTGGGCCCACCTTGACGGCGCGAACCTTCGCTCAGCCCACCTTGACGGCGCAAACCTATACAAAGCGTACCTAAACAGTGCGGATCTTCATTTTGCTGAGCTTCACAGCGCGATCCTTTTTCAAACCAGTCTTCCCGGCGCGAACCTGCATTCTGCCCGCCTTATTGATGCGGATCTTAGCAATTCCAACCTTAGTGGAGCGGACCTCAGCGAGGCCCACCTTCACGGCGCATACCTTCGATGGGCTGATATTCAGGGTGCGGAGTTCGCAAACGCTACTTTCGGCACGTACGCTGCACCTACAACAACGGCTAGTGAGGAGCAGGACACGGGCAAAAACCAAACCGCCGACCCGGTGATCACTCGATTCGCTGGAAACAGTTATTTGCCTGATAAGCTCAGTGACCGTATCGGCCAGTGGCGGAATGCACGAACAGATAGTCATTTGCGTGGACGGATTCCAACCCCCTGGCACTTGTTTGGATCACGTTGGGCTTTCACCTCCTTCACCGGTGTCGCCGTCAATGACGACGTCGCCAACCTCACGTTGGCCCCGGACCTGCAACGTTACATCAAGGATCAACAGTACATTGAACGATTGAAACAGAAAGCTGATTCGAACTGGAGCCGTTTCTGGCTGCGGGCTTGGGAATTGTCGTCCGACTACGGCTACAATGTCTGGCGTGTAGCGGGTTGGGCTGCGCTTGTCGTCCAACTGTTCGCCATCGTGCTCGGCTTGGGCGAAATGAGCTGGTGGTGGACTTTGATCGGTGCCCTGCCAGCGTTCGTCATCTGGTTCTGGCTTGTCTATGGCCCAACGTTATCGCTGTTCACAAATCCGTCACACATACCACGTGAGGTATGGCGAACACTCACCTCGAATCATATCCTCAAAGTCTTCGATAAAACGCACGTACAACGATCATATTCTGAAAAACACGGCAAGCGATTTCCTCCAATATGCTGGTTGTTGCTACTTCTGGCACTGCTTGTTGTTCTTGATCTTCGGTGGTCACCGGTTGCTACACCCGCGTGGGTCGTTGATTCGCTGCTCGCTGTCCATCTTCCCCAGTCGTGGGTTGCCACACTGGTGCACTGGCTTGCGGGGTCGGTGGTGATTCTTGGTTCGAATCTCGAACCGCCTCTTTGGCCGCCGCTGGAGTGGCTGTTTATCAGCTTCGACACCTTCACCAACCTCGGTTTGAAACCGGCTGATCCGGTCAGCAACACTGGCGCGGTTCTCATGTTGATCGAGAACCTGTTTGGCTACATCACGCTCGGTCTGCTGATTTCCGTCTTTGCCAGCCGTTTCGCCCGTCGGGCGGCGTAGGGGAGGGGGAGCAAGTCACCAGCCACAGCCTGTTGACGGATGTGGGGTTCTTCATCGAGTATTCGCCTTGACACGCAGGCATCCGTTCCGTATACTTGCTGAACATTCGTTCACGGTGAGCGAATGCCTTCTTGTGCAGTCCTTCTCGTCATCACCTGATCGCGGTGGCAACCATCCGTACTTCCCGAGCGGTAGTCTTCTCAGTTGATCCCTGCCGTTTTCAAACCAACGCTCTCGTTCCGTATCCCCATGGACTTCCATCTCACTCCACATCCCGGCTCCTGGCCTTCACCACCCACCCCGAAGGGGTGGCCTTTTCCCGCTGCCCGCGGGAGCGCTACCGGATTGCCACATCAGCCACTGGTCCATCCGGGACCTTCTTGCCCTCGGGCTTCAGCCCGGGATGGCCGGAAGTCAGAACACCCACAACCGCCACGCCCTCGGGCTTCAGCCCGGGATAACCAACAGCTCGATCTCCCACCGCATCTTGCCCGTGTTGGCTCTGCCAACGCGGCTTATCCGCCTTCCAACCCGAAGGGACGGCACGTTCGTTCAGACCTTCCCACCGGCATCGAAGGCGGAGTCCCGATACGTGCGCATGGCCCCATTTATGACAGCACCGGCCAGCCGGTCCCATCAGAATTGTTGGACGAATTCGGCCGTCTCAAACGCCCGAAGCCCAAACCGCGCCGCAAACGTCCGCCGGGCGTTCCGCCACGGGGCTCTGGCGGCGGTTGGAACAGGGGGATGAAGGGGTCAACTCATCGTCACCGCAACCAGCTGATCTATCCGGAACTGATCTGGCGTGACAAACACGGCTATCGTTCCGCGCACGCCGGATTCGTCCGCCACCGGCACGAACAGCAGCCAGCTGCAACGACGCAAGTTGAAACTCGCACCACCTCAAAGCCGCCGAAAAGCCTGCCGGATGGCTGGATTCTGGCGCTTGCCTTCGCCCCTGGGCGAGGGTCTCGCAACTGGGGGACTGGCGTCAAAACCCCGCATTCGCTGCCCACTGTCCCGACTATCCTCCCGGCGACAGCACCCAGCCGCCTCCCGGGAACCTTGCAGGTTCGAATTCGGTGTATGTTCAACAGTTCGGCATACCGAACTTCTTCAGCGAACCAGACCAAGGAGCTCCCCATGAGCATACGACCTGTCAAACGCCATTCGTCCGCCGTGCCGACGTTGGAAGGCGCGGGTGTCCATTTGCGGCGCGCGTTCGGGTTCGGCGACACCGACGCCACGGATCCGTTCCTGCTGCTGGACGATTTCCGAAATGAACTCCCGGAAAACTACCTCAAGGGTTTTCCGTGGCACCCGCACCGTGGGATTGAGACGATCACCTACGTCCTCGCCGGAACCGTCGATCACGGCGACAGCATCGGCAACTCCGGAACCATCGCCCCGGGCGATGTCCAGTGGATGACTGCCGGACGCGGAATTCTGCATCAGGAGATGCCGAAAGGGGACGAACACGGCCGGATGCACGGCTTCCAACTCTGGGCGAACCTGCCGAGGGACAAGAAGATGGTCAAGCCGCGCTACCAGGAAATCCTGGCGAAGGATATCCCGGAAGAGACCGAGGATGACGGCACCCACGCGCGTATCATCACCGGCGAGTTCTGGGGCAAACGTGGGCCGGTCGAGGGCATCGCCGCCGATCCGGTGTACGTCGACATCTCGGTACCGCCGGGTGTCCGGCGTCGGATACCGGTGGAAACTCAGCGGCACGCATTTGCGTACGTGTTCGCCGGGTCTGGTGTCTTCGCGAACGCATCCGACCCGCAACCGGTGATGACCGAGCGTCCCGACGGGACCGAAGAACTGGCGTGGCAGGAAGTCGAGAACCGGTCGCTGGTGCTGTTTGACCGTGGCGACGAAGTCGTGGTCCAGGCAGGGGAAGAGGGCATCCGTTTCCTGCTGGTCAGCGGGCAGCCGCTGCGTGAACCGGTCGCGTGGAAAGGCCCGATCGTGATGAACACCGAGGACGAACTCCGGCAGGCGTTTGCCGAGCTGCGGTCCGGCCGTTTCCTTGATCCCTTCGGGGAGGGCAACGGCGGCGGCATCCCGCACGGTTGACGACCAACAATGGAGCGTTATCGCCCGGTTTCGCTGAAACCGGGCGTTCTTCCTCTGCTTCGGAAAAATGTACACGATCTGGATTGCTGGAATTGGCAATTCCACGGTAGCATACAAGAGCTGTACCAAACTGCCTTCCTGAGCCGCTTTCTGAAGTCGCACGCCTGATCTGTTGCCCGTTTCATTTCACATCAATTGGGGGATGGTGAAATGGCAACCTCATCCGCAAGATCTATCCTTGTTTTACGCTGGATCGCACGCATCCTCGGTACCATCATCGCAGTGTTCACCCTCACCCGTTTCGCCGTTGAGATCCTGGAACCCGGCGGCTTGAACATCGAGAACGTCCAGCACTGGGTACTGTTGATCCCGATGTGGATCGCCCAGATCGGCCTTCTGCTCGGCTGGCGCTGGGAAAGGTTCGGCGGTATGCTGGCTTCCGCGTGCTTGATTTTCCTGGGGATAGCGAGCCTGATCATTCTCAGGAATCCGGCGGTGCTTATCATGTCCGTCTTCATGCTGATTCCGGCGGTGCTGTACATCTACTGCTGGCAGGCGACGAAGAAGCGGGATCTTATGGCACCTGCGGAAACTCCGGAGGTCCATCATGAACCCGCGTAACCAACACTTCGCGCTGGTGGCAATCGTGCTGCTGGTGATACTGAGTGCGGGCGTGGCCTTCGCCGAGGAAGACCAGAAGCCGGACCGTCGCTCGTTCTTCCGTTTGAGTGATCACGACGTCCTGCTGCCGATTATCTCGCTCGAATGGGGCGCGCCGGACCGATTCTCGTTTACCTCACGGTACATCCACGAACTGGGCGAGAAGTTCGACGATCAGGAGTGGTTCAACAGCCTCAGCCTCTCCATCAGTCCGGGCTGGTCGGGCGGACGCGCCAGCCTCGGCTACATGCTGCTCTGGGACCCGAAATCCAGCCAGGACTTCGGCATCTTCAGCGAACTGCGGGCGACCTACCTGCGCACATGGGGCGAGCCGATGTACGCCCCCCTGACCGACGAAAACTATCTCGGCGCGGAGTTCAGCCTCGGCCTCAGCTTCCTGCTCAAAGTCAGCGGCGGATACTACTGGCTGCTGTCACCGGTCGATGGTCACGACGACTCGTTCGTCGGATTTCATGTCGGGGTGGGGATATAGACCGGGCTATGGGCAATAGGCTATGGGCTATGGGAGGGTTGCAACTGCGGCATTATGTTTGAGGTTAGTACTCCACGCTGTTGATATTGCGGTCTGAATAACGGACTTTTTATGGACCGTAATCAGTCTTGATATAGCCTTTTTTCTGCCCTATTTTATCCCCCGAAGTGTACCATCCCCCCGAACAAGGAGACGGACCGATGATTGACGGCCGCCGCATTAAACCGATCAGCTACCTCAAGTCGCACGCCGCGGAGGTGCTGAAAGATCTGAAAGAAACAGGCAAGCCCTATGTGATTACGCAGCATGGAGAGGGCAGGGCTATTCTTATGGATATTGACAAGTATGAGGAAGAGCTGGAAACCATTGCGAGATTGAAAATGGTGCTCATGGGAAAAGAACAAGTCCGGCAAGGAAAAGCCCGCCCTGCTGAAGAAGCGTTTGAAGAACTCAAGAAGCTGCGCGCAGGATAATCCTTGTAGGGGTGAGGGGCGGCTGTTGGGGTGACAGCCGGTTTGATGAGCAAACCGGGCCACCCGTCATACCGGGTTTTCTATGACATTCAGGATGAAGCGGTGTATGTCCGTTTGATCACCGATGGCCGCCGGAACATGCAGGAACTCCTGGCGAAGCGGTTGTTGGGGTGACACCCAGTTTGACAAGCAAACCGGGATACCTGCCGGAATGCTGGAAATGAGACCCGAGGCTGATGCAAATTCCAAGATCAAATGCACCGATCAGGTTTTGTGATTGAAGAGGACCTCTTTTGGTGTTCTGTATCCGAGTGATTTTCTGGGTCTGTTGTTGAGTTGCTGTTCGACCGAATGGACGTCCAGATCGTGAAGTGACCGGAAGTCCAGCCCCTTCGGAAACCACTGCCGTACCATCCGGTTCATGTTCTCGTTGCGTGCCCGCTCCCACGAGCTGTACGGATGCGCGAAATAGACCGTCACACCCAGCCGTTCAGCCAGCCATTCATGCCGCGCGAACTCACCGCCGTTATCCGCTGTCAGCGTGTGCAGGGGAAGCTTTCGCTGCTTCCAGTGGCGTTGAAACGCGGCGACGGAACGCGTGCTGAAGGTCTCGGCACGAAGGTCGGGCAGCAGCGCCAGCACGGTGTATTTGCTGCGTCGCTCGACGTGGCTGGCAATCGCTCCCTTGTGCCCCTTGCCGTGGATCGTGTCCGACTCCCAGTCGCCCGCACGGCCCAGTTTGTCAACGATCTCCGGACGTTCTTCGATGCCCGTCCGGTTGCGGATCATGCCACGGAAGTCCTTGCGTGACCCACGTTTGCGATAGCCGCGACGCCCGTGATTCAGGCACAGGTGAAGCGTGCCGCCGTTGTCCTGGTCACGGCGGATCCAGCTGTAGATCGTCTGCGTGCTCACCTGCATCGACGGGTCGTCACGAAACTCCCGCCGCAGACGACCGGCCAACACATCCGGCGACCAGTACTCGCCGCGCAGATGCACTTCCAGGTACGCTCTCAGCGCCTCGTTTTCACTGATCCTGCTGTGTCCGGCACGGATCGCCGACCGTCGCTCAAACGCCTGCTGATGGGCGCTGGCGGGCAGGTAGTCGCCTGCTGAATCCCGGTTCCGCTGCAGCTCACGACTGATCGTCGTCCGGTGACGTCCAAGCTGTCTCGCGATCTCCGGGACACTCTCTCCCCGATGATGCTGACAGGCTATCATCTCACGCTCACGGAGCGTAAGTTGACCTTGTGGCATTGCTGTTCCTCGTTCCGTTTTTGTGTTCTCTCAAACCCAAAATACAGAACAAGACGGCAGTGCCACTTCTCTTCAAAACCCGAGCCCTGTGCGATTGATTTTAGAATTTTGGTGAAGCCCCGGGCCACCCGCCACGGCATTTGATGTTATACCAATGCGATGTATCGCTTTCTTTGCAGAATTTTTTGTCATATCTTGGCGGTAGCCGCCTGCAGCGGCTGAACAGGTCCCGGCACCAGGGATTGCCGGGCTACGCTTTATTGCTGAAGGTGGACTTGATGCTGCCAGATTTTCTAGACAGCAAACATCGGTTGCTACAAATCCTTCAATACTCTATGCGATTTGAGTTCGCAAAATCTTCTCCTTTTCTTGGAATGTTGAACAAGTCAATAATTCACGAAGGCAGAGATCCGATACTGGTAAACGAAGAGCTCGGTTCAGAGGAAATTGTTGTTCTTAAAGAATCTTCTGCAATCTATGAAATAGATCTCAGAACAGTTAGTTCTAGAAGTCTAAAAGATATCTACAATGATTTTAAATCCATGGCGGAAAATATTGCAAGCGATCAATCACAACATGCAATAAAAGAACTAGATCGCACCCTTGCCAAAGTGGGAAATGTTATGGATATGGCAGGAAAACCTTTCACTCCCGATAGCTTTATAGCAATGATGGAAAAGATATGGATAGATTTTGACTGTGATGGTATGCCACGATTACCACAAATAGTAGTCGGTCCTGATGCAGAAAACGCCGTCCTTGCGATGTTTCAGAAGCTTGATGAGGAGCCATATAAAACACGCATGAACGAGTTGATGGCAAAGAAACACGAGGAATATCTTGAAAGAGAGAGTCATAGAACATTGGTTGACTAAGGCGACCGAACGGACTTTCCAGGTACCTTTCGCTTACATGCTTGCAAGTCGAGGATTTACTGTGCTTCATGTCACTCGACACTGCGCAATGGAACTAGGTAAAGATGTCATTGCTGTTGATAGTGAAGGGCTTGTTTGTGCTTTTCAATTAAAGACTGGAGATCTGAATAAATCTAAATGGCGGGATATTTATTCACAAATCCAGGAGTTGTTAGAAAGTACTGTAATACATCCCTCTATTCCTTCAACTTCTGATTATCAGTCATATCTTGTTATTAATGGAAAAATAGAAGAGGAGGCGCAAATAGCAATTGATGCTAGTAATCGTAATTGGGTATCGCGTGGATTCCGTCCTCTCAAAACTATTGTAGGATCGCAACTTGAAAAATGGGCTAGTGATCTCGGCACTTCATTGTGGCCTACAGAGATTAGGGAAATGAAAGATGTTTTGGAGTTGTTTCTCAATGATGGGTTATCTTTATTTCCTAAAGAAAAATATGCTCGCATTATTCAAACGATGCTTCCCTACAACTATACAAAGAACAATAAGAAACCAAGTATGGCTGCTCGAAATAGAGCAACATCAAGTGCATCACTTTTAACTTCTATTGTTCTATCAAATTTCAGTAAAAATGAAAATTTTGTCGCTGAATTTGAGGCTTGGACTATTTACTTATCGTACGTATTTTCAATAGTAGATCGCTGGTCAACCTCACAACAAAGCTATTCCAATGAGATTAATATTGCAAAAACAGCTATCGAACACGCACTTATTAATTTAGTAGATGAAATTAGGGAAAGAAAACACTTTGTTGAGGGTGATGCATCTGTCGACGCACCTTATTATAGGATACGAATAACTTGGGTAATCGGCATACTAAGTGCATTTGGCATAAAGCGCAGGATTGAATCGCAGAAAGACGATGAGCTTGACAATACTATCAAAACATTTGTATTAGACCATATTACTGAAATGGTAATATGGGGAGAATCAGCGATACCTAGCTATCTATCAGTATTTTGGTATCTAAAGAAGATAGGGAAATACACAAGTGCGAATCACTTTTTGTATGGTGTGATTAATAGTATAGTCGTAGGTCACAGTAACGAGGAAAAGTATATCGCAAACCCATATTATCAAGCAATCGACTTGATACCTTATATGCTTGATGATCAGTTAGCAGAGGTATGTCCCTTACCATATAGAGTCTCCACTAAGCCTTTTGAAGATAATTCCAAAGGTATATCTTATACGTTAGAATCACTCCTTGATATTATTGTAAGAGAAAATTGGAGGCTACATTTTAAGGTAATATGGCCGTCAGCATCACGAATAATGTCACGCAAATTCAGATATAAAAAGACCTGGCACTATTATTGGTGGAGGTGTGGTGAAGAAGGCCAGGAGGTAGTTACGTTGAGACATCCGACACAGAGCTGGCAGAAGCTTAGGAAAGATACTTCTGATGTTTCTGGAAACATTTTACCAAAATCCATGAAAGAATCTCCTTATTACGTGCTTTATCACTTGCTCGTATTCCCACACCGAATCTCACCAAGTGTAATTCGGTGGCTTGACCACCAAATAAGAGGGGTGTAATAGATCTCACCTCGATTTGATCCTAATTACATGGAGTTACCTGCCTCACACTATCAATCACCGTCCCATCGACCCACTTGATGATGGCGATATCGTTGTCGAGCAGTTCGGGTTTGGCGGGCGGGCCACCGGCGAGGCGTTCGACCTCGTGTTTCAGTTCGTGAATGGTTTTCAGGGGCAGGGTGTCGCCGGCGGGCGCGTGTTTGTTCCACGCGTTGACGCGGTCGATCAGGTCCTGGCGTAGCGGGTTGATCGCGATGCCGCGTTCGGTGACGATCACGTCGATCAGTTCGCCGGGGCCGGTGAGGGTGGTGACGTTGTCGACGATGATCGGCATACGGTCGCGCATGGACGGGATCGGCAGGATGGTGCATTTGCTGAAGAGGCAGTTCTGCCAACCGCCGATGCCGTGCAGGAGCTGGCCGTCCGAGTGGGTGACGACGTTGGCGTTGAAATTGACGTCGACCTCGGTCGCGCCGAGCACGACGGCGTCCAGCATGGACGCGAAGTTGCCCTTGCCGTGGTAGTTGTAGCTGGTGAACGGGCTGGTGTTGATATGGCCCGGATTTTCGCGCATCGAGCGCACGCCTTCCAGGTCAAACGTCTGGCCGTCGAGGATGTAATCGGTCAGGCCTTCCTCAAGCATATCCACGAGATACTGGGTTGATCCGCCGCGGATGAAGCGGGCCTTGATGCCCATTTCACGCATCATGTCGCGCACGAAGATCGCGAACGCGAGCGCGGTACCGCCGGCGCCGGCCTGGAACGACCAGCCGTCATGGAGGATGCCGGTCGCCTTGACGAATTTCGCGGTCAGTTCGGAGATCAGCAGACGGTCGGGCGACTTGGTGATGTTGGTGGTGCCGGAGACGATTTTCGACGGGTCGCCGACCTTGTCGAGCACGACGACGGCATCCACGTTCTGCCCCTGGATCTGCCATGGGTAGCAGGGGAAGGGGACGAGGTTGTCGGTGACGACGATGACGTGCTTCGCGTACATCGAGTCAGCGAGCGCGAAGCCGAGCAGACCGCAGGCGGACGGGCCACGGTCGCCAGTGCAATTGCCGAAAGCGTCAGCGGTGGGTGCGGCGATGATCGCGACGTCGATGGAGACGTCACCGTCCTGGATCGCCTGCCAGCGGCCGCCGTGGCTGCGGAGTACGCCGAAGCCGCGCATCTTGCCCTGGGAGGCGTACGCACCGAGCGGGCCGTTCATCGAGCCTTCGATGTGGTGGATGGTGCCGTCCTCGAGGCGGTCGATCAGGGGCGCGTGGCACGGGAACGACGCCGACGGGAACCACATCAGGTCCTTGACACCCATCTCTTTCGCGGCGTCGAAGACCTGGTTCATGACGAGGTCGCCGTTACGGAAATGGTGATGGTTGGAGATGGTCATGCCGTCCCGGAGACCAGCCTTTTCCAGCGCTTCACGGATGCTGCCGACGACTTTGTTGCCGTCCGCCGGGAAGTCCGCGCAGGTGCGGATCGGGGTGGTCGCCTTGTCGCCTTGGGGGCGAAATTTTCCGACACCCTGGTACGGGACCTGGTCGCGTCCGTTGACGAAAGTCGGGACAGATCGTCCCGCGGCATTGACTGCGCGTTCGCTGGCCATGATGATGTTCTCGGTTAAGCGTTGTTCAGCCGCGTTTGCAAGCAAACACGGGTACGTGCCTGGGCTACCCGTCTGACTGTTTAACTGTTGCGCGTCCGCGTTTGCAAGCAAACACGGGCACTTGCAGTGGAAACACGGACACATTCTTGTTTAACACGGGCATTTCGGGTCGTGATGTGCACGTGAATCTGGGAAGATACGAGTCCGATTGCAGGAGTGGCGGTGAGGTTTCTCAGAGCCATGCGGACTACAGCCCGGATCAGAATTGATCCGGGCTGCATTGGATTCATACCGCCGGGTATCTCAGCGGATCAGTGCGACGCGGCGGATTTCGTTGCGACCGCCGGGCAGGGTGGCACGGACAAAGTAGATGCCGCTGGCGAAATGGTCAGCGTCGAGGGTGAACTGATGCATGCCGGCGGATGCCTGTCCACGGGCGAGTTCAGCGACCTGTTGGCCGGAAATGTTGTAGACGGTGACGGCGAGATCGCCGGATTCCGCGAGGTGGACGGTGATCGTGGCCTGTGCGTTGAACGGGTTCGGGTAGACGGAGAGGACCTCGAACTGGCGCGGTTGGGCCAGGTTGAGGTCAGATGCGACAGATTCGCTGAAGTCGAGCCAGACGGCTGTCCAGTTGGCGGGGGTGTCCGCCGCAGTCTGCCCGGGCAGCTTCTCAAAGGTGAAGGTGTCCGAGGCGATGATGTCGTTGCCGTCTGCGAGGTGCAGGGTGTAGGTGTAGGTCCCTGCCGGAGCATAAAACGGGACCGTTTGCCGGGGCGCGGCGGAAACGGTGAAGCCGGGCTGGACGGTGATGCTGTTGATCTGCAGCAGCGGTCCGACCTCGGTGCCGTTCGGGGTGATGGCCGAGGTCCAGGCGTCGAAGGTGACCGGTAAATCCGATGTGTTCTCTACGGTGGCGATCCAGCGGAAGTTGCCGCCAGAAGCCGGCAGGATGAGGGGCTGGTTGACCGGTGTGGCGGACACGGTCAGCGGCGGGACGGTGTCCGGGAAGTCGAAGACGCTGACGAGCCAGCCGTTGTTGTTGCCCTGTCCGCAGATGATGTAGCCGCCGCCATCGACTGGGCAGAAGTCGAGACCGGTGGCGCTGATGGTGAGCATGAACCCGTGGGTGGATTCCCAGTTGAGGGTGCCGGCCGGGGCCAATTCACCGACCCAGAGCAGCCAGGTGCTGTCATTGCCCTGGTACGCGCCGCAGAAGGCGACGTTGCCGTCTCCGGTGGTCAGGAAACGGTTGAACCCGTTCCAGCCGTTCACGCCGTATCCGTAGTCCCATTGGTAGATGCCGGACTCGTCCGCGCAAACGACCCAGGCTTCGGTGTTGAAGCCGGGACCCATGCGTCCGCCGAACATGTAGGTACCGTCGCAGACCGTCGCGCAGGCGAGCAGCTCCATGCCCTCGGTTCCGTAAGCTTGTTGCCATTGGACGACGCCGTCGGTAGAGGTTTTGACAGCCCAGCCATCTGAGCTGCCCGCGCCGATGGAGAAGGTGCGTCCGACTGTCAGGTAACCGCCGCCGATGGCTGGAATGATGCCTTCGATGAAGTCGTCGTCGTGCCCGCCGATGGCGTTCTGCCAGATGGTGACACCGTCCGGGGTGAGCTTCCAGAGGAAACCGTCGTAGCCGGAGAGATAGTCGCCAACTCTTCCGACGACAACGATGTTGCCGTCGTCGTCGACGAGGACGTTGGTGGCTTCATCGTTGTTGCCGGAGGCCCATGAACTTTGCCAGAGGACGGCTCCGGCGTTGTCGATTCGCATCACCATGGCGTCGCCAACATCGGGGGAGGGGGAATTTGTTCGACCGGCGATGATGTAGCCGCCGTCCGGGTGGGGTACGATTTTACGCACATCCACGCCGCTCGGATCTACGATGGTCACGAGCTGCAGCCGGGTACCGTCGGATTCCACCCAGCGCAGGAAAATGGTTGAATCGCGGGCGGAAACGTGGATAAACTGGCCCGCCGGGGCGGGTGCAAGTGAGGCGAGGCTCAGCACATCAGTATAACTGTCATCCCAGAGCCGGTCACCGGGATCTTGTGCCACAGCGGCGATGGTACCCAACAGGATCAACAGCAGGCAGGCCAACAATGGCACACGAAACAGACTCATCACTACCTCCCAGAAATGATGTCCGCGTCAGTGCACCCTGTAACTGGACACCAGTCGAGGGAGAAAGGTTTCAGGTTTTTCGTTGTGGAACTAACATTGCTCTGGTGGAGGCTGTTGGGTGGGATGGGGCGTGTTTGGCTCGGCATTGGTCGCGCAAGGTCTGGCGATGGTGGAATCCGGCGCGGGGTTTGCTGGATCAGAATCGGACATTAGCAGTGCCTAACTTTGAAACACGTTGCGTGGACCGACGGGATTGAGTTTCGACTCATGATATACGAATACCTGATTTTCAACGTGCTGATCGTTGCCGGGCCGTTGGCCTCGAGCTGGATGCGTCCGATGCGATACGTGCGCAAGTGGCCACGGGTGTTACTGGCGACGTTGCCGGTAGCGGCGGTGTTCATCACGTGGGACATCCTGGTGACTGGACGTCACTGGTGGTTCAACTACGACTATACTCTGCCGTTGCGCATTCTTGGGCTGCCGCTGGGGGAATGGCTGTTCTTCTTCACGGTGCCGTTCGCATGTCTGCTGATCTGGGAGGGATTGAAAGCGCGGAATGCGTTTGAGGGGGAGTGTGTCATCTGGCGCGCGGGTTCAATTCCAATTACGGTTGGTTTCGCGGTGCTGGGGATCGTATTCTGGCTGATGGGGAAGGAATACACATCGCTGGCGAGTTTCGCGATGGCTGCGAGTTTCGTGCTTGACCGTGTGCTGGGGGTGAATGTCTTCATGCGCCGACGAGCGACGGTATTCCTGTTCTTCGTAATCGCGCTGACCGCAATTTTCAACATGTTCTTGACCGCGCGGCCGGTGGTGCTGTACGGGGAGGAATTTCAGCTCGGATTCCGGGTGATCACGATCCCGATCGAGGATTTTTTCTATGGGATGGCGTTGCTCGGGTCGGTGTTGGTCCTGTATGAGAAACTGGGGGAGCGGATGAAGGCTGTGAAGGGCAACGATGCCAAATGAAGTCGCGGTGATCGGGGGCGGCCTCGGCGGACTGGCAGGCGCGATCAAGCTGGCGGCGCAGGGGCACACGGTCCGGCTGGTGGAACAGAATTCGTCCCTCGGCGGGAAGATGGGGGAGGTGCGCGAGGCGGGGTACAGGTTTGATACCGGGCCCAGTTTGCTGACGATGCCGTTCGTGCTCGATGATCTGTTCGCCTCGGTGGGCAAGGATGCCGCGAAGGAGCTGCCGATCCGTTCGTTACCTGTGATCTGCCGCTATTTCTACCCTGATGGCACGGTGCTCGATGCAGACAGCGATCTTGACCGTTTCCGCGATAACCTCGACCAGTTGAAGCCGGGGAATGGGAAGGCGTTGCAACGATTCCTCGATTACTCACGGACGATTTACAACCTCACCGCCGATGTCTTTCTGTTCACTCCGTTTCACGAAATCGGACGGCTGCTGAAACCGCGTCACCTGAAATCTCTGTTCAGCCTGCCGAAAATCGACGCCTTCCGCACGGTTCACCAATCCAACGAAGCGTTTTTTGATGATCCGCGGCTGGTGCAGCTGTTTGACCGCTACGCGACGTACAACGGGTCGGACCCGTTCCAGGCACCGGCGACGCTGAACGTGATTCCGCACGTCGAATATTCTCTCGGTGGGTACTATGTCGAGGGCGGGATGTATCGGCTGGTGGAGGTGCTGGCGGGATTGGCGGACGAACTGGGTGTCGAGGTGCACACTGGCGCGACGGTGCGGCGGATTCGTCATCGCAACAAGCAGGTGCGGTCGATTGAGACCAGCGTGGGGGAGATGCGTGCGGACGCGGTATTGTGCAACATGGATGTGGTCACCGCGCACCGGCGCTTGCTGCCGGAATATGCCGCGAAAGCGGCGAAGCTTGAAAAGTTGGAGCCGTCACTGTCCGGGATGGTGTTTCTGTGGGGAGTGAAGGGCCGGCACGAGCAGCTGTCGCATCACAATATCCTGTTTTCGCAGGACTATCAACATGAGTTTAAACAACTGTTTGAAACGCTGATCGTGCCGGATGATCCGACGGTGTACATCTCGATCACCGAACGTGCGGATGCTGATCACGCTCCGGACAGCTGCGAAAACTGGTTCGTGCTGGTGAATATGCCGTATCTCGCGCCGGGGCAGGATTGGGACGAGGCGGTGCAGCGGACGCGGGAAGCGGTGTTGCGCAAGTTGCGTGAAATTGGAATCGACCTCGCTGGGAAGGTGGAAACGGAACAGATCCTGACGCCGGAAGATTTCGCCATGCGGACCGCGAGCAACCGGGGCAGTATTTACGGGCTGTCGTCCAATGGGCGGGCAGCAGCGTTCCGGCGTCCCCCGAACCGCAGCCGGGAGTTGAACGGCCTGTATTTCGCGGGCGGTTCGGTTCATCCCGGTGGCGGAATTCCGTTGACGCTACTCTCCGGCCAGATGGCGGCGGAGTTGATCGATGAACGGTTGTAGAGACACTTCTAGTAAATGCGGTAAAGGCAGATGGTTTGTGATGAATAGTGCGAAAAAACTACCGTCTGTCCCCAATAAGAGGAATCTCACCTGTGGATGGGGCCACGAGTTTGACTAGCGAACCAATGCCACTCGGCGGATTTCATTGAGTTCGCCCGGAACGACGGCGTGCATGAAATACACCCCACTGGCAAGTGAACCGGCGTCGAGAGTGAAAGAATGTGTTCCGGCGGAATGCATGCCGTCGGCCACGGTATGAACGAGTTGGCCGGTAATGTTGAACATCTGAATCGTCAACGGAGCCGAACCAGGCAATTCAACCGTGATGACCGTCCGGGCGTTGAAGGGGTTCGGATACACTCCAACCAACCGGAAGCTTGAGGGAAGGCCGGACGACGTTGAGGATTCGTCGGCACCAGTCGTTGTCGATAAGTCCCAGCCCATGGAGGCCCAATCCGTTAGTTGGCTGCCGGAAGCGCCGGATTCGGCCTTGGTGAAGGTGAAACTGTCCTCGGTCAAGGCGTCCGGATAATTGCCCGCGCGAAGGGTAAAAATGTATTCGCCGGGAGGTGCGTATGCCGGAACACGCTGCGATGCGTAGTGGGAAATGGTTTCGCCAGCTCCGATGGTGAAGTTCAGGTTTTCATCGAGTGGTCCGACAGTATTGCCGAGCGGGGTTTCCGCGATGGTCCAGGCGTCCAGAGCAACAGGTTCATCAGCGGTGTTTGTCAGGGTCGCATGCCAGTGCAGGTTGAGGCCGTAGGGCGGAACGATTACCGGCGAGAACAAGGGTTCGGCGGACACGATAACGGGGTAGTAGCCCGGATTCGGGTCATCATAGATACGGAGCAGCCAACCACCGTCAGGATTGCCCCCGGCGACCATATATCCGCCCGCTGGCAGTTCGATAAATTCGTGTGCGGCACTGTCCCGCTGAGGGATATCTGATCCGTACATGGCATCCCATACCAATGTACCATACTGATCAAGCTCGCCGATCCAGAGGTCTTGCCGGTTCCAGCCGGACCCGTGCATCCCACAAAATCCAATGGATCCGTCGGCGGCGGGGAGAATGTCTGAGATGCGATCACTACCTTCGCTGAGATTGCCAAAGGTGCTTTCCCATTGGAGGTGGCCCTCAGAATCTGTGCGGACACACAGGGCGTATGTTCCGAATTCGGGACTGTACCGAGATCCGCCAAATACGAAACCATCCTCCAGCTGAGCCACAGCTCTGAAATAGTCGTACTCGTCCGTCGCGTAGGTCTCCTGCCAGATTGTCCCGCCGTTCGGGCTGAGTTCCATTGCCCAGGCATCATATTCATCCGAACTGTGCGGTTTTACATACCCGCAGATCAGGTAATTTCCTGTATTTGTGACGATAGCGTCGACAATCCAGTGCCATTGTTGCATTCCACCGTAGTCGTCGCGAAAGATGGTCTCACCACTGGGCGAGAGCTTCCATATCAGGCCGACCTGTGGAAAGGCGCTGCCTCCGGTCGCGAGGATGTCGCCGTCAGCGTCGACGATAATGTTTCCACCGCTGCTCGGGTCGACGTAGTTCCATTCACGCAGCCAGATCAAGTTGCCGTCTGCATCCGTACGAAATACGGCGAACCTATTCTCATTTGACCGATATATGGATCCCGCGAACACGTAGCCACCATCAGGGTAGGCTGCGAAATCGCCGACGACAATGTCGACACCACCTTGTAGAACCAAGGTTTGCAGCAACTCGCCGTCTTCGTTCACCCAGCGCATGACGGCGGTGGAATCGGTGTTTGCGAGGGTAACGACGCTACCATTCTCAGCGGGTTGAATCGCGGTAAGAGATCCGGGGTCGGGGAATACGTCGGTCCACAACGTGTCGCCGGGAGTGTAGGCATTGCTGGGATTTGAGCAGAAGAGAGTAACAACGGAGAGGATGAGGATCATGCGGGTCGAGTTCATAGGGCGCTCCATGATGAAATACGTGTATTGATAGTATCGTACCCGGCCAGCCGGCCGGGTACGACGGCAAGACTTAAAGTATAGAGATACGACCTACTTCTGCAATTCCTGCAGTTCGCCGCGCTGCTTGCGGGTTTCGACGTCGAGCCAGCGGCGTCCAAGCAGCAGCATGATCGGGCTGACCATGGTGCTGATGCCGACGATAATCCACATCAGTTCGGTGTTGCGTTCTCCGATGGTGGAGCCTTCCGCGCACATGTTGGCGAGCAGGATGCCGGTAATCGGTCCGGCGGCGACCTTGGCGAAGAACATCGGGGCCTTGGAGTAGGCCATGTAGCTGGATTCCTTGCCCGGGGGCGCGACGTTCGCGGTGTAGTCGTAAATGCGGGGCGAATACAGCGCCTCGCCGATGGAGAGCACCACCTGGAACATGACGATCATCATGATCGATTCGCCGACACCCATGAAGAACACCGATCCCGCCGAGACGAACGACCCCAACATGATGACGTTGTAGGCTTTCATCTGCCGTGTCAGGGCGGTCATCACCGGCACAAGGAAGATGATGATGAGTGGATTGATAGAGTACAGCTTGCCGGTCCACTCGCTGAAGCCGATGCGTTCCATGTACAGCGGGTACAGGGAGTGGTTGTACTGGAAGATCATCTTGACCAGAACGAGCAGGAAAATGAAGGTGATGAAGATCCAGAAGGTTCGTTCCTTGACCACCTCCTTCATCACGTCCAAGGCGGTTTTGTGTTGCGATTCCTGCTGGGCTTTGTCCTGCGCTTCGGCTTTTTTGCGGGACTCTTCGTCGTTCTCGTCACTAGCCAGTTCCTCCGGCGGAATGCGGTTGCGGACGAGGAAGATGACCAGCGCGAGCGAGACGAAGGTAGCAACCACCGCGACGGCAAAGATGATCTGGATTGGACGGATGACGAGATCCATGCCGAGGAAGCCGAAAGCGATGGGTTCGGTGAAGGTGGAGCGGAGGCCGTCCAGGCTGATGCCGGCGATGAAGCTGCCGACATTCATGACGACGTAATACCACGAGAAGGCGTAGGACTGAGCCTTTTTCGTGCTGAACAGCTTGACCGCCGCCGCAATCAGTGGGATCATGTAGGCGAAGCCGACGGAGAGCACGAACAGGCCGGGGTAGACAAACCACGGGTTGGTGGTGAAGGTGATCGCCAGTCGTCCGACGAGGGCAATCAGCAGTCCGACAATCAGCGCTTTCTTGATGCCGAGGCTGTCCGCGATGAAACCGACGAAGAGCATGAAGAACGACATCGATGCGGACCAGAGGCCGAAGATAGTGCCGGCCATGGTGTCGGTGAGGCCCATGTCCTGCGTGAGGAAGATCATCAGCACGAGGACGGAGGAGAAGTAGGCCAGCGACTCCAGAACCTTGACGGCGTAGGCGATCCAGATCTCGCGCGGACAATGGCCGAGGTTGATCAAGCCGTTTTTGTAATCGATCGCCGCGTCTTTGAGGGCTGTTCCAACTCTCAGCGCTGGATTCATCAGCAATTCTCCTGCATCGGATGGATTCACGAGTGAAGTTTAAGTACGACTGTGGACTCAGCTACCGCAAGCCCTGACGGAGAAGGAGCATAAAATGTTGTCTATTGAACCGGCCAGCCTGTGGCGTCCCGGAATCGTATCCGGCCTGATGATGATGCTGTTCATCGGCTGTGGGGACGATGGGGTGACGGTCGCGCAAAGCGGCGATTTGCGTATGCCGGCAGGATTTGTGATCGAGGAGTATGCGGTGGTGCCGAACGCGCGGTCAATGGTGTTGGGCGACGAGGGGACGTTGTTCGTGGGGACTCGCAGTGAAGACCGGGTGTACGCGTTGACGGACGATGACGGCGACGGGGTCCACGACACTCGGCATGTGATCGCGACCGGTCTGAACATGCCGAACGGGGTGGCGTTCAAGGATGGCGCGCTGTATGTGGCGGAGGTGTCGCGTGTGCTGCGGTATGACGATATCGAGGCGAATCTCGACAATGTGCCGGAGCCGGTGGTGATCCGTGACGATTTCCCGACGGACCGCAGCCACGGTTGGAAGTACATCGCGTTCGGGCCGGACGGGAAGCTGTATGTGCCGGTAGGGGCTCCGTGCAACATCTGCGATCCAGACGAGGCGATCTATGCGACGATTATCCGGATGGAGGCCGATGGGTCGAATCTGGAGATTGTCGCGCATGGAATCCGGAACACGGTCGGGTTCGACTGGCATCCGGAGACGGGCGAATTGTGGTTCACCGACAACGGGCGCGACTGGCTCGGTGATGATCTGCCGCCGGACGAACTGAACCGGGTGGCGTTCGCGGGCCAGCATTTCGGGTATCCGTACGTGCACGGCGACGGACTGGAGGACCCGGAATTCTACGGCTTGATGCCGGATACGGTGGTGTGGACCGCGCCGGAACGTGAGCTCGGGCCGCATGTGGCGGCGTTGGGGATGGATTTCTATGAGGGTTCGATGTTCCCCGGGGAATACCAGAATCAATTATTTATCGCTGAACACGGATCGTGGAACCGGAGTGAAAAGATTGGGTACCGAGTGATGCTGGCGCGGCTGGATGCGGGCGAGGTTGTCAGCTACGAACCGTTCGCGACTGGCTGGCTGGGTGCGGATGGTTCGGTGAGTGGGCGGCCGGTGGATGTGATCGAATTGCCGGACGGGTCGCTGTTGATTTCGGACGACTATGCGGGAAAAATCTATCGTGTTCGTTACAACTGAGCGCGCGGTGGAGGAGTGTTTCCGGGCTCAGTGTTGATCAATCCGGTGCAAGGCTCGGGAATTGTGGCTTGAATTAGGCGAACTTAATTGTGAAGAAGGGTGCATAATTACGGAAAATGGTTAGCTGGAACTCACCTCAAGCTTAGTTTTTCGCGAAAAATGGTGCGGAGAACGGGGGATTCTTGCCCCTCGGAGTCCAGAGGCTGACTGTAGCGTCCAAGTCGTTTATATTCCCCGGATCTAAGACCTTGAACGCAAGCATTTGATCGTTCAACTGTTCCCGGGAGCCGGCGTGCATGGCCGCTCAGCGTAACGTTGGTGAGACCCGGGATCAACGTCAGAAAGAGGAGCACTACCAATGTCCGCATTTGTTGACTCCATCATGGCCCAGGTCAAGGCGAAGAACCCGGCGGAACCAGAGTTCCATCAAGCGGTAACAGAGGTCGTGGAGTCGCTGGAGCTCGTGATCGAAAAGCATCCCGAGTACCGCGCCGCGAAGATCGTCGAGCGGATCGTTGAGCCCGAACGTGTGATCATGTTCCGCGTTCCGTGGCTGGATGATCAGGGTGAAGTGCAGGTGAACCGTGGTTTCCGTATCGAGATGAACAGCGCGATCGGTCCGTACAAGGGCGGTCTGCGTTTCCACCCGTCTGTGAACCTCGGCATTCTGAAGTTCCTCGCGTTCGAACAGGTCTTCAAGAACAGCCTGACCACGTTGCCGATGGGCGGTGGTAAGGGTGGTTCCGATTTCGACCCGAAGGGCAAGAGCGACAACGAAGTGATGCGTTTCTGCCAGTCTTTCATGACCGAGCTGAACCGTCACATCGGTCAGTTCACGGACGTTCCGGCTGGTGACATCGGTGTCGGTGGCCGTGAGATCGGTTTCCTCTTCGGTCAGTACAAGCGCATCAAGAACGAGTTCGTCGGTGTGTTGACGGGCAAGGGTCTGGCGTGGGGCGGCAGCCTGATTCGTCCGGAAGCGACGGGCTACGGCGCCGTGTACTTCGGCCAGAATATGCTTGCGACCAAGAACGACAACTACGAAGGCAAGACCTGCCTCGTGTCCGGTTCCGGTAACGTCGCGCAGTACACGATTGAAAAGCTGAACGAGCTCGGCGGCAAGGCTGTGACCTGCTCCGACTCCAGCGGCTACATCTACGACGAAGCGGGTATCGACGCTGACAAGCTCGCGTTCCTGATGGAGCTGAAGAACGTGAAGCGTGGCCGTGTGAAGGAATACGCGGACAAGTATTCGAGCGCGGTGTACACCCCGGTGGACCCGAACCTCGACTACAACCCGCTGTGGGATCACAAGGCTGACTGTGCGTTCCCGTCCGCGACTCAGAACGAGATCAACGCGAAGGACGCTGAGAACCTGCTGAAGAACGGTGTCAAGCTGGTTTCCGAAGGCGCGAACATGCCGACGGTTCCGGACGGCGTCGAGAAGTTCATCGAAGCCGGGATCATGTACGGTCCGGGCAAGGCCGCGAACGCTGGTGGTGTTGCGGTTTCCGGTCTCGAGATGAGCCAGAACAGCCTGCGTTTGAGCTGGACCCGCGAAGAGGTGGACGGCCACCTGAAGCGCATCATGAAGGACATCCACGATGCGAGCTTCGCGGCTGCCGAGAAGTACGGCACCCCGGGCAACTACGTGAACGGCGCGAACATCGCCGGCTTCCTTAAGGTTGCCAACACGATGATGGACCAGGGTGTTGTCTGATCCAGACCATCAGCGATGAAGAGTTCACGGCGCGGGATGGATGCATGTCCCGCGCCGTATTATTTTGCGCACGTAAAAATGACGCAACGATGATGCGGAGGAGAGGGTGTCCGAGGAGTTGTCAAACCAGGAATCCGGCGGTTCCGGAATACTGACCGAAGCGCTGCAGGCGAGTGTCTGGACGGATCCGTCCACCCGGTACACAAACTTCCAGCAGCTGATGCGGCGGCGGGTGAACAACATCCTGCTTGTCAGCAGCCTGTACGACTCGTTCATCCTCGCGCAGGATGGACAGCTGGAAGAGTTGATGCTCAGCGAGTTCATGCAGCTGAACCTGTACCACGCGCCGAGCCTGACGCGTGTGCAGACGGGTTCCCAGGCGCTCGAAATTGCCCGCTCCAGCAACCATTTCAACATGATTGTCGCGACGGCGAACATCGGCGACATGCCAGTGGACGAGTTCGCCCGGCGGTTGCATGAGTCCGGTGCGGACATCCCGCTGATTCTGCTGACGTATGACAACCGTGAGATCGACCGGCTGATTCGTCGCGGTCATGATGAATTGTTCGACAGGATCTTCCTGTGGCAGGGCGACTTCCGGGTGTTGCTGGCGATGGTGAAGTACGTGGAGGATCGCCTGAACGCCGATCACGATACCAAAGTGATGGGCGTGCAGACGATCTTGCTCGTGGAAGACAACATCCGCTTCTATTCGTCTTACCTGCCGTTGATTTACGGCGAGCTGATGGAGCAGAGCCAGCAGTTGCTGGGTGAGGGGATGAACCTCGCGAACCGCATCCTGCGGATGCGTGCGCGTCCGAAAATTCTGCTGTGTACGACGTACGAAGAGGCATGGCAGACATACATGAAGTACGAGAAGAACATGCTCGGCGTGATCACCGACGTCGAGTATGCCCGCAACGGCGAGAAAGATCCGGAGGCGGGGATTCACCTCGTGCAGGCGATTCGTGAACGGCGGGAAGACATTCCGATCCTGATGCAGTCGTTCGAGCAGGAATGGGCGAAGCGTGCGCGGGATCTGCATGTCGGGTTCATCCAGAAGGATTCGCCGACATTGCTGAACAAACTGCGAAAGGTGATGAAGAATTCGTTCAGCTTCGGCGACTTCGAATTCTACATGCCGAACGGGCAGTACATCGGGCGGGCGAGCGACCTGAAGTCGTTGCAGAACATGATCTCGACCGTGCCAGCCGAGAGCCTGCTGCATCACGCGAAACACGACCATTTCTCGAGCTGGCTGAAGGCACGCACCGAGTTTGCGATCGCGGCTCAGTTCAAAGCGATGCGCGCGGCCGATTATCCCGATCCGAATGTGTTGCGTGGCGAATTGATCGTTGCGTTGAGCAACTTCCGGATGGAACGGTTCCGTGGCCTGATCGCCGATTTTCAGCCGCACAACTTCGATCCGCGATCCAGTTTCGCCCGTCTCGGTGGTGGTTCGATGGGCGGCAAGGCGCGCGGACTGGCGTTTCTGGCGCATCTCGTGGACCGGTTGGATCTGCACAAGAAATGGGACGGTATCCGGGTCTCTGTGCCGGCGACGGTGGTGCTGGGGACGGATGCGTTCGACCAGTTTCTCGAGAACAACGATCTGGACGATTTCGCCCTTGAGTGTGAGGATGATGGCGAACTGGCGCAGCGGTTCCTCGAAGCGGAGTTCCCGAAACCGCTCAAGGACCAGCTCAGCGAACTGCTGAAGCTGATGGATTATCCGATTGCGGTGCGATCTTCCGGCCTACTGGAAGACAGCCTGTTCCAGCCGTTCGCGGGGATCTACTCGACGTACATGCTGCCGAACAATCACCCGGTGTTCAACGTGCGGCTGGAAGCGCTGATCCGGGCGATCAAGCTGGTTTACGCGTCAACATTTGCGCAGAAGTCGCGGTCCTATTTCCGCTCGACGCCGTATCGTCTCGAGGAAGAGAAGATGGCGGTGATCGTGCAGCGCCTTGTAGGTGTGGAGCACGGGCAACGATTTTACCCGGACTTTGCGGGGGTGGCGCGTTCGTACAACTTCTACCCATCACCGCCGGCGGAGTCGACGGACGGTATCGCGAATGTCGGGTTGGGGTTTGGGTCGTATGTGATGGACGGCGGGGAAGGGGTGCGTTTCTGCCCGAAGTATCCGCAGCATATCGCCCAGTTTGCGACGATCAGCGACATGCTGAACTATTCGCAGAAACAGTTCTACTGCCTCAAGTTGCCAGCGAATTCCGAAATGGATGTGCTGGACGAATTGAAGCTGGAACACTGCGACCTGACGGTGGCGAAGGATCATGGCACGCTGACGGCGACGGGGTCGGTATATTCGCACGAGAATCGCGCGGTGTACGATGGGGTTTCGCGTGCGGGGATGCCGCTGGTGACGTTTGCCCCGATTCTCAAGCACGGTCTGTTCCCGTTGGCAGACATCCTGTCGACGATGCTGGAAATCTCGGAACGTGGGGTCAGCCGCCAGGTGGAGCTGGAATTTGCGGTCAATTACACGGTTACGGAAGGGCCGCGGGAATTTGTGTTGTTGCAACTGCGTCCGTTGGTGTTGAGCCAGGAACAGGAAATCCTTGAAGTCGGCGGCTATGATGAAGGCGACACGATCTGCTGCTCCGACAAGGTGCTGGGTGCGGGCCGGATTCAGGATATCCAGGATATCGTGTTCGTGGACAGCAAAGGGTTCGACCGGGCGAAAACGCGTGAGGTTGCGGCCGAGGTCGCGAAACTGAACTCGCAGCTGGAAGCGGAAAACCGGCCCTATCTGCTGATCGGGCTGGGTCGATGGGGCAGTACCGACCCGTGGCTCGGGATTCCGGTGTCGTGGGATCAGATCAGCGGGGCGCGGGTGATTGTCGAGTCCGGGTTCGAGGACATCAAGGTGACGCCGTCCGAGGGCGCGCATTTCTTCCACAACATCACGTCGCTAAGTATCGGCTATTTCACGGTCAACGAGGACGGTGGCGAAGGACGGCTGGACTGGCCATGGTTGCGCAAACACGCCGTTCCGGAAACCGAGGATGGCCTGGTGCGGCGGGTGCGGCTGGATGAGCCGTTGCAAGTGCTGATGGACGGCCACAACCACAAGGGTGTAATTCTGAAGCCGGGGGTGAAGTACCGTCCGAACGGTGATGCGCCGACCCGGGACTCCAGCGAAGAACGGGCGAAGGCGAAGGACTGGGAATAAGGGTCCGTCGAGATGAAGGGTTCGAGATGAAAACCGGGGTACGTTCGATGAACGTGCCCCGGTTTGTTGTGTCAAGACCGGCTAAGATATCAGCCGAAGATCAGTTCCGTGCCGGGCTCAAGGACGGCGCCTTTGTGGATGCAGAGGATGCCGTCGCGAAGTGTCCAGCCGTCGCCGTACTTGTCTTCCTTGTCGCCGCCGACGAGTTTGCAGCCGTCGCCGACGTGCGCGTTCTTGTCGATGATCGCCTGGCGGACGTAGCAGTGTTTTCCGATCCCCATCTGGGGGATTTTTTTCGCCTCGAAGGTGTCACGTTCCTCTTTGGTTGGGTAGTAGTCCTGGCCCATGACGATGACGTGTTCGAGGCGGCTGCTCATGCCGACGACGCTGCGGATACCGATCACAGAGTGGAAAATATCGCAGTGATCGACGATGCAGCCGTCCGAGAGTAGCGCGCGCGAGAAGCTGGCACCATTGATCTTGCTCGGCGGGAGGAAGCGGCCGTGCGTGTAGATGCGGTCGACATCATCGAAGAAGTTGAACTTCGGAATCGGATCGGTCAGCGAGAGGTTAGCGTCAAAGAACGCGCGAATGGTTCCGATGTCTTCCCAGTAATCGTTGTACTGGTGGGCGTAGACTTTCATCCCCTGCTGGATGGCGTGGGGGAGGATTTCCTTGCCGAAGTCTTCGTCCTCGGATGCGGACAACAGGTCGTGCAGCACCTCGCGATTGAAGACGTAGACGCCCATGTTCGCGAGGAACAATCCCTTGCGCACTGGTTCTTTGCGCAGCTCGAAATACTTTGGCTGGATCTCGATCGAGTCGATGACCTTGTCTTCGTTCGGCTTCTCGATGAATCGTTCGATCTGACCATTGAGGTCAATGTCCATCACCCCGAGGCCGGGGACCAGGTCACGGGACACTTCGAGCGCGGCGACGGTGACATCGGCACCGCGTTCCCGGTGTTCCTCGACCATCTGCGAGTAGTCCATCCGGTAGAGGTGGTCGCCGGAGAGGATGAGGAACTCGTCGAAACGCATGGTTTCGGCGTGGCGCAGGGTTTTGCGGATGGCGTCCGCGGTTCCCTGGTACCAGTCGTTCTGGTCCTTCATGTCGGTTTGTTCGGCGGCGAGGATGTTGACAAATCCTTCGCGGCGGAACGGGTCAAACCGGTAAGCCGTGCTGATATGCTGGTTCAGACTCTGGGCGAGGAACTGGGTGAGCACGAAAATCCGGTCGATTCCGGAATTGATACAGTTGGAGATCGGGATATCGATCAGCCTGTACTTACCAGCAAGCGGGACCGCTGGTTTCGAGCGTTCCTTGGTCAGCGGAAACAACCGCGTGCCGCGTCCCCCTCCGAGAATCATCGCGAGCACATTTTGCATGGGTACCTCTCAAACGTACGGGGTTGATGGTTACTGGTTGTCGCGTGCCTGCTGCAGAATGGTGACAGTGGCGGAGGCACCAATTCGTGTTGCACCGGCCTTGATCATGGTCATCGCGTTTTGATAGGTACGAATCCCGCCGGATGCTTTCACGCCGATTTTTCCTTTTGCGACCTCGGCGAGAATGGTGACAGCCTCGACGGTCGCGCCTCCGGAGGCGAATCCGGTGGACGTTTTGAGGAAATCAGCGCCGCCACGTACCGCCGCCTTGGCAGCTTCGCGGGTATCATGAGCATTCAGCTCGCTGGTCTCGAGGATCGCCTTGACGGTAAATGTACCTGCGGCTTCCTTCACCGCCCGGACATTCGCCTCGACATAATCCCAGCTCTCCGATCGCCCGATACCGTACGGTATGACCATGTCGAATTCATGAGCGCCGTCTTCAATCGCTCGTGCGGTCTCGGCCTCGAGGGCGGGGTAGGCGGTGGCGCCGTGCGGAAATCCAATCACGGTACAGACCGGCACTCCAGACCCGACGAGCTCGACGTGCGCTTCCTTCACCCAGATCGGGTGGACGCAGACGCTGGCGACTTTCCACTCACGTGCTTCCTGGCAGATGCGCACGATGTCCTTGCGTGCCGCGCCGGGGTTCAGCAGAGTATGGTCAAAGTATTTCGCGAGTTCCGCGACAGACAGTTTTTCGGGATGTTTGTTCATGGCAGACTCAGATTCGTACCGCGGTGCCCGATGCGGAAACCATCAGCATGCCTTCCCGCACCACTTCATAATCGAGATCGACGCCGATGACGGCATTCGCGCCGAGCGTCGCTGCTTCATCCTGCATCTCGCGCAGGGCGATCTGACGTGCCTGCTTGAGCTTGCTCTCGTAGGCGCCGCTGCGTCCGCCGATGACATCGGTGATGGAGGCGAACAGGTCACGGACGATGTTGGCGCCCATGATCGCTTCGCCGCTGACGACGCCGAGGTATTCCTGCACGGTTTGCCCGTCGATCAGCGTCGTGGTGGTGACAATCATTCTTCCTCCCCTCGAATGGCCGCCGTCGCACGGTCGGCCAGAGTTTGCGCTTCCTGCTTCGATTTCGCTTCCGCAAAGATGCGAACGATAGGTTCGGTGTTCGACGGGCGAACGTGAACCCATCCAGCTTCAAGATCAATACGGACGCCGTCGCGGGTGTCGATGTCGCGGGCGTCGTGGAATTCGGCGCGCAGCGGATCCTGCAGAGAGTCCGGTGTCAGGTCGCCAATCGGTGCCTTGCGTTTCAGCAAGGTGTACTGCGGCAGGCGGCTGACTAGCACGCTCAACGGTTGGCCGTGGGTGGCGAGCATGCTGAGCACGAGGCCGATACCGACCATGGCGTCCCGGTTGGCGTGGATTTCCGGCAGCATCACGCCGCCGTTGCCCTCACCGCCGATGATGGCGTTGACACGGTCCATCTCCGCCGCGACATGGGCCTCGCCGACGGGAGTGCGAAAGACATTCGCTCCTGCGGAACGGGCAACATCCGCACTCGCTCGGCTGGTGGAGAGGTTCAGAACCACCGGGCCGGCCTCGATGGACAACACGTGCTTGATCGCCAGCGCCAACGTCAGTTCTTCGCCAATCGGCTGGCCGTGTTCGTTGACGATGGCCAGTCTGTCGCCGTCCGGGTCGAGGGCGAAACCGATGTCCATGCCCTCGCTGGTGACCAGATCGCAGAGATCGCCGAGGTGGTCCGGTGTCGGTTCGGCTTCACGTCCGAAATCGCCGGAGAGGTCGCCGTGGACCTTGCGCACGTCACAGCCGAGATCGTGCAACAGGTTGGGCACGATCAGGTTGCCGACGGAGTTGACACAGTCGATGGCGACGCGGAACTGGGAGCGCCGGATCGCGGAGACGTCGATGAATTCGCTGTCGAGCACGGCCTTGATGTGAAAGTCGACGCCGCCATCATCCTGGGCGACAACCTTGCCGAGATGGTGGACGTCAACGTATTCGAAATCATTCTCGTTAAAGCGGCGGTTGACTTCCGCGCCTTCTTCAGGTCCGAGGAATCTCCCTTTGCTGTCGAGGAACTTCATCGCGTTCCACGACACCGGGTTGTGGCTCGCGGTGACGCAGACTCCGCCGGCGGCTTCATGTTCGACCACCATCAGCTCGATGGTCGGAGTGGTTGCCAGCCCGAGGTCGATGACCTCGCAGCCGGTCGAGACCAACCCGGAAAACAGGGCCTGGCGGACCATGGATCGGGAGGGCCGAGTGTCGCCACCGACGACGACTCGTCCACCCTTGAGGAATGTTCCGAATGCCGCGCCATAGCGTGCGACGACGTCCGGGGACAGTCCATCCCCGATGACGCCTCGGATGCCGGCAATACCCGTCATCAACTTCGGCATGCAGCCTCTCAGTTCATGTCAGCGAATGCGGAAATATACACGCCATCCGTGTAGGGATAAAGGCATGAGGGCCGAATCTTTGGAGAGCGCTAACTGTCAGGATTTCACCGCATAGTGCAGCATTGACCGCACGACGAGATGGTGAAACGGCTTGATCAGGGCGAAATAGAAACGTCCGGAGCGGTTGTGGAACGTGACAAATGTCGTCAGTCCAAAGCGGTCGAAGCCGCCGTGCATATCGTCCCGGGTGACGACCAGCCATGCGTCCAGGTGCTTGTCGCTGATCGTGCCTGCCCAGTAACGATCGGGTTCTCCGGCGTCCACGGTGAAGAAAGAATGCGGTGCGCCCGGTTCAAACGAGATGTCAGCTGCGGTGTATTTGTTTAGCTTTGGCAGGCCAGCCGTGTTCAACCGCAGGATTTTCGCGAGCACCGTGCGGATAGCGAACAATATCATCAGCCACCAGGGCTGGTAGGACATCAGCCGGGCGACAACGTCCGCGAGGTCCCGTTCACCGAAGGCGAAATGGACATCGTTGTGATCGCTGTTGACGCGCAGGTCGATGATGTAGGAGGTGTCGGTAAGGACAGACATGGTCAGCTCCGGCAGCGCTATTCGTCCGGCGAAAACGCGTTGATGTAGTGAGTTACGGCGGGTTTGGGCTGCATTACGACGATGCAGACGTCGAAACGGACCGTGGGGAGGGGTTCGGGCAACTCGGCGAGCAGATGGTTGGCAACGCGAGTCACCTGCCGGCGTTTGCTCAGCGGCACCTTTTCGCTACCCCAGACCGCGCCCTCGGTTTGCATCGAACGGACTTCGACGACCACCAGCTCGTCGCCGTCCCACATCAACAGGTCGATCTCACCGGCCTTGTTCCGCAGGTTGCGGGAAACCGGCTTGAACCCTTGCTTCTTCAGGTATTTCTCGGCGGCGCGCTCGCCTTTTGCGCCGAGTTTTTTGCGGTAATCGGTGGACTCAGGCATCGGTGCTCCGCTCGGGAAGATTGCCGATGCTGATGCGGTCGCCGTTTCGGGCGGCGATGGTGAAGGTGAGACGATGGATCGGGCAACGGCCCAGTTTCAACACGGCGAGACGGTGGTCGAGGGTCGGGTAACCCTTGTGCTGCGCGAAGCCGTAGCCGGGGTATTTCAAATCATAGTCAAGCATTAAACGGTCACGGTGAACCTTGGCGAGGATCGAGGCAGCGCCGATGCTGAAACTCAACGAATCGCCCTTGACGATGTTGTGCTGGCGGCCGGATTCGAGCGGGGGGATGCGCCCGTCGACAAGCAGGACCGGGTTGTCGCAGTTCAGTTGTGCTGCCACGTCGCGAACGGCTGCGCGCATGGCGAGCCGTGTTGCCTCGAGGATGTTGTGTTCGTCTATCGCCGCGGCGTCACTCTCCTGGATCGACCACGCGAGGGCGTGCTGCTGGATCAGGTCGAACGCGACTTCGCGGCGGGATTCGGAGAGTTGCTTGGAATCGTTGATGCCGGGGATGAACGTGTCCGGCTTGAAGGCGACGGCGCCGACGGTGACCGGTCCGGCGAGCGGACCCCGCCCGGCTTCGTCCACGCCGATGACGACGGTTTCGCCAGTATCCCAGAAGTCCAGTTCTGGTCCGAAGATGGCGCCGTCCCTGTTGGCTTTGAGTGAGCGGACGACGGCTAGTTGTCCCTGATCGGTGGAGGGTACGTTGGAGAGTGTTGAGCGCGTTTTCGGCATGGTGTGGGATTGTTGACGTTGGTACGCGGAAGCCTTATGGCTCGCGGTTTGTCCGGTTTTGCCCGCCGTTTGACGGCTATATTTTGTGCAACGCGAACAAGATAAGCAACAGGTCTGGCAAGATGAGAGAAACACACGATTCCGAGGTCCAGCCAATTCTGGCGCAGATTCGTGCGCAGATTCCGGAACTACCGTCCATTGCGCTGATTACCGGCAGCGGGCTCGCCGGGTTGGCGGAGAATGTAAGCGGCGCGGTGACGATCCCGACCTCTGAGCTGGATGGCTATCCGAAGAGTACCGTTTCCGGGCACCCGGGACGATTGATCTTCGGCCGGATCGACGACACGCCGGTGATGGTGGTGCAGGGACGGGTGCATTACTACGAAGGCTATCCGATGAGCCAGGTGGTGATGCCAACGCGTGTCGCGGCGGGCCTGGGTTGCAAGGCGATGATCCTGACGACGGCGTCCGGTGGAATCGGCGACCATCTGCAGCCGGGCGACCTGGTGCGGATTACCGATCAGATCAATCTGATGGGAACGAATCCGCTGATCGGGCAGAAATGGGGCTACGACCAGTTTCCAGACATGACGCAGCCGTTCAACGCCACGCTCGGCGCGCTGCTGCACCGTGTCGCCGGCGAGCTGGGGATCGAGCTGAAGGAAGGCGTGTTCGGCGGGTTGACCGGTCCGAGCTACGAAACTCCGGCGGAAATCAAGTATCTCAAGCTGATCGGAGTGGACTCGGTGTCGATGTCGACGGTACCGGAGACGATTGCGGCCGCACGTCTGAAGCTGCCAGTGCTGGGGATTACGTACATCTCGAATTTCGCCGCCGGGAAAACCGGGCAGCCGTTAACCCATGACGAAGTCACCGAGATGGGGGCGCAGGTGGGTGAAAAGTTCAGCCGTCTGCTGCGGAGTCTGATTCCAGTGATCCATCACGAGTTCGAGTAGATACCGAATACTGATACTATTCTGGTATTCGCATACGTGCATCCTCGCTTCAGGTAACGAGTGAGGCGAATCTCGGAAGCGGAGAGTATCAGAGGAGAAGGGTCGGTGGTAAATCGGAATTGACGTTGAAAAAAGGTATGAGGTGTGAGGTTTGAGGTGTGAGTCACCCGGGGACACTTTCGGAGAAAGTGTCCCCGGCTGCATTTTCCGCTGAGGACGGTCGGCGACCACTGACCACTGACCACTGACCAACTAAACTTGGCTGCGGACTGGGGTACGTGTCCCTCCGCCAGCAGGGATGGTCCGGAGGTGCCGAATAAGGGGTGTGGGGCGCTGGGTGGTTTGCTGCGTCCCTACAGGACGCGCCTGGAAGAGGGTAAAGAAAAGGCGTCAGGGGGGCGCCTGTTCGTGTGGCTGAAGCCACACGCTAACCTTGCTCCACCGCTACGCGGTGTGACTAACTGAGGACTGAGGACTGAGGACTGAGGACTGAGGACTGAGGACTGACTAAAGACCACTGCCAACCTTGCCTCAACTTCCAGTGATGGAAGCCCGTAGTTGTTGCACCACGTTTGCCATATCGTCGGGTAAATCGGTCTCATAACGCACGTTTTCGCCGGTATCGGGGTGTGTGAACCCGAGCAAGCGGGCGTGCAGAGCCTGGCGTGGGAGTTGATCCAGCAGTTTGCGTCCGAGGTCGCGTTGGTAGGATGTCAGGCGCGCGAGACCGTGCATGCGGCCGCCGTACGTGGAATCGCCGAACACCGGGTGCCCACGGTGGGCGAGGTGGACGCGGATCTGGTGGGTGCGTCCGGTTTCGAGGCGTAACGCGACCAGTGTGATAAAGCCGAAGCGTTCGAGGACTTTCCAGTGGGTGACGGCGCGCCGTCCGCCGGACTCGAGCACGGCGAATTTCTTGCGGTTGCCGAGGTGACGTCCGAGCGACGCGTCTATGGTGCCGCGATCCTCACGGATATCCCCCCATGCCAGCGCGACGTATTCCCGCTCGATGTCGTGATCGTGGAACTTGCGTCCCAGAACGGTCATCGCGTGGTCGTTGCGTGCGATCACCATCACCCCGGAGGTGTCCTTGTCGAGGCGGTGGACGATGCCGGGCCGGTGGGTCGGTCCGCCGGGATTGGGCAGGTCGGCGTAACGGCCGAGCAGAGCGTTGACCAGGGTGCCGTCGCTGTGTCCGGCGGCGGGATGGACGACCATGCCTGCCGGTTTGTTGATCACGAGGATGTGGTTGTCCTCGTGCAGCACGTCCAGCGGGATGTCCTCCGGGCCTGCTGGCGGGCGTGGCGGATGAGGGAAAGTGACCTCAATGGTTGCGCCGCCGGGGACGATGGTGGACGCCTTCGCCGGGGACCCGTTGAGCAGCACGGCCTTTTCGGAAATCAGCTTCTGGACACGGTTTCGCGTGATTTTCGGCAGGCGGTTGGTGACGAGCACGTCCAGCCGTTCAGCGGCGGAATAGCCGTCCTCGACCTTCAGGGTGACGCGGTTGACGCCGTCTTCGGGGATCTCCGGTTTCTTCATGCCGCAAGGTGCGCACGACAGGCGGGGTGGGGCAAGCGCCGATACGGGTTCTCCGTCGAGGGGTACGCTTGCGGAACCCGGATGTGTGCTGCATTTTACGCGCTCCCCCCGTGACCGACGGACATGCGATGAAACGACTGCTGCGAATCTTTGCCCTCCGTGATGATCTCTCCCGCGCGCTGATTGCGACGATGTTTTTCGGCGCGGCGGGCGGCATCGTTATGTCCATTCTTAACAACTACTTGTCCGACGTGCATCAGTTGGACGCATCCTCCCGTGGTTGGCTCGAGTTCCCGCGTGAACTGCCTGGTTTTCTGATCATGTTCATCGCCGGGGCGATGCTGACGGTGATGCGTGAAACGCGGATGGCGTCGATTGCGATGATTTTCACTGCGCTCGGCGGGTTGGGGCTGGCGTGGTGGTCGCCGGATGTGACGTGGCTGGTGGTGTGGATCATGGTCTGGTCGCTGGGGGATCATGTCATCTTCGCAGTCGAGGGGCCGATCGGGCTGAAGTTGGCGAAAAAAGGTGGGGAAGGGCGCCGGCTCGGGCATTTCGGCGGGTTCCGTAACCTCGGTCAAATTACCGGCGTCGGACTGATCTACCTACTCAGCAAGTGGATCGGGCCGCGGTACGATGTGTTCTTCAGCCTGATGGCGGTGGCTGCGTTGCTGGCGGGGGTGTTGTATGCGACGCTGAAGGTGGGGAACACGGACCAGAAGTCAAGACGAATGGTGTTTCGCAAGCGGTACACCATTTTCTATGTGATCAGCGCGTTGTTCGGGATTCGGAAGCAGATATTCTTCGCGTTCGGGACATGGGTGCTGGTGTCGTTGCACGAGGTGCCGGTTTCGACGATTGCACTGCTGTATTTCATCGCGGCGACGCTGGGCGTGATCTTCCGGCCGTTGCTCGGGGATATTATCGACTGGCTCGGGGAACGGGTGGTGCTGGCGGCGGACGAGGTGCTGCTGCTGATCATCTGCATGGCGTACGCGTTCGCTGGGGACCTGTTCGCGCCGAATGTGGCGTTGTACGTGCTGTACGGGGCATACGTGTTCGACAGTCTGCTGTTTGCACTGCGGATCGCGCGGACGACGTATCTGAAGAAGATTGCGGAGGATCCGTCCCACATTACCCCGACGATTTCGATGGGGATAACCATTGACCACGTGGTCGCGATGAGCCTGCCGGTGCTGTCCGGGTACATCTGGGAAGCGTACGGGTTCCGTTGGGTGTTTGTACTGGCTGGAACGATTGCGTTGGCGGGGTTCTTCGTGTGTCTGAAGATCCGTGTTCCGAAGGATGATGAGACGATGATTCCGGGGGCGACGAGTTCGGTTCGGTGAAAGGAAGGGGCTACGGACCGCGGACTGCGGTCGGCGGGGTGCGGATTAGCCCAGACATAAATGTCTGGGGAACGTGCCCGCCGTCAGACGGTTGCTCGACTCGTTAAACGAGGAATAGTTCACTCGATTTGTAAGAACGAGGCGGGAAGTCCTCTCGTAGACTCGAGAACCAGAAGAAGCGCACTAAAAAACGCCGTCCCCGGGAAGGGAACGGCGTTTGATGTTTGCTTCAGGTCAATCTCTCAGTCCGGCTTCACCACAGGCGATAGCTAAGGTTGAGAGAAGCGCGGAAGGCGTTAAAGTCCTTGCGTTCCTTGAGCCAGTCGACAGGAGAATCGGTGCGGCGGAATTCGTACTCGACGCTGGGCCCACCGTACAGGTTGCCGATGATCTTCGTTTTGGTTTCCAGTCCGAAACGCCAGTGGTTGTGTTCGCGGCCGGCGTGCACGGGGTCGTTGTCCACGCTGAGCTCGCTGTCGTAGAAACGGTGACGCAGGCGGGCGGACAGCGACAGATCAATGCGGTTGGGCAGCAGGTCGTACACGTTGAAATCGGCGACCAGTTCGAACCATTCCTCGCCGTAGGACCCATCACCATACTCGGAATCGGTCTGTCCCGGGTCGTTGGTGGAACCGGCCAAGTGCTGGTTAAATCCGACGTTATCGGACCAGCGGCGCTTGACGATACCGGTAAGCGTAACCACCTTGTTAACTTTATACCGCAGGTCGAAGCGCAGGCCCCAGCCTTCCGAATCGTATTCGGTGAAATATTTGTTGTAGTAGATGGTGAAGTACTCGTACCTCGCGCTGAGCCGCATGCCCTTCAGAAAGTCCGGCGAATACTGGATGCCGCCGCCGAGGAGATCGTAGTCGAACTGCGTGCCGATGATCTCACCGGAATCACGGTCGTAGTAGTCCCGCAGGTAGCGTTCCGGGATGTACAGGTAGCTGAAGAAGATGTCGGTGCGGTTGAGGATATCGTGTGTGAAGTACAGGTTGTGGATCGGGCGGTCGTTGTACGAATTGTTCGCGAATGACAGGTAGTTGAACGAGTAGGAAATGCTGCCGTCTCGCCAGCCCCACAGTTTTGGCAGGCTCAGCCGGGCGTGCAGGCCGAGGCTCTGCACGAAATCATCGTAGGATTCAACGTCGGTCGCCAGCGGCAGTTCGCCGTTGTCGAAGCGGTCGATGTCTTCTTCCGACAGCTCGAGGATATTGCTGTCATATCCACCCTGATAGTTCAGGGTGAGGCTGGTTTCATCCTGCCAGTCCCAAGATTTTTCTTTCGCCGAAGCAGTGAAAACGAAAGCGCTGACGACCAGCAGCAGGCTCAGCAGAACCAGCAGGTTAATCCTGGATCGGGGAAGGACGTGCAGGTCAGCGTTGTTTCGTTTCACCATTATTCCGCCTCCATGGCGAGATCGGATTCGGGGATGAAGAAGCGGAGAATGGCTTCGTACTCGTTCTCTGGCAGGTCGAAGGTGTAGGTGTGCGTGCCTGCCGGGACGTTGATGTAGAGGTCATCACCGCGTGATGGCCGGCGATCCGGATGGTCTGGCAGAATCGCGACATCGGACGCGGAGGTGTTGATCAGCACGGTGCGCTTGAGCACGTTGTCTTCGTAAATCGCCAGCGGGAACTTGATCTCGCGGCGCATATGGTCTTCCATCATCACACGGGTGAGGACCTTGATCACGGTTGGGCCGTTAACCGCGACTTCGAGGTTGCCCTTGGGGTCAACGCCGTAGTAAGTGAGCAGGTTTTCGCGGACGCTGACATTCACCGGGTTGTTGTAGCGGCTCGGGGTGTAAACGACGAAGTTTTCCTGCTTGATGGTCTCGAAGCGGTCGCGCTGGACGCGGAAGAAGACCGGCATCGGCGCATCCTTGTCGAGCTTGATGTAGATGCGCTTGGCGGCTTTCGGGGTCTTTTTCTCGATGATGCGTTCGTCACCAGCGATACCGGGCTTACCGTCCAGTTCGACGTTATCGTCGGCGGTTGCGGCGCGTGCGAAGAGGTGCATGTTGCCTTCGTCGTAGCCGAGACGGAAGGTATAGACGACTTCGTTCTCATCTGCATCGCGCATGTCGGCACGGGTAATGACCCGGATGTGATCGTGCTCGGCGATGTCGTAATACATCATCTTACCGGGCTTGAGCCGGTGGTAGACACGATCGTGGCCGGCGATGGTAAAACTGACGGGGTTCTCGTCTCCATCCGGCGCCAGGGTCACCCATTCAAACGCCTGGGCGGGGATAATCGCCGTGAAAAACAGAAACAGCGCAAAAGCTACCAGTACAACGTTCTTCTTCATGGCTTCCTCGTGTACAACTACAGCAGTGTATCCGGGTCTGCGCCCGGCCGGTCGAGCCGTTGGGTTCGACGGTCGAACAGTAGCACGATGATAAGGGTCGCGAGCACGATGAACAAGGCGGCGACGGTAATTGTCATGTTATAGCGGACTTCGCTGAAGAGCCGTCCAACACCGGGTTCCGGCAGCGGATTTGGTGACAGCGGCAGCCAGTAGGTGTCAGCAATTTGAGCGATGTTGACCACGTTGAGCACTGGAATACTGCGCACATTCATTGCATGGATGACGCCACGACGTGGATAATTCAGCGCCGGGAGCCGGTCGATCAGACCTTCGCCGATGAGTTCGCTGTTGCGCGAGTATCCGAGGCTGACGACTCCACCGCCAATGTTGACATAGAGCCGGATCGACCGGTCTCCAGCGGCGTCATCGTACCACGCCATTCGCATGGCGACAGCTTCCTCGAGGTTTTCGTTGAACAGCAGGGGCAGCTTGTTGCGGTCGATGGCGTCATGCAGCAGTTCCCGTCCGCGTGGCGACAGCTGGCGGCCGATATCGTCCCCACCACCGATGCTGGCGGCGATCGAACGCTGTTTCAGCATCCCGGCGTGGTGCAGGATGCTCTCCATATCGAGCCATGTGAAGTTCGGATCGTTGGCACCCCACGACGATGCGCCGGTCGAGGTGATAACGATCGGTTCGAGGCCCATCGCCTGTGCGGCGGCATACATGGCGAGGTTCATGCCGGGCAGGGAGCCTGTCAGTCCGACGGCGACAACATCACCGGAACGCAGGCCTGCCGAATGGAAGTAGTCGACCATGACGGCGGCCATGTTCGGATTCAGCGCGGTCCACTTGGCCTCGAGGTCACCGGTTTCGGTGGTGACCGGAGAGAATTGCTGTCCGATCAGGGTGGAGGCGTTTGGATCGTTGATATCGTCGAGGAACTCGATCTGCGGGAATTTTCGTGCGCGCAGGGTGTCCATGGCGGCGTCCATCCACTCGGCCGCGGCGAGTTTTTCCTCGTAGACGGGGGAGAGGCGGACCACGCGTGAGTGGTTGGCCCAGAGGTACATGACGAGCGAAACGATGGTGAGGACGGCGAGCGTCCAGCTTGACCGCATGGATGGGCGGAATCGGCGTGCCTTAGGCAAGGAGCGTCCCTCCCATGATAATCATCACCAGCAAGCGGACAACGACGGATGCGATGGTGACGGCGGCGATGGTTCGCAAGATGCCCTGGCGTTCAAACCAGTTCGCAATCAGGCCGGGAATGATGTAGCCGATGGCTTCGAGCCGGATATCGGAGGCGGCATAGACCGGATCCGCGACCAAGTTTCTCAGCGCGGCGCCGAAGATGAAGCCAAACAGGATGGCGAGCACCAGGCGGCGTCGTCCGTAGATGAAGACGAACAGCGAGGTCAGTCTGACCGCGCCGAACGTGACGAATGCGACGACGAGTGTTCCGGCCAGGGTCCAGATGTTATTCAGGTTCAGCGCGATGTAGCCGGGAACGACGATACCGCCGGCGGCGACACCGAAGATCTCAGCGAATACGAGGCTGAACGCGACACCCAGACCGACCGCGATTTCAACCATTCTTTACTCCTTCACGGCTCCGTAGACGGAACAACTCAGCCACTTCCAACCCCCCGTGTCCAGCGTTTCCACAACCGAAAACAAATCCTTCCTCGCCGACTTCTTCGAAGAGGATGTCAAAGATTTCCTGTGACTTGCGCAGCCCGATTTTGCGAACTTTTTCCGCCGGAATGCCGTAGCGGCGCAAATGCGGTGTCAGCATGTCGGTACTTTCGCCCATGGAGACGAGGCGATCAAAGTCGATGCTGGTCCCGATCATCTCGACGAGCTGCACGCTGCGCGTAAAGCGATCAGCTCGTGTGTTCAGCAGCAGGACGCGTTTCCCAGGATTCGGGTACAGCTCCTGTATGCGTTGCCAGGTCATCAACGTTGACTCGGGATCGTTGGCGGCCATGGCGTTCAGGAAATGCAGCGTCTTGCCGTCCCGTTGGACGGTGAAGACACGAAGTGCGCCCGGATCGGGGAACGCCTGCGCCATGCCGCTGAGCGCGGTTTCACGATCGACGCCGAGGTGTTCGCAGACGGACAGCGCCAACGCGACGTTTGACGGATGCTCAATGTAGCTGAAACGCCGCATATCTTCGATAGATACGGAAGATTCGGCAGAATAATGGATATCCGACTCGAGAGGCTTGGCACGTCCCTCGAAAACGCCCTTGATTTCAGCGTTCGGTTCATCCATGAACATCGGGGCTTTTACCGGAATCGTGTTCGCGAGTGAATTGGCGATTTTTTCCAGCGTTGCGCCCATTTCAAGGGTGTGGTCATGGCGTACATTGGTCATCACGCCGACGGTCGAGTGCACGAAGCGGTGCTCGCACATCCACTGGTAGGCCGGCTGAACCGCCATACATTCAACGACGACGGCTTTCGGACGGAATCGCGAGAAGAAGCGGAAGACCTTGATCTGTTCGATGATGTTGACGGGATGGAGCCGGATGATCGGAACTTCGAGGCCGTGTTGATTGATGATACGGGGTTTGGTTCCGGTAACTTTGGCCATGGTGCGGACTCCACCCGCACGCAATCCCGCGGCGATGAGGCGAGTAACCGAACTCTTCCCACGAGTCCCGTTAACATGGATTCGGATGGGAATGGAGCGGACCCGATTTCGGTGGGTGACAAATTCGATCACACCGTAGGTGATCATGAATGTCACCAGCAAGCCTATGACCAGCATGACCCCAGTGGCCTCGTGCGAGTTTCCCCGTCTCACAGCAGGGATGCAGAATGACTCTAAAGATCGTGAGCAGAACCCAAAAACGCAAGGTGTGCCCCGACATTCCCTGCGCCGGATAATAACGAGAATTGAACACGAAAGCAGGAAGAGCGGAGCCGTAATTTGATGATGTTGTTGAAGAAACACCCGTGGACGCTTGCCTCTGCCTCTCCTCGGAGACTGGCGATCCTGCGTCAGGTGGGGATCGAGCCGGTGGTGCGTCCCGCGAATGTGGAAGAGCTTGAGAACGGTGGGGAGCCTGAATCGCTGTGTCTCGCCAACTCGCATCGGAAGCTGGATGCGATCAAGCCGGAGGTGGAATCCGGGTTTGTGCTGGCGGCGGACACGATGGTGATCCTCGACGGAAACAGCCTTGGGAAACCGGAATCCGAGGATCATGCGTTGGAACTGTTGCGCTCATTACGTGGTCGAGACCACAAAGTACTTACATCCTGGGTGTTACATTTACGCGAATCGAACCAGACGCTCGACGGGGTTGAAACGACTCGTGTCTGGATGCGGAACGTGAGCGATGCTGAGTTGCTGGAGTACATTGCCACGGGTCACGCGCAGGACAAGGCGGGCGCTTATGGCATTCAGGGAGCGGCAGGCGCCTTTGTTGAGCGGATTGATGGGTGTTACTTTAACGTCGTCGGCTTGCCGCTTTCCCGTGTGATGGAAGCGGCGGGCAGATTATTATAATGGCATGCACCACGTGGACGACCGGGAGAGAGGACGCCATTCATGGCAGAACCGAAGTTCCAGGAGTCGAGACAGGAATTCTGCAAGGATCTGATCGCGGCGCGCGAGTACAAGGATATGGACCTGATGAAGGTCTCCGAGCGCACGAAAATCAGTCCGGACTATCTGTCGAAACTGGAAGCGGGTGACTGGGATTTCCTTCCCGGCAGCTACGTGCGCGCGTTCATGCGGACGTATGCGCAAACGGTCGGGCTTGATGTTGGCGAAGTGCTGGAGCGTTACGACAGGATTGTCGGCGTCGCACCGACTCCGCAACCGGCGATCAACATGGGCGAAGGTGGTGGTTCGCGGCGTCCGATCATCCCGGATACCGGGTCTTCGCGTTCACCGAAGTTCATGCTCGCGGATGACAGTTCCTCCGGCAGCAATTTTACTCTGACCAAACCGATGTTGTACGGCGGCATCGCGGTTGCCGCAGTGATCGTGATTGTGCTGGTGTACTTCTTCCTGATCAAACCGGGCGGTGAAGATCGTTCGCAGAATGTGGAAGAGATTCCGTTCGACGAGGTGGTCCGGGAAAGCCAGATGGGGGACGATCCGGACGGCGCGCTCGCGGACAGCCTGGCGGAGGGAACGGTCACAAACGATGGTGGCAGCGAGGCAGAGACAGCCGGCAATACACGGAACCAGGCCGCTACGCAACGCGAGGAACCGGTTGAAACGACCCGTGACGAGCCGGAAGAGGCCGTTGTCACGCCGGTCGGTGCGGGGAGCGGGTTGACGTTGACCGCCGAGGTGTCGCAGCCGTGTTACATGCGGGTGATCACCGATCATGATACGAGCAACGTGTTCGACACGATACTCAGCAGTGGCAATACTCGTGTGTTCGATGCGGATTCGGTGTTCCGGGTGGTGATCGGCAACACGAACGGGGTGGAGTTGCTGCTTAACGGGCGGCGGCTGCGCAACATCGGACAGCGGGGCCGGGTGGTCACGTTGACGATTGATCAAAACGGAATCCGTGAGGCCCAGGCGGGGAACCGGGAATTGTGATGGTCACCGGGATTGGAACCAACAAAGCCGCCGGAGTGAATCCGGCGGCTTTTCTACTCTCATCGTCCCGGGGGTGTGTCAACGGGGACGAGTACGAATCACTTGTAGAACTTGATGGAGCAGCCGACGGACTTGGTGGTCGACATTTTCATCGGCTGGCCGCTCAGGTGTGCGGTCATGGCGTCCTGGAGGTACGTCGCCGAGACGGCGGACGCGTCCTGCGCGTTGTCGTCCAGCGCGCCGTGGTAGATCAGGGTGTCGTCGACGTCAAACAGAAAGAATTCCGGTGTGCGGGTCGCGCCGAAGGCCTTCGCCAGCTTCGAACCCTTGTCGACGACATACGGGTACATCATCCCGGCGTTCTTCGCACGCTTGACGTTGTGATCGAAACCGTCGTCTTTGTATTCGGTCGGGTCGTTGGCGTTGATCGCGATGACGCCAAAGCCGTCCTTGGTCGCCTTGTTGGCGAGTGCGACAGTGCGTTCTTCCCACGCCTTCACGTAGGGACAATGGTTGCAGGTGAAGATGACGAGGGTACCCTTGTCACCCTTGACTTCACCGATCGAGACCATGGCGCCGTCCACGTTCTTCATCTTCGCGTCCGACATCGGCAGAGCTGAGCCAATGCTGAGGGCGTCCGATGCGGAGGCCAGACTCGGCAGCACGAGGGCGGCGAGCAGCACAACTACAGGTACGTTCCAATTACGAGCGGTCATGACAAGACTCCGTTGCTTGGTATCGTATTGCTTTCTTTGTTCTCTGACAATTATCAGCGGGTCAGCAGGTTTTCGACCTCTTCGTAGGTCAATTTGCCTTCCCACGTACGAATGACCGACCCATCCTTTGCGAATAGCACGCTGTACGGCAGTGCGCCCGACCAGTCGGGATCGATCGCGTTAATGAACTCGTTGTCCTTCTGATCTTTCAAGTACGTCTGAAAATCGACGCCCAGCGTTCCGAGAAACTCGGCGGCCTGATCCTTCTGCCTGGTGAAATCCGCAGATACGAGCAGCAGTTTGAATCCATTGTCGCGGTGTACCTGGTACAATTTCAGCAGGTCGGGCATTTCTTCGCGGCACGGCTTGCACCAAGTCGCCCACATGTTCACCAGCACCGGTCCATCCTCATGGTCACGGACGAGTTCGAACACCTGATCGGCGTTGACCGGTTTCAGCTCCGGGGCAGGTTTTGTGTCCTGCGCTGATGATGTCGCCGGCAGCGACAGCAACGCAACCAGAACAATACCAACGACTATGATCAGGGGCGAGCGTCCCGCGTAACGTAGACCCATGCAGTTGTACCCGACAATTTTTTGGATTCCACACGTCAATGATATGATGGATACGTATGAACACGCAGTGGGTTTCGTGTGACTCGCAGGTGACGGGAGACAATTCCCCGCAGGCGCTGCAAAACCCTTACGTTTCAAGCAGAGAGCAGGTCAGCGTACAGGAGCGTATGTCCCCCTTTCTTCGTGTACTCCCGTTGTTCGCGGCGCTCGCATATGCGTGGGCGGCGATCTTCATCCGTTGGGCGGACCCCGCCGGGCCGTTGGCGATTGCGTTCTACCGGATGCTGGTCGCAACCGCTTTCTGGGCACCGATTTACCTGCTGAAACGGCGTAGAAAGAACCGTATCCCGCCAACCCGGCGGCAATGGGTGTACATGATCCTCGCCGGGATCTTCCTCTGCCTGCACTTTGCCACATGGACCAGCTCGCTGATGTACACGTCGGTGGCGTCCGCCGTGTTTCTGATCCTGACGCAACCGGTGATGGTCGCTGTGGCTGCGCATTTCATCCTCAAGGAACGATTGACTGGTCTGCACTGGATCGCACTGGCGCTGGCGGTGCTCGGTGCGGGGATCATTTTTGGCGGCGACATCTCGATTTCGCAGGACTACATCTTCGGTGACATCCTGGCGTTGATCGGCGCGTTCTTCGCGGGCGCGTACCTGTTCATGGCTCGGTTGACACGTCCTGATCAGGAAGACGGCACTCCGGGTGTTCAACTGGCGTGCTACCTGGTGCCGGTGTATGGGTTGTCGGCGGTGGGGCTGTTGATCGTGACGCTCGCGTTCGGCGAGCCGTTGGGCCCGTTTCCGAAGGAGTCGTGGCTCGCGATGCTGGGTCTGGGGTTGGTGCCGACGGTGATCGGGCACAGCCTATTCAACTTCTCGCTGAAGCATTTGAGTGCGTTGCCGGTGAACATCGCGCTGGTGATCGAGCCGGTGGGGGCGAGCCTGCTGGCGATCGTGTTTTTCCAGGAAGCACCGTCCCAGGGCCTGCTGATTGGCTCTCCAATCCTGATCGTCTCCGTGGTGATGATCTTCCTCCGGCCACCGAAAACCCGCAAGGCCCTAGTTCCACCCGAAAGCGGTATCCCCGGAGCATGATCTCTGATCCGCCCGGATGAGTCATTTGTTCTGACCGGCAGCTTCGCTCCAGGAGCGGCCTCTCGTAGGTATGTCTAGCGGAGTTAGTTTATCCTAACAGACTACCTTGCATTAGATATTAGTGTGTACTAACTTTACGGCCATGAAAAACAACACGAACAAGTTGAGCGGTCGGGAGAACCTGGTTGCCGGACCGCTGAGGAGCCTGGTTTCCGCGCTTGCGATACTCCTGCTGGCTGTGATGGTTGCGGGATGTGGCGCTGATCCGGGAGCGGAATTCCGTGTAGATGCGAGCATTAAGGTTGTCGCGACGACGGCGATGATCGCGGACGCTGCGCAGCATGTTGGTGGCGACCATGTCAGCGTGGTGGCGTTGATGGGGCCGGGCACCGACCCGCACCTGTACAACGCGAGTGCGGGGGATGTCGCGCGGATGCGAAACGCCGATGTGATCCTGTACAACGGGTTGCACCTGGAGGGAAAGCTCGACCGTGTTCTCGAGGCGGTGGAGCAGAGCAAGCACATCTTCGCGGTTGCCGAACGAATCCCGGAAGAATTGCGGTTGCATGCGGCGCCGGGGTCGCCGACGTATGATCCCCACGTATGGTTCGACGTGAGCCGCTGGCGGTATGTCGTCGATGCCACGGAGGAGGCGTTTGTCGAACTGGACCCGGTTCACGAGGCGGAGTATCGGCTGAATGCGGCGGCTTTCCGTGATTCTCTCGCGAGCCTGGACGCGTGGATCCGGGACACGTTGTCGGTGGTGCCGGAGAAGCGGCGGGCGTTGATTACCGCGCATGACGCGTTCGCGTATTTCGCGGATGCGTATGGCTTTGAGGTATATGGTCTGCAGGGAATCAGTACCGTCAGTGAGGCGGGCGCGGGCGACATGCGTCGAATCGCGGACTTGATCGCGGAGCGTGACATTCCGGCGATTTTCGTTGAATCCTCGGTGTCTTCGAAGGCGATTGAGGCGGTGCAGGCGGCGGTACGTGCACGGGGAAAACAGGTGGTGATCGGCGGCACGTTGTTCAGTGACGCGATGGGCCTGCCGGGCACGCCGGAAGGGACGTATCTCGGGATGGTGCGTCACAATGTGCGCACGATTGTGAGTAGTCTGATGCCGGATGGAGCAGCGGCAGCAACAGAGAGTGAACGATGACCGAATCTACGGTTCAGGATACAACGAGCAAACTTGATCAGACTTCGGCGCTGGCGGTTGAGGTGAACGACCTGACGGTTGCCTACCGCAGCAAGCCGGTGTTGTGGGACGTGGACTTGAGTGTTCCGGCCGGCGTGTTGATGGCGATTCTCGGCCCGAACGGGGCGGGCAAGACGACGTTTCTGAAGTCGTTGCTCGGCCTGATTCCACCGGCGGCGGGGAAGGTGAAGATCCTCGGGCAACCGTACGCGAAGGTGCAGAAGCGAGTCGGCTATGTGCCGCAACGAGGCAGCGTGGACTGGGATTTTCCGACGACGGTGCTGGATGTGGTGACGATGGGTGTGTACGGGAAGATCGGCTGGTTGAAGCGTCCCGGGAAGGCGGATCGTACGGCGGCGATGGGGGCGTTGACGCGGGTCGGGATGGAGAATTTCGCCACGCGTCAGATCAGCCAGCTCTCTGGCGGGCAGCAGCAGCGAGTGTTTCTCGCGCGGGCGTTGCTTCAGGATGCGGACATCTACTTCATGGATGAACCGTTCCAGGGAGTCGATGCGACGACGGAACGGGCGATCATCGCGATTCTGCAGGAGATCAAGGACGCGGGGAAGACGGTGATCGTGGTGCATCACGACCTGCAGACGGTGGAGGAGTATTTCGACTGGGCGCTGTTGTTGAATGTGCGCGCGATTGCGAGCGGTCCGGTGAACGAGGTGTTCACCGGCGAGTTGCTGCGGCAGGCGTACGGCGGCAAGATCAGCTTCATTGAGGACATGCAGCGGTATCGGTTGGGCGAAGATGCCGCCGCGCTGCAGTCTAGTGCACGTGATTTGCCCCCATGGGAGAGCTGGGGTGGGGGTGAAGGGTGATGCTGCTGGACTGGTTCAGCGATTACACCCTGCGGACGGTGATCCTCGGTTCCGCGATTCTCGGTGCGACCAGCGGCGCGCTGGGCAGCTTTGCTGTGCTAAGACGGCAGGCACTGCTCGGGGATGCTGTCGCGCACTCGACATTGCCGGGCATCGTGCTCGCGTTTGTGTTGACCGGGACGAAAACGTCACTGGTGCTGCTCATTGGCGCGGCGCTGACCGGTTGGCTGGCGACGCTGTTGATTCTGCTGATTTTGCGTCAAACACGGATCCGAGAGGACGCCGCGCTGGGGATCTCACTGTCGATTTTCTTCGGGCTGGGGATTGTGCTGATGTCGTGGGTGCAGCGCCAGCCGATTGAGCACAAGGCCGGGCTCGATCGGTTCCTGTTCGGGCAGGCGGCGGCGTTGATGCGGGAAGACGTGATCCTGATGAGCGTGCTCGCGGTGGTCATTCTGATCATGTTGCTGCTGTTCTGGAAGGAATTCAAGCTACTGTCCTTCAACCCGGAATACGCGCAGACACTGGGGTTGCCGGTACGGCGGCTGGACATTCTGCTGACGGGCCTGATCGTTGTCTCGATTGTGCTCGGGCTGCAGATGGTCGGCGTGGTGCTGATGAGCGCGATGTTGCTCGCGCCTGCCGCGGCGGCGCGTCAGTGGACGGACAAGCTGTCGAAGATGGTGCTGCTGTCGGCGTTGTTTGGCGCGGTTGCGGGGGCCATCGGGACGATCATCAGCTCGAGCGTCAGCCAGTTGCCGACGGGTCCGACGATTATCGTGGTGGTCAGTGTGTTTGTGGTACTGTCGCTGTTTCTCGCGCCCGAACGTGGGCTGGCCTGGGAGTGGCGGCGGCGGTATGCACAGCGGCGCAGCTTCGCGGTGGAGACGGCGCTGGTCAACCTGTACCAGCTTGCGGCGCAGCACGGATCGGCACGTCACCCGCATGAAACCAGCGCGATTGAGGTGATGATGGGCGAGCGTGCCCGGAAAGCGTTGCAATCGCTGCAAACTAAGGGCTGGGTGGAGGCGAGCGGCGCGGATCTGTGGTCGTTGACAGAAGATGGCGAGGACAAGGCACGTCAATTGATGCTGAAGGAGATGCATTAATGGACATCGCCTACCTCGAAATCCTGATTGTTGCTGTGCTGGTGACGACGGCGAGCGTGATCCCGGGCGTATTCCTCGTGCTTCGGCGGACGGCGATGCTGAGCGACGCGATCTCGCACTCGGTGCTGTTTGGCATTGTGATCGCGTTTCTCGTGGTGCAGGACCTGAGCCACCCGGCGTTGATCGTCGGCGCGGCGGCAACGGGGATTTTGACCGTGGCGCTGGTCGAAATGCTGAACCGGACGGGTAAGGTGCATGGCGACACGGCGATCGGGCTGGTGTTCCCGTTGCTGTTCAGCCTCGCGGTGATCATGATCAGCCGTTACGCGGGCAACGTGCACCTCGACACGGACGCGGTGCTTAGCGGAGATCTGGCGTTTGTTCCGTTCGACCGGCTGGTAATCGGAACCATGGATCTGGGGCCAAGATCGGCATGGTTGCTCGGCGGGATGCTGCTGCTCAACCTGGCGTTCGTGCTCGTGTTCTACAAGGAGCTGAAGGTCTCGACATTCGACCCGGAACTTGCGGAAGCGCAGGGGTTCCGACCGAAGACGATGCAATACGCGTTAATGACGCTGGTGTCGTTGACCGTAGTCGCGGCGTTCCAGACGGTGGGTTCATTGCTGGTGATTGCGTTACTGATCGTGCCGGCGGCGACCTCGTACCTGCTGACGGACAGGCTGTCGTGGATGCTGGTGATCGGTGTGATTGCGGGGATGATGTCGGCGGTGTTCGGGTTTGCTGGTGCGATCCAGCTGGACCTGTCGATATCGGGAAGTATTGTGGTTGCCGGGGGGATACTGTTCCTGCTCGCGCTGGTGATCGCACCGAAACGGGGACTGCTGTCGATGCTGCGGCTGCGACGGAAGCAACGTGCCGACTTCGCGGGCAATCTGCTTGCTGTCCACCTGCTGAACCATCAGGGGACTGAGAAGGGGACGGAAACCTGCCAGTCGGAACTGTTGGCGGCCTCGTTGAACTGGGAGCCTGATTATGCGCAGCTGGCGTGCCGGAACCTACAGGGGCGGCGGTTGATCGAACGGGAGGATGGCGTCATCACGTTGACGGAGAAAGGTGCGGAAGTCGCGCGCGCGACGATGATGTTGTGATGGACATACCAGCTAGTTGCGAATCGGTAATTCTTTGAAAACACTGGCACATCCCTTGAGATTCCCGAGATCGTCCGTCTCTGGAGTTATCGTGTAAATTTAACAAAGTTGTGTAGATGGATCTTGTTTTTGATCCTTTTCGCCTATATTGATCAGGGTTGATAGACGTCAAGACGGTTTAACCAGAGTTGCCGCAGGATGGGATTGGCCGCCGTGGCAGGGAGAAAGAAATGACAGGGAAGGTGAAGTGGTTCGACTCTAAAAAGGGATTCGGATTTATTGATGTAGGTACCGGACAGGATGTATTTGTCCACTATTCGTCGATCGAGGGACAGGGATTTCGCGATCTGGCGGAGGGGGAAGACGTCGAGCTGGAAATCGTGGAAGGTCCGAAGGGGCCGTCGGCGAAGGATGTGCGCAAAGTCAATCAGGCGCAATCGACAAGCTGGTAGAACGCGGCGCGTTCAAATTTGTCACGTACATCTGAACACTGAGTAGGCGAGTCCAGAGGTCAACGAAGGGCTTGCATCTGGATCTGTCGAGTGGGCATTGTTGTCTGTCGTCACGGAGCGGGCTCCGTGCGCGTTAGCCGGCGAGGCAAAAGGCAGATTCAGTCACGATGTGCTGAGCTTTTACCCGGCTGAACAGGCCGGTTTTTTCATGCAGGGGACAGGGAGTTGATGCGGACGTTGAGGGGCAGAAGCTGGCAGGGATTGTCAACTGTGATCGTGGTGTTGGTCGTGGCGGTCTGGGGGATCGCTCAGCCACAGATGGAATCCAGCGCCGACGGTCGCAGTGAGTCGATTGTACGGCAGGCGATCGCGCACTATGCGACGCACACCCAGTGCAAGCTTGAGGATATTTACAAGTACGTGCACCAGGCGACACTGGGCCCGGGTCATTTGCAGCTGAACCGGGAGCAGGCGGCGCAGTACCTGCTGCGGGAGTGGAACGCGCTGCCGTCGGTGGATAACGGCGACCACATTTTCGAGCCGCTCGGCGAAACGTATCAGCGGATCAACCTCCAAGCCTACAAGGCGTCCGGCGGCAAGGTGATGGATGTGCTGGACGCGTTCATGGCGTCGATGAATGCTGAGGCGGATACGACGCTGCTCGATTCCACGTGGACACGCACCACGCGCCTGCTGGAGACGACTGGCCTGGTTCCCGCGGACAGCCTGGCATCATTCACGGAACGGGTTCGCGCATCGGATTGGCCGCTCTATCACCATAGCGAACAGTACGCGAACGCGTACAAGCCTCATTATCGTGTGATTACGATGGCGGAGGGGGTCGCGTTGATGGAGAAGCTGGGGACGTGGGAGCCGTAAGGCGGAAGAAATAGCGCAGAAACAACGAACGGGACGCGGCATTGGCCACGTCCCGTTTTTACAGCTCAAAGCCGTGACGGATTACATCGGCTGGTTCTGGACGAGACCGACCATGTTGCCGTCCGGATCATTGAACATGGCGATGGTCGGACCGTTGGGGACCTCCATCTTCGGCACGATGACCGTGCCGCCGAGTTCCTGTACCTTGGCAATGGAGGCGTCGATGTCGTCCACGCCGACGTAGAAGGTGGCATACATCGCGCCGTTACTCATGTCACTACCGCCGATGCCGCCGCCGAGGCCGGTGTCTTTCTCAGATGTCATACCATAGCCAGGCATGGATTCGTTGTCATACTGCCAGCCGAACAGGTCGGTGTAGAACTTCTGTGACGTGTTGGCGTCCTTACCGATGATTTCAAACCAGACAATCTTGTCAGCCATGATACCCTCTCCTTGTACACCGTGAATGTGCGTCAGTTCACTTCCCACATGTTGCAGCTGCAACACTAACCATATGTTCAGTGAAATGCAAGGGCGAGTTGAAAGTTTGGCGACCCTAAGAGAGGCGGGTTGGGAGACGGGTCGTGTGAAACGGATGAAGGTGGGTTGAGCGCGGGAGAGGCAGATAGACTGTGGGTCATTCTGACGTCGAGTGTATTTGCGACGGAACAAGGTCCGGAGTATCAATAATTCAGACAGTTTGTCCATCGTCCGTGAAGCAAATTCTGCCAAGCTGGCTCTTCCTCACTTCTCTTCGTTCCGTTCGGAATGACGTGCTGGCCGAAAGGTGATGGTTGATTCACAGATTGGGGCGTGGAGTGTCAGGGTGGGGACGGGGTGGCCCAGACATGAATGTCTGGGGCATGGTTAGTCGGACTGGAATTGAGTACAGGATAAACTTACTAGATCAGCTATACGGGATCAGCTTGCAGGATCCACCTACAGGATCAGCATCGCGTCGCCGTAGGAGAAGAAGCGGTAGTTCATTTCGACGGCTTCCTCATAGGTGGCGAGGATGCGTTCCCGTCCGGCGAGGGAGCTGACGAGCATCATCAGTGTTGAACCCGGCAGGTGGAAGTTGGTGACCATCGCGTCCACGGCTTTGAAGGTGTAGGGCGGGCGGATGAAGAGCGCGGTGCGTCCGGACGCGGGCGCAAAGGAACCGTCCTCGCGGACCACGGATTCCAGCGTGCGGACGGAGGTGGTGCCGACGGCGATGATACGTCCACCACGGGCGCGGGTGGCGTTCAATTTCTCGGAGGTGGTTTGGTCGATGGTGTAGCGCTCCTCGTCCATGCGATGATCGGCGAGGTTTTCGACCTCGACCGGCCGGAAGGTACCGATGCCGACGTGCAGGGTGAGGTACGCGGTGTCGACGCCGTTGCCGCGCAAGGTTTCGAGCAGTTCCGGGGTGAAGTGTAGCCCGGCGGTGGGGGCGGCGACGGAGCCTTTGTGTATCGCGTATACGGTCTGGTAGCGGTCACGGTCATGGTCGACCGGTGCGCGGTGGATGTATGGCGGTAGCGGAACCGCACCGGCGCCGTTAAGCCACGCCCAGAATCCGTCGACGGTGGTCTCGGTGTAATCAGCTGAAAAACGGACCAGCCGCCGGCCGGCGTCGCCCTCTTCAAGTACGGTTGCGGACCAGCCTCCGTTAAATCGGACACGCGTGTCCGATTTAAGGCGTTTGGCGGGACGGGCGAGGCAATCCCAGGTCAGGGGTGCGGTTTCTTCGAGCAGCAACAGCTCAACCTGACCACCGGTGTCGCGGTGCCCGTGCAGGCGTGCCGGGATGACACGAGTGTTGTTGAAGACCAGGGTATCGCCGGGATTGAGGAAATCGGGCAGGTCGCGGAAGTGGAGGTGCTGGTTGTCGCCACGGGAACGGTCGAGCACGAGCAGACGGCTGGCGTCGCGGGGTTCAACGGCCTGTTGCGCGATCCGGTCTTCGGGCAGATGGTAGAGGTAGTCGCTGCGTTTATCCATGTGAGGGATGGTCTCTAGTCTCTCGTCTCAGGTCTCTCGGCGCGTCTGTGATCCGTTGTGCGACGTCAGCGATGAACGGAACTGCGGCGTCCCTACAGGACGCAACGAAGAGAGGTGGGTGGCCTCTTTCGTTGGATGGCCTCTCTCGTGTGGCTGAAGCCACACGCTAACCACGTCCCGCCGCTACGCGGCGTTAAACAAGCAAGCCGACATGCGGCTGCACGGCCTTAAACAGGCAAGCCGACTTGCGGCTGCACGGCGTTGCGGAACACCCAGTCCTGGTTAGAACAACCGGGCCTGGGGGTTGAACTCATTGGGATTGCGTCCGACGAGCTCGAAGGCGGCGGCTGTGGCGACACGGCCGCGCTGGGTGCGTTCGAGAAAGCCCTGTTGAATCAGGAACGGCTCGTACAGTTCCTCGATGGTGCCGGAGTCCTCGCCGATGCTGACGGCAAGGGTGCCCAAACCGACCGGCCCGCCGCGGTACTTGAGGATGATCGCCTCAAGGATGCGTTTGTCCATGTCGTCGAGGCCGTGCTCGTCGATTTCGAGGCGTTCGAGCGAACTGTGGGCGATCTCGGCGGTCAGTTTGCCGGAGCCCTCGACTTCAGCGAAGTCACGGAGACGCCGGAGCAGGCGGTTGGCGACGCGGGGTGTGCCCCGGCTGCGCAGGGCGACCTGGACGGCGGCGTCGGTGTCCATGTCCACATCGAGTTTTGACGCGTTGCGTGTGATGATGGTCTGGATCTCGTCGCGGGAATAATAGTCCAGCCGTCCGGTGATGCCGAAACGATTGCGTAGCGGCGCGCTGAGCAGGCCGGCGCGTGTGGTCGCGGCGATCAGGGTGAACGGCGGCAGGTTAAGCTGAACGCTGCGTGCGGCCGGGCCGCGGTCGATGAGGATATCGAGCCGGAAATCCTCCATCGCCGGGTAGAGGTACTCCTCGACGACTTTGTTGAGCCGGTGAATCTCGTCGATGAACAGGACTTCGCCCTCGTCCAGCTTGGTCAGCAGGCCGGCGAGGTCGGCGGGTTTCTCGAGAACGGGTCCGCTGGTGATGTGTAGCCGGACGCCCATTTCCTGTGCGATAATGCCGGCGAGGGTGGTCTTGCCGAGCCCGGGGGGACCGTAGAAGAGGCAGTGGTCGAGCGCCTGTTCACGTTGCCTGGCAGCGGCGACGAACACCTCGAGGTTCGCTTTCAGCTTGTCCTGTCCGACATAATCCTCGAAGCGGAGCGGTCGCAGGGACCGGTCGAGCTCCTGTTCGCCGGGCAGCGGGGTACCGCTGGTTATGCGTTCTTGTTCATCCATGAGATTCGGCTGATGGTATGGGTTTGGCCGGGCTGTTGCCGGATCGTGCAACTTATTCCGCGACAAGGTAGGGCGCAAGCAGGGTGGGGGTGGAGCTTCTCCGGCATCGTTCCGAGCACGGGCTCCTGTTTGGCGCGGGTGTGTCGAACACGTAGATTACAACGTTTTTGCACCCACACGAAGATCAGGAACCCGTTCATGCGCCGCAGCAGGCCCCTCGCCCGTCCGACACGTCTGTCCAGCCCGGACCTCGCCGGTCCGCCAACTCCGTCCGATTACTGGCGTCGCGAGGATGATGCCCGTCTCGACAATGTCGCGGTGGTGCTCGTCGAACCGGCTCGTCCGGAGAATGTCGGTGCGGCGGCGCGTGCGATGAAAACGATGGGACTGCGGCGGTTGATCGTGGTTGGCTCAGACGCGTGGCGCAGTGGCAAAGCTCGCGCGTTGGCGGTGGGTGCTGGCGAGCTGCTGGAGGCGGTGGAGGAATACGCGACTCTCGCCGAAGCGGTGGAACACATGCGTGCCGTCGCGATTACAACAGCCAGACGCCGCAGGCGGACACGTCCGGTACATCCGGTCGAGGCCGTCGCACCGCACCTGCTGTCGATTGCGAAGAGCGGTCCGGTGGCGATTGTCTTTGGCCGGGAAGAGTGGGGCTTGCGCAATGAAGAGCTGTTGCTCGGGGATTTCTGGACGACGATTCCGATGGCGACGGCGTATCCGTCGCTGAACCTTGCGCAGTCGATCATGCTGGTGTGTCACGAGATTGCGAAAGCGTCGACTGGACCGTTGCCCGACTATCCGTGGGAACCGGCTCCGAAGGGGGAACGGCAGCGGGTGCTCGAACATGCGGCGGAGACGATGCTGAAGGCCGGGTTGCAGCCGCGTCCGGACATTGAAGGCTACCAGATGGTGCTCGGGCGGGTGTTGGACCGCGCGTTGCTGGAGGACCGGGACGTGCAGGTGCTGCACGGACTCTTCCACCAAATGGACATTTACATGCACCGGTACAAGTTGCAGAACAAAGAAAGCTCGCATGCGTAAACACACCGGGACAACGCACGGCAGTTCAAACGAGGCGATCGACCGTTCGCACCGGATCAGCCGGTTCGGCATGGGGAGGTTGCTGCGGGTTGTTTTGTTGTTTGCCGTTGCCGTGTTGATTGTTCCCTCCGTGTTTGCGACCACGATTGCGGTTGCTCCGCTGAAAACCAGCTCGATGTTCGACAAGTTTGACGATGCGGATTACGTCGAATTCCGGTCGCAGCTTCACGACGCTCTGGCTGATGATGACGATGTGGATCTGCTGAGTCTGGCAGCGGTTGATTCGTTCGCCGCGTCGAAGGGTGTGACCTCCAGCGAGGGATGTTTCACGCTTGAGTGCATGCTTGAACTGGGCGAGGCGCTGGGAACAGACCTGGTGGTAGCGGTTGCGTTGAACGGGGAATTGCGTTCCTCGTTGATCCAGTATGAAGTGCGAGTGCTGGATGTGGCGCAGGGCCGAGTGGTTGAACGGGAGTTCGGTAGCGGGTCGGAAGCGTACGAGATGCCGGAGCGGGAGGTCAAAGAGGTTCTTCGCGACCTGGTGTCGCGTCATGTGAATCCCAAGGCGTTTTTGACGGTGAAAACGATCCCGGCGGAATCGGCGGTGCTGTTGAACAACAATCCGGTCGGGTTCGCACCGTTGACGATCGAGCGTCCGAGCGGGTTGACGGATACGGTGACGGCGGTCCGGCACGGGTATGTGAGCGAGACGGACTATATCAAGCTCGATCCCGGCGAGGAACGTACGTTGACGTTGGAATTATCGCAGCAGACACCGGTTACGATTCGTGAGTTTCCGGAGATCCACCTGTATGTGATCGGTGGACAGCCTTTGGACCAGGCGTCCTCGAACCTCGATTCGCGGATCTCGTGGGGGACCGGTAGCAGTTTCGGGTTCCGGGTCGATGCCGGATCGATCTGGCGCATCGGACTGGGTTTCTTCCTGTACGACGGCGAGTTGGACGATACCGATGCGGAGTTGTTCGGGAACGCCAACATACAGACCAACCCGGATGCGGTCGCAACGGCGGTCCATTCCAACCTGTTCTACTATCCCGGCAGCGACTTGTTTTCACCGTACTTCGGCATTGGTGTCGCCGCGTTGCAGCGGAACATCACGCTAACCGGCGTCAATGGACTCGAGGAAGAGCGCAGCACCGACTTCGAAGCAGCGTGGATGTTTATGGTCGGGATGGAGGCGAAGGTGTACGGCCCGGCTCGGTTCCAGATCGAACTGATGCACGCGCGTACGTTGATTGAGAGCGACGCGTGGTCGTTAGCCGAGGATTCGCCGGAGTATCGCGCGGTGTGGGAGCGTTCGTTCGACGATTTCCGTTCCATGACTGTTCTTCGTGCCGGATTCGGTTTCACCTTCTGATGCGTCGTCCTCACTCATGAACACCTTCCGTCACCTGATTGTCCGCTTGATGAGACCAGCACCGGTCCGTGCGCTACTGGCGACTCTTTTCTCCGGGATTGCGTTGGTGCAGATTGTGGCGGTGAAGCGGTTGAGGTGATTGTATATCAGCACGCGAGGTGCTTACATGAGTCCGTCACAATCCTGCAAACGGAGCGTGGATTGCTTCCATACAAGTATGCAGAGGCGGACAGTGCCGGGCACCAGCTGTGGAAGATGCTGACCTCACAACCAGCTGTGGAGTACCTGTTTCGCGAGGAACCGGCAGATATCTCCGTCGATTTGGAGTGAGGAACGGTCCAGGAACCACTTGCGAATGCAGGTTGCTCAGTGACGGGGTGGACGGTATATTCGGAGCTGGTTGTACAACGTTAACATTCAACAGGTAAAACCATTGCATCCCGAGGGATGCCACAGGAATACGGATGACCAGAGATCAAGAAAACCTGATTGCACTATTCATCGATTACGATAACATCGCCATCGGTTTGAAGGAATCCGGCGGAAAACCTTTCGAGGTCCGCCGTGTGCTGGAGCGTCTGCTGGAAAAGGGGCGCATCATTTACAAGCGGGCGTATGCGGACTGGTATTTGTTTTCCGATGCCAAGCAGCCACTGCATGAACACGCGATCGAGATGATTGATATCCCGATGCGCCGGAACATCGGCAAAAACAGCGCCGATATCCGGATGGTGGTTGACGCGCTCGACCTCTGCTACACCAAGGAGCACATCGACACGTTCGTGATCGGATCCGGCGACAGCGACTTCACGCCGCTGGTTTCGAAGCTGAAGGAAAACGACAAGCGTGTCATCGGTTTTGGCCTCACCCAGTCGACCAGCAACCTGCTGGCGAACAATTGCGACGAATTCATTTTCTACGAAGACCTGGTCAGCCTGGCGGTGAACCGTCCGCAGCTGCCGATGGGTCTGACGAAACGCCAGGCGGATGCGTTCAATTTGATTCTGGATGCCGTCGCCGCGTTGATGCGTGAGAACAAGGATGCCCTCTGGGGCAGTTTGATCAAGGATACGATTCGCCGCAAGCGGCCGTCGTTCACTGAGGGCCAGTATGGCTATTCCAGCTTCTCACAGCTGCTGGAAGATGCGGCAAAGCATCAGCTGATCGGTTTGATCAAGGACCCGAAGTCGGGTGGTACGCCGGTGGTGACGGGCTTCGGCCTCGCCAGTGACGCGGATGCGGCGGCGAAGCTGAGCTCCGGCGCACAGGCCGCCCCGGCGCCGATGAAAGCGCCGAGCCTGCAGGTGAAGCCGGACAGTACGCGTCTGTTGAGCACCGACAACGGCACGGAAGAGAAGAAGCCGACGCGGACACGCACCCGCCGCCGTCCATCGACACGCAAGACCGCTGCGGAAAAAGCCGCCGAGAAGGCTGCGAAGGAAGCCGCGGAGACGGAAACCGCCGACAAGAAGGACAGCGCCAAAGCGGAGAAGAAGGACGACGCCAAGGACGAGAAGAAGGAAACGAAGGCGGAGCTCGTCAAGCTTGACAAGGTGGAAGCGGAAAAGAAACCCGCCCGCCGGACCACGCGCCGTCGCAGCACCGCCAAGCCGAAGACGGATGACACGAAAGCTGAGGCGAAGGCGGACGAGAAGAAGACGGATGACACGAAGGCGGAAGAGCCGAAAGTTGAGGATAAAGTAGCCGAGGCGAAGGCGGATGATAGCGGGGAGAAGAAAGCCCCGGCACGGAAGCCACGCCGCCGCAGCACCGCAAAGCCAGCGAAGGACACGAAGGCTGCCGCAGAGGCCTCCAGCTCCGAGAGCGGGTCTGAGGCGAAAAAAGAGACAAAAGTCGAACCTGCTCCCGTAAGCTCGGAACCTGAGCAGGACAAACCGATTCCGAAGGGCGAGCCGTTGCGTACACGCGTGCGTCGCAGGCGGCGGTAAGACCCCGAGAGCGGAACGTTCTCGCGTCTGTGTTGGTATCAGGGTTAATTTGATGCGTTGACACTCGCGAGTTATCTTATTGATGTCCGCTTGCCATCGCGGACATTCGTGTATCTGACAGAAGCATACCGTTGGAGGTAGTTCCTCGAAGCTTGTTCACGGTCCTGATCGTAGGTAGTGACACACGATGAGTTGAGGTAACGGCCTGGTGAGTCTGACCAGATGTCGCCGTGGGCAGCGTCGGGTGAACTCTGTAGTTTTCTCCGCCCTCGCGCTGTTCCTGTTGAGTTTGCTTCCCTTGAACGCGTCCGCGTTTAACCGTGCCGGGCTCTCTCCGAGCGTTCCAGGCTGGTTTGATCCGGATGAGGATCTCCGTGCGCCCAAGCCGTACCAGGCGTTTGGCGTTGACAGCCTCGCTGGTTTCAACGTTGAGGGTATCCTGTTTCGCGTGGAAACGGAACTGGATTCAGCGCGCGGGTATTACATCTCGACTCGTGAATTATTTGGCCGGGAGTATGGCCGTCCCATTGTCGAATCGCGAGAAACCTACCGTGAAGACCGTTTCAAACGGGACCGTGTCAAGTACTTGAAAGACGACTTCCTGGAACGGATCAAGCGTCCCTCGGCGAACGCCGGCGAGGATGCGATTGAGATCCAGGTTCCGTTCAAGATCCAGAACAAGACATTCCGCCGGATTTTCGGTGGTGACCGTGTCGGACTGCGGGTGTCCGGCAAGATCACCGTCGATGGCGGACTCCGCCGTGAAACCTCGGACCAGGTTGTAACGACTCAGACCGACCAGGCGAATTACAATTTCAAGATTGACCAGACGCAGCAGTTCCGGATCGTGGGTAAGGTGGGTGACAAGGTCTCGGTGGAAATTGACCAGGACTCGGAACGTGTGTTCGAATTCGAGAACAATGTCAAACTCGAATACACCGGCTATGAAGACGAGATCATCCAGTCGATCGAGGCGGGTAACGTTTCGTTGACCCTTCCCGGGACGCAGCTGGCGACGCTGACTGCGAAAAACGAGGGCCTGTTTGGCTTCAAGACGGTCTCGAAGGTGGGCGCGTTGTCGATCACGACGATCGCGTCGCTGCAGAACGGTGAAAAGAACAAGCTGAGCTACACCGGCGGCAGCGAGTCGCAGACGAAGCGTGTCAATGACGTTGATTACGTCACCAACCAGTACTTCTTCCTCGATCCGGTTTACCGGGAAACGTTCCCAACCTTTACGCTCGACTACGTCCGACAGGCGCAGCAGGCTGAGATCTCAAACCTCGAAGTGTACCGCAGCGTGGTCGCCGGGGCGGGTGATGTCTCGACCTTGCTCGAGGGTATCGCGATTTACGATGAATCGATCGCGAACAAGGTTCCGGATGTTTCCGGGTTGACAGTTCAAGAGCTGTCGGACTTCGTGGACAGCTTGAGCGCGGACACTGAACTTCAATCGGCTGACTGGGTGGAACGTGGCTTCTTCAAAAAACTGGAGGAAGGCACGGACTACGAGTACCACAAGGACTTCGGGTACATCCGGCTGCGGTATGCGGCCCAGGGGAACGAAGTCATCGGTGTGTCATATACGGTGAACGGGCAGCACGTCGGTGTGAACAACGTCAACTTCCCGGGCGGTAACAAGACCGTCCTGAAGTTGATCAAGCCGACCAGTCCGAAGCCGTCCAACCCGACGTGGAACCTGGAGTGGAAGCACGTCTACTGGGTCGGCACGACGAATCTTAAGGAAGGCGATTTCGATTTCCGCATTTTGCGGAACAATACCGAGCAGAGCCAGACCAACGCTCAGAACAAGAGCTGGCTGGAAGTGTTCGGCCTCGACGTGTTCAACAGCGATGGCGCGAAGACGCCGGACGGGATCATCGATGCGCAGTGGGTGCGGCTGGGTGATGGTGAAATCCACTTCCCGGATCTGCGTCCGTTCGACCCGGCGGGGTATGTCGTGGGCTCGGACTCGGTGTTCATCGACCTGTCAGAGGAGCTGCGCAACCCCAATATCTACGATGTGTTGCCGAATTCCGGTGTCACGATTGAAAAGAAGTTCGTACTCGAATCAGAATACAGCAATACGTCCGCGAACATCAACCTGGGCATTAACGTCCTCGAGGGTTCGGAAGAGGTTTTCCTCAACGGGGCACTGTTGAAGAAGGACCAGGACTACATCATCGACTACCTTTCTGGCCAGATCACGATCCTCAACGAAGCTGCATTCGACCCGAATGCGAACCTCGAGATCAAGTATGAATCCGGTGAGGTGTTCCAGCTCGATCAGCGAACGATGCTGGGTATTCGTCTCGAGTATGCTCTCTGGGAAGACTCGTTCATCGGCCTGACGCTGCTGAATTTCAACGAAAAACCGATTGAAAAGCGCGTCAAGGTTGGTAACGAACCGTTGCAGAACTTCATCTGGGACGCGAACACCCGGTTGCGTTTCCACCCGTATTTCATGACGCAGATGGTGAACGCGATCCCGTTGATCAGCACCGACGAACCGTCCGAGGTGGTGTTCGAGGGTGAAATCGCGCAGGTCTTCCCGAACCCGAACAGCCTCAACAACGGCTCGACCGGCGACAACGACGGTGTTGCCTACATCGACGACTTCGAAGCGTCTCAACGTGCAACGCCGCTGGGCGTGCGCCGTAAGAACTGGTACGCCGCGTCGCACCCGGTCCGCCTGCCGTTCTGGAATCAGAAAATGACGGCCAACGACAACAACGATTTCCGGATGCGGTTGTACTGGTGGAATCCGTACAAGCAGATTCCGATTACGGACATCTGGCCGAACCGTGAAGTGAACAGCAACGTGCCGAACAACACGGACGTGCTGAGCATGCGGTTCGATCCGGAAGTGAACAATCTGCGCCGTGCTGACGTTGATCCCGAGGACACGTGGAACGGTGTGATGCGTTCATTGTCCGCTGGTTTCCACAACCAGTCGAACACCAAGTTCATCGAAGTGTGGATGCAGTGGAACGGGCAGGGCGGTCCAAACGCGGCGATCTACTTCGACATGGGGCAGATCAGCGAGGATGTGATTCCGAACGGCCAGCTGGACAGCGAAGACGAACCGCTGTATTCGGACTCGAATATCGGCAACAAAATCCTCGACGACGGCGAAGATATTGGAATCGACGGGATTGATGACGATGACCCGCCATGGCGCAACGGATCCGAGACAAGCGGTGAGCCGTGGACTGTTGAAAATGAGAACTACGATTACGACAGCCCGCAGTATGACTGGTGGGACATCAACGGTAACGGTGTTCACGACGCCGGCGACGGATCGCTGAGCAACCCACCTGAGCCGTTCTCGTCGGACGACTGGTCGTTCAGTGCGTCGTCGCCGAACGATGTTGACCAGATCAACGGGACGGAAAACAACCAGGACGACGAAGCGCGGTATCCGGATACGGAAGACCTCGACGGCGACCTGAACCTGAACCAGGCGAACAATTTCTTCCGCTACCAGTTCCGGTTGAACGATCCGGAGCATTTCACCAAGTACGTTCGTGGTGGGCAGAGCAATCCGAAGAAATGGTATCTGGTCCGCATCCCGATTGAAGATGTATTCGACGAGGTCAACGAGCCGGACCTGACGCAGATCGAGTTCTTCCGCGTGTGGGCGACGGGGTTGAGTAGCCCGGCATCAGTGCAGATCGCGCAGATCGAGCTGGTCGGGAATGAGTGGCTGGAAGATCCGATCGTCAATCCGGTGACCGGTGACACGACGGTGTATGTCACCGCGACGACGATCAACACGTACGACAACTCGGAAGATTACAATCCGCCGCCGGGCGTGGCTGGTGAAATCGACCCGATCACCGACATTCGCAGCAAGGAACAGTCACTGGTGATGTCACTGCGTGACATTCCGACCGCGGTCGAAGGTCAGCTTATCAAGTACCTGTATAACGAGCAGGATCTGCGTGAGTACCGGCTGCTGAAGATGTTTGTGAACGGTGGTGGGCGGAATCAGCAGGCCTTGGAAAACAAGGATCTGGAATTCTTCCTGCGTTTCGGTTCGGGTCTGGAGGGGTCGAATCTCGGGTATTACGAATACTCGCTGCCGCTGAAACCTGGATGGGACGAAAACAGCATCGAGATCAACCTCGACCGTCTCACCAGCTTGAAAAAGAAGGCGGAAGAGTCAGGCGAAGATTTTGCGTATGAAACGCTGGCGAACGGTCACACGATGAAGGTGATCGGCACGCCGTCGATTGGTTCGGTCAACCTGTACGCCGTCGGTGTGCGGAATAACGGCAGGCCGGTCTCATCGGATGAGGGCATCGAGGTCTGGGTGGACGAATTGCGCCTGTCGGGTGTTCGCAAGGAACGCGGCATGGCAATGCGCAGCTCGCTCGACATGAGTTTCGCTGACTTCTTCGATCTGCAGACGAACATCAAGCAGTCGGACGCCGAGTTCCACCAGGTGGACCAGCGTTCCGGCTCGGACCAGAGCTCGATTGACGCCTCTGTGAGTGGCTCGTTGCAACTGGACAAGTTCCTCGATCCGTCGCTGGGTGTACGTTTGCCGTTGCGCGGGTCTGTTTCCAGCAAGCTGGACATTCCGAAGTACACGTCGGGCAATGGGGATGTGCGCACCGAATCGCTGGTCGATCAGGGCGAGCTGAATGTGTGGAAACGCTATGGCGACATGGCGTTGAGCAAGGAACACTACAACGACAAATATCTGCGCGATGAAAGCGGCGGGGTGGTTGTCGATGAAACCACGGGTATTCCGTTGCAGGACCGGTCGGCCTGGGGCGTGGACACGTTGTTCACGACGTCGCAGAATTATTCCTGGAGTCTGAACTACTCGAAGTCCGGCCAGAGCAGTCACTGGTTGCCGAAGTACACGATTGACAAGCTCAGTTCCAGCTACAGCCGGTCAGAGAAGTATTCCTCCAGCCTCAGCTACCAGTACCAGAAGACGTTTACCAACAACGGGAGCGTGTCGTACTCGTTGCCGCTGGAACGGCAGGAGCTGAACGTTTTCGGGTGGACAGAACGGATTCCGGTGCTGGAGACGCTGGCGGATTCCAAGTTGAATTACCTGCCGACACGGTTGAATGGTGGCGTTGATGCCTCGGAGACGATCAAGTCGCAGAAGTACCGGAACGCGTTGGAGCGGCCGTCGTACACGTTGGGCATGACCCGTGACTGGGGGACGAGTTTCAGCCCGTTCCGCCCGTTGTCGTTTGACTACGATTATTCGATTCAGTCGCAGCATGTGCGGCAGGACAGCTCGCGGCAGCAGATTCTTTACGATGATCAGCCGGATTCGGTGCGTCAACGGGTATTTGATCCCGGGACGACGGACCTGACAATGGTCGAGGAACTTATCTCGCAGTTGCAAGAGGTCACGTTTGGACAGGATGGCCAGGACATTGCCAACCAGGCGCAGACGAAACTGAACAATGGCGAACCTCCGGCGGATATCCTCGAGTTCATTTACAGTGAAGCGAGGATCAGGTTACCGGGCGATCTGGCGTCGTATCTGAAGCAGCCGTGGGATCGGATACCGAGCGACGATCCGAGATACAGCGAGACGTTCTGGAGTGCGCTGAACCTGCCGTTCGCTGATACGCAGAAGACGCAGAATGTGCGGTTCAACTATTCGCCGAGCATCGTCTCCTGGCTAACCACCAGCATGGACTACTCCAGCCGGTACACGTGGTCATGGTCCGGTTTCAAGTACACCGGGCGGTCGATCCAGACCAGCAACAATCTCGGCGGCAGTATGTCGTTCCGTTTGCGTCAGATCCTGCCCGCGGAACGTGGCGAGGGCAGTGTGCAGGACCAGCAGGAGCGGGATTTCGCGCGTCTGTTGGGCCGTGAGGAAGAGACGGAAGGCGAAGAGGGCGGCGAAGAAGGGGACGAGGAAGAACAGGGGCCGAGCGACGAAGAACGTTTGCGTGCGAACCAGCAGGCGATTCTGCGCGCGATCAACCCGGTCAACCTTGGTCTCGGATTCCTGCGGCGGCTGCAGGATATCCGGGTGAACTACAACCAGTCGACGTCGTTCAACACGCCGGGCGTTGAGGATGGCACTCCGAGCTGGGAGTATCGTCTCGGTTTCACCGGCGATTCCGGCTTGAACCAGGTGCCGAATATCTCATCAGTGACAACCGCGAACCGTACGGATGACTACCGTCTCAGTTCCGGTGTGGACTGGACGACCCGGTTGAGCACGAGCATCGATTACAACATCAAGTTCTCACAATCCTCCGGGAACAAGGTTTCAGGCCAGACGACGCGTTCAGCGTTCTATTTGTTCAACAAGGACGATGAGTCGTTGACGGCGCTGGACATTCCGAACTACACGGTGCGTTGGTCGGGACTCGAGCAGTTCGGACCGTTGAAGAACATCGCGCAGACGATTTCCTTCGATCACAGCTACCGTGGTGAAACCAGCGAAAGCTGGGAACGGGTGGTGCAGCCGGACAGCCTGGGCGGAATCCGGCGGCAGGTGCAGTCGCGTTCGTTCAGCCGGCAGTTCAGCCCGCTGGCAGGGTTCAATATCACATGGATGCACAGTATCAGCACCACCGCACGCTACAACTGGTCGCAGCGTTACAACGTGACGGCCAGCAACAACACGAAGACGCGTAACACCGAACAGAGCATCACATTGTCGGTGAACTACACGCGCAAGACCGGGTTCCGGATTCCGATTCCGGTGTGGCCGTTCAAGAACAAGCGTTTCGACAACGAAACCACGTTCGCGTTGAGCTTTGACAGGACCGCGAGCCGCAACGAAACGCAGCGTGAGGGGTCCGGGTTCGAGATGACGGACGAGCGGTTGAGCTGGTCGGTGGGGCCGAATGTGAACTATCGTTTCTCGCGGAATGTCAGCGGCAGTGTCCGGTACAAGTACGGTGTGACGGAAACGGTGACGAACACGACGAAGTTCCAGGAATTCGGTATCAACGTCCAGATCAACATTCGTGGGTAGTTGATTCCGTGAAAGTTAGCTGATATTGCTGTAACCTCACTGGGAGGCCGCGGAAAAGAGGACTGCCTTTTTTCCCAGACTGCTTCTCGCTACTTTGCATTGCTCACCTGCGCGGATTGGTTGCCACACTGGTAGTGATGGCGGAAACACGTTGGACACGGTGATGGCGTGACACCGGGAAATGGTTCCCGTGTCCGTGGATGGATGATCGCGCCCGGTCGAGTCTGTCACGCAAGTCGTGTATTCATTTTGGTTTGCAGCTGCATTCGGGTTATTCAGACGGATGCGCTTGACGGTAGTTTTACCGTCGCATAAGGTGTCATGAAAGGCCGTATATGTGCGGAATTATTGGATACGTCGGTCAACGACCGGCTACACCGTTGTTGCTGGACGGGTTGAAACGTCTCGAATACCGGGGGTATGACTCCTCGGGCATTGCGTTGATGCAGGACGATGGGATCAACGTGATGAAGAAGCAGGGACGGATCAGCGCGTTGGAAGGGATGTTGAACGGTCACATCGCCGATTCCAAGGCGACCGTCGGCATCGGGCATACGCGTTGGGCGACGCATGGCGTGCCCAACGATCTCAACGCTCACCCGCATTATTCGATGGGTGGCGATCTGGTTTTGATTCACAACGGCATCATCGAGAATTTCAGCGAACTGAAGGAATACCTCAGCAATACGGGCTACACGTTTACCAGCGACACCGACACGGAAGTGCTCGCCAACCTGATCCTCGACTTTTACGAGGGCGATCTGCTCAAGGCGGTGGTGCGTGCGTTGCATCGTATCGCGGGCACGTACGGCATCGTGGTGATGCACAAGGATCACCCGCGTAGCATGGTTGTCGCACGCAAGGGCAGTCCGCTGGTGGTGGGTGTGGGTGAGGATGAGTATTTCGTCGCGTCGGATCTCGCGGCGATGGTGGAACACACCCGGGACGTCATCTTCCTCAACGACAATGAAGTCGGCATCATCGAGGACAGCGGCTTCCGTCACTTCAACCTCGACCAATCCCCGATCCAGCGTCAGATCACGCACATCGACTTCACGCTCGAGCAGATCGAAAAGGGCGGCTACCGTCACTTCATGCTGAAGGAAATCATGGAGCAGCCGCAGACGCTCGAGGATACGATGCGCGGGCGGTTGCTGCCGGATGGTGGCATCAAGCTGGGTGGGCTGAACCAGCATCTGGACGAACTGGCGAATGCCGACCGGATCCTGCTGCTCGCGTGCGGAACGTCCTACCACGCCGGGCTTGTCGGCGAATACCTGATCGAGGAACTGGCTCGGATTCCGGTGGAAGTGGAATATGCGTCCGAGTTTCGCTACCGGAACCCGTTGATTCCGCCGAACACGGTGGCGTTCGCGATCAGCCAGTCCGGTGAGACGATTGATACGCTGGAAGCATTGCGTGAGGCGAAATCGCGCGGTGCGTTGGGGCTGGGGATTGTCAACAGTGTCGGGTCCACGATTGCGCGTGAGAGTGTCGGCGGGGTGTACCTGCACGCCGGCCCGGAGATCGGGGTGGCGTCCACGAAGGCGTTCACGTCACAGGTCACGGTACTCACTCTGATTGCGTTGCTGTTGCGGCAGCAACGGATGGGGCTGGATGAGACCAGCCAGGAAATCACGGATGCGTTGCGGCGGATTCCGGATCAGGTGAGCCGGATTCTCGAGGATCATTCGCAGATCATCGACATCGCGAAGATGTTCAGCCGGGCGAGCAATTTCCTCTATCTCGGGCGCGGCACGCAGTATCCGGTCGCGCTGGAAGGCGCGTTGAAGCTGAAGGAAATCAGCTACATCCACGCCGAAGGGTATCCGGCGGCGGAGATGAAGCATGGGCCGATCGCGTTGATTGACCGCATGATGCCGGTGGTGGTGCTGGCGGCACAGAGCGGCGCGGAGAGTGCGAAGATCATCTCGAACACGCAGGAAGTGCGCGCGCGTGACGGAGTTGTCATCGCGGTAGTCACCGAGGACGATCACCAGATGGACAACCTCGCGAACCACATCATCCGGATTCCGAAGACGTTGAACCTGCTGGTGCCGTTGCTGGCGGTGCTGCCGATGCAGCTGCTGTCGTATTATGTCGCCGACCTACTCGGGCTCGACATGGACAAGCCGCGGAATCTGGCGAAAGCGGTGACAGTTGAATGAACCGGTTGTCGGTTCTCGGTAGTCGGTAAGCGGTAAAACAATACTGCAAACCGTTTTACGGGAGCCGTGAAAGTGGCGAAGAGATCTGTGTGAGCAGTTACCGACAACCGATCACCGAATACCATGTACCAATTTCCAGCAGGCCCCCATGCGGCGCCTGCTGTTTGTTTATCCGGGGGGAAACACAAGATGAAGACCATTGGTTTGATCGGCGGGATGAGCTGGGAGAGTACGCAAACGTATTACAAGCTGATCAATGAAGGTGTGCGGGATCGGCTCGGCGGCCTGCATTCGGCGAAGATTCACATGGTCAGCGTCGATTTCGACGAGATCGCGCAGCAGCAATACTCGGGGCGCTGGGATGATATGGGTATGACGCTCGGTGACGCAGCGAAAACGCTCGAGGATTCCGGCGCGGATGTGGTGCTAATCTGCACGAACACGATGCACAAGGTGTACGACGCGGTGCAGGCGCGTGTCAGTGTGCCGATGCTGCATATCGCGGATGCGACTGGTGACGCGATCAAAGCGGCGGGGGTGAGGTCGGTGATCCTGCTCGGCACACGGTACACGATGGAGATGGAGTTTTACAAGGATCGGTTGGCGGAGAAATACGGGCTGACGGTTCTGACGCCGAAAAAAGAGGACCGTGACGAGGTGCATCGGATCATCTACGACGAACTGGTGCAGGGGAAGGTGCTGGATGCGTCGCGGGAACGGATGCTCGGAATCATTGGTGGGTTGGTTGAGCAGGGCGGGAAAGGGGTGATTGCCGGTTGCACGGAAATCGGGCTCTTGTTACAGCAGGACCATCTCAGTGTGCCGCTGTTCGATACGGCAGTGATTCACGCGCAGGCGGCGGTGGGTTACAGTTTTCAGTTGTCAGTTGTCAGTGGTCAGTGAAGGTCAACAGATCCCGGACTGAAGTCCGAGGGCGTGATGGCTGAAGGTGCTTGGACGGCAGCGAATCCCGGACTGAAGTCCGAGGGCATGGAGAGTGGTAAGTGCTTGGGCTGCGGAGAATCGCGGACTGAAGTCCGAGGGCAGAGCAACACGCCCGCGTCTGTAAACAGACACGGGCACTTATCTTCAATCGACCTTCGACTACTGATCACTGAGCACTGGTCACTGAGCACTGTCCTTAACTCACGCGTAAACCCGGCGATACCTGGTCGTTCGGGGTTAATAGACGCAGGTTGTCGCCGTCACGGACGGCCAGCAGCATCCCCTGGCTCTTGACACCACGGATCTTTGCCGGCTGCAGGTTAGCAACGACGATGATGGTCTTGCCGACGATCTGCTCCGGGGTGTAATGCTGCTTGATGCCGGCGACGAGCTGTCGTTTCTCGGTACCGAGGTCGATCTGCAGTTGCATCAGCTTATCGGTGTCCTCGATCGGTTCGGCAGCAAGAACCACGGCGGTGCGCAGATCCACCCGCTTGAACTCGTCGAAGCTGATCAAGCCGTCATCCGCTTTTGGCGCGGGTTTCGGCTGTTTTTTCTGCTTCGATTCCGATTTTGGCTTCGGGGCTTCGTCCTGCGCTCCCGGCTTCTTGTGTCGCGGGAAGAGCGGGTCGCCGTATTTGGCGGTCCGTCCAGCCAGTTTTTCGCCCCACTCAACATCATCCCAGTTCCGATGCGGATCGGCTTCGACGCCAAGGCGCTCGAACACTTCCGGGATCATCACCGGCATCACCGGCGCGAGCAGGATCGCGGCGATGCGCAGCCCTTCGGCGGCACGAGCGAGGTCGCGTCCGGCCTGTTCCTTGTCGGTCTTGATCGTGGTCCACGGCGCGGCTTCGGTGATGTCGCGGTTGATCGCACGGACGAATTGCAGCGTTTCCTCGATCGCGGCGTGGATCTGGATGTCTTCGACCAGCTGTTTGACCTTGTGCGTCGTCGCCTTGGACAATTCGACCAGCGGATCTTCCTCGTCCCACTGCACGTCCGGCACGACGCCGTCGAAGTGCTGGTCGAGCAATTTTGTGACACGGTTCAGCAGGTTGCCGAGATCATTGGCGAGGTCGCTGTTGAGGCGCTTGACGACGTTTTCCTCGCTGAAGTTGGCGTCCTGCCCGACGACCATGTCGCGCATCAGGAAGTAGCGGAACGAATCCATGCCGTAGATGTCGGCGAGGTCGAGCGGCTTGACCACGTTCCCGGATGATTTGGACATCTTGGCGGCGTCCTTCGCCAGCCACCAGCCGTGCGCGAGGATGTGTTGCGGCGGTTCGAGTCCAGCGGCTTTCAGCATCGTCGGCCAATAGACGGAATGCGTGGTCAGGATGTCCTTGCCGATCAGGTGATACTGGGCTGGCCACGCGGGGCTTTTGCCGTCGGGCGGCGCAAGGGTCGCGGAGTAATAGTTCAGCAAAGCGTCGAACCAGACGTAGGTGACGTAGTCACTGTCCCACGGGATCTCGATTCCCCAACTCAAACGGCTTTTCGGACGGCTGATGCAGAGGTCGCCGAGCGGTTCGCGGAGGAAACCGAGGACTTCGTTGCGACGGAAGCCCGGAACGATCGAGTCCGGGTTCTTCTCATAATGCTCGATCAGCCAGTCCTGGTACTTGGACATCTTGAAGAAGTAGTTGGTCTCCTTGATCAGCTCGACCGGACGACCGCTGATGGGATCTTTTCCATCCACGAGATCCTTCTCGGTGAAGAACTGTTCTTCGAAGACGCTGTACCAGCCTTCGTAGTCTTTCTTGTAGATGTCGCCGGCGTCGTAAATCTGCTGCAGGATCTGCTGCACGATTTTCGTGTGGCGCGGTTCGGTGGTGCGGATGAAATCGTCATATTCGATGCCGAGCTTGGCCCACACCTTGACGAACTTCTGCGATGTGATGTCGCAGTGTTCCTGCGGGGTGCGTCCCAGCTTCTCAGCCGCGGTGGCGACTTTCTGGCCGTGTTCATCGGTGCCGGTCAACAGGTGGACATCATCACCGAAGAGCCGGTGATAGCGGGCGAGGGTGTCCGCGAGCACTGTTGTGTAGGCGTGCCCAATGTGCGGTTCGTCGTTGACGTAGTACAGCGGCGTGGTAATGTAAAAGGGCTTGCTCATGGTTCGATCTTAGCGCTTTCGATTACGTCCTCGAGGTCGTGGCGGCCGGCCTTGCGGCTTGCCATCCGAAGGCTGGGAAGATGGGCCCTGCTTGCCGCCGTCGCCAGACGGCTGGCTCTGGCGAGACTCTTTGCCGCCCTGAGATCCGGAAGCGTTCGGGTTGCCGCCGGAACCCTTGTCATCGCCGCCTCCGCGATGGTTGCGTCCGCGTCCACCGCGCCGCCGCGAGGACTTGCCGTCACCCTTGTTCTGCTGGGAATCGTCGCCATCCTTGCGTTTGTCGCGTGGCTGGGCTTCGTGCTTCGGGGATCCGTCCGCGTTCTTGCCTCCCCGGCGTCCACGGGATTTAGACCGTGACCGGCTCGGCTTATCGCTTTGCTTCTCGTCGCCGGACTTCGCGCCGTCGGCGGCCTGAGCCTTGTCGTTTGGCTTGTTGCCACGTCCCCGTCGTCGAGATCCACCACGGCGGGATTTGCGTTGCGGCTTTTTCTTGTCGTCGTCCGCGGACTCGCCGGCGGAGGACGGAGTTGCCGGAACAACCTGCACGATCTCCGGACGATCCTTGGTATTGGCGTGCTGCTGCTTCTGGCTTTTGTCCTTGCCGCAGGAGGGGCAGGCGCCGCCGTCTCCGCCGCCCTTCTTCGGCTTGGAGCGTACGGACACGCGCGGGTCGCCGTTCGGACGGTGATCGCCACGGGCGACCAGTTCGCCTTCCTGTTCTTCCTTGCGTTGCTCCTCGATCGAGGGATCTTTGCGGAAGGTCAGCAGTTTGGGCTTCTCAGTACTATCCGGGTCCCAGTCGGTGAATTCCTTGAGGTGTTCCATTCCATAGGAATACTTGGCGCCGTCTTCCCACTCGATGCCGATGTGTTCCCAGTTGTAACTGAACTTGTTGACCTTGCCGCGTCCGCGCGGGCCCTTGACCAGGGTGCCGATTTTCGGGAACAGCTTGTTCAGATCGCGGTACTGGTCGACTTCATAACGCAGGCAGCAGCGCAGTTTGCCGCAGGGGCCGGTGTTCTTCTGCGGATTCAGGATCATGTGCTGATCCTTCATCATCGAAGTGGTCACCGGTTTGAACTCACGAATCCATGACGAACAGCACAGTTCACGTCCACAGATACCAATACCGCCGAGCCGCTTGGACTCGTCCCGGGCGCCGATCTGACGCAGGTCGATGCGGGTGTGGAACTGTTGCGCGAGGGATTTGACCAGTTCGCGGAAATCGACGCGTCCGTCCGCCGTGAAATAAAACGTCAGCTTGCGGCGATCGAGCTGGCATTCGACTTCGACCAACTTCATCTCGAGGCCGATCCGCTTGACTTCGTCCCGGAAGAATTTGCGGGCTTCGACTTCGTGCTCGGCGTTTTCCTGGAGTTTTTCCAGGTCGTCGGGGGTGGCGAGACGGAGGACGGACTCTGGATCGCGTCCCTCTTCGATGTTGTTGCGGTTGATCTCTTCGAAGCGATCATCGACGAGGTTGACGATCCCGAGGTCAATGCCCCGATCCGCCTGGACAATGACGGCGTCCTCGGGGACCAACGGGTACTGCTCGGGGTTGGCGTAGGTAACACGCCGGCGTCCCCGGAACTCTATTTCTACCAATCGCATGAAACTGTATCCTTATCCACAATTACCCAGGCCGGACCCGTGTTATTTGCCTCGTGGCCTGAACAGCACCTTGCGCAAGGTGGCGAACAGGTTGTAGGCGATCAGGGTCGTCTGCACGTGACGCTCGATATCGAGCCGCGCCTCATCGATGGCGGCGAGAGCGTCCTCAAAGTTACGGCCTTCAGTAAAAGTAGCAAATTTAACAAGATGCTCGTCCCGTGCAAGCTCTTTCGCGGAACTCGGGTCGGCATCGTAGGTTTGTACGTCGCGCAGCCAATGAGCCATCCGTTCCAGAATGCCGGCGAAATCGCCGGAACGGGAAGCCGCGCCCCAATAATCGACAAGTTCATCCAGCCGTCCGGGGTCGCCACGCAGCAGATCGCGCAGCAACTCGACGACTTTCATCGTTTCCTTCGTCGGATCGCCCTTCGCCCAGTCAACAGCCTGTTTCCACGATCCATCCGCCAGCCGTGCGGCGGCTTCGGCCTTGTCCGGCTTGACTTTCAAGCGTGTAATCAGTTCGTCACGCAGGGTGTCCTGATCGATGCGTGCGAACCGCAGCACCTGGCAACGTGACAATATTGTCGGCAATAAGCGCGATTCGCGGGACGAGGTGAGGATGAAGACGACGTTCGCCGGGGGTTCCTCGAGCAGCTTGAGGAATGCGTTCGCCGCCTGCACGCGCAGCCGGTCGGCCTGGCTGATGAGCACCACGCGCCAGCCGCCGGAGTAGGAGGTCAGCCGGAATTCGGAACGCAGGGCGCGGATGTGTTCGATCAGGATCTCGTTGCCGCCGGAAACGGACAGGCTGGTGTAGTAATCGTCCGCCTTGGCCGCCATCAGGGCGTCCATCTGCTTGCGTTGCGCGGCGGTGTATTGCTCGACGGCGTCAACGCCGTCCTGACCTTCCTTCGGCGGCTGCGGCTTCGGTTGCGGGAAGAGAATCTTCATGCCCGGGTGGGTCAGCTTCTCGGTTTGCACGCAGCTATCGCAGGTTCCGCAGGGAAGAGCGGCGGAGCGTTGGCCCTTACGGTCTCCTTCGGACATGCAGAGCAGGATGCGCGCGAAATCCAGCGCGGCGGCTTCCTTGCCGCTGCCAACTTCGCCGAGGAAGAGGTACGCGTGCGCAATCCGGCCGGTGGTTGCGGCACGGGAGAGAACATCCTTGACCCGGTCCTGGCCGATCAGGTTGCGGAAATGGACACCCGGTTGGATTTGTTCGACGTCATCCAGCAGATCTATGAGCTCAGCCACGCGAGGGGATCCTGTTTTTCCTGCTTGTGCCAGACCTGGAAGTGCAGCCGTGGTGAATCGGCGCCTCCAGATTGGCCCACGGTACCGATGACCCGTCCGGCGTCCACCTGTTCATTTTCGCTGACGAGCACGTTCGCAAGGTGGGCATACACGGTATAATACCCGTTCTGATGGGAAATCAAGACCGTGTTTCCGAACCCTCGAACGTAGGTAATCCGTGTGCAGATCCCCTCCTGCACGGCCAGGACTTCGGAGCCCTCGTGAGCCTGAATGTCGATGCCGGGGTTCTCGGTGACGGTGCCGGTGGACTGGTTTCGTTCCAGCCCGAAGCGTGTGACGACCCGGCCTTTCACCGGCCACGGCAGTTTGCCGCGTGCGGACGGGAAGGAGGTGAAGTGCGGAACCTCGCGGATGACGATCTCGGTTGGTGAATTAACGCCAACTTCCTGTACGCCACCGGAAACGCGCTGGCGTTCGAGGGACGCGATCCAGTCGGTGACCTCGCTCATCGCGGACTGACGGTCGGCGATGCGTTGGCTAAGGGCGTTCTTGTCCGCTCGCAGGCTGGCGATGGTAGCGTTGAGTTGCTCGCGGTCGGCCTCGATCAGCTTGCGTTCACCGTTGGCTTCAGCGAGCAGGGCTTCGGCACGCTTCACCTGTGCGGCTTTTTCAGCACGGGTCTCGGCGAGGGCGGCGATCAGGGCGCGGTGTTTGCCGGCAATGCGTTCCTGGGTATTGCGGGCGACGGCGAGCGCGTCGAGGTTCGAATGGTCGCGTTCGTTGATTTTGCGAACGTAGACTTGGCGCTGGAGAAACTCGCCAAGGGACGATGCGTTCAACAAGTAGGCGAGGACGTTGCGGTCACCTTGTTTGTAAACATGCACGGCCCGCGCCGCGACTTGAGATTGCAGGGTGGAAATGTCGGCTCGAGTGGCGTCGAGGTCGCGTTCCACCTGGCCGAGCTCGCGCTGTTGTTTGGTGATCTGACGGTCCTGCTTGCGGACTTCAGCGCGGGCGTTGTCGCGCTGGTTGTCGAGTTCGCGGATCAGTTTCTGCCGGGCGGCGATCTGCTTGTCGAGGGCTTGGATCTGTTTGGCGAGGTCGCGTTCGGTGTGGCCGAGGGACTCGAGGACAACGGTGAGGCTGTCAACTTCACCACGAAGGCGGTCGAGGCGGTCGCGCGGATTTTCCTGCAGCATCGCCCGGCTCCCGGCTGCGATCAGCAGCAGGGAAATGATAAAAATGAGCCGAACGTGAGGAGCTCGCCGCATAAATTTGTTATCTTTCGAGTTCGGGTCAAATCGTGCCGGGAATCCCCGTCGCCATTCCTCGGATTGAGGGAACCGGGAAGTCCGCAGATGGAAAGATACAACGGCGATAAGCGGCAGTTCAAGCACGATTTCTAACGTACAGATAGCTTTCAAAGACGGTTGTAGACGAGAATGGGGGTAGGATCATGCGTTCACGATGGATCATACTCTTTGTCGCAATAGGAGTGGTGGCAGGGGTTTCGAGCTACGCGGAGCAGTACAGCCCGGCGACACAACCGTTCGTCCAGCGCCTGGTGGACGAATCTCTCGCCGGGGAGGTGGTGGACTTCTGCTCTCACGGGAAAGCGACGGCGTGGCTGGACAAGGGCGCGTATGTCATCGCCGATGACAGCAGCCACAGCTACAATTCGCTGCACCTGGACATCCGTCTGACGCCGGACATGGACTCGGACTCGTTCGAGGGCACGGTGATCATGACTGCCGAGGCGAACGAGACGCTGAACAGCTTCTGGTACAACCTCAAGGATTGCAGCATTCAGTCGGTGCTGGTCAATGGAACGGCGGCGACATTCAACATCTCCAATGAAGTGGTGACGGTTACTCCCACGTCACCGATTGCGTCTGGCGCTGAATTTACGGTTGAAACGAACTACACCGGCAATATTTACGGGACCAACGCTGACGGCGGCATGATCGAGTCGTCCTCGACGAATACAGTGTTCACATTCGGCGAACCGTACGATACCCGTCGCTGGCTGGCGTGTTACGATTTTCCGTTCGACAAGGTGACCAGCGAGATGCGGGTGACCATCGACGAAGATTACGAGGTGTTGTCGAACGGTCTGCTGGAATCGGTGACGAATCACGGCAACGGGACGCATACGTACTACTGGATCAACGACGAGCCGGTTTCGACGTACCTGATCGCGTTTTCCGCCGGGCCGTATGTGATTGTCCATGACGATCCGGCCGGGGTCAACGATACGCCGGTTGCGTATTGGATTCTGCCGCAGTGGCAGGCGCAGGCGGAGTATGATTTCGGCCGCACGGACGAGATGATCGACTATTTCGAGCCGTTGTTCGGGGCGTATCCGTTCGTGAAGTACGATCAGGCGATGGCGGCGATTTTCGGCGGCTGGGGTGCGATGGAGCATCAGACGTGCACGACGATGGGGCACGCGCTTGTAAACAACGGCAATCGGTACTACGAGAACATTGTCGCGCATGAACTGGGCCATATGTGGTGGGGTGATTATGTCGGCCCGCGCACGTTCAAGAACATCTGGCTGAACGAGGGGTTCGCGTCCTACAGCGAGGCGTTGTGGGCTGAACACTTCTCGTTGCAAGACCGGAAAGACATTCTCGCAACGTTCCGCAGCTCGTTCTTCAATCACGATAACAGCAACCGGCACCCAATCTACGATCCGCCGCCGGGGCATCTGTTCTGCTCCACCGTGTACAAGAAAGGCGGCTGGATTCTGCACATGCTGCGTTGGGTTGTCGGCGATCAGAATTTCTTCGACGGGCTGCAGTATTACGCCAGCCAGCACGCGTACGAGACTGCCGTGACGCCCGAATTCCAGGCGGCGATGGAACATGTCAGCGGGATGAATTTGACGCGTTTCTTCGACGAGTGGGTCTATGGCCAGGGCTATCCGGAATACCTGATTACCGGGTGGAAGGTGCGGAAGAACGGGGACACGTGGGACGCGACGTTCCGTCTGACGCAGACCCAGACGAATGCGCCGTATTTCTCGACGCCGTTGCCGATCCTGGTGCGTGAACAGACCTCGGAAAGTCCAGTGCAGTATCGTGAGACGCTGGTCCGTGCGGAAGTGTTGCCGATGGCGGAGCAGACGGTGACGTTGAGTGGATTTGAGTTGCCGCCGGATTCGTTCGAATTCGATCCGGACGAGTGGATTCTGTGCCTGTCCGAGTACCGGTCGAGTGTGGACGATTTCGAGATTCTGCCGAGCCAGTTCGAGGTGTCGAACGTGTGGCCGAATCCGTTCAACTCGACGGCGGCAGTGACGGTTCAGCTTGATCGTCCCAGCCATCTCCGTGCGGAGGTGTTTGACCTGCTCGGGCGTTCAGTTGCGCTGTTGGCGGATGATAACTACACTGTTGGATCACACCGGCTGACGTGGACTCCGGAAGGCATGTTTGCCAGTGGAACCTACCTGCTTCGTGTGGAAGCAGGATCGCAAACCGAGATACGAAAGCTCGTTTTCCTGCAATGACGATCCAGCCTGCCGACGATGCGGTGCGTCAGAAATCGCACCGCATCGCCGGGATGTTTAACCACATCGCACCGACCTACGATTTGCTCAACCGTTTGCTCAGCATGGGACTGGACAAACGGTGGCGTTCTCTTGCCTTGAAAGCCGGTTCGCCGAAGCCGACCGAACTGTGGCTCGATCTTGCCGCTGGCAGCGGGGACATGGTCTTCGCGGGCTTGAAACTATCCCCGGCCAGCCGTTGGTTCGCTGCGGACCCCTCGCGCGAACTGTTGCTGCGGCTGCAGAAGAAGGTACCGCCGGGGGTGAAGGTGCCAGCAACGCTGACCCGTGCGGAAGATCTGCCGTATGCCGATGGGACGTTTGATGGTGTCACCGTCGCGTTCGGCGTGCGCAATTTCGCCGACACGCATCGTGGATTGAGTGAGCTGGCGCGTGTGCTGAAGCCTGGTGGACGGCTGGTCATCCTCGAATTCCATCCGAGCACGGTGGGGCAGTGGGGTGTGAACCCGTTGGTCAAGTTTTACCTGCACAACGTGATCCCGCTGGTCGGTGCGCTGGTCAGCCGGCAGTACAAGGCGTACCGTTACCTCTCCGAATCTTCCCGCAATTTCTGGACGGTCGAGCTGCTTGCGCGCGAACTGCGTGAGGCTGGCTTCGCGAAAGTCCAGTGGCAGTCCGTGTTTGCCCAATCGGTAATGCTAACCCGGGCGATCCGATGAGACGGCGGAGTTTGCGTTTCCGTCCCGGCGACGTGGTGGTGATCCTGGTGCTGGTGGTGCTCGCTGTTGGACTCACAGTGCTGACTGGATCGGTGCCGCGTGGCGCACGGGCGGTGGTGCTGGTGGACGGAATTTCGAAAGCCGTGTTGCCGTTGGATCAACCGGGTGAAGTTCGTGTGAATGGCGCGTTGGGCGAAACCGTGGTCGTGGTGGATAGCCTCGGGGTGCAGATCACCGAGTCCGCGTGTCCGCACAAGACCTGCGTTCACATGGGACATATTTCGGTGCGGGGGCAGGTGCTGATCTGCGTGCCGAACCACGTGGCGGTGCGGGTCGAGGGCGGGGACGATGAGTCGAACCTCGACGGTGTAACGGGGTGAGCGCAGCGTTCGATGAGTGAACATGCCCGAACAGATGTGATGCGTCACGCGCGCATTCTCGCCCGGCTGTCGTTATGGACGGCGGTGGGGGTGGTGCTCGGCGGACTTGAGCGGATGCTGCCGCAGCCGGTGCCGTGGGCGAAGCTTGGGATCGCGAACCTCGCGGCGGTGCTGGTGCTGTATGGCTTCGGCTGGCGGCTGGCGTTGCTGGTCAATGTCGCGCGGGCGTTGACGGTTGCGTTGCTGTTTGGCACGTGGGCGACGCCGGTGTTCCTGCTGTCGCTCGGTGGGGCGGTGTTGTCGATTCCGGCGATGGCGTTCGTGCGAGGGATCGGCGGACGTTATGTCAGCGTGATCAGTGTCTCGGCGGTGGGTGGGTTCACGCACATGTTGACACAATTCGCGCTGGCGTCGTGGTTGATCGCACGCCATGGCGGGTTGCTGGTATTCGCCGGGCCGAGCCTGCTGGTGGCAATTGTCAGCGGGGTGTTGGTTGGTCTGCTCGCCGCGTTGTTGCTGGTTCGGTTGCCGCGTTCGCTGGTCTACAGTCCTTGACCATTTCTTTCCTGTTCAGTAGGTTTCAGACAGTGAATCGGCGGCGAGTCATGACTTGTCGCCACTACCTGTTGAATCCAACGATCCTGGAGGAGATGAACCATGGCGAAGGTAGCTGTAGTCCTGGCGGGCAGTGGTGTGAAGGACGGTTCGGAAATCCATGAGGCGACATTGGCGTTGCTGCACCTGGACGATCTCGGTGCGACGTACCAGTGTTTTGCGCCGGACAAGCCGCAGTTTCATGTCGTCGATCACCTCAAGGGTGAGGAGATGGCGGGCGAACGGAATGTGCTGGTTGAAGCGGCACGGATCGCGCGAGGGGATGTCAAGCCGTTGAGCGACCTGAAGGCGGCGGATTACGATGCGATTGTCTTTCCCGGCGGGTTCGGTGCGGCGAAGAATCTGTGTAACTATGCGTTCAAGGGTGCGGACTGTTCGGTCGATGCGGATGTGGAACGCGCGATCCTCGAGTTTGACGCGGCGGGGAAGGTGAAGACCTTCATCTGCATCGCGCCGGTGATCGCGGCGAATGTGTTCGGCAAGCAGGGCAAGAAGGTCCAGGTGACGGTCGGCAACAGTGCGCACAACAGTGGTGATATGGACAATGTGCGGAAGATGGGCGGCGAACCGGTCGATGCGAATGTGGACCAGGCGGTGGTCGATGCGGCGAACAAGGTGGTGTCCGCGCCGGCGTACCAGCTCGGGCCGACGATTGCGCCGGTCAGCCGTGGTATCCGGAAGGCGATCGAGGAGACGCTGAAGCTGGTGTGAGGCGAGATTCGAGATTTGAGATGTGAGATGTGAGAAACATGGCGGGGACACTTGTGGGCAGCAGCGGTGTCCCCGGTTTCATTTTGAAACAGGTCGCTGTCCCAGCCGCTGCAAGGTTTCCAGTTTGTAGCCGGATTCCTGGTTATATTGATCCTATCAAATCAGAGAGGTTACGATGCTGAAAACACTTGTATTTCCTGGTATACTCCTGAGCTTGATGTTCACGCTACAGGTTCCTGCAACTGCAGAAATCCTACATACCATCAGCGATTCACAAACATATGGTGGTCCCTCCCTGTTGGATTTTGAAGGTGATGGGGACTTGGATATTCTCCATGGTTCTGTCTCTGGGGAAGATCACCCACCGCTTTACTGGTACATCAACGACGGCCAGGGACAATTCACCCTTCAGGAGTCGCAAACCTTATTCCATCGTTGCGATGCCAGCGACGCTGGAGATCTGGATAGCGATGGCGATATCGATTTTGTAGTTCTTGAAAGCGAAGTCGGTGTTTATCCGGAATTAACCTGGTATGAAAACATCGGCAGCGGTTCTTATCTGGCTCATGACCTTCTTCTTGATCACGGCGGTTTCTGGGTAAAAATCGTGGATTTCGATGGGGACGGCGATCTGGACATTATTACAACCGCCACCTACAGTGAATTTCCACCTCAACCTTCACTACGATTGTTCCAGAACAATGGTGAGGGTTTCTTCCAGGAATTCACCTACACTAACAATGTGATTGGTAGTTTCTCGAGATTTGATACTGGTGATTTGGATGGTGATGGGGATGCTGATATTGTAGCGCTCGGTGGAAGTCGAGCATCAATTCTGTGGAATAACGGATCTTTTTTCAACATGGACAGAGAAAACCTGTTTCCGTATGCGTTTTATAGCGACGGTGTTGCGGTCGCGGATGTCGATCTGGATGCTGATATTGACCTGATCTTTCACAACATTGATACAACAATTGTTGCCTTTAACAACAATGACGGTAACTTCATCATTCATAGGATGTTTCCAGATTTTGATGCAGCCCTTTGGGCGGGAATTGCAGCAACAGACTGGGAACTTGACGGAGATGTTGATATCCTGGTTGGAGCCTATAGGCGATACACCAATCAGGAGAACATGGAATTCACACCCGATCCAAGCGATTTATTCATTGGCGATCTACTCCTTGGAGATATGGATTCTGATGGTGATTTGGACTGTGTACGGACAATTGGTGACGAGCTTGCCTGGATCGAGAATGAAACAGATCCGGGAGTTGTGACCATCGGCATTGTCCCGCAACCCGGCGGGATCAGCTTACCCACTATGGGTGGAACATTCCGCTATTCAGGCACTCTGTGGAATCAACTGAGCTCACCAAAAACTGGGTACATCTGGGCAGAAGTACGTGGACCGGGTGGTACGACTGTGCGCCCCTGGGCACGTCCAATCGGTGTTCTGCCCGGCGTGACTTACCAATCGCTGAATATCGAGCAAGAAGTCCCCGCCGGTCTACCCAGCGGAACCTACACCTATTTCCTTCGTGCCGGACGCCGTTTGAGCACACCTCTTGTCTCTGACTCCCTTGTGTTCACAATTGGGACTGGGTTGCCTCAACCAGCAGTAATTCCTGGGCAAAGCGGGCAATCTTCGCAGCAATCTCATAAGCCCTGGGCGGTGACTGGTGAGTGGATTCCTGTTCAGAAATGAAGTGGTCTTCCGAGCTGAGTAGCTGGTTCGTCGAAGCGGCCAACAGGGGCATATTGTACACCCGGGTCACGAGATGACCGGGGCCACCCATGGAAGGCTCACCGAATGATCTGGGCCACTCAACCGGGGACACTTTGGGGACAAAGTGTCCCCGGTTCGACCCGGGCCACCCAGGCAAGCGCGCCGACATTACCCGGGCCCCCGCCGACCGCAGTCCGCAGTCCGCAGCCTGAGGCAAAAACGCACTCGTGGAGGCGGGTTGGTGGCGCTGGGGTTCGTATCTTCTGACTCGTGGTAGAACAAACGCGCGGGCTGTTCCAGTCCGCGATTTCCGTTGTAGTCATCAACAACCGTACGCATCCGTGGGGGAGTCAGAGTCCGGACGGGTGGCGTCGAGTTGCAGGGAGGACGTGATGGAGTACCGTATCGAGCGGGACACGATGGGCGAGATCAAGGTCCCGGCGGACAAGTATTACGGCGCCCAAACCGCGCGCAGCCTGATGAACTTCAAGATTGGCGGCGAGACGATGCCGCGTGAGTTGATCAAGGCGTTCGGTATTCTCAAGAAGGCGGCGGCGTTGACCAATGCCGAGCTCGGTATTCTGCCGCAGGAGAAGGCGGACCTGATCGTGCAGGCGGCGGACGAAGTCATTGACGGCAAGCTGGATGAGCACTTCCCGCTGGTCGTGTGGCAGACCGGCAGCGGCACGCAGACGAACATGAACGTCAACGAGGTGATCGCCAACCGTGCGATCGAGATCGCGGGCGGCACACTCGGCTCGAAGGATCCGGTTCACCCGAACGATGACGTCAACAAGGCGCAGTCCTCCAACGATACGTTCCCGACGGCGATGCACATCGCGGCGGCGAATGTGGTTGTCAAGACCACGATACCCGGCATCACCAAGCTGCGCAACGAGCTCAAGGACAAGAGCGAGGCGTGGGACGATATCATCAAGATCGGCCGCACGCACTTCATGGACGCGGTCCCGTTGACGCTCGGCCAGGAATTCAGTGGCTACGCGCATCAGATGAACAACGCGTTGGTGCGGATCGACGCAATGCTTCCGCGGTTGTTTGAGCTGGCGTTGGGCGGCACGGCGGTGGGTACCGGGTTGAACACACACCCGGAATTCGCGGTCAAGGCGGCGAAGAAGATCGCTGATCTGACGGATCTGCCGTTTGTCACCGCGCCGAACAAGTTCGAGGCGTTGGCAGCGCATGACGCGATTGTGGAGGCGTCCGGCGTGATGAAGACCATCGCGGTTGGCCTGATGAAGATCGGGAACGACGTGCGGATGCTCGGTTCGGGCCCGCGTTGCGGAATCGGCGAGTTGAATTTGCCGGCGAACGAGCCGGGCTCATCGATCATGCCGGGCAAGGTCAACCCGACGCAGGCGGAAGCGATCACGATGGTTGCCGCGCAGGTGATTGGGAACGATGTCGCGGTCAATGTCGGTGGCGCGACCGGCCATTTCGAGCTGAACGTGTTCAAGCCGGTGATGATTTACAACTTCCTGCAGAGCGCGCGGCTGATCGGAGATGCGTGCGTCTCATTCACCGACAACTGCATCGCCGGTACCGAGCCGAACAAGGCCCGGATCGACACATTGATGAACGAATCGCTGATGCTGGTGACGGCGTTGAACCCGCACATCGGGTACGACAACGCGGCGAAGGTGGCGAAGAAGGCGCATGCGGACAACACGACGTTGAAGGAAGCCGCGGTCGAGTTGGGCTTGTTGACGGCGGAAGAGTTTGACGACAAGGTGCGTCCGGAAAATATGGTGCGCCCGAAGTAAGTCGGCACGGAACGCGTTTCCAGCCGATCGGAACGACATTTCTCAGCGAAGGGATATCAGGCCTGGTGAAGACGGCTTGATGTCCCTTCGATTATTTGTGGCGGCGGATCCCGGGCTGAAGCCCGAGGGCATGGGTGCGGTTGTGGCTTGGGTGGCGGATTATCCCGGGCTGAAGCCCGAGGGCATGCCCCGAGGGCATAAGGAAGGAAAGTGACAGGTACACAGTGGAACGACTGATTCACACCGACATCCGGACGAATCCTGACCATCGGGAGCTGTTCTACGACCTGACGCAGATCGTGTTCGGGTTCGACCTGCAGCAGTGGTATGAGCTGGGATTCTGGACGCCGAAGTACAGGCCGCACGCGTACATCGAGGACGGGCGGATGGTGGCGAACGTCTCGGCGTACGACATGCGGCTGGTGATTGCCGGGCAGGAACACCAGGCGGTGCAGATCGGGACGGTGATGACGCATCCCGACTATCGCGGTAGAGGGTATGCGTCGGAGCTGATGGAGCATGTGGTTGAACGGAAAGCGGCGGACGCCGATCTGATGTTCCTGTTCACCAGTCCGCATTTGATCCCGTTTTACCAGCAGAGCGGATTCGAGGTGGTCAGGGAACGCCGCTATCTGGCGGAATTTCCGGAAGAGGTGCAGGAAAGGGGCGTAGTAACGCGTCTCGATCCCGGCGACGCGAAGACAATGGCGGGTATCTATGCCCGGGCCAAGGCCAGACTTCCACTCTCCGATCAGTTCGCGATTCTCGACGGTCCGGAGATCTTCATGTTCCATTGCCTGTACCGTTACAGGGATTGCATTTACCGCGATGAGACGTTGGATTGCCTGTTGATCGCGAGACGGAAGGACGATGTACTCCACATCTATGACATCCTCAGCAGCGAGCCGGTGAATGTGGCGAAGTTGCTTTCCTCATTTTCGGGGGATGGCATCAAGTCTGTGGAGTTCCATTTCGTTCCGGATCGGCTGGCGTTGGAAACCCGGGTGGAACCATTTCCGGAAGAGGACGTGTTCATGGTTCGCGGAGCAGGGGTGGAGTTTCCCAACGATTTCCGCCATCAGACCACAATGCAGGCGTGACACCCCGGGAGATTCAACCTGCTTTGTGCCCCGATGCGTACGGGTCCGCTCCAATCGGATCCATCAGAAAAAGTAGTGATTTGGGAGGGCGGCCAACGGTGGGGAGGAGGGTGGAAAACAGCCATCCTCATGCAATGATTCCGGCGCTGTTCAATCGAGTGCCTCAACTGGGTTCATACCATGAACGAAGGTCCTTGCCGACCAATTCCTCAAGCAGTTTCATGTCTTCCAGAAGCGACAATCGCACGATTTCCCGATCCTCGGCTGTTACGACCGGCTTCCCCTCTTTAAGGGCGAATCGTCGATACACTCGGTTCCAGCTAACCTCGCTGCGGTTCTGAACCCGTTTGGCAAATGACTCGGAAACGACGACTCTGCTCGCCGCTATCAGTCCTCGACTACAGGCACGGAAAAGCGGAAATCCGAACTGCATCAGGGATCGGCTGAGCGATTGCCTAGGAAGCATTCCCCGATTCGACCACCCCAGTTCTCGTCTGCCGTCATCCTCAATATCCAGGAAATCCCGCAGCTCCGCGTACGCCGACGGAAAGTCGTTTACAAGATCTTCGAGCAGAAAAATGAGCACCTGTTCACGTGGAAAATGCGCGAGCAGCCGCTGAAGTTGTTTCCCGAAAGTAGCGAGATTCCGGTATTGCAGCACTGCAGGTTCACGCGCGTTCAGAGGAATATTCTTACCGTTTGCGCGATCCTCCTGAAGATCCCAGGCCGCTCTGAATGTCTGCTGATCCTCATCTGTTCCATACCTTCTCATATGCGAATACCATGAGATGGCGAAATCGATTGGATTCCTGAAGATGCAGACCAGCCGGGCGTTCGGATTGAATTGCTTGATTCTCTCCGCGGCGACGGACGAAGTAAGATACAGAGGTGTTGATTCGCCGACGATTTTCTTGCCGTTTGCGGCGGTGAACTGTGACAGGTACTCTTCCTCGGAAGTGATCTGCACGAGACCGGGAAAATCAACGTGGAAATAATTCAATTCTTTCGGTGTCGAAAGAAAGACATCCGGATGTAGCCGTAAAAAAGAATACAGTGAAGTCGTGCCGCACTTCGGTGCGCCCACGAGGAAGAAGTTAGGCTTTTGCATCAAATGCCTCTGTATCCAGATGCAGGATGCCTTGATGTGCGGATAGAACAATTTCCGCACGACACGCATCTTGCGCAGATCGTCATGTTTTTGGCCGCCTCCGGACATACGGTAGTCGATTTGACTTGTCCGGATCGCGCCCTGACTGGGGGGAGAAATGAAGGGTTCAAAGCGTCAGAGCATATGGTAGATCATTGGCCTCGAAGCTGTACTACCCTCCATCTGGTCGGCGGGAAGGTACATATTTTCAGATCCAGCCGACAAGGGCTTGCCGCACGACATCCCCTGAAGAACAGATGTGTACAGTTCATGCACTGTCCCGGCATCTGACGCTCGGAGTCATTCGCTGAAACCCTCACCTGTGGTTCCGCATTTCGTATCATTCCCGCATCATCTATCACTTGCGTAGCGAGGCGAAGCATGAACCCGACCAGTGAAATCAACCTCCCGTTGCAGAAAATCAACAGCGGCAAAGTCCGTGAGATTTACGCGGTTGGTGATGACAAGCTGCTGCTGGTGACCTCTGACCGGCTCAGCGCCTTCGATGTGATTCTGCCACAGCCGATTCCGAACAAGGGCGCGGTGCTGAACCAGATGTCGCTGTTCTGGTTCGAGCATTTCCAGGGCAAGGTGAAGCATGCGGTGCTGGAAGAGGATCCTCGCAAGGTGCCGGAGCTGGCGGATGTTGATGCTGATACGATGGACGTGTTGTCCGGCCGTACGGTGCTGATGCGCAAGGCGCAGCCGTTCCCGGTGGAATGCATCGTCCGTGGCTGGTTGATCGGCTCAGGCTACAAGGACTATACGAAGACGGGCAAGGTGTGCGGGATTGACTTGCCGGAAGGATTGCGCAAGGCCGACCGTCTGCCGGAACCGATTTTCACGCCATCGACCAAGGCTACCGAAGGCCACGACGAGAATATCTCGTTCGAACAGGTGGTGGAGTTGATCGGACAGGACCACGCCGAGCAGTTGCGCGACCTGTCGTTGCTGATTTACACGCAGGCGGCCGAGTATGCGCGTGAACGCGGGATCATCATCGCCGACACCAAGTTCGAGTTCGGGTTGCTGGACGGTGAGATCGTACTGATTGACGAAGTGCTGACGCCGGACTCGAGCCGGTTCTGGCCGGCGGACAAGGTGGTGCCGGGCGAGAACCCGCCGAGCTATGACAAGCAGATCGTGCGTGACTGGCTCGAGGCGAGTGGCTGGGGCAAGACTCCACCGGCGCCAGAATTGCCGGATGAGATCATCGAGAAGACCTCCTCGGCGTATCTTGATATCTACACGAAGCTCGCGGGGCGGGAGTTGAAGGGGTAAGATTTCTTCATTACCACGGACTGTAGTCCGTGGTAGTGGGTCAGGTTCGGATGAGCCCAGACATGAATGTCTGGGGCATGGTATTGATATCGTAGGCAGGTGACGGAACGAAGCGAGGGAACGGATGCCGGAGAGCACGGGATCACAGAAAGCGGCGATGCCGCAGCAGACGATTGAGGCGATTGCGAAATCGTTTTACCGGGAAGCCACGCAGTACGGGTTCCACCGTCACGATTTCCTCCGTTACGTCAACATCCTGCTCGATCTCGGTCTGGAGACCAGTGGGGTGTACACCCCGCCGAAGATGGCGAAGCCGGAACCGGTAGCCGAGCCCACCGCCGCAGAGAAGAAGGCGATTGTGGTCAAGCCGTACGAAGCGCGCAATTTCAAGATGCTGCAGGCGTGGGTGAACGATCCAATGGGGCGTCAATTTCTCGAAACCATGCCCGGGCTGAAGCGTGAACTGAAGGACCTGATTCAAGATCCGAACAGTGTCTTCGGGATTGTATCGTTGAACGGCAAGTCGATTGGCGCGTTGGCGTATCTGAACATCGACAAGAGCGCGCGCAAGGCGGAACTGCGGAAGTTGATCGGAGATCCGGAAGCGCGTGGGCACGGCTACGCGAAGATTGCGACGCAGTATTGGATCGAGTATGGTATCACCACGCTTGGTCTGCGCAAGGTTTACGTGAACACGTTGGATACGAACCTGAAGAACATCAAATTGAACGAGGAGCTGGGCCTGCGTGTCGAGGGTTTGTTGCGGGATGAAATTCATCTTGACGGCAAGTTCCACGACATTTTGCGCATGAGCCTGGTTGTCCCGGATTGAACAAACCGCAACAGTTGACCCATCATCAGTGTTACGGAGAACGAACCGCATGATCAACGTGCGTGAAAAGACGGCGGATGACAACGAATGGATGGCTGAGGTCGTCACGGAAAACTGGGGCTCGACGCGCATTGTCACTCGTGGGCGGGTACATGATGTCGAGTCGATTCCGGGGTATGTCGCCGAAAAGGACGGCGAACGTGTCGGCCTGTTGACGTACCAGATTTACGGCAAGGAGTGTGAGCTGATCACGATGAACGCTTTCGAGAAGGGGGTGGGGATCGGGACGGCGTTGCTGGATGCCCTGCGCGACAAGGCGAAGGAGCATGATTGCCGCGGGATCTGGCTGATTACGACCAATGACAACGTTGACGCCATGCGGTTTTACCAGAAGAAGGGGTTCTTCTTCGTGGATGTGCACCGCGATGCGGTATTGACCGCCCGCCGGCTGAAACCGGAGATCCCGGAGATCGGGTTGTATGGCATTCCGATCCGTGACGAGATCGAACTGGTGATGCCGTTGTGACGGAGGATGTTGAGACATTTCCGCCGACCTTGTACGGCGAGCAATGGAATGTGGTACCATGAGACCGACATTCGTGGGAATCGGCGGGCAGAAAACCGCCTCGACGTGGACGTACATGGTCCTGCGTGAGCATCCCGAGATCTGCATGTCGGAGATGAAGGAGATTCATTATTTCTCACAGGAATATGATCGGGGTGAAGACTGGTACCTGAGCTTTTTCGAGTCGTGTGAAAATGCAAAGGTAGCTGGTGAATTCAGCGTCACTTACTATCGCAATCCCGAGGTCCGTGAACGCATCCATCGGTTCAATCCCCAGATGAAGATCCTGATGAACCTGCGCGATCCGGTTGAGCGCAGTTTCAGCCACTATCGGTTCAAATCACAGTTGGGACAGTACACGGAGCCGTTCGACGAAGCGTTGGACGTGCATCCGGAGATCATCCAATGGAGCAAGTATGGGGAGCTGGTGCTCCCGTATGTGGAAACATTCGGCCGTGAGAACGTGCACTTCATCAAGCAGGAAGATGTGCACAGCCGTCCGGACGATGTGACACGTGAGCTGTATGAGTTTCTCGGGGTGGATCCGTCATTCACCACCGACTTCGGAAAGAAGACCGTCAACTCGACCATCGACCCGAAAAGTGTGTTGCTGGAGCGCATGCGGCACAAGGTGTGGTGCTGGGTCAACGATCATGGGATGTACCGGATTGTTCCGATTATCCGCCGCAGCGGGTTGTCGAATTTGTACCGGAAGCTGAATCATAACAAGAAGAAGCAGCAACGTTTAAGTGACGAACAACGGCAATCGTTGCGAGCACGGTTTACGGACGACCTGCAGCGATTCATGGATGGCACGGGTGTCGATGTCAGTGAGTGGATGTGACCGAACGGGCACATTGCCTGGCCTGCCTGTGCTGCAACATGGTTTTCGATAGATGAACCTCTTCAAAAAAGTCTTTGGCACTCGCCATGATCGTGAGCTGAAAAAGGTTCAGCCGATTGTAGATGAGATCAACCGCCATTTTGAGACCCTGTCCGGGTTGTCGGATGATGAGCTGCGCGGCAAGACCGATCAGTTCAAGGAATTCATCCGCGATCGGATGGGTGATTTCGATCCGTACGCCGGGCTGGAGAAGTCCGATCCGGAGCGCGAGAAGAAGGCGAAGAAGAACGAGCTGGCAGCGTTGAACGAGATTCTCGACGAAATCCTGCCGGAAGCGTTCGCGGTGGTCAAGGAAGGCTGCCGCCGTCTGACGGAACGCGAACACTCGTTCGTCGCCGCCGAAACCGAGATGACGTGGGCGATGGTTCCGTACGACGTGCAGCTCGTCGGCGGGATTCAGCTGCACCGAGGCCGTATCGCGGAGATGGCGACCGGTGAAGGCAAGACGCTGGTCGCGACGATGCCGTTGTACTTGAACGCGCTGGCCGGGCGTGGCTCGCACCTGGTGACGGTGAACGACTACCTCGCCCGCCGTGATGCGGAGTGGATGGGGCAGTTGTACGAATTCCTCGGTCTGACGACAGGCGTGATTCTCAGCCAGCTGGCTCCCGATGTGCGGAAAGAATCGTATGCTGCCGATATAACGTATGGGACGAACAACGAGTTCGGCTTCGACTATCTGCGCGACAACATGGCGACGGATGTCGAACGGCTTGTACAGCGTCGACACCACTACGCCATCGTCGACGAGGTCGACAGCGTGCTGATCGACGAGGCGCGTACCCCGTTGATTATTGCCGGACCGGTCCCGCGCAGCAGCGAAGGCGATTTTACCAAGCTGAATCCGTCGGTGAAGACGCTGGTCGAGCGGCAGAAACGGCTTGTCGTACATCTGCTTGACGAGGCAGACGCGCTGATGAACGGCAAGGCCGAACCGAAGGGCAAGGACCCGCAGTTCGAGGCCGGGATCAAGCTGTTCCAGGCGAACCGTGGCGCGCCGAAGAACAAGCGCGTGCTGAAGCTGCTCAGCGAGCAGGGGATCAAGTCGTTGATCCAGTCGGTGGAAGACGAGTTCATCCGTGAAAAGCGGGTGCATGAACTCGACGAAGACCTGCTGTATGCCATCGACGAGAAGACGAACAGCATTGACCTCACGGACAAAGGACGTGACGAACTGGCGAAGATCTCGCATCAGGACAGTGACTACTTCATGTTGCCTGATCTCGCTGATGTGTTCCATGAAATCGATCAGGATACGTCGCTGAGCGACTCGCAGAAGGCCGAGAAAAAGGCTGACGAGGAAGCTCAGATGGCGGAACGCAGCTCGAACCTGCATACCATCAGCCAGTTGTTGCGTGCGCACACGTTGTACAACAAGGATGATGAGTATGTGATCGAGAACGGCAAGGTGCAGATTGTCGACACGTTCACCGGCCGTATCATGTATGGGCGGCGGTATTCGGACGGGTTGCACCAAGCGATCGAGGCGAAGGAAGGTGTGCGTGTCGAGGCGGAAACGCAGACGATTGCCTCGATTACGTTGCAGAACTATTTCCGGCTCTATGGCAAGCTGGCAGGGATGACCGGTACGGCGGAGACGGAAGAGGACGAGTTCTTCAAGATTTACAACATGGATGTGTCCGTCATTCCGACGAACCGTCCAATCGCGCGCAAGGACCTGGACGACGAGGTATACCGAACCCAGCGTGAAAAGTACAAGGCGATTATTGACGAGATCGTGCGTGTGCACGAGCTCGGGTTGCCGGTGCTGGTTGGTACGACGTCGGTCGAGATCAGCGAGCTGGTCGCGCGAATGCTGGGCACGCGAACGGTTGCCGGACGCAAACTGAAAGAGCACGTTGCGGTTTTGAACGCGAAGCAGCATCAGCGGGAAGCGGAAATCGTCGTGCAGGCGGGGCGTCCCGGCGCGATCACGATTGCGACGAACATGGCCGGTCGTGGTACGGATATCAAGATCGGGCCGGAGATCAAGGACGCACATGGGCCGGACGGGATAATCACCCAACGGCTTGAGGCGGATAAGGAGCTACGGGATCGTCACATAAAGGAGTACAACTACGACCCGAAGGAACAGCCGGGCGGGTTGCAGATTATCGGCACCGAGCGTCACGAAGCGCGCCGGATCGACCGTCAGTTGCGCGGTCGTTCGGGACGTCAGGGCGATCCGGGCCGGTCGAAGTTCTACGTGTCGATTGAAGACGACCTGATGCGCATGTTCGGCGGTGAGCGCATGGGCAAGATCATGGACTCGCTGGGGATCAAGGACGGCGAGGTGATCACGCATCCGATGGTCACCAAGGCGATCGAGAAGGCGCAGACGCGTGTCGAACAATACAACTTCTCGATCCGTGAGCATTTGCTGAAGTATGACGACGTGATGAACATCCAGCGCGAGGTGATTTACGCCCGGCGCCGGAACGCGTTGCACGGTGACATCTTCGAGGAGCATGAAAATCTGCTCGAAGAGTATGTCGCCGTGACTGTGGATCGATACGCACCCTCGAAGGAGGGAGCCTACGGCTGGGAAATCGACGAGTTGCGCTCAGCACTCTTGCGAAACCTTCACGTCGATTTGCACATTGATGAGGCTCAACTGGATACGTTGACCGGGGATGAACTTGAGGGAAAAATCCTCGAGGCCGCGCGTCAACGCTTCCAACTTCGCAAAGAACAGCTTGGCGAAGAGCTCTATGAAAGGTTGCTGCGGTACGCGATTCTCCGCGTTGTCGATCAACAGTGGATGGATCATCTCTACGAGATGGACCGGCTCAAGGAAGGGATCGGGCTGCGCTCGTATGCGCAGAAGGATCCGTTGATCGAGTACAAGCGTGAGGGCCTGGAGGCGTTCGAGGATATGCTCGGGCGTGTTGCCGAGACCAGCTTGCGGATGATCCTGAACGCTCAGATTCAGGAACCGCCGAAGGTTGAGTCGCGGGTGCTGGATGCGGGCAAGGCGGTGAAGAGTGATGCGACGGGCATGGGGATGAGCCAGGCCCAGGCGCAGGCGCAGCAACGTCAGCCGGCGATGGCTGGCGCGAGCGTGGAACGGGCGATGAATCGTCCGGGACGCGGGCAGCGTCCGCAGCCGCAACAGCAGCAGCAACAGGCGAAGACGCCGGTGACGCGTGAGGAGCCGAAAGTCGGCCGGAATGATCCCTGCTGGTGTGGCAGCGGGAAAAAGTATAAGCATTGTCACGGACAATAGCTGAAACGAGCGAAAGGTCCGGGATGAGAGACGAATCCCTGGTACCGCGCAAGGTGGTGGGTCTGGCGATGCACCTCCTACGCGAACTGCGAGAAGAACGCATCCACCTCGAGGAAATCGAGGACATGGGAGAGGAGCTCCGGGGACAGGGGTATTCCGATTCCGAGATCAACGCGGCGTTCGATTGGGTGTTTGACCGGATCGATGGCGTTGATCCGTCCGAAGTCATGTACCGTGGCGGATACAGCAACACGGCGTTCCGTGTGCTGCATCCGGCGGAGCAGGCCGTGTTGACGGCGGAAGCGTTCGGCCAGATGATCGAAATGCAGACACTCGGCATGTTAGACCTTGAAGATGTCGAACGGCTGCTCGATCGTGCGATGGCGATTGGTGGACCATTGAACCAGGACGATTTGCGCACGCTGGTGCATTCGTACCTGTTTGAGGAGGGGGTGCGGCCGGGCAACCGCAATGGTGCCCTGAACCTGATCAGCACCCGGGGAACGATTCACTAACTCGATTTGCTAGCCGAGGCGGGAATGACCATCTCCAAGTTTCGTTTTTTCACAGCCATAATGCTCGTCGCGTTATGGTTTTTCTTTGCAGCCTGCAGCGAAGACTCCGATGATCCAGTCAGCCCGGGACCCGAACCGCAGGACACTCTTGACGTCGATTTCCTGATGGGATTCTGGAACTGCGCGGAAGGCAATGAGGATTCATACCCGATTACCACGCTCTCGTTCGGCGAGGAAATGAATGGGATGATCGGCACGATGCAGGCACTGGATTACATGGTCTGGGAGGCGACCGACAGCACGTTGATGATCAATACGATCAACGGAATTCGCGACTATAATTACGAATATGCCAATGATTCGCTGTCGCTGTGGGTTGGACTTGGCGGCAAGCTGAACTTCGGCAAGGTGACCGATGCGGACACGGTGTACATCGAGCAGAATCCGTACCGCGCAGCCGTACTATTGCCGGAACTGATGGAATTGCACCTTGGGTTGTACGACGCGACCGGTTTGCAGCTGGTCTCGCTGTTCACCGGACTGGTGCAATCCGGGCAGCAGTTGATTTATTACGATTACCCGGAAACGGTGCTGAATCAGGTGGTCGCGTTCGACGCGATCCGTAATGGCGGCACCCATTCGCGGCAGTACAAGGTGGTCGCACACCGTCCCGCTGTGCCGGAAGAAGCGAAGGACATAGTGGCGGATTTCTGGGACGCACAGCTCTACCTCGACAAGGAATTCGCGCTTGCGGGTAAAGATACTTTCGGCGATGCGTGGGAAGGTACCGAAGAAGACTGGTTCGCATTGACGATCCAGGAGAAGCTGCCGTACCTGCCGGGTAATATCCGTCGCAACCTGCCGGCGGAAGGCACCGACTCGTACTACTGGTACATCGCGGACTACACGTACCAGTTCGGTTTTGGCTGGACCGATGGGGTCGATGATGTCGTGAACACCGTCGAATGGGACGGGACCAGCGAAAAGCTGACCGAATACCGTGTGCTGCTGGGATTGGAAGAAGAGGAGATGGAATAAATAGGGTCAGTCGCCTGGGGGGAGGGTGATGCAACCGAGGTTATGGCGTTTTAGCGCCGGTTTATCCGTGATATTCCTCGCTGCATTTGCTTTTATTGGATGCGAGGATGTGGGCAAAGATAATCCGGTTGAAACCGGCCCGGATTACAGCTTCATCCACGGATTTTGGGAGGTCTCTGACGATAACCTGGAAAATGCTCCGTTCCAAGTATTCTCATTTGGGCCTGAAGGAACGGGGATGTTGGGTTCAAGTGCAGAGATGTCCCAATTCACTTTTTCGATGACGGACAGTTCGATCAAGTTGGACGGTGATAGCGCCAGCCGGACTTTAAACTACCAGATGGTATCCGATACGTTCAGGCTGATAGATGGCCTGGGCGATGTTATTTCGTACGTCAGGGTGGTGGATACGGATACGGTTTACTTAGAAGACAATCCGGAGTTGGTGAATCTGACGATGCCTGAATTCTATTTCCTGCATGTTGCGGTGCACGGAGGTGGCGGCGAGATCATTAAGACACTCGCAAATGGTACTTACTATGCCGGTGTCCACCGGTTCCTCCTGGATTACCCGGATACAACTGAGGGGAGTGATTTTTCGATTGATGCTCATGTGCCTGGAAAATGGTTTGCCCGGACCTGCCGAACCGTGCAACGCCGTGGCAACGTTTCGCAGGAAACCATGGAATTTGCGGACATGTATTTCGATAAGGAAGCTTATCTGCTGGGTGAATACTACTGCTCTTTCCACCCGAGAGGCACAAATGATTTTCATGGAACATTTGAAGAGTGGAAAGAACTGAAGTTTCTTGAAAAACAGGAATATCTGGGGGGATATTTTCGACACAACATCAACGTAACCGGAGATGCCTTCTATTGGCGGATTGGCGTGTATCCTGAACAGTTCGGGTTCGGCTGGGTTGATGCGTTAGATGATGACATAGAAACGATTGAATGGGACGGAACCAGCGAAAAGTTGACCGAATACCGTGTGCTGCTGGGATTGGAAGAAGCGGAAGAGGATTAGGAGACCGGTAAACCTGGATTAAGACAATCCAAGCTGGATCTTCTTCACTTCTCTTCGTTCCGTTCAGAATGACGCGCATTGTGAACGGTACTAGTTGACAAGATTGCAAGGGGGACACTTACGGAGTAAGTGTCCCCTGTTTTTGACCAAGAGTATGGTGATTCAACGTGCAGGAGGATAGCGATTCAACGTGTAGACTGTTGATCATCTGGCTCTTCCTCACTTCTCTTCGTTCCGTTCGGAATGACGCGCTGTCCATCTTTCGGTTGGATAGCTGGCGTTTCCTCGCATCGTATCGAGTTCATTCCGCGAACACCCGCGCCCAGAAGTCGACCATGAAGTCCCAGGAATACTTATCCGCTGTCTTGTTGTAGGCTGCGCCCTTGCTCGGATCGTTCCCGGCCATTGGCTGGGTGAAGGCGTGGACGGCGTTGGCGTATTCGACGAAGATGTAACTCACGTCGGCGTCGTCCATGTTCTGCTTGAACGTGTCGACGTCGGTCTTGGGGACGTGCGGATCGTCCGCGCCGTGTTGCACAAGGACTTCGCAGGTCATCGCGTCAGCCATACCAGCGGTGATGGGGGACAGGCCGCCGTGGAAGGAGACAATTCCGCGCAGATCCGCGCCGGTTCCGGCGAGCATCAATGAGGCCGTTCCGCCGAAGCAGTAGCCCATCGCGCCGGCACGGGAACCGTCCACCTGCTCGAACGAACGCAGGAACTCCAGTGATCCGGCGGTGTTCCGTTGAAACAGCTCCGGGTTCTGGTAGAACTGGCCGGCCTGCTGCGCGGCTTCGTCCCGGTTGGCCGGACGTATGCCCTCACCGTACAAATCCGCTGCCAGCACGAAGTAGCCGAGCTCCGCGACCTCACGTGCGCGGCGTTTCTCGTAGTCGGTCAAACCCATCCACTGGTGGAAGATGACGACGCCGGGCATTGGGGTGGCTGCATGCTGGTCGTAGGCGATGAAGCCTTCGAAGGACTGCTCGCCGACGGTGTAGCGGACGGTTTCGGTGTGGATGCTCATCGCGTGGTCTTTCGGGCTGGTGATGACGGTCTGCGCGGTCGCGCTGGTTGCCAGCAGGACTGTGGCGGCGAGCGCAATGACGGCGGTGATGATGGTAGTACGTATCTGCATTGGACCCTCCTGGTTCTCGTGGTGAATCGGAGAAACATACGGCGGATCGGAGAATCTGTTGAAGTGGAATGTGAAGGGATGGGGGAGGGGAGAGTTAGGCGGGGTGAACAAAAGAGATGTGAAATTTGAAATGTGAGAACACAAGGTTTGAGGTGTGATGTGTGAGGTATGAGGAAAAGAAAACTGCCACAGACTTGCGTCCATGGCAGTTGATCAATTGTCTGTATCGACAGGTTGCAGGTGCGGAAGACGCAACGAACGCTACTGTTGGATCTTTTACGTCTGCTACGCCGCTTGCGTCTTTTACCTCCGTTGCGTCCTTTGCGTCAGTTGCCTCCCGTCACTTCACGAGCATCCTCGCATCGGGTGCGATCAGTGTCCAGCCGCGGTTGATGATGCCGAGGGACTTGACCGGCAGTTGCCAGCCGCCGAACGGGGTGTTGTGTCCCTTGGTGAAGAACCGTGCGGAATCCACGGTCCAGATGGCTTCCGGGTCGACAATGGTCAGGTCGGCGGCGGAGCCTACTGAGATCGGCGCTGCAGGCAGCTCGAGGATCTCGCGTGGACGCACGGCGAGCAGCGTGATCAGCTTGTTCCAGTCGGGTTTGCCGTTGCCAAGCACCTTGGCCAGAACGCCGAGGGCGGTTTCGAGGCCGACGACACCGTCCGGCACGAGACTGTATTCAACGAGGCACTCTTCGTCGGTGAGCGGCATGTGGTCGGCGGCGACGGCGTCGATGGTGCCGTCCGTGATCGCCGCGATCAGAGCGTCTTTATCGCGCTTGCTGCCTAACGGCGGCGAGGTCTTGAAGTTGCCGTCGAAGGTTTCGGTGGCTTCGTCGGTCAGTGCGATGTGATGCGGGGTGGTGTCGCAGGTGACCTTGACGCCGCGTTCGCGGGCCCACCGGATCAGGTCGAGTGACTCGACGCTGGAGACCGCTTCGAGGTGCAGCTTGGAGCCGGTGTGCAATGCGAGCAGCAGCGACTTGGCGACGGCCATGGATTCAGCGATGGACGGCCACGGTTTCTGGCCGAGGCGTGTCGAAACCGGTCCCTCGCGCACGACCCCTCCGGCGGCGAGGCTGGTTTCCTGCGCGCGGCTGGAGATGGTGAGGTTGTGCAATTTCATGTATTCCAGGGCGCGACGCATGATCTCAGGGGTTGCCGCAGGACGGCCGGTGTCGCTGAAGACTCGGACGCCCATATGGAAGATGTCGTCCACGTCGGTGAGGCGTCGGCCTTCGTCATCCCGGGCGACCGAGGCGACCGGAACCACATTCACCGGCGAACCGCTGGTTTGATCCTGGATCCACTTGACGATGCCGGCGTTGTCGATGTACGGGTCGGTGTCCGGCGTGATTGAGACGCCGGTATAGCCGCCCGCCGCCGCCGCGCAGATGCCGGTGGTCAGGGTTTCACGGTCTTCGTGACCGGGCTGGCCGAAGTGTGCGTGCATGTCCTGGAACCCGGGCGCGAGGATCTTGTCGCGCAGGTCGAGTTCAACGTAACCCTTCAGTTCATCACGGTTGATCTTGCCGATTTTGGTGATCTTGCCACGGTCAATCAGCACGTCCGCGGTCTTGTCGAGTCCGGTGGCCGGATCAATCAGGCGCGCGCCGTGCAGGATGAGGGTCTGTGTGCGTTGCACCAGCCAGTCGTGGCTTTTCAGGAGGTCGGTACCCTGTTTGCTTCGCCAGCTCATTTTTCACCTCCCGCGATCAGGTACAGAATGGCCATGCGCACCGCGACACCGTTCGTCACCTGTTGCAGGATGACGCTGTGCGGTCCGTCCGCGACGTCGGCGTCCAATTCGAGCCCGCGATTGATCGGGCCGGGGTGGAGGATGGTCAGGGGTTTGTTTGATGCGGCCAACCGTTCGGATGTGACGCCGAATGTCTGGTGATATTCACGCTTTGACGGGAACAGTCCGGAATCCTGGCGTTCGAGCTGGATGCGCAGCACGTTGAGCACGTCCGACTTGGCAATCGCTTCGTCGAGATCATGGTACACCTTGACGCCGAGATCCTCGATGTCGCGCGGGATCAGGGTTGGCGGTCCGCAAACGGCGACCTGCGCGCCCATGGTGGTGAGGCCGTAGATGTTCGACAGGGCGACGCGGCTGTGCGAAATGTCGCCGACGAGGGTGACACGCAGCTTGTTGAAGTCGCCGTAGACCTCACGCAGCGTCATCATGTCGAGCAGCGCCTGGGTCGGGTGTTCGTGCGCGCCGTCGCCGGCGTTGATCACCTTCGAGTCGCAGTATTTCGCGAGCAGGTTCGGTGCGCCGGGCAGCGGGTGCCGCATGACGACGAGGTCGATTTTCATCGCCTCGAGGTTGCGGATGGTATCGATCAGCGTTTCGCCCTTGTTGACGGAAGAGGCGGAGGCGCTGAAATTGACGACATCCGCGCTGAGGCGTTTTTCGGCGAGTTCGAAGCTGATGCGGGTTCGGGTTGAGTTTTCGAAGAAGGCGTTGACGACGGTAACATGCCGCAGGGTCGGGACTTTCGGCACCGGCCGGCTGAGGATTTCCTTGAACGCAACAGCGGAATCGAGGATCGCGGTGATGTCCTCAGCGGGAACGTCGCGCAGGCCCAGCAGGTGCGTGGATTTCAAGGCCATCAGGCGCACCCTCCATGCATCGGGTGTACGGGGTTTGCGTGGCGGATGGTGCTAATCATCGGCCCGTCCTCCTCGCATCAGGACAACTTCGTCGGACCCGTCCATCTCCTTCATGTGGACCTGAACATTCTCCGAGCTGGATGTCGGGATGTTCTTGCCGACAAAATCGGCCTTGATCGGCAGTTCGCGGTGTCCGCGGTCGACGAGCACGGCCAGTTGCACGCGTGACGGGCGGCCGTAGGCCATCAAGGCGTCCAGCGCGGCGCGTGAGGTGCGGCCGGTGTAGAGGACGTCGTCCACCAGCAGCACGGTGCAGCCGTCAATGTCGAACGGGATTTCGGTCACCTGCATGCCCGGGCCGACTTTGCGGGTGCGGAAATCATCCCGGTACATGGTCACATCGAGCACTCCGGTGGTGAGTTCGCGGCCGACGATCTCGCTCATTTGTTTGGCGATCCGTTCCGCCACATGCACGCCGCGCGACCGGATTCCGACGATGCCGAGGTGGTCGACACCCCGGTTCCGTTCGATGATCTCATGCGCCAGCCGTGCGATGGAACGTTGAATGTCCATCTCATCCATGAGACGGACTTCCTTTTCCGGCATTGGCTCCTCCTCGTGGTGGTGTATTCCAAGCCTGTATCTGTGGTTAGACTGATGTCCGTGTTTCGTCGTGAAGCATGTTCCGGCCCGATCTTGCATACAGGTGCGGATGATCCCTGCTGGCGGAGCCATCAGGGGCACATGCAAGGTGGCCGTGTCTGTTTGCAGACGCGGACGTGAGAATCTTTGGTTCAGCCCAGACATAAATGTCTGGGGCACGTACGGGAAACGGTTGATCATCCGCGACATGCATGTCGTGGGCATGCAGCTGATCAGAGTACCGGTCGGGGATGGGGGAATCTGAGACAAAAAAAGCGCCATCCCCAGTGGGACGCGCATCGGCAGGCGGCTCGAACGGTCTGGTGGCGGTTGGGCCACTCACGTTTCGGGTCCGGGTGGTGCCCGGTGAACGTCCCTTGTCCGTCTCTCCGGACGGGCTTAAAGGGTCGAACAAGAAGATAGCGGCTGCCTCGGCGGAGGACAAGGACGGCTCGCGGGGAATCGGTGTGAGAGCGGGTAAAATGAGCGGAGAACGTAAGCGGAATCAGGGGTTACGGCGTTTACGTGCCGCCTCTCGGCCCCGCTTGGCGACATGCGGCCAGATGCCGAACGCCTTCGCGGTGAGCTCATTGATGTCGCCGTCATTGCGGATGGTGAAGTCGCTGTGCTTGCTCTTGGTCAATGCCGGGATCTGCATCTTGTAGCGCTGCATCATCTCTTCGACGGTGAGGCCCATACGTACGGCGGCACGTTCCGCGCCCCGGTGCGGATCGACGATGACGGTGACGAGGACGTCGTAGCGGTCCTGATCTTCCCATTCGAAGATCATCGCGGCGTCGACCATGGCGATTTTTCCGGCGTCGAGCGTTTCGGCGATTTCTTTCTCGAGACGGGTACGGATGTGCGGCCAGCTGGCGGCGTTGAGGTCGTTGCGGGCTTGTTCATCGGAAAAGACCAGCCGTCCAAGGGCGGCGCGGTCGAGCGTATCGCCGGACCAGACGTCGTCGCCGAAGCGATCCTTGAGCCACGCGCGGAACTCGGTGGAGTGTTCGACGACCTCACGGCCGAGGCGGTCTCCTTCGATGATTCGTGCGTTGTAGCGCGACCACAGGTTGGCGACCGTGGATTTGCCGCTTCCGATGTTCCCGGTCACCCCGACGATGAACGGGAAAGGCTCTGGTTTCATGAGATCGCGGCTTCGATTTGTTCGGCCAGTTTCTCGAGATCAGGATCTGCCGGAGATTGCTGGCGCAAACGGTTTAGCATCGCTCGAGCGTGATCGTACTTGCCCTGCCCGATTTGCAGCCGGATCAGGGTCTTGGACACCGGTCCGCGGTACTCCTCGGGCGCGGTTTCGTCACGCTTGGGCGGCGGTGGGGGGGTGCGTTTCGGACGTGCTGCCATCCCGGCCGGTTCGGGCTTCGGCTTGGGTTTGGCCTGCGCGGCGGGGGGCGGTGGAGCGGGCGCCGGAGTTGGGCGTTTTTCCGGAGCTGGCGGTGGTGTCGGCTCAGTGGCCGTTGACGGTTCGCGCGCGGCTCCGGATTGCGGCTCCGGAGTGGACTTCGCCTGCAGTTCGGACACGCGGGGCGCTTCCGGTTCCGGCTGCGATTGTTTAGGAGCACTTGCTTCCGGCCTGGGGACCTCGGGTTCGCCGGCTTCCGGTTGTTCCGGTGCTGGTTCAGCTTCGAGTTCTGCCGGTGCAGGTTCGGAATCGGCGATGTCGTCGGCGTCAGCCTGTTGCGCGTCCGGTTCGCCGCCGGACTTGGACATGCCGTACGGTTCGAACTCGTCGTCGTGTGGCGTGGCGGCCTCGGACAGGTCGTTGGTTTCGTCCTCCGCTTCGGGCTGGTCCTCGAGGCTTTCGACCTCATCCTCAACACGTGAAGGCGCCATTGAAAAGGAGGATCTGCGTGCGAGTTCTTCTTCTGTCAGTTCCGGGACCTTTTCTTCCGGTTGCTTCAGGCCCTCGGTGATGTTGTCATCGGCCGTGGTTTCAGCGGCAGGTTCGGCGGTTTCCTCGGCGCTTTTCGCGGGGTCGGCATCCTCTTCGGCTTGTGGTTTGGACGCGTATTTGCCAATTTCCACCGGTTTCTGGCTGCCTGGTTTGCCACGACGCTTGCTGGCGAACTGTGAAATGAGATCGTCCAGATCTTCCTGGCTCGCCGGCTTCTTCGGAATCGATGCCTCCGGCATGGGGGGGCGTTCCTGCGCTGCCGAAGCGGCCGGTTTCTCGAGTTCCCTGCCGGATTCGGAAGGTGTATTCGCAGCTGGTACGTCGGATGCGCCATCGTCTGCTTGCGCAGTCAGCTCAGCGTCAGGCTCGGCCGCAACCGGTTCATCCTTCGCGGATTCCTCGGCAACAGATTGATCCTCAACCGGCTCTTCCGCTTCCACTGCCGGTTCGGGTTCGACGCTTTTCTTCGGAGACTTGCTGCCCGCCTTGAACGCCGCCATCAGCTCATCGAGCGAATTCTGGTCCAACGGACCGGCCGGTGCGGCGGGCGCTTCAGGCTCGCTGGGCTCGGGTTCAGTTTCTTCCGCCGCAGCTTGCTCTGGTTCCTCGCTGGACTCGGGTTCTTCGCCAGCTTCCGGTTTTGCGTCCCCGGCAGCAGTGTCCGAGGAGGATTCCGGTTTGGAGGATCCGGCCTTGAACGACGCCATCAGAGCGTCCAGATCGCCCTGGTTCATTGGTCCGGATGGAGCGGCGGGTTCGTCTTTTTCCACAGTTGGCTCTGACGCGGGAGCTGCCTTGGACTCCTCAGCCGTTGGTGCTGCCTCGATGGCTGCGTCGGGGGCTTCCGCCACGGGCTCGTTGTCGGTTTTGGACAAGGTCTCGCTGGATTCCTCGCTGCTGCCGGCAGAGGATTCCGGCTTTGCCTGACCGGACTGGAACTGGGCGAGCAACGCATCCAGGTCGGACTGGTTCAACGCGCCGGAGCTTTGCTTTTCCGGTTCGGATTCCGGTTTGGGCTCTTCGACGGCCGCCTTGGGAACCTCAATCTCGGCTACTGGTTCGTCTTCCGGTTCGGCGGCGGCTTCCGCTTCAGATTCTGTGGCCGCTTCAACATCGGATTCAGCACGATCACCGGCTGTGGCTGCTTCCTCCTCGGATTGTTCCGATTCGGATTCATCCGTGTCTTCCGCCTTGGCGGGTTCATGGATTTCCGGAATGGTCGCTTCGAGGTCGGGGTCCTCGACGAGTACGAGCTCGTCTTCCTTCAGCTCAGTCAGCACCTGCTTGAAGTCGACGACATGCTCAAGCGACTGTCCGCCCAGTTTCACCGCGTTTTCGAGAGGAGTCGGAATTGGTTCTTGTTCTGCTTCTTCGGTGTCGTCGCCGGACCCTTCGCTCATTAACTCAGCGAGCATCGCCTCGACCCCAACCTCCTCTTCATCATCACCGTCAACGGTCGCGGGTTTGTTCGTGGTTTCAGCTTGAGGCGGGGTGGATTGTGCTTCCTCCGCGACGGTTTCGGGTTCCGTCTCCACGGCTGGAGCTTCCTCCGCGTCCTGATCTCTGGCAGCGTCATCGACGGATTCCGCGGCGGGTTCGGCTGAGTCGGTTTCGGGATCCGTCTCGGGCGCGGACGGTTTCGGCTCGACGGGTTCGGTGTGTTGAATCAGGTTGCTGTCGGGATCGTAATCCTTGTCCTCAGCTTCCGCTTCCGCTCCGTCGGTCTCGTCTTTAGTGCCCGCTCCGTTGCTGGATTCCTCAGCCGCTTTCTGCCCGGGCAGCTTGAATTCTTCGACTTGTTCGTCGTCGTCGTTGGAAGGGAGGCGGGCGATCATCTGAGTAACGAGCGAATCGTCCACATCGGGCGTGAACTGTTTCGGCAGCGGTGCCCGTTCCGGCAACAAGTCCAGCTCTTTGCTGACCACTGTTGACAGTCCACCGATTTCGGTGATGTCACCGGGGTGCCAGTCGTCCTGCCACTCAAAATCATCACCGAACAGTTGCTTCATCGTCCAGTGGACGAGTTCTTTCTGTTTCTGTTCGGTTTCGCTATCGGAAGGACTGAGTTCGTAGAGCCGTGTGTGTGCAGCGTATTCGAGGTCGGTACGTCCGAGCAGGTGCAGCAGTTCAACGTAGGCCTTGCGTGCCCGCAGGTTCAGCGGATCGAGCCGCAGCACTTCTTCGTAGGATTTGAGTGATCCCTCGGCGTCTTTCAGGCGCCCTTGCGCCTGTGCAAGTAGCAGGTGTGCGGTTGAGTTCTCAGCGTCGGACTCGAGCCCATTGATCAGACGGTTTCGTGCTTCCCTGGTTTTTCCCATCTGGAGTTCGAGGTCCGCGAGCCGGACGTAGAGGATCGGATTCCTCTTGACCAGCTTTTTCAGCCGTTTGTATTCCGCTTTTAAACGACTCATCGCAATCGCAGCTTCGTTGGTGGAGGGGAAGCAACAAGTTACAAATCTGGATCGGGCGAAATGGACCTCACAGTGACTCCCGGTAGAACCGGTTCACCGACCGTCATCCGGTAGCGTGCCAGCGCGATGTTGTGATCCATCAGCGCCTGGCTGGTGCTTATCCGGCTGCGGTTGACCTGAATCTGTGCGTCGATCCAGTCCTGCGCGGTGATCTGACCATTGGCGAACCGTTGCCGGCTGATGTCAAACGACTTCTCGGAGATCTCAAGGGATGCCTTGGAGATCTCATACCGCCTCCGGGCTTCTTCCAGCGAACGCACCGCCGCCCGGACATCGAGGATCACGTCCTTTTCCGCCTGGCTGGCGTCGAATTCCGCCCGTCGCAACGACAGCCGGGCTGCCTGCACATCCAGATTCCGCCGTCCACCGCTAAACAACGGAATGTTGAGGTTGAATGCAACGCCCCGGTTGGTGACGTAATCATTGTAATCGTTCGAGAAGGTTTCGTCGAACGTGTTCGTCTGCTGGTTTAGACCGTAAAACGCTGTCACCTGGCCGCCGGGATTGTAGGGGCGCCGGGTGTTTTTCAACGACAGCTCTGCCTGTTCGACGCCGATTTCCGCCTGGCGAATTTCTTCCCTTTTCGCGAGTGCTTGTTCGATCGCGGTTTCGAGGTTGACCTGCAGCGTATCGAAGCCCGGGTTGCCAACAATGCGGATCGGTTGATCCAGCTCGACGCCAATCAGTGACCGGAAACGGTCAAGTTGGCCCTCATAGGTTGCTTCGGCACTGAGCAGGTTTGTCTCCACCCGTGATGCCTCCACTTCGAGCTGGAGCGCTTCAACCTCCGGAATCAGACCGGCCTCGAATTTTCGGTGTGCGAGGTCGGCGGTTTCCCGGTTGGCGTGCAGGTCATCGCGTGAAATCTCGAGTTCGCGAGCACCGGCGAGCAGTCCGTAGTAGGATTCGAGCACGTTGAACACCAGATTCCGCTGGCTTTGCATGGTGTTCAGCAGGGTGTTCTCATAGGACAGTTCGGCCTGCTGACGTGCGTAGCGGCGCAGGTTGCCACGGAGCAGTTCCTGGGTAAAGCTGGCGCGGTACGTGGTGTTGTATTCGAGCTTGTCGATCTGGCCGATGTATTCGTTGGTGTAATACTGCTGGTAGAACCGGGATGTCAGCTCGATATTGCCGCCTGTCGGGAGCGGCTGGGAAATGTTTAAATCTCCTTCCATCTGCCGGGTTTCGGTCTCGACCCATTCGCGAGAGTACTTATTGAGCTCTGCATCGTAGATGAGTTCCTGACTCAATGCCTGGGTAATGGTTGGCACTCCGAAACTCGATTCGAGCGTGGGAGAATACATGTCCAGCGCGGTAGACCGGAACGCGATGTAGGACTGATTGAGGCTTTCCTGGCTGTAGTAGGCGTCCGGCGACTCGCCCAGCGCGATGGCGATGGAGCGGTAGAGGTCGAGGATCAATGTGTCGCCGACGGCAACGTTGCTGGAGTCGCTCTGGGAGAATACCGGAGCGAAGGCTGCTGTGCTCAGCAACGCAATGGTAACCAGAAGTGGAAGAAATTTATTGCCTGTCATGGTCTGACCAGTAAGTTTCGATCAATCGCTATTCGTGACGGATGGCGTTGATGACATCCAGTTCAGCCGCTTTTTTCGCCGGCCACCAGCCGAAGATGATGCCGACAGTGGCAGAGACCCCGAACGCGAGCAGCACTGCCAGTGGACCAATTGAAGTATTCCAACCGGCAAATTGCGTGATGCCCCACGCCATCAGGATTCCGATGATGACTCCGACCAGTCCGCCGATCAGCGAAAGCAGAACCGCTTCGAGCAGGAACTGGGAGATGACATCGGACTGCCGTGCGCCCATCGCACGGCGGACACCGATCTCGCGTGTGCGTTCGACGACATTCGAGAGCATGATGTTCATGATCCCGATCCCGCCGACAAGCAGTGAAATCGAGGCAATGGTGCCCATCACGATGTTGAAGATGCGCTGCGTCTGACGGCTTTGTTTCAGCAATTCCACCGGCACGATCAACTCGAAATCCTCGGCCTGGTTGTGTCTGCGGGTGAGGATGCGGGTGACGGTCGTGGCGACGGCTTGCAACTTGTCCTCGTCCGGCACGCGCAGGATCAGCGCTTCCAGCGGGCTATTGGACCGGCTCACGGCGAAGCGGGCGTTGAGCGTTTCCAGTGGGACGTACACGTCCTTGCTCATGTCCGGCAGATCCAGCCCGGCAGAGGTGAACCCACCCAGCGGCGGTTGGATCACGCCGACGATGGTGAACCAGGATTCGCCGATCTTGATCTGTTCGCCTAATGGGTTTGACAGCGGGTAGAGATCGCGGCGCAGCGATTCGGTGATGACGGCGACCGGCGCACGTGTACGGCTGTCATTTTCCGACAGGAAGCGACCACCGGTCAGGGTGGCGAAAAAGACATCGACGAACTCGGGTGCGGTGCCGACAATGCCGGTGCCCGCCTGCTTGGGCAGCTTAACCTTCTCACCGACTCGCCGCAACGGGACGATCAGGTCAACGTCAATCAGCAGTTCACTGAGCGCGTCAGCGTCCTCGAGCGTCAACCACTCGGGATTCTTGCGCTGGTTTTCCAGCAACTGGTCGCGATCATCCGGTTCGTGGGTCGATACGATGATGTTGTTGACGCCGAGGCTTTGGATCGCTTCGAGGATCTCGCTCTGCGCCCCGGCGCTGATCGAGGTCATCGCGATCACCGCGGCGACACCGAAAATGATGCCCAGCATGGTGAGGAAGCTGCGGAGTTTCTGCGCGAGCAGGGCGTCCATCCCGATGCGGAGGTTTTCCGCGATCGTGATTGCACTGCCTCCGAGGCCGGATCTCCGGTCACCAGCTCTCATTGGCCGTTGCCACCGTTCATCATGGACGTTGGCGCGTTCGAGCCGCTACCGCCGTCCTCATCCGCATCAATTCCGGTCCAGGTTGCCGGATCGAAGTTGGTGTTCGGGTCAACGAGGCTGACGCGATCCTTTTCGTCCAGCCCGCCGGTGACGATGACGAAATTGTCGTTGCGTGTGCCGAGTTCGACCGGTGTGCGTTTGTAGCCGGCGTTCGACCGGTAGACGACGGATTCGCCCTCATGGGTGAACACGGCGTCCAGCGGGATGTAGTAGGAGTCCGGGACTTCGTTGATGATGATCGTCGAAGACACCGTCATGCCTGGTTTCAGCACGTCTCCGACTTCGTCGAGCTGAATCACGACGTCGAAGACCTTGACGTTCGCTTCACTCTCCTCGTCCACGCGTCCAAGTCCGGCGACATCGGTGACGGTGCCGGTGAAGATGCTGTCGGGGAAGGCATCCGGGATGATGGTTGCCTTTTGGCCAACTTTGACGCGGGAAACGTCGACCTCGTTGACCGCAGTCTCGACGATCATCTCGGACAGGTCAGGCAACTCAATGAGTGCCTGCCGCCGCCAGGGAGTATCACCGACACGCAGCTCAGCCATCTGGGACCCGTTCCACAGCTTCATGTACACGACCAGCCCCGGCTGGGGCGCGGTCATGGTCAGTTCGGAAAGGGCTTTTTCTTCTTCGTGGAGGCTGATCTCAGCCTGTTGTTCGTTCAGTCGCAGCGTGCGCAACTCGGCGTTGTTGATGATCTTCTGCTGTTCAATGCGCTTCTCAGCCTGCTCAAGCGAAATGCGGGATTGCTGCAGCGCAAGTTCCTGCTCCTCCTTGACCACCTCGGCTTCAAACTGCATCTGTTCTAGCCGCAGCTCCGCCTGCCGGTAGCTGGCTTGCGCGGATTGCAGCCCGGCTTCGAGATCGGCCATGGTGGAGGCCATTGACGAACGCGACTTGTCCAGCGAAGCCTGGGACTTCTCAAGCTCGTTCTTCGCTTCCTCGATGCGTTGCAGAACTTCGGTCTGGTCGAATATGACGAGGGTGTCACCGGTTTCGACGTGCGAGCCCTTTTCCGCCAGCCAGAGGACCTGGAGGTTGGTGCGGACGCTGGGCGCGCGGACGACGACGGAGTTCTTCGCGCTCAGCTCACCAGTTTCGGTGATGGTGACGCGGAAATTGCCGTATTTGACCGGGAAATCGGGCAGATCACCACCCGGACCACCACTACCGGCGATGAGGAAATAGAGGAGGACGATGACGACGAGTCCTGCGAACAGTCCGATACGTCCCGCGGGTTTCTTCAACATAGATGTCAGAACCATCCGTTGGCCAAATGAGAGTTAGCCTGCGCAACCGGACAATATAGTGTAATCGACCGGCGACAACGCGAAATTGTTGACCTCGCAGCAACCGTGTGCTATCGGTAACATGGTTTTCTCAGTCTGAATGTTCCCCGCAGCATGGCAAGCAGGTTTCATTGTTGAGACGCGTGCATGAATAAGTAGTAACGGAGCCTGCGCTAATCTGCTCCGGGAGGCAGGTTAAACGTATGCTTCTCATTGGGTCAACATATTGATTATTCGTTATCTAGAGTATATGGATAACATGTGCTAAACATAGTGGTAACAAACAAATAGCGGTCTCCGAGCAGCTCCCATGCGGGCTTCTCGCGCCGTAGTTTCTCGCACGTTATCTTCTCGATAACCTATCATCTGCCGGGGCGAATGGGCGCGTCCCCGTCAGCCAGAAACTTGTACCGATCTTTCTCGGGATCAATCCCTCGACCAACAAGTCCACAACCCTGCGAGTGTCCCTGCGAACGGGTGACGAAAGTTGCCGTCGTGGCAGGGGAGCGCGCGGTCGGAGCAGCAGGAGGCAGAGTACGCTCGTGGTAGCGTTCCGGTTTACCCCGACAGGGGCCAGGAAGAGAATAACGGCAGCGATCGCGGTATTGAGCGCGTGTTTGCTGGCCGTTGCGGTAGTTAATGCGGCCCGTCCCGGCGGCACTCCGCGCAAGATCCAGCAGGATGACTACTGGCACTATACCAGTGTCGGCAACCTCGGCATGACGGTGACGAATTTCGGCATTCTCGGCCAGGGGTATAACAATGCCGACCAGCCGTCCTGCGAGTACAAGTTCCGCAGCACGCTGGATTCACGGAAGGATGAGGTCGAACACTTCTCGTACGCCGGTATCTGGATCGGTGGTGTGCGTGACAATCAGGACCGTGTTTCGACCGCGATCACCGATGGTGTGTTTGGCTACGAGGATGGCGGCTGGGAGTTTACCTCGTCGTACACGGATCGCATCAAGGATACCCCGATCTGGCGTCACCTCGCGAAGATTGACCGCCGCTTCGACCTTTCCCGGATTGATCAGGGTGAGGTCGAATTTGCGAATACGCTGACGGCTGAAGTGGACAATGGCTGGATCGAATTCGGTTCGACCACATGGGACACGATTGTCACCTCGAGCTCATTGCGTGAGGTCAGCGAAGACAGCCCGTACGGCCGTCTGTTTGACCCGAACGCAATCAGCCACCAGGATCTCGTCTGCGCCTATACCGATACGAACACCATCGTGCCGGGCACCGGCGTCACAATTGAAAACCACATCCCGCTCGGCGTGCATGTCTACCAGGAAGTGTATGCGTGGAACTACGCGTACGCCGACGCCTTCGCGATTCTCAACTACACGATTACCAACATCCCCAAGGGCTGGTTCGTCGCAGACCGTGACACGACGATGGAGTATTCGGCGAATGTCATCCGCGAGTTCTCGGCGGGCGACACGGTGTTCACCGGTTCGGTGATTGAAACGCCGTACTTCGGCATCTGGGTCGATGCGTCCATCGGCAACATGAACTACACCTCGGCGTATGGTGAAAATACCCCCGGCGGCAACTGGTACTGGTACGACAACCTCAACGATTACGATCCGGAACGCCGGCTTGGATTGCAGTACGACTATGACGGCGACGCGGGCTGGGCGCAGAGCTATCTCGGCGTGAAAATGCTCGGCGCTGAAATTGTGCAGGGCGATTCGTTAACCACGGATTGGGACGCGTATTACAACCAGTGGACGTGGGGCGGGTCGGCATTCGGCAACACGTGGCCGATGCCGTTCACCGAGTCGGAACGGTTGCAGAAGATGGGTACGCATGGGTCGTACTCAACGATCCCGAGCGACGAAGACAGCCAGCAGTCGTGGATGATGCTATTGACCAGCGGTCCGTATCCGGATCTCGCGCCTGGTGACCGGTTCAACGTGGCGATCGCATTGATGGGCGCGCGTTGGAACGGTGGTGGTCCGGACAACGAAGATCGTCGTGAGTACCTCTACACGAATGCGGAATGGGCGCAGATCGCGTACAACGGGGAAGACCGGAACGGGAACGGTGTGCTGGATCCTGGCGAGGACAAGGACCTCGACGGCAAGATCACGCGCTTCGTGCTGCCGGAACCGCCTCCGGCACCAGACCTGGCGGTTGTCGCCGGCGATCATGAAGTGGAACTCTACTGGACCGACACCCCGGAATACACCATCGATCCGATCAGCAACGAACCGGATTTTGAAGGGTACCGGGTGTACAGCTCGCCGAAGACCGAGGTGCCGGAAGGCGAAATCGAGAACGAGTGGACGTTGCTGGCCGAGTTCGATGTGGACACGACCGAAACGGACACGAATCTCGTCGGCTTCAACCTTGGCCTTGACGCCATTCGTCTTGAACAGGATACGCTGATCAACGGCATCAGCTACCAGTACAAGTGGGTGAATTCGAACGTGCGCAACGGCTGGCCGCGTGAGCTGTACTACGCGGTGACTGCGTACGACCGTGGCGACGAAGCGGCGGGTCTATTGTCGTTGGAGTCGAACCCGAACAACAATGTGGTGTATGCGTTCCCGGGCACGAAACCGGCGGCTTCCGGCGATAACCGGGTTGGTGTGTATCCAAATCCCTATCGCGGACGCGCGGCCTGGGACGGGTTGACCGAACGTGACCGGCTGATCTGGTTCCGCAACCTGCCCGTAGAATGCAAGGTGACGATCTTCACGCTGGCGGGTGAACGAGTGGATTCGTTTCGACACAACGCGCGAACCTACGCGGGTAACGACGTGGATCGGATCAATGCCGGCGCGACCGCCGGAGAGATTCGGTCCTTCAGCGGTGGTGAGCATGCGTGGGATCTGCTGACCGAGGACGATCAGGAAATCGCGACCGGGCTGTACATCTACACGGTCGAGGATCTCAATTCCGGTGATGTGAAGACCGGCAAATTCCTGGTGATCAAGTGATGAACGTGCGCACCTGTATCGTCGTGTTACTGGCGCTGCTGATCGCGGTGCCGCTGGTTGCCGGGACCATCTCGGTTGATACCGGTTTCTACACCGCTCCGGCGGACGAGACGTTGCCGTTGGTGGACGGCGATCACGCGACGAATGTGATCCTGTTGATCGGTGACGGGATGGGGTACCGGCAGGTTGAGGCGGCGCAATACACCGCTGTAGGTCCTGAAGGCCGGCTGCACATGCAGACAATGCCGGTGACCGGGATGATGAGCACGTGGTCGGCGGACCGGTTGATCACCGACTCGGCGGCGTCCGGGACCGCGATTGCAACCGGCTACAAGACGGACAATCGCCGGATCGGCATGCTTCCAGATGGCCAGAAGCCGGTCAGCATCCTTGAGGCGGCGGAAGCGATGGGGTTATCGACGGGGCTAGTCGCCACGTCCACGATCACACACGCGACTCCGGCGGCATTCGCCGCGCATCAGCCGTCGAGATACGACCAGTCGGCGATTGCGCTGGACATGGCGAATTCAGGTGTGGATGTTGTGCTCGGATCCGGGACCAAGTACTGGTTGCCTGCGCCGGATGGCGAACGTGAGGACGGCCTGGACCTGCTGAAGCAGATGCAGCACGACGGGTATACCATCGCGCGTACCGGCGATGAGATGCTGGCGTTGGATCGGATGCCGGCGATTGGGCTGTACGGTCCGAACGAACTGTACGAAACGCCGGAAGAACCGTCCATCGCGGAACTGACGCGGCAGGCGATCGAGTTGTTGGCTCAGGGCGAGGATGGATTCTTCCTGATGGTGGAAGGCAGCCAGATCGACTGGGAAGCGCATGCGAACGAAGAGGATGAACTGGTACGTCGCACCCTGTTGTTTGACCTTGCGGTGGCGGAGGCGATCGAGTTCGCCAAACGGGATGGTAACACGTTGGTCATTGTGACCGCCGATCATGAGACAGGCGGAATGACGTTGACCAAGGGTAACCGTGACGGCTCAGAGGTTGTCGCGCAGTTCAGCTCGACCGGCCACACGGCCGGTGTGGTGCCGGTGTTCGCGTACGGGCCGGGCGCGTTGGCGTTCACCGGCTTGTACGAGAATTCGGACCTGGCAGTGAAGATGTCGCGGGCGCTGCGGATCAAGGATTTCCCGCGGTTGCATCAACAGAGTGATTTCAACCAGACGCTGGCCGACTAAGCGGAACGTCTGGTTTTTGGTCCATGTGTTGTAGTTTCGCAAGCACTGAATGGTTGAGATAGAAAAGAAACGCAATTCGTGCGTTTGCAAAGAGGAGAAGGGTATGATGCGCAGGCTACAGGTTTTACTTCTTGTACTGCTTGTCGCGGTGGTTGGCAGCGTGCAGGCGACAACCATTTACGACATCCAGTACGTTCCGAACCCGGGCTCGGATGATGCCAGCCCGTTGCTCGGCCAGACGGTGACGGTGACCGGTCTGGTGACCTTCGAGCCGATGTCCAGTGGTGGCAACAGTTTCTTCATCGCGGACGATGCCGGCCCGTGGAACGGTGTCAATGTGTACACGGACGATGTGGACTACAATCTCGGTTTTGGCTGGGAAGTGGAAGTCACGGGTGTGGTCGATGAGTATAATGGCCTGACCGAAATCCTCGCGACCGAGGTGAACGTTCTGGACAACCGTTACGACATGGCCGCGTTCTGGGAAGACTTCTACGCCAACCCGGCCAGCTACCCGGAATTGCAGTACAGCGTGGTCGATCCCGCGAACCTGATCAACGCCGCGGATGCCGAACAGTATGAAGGCTGCCTGGTCAAGATTGAAAACGTGAGCGTTGAAACGCTGCCGGGTGATTTTGACGAGTGGAGCGTCAACGACGGCAACGACAACATCGTCGTGATTGACGACCCGGCCAGCGATGTCTGGGGCTACAAGCACACCGTCGTCGAAGGCAATAGCTACGAACGGATTCAGGGTATCCTGAACTACTCGCATGGTGAGTACAAGCTGCGTCCGGAAATCGCCTGGGACCTGAAGGTGGACATTGATCAGGCCAACGGTTACTACACCCAGGTCGCGTATTTCCAGCAGGTCCGTCCGATGGACATGACCGTGCGCGAATTTGGTGGCGAATTCCGTATGTGGGACAACTCGTATGCGGCCAATTCCCGCTATGGTCTGGACGAGAATGAAGGTAACCGTGGTGAGGATATCATCATTCACGCCGTGGTTTCCTATCCGACCGACCTCGGCTATGCGGGTTCCACCGGCGCGAAGTTCATCATGACCGACTGGCTGGTTGGTGACACGCAGGAACCGTGGATGTCGGTACTCAGCTACACCCCGGACCTGAACCAGTTCGGCAACCTGTATGAAGGCGACGAAGTCGTGTTCTACGGCCAGGTTGGTGAGTATGAGACTGCACCGTCGAAGATGACGGAAGTCTGGCTGTCTGATCCGTACGAATTCCTCAGCTTCGACAACCCGGTTCCGACTCCGGCGCTGGTTGACATTGAAGAGCTGCGTAACTCGATGACGGCGGAACAGTGGGGCAATGTGTTCGTCGAGCTGCAGGATGTGATCGATGTTGACAACGATATTCCCAGCAACTATGAGTTGTTTGCTGTCGACGATGATCTCGATGACGATTGGCTTCCGGTCAATGTGGATGACGACTCGGCCGAGATGACCGGCTACGAAGAGCCGCCAGTCGGTACGAACATCGAATCCATCACCGGTTGGATCTACAACCACTACGGCACGTACGACGAGACGACAACGAACAACTGGGCGTACAAAATCTGCCCGTCGTATCCGGAAGACATTCTCGTCGGCGAAGGCCCGCCGAACATCCTTAGCGTGACGCGTGACTACGGTGTCGTGCCCCCGGGCGCGCCGGTTACGATCAACGCGACGATCGCCGACAACTCATCTGTCGAACGCGCCACGGTGTATTACCGTTGGGACAACGGTACGTGGGAAAGTGACGACATGGACTTCACCGGCGACATCTACTACGAATTCGAGATGGAAGTTGCGCCGGAAGGTACGTGGGTCGAGTACTACGTCGAAGCGGAAGACGACCTTGGCACCACCAGCACTTACCCGGGCGACCTCGACCTGCAGTACCTCGGCTACTGGGTGGATGATGACATCTCGATCCAGGACATCCAGTGGACGCCGTGGGCCTCTGGTTCCAGTCCGTATGAAGACGTTGTGATCGATGAAGTCACCGGTGTGCTTACCACAACGGCGACCAACGCTTTGACGTACGACGAACCGGAAGGCACGTATCCGTACTTCATGCAGGTTGGTGATAGTCCGGCCTGGAGTGGTATCATCGTCGTGCTGAACGAAGAGTACCAGCAGGGTGATGAGATCACTATTACCGGCGCTACGGTCAACGAAATCGGTGTTGACAGCGAAGGCATTGGATGGACATTCAAGTGGGGTAGCTCAACCCGCCTGATCAACCCTGCGCTGGTTACGGTGAACAGTTCCGGTAACGACTTTGAAGTATACGAGACCGATGTTGCGACGGTGAACGCCGACCTGGAAGCCTGGGAAAGCGTGATGGTTCAGTTCAGTGACATCACGGTCGGTGGTCGTAACTCCTATGACGTTGACTTCCGTGACGCTTCCGGTGAAGTGTTCCTGATCGACGATGATATGGTGTTGCCGGATGAGCCAGACGATCCGGGCGTTCCCGCAGCACAGGACTTGTTCGATTCGCTGCAGCCGGCGATGACGAGCACGTCGTTCACCGGTCCGGTGACCTTCAGCTTCGGCACGTGGAAGATCGAAGTCCGTGACGAGTTCGACTTCGGTACGCTCGGTGTTGGCGAAGGCGTTGTTGAGCAGCCGCTCAGCTTCAACCTCGCGCCGGTGTATCCGAACCCGTTCAACCCGAGCACGACGATCAACTTCAGCATCCCGTGGACGGGCAATGTGAAGGTGATTGTGTACAACGCTCTGGGCCAGAAGGTGACGACACTGCTAAACGAGCAGATGACTCCGGGCCAGCACACGTTGGTGTGGAATGCCCAGAATGTGTCGTCCGGCACGTACTTCCTGCGCCTGCTCTCGAACCGTGAGCAGAAGGTGCAGAAGATGGTGTTGATGAAGTAAAACGATTTTCGGTGACCGGCTGGATTGATGGTCACCGTTGGATGTAGAGGTCCGTGGACATCATTCCGCTGCGAATGATGTCCACGTGGCCTGTTTGAACTACCGGTCATGGGACCGGACCTGGTCATGTCGCCGTGGCGGGAAGATTCCCGCGCGGACTACAGAGACTGCACGTACATGAGATCGAGTCGCAGGGTAGAGCGAGTCCTGATGCTGGCGGCGTTTGCGGCGTTCGTGCTGTTTGGCGGACTGCTGCTCGTCGGCTGCGAGGACAAGGATCCGTTGGACGCGGACGGCATCGCCGGACCGTCCAAGTCGCCGGTTGAGAATGAGCCGCCGGAAACGCACTTGTCGTTGAACTTCCCACCCGGTGAACTGCCGGACACCAGCCGCAGCTCGAAAACGCTGAACTGGTGGGGTGAGGATATCGACGGCCGAGTGGTTGGCTATCAGTACCGCTGGGGTCAGGTGGTTTTTGAGGATACGACCACCATCGCGGACTCCACGCAACTTGAACCGATTGACACGCTGTGGTACAACGGCGATTTCGCGTTTGTCGGTGGTGATGATGAAGTGTGGGTCAGCACCTCGTACGAAGAAGTGAAATTCGTGCTTCCGATTCGTACGGTGTCCGCTACGTTCACGATGCAGGTGCGGGCGTTGGACAACGACGGAGCGATTGACCCGACACCGGCGGAAATCGCGTTTCCGATCATCAACAGCAAGCCGGAAATCGAGTTTCGTGAAGGATCGAACCCGGGCACGTCCGATCCGGACACGACCGTCATTGATTCGGTTTTCACGTTCCCAGTGCGGACGTTTGTCTGGGACGCCAGCGATCCGGACGGCAACGAAAGTATCGACAAGATCCTGTACGCGCTCGATCCCGTTCCAGGCGACACGAACTGGCAGGAACTGGCCGGGAATGAATCCAGCGTGACGCTCACCGAGCTGACTCCTGGCGCACACTCGATTGCGGTCAAGGTGATTGACGTCGCGGGATTTGAATCGCCGTCCATCATGTATCCTGATCCGGCGAAGAAGGATGTCGATCCGGACTACTGGATCGTGAAAGCGCCCGCTCCAGGCGGGTTCCTGATCGTGGACGACTACGCGTTGCAGTCGCAGAACGGGACCTTGAACTATTACAAGGCGATCCTCGACAGCATCTACAACGACGGCACCGATGGGGAAGACGATGTCTACAGTGTCTGGGAGCTGGAAGAGCTGCCGTACGCGACGACGGATGTCACCCAGTCGTTGCTGATGTTTGACAAGGTGCTGTGGTATTCCTTCCGTGGGACACCCTTGTTGACAGATGCTTTTGCCTCGATGTACTCGTTCATCAACACCGAGGGGAACCGGTTGTTGCTGACGACCTCGGTGGTGGATTCCGGCGAAGCGGGTGTGGATGAAGGAATGTTGCTGGACATCGCGGACGGTGTTGAGTTCATTTCCGGCCGCTTTGGCACATTGTCGGATGATCCGGTTTACATGGACCCGGTCGATGTCCCGAGTTTGCCGCAGCTTTACATCGGTGGACTGATCAACTCCAACACCTGGGGATTGATTCCTGCCGCAGGTTCGGAGATCCTCTATCGTCTCGATGAGTCAACGCACGAACCTCCACAGTATGAGGGGACGCCGGTTGTTGGTCTGCGGCGTCAGGACAAGTCCTACACCCTGATTACGATTCCATTGGATCTAACCTCCGACCGGCCCAAGGTCGGCGAGTTGATCCGAAACACCTTTGCCGAGTAGACGGATGAAACGAGCTTTGCAACCTGTGGAACCAACCTCTCGTCCAGTGATGATGCGTCTGCTGTCCGGGTTGCTGTTTCTGCTGCTGGCCGGAACATTCGCCACGGCAGCGGCGCAGACCGGCAGCATTTTCGGCACGATCACCGATGCGGAAACGGGCGAACCGATCCCGACGGTGAATGTCGTGCTGCAGGGTACGCACAAGGGCGGCACGACGGACATTGACGGGAATTACATCATCCCGCTGGTCGCACCTGGCGGGTACGACCTGCGCGCATCCTACGTCGGCTACAAGGTGTTCCTGAAGACCGATGTGCAGGTGGAGGCGGATGAACGTGTCCGTGTCGACTTGCAGCTTGAGCCGACGGTGCTGGCGCTGGGTGAGGAAATAGTCATCATCGGCGAGAAGCCGCTGCTGGACGTTGAAGAGACCTCGACGACGCGTATCATCGGTGCCGATGATATCAGCGAATTGGCGGTGGAAAACCTGGATGACGTGCTCGAGCAGCAGGTGGGTATTGTTCGTGAGAACAACGATATCCACATTCGCGGCGGCCGTGCGGACGAGAACCTGTACATCATCGACAACGTGTCGGTGAAAGACCCGATCTCGGGGCAGGGGCTGGGGATTTACCTCTCGGCGGAATCGATCAAGCAGCTCGAGGTGATCACCGGCGGGTTCAACGCCGAGTATGGCCAGGCGATGTCGGGGCTGGTCAACGTCGAGACCAAGGAGGGTGGCGACACCTGGTCCGGGACGTTCTCGACAAAGACAGACAATCTCGCTGATTGGCCGGACGGCAACCAGAACACGAACAACGTCGAGTTCTCGCTCGGTGGGCCGGACCCGATCACCCGTGACCTGCTGCCGTCAGTCGGGGTCAACATCAAGGGCAAGTCGAGCCTGTTCCTGAACGGGTACGGCTACATCAGCGACACGCACCTGCCCGCCGCGGCTACCGAGTTGGTTCCCCGTGACGAAGGGATGGAACCCTTTTCGCTGCGTGAAGAGAACAACTACTCGATCCTCGGCAAGTACACGTACAACCCGACGCCAACGCTGAAGTTCGCCTACAGTTACGGCCGCAGCCTGCAGATCAACCAGGCGTATTTTGACGCGATTGTCGAAGACCGTACCTACTTCCCGCTGGAATATTTGCTGATCCTGGACGATTACAACACGGTTACCCGCGAGGGGTTGCAGCAGTCGTTCCACGTCAAGCAGACGTTGAACAACACGACGTGGTACGAGTTGACGCTGGGTAATTTCTTCAATCGGGTGCATTCGGCGGCGGAGGGCAAGCACTGGTCGGAGTATCAGCAGCCGGTTGATCTTGAGCCGGTACTGTATGAGATCGGTCCATCCGGCGATGTGACAGTCAAGTACGGCGACGGCTTGTGGGATGCGGGCAACGGCGACACGTGGCACGACCACTACAACGACACGTGGCAGCTGCGCGGCAACATCACCAGCCACCTCAGCGATCGCAACACGTTGAAAGCCGGCCTCGAGTACGAGCAGACCAAACTGCAGCTGTTGAGCATTCACGATCCGTGGATTGCGTCCACCGATTTCGGCGGCGACTTCGACATGTACCATGCCGTCAGCGAGGCGGGCGCGTTCTTCGTGCAGGACAAGATCGAGTTCAAGGGCTTGATCGCGAACGTCGGCATGCGTCTCGACTGGTGGCGGCCGGGCGAATACGTCGAGGACGCAATTGAGGACCAGGACATCATCACGCTGAGTAACGAAGCCCGGCAGCTGTTCTATGATGAGACGTACGACATCTTCGACCGGCGCATCAAGATGCACCTCAGCCCGCGCCTGGGCATCAGCCACCCGGTGACGGACAACGACGTGCTGTTCTTCAGCTACGGTCACTTCAGCCAGCGGCCGAAGTATGCGTACGTGTTCGCCAAGCTGCGGTCCTACAGCCCGAGCACGTACCAGCTCTTCGGCAACCCGAATTTGAATCCGCAGACGACGGTCGCCTACGAGCTAGGCCTGAAACACCGTTTCACCGGTGACCAGGTGATTGAGGTGGTGGCGTTCAACAAGGACCTGTTCGACTACGCGACCAGCTTCAACGTCAAGAGCACCAACCCGCGTCTCGGAAATATCTCCTACTTCCAGTACTTCAACATCGACTACGCGCGTGTGCGTGGTGTTGAGTTCCGCTTCCGGGCACGGCAGGGCCGTTACCTGACCGGCAACTTTGATTTCTCGTACCAGATCGCGACCGGCAAGAGTTCGAGCGCGAACGCGGAAATCCAGGCGGCGGCGAACACCAGCATCGCGGAGAAGACGCTGGGTGAGGAATACCTGGCGTGGGACCGTCCGTTCAACGCCAGCTTCACGCTGTGGTTGCGTGTCCCGCAGGACGATTCGCCGGACTGGTTCGGCTGGAGCGGTTGGCCGACGAACTGGGGTGGCAGCATCCGCTGGGAAGGTGGCAGCGGCAAGCGGTACACCGAGTCGGTCCTGAGCAGCAACGGGCAGGACATCCAGGAAATCGGCCAGCGGTATGGGCTGGTGTCCGACTTCTGGAATACGGTGGATATCCGTCTGTGGAAGGAATGGCAACTGACCCGGGCGGCGAGTTTCCGCGTGTTCGGTGAAGTGCTGAACATGTTCGACTACAAGAAACCGACCCAGATCAACCCGTTAACCGGGCGGCCGTATGAGTATGGCGACCCGGCACCACGATCCTGGGAGAATGCGTTCGGGAACATCATCGTCGATCCGAGCCGGTATTCGGCGCCACGGCAAGTGTTCCTCGGCGTGTCGATGAGGTTCTAGGACAGAACAGTGATGAGTTGTGAGTTGTGAGTGGTGAGTAAAAACAACTGACAACACCCTTGGATTGGTCGTGAGATCCGTTAACTGGTTTTGGTTACGTGAAGCGAAGTGATGCGTAAACACACGAAAATACTGGTTGCCGTTGCGTTTCTGGTCGCACTCGTTCCGTTTGCAGAGGGGCAGGAGCTGTTCCAGATTCTCGGCGGGCAACGTGTCGGCACCTCGGCGATGACGTTCCTCAAGATTCCGGTCGGTGCTCGTGCGGAAGCGATGGGCGGTGCGTATGTCGCGGTGGCGAACGATCCGTTCGCGGTGTTCTGGAATCCAGCCGGGATTGCACAGATCGGCACGCGTTGGCAGGGCAAGTACGTCGTCGATCCGAACAAGGCGCCGGAAGGGGTGAAAGCCCCGCCGAGCACGCTGCAGCGGCTGTTCACCGGCGACCGTGCGATCGGCATGGTGCGGAACAACTGGATCGCGGAGATCAGTTACGACGCGCTGGCGTACACCCAGCCGTTACCAATTGGTACCCTCGGCATCATGGCGGCCAGCCTGACCACGGCCGACATGGAGATCACCACTGAGTACCATCCGGACGGTACCGGTGAGTATTTCAGCTACAGCGACATGCTGCTCGGCGTCGGGTACGGTCTCGCGATGACGGACAACTTCAGCTTCGGTGTCACCGCGAAGTATGCTCGTGAAGTGTTGGCCGATACGCAGATGGAAAACGTGATGCTCGACCTCGGGACCTACTACTGGACCGGGTGGCGGGATCTGCGACTGGCGGTGGCGTTGATGAACTTCGGCCCGAACACGAAGCCGGATGGTACGTACATCACGACGGATGCCGAAGGCGATGAACTCGAGAAGAGCTTCAAGGCCTACAGTCCGCCGGTTGAGTTTCGTCTCGGCGCGGCGTATTCGCCGATTGCGATCGACCAGCACAAGCTGCTTGTATCGATGCAGCTGAACCACCCGATCGACAACGCGGAGAACCTGAAGCTCGGCGCGGAGTATGGATTTGCCGGGATGTTGTTCCTGCGTGGCGGGTACAAGATCAACACGGATGAAGACCGTTACACGATCGGCGCGGGTGTCCGTGTGCCGGTGGGCAATGTCGCCCTGAGCGCGGATTACAGCTACACCGACTTCGGCATTCTCGACCAGAGCCAGCGTTTCAGCCTGGGCCTGACGTTCTGATGGAATCGAACATGAACCACCTCTTGAAGTTTTCGACTCTGACGTTGCTTCTCGCCAGCCTGATGCTGTCTGGTTGCGTGGATGAACCGGACCTGCCGACGAGCATCAACAACTCGGATGATTTCGGCGCCAACGACACATCGTTTGTCCGTGTCGCACCGGACTGGAGCAACGGGCAGGGCTACGACTGGGACAATCCGGGCGAAATCCACATCGCGCGTGACGGGTACATGTACATCGCGGACGAGAAGGACGGCGGCCGTGTGACTCAGTTGAAACTTGACGGATCGATTGTTGACCGGTCACTGTTCCAGGAAGTGATCGACACGACCGGGCGTGCGCCGGTGGGATTGGGTCAGTGCTCGAAGCTGAATTTGTACATGGTGGACGGGTCCAACATCATCTATGCCCGCAACACTGCGGTGGAATACTTCGGGATCGACGAGGTGATTGTTTCGTTTGAAATGATCGATCTGCGGACTGGCGACCGTTACACCATCGACAACAGCCGGCCGGTGTTTGAACAGTTACTGGACCTGGTGAATGATGGTATCGACAGCCTGGCGACGGATTACAACACAGTCGTGACCACGTCGGACCCGGACACGCTGGCGCGCTATGAACGCGAGTATGTTTTCCTCGCGGATACCACCGGCGAACACCCGAGTGAATTCACCGATATCGACGGTGGTCCTGCCGGTGAAGAGGTTGTGTACCTTGCGGATCAGGGGAATGACCGGATCGCCACGTTCCTGATCGCGACATCGCGTGTGCTGTTCCTGAAGGATGGCAGTGTCGCCTACGCGTACGCCGGCTTGCACCTCAACGACACGGTGGAATTCGGGTCGGGGCAGGTGTCGACGAACAACCCGACGAGTATTGTCACCACCGGCAGTGGCACGAGCACACGGCTGTATTTCACGCAGGTGGACGGCAACTTCCTGTTCCAGCGGCTGCGGCCGTCCGGGGACTCGTGGCAGTTTGATGTTGCGGCGAGCGGTGACGGGCCGCCATTGATTGAGCTGGACTATTTCGGCGCACCGGTTGGAGTCGCGGTTGGCGAGAGCGACGAGTACGGCCTCGGCTTGATCTATGTCGCGGATTCGTTGCAGAACCGTGTGACAGCGTTTTATTCTGGCGGCGCGACGTTCCGTCATGTCGCCGCGGAAACCGAGCTGGTCGATCTCGAGCCGGGCGAATACATCGTGGATGCGCTCGACGCGTTGGGGATTGAGTGGTATCCAGACATCAACCAGGAGCTGATCGGGTACTATTCTGGTGAGACGGTTGATGTGGAAGTTTCGGAAGGCCAGACGATCTCGGAAGCGGTTGCGGCGGCGGGCTATGAGTTCGATCCGCTGCTGAATCCGGACCTCAACCCGGACGCGACGGTCGCGGAGGCGACGGTGATCAGTGTCCGAATCCCGATTGCGACCACGGTCGAGGTGTCGCTGCCAACGCTGGACAAGCCGCGCGGGGTGGCGACGCGGGACGGTGTTGTCTACATCACCGACTCCGGTCACAATCGGATTGTGCGGTACAGCCGCAGCGACTCGGACAGCTACATCCCGAATGATCCGAACTATTGAGTCGGCAAGTACAAAGTCGAAAGTCGACTGAGCACTGACCACTGACGACTGATCACAGTCTTTTCACCTCCCCGGCTTGCGTACAGGCCGGGGTTTGGTTTACTTCGGGGAGGTCGCGGGCTCTGGGCTGTAGGATGTTGGCTGCGGACTGCGGGCTACGGTCGGCGGTCACTGACCACAGACCACAGACCACTGAGTACCGAATACCGAATACCGAGTACCGAGTACCGAGTACCGAGCACCGTTTACCGACAACGTCCCGATCACCAACACTGACCGGACCCACATGCACGACGCTCTGATCCATTCCGACGCCGGCATTCTGTTTGTCCTCGCGGCCAACGCTGCGTTGTGGTTCTTCCTCGAAAAACGCACCGGCTGGAAGTTGTTCAACTTCATGCCGCCGTTGATCTTCATCTACCTGCTGCCGGCGGTGTTCAGCAACACCGGCCTGATCTCCGGGCATTCGGAGGTGTACGGCTGGATGGGGGACAACATCCTGCCGATGTTCCTCGTGCTGCTGATGCTGGACGTTGACCTCAAGGCGACGATTCGTGTGATGGGCAAAGGTGTGTGGGTGATGCTGATCGGTACGCTCGGGGTTGTCATCGGCGCGCCGCTCGGGTTCCTCGCGGTGTCGCACTGGCTGCCGAGCGAAACGTGGATGGGCTACGCGATCCTCAGCGGGTCGTGGATCGGCGGCACGGGCAACATGGCGGCGGTGCAGAACGCCATCGACCCGACCGGCGAATTGACCGGCGGGCTGTTCGGGCTGGCGGTGATCGCGGACAATGTGGTGTACCTGGTCTGGCTGCCGTTGCTGCTGAACCTGAAACGTCTCGCGCCGATCTTCCATAAATTTACCGGCGTCACCGACCAGCACCTGGACAAGATGAAGGCGGCGGCGCAGGAGATGGTGGTCGAGAAGGGCAAGCCGGCGATGCGGGATTACCTCTACCTGATCGCGATCGGGATGGGGGCGACCTGGCTCGCGGCAACCCTGTCGAATTTGCTGCCGGTGGTCGAACCGGTACTGACGCCGGGCACGTACAAGATCCTGCTGGTGACAACGTTCGGGATCGCGTTGTCGTTCAGCCCGGCGAAGAAGATCCCGGGGTCGCACGAAATCGCGATGGCGCTGGTGTACCTGTTTGTCAGCCGGATGGGCGCAAAGACTGATGTCAGCGGGCTGGCGGGCATGGCGATTCCGTTTGTGGCGGGCGCGTACATCTGGATCTTCATCCACGGCGCGTTTATCTTGCTCGCGGCGAAACTGTTCAAGATCGACGTGCACACCAGCGCGATTGCCAGCGCGGCGAATATTGGCGGTGCGGCGAGCGCGCCGATTGTCGCGTCCTTCCACGACGAACGGCTGGTTCCAGTCTCGATCCTGATGGCGTTGATCGGGTACGCGGTCGGGAACTACGCGAGTCTGCTGCTGGTCCGGCCGCTGTTGATGCTGGTGGCGGGGTAGCTGCACCTCATCAGATTGGCGGGAAGATGAGGTTTGTTTTACCTTAGGGTCAATCGGACTACCGAACAGGAACAGACATCAGGCACGGGCCGCAGGGATGGAGCTGGTTTGAGGCTCTGTCCGGGTAACCATGGATAGGCTGCCATGCACGACATCGGGGGTTTGTTTATGATGGACTTCATTTTCTGGGGATCGGCGATCCTGCTGGCGTTGGCGTTGTTCTTCTTCGTAATTGCGCCGTTGATCTTCAGTTCCGCGAAAGTGGTGTCGATGTACGCCGGGCTGCCGTTGCTGGCGTTGGCGTTGATCGTGGTCGGCTACAAGGTCGGCGGACCGGTGGGCTGGGTGATTGTGATCGCCGGTGTCGGGGTCGGGATCTACTCGTACATCTACTTCAAGGAGAAGTTGTACGAGGAATAGGACAGTCTCTCGTCTCTAGTCTCTCGGTGGTTCGCAACAGACGCAACAGACGCAACAGACGCAACAGACGCAAGAGACGCAAGAGACGCAACTGATGCAAAAGAAGTAACAGAAAGTAACAGAAAGTAAAAGACAGGAAAAGAAAGTAAGAGAAAGCAGAAGAAGCAAAACCACTGACCACTGACCACTGACCACTGACCACTGACCACTGACCACTAATTACCGATTACCGATTACCGATTACCGCCAACCGGCCTCCTGCAAAGCTCTCCCGAGTTGCGTAACGGCTGTGACAGTCCTACACTTCGCGCATGATCTCCCGCATGTAACATACCTCGCCGCCTGAGTTCACGACGGCCCAAGCTTCCACGGCGCAGTCCTGCGTCTGTGGGGTTCCTGTTTGCAGTACATTTTCTGGCGAATCCGGTGTGTAAAACCGGAGGAACCGTGCTCCATGTGAGCAGATCCATCCATGTTGGGAGAGTTTACATCATGTGTACATCGATAAATGGAGTGATACAGCATCAGTTCGACGCCTCAACGCTGTGGTCCGGGGCCTTCAAGATTCCGTGGCACGACCGTGAATTCGGACGGCGGATGCTGCGTGAACACCTGAGCCAGGACCATCAGCTCGCCAGCAGGAAGGCGGAGATGATCGAAGGTCAGGTGGAGTGGATCGACCAGCATACCGGCGCGGGAACATCGCGCAACCTGCTCGACCTCGGCTGCGGGCCAGGGCTCTATGCGCGGGCATTCGCGGAACGTGGCTTCGAGTATCATGGCATCGACATCTCGCCGGTGTCGATTGAGTACGCGTGTGAACAGTTCGCGGACGCCGGCACGTTTGCGGCGGCGGATATCCGTGACGCCGAGTTCGGGACGGACCGGGACGTGGTCTCGTTCATTTACGGCGAGTTCAACGTGTTCTCGGAGGCGGATGAGCGGCGGATTCTGCGGAAGGCGTGGGACGCGCTCAAGCCCGGCGGTCATCTGCTGATCGAGGTCCAGACGTACGATGCGGTGAAGGGCGTTGGCAGCCTGCCGCCATCATGGTATCGTGGCGGGGCAGGGGTAAGCGGCCTGTTTTCGGAGCAGCCGCACCTGGTGCTGATGGAAAATCACTGGGTCGAGGAGGCCGAAACCGCAGTGCAGGAGTTTTTCGTGCTGCACGGCGGGTCCGAGTCCGAGATGCAGGTGTACCGGAATACCTCGAGTGCGATCACCGATGATGTGATGGCGGCGATGCTACGCGAGTCCGGGTTTGCGGATGTGGCGTTTCCGTCGGATTGGCCGGTGCCGGATGAGGCGCTACGGCTGGTGGTGGCGCGGAAACAGCGGTAGTCGGTTGTCGGTAATCGTTGCTCGGTAAACCAGTTGCGGGGACACTTTAGGGACAAAGTGTCCCCGGCTTTGCTCACAGCTCATCCCTCATCGCTCAAAGCTGCTTTTCCACTTGTGAATTCCCTCTCAAGGGAGCACTGTCAATCTCGGTGTGAGTTGCCCGTGACAGGCGTTGTTCGTACGTTTCGGCAAAATCCCCACCGTGTTCTGTTACCAATCATTCCCGTCCGCGTCAGGCTGTGAGCGGCTTCGGCACAGGGCGATCGTCAAAACGGTCCCTCAGTGCGTCGAAGCGAGTCATCGTGCGCTCTGCACGTGAACGGGCAAAAGGGAGATGTGATATGGCGATCGTGAAGCCATTTCCGGGCCTGCGCCCACGCAAGGATGTCGCCGCGAAGGTGGCAAGTCCGCCGTACGATGTGCTCAACTCTGAAGAAGCGCGTGAGATGGCCGCGGGAAACGAGATCAGTTTCCTGCATGTGAACAAGCCGGAAATCGACCTTCCGCCAGACACCGATCCCTACGATGACGCGGTCTACGCGCAGGGCCGTACGAACCTGCACAAGTTGATCGATGATGGCGTGCTCCATCGTGACAGCGAACCGTGCTTCTACCTCTACGCGCAGACTTGGGGCTATCACCGTCAGGTGGGCCTGGTCGCGGCAGCGAGTGTGCAGGAGTATATCGACGACAAGATCAAGAAGCATGAGCAGACGCGGGAGAAGAAGGAACGCGACCGAGTCCGTCACATCGAGGCGTTGGGCGCGCAGGTTGGCCCGGTGTTCCTGACCTACAAAGCGAATCCGGACATCGACACGTTGTTCCGTACGATTCAGCAGGGCGAACCGGATTACGATTTCGAAGCCGATGACGGCATCCGTCACACGCTTTGGGTGGTCGGCAGCAAGAAGCGGATCGAGGCAATTTCGCAGATGTTCAGCAATGTGCCGCTGCTGTATGTCGCGGACGGTCACCATCGCAGCGCGGCGGCGACGATTGTCTGCCAGAAGCGTCGTGACGAACGGTCGACGTTCGATCCGATGGAGCCGTGGAACTTCTTCCTCAGCGTGATTTTCCCGCATGATCAGATGAAGATCCTGCCGTACAACCGAGTTGTGCGTGACCTGAATGGGTTGTCGGAAACGGCGTTCATGGAAAAGGTGATGGAGAAGTTTGACGTCATGGACTCGGCGAAGGGTGTCGAGCCGGAGGCGAACAAGCTGTTCGGGATGTACATGGACGGCAAGTGGTACAAGCTGGCGGCGAAGAAGGGCACGTTCGATCCGGACGACGCGGTTAATAGCATCGACTCCGCGATTCTACAGAACAACCTGCTGCAGCCATTGCTCGGCATCGAGAATCCGCGTACCGACGAACGGATCGATTTCGTCGGCGGCATCCGTGGCATCAAGGAGCTGGAGAAGCGGGTCAACAGCGGTGAGATGAAGGTGGCGTTCAGCCTGCACGCGACGACCATCGAGCAATTGATGAATGTCGCGGACGCCGGCAAAAACATGCCGCCGAAGTCGACGTGGTTCGAGCCGAAACTGCGCAGCGGGCTGGTGATTCACGAGATCGGGGATCGGTGAGGGAAAGACAGTCTTCAGTAGTCAGTTCTCAGTGCTCAGTGAAAGACAGAAAAAGACAGTTCTGAGTGATGAGTAGTGAGTGGTGAGTAAAGACGAAAGACGAAAGACAGTCCTGAGTCTTGAGTCCTGAGTCCTGAGCAGAAGACAAAGGACGAAAGACGAGCGACGAGAGACGGTTGTACGTCTTTGATGTTGACGGAAACCCAACGCAACGAAACGTAAGAGTTCGCATAAACCCCACAAATCGGGAGGCGGAGATGGGCCTGAAATTTGATCGCGTGCACAACTACAACGCGGGTCCGGCGGCGGTACCGCTGGAAGTGTTGGAACGTGTCAACGAGCAGTGGTTCAACTACCACGGCGCGGGCATGAACGTGATGGAAATGTCGCACCGTTCGAAGGAATTCGACAAGATCCACAACGACACCATCTCGAAGGTACGTCAGCTGCTGAACATCGGCGAGGACTACCACGTGCTGTTCCTGCAGGGTGGCGCGAGCACGCAGTTCGGCATGATCCCGATGAACTTCCTCGGCGAAGGCGACACGGCGGATTACATCAACACCGGCACCTGGTCGACCAAGGCGATCAAGGAAGCGAAGCTGTTCGGCGACGTGAATGTGGCGTTCGACGGTAGCGAAGTCGACTTCATGAAGCTTCCGACGCAGGATGAGCTGAAGCTGACCGACGGCGCGCGGTATGTCCACATCACCAGCAACAACACGATCAAGGGCACGCAGTTCCGTGAGTTCCCGGACACGAACGGCGTTCCGCTGGTCTGCGACATGAGCTCGGACATCATGAGCCACCCGCTCGACATGAAGCCGTTCGGCATGATCTACGCCGGCGCGCAGAAGAACCTCGGCCCGTCCGGAGTGACGCTGGTCGTGATGCGTGACGATTTCGCGAAGGGCGCGAATGAGGGTCTGACGACGATGCTGAAGTACCAGACCCACATCGACAAGAACTCGTTGTTCAACACCCCGCCGACCTTCGCCATCTACCTGATGGGTGAGGTGCTGCAGTGGGTGATCGACAATGGTGGTCTTGAGGGTATGGCGGCGCGTAACCAGAAGAAGGCCGACATGCTGTACGGTTTCTTCAACGAGCACCCAGACTACTTCAAGTGCCCGGTCGCGGAAGACAGCCGCAGCTGGATGAATGTCTGCTTCCGTCTGCCGAACGAAGACCTCGAGGGCAAGATGATCGCCGAGGCGACGCGGAACGGCTTCGTCGGCATGAAGGGTCACCGTAGCGTCGGTGGTTTGCGCATCTCGATGTACAACGCGGCCCCGCCGGAGAGCATCGAAGCGGTGATCGCGTTCATGAAGGACTTCATGACGCATAACGGATAAAAAGCGGGCTATGGGCTGTAGGCTATAGGCTATGGGCTGTAGGCTATGGGCTATGGGCTGTAGGCTATGGGCAACTGGCTGTGGGCCATAGGCTTGACCGCTGGTAGACAACAGATTGTCATCCTGAACGCAGTGAAGGATCTCGGTGTTCGGGATGATGCAAGATGATAGAGGAGTGGAAACGATGGCGAAGATTCTCGTCAACGACGGCATTTCGAAGCAGGGCGAGCAGATCCTGCGTGACGGTGGCCACGAGGTCGAAATGACCAAGGTCGAGCAGGATAATCTGCTGGCCGAGCTTCCGAATTTCGACGCGATCCTGGTGCGTAGCGCGACCAAGGTCCGCACCGAGCACATTGATGCGTCCCCGAACCTGAAGCTGATCGGCCGTGGCGGCGTCGGCCTCGACAACATCGATGTCGATCACGCCAAGTCGAAGGGTATTGAAGTTGTGAACACCCCGGCGGCATCGTCGGACAGTGTCGCCGAGCTGGTGCTGATGCACATGTTCAACCTTGCGCGTTTCGGCCATGCGGCGAACGTGACTCTCCGCAAGGGCGAGTGGAACAAGAAGCAGTACAAGGGCATCGAGCTGGCCGGCCGTACGCTCGGCATCGTCGGTTTCGGCCGTATTGGCCAGAGCCTCGGCCGCAAGGCGGTGGCGTTGGGTATGAAGGTTGTCGCGTACGATGTGGTCGATGTCAAGGTTGATTATGATGCTACGATCACGACGTCGATGGACGACGTGCTGGCGGCGGCGGACTTTGTCAGCGTGCACGTGCCGAACAAGAACTTCCTCGAGATGAAGGCGGAGCACTTCAACAAGATGAAGGACGGCGCGTACATCATCAATTGCGCCCGTGGTGGCGTGTTGAACGAGGCGGACCTGCTTACGGCGTTGAACAGCGGCAAGCTGGCCGGTGCCGGTCTCGACACGTACGACAACGAACCGACCCCGAACGCCGACCTGCTGAATCACCCGAATGTGTCCTGCACGCCGCATATCGGTGCGGCGACGACGGACGCTCAGGGTCGAGTCGGGCTCGAGTTGGCGACGAAGGTGGTCAATTTTTTCGCCGGTAAGGGTGCTGTTGCGTGATGAAGTGGCGCGTAAGTAGATGAAAACAAAGCACGTAGGGGTTGTAACTCCTGCGTGCTTTTTTGGTTTCGAGGAGAGGCAAAAATTTTCAAGATGTGACTTGGATAACACGCAAATCAGAAATGTAAGTCTTACCTTACCCGCGGGTGTGTTAACAAACAGGTCATGAAACTGGAGTACGGAACTGTGAAGAAATTTGTCATTGCATCACTGCTCCTGCTGCTCGCTGTTGGAATGGCGTACAGCGAGGACGTAACGGATTACGCGAAACTGGAACAGCTGCGGGCGGAATTTGAAGCTCGTTATGAATCCTGGCGTGGTCCTGCATGGGAAGCCGCACGGCAAGCGACCACTGGTTTTTACGGCGAGATCAACGCCAACCCGGATGCTGAGTTGATCGGTATCGACGAAGCCGGCAACCCGATCATTTACTACACCGACAACTACAACGCGGGGTTGAGCACCCGCACCAACCGTGTGCAGCCGGGCGGATCGTCAGGTTTTGATTTGAACGGTTCAACGATTAGCCGTCTATACCACTGGGACAGCAGCACCGCGAACTCCGGCCATCCGGAATTCAGCGGCCGGATTGTCAACGTGGACGGTGGCAGCAGCACGCAGAACCACGCGAACCACACCGCCGGCACGATGATGGCGTCCGGCGTGAACGGTTCGGCGAAGGGCATGTCGATCGGCGCGACGTTGTACACCTGCAACTGGAACAACGACGAATCCGAAATGTCGACGGCTGGCGCGAACGGCGCGAAGGTGTCTTCGCACTCGTACCACTCCGGCAGCGGCTACGGCGGTTACCTGCAGCGCGCGCGTGACTACGACCTCGTGGCGAATGCCGCTCCGTACTACCTGATTTTCCTCTCCGCGGGTAACGCGGGTTCTGGTTGGGATTCGATCAACAGCAGCAACTCGGCCAAGAACGCGGTGGTTTGCGGTGCGGCGAACGACGTGCCGAACTACACCGGTCCCGGCAGCGTGTCGATCGCGAGCTTCAGCTCGGTCGGTCCGTGCGACGATGATCGCATCAAGCCGGACATCGTCGGTAACGGCGTTGATGTCTACAGCTGCTCCTACACGTCCTACACCACCATGTCCGGTACCTCGATGTCGACTCCGAACTGCTCGGGCTCGGCGTTCCTGATCTACGAACAGTATTACCAGACGCACGGCAACACGTATCCGTGGGCGTCCACGGTCAAGGCCACGATCATTCACACCGCGCTCGAGTGCGGTAGCTGGGATGGTCCGGACTATCGTTTCGGTTGGGGCCTGATGGATACCGAAGGCGCTTGTGAACTGGTCGAATACGATGGTACGATCGATGATGGCGCGATCACCGAACGTTACCTGATCAACAGCCAGACGTACGAAGAAGTTCTCAACGCGACCGGCGGCGAGCCGCTGCGTGTGACGATTGTCTGGAACGATCCGGCGGCACCGGCCAATGCGGGTACGACGCTGATCAACGACCTCGACATTCGTTTGACGAACCTGAACACGAATGAAGTCGAGATGCCGTGGGTGCTGAATGGTAGCACCTCGAACCCGGCGTCCCAGGGCGACAACACCGCGGACAACGTGGAGCAGATTTACATCGCGTCCCCGACGGCCAATACGCCCTACCAGTTGGTCGTTTCGCACAAGAACAACCTTCAGGGTGCGGACCAGGCGTACAGCTTGATCATCACCGGCGCGACCACAGGTGAGATGCCGGAAGCAACTCTGGCGTTGGATCCGGTGTTCTGGTACATCGCTCCGCAGGGCGGTCCGCTGCGCTACAACGTGGACTTCGCATATTACGGCGACAACCCGGTTCCGGGTTCGTCCTATTGGGTGGACGTGGTTCTGCCGAATGGCAACAACTACGGTCCGTTGTTCCAGTACAACTTCACGCTGCAGCCGGGTCAGACGATCTCGACCACGCTGACGCACCAGATTCCGGGTTATGCTCCGACCGGTAGCTATGACATCATCGGCAAGGTTGGCACATATCCGGGTACGGTGATCGTGTCGGATCAGTTCGAGATGATCAAGCTCGGTAACGGCCCGGATCAGGGTGACGGCTCGTGGCCGGAGGATGCGGAAGTGATGACGACCGGCAGCTTCGAACAGCTTCCGGACACGTATCAGTTGAGCTCCGTGTATCCGAACCCGTTCAACCCGACCACGTCATTCTCGCTGCAGCTGCCGGAAGCGGCTCAGGTTTCGATCCAGGTCTACAACGTGCGCGGCCAGCTGGTCAGCACGATTGCGGACGGACAGATCTCGGCGGGCAACCATCAGTTCACGTTCGATGGCGCGAACCTTTCGGCGGGTGTGTATTTCCTGCGCGCGAGTGTTCCGGGCCAGATGAACGAGTTCCGCAAGATGGCGCTGGTGAAGTAAAGCAGTCTTGAGTCTTGAGTCCTGAGTCTTGAGTAAAAGACAAGAGACGAAAGACGGAAGACGACACAACGAAACACGGTCATTGACTCAGACATGAGTCTTTGCGTGGAATGATAGCCCGGCGAGGCGTTGCTTCGCCGGGCTTTTTTGCGTATAGTTGTCGCCTGTTCGAGCCGGATTGGTGCCGGTCTCGCTTGGTCCCTTGATCTCTTGACAGTCGATTCCGGTTCCACGTACCTTCGGGTCTGTGCGTACCTGCGGCCTTGGTTTTCGGGGCTGCGTTTTTTGTGGCATCTTGAGTCCCGGGTGACGCATGGAGGTTTGCGGGGCGTGGCGCAGTCCGGTAGCGCACCTGCTTTGGGAGCAGGGGGTCGCTGGTTCGAATCCAGTCGCCCCGACCGGGTGCGGCGGGAGCTGGTGACCGTCGGCCAAGACAAGCGCGGCGCGACCCGCGGCGGAATGCGCCAGTAGCTCAACTGGATAGAGCACCGGCCTTCTAAGCCGGCGGTTCGGGGTTCAAGTCCCTGCTGGCGTACGAGGCAGGGGGACATCGATCCCAACTGCGCAAACTGGGAACGTTGTTCCCGGCAAGACAAGCATGGTCCGAGTAGTTCAGTTGGTTAGAACGCCTGACTGTGGCTCAGGAGGTCGTGGGTTCAAATCCCATCTCGGACCCAACAACATCCTGAAACAGGGTGTGAACCACCTTCGGGTGGGATAGAGTTTGCGTGCGAAAGCGCGCATCATGTGGCCCCTTCGTCTAGTGGTTAAGACACCAGGTTTTCATCCTGGCAACAGGGGTTCGATTCCCCTAGGGGTCACAGCCGCCCTCGGCATTTGCCGGGGGCATTTTTGTTGTCCGCGCTTTGCGTTTCGCCTCCTCCGGATTACCTTAGACCCGTACCTGTTGTCCTTCGACCAGACATCACATTCGATAACCACCCGGCATGTAGTGGAGGAACCCCCATGCGCACTCTCACGCTCAGTCTGATGGTCTTGTTGTTTGCCGTGATGGCATCGTTCGCGATCACGCTTGAGGAGTTTCAAGCTCAATGGCAGGACGCAGACAGCAAGGAAGCGAAGATCGAGCTGACGCGTCAGGCGTTGGCCCAGATCGAGGATCTGGACCTGATCCGGAAAATTCAGGACAAGTGGTCGGATTATGACCGTGCGTCGGCGGAAACGTATTTCACCGAGCGGTTGGCGGGTGACGAAAGCGCGACGAACCTTTACCTGATGGGCCGTTTGCAGACGACACCGATGGCGAAGATCGATTACGCCCGCCGTGCGATTGCGAAGGACCCGATGTTTATTTACGGCTACCGGTTGCTGGCGGTGCCGTACATGAACGGACTGTTCGACGCGGAGGAGGGGGACGAATACTACACTGAGCTCGCCGCGAGTTTCCCGAAGGATTACCCGTTACTGAAGGGCGCGACGGAAAAGTTGCCCGAGGACGGCGACGCGTGGCAATTCCTCTACGAATCGCAGGTGCACATGGACGATTACGCCGCGCAGCTGGAAACGTTGAACCGTGGCAAGGAGATGGGCGCACGTTGGGCGGGCACACAGGGCTTTGTCAACGCCTATGTCGGCATGGGCGACTATGAGCTGGCGCAGGAACAGGCGGCGGTGCTGGTGGATGAACGGATCGCGAACGGCCGACTCGAGCCGGAATACCGTGACGAGATGATTTTCTACCGCTATTCGAACGCGTTGGACGCGACGAACTCACTGGATGAGGCGGTACGGTATTTCTCAAGCGTCGAGGGTGATCTGGCGGCGACGGCCCGCGTGTACCTGGCGGCGACGTGGGTGCGCAAGGGAAGCGAAAAAAAGGCGTGGAAGGCGCTGAACGAGGCCATCGAGCTGGGGTATGACACTCCGGGTGAATTGCAGCAGGTCGAGGAGCTCGATCCGCTGCATGGCACAAAGAAGTGGGAGAAGGCGCTCAAGGCGGTGCAGCAGAACCGGATCGATAGCGCGCCGGAACGCCGCGCGGAAGTGTTGGCTGGGAAAATGGATCTCGCCGCGCCGGAGTTGGCGATGGTAGATGTGAACGGTGATGCGGTCACGTTGGCGGATTTGCGTGGCAAGGTGGTGGTGATTGACTTCTGGGCGACGTGGTGCGGCCCGTGCCGGATGGCGATGCCGGAGATCAACGAGTTTACCCGTGACTACGCGGACAAGGATGTCGTGGTGATTTCGCTGAACGTGTGGGAAGACGCCGCGGAGAAGGCGAAGAAGTTCATGGTCGACAAGGAGTACGCGATGCGTCTGATGTGGGCCACCGGAGAGGAACAGCCGACGGACCAGTTCGAGGTGAGCGGCATCCCGACGTTGGTAGTGATTGACAAGGAGGGCGTCATCCGGTTCAAGGAAGTCGGCTACGAAGAAGGGCTGCGTGAAAAACTCGGCTGGTTCGCGGACGATTTGTTGTAGGGTCGGCTACGGTCGGCGGACTGGTGGCAGTCTATTCCCCTGTGAACCAGGTTTAGTCTGGACGAAAAATGCCTCTCCAGATCCCTTAAAACACGGAATCATTTTGTGTTGAACGGGAGGTTGCAGTTGAGCTGGGGAGTGTCTGTAGATATCTTACTGGATCATTGTTTAAAACCTCCCATAAAGGGTCCGGAGGCTTCATGCGCACGCGTTACCTCGTACTGTCACTGTTACTTGGACTTCTGATTGTTGGCTTGGCAGTCGCCGAAGAGCTGCATCCGTTGGGTGCGATTTATTCAGAGCAGCCGGATTGGGTGCTTGACTCGCCGGAAATCATCCTGAACAACGGTCTCGAAGAGCTCGACGAGTTTGTCGACAACTCGGCGGGTTTGCCACCGGTCGGGAACCAGGGATCGCAGGGTAGCTGCACCGCGTGGGCGTGCGCGTACTACTACCTGACTTACACGCAGGGCCAGGATTACGGTTGGGACCTGACTGACCGGGCGCACCAGATGAGCCCGGCGTTCACGTACAACCTGATCAACGGTGGTGGAGATAATGGCTCAAACCCGTACGACGCGTTCGAGGTGTTCGAAACGCTTGGCAGCGCGACGTATGAGGACATGCCGTACACGCAGAGCAACTGCACGAATTTCCCGCCTGGAGAAGGGTTCCGCAACGGCCTGAAGTTCCGTACCTCGGCGACGTATTCGATCAACGTCGGGTCGCAGTATGGTGTTAACCAGCTGAAGACGCACCTCGCGAACGGCAACATTTCGATGATCGCGATTACGGTGTGGCCGAACTTCGACAACATCAGCAGCTACAACTACAACTACTGCGTGAATGACATCTACGGCGAAATTCGTGGCGGTCACGCGGTGACGGTTGTCGGGTATGACGATTCGCGTGTCACCAGCGACGGTGTCGGCGCATTCAAAATGGTCAACTCGTGGGGCCCGAACTGGGGACAGCAGGGATTCTGGTGGATGTCGTACGAAGCGTTCATGGATGATATCATCTGCTGGGGCTACGCTCTATACGCCGACGATATCCCGCAGTACGAACCGACCCTTGTTGCGCGTGTTGAGCCGACTCACAGCCACTGGTATTCGCTGGAATACGTACTCGGTTCGGGAACGTGTGACCAACCGACGGCCAGCGGCCGTTACTTCGATTTCAGCAACAACGGCGTGCATGCGTATCCGGACAATGCGTATTTCTACATCGACCTGACCGAGTACGCGGGCGGCTTGTCGTTAACCGAACCGAACTACTTCTTCATCAAGGGCGATGATCAGCGGGCGTACGATGGTCACGGCGGCACGATTAATCACGTGATGATCGAGGATCTGGTCAACGAGCATTACGCGACGTGCTACAGCACGCCGGTGCCGATTCCGGACAACCAGAACGATGCGGAAATCGATGTCGTCCTGTATCACGCGGCAGTACCACCGGCGAGCCTGGACGCGGCGATCGACCTCAGTGACGGATCTATTGATCTGACGTGGCCGGCGGTGACCGGCGGGTCCGATTTCCTCGGTTATAACGTCTACCGTGACGGCGAGATGATCGCGTTCACGGAAAACACGTACTATACGGATTCGCTGCCAGATTTCGGTGAATACGATTACAGGGTATCGTCTGTCTGGGAACCGTGCCAATCATGGCCGACGGACGACGCGCATGTGAACTGGTGGACGCCGGTGAATTCGTCCTACCCGGAAGTCCCGGCGCTGGACGGCGCGACAGGCGACTTCACCCTCAGCTGGGAACAGCTTCGGTACTACGATGTGCAGTATGACGACGGCACCTGTGAACAGGAGCTGGTTTTCAGTGCGGCGGCTCAGCATGGCGCGATGATGGCGCAGCGCTTTTACGCCCAGCACGACGGCAAGTTGACGAAGGTGAATTTGTTCTTCCCGGACTGTGATTATCCGATGGGGAACGTGAAGCTGAAGGTGTTCAGCCAGGATGGTGACGGCATGCCTGACGTGGAGCTTGCGAGCACGGTTGGTTTCACGCCGGTGGCCGGTGAGTGGAACATGATCGATCTCGAGGCGAAGCGCGTCGTGGTGACTGATGGTGACCCACTGTGGATCGCCGTTTGGTATTCGAGCGTTGGAACCTCCGCAATCGGTCTCGACATCAATTCGAACAACGATGGCCGCATGCTCAGTCCGGATGGTGCCAACTGGATGTCGATGGGCGGTGGCGGTGCTTTGATGATGCGTGCCGAATTCGGGGAAGAGGAACTGATTGACGGCATGACCGGCCTGCTCGGGTTCAAGGTTTACCAGGACAACGAGCTGCTCGGCGAGGTGAACAACAACCTGCACGAAATCGACGGCACGTTGCCGGGCGCGGGGACGTACACCTTCCGCGTGGATGCGATTTATCAGCAGGGTGTGTGGACCGGTGAGGACATGGAGTTGACGTGGGACGGATTCACCAAGGTTGCGGAGAACGATCTGCTGCCGAAGGAATTCGCCGTTTCCAATGCCTACCCGAACCCGTTCAACCCGGTGACCTCGTTCAACGTGACGCTGCCGCAGGCGGCGGAGCTGAACGTGACGGTGTACAACATGCTTGGCCAGCAGGTCGCGCGGCTGGCGAACGGTAAGTTCGTCGCGGGTGAGCATCGGCTGCAGTTCGATGCGAACGGGCTGTCCAGCGGTCTGTACCTGGTGCGGGTGAGTGTGCCGGGTGAGCTGAACAACGTGATGAAGGTGATGTACCTGCAGTAGGCGCAGCGAATGACGCGAGACGCTGTCTCGCTTGGTGATTCTCCAATCGTGAGACGTGGCGAGGCTCTCTTCTAAAAGGGAGCCTTTTCACGTATATTATACTCACTTTGCAAAGGAATTCAGGTTGGAACGATTGGAACGCATCACAACCAGCAAGAGCACCTCGTTACGGCGTAGCCAGGTGATCAAGCGGTTACGGGAAAACAACAATCTGCCGGTGTTTCCGGACATTCTCCATCGTCTCGAGTCGATTCTGGAGGATACCACCCGGGTCAACATCAACCAGGTTGCTGAACTGATTGAGAGTGAACCGGTGATTGCCGGGCGGGTGATCAAGCTTGCCAACAGCGCGTATTATGGCGGTGGCCGGCGGACTCTCGACAGCATCCCGCTCGCGGTCAACCGGCTTGGGTATCACACCCTGCGAACCCTCGTGTATTCCTGTGTTCTTCCCGAAATGTTCCTGGATGTGAAGGGCTTCGACCACTTGCAGTTCTGGCGGCATTCATTGATCGTCGCGTTGCTCTCGCGTGACCTGATGACGCGTTCAGTGGAACGCACGCTGAAGACAATCGATCAGGCGTATCTGGCGGGTTTGATGCACGGCGTCGGGGTGCTGGTGTTCATGACGCTCGTACCGCATGAATACAGGCAGGCGTTGCAGACGTCGAAGGAGTCCGGCACCATGCTGTCGGCGGTGGAGAAGGAGATGTTCGGTATTGATCACGCCGAACTGGGATCCCTGCTGCTGGAGAGCGAATGGAACATGGACGATGTGGTTGTAGAGGCAGTCCGCAATCAGTATGTAGCGCCGGAAGCGAAGCCGCCGCGTAATGTGCGGGAAACGTTGTACGTCGCGAACGCGGTGTGCCTCGTGTACGGCATCTCCAACGGGACCGGGATGAACTACGAGAGCCAGCATCTCGATTTACTGGCGAACATCGGGCGTCTCAAATATGACAAGGAGACGATCGAACGGTTGCTGGAGTTGGCGCAGGACGAAGTATCGACGATCGAGGATTTTCTGCACTTCCATCCGTAAGGATTGGACACAGTCAACTGACTACGGACTACGGTCGGTGGTTGGCGGATTACGGACTGCGAACATACAAGGTACGGATTGAGATTGACCACCTGATGACCCCAGACATGAATGTCTGGGGCATTTTGGTAGATGTGAGATTTGAGACGTGAGATTTGAGATTTTAGATGTGAGATGTGAGATGTGAGATGTGAGACTAAAGATCAGAGATGTAAGACCACAGGCCAAACTCGGCCACTGATCACTTACACTCACGCCGACCGCTGAAAACCGTTTACCGGCTACTGATAACCGTTTACAGCATCATGCTCCGCCGTGAAGCCGGTCACGCAATTCACGGCGCAACACGTACCCACTTGAGCTGCGCGGGATGGCGTCAGCCTTCATGTACAGCGTCGGGACTTTGTATTTCGGCAGGTTTCTCGCGGTGCAGAACTCCAGCAGCTCGTTCTCGTCTGGCACGTAATCCCGTTTCGGCACAACGAACGCGACCACTTCCTGCCCGAGGTTGGAATCGGGACGGGCAACCACCGCGACGTCCTCGAATTCTTCGTGTTCGATCAGCACGGCTTCAACCTCCTGCGGATAGATGGCGAAGCCGCCACGCACGATGCGGTCCTCCTTGCGGGAGGTGAGGTACAGCCAGTGGTTATCGTCGAGGTGGCCGAGGTCGGAGGTCGCGAACCAGCCGTCCTCGTTGAGCTGGCTCTGACCGTTTTCGTACCCCGCTACCACATTTGGTCCCCGCACCCATATCTCACCGGTTTTTCCGGGGAGTAGCAGGGTACCGTCATCATCCCGGATCTCGACTTCCAGACCGGAGATCGGTAGACCGAGCGAATCCGGGTTGCTGGCGTCGAAATGGGTCGGGTTGATGGTGATAATGCCTGCGGATTCGGTGGTGCCGTAGGCGGTTGCGACCGGGCAGCCGAGGTGATCAGCGAAGCTGCTGAGCACGTTCAGGTCGGAATAGCGTCCCGCGCACAACGCGAAGCGCAGCCGTCGGATCGGCGAATGCGCACGCAAGGACCGGGTAATATCACCGTTGACCGGACCGAGCGAGGTTTCGTCTTCGTCGTCCGTGTCTTCCTGACCGTTGCCATCCAGGCTGCCGATCTCGCTGTTGTCCTGATCCGGCTTCGCATCGGTGGGTTCCGGTGTGTCCGGAGCGGTACTGGCTGTGGTTTCCGGCGCATCCGCGGCCGTGTTTGCCTCTGCTTCCGGCTGGGATGCTTCATCGATCGGAGTATCAACGTCGGCGTCAGTCTGTTCATCAGACTCGGCGGGTGCGGAGGCCTCCTCAGCGGCTGTTGGTTCCGTATCCGGTTGTTCGACAGCGGTTTCCGTGATAGTTACAGCGCTGGTTTCTGCCGGTGCCGGATGCTGTGCCGCTTCGGCCTCGAGTTCCTGCTTGGCGAGGGCTTCGAGTTCCGGTTGCAGCTGGGCGAAATGGGCGTAATTACCGATATAGGCGGTGATGTCGCTGTCACGGAGCAGACCGGCGACTTCCTGCGCGGACCAGTGCCGGCAGGTTTGCAGCGTGCACGCCGCCCACGCGGGCAGGAGCATCTGGAACAGGAATCCGAACGAATCCCAGAACGGATGGGTGCCGTACAATACGCTGGTGGACAGCACCTGCAGGATCTTTCGCACCGATTCGGTTGCGCTGAGCAGGTTGGCGTGTGTCAGCGGCACGAGCTGATGTTCCTGGCTGACGCCGGAGGTGTGGCGTCGCACGGCGACAGTGTCGAGCTCTCCTTTCGGCTCTTCAGCCCACGGGAAGGCGTCGCGCGGCCACTGGTCACCAACGATGAAGCCGGTGTCATCGACGGGGAAGATGGGGAGTTGCATGTCGTGCAGACCCAGCTCCCACTTGAGCTCATCCGCCCGTGACTGCTGCACAAACACCGCTGCCGGCACCGGATTGCGCAACAGGCGCGCGAGCTGGTCGTTCGGCAGGGTCGCGTCAATCGGCAGATACACCGCACCGAGCCACGGCGCGGCGAAGGCGAGGATCGGGTGCAGCGGCAGGTTCGGCAGGATCACGGCGATGTTGTCGCCGGGTTGCACGCCGATCTTATGCAAGGTTCCCGCGATCATGCGGACGTCTTTTTCCATCTCCGCCCAGGTCAGCGTGCTCTCGGGGAAGACGAACGCGGGTTCGTCCCGCCGGTTAGACGCGGCGGCGGCGAGGATCAGGTCACAGATATGGTTTGGCCGCGTCATACGAAATCCTCGCGGTCCAGTTCACGGAAACTGACGGCTTCGAGCACATCCACCTCGGTAACGTCCTGCCGGCCTTCGAGGTCGGCAATGGTGCGTGCGACTTTCAACGCCCGCATGTGTGCACGGGCGGAGAGGCCGAGCTGTTCAATCGCCTGACGTAGCGATGTTTCGGCCTTTTCAGTGATGTTGGCGAGGTTGCGCAGATGTTTCGTCGACATCTCGCCATTGGAGAAGATCGGAACTTCGCTGAAGCGCTGCAATTGCCGCTCGCGTGCCTCGATGACCCGGGCTCGCACATCCGCGGAAGGCTCTCCTTCTTCCTTCAACGACAATTCTTCCGGTTTGACCGCTGGAACCGGAACATGAAGGTCGATGCGATCCAGCAGTGGGCCGGAGATGCGGGATTTGTACGAGCGGATCTGTCCGGCGCTGACCGAGCCTTCGACGAGCTCGCTGCCACGGTAGCGTCCCGGCGTCGGGTTCATCGCGGCGACGAGCAGGAAGCGGGCGGGAAAACGTGTCGTCGCGGCGACACGGGCGATCACGACCTCGCCGTCCTCCAGCGGTTGCCGCAGCACTTCGAGTGTCGCCTTGCGGAATTCCGGCAGCTCGTCAAGGAATAATACGCCACGGTGTGCGAGTGACACTTCGCCGGGGACCGGTACGGTTCCGCCGCCGATCAGGCCGGCGTCGCTGATGGTGTGGTGCGGGCTGCGGAACGGGCGTACAGCCATCAGTGCAGCCCCGTTCGGCAGGGTTCCGGCGACGGAGTGAATCTGTGTCGTCTCGAGGGCTTCGTCCAACGTCGGGTCCGGGAGGATGGTTGGCAGGCGGCGCGCGAGCATCGTCTTGCCCGATCCCGGCGGACCGATCATAAGAACGTTATGATTGCCGGAGGCGGCGATTTCGAGCGCACGTTTTGCCCGTTGCTGGCCTTTCACCTCGCGGAAATCGACCTCATAGTTGCGTTGCGTCGAAAACAGTTCCTGGATGTCGAGGGTGTACGGCTCGACGTCATCGACGCCGTTGAGGAAATCGACGACATCGCGGAGAGTTGCCATCGGGTAGATCGGCAGGCCCTCGGCGACAGCGGCCTCGTCCTGGTTCTCCACCGGCACGACCAGTTTCTTGCCCTTCAGTCCGCGAACGGCGAGCGCGGACGGCAGCACACCTTTGACCGCGCGGACGCGACCGTCGAGGCTGAGTTCACCGACGAAGACGTAGTCTTCGATGTTATCGCAATTGATCTGGCCGCTGGCGCTGAGCAGGCCGACCGCGAGCGCGAGATCGTAGGCCGAGCCTTCCTTGCGCAGGTCGGCGGGGGCGAGGTTGATCGTCACCTTGCGGCGGGGGAAAATGAGTCCGGCATTTTTCATCGCGGCGGAGACGCGGTCCTTCGCCTCACGCACCGACGCGCCCGCGAGGCCCACAATGGTGAAGTTGAGCAACCCGCCTTCCATCTGCGTTTCGACTTCGACGAGCGTGGCGTCAATTCCCTGCAGTGCGACCGACCAGACCCGGCTGAACATCAGCGTCCCCCCAGACGTACGATGAACGCCGCCATCGGGGCGAAGCTGTCCCCGTCGCGGCGGTAGGAACTGAGATAGTCGTTATCGTAAGTGCAAATCGATGCGTTTGTGCTGACTGGAATGCCGAACTCGCCGGCGTCGGCTTTCACTCCTGCCACGAGGTCGAGGTGCGGCGAGCCGTCGAAGTCGACGACCGCATTCGCGAAGCGGGATTCGACGCGGAATTTTTCCGCGACGTCGTTGCCCACCTCGTAGTTTGGCGCGCTGATGCCGGGCCCGACCGAGAGGTGCAAGTCGCCCCGGTGTTCCGCGGGGACGGCGTCGATGAGGTTACGGACAATGCCCGCCAGCAGTCCGCGCCAGCCAACGTGCGCGATGCCAATCCAACCACTTTCCGGCGCGGCAAGCCAGACTGGCAGGCAGTCGGCGTGCGTCGTCATCAGGATCACGTTCGGGTCGCGGGTGAGCAGGGCGTCGGTGTCCTGAAAGGCGGTGGACGCTTCGCGTGCGCCCTTGCGCATGTCGGCTTTGGTGACGACCTGGACGTTATTCGTGTGCCCGAGGAATGGCGACACCAGTTGATCCAGTTTCAGCTGCCAGAGGCGGAGGAAGTGCAAACGGTTGGCGGCGACATCCCACTCGGGCCGGTTCTTGTACGACATCGGCCCGAACTCCTTACGTGACAGTGCCCACAGCAGGTGGGAACCATCCGGGAGGTCGGCGTTTCCTTCAATCGCGGCGTGGGCCACGTTGACATTTGGAACAGAAAAAAGTGCTCCGGCCATGTTGAACCAATCTCTCTATGGGTTGACGACAACGCGGGCAGGGTTCGCCGGCGCGGCCGTACACGTGCAAGTTGTTTCCGTATTCTCCGGGCTGTCCGCCCGGACGGCGGAAGTCGGAGAAGGTCGTGCCCATCTGGTTGACGGCGTCGCGCAGCACTTTGCGGATTGCGCGGTGCAGGCGGCCGATCTGATCGACTTTCAGAGCGCCGGCGGCCAGTTTCGGGCTGACACGCGCCATCCACAGCGCTTCACTGGCGTAAATGTTGCCGATTCCGGCGATCTTGTCCTGCCGCAGCAGGTACGTTTTGACCGGCGTACGGCTGCCGCCCAGAATGCGGGCAAATTCAGCGCGTGTGAACCGGGAAGATAACGGTTCAGGGCCGAGCGTGCGAAACCCGTTCGGCTCGGTGCCGTCGACGAGGAAGAACGTGCCGAAGGTGCGCGTGTCCACGAAATGAAGCGCCGGACCCTCAGCGAGGTACAGGCTCGCGCGAAGATGGGGAGACTGCAGCGCGTTGTCCTCGAACAGCAGCTTTCCGCTCATGCGCAGGTGGATCGCCAGCGGGGGACGGTTGCCGTCCAAGTGCAGCAGGATGAACTTGCCGCGCCGGGTGACGTCCTGAATGACCGAGCCCTCGACGATACAGCGCATCGCCTTCGGGTGGCTGTGACGGTACACGCGCGGGTGCAGCAGCTCGAGACGAGTGACCGTGTTTCCCACCAGCCCGGGACGGATCCCCCGGACAACGGTTTCCACCTCAGGCAACTCAGGCATCGCCGGTCAGTCCGCTTTGCAGCCGGTTTGCGATTGCCGCCGCCAGCCGTTCCAGCTCTTCGCGGTCCTCGTCGGTGTACGCGCCCGCCTTGTCGCCGTCGATGTCGATCTCGCCGATGGCGTGACCGTTGAGCAGGATCGGCACCACGATTTCGCTGCGCGTATTCGGGAAGCAGGCGAGGTAGTCGGACCGGGCGTTGACGTCGTCCACGATGACAGTTTCCTTCGTCCTTGCCGCCAGGCCGCAGATGCCGTCTCCGACAGGGATTTTGACGTGTTCCGTCGCCTCCGGACCACTCCACGCGCCGAGGTAGAGGAACTCGTCGATCACCCAGTACAGTCCGACCCAGGAATAGCGGTCGACCTTGTGCCGCAGCCGGGTGACGATCCGCAGCTCCCAGTCCTCGAAGCTGAGTTCCTCGCCGGACTTGATCAAATCACTGACGATTTGTGCCAGGGACAAGGGGAAGTCGTCCGCCGGACGGTTTTCCGTCGCTTTTATCGTCTTGCTGCGTTCGATGAACGCGTCGAGTATCGTCGGGTAATCCATGGGGCGCTCCGTGTTTGTCAGTGTGGTAAGTGTACGACATTGGGGCGGGGAGTGGACACATGTTCAGCGTGAATGAACAAAAAGGTGGAGACACATTAGAACAAGGTAGTCGGTAATCGGTAATCGGTGATCGGGTTCCGATTGTCGGTAATCGGTGATGTTCTTACCACGGACTGAAGTCCGTGGTAATCGACGGCGTGTGATGGCGTGTATTACGATGGCGTGTTTTTCGATGGCGCGGGGACCCTGTAGATTTCTTACCACGGACTTTAGTCCGTGGTAAGGGATTGAGATGAAAATGCCACGCACCGAAGTCCGTGGCATTGTTAAATCAGATGTCCGCGCAGCAATAATACTGGCGTGATGGACAGCCAGACAGCAGTTTACTTCTTCGTCCAACCCTCGGCGAGGTGCAAGATGACTTCCACCGCCTTGAGCAGGCTGGATTCGGCGACCCATTCCTTGCGGCTGTGGAAGAGCAGGCCGCCGGCGAAAATGTTCGGCGTCGGGTGGCCGAGCTGGGTCAGGCGCGCTCCGTCGGTGCCGCCACGGATCGCCTTGCGATGCACCGTGAGGCCGGTCTTTTCGATCGCTTCATGGGCGATGTCGACCACTTCCGGGGTTTCGCGCACGATGTCGCGCATGTTCTGGTACTGGTGCTTCACCTCGAGCTTGATTTCGAGGCCGGGGTGACGCGCTTCGAACAGCTTCGCGAGCTGTTCCATGTACTCGACACGCTTTTTGTTGCCCTCTTCCTCGAAGTCACGGACGATGAAGTAGGCCGACGCGTTCTCGAAGTCGCCCTTGACGCTGACAGTGTGGATAAAGCCTTCGCGCAGCTCAGTGTGTTCCGGGGTTTCCCATTCCGGCAGGGCGGCGACGTAGCGTGCGGCGGTCGCGGCGGCGTTGATCATCTTGTTCTTCGCGTAGCCGGGGTGCACGCCGACACCCTTGACGACCACGTTCACGCCCCACGCGTCAAAGTTTTCGTCCTCGAGCTCACCCGGGTAGCCGCCATCGAAGGTGTAGCAGAACTTCGGCAGCCAGTCCTCGTCGATCTTGACTGTGCCGCGGCCGATCTCTTCGTCCGGCGTGAAGCAGACCTTGATTTCACCGTGCGGGAGGTCCGGGAATTTCTTGAAGGTGGCCATCGCGGCCATGATCTCGGCGACACCGGCCTTGTCGTCCGCGGACAGCAGCGTCTTGCCGGAGGCGGTGATGATCGTATCGCCGATGAATTCCTTCAATTCCGGAGAGTCGGCCTGGCTGAGGGTCAGTTCCGGATCGTCCGGGTAGGTGATGGTCCCGCCGTCGTAATTCTCGATCCGTCGCGGCTTCACATTGTCGCCCGGTTGATCCGGGGACGCGTCCACATGCGCAAGCAGGCCGAAGACCGGCGCGTTCTTGCCGGCGTCATTGGCGGGCAGGGTGGCGTACACGTAGCAGTGTTCGCTGAGGTGAACATCCGCCATGCCGAGGTCACGGCACTCCTTTTCGAGCATGCGGGCGAGATCCCACTGGCGCTCGGTGGACGGGGTGTCCGTTTCATTCTCCGGATCGGAAGTGGTCCAGACCTGCACATAGCGGAGGAAGTTTTCGCGCACCTGGTCCATCATGAACCGGCGCATCTCATCGGTAATCATCGTTCAGCTCCCAAGTCTCAGGAATGTTGGTAAGAGTCATGAAGATAGGGGGGAGAACGGGGGGCGGCAAGCTCAGGGAAACCCCTCTCAAGGTAGGAGAATCCATCAGCAGCCAAAGTCTAAGCGGTTCGTTCAGTTGCGAATCCTGTTGCGCAGGATGATGGTGGCAATCAGGACAAGCGCGGCGAAGATGATCCAGCGGACGGCAATAAGCGGTAGGGCGGATGCGTTCTGCACTGCGGGGATCATGGTGATCACGTCTGCCAGAAACATGCAGACCAAACCGACAAGCAGGCCGGTCCAGATTCCGCGTTTGGCTTGAGGGTTCATCAGTAGCCTCATGTATGATAACTCAGTGGTCGTATTACCCCGCCAGCATCGCGCTGGTGATGAGCAGGTAGATGGTGAGGCCGACGACATCGTTTGTCATGGTGATGAAGGGACCGGCGGCCAATGCGGGGTCCTGGTTCAGTTTTTTCAGGACGAATGGAGTAAACGATCCGACGAGGGCGGAGACGATCACCACCGAAATCAGCGACAGGGAAATGGCAATTCCGGTAATCCAGACACCCTTCCAGAAGAACACCATCAGCAGCAGCAGCAGTGCCAGCACGAGCCCGTTCATGGCGGCGACGAGCACCTCACGGCCGACACGTCCGAACGCCCGGCTGGCGTTGATCTCACCAGTTGCAAGACCACGCACGACGATGGTTGATGACTGAATCCCGACGTTGCCGGCGACGGCGATGATCACCGGGATGAAGAAGGCGATGATGATAATGCTCGCGAGGGATTCCTCGAAGCGTGAGATCACAAGCGCGCCGAACAGCTCACCGATGAATGCGATCACCAGCCACGGCAGGCGTGCTTTCAACGCGTTGAACAGGTTACGCTCGAGGACTTCTTCCTCGCCCGTACCGGCCATGTAGGCGATGTCTTCCTCGGCCTCTTCCTGCATGACATCGACGATATCGTCAATCGTGATGCGCCCGATGAGGCGGTGTTCCTCATCGACAACCGGTGCGGAGATGAGGTCGTAGCGGCTGAAGACCTGGGCGACTTCTTCCTGGTCGGTGTCGCGCTGGATGACGATCATCTCTTCGTCGAGGATCTCGAGCACTGACTGGTTGCGTGGCGCGAGCATCAGGTCGATCAGCGGGATCCGTCCCTTGAGGACTCTCTGCCGGTCGATGACGTAGATGTAGTGAATGTTATCGAGGCCGCGGATTCTGGCGGTGCGGACCATCTCGACGGCATCGTACGCGGTCTTGTTGGCGAAGACGGTGACGACTTCCAGCGCCATCAAGCCACCGGCGGTGTCCTCTTCGTACGCGAGCAGCTCTTCCAGCTCCTCACGGTCTTTCTTCGCCGAGGCTTCGAGGACACGTTCCCGGGTGGTTTCGTCGAGTAGCGCGATGATGTCGGTCGCATCGTCCGATTCGAGGTTGTGCAGCACCTCGATGATGCGTTCATCCTCGAGCCGTTCGAGCACCCGTTCCTGGTCCGGTTCTTCGAGTTCGATGATAACGTCGTGCTGTTCTTCCGGCGATACCATATCGAACACGAAGTTCCGCTCCGTCGAATTCAGCCCGTTCATCAGGGCGGCGATTTCGGCGGGGTGGAGCGTACTGAGCAGAGTCCGGACCGGTTCGAAGTTTTCCTCATGCAGGTAGCCGGCGACGACCTTCTGCAGATCTTCGAGATTCGGGATTGGACCTTTCAGCTGTGCATCCATACCGGAACTCATGGGTTAACGTGACGGAACGGGGGAATGTAGCTCGCGAAATGGGCTCAAGTGCAGAGCCACGTTGAGCAAACTAGCGCTCGTGTTTCGGAGCCAATTGACCGGCGAGCCATGCATAGTCGGCGGCGGACAGGGTTTGAGGGCGGCGTGTCCAGTCGAACTCGATCCCTTCGATGGGACGCAGGCCGGCGATGCCGGGTACGCTGTTGCGAAGCATCTTGCGGCGTTTCGCGAAGGTGCCTTTGACCAGCCGCAACAGGGTCGGCCAGTGGTCGACGGGGTGCAGCGGTTCAGGGCTGATGCCCATCGCCAGCAGGCCGGCGTCCACCTTCGGCATCGGCTGAAATACCTCTTTCGGCACCTGCAACGCCAGTTCCGGCTCACCCCAATAGCGCAGCAGCAGCGACAGGACGCTGGCTTCGCTCGCGCCGGGCTCGGCGGTCAGACGCAGGGCAACCTCATACTGTAGCAGGATGACAATTCGGCTGATAAGAGCAGGATGAGTGCGAAATTCCTCGAGAAACTTGAAGATAAGCGAGGAAGTAATGTTATAGGGAAGATTTCCGACGACGCGAAATGACTCGCCATTCGTGATTTCGGACAGTTTGGTTTTCATCACGTCAGCGTGAATGACCGTCAGCCGGTCATGGTCGGGCCAGCGTTCAGCGAGCAGGTCGACCATGCGGCGGTCGATTTCGAGGGCGACGACACGGTAACCGTTGTCGAGCAGGACCTCGGTCAGTGCGCCGGTGCCGGGTCCGATTTCGACGACAAGATCGCCCTCGGAGGCACGCAGGGCTGCTGCGATCGCGCGGGTGGTGTCGGGATCAACGAGCCAGTTCTGGCCGAGCGACTTTTTCGTCGGAGGCAGGCCGCCGTGTTTACGGGTGTAGCCGATCGGGGAGGCGAGGCGTTCACGCGGATCTTCCTCTTCGATCGCGCTGCCGGCGGTGCGCATCCCGGCGAGCACGCGTTCCAGTTCTTCCGGCGACATGACGGATTCGCCTTCTGGTTCGGGAGATCCGCCGAAATCGCCGTGATCCTTGCCCGGATCAGGCTTGCTTGAGCGGGACGGCTTCCCGGGATTCTGGTTTCTTGTGGCTGCCATGGCGGGGAAGATACCGGCGGGCACGCTTTGGGTCAAGGAATGATTGATGTGTGGGGAATTGAACAGGGGTACGGATTTGGAGTTTAAGGCTTGACATTGTGAATGGACCTGACTAGTTTCCTTGCAGAACGGGCGCTGCACGTTGTTTCGCGTTTTCCCCTCAGGGCCAGTTCACCTAAACCGTCCCAGGTCAACACGGAATCCGTTACCCACGTACCGTGTATTCTCGATGACGATAAATGCCCGAACCGGATACGTCCGGTGATCGCTCCGTTTTTGATTGTTCGACTAGATAATATCCCGGTCTACGAACCAGGAAACAACATGCTGGGTCCGTATCCAATCGGATACAAAACCTGCCTGAACTACTACCCGCTCATGAAGAACAACCGCTGTTCTACCACCTCTGGAGGAGCATCTCGTGCCGCTTGAGATCGCTGAGTTAAACAAAATGAAAATCGAAGAGCTGAATAAACGGGCTCGTGACCTCGGTGTCGAGGGGTACAGCGGGTTTCCGCGGAAGCAGCTCATTTTCAAGATTCTCGAAAGCCAGGCGCAGAAGGAAGGCCTGATTTTCGGGAGCGGCGTGCTGGAAATTCTGCCTGACGGGTATGGATTCCTGCGCAACGCCTCATCGAACTATGTGCCGGGGCCGGACGACATTTATGTCAGCCCGTCCCAGATCAAGCGTTTCGGCTTGCGCAAGGGGCACATTGTCGCGGGGCAGATCCGACCGCCGAAGGAGAACGAGCGTTTCTTCGCGCTGCTCAAGGTGGAGGCGGTGAACTTTGAATCTCCGGAACGAGTTCGCGATTCGATCCTGTTCCAGAACCTGACCCCGCTGCATCCCGACGAGCGCATCCGTCTCGAGTACAATCCCCGCGATATTTCAACCCGCATCATTGACATGTTCACGCCGGTCGGCAAGGGCCAGCGTGGGTTGATCGTCGCGCCGCCACGTACGGGTAAGACGGTTCTATTGCAGGAGATCGCTCACGCGATTGAAGCGAACCATCCGGAGATTTACCTGATCGTGCTACTGATCGATGAGCGTCCGGAAGAAGTCACCGACTTCCAGCGGAACATCAAGAGCGAAGTGATTTCGTCCACGTTTGACGAGAAGCCGGAACGCCACATCCAGGTGTCCAGCATGGTCAGCGAGATGGCGAAGCGGTTGGTCGAACACGGCCGCGACGTGGTCATCCTGCTCGACAGTATCACTCGTCTCGCACGTGCGCACAACACCGTCGCCCCGCACTCGGGCCGGATTCTGTCCGGTGGTGTGGACGCGACCGCGTTGCACGAACCGAAGAAATTCTTCGGCGCCGCGCGTAATATTGAAAATGGCGGTTCGTTGACCATCCTCGCGACGGCGTTGATCGAGACCGGTTCGCGCATGGATGAAGTCATTTTCGAAGAGTTCAAGGGCACGGGCAACATGGAGCTGGCGCTCGACCGCAAGCTCAGTGACGCCCGCATCTACCCGGCACTCGACATTAACCGCAGCGGCACGCGCAAGGAAGAGCGCATTCTCGACGAACACGTGCTCAACCGTGTCTGGATCCTGCGCAACATGCTCAGCGATTACAGCCCAATGGACACGATGAAGTTCCTCCGTGACAAGGTGCGTAACTCCGACAACAATGAGGAATTCCTCGGCAGCATGTCGAAGTCGTAACTCCGATTGCTTTTTCGCCCAGGGAACGGCGTAGCATAAGAACAGGCCATTTCAGCGATGAAATGGCCTGTTTTGTATCTGCGAAACTGGGATTCCTACCCGCAAACGGCAGTCATGACACCCGACTTGGAAATACACGCCAAGTCGGGCGAGGCAATCCGTGGATTCCCTGGTTCAGAGTGTGGTATCGAGGAGTTTCGCGGTTCAGTCGGGTGTTTCGGACGAGGTTTTTGCGGTGCGGACGATATCGCTGAACTTGAGCCGCATCGCGAACAGGCTGATCACTCCCCAGAGGGTCAGCGTGAGGTAGTTCATCGCGTGCATCACGGTGGCGAAGATGACGCCCATGCCTTCCGGAACGTCGAACCACGACAGGCCGAGCAGGACCGCCGCGTGATAGGTGCCGACACCACCCGGAGCGGAAGGGATCGCAAAGCCGAGCGAGGTGATGACCGTCATCGCTGCCGCCGGCATCCATGCCTGCCCGGCGAGGGCGGGGTAGGTGCCGTTGGTCAGCTGGAACGCGTCGAGTACGAGTTTCATCGTGGCGATGTAGCAGACCCAGAGCGCCAGGGTCGACCACAGTACATGGATCATTGCCATCGGCGACTTCAACACTGACAGGCCTTCGACAAGGCTGAGCACCGTTTCGCCGATCTTACGCACGACCTTCCCACGTTTTGCGATTGCCTGGTGCCAGCGTGTCAAACGATCCACAGATTTTGCGAGCAAAAGCGATACGACCAGCACGAGCAGCACGCCACCCGCGAAGCTGAGTCCGACAGTCTGCAGCCAGTCCGGAAACGGGAAGAGGAAGGTGACGACGCCGAACACGATCCCAAGTCCGGCCATGTCAAAGACTCGTTCGGCGACAACGGTGGTCAAGACTGCCGCGCGGGAGACGCCGGACCGTTGCGCGACAATCACGGCGCGCAGCAGTTCGCCGGCCCGGAGCGGGAGCACGTTGTTCAGCAGATAGCCGACGTTGACGCCGTGAAACACGGTCCAATACGGTGCCGGGCCGATCTGGTTGATGATCAGTTGCCAGCGCCAGGAGCGCAGAAACAGGGTGGCCATCAGCAGCAGGACGCCGAGCAGGGCAGGGGTGAGGTTGAGCGACGACCAGGCGGTGTGCAGGTCGGCGAGACCGATGCGCGAGTCCCCGAACAAGGCGTCGAGCAGGCCGAGTTCACCCGTGAAGAATTTCCCAAGATGAGGGCTGAAAAGGACGAGGTAGACGAGGACGATGCTGATCGCGAACCCGATCAGCGGTTGCAGTCGCTTCAGCAGACGTTTCATCGTAAATCAAACACGGTCGCGCTCTCCGGCGGCGTGTACTGAAACCGTGAATCCTCGAGTTGGACGTTCATTTCGACGTCGGTCAGCTGGTACACGGTCTGGTTGCCGGCATCATCGCGGAACGAGATCCGTTGGGTGATCCAGCGTGTGCCGTCAATGGTGACGGTGACATCGCTGACACCCAGTCCCTGTTGCTTTGGGGATAAGGTCAGTTCGTAAACATCCTCGCTGGTCTGTTTGACCGCGGCGACGTTGAACTGTTTCGGGAAATCGAACAGGAAGTCGCGTGGCAGGGAACCGGGATCGGCCTCGGCAGCGTTCTCGACAATCGCCTGGTCGCTGCCGGTGTTGTAGCGCCACAGGGTGTTGCCGTCGCAGGCAACGACCTGGTGGTCAGTCTGGTAAAGGAAACGGTCATCCCCGGCGAGCAGCATTGAACCTTCGCTGACCTCGGTTTCACCCGCCAGTCCCCACTGGAATTCCTGCCGGAAGGAGGCGGAGAAGGTGTCCATCTTCTCGTAGGTTTTCTGCACCTTGCGTATGATCTCGTCGCCGGACGGTGGCTTGGCAACGCTGGAGGAAATCGCGCTGAACGTGGCGAGGGCCACGGCCAGCAGTGTGACGACAACGCGGTGCGCACGTGTGGTTTTCATGCCGCCATCCTCACTCGGATTCGCCTTCCAGATTGATCAGGAACGAATCCACCTGGTCTTCGCTGATGTAGACTTCACGGGCCTTGGAGCCTTCGAACGGGCCGACGACGCCGGCCATCTCGAGCTGGTCGAGCAGGCGTCCCGCGCGGCTGTAGCCGATCTTCAGCCGACGCTGCAGCAACGATACGGACCCTTGCTGGTGACGCGCTACGACTTTCACCCCTTCGGGGAACAAAGGATCCCGGTCGCCGGCGAGGTCGCCTCCGCCGCCGGATCCGCCGCCTTCTTCTTCCGGCGACTTCAGTTCAACCTGCTTGACGAACGCCGGTTGCTTGCGCACATGCGCGATCAACTTGTGGACTTCATCGGTTGAGATGAATGCCCCGTGGAAGCGGATCGGTGTCGGGGACGCGTTGGACAGGAACAAACCATCGCCGCTGCCGAGCAGTTTTTCCGCGCCAGCCCGGTCGAGGATGGTGCGGCTGTCGATCTTGGACGCGACCATGAACGCGATCCGTGCCGGGAAATTGGCTTTGATCACGCCGGTGATGACGTCCACGGATGGGCGTTGCGTCGCGACGATCAGGTGTATCCCGACGGCGCGTGCCATCTGCGCAAGACGGGCGATCGGTTCCTCGACCTCGCGCGCGGCGACGATCATCAGGTCGGCGAGTTCGTCGATGATGACCACGATGTGCGGCAGCGGCTTCAACGGTTCGTTGTCGCCATTTCCGTTACCGTTGCCGTCGTCGCCATTCCCATTGTCCTTCGCTTCCTTGAGCCGGTCCTGCACGATCTTGTTGAACTCTTTCAGGTTGCGCGCGCCGGTTTCGGCGAGCAGATCGTAGCGGCGTTCCATCTCGAGCACGACGGATTGCAGCAACGCGACGGCGTTCTTCGGCTCGGTGGCGATGACCTCGTTCAACGCTTCGAGGAACAGCAGGTGATGGCGTCGAAGCTCGGAATAGGCGCTGAGTTCGATCTTCTTCGGGTCGATCATCACCAGCTGGACTTCGTCCGGCCGGTTGCGCATCAGAATGCTGGCGATAACGGTGTTGATGCAGACCGATTTACCGGAACCGGTGGTCCCGGCGATCATCAGGTGCGGCATTTTGCCGAGGTCGACGATGAGTTCGTCCCCCTGCGCCGTCTTGCCGAGGGCGATGGAGAGGGGACGGCGTGTCGAGGCCCACTCGGCGGACTCGATGATGTCTCGCAGGTAGACGACGTCTGCGCTCTCGTTCGGGACTTCGATCCCGACCGCGCCTGCGCCGGGTATGGGTGCGATGATGCGGACCGCGACGGCGGAGAGGCTCATCGCGAGGTCGTCCGCGAGGTTCGAGATGCGGCTGACTTTAACGCCCTTGGACGGCCGCAGGTCATAGCGTGTGATGACTGGGCCGGGGTGGATCGCGACGACATTGGCCGCGACGCCGTAATCGCTGAGGCGTTCCTCGAGTTCCTTTGCCCGGCTGCGGAGCTCGTTCTCGTCCCACTCGACTTCGCCCGTGTCTTCCGAGGCAACCAGCAGCTCGGAGGAGGGGAGGACAAAGTCCTCGGGACGGGCCTTCGGGTCGCCATTCAAATCCTTCGGACCGGTCTTTTTGTCGGATTCTGCTGGTGTTCGCACGATCTCCGGCATGCCCGACTTGAATTCGTCCCAGTCGGCTTCGTCGTCGTCCAGGTCAAGGTCGAGATTGTCCGATGGAGGCGGATCGGGCGGAGATTTCTTGCCGGGTGCGACCTTGGGTTCCGGTTTCGGACGGATCTTCGGTTTCGGTTTGCGTTCCGGCAGCTTGATCATGCTCGCGAGCGCGGCGAGGCCGGCGCCGGTAACATGCAGGATGTCGCCCCAGCTGATGCGGAGCACGAGGGTGATGTGGATCAGTGTCAACGCCGCCAGCAGCAGCGCCGCGCCGGTGATGCCGAGGAAATTGACCAGCAGGGTTTGCAGCCCGATCCCGATCAGGCCGGTCATCTCGGAGGAGTCGGGCATGCCCTGTACCAGGCGCACCCATGACCAGATGGCGACGGCGAGGATGCTCGCGGTGAGGATCGGGAGCAGTTGGCGCTTGAGGATACGCTGCCCTTTGCCGCGCAGCAGATCGAGCCCGCCGTAGAAAAGGAACAGTGGCAGGATCAGCGACAGGAACCGTCCGAAGGTAAATTCGGAGAGGTAGAAGGCGATGTTCGCTCCGAACGGACCGAGCAGGTTTTGCACTTCCGATCCGGTGCGGCTACCCTTGGGGAAGTCATGGGCATTGTAGCTGAGCAGCGCGACGGTGATCATCGCCGCGAGAGTGATCAGCACGATGCCAAAGACATCCTTGACCCGCGAGCCGTCGGAACCTGATCCCTTTTTGGCTTTCGAGACAGGTTTCTTTTTCGCAGGCTTTCGTTGCGTAGCTTTGGTCTTCGCTTTCGGCATGGAATCCCAGAGTTGTCCGCGCCTAAGGTAGGGAGACCCTGCTCACCCCGCAAGCAGTGGAACGCTGGTGTGGGTAACCCTGTGACAGTCTATATTCCGGACAGGTTTGACGAAACAGAACGTGCACCCATGCGCAGGCATCTGGCAAATGTACTCACATCACTACGGTTCCCGCTGACCGCGTTGTTCCTGTACGGCTGGCTGCAACCGGAGCCCTACTGGCACCTGACGGCGACGGGAGCGTTTTTCGTTGGCATGCTGACGGACTTCCTCGATGGTCTGATAGCGCGCCGGATGATGACGGTGAGCAAGGTCGGCAGCTTCCTCGATCCGCTCGCGGACAAGGTGATGGTGGTCGCCGGGTTCTACGCGATCTTCGCGACACCGGGTTTCGCCTGGGGAGCTTGGAAATTGTGGATCGCGATTGCGCTGGGGCTGATTGTGCTGCGGGAACTGGGGATCACGGTGCTGCGTTCCGTAAAGGTGCGGTCAGACACGCCGGTTCAAACCTCGTACCTCGGCAAGGTGAAGACGACGGTGCAGATGGTGACATTGATCGTTGCCTTCCTCGGCCTCAACTTGCGTGAGTTCAGCAGTTTGCAGCTGAGCTGGTTCGAAACCCTGATCGGATTCGGGGTGATTGCGAGTGCCCTGATTGCGACCATCAGCGGCACCATCTACCTGCAGGGCGCGAAACAGACGAGTACAGTATGACGGTTCACAGAGCTGGACTTCCCACCTGGTTGGTCTCCTTCGTACAAAAATCGAGCATGGTTCGTGGTCTCCTGGCGGCAGCGCTTGTGATGCTTATTGCCGGTCAGGCGAGCGCACGACTCTATCCCTCAGAGTTTCGCTGGATGGAATTCCGTTCCGGCAATGTGCTGGTCTATTACCCGCAGGGGTATGACTCGCATGCGAAGATGCTTGCGCTCAGCGGGCATACGTGGCTCGACAGCCTCGATTCGTGGTACGAGACCCGTCCGAACTACGCGCGCATCGTGCTCAATCCGGAGAAGGACCGCAGCGAGGCGATGGCGGTGATCAACCCGACCCGGATCGAGTTGCCGATCGCGCCGGTGCTGGACAAGGGGATTCGTCCACAGGGCTCGCTGTACCTCGATCGTGTCACCGCGCACGAGTTGACGCATGTGTACCAGATGGGGCTGCGTACCGGAATCAGCCGCTACTTGTGGCCAGTGTTCGGCGAGGCGATTGCTCCGGCGGCGCTGGCACCGGACTGGTTGCTTGAGGGGCAGGCGATCTGGACGGAATCGGTGGATGGCGGTGGACGGCTCCATTCGTCGTACCAGAGCATGATCATGCGTACGCAACTGGCGCAGCATGGCAAATTCTGGCCATTAGACCGCAATGCCGCAGCCGGACGAGTGAACCCGCCATTGAACCGGGCGTACACGGGCGGCGCGTTCCTGTACGGGTCGATGGCGTCCGAGTACCTCGGGTACCGTCACATCAACGATCTGATGGCGGAGCAGGCAGCGTGGCCCGGGTTGATGGATTGGAACTTCCGCCGCGCCTACATCGGCCGTACGGTCAGCGATCACTGGACCGCGATGGAGCGGGCGTGGCGTGACCAGCTTCGTCCCCGGATGCAGCGGCTGTATCAGTTGGGGTATGCGGTCGGGACACGATTGCTCGAGGCTCCGCGTACGTCCTACCGCCACCCGCAATGGACGGTCGAAGGCGAACTGGTGGTAAGCGAGGATTCATATGATCGCCCTAACCGTGTGGTGATGCTGTCGCAGGGGCCGGACTATGCTGAACGGCCGGTCGCGTGGACGGGATATTCGGCGCATGAGGGCGTGTCGCCGTTCCTCGAAGGGGTGATCGTGTCGGAGATCCGGCGTGACCTGTGGACGGCGGAGAAAACGGAATCGGTGCTGGTGCTGGTGACCCGGGATGGACGTGTCAGCGACATGGCGGAGGGTGGCCTCAACGGTTGGGCGCCGGCGTTTCACACCGAATCGATGCGATTGGCCTACGTCGGTCCACTTGAGGGCGGAGGCATGGGGCTGTGGGTCGCACCGCTGGGCATCAACGGCAAGGTGACGGGCGAAGCGGTGCTGCACATGAGCACGATCCTCGGCTCAATCAACGACCCGGCGTGGAGCCAGGATGGCAAGCTGCTCGCGTTCGCGGCGGATCTTGGCGAAGGCGAGGCTGTGTACGTGCTCGAGCTGGCGAAGCACAAAATGACGCGGGTCCGGATCGAGGGAGCGAATGCAACGTGGGATCCATCGTTCGGGCCGGGACGGAACTTGTGGGTGTCGGCGGACCGGGACGGCATCTTCAACCTGTACGAAGTCGAGCTGGATTCCGTTAGCGCGACAAAACGCACACGTGTGATCACCGGCGCAATGGAACCGGCGGTGTCTGCGGATGGCAGCCGTGTCGCGTATTCGCACTATACCAGCGACGGATTCTCGACGGCGTTGCTGGATTCCTCCCGTTGGTTGAACGATCCGGCGGGTGTGCAGGTGGAAGCGATCTCGGTGGCGGCGTTCGCAGAGCAGGATTCGTTGTTGAATCCCGTCGTGTTCGGGGAAACGTGGACCTATTCACCGCTGTCGCACCTGAAACCGAACTACGCGATGCCGGTCTACGCCAACGGCGACGAGGCCGGGGTCGGGCTCAGCGTGTACGGACGCGATCCAGTCGGGTTGCTGTCGTGGAGTGTGACGAGCCGGTTGGGCCTGGAATCTTCCCAACCGGATCTTGCTGCGACGGTCACCTATCGCGACCTGCCGGTGGATGTGTCGTTAAGCGTGATTAACTACCCCGATGAATATCCGGAGTGGTCGCGGGCGACGGACGGAAACGGAAACCCGGTCGCGGTGCGGGACTATGTCTGGAAACGGCAGTGGGATTCCGGGTTGACCGCGTATCAGCCAATGTACTTCGACCACGGCCCGTGGCGAACCTCGGCGGTCCCGTTCGCCGGGCTGACCCATCGCATGCGCTACATCCAGACATCGCTCGATAAGGGCCTGGAAACGGCCGGGTATCTCGGAATCCGGCTGGGTGGAACGGTGACGCGGTATTTCTCGGCGTTACGAGATCCGGTACCGAGCCACCTGGAGTCGTTCCGGGTGATGGCGGAGGGCAATCTGCCCGGCCCGGAGCTTGAGGCGGAACTGCTGGAACTCAGCGCGCGCAAGCATGTGCCGGGACCGTTCACGAGCACGGTGTTCTCGTTCCGGGCGGCGGCGCAGATCCGGAATGGAGACCTGGACTTTTCGCGCTCGAGCGTGCGTCCGCGCGGCTACAGCGACGATAGCCTGCCGACGGCGTTGAAGGCCAACGGACGGATGGCGCTGGCCGGTGCGGAGTTTCATTTCCCGCTGTTGTATGTCGATCGTGGCTGGCCGGGATCGGGAACCATCTTTGTCGAACGGTTGACCGGATCGGTGTTCGCGGACGGCGCTACCGGCTGGGGCGGGGATTTGTCGATACCGGACTGGGCGGATGAGTATGGTGTTGCATCGTTTGGCGCAACGGTCGGCTTGCGCGGCTACCTGCTGTTCCAGGCGGAAACGCAGGTCGATGTGGGGGTTGCGTGGCGCACCGAATACCAGAACGCGGCGGTGTTTGTCAACCTCAGCTTCCCGGAATTGTTTGCATTTGTCAACGATGCGCCTGACTGGCGGGATCTGACCCGTCGTCCCGCACGGGGAGTGGGGCATTGAACGGCAGGTGTGAGTGATGAGTGGTGAGTAAAAGACAGTCTTGAGTCCTGAGTCTTGAGTCTTGAGAAAAAACGAAAGACAATGACCACAGACTACAGGCCACAGGCCACAGGCCACAGACCACAGACCAAAGACCAAAGACCAAAGACCAAAGACCAAAGACCAAAGATAAAACCACCATTCCGGGGTGAGTTGGACGGGTTTCAGACTGCGAATCGTATCGTAATCCCCGGAGATTAGACGATGATGCCAACCGGGTCATTCTGACGCCGCGTCTGTGTTCGGCGGAAGAAGAGCCAGCTTATCAACCAGCAGGCCTGATAATCGCAGATGACCATTCAGTCCACCTGAGCGAATCAGGCTCTTCCTCACGTCGCTTCGTTCCGTTCGGAATGACGCATCCAGGAATCAACCACTTGTCTGGAAACGAAATGCCGCGCTTGCAGATTGCGAGCACGGCACAATACTCCCTGGATTGATAACCCAAGCCTCATCCACCAGCCTGCCGTCTCCGGCTGTCGAGCATCAGCAGCAGCAGGGCGCGAACCAGACGGGCGGCGAGCACGGTGCTGCGTCCGGTGAGGTCGGCGTCCGGCAGCAGCTCGACGACATCCGCCGCGGCAATGTGTTTGTCCTTTAGCAGCGTCAGCCAGCGCGAAACATCTTTCCACGCCATCCCGCCTGCTTCCGGTGTGCCGGTGCCCGGGGCTTCCGCCGGGTCGAACCCGTCAAAGTCGAATGTGAGGTAGATCGGCCGGTCGCCGAGTTTGGCCAACGCGGCGTTGAAACCGTCATCGGTAGCGTCGAAGAGCAGGTTGCCCTGTTTCGCCAGCTCGAACTCGTCCTTCATGCCGGAACGGATGCCGACCATCGCGATCTTGTCCGGGCCGATGAGGTCGTAAATGCGGCGGGTGACGCAGGCGTGTGAATACTGCGTGCCGCCGTACATATCGCGCAGGTCGGTGTGGGCGTCGAAGACGAGCAGACCGAGGTCGGGTTCACGTTTCAGTGCGTGCTCGAACAACGGAAGCGTGACGGTGTGCTCACCACCAAGGCCGAAGACGGGGACATGAGCTGGGAGCGTGGCTAGTCCAAGCCGGGCTTGCTCAACGAACTCGAGGGCGTCCATGCCGAATTCGACGGCGAGGTCGCCAAGGTCGGCGTACTCGCAGGTGTCGAGGTCGAGATCGAGTGTCGGATCGTAGGTCTCGAGGTTTCCGTCTGATGCGGCGCGGATCTGGTCCGGCGCGAAACGTTGGCCCGAACGGTAGGACGCTGTCCCATCGTAGGGCAGGCCGACGATAACGCCAAGAGCGTCCTCCGCGATGGCGGGGGACGCTCCGATATAGCCGAGTCGCTGAAACATGGGAATCGGTTTCGGGGACATGGATTAGAGCAGCTTTCTGCGCAACCAGTTCGGCATGCCGAAGCTGGAGGCATGAGTTTCACGGCTCCAGTGCTTGGAGTCGCGCTCGATGAGCAGCGCGCGTTCTTCGTTTACCGTATCGAGGTCCGGCCCCTTGCTGACCAGCGCGAAGCCCCAGACGCCGCTGGGGTACATCTGCACCGGGGCGGTGTAGGGACGCGCCTGCGGGAAGATCTTCTCCAGGCGCTTGATCACCGTAACGAGGTGGTCGTTGTGGAAAGTCGGGTCGGCGATCTGACTGGCCATGACGCCATCCTCGGTCAACGCCCGCTTGATGTCGTTGTAGAATGGTTCCTCGAACAGAGGGACGGCAGGTCCGACCGGATCGGTCGAATCAACAAGAATCACATCCCAGCTGCCCGGTTCGGTGTCGCGGACATACGCCAACCCGTCGCCGATAACCAGGTCCACGCGCGGGTCATCGTACGCTTTCGCCATCGTCGGGAGGTACTCTTTCGCGATACGTACGACTTCGTCATCGATTTCGACCTGACAGGCGACCTCGACTTCCGGGTGGCGCAGCACCTCGCGAAGCGTGCCGCCGTCCCCACCGCCGATAACGAGCACGCGGCGTGGGTTCGGGCTGATCAGCATCGCCGAATGGACGAGAGCGTCATGGTACTGGCTCTCGAAACGTTCGGTGAGCATCACGGCGCCGTCATGAACGAGCAGTTTGCCGTCGCCCTCGGTTTCGTAAAGGTCGATCTGCTGGTACTCGGTTTTCACCGACTCGAGCATGCGGGTGATCTTCCACGTCAGGCCAACACCGGTGTCAGACCATTCGGTGAAAGTGTGCCACGCTTCGGTCGGTTCCATCAGGGATGTTTTTTCGTCGCTCATCGTTACCGGTTGAGGTTTCAGGTCAGTCTTCATCGTAGCCAAAGATGACGGCGGCATAGACCGCGCCTATATTTTCGACGCGATGCTCCACCGAAATCGAGAGAATTTCTTTCAGTTCACGATCCCGGATTCGGAACGCCTCCGCGGCCATGTCGCGCACGATGGCTTCCGCGTTCTCGGCGTTACCGCGTGCGGAATACTCCATGATCACGCCCGGCAGGGTATCGTCAACCGGCACCGCGACCGCGACCGCACCGGCGATGACTTCACCGGGGAGGCTGGAGTTCATCGACGCATAGGCCGTGGGAGTCAGCGACCCGTACGGTGGCTGGAACGGAGCAACTTGTTCGCAGTTCGGCGGGAGAATGCTCGACAGCTTGACCAGGTTGCAGTCAGCCACGCCGGCCTTTCCAAGCGCGGCGTCGAATGCGTTCAGCGGGGTATGTCCCTCGGACGCGCCGGCCGCGAGGAAGAATTTCGTCGGAGTCGGAATACTCTTCATGATCGTATCCCTCAGGCCGCGTGGACGCCGTTGACCATCTGCTCCGGGGCGGGCTTATGCAGCGCGCGTCCGCTCGGATCCGCGAGCAGGCCACGCTTCATCTCGCTGATGGAGACGTTGCCAGCGCCGAGGACGGTTTTGAGGTATTCGAAACCCTTGTACGGGTCGACCTCTTCGCCGCAGGTAAACAGATCCACCGCCGCGTAACCGTATTCCGGCCACGTGTGGATCGCGAGGTGCGACTCGGAGATCACCACCACGCCGCTGACGCCGTGCGGGCTGAAGTGATGGAACACTTTTTCGACCACGGTCGCGCCGCTGATCAGGGCGGCATCTTCCATCACATGGGAAATCCCGTCCACATCGTTGAGGATGTCGGGATTGCAGTTGTAGAACTCGACCATCAGCTGACGGCCCAGGGCCTTCGTTTTCACCTCAGTGTACCTCCCGTTGCCGGCGCAAGCGCCGACGGTGTTTGACCTACAGGCCACCCGCCACGAGGGCGGCATGGTTGTTCAACAGCTAGAAGTACGGTGGGCTGGTAACCCAGAGAAACTCCACCGGACGTTTGTTTTTGTTTTCGAGCTCAAGGGTGTGTGTGCCCTCGGCGTAGAACGAATCGCCGGCTTTCGCCCGGAATTGCTGTGAACTGACGGACAACCGCAACTCGCCCCGGAGGATGTAGCCGAACTGTTCGCCGCTGAAAGGAGGCATCTCGACGGTTTGTCCCTCTTCGAGCAGTACCTTGACCGGCTCCATCGTGCGATTGGCGGCGCCGGAGACGAGGCTTTCGAACTTTTCAACGCCGTCACGTTCCAGCAGCACCGCATCCTTCGCTTTGAACACGATCTGTTCCTGCTCCTGACGGAAGAAGTCGGAGATGTGTACGTTGAGCGCGTTGAGGATCATCAGCAGGCTGTCGATGGAAATTGAGGTCTTGCCCCGTTCCACCTGACTGATGAAGCCCGCGGTCAAGTCAGACCGTTCCGCCAGGTCTTCCTGTGTCATCTCCGCGGCCTTGCGCAGCCTGCGGATACGACTTCCGATTCTCGCCAGTTCTTCCATGCAGTATACTTAAAAAAAGTTCCTTGTTTACTAGCAGGGCGGAAATGTATATCGGTTCTCTAACCCCGGCAAGAGTCAAGTGAACTCTGGGAGTACGCCGATCTTCGGTCATACTCCGGACAGTTCAAATTTCCAGCACTTTCGCTACAGCGATCATAAAAGAAAACCTGCAGGATGATGCTGAATTTCTTATCAGTGAGGCGTTGGATGCGTTGTACGAGGGAAGGTTGCTCCGGTTCCCGAGACGTTGCATGGAGCGGGGCATTTGATTGCGTTCTGGATGGTGACTTGGATATCCTGATGCCGGGGGATATCACTCAAACCGCGAGGAGGACAGGGCATGGCGGAGGTAAACCCGGTTCCGGATGGATTCCACACCGTATCCGCGCACATGGTGATCAAGGGCGCGAAAGAAGCAATTGAGTATTATCAGGAGTTGTTCGAGGCGGAGGTGCTATTCTCAACGTTAATGCCGGACGGCGAAACGGTGATGAACGCCGAGATCCGCATCGGCGACTCGGTGATCATGATCGCGGATGAGATGCCGATGATGAAATACTGGGTTTCACCGACTCAGTTGAACGGCACCACGGTCGGTCTGCATTTGTCGGTAGCGGATGTGGATACGTGGTTCACGCGTGCGGAGGCTGGCGGTGTCAAGGTGCTGATACCGCCGACGGACATGTTCTGGGGGCACCGGTACTGCCAGTTCATCGACAAGTTCGGGCATGCGTGGTCAATCGCGACGAAGGTGGAAGACGTGAGCGAAGATGAGATCAATGAACGCGCGCGGCAATGGATGGAGCAGATGGCGCAGCAGGCGAAGCAGGATTGAGATTCAGCTGACCCTGATAAATCAAAGCCCTCCCGGATCGGGGAGGGCTTTGTTGTGAGCAGCTGGTATCGGTGTGCCGCTGGAACAATGATCACGATTGATTAGCCCGCCAGTTTCTTGCGGAAGCAGATCTGGGTGTAGATGATGTGAAAGCCCATGCGTTCGGCGTTGTGCTGTGATCCGGAGGACTGGCTGGCGTAGATCGTGGCGACTTCACAGCCGGCTTCCAGTGCGTCGTTGAACCGACGGTTGATCAGCGCGGTCTGGATGCCGCGCCGCCGAAACTGTGGCAGGGTGGACGCGCCGATCATCAAGCCGATTTCACCGAGCAGCGCGATCACCGCACCGCCGGCAGGTTCGCCGTTGTAGCGGGCGAGATACAATTTCGCTTCGGGCGAACCACGGTAGACCTTCATCTGCTCCGGCGTGTCGGTATCCGGATCCTCGGCATCCGCAAGAAATCCCGCCGCAAAGGTTTCGCACCAGAGCTGGAACAGGTTGCTGTCCTCCGGATCGACGGTCTCGAGGGAGATGCCGTCCGCTGGAGGGGCGAAGGTTTCGTTCGGGTCGAATGGCCGCAGCAACGCGTTGGTGAATTCCGACACGGTGTAGCCGCGCCGGATCAGCTGGTTCATCAGGCTGATGTCGGCGAGGGTGTTGAACTCGATGCACGGGTCCAACCCGCGCCGGCTGAACTCGTATTCGAGCGTGTCCAGATCCTCAGCGGTGATGGCCTGCTTCAGGCCGAGACCGTAGGTTCGGCTCCAGTACGCCGAGTTAGACGCGAAATTCATCACGCCGTCCGCGATCGGGACAATCTGCGGGCCGTGGTGCGGGAACAGGCGTTCGCGTTCACGTCCGATCGCGTTGAAAAAGTTCAGGTGAACGGTGTCGAGATGCGCGACATCGTCCCGCTGCAGTGCGTGAGTGCGAAAGGACGGCACAGTTTCATTCCTTCCTGGTCAGCCGCAAGGCCGAGCCTTACTTCCGTGTGTAAATCAGTTCCATCACCTTGCTGTCGCCGAGACCATAGATCGGGTCGTGGACATCTCCGACGAAATTGTCTTCGTCGATGATGCGTAGGACGTATTTGACCGTCTTGCCGATTTCCCCGGTCATCGGCTCATCCATCAGGCCGTAGAAAATGTACGTGTTATTCTTTTCATCGAACACACCAGACATGGTTCCGATGGCGGTGGAGGTGTTGCTGATGCTGCTGCTGGTGTATTGCATCCGGAAGTTGTCGTAGCCGATGTAGCCGATACTCTGATACGGGCTGCCCATGAAGGAGCCGTCCACGGTTTCCTGGATGAAACGTTCGCCCATGACCCACTTAAAGTTCGAAGAACCGGGGTAGTCGGCGGCTTCGGTGCCTGGGCCACCCATGAACATGCGGGCGGTGACGTCCCAGTCGCCGATAAAGTAGCCGAGGCGTTCGTGGTGTTCGCCCGGCGACATCATCTCCATATAGTTCTGCATCATCGCCATGTCTTCTTCGGACATCTGCATTTCGTCCTGAGCGAACCCGGCGGTTGAAAGCAGCAGCAACGCGAACAGACAGAGACCAAACGTGTGAATCGTATTCATGGGGGACCCTTTCACTGAGTGAACATGTGATCAGAATAGACACGGGAATGTAGGCTCGGAAGGATGGCTGGACAACGGTGAACCGGGAATTGGGGAGAGAAGTCCAGCCGTGAAACTTAGCGGGCTCTTCCTCACTTCACTTCGTTCCGTTCGGAATGACGTGTGGTTCTCACTTCAGCTTGATGTCGAGCCAGATCAAGCGGTGGTCGGAGGCGGTTTCGGCCAACGCAGCGCCGTCCGCATCAGCGGTGGAGTCCGGCCAGAAGACGCCGCCGTCCACGATCTCGAGATCGGTGCTCGGCATCAGGTGGTCGATGCGCATGCCGTGATCGCCGAAGCCTGTGGTGTTTCGTTCGAAATGGTTCGGCGGTCCGGCGGGACGTCCCCGCAATGCGCCGGTGCTGGTGAGGAACTCGCCGCAGTCATGGATGCGGGGATGGGTGAGCAGTTGGTCAATGGCGCGTTGGCCAGTGCTGAGCGTGTCGCCAGTGGGGCCGGCGTTGAGATCGCCCGCGAGGACAAAGCTGGTAGTTTCCGGCAAGCCGCCACGGACGCCTTGATCATCCACCAGCACGTCGTCATTGTCGAGATAGTGCACCCACATGCGGAGTTCGTCATAGTTGCGGCGGCCGTTCCGGTCTTCAGGCCCGTCGAACACAGGGGGTGTCGGGTGCGAGACCAGCAGGTGGATCGGATCGCCGTCGATCAGAATGGGAATGTCCCAGTGTGACTTGCTGGAGAGGCGGAATTTCTGAATTTCCGGGATGGTGTACCAGCGCGGGGGGATGAGGTTGTCCGGTAGATCACGCCAGAGAAATTGCTGGAAGGTGCGGACCTGCGCGGTGTCGAGCGGCAGGTTCGAGAGCACGGCCATCGAGTACTGGCCGGGGTATTCGCCGTAGCCGAAGCAGTCCCCACCGTACGTGCGCGTGTGCAGGTCGGAGCTGGTGGCGATGTGGCCGTCATTATCGAAATCCTCGCCGGCAAGGATTCCGGTATTGCACGGTGCGGCGAAGACATGTGCAAAGGTGTACGCGTCCTCGCCCTGATCGAGATAGCGTTCGATGAACTGGCGTGCGGTCAGGCTCAGATCCTCGCCACGGGCGACAGCGTCGTAATCGTGATCGATTTCCTGCAACACCAGCACGTCCGGCCGGATGCGCTGGATGATCTCCGCCGCCGCGACAAGCTGCTCGTCTTGGCCGATGCCGTGGTCGTCCACCTCGTTGAGCTTCTCCGTGGACAGTTCCCAGACGTTGAACAAGGCAATGCGAACGGTCTCGCCGGCGGGCAGCTCGGGTGTAGTGGAACAGGCGGTTAGCAGCAGAAGCATGGCCAGCAGGGCCGGGACCAGGACGGTACGCCACGAAGCAGAGGAACGCATGGGATCGCTCACGGTCTGTGAAACCATTAACGGGTCGGCAGCAGGTTTGCCGCTACCAATGTACGAGATCGAGGCGGGGTGGAGAGAGCAGAAAACCCGCACCGAAGTGCGGGTTTCCCTACGTAGCGCGTACGGGACTCGAACCCGTGTTACCGGCGTGAGAGGCCGGCGTCCTAACCGCTGAACGAACGCGCCATTTTTTCAAACGGCCCACAAAGTAACTCGTGCATCCGGATCACGCAAGGGGTGCGGAAAGCCCGGAGACACGGTTGAGGGGAACGGTCAATTGGACGAAGATTTCTGCTCTTCCTGCGCGACACGATCGGCGAGAGTGATCACCGCATCGACATAATCCTCGCTGTGGTTGTAATGCCAGACCGCCTTACGCCGTCGCTTGTCGTTTTCGGCGTCAAAGCGATGGATCGCGAGGTAGTTGGCAACCGAGGCGATGGCGTCGCTGAGGTTGTCGAGATCGATGTGGTCGTCGCCGTCGCCGTCTTTCGCGTACGCCATGAATGATGACGGCAGGAATTGCGGTATGCCGTACGCACCCGCCCAGGATCCCCGTTCGTCGAGCGGGTCCATCTGGCCGTTCTGCCGCAGCTCGATCAGGGTTTTAAGTTCGCGGTACGCCCAGTTCGCCTTGGAGGATCGGCGGCGGTTCGCGGTGCTGATCGCGGCGTCGTGCTCCTCGGCGGGGAGGTCATGCAGGATGCGGTCCCAGAAGTTCGGCGCGTGGGTTTCGAGCGACTCACTGTTCAGCAGGCTGAGGGTGGCGAATACGTTGAACAGCGGGTACGGTCCCTTGTTCGACCCGAAGTCGCTCTCGATTTTGAGGATCGCGGCGACCACCTCAGCATTGACCGGCGAGGAGGCGAGTACCGTATCAAAGGTCGCCCTGTTCGCGATCAGGAACCGGTAGGTATCCTGCACGGAGGCGTCACCCTTGAACCGTTCATAGGCTCCAGTTGCGTCCGGCTGCTTGATGTTGACCTTGAGCAGTTGCGGCAGCAGTTCGGTACGGGGGTCATCGAACATCTGATAGACCAGCGTCGGGTCGATGCCGTCCTCGATGAGACGGTTGGTCAGCTCGTCAAACGCCGACGGCGGCTCGACAATGGAGTCATCCGCGAAGGCGGAGGCCAAGGTGATGAGCGCGAGCAGCGCGACAGCCAGGGCGGAGTGTGTCCAACGCGCGGCAGAACGGCGCGTGGTATGATGGTGTACAAATCGGGTCATGAGGGGCAAATCCGGTTTCAGCTCGTTGCGGAATCAGGGTCAGGCGTTCTCCGGTACTGCATCTCGATCAGGAACATGACCGCCCGGAGGACAATCTGGAACGCCTTCCGTCCTGAAATTGTGCGTGGAGTGGTCTCCTTCGCAACCCCATGGACGATGAGATTGCGGTAATCGGTGAGCTCGGCGAGGAGTTGCTCGAAGTTGGCGGGCCAATCTCCCAACCGTTCCTCGAGAAACATCAGTTTGGCACGTTTTTCGTTCATGCCGCGTTTGCGTCCGCGTTTGCGAATCATGGAGAAATCGACTCCGACACGATGAAGCATCGCGTCGTAATAGAAGTCGAGCGCCATGGTCAGCATCACGATGGCGGCGAGATCCTCTTCTTGGCGAACGAGGCTGGCACCGTTCTGCAGGTACTGCAGCCACAACGGTTTTTCCCAATCGCCGGTTTCACCGAGTGCCATCCAGTGGATTTCCGCCGGTTCGGCGGGACGGTTCTTCTCCAGGATGCGGCTGAAGAGGATAAAGTTTTCCTCGCTGGTAGACAGTGGCAGTAATACCTGGTTGTTCGCGATCCACTGCCGGGCGGAACGGTTGCCATCCACGATGAAGAAGACTTCCGGAGGACGGCGGTAACGCATGCCGAAATCGACGATCAACAGGTCATTGGGCGCGGATTGAACGTGTCCGTTGGTGGAAAAACCGGGCACGAGCGGGATAGCGTGCACCGAGTCAATGAACAGTTCGGGGTACTCGCGGTAATAGAGCAGGTAGCCGTCGACGTAAGGGAAGCGTGTATCACATTTCGGGCAGGCGGTTTCCGCTTCCAGTCCTTCGCAGTTGTGTTCGAAATCGTGGAAGCACTTGGGACAGCGGATGGTGCGAATCGGAAGCATGGTCACGGGTTTCGGCGCGGAATCCGCCGTAGCCGTATGCTCGGCGATCTCATCCATCGCCGGACGGCCCTGTTGGATTGGAATCTGGCGTGACGCGTTCTTCGCTGGCATGTTGTTATCCAACAATCAGGAGTGATGTTTCATTGCACTACGGAAAAGTGTCCCTCGTTCGTCAAGAAGATACGCGCGGAAGGGTGTAGTGTGAACCCTGGACTCCGCAAAACTACAAAAAGTCACTCCAGTCCAAACCCAGCGAAATCAACGTGTCGGTGGTATCACGGGACGATGAGCCATCTTCGAAGAAACGAGCGATTCCGCCGCGTACCCAGACCCTCATCCCGGCGATGGGGAACAGATCGACCCGTGCGGACGCGCTGAGCTGTTCGGTTGAGGTGGACCGGAAGGGAAACTCGCCGGGTCCGTGGGTCTCGACCACAGTGACGCGCGAACCGGAGTCGTATTGCTTCACCCCGGCGACTGTCGCACCGAATGCGACCCACTGAGCGAGCTTGCGTTGGGCGTTCAGGCTAAGGCCATGGCCGGACCCGTCATGCTCAAAGGAGGCGGTGTAGCGCGCGCTGGCGAGCACGGTCTCGAACTGACGGGCGAGGTAGAGGCGGGACGTGTACACGTTTTCCGCCCGACGGGATGCGTCGATGTCACGACGCAGGCGGAACGAGCCGTCAACACTCCATGACGATCGTGAACCGGCGAACACTCGAAGAAATAGGGCCTGGCGTTGCTCGGGGTTGGTTTCGCCAGCGTCGGGTTCGCTCCAGTCGGCGGCGAGGCCGGTGGAGAGGGTGACGCGTTGGATAGTGTGGACCAGGGCGAGCTGACCGCCGGTGACACCGCCGGGGTCGGTGCCGAAGGCGAGTGTCGGGCGTGCGTGGAAGGTGGAAAAATCCTGCGTTGCCCGCCAGCCGCTGGCGACGACACGTGTGTAATCCGCTAACCGATTCGTGAACTCGAAACCGCCACCCATCGTACCCGCAGATTGCGTTGCGAACTCGCTGTGGAATTCCAGGCCGCGATCGGGGTGCTTGACGTCCCAGCCGATCCCGGCGGTCGAGAACTGATTGTTGGCGAAACGGAAGCGGGCGTTGTCGACTGCGGGTGAGATGTCTTCGAGGAACTCGGTTGCTGCGCCGGTGAGGCCGAGCTCGCCGAGGTTAAACGGCAGGTGCAACGTGACGTGGCCGCCAGCGTGCCGTGCGGGAAGCTGCACGATGTCCACGCTGCGATCCTCGGCGTGATCGCCCTGGGTGGCGTACGGGTAAAGGGGAGCGTCGGCGTTGGCTTGAAACGAGTCGAACTCCTGCAGACCGGCCCAGAGGTCAACGCGTGCCAGCTGCCGGGTCGAACCAGGTCGATCGAAGGTGCTGCTGACCGCCGCGCCTTTCCAGGCCCAGCCTTCCTCGGCGCTGAGGTTCATGCGGATGCCGTCACGGGGGCGGCGCAGCGCGGCAAAGGCGTCTGTCGTGGAGGACCACGACGGTGTGCCGGAGACAGTCCAGCCGAGTCCCTGATCCACCTGGAAATCTCCCGCGATAAGGCGGCTGCGGTGATAGGTGGCGGTGAGGGATGCGCGCCAGAGGTCGAGCACGTTGCGCTCGCCGCTGTCGCGGTGCATCAGCAGACCGATCATGACCGATTCGCGGTCCATGGTCAGGCGGGCATAATGCGCGGGAAACGGTTCAGTGTCCGGATTCAGCACCCGGGCGCGAAACTGAGTGCCGGTGGGTTTCGATTGCAGCCACTGCCACACCGATTCCTGGTTGTTGCCAGCAACGTCCAGCAGGAGGGAGTATTCATCGCTGGGTTCGACCGGGGTGAACTCGTCCATGATGTAGAGCGAATCCTGTGCGGACGAGGTGCCGGACGCATGGAGCAGGCACAGCGCGAACAGCAGCGCAAGGACGGTTGGACGGATGGCTGGTGCGTGCGTCACGGCGCGACCGGGTGTTGCTGCCAGTCGAGGCCGAAGGCGTGACTCCAGCCCAGCCAGGGGTGGTAATCGTACGCGCCCATGCCGGTCAGTCCCGACCAGCGGAGGGCGAGTCCGAGGTGGATGCGTTCCGGCGCGCTGTCGTATCCAGCACGGATCGCGAGGGCGTCCAGCATCCAGATCTCAGCTCCGGCGCGGACGGTGAGGTCGCGATGCTCCATCCACTCGATTTCAGCGAGCAGAGTCAGTTTCTCGAGCGGCGTGTAGCTGCCGGCAAGGTGGAGCATGTGCGGCGGGTGATCGTCGGTAAAGGTCGAGAGCGGAGTGCTCGCCAAGTTCAGCGCAGAGGCACCCACCGACCAGCTCCGGGTGGTGTAAAACAGGCCCAGGTCTCCGCTGAACGTGTTGTCGTTGCCGTAGTTCTTCACCTGAACCTGGGTAACCGACAGCCCGGCTCCGAGTTGCAGGGAACCGGGGAGGGGATACGAAACGTTCAATCCGGCAGTTCGTTCACTGTAGAGCGTTTGCCCGAAGCCGGAGAGCCAGCCGCCGAGGGTGAGGTCTCCCAGTGGCGCGGCGGCCGCGAGCTTAAACCGATCAAATTCCGGCATGTCAAAGGAACGGGAAAACCCGGCGCTTACGGAATAGCCTGTGATCGTGGTCCCGGCGGCGGGGTTGAGGATGCGGCTGCCGGCGTGGTACGGATCGGCGACGGGGCTGACGGACGTACCAAGCTGCAGCAGTGACGGCCCACGTTCCTCGAGCAGGGCGGAGGCTGTGGTTGTCAAGAAGAGCAGAGAAATCGCGGCCAAGACCGTAGTTCGAACGGTTCGGAGAAAATTCGTATATTTTGGAATCACATTCTTGACATGAGCTGACGTTGTGCGCATGGATGGTTCCAGGCTGATTTGATGGCCAAAAGAAGATAACATGTGGCTGACGGGATCACATGGAACCGAACTGGAGCGCGTTCAACGGGCTCTCTTTTGTTTTAGGATACGAATTCCGTGGACGAATCACGGAATAGTGTAACGGCCTGCAACGGGATCAACGTGAGTTAGATCACAGAAGAACCCTGAAAGTTGCAATTAACCGTTATACGAACGCTATCCTTTTGGTTGATGTAGAACTAATTGGGATTTACGGCGTTTGAAATCTCGTGACGAGGGTGCGAATCTCTTGACTCAGTGGATTTGAAAGCCGTACGTTTGTGCTATGAATTACCAAAAGTCCAAAACGTTCGCCCGGAACATCATTGGCGCAGGCGCCCTCGTGCTGCTGATCAGCTGCACGGACGGAACCCGTACGCCCGTGGATCCCAGGCCGGTGGACGTTGACCTGACGGAGATAGCTGCGCGGGACACGTTGCGCGTGATTACGCGGAACCACCCGTTGACCTACTATCTCTACAAGGGGACTCGCCGTGGTTTCGACTTCGAGCTGATTCAGAAGTTTGCCGACGAGCAGAACCTCGTCTTGGAAGTGGTGCTACCTCCGACGTGGAACGATATGATTCCGTACCTGCTTTCTGGCAAGGGCGATATCATCGCGTCGATGATGACGGTGACGCCGGAGCGTGAGGAGCGGATTGACTTCACGCGTCCGTACAAGGATGTGTGGCAGGTTGCCGTTGGCCGCAAGGATGCTCCACCGCCGCGTACGAAGGAAGATCTCGCGGGCCGGAGTGTGCTCGTGCGGCAGGGCTCATCGTACGATGAGAACCTGCGTGCGTTGCGGGACAGCCTTGGTGTCGATTTCAGCATCCAGTACCACGATGAAGTGAACGAAGTGGAAGATCCGGTGCAGCTCGTGGCGAACGGGCAGGCGGCGTTGACGGTGGTTGACAACACGATCGCGCAGCTGGAGCAGCAGTTCTATCCGGATCTGCGGATCGGTGCGTCGATGAGTGAGCATCAGCAGATTGCGTGGGGCGTGCGTCCCAACGCGCCGGAGCTGCTGGAAGCGTTAAACGAGTTCCTCGATCGCTATGATCGCAGCGCGTTCTTTAACATCCTCGAGAAGCGGTATTTCGAGAGTCCGCAGCGGTTCCGTATTCATCGCACCCACCAGATGGCGTTGAACCAGGAAGGCCGCATCAGCCGGTTTGACAACTTCTTCCGTGAAGCGGAATCGGATGTCGGCATCGACTGGCGTCTTCTGGCGGCGCAATCGTACCACGAAAGCCGGTTCTACCCGGAGCAAGTGTCGTGGGCGGGCGCGGTCGGCCTGATGCAGCTGATGCCGGAGACGGCGGCGACGCTTGGTGTCACGGACCTGTACGATCCGGAACAGAACATTCTCGGCGGTGCCCGGTATCTGCGCCAGTTGCTGGACATCATGTACGAGAATCTCGGTGAGAACTCCGGCGATTTCCGTAACCAGATCAGTTTCGCGCTGGCGGCCTACAACGCCGGTCTCGGACATGTGTTTAACGCGCGCCGGCTGGTGCGCGAGCAGAACGGCAACGCGGACAACTGGGAAGAAGTGGCGCAGGCGCTGGTGTTGCTTGAGCAGCCGGAATACTATCGCCGTGACGGGTATGCGTTCGTGCGTGGTGAACAGGTCCGGCGCTATGTGTACGACATTTTGCACCGGTACGATATTTTTTGTGACCTGATCGAACGGGAACCGACTGAGAACGATCAGGATCCGGATGAGACGCTGGTGTTGACGATGCTGTAGGAGAGGACCAATCAGGGTACAACTCTGATACTATTCCCAATTGTATTGCCCCGGCTGGATGACTGGCTGGGGCATTGTGTTTCTGGCAGGGATGAGTGGCAGTCTGCCTGATTGGCAGATCGCGGCAGAGGTACGTGTGGAGCGAGTCTCGGGTGCGAGTTGCCGTTTCTTCCCGTGTGCAGTACCTTTCGCCGTCTTTTCCGGCACCGGGGTTGAAATGGCCTTGTGTTTGCGATGTGACTGGAAAAAAGAGTTGCACGAACAGTTTGTCCTGGAGGATGTGACCATGCCGACGTACACCTACCAATGCACGGAGTGCGGGCATGCCTTTGATCTGTTTCATGGCATCATGGAAAACGGGACGCGTCCGTGCCCGGTTTGCGGTGCGGAAGCCAAGCGCCGGATCGGTGCGGGAGCCGGCCTGATTTTCAAGGGCAGCGGGTTCTATGAAACCGATTACAAGCGCAAGGGCAAAGGTTCGGACAACGGCCTGATATCCTCGGTGGGCAGCAACGGTCACGCGCACAGCAACGGCAGCAGCGCGGAGTCCAGCAATGGGACCGCGAGCAGTAATGGAACCAGCGCGCCGGCGAGCGAATCGAAGAAGCCGGAGAGCGCGAAGAAAACGGCGGACACGAAAGCCGCCTGACCGGATCCGACGAACGTCTCGAGCCCTGTGCCGTCAGCGATCGGTGCAGGGCCTTTTTTGTCGCTGATAGTACATGATTCGGGAGGTACGTGTTGCCGTCTCCGGCACGCCGTCAGCTGGTTTGACTCCCATCAGCGGCACTCCTACTTTCCATGCCACGGAAACAACAGACAATTCCGCGATTTACCCGTTGAAAAAGGGTGTGTTCGCGGCATAAACACAGGGAACTGGAACGATGGATTTTCTGGCAGAACTCGGCATTCAGGATGTAAACAAGGGTGCATGCTACGGTGACGGCGGTTGGATCGGCGGCGAAGGCCGTGACGAGCTGGTCTCGTACAACCCGGCCAACGGCGAGCCGATCGCCAAGGTGCAGCAGGCGAACGAAGAAGACTACGAAACGGTGATGGCGAAGGCGACAGAAGCCTTCAAGACGTTCCAGATGGTTCCGGCGCCGGTCCGTGGCGAGATCATCCGTGATCTCGGCAATGCGCTGCGTAGGAAGAAAGAGCCGCTCGGCCGCCTGGTCAGCCTCGAAATGGGCAAGATCTACCAGGAAGGTCTCGGCGAAGTACAGGAAATGATCGACATCTGCGATTTCGCTGTCGGTCTCTCGCGTCAGCTGTACGGCTACACGATCAAGTCGGAACGTCCGCGTCACCGGATGATGGAACAGTGGCAGCCGCTCGGCGTGGTCGGCATTGTCACGGCGTTCAACTTCCCGGTTGCGGTCTGGGCGTGGAACACAGCGCTGGCGACGGTCTGCGGCGATCCGGTTGTCTGGAAGCCGTCCTCGGAAGTGCCGTTGACCGCAGTCGCGGTGCAGAACATCGCGAATGAGGTCGCGAAGAAGCACGGCTATGAAGGCATCTTCAACCTCGTGATCGGCAAGGGCCGAGTGGTCGGCGAACGTCTGATCAAAGACAGCCGCATCCCGTTGGTCAGCTTCACTGGTTCGACGGCGATGGGCAAGCATGTTGGAGAGGTCGTTGGCCAGCGTCTCGGCAGCACGATCCTCGAGCTCGGCGGCAACAACGCAGTGATCGTGACGCCGTCCGCGAACCTCAAGATGGCGGTCCGCAGCGTGATGTTTGGCGCGGTTGGGACGGCCGGCCAGCGTTGCACCTCGACGCGCCGTGTGATCGTGCACAAGAGTGTGGCGGACAAGTTCATCGCTGATCTGGTCGCGGCGTACAAGCAGGTCAAGATCGGTGATCCGCTGGACGAATCGACGTTGATGGGGCCGCTGGTGAACGAGGCCGCGCGTCAGGACATGATCCGTGCGCTGGATACGTTGAAGAGCCAGAACGCGGAGATCGTGTACGGCGGCAACATGATCGACGGTAAGGGTTTCTTCGTTGAGCCGACCATCGTCAAGGCGAAGCACGACTGGGAAATCGTGCATCACGAAACATTCGCCCCGATTCTCTACATCCTCGTGTACGAAGATTTCGAGAACGAGGCGCTGGCGTGGCACAACGAAGTCCCGCAGGGCCTGTCCTCCGCAATCTTCACCAACGATGTGGTGGAAGCGGAAACGTTTGTTTCGCCGATGGGCAGCGATTGCGGCATCGCGAACGTGAACCTCGGTACCTCCGGCGCGGAGATCGGTGGTGCGTTTGGCGGTGAGAAGGAAACCGGTGGTGGCCGTGAGTCCGGGTCGGATTCGTGGAAGGCGTACATGCGCCGTCAGACGAACACGATCAACTACTCGCATGAGCTTCCGCTCGCACAGGGCATCAAGTTCGGTGACTAAGTCCCGAACGGGTTGCTACCGCCTTATCTTTGCGACACCTTGAACCACGCGCCGGGAGTTCAGGAATGGACTTACCGGCGCTGGTTGTTTACACATGAAAGACCGATGGGTACGACGACTCCAGAGATCAAGAACCGCAAGGCGTTTCACGATTACCATATCGATGATCGCCTCGAGGCGGGCATCATGCTCAGCGGGACCGAGGTGAAATCGGTTCGGATGGGACGGGTGTCTCTGCGGGACGCGTACGTCGATTTTACCAGCGGCGAGCCGATCCTGGTCGGGCTTTCGATTTCGAAGTATGATAATCGCGGGTATTCGGACCATGGTGTCCACCGTCCCCGCAAGCTGTTGATGCATCGCCGGGAGATTAAACAATGGGCCCGGAAAGTCCTTGAAAAGGGCTACACCGTGGTCCCGTTGCGGTTATATTTCAACGATCGGAATTACGCCAAGTTGGAAATCGGTCTCGCGCAGGGCAAGCGCCAGTACGACAAGCGCAAGGCGATTGCCGACCGTGAGGCCAAGCGGGATGTTGCGCGGGCAAAGAAGGAGGCGCAATCCTGGAATCGCTGACCAGGGAAAAAGTATCGCCACAAGTGGACGTGGGCCGAATCCGGCTGACGGACATTCTTGATCTCATCCGTGACGACAAGAAAGCGTTCCGGAAGCAGTACAAGTTGATGCTGCGTTCCGGGCTGCCGCTTGTTGACACGGTCGCCGCGCATCTCGTGAAATCTCGCGGCAAGGGGTTGCGTCCCGCGTTGACGTTAATGTCGGCGCGAGCGTGCGGGGTGGAAGGACCGTTGCCGGAACGCACGTTGATCGCGGCGATGGTTGTGGAAATGTTGCACACGGCGTCCCTGGTACATGACGACGTGGTGGACAAGGCGGACGAGCGGCGTGGCCGTCCGACTCTCAATCTGGTGTACAACAACAAGGTCGCCGTCCTGTTCGGCGATTTTATGCTCGCACGTGCGCTGGACGGGATGTTCCAGCAGCGCAGCTTCAAGGTGCTCGACCTGTTCAGCGATTGCGCGGTACGGCTGGCGAAGGGTGAGTTGGTTGAGGCGATCCAGGCGCGCAAGCTGACGATGGACAAGACCGATTACTTCCAGATGGTGGCGGACAAGACGGCGAGCCTGATCAGTGCCGCCTGCCAGATGGGTCCGTTGTCGCTGGAGTATGGCGACGAATACGTCGAACCGTTGGCGAAGTACGGCGAGCTGGTCGGCATCGCGTTCCAGATCCGGGACGATCTGCTTGACCTCGGCGATGGATCGAAGCGAATCGGCAAGCCGATCGGTCTCGACCTCGGCCAGGCGAAGTTGACGCTGCCGTTGATTCACACGCTGGAACAGCTGAGCGACAGTCAGCGTAAACAGGTGACAAACCGGCTGCGCAAGGCGAAGAAGCGCGACAAGCGTGGCAAGAGCACCGACCTGCGTGAGATCGTCGAGCTGATTCGTGAGCAGGGCGGGATTGAATACGCCCGTGATGTCGCTATCGACTACGCGGTCAAGGCGGGCGAAGCGCTGGACTCGTTACCAGATACGGAATACCGCGAAGGGTTGAAACGCTTCGCGATGTTTGCCGCGGTGCGTGACCGGTAGCCGATGCTGATCGGTTCATCTTTTTTTCCAGCCGGAACGATGATGGTTTCCATGAAGCAAGTGCCTCGCATTTTCCTGATGCTGCTGCCGGTATTGCTGCTGGTAGTGGGATGCAGCAAGCTCCCGATGGAAGAAACCCGTTCCCTGATGGGGACGCAGGTAATCATTACCGTCCAGGATTACGACCGCGACCGTTTGAACAGCGATCAGGCGGAAACGGTGATCGATCGTGCGTTTGAGGAAATCAATCGCATCGAAAACCTGTGCCGCTGGAGAGAACTGAAGAAGCTCAATTCCTGGGCAGGATTCCAGCCCAGCGCGGCGGGCAGTGAATTGATCGCGTTGATTGACCATGCGTACCTGCTGGCCGAAGACACTGGCGGAGCATTCCGTCCGGATTTGGGCCCGTTGACCCGGTTGTGGTCGGTTGGCACGGATAGCGCGCGTATCCCGTTGTATTGGGAGATCGAGGACGCGCTGGACATCATCCGCCGAACCGAGTTCACCGTGATCGACACGTCAATGGCGCGATTGGATCCGAAAGGCGCGGCATTGGATCTCGGCGGTGTGGCGAAAGGATATGCGGTCGACCGGGCGTGCGAGGTGTTGAAGCAGAACGGCATCACCGCCGCGATGGTGTGGGCGGGCGGCGACCTGAAGGTGTTTGGCGACAAGCCGGACGGTGAACCGTGGCGGATCGCGGTGCGTCACCCGCGTAACCCGGAAGAATTCGCTGCCGTGCTGGAGCTGCATGATGACATGGCGGTTGCCACATCCGGCGATTATGAGCGCTACTTCGAGATCGACGGCGGCCGGTACCACCATATCCTCGACCCCGAAACCGGCTATCCTGGGATCAACTCGATCTCGGCAACCGTGGTGACTGAAAACTGTGTCGATGCCGACGCGTACGCCACAGCGCTGTTCATCATCGGGCCGGAACAGGGGCTGCTTTTTGCCGAATCGTTCGGCCTCGCCGCGATGATCATGAACGAAGAGGGCGGAGATATCGGCGAGGTGCAGACGGGTTCGTTCAGCCGTCTGCGGTCGGCGAACGAGGCGGCGGTCGCACCGTGAGTGACGGGCCGGAACGCATCGCCGTCATCCGCTTCAGTTCTCTCGGCGACATTGTCACCACCGGACCGGCCGTCCGTGCATTGAAGGCTCGTTTTCCTGATTCCCACCTGGTTTACGTCACCACAACACCCTACAAGGATCTTGCCGCAGCTCTTCCGGGCGTGGACGAGGTTGCCGCTCTGCGTCGCCGGGGGGACGGGTTTCGCGAGGATGCGGCGCGGCTGGTTGAGATGGGACCGTGGTCACGGGTGGCGGACCTGCAGGGCTCATCACGCAGCGCGAAACTGGTCACGTTGATGAATGCGCAAGAGGTGGTGACCGACAAACCGCCGCGAGTGCGACGCTCGTTGTTGTTGCTGACACGCATCCGTTTTGGCCAGTTCCCGGCCGTGCCGGATCGCATGATCGGGCGGCTGGCGCCGTGGGGAGTGACGGGGGACGGCGGCTCGTTGCGACTTGATATTCCGGATGAAGTGACGGCTGAGGTCGAACAGCGCTGGGGCGATCAGGTTCGCGAAGCGATCGTGCTGGTGACCGGCGCGAAACACGAAACGAAGCGTTGGCCGGACACCTACTGGCGGGAGCTGCTGGATTTGCTGCCGTTGGAGAAACCGGTGGTGGTGCTCGGCGGCAAGGGTGAATTTCCCGCCAGTTTCGCCGGTCTCGCGGGAGAGCGCGTGCTTGACTTGACCGGCGCGACGGGCATTCTTCAAGCCGCTGCCATTTTGAAGCTGGCGTCGCTGGTGATTTCCGGTGATACCGGCCCGATGCACATGGCGGTTGCGGCCGGGACGCCGTTGGTTGCGCTGTACGGCCCGACGGTGCGCGAGTTCGGCTTTTACCCGTACAAACACGACCGGTCGGTGGTGCTGGAACGCAGGCTGATGTGCCGGCCCTGCTCGGCTCACGGTTCGGCGCGTTGCCCGTTGGGGCATCACAAGTGTATGCGGGAGATCACTCCGCGCATGGTATCCGACGCCGCCGCGGATTTGAACCACTGGTAATTCTTAACCATCTTCGCCTCCATGATCTGGAGAATCCTCTACAATATCCTCGCCGCGCCGGCGCTGAAGCTCGTTTTGCTGATCGCCGGGCTGTTCAGCGAAAAGGTGCGCCGTGGCATCAAAGGCCGGATGGGCGAGGGCGACCGCCTGCGTGGCGCGCGTGCCCGTTGCCAGGAGGGTTCGCCGCGTGTGCTGGTGCATTGCGCCTCGGCGGGGGAGTTGGAGAGCGCGATCCCGATTATTCGTGAGATGAAGCGCCAGAGTGACGTCTGCATCATCCTCAGCTACTATTCCCCCAGCGCAGTCAACCGTGTCGCCGGGGTGGACGAGATCTCAGACCACATTTACCTGCCATTTGACTCACCGCGCCGTGTCCGGCGTTTGTTGGATATCATCGACCCGTCACTGATTCTCGTGATCAAGCATGACCTGTGGCCGAACCTGGTGTGGCAGGCGAAAAAGCGGAACGTTCCGGTGGTTCTGGCGAACGCGTACAGCCGCCGTGACTCGATGCTGCTGCGGCAACGGATGCTGATCCCGTTCTCGCGGGAGCTGAACGGGTCGCTCGCCGAAATTCACGCGGTTACCGAAAGCGACGCCAGCCGCTGGCGGTTTCTATCGGGACGCAAGGTGGACGTGCTCGCGACCGGCGACACGCGTTTCGACCGGGTCCGTGAACGTGCGCTCAACAGCGCCGGGGACCAGGGCGAGCTGAAGCGCCGGTTGTCAGGGATGAAGGTGTTTGTCGCGGGCAGTACGTGGCCGGTGGACGAAAAGATGTTCCACGACGCGTGGCAGGAGCTGAGCGTGGAAGGCCGGCTGTTGATGCTGGTTCCGCATGAGATTGGCGAGGAACACCTGAGCCAGATCGAGCAGGACTTCGCTGAGTTCGGTGTCGTGCGCCTGTCGCAGCTCAAGCCGGACAACCGTGAGACGGTGCTGCTGGTTGACCAGATGGGCATCCTGGCGGGCCTGTACGGGCTTGGGGTCGGTGCGTATGTTGGCGGCGGGTTCGGCGTCGGGGTGCACTCGGTGATCGAACCGGCGGTGTTCGGCATTCCGGTCTCGTTTGGCCCGAAGTACGAGATGAGCCCGGAAGCAAAAGAGCTGAAGCGGCGCAAGGGCGCGGAACTGATTGAGGACGGAGACGCGTTGAAACAGTTCATGGCCGCGTGCCTTGAAGGCCAACCGTCGCACCTGGACATCGGCAAATGTGCCGGCGAGTTCGTCGAAGAGAAGGCCGGTGTCACCCGCAATCTGGTCACGCACCTCACCCAGCGTTACCTCACCATCTCCGGCTGACCGGACCCAACCCCGGGACAACCCAGCCATGAACCCATCCGCAGAACCGGCCCCGTTGCTTGCCCTGGACGACGTTTCGTACAGCGTGAAAGGCGAGCCGATTCTGGAGCGGTTACGTTTCTCCGTGCGGAAAGGCGAACTGGTTGTGATCGCGGGCCGCAGCGGCTCGGGTAAGACGACGCTGCTGAAGCTCGCCGCCGGACTGATCCATCCCGATCGCGGACGTGTGCAGGCACCCGTTCCGGGCGACGATAACGGCAACGGCAATGGGAACGGAAAACGCAGCCTGCCACGGATCGCGTTTGTCCGTCAGCAACCGGAAAACCAGCTTGTCGCGGGCACGGTGGAGGAGGAAGTGGCGTTCGCGCTGGGGTTGACCGAGATGCCGCGCGCTACGGTCGAGAATAAGGTGGAAGCCGCCCTGCGTGCGACCGGTCTGCTTGACATCCGCAAGCAGCCGCCGCACACCCTCTCCGGCGGAATGATGCAACGTCTCGCGATTGCCGCTGCCCTCGCGATGAAACCCAGCCTGTGGTTGTTCGACGAGCCGACCTCGTACCTCGATCCACCGTCGCGGAAGCAGGTTCATGATCTCGCCCGGCGCGAGGCGAAGCAGAGCGCGGTGGTGTATGTCGCGTCCGACCCGCGTGAATGGCGGTTGGGCAACCGGCTGATCGTGGTAAGCCAGGGGCGGATTGTCGCCGACGGCAAGCCGGACGAGGTGCTCGCCTGTGATGAGGTGCGGGAAACCGGGCTGATTGAACCAGACACGCCGGCGGTGTGGGAGCGATTGTTCAACGGGGGATCGCCCACGCAGACGAAGAAATCCGGGAAACGGGACAACCTCCCAGAGTCGCAGATGTCTCTGTCGCTCGCCGTACCTTTGGCAAATTCCGGCTTCACGCCGTTTTTGCGGGCGGATGCGGTGAGTGCGTCCCGCAATGCCCTGCTGAGTGAAAAACGGCAGGTGCTTCACGATCTCAGCTTGTCGATTGGCGCGGGCGAATGCGTTGCGTTGATCGGTCCGGCCGGGGCGGGGAAGACGACGTTGCTGGAGGTGCTGGCCGGCTTGACGCCGCTGGACTCCGGAAAGTTGCAGCACGAACCGCAAGCGGACGACGAAAAGCACGATTCCGCCGCCGGGTTGGCGTTCCAATTCCCGGAACGGCAGTTCTTCGCCGAGACGGTGCTGGAGGAGATCGCGTACGGGGTCCGAAACGCAGGAGTGGCGAAGGAAACCGCCGGTCGTGTTGCGTTGGAAGCGTTGTGGCAGGTCGGGCTCGGGTTAGAACACGCCGGCCGTAGCCCATTCGACTTGAGCGGTGGTGAAGCACGGCGGGTGGCGCTGGCGATTGTGCTGGCGCGACGCCCGCGATTGCTGTTGCTGGACGAACCGACCGCCGGGCTGGATGTCGCCGACGCGGAGCGGATTGGCGAGTTGATTCAGAAGCAGGTTGAGGACGGTAGTTCGGTGGTGGTAAGCGGGCACGATCTGGATCGTTTCGCCGAGTGGTGCCCACGATGGATTTTGTTGAAAGACGGGACGATTCATCATGACGGCCCGCCTGATGAGATGAGTGACGACGTGCGTAAAACCTTTTGGTCTTGAGATACCCACCGTCAACGCAGCGGGGATCAGGGACGGCAATTCTGGTCTCCGGGTGAAGGTGAACCCGGCCTGATTCCATTTGCGATGGCGTTGTGAAACGGTAACGTTTGGCCTGATTCATCCGTTGCAAGGGTTTGCGGCGGAAAGTGCGAGGAAGCGATGAAGATTTTGACGTTGAACTGCGGCAGTTCGTCCATCAAGTACCAGCTGTTTACGATTGCTGACGACGAAGAGAAGGTGTTGGCCAAGGGTGCGGTGGAACGCATCGGGATGAAGGGTGCGATCCTCAAGCACGAGCGGTACGATGGCGACAAAGTCAAGGTCGCGGGTGAAATCGTCGATCATGGCGCGGCGATTGAGTATATCCTCGCCATTTTGCTGTCGGACAACCACGGCGTGATCCGTAACCGGGAAGAGATCGAGGCTGTTGGACACCGTGTTGTCCACGGCGGCGAAGTGTTTACCGGGTCGGTGGCGATCAAGCCGGAAGTGATGGAAGCGTTGAACGAGTGCATCGAGCTCGCGCCGTTGCACAACCCGGCGAACATCAAGGGTATCGTCGCCTGCCAGCGGATGATGAAGAATGTGCCGATGGTCGGTGTGTTCGACACGGCGTTCCATCACACGTTGCCGGATTACGCGTACCTGTACGGCCTGCCGTACGTGCTGTACAAGCGGTATGGCGTGCGCCGGTATGGTTTCCACGGCACCAGCCATTTCTACGTCGCCAACCGTGCGAGCGCGATGGTCGGCAAGCCGTTGAGCGAGATGAAGGTGGTGACCGCGCACCTGGGCAACGGTGCGTCGATGGCCGCAGTCGATCAGGGCAAGTCGATTGACACGACGATGGGTATGACGCCGCTGGAAGGGCTGCTGATGGGCACGCGTACCGGCGATATCGACGCCGGCGCTGTGCTGCACATCATCGGCCGTGAAGAATTGACACTGGGCGAAGTGAACACGCTGCTCAACAAGCACAGCGGGCTGATCGGGCTCAGCGGTGTGTCGTCGGACATGCGTGAGATCGAGGAGGAGATGCAGGCGGGCAATGATCGCGCCCGCCTCGCGTTTGACGTGTTCTGCTACCGGGTGAAAAAGTACGTCGGCGCGTTCGCTGCGGCGATGGGCGGCGTGGACACGCTGGTCTTCACCGGTGGCATCGGCGAGAATTCCGACCTGCTTCGGGCAGAAGTCGCGAAGGGGTTGGGCTTCCTCGGCATCGAGATTGATGACGAGAAAAACCAGGTGCGCGGCGGCGAACGTGCGATCCACAGCGATTCGAGTAAGGTGAACGTGTTCGTCATTCCGACGAACGAGGAGCTCGTCATCGCGCGCGAAACGAAACGTGTGCTCGCTGAGAATTGATCAGCGGCGTGACAATAACGGGCAAGGCCCATGCATGAAAAACTGACGGAATTGCAGTCCCTGCGGGAGGCGTTCGAGAAGGATATCGCCGCCGTTACCTCGCAGGACACTCTGGAAGAGGTGCGCGTTCGCTATATCGGACGCAAGGGGTCGATCGCCGAACTGTTCAAGCAGATGGGCAAGATCGATCCGTCGATTCGCGGTGAGTTCGGCAAGACGCTGAACATGCTGAAGAACGACGCCACTGCGAAGATCGAAGGGATGGCGCGCGAGCTGGAACAGGCGGAAACGCTGGCCGGGTTCGACCCGACGCTGCCCGCACGTCCGATCGCGCAGGGATCGTACCACCCGATCACGTTGATTGAACGTGAGGTCAAGCGGATTTTCACGCGGATGGGCTTCGCGATCAAGCGCGGGCCGGAAGTCGAAGACGTGTGGCACAACTTCGACGCGTTGAACACGCCGGACTGGCACCCGTCCCGCGATGAGTCGGACACGTTATACCTCGCGGACATCCCGAACATGCTGCTGCGGACCGAAACCAGCCCGGTACAGATCCGCACGATGCAGGCGCAGAAGCCGCCGATCCGGATTGTTGCCCCGGGACGTGTGTTCCGTAACGACAAGCCCGATCCGACGCACTCGCCGATGTTCACGCAGCTGGAAGGGCTGTACGTGGACAAGGGCGTGACGTTCGCGGATCTCAAGGGGACGGTGCTGCAGTTCTACCGTCACCTGTTGGGCAAGAACGTAGTGACGCGTTTCCGTCCGCATTTCTTCCCGTTCACCGAACCGTCCGCGGAAGTGGACGTTTCCTGCCCGTTCTGCGGTGGGGACGGCTGCCGCGTCTGCAAGCACAGCGGCTGGATCGAGGTTGGCGGAAGCGGGATGGTCGACCCGAACGTGCTGGAAACGGTCGGCATTGACCCGGAAATCTACACGGGCTGGGCGTTTGGCCTGGGAATCGAACGGATGACCATGTTGCTGTACGGCGTGGATGATATTCGCCTGTTCTACGAGAACGACATTCGTTTCCTCTCGCAGTTCGGAGGCCGCCGATGAAGATCTCACTGAACTGGTTGCGTGATTTCGTCGACTTCGACGAATCCCCCGAAGAAATCGCCGAGATCCTCACATTCCTCAATTTCGAGTGTGAGGGAATCGAACGGATCAAGCGGTATGTGGACGGCGTCGTTGTCGGCAAGGTGCTGGAAAGCGTTCCTCATCCGAACGCCGACAAGCTGCAATTGACGAAGGTGGACATCGGCGGCGAGGTGCTGCCGATTGTCTGCGGCGCGCCGAACTGCCGCGAGGGACTGATCGTCCCGGTGGCCACGGTCGGCACGCAGATCGGCGAATTCACCATTGACGCGCGCAAGCTGCGTGGCGAGATGTCGCAGGGCATGATCCTCTCCGAAGCGGAGATGAAGATCAGCGAGAATCACGGTGGCATTCTCGAACTCGGTGCCGGATTCAACGTTGGCGATGATTTCAGCAAAGTGGTTCCGGCGGAAGACGCCGTGCTCGAATTCGAGATCACGGTCAACCGTCCAGACGCATTGTCGCACATCGGCATCGCGCGTGAACTGGCGGCGCATTGGGGCCGTCCGCTGCGACTGCCATCGTTCGAGGTGCAGGAGACCAGCTCGCGCAAGGTCGCGGATGAGCTGATGATCGACATCACCGCCCCGGAGCAGTGTCCGCGCTATGTCGGCCGCAAGGTGACCGGTGTGACGGTGATGGACAGCCCGCTGTGGATGAAGGCGCGGCTGGCGAGCATCGGGCAGCGTCCGATCAGCAACGTCGTCGACATAACGAACTACATCCTGTTCGAACTCGGGCAGCCGTTGCACGCGTTCGACGCCGGCCAGATCAAGGATGGGCATATCATCGTGCGGATGGCGAACGAGCGCGAGAAGTTTGTCACCCTCGACGACAAGCCGCGCAAGCTGGTGGCGTCCGACCTGATGATCGCCGACCCGGAGAAAGGTGTGGCGCTCGGTGGCGTGATGGGCGGCGCGAACAGCGAAGTGACCGACACGACGAAAGACGTGATCATCGAAGCGGCGTATTTCGACCCGCCGACGATCCGAAAGACGGCGAAGCGGTTGGGTTTGCCGTCGGAAGCATCACGCCGGTTCGAGCGTGGAGCCGATCCGGGCATGCAACCGAACGCTGCCGCACGGTGCGCGGAACTGTTCCGTTTGCATGCAGGCGCGGAGGTGTTGCAGGGCCAGGTGGATGCGCACCCGGCTCCGGTCGCACGTCCGCCGGTGAGCTACCGTCCGCAGCGCGCGGGCGTGGTGCTCGGCTTTGATGTGGCGAAAGATGACGCGGTGAAGGTGTTCCAGTCGCTGGAGTTTGGCGTCGAGGACAAGGGTGAGACAGTTGTCGTCACCCCGCCGAGCTGGCGTCACGATATCGAACGTGAGATCGACCTGGTGGAAGAGGTCGCGCGTCACGTCGGGTACGACAAGGTGCCGACGGCGGAATCGTCGCGTGTCGTATTGTCGAGTGAGGATCCACCGCTGGAACGGATGCTCGACACGGCGGTCGATACGATGGTCGCGCTCGGATTCCGGGAAGCGAACTGCTCAGCGATGACCTCAGGTGAGGATCATGAGGCGTTCGCGGGCGGATTGAAGCCATACGTGATCAACCGCCCGATCAATCCGGAGATGAGTGTCTATCGGGCGTCCCTGATCCCGGGATTGCTGCGTGTGGTCGAGCACAACCTGAACCGTGGCTTCGAAGACGTATTCCTGTTCGAAGCTGGGCAGGTGGGTGGTGAAGGCTGGCTGGGGACCGAAGGCGGCCAGCGGCTGCACCTCGGATTCGCGATGGTCGGCAACTGGATCCCGCAGGCGTACGACCGGGAAGGCGAAGCTGTTGATCTCGCGGAGGTTAAAACGGTTCTGAATGAACTGGCGCGTGGATTGACGCTTGATTTACCTCTGCGGTTTGACTACACTACTCCAGATAATCTCATGCTCGGCGTCAAACTCCTGTTGGAAGATGGCTCATTGACGGGAGTTGCAGGCCAGCTGAAGCCGGAACTTGCAGAACGATTTGGAGTCGAGCGGCCGGTGTATGTCGGTGAGATCGACCTTGAGCGTTGGGTCAAGCCGGTGGCGGGCGAGCTTCGGTTGCCCGGTATCCGGGGTGGCTACCAGCGGTTCTCGCGATTCCCGGCGAATGTGCGTGACGTGGCGTTTGTAGTGCCGATCAGCACCCCGGCAGAAGATGTCCGGGGAGCATTGCTGGAGCACTCAAGCGAGTTGCTGGAAGATGTGGTTTTGTTTGATCTTTATAAGGGCAAGCCGTTGGCGTCCGATGAACGCTCGTTGGCGTTCCGGGCAACGTTCCGTGCTCCGGATCGAACGTTGACCGATGAGGACATTGATCCGGTCATCGAAGGGATGATCGCTGCAGCGGAGAAATTGAACGGAGTTCGCTTACGGGGGTAGTCAGCCTGAGCGACAAGGGGAGACTGGCAGGTGGAAACTGGAACTGCGCCAGGCTTGGCAGAGCTGAGTACGCTTGAAGAGAAGGTTGATCGCGTTGCGGGGATGCTGGAAGAGCAGCAGGCCCGGAATCGTGAGTTGACTGCGGAAGTAGAAGATCTGCGCGAACAGTTGTCCGTGCGGGAGACCACCGTGGAAGAGCTTCAGCGGGAGTTGGAGGACGCTCGCAAGCATCGCCGTGATCCGGCGAAGGAGGAGCTGATCCGCGGGAAATTGACGACCTTGCTGAGCAGGATTGAGTCTCTGGAACAGGAGACGGCATAGTCGTCGTATGGGGATCGTGGAAGTATCCTGGGGGTTGGAACCGGACCTGGACCTGAGGATTATAGGTGAACGAGACAGCACAGGTCGTAAACGTTTCGATTTTCGGTAGTGAATATCCGATCCGTGCGCGTTTGTCGGATGAAGCATATGTACGTCAGGTTGCGTCGGTCGTGGATGCTCGCATGCGTGAGGTCCACGAGTCGATGAAACCGTCATCCACTTTGAAGGTTGCGATTCTGGCGGCCTTGAACATTGCGGACGAATTGCTGACTACCCAGGAGGACAAGAAACGAGTTGACAGCTCGTATCGTGAAAGGATAACATTGCTTTCCGATCGTCTGGACGAGCTGCTTACGCAGCCGGAGTCCTGATCGGCAGGCATTTACACGACTCGATCCCTGCATTTCTTAGCGACTTTGATTGAGAACCAACACTCTCAATGGAGGGAGTTCGGCTTCGTTTGTGGCGGGTAGGCCTTGCCGGCAACGGTTGAAGGAAACCTAACACGAATGAGAGGACACCCAGTTTGGTGAACTAAGCGTTCTCCAATCCACTCGCGGAAATGTGGGGATCAGTGTTTTTCACCGGGACGGGAATCAATTCCGCCCGAAGGAGATACAGCGAAATGGATGTGCTCACACTGATTATCGGTGTGCTCGCAGGCGCGGCCGTGGGCGTGGCGGTCGCGTTGGTTCTTCGCAACGTTGCAGACAAATCCCGCGTAAACTCCGCCCAGTCGCAAGCAGAAACCATCCTCGACACCGCAAAGAAGGAAGCAGAGAACCTGAAGCAGGCGGCGTTACTGGAAGCGCGTGACAAAGCCCTCGCCGAAAAGCAGAAGATGGAAGGTGAGGTTGAGAAGCGCTTTGAGGAAATCCGGCGGGACGAGAAACGTGTCGCCGATCAGGAAATTGCGGCGGAGAAACGATTCGAGCGGGCGAAGCAACGTGAACGTGAACTGAAAGACCGCGAGCGTACCCTGCGCAGGCAGGAGAAGACAGTAACTGCCAAAGAAGAAGAGTTAGACACGCTGATTTTACAGCGCCGTGAGATGCTGGAGCAGTTGGCGGGGAAGACATCCGCCCAGGCGTTGGAAGAGTTGCAGGGCATTCTGATTGACAAGGCGCGCGCGGATTCTGCGACGATCGTCAAGGAGATCCTCGACGAAGCGCGTGAGAACGCCAACCGTGAAGCGAAGGAACTGATTGTCAATGCCATTCACCGTAGCGCGGCCGACCACACGGCCGAAATGACGGTGACAGCGGTGGATCTGCCGAACGATGACATCAAGGGACGGATCATCGGGCGTGAAGGCCGTAACATTCGTGCGTTGGAAGCGGCGACCGGCGTGGATATCATCGTCGATGATACCCCGGAAACGGTTGTCGTGTCGTGTTTTGACCCGGTCCGCCGTGAGTTAGGCCGGATGGCGCTGGAGAAGTTGATCTCGGACGGCCGGATTCACCCGGGCCGCATCGAGGAAGTGGTGTCGAAGGCGCAGAAGGAGTTGGACGAACGCATCTTGGAATATGGCCGTAACGCCGTCCAGGAGGCGAAAGTCCACGGGTTGCACCAGGAACTGATCAAGGCGCTCGGCCGGATGCATTATCGCACCAGCTACGGCCAGAATCAGCTCCGCCACAGCATTGAAGTCGCGAAGTTGACCGGCATCCTCGCCGCCGAGCTCGGGTTCAACGCGAAGCTCGCGCGCCGTTGCGGTCTGCTGCATGACATTGGCAAAGCGATCGACCGGGAATCCGAGGGCACGCACGTTCAGCTTGGCGCCCAGTTGGCGAAGAAGTACGGCGAACCGCCGGAGGTTTTAAACACGATTCAGTCGCATCATGGTGACGTTCCGCCGGACAACGTGTTGAGTGTGCTGGCGGCGTCCGCGGACGCCATCAGCGGCAGCCGTCCCGGCGCGCGGCGTGAGAGCCTTGAGAATTACGTTCAGCGTCTGCACGACCTCGAGGAAATCGCCAAGGGCTTTGAGGGCGTCAACAAGGTGTACGCGATTCAGGCCGGACGTGAAGTTCGCATCATGGTCGAGAATGGCAAGGTGTCGGATGCGTACGCCGAAGTGCTCGCGCATGACATTGCTGAGAAGATCGAGAATGAGCTGGTCTATCCCGGCCAGATCAAAGTGACCGTGATTCGCGAGTACCGCGCGAGTGGAGTCGCGAAGTAGCGGGAATAGCATTCAGTTTCAGAGCCCGATGCGGAAGCACCGGGCTCTTTTGCATCCGGGCGGGAATCTTTGTTCATTCCCTCACTTCAAACTTGGATCTCATCCTTGAAAGGGGGGTGACGTGAGTACGGGCAAACGGATTGAGATCGGCCGGGAACGGTTGACGCTGGAACAGATGAAGCAGGTGGCCGCGGGCGTGGCGAAGGTCGTGCTCAGCGAAGACGCGGTCGAACGGATGCGGAAATCCAACGAGCTGGTGCAGCAGGTGATCACCAAGGGTGACCCGGTGTATGGGGTCAACACCGGCTTCGGCAAGTTCAGCGAGGTGCGGATTGACGCGAAGGACCTGAGCACCCTGCAGACGAACTTGATCCGGTCTCACTCCTGCGGGGTCGGGCCGGCGTTGGATGAAGCCATGGTGCGGATGATTCTCGTGGCGAAGGCGTCTTCGTTGTCGCGTGGTTTCTCCGGCTGCCGTCCCGAGCTGGCGCAGATGCTCGTCGACTTCTACAACCAGGAGCTGTTGCCGGTGATTCCGGCGCATGGCAGCGTCGGCGCGTCCGGCGACCTCGCGCCGTTGTCGCACATGACGCTGGTGATGATTGGCGAAGGCGAGGCGACGTATGATGGCGAGACGATGTCCGGCGCGGATGCGTTGCAAGCGGCCGGTTTGCAGCCCATCGAACTGGGCCCGAAGGAAGGGTTGAGCCTGATCAACGGGACACAGGTGTCGACATCGCTGTCGGTGAAGGCGTGGCTGGCGTTGAATGATCTCGTCGCGGCGGCGGATGCAGCAGCTGCGTGGACGCTGGAAGGTGTCGCCGGGCTGACGTCCGCGTTCGACGCGCGAGTGCACGAAATTCGTGGGCACAGCGGCGCTATCGCCAGCGCGGAACGGATCCGGGGTCACGTTGAGAATTCCCAGATCCTCAGCAGCGAAGCGGCTTCGCGGCGGGTGCAGGACCCGTACGCGATCCGCTGCGCACCGCAGGTCCATGGGACGGTGCGGGATGTGCTGGCGAACGTGCGCGGCATGCTGGAAACCGAGCTGAACGGTGTCACCGACAACCCGCTTGTGTTCCCGGAACAGGGCGACGTAATCAGCGGCGGCAATTTCCACGCCGAGCCGGTGGCGATGGTCTCGGATCAGCTGGCGATTGCCGGGACGGACTTGGCGTCGATCAGTGAGCGCCGCACCTTCCTGTTGACCGATCCGCAAATCAGCGGCCTGCCGGCGTTCCTCGTCGAGCACGGCGGTCTCAACAGCGGATTCATGATCCATCACGTGACGCAGGCATCGTTGGTTAGTCAGTGCAAGACGCTGGCGCACCCAGCGAGCGTGGACAGCATCCCGACATCAGCGGGCAAGGAAGACCATGTCAGCATGGCGACGTGGGCCGGGTTCAAGGCGAACGAGATCATGGATCGCGCGGCGACGGTGATCTCGATCGAAATGATGGCGGCGGCACAGGCGGTGACGTTGCGCGAGCCGTTGCAGCCGGGGTACAGCATCCAGGCGTTGCAGAAGGAGCTGCGGACGGTGGTACCGAAACTGGACAGAGACCGCTACTCGAAGCCGGACATTGACGCGGCGGGGCAGTGGTTGCGTGAACGAAACTGGGCGTAATTGACAAAGGTAGTCGGATATGGCGCGAACGATTTTCACCGGTGCAAAGGTGCACCGTCACGACAGGGCGTGGGGGGACGCCGACGACGAACTGCTGATTGAGGACGGAAAGGTGGTAGCCACCGTGCGAGGGGACGACCTCTCCTCGGCGGCGGCGGGTACGGACGAGATCGTTCGTTTGCCGGGGGGACGTATCCTGCCCGGCTTTTTTGACGCGCACCTGCACGTGGACCAGGGCGGACGTCTGCTGGCCAGTCTGCAGTTGCTGGACAAGTCGACAAAGTCGGAGGTGCTGGAGTCAGTCGCTGAAGCTGCGAAGTCCGGCGAGGGCTGGCTGATCGGGATCGGCTTGAGCGAACACGCGTGGCCGACATTGGCCGAACGGGACCGGGTCTGCCCCAACCGTCCGCTGCTGCTGCACGCCCGTGACTACCACACGGTACTGATCAACAGCCGCGCGATCGAGGAAATCGGCCTGACTAACGAAACCCCATTGCCGGAGGGCAGCTGGCAGGAGTTGGATGAGGCTGGATTTCCGCGCGGAATCCTGTGCGAAAACGCCGCCCGGTGGATCGAGCAGTACCTTCCGGAAGAAACGCCGGAACAGTTGCGTGGCCTGATGCGCAACGCGATGCGGCACCTGTTGTCGCTGGGTATCACTGGTGTCAGTGACGCCGGCGATCCCGCGTCGTACGAGAATGGCTGGCTGTGGCTGGAGGAACATGAGGGCCTGCCGATGCACGTCGAGAGCTGGTTGCGTTGCGTGCATTTCGGGGACGACTGCATTGCGCAACCGCGCCGGATGCAGGGCAAATTGAACCGGTTCCGGCTCAAACTGTTCATTGACGGCGCGCTCGGCAGCCGGACAGCGTGGATGAAGCAGGAATACGCTGACAAACCGGGCCACACCTCCGGGCCGGTTCCGGATCTAGCGGTGTATGATGCGTTCCTGAAGCGTGGCGCGGAGGCCGGTTGGTCGTTCACGGTGCACGCCATTGGTGACGCCGGAGTGGACTACGTCGCGGAAAGCCTCGCAGATCTACCCGCCAAAGCCGGACGGCACCGGATCGAGCACATTCAGCATGTGGACGCGGTTTCGATACAGAAGTTGCTGGAGTCGGACCTCGCGTTGTCGGTACAGCCGACGCATCGGCTGGACGACCTCGGCATGCTGCGGGATCGTGTCGGCGAACGGGAGAAGTGGGCGTATCCGTTGAAGAGTCTGAATGTCGCCGACCGTCTGGTGCTGGGCAGTGACTGGCCGGTGGTCGATCCGGACCCACGCCGGACGATCCGTGCCGCTCTGCTGCCGCGCAAGCCGGGCGAGGGCATGCCGGAACAGCACCTGACGGCCTCTGAGGCTGTGCTGGCGTTGACGCGAAACGCCGCCCGTGTCGCGGGTTTCCCAAACCTGGGATCGCTGGAGAAGGGGTATACGGCGGACCTGGTGTGGTTGGATCGTGATCCGGGTGATGATCCGCACTCGTGGCTTGAGACGAACGTTGGCGCCGTGTGGACCGGAGGCACGCGTGTCAACCGGGACAACGATTTGATTTGACCGCGCGGGCCCGGACGCAGTAGACTCCCCGGCAACATTCATTGACGAATCGTAACGCGACCATGGCGAAATCAAAGAGTTTCAAGCCTCCGAACACCTACCTGATCCTGTTTACGCTGCTGGTGATTATGGCGGTGCTGACATGGATCGTTCCCGGCGGCCGGTACCAGACCGAGCTCGTGGAAGGCCGCGAGATGGTGGTGCCGGGCTCGTTTGAGCATGTGCCCGCTGAACCGCAGAACCTGCTCGACCTGCTCGTCGCCCCGGTCAAGGGCTTTATGGACGCGGCTGAGATCATCGCGTTCGTGCTGATTGTCGGTGGTGCGTTCTCGGTGCTGCAGCGGACAGAGGCGATTGACGCGATCATCCGCAGATTAGCACGGGCAAGCCGCCGCTCTGCGGCGATCCGGACCGCGATCATCCCGCTCTTCATGGTGCTGTTTTCACTTGGTGGCGCGGTTTTCGGGATGGCGGAGGAGACGATCCCGTTTGTGCTGATTTTCATCCCGTTGTCTCTGGCGTTGGGCTATGACTCGATTGTCGGCGCAGCGATTCCGTTCGTGGGGTCGGGCGCCGGATTCGCGGGCGCGTTCCTCAATCCCTTCACCGTTGGCATTGCCCAGGGGATCGCGGATCTGCCACTGTTCAGCGGGCTGGAGTATCGTGTTATCGTGTGGCTGGTGACGACAACGATCACGGTGCTGTTCGTCATGCTATATGCCGCACGCATCCGCAAGGACCCGACGAAAAGCCCGGTGTACGAGATGGACCAGAAGCTGCGGCACACGTTGCATCTCGACATCGACGGCGAAAATTCGGGTACGACGAAGCGTCAGGTGTGGGTTTTGGCGGCGTTTGGCGTCGCGATGGGGATGCTGGTGTTTGGTGTGCTCCGGCTGGGCTGGTACATCGAGGAGATCGCCGGCCTGTTCCTCGCGATGGGGATTGTCGTCGGCATCATCGGCGGGATGAAGGGCGGCCAAATTGCGGATGGATTCGAGAACGGCGCGAGAGATCTCGTCGGCGTCGCGGTGATCATCGGGCTGGCACGTGGAATCCTGATTATCGCGCAGGACGGCCTGATCATCGGCACGATGCTGAACGCGTTAAGCGGTGTCGTCGGAAGTCTGCATCCGGTGGCGTCCGCGGAGGCGATGTTCGTCTTCCAGTCGCTGCTGAACTTCTTTGTTCCGTCGGGTAGTGGCCAGGCGGCGTTGACGATGCCGATCATGGCACCGCTCAGCGACCTGGTTGGTGTCTCACGTCAGACCGCGGTGTTGGCGTACCAGTTCGGTGACGGGTTCTCGAACATCATCATCCCGACCTCGGCGGTGCTGATGGGCGTGTTGTCGCTGGCGAAGATTCCGTGGACGACGTGGGCGAAGTGGATCGCCCCGCTGGTATTGCTGTTGTCGCTCGCCGGAGCGCTATTGCTGATTCCAACGTTTTTCTGGGTGTGGTGATGCGCAGATTGATCCTGCTCGACCGTGACGGCACGGTCATGGTGAACAAGCATTACCTCGTCGATCCGGAGGGTGTCGAACTGATTCCCGGCGTGGCGGAGGGCATTCAGCGACTGAATCAGGCCGGGTATGCCGTCGCGATCATCTCGAACCAGAGCGGCGTTGCGCGTGGGATGATGACGGTCAACGATGTCGCCAAGGTCAATGCGCGCCTGCTAGCAGTGTTGCACATTCACGGCGCGGCAGTCGACAACATCTACTTCTGCCCGGAGGTGGATGACGATGCACCGTGCCGGAAACCGAACACCGGCATGCTCGAACAGGCAGCGCGGGATATGGATTTGACGCTATCCGATGGTGTGGTGGTCGGGGACAACGTTGCGGATATCGAAGCAGGCAAGCGAGCCGGGTGCAAGACCGTGCTGGTGCGCACGGGGTACGGGGCAGAGGTGGAGAAGGTGGGGAGAGTGACGCCGGATGCGGTGGTGGATTCGCTGCGTGAGGCGGTGGAGTGGATTCTGGCAGAGCTATGAGCTGTGAGCGGTGAGCTATGAGCTATGAGCTGTGAGCTATACATTCCGGGTACACTTTGGGGACAAAGTGTCCCCGGATCTACTCTGGGGACCAAGTGTGCCCGGATCTACTTTGGGGACAAAGTGTCCCCGTTTCTTATTATTACCACGGATTTAAGTCCGTGGTAATGGTGAATCTTAGCTATATGATCAAGGATCGTCAAACCAAACCACCTGCAACGCCCATTCGTTGAGATACTCCTCAATCTGCTCTTTCAGACCCGGTGTATCCGGTGCAGTCGGATAGATCAGACCCGCGCAAACATCGGTACTCTCTTTTCCTTCCACGAATTCGTTGATATACTTCCACACCTGCCGTCTGTGCGCCCCAAGAGCTTCTTCACATTCTGGGGCTTAATACGATCCCAGTTCGTGCCCTTGATTTCGACGATAACGACATAGTCGGTCAAGTCATCAACGAACAAGTCCATTCGTCCATGCCGGACGCGTTTCGCCGAACTTGATAGTGGAAGTGGGATTGTTTTCTCATCCTTGACGTGTCCATCTGCTGACAGCAACCAATCCTGTTGCACTCGCTTGTGGAAGGCTTTGCCATGTTTTAGCTGTTCTGGTTCAGCGATGATTCACCCCCACGAATGATCCCGCTCGAAGGTAATAAAAAACGCCCCGTTTCCGGGGCGTTAGGATTCGAAAAGACTTGTGAACTAGCCGTGTAATTCACGTTCACTGAGCTCACACAGCAGATGCCCGACGAACGAGTGCATCTCCTGGATGCGTTGCGTGTCCTCTGATGGAATAATCACCGCCTGATCGCACAGCGGCGCCAGTTTCCCGCCGGTGTTGCCGAGGATGCCGAGTACACGCACGCCAAAGGTATGCGCCATCTCGGCCGCATTCAGCAGGTTCGGCGAATTGCCGGAGGTGCTGATCACGATCAGCAGGTCGCCCTTTTTGCCGAACGATTCCACTTGCCGTGCGAAGACGTTCACGTAGCCGATGTCGTTGGCACCGGCGGTGAGGATCGAGGTGTCGGTGCTCAGCGCCATCGCGGGCATGGAGGGCCGGTCGAGGTCATGGCTCAGCCGGATGACCCATTCCGCCGCCCAGTGTTGCGCATCCGCCGCACTGCCACCATTTCCGGCGAGCAGCAGCTTGTTGCCGGCTTTGAAGGTGTCGATCACCAGTTTGACTGCCGCGACGATGGGTTCCTTGAGCGAATCCATCTGCCGTGCGACGTCAATGTGCGCGGCCAGGCGTTTGCCGAAAGCGGCGTTCAAATCCATACTTACACCTTGCGACCGATGCCGACGTAGGTGAGCCCGAAAGACTGAACGTACTTCGGATCCCAGATGTTGCGGCCATCAAAGACCACCTTGTCGGCCAGCTTCTTGGACAGCAGGCCGTGATCCGGGGTGCGGAAATCGTTCCACTCGGTGACCAGTACCAGCGCGTCCGCGTCTTCCACCGTCTCGTATTCGGATTCGCAGTAGGTGATGCTGTCGCCGAAAATGTCCCTGGCGACGGTCATCGCTTCCGGGTCGAACGCCTTCACGTTGGCACCTGCCGCGAGCAGCGAGTTGATGATCACGATCGCCGGCGCCTCGCGCATGTCATCGGTGCGCGGCTTGAACGACAGACCCCAGATCGCGAACGTCTTGCCCTGCAAGTTTCCTTCGTAATGTTTGGAAATCTTGCTGAACATGAGCTTCTTCTGCTCTTCGTTGACGCGCTCGGTGGCTTCGATGATCTCGAGGTCGACATCATACTGTTTCGCGGTACGAAGGATCGCCTTGACATCCTTCGGGAAGCAGGAGCCGCCGTACCCGGCGCCGGCGTAGAGGAATGCCGGACCGATGCGTGAATCGGTGCCGATGCCCTGGCGGACCATGTCGATATCCGCGCCGACTTTTTCGCACAGGCGCGCGATTTCGTTCATGAACGAAATTCGTGTCGCGAGGAACGAGTTGGCGGTGTACTTGGTCAACTCGGCGGAGACGACGTCCATGTGGATAATGCGGTTGCTCTTCATCATGAACGGGCGATAGAGCCGGTTGAGGACTTCGTGGCCGATGTCGTTATCCGCACCGATGATCACACGTTCCGGCTTGAGGAAGTCGTTGACCGCGTCGCCTTCCTTGAGGAATTCCGGGTTCGAGACGACGGTGAAGTCGCTGTCGGTGTGCTTGCGGATCGCCTCGCTGACGAGACCGGCGGTTCCGACCGGGACGGTGCTCTTGTCGACGATGATCTTGAACTCGTTCATCGCCTTGCCGATGCTTTCGGCGACGGTGAGCACGTGCTTCAGGTCCGCGCTGCCGTCCTCGTTCGGCGGGGTGCCGACGGCGATGAAGATGACGTCACTGCTTTTGACGGCGTCATCGATGTCGGTGGTGAAATGCAACCGTTCCTTATCGATGCCTTCCTGGACCAGGTCTTCCAATCCCGGTTCGTAGATCGGGATTTCACCGTTCTTGAGCCGGTTGATCTTATCTTCGTCGATATCGACACAGATCACGTGGTTCCCGGTAGACGCGAAGCAGGCGCCCGCAACGAGTCCGACATAACCGGTACCAACCACCGCGACATGCATGAGTCACTCCTGAGTTTTCTTGGCACAAAGATTCGTGGAACGCCGGGCAATATACGCCATCCGCCAGTCTAGCGCCCATCTGTGAGGGTACGATTCAGAGCGCCCGGGGGAGGGCGCACAGGGGCTGATGTTCCAGCCAGCGGAGCCCGAATCGTATGGCTCCTGCGGGTGTTGCCGTCCTGTTCACCGCGTACTTTCTTCGATAGGAACGAAATTCGGAATCGTGCATGAAGCTCGCGATACACAACAGTCCCCGTTCGTACAGCGACCGCTGGATCCGCTGGTGCCGCAGCAACAAGGTCGAGTTCAAGATCGTCGACGCGTATAGCAGCGGCATCCTGAACGATCTCCGTGATTGCGACGGGTTCCTCTGGCATTGGCAGCATAATGAGGCGGAACCGTTGTTGTTTGCCACGCGTCTGATCAGGGCAGCGGAGGAGATGGGCCTGCTGGTGTTTCCGGACACGGCGACCTGCTGGCATTATGACGATAAGGTGGCGCAGAAATATCTGCTCGAGGCGGTCAATGCGCCGCTGGCACCGGTGTGGGTGTTTTACGACAGGCAGGCGGCGCTGAGCTGGGCGGCAGAAACGTCCTGGCCGAAGGTGTGGAAGCTGCGTCGCGGGGCTGGATCGAGCCAGGTGAAGCTGCTGCGGTCACGTGACGAAGCGGAAAAGGTAATCCGGCGAGCGTTCGGACGTGGCTGGGTGCCGGTGGAACGTGCGACCTCGGATGTCGCGATCCGGTTTCGGGGTGCGGGCGGGTTGCGTGGCAAGATCGACCTGCTCAAGCGTGCGCCGCGCGGCCTGTTGAAGCTGGCTAAACGGCGGAAGTTGGTCGCGCCGGAACGCGGCTATTTTTACGCGCAGGAGTTCATCCCGCGGAACGAATTCGACACGCGGATCACGGTCATCGGCGACCGCATCTTCGGTTTTCGCAGGTTTGTCCGTCCGGGTGACTTTCGCGCGTCCGGAAGCGGGCGGATTGACTACGACGCCAGCGGGGTGGATCTGGAGTGTGTGAAGATCGCGCGGGATGTGGCAAAACGGCTGCGGACGCAGAGCTGCGCGTTTGATTTTGTGCACACACCGGACGGCGACCCGTTGATCGTCGAGATCAGCTACGCCTACCTCGCCAGCGCGATCCACAACTGCGCCGGACACTGGGACAGCGAGCTGAACTGGGTCGAAGGGCCGGTCTGGCCGGAAGATGCGATGATCGAGGATCTCGTGGCCGCGATTGAAGCGAAAACCGGACATTGATGTCCGATTTAACGGAAAGTCCATGCGCCGGAAACGCATCTGCCTGTTGATCAACAAGTTAGCCCGTGGTGGGGCGGAGACTCAGTGTGTCCGTCTCGCGACCGGTTTGCACGCGCGCGGCTGGCGGGTGCGGGTGGTGACGTTGCTGCCGTCAACGGCGTTCACCGATGAGTTGACGGAGGTGGGGATTCCGGTCGTTGATATCAGCGAGGGGGAGTCGCCCTACCGTCCGCACAACCTGCTGCGCCTGCTGAACCAGTTCTGGAGTTTCAAGCCTGATGTGCTGGTCACCTTCCTGTACCAGGCGGACGTCGTTGGACGGATGCTCGGCAGCGCGTTCGGGATTCCGGTACGGGTGACGTCGATACGGAACGAGTTCTTCGGCGCGTCCGATAAACCGCGCGACCACTGGAGCGTGCGGGCCCGGGAGGAGCTGATCCGTCGCACCGACAGCCGCGCCAGCCTGAGCACGACGAATTCCGAGCTGGCGGCGGTGAGCCTGATTGAACGCGGGATTGTGCCGTCGCACCGGCTGCGTATCATCCGCAATATGGTCGACCTCGCTCCGTTCACGCCGATGACCGCGGAGGAACGAACCGCATTCCGTCGTGAACACGGGGCGGAGGGCGATTCCGATTTTGTCTGGGTGCACGCCGGCCGTCTCGAGACGCAGAAGGATCAGGCGACGCTGCTCAAGGCATTTGCGGAACACTGCAAGACGCACAATCACGCGCGGCTGTGGATTCTCGGAGATGGGGCGCGGCGACAGGAGCTGGAAGCGTTGGCCGGGCAGCTCGGTGTGACGGATCGTGTGCTGTTCGCCGGGGAACGGCCCGATGTGCCGGACTGGTTGCGGGCGGCGGACGCGTTCGTGCTGTCGTCCAAGTGGGAGGGCCTGCCGAATGTGTTGCTGGAAGCTGCGGCGGCGCGTCTGCCGGTGGTGAGCACCGATGTTGGCGGGGTACGTGAGGCGATGGGCCCGGACCTTTTCGAGTACCTGGCAGAAGCGGGATCGGTGGACTCGCTACGTGATGCGATGGACCGCTTGGTGACGCTGCATCGCGACAATCGGCACGAATACGATGTCCTCGGCGAAACGAATTTCGCGCATGTGCTCGATCGGTTCGGCAGTGGAGGTGTGCTCGATCACTGGGAAGGGTTATTCACGGAGCTGATGCGGGAGAGGCTTAAGTAGCAAGAGATAGTAAAAGATAGTAAAAGATAGTAAAAGATAGGACTCGCGCGTGTCATCCTGAACGAAGTGAAGGATCTGGGTTCCAGATGATTTGCTCTTAAACGCTAAATCATTCAGAACGAAGTAAATGATCTGAATTCCCGATGATTTGCACCTGAATAGCACGTCATTCTGAACGAAGTGAAGAAGATCGGGCTTTGTTGAGCGTTATCGAAGTTGGATCTTCTTCATTCCACTTCGTTCCATTCAGAATGACACCCTCGCACCTTCCATCTTTTACCGATTACCGACCACCGTTCACCGCCCCTCCACCTTAAACCGCAAACTATCCCCCGGCACGAAACCATACCCTCCCGCTGCGGCACGGACGGTCATCCGGTAGTCTCCGGCGGGCAGTCCGCCGGGAACGGCCATGCCGAGGTTGGGCCAGGTCAGCCACTCGCCGTTGGTGACCGTCATCCGGCGGTGCCAGACACGTGCACGGGTGCCGTTCGGGCCGGTCACGTCGGCCCAGAGATGGCCCTCCATCGGCTGTGGGAACTGGTTGTAGATCATGCCGTCGAAGACGACCTCGCCACCGGCGGACGGAATGATCGTCTGGCGTGGCACCAGCCGGATGATGAACTGCGGCGGGTCGTTGGTCGGGTTTTCGTACCAGTAAATGTGCTCGTTGAACAGATCAACGTCGCCGTCGTTGTCGATGTCGGCTTTCTCGAGAATGTCCCACATGTACGGATAATTATCGGCGAAAGCATACTGCTGCAGGACAAAGGAATCGCCGTTACCCTGGTTGTAGAACATGTAGCCACACACCGCGACATCGGTATCACCGTCCCCGTCGGCGTCCAGCATGCGGATCGGTTGTCCGAAGGCCAGAGGATCGTAGATACTGCTGGGCAGGTAGATTTCATGGCGGGCGAAGGTCGTCCCACCCTGGTATTCCCACCACGTGATCTCACCCATGAAAAACTCCGGATCCCAACTGCGAATGGTGGTGAAATCCAGGTCGCCATCACCGTCGAAATCGTCAATGTCAAAATAGGAGTACCCGTATCCGTAGGGCGTCGGCAAGACATCGAGCATCACGTAGGCCCACTCATCTCCTGTCCATGAAAATACCGCGAGGCCGTTGTTGCGAGACGCGACGAACTCAAGCAGGCCGTCACCGTTGAAATCCACCAGATTGGAGGGGAAGGATAGCGGACCAAACTCGGGAAAAAACTGCATCTCAAAGCTGCCATCTGGCTGCTGCCACCACGTGTGCAATATAAATTGGTAGTCGGGATCGGTACCGAACATGGTGACAAGATCGACGTCACCGTCGCCGTCAATGTCACCCGCGCAGATCGGGCCGCCGCTCTCAAGATTGGTAGCGATCAGGTGATATGTGAATTCTAACTCCCCTAAACGCTCGATCCAAGCTATACTTCTGCCGAAAGATGCAACGTACCCATAGAAAACATAGTCTATGTCGCCATCATGATCAAAATCTGAAGTGTCTGAGAAAGTAACACCCAAGACATTTTCCAGACTATCGGCAGTGTATAAGATCCAATCTGCTGGTAGTCGATTCTCTATGAAATTGCAGTCCGAAAATACGCCAGCCAACAAGCCAGCCAGATCAAGATCTCCATCCTGATCCCAGTCATGAATCTCCAGAGAGCCACCAACCAAATCCACTGCAGGGGCAGGTAGTTCATGCCCGATCCATTGGGCGGGTGAGGTGGATACACAACACAATGCCAACAGGAGGATGAGGGGAAGTGTGAGCAGGTAGCGTGTCATTGTGGACCTCGGTGGAACCGTGTTGGGTCAATATACGACGGGAGAGTGGGCGCTGGTGCCCGTGATTGTCCGTCACGGCTGTTGGTGATGGCTATCGCGGGTCATCCGAGGGTGGATCATCCCGGCTGGCGGAGCCATCCGGGGCACGTGACAGGAAACTTTCGGATCAGCCCGCGAACCGGCTACGCCGGGTCACAGGGGCAATCTCGTGCAGATGATCAACGACATGAATGTCGTGGGCATGTGACGGGGACACTTTGAGGACAAAGTGTCCCCGGATCTGAATCAATCCCACCACCAGATCAATCCCACGACCAGATCTATCCCACGACCAGATTCACCAGCTTACCGGGGACGACAATCGCCTTGCGCAACGACTTGCCTTCCATCAGGCTCTGCACCTTCTCGGAAGCCAACGCGAGCTTCTCGAGGTCGTCGTTGGACGCGTCCGCCGGGGCGTCGATGCGGTCGCGTAGCTTGCCGTTGACCTGCACGACGAGGGTGATCGTGTTTGCGACCAGCGCGGACTCGTCGTACGTAGGCCATGCCTGTTGGAACACAAACGGCGTGCCGCCAAGCCGTGTCCACGATTCCTCGCAGAAATGCGGGGCGAACGGGGACATGATGCGGATCAGGATGCCGAGCAGGTTGCGGACGGCGTCCGTGTTGACCTTGGCGTCATTCTCCTCGCCGAGCCATTTGTAGAGTTCGTTGACCAGCTCCATCATCCGGCTGATGGCGGTGTTGAACGACAGGTTTTCCAGATCCTCGCCGACGGACTTGATCGTGTTATGCAGCGTGCGGAACACGACCTCCGGGTAGTCATCTTTGTTCAGTTCCACGGACGGTTCGGACTCACCCGGGAAGCGGTTGACGAGACGCCAGACACGGTTGGCGAAACGGTCGATGCCGGTGATGCCGTCGTCCGACCAGTCGCCGCCGAGGCGGAAATCGCCGGTGAACATCAGGTACATGCGGAAGACGTCGCTGCCGTATTTCTCGATGAACGGTTCCGGGTTGACGACATTGCCCTTGGACTTCGACATCCGCATGCCGTCCTTGGTGATGATGCCCTGGTGGACCATCTTCGCCGCCGGTTCCGCGACCGGGCTCCAGCCGATTTCATGCAGGAACCGGGTGATGAAGCGGATGTAGATCAGGTGGCCGGTGCCGTGTTCCGGGCCGCCGACGTATAGCGAGATCGGCATCCAACGGTTCATCCGTTCCTTGTCAAACGGGACATCGTCCTTGTCCGCCGCGAGGTACCGCAGGTGGTAGAAGGAGGAGTCGACGAAGGTATCCATCGTGTCTGTGTCGCGTTTCGCCGCGCCGCCGCAGGTCGGGCAGGTGGTGTTGACCCAGTCCTCGAGCGCGCCGAGTGGGGAGGTACCCTTGGGACGGAAGTCGTGGATCTCGTCCGGCAGCACGACCGGCAGCTGGTCTTCCGGCACAGGGACCACGCCGCATTTCTCGCAATGGATCATCGGAATTGGGCAGCCCCAATAGCGTTGCCGGCTGACCGACCAGTCGCGGAGACGGTAGGTGACGGTGTGTTTGCCGGCGCCGAGGGTCTCGAGCTTGTCGGTGACAGCTTTCTTGCCGATGTCGCTTGCCAGACCGGAGAATTGGCCGGAGTTGTGCATGATGCCGGGCTCGGTGTAGGCCTCGGTCATGTCCTCAACGTCGATTGATTCCTTCACCGGCCGGATCACCAGTTTGATCGGCAGCTTGAACTTGAGTGCGAACTCGAAGTCGCGCTGGTCATGCGCGGGCACGGCCATCACGGAGCCGGTGCCGTACGAGCCGAGCACGTAATCCGCGACCCAGATCGGGACGCGTTCATCGTTGATCGGGTTGATGGCGTAACTGCCCGTAAAGACGCCGGTTTTCTCGCGCGTGGTCGAGGTACGATCGACCTCGGTGGCGCGCAGGGCGGTCTGGACATAGTCCTCGACTTCGGCCTTGCGTTCGTCGACGGTGAGCTTGTTGACGAGATCGGATTCCGGCGCGAGGGTGACGTAGCTGACGCCGAAGAGCGTGTCCGGACGGGTAGTGAAAACCTCGATGGAGGTGTCGTCGTGACCTTCGACGCCGAACGTGATGCTGGTGCCCTCACTGCGGCCGATCCAGTTTTCCTGGCGCTTGACAGTGCTTTCCGGCCAGTCGATCTCCTTGAGGCCGTTGAGTAGTTTCTCCGCGTACTCGGTGATGCGGAAATACCACTGTGTCATCTTCTTCTGGATGACGGGGTTGCCGGTGCGTTCGTCCATGCCGTTGATGACCTGCTCGTTGGCGAGCACCGTCTGCAGGGTCGGGCTCCAGTTGACGAGACCGTCCTTCTGCACGGCGATGCCGTGCTTGAACAGTTGCTGGAACAGCCACTGCGTCCACTTGTAGTAGTTCGGGCGGCTGGTGACGACTTCCCAGTCCCAGTCGTACATCGCGCCGATCCGTTTCAACTGTTCGCGGATGAACGAGATCGATTCCTCGGTGACGGTTGCCGGGTGAGTGCCGACCTTAATCGCGTATGTTTCCGCCGGTAGACCGAAGGAGTCGAAGCCCATCGGCTCGAACACCTTCATGCCCTTCATGCGGAGGTAACGCGCGTGCGTATCGACGCCGCCGTAGTTCCACCAGTGCCCGATGTGGAGCTTGCTCGCGGAGGGATAGCTGAACATGACGAGCACGTACTTGTGTTCGCCGCTATCATCATCGAGATCGACGCTGAAGGCTTTTTCGTCGTCCCACTTTTTCCGCCAAGCGGCTTCGACGTCGTTAAACGGATAGCGATCCTCGCTCATAGCGCATCTTCCAGGCTGTGCAAACTGTCAACAGGAATCGTTCCGGCGAATCCGGACGATGGTCGGTGAAAGTACGTTGTCTGTCTGAGATGGGCAACTGCGAAGGGAGAAGAAAGGGGAAAAGCGGTCTCACATTGGGGGTTCGAGACAGCGAATTCTTATGGAAGATGGGAGCGAATTCGATTGAACCGGGGCGTGTTGCCGACTATCTTTCCAATTCCAACAGTTTCGCAGTTCCCGCCGACCCTAGAGGGGGATGACCATGGATGAGGAGTTTGAGGTTCTGATCATTGGAGCCGGGCCTTCCGGCATCAGTGCCGCCGTCGCGCTTGCGAGAGCGGGAGTGGAAGTTGTGGTGCTGGAGCGTGGGGAATACCCCGGCGCGAAAAATGTGTACGGCGGCATCCTGTTCACTCACCAGCTGCTCAAACTGCTTCCTGATGCCATCGACAGTGCCCCGTTTGAGCGTAATGTAACCCGCCGTCGTTTTGGCGCTCTCGCGGATGATCGTGAAGTCGCGCTCGACCTGAAGGTTGGCCATTGGCGCGAGAAGCCCTACAACCACACGATGACCGCGTTGCGGGGACGCTTCGACCGCTGGTTTGCTGAACAGGCGGAAGCGGAAGGCGCGCAGGTGTTTGCTGGCTTCATGGCCTCGGAACTGGTTGTGGAAGACGGCCGCGTGGTCGGCGTCAAGGTGAAGCCGGGCGACGACGAGATGCGGGCGAAGGTTGTCATCTCGGGCGAAGGGGCCCAGGCGTTCCTCGCGCGCCAAGTCGGGCTGATGCCGCCGAAGTTGCCGCAGCGGCACATGATCACCAACGTCAAGGAAGTGATCGGGCTGCCCCGTGAAAAGCTTGAGGACCGGTTCCTGCTCGAGGGCAATGAAGGCGTCGCGATGGAGTATTTCGGCGAGCCGGTCAAGGGCCACTTCGGGATGGGATTTGTCTACACCAACCAGGAGTCAGTGTCGATCGGGCTCGGGCTGACGGTGCATGACCTGATCACGTCGAAGGAAACGCTGAACGATTTCCTCGAGCATTTCAAGAATCTGCCGACGATCAGGAAGTTGATCGAAGGCGGCGAATCGCTTGAATATGCTGCGCACATGATCCCGGAATACGGGTACAATCACCTGCCGAAGATGAGCATGCCGGGGTTGCTGCTGGTCGGTGACACGGCTGGCTTGATCAACGGCAGCGTTTATCACGAAGGCACGAACCTCGCGATGGGCAGTGGTCTGGCGGCTGCGGAGACGATCATCGCCGCCAAGGAAGCGGGTCAGGACATCGGTTCGGCCGAAGCGCTGGCGTCCTACAAGGACAAGCTGGAAAACAACTTCGTGCTCAAGGACATGAAGAAGTTCCGCAAGATTCCGGACTTCTTCAACAGCAAGCCACACATTCTGCGGGATTACCCGAAACATGTGACGCAATGGCTGGAAGACTACTTCACCATCAGTGAAACTCCCAAGGACGAGGTCGAACGGGGCATTATCAACAAGGTCAAGAAGGATATCGGCCTGTTCTCGTTCGCCAAGGATATGTTTGGAGTGGGGAGGTCGGTACGATGACTGACAATCCAAAGACGATAGAAGACAAGCTGGGCCTGCTGCAATATCGCACGGACGAAGGGAATTCTCACATCACGGTTGACCAGGAGAAGTTCAAGGCAGATCCAATAAAAGCCATCCTGTATGCGTGCCCGGCGAAAGTCTATGTGGAAGACACACAAACCGGCGAATGTATCGTCAACTACGAGAACTGCGTCGAATGTGGCACCTGTCATGTCGTAGCCCCAGACTATGTGCGATGGTTTTATCCCGAGGGCGGAAAGGGCGTTCACTACCGTTACGGTTGATGCCTGAAAATCGACGACTGCCCTTTCTGCCGCTTCTGATTTTCCTTCTCGTACTGCTCACCGCGCAGGGAGTGCAGGCACAACCGCAAACGGGCAGTGAACCGGTTGACCGGATCGAACAGTATTATCTCGAAGGACGCCTCGACAAGGCTGAGCTGGAAGCACTCCGTCTGCTCAACCGTCCGACCGGCCTGACCGAGTTCGAGCGAGGTGAACTCTGCCGCATTCTAGGATTTACGTCCGTTGCCCGGGACGAAACCGAACAAGCGAAACAGTACTTTCGTACAGCGTTTCAGTACAATCCGAATATGCGGCTGGACCGGAACCTGACCTCACCGAAAATCCTCTCGGTGTTTGATGAGGCAAGGATCGAGTTCAAGCAGGTGCGGATTCTCGACCGTGAAGCGCTGGTTAACGATCTCAAGAGCTACCGGCTGCGTGTGGAAGGCGGGGTACGCTCGCTTCTGTTCCCGGGTCTTGGCCAGTTGCACAAGGGTCACAAGCTTCGCGGCAACATGATGCTCGGCGCGACCGGGATCGCGATCGTGGGGCTGGTGTATTCGCACGTAATGGTGCTGGATGCCGAGGACCGCTACACGCAAAGCGAAGACCCGATCAGCGCCCAATCCAACTACGACGACTACCTCACCTACTGGCAGTGGCGGTACAGCTTTGGCTACGCCATCGCGGCGGTGTGGATCGGCTCAACGCTGGACGCGTTCCTGTCGCCGCCTGCCGAATCAGCGTACGACCGGATTACGATTGAACTGGCGTACGATCCGCAGTCACGGACTCCAATGGCGGGACTGGCATTCCACTTTTAACACAGATACAAACCAGATGGTTTGAGATAGAAACGGATCCGGCAGTTGCCGGATCCGTTTTTCTGCGGGGAAGAGCCACCTTCCGGACTTGAACCGGAGACCTACGCATTACGAATGCGTTGCTCTACCAACTGAGCTAAGGTGGCCAGCTGCTCACCAATGTGAGCTGCAAGAAACACCCGCGCCTTGGGCACGGGTGCAGTAAAGCGGCTCAAATGTAATCGGAACGGGGCGTGTTCACAAGTACGCCGGGCCGAAGAGTCTCAGGACTCCAGCGCGCTCACGCCCGTTCCGTAAACCACAAATCAGCTTTCGAAGAACGGCGCGATGCTCTCGAGCGGAATCTTGAGCGTCTTGACCGACTTCTCCTGGACGACCAGGTGTTCGACAATATGTCCGATCACATCCATGTCGACCGGCTTCGTCAAGACGAGGTCGGCCCCGATGCGCAGAGCTTCCTGACCGTTTTCCCTGTTAAGGAAACCGGTGACGACGACGACATGGCAGTTGCGCAGGCGGTTGTCGCTGCGGATGTCCCGGAGGACGTGGAAACCGTCCAGCCCGGGCATCATCAGGTCCAGGAACACCAGTTGCGGAACGCGGCGGCTCAATTTGCGGCCGGCGTCGTATCCGTCGATGGCGTACGTAATCTCGAGCGCGGGGAAGCGTTCTTGCAGGTTGCGCACAAGAGCTGTGCGGGTATCCTCATCGTCCTCGACGACGAGAATGTGTCCGGTGCTCTCTTCGCTGACAGCCTGGGGGCTCGAGCGTTGCTGATGACGCCGCAGGAACTTGTCCAGCTCCTCACGGTTAATTCTCCGGTGACCGCCGGGTGTCCGTGCGGCGGGCAGCCAGCCCTTGCGGACCCAGCTGTTCACCGTTTGATGGTGGACACCGACAATCTTGGCAACTTCGAATGTCGACAGTACTTCTTTCTTGGAGAGATCCATCTGCCACTCATCCGTTAAATCTTCTAGCGGGCGTTCACGTAATCATAAGAATATATGGCTTGATCCCCCCCGAGAGCAACACCTTTTCGGATATTTCGACGTGGTGCTCTCTCCTGGAGCACTAAAAGTTGTAAAGATCCGTAATACCGAGTGGTTGTCCGCAAAACTCGACTCATAGTCACTATTTAACCAGCTTCAACCTCCGGCTGAGCTTTTCGCTATCTGTCGTTGCGACAACGATATACGTTCCGCTCGCGAGACTGAGACCGTCCTCACTCGAAGCATTCCATGTCCATTCTGTTACTCCGGCGTTTGTGAATTGTTCACTCGCAAGGGTTGTCACCTCACGGCCGAGCAAATCGTAGATCACCAGAGTCAGGTTTGACGGAGTTGGCAGATTCATCCGAATTGTCGTTTGCGCGTTGAACGGATTCGGGTATGATATGAGTGTTAGTTCGCTCGAGGTCGGAATTGTCGCGGGAATATCCTCAACACTCAGGTCACCTAGCAGAATACTGTACATCGAGCGGCCGTGGGTTCCGGCGACCAGGCGGCGTTCGCCCGGGATGAACTCGAGGTCGAAGACGGCGGACATCGGCAATCCTTCCCCGAGCGCGGCCCAGTTCTGGCCGTAGTCGAGGGACACGAATACGCCGTAGTCGTTGGCGACATACAGCCGGGCGGTGTCGTGCGGATCAATGATCACGTCGTTGATCGGGCCCTCCGGCAACTGGGTGTCCGGATTGCTACCGGAGACGGATGTCCAGTTCGCGCCGAAGTCGTCACTGCGGTACAGATGCGGCGTTTCGTCACTGACCCGGTGGCCGGAATAGGCGGCGTAGAATATGTTTGCGGAATCGGGATGGGTCGCGACACGGCTGACCCACATGTCCGGTAGTGGATCTTGATTGATCTGATGCCACTCGGCGCCGGCGTTGTCCGTGTACCAGACGTTCGCGTCGTCCGTGCCGACAAGGATCAGTCCCTGCTGGACACTAGACGCGGAGATGGTGGTGATGGTGCCGTAGGTGAGGTTGCCGGGGTCGTCGCCGTTGGTCAGGTCGCCGGAAATATCGGTCCAGGACGTGCCCTGATTGTCCGTCTGCCAGATACGGTAAGTGCCGGCATACAGGCGGTCGTAGTTGAACGGATCAAAGCAGTAGGGTGTCATCCAGTTGGTGCGGTCATCGGCATCGGCCCATTCCAGGTTGATGAACTCGAAGTTTGATCCACCGTCGAGCGACCTCAGCAACGACCCGTTCTGGTAGCAGACGTAGATCACATCCGGGTCGCGCGGGTCGACGAGGCAGTAGAAACCATCCGCGCCAAAGATTTTCTCCCAGTTGTCGATGCTGCCGTCCGGGGTGCGCATGGTGCCATTGTCCTGCGTGCCGCCGTAGAGCCGCCACGGTTGGCTCGGATCGTGCGTGATGGCGTAAAACTGTGTCGCAGCGAGGGAGCTGAACTGGATTGAGCTGTCGCCACGGTTCTGCGAGGCGTTGTAGCCGCCGTCGTGCACGCTGATAACCTGACTCGGGTTGTTCGGGTTGATCAGGAAGCCGTGATTGTCAACGTGCGCATCTTCGAATACGCGAACCCAGTCAAACCCTCCGTTTGTCGTGCGCAGGATGTACACACCGCCGAAGTACGCGATGTCTGGATCCTCGGGGTCGACGATGCTCTCGCCGAAATACCAGCCGAAACTGTTGTAGATGTAGTCGTGGTACCATCCGAAGTGGAGTTCGGACCAGGAATCGCCACTGTCAGTGCTTTTCCAGACTCCGATGATTTCACCCGGATGGTTACTGTGCGACAGGTAGAGCACGTTCGGGTTTGATGGGGAGATGGCGAGTGATCCGCGCCCGACGTTTTCGTAGTTCGGGATGCCGTTGGTCAGGTGTGTCCATGTGTCGCCGCCGTCCGCACTGCGCCAGACGCCACTGTTGATGCCCGCGACCATGCGGCGGTCCGGGAAGCGGTACCGTTGCCACATCACCGCGTACACCGTGTCCGGGTTCAGCGGGTTGATCTCGATATCGACACAGCCGGTGGTATCGTTGAGCGCGAAGACCTGTTCCCAGGTGTCGCCGCCGTTCTCGGTGCGATAAACGCCACGTTCTTCGTTGAAGCCGAACAGCTTGCCCATCACCGCGACGAAGATGCGGTCACTGTCTGTTGGGTCGATGACGATGCGGCCGATGTGGTAGGATTCCGGCAGGCCTTTCCAGGTCCACGTTTCGCCACCATCCTCGCTGAGGTAGATGCCGTTGCCGGGATAGCTGTCACCGGAGGCGTTCGCTTCACCGGTGCCGAACCAGATGCGATCCGGATTCTGCATGTCGATGGCGATCGCACCGCCTGAAAGTGCAAAGTCTTCCGCGAAGACCGGCTCGAAGTTCAATCCGGCGTCGGTGGATTTGTACACCCCGCCCAACGCTCCGGCCACGTATACGGTGGAGAGCTCGTCCGGATGGACCGCAACCCCGGTCAGCCGGCCGCCGATATTCGTCGGTCCCTCGAACTGCCACGCTTCGTCAAGCTCGCGCGGGACGCTGTGCAGCCGTTTGGCCTGCAGGCGTGCGTCCCGGACGGCGTCCATGTTCAGGGTTCCGTCCGGCCCGACGCGCTGCACCATGAACCAATCGCTCGGCTGTTTCACCGGACCACGCTGGTACTGCTTGAGGTCCTGCAACAGGGCATCAGTGCTGCGATAGGGGAGTCTGCTGTCTGGTTGCGGCACCAGCCAGATCAGAGCTGTCAGAAGCAACGTAGCCGCAACCGCTCCAGCGGTGCGTGTAAGGGCAGCCATGAGAATCTCTCCGCGAAGTTCCGCATCCAGGCGATAAACGGGTACAGCCGGGGGTTGATGCGTATGTTGACCCGTTCGAATCGGGTGGTACCTATCGTACGTTACAATAACGTACAGACAGCCTGCGACTCCCGCAAGCAGTGATGACAGGGTGAAAAGTCAATTACGCCGGAGAGAGCAAACCCCGATGAAACTCACCGGGGTTTTGGTGTGCCGACGACCTGAATCGAACAGGTGACACACGGATTTTCAGTCCGTTGCTCTACCAACTGAGCTACGTCGGCATCAATGCTTGTTTCGTCCGTCTTGTCTTCTGGCTCATACCTTCAACTCCCTGAACCGTGACGCGTCGAACGGGCAGGAAGATAGAGCAACAAGGGGGATCGTGTCAATGCGTGAAACTCCAAATCGGTTCCCTGCTCCCCTTGTCCCTGATTCCGTTGACTAGTAGGCTTGCGATCCGGCTATCAGCCGGAACAACTGAAGATTGTTCTTCTGCCGTCCAACCTGAATGCTACCTCACCATCTGCTGATCTGATCAGGCGATACGTACTCCATCCGCAACGCAGAACAAAGGGGAGATCACCGTCTCATGGTAGACAGATGCAGATGACCGAAGGTGGGAAGGCGACTCCAGACGGGTGGTTGCTGCAAACGAAAAACCCTCGACGAAGAACGTCGAGGGTTGAATCCGGATGCTCCGGTCTAATTTCGTTTGGCCTTAGCCCACCACTTCGATGGTGCAGGAATCCTGATCGGCCAAGTAACCATTCTGGCTGTACAGGAACACGTTGAAGGTGTACTCACCCAACGGGGCGCAGTCCGGGATCAGCACGCAATCTTCGCGGGACTGATCGCCACACCAACGCAGCGTGATGTCGTAGACACCCTGCAGCCAGTAACCACCACTCGGTCCTTCCACATAGACTTCGAGGACGACCGGATGCTGACCCACCAGGTTGTGATCAAACGTGATCGTAAAGCAGGCGTACTCGCCCTGCATCACAGTCGGCGTATCACAGGTGATGTCAACATGCGCGTAATACTGCGCTGCTGCCAAGCCTGGCAACAGCAGCACTCCAAGGAGGAGCGCAACCGCAAAACTCCGCATTTCTTTTTCCCTCCTATTTGATGCCCAAGTTTTTCCGGTGCTCAAACCCAGCTCGCACTGGGTGTTCGTCTAAAGATAACAACTAAGTCAAGCAAAAGCATGTTTGAAAATGTCAGACGTTAGGTCTTCCGAACTCTCTTCCTCCTGATTGGTTTCTGGATCTGATACCCGAATCTATGGATTTCAATGCTTTACGATTCGTAAACCGCGATAATGTTCAAAAAGCCTAAAATTCCTAAAGGCTCTCAAGACCTCCCGGAGGACCTGTACACCGCGTCAACTCTGTTAGATCTGTCTGAATAGCTAGTATTCAACAGTATCAGAATCGTCAGAAACACGAAATTCAAAAATCACGAAGTCGTGTCTGCACACCAGCCGGTCCGTTAATCGGATTCGTTCAGCGTCCGCCAATTGACAGTGAGCGGGGCTGAGGTTGTACCGGTGCAGGTCTACTTCACCCTTTCAAAGACCATCAGTTGTAAGAATACGGGCTTTTTCTCGGTAATGCAACACGAACATGCATTTTTCTGAAGCTCGTACACACTATCAGGGAGCGGTGTCACCGCCTGCATCTGAGACGTTTTTGTCCAGACTAAGTTCCGTAGAAATTTAAAATTGCCCCGAAGGACGCGGAATATGCTCGTGCTGGTTGCTGGTAGTCCAGTATTGTTCGACTCTCCTGACTCCAGGGGCAACCGTTTCGGCGGGAGGTATCCCAGGGTGCTCCCCGATGCTGAAAGTGCGATACGGGCAATGGTTGCGTGCGTCTCAGCATCCATACTTTTTGCATCACTCGGTTTGGACCGGGGTCATGGATTACAGATCATTTGATCTTCATACACAACGATTGTAAAGCAGTTGAAAAACAAGTACAAGGAGGTAGTTGATGCGCATGCGAATGGGGGGTATGGTCTTATTGGCGGTCGTATTGATGATTGCCACCACGTCTGTCACGAACGCTCAGTCGTCGGCGGACACCGGTTGGAGTCTCTCAGGTACGTTCAACTTGACCCACACCCAGAGTGCGTACAGCACCAACTGGGATGGTGATGAACAGGGCCAGATTTCCTGGAAGTCCCAGCTGAATGTGATTGCCGAGAAGCAGCTCAGCGATCTGTTCCACAACCGCAACACGTTGGATCTCGAATACGGTCAGACGCAGACGCAGGATCGTGATATTGATGCATGGACACGTCCGACCAAGAACGCGGACAAGATCGAGTTCGAGACGGTGCTTCGCTTCACCTTGCACGGATTTGTGGACCCATACGTCTCGGGCCGGTTCCTCTCGCAGTTCACGGACAAGCGTGCCGGTGACATCGAATGGGTGAACCCGATCACATTGACCGAGAGTGCTGGTATCGCCAAGACCCTGCTGAAAAACGAGGATAAGCAGCAGGAATGGCTAGCTCGGTTAGGTCTGGGAGTACAACAGCACATCGACCGCAAGGTTCCGACGGTGGATGCGAACGGCAACCTGGACTATGAGAGCAAGACAACGACCTACGCTGGAATCGAACTGGTGTCCGAACTGTTGAGCCAGGTGATCAACGAGAACCTGAGTGTCAACAGCAAGCTGATCATCTTCCAGGCGTTCTACAATTCGGAGAAGGACGACCTGGAAGGCCTCGAGAACGAGGATTACTGGCAGTCGCCGGACATCGACTGGGAGACGGTGTTCACCGCGAACATCACTAAGGTGATCATGGTCAACCTGACGACCCGTCTGCTGTACGACAAGGAAATCGACAAGGGCGGCCGGTTCAAGGAAACGCTGGCGGTTGGTGTTACCTACACGTTGTTCTGATCCCGAACAGCTAGTTAATGCTGTCAAAGCCCACTCATCCGAGTGGGCTTTTTGCGTATTCATCGTCTTGGAACGAGGTTCGGCGCTATCTCAGCAGCAGGACTTTTTGGACGTCGCTGCCAGTTCGATTCATAGTTGCCTGAATGAAATACAGACCACTTGCGTACTGCGAAGCATCCCAGCTCAGGGTGTGCGATCCCGTGTTGAGATGATCGTCCACCAGTGTAGCGACTTCACGTCCGAGTACATCGAATACCCGCACCTCGACCCGGGCTGTTTCCGGAAGGTGCAGTGTAACGCTGGTTGTCGAGTTGAACGGATTCGGCTGAGCTGCGGACAAATGAAGGCTACCTGCAACCTCAGCGGTGTCCTCGCGGCCTGCTCCTTCCGACCCTCGCAGTGCTTCGAAACCGGTCAATGTCCACTCGTGGAAACCAGCATGACTGTCCCTGGCGGCGGTTACCTCAAAGGGGAACTCATCTGTCCCCGCGATGTAATCGTAGAACTGTCCGGCGCATAGGTGGTAATTGTACTCACCGACTGGGGCATTCATCGGGATGGTTTGCTGGAGATCACTTGCGCCGATGATGGTTCCTGGTCCCATCAGTCGTGTGAGGAGAGTGATCGGCCCGTACAGATTCCCATTGGGTAGTTCAACCCAGGTCCAGATATCGATACGATAGGGGGAGGGCAGGTAGCTGACCAACTGGGCGTCGTAGCTAAAACTTCCCCCGCGCGGTACGGTCACGGGTTCGTCGGTATCCAACGAAACACTGATCCAGCCCAGATCCATGCCATCAAAACAATTGTAGATATCGAATGATATCGAATTGGTCACGAATGCGAAATTATTGTTGAGTGCGACGCCGAGTGAGGCTAAGTCGCGGTTGTAAAATCCTGTTTCAACCGGGTTTGTGGGATCGCTGATATCCAGCATGCGCATCCCGTTGAAGCTGTTGGCGAGGCAGACATAATGCTGGAAGACGGACAGGTCATTAATCACCTCGTCGGAAGCCGTGGTGGAAACCAGAACCGGTGCGCCTGGGTCGCTGATGTCAACCACGCACATACCCAATGCGTCGTCGCACAAGTACGCATAACCGTTCTGAACTTCGATCGTTCGCGTCTGGGATAGATCCGGCAGGGTTCCGACCAGTATCAGTTCTTCCGGATCGGACACGTCGTAGACTTCGAGACCTTCCGGGTCACAAGCCATGTACAGGTAGGGCATGTCAATCGCAATGTCTGAACCGTCCCCGGTCTCAGTCATTGAGATGAAGCTGGGGTAGAGTGGGTTGACAAGATCGTAGATTCTTAATTCGTCCCCGCCGAGCTTGACGTAAATGTATCCGTCCACGATCTCAACAGACACTGGTAAGATCTGGCCGAACAGGTTGACGACTTCAGGATGCTCAGGATCATGCAGACTGATGATCGCGACGCCGTCCCGGTCAGGGACGTACGCATACCCCTCGTGGAGTGCAATCGAATGGCCATGATAGTCGATGTAACAGGAACCGACCGTAACCGGATGCGACAAATCGCTGATATCGACGATCCGGAATGAATCCCAGAAATCGATCAGATAAGCGAACTGGCCGTCCAGGACGACATTCGTGAGTTGAGTTACAGAACCGTACCGACCAGTCTCAACAGGCTCGGTCGGGTCGGATACGTCAATGGTCATTAATCCGTTTTGCTGCGTCGTGATGTAAGCCGATTCGCCTTCCACCGACACGTCACGGATATGGTCCTCAGAGGCAAACTGTCCGATTTGCGTCGGATCGGCTGGATCGCTGATGTCAATGATATTCATCCAGCCGTTTGAAGTTCCGGAAACAAAGGCATAGTCGCCGGATACCGCCATGGCGCGCACAAAACCAGAGTTTTCATCCCCAACCTCAAGCGGAGCAGATGGATCGGTCACGTCATACACGTGAAAGCCCGGTGAGGAACTGCCAACATAAACGTAGTTATCCCGGGCGACGACGGCGTAAAGCAGGCCGAACTGATCTGCGGATCCAAGCAGGGCAGGGTTGGCCGGATCGCTTTGAACGTCGAGGATATTGAACGTGCGCAGGGATGTGAAATACAGCAGCCCACTCTGCAGATCCATGCCGAGGCTGGTATAATCGACCTGGTAGGATCCCAGCAGGGTCAGTGATACCGGATCACTGATGTTGATCACCAGGATTTCACCGTTGTCGCAACCGGCGCATGCGAGCTGTGCATCAACCGTGACAGACATGACGCGGTCGGGAGTGTCGAGGTAGCTGGTTACATAAGGAGTAGTGGGATCGCTTACATCAATCATCCAGAACCGGTTCTGATTATCGCCGACACAGGCGTAATCGCCCTGCAGATCCAGCACGTAGGCGTCCAGCGTCTCGGTGCATCGCCCGACTTCATAGGGTGCTGTGGGATTTCTGAGGTCGACGATACACAATCCAGAAGTTCTGGTCGTGATGTAGGCGAGGCTGTCACGGACAATCACGTCCTGAGTGTTATCCCATTCGTCGTAAAGGGTGCTGACGAGGGAGACGTTGAGGCTGTCCTGTGCAAGGACGGGCGCAGAAAGCAATATGCAGAAAAGGCAGATGGCAACGAATCTCATGATATCCCCCATTTGAGCCGTTTCAGCCAAGTGCATTAGTACAAAGTAAGGAACAGAAATGTGCAGGTGGTCAGGAAGGATCGATTTATTTGAATCTGGATGCTGGAATGTTGAAAGGAAGGGAAGCGCGGGGAAACGAGAAAGGAATCCGCCTAAATTGGCGGATTCCTTTTGAATGGTCGGGGTGACTGGATTTGAACCAGCGACCCCCTACTCCCGAAGCAGGTGCGCTACCGGGCTGCGCTACACCCCGACTCATCTGCCCGTTTTCCGGGCGGCTTTAATTATAGACTCCTCGACCGGCTCTGTCAATGCCGTTTCTCCCCGCAAGAGACACCATCTAAGACGACCCGCAACCCGTGAAAATCAGGGCATAAAAAGAGGAAACCGGCCGGAGGCCGGTTTCCCTGGCATGGGGACAGCGTTAAGGGGATTACGCTGTATAGGGGTCGTAGTAAAAAAGAGCCGGTGAACTCACGGAAACCGTTGGGATAGGAATCACCGGCTCTTCAGCCTGAACCCGTGCGAGTGAACCGTGCAAATCAAATGCGCCCATCGTCGGACAGCAGTCAGTCGTCAAATCATGGGAGAAGATGCTCGTCAGCAGTGCAAGGTGGCCCGTGCAGGAATCAGTGCGTGTCAACCGTACAGTGTTCAGTGCGTGTTAACCGCTCAGGTAACCGTGCGTGTAAGCAGTAGCGTCTCGCCGATGGATGCTGTGAAAGAACCAAACCGTAACTCGTGCAACTCAGGGTTCACTCGTACACGCTGCAATTCATATGCCATCGACTCAAAATCGGACATCCGGGTGGGGTATTTCGGGGCGAAACGTGAAGCAAATGTCAGTCCAGAATGTTAGCGTCGTGTTAAGAGGCCGTCCTGATTAAGGGATACAGCCAAATTCACAAGCTGTGGCGCGAAGGAGCCGCTCTGGCTCTCGGGGGACTGAAGCGGGCAGTCATTCTCACAGGCAACGGGATCTGACCGTGAATCTCGTGCATATCGTGCACAGCGCGCGCAAAAAATGCACGCGATGCGTCCGAGGCGCTAGAACTCAGCACTGACGCCAATTGAGGGCAGCAGGCCGATGGATTCGTCCACGATTGCCCGGTTTTCGCGTTCATCCCAGCGCGGAGCTCGTTCGTAGGGATTCTGATACACGTTCTGAACGTCAACGTACGCGATCAGGGTCCAACGATCAAAGAACCAGCGGCGGTCAACGCGCACGTCCAGGCTGTGGTTGATGCCGGTACGTTCGGTGTTGAACTTGGCAGGATCCTGGCTGCCGTCCGGCTCGAACGGGGTGTACGGCGACCCGGTGGCAAGGCGGAACTTGAAGGAGGTTTCCCAGTGGTTGCTGAAGATGAAGCCGCCGCCAATGTTGAACAGCCAGCGCTGATCGAACGAAGATGGGCGTTCGATCCCGTCCAGCGCGGTGAAGTAGGTTTCACTCCACGTCAGGCTGGCGATCGCGTAATGCGGATTGTCGCCGGCCCGTTTTTGCGCGAACAGCTCGACACCGCGTGACCAGCCTTCACCCGCGCTGACCAACCTGTCGAATCCATACGCCGCGAAACCGTCCTGCGTGCCGCTGTAGCCCGCGCCGGTACTGGCGAGCACCAGCCATGGACGGTCCAGACTCGCTGGATAGTTAAAGTAGTCCTTGTAGAATCCTTCGACGCTGACTTTGACATCACTGCGCAACAGGTAATCGACTCCGGCGACCAGTTGGTCGGCACCGATCTGCTCCAGCTGCGTGTTCGCCGGTTCGCTGAGCCAGACATAGCTCGGTGCCTGGTGGTAGCGTCCGACGGACAGAGTCAGGTTGCTGCGTGTGGTCAGCGGATAGAGAGCGGACAGGCGAGGTGAAAACGCGAATCCGTCATCGAGCAGGTCGAAGTAGTCGGCGCGGACACCGCCGGTCAGCCGCAACAGCCCGAACCGGCGTTCGATCTCGGCGTACGCGGCGGACTTGAATGACGACTGCTGGTACGCTCGGTCAAGGTCCAGCGAACCGCCGTAGGTGTCGTCATAATCGGGCAGGTCGACGTTGACATCGACAGCGGCGAAGGTTTGCTGAACGCCGGTGGTCAGGCGTGTGTCGTCATCCAGGTCGACCACGACTTCGCCGGTGACCGTGGTTTCCTGCTCGCGGGAATCGTTGCTGAAGATTTCGGCCAGCAACGTATCGCGCTGAGTGATCTGAAAGTCCTGCAGCGAATGGCTCAGTCCGACGGTCGAATAGCCCCAGTCGAAGAAGTGCTGCCATTTGAGCCCGCCGAGGGACAGGATCTGGTCGGATTCCGGGACACGGGAATTGTCGTAACGCTGATCGGCGTCGTCGTTGAGCAGGACGACGTTGTCGAGCGCGGCGATGCCGAGCACGGTAATGCGGTCACGATCGGTCAGTTGATAATCGGTACGCGCGAGGAAGTCCCAGTATTCCGGCACGAAGGCGAAGCCGGCGGACTTGAAGATGAAATCAAGATAGCTGCGTCGGGCGGAGAAGATGAACGATCCGCGGTCGCCGTCCACCGGCCCCTCAAGGTTGAGGCCGAACTGGGACGCAGAGATGGTCGCCTTGCCGCCGATGCGGTCGTCACGGCCCTCTCGCAGATCTACCCGCAGTACGCTAGACAGCTTATCGCCGTATTCCACGCCGAACCCGCCGGTGGAGAAGGTGGTTTCCTCGATGAAGTCAAGGTTGATAAAGCTCTGCGGGCCGCCGGTTGCACCCTGGGACCCGTAGTGGTTGATGTTCGGGATTGGGAAGCCGTCCACGATGAACAGGTTTTCGCTCGGCGCTCCGCCGCGCACGATCAGATCGTTCCGTCCCGGTGAAACCTGCGCGATGCCGGGCAGGATCGAGATTGCGCGGACCACGTCTTCAAAGCCACCAGGCAGACGGCGGATCTCTTCATTGCCCTGTACCACGGTGCTGATCTGGGTTTCGTCACGTGAAGAGAAGAATCCGGGGGTGAAGGTGACCGTTTCCAGCTCGACGGCGGATGGTTCCAGTTGCACATCGAGTTTGATCGGACGCGCCGACGAGATCGAGATGTCGGTTTCCACGACCTGCGCGAACCCGACGGCGGAAAACTGGATCGCGTAGACGCCGGGCGGCACGTTGGCCAACTGGTAGTTGCCATCGAGATCGGAGGCAGTCCCGCGTTCCGTTCCGAGGATCAGGACGTTGGCGCCGGCAATCGGCTCGTTGGTCTTGGCGTCCGTGATGGTGCCGTGTATCTCACCGGACGGCTGGGCGTGGCCCAGACCGGTGAACCCGGCCAGTAGCAGTGCAAGGAAGACAGGAAAGCGTACGAACGCAGTTGCGAATCGGGTGTTCATATCGTCTCTGATCGGTGAACGGTCGTAGAATAACTGTTTCATTTAGACGCAGATGCCGGTCAGAAGTTGCCTCGAAATTATCCGATACGGAATGGCGTGGAGACCGTGCCCTCGAACACCTTCACCGCTTCGCCCTCGAGGATCGCGTATTCCCAGTCCTTGCCGATGGTAACCGCGAGCATGCCGCCCGGCATGCGGACGGTGACCGGTTCATCGTACGGGAACATGTTCTGCGCTACCGCGGCTCCAACGGCGGCGATGGCGCCGCTACCGCAGGCGAGGGTCGGGCCGACACCGCGTTCATAGACGACGAGTGCGAGTGTGTCCTCGGCTTCACGGCGCGCAAAACCGACATTCACGCCTTCGGGGAAGATGTCCGTGTGGATCGCCATGCGGCTTCCGATCTCGTGAACGTCTTCACCTTCCCACATCTCTGTGTTGAAGAGGACGAAATGCGGATTGCCGACTCCGACGGCGGTGCCATAGAACGGTTCGGCGAGGCCCGGCACGGAGACAGGCACGTGAATCGTCTTTGCGCCACCCTTGAACTGTGCGTCTTTCGGATCGAAAGAAGGGACCGGCATCGAGATCTGGATGCGGTCGTTTTCGACGAATCGTGCCGCGACGATCCCCGCGCCGGTGAGGATGTTGACGCTGTCGGCGTCCTGGATCGGTTCGCCCAGGTCGGCGAGGTAGCGCATCAGGCAGCGCAGGCCGTTACCACACATCTCAGCGGGGGAACCGTCTGCGTTGAAATAGCCCATGCGGTAGTCGGCGCTACCGGAGTCGCGCACGGCGACGATGAGGCCGTCCGCGCCGATGCCGTGGTGACGGGTGCACAGGGATGCGATGGTGTCGCTGTCCAGCGCGGACCAGATTCGACGGTCGTCATCGAGGTTGTTCACCATGATGAAGTCGTTTCCGGCGCCGTGATATTTGAAAAAGGATAAAGTCATGAAATCGGGCTCTGGGCTTGGGGCTCGGGGGCTCTTGGTTTTGGCCATAGGCGACAGACTATGGGCTGCAGGCTATGGGAACTGATTACTGACAACTGCACAGTGAATACGGATCGCTACCAACTGTTCACTGACAACTGAGCACTGGCAACATACCGATTTCCATCATTCCGGTTGCCGCCAACCGCCGGAGACGTCGAGCACCGCGCCGGTCACGTAGGATGACGCGGGCGACAGCAGGTACAGGATCGCGTCGGCGATATCTTCGTAGCTGCCGTGGACGCCAAGTGGATGATCGGAACTGGCGTTGGTTTCACGCGCGGTATCGCGATCAATATCCTTGTGCACGATGTGGCCGGGCGCGATCACGTTGACGGTAATGCCGTGCTTGACTTCTTCAAGGGCCAGCGTGCGAGCGAGCGCAACGAGGCCGGCTTTTGCGGCAAGGTGCGGGCCGTGGTCGACCATCGGCGTCGTGTACTGTGCGCCAGCCATGGCCATGCCGATGATCCGTCCACCCTTGCGGGCGAGGCGGAGGTCCGGCAGGGCGGCTTGAACGCACTCGAAGAAACTGGTCAGGTTGCCGTGCAGCATCGAGTCAAATTCAGCACGCGAATGCTTGCTGATGGGTTTCCTCACATAGGGTCCGGCGAGATGCAGCAGGCCGTGCACATTGCCGAGGGAGGCGTGAATCCGGGCGACGGCGTCCGAGGCGACATTTTTCTTGCTCAGGTCGCCGTGGGTGACCAGCGCGGACCCGCCGGCATCGCGGATTTCGTCCACCAGCTTTTCCGCCAGCTTGACGTTCTTGTTCGCGTGCAGGGCGAACTTGAGGCCGGTAGCTTCATGCAGTTTGCGGCAGATTCCGGGCCCGAGGCCGCCGGAGGCTCCGGTGACCCAGAGGACTCGTCCCTCGAGGCTCGTCAATCCGAACGGGTCAGTGTCCGACATCGGCGAACCCGTCGGTCGTCGTATCGCTTTCTTAACCATGCACGGAGAGTACGTAGTTTCCCGGCGTACGGCAAGGGGAATGTGAAATTTCCGTAACCGCTCTCAGGAGTCGAACTTGCCCGCTCGATCTGGTGACCCGATATTCCGCTCATCGTGAGCGGGACGCTCGTTCACATTCCCTCCCCGACAATTCAGCAGAATGAGGTTTTCATGGCCGCCCAGACGTTTTCCTGGACCGAGCAAGATGAGGTTTCGGTCAACGCGATCCGGATGTTGAGCGCGGAGATGGTGCAAAAAGCAAACAGCGGCCATCCGGGGATGCCGATGGGGTTCGCCTTGCCAGCGCATCTGCTGTGGACGCGATTCCTCAAGTTCAATCCGGATAATCCGTTCTGGCCTGCGCGTGACCGGTTCATCCTCTCCTGCGGGCACGGCAGCGCGTTGTTATACAGCCTGCTGCACCTCGCCGGGTATGACCTCAGCGTGGATGATTTGAAACAATTTCGCCAGCTCGGAAGCCGTACCCCGGGGCACCCGGAATTTGGTGTCACGCCAGGCGTGGAGACCACAACAGGCCCACTGGGACAGGGTGTGGGGAACGCAGTCGGGATGGCGATGGCGCAGCGGTACATCCGTGAATCTCTCGGCCATACCGAACAGTTTAACCCACTCGAGCACTATGTCTATGTGATCGCCAGTGACGGCGATCTGCAGGAAGGCGTCAGCGCGGAAGCGAGCAGCTTGGCCGGTCGGCAGAAACTGGGCCGGTTGATCATGCTGTATGATGACAACAGCATCAGCATCGACGGCGGCACCGACATGGCGTGGTCGGAAGACGTCTGCAAGCGTTACGAAGCGTACGGTTGGCACACACAGTCCGTTGATGGCGACGACGCGGAGGCGTTGTATTACGCGATCCAGCGGGCGCAGATGGAGATCGACGCACCGTCCCTGATCAAGGTGTCGACGCACATCGGCTACGGCAGCCCGAACAAGCAGGACTCGCCGTCCTCACATGGCGCGCCGCTGGGTGACGAGGAGCTGAAGCTGACGCGTGAAAAGCTCGGTTGGACGCTGGAACCGTTCGAGGTGCCGGACGAGGTCTACGAAGTTTACGCCGAAGTGGCGGATCATGGCCGTGATGCGCACGAGGCGTGGCTGCAGAAGCTGGACACGTGGATGGAGGGGTTGGCTGGCCGCCGTGAGCTGTGGGATCATCTTGTTGGTGGCGGTGACCGTGATTATGTCACCGAAAAGATGCCAACCGATTTCGAGCTCGACACTCCGGTCGCAACGCGTGGCGCGTCGGGCAAGGCGTTGAACTTCATCGCTGAGCGCGACCCGGGCGTGATCGGTGGCTGCGCGGACCTCGCGGGATCGGTCAAGACGATGGTCAAGGGCGATCCATTCCTGCCGGAAATCAAGGGCGGACGCAACATCTTCTTCGGCATCCGTGAACACGGTATGGGCGCGATCGCGAACGGCATGGCGTTGTACGGCAGTCTGCGCCCGTACACCGGCACCTTCCTGATCTTCAGCGATTACATGCGTCCGTCGATCCGTCTGGCGGGGCTGATGAACCTGCCGGTGATCTTTGTCTTCAGCCATGACAGCATTGGAGTTGGCGAGGACGGCCCGACGCACCAGCCGGTGGAACATTACGCCGCCCTGCGAGCGATTCCGAACCTGTGGGTTGTCCGTCCCGGCGACGCGGCGGAGATGATGTACGGCTGGAAGCTGGCGTACGATCGCACGGACGGTCCGACGGCGATCCTGTCCACGCGTCAGAAGCTGCCAATCATCGACCGCAGCAAATTCGCTTCGGTGGACAATGTGGCGCGCGGCGGGTATGTGCTGGCGGACGCCGACGGTGGCAAGCCAGACTTGATCCTGCTCGCGTCTGGCAGTGAGGTGGGGCTGGTGATGCAGGCGTGGGAGACACTGACCGCGGAGGGCGTCAAGGTTCGCGTTGTCAGCATGCCGTGCTGGGAAGCGTTCGAAGAGCAGGATAACGAGTACAAGCAGTCCGTGTTGCCGCCGGATGTGACGAAGCGGCTGAGTGTCGAGGTCGGTGTGTCGCAGGGCTGGGAACGGTATGTCGGCACGGACGGCGCATGCATGTCGCTGGATCGGTTCGGCGCGTCCGCACCCGGTGCGAGCCTGTTCAAAAAGTTCGGATTTACCGTTGATGCCGTGGTGGAGAAGGCGAAGGCACTGCTCGGCTAGGCTTCTTCCCGGAGTTGATCAACGTCAAGAATGCCACGGACCGACATCCGTGGCATTTGTTTTGGTATCTGGGGTGATGCAGTCGCAGTGTAGATCGAATCAGCAGGAAACCAGATCCTTCATCCGATACGGCTGGATTCAGGATGACACCGTTTGCCACAGCCCACAACCCGCAGCCCGCAGCCTGAATACCTACCAGTTTATCCGCACGATCTCACCTCGCTGCAGCGCGTCGCCGTTGACGATCATATCCGCATCCTGCCCGGTCGTGTCGGGATCGGCCAGATCAGTCGTGGCATCAGCGGAAAGCGCTTTCGCCTGTTCGCCCCATGCCTGCCAGCGTTGCCACAGCTCTCCATTCTCGGCTTTAGCGGCATCGGGAACAGAAAGTGCGCCCGCGAGTTTGGCGAAGCGTTTGATGGCATCCTGAGACTTCAGAAGGCGAGACAGAGTCGCTGGTTTCGCGTCCAGCTTCACGTAAAGGTCGAACTGCTCGGGCTGGTGCGATCCGGTGAGCTGAGTTCCCTCGACGACAACCACGTTCCCCGCCCGCGATCGCAACGGTTTCCGGTCGCCTGTACTCAAGGGCAGCGACACGTCGATCATGCGGTTGTTCCGATCCCGCAGCAACTCGGACACGGTGTCCCACGGGTACGCCTGTTGGATCCAGCCGGGGGACGTGTCGGTATCGTGCGCTGGGATGCGCAGATCGTCCATCCGAACCGCAGCCGAGATCACGTTGAGGTCGGTCAGCTCGTTGAGGATGTGCTGCGTCAATGGGAAGGACAGGGCCGGATGCGGGGAATCGAGCGCGATCACGAACGGCTTGTCCAGCGGACGGAGCTGGTTGGCACGTGCGGCGATGCGTGCACCCAGTTCCCGCACCGGATTGAACAGGAACAGCAGGTGACGGATATCCTCGACCCAGGTCGCGGTGCCGAACAGTTCGTCACGATTGCCGTAGCCGTACAATGCCCCGACGGCGGGCAGATCGTTGGCATGCGCGGCATCGACGTCGTAGGCACGGTCGCCGATCACGACCGCTTTGCCGCCCAGTTCGCGCACCGTATCCGCAATGTGGTCGGCTTTCGTTGACCGTTCCCGATCTCCGATACAGGAGGCACGATCCAGATGTTTGCGGATGTTTTGCGTGTCGATCACGGCGTTGAGGTACGGGCTGCCGCAGTTGGATACAAGCGCCAGCTTGTAGCCCCGTCGACGCAGGGTTTCAAGGGTGTGGATGGTGCCGGGGAAGGTGATGCGCTCGTTCTGCAGTTGCTGGTGTTCTTCCTCGAAAATGATCGCGCGGAAGGCTTCCCAGTCGTCCACATGCCGGTCATCGAGCAGGCTGCGGTAGAACACGTCCGACGGAGCGCCGATCCCGGCGACGAGCTGTTCGTCGGTCATCTCCGGGGCGGTTTCGCCGTACTGCTGGTAGAAGCGGGTGAGGCCGTTGCGCAACGACTTCAGCGCAATTTTACCGCTGCTGATGAGCGTGCCATCCATATCGAAGATGAGGGTGCGCACACCCGCGAGATCCGGATGAATCATGGTGGAGTCGTACTCCGGTCAAGGTCTGTTTGAAATGAAACAAGCCCGGATGATTCCGGGCTTGTGAAGGTACATCATCCAGTACGCAAGTCCTAGTACAGCAGACGCACGGTTGTCAGCCCGTCCAGTTCCGAGCTGATGATCGCGAGGCCCTCGTCCACGAAGATCAGGTCGGTGGGATTTCGCAGCTCGATCCAATCCATCAGCACCGGATCGGATGGATCGCTCACGTCGAGGAAGTAGACCCCGTCGAATTCGTCAATCACCGCGAGCCGGTGTTCGTTGATTTCGACTCGGAAGGCGTGGTCCAGTCCGTCAATCTTCCACGTTGCGACCAGCTCCGGGGTAGTGATGTTGGTGGCGTCGATGACTGACAGGCCGCCGATGCCATCCGCGACGTAGACGTAGCCGTCTTCGTAAACCAGCCCCTGAGCCTCGCCCGGAGTGTCGATGTCGGACAGCCAGATTCCGTCCTCTTCTTCGACGGCGTCGGAGATGTCGGCAAAACCCACACCGTAGTCTTTGAGTCCGACGGCCACGGTGTAAATGTCTTCCATCACGGCGACACCGGCCTCGGCAACACCCGGCCAGTTCAGCGTCATCCGCTCATCCCAACTCATGACACGGAGGGTGTCCACCGGGAAAACGATTTTATCGGTCGAATCGAGGTACACGTTGAATACCTGGATGCCGTCGGAACCGTCACAGACCAGTGTGCGGGCCACGTCCACCAGCGCCCACGGTGCATCCGTGAAGTTGCGGCTTGTCGCCGAATCCTCAAGCGCGAAGCTGAGGATCTCGGTGACCCCACCGCTGCCGAACGTCGTCGACAGGTCATTTTCGAGCGAATCGAGGAAGTAAATGATGTTGATGTCACTGAGTGCCACAACAATGGCGTTCACTTCCGGAATCGCGTTGACCATCTGGGCGCGGTCGCCCGTGTGCAGGACACGGGACAGCACCAGGTTCGTCGGGTCGGAGGCGTCGTAAATGCCGACACCGCCCGAACGTTCCGCGACATACAGTGTATCACCTTCGAGATCCATATCCATCGCCCAGCCGCGGGTGCTGTAGTGGCCCTTTACATCGTAATAGGATGTTGGACTTGTGTCGCCACCGCCGTAAGGGGAGGACGGTGATCCGCAGCCGCTGATGAATGCCATCAGCATCAGGCTGAGGAGCAGACCTGGGAGCAGTCGAATCAAAGTGGTGCCGTTCATGGGTGCTTCCTTTGCGCGTGCAATTGCAGTCAACGTGAACGTTGCAAAGTAGAATCTTCCTGATTCTCACGCAACCGGAGTCGGCGCAGAGCACCGATTACGTAGAAACTGCCGGTTGCGACGATCAAGTCATCCGGATGAGCCAGTTCAAACGCCAGGTCAAGCGACTCGTGCAGCATGACCGTCCGGCACTCAAAGCCGCGTTCGCGCACGATTTCCGCCAGCTCATCCGCTTCCATCGAACGCGGGGATTCGGCGCGGGTTGCGAGCACCAGCCTCGGCGCGGTGCTGAAGCAGTCAAGGAACTCCTTCGGATGCTTGTCTCGGTTCATGCCGAGGATCAGGATACGCGGACGTTTCGGAAAGATCTCATCGAGCAGGTTGCTCAACGCTGTCGCGCCCTGATCGGTGTGAGCACCGTCGATCATCAGGGTCGGATTATGGCCGAGGATTTCCCCGCGTCCCGCCCAGCGAGTCTTTGCCAGTCCGGTGCGTATATCGTCTTCGCTGATGCGGAAGTGACTGTCAAGGTGAAGCCGGTCTGCGGCGGCGACGGCAACAGCGGCGTTCTCCGCCTGGTGCCTGCCGAGCAGTGGAGTGCGGATGCCGGTGTGGGTACGTGACGGTGTGCTGACAGTGAATTCGGTTCCCTCCGAAGAAACCAACACGTTTTCAATTCGGATTTCATGTCCCAGCCGCCAGCATTCGACGCCAACCTCGCGGCAGCGGTCCTCGAGCACACGCAGGGCACTCTCGGGCTGATGAGACACAATCGCCGGACCACCAGGTTTGATGATCTGGCCCTTGTCGTCCGCGATTTTCTCGACGGTATCGCCCAGGATATGGGTGTGGTCGAGTCCGATCCGTGTGATGATCGACAGCAGGGGGGAGACGACGTTGGTTGCGTCCAACCGCCCGCCCATGCCCACCTCGACCAGTGCCACGTCAATGTCCGAATGCTGAAAGGTGACGAACGCCAGCGCGGTCAGCAGTTCGAACACGGTCCGGTAGTTGGCCTGGCTCATGCGTTTGTCGGCAATCGGACGGATATGTTCGTACATCTCGGCGAAACGGTCTCGGGTGAGGTCATTTCCATCGATACGGATGCGTTCACGGACCTCGACGAGATGCGGCGAGACTGTCATTCCGGTGCTGGCACCCGCCTGCAAAAGGATCGCCTCGAGCATCGCTAGCGTTGACCCTTTGCCGCGCGTACCGGTGATGTGCACTGTTGGTTTCGCGAGATGCGGATTGTCCAGTTCGGCGAGAAACGCCCGGTAAGAGTCGAGCGAGCGATCAACCCGTGCGAAATTGACGGGATCAAGCGCTTCAGTGTTCAGCCTTCCGTAGAGGTGCAACAGGGCGGAGGCGTAACCATCGTGCAGAGTGAATCCAGCATCAAACTCCGCGGGATGTGTATTCGGTGCGGGCAGTGGGCCGCGGGTGGGTTCGCTCATGGATAGGTCAGAATGGCCTGTGAAGGAGTTTCAGCACCTGTTCGATGCGCTTTTTGTTGAACGCCGGCTCGTGGCGCATGTTTATCACATAGCGTGCGTCGACGGAGGTCAGCCGCGCGAGTTCACGGTCCTCTTCATAGATGGCAAACTTGGCGATACCAATCAGTTGCGGCATCTTCATGCGTAGGGCACGGAGTTCATCCGAATCGAGGATGGCATTCACAATTGGAAATGATTCCACGTGCGAGAGGATTGACAGGTAGCCCTCTTCCTCGGTGTTGAGCGCGTTGATCAACGCTTCGAGGAAACGCTTTGGATCGCCGGTAACATGCGCGCGCTGCAGACCCATCCGTTGCATGTAGGCAAGGATCTGGCGACCGCGCATCATGTTGATATCGTAAATGATAAAGTCTTTGAGCGGTCCGGCTGGCGCTTTCGGTTCGGCAGGCTTGGCCGTTGCGCCGGCACCCTTGCTTCCGGACGGCGCGGGAATGTCGGGATCATCCGGCAGATCCAACTCTTTTTCACGCCGGGCGATACGCGCTTTCAGTTCGCTGAGACTGCTGCCGTGGGATCGGGGAGGACGTCCGACCGGTCGACCACCCCCGCCGCCACTCGGCGTGCTTGCGGGAGCTGCGCCACCTCCGCCTCCACTCATCGCCTTCGATACGCGTTCCAGAACTTTCGGGTCGATTTGCTTCCTGAGTTCTTCCAGTTCGCGTTTTTTTGCTTCGTCCATGAAAATCCCGGGGTCTTGTAGTCCAGCCGAACGCAGCCGTCAGCAGGTGGATTAGCGATGAATGTTTTTTTTGCGAAACCTGTAACCTGCAAAATGTGAAATCTGAACGAATAAAACAACAGGAGTCAGGTACATTGTGGAAATCATCAGTACTCGTGAAACAGGCTGTGAAACATGCCCCGGACCTTTGTCTCCGGGCACACCGATGGGTTTTGCAGCGGTGCATGGTGACTGTACCTTGCGGGTTGGCCAGCATTACGGGGAATTCGAGTGCCCAAGCTCCACAAGAGTAACGCGTTGATTCTGAAACGCATCCGTCACGGCGATACCAGCTTGATTCTGCACGCGTTTACACGCGATCATGGACGGGTGCCGTTTATCGCCAAAGGCGCGCGTTCCGGCGGGAGACGGCCGCCGGTGCCGCTGGTGCCGGTGGTGGAGCTGGAATTCATCTGGGCAACGTCGACCCGGTCTGAATTGCAGCTGCTCCGTGAGTGGTCGCTGGTGGATGGATTCGGCCCGGTACACGCCGATTTTACCCGACTGGCGTGGGCGCAGGCGGGGATCGAGGTGCTGGGGCGGACGTTATCCGGTGAGGAGGAACACCGTGACCTGTTCGACCTGACGCTGACCTATCTGCACGCGTTGGGCGAAGCGACCACCCGCTACGAAAACCTGTTCATCCTCTTCCGGCTGTTTGCGTTGCGCGAACTGGGGTATGAGCTGAGTCTCGATGCGGATGGCGATTCTTCGCAGCCGCTGGTGTTTATCCCGGGGCAGGGGCTAGTCCCGGCAAGGCAGGTGGACTCGTCGCGGGATGTCGGGATGCGTGTCGCGCCGGGAAGCATCAAAAGCCTGGAAATGCTGCTCAAGCAGGGGTTTGACAATGCAACCCGCTTCAAGTTGACCCGGGACGCGCACGATGAAATCGACCGGCTGCTGAATGCGGCGTACCGGTATAGTTTCGACCGCTGGGGCAAGCTGGAAAGCCTGAAGTTGTTGACGCCGTACACGGAATCGCCGTCACAAAGTGAACACCGTTGACAGTGCACAAAACGATCTGAACCGATGACCTTTTTCCGCCGCTACCTGACGTATCTCAAGCCGCACAGCCTGCGCATCTTCGGGATGTTCCTCGCCGGGCTGGGGTTTGTCGCGCTCTCCGGTGTAGCCTACTGGATGGCGGCGGATTTCGTGCAGGCGTTGTTCACAGGTCAGGCTCAGGTCCCGGCGCTACCCGACGAACCGCTCAGCTTCCTCAACCTGACCGACTACCTCGCCCATTACAGTGCGAACCTGGTGATGGCGGACAGTCCGTTGGATACGTTGAAGCGGGCGATTCTGTTTATCGTGATCGCGTTCGCGTTGAAGAATCTCGCGCTGTACCTGCAGCTGGTGCTGTCGGCCTCCGTGGAACAACGCATTGCGCGGCGCATGCGGGATGAATATGTCGAACACCTGCTGAACCAGGACCTCGCGTTTTTTCACCGCCGTCAGTCGGGCGATCTGATCTCGAGCGGCATTAACGATATCACCGTGCTCAACGCCGGCCTCGCGGAGAGTTTCGGCAAGTTGCTGCGCGATCCACTTACCGCGATCCTGTTTCTCGTGTTGTTGCTGTCGATCTCGTGGCAACTGACGCTCGCGGCGGTGCTGATCGCGCCGATCACGGGGGTTGTCACCAACGCCATGGGTGGCAGCCTGAAACGGAAGTCGAAGCGGACGCAGGAACGTGTCGGCGCGGTCACCGCACGGTTGAGTGAAGCGTTGTATGGCATCCGCATCGTGCAGGCGTACGGTGGCGAAGACAGCGAGATCCGCCGGTTCGAGCAGGCGACGAACGAGCATTTCCGGCAGGCAATCGGCAAGGAGCGGTTGCGGCGGATTGTGTCGCCGATGCGGGAGTTTGTCGGCGTGCTGGTGATTGCGGTGATCCTGCTGGTCGCGGGCGGACAAGTCCTCGGCGGGCAATGGCTGGTGGCGGATCAGTTCGTCCGCTTCCTCGTGTTACTGTTCGGTTTGCTCGCGCCGATTACCAGCCTCGGCGAGGTGCAGGCACGGCTCAAAGTCGCGGAAGGCGCGGCGGAGCGTGTGTTCGACCTGCTGGACGAACCGTATTCGATCCAGGATGTGGCAGGCGCGGAAAAAGCGTCGCGTCCCGACGCGCAGCCCGGTGTCGAGTGCAAGCATGTCAGCCTCGCGTATTCGGATGACCGTGCGTTGGCGCTACGAGACGTGACGGTCACGATCCAGCCCGGCGAGCGGGTGATCCTCGCGGGACGGTCTGGTTCCGGCAAAAGCAGCTTTCTCAACCTGTTGCCACGTTTTTATGATCCCAGCGAGGGGACGATCCTGATAGGCGGCCGGGACACCAGCAGCCTGCCGATCGCGAAACTTCGCCGCCTGTTCGGGATTGTCACTCAGGAGATCGTGCTGTTTCAGGATACGGTGGCCGGAAACATCGCGTACGGTTCGCCGGAGGCGTCGCGGGATGCGATTGAACGCGCGGCGACGCTGGCGCACGCGGACGAGTTCATCCGTGACCTGCCGCAGGGCTACGACACTGACCTCGGTAACCTTGGCGAACGGTTGAGCGGCGGCCAACGGCAACGGATCGCGATTGCGCGGGCGTTGCTGCATGATCCACCGATCCTGCTGTTTGACGAAGCCACGTCGGCGCTGGACGGCGACGTCGCGGGGGAGATCGAACGGACGCTGCGCGAGGTTTCGGTGGGAAAGACAGTACTGATGGCGACGCACCGGCTGGATGATCTCGACCCGGATGAGCGTGTGCTGTTGTTTGAACAGGGGCGGTTGATCGCGGACATGAAGCACGGCGAATTGCTGCGTTCAGATACCGACTATCACATCCTCGCGCGGCACTAGGGTTACAAGTTGAGACAAAAAAGAACCGCTCGGAGGGTCCGGGCCGAACGGTTCAGGGGCGCCAAGGTGGCGCAAGACGGGATGTGGAGGGTATTCCCGTCGGGGTAGTAGGAGGCGGTGGGTCAGACCGCCTGTTGTGCTTTCAGTGATAGGACAGCTCAACGGCCCTGGAGGTTGCAGTCTCTGGGAGAAAAAAGAGAGCCCGGGAGCTGAAGACGACCAAACGAAAACGTAACTCAAGACTATTTGGAATGATCCATGATTGATACACATGTCCATCTGACATGGAGAACCTTCGACGGACAGGTCGAGGAGGTGGTGCATCGGGCGAAGGAAGCAGGCGTGCGTGCGATCATCGATCTCGGCACCGATGTCACCACCTCGAAGCAGTGCCGTGAGCACGCCCATCAGTTCGACAACGTCTGGTTCGGCGCGGGGATTCATCCGAACGACGCCGGCAGTGCACGATCCGGCGATCTTGATCTGGTGATGGCGTTATGCTCGGATGACCGCTGCGTCGCGGTCGCGGAGATTGGTCTCGATTTCTACCGCGATCACACTGAACCGGAGGTTCAGGAACGTTGGTTCGCGGAGCAGTTGCAACTCGCGAAGGATCTCGACAAACCGGTGGTGATTCACGACCGGGAAGCGTCGAAGCGGCTGCTGGAGGTGCTGGACGATGTCGGGTACGACGGCATCGACGGCCCCGGCGGGGTGTTTCACTGTTACGCCGGTGACGAAGCGATGACGAAGCAAGTGCTGGATCGTGGCTTCCACATCTCGTTTACCGGGAACATCACGTACAAGAAGTCGGATCGTCCCGAGATCGCGAAACTGATTCCGTTGGACCGGCTGATGATCGAGACGGACAGCCCGTTCATGGCACCGGTACCGCGTCGTGGCAAGACTAATGAACCGGGCTATGTCGGTTATGTCGCCGGTGCGTTGGCGAAGGCGCACGGCGTCAGCCTGGACAAGGTGATTTACGAGACGACACAGACGGCGGTGAAGTTGTTCCGTCTGCCGGAAACGTTGCTTGAGGGGCTGGAGGCGTGAGGAGCAAATCGCGCGGACGAGGACTGGAAGCACGGTCGAAGCGGGTGGATGTTGCCCCGTATACGATGCTTGCGCAGTTCTACGACGAGGTCATGGACCACGTCAACTACCGCGCGTGGGCGTCCTACATCGACAAAATGGCGGTCAAGAAACACGGTCTCCGTCGTGGACGGGCAATCGACTTTGCCTGTGGAACCGGCACGTTGCTGACCTACCTCGCACGGTTGGGTTGGGACACGGTCGGCGTCGATGCCTCGTCTCCGATGGTCGAGGAGGCGAAAGCGATCAAGCCGCCGCGTGGGCGTGTCATGCAATGGGGCGTGTACTCGTTCCTGGAAACGCCGGATGTCGAACCGTGCGACCTCGGGATCTGTGTCTACGATTCATTGAACTACCTGCTGGACGAGGAGGAAGTCGCGACGTTTTTCCGCAACGCGCGCCAGGTGATCCGTCCCGGCGGATTGCTGGTCGTTGACCTGAGCACCGAAATCAACAGCCGCATCCATTTCAATGGGTCGGCGATGGAGGAACACCTCAAGGGCGGATCGTACCGCAGAATCACCCGTTACGACGAAGAGGAACGCATCCAGCATAACGTGTTCAACATCTACCCGGACGGCGAGGACACGGTGTACGTCGAACATCATCAGCAGCGGATCTACATGATCCAGACGGTGTTGGATATCGCGAAAGAGAATGGATTTCAACCGAAGAACGTGTATCACGAACTGACGTTCAAACCGGGTGACGAGACCAGCGACCGGATTCACATCGCGGCGGAGCCGGTATGATCGAGCTGATGCGGGTGAGCAAAATATATGATCGCGGGCGCGGCGTCCGTGACGTCAGCTTCCGCATCAACAAGGGCGAATGGGTGCTGCTGGTTGGTGGATCCGGCGCGGGTAAGTCGACGATCCTGCGGATGATGTACGGCGCCCTGCGTCCCGACAGCGGGGACGTGATCGTCGGCAGTCACCGTCTGTCACAAGTGAAGGACAAGGATCTACCCACTGTCCGCCGCCTGCTCGGTATCATCGACCAGGATCTGACCCTGGTCGCGGATCGTAGTGTCTACCGCAATGTCTCCCTCGTTGGCGAAGTCCTCGGCTGGACGAAAAAACAGACCAAGGTGCAGGCGCTTCGTGTGCTGAACCGTGTTGGCCTGCACGCCCACCTCGACCAGTATCCGAAGAACCTCAGCCGTGGTGAGATGCGGCGGCTGGCTATTGCCCGAGCGCTGGTCGCGCAACCGTTCGCGTTGATCGCGGACGAACCGTTGATCCATCTGGACCACGAGACCGCCACCTCGATTGTCGAACTGCTGGCGAAGATTCACGCACAGGGCACCTCGATTGTGCTCGCAACCCATCGCGCTGAACTGTTCGACGGCTACCCGGTGCGGAAGCTGTATGTCGAACAGGGTGAGTTGCGGGAGGAGACGCGATGAGCGGCGGATTCATCCTGCGGGAAGGGTGGGTGGCGTGGCGTCGCAGCGGCCTCGCCGGCAACCTGGCGATGATCGCGCTGGCGGTGGTGTCGGCGTTCATCATGCTGTTCTCAGGATTCCAGCAGACGGTTGATATCGCACGGGACCGGTTGCTCGGTGGTTTCGAGATCGAGGCGTTTCTGCAGCCGGGCCGGGAACGCAACCTGGACGAGGTGAGTACCCGGCTTGGGAATCGGGACGGTGTCCGTGAAGTCGAAACCATTACCCGGGAACAGGCGGCGGAATTGTTCGCTGAGCGGCACGGAGAGGACTTGACCGGCCTGCTCGCCGAGAATCCTCTCCCGGCTTCGGTCATCCTACGGTATGATCCGGGTGCGATCTCGGCAGACCGGTTGGCGATGGAAGCCGATGAAATTATCGCCGATCCGGACATCGAGGACGTCGCATTTGAGGGTGAGCTGCTCGCCCGATTTGAACAGTTAAGCGGCCAGGTGCTGCTGATTGCCGGGATCGCCGGCGCGGTGATCGTGCTGATCTCGGTGCTGTTGACCGTGCAGGCGGTGAAAGTCGCGGCGAAGACCGGCGAATCCTGGGCGCGGGCGGTGTTTCTCGTTGGCGGGACGCACGGCCAGGTGCGTGGCCCGTTGGCGGTCAGTGGCCTGTTGATGGGACTGTTCGGCGGCTTGATCGGAGTGTTGTTGATCGGCGGGGCGCAGTGGTTTCTGGCGTCGTCTCCGTGGATTGCGACTCCGGCGCTCCGTGCAATTGTGTCTGCTCTGGTGCTTCCAGCGCTTGTGGGTTGGCTTGGGGCGGCCCGGCGAGTGCGTGCCGGTGGTTGAACCGTGCTCGCTTGACAGGGTTTCAGATCACCCGTTATACTACTAAGCTATCGCAGGATTGAATTGAGTGGAGCATTTCGTACGATGTCGCACGTGCCAGGACTGAACCGTGACCTGAACGAACGCGAGCGGGCTGTGTTTACAGCCTTGCTGCAGGAGTATTTGTTCACGGCGCGCGCGGTGGGTTCTCGCACGTTGAGCAAGCGGCTGGCGATGGAGTTGTCGCCGGCGACGATCCGCAACGTGATGGCCGACCTCGAGGAGCTCGGACTGCTCAAGCAGCCGCACACCTCGGCGGGCCGTGTTCCGACCAACCTCGGCTACGGGCTTTATGTCGATGCGATGATGGAGCGGGTCGAGGTCGGGCATGATGAGCGTCAGACGATCATGCGCGCGCTGGAAGAGGTCGCGATCGGCGGGATCAATGACGTGCTTGACCGCACCAGCGATGCGTTGGCGCGAACGAGTGCGTTGATCGCGGTGGTGTTGACGCCGCAGCTGGCTGAGGGCATCCTGCACCGGATCGACATGGTCCGGATCGCCTCGGGCCGCTTGATGGTGATTCTGACCATTCGGAACGGCTTCGTGCGCAACATCTTGCTCAATATCGCATCCACGCTCGAGGACGCCGAGATTGACGGCGCTGTGCGCGTGCTGAACGAGCGCCTGGCCGGGTTGAAGCTGGGTGAGGTACGGACCAGCATCGCCCGCCGGATGGCCGGCGTCCAGCAGCAGGGACGCCCGTTGTTGAAGCTCGTGGTCGATTCAGCGGATCACATTTTCCGCGAGGATCGAGTCGGAGAGATTCATGTGGACGGCGCAAGCAACGTCTTCTACCAGCCCGATTTCGCGGATCTGGATCAGACGCGTGCGGTGATTGAGGTGCTGGAAGACCGTGACGTGATCCTGCACCTGCTGAACACGGGCCAGCATCAGACAGAACACGGTGTGCGCATCAGCATTGGGGAAGAGACGGGTCAACAGGTGCTGGAAGGCTGCAGCGTTGTTGCGGCCAGCTACAGCATCGGCGACACCGAGGGCACGCTCGGCGTCATCGGCCCAACCCGAATGAATTACGCGCACCTTTCATCCCTGGTGAAATTCGCCGCGGAAGCGGTTCAACTACGTGTCGAAACCTGAGATTTGACGTTTGGCAAAGATGAGCAAGAAAGACAAACAACAGGCTGAAGCGGCGGAAAACGCCGCGTCAACGGCTGAAGAGACGAAGCACATCAACATCACCGATGACGGTGCCACGATTGAGGAAAATGATCTCGACCGCCGCATCACCGAGCTGACGGAAGAAAACGACCGTCTCCGGGACCAGATGTTGCGTGCCCGTGCGGAATTCGAGAATTTCCGCCGCCGGAAGATCCGTGAGTTCGAAGAATTCAGCGCGTTGGCCAACGAGAGCCTGATCGAGGATCTGTTGCCGGTGCTGGATGACTTCGCGCTGCTGATTCACAATGCCGAGGACAAGAAGGACGTTGCCGGATTGCTGGAAGGTGCGAAGCTGATTCAGCAGAAATTCAGCGACACCTTGCGTAAGCGCGGGTTGGAAGAGGTTGAGGCGGAAGGTAAGCCGTTCGACCCGGAGTTGCACGAAGCGTTGCTGACAACGCCCAGTCCGGACGCCGAACCCGGAACCGTTTTGAATGTACACCAGACCGGCTACAAACTCGGCAACAAGCTGATCCGCCCGAGCCGGGTGATCATCGCCGCTGCATCTGACCAGGAAGGCTGAAATGGCCCAGCGAGATTATTATGAAGTCCTCGGTGTAGAGCGCAGCGCGGGCGAAGCAGAGATCAAGAAGGCATACCGCAAATTGGCGATGCAGTACCATCCCGACCGGAACAAGGGGGATGCGGACGCGGAAGCCAAGTTCAAGGAAGTCGGCGAGGCGTACTCGGTTCTTTCCGATGCTGACAAGCGCGCCCGGTACGACCGTTTCGGGCACGCTGGCCTAGGCGGAGCAGCAGGCGGGCCTGGCGGATTCGGCGGTGGTGTCGACATCGACCCGTTCGAGATCTTCAGCAGCATTTTTGGTGGCATGGGCTTCGGCGACATCTTCGGCGGCGCGGGCGGTGGACAGCGTGGCCGTCGCACGATGAAGGGCCGTGACCTGCGCGTCGACCTCGCAGTGACCCTCGAGGAAGTCGCAGAAGGGGTGACCAAGAAGATCAAGGTCAACCGCTACGAGCGTTGTGTCGAATGCGGTGGCTCCGGCGCACGGGACCGTACCGCGACTGAGACCTGCCCGACCTGTCGAGGTGCGGGTGAGGTTCGCCAGGTGACGCGGTCGTTGCTCGGCCAGATGGTCAATGTCAGCACCTGCCCAACGTGCAACGGACGCGGCGAGGTGGTGAAGGATCCGTGCCAGGTGTGTCACGGAGAAGGCCGCAACAAAAACGCGTCGACGATCGAGATCAATGTGCCCGCCGGTGTCGAGAAGGGCAATTACATGACCATGCGCGGCGAGGGACATGCCGGCCCGCATGGTGGTCCGTCAGGCGACCTGATCATCGTGTTTGACATCAAGAAGCATGATCAGTTCGAACGCCACGGCGACGATCTGCTTTACGGCCTGCATATTTCGATCCCGCAGGCAGTGCTCGGTGGAGAGGTTGAGGTGCCGACGTTGAACGGGTCGGTCGAGGTGGACATTCCCAGTGGCACGCAGGCGGGTAAGATCCTGCGACTGCGTGGTAAGGGGTTGCGACACCTGAACAGTTCCGGCAAGGGTGATTTGCTGGTGCAGGTGAACGTATACATCCCGACCAAGCTGAGTTCGGAAGAGCGCGAGGTGTTTGAGTCACTGAAGGATATGGACGGTGTGCAGCCTCCGAAGGATGGTGACCACAGCTTTTTCCAGAAAGTGAAGAACGCGTTCTTCAAGTAATCGAGTGAGTGACGGCGTGTTGTCAGCAACACGCCGTTTTGTTGACCTGTGCCATTCGCCAAGATCCAACGTGGGGATCAACGATGAATCGGGAGCAACGCAAGCCGTCGTTCGCACTGACCGAGATGGAGAAGCGAACTCTCTTCGTGCTGGCGTTGCTGCTGGTAATCGGGCTGGTCGCAAAGCAGGTTTTGCGGTGGACAGATGGTGGGGAAGGCGTCGTAATCCAAGGCGCTCCGCCGGTTGCGGCGCTTCCGGAGGACTCCATGTCGACGGAAGCACTCCCGGGCGGGAATGCCTCAGGTTCACTGGCACCTTCCACGTCTGACGATGTACCTTCCGTTTTGCATGCCTCCTCTTCGGGGGAATCCGTTTCGGAGACTCCGGGTGGAGGTGATGGGGATCGGTCTACATCCGATCCCGGGCGCTGGAGCGACGTTTCTCCACAACTGCAGCAGGATCAGGTCAAAGTACGTGTGGGTGAGGAATCCGCTGAACCGTCAACACGGGCGCAGCGGTTAAACCTGAACACGTGTACGGTGTCCGAGCTGGAGAGTATTCCCGGCATCGGTCAGGTTCTGGCCTCACGAATCCTGCAGTGGCGAAGCGAACACGGTGCCTTCCAGCGGCTGGAAGACCTCCTGCTGGTTGAAGGAATAGGCGAGAAACGGCTGGCCACGTTGCGGCAGCATGTCGACGTCCAGCCTGGTCACTAGTGGAGAGTAAGGGGAAGCACGATGGCTGAAACCCGTCACTATGAACCACGCGGCAGTTGGATTTTGAAGATCCTGATTGTGATTCTCGTTGTCGCCCTGGTCGCGAGCGTGCTCTATCCTCAGAAGTTGTGGCAGAAGCAGGACGAGTTGACCGCGGCGAGCCGTCTCACGATGGACAACCTGAACTTTGTGGTTCAGCGCTATCATGAGGCAACAGACAGCTACATCGCGGATCTCGACAGCCTGCTCCGGTTCATGGAGAACGATTCGATCGCGGTCAAGCGCGCGACGTTCGAAATGGACAAGATGTCGCTGTATGATGCTCCGTACGACTCGTTCATCGTCGACTTCTCGGACAAGTTCCACTTCTCCGAAATCATGACGGAAGCGTACAGCCAGGGGCAGATGGTCAGCGAAGACCAGATGGAGAGCGCGCTGGTCGATTCGATCCTGATCAAGATGATGCCGAAGCCGGAATTTGAAGGTGTTGTCCGTCCGGTGCTGTACAAGATGGTGTCGCCGCAGGATCTGCATTATTACTACCCGATGCAGGGTGACGATGACACGCGTTTGATCGTCTGGGGTGACGGCAAGATCACCCGTGACTACCTGCCGTACGAAGAGTACCTCGTCCCATCCAAGGAATACCTGTTGACGATGCCGTTGTCTGAGCTTCGCAACGATCCGATTACCGGTACCGAGTACCTGCTGAACCTCAACACCCGGTTGTCAATCGAAGGCAAGATCGATTACAACATGGTCAGCCGCGGTGAGCCGGAAAACCCGGTACTGGGAAAGGAGCTGTACACCAACCTGTTTGTGAACCGGTTGGCGCGTCAGGCTCGTGCGCGTCTCGAGCAGGACATGCAGAAGGACACCACGCTGTACGAGATGCAGCTCGAACTGCAGGGTGACTACTTCGAGGTGGAAATCGAACTGTTGTCACCGCGCAAGACGACGACCGTGGAGGCGAACACCGAAGTGATGACTCCGGTGGATTCGGTAGCATCCTACCAGGATATCGACCGTCTGCGCGACATGCTGTTCACCGTACAATATGACAGCCTGATCCGTGTCTGGACCGACCTTGAGGCGGTGCAGGATGTGATTGCCAAGCTGACGTACACCGAGACGATCGGTGTGACCAAGATTGACACGATCGGCGTTACGATCCGTCCGCAGATGGGCGAAGAATACGATCTGCCGTCGGAGGGATTCCTCGAATCGATCTTCACCGTCGGCCCGATCGAGAATCCGGGTTACATTGAGAACAACGACTTGTCGTGGAGCGAAACCCGCTGACCGACGTTAGTTCACAAGAAGCGAAGCGCCCCCCGAGATACCGCCTGAGTTGGGACTCGCGGGGGCTTGTTCTTGAGGAGCGACAACCGGATCAGACCTACGTTGTCCGGGCGTCCTCTGCGATAACGTTTCCACCGACACCGCTTGCCGCAACCCATCCTGAGCTGGGCAAGGTTGTTGAACGGACGATTGTCCAGTTTATGCGTGGCTGGTTGCACGGTGTGGAAAAAATCAGTGTGGCGTTTTCCCCGCCCTGGGGCAACGCCTGGAAGATTCCTGTCGGCGAACTCAGCGGCGAAGATGTTCGCGAGCACGTCGAGTGGGAACTGCAGCAACGCCTGAAAGATTCCCTGCACAGTAACATTTTTGCCTGGAACCGGGTGAACGGCGAGGCATATGCCGTCGTCATTCGTCCGGAACTGCTGTCCTTCTGGGAAGATCTACTCCGAAACCGTGGTCTCGAACTCAGCTCGGTGACCATCACGTCCGGCCTGGTCGAGCAGGAAATCGAAGAGGAAGCGGATCTGCTTCCATTGCTCCATCTGTGGCAGTCCAAGGACGAACCCGAAAACAACGGCGTTGACCATTCGATTGATGTTCAGCTGCCTTTGGATGACGCTGAGGATGAAGAGGTTCTCGAAGCTGATGTCGAGGATGAAGAAACAGTTAAACTGAACGCGGATGCCCTGAGCCAGCACCTGTCCGTCGATGAATTGGACGACGTTGAATTTGAGCCGTTAAAGCCCAGCCGGGAGCGCGGATTCCTGCCGTGGATGCTCGGTGCGGTTGGTGTGCTGGCGGTTGTCGCGGTGCTGATCTGGTTCTTCCGGGACCCGTTGATGGGCTTGTTGCAACCGTCCGCGGAGACGACCGAACTCGCTGAGTCTGTGCCTGAAGAAGACGGCATCGTAGATCAGGGAACCGGGGTGGCTGAGACTACTCCTGCAGGGACTGAGGCATCTTCCGCCGTGCTGCAGCAACGTGCGGGGTATGTACTCGACCGGCTGTTCGCTCAGGCGTTTGAGCAGAATGTCAACCTCAGTGGCGTGATTCTGCAGGGACGGGAAGTGCTGTTTGAGGCCTCCGGCGATGATGCGACGCTGAACGCGTGGAAAGCGGCTGCGTTCTCCGGACTGTCGATGACGCCACAATCCTACGAGTCACGCGGCGGATCGTACCAGTTGGATTCGGTCATGCTGCCGGACATCCCGGAAACTCAGCTGACGGTAACCGAATTCGACCTGCTGGCATCGGATGCCGGCCTGATCGCGACGGGTGCGGGCTTGTACACCGCGAACCGTGCCGCGTTGACCTCGTTGTTCAACCGGATGGCGGAAACGGGCGAGCGTCCTTGGCGGCTGTCCGTCCACAAAACCGGCGCTGACTCCTACCACGTGTTGATGATGCCATGAGACTGACCGGCGGGGAAGGAAAAGGCCGGGTCCTGTTTGACGCTCCAGACAATGTGCGCCCCACCTCCGGCCGGATTCGCGAACAACTGTTTTTCATGCTGCGTGATCGTCTAGAAGGCGCTCGTGTGCTCGACCTGTTCGCCGGGACCGGATCGCTCGGCCTCGAGGCAATCGCTCGTGGTGCGGAGATGGCGACGTTCGTTGAGAAAAACCGGGAAGCGCTGCGGGTGATCCGCGGTAACCTCGAGCGTTGCAAGTTCACCGACCGCGCCAAAGTTGTCACTGGTGATGTCTACCAACGTTTGCGTCAGCCATTACAACTGCGCGGTCCGTTCGACCTCATCTTCGCCGATCCGCCGTATGACGATCCCGCGTTGACCGCGTTGCTCGAAGTGTTGCGCGATCAGCGTCTGCTCACTGACGATGGCCTGTTCGTTTACGAAACCCGCCACATCGTTGATCCGGAGGAGATGGAAGGTTGGATCCTCGACGATGACCGCAAGGTGGGAGGGACACGCCTGCACTTCTACGCTCCCGACCCTGACTGGGAGTAATTCGGGTTACTCGTCCACCGTTTGCCGCACGCCTGGCAATGCCGGGCCGATCCGTGGCTCAACCTTCGGAATGAGCAGGATCGGATCGCCGTGAATCTGGTACTCACGTGCCATCTCGGTGGCTGGTGGATAGGTGGGGTCGATTCGAACCGCCCACCGAATGTAGTCCGCGACCTTGATCGTGAACGTTTCCTGCCGCAGGAATTCTGCCCGTTGGATGAACATCCTCGAATAGTCACGGATGGTTTGCTGCACTAATGGGCGCTCATCTGCCCGCCGGTATACCGGACCGAGGTTCAGCCCTTCAAACAGGAAGGGGTAGGTTTTTCCCGCATACACCCGCCACAGCAACCCCTCCGGCACCAGCGGCACCTCGGGTCCCGGATCGAGCTCGGAGCTGAACAACACGCCGCTGGTCAATGACTGCTGGGCGTCCTTAATCCATGCGCTGAAGAACTGCAGGCTGGCGCGTTCACGCTGGATGGGATCTGTACTGGTTGACAGCGTTTCCCGCAACTCGGCATAACTCGCCAGCGCACGCTCGGTTTGCAGCAACGTATCCAGGTGAAACGATTCGAGATACCGGGAACAGCTCAGCAATGTCGGATCGACCAGGATCAGGTCAGGCCGAAGATCCATCGCCCGTTGCATATAGAGATACGGCGCCAGCAAGCGTTCGTGATCGGTTGTCGCGATCAGGGTTTCGTAGCGCTGGGTGGCCATCACGTTACGTGCATGAATCTGCCATAAGTCTTCGCCGTGACGGTTGATCGACGGTCCCTGAACGAACCAGATCGCGGGAATCAGCAGCCATACGGTCAGGTTCAATCCGCGCGGCAGCCGGTTGAACAGCACTGCCAGCCCGACCGTGGTCAGTCCCGCCACCAGCATCCCCACAAGGATTGCGGCGAATTGGGTGGAAAACTGGAAGAGGGATGCCAGATTGATGAAACCGAGGACCAGGATGCCGGGCACGATCCAGTTTCGCTCGGCACGAATGATGGCAACGACGACAAACAAAAGGGCGACGGGCGTCAGCGCGTGCAGCTTGCTCCACATCAGCAGATTGAACCCGTTGAGGTCGGCTGGGATGTTCGGCGGTTGACTGAAGAGGCCGTTCAGCGTGAAAACCGGATTCAACGTTGGCAGCAGGAACAGAAACAACGGTATCAGGCCGGCCAAGAGGGCGGGAATCCACCCGGTTCTGCCGCGTCGTTGCAGCAAGAGCCAGACATGGAGTGGCAACAGGAACACCACAGCGGCGTGCGCGGTAAGCGCCAGGCCAAACAACAGTGCGGAAAGCAGGCGCGGTCGGTCGTTATCGTACTCCATCACCAGCCACAGAGACGCCAGCACCAGTGCCAACGCCAGCGGGGCCGGGTTGAGTGTCAGCGCTGCTGTCCAGGTTGTCTGTGTGATCCCGGCCAGCGTTCCGGCAAACATCGCCAGCGAACTCGCACCCCATGGCACGACACGGTTGATCCCCCGATACATGAACAGTGCGAAGAATCCGGACGCCACAGCCATCAGCACCACATTGAACCATCCAGCGATGACATGCGGCAAGATGTTTGAAATCGGAATCGACCCCAGCAGCAGCAGGATCGTGCGGTATAACGGGGAGATCACAGCGCTGGCCGGTTCACCAGTGGCGGTGAGTACATTCGCCCATCCGGCGGCGACACCAGGACCGACAACGTTGAGTTGTGTCATCCCGTAGGCGCCGAGACTGAACAGAAACGGCACGGCGAAGATGAACCACGGGCGGGGAGTAGGTTCGGATCGGATCGTCACAGGTTTCGCTTCCTCTTGCTGCGAGAACTTAGCGGCAGGCATCCGGCACGGCAAGCCCATGGAAGATGGCTCGAGGCACCCACCGGGCCCCGGCTATCGTGTATATTCTGTTGGTTTTGCATGGAGAAAGACGATGCGGTTGACGATGATGATTTCCGGGGAGATCCCGGAATTGTTCATTTTAACGGATGACGGGCGGCATGTTCGTGTCGCGGATCTGCTCAAGGCAGCGGACACGGTTTCGTTTCACCTGCGCGATCCGGAACATCCTGCGATGACGGACGTTTTCCGCTCGGGGGATGTGTCCGCAAGCCTGGCGTGGCTGGAGCAACTGGCCGGATCGGCTTCAGGATTCGACATCAGCGGCTGGTCTTGGTCGGTTCCGGATACCGGCGGCTCGCTGTATTGTGTTGGCCGGAATTACGCCGCGCACGCCGCCGAGCTCGGCAACAAGGTTCCGGGCAAGCCGATGTTCTTCATGAAGTCCCGTGGCTGCCTCACCGCCAATGAATCGACGGTAAATCGTCCGGTGGAAAGCGACCGCGTGGATTACGAAGGGGAGCTGGCGCTGATCATCGGTGAAGCGTTGCGTGGGCCGATCAACGAACAACAGGCGCGCCGGGCGATTGTCGCAGTAACGTTGCTGAACGACATCTCCGACCGCGCGGAGCAGAACAAGGCGAAGGACGCTGGCAAGCCGTGGTTCCGTGCGAAAGCCCGGATCGGATTTGCGCCGATGGGGCCGTGGTTGCGTACGGTGGATAAATCGCGGGATCTGCGCGACTTTACGTATCAGACAGTATTAAACGGTGAGGTGGTGCAAGAGGGTGATCCGTCGTTGTGGTTGTGGGATGCGGTTACGGTTGTGCGGGATTTGAGCGAAACGTCCGGGTTGGAAGCCGGTGACGTGATCGCAACTGGTACACCTGCCGGTGTTGGACCGATGCAGGTGGGCGATGTGGTCGAAGTACGGAGCTCCGAAATTGGAACTCTTCGGACTCTCATTGGCTAGCCCGGGGTACGGAGCAATCAGGGCGGATTTGTTATCAGTATTTTGGATAAATAAATAAGCAATGTTAACATAGTGTAGAAAATTGTATAGTCTTCTGCCTCTTTAATTCCGGTGAGCGTGCCGCTCGTATTCCGCAGGTTGGTTAGTTTTCGGGTAAAAACAGCTCGTGATAGTTGAAAATGCGTGATTTCGGAGGTTGACTTTTTTTGTGGGATAATGTTACATTTGTCGTGGTTCTAGATAAGTTCTCGTTTACTTTTAGCGATAAAATGCTATATTATGGACACATCCACTTCGCCACAATCCTCACAATTTCGGAAGCAGGTGCTGCGAGAGGCCTTGCCTGAACTGTTGAAAGGAAACAGTTCGGATGAGGAGATGATCCAAAGTGCCGCGAACTGGTGGCAAAGCTCTGGACCGAATTCGGTTCCTCCACGCGACTATCTCTACTACATCACGCAGCTTAACGACTATGCACGTTGGCGCGCCTCGAAGCTCGGCCAGCTGCATGAGAGTGCCGTTTCGTATTCGGAATCGTCGTTTCTGCCGGACCCTTTCCAGCAATTTCTGCGCGAACGCTCGTACACTGTTTCCGAGTTGCCTGGCGATACGGGACTGCGGCTGGAACATGGTCTACGCACCCTGGTCGGCGATTCACGTATCTGGCGGGATGTAATCGGTGTGGTGCAGGGGGCGGCATTCAGCGACGTACCGACGTTGATCAACGGTGAGGTTGGCACTGGCAAATCGCAAATCGCTCGTGTGATTCATGATTCGAGCATGCGTGCGGACAAACCATTCCTCTCAATCCCTTGCCAGTTTCTGTCGCACGAACACTTCAAGCTGCAGATCCGGGACTTGATTTCAGAGTATGCGGACGTTTCCGAGCTGCGCGGGCTGGACGCCCTGTTTTCTCAAGTCGGGACGGTGTACCTCGCGGACGTTGACCAGTTGCCGTTACAGCTACAGCCGATTTTCGCGGAGCAATTGCGCAAGCGGCACAATCCGGAATCGCCGGGCGGTAATCCGCACACCGTACCTCGGTACATCGCGTCGACAAACGAGGACATTAACCTGCTCGCGACGCGGCAGTTGTTCCGTCACGATCTGTTCCTCGAAATCGCGATTCTGCAGATCGATCTGCCACCATTGCGTCACCGGCGGGAAGACATCGCGCTGCTGGCCGAGCACATCCTCGGGCAGATGGCGGCAAAATACCGGATCGAGAAGCCGGTCTTGCACATGGACACGCAGCACAAACTGGAACGGTATCCGTGGCCGGGGAATCTGTCGGAGTTGCGAACGGTGCTGGACCGGGCACTACTGAAGACGAAACGGATTATCAAGCCGGTGCACCTGTTCTTTGATGCGCACAACTGGTTCCCGATGAACACTCGGGACCGGGACGCGATCATCCGCGTGCTGAACGTGTTCGAGGAAGCGGATTTCCGGATTGGTGCGGCACCCATCGAGCAGCTGATTGTCTTCCTGTTGCAGAAGGATCAGTTACAGTTCAAGGCGTCTGAGCTGGCCGAGATGCTGGATGCCCGGCCGTCAACTGCCCGCAGCTATTTGACCAATTTACGCGGGCTGGGTTTTGTAAAGAAACACGGCGACCGCAAATCGACGACGTGGAGTGTGAACCAGGCGCGGCTGCTGGGAGAGGAGCCGGGCGAGAAATCGAGTCGTGACGACGAAAGCTAGTACCAGCCTGTGGAATGAACCTGGCTGGCGCAATACCCCCCTGATAGCCTGGCTATAGGCTGGACCATCATTTCCAGAGCAACCAGCGCACTCCCCAGATCTCGGACCGGTGCATGTTCGGATAACCGGGGATGAACTGGTACGGCGTGCTGCGAAGATTACGCACCCCGAAGTAGGCCTCGAAATTGAAGATCCGCGCGTTGAGGATGGCGTCGTAGAGGATGGCAGCGTCCTGAGTGTAGGACGATGTCTGGTACTCGCCCCAGTAGTATGCGTTCACGGTAGCCCGGATGCGCAACTGTCCTTCGTAGTAAAAGTCCATGAAGCGCAGGCTGGCCCAGCCGTACGTCTCAGGCACAGGCGCGGTCGGGGTGATCGGTTCGGCGTAGGTGAACGACCCGGCGGCGCTGATCGGACCCCAGATCGGTGTCCACGCGTACGCCGAGGTTTCGTACGTGGTGTAGTTGACCGTGTTCTTGCGTGTCCACGCGATGTCGGATTCAACGTAGGTGATGATCTGATCCCGCCACTGACGCACGCCGCTCATCACGTAGACTTGCCTGTAGTCCGGCCAGCCCATGGTCACACCCGCACCAGCGTAGTCCGTTTTCACCGGCTTCAGGGTCGGCTCGCCGTAGTAATAGGTTGTGTAGTCGGGGACGGGGAGGATGTCCATCCAGCGATCGGGCGTGCGCACCGACCAGTAGCCGGCCGATTCATCCAGTCCCGGGTAACGCCAACTTGACGAGACCAACCCCAGCACGCGTAGTGAATCGGTAATGCTGTAGGTTGCGGAGGCAGACCCACCGATCAGCATCGTGTCGTCCACGTCCGTCGTATCCGGTTGCAGGCTGATGGTGGAATACTCGGTGCGCAGCGATCCTTGTAGCTCGAACGGGCCGAAGGTGTATTGATCCTCCGCGCCAATTCCAGCGGTCAAGCGGCTGGCTTGTGGGTCGATGTTGTTCTTTCGGCGGTTGAACCGTGCGGCGGTCCGTTCAACGTCCGCACGGACGGCCAGGTTGTGACCGTAAAAGCCAGCAACTCCCTGCTGCGCGCGCAGCCCGAGACGGTTGCCGTCCTCGTCACCGTACCCGAACCCGCTCTGCGAACGCACATACCACGCCGCAACCTCTCGGTACAGACTGTCACCGGGTTCGCCGGAGGAGAGGCTGATATCGATGTCATTGCGGTGGAAGCTGGAGGTTTTCGTGTCGAACGCCCGTCCCCAGCGGTCACGAGTTTCCATCCATTGCGCGGATAGGACTCCGACGTTGCGAATGGTCTGCCGTCCTCCAATGCGCAGGTGGCTGGTGTTGGCGACGGTATTGGCGTAGCGGCCTTGGAATTCGGCGATGTTGACCCCGATGTGGTAGGCGAAGGCGTCCGTCAACTGGTTGGCGATACGCCAGTCCGCACGTCCGAGCCCGTACCAGCCTTGACGGTAGACGATCCGTGTGACCGGCACGCGTTCATAGACGTACGGTTGCACGAGGTTGATCGTCGGACCGCTGGACATGCGGTATCCTGTCGCGGCGGGCTCGTACTCGGCGATCTGGATCTCTTCCGGGACAAAGGTGCTGAAGTTCGTCGCGCCGGTGAGCGGATCGTCGAACGGCCGCCCACGGAACCAGACGCCGACGTCACGCGGCGATCCACCGGCCGGGACAACATAGAACGGTTGCCCGTAGATGTCCGGATGACGTGGGAAAAGGCCCGGCGCGGTGGTGATTGCCTGTCCGGCGTCACGAAAGGTGTGACGTTGGAACTCGCGGTTGGTCAGCTTGAACGAGGTCTGCGAGCGGGTAACGGGTGCCGTCGAATCCGGCGGGATAATGGGGGGCAGCGGTTCCGGAAGCACCACCAGCGAATCGAGTGCGGCGGCGCTGTCGGCGGGCAGCGTCTCTCCGATCACCCGCAACGTATCGCCGGTCACCGAATCTACAACTACAGATTCCACCTGCAACGAATCCACCAGCAAGCTGTCGGACACACTGTCCGGTTTGACGACAACTGTGGAATCAGCCGGAGTGGTGGGGTTGCTGGACGGCGGCGGTTCCTGCCCCTGCGCCAGGTGCATCAGCAGCAGCAACGGGAGCAGCACCGAGAGCACAGAGACAAGCCGGAACCTGCGCCGGATTGATGTGTGCACGGTACGTTTCGCCGGGGATTCCGGCCCGTGGGTGGACGGTGTTGTGGATTCGTGAGTCCGCATCGCGCAGAATATACATGCGGCTGTATCCTGATGCTGCTTGCTGAGGTCTCGCGGGCACGCCCCGAGCGGCAGAAAACAAAGAACGGGCGGGGGCGAACAGGTCTCCGAGTGGGTCGGGAACAGCTTGACTCTTTGGTAGTGGAATCCTATACTTTCGCCCTTGTTAGCACTCGCCTCGAATGAGTGCTAACAGAAAAGCTAGTTCATACATTTCATATAGTTACGACGAACCGCAGTCTTGGTAAATCGGTCACCGACTCATTTCCCGGGTGGATTCGTCAAAAAAGTGCAAACCGATTCGATTGATGGAGGAAGCATCACGATGAACGTGCGTCCGATTGACGAGCGTGTGTTGCTCAAGGTAGTGGAGAAGGATGAAAAGACCTCCGGCGGCATCATCATTCCGGATACCGTCAGCAAGGAACGTCCTCAGATCGGCGAAGTCGTTGCCCTCGGTGATGACATCGTCAACAAGGATCTCGAGCGCAAGCCGCTGTCGCAGATTGTCAGCGTTGGCGACCAGGTGCTGTTCGCGAAGTACGGCGGCACGGAAGTCACTGTTGACGACGAAGAGTTCCTGTTGGTCAACCGCAGCGACATTCTCGGTGTGATCGAGAAGTAACTTTGCCACCCCGTTCATTTTCGGATTGTTTCCCCGGATTGAAGTCCGCGGAAGTGATGAACGACAAAGAGATGTAGTTAAGAAAGTCTAAGGAGATAGAAAAGATGGCTCACAAGATCCTTGCTTTTGATCTCGAAGCCCGCAATGGTCTCAAGGCTGGTGTCGACCAGCTCGCGAGGGCAGTGAAGGTTACCCTCGGCCCGCGTGGCCGCAATGTTATTCTCGACAAGAAGTTCGGCGCCCCGACCGTCACCAAGGACGGCGTTTCGGTTGCGAAGGAAATCGAGCTCGAGGATCCGATTGAGAATATGGGCGCCCAGATGGTGCGCGAGGTTGCCTCGAAGACCTCGGATGTCGCTGGTGATGGTACCACCACCGCGACCGTGCTCGCCCAGGCGATCCTGAGCGAAGGTCTGCGCAACGTCGTCGCCGGCGCGAACCCGCTGATGCTGAAGCGTGGCATCGACAAGGCTGTCCGTGTCGTGGTTGACGAGCTGCACAAGCAGATGGTTGAAGTTGGTGGCAGCAAGGACCGCATTGCGCAGGTCGGCGCGATTTCCGCCAACAACGACAGCGAAATCGGCAACCTGATCGCCGACGCGATGGAGAAGGTTGGTAACGACGGCGTGATCACCGTTGAAGAAGCCAAGTCGATCGAGACGAGCCTCGAAGTCGTCGAAGGCATGCAGTTCGATCGTGGCTACCTGAGCCCGTATTTCGTCACCGATCCGGACAACATGGAATCGATCCATGACGATCCGATGATCCTGATCTACGACAAGAAGATCAGCGTGATGAAGGACCTGCTGCCGATCCTCGAGAAGGTCGCGCAGATGGGCAAGGCGTTGATCATCATCTCGGAAGACGTCGAAGGCGAAGCGCTTGCGACGTTGGTCGTGAACAAGATCCGTGGCACCCTGAAGATCGCCGCCGTCAAGGCTCCGGGCTTCGGTGACCGCCGCAAGGCGATGCTTGAGGATATCGCGATCCTGACCGGTGGCCGTGTGATCAGCGAAGATGCCGGCCTGAAGCTGGAAAACACCCAGCTCAGCGACCTCGGTTCCGCCAAGCGCGTGACCATGACCAAGGACAACACGACGATCGTCGAAGGTGCCGGCGAAGCTTCCGACATCCAGGGCCGCATCGAGCAGATCAAGAAGCAGATCGAAGCGACCACGTCCGACTACGACCGTGAGAAGCTGCAGGAACGTCTCGCGAAGTTGGCCGGTGGTGTTGCCGTGCTGAACATCGGCGCCGCCACGGAAGTCGAGATGAAGGAGAAGAAGGCGCGTGTTGAAGACGCCCTGCACGCGACCCGTGCGGCGGTGGAAGAAGGCATCGTCGCTGGTGGTGGTGTTGCCCTGATCCGTGCGCAGAAGGCCCTTGAGGGTCATAAGTTCGATGGTGACGAAGACACCGGCCGGATGATCATTCTGCGTGCGATCGAAGAGCCGCTGCGTCAGATCGCTGGCAACGCTGGTTTCGAAGGCGCTGTCGTCGTGCAGAAGGTACGCGAGAACGCATCCGCGTCTTATGGATTCAACGCGCTGACCGGCGAATTCGAAGACATGATGGAAGCGGGCATCATCGACCCGACCAAGGTCACCCGTTCCGCGCTCGAGAACGCCGCGTCGGTCGCCAGCGTGCTGGTGATGAGCGAAGCGGTTGTTTACGAAGCGAAGGAAGACAGCCCGGCTCCGGCGATGCCAGCCGGTGGCATGGGCGGCGGGATGTACTAAGCTACGTTTCGGCGAATGTTAAGTATTCGCCAAGTATCGCCTGAATGCAAAGGACCGATCCGTACAGGGTCGGTCCTTTTGTTGCAGATCCCGAGACCGGTAGCAGTTCTGAAACGGATGGCAGAACGGTTATAATCACAGTTGCTACGACGCCTGTAGTGGTTGATAAATCCCATGAATTCCATGGAGGTCGCTGATTGTACAAGTCGCCTAGCGATAAAATCGAAACGTGAAGCCAGGAAATCCTCGCAATTCTTAAAGCTTGGAAATGTACAAGAAATAGCGAAATACCTTCTTAAGTTTTCGGGATACGTTTTACAGAGTGTCCCGCTTCTTATGTCTGAAACACGAAAGATCCGGAACATTGTGGTACTTCATTTGCAATACGGCTCGAAGAGTCGAAAACACGAATGTGTGACGCAAGACACTTGGATCTGCGCTGCGTTCGGTGTATTGTTGGTTCTGTAAGTTAGGAATGCCTATCAGAGGACCCGGCGCTCACCGGACTGATATGGTCGATCAACGTAGAACCTGCCACGGCGCAGGGATTTTTGGAGGATGTTACGATGAAGAAACTGAGTGTGTTTTCTTTCCTTGTGCTGCTGTTGGGCTTGTCGATCCTGCCGGTTTCGTCGTTCGCGGAGACGAATCCGCAGACTGAAACGGCGTGGGCGGGTGAGTATGAATTCCCGGGCAGTAACTGGGCGCTGTATTTCACCAAGATGATCCATTGCAACCCCGGTTGCGCGAATCTCGATACCTACACGCTGTGGGGCGGCCAGAACATCAATGTTGGCACGGTCAAGGTGATCAACCAGCCGTTCGGGAACGACATCTTTGTCCAGATCGAAACCCACGATGGGTGGAAGATGATCGAAACGCATGTTGGTTTCGGCAACGATCTTGAGGACATCCCCCAGAACGGTGGCGGCAACCCGATCCCCGGCCAGTTCCAGATCAATGAAACTCATGATCCTGGCGTCACGATCGTGACGTACCAGATCCCGGTACCGGATGGCTACTGCGGTTTTGAAGGCTACATCGCGACGCATGCCGTCGTGCAGCAGGGTGGCAATGTCCAGTCGCAGCGCGGCGAGCAGATGGATGTCTTTGCGGCGTCCGAGTCGCTGCCGGCGACGTACGAACTGGCGCAGCCGTACCCGAACCCGTTCAACGCGTCCGCGACAGTCAGCGTGAACCTGCCGGAAGCGGCTCCGCTGACGGTTGAAGTGTTCAGCGTGACCGGTCAGAAGGTTGCGACGTTGGCCAATGGCGTGGTTGGTGCCGGCCAGCATGAGCTGCACTTCAACGCGACGAACCTCGCTAGCGGTGTGTACTTTGTGCACGCGATGGTTCCGGGTCACCTGAACGAGATGAAGAAGGTGATGCTGGTTCGTTGATACGGCGAAGTTGCACAAACGCAGAAGAAACAACGATGCCACGGGTTACGATCCGTGGCATTTTCATTTTTGGTACCGATTCTTTTCCTCAGACCGTAGTCCTCAGTAGTCAATCGTCAGTTGTCAGTGTGTGCCCCGACCAGCTTGCTGGTCGGGATTGTCCGCTGGTAGCCAAGTAGGTCAGGCCCGCATTGTCGGAACGCCAACAGGGGCATGATGCCGTTTTGACCGGTTGATCAACTTGAATCCAGATCCTTCATCCGATACTGCCGGATTCAGGATGACACCCTGCCTGCGATGCGTGTTCAGGGATTCATGCCTCGCGGCCAATAGATCGAAGTCCGTAGACAGCAGTCCGCAGCCCATGATTCGGTTCATTTTTCCCAATACGTCTTTGTCAGCAGCACGAGCACGGTGTACAGCTCGAGACGGCCGGCGATCATCAGGAAGGAGAGGATCCACTTGGCGAGCATCGGCATGTGGGCGTAATTCTCGGCGGGTCCGACCTCACCCAAGCCCGGGCCGATGTTGCTGAGGCAGGCGATGGTGCCGATCATCGAGGTCATGTGGTCGACGCCGAGCAGTGCCAGTGCGAAGGTTCCTGTCGCGAACAGCAGGGCGTAGAGCAGGAAGAACGCGAGCACATTCTGCACGATGTTCGCGCTCAGCACTTTGCGTCCCATGCGAATCTTGTAGATCGTGTTCGGATGGATCAGACGATGCAGTTCGATCCGTGCCTGTTTAAACAGGATCATCACGCGCACGGCTTTCATCCCGCCGCCGGTGGATCCGGCCATCCCACCCATCAGCATCAGCGCGACCAGCAGGATTTGCGGGAAAAAGTGCCACAGCTCGAAGTCGGCGGTGGCGTAGCCTGTCGTGGTGCCAATGGATACGGTCTGGAAGGCAGCTTCGCGCAGGGCGAGGAGGAACGGCAACCCGTCCAGCAGACGGAACCCGGTTATAACCAGGCTTGCGATCACCATCACGCCGAGGAAGAAGCGGAATTCGACACTCTGCCAGTACCGTTTGATCTGCCCGCGCATGGCGTAATAGTGCAGGCTGAAGTTGACCCCAGCGATGAACATGAACAGTGTGATGATCCAGTCGAAGTAGGCCGACTGGTAGTGCCCGATGGAGGCGTTTTTCGTCGAAAACCCGCCGGTCGCCATGGTGCCGAACGCATGGCACGCGGAGTCGAACCAGTCCATCCCGCCGAGCATCAGCAGGCCGATTTCCGCAGCTGTGAGGATAACGTAAACCACCCAGAGGATTTCAGCAGTCCCGCGGATGCGTGGGGTAAGCTTGTCTGCGGTTGGTCCGGGCGATTCAGCTTTGAACATCTGCATCCCGCCAACGCCGAGAAACGGGAGGATGGCGATGGAGAAGACGATAATCCCCATGCCGCCGATCCAGTGGGTGAAGCTGCGCCAGAAGAGGACGCCGTGCGGCAATCCCTCGATCTCGGTCAGGATTGACGCTCCGGTGGTGGTGAAACCGCTGGCGGATTCAAAAAATGCGTTGGTGACGGAGGGAATCGCGCCGGTAAACAGGAACGGTAGCATCCCAGCGAGACTGATTGAAAGCCAGCCGAAGGTGACGACGGCAAACCCTTCGCGGATATCGAGGTCGCGGTGTTTGCGGTTGAACCAGATGAACGCGAGACCAGTCAGCGCGGTGACGCCTGCCGCGGCGAGAATGCCGAGCGCGTCACCGTCTCCATAGATCAGTGCCACTCCGACCGACAGCAGCATCGATGCGGCGACGAAGACGAGGATAAAACCGATGGTTCGTAATGTGGCGCGATAGTTCATTGCAGAGGAATGAGGTATGAGGTATGAGGCCTGAGGTAAAACATCGGATCACCCTTTTTCAATCTCTAACCGAGCACCGAAAGATCGAATATAACCACGTAACGTTTTGATTGTTTCAGTGATCATTGTATTGATCTGAGAAAAAACAGCTTCTTCCGTGAACTTCAACCTGTAGGCCAGGGACCACTGGTACTCGACCTCGCGAAGTGAAGCAAAAGCTGTGTGAAGGAATCGCAACGTATCTTGATCTGTCGGTCTGCCAAAGCCCTCTACGATATTAGACGGAACCGAAACAGCTGCCCTTCGAATTTGTGAGACAAGTCCAAACCTTTCATCCGACGGAAACTGCCTGGTTGCCTGATAGATCTCGACTGTGAGAGTGTCTGCCAGCTGAAACGCCTTTAGTGAACGATGATCTCTCATTATGGATCTCCTTTCTTTTCCTCACGCCTCACACCTCACACCTCATACCTCAAGCCTGTCATTCAAACAGCTTCATCGCTTTACGGCTGGCGTCCGGCGTACAGAACAACACAACACGGTCTCCTACATAGATTTTGGTGTCTCCGACCGGGATGACACCCTGGCGTTCGTGCTCGACCGCTACCACGATCGAGCCGGCAGGGAACTTGATGTCCCGGATCTCTTTGCCGACGACCTTGGAATCTGCGCTGACCTGGAACTCGAGTGCCTCGGCGTTGACGGCTGCCATATGGCGCAGCGAAACGATACGTCCGAAACGGATGAACTTGAGGATCGCGTTCGAGGTCAACAGGCGCGGGTTGATCGCTATTTCGAGCCCGATGGTACGGATGATCGGGGGATAGGCGGCGTTGCTGGTCAACGTGATAGTGCGCGGGACTTCGAGATGCCGGGCGAGCAGACTGGTGACGATGTTGTCTTCGTCATCGTCGCTCAGCGCGGCGAAGATATCCATGTCGATGATGCCTTCGCGACCGAGCAGGTCGATATCAGACATCTCACCGATCACGACCTCGGTTTCGGACAGTTCTGCGGCGGCTTCCTCACCGCGTACCGGGTCGGTTTCTACCAGTTTGACCTGCAGGTCCTTGAACTGCTCGAGCTCGGCCGCGACCATGCGTCCGATGGAGGTCGCGCCGTAGAGCATGACGCGGTGGCTGGTGTCGACGGTGTGCCCGGCGAGGCGAAAGACCTCATTCAGGTGTTCGGTGCGGGCGGAAACATAAACATCGTCCCCGAGCAGGATGTGATCCTGTCCGCGTGGAATGATGGTTTCGCCGTCACGGCTGATGGCGACGAGACGGAACGACAGCTTGTCCTGCTGCACGTCAATTTCCATCAGCTGCTTGCCGATCATCGGCGAATCTGCCTTGATTTTCAGGCCGACAATGGCGATGTGCTGTTCGCAGAAGGTGATCATTTCCAGCACCTGCGGGTAGCGCACGAGCCGGACAATTTCCTTCGTCGCCTCGTGTTCCGGGTGAATCACGAGGTCAATACCGAGATCGGAGGAATCGAGGAACGACTGTTCGGAGGAGAATTCGCGATTACGTACACGGGCGATCTTGGTCTTCACTCCGAACTGTTTCGCAATCATGCAGGCAAGGATGTTGACCTCATCGACGGTGGTGACCGCGATGATCATGTCCTTGTCCTGAATTTTCGCCTCACGCAGCACGGACGGACTGGTGCCCGCGCCCTCGATCGCCATGACGTCGAGCTGTTCCTCGATCATCGCGATACGGTGAGGATCCTGGTCAACGACGGTGATATTGTGGTTTTCCCGGCTCAGAAGACGAGCGAGGTGCGAACCGACTTCACCGGCGCCGATGATCAGGATATTCATCTCAGACTCCAGCAATCTGGTCGAGTCCACCCATGTAGTTCTGCAGGGCGGCGGGGATCCGTATCCGGCCTTCCGGCGTCTGATACGTTTCCATGACAGCCACCATCAGGCGGCTGGTGGCGAGTCCGGAACCGTTTAAAGTGTGCGGCAGTTCCGGTTTGCCGTGATCGCCGGCACGGTAACGCAGGTTCATCCGGCGGGCCTGGAAGTCGCGAAAGTTGCTGACGCTGCTGACTTCGAGCCAGGATCCCGTTCCCGGCGCCCAGACTTCGATATCGAAACAGCGGGCCGCTCCGAACGACATTTCCCCGCAACACAGGTCGAGTACACGATAACGCAGCTTGAGCCGTTCCAGAATTTCGGTCGCATGGCCGAGGATTTCCAGCTGTGTCTGCTCGGATGTTTCCGGCTCGACGATCTGCACCAACTCCACCTTGTTAAACTGATGCACGCGCAGCAGACCGCGTGTATCCGCGCCGTACGCTCCCGCCTCACGGCGGAAACAGGCGGAATATGCGGTGTATTTCAACGGCAACATGTCACCGTCGACGATCTCATTGCGGTGCATGTTCGTGATCGGCACTTCGGAGGTCGGGATGAGGAACAGGTCATCCTTCTCCATCAGGTACATGTCCTCTTCCAGCTTTGGCAACTGGGAGGTACCGAACGCGGAGTCGCGGTTGACAGCAAACGGGACGTACAGTTCGTTGTAGCCGTGCTCACCGGTCTGAATGTCGAGCATGAAGTTGATCAGCGCCCGTTCCAGCCGTGCGCCCTTGCCGACGTACAGCGGCCAGCCACCGCCGGTGATTTTCGCTCCACGGGGCATGTCGAGGATGCCGAGACCTTCCGCCAGCGCGAGGTGATCCTGCAGTTTGAAGTCCGGTGCTGGCTCATCAGGCGTCCATTCACGGACTTCCAGATTTTCGGCTTCGGTCAGGCCTTCGGGCGCGTTCGGATCGGGCTCAGCAGGCCAGTTGGAGAGCAGTTTGTCCAGCTCGGCGCGAACGTCGCGTTTCTCGTCATCCAACGCGGCAGCCTGTTCGCGCAAGCTGCGGGCGTGATCCATCTCTTCCTGCGCGTCGCGGCCGGCTTTTTTCGCCATGCCGATCGCCTTGGACGCCTTGTTCAGCTCGGCCTTGAATTCATCTCCGCGCTGTGTCATCTCGCGCCAGCGAGCGTCGAGTTCGAGAGCCTTGGCGGTGTCGGCGTCAAAACCCTTTCGGGCAATGGCGGCCTTGACATCGTCGGAGTTCTGGCGCAGGCGTTTTATATCATGCATCGGTAAATCGTCCTGAATGTTGTGGGGCTTGTGATCCCCATCCGTGAAAACGGCAGCCAGTGGCTGCCGGGAAGTCGCTGAAGTGTAACGGTCGTCAGTGCCCTTTCCCGGCAAGAACGACGGCAAATGTATGCATTAGAATCTTCATATCAAGGCCGATCGACATATTCTCGATATAGAACAGGTCGTACTGGAGTTTCTCGCGCACGTCCGATTCGGTCACATCATAACCCCGCCGAACCTGCGCCCAGCCTGTGATGCCGGGTTTAACGTTGTGCCGCCTGTTGTAAAATGGGATCCGTTCGACGAACCTCTCAACGAAGATCCGCCGTTCCGGTCTCGGTCCGACGAGGCTCATGTCGCCTCTCAGCACGTTCCACGCCTGCGGTAATTCATCAATCCGCCATGCCCGCAGCACACGTCCGAGCGGTGTGATCCGTGGATCATCGTTCGTGGCCCAGACGGCACCGGTTTTCTCTTCCGCATCCTGGTACATGCTACGGAATTTGTAAAGCTTGAATTCCCTTCCGCGCAATCCAACCCGGCTTTGTACGAACAGCGCCGGCCCGGGCGAAGTTACCCGGATGATGATACCGATTGCCAACAACACCGGCAGACCGAGAGTCAGCACCAGCAGCGAGACGAACAGGTCGACGATTCGTTTCAGCACGACCTGTGTTGGATTCATTGGCGCGAGGAAGACTTCCAGCAACGGCAGTCCGTACAGCTCGCGGCTCTTCGCCATACCGACCAGGATCTGGAAGAAGTCGGGGACGATCATCACCCGCAACCCGCGCCAGTGGGCGACTTCGATGATTTGTTCGGCTTGTTCGCGCTGTTCCGGTTCCATCGCGATCAGCACGTATTCCAGGTCCGGATGCTGGTCGATGAACGCTCCAAGCTTGCTTATAGCGATCGCGGGGACATCCTCAGGGGACTCGTCCTCAGGCAGCGTGGCGACAGCCTGCACCGCATGGCCGAACTCGGGAGAGACGGTCAACTGTTTCAGCAGCTTCTGTCCGCGTGGCCCGAATCCAGCGATGACGGAACGGAACTGCCCGATACGCCGCAGGTACAGCGAGCGAATCCAAGTGCGGAACAGGGCGTGCGCCGACCCGGACGCGAGAATCACCAGCAGACCGTAGGTGAGCAGCACCAGGCGGCTGGTGGTGAACGGATTTTCCGACCACGTGACAATGAAGATGATCACCAGGCCGATGACAACGGCTTTGATGATCTCGATGAATGCTTCGAAGCGTGAAATGCTGGTTTTACGGCTGTACAATCCGCGCAGAGTGTAGACGATCAGCCAGTAGGCCATCGGCACCAGCGAGAGGATCATGTACTCCCACGAGAGGACGCTGAAGCCCGGCACGAGCGGGTCGTTGAACAGGTCGGTCTCAAACCGAAGCGACCAAGTGAGGAAAAGGGCGACCTGGAACGCGAGGAGGTCCAGGAGGATCAGAGCCGGCGCACGGTGCCGGATGATCCAGTTCAGCGTACGCGATCCCATGACGAGAACGATCCGAGCTTGAATCCGTCAATGGAACCTTGATACGCTGCGTGCAACATCAGCACCGCGTAGTAACTGTGGGTGAGGATCGGCACAGACTTGTAGCGGCCCAATCCCCGACCGAGAATGGCGAGGAATCCCAGTATGGTGCTGCTGAAAAAGAAGAATCGTTGCAGGGCGTCAGATCGCCCGAGCAACAGCTTGATGGTTGCGGAGACCAGCATCGCGAGGAGCAGGAACGGCGCACCCCAGCGCAGGATCTTGTGGCTGATGGTGAGCCACGCCAGCCGTGGAAAGCGGAACGGGTTGAGCACCCAGCGGAACTTGATGATGCCGGCGACGGACTGCTGCACGATCCGCATCTTGCGCCGGTGTTCGATCTCGAGGTCCGGTTCCTCGACCTGTTCCCGGCAGATCGCGTTCGGGGCGAACACGGTGCGGTAGCCCTTTACCGCAATCAGCATCGGCTGCCAGAAATCCTCGTACACGTCTGGCGGCAGGTCGACGAACATGCTGCGTCGGACGGCGTAGATCGATCCCATCGCTCCCAGCGCACCGCCTGAGGCCGATTCGGTCTTCTTGTAGAACAGTTCAATGCTGTTCCAGAAAAAACCCTCCGTCGCGCTACGTGAATCACCCTTGTCGAGATAAACGTGATTCCCGGCGACGCTGCCGACTTTCGGGTCCTGGAACGGTCGCACCAGCTCGCGAAGCGCGTCGTTGTCGAACGGTGTGTTGGCGTCAGAAAAGACGAGGATCTCGCCCTTGGCGTGTTCACGGACCGCGCGTCGTTGCGCCTCGGTTTTGCCGACGTTTCCGTATTCCGCGAGGAACACACCCTGGTCGGCGAAGCTGCGTACCACGTTCGGCGTATCGTCGGTGCAGCCGTTGGCAGCGACAATGACGGTGTACTTGTCTTTCGGGTAGTCGAGGGCGACGCTGTTGGCGATTTTATCACCGATGACGTCCGCTTCGTTGCGAGCGGCGATAATCATCGTGATCGTGGGCAGTTGATCGTCCGTCTGATCGGCGTAAAAGGGCTCACCTTTACGACGTGCGCTGACAAGGAGAATCGCCGGGAAAAGGATAAACTGGTAGGCCAGCAGTGCAATTGGCATGTAGAACAGCCATGTCAGCATGGTTTATCCTTGAAGTGTGACCGTTTTCCCGGGCCGATACGTTGGAACAGCAAGATCTTGATAAACTCGCAGCAAGTCCACTCTGAACCGCTCCCAGTTCCATTCGTCGCGCGCGTGTTTCCACGCCTGCCGTCCCATGGCCCGGGTGCTTGTCGGGTCGAGGATCATCTCCCTGATGCAATGATACAACCGTTGAGCGTCAAATGGGACCACTCGTCCCATGCCACGCTCCTCGATTTCCTGCTTCGCGAGCGGCATGCTGGCGCAGACCACCGGGGCGATTCCCCGGCTGGCGTAGCTCATCAATTTATTTGCCGGCCAGATGCGGGAGCTGTGTTCGTCCTCACGCAGAGCGACGACACCAATGTCCATGGTGTCCAGCAAATCTGGAAGTTCCGGGCGATTCACCCAGCCGGACAACTTGACACGGTCCCGCAGTCCGGTCCGATCCGCCCAGAGGTCGAACCAGTGGCGGTCGTTTTCGTTGAGGAAGTCGCCTGCGGTCTGGAGGATCAGCTCCGGGAATTCCGCTGCCAGTTTTTCGAATGCTTCCAGCAGCAGATCCATCCCGCGATTCAAGGTAAAGTAACCCTCATGGCCGAGCACGCGCACCTTGCCCCGGCGTGAAATCGGTTTCTCTCGAATCTCCGGCGCGGTTAGCACAGTGCGGACGCTGATGAACGGATTCTGCCACAGGTAGTATTTCTGTTCCAGCTTGTGCGCGGTGATGACGGCATCCACATGCCGCGTGACCATGTACTGCTCGTATTCGAGGAAGCCGTGTACGATTAAACGACGCAGCAGCCGGTTGTTCACTGCCGCGGCATAAAAGTATGGCCAGGCTTCATGGGCGTCGAAGATCAGCTTGGCGTCATGCCCCTGGCGAATGCGTCGGCTCTTGGCGTGCGCTCCGGCAAACAGGGCGGCGTCGCCCTCATGCGCGTGATACACATCCGCTTCCTCCGCGAACGCCAGTTTCAGCAGGGAATAGAGGGTGTAGGCTTTCCGTAACGGTCCGTTGAACTTCTTTTCATATGTGACGATACGGATACCGTCCTCTTCGAACCGTTGCGGCATGGTGCCGGGATTCGGCGCGATGATGGTGACCTGGTGCCCGGCGTCGCGCAATGCTTTTGCTTCAAGGTGAAACATGCGCCCGTCAAACGGATGGTGCTGAGCGCACAGTTTCACGATCCGATATCGTTTCATATCGCTCATTTCGCCACCTTCAGCTGCCGGTCTTCTTCATCCTGCAGCTTTTCGAGCAGCACCGTCGCCGAAGCCGCGAGTAGCATCCAGATGAAGATGAAGCGATAGTACAGCATGCCGGTGTTGAAGATGCCCACGAACATCACTCCGCTGATGGTGGAGGCGTACGTAATGCCAAGCAACTGAATCAAGCGATCGTTTGCCTTGAGATACAGCCGGAAGCTCTGGATCCAGATACCGATATAGACAGCGACCATCAGGAACACCATTGGCCAGCCGCCCTTGTAATATGCCATGCCGTACGAGATGTCGAAATAGTAGAAGTAGTTCATGGTGTGCACCCAGTTGTTCAACTGACCGCCACCGAGCCCCAGCCATCCCTGGCTGCCGACTTCCTGGATTGCGTTTCGAAAGTCCCATACACGTGACAGGAACGATTCGTCCGTCATGCTCTGCACGTCTTCCCAGCGGGTCAACAGAACGCTAAGGTCGGCGTTCAGCAGATAGGCCGCGCCGAAGAGCAGGCCGGCAAAAAGCGCCCCGATTCCAAGGATCAGGATTAGCCACAGGGTTAACGTCCGCGGTGTGAAGCCCTTGCGGAACACAAAGAGTGTGAAATAGACAAACGCGATAATCACGGCAGCCAGCCACAACGAGCGCTGCTGCGAGAGGAAAACGTGGATCATCGTGATCAGGATCAGGCCGGCGCCGAGAAATCGGGTCCAGGTTGTCTTTCGCGTGAGGAAAAAGGTCATCGCGAGCGGCACGGTCAGCATCGTGATCTGTGGCTGCCGGTTGAGTGTACGATTCAACACGAGGCTGAGGATGTCGGTGTAGTGAATCATGATCAACGAGGCGGTTTCGAACGCCGCGCCGATGCCCAACGCCAGCAACAACCAGTTCCAATTCACCATGTTGCCGTGCAGCCGGAACCGTCCCCGCCAGAAGAAATAGGCGAAGAACATGCAGAGGTACGAAATCTCCCAGGTCATGAACTTCAACGGATTCCCGATCGCCATCCCGCGCAGGTAGGTGAAGGTGCACCAGGCAAGGAACAGCAGAATCAGTTTGCCGAGGAAGTCCGGTCGTGGGGGAGAGTTGTCGATCGGGTTCGGGTTGACCGTGCGGTCCGCGTAATGCAGGATCACCATCGCGGTAAACGCCGGCATGAACGTCATGATGTGATAGAAGACCGGGTAGTATTCCTGGTCACTCTGGTTCGACGTCAGCACCATGAAGGCGAGGTAACCAGCAGGTAACAGCCACGGCTTCCACGCGCCCCAGACAAAGAACACCAGCCCGGCAATCAGCGCGAAGGCGTAGGATTGACCTCGCATGACGTGAACCGTCGTTGCCGCAGCTGCGAGCAGCAGCAACGCGATTCCGGCGGTGGTCAGAAAGGTGCGGGTGGAGTTGTCCTGAACTGTCGCCGCGTGCGTCATCTCAGGACGAGCCCCCCGAACGGGTCGGTTTCGCCGAACTCCAGAAGCGGCTGGGCTTCAGCAGCGTAATGGTGTCGTGGATGTAGCGGTGACGTTCCGGGTCTTCCAGCTTCAGCCGTTCCATGGACTCGTTAAACAACAGGATCGGATACAGCACGAGGAAACTGGCGAACAACCACGCGAGCACGATGAATGCACGCCGCGGGCGGCTTTTCTTTTCTGGCACCTGGCCATGGTCGAGGATGAAAATGTTGCTGTCCTCGCGCATTTCCATGATCCGTGCCTGCTCGAACTGCGGCAGCAGAAATTCGAGGATTTGCGACTGCATCTCGACTTGACGCATGCGGCGGAGGTATTCCAGTCCCTTGGTCGGGGCGGTGTCCAGCTCGATGAAGATGTCCTGCGCTTCGTTTTCCTGGCTGCGTTCCAACTGGTTGTACTGGCGTCGCAAAGCCTCCACTTCCTGCTTCGCCTGGATCACCTGGGAGGAGGAGGATGGCAGCGTGGCGGCAGCGACCTCGTAGGCGACTTCTGCCATCGCAAGTTCGCGATAGACCGCGCTGATCGCCTCGACCGATACACGCAGTTGGTCTTCCAACGCGAAGACGCCGCTCTCTTCCTGGAAATCTTTCAACGATTCTTCCGCCGCGGCGAGATCCTCGTAGTTTTTATCCAGCCGGCGTTCGATGAACTCGCGCTGGTTGCGAGCCTGCGCGCGGGAGATCTCTGTAAACCGGGTGCGAGCGTAGTCAACGATAAAGTTCACCGTTTCCGCAGCCAGTTCCGGAGTTTCCTCCTCAGCGTTTACGATCAGCAGCCCGACCTCGTTGACTTCCCACCCGATCAGACCCTCATAGCGTTCGTAGGCAGCTTCCCGGTTTTTCAGCTCGTGTTTTTCCATCCAGCCGAAATGATCGATCGTCGTGTCGCGCAGCTCACGGCTGTCGAGAATCGACAGTACGAGGTTCATCTCGTCCGAATAGGTTCCGGCGACATTGAGTGCGCCCTGGGCGAGCGACGGCAACAGGCTGGAGAGTCCGAACGAATCGGACGGTGGAGGCAGCAGGCGCGCCTTGCTCATGAAATATTTCTGCGTGAGCAAGGCGTAGCTGACCGATGCAATCAGCATGATCATCAGGTACAGCACGAAAATGCGCCGGTACTTTAACAGAACCGCAACGTGATCCCAGAAGGTCATTGCGCGGTTCCGAACAGGTGACTCGTTCATGTCGGTGATCAGCTCCGAGTGAACAGGTGAGATGCGTGTCCTGGCCGTAATGGACAACCACGATGAAAGCGGAAAGTAGCTGTCAAAATGGAAGGGTGCAAGGCAGCGTCCCGTTGCGTTTTGCCAGACAAGATACCCATTGCGGTGTAGCTTGTTCCCATAAACGTGTGATCAGTCCTCTACCGGTTTCATCAGCAGCTTCGGCAGAAACATCAGCAACAGAGCACCCGGAATCAGTCCGATCCACGGCGACATGCCGAGCCCGGAGGGCAGGTAGCCGAACACAATCGACACTCCCGCCGCCAGCAGGGCGTAGGGGATTTGCGTACGCACATGCTCAATGTGCTTGCAGCCGCTGGCCATCGAGGAGAGGATCGTCGTGTCGCTGATCGGGCTGCAATGGTCGCCGAATGTGGCCCCGGCGAGTACCGCGCCGACAGTTCCGAAGAAGACTCCGTGTACCGGATCGCCCGCGTGCCCGCCAAGACTGGCCATCTCGTACGCTAACGGAATCGCGATCGGGATCAGGATCGCCATCACGCCCCATGAGGTCCCGGTGGAAAACGCGATCAGCGCCGCGATCAGGAAGACAACCATCGGTAGCATGGATGGCGCAAGATTGCCGGAAACGAGGTCAATAACGTATTCCGCCGTGCCGAGGCGGTCGGTAATGTCGCCCAGCGACCACGCCAGCAGCAGGATAACCATCGCCGGCATCATGGCCTTGACGCCGTCGATCAGTGCGTCGGAGACATCGTGAACCTTGATCGTGCCGGGATAAACGGCGAGAATGGCCGCGCTGACCATGCCGAAAAATGAGGCGGCGAGCAACACCTGGGCGGAATCGGCTGCGCCGAGGATTTCGAACAGGGCCGCGTCCGTACCCGCTCCAGCGCGACCGGAGAGGTAGAGGCCGGCGAAAGTCGTGACGATCACCAGTCCCACCGGTACCAGGGCCAGCAAGACACCGTATTTGCCCGCTTCCGCGCTGTCCAACGTCTTGCCGGTGTCTTCGGCGGAAGTGTCGTTTCCTTCAAGCGCCAGCTTCTCCGTGGCCAGCATTGGGCCGAAATCTCGTTTCCACCACGCCACTGCGCCGACAAGAATCAGGGTGAAGATGCTGTACGTCGTGTACGGAATGGATTGCAGGAAAATGAGGTAGCCGTCCTGAACACTAGGCAGGTGCGCGGTCGCCTCCTCGATAAGACCGATCTCAAATCCAACCCAGGTGGAAATCACGGCGATCGAGGCAATCGGCGCTGAGGTTGCGTCAACGATATACGCCAGCTTGGCACGGCTGATTTTCAATCGGTCGGCGTAGGGACGCATGGTGTTGCCGATCAGCAACGTATTGGCGTAGTCGTCGAAGAAGATGATCAGACCCATCAGCCAGGTGACGAGCATCCCACCGCGCCGCCCTTGGGTCATCTTCTGCAACGCCTGGACAATCCCCGCCATGCCTCCGGATTTGGCGAGCACGCCGACCATCGCGCCGAGCATCAGGCTGAAGAGGACGATGGCGGCGTGACCGGGATCGGCCAGCGCGCTGAGGAACAGGTCGGTGGGGAGCAGCAGCAACGCATCGCCGGGCGAACCGTTTGTCAGCAGGAAGGCGCCGACCAGAATTCCCAGCAACAAGGATCCAATCACTTCACGCAGCAGGATTGCCAACCCGATGGCGATCAGGGGTGGCAGCAGGGAGGTCCAGGTGGGACCGCCGGAATCGCTGACTCCGGTCGCGGCGAGCAGTGGAGGAATCGCAACAACGCAGAGCGAGAACAGGAGCAAGGCGATAAATAGACGGCGGCTGGTGTGTACCATGACGGTCGTTTTCCCTGTGTTTGCGACACTCCGGGGATCTCATGGGGTCACAAGCCGTGTTGCACGGTTTTGCGACACGGCCTATATTCCAAATCTATCCCGAAAATGGCAGGGCGATGGTTCTTTTTCGGCGTGCGTCCAGTACGATCCTGGCACTTCTGATTGTTTTCATCCTGGCGACTCTTGGACCCGCATATGCGGCGTTCCCATACCTCTCTGCGCCTTCCGGCCAGGTATACGATCCGGAATATGGGTTCCTCACCGGCGCGGATACCACTCAAACCCTCTCCTTATCGGGTTCCTGGCAACTGAATGACGGCTCGGACGAGTGGCTGGAAGTGCAGGTTCCGGGAAGCTGGCCGACAGGGCAGGGTGATGTCATTCTCCGCCGCCAGTTCAATTTGCCGCAGGACTGGGCGTTCAACCATCACCGGATCGTGTTCTGGGGTGTTCGTGCGAACGCCGCAGTAACACTCAACGGCCGCCTGTTGAAGACCAGCGAGGGTGACTGGCCACGTGTCATCATCGACCTGCCGGCCGACCTGCTACGGTTTGACCGTCCCAACGACCTCCAGGTCGAATTGGACGATCGGCTGTCCGCCAGGGAATCCATCCCGTTGAAGCCCAAGCTGTACGATTCCCAGTCGTGGTCCGGGATCTTCGGGGATGTGCTGCTGTTGTCCGGCCCGCCGGTGACGGTGGAGGATGTGCACTGGGCGACTGAGATCAACGAGGAACGTTCCCGCGCCGACTGGACCCTCGGTGTTGACCTGCGCTTGCACGCGAGCACGGAAGAGGACAGCACCAGCACGGTCAAGCTGTCTGTCCGGGCAGAGATCCAGGCTCCGGGCGATTCCACACGCCGAGCGACCGATCCAGTTGAGATCGAACTGAACTCGCTGGAAACGCAGTCGGTGTCGTTGTCCGGAAACGTGCGCGATCTGCAATTGTGGTCCACCGCGCAACCGCGTCTGTATACGGTGTATATCGTCGTCACTCTCGGCGAATCCGAGTTCTCCGTCCCGGTGCGAACCGGCTTCCGACAGATTCGCTGGGCGGACGGGCAAGCGTACCTGAATGGCCAGGCACTGGAAATCCGTGGCATTGACTATCGTCAGGAGACGGTCGATGGTGGCGGCGCGATAAACGTGCGCCAGATCGAATCCGACCTGACACGGATCCGTAACCAGGGATTTAACCTCGTGCGGATCGTCGGCGGCGTGCCTCATCCGGCAACGTATTCTTTATGTGATCGTATCGGGCTGATGATACTGCCGGGCACGGGCCTGCGTGCTGTGCCGAACGATCTGTTTGTCGACGAGGCTTTCAACAGCCGTTTCGAAACGATGCTGCGGCGTGAGATCGAGAGTAATGATCATCACCCGAGCGTGGTGGGGTGGGAGCTGCTTGACTGGGCGGAGGCGACGCCGGAGCTGTTCGATGTCGCGGACCGCTTCCGTTCCCGATTGCTCGCTGAATCGGACGTTCCGTTGATGATCGGCTTCGCCAGCGATATCGCCCGTGATCTGCCCGCCGGCATTGTCGGCATGCGGCATCGGGTGCCATATCGTTTTGGCGAACGCCTGACCCCGCAATCGAGTCCGCACGGCACATGGATGGTCGCCGGGTTGGGTGCGTTGGCCAGTCCGCTGCAATTGGCGGAAGATTCGTTGCAGAGTGAAATCCGGCAGTCGGATGCGCTGGTGCGTCAGATCAACGCCGTCCGTGAAATGCCGGTCGCTGGTTTCATCATTGACGGGTTCAACGACCGAACGGCGGCGCTTCCGTTGCTGATCGCCGGTGCGCAGCAGGATCCGGGTGTGATCCGGCGCGGTCTGGTCACCGAACAGCGGGAAGAACGGATTGCGTGGCAACGTGTCGGCGACCTGCTCGGCCAGGTGCGTATCGATGTTCCGGTGGTGGACGTCAGCACCAGCCAGTTCCCGGTCGAATTCCCGATTGCGACGTTGATCGTCGGCGGCTTGCTGTTGCTGGTGATGCGCCAGAACAACGTGTTCCGCCACAATTTGCGCCGGGTTTTCGCGCACACCCACGGCTTCTTCGTCGATATCGTCGAACGCCGCTACTTCCAGGGTGGGCAAACGTTCTTCATCGCGATCATCTTCGCTGCCGGGCAGGCGGTGCTGCTGGCATCGCTGTTGAACCACTCCCGGTTTGAATTCGGGTTGGACTACCTGTTTACGCTGCTGTTCCCATTCCCGCAGGCAAAAGCGCTGATGGTGTACGGTGCGTGGCATCCGGTTCACGCGGTGTTGGCATTTACCGCGATCATACTGGTGTTGTGGCTGCTGGGGGCGTTTCTGTTGCGGATTCTGTCGATACCGTTCCCGGGGCAGTTCCGGTTGCGGCATTCGATTGCGCTGACCTTCTGGTCAGCGACTTGCTTCTTCCCGTTGATTCCGCTGGGCCTGTTTTTCTACCGGCTGCTCGATTTTCCGTGGTTTCAATGGGTGCAGATTCTTCTCTTTGTCACCTTCTGGTACTGGTTCCTGACACGGATGGTGAGTGTGATCCGTGTTGGTTTCCGTGCCAGTTCACGTACAGCCTGGTTGTTAATACTCATCCTGATTGCGATTGGCGCGGGCACGATCACCACGGTGTACCGTGGCGGCTTCGCGATCACCGACTACGTTCGTTACTACTCCGACGTTATCCTGCCCTGGCTATCGGGGCAAGCGTAAGGAAATAGACCCATGCGCAGCATCGACCCGCAGCAGGCGTTGACGTTTGACGACGTCCTGCTGGTTCCGGCCAAGAGCGAAGTACTCCCTCGTCAAGTGGATCTGTCCACACGGCTGACCCGCAAGCTGAAGCTGCGGATACCGCTGGTCAGCGCGGCGATGGACACCGTCACCGAATCCGAGATGGCGATCGCGATGGCGCGTCAGGGCGGGATCGGCGTGATTCATAAGAACTTGACGCCGGACATGCAGGCGCATGAAGTCGACAAGGTGAAACGTTCCGAAAGCGCGATCATTGACAACCCGATCACCTTGCCGCCGGACCGTCCATTGGGCGAAGCAGTGCTGACGATGAAACGCTTCGGGATCTCCGGAATCCCGATTGTCGAGAGCGGTAAACTGGTAGGTATACTGACACATCGCGACCTTCGCTTCGAGGATAACTTGAAGCAGCCGATTGCCGATGTGATGACCCAGAACCTGGTGACCGCGCCGAAGGGAACGTCGCTCGAAGAAGCTCGCCGTCTGTTGCAGAAGCATCGCATCGAAAAGCTGTTGGTGGTCAACGATGATGGCTCGCTGGCTGGGTTGATCACCGTGCTCGACATGAAGAAGAGCACCGACTATCCGAACTCCTGCAAAGATTCGCGTGGCCGCTTGAAAGTCGCGGCGGCGGTGGGGGCCAATGACTGGGAACGCCGCGTAGCCCAATTGGTCGAGGCCAGCGTGGATGTGGTCGTGATCGACTCCGCGCACGGACACAGCATCGGCGTGTTGGATGCCGTCGCGTCTATCCGTGAACGGTACCCTGATCTGCAGTTGATCGCGGGGAACGTGGTGACGAAAGAGGCGGTGCGTGATCTGATCGAACGTGGCGCGGACGCGGTTAAGGTCGGCGTCGGGCCGGGCAGCATTTGCACCACCCGTGTCGTTGCCGGTGTCGGTGTGCCGCAGGTTTCCGCCGTGATGGAATGCGCGGAAGAAGGTGACAAGCACGATGTCCCGATCATCGCGGACGGTGGGATCAAGTATTCCGGCGACATCGCCAAGGCGATCGCTGCGGGCGCGAGCACGGTGATGATCGGATCGTTGTTCGCCGGGATGGCGGAATCACCGGGCGAGCGTGTATTGCTGGACGGCCGCAGCTACAAGATCTATCACGGCATGGGGTCGGTCGCGGCGATGGAAAAAGGGTCGAAGGACCGGTATTTCCAGGATGACGAGATGGACCCGGGCAAGCTGGTTCCGGAAGGCATCGAGGGGCGGGTACCATACCGTGGACAACTGGCCGACTCGGTATTCCAGATGATGGGCGGTCTGCGCGCGGCGCTAGGGTATTGCGGTAAGAACGATCTGGAATCGTTCCGGCAGGGTGCGAAGCTGGTACGGATCACCAACGCCGGCCTGCGTGAATCACATCCGCACGATGTGGTTATCACCAAGGAAACGCCGAACTACTCAAACCGGAAGTAGGGTGATAAGCGGTTGTCGGTACTCGGTAATCGGTTTTTGGTAACTGAATACTGCGACCGACAGTCCAGGTGTGGTGATCGAGGATCGATTATTACCACGGACTAAAGTCCGTGGTAAGCTTAGTGGCGCTAAGGCAGGGACGACCGAAGCCACAACGAGAAAAAGGGAACCGTGGGGTTCCCTGAATTGCAGGACAACAGGCTGTTCAAGCTTGAGGGCTTAGGCAGCACTCATCGACTTGACCAGCTTCGTCAGACGCGACTTCTTGTCGGCCGCACGCTTTTTGTGGATAATGCCCTTACCGGCGACACGGTCAAGAACCTTGCTGGCATCACGCAATGCCTGCTGCGCAGCTTCGGGGTCCTGAGCTTCGCGCACCTTGCGGATGGCGACACGCATCTTGGTCCGGTAGGCACGGTTACGAGCGTTCTGACGGGCGGAAGTCCGCATCCGTTTTTCACATGACTTATGCTGTGGCATTCTACTTCCTGTACGATGAATCTCGTTTCAACTGTAGCGGGGGAATATACAAGACCATGTCCGACCAGACAAGAGACACCTACGAGCAGCTCGCTCTGCGTCTCGCCGCCGCGAAACGGGTATGTGTGCTCACCGGCGCCGGCGTGTCACGCGAAAGCGGTGTGCCGACATTCCGGGAAGCGGACGGTCTCTGGAACAAGTATCGCCCCGAAGAACTGGCGAATGTAGACGCTTTTTTGCGGAATCCCGAGCTGGTCTGGGAATGGTACTCCTGGAGACGAGAGCTGATCGGCGAGGTCGGTCCGAACCCCGGCCACTATGCCCTCGCGGAAATCGAGAAGTTGGTACCGCATTTCGTGTTGGCGACGCAGAATGTGGACAATCTGCACCGTGAAGCGGGCAGTGTGAATGTCGTCGAGTTGCACGGCAACATCATGCGCAACAAGTGCCAGAAGTGTGGTGTGGTGTTCAAAGAGGGAGATCCGGAGAACGAATTTGTCTTCGAAAAAGGAACTCTCCCGGTTTGCAGGTGTGGAAAGAAAGGGCTGCTCCGTCCGGACATTGTCTGGTTCGGTGAGATGTTGCCGGAGGAAGCGATTCAGCGGGCTTGGGAAGAGGCCGGGCAGGCTGACGTTTTCCTCAGTGTGGGGACCTCGACGGTTGTGTACCCCGCTGCGGCTCTCCCGTTTACCGCGAAGCAGGCCGGAGCGTATCTTGTTGAAATCAATCCGAACCCGACTGAGTTGACGCCGCTGGCCGATCTTGTCTTTGCTGAACCGTCCGGCGAGGCGTTGCCGAAAGTGGTCGCTAAACTGCGTGAACTGCAGGCATGAGCCTGCCGATGTGGAAGCCAGTGTTGCCGATGATCCCGCGTTTCCGGTCCACCGCGATTGCCATCCTGCTGTTGTCGCTGATGTCGTTGACATTGGCTGGCTGCAGCTATTTCAACGCGTTCTACAACACCAAGCGCGCGTTCTCCGAAGGGGAGACCAAGCGTGAACGATCCACCGACCTCAACTCGCGGCCATCCGAGTACAATGACGCTGTCGAGGCCGGGTCGCGTCTGCTCGAGATGTACCCGGAGTCGAAGTATGTCGATGATACCTTGTTCATCATGGGGCAGGCGTATTACTGGCTGCAGGATTACCACAAGGCCCGCCGCAAGTTTGAAGAGCTGCTGAGCAATTATCCGGACTCACCGCACGCCCTCGAAAGCAACATGTGGCTCGGACGGGTGCAGGTGCAGCTGAAGAAGCGCCAGGAAGCGACCGCGTTGCTGCGTGGCGTGATTGCTGATACCGATGATCCGTATCTCGTCGGCGAATCCCGCTTCGCGTTGGCGGAACTGTATTACGTCGACTCGTTGTTCGTGAAGGCGGCGGAGGAATTTATCCGCATTCCGGAGATTTCGGACGATGACGAGCTGATCGGCAAAGCGTTATGGCGAGCCGGCGAGTCGTTGTTCCGGGAAAAACGGTACGTCGAAGCGGCCGAGGAGCTGAAGCGTGCGCTCAAGTACGACCTGACACCGAGCATGCGATTTCAGACACGGCTGCTGTATGGCCAGTCGCTGCGGGAGTCCGGCGATCCGGAAGGCGCGCTGGAGATTTACAACTCGCTGCTCAAGGACAAGCGATACTTTCAGGAACACGGCAAGGTTCGTGTGCAGAAGGGCCTGGCGCTGAACGACATCGGCCAGCGTGAGGAAGGCTTTGACGAGTGGCAGAAGACGATTCTCGACCATCAACGCAGCGACGAAGCCGCGCAGGCCTATTATGAAATGGGCATGGTGCATCTTGGGACGTTGGGCGAACGTCCGGAAGCGAAGGAGATGTTCGACAAGTCCCGCACGGAGAAAGCGCGCAGCAAGTATTCGATGAAGGCTGACTCGATGTTGACGATGCTGAACCGTGTCGATGACCTCAACCTCAGCCGTGTCCGCACCCGTCACCGCATCGACTTCACCGAGCAGTGGGTCGCCAATCCAATCAGCCCGGATGACACCCTCGCGTTCGAGAATGCCGAGTTCTACGACTCCCTCGCCATCGACAGCCTGAAGCTGATTCCGTTATGGAAGAAGGCGTGGTGGGACAGCACGGTTGTGATCGAGGATACGACCACCGTTGACACCCTTTCCGCCGACAGTCTTGCGTTGGACACTCTCACCTTGGACAGTCTGGCAACAGACAGCCTCGCCGTGGATAGTCTTTCCAGCGATAGTCTGACACAGGCACGGCTGGCGAGTGATGCGCTGGTTGCGGATCTGCTGGCAGCAGATAGTGCGCAGGCGGCGGTTCGTGAAGACGAACTGATCGACTTCTCCGGTCAATCCTTGTCTGCGGAGCAAATGAACGCCGCAACGGACGATTCATTGGCAATGGCGGAAGCGGTTGTGGCAGGTGATACGTTGCAGGTAGCCGATGAAGGCGGACCAAGTCCACAGCTGAATCCGATGGGGGAGTATCAGCAATCCAGCCGGGATTCCGTCACCCACCGGCGGATGGAGATGGACCCCGATGACCTGTTCGGCAATCCGGGTACGGTGATGATGGAGGGCGAGCCCTCGTCGCCACGTCTCGATTCGTTGCGCCGTGCCGAGATGATGCGTCACAACAACCCGTACGCGATGCCGGATGAGAGCCAGCGTCCGCCGGGGATGCCGGAAGAGGAGTGGCAGCGTGCGCTCGAGCAGCGGCGCATGATAATGGAAGGGCAGATGGGTCCGGGAGGTCCGATGCGTCCGGGTCCACCGCCGCCGGGCGAGACCGGTGGTCCTGACGACCGGACCAACCTCAACGCCGGCAAGGAGCAGCAGTCCGGTCTGCCGGGACAGCCTCCGGCAGCGCCGGAACCGGACGTCGAAATCATCAAGGTGTTCGACATCCAGCCGGTGCTGGACAGTTTGGCGCAGTTCCGGGTCGATTTGCAAGATGCGCGCTTCCAGCTTGGCGAAATCCAGCTGTTCGACCTCGAACAGCCGGACTCCGCACGGGTGATCTTCCGTGAACTGACGGAACCATCCAACGTGGACAGCGTCCGCGCCCGTGCGATGGTGGTACTGGCGTATATCGAAAAGCTCCAGGGTGACACGACAGCCGCTGATTCGATCCTGTTGCAGGTTGCTGAGGAATTTCCGGGCACGCGGCAGGGCAACCGGTTGATCGAACAACTGGGGATGGTTAAGGAGACTCCGGCTACTCCCGCCGAGCTGGCGTACCGGGAAGCCGAGCGCTTGCTGTTGGATGACGATTCAACGCAGGAAGCATACACTCAGTACCGCTGGGTCAGCGACACCTATTCCGATTCGGAGTGGGCACCGCGCGCGATGTATGCCGCGGCGTATATCGCCGGTCATTACCTCGATGACGGCGAAACCGCTGAGGAACTGCTGACCACGCTCATTGACGATTACGGGGCAAGTATTCAGGCGCAGAAGGCGCGCGAGAAGATTTCCGCGTTTGATGCGATCCGTTTCGCCAGTGATGTGGATACGGTCGGAATGGCGGAGGAGTTCGCCGACATTGACGCGTTCGGCGAGGATGAGGTCGACGAAATCGCGCAGATCATTGGTGGCATGCAGGCGTTGTCATCCACGCTTGAAGGACGCAACCTGCTGCCGGCCGAGGTAATTCAGGGGACCGGCGGGGAGGTATTGCTGCGGTATATCGTCAACACCGACAACACCGCGAGTAACTTCAAGATCGTGATGGAGGACCCGCCGGGCAGCGGTCTCGGACGTGCGATGGTCGCCGGCCTGGAAGCGGTTGAGTTCCGTGCTGCGCGTGTGGAAGGCGAGCCGGTTGCGTCGAAGGTGGAACGGCGGTACACGTTGCCGCTCGATGCTCCGCCGAACGTTCGCCCATTGCCGAAGCGGTAACGGTTTTCATACCATGCAGTACCCTTTCAGCCGTGTTTGCCTGCAAGCACGGCTTTCACGTGAGATCGATCCGGGTCGATACGGAACAATTACGATGAAATTCCTTGAGGATGCGGTCGTCGTCAGCAACCGGGAAATCCGTCCCGGGATCTGGTCGATTTGGCTGCGCAGTCCGCGGATCTGTGCCGCTACGCAACCGGGCCAGTTTGTCCATGTCAAGGTGGATGCGACATTGACCCCGCTGCTGCGGCGTCCGTTGAGCATCGGACGGGTGCACGGCGATCAGCTCGAACTGGTCTGGCGTGTGGTCGGTTCCGGCACGGACATGCTGACGCACATGCAGGCTGGAGCGTCGCTGAACCTGCTCGGCCCGTTGGGGCAGCCGTTCAGCCGAAATGTTGACGTGTCGCACCGGGTGCTCGTCGGGGGAGGCCTTGGCCTGCCGCCGCTGGTGTATCTCTATGAATGGTTTCATGAACATGAGATGCCCGCAACGTTGCACCTCGGTGTTCGTGGCCAAGCGGACATCCCTTTGGCGGACGATGATCCGTTGCTGGACGAGATCAAGATTACCGCGGAAAATGGGGAGGGGTTCCGCCAAGGGCTGGTCACAGAACCGGTACTGGAACAGTTGCAGAATTTGAAAGACGGCGGATCGTTGAACACGACGGCTCTGTACAGTTGCGGGCCGTGGGGATTGGTCAACGCGTTGCAGCGTACGATCCCTCACACGGAACTGGCGCTGGCCGAGGTTTCGCTCGAGCAGCAGATGGGCTGTGGCGTAGGAGTCTGCCAGGGTTGCGCGGTGATTGTCGATGGTGGCGACACACCTTACCAGCTGGTCTGTAGTGACGGACCCGTTTTTCCGTTGGCGGCGGTTCATCCGCCCGGAGTTGCGTAACTTGTGGTTGTTAAAGAGAGTATCGTTCACCTGAACGGCGACAAATCAACATGACGGCTACTGCTTCACCCGATCTCAGTGTCACACTCGGTTCGCTGAACCTGCACAACCCGTTGCTGGCGGCGTCCGGCTGCTTTGGCTACGGCACGGAATACGACGACGTCGCCGACCGTGACAACCTCGGCGGCTTCATCACGAAGAGTATTTCTCTGGCACCGTGGAAGGGCAATGACCCGCCGCGTCTGACCGAGGTGTCGCCTGGCCTGTTGAACAGCATCGGGCTGGCGAATATGGGCGTGGAGAAGTTTTCACAGGAGGTCGCGCCACAGATCGTGCAGGGGAAGTCGAAGGCGATTGTCAGCGTGGCGTGCAAGGTGATGGAGGAGTACGAGGAGGTTGTTGCGCGGCTTGAGGATGTCGAGGGCATTGCAGGTTACGAGCTGAACATCTCCTGCCCGAACGTGAAAGAGGGCGGGATGGCGTTCTGCCTCAATCCGAACATTACCGAAGAGCTGGTTTCCCGGGTTCGGAAGCGCACGAAACGCTGGATCACGACCAAGCTGACGCCGAACATGACCTCGGTGTCGCAGGGTGCGCTGGCCAGCGAAGCCGGTGGGGCGGACGCGGTCAGCCTGATCAATACGCTGGTCGGGATGGCGGTGGACTGGAAGTCGCGCCGTCCGAGGCTGGCGACGATCACCGGTGGCTATTCCGGCCCGCCGATCAAGCCGGTGGCGTTGGTGAAGGTGTGGGAAGTCTGGAACGCGGTCAAGATTCCGATCGTTGGCATCGGCGGTATTACAAACTGGAAAGATGTCGTCGAATTCATGATCGTTGGCGCGTCGGCCGTGCAGATCGGGACGGCTCTGTATGCTGATCCGAACCTGCCGGAGAAGATCGCGGCGGATTTACGTGAGTACATGCGCAACGAGGGGGTGACATCGTTGAGCGAGGTAACTGGCAGCTTGAAGACGGACCGTGGGGCGATGGTTGGAGTGCCGGCGTGAGTGTGCGAACACGCGCATATCAGATCACCCTCACCGTTATCCTCCTGGCTAGCGGACTGTTCTTGTCCGGTTGCACCGCCTACCCGGTGTACCGTGACACGCGCAGTCGTGGCTACGATCCGGTGCCGCGTACCCAGCAAAGGCGTGCACCGGAACAGCAGCAAACGCATCCAACGACCACGACCGGTGAAGTGCTCACCGGTTTTGCCAGTTATTATGGGCCGAAATTTGTCGGCCGGCCGACGGCGAACGGGGAGATCTTCGATCCGAGGCAGATGACGTGCGCACATCGTACGTTACCGTTCAACACGATGCTCAAGGTGACGTTGATCAGCTCGGGCAAGTCGGTGGTTGTGCGGGTGAATGATCGAGGTCCGTACGCGAAGGATCGCATTCTCGATCTCAGTGAAGCAGCAGCGGAGAGTATTGGATTGAAGGCTGTGGGCGTGGGGTACGTGCAGGCGGAAATACTCGAAGGAGACAGTGAATGAGTGGGTTCTTCAAAAGCCGCACGTTCCTGTTTGTCTGGGGCATTCCGTTGGTGGTGGCCACAACCTGGTTCGGCGGCTGGTATTTCGTCGCCGGGATCAGCCTGCTGAGCATTGTCGCGTCGCTGGAGACGATGAAGGTACTCGCTCCGGGCAAGGCGACCTGGGGTGAACAGCTGCTGGTTGCTGGATTGTGTGCGGTGCTGCCGTTTGCCATAGCGCTGCACGGCATGATCGCGTTGCTGTGGCTGTACATCGCGGGGTTGCTCGGCGCGGGTTCGCTGGCGTTGTTTCGGCAGCCGGAGGATGGGTTCCGTTTCCTGATCGCTGCCACGTTCACCATGTTCTACATCGGTGTACCGTTCACCTCCGCGCTATTGCTACGTCTCGATCCGATCTGGCAGACCCACTTTCAGGGCGCTGCGATAATTGTCTACATCTGGGCAGGTGTCTGGGTGACGGATACCTTCGCCTATCTCGGCGGGCGACGGTTCGGAAAACGTCCGCTCGCACCGCAACTATCTCCGAAGAAGACGCTGGAAGGCACGGCCAGCGGCATACTGATGGCCCTGGTGTGGACGATTCTCGCGGGGTATGCGTTGACGGATGTGCTGTCGTGGTGGGATCGTATCCTGCTCGGCGCGATCATTGGCGTGTTGTCGGTGATTGGCGATCTGGTCGAGTCGATGCTGAAGCGTGTCGCGAAGGTCAAAGACAGTGGCACACTCTTTCAAGGCCACGGCGGAGTGCTTGACCGTTTCGACAGCCTGCTGTTCGTGCAGCCTGCGGTGTACCTCTACCTGATCGCTGCGGATGTGCTCAACTCACCGAGCCTGCCGTTGCTCAGATGATCAATCGACAGTTCGAATCGGCTCCGGTTTTTTCACCTTGAGATCGAGCAAGAAACCCATCGCCAGCGTGATCATCTGATGACGTGCGGACGGGTCTCCCGGTCCGCCGAGGGTGATGGTTTCGAAATCGTCGCTGATGAACAGCTTATGGTAGTCTTCCACGCCGAGGAAGGAACGGATGCCGTGCAGGTAACGGAGTTCGATGTAGCCACGATCACGTCCGGCGGGGAAGGACATGCGGATACCGGCGATGAAGGACAGGTCAACGCCGTTGATGTTTGAGATTGCACGTGACCCGGTGCGCTTTTTACCCGGAATATCGAGCCCGACACCGCTTCCAGTCAGGGTACCGAAGCTGGGTCCGGCGAACAGATGCGGACGTACGTATTCCTTCGGCATCAGGTCCCATTCGAGGAAGACAGGAATTTCGACGTAATACATGTAGGGGTTGAATTCACGGACGGCCTGGCCGTCATCACCAATCAGCCGGTAGCCACGACGTCCGAACAGCAACTCGGAGTGCACCGCGAAATTACTGGTCAGGTTGATCGCGCCGGTGATGCCCGCCATCAGGCCGGTGTCCCATTTGCGGGTGTAGTTATCCACGTCGGTCCAGCTGCCCGTAGCGTTGCTCAGGTTGTACCCGACGACAACGCCCCAGTTGAGCGGAGTCTTTTTCCGGACGCGTGCCGAACTGGAGTCCGCGAGCGTCATGAGCAGTATTCCGATAGCCAGCAGTGTGAAACCAACCCGCTTCACAGGTTCCTCCGTACGCTGAGGATGAACAGGACCGCGAAAGATACAACTCTGAAGCGCCGGGTGGTGGAAAGATGCAGCCGGAGGTCTCAGCGGAGTGAAGGGTTGGAGAACCTGCCGGGAACGCTGAGAGTCCTGACAATTCGTGGTATGCCGGGATGATGTGGCTCCGATCCGAGGCTCGAGGTAGAGGAGCGGGAGTGTATTGCGCAAGTGGGGCTTTTCTTCTACATTGTGCGTTCGCTGGAAACAGCTATGGGGCAGTAGCTCAGTTTGGTTAGAGTATCGGCCTGTCACGCCGAGGGTCGCGGGTTCGAGTCCCGTCTGCCCCGCATCAAACGCGTCCATCTCCGGGCGCGTTTTTTGTTTGCACTCCTGCCGGAATTGGTCTCCCGAATCGTTTTTTTCTGTCAGTAAGTCAGCTTAGATTCCGCGAGCTGTTGGGGATGGAACGATGATTCGTGACCATCACCCCAGCTCGGTTTTCCTGCTGGAAAACCTATCTGCACGGGTAAGCCTGATTGTAAGGAGGACGCCATGAGCGACGCGACGAAATCCACTCAGTTCATCGATATGGAAGCGCAGTACGGTGCGCACAACTACCATCCGTTGCCGATTGTGATTGCAAAGGGTGAGGGCGTCTGGGTCTGGGATCCGGACGGCAACAAGTACATGGACTGCCTCGCGGCGTACAGTGCGTTGAATCAGGGTTACAACCACCCGCGCGTGATGAAGGCCGCCCGTGACCAGATGGAAACCGGCGTCACCCTGACCAGCCGTGCTTTTTACAATCCGCGCCTCGGTGAGTTCCTCAAGAAGGTCACCGAGATCACCGGTCACAACCGGGTGCTGCCGATGAACACCGGCGCCGAAGCGGTGGAATCCGCGATCAAGCTCGCGCGCCGCTGGGGGTATAGCACGAAGGGCGTAGCCGAGGGTAAGGCCGAGATCATCGTCTTCAATGGCAACTTCCACGGCCGCACCACGACCATCGTCGGCTTCAGCTCGGATGATGACTACAAGAAGGGATTCGGACCCTTTACGCCGGGCTTCAAGCTGGTCGATTACGGCAACCTCGAGCAGTTCAAGCAGGCGGTGAACGAGAATACTGTCGCCGTGCTGATCGAGCCGATCCAGGCCGAAGGCGGCATCCTGATTCCGCCGGCGGGTTACCTCAAGGCAATCAAGGACATGTGCGAAGAGCAACAGATCCTGTTCATGGCTGACGAAATCCAGACCGGTCTTGGCCGTACGGGCAAGATGTTCGCGGTTGAGCATGAGGGTGTCAAGCCGGACGTGTTCATGCTCGCCAAGGCGATCAGTGGCGGTTTCATGCCGGTGTCGGTGGTAACGGCGGACGAAGAAGTGATGAAGGTATTCGATCCGGGTTCACACGGCAGCACATACGGCGGCAATCCGCTCGGCGCGGCGGTCGCGACGGAAGCGATCCAGGTGCTGATCGACGAGAAGTTGCCGGAACGTGCGACGGAACTTGGCGCGTACTTCGTGGAGAAGCTGAACGCGATCAATAGCCCGCATGTGAAGGAAGTTCGTGCGCGCGGCTTGCTGGTCGGCGTCGAGATCAAGCGTGAAAGCGGAGTCGCCCGTCCCTTCTGCGAGAAACTGAAGGAGTACGGCATCCTGGCGAAGGAGACGCACGAGAGCGTGATCCGTTTCGCCCCGCCGCTGGTGATCACCAAGGAAGAGATCGACTGGGCGCTTGAACGGATCGAGAAGATCCTGACCACCGATGCCCCGGTTTGATCCTGAATTGACCTGATGTTACCCGTGCCGGACTGTCCTCGTGATAGTCCGGCACGGCGTTTATCCGACACGAACTTTCCCGTATATTGGCCCCGTCCTCGTACCCTGTGAAAATCCCCGGGTACATCCTTTTTCATCGAACGTGAGACACGATATATGCGCCGTCAACACACAATCCGGGTGATGCCGTCCCTGCCCGAACCGATTGAACGTCTGCGGGAACTGGCGTTCGACCTGCACTGGACGTGGAACTACGATGCCATCGACCTCTTCCGCCGTCTCGACCCGTATCACTGGCGAGAGGTTGGGCAGAACCCGATCCGTCAGATTGCGGAACTGCCGCAGGAGAAGCTTGAGGACGCGGCGAACGATGACGCGTTCCTCAGCCTGCTCGAGAAGGTGATGGAGGAGTTCGACGAGTACCGCAGGGACCCGTCCTGGTTCCAGGCGAAGCATCCGGAGATGCAGGACACCCGCATTGCGTACCTCTCGATGGAATTCGGGCTGCATGAGTCGATGCCGATTTATTCCGGCGGGCTGGGCATTCTAGCGGGTGACCACCTGAAGGCAGCCAGCGACCTCGCGATTCCGCTGGTCGGTGTTGGCCTGATGTACCGCCGCGGCTACTTCCGGCAATATCTCAATGCGGACGGCTGGCAGCAGGAAAACTACCCAGTCTACGACACGTTCAACCTCCCGATCACCCAGGTGATGCGTGAGGATGGTGAACCGATGTCGTTCACGATGGATGTCGGCGGACGGAATGTCATCATCCAGATCTGGCAGCTCAAGGTCGGGCGGATCACACTGTATCTGCTCGATTCCAGCCATGTGGACAATCATCCTGAGGATCGCCGGATTACGGAAGTGTTGTACGGTGGCGATTCCGAGATGCGCATCCGTCAGGAAATCGTGCTAGGTATCGGTGGGATGAAGGCGTTGGTCGAACTGGGCATTCAGTGTAGCGTATTCCACATGAACGAGGGGCACAGCGCGTTCCTCGCCCTCGAACGTATCCGGCGCCGGATGGATGATCACCAGCTGACGTTCAGCGAAGCACGCGAAGCGACGCGTGTTTCGCACGTGTTCACAACGCATACACCAGTCCCGGCCGGCATCGACCGTTTCAGCCAGGAATTGATGACGAAGTACTTCAAGGATTTCTGGCCGCAGATCGGGTTGGACCGGAACGCGTTCATGGATCTCGGTGGTGCGAATCCGAACGATCCGGCGTCCCCGTTCAACATGGCGACGATGGCGATCAACCTGGCGTCCTACGTGAACGGTGTCAGCAAATTGCACGGCGAGGTGTCGCGCAAGATGTGGCGTCACCAGTGGCCGTCGCTGGATCTCAACGAAATCCCGATTGATTCGGTGACTAACGGCGTGCATGCCGCGAGCTGGCTGTCGCCGGAGATGGTGCACGTTTTCGACCGTTATCTCGGCCCGGACTGGCAGCATGACGACGCCGACAAGGAAATCTGGAACCGGATCGAGAAGATTTCGAACGAGGAGTTGTGGCGGGCCAAGGAGCGCGCGCGGCAGCGTCTGGTGGTGTTCGCCCGTGATCGTCTCGCGAAGCAGTTGCAGCAGCGTGGCGAATCCCGCGCGACGGTTGAACAGGCGTACGACGCGCTCGACATGGAAGCGTTCACCATCGGCTTCGCCCGCCGGTTCGCGACCTACAAGCGCGCCAACCTGCTGTTCCGCGACAAGGAACGGTTGATCCGTTTGCTCCGCGACAATGATCGTCCGGTGCAGTTGATCCTCGCTGGCAAGGCGCACCCGAAGGATGAGCCGGGCAAGAACATCATCCGTGAGATCATCCACATCGCTCGCGAAGTGGGTGTGCGTGACCGGATCGTGTTCCTCGAGAACTATGACATCAACGTCGCCCGGCACATGGTCCAGGGCGCGGATATCTGGCTGAACACACCGCGTGTGCCGATGGAAGCGTCCGGCACCTCCGGCATGAAGGCTGTGCTGAACGGTACGATTCACGTGTCAACGTTCGATGGCTGGTGGGCGGAAGGCTACAGCCCGGAGATCGGCTGGACCATTGGCCACGGCGAGACGTATGACGAGCCGGAAGAGCAGGATCAGATCGAGTCGGAGCTGCTGTACGATCTGCTCGAAAAGGAAATCGTACCGCTGTTCTATCATCGCAACCAGGGCCGTGTTCCGCGCGACTGGACGGAGATGATGAAGCGCTCGCTGTTGCGCAACTGCCCGTATTTCAACACCAGCCGCATGCTGCGTGAATACACCGAGAAGGCGTACCTGCCGAACCATCAGCAGTGGAGCACGATGGTCGGTGACGATTTCGCGTCGGCGAAAGAGCTCAGCGTCTGGAAGCAGAAGATGTACCAAGGCTGGAACGAAGTTCGTGTCGCGAATGTCAGCCTCGACAGTTCGGGCAAGCTGAAGGTTGGCGACGAAGTGCTGGTGCAGGCGGGTGTCCATCTGGGTTCGTTGAAGCCGGACGATGTCCAGGTCGAGATCTACATAAGCCGTGATCTCGATGATGAGCATACCGAACGCATCCAGCCAATCGCGATGCAGGCGGGTGACAAGCGGGATGATGGCGCGTACGAATATTCCGGCACGTTTGCGTGCCAGCGTTCGGGCGCGTACACCATGTCGGTACGTGTGCTGCCGCATCATGATTTATTGCGCAGCCCGCACGACCTTCGCTTGATTGCGTGGGAAGAATAGCGGACGAGAAGCTACGGGTGGATGATGGCGACTGAACAGCAGATCATGGACAGCAAGCCGGTGCAGACGAAACCGCGCATCCGCTCGTTTGAGTGGTTGCCGTTCCGCAAGCGCCGCAGCACGCGCGAACAACGCATCCACTCGGTGTTGAGCGAGACACCGCTGTTCCAGGACATCGGACGCCGTGACTGGCAACTGCTGTCCAACCTGTTTCACGACCGCAAGTATGAGCAGGGCGAAGCCATCTTCGAGAAAGGCATGCCCGGACTCGGGATGTTTGTCATCCTCGATGGGGAAGTGGACATTATCGGTGATGGGGAAGAGGACAGCCCCACATTAGCACACCTGTTGTCCGGCGATTTTTTCGGTGAGATGGCGGTGATTCAGGAGGGGGTGCGCAACGCGACCGCTGTTGCCACCACGCACTGTGAGGTGATCGGCATTTTTCGGCCGCAGTTGCGTGAACTGCTGAAAGACCGTCCGAAACTCGGCACTCTGCTTTATGAACGTCTGGCACGTGTGCTGGCTGAACGCCTGCGTCGTGCTGACGAAATGCTGCTCGAGCTGACTCATCAGATCGACGAGGGCGACGAAGCATGAGTGCTGAATCGGCTGTTCGGTCGAACCAGGGCAACCCGCTGCTACGTCGCCTGTTGGCGTTGGGCTTCGGGCTGTTCTTTCTGGTATTGCTGATCTGGACCTTCCCGCTCATCAGCGACATCGTTGGCCTGATTGTCATCTCGATTGTCATCAGCTATGCGCTGCGTCCGGTGGTGAACTACCTCGAGATGCACGGTATCAATCGTATTGTCAGTATTCTCGTCATCTTCGTCGTGTTTTCAGGATTGATCGGTCTCGTCGCGGCATTCATGGTGCCGAACCTGATCCAACAGCTGAGTGATTTCGGCAGAACGGTGAATCAGCTCGATTTCGCCAAGATTCAAAGCGATGTGGTCAACTGGGTTAGCCAATATATCCCGCAGGCTCGAGATATGATGTCGATCGAGGGCGGCGGGCAGGATATGATTTTCAATCGCATGCGCGATCTGTTCGCCAGCGGTTTGGAGAAGTCGGCAAATGTGCTCGCAGGTGTGCTCAATGCATTCACCCTGCTCAGCATGCTGCCGATTCTCGTGTTTTTCATGCTGAAGGACGGGCGGGCATTCGCGCATGGTTTCATCTCCCGCATGCCGAATCGTTTTTTCGAGATGACGCTGTCGCTGGTGTACAAGATCAACCGGGCGATTGGTGATTATATCGTCAGCGTGATCATCTCGTCGTTGTTCATCGGCATCCTGACATGGGTTGGACTGTTGTTCATCGGGACCAAGTTCGCGCTCGCTCTCGGTGTGATTTCGGCGCTGTTCAACGTGATTCCGTTCTTCGGACCGTTATTGACGATGCTCGTCGTGTTTGCCGTGGTGTTGCTGACGGAATCGGCGGTGTTCTGGCCGTTGATCTGGACGGCAGCGCTGATGTTCACGTTGCAGCAGGTGGAATCGTTCGTCATCAAGCCGATGTTGCTGTCGCATTCGTTGTCGATCCATCCGGCGGTGGTCGTCCTCGTGGTACTCATCGGCGGACGTTACGCCGGCGCAATCGGGATGTTTATCGCCATCCCGGTCTATTCGATCATTCACATGTTCATTGTTGACCTGTACGGTCACTTGAAGAACTACCGCATCATCTGAACCGCAGCCAACGCGCTGCCACCATGGAACTGAGATGACCCAGGACCCGTTCTCCGGCCAGATACCAACCCCGATGCCATCCGACCCGCCGGTTGACCGCGAGCTCGCGCACGCGCACCAACTGACGGACGACGAATACGACCAGATTATCGGCCTGCTCGGCGGACGCACACCGACCTTCACCGAGCTCGGTGTCTATTCGGTGATGTGGTCGGAGCACGCCAGCTACAAGAATTCGATCCTGCAGTTGAAGACGCTGCCACGCAGCGGTGGAAAGTTGCTTGTCGCGGCGGGCGAAGAGAACGCCGGGCTGGTGGATATCGGAGATGGTCTCGCGGTTGCGTTCAAGGTGGAAAGCCACAACCACCCGAGCGCGGTAGAACCGTACCAGGGCGCGGCGACAGGCGTCGGCGGCATCCTGCGTGACGTCTTCACCATGGGCGCGCGTCCGATTGCGTGTTTGAACAGCTTGCGCTTCGGTCCGCCGGAGGATGATCGTGTACGGTACCTGGTGGACGGGGTCGTGCGTGGCATCGGCGACTACGGCAACTGTGTCGGCATTCCGACGGTCGGCGGCGAAGTGTATTTCGACGAAGCCTACCGTGGCAATCCGCTGGTCAACGCAATGGCGGTGGGGATTGTCGAACACAACAAGGTGCTGAAGGCGACAGCGGGCACCGAGCCGGGCAATCCGGTGATCTACATCGGTTCCCGAACCGGCCGGGACGGCATCCACGGCGCGACCTTCGCCAGCGAAGAATTGAGCGAAGAATCCAAGAGCCGCAAGTCGAACGTGCAGGTGGGCGACCCGTTCACCGAAAAGCTGCTGCTTGAAGCGACGTTGGAACTCGGCAACACCGACGCCCTCGTCGGGATTCAGGACATGGGCGCGGCCGGGTTGACGTGCTCGTCCTGCGAGATGGCGGGCAAGGACGGCGCGGGCATTTTCCTCGATCTCGATAAGGTCCCGAGGCGTGAAGAGGGCATGACGCCATACGAAGTGCTGCTCAGCGAAAGCCAGGAACGGATGCTGGTTGTCGCCAAACGTGGACGGGAACAAGAAGTGTTCGATATCGTCCGCCGTTGGGATCTCCAGGCGGTGGAAGTCGGGTTTGTGACGGATGATGGCCGCATGCGTGCCAGCGCGGACGGCCAGCTGGTGCTGGATATCCCGGTGGATACGCTGGTGCTCGGCGGTGGCGCACCGCAGTATGTGCGTGAGGTCGAAGAACCCGCGCCCGCGCCGGCGTTGAGCGTCACCGAGCCGCAGGACTTCAAGAACGCGACGTTACAGCTGCTTGCCAGCCCGAATGTCGCCAGCAAGCGGCATGTCTACCGCCAGTATGACCACATGGTTGGTGCGAGCACACGGCTCGAACCGGGCCGTGGCGATGCGGCGCTGGTCCGTGTCGCCGGCACGAACAAGGTGCTGTCCACCGCAATCGACTGCAACGGACGCCAACTTTCGTTGAATCCGCGGGAAGGTGCGCGCCAGGCGGTGGCGGAATCGTGCCGCAATGTCGCCTGTACCGGCGCGCAGCCGCTGGGCATCACCAACTGCCTCAACTTCGGCAACCCGTACAAGCCGAAGATGTACTGGACGTTTGTCGAGGCGGTCGGTGGGATGGGGGAAGCCTGCCGCGCGTTCGGGACACCGGTCACCGGCGGGAACGTGTCGTTTTACAACGAAAACCCGAGCGGCGCGGTGTATCCGACGCCGGTCATCGGCGTTGTCGGCCTGGCCGAAGACGCAGAGAAAACCATCGGCATGGGCTTCACCCGGGAGGGCGACGCCATCTTCCTGCTCGGGCCGGATCGTGCCGGCTGGGCGGGCAGTGAGTGGCAGAATATCACCGAGGGTTCACCGTCCGGCGAACTCACGCCCATTGATCTTGAACTTGAAGCAAAGCTTCAGGAATTCCTCATCAAGAGCATCAACCGTGGCTGGATCAGCGCGGCGCATGACCTGTCCGACGGCGGTCTGGCGGTGACGTTGTGCGAGATGGCGCTGACCAGTCCGAACCGTTCCATCGGCGCGTTACTTGAACGGGAAGAGGACGTGACTGCCTCGTGGTTGTTCGCGGAAGGCCCGTCACGGGTGGTGGTGACGGTCTCGCCAGAGGTTATGGATGACTTCGAGGAGGCTACCGAGGCGGCCGGGTTGCCCATCGAGTGGATCGGCACCACTGGCGGCCGGGGTGTTGGTTTCCGTGGCGTGTTCAGCGTGTCATTCGATGAGATGGCGGACGCCTACGACAACGGCCTCGAACGTGCGCTGGGGCTGAAGCCCAACGCCTGAACCCGCATCCGGAACTGTCATGGCCTCGCCCGCATTCGTCCGGCTGTTCCTTCGTCCGCGCACAACAATGCGCTGGGTGTTGGACGATGATCCCAATTTTGGTGTAACCAGTATCTCGGTGGTTGCCGGGATCACGGCGTTCCTGCGTTCCAGCGTGCTGCACGGCCTGCACCCGATGCCCGGCCTCGTCGGCCTGCACCCTCAGCTGGATGCGATCCTCGCGTATGGTGTTGGCGCCACTCCCAACTATCCTTTATTGATTGCCGCGCTCGGCATTGCGGGTGGACTGTTTGGCGTGCTTGGTATTTACCTCGGCACACTCCCGCTCTGGATCATCGGTAAAATCTTCGGTGGGCGGGGACGGTATACCGAGGTGCGTTCGGCGCTGGCATGGTCGTTTGTACCCTATTCCTGGCTGCTACCGATGTGGGTGGGAATGGCGTTTCTTGACGGCGCACAATTGCGGCAGGGTGGGTTCGACTACACATCGTTTTTCCCGCCGGACGGTAGTTCCGTTATGCTCTGGGTAATGTTCGCTTTGGATTATGCGCTGCGCCTGTTCGCGATGGTGTGGCTGGTGCTGAAACTGAGCGTGGCTCACCGCTTCGAGATCTGGAAGGCGATTGTTGTGTCGGCGCTCTCCGGATCTGTCCTCATCTACCTCGTGCCACGGTTCTATTCGCTCGGATTCTGACCTCGGAACAGCCAGCCATTCACGCTCGCAATCCCCACCAGCAGATTACTCTGCGTCAACATGATTGTGGCTGCCGTCGCAGAACGGCTTGTTCTTTGTGTGCTTGCACATGCACAGCGCGACAGTCTTGTCCTCGTCCAAAGTGAACTTGTGGCTGTGCAGTTCACTCTCTTCCCGGTGGGTGCCATCGCAGAATGGCTGATGGCTGCTGAACCCGCACGCGCACCAGTAATACTCGCCGGCCTTGCATTCGATGACCGCGGGCTTGGTGTCTGCGGGACGGGGGGTGGAACGGCGGTCGATCATCATCTTCCTCACGCTTGGGTTGTTGAGCAACTGTCCAAATATGCGGGCGAGTCCCGGCAGCGTCAACCGGAAGCATGGGCTCCCGCGTCGAATAGAAACGGCTGCACGCGTTCGCATGCAGCCGTTTCATCCAACACCAGGGGGTCTGGACAGGAATACCTTACTCAGCCTTGTCCAGCTCGGCATCGATCACGATGGTAACATCCTCACCGACGAGCAGATTGCCCGCTTCCAGAGCCTTGTTCCAGGTCAGGCCCCAGTCGGTACGGTTGATCACCGCTTCCGCGCTGGCGGCGGCCTTGGTGGTGCCCATGAAGTTGATCGGGTCACTCGGACCTTCGACCATCAGCTCGATCTCCTTGGTGACGCCACGAATGGTCAGGTCACCGAGCACCTTCAGCTGCTTCTGGCCGACGGCGGTGATCTTCTTGCTCTGGAAGGTTATCGTCGGATACTTCTCCGCCCAGAAAAAGTCTTCGCTGCGCAGGTGTCCATCACGCTTCTCGTTGCCCGTATCAATCGAGTTGACGTTGATCGTCACCTTGACGCTTGACTCGTTCGGATTCTCTGCGTTGTAGTTCAATTCAGCGTCGTAATCGGTGAACTCACCCCAGACGTTGGTCAAAATGTGCTTGACCTTGAACTTGACGGCGGTATGAGACTTGTCAACCAACCACTCACCAGCGACGGCACCCTGCACGGAAACCAGCGCAAACGCTACGACGAACAATGCAATGAACTTCTTCATCTCTTTCTCTCCTCGGTTGCAGTTTTCCTGAAATGGAAATGTTGCTTGGTATCGTTTTAAACTGCTTGTTACTTGTTTTCCACTCTGCCATGAACGCTTTCATTCAGCCGCTGATTAAGGGTTTCGAACTGCGACAGCTCGTCTTCGCTCAGCACTGAAAACGTGTCCAGCAGCAACTTGTCATGGGCCGGAAGCAGGCTGGAAATCAGCGTTTTCCCGTCATCGGTCAGTCCCACCTGCGACACTCGGCGGTCGCTTTCCACGCTGCAGCGGGTGACCAGTCCACGTTTCTCGAGATTGTCCACGACGACGGTGATATTTCCCGTTGTGCGCTGGCTGTGTTCCGCCAATTCACGCTGGTTCATCGGTCCGTACAGGAATAATGATTCCATCACGGTGAACTGCGTCGAGCTGAGCCGGTTGCCGTCTGTGCGGAGGTCACCGTGGTGCTGCAGTGCTTCGGCGGTGCAACGCATCGACCGGATCAAATCCCGGATTCGGCTGACCTGTTTGGGACAGGCTTCCTTCATGGCACGGTCCGTTGTGTATCAAAGTTGAACGGTTCAACATTAGAACGTTCAATGTTGAATCATATCCACGCAAGTGTTATGCCTGCCTAACTCAGAAGTTCCTGGTTGGAGAGAGGATTGAGAGGCATATGGAGCGAATGGCTAACTATGAAAGGAGATAAAGGCCCTCGCAGTTGGAGCTGCGAGGGCTGGGGAATGCGTGGGAAAGCGTTGCAGAATGGATCAGGCGTCCATGTCGGCCCACTTTTTCGCCATCTGGTTGAAGATGACGAGCGCGACAATTGCGACGACACCGATGGCCGCCAGCGGTAGCCATACGGCGTATTGTGGCTGATAAGTATCCCACAGCAGCTTGGTTGTCTGAACGGGATCCATGCCGATCACGCTCTGCAATCGATCCATGGCTTCCGGGCGTGTGACGCCGACCAGATCGGCCAGTTTGTCTGGATTGCCATCCCACAGGCCAACCTTGCCTTCGCCGACAGCGGTATGCTCGAGCAGGTATTTCTGTGCGAGCACGGCTTTGTCACCAAAGTGACCGTACAGATAGCCGGCGATCTTCGAACCGGCGAAGCCGCCGATCCCGACCGGGATGTTTACGTAGCCAAGGTACAGGCCTTTCTTTCCGGCCGGGGCGATCAGGCCGAGGTACTCGTTCTTCTTTGGTCCGGTCAGCATTTCACCGAAGGAGAACCCGGCGACACCGAGCAAGAAGATGTAGCCCGAGGTGGTCAGCCCTGCGATCAGGATACCTGCTGTCGCGACGGCCATACCGATGATCATCACGGCGAGCACGCGCATGTTGGATACAACCTTGGCCACCACCAGCATGAAAGCGACGATCAGCAGCGCGTTCAGGTTGAGCAGGATTTCCTGCGGAACCATCAGTCCGCGATCCGTGGCAACCGCCCAACTGTGGAAGAAGGGGATCGGTGAATTCTGGAACGCGTGCGCGAGGTGACCGGAATCGACCCAGTCGGTGATGAAGTTCGGGTGCAAGTCCCAGAGCTGGTACATCATCAGCCAGAAGCAGCTCATGATCAGCAGCCAGGCGACCAGGCGCGGCTCGACGATGTTCTTCATCGTGCGCACAAACACCTGGATCGGGCTTTCGGTCTTGTCCGCGCCGGACTGGAAGTCCTTGAAGGTGAACAACATGCCGTAGTTCAGCGCGGTGATCCCGGCGCCGGTGAGGAACAGCACCTGCCACGAGTATTCAGTACGAATGAACGCCGCCAGCATCGGAGCAACCGCCGCGCCGACATTCACGATCCAGTAGAAGATGCCCCAGCCAACGGACGAGTTCGACTTGGTCAGGTTCTGTGCGAGCGAACCCTGCAGCGAAGGCTTGAAGAACGCCGTACCAGTCGCGAGCACCATGATCGCTGTGAAGAAGCCCCAGAACGAGGTCAGGTAGGCCATCATCACGTAGCCGGCGATGTTCAGCGTCACCGAGAAGAAGAGGGTCTTTTTGTAGCCATAGCGGTCGGCATACCCGCCGGTGAACATCGGCAGGATCGACTGGAACACGAACCACCAGGCGTAAATCGTGCCTTTCTGAGCCGCGGTAAAGTGGAGGCCGTGGACCTCATCCGCCTGCATAATGTAGATCGCGACTACGGAACGGATCAGGAAATACGCCATCCGTTCGAACATCTCGATTCCGTTGAGCATCCAATAGCCCATCGGAAATCCAAACATCCAGAACCCCTCGCCGGGCTTCTGCATTGGGCCGCCGGTCTGTGCGGGTGTCGCCATGCCTTCCCTCGTCTCTCGGTGGTCGTTGGTTAGTTTGTTTATGTGGAGTGAAGCCTGAATCTAACCGCGTTTTCGTACCGGGGCAAATCAGCAAGGCAGAAAGGTTGGAGTGGGCCGGAGCGGGTAAGGTCAGCTTTGTTTGTTCAGCAGAGACGGACCAAGGATCAGGATCGATAAGCCGAGCCCAATGTAGATTGGATGGACCTCCAGCGGATAGCCAGATCCATAGCTGCCGAATGTGCTCCAGATTGCAGTCACACCGCCGCTGATCAGCATCGAGAGCAGAACACGACCACGCGGTAGTGGGCGGCTGCGGTACAACGCAGCGACCATCGGCAACAGTAACGCGGAGGTTGCGATGGAGCCGAGGTCATGGAAGATAACGATCGCTGACTGTTTCCATGCTGCGATCGAAATGGCGGCGATTGAGGCGACAATCAACCCGACGCGCGTTGGAGTGACCGTGTCGCTGACACCGGAACGGATGCGTTTCCAGAGGTCGTGGCCCAACGTTTGTCCAGCGAGCAGCATGTAGGAGTCAACCGTCGAGAGGACCACCGAGACCAGCGAGACGAAGAAAATGCCGAGCAGGCCGACCGGGAGCAGGTGTTCGGCGAGCAGCGGGTAGGACAGCATCGCCTCGGCGTCACCGCCGAGGATCGCGCGGGCGTACAATCCGGAGAAGGTGGTCAGGAAGTCGAAGACCAGCCAGAACGCGACTGATACCAACAGCCCGCCACGCGCCACCTTTTCACTGCGTGCGGCGTAGCAGCGCTGGTAGAAGGTCGGCTCGATCAATGTCTGCAACGCGATGAAGTACCAGACCAGGATGGCAGGCAGACCGAGCCCGCCGGTGGGCGAGAGGGAGGCGTCCGGCAGGTTGGCTTTCAAAAAGTCCCAGCCACCGTACTGGCTCGCTGCCATTATAATCAGGATAATGAAGCCGACGTACATCAGGATAAACTGCGGCAGGTCGGTGCGGATCACATTGCGGAACCCGCCGTGCAGGACATACAGCAGGCTGAATGCGCTGCCCGCGATCATCCACAGCAGCAACGACCCACCGAGGAACCACTGCAGCAACTCGCCGAGCATCAGCACATAGGCCGCCGGAACCGTGATCAGGAAGACGATGAATGTGCCGGTGATTGCGACTGGTTTGCCGTACGCGGCTTCCAGCTGGTCCGGGATGGAGAGGAACTTGCTGCGGCGGGCGCGTCCCGCGAGAAAGAACGCAAACAGCAGCGCGGCGATGTAGTAGGGCACGCCGAACACCAGCCAGTTGCTGATGCCATAGAGGTAGGAATACTCACCGACCGCGAGGATGCTGCCGTACCACGTCGACACCAGCGTCGCGACAAACGCCGGGCCGGTCAGCCGCCGTCCCGCGAGCAGGAATTCCTCCGCGCTCGATCGTTCGCGCCGTTTTGCCCGCAGCGCGATGATCAGCAGGAAGAGGAAGTAGATGGCGACAATCGCCGTGTCGATGCTGCCAAGCCGCATAAATAGACAGTCGTCAGTGGTCAGTGATCAGTAGTCAGTGAAACAAAAAAAGCGGCGACCCGGGGGCATCGCATGGGGGACGACTGCCCCCGGATCATGGTGTGCCGCGTGTAACGTGTCATCAAGGCCCGAGTTGATGCCCGCGGGAGCTGGGCTACCGCGGCCTATCCATCGGTATCGGGTCCGCGTCAGCGAGCTGACACGGGCACGTTCAAGATGGACCATTGCAATCGCCTACAACGTCACTTTGATACCAGCGAAGTAGTGTCGCGGGGCGGCGGGGATGACGTACACACCCCACGCATCCGCACTGCCGGCGATGTTGTACTCCTCATCGAACAGGTTGCGCACGTGCAACGACAGCTCTACCGACGGTGCGCTGGCGTAATTGAACAATGCGCGCGACCCATTCGGCCCGATCACCGCCAGACGTGCCTGCAGGTCAACGCGGGTGTACGCGTCAAGCGATCGATCCTGGTCAGCGATATCGAGCGACGTCGGGTTGGAGAAGTTGCGTTCCGATTCGATCAAATTTTCGGTATTGGCGACAAAGCGTTCGCCGAAATAATGCGCGCTGACACGGAAATCATACCACGCGCGTCTAACACCGAACGCGAGGTTGAAAATCTGCTCCGGCGCGTTGATGATCTGCTTGTCGGAGAGGTCCAGCTCGGCGACCAGCGTGGTGAAGCTGGCATTGTCGTAGAACAGGACATCGGTGGTGTAATCGAGGAACCGGTTCTTTGAGAGAGTAGCGTTTCCTTCCGCGAACAGGCCGTTATCCCACTGGTAGCGGGCAGCGAGTTCGAAACCGAGGCGCTGTGTGCGGCACGCGTTCTCAATTACCGGCTGGCCGAGCACGTCATACTGGCCGATGTCGACGATCTCGTCCTCAACGTTCATCAGGTACCCGGTGAGGCCGAGGAACCAGTTACGGCGTGACCATTCCGCGCCGAGTTCGAAATCGTCCAGGGTCTCCGGCTTGATCTCCGGATCACGGTTAAAATTGTTGTTCGGGTAACGAATCACCGGGTAGCCGGTCTCAGCCCAGTAGTGGTCTTTCAGGCGCGGTTCGCGGGTGATGCGGCTGTAGCTGCCCCAGAAGCGAATGTCACCGGGTGCGAGGTACGACGCGCCGAGTCGCGGCATGACGAACGTGTACGGCTGGGTGAAGGTCTTCGCGTTGAACTTGTCGTTGAGCACCTCGTACTCGATGTTCGCGAGCTGCACCGCGCCGGTGACGGAGAGTTGCGGGGAAAGCTGCCACTTGTCCTGTACATACCCCGAGATGATGCGTTTCCGGCCTTCGTAGTCATACCAGATGTGGTTCGGCGTGGTACCATCCGGCAGTACCGATCCCCAGAGCAGTTCGCCGTAGCGGCGGCTGCGGTGGCTGATGAACTGGCCGCCGATATCGACGGTATGATCGCCGGTATTCCACGTCAACCGTGGTTGCCAGCCGCCCTGGTTGTTGTTCACGTGTTGCCGCGCAACCATATCGCCAATGGCGAGCGAGTCCGGCGCGTCCAGCGACCAGAAGTCCCAGCCGTAGCCCCACCAGGACGGGTAGTAGACATCGAAGTAGCCGTTGCCCTGGATGTAGAACAACGTGTTTTGCAGGCGGATGCTGTCGTTGATGTCCCACGTATTATGCAGCTGATAATGGGGCTGGTAGTAGTTGTCGGTCTCGTCGTAATTGCCCAGCTCGGGGTAGGATAGCGGGTTCTGGGTGCGATCCTGTGCGAGCTGTTCGCGAGTGACGCCGGAGTGCGCCATCCCGTTCTTGATCGGACCACCGAAGAGCACGAGGCGTGTGGTCATATTCTCGTCCACCCGTGCGCCGCTGAGGTAGTAGCTGAAGTAGTCAGCCCAGGAATCGTCGCGGTAGCCGTCCGAAGTGATCCGTGAGAATCGAGCGTTGAGGAAGTACTTCTCTCCGATCGGGCCGGACTGCAGGTTGACCGAACCGCGCTGGGTGTTGTAGCTGCCGAGGCCATATTCGGCGGTGAGTGCGGGCTTTCGGCTGAAGGTGGAGGTTTGCACGTCAATCGTGCCACCAACGGCAGGCAGGCCGAGCAGGGCGGACCCGGCACCACGCTGCACCTGCACGTCTTCCACATTCGCGCCGAAGTCAGCGAGATCAACCCAGTAGACGTAAAAGTCTTCCGGATCGTTGAGCATCACGCCATTCAGCAGCACGCTTACCCGTTTGAAATCGAATCCGCGCAGGCTGAGGTAGCTGTAGCCGAGGGCGTTGCCGGCGTCCGTGGTCGTGGTCAAACTGGGAATGCCTTCGAGGGCGACGGGCAAGTCCTGGGCGTAGTAGCGGAGGTCCAGTTCATCGGAGGTGATGTTGGTGAACGGGACCGTCGCGGTCTTGCGTTCGACACGGTCGATGGTGAGTGTGACATCCTCGCCGAGATACGCTTTCGGGCGCAGCTCGACGCCGATCACGGTCGTCTGGTCGGTGTTCAGGGTGAACGTTTCCGGCCAATAGCTGACGTGGCTGACGGTCATCGTGAACGCGCCGCCCGGCACACCGAGCAGGGTGAACTGCCCGTCCGCGTCGGTGGAAGCGCCGAAGGAAACGGTGGATACCAGCACGCTGGCATTTACGACCGGTTCGCCGGTTGCCTGGTCGACCACCGAACCGGTTACAGTTGCGGCCGAAGACACGGATACAGCGAAGAGCAGAGACAGGAATACAGCGGTCAAGAGGGTACGCATGGCGCCAATCTCCCAAAAATATGGTTTCGCCGTCGGGGAGTTTGGCTTGTGAAATGAGTAAACCCACACGGGTTGCTGTGTGGGTTCGTCGCGGCAATGCACATCTACAATGCTTGTCGCGCCGAATCCCTACGCCGGTATTACCCGGATCAGGTTCGTCGGGTGTGATCTCAGGTCCGCATTTTTGAGTTGCGAACCACCCCGAACGGCGTTAGACAGAACTTACAAGGGACGAGCCGGGCGGACAAGTGCCTGCCTCGGTCGCTGCTCGAATCAGAGGGCGGGCAGCACCTTCCCGCGCACATCTCCGAAGCCGACACGGTACCCATCGCCCTGGCAATAGCCGCTCATAACCACGGTATCGCCGTCCTGCAGGAACTTGCGGGTCTCACCGTTCGGCAGCTCGAGCGGCTCGGTACCACGCCAGGACAATTCGAGCATCGATCCGCGCTGGTGCTTCTCCGGGCCACTGATAGTGCCGGAAGCGAGCAGGTCGCCGGTGCGCAGGTTGCAGCCGGTGACGGTGTGATGGGCGAGCTGCTGCGCCGGGGTCCAGTAAAGATAGTTGAGGTTGGACTCAGCGATGCGATGCGGCTGTTCCATGCCCTCGGCCTGGAGCAGCACGTCCAGTTTGATGTCCAGCGACCAGTGGTCTTTCGGTTTAAGGTAGTCGAACGGTTCCGGGTCCTGCTTGGGACCGGGCACGCGGAACGGGTTCAGCGCGTCCAGAGTGACCACCCACGGACTGATCGAGGTGGCGAAGTTCTTCGCGTTGAACGGGCCAAGCGGTTGATACTCCCACTTCTGGATGTCACGTGCGGACCAGTCGTTTACGATCACGAATCCGAAGATGTAATCCTCAGCCTGGTCGATCGGGATCGGGTGTCCGAGTTCATTGTTGCCGGCGGTGAAGAAACCCATCTCGAGCTCGAAGTCGAACAGGCGGCACGGAGTGTAGACCGGTGTGTCGCTGTCCGCCGGTAGCACCTGCCCCCACGGACGGTGGACATCCTGCCCGCTGACGATGATTGAGGATGCGCGTCCATGATATCCCACCGGCAGATGCAGGTAGTTCGGCATCAATGCGTTCTCCGGCCCACGGAACATCGTACCGACGTTGAACGCATGGTGTTTCGATGAATAAAAATCCGTGTAATCGCCGATTTTCACCGGAAGATGGAGTGTGACTTCATCCATCGCATGAAGAGCTGCGCGCCGCAGTTCAGCGTTGTCCTTAAGATCCGGATCCTCGCCGGTAAGCAACGCCTGGATGGTAGCGCGAGCCTCCAACCATGCCGGACGGCCGAGGTCCATGAACGGGTTCAACGAGTCCTGCGCGAACACGCTCTTATGGTTTAGCTCCGGACCGTTGAACAGGTTGGCTGCCTCGAGCACGGCGAGGTCGAGCACCTGATCGCCGATCGCGACGCCGACACGTGGCGAATCACCGATCTTGATGGTGAAGATGCCGTAGGGCAGGTTTTCAACCGGGAAATGGCTGTCCTTCGGGATATCGATGATGCAAGGCAATGGCATGGGGAAAAGTTCCGTGTTTAAAGGTGTCTCGTTGCCGCCAGAACGGTTCAGCGCAACAACTTGAGATCGACGAGATCCTCGCGGGGTTCGTCGAAGCTGCAACTGCCGTAAGAAATGAACTGCGCCGCCCGCGCTTTCTCGAGCTCATCCAACGGTACCGACAGGTTGCGCCAGGTGAACGTGTTGTCATTGAGCGTAAACGCGGACGGGTCTTCGTCGCTGATGATCTCGATCAATTGCTGAACGTTGAGCTTGTTTGTCCGTCCCAGCAGCGCAGCGCCGAAAACGTTGAGGAATCCGTGCATCTTGCCGCCGAATTCCGGATAGTACTCCCGCACCGGGTGATGCAGGCCGGCAGTGGCCTTGAACGGGATCTCGCAACGGATTACGTGCGACAGGGCGGAGGCGACCACCTCGGGTGCCGGGACTTCCTGCGGATAAACACCGCCGCAACGCAGTTTGAAACCGAGGTGAATCCGTTCGTCCTCGGGCTGTTTATTGTACCACTGGATCGCGGTCGCGGCGTGGTCGAACAGATCATCATGGGTGGACTGGAAGTCGTCCTTGAACGTCACCTGCCACGGGATTTCGAAGAACAGATCCAGCGAATGGCCGAGTGTATCCAGAGTTGAGCGTTCCACCAGCTCGAAGAACGGCAGCATCTTCTCCGGATTGTCGGGTGCTTTCCCGGGCACTGGAAGGCGCGCTTCGATCATTTCAATGCGTACCTTCTTACCGTGCTTGCTTTCGAACGAGCGGATCCGTTCCAACGTGCTGTGATAGTTGTCGAGAAAGGAATCGTAGCCGGTGCCACCCTTGAGGGTGACCGAGAAGCGGAACGGCGGCCGTTCATTGAACAGGTCGGCGTACGCGTCCAGTTCCTGCAGCGCGGTGGACGGTACGATGAAGCGGGACAGCATCCACGCGTCCTGCTCCGAGCGATAGCGCGCGAAGTTCAGCAGCGCCTGATGCAGCGGCAGGGCGGTCGGGGGAAACATCCCGGCATAATCGATCAATCCGGACATGAACCGTTGCGCGGCCGGAATTTGTTGATCTACCGTGTACTTTGGAAGCTGTGTCGGACTCATGGTCAGATCCATACCTTGGACTCGTTTCAATTGAACGCGTCATGAAACTGTGTTCGACAGGTGACCGGAAAGTAGGTGTCCCTCACTTTGCCCGCAACCGGCTGCATGGATGCGGACAGGGAACAGGGGACGTGAGCGTGGGGTGTAGACAACAGGTGTCGTTGTCACCCCACACGAGTCGCAGAGCTTCTGTTACGATCTCCGAGCCATCGTCACGCACGGAGTCAGATTAGATCCATGTGAATACGTCAGTTAGCTTATCATCAACTCCACAGGCGCGAACTGGCAACACCTTTGCATGAGGGCAAGACGGAAAGAAGTGGGAAGGTTCGCTTCAGGGTTCCCTCCCGGCACAGCGAGGTGGAAAGATGCTTCGACCGTATCGACACGCACTGATTGTACTGCTCAGCCTGATGTTGGCTGGATCCGTTCCGGCCCAGGTGAGCGAAGACGTGAATGGGCATGGTACCATCGACTGGTCTGACCAGGTGGTACGTGCCACCGGGATCTCCGTGCAGGGTGGAGTCGGCGGACGTGCCGGCCAGATCCGTGCGGCGGAGCTGGATGCTCTGCGTCAGATTCTGGAGACGGTCAAAGGGATTCGCGTTAACAGCGAAACCACGGTTGAAGAGTACATGCTGAGTTCGGACCGCATCCAGTCCCGGATTGAGGGTGTGGCGAAGAACTTTCAGCGTGCCGGCGATCCGGTTTACAAGCCGGACGGTTCCATCGAGCTGACGGTCGAGATGAACATGGCCGGGCCGGGGCAGTTGTACGCCGAAGTGTTTACCAACGGCAGCTCGACGGCGGGATCTCTTTACGGGACCAGCACCTCGCTGGGCTCGGGCGTGTACACCGGACTGATTGTTGACGCGCGAGGCCTGGGCATTCGTCCCGCGCTGGCGCCGTCCATCCTCGACCAACAGAACCAGGTCATCTACGGCGAACGGTATGTCGAGCGGCAATGGCTGGTGCAGCATGGCATGGTGGAATATGCCCGCGACCTCGCGACCGCGCGTGCCAACGATCGTGTCGGCTCCAACCCGCTGGTGATCAAGGCGGTGGACGCGAGCGGCGCGAACCGTACCGATGTCGTCGTGTCCAGTGAAAACGCCCGTCTCCTGCACGCCGTCGAAAAGCACCTCACCTTCCTGCATCAGGCACGTGTTGTCTTCATCGTGGACTAGGAGTTGATGATGAACCGCTACAGAATCGCACTCGTACTCCCTCTGCTCGTGTTGCTCGCCGCCTGCGGCCCGAAACCGGAACGCAGTGAGTCAGTGCTGGATAATCCGGAATATCACGTCAGCCAGGGCCTGAAACACCTGCAGCAAGGCACGTTGGACCAGGCGGAAGCCGAATTCGCCCGCGCCAACGAGCTGGACCCGAAATTCGCCCATGCGTGGGCGGGGATCGCGCTGGTTCGTGCGCAACAGGGCCAGATTGACGAAGCCGAAGACCTCGCCAACGAAGCGGTCGATAAGTCGAAAAAAGACCCGTTTGTCTGGGCGGCACGTGGCCGTGTCTACAGCCTGATCACCGAGCCCGGCGACTACGACGGCGACATTGACGATCAGTTCGAAAAGGCTGTCGATCTCGACGCGGACTTCGACCTCGCGTGGTACTGGTGGGGCCTCGCGAAGAAGCGGGCGTGGGATTTTGATGATGCTGGCGCGAAGTTCGCCCAGGCGATTGCGTTGCGTGGCGAATGGATCGCCGAAGCAGACGCCGCCTACGCTGAGGTGCAGGACATCCTGCGCGCGGCACCGGCGAGCCGGATCGGAGTGAAAATCGCGCAGGTGGACACGTTGGATCGTGCGGATCTGTCCGTCCTGTTCCTCGAGGAACTGAAGCTGGCGGAAGTGATGGAACGGACGATGGGGGTTACGGTCGACCCGAAGTACGTCCCGCCGAAAGACGCGAACCTGTTGCCGCCGGAGACGGAAGGGAAGGACATGAGCCTGGTTCCGCAGGATGTGCGCGGGCACTGGGCCGAGACTTGGATTCTGCAGGTGATCGATCTGGGCGTGATGGAGATTGCACCCGACCGCAAATTCTACCCGGATCAACCGGTCACCCGTGGCGAATTCGCCCTGTTCCTGCAGAACATCATGGCCAACGTGTTACACGACGAAACATTGCCGACGAAATACATCGGTGAGCCGACCCGGTTCAAGGATATGCGCAGCGGAACGGCGACCTACAACGCCGCGGCGTTGGCTGTGGATCGCGGGTTCATGGACGCCGACATCATGGGCCGGTTCCAGCCGGACGGGTATGTCACCGGGGCGGAGGCGTTACTAAGCATCCGCGCATTCCAGGATCATCTGGAGTACGAATTCTGACGCTGCTCGGTCTGATGTCGTTTAAGCAGGCACTCCAGTTAGGGTGGCGTTCGATGCTGGTGAGGACTCCGTGAACAACCGCGAGAACTCGTCTCTTGACACGTTACCCGGGAATGCTTACCATTGCAGTCACGCATCGCGGGGTGGAGCAGTCTGGTAGCTCGTTGGGCTCATAACCCAAAGGTCGCGGGTTCAAATCCCGCCCCCGCTACCAAGAAATAGACGGGACTTCCAAGAGTTTGGGAGTCCCGTTTTTTGTTGCCGATTTCCCCGTTCCAACCATTATTCCAACCTGCGAGGTTGAAATCGGGGCAATCGGAGCACGAATCGGTGCCGTAGTAATCGGACGGAATTTACACCTTGGGATCTATACGTTTTCCGGCAATCCAATCTTCCACATCCTGAAGATCGTACCGAACGGCACGCCCGAATTTCAGGTAGGGCAATCCCCGATGCTCATGCCGGTGTTTCTGCAGAGTTTTTGTCGAAATACCTAGCATGGACGCAACTTCACGTTCGGTGATGAAGTTTCTTGGGGGTTTAACTGGCTTCATCAATGTTTATCTCCTTCAATGCTGGTTGACCCCCTGAAGTGAAAATGCGGTTCCCTTAACCAAGCGCATTGCGTAAGCAAGCCTCAAGCGCTTCTTTCGTGTCCCAGCGAACAACAGCTTCACCGGTTTCTGTGTCGATGTAGGTGTTCGAACCGCACAGCACAACGCGCCCTCCCGCCGCTTTCTCCGCAGCTTGTTCATCGCCTCCATGTTTTTGCAGCAGTGCTTCCCACTCCGGCACGTTCATCAGAATCGGTCCCTGTGGGGATCTTGCTTGTTCCAGCAATTCAAGTCGTCTCCATTGGGACACTTTCATCACGTTTTCCCACCACGTTCAGCCTTTGCTTCCAGCGCAGCCAACCGTTCTTCAAACTGTTGCGCTTCCAGCGTTCGGCTAACGCCATCCAGCAACGTAGACATCGCTTGTGCTTCCAATGGCGCCAACAGCCCCGAGGCGACAGCTTCGATGACAGCAGATTTTGCAGCCAGCACATCGGCGGCTGTTTCAACCTTTGGCAGGTCAAACGAAACCGAGCGTTCTTTTCGTGGCGGCACAAGTCTTTCCAAGCATAGTCGCAACGCTGCAACGTCACCACGAAGCGCCATGTCTACGGCTTTTTGTGCAAGCTTCTGAGCTTGTCCATCAATCAGGTTTTCAGCGAGTATTGTCGCCCGGTGCTTCGAACCAACAGGACGGCCACCCGGATTGCCGCTTTGGCCGGGTTTCCATGCCGTCCTGGGTGGCTTCCGTTTCTGGGGTGTCTGTTGACCACCTGTATTAGCAGACTTCTTCATCGGTTCAATCCTTTACTTGTTCAACGCCTACTATCCCGTCCATCTGTCCGCTTCCGGGCTAAGTTGTACTCATATACGACGATAGCCTCGGACAGGCAGTTGTCCGCGCTTGTCCGTTTGTGCATCACCACACGGACTGCCCGGGGGTGAAGCGATCTGCAGTTGCGGACAGGGACGGACACGAGGGTGTCCACACGTATCTCAAGACTATGATTCATCATCACCCCGTTCTGGACAGCCGGACAGGGTATAAAGTCCCTTGCCAGCTTTTTCCACCGAGCCATCTTTGCACAACCGATCGAGCCGTTTGCGTGCCGCGTCTTTACCGATATCCAGGTATTCCGCCACATCGGCGGATTTCACAGGTACGCCCAGATGACGAAGTGCATCGACAACTTCCTGCCGTTGTTCGGTCGCCGCCAGCTCAAACGCCTTGCCGATAACCTTCCAGCCACCTTCCTCGATGCGATCCAGTGCGTAGGTGTTTTCCGCAACATCGCGGCCCGTGACGTGCAGCAGTGCGCCTTGTTCGCGTCTTGGATCACGGTTCAGGATGATGATGGTATCTGCTGCACCGGTGAGGCCGTACGTCCCGGAAGCGTCGGCAAAGGGATTGTTGTACGTCTGTTCTTTTCGGGTGTGATGTACGACGACGACTGCAATTCGTTTGTCAAGCGCAATTTTATGCAACCGCGCAAGCAGATCGGTCTCCACCTGGTAGGGGGTATCCCTGCCGGTCTGCGGACCACGGATTCTACCAAGCACGTCAAGCACGACCAGTGTTGTCTCCGGGTGCGTGGACAAGTGGCGGAGGATTTCGTCCTCAGCACCCGTTTCCCCGGCGTCACCCTTGATTTTGCCGGTTAACGGGGGAAGGTCGAGTCTGAAGTACAGGTTGGCGGGGGCAGGTGTACCGTCCGCAAGTACGGTGCGTATGCGTTCCTGCAGCCGACGCTTGCCATCTTCGAAAGCACCGTAGAATACGTGCCCGGGTTCAACTTCTTTCGATCCCAATGCCAATCCGTCTTTTGCAACAGCAACGGCAATATTCAGTGCGGTATAAGACTTGCCGATCTTCGGCGGCCCAGCAAGGATTGTCAGCCCCTCGGGCAGGATTTCAGGGATAATCCATCGAAGCGGTGGAATCTCTTCTTTCATCAGTTCCTCGGCGGTGAAACCACGGTTTCTATCGTTTGGATCAGGGTGATCGCGCCATTCCGGCAGGTGTTCAGGGTCGAAGTCCAAAGCGCGATTCAGGATGTCGTCCAGCATCTCCGTGATCGCTTGCGGTTCGAGTCCATCACGTGCTCGGTCGTTAGCCCAGTCGGATACATCGCCACCCTTGCCTTTGGACGAGTTGAACGGAGGCACAACTCTCACCCGCGCACCTGAATCGTGAAGCTGTTTCGCATGGGTCAGTTGTCGTTTCAGGCCGGTATCATCGTTATCACATAGGATTGTGACGTTCCTGCCCGCCAACGTCTCCAGGTGATCGTCCCTCAGTTCAGCGATCCCGCCATACGGTGACGTGGTGGCAAGCTGAAATCCGAGGCTCTTCATCGTTTCCGCGTCGCGAGCGCCTTCGGTGATGAAGACTTCCGACTCCCGATCCTTTAGCAGCCAGGGAAGGCCGTAAAGGGGAGGAGTCTCTCCTTTGGGGAGCTTTCGATCCCATTTGTACTTGGCGTTGGGATTATTCACCCGTATCTGTCTTGCGAAAACCGAGTCATCAACGCGATGGTAAATGAAAGTTGGTTGGTTCGCAGTCAGGGCTCCCGCACCGTTCAGTTTCGCCTCAGGCATCAGGTCGCGTCTGGACAATCCGAGTGCAGCAGCGATGCTGTCCTCGGAGCAGTCCTGCGAAAAACAGGTCAGGTGTACGCCACCGGCCTCGTTTTCGACAACGGAACAGGATGTCGGGTTGCTGCCACCATGCGCAGGGCATGGGAAACGGAAGCCGTTTTTCTGTGGAGTGACCTTCAGACCATTTGCTTCAACGGCTTGCCGGACCTTAGCAAGTGGGGAGTGTGGGGTGGGTGTCATGCTGCCTCCGGGAGGGAATGGTGGTGGGATTGGCCATGGGTGCTGGCCAGGTAGAAGAACCGCAGGACACGGTTCATGATTGGGATGGGGTGGAGTACAACCTTCAATTCACCGTGACGGTGCATGGATAGCAGCGCCTGCTGCACGATCTCGGTTGTGAATCCAGCATCACGGAGTTCATGCCACAGGCAGGCTTCTCCGGTCAATCTGCGACGTCGCAGTTCATCGCGGATAGCCTGGACACAACGTCGGACTTGTTCGTGGTTCAGGTGATCTGACAAATAGATCTGGGAAAGCATTCGAACGGACCTCGGCGACTACCCTGTCGGGTATGAAGCGTGCCGCTCACCTTGAACGGCATCACGTGCATCGCCTCGAGGTTCGACCACCTTGCCTGCGATGCTATGTCGCTTCGCCTTGTTTTCCGTCCGAACTCGTCGGAAGGTGCTCCATCACGAATGTGTCATCCACGGGCCGAAGTGCCTACCTGGAATGAATCCATCACGCAGCAGAGGTATGGTTAACGTGACTGAACAAATTTACAGCTCACCACATTGGGATGCAAGCACACGTGGTCGTGCTCGTCGCATCTCCTGGAGCCATATGGTGTTATCCATAAACAACCAGTGTGCCAATTTCCCATTTCCCATTGCATCACTATCCTTACCTTAATAAAAACAATGGATAACAGTCTTCACATCCTGCGAACTGCAGAGAATTGAGATTTACCTCTAGATGTTTCAACGCTGCCAGAGGGGCTGAAGTGTTTACCAATACTGTCAGAATGGCAGATGACCGTGTCTGTGGTGCGAAAATAGCGGGCTTCTTGTTGAGCGGAAAGCACGTCGAGAAAATCGGATTCCGAAGAGGGGACGCAAGGCTTCGTCCGGTTACGGCTCCGCCACACTATCGCGGCATAAGGAAAACGCTACCATCACAAACTTGGACTTCGATTTTAAACACGATACTTCGCGATAGAAGCCACGCAGCATACCATTCAAGACACAAACGCCGTCAACGGGTATCCGAAGATACTCCTGACGGCGTTCTTAGAAATCAGCTATCCAGCCCTGACCAATCGCGACAAAGTTACCTCACCAGCATCGCCTTCTGCACTTCGTCCTGCTTGCCCGAAACAGTGTCGCGGATAAAGTAGAGGCCGCTCGCCAGCGATGATCCGTCGAGTGTGAACTCGTATGCCCCAGCCGGGTGGCGCCTGATGCCAGCACAGTAATCCACTGCCCGGTCACGTTGTATGCGATCACTGTCAGTTCGGCTGGTTACGGCAGAGCGATGACTACCGTGTCAGAGAGATTGAACGGGTTCGGGTAAGCAGGGGAGAGTGACCAACTGGCAGGAAGATCTTCAAGTCTGCGTTCTGTCACACCGACATTATGGTGGAAGTAGAACGCGCCGATGTCTGTGATGGTATCGTCAGGACCGAACGGACTTTTCCGGATCACCATCGTCATTCGACATTGTCTCGGAGGCAAATCTCAAGAAATAATTTGCTTTTACGGAAACCGCTGCGTACACTGTCATATGACTAAGTCGTTTGATGTTGTCATACGACATAGTCGTACGACAGGTCTTCAAAACCGTTAATCCCAGTCACACCTTCAAAAACGGGAGTTTGGGACAATGATTTCTTCTGCAGGAAAGCCCGATTCGAAGGATGGACGTATGCCGGTTCAAGATAGTTCTGAGTTGGAAACGCCATTTCAGAGGCCTGCACAGGTGACGAAACCGCATGATCCCTCGACACCTGCCGGGAAGATCTTCTTCGAAGCGACCCGATTGTTCGCGAAACACGGGTTCAAAGGGGCGAGCACAAGGGCGATTGCCAAAGCGGCCGGTGTAAAACAGGTGATGATCCATTACTACTTCGGCTCAAAAGAACAGCTGTACGAAGCGGTCTTGAAACACGAAGGCACGACCATGCTGGCGGTCATCTTCGGGGAAAATCCAGAAAAAAAGTCGCCCGAGGAAATGCTGGTCGACTCTCCGCTCCGTCTGATGACGGTGCTACACGACAATCCGCAATGGGCCTCTCTGTTGAGACGTGAGATTGCGGAAGGTGCTGCCCACTTGAGGAATGCATTGCGAGACGTTGCAGAACACGGTCCACTTGGTGCCAATCTGCATTTTCACAATGCCTATCAGTTGGCTGTCAAAGAGGGAAAGGCTGTTGAATTACCGATTGAAGCGGTACGTGAATGCTTGCTGGCTATCGGCTACAGCGCGATTTACCTGGCACCCCTGGTTTCGATGATCAATGAGCGCGATATCCATGACGAAACCGTGTGGGATGAGTGGAAACTGACCCTGGGTACGATTCTGAGGCGTGGACTGTTGATTTCCCCTTCGCCATCGCAAGAGGAGGGGGATAAACTCGACTCGCGAATAGATGGTGCAATTGGTATAGAAACTCCAAGCGTCGATGGCAGATTGAATAAATGACATTTGACGCTGGATGAGATAGATGTGATAAACGAATTGAATCTGATCCCGCTAAAAGGAGATAGTAGCATGATCGAGAAATTTGGTTTGTATCCGCTTCTGTCAGGTGCCGTTGCGTTGCTGGGACTGTTGCTGTTCGGAACGTGGCTTCTTATGCGTCGTACTGTACTTCATCATGAATAGGCCGTAGAAGCAGAAGGAGGTTGTATGAAAGCACTAGTGTATCGTGGAAAGGGTACATACGCCTGGGAAGATAAACCAAATCCCCCTTTGATAACCGATACGGATGCGGTTATCGCAGTAAAACTGGCAAAGATATTCAGAACAAACCCGTCCATATGGGTCGGCGAACACGGTCATGTTAGCGACGGTTTGATTTTAGGAAATGAGGGAGTGGGTGTGGTGCTGGAAATCGGATCCAATGTTGAAGGCTTCCAGGCTGGCGATGCGGTATACATCTCAGGCACCATTGGATGCGGGAATTGTGGAGCATGCCGAAGCAAGATCTATTCGCGTTGCACTGACGGAGAATGGGTTTTCGGAAGCCTGATTGATGGAACACAAGCTGAGTATGTGCGGGTTCCCCAGGCCGACCTGTGTCTGCGCCACATCCCGAAAAAGGCCGATGAGGTTGCCACGGTCATGCGTTCGCAAGTATTGCCTGCATGGCTGCGAGACGGGTTTTTTGATATCAACGACAAACTCGGAGATGCAATTGTTATCACGAATTGCACACCAAAGGAGCTTGTAGTCGAGAATTGCCAAATCATAGAACATGTTGGAGGATATTATCACCTGTGGGAAGGTGAAAAACATATATACTATGGAAAAACCTATGAGAATGACACTACCAACCATATAACGATAGATACATTCCAAAATATAATTGCAGCATAAGAAAAATAGTATCTGCTAATTTATATAGATGGTTGATAATAATAAAATTAAAAGAGTGTATTAAAAGTGATTACGTGAAAAGAAAAGCGCATATGCCGTGCATTGTAGCCTCTTTCAAGAATGAGGAGTCGCTACATTCTTTACCATCAATCTTTATTCTCGCCAACATTCATAATCCGCGAGATAACGGTATTGCAAAGGAGTGTGCGCGCCAGTAATACAGCACAGCGCACTCAACGTATTGGAGATTAGGATGAAACGTTTTGGATTGATTTGTCTGTTGGCAACGGTTGCGTTATTCACCTTCCAGGTTGCTGACGCACAGTTTGTTACTCCCGGTTGGGGCTACGGTATCGAAGGCGGCATCGCAAAGGGTGCCAATGGCGGCCCTGAAACGTGGCAGCCGCAATTCCGCGGTTATTTGCAAAACAGCATCATGTCACAAATAGGTATACAGGTTGGCTTCAGTTACACGGAACTTCAAGCGACGAACATCTATTCAACGCAAACCGCAATGTTGGATGCGCGACTTCTGTTCAGCCCCTTTCAGTTCATGAGCTCCTACCCTTATGTATACGCTGGCGCGGGAGTTTCGAAAGACTGGGGTGGTGCTGCATCAACAGAATACTTACCGGTGATACCCGTCGGGCTTGGACTTGAAACCGCCATCGGGCAGGGACTCAGTCTGCAGTTGAACGGCGGCTACAACCTGGTCCTGTCCGACGAACTGGATGGCCGTGTCCGCAACGATAACAACCTTAACAGCATCACAAACGGCCAACAGGATGCCTACTACAATTTGATGGTCGGTTTGGTTTACTCGGGTCCGATCAAACTGCTCGATCCTGATCGTGACGGATTGGACAGCAAGGACGAGAAACTGTACGGCACGAATCCGGACAAAGCGGATACGGACGGCGACGGACTCAACGATGGCGAAGAACACAACATTCACAACACCAATCCGCTTCTTGCCGATACGGATAAAGACGGCTTAAGCGATGGTGATGAGATCAACAGGTACGACACAAATCCACTGGTTGCTGATTCGGACAAGGACGGCCTGGTCGACGGAGAAGAAGTGAATCTTTATCACTCGAATCCGAAGATCGCAGACAGCGACAACGACACCCTGGCTGATGGGATGGAAGTCAAGCAGTACCGAACCGATCCGATGAAGTCAGATACGGATGGCGACGGTCTCAGTGACGCGGATGAAGTCAACAAATACAAGTCCGATCCTGTCATGGCAGATAGTGACAACGATGGTCTGAATGATGGTAGCGAAATCGCCTACCACTCCAACCCACTGGTTGCCGATACCGACAATGACGGTTTGAGTGACGGTGACGAGGTGAACCGGTACAAAACGGATCCGTCCAAAGCCGACACTGATGGCGATGGCCTGAGCGACGCGGACGAGCTGAACAAACATCACACCAATCCGCTGATGGTTGATTCCGATGACGGTGGCATGAATGACGGTGCCGAAATTATGGCGAAAAGGAACCCGCTTGACGCAAAAGACGACCTTTTCGACATGTCAAAAGGCACAAAGATCGTTTTGAACGGGATAAACTTTGATACGAACAAGTTTGCCGTTCTGTCAACATCTGAAGGGACGCTCGAAAGGGCCAGGGCTTCCATGGCAGCCAACCCGGATGTGTCAGTGACACTCTCGGGCTATACGGACAGCGTTGGAAGTGAGGACGCGAACCGGACCTTGTCGCTGAAACGTGCTCAGTCCGTCAAGGATTGGCTTGTTGCACACGGTATCCCGGCGAGCCGGATCAAGGTGGTTGGTATGGGCGAAGCGGAGCCTATCGGATCCAACGACACCGCCGAAGGTCGTGCGCAAAACCGACGGATGGAATTCGCCGTTCTATGATCGTTAAACTATAGATAATAATAACAGTCTTATATGTCACTTAAAGGGGAGATGCACCGGACGTTTTCAATGCTCATGCATCGATATCTGGTAGTATCTCCCCTGCTTAATGGTCGACTGCGCCCAAACGAAAGGATAAAACATGTTTTGGATACTTGCAACACTTCTATTTTTCCTCTGGTTCATAGGGTTAATCACATCTTATACAATGGGGGGATATATCCATATAATTCTTATTTTAGCGGCAATATCTATATTAATTATTTTATTTAAACGGAAACGAATATTATCTTAAAATATTTAATGCAATTTAGTTAGCATTAATTATATATTTTAAATTTAATCTATGGAATACGGACTTATAACTAAACTCACTAGTTGGTTTAACGAGATACATATAGTGATAACACATACGACTTGCTGACATGCAAGCAGGTTGCATCAATCAAAACGATTTGTCGGTAGCAGTGAATAGGCAAAGCAGGCTCGTTACAAGCGGTGAGACAACAAAAAGCCGTCAAATCGTTTTATTGGCTACTGATCACAGCCTTCAAGTAGAAAGGGATATACCATGATAGATCAGAATATCATGTACATCATCGCACTTCTAGTGCTGGTGCTGTTTCTTATTACAGTGGCCAAAGCTACGTTTTTTACAGTTCAGCAGCGTTCTGTCACAGTCATACAGCGTTTTGGGAAGTTTGTTCGTGAAGCGGGACCTGGCATTCATACGAAGATACCTTTCATCGACAGAATCGTCGGCCGGGTCAACATGCGTGTCCAACAACTGGATGTTGAGATTGAAACAAAAACCGAGGACAATGTCTTTGTTCGCATGTTAGTCTCTGTGCAGTATTATGCACTGCCAGATAAGGTCTACGATGCATTTTACAAGCTGGAGAATGCAAATAGGCAAATAACATCCTACGTGTTCGACGTTGTAAGGGCTCAAGTGCCTAAAATCAGGCTGGATGACGTATTCGAGAAAAAGGATGATATCGCAAACATTGTCATGAGCGAGCTCGCTCAGGTCATGGAAGGGTTTGGTTATGGAATCCTCAAAGCTCTAGTCACTGACATTGACCCTGATGCGAAAGTGAAAGAGTCGATGAACGAGATCAATGCCGCACAGAGAATGCGTGTGGCTGCAACCGAGCGTGGTGAAGCGGACAGGATCCTGAAAGTGAAGTCTGCTGAAGGCGAGGCACAAAGCAAAGCCCTTCAGGGCCGTGGCATCGCGGATCAGCGGCAGGCAATCGTTGCCGGCCTCCGGGATTCAGTCGATGAATTCCGCAAATCCGTACCTGGTACGACAGCCAAGGACGTCATGAACCTGGTTCTGATGACCCAGTATTTCGATATGCTCAAAGAAATCGGCGCGTCTACAAGAACGAATGCGATTCTGATTCCGCACTCGCCGGGGAATCTTACGAGCCTTACAGAACAGATGCGAAATGCGATGATGGAGTCAGAACTGACCGTAAGCTCGTCCAAAACCGCTACGAACGATGTTCCATTGCCGTCAAAGATATAGAGTGGAAGAGGTTCGGCAGCGTAGGCTCTGTCTGAACGCAACGGAAGTGCAAAGACAAATACAGGCAATAATACGCAAAAAAGTCGGTCCATGATAAACAGGACGCAGGTTTTACCTTTAGACAGGATTGGAGTAGTCGATGAATACCAAGCGATTGGTTTTTGGATTGGCAGCGTTGCTTCTGTCCTTCACTGCGGTATATGGCACCCAGGCAGCAGAGAACAAGTTTCGACTGGGCTTGCAGGGAACGCAGTTTGCAGCAGGGCTCAGCGGAATCATTGATTTCTCAAGCCCATGGGCAGTTCAGGGCATCGTGGATTTTGGTGCGGACGCCGCTGCGATTCGGATTTTGAACCGATTTACGCAGAAAGAATTCTGGAACGCCTATGGCCAGGGAACGCTGGGGTTCTGGAATCACGACAACCGGCGCTCCTGGGGATGGTCGGAAGACGACTATCTGAAAAATCATGATGATGGTTTCGGTGCGGGAGTTGGGATTGGCATCGAGTACGATTGGCGTGGAATTGAGTCTTCACTTCCCCCGATCGGATGGAATATCGAGTTGGGGGCGAGCGTCGTGCCCGCGTTCTATTTCGATATCGGAATCGGGGTACATTGGATGTTTTGAATTGATATCAGGTCTTCTTCCGTAGAATTCGGATAACGTATATCCTGCTACAGAAGAGGCAGTATTTAGATATTACTCGGTTAAACGGGTAGTGTACGGTATGTGATACACGTGAAGAAGTAAGGAGTATGTATGAATTCCATGACCAAGCATTCTGATCGCTCGCTGAGCCGATGGATATTAGTTATTGCCATTATTATAGCATCTGTAGTGATAGGAACTTCGTCATGTCGTTCACAAATGCCACATGAACCGATTCATCCAACAGCATTCTCAGTTCAGACTCCACCGCTGAATACCAGCGTGCCAAGTTCTGAAATCAATGGAGATGTTCGTTGGATTCCGGTCACTGATCCTGAGCAGGTTGGATTGACAGCCGCAGCAGTAGCGGCCCTTATCGACGCTGTCTATGCCGGCGAATCCGCTGGTTCGACATTCGCAGCTGTGATTCTCTCTCAGACTACCGGTGATCTGACAATCGTATACAACGATACGGCGGGGCAGACACCCGTTCCAGTTGGTGGTGTTTTTATTCCGGAAGTTGGATCATTTGCGGAATTTCGCTGTGTTCCTGCTGTTTACCAGTGCGATAGCGAGGTGTCCCTGGTTGAATCCAAGGTGACGGCAATGGGTGCTACTGGCTCCGTGTGGGTACTCCTCATCGGATACCAGCGCAATGTCACGAACGGTACTCACATCGTGAATGAACTGGAAACCAGCAGCTATCAGACCGAATGGGATGCTCCACTAGTTTGGCCGCTTGATCGCTGAAAATTTCAATACCACCCGGAAATTGGTGCGGATAGATAGAATCTACGCCAGTCGTTTCGCGTGTAGCGAGTCGGATACAAGGTTTTAACAGCACTGAAGAATCGAACGTTGCCAGTTGTGCTTGTTGAGTGCTGAACGAAGACAGGTCCTAAGGAGCAGATGATGGATGGAATACAGTCAGATAGGTCAGATCCGCGTGATGAGGAACACGATCTTCCTGTTCAACGCTGGAGGAAAAGGCACCGGTACACGTTTGGTATTGCGCTGGTACTTCTCGGCGTGCTGTTTCTTCTGAAGTTCACTGGGTTGATCGAGTTCACCTGGCCATTGATTCTACTCGTGATTGGCAGCGCCATTCTCGTGGAAACATGGCTGAACCACCGGTCGGGAGGTGTATTTCCCGGAATCCTCCTCTGTCTGCTGGCTCTGATCTTCGTGGCGGACAACAACCAATGGGTAGCCGGGGGAGTAACTCGCAATTGGCCGTTTGTGGTGCTCGCAGTCGGACTGTCGTTTCTGATTTCAGCCCCCTTTGTTCAGGCTCAGCGAAAGAACTGGATCCCCGGAGTGATCGTACTTGCCGCTGGCGGTTTCTTTTTGTTGTCGGAATACGAGTGGATCCAATGGGGTGTGGTCAGCGAAGTGCTGAAATGGTGGCCATCTGTCCTGATTATCGTCGGTATCTGGTACCTGTTCCACAACCCTTCACATCTGGTTGGGAAGCGAAAGACCGCCGTGTAGCTGGTTTCCGGGCAGGATGAACGTTGACTTCGAAAGATTTCACCACGGATCGGCGTTCTTCTTCCAAGGGGTGGAGAACGGAACACCTGGCCCGAATTGGGTGGTCATGCAGGATATCTGTTTGTCGAACATGAATTCATGAGGCGAACAGAAACGTGACCACGAAAAGAATTTCCACAGACAGAGGTTACTTTTGAGATTACTGCTGATAAATCCGACGAATCCGATCGTCAGCATCGTGAACGTGAAAGAAAGCAGATGGAACCGGTTCCGCGTGTGGAAGCCGCTCAGCCTGATGACCATTGCGGGACTTACCCCAACGGACTGGGATGTTACCATCGTGGACGAAAATCTCGGCCTGCCTGATTATTGGACGATGCCGCAGCCCGACCTGGTGGGTATAACTGCTTTTACGTCGCAGGCCAACCGCGCCTACGAAATCGCAGCGTACTTTGAGCATCTCGGCGTTCCGGTTGTCATGGGTGGAATTCATGCGACCATGTGTACCGATGAAGCGTTGGAGCACGTTGCTTCCGTGGTCACGGGTGAGGCCGAATCGATCTGGCCGGATATTCTGGCCGACGTGAAATCGGGCAACTTGAAAACGCTGTATACCGACGAGCGGACGGATTTGTCGAATATTCCACCTCCCCGTCACGACCTGCTCCCACCGCGATATCCGTTTGGCTCGATTCAGACCACGCGGGGATGTCCGCTGGATTGCAACTTCTGCAGCGTGACGGCGTTCAACGGCACTCATTACCGGCAACGGCCGATTGCCGATGTCGTGCAGGAATTCAGCCAGATTCAGGAGAAACGTGTCCTCGTTGTCGACGACAACCTGATCGGGACACGACCAGAGCACATCGATCGTGCAAAAGAACTGTTTCGAGCTCTTGCGGATGCCAACCTCGGAAAGGAATGGGTTTCGCAAGCCACGATCAACTTCGCGGACGATGAGGAGCTGCTGACGCTGGCGGAGAAGGCCGGCTGCAAAGGCGTATTCGTTGGATTTGAAACCCCTTCTACGGAAGGACTGAAAGAACTCGGGAAAAGATTCAACTACCGGAAACAAAGAGATTTTCGCGCTTCGGTGAAACGGATTCAGAAACACAAAATACTGGTTGTCGGTTCATTCATTATTGGTCTTGATGTGGACGAACCCGGGATTGGGGTGCGAATCGCGCAAACAGCCAGTGAGTACGGCGTAGACACTCTCAACGCTCTCTTTCTTACTCCCTTGCCCGGCACACGCCTGTGGGACCAGATGGCCGTGGATGACAGAATCACGAGACATAACTTTCCGGATGATTGGCAATATTTCACCCTCAGCCTGCCAGTGGCGAAATACAAACACTTTTCCGAGGCGGAAGTCATGACTGAAATGACCAATTGCTACAGTTACTTCTATTCCCTCCCACGGATGTTTAAACGAATCTGGGATGCCTTCTGGTGTCGTCGTCAACCGCTGATTTCCTTTGTCGGTAATTTCTCGTTCAGAAGAAACATCAAGCTGGATACCATCGCGTTCAATGATTTCGCGCGCCAGGGAGATCGTGCAACACAGCCTGCTCTGGACATGCCTTTTTGGCCGACTGATACAAAGCCTGCAACTCTTGAAGCACGAAGCCAGGTTTAGAATTTCTTGCCGTAATTCCAAAATCAATCGTGAGAATTGCGGCAACTCTTTTGCCACGCTGAGTACTTCTGGCCACAGTTGCTTGGTAACGATTGCGGAATATTCAGTCGCATCATCCACCTGCTTCTCTTTAAATGCAGTTGAATCTGGCGTGTAAGACGAATGGGCTCCTGGTTGATCTTCTACCTACTCAGGTTCGATTCGTGCAAATCAGCAAGGCTTTCAGAAACGGCCCCCGTAGTGGAGATACCGCCATGCTGGAAATACCGCCATGTTCGGTACCTACGGAGCCCCGGGGTCGAACGCGATTTTCCATAACTTTTCCTTTGAGAACCTTCGTATGTAGAGTTACTGAAAAAGGCGCCCCGATGTGACCGAAGCGCCCTCTGCTACCTAACCTGTCCTTGGCTGATGTAGCTAACTAACCAACATCACCTTCTGCACCTGGTCGATGTGGCCGGGAACAACTGCGTGCACGAAGTACACACCACTCGCCAGATGGTTGGCGTCAAACGTAAGACGGTGATCCCCGGCAGAATGTTGTCCATTGGCAAGGACAGCCACCTGGCGCCCGAGTACGTCATAGACGGTGACGGTGAGCTCTGCCGGTTCGGGCAGGGAAACCGTGAGCGAGGCGCTGGCATTGAATGGGTTCGGGTATGCGGGGGAGACGCTGAACTCGGTCGGGAGCGGTTCCAGGTTGGTTACCTGTGCATCTGTTGTTTCCCATGCTTCGTTGCGCCAATCCTCCACATAATATTCACCTAAGCTTGGAACTTCACTTGGCTCTTGTGATCTCAAATCAGCAGACTTCGTGAAACTAAAGTCTATTGCAAATGCTACGTCCGGATAATAACCAAGAATGCAGCTGTATAAATACACTCCATCTGGCGCGTAGTTTGGAATATATTGCCTGATCTCGTTGTACGATACAGTTTGATATCGATGAATCGTACATGTTTCTAAATTTAGTGCGCCTATTATTTCACCATTGGGCAATAATACTTCATTCCAAAAATTAACATCATCGTAAGTAACAGGTCTGCTATTACTAATTATTAGGCTATAACTAATGTACCCTCCATCAGGTCCAATTATCGTGTTTAATGGTGTTACTTTATGTGGTGTAATAGATTGATCGTAATAGAGTAGCCCTTGTGATGAATTGCTTATTAGTTCAACTAAATCATCTTGATCTAAATTAGCAGAATATATAAGTCTTTGTGAGGTATATCCATCGATTATATGTTTATTCCATACATCATCGTAACTATTAACGTTTTCCCACCAGGCTAAATCGTGTCCAGGACATTGACTGGATATAATATCAATATTACTATCATAATCGATATCAGAACAACTTATATATTGTCCTATTGCATCGTAATCTGTAATAATATGCAAAATGAAACTATCATTACCATTATTCTCCCACCATGCAAGCCTATTACCGATAATAGGTATAGTTGTAACTATAGATACAATGTCTATGTAGCTATCATTATTAATGTCAGATAGTACTGTTTGATTACAATAAATATTATCCTGAACCGTATGATTAGTAAAACTATTGTCGCCATTATTTTCCCACCACGTTACTTTTTCAAACGACAAGTATGAGCAGACTATATCCATATATCCATCATTATTAATATCACCTATATCATAGTCTTCAGCTTCATAATCGGTTTGTACGAGATGATATTCCGTAAACTCGTAAGAACCATTGTTAATATAGTAATATATGCCATTTATAGTACTTAAAATAATATCATTATCGTTATCTAAATCCAGGTCGCAAGAATATACCTTCTTTGCATAACTATAAGGAGTTGGCTCAGTTAGTATATGACTTATAAAAGTATTATTTCCCACATATTCCCACCAGAGCAAATAATAGTCCGGTGCAGCAATTCCTAATATGTCAACATCGCCATCGTTATCAAAGTCAATCGGGAAGATATCATATAAATAATCAAGATCATGATATAAATCATGCAGTAAAAATATGCCATCTCCGTTATTTACTAATATCTTAATGCTATTCGAAGGGTAATCTGTAAAAAATATATCGTTGTCGCCATCGCTATTATAATCTGCTATCTTTATAATATCAGCCTCAAATCCTGCGCCAACAACGTTTTCAATCCAAAACGGCTGCGTCTGTGCGAGTAGCAATGTCGGAAATATAAAAATAATAAGCGCAAACCACCGAGTCATTTTCCCATCCTCCGGTCGGGTGTTGAAGTTTCAATCGATGTTGAAAAGATACGGACCATTGTACGCAGATTCGCGAAAACCCCAACGCTGTTTATCGCTGGGGCTTGCTTTTGCTCTCGGAGATTAGCTGGTAGGCATCGGTTAGGGGATCGGTTATCCAATCCGTTTTTGGTCAGGGAGCACGCCGGAGATCAGATCACTTGCCAGTTCTGATCCTCGCCGGAGTGCTTCATCCCGAAGGTGAGCGTATCGCTGCGTGGGCTGAGGTGATTTGTGCGTCAGGAGCCGTTGCAGGATGTACAGATCAACTTGTCCTGACGAGGCGAGCATGGAAGCGAACACATGCCTCAGACCGTGAAACGGACGGAATTCCTTCGGGAGATCGGCAGCTTCTTTGATTCTATTTGCTTGTCGTCTCACGTCTACACGTTGTCCGCCGTTCCTGCCGGGAAATACATAGGAGCTGGTGCGAGGCTGTTTGGCAATGATCCGCCAGACTTGCTCGTTCAAAGGGATCGTTTCGTTCAGGCCACCCTTAGGATCACGAAGAATGATGAAACCTCGCTCGGAGTTCACGTCCTGCCATTCCAACCGTAGAATCTCGCCGCGACGCATGCCGGTCAGTAGCGCCAGTTTCATCATCGCCGCTACCTGTTGGTCTTCAGCTTCTTCAAGTGCGTTCCACAACCGCCCGATCTGTTCGGGAGTGAGGTCTTCTGTGCGGACGTTGTTCACGCGAGGCATTTCACCGAGATAGGATGGGGTGGGGCAGAGCCCGCGCTTGGAAGCATAGTTTATCAGCCTACGTAACAGTTCCATCACATGGTGAACGGACGCAGCCGCAAGTCCCTTAGCTTCCAGTTCCTGCCGGAGCTTGTCAAACTCAAGCGGGGTAATCTGCTTCGGCTGCTTGTCGCCTACCGTTTCGGCCAAGTGCTTTTCAAACCGGTTCTTGTCCTGAACTATACCCTTCAGGGAACGTGAACCACTGTATTCTTCCCATAAACGGTCAATAGTCCAAGGCTCGGTTTGTCGCTCACGTTCACGCCGTTGCCGTACTTCCTGCCGGGATTCGCGTCTACCTTCGATCCGAGCGGCTCTGATCTTGGCAGCCTTGGCCGGAGTCATGTTATCCGCATGCTGCCGTCCGGCTTTCTCTTCCAGCACCTTGCCGTCTCGTTTGAATATGACGTAGTAGCTTTTCTCCGTGCCGTTACCACCAGCACGCGGGACCTCGCGATAGAACACGCCAGGGTAGTTTGTCTTGAATCGTTTCCGGCTCATTTTGCTCGCCCCTTTTCAAGCCCAAAGGTCGGTTGGAATCATCCCGTTCCAACCTCTGTTCCAACCTCCAGCAGAAAGTAAAGGGGAAAAAGAGCGAAAGCAAGAGTAAAACGCTAAGAACATAAACAGCGTATTAACAACATAATAGAGTGATACAGGGGAATTCGGAGGGGTGGGGAGGAAGGCAATTTCTTGGGCTCATAACCCAAAGGTCGCGGGTTCAAATCCCGCCCCCGCTACCAAGAAATAGACGGGACTTCCGAAGATTCGGGAGTCCCGTTTTGTGTGTTGTGCTTGACGATCCCGCCGAGATTCAACCCGGGACCCAGACGCCGTGTGTACGTCCAGTCCGGGTCAGTCGCCACTGCGGTACATCGCCCGCGTTTCTTCGATCCAGAACAGTGGCTCTTTGTAGATGGAGCATTCCGAACAGGTCTGGCTCAGGCAGCCGCCGGAGTCCCGGTGGTGCGTCCAGCATGGATTTGACGGACTGTTAACGAAGGCGCATTTGTCACGATCTTCGCTGGAGCAGCTGTGAATCTGCCAGCAGGGAAGCAGGGCGCACAACCGCACCAGTGACTTCAGGTTCAGCTTGTTCGCGTCCATGTATTCACGCAATCGGGCGATCCGCTCGACCTCGACTCCATTGACCCAACGGTAACCGCGCCGGTCGCGTGGGAACACTGTCAGCCCGATCGAATCGTAGTTTCGCAACGTGGACGCCGACACGCCCAGCTGTTCCGCGGCATCGCTGATCGGGATGGCATCCGGCAGAATGCCCGGCTCATCCTGAAGCAGAAGTTGATCCCGCGGATCGTTGACCGTCATGACGGAACGCTCAGCAGGTTGTCGACCAGACGAAGCATTTCGTCCTGATCCACCGGCTTGGCGAGGTAGCCGTCCGGCGCCGGGACCTGCTTGCGTGTCGAAATAAACGTCTTCATGTCGCGGGCAACACCGCTGATGACGATGATCGGCGTGTGCGGTTCACCCTCACCACGCATCTCGCGGTAAAACTTCAAGCCGCTAACCTCCGGCATGCTGAGGTCGAGTGTGATCAGGTCGTAGCTTGTCGCGGCAGCTTTTTCCAGGCCGATCTGGCCGTCTTCTGCGGTATCCACGGAATACCCGTGGTCCTCTAGCAATGCCGCGAAAAACGTTCTCGTATCGGCTTCGTCGTCAACGACCAGGATTCGTGGTTTGTGCTCCATCGATCAATCCCCCGTTTCGATCAGCGCATCCATGCGCTCGAGTGGTGTTGGTTGGTCCTCATTGTCTACGGGCGTGCGTGGCAGCTCAATGGTAAAGCGGCTGCCCTCGCCTTCGGTGGTGTCCAGCTGAATGCTGCCACCGTGAGAGGTGATAATCTTGTCGGCGATGAACAGGCCGAGACCGGTGCCCTCGTTGCCCTTGGACGAAAAAAACAGGCTGAAGGCCTTGTCCCGGGTTTCACGGTCCATTCCAATCCCGTTGTCTTCAATGGTGAAGGTGACCAGCTTGTCGGAACCTTCGACGTTTACGGATACCTTGTGTTCGTCCTTTTTCTTGTCAACACGGCATGCGTCCAGAGAATTCTCGATCAGGTTGACCATGGTTGCGCGCAGAGCTTTGCGGTCGGCCTTGAATTCACCAGCTGACTCATCTGCGTGAATCGACAAATCAATGCCGAGATCGTCCGCTCGTGGTTGCACGACTTCCTGGATCACGTCGGCGAACTCGGTGGCGTCAATGCTCTCCCGGTCCAGATCACGGTCTTTGGCGTAGTAGAGGATATCCAGTACCATGCTGCGAATCCGGGCAACGTTACGCAGCACAATCTCCCAGCCCTGTTCGACCCGTTTCTCGTTGCCGTTTTTCATGCCGGAATTGACCAGGTATACTCCGCCGTCGAGCCCGTTCAGCAAGCCCTTGACACCATGCGAAATTGAGCTGATCAGCAAGCCGATGTTTGTCAGCTGGGTTTGCAGTTGCCGGATCGGGGTGATGTCGGTGCTGATTTCGATGACGGCGTCAATCTCGCCGTCCACATTGCGCAGGGGGGAGGTGTGCACGAGTACGTTCAGCTTGAGATCATCCCGCGTGGCGACGACCTCCTCGTGTACATGAACCTCGCCGTCATCGAAGGTTTTCATGACGATACACGGCATGCAGGCCTCATTACGGTGCTTGTAAAGTTCGTAGCACTTGCCGCCGTATTGTTCGCCAAAGGTTTCCCGGTGAAGACGGTTGGCATCGATCACGTTCAAGTCGCGGTCCTGGATTGAGATGAAGCAGGGCACTTCATCAAACAGCATCTGGTAGCGTTGCTGGCTTTCCCGCAATTGTTTCTGCAGGACTTTCATCTCGGTGACATCGGTCGACATTTCCATGACCGCCTTGATGTCGCCGTTGTCGTCAAGGATCGGGGTTGTGTTCACCAGTACGGAGACGGTTTGGCCGTTGAGGCAGGTGACCACTTCGTCGCTGCGATGACCGAGACCGTCGCGGAAGGTGCGTTCAACCGGACACACCTCGCATTTCTCCGGCCGTTTCTTGTACACCTGGTAGCAATATCTGCCTTCGATGTCACCGAAGTTCTCCCGGAAACGACGATTGGCTGCAACGAGCTTCAGATCCTTGTCCTGCACGGAAACGTAGCAGGGCATTTCGTCGAAATACGTCTCGAAGTGAGCTTCGTTCATCACCAACCTCCCGGGTAAATCCTCCAGACAACGGGTTTATCCCCGGCGAACCCTGTGTTCGCCGGGGAACAAGGCCGAATTCAGTTCGATTCCACCGAATGCGTTTGATCACGCCTGGACAGATCGAGGATCTTCCGCACGTTTCGCATCAGCATCGCTTCATCGACCGGCTTGTCAACGTATCCCTCCGGTGGCGGAACCGAGCGTTCGTAGATTAATCGCCGCAGCTCGGGTTTACCGGAAATGATGCAGACAGGTATCTGGCTCGTTGCCTTTTCTTCGCGCAGACGCGAAAACACCCAGCCGCCGTCTTTGCCCGGCATGTTAATGTCGAGCGTGATCAGGTCAGGCTGCTCACGCATGGCGATTTCGACTGCTTCCTCGCCGTCCGTGGCGGTAAGAATCTTCGCGCCGTTGTCCTCCAGCACGGTGCTGAAGAATGTCAGGATGTCGGGTTCGTCATCGACGATCAGGATTGTCCGGTTAACCAGCGACTCAGCGTGTGCGACCACCTTTTCAGCCTCCTTCTCCACCGGCACGACTACCGGCTTCTCCGGAATCACGAGCGCGTTGGCGACCAGGTTGACCAGCTGCGTGACTTCCATGCCCAGCTCATAGTGCTTGATGCAGTCACTGAGTCCGTCGACGCAGTTGTGGCATGAGGTGACGACGACCTCTGCGCCCGTTGCTTTCAACTGATCCGCTTTCACTTTCGCTGACTTCAGCCGCCGCGGGGCATACTCCGACATCGACATCGCGCCGCCGCCACCAGTGCAGCAGTAGTTTTCCGCGCGGTTCGGATACATTTCGCGGAAGTCTTCGCAGACCAGACGCAGCAACTCGCGTGGTTCCTCGAACAGGCCGCATGACCGGGCGTTGTTGCAGGAATCGTGGAAGGTGACCGGCTGAGGGTTCTTCGACTTGTCAACCTTGATCCGGCCTTCCTTGATGTAGTTCAGCATGGTGATCACGCTGGATTCCATCTCGAACGGGACATCCTTCTTCGCCCAGTTCGGGCCTTCGCAGCGGGTGGAACGGTAGCCGTGTCCGCATTCGCTGATCACCAACTTCCGTCCCTTCAGCTCAACCACCTTGTCGTACAGCATCCCGGCGACCGCACCGCCGAGGTCGTCATCACCGGAAAAGAGACCGAAGTTGGTCATGTCCCAGCCCTCGCTGGGCATGGTCCAGTCTTCACCGGCCATGTGGAAGATCTTTGCTGCGTCGGAGATGGTGCGTGGATCATATTTGACTTCGCGCGGGTTGATCGAGTAGACCACGTTCGCGTTCTTCTTGTCGATCGGGATCTGAGCGGACTCATCGTCCAATTCGATCTGCATTTCGTCGGCCATCCATTCGAGCGTGTCGAGGTAATCTTCCTTCAACACACCCATCTGGTTTCCGATTTCCCATTGGTCCTTCGAAACCACTGCGACGCCTTCCGGCATCACGCCGACGCTGACCAGCATCCCGCGCAGCATGCGATTGAAGGTGGCAAAGTCAACGCCCATCGGGCAGTTGATCGTGCAGCGGCGGCAGTTTGTGCACTTGCCGAACGCGATATCCTTCAGCTCTTCCAGGTCCTCGTCGCTGAAGACGCTCTTTGCGCCGACCCACCACGGGAAGACTCGTCCGGTCCAATCCACCTCACGCTTGAAGATCTTCCGCAATCGGTCCGCTTTGTACGCTGGCGCATACGTCACGTCTCCCGGATTGGTCTGCACGTAGTGGCAGGACTCGGTACACATTCCGCAATGGACACATCCTACCAGCGACCCGACCACCTGACGGTTCAGCTTGCTCTTCATCCGGTTGAGCGCCATCTCCGCCTTGTGGGACCGCTGTTTACCGTTCGTCTGAACGCTCATGACTTTATCCTCATCGATTCGTCGTTATCCAAGGGTTTGCAACCTGCCTGTCATCCAGCCACACCGCCACGGCGTATCGGGTAGACCCCGCGCCGTCCCATCGTCTTGCCGAGATACCAGCGGGTAAAGGGGTAGTACAGGTAGTGGCTGATCTTGCTGAACGGCACGTACAGCAGGAAAAACATCGTCATCCAGAAGTAGATGTACTGCGCCCAGCCACCAGCCATGTCCGTAGCAAAAAACGCCAGCCCGAACCAGACCGTCAGCAACCACACCGCGAAGTGATCGTCGGGAGTGCTGATCGCACGGACGTACTTGTCGGTCATCCGGCGAACGATTCGAAGCATCCCGACCAGGCAGGCCGCGCCGAGGAAGATCTTGAACAGCAGATGAACCACCGGTGATGCCGTGAATTCAGGTGCGAAAGGGATGGTGAAAGAAAGCGTAATCCCGGATACCACCCCAAGGTGGAAGAGGACGAACTGCATATAGAAGAACGGCTTTTTGCGTGTCGACTCCATCGCCCAGGGCATCGCGATGTTCATCAACGAATACATGCTGCCTTTTTTCGGAGTCGTGTCTGCCGCGCCGGTCGGTGCCTGGCGCTCCTTTCCGGCGGTGAAGCCGAAAAACCAGCGAAGACGAAGTATATACACGATGGCCATCACGATCAGGGCGTAATGGGCCATCGATTCAGCGAGGTGCATCGATTCAGGCGTTATCATGCCGCCACCTCCTTCGTATCCTCGTGCAACAGTTGAGCGAACGGTTGGTACTCACGGTTGTTCATGGTGACAATCACGATTTCCTTGATCGACGATCCACGCCGGGCGTGGTCGACGAAGGTGTTGACCATCACCTTGGCACATTCCTGGATCGGAATGCCGTAGAAACCAGCACCCATCGGCGGGTAGGCGATCCGTGTGATGCCCTTTTCCACCGCAGCCGCAAGCGTGTTCACCAGCGTTGTTTTCAGCTTGCCGGCCATGTCCGTTTCCTGGAACTTCGGCCCGTTGGCGTGGATGATATATTCCGCTGGCAGGTCGCCCGCGCTGGACACCACAGCCTGGAGCGGGGCAAGGGGGGCGAGATTGTTGAGTTCCTCCTGCACGGACGGACCTCCGCGCATCGAGATCGCATTCCCGAAGCCGGTGCCGAGCTTCAAATCCTCAGTCGCATAGAAGGCGATCGCTTCGATCTCAGTCAGTGTCATGTCGCCTTGTTCGACGCGAATCGTTGTCCCGTTTACGTGCATACTCACTCTCCCCCTGATGATGTGGGTTGGTTGTCGGTGTGGAGTTCGGGGATGTCCCAATGGCCGGACTGGATGTGCATCGAACGTTCGCGTTCTGCTTCCCGCCGCAGTTTCCACGCGGCGTCGCGCAGTGTGCCGTACAACACGCCGCAGCTGGAATCAACCCGGTCACGATCCCCGAGGTCAGCGAGAACCATCATTTCGCGCGTGAGGCGCAAGACTTCCTGGATGTGTTCGTTGAACGGCTCCGGCATGATTCGCATGCTCCCACGCTCGTGACGAACAGCCCCGGTTGCCGAGCGGCAACCATTTCGTTCAATCCTTCACAAAGCATGCGGCGTGCCAATCTCGAAAAGCGGAGTGCGGCAACGGCGAAAGCTGTGAAATAGAAAGGAGTTAGCTTGTGATGATTCCTGGGAGAATGTGAACACGATTTGTCCAGTGTCCAGCGGGTTTCTGTACACTGTCGAAAGCGGAAACTCAGTTGATGATGTCGGTTTGGATGGATCGTAACAAACTGTTCGTGTTACAATTAGCAGAGGAGTCTTGAGCGCCGGCAACTGTGGACAGGGGTGTTCAACTATGTTTCTGGACAGATGTGTTCAATGGACAGGGTTGTTGGACAGGATGGGACGAGCTGTGGGTCGCGGACTACGGACTGCGGACCACAGGATGCGGGCTATTGTCCTGAGCCTAGCGTCGTGAGTCGAGAGACCAGAGACTAGAGACAAGAGACTGCCGTATCAGGTGTCATTCTGAACATCGCGAAGCGGTGTGAAGAATCTCCTGACAGGCAGCAGGTTGAACAATCTGGAGATCCTTCACTTCGTTCAGGATGACGTCCTTAATAACTCATCACCCATGACTCAAGACTCACGGCTCATCCAGCATCTTGTACAGCGTGGTCCGGCTGACACCGAGCAGGCGCGCGGCCTTGGCCTTGTTACCGTCCACCTGGGCCATCACCGCCTGGACTTCGCCGAGGTGCAGTTTTGCCGGTCGGCCGGGCTGAGCGACTTTCTTCGGTTCGGCCAGTCCCTCCAACACTTCCGGCGGAAGATGGTTGGGCTGAATGACGCCGGTCCGTGTCTTGATGATTCCGTATTGGATCGCGTTTCGCAGCTCACGCACGTTCCCAGGCCACGGATACCGCATCAGAATGTCCATCGTGTTCTGGGAGACCTGCACCCGTTCCGCGCCGATCTGCGTGGACACCTGATCGAGATAGTAGTCCACCAGCGCGGGGATGTCGTCGCAACGCTCACGTAACGGCGGCAGCGTAATCGGCACGACCGCAAGCCGATAGTACAAATCCTCACGGAACTTGCCCTGTTGCGTCATCTCTTTCAAGTTGCGGTTGGTTGCGCAGAGGATCTGAACGTCGACCTTGATCGAACGTTCCCCACCAACCGGCACAAACTGTGATTCCTGCAGTACGCGCAACAGTTTAACCTGCAAACTCGGTGTGATTTCGCCGATTTCGTCGAGGAACAGGATGCCGCCGTCCGCCAGCTCGAAGCGTCCCTTCTTGTCACGGATCGCGCCGGTGAACGCGCCGCGTACGTGCCCGAAAATCTCGCTTTCGAGGGTTCCTTCCGGCAATGCCCCGCAATTGACCGGCACGAATGGTTTGTTCGCCCGTGGGCCAATTTCATGCAGGGCTTTGGCGATCATTTCCTTGCCGGTACCGCTTTCGCCCTGGATCAGGATCGGCACGTTGACATGCGCCAGCTCCTCCACCGAATCGTAGACCCGCTGCATGGACGGATGCGATCCGATCATGCCGTGGAACCCGCCCTGCCCGGATGATTTCCGCCGCAATGTGTTGAGTTCGGTCATGTCGCGGAACAGCACCAGTGCACCGATCACGCCGCGATCATCGGTGTCGAGTGTGACCACGGACATTTCGATGTCGCGCACGATGCCATCCCGCTTGACGAACGATGTCGGGTAGCGAAGGCGTGCTTCCGAATGGTTGGGGGTGAGGCAGAACGAACAGTCCCCGCCGCAGAAGCGATCGGGAAACACCTTGTGACAGTCAAGACCGATGACTTCATTGGCGCTGTAACCGGTGATTAATTCAGCAGTTCGGTTCCAGAGGAAGATGCGCCGGTTGCGGTCGTGCGCCATTACGCCATCGGTGAGGTGATTGATCAGCGAACCGAACGTCAACCGAATCCGCAGGCCGGCCTCGAGCAGGGGATCGTTGAACAGGTCGCGTAATCGGGCATTCAACAGGTAATCCAGCTCAGGCAGGCGGTCGTTCGATGGCTGATTCGTGTCCATCGGATCCGGGAAACCCAGCTCACTCGGCCGCCAGCAAATGCGTATCGGCAGCCCTGCGAACACGAGATCCGGTGGCAACGGGTGATTGTTCATCTGGATCACGATGTCATGCGTGGATGCGGTGGCATCCTGCTGGGAATAGAACACCGGGATCGGGTGGCCGGTAGTTGGATCGGGATGGTCTGCAGCGCCGGCGGTGAAAGAAGCATCCCCCGATTCAGCCGGCTCGGCGGCGTGCATCAGGGGATGGATAGTTGCTTCAGACGTGGTGCTGGATGGTATGGCATCTGATCCGGCGTACGCTACCTGCCAGACTCGTGGAACAACCTGGCAGCACAGCCGGGCCGTGCGTTCCGCAAGCCAACCGGCCTCGGTCGAGAAGAACAGGATTCGCGGCATGGTTCATCCAGAAGTGGGGGCTCCTGCCGCAAATATAGGAAAATGTGTCACCCAACCTCTAGTGAAGTTGATCAAAAAACAAACTTTTACCGGACGGATCGGACGATGGTTGCTGATTGTACCCGTTCGGTAGGGCGGCAAGATCGGCTGGGACGCACCTGATTTTGCCTGGCAGCATGCCGGGGAATGGAAAAACCTGGTTTTTATATCCTTGTTAAATCAACAATTACAGAGTAGTGAACGGTTACGAATCCCCGGCACATGAGTTGCATTCCTCACGGTGGATACGTTTCTCCGAACGTGAAGCTGGCTGGAGCAGACATGCGCAAGACCCTCGTGCTGCACATCGGGATGCACAAGACCGCGACGACCTCGATTCAGTCGCACCTGCTGCACCATCGAGCAATGTTGCGGCAGATGGGGGTGGAGTATATCCCCGGGTTGGTCAAGATCGCGAGATTGATCCGCAACCGCGCCCCGATGACAGAAGAAAGCGTGCGGGAGCTGCAGGCGCACATCGAACCACTGCTATCCCTGCAGGCACCGATTCTACTTGGCAGCGCGGAAGCGTTTTTCGGGCGTTTCATGGCGAAACCGCCGGTGATGATTAACTCGCACGCATGCGCGTCCGACTTGAAGCGTATTCTCGAACCGTTCGGCCTGGATGTGAAGCTGTTCGCGGCAGTCCGGCGGCAGGATACATGGCTGGAGTCGGCGTATCAGCATTCAGTGAAGTGGAATTATGACCTGACGTTTGACGAATGGCACGCTCAGCTGGACCTCGATCTGTTTCACTGGGATCGCCTGCTCGACGGGTTCGCAGAACAGTTCGGGAAGGCCAATCTGCACGTACACCCATACGAACGCTTGTTCAAGCCGGATGGAGAGGGTGTGCGACGGTTGTACCGCCTGTTTGGAGCGGAACATCTCGCCGATCCGAAGACCTTTCCGCGCAGCAATCCGGGTATCTCGAAACGCTGGCTGGAGGTGTTACGCCGGGCGAATTCGCTGATCGACCGCAAGGAATGCCAGCGGCTGCGGTTCTTCCTGGAACACGAATTTCCGCGCAAATCGGGCGACAAGACGATCTATTTCAGCGACGAACAACGGGTAGCGTTGCTCGAGCACTTCAGCGAATCAAATCAACGACTGTTCGACGAGTACGTTCCGGAAGGGATCGACAACAGGTACACTGTCGCGGCGGTGATGGGACGGGAAACGTTGACCGTGTGATGGATGAAGGTCTGCTCAGAAGCGCTCTTTCTTCGCGTACATCCCGTGCAACCCTTCAGTGCAATTGGCGCACATTGGCGGGCGTTCGCCGGTGAGGATGCGTTGCCGGAATGCACGGAAGGCGTCTGATCGCCAAACCGCCGGGAAACCGGCATCGTGGGCGTTCCCGATGACAAACTCACCGTCCTTGTCGAAACAGCAGGGCACCACGGTCCCATCCCACTGCACCACCGCGCTGCCGTAAATGCGGGCACAGAAGGGCCGTTCCGCACGTTTCAGCACCCAGCGATCCTCTTTCAGCACATAGCGCCGCAGTTTCGGATCGTCCGGCAGCCAGCGCTCGCCTTCTTCCTTTTCGAACGCTTCCAGTTGCGCTGTCTTGAACACCAGCTCGTTGGCGCCCCATTCACGCGCGAGGCGCAACGCGTCGTCGCGTTCGTGCAGGTTGTGCTTGAAAAGCAGGAACTGCCACTGCAGCACGGGGAATTTGCGGTTCAGCTTGCGTTTGATCTCGGCGACATTACGCACACCGCGTTCGACTCGATCCCATTTGCCGCCGACACGATACTGCACGTGACTTTCCGCGGATGCGCCGTCCAGCGACAGGATCAGCGTGTGCAGCCCGGAGCGGACAATCGCTTCGGCTGTGCGTGGGTTGGCGAGTGCTTCGACGTTGGTTGAGAGGATGACCCGGCTGCCAGACGCGGTCGCGTGGCGGATGATGCCCGGAGTATCCGGATGGACCAGCGGTTCGCCCTGATTCCACAGCTGCAGCCGAATTGGGGCGGGGTGGATGCTGTCCCAGAGTGTGCGAAACTTCTCCAGTGTCATGCGTCCGCCGGGCCGGCCCAGTTCACCACGGCCGGTCGGGCAGTGCGGACACTTGAGTTGGCAGGCGGTGGTCGGTTCCAGCATCAGCATCGTCGGCGATCCCCACACCTTCGCGCGCCGGGTGACGGCTGTCGCGGCAACGGCTGCGGTGATCCTGCCGAGGTTGATGAGTTGCGGGAAAGTGATCAGCTTGATCGGATTGAGGGGGACGAGTTCATGCCAGCGTATCCGGGTACGTGACGCGGTCCGGACAGAGGTGGCGGTGCCATTGGATGTTTCGCGGGAAACGGTTGACAGTTCAGTTGACTTCAATGAACTCCACCTCGTACAAACGTGGCCACAGCTTGCCAGTCAGATAAATCTGGCCGGTCTTATGGTTGATCGCGATTCCGTTCAACACATCCGGCTTACGGATCGTGTTCACGTCCAGCAGGCCTTCGAGATACATCCACGCGACCACTTCGCCGGTTTCCGGGTCGATCTTCGCGATCAGGTCGGACGGGATCACGTTGGCGTAGATGAACCCGTCGATGTATTCCAGCTCATTCAACCCGCGTACGCCACCGACAGCATCCCATACTGGCAGGGTGTGGGTGATGCGGAATGTTACCGGGTCACGGAAGTCGATCTCGGATGTCCCATTGCTCATGATCAGCTCCGTGCCATCATCCGTCAACCCCCAGCCTTCGCCCTGGTAACGGAATTCGCCGACCCGTTCTAAGGTATCCGCGTCATACAGATGCGCGATCCCCGCTCGCCAGGTCAGTTGGATAATCCTCCCGTTGAACAGGGTGATGCCTTCACCGAACTGATCCTTCGGAACGTCCACCTGTTTCAGCACTTCACCCGTTTCGAGATCCACGATACGTAAGGTGGATTCATTAAACTGGCCGGTGCTCTCGTACATAACACCGTCGTGAATCAGCAGGCCCTGAGTGTAGGCGGTTGTGTCGTGTGGGTAGCTGTTGAGCACGTCATAGGTGTACACCGGCGCGCCGCGGAACGTGCCCGGAATACCGTTCTGCGCATGGGACGTACCCGGATTGATGATCATGCCCAGGCAGAAGAAGAGTATCAGCGAAACAAATCGTGTCCAGAGGTTCATGACCGTTCCGGCTTAACGCGTTGCCATGCGTTGTTGAAGTTTCCAACGATTGGCCAATTCGGTCAACCGTTCGTCCGCATGCTCGAAAAACATCTTCATCGACGTACAGAAGTGGTTGCTACCATGGTCGGCGGGGTCATGCCGACGGTCCTTGGTGCAGCCGCCATAACAGTATTTCAGCCATTTGCAGTTCGTGCACTCCGGTGGAAGATCCGCCTTCATTCTGCCGAATTCACGTTGCCGTGGTGAATTCAGCATCTCGATCAAGCGGTCCTGCATGATGTTGCCTAGCTTCCACTCCGGCTCGACGAAAAAGTCGCAGGAGAAGACGTCCCCATTGTATTCGACAACGGTGTAGCTGCCGCATTCCGGCTGCAAATTGCAATCCGGCGGTTCCGCACCAACGTACGAATGGAACACGGAATCGAAGAAGCGGACTGTGGTGTTTTTCTTGCTGTGCTGAAAATCGTGATACCACAGGTCGAAGACAGTCTTAAGAAATTCGCCGTATTCGTCCGCACCCACAGACCACGGGGCGGTTTTGGACGGATCATTCGGATCGAGCTCGACGCACGGAATGAACTGCATGTAGGTCAGTCCGAGGTCGCGCAGGTAGGTATAAATCTCTTCGGCGTGCTGCACCGAATAGTCGGTTACGACCGTCAGCGCGTTCGTCGCGACACCGCGATCAAGCAGCAGCTTGGCGGCGTCGGTGACGTTCTGCCACGAGCCCTTCGTCGGACTTTGGTGTCGGTAGTGGTCGTGAACGTGCTTCGGGCCGTCCAGCGACAGGCCGACGAGGAATTTGTACTTGTCGAGAAACGCAGCCCACTTGCGTCCGATCAGCATTCCGTTGGTCTGCAGGCCGTTGCCGACGATCTGGCCGCGTCCATACTGCTGCTGAAAGTCGACCGCTTTTTGGAAGAAGGGGATACCCATCAACGTCGGTTCGCCGCCCTGCCAGCCGAATGTGACCTGGCGGGTGCCGTCGCGCATCACCTGCCTGACCAGTTCCTCGAGCACTTCCTCACGCATCCGGTGCCGCTGATGGTCCTTGAACAGCTCCGCTTTCTTCAAGTAAAAGCAGTAGCTGCAGGCCATGTTACAGTCAGGGCCGGCGGGTTTGACGAGGACGGCTTGCAGGGGACGGCGAAGGGACATGGAGATGACGCTTCGTTGTTAACAGTTCCGTGCTGGAAGATACACCATCGGAACGGGGGAGAGTTCCGCTGTGAGCGTGAATCAGGCAAATCTCCGGGGGAAAATCAGGAAACAGCAGGGTGGTGGCTCACTCTTCGAGCTCAACCACCACCGTGCTGGGAAGAATGCAGCGGAAACCGATTGTTGAGGCGTACCAACTGGCCGGATATGCCGTCTCCGGCGGGACTTCCTCAATCAGATCAACTGGCGTGGAGAACGCACCCCCGACGGCAAGGCGTCCATCCGGCGGAACCTTGTCCTGCACCCATTCGGAGGCGTTCCCGATCAAATGCACCATGGTCGTTGGGTTGATGACCAGGCCAAGGCCGGGTGCCATCCAGCTGAAGCCGTCCTGCGGGCCTAGCAGGTTGGCGTATTCACGCGAGTTGATAATCCCACCCGACAGCAGGTCGATCGCCTGCGTGAAGATCTCCTTGCTCGGAAGCCGGAAACCGCCGTTGGGATTGACCACAGCGCCAGTATCATCGTACGCCGGCTCAAGCCCGAGTGATTCGGAACGCCAGTTGCAGAAGTCGATCGCGTCCTGCCAGGTTACCATGACCGCTGGCATGTTGTTACGCTGACTCCAGAACCCACCGGACGCATGATCCGGTTCTTCCGGCAGTTGCCGTTCGGTTTCTTCACAGAAACGTGAATACTCGGCTGCGGAAACCTCGTCGGCGTCCACGAACCACGATTCACCATTCGGCAAGTCCATCTGCATCATGCCATACGCGACCGTGCGCACAGCCTGCGAAACGGCTTCAGAAATGGCTTCATCACCGAGGCTGTTCGCACTGATGATGCGGTACGATACATTCAACCCACGGCGGGGCAGATAGTCGGTATAGGTGTTGACATCGGCGGGTAGCTCGGCAATCGTCTCAAAGTCGCCGCCGTTGATCGAACGTTGCACGAAATACGTGGTCGTAATCGGTGCCGGTTCGTCCCATGTCAGCCCGACGACGAGGTCTTCGACCTTATCAACCTGCAGGTTTTCGACGGTGTTCATCTGCAGTCGCGCGGACACAACTTCGCTGTAGTCGCCGATGTTTTCGCCCGCCATGCCGCGCACCCGGTAGAAGGTGGTGCGGTCGAAGTCGACGTTTTCATCGACCCAGAAGGTGTCGCCGTACGCCACATCGAAGTACATCGTGTCGAGGCCTTCCAACTTTTGCACCTCGTACTTGTGTGGCCAGTCGGTCGGCGGTGTCCAGTTCAACTGGATACTGTGGTCGCTTAGCGCGCGCACATACGGACGTGTCGGCGGCGGGAAGGACAGGTACACCGTGTCCGCCACGGACGGTTCGCTGCGGTTGAAATCAGAAACGTAGAACAAGCGGAACAGCTGTGGTTTGAACGTTTCCAGGTTCTCCACGCGCACGGTGGTGTCACCCGAGGTGATGCTGCCAACGACGTTATAAACGCCCTTGACTCGCATCTCAACGTCGATGTGGCCTTCCCACTGCAAGCTGTCCTGCGGTGCGGTAACGACAACCTGGTCGATACCATCACGTGTCACCAGCGGCGGGGCGGGCGGAGGAAGGTCGAATCGTGCTTCGTGTTCACCGCCGTACTCGTCCAGGTACCAGACCGGTTTCGGACGCAGGCGGTAGATGTAGTTGGTGTTGACGGTCAGACTGTCATCGAGGTACTCGTTCTCATCCTCGAACTCAGCGATTGGCTTGAAATACTTAGCGTCGCCAATTTTGCGTTCGAGAACGACGGTATAGCGCGGACGATCCCACTCGAGCAGCAGCTGATGATCAGACAGCCACTCGGATGTGATTGCCAGCGACTGATTGCCGCCCTCGTCGGCTGCTACTGCGGAGCCCGAGGGGAACAAACAGAGGAGACAAAGACTCAGCAGCAATATCGCGCTGAACTGTCTCATCATCGGGTGCCCTCACGCCTGACACAACGGAAACCGACGTACTGGTAACGTTCATGCGGGAAGCGCGTTGCCCGCCGGTTTAACTGCACATTTGCCGGCGGATCGAGGTAGCTGCCACCCTTGATGACAAAGCGGACGGTGGTGTCGACTTCTTCTTCAGCCGCTTGCGGACCGACGTTGATCACGTTCAAGCTGTCCGCACCCGTCGAATCCGGAAGTAAAGATTGTTCGCCGACCAGGTTCGGGTTTTCATACTCGGCAGTTTCTTCGTCCATGGTTGGTTGCGCACGGACTTTGAAGTTCGTCAGTGTCCATTCGGACACGTTCCCGGCCATATCGTACAACCCGGTCGGAGTGATCGAGCTGGGATAACTCCGCACATTTTCAGGCGCGCCAATCCGAGTTACATCCAACAGGTTGGCCTGGATCGAATCTGGCTTCGTCTGACCCCACGGATAGAACATGGTCAGGTCGTTGTCGTCGTAGCTGCCGAGGCAGGCGAGAATCCACTCTTCTTCGGTCGGCAGACTCTTACCAACCGACTGGGAATAGGCGAATGCACCGAACCAGCTGACAAAGCTCACGGGCAGGTCTTCGCGGCCTTCATCCGCCACGAAGACACCGTCCTCGACCTCGGTGATATACATCCGTTCGTCGAAGAAGACCCGGTTTTCGTAACCACTGGAAAGGAAGTCCGCGAACTCAGCGTTCGTAACTTCGTTTTCGTCAATGTAGAAACCGTTCGTCCACGCGACTTCCTGCTCCGTGTCGCGGAACTTGCGGAGTGGATCCGGCAGCGGTCCCGCTGAAATCCACTTCATGTTCGCTGGCGCCATCATTGCCGGTGGGGGCGTCATCACCTGGCCGTAAATCGGCATGCCGAGACTGTCGACCATGACCGAATCGGGCATGGTTCCGAATCCACCCAACGAGTCCTGCATCAATGAATCCGGCATCATCATGTCCATCATCATTGTATCAGACATCGTGGTGTCCGCCATCATCGAATCAGCGTCCATCGGTTCGGTGTCTTCGTCAAACATCTCGAACACGTCGGGGGCGAGGCTGTCGCCCGGCTGCTCTTCGAACATCATCATGGTATCGGCAGCCGTCCCAGTGGTGTCCGGTTCCTGCGCGAGGATGCCAGGAGCTGTTCCGAACAGCAGGATCACGGCCGCCAGCAGCGACACGCCGGCGGTCAAACGTACCGGCCCGGTGTTTCGGCTCATGCGCATGGTTCGACTCTCTACCATCATGGTCGTCTTCGTGCGTTTCAAATGGCTCACTGGGCGGGATCTCCTCCGCCAGGCTCAGGTTCCGTGTTCGTCGTATCCACACCGGCGGCAGCGCCTGCTGGATCCGGCGACTCATCTTCGGCAGGCGTTGTTTCCGCCTCTGCGCCACCAGTCTGATCCTCGGGCTGTGCAATGGCTTCACCCGTTCCGGGCTCGGTCGTCGCCGCATCCGGCGTCATCATCGTGTCCGGTGCAATCGTGGTCGTTCCGGAGGTAGCATCATCAAGTGGAATGCCAACGCCCGGGAAGACCGGCGAATCCATGTCTTCCTGCGAAACGAGCACGGGTACGTAAACCGTATCCGTAGTCAGCTCACGGATATACACCTTGAGCAAGTCATAGTTCAGCAGGGTATCGGCGATACCGGACGGGCTACCCGCGGAATACCGCATGTCCTCTTCGGAGTAGTTCCAGAGGGTCAGCGTCGCGACATCCCTGTCCTTGGTAATGCGGAACAGTCCCTGGATGTAATTCCCGGTGTAGTAGTACTGCACACCCTTGACAACGGTTGCGAGAATGCCAGCGAACGGCGATTCGAGCACACGCGCGTCTTCCTGAATCTGGGTGACATTCAGCGTCGGAGCGGAATACGTCTTGTTTTCCTCGAACTCGTACAAGTTGAGGATCGACCGTTCCGTCTCGTTGATCTCGAGCAACGGGAACACTCGTTCCTGCGGATAGACGATCATCAGATCGCCCTGTCCGAAGCCGTTCCGGGTCACATCGATGAACTCGACAGAGTCAATCGCAATGGTGGGGCTGATCAACTGTCCCCGCCGGAACGTCTCAATGACTTCCGAATCAGCCACCTTGACCGAGTGGACTTCCTTCGGCTTCACTTCTTCATCCTGCGCCAGCAGGAGGGAGGAGGAGGCCAGAAGGAGCATGATGGCTATCAATCCCCCAAGCCTGCGCGTCATCCTGTCTCCTCGAGCAAGTGGAAGTAGTGCTCAGCTCGGTTGAGATCGTTGAGATTTCGATATGCGGTGACAAGCAACTCGTAGAGGATTCGCCGGTCCGTAGGCGCAAGTTGGCTTGGCAGCTCCTGTGCGAGGGCTGCTTCACCGTAGCGCACCGCCCGTGTTGGATCCTGCTGGCTCATATTCGCCAGCGCCATCAGTGCGAACGCCTGATCCTTGTGCGGAAGCAGGGCGGACTGATAGTAGTAGACAAACGCTTTTTCACGTGTCCGGTCGTTCTTTTCAAGCCGGTTGGCGTAAATGGTTGCGAACGAGCCATACAGCTCGAGGACGCGTTCCATTTTGCCTGGCAGCTGGGTCAGCTGCGAGGTCATCAAGCGGCCGAAACCATCTTCGCCATTGTGAACCAGCAGCGTATCGAGGCTGGAGTCGATTTCGGTGTAGCCGACGCCGACCAGCATGTTGCGCAGACGGTCGAGCGCGGCTTCCGGTTCGTCGAGGTAACCGAAATCCAGCACCGCGGCCAGCGTATCCATCTCGAGCTGGGCGTTCCCGGCGACGAGGTCGTCACGAATCCCGCGGATTGCCTTCCGCGCTTCTTCGTGCTGGCCTTCGTTGATCATCTCGATGATCGGGATGCGAGCGGAGGCTGTGTAGATGTTGCCTTCGTCCCAGCCGATCCACTCGAGCATGTCCTTGGCGGTTGCGGCGAATACGGTGTCCGAAGGTACGCCGGGCCGGGCCATCGCCTGCAGCCGATTGGCATTGCTGATGAGGTCATTCCCCATCATCAGGTCCTGTTCGAGGTACATCTGTTCTCGAACGAGTAACAGCCAGTCGAGATACTCCAGGGAATCCAGCTGGGTACGGCGTCTCAGCGGTTCGCCCGACAACCCGAACTGCGAGATCGGCGCCCAGGTCAGCAGCAGATCCTCTGACCGGCGGTACATGCGCAGGGCAGAAAGTGAATCCCCTTGCAGCATGTAGCGGTCACCCAGGTGCAGGGCGGTCAGGTAGTCGGATTGGTTGGTGCCGAACAGAATTTCTGTCTGTTCAATCGCCTTGTCGAGGTTGTCGAGTGACTGGTGCAATTTCGCCAGGTCTTCCAACACTTCGATAAGACGGACACGTGACCAGTTGTCCCACGGGTTGTAGGTCAACGCTTCCTGCAGGAAGTCGCGAGCGGTTTCCAGGTGTCCGGCAGCCCGTTCGCGGATGGCGGGGCGGATGCGATCCAACTCCGTCATCGACAGGACATACACCGGTTCCCCGAGAATATCCTCGACGGCGACAATCTGCTCATCGACTTCGAGCGTAATCTCGAAGGCGCGCATGGTGTCGGCCGGATCCGGCGGAATGTCAGGGGGAGTTGCACCCTTTTCCCAGAGTTCGACCAGCGGATGGCCTTGCGCGCGCACCTTTTCGGCTCGTTCGAAGTACGAACCGCTGATCGAGTCGGCCTCAGCGCCGACCATGACATGGCGGGCCGCTCGTGTTGCTTCACGTGCGACAGCCGTGTCAACCCCGGTGAATGCGACCAGGCTCAAGTCCATGGTATCCGCCACGGATATGTCGCCGGGTTCCAGTGGCTCGGGCGGCGGTTCACGCCGTACCTCGCCTCCGGACGTGCAGCCATACATCCATAATGCAGCCAGGATGAGGATGGCTGGGATCAGAGTTCGGAAGAATGCTGGTTGTTTCATCTCGCTCTCGCTGTGCGGGAACGTTCTGCCTGTTGTAGCATGGCGTTTTTCACTGGGACGAGTTCCACCAATCGATGAAGATGTCCATGGACTCACCGGCGCGCGGATCGCCAGGGCTGATCTGGCTCATCTGCAAGCTCATACGATTGCCGCGAACCAGTACTCGACCTGCCTGGAAGCTCTCGCTGCGAGAGCCTTTTGCGCCAATGTCTGTTAGCAGGACGCCGTTAGTTCCTTGCACAAGGAAAATCTTGATCTCGGGCGGATTACCGTCACGTCCGAGCAGGTAAATCGTGTACTCCGTACCGTTGGGCGCCTTGTATTCAGCCGTTGTCGTCAGGTCGCCCGCCTGGTAGTTGAAATATTCCGGTTCTTTCAAGTCCTGCGGGATCTCGCGCTGATTGTCCCGCATCCACTCGATAATGGGGGAGACGTCTGATTCGATACTCCCCGTCGCGGCTTCATCTTCCAGTGTTGGTACGCTCGGACCTTCGCCAACGTCGAGAGACGCACGTCCAGCGGAACGATCAGAGCGGTTTCGTACGGAACCGCGATCACCACGTCCCAGGCTGGCACGTGAACCGGCACCGACTTCGACGGACGCGTCACCACGCGGCACGACGATCGCAGAGGTGGAAGCGCGATCTGTTTCACGCCGTGCGCCGAGGTCCCGGTCACGTCGCATATCCTGACGGCTGCTGCGTTGCCGCTCCAGATTCAGATCGATTTCCTGCTGCAGCGCGACTTCCTGCTGCCGCATGCGTTCGCGATCCATCGGTTCACGTTCACGCCGTTCTTCACGCCGTTCTGTCTGCCGGCGTTTAGGGGCTTCTTCCTTCTCTTCCTCTTCCTGCTCGTCTTCCTGCCGGACTTCCTCGCGTTCTTTCGCCTTGACGATGTCCACAATCACTTCACGGAGTGCTTGCGGCATCTGGGGCGACGTCACGAGGACTCTCAGCATTGGGAAGACCGTGAACAGGAACAGCATGATCAGGCCGCCCAAAGCGAGCGAGATCCATAAGGCTCGCTTCCGCTTTTTTTGTTCTGGTTCAATATCCCAGAGCACAATTACTCCCCGGCTGAAGCTTCGTCTTCAGTAGGCGAATCGCCGGACAGGTCGACACCCGGGAAGGGTAGTTCGAGCTGCTGAGCGATATCGTAAATATCGATCGTGCCGCTGACCGGTGACAATTCTGTCGGGATGACGTTGACGGCTTCGATTTCCTTCCCGAATTCGTCCATCAACGATCGTAGTTCCCGCTTCAGTGCCGCCGGGCTGTCAGCCACACGGTTTACGTCGACCTCGTCACCCTGCCGCCAATTGATCAGGTACTCCGGGTTGAAGAGTTCGACGGTATACTGGCGAACCTGGCCGTCTTCGTCAAGTCGTTCACGGTTTTCCGCGCGCATGTTCTCCACGGTTGCCGTGACGATGATGCTGATGATCGCCAGATTCTGCTCTTCCTCGGACTGTTCCTGCGCTTCCTTTTGAGTATAGGGGAAGCGTATCCGGGATTTTTCAGACAGGTCTGCGATGGAAACAAAGCCGACGAGGATGATCAGCACCACGTCGATCAGGCGCAGGATTGTTCCTTGGCCTCCCATGGCTCACCTCTCGTTAGCGTTGATCGTGGAAGACGACAATCAAGCTGCGTGCGAGATCATGTCTGTCGGCAGCCTGAATCACCTTCTTGACTTGTCCCATCGGCGCGCCTTCATCAGCCCGAATGCGAATGTGGAGACTGTCGCCGAAAACCGACGTTTCGCCAGCGCTGGACAGGTACCGCTCCAGCCTGACAAGGTCCCACGGTTCGCGCTCGTCCTGGAAGAAGATATCTCCCCAGACATCGACGCTGATCGTAACATTGCCCTCGGTACTGATGTCCGGGGTTCGAACAGTTTCGGTTTCCGCGAGTTCCAGTTTTCGCTGGTTCTCGATGGTTGCCATGCTGATGAACCCGAAGAGCACGATCAACACAATGTCGATCAGGCGCAAAATCATTTCGCGCTCTCCTCAGACTTCTGTTGCTGACGCTTCTGCTGTGCGCGGTTGACGAAGTGGAAACGAAGATCGTCGGCCTTGTTGTACATCTGCTCGAGCTGACGTTTGAACATCGCTTCCAAGGTCGTAGCAAACAGGTTCAGCATCACGGAAATCGCAATACCGACAAGGGTGGTAACCAACGCAGTACCCATCCCGGCGAGGGTGGTCTGGGTATCCAGAACGCCGCCGGTGAAATAGAATACCTGGTACATGCCCCAGACGGTACCCAACAGACCAAACGAACCAGCCGAGTCGGACAGGAAGATCATCCAGGACCGGAAGGAGGCGAAACGCTCTTCACGCACCTTGGTGATCAAATCGACTTCCGCGTGGAAGTTCAGGTCCCCTCGAATCCCCATCGCGTACAGAATCGCGAGCAGACGTCCCATTTCGCCCTTGTTCGCGCGGCTACGCACGAGCTTGTCAACCTCTTCGGGGTTGCCACGGGCAAAACGGAAGCCGATCAGAGGCTTCGAGTTATTGGTTTCCATGGTCAGCGTGCCGAACTGATAGAAGCTGACTACCAGACCGGCGAAGAGCGCGAGCCCCAACGGCCAGACAAAGCCCTGAAGCTGGTCGATCAGGTCACCGACCGTGAAGTTGCGGGTCGTATCCGCAGCATCCGAGGTTTCCTGTGCGTACCCCATGGACGCCAGCAGAACCAGGCCGGCAACCATACCGCCGACTCCGAGGAGCCGCTTCACTTGCTCTGTTCTCACTGCACCACCTCTTCGATTCGTGACTCTATGTGACGTGTTTTACTCGTTCGCTTCCGTGTCCTCAACTTCATCTTGAACCGGAAGTGGGCGATTTCGTTCAGGATTCAGGATCAGCTCGAAATCGGTCGCTGTCCGGTCACCCCCAGCCAGAGCTTTACGAATATCGATATTCCGATGGACCTCGTGGTGAACAACTCGCATCCGTCCTTGTCCACCGAGCATCGTTACACCATCTGGCCGGTCATACGTAAACATGTATTCGTAAACTCCCGGCGGGAGCAGGGAGCCATCAGCCGCGCGTCCGGTCCACACGATCTCATCCGGCATCGTTGTGGGCGATCCGAGGTCCAAGATAACCTCATTAGCCCCCAGATCGCGAATAGTAAATCTCCAATCAGCAGAAAACTCATTACTGAAAGCTTTGACGATGTAAAATGGGACCTCACCGACGAAGCGATCTTCAATAAATACGGGGCCTTTGCCCATCAGAGAGTCGACCGTGGCCAAGCTGAGTTCGTTCGTAAACTCGTTCTTAATCGGGACTTTCTTCTGAACTTGATAACCCCCACCGGTGATCACCTGCTCGAGCCCCTTGGCGCGGAACACGGATAACTGCGGTGCGATCACCTCGGCCTCGACATCATCCTTCTTCAGATAATGGCCCATCGTTTCCAGAGCACCGAGGTACTCCGGGGTGTACATCCCGACAGGCGGACGGCTGCGCACACGGTTCGCGCCGGGAATTTCCGCTTCGGCTCGAACGCTGATCTGGCGTTCGTCACCGAAGTCGCGGGGGCGCAGGTTCATCCGTTCCACCTGACCAAGCGCATCATCCACACGTGCCGTGGTATTGATGTGGCGGATGTTCAGCTCCGTATCCGGCGTGTACAGATAGATCTGGCCACGAGGGTCTGGAATCGGCCATTCGACACCCTTCGGGTCGTGCAACGGAATCGCGGGGAGGTCCTTGACCTCCGGCAGCGGACGCCGCTTGTAGGCATCGTAGACAAAGCCGAAACGGTGCGTACCATCCGACAGCAGATCGATCTCTGTCATCGGGTAGTCGTACCGGTAATTGAAGTACCAATTGTCAACGAGGTGGAACTCAACTTCCGACCAGATGGAACGCTGCCCGCCGTTCAATCGGATCATTGCGCCGTTCCCGATTACCCGGGCGACACCAAATTCCAGCCGGTCCTGCAGCTCAGTCCAATAGGATGTCTGTCCTGCGGAGCTGAAGTGCGCGTTTTCGACGCTGACCATCGCGGCGCGTAGCTGCCACCACTGGTTGATACGAAAGACCGCACCACCGCTGAAATGCCAACGTTCCTTCCACTCGCGTTCGCCGACACTCAGGTTCGGCCTGTTGATATCCTCCCACACCGCTGCGATCTGCAGGCTCGGAATGGGGCGGAGGAAGATGCCGACGCTTGTGGACCAGTTGACCTTGAAGTCTGCTTCCTGAATGATCGGGTCGCTGAAATCGAACCGGTAGAATTCCAGCTGATCGTAGTCCATCATAAATGCGTCGAAACTGGCACCCACCGACAGTTGCCGCATGATGGGAATACCCAGTGACGCGCGCCACTGCGTTTCGCGGTACAAACCGGATTGCAGGTATTGAATGCCCGTTGCCAGCCCACGCCACTTCCACGGGAAGTGATAGCCGAGCATGCCCCCGTGAACCGTCGTGAAGTTGTCCGTCAGCGACGGATGGTAGAACGTACCCGTGATGCTGAATTTGTCACGGATCCAAGGGTTCAACGCCGGGTTGACAAAAACCGACTCGAGCAGGTTCAACTCCGCCGGATTCTGCCCATAACGATTGTACGCATGGGCAGTCGTTGCTCCGAGCTGGAGCAAAAACGGCAGTAGCAGGATTCCGAGGAGTTGTCGTCGCATATGCTTAACGGAGTACGTAAATGACACCGGAAGCTAGAATTTCCAAGTCTTCTTCCACGATGATGAAGTAGGGGCCGGGACGAACTTCATGCCCGAGCCTGTCCACTCCATCCCAGATAATCTCGCCGTTCCGCAGGCTGCGTTTGCCCAGCGACATCACTCGGATGCCGTCCAGCCCAAAGATCCGCACCAGCGGCTTCGTGAAGCCCTGGCCCGGACGCGCAACATGCAGCTCGTCGTTATACCCATCCCCGTTCGGCGTGAACGGAAGGGGATACACCTCAACACCGTTTTCAAGGTACCCGTCCGCCTTGGTTTCACGCGTCGGGGCTTTCTGCATCGCCTGTTCGATCTCGTCCCACTTATCGCCCTGCACGAACAACGTCAATGTGGAAGGACCGGAATATGGGCGTCCCTGCAGGCGGAATGTCGTGTCCAGGGTCACGGTCAGCCGGCTGTTCTTCGGCCATGTTCCAACCGGCCGCAGTAGGAGATTGTTGCCAGACACGGTCACAGACGCAGGAACATTCTCGTCGGTTGCCGTCGTGACGACGACAGCGGAGCTCACACCATCTGCCATCACCGGGCGGTCGAACTGCACGATCACGGGGTCGCCGGGCTTGACGATTCCTTCGGTCGCGCCGCCGGCTTCCGGCTGCAAGGTGACTGGCCACGCCAGCACCGGCAGCAGGCAGATCAACAGTATATATAGAGGAGTGCGAACCATTACGGACGCTCCAACTGAATGCGAGTTGTGTCAACTGGCGCGTAATCGCGCGGCGTCATCACCGTGCCACGGTCGATTTCCCGTGCGACCGCGAACAGCGAATCCGCTGCAACCCGTTCACCCATGTTGAACCGGCAGATCGCGAGGTACTGCACAACATCTTCGTTCTGCGGCTCCACCAGCAGGGCCTGTTCAAAGACTTCCGCTGCCTTCTCGAAGTTGCCTTCGTAGAAGTAGCTCTCCGCGATCAGCGAAAGGAATCCGACTTCGTTTCCCGGCTCGGTCTTCAGGACCATCTCAAAGCGGAACCGTGAGTTGAGCCAGTCATCCATCCCGTAAAATGAGCTCCCGAGATGGCTATCGACCATCGGACGTTCGATCAACTCCCGTTCCCGGATCAACGGGTCGTAATCGGTGAGCAGGCTGTCGGTCAGGTAATCCACCTGCCGCAGCTCTTCGTTGAACAGCAATATCCCCGCGCCACCCTTCTGCGGGGTCATGATTTCCTTGATCAGATCGTTCGAGTGGTTGAACTGCCCGCTCGCATAATAAATATAGGCGAGACGTTCGTGCACGTTCAGGCTGCGCATTGAGTCGGCAGTCAGGTGTAGCAAATGAGTCCGTGCTTCGTCGTACCGTCCTTCCTTCACCAGCGACTCGCTGGAGTACTCGAGCATCTCCGAAACAGACAGCGCGCGATCCGCGAATGGGGTCAACACCCAGTCGAGGTAATACCGAACACGCAGGTCGAGATCAATCAGGTGCCGAGCTTCGGAATAACGTCTGCGTTCGAATGCATTGTACGACTCCTCGGTCAGCTCGATATCAGCGAGCTTCAGCAGATAGAGGAGGTCGTCGCGGAATTCGTCACTCTGGCGCAGGGACCGGCTGGCGGCGTCAACGAAGGCGTCGTAATCTTCGAGGTAGTACGACACCTCGGCCAGCAGCATGTTGTAATGAGCGTCATGCGGCCAAGTGTCGAGAATTTGCTTGCGGGCAACCTCGTAGTTCTTGTTTTCCAGCTCCTGCCGGATCGCGGCATAGCGATTCGCGCATCCAAACGAAGTAAGGATGAAGATCGCTAGAAGCGGAAAAACAAGCTGCTTCAGGTTTCTCACACAAACGATTTGCATACGTCCAGTTCCTGCCTCCGGTCGAAGATGCGGAATCGTTGCGAATCACGGAGGGGTCGCGGTCTCATCGGTCTTTGAGTGGCAAATCTAAGAAAAAAAGACCGCATGCCAAGGGATAAGTCCCCTCGAAATCGTGTTTCTGGTTCCTTTACGAGTGCAGCGGAACGGATATCCACGCTACTAACCAGATTTGGTTGCGGTTTTAAAACAGTGCAGGCTAAGACCGAGATTCACAAAATGTTGGTACCGGCAACACAATTAACAACCCGATACCTGACCGCGCAATATACGCGCATTTCTTGCTCGAGTGGAACCCATTTGAGCTTCAAGAGAGTGCCCGGGTACCCTCGGAACCAAATACTGCCAATCGCCCGGGGCTTTCGCACGGCCTTGTCAGGATTCGGTGTATTCTACCTTCGAGAGGGTCAACAAGAAACAGCGAATCTCACAAAATGTGTCATCGTGAGGGAAAAACAAAGCCCCCGGTGGTCCGGGGGCTTGGGTTACAACTCAGGCAATATCAAACATTAGCGTCTGGCACGCTTTGGCCGCGGGTCCGGATTCGGCTCCGGCGGATCAAAACCGTCCAATTGCTGATTGATGATCTGGATGGCTTTATCCAGCTGCGGATCCTTGCCCGCGATCACATCCTTCGGCGTCTGCTGGACGTACACATCGGGAGCCACGCCGTAGTTTTCGACTCCCCAGGAACCGTCCGGATTGAAGAATGCCCAGTTGGGAACGGTGACCGCGCCGCCGTCCAGCAACTCCGGCATGCCACTAATCCCGACCAGTCCGCCCCAGGTGCGCGTACCGACAATCGTGCCGATGTTGCGCTTCTTGAATGCGAATGGTAGCCAGTCGCCACCGGACCCGGCGCTCTCGTTGATCAGCATCACCTTCGGACCGAGCACTGTCGCGGTCGGTGACTGCTCGAAGCTGCCGGACCGGTTGGTCCAGTAGTTGACCAGCGGACGGTCGAGCATGTCGACAACGAAGTCGGCGATGTGGCCGCCGCCGTTGAAACGCTCGTCGATGATCACGCCGTCCTTGTCAAGCTGCGAGAAGAAGTAGCGGGTGAAGAATTCGTAGCCAGCGCCGGCCGTGTTCGGCATGTAGACGTATCCGGCGCGTCCGTTCGTCGCCGCAGCAACCTTGTCGCGGTTGCCATCAACCCAGTCACGCAAGCGCAACGCACGTTCGCTGCGCAGTGGCTCGACAGTGACCTCGCGCGCGTCATTCATCGACGGCTTGTCGTTCACCGTCAGCACGACCTGCTTGCCGGCCAGGTTCTGGAAGAATTCGAACAGGTTGTCGTCGTCCGTGATCTCCATGCCATTGACCGCGAGCAGGTAGTCACCAACGCTGACATCGACACCCGGTTCGGTGAGCGGGGACCGTTCTTCCGCATCCCAGTTCAACCCGCTGAAGATCGTGTCGAAACGGTAACGGCCGTTTTCAGGCGAGTATTCGGCGCCGAGCAGACCGACGTTGACGCGGTCGACATCCGGCATGTCGCCACCCCAGCGGTACGCGTGGCCAACAACCAGCTCGCCGATCAGTTCGCCGATAAGGAAGTTGAGGTCTTCGCGATGGCCGACGTACTTCACGAACGGCTGGTACTTCTTATACGCGGCGTCCCAGTCGACCCCGTGCATGTCCGGATCGTAGAAGAAGTCGCGCTCGTAACGCCACACTTCGTGGAAGATCTGTTCCCATTCCTTGCGCGGTTCGACGCGAACCTGCATGTCGGACAAATCGAGACTACCGTCGCCCGGGCTCGGACTGCCGGTCACATCAACAATGCCGTAGGAACCGCTACCGCTGTACATCAGCTTGTTGCCGTCGGCGCTGATCATGAAGTTGTAGCTGCCACTGAGGAAGTCTTCCGATTCCTGGTCGTCAATGCTGAAGCGCTTGATGCTTCCATCATCGATGTAGAACAGGTAGCCGCCCTCAGCCGTCTGCAGGCCCCAGAACATTCCGCTGCCCGCCGGAACCGAAATGATGCGCTGATCGATGCCGGCGAAGTCGATGGCAGGCATGCCGTCATCTTCTTCCTCGCCGTCGTCATCATCTTCCGCATCTTCCGCCTCGTCAGCGTCGTCTTCGTCATCCTCTTCATCGGCGACAACTTCTTCTTCGTCGCTTTCGGGCGCGAACGGCGACGGCTCATCCGCCTGTAGCACGGCCATGTAGATCTCGTCGCTCATCTCGCGACCATAGGACGACATCTCCGACCCGGCGATTTGCAGGCCGACGTCGGTGCTGGAGGTGAAGAAGAGGTACTTGCCATCACGGCTGAATGCTGGATCGCCGACCAGGGAGGTACCATCCGTGATCTGGTGCGTGTCTTTGGACTCGGTGTCATAGACGAAGATCGCGCCAAACTCGTTCGGCAAGGTGCCACGGTAGGCGATGTAACGGCCATCCGCGGACCATGTCGGGTCGAACCAGCGGCCCATGCAGTCGGTCGCGACCTTCACGACCTTCTTGTCTTCAACATCATAATAGAATAGGGAACGCAGGTTGTCGGTGTAGAGGACCTTCTCGCCTTCCGGATCCCAGGACTCGAGGAAGTAATAGTTGTCCGGGCCGATCTTGTGGATTTCCGGCTCGTCCTTGCCGAGCTGATCAACGATGTGCAGCCGGTATTCGCCGGACGCATCGGACAGATACGCAATCATTCCGCCCTTGGGTGACCACAACGCATAGCGTTCGTTCACGCCAGGCGTGTTCGTGATGTTACGCACCTCGCCCTTGTCTTCCGGTACGGTCCAGACATCACCACGGGCCGTGAACAGGCCGCGCTTGCCGGTGGGGGAGACCTCGAACCAGTGCGCCATGTTGCCAACGTCCTCAAAGTGCGGGCGCGTGTCCGGCAGGTCCGGGTTGATGTAGACATCGACCACGTTGATGCGGCCGCTGGTGGTGTCGAGCGTGTGGATCTCGCCTGCCTGCTCAAACACCAGCGTGTTGTCGTAGCCCTTCAAGGACTTGACATCGTAATCGCGGTAGGTGGTCAGCTGCGAGACCTCACCCGTGTTCGTGTTGTAGGAGAACACGTTCATCGTGTGGTTGCGGTCGGAGAGGAAATAGATCATGTCGCCGAGCCACACCGGGTAGGTGTCGTTGGCGTGCGTTTCGCCGCCGGTCACCGGGTCGGTGAAGCTGGCGCGCGGGATCTCGGTGACGTCCATCGACGAGCGGTCGAAGATCCAGATCCACGGGCTCAGGCCACCTCGGTAACGCTTCCAGGTCGCGAACGGATCTCCGACCATGGTGTACGCAATCTGCTGGCCGTTCGGGGAGAAGCAGGCGCGGGAAACACGCGGCAGTTCGACCTGTTCCGGCCAGCCGCCGTCGGTGGAAACCGTAAACAGCTTGCCGTAGCGGCGGGTTTCCGAATTTCGTGTGGAAAGGAACAGGACGTCACCGTCCGGGGTCCAACCGCGCACAATGTCGCCTTCCGGGTGGTAGGTCAGACGAATCGGCGCGCCGCCGTCGGTACTGACAACGTAGACATCCGTGTTGCCATCGTACTCACCGGAGAATGCGATCCACTTTCCATCCGGGGAGAAGTAAGGGCTGCCCTCGATGCCATCGTGAACCGTTAGCCGGCGCGGGTCGCTGCCGTCCCGGTTGGCGATCCAGATATCGCCGGAGTAATAAAAGGAAACATGATCATCATGAATGTCGGGGAGTCGAAGTAATTTTGTCGGCTCCATCTGGGCGCTGGCCATCCCCGCAAACAGGAACAGGGAAAACAGTGCCACCATGCCACACATCCGCACGCAGGTTCGCATGCGCACCTCCTTCAGCTGGTTGGTGTCCTGCCACTTGGACTATGACTTCAATCATCTGGAATTCGATAGTGCCAGTCCTGACGGCAACTTGAAAGTTCGCCATCTCCAACGACAAACGGTGTCGCGTTTCTTGTTTCATGTGCATCCAGAGAGACGAAACCGATAACTCTGTGCAACTCAGAAACAGACCGCAGACCACGAGTTCTTGTTGCTTCATCCATTGAGTGAACTCAAAGAACAAAGGATGGAGCAGTTCTCGAAATACGTCGCCCGTTCAGCGGAATTTCCGCGAAGTGGTCACTCTATGTTACGCTTCTGGCCGTTGTGTCGTTGGGGGAACCACGTCCTGACCCTGCCTACTTGACGCGAAGCAGGTACAATTGGTTACACAACAGATGGCAGTGAGATGAAACAGGCCGAAGCGTGATGCTCCGGCCTGTGGCGTCATTTGCTGAACTGGAGGATCTACTTCACCAACATGATCTTCTGCGTGTGATGCAGATGACCTGGTACGGTCGCCTGCACGAAGTACATGCCACTGCTGAAGTTCCGGGCGTTGATGCTGAACTCGTGCACGCCGGCCGTGTACGATCCGGACGCAACTCGCAGTGTTTCCCGTCCGAGTATGTCGTAGACGGTGACCGTCAACCGGGAGGTCTCCGGAAGCCGAACGTTCAAGGTGGTCATCGCGTTGAACGGGTTCGGATACGCCGCGCCGACTTCGTACTCCTGAGGCAGGGTGGAGGGGGCGCCGTGTTCGCCGTACGCCACCGCTTCCGGCCAGTTGCCGGATTCCCATTTGTCAACAGCACTCGGTTCGTTGCCGGAAACCTTGGTGAAGATGAGGTGGTCGCTGTCGGCCACCGCGCCATTCAGGTCGCCGATATTCGCGAGGAAGTTGTAGACCCCACTCGGCGCACCGCCGGGAACCGCGACCTGCAACGTGAACTGCGCCGTCGCACCAGCGGCCATGCTGTAGTTCGGCTGAGCGAGGATCGGACCGTACGGGGAGCCGTTCGGCAGGATTGCCGAGGTCCACGCGTCGAAGGTCTGCGCAGTGCCGGTGTTGTTCGAAATGGTGACGTTGTACCCGAACGATCCGCCGGACGCGTTGACGTTCACCGGTGAAACCAGCGGAACGAGATCGATGTTCGGCTCGTCACTCGGCGGATAATCGGCCTGCGCCAGCTGCAGCGAGTTGTACACGTTCACCCGGCCGGCACCCAACATGCCGATGTAGCCCGGGTTCTGAGCGTCGATGTTTTCGCAACCGGCAAGCATGTACGACTCGAGATCGGCGACGGTCATGCTCGGGTTGTAGCTCTTGACCAGCGCGGCGCACGCTGCAGCGTTGGGGGAAGCCATCGAGGTGCCGTCATAACTGTCGTAGGACTGGCCCGGGACGGTGCTCCAGATGTTCACACCAGGCGCGGACAGGTCAACCCATGTGCCGTAGGTGCTGAAGGAGGCGCGCACGTCGTTAACATCCGTCGCGGCGACGGAGATAACGTTGTCGTAACCCGCCGGATAGTTGATCACCTGGTTGTCCGAGTTGCCGGCTGAGGCGAAGATCAAAACGCCCAGCGAACGTGCGTAGTTGACAGCGTCCTGGTAGAACTGGTCGGCCTGGGTGCCGCCGAAGGAAATGCTGACCACATCCGAGCCGTTCTCCGCGGCGTACTGGATCGCGGCGGCAAAGTCGACTGCATCACCAACGCCGAGGATGATAAACAGGAGGCGATAGGCGTACCCGGCACGCAGTGGCATGTTCGACACATTCCACGAGGCCGACGGAACACCACCAACATTGTTCGTGGTCGAGGCCGTGGTGCCGGAAACATGGGTGCCGTGACCGACAATGTCAGGCCAGACACGGTTATCACGCGGGCCGTAGTCTTCGCCCGGAGCCTGGAACAGTCCGCCAACCGTCGCCGATACAAAGTCCCAACCGGCGATGTCGTCGACGTACCCGTTGTTGTCATCGTCCACGCCGTTCAGATCGGACGCATCCCAGTAACCATTGCCGTTGAGATCTTCGCCCGCGTTGATGTGAATGTTTTGCTGCAGGTCGGGGTGGGTGAGTTCGCAGCCGGTGTCGATCGTGGTCACGATCACGTCGTCATTACCGATCTGTTCGTCCCACGCATCGTCCGCCTGCATCTTCTGCATCGCCCAGACATTGTAGTTGCCGTCATCCATCGGGGTCAGATCAGCGAACTGAAGGGCGGAAAACTCGGCGGATTCCACCGATTCCAACGATTCAAGGGCTGTGAAGCTGGAACGATAGGGGGTGACATCGACGTTCGTCACCTTGAACCAGCGGTGCAACCCATGCTGACGCCACAAGGCTTCATGTTCTGGATTCACTGGGACGGTGAAAAGTGGCTCATAGCTGGCAGATGAAAGGACGCTATTCAGGTCCTGAGGCGCAGCCTGCGTGTTGCGCAGCACGTCGGCGGCATTGTCCGTCAGTTCGAGTACCAGGGTTGGAGTGTGTTGTGCGATGATTTCGGCTTTCGCCTGAGCATAGTCCGGGTTGGACCGTGCGAAACCGGCTGGGACGCAAAGCAGCAATGCCAGTCCGATCAACAGTACGTTTTTCATGCGTTTCTCCCCGCGTTAACCAATGAGTAACTGAAGAACGGCAAGGTAGTAAAACCAGAGTTCGGAAAGCATAATTATGACGGAGAAAATGCGAAAAATCGGGAGGCGAGAGGGCAAGATGATTCAGAAGCTCGCATCGAGACTGTTGCGGCTGTGAAGTACTAATGTGCCCGTGTCAGCTTGCTGACGCGGATGATCCCAGACATGAATGTCTGGGGCATGGTTGTAGATATTTGTCTTCAGGACTCAGGATCATAGCACCCGATTTGGCAACGGCACCAACCCGGGCCACACCACAGACCACAGACCACAGACCACAGACCACAGACCACAGACCACAGACCACAGACCACAGACCACAGACCACAGACCACAGACCACAGACCACAGACCACAGACCACAGACCACAGACCACAGACCACAACGGGGGGACAGGACCAGTCAACACCAATCCAATACTGGATATCCTCAATTATACATAACGTACCTTATCGGGTCAAGCTGGTGATGCGGGAATGGGTTGGGCGACGGGCGGAAAAGCCGGCCGCCAGTCCGACAGCGTTCTCGCCGTACCGGTCACGGAGACCGTCCACCGCCGAAAACAGATCGTGTCGGCGTTGCCGGTTGCTCTCGTTGAACACGTCCGCCTGGATCCCGTGCGGTTCCCCGGGACGAATCAGTCCGGCCACACTCACGCCGACCAGACGTACCGGAATGCCGTCTTCTTCGCGCCAGATGTCATTCAACAGATCACGCACGACCCTGTAGATCTCGACCGGATCATTTGTCCATTCCTTGATCACGTGCTGGTGGCTGTGCGTCGCGAAATCGTGCGTCCGCAGCTTCAAGGTGACTCGTCGTCCAAGGAATCCGTCCCGGCGCATCCGTCTCGCCACCCGTTCGCACTGGTTCAGCAGCGTGGCGTGCAATGTGGCCGCGTCGGAAACATCCGCATGAAACGTATTTTCGTGCCCTTTGGACTTGTCAATCGTCGGCCGCTCAATGCCGACATCGTCCAATCCGGACGCGCCCTGCATTTTCGCGGACAGGTCCCGCCCGTATTTACCGAGTTTCATCGTCAGCAGCGACCGTGGACAGTCAATCAGGTCCTTCACGGTGTGGACATTCAGCGCTTTCAGCACCATTTCGGTCGCCGGACCGACGCCCGGGATCTTGCGAATTGGCAACGGGCCAAGTTTGGCCGCGACCTGATGTGATTCGATGATGGTCAGGCCGTCCGGTTTGTTGAGCCCGGACCCGATTTTGGCGACCACTCGGGACGGTCCGATTCCGACGGACGCCGTCAGGCCCAGATTGCCGCGGATGGTGTCCTTGATCGCGTTGCCATACGCATTCAGATCTCCGTACAAATGAAAGCATCCGGTGGCATCGAGGAACGCTTCGTCGATGCTGTACGGTTCAACATCCGGGCTGAAGCGCCGCAGAATCTCCATCACTTCCAGCGAAACCCATGTGTATTTTCCACCTTTGGTGCTGACATGAATTGCATCCGGACACAGTTGTTCCACCCGTGCGATGGACATGCCGGCGTGCACCCCGTACTGCCGGGCGACGTAATTGGCGGTGGTGACCACGCCCCGGCTGCCTTTCGGGCCGCCTACGACGACCGGTTTGCCGCGCAGGGACGGGTTGTCCCGTTCCTCGATCGCGGCGAAGAACGCATCCATGTCAACATGGACGACCACGCTCGCCGGTTTCAGCGCTCGTGGTTTACCGTTGTCGAGATGTTTGCGCCCGTCCGCAGCCAGGCGTTCTCTGACTTCCGCGCGCATCATGAGTCAGTCTCTAGTCTCTGGTCTTTCGTCTCACGGGTCTTTCTACATGCGTCTCGTCCGCGTTTGCAAGCAAACACGGGCACATTTCACATTTTCCGCAGCCCACAGCCTCAAGTCTCACATCTCAATTTTATCCCACCAGGCACACCCGGCTCAGCATCCAACCTCGTGTGTCGCTGTTGTAGGTCAGCTCATAGACATCGGGTCCCGTGGTCATCACTGAATAGTGGTAAAACCGTGTCTGGCCCTGGTCGGAAACCCACTCGCCGTTGACACGCTGGATCCGGTACACCCGGTCCCGCCAGCGGAATTTCAACGGCTGGATGCGTCCGTCGCGAAACAGCGCGATCAGTTCGATTCGATCTCCGATGTCTTCGTACCGCATGGATGAGCAAACCTTTATAAATAAAGGATCTATGTTTTCTCTGTACTCCCAGCCTGTACAAATGTTCAATTGAAAGATACGACCACTGAACACGGGGATCAAGGGGCAGGTTGGGAGTCGTGCAGGTTGCCGGGTGAGGTGGCTCCACCCCGCTCCGGGCCTAGAAGAATGTGCCCAGGCGAATCCGGAACAGGAGGCCGTCGGACGGATACCGCGCGCTGCGCATCACTTCAGCGCGGATCATATCGCGATACGGGATGTGCAGGATCAGGCCGAAGCCGTAGGCAACGTCCCAGCCTTCGGTCTCTGGGGAGTCGGAAAACGGTGAGGGTTCCTCCACCCCGCCGACGACGCCGTAATCGGTGAACAGGGCCGTTGAGATGCCGAACTTGAGGTTGCGGGTGTACTGGTTGACCGGTTCCCACAGCTTGAAGGTGAGGTAGCGAACGGGCAACACATCGGTGCGGAACTCGACGGTTGACAGCACCCGCCAGCTCCCTTCGAACACACGTTGCATCGAGGTGCGGATTCCGTTTTCCCGGTCCAGCAGCACTCGTTCGTAGATCGGGATATCGCCAATGTAGGTTGTCGCGCGGACACGTCCCGCAAAATGAATCCGGTCCACGGGTGTGTAGTAGGATGCGCCATACACTTCTGGTTTGACGAAGCGGCTGGCGATGTGGTTCAGGCCGATGCCGGACCCGAGAACAAACCGGTAGACGTAAGCGTTGTCCGGCCAGGCCTTGTAGGTACGTGTGTCACGTTCGTAGGCGATTTCAACTTCACCGACGATATCTTCCCCGCTCTCGGACTCGGTCAGCCACAGGTGGCGGCCATCCCGGGATTCGAATGCTCGGGACCGCGCGCCGAGTTTGAACCAGCCGTAATTCTCCAAAGAGAAACGATAGCCGACTTTTCCGCTGACCAGGCGTTGCCGGCTGGTGACACCGGTGCGGTCCTTGAGGAAGCGAGGCTCATCTTCATTGGTGAAGCTGCCCTGCGTATTCAATGACCACTCGGTATGTTGCGGCGAGAGGTAGGGAATGTCCCATTCGAACTCAAAGCCGGTGATGTAGCCGTAGCGCCCGCTGATGGACAGCGTTTCGTTGCGTCCGCGGAAGTTATCGTGGGTGACGATGCCGCCGTAGGACGCTCGGGTCGGATCGTTTTCATCCACCGCGAGGTACAAGCCGGGCCAGATGTACCATAGTTCGGTAACGTCCACAATCAGCGCGGTACGGTTGCGTGTCATCGAGCCGAGCTTCAGGTGTGCGCGGCTGAACAGTCCGAGCGATTCGAGACGGTCCTGGTCGCGTTTCATCGCTTCCGGGGTGGCAACGGAACCGGAATCAAGCTCCATTTCAGCGAAGAGCACGAATGGGTTGGTGACCTTGTTGCCGACAACGATTATGGTGTCGATCACCGGCGCTTCCCGGTTCGATTGCATGAAGCGGATGCTTGGGTCGAACTTGACCAACGATGGGTGGACACCGCCGATGGCCGGTTTGCTGGTATCGGCAGGGCTCCAGGCGAGTTCGGTGAACAGGTCGCGCTCCAGAGTACCGGCAAATCCGGACGCAGCAAACACACCTGTTCCCAGCATCAGCAGCAGGAACAGCAAGATGTGGGACTGGATCGGCGATCCTGTACCGGCAGGAAACTGTGTCGCAAACAACTTCAGGGATATCACCACACGTAAATTCAGTGCAAACCGTGACGTTACACCGGCGGACCGGACCCCGTCAACTCAACAGACCACAATGTATCGGTTGTACGCACGAGGTGGGGATTTGGATTCACCAACGGTACACAAGTACCGCTTCCACCTGGTCGAGCCTGTCTCGTCCCGTTGCACTACTATCATCGACATCCTGCAGTACAACTTCGATGCCAACTCGCAGGTTGACGAGGCTCTGCGTTTCCAGCCGGAAGAAAGGGCCGGTAACGGTATATGTGCTCACTCGAGATCGCAATCTGCCTCCGTCTGGAGCCTCATCGAAGCGGTCCTCCTCGCGACGTTGCGAACGATAGCCGAGTTCGATCAGCAGATGCGACCAGTACAATTTGCTCAGGGACGCGGACCAGTACCACGCGCGTTTTTCGTCCGACACTTCCTGCACGAATTCACTCCACCGCAACCGTCCGCGATCCTCGAGATCAAGCCGACCGCTGAACGTCCCGCGCAGCCGCATCAGCAGGGGTACCTGGACCGTGTCCGCGACGGACCAGCGTCGGTAAACGTTGCTGCGAACGGTGCCGGTTTCCTCCTCGAAGTCGTAGTCGGTGTAGTTGGCGAGCACTTCGAAGATGGCGTGATTGCGCCAACCGTTGACCGGTTTCCATTCAACGCCCGGACTGATGCGAAAAACGCGGTTCCAGCGGTTGTCGCTGGAGCGGGTCCGGTGCAGGTTAACGACATGATCCAGCAGCACCAGAGCATCCATGGTCAGCTGCGTCCGATCCATGACCCGGAAGCTGGCGGACGAATTGAATCGGTGGATCAGGCGATCCCGGTCGGAGGTCTCGAGGCTGTCCGGCGAATCGTAGCGCCATTTTTCCGTACTCAGCCGGAAGGACAGGCTGTCCGGCCCGTGTTTCCAGTCGGCGGTGGCGCTGAGGATCTGGTTGCGGCCGAGGATCAGGTCGCCGTAGGTGCGGTCCTCCTGCCCGTACTGATACGACAACTCGCCAAGCCAGTAGCCCCAGAACGAGCGAACGGTGAGCCGATTGGTGAGGTCCATTTCATCGCCACGGCTCGGCCCGCCTCCACGGTAATCGACGGTGGATTTGCGGTAGCCGAGGTCGTAGATGCCGACCAGACTCGGCGTTAACGGACTGCTCAATCGGTTGTCGATCTGGATGTCTTCGCTGATACGGCTGACAATCTGGCCGTTGGTGTTGAAGAACAGGTCGGAGCGCCGGTTCCGCCATGACGCCGCGAGCTGGTTGGTGGCGTCTCCGAACTGGTTCATCGTCAGTCCGCGGGTGAAGATATAGTGGTTGCGGCGGTTGCCGTACTGGTTTAGCCAACCGTCCGCCTGTACGTCCACCCCGCTGTCGAGCACATCGCCCCAGTATAATCCCGCGCTGCCGGACGGTCCCTGGCCGCTGCCTTCGTCCTGTTCGTCAAAAGCCCCACCGAGCAGCAGTTTGCTCTCGATGTTCGGCTGCGGATTGTATTCCACCCCGCCACGGGCCGCGCCGCGTGAAATGCGCGAGTTCTGGCCGAGTGGTGCGCGGGTGGTGGACGATTCGAGCAGGTCGTAGCCAACTGGTGTCCGGGAGAACACGCCGCGATCCGGGATGTAGGCGGCTTCACGGTCTTTGAACTCCTGCCCGCTGACCTCCACCAGCATGTTCAGGTCGGAGCGCACCCGTCGGGAGAGCTCCAGGCTGGCGCTGAGATCGTTCTTCCACTGGGATTCGTAGCCGGGCAGACGGCGTTGAGTCAACGAACCGTACCCGGCGGAACGGAGGGAGTACAGCGAATTCTCGACACGCAGGGTTTCCTGCAGCCGCCACAGCCGCGTGTCGAGTTCCTGGCGATAGGTAGCGGTGAGCGAATCGCTCACCTGGGCAGTGGCCAGCCCCGGGAGAAAAATCAGGCACAGCGCGATTCTCCGGAGGCGGCTGTTCACATCTCGTCTTCCCGTCGGAAAGGTGGACGAACATCATCGTCGTGCAGCGGGTGCATGCGAATACCGAGCCGGCGGGCCGCATCACGCGATCCACCTCCCGCGCGTCCGACAATCGCACCCGCCGAGATGATCAGTTTCAACGCCTCCTCGACGGACATATTGAGGAACGCGACATCCTTTTTCGGCACAAACAGCAGGTAGCCGGAAGTCGGGTTCGGCGTTGTCGGCACGAAGATGCTGATCACATCCTCGGCGACAGCATCCTGCGGGGCACCTCTCGTGTCCTGGGTGACAAAACCGATCGAATACACGTGCTCCTTCGGGTACTCAATGATGACCGCATACTTGAACACTTCTCTTTGGCCGCCGAGCAGCGCCTGCGAGATCTGTAGCACGGCGCTGTAGACCTTGTTCACCAGAGGGATGTGTTCGAACCATTTGTTGACCAGTTTGACCAGTCGGTCACCGAGGTATTGCCGCGAGAACCAGCCGGTGGCGATGATCAGCAGAATCAACGTGATGAAGCCGATCCCGTAAATAATCTGCTGCTCGAAGAACGGAATCCCGATAATTTCGCCGAGCAGGTACTGGATCGGCCGCCCGAGCAGGCTGTCCATCACGATGAACAGATTGATGATGATCCAGAAGGTGACCATCACCGGCCCGAGTACGAGCAGGCCGGTGATGAAGTATCCCCGGAATCGCTTGAAATCCGTCGGCTGTACGTCTTTGTTCTGCGGCTCGGTCATTCACCCTCACTTCAGGTATTTAAACAACTCTGTGTTCGGCGGCAGGACGAGAGTGGTCTGCTCATCCAGCGTCTTCCGGTACATTTCCAAGGTACGGGAAAAATCGTAGAACTGCGGATCACGGTTGAACGCTTCGGCGTAAATCGCAATGGCCTTAGCCTCCGCTTCACCGCGGATCACCTGCGACTGCCGGTACGCCTCCGCCTTGATCACCTTGACTTCCTTATCGGCGGTGGATCGCAGGATCTGCGCCTCTTCCTCACCTTCACTACGATACAGGTTGGCGATCCGTTCCCGCTCCGCCCGCATCCGTCGATAAATCGCGTCCTCGTTCTCCGGTGGCAGGTCGGTACGTTTGATGCGAACGTCGAGGATTTCGATCCCGTAATCCTGCGATTTGATGCTGGCGCTCTTCCCAACGGCGTCCATGATCTCGTCACGGTTCACGGAGACGATGTCCTCCATGTCGTGCTGACCGAGCTCACGCAACAGGTCGGAATAGATGATGTCGTCCAGACGTGCCTGCGCTCCACCCTCGGTACGGACCGTCTGCCGGAACAAGAGCGGATCGGTGATTCTCCAACGGGCGTAGGAGTCAATCACCATGTTCTTCTTGTCCTGGGTGACGACGATGTTCGGCGGGCTGTCGTAAATCAGCAGCCGCTTTTCGAACCGTTCGATGGTGCGGAATGGCGGTGGAAACTTGAAGTGCAGACCGGGATCAGAAACTGCGATCAGCGGCTTACCGAACTGCAGCACGAGTACCTGTTCCGTTTCGTCAACGGTAAAGGTAACCAGGCTGAGTACAATCAGCACGGCGGCGACGCCAATTAAGACACGAATGATCGGTTTCATCGTCCACCTCCCGTGCCGCTGCTGGGCTGTGAGGTTCCGGTTTGTGCTGGCACACCGGGGCCGATCAGGTTAATCAAATCGCCACCGTTCGGTGTCTGCATGATGTATTTCCTCATACCAGGCAGCACGTCCTCCATCGCCTCCAACAGCATGCGCTTGCGAGTAACGGTTGGCGAACGCTTGTATGCCGTCAAGACGGCTTTGAAGTTTTCAGCGTCACCCTCGGCCTGCTTGACACGTTCCTGCGCGTACCCTTCCGCTTCCAGCACCATCTGTTCAGCGAGACCGCGCGCGCGTGGAATCAGGTTGTTTGCATACCCCTGCGCTTCGTTGATCAAACGGGCTTTGTCTTCCTTCGCCGAGGCGACTTCACGGAATGCGTCCGCCACTTCCTTCGGCGGGAGGACGTCCTTGAGCTGCAGCTGAGTGACGGTCACGCCGGTCTCGTAGCTGTCGAGGATTTCCTGCAGGCTGACCATTGCTTCGGCCTGAATCTCACCTTTGCCGCTGGTAAGGGCCTCGTCGATGCTGTGTACGCCGACAACCTGACGGATCACCGCCTCGGTTGCTACGTGAATCGTTTCCCGCACATCCCGCACCACGAACAAATACTTGACCGGGTCGTTGATCTTGTACTGCACGATCAGGTCGATGTCGATGATGTTCAGGCTACCGGAAAGCATCAGCGATTCTTCCGGAAAGTCGACGACCTGATTGCGCCGTGGATCGGTTCGGAATCCGATCTCAATACGCTTGACCTCGGTGACTTTTGGCTTGTCCACGGTCTCAACCGGCCATGGCACGCGGTAGTTCAGGCCGGATGATTCGAGCCGCGTGAACTCGCCGAAGGTTCGAACAACGCCAGCCTCGTCTGGGCCGACGACATGGAAACCGGTCAACAGCCAGATGATGATGATCACGACCACGATTCCGATGCCGCTCTTTCCGAACAGCTTGCCGAAATCGGGCAGCTTGATCACTTCATCGCCGAACTGGTAGTACTTGTAGGGAATGTTCATTCCCCCTCCTTTCGTGTCGTGCGCGAATCAACGTCCAGTTAAAACATGCGCACGCCGTACTGCACGTAGTGTCTCAGGATCTCTCGCTCTGGGTCGTAAGCTGCGGAATAGATGAACTCATAGCGTCCCGCCGCGTCGCTGCGCAGCGCAATACCGCCGGTGGCATACCAGCTGTCGTCCGGCTCGTGCAGGTAACCACCGAGCAGGTGGACCCGGTTCGCGCCACCGTACTCACCCCCGATGCGGTAGCGTTTCAGCGCAGTGTCCCAGTCTTCGCCCTTGAACCAGACGACAGACGAGGACATGGTGAGCAAGCCGCCGACGCCGTACGACGCGCCGTATTCGATGCGTTCATGAACACTTTCGAGACCATTACTGCCGATGGTCAGGCCGCGCGCGACGATGCCGAGGGTCGCGCCGGAAGAGTGCCGGGCGAGAAAGCCGAGGTCGATCGGCATGTCGAATTCCCATTTGCCGTCACCACGTTGCTCGAACGCAAAGTGAATGGTTGCCGCGCCGGGAGTGATTTCGGTAAGATTGAACGCGAACGGCAGGCCGAGGTCAAAATAGTGGCTTTCGCCGCTGGCGCCGTTGTAGTCCCAGCCCTGCGCAATCAGAGCGGCGGGGACACCATAGGCGGTTTCCTTATTGTAGAAATGCATCCACCAGCTGCGCGGGTGCCGTGTCCACTGGATCGGCTGCATCCCGCCGCTGAAGGTGAGCGTCTGCCAGACCAGCGAGGCGGGATTGTGGTAAATCGCCTCGGGTCCGAGCCAGACCGCGGCAGAAGCTCCGCCCATGCCGACATGGCGCGCGCCGACAGGATCGAGCGGGAATGTGGTGGCGAACGCGGAGTTCGCCGTCCATCCCGTGATCAGGGAAATCAGAACAACCGTGGAAACAAACAGGAATGCCCGTGTCGTCATCATCGTTGAAAGTACAGACGGCTTGAAGTCTGGACAAACGCAACGCTCGCGCGGACGGCTGGCTCGGGGGTGAATCCGCAACCAATTAATGCCTGGTGAATCGAACCAGATAACCCAGCGAGCCTTGCGGCTTGACGAGTGTTAGCCTACCTTAAAGATTGGCCTGAAGGTTCCGACAACGCGCACGTCCGAACGGGCTAACGGACATGCCATGTGGAGGGAAGAATCACCATGCGCTTCGCACTGCTGACCTTGACGCTGCTGTTTGCAGTATCCGGGGTACTGGCTCAGGACACGCCTCCCGAGTGCTACCATGATCTGAATGAAACGTACCAGTTTCTCGCGGATCTAGATGCCAATCAGGAGTTCACTCACAGGATTGAAGTGGACACGGTTGGTTACAGCCAGAAGGATCAATTCCCGATCCTGTTGGTGAAGATCTCCGACGACGCAGCGACTGACTACGACCGTCCCACCACACTTTTCATCGGACACATTCACGGCGAAGAGATTCTTGGTGTTGAAATCGTCCTTGAGGCGATCGAGCAGCTTGTCACCAGTCCCCTGCCGGAATATCGTAACCGTCGTGAAGAAGCGGAGACCTACTTTGTCCCGACGATGAACCCGGAGGGGCTGCAGGTGGTCTTCGGTGTTCCGGATACCCCGGACCTGGTTCATGGCCCTGACAAGAGCTACCGGAAAAACAAGCGTGATACGGTGGGTGACGACATCTTCCGCTACTTCGTGGGGATCGGTGCAGATTCGTCCGGCGTGGACCTGAACCGGAACTGGGGCTTGAACTGGTTCCAGGGTGACACGCTTTTCCATTGGCTGGATGAATCGGAACCCTACGACTACTACCGAGGTGAGACTCCGTTCAGCGAAACGGAAACGCAGATTGTACGTGACCTGCATTACGAAGTGCAGCCGATGTACGGCATTACCTACCACTCCTCCCGTTCAGGCACATTCTCGGAAAAGGTGTATTTCCCATGGGCGTTCGGGGACAACGGTCAGAAGACTGCACCGGATATTGAAGTCCTCACGGATGTCGGTGAAAACCTTGCAGGACAGATCCCCAAGCTTGCCGAGCCGGGAACGTATGAATACTACCCGAGTTCAGGCCGAAATGCCAAGATGCACGACTGGACCTATGCCGCCGGTCACTGGATCAACCTCGAGGTGGAAGCTGGTCTATACCAGCTGCAGCCGGAAGAAGACCAGATGCTGCAGATCATCGCGGACAATGTTCCGGCGATTTACTATCTGATTGATCGAGCGCGAGGTGAGGAAGATATCGACGGGTTGAGCGGGTTCCTCGAGCTGCATGTACAGGACGAAAACGGCCAGCCACTTGTCGCTGAAGTTCTGACCCCGGACTACTGGAATAGCTACCTCGAACCACGGTATACCGATCCTGTCTTCGGTGTTCACCGCCGAGCGTTGGCAGCGCAGAACTACAACCTGATTGTACGAGCGTTTGGCTATGAACCGGACACGTCCGTTGTCAACATCGGGTCTGCTGGTCCGGCGCGCTACACCAAGACGCTGGTTCGCAAGCCGCACAACTGGCTGCACCTGCGTGCGTTGAATACGGACGGCGACCCGATCCCGGCAACCTTCATCGTCCATCGTGATTTCGGTGTGGACACCCTCTATGTCCCCAGCGGCGACTGGGGCGGCATGATGCCGAATAGTGACTACATGGTCGAAACCTGGGCGGTTGGGTACATCCCGAAGATCGAGACGTTTACCACGGATGATCCGTTCCTGATGGAAGTCACTCTGGTCGAACCGGATGATATGATCCAGGATGGCTTTGAAACCGAGCTTCCAGCCCGTTGGAGCACGTCCGGCGATTTCGAATGGACCCGTTCCGGGTTTGACATGGCGGAAGGCGACTTCTCGCTGAAGAGTGATCCGGACTACTTCCTCACGAACAACCAGTCAGCCTGGACGATGGTCCACTACAGTGTTCCCGCCGGTGCGGAGTCGATGACCTTGACCGGCATGATGCGCTACGAGCTCGAGCCGGAATACGACTTCTGTACGCTTGAGATGAGCACCGACGGCAACAATTGGACCGAGGTCGATGTCTACAATGGGTTCAGCCAGTGGCGTCCGTTCCTGCTGGATCTGCGGGACTACACCGCTCAGAGCGACCTGTATTTCCGCTGGACGGTGACGACAGACATCGACGAAACCGACCGTGGCATGTTCCTCGACGAAGTCGCGCTGAAGTGGTCGTCGAATTTCGTCAGCGTGGACGAATCCGGCATCCGTCCGTTGGAATGGGCGTTCCACACGCCATATCCGAACCCGTTCAACCCGAGCACGCGTCTCCGCTTCGACCTGTCGGAAGCGGCCAACGTGCAGCTGATCGTCTACGATGTGCTGGGACGTGAAGTCGCTCGTGTGGTGGACGAAGAGCTGCAGGCGGGTCCGCATGTCCGCAATCTCGACATGGCCGGTCATGCCAGCGGTATGTACTTCGCCCGCATCGAGGCGGGTCCGTTCCGTGACATGAAGAAGATCGTGCTGATGAAGTAACGTTTCGGCATAAGCAGAGTGATTGAGGCCACGTGGATGAACTTCCGCGTGGCCTTTTTTCGCGCCGGGACTTGTGTTTTGCCGGGTGGGTGCCGTTCATTTCAGCGTGACGTTTCCAGGGGGTGCTGCGTTTTTGCGTCAGGGAGATCTATGGACGGCACATCACGCTCCAGCCAGGTGTTGAAAAGCCTCGGTCCGGGATTGATCTGGGCGGCTGCGGCGATTGGCGTTTCGCACCTCGTGCAGTCAACACGGGCCGGCGCGGAGTTCGGCTTCGGCATCGTCTGGGCGGTGCTGGTCGCCAACCTGTTCAAGTATCCGTTCTTCGAATACGGGCCGCGCTACGCCGCAGCCACGGGCGAAAGCCTGCTCGAGGGCTACCGCCGGCTGGGCAAATGGCCGATCGCGATCTACATCATCCTCAGTCTCGGGACAACGTTCACGATTCTCGCCGCTGTCACCATTGTCACCGGGAGCCTCGCGACGCAGCTGTTCACCGATTCGTTATCGGCGGTGAATTATTCGATCATCATCCTGTTTATCTGTGTGATTGTGCTGCTGATCGGGCGTTACCCGCTGCTCGACTCGTTGATCAAGGTGATTGTCGCCATCCTGGCGTTAACGTCATTGCTGGCAGTGCTGGTCGCGTTGAACAACCCGGCGGAACGCGCGCCGGATTTCGTCCCGCCGGACCTGTGGACGATGGCGGGGATCAGCTTCCTCGTGGCGTTGATTGGGTGGATGCCGTCCGCGATTGACATCTCTGTGTGGCATTCGCTTTGGACGCTGGAACGGGTCAAGCAGACGCACCACCGTCCGAGTGTTCGTGACGCGCTGCTCGATTTCAACATCGGCTACATCGGTACCGCGGTCATCGCGATGTTCTTCCTCGGATTGGGTGCCCTAGTGATGTACGGCACCGGCGAGACCTTTTCCGCCAGCGGAACCGTATTCGCCAACCAGCTGATATCGCTGTACACCCGGTCGCTCGGCGGTTGGACATCGCCGATCATCAAGATCGCGGCGTTCACCACCATGTTCAGCACCACGATCACCTGCGTCGATGCGTTTTCGCGTGTATTGCGTCGACTTACCGGGATTGTCGCGCCACGAACCGTTCCCGCACGCTTCGACATGCCGCTGTACCTGGTCTGGATGGTCGTCGTCGTAGCGGGTGCGATCCTGCTGCTGACCACGTTCCAGGCGGGTATGACCGGGATGGTCGATCTGGCGACGACGCTGTCCTTCCTCACCGCGCCCGTGCTGGGCTACCTTAACCTGAAGGTGGTCACCGCGCCGCACATGCCGGCGAAGGCTCGTCCGAAACCGTGGTTGCATGTCCTGAGTTGGATCGGAATCATCTTCGGCACAGTGCTGGGAGTCGTCTTCCTCTACTGGCGCTTCTTTCACGTGGGCGGATGATGGTGTCCTCGAAACGCAAACGTACCGACCCGGTTCAGACGGAACCGACGACTGTCAACCGGAAACCGTTCTTCCACGACTGGAAGACGTCGCTGCTGGTGTTCGCCGGGGCGTTTGCACTGCGTGTGGTATACCTGATCAGCCTGGGGGATGATCCGTGGGTCCACAATCCGATTGTCGACGAAATCGCTTACCGCAACATGGCGCTGGCGTTCCTGAACGGTGCGCCAGACCTGTACCCCTTCTTCCGTCCGCCTCTGTGGCCGATACTGATGGCGGGGTACTACCTCATCTTCGGTCAGGACGCCGGGTTCTTCGGCATCCGTATCCTCAGCGCGATCCTCAGCTCGCTGGCGATTGTGTCTGGTTTTCGCGTCGCGGATCGTCTGTTCGGACGCCGGAACGCATGGATCTCCGCAGCGATCACCGCCTCTGCCGGAGTTCTGCTGCACCTGCACACCACCGGCCTCGCCACATCATTGTTCACACTGCTGACCGTCGAAGCGGTGCGGTTGACGTTGCACGCCCGCGATCATCGTGACAATCCGCAGTTCGCCTTCCCCGCCGGTGTGATCTGGGGACTGGCGGCGTTGACACGTCCCAATGCGTTGGCTGGAGCGGTGATTTCGATATTGTGGCTGATGTGGCCCTACTTCCGGGTGTGGTCCCGTCAGAAGCACCAAGCTTTCGCATCCGGCGGCTGGTTGCTGCTTGGTGTCATCCTGATCGTATCGCCGATTACGATGCTGAACTGGGTCCACGGGGACGATCCGGTTCTGATCTCTACCAACGGCGGAATCAACTTCTATCTCGGCAACAACACCTCAGCGGATGGATTGAGTCCGCTCCACCCCGTTCTGGGGCCGGATTGGGCACCGGCGGAAGTGGAGGCGTGGTCGGCGGAACAAGCCGGGCGGGCGTTGACGCCAAACCAGTCCTCCAACTGGTACTACGCGGAGGGGTTGCGGTTCTGGGGACAGCATCCGGGCGAAGCGACGATGTTGACACTGAAGAAACTGCTCGTCACGCTCGGTGGCACCGAAACCAGCAACAACGGTGACTGGCGGTTCTTCGCCGACCGGCGGATAATGCTGAAACTGCTGCTGCTGGTTGGGTTCTGGTGGATCGCGCCGCTGGGGTTCGCCGGATTGCTGGCGGCACGGCGTGATCCGCAAACGGTCTACATCGCGGTGATTATCGCGGTCAACCTGCTGGTCGTCGCGGCGTTTTTTGTCGCCTCACGGTTCCGAGCGCCGCTGATTCCGTTGATCGCGCCGTTCACCGTGTACGCCTTCCAAATGATGCTCGACCGGCAGCACAGGCGGCGCGCGAGACGGGTACTGATCGCCGTGATCGTGCTGATTGTCGGGTTAAACGCGGCGGCGTGGCCCTTCGCCCAGCCGGATAATCATGCGTACGGCCATTTGGTGTACGGCATGCTGTACGTCAAGGAACACGATTCAAATCAGGCCGCGGAGCACTTCCGGCAGGCGTTGGATTTCAATCCAAACACTCCACTGGCGAACCTGTACCTTGGCGATCTCGCCCGCGACAATGAACAGTTTGAGGCGGCGATCACCCGTTACCGTGCGGAGAACCAGCTCAAGCCGAAGTACCGTGCGTATCGCGGACTGGGGATCTGCTTCCGGCAGCTGGGGATGCATGACAGCGCACGGGTTGCGTTTGCCACGGCGTACCAGATGAATCCGGCGGATGATGCACTGCGACAAGCCTACGCGGAGGAAGTTGGCGAACAGGCGCTAACGGCGATGGAGGCTGGTGATACGGAGTTGGCGATTGCCGGATTTGCCCGTGCGAGCGAGATCGCACCGGAGAATCCGTTCTTCGGTTTCGGCCTGGCGGGCTCGTTGTGGTCGGCTGGCGAAACGGATCGCGCGAACGCAATCGCCGATTCGCTGTACCAACGTTATCCTGATTTCGTCCCGGCGAAACAGTGGGTTGAAGAGGGGTGGCGACCGGAACCGAATCAGTAGACGTTCAGCACCTGTAGTAAGACTTCAGACCCTTCTGAAGAATTTGAGTGCATCCGGCTTACCACGGACTTAAGTCCGTGGTAATGTGCTGCGTGCGTGAGTCAGCTTTTGACCGGTTGTGGCGGCGGATCGACCGCCTGAACCGGTTTCGCCCGGCCGTCATCATCCAACGCGACAAATGTGCATGTGGTCCGTACCACCAGTTCCTCCCGCACCAGGCCGAGGATGTCGAAGGTGATGCTGGTCCGTCCCACCTTCGGCGCGCACGCCTCGAAGCGTACGATCTCCCCCACCTTGACCGGTTTCTTGAATACGATCTCGGTGAATTTGACGGTGACGACATGCATTTCGCCGGTCCACGTCCGTGCGAATATCGCCCCGGCTTCGTCCAGCCAGCCCATCATGATGCCGCCGAACAGGTTGCCATGCGTGCCGACATCTTTCGTCATGCACATCTTCGCGGTGATCGGGTATCGTTGCTCGTTCATTGATGACTCGTTTGCGTAGTTAACCTATGAGTACTCTCCACTAGCTTACCACGGACTTAAGTCCGTGGTAATTGGGTGGGCCAGGGTTCAAAATAAGTGCGCGATGCCCGCGCAAGCTGTGCTGGCGCGGATAACCGAACGGTAATACCATCCCCCGATTGACTCCGGTTCGAGTCGGTTGTTGCCGCGCCTCCACGAGAAATCAGCACCGGCGTCCCGGCGCGTTACTTTTCCGCCATCAAACAACACAGAAACGTAGCGATGGAGTCTGACCATGAGTACCTCGTTCCGGGCACGTGAGATCGCGGACAATGTCTACTGGGTCGGCGCGATTGACTGGGAACTGGAAGAGTTCCACGGCTACGCCACCCCGCGTGGCACAACGTACAACGCCTACCTCATCCTCGCGGACAAGATCACGCTGATCGACACGGTCAAGGCGAAGTACACGGACGAACTGCTGGCGCGGATCTCGTCCGTGGTGCACCCGTCACGGATCGACTACATCGTCTCAAACCACGCCGAGATGGACCACACCGGCGCGTTGCCGAAGCTGCTGGATATCGTGCAGCCGGAAGCGGTGTACGCGTCCCCGAAAGGTGTGCAGGCGCTGGAGTTGCATTACGGCGGCGAGATGAACCTCGTTGGCGTCAAAGACGGCGACACGTTGTCCCTCGGCAACATGCAGCTGCAGTTCATGCTCACCAGCATGGTCCATTGGCCGGACAGCATGTTCAGCTTCCTCGATCACGGCAAGCTGCTGTTCTCGAACGATGCGTTCGGGATGCACGTGGCGTCCTCGGCGTTGTGGACGGACGAGCTCGAACCTGGCCTGATCCACGAAGAGACGAAGAACTATTACGCGAACATTCTCTGGCCGACCTCCAAGGCGGTGCAAAAGACGTTGAAGGGGCTGGACAAAGCAGGGATCGCGCCGGGCATCATCCTCCCCGACCACGGTCCCGGCTGGCGCAAGGATCTGGACGTGGTGCTGAAGTGGTATGCCGATTGGTCTGAAGGTGTGAAAGATCCGAAGCGGGCGGTGATCCTGTTCGACACGATGTGGGGCTCGACGGCGTCTATGGCACGCGCCATCGCGGACGGCCTGATCGAAGGCGGGATGAATGTCACCATGCTGCCGATGGCAAAAACCGAACGCGCGCAGGTGGCGATGGAATGCCTCGACGCGTCGTTGCTGCTGGTTGGTTCACCGACGTTGAACGGCGGGATGTTCCCGTCCATCGCGGACGCGCTGACCTATCTCTCCGGCCTCAACCCGGGCAAACCACGGATCAAGGGCGGAGTGTTTGGCTCGTACGGCTGGAGCGGTGGCCTGTACAAGAAACTCGCGGCGCAACTGGACGACATGGGCGTCGACATCCCGCAGGACCCGCAGTCGGTGCAGTATGTGCCGAAGGCCGATGATCTTGCTGCATGCCGGGAGTATGGGTTGGCGTTGGCTAGCGAAGAATAAGTCCATGTTCAGAGCAGGCTTGTAGAAAGTGGCTGTATTTGCTCGCAAACGAGAAACCGATAAAGCCTGGATATACGATTAAGAGAAACGGGGACCGCCGATGTGTTCGGCAGTCCCCTTTGTTTTTCTCAAACTCAAGTCTCAGGACTCAGGTCTATCGTATTACTTCTTTTCCTCGTCCTCATCGACGACTTCGTAGTCGGCGGTTTCGACGTCTTCGTCGTCGGACGACGATTCCGCGCCACCACCAGCCTGCTGGCCGCCCATGTTCGGGTCGAAGCCTTCGGCGCCAGGCTGGCCACCGCCGGCCGCCTGGTGCATGCGGGTGCCGACATCGGTCCACGTCTGCGTCAGGTCATCGTTGGCCGCCTTGATCACGGACATATCCGTGCCCTTGAGCGCGGCTTCCAACGCTTCCACCTTGGACTCGAGCAGCTTCTTGTCGTCTTCGGAGATCTGCTCCTTCAACTCTTCCAGCTGCTTGCGGGTCTGGTGCGCGCGACCGTCCGCCTCGTTCCGCAGGTCAACCTCTTCACGCCGCTTCTTGTCTTCGTCGGCGTGCTTCTTGGCGTCGTCCTTCATCTTGTCGATATCTTCCTTGGACAGGCCGGAGGACGCTTCGATCTTAATCGACTGCTCCTTGCCGGTGGACTTGTCCTTGGCGGATACGGACAGGATGCCGTTCGCGTCAATGTCGAACGAGACGGTAATCTGCGGGATCCCGCGCGGTGCTGGCGGAATGCCGGTCAGCTGGAACCGTCCGATGGTCTTGTTGTCCTGCGCCATCTGGCGTTCGCCCTGCAGCACGTGGATATCGACCGTGGTCTGGCTGTCGGCAGCGGTGCTGAAGGTTTCCTCACGTTTGACTGGAATTGTGGTATTGGCGTCGATCAGACGCGTCATCACGCCACCGAGGGTCTCGATGCCGAGCGACAGCGGGGTCACGTCGAGAAGTACGACGTCCTGCACGTCACCGCCGAGAATGCCGCCCTGGATCGCCGCGCCGACCGCGACGACTTCGTCCGGGTTCACGCCCTTGTGCGGCTTCTTGCCGAAGAACTTCTCGACCGCTTCCTGGATCGCCGGGATACGGGTCGAGCCACCGACGAGGATCACTTCGTCGATCTTGTTGACGTCCACCTTGGCGTCCTTGATCGCAACCTTGACCGGGTCGATGCTGCGTTCGATCAGGTCGGCGCACAGGCTTTCGAACTTGCTGCGGCTGAGGCTGAGGTCGAGGTGCTTCGGACCTTCCTGCGTCGCTGTGATGAATGGCAGATTGATCTGAGTCTGCGTCGCGCTGGACAGCTCGATCTTTGCCTTTTCCGCGGCTTCCTTCAGGCGCTGCAACGCCATCTTGTCTTTCCGCAGATCGATGCCGTTTTCCTTCTTGAACTCATCCGCGAGCCAGTCGATGATGCGCTGGTCGAAGTCGTCACCGCCGAGGTGCGTATCGCCGTTGGTCGACTTGACTTCGAACACACCGTCACCGATCTCAAGCACGGAGATATCGAACGTACCGCCGCCGAGGTCGTAGACCGCGATCAGCTCATCCGACTTCTTGTCGAGACCGTACGCCAGCGACGCGGCCGTCGGCTCGTTGATGATGCGTTCGACCTTCAGCCCGGCGATCTCGCCGGCGTCTTTGGTCGCCTGCCGCTGGGCGTCGTTGAAGTAGGCCGGCACGGTGATCACCGCACGGTCCACCTTCTCGCCGAGATAATCTTCCGCAGCCTGCTTCAGCTTCTGCAGGGTCATCGCGCTGATCTCAGGCGGGGTGTATGTTTTGTCGCCAATTTGCACCTGGGCGAGGTTGTTCGACCCGCCGGTCACCTTGTACGAAACCTCGGAGGTTTCGGTGCCGACTTCGTCGATCTTGCGGCCCATGAAGCGCTTGATCGAGGCGATCGTCTGTTCCGGGTTGGTGATCGCCTGACGTTTCGCCGGAGCGCCGACGAGACGTTCGCCACCCTTGGTGAAAGCGACCACGGACGGTGTCGTGCGTGCGCCTTCCGCGTTCTGAATGACAACGGGTTCGCCGCCTTCCATTACGGCGACCACGGAGTTGGTTGTACCGAGGTCAATGCCAATGATCTTACTCATGATCATCCTCTCTATCGTTTGGTTTTCTATGTGAGCGTTCAAAAAATCGGATTCCAGGTCGAGATCTGCCACGAGGGCGGACCTCTCCCGCGCTGTCAATAGTGTTGGCAACCGTCATGCCAGAACCGGACGATCGTCTCGCAAAATCCGCCAATTCATCCTGTGGATAAGAAGCAGATAAACGAAAACAGCTATCCACACTTCTTACCCACCGCTGGAAGGCGCATCAAGACTGGAAATGCGGGGACTTGGTGAGATGTTGTCTTCTCCCAACACCGCTCAAAGACGGATTTGGGGAGGTTTCTGAGGAGAACTCAAGTTACGGAAAATGATCAACCTGCGATCTGCCGAAAAAGAAAAACCCTGCCGATCTGGCAGGGTTTGGCAGGTATTGTCTGACGATGCAGCGGCTACCACAGCAGCATCGCGATCACCAGTGACGGCTGAGTCGAACTGTAGTTTTTGATCTCCACCTGAAATTTATCGCCGCCTTCGTTTTCGTGTACCAGCACGGGCACCTTGTCCGACTGTGTATCCGCCTGCAACTGGTTGTCGTCGCGGTCGTAGAGGATCAGGTCGGCGTCGCTGCAATTCTCGTCCGCCGCGCCGAGCAGGATGTTCAACCCGTCCACGAGGTGCACGTTGGTCACGGTCACGCTCTCCCCCGATCCAAGCGGTGCGCCGTACAACGCCCACTGATTCGGCGTGTCTATGAACGCGAGGTCGTCGGCGAATGAACTCTGGGCTGCCGTTTCCAGACCGGTGTCAACGCATGTCGTGAGTTGGTCGAGGTCGAGATTAACGCCATTTTCCTGCATCAGCACCAGGCTGCAGAAGCTGGAGGCGGTCGCGTCGTAGAGTTTCACCGTGATTCGATAATAGGCGGTTTTGGTCGGCGTGAACTCGAGCAACGGGTTGGCGTCGGTTTGCGTGTCTTCCTGGATCGTGTTGCCCTTGCTGTCGGAGATGGTCAGGTCGACATCAGTCGCATCGTCATCCCCGGCCGCCATAATAAGATAACTGGTCCCGGCCTGGAATTCGGCGGACCAGCTGATTTCTTCGCCAACATCAAACAGCGATCCCATGATGCTGATACCGGGCATGTAGCCCACATTTTCGACGACCAGGCCGACGAGACCGGAATTAAGTACGATTCGGTCCATCGCCTGCTTCATGTACTTACCCGGCGTCCAGCTGTTGATGTCGGCCATCACAGGCAACGCCAGCAGAAAAACACAGACAAGTGCAATGAAGATGCCCTTCATCACCGTCCCCTCCCTTGTGCGTACAACTCAATCAAGATGTCCAACTCGTCCCGAGTTAGGCGTTTAGCTACATGACGAATATATTCGATCGGAACCTCGAGCGCAAGACATTATTATAAGATATAACACTAAAGTAAGTATATCGTGTTTCAGCTCGCAACTCGGTTTATAGTCTCACTATCGGCTCGACGGTGGAAGAGCTCCATTCAGTCGTAGAGAGCAAACCGGTCTCCGATGGAGGCCGGTTTTCTATCGTTGGTGCATGTGCGGAGATCGAACGGCGTAGACTATTTCCAGTCCTGCTTGCTTTCGATGGTACGCAGCAGGAATGGCGCTTCGGAGATGCCGGAACGGTCGGGGAATTGTTTCGCAAGCGCTTCGAGCAGACGGTCGAGTTCATCAATCGGGACTCCGACCCGAATCGCGCCTCGCAGATGGCTGTAGAGCTGGCGGGATCGGTTCTTCATCACCAACACGGACACCGTCCCGATTTCACGGGTTTGCATGTCCAGCCCACCACGGGCGAGAACCTTGCCGTAGCCTTCCGCGATCATCCAGCTCGCCAGTTCAGGCGAATTGCCGCCAATGTACTCCCGCACCCTGTCGGACATGACGCCGTAGACCAGTTGAAACGTGTCCTGGCCACGATCCAGCCAGTCATCCCAACCGGCGGATTCATAGAGCTGTTTGTCCTCTTCCCCGCCTGGCCAGATTTTTTCCAGCGTCGCGGTAGCTTCCAGAGCGGTGGCGTATCCGTCGTGGAGGTACGTCTGCAGCAGTACCTCGTAAATCGCCCGACGGGTGACACCAGCGTCTTTGAGCTCGCGGATCAGCTTTGTGGTCAACGGTGTCATCTGGGCGACGGTGGACGCGGCGAGCACACCGAGGGTGATCGCGTGTTCGCGTGCGGCGGGATCGGGCAGGGTATCGGGATTGTGGGTCATGTCTGTCTGCTTGGACGTTGTGTTATTGAGAAACGCCCCGATGGGAAAAGTGCACCGGGGCGTGGAATCATCGTGATCGGGTCAACGGTTAGAACTTGCCGTTGAGGATGTCGATCTGGTATTGCGCCGGCTGCCGGTAGTTGCGGTCGTTCATCGCCTTTTCATAGGCGGTGATGGCGGCGTCCTTCTGCTCCAGATGCTGGCGTGCCCACCCGAGTTCGAACCACGCGGCGGCGTAGTTGCCGTTGATGCCGGTCGCCTGTTCGGCAGAAGCCGCGGCTTCGTTGTACGATCCGAGCTTATTCAGCTTTTCAGCCAGCGCGGTGAGGTACTTGTAGTTGCGGCCATCGAGGGCAACGGCGGACTTGATTGCGTCTGCGGCTTCACGCATCTGGCCGTTTTCACTGTACGCCTTGCCCATGTTGTAGAACGCGTCGTCGTTAGTCGCATCAAGCTGCGTCGCCTGCTGGAATGCGCTGATGGACTTGCTGTAGTCTTTCTGGTAGTAATACGCCAGCCCGAGACCGGTAAACGCTTTCGATTTGTCAGCCGGATCACCGTCTTGCACCTGCACCGCCCGCTGGAACACTGCGACCGCATCACCGAACTGACGCTTCCGGTTCAGGATCATGCCCTTGGCGTAGTAGGCTTTGACGTAGCTGGAATTCAGCTGCGTCGCCTTGTTGAATGCCTGTTCTGCCTGGTCGAGCTGGTTGTTGAACTGGTAAGCGAGACCGAGGCTGTAGAAGGTCTTCGCTTCCAGCGGGTTCAGCTCCGCAGACTGGTTGAACGAGCTGATCGCTGCGGAATAATTCCGCTGCCGCAGGTACTGATTGCCTTCGTTGTACAGCGAGATCGCACGCGATTTGGACTCGGCGTCCGCCTGCATCGCGTCAATCAACGACTTGATCTCAGCGCCGAGAGCCTCATACTGCGCCTTCAGGGTTTCGTACTCTTCCGGCGAAGCGTTCGCCATCTGTTCCTTCAGGGCCTCCATCTGGGCCATCTTGTCGTCAATTTCCGGCGTCTGCGCGTTAACGAGATTCGCACCCAGAGTCAGCAGCAGAATCGTAAGCAGCAGTAGCGTTAGCCGTTTCATGTTCTCACCTGGTTGTAACAAACAGTTTCGTTGCTTCATCGCGGCAAATATAGAACTCGTCTATAATACCCGCAAGCTCAGCGGCGGGTTTCGCCCTGCCGCTCCTTTTGCTAAAGATTTGTTCACTTCGCACGTTTGAAGGAGCGCCCTCCGCTCCCGTACTGCAAGGCTTCGCGGGGTCCCTCGTGTTGCTGCGAAATGCCGAGCCGGGGTACCTCTCTCGCATGCCCGTTAAAGGACGATTCGGTCTCGATCAGCTGCACCCAGTCGGCTGTCATGCTGAACACGCCGTGATGTTCCTCGATCAGACCATGGACCAGGTACGGCCCGTTGCCTCGCAGAATCGGTGCGTGACGCTCATAAACACGCGGGAAGACCGTCACCTCGAACCGTCCGGTGAGATCCTCCATCGCGATAAACTCCATCTGCTGCTTGTTTTTGCGCGTGGTGATGCGTTTATGCGAGTACGCCCAGCCGATCATGGTCACCTGCTGTCCACAATAACTTCCCATCTCCCGGGACGGAATGCAACCACGATCCGGCAAATCGAGCAACGCCAGCGGATGTGTGCCCGGCGAGAAACCGAGTACCTTGCGTTCCGCCATGTATTTCTGCTGTTCGCTCCAGTCGTCGGACGGAGGCAGGTGAGTGAACAGATCGTCCGCGTCAATGACGAGCGGTCCCGGCCCGTTGCGGTAGGCCTCGAAGCCTGCGCGCAGGTTGCGCAGCAGGGTCGGACGGTTGACACCGAGCCCGTCCAGCGCACCGCATGCGATCAACGCCTCGGCCTCGTCACGCGCGGGACGGATGCGCATGACAAAGTCGCCGAGATGCCGGAACGGACCCAGTTCACGGCGGTTCTGCAGCATCAGGTCGAGGGTTTCGTCCCGCAACGCCCCCACTCCCCGCAGTCCGAGCTGGATTGTCTGGTTCTTGCCGAAATGTTCGCGCTCGCTCTGATTGATGTGCGGCAGCAGGACCTGCAACCCGTGGCGTTTCGCATCAGTGACATACGCCGCCTGGCTGTAGTAGCCGCCGCCGTTGGCGAGTACCGCCGCGTAGAACTCCGCCGGGTGATAGGCTTTCAGGTAGGCGAGCTGCATCGACAGGACGGCGAACGAGGCGCTGTGTGCCTTGCAGAACGAGTATCCGGCGAAGGACTCGATTTGCCGCCACAGTTCGTCCGCGATTTTCGACGTCACACCACGCTCATGGCAGCCGAGCCGGAACTCCTCGCGCAGCTTGCGCATCGCATCGTGGCTGCGTCCCTTGCCGCTCATCGCACGGCGCAGCAGGTCGGCGCGTCCCAACGGCAGCCCGGCGATATGGTGCGCGACCTTGATCACGTCTTCCTGGTAGATCATCACGCCGTGGGTTTCGGCGAGCAGCGTCTTCATCTTCGGGTGCAGGTAGGTCGCTTTCGACGGGTCGTTGACGCGCTCGATGTACTGCTCCATCATCCCTGATTCGCTGACTCCGGGCCGGATGACGGAACTCGCCGCGACCAGCCCCTCGAAATTGTCGCAATCCAGCTTCTGCAGCAACGCGATCATCCCGGGCGACTCGACGTAAAAGACGCCCATCGTCTTGCCGGTGCGCAGCATGGTGCGAGTCGGGACGTCGTGGAAAACGTGTTCGGTGTCGTCTACGAGCGGATTCTGCCCGTCCCCGTTACGTCGCACCATGGCGCAGGTATCCTTGAGCACACCCAGCGAACGTTGGCTCAACAGGTCGATCTTGACCAGCCCGAGATCCTCGACGCTGTACATGTCATAGTGTGTGATGACAAAACCCTTGTTCGCGCGTTCGAGCGCACTCCAGTCGGTGATCGGGGTCGGGGTGATCACGACACCACCGGCGTGGATTGACAGGTGTCGCGGCAGGCTGAGGATGGATTGCGCGGCGTTGGCGATGCTCAGCCACGGTTCCCGGTCCAGCGGAAGGTTGCGGCATTCCGGTGTTTCGTCCTTCAACGCAGCGAGTGACGAAGGATGAGAGAAATGCGGGATGTGCCGGGTGATCCGTCCGATCTCCTCCTCGGGCATGCCATACGCGAGTGCGGTTTCGTGCAACGCGGCACGGGCGGCGAAAGTGACATAGGTCGCGATCATCGCGACGTGATCGTCGCCGTAGGTGTCGTAGACACCGTGCAGGATGTCGTCCCGGTCGCGCCACGAAAAGTCGAGGTCGATGTCGGGCGGGCTGCTGCGTTCCGGGTTCAGAAAACGCTCGAAGTAAAGGTCGTATTTGAGCGGACAGATGTCGGTTAGCCGCAGGCAGTAGCAGACCATGCTGTTGGCGGCGGACCCGCGTCCGAGGGTGCGCACACCTCGTGCCCATGCCTTTCGTGCGATGTCATGCACCACCAGCATGTAGCCGGTGAAACCGAGGTGGTCGATCACGCCGAGCTCGTAGGCCAACCGTTCGCGGACAGCGTCCGGTGGCGCGGGACCGTACCGCTCCCGGCTGCCCCGTTCCGCACGGTGGCGCAGTTCGTCGAACGCCTCGATCCCATCCGGCAGGTGCGGCGCGGGGAACTTCAATTCGCCGAGTCGGAGGTCCACGTCACAGCGTTCGGCGAGGGATACGGTGTTGTGCAGCGCTTCCGGCGCACTCGCGAAACAGTCGTAGAGGAGCGGAATGTCGATGAGGGCGTGACCGAGCTGATGATCACCCTGTCGAGAGAGGACGGTTCGTTCGCCGATCGCGCGCAGCAGACGGACGGTTTCCCGTTGCTCCGGGTGGACATGCGTCACCGGTGCGGTGGCGATAAACGGCAGGCCGAGTGACCGGCCGGCGTCCCACGTGCGGCGGGCATGGTCGCGTGCGTGCGGGTTGTCAAACGCGACGAGGTTGGCGTAGACATCGCCCGGCGGCAGTTGTTCACGCAGCGCCATCAGCAGGTCCGGCCGGTCGGACGCCGCTATCACCCCCTCCCCCAGCTCACGGACGGCGTGCGACAGCCGGAAATCCTGCTCCAGTTGACGGGACGATGCTGCGCGGCAAATCGCCGCATAGCCGATTGCGTCTTTCGCCCACAGCACCATCGTGCGTGACGGATCACCCGGTTCGTCCAGCAGAAGACCGAGCACGGGCCGGATCTCGTTCGCTTGTGCTGCCTTGTAGCCTTGCACCAGCCCACTGACACGATTGCGGTCGGTGAACGCCAGCGCGGCATGGCCGGCTTCGGCAGCGGCCTGGGCGAGATCTTTAACTGTTCCCGCGCCCTCGTGGAAGGAATACGGTGTGTGGACGTGCAATGGGACGATATGTGAAGGGTCGAGGGGCATGGGATCGCGCAATGTGAGTTTTAACATGCCCCAGACATTCATGTCTGGGATGATGGAACTAGGGGTGCGGGCAAGGGCAGCGGAGACATTTTGTCCTCAAAGTGTCCCCGTGACCTGCGCGGACACGACAATCTCCGGACTGTGTTTTCGGGGACACTTAGCGGAGTAAGTGTCCCCTCCACCTGTAGTTATACCCGTACCTACACCGCATACCGTACGAGATCCCGGCCCCAGCGGTCGCGGACACGGGTGACGGCGTGTGTCAATTCGCGGTCACGGAACTGGCGTTGCGCGGGCACAAACAGCGAGAGCTGGCTGGACGGGCGTCCGCTCCAGTCCACGGACAAACGGACCTCAGAAATCCGCACACGCCGTGTCCACAGCGTGTCCACCTGTTCGTGGGCCAGCTTCTGCCAACTGCCTTCGTGCTCGGGGCGATGGGTGTTGAGTCGCGCGCCGCTGCGTTTGCCATCGGTGTAACACAGGATCAATAGCATCGCCCGGGGCGTCCGGCCGAGGTGGACGAGCACGTGCGTCAATCCGTCCGCGACGAGCTGCGCGACCGCGCGTTGCACCCGTACGAGGTTCGCCGTGTCACCGCCGAGACGTTTCCGTCCACGCCACTGTTTCGGCGCCGGTCCACGCATACCGAGCGCCGCGATCCGGCGTAGCGCGGGACCGTCCGGTCCAAGCAGGGCGCGCAACACATCTGGCGGCAGGGTCAGCAGATGTCCGAACCGGTGCACACCGATCTCCGCCAGTGCCGTGAGCTGCAGTGCGCTGAGGTCCGGCAGCAGTTGAAGCGGTTGCGGCGCGAGGAACTCACGGACGCCGTGTTCCGGGATCTCGAGCGTTTCACCCACCGGTGCGATCGAGGCCGCAATCTCCGCGACCGCGTCGCCGGGTGCGATTCCCCACGCAGCGTGATAGTTGAGTGCGTGCAGCTGATGTGCCGCATGCTCGAGTGCCGTGTGCAGGAACCGTCGTCCCCGGGACCACAACGCCTGCACCACTCCCGGCCGGATGACGTGTGGATCGGGCAGGTCCTGCGACAGCTGGAGGAGTAGCTGTTGTTCCCCGGAGAGATATCGCATCGGGCTCGCGTGGATGATCTCGCCACGAAAGCCGTGCACTTGTCCAGTCCGCATGCCGGGACGTGCACCCTGCAACACAGCCAGCGGACAGGCGGAGAGGATCAGCGACCGATCCCCCTCCCCGGCACAGACCAGCAGCGGGCGGTCAGCGGGCAGGTGCTGCAGCTGTCGCTCAAGCAGCGCGTAAAATCCCGGAATCCGGAGTACGATGTGGGTGTTGTTCAGCATGGCGATAAGATACTGAACATCCGTTCACTTTGCAAGGGTGGATAGACTTGAAAGGATCGGAGGAAACGTGTATGATAAAAGGGGATTGCCGGGTGGAGCCGGAGAGCAGGTAACCTCGCGAGACTGGAAATAATGATGATTTTGCACTCTTTATAATGTAGATTATCGACGATTGGTAAATCGTCAGGTGACCGTAACCGGGGCAGGACATGTTTGGTAAGAACCGCAAGCGCGCCACACAGGATCTGGTGATGCAGGAGTTGAAGACGGCTGGCGTTCAGGCACCCGCGAAGCAGCGGGAGTACCGTAAGGGTACGATCAAGTTGAGCGATGCGAAGCTGGTCGAACGACTCCGTTTTCATGGTCTGTCGGAAGAAGATCTCGGTGTGATTGCGACGTGGGAGCCCACGTGCCGCAAGGTGTCGGACAAGCTCGTTGACATCTTCTACGATCGCATTCTGAAGCAACCGGAAACGAAGGCCATCCTGCTGAAGTATTCGTCCGTCGAGAAGCAGCGTCCCCGGTTGACCAAATACGCTCTTACTCTCTTCTCCGGAGTGATTGACGACCAGTATGTCGCGTTTCGCGTTCATGTCGGCAAAATGCATGACGACATCGATCTCGATTCGAATTGGTATGTCGCGATGTACGAGATTATCCGCCAGGTGTTGGTGCAGGCGGTGCGTGACGATGGCGCGACGGATGCCGAAGCGCAGCGCTTCGCGGATGCGTTGAACCGGCTGATCCAGGTCGACATCGCTTTGGTCACCACGGCGCTGGGCGATTCGCGGATGGGCAAGATTCACGCGCTGCGGAAGAAGCAGGCGGAGACGATGCAGAGCCTGATCAACGAATTGATCGGTGCCGCGCGTGAAGGCAAGCTCAGCACCCGCGTCAATCCGGACAAGTACGAGGGTGAGGTTCGCACGTTCGTGATGGCGGTCAACGAGATGCTCGACGCGATCGTCAAGCCGGTACAGGAGGCTTCGACGGTGCTGCGCCGGATTGCGGATCGGGATCTTACCGCGCGGGTCGAAGGGGCATACCGTGGTGATCATGCGTTAATCAAGGATGCGTTGAACAAGGCGACAGCGAAGTTGCAGAGCGCGTTGATCGAGGTCGGCAGGGCTGTTGATGAGGTCAACACCGGGTCGACGCAGGTCGCACTGGCCAGCCAGTCTCTATCCGACGGATCGACGCAGCAGGCGAGTTCACTGGAGGAGATCAGCTCGACGATGGACCAGATCACCTCCCAGACCCGTCAAACGGCGGACAATTCGTCACAAGCTCAGTCGCTCAGCGTGGACGCCCGTTCCGGCGCCGAAGAGGGCAACCGGCGGATGAAGGAAATGCTGGAAGCGATGCACGAGATCAACGAAGCGTCCAGCCAGATCTCGAAGATCATCAAGGTCATTGACGAAATCGCGTTCCAGACCAACCTGCTGGCGTTGAACGCAGCGGTCGAAGCAGCGCGCGCCGGGGTGCATGGCAAGGGCTTCGCGGTGGTTGCGGAAGAGGTGCGAAATCTGGCTGGCCGTAGTGCACGGGCTGCCAAGGAAACCACCGAACTGATCGAAGGTTCGCTGAAGAAGGTTGAAAAGGGCTACGAGTTGGCCAATGAAACCGCCACCTCGCTGGGCGATATCGTGGAATCAGTGACCAAGATGACAGACATCATCAGCGAAATCGCCAGCGCGTCCCGTGAGCAGGCGTCCGGCATTGACCAGATGAACGCCGCGTTGGTTCAGATCGGTGAGGTCACCCAGGGCAATGCGGCGAACTCGGAGGAATCCGCTGCGGCGTCGGAAGAGTTGTCAGGCCAGGCGATGCACCTGCAGCAAATGGTGAACAACTTCGAGCTGGGGATTGGACGAAAGCATTTGTCGCAGCAGAAGCAACAGCAACGTTCTGGCGGAAGCCAGCAGCGCCGTCTGGCGACACGAACTCAGGCTCCGGCTTCGCACCGTCCAAAGACTCCGGCAATCAAGCTGGATGACGACGATTTCGGTGGTTTCTGATCCTGAGAACAGTTCATGAAGAACGTACAACAGCCCATCCGCGTGGATGGGCTGTTTTCTTTGTCCTGATGCTATTGATCCGGGATCAGCCGCTTTCCCATTGACAAGACCGCGTCAACTTTGTATCCGATTCGCTCGTAGAACTCGATGGCGGCGCGGTTTGTCTCTCTCACCTGCAGGTTCAGTTTTGGACAGCCTCGTTCAAGCAGTAGCTGCTCGAGCGTGTCCATCACCTCACGTCCTAAGCCCTGGTGGCGGTGGTCCGGATCGACCGCGAGGTAGTTGACCCAGCCCCGGTGCCCATCGTACCCACCCATCGCGGTGGCGACAATCTCACCTTCCACCACGCCGACGAGAAACAGCTCGGATTGTACGGTCTGCTTGCGGGCGATATCCTTCGCCGGGTCGTTCCAGGGAACGGTCAGGTCGCAACGATCCCACAGCCGCACAATGGCATCCTGATCGGAATCCTGGTATGGTCTGATCTGCATCATCGTCGACTCTCCCCCAAGAAAAAAGGCTCCGGAATTCCGAAGCCTTGGTGAACGTCATGTTATTCAACCGCTTCTCCAGCAGCCAGCCGTTTCCTCTCCCCTTTCAACTCCATGGCGACGAAGAGAACGGGAATCACGAACAAGCCGAGCACGGTTGAAACCAGCAGCCCGCCAATCGCGACGACGGCCATCGGTGCGCGGAATTCACCACCGGCACCGATCCCCAGCGCCAACGGCATCATCCCAAGCGCGGTCGCGAGCGAACTCATCAGGATCGGCCTGAGACGAACCGGGCAGGCTGTCAGCACAGCATCCACCAGCCCCTTGCCGTCACGTCGCAGCTCCTGCGTGTAGTCGATCAACAGAATCCCGTTGTTGACCACGATACCGACGAGCATCACGATCGCCATCAGCGAGAACATTGAGATGGTCATGCCGGTCATCACCAGCGCCATCGAGACACCGATCAGCGCGAGCGGCAGCGTCATCATGATGATCAACGGGAATCGGTAGCTTTCCAGGATTGCCGCCAGCAGCATGTAGGTCAGGATGATCGCCAGCACCAGCGCTTGCAACAGGCTGGTAAACGAGGACGCCATGTTCTCGGCTTCACCGCCGAAGTACACCGTCACGCCATCTGGAAGCTGCGGACTCGGAACCGGAATGGTACTGCTCTCACCCCGGAGAATGTCCTGCATCACTTGGGCCGGATCGGTCGCAGGAAGCTGCATCACTTCCGCGATCTGGGCTTGCAGCTCACCCGTGGTGATGTTCACCGAGTTCGCGGACACCGTGACCATCCGCATTTTGTTCTTACGGTTGATCTGTGTCGGGCCGGTGCCATAGCGAATGTCCGCCACCGCTTTCAGCGGGATGAAGCCGTTCGGCGTCTGGACGAGCAGGTCTTCCAGCGATTCGACACGGTTGCGCTCCTGCTCCTGAAGCTGGACACGGATATCGTACTCTTCACCCGCTTCACGGTATGTGGTTTCGGTCGCCCCCTCGAAGAAGGTTCGCAGCACACCCGCGATTTCCTGAACGGTTACGCCACGATCCGCCATCTTGATGCGATCCGGCCGGACAACGATTTCCGGCTTGCCCGTTTCCCAGTCGCTGCGAACGTCGACTGCGTTTCCGGTGCTGCGGATCAGTTCGATGGTTCTTTCCGCTGCATCAACGAGGTCATCCTGGTTTCGGCCTTGCAGCTGAAGCTGGATGTCCGCGCTTGACCCGCCGCCGAACTGAGTTGCCTCAGAGACGAGGATTTCAGCTGCCGGTACGTCGGCTAATCGCTCGCGCAGTTCCTTTACGATTACGCTGGTCGGTGGATAATTGTTGTTCTCGATGTCCGCAAGTGTGGCGAACACATAGCCATACTGTACGCCGGATGCGCTGCCAAGATCTTCACCGCCACTCTGGCCCAAAGCTGTGTAGAGTGACTTTACTTCCTGGTACGAGGATATCTCTTCTTCCACCCGCTGCAGCACCCGATCGGTTTCTTCCAGCCTTGAACCGGCGGGCATTTCCACCGCGACCTGAAGTCGGCGTTCGTCGTAGCTCGGGAAGAACTCGCTGCCGATGAAGCTGAACAGGAATAAGCCGAACACGAAGATCAAGCTTGTGATCCCGATGACGATGAAGCGGTGCTTGATCGCCCAGTTCAATCCAGTGCGGTAATCACTGGCCAGTTCGTTGTACCACTTGTCCCAGCCCCGGGCGAATGCCTTCACCCCGCCCAATTTGTCCGCCAGGGCAATCAGTCCGACGACGACTGCAACGGCCGTGGCCGTGATCGGTCCGAGAATAATCCATACGGCTGCGAGAGTGAGGATCGCAACGAACGCGTACGTTTTCGCTTTCAGTTTCTGCGACGCCATCATCGGTGTCAATGTGAAACTTACCAGCAGGCTGAAGATGGTTGCGAACGCCACGGTCAACCCGAACTGCCGGAAAATCGGCCCGATGATGCCGGCCATGAACGCCATCGGCGTGAATACGACGATGTTGGTCAGAGTTGCCGCCGAAACGGCCACCGCGATCTGGCCGGTACCCTTGCTGGCGGCTTCCTTGAGCGAGAGTCCCTCATCACGCAATCGCTCGATATTTTCGAGCACCACGATGGCGTTCACCACGAGAATACCGACCGAAATCGCCAGTCCCATCAAGCTCATCACGTTGATCGTGAAGTTTGCGGCTTCGAGCAGGATGAACGTTGAGACAATCGAGATCGGCATTGCTACCGCGGCGATGACCGTACCTCGCCAGCTGTGCAGGAAGAGGAACAGCACCAGAGCCGTAAACAGAATGCCGAGCACGAGGTTGCCCGACACGTCCGCGACCGAATCGCGGATAAACTTGCTGGTGTCGGTCGCGATCTCGATGTTGACACCTGCCGGCATCATCTTCTGCAGCCGGTCAACGGTGGAGAAAATGTCGTCCGCAACCTGAACCGTGTTCGCGTCCGAACGCTTGACGAGGTTCAACCCGATGGACGGTGTCCCGTTGTATCGCGCCAGCTCACGCATCTCCGCGAAATCGTCGACGACGTTCGCGATCGCGTCAAGCCGGATCGGACCGGATGCGGTCTGCAATTGCAGCGCACGGATCTCGTCCACCGCTTCCAGCTCGCCTTCGACACGAACGGTGTATTCGCTGCGGCCTTTCTCGATACGTCCGGCCGGGATGTCGAGGTTCGCGGCGGTTAGTGCGCCGACGATCTGCATCGGATTGACCTGGTACGCGCGCATCAGTTTCGTTGACAGTTCGACGCGAATCTCGCGTTCCTTCTCACCGATGACGTCAACGTTCGCGAGTCCGGGAATCTTCTGCAACTCCGGACGGATTTGCTGATCCACAAGCAGATACAGGTCTTCCAGCGGCAGGTCGCCGATGACGGCCAGGTTGACAATTGCGGACGCACCCATCTCGAACTTCTGCACAATCGGGTCCTGAATGTCGTCCGGCAGGTCGTTACGAATCGCATCGACCTTGTCCTTGACATCCATCGCCCGGATGTCGACATCCTCACCGAGCTGTAGCTCGATCAGGGTGACAGCCACCCCTTCCTGTGCGATGGAATAAATCGTTTTTACGCCGGATACACTGCTTGCGGCATCTTCCAGCGGCTCAGCCAGCAGCGTTTCAATTTCTTCCGGACCGGCGCCGGGATACACGGTCGTTACCGTGACGAACGGGAAATCGATCTCGGGAAACAGGTCGATACCCAGACGTGTCAGGCTGAACAGGCCGATGACGACGAAGGTGAAAATCACCATCGTCATCAACACCGGGCGCTTAATGGATAAATCAGCCAGTACCATGGAGATATCTGTCCCTGTGAATCTTTAGTTGGATGTTGTCGACGCGACTTCATCGACCAGTTTCACACGCGCACCATCCTCAAGTGCGGTATGACCATAGGTGGCGACCACGTCTCCATCGTTCAGCCCCTGCAGGATTTCGACCAGGTCTTCGCCAACCACCCCTCGTTGCACCGGCTGCATTTTCGCCGTCGAACCGTCTTTGACGACGACCACAAAGGTCTGGCCGTCCCGTTCGAGGATTGCATCCGATGGGACCGCGAGAGCGTTGTCCGCTTCACCGACAACCACCTCGACCGTCGCCAGAACACCGGGGAAAACGCTATTCGTTACCGGCACACTCGCGTACACGGTGAACAGGCGCGTTTCGGCCGATGCCGACAAGCTCATGCGCGTGACCTGACCTTCAACGGTTTCGCCATTCAACGTCAGTTTTACCGGTTGGCCCGACTGCAGCAACGGCCTGTCTTCCTGGGTAATCTCGAAGCTGACCTCGTAGGCACCGTCATTGATGATGGTGACCACCGGATCGCCTGGATTGGCGAGGTCGCCCTCGTCGATGTCGATCCTCGCGACTGTGCCAGAGATCGGGGCGGTCAACGACACGGACTCGTGCGCCGTGCGGTAATTTTCTTCCGCGACTTCGTAGCCGAGCCGGGCGAGGTCAAGCTGCTGTTCGGAGATCGCACCCTCATCGCGCAGTGCCTTCATACGATTGAGGTCACGCTTCGAATTTTCCAGCTGCAGCCGCGCCTGGCTGACCGCCGCCGCGCTGGCGGTGGAGTCAAACGTGACGAGCGCGTCGCCCTTCTTCACCCACTGGCCTTCCTGGACGTGAACGTCCGCGGCGCGTTCCATCAGCTTGGCGGTGACCACGCTCTGGTTCTTGGCTTCGATGGTGCCGTAGTACGTGCGCAAGACGCGCACATCATGACGGGCGACCGGCTGTGCAAACACCGGGATGCCGTCCCGTTGCTGGATGTCGTTGATGCTCAACACTTCTTCCGATTCCTGGCTGCGAAGGATACCCAGCACGAGGAACACGCCAACGATGGCAATAACAACGAATCCGATGATCTTTTTCATGAATCGTCCGTAAAATCTAGACTTCTGTTAACGGGCCTGGCCCAGCGCGCGGTCATATTGCGCACGGGCGACAAGCTGATCGTATTCTGCCTGCAACACGTTCACGCGGGCGGATTTATACTGCAACTGGGCGTCCAGTACTTCTAGTTGCGTACCGACACCGGAATCGTAGCGAGCCATCGCGATGGATTGGCCCTTTTCCGCCTCGCGGCTGTTTTCCAGGGCAGCTTGCAACTGTTCGCTCGCCTTCTCAAATTGACGCGTCGCCTGAAATACTTCCATCTGAATGCCGCGCTGAAGCATGCTCTTCTGCAGGTCGACGTTGCGCATGTTCACTTCCGCGATCTGCGACCGGCGGTGTGCAGCGAGACCGTCAAACAGCGGAATGTTAACGATCAACAGCGCACTCGTACCATTGAAGAACTGTTTTTCCTGGAAATCAAACTTGTCCGATTGAGCTTGCGTTTCCCAGCGTAGTCCTGCCATGAAATTGGGCCACAACCAACTACGCTGCTCAATCTTTTGCTGATCGGCGTACAGCATCCGCTGCAAGTCCAGCTGCTGGAATTCGACACGCCGTTCCATCGCGTATTCGGACGCGGTCGTGTAATCCATTTCCGGGGCAAGCACGACGTCGGTGATTGACCCGTCGATGGTGATCGGAGTATCCAGATCCATTCCAAGCAGGTTCTTCAAACCCTTGTAAGCGAGGTCACGCGCGGTTTCCGCTTCAATGACGTCCGGCTTCAGGTTAGACACGGCAACGCTCGCCCGGATGCGATCATACTCGCTGACCACACCTTCCCCGAGCATCGCTTCTACCTGGTCGAGGTGACGCCGGGCCTGATCCAGCGCGTCCCGGGTTACCGCGACGTATTCATCAGCAACTAACGCACCGTAAAATGCTTCCACCAGCTGAACTCGCAGGTCCTGCTCGCTGACTTCAACGTTCATTTCTGCGATTTGCTTGTAGTTTTTTGCGATGCGCAAGCCAAGGCCGACCTTGCCCGCGAGCCACAACGGCTGGGTCAATTGGGCATTCGCAGAGATGTTGTTTTCCTGCCCGAACTTGAATTCTGCGACAAACGGTTCGCCAGGATTCAAGGCATTCAGTTCACCCGGCATTGTCACTGGATTCGTCGGGATCATGAAATAGTGGTTGAACGTGCCGTTCACATCCAACGTCGGCATCGCATTCGACCACGCCTCCAGCACCTGCAGACGGGCCTTCTCCTGTTCGTGCAGCGCCATCTGATGCGATTCGTTGTTGGCGACCGCCATCGACCAGGCTTTTTCCCAGTCAAGCACGACCCGCTGGGAGCGCTGGGTATCGCGTACCATCTTCTCCTGAGCGAACGCCGGCACTACGATCATGAACGCCAGCAACCCGATCAGGCACAGAGGGAGCACCGAGTGGTGGAATCTGCGTTTTGGTGTCTTCATGAAATCACTCGTGTTTGCTCAGGATGAGCGTGCTTCGTTGGGCAACGGTGAATTTGTGAAATAGGGATCAAGCAGGGTAAGAACATAATGCAAGGCGTTGTCCGCAGCTATGGCATAATGCTCTGAAAACTCGCGAGCCTTGAACACCCGTTCGAGAAAATAGCTGATCACGACGGTCAGTTCATCGACGGGACAGGGCTTGAGTTCGCCATCAGCAACAGCCAGTTCGATTCGGGATTTCAGCATCCGCCGCAACCGTTCCTCAAACTGAATAATCATGTCATGAGCCAGAGGTAGCAGCAGCCCCGCCTCCTCGAGGAACAGAGCTTTGTGCGGATGGAGACGTTCAATCTCCGCCCGCAACACATCGAGATACGTTTCGAGCTCGTCCCGGATCGGACGCATCCCGGGCATCGCTGCGGACAGCGTGTCTAGCAACTGGCCGTGCACGTGCTTTACGATCTCCCGAAAGAGTTCGTCCTTGTTGTTGAAATAATGGTACAGGCTGCTCTTCTGCAGGTGTGCAGCTTCCGCGATGTCGTCGAGCGTGGTTTTCCGGAAGCCATGACGGAGAAACACCTGCGCTGCCGTCTCCACGATCTCTTGTCGTTTGTCTTTGTCTGTCATCGTATCAGCCGACCAATCGAACAATTCCTTCGAATGTTCGAAACTTATACGCGAGATAAGAACGAAAGCAACAGCTGCTCGCGTCTCTCATGGAAACGATCTAGAAACGGATGAACGGGCAGGGGTTGGGAATTCTGTCAGTCAATATGCAGGTCAAAGGTGAATACCGTGGCCAGCATGACACCGCTTCCATCCTCAGTCAACAACGGTTGCATCGAAAAGTTCCGTTGCTCCTTGAGCTGGAACATCTGGTCGGTAACAAACCAGCCCCACAGTGCGCCGAAATAGACATCGGAAGGCCAGTGCTTGGTCGAGGTCATGCGTTCGATGGCGACGGAAGTGGCGACGGTGTAAGCGCCAGTCCGAACCATCCAGTTCGGGAAGTGATGCGAGACGACACCCGCGAGTTGGAACAGGTTGGCGGTGTGGCCGGAGATGAACGACGCGCCTTTCGGCTTGCCCCAGTCGGTCCGGTCCCCCTGGTAGGGTCGCAGACGGCTGGCGCCGAATTTCGTCCCGGCCTGCACGGCGAGTGAGAGGTAGATCGATTCCAGCATGTCGGCGGAGACGTCACGTAGCGGAGCGTACCCGATGACGTAGCCCACCAGCATCCCGCTGATATACCACGATTCGGTGAACGCACGTGTGCCCATCGGTTCGAAAAAGACGCCGATTTCGTGGAACGGTTTGAACCATGCGTCGTCCTTGAACCGATGCACTTCGTCGTAGATTTCCTGGTCGGCGGTGTAGATACCGTATCCGGCGGCGAAGGTCGCGGCGACGATCAAGCCGTCCTTCCAGTCCATTTTCGAGGGAGACGTGTAGACATGGTACCAGTCTTTCAGCAGAGTTTTGCCTGCATACAGCGCGTCATCCCCCACCCGTCGAATGACCGGCATCGCTGGGCATCGGTCATCATCATCGTTATCCCAGTCGTCATCATCATTGTCCTCGAGCAGATACTGACCGGCGAGCGCATACTGCAGGGACGGCAGCTGCACACCTGTCAAGCGATTGGAACCAGACGGTGAGGCTGGGACGTTGGAGGATGCTTGTGCGGCACGGGCGGTCGAGATCGAGCTCAGCAGGAGTGTCACCACGAGTAAGCAGACTACGGGGGAGCGAAGGAGTGCGTGATTCATGGTATTGCCCGCGTTACGGGTCGTCAAACGAAAGGGCAATCCCGTTTGGAATTGCCCTCTGCGTCGTTCTGGTGCCGGAGGGGGGACTCGAACCCCCACGTCCCTGAGGACACTGGTCCCTGAAACCAGCGCGTCTACCAATTTCACCACTCCGGCAAAAAACGGCCGTCATTTCGGCCGTCGCAGATGGTACGGCATCAGACCGGATTCTCGCAACGTCCAGTCTCGGGCGGACTCTGTGCTCTGCTCCGGCCAGATTCGGTATCAGGAATCGGTCATGCACTCCTTCAGCGCGAAGAACAGTGCGCGAGCCGGTTCCTGCTCGAGGTTCACTCGACGGTCGAGCATTTCTTCGGCGATGAACTTCTTTCCTGCCTTCCAGTCGGAGGCGGACGTAAGTTTCGCAAGGAATCGGTCAAACGGCGCAGCGTCATTCGCGTAGATCTCGCGAACAACCTTGCCACGCAGTTCACCGGATCGGAGTGACGCGAAGCGGTCCTTCTGCGGCCGGGGTTTCTCGGCAACCTGAACCGGGATTCCCGGTTCGACATCACGCAAGCCCTTCATCTGTGGAACGCTGCGTGAGGTCATGCCGTTAACCGTTCCGACCGCGGGAGTAGGCCCTTCCTCGTCGTCATCCTCCCCCGAGTCGTCCTCGTCGTCATCGTAATCGATCACATCCTTGCCGAACAGGTACTCGATCGCCTCGAGATCGTCATCATCGAGGTCGTCGAGATCCCGCACGTGAAAACGGTTTGGATCCATTTCGTGTGGTTCTCCTTGCTGGTCACTTTCCGTCGTGACGGTATCGTCAGTTGATTCGTCGGGAGCGGATTCACCGGTAGCTAGCGGCTGTTCCTCTTCCCCATGGTCCGGCTCAGGTGTGGCCTCAGCCATGTCGTTATCGGCAGGTTCTTCATCTTCGATCACTTCATCAACGGGTTCTTCGGACTGCCTGCCAGTGTCCTGATTTTCCTCCTGGTCCTGCACGGGTTCGGTTGACTGATCGCTCGTTTCATCAACCGGAGACGGGTAATCCGCTGAGGAGGCAGCGAGATTGTCATCGTCCGTGGTGTCGTCCACAAACGGTTCATCCTCGAAGGATGGTTCATCGTAAGGTTCCGCCACCACCTCATGCTGAGGCTCGGGTTCCGGTTCAGATGCGCTCTGTGTTTCCGGCTCCGGTTCTGACGTTACTGCAGTGATATCCAGTTCTGGAACCGGAGTAGCTTCATCAGGAACGGCATCCGGGATGGGTGGTGCCGCGGTGAGGCCGATGGCTTCCGGCCCACCGCGTTTCACCATCAACGCGTAGCGTTTCAGGATACGGATGATTTCGTCACGGGAGGCGACATCAACGCCAATGTCCTGCTCTAGCATCAGGGCTTTCGCCCACGTCCGCGCGCCACGATTTTCCAGGTACGGCAGCAGGTCATTCAGCTTGATCGGTTCGGTGGTCAGGCCGGTTGTTTGCAGGATCTCCAGGACTGCGTCGCGGGACTGTTTGGTGGTCCAGGTATCGTAGGCATTCTGGAATGCACGCAGGAACCCGCCACGGTCGAGCACTTTGTTCGGCGGTACATCGAGATACTTGACGCAGGCTTCGATGACCGGGTGTTCTTCAGATGGATCGAACTGGTTAAACACGTCAGCTGCGGAAGCGTTCACTTTGCGGCGGAACAAGCGGACGGCCAGTTTGTCGAATTCGTGACCGGGCCGTGGCGGAAGGGCGTCGTAGAAGTCTTCCACCACGTGACGGACGTCATCGCCCGGCAGACGCCAGCTCTGCGCCATGGCGTCCACGAGCTGCCGTACCGCTTCCTGACGGCGGAGGTCGAGCTGGCCGTCGTGGGCGAACGCGTCGGCGCGGTGAACGGCTTCGTCCCGTGCGAAATTATCGAGCCGGATCCGGCATTCTTCGGGAATACTTTCCCAGTCGACCGGTGAGATGTACTTCTCCGCCCGATAAGTTTTCAGCCATGCATCGAGACGTTCTTCCATGATCCCCTCTATCCTGCGGACACTGTACCCACGCGCAACTGTCAGCTGGTATTGTCGGCACTGGCGAACTCCGGCGCAAGAGGAAATCTCTGCCGGTCCCGGTCAAAGTTGCCGACTATCGAAGAGTCGGGAGACATTTTTCGAGCACGGTGATGATTCGCTGAAAACGTTGTGGTGATTGAGATTCAGGGCAAGCTTCGTGTGAAGAAGTAAAATGGCATGGGCTTTGAAAGTGGAACGGGCAGGAGCTCAGCTCCACCCTTCCCTCCTTTCCGCTTGGAAAGGAACCCTTGCTACAGCATGTCCAGCGGGCATGCTGTTTTTCTCTCTGGAGAGAAATCGCACGGACCAGCGTTGACCCGTGCGAAGAAATATCGTCCCCTGCAAGATGCAGCCTCAATCGGAGAGCTTCATCGTGACTTCCATCATGAAGGTCTCATCCTTGACCGTAAACGGAATCACGATAACCGGCGTTTCCGCCTTGTGCCGGATGGAGTGATTCTGCCCAACGACGACGGACGGCACGGAGATGTTGAACGACAGCCCCTGCCCCGCCATCTCGGTCTTGGCTCCACCTGCGACGATGTTTGCAACCTCTCCGATACAGTCTTCCACATCCCGGTTGATTTCGTCGGTGGCTTCGCCGGTCATCCCCTCGAAGAGCATCAAGGCGGCTTTTTCCGGGAAGCTGAGGGCGACCGACCCCATGATCTTTTTCTCGGCGAATCCAATCACGCCGGTGATGTCACCGGATGTTTTCGAATTGTCCTTGACGAATGGGGTTGCCGCAACCGCGTCCAAGTCCATCATCATTTTCAGCGTGTTGATGAGGGAATTGATGAAAGGGTTGATGTATCGTACGTCCATGGTAGGCTCTGTCTCCCGGTTCAGCCGACAACGGCCTCAATCTTTTCGAGGATGATCTGCTTTGTAAATGGCTTGACAATGTAATCATTTACACCGTTCCTGAGGGCCTCGAGAACTTCTTCTTTTGCACCTTCAGTGGTGATCATGATAATCGGAACGGACGAGAAATTCGGGTTGTGCCGAATTTCCTTCACCAGGCTAAGCCCGTCCATAACGGGCATGTTCCAGTCTGTCAACACGAGTTCAATGCCAGACATGCGGCTCAATGCTTCCACCCCGTTGGAGGCCTCGACAATATCCGTGTGGCCGGCCTGCTTCAGGTGGTTGATAATGATTCGACGCATGGTGGCAGAATCGTCCACCACGAGGATCTTCATCGTGGATCTCCCGTTTCCTAGGTCTAACTCGCCCGAAATCAGCTGAGTGCGGTGTCGACGAGGACACGCAACAGCCACCCCTCAACAGAGTAATCGATCTGGACCCAGCTCGAGGATGGATCCTGGAATTCAGCTTTATCCGTCAGCATCCCGAATTCGGGAATGCCGAGATTGTAGATCGTGTTCTCCCCGAACATCTCGACACAGAACCGTCCGGTGAGGGTGTTCAGGATTTCGTTGACGGCATCCCGTTGATGATCTGGCCCGAGCTCGCCCTCCTCGAACATGCCATAGATCGATTCGGTGATGGATTCCGCGAGCTGTTTTGACAGGATCAGGACTACTTTTCCCGCACGCGGTTCGAGAAGGTCGATCATGGTGTAGACATTGAGTTCATCAACGACTTCGCAGTCCGGGACCTTACGCAGCGGAACGACTTCGGCGAAGGCCATGCTTTCCAATGTACCGGACAGGGCCTTGTCAACGGCTGCGCTCAATGCTTCCTGTTTGCTATCCGCCATTGACCTCTCCGAACAGGGATACCAACGTTTCGCTCAACTGCGGCGGTGACACGGGTTTCGGAAGCACGGCATTCGCACCGGCTTCCAACAGCTGTTTTTCCCGCGCCTCGTTGCCGATGCTGGTAATCATAATCACGGGAAGTTTGGCAAACTTCGCGTCGGATCGGAGCGCGTTCAGAAACTGCGCCCCGTCCATCTCCGGCATGTTGTAGTCGGACATGATTAGATCCATTTCTTCCGTCTGCAGCAGGTCCAGTGCTTCCTTTCCGTTGCCGGCCTGATGGAAGGTAGCGTCTTGCCAGCCCGCAATCTCGAAAATCCGTTGGATCATCATCCGTGCCGTGGCTGAGTCATCCACGATCAATACTCGATGGCTCATCAATTACCCCTGCGATTCGCCCAGAACCGACTGTTCAATCTTGTGAAACTCGTCCACAATATCCAGGATCAGGTGTTCCAGCCCAGCTCGATCCAGGTTGAAATGTTCACTGTAGCCTTCGTCCAGAGTGTAGCACAAGGCATCAATGCCGGAGCCATATCCGATCGTGCGAGCGAGCAGATCGCCAACGTGGACAGCGTACACCAGCGGCGCCAGTTCAGCAGGTGCCGCCGATGGCTTGTGCGCAAACCGGATCGCGGTGATGATGCTATCCGGCAGACGCCACTGTCCGGCAATATGCGCGCCGACTTCATCCCTGTCGGTTCCGGTGATTTCACGTTCCAGTTCGATGAAATCGCCGTGTTCCGGATCGTCCAGCACATCCACGATCCGTTTGCTGTCCTTCTCCAGCGGATCAGACATCACCACCATGCCGATGTTGAACAACAGGCCGGCGGTGTAAGCCAGGTCCGGACGCAGATCGGACTTCGCATGGCGTGCGACTTCCCGTGCGGCAATGGCTTCCTGCAGGCTGAATTTCCACAACGTGCCTTCGTGCTGCGCGTAACCCGCCATCGGGCGCTTCAGCAGCTCACCGGTGCTCATGCCGATCGCGAGGCTCAGGACGAGTCCTTCGCCGATCTGCAGGACCGCGCGGTTCACCGTTTCGATCTGGTGCCCGCGTGAAAACGCGGCGGAATTGGCCAGCTTCAGCACGTTTGCCGAGAGATAGACATCGGTTTCGATGACCTTTGCCACTTGGCGCAGGTCATGATCTTCGTCCGCCGCCAGCATCAACAACCTTGATGCGACTTCCGACAGCATCGGCAACGCTTCGATTTCGCGCGCGATATCCGGGGGCAGATTTACAGTTCCCATTGGCCCCTCGCGGGTGAACTCAGGTACACTTTGCCAGCTTCGATGTCGATGATCACGGTGCGGCTGATCTCGCCTCCGATGTGTTCAGCGATTGGACCCAGACGATACTTCCAGAGGATTTTCTTGGTCGCTAATATGTTACGTTTTCCAATGTTGAAGGTGGCATTCGGATCCATAATCGACGCGCCTCCGGCGAGCCGGATGGTGAGCCGGCCTTTCCCGTCCCAGCCAGCGCGCCGCATTCCTCTTAACAGCGCAGGAATGCCGGTATCCGCGAATGTACCAGGTTTCGCTTCGGCTCGTTTCTGATTGATGCTTGATTCTGGGAGTGCAATATGGAGCAATCCCCATGCGCCACTCACCTTGTCGTGTGCAATGACACCAACACACGATCCGAGAGCCATCGTTTTAATCTGCTGTTGCGGATTTCGGGAGACACCGAACTCGCCGATTCCGACGTAAATCGTGTCCTTCATCGGCGTTCTTCGGTTGAATGAACCGGTTTACGCAGGGCGTTCAGAATTGCCCCCGCTACATCTTGAATCCCAACCTGCAACTCGACCCCGCCCAGCTGATAGGCTTCACGCGGCATGCCGTACACAACGGACGTTTCCTTGTCCTGGCCGATAGTCCTGGCACCACGTTTCCTCATCGCCAGCATGCCCTTGTCTCCATCGCGACCCATCCCGGTCAGAATGGCACCGACGGCGTTCGGACCCACGTGTTCCGCAACGGATTGAAACAACACTTCGACAGAAGGCCGGTGGCCACTGACTTTTTCCTCGTGGCTCAGCTTGACCTTGTAGATACCGCCGGAGCGAACGACGCGCATGTGGTAATCACCGGGCGCGATTAATACTCGTCCGGACAGGACGCGGTCATCATCCCGTGCCTCCTGCACAGTCATTTCCGATTGCGAGTTCAGTCGTTCCGCGAACATGGCGGTGAACCCTGGCGGCATATGCTGCACGATGACGACGCCGGGCGTGTTTGCCGGCAGAGCGGTGATCACGGTTCGCAAGGCTTCCGTGCCACCGGTGGATGCGCCAATCGCAATCACCTTATCTGTGGATTCGGCAAGGGCGGTTGTTCGTGGACGTGGGGCCGGAGCCTTTTTCAGGCCTGCCAGACGTTTCCAGTGACTGACATCGACCTGCGCGGCGCCCTTGACCTTTTCGCGGAGGTCATCGAGCATGTCCTCCATGCCGCGGGCAACATCCGCTTTCGGTTTGGCAACAATGTCCACCGCGCCGGCTTCCATCGCTTCGAGCGTTATCTGTTTGCCACGTTCGGTTAACGAACTGACCATAACCGTCGGTATCGGATACTGCGGCATGAGGCGGCGGAGGAATTCGACGCCGTCCATCCGCGGCATTTCGACATCGAGCGTGAGCACATTGGGCTTCAGCTGGATAATCTTGTCACGTGCCTGGTACGGATCACCAGCCGCACCCAGCACCTCGATATCATCATCCTTGGCCAGCCCTCGAGTGAGGATCTGACGGATCAACGCGGAGTCGTCAATGACCAATACGCGTGCTTTCTTCACCTCGCCTCCGTGCGCCGGTACAATGCCGGGATTACATAGTCGAACAGAGCGTGATTCCGACCCAGGGTTTCCGAGTGACCGATGAACAGCAAGCCGCCCGGATCGAGGAATTTGCCAAATTTCTTCAGCAGTTCATCGCGCGTCGGCTGGTCGAAATAGATCATCACGTTGCGGCAGAAGATCGCCTGGAAGGTGCTTTTGAACGGGAAACTGGGACGCATCAGGTTCAGCCGCCGATGCAACAGCATCTTTTTCAGGCTGGGATCGATCTGGTATTCCCCGTTAGGCTGCTTCTTGAAATACTTGTTCTTCAACGCTGGGGGCATGTGGCTGATGTTTTCCTGCCGGTAGATTCCAGCTTCAGCCTTGGCCAACGCGACGGTGGAAATGTCCGTCGCCAGCAGGCCGACGTCCCACGCAGCGGCTTCCCGTCCCAACGCTTCCTTGATCAGGATCGCCAGCATGTACGACTCTTCGCCAGAGGAACAGCCGGCAATCCAGATCCGGATCTTCTTCTGGTTGCGTGCCCGTTGCTGCTGTATCAGTTTCGGCAGGAATTCGTCCCGGAAGAACACGAAATGGTCGGGTTCACGCCAGAAATAGGTGTGGTTTGTCGAGATCCGGTCGACCAGCTGACTCAACGACTTGCCGGTATCATCCTTTTCAACGGCCTGGATATAGTCCTGGAAGCTGGCAAAGCCACCTTCACGAAGGACCTTGTTCAACCGTCCGGTGACGAGAGCCCGTTTCTGCTCCGTCAGATTGATCCCGAACCGGCTGTAAACGAGTTCACGAATCTGCTTGAACTCTTTATCGTTGATTGTCGCTGTACCGACCATGTGCAACCCGGAAAAACGTTAGTATCAGGCCACCTCAAACGCGGGCAGTTTCCATTTCCTTGTGGCTTTCTTTTCGGTTCACCTGCTTCATGATCCCGCCGATGTCAAGGATCAGGCAGATGCCGCCATCGCCAAGGATCGTGCAGCCGGAAACGCACGGTTGATCGGTGATGTAGTCGCTCAAGCCCTTGATCACGATCTGATGCTGTCCGAGCAATTCATCCACGAACAAGCCGAACTGCTGTCCGTCCACCTCCAGGATGGTCACAATGCCTTTAGTCAGGTCCGGTGAATCCGCCTCGACGCTGAACTGATCGTGCAAGCGGATGACCGGAATCAGATCGTCGCGAACACGGATAATCTCCCGTCCTTCCATCGGACGGGTGATCATGTCCTCGGTTACCTGCAACGATTCGCTGATCGTGGTGATCGGGATGACGTATTTTTCCTTGCCGACACGTAACAGCATGCCGTCAATGATCGCCAGCGTCAGCGGGATCCGCAGGACGACTTCCGACCCCTGCCCCGCTTCAGATTTGACATCCACTTTACCCCGGATAGATTCCAGGTTCCGGCGGACAACATCCATTCCGACGCCACGGCCGGAAACGTCCGTCACCTTTTCCGCCGTCGAGAAACCCGGTTGGAAAATCAGCTGCCAGACTTCGTCGTCCGGCATCGCTTCAGCTTCTTCCGGATTGACGATGCCGCGTTCCAGCGCCTTGTTCAGGATGCGATCCCGGTCAAGGCCTTTGCCATCATCCTTGATCGAAATCCAAACCTCGCCGCCGACGTAGTACGCGCGGATGGCAACGTGACCCGTGGCTGACTTACCCGCATCTTCACGGTCTTTCGGTGACTCGATGCCATGGTCGATGGAGTTGCGCAGGATGTGAACCAGCGGATCGGTGATGTTCTCGATCACCGTCTTGTCGACCTCGGTTTCCTCACCTTCGATCGTTAGCTCAACCTTTTTCTTGGACTTCTGCGCGACGTCCCGTACCAGGCGGAACATGCGTCGGAAGGTTCCGGAAAGCGGGATCATCCGGATGGAGGTGGAAATGTCCTGCAGGTCGCGAGTAATCTTGTTCAACTGCATCACCGCGCGTTCAAACCGGTCGAGCGGAATGTCGACATCCTGTAGATCCGGGTTTTGCGCGACCATCGCTTCCGCGATCACCAGCTCCCCGACCAGGTCAAGCAGCCGGTCGACCTTTTCCACATCAACACGCACCGACTGACGTTGCGCCGCCGGTTGCTGGGCTGCGGGAGGCGCTGCCGGTTTTGCAGCCCCGTTGGCGGCTGCCGGCTTGGGAGCCGGTTTAGCAGCAGGCTTTGCAACGGGAGTGGCCGGAGCGGCAGCCTTCGGTTTCTCCGTTTCAGCCGCTGGCTCAGCTTTCGGTTCGGGCGCGGGCTGTTTCGCTTCCGGTGCGGCGGCGGCAGTCTTTGGCTTCGCCTTTTCCTTCCGCTGCGCCTGCATGACTTCCTTGCCGACCGTGTCCTCGAGCAGATGCAACAGGCCCGGCGCGGCCGGAATGCTGCCATTGCCAGTATCCGGCACGGTTTTCAAGGTATTCCGCAAGAAGTCGATGATCTCCAGCAACAGGCTGACAGTCGCCGGGTTATAGTCAACTTTCTTGTTGCGGTACAGATCAAGAACAGTCTCCGCGCCGTTTGCCAGCGCCATCATGTCCTTGAAGTCAACAAACCCGCAGTTGCCTTTGAAACTGTGCAGCGCGCGGAAGGCTTCCTGCAGTGCGCTCTCTTCGTCCGTGTTTTTTTCGAAACGAATCAGGCATTCTTCAGCGGTTTGCAGCTGTTCTTCGGACTCCGTCGCAAACTGACTCAGGATTTCAGGAGTAATCGGAATCGAGTTAACCTCAGGAGGTTCTTCAACGACCTCCTCATCCGCCGATTCCGCTTCGGGCTCCTCAGTCGAGTCAGCTGTCTCTTCAGCAACGACCTCGAACATGTCCTCCGCTCGCACTACCGGGCCGTCGTCCTCTTCATCATCGCCACCCTTCAACGCGGCGATTTCCTTCCGGAGTTCGGCGGCTACCTGATCGGCTTCGTCTTCGTGACCTTCTTCGTGATACACGCTGTCGATCTGATCGAGTAGCTTGCGCAGGAAATCGCTTGCGCGATTGATGAGGTCGATATGGGCGGGTGTAAGCTTGCCCTGCCCCTTACGGAACAGGTCGAGCAGTGTCTCCGCTTCGTGCGTCACTCTGCTGATCAACGTCAGGTCGAGGAAGCCGGCACCACCCTTCAACGAGTGAAACAAACGGAAAATGGTGTTGATGGTTTCCGGATCAATGTCGCCGGATTCATCTTCCGCCGCCTGGCTTTCCAGTTCGATAATCAACGGTTCCGCGTCGTCGATCAGTTCACGGCCTTCTTCGACGAAGCTCTGCAACAATTCCCGTTGCTCTTGTTCTTCGGGAGTCATGTCCCCACCCCATAGTTACCGCTTAATCTTACGATAGTGTAAATTGTGTTCCCGAATTGGCTAATGCAAGTCTCATCGGGGCTTCCGGAGTCAAAATTCTAAAAGCGAGAGCACTCTAATGAGAGTATTCGACAATCTGCTGAAAAATGGGATTTACGGTGGGGACTTGTGGTCGGAGAGAACGGCCATTGGCCGGTACTGCTGTCAGCGAAAAGCTTTCAGCAGATTACCGGCCCTCTTCTTCGCGAGCTTTCTTGGCAGCGATACTCAGCGTTGCATGCGGTACCGCTTCGAGTCGAGCGTATTCAATGGGGAGACCGGTGTCCATGCAATAGCCATACGTACCGGCCTTCATGCGGTCGAGTGCGGCCAGCAGACTGCGCAGGAATTTGTGTTCGCGCTGGGCAAACAGCAGGGCCTTTTCACGTTCCTGAGCGTCCGTACCCTGGTCAGCCATGTGGAGGCTGTAGGTGGAACTGTCGCCAGAGTATTCATCCAACGGTTTCAACGAGCTCTCTTCGAGGTAGCCGAGCTCCTTCTTCACGGCTTCAACCTTCTGCAGGATGATTCCGCGGAAGTAGTCCTGATCCTCCGGCCGGTAACGGCGGACGCCGTCATCGTAATCAACCTTCGGGCTCCAACCGCTTTCCGACTTGCCAGCGCTTTTCTTCTCTTTTTCACTCATCCAACTGACTCCATCACTTAACCGGCAGCCGGTTCAACGACCAGCCGCACAGCCTTGTCGTTCACATCCAGCGTGTCCGAAGAATCTTCAAGCTCTTGAACATCAACGCGAATTGCAAGTACTTCCCGCTCAATGAGGGCTCGATGTTGCTCGACTGCCTCCCTCAGCTCCCCATCAGCGAACACTTGCAGGTTGATTCGCTGTGTCACCTCAAACTGAAGGTCTTTCCGCTTGTTCTGAATCCGGTTGATCAGCTCGCGAACGTAGCCTTCCGCCTTCAGCTCTTCGTTCAGGCGTGTGTCAAGCGCGAGCAGAACATTCCCGTCTTCGTTGACTTCCAGGTAGTCCGGCGCTTCCTGGCTCAGCATCACATCATCTGGACCGAAGTCTTCACCATCCAGGGTGACCGTCTCGCCAGCAGCCCAGGCCGCGGTCGTGGACGGGTCCGAGTTGATGATCTTCGGCGCCCAGACCTTGACGTCCTTTCCGAAGCGCGGACCGAGGGTAACGAAGTTCGGTTTCGCCCGGAAGGTGACAAGATCGCTGGCGGAATCGGCAAACTCCAACTCCCGGATGTTCAATTCATCGAGCACCAGTTCCCGCAGGTCGGAGAGCATCTCGCGCTGTGTTTCCTCAGCGACGAGAATCAACTTTGCCAGCGGCTGCCGCACCTTGAGCCGTGCCGCTTCACGCGCGGAACGTCCAGCGGTGACCACCGCGCGGGCGTAATCCATGTTTGCCTTGATCGTGTCATCCCGCAACGATTCATCAGCTTTCGGCCAGGTATCGAGGTGAATCGAATCGTGCGCATCCTTACTATGGCCACGCACCAGGTTCTGGTACATGATCTCGCTGATGAACGGTGCGAACGGCGCGAGTACCCGGATGAAACCGGTCAGAACGTCGTACAGCGTGCGATACGCGCGGTGCTTGTCGCCCAACTGGTCGGATTTCCAGAAACGGCGTCGGCTGCGGCGAATGTACCAGTTCGTCAGCCGGTCAACGAAGTCGGTGATCGCCGCGGCTGCGGGCATCACGTCGTAGCCTTCCAGCTTTTCAGTAACTTCGGTGACGAGGTCGTTGTAGGCTGTCAGGATCCAACGGTCGATCGGGGTCCGGTCGGACATCTCGTAGTCCGCGTTTGGATCCCAGCCGTCCACGTTGGCGTAGGTTACAAAGAAGCTGTACGCATTCCACAACGGGATGAGCACCTGCTTCAGGCTATCCTTGAGCGCTTCTTCACCGAACCGGACGGGCAACCACGGGTTGTTGCGGAAGAACGACCAGCGCACCGCGTCCGCGCCATATTGTTCCATGATCGGAATCGGCGGGACGACATTCCCCTTTGACTTCGACATCTTCTGCCCTTCCTCGTCGAGTACGAGGTTGGTGCAGATCACGTTCTTATATGACGACCAGCGGTCCTTGTCGTCATCGTCTCGTGCAATCGCGAGCAAGGTGCTCGCCGCGAGCAGGCTGTAGAACCAGCCTCGGGTCTGGTCGAGACCCTCGCAGATGAAATCCGCCGGGTACTGGTGGTTGAAGTAGTCGACCGATCCCTCGGCCGCCGGGTAACCGATCTGGCCCCACGGCATGATGCCGGCGTTGAACCAGCTGTCGAGCACGAAGTTTTCGCGATGCAGCTCGACTCCAGACTCGGTCCGCAGTATGACATCATCAATGCGCGGTTTGTGGATGTCGGCGTCTGCCGCGAATGGCTCATCTCCCTGCCGCTTGAGGTGCTCGTTCAGCTCTTCGATGGACTTCACGACGACGACGTGTCCGTTGTCTTCGCTGGTCCACACCGGCAGCGGCGAACCCCAGAATCGTTCACGGGTGATGTTCCAATCGATCACATTTTCCAACCACTTGCCGAAGCGGCCTTCACGTATGTGATCGGGAATCCAGTTGATCCGTTCGTTGGCGGCGAGCATTTCGTCCCGCATCGCCGTTGCGCGGATAAACCAGCCAGGCCGCGGAAAATACACCAGCGGCGTGCCGGTCTTGTAATTGAATGGGTAGGTGTGTTCGTGCTTTTCCTTGGCGAACAGCATCCCACGGGCAGCGAGGCTCTTGAGGATTTCGATCTCGAGATCGTCGTCCTTGAACCAGCGTCCCAGCCACTCCGGTTCACCCTCAACGACTTCACCGGCTTCGTTGACACGGAGCGTGAAGTCGAGCTTGTGCTGCTTGATCAAGCGGTAGTCGTCCTCACCGTACGGTGCGAGGTGAACCAGCCCGGTACCGTCGTCGGCGGTGACGTAGTCGTCCGCGATCACGAAATGCCCGTTCTGGTCGCCGGACAAAGCCTGGAACTCCCACAGCGGCTGGTACTTCGTTCCGGCGAGCTCGGTACCGCTGAAGGTCGCTTCGATCTCGAAGTTGTCCGCACCACCGAGAAAGTTGCTCAGGGCCTCGAGGCGTGACTTGGCGAGGATCAGGCGTTCACCGGCTTTGTTGAGGCCGTTGTTCGCGTCCTCTTTGATTCGGATGCGGACGTAGGTCAGGGACGGCCCGGCGGCGACGGCGATGTTGCTCAGCAGCGTCCACGCGGTCGTTGTCCAAACGACCAGCTTGGTGTTCTCCTGCCCGATTACCGGCATCTTGGCAAACAGGGACAGCTCAGTGACTTCCTTGTATCCCTGGGCGACCTCGAAGTTCGACAAGGTCGTGCCCTGGGTCGGGCACCACGCACTGACACGATAGTCCTTGTACAGGAACCGGTCGTTCCCGGCGAGGTTGGTGCGGTCGGCGAACTGCGGCTTGACCTTTGTGTTCCACGCCTGCTTCAGCACCCACCAGTCGCTCTGGATGTAATCGTTGGTGTAGGTCGCGTAAAACTCGTCCAGATCGAGGAAACGGCCAACACGGTGAATCGCTTCTTCCCACGTGCTCTTGAACCGGAAGACCGTTTCGCGGCAGTAATCGACGTACTTCTGCACGCCGTACGCTTCGATATCCCGCTTGGACGCCAGCCCGAGGTCACGGTCGGCGGTCAACTCGATCGGGAGGCCGTGTGTGTCCCACCCGGCCTTGCGTAGCACACGCCGGCCCTTCATCGTTTCGTAACGCGGCCACAAGTCCTTCAACGCGGACTGCATCAGGTGGCCGATGTGCGGCGGCCCGTTGGTTCCCGGAGGGCCATCGTAGAACACCCAGTCCTGCCCATCCTTGCGTTCGTCGATCGTGCGCTGGAAGATGTTCTCCTTCTTCCATTGATCGAGGATGGCATGGTCCTGTTTCGGAAAGTCCGGGGGATTGGGTACCGGCGCAAACATCGTGTGGCGGGCTTTATCGTCAGTCATAAACTCTCTAGCGGGCATTCCCGTGTTGTGGATCTCGGGGTGAGCGTTCTGTCTTCGCGTCACCGGAGGTGTCCCCGGGCGCGTGGTTATCGTCCAGAACCCGGTCGAGCGGGTCCTGTTCGAGGATTTCCAGCAAGTCCACCTGGTTCCTGAGGACGTGCTTCAAGGTCAGAATGAACGAACGCCGCTGGCCTTCCAGCCGGGCGATGTCGTCTTCAATCTGCTGCCGTTGGCGGCGGCTGTCCGTGATGATCTGCTCGGCTTCCAGCTGCGCACTCTGCACCAGCAGGTCTGCCTCGCGGCTTGAGCGATCCTCCGCCTCGCGGGCAGCCTTTGTCGCGCTCATCGCGGCGTCCTGCAAGCTGGTTTCCATCTGCTGGTAATCCTGCAGCCTGGTCTGCAACGTCGCCAGTTGTTTGTTCAGCGACTGATTTTCGTTGATCGCCTGCTCGTACGCATCTGCCACCGATTCGAGGAAGCTGCGGACCTCGTCCAGGTCGTAGCCACGCATCTGCCGGCTAAACTCCTGCTTGCGTACATCCAGCGGTGTCAGCTTCATGGCGGCCTCAGGTTTGCCTGGGTCCAAAGATGGCGGTTCCGATCCGCACCATCGTCGACCCTTCCTCGATTGCGATATCGTAATCGTCCGTCATTCCCATCGACAACGTGTCCATGGAAACGTGCGGCAGATTCAAGTTGGTCAGCCTGTCGGCGGCGGTTCGTACCTCCACGAACGCACGGCGGATCTCGTCACGATCATCGGTCAATGGGCCAATCGCCATCAGACCGTTCACGTTGACATGGTCCAACTTGGATGCCGCGACGGCAAGGTCCTCGAGTTCACTCAGCTCTGCCCCGCCCTGCGTTTCCGCGCCGCTGACGTTCACCTGAAACAGGATGTTCGCAGTCGTGTCCAGTTCTTCTACGATACGGTCGGCACGGCTCAACAGTTTCAAACGGTCAATCGACTGGATCGAATCAAACAGCTCGAGAATCGGTTTGACCTTGTTGCTCTGCAGGGTGCCGATGAACGACCAGTGCAACTCGTTTGCCAGCTCGGGGAACTGCTGCCGAATCGCGTCGATCTTCTCCGGCGTTCCCTGAAAGCGGTTTTCGCCGAAGAATCGTTGGCCGGCAAGAATGGCTTCGGCAACTGCATCGATCGGCTGAAACTTGCTCACCGCGAGCAGGTTTATCTCATCCGGCGCACGTCCCGCCGCCTTCGCGGCGCGCGCGATGCGATCCTGTACCTCGGCCAGCCGTTCCGCGATACTCGCGGGCATCTCGAAATTCCCCCTGCAAAAACATGCGCAAATATAGACGCGATCCTCAGTAGAGGCAAGGTAAACCGTCGCGGGCGCGTGTCTTTGAAAAACATGGCGCAACAGCCACGCTCTCGGCCACTCAGGATACGACGTACTTAGCTGCTCCCTATGGCTCGGGTCAAACGGAGCGGAGAACGGATTTCGAATTGTGGACCAATTTCAGGAACGCGGGCTCCGTGAATGCGTATCTTACTTAGGAATTCCTAACACATCAGGTTCAGTCCATGATCAAAATCAGTTCGCTAGGTCTTTTGCCGCTGCTGGTGTCACTCGCATTTGCCCTCCCGATCTCCGTGATGGCGGAGAATGTCGAGAATGGCGTCTCCGTGTTGTATCACCTCACGGACGAAACGGTCTATCCAGATCATGTGCTGCAGGAGGGTGAAACGGCGACGTTGCAGTTCAGCATCGCAAATCTCACGGAACCGTGGACAAATATCGACTGGGCGCTGAACCTGGAACAAACCGGACCGGTTTCCGCACAGACTCTGAACGGTATGATTGACGAGATCCCGGTGGGTGCCGAACGTACCGTTTTCCTCTCGATTCCGGTCAGCACTGGCGCGCTTGGGAATCTGCCGGACCGTACCGCCGCATCCCTGACGCTCGACTCCCCAACTGGCGGAATGACGTATTCCTTCCACCTCTCCCTCCGCAAGGCGGAAGTTTTGCTGATTTCAGACGGGATGGAAGGTGTGCGCGAAGTGATCGCCCCGGCGTTGGAAGCAGGACACATCGTGTGGGGTTACGCCGGTGTGCCGATGAACGAGCTGCCGCATGAAATGTACGAGGCATGGACAATCATGGTTGAGGCGGACGCCCGTTACTCGCAGTATCTGTTTACGCAGGAGGATGTGCCGGTGCGGGATTGGTTCCGCTACAGCAACGGCGGATCTGTGAGCGGGCTGTACCTGTACGAAACGTACCCCTATGGCGATCCGGAATGGCTGGGCGGATTGGCGTCGGTGTGGAACGATCCGCTCGACGAAACTACCTTCCTCGGCTACCCGGACGACCCGATCGCCCAGGGCCAGACGATTGAAGCGTGCAGCTCGGACGGTGTAAGCATCTCCTATCCTTGCTGCGGCAATCCGGCTATCTTCCTAACTGGTGATGGCATCCCAACGGCGGGCTGGTTTGACTACGGCTGGCGAGTGGCGGACTACGGCTTCTCGCTGGTGCACATGGACAATGGCGCCGATGTCGAATTGCCCCGTGATGAACTGATCCGGCGCACTGCCAACTGGCTGGTATACCGCGAGACGAGCGTTCTCGAGCCCATCGAAGAACCTGCACTGCCGGTTAAGATTGAGCTGGTCGCATACCCGAACCCGTTCAACGCATCCCTGACCATCCAGCTTCGCGGCGAGGGACGGCTCTCCCCCGTCGAGATCATCAACGCCAACGGCCGGCTGGTCGAGACCCTCTTCCCTTCCTCAACCCACAGCACACAGCTGAGCTGGAACGCGCAGGGTTATCCGAGTGGGACCTACTACGTAAAAACCGCGACACCTAATGGTGCCACGGTTCGAAAAGTCACGTTGCTGAAATAAAAACAAAGTCAAAGACAGTAAAAGATAGTAAAAGACAGCAAAAGACATGAACAGACAGGGAAAGACACATACACACCTTCGGTTTGCGTGTCTGGAGAAGGCAGTGGCACCGAAAGCGTACTTTCCTACCCCAATACCTTCTTCACCATCTCATCCACCACCGGCTTTACGTGCTGTTCATCCATGAACAGGTGCCCGGCGCCATCCATCTGCAGCAGGCGTGAGCGCGGCGCCCAACGGACCAGCGTCTCCGCGTTCTCGAACGGCACGATGTTGTCCTCGGCGGCATGCACGGCGATCAGGTTCGGCCGCAGAGATCGCACCGACGGCTCGAGATCCACTTCCTTCAGCTTGTCGAAGAACTCCTTGCGCAGCTCACGTGGTTTGCCGTCGGTGTTGATCCGTCCCAGTCCGGTCGCTTGCGCTTCCTCGAACGCAGATTTCAGACCAGGCCGCAGCTCACCGGGACGAGCGGTCGCGGCAAAGGTGACCACCAGCTTTACGCTCTCAATCGAACTCGCGGCGGCGAGCGACGCACCCCCACCGAACGAATGCCCGATCAACACCACCGGGGACGAATAGTTCTTGCGCAGGAATTCGGCGGCGAAGCGCACGTCTGAGACATACCCCTGGAACGTGGTCTGACTGAAATCGCCCTCGCTCTCACCAAGACCCGGGTAGTCGTAGCGCAGCACGCCGATACCATTCTCGGCCAGGAACCGGCCAGTGTACACCGCCACCTTGTACTGCTTGCTGCAGGTGAAGCAGTGGGAGAAGATGGCATACGCTTGGGGTTCCCCCTCCGCGGGCAGATCGAGAATGCCGGCCAGCCGTTCGCCGTCCTTGTTCGTGAAATGGATGCGCTCGTTGCGGATGTTGCCGCGTGTTGTGTCAGCCATGATCAATTGTCTCTGCTTGCTGCTGCATTCGTTCCGGCACCTGAAACAAGACCGGGGCAGATTGCCCCGGCCAGGTCATACGTAAAACTCGTTGCGTGTCAGAAGGTTTCCCTCTTAGCGGACCAGCATTGCCTTAAGAGTTGCAACCTCGCCTTGGGACTGTGCGGTGACGAAGTAGATCCCCGAAGCCTGTGCCGACAGGTTCAGGTTCAACCGGTGTGATCCGGCATTCAAGGTTCCGTCCAGTACGCTGGCGACCTGACGTCCGGTGACGTCATGCACCGTCACCGCCACGCGCTGCGTCTGCGGCAGACTGAGTTCGATGGTGCTGCTGCCGTTGAACGGGTTCGGATACAGGCCGGTCAGTTCGAATTCCGCCGGGATGGTGGCGTCGTTCGCGGAGACGGTCGCGTCGGACAAACCGATATCGTGCAGGAACGCGGCGACATTACCCCCGCCGAGCTTGGTGAACGTGAACGAGTCGCTCGCGAAAACGTTGTTCGGGTTGTTACCGATCTTGCCAACGAGGCTGTATTCACCACCAGGCGCGGAAGCAGGGATGTTCTGCGTCAACGGGCGCACGATGGTGTAGTTCGCCGGGATCGGCAACGGCTGCACGTAAGCCAGCGGGCCGTAGGTGTTGCCGTTTGGCAGGATCGCCTCGGTCCAGCCGGCGGTGACGATCATCTGGTTTGTCGTGTTGGTGATGTAGGCAGTGAACTCCACCGTCCCACCACCCGGGAAGATGGTCTGGTTCGGAACGGCCGGTTCAAGCGTGAAGATGATATCTTCGCCGGAGAGCCAGTAGCCGACATCAACGAACACCGGGATGTGATCACTGGCGGCGTGCAAAGCGTCGGCGACTTCCGGCGAGACGACGCTGTTGGTTCCGTTGTTGATCGCCTGGTTGAAGTGGTTGCCGTCGTTGCCGAACGCGGTGTAGGTGGTCGCGAGAACGTCCCAGCCTTCGCTGTCAAACAGGCTTTCCTGCGCGAGGATGAAATCGAAACGGTCGTCCATGCCGCCAGTCGCACCTCCACCGAACGAAGATGTGCGCGGGCTCTGAGTGTGGACAGCCGCCAGGCTGGCATTGTCGTGCCAGTTTCCTGGTGTTTCAATCGGATCTTCAAAACCGGCGTTCATCAACGCCTGGTAGGCCGGTTCGGAGCTGGTGTAGATATTGAAGTCGCCGCAGAAGAAGAAATCGGTGCTGTACAGGTCTTCCGAGGTCATGTAGCTGAGCAGATCGAGTACTTCGTCGTACCGGCGATCTTCCTCGCCCTGGCTGGCTTTGAGGTGCGTATTACCAAACCAGATCTCAGGCTCGGTCGGAATGTTCAGCGCGGCGAACTGGTAGATCTCATGGTTGCGCAGGTCGGTGGGCACGGAGGCATGTGACACGAGCTCGAACAGATCGTTGCGGTAAAACGCATATTCGTCGCTGGTGCCGAGCAGCGGTCCGGGGGTGCGTGACCAGGTACCGTCCAGCACTTCGTCGAGAAAATCGTCCGCGGCGTCGTTGTTGATCACTTCCTGCGCGAGGATGATGTCCGGATCGATCTCGTTGATGATCGTCGCGAACTCATCATTGCGGTCGTTGCTGGTAGTGCTATAATTCAGCAGATTGTAGGTCATCACACGGATGGTATAATCCTGTGCGACGGCAAACGTCGCCAACAGCATGGCGATCAGAACAAGCAGTGTACTGCGCATCGTATGCCTCAAACTTACACGTTGGAAATCTTGACGTTGCGTGAAACGGGTGATTCCCGCTTCCAATCTTTGAGTATGATACCGTTTCCACGACGAGTCAATGTGAGACCGGTCTTTTGGAGCTTTTTGCTTTCGTGATGGGAGTTCGTGCCTGACTATCACACGAGTCTTCTGAACCAGTACATTAGCAAAACTCAATCCCGACGCTGGTAGCTTTGATGCCCGATCCGACTGAACGTTTCCGCAAGATCCTGTTTCACGCGATGGCTGCGGTCACTGCAGTGATTGTGCCGTTGTCGTTTTCCACGGCGACGCTGGACCCCGGTCTGATGTTCCGGTTTACGGTCTGGGCAGGCTGTCTGGCGATTGTTGCAGCGATGGTGCTGTGGGGTAGCGTGAGGTACAAGAGTTTACGCTCGCATGGCTTGTGGCGGTCGGGACTGGTGCTTACAGGTGGGTTGTATGTGCTCGCGGCGGCGATTGGTTTCTGGGTGGCGATCGATAAGCCGGACTGGTTGTACGCCACCCTGCGGACCGCGCTGCTGGTGTCGCACATGGTGCTGTTCGCCCTGATCCTGCTCTGGAACCGTGAACGCTGGCAGCAGCTCGCGTATTACACCGCCTCCTTCATGCTGCTGATCTCGCTGGTCGGGATTCTGCAATGGGGCAGCCCGCTATTCCGGATCGGGATGCTCGACCCGCCGTACGGTACGATGATGCACGAGAACCTGTTCGCCTCTTTCCTGTTCCTCTCCACCCCGTTAACCCTGTATGGCGCGATCCGGATGAAGAAGTTGTCGCGGTTGCTGTTCTTCGCGGCGCTGTTGGCAATGGTGGCGGCTGTAGTAGTTTCGACGACACGCGCGACGTGGATCGCGCTGACACTCGGCGCGTCAATCGCCGGAATGATCTTTGTTATTGGTGACCGCAAAATCGGCGTCAAGAAGCTCTGGGGAACCGGCATCCAGAAGCGAGTCGCGGCGCTTGCGCTGTCGGTGGTGTTGCTGGCGGGGGCGGTGGTGTTTGTCACCTTTGTCTCGGACCAGTTCGACGATCTGCAGGAGCGTACGCTGCTGTGGCAACGCACGTTGGAACTAACCGAGCTGCATCCGGTCACCGGGCTCGGTGCGGGCAACTGGGTGCAGTACACCAACATCGAGAACATGCGCAACCGGATCTCTCAGGCAAACTGGATCCGTCCGCACAACGACCCGCTCTGGGTGCTGTCGGAAACCGGCATCATCGGCCTGATCGGCTATCTCGGGTTGTTCGCGATGGCGTTCTGGTTGAATTGGCGCGCGATCCGTGAAGCGAAGGACAACGAAACCCGGTGGCTGGCGGGGCTGGTGCTGTTCGCGCTGATCGGCTTCTTCCTGATCTCCAATTCCGGCTTCCCGCGTGAACGGCTGGAACACAGCGCCTACTTTGCGACCTATCTGGCGCTGTCCTTTTTTGTCTACCGCATGGCAATCCCGTCGAAGGAAACCGGTAAACGGGCCATTGGAGTACGCGTGACCGCGATTGCCGTCTTGCTGCTGGCGTCATTTGCGACGGTGGTTGGCGTTTACCGTACCAAGGGCGAATCGCGTGTGCGTATGGCTCATGCCGCGTTGGCCTCGGAACACTACGAGGTTGTCATCCCGGTGCTTCGTGACGCGAAGAACCCGTTCTTCGATTGTCATCCGAACGGTCTGCCGATCGAGTACATGCGCGGGATCGCGTACTACGAGCAGAAGAACTACGAGCAGGCGCGGAAGAATTTCGAGTACGCAGTGAACAAGAATGGCTACCAGGGGATGAGCATGTGGTGGCTGGGCCGGACCTATGTCCACACCGAACAGTACCCGAAAGCGGCGGAGATGTTCACCCGTGTGCTCGAATGGTGGCCGGACAACATCTTCAGCCTGCCGGGCCTCGCGTTGTCGTATTACCAGATGAACGAGTACGAGCTGGCCTACAAGTACATGCTACGCTACCAGAAGCAGTACGATCCGCAACGTCACCGGCAGTCGTACGCCAGTTTATGGCAGGCGATTCAGCAACGGTTGACACCGGAGCAGATGGCTGCGTTGGATCAGGAGGTCGAAGAGGTCGAGCTCAGGCGTGCGAAGGAAAAGCGCGGAAAGCGGCACATCGAGTTGATCCAGGAAAAGCAGCGGGAGCGTCTGGGAATCGAACCCAGCCAGGGCGATTAAACCCCACAACGGTTTTGAAGACCGCGGCGTCCACCAGGAACACATCCGCCCCCGAAACACAGTCGTCAGTTGTCAGTACTCAGTGGTCAGTCAGCACGGAAGAGGTCGTAGATCCCCCCGAATGCGCCGTTGGAGAAGATAAGCACCACATCCCCCGCTTTGCCCGTGCTCCGGATCATCCCGGCCAGCTCGGAAACGTCGTCCAAGGATTGTCCCTTGACCCCGCAGTCGCGCAGTTCGTTAAGCACCGCGTCACGGTTCAACCTTTCGTCGAACGGAATCCGCTCGGCACGGTGAATCGGGCCGAAATAGACCTCGTCCGCCGCCTGCAACGCACTTGCCAGCACGTCCTGATGCAACCGCCGGACCATCGTGTTCGATCGCGGTTCGATCAGCACACGCAAGCGTTTTCCCGGCCATCGCGCCCTTGCGGCGGCGATGGTTTCCTTCATCGCGGTCGGGTGATGACCGAAATCGTCGATGTAGGTGACACCGTCCCGCTCGAGAAACACTTCCATCCGCCGGCGGATGCCCTTGAACTGCATCAGCGCCTCGGTGATGTCCGGAACGGTTGCGCCCATCAATGTTGTCGCGGCGACAGCAGCAATGGTGTTCCGCAGGTTGTGCATCCCGGCAAGCGGGACCGCCAGCTCGGCATACCGATTCCCGCCACGGTCGATCACCAGCCCGCTGAACCCTCCGGAGATTCCGGTGTAGGTTCCTTTCCAGTGTGCGTCCGCGGCGAAGCCGTAGGTCTGTACCCGGCTGTGTGCGTGTTTCGCCAACGCCAGCGCACGGCGGTCGTCCGCACAGGTCAGCAGAGTGCCGTCCGGCGGGATCAGCCGCAGCATGAATTGGAAGCTGCGTTCAATCGCGTCGATGTCGTCGTAGATGTCCGCATGATCCATTTCGACGGACGTAACAATGGCGATATACGGTAGATAGTGGAAGAACTTCGCGCGTTTGTCGAAGAAGGCGGTGTCGTATTCGTCACCCTCGATCACGAACGGCTTGTCCACTGCCCCCAGCCGAGCGGACGATGGCAAGTCGAGCGGCTGGCCGCCGATCAACCAGCCCGGTTCGAGCCCGCAGGCGTGCATCAGGTAGGCGGTCAAGGTGGTGGTGGTGGTTTTGCCGTGCGTGCCGGCGACGACCACTGGACGTCGTTGCCGCAACACATGCAGCCGCAGAAATTCCGGCAGGCTGGTGTAAGGGATTCGGCGTCGCAGCATCTCCTCGACCTCCACCTGTCCCCGGCTGAAAGCGTTGCCGACGACAACCAGGTCCGGTTTCCACTCGAGGTTCTGTTCGGCGAAACCGGTGTAAATGGTGACGCCCAGTTCCTTGACCATCTCAGACGCTGGCGGATAGAGCGGATTGTCGCTGCCGCGTACCTCGAAGCCAGCCTCTATTGCGATGCGTGCTCCGGCGAGCATCCCGGTGCCGCCGATGCCGATAAAGTGGATTTTCATCGGGCGGTTGTTTGTGACGTTGTCGGGCATTAGCGGAAGTAGGGGTCCAGGTTGAGGTTGACGTAAACGACAGTGCGGTCGAGCCAATCCTGTCCGGACCACGTTTGCAGGTCGTCCCACGACATGCCGACGCTGTCTTCTGTCCGGTACAGTGGTGCGACGCGTGCGTGCAGCGAAAGCCCGTACAGGTCGGCCATGGCGGCTTCAACGCCCAGTTCGCCCATGAAGGCGATGTGATTCTTTTCCCGGTTGAAACGGTCAAGGTCGTGCATCGCCGCACCGGCTTCGAAGATACCGAAGCGCAAGCGGTCGAGGAAACGGTCAACATGAACCTCGCCGGTCTTGCGCATGAAGCCGGGCAACTGGTGAAGCTGCGACAGGCGTAGAATGAGGAAGCGGTCGGTGTAGTACGATCCGAGGTCGGAACTCAGCGTTGCTGGCGCGTAGACTCGCGGCATGCGGCTGTAGTGATGCGGTGAATAGTCGTACGGGCTGGTGTCGAGTTCGGTCCACGCACCGCCGTACAACGGGCTGCCCAAGACCTCGTACGGCGATCCTCCGCCGGGCGAATCAATGAACCGTGCCGGTGGTTTGCCCTCGGAGACGGACAGACGGGTCTCAACGCCCAGCGCCCAGTTCCATGGCAGGCGGTTGCTCATCGTCATCGACCACGTCGCGACGTTGAAATCGTCGTCGAGACCGGCGGTCCAGTGGAGTTGCTGTTTCCAAGGCGTCCGGCCCCACCTGCCGTCGAATTCGGCTTGCATGCGGATGTAGGGCGAAGCCGCGTCCTGGCTGGCGTAATCGTAGTCGTGTACGATTCGCGGCCCGATGCTCGCCTGCACAACGCGTTCCGGTTGAGTCGTGCCGGAAGTCCACCGTGTTGTTGCCGGTCCGCTGGCGGACAACGTGGAGGTCAGTGTTGGAGCTTCCCGCTCCCACGTCCCCGCCTTGATGCTCCATGTGATGCGGTTGATCGCGGAATTCCACTTCCGCCACGATCTCCGCAGGCCGATTTCGCCCCACGTGTCGCCGTGCATCCTGCCGAAATACAGCGTGCCGTAGGTCGGACCGAAATCACGGTTGATCGGCGTTGCAAATCCGACGCGGTATAGTGGCAGGTAGGTGTTGATCTGATCGGTCGGGACGAGGAAATCGGCGAGCAGAATGTCTTCCCGTTCGAGATACGAACCTCGCACCGACAGTCCAGCCATCAGGCGTGTGTCGATGTTGTAGCCGAGGGCCGGGGAAACGTTCATCTGCCACTGCGTTAACGACGGCAGCTCCATCGGCAGGAAGATCGGATCGATCACCAGTTTGGGTGTCTGCCGCGGCCATCGATTGTTTTCCGGCTCACGGTCGGTCCAGAAGCCGTCTGGATCGAGAAGGATTTGAGCCGGTTTCACATCACCCGCGAGCTGAATCTCGACCTTGAACTGGTCATTCGGCATGTGCCACTGATCCCATGACGCCCAGCGTTCATAGCCTTCGGGGATGCGATCCGTCGGTAGGAACGGGACCGCGCCACGCAGCGTATCGCCTTGATTCGTAACCACGCCGATCAGCGGCGGGATCTTCATCTCGTCCTTGCGGTGAACGGTGAATGTCAGCGTGTTCCCGCCGTTCGGGTTGTGGTCGAGATCGACGTTTTCCAGCGCGTAATCCAGGTCCACGCCCGAATACAGAAACTGGTCGAAGAACCATTTCAAGGATTGTCCGGAGGCGTCCTCGAACGACGATATGATGTCCTGTCCGCTGACATGGGTCAGAGCATGACCTTGATACAGTAGCTTGAAGCCGTTCCAGAACGCTTCGTCGCCGATCACACCACGCAACGTGTTGAGCATGACGGGGCCTTTGTAATACGAAGACACGCGCAGTAACAGATAGTCGTCTGCCGTATCACTGGCCCGCACCATCGGCAGGTCTTCGCCGGCGAGGACGGCTTCGAGGTACGGCCGTTGCCCACGGACATCCGCGTCCCGCACGATCATCTCTTCGCTGAACAGTCCGCGCGAATAGGTGCGGTACTTGTTGACCTCTGTGCCTTCGTACATCGTCAGCAGGACATGCTCGAGATACGTGGTGAATCCTTCGTCGATCCACTGCTCGTCCTGCGAATTGGAATGCAGGATCATCGGGGTGTAGTTGTGCACGACTTCGTGGATCATCACTTGCACATACTGCGGCGAACTCCAGCTCATCAGGGTCAGCATCGGGTATTCCATCGCCGACCACGAATACGACGCCTTCACTCGCGGCCACGGATATGGCCCGTAGATGTCTTCCAACTGCTGAATCGTCCAGCCGCAAACCTCGGCGGCGTCGCTCCAGTCGTCCGTCTGATCACGCCGGGAAAACGACCACGCCTCGAAGTGGCCGAAATCGACACGGTCAATCAGGAATTTCGGGTCCATCGCGAAGGACACGTCCGGAACGCGATCCGCTTGGAAAATCCAGGTGATCGGACGTTCGCCCTCTTCCCCCTCCGGAATCGGTACGGGGAATGGGTTGCCGAGGGTCAGCCCCTTCATGCGTTCCGGCGGCAGCACTTCAGACTCGTTTACCAGCTCGCCGGTCGAGGCGATGATGTACTTGTAGGGAACAGTGTAACGGATGGTAAAGTCGCCGAATTCGCCGTACGCTTCCCCGGTACCGAAATAGCGGTTGACAGTCCAGCCGAACTCGGGTGTGTACGGGCAGATCTGTGGATACCAGTACGCGCCCTTGTATTGCCCACGTGAATACCCCATCCGCGACTGCGATCCGCCGGTGGGAAACCTGGTGGTGAACGGAATGACGAACGTCGCCGAATCTCCGGGCAGGATCGCCGGAAACAGGCTCAGTTGCCCGATGCTGTAGTCCTGGTCGAAGGAAACGTCACGGCCATCGAGGGAGCTGACTGTTCCTACCGTGAGATCGCCCCAGGTGTCTTCCGGTTGCCGTGACCAGTGCTTGTCTCGGCTGCGCATTCGTGTCTGATCGACCACGCTTCCGCCCTGCAGCGCTGCCGGCGGCAGGCGAAACCAGATCACGTCGAGTTCGTCAGGCGAGTTGTTGACGTAAGTGATCGTCGCCGTGCCACTCATCGAACGCAGGCTGTCGATCAGGGTGACGTCGATGTCGTAATTCACGGACTGTTGCCAGTCCGGTGTTCGCTCGGCGAAGGAAACGGGTGCGATGCAGAGGGTGAGACTGAGTGTAACCAGAATTGCTGCGAGGGGGAGTTTTACGCGATACCGTTGGGGATCGTCAATCATACTCGGCGTACAGGGTTTCGGTGAGGTTGATCTGATCCAGCCCACGTTTCCGCTCCTCGGTCGTATAATAGTAGTTGGGCGAGAGCTCCATCATGCAGTAGGTGCGGCCGAGTTCGCGTGCCGCCTGCATGGTCGAACCGGAACCGGCGAACGGATCGAGAACCAGTTCTCCCGGCTGGGTGCTCTTCGATATCAACTTTTTCAACAGCTTGACGGGTTTTTCCGTGGAATGGGTCAACTTCTTCGTTGACAACTTCGGGAAGTGCAGTACGTTCGATTCGCGCTTGCCATTCAGCACACGCCGGCCCTTGTGCAGAAAGATAATCCATTCGTCCTGCGGAGCGTAATCGCCGCGCAAATCGCCACTGCCGTGATTGTTCTTCACCCAGATCAGAGTGCGCTTGATTTTGAATCCGGCTTCCTTGAACGCTGTGATGAATTCGGGGTAGGTATCATGCCGGCAGAAGCAGTACAGGTGCCGGTCATTTTTCAATACGCGGAACGCTTCGTGCGCAAAACGCGGAATCCAATCGCCCTGGTTGTCGTTGGCAAGGTGCTGGAACTTGGCGTTGACAACACGCCGGTTCGACTTGTAGTTGATGTTGTAGGGTGGGTCAGTGAGGATCAGGTCGACGGTTTCGTCGGGCATGCTGGCGAGTACGTCCTTGTTGTCACCGTACCAGATGGTGTTGTCCCAGGAGCCGAGGTGGTCACGGCCGTTGAACCTGCGAGTGCCGAGCTCGATGTCGATATCGCTGGGAATCGACAGTTCAGCCGTCGTCTCCTTCAGCTTCTTCTTGCCGTTACCGTTGAGGACGGGCGGTTCGAAACCTGGCAGGTGCAACTGTTCGTCGTGATGATCGGTCACGCTGTTGACTCCTCGAATCCCCCATCCGCCTGATGCACCCGCAGCAGGCTCAGCACCTCTTCCCTGGTTGGAAGCGTCCCTCTCGCTCCCAGCGCGGTTGTGGACAACGCCGCTGCGGCAGCTGCCCAACGCACGCACGCATCAAACGCCCACCCCATCAGCAGGCCGTGAATGAAGCCGGCGTGGAAAATGTCTCCGGCTCCGGTAGTATCGACCGCATCGACCGGATACGCCGTCATCCACATGGGATCGCCGCCCCTTGCCAGTGCGACCGATCCGCCGGCTCCGTTGGTGATGATCACGCCTTTCGCGGCACCTTCCGGCCCTCGTGCCAGAAGTTCGCGTGTGGCGTAAAACATGTCAACGTTGCCAAAGTAATCGCGAGTGAAGCTGACCGGGACAATCAGCCAGTCGGTCACCGCGAGCAAGTCGTCCATGCGGTCGCGAACGTGCCCCGCGTCGAGGACGACATCAACCTCATTATCTCTCGCAATCTTCGCTGCCTCGAGCGCGGCTTCCGTTTCCCAGCCGTCAAGGAGCAGACAACGAGCGGTTGAGATCGCTTCGGAAGATAACTCATCGGGCGAGAGAGGCGCAAGATCACGATCCAAAACGACCGTTCTGCGTCCCGATTTCTTCTCCACCCAAATGGACGCGGACGGAGTGAGAGCCGTGGAGCGGACTTGCAGAGATTCCGTGTGGACTCCGATCTGCTCCAGCTCGGCTCGGATGCGCTCTCCTTCCACGTCTCCGCCGATACCGGCCTGCAGCGTTGTTCGCCATCCCCAGACCGATAGTTGGCACAATGCGTTCGGAACCGGGCTACCGCTCCCCTGCCAGCGGTCGAGCGCGACGGTCTTCTGGTCAACCTCCGGATGCTTCTCCACCAGCAACGCACGGTCATAGACCGCCCGTCCGACGCCAACGGCGTCGAAGGTAGGTCCGGTTGTTGGTGCATTGTCCATCACGGAGCCGAAGTCGATTCGGGCGGGATTTCTCCGGGTTCATACCGGGCTACGTAATAGTCGTCAATTACACCATCGGTTTTCAACTGCTGCGCGTACGCGGTGGCTTCTTCCGTTGACGCGTAATGACCGAGGTGAACCCGGTACCAGGTCTTGTTGTCCTGGGTGGTGGTAACGAGGTAGGCGTCCTGATCCTGACGGCGCAAGCTGCGGATCATCTGTACCGCGCGTTCCCGTGTCGGGAGGGCGCTGACTTGCAACGTGTACGGCAACTCGGACTGAACGGCGGTCTGCACTGTCTGTGGCGATTCGGCAGGCGTTTCGTCAGAGTCGAACGCGCGATAGATCCCGAACCCGACCACTGCGATGATCACCAGGGCAGCCGCCACGATCAGCCACGGACGGATACCGTGCTTCACGTCCTCCCCAACCGGCGGGATCGTGAAGTCGCCCTCCTGGTCGATCCCTTCCCTGCCTTCCGCATCAAACGGGATCGTCATCGCAGCTTTCGCCGGAGTTTTTTGCTTCGGCGCGATGATCTCGGGTTCGTCTTTGGTGTCCGATTCGAACTGAATGTTGTCGGCGTCGTCCCAGATCGACTCGGCTGGTGGTGCTTCCTCTGGCTTGCCAAACGGGGAGAACAGCTGCGTGTCGGCATTCGCCGCTGAGTCTGTCGAATCCCCGGTGGAGTGGGTCAGTGAACGCAATGTCGCTACCAGTTCCGGGTCCGAGCCGGAACTCTCGAGGGCGTCGGCAGTACGTTTCATCTCCGCGGTCAACTCGAGTGACGATTGCTGCTGCAGGAACGCGTCTACAAAAATCCTGCCGGCGATTTCATCACGTCGGCGTGTCGCCAGCAGACGGCGGGTTAATGGTGGCAGCAGCACCTGTTCCAAGGTGTCATTGGCGCTCTGGTAGGCACGAATCCACGATTGTTCGAGCACGATCAGCTGATCGGCGGGATGACTGGAGAGCTCGCGTGTCATCGACTCGCGCGCCAGACGCACCGCCAGCCCGGTTTCGTAGGGGCGGTCTTTTAACAGCGCCAGACCGACCCGCCACGCGGTCTCGCTAAGGAATTCACTGCTCTTCAGGGCTGCACGGGTCTCGTCCATCAGGGTCGGATTCTGCCGAATGTGCGACCACGCGAGCAGGTAGATGTCCCACGCCCATGCGTCCCGTTCATGCCGTTGCAGCAGGACAGTGGCAAGATTCCGCAGGTACCTCGCGAGCAGACGGTCTGCGATTGGTGGGAAAATGACTGGTCCGGACAGACGGCGGATTACCTTGCGGACAGTCATTTCGCCGCCGTCGGGGATAACGCCGTTTTCCAGCGGCTGCCACTGTTTACGCCAGTACAGGATGAGCCAGCCGTCGATCAAAAGCAGCGCCAGTCCGATTCCGATCAGCAGCGGCGCGAACAGCATTACCGCTGGGAACAACGGTGGCAGGTTGGTACCGGGTAAAACAAACAGCCACATCACCAGCAGCATCAGCAGGGCGAGGATCATGCCGGTTGCGACGCGTGCGAGGATCGCAGAGAACCAGTTCATCGGCGGCCTCCACGCGAATCGAGATCTTCAACCGACGGAATCGAATCCATCGGGTCCTCGTACAGCAGCGAGTCGAACGCATCCTGCGGCGTGAAGCTACCCCACCGTGCGCGGACACTGTCCCACGGCGGCACGTAGAACGGCGATTCCTCCCACGGCACCCCGACGTAGCGGTCCCATTCGTCCATCACGCGGTCGAGATTGTCCCAGTCCTCGATGCGATCCAGCATCAGCAGCCTGTAGTCGGGCAGCTCAGTGTCCTCATGCACCGCCAGCCGAATCCCGCCCGGTTCGTCCGGATCCATCAACTCGCCGGTCGCCGGGTGAATCTTGACGAAGCGCACACCGGTCGGAACACGGAACTCACGTGGTGGGTCGCCCTCGGTCGCGCGTTTCATGAACACCGTCCACACTGGCAGCGCGCCGGTTGTTCCAGTGATCCCGGCACCGGACGCTGCACGCATCGGGCGGTTATCGTCATACCCAACCCACGCGCAGGTCGCCAACCGCGGTGTCGCGCCGAGGAACCACGAGTCGCGGTAATCGTTGGTCGTTCCGGTTTTTCCGATCGCGGGTAAGTCGAAGCCCATTCGTCGCACCGAACGGCCGGTGCCGCCTTCGATCACACCCTCCATCATGTCGATCAACAGGTAGACGTCATCTGCGTCGAACGCCGGTTTCCGCCTCACGATCTGTTCTTCCAGCACCCGTCCGTGCAGGTCTTCAACACGCGTTATCAGGTACGGATCGACCGCCTGCCCGAGATTGGCAATGCCCGCACCGATCCCTGCCAGCTCGATGGCGTTGACTGAGGTCGCACCGAGCGCAATTGCGGGGTTTGGTGTCTGTTCGGAGTGAACGTTGAAGCGGTATAGCGACTCTACCATCGCATCCGCGCCGATGGTCATCACCAGCTTGGCGGCGACGGTGTTCAGCGATCGCATCAACGCCACTTTCAGCGGCATCACGCCGTAAAATCGCGGGGTGAAGTTGCGTGGTGTCCACGGCCGGGATCCGGGAATGGTGATCGTCACCGACGAATCACTCACCATCGACGCAGGCGTAATCCCCGCCTGCTCGATCGCGGTCAGGTACAGCACCGGCTTGAGAACAGACCCCATGTTGCGTGAGGACTGGATCGTGCGGTTGAACTGGCTCTGCACCCAGTCACGCCCACCGACAAGCGCCCGCACCGCGCCGGTTGCCGCCTCGACGGAAACCAGCGCGCCCTGCGGACGGTCAGCCGAATCCCGTTTCGCCGCGTTCCACTCAGGTAGGCCCATGCGCTCGTCCAGCATCGCAAGGCCTTCCTGCACCGACTCGACGGCGTAGCGTTGCAACAGCGGGTCCATCGTGGTGTATATCTTCAGTCCGCCGTGGTACAGGACAGTTTGGCCGTAGCGATCCTCGAGCTCGTCAAGGACTGCGTCGAGGAAGTAAGAGCCCTCGTCGGCGTGGTCGTACAACGGACGGTAATGCAGCGTGGTATTCAATGCGCGCTGGTACTCGGTCTGCGTAATCCAGCCGAGGCTGAACATGCGGTACAGCACCCAGCTCTGGCGTTCACGGGCGAGTTCCGGATTGCGGTACGGGTTGTATCGCGACGGGCTCTGCGGCAGACCAGCGAGCAATGTCGCTTCGGCGAGTGTCAGTTCGGACGCGTGTTTGCCGAAATACACCCGTGCCGCTTCCTCAACGCCGTAAGCGAAGTTTCCGAACGGGATACCGTTGATGTACGCTTCGAGGATGTCATCTTTGCTGAACCGGCGCTCGATTTCGAACGCTGCGAGGATTTCCTTGAATTTGCGCGACCAGGATTTCTCGAAGCTGAAGAACAGGTTTTTTGCGAGTTGCTGGCTGATGGTGCTGCCGCCCCGCGCGTCGTTGCCGAGGATGGCGCTGACGGTGGCGCGAATCAGAGCAGGTTTGTCGATGCCGGCATGCGAATAGAACTGGTCATCCTCAACGGCGAGTACCGCTTGACGGAACACCGGCGCAACGCGTTCGATCGGAATCGAGCTGCGTCCTCCCACCTGGGCGATGATCGAGCCGTCCGCCGCAAATACCTCGGTCGGCGGCACGGAGATCAACTCGGACAGTTCAGCGGGCACACGCGGTACTGTCGGCAATACTACCGCGATCACGATCAGGATCGTGAACACGACTGCGACAAATGCGCCGAGGAAGGAGTACATCAGGATTGTGAGCACCCGCGGAAATCCGTTCACAAGTCCATTCCCCCGCCCGGTATCATTCGCTGCACCTCTTCCGCGAGTTGTTGACCGATCTGTTTCGTCAGCCAGTAGACATACACCCGTTGCGTGTCGCCCTGCTGCACCTCAAACGCGATCTGCCACATCCCGTCTTCCGGCTTCGTTGGAAGACCCACCAGCGTCAACTCACCCTCGAGGCCGGAAATCCAGCGAATGTCGCTGCCGTCCAGCTCGACGGGACCGCTCGGCGCGAGGGCGTTGAAGAACGTTTCCGCATCCAGCACCAGCGGGAATCGCGACAGTTCGCGCAAATTGCGTTCAATTGGCACACGCAACGATTCGTAGCGGTTGAAAAAATCGTCGGACAGGCGGCTTTCATGCAACACGAAGTTGTCCGCACTGATCAGATAGACCTTGTAGAGCTGGTCTTCTTCGACGAAGAAGACACGCCGCCAATCGCCGCTGGAACGTGAGCGCAGCAGGCTGATCGGATCGACCAGCGATTCCTGGAATGCCGTCGGCAGTTGGCCGTACAAGGTGAGGAAGCGTTCCGGGCTGATGGAGAAGACCTGGAAGGAATCGAGGATCGCCGGAATCTGTTCCCAGGTATCGAGGGTTGCCCCGGCTGCCCGGCGTTGACGAGTTAACGCCGCCATGTCACTGAGCTTGTCGAGTGCCTCGGTGCCTTCCCGGTTCAGGTCCCAGCCACGCCCGACTTCTTCGCGCAGATCCTGCGAGTCGAGCATGTAAGCCCCAAGCGCCTGCTCCACGGGCGAGTACGCCCATTCCAACACTCCCGCCACGAGAATCAGCAGGGTCAACAGGGTTGGAACCAACCAGCCAGAGTTTCCCGCACCCGCCCAGCGGCGGGCCTGGGTTACAAGTTCCCGGTCAGATTTCGGGATGGAGGCCAAGGCACCGGATCCTTCAGCTTTGTTCGCCATGCGCGCAGGTACGCGGCAGCGGGTTTCGGACCATCGGCGAGGTAGAGGAACGCCGTATAGAATACCACAAACGGGGGTGTCAGGATACGCCGGATGAAACGCAGGCATGGCGGTGTCCAGCGTTCGAAGAACAGTCGTCCGGCCAGTGTCCGGTAGACCATCTTCAACGGCGAGCGTCCCCCACCACTACTCGCGGACACATTGTGCACGAGAACGGCTTCCGGATTGACCACCATGCGTTTTTCCGCACGCCACACCCGGGTGGACCAGTCCACGTCTTCTGCGTACATGCCGTAACTGGAATCAAGTTCCCCATGATCGTCCCACGCCCACGCCGGACTTAGCCAGCAGCAACCGGTGACAAACTGCGTATCGAAGGGTGATTTACGGAATTCTGAAAGCCGTTCGTGCTGACCGTTGTGTCTCGTCCACGAGATCGGAAACAGGACCTGGCCACCGGCATACCAGATACGGTCGTCCGGACTGTCGTACAGAATCACGGGACTGACGGCAGCGATGTGTTCGTGCCGGTCGTTGTCGAGGAACGTCGCCAGCGAATCGACCATTCCGGGTTGCACACGTACATCCGGATTGATCAGGCCGATGTAAGGAAAGCCGCACTCCAGCGCGTAGCGGATGCCGATGTTGGTTGCTTCGGCGAACGGCTTGTTGTCTTCATGGCCGATATAATAGACGCGCCCGGAGAGCTGTGAGGCTCGCACGCCGGAACCGTCCGTCGTTCCGTTATCCACCAGCACCAGCAGGTCGTCATCCGACAGATCCGCGAGCAGAGAGTTCACCGACGCGAGGGTTTCTTCGCCCCCGTTATGGTTCACCATGACAAATGCTGCCCGCAGATTCACCTGTCCTCCAGTACGTTTGCCGCCAACGCTGACCACGAGTAAACGTCAGCCGCCTGCTCGGCGATATTGTTCCGTTTGCGCCGCCACGTCTCCAATCCAGAATTAAGGAATCGTTTCAAGGCGACAACAAGGCTTTCGGTGTCGCCGGGTTCCGCGAGACACCCGTTCTCACCTTCCCGGATGATCTCGCTCAACGCCCCGGTCGCGGTTGCTATGACCGGCGCACCGCCTGCGAGCGCGATCATGGCGATACCGCTCTGTGTCGCATGCCGGTAGGGCAATACGACAGCATCCGCAGCCTCGCAGCGCAGCGCCAATTCATCATCACTTAGATAACGATTTTCCAGCCGGACGCGTTCCCCATGCCCGAGTTCGCGCTGCAGATTCTGGTAGCTGGAAATATCGTCGTAAAATTCACCGATTACATCGAGTTGGAGCTCTCGTTCAATCTGTGCAACCGCTCGCAGCAAAATGTCCACGCCTTTGTAGGCACGAACCAGACCAAGGTGCACCAGGTACGGTGTTTCTTCGCTGATGTCGAGTGTCTTTCGGGCCTCAACGTAGCGTGCCAGCGGATGGCTGCCCTTGCGTCCGGCGAAGTAATGGCTGTACACCGGGTGCGGCTGCACGACTCCTCGTGTTTTCGGCGCGATGCGTTCCAGGATGGTCAACTGATCAGCGGCGCCAACAATGACGCGATCCGCCTGCCGGTATAATCCCGGGTTGAGCAGACGACCGACCAGGGCGTGTTCATGAGGCAGCACGTTGTGTGCGATGACCACCTTCGGCTTGACGCCGGCCCAATGAGCGATGAAACGCAGGCAGGGCGTGAAGAACGGGTGCCAGTGCTGCATGACGAGCCGTTCCGCACCGAAGCCACGGATCAACCTGATCGCATGCAGCCACGTGTTCGGCTTCCACGCGTTCAGAATCGGGTAGGAATCGACGATCGGGTCAGCGCTCTCGTCGTACTGGTTGCTGCCGGGAAACAGGAAGGCCGGGTACAGCACATCGTAGCTGATCGGGAGTACCTCATGGCCCTGGTTGAGCAGTTCGTTCAGCAGGTTGAGATTGTAGCTCGAGATGCCGCCACGCAGTGGTGGCAGCGGTCCGATCAGGGCGAGTTTCATTCGGCTGGTGGCAGTTGCCGCGTTTGACGTTTCAGGCGTTCAATGCGTTCTGTCTTTTGCCTCATGTGGTTAATCTGTTCACCGAGCAGTCCCATCGAGAAAAACTGCACGCCGACAATCAGCAGCAGAATCCCGAGGAAGAACAGCGGCCGGTCACCGATCGGTTGTCCCATGTACCACTGGATCGTTAGCAACGCCAGGATGCCGAAGCCGACAAAGCCCGACACCAGCCCAAACGCGCCGAACAGGTGCATCGGACGAGCTGCGTACTTGACGAGAAACAGGACGGTCAGCAGGTCGAGGAAACCGTGCAGGAAACGTGACAGGCCAAACTTCGTCTTGCCCCAACGCCGCGGATGGTGCTGCACCACCAGCTCGCCAACGGTGAACCCCTGCGACTTGGCGAGGATCGGGATAAACCGGTGCAGTTCGCCGTACAGTTCGAAGGTTTCGACCACTTCCCGGCGGTAGATCTTGAGGCCGCAGTTGAAGTCGTGAATCTTGATGCCGCTGCTCATCCGTGCGACACCGTTGAAGAATTTCGATGGCAGGGTCTTGGAGATCGGATCATGCCGCTTCTTCTTCCAACCGCTGACCATGTCGTAGCCGTCATCCAGCCGTTTGATCAGCTTCGGGATTTCGTTGGGGTCGTCCTGCAGGTCGGCGTCCATCGTGACGACAAGTTTCCCCCGGGCCATTTCAAACCCGGCGGACAGTGCGGCGGATTTTCCCTGGTTGCGGCGGAAATGGATGACATGAACCCGTGGATCCGAGGCCTTGAACTGCTCGAGCAGGTCGAAACTGCCGTCCCGGCTGCCATCGTTGACGAAGATCAGCTCGGCGTCGACAGCTTCACGTTCCAGCACCTCGTCGATGGCGGGTTTCAGGTGAGGCAGTGATTCATCCTCATTCCAGAGGGGAATCACAATGCTGACGTGCGGGACTTCGCCGCCAACTACCAGTCGTTCGCTTTCAACTGGAAGGGATCCGTCTTCCATTCCGGGTTCAACTCCAGAGTGTCGAACGTGATGCCGAGTTCGGTCGGATAGGCCCCACCGCCGCGCAACTTCAAGGATTGCGCCAGCGCGACTCCGCTCAGCCGTGTGAATTGACTGTATTCCTTCAGCAGGACGAGGGATTGGGTGCCAGCCTCAAGCCAGCGTTCCTCAAGGACCCTGTCCTCCGTTGGATTATACAGAATCTGGTGTTCCAGCGACGCCTCGGCAAGTCTCCATTTCCACAGGGAGTCGGTTTCCGTAACCTCGAAGGAAACGGTGTTTTCCAGCATATCCGTGGCGGAGACTGCTCGCGGCAATGGTTCGAAGATACGAATCAGGTCTTTCGCGGGAAATGGAACACCGGTGATTTCCTGCAGATCAAAGTCCTCAACCGACCCGGTCTCGAACTGGCCGGTGGCGAACCACGCTTCGTATCGCCCGTCCGTGATGACAATATCCCCCACCGAGATGCCGAACATCATTTTCAGGCTCAAGGACAACTGGTCGATTGGTGCAAGGTACAGCGTGCCGAACATCGTTCCGCTGAATTGGGTGTTCTTGACCTGCAGCTTGAGCCGGCCCTCGATGTGATCCATCTGGGACCAGGCGGCGGTAAGCCGAGAGTTCAGGAGTTCGGGGGACGGAGTCTGCCCGGAGAGGTCCGGTTTATGGCTGGCACAGCCTGCGAAGAAGAACAGTGTGAGAAGGAGATAAGCGGGAGCATAGCGCAGCATGCGGGCTCACTCCTCCAGTTTGCGGGTCAACGCGACTTCGTCACCGCCAGCGTCAATCGCACGTTGCCACATCTCGCGCGCCTTGGCTGCATTCCCCATCGCGGCGTAGACATCCCCGAGATGCTCGAGGATTTCGTAATGCTCGGGATTGATTCCCGCAGCGCGTTCGAGATAGGTAATCGCGTCCTCGTACTGGCCCTTCTGGAAGAAGATCCATCCCTTAGTATCGAGAAAGCTGGCGTTCTCGGGCTCCAGCGACAATGCGTCTTCCGACAATTCCAGCGCCCGGTCGAGGTCCTTCCCCTGTTCGGCCAGGAGATAGGCAAAATTGTTCAGGATCTGTGCATCACCGGGCGACAGTTTCAGCGCGTTATCGTACAGGTCTTCGGCCTCAGCGTAGCGGCCCTGCTCGTGGTACAGGAATCCGAGGTTGAGGAAATTCTGCGAGTCTTCCGGATCGAGCTGAATCGCACGTTTGAGCGCGGATTCGGCCTTGTCTTCCTGATCTTTGAGCATGTACACGGACGCCGCCAGAGCGTGCAGCGGAGCACTGATCGGGTTGTAGCTGAGGGCACTGTCGGCGAGTGAGATCGCGCGATCTTGATTCCCTTGAATCACTTCGAGGCGGATCCACATGTCCCAATATCGCGGTTCTACCGGACGCATGGTTGCCGCGGCGGCGATGGATTCCACCGCGCGCGTGGTGTCGCCCATGTCGAGGTACAGACCGCCGATAAAAAACGGAATGCGGTCTTCGTCGGGACGATGGTTCTGCAACTGCTGGTAGACGTCAACTGCTTCGTCCAACCGGTCCAGCGAACTCAGCAACGACACTTTCCGCATCAGGATCGGCACCGGGTCGGTGTCCGGCAACTCGAGCAGGTGTTCGTATGTTTCAATGGCTTTTTCGGGCTGACCGGTGCGTTCGTACGCAACCGCCAGGTGTCTCAATGTGGTCGCATCATCCGGTTGTATTTCGCGCAGTTCTTCGAAGGTTGCGACTGCATCATTAAACAGCTGCTCGTCCAGCTGGATTTCGCCAAGATGGGTCAGGATGGTCGGCGCGTGTGTAATCCGCGCGCCTTTCTCGAGGGTGGTCCGGGCTTCGTCGAGCCGTCCAAGTTGCGAGGCCATTTCAGCCACAGCGTGGTACAGTTCGACCTGCGTGCTGTCCCGCATCAAGCCACGGTTGTACTCGTGCAATGCGAGCCGATACTCCCCCGCCGATTCGAACACCGAACCGGAGATGGCATAATCCATCACCTCGTCGGACGGTGGGTTCGGAGTGACGAGGTTTTCGTCTTCGGTGGCTGACGTTTTCCGCACTTCGCCGGTGCCTGCGCAACCGGCAATCAGCAACGCCAACAGGAGGATCGGGACAAGCGTTCGCTTAATCAATGAAGAACCGGAAGATATCGTGATACGTGACAACCAGCACCAGTGCCAGCAACAGCACCATGCCGACATTCTGCGCGACGATCTTGATCCGTCCCGACACCGGCCGTCGAATCACGGCCTCAATCAGAATGAAGACGAGATGCCCGCCATCCAGCACCGGGAACGGTAAAATATTGAGCAGGCCGATGCTGATGCTGATCAACGCGATGAAGCCGAGGAAGGTTTCCCATCCGGCACGCGCCGTTTCACCACTGAGGTACACAATGCCCGCGGGACCGGTCAGATCCTTCACCGACGCCTGGCCGGTAAACAGCATCTGGATCGACTTGATGCTCAACCCGAGGACATTGACTGTCATCCGGGCACCGAGGGAAACTCCCTCGCCGATGGTTACCGGCTCACGGGTGAAGTTCGGGCCTACGCCGACCATGCCGACGTCTCGTGCGCCGTCGTCGTCCATGATTGCCTGAGACTTGGTCGTCATCGTCGCGGCGACGGTGTCTGCACCGCTCAGCCAGACCAGGTCAACGTCCATGTCCGGCTTGGCGTGTACAGCATCGCGGAACTCTTCCCACGAAACGATCGTGTTGCCGTCTACGCTGAGAATGCGGTCACCGGGCAACAGGCCGGCTTCTTCCGCCGGGAAGCCCTGCGAGATACTGCCGATCACCGGGGACGGGTCGATCACCGCTTCGCCCTTGACCCAGGCGATGCCGGTGTAGAGAATGAAGCCGAGCAGGAAATTCATCAACACGCCGGCGGTGATGACGAACGCCTTCTGCAGCGTGTTCTTCGATTGGAATTCCCACGGCTCGCCGGTGATTTCGTCACCACCGAACTCGTCAATCATGCCGGAGATCTTGACATAGCCGCCGAGTGGGATGTAGCCGAGGCGGTATTCTGTTTCCCCGCGCTTGATTCCGACCAGCTTGCCGAAACCGAGCGAAAACGCTTCCACCCGCGCGCCGACAGCCTTTGCGGCGAAAAAGTGGCCGGCTTCATGGACGAAGACAACCACGCCGAGGACAACGATGAACGACACAAACGTCAATAACATGAGCAGTCCGATCAAGCAAAATTCAGCGCGTCACACCTGACGCTGACAACTCAGAAGATAAGGGTGAGAAAGGCCGGTTCGCACGTACGAACCGGCCTCAATTCGGTTTCGTCTACCCTGCATACTTTGAGATGCAGGAATAGTTCCGGAGTTGTTTACCCTCCGAGAACAATCCCGGCCTGCAACGTAAGCCAGTTCCCCGGCGCGGGGTCTTCCAGGCTCGGAATGATGTAGTATTTCATGCCGACACGGAACGCGAGCGGGAAGCCGGTCGGCTTCAGCTTGGCGCCAAGAGCGAGGTGCAGACCAAACTCCATCTGGATCTCGTCCACAAGATCAGCTTCATCAACTTCTTCGGAAGCTGAATCAACGTTATCAAGAATCAGCTCAGAAGAAAAGACGGGTGCTACGGCCATAAAGGACGGTCCAGCACCGACAAACACTCCACCAATTCCAGGCAAAGGCAGCACAGTGTAGGTAGCAGTCAAATCTGCTCCAGCACGTAAATACGGAAGTGTTTCTTCTTCCGGCAAGAAGGATCCGGCGCCCGGCACATTCGAAACATAGCCGGCATCGTAGGAGCCGTAGGCAGCTTCCAGACTCAGTGCAAGATCAACCATTGGAATCATGCCAAACGTAATGTCAATACCACCGCCCACCAGCCCGTTCATCTCGCTGCGAACGATACCACCATATCCGTCGCCAAACTCGATCAGGTTCGCCTCTCCATCAATCGTTGTAGCATCGTAGTTGAAGTGGAACCCGATTCCGGCGAAGCCCGGCGCTGCCATCAAGCACAACACTAAAACAGCGATCACCTTTTTCATCTTCTTCTCCCTGGAAGACGTTACGCCCAAACTTGGATCCAGACCCGGAATACCGGCATGCCACACAGATCGAACCGTGTGATGAAAAGTGCTACGTGTACGGTATGTCTGGATTTCGCGTCTAAGATGGTATCATTGATGTAACAGACACAAGAGGAAAATGCGAAATTTTCCATTTGCTGTGAACGAGTTTGCCGGCAATACCGCTGGGACAACAGTTTGTCACAGTTCCCGTAACTCTGTAGTAACAAGGACGTATGAACGATCATGCCATGACAGATCTGCTGATTATTCACCATCCGGATTGAGACGTACGAGTTCACGGACGGAATTGTTTTCCGCCTGCATCGGCCTACAAGAAGAAAACCGTGACATAAGCCACGGTTTGGAATATCCGCAAAGCGTGTTCAGCAATCAGAAATCGGACTCTTTCTTCGCCCGTCCGACAATTCCTCGCTCCGAATCATTCTCGATGAAGTTGACGATCGTCTGCACTTCCGGTGTCATCTCCATTTCGTCCTTGATGCGTTGCAGCGCCTGCTTCACGTTCAACTGACTGCGGTAAATGATACGGTACGCGTGCTTGATGGTGTTGATCGTTTCGTTGCTGAAGCCACGGCGGCGCAGCCCGATCGAGTTGACACCGCGATACGTAATCGGTTCGCCAGCGGCGAGAATGTACGGCGGCACATCCTGCGGCACACGCCACCCCCCGCCAATAAAAGCGTGCTGGCCGAGGCGCGTGAACTGGTGAATCGGCACCATCCCGCCAATTCCGACCCAGTCCTCGATCGTGACATGTCCGGCCATGTTCACCGAATTGGCGAGAATGACGCGGTTTCCGAGGTGGCAGTCGTGCGCAACATGCGTGTACGCCATCAGCAGACAGTCTTCGCCGACGGACGAGCTGCCGGATTCATGCGTGCCCCGGTTGAGCGTGGCGAACTCACGGATCACGGTCCGGTCGCCGACCTCCATCGTTGTCTCTTCGCCCTCGAACTTGAGATCTTGCGGGTCCGAGCCGATAACAGCACCGGAGAAGACGCGTACATCCTTGCCCAGCCGTGCCCACTTGGTGATCGTGGCGTGCGCGGCAATCTTGCAGCCGTCTCCAACAACCGCACCGTCCTCGATAACGGCGAACGGGCCGACGGTCACGTTTTCACCGATCTGGGCGTTGTTCCCAACGGCGGCGCGCGGATCGATCTGGCTCATTTGTCGCGCTCCTTGATGACGGCCTGCATTTCGGCCTGCGCCGCGAGTTCGTCATCGACAAACGCCTGGCCCTGCATCTTGCAGATACCACGGCGGAAGTAGATCAATTCAACACGGAAATACAGCGTGTCGCCCGGTACCACCATGCGGCGGAATTTGACGTTGTCCAGCTTGGTGAAGTAGACGATGCTGTCTTCCGGGTTGGCGGATTCGTTCAGCAGCAGCACACCACCCACCTGCCCCATCGCTTCGATGATCAGCACGCCCGGCATGATCGGATGCCCGGGGAAGTGGCCCTGGAAGAACGGTTCGTTAGCTGTAACGTTTTTGATCCCCGTAACCAGTTCCCCAGGAACCAGCTCGAGAATTCGATCCACCAGCAGGAACGGGTAGCGATGCGGAAGCAGTCGCTGAATCGCTTCGACGTCAAAGACATACGACGTGGTCTGCGTGCGCTGGTACTTCTTCGTCAGCTTCCGCTGCTGGTAGATCTTGCGCATCTTGCGGACCATCTCGACATGCGATTCGTGCCCCGCGCGTGCAGCCATCACATGCCCGCGTATCGGCAGTCCGAGCAACGCGAAGTCGCCGATCAGGTCGACGACCTTGTGCCGTACCGGCTCGTTGTAGAACCGTAGCGGACGATCGTCCAGAATGCCGCTTTCGCCGAGCTTCAATTCATGATCGACGCCGAACACGCCCTTGAGGCGCTCGAGTTCGTCATCGTCCAGGTCACGGTCCACGATCACCAGCCCGCCTTCCAGCGACGCACCCTTGATCAGACCGTGCTCCTTGAGGTATTCGATTTCGCTGAGGAAGGCGAAGGTGCGCGCTTCGGAGAACTCACTGACGTATTCTTCCTCGAGGCTGTACATCGAAGTGTACTGCGTGCCAAGCGCCGGGTTGCGATAATCAACCATGTAGGTGATGCGGAATTCGTCCGACGGCACGATGACGAGATCGATCCCCTTCTCTTCGTCGTGGAAGATCAGGGTCTTGTTGATCTCGAGGTACTCTTTCGGCGCTTCCTGTTCGACGATTCCGGCTTCGAGCAGCTCGTCCACGAATGGTTTCGAGGAGCCGTCAATCACCGGCGGCTCGATGTTGTCGAGCGCGACGACGCAGTTATCGATCTCGAGACCGGCGAGCGCCGAAAGCACATGTTCGACGGTGTGGACTCTTACCTCGCCCTGCGCAATGGTGGTACCGCGTGAGATGTCGATGACATGATCGATGTCCGCCTTGATGCGCGGGCTGTCATCGATATCAGTCCGTTCAAACCAGTAACCCGACCCGGCCGGGGCGGGCTTGAAGGTCATCTTGGTCTTCACACCGGTATGCAGGCCGGTGCCTTCGAGTGTGACTTCTTTGCCGATGGTCCGCTGATTCTTGAGCAAGAATTCCCCTCCGCGTTCGGAGCTCAGTCGCTCCCTCCCTCCAACTTCTTCAGGCGCCGAAGAGCTGCCGGCAGCTTGTTGACAGCAGCAACCGACCGTTGCCAATCACGGATATCAACGGCTGGAGTGCCGCCGATCACCTTGTTCGGGCCGGGATCTTTGTGTACGCCTGACTGCGCGGCGATCAGGACGCCGTCGCTCATCCGAATATGGCCCGCCAGCCCGACTTGTCCCCCATACATCGAGCGCGCTCCGACCTTGGTCGAGCCCGCGATGCCCACTTGGGCGGCAAAGACAGTGTTCTCTCCGATTTCGACGTTGTGCGCGATCTGGACGAGGTTGTCCAGCTTGACACCACGCCGAATGACCGTCTTTCCGAGTGTTGCCCGGTCGATGGTCGTGTTCGCGCCGATTTCGACGTCGTCTTCGATGACGACATTCCCCACCTGCGGAATCTTGGTGTAGCCTTCCTCACCGGGAGCGAAGCCGAAACCGTCTGAACCGATCACCGCGCCATCCTGAATGATGACCCGGTTGCCGATCTCGCACAGTTCACGAACGGTCACCCGGCTGTGGAACAGGCAGTCTTCACCGATGATCACGTCCCGTCCGACGAAACACTGCGCCCGCAGGATTGTATTCGCACCGATTTTCGCGCTGGATTCAATGACGCACTGCGGCCCGACGGTTACGCCGTCCGCAATCACGGCATCGTCTGCTACCACCGCGCTCGGGTGAATACCTGGCGCGGGACGTTCGACTTCCGGGTGGAAATGATGCAGAGTGGCGAGAAACGCCCGGTAGGGTTCGGGAGTGACGAAATACGTCCGCCTCTCCGCTTCCCCGTCCGGGATCGTCTCCAGAATTACCGCGCCGGCGTGCGTGTCAGGCAGATACTTGAGATACGTCTTGTTGGCGATGAAGGTGATTTCATCGCCAGACGCTTCCTCGATCTTGCTCACACCGGTCAACTGCAGTGACGCATCTCCCACCAGCTCGGCGTTTAACTGCTTTGCTAGTTCGCCTGCTGAGATGGTCATTGCGTCTTCTTCAGTTCTTCGAGTACGAGGTCGGTGATATCCAGGGACGGATCGGCATAGGCAATCGCGGTGCCGATGGCGTCGAGGATGATGTCGTAGCCGTCCTCGGAAGCGATCTTGTCGATCACAGTCTGAATCTTGTCATTGATTGGAGCGAACAGTTCCTGGTTCCGTTGCATCGCCTTGCGTTCGATACCGGCCTGGAACTCACGGTATTCGAGCATCTTGCGCTGGAACTTGGATTCGACTTCCGCCTTCTTCTCCTCACTGTAGAACATCGAGCCTTCGGCGAGCTCGGTATCCAGCGCCTGGAGTTCTTCTTCCATTTCCTGGGCCTGACGCTGCCATTCCTGGATTTCCTCTTCCAGGATCTTCTGAGCGTCCTGCGCTTCCGGGTACTCATTCAGGATCCGGTCGGAAATGATGATGCCGACCTTGGCATCCTTCGCACTGACCGCACCGGAGAATGCCAGCACCGCGACCAGAACGATCGCCAGCGGGGTGATCCATGCCTTCATCAGTAACCTCTGTCTTGTCTGCTTGAATTTAGAACGTCCGTCCGAACTGGAAGTGCGGCACCCATTCGCCGTCACGCCGTCCATCGCTGCCGAGGTAGTCGAACCCGTACCCGTAATCGAGCCCGATCAGGCCGATCAGCGGCATGTACAGGCGTACGCCAAGCCCCACGGACCGGCGCAAATCGTTCAGGTTCGTCTCATCCCGCTTCGCCCACGTATTCCCCGCTTCGCCAAACGCGAGCAGGAACACGGTCGGATTCGGAATGATCGGCAGACGGACTTCCAGTGTCTGCTTAAACATGCTTTGACCACCAAGCGGGTAACCACCGCTCTGTGGACCGACTTCGCCCTCCTCGTACCCTCGCATGGACTCGCCGTAACTCAAGCCGCTGCCGCCCATGAAGAAGTAGTCGATGTAGGGGATTTTGTCCTCATCACCCAGATCGTACAGTACACCGAAGAGGGTGTGTGAGTAAAGCACCAGCTTGCCGTACAACGGCGTGTACCACTCACCGCTGATGCGTTGCTTGAGGAATTCGTCATCACCGCCGAGCACCGTTCCCGCGACTTCGGTCGAGAACGAGAACACGCTCCCCATCGTCGGGAATTCCGGGTTGTCGCGGCTGTCACGGCTGAACACCTGCGTGATCGAGCTGCCCCAGCGGGCGATGCCTTCATTCAGGCCACGCGGGTTCGACGCGATAAAGTCGGCCGTAAAGTTGTTGTAGAACGACCGGTCAATGCGGTAAATCCAATCACCGCGCGTGTAGTCGTCTGGCCACCGGAACCGTCGTCCGATGCGCAGACTGCCGCCGGTGACGTGTTCGTCGTACCCGTAATAGGAACCGCCGCGCTTCAAGTCGTAGAAGCTGATCCCGCCGAGGGTCGGCGTGTCGAACATCCACGGTTCAGTGAAGCTGATGGAGAAGCTGCGGTAGATGCTGCCGAAGTTCCAGTCGAGGCTGATTGCCTGCCCGTTGCCGAGGAAGTTCGGCATGGTGAAGCCGACCGCGCCGATGACGCCGTCGAGTTCACTGTAACCGGCTGACACATTCGCCTGATCGGTCGGTTTCTCCTCGACCTCAACGTACAGATCGACTTCCTTGTCATTGACCGGCTGCACGTCGGGTATAACATTCGCGAAGTAGTTCAGGATGGTCAATTCACGTGCCGACCGGCGCAACAGGGAGACATCGAAGGTTTCGCCCGGATACAGCACCATCTCGCGGCGAATCACCTTTTCCTTGGTCTTGGTGTTGCCGAGAATGTGAATCTTGCGCACAGTAAACTGGTTGCCCTCGTATACCTGGAAGTCAACCTTCAGGGTGTCGTCGGAAACCGGAATCAGTGTCGGTTCAATGTTCGAGTAAATGTAGCCGCGGTCGTAGTAGAGATTGCCGAGCCGTTCGGAAACGGTCAGTTCCAGTTTTTCCTGGCTGTAGACATCTCCCGGCTTGAACGCGAGTCGTGACAGCATCACGACATCATCGAAGATGGTGTTGCCCTCGAAGCTGACGTCGCCGAAATAGTACTGAACGCCTTCGTTTACGCGGAGATAGATATTCAGCCGGCTGAGGTCTTCCGAATAGGCGATGGAATCGCTGACGATCTCAGCGTCACGATAGCCGTTGTTACGGTAGAAGTTGAGGACGTTCTGCTGGTCGTTGTCATACTCGTGGGATTCGAATTCACCGGGCCGGAACCAGCTCAGAATCCACCAGCCGCGCTGCTTTGTTTCCTTCATCTGCTTGCGCAGCGTCTTGTCGCTGAAGGCATCGTTTCCGATGAATTCGATCTCGTCGATGCGGACTTTGCTGCCTTCACTGACGCGGAAGATGACCGTTTTGCGTGTGTCCTCTTCGTCCTCGGAATCTTCGGTCTCGATCTCGATTTCCGCCAGCAGGTAGCCCTTGTCCTTGTACTCGTTCAGCAGGCGCTTCTTTGCAGCCTGCAGGCGAGCAGGACGCATCACCTGACCGCGGTACAATTCAAGCAGCTCCAGCGCCTTGTCGTCCTTGATCTTGCGGTTGCCGCTGACCTTGACCTCACCGATGCGCGGGTACTCTGCCACCCGGATCAGGAAAAAGGCACCGCCGGACACTTCCCGTTCCAGCAGGATTTCGATATTGCGGAACAGGTCGAGTGACCAGATCCTGCGAATCGCGCGCTGGATATCGTCGCCGGTAATCTCCTTGCCGACGACAAGGCCGGAATTGGCGACAATCAGCCCGGGATCGGCGGACTCTGCTCCTTCGACACGGACCCCCATCACCTTGATAGAGCGTGTCGGCTGTTCCTGTTGCGCGAACACACCGGCGACAGGGACAGTGAGAGCGAGAAGTGCTATGATAACTGGAATGAAACGAAGACAGCGATTTCGCATGACGATTTCTGCGCTTTCTGGAAAAACGGAATGTACGCGCGGGTGCAGTGCAAGACAAGCGGGCTCAGCAAAACGGGAACCCCGGACACTCGCACCCAATCCCCCTCTATTTCAAGAAACTGTCGCGCCACAGATCCGTCGCGCTCAGCTCCATGATATCAAACACAACGGAGTACTTGACCTGTGCCGACCGGTTGTTCTGGTCTTCCACATTCTCGTACTCCCAACCGAACTCGATCACGAAGTTCGGTGATATCGGCTGAATCCTGTACTGTAGGTTCCATTTCTGCAGCAACCCCAGCCGTCCCAGCTGAATGTCCTCGACACTTGCGTAGCGGGCTTCCTCCCCGAACTGGCCAGTGTACGAGATATAGACGTCACGATCGATATACTTGCCCAATGTGACTCGGCTCGCACGGAACAAGTTCCTGTTGCTCGTGGTCAAGCTGGTACGTTGATCGTCCTCGGCGGTGTTGTACCAGATGTCCGAGGGGTTCGTGCCGACGATATTGGTCGCAAATTGCGGCCGGAACTGAACGATGTCCAGCCCGAGCCAGTCGGCGGCGTCCCGTTCGATCGGTCCGAGGTAACGCCTGGCCACCGCTCGATCAATCCCACCCGCTCCCGAGGTAATGAACCGGTTCTGCAGTCCCTGGATGTCCGAAATACCGACACCCATTGCATTCAGAACCTCCTCCTGGCTCGATCCCTGCTCGTCCTCGAGTACAAAAGTAAATTCGCCCCAGCGGCCACGCTGCTGGCGTTCGCCGGTAATCGGGTCGATTACATACAGCGTCAGGTACATCTGACGGCTGAAGTTCTCCTCGGTAACCGTGGTGACCGCTCGCGCACTGACCAGTGGATACACGGAGGAGGCGTCAAAGGTGACCTCCGCGCGTTCCACATCGAAGATGAGGTCGAGGAACTCCACCCGTCCGGTCGTGCTGACAATCGTACCACCAAGCCGGAAGGAGGTATCCGCCAGGGCACCGGTAATGTCAATCGGGAAAGTGGGTTCCGTCGGCTCGAGATTGATATCCAGCACCACCTGCCCAAGAAATTCAGAGAACGTTTCCAGGAATGGCGCGTTTTCCAGCCCCTTGACGATGCGTTCGTAGTGGACGTCGTGCCCGATAAACGCTTCCACATCCCAGCGAGCGTTGTTGATGAATGCCGGAGTTTCAACGGCGGAGCCATTGTCCTCTTCACTCAGGAACAGCGCTTCTCGTGGCAGGATGGTCTGGAGAATGTTCTGTTCATCCTCCTCGACGATCGGCGGGTACGTAAAGGTTGCCGACAGCAGGCTCAGCTGTCCGTCCACATACAGGCTGTCACGTGGTCCGGCAATGGTCAACCACTCGTCGTTCTTTCCGCTCACACTCAGCTGGGCATACCTCTCAGTTGTGCTGATGCCGGGAAGCCGGAACGGAATTCCCAGATCCTGATGGGTTCTGATTTTGAGCACGCCAAGATCGATTTCCGGCAGGTCCCAGTGAATCGATTGCCGTTTGGGGTCGTCCGATTCTCCGGGAAGGTTGCTGATCTCGAACGGAAATTCGTTGACAAATTCACCCTGCGCCTTGCGAATGTTGACCAGGCCGTCGGTATCAATGGTGACGTCCACGTTCAGCGTTGTCAACGGCGGGAAGATGTCAGCGAATTCGAGGTTGCCGTTCTTGATCTGCATCTCACCGCGCGCTGCGACGGGTTTCCCGGCGACGATGGTTGTCGACCAGTTCAGGGAGCCATTTCCATTCGCACTGGTAATGAAACTCGACCATTGCGGTAAAAGTTCGAGGATGTCTCCCTTGAGACTAAGATCGAGCTCGCCGGCACCCCGATCGAGCGGGATCGCGCCGGACAGGGTGAGTTCGTAATGCTCGGGACGAACCAGCCGGGCCGTGTCGATAAACACCACGTGTCCCAGTCGTTCGGACGATATCCCCCGCATGCGGATCTGCGTGTCATCGAACTCGATTCCCCCCAGCACACCCTTTGCCAGGTCGAGATCGGCGGTCCAGGTTGGACGCAGCAAAGAGCCCGTCGCGTTACCCCGGAAACGCGCATCGCCGAGGATGACATCCTCCTGCCCGGTCAGCGTGGTGACCAGAATATTTGCGTCCGATCCAGGCGATTCGAGGTACAGGTCGAGGTTGTCGTCCGGGATTGAATAGCCACCGAGCATGGTGAACAGTGTGACGTTGCCGCGTCCCAGCGCGCCCTGCCTCAGGCTGACGTTGCCAAGTTCGTCGGTATCGACGGTCAGCAGGCCCCAATAGTCGGTGAGTTCGCCGTAGCGGCCATCGAACATTTCGAAATGGGCGTCGATATTCGGTTGTTTGAACGGTCCATCGAAGTTGACGCGGCCGTTGATTTCACCCGCTGCCAGCCCATCCGGCAGTTCGGTCAGAATTGGCAACAGGTAGCCGATATCGAGATCGGTAAAGCGTGCGGTCAGGTTGTTGAACAGTTCCTCGCGGAAATCGACCTCACCTTTCGCCTCGATGTAGTCCATGAAGGTGAATACGGGAATGGTGACCACGTCATCCAGGTAGGTGAATTCGAAGTCGCCGTTGCCAACGAACTGGTCCTTGAAATTGAGATTGTAGCCGGCAACGGTGTACACCGCACCGGAGGTGTCCACAATCGCCAGTCCACTGAGGTCCAGGTCGAATCCGGTCACGGGATCGGCAATGGTGGCGAGTACCGTGATGCTGTCGCCGATGACTTTGGCCGTGGCGTGCGTGTCCATCTTCTCGACACGCTCCGGCATCTTGTACTTGTCATCCCACCAACTGAGGACAAGCTGCGGCTGCGTCGTTTGTATTCGCGCCGGATCGTCCATCGACTGGCTTATCTGGAAGTGAGCGTCGGGCAGCCGTAGCGAATACAGGTCGAGCGACGCGTTGTAGCCGTAGCGGCCGTAGCGTCCATGGAACTCACCGAAGGCCGGATTGCTAACATTTCGCACCCGTGCTTCGCCGCTGACGACAAAATCCTCGTCCTCTAATTTGCGGATTAACACCTTTCCGTCGGCATACTTGCTGGTGATCGGTTCGACCCACTCCGGCAGGTTCCAACGTTCCCCCTGACCGGTGAAATCACCCTCGACGAGGAACTCGACAGGCAAAGAGGGCCGGAAGCGGCCGTCTGCGACGATGTCCAGCCCGTACCAGTGCGTGTTCAGGGAATCGAACCGCAGTTCCCAGAGTTGATTGTCCCAGGAGAAATCGAGGTGAATGTCGCGGAACGGTCCGGCCTCGGTCCACAGTTCATCCCCGGTCGCGACGGCTGTGAGGTTGAGTTCGCCGGTGTTCAGGTCGCCAGTGAGGTGCCCGTTCGCGGTAACCGTGCCCTCCGGCTGCAGCTTCGGCTCCAGTTTCGCGAAAGTGCCGAGGTGACGGCCGATATGGACATCGGGAATTGTCGTTGTCCCGTCCAACCACATCGTAGAATCCAGCGCCAGTGAAGCCTGGATAGTGGCGTCGTCGCCTTCGAACCGTACGCTGCCGTTCGTGGTCGCCAGCTTGTCTTCAACCCGTCCCTGCAGATTGATGCGGTCAATCAGCAGCCCGCCGCTTTCGTTCACCCATGCGGTTGCGTCGGTGAGTTGAAAATGCGCGTCCGCATCCCAGCCAGTGCTGTCCCAGTTCAGGTCGGCATGAAAGTCGAACAGTCCGTCGAGGCCATAAACGGGTGACGATTCCGGCAGAACAACGGACGAGAGGTCGATCTGATTGACATCAACTCGCGCCTTCGCGGCCAGGTCCTCGAGCGTGGCAAATCCGTTGATCTCAATGTGCCGTGTCGTATCAGTGCCGAGTGCCGCGCTGAGGTTGAGGTTGAGGCGCTCGTCCATCATGCGGTTAACCCAGCCTTCCACGTCCTGCACCCTCACCCATGCGTCATCACGGCCGGTCTTGAGCGTGAACGAACCATCAATCAGGATGATCCGTTCCAACTCGCTCAACACGTTCAGGTCCGCTGAGGATGCGGGTTCCGAATCGTTCTTTTCGGATGATGTACGCCGGTCAGGCCAGTAAATGATATCCGGTTGCTCCAGCGAAACGCTGGTTACGACACTGGTTACATCGCCGCGATGGAACAGCATGTTCATCACTTCGACGCGGACGCTGACCTGTCCGATATCGACTTGCAGGCTGGAATCCGGCGAGCGGTACGACACATTGCGCAGGACGAGATTGCCCGGCTGGGCGGACGCATTGGCGATGTTAAAATCGCCGTCGATGGCGGTGAGTTCTTCCAGGATCCTGTCACGCAGGACATTGGAACGGTTGATGTAGCGAAAGGTGACCAGCCCGGCAAATGCCAGCGAGAGTACAATCAAGGTCACCAGAATGATCCATGGACGACGCACCATGGATGTCAGCCCTTCGGCTTAAAGAACACATCATCCGGGTCAAACGCGTTGGCGATCTGTCGATACAACCCGGAGAATTCCTTTTTCTGAGTACTTGGCGGCCAGCTGACTCGTTCCAACGGAGAGCTGGTTCTCGGCTTCAAACGCAGAACGACACGGTCCAGCCATGCCATTGTGCCATGACTGCCAAGCAAAGCGCTGGTTCCGTCAAACCCGCTGACATCCTTGCGTACCGCGCCGCCAAGGTGCAGAATCCGGCCGGTTCCATCGACGAAGATAGCACCGAGCACGATTCCACGGAACTCGGGTCCGTGCGCTCCCGCGAGCAGTCCGCCAATCGTGCCGGGGTAATCCATGGGCCAGTGTTCGAGCATCAGTCCGGCATGTTCGACGACTTCGCCCACGGCACTGACCGGCACGCCGGCCTCTACCTCGATGACCATGTCCACGCCACTGGCCTCAGACATTCCCCGCCGTGCAGATGACAGAACGGTCAACACTCCGCCCGGCACGTGGTGTTCCTGCGAGAACGTATGCCCCCGCCCTACCGGCAGGATGCGCCACGAATGTTCCCGGCACCAGTTGACAATCTCGCTCACAGCTTCCGGGGAGTCGGGAATGACAGTGGGGAATTCAACATCCGGCAAGACCATCTTGCCGAAGGTTTTCGTCAGATTATCGAGGATGCCCTGTGAGTCACTCACGGCTCGACCAGTTGTTCGCTCGTACAGCCGAAGCGTCGTTCACGGTGCTGGTAGTCGTAAATGGCTTCGAGCAGTTGCCGCCGGCGGAAATCCGGCCAGAAGGTTGGAGTGATGAACAGTTCGGAATAGGCGATCTGCCATATCAGGAAATTGCTGATGCGCCGTTCTCCGGACGTGCGAATCAGCAGATCCGGATCAGGCAGCCCGTGCGAATCCAGCTCGGCATTGAGTTGTTCTTCGGTGATCTCCGTCGCTCCCGCCGTGATCAGGCGGTTGACCGCGCGGACAATGTCCTGCCGCCCGGAATAGCTGATCGCCAGGGTGAGCACGAGGCCGTCATTTTTTGCCAGACGGTCCATCGCTGCTTCCAGTTCCCGCTTCGGAACATCCGGCAAATCATCCATGCAGCCGATGGTGCGGAGGGTGACGTTGTTGCTGTCGAGGTCGTCCACTTCCTTGCGGATCGTCGACACCAGCAATTGCATCAATGCGGAAACTTCGACCTTCGGCCGTTTCCAGTTTTCCTTGGAAAAGGTAAAGAAGGTCATCGCCTCGGTGCCCAGTTCGACGCCGGCTTCCACCATTTCACGGACGGAAATGACCCCCTCGCGATGGCCAAACACACGTGCGAGGTTCCGCTGTTTTGCCCAGCGGCCATTGCCGTCCATGATGAACGCGATGTGCTTCGGCATTTTGTCTGGATGGGTCAGAATGTCCTGTTTCAGCAGGTCATCGTCCATCCCGGCAAGCGCCGGATTCGCGTATTTTTCCGCAAAAACCGCCACGGGTCAACCGTTCTCCGCTACAGGTTCAAGCTGCAGGCCAAGCACGACGCAGCGAGACGAACGTAACCGTCCGCCTCGCCGCAATGCAATGCCAAGTTCAATACTCTCTTAGTTTTCCTGCTGCTGTAGTTCCACCAGGATCTTCGCCAGCGCGTCGGCTTCCTTCTCGAATCCGAGGTTGATCTCAGCGGCACGAAGCAGCATATACGGATCCATCGAGTTGACCACGACGACATCTGCACTGACTTCGCCGTCCGGGAACAACCACGGCATCAGGATGTCAATAATAGTCTGGTACTTCTCCGCGCCGAGCATCGCACGAGCCGCGTTCAAACGGGCATCGTTGTCGCTGGGATTCAGTTCGATTGCTTTCAGGTACGCCATTCCCGCTTCGTCAAAGCGCTCGAGGCTGTGCAACAGGATCGCCTTGTTGAAGTAGAAGTCCGGGTTGTTCGGATCGCTTTCGATCGCGTCTTCCCATGTCGCAATCGCTTCGTCAACACGGTCAAGTTGCTGCAGCGCGAGGGCTTTCTTCTGAATGGTATCGCTGCGCATTTCGGCGCGGGCTTCATCCAGATCGCCCATCAATTCAGGCATCGCCAGCAGTTCGTCCGACAGCTCGATCACATCCTCGAACTGCTCCTTCTGCCAATAGAGCAGCAGCAGGTTGCGGCGCGAGGAAATGTCGCTTTCTTCGCCTTCACCCTCAATTGCGGCTTTCAGGTGTTTTTCCGCGAGGTCAAAGTTGTCCGTCTGCAGGTAGCAGAGGCCGAGGCGCTTGTGCGTTTCCTGGTCACCGGGCTTGATTACCAGCGCCGTCTGCAGGATTTCAATCGCGCCTTCGTAGTTGCCTTCGTTGAACGGGGCAACCGCGGCATTGTACTTCAGCCGCCAGTTTTCGTAGCGGGTGTTCTCGATATCGCCATCAAACGCGGACGACAACTCCTCAGCCTTCTTGAACGCCGAGTCCATCTCATCCCACTCTTCCAGGTCGGCGTACACCTTACCAAGGACATACCACAGTTCCGGATCGTTCGGTGTGGCTTCCGCGCCTTCCAGCAAGACGTCCTTCGCGTTTTCCGGATCACCCTGCTGCATGTAAATCTTGGCGGACCGGACATGCGTGCTCTGGCAACCCGCGAACACGAATACCAACAGGACAAACAAAGTGATGGCCGCTTGGCGACCCGTCAGGATGCGCATGATCCCCTCTCCACGTAAGACCGCGCGATGCAGTATCAACAGTTCCGTTGTGAAAAATCTGTCAAACCTATAGCATGCAAATATATCCGGCGGTTGGAAAAGCTGTCAAGACTTTCCCGCCGGAAACTCGCAGGGCGGATAAAATACGCCATCTTCACGAATGAATGCTGTGATCAGCTCCACCGGGGTCACGTCAAATGCCGGATTGAACACATTGACGCCCTTTGGACTGATCTGTGTCCCTCTATAAGTACGAACTTCGTCCGGGTGGCGTTCCTCAACCGGGATCGATTCTCCCGTCGGCAGAGACAGGTCGAAGGTCGAACTCGGGGCAGCAACATAGAATGGAATCTTGAACCGGTTGGCAAGCACGGCAAGCTGGAATGTGCCGATCTTGTTCGCCGTGTCGCCGTTTGCCGCGACACGATCCGCGCCGAGGATCACCAGGTCAACCTTTCCGGATTGCATCAGGCTACCCGCGGCGCTGTCGCTGAGCAATGTACCCGGGATGCCGAGTTTCCCCAGCTCCCACATGGTCAGCCGAGCACCCTGCCCGAGCGGACGGGCTTCGCAGGCATAGACGTGATCCAGCCTGTTCTGCTCGTGCGCAAGCCGCAGAACGCCCAGCGCGGTACCGATGCCGTAGGTGACGAGGAAACCGGTGTTGCAATGGGTTAGCGCCCGTGCGCCGTCCGGGATCAACCGTTGCCCATGCTCGGCCATCTGGTCGCACATGAGCGCGTCTTCATCAGCGATCGCGGTCGTCTCAGCTTGCAACGCGGCGTGAATCTCATCCCGGGAAGCAAGTTCGTCGATTTGTCCTCGAAGCCGATTCACCGCCCACGCGAGGTTGACGGCGGTCGGCCGGGCGTTGGCGATGGCGTCTGTCGCGTCCTGAAACTCGGAGTCGGTCAAGCTGGATTTGTGCGCCAACACCACCGCGCACGCTCCCGCGACACCGATGGCTGGCGCGCCACGGATCGCGAGACGTTTGATCGCATCGACGACGACGGTCCAGTCCTCCGTCCTGATCCACGTTTCCTCGTGCGGAAGCAGGGTCTGTTCGATGAACTCGAGGGCTTTCCCGTCCCATCTCAGGCCGCGCAGGTCGTCCATCTCAGAACCTCGTCATCGCGCGCAGTTCATCGACACGGGCGGCCAGTTCCTCCCGCTGAACCTTCTGAATCCGGTTCAGGGAAAAGTCTTCGACCGTCGTAGACGCGACCACGGTGCCGTGCACGATGGCGTTTCGCCACGCATTCGCATCGTCCAGATCCGCGCTGGCGAGATATCCAAGAAAACCGCCAGCGAACGAGTCGCCCGCGCCGGTCGGGTCAATCACTTTACGCACCGGATACGCTGGCATGAAGAACGGTGCTGCATTCTGGTGGAACAGGATCGCACCATGCTGGCCTTTCTTGACCACCAGCGCCCTGAGGCCTCGCGCGAGCAGATCATCCGCTGCGTCGAAGATGTTGCTACGGTTCGTCAGCTCGATCGCCTCTTCGTCGTTTACCAGTAGCACGTCACAGCGCTGAATGACTTCGCGCAGGGAGTCCGGGGTGCCGTGAATCCAGAAGTTCATCGTGTCGAGTACGACGAGTTCCGGTTTCTCGATCTGGTCGAGCACCCGCAACTGCAGGTCTGGATGGATGTTGCCGAGGAATACGAGTGGCGTCGAACGGAAATGGTCCGGAATCTTCGGTTCGAAGGTTTCGAACACGCCGAGCTTGGTGAACAAGGTCTCGCGCTGGTTCGGATCGTCCATGTAGCGTCCGCCCCAACGGAACGTTTCGCCTTCCGCGATTTCGAGGCCGGTGGTATCCACCGGGCGACCGTCGAGGAACGCGATCTTCTCTTTCGGGAAGTCGCTACCGACAACAGCGACAAGCCGTACGGATGTGAACAGGCTGGCGGCGGTTGAAAAGTAGAACGACGATCCACCAAGGGCGTCTTCCGCGCTGCCGACGGGCGTGTGAATGGTGTCCAGTGCGGCTGAGCCGACGACCAGGACAGGCTTTCCTTGATCCATGAATTCTTCTTTCTACATGCGTTCGGGGGCTTCTACACCTAGCAGGTGCAGGCCTTCTTTCAGCACGATGCCCGTTGCCTCAACCAGCGCCGCGCGAGCATTGGAAACCGCCTCAGGTTCACCGATGACGTGGCAGGCGGTGTAAAACTTGTGGAACCGGTTGGCGAGTTCTTCGAGATAGCCGACGATGCGCTGCGGCTCCTGTGCCTCTGCCGCCCGTTCGATAGCGTCCGAAAACTGTTCGAGATGCTTGATCAGTTCAAGTTCCTCGGGAGCGGTCAACGGGTCTAGCTGCGTATCAGGTGACGGAACCGGCGCGCCTTCCTGTCGCAGAATACCACGAATTCTTGTGTGCGCGTACTGAATGTAATAGACAGGGTTTTGGTCGCTCTGTTCAAGTGCTAGATCAAGGTCGAATTCCAGCGGCGAGGACGTTTTCCGTTGCAGGAAGAAGTAGCGGGCGACATCGACGCCGACCTCGTCCAGCAATTCGCTGAGCTGAATCAACTTCCCCGCGCGCTTGGACATTTTGACTCGTTCGCCGTCACGGAGCAAATGAACCTGCTGTACGATCAGCACGCTAAGGAAGCCCTCGTGTCCGAGCGCCTTCAACGCGGCCTGCATCCGGTTGACGTAGTCGTGATGGTCCGGGCCGAGCAGGTCAATGGCATTGTTCGCGCGCCCGGCTTTGTTCAGGTGGTACGCGATGTCCGGCAGCAGGTAGGTTGGACGGCCCTCGCTGGTAATGATCACCCGGTCCTCTTCGTCCCCGAACTCGCTGCCCTTGAACCACGTCGCGCCGTCCTTTTCATAGACCGCACCAGCGGCTTTCAGGGCTTCCAAGGCCTGATCGGGATCACCGCCGGCATGCAGCTCACTCTCCCGGAACCAGCGGTCGAATTCGACACGGTAGCTGCTGAGTACGGCCTGCTGTGTCGCGACGTTGAACTCTGCCGCCAGCTTGCCGATCTCGTCCGGGTCGTCGTTGGGTGACGGTTGGCGTTCCGCAAACACCTTCTGTGCCAGCTCGACGACATCGTCGCCGTGATAACCGTCCTCAGGGACCTCCTCCCCGAGTGCCCGGGCAATAACGCTCATCCCGAGGCGGCGGATCTGCCGGCCGGCATCATTGACGTAGAATTCCGCCATCGCGGTGTAGCCAGCCTTACGCAGCACGCGGACGAGGCTGTCGCCGATCGCTGCAGCACGTGCGCTGACAATATTCAGCGGGCCGGTCGGGTTGGCGCTGACGAATTCGACGAGCACACGCTGGCCGTTCCCGGCGTCCGATGAACCGAAGCTCTCGCCCTGCTCGAGGATCTGGCGGACGATGTTCTGGTAGTAACGCGGGCCGATCCAGACGTTCACGAATCCCGGGCCGGCGACTTCAGCCTTCTCGAGGCCGAACTCGTCCAGGTTGATGGCGTCCACGATCTGCTGCGCCAGTTCGCGCGGATTCTTCCCGGCACGTTTGGCGACAATCATCGCGGCATTGGTCGACAGATCGCCCTGTACAGTGTGTTTTGGCACCGACCAGCGAATGTCCACATCCGGGCCAATAAAGGGCTGCAGAACGCCGTTCAGCCGTTCCTTCAGGTTCATCGTTGAATCTCTCTCCGAATCGCAGGGAATGCAGTCAGGACTGCGGGATTTCGTCCGGATCGGAAACGTATTCCGTCGGTGCGTCGCCCCACAGTTTTTCCAACTGATAGTAGTCACGGGCTTCGCGCTGGAACACGTGCAGCACGACCTCGCCGAGGTCCATCAGCACCCAGTTGAGATACTGCCGTCCTTCAACGCTCAGGGGACGAATGTGATCATCCGATTTGCGTAATTCACGCTCGACATGATCAACGATGGCGCGAGTGTGCACGTCCACAGACCCAGTCGCGATGACAAAGTAGTCCGCGAGGGTGGTGAGCTTGCGCAGGTCGAGAATCTGAATATTCTCGGCCTGCTTATCCAAAGCGAGTTCCGCGACTTTGCGCGCGAGCTGGTGGGAAGTCAATGTCAGGGCTGGAGGTTAAGTGATTCGTGATCTTTACCCAGGATCAGCGAGACATCCACATCAACGAGCTGCGGGTTCGCTTCCTCAGTAATCCTTTCTTCCGGAATGCCGAGTGTGGCGGCGAGACGGCGGGCAACGCCCGGCATCGTCATCCGATCCACGATCCAGCTTTCCGTGTAGTTGTGGTGCGGCGCGTTACGCGTGTCACGGACGTCGTACCCGATGTCACGCAGCACCCGGGCGTACTGCCCGGCAAGTCCGGAGACACCACAGCCGTTGAGGATCTCCACACGTACCGGTGTTTCTTCGTCCACCTCCGGCGGCAATTCGCCTTCGGAAGCCGAAACGTCCGGTTCCGCATCGTTCGTCATCATGGCCGCATCATCCATCTCGACAGGCTCTTCAATCGCCTGGTTGTCGGCCATCTGGTGACTGTCCGATTCGCCGAACTCCACGTCGAACAGTTCAAATCCGAGCAGCACGAGCAGTAAAACGAGCTGCACTACGACCAGCATGGTCAGAGTGCTAACCCGCTTTTCCAGGTCTGCCGCCGTCTTTTTTCCTGGCATTGCCGGTACGCGATTCATTCGCTTCCGGCCCTCCCCGGTCGTCCATGTGTGATGAAACTACTGTCTCCCGCGCCCGCCACACTGCAACAGCAAGTCGGAACCGGCATCAACGATTGCGGATATCCGGTCCGAAGAAGGGGTCATCAAAACGGCTGAACATACTGCCGTAACCATAGCCATACCCGTAACCGTACCCGTACGGGCTGCCGTAGCCGTACATCCCCGGCGCATTACGGTTAACGCTGATCTGAATCCGCATGTTGTCGCGCGGCTTCCAGATCAAATCCGCTCCGCCGAACAGCTCGGCGTTGTTGAAGAACGAACTCATCGCGCTCTGGCCCGGCTGCGTCATCGCGCCAGTGGTCGCGTACGGATTGTTCGTCACACCCGTGCGCAGCTGCAGCAACACCGGCGCACTGAACCGGTAGCTCAGCGTGTTCATGTAATAGCCCTGGGTGTAGCCGTGCCCACCCGAGGACATGTAACCCATCCCGACTGAATGGCTCATCTGAATCCGGGATGGATCGAGAATTCCGTTAAAGCCGTAGCCGGTGTTAACATCCGGAACACGCAGAGTTTCGCTGGTGGTCGGTCCTTCCGGGGCGTCACGATACGGCGCCTGCGCCTGGGCAGAGCCCAGCCACAACATGGCCAACAGCGTGCACAACGTGATCGCAACGGGTAACCGTCTCATGGGAACCTCCGTGTTTCCAGCTCGAAAAGTAACCCCACGGCGCGAGATGAATCAAGCGGACTCTTGCCGTTGCCGCCAAATCCGTTCCGCGGCAGCGAGATCCTCGGGAGTGTTCACCCCGTGGATTTCGTCAAACTCCGCCACCCACGCCGATACGGGCATCTTTTGCTTGAAGAACGATTCAAAGACGTCTGTTAGATAATACTCGCCTTGCGCATTTTCGTTTCGGAGCGCGTGGAGTTCCGGGAACAGGTGCTTCGCGTCATACAGGTAGATCCCGGAGTTGATCTCGGGGATCTCACGCTCGGCATCGGTGCAATCCTTGTGTTCACGGATGGCGTTGACGTTGCCGTCTTCGTCACGCAGTACGCGTCCATACCCGGTCGGATCGGGCGCATTGGCGGTGATCACGGTCGCGACAACACCCTTTTTCCTGTGATGTTCGGCGACGTTGCGGATCGTCTCTTCGCTCAGCAACGGAACATCGCCGGAGAGGACGAGGATCTCGCCCTCGTAGTCGTCAAGCTTCTCCTCGGCCATCATCGCCGCATGGCCTGTACCCAGCAGTTCGGACTGGATCGCGTACTCCACCCCAGCCGCTTCGACGACGGGGATGGTCAGCTCTTTCTTGTGGCCGACGATGACCACGATACGGTCCGCACCGCTGGATTTTGCTTGTTGGATGACATGGGCGAGCATCGGTTGACCGCCGATCGGATGCAGCACTTTCGGCAGATCGGAGTGCATTCGTTTTCCGGCACCAGCAGCGAGGATGATCGCCGCCAGTTTCCGTCCTTCCGTCATGAAATCTCCAGCAGGATATTGTCGATCAGTCGCACGTTTCCAAATCGAACCGCGAGGGCGAGCAGGGACGTTTCCTTCACTGTATCCACCGGTTCGAGGTTGTTCCAGCCGACGAGCTGGATGTAGTCCACCGTCGCGTCATCCGAATGTTGCAGGATATGCCGCCGGACCGCGCCGGTGAGTTTCTCTGCGCTACGTTCGCCCTGGTTAAACAGCTTTTGCGCCAGTTGCAGCCCTTCGTACAACACCGGAGCCTGCGAACGGTGCAGCGGTTTTAATCTCACATTCCGGCTGCTCATCGCGAGGCCGCTCGACTCCCTCAAAGTGTCCCCGAGCAGGATCTTGACGCCAAACTGCAGGTCATCGTTCAGCTGCATCAGGATACGGGCCTGCTGCGCATCTTTTCGGCCGAAAACAGCGACGTCCGGATTGACCACATTGAACAGCTTGCTGACGATGGTGGTTACGCCCTTGAAATGTCCGGGACGGTTGGCACCGCAGAGATGCTTACCGAGTTCATTCACCTCGACATAGGTCTTATAGCCCTGCGGATACATATCGTCAACTGATGGAATCCAGACCGCGTCGGCACCACGTTCCTCACACAGCCGCAGGTCGCGGTCCTCATCACGCGGGTAGCTGTCGAAATCTTCGCCCGGGCCGAACTGAGTAGGGTTGACAAAGATGCTGACGATGGTCTGGTCGGCGTGTTCGCGGGCGAGATCAACGAGGCTCAAGTGGGCTTCGTGCAGATACCCCATGGTCGGGATGAAGCCGATGGTTTTTCCGGCGGCGTGCTGCTCACGTGACCACAGGCGCACGCTTTCCGGTGAGGTCAGCAGCTTCATGCGAAATAGCTTTCGTCGTCGTTGGGGAAATCGCGGTTGCGAATGTCATCGATGTATTGACGCACCGAGTCACCGATCAGTTTGCTGCCCTCGAGGTAGCGCCGGACGAAGCGGAATTTCGGACCGAGACCGAGCATGTCATAACTGACCAGGATCTGCCCGTCACACTGCGGACCGGATCCGATGCCGATGGTCGGGATGGTCAACGATTCGCTGACTTCTTTCGCCAGGTCGACCGGGATTTTTTCCAACACGATGGCGAATACGCCGGCGTCCTGGAGTTTCAGTGCGTCCTCACGGATGCGTTGCGCTTCCTTCTCCTCCGCGCCACGAAGCGCGTAGCCGCCGAACGCGTGTACTGATTGCGGGGTCAGGCCGAGATGTCCCATCACCGGCATGCCCATCTCGGTCATGCGGGCGATGGCGTCCAACGCATGGCCAGCGCCCTCTACCTTGACCGCTTCCGCACGGCCTTCCTTCATCAGCCGGATGCAGCCCTCAATGCAGGCTTCAGTCGATACCTGTGCGACGCCGAAGGGGAGATCCGCAACCAGCAGCGCGCGTTTCACGCCACGGCTGACATTCTTCGTCAGGAAGACGATCTCATCCAGTGTGATGGAGATCGTGTCAGGCAAGCCGGTGATCACCATTCCGGACGAATCGCCGACGAGGATCACATCCAGCCCGGCTTTGTCCTCGACAGCGGCGAGGGTTGCGTCGTAGGCTGTGAGCGCGGCGATCGGCACACCCTTACGTTTCATCTCGGCGAGGTACGGTGCGGTGATTTTTTTCGGTTCCATCAGCGATCATCCTCCGCAGTCACGGCGGGTTCGGTTAACGCTTCAACTTCCGAATTTCGCAGCGCGCGGGCAATGATCCCGCCTCCCCAGACGGCGTCTCCACGGTACCACACCGCCGACTGGCCAGGTGTGACGGCATTCACCGGTTTGTCGAAGACCACCGATACACGTCCATCCTGCTCCGGGTAGACTGTAGCCTGGAACCCCCTGGGGTCGTTGTAACGGATCTTGACGACGCATGCGGTTGGTTCCTCAGGCGCGTCGAACGACACCCAGTTTGGCGTGTTGACCAACATGCCGGGACGCGCGAGCGCTGCCCGGTCACCAACCACGACACGGTTCCGCTCGGCGTCGAGCTCGGTGACGTAGTACGGGCCGTGACCGTCGGAGATGTCCAGTCCGCGGCGTTGGCCGATAGTGAAGGAATAAAAGCCGCTGTGCGAGCCTACCGTTCTGCCGTCCTGATCAACAATCTCGCCCTCGCCGATGGTGTTGACCTTGTCGGCGTGTGCGCTGCGCAAGTGGTCGTCGTATCGTCCGTGAATAAAGCACACGTCCTGGCTGTCCGGCTTCTCGGCGGTGCGGAAATCCAGTTCACGCGCTTTGTCGCGGATCTTGTCCTTGGTCCACTCGCCAAGTGGCAGCAGAGTCATGCTCAATGCCGTGCGCGGCAATTGCCACAGAGCGTAACTCTGGTCCTTGAGCGGGTCGAGCCCTTTCTCGAGGCGTGGTCCGGATTCGGTGTGCGTGATGCGAGCGTAGTGGCCGGTCGCGATGAAATCAAAGCCGAAGACAGGCGCGCGCTTCAGCACCTCGCCCCACTTGAGGTACGTGTTGCAGGCGATGCACGGATTCGGGGTACGTCCCTCGAGGTAGGCGTTTTCGTACGGCTGGACGACATTCCGCGTGAACTGGTCGCGTAGATCTAGCACCAGGTGCTCGATGCCGAGCTGATGGCAGATTACTCGGGCATCCATCTGGTGCGAGACGTCGCAACAGCCGCGTTCCCCGACGGGGCGTGCGCCCGCGCTCTCGTAGTCCCAGAGCTGCAGCGTGAGGCCGACAACATCGTAGCCCTGCTCCAGTAACAACGCGGCGGCGACAGAGCTATCCACTCCCCCGCTCATCAACACTCCGACACGCGTCATGTCGCCGTTGGTGCTCACCAGACCGCCATCTCCCGCAGGCGCTTGACATGCTTGCCGATCATTTGCGCCGCGTACAGCAGATCGTCGGCGGAATTGCCGCGTCCGAGGGTGACACGAATGGATGCGTTCGCCTGCTCGCCGTTCAAGCCGAGCGCGGTGAGCACGTGGGATGGGTTGGTGCTGCCGGAGCTGCACGCCGACCCGATCGAGATTGCGACACCGTCCAGGTCGAGTGCGAGAAGAAGCGAGTCCGCCTCGACTCCCGGGAATTGCAGGTTCAGGTTGAGGTAGATTCGGTTCTCGAGGCTTCCATTGACGATTACCTCGCCATCAACTTCGGCCTTGATCCACTGGAGGAACAGGTCACGCAGCTCGCCGATGCGCTTGGCGTCGGATTCCATCATCTCAGTGCAAAGCAATGCTGCGGCGCCAAAACCGGCAATACCCGGCATGTTTTCGGTGCCGGTGCGGACACCTTTCTCCTGTCCGCCACCAAACTGCCGTGACGACAGCTCAACGCCCTCGCGGATGTATAACGCGCCAACGCCCTTCGGGCCATAGATCTTGTGGCTGCTCATGGATACGAGGTCAACGGGTAGCGATTCGACGTCCAGCGGTACCTTGCCAAAGCCCTGCACGGCATCAGTGTGGAACAACGCACCCCGATCTTTCGCGATGGCGACAAGTTGATCGAGCGGTTGAATCGTGCCGATTTCGTTGTTGACCTGCATGATGCTGACCAGCGCGGTCTGATCGGTCATCACGTCGCGGAGTGCATCCGGGTCGACGAAACCGTCCGGCGTAACCGGGAGGATCGTGACCGTGAAGCCGTCCTTCTCCAGCGCATCAGCGGCCTTGAGCACGGCGCTGTGTTCGATGGCGTCGGTGATGAAATGGTCGCCACGTCCGGCCGCGCGGGCGGCGTGCATCGCGCCGATGATCGCGAGGTTGTCCGCCTCGGTACCACCGGATGTGAAGAAAACGTTTTCCGGCTTGGCGTTGATCAGCGCGGCGACCTGTTCACGGGAACGCTCGAGCACGATCTTCGCGTCGTTGCCGATGCGGTACTTGCTTGAGGGGTTGCCCCACTGTTCCAGCATGGTACGCTTGACCACTTCCGCGACGGACGGATCCACCGGCGTCGTCGCACTGTGATCGAGGTAGACACTTCGCTTGTCGCCGGATTGCGGCTGGTTGTTGTTCGACTCAAACATGGTCAGACCTGTGTGCGCCACCAGTCGGCGAACGCCCGCAGCGCCCGTCCCCGGTGACTGATCTTGTTTTTCTCGTCCGCGCCCATCTCGGCCAGGGTGCGTATTTCGTTCTCTGGCACGAAGACCGGATCGTAGCCGAAACCGTTCTCGCCACGCGGGGTGTCGATGATACGCCCCTCGAGCACACCGTCAAAGCGCAATGGTTCGTGTCCATCGACGACGCAGCAAATCACAGTCCGGAAACGCGCGGTTTTCGATGCTGGGTCAGCATCACGAAGTTCGTGCAGCAGCTTGTTGACGTTGTCGGCGTAGGTGGCGTCCTCCCCGGCGTATCGCGCTGCATACACCCCCGGCTCGCCGTTGAGCGCATCAACCTCAAGGCCGGTGTCGTCCGCGATGCTCAGCTGCCCGGTCCGACGGTAGCCTTCCTCAGCTTTCAGCAGCGCGTTGGCGAACAAGGTGTCGCCGGTTTCGTCCACATCGGGATCGTCCGGAGCGGGATGTAAAACCTCCACCTCTTCGCCGAGCAACTCCTTCAGTTCACGGAGTTTGTCCTTGTTCTTGGTTGAAACGTACAAGCTGGGCATGAGATAATTCCACGTAAGCTGTTCAGGATCAGAGGATGGTAAGGAATGAATCGCCGGGTCCACTCCACTCCAGCTCGAAAAACTCCGCGAGAGTGGCGGCGACATCGCTGAAGTTCCGGGTTCCGATGCCGGTTCCGGACGAGCCTCGGCCGTACATCGCCAGCAGTGGCACCTGTTCACGCGAATGGTCGGTACCGGGGTGCAGCGGATCGTTGCCGTGGTCAGCGGTGATGATCAGCAGATCGTCAGGCCGTAGCGCCTCCAGCCACCGCGCCAGTCCCTTGTCGAATTCTTCAAGCCCGGACGCGAAGCCAGCCGGGTCGTTGCGGTGCCCCCAGAGCGTGTCGAAATCGAGCAGGTTGGTAAAGGTCAGGCTGGTCTCATCACTGGCCATCCGTCGCAGGGTCGCCTCGATCCCGAGGGCGTTGGTCGCAGTCTTTTCCTGCGAGGTGAACCCCCGGCCCGCGAACAGCGTTCCGACCTTGCCGACGCCATATACCGGAATTTTTCGTTCCTGCAATTTGTCGAGCACCGTGTCAGCAGTTGGTTCGACGGCGAAGTCCTTGCGGTTGGCGGTGCGTTCGAAGGCTCCCTCTTTACCAATGAATGGCCGCGCGATCACCCGCCCGACACGATGCGGCGGCTGCAGGCGGTCCCGCAGTTCCTGACAGATATGGTAGAGCTCGTCGAGTGGGACGATGTCCTCGTGCGCGAGCAATTGCAGCACGGAATCGGCTGAGGTATACAGGATCAGAGCACCGGAGCGGACATGTTCACCGCCGAGGCGTTCCATGATCTCGGTGCCGGAGGCTGCAGCATTGCCGAGGATTTCACGTCCGCTGACCTCGCGCACCAGGTCAACGATTTCGGGTGGGAAGCCAGCCGGGTAGGTCGGGAATGGGATCTCGTTAATCACGCCACACAGTTCCCAGTGCCCTGTGACCGAGTCTTTTCCGGCGCTGTGCTCACGGAGAAGCCCGTGTACGGCGCGAGGCTCGTTCACGGGCTGAAGTCCTGCCAATGGTGCGATGTTCGCCAGCCCGAGCGCCTGCAGGTTTGGCAGGTGCAACGAACCGGCATATTCGGCCACATGGCCCAGCGTATTCGCGCCGTCATCTCCATAACTGGAGGAGTCCGGCGCCGGTCCAAAACCGACGCCGTCCAGAATCACTAGAAATGCTCGGCGCATACGCTTGGTCTACTCAAGCAAAAATTTCTTTCTCCTTGGAGGCAACGACGTCCACCATCACCGCGCGGTAACGGTACACCCCGGGCTTGCCTTCAACTTCCTGCGGGCGCAACACTTGAACGGTGGTGATTTCTTCACCGGCTTCGTTGAAGCGCTTCGACGCCTGCTTACCTTTCGCCAGCTTCGCGGCGAACGTCTTGCCCTTCGGCATGGTCAACTCCTGATGCTATCAACATGCTGTCGTACACGATTTCAGGGCGGGTAAAATCCCGCTTCAAGACCCCGAAGGTACGTCAACCAAACCGCGTACAGCAAGTCCGAACCGGGGATGGGCTCGGGTTGCGGCGGGACTTATTCCCCACCACTGACCGTTTGCACCGGATAATCCGGCAGGTCACGCTGATGCGTGCTCAGGCTATCATTCGCCATGCTGCTGTCGACGGCGTCCGCCAGCATACCATCATCAATCGATTCCGGCATCGCCATCTTCTCTGCACTCATGACCGCTGGCGTTTCGGTTTCAGCCACCGGCGCCGTTGCCACAGAACTCTCCTGTAGGGTCGGGAACATCACGAACGCCATCGCCGCTACACCGGCCACTGCACCGACAGTCACCACGGGCCACCGAAGCCAGCTCGATCGCTCCGGCTGGGGAGCCTCCGATTCGCTGTGATTTGCCGCGAACACACGCATGCGGTAAGCAAAATCCGCAGGTGCGACTTCAGGCTCGTCGTCGAGCAGTAGTTCGCGTACCCAGTCACCGCCTTCAGAGAAGGCTTGACACTGCTTGTCCGTTTTCGCGAGACGCTCGAGTTCGTCACGTGTTGCCTGGTCGAGTTCGTCCCGCTTGGGCCATAACTCTTCAAATCGTTCCAGATCCATCATTCTTCCACACTCATGCCAAAGGTTGCCACACGCCTGCGGCCGCATTTAGCGGACCTGTCAGGCCCAATCACCTCCATCTCCCTTGGATACTTCCGCGTCTATGCAACAAGGATCCCAGCACGAAGGTTCCCAACCTCCGCTATCCCCTGATCCTTATCGTCTGGTAAGAGAACTTCGCACAACATGCAGCGTTGCCGGGTCTGACCCATCGACCCTGTGCTGGTGCAACGTCTCAACCGTGATGTGGTTCCCGGGAAAGTCTCCCCCGTGTCTCACAGTCTCTTTTCGCTTGTGCGTATTGGCTGGATTTCCGAACAGTGCAGGTTGGTCGTCGAGGTAGAAATGCGAACGTTGTGAGGTACAACCTGTCAGCAATGTTCGATTACATCTCCCGGAAATCCGTGAAATCCAATATCCATCGTACGGGTATAACACGAGAGCAGAAGGTGAAGGTTCCCGATTTTCGTATTATGACTCCCGGAGTATTTTCAGCTTCTTCTGCAGACGCGCTCGACCCCTGTTAACTCGGGATTTAATCGTGCCAATCGGCACATCGAGAATCTCTGCGATTTCCTCGTAACTCTTGTTTTCGAGGTCACGCAGGATGACGGCCGCGCGGTACGCATCGGGCAGTTTCTGGATCTCGTGATTGACCATCCGCCGGATCTCGTTCCGCCGCGCGAGCTCGTCCGTGGCGGGACCGGAATCTTCCACGTCGATAGATTCGTCCTCGGGATTTTCCCCGCCGGTACGGATCGGAACCATGCGGCGAATCTTGCGGCGGCGCAGCTCGGTCTTCGACAGGTTCCCGGCGATGGTGTACACCCAGGTCGAGAACTTGGCGACGGTTTTGTAGTGGTGACGATGCTTCCACACCCGGATGTACGTTTCCTGCAGCACATCCTGGTTGTGGTTGCCGGGACCGAGAAAGCGGGCGATAAAGGTCAGCAGCGGATGCTGATACCGTTCGACAAGATTCTCGAACGCGATCACATCATCCTGCTGCACCAGCGCCATCAACTCTTCGTCTGTCTGGTCCGTATAACTGATCTCGGAGGAATTCTCCGCCATCACTGGGCTTCCTTCCGATCGAGTGAAATGTTGTGCACAAAAGCGGCGAACCCGATCTCGTCATCAAAACTGCGCGTCTTGCGCGCGCGATCGAGTTCGAGCATTCGCTTCAGCTGGTTGTCCGCATAGTCCCAAGGCAGCGGTTTCACGCTGTTGTTCATCATCTGCCACTGGCGCTTGGTGTTTCCGGACCACTTGCGCTCACCCGGAGGCGTGCGTTTCTGGTCGTACAGCCGTTCTTTTACAATCATCCGCCAGCGTCGCGCAATCTGCGAGAAGAAAAAACCGCTCTGCTGGCTGAGGTGATCCTTCAACAATTCGACCTCACGCAGAGCAACCAACCGGTCCCCGGCCGCGACATGGTCGAAGAAACTCCAGATGTTCACTTCTTCTTCGATGCCCCAGACCCGCTGCAGAATTTCTGGAGTAATCGTCTCTCCTTCTTCAATCAGGAGCGACGCCTTCAGCAGCTCGCCGTGCAGTTCAATCAATCGTCCGCCGGAATCAGCCAGCAGGTCGAGCGCTGCGTCGTCGATGTGTACACCGAAGCGTTCAGCCGCTTTCGCCGCCCAGGCGGTCAACGCCTTGCCGCGTGGCGTTGTGCAGTCGACGACATCCACCATCCCGGCCAGTTTCTTGATCCAGGCAGCCTTGCCGTCCGAATTGATCAGCAGCAGCAAGAGTGTGCTGTCGACGGGATTCGCGGCGTAGTCAGAGAGATATTTCTGTACTGTCGGGACCACGGCGTCGGCACGCTTGACGACCACGACCCGCTGTTCCGCCATCATCGGCAACGCGGACAACGCGGGCGCCAGCTCACGGACGTCCAGTCCGTCGCCGTAGAGCACGTCAAGGTTGAAGTCGCGGGTTGTTTCGTCCGGTACAGCGCGAGCGGCTCGTTCCACGTGATCCAGCAGCAACGGTTCGTCGCCGAGTGCGACGCACACCGGCCCGACTCCACCGTTGGCGGCGAGTTTCGCAAAGTCCGCGGCTCTGATCTTCCGTGGTGGCACAACCTCTCCCTGGTGTGGCTGGTCTTCGTCTACCCTAAAAAAGCACGCCAGAGGCACCCGGCGCAACGAATCCAGCGAGTTTACGCGACCCGGCGGTACTGCAGTTCAAACAGTCGCCAGTAGATCCCCTTCTGTGCGAGCAATTCGGCGTGACTTCCCATTTCCCGCAGGGTGCCCTTGTGCATGACAAGGATCTTGTCCGCACGCTGGACGGTGCTGAGGCGATGCGCGACAATGATCGACGTTCGCCCTTTCATCATCACCTCGAGCGCGTCCTGAATGTACGCTTCCGTTTCCGGGTCGACCGAACTGGTGGCTTCGTCGAGCACCAGCACCTTAGGATTGCGCACCATCGCCCGGGCGAAGGATAACAACTGCCGCTGCCCGGTGGAGAGCGTACCTCCGCGCTCGGTGACCTCTTCGTCGTACCCGTTCGGCAGCCGCTGGATGAACGAGTCGGCATGGACCTGCTTCGCGGCGTGTTGGACTTGCTCGTCTGTGAACTCATCGCCGAGGGTGATGTTGTCCCGGATCGTCCCGCTGAACAGGAAAATGTCCTGGCTGACGTAGGCGATATTCCGCAGCAGATCGTCCCGGCGCAAGTCGCGGACATCGTGCCCGTCCATCCGGATCGCGCCGTCGCTGACATCGTAGAATCGGCCGATCAGGTTGATGATGGTGGTTTTACCTGCCCCGGTCGCGCCGACAATCGCCGCTGTTTCGCCGGGCTCAATGGTGAAGTCGACGCCCTTGAGGACTTCGTCGTCGTCTGGATTATACCGGAAGCGAACGTTGTCGAATTCGATCTTACCGTTGAGTGACTCAATCGAGATTGGGTTTTCACCGTCCTCGATCGCGGGCTCTGTGTCGAGCAGGTTGAATACACGTTCAGCGGACGCCATCCCGGCCTGGAAGATGTTCCACTTTTCCGCCAGGTCGCGGATCGGCCGGAAGAATCGTTCGGCGTATTGCAGGAATGCGACGAGCGTCCCGATGGTGATCGCGCCGTCCAGCGTCAAGTTGCCGCCGCGCAGAATGACCAGTGCCACCGCCACCGCGCCGAGAACCTCGAGGATCGGGAAGAAGACGCTGAACAGGTTGACGGTTCGGAGATGGTCCTGCCGCAGGTGGTCGTTAACTCCGGAGAACCCGTCCGCAGTCGCCTTTTCATGATTGAACAGCTGCACGATACGTACGCCGCTCAGATGTTCCTGCAAATAGGAGTTGACCGCCGCGGTCTGGACACGAACATCCCGGAAGACATCCCGCAGCCGTCCCCGGAACGAAAACGTCGCCCACACCACCAGCGGCACCACGGCCACCGCGACAACCGCCAGTTGCCAATTGAGCAGCAGCATTGCGACGATGATCCCGATCAGCATGAACATGTCGCCGAAGACGACGACCACGCCGGACGAGAAGATCTCGCTCAGGGTTTGCACGTCGTTCGTATTGCGTGTCACCAGCCGCCCAACCGGATTACGGTCAAAAAAGCTGAGTGTTTGGCGTTGCAGATGGGTAAACACTTCGCGGCGAATGTCGAACATCACCTTCTCGCCGACCCAGCCGGTTATCACCGCCTGTCCGACACGCGCAAAGGCCAGCGTGACGTAGAGCCCGAGGAACATCACAACGATGCCGATCAGGCCCTGAAAATCGCCGGGAACGATGTACTTGTCCAGCGCGACCTTGGTCAGGTACGGACCGAGCTGTTCAGCGCCGGCGATGATCAGTAACAGGATCACGCTGATGACAACTTTTACCCGGTATGGCCTGAGGTATTTCAGCAACCGGTTAACCAGTCGCGGTTCGAAGACGACGCCGAGGCTTTCCTCGTCGTGAATGGAGCGCATCCTTCCGCTCATGCGGCCTCCAGTTCGCTGGCCATCTTCTGGCGTTGGAAGAGGTCGGCGTACACTCCGCCCTGCTTGATCAGGTCGGCGTGTTTGCCCCGTTCAGCGATGGTGCCGTCGTCCAGTACGATAATCTCGTCGGCGGCCTGCACGCTGGAGGTGCGATGCGTGATGATGATCGCGGTACGGCCTTCGATGTACGTGTTGAGGTTGTTAAGGATCAGCTCCTCGGTGGAGGCATCAACAGCGCTGAGCGCGTCGTCAAAAATCAGCAGTTCGCTGTCTCGAATGACCGCGCGCGCGATGGCGACACGTTGCTTCTGCCCACCGGAAAGGGTGATTCCGCGTTCGCCGACCTCGGTATCAAGTCCGTTCGGGAAATCGTCAAGGTCCTGCACCAATCGGCTGATTTCGACGGCCCGGTCGATATCTTCATCGGTATAGTTGCCGCCTAGACGGATGTTGTCGCGAATTGATGTACTGAACAGGAGCGGGTCCTGCGGCACGATGGCGATCCGCTTGCGTAGATCGTCCTTCCGCCAGTTGCGGATGTCCACCCCATTGACCATCACCGATCCGTCGCTGGTATCATAAAGTCGTGTGATCAGCGAGGCGATGGTGCTCTTGCCCGAACCGACACGCCCAACAATGCCCAGCAGTTTGCCCGGCTCAAGGTCGAAGCCGATGCCGCGCAGCGCCGGGGTTTCCGCCTTCGGATAGGTGAAGGTGACGTTGTCGAAACGGACCGAGGCGTTTGTCTGCCGCGGCGGAGTGTGATCGTCATCGGGATCCACCAGGCTGCTGCGATGATCGAGCAGCTCGTGGATGCGGTCGAGGGAGGCGCGCCCGCGCTGAATCAATCCTACAACCCAGCCGATGGATACCATCGGCCAGGTCAGGATCATCAGGTAGCCTGTGAACGCGACGTAATCGCCGACACGCAAAGTGCCCTGGATGATGTACCAACCGCCGACGAGCATGATCGCGGCGACCGCGACACCGAACAGCAGCATGATCAGTGGCATGAACGCGCCCTGGAACAGAACCAGCTTCATTTTCTTGTCGAGCAGATCCTGGCTCTGGTCGCCGAAACGTTTCTTCTGATCGTCCTGCTGCAGGAAGGCTTTGACGATGCGAATGCCGGAGAGGTTCTCCTGAACCAGCGCGGAAAGGTCGGAGAAGGCTGCCTGGCTCTCCGTGGACGTCTTGTGCACCATCCGCCCGAGGAAAAAGACCATCACCGCCACGACTGGACCGATCACCAGCACGATCAGGGTCAACGGCACGCTGATGGTGAACATCAGCACCATGGCAAAGAGGAAACCAAAGATGGTGTTGACGGAGTACATCAGAGCGGGACCGAGTACCATGCGGACCTGTTCGATATCGCTGGTCGACCGGGTCATCAGGTCGCCGATGCGACTGCGGTCGTAGAAGGCCGGGTCGAGCACCAGTAGATGTTCGAACAGTTTCTGCCGCATATCGTACTCGATGTGGCGGCTTACGCTGATGATTTTCTTGCGCATCAGCAGGGTGAAGAAGCCGGACCCGATCGCGACGGCGAGAATCAGTCCTCCGAGCTGCCACAGGTGTGACGCCGGAATGCCGGACTCGATTTCGTTCACCGACATGCGCAAGACCCATGGGCTGAACACCTTGAACACGTTCGCCATGACAACGAACGCGAGCCCGAGCAACGTCGCGGTGCGGTATGGCCGGTAGTAGGGAGCTACTTTTCGTATCAGATCGATCATGTGCGTCTATCAGAAATCGCTGAGGGCGAATTGGGTGGGCAATTCCGGAACCGCCCGTCCTGTGGACTGCAAATGTTGCCCAAAGCATACGTTCGCCAGCCACTGGCTCGCAAAAGGAAACTGTTTACCTTAAGAGCGATCAGGGCAAGCCTGTACTCGAGTATGGCGAGTCCCTATATTGGGCTGGATGTGTGAATTGGATGAACGACCGGCGCATCTGATGCTTCGCCGGTTGTTGCCGTTTGATTGGAGAGGGAAACGTTGCTGAACGGTTACAAGGCTGTGTACGGATCGCTGGTGGCCTTTGCCACGGCAGGACTGCTGCGTCTGCGTAAACGTCCGCTGGTTTCAGTGGATCAACCAGACCTGCCGCGAATCTCGGTAATTGTCGCCGCACGCAATGAGGAGAAGCAGCTGCCCGCATTGATGGATGCTCTGGCGGCACAGGAATACGCGAAGGATCGCGTCGATTTCTGGATCGTCGACGATCACTCCTCAGACAACACGCTCTCGCTGGCGTTGACCGTGGCACGGCAGGACCGCCGCTTCCACGTAATCTCCTCCAATCCGACTTTGCCGATCGAGTCGCCGAAGAAACGCGCGTTGTACACCGCGATCCGCCGTTGCGAGGGCGAATGGGTGGTGTTCACCGACGCCGACTGTATTCCCGGCCCGCGCTGGCTGCGCTCGCTGGCGGCGTACATGACGGACAAGACCGGGATCGTGCTTGGGTACGCTCCGCTGACGAAGCCGAACGGCCTGATGCAGTGGCTGGCGGAAGGCGAGAGTTACAGCGCGGCGACCCTCTGTGCCGCCGGTGTCGGCCTTGGGTTCCCGTTCAATGCCTTTGGGCGAAACTTTGCTGCTCGCCGCCGTCTGTATCTCGATATGGGCGGATTTGGCGCGGATGGTCGCTACGCCTCCGGCGACGATGATTTGTTCCTGCAACGTGTCGCTGCCCGTACTGACTGGAAGGTCGCGTTCGCCTCGAATCCGGAGGCGAAAGTCGAGTCTGTGATGCGTCCCGACGACGATATCATCCAGAACAAATCCAGGCACTTGTCAGTTGGACCACGCTATGCTCCCGGCTGGGTGATTATCGGCTTTATCGGATCGGCGTTGTATCTCGGCCTCGGAGTGATCACCTTATTATCGTTGTTCCGGATCGTACCATTCCGCGCGGTGCGTGACGCGTGGCTGTTCAAGACCGCGGCGGACACGGTGCTCGCGGGCACCGCACTGCGCGTGTTGCGCGACCCGAAACGTATGCTTCAGGCACTGGTGGCAATGACGACCGCTCCGTTCATCATGTGGGTGTTGTGGCCGAAAGCGTTATTCGGCAAACTCCAGTGGAAGGGACGCACCATCCGCCGTGCCCAGACGATCGAAATGGAACCCGCCACCGCGGATGAGTTCTAAACTGCCAACAGAACACTCCCCTGCTTCATCCGAGGCGGAGGTGATTACCTCGGCGGCTGCCGCCGAGGAAACCCTCTGGCTGCCTCCGGAACCGGTGCGCCGTCGCTGGTCGACGTGGATTGTTCACGGTCTCAAGGCCGTGGTTGCCATCGGTCTGATCGGACTGCTGGTGCACACGATCCAGATCGCCGCGATCGAGCAGGCGATCTCCGGCGCGAATCCGCTATGGATTCTCGGCGCGTTGCTACTCCTCCCCGCCAATCTGTATCTGCAGGTGAAACGCTGGCAGACGGCGATCCACGCCGAGATGCCGGAGGTGACGGTCAAGCAGGCGCTCACCAGCTTTCTCGGCGGTGCGTCGATGGGTATCATCACCCCGGGGCGTGTTGGCGAAATCGGCCGTGTGTTTCTGTTGAATCCGAAGTCGCGTGTCCGTCTGGCCGGACTGCATGTGCTCGACAAACTGTACTTCATGGCCGCGCTGGCCTGCTTTGGCCCGGCGCTGGTTTATTTCATGCCGGGGTTCAGCGAACATTTGCATCAGAATCTGCAACTGCCGCTGCTGATCGCGACCTTGATCCTGCCGTTGTTCTTCGTCGTGTTTTCACTGACCCCGGATCCCTTGCGCAGCCTGCTGGTGTTGATTCGCAAAGGTGACCGGTTCAAGGGGTCGTTGAACGACTTGCTGCACGCGTTGGATCAGGTTCGCGCACGTGATAGCCGCGTCATGGCTGGGTTGACGGTCGCACAGTTCGGTGTTATCCTGACTCAGTTCTACCTGCTCAGCAGTGCGTTCCAGGCGGTCAAGTGGGTTACGGCGGCGCATACGTACGTCGCGACCCTGTTTGTCAAATCACTGTTGCCGATTTCGCTCGGCGACCTTGGTGTCAGCGAATGGGCGGCGGTATCGTTTTATCAGCGATTCGGCATCGCCGACACGACGGCGTTCAGCGCATCGCTGCTGATTTTCACGATCAACATCCTGATCCCGGCAATTGCGGGCATTTTCGTGCTGCAACGGGTGAAGGCGACGAATGTGTTCGGGCGGGTGGCGAAACGCATCCGGGGGAAAGCGTGATCGCATTTTACGCGCTCACATGGGTTGCGTGGCTGATTTACTTTGCGTTCATGGTCATCGTGTACGTGGGCTTGAGACGTATGCCCCGCACGGAGATCGTGCGTGACGACGACCAGCTCCCCACCGCCACGATTGTCGTTGCCGCCCGGGATGAGGAAACCCGTATCGGCCAACTGCTTGACAGCCTTGAGGCGCAGGATTACCCCCGTGATAAGTTTGAAGTGATCGTTGTCGACGACCGCAGCACCGACATGACCGGCGACTTGGTCCGTAAACGGAACGGCAACGGCATGCGCTACCGGGTGATCCGCATCCGTGACGGCGAGAATCAGGGCCGTGCGCCGAAGAAATTTGCCCTCTCGCGTGGAATCGCATTGGCGACGGGCGAGGTCATTGTCACCACCGACGCCGACTGCTGGATGGGACCGTTATGGTTGCGGACGTTGTTGTCGCCGTTCCTTGACGAAGCGGTGCAGGGCGTCTCCGGTGTCAGCCGGTTCATTCGTTCCAGCGATCAGCCGAAACCGTGGTGGTCGGAGCTGGAAAGCCTCGAACACCTCAGCTACTCGGTGATGGCCGCCGGCTCGATCGCGGCGGGTCATGTCACCAACGCACACGGCTCCAACCTCGCAGCGCGACGCAGTGCGTATGAACGCATCGGCGGCTACGAATCCAACGCGAATGTCACCTCCGGTGACGACGTCTTTCTGCTGCAGGACATCGTCAAGAATGGCGGAGAAGTTCGGTTCGTCGAACGACAGGAAGCGTATGTCTTCAGTCATCCGGTCGATAATGCGCGCGAGTGGGTCAACCAGCGGGCGCGTTGGAGTTCAAAAGGCTTCTATTATCCGCCGTTCCTGATGTTCCTCGTGGTTGGCACCTTCTTCTACTACCTGATGGTCGCGTTATCGCTGCCGTTTGCCCTGTTCGGACGTGTCGCGCCGGGCATGGCGGCATTGCTGGTGATGTCGAAGCTAAGCACCGAATCGTTTATCATGAAGTTCGGGATGGAACGATTCCAGGAACGATTCCCGACGTGGAAGTTTTTCCTCACGCAATTGATCCATGCTCCCGCGATCTTCTTCGCCGGTTTCAAGGGCCAGTTCTTCAAGTTCACCTGGAAGAATCAGTCCTTCGGCGGCAAGACAACTCGTGAGGCCCGTCGCCAAGCCAGCGGAAAGGCCGCCTGATGTTATCGCCCGCCGCCATTCCGGCTCGCTGGCGTGACGTGAACGACTTTGTACGGCTCGGCGGCCCGGTATTACGCACTCATCCCCTGCTCGAACAGTTGTTCCCGGATGTTATTTGGGGCATGCCCGATCCCGTTTCCAGTTGCCCGATCCATCTGACATTTGACGACGGCCCCGACCCGAAGGGCACACCGCGTATTTTGGACGTGCTCGCGCGTCACGACGTTCCAGCGACATTTTTCCTCAGCGGTTCCGGTGTCGTTGCTGAACCAAACCTGGTAGACGAGATCCTTGCAGCCGGGCATCGTATCGGGTACCATGGCCTCAGCCACGACACGTGGTGGTTCCGCACACGCACCCGCCGTGATGTCGAAATGGACCCGTCGATCATCTCGCATCTGGACGGCAACCCGTTTGACGGGCCACGGAAACCGTTGCTGTTGCGCGCTCCGTATGGCAGGATTGACTTCGCGACGTTGGCGAGCGCCGATCGTTTGAATGCGCAACTGGTGCACTGGCGGCTGACGATCCGCGACTGGATGGAAGATGTCCCCGCCTCGACGTTGGCTCGCATGCTCTATCGTTACGCTCATCCGGGTGACATACTCTTACTTCATGACGGCGGCCCGAACACACGCGAGCTGGCCAGAGCGCTGGATCTTGTCATTCCGGCGTGGAAACGCACAGGCATGAAGCTGAAATCCATCGAAACCTTCCTGGACTCGTTCAGAATATGATCCTATTGCCTCTCATCATCGCGGGTTTAGCCCTGCTGACCCTGTTTTTACCGACACTGATGCTCGGCCGTAATTGGCCACGCAGCAAGCGGCGGGAACCGGTGACGATAGTGGTCTGCGCTCGGGACGAGGAAGCGACGATCCTTGAATGCCTTCTGTCATTATCCGAACAGACGTATCCGGAAGATCTGTACCAGATCCTGCTGGTGGACCACCTCTCCCGCGACCGGACCGGCGAAATCATGGACATGTTTGCCGAGGAATCGCCGATCAGGACGCGCGTGATCCACGTGTCAGATGAAGAAGGTCCGTTGCAGGGCAAGGTGCAGGGGCTGGAGATTGCGCTCGAGCAAGTGGATACCGAATTCGTGTTGCTGACCGATGGTGACTGCACGGTGCCCGAGACGTGGATCGAGCGGATGCTCGAGTATCTCGAGGACGATGTCGCGATCATCAACGGGCATGTGCGGGTGCAGGATCCGGATCAGGATGACCGGCTGATTGCGACGTTGCAGAACACGCTGAATCGCATGTTCCTCGCATTCTCGGCGGGGTATTCGGCGTTCCAGTTGCCGGCGAAACTGTATCATCCGGCGCTGAGACCGTTGCGCCCCGTGTTGCGCCATGTGCGGCCCTCATTCAACATGGGCAACAACCAGGGGCTGCGGATGTCTGTGTACCGGTCGATTGGCGGATTTCGCGATGTGGGTCCGACGTTGATTGAAGATGTCGCCCTGGTCAACCGCATTTTGCAGAAAACGACGTACAAGGTCGCTGTTTTGATGGACCCGCGTGTGATTGTGACCACTCGGCCATCGAAGAATTACCGCGAGTTCTGGCGGCAGTACCGGCGCTGGGCGTCCGCATCTGAGAACGTCAATAACAAGACGAACAAGGCGCTGTACGTGATGCTCGGCCTGAATCGTATCGGGTTGCCGTGGATGATGCTGTTGTTTCCATTCACCGGGATCATCGCTGCGGTGGTTGCCGGTTTGGGTGAGTACGTGCTGATCCGTCAGGCAAATCAGGTATTGGGGACAAAGACAACCCGGCTGAAAGTGGTGCTGCACCTTGTCGCGCAGGTGGCACTCAACCACATGCTGATGTTTGCGTTGCTGCTCAGAGTGCCGGTGGTTTGGAAGGGGCGTGTGTACGAAAACTAGAATCCGCTTGACAGCTCGTCAAAGCGTTGAGTAGTTTAAAGATGGCAAGCGGCTTTTCAGCCGCGCAATCTCGACCCCCTGCAAGCAGGAACCGAATCTTACGCCGGTGACCGAAGTTGCAGGGGGTTTCTTTGTCTCACAATTGACCGCCGATTTAGCCCCGCCCGCGCCTCTCTGGCAGCACCGAAACAAACGCTGTATATTCGTGAATTCCAGTACGAAGTCTTTTTCCCGGAGTGATTGATGAACCTGTTCGATCGTCTCGTCGTGACCACTTTGCCGTTTGTTCCGAAGCCGATGGTGCGTCATTTCGCGGACCCGTACATCGCGGGCGAAACGTTGCAGCATGCGATAGATCAGGTGAAGCAGTTGAACCAGGAAGGGGCGATGGCGACCATCGACGTGCTCGGCGAAGCGGTCAAGAGCATGACCGAGGCGAACCGGGCGGCCGACAGCTACCTGCCGGTAATCGAAGCCATCGAACGCGAAAAACTGGACGCGAACATCTCGATCAAGCCGACGATGCTCGGCCTCGGGCTCGATTACAAGGGCTGTGTCGCCAATTTCACACGAGTTATTGACGCCCTCCGCCCGTACAACAACTTCCTTCGTGTGGATATGGAGGACAGCCCGTACACGTCGCTGACGCTGGATCTCGTCGACGAACTCCGCAAACAGTACCCGAACATCGGGCTCGTGCTGCAGGCATACATGCGGCGTTCGATGAATGATCTGAAGGACCGTGTTATCCCGGAGAAGATCAATTTCCGCCTCTGCAAGGGGATTTACGTTGAGCCGGCGCGGGTTGCGTACAAGGATTTCGATGTCGTCCGCAAGAACTACACTGCGTTGCTGAAGACCGCATTGAGCAACGATGTGTATGTGGGTATCGCGACGCACGACGAGATGCTGGTCTGGGAAGCGTTCAACCTGATCGACGAGCTCGGTCTGAAGCCGGATCAGTACGAATTTCAGATGCTGCTCGGCGTAACACCGGAACTCCGCCGCACGATCATCCGTGAGGGGCACCGTATGCGGGTGTACGTTCCGTTCGGGCAGGACTGGTACGCGTATTCCTCCCGTCGCCTGAAGGAAAATCCGAAGGTCGCGGGGTACGTGATGAAGGACATCCTGAAATTCAAGCGTTGACGCGAGGTCATCTCCCCCGTTATTCTATCTGCATCGTGAACTGATTCCTACCTGAGGTCAAGCATGCGACGCATCGTCCGCACAGACACCGCTCCCGGCGCGATTGGGCCGTACAACCAGGCTGTCGTCGCCAGCGGCAGCTTCCTGTTCACCGCCGGGCAGATTCCACTGCACCCGACGAACGGCGAGATTGTCGGCACAACCATTGAGGAACAGACTGAACAGGCGCTGAAGAATCTGAAGGCGGTTGTCGAGGCTGGTGGATCGTCGCTGGAGAATGTGATCAAGACCACCGTTTTCCTCAAGGACATGAACGATTTCGTCGCGATGAACGGCGTGTACCAATCATTCTTCTCCGGCGAGGCACCGGCCCGCAGCGCGGTCGAAGTCGCCCGTCTCCCGAAGGATGTGCTTGTCGAGATCGAATGCGTGGCGTTAGTCAACGCATGAGCTTGCTTCGTCTGACAGCGTTTGCCGTGCTCACCGCCGTGATTCTCACCGGTGGTGGGATTTCCTCTGTCTTCGCCCAGGCTCCTCCGGACACATCGGCAACAGCGGCTCCAGTGGTCGCCACTCCTGATCCCGCTGAAACGGTTGACGGTGACTCTGACACCCTGAAAGTCGTCATGAACGAGGAACAGTCAATTAGCCGCGGCGGCCACATGACCAAGGACCCGACCTGGGCGGCTTTGCGCAGCGTCGTGCTGCCGGGCTGGGGGCAGGCGTATACCGAAAACTGGATCAAGGCGATTGTCTTTGCCGGCGTGGATGTCGGCCTGATTTACGGGGCGTATGTGCAGCACGATCGCTACGTCACCGCGTTGGACGACTCGAAGAACACGAAGACCGATGACGAACGGGAAATACTTGAACGTTCGGCCAATTTCTACCGTGATGATCGTAACAAATTGCTGTGGTATGTTGCCGGTGTGATCTTACTATCTTCTCTCGATGCGTATGTCGAGGCTCACCTCTACGACTTCCATATCGACCCGATCCTGGAAACTCCTCCGAACAACGATGGTGTACAGGCTGGGATTCGGATTACTTTCACGTTCTGATAGCGACGCAGTTTTCGTCCACCAGCAGGTAGCTGATCCATCATGGCGGATACCACATCCACCAAGGTTCAAGTGATGTCGTCCGGCAGGGTCCACGAGTCCGTCGGCGTGCTGCACATGCACACGCTCTATTCGGACGGAACGGGCACAGTCGGCGAGATCGCCCGTTTCGCAGGCGAGCGTGATCTCCAGTGGCTGATCATCACCGATCATTGCCATATGGAGGCGTACAAGCGTGGCGAATATGGCTTGTACAACGGCGTCTGGGTGCTGATCGGAACCGAGCTCGGTGATGAAGACCTGCCGAACCATTACCTGACCTATGGCATCACCGACTTGCCCGACCAGTCCGACCCGGTGGAGATGGTTCGTGGCGTTCATGAACGCGGCGGCTTCGGCGCAATCGCCCATCCGCATGAACGCCGGGCCGAGTTTGAGGACATGCCGCCGTATCCATGGACGGCGTGGGACGCCCCCATTGACGGGATCGAGATCTGGAATCAGCTGTCGCAGTGGGTTGAAGGGCTGACCCATTCGAACAAGTACCATCGATTCCTGCACCCGTTGAAGAGCCTGACTCAGCCCGATCCCGACACGTTGCGGATCTGGGACGAAATGAACCTCAGGCATCCGGTGGTCGGGTATGTCGGGGTGGATGCGCACGCATTGAACTATCCCGTTTTCAACGGAATGATCCGTGTGCGGGTGTTTCCGTACAAAGTGCAGTTCCGCAGTCTGCTGACCCATTTGTTGCTCGACGAGCCGTTGCACCCCAGCGACTACGAAATCGCCAACGGGCAGATCCTGACAGCGTTACGCAACGGCCGGCATTTCGGGGCGAATCATCGTGCCGGAGACGCTCGCGGGTTCCGTTTCACCGCGACACAGGGCGGCATGGAGTACCTGCCGATCAGCACGCTGATGGCTGGTGAACCGATTCAATTCAACGTCTCCACCCCGCTTCATGGACGGATTTACCTGCTGCGGAACGGTCAGTTACTGATGCGGGCTCGCGGGCAGTCGTTGACCTACGAAAGCGCGCAGCCTGGAGTGTACCGGGTGGAAGTGTACCGGCGTGGTCGCGGGTGGATCTTCAGCAATCCGTTCCGGGTTGTGTCATCCGGCGAATAGGGTAGCATCCCAGGTGACCGGCGAACTCCGTACCCCTGATTGCCGCCTCAAGCTGTACGTCCTATCTTCCGATGGAAAACCAAGCGCTAGCGCCAACTGCAGGTGACTGAACACGCATGGACGAACTCGCACCAGTCGCACACTTTTTCCAATCCCGGGGTCTTCAGTTCTGGGACGTGTTCGCTGTGCTGGTGCTGTTCGGTTTCCTGATTGCGGCGTTCATGCTCGCGTTGCGTGAGCACCGGATGCGTGAGAAAGCCAAGCAGCTAGTCCGCAGACGCTACACTCCCCCGCCTGGCAAGGGTTCGCGCCGCTTACATCCCCGGCTGCTGGTTCGGATTCCCGCCCGTGTGATGGTGGAAAAGTCGCGCAATGTGATCGAAGCGGAAGTGCTGGATGTATCCGCCGGCGGGATTCGCTTGCTGCTGTTTCAGGCTCCACGCGCCCTGCAGATTGGTGAACACATCGATTTAATGGCACGAGACCCGTTGTTCCTCGAGATGGATCAACCTGCGCGAGCGTATATCGTGCGGACACGTCCGGGTCCGCGCGCCGACACTCCCACCATCCACGGTGAGTGGCAGGGGCTGGCGCCGGAGATGCGACGGAAGCTGAGCCGTGAGATCCGTCAACGGTTGCTCCACGACATGTAACCGGCAGATTCCTGTTTTACCTTACGACGATCATTTCAATACTTACGGATAGAGTGTCCCATGAGTGAGCCGACAGCCGAGCAGTATACACTGGAAGAATTGAAGAACCTGCCCAAGACTGACCTGCATTGTCATCTGGACGGGTCGCTACGAGTGAGCACGATGCTCGAGCTCGCTGAACAACGCAAGGTGAACCTGCCGGGCGACGATGAGGACAGCCTGCATAGCTATCTCCTGCGTGGAACGCGTCAAGGCTCACTCGGCGCCTACCTCGAAGCGTTCGACATCACATTGTCGGTGATGCAGCATGAAGAGGACATCGCCCGCATCGCGACGGAACTGTGTGAGGATGCGTGGGAAGATGGAGTCTGGTACCTCGAGGTGCGGTTCTCCCCGATTCTGCACCAGAAGAACGGGTTGCCGATCGTCAAGGTGATGGACGCCGTGCTCGACGGGCTGCGCGAAGGCGAGAAGAAAACGGGCATCCGTACCGGTGTGATTGTTTGTGGGATCCGGTCGATTGATCCGATCAGCTCGCTACGGCTTGCGGAATTGTCGATTGCATATAAAGGCCGCGGCGTTGTCGGGTTCGACCTCGCGGGGCAGGAAGACTCCTACCCGGCAAAGGATCATGCGGACGCGTTTTACCTGATCCGTACGAACAACATTCCGTGCACGGTGCACGCCGGCGAGGCGTACGGACCGGTCAGCATCCGGCAGGCCTTGCATGATTTGAACGCTCACCGTATCGGCCATGGGACGCGCCTGGTTGAGGATGGCGACTTGCTGAATTACGTCAACAATCACCGCATACCTCTCGAGTGCTGCTTGACGTCAAATGTTGACGTTGGCGCGGTTTCAAGTTTGGAACAGCACCCGTTGAAGTTTTACTTTGATCAAGGCTTGCGTGTGACGGTGAATACGGACAACCGTCTCATGTCAGACACTTCGGTCACCCGGGAACTAATGCTGGCGCAGGAGAAGCTCGGGTTCAACCGCCATGAAATCGACGACTTGATCATCATGGGATTCAAGTCGGCCTTTCTGCCCTACCGGGAACGGCGACAACTGCTCGCGAAGGTGCTGAATGCTATCAACCGCCCGATTATCCCGTTCTAGTCTCGCGCTGCTTGGATTGTTTCTGCTTGCAATTGTCGCCGGCTGCCCGGACAGTGTCGCCCCACCCCAGCCCTTCACCGGCGAATCCATTGACGATCTGGATGATATTCGTCGATTCTACCCGATGGCAGAAGGATCGATCTGGCGTTACAACGCCTCCGGTGATGTGACGTTTGAGTATGAGATTGTTGAGATGGGTGAAAAAAATGGGGGGCCTACGGCAACGCTGTTCGTCACCGTTGAAGGCTCCGGGTACGACGAATACATGCGTTGGAGCGGGGAAAACCTGCTTTCATCGGTAAGCGGTGATTTTACCAGCGAGTCGAAGGAACTGGACGGACCGTTCTATGAAGGCGCGCGCTGGCGAAAGACGGACCAGTCCAGTGGCGACTACGTTTTCTACATCGATAGTGAAATCCTCGATTTACACTACCCGGTATCTGTTCCTGCCGGCGAGTTTGAGAGCCTGCTGGTTCGGGAGGTGAGATACACCTTCAATCCGGTGTCCGGCGAGAGTTCCGACACGACCTACGTTTACTTTGTCCAGGACTACGGCATCGTGAAATGGGATATTGCCGGGTTGCTCTACGAGTTGACCGATTATCTCCCTGGTGAGGGAGAAAACGGCGACGAGTGAGAGTACGCTGGGTAGCCATTCATTTGACAGGTGTGTTTCCGATGGTCCGAACCTACACGTTGATCCTGATTCTTGCCTTGGTTGTGTGCGCAATCCCGGCGCACGCCGCCCCCTTTTCCATCGCCCGAGTCCATTATGATGGCGGCGGCGACTGGTACGGCGACCCGTCTTCGCTGGTCAACCTGCAGGAGTACGTGCAACGGACCCTGGGGATCGATGTCACGGACAAAGAAGTAACGGTTCGGCTCACGGATGACGACCTGTTCCGCCATCCCTACCTGTATATGACCGGGCACGGCAACGTCCGTTTCAGTAACGAGGAAGCGTCACGGCTGCGTGAGTACCTCCTCGGCGGTGGATTCATGCACGTGGACGACAATTACGGCCTCGATGACTCGTTCCGCCGTGAGCTGAAGAAAGTCTTTCCGGATCGTGACCTGGTTGAAGTCCCGTTTGATCATCCACTCTACAGCACCGTGTTCCCCTTCCCCAACGGTCTGCCGAAGATTCATGAGCACGACGGCGAGCCAGCGCAAGGCTTTGCGATCATCAACGATGGCCGGGTGGTGCTGTTCTACAGCTACCAGAGCGATCTTGGGGATGGTTGGGAAGACCTGGATGTCCACAACCTCACCCCGGAAAAACACGAAGCCGCGTTGAAGATGGGCGTGAATTTGATCGCGTACGCCTTAAGCGGCCAGCCGGAAGCGTTACCGTAAGCTGCCTTCTACGACTCTCCCCTTTTCCCTGTTTCCCGTTGAACCCGCCCTGCTACCGGTCTAGCTTGCCGATTCGGCATGCCAAACACTACCGGGAGAAAGCATGGATCTGACACGGAGCGAGATTGGTCTAGCGGTCAAGGACCTGGAAGCTGAAATCGCCTTCTTCGAAAAGCTGGGCTTCAAGGCCTGCGAGAACCAGGCTGAGAATCCTGCCCCGCATCGGATCATGACCGACGGGCGTCTCATACTCGGTCTCTATCAGCTGGAGTTTCAATCTCCGTTGGCTGGCTACTATTGCGAGGATATCGTCTGGGAGGTTCAGCAGCTGCGCAAGGCCGGCCTCGAGGTGCAGGAATTCCCGGATTCCTCCGGCAGCCTGGAGGCGGCGGTGGCACAAAGTCCGTCTGGTGTGCCCCTGTTTCTACAGCCCGGGTGGGTGTTCAAACATCCAGAACGGGTTGAGCCGTTTTCCCGTGCCGGCGTCTTCGGTGAACTGGCGATCCCGGTGAAGGACTACGAGGCCGAGGCGGACTTCTGGATCAAGGCAGGATTCGAGTATCGTGGCGGGCCATACACTGAACCGGAACACTGGGGTATCCTCGGCGATCCTTCGCTGTCGGTCGGTATTCATCAGACGGACAACTACGACCAACCCGCGCTGACCTTCTTCTCAATGCAGCAGAAGGACCTGCTCTACGATCTCGCGGTTGATGGTGCCGAGTTTCAGTGGACCACGCTGGACAAGGACCGCAACATCGTCAACGGTGCGTTGTTGACCCCCAATGGCTTCCTTGTCTTCCTCTTCACTGGTGACCTCAGCGACTTCGAGTGAGTTGCAACGAAAAAGCGGACGCTGATCGACTCAGCGTCCGCCGTACAGCGAAACCCACGATCAGGTTCAGGCTTCGATCTTCAAACCAGTCGGCGAGAAGAAATACTCCGGGTTCGGGCACACATGATCCGGTTCGCCTTCTTCATGTTCTTCGTGTTCAGCGGTTGCGTATGGGTCACGCAGCTGCAGCTTGCCCTGGATGGTGACGTTGTGGTCAACGCAGTCTTCCGGGAAGATGAACGACTTGTCCGCAGTCTGAATGATCAGGCCTTCGCTGTCCGGACCACGATCCAACGAAATCCAGCAGCCGGAGCCACCGCAACGGCCAATCACCTTGCCGCTGATCACCACGGTCTTGTCGAGATAGTCATCCGGGGCCGCCATCATGTCGTCAATGGAGGTCACATCAGCAATGGTGATTTCCTGGCCGACGACCTTTGCGTCGGTCGCATGAGTGTCTTCCGTCATCTCGGCGCTCTTTTCGCCCGTCGAACAGGCCACCAACGCCAGAACCATGATTCCCAAAACAATCGTCTTCAGCAACTTCATGCCACTCTCTCCGTAACGTCGTCGTTTTCTGGACCCAATGTCCGCCCTCTGATTCACCACACGTTGGGCATGCCGGGGCTCGTATCCTTCAAAGTCTGCTCCAACCTGCGGTTGAGCAGGGTAACATGACTCATCTCTTCCTTGATGATGCTGTCGACCTTTTTCTGGCCGAGGTCTTCCGGCATCAGGATCTTGATTCCGGAATAAAAGGCGATGGTGTCTTTCTCGAGCAGGATCGCGGTGCGCAGAATGTCCGCCAGCGGTTCCTCGCCCTTGAGGTGCCGTGAAGGATCACCCTCAACGCCAAACACCTTGCCATGCATCATCGCCTGGATGTACTGACCCGCTTCCCCCTGCGGATCATAAATGCCTTCTCCGAACTCTTTTGCGGCGATCCGTTCACGCATGCGAATGAACACGCGCTCGTGATCATCTTCCATCGCCGCCAGTTCGAGCAGCATCTCGGTGGCGATATTCGCTTCGAAATTCTTTGCGGCGGTGCGGTAGTACCGTGCACCGTTACGTTCCATCTGTTCCGCCATTTCGAAGACTTCATCGATGTTGTAAATCTGGTCCGCCATGAATCGCTCCGCGCTGGGGGAAATATTGTGTGTTCGTTCCGCGAAATATAACGCTCGTTGTTATGCTTTTCACACAACCGGGCTCGGCAAGCCGGGTTTGGTCGTGCACAAGTAAAGATGGGGACATCTGAACGGATCAAACAACATCACTCGCAGGCATTGTTCAGGCTCAACATATGAACTTTCAACGAGTACGTTGCTTCAAACCGCTCAGTTGTCCCCGAGTCATGAATTACAGATTGTAGAAATGAAGATCAGCACCGGAGGCGGAACGGACCATGGTCACGATCTGCCCGGTGTGATAACTGAAATGCTCGACCACGTGAATGCATGCGTTCAATGGCGTCGTGTCAAACGACTGGATGACCACCGGCCGGAGCCAGTCCTCATCCGAACGTGGCTGCAGCATGACCTCGCACGCCTGGTTGACCGTCGCTTCCAGCGCGTTGTACAGCGTCCATTTGTCCGCACCGTCGTCCGCGGCGAATTCGGCGTCACGGTCGCGCCGGTCATCTTCCCCGCCGAGTCCATGGATCATCCACTGGCGGATGTTTCCTTCCATGTGCAGCAGCAGGTTGCCGATACTGTTGACGCCGTCATTGGGACGCCGCCAGATGAGGTCATCGTCGGCGGTCGTCAGCGCTTCCCGAATCCATGGGAGGTAATACCCCTGGAGTTTGTTCACGAGCTCAGCAGGCAGCGCAGTCGCGACCCGTGTGTGACCGGTGACAGCTCGTTCGCCGGTGCGTGAGAGCATGAACAGAATCTCCGTTGCGGAAACGCCCGCAGATGCGGGCGTGGGAAAAGTCTCGTCAGGCGGGTTGGACAACCAGCTGGTCGTCCGGCGTTTCGACATAGGCCCGCGCCGGCCCCTCGTACGCCTCTTCTTCCTGCAGCAGCGCTTCCTTCAACGAATGCAGCGCCACTTCAACCTGGGTCTCGTCCGGCTCACGGGTGGTAATACCCTGCAACCAGAATCCCGGTTTGACCAACGGCTGCCACAGCTTCTCTTCCGAATGCTTCTCGACCAGGCGCAGGACTTCATACGCCAGCCCCGCCACCAGTGGAATCGCGGGCAGGTGAATCAGCAGACGGGTGAAAATATTGCGGAAATCGCCGAGGTAGTAAATCCAGGCTGCATCAAACAGCGCGAACCCGATCATCGTCAGTACCGCCGCGAGCAGCAGGAAGCTTGTCCCGCAACGGGGGTGGAAACGGCTTTGGGCGCACGCATTCGTCGTCTCCAGCGCGAGCAGCTTCTCCCACGCGAAGATCGACTTATGCTCAGCACCGTGGTACTGGAACACACGCTTGATGTCCGGCAGCAGCGAGATACCGTACATGTACAGCAGCAGCAGCGCGATGCGTAACGATCCGGCAACAGCGTGGAACAGGAACGGGTTCGACTCGACCGGCGTCGCCTCCGCAGCGGCGTACGGCACGAGCATGAACAGTCCAATCCCGAGCACAATCGAGAGGGTGAACGTAATCACCATCTCGAAAACCTGGCTCGCCTTGGACCGTTTCTTCTCCGAGTCGTCCGCGATCTCAGCGGACCACTTCAGAGCGTCCATGCCGATGCGTAACGCCTCCAGCAGACCCACCGCGCCCCGGATCACCGGCAAACCGAAGATCTTGTTGCGCTTGGTGAGACTGATGAACGGAGCGCCGCGAGTGATGATCTCTCCCTCGGGATTGCGCACGGCGACCGCCACACGCCACGGGGAACGCATCATCACGCCTTCAATCACGGCCTGTCCGCCCACCATCGGGCGCTTGCCGTTGCAAGTGGCTCCGTTTTGCTTCCCGGAGCTCACGCGCCCTGCTTCATGCCATACTTGCGGTAGAACTTGTCAACACGGCCGGCGGTGTCGACCAGCTTCTGCTTGCCGGTAAAGAACGGGTGGCAGGCGGAGCAGATTTCAACCTTGATCTCGTCCGGCTGGGTGCTGCGGGTATGCCACTCATCGCCACAGGCGCAGGACACCTTGACGTAATGATACTTCGGGTGAATGCCGTCTTTCATGGTACTATCCTGAAACATGTTGTGAATACGAGAAACGAAAGGTACTAGGTCTTCCCGTACGAAACAAGCGATGGTACAGGTTCGGGAGACTCGACGCAAGGCGTCCGCCTCGCGTTCCTCTTGACCACTCGCACAAGCTGATCAGAGTTTCCACTCACCTGTAAGATACAATCAACCCGTGGAGGTTTCATGGCCCTGCTAGCCATCAGTGTAGCACCCGGCGGAACCGGCGGCACCAGCGTCAGCGAGTATGTTGCCAGGGCGATCCAGGTCGCACGTGAGGACGGACGCGTCAACGTTGAGCTCGGCCCGATGTTCAGCACGCTGGAAGGATCGTTCGAGGATGTCTGGGATGTCGCCCGCAAGATGCACCAGTCGCTGGTCGATCAGGGCGCGCCACGGATCGCAACCGTGATCAAGATCGACGACCGGCGCGACAAGGAATCGACGATGAAGAGTAAGGTGGCTGCGGTAAACTCCAAACTGGGTTGAACTAGAAGTCGTCCGCTGTGAACTTGTTGGCGACCAGCACTTCTACTGAACAAAACGGGGACACTTAACGGAGTAAGTGTCCCCTCTATTTCCAGCACTTCTGTGCTTTCGACACAGTACTTCTGTACTCTCGACTTCGTACTTCTGTACGTACTTCCAGCCTACAGCAACACCGTCACCGAGCGTGTCGCAACCGCCAGCAGAGCGTCCGGGAAGAATCCGATCAGCAGCACCAGGATGACGCAGAAGATCACAATCGGCACCATCTCGCCGCTGAGGTTGAAGCCGGGAGTTTCACTCGCTTCGTCACGTTCCTTGAGGAACATGAACACGATCAGCCGCAGGTAGTAATACACGCTCACCGCGCTGTTCAGCACACCGATCACCGCCAGCCCGACGAATCCGCTCTTCACCGCCGCGCTGAAGATATAATACTTGCCGAAGAAGCCCGCTGTCGGCGGGATACCGGCCAATGCCAGCATGAACACCAGCATCGCCAACGCAAGCGCGGGTTTTCGGAAGACAAGCCCGCGATAGTCCTCAAACGCGTACCCCTTCTCGTCGTTCTCGTTCCGGTTGACCGCAATCGCGACGAGGAACGCGCCGATGTTCATCAGGGCGTAAATCATCAGGTAGAACAGGATCGCAGCGGCACCCATCTGTTCGAACGTCAGCAACGCGACGGCCAGGTAGCCAGCGTGTGTGATTGACGAGAACGCCAGCATGCGCTTGACGCTGTCCTGCCGCAGGGCGAGCAGATTACCGAAGGTCATCGTGATCGCAGCGATGACCCACAGGATCGTTGTCCACGTCTCCGACATATCTCCGAATGCGACGTAGAAGACCCGCAGGAACGCGGCAAACGCTGCCGCTTTCGGTGCGGTAGACATGAACGCGGTGACCGTGGTCGGCGCGCCTTCGTAGGCATCCGGCGACCACCAATGGAACGGAACCAAAGCGGCCTTGAACGCAAACGCGACCAGGATCAGCCCGGCGGACGCCCACGCCAGCATCGGCACGTTGCCGGATACGCCGCTGAGGTAGACCATGATGTCGACGATGTTCGTCGAACCGACCACACCGAACATCAGCGCGATACCGTACACGAAGAAGCCGGTGGTGAACGATCCGAGCAGGAAGTACTTGATCGCGCCTTCGTTGGACGCATGCTTGTGGCGTGACATGCCGACCAGGGCGTAGAGGCAGACGGACATCGTCTCAATGCCGAGGAACACGATCAGCAGGTCCTGCGCCATCGCCATCAGCAGCATGCCGAACAGGCTGAATACCAACAGCAGGTAATATTCAGCGATTCGGATGTTGAGGCTGCCGAGGTAGGTTTCACTGACGGTGACGATCAGCAGCGTGATGAACGTAAGCACCAGCCGGAAAAACATGGTAAAGCCGTCAATCACGACCATCCCGCCGAACGCGGGACCGGTGTTTTCCCGGTTGAAGAATGTCGAGGCCAGGACCACAATCAGCCCGATGATGACGGTCCATTGAACGCCACGTGTACTCTTGCCCTTCGGGAGCATGACATCAACCAGAATCGCGGTGAGCGCGACACCGATCAGGATCATCTCCGGCAGCAAGCGGCTGATTTGCATGGTGGCAACGTCGAACATGTCAGGCTCCTCCCGTCCTTAGCGGATGGTCTGTTCCAGGAAATGCTGGATCGAGACGGTGAACTTGGACAGGAATGTGTGTGGGTAAACACCAATCCAGACGATAAAGATCAAGAGCGGAATCAGAGACGCCCATTCGCGCACGGTCAGGTCGGTCAGCGACTCGTTTTCCTTGTGCGTCATCGGACCGTAGAACACACGGCGAATCATCCACAAAAGATAGATGGCGGCAAGAATGACCCCCGTGGCGGCAATGATTGCCCACACCGGGTGAGATTTGAACGCGCCAACCAGGATCAGGAATTCACCGATGAAACCGTTCAGGCCCGGCATGCCGATACTCGACAGGGCGACCGCGGTGAACACCACAGCGTACCACGGCATTACTTTCGCGATGCCGCCGTAATCAGCGATCATGCGTGTGTGGCGGCGGTCATAGACGACGCCGACCAGGAGGAACAACGCGCCCGTGGACAGACCGTGGTTGACCATCTGGATCAATGCGCCGCTTACCGCCTGTGCATTCAACGCGAACAGGCCGAGCATCACGAAACCAAGGTGGCTGACGGACGAATACGCCACCAGCTTCTTCATGTCCTTCTGGGCGATACTGACCATCGCGCCGTAGACGATACCAATCACCGCCAGCGCGATCATCACCGGCTTGAAGTGGTCCACCCCATCGGGGAACATCGGCATCGCGAAGCGGATGTAGCCGTAGGTTCCCATCTTCAGCAGCACGCCGGCCAGAATAACGGATCCGGCGGTTGGCGCCTGGACGTGTGCATCCGGCAACCACGTGTGGAACGGGAACATCGGTACCTTGATCGCAAACGCCAGTGCGAAGGCGGCGAACAACCACAGCTGTGCGTGTACGTCAAAGTGCGCGTACTGTACCAGCTGGGTGTAGTCGAAGGTGTGCCCAACGCCCGGAACGGTCGTGTTGAAATAGATCCACAGAATGGCGACCAGCATCAACAGCGAGCCAACCATCGTGTAGATGAAGAACTTGACGGCCGCGTAGATGCGCTCCACCCCGCCCCAGATCCCGATCAGGAAGTACATCGGGATCAGCATTACTTCCCAGAAGATGTAGAAGAGGAACAAGTCAAGGGCGAGAAATGCGCCCAGCATGCCTGTCTGCAACAACAGGATGCTGATAAAATAGCCCTTGAGGTGTTTCTTGATGGCGCCACTCCCCAGGATCACGATCGGCCCGAGGAAGGTCGTCAACAGCACCAGCAACAAGCTGATGCCGTCGAGGCCGAGGTGGTAATTGATCCCGATGGAAGGAATCCACGGCACCTTTTCGACGAATTGAAACGCCGCGCTGCTCGCATCAAACGCCCAGAACAAGGGCAGACTGACGATAAACCCGATCAGCATCACCACGAACGAGAACCCACGGATCAACGCGGATTTGGATGCTGGTACGAGAATCAGCAGCAGCGCCCCGAGCAACGGGATGAATACGATGCTGGTTAACCACAAGGACATTGCGGTCTCCCTCAAAGGCTATGGGCCATGGGCACTCGGCTCCGCCGCCTGCCACACAACCGGTCTCCCTGCCCCCAAACGTCCGGGGGTTGTGTCAATGCCTCAATTGCCCGCATCAAGCGCAGGCAAGGTCACTGTCTTACGACTCTTCTATTACCTCTTACCACGGACTTAAGTCCGTGGTAAAGGCGCAAGGGTGATCGCTACCTCACGTAGATGGCGAGCAGAATTGCCACCACGCCGATCACCAACAACACGGCGTAGTTACCGACGATACCGGTCTGCAGGGTACGCAGCACGCTGCCGCCCCACCGGACCGTCCTCGCGCTACCGTGCACCATACCGCCGTCCACGACCTTCTCGTCCACGCCCTTCCAGAAGAACTTGCACGTCTTGATCAGCGGCTGAATCACGCCAGCATTGTAAATCTCGTCGACGTAGTACTTCTTCCACAGCACTTTGCCAAAACCGGCCTGCGCGCTGTCGGGCTGGGCTTCACGGCCCTGCTTGATGTAAAACGTCCATGCCAGCCCGATCCCGAACAGGGCGGTGAGCACGGCAATCGTGATCAGCACCCACTCAGTGCCCATCGACAGATGTTCCGGGTGGTAGTGCACCGCTTCGAAGGACGGTGCAAACACCGGCTCGAGCCAGTGGTGCATCTTGTTCAGGTTCTCGCCCAGCACAGGCGGCAAGCCGACCCAGCCACCAATCACGGCAAGGATCGCCAGAATCATCAGCGGCACGGTCATCACCGCCGGGCTCTCATGCAACGCTTCCTCGCTGCCTTCCGGCCCCTTGTACTTGCCGTAGAACGTCAGATATACCAGCCGGAACATGTAGAATGCGGTCAGCCCCGCAGCGACGAGGCCCAGCAGGTACGGCAGGATCGTCAGGCCGCCTTCGCCCTTGAAGAACATGAACGCGTATGCGAGGATCTCGTCCTTGCTGAAGAAGCCGGAGAAGCCTGGAATACCGGCAATCGCCAGCGTCGCCAACAGGAATGTCCAGAAGGTCACCGGGATCTTCTTGCGCAAGCCACCCATATTGCGCATGTCCTGCGGGTCGGTGTGATGATCATGGACATGGTGCAGCGCGCCATGCATCGAATGAATCACCGCGCCGGAACCGAGGAACAACAGGGCCTTAAAGAATGCGTGCGTCATCAGGTGGAACACACCCGCGCCAAATGCGAACACGCCGCATGCCATCACCATGTAGCCGAGCTGGCTGACGGTGGAATAGGCGAGCACTTTCTTGATGTCGAACTGGCGCAACCCGATGGTCGCGGCGAACAACGCGGTGAAGCCACCGATCAGGGCGACCACCCACGCGGCGTTCGGAGCGAGCACGTAGAACATGGACGACCGCGCGATCATGTACACGCCGGCGGTGACCATCGTCGCGGCGTGAATCAGCGCGGATACTGGTGTCGGACCGGCCATCGCGTCCGGCAACCACACGTACAGCGGGAACTGCGCCGATTTACCAGCGGCACCGAGTAGCAGCATCAGGCCAATGCCGACCACGACGGCATTGTTCAGATCATGGGCGTAATGGCTTGCCGCGGCCGGGAAGACTTCATTGAAGGTCAGTGTGCCGAGGTGCGAGAACATCAGGAACATCGCGATCAGCACGCCGAAGTCGCCGATACGGTTGACGACGAAGGCCTTCATACCCGCCTCGGCCTTCTGCATATCCTCCCACCAGAATCCGATCAGTAGGTAGGACGCCAGGCCGACGCCTTCCCAGCCGATGAACATGATCGGATAATTGTTGCCAAGCACGAGGATCAACATGAAGAAGACGAACAGGTTCAGGTAGGTGAAGAACACCCGGAACCGCGGATCGTCGTGCATGTAGCCGATGGAATAGATATGGATCAACGCGCTGATGCCGGTGACGACGAGAATCATCAACACGGACAGCGGATCGATCAGGAACGCGAAGTCCAGGTGCAATCCGCCGATATTCAGCCAGTTGAAGAAGGTGACGTTGATCGAACGATGGTGCGGGTCGAGCTTCAGCAGCTGCATGAACAGCGAAACGGCCACGCCGAAACTGCCGATGATCATCAGGCTGCCGAACCAGCCGGTCAGTTTCTCCGGCCAGTTTCGGTTGATCAACCCGTTCACGATCATCCCGATCAACGGAAACAGGAGCAGCCAGATGGCGTAGTGCAGGTCGGGCGCGTGCGCCGCCGCGGCGGCAACAGTGTCTGCCGCGTGATGCACCTGCTCAGCTGCGTGTTCCATGCTGTGGTCCACCTAAACCTCCCCGAGGGGACACGTGTTGTCGAATACTATGATCTAGCCGCTTACCACGGACTTAAGTCCGTGGTAATGCTTCAAGTACGCTTCAAGTACGCTTGTCGCTTACGTATGTCGCTTTTCTTCTTACCACGGACTTAAGTCCGTGGTTACTGCGAGGTGCGGGATGCGGTCTTTCCACAAACCTCACACCTAGTTCTTGAGCAGATTCAGTTTCCGGATATCAAGCGACTCGGTGTTCCGGAAAATGGTCACCACAATCGCCAGCCCGATGCCGACTTCCGCTGCGGCAACGGTCAGCGTGAAGAACGTGAAAATCATCCCGCCCGCGTTCTCCAGATAATGGCTGAACGCGATCAGGGTCATGTTCGCCGAATTCAGCATCATTTCGACGGACATGAAGATGATCAGGATGTTTCGCCGTGTGAGCACGCCCATTACTCCGATGGCGAACAGGATCGCGGCGAGAATCAGGTAGTGGTTGAGTCCGACAGTCAGGTCCATGATCACACCCGCTCCCTTTTCGCCAGCGCCACCGCGCCGATCACCGCTGCCAGAAGTAGAATGCCCGCGATTTCAAACGGGAAGACATAGTTATTGAACAATTCCTGGCCGAGACTTTTCGCATCGCCGAGCGCATACGCTGCGTCTCCCGGCGGGAAGGTGGGCACTCCCGGTCCCGGCTTGCCCGCGAGAAAGGCGAGCAGCACGATGCCGAAGCCGATCGCGACGATGAAGCCGAGAGTCTGGAAGAAGGATGTCCCGCCCTCCAGCGCCTCCGGGTCGCGCAGGTTCAGCATCATCACCACGAACAGGAACAGTACCATGATCGCGCCGGCATACACCAGCACCTGAATCGCGGCGAGGAAGGTTGCACCAAGCATCACATAGAACCCCGCAAAGCAAAAGAACATCAGCACGAGGAACAGGATGCTGTGAACCGGGTTTTTCCGTGTCACCACCATGATGCCGCTGAACAGGCTGATCAGGGCAAGGATGGCGAAGACGACTGTTTGTGCATCCATAATCGATCCATGTAGCCCGTGGAAATGCTCCCACGGGGACATTTTATCTACCGTCCGGATCAGCCGCGTCTGCAAGCAGACACGGCCACGATTGTTTAGTCCTTGTAGAAGATCGGGCCGCCGATTTTCTCGGTCAGCATCTCCTTGGTGTAAATCAGCTTATCGCGGCTATCTTCGGTGAACTCGTAGAACGGAGTCATGAAGATCGCCGCTTCCGGGCACGCCTCTTCGCACATGCCGCAGAAGATGCAGCGCAGCATGTCGATTTCGTAGGTCACAGAATACCGTTCGGTGGTATGCAGGTGACGGCGTTCCGGCGGAACCTCACCCGCCTGGATCGTGATCGCATCCGCCGGGCAGGCCAGTTCGCACATCTGGCAGCCGACACAGCGTTCACGGCCGAACTCGTCGCGTTTGAGCACATGCCGTCCACGCCAGCGGTGGCTGACTTCGACCTTTTCTTCCGGATACTGGACGGTTACCGGCTTGGCGAAGAAGTGTGACAGGGTCACCCCCATCCCCTTCGCGATCGCCGGGAAGTACAGCCGTTCAGCAAGGGTCAGGTTGTACTTGCGGAACGGATCGTTTTGCAGTGGCACTTTCGCCATCAGCGACCTCAAGTACGAAGTACAGAGTACCAGGTACAAAGTACAGAGTACGAAGTACGAAGCATCTTGTACGTTATTGATCTATCACGTTACCGTCTGAAACGGCATCTTTTATCGTTGTACTTCTTTACGACTTACGACTTAGTACTTCCTTCGGACTCTCAGTCCATCCCAGCGCCGCCGGTCCACAGCAGGATCAGCGCCATCACGAAGATGTTCAGCAGTCCGAGCGGAATCAGGCGTTTCCAGCCGAGGTTCATCAGCTGGTCATAGCGGAAGCGCGGCAGCGTCCAGCGCACCCACATGAAGACGAACATGAAGAACAGCGTTTTCGCCCAGAACACACCGAAGGTCAGCAGCCCCCACAGGATGCCCGGTTCTGCCGGAGTGGCCACAAACGGGATCGACCAACCGCCGAAATAGAGCGTCGCGATCAAACCGGACGCCAGCGTCATGTGGACATATTCCCCGAACATGAAGAGGCCGAATTTCATCGCAGAATACTCGGTGTGGTACCCGGCGACGATTTCGTTTTCCGCTTCCGGCAGGTCGAACGGCACCCGTGACGCTTCCGCGAAGGTTGCCACGAGGAAAATGATGAAGCCGATCGGGTGCGTGAACACGCTCCAGTTCCAGATCGGTCCCGTCTGGTTCAGCACGATGTCACGCAGCGAGAACGATCCGTGATCGAGGATCAGCGCGACAATCGCCAGCCCCATCGCGATTTCGTAGGAAATCATCTGGCTGGATGAACGCAGGCCGCCCATCAGCGAGTACTTGTTGTTCGAGGCCCAGCCACCTGTGATGATCCCGTAGACGCCCAGCGAACCGATTGCGAGGACGTACAGGATGCCGATGTTGATGTCGGCCAGTTGCAACAGTACTTCGCGTCCACCGATGATCATACGGTCGCCGAACGGAATGACCGCCATCAGGAAGCCGGCTGCCATGAAGGTGAACGTCGGCGCGATGATGAACAGTACCTTGTTCGCGCGATCCGGGTTAAACTCTTCCTTCATGAAGAATTTGACACCGTCCGCAACAACCTGCAGCAATCCCCAGGGGCCTGCTCGATTCGGTCCGTGCCGGTCCTGGAAGAACCCGGCGATCTTGCGTTCGCCGAGCGTGGCGTAGGCTACGATGGTCAGCAGGACGATGAATACGAACACACCGACCGCCGATTTTTCGATGATAAATGCGCCGATCTCGTTCATCGACTTACTCCGCTTTGGCGGTTTCGTCGCCGCTGTCGGGTGAATCTTCCGTGACGGCTTCCGTCTCCGGTTCCGTTTCGGCTTCCGGGGCGGCTGCTTCGCCGTCGCCATTCATGCCGAGTTCTTTGCGCGCGGCGTCTTCCAGCTCTTTCGCCGTGCGCGGACCGCCCTTGACGGGAGTCGTGATATCGACTTCCTCCTCGATGATCCAGTCATCGAGGTTGTAGTGCTCAAAGCGGGCTTCGTCGCAGATCATCGCCTTCATCACGCGGTACTCATCCATCCGCGCGGTGACACGGTAGATCTTGCCACGGTACAGGCCCAGCATCGCCTCGGACCCGTTCTTGCACTTCACCGGATCCTTCATCGCCGATTCCTTCAGGCGTGCCGGAACGTGTTCCAGGTCCCAGACACGGGCGCTGAAGCGCATTTTCTTGTCGGTCAACGCACCCACCGGGCAGACGTCGATCACATTGCCCGCCCAACCGCTCGGAATCGCCGCTTCGATGTACGAGCCGACTTCGGCGTGATCGCCACGATTCAGCACGCCGATGTGCGCGACGCCCATATAGTCTTCCGACAGACGGATGCACCGGCGGCAATGGATGCAGCGGTTCATCTCTTTCGCGATCTTCTCGCCATAGTCTGTCTTCGGGAAGGTGCGGCGCGGGTAGCGTGTGCGCCCGACGGGGAACCCGTACTTGTAGCCGTAGTCCTGCAAATCGCATTCACCGGCCTGATCGCAAATCGGGCAATCCAGCGGATGGTGCAGCAGCAGGAACTCCATCACGCCACGGCGGGCCTTGAACACGCGCTCGTTGTTCGTGTTCACGACCATGCCGTCCCGGATCGGAGTCTGGCAGCCGATCTGCAGCTTGCCGATGCCTTCGACTTCGACGAGGCAGATGCGGCAGTTACCCTGCGGCGGGAACCACGGGTAGTAACAGTATGTCGGGATGTTGACACCGGCCTTGCGGGCAGCCCACAGGATGGTCACGCCATCCGGGACTTCCACCTGCTTGCCGTCTATGGTCACGTTGGGCATATTTGCCTTGCTCCCTGTGACTCTTTCAGCGGAATCATCCGCCACGAATTGACTGGATTACTTGTTGCCGTCTTTCGCCGGAAGCTTCGTGAACATCGGTTCCGGCCCACGTTCGACGTTGTGCACGACCTTGTCGAAATCGGTGGTAAAGTCTTCCGCGCGCGGATAGGTGAACGGTTCGCCGCGACGGTAGTTTTGCGGTTTGTCCGGCTTCGCGAGGTGCGCCAGGCGTGTCTTGCCGGTGACCATCGACTTGCCTTCCCGGATGTAGTATTCGAACTCTTCCGGGATTTTTTCCATCATCGCCTTGATCGGCATGACGATCGAATCACCGAGCGGGCAGATGGTGTTACCGAAGATCTGGTCGAACACGTCGAACAGGATCTCTTTCGCCATCGGCTGCGGTTGTCCGGCTTCAATGTCCTTCAGCTGGCGCAGCACCCAGCCGCAACCTTCGCGGCACGGTGTGCACTGGCCACAGGATTCATGCGCGTAGAACGTTGCCAGGACCGTCGCTGCTTCCACCAGGCAGGCGGTTTCGTCGAACACGATCATCCCGCCGGACCCGAGCATCGAGCCGTGTGCGGCGATGTTCTCGTAGTCCATGTTGCAGTCGAGGAATTCGTCCGGCAGCATGAACGGCACAGATGACCCGCCCGGGATCACGCCCTTCAGCTTGTGTCCCTTCCAGCAGCCGCCGAGTTCCTCCTCGAAGAATTTCTTCATCGGGTAGCCGAGCGGAACCTCGTATACACCAGGCCGTTCAACGTGCCCGCAGACGCTCCACAGCTTCGTACCACGCGATTTCTCCGTACCCCACTGCGTGTACCATTCCGGGCCGTTCTCGATGATCTTCGGCACAGTGGCGAGCGTTTCGACGTTGTTGACAATGGTCGGGCTGCGGTAGAACCCTTCGACGGCCGGGAACGGCGGCTTCAGACGCGGCTCACCGCGCAGACCTTCGAGGCTGTTGATCATCGCGGTTTCTTCGCCGCAGATGTAGGCGCCGGCGCCGCGGTGCGTCCAGACTTCCACGTCGAACCCGCTGCCCATCACGTTCTTGCCGATGTAGCCGGCTTCCCGTGCCTGAGCGAGCGCGTGCTCGACCATTTTCCAGCCCTTGACGAATTCCCCGCGCAGGTAGATGTAGGCCGTGTTTGCGCCGATGGCATACGCGCCGAGCAGCACACCTTCGATCAACTGGTGCGGTGTCTTTTCAAGGATTTCGCGGTCCTTGAATGTGCCCGGTTCGGATTCGTCAGCGTTGCAGATGAGGTATTTGGGCTTCGGGTTATCCTGCGGCACGAAGCTCCACTTCAGGCCGGTCGGGAAACCCGCGCCACCACGTCCGCGCAGACCGGATGCCTTGACGGTGTCGATCAGTTCCGACCGATCGACCTTGTCCTGCATCACCTTTTTCCACTGCTTGTATCCCCCGTGCTCCTCGTACGTCTTGAGCTCGGTCATCTCCGGGATATCAAGGTTCTTGAAAACGATCTTTTCGAGCGCCATGTTGATCTCGATGTAGCCCGGAATCAGGGATTCCGAGGTTCTCGATATGACTACTCCCGGACCAACCAGCCCGGGCTGCGTCTTAGGACTTGCCGTTACCGGCCGACTTCTTGAAGCCTTCGATCAGCTCGTCAAGCTTCTCGGTGTCCAGGTCTTCGTAGTAGTCGTCGTTCACCTGCATCATCGGGCCGCCGCCGCACGCACCAAGACATTCCACGCGATGCAGGCAGAACAGGCCGTCTTCGGTGACCTGATCTTCCTGGATGTTGTGCTTGTCCTTCAGGTGCTGAATCAGGCTTTCGGCGCCACGCAGGTTGCAGGCGATGTTGTGGCAGAACTGGATATGGTATTTCCCGACCGGTTTCTGCGGGAAATAGGTATAGAATGTGAGCGCCTCGTAGACACGGATGTTCGGCACACCGAGCAGTTCCGCGACATGATCGCACGCATCCCGGCTGACCCAACCGGTCTCAGCCATCACGATGTGCAGGGCGGGTAGAATGCCTGACATCGGGTGCGGGTAACGTGTCGCAATGTCTTTTACCCGTTCCTGGCTTTCGGTAGAAAGCTGATAAGCCATATGGCTAGGCTCCTTGACTCCTAAACTCAATCATCGCTCACAAAGGCAACTATCATCACTCCGATCATCCCAAAAGCCCAAATAATAAAATACATGACCGGAAATACTTTCTCGACTATCCAAAATACTAGCGGAAATACGACCAATCCGGGCGTTAGAACGAATGCCAATATAGACCCAACCCACCCTAACCATCGCGTCATAAAAACAACCCACAATAAAAACAATATTAATCCGCAGCCATATCTAAGGATGTTCCCGAAGAACTTCAGCGAAGCTCTCATGATTACTCCTTCACCTTAAAACATTGGCTGGATACCGCGTCTCAATTATTAATCCGGTTATCTCTCCAGTTCGCCAGCGATCACGTTGATACTGGACATCGTCATGATCGCATCCGCGATCAGTCCGCCCTCGAGCAGTTCTTCAATCGACTGGTAGAAGTACAGGCAGGGGGACCGGAAATGCAGGCGGTACGGGTTCGGACCGCCGTCACTGACAGCGTAGAAGCCGAGTTCGCCGTTCGGCGATTCGACAGCGTGGTATACTTCACCCACCGGCGGATTGATGCCGTGCATGATGATCTTGAAGTGATAGATCATCGCTTCCATGTTGGAATAGACATCCTTCTTTTCCGGCAGGTAGATCTCGGGCACATCGGCGTGATACGGACCGTCGGGCAGGTTGTTCACCGCCTGTTCGATGATCTTGATGCTCTCCACCATCTCGTCCATGCAGACCATGTACCGGTCGTACACGTCGCCGGTGGTTCCCGTGATCACCTTAAAGTCGAAATCTTCGTAGCTGCTGTACGGTTCGTTTTTACGCAAATCGTAGTCAACGCCGGTCGCACGCAGGTTCGGGCCCGAATAACCATATTCCAGCGCACGTTCCTGTGAGATCGGGCTGACGTCGCGGGTACGTTCGATGAAGATGCGGTTACGAGTCAGCAGCGTGTGGAATTCCTTGATCACCTTCGGCAGCGGCTTCAGCCACTCACGGATGTCGTTGGCGAATTCCGGGTACAACGGCTTGTCCAACCCGCCGACACGGCCAAACGTGGTCGTCAGGCGAGCGCCGGTCATCCGTTCGATGATCTTGTACGCCCGTTCGCGCTGTTCCATGAAATACAGGAAGCCGGTGTACGCGCCGGCATCAACGCCAAGAATTCCGGTACGGATCAAGTGGTCGATGATACGATTCAGCTCGAGCATGATCACGCGAACGTACTGCACCAGCTTCGGAACTTCGATGCCGAGCAGTTTTTCCGCGGTCATCGTCCAGCCGATGTTGTTTGCCATCGACGAGACGTAGTTCATGCGGTCGGTGATCGTGATCACCTGGTTGTAACTGTAATGTTCGCTGAGTTTCTCGAAGCTGCGGTGGCAGTAGCCGATGTGCGCTTCGCACTTGACGATGCGTTCACCGTCCAGCTTGACGCGGTTTTCGAGAATACCGTGTGTTGCCGGGTGGGACGGCCCCAGGTTGAGGTCGTACAGCTCTTTTTCGTCGGGCTGCATGTGCTCAGCGATGGCGCGATCGATAACCTGTTTAAGCATTACCGTTCTCCTTCCCGCGCAACGGCTCGCGCCTGATTTCCCACGGTGTCCGCGGCAGCATCTGGTCCGCCGGTTTCGGTTTCGTCTGCGGGGACGTAACCGCTTCACGCCGCTTGTTGCTGACGACGGTTCCGCGCGGGAACGTGCCGCGATGCTGTCCCTTCACCGGGAAATCCTTGCGCAGCGGATGGCCGACGAAATCGTCCGGGCTGAGCAGGCGCGTCATCCGTGGATGACCGGTGAAGTTGATGCCGTAGAAGTCCCAGATCTCGCGTTCCGTCCACGAGGCACCGGCGTATACGTCGGTCAAGGTCGGGATTGACGGTTCGTCGCCCGCGAGACGGGACTTATAGCGGAACTTGAGGTTGTGCTTGTGCGAACGCAGGTGGACGACGACCTCGAAGCGATAGTCTTCATGCTGCCTGAGGTAATCCACCGCGGTAATGTCGATGAAATGGTTGAACTGCCAGAACTCATCGTTGTACGCCCACTCCGCGACCTTGTGGTGCAGGTCAGCCGGAATGGTCAACACCACCATGCCGTAGTTCATCTCGAGCGAGATGGCCTTGTCGCCGGTGAGAGCCGCGAGATCCTCAATGAGCTTGGCGTTCAGCTCGTCACGTGTCATCGCCGGTCGCCCTCCGTGATCCGTTCCTGCTGGATCTTCTCCTGCAGCTTGGTGTAGGCGAGCATCAACGTTTCGGGACGGGGCGGGCAGCCGGGGACGTACACATCCACCGGGAACAGCGTGTCGATACCCTGCACGACGCTGTAGGTGTCGAACATGCCGCCGCTGCTCGCGCAGGCGCCCATGCTGATGACGTATTTCGGCTCAGTCATCTGGTCGTAGATGCGCTTCAGCACCGGCGCCATCTTGATACTGATGGTACCGATTACGATCATCAGGTCGGCCTGACGTGGGCTGAAGCTGGGACGCTCCCACCCGAACCGGCCCTGGTCGTAGCGTGATGCCATCGTCGCCATGTACTCAATGCCGCAGCACGCGGTGGCGTACGGCATCGGCCATGCGCTGTATTTACGTGACCAGCCGACGAACTCCGACAGTTTGGTCGTGATCGCCTCACCACCAGGCCATTGCGTCACTCCCATTCGAGCGCTCCTTTCTTCCACTCGTACAACAGTCCCGCGGTCAGGATCACGAGGAAGATCGTCATCGCAATAAATCCGCCCATGCCCAGTTCCTTGAAGTTGACCGCCCACGGGTACATGAAGACGACTTCAAGGTCAAACATGACGAACAGCACGGCGACGAGGTAAAACTTGACGGAGAAGCGCTGACGGCTGTCACCGACATAGTCCACGCCGCATTCGTACGTGTCCTGCTTGATCGGGGAATACTTCTTCGGGCCAAGGATGTGGGTGACGGCGAGTGCGAAATACGCAAAGCCGCCGATAATCGCGAACGTAATCAGTACCGGAATAAAATCCAGGGGCGTCATCCGACCTCACTTCCACGCGGGTTCGCGCCAGACTTGGTTTGACATCAGGATTTGTGCCGTTTGTCACGAAGCCAAAGGTTCGTATACACTAACTCAAGCATCCACAAGGAGATGCCAAGACACGGGCGACAATATAGAGGCGCAACAACTCCCGGTCAACGCCCTATCTCGACGGGGTTTTGCACTCTTTTCACAAGAAAAGTTTGTACCAAAGTCGAATTGGTTCAAGCCGAACCCGGAGACAAACCAGTGGGTTAGGTTCGGTGAATTCTCCGATGAATTGTTCAGCTCCGGTTCAGAGTAAGGGGAGACGAAAAGGGACGATCTCAACAAGAAATCGTCCCTCGTATCGCAGTCGTACTCTCGAGTTACCCGACTTTGCGGATTCCAGTAATCTCTACCGGTGAAATCGCCTTCGTCGGACACACCGGCTCGCACAGCCCGCAGCTGATGCACAGCTCGGGGTCGATCACGTACTTGCCACCGTCGGTTTCGGTGATGCACTTCTTCACCGGGCACACCTTCGCGCATTCGCCGGACCCGTTGCAGCGTGTCGGGTCGATGTGCCAGATCGGCCTATTCCCCGCCTTCTTGTCCACCAGCGAGTTGGTTGGGCAGACATTCACCGCTGGCAGCGGCGTGTCCTTGATCGAATAGTCGAACACCGGCAAATTGCCCGTGTCGTCCATCTCGATCTGGCCGGACGGCGTCGTCTTCTTGTTCGCGCAACGACCGCAGCCGATGCAGCCGACTTCGCACACCGCGCTGACCGCCTTGGTCTTGTTCGGGTTCTTGCACGCGATGAACACCTCCGCGCTGCGCGGAATCAGGTCCATGATATCGCGCGGGCACGCTTCGACACACTTGCCGCAGCCGGTGCAGTTTTCGTCCAGGACCTTCGGCAGGCCGTCCGCGCCCATCACCAGCGCATCAAACGGACACGCGGCAACGCAGTCGCCCGAGCCGAGGCAACCCCAGTCGCAGGCCTTGTGGCCGTGGCCGACCCGGTCTTCCGCCGTACAGGTCTGGTAGCCCTGGTACTCGAAACGGTCCGGACACTTGTCCGGTGAGCCCTGGCAACGCACGATCGCGACCTTCGCCTCCGCCGTCTCGACCGTCGCGCCCATGATCTCGGCGATTTTGGCCTGCACGTCCGAGCTGGCGACCGGGCAGGCTGTCGCTTCCAGCTTGCCGTCAACCACGGCGACCGCCATCTGACGGCAGCCGGCGAGACCGCACGCGCCGCAGTTCGCGCCGGGCAGCTCCTCGTCGACCTCCTCGATGCGTGGGTCGACCTTGACGAAGAAGACGCGTGACGCGTACGCCAAACCACCACCGAGCAGCAGGCCGAGCCCGCCGACCGATGCGATAGCGCCTATGAGAGATGGATCCATGTTCTAAACCCAGTTATGAGCTATGAACTTTGCTCTAAACAACTTTTGACAAAGATTAAAACATCTATGTCTAGCAATATTATATTCTATAATATGATATTTTATCTTATAAATTTAAAATACTTATATTTACTAATATAGTTGCGATAATATTAATCCTTCATAATATACTTTTCAACGACAAATGATGCTGCATCTCCTATCATCGTATAAGGTAAAAAAGAATATTTATCATATATATAATCTATAATATTATGATATTCCACTAACATATCTGACATTACATTTTTGTTCGGACCTAAAAGGGCCAATGCAAGCAAAAATACTATTTTTAGACAATTTATATATTCTTCATCCATATTAAAATCATCAGTATCGCATAATATAATCTCAAAATCTATATAAAACCCTTTTACATTGTTTACTAATAATTTTGATGTCATAATAAGAGCTGTTGGTTCATTATTTTCCAATATTACAGGAGTATTTTCAATATCATGAGCGATAATGTTAGATATACTATTAGTATATTCCCTATCATTTTTAGTAAATATAACATAATCATATAAATAAATCGCGTGTAATATTTCTCTAAAAGTGTCCTTGTTTAATGTCGTGTAATTCTTATCCTTATGTTTTATAATTTCGATTATCGATAGCTCTTTTGTGTCTTCTTTACCATTCATTATCTTAGTCCTTTTCTTAACTCTACGTTTCAAAATCATTTTACAGGTAGACCGATTTGGAATCACTATCCAAGTCGGTTTTCCACTACAAGCTCTTAACCTCCGGCGCTTCGTCGTACGAGATACCCTGTTTTCGTGGCAAATCGGGAACGCATTCTCCGATACGCCTTCGGCGTCTTTGACTTCAGTCGCATCCGTTGCGTCTTTTGATATCTGTTACAGGTGTTCACCCCACACTCAACCCACTGAACCCGAGGAACGCGATCGCCATCATGCCAGCCATGATGAAGGCGATCGGTACGCCTTGCAGCGGCTTGGGCACGTTGGCCAGGTCGAGACGTTCACGGATACCGGCCATCAGCACCAGTGCGAGGGTGAAGCCGATACCGGCGGCGATACCGTTGACGACGGCTTCGAGCAGGTTGTAGCCTTCGTCAATGTTGAGCACCGCGACGCCGAGCACCGCGCAGTTGGTGGTGATCAATGGCAGGAAGATACCGAGCGCCTGGTACAGTGCGGGCGCGGTCTTCTGGATCACCATTTCGACGAACTGTACCAGCGACGCGATCACGAGAATGAACGAGATCGTGCGCAGGAAGGTGAGGTCGACACCCCACAGGTTGGTCGCCGGATCGAGCAGGTAGACGTAGACGATCCACGACACGAGGCTGGCGATGGTCATCACGAAGATCACCGCCATGCCCATCCCGATGGCGCTGGACAGGCTTTTCGATACGCCGATGTACGGGCAGATGCCGAGGAAGCGCATCAGCACGAAGTTGTTGATCAGGATCGACCCGACCGCGATGACAAACAGGTTGCCCCAATCCATCAGTCAATCCCTCCGGCTTGCACCGGCTTTTCGGTGACGAATCCTGCGCGTTTCACGACTTCGTCCTTCATCTTCTTCGCCTTGACCTCGTCCCGCCAGTTGAACAGCGCGAGCAGCAGGCCCATGGTGATGAATGCGCCCGGCGCGAGCATCATCAGCAGCACGGGTTCAAACCCACCCGGCGCGACCGGAATGCCGAACCAGGTGCCGTTGCCGAGGATCTCGCGGACGGTGGCGATCATCGTCAGGGCGAGGGTGAAGCCGACGCCCATCCCCCACGCGTCAATGATCGACGGCAGCACGGTCTGCTTGCTGGCGAAACCTTCCGCGCGGCCGAGGATGATGCAGTTCACCACGATCAGCGGCACGAAGATGCCGAGTGCGCGGAACAATGCCGGCGCGTACGCCGCCATCACCATTTCGACGATGGTGACGAAGGTCGCGATGATCACGATGTACACCGGGATGCGGATCTTCGCCGGGACGCCCTTGCGGACGAGACTGACGATCAGGTTTGACATCGTCAGCACGAAGATCACGGACACGCCCATGCCGATGGCGTTGAACACCGACGAGCTCACCGCCAGCGCGGGACACAGGCCCAACGCCAGCCGGAGCACCGGATTCTCCGCAATCAGCCCTTTTGAGAATTCCTTGCCGAGGTTCATGGTCTATTCCGCTTCTTCGTCTGAGTACTCGTCGACTTCCGACTCTTCGTCGTGGTACTCACGGTTCATGTCCACCGAATCGTCGAACTCTTCGCCGTTGCTGTCTTCCAACGACATGTCGTCACCGGCTGTCATACTGTCGCTGTCTGCCAAACGTTGCTGGATCTCAGCGGCGAGGTCGCGAACCGAGTTGGACAGCGCGCGGGAGGAAATTGTTGCGCCGGTGATGGCGTCAATGTCCCCACGATCCTGCACCACGGCCAGCGCGGACGCCAGCTTGCCCTTGAACTGACGCAGGAACCACGGATCGCTTTCGCCGGACTTGATCTCCTGCACCTTGGTGCCGAGGCCCGGTGTTTCCTGCTGGAACGTGACCTTCAGGCCGCTGACCTTAAAATCCTTGTCAAAGCCGGAGACGGTTTCAATCGTGCTCGAATAGCCCTTGCCGAGGGCGACGCCAGCGTACCCGATCAGGTTACCGTTCTCGTCGAACGCCTTCCAGTAGGTGAAGCTGTCCGCGCCGGAAACTTCCTCGAAACGGATCGAATCGGCGAGCTCGGATACGACTTCCATGCGCGCCTGTTCCTGCTCGATGCGTTTGTTCTCGGCGATGATCGGGGCGGTGCTGGTGTTGAGCAATGCCAACCCACCGGCCGCGACCGAGGCGATGAACATCAGGATGATGGCGAGTCGCAGAATCATGGTCTTACCCCCTCGCCTCTGCTGTGGCGACTTTGACATGGCCAAAGCGCCGTGGTTTCGTGTACCGGTCGATCAGCGGCGTCGTCAGGTTCATCAGCAGGATTGCGTAGCTGACACCCTCCGGGTAGCCGCCGATGAGACGGATCATCAGGGTGATTAACCCGCATCCGATGCCGAAGATGAGCCGTCCTTTCTTCGTAATCGGCGTGGTCACCATGTCGGTGGCCATGTAGACGGCACCGAGGATCAGACCACCGGCGAAGATGTGGAACAGCATGTCGCCGGAGAAGAAGCCGTCCGCGCCGCCGAACAACCAGCCTCCGATACCGACGGTGGCGATGAACGCGAACGGGGTGCGCCAGTCGATATAGCCCTTGTACAGCAGGTAAACGCCACCGATCAACAGCAGGATGGCCGAGGTTTCACCGATACAGCCGCCGGTGACGCCGATGACCATGTCAAGAATCTTGTCACCGGTCGAGTGCAGCACTTCCATTGCACGTGTGACTACGTCGTTCGGCAACCCTTCCGGATTCACTACGGTCGAAATGGCGCTCTTGCGGACTTCCAGCGGTGTGGCGTAGGAGATGCCGTCCACCTTGATCGCGGCCGGATTGACAGCCCAAGTGAAGAAGTTGTAGCCCTGCATCTTCCACCAGAAGGCGGGCAGCCAGTCCTTGGTCATGTGTAACGGCCAGGAGGCGAGCAGGAACGCACGACCGATCAATGCAGGGTTCATCGGATTCCAACCCAATCCGCCGAACGGCATCTTGGCGATTGCAATCGCGAAGAACGCGCCGATGACCGGGATCCACCACGGTACACCCGGCGGCAAGTTGAAGGAAACCAGCAGGCCGGTGAGGAACGCGGAACCGTCCGCAACGGTGCTCTTCATCTTGAACACCTTTTGCAGGCCCCACTCCGTCAACATGGCGGCAGATGCACCCAACGCGACCAACACCAGCGCCCGGAAACCGAACACCCAGGTCGCGCCGATGGTCGCCGGGACAAGTGTTGCGGTCACGGTCCACATGATCCGCCGCACGCTCTCCTTGTCGTGAATGTGCGGGGAACTGCTGAGGATGAATTTACGGGACGGGACCGCTGCTGTGTCCTTCTCTTTCTTGGCGGGTTTGTCGTCCTTGGCAGCCTTGGCGGGCCGCTCTTTTCGTTCCGGACGTTCCTTCATCGCTGGCTTTTCGTCACCACCCTCGGCAGCCGCGGCTTTCGCAGCTTTGCGTTCCGCGCGACGCTTCTCTTTTTCTTCGTCCGTCTCGGCGGGTTTATCGCCACTACCGGATTCAGACGCGGCAGCAGCCTTGGCTGCTTCACGGGCAGCTTTACGTTCCGCTTTACGGCGTTCCTTGTCGTCGTCGGATTCGTCGGGCTTGTCATCCCCACCGGCTTCAGCGGCGGCAGCAGCCTTGGCCGCTTCGCGGGCAGCCTTGCGTTCCGCCTTGCGACGCGCTTTCTCGTCGTCTTCGTCCGATGTCGCATCGGTGTCTGCGGCAGGCTTGGCTTCTTCAGCCGTGTCCGCACCAGCTTCAGCAGCGGCTGCGGCTTTTGCAGCTTCACGTGCGGCCTTGCGCTCCGCCTTACGACGGGCCTTTTCCGCTTCCTCATCGGATGGAGCATCGTCGGCTGCGGCTGCGGCTACAGGTTCAGGTGCGGGATCGTCACCCTCTCCCTCTGCGGCTTCGGCAGCCGCTTTGGCCTTTGCGGCCTCACGTGCTGCTTTACGTTCCGCTTTCCGGCGTGCCTTCTCGTCGTCGGCATCTCCGCCCGATACTTCCGGCGCATCGCTTTCCGGACGTTCGTCCGGAGCGTCGTTCTGCTTTTCGTCGTCTGGCGCGAAAGGACTCATCGCTTACGCCGCCTTCTCTTTTTTCGTCGTGGCTTTCCGTTTCTCGGCCATCACGGCGGCCTTGCCGAAACGGATATGCTGGACCAGGTTGCGGTGCGCGGGACAGATGTAGGTGCAGGAACCGCACTCGATGCATTCGAGCACGCCCAATCCTTCCGCGTCTTCCAACCGTTCCAGTTCACTCAAACGGGCGATGTTCGTCGGAAGCAGGAACACAGGGCAAACCGACACGCAACGGCCGCAGCCGATGCACGGTTCCTCGTCCCCGATGGTCGCCTGTTCCTTGTTGAGCACGAGCACGCCTGACGTTCCCTTGATCACCGGGACTTCGTCCGTCCACAGCGCGTTGCCCATCATCGGGCCGCCCATGATCAGCTTGGCGGCGTCGTCGGTGTAGCCACCGGCGGCTTCGATCAGGTGGGTCAACGGCGTGCCGATTTTCGCGAGCACGTTCGTCGGCTGCTTGACGCCGGAACCGGTAATGGTGACATACCGTTCGATCAACGGTTTCTGCCAGCGTACAGCTTCGTAAATCGCGACACAGGACCCGACGTTCTGCACGACGCAGCCAACATCCATCGGCAACGCCGGCGGCGGCGGAACCTCACGGCCGGTCAGCGCGCTGATCAGCTGCTTTTCCGCGCCCTGCGGATACTTGACCGGCAGCATCTCGACCTGAATCGAGGAATCCAGCGACGCGGCCGCTTTCTTCAGACTTTCGAAGGCATCCGGCTTGTTGTCCTCGACCGCCAAGAACAGCTTTTTCGCGTTGACCGTGTTTCGGACCAGCATTGCGCCGCGCACGATATCTTCCGCCCGTTCCAGCATCAGACGATGGTCGCTGGTCAGGTACGGTTCGCACTCGGCACCGTTGATGATCACGGTGTCGATCGGCTTGGCGTCCGGTGGGGACAGCTTGACATGCGTCGGGAACGCCGCGCCGCCCATCCCGGCGATACCGGCGTTCTTCACGCGTTCACGAATCACTTCCGGAGTTGCGTCGGCCCAGTTCGGATCTTCCTCGCCCTTGCCGTCACCGCCGTCATCCTTCGTCTCGATCACGACGGTCATCATTTCCTTGCCGACCGGATTCGCGTACGGGATAACATCCTTGACGACGCCACTGACAGGGGCGTGCGCTGGAATCGACACAAAGCCGCCGGGCTGCGTCAACGGCTGGCCAACGGTGACCTCGTCCTTTTTCTTCACCACGGGCACGCCGGGCGCGCCGATATGCTGCTGAATCGGAACGTAGATCAGCTCGGGAACGGGTAGCGGGGTTGTCGCGACACCGGATGTGAGTTTGAACTCAGGAGGGTGGGTGCCGCCGCGGAAAGTTTTCTTCACGATAGCTTCCGAACCTCCTCGGTAAATTCGCCAGCGTCTTCGAACCGGCGGTACACGGATGCGTAACGGATGTAGGCGACTTCGTCGATCTTTTTCAGCTCGTCCATCACAATCAGGCCGATGTCGCGGCTGTTGACATCCTTGGTGGCCTGAGAATGGAGAATGGATTCGACGCGGTCGGTAATCTGGTCGAGCTGCGCCATGGTCATCGGGCGCTTGATGCTGGCCAGACGGATACCATTGAGCAACTTGTTGCGGTCGTATTCCTCGAGGCTGCCGTCACGTTTGATGACTTGCAACCCCAACCGCTCGACGGCTTCACGGGTCGTGAACCGGCGTCCGCACTCATCGCAGTGCCGACGTCTCCGGATCGACTTCTCGTCCTTTGATGGACGGCTGTCGATCACCTTGTTGTTGAGACTGCCACAAAATGGACAGCGCATAGTACCCGCGTAGCGTTGCGAGTCCTCTTTCCCCCGTGGACTCGGCGTGTTCTTCATGCGACAAGTGTCACAAACCAACTCAGCCGTTATGCAGTTACAGCGATAACCGGCTTATTCACGTTCGCTAACAATCCGCCGCAAGTAAAACCAGAACTGTTGTTGCAGCGATACAGCCTTACTTATGAACGCTAACAGGGTTGAAAAAGCGGACCTCGTGACACCGTTCACGTAAAGCTACAAAAGAAGCTCGCCCACATCTATTGTTGGGCGAGCCTTACAGATAGCTGCTTCTTACCACGCAAAATGCGGGAAGCCGGACGCCATCTCCTTGACTTCCTCACGCACCGCGCGGTGCATCTCCTTGTCCTCGACATCGGACAGCACGCGATCGATCCAGGCGGCGATTTTCTTCATCTCGTCCGAGCCCATGCCGCGTGTCGTCAACGCCGGCGTTCCGATACGGATGCCGGAGGTGACGAACGGGCTCTTCTGGTCGCCCGGCACCATGTTCTTGTTCGTGGTGATACCGGATCGGACCAATGCCAACTCGGACGCCTTGCCGGTCAGATCCTTCGGCGACAGATCGATCAGCATCAGGTGGTTGTCGGTGCCGTCGGAAACCAGCTTGAAGCCAAGCCGCATCAGTTCGTCGGCGAGCGTTTTCGCGTTGTCGACGACCTGCTTCATGTACGTCTTGAATTCCGGCTTCAGCGCTTCCTTGAACGCGACCGCCTTGCCCGCGATGACGTGCATCAATGGTCCACCCTGCAGGCCCGGGAAGGTGACGGAATCGATCGCTTCCGGAACCGTCTTCGGCTTCGGCGGCATGCCCTCGAGGAAGATCTCGCCCTCTTCGAAACTGGAGAGGACCAACCCGCCACGCGGACCGCGCAGGGTCTTGTGCGTGGTGGAGGTGACGGCGTGCGCGAACGGCAGTGGATCCGGGTGCAGGCCCGCTGCGACCAATCCGGCGAAGTGCGCCATGTCGGCCAGCAGATACGCTCCGACCTCATCCGCGATCTCACGGAACTTCTCGAAGTCCCAGAATCGTGGGTAGGCAGACGCGCCGGTGACGATCAGCTTCGGCTTGACCTCACGTGCCAGCTTGGCGATGGAGTCCATGTCGAGCCGTCCGGTGTCCATGTTCAGCTCGTACGGGTGGACGTCGTAGAAGCGGCCGGATACGTTGACCGGGCTGCCGTGCGTCAGATGGCCACCGTGGTTCAGATGCAGTCCCATGATGGGGATTTTCTTTCCCCCATCCGCGAACGGATGCACCAACGCGAAGTACACCGCCTGATTCGCCTGGGAGCCGCTGTGCGGCTGAACGTTCGCCCATTTGGCGCCGAACAGCTCGCAGGCACGGTCACGCGCCAGGTCTTCCGCCACATCGACGAACTTGCAGCCGCCGTAGTACCGCTTCTTCGGGTAGCCTTCGGCGTACTTGTTCGTCATCACCGAACCCACCGCCTGCTGCACGGCCGGGCTGACGATATTCTCGCTGGCGATCAGTTCCAGGGTATTGGTCTGACGGTCGGTTTCGAGCTGAATCGCTTCCGCGATTTCGGGATCGAAATCCCTGACGGCGTCGATGGAAGGAATGGCGTGCTTGTCGGCCATGGCTGTGCCTCTGCGCTAATCATTTCACGAATTGGCACAAAATATACGGCATCGCGCGAGCAAAAACGAGGTCGCCCTCTCAGGGGTGAAACAACGGACTTGAGATCTGAGATGTGAGATGTGAGATGTGAGATGTGAGATGTGAGAAGCTAGATCCGAAGAACAAATAGACTCTCGTTGATCATCAAGAGTCTTACTTGCAATACGTGTATCACGTCTCGACACAAGTGGTCGTTGATGCTTTCGTCATAGAGCGTGACTTTGTGTTTGTCTCATATCTCATGTCTCATATCTCACATCCATATTAACAATCCTTTGCCTTGATCAGGCCGACACGCTGTTCATGGCGTCCGGTGCCGGGCTCAGTGGTCAGCCAGCCGTGGACTGCGGCCCATGCAGTATCTGGGTGGGTCGTGCGTCCGCCGAGTGCGAGCATGTTGGCGTGGTTGTGTTCGGCGGCCAGCCTGCCCTCTTCCTCGCTGTTCACCTTGGCGCAGTAGACACCGTGCACCTTGTTCGCGGCGATGGACATGCCGATACCGGTCCCGCAGACCAGAATTCCGTGCGAGAATTCGCCGGATGCGACTTTCTTGGCCGCCTCGAACGCGTAGTCCGGGTAATTGACGCTGTCGGTGGTATGCGTGCCGAGGTCGGTGACATCGTACCCGGCGTCGCGGAGGCGTGAAACGAGTTCGTTTTTCAGGTCGATGCCGCCGTGATCCGAGGCGATGACGAGTTTATCGCTAGCCATGAGGTATCTCGCGTCTAAGAGGGGACACTTTGTCCTCAAAGTGTCCCTGAGTGTTTTATGTTGCTACCGGGGACACTTTCGGAGAAAGTGTCCCCGGTAGCATATCTTTGCCCGTTTCGCTGTCTGAATTTCAGCGTCAATGATAAACGGGCTGCCAGCATGCGGCAGCCCGTGATACGATCAGATCATGCGAAACCCTGCTGCTAGCCGGCGAACTGGCTGAGGTAAGTTTCGATGTACTTGGTCTCGGACCAGGACGCGTTGATCCAGCTATAGCAGCCCTTCGACGGCATCTTCTTCGTCTGGTTCAGGAACCAGTCAGCCTTCTGCGGGGCGAACTGCTTCATGTATTCAACGCGGCTGACGGCTTTGCCCTTGATGTTGTAATCATCGCTCGCCGCTGCCTTTTCGAACAGGCCCAGGGCGATGGTGTACACGAGCTTATCGTCGTACTCAAGGCCACCGGCGGAGCATTCGTCGCCGGCCGATTCGTAGGTCAGACCGAGGATGTAGTCAGCTTCGCCGACACTGCCGCCGGCGTTCTTCGCCTTGTTGACCCAGGTGCGGGCGGAACTGAAGCGACCCAGCAGACGCTGGTTGTCGGCGATTCGCAGCATCGCGTCGCCATTGCCCGGATCCTTCGCGAGCAGGGCTTCATAGGTCGCGATCGACTGGTCGAGCTGGTTGAGGTTATCGTACGCCTTCGCCTTGGCGCGGTACACCTCGATCCTGGTCGCATCACGCATCAGGATTTCGTCCGCCTGCTCGATCACCTTCTGGTTCTGGCTCTGGTCCTGGTAGGCACGCAGCAGATCCATCCGCTTCTGCATGTCGTCCGGGTTCGACACGATTTCTTCTTCAAGACGGGTGATGTATTCCGCCGGGTCACGGTGCATGCGAACCAGCGCGGTTAGAGAATTTTTTGCGCCAGTGTCATCCGGGGCGATACTCAACAGGGATTCGTACGCGGAGATGGCAGCTTCGGGATCCTGGAGCGCTTCGTGCAGCTCGGCCTTCTTGCGCAGATACTCGATGCGGTCAGTATCAGAGATGTCGCCTTCGAGCGCCTTGTCATAGTGCAGCAGAGCGGTCTCGTATTCACCCTTCGCCTTGAGGATGAAGCCGTAGGTGGCGTTCAGGAAGGGGTCGGCCGGGTGCTTGTCGAGACCCTGCTCGAGCACGATCTGGGCGCTGTCCGGCTGGCCAAGTTCCATGTAGATCTGGTAGAGACGGTCCCAGTCGTTGTACTGGTCCTTGACATCAAGGTCGATCACCGTCCACAGGTAGTCCTTCGCATCTTCCCACTGCTGTGCCTTGAGCTTGTCGTACGCGAACATGCGCGCCTTCTTCAGCTCAAATTCGTTTGCCTTGGCAATGGAATCCTGGCGTGCCGCGAGTTCTTCCGGCGTGGGTTCACGCACGACTTCAGTCGCCGCGCAGCCCATCAGCAGCATCGTCCCTGCAATCAGCAGCAGCATCAGCGCTGTCACCAAGGTTCGCATCTTCATCGTTGCCATCTCCCCATCCGTATCGTTCTGCTACACGTGTTGTTTATCTTTGCCGCCGAACAAACCAGCGTTCGGTCGAGCTGATCCCGATCTGAATCCCGTAGATCCGTTCTTTTGCGAGGTTGTCGTTGACCGTACCGCGCATGTCGTAGGTCAACGCAAATTCGAAGACGCCCCGGCCATATGCAATCGGCATGCCGAGACCGACAGCGGCGCCGTAGGTATACAACGGATTTCCGCCAGCTTTAACATAATGCTGCTGATAGCGTAATCCAGCCCGGAAGGTCGCCTCTTCATACCACGGAACCAATGGCTCTCTGAGCGGGATGCGTTCAAACCCGAGTCCGACGTTGATGCTGTTGTCGTACTCGAATTCGCTCGCGATGGAATGTTCGCTGTCTTTCCACGCGGTATAGTTAACGCTCGCCAGGGTGCGCAGCCGGCCGTAGTCGATATAACCACCCAATCCCAGCGACAAGGGCATCTCGAACTGTTCATTCGCAAAGCCTACCGAATCACCCGCCTGGATGGTAAGGCTGGATTTCACATCCAGCATCGCCGGAGGCCGAACTGTCAACGAAACCGCGGAATTCGGACTCGGATGCACGGTAGCGCCCAGATTGACGCCGACACCATTGATCTCGTGCAGGATGTACCGGCCGGACCGGGAGAACGATCCCTGCTGGAAGTCAATTGTGACCAGTTCTTCCAGTTGCCCGAAGTAGTAATCCAGCGATAAGCCGAAGTCGACCTTCTGCAACACCTGGAACGCCAGCACAGCGCCCGCGCGTGACATGCCACCGTTACCCTGTACACGGCGCAACAGATCATAAGTCTCAACGGTATCGACCGGCTGTTCGATGTCGTAAGTATCGCTGGCGTGGATCAGGTAATCATGATCAGTCATGGCCTGATAGTAAAACCCGAGGCCGAACGATTTATAGAATGGCAATTGGATGGCGGCGTTCGGGAAGACGTAGTTGTCAGCGATGTCTTTGCCGGTGTAGTCGGACGCGTACACCTTGTTCGCGGCGAAGCTGACGGTGTATTTCGTCACGCCGTAGGATCGCCAGGTGGCGGGGTTGTCAATCGCGAAGTAAACGGAATCGCTGAACGCCATGTCCGAGCCGCCGAGGCCGACACTGCGGGAATTGCCATTCTGCTGCCAAAGCCCAACGCCAAGCGGACCGAACACGGACTCCGCCATCACCGGGACAGCGGCGAACAAAATCATCAGGGTGATGCTGAGCAGGCGTTTCATCATGGCTTCTGGAACTCGGTGTACACTACGTGGAAATAGGGCCGGTAGTCCGGATTAACCGCATCCGTACCGGCGAAGAACGCCCGGCGTGACAAGGTAAGCCCGGTCACCACCGCGCGAATGTCAACGCCGAAGTTGGTTTCCGGTAACGCGGCCCATTGGCGCGCAATCGGGGTCACGTTGATCCGCACCTGGCCCGTGGAGTCCGGAACGAAATACGCAAGTTCGGACATCGACCCGACGATGATGGTGTCCGGATCGGCAGACCACTCCTCCGTGATGTCGTACCACGTCATTGACGAAGAATTGCCGATCTGGCGATCCCAATCACTGTCATGCGTGATCACGAGGTCCACACGGTTGATGCTGTGCTGGGTCGGGTCAATCGTCGTGAAATCACCCTGGAACAGCATGTCGCGTGCGTATCCCTGAGAATAGACAACATGGTCCGGATCAGCCGGTAATGAGCTGTCGTCGGTGTACCAGGTCGTATACAGGGGATTGACGTACAGCGTCGTGTCTTCCAGCGTGTCTTCGTTAACGACAAACGTGCCTGATGCGGACAATCTCGGCAGATAGTCAGCGTCCGAGGCGCTGGAATAGGTCACGAACCGTTTGATGAACGTGGCTTGCTCCAACGGACGGATGTACAACAACAGCGTGTCGAGGGTCAACGTATCCAGTGTCATGGTGAACTCGTTCACCTCGAAGGTGTCGAGGTCATCGTCAACCGTTCCCAGCAACACAGTGTCTACCGGAGTTTTCTCGATCGTCTGCGCGTACTCGTAATCATGGGTGTACGGGACAAACGTCTCAGCGAACTGGAGCAGTTCCGCCTGCCATTCGTCGTCCGGATCAATATTGTCTGGATCAACATATCCGTTGCTCCACAAGTGGAGTCGTGCGGAATCGAGTTCAAGGACTTCGCCAAGGTTCGCGAAGTTGGTGAACCACAGGATGATGTCCGAGTGATAACCATCCTCTTCGCCCAGATGCAGCTGCGTTGAGCTGTATTTGACGCGGTCACCACGATCGTAGGTGGAGACGAGATCGGCGGGGATCGTCACCTCTTTGATCTCGCCGTCTTCGTCACCTCCGACCAGGTTCTTCCCCACTCCCTTGTCAAATTCAGCGCAGGACCACATGGCCAACGCCATCAGGAGGACGAAAAGCACACTGAGCCGGGATCGGTTTGCTGGTTGGGTCATAATTTTGATGAGAAACCCTGCTTTGCCGGATTGTACGGCTTTCGGCGGATACGTTTTGCCCGCTGCCTGTAAGATCGGGCCAATTTAGGTCAGGCGTACGAGTGACGCAAGAAAGCTGTTCATTTCGCTCGCACACTGGTAGTCGAAACTCACCTGCCCGAAGGTTATACACGGCAATGCGTGAACAGTGCCCAACCCTGTCTCTCCGCTCTCACGAAAAACCCCCGCACAAAAATTGTGCGAGGGTTGAAGTTGAATGCGTTTGTGCGAGTTAGCGCAGCAGAACCACCTTGCGGCTTTCCTGCAGCGGACCAGCCGAGAAACGCAGGAAGTAGATGCCGCTGGCCATGTTGTTGCCATCAATCATCAGCTGATGGTGGCCGGCAGTCATCATGCCGTTGTGCAACGTCGCGACCCTCTGGCCGAGCACGTTGTACAGCACCGCCTGCACCTCGGTCGCTTCCAGCGTCGAGAACTGCACGGTAGCCGTTGGGTTGAACGGGTTCGGATATACACCATTGAATTCCCAGGCCAACGGACGCAGTTCCGCGCCTTCGCCGACCACATATGTGGTCATGTCCTGATCCACCGTCAACGTAACCGGCAGCCAGGTCGTCGGAATCAAGGTGTTGTTGTCGAAACGCAACCACGTGGAATACATGCCTTCCGGCAGATCCAGCGACGCGAGGCTGACTTCGACAGTAAAGTCGCCGCCAGCCGGCGTAGTTTCGCCTTCCGTATTCAGGCTCATCCACGCGTTGTTCGGCGAGATCTCGTAGACTTCGACGACGTCGTCCATGGACGAAGCGTTACGCAGCTGGATGAACGTGAAGTAGAACGGATTCCACAGGTACGTGATTTCCGAGTCAGTCAATCCGGCAATCATGCCACGCGGGATGTTGTAGACAAACATGGTATCACCGGTCGCGGTGTCCATCTTCATCACGGTCACGTCGACGTAGTACGTCTCCTGCAATGTGAACCACAAGTTGTACCCATCCGGGTCGTCCTTGTGGTAGCTGAGCGAGCGGATTGTCATCTCCGGATCGTACGTACCGACGAAGGTACCGGAACGGTTCATCGCGTAAAGCGGACCGTCCGTCTGTCCCATCCAGAAGACGTCGTTTTCGTTGTCGTAAGTCAACATGTTGACGAGGTTCAGCGTAGCCGGAATGTCAATCGTATCGATCAACGAAATGTCGTGCGTCGTTGCGTTGTATTCGATCTGGTGCAGCATGCCGTCATCGACGCCATAGATGTAGTCGCCGTCGGACGTCAGGCAAAGGAAACCGTTGGTGGACGGATTCGTGACCGGCTGCGCATAGCTCTGCACGAGGTTGCCGTTCAGGTTGACGCGATACAATCCGTTCGGGTTCTGGTTGTTGTTGCCGCCGGAAACCCAGTAGAATCCCTTGTGCAGGGTGATACCGTAGTTGCGGTGCTCGGGACCGGTCAGCTGGAACTCATCGAGCAGATCCCAGGCAGCATCCGGTTCCGGGTTCGGACCGGTGTTGTCCATCTCCACCGTCCAGGTCAACTCACCATCACCCGTGTTGCTGACGACGACGTTTGCCGTGGTCGTCTGTCCCGGCGGGAGGGTTTCGTTGATCTCCGACACGGAGAGTTCGAATCCTGGCGCGGTGACCGAGAAGTCCTGCACCGTGATCAGGCCTTCCTGAACTACGATTTCAGTCGTCTGCGGGTTAATGCCCTGCATCTCCACGACCAGATCATGCGTACCGATGACCACGTCGTAGATCTCGTAGTGTCCCTGATCGTCGGTGTAGCCGAAGTAGGCGTTGTCGGCGGTGCGAACAAGGGCGCCTTCCACCGGACCACCACCCGTCGCGAACGTCACATCACCGGTAACGGTACCCGTGATCAACGCCGCCTGGGTCGTGATCAGAATCGCACGGCCATCGCAGATCGTTGCGTTCGGCGGGGTGCTGTTGCCATCCCAGTACGCGATCTGGAGACCGTCGGTCTGGTTATGATTCTCAACACCAACCGTCGCATAGGCGTTGTCGAAGCTTTCACCGGTGGTGTGGGTCACGTCCTCATACTGGAAGAGGATGTTGTTGTCGCCGGTAATCGTGATGTGCTCACCAACCTGATCGTACACGATCATCTGGAAGGTGTTCCATGCCGACGGGTTGCTCCACACGTATACATCCGCAACCGAATACCACTCAATGATATAGCGGCCGTTCGGCTCATCGTAGTAATGGTAGACACCACTGTACTGGCCATCGACCATCCGGTCATCCCAGTACGGGGCAATCATGTAGTTCGGACCACCCGGGCTCGGAATCGGCCAGTTACGCGGGGTGCGCATGTCAGCCTGGTTGCCCATCGAGACGAAACCGTTACAGGTAATCGTCATCTGGTCGAAATCAACGCCGTAGAACTTCATGGTGAACGGCAGATCGACGACGACCGCGTCGTCATCTTCTTCACCATTATCGTTGATCGCGAGCGCAGTACCGTCGTAATCGTTACCACCGACGTTCGGATTGATCTCGACCCAGTCATATTCCGGGGCGATGTCGTAATCCGTGTCGCGGTTATCAAATGCGATGTAGCCGTAGCCATCCGGACCAACCGGATCGGTCGAAGTCGCTGTACCGAGCTTAACCTTAACGTTGACCGTGTCGCGGAAACCTTCCGCATTGCCGATCACCAGCAGCGCGTCAGCCGGATAACCCTTGAACGATTCCGGGTGCGCGGTGATTGTGTGCGTGGTGGTGCCTGTCTGACCAACCGGGATAGCCGGGAACGCAACCTGGCCGCTGTTGACAGTCAGGTACGGATCATCACTGACCAATTGGCAGAACCCATTGCCGCCGTTGGTGAGCCCGATGTTCGCCACCGACAAGTCTAGATCGACAGTGCTACCCGGGACAATCGTACCACCAGGAACCTGGTTTACGTAGGTGTATTCCGGAGCGTGAATCTTGAACGTAAACACGTCCGTCTGCAGCACGTTCGGCGGCCCACCGCCCTGCGGCATCACACCAAGGCCAATCTCACCATCAACAATCCAACCACTCTGCGCATCGTCCGCGATCTGCATCAACGCGAGGCTGGTCGCCGACTGAATCTGGCCGGGGCCGATGTTTCCAACGCGTGCGATACCACCGGTCTGTTCCACCATCGGGTCATCCGTGGTAAAAACAGCGCCGATCCGCGGTGCGGTGAACGGATACAGGTTATGCAGCGTCAGGTAGAGACCTACGATTTCGCCCGGTTCGGCGAGACCGTTGCCGTTACCTTGCGAGCCGGCCTGCCCGTTATCGATGACCTGAACGTCGCGCACAGCCATCAGCTGGGTGACTTCCACCGGGACATCGGTGCGGTACGGGTGGTAGTTCTGCGCAGTAACCGTCAGCTTGGCCATGCCTTCCGCGAGAAATTCAGGATCGAGGACGATGCGGCCCATGTCGTCGGTTTCACCAAACGCGACCGTATCATCTTCGGTATCGTTCTTGTAAAGGCAGACCCATGCGTCCGGTACCGGCTGACCGTTTCCATCTCGCACTTCAATTTCGAATCCGTGGCGACCGTAGTTGATCGCGGTCGGATGATTGACTTCGAGATCCTGCGGGATATCGGTCCACAGCCAAACGGTTGGGTCACCCATCAGGTTCGTCCACTCCGCGAAGTTCGCCACCTGCGATGGAGCGTGTTCGTTGTAAGCGTTGAACAGGTTCACTTTCGACCAGAAAATGGTTCCACCCATTTCCGGGTTACGCAGCACCAGATTCGAGAAAATAGCGCCGCCTGAAAGCGAATTGTTGTATCGGGTATGTGTACCTGACGTTGCTGTCGAAATCGCGCCGATACCGCCGGTCGGTTCGTTGACCGAACCGGCACGCATCCATGCTTCGTTCTTACCAGTACCTGTGGTCCAGTTACCGGTACCGCAGGTCACGTGGATGACCATGCAAGTCTTGAAGTAGTTGGTGAGCGCGTAAATTTCACTCGGATCAAGTCCCGTGCCGAGATAACCGCGATAGTTATAGAACGAAACACCGGCATTAATCGCCTGGATACATGCGTTGTTTACACCACCCTGGGTGTACCATGCAGTGTCAACTTGCGTGTAGCCGATGTCGAGCATCGCGTGGCGCGCGTAGCGGCCGAGGTAGATCGTGGAGACGCCAGAGCTTGCGGAACCCGCGGCAACCATGCCGCGCTTGTACCAGCCGGTTTCATCCATGTACGGATCACGTTCATAGAACATGACCTTGTTCTTGTAAGCGATCAGGTCGGTTTGGGATTCGACACTGATTCGACCAATACCGGCCTCCGGAAGTTCGTCGTTGCCTTCGAGCTTCACATAGTACTGGTCACCATAGCCTGATCCCGCAGGTGTTGAGTAGATACCGCCGTTGTCGCCAACGACGACAACCCAGTCAAACTTTTCGTCCGAACTATCCCAGCGGGACTGGAGCTCAGCTTTGATCGAGTTGCTGGACCAACTGGTGTTGGCGTCGGTGATGAACTCGAGTTTGTAGCCCTTCTGGCGCTTCCACTCGATCCATTCAGCGAGCTGGGTCTTGGCCGTTTCCTTGACAACAACCTGCACCGATCCGCGATAGACCTCGAAATCATCCAGCTCGTTGGAATCCCAATCGAGGAACTGTTCGTAAAACTCGATGTACGTCTTGCTCAGCTTCGTCGGGTACGAATCAAGCTCGTTGATACCTTCGCCGCCGTACTGGATGTCGACTTGGATATCGCTGTAGACGCGAACTTCGTTGAGGTACGGGTTCACCTGCACCGGGTAGGTCACAAGACTGGAAACACGGAACTGGCGAGCAATCGCCGGATCTGTGACCTCGGCCAGTGTCCCCGGATACCACGCATCAATCGACGGATCCAGCTCGCCAAACACCGGTTCTTCGCCGTCCAGATCCACCAGGGTGGCGTATTCGAGTCCGGTGAACGTTTCATAGGTCGCATCAAGCACGACCGCTTGCGCGCCACCGGTCATCGGCATGCGAAACATGCGGCTCAGCATTGGAACCGGAGGTGCTCCTTCCACCTGCAGCATGCCGCCGCCGGGGATCTCCAACACCTGGCCCCAACCATCACCGACTGGAACATCAGCGATTTCGGGAGCAGCAATTTCCAGCGACACGCTCATGCCGTCCGCGCGTTTCTGGATGTCAGCTGCGTGCATCAAGTCTGCCTGCATCTCCGTCACGTTTGCTGCTGCAAATGCCGTCGTGGCAAGCAGGCTGGCAAGTAGTATCCCTAACAATCCCTTCCAGCTCATCGGCAATCCTCCAGATGAAAAAAGCACCAGTATCGCTTACCACTGTAAACCGTGCGTCGACTCAATTCCAGGACGGCGATCGGTGCAGTCTAACGCGGGGATATTCCCCATTGAAAACTCTTAACTTCGCGAGCAGGACCCATGCGCGCAAAGCGGTTTCACTGAATCGAACACATTATAGAGTCATGCAAACAGTGTTGCAACGAGAAATCTGGATTTTGAAATAAAGAACCCGACGCCTCGCTCCCTGCTCCCGTCACCATTTTTTCAGATCCAGAACGGCCTGATATACCTGATCATAACACTCCCACAAATCCTGACTGATAACGCGTGTTTGTCCGACCACCGGCATGAAATTGGTGTCTCCATTCCAGCGCGGAACGATGTGCTGGTGCAGGTGTGTCTCCAGTCCCGCTCCGGAGATGCGCCCCAGATTCCACCCGAGGTTAAATCCATGAGGATTGATTGTCTGTTGCAACGCACTCAACGCGACCTGAGTCAGCAACCCGATCTCGGCCCAATCCTCTGCTTCCAACTGCTGCATATCGGCGAGGTGACGTTTCGGTGCCACCATCAGGTGGCCGTTGGTGTAGGGAAACCGGTTCATCAACAGCAGGGTCCGCTCACCGCGGTACAGCAGCAAGTGCTCTCGATCCTGTTCGACAGGGGCATTGACCATGTCACAGATGAAGCAGTCGTGCACGCCTTGTGAGCTCTCTTTAATCCACGGTAGCCGCCAAGGTGCCCAGAGACGTTTCAGTGCGCTCTCATCGTTCATTGAAAAACCGTTGTCCTGTGGCCAGACAAGAAGAAGCCGGACTTGCGCCCGGCTTCTTGAATGCTTCGATTTACGAGTGTTCCGCAGCCTTGCGTTCCTCGTACTCCTCAGCCAGCGCCTGCTGGATGTCGTGCGGCACTTCCTCGTAATGCGAGAACTTGCGGCGGAAGATACCACGACCGGAGGTCAACGAACGCAGCGTGTTGGCGTACTTGTAAAGCTCCGCCAGCGGGACCGTGGCGCGAATGATCTGCCACTTCCCTTCCACGTCCATGCTGGCGACCTTGCCGCGACGGGACGAAATATCGCCCATCACGTCGCCCATGTTATCCTGCGGACACTTGATCTCGATTTCGTAGATCGGTTCGAGAATCGCAGTCTTGGTCTTCTTCACCGCTTCACGAAACCCGATCGAACCCGCCATCTTGAAGGAGAATTCGTCCGAGTCAACTGCGTGGAACTTGCCGTCGATGCAATGCACTTTGACGTCCACAACCGGATAACCCGCGATCACGCCCTTCGTCAGTGTTTCCTGGATGCCTTTGTCCACCGCCGGGATGAACTGGCGCGGAATCGCACCGCCGACGATTTCGTCAAGGAATTCGTACCCGTCGCCACGCTGTGCCGGCTCAACCCTGAGCACGCAGAGCCCGAACTGGCCACGGCCACCGGACTGCTTCTTGTGCTTGCCTTCCGCTTCGCCGGAAGACTTGATCGTCTCACGATACGGAATCCGCGGCTTGATCATTTCGGCTTCGACGCCGAAACGGTCCTTCAGGCGATCAAGGACTACGGTTAAATGTGCGTCGCCCTGGCCGTTGATGATCAATTGGGACAGTTCGGTGTCGTGCACGATGTTGAAGGTCGGGTCGGCCTTCTGGAGGATCGTCAGACCGCTGGCGATTTTATCCTCATCGCCCGAGCCCTTGGTGATGACAGCCGCGCGGATAATCGGTTCCGGGAACTTCGGACCTTCCAGCTTCACCGGGTTGGACTTGGTCGCCAACGTTTCGCCGGTCGAGGTGTCGTGCAGCTTTACCGCGATGCCGATGTCGCCGGTAGAAACATGGTCGACGCCGTTGCGCTGCTTGCCCATCGCCCAGTACATCTGATTTGGCTTTTCAACGTGTTCCTGGTCGACGTTGTACAGCTCTTCACCGCTGCGAACCGTACCGGAATACACACGGAAGTAGCTCATCTCGCCAACGTGCGCCTCAGACGTGGTCTTGAAAACCAGCGCGACCGTCGGACCATTCGGATCGCATGCGATTTCAGTTTGATCGCCGCTCTTGGTGTTTGTCGCCTTCTGAGCCGGCATGACATCCGGGGACGGAGCGTACTCGGCGAGGAAATCTACCAGCGTCGAGACACCGGCTTCGGTGTAAGCCGCACCAGCGAGAACCGGGAACAGAGCGTTGTCGCGGATACCCTTGCTGAGGCCCTTGACAATTTCTTCCTGGGTTAGTTCGCCGGCGTCGAAGAACTTTTCCATCAACTCGTCGTCAGCTTCGGCAGCACGTTCGATCAACGTCTCGCGCAGCCCTTCCGCCTTCGCCTGCAGGTCGCCGCTGAGCTCTTCCGACGTGACTTTGCCGCCGTCAAATGTCAGCACCTTCATCGTCAACAGGTTGACAATCTTGTTGAAGCCCGGACCTTCGTTAACCGGAATGGTCACCGCGACGGCGTTGCCAAACGTGGAGTCCAGTTCTTCCAGGATCGCGTCGAACTTGGTGTTTTCTTTGTCCAGCTGATTGACGAAGATGACCCGCGGGACGTTGTCCTGATTACAGAACTCCCACACCTGTTCGGTTACCACCTCAACACCTGAGGTGCCATGCACCACGACCAGCGCGGTGTCGGAGACACGCAGGGCACCGTTGACTTCACCGATGAAGTCACTGAAGCCGGGGGTGTCCATCAGGTTGAACTTGTGGCCTTTGTGCTCAGCGGTCAGCAACGTGGCGCTGACGGAACCTTGACGTTCGATCTCTTCCTTCAGGAAGTCGCTGGCGGACGTTCCTTCATCCACACGGCCCAGTCGTTCGATCGCCTTCATCTGGTGCAACATCGATTCCGCCAGCGTGGATTTGCCGCTGGCGCCGTGTCCAATCAAGCTGATGTTGCGAATTGCGTTGGCCGGATAGTCCTTCACCGCCCTACCTCCTCACCCGATCTTCGGGGGATTTATGTTCTCTGTTTTGTTTTTGTGTAAGACTGAGGAAGATAAACGAGAGCTCCCGAGTCGTCAAGGAGGCGAGCCACTCGCTCCTCGGGGAAAACGGAATTGGTGCGGTGGAACTGGGGGAACGTAAAATTATGGAATACGACCGCTATCTAAAACGTTCCATAATGAGTTCTTGCACATTTCTACGACCATCTGTAACCATGAAAAGAATCACTCGATCATCTTCAACTCGATAAATAACACGATAGTTCGTCCAGAATAATTCCCGGTAGGTATGAGTGGACAAGCCGACGGTCTCCTTCACCACTGATCCACGTTCTGGATACCGGGTTAGTGTCGATACACTGGACATGATTTCATCCCAGACATGAATCGCGGCTTCCACACCGTCATGCTGAGCGATGTAGCTCACAAGTTCTTCCAAATCCTGATCTGCATCATCTGTGACAACAATGCGATAGTTCATTGTTGACCCGTAATTTTGTCACGAATTCTCTCCATTGCCTCATCAAATGGCTTGACTTTTCCGGCTTCCACTTGTTCTTCACCTCTGTGCAGCAGCTGCATCAACGCCAGCCGCTCCTGGAGCTGCTCAAATTCCTTCACCGACTGAACAACCACCTTGGCCTCGCCGTTCTGGGTGATGATGTACGGTTCGCCGCCCTCGTTCAGCTTGCGAATCATCTCGGACGCATGCGCCTTGAGGTAGCTGATCGGTTTGATCTGGGTCGAGTATTTCATGATGTACTCCGGATTGCTATCGCTGTGCCTGCTGACCTGAAAAATAACTCGTATTCAGATCCGATACAAGACCTGTATTCCGGTCCGATAATAAACCTGAATACAGTTCTGTTTTCGAGTCCACTACCGAATCAACGTCAATCGCACATAACGTGCGGTGCCATCTTCCACACTCAGAACCGCAGCATACTGGCCGGAGGCGATCCCGTCGAACGTTAGCGGCATCTGGTGTATGCCTGCGGTATAGGTCGTTTGTGGCACGGTCGCGACCCTCTGCCCCATCATGTTGTAGACGGCGACAGACACCGTTTCCGGCCGTTGGAGAGTAAACCGCAGCTGCGTTGTCCCGTTGAACGGGTTCGGATACGCCGCCGCCAGCTCGAATCCAGCCGGCTGCACCGAAACGATTTCCCTGACCGCTGTCGGGAACGGTTCGAACGTGACCTCCAGATGCCCGCCCTGCCCGGCCAGCAGCCAGACGGAATCGTCATCATAGTTCGACTCCGGCACCGGGTCGCCATTCAGCAGGATTGAGGTGATGCGGATGGATCCGTGCTGGGCGGCGATGGGACGCATGCGGAACAGGTGATCCTCGTTCTGCGCATCATGGTGGAAGTGCAACGTCACCGCCTGTTGGTGGACGAACAGGTTCGTGTAGAGGTAGGTGTAATAGCCGGTTTCGATGCTGTGGTAGCCGGCCTTGCCGTCACCGCCCTTGACCTCGTTCCACGCCAGCGCGCCGTACCTCGTGCGGTCGGCATACACCTCACCGTACTCCCGGTCGACGAAATGCGTCATGAAGAAATCCATCGACTCGTCCGCCATGGTCAATGGATCCGGGCCGTCCAATAGCCCGTTCAGTTCCAGTCCGGCCATGACAGCCTGTTCCATCTGCCACCACGCCTTGGTCGTGTCCGGATTGCCCCACAGCAGCATCTCACCGGTGAGCCGGTTATAATCCTTGTACGGGCCACCGTAGACGTGGTCATAGCCGTAGTCCCAGACGTCGTAGAACAGGGTGGCCGCATCATCGAGCAGACTGTAGTCGCCGGTGACACGGGCGACACGACCGAGGCACCACGCGCTTTTCAGCACATGCCCCATGATCGTCATGGTCTCACTTCCCCGGACAAACCAGTTGCTGGTGTATTCCTCCGCGAAGCCGATCGCTTGATCCTGCATCGAGGCGACGAGGTGATCCTGAATCTGCGCGGCCAGTTGTTCCAGGCGGTCGGTGTAGGCGGGTTCCAGCGTCTGCAGTTGCAGCAGCAGAACGTGAGTCGTGATCGCGTCCACGGTCGCGTTAAAACTCTTCCCATTGGGGAAATCGCCGTCGTAGTTGACGTTATCGTAATAGCCTTCCAGCCCCTCGCGGTCATCCCACATGTGTTCGTCCAGCCACGCATAGCCCTCGATCAGCCGTTGCCACATCGTCGTGTCGCCGGTCGCCTGGACGTACGACGCCAGCCCGAGCAACGCATAATGCTGGTAGAACGCGGTCTTGTCAGCGAACGGATTGATCGGATCGCCGTTGTTGTCGAGGTCATTGTAGTAGCCGCCGTAATTGCTGTCCCACGCATGCTCGACCATCCAGTCGAGTGCATCCCGGGCGGCGTTCAGGTACGTCATTTCTCCGGTCATCTGGTAAGCGCGGACAAGACCGTAGGCGTTCCGCGACTGCGTGATCATGTCCTTACTGGTTCCAGTGGGCACGCCTTCCCGCGACACATCGGTGTAGAAGCCGCCGAGGTCGTCGTCCCACGATGGCAGCCAGAACTGTGCGCAGGAATCGACATAGCCGATGGTCAGCTCCGGCTGTTGCAGGTACACACAGTTGAACTGGGCGAACGACGTCACCGCCAGCAGGACGCCGGCGACAATCAGAACGGATTTCTGCAGCACGGGGAACACTCCGGGATTCGGGAACGGGGACATCTCCCCAACATAACAACAAAACCCGTGATCCAAATGGCTCACGGGCGTGATGGATCAAGTCGACAAACTCAGGATGCTTCCTTCAGTCCCAACTCCCGCCGCAGGAACCGGCCGGTGTGGCTGCCTTCGACGTGCGCGACGTCTTCCGGCGAACCGGCCGTGATCAATGTGCCGCCCTTGTCGCCACCTTCCGGGCCAAGGTCGATGATCCAGTCGGCGGTCTTGATCACGTCGAGGTTGTGTTCGATCACGATCACTGTATTGCCCTTGTTGACCAGCGACTGCAGCACCTTCAGCAGCATGCGCACGTCCGCGAAATGCAACCCGGTGGTTGGTTCGTCAAGGATGTAGACCGTCCGGCCGGTGCTGACCTTGGACAGTTCTGTCGCTAGCTTCACACGTTGCGCCTCGCCACCGGATAATGTCGTCGCCTGTTGCCCGAGGTGGATGTAGGTGAGGCCGACATCGTTCAGCACCTGCAGCTTGCGTTTCAGGCGTGGGACGGCATCAAAGAACCCGAGCGCTTCTTCCACGGTCATGTCAAGCACGTCCGCGATGCTCTTGCCCTTGAACTTGACCTCGAGGGTTTCGCGATTGTAGCGCTGGCCATGGCAATCGTCGCAGGTGACATACACATCCGGCAGAAAGTGCATCTCGATCTTGATGATGCCGTCACCCTGGCAGGTTTCGCAGCGTCCGCCCTTGACATTGAACGAAAACCGTCCCGGCTTGTACCCACGAGCCTTCGCTTCCGGAAGTTGGCTGAAGATGTCACGGATGTGCGTGAACAGGCCAGTGTAGGTCGCCGGGTTGGAACGTGGCGTGCGCCCGATCGGCGACTGATCGATGTCGACGACCTTGTCGACGTACTTCAGTCCGTCAATCTCATCGTGCTCGAGCGGGACTTCACGCGATCCATAAATGTGACGAGCTAACGACGGATATAGCGTCTCGTTCACCAGTGTCGACTTGCCCGATCCACTGACACCGGTGACCACGGTAAACACCCCGAGCGGGAAGGATACATCGATCCCCTTGAGGTTGTGTCCGCGTGCGTTCTTGATCGTGATCGCCCGCTTTTTCGGCGGACGGCGTTTCTCCGGAAGCTCGATGCGGTCAAGATCTGCGAGGAACTGCCCGGTGATGCTGTTGGGGGCTTTTGCGACGTCGTTCGGCGGCCCGGCGACGACCACCTCTCCCCCGTGACGTCCCGCGCCCGGGCCGAGGTCGACGAGCCAGTCGGCACGTTCCATCGTCTCACGGTCATGCTCGACCACGATCACCGTATTGCCGAGGTCGCGCAGGTTTTCCAACGTGTTGATCAGGCGTTCATTGTCACGCTGATGCAGGCCGATGGACGGTTCATCGAGAATGTACAGGACGCCGACCAGCTGGCTGCCGATCTGTGTCGCGAGTCGAATGCGTTGCGCTTCGCCCCCGGACAACGTGCCCGCCGCGCGGTCGAGGTTAAGGTAGTCAAGGCCGACGTTGAGCAGGAACCCCAGCCGTGCGTTGACTTCCTTCAGGATCTGCGCGGCGATGGTGCTGTCCCGGTCGCTGAGCTTGAGCTGGTGAAAGAAATCCACGGCTTGATGTATCGACATCGCCGAGAGATCGGCGATATTGGTATCGCCGACACGAACCGCAAGCGATTCCGGTTTCAGGCGTTGGCCGTTGCACGTGCGGCACGGCACATGCCCCATGAATCCTTCGATCCATTCGCGGATGCCGGCGCTGTTGGTCTGGCGGTAGCGCCGCTCGAGGTTCGGAATCACCCCTTCCCACTTCGTCTTATATTTCCAGACCGACTCATCGTCGTCCTTCTTCCGCCACTCGTACATCAGTTCGTCGTCGGATCCGTAGAGCACGATGTTCTGGTGCTCCGGCTTCATCTTCTCCCAGGGGGTTCTGAGGCTGAAGCCGTAATGTTTGGCAGTCTGCTCGAGGCGGCGCATGTACCAGCTCTCGAACTGCGACCCGAACGCCTCCACCGCGCCTTGCTCAACGGATTTGGACGTATTCGGTACGATCCGGCGCGGGTCGATCTTCATCGAAAAGCCAAGACCGTCACAGTCCGGACACGCGCCGAACGGACTGTTAAACGAGAAGCTGCGTGGCTCCGGCGGTTGGAAGTAAAGGTCACATTCGTGGCAGCCGTAATTCTCGCTGAACAGGCGTTCTTCTCCGTCCGCTGTGAGGATCGTGACCAGCCCCTCCGCCTTGTTGAGGGCGATTTCGAGGGAATCCGTGAGCCGGTTGCGGATGTCAGGTTTGATCACCAGGCGGTCAACGACGATATCGATGCTGTGCTTCGTCTTTTTGTTGAGCTCAGGCGGGCTATCGACGGGATAAATCTCGCCGTCGACACGCACACGCACGAACCCGTCCCGCTCGATATCCTTGAACAGTTTGCGATACTCACCCTTACGGTCCCTTACCACCGGCGCGAGCACCTGCAACTTGGCTCCATCGCCCATCGCCATCACATTGTCCGCGATCTGCTGCACGGTCTGACGTTCAATCACTTTGCCGCAGCTCGGGCAGTGCATGATCCCGATTCGAGCGTAGAGCAGGCGCAGGTAGTCGTAAATCTCGGTAACGGTCGCGACAGTCGAACGTGGGTTACGGCTCGTCGCCTTCTGCTCAATGGAAATCGCCGGACTGAGTCCCTCGATGAAGTCGACGTCCGGCTTCTCCATCAGGCCGAGGAACTGGCGTGCGTAGGCGGACAGGGATTCCACGTAGCGCCGCTGGCCTTCGGCGTACAGGGTGTCGAACGCGAGGCTCGACTTTCCGCTGCCGGACAGTCCTGTGACCACGGTAAGCTGGTTTCGCGGGATGGTGACGGTGACGTTCTTCAGATTATGTTCACGTGCACCGACGATTTTTATCTGATCGGGCTCCTGGGGTGCCACGGGCGGATCCTGCTGGTTAACGTACGGAAAGTGAACGAATGTACAGCCGCCGAGGAGAAAATGCCAGAGTTCATCCAGCGGGGATTACACGGTTGAGCGACGAGGCTGTTTCCGTGCCGAACGTTGTGCTTTCGGGGGAAACCGGTCATCGAGGAACTGCAGCAGGCGCTGCCATGCCTCTCGCTTGACCATCCGATTCCAGATCAGGTGGCTGTGCCGTTCGGCCTGGAACACACCGTACACCGCCGCCGCGACGGCGATCGGCCAGGTCCACCAGGGTTGTCTGCGTTTGCGGCGGAACATGACAGTCGATCCAGCCTCGTTTGTGTTTCTACTCCCGGGTCAGGAAGATAGCGGCTACGAATGGATAGTGGGAGCGGTTGACAGAAAGCTCGTCTCCCGGCGTACTGACTCCGCCCGAACCCGTCAGTATCTTCCCGGATTCGGGTGATGTTTGCTGGCAACGGCATGAGTGCTGCAGGCAATCGTTCTCCTGAACTGTATCAGGCCCTCGGATTATAGCCCGGGATCACAGAAACCAGGTGCAAGATGTCCAAGCAGAAAGCTTCCGCCGGCCGTCGCGGGCCGGATGTCCGTTCCGACATATTCATCGAGTTGACCCTGACCGATTCGGGTGGTGTAGTCCTCGACATCCAGAGCAAGGTCAAGACCCTGTACGGCGAGTCGATAGACACGTTGATCCGTGACGGGCTGGCGCACTTCGGCCTGAAGAACGTGAACGTGATCATTGAAGACGCCGGCGCGTTGCCCTTCGTGCAGATGGCGCGTCTCGAAGCGGCTGTCCGTCGGTTGGAACTGGACAAGCCAGTCGAACCGTGGTTGCCGGATGCGTTCGATGCATCTCCGCAACCGTCATCCCGGCAACGCCCCCGCCGCAGCCGTCTTTATCTCCCCGGCAACGAGCCGAAGTTCATGATCAATGCCGCGATCCACAGGCCGGACGGCCTCATCCTCGACCTTGAGGACAGCGTCGCACCGGCGGAGAAAGACGCCGCGCGGATCATGGTCCGCAACGCTCTGATCCACCTCGATTTCATGGGCGCGGAGAAGATGGTGCGTGTCAACCAGGGTGAACGTGGCCTGACTGATCTCGAATTTGTCGTGCCATACGGTGTCGACCTGATCCTGCTGCCGAAGATGGAAACGGCGGAACAGGTGGCCGAATTTGACGCACGTATCCGTGAGTTGCGAACCAGTGCCGGTGTGGATCACGACATCTGGCTGATGCCGATTGTCGAGTCGGCGAAAGGGGCGTGGAACGCCTTTCCCATCGCGGCCGCTGCGGAAACTGTCGTTGCATTGGCCATCGGCCTTGAAGACTATACCGCGGATATCGGCGTGCAGCGGACGAACGAGGGCAAGGAATCGATCTGGGCCAGGCATCAGCTGGTCAACGGCGCCCGAGCGGCCGGAGTCACCCCGATCGACACCGTCTTCTCCGACGTCAATGACATGGATGCGTTGCTGACGTCCGTGGTTGAAGCTAAGTCGCTCGGGTTCGAGGGCAAGGGGTGCATCCATCCACGCCAGATTCCGGTCGTGCATCAGGGCTTTGCGCCGACGGACGATGAAGTGAAGAAAGCGAAACGGATCGTGCTCGCCTTTGAGGAAGCTGATCGGCAGGGGTTGGGTGTCGTCAGCCTCGGGTCCAAGATGATCGACCCGCCGGTGGTGAAACGTGCGCTGCGGACGGTTGACGCCGCGATTCAGGCCGGGTTGTTAACGACCGACTGGCGCGAAAAGGACTAAAGCGTCTAACCTCCCGCATCAGATCCGACAATAGGAGATCGCCATGTTGACCCACCTCGCCTTCTGGTTCTCCATGGCGTTTCTCGTTTCGGAAGTGATCCTCTCGCGTGTGCGGCGATCCGGGACGATGGTGCGTGACGGTGGCAGCCTGCGCGGCTTGCACTGGACCATCGGGATCAGCATCACGCTCGGCGTCACGCTGATGTTCACCGGGATTGGATGGTACCCGTTCGACCTGGTCTGGCGGTCGGCGTTGAGTATAGGTCTGCTGGTGGTTGGAGCGGTGATTCGTTGGACCGCGATCCGTCAGCTCGGCAAACGGTTCACCGTCGCGGTCGAAATCCAGTCGGATCACACGTTGATGCGGTCCGGGCTATACCGATTCATGCGCCACCCCTCCTACTCTGGCCTGATGCTACAATTCCTCGGACTGACGGTGTATTTCAACAACTGGATCACACAACTATTGATTCTTATACCGATCACGATCTCGATGCTGTACCGGATCCGTGTCGAGGAACGAGCGTTGCTGGAACAGTTCGGGGATGACTACGCGAACTACATGAGGCAGACAGCCCGGTTGATCCCCGGGCTGTGGTAACGGCTTCATTGTCTTGATGCACGCACTCAGATCGGCAGCTTCGCCCGCACTTCGTGCCACTTGCGAGCAGTCCACCGCCGGACGGATGGAAACTCCGCGCCGATAATCCCGAGCCCGAGCAGGATGACAAGTATCCCGGGACCGGGCAACGGCAGCAACAGAATCCCGAGCACGATAAAAATCGATCCGAGGGCGAGCACAAAGGTTTTACGCAACAGGTCAGCCATGTGTGGGAGTTTGCTTTCGTCGGTGATCGCGGCTGGAAACGAAACGGCTGCCGAATGGTGTTAACTCGGTTTTACCCTGTTCATTTGACTGAAGAAACGCCTGCAGGGTTTCCGCTCCGGGTGTCTCCGCGAAAGGTTCCGGAGCCCGAGTTCCCCTCTTGCATTTCGGGGTGAGCTTGTTTCATACTTAGGGCCGCAGCAAAAACGAGTATTCCCCAGTAGCTCAATTGGCAGAGCGGGTGACTGTTAATCACTAGGTTGGCGGTTCAAGTCCGTCCTGGGGAGCAAGAAAAACAAAGGGTTAGGCGATTGTCTGACCCTTTCTCTTTGTGATTTGGTGCATATGAGGTGCAGTAGATCATTGCGCGCCCCTTATACCATATTTCCTGCACCTGTTGACTTCACAAGGTGCTGACTCCCTCTTTCCCACTCTTCAGACGATTCACGAAAATCCAAAGTCTACACCTACGCAGTGCACCAAATTGCACCGAGACTGCACCTGATGTGCACCTAACGACAGCTTGAGTAGTTTTATATGCCTGTATTTCCAAGTATATATATCAATATCTCCTGTGATTATTTATCCCCTGTTGACTTTTCCCGCCCCGTGTTGTAGCTTGACGTAGTGCTTAGACAGCGACATTTTCAGGGAGGCGTCATGGCAACCATCGTGAAGCGGAAATCGAAACGGACAGGCAAGGTCACCTACCGAGTCCAGATTCGTATGAAGGGGTTCGACCGGCTTGAGGCCACTTTCGACCGGAGGACAGACGCTCGGGATTGGGCGCACCAGACCGAGGCAGACCTCAAGGCAGGCAAGCACATTGAACGTGCAGAAGCAAAGAAACACACGCTCAACGATGTTATCGAACGCTATGTGGAAAACGTGGCTCCGATGAAGAAAAGCGGGATGAAGCAGGCACGGCAGCTTGATTGGTGGAAGGAACGGTACGGTGAGCGCCTCCTGTCCGATATCACTCCCGCACTTATTACAGAAGCACGGGATATACTGAAACGGGAAGGTGGCCGTGTGCAGGATGCGAAGGGCCGTCCGATTCCTGAAGATGGTGCGAGCAATGCAACCGTCAATAGATACCTCGCGGCGCTATCGCATGTGTTCACGGTTGCTTCGAAGGAATGGCAATGGGTACGAGATAATCCCGTGTTGAAGGTCTCCCGGCTGAAGGAACCGCGTGGAAGAGTACGTTATCTGGAGAACGGCGAACAGGAACGATTGCTGGAAGCCTGCAAAGCATCCAAGAATCCCGACCTCTACCCTGCCGTGATCCTTGCGCTTTCCACTGGCGCACGGCGGATGGAGATTTGGGGCGTGCGTTGGGATCAGGTTGATTTCCCGCGTGAATTGATCGTGCTGCACGAGACGAAGAACCAGGAACGGCGTGTGCTGCCGATCAAAGGCCGTGCGCTGGAAATCCTGCGTGAACGGTCGCGTGTTCGTTCGCTTGAATCGGATCTGATCTTCCCGAGCCGGAAAGACCCGAAGAAACCGATGGATCTCCGCGCTCCGTGGGAAGAAGCGTTGAAACAGGCAGGAATTGAAAACTTCCGCTGGCATGACTTGCGTCATACGGCGGCTTCGTTCCTCGCCATGAACGGTGCGACACCGGGAGAAATTGCCGAGGTGCTCGGTCACAAGACGTTGCAGATGGTCAAGCGATACAGTCACCTGTCCGAGGCGCACACGGCAACGGTTGTTGAGAGCATGAACAAGCGATTTCTGGAGGGAGCGTGAAAATCGTGTATCGTGATCGACCCGATCAAAGGTTTGAAATCCGCGTTGCAATAGACTGCGCAGAGCTGGGAGATACAAGGGCTGCTGAATATCTTCTCGCGGTTGCGAGCGACTATCTGAGTGAGGGAGCCGTAATGCCGCTGCAGCTTCAACGTTATTTGAGCACAATTTGCAGGAATATTGCTAACTTGTATTTCCATGAACAATTGGGGCAAAACATACAACCAGCCAAGTACAGAGAGGCCCTAGGTCTTAAGCGTAGGACAAAAACAAAGCGGTCGGAGTTAAATCGTCGAGATCTACTTCTTACAAGAATGGTCTGGGAGAAAATAGAGAAGACTGGACTTAACCTAGCGCAATGCTGGTCTGACGTAGCTGAACAATATGGTCTTAGTGAGGCAACAGTTGAGAAAGCATGGCAAAAACACCAGATTGAAGCTGAACAAGATTTTGTGAAACTACGAGCATGGAGCACAGCACGAAATTCGGATGAACGACAACGTGCTGCAACAGATCTAGGATTGAATCATCCGCCCGCAACCTCGGTCAACTGGCCTTTTGTGCTAGACGACGAGACGTAAGGTTCCCACCAACCAATATTGCGCTTTTCGTGGGCCACCATTTCCCTTCTTACCCCTGATTTTGTGATGCAGGACTGTACAACAAAATTGGGGTTTCCTCATGAACGCCACATCAGTAAAGAAGTATTACACTGTCGCAGAAGCGGTCGAAGCTAACCTTTGGCCTAACCAGGGCGGGTTGCGCTGGCTGATTTTCAGAGCACACGAAAACGGCCTCAAGCGTGCGCTTCGCCGGGTTGGTCGCCGCGTCTTGATTGACGCAGACGAGTTTATCCGCTGGATGGATGAACACGCAGAGGAGGCTGCGTGAAGCAAATCCTCCCTAAAAGGTACGCGGCTCAAGTAGCGGCGTGGATAGAAAAACTACAGGATCGGATCTTCGTCTTTCAAGAAGAAGAGATACCGGCTAAGCTCTGGAATCTCGCAGATAAAGCCCAGCAGCTTCTGAGTGGTGCTGACAGACTATTCCCTCTGTGCTTCAGCGATACCCAGCCTACGCACCTTCAACTACGTGATCCTGTAACGGGTGACTTGAATTGCAGGATTCGTGCGGTTAAACAAGATCGAAGCGGAACCGTCAGACTGGTGGTGGAATCACAGTCACGACCGGGGCAGCCGTTCCTGATAACCTTCCGCCAGTCCGGAGGACGGACGTATGTCAGTTGATCCGGCTGCAAGTGCAATCCTGAACGGATTGCCACAGGTGCCAGACCTTGACCAAATCCGGCGCGCGCATGGAATCTACAATGCCCTCGGCTACCGTACATGCGAATTTGACCGTGGTACGAAAGCACCTCGTGAGCCCGGCTGGCCAACACGCACGGTCACAGAACCCAGGCTGCTGAACCTCGGGATCATACTTGGCGAGGCTAGCGGTTGGCTCACAGATGTTGACCTTGATACACCTGAAGCGATAGCAGCCGCACCCTGGATTCTACCAGCTACGAAGATGAAGAGCAGGCGTCACGCTGCTCCGGTAAGTCACTTCTGGTATCGTTGCCAAGGTCTCCCACCAGACAAGACGCGTGTAGAGTACAACGATCCAAAACCTCCGAACGGCGGTCGCGCTTGTCTTGTCGAACTTCGCTGGGGCGGTAGAGGGGGCATACAAACCGCTGTACCTCCGTCTATCCTTCCCCGCTCTGACGGGTCCGGCGATGATCGGGTTGAGTGGGAGGACAAAAAGGCACTGACACCAGCAGAGGTCGATCCTGCAACCCTTCAACAGGCGGTGAGGAAGGTTGCCGCAGTCGCACTCCTTGCGCGACGATGGGTGAGCGGAAAGCGTCATGCAATGGTCCTGCCTTGGGCTGGAACGCTCGCAAGAGGGGGGATCGGTGAAGATGCGGCTGTCCTATTGACGAAGGCGCTTTGTGCTGCTGCTGGCGATCCAGAAGTAGATGACCGCATTCAAGCCGTTGCCGATACCTATCAGAAACACGAGGCTGGGATCTCCAATTTTTCCGGCATACCCACCCTGAAATCCCACCTTGGCTCGAAGGAAACGGCACTGCTCTGCGAGTGGCTGGGAATCGAAACGGGGAGTGCACGTCTACCCCAACCGGATCTATCCGTAGCTGAACGATATGTGCAGGTGAAAGACGATCTTTCTATTGAAGTCCTTGAAAACGCTCGCTTGGCAGAAGAAGACATTCAACTGCCCACAATGCAGGATGTAATCAACAGGTGCGGGAAGATAACGTGGCTGTGGCAAGATTATCTGGCAAATGGTGCGATTACGCTTATCGTTGCGGATAAAGGCGTAGGCAAATCCTGGGTTGCACAAAGCATTGTAGCATGTGTAGTGCATGGGCTACCGTGGCCCAACTCAGCGTTCAACGAAGATTTAGACGGCGGATATGTGTTGTGGGTCGAAGCCGAGGGCCGAAAAGTACTGAACGCTAATCGGTTGAAGGGAATGAACGTTAATCTTGATCGGGTAGTAATGCCGGAAATCGATAGCGCGGGGATTGACTTGACCAAACCCCAGCATTGGTTGAAATTTGTCGGTGCGGCGCAAAGACCGGAGATCAAACTGATCGTGATTGACTCGCTATCCGGTGCTCACGAAGGAGATGAAAACAAAACCCAGGACCAGCAACGTGTGATGAAGCGGCTCGCCAATTTCGCGGAATTTCTTCAGAAACCGATCATCGTGACGCACCATCTACGAAAGAAGGCTCCAGGCCAGCAACGAAAAAATGTTGAGATAGACGATGTTCGGGGATCAGGCTCAATCACGCAGTACGCTCAGGTTATCGTTGGGATTACCCGCACCAGCGATGAAAGCCCGGTGATGCACGTCAAGCAGATACGTAACAACCTCGTGGAACACCCGCGCGAACAACTCGAAGCACGTGTAGTGGATGGAATTGTTGAATGGGATACCGTTGAATCATCCGATTCCGACACTTCCCATCAGTCACAAGCCTATAAGTTCTTCCTGTTCACACTCGAAGAAGCAGGAGACGGTGGAATCACCGCTAAGAAGCTGGTTGCGACCATGCAGCTGCAAGGACACAGTTACCAAGATTACCTGACAGCACGCGCCAAAGCGATTGTCGAAGACCTTCTGGTAGAAGTTGATGAACGAGATATGCACGGCACGTTCCTCGGCAAGACACTGAAACTGGCGAAACCGATACCAGCTGGTGAAAACGATTCGTTCTAATCCTAAAAATACCATGCAATATGCAATGCATCGGTCTCGTGAAAAGGGGGTTTTACACTACATGGTCGTTTTTATTGAACTTACGTCGAATGCGGTTTGCAACGCTTATGGCAAGGCACCATGGAATCGGGTGAGCCTTGCATACCGCGTAAGCTGTAAGTCGTTAAAAAACATCCATTGAGTCTAGGCCGCACCCCCAGTGCAACGCATTTTGCAATGCACACTGCAACGTATTTTTGGGATTTTGATATCGAAAGGAGATCGAAGAATGCCCACTGCTAAAAGAGCGACGCAACAGCGAGGTAGACCGTTCAAACCCGGACAGAGCGGAAATCCGGCAGGCAGACCGCAAGGCTCGAAGCACAAAGCCACACTCGCGGCTGAGGCGCTGTTGGATGGCGAGGCTGAGGCGTTGACACGGAAAGCTGTAGAAAAGGCGCTGGAAGGCGATACAACGGCGCTCAGGCTATGCTTGGAACGAATCGTGCCACCGCGCCGGGATCGGACCGTACCGTTCGATTTCCCCCAGGTAGAGACCGCTTCCGATACAGTCAAGGCAAAGACCGCGCTACTCCGGGTGGTTGCGGACGGTACCCTCTCCCCTGCCGAGGCGCAAGCGTTATCCGGACTGCTCGACGGATTCCTCAAGACCCTTGAAGTGGTCGAACTTGAAGAGCGGCTTGCTCGGGTTGAGGAGCGGATGGAACAGCAGAGGAACACACGTTGAACCGCGCAATGTTGAATCGCCTCGAAGTGCTGGAGCGGCTGACGTTTGAACCTGACGGTTTCCAGGCAATGCTTCGTTCGGAATATGATCGTCTGCTTTCAGAGCACGGTGACGAGGAGAGCGTCCGCAAGGTGCTCGGTGTCCGGCTGCTTGTCGTTGTGGATGAAGACCCGCCCGGCGGAGACGAAATGGCCGTTTGGGCTGTTGAGTCGCTTTACTCGGCGCTGGAACGATCCGGATACGAGGGCAAATAACGTGAACCGTGCGAAGCTGCTTCATCGGCTGGATGTGCTTGAACGGTCACTCCCCCCTTCCCCGGTTTTGTTCATGTTGCCGGGAGAATGGCAGGAACATGTTCGGAAACATGGCGGAAGCGAATCCCGCGCAAAACGTGAACTTGGGACCGAGCCCGTGCTGGTGCCAGACGAGACCACTCGTGCGTATGCCGAGGAGATGTTCAACAATCCCGCTCCCAGTCTCCTTAGAACGACCGTGGCCGAGGTTTGGGACAAGATCTTTGAATGCAACGGCGGAACCCCTGCCATTTTAACCGATTTCCCGGTTGTCGTGTGCGCAGATTGGATGACGTATGACGCCCTCGCCGGGAAAAACCCGTTGATTACCCGGTTCGGGTGCGGCTTGACCGGAGAGGAACACCGTGATCTCGAAGATGAAGCGGCGGCTGAAGACGCTCGAAGATCGGCTGAATAGCGTCTCCGGGTTGACAGTGTTCCTCGCGTCAGAGTGGCACAAACTGCTCGAACAGCACTGCGGAGATGAATACGCGGCTCGTAGGAGCACCGGTTCACACGTACTGATCGTCTCTAAATCGGCTGATCGAGAGGCGCTGCAAGCGTGCCTGGATGCTGTCTACAGATAAAATCTGAAAACCATTGCGAACACCTCCAAGAGTCACCTGCCCAAGAATACCAATCAGCACATGCCTCTGTTTGTGAATTCTTGTACTCTCTGCACTAAGTTGAAAGCCAAACTCAGTCACCAGTACTGGAGATTGGTCCGATGAAAATCAGCGTCTCTGTGATTCTAGTTTGCTTCACAGCACTCACAGCATCCGCACAGCCGGTTTGGGTTGACCGTGAGATACACTCCGGCCTTGACCAAGATTTGACCGCAAACATAGCTGATATTGATGGGGATGGAGACCTTGACATTCTCTCTGCATCCTACAATTCCGATTACGTACAATGGTGGGATAATCTTGATGGTACTGGACTTAACTGGTCGTATCACCCTATTGGAAGTATAGATGGTGCTCGTTCCTCGTACGCTGGCGATATTGATGGAGATGGTGATTTAGATGTTGTTGGTGCAGCATATTTTGATGATGATGTTATATGGTGGGAAAACGCAAATGGTAACGGGACAAACTGGATAGAACATACGGTAGATGACAATTTTAATGGCGTTAATGCAGTTTATATATCTGACATTGACGGTGATGGAGATAATGATGTGATCGGTGGCTCTTGGTGGAATGGATTCAAGTGGTGGGAAAATATTGACGGTGATGGAAGGTTTTGGAATACATATACTGTTTCTGGAACAGATTATGGTGTATCAGTTCACTGCGCTGACGTAGATAGTGATGGTGATATTGATGTATTAGGAGCATCAACAGACAACGAAAAACTATTTTGGTGTGAAAATGAGGATAGTAATGGCACATCATGGATCGAACATACTATGTCATTAAATTCGGGTGATGCAAGAGATGTAAATACGATAGATATTGACTCAGATGGCGATATAGATATTATAGGTGCTATAGATCATAGTATTATGATTTGGGAAAATGACGGTACCAATAATATAAATGATTGGAATGAATATACTTCTGGAAACATAGGTGGTACAATGTCAGTATATGCCGTAGATGTTAATGAAGACGGTTGGATGGACATTCTATCTTCAATATGGTCGGGTACGCCGATATCTTGGTGGGAAAATGATGGTACGAATGATATTTCTAACTGGTTAGAACACCTTGTAACAGAAGAAGGAGGAGAGTTTGGCAGTGTAAAAGAAGCATGTTCGGGAGATTTTGATTCTGATGGTGATTGGGACGTACTTGGAGCATCCTATGATTCAATCACGTGGTGGGAGCAACATTACCCGACAGAGATTTTAGCTCCAAATGGTGGTGAGGCTTGGAGAATCGGGACAACTCACGATATTGAATGGAGTACTACTGCGGACCAGACAATCACCCTTGATCTTCTTGATGGTGAAAATCTGGAACGTACATTGGCCGAGGATATTGAAAACTCTGGAATCCTTGAATGGACAATTCCGAACGATATTCAACCGGGTCAGAACTACTACATCCGGTGCACTATAGCTGATGGTTCCGAACAAGACGTTAGCGATGTAGCGTTTGCAATTACTGCTCTCCCCGGATTGACTCTTACTCCGCATTTACCCCCGATTATTATTCCGTCACAGGGTAATGGTTTCTGGTACTGGGTTGAGATAAGTAATCACTCTCCATTTTCAGGAACCGGTCACTACTGGACTGAGGTCGTTTTACCGAATGGAAACACTTATGGCCCACTGTCAGTTACGCCCAAGACGCTAGAGCCGTGGCAGACGTTTGCCCCCGGCCTACCCTTCCCACAGTGGATACCAGCCTATGCACCGGCAGGTACATACGATTTCGTGATGCACGTGGGTATCTACCCGAATTTGATCGTTGCAACAGATAGCTTCGAGTTTGAAAAGCTAGCAGGGACAAGCACGGTTTCCGTCCCTCAGTCTGCCTGGAACGTGGAGGACTGGCGCAACGAAGCATGGGAGACCACGGGTGCACAGGTAGCCACTCAGGAACCGCTCCCTAACGAGTTCAGCGTCTCCCCCGCGTATCCGAACCCCTTCAATGCCAGCATCTCGCTCACGGTGTTCCTGCCCGAACCGGCAGAACTGACTGTGACCGTCTACGACGTGCTCGGGCGCGAGGTGGCTATCCTTGCCAATGGACAACACTCTGCCGGGAAAAATCGGCTTACGTTTGAAGCATCCGGCTTGGCGAGCGGTCTGTATTTCGTCCGCGCGACGGTTCCCGGCCACCTCGACCAGGTGCAGAAGGTGATGTTGGTTCGCTAGCTAGACAAGCTACGGCAGATTTATCAAAGGGCGCTTCGGTCACATCGGGCGCCTTTTTCTGTAACTTCCTATACGAAGGCGTTCAAAGGGAAAGTTATGGAAAATCGTGTCCAACCCGCCCTATGTGCCCCACGAAAAATTTCCAGAAAATATATCAGTGCGTTCGATCCCGAGGCTCCGTAGGTACCGGTTTACGGGGTATTTCCACGCAGGCCGTATCTCCACTACGGGGGCCGTTTCTGCGCAAGACAGGTTTTCACGCACTTTTTTGTGTTGTCTCGCTGCAGCGCGCTGCGTGCAGCACCTTGAATCGGGGGATGTCAGCACACAACAAAACAAAAATGAGAATCCGGATTGCTGGGATAGCAAGCCTGATACACAAACCGTATATTGATTTTCAGGGATCGATCTAAGCCACGCAGCTGGGATCAGTATCTGGGGGAGGGAATCATGAAAAAGCTTACCATCCTACTTTGTGCCATTCTGATGTGCACCACTGCATCCGCGCAAGAATGGACCGAACACGCGGTAGATTCTGAGTTTGAAGGTGCAAACTGCGTTTACGCGGCAGATGTGGATAATGATGGTGACATAGATGTGCTTGGCGCAGCAATTTTTGCAGATGACATTACTTGGTGGGAGAATCTGGATGGTACAGGTCTGGTCTGGTTTGAACACATAGTGGATGGAGAATATGATGGTGTTCAAAGTGTTTACGCGGCAGATATGGACGGTGACGGCGATATCGATGTTTTGGGCGCTGCATATTCTGTAGACGAGATCACTTGGTGGGAAAATTTAGATGGCAATGGATTGAGCTGGGCTGAACACGTGGTTGACGAGAATTTCAATGGATGCAGGAAAGCATATGCGGCTGATGTGGACGGCGACGGCGACATGGACGTACTCGGCGCAGCAAGTTCTTCCGATATGATCGCTTGGTGGGAGAATCTCGATGGCACAGGCCTGAACTGGTCTGAACACATAGTTGATGAAATGTATAATTACGCGCATTGTGTTTTCACGGCGGATGTGAATGGAGATGGCAACATGGATGTGCTTGGTGCTGCATGTATTGACGGCATTGTCTGGTGGGAGAATCTCGATGGTACAGGCCTGAACTGGTCTGAACACGTAGTAGATGAAATGTTTGATTGCGCGGTAAATGTTTACGCGGCAGATGTGGATAATGATGGTGACATAGATGTGCTAGGCGCAGCCCGAAATGTCAACGATACAGACGACATTGCCTGGTGGGAAAACGTAGATGGCGATGGGCTGAACTGGTCCGAACACTCGTTGGACGAGAATTACGACGGCGCTTGGGGTGTTCATGCAACGGATATGGACGGCGATGGCGATGTGGACATACTAAGCTCTGCCCAACACGCCCAAGAGATCACCTATTGGGAGAATCTGGATGGTACAGGACTTACCTGGTTTGAACACACAGTGGATGACTCGTTTGATATGGCAAGGGGTGTTTTTGCTGAAGATGTAGATGGTGATGGCGACATCGATGTTCTGGGGGCAGCTCTATTTGCCGATGATATCGCCTGGTGGGAACAGCTTGGATCTCCCGACCTGATCGACATCAGCCTGACCGCCCCGAATCCGCTAATCGTACCCCGGGGAGGGAGTTTTCAATACGAAGCCCTGGTAACGAGCAACCTTCCTTCACCATACAATGTAGACTTCTGGACGTATGTCAGCTTGCCCAACGGTTCGCCTTATGGCCCGCTGCAACGGATCAACAACGTTCCGATGACACCAACGACAATCATCGGACCGGTCAACCTGGGTCTTGCTATTCCCCAGACCGCCGTCCTGGGTGAGTACACCTTCCATATGCAGGCTGGACGATTCCCGGCAACGGTGGTCGGGGAAGACGAGTTCCCCTTTGAAGTGGTCGCAGCTACCGGCACAAACGGCCTGCCATCCAGCGATTGGTCCGCATGGGGACTGGACCAGCTACACCAGACTAGTAGCGAAGAAACGGTTACTGATGTGGCTACTCCCACTACCTACTCGCTTGCCGGTGCGTATCCGAACCCGTTCAACGCGAGCACTACGCTGACCGTGAACCTGCCGGAGATAGCTGAATTGACCGTGGTCGTGTACAACACGCTTGGCCAGGAGGTGGTGCGAATAGCGGACGGCACCATGTCGGCCGGGAAGCACGATTTCTCCTTCAACGCCAGCACGTTATCCAGCGGTGTCTATTTTGTCCAGGTACGGGTACCAGGCAAACTGGACGAGTTACGAAAAGTCGTTTTGATGAAATAGGCGGAAATTCTGCCAGTATCTGGGGGAGGGAATCGTGAAAAAGCTCGTCATTCTTTTCTTTGCCATCCTGATGTGCACCACTGCATCCGCACAAGAGTGGGTCGAACACGCCGTGGACGGCGATTCATTTGGTGCTTGTTCCGCATACGCCATGGATATTGACGGCGATGGCGATATCGACGTGCTTGCTGCAGCGACGTTTGCCCATGAGATAACCTGGTCGGAGAACACAGATGGATTGGGCACAGTCTGGACCGAACACACCGTGGACGGCAATTTTGGCTACACAGAGTCTGTTTACGCAACAGACATTGACGGTGACGGTGACATCGACGTAGTTGGTGCGGCGACTGAGGACCTAGTCACTTGGTGGGAAAATGTTGCTGGATCTGGCACGGTATGGACCGAACACACCGTGGACAACAATATTGATAACCCGCGTTCTGTTTACGCAACAGACATTGACGGTGACGGTGACACAGATGTGCTCGGTGCTGCATATTTTGGAGATGAAATCATTTGGTGGGAAAACGTTGACGGCGCGGGCAGTGCGTGGAACGAACACACTGTGGATGGTGCTTTTGAAGGTGCAATCTCGGTGTACGCAACAGATATGGACGGCGACGGCGACACCGATGTGCTTGGTGGGGGGTTTCATGCTGACGAAATCACATGGTGGGAGAACACCAACGGTGTCGGCACAGTCTGGACAGAACATACCATAGACGGTGATTTCGAAGCGTTTTCCGTTTACGCAACAGACATTGACGGCGACGGCGATGTCGACGTTTTTGGTGGTGATACGGGTTTTTCTGTCCAGGGCCTCACGTGGTGGGAGAACGTTGATGGTGCCGGCACGGTGTGGACCGAATACCTATTGGACGGCGATTGCGTTGGCGTACGTTCCGTGTATGCGACAGATGTTGATGGCGACGGCGACACTGACTTGCTCGCAGCAGATCAGTGGGAGAACAACATCTCGTGGTGGGAAAACGAGAATGGCGATGGCAGCGAGTGGATCAGACACACTGTAATTGGAGATTTCGAGGGCCCTCAATCTGTTTACGCCACGGATATTGACGGTGACGGCGATATCGACGTACTTGGTGCGGCTAACCCAGGCTACGAAATAGCATGGTGGGAACAGGTGAATGCGGAACTCACCCTTGTTCCTCATCAAACCACAGTTCCTTCCGGTGGTGGACACCTAATCTTCGATGTGACCTTATCTATCCCCGGAAATGTTCACATGCTTCATGCACAGTTTTGGACGGAGCTGACATTCCCGAATGGCGGCGAATGCTTGCTGCATATGCGTGCATTTGAAGTTGATCCGTTCATGAATTTATCGTTCTCAGATATCGCAACACAAAATGTGCCAGCTGCCGCTCCGCCTGGGATTTACACATACACCGCCAGTGCGGGTCGGAACGGTTTTCCTCGATTGATTGAAGTCACGGATTCCTTCGAGTTCGAGAAATTGGGCGATGCAACTGTATGCAGTAACTATGTGTTCAAGCCCGACGATTGGCAGTTCAACGGTCTGGACTTTGGATCGGAAGCGGGTGATGTTCAAGCGACCATTGTACCTGACGAGTTTATGGTGACAGCTCCCTACCCGAATCCCTTTAATTCGACCACCTGCATTAGTATCAGACTGCCGGAAACAACTAAGCTGGAGGTGACTGTATTTAGCGTGACCGGGCAGCGAGTCGTTAAACTGGCGAACGGCCGGTATCAGGCCGGATCGCACACGCTGACCTTCGACGCGTCCAACCTCGCGTCCGGCCTGTACTTCATCCGCGCCACCGTGCCTGGCCAGCTCGACCAAGTGCAGAAGGTGATACTGGTGCGCTGAAGCAGCCCGGTTCCACAGGGAGCTTCTAAGAGTCGAAAGCGGCCACAGGTCAAATACCTTGACCATGTGGCCGTTTGTCGCTCAGGGGCGCTCTATTGGCCTTTCTGGCGTGTAGAATCTCAAGCAGCGTACAGGAAAGCGATCAGGGATGTGGTTATGGTACGAGTTACACTATTTGATTTCGAATCCGGCAGAAGGCCCATCCCGCATGGCTTTCGCCGCTCTAAATTTGGTGCAAATGAGGTGCAGTGAGGACAACAAACTGCCATATTCAGCAAACAGCGCCAAGAGTTAACCTCTTAAAGAAACAATTGGTAACAATTGCAGCTTGTTGTGATATATGGTATTGCTAAGACTACGGATCAGGAGGTTTGGGGTTCGAATCCCTACAAGAGTACCATATGAAAGGGTCAGGCAGCTGCCTGACCCTTTTTCGTAGCGCAAGACGGACTAGATTCAGAAAACGAATCGAACTCGGAAAGAAACCAGATCAACCACTGGATCACTGGGTATAGTCATCCGTCCTTCCGCATCGATACCCCAATGATCGCCGAGGCGCAAGTTCAGCCCCGCAAACGCGTGTCCCTTGAACAATAGCGAGGTTCGGCTGTGCTGTTCGAGTAATCCGCCCGCGAACACGGTTGAATATTTGCCATGCATCCCGGGACCCGCTGACAGAACAAAGGTCAACCTGGACAATACGGGGAAATCATGCCGTGCAAGGGCGAACAAGGAACTGACACCTATCATTGTCCTCGTGATGTCCTCTTTTTTTATTGCGACTAGAGTCTCGAACCGAAGTTCAGGATCTAGCAACCACTCGGTATCTAATCGCCATTGGCTTCCTCCCTGCCAAGCGGTGTCCATGTACCCAAACGGATATGCTACGGCAGCGCTGATAGAGAATTGGGACTGCATGCCCTGACAGTCTTGTGGCACCAGCAAGAGGATGCTCAAAATCGCCAGACATGTAAAAATAAACTACCCCGCAGCAAGCTACGGGGTATCGACTACTCACAGCTCAAGTCGACTTTGATGTAGCGGCTGGTAGTTAGCTTCTGTACCTTGGTTCATAACGTATTTTCTGATTGTATTTTCGTCACCGTGCGGACCTACGGTGGATATATAATAACCTTTTGTCCAAAATTCCCCACCCCAGAGCTGCTTTTTAACTTTGGGTTGTCGGATAAACATCTCTCGTGCTGTTATGCTCTTTATAGTTCGTACTAATTTTGTAGCACTCATGGTTGGCACGGATTGCACTAAGAAATGCACATGATCTCTATCTATTCCAATTTCTATAAATTCTATTTCATAACGTTTTTGGATTTCAAAGCAGATATCCTTTAATGTTAAATCTATCTCAGGTTCATCAAATACAACACGACGGTATTTCGCTACACATACAAGATGGTATAGCAATATCGATACGTTGTGTTGTTTTCGGATCAGCTCAGACATTCCACAAGAAACCAACTGCAGCTGGCCGAAGCAAGCTTCGGGGCATCAACCGCACTGGAGTGAAACATGTACTTGCGTATCATCATCATCCTCACGATTTCAGCTCGATGACCAGCACCATGTGTGAGCTGCTGTTTGTCTTGGGGACAACGGGTTCTGTTTCAACAGGATCATCCCCACCCCCTGTTTTGTATACATGTTCGCCACTCAGGGAAGCGATACCACCGATATACACGGCCAGGAGATAAATGCCGTCATCGACCGAATGATTGTCATCATCGGTGTAATCCCACTGCACGGTGTGAACGCCGGCAGCAAACATGCCCTTTGCAAGATCACGGACCAACTTGCCGCTGGGCTCGTAAACGGCAATCGAGGCCGAGGATGAAGCAGCCAGGGAAAATTCAATCTCGATCGGAACATCCCGGTTGGTGACTACGACATCGACATCGTCCTCATCATACAGCGTCGGTTCGACAAGGTTCTCTGTGTCACAGCCGCACAGCAAGCCAATCAGTATCAACAATGGAATCCACGGAAGTAGCGCATGTCGTCGCATGTTGTCCCCCTACAAGGGGCCTGCCAGGTTCGACAGGCCCACATTGCGTGCTCAGATGGATTTATCGGACCAGCATCACCTTCTGGACGTCGTTCAACTCGCCAGGTACAACCGTGCGGATGAAAAACAGTCCGCTGGCCAAGTGAGATGCGTCAAACACCAGCCCATGTGTGCCGGCGGAGTGTTCTCCATCAGCCAGTTGCATCACGAATTGGCCGGTGACGTTGTACACCGCGACGCTTAGATCGGCTGTTTCGGGAAGGTTGACATGAATCGTGGTCGTTGGATTAAACGGGTTGGGATAGGCGGCGCTGCACTCATACTGCAACGGCAACCCATCGTTGTCAGATGCTTTGGTTGTTACAGCTGAATGGGTGAACGCAGAGTGAACACCATCCGCTCGCCAGTGTGTACTTGAGTTGCCGGGAGCTGTGTTTCCCGCGACGATTTCAAAATCAAACTCGTCGCTGCCTACGACCGCATACGGGAAACGTCCGGCGTACATGCGGTAGGTATAGGAACCAAGCGGAGCATTTCCGGGGATTTGTTGCCCGAGACCTGATGCGAAGAGTACACCGCCCGGAGCGATCGGTAGTTGTTCGATCAACCACACAGGCCCGTATTCATCGCCATTGGGAAGGACCGCTACGGTCCAGATGTCGACATAGCGGAATGTGGGTAGCAGGCTGTGAATGACCGCGTCATATTGAAAGTACCCACCGCGCTGGACATGCAACATCGGCTGAGCGATCAGAGTCACATCGAACAGGTTTGGCAACTCAACTGGTCCAACCTGCTCCCACAGGGTGATTTCCTGGGCGTAGACTGCGGATCCTAGCACGTCGATGTCGCCGTCTTCATCCATATCCATGGCGAGCACATAGAATGCACCATCGAAGTCGCCGTCGATTGTATGCTCGGTCCAGTTTGCCACATTGTTCGTGCCATCGTTCTCCCACCACGCAACCTCACCGCCGGTGACGGCTGTTGCGAGAATGTCGGTGTCACCATCTCCATCAACGTCTGACGCATACACACCTGCTGCCCAGTCAAAATCATCGCATACGGTGTGTTCGATCCAGTTGTCGACATTGTTGGTGCCGTCATTCTCCCACCACGTGACATCATCGTCATCCCGGCAGGTACCGAGCACATCGATGTCACCGTCACCATCCATATCTTCAGCGTAGACATACTGAGCCCCGGTGAACGCCCCGTCAATTGTGTGTTCGGTCCAATTGTCGACGTTGTTGGTGCCGTCATTTTCCCACCACGTGATGTCGTCGGCGTAGGATGCGGCTCCCAGAATGTCAATATCTCCGTCGTCGTCAACGTCTCGTGCGTAGATCCCATTTGCCCCGTCGAAAGCACCATCGACCGTGTGTTCGGTCCAGTTGTCGACGTTGTTGGTCCCATCATTTTCCCACCACGTGACATCATCGTCATCTTTCGCAGCTCCGAGCACATCTACATCACCGTCGCTGTCGACATCGATCGCGAACACACAGTGTGCGCTGTTGTAAGCGTTGTCGACCACATGTTCGACCCATACCTCGGTGTTACCGGCCCCGTCGCTTTCCCACCAGACGATTCGATCACCGAGCTTGTCTGCACATAACACATCGGTGTCACCATCTCCATCAACATCGATTGCATAGACATAAAATGGATCGATAACGGACGATCCGACCAGATGCATCGTCCAATCGGCCAGATTGTTTGTGCCGTCATTCTCAAACCAGACGACCTCATCGTTGTTAATGATCCCAGCGATGATATCGATATCACCATCGCCGTTCATATCGGTCGCATGCACCGAGCGGCAGTCAAACACACCATCCGCGGAGTGTTCGATCCATTGCTGAGCAGCTGCCAGAACCGGCAGCAAAATCGCAACCAAGACACACACTTTCACCTTCATGATTTCCCCCAGTACTTGTCTTCGCTATTCCTTTCCTTCTTATAGTGCAAGTGTTGCGCCAGATAGTACGGAGCACCTACACTTTTATTAATCAATGATTTAACCTAGAAAGACGTAGGAGGAGAAGTCAATGTGTCATCTCAGGATGACAGGGGTGTAATCTCGGGATTGCGCGGAAAACCGGAAAACGGTCGGAAGGTTGACAAGCACTGGTGGGATCCTGCCAGTAACCAGGGAAGCCATTCCTGATGCTATCAGGAATCAGATAGTTCGCGGAAGTCGGCAGGATCAAGGCCCAGGGTGGAGAATATCTTGTACAGGCTGGGTCTTTGAATACCAGAGCAACGGGCGACATCTGCCACTTTCCCACCTTCCCGTTTCAACAATTCCGTGAAATACCTTAGACGGAATTGCTGTAGCGCAGCCTCATAATCGATGTTACCATCGACTTCGCTTGGGGCGTTGTCGGCCAACCTCCCGAACATCAGTTTATCCGGCGTAATCTCGGTGCCTGTGGTTCGGATGCAGGCGGCTTCGAGCACGGCGAACAACTCGCGTACGTTTCCCGGCCAACTGTAGTTCATCAGCTGCTTCATTGTTTCTTTGGACAGCATGGGTGGGTTGTTCTGCCTCCCACGGATCTTCTTCTCAAGATAATAGGCGGCGAGAACAGGGATATCGTCCAGGTGTTCACGTAGCGGCGGCAGCTCGATCGGAAAAACGTGCAATCGGTAGTACAGGTCTTTGCGGAATGATCCGTCTTTGACTAGATCCTCCATATTCCGGTTGGTTGCCGCGATGATTCGTACATCAGCCGCTAGTGATCGCATCCCGCCGACACGTCGGAACTCGTGGGTTTCAATCACTCGCAGAAGTTTCACCTGCATGTGTGTTGGCAGGTCGCCGATCTCGTCGAGGAACAACGTGCCGCCGTCTGCGATTTCGAAACAGCCAGCTTTTTTTCCGGTAGCACCGGTGAATGCCCCACGCTCGTGCCCGAAAATCTCACTTTCGAACAATTGCTCGGGCAAATCGGGCAAGGAAACCACGACAAAGGGCTTGTCTGCCCGTCCCGACAGCCGGTGCAGTTCGCGAGCGACAAGGTCTTTTCCTGTACCGGTTTCACCGGTGATGAGGACAGTGCTGTCCGTCGGGGCGGCTTGACGGATCAGTTGCCGAACCTGCTCGACTGCCACATTCTGGCCGATATAGCCGCCGGCAGCCTGGTTCAGACGGTCTCGCAGATGCCCCAGTTCGCGACGCTGTGCCTTTCCATTCAGTGCACGCGAAATCATCGCGTCCAGTTCTTCCACGTCTGGCGACTTGCCGATATAGTCATCGGCGCCGAGTTTCATGGCACGGACGACTGAATTCAAGTCCCGCAGCTTGGAGATCATGAAAACAGGTAGCAGGGGATCGATCGATTTGATCTTTGTGAGGACTTCAAGACCGTCCAATCGTTTCGGACCGAAATCAATGTCCAATAGTACCGCGTCAGGTGTGTATTCTTCCAGCTTTGCTATCGCCTCTTCACCACTCTCGCACTCCTGGATCTCATACTGATCACGAAGTACAAGGGCTAGTGTTCTGCGGAATCCATTGTCGTCGTCAACCAGCAGGATGTGACGCTTCATTGACTGGCTCCGCTTTTCTCGGCGTATCTCAACTCGATTCGCATGGTCGTACCCTGATCGGCCGATGATTCAGCAACGTAAATCGTGCCACCGAACCGTTGCAACAATTCCTTACTGCGATACAATCCGAAACCACCTCCCTCACCTCCGCCTTGGGCAGAAGTACTGAATGAGGCATCAAAGATGGCTTCCCAAAACTCCTCTTTGATGCCTGGTCCCGAATCGATAACGTCCACCCTGACCATGACGGCAGACTGCTGCACCTGCAGACGCAGTTGCCTGGTCGTCCTGTTGGCCAGTACCCGCAGGCTGTTTTGAACCAGGTTGTCCAGCACGAACATCAGGTGTTGGCGGGGCAGCCTGACGAGCACATCTGCGGAATCGGTGTCAACCCTCAGTGTAATTCCCTTGGCAGCGATTTCGGATTCATATCGTTTCAGAACATCAGCAAGAACATCCGCCAGTACGGACGAGAACTCCGGCGACAGTTCAGCGCGCAAGCGGTCAATGCTCTCGTCAAGGTTTTCCAGCAGGTTCAACGTTTTCTCTGCATGCGGAATCTCTCCACGGACGATCGTGTCTTCCACTCGGCGCAGCCTCTGGTCCAACGTCCGCAGACGATCATTCAGCAGGTGCCCGTTCCCGCCGTTGACCTTCGTTGCTCGAGCCAGATGATCGATTCGCTGCAATGCTGGAAAGGTGTAGGTCTGAATCTGACTGATCAGCTCGTGAATGTGTCCTGCCAGTTCCGGACCGGGTTGCGTCGAACGATGGGACAGGTTCTGCAACAGGAATTTGAGACTGTCGACCGGACTTTCGACCTGCTTGTTCTGGTGCCGGAACTGAATCAGCTCGAGGTACAGCTGTTCACGATCCGTGTGACTGTGCGTTCGCTTCCGTGCCACTGCCCCGGGAATGGTCACCGTAGCGAATACGATCAGCGAGGCCCCGACATACCCGGCAACGAACCAGGGATAGAATCCCCAGAAGATGTACATCGCGAACAGCACAAAGGCTGCGAGCATCGCCAGTTTGCTGAGCGGTCGGCGCTTTTTCGGCCACAACCAGCCCATTAACAAGGCTGCCAACAGCAGCGGAAGACCCTGAAGCCAGAGTGGCAACCTTTTCACCAGGTGCTGCACTGATGTTCGCCACAGAATCATCGGCGTCGCGACTGCCAGCTGGAACAATTGAGATCCAGATTCCACCACGGTGACAGTTGAACCCGCACGGATGCCAGTCCTTAAGATTCGCAGTCCGGATGGGAAGACACATTCGAGATCAACGAGCCTTTGTTCGCCGGTTCCGAAGTGGATGGTTCTACTGGAGTGCGATGATTTTCCGCCGGTCTCAGCGGCTTGCCTGTATCCGAGCAATGCGTCCGACTCACCGAGACGACCATGGTGAAACAGTCGAACAACCGCCCCGATTCCGTCACGGTTTGACTGAGTTCCGATCAGGTTCACTTTTAGGAATTGATTGTTATTGCATGGGTTGAGCTTCACTCGGTAATTGAGAAAATAGTCAACGATGACGATGTCCAGATCGCCGTCATCATCGAGATCGCCACTAAGCAATCCATTCCCACCGCCAGAATCTTCAAATCCCGAGCCGATGATCTCATTCTTGAAACTGCCGTCTCCGTTGTTGATGAACAGGGCATTTTCCATGTCCACGTTCAGCAGGTACAGATCCAGCCACCCATCTTGATTCAGATCGAGAAATTCCGCTGCTTCGGTGGTGAAAGTCTGCGTGAGTGCAACCGAATCGGTGACATCGACAAATCCTTCTACTCCACGATTTTCAAGCAAGACGCCACTTTTACGATAGCTGTTCTCTGCTTCCGGATACCACGGCAGGTAGCAGGCATACAGGTCCAGATCTCCATCGTTGTCGTAATCCCCTTGACAGAATGTGTGATACGGATTGCCGCCCGGTTTTAATAGAATGTCCAACTGCTGTTCGGCAGCATTGAACTCAAATGCCCCCTGCCGGTAGTGAAGTTCGGTAAGCGGCGCATATAGATCAGAAATGCGATCCCCATCGTAGTCAGCAAATGCCGGGTGAGCAGTTCCGAGTCCATAGACCCAGTAGGCATCCAGACGGGAGTCAATGCGTTCATACCTTCGCTTTTTAACGGATTGAAACACATTGATTTTAAATTTGTTAACCTGATTCTCTTTCTTCCTGAAGTGATTGGCATAGCCATGATGAAGCAGGATATCCAGGTAACTGTCCTCGTCAAGATCCTGCACCAGAAAACCGGTCCAGTTCAATGGATCAGAAATGAAACCCCACCTTTCAGTCCCCGACTCAAATACTCCAGAACCACGGTTTTCGAATAGCTGTGGCGGGCTTATGGCGTATTCGTTGGCCAGGAGGATATCCTGGTCGCCATCGTTGTCCAGATCGGCAAACAGCGCAGAGCTCCCCACTCCGATATCGCCGGCACCTTTCAATTTGGACTGGAAAAACTCTCCGTGACCGTTGTTAAGCAGCAACGGATTCGGATGCAGATGCGACGCGAAGTACAGATCCAGGTCGCCATCACCGTCGGCATCTCCCAGCGCGGCAGCGTTGGGGTGGAATTTTGGCGAGTGGCTCAATTCATCCAGGGATTCGACAAGCGAGGGACTTGGATAATCCTCGAATGGACACAGGCGGGCGGGACCGACATAGATGTTATCCAGCCAGACATGCTGGATGCGTGTACCTCCGACATCGATTTCCAGCGAAGCCAGCCGGATGTTTCCAGCCAGGTCCGGGTATTGCGATTCAAGCAACCGTACGAGGCTGTCCACGGATACCGAAACACAATGCCATCGATTCGGTACCGTGGGTATCAGGCATTCATAGCTGAAGGTATACCGTGTACATGCATACCAATCGTAGTAGAACAGCCGTGAACTGTCCTGTGGCACCTTGAAATTCAGCCGCACGTTGGTGAAGTTCGTTTCCCACACGTCCGATACTTTCCATTCCCAGCGAAATGTGGTTGCTTCGTCGGGGCGAACATTCATCCAAGGTTGCAGGTCACGGCGAATCCTACAGCGTTGATTACCAGCCGGATCGAACAAGCTGACATCGAGACGCAACGTGGATGATCCGTCATGACCCGTGTTTGGTTCGATGGAAAGGGACGTTGCCCCCGCCTCTTCGGCGATGTACCACGGCGAGGGAGTTGTCCGGTCGAACTCGTCAATCAGTGCGGTTATCTGTGCGGATGCTGAGGAAATTATGCACAGAGTCAGGATGGCCAGGAGCGCAATTGTTCCTGTTTCGTGCAGCGTTTGGCGTGATATATCTGGCATGCCCCACTTCATGCCCACTGTCCCCCAATTCGTCGGATTGAAGTGACTCTCCGATGAACCCAGGCAAGATATGTGCCTCATGATCACGAAGTAAAAAACGTTCCGCTATCCCGCATTTGTTCCTCCCCTGCAAAGCTCTCGACAGAAAAGTGTCTCCCACGTATGACAGGTTGTCAGCTGAAACAGACGGATGCTTCATCGGCTCGCATGTTGGAATTTTCTAAACCATTGTTTATTCAAATCTTGTTTCCAACCTCAACCTCAGGCCCTGTGTTTGCGAATGTTGTGGCTGTCCAAGGGTGACGTAGTCGCGCGGACTGGATTCGTACAGGGGAAGGGCTCAGGGGCTACCTCCAGTGAATCTACCCGCGCCCAATGGAGACACGCACGGCGGTTCCGCTTTCCCCCGTGTGGTATGAAACCCAGCGCTGATCCACGGATGCGCGAAATAAGACGTGCAAGGAGGGGAGGTTGGGATTCGTCCCAGCCTCCTTTCTGGTTCATCAAGGCGTCTTTGTCGGAGCACGGTTTCGAAACCTCCAGCAACCGATCCAGCAGTCCTGTTTCCAGGCAAACCTGTCTCCCTTGGAAAACAGTTTGTCATCCAGCGAAGACACTATTGTGGTGCTTTACTCCCCACCGAATGCAAAGCATTTGATTCCACTGAAATTACCAATTCTGGTTTTTCGGCATTCGATTTGCCCATAACAACGGGAAAGGAGAAAAGGCATTCAGCAGCATGAAGTTTGGAACAGGGGGACAGGATCATGTGTAAGCGTTGGACTGGAGTAGCTCTTGGCATTTTTTTGCTGGTTTCGGCAGGTATCGCTCAAACTGAAATCAGTGGTCCGCAAAGCGGAACCATCACAGCTGGCACGTACATCGTAGTCGGCAGCCTTTCAATCGTAAACGGTGAGTCATTGACCATCGAACCGGGAACAACGTTTCTGTTCGATGGCGAACACGACTTTTTTGTTGGTTCAAACCGCACGTTGACCTGTGTCGGCACCGAAACGGACAGCATCAAGTTTCTGCCGAATGTCGACAACGGCGTCACTGAGTGGGGGCACTTTTCGTTTATCAACTCGGGCAACGACGATCAGTTCGCGTATTGCTTGTTCTCTGGCGGGTGTTCTGAAAATTTTGGCGGTGCAATCGACTGCGCGAATTCAAGTCCATCGCTATCAAACTGTGTGATCCGGGATTGCATGGCAGACGATTTTGGAGGTGGAATTGCATGCAGAGATGCTTCCGACCCGGTAATTGATCAATGCACGATTACTGGTAATTCGGCTTATGTTGGAGGTGGTGTTTACTGTTCTGAATCACAATCAACATTAACACAGTCATTAATCAGAGATAACAGTTCATATTCTGATGGTGGAGGCCTCTATTGCATTGATAATTCTGATTTAGGTGTATCAGACTGTATCTTCATCACAAATATCGCTGGTAGTAACGGTGGTGGAGTTTACTGCAATAATTCAATACCAAATCTTACGGCCTGCTCGTTTGATAGCAATCATGCTTTTTATGGAGGAGGTCTGTACTTTTATAACTATAGTAATGCGATAATCGAAAACTCATCAATAACAAACAATGTAGCTACTTCTCAAGGAGGTGGTATAATGTGTCATTTATATTCAGACTCTTTTATTAAATACTGCAATATTTCAAATAATACGGCAACAAGCAGCCATGGAGGTGGGATAAACTGTGGTCAGTATGCCGATGCTACCATTGAATATTGTACCATTGCCAATAATTTTTCAGGTGCACATGGGGGTGGTATTATCTCGGTAGGGTCTACTATCGATGTATCTTGCTGTACTATTACTTCAAATACGTCAAATGCAAATACAGGAGGTATCTTTCTCCAACATCAAACGCCAAGTGTTGCAAATTCAATCGTATCCTTTAACACTGGTGTAGGTATTTATCTTGATGCTGGATCTCCTGAAGTCATGTTTTGTGATGTCTACAGCAACTCAGGAGGCGAATATGGAGGCAACGCACTTGATCCAGATCTTGGTGTCATCGTCGGTGAGAACGCCAACGGGGATCCGTGCGACGCGTTCCACAACATCTCGATGGATCCGTATTACGTCGATGCTGCCAACGGGGACTACCACCTGACGTACGGTTCGCCATGCATAGACGCCGGCGATCCGGACAGCCCGCCGGATCCGGACAATACCGTCGCCGACATCGGTGCGTTCCCATTCAGCCACGGACCCGCGATCCTGGTCACAGCCCCGACCGCCGGAACCGTCTTGATGCGAGGTGACAGCTTCGACATCACGTGGAACGACAACATCACCGAAATGGTCTCGATTGAGCTGCACCAGGGGGGGAACCTGGTTGAAGTTCTTACCGACGGCACGGAAAGTGACGGCGTATACGAATGGGATATCACCGAGGACGGCCCGGTCGGCGATGACTTCACCATCGTCATCACCAGCACCACCGATCCGGGGGTAACCGACAGCAGCGATGAATTCACACTTGACGAACCACCCCTGCTGATCCTCGAACTGGTCGCGGATGACACCCTGATCGTGCCCCAGGGAGGTTCGTTTGAGTACGGTGTGATTCTGGAAAGCAATCTGGCAACGACGCATATCGGGGATCTGTGGACGGAAGTGGATCTTGTGAGTGGGTACACGTACGGACCCATCTGGCTGTTGAGCGATATTTCCGTCGGGCCGAACACATCTCTGGTCGCTGAAGGCATCGGGCAGGCGATTCCGGCGACAGCAGCACCGGGCTATTACACTTTCCGGATCGAAATCGGTTACTTCCCCAGCTATTTCGTGTTCTCCGATGAAATCACAATTGAGGTTACCGAGGTACCCGTGGCTGGAATCAGCGGTTCAGAACCGGTCGATGATTGGCATGCGTGGGGGTACCAGGATGCGTTCAAGTTAAATATTGCTGCTATTGTGGACACCGAGCTCCCGGACGAATACAGCATGTCGCCGGCCTACCCGAATCCATTCAATCCGACCACGACTGTTTCCGTCAGCTTGCCGGAAACGGCAAGGCTGAAGGTGTCCGTGCTCAACATACTTGGCCGGAAGGTTGCTGAACTCGCTGACGGATCCTTCAGCGCCGGAGAACACAATATCGTTTTCGACGCCACGAGACTTGGGAGCGGTTTGTACTTTATCCACGCTACCGTTCCTGGACACCTTGACCAGGTGCAGAAGGTGATGCTGGTGCGTTGATGCAGACAGGCTCCACAGATCGATTTTAAAGAGTCACTCTCGGCCACAGGTCAAATACCCCGACCATGTGGCCGTTTGTTGCTCAGTGGCGCTTTACAGGTGTTTCTATCGCGAAGAATCGCAAGCATCTAGTGGATGGCTGCACAGTGAGCGCAGAGGATACGAGGTTCACTGAATGACCTCGAATCCGGTAGAGGCTATATTTTATATAGGATTACCCACTCCGTATTTGGTGCAAATGAGGTGCAGTGCGGACAACATACGACCACATTCAGCCACTTATTTCAAGAGCTAACCTATAGTATAATCAATCGTTAACAGTTGCGACTTGTTGTCGAATATTGGCGTGCTAAGACTGTTAATCACTAGGTTGGCGGTTCAAGTCCGTCCTGGGGAGCAAGAAGCAGACAAGGGTCAGGCAAACGCCTGGTCCTTTCTTTTTTCCGTTTCGACCGATCCAGAACCGCTCGACTTTCTTCGTACCGTTTCCAGCCAAGCTGTCTTGATGACACCCAAGGACACTCCCAAACCACTCCCTCAAGCCCTGAGTGCATGAGAACGAAAGCTGGCCCAAGTTAACGCACAACTGTCCCACATCGTGAAGAAATGAGGCACGGTATGGGTCTTTTCCCTCATACAAGATATGCCTGGCCTGGACGCATCCGAATTCCTTCTTTCCCGGCACGGACCACCTTGGAATCCGACTTAGCCTTTACTTCGATTGGTGAATTCGTTACCTTCTTCACGAAGCCGTGACGGGTTTGTTCAGTGGTCACGGTGCACCGCAATTTTTGTCCCCTGCGATGCGGTCACAACCCTGTAGATTCAAAGTGTGCAGTCTGGTTTCTATCGTCCACTCTTGATGAAAAGGTCAACGATGAAACACATTCTTTTCCTCCTCGCATTCGCAGTCTCCGCGTTTTCCCCAACATTCGCTCAAGTTCCAGACACCGTGTGGACAATGATCCATGGTGATTACGGCAAGAACATCGGCATGGATGTTGAGCAGACTCCGACTGGTGAGTTCGTCATTGCCGGCACGGCTCGTGTCACCCAGGATGACCCGCTCAACGGGGATGTCTGGCTGGTCAAACTGGATGCAAACGGCAACGAGATGTGGACCAGCTACTTCGGTGGAGCGGGCGGCGAAGAAGGCCGGGGGATGGCTCCCGCACACGACGGTGGCTGGGTTGTCTGCGGTATGACGTATTCTTTCGGTGACCCGGACGTCGACGACATGTACTGTGTGAAAGCAGATGCAGATGGAAACCTCGAATGGGTGCGGACCTTTGGGGGTGACTACTCGGATGCAGGACGTGATGTCATTGCGACGAACGACGGCGGCTACCTGTGGGTTGGCTATACGCGCTCCTTCGGTGCAACACAACAGGACATCCTGCTGGTAAAGACGGACGCGGATGGAAACGAGCAATGGCACCAGCTTTACGGCGGCAGTGAAAACGATCAGGGCTGGTCACTCGCGCAACTGGAAAATGGAAACTATGCGATTGCGGGACGCACGTGGTCGTATGGTGCTGGGGGACGTGATGCCATCCTGATGGAAGTCACGCCGACGGGTGAACAACTCTGGCAGCAAACGTACGGTGGTCCGGAAAAAGACCACTTCTATGAAATGCGTCCCACTCCCGATGGTGGATTCATCAACACGGGAAAAACAGAATCCTTCGGCCAGGGTGCGGGTGACGCATGGCTGATTAAAACGGACGCTGTCGGCGACGAAGAATGGCGCAGGTTCTGGGGCACAGAAGAACTTGAGTTCGGGCGAAGTTGTACTCCCACAACGGACGGTGGCTATGCATTCTGCGGTGTGACCCATGTGGACGGAAATGTCGGCAATCAGCTCCTGGTGGCAAAAGCCAGCGCTGACGGTGAATGGGAGTGGTCTTTCACCATCGGCGGCAGCGACATGGAGGATTCATGGTGCATCCGCCAGACACAGGATTACGGGTACGTCGTATCCGGATTCAGCTGGTCGTATGGTAATGCAGAACGAAGCATGTTTGTCGTCCGCCTTGAATCAGATTATGGGGAAGTCTCAGCGAACCTGTCTGCGCCAACTGAACCGGTAGCCGTTACGCCTGAATCCACGTTTTCCTACACATGGGCTGTTCACAACAACACTTATGACCAGATCACAGGATATGACCTGTGGCAGGTCCTGGAATATCCTTCCGGGGTTCACGGACCACCGGAATTCATGTATTCAGACAACCTTGAGCTGGAACCGTTGACGGAAATTGGTCAGGACCTCCTGTACGAAGTTGGCAACTGGGTCCTGGGCACCTACAGTCTTCATCTGCAAGCTGGTCACTATCCGAACGTGGTTGACTCGGATGAATTGCAATTCATCGTCAGCGAATCCGGCACGGGCACGGACCCCGAAGTGCTCATCCCGGAAACCTTTGCGTTGTCCAAGGTCTATCCCAATCCGTTCAACTCAACCCTCACAATTGCCGTCGATGTCGCCCAGCCCACGCAGCTCACGGTCAAACTCTTCGATGTGTCGGGACGTTTGGTGAAAACGCTGGTACGTGCTCCCGTAGCCCCGGGTCAACACCAATACAGTGCCCGCATGGATGATGTCGCGTCCGGAATGTATTTCCTGCTGGCTGAAAACTCACTCGGTGAATCAGCCACCGAGAAGGTTGTCCTGCTTCGCTGATGAACAACTCGAGTAGACTATGGACCGGCGTCAATTCGTAAAAACATCCTTCAGCACCACCGCCGCGCTGGCCCTGGCGAACCAGGGCTTTTCCCAACCGAATCAGCCAAATGTGCTCTTCATCGGCGTCGAAGATCTTAACGACTGGATCGGTTGCCTCGGCGGTCATCCAGACACGATTACACCCAATTTCGACCGCCTCGCAAACATGGGCATGCTGTTCAGCAACGCCCATTGCAACGCGCCCGCATGTGTTCCCTCACGAACCACGCTACTTACCGGAATTCGTCCATCGACTTCCGGCGTGTATGACAACGGCATGCACTGGCAGGACTACATCCCGGACGCGGTGACAATGCCGGTCCACTTCAGGGACCATGGGTACACCACGCGAAAAGCAGGGAAGATCTTCCATTTTGAGGAACCGACTTTCTGGGATGATATGGCGCCCTTTTCCCCGAAGGTCATACCCCCGGAAAAACGGTATAACGGTCTGCCACTGAAGCCGAATGATCGCTTCGACTGGACAGCACTGGATGTTCCGGAAGAAGAGATGCAGGATTACAAGCATGCGGATTATGTCATCTCAACCCTTGAAAACCCACCCGATCAGCCGTACTTCCTCGCTTGTGGATTTCACAGGGTACACACTCCCTGGTACTACCCGCGGAAATACATGGAGAAGTTCAATCCGAACGAGGTGACATTACCACCCTACCTGGAAAATGACCTCGATGATGTGTCCAATATCGGTATCAGCTTCACCTACCCTGCCCTGTTCAACCAGGTGAAGAATTACAAGCAGTGGCATGCGGGAGTGGCTGCTTATCTCGCGGGCATCAATTTCATCGACGCACAGCTGGGCCGCATCCTCGATGCCTTTGACGCTACCGGAGCGGCGGACAACACCATCATTGTCCTGTGGAGTGATCACGGCTGGCATTTGGGTGAGAAAAACCACTGGAAGAAGTTCACCTTATGGGAAGAGTCCACGCGTATCCCGATGATGATTCATGTTCCCTGGTTGACGACGGAGAACAGCTCCTCCGACCAGCCCATGAGCATGGTTGACCTCTTCCCCACACTCAATGACCTCTGCGGATTGCCGGACATTGATCAACTGGAAGGTTCAAGCCTCGTTCCCTGGCTGAGCAATCCCAATTTGCAACGAGCGGAACCGGCGCTGACGACCTACCGCTACATGAACCACGCTCTGCGTGACGACCAATGGCGTTTCATACGGTACAACGACGGATCTGAAGAGTTATACGATCACGATACCGACCCGAATGAATGGACCAATCTAGCGGATATCCCCGCCTATCAGCCAATTAAGGATGCCCTGAGTCAGTGGTTTCCGGAGGTGAATCACCCATGAGAAAGCCGGCATTCATTCGTTTGTCAACGTGGTCAGCAAGCCTGCTCGTGATTCTCCTGCTGGTGGGAGTCGATTACGCGAACGATCACCGTAAGCCGCACACCGATCGTTCCATCACCACCCTGAACAGTGGTTCGGCTTACGATATCCTGCTCTCTGTCACGACTGTGTCAACCGATGAGTTGCTGCTGACGGGACGGACATCCTCACACGATGCCGAGCTCGTTGACGGCTACCTCGCCCTGACCGACAGTAACGGTGAGCCGGTATGGGAGGAAACGTTCGGTGGTGAAGCATGGGATGAGCTTCGTGTCGCCGTCGAGGGTACGGATGGCGGCTATCTCGCGGCAGGAACATCTGAATCAACGGACAATGAAACCTACGACTTCTGGGTCGTAAAAGTAGACGCTGCTGGATCCCTCGAATGGCAGACTATGTACGGATCTGACACGGAAGATGACCAGATTGACGCGGTCCTGCCGGCAGCAGACGGTGGATACTACCTCGCTGGTTTCACCAACGATGATCTGGACGACAACAGGTCAAACGTCTTCCTGGTCAAGATTGATCAGAATGGACAACTCGAATGGCAAAACTCATATGGCAGCGAGCGAAATGATTATTGCAACGCCATTGCCTTCACAGGCGACAACCACCTTCTGCTCGCTGGCAGCACGTTTTCCTACGAGGACGAACACCGCGATATCCACCTCGCGAAGGTTGAACTTGATGGAGATCTTGTATCTGAAACGTTGATCCAGATCCCTCATCCGCAGATTTGCAATGCGATGGTGGCAAATGCTGACGGATCGTTTACCCTCTGTGGCGAAACCTATCCTGACGATGACACGGAATTCAGTTCCGCGTTTGTCGCAAGGATCGATTCCGATCTGCAACTCGACTGGATGAATACCTACGGCTCGAATGGTAGTTTCGCGGCGCAGGATATCGTGATCCGGCCGGGCGGCGGGTACTACCTCAGCGGACGTGCGACCCCGAATAACGAAGTTGCATTCGACGGGTGGGTCTTTACTGTCACACAGAATGGCAACCTGGATGAATCGTGGGAATTCGGCGGTGGTGCCTACGAAGAATTCTACGGTATCGACCTCGTCAGCGGCGACATTCCGGTAGCCGTCGGCTATACTTCATACAGCGCGTCACGACTCGCTGATTTCTACATGGTGATTGATCTGGAAGACTCGGTCGAGGTCGGTGAAGAGCGCCTACCAATGATGCCGATGTTGATGCAGGTCTACCCGAACCCGTTCAATTCGACCGCGATGATCGAGCTTGACCTGCCGGTACGTTCTGAAGTACAGGTCGTGCTCTACGACATGCTGGGACGCGAGGTAACCGTTGTTGCAGATCAGGTCGCTGGACCGGGCAGTCAGCAGATTTCCATTTCCGCGGAAACCCTCGCCTCCGGAACTTACATCGTCTATGCCAGCACCGACACCGGACATTCTGCCGCACGCAAGCTTACACTGGTCAAATGATAGCGTAACCGTTGGCAGGCAGCAAAAACGCTTGAACGTACGCCTTCAAAGCCTTTGAACAGAAGCTTCGTTGTTGTACTTCACCAGATCCATGTGTAGCCAAACAGCACCGCAACCGCGATGTGTACGAACATGATAATGAACATGACCAGTGCGAACGGCCGGTGGATGACATGCCAGTGGTGGAGTGTTTTGCGGGCGACGTTGAGGAAGGCACGGCGGCGGATCAGCAGCGCACGTTTCCGAGCCAGCGCCACCATGTCGCTGATGTGAGTGGACGCCAGCTCGGTTTCGCTGGCGATTTTGCTTCGCAGAGCACGAACCCGGATGGGACGTAGCAAATCCTGTCCGATCCAGCTGAAGACCGCGCCGAACCCCTGTTTCTTTCCTTTGTGTCCGCCGCTCATGGTGCGGGTGATCTCGGCGACGAGCTCATCGGTCATGCCGGGCAACGCGCGCATTTCGCCTTGCAGCGAGCTGTCTATCGTATCCAGCTCGTGTTCCGATAACTCCTGTCCGGAAAGGGTGCGCGGGATCTGCAGGTAGATGTACCGTCCGAGCACGCCGCTAAGCGCCACCGCCACCATCGACCAGTAGCTGACCGCGACGATTCCGCCAAACTTGAACGTTGAGTGAAACGTGATCAGCAACGGGCCGGTGATACCCATCCAGATATGCACATTCAGCCAGTGTGACAGTTTGCCGGCGTTCTGCAGCTGGCGCATGTTCTTCCGAGGGATGTACAGCAGCAGGAGCATCATCAGCAGGCTGCCGATGATGCCGAGGCCGTGCCCGATGACCCCGCCCGCCTTCCACGCTTCATGCAATTGCATGTGCGGACGGTCGAGCCGATCCGCGGTATAGTAATCCCAGCCCTGCACAGCGATCAGCACCACCGCGGCGATGGTCACGCTGAACAGCGCGATCATCAGCATCCGGTGCGCGAGGGACGGTTTCTGCTCCTGGTTCATGCGCTCAAAATCTCACACCCAGTTCGAGATAGCTGCGGTTGCTGTTCTGCAGGTCGCCGGAGGTGTATTCGTGATACACCTGCCCGTACCACCGCTGCCCGAAGGTAAACGACACGCCCGGGCGAATCCAGAAATCCGTGTAGCTTTCGTTGGTCGAGTCGTAGTCGTAGACACGTGTGCCGGCATCCAGGTGAACACGCGCGCGGCGGTGCGGATACATCGCCAACCCGAGCGAGGGCTGATACCCGGTGCTGTATGGGTTGTTGTAGTAGGCCAGCCGTGCATTCAGTGATACACCGCTGCTGAACAGGTCACGGTGGCTGAGGCTGGCATGGCCGGTGTACGTGTCGTCGCCGCCGTCGCTACGGGTACGCATGTTACCCTGAACCGTGAAACGCAGGTCGCGGGTCAAACGCAGGGTTGTCCCCAAACGCCAGCCCTCACGGACTGCATCATCGAACAGGCTGTCCGGGGTGTCTTTCGTTTCCCACGTGCGCAGTATCCGGCGGTTGTCGTACCCGACATCGAAACTGGCCACATCGACCGGCGAGTATCGCACGCTGAACAGGATGTTGTCTAATTCCAGCGACGATCCAGTCGCCTCTTCGCGCCAGCCACGGTTCACAGCCAGTTCCGCGCTCTCGTATACCGTCAGCGTGCGACCCAACGAGTAGCGAATCTGCTGATACAGAAATTCCTCGTCGATTTCGCCCCGGCGGTACGATCCGGCAAACGCCAGCGAGGCGTCAATCCGCTGGGACGACCAGTCGCCGCGTGTGTGCTGCACGAATACACCGGTCTTGACCTCGTCACTGTTGACGCGGCTGGTGGTCGGGTCCGGCCGCAATCCACCGAATGCACCCACGGTCCAGCTTTCCGCGAAATCGTAATCGACATACGCGCCATCAAACACACCGATCCCGCTCACCGCCCGGGCGTACACCCGCCCGACACGATACCCCAATGCCGACGCCGGGTCATCATACTGCAACGATGCTTCATAGATCCGGTTGTTCCACGGATCCGGGTATGTTGATTCCGCCTTGCTGTCACGCAGCTGATAGCGCGACCGTCCTCGCAACTCGAAGCGCAGCGCGGTGCCGAACAAATCGTCCATCCGCAGCCGGGCCGTTAAGCCCGGTTCTGCCAGGTCACGGTTGTTGTCGTCCGTGCCGGTGTACCGCAGCTGCAGGCCGATCCGTCCACGTATTGTCATCGGTTTCGCCTCGGCAACCGGACGAGTGGCGCTGGCTGGTGTGGAAGGTGTCGCCGGAGTCGCGGAGTAGACCGGCGACTCGTCGATCGGGTCGAGCAGGCGTTGCGGGACCGTGAAATGCACAAGATCGCCGACCTGAAGCTCGTCCAGATCACCCTCGATCAACTCACAGGACGCGGACGCATCAGCGGTGAACAAAACCCGTCCCAAGGCGATTTGCTCGTGATCACGCAACACCTGAACCGTATCGCCCACTGCGAGACCGGCATTTGAGCCCGAGCCAATGAAGAAGCCGTCCGCCGTGAGGTAGCTGATCGTGGTTTCGCCCAGCGGCGCGGTTGCGAACGCGTACCCTGTAACCAGCAGCAGGAGTGCGAATAGCATCGTGAGCCGTTTCATCAGCGCGCCCCCTTCCGTTCTTCATCAGGTTCAATCTGATCCGGGAACAGGTTCGGCCCTTCATCGCCGTCCGGGTGACAGTTGTAGCACGCGAGGCTGTTGTACTGATAGCCCGGAACGTCGTCGTGCTCGTTGTCCATCGCACCCTGCAAGTGGCAGGTTAGACAGGTGAAGTCGGTGTAGTCGTTGGGGTTCGGATGACACTCGGAACACGAATCCCACTCCCCCTGATGCTCACCGCTGTATATCGGGAACCAGACGATGTGGTTGAACTGAGCGTCCTCCCAGTCGAACGTATTGTGGCACAGGTCGCAAGTTGTGGGGAACATCACCTGCTGATGGTTCGGATCGTTTGTCTGGTTGTAGTCGTCCTCATGGCAGAAGAAGCACTCGTCCGGCGTGCCGGTGTATTGCCCACCAACATGGCACAGTGTGCAGTCCAGCGTCAGGTGCTGGCCGGTGAGGTCGTAATCGGTCTGCTGGTTATGGTCGAACGTGGACGGTGTCCAGCCGTTGACCGAGTGGCAGATCGTGCAGTCGGTCCCGAACGAACCCGGATCGTGCGGCGGATCGGCGTTGTTGAAACTGCCCTCGTGGCACGCAAAGCAGGTGGACGGCGTCCCCTCGTACCCGTTTGTATGGCACATCGAGCAATTCACGCCCGTGTGTTCACCCTCAAGCGGGAAGTCGGTCCACTGATCGTGGTCGAAGCTGTCCAGCGGCGTCCAGCTGGCCTGCGTATGGCAGGTGGTGCAAACCTGCGGGTAGCTGTTTGTGACGTGGTTCGGATCGCTGACACCGTTGTAGTTGCCCTCATGACACGCGAAGCACTCCGTCGGCGTGCCGGTGTAGCCTTCACTGTGACACAGATTGCAGTCGAGCGTGGTGTGCGCGCCGACCAACGGGAAGCCGGTGTTGTTGTGGTCGAAATCGGCGTCGTCCCAGTCGGACGTGTTGTGGCAGATGGTGCAGTCGTGCGGGTAGTTGTTCGCCAGATGGTCCGGGTCGTCCGCGTTGTTGTAATCGTCCTCATGGCACGCGAAACACTCCGTCGGCGTGCCGGTGTAACCTTCACTATGGCACAGGTTGCAGTCGAGTGTCGTGTGCGCGCCGGTCAACGGGAAGTCGGTGTTGTTGTGGTCGAAATCGGCGTCGTCCCAGTCGGTCGTGTTGTGGCAGATGGTGCAGTCGTGCGGGTAGTTGTTCGCCAGATGGTCCGGATCGTCCGCGTTGTTGTAATCGTCCTCATGGCACGCGAAGCATTCGGTCGGAGTGCCCGTGTAGCCGTCGGCGTGACACAGATTGCAGTCGAGCGTGGTGTGCGCACCGGTCAACGGGAAGTCGGTGGTGTTGTGATCAAAATCGGCATCGTCCCAGTCAGACGTGTTATGGCAGATGGTGCAGTCCGTCGGGTAGTTTCCGGCGAGGTGATCCGGGTCGTCGGCGTCGTTGTAGTCCTCTTCGTGACAACCGAAACAGGTTTCCGGCGTGGACGCGTACTGCCCGTCGATATGGCAGTCGGCACAATTCAGCTCGGTGTGCGAGCCGTTGATCACGAACTGGGTTTGCGTGTCATGGTCGAAGGTGGACGGCGTCCAGCCCTCAATCGTGTGGCAGACTTCGCAATCGTTGCCGAATGATTCCGCTTCATGCGGCGGCACGGCTTGATCGAAGTCGTCCTGATGGCAGCTGATGCACGCGGGGTCGGTGTTGGCGTAGCCGTCGGCGTGGCAATCAACACAGGTCAGTCCGGCGTGTCCACCGATCAACGGGAATCCGGTCTGAACGTCATGTGGGAAGTCGTCATCATCGACATCCTCCCAATCGATCTGGTTGTGGCACTCGGTGCAGTCGGTCGGGTAGTTGTTCGCCGCGTGGTCGGGGTCGTCCGTGTTGTTGTAGTCGTCCTCATGGCAACCGAAGCAGGTCACCGGGGTGTTCACGTACTGGCCATCGATATGGCAGTCGGCGCAATCGAGTTCGGTATGCGCCCCTTCGACGAGGAAATCGGTGTCCTGATCGTGATCGAAGCTGGACTGTTCCCACGTTTGCGTGTCATGGCACAGCAGGCAGTCGAAATCGAACGAATCCGGATTATGGATTGGCTCGGTTGCGTCTTCGTAATCCACCTGATGGCAGGCGTAGCAGTCCGTTGGCGTATTGACATAGCCGTCAACGTGGCAATCGGCGCAATCGGTTTCGAGATGCGCGCCAGTCAGCGGAAATTCAGTCGCCTGGTGATCAAACTCTGCCTCTTCCCAGTCGACGGGTGTGTGGCAAACTTCGCAGTCGGTTGGATACCCTTCGGCGGTGTGATCCGGATCGTCCGTATCGTTGTAGTCTTCCAGGTGGCAATCGAAGCACGCGTCCGGCAGGCCAACGTACACGTTGTTCAAGTGACACTGGGAACACTCGGCCTCACGGTGTCCGCCGACCAGCGGATACATCGTGTCCGCATCATGGTCAAAGCCCGGCGCCGGAGACCAGCCGTCCGTGGTGTGGCAAATCGAGCAGTCGGACGCGAAGCTCGCCGGATTGTGCGGCGGATTCGTCGCGCCGTCGTAATCGTCCTGATGGCAGCCGTTGCAGGCGGTCGGTGTGCCGGCATAACCAGCTGTGTGGCACTCGTTGCAATTCACCTCGCGGTGTTCGCCGGTGAGGTCGAAACCCGTGGTAGAGTGGTTGAAATCGTCCGCATCGTCCCAGTCATCGATGGTGTGGCAGATCGAGCAGTCGGTCGGGAAACCGGCCTGCGCGTGGTTCGGGTCATCGGTTCGGTTGTAATCGTCTGCGTGGCAGGAATAACATTCGCTCGAGGTTTCAGCATAATTGCTGCCCGGTGCATGGCACGCCTGGCAGTCAAACACACGGTGCCCGCGCACGAGCGGGAAGTCCGGCGTATGGTCAAAGTCGACAATGCTCCCAGCCCAATCGACAGACACCAGTCCGTGGCACTCGTCGCACGTTGTACTGAATCCCGCCCCGGCATGGTCCGGGTTGTTCGCGTGATAGTAGTCATCCAGATGGCAGCCGGCGCAGTTGAGTGACGCCTCGGCGTAGTTGCCGTCGGCGTGGCAGGCCGTGCACGCCAGGCCATCATGAGCACCGGTCAACGCGAACCGCGTCTGCTGGTGCATTTCCCGAAAGTGGGCTTCGTCGAACCAACCCTCGGGACTGTGGCATTGGCTACAGTCGTGCGTGAACTGTCCGGAATGGACATCCACATGGCAGTCGAAACACTGTGAGGACGCCTGCCGAAATTCGAGGGATTCATGGCAGAACTGGCAATCGACCTGCTCATGCCGTCCTTCCAGCGGGAAGGTGGTGGAATTGTGATCAAATTCCAGCGGCGCTTTCAGTTCGCTCCAGCCCTCAACCACATGGCACAACGAACAGTCGAGATCGAAGTCGTCGCCGTGCGGCATCGTCTGCACCGTTGCTCCCGGCACCGATCCGGCGAGGATCAGCAGCATCGCCAACAGCAGAAACAGCGTTCGGTCAACTCTCATCCATCCCTCCCGGGACGTTCCGGTTGATTTCCATGGCAGGCGCTGCACTCACGGTTCAGGCCCGCGTATTGGATGACATCCCTATCGCCAACCTGCGTCGGCTTGTGGCACAGATTGCAGGCCACATTTTCATGCCCGCCGGTGAGCGGGAAATTGGTATCACGATTGTGCACGAACAGCAAATCCGTCCAGCCGCTCGGGATATGGCACTGCTCGCAACCGTCGGACGCGACAATCTCCGCGAACTGGGCGGCGTGCGGATCGTCATGGCACGCCGCGCAGGTACGTTCCAGCGGCTTCATCCACACCAGTTCCTCGCCGGCGTCTGTCTCGATCCAGTGGCACTTGAGGCAGAGGATCTCGCGATGCTTTCCCTGCAACGGGAATCGCGCGAGGTTGTGATCGAAGCTGGTGCGGCTCCACGTGCTGGTGTTGTGGCAGAATTCGCAGCCGTTTTTGTCGATCCAGATGTCGAGTTGGCTGCGATGGATGTCGTCGTGGCACGCCTGGCAGCGCGTCGACTCGAAGGTGAAGGTCGCGTACGAATCGCCCGTGTCGTCCATCTTCTGCACATGGCACAGCGCGCAGGGTATCGCGCGGTGGCTGCCGGTCAGTGCGAAGTCTGTCTGCTTGTGTTCGCTGAGACTGAAGGTGGTCCTGTGGAATGGACGTTCGACACTGTGGCAGGCATCGCAGGCACCACCGTCCGCACGATCCGTGAACTGGCCGCGGTGCTCGTCCTCGTGGCAATCCCGGCAACGGTCGTACGCCAATGGTTCGGTCATCGAGCCGCTGGTGTGGCAATTAAGGCACTGGACCTGCTGATGCAGGCCAAGGAGCGGAAACTCAGTTCGGCTGTGGTCAAACTCGCCGGACGCCGTCGCGGACTGGAACCCGGCTGTCGTGTGGCAACGGCTGCAGTCGGCACCGAACCGTCCTTTGTGCACGTCCTCATGGCAAGCGGCGCAACTGGCATACGACAGGCCTGCGTACTGCGCGTAGCTGTCAGGACTGTTTTTGTCCACGATCATTCCGGCGGAGTGAGACGTGCGCGGTAAAGCGGCGTGGCATTTGACGCACTCGAGGTCCGTGTGACGACCGGTCAGCGCGTACTCGGTGTCACGCGAGTGGTCGAATCCGGGAGCGGGCTTCCATGCCTGCTGGGTGTGACAACTGGTGCAGGTATTTGTCAACTGGTCGGCGTGTTCATCTTCGTGGCAGCTGACGCATTGAGAATCCAAGCCGAGGAAGGTGCTTTCCTCGTTGACGACGTTCTCCGCAGAGAAGGCGTCCTCGGTGTGAAATCGCGGCTGATGGCATTCGCGACAGTCGAGATTCTGATGGGCGCCGGAGAATGTCCAGCCGGTTAACCCGTGGTCAAACTCGCTCTGACCGGACGGCCAGTAGATCAGTTCATGGTCGCGGCCGTGATGTTCTGAATGGCAGGTGGTACAGGCTTCGCCCTGAACCTCGGAGCTGGCGTGGTAGCCTTGCCCGGCGTCGATGCGAGAGTTCAGGGTTGTATGACAGGTGAGGCACTTGTCGCCAACAACCGCCTGACCCAGTTCGTGACACTGGGTGCATTTCGTTATGCCTTCAAGGGATTCATGCGCGGCGGACAGCTTGCCGGGAGAGATCTGAGCTGATGCAAAATCAGCTGCAACGCTGAAGAAAATCAGCAAAGCGAACACGTACAGGATGCAACGGCTGCGCTTGGGGGTGAACGTTGCCGGTTTCACAAAGTGTCTCGATCAGGTCGCTGTTGACTTGTTGCAAAAACTACATAAGTTTGCACCAGTGTGCCAATGATGAAACCGCTAAACCTCCCCAAACTTTCGCGTGAATTCGATCCCGATGCTCTGGAGGAATTCGGTGGGCAGAACACCGCCAGCGAACACAAATACCTGGTCATTGGCCAGTTCCTGTTCATCATCTCCGACACGAAGCAGCGCCTTGCCGGGCTCCAGTTTTAACACCTCCGAACTGTAAAGCGGGTGAACTTCGCCGGAGGCAATGGATCTCTCCAGGCGTTCCGCGTTCTTCTCCTTGATCCGGAAGATCTTGTCCCGCCGGTAGCTCAGATGGACTGTTGTACCGGGCTGTTCACCGAGGGACACGGCCGCTTCCACCGCGCTGTCGCCACCTCCAACCACGAGGATTTTCTTGTCTGCGAAGTGTTCGGGATCCATCAACCGGTAGTATACGCGCGGCGACTCTTCGCCGGGAATACCCAGCTTGCGGGGGGTCCCGCGTCGGCCGATCGCCAGCAGAACACGCCGGGCATGGTACTCCTGTTTGCTGGTGACAACCCGGAAATGGCCGTTTTCACGGCTGACACTCTCGCATTTTTCCCCAGTCTGAACCGTCAGGTCGGTTTTCTGGAACACGGACTGGAACGTACTGAGCAGATTCTCCTTCTCCACTTCCCGCACCTTGATCGTGCCGTAGCCGGGCAGCTCCAGCGGCTGAGTCATCACCAGCTTGCGGCGCGGATACGAGAGGATCGTGCCACCGAGATCGTCCTGGTCGATGGTGACAAACCGCAGTCCCTCTTCTTTCGCCTGCAACGATGCCGCGATCCCCGCCGGACCCGAGCCGACAATCAGCAGGTCGAGCAGATCCTGACCGTCCTCGCGTTCGAGGCTCTTCACGATGTACTCGGTTGCCTGCCGGCCCTGAGTCACTGCATTGCGGATCAAGCCCATCCCGCCCAGCTCACCGGCGATGTAAACACCCGGAACATTGGTCTCGAACGTACCCTTCAGGTGTGGAATGTCGACTCCGCGCTTTTCGGTGCCGAAGACGAGCGTGATTGCGTTCACCGGGCACGCAGCCTGGCACAACCCATGCCCGATGCAGTTGGACGGACTGATCAGCTTGCCGGCATTGTCAATCAGGCCGAGCACGTTCTGTTCCGGACACGCACGCACGCATGCCCCCGACCCGATGCAGATGTTCGGGTCGATCACCGGGTGCAGCGAAACCGGCTGGTCACGGCCACTCTCGACCGCCTTGGTCAACGTTTCCGCAGCACGCTTGCTCTTGCTTCGTTCGCGATACCAGTAGATGCCGGGAATCAGCACAACCAGCATTCCAACAGCGACGTAAATGAGGGTCTCTAGCATCGGGATGATCTGCGCGTTTTACAGTGGATCAGCTGATGTTGTATCACATACGTGATGAATGTACTCAAAGCCTGTTGGAAATTAAACTCTTGTGACAGATGGCCACAACTCGAATCCGCCATGGCCGTTTCCGTTCCACTATCCGTCCACACCACTGTCCTCTGCAAAAAACCGGCTGCTGAATGATCTCCAGTTTATGCAAAAGATACACGAAATGATGCTGCCCAGCGGATGCGCCAGCCTTGGCGGTCTGCTCTCACAAAATTCGGCAATATGACAGGATTTCGCGTTTTCGTGCGGCGTTCTGAATACATTGAATTTGATGTGGTTGATTCCAATTCGCCACAGAGTGCCTCGATTGGGGCATGAGGGTAGTTTTCGACATGGGGGGAAGCGATGAAGACGATAGCTGCGATCTTGATTGTGCTGTGCGTGGCGTGTGTCGTCAACGCACAGTGGGCACAATGGACGCCGATGAACGCCAGCCGCTACGGTCTCGACGCCATTGAGTACAACGGGGATATTTATGCTGTTGGCGGCATGGATAACCTGGTCCCCGTAACGACAATGGAGCGGTATTCGGGTGGAACCTGGACCTATCTGGCCAATCTTCCCGTCGCGCAGGGCTATCTGTGCGCAGCATTGGTTGGTGACAAGATTTACAGCTTCGGCGGCTACGGCCCGTTGAGCACAATTCAAATCTATGACATTCCATCGAATACCTGGTCTACGAGCCCGGCTGTGTTGCCAATTCCATTGTATTGGGCGACTGCGGAAACTGTGGGGAAACACGTGTACGTGATCGGCGGGTACACGGTTCCGGGAGGCGCTCAAGACGATGTGTATATCCTGAACACGACGACCAATTCATGGACCATGGGAACTCCCTGTCCGGTAACGTTGCAGGGCTGCACATCGGTCATCTATAACGGGTATATCTACGTTTTCAGCTACAATGGGGACTACAAGTACAACTACACGACCGACACCTGGACCTCTATCGCAAACCGGACCTACCTGACCCGAGGCGCTTCAGCGGAAGTCATCAACGACGCCATCTATGTGATCGGCGGCCATTTCGGTAACATTTACGAAGCTGAAGACTATACCCAGATCTACGACACCGCTTCAGATTACTGGACTATGGGTCCGGATATGATTTTCGCGCGCTATCACCTCGCGTCCGCTTATGTGAACGACTACCTGTACAGTATCGGTGGACGTGATGCGAACGGAGGTTCAAACAACTGGGTGGAACGGCTGTATGTGATGGGTGGACCGCCGATGCTTGAGCTCAGCATGACACCGATAACAGCCAACATTCCTGCGGGCGGAGGTATGTTCCGTTATATCGCCTATGTGACCAACAATACGGGCAGCCTGCTTGTCCGTGATGCCTGGACGTATGTGCGTCTTCCCGGAGGCGCATTCTACGGTCCCCTGATGACGAGGACTGTCAACCTGCCACCGGGATTGGTTACGGCGCCCAATCTTCGTGAAGCGATTCCGGGCTATGCACCACCTGGTGAGTACACGTTCCATGGATACGTCGGAACGTTCGTACCGTGGATTGTCGATGCGACCAACACATGCTACTTCACCAAATTGACGACCGGACCCGGGAATGTGGATGAGTGGTTCGGAACGGAGTGGGAATTCACATCAGATGCGAACCGGATGACGGTTGAGCGGCCATCGGAATACACGATGGTAACCGCCTATCCGAACCCGTTCAATGCCTCAACTGTTGTCACGGTAAATCTGCCGGAACCATCTGAGCTGACGGTGACGGTTTTCAACGCTGCCGGCCAGACTATCGCCGAGCTGGCGAGTGGATCGTACACTGCTGGGATAAACCACTTCACATTTGACGCTTCAGGACTTGCAAGTGGCTTGTACTTCATCCACGCCACAGTACCCGGTCACCTGAACAAGTTCCAAAAGGTGATGCTGGTACGCTGACAGTGTCCTGACAGTTGACGGTTCGGCTTTGTTCTGAAGTAAATCAACCCCACGGAGGTTACCATGCCTTCGTGGGGTTTTGATTTGCGATCCACACCTCCAGGGACCCGATTCGTTCGTATGAGCGCATTCTCAGGCCCATGCTACTTGATGTATCCTCGATTCGGAAGAAGTGTGCAACCGGCGACGTCTGAACAGAATCATGCCAGCTGAGGGGAAATCATGCCTACCTACGTGTTTGATACACAACGATTGCGGCTGCGGATGATGACGGAGGAAGATTTGCCTGCCCTCCGTCCGATTCTATCCAGTGAAATCGCCATGAAACACTACCCGAAGGTGCTGAATGACGACGAGATCCGTGACTGGGTTTCCAGAGTTCTGAAACGGTATGAATCGGATGGTCATTCCTTCTGGATGGTCGAATTGAAAGAAACCGGCGATGCCATTGGCCAATGCGGAATCCTGACGCAACAGGTCGACGGTAAAACCGAACCGGAAATCGGCTACCTGTTCAATCCGGCATTCTGGGGACATGGATATGCCACCGAAGCCGCGAAGGGTTGCATGGAGTATGGCGCGAAAACGTATGGCTATGAACGCTTTATCTCATTAATTGTTCCTGAAAACCAACCCTCAATCAACGTAGCCCTGCGAAATGGATTCACCCTCGAAAAGACAGTTCCGTACAAGGATCGTCCTGAAGTGCGGGTGTATTCGATCCGTCTCGCACAAGATCAAAAACCTCCAGCCACAAGTTGATACCGAATACAGATGTGCTATTTATCGGACGTGGATGATTTGCGTCTGTTCATCCCATCAGCAGTACCCAACCATGACTGGCAGGACGTGGCTACACTCCTGATATACTCAAGCAAAGGACATCAGAATCATGAAAGAGATCATTCTTGGATCACAGGGTCTTCGTGTGCCCGCCATCGGCTTGGGCTGCATGGGCATGTCGGATTTCTACGGTTCTTCCGATGAAGCGCAGAACCTTCGCGTTCTCGACCGGGCGCTCGAGCTCGGCTGCACCTTCTGGGATACGTCGGATATGTACGGCCCGTTCACGAACGAGATGCTGTTGGCCAAGGCAATGAATGGACGCCGTGACCAGGTTATTCTGGCGACCAAGTTCGGCGTGCGTCGCGGTGAGGACGGTGGCTTCCTGGGCATCAAGGGGGACGCGGAGTATGTCAAGGCGTCTTGTGATGCTTCGTTGAAACGGCTCGGCACCGATTACATCGACCTCTATTACCAGCACCGTGTCGATCCGGAAACGCCAATCGAGGAAACGGTCGGCGCGATGGCGGAGCTGGTGCAGGCGGGGAAAGTACGGTACATCGGCTTGTCCGAGGCGGACCCGGAAACCATCGCCCGTGCGCACAAGGTCCACCCCATCAGCGCCCTGCAAACCGAGTACTCGCTCTGGTCACGGGAGGTCGAGGACGAGATCCTGCCGGCCGTGCAGAAGCTCGATATCGGGTTTGTCGCCTACAGTCCGTTGGGCCGGGGTTTCCTCAGCGGCACGATCCGGTCACGCAGCGACCTCGAACCCGGCGATTGGCGTCTGGAGAACCCGCGATTTACCGACGAAGCCATCGCGCAGAACAGCAAGCTGGCCGACGCGGTCGCGGAGATTGCGAAGGAACTGGACGCGACCCCGGCGCAGATCGCGTTGGCTTGGGTACTGTCGCGCGACGAACACCTCGCCGCCATCCCGGGAACGCGCAAGATCGAACGTCTCGAGGAAAACTGGGCCTCGCAGGATCTCACGTTGCAACCGGAACACTTGGAGCGGCTGGCGTCTTTGATCCAGCAGAGTGTTGCTGGCGAGCGGTACTGATCCACGCCGCGATCTCTTTGCGGAAGAACATTGAATGCAACAGGGCCGGGCAATATGCCTGGCCCTATTGACGTTCACGCCGATCTGCTCTTCCATCCTGAGAACACTCATCGCATCAGCGACAGCCCTTCGCGATCAAACCTTGGGACACGTGGCGATACCGGAACCAGGCGGATAGCGTACGGTTCCCACCCCGCCAGCGGAATTGGCTGTTCGTCCGGCAGGCCGAGCTTGCGCACCAGCACCGGCTCCAGACGTTTTACAGTTGTCTTCGGCAGAACGTGTTCGTGTTTGCCCACGAGGCAACCCGCCTGGGGGCTGGTGACCATCAACAGCTCATCTTGCAGCTCTGGCATTTTTAATTCCGGCTCGATTGCAGTCGTTTCGACAACATACCCTTGTTCGTTCACCGTACCCGGAAGCTCGTCGCCCCAGCCGAGTTGCAGCAGCCTTAGCCTGCGTCCCCTGCCCTGAAAGCGGATCTTGTATTCGCGTGCGCAATACTGAACGTTCAGCGCGAGGTGTTCTTCCGCAGCCCGTTTCAACAGACGCAACGCAGACAACTCGGAATCCAGTACCGCGTTCGCCGGTTCGTGCAGCAGTGTGTAGTTGCGTTCCACGAACCGTCCCGCATTCCACTTGTTCACGGTCAGCTGGTGCAGATGCAGGTGATCCACTCCGATCCCGGCCAGCACGTGTAACAACTGAGCGACTCGTTCCTCATCCTCGGGTATGGCCGGAATTTCGACAGTTACTCTCCACGGCCATTCGCGTGCGAGCCGGACCGGTTTTAGACGATAGTTGATCGCTGAGATGTCGAAGCGGATCTCATTCAGTCCCGCATGGAACAATCGGTCCAGCCGTTCCCTGTTTGCGAGGATGCCGTTCGTGTACAGCCACAGGTAGATGTTGTCACCGGAACGTTCACGGATCGACGTGATGAAATCGACTGTTCGATCCAAGTTCAGCAGCGGCTCTCCCCCGCTCAACCCGACACCACGGTACCCCGCGTGTTCCAGAAAATCCACGTACCGGCCCGGCGACGGGAAATCCACGCCCAGGGCCGTCGGCGGCGGCGCTTCACGGTCGGCGGGTTCCATCGGGCAGTAGAAGCAGTCGGCGTTGCAGGTTTGATTGATGAACAGGCAGGACCAAGTGCCGTCGCCGCAATGCCGGCATCCGGGCGAAAGAGTACCATGATGCGGCTTGGTTCCGGCATAAGACAGATTGATCGACGCTGACAGGTCGTTGAGATACGTGTTCCGGGTCCGGTTGGCCGTCTCCGCGTATCCTTCGTCAAGCCAGGCCAGAAACCGGCCCGCAGAACCCAGCTCCTTCCCGATTCCGTTGTATCCAGGCATCTCCATCCTGTATCAGCTTCCTGTCCTCGTTATCAGGGTATGACTACATGGATAATGTACTTCTGAATGAGCGTAAACCATTGCATCGATCGTTCAGCCGCCCCTCCGCCTCCGGACACAGAGAAGGGCTCCCGATCACCCGGAAACCCTTTATAGACGCTCTCATAACCCATCTACCTACCTGAATCCAAACAGGATCGGAAATAAGACCACCACAATCGCCGCCCAGATCGGGTACACGGGGATATACGCCGTCTGCCAGCGTTCCAGCGTGGCGAACGGAACTCGTTTGAACAGGAAGCGAGCGTACAGCACCGCCGACCAGCCCAGATTCACCAGCAGGATCAGGTTTTCGCCCAGCGCCGCGACCTTATTCGGGCTGAAACCGAATTCGGAAATGCGCATCCCGATGGCCCATAACGCGAGGCCGTCCACGATCAACGCGCTCACCACCAACAGGAACTGCAGCTTGTCGAACAGGTTCGGCTGCGCTTCGGGGTCGCGCGCGGAGATGGAATACAGCAACAGGCCCAGAATCAAGACCAGCAGCAGGTCGAACCCGATCAACACGTCCCGGTCAACCAGAATACCGGTACCGGACACCATGATCGCCACGATGTAACTCAGCAACAGCAGGGTAAATAAGGGCGTGAACAGCCGGGTCAACACCGGCGCCATGTTTTCAATGATGCTCTGTTTCGCTTCCACCAGCCAGCTGCTGATGACCACCGCACCGGCAATTCCGCACGGGATCAGCCACGTCGTGACGAACGGTTCCGCATCCAGCCCGATGGATTCAAACAGCAGCACGGTAAATCCGGTCAGCACCCCGCCGCCCAACGCGATCAGCGCCAGGTAGATCACCCACTCCCCGGAGAAACGCACGAAGTTCATCCGCTGGGTGTGACTTCGCCATCGGCCGCCCATGTACGCATAGCCAACGGCAAACCACAACGCAATCGGCAGGTGGATCGCAGCCAGCAATTCAGTGGAACCAAGCTGCGCGAATGGGATAGCGTTCATCAGCACAGCGGAAGCCACAAACGGTGCGGCGAGATAGTACAACTGCCGCTGTTCAAACCTCCTGCGGATCGCGAAGAACGCCGCCAGGAACGGCAGGATTAATAGACTGATGTGGCGTGCGTAAAACGAGGCGTCTGCCGGATCGTCCCCGAACTCCACCCCGAAAAGCTGCGGCAGCTTGATCGCGACTGCCGCGCCAATCGCGAATCCAAACGCGATGATGCTATCCTTTGCTACTCCGTCGGTATCCACTTCCGGCCCGGAGGGCATCAACTGCTTCCACAACCGTTCGGAATACTCGCGCGCGAATTCGCGTGACAGAGAATGCGTGTCGCCCAACCGTTTCACCGCGACGAGAAACGCTTCCTCTTCGTTCAGACCAACCTCTAGCAGTGCCTCAATCTGCGACCGGAGGTGATCCTCCAACTCTTCCGTATCAACATGATGGATCGACGGATGCCGGTCAAGGTGCTGCCGCCATTCGCCGATTCGTTCTTCTATCGAGTGATGTGTGTCCATCCGTGAACCTCTGTGGGATTGCAACTCATGTACCCAAGACCATGGGATTGACCTGACCGTCCCAGATGTCACGCAGCGCAGCGTCAACCACGGTCCACTGCCGCCTGTGACGTGCCAGTTCCTCACGTCCCTGCTCGGTCAACCGGTAATATTTCCGCCGCCGGCCGGTTTCGGATTTGCCCCAGAACGCCGTGATGAAACCATTGCGTTCAAGGCGATGCAGCAACGGGTACAGCATCCCGTCCGCCCACTGCAGTTCCCCACCGGTCAACTCGCCCACTCTCTTGATGATCGCGTAGCCGTAACTTTCGCCCTCCCCGAGAATCGCGAGTACCATCGGCGTTGCCGATGCCGCAACCAGATCCTTGCCAATGTCCATCGTCCGTCCTCGTCACAATTCCGGCTTACGATACCTTCCGCCGTCATCCATAGAACCATTATACATTGCTCTACTATGTATATGCAACACTGGATTCCACCTCAGTGCTCGCTCGTGGATAGAAGGTCTAAGGACTTAGTTACGCGTCAGATATGAATTGAAACGGAATCGTCGAGAGGGTACCACAAGTAGGATCAGAACAGGAGCTCAATCAAGTTATGACTACCTGTTTTACCAATGGAAACAACTGGAGGAGGGATCGGAATCGACCACATCCGGGAAGAGGCCCTCTCCCCGGATGCGGTAAGCGGTTTTACATCACAAACGTCATTTTCCGGACTTCCACCACATCCTGCGTCTCGAGTCGAATGAAGTACACACCCGACGCAGCTTCCGTTCCATAACGCGTCAACCCGTTCCAGCTGGACACATGCCGCCCCGCTGACAACGTTCCATCCAGCAACGAAGCGACCTGCCGTCCGAGCACATCGACCACGGTCAAGTGCACCTCTCCGGGCGTTGCCAGGGTAAACGGAATCAACGTAGTCAGGTTGAACGGATTCGGGGAGTTCTGCGCCAGCTCCGTCCGCAGTGGGATCGGTGTGGCGAATTCTGGCACGTCGCTGGTGAAACCGCTGATGGTTCGTATGGTCTGGGTGGTGAAATCGGAAACATACAGCGTGTCGCCGGTGGCGTTGGGAACGATCCCATTCGGCTGTGAAAAGCGTGCGGAGAGCGCATCACCGTCCACATGACCCGCAATCCCGCACCCAGCGAAGACACTAAGTTCGCCATCCAGCGAGATGCGGTAGACATAGTTCACCGCGATCCCGGTGGCGTACAGGTAGCCGGACGCATAGGTCAGGAAGCCGCACGCGTAATCTCCGCCCCACAGGTCCCCGGACGGAACAGCCGCGATTTCAACCAACTGGTCGCCGTCTACACGCAGCACCTTGCCATCATTGAAGTTTGCTATGTACAGCCGGTCGTCGTCGTCATACGTCATCCCCAGCGGACCGTTCAGCTCGCCACCTGAGATCCAGTAGCTGACCGTGCCATCCGGCGCCAGCTTGTAGATCTGGTTCAACGCATAGCTGGCGACGATCAACGTGTCGCTGTCCGCTTCAAAGATGACGCCATTGGGATTGGTGATCGTAGGACCGTACTGCGTGGTTGTACCTGCTGGATCGATCTTGAAGATCGCATGATCCCAGGTGGACGCGAGGTAAATGTTATCATTCGCGTCGATTGTCATCCCGTTTGGATGATTGAACCCGGTCGCGAACGGGGACACATTTCCAGCCGGTGTCACCTTGTATACCGTGGTCCCCTCGAAATCACACCCGAACAGATTTCCCTGCGAATCGAGGACAAGTCCGTCCGTGATACCGCAACCGGGACCGGCGAGTGTGCCGACTGTTTGGCTTTGACCAGAAACACTGAAGCTGAACACCATGGAAAGAACCACCAATAAACCAGCCGTAAACCGTAGCATGAACCATTCCCCCATCGTTTCGTGACCGTGTCAATCCAAAAGGGTGTGTTCTATCGCCGACATGTGGATCGGGCCTTCAGAATTCAAAGGCCATTGGGATCAGGAATTGTCCCATTTGGCACTAGGACGTATGAGAGGCAGAGAAGGTAACAAAACTCCGGAGAGCGGTTTGTGCGGTGAGTTGAACGAGTAAAACAAATCGATCAATCGTTCTTGCTATGCTAGCACCATCACGTATTCATCGATTTCCCGGCCGCGAGCATTCGCGTAGCCGGAATCCGTGCGATCAACCGTGAATCCGCACTTCTCGAGGACGCGGACTGAGGCAGTGTTGTCGCAGGCAACCCGTGCATACATCGGACGTTCGGTCTGGATCTCGAGAAATTGCTTCAGTGCTTCGGTCGCAATCCCTCTCCCCCAGAACGGTTTTCCTATCCAGTAGCTGACTTCCGGCGTGTCTTCCATGACATAACTCAGCACTGATCCCGCAATCACGCCCTCGACCAGGATCGTGCGGATGTGGACTGTTGCGGAGTTCAGGGTTTTCTCCCAGTGCTGATCGAAGGCCTCACGGTCGCGGGGATCCTTGGCGGTAAAGGCAGCCATCTGATTCGCATCGGGATCGAGCTGGAATTTGAAGAAAAGTGGCAGGTCGTCGTGTTCAACAGGTCTCAGCTGGATATCGTCGCGCATGGGATGCCTCGATTCAGATACAGGAGTATGGGTGGCACGAGTATAGCGAAAAAACAGCTTGGCTGTCTTGGTAATCCGCAACTAAATCTGTTATTTAAGGCATTCCTTACTCGTCGTCCCGATGATAACGCAACGCAAATCCGCCTGCCCAAAGAGTTGACCCGTTGCAGGAAGGTCCAACAATGTCCCCCACCGAGCCATTCAAAGTCGCCGCGGTCCAGGATTCTCCCGTGTATCTCGACAAAGCTGCGACAGTCGCCAAAGCTTGCGACCTGATCCAGAAAGCCGCGTCCGAGGGCGCGAAACTGGTTGTTTTTCCCGAGGTATACATTGCCGGCTACCCCGACTGGGTGTGGACCGTGCCGGCGTCGAACAAAGCATTGATCAGCAGTTTGTACGACGAATTGTGGCAAAACGCGGTAAGCGTGCCGGATGGCGCCACCGATCAGCTTTGTACTGCCGCGAAGGACAACAGTGTCTATGTCACAATCGGCATCAACGAACGCAACACGGAAGCCAGCAACGCCAGCCTGTTCAACTCACTGCTCTACATCAATGCGGAGGGGCAAATCCTCGGCACGCACCGCAAGTTGATCCCGACTGGCGGTGAACGCCTGATGTGGTCGCGAGGTGCCGGTGACACGATGCTGTCCTTCGACACACCGATCGGAAAGCTTGGCGGCCTGCTTTGCTGGGAGAATTTCATGCCGTTGGCGCGCACGGTGATGTACCAGGCCGGTGTTCAGGTATATGTTGCTGCAACGTGGGATTCGTCCGAAGCGTGGCAAACCGCGATGCGATTCATCGCGCGCGAGGGTGGAATGTATGTGATCAGCTGTGCTCCGGCGATGAAAATGGATGATCTGCCGGACCGGTTTGAATTCAAGCAATTCTATCCGGCGGGTCGGGAGTGGATCAACAAGGGCAATAGCCTCATCGTCGATCCGGGAGGAAAAATCATCGTTGGCCCGGTGACTTCGGAACAGACGATCCTCTACGCCGACATTGACCTCGGCGCGATCCGCTCGCAGAAATGGCTGTTTGACGCCGCCGGGCATTACTCCCGGCCGGATGTGTTCGAGTTCCGATTGCGTCAGTAGTGATTCGGGATCGTGATGAATTTGTCCATCGGCGGACGTTCATACTCTTCCTGTTCCGGCCGTGGCGGCAACTCGAACGGTTCCGGGCTCAGATCTTCGTAGTCGAACATCGACAGCAGGTGACGGATGGTGTTCAACCGCGCCCGTTTCTTATCGTCAGACGGCACATCAAACCAGCGCGCTTCCTCGATGTCGGTGTAGAAGAACATTTCATCCTTCGCCTTGGAATACTCGACCCATTTTGCTCGGGAGGTGAGATCCATCGGCGACAACTTCCACCGTTTGGTTGCGTCCTTCAGTCTCGCCTGAAAACGTTTTTCCTGCTCGTCGTCACTGACCGAAAACCAGTATTTGAACAGCTTGATCCCGCTACGGACAATCATCCGCTCGAATTGAGGACAAGACCGGAGAAACTCCCTGTACTCATCGTCGGAGCAGAAGCCCATCACTCGTTCTACGCCGGCGCGATTGTACCAGGAACGATCAAAAAAGACCATTTCGCCGGCGGACGGCAGGTGGGCGATGTAGCGTTGAAAGTACCATTGGGTGCGTTCCCGGTCGGACGGCTTGTCCAACGCGACGACACGCGCACCGCGTGGATTCAGCGGCTCGATGATGCGTTTGATCGTTCCACCCTTGCCCGCAGCGTCACGTCCTTCAAAGAGAACTACAACGCGTTTACCTGTTTCCTTGATCCAGTATTGCAGCTTGACCAGCTCGATATGCAACCGGCGCAGCTCTTTTTCATATGCCTTGCGTTTCAACTTGTGGTCAGGATAAGTATGCGCATTGTTCCTGCTTGAGTTGGTGTTTTCAGCAGAGAGATCCTTCCCTTCCGTACGTCCATCTTCTTTGTGCTTGCTCATCGAATTCTTCCACCTGTTCATCGTTCCAGTTCTTCCACCGTCGCATCGGGCCGATGATGGAATGTGGTGCAAATCGGCGCAAAATTGTGCTGCCTGTTCCTTTCGCCATCATGGTTTGGAGCCTCAGGCCACCGAGAGAGCTGATTTGCCTCTCTGATATTTTATTTCCATTTTACTTTATGGATGTTCGGGCTGGGCATCGGCTCTGCATTTAGTATTGTAAATATAAGTAATTACTAAGGTTATAATATTCTTTACCATCCTTCAGCCGTACCTTGCAACGGCAACGTGCAAGATGTACTTTGTGAAAAGAAGAACGACAATGCGCAGGCATTGTCCAGCATCATCCAGAAACGGGTTCTACCAGGAACTCCGTTTTGAGTTTACAAGCGATTTTAATTCGGATCTGCATCCGCGCAACAGCGTTTGATGCAACATGTGTTTAGGAGACTCCCCATGAGATATGAACGCGAGGCGATTGAGTATCATTCGTCGCCACGCCCCGGCAAGATTGAGGTACGCCCGATCAAGCCCTGCTCCACCCAGCACGACCTTTCGCTTGCTTACACACCCGGTGTCGCTGTCCCCTGCCTGGAGATTGAAAAGAACCCTGAGCTCGCCTATTCGTACACGTCAAAGGGCAATCTTGTCGGTGTCGTTTCAAATGGCACGGCTGTTCTTGGGCTTGGCGATATCGGCGCACTGGCCGGCAAACCGGTGATGGAAGGCAAGGGCGTATTGTTTAAGCGGTTTGCCGGAGTTGACGTGTTCGATCTCGAATTGGACACAAAGGACCCGGAAGAAATCATCCGCACCTGCGAGATCCTCGCCCCCACGCTTGGCGGAATCAACCTTGAGGACATCAAGGCGCCTGAGTGTTTCCATATCGAGGAAACGCTGAAGGAACGGCTTGATATTCCTGTTTTTCACGACGACCAGCACGGCACGGCGATCATCTCCGGGGCGGCGTTGATTAATGCGCTCGACCTGATCGGAAAGGACATCGCCAAGATCAAGGTCGTGTTCAACGGTGCCGGAGCCGCGGGGATTGCTTGCGCGAAGTTTTACGAGACGTTGGGTGTCTCGCACGAAAACATCATCCTCTGCGATTCCAAAGGCGTGCTGTACACCGGTCGTGAAGATCTCGACCCGGCCCACCCGCGCTACAACAAGTACAAGGCTTATTTCGCCCAGAAGACGGACTTGCGCACGCTTGGCGAGGCAATGGAGGGTGCGGATGCCTTCGCCGGCGTTTCCGTTGCGGATTGCGTAACCCAGGATATGGTCCGCGCCATGGCGGAAAATCCAATCATCTTCGCGATGGCGAATCCGGATCCGGAAATCACCTATCCGGACGCCGTCGCCGCCCGTGACGATGTGATTATGGCGACCGGACGCTCGGATTATCCGAACCAGGTGAACAACGTGCTCGGTTTCCCGTTCATCTTCCGCGGTGCCTTAGATGTTCGCGCGCGTGGTATCAATGAGGAGATGAAATCAGCCGCTGCTCATTCCCTCGCCGCGCTCGCGAAGGAAGATGTTCCCGACAGTGTACTCCGCGCCTATCACGTGGAAAAGATGCATTTCGGCAAGGAGTACCTGATCCCGAAGCCGTTTGACCCGCGTGTTCTGACATGGGAAGCTGTCGCCGTTGCCAAGGCTGCGGTGGAAACCGGTGTTGCCCGTCAACCGATCAAAGACTGGGACGAATACCGGGAACGCCTCGAGCAGTATCTCAGCGGTGACCGGACAACGCTCCGCCGCATCATTCGCCGGGCGAAGCAGGAACCGCAACGAATCGTATTCGCTGAAGGAACCGGCGAAAAGATTCTTCGTGCCGCGCAGCTTGTCATTGATGAACGGATCGGGACGCCGGTGCTGCTCGGTTCCCCGGACGTTATCGAGGAACGGCGGAAAGAACTGGGCCTGACCCTTGACGGCGCGGATGTTATCAACCCGGAATCCTCACCGTTTTACAGCGGCTACGTCGAAGAGTATTATCGACTGCGGCAGCGTAAAGGTGTCAACCTCGAGGAAGCTCGGCGTGACATGCGTTCGCGTGATTACTTCGGACCGATGATGGTTCGCATGGGCGATGCGGATGTATTCATGTCTGACCAGTCCAGACATTATCCGAACATGTTGCGACCGATGCTCAAGGTGATGTCGGACCGTCTCGAAGGGCGGATGCTGTGCGGCGTGATGATGATAACCATCGACCACAAGGACTATTTCCTGGCGGACACAGCGGTCAACGTGGATCCGTCAGTGGAAGAAATCGTCGGTATCACCGAAGAGCTGCACAACCTTGTCATCGGGCTCGGCATGACGGTACCCCGGATTGCCTTGTTGTCGTTCAGCAACTTTGGCAGTGTGCGTTCTGCTTCGAGCAACAAGATGCGGTCAGCAGTTGAACAGCTCTGGGAGAAGCATCCGGACTGGCAGGTTGACGGCGAAGTCCAGGCAGACATCGCGGTGAGTCCCGAACGGTTGAAAACCGGATATCCTTTCACGAAGATCCCGAATGGCGCAAATTGCCTCGTCTTTCCGAATCTCGATTCGGCGAACACGAGTTTCCGGCTGTTGTCGAGCCTTGGGCATGCGTCAAAGACCGGCCCGCTGATGGCTGGTCTTGATCTTCCCATGCACATTCTTTTGCCTGGGTTGGACGTAAATGATATCGTTGATCTGGCAGCAATTGGCGTAAACCAGGCGATGGCTCGCAAACGGCAACAAGGATAGCTCTGAGTTCGCTTCGGTGTGCTGGCAAGGCAGACTGGCGTGAATTCGTTGATTTCGGCGTGGTGGAACCGATATTGTATATATCGAAAAGGGTATATACAACCAGGTTCCACCCGCATTGTCACCTACGTGACAAGTTGCACAGACTTTGCACGAAGTGCTGAAATACCCGAACACCAATCGCCCGGAACGGGAGACCCCGGTTTCGTGAGTGTCCGTCAAAAGCGTACTTTCTCAGCCTGAAACACAGGGAGGGTATCTTGCACGAGAATCTCGTCATGATCTGTATCACGGCGTTCACGGCCGTGTTTTCACTGCTCGCCTTACTTGCTGCTGTCATGGAGGGTATTACTCGTCTCGCCGCCGCGCCGGCGACCGCGACGGTGAAGAAGGCCGCCCCTCCGGCAGCGTCATCCCCCAAAGCCACTCCTGCACCGTCCGTAGCGACCCACGATCAAGCCCGGATCGCCGCAATTTCGTCCGCGTACAGGAGATTATTCCCAGACAAGTCCGTCATACATATCGAGGAAATAGGCTGACCTGAACCCGATTCAGGCCAACCTGCCTAACGCAGGAGGCTTTAATCCGATGATTTTCACTGAGAAGAAAAAGACCATCCGGGTCATGCTCACCACGTTCCGCGATGGGTTTCAGAGTATGTTTGGCGGGAAGGTGCGCATTGACGACGTGCTCCCGGCGATGAAGGTTGCCGCCAAGGATGTCGGCGTCAAACACTTTGAGTTTGGCGGCGGTGCACGTTATCAGGCTCCGTATTTCTATTGTGGCGAAGATCCGTTTGAAACGATGCAGAAGATGCGTGACACGGTTGGTCCGGAACCGGATCTGCAGATCCTCACCCGTTCCATCTCCGGTGTGACGCTGACGACGCAGAACATCGACGCATTGAAGCTGCAGGCGAAGCTGCACCAGAAGTATGGTACCACCTGGGACCGTAACTTCGACTTCATGAACGACGTCGACCTGCTGGCCAAGACCGGTCAGCCAATTGTTGACGCCGGCATGCATCACCAGGTCTGTGTCGCGTTGATGGGTCTGCCGTTCGAATCCGACAAGGCGCACACGGCTGAGTTTTACATTAACGTCGCGAAGAAGATTATTGCCAGCGGCGTTCATTTCGACTCGTTGTGTCTCAAGGATGCGTCCGGTACGACCACACCGCACGTGGTTTACGAAGCCGCCAAGGGGATCAAGCCGTTGCTGCCGGAAGGTACTCCGCTGTGGTTCCACACGCATGATACCGCGTCGACGGCGGTTTCGTGCTACATGGCCGCAATCGAAGGTGGCGCCGACGGTATCGACCTGTCGAACCGTCCGCTGGCCAGCGGCACCGTGCAGCCGGATGTACGCTCCATGGCGCACGCACTCAAGGGGACCGGTTACGAGCTCGACATCGACCACACCAAGGTCATGTTGATTGAAGAAGCACTGACCGAAGGGCTCAAGGATTACAACTTCAATCCTGTGGTGACCAGTGCGGACGCCCGCGTGACCGGCTTCCCAATGCCGGGTGGCGCGATCGGGCCGAACGTGCACATGATGGTGAAGGCCGGCATTCTTGACCGCTACAGCGAAGTTCTGGCTGAGTTCCCGGTCGTGGTGAAGGCTGGTGGTGGCTGGACCTCTGTGACGCCGGGTTCCCAGCAGTACTGGCTGCAGGCGTTCAACAACGTGCTGCTCGGCCGTTGGGAAAAGATCGACCCGGGCTACGGCAAATCCGTTCTCGGGTACTTCGGCAAGACCCCGTTGCCGTCCGATCCGGAAGTGGTCAAGATCGCCAGTGAACAGCTGAACCTGCCGGTTCTCGAGAAGAACCCGCTGGAAGTCGCGCCGGACAGCCTCGGCCCGGCAAAGGCCGAACTGGAGAAGCGTGGTTTGCCGACGGACGAGAAGAGCGTCTTCCTCGTGGCGGCGGCAAGTGTTCCGGGCAAGGATTTCGAGTTGAATGAAGGTATCCGTCTGCTCGAGAAGCGTCCGAAGATCGAGATTCCGCTCAAGAAGAAGGAAGAAGCGCCGAAGAAAGCCGCTCCGAAGGCCGCGGCTCCGGCAGCTGCTCCTGCCGCCGCTCCGGCGATGGTCAGTGGTCCGATGACGACCACCTGCACCGTGGTCGAAGGTGGCACCGCGCGTCAGTTCATGGTCATTGTGGACGCGCAGGGCAACGGTGGCGCGGCTCCGATGCCGATGGCAACGGGTGCGGCTCCGGCAGCAGCACCAGCTCCGGCGGCTGTGGCGGAAGCCACGGGTACCCCGGTGTATTCACCGTTTGATGGTGACAGCCCGCTGGTCGAGCTGAAGGTGAAGGTTGGTGACGCGGTCACGGAAGGCCAGATCCTGGGTGCGGTCGAAGCGATGAAGGCGAACTACAACTTCAAGTCTCCGGCTGATGGTACGGTAGGTGAGATTTTCTACCATCTCGGCGATGACGTTCCCGCCGGCGAACCGATTCTGACCATTCAGCCAAAGTAAGGGAGACAGCATGGAGGCGTTAGCCGAATTGCTAGGATCCTCCGGCTTTGCTGGGCTGACTTGGCAGAACATAGTCATGTTCGCGGTCGGTGGAATTCTGATCTATCTGGCCATTACACGAGGATACGAACCCCTGTTGCTGATCCCGATCGGGTCCGGCGCGATTCTGGCCAACCTGCCATTTGCGCACATGGCCGCCGGTCTTGGCATCAGCGAAGGGTTGCTGCAGGATATTTACAAGGTCGGTATCAAGACCGAGTTTCTCCCGCCCGTTATTTTCCTCGGGGTGGGCGTACTCACCGACTTCCGGCCGTTGCTCAGCCGTCCGTACACGTTCCTGCTCGGTGCGGCTGCGCAGTTGGGCATCTTTACCGCGGCGCTGGGTGCATTTTACCTGGCCGGCTTCACCATTGAGGAATCGGCCGCCATCGGCATTATTGGTGGCGCGGATGGTCCGACGTCGATCTTTCTTGCGAGCAAGCTGGCTCCGCACCTGCTCGGACCGATTGCTGTTGCGGCGTACAGCTACATGTCGCTGGTTCCGATCATCCAGCCGCCGATCATGCGCATGTTGACGACCAAGAATGAACGGAAAATCGACATGCCGCAGGCGAAACCGGTCTCGAAGACCGCGACCATCCTGTTCCCGATCGTCACGGGTACGGTGGCAATGCTGGCAATTCCGTCCAGCGCGCCGTTGCTGGGCATGCTGATGTTCGGCAACCTGCTGGCGGTTTCCGGTGTCACCGAACGGCTGCGCAAGACCGCTGGTGGAGCGATGACCGACATCGTCACCATCTTCCTTGGCCTCGCAGTTGGTGCGACGATGACCGGCAGCTCGTTCCTGCAGGTGGAAACGTTAAAGATTCTGGTGATGGGCGCGATCGCATTCGGATTCTCGACTGCGGGTGGCGTCCTCTTCGCAAAGTTGATCAACGTGTTCCTGCCGGCCGGGAAGAAGATCAACCCGTGCATCGGCGCGGCCGGTGTCAGTGCGGTACCGATGTCCGCACGCGTTGTCCAGGGCTTCGTGAGCGAACAGTCGAATGGCAAGGTGAATCCGTTGATGGCCGCGATGGGACCGAATGTCGCGGGCGTGATCGGTTCCGCCGTCGCTGCCGGTGTGTTCCTGATGTTGCTGCAATAACGTATCCAAACACCTTTGTTCAACCACCCCGCCTGCGGTTTCTGACCGCAGGCGTTTTCTCTCTTCTCACTGGTGTTTCCACCCCTCTGAGCTCGAAACGGGCTCCCTTGCTCCCCTTATCACATGACAAGAAGTTAGAGGCTCCTTACATTCAAAAGACAACAATTTTCATGGAACTGTTGGGGGACAGTCATCCGTGAGAGAGACGTACGAACTTACGGTAGCCCTCCCCCATCCCCCTGCTTCCGGCACGTTGGGCACGGTTATCGTGACGTATAACCATACTGTCTGGAGGTAGTGGAAAATGTTGAAGTTAAATCACGGAACCGACATCCTTGCGGCCAGCGGCGGAGTGGAGAATTACGCCGATGCCCGCGCGATCCTTACCGATATCCTCGACGACACCAACCTCGCCAAGCTTGACCAGATCAAGACGGAAGACGCGTGGGTAAAGATTGCTAACGCGGTGAAGTTGTGTGAGCCGGATGATGTGTTCGTTCTGACCGGTTCGATGGAGGACGTGTACGAGATCCGTCGCCGCAGCATCGAGAAGGGCGAAGAGAAGCTGTTGGCGATGAAGGATCACACAGTCCACTTTGATCTGCCCGAAGAACAGGGCCGGATCGTGGACCGCACGTTCTACATCGTCAACGAAGACGAGGACACCAGCGTGCTCGCGAAGACGATGATCCGCAACGAAGCGCAGGACTATGTGCAGGAAAACATGCGCGGCATCATGAAGGGCAAGACGATGTTTGTTGGCTTCTTCAGCCGTGGTCCGCAGGGCGCGAAGCTGGCGTTGCCGGCGATTGAGATTTCGTCCTCAACCTACGTCATGCACTCCGGCTTGATCCTGTATCGCAATTGTTTCGGCACGTTTGACGATCAGGTCAAGCAGACCGGCCATTTCCTGACGAACGTACACAGCGAAGGCCAGAACCGTCCGGAAGATCTGCCTAACGCCCGTGTGTTCATGGACCGCAGTTGGCTGACTACGTTCTCGATGTTCTGCACCTATGCCGGCAACACGCTGCTGCTGAAGAAGGGCAATCACCGCATGGCCGTGGACCTCGCCAGCTATTATGGCAACAGCGAAGCGTTGTCCGAGCATATGTTCATCACCGGGATGAAGGATGACAGCGGCCGGATCACGTGGTTCGCGGGAGCGGCACCGTCCGGTTGCGGTAAAACCACCACTGCGATGGCGGGCACGGACTTCGTCGGCGACGACCTCGCGCAGATGTGGGTCGACGATGACGGGACCATGCGTGCGATCAACCCGGAACAGGGCATCTTCGGCATCGTTGCCGATGTCAACCGTGACGGCGACCCGTACCTGATGAAGGCGCTGCGAGAAGAAGGTACTGAGGTCATTTGGTCGAACGTGCTGGTGGATGATGATGGCGTCACGCACTGGACCGGCAACGGCGAGGAGCACCCGGACCACGGCGTCAATTTCCAGGGCGAGTGGCACAAGGGCAAGACCAGGGCCGACGGCACGGAAATCCCGATCTCGCACCCGAACGCTCGCTGCACGCTGCGTTGCGACGCAATTGACAACTACAACCGTGAACATGGCGAGGATCCGAATGGCGTCCCGGTCAAGGTGGTGACCTACTCCGGCCGTGACAGCGACACGATGCCGCCGGTGTGGGTTGGCAAGAATGCGGATCACGGCGTGGTAATTGGGGCCTCGATCGTCTCCGCCGCGACGGCGACCGAAGTCGGCGCTTCCGGCGTCAAGCGTCAGCCGTGGGCGAACGCACCGTTCATCCCGGGTCCGCTGGCCGACTACATGAAGGTCCAGTTCGAGTTCTTCAACAGCAGCAAGTTTGATACGGACGGACAGCCGGTGCTGGCGGGTCTCAACTACTTCCTCACCGACGAAGCCCGTGGTGGCTCGAGCAAGAAGCTGCTCGGCGAAAAGAGGGACGTGAAGGTGTGGTTGTCCTGGCTGGCGGCATACGCCAACGGCGATGTCGAGGCGATTGAGACGCCGATTGGCTACATCCCACGTTACGAGGATTTGCACGAACTGTTTCACAAGGTGATCGGCAAGGAGTATTCGTGGGAACTGTACGTCAAGCACTTCTCGCTGTACATCGACAACATTCTTGCCCGGATCGAATTGCAGCGTGACGCCTTCGGCAAGGAGAAGAACCTGCCAACGCAACTGTTTGCGGTGTACGACGAGTGGGAATCCGGCCTGATCGAACTTAAGCAGCATCATGGCGCGGTAGTTAGCCCCGACCAGTTGCAGGCGTTCACCGCGGCCGGTTAATCCCCGCACCATTACGATTCAAGCTATCCAACCGCGTGGTTTTCGCACCACGCGGTTTTTCTCTCTGAACGTTGCTCCTTCCTGCCTCTCGCGTCTCTTCGTTATGGAAATCACAAAGGTTGGATCTGCATCTAACTTTGCAACAGCTCCCCTGCTTCACGGTTTGATTTGTGAAGCATTACACAAATTGGGTCCATGTTCACCCGGGAGAAAGGAAGTCTCATGCGTCACCTGTCCTGGTTACTGATCCTTGTACTCGCGACTGTCGCTCTGGCCGCCGAGGATCACAGCGAATACTTCACCGATCCCTTTGATACACCTCAGGACGTCACCGCCACCTGCCTCGAATGTCATGACGATGTGGGCGAATCCATCCTCCACACCCGTCACTGGAACTGGCAGGGCACCACAACCGCCGAGGATGGCAGTGAGCAAGTTGTGATCGGCAAGCAGAGCCTGATCAACAATTTCTGCATCTCGGTGCCGTCAAACTGGCCACGCTGCACCAGCTGCCACATCGGGTACGGCTGGCAGGACGCAAGTTTCGATCACAGCGACCCGGGCAACATCGACTGCCTCGTCTGCCATGACGCCACCGGCACCTACAAGAAAGTCCCCACCGGCGCGGGCATGCCGGACCCGTCGGTTGATCTGCTGGCGGTGGCACAGTCAGTCGGCTCCACCCCTTCACGCACCAATTGCGGCACCTGCCACTTTGATGGTGGTGGCGGAACCGGCGTCAAGCACGGTGACATGGACGACATGTTGTACGAACCGACTCGTGAGCTGGACGTGCACATGGGCGGACTGGACTTTGTCTGCGTCGATTGCCATACGACCGAAGACCACAAGATATCCGGCGCCAGCCATGGCTCGATGACGATGAACGAGAACCACATCTCTTGCACCGATTGTCATGACGATCCGGAACTGCATGACAATTCCGCGATCAATCGTCACCTCAATACCCTCGCCTGCGAAACCTGCCACATCCCGGAGTATGCGCGCGGCCTGCCAACGAAAACCTGGTGGGACTGGTCACAGGCCGGCGAGGATCGTGAGGTTGGGCACGACGAGTACGGTAAAGAGATGTACAGCAAGAAGAAGGGCGAATTTGAATGGGGCAAGGACCTGGTACCAACCTATGCCTGGTCCAATGGTGGCGCGTCTGTGTATCGCATTGGCGACACGATTAATCCCTCGGCGCCGGTCGCGTTGAACCAGCTGCAAGGTGGGTTTGACGACCCGGATTCACGGATTCGGCCCTACAAGGTGATGCGTGGCAAGCAACCTTATAACGTCGTAAACAACACGATGATCGTGCCGCACCTGTTCGGTTCTGAAGGGTATTGGAAGACCTTCAACTGGGAACAGGCTGCGTCGATCGGAATGGCAGCGGTCGGACAGGATTTCTCCGGCGAGGTCGGCTTTGTCGAAACCGAGATGTACTGGCCGTTGAACCACACCGTCGCTCCGAAAGAGGACGCTTTGCGCTGCACCGACTGCCACATCCGTGGCGAACGTCTCGACTGGACAGCGTTGGGTTACGATGGCGATCCAATGAAGACGAAACAGAAACGCCTCGAGCCTGACGGGGACTAAAAGTTAGGAAGCCCTGTCTCTCGGGCTCCGCCGGACACGGTCCAAGGGCTACACACCGCAGTACGAATTGCAGGGGATATCACGCATATCCCCTGTTCTCCTCGATTCGGCCGCAGTCTGCTAACTTGCCTCTCTCGCTGGAATTTCGCCGTTCCCGAAGTTTTTCTCGCCAACTTTGAAAACCGAAATTTCTGGTGCAGAACCTCGAAACGTGTAATTACGCGGTTGGATCTGAGCGTCAAAACCAAAAAATCAGGGCAATAAATTTCAAACTCGTTTTGATAGCTTTTCCCCTGAAGCTCGAGTAGATTCCGCGCCGGGTTGGTACTCCTCGTAGTCCCGCGGAATTGGCATGCCTCTGTGTAGAACAACTGCAGACAGGACTGAACGATGAAACGCATCATACTTCTGTGCACAATACTAGTGTTCCCTCTGCTCGCGATGGCTCAGCCAACGTGGGATGAACAGATTATCGCGATCAATACGGACGGCCCGATTATCGTTCACACGGCTGACATCGACGGTGACGGCGACATGGACGTTGTCAATTCCGGTTGGTTTGACGATAAGATCGTGTGGCACGAAAACCTGCCCAATGGCTGGAATTCGCACACCATCGATCCGGAGTTTCCCGGAAATCGAACCGTCTCCCCCGTTGACATTGATCTCGATGGCGACATGGATGTCTTGTCCGCAGCGTTTTCAGGTGATGAACTCGCGTGGTATGAACAGGATGGTAACAACTGGACCAAGCACGTGATCTCCAGCGCCGTGGACGGCCCCGTCGGCGTCGAGGGTGTTGATCTCGATCAGGACGGCGACATTGACGTCCTCTGCACTGCCTTTAACGGCGACAAGATCTACTGGTTCGAGAATGAAAATCTGAGTTTCACCGAACATGAAATCGGGCGGAACTACAATGGCGCAAACGGGATCATGTCGTTCGACATCGACCAGGACGGCGACATCGATATCGCGACCAGTTCACAGGAAGGCAACCAGATCTCGTGGTGGGAAAACGATAATTTCAACTGGATCGAACACGACTTGAGCCAGAACATGGCGTCGGCACGTTGTGTCGCGGTGGGTGACATGGACGGTGACGGCGATCCGGACATTGTCGGCGCTGCAGTGATCGCGGATGAAATCGCGTGGTGGGAGAACCGTGGCGGCGGTGAATTCGCCAAGCACATCGTCTCCTGCGGATTTGACGGCGCACGGTACGTGAAGATCATTGATGTCGACAACGACGGCGACAACGACCTCGTCGCTACCGCGCTGTGGCAGGATGAAGTTGCGTGGTTTGAAAATGTTGGCGATGATTTTACCAAGCACGTTGTCAGTAGCGATTTGTACCTGGCCAAAGGCGTGGACGCGGCAGATCTGGATGATGACGGCGATATCGATATCGTTGGTGCTTCCTACCAGGCCGATAACATCATCGTTTACACGCAGGACCCGGATCAGAATCGGGATAAGGTCAGCATCGAATTGACCCCGCACGAATACCCGATCACGGTGCAGCGTGAAGAAGAATTCCTGCTCGATCTGGAAATCAACATCGATAACTTCTTCATCGGGTACTACGGTATCTGGATCGAAATCATGCTCCCGAACGGGCACATCTACGGTCCAACGTACTACAACGACGTCTGGGTGATTTTCTCGCGAACGATCACTTCGAACAACTACTCACAGTACATCCCGGCGAACGCGCCGTACGGCGAATACCAGTGGATGATGAGTGTCGGCGATTCCGGCGAACATGCATACCAGACGGCTTCGTTCCGTTTCACCGTCGAACCGAGCCAAAGCGCGGATGAAGCCTCCGTTGGCGAGACGAAGCCCGGCGACTGGACCGTGACCGGACTCGACATTCCGGAATATGAAGACGAAGCGGCGGCGGATTTCTTCGCCCAGCCGCGTGAGACAGCACTCGGTAAGGCATACCCGAATCCGTTCAACGCGCAGGTGGTGATTCCATTGAGTGTTGCGAATGACAGCGACGTTCGCCTCACGGTGCACAACACGCTGGGCCAGGAAGTTGCGGTGCTGCAGGATGGAACGTTGATTGGCGGCACCCACGAGTTCAGCTTCCAGGCACAGAACCTGAGCACCGGCCTGTATTTCGTGCAGGCGACGGTGGACGGTCGTCCCCTCGCACCGCAGAAGCTGATGCTGCTGTGGTAACTGGTGGGCCGGTAATCGGTCATACGACGCCGGTCTATCGTCTACCATGTACTAGCAATAAACCGCGACCACCAGATGGTGATCGCGGTTTTCTTGTGGGCGATACTGGATTCGAACCAGTGACTTCCACCTTGTAAGGGTGGCACTCTAACCAGCTGAGTTAATCGCCCGAGAGTGGTTGGCTCAGGTCTTTGCCTTGTCTCGTACAAGGATGGACACCGGCAGCAGTACGACGTAGCCGATTACCAGCAGGATCGGGCCGAGGGTCAGCGACGCGAAGCTGTCATACGGTCCCTGGCCGAGAAACACGTATCCGATGATGATCACTGCCAGCGAGCCGAGGAACCAGTACAGGTTCTTGCGTGAGAACGGCCACGTGAACCGATCCTTCTGAACCACCGAGGGTCTCGGTTTAGGCTGTTCGAGGGCGGATTTCGCTTCGGGTCCGGTTTTCTTCTGCTTCGACTTCTCGCTGGTAGCTGCCATTGTTCTGGTCTTCTCTCGCTGAACAGGGTTGCTGCACGGTTGTTCGCGGCTTGACGGATCGAGTTTCGCGAACAGCCCGTAACGTACACTCGGACAGGACTCCCGGTCAACGCGGAGTCCCGCTTGAACCTCGTGGGTCCATCCCCTAGTTTGGGAACACAACATTCGTGAAAACCTAGCAGGATCCACGCATGCACAGCATCCGCCCGGGTCTCGTTCTGGTTCTGTTCACCCTGCTTCTGGGTGGAACGTTCCTGCGGACCCACGCCGTCCCCCCCGCCGTCACTGATTCATCCATGGCCTACCTCAAGCGTCTCGCGGACCCGGAACTGTACCAGGGCCGGAAATCCGGTTCAGAAGGCGGGAATGCGTCCCAGATGTGGATCGCCGACCAGTTTGACCGCTGGGGCCTGCAACCGTTGATCGGCGACAGCACTCTCGTCCGCTACCCGATGTTGGCGACCGTAGAAAAAAAGGCGAAGCTGGTGCTGTTGGATACCGAACGGTACGGCGATCTCGAGTTTCTGCTCGGCGACGATTACACGGTTACGGTCAACAGCGGCAGTGGCAAGGTGACCGCGCCGGTGGTACTCGTCGGGCACGGCATCTCAAAGCCGGACAAGGGCTGGGATGATTACGGCGATGCCGATGTCTCCGGCAAGATCGTCGTCATCCTGCGTGGCAAGCCGACCAGTGACGAACAGTGGGATGACGAATACCGCCGTACGTACCTGCTCAACGAGGCGAAATCCCGTGGCGCGGCTGGTGTGTTGTTCTACATGGGTGAAAACGTGATCGGCGGCGCGGCAATCATGGAAGACGCGTACAGTCCGGACATCCCCAGTGTGGTTATCGGCGAACGAGTGCTGAACCATTTGTTCTACGGCACCGGTTTCACGCACGAAATCTACAAGCGCGTGCTGAAGAAGGAACCCCGGGTACTTGAATTCGGCAAACGCATGCGTATCGAGACGAAGGTCGAACGCATCGAGGATGGTCACGGCTACAACGTCGCCGGAGTCGTCCCAGGTACCGACCCAAACCTGGCGCAGGAAGCGGTGTTGCTCGGTGGGCATGGTGACCACGTCGGCCCGAACGCGCTCGGGCATGTCTACACCGGCGCGGATGACAACGGATCGGGCGCATGCGTGGTGATGGAGCTGGCGCGTGTGTTCGCACAGAACCCGCAGCCTCGCACGATGATCTTCATGGTGTTCGGCGGCGAAGAACAGGGCCTGCTCGGCAGCCGGGCGTTGGCGGCCGAATTGCCGGAAACGTATGACTACATCACGATGGTCAACCTCGACATGGCCGGCCGTGGTGAAGGTGTCACCGGTCTCGGCGGCGGTCAGGCGATTCCGGACCTGTGGTACGATTTCTACGCATCGTTGTCCGACAGCATGCGCGGCCAGATTCAGCAGCGGCGGTCATGGGGTGGGTTCAGCTCGGACCACGCCTATTTCCGCGAAGCAGGGATCCCGGCGTTCACCGCCTACAGCAAGGGCTCGCACGACCATTACCACAGCACCGAGGACCGTTACGAGACCATTGACACCCGTGCGATTGGCGGCGCTCTGTCCGCCATCAGCCTGTGGCTGGAAACGGTCGCCACTCACCCGGAACCATTGACTAGTGAATACCAGTCGGAACGGGTTGTCTGGCATTCGGGGTATGGCTTCCGCTGGGCGGAACTGAGCGAGGATCTCGATGCCGATATCGCCGTCGCCCGGGAGTTCAACCACCAGGGATATGTCGCCACGGTGCTCAGCACCTATCCACCGACCAACGAGATCGAACGAGACCTGTTCGAGGAGACGCTTGATCACTACCGTGACCGTCTCGAGCTGGAGGACGACCTTGCGCTGGGCGAATCGCTGGCGAATGTGCGTGGGAACGCCTACAACCTGCGCGGGACGGTATTTCTCGCGGTCGAAGGCGACGCGTTGACCAGCGCCGACAGCACGCGGATGGAATTCTGGGACGCGCTCGGCCTCCACTGGGTCCGGCTGGAGCAGCTAACGGCATGGCTCGGGAACGGGGAACTGCGTTTCGACAAACAGGGAATCGTGCGCGCGTGGAAGAAACTGGACACGATTGTCCAGCTGCCACTGGCAAACGCAACGGACTGGCTGCTGCTGTTGCCAGATCTGGGGCCGGTGCTGTTCACTGGGGATTGGGATGCGTTTGCTGCACTCGACGACGAAACCCGTTCAGCGTTGAAAGACAACGGCGCGCACCTGCTGGTTCATGTTCCGCACGCCGATCTGCCGGATGCTATCGCCGCGACCGAACAGTTCCACGACCTTCAGGTGCACCTGCAGCCGGTTGGCGATGACTACAGCGAAACCTTGAGCTGGATCCGGCTCGCGTTGGATGACGGCCTGGAGAAGGAAGAGCTGAAAAACTGGATCGGCGGGTATTTCGGGATGTGGTGATACGACGGGCTCTGGGCTCTGGGCTCTGGGCTCTGAAAGAAAATGCCACGGACTTGAGTCCGTGGCAAAACTCTACTAGCTGCGATATAGAATCACAAGACCGCTGATCGTAGACCGCGCAGCCCTATCTACTTTCCCACGCCAGCTGCTCCGCGTACAGTGTGTTCTTCAGTAGCAGCGCGACGGTCATAGGGCCGACACCGCCCGGAACGGGGGTAATCAGTGACGCCCGCGGTTCGGCTTCGGCGTAGTTGACATCACCCGTCAACCGGTAGCCGCGTTTCTTCGTCGCATCCTCGACACGGTTCATCCCGACATCGATCACCACCGCGCCTTCCTTGACCATGTCACCGGTGACAAACTCCGGCTGTCCAATGGCGGCGATCAGGATGTCCGCCTTGCGGGTCTGATCCGCAATGTCAACAGTCCGGCTGTGGCACAGGGTAACCGTCGCGTTCGCCCCCTTGGCTTTGCGCATCAGCAGCATCGCCATCGGGGTGCCGACCAGGTGGCTGCGTCCGAGCACCACCGCATGCTTGCCTTGCGGATCGACACCGTAGCGTTCGAGCAGCTCCATCACGCCCAATGGTGTACACGGCACGAACTTCGGCTGGTTCAACGCGAGAAGCCCCATGTTCATCGGGTGAAAGCCGTCCACGTCCTTCATCGGATCAATCGCGCGTACGACCTCGTCCTCATCCAACCCAGCCGGCAACGGTGACTGCACCAGCAGGCCGTTGTAGCGGTCGTCGGCGTTGATCTCACGCACCTTGGCGAGCAGATCTTCCTGCGTGGTGTCGGCGGGCATACGTTCGATCAGCGACCGCATTCCGGTTTGTTCGCACGCTTTCTCCTTCATGTTGACGTAGACCTTCGACGCGGGATCATCGCCCACCAGAATCAACGCCAGCCCGGGTTGACGGCCGTCTTTCGCGCGCTTCGCGACTTCGTCCGCGACTTCCTGCCGCAAGGCTGCCGCGACGGCTTTACCGTCAATGATTTTATCGCCATTCATGGATGAACTCCGTGTTGCAGGTTTCGTGCGTAGGAACGAGAATAGAGCTGGAAAACGAGATAGTCAAACACCTTTGCTGGCCACGGGAATCTCGGGAACGCGGTGACCAGGCAGTTGATGAATTCAAACACCGGTTCGCTGCACAGATTTCGTAGTAGCCATGGCCGAATAACACCGGCCATTAGTCCCCGTCCCGGCCGGATGCGCAGTTTGTTCAGCGAGAGTTGGCATTCCAGGTGCGGGTGTCTGTCAAGCAGACGCGGGATCGCGTGGTCGCTGAACGCCTGGTAGCGTTGTACTTGCTGGGTCCACGTGATGTCGTGTTCGTGAAAGCTCCGCGCGCGGGGTTCGTAATAGAAAAACATGCCCGCGTTTTCGAGCCGGATCGCGAACTCGAGGTCTTCCCCACCCCATCCCTCGAAGCCTTCGTCAAACTCACTGGCAATGTCGAGGACGTGTCGCGGAAACGCCGAGTTGCCGCTGGTGAAGTAGCGCCCCGGGATGCGATCGCCGGGGTGATGCTTGTGCGCGCCACGTGTGTGCGAATACTGGAGAAAGGCGCTCGGATTCAACGATGGGTGCGGATCGTACCGTCCGGCAATGACACCATCCGTATGCAGCACCGCCCGGACCATCATCTCCAGCCACACCGTCACCGGTTCCATGTCACTGTCGATGAAAGCGATAATCTCACCCTTCGCCAGTTGCAGCGCGAGGTTACGCGCACGGGCACGGCCGACATTGTTCTCCAGGCGATGGGCTTCGATGGCGAAGGGAGTGTCCGGAGTATCGTACCATTCGGGCGGATCTTCCCAGCTGGCGTCGTCGATCACGATCCAGGTGAATTTCGCGTGCGGGTAGGTTTGCGCGGCGAGGGCGTGCTTGAGCCGGTTCAGGGTTCGCATCGGCCCGTGGTGGATGGTGAGCACGCTGACTGTCGGCGCATCCCGAAGCATCGCTTCCCTTACAGTTCAACCGCCCGCAGCAGTTCGGCGGCCTGTTCAGGTGGAGTGCTGTTGATGTGGAATCCGGTGCCGAATTCGAACCCGGCGAGGTTGCCAAGGCGTGGCAGGATCATCAGCCTCCAGTGCCAGTCCAGCTCGAGCGTGCTCCACTGCGCCGGCCGTGGGTCGATGGTATCCGAATTCGGTGCGGTCACGAGGGTGAAGTTGTATGGCGGATCGTCCAGCGCGGCCTTGATCCGTGTCAGTACGTCCCGCATCAAGTACATGAACTCACGGATGTCCTTATCCGTCATGCGGCGGAAATCGTGCTGATGGAAACGTGGCATGATCCACGTTTCAAAGTTAAAGCGGCTGGCGTACGGACAGAACGCGACGAATCGATCCGTGACCTGCACCAGACGGTCACGTTGATCCAGTTCCTGCGCCAGCATGTCGCACAACAGGCAGCGATTCTTGTCGCTGTAGTGGTCGCGTGCGGCCTGCAATTCCAGCGCGACTTGCATCGGAGTTACAGTCATCGCCGCGATCTGCGTGTGCGGGTGCGACAGGCTCGCTCCCGCCGCCTTGCCGTGGTTGCGAAACAGGATGACGTACTTCAGCCGCCGGTCGCGGAACAGGTCGATGATGCGATCCCGGTATGCAATCCCGAGGTTGTAAATGTGCTCGTCATCAAGCTGCGGCAGGTCGTCATAGCGGCTCGGCGTTTCGATCACCAATTCGTGCGCGCCGACGCCGTTCATCTTGTCGTAAATGCCATTCCCGCGCCGGTCGAGGTCACCCTCGACGCGGAACGCGGGAAATTTGTTCGGTACCACACGCAGTTGCCAACCCGGTCCGTTTTTCTTACTGCCCGGAGCACGAACGGCGAAGATCTCGGACGTCGTTTCCGACTCATTGCCTTCGGCGAATGGATCAAACCCGTCGATATCCTCGTCCGCGCGGCGGTAATCCGTCGGACGGATGCCCCGTTCCGGCGCGATAATCACCCACCGGCGCTGCAACGGATCGTGTCGCATCTCTGCGTGCATAGGGGTTTACGCCCACATGTTGAGGTCGATGTCCGGGAACAACGGATCGCGCTTGCAGATCGTGTCGTACTTCTCCCACATCTCGCCGGTGATTTCCTCGCCGTTCAGGTACTTGTCGATCAAGTTCCGGATGAACTCGAAGTCGTTGGCGTGCAAATTGATCCGCATTTCGGCGTAATCCGCCGCCGCGATGGTGCTGATCAGGAACTGCCAGTCGCTGGCTTCAAGCACCAGCAGCTCACGCGCGAGCTGCTCGAGCATTTCCTTCAGCTTGCCGCTGGCGTCCTTGTGTTCACGGACCAGTCGCGTCATGTGCTTTTCGGCGGCATGGATCAGCGGCCAGGTCCACGCGGTCTTGTCGTTGAGCCAGATGTAGTGATGGCCGCCTTCGCCCCACGACCCTTCTGGCAGTTTGATCAACGGCGCGTCATGCGAATCGTTGATCAGCTCGAACCCATGCGCGGCGTCAAGCTTGTTCTCGTTCGCGATCAACGACAGCACCTTCTCGAGAAAGTGCGGACCCTCGAACCACCAGTGGCCGAACAGCTCGGTGTCGAATGGACTGACGACGAAGCGGTCATCGACGGGAATATCCGCGCCGGCGATCGTCTCCTGCAGCAAACCATAGAAATGGTCGGCGTTTTCGCCAAGGCGGCCTTCGATCTTACCCGGCACGTACTCTTCCTTGTCGCCGAGGTCGGCGTCCGAACGGGTGACACGCCAGTACTTGTGTCCGCCCGGGAAGTGCTTTTTGTGGAAATCGAGGTAATTGCCGTCACCCGGATAGCCGTATTCACCAGACCACACCTGCAGCGAGGTCTTGGAGTCACGGGTCAGAATCCCGACGGGGCCTTCCTTGTCTTCGCCGACGGTGCTGTCGAGGAAGTAGGCGCGATAAGGCGTGCGATTCTGCGCGGCGGCGAACTCACGGGCTTTCTCGTTGTCCGCCTGCTCCCACAACTGCCTCAAGCCTTCGAAGCGGTCGAGGTAGGTTCCCACCGCCTGGCCACCCTTGGTCAGGTGCGAGTCGACGATGAAGTAGCGGAGGCCGTGCTTCTGCACCAATTCCTCGACGCCCTTGCGGTCGAAGCCGGGATCGTCCAGATCAACCGGGCTGCTCCAGTGGTACGCGGGACGGTACGCACATTCCGGCAGCCAGATGCCTTTCGGCTTGCGTCCGAAATGACGCTCATGCGACTTCACCGCCATCGCAATCTGCGCGTTGACCGCCTCATCCGTGCCGAGCAGCGGCAGGTAGCCGTGCGTCGCGCCGCAGGTAATGATTTCGATGGTGCCGGCGTCCAGCAGATCGCGAAACCCGCTGAGGATGTTCGTCTTCAACGGACCGTTGAAGTCCGCCTTGACGTCCGAATACCAGTCGACCCACATCTTCGCGACGGTGGCCTTATTCTCGTCCCCGGCCGCCTTGAAGGAATTCAAATCCTCCTTCGCGGTAAGGATGCGGGAATCGAGGTAGCCGTTAAACTCGTCGACAAACGTCGGATCAGCCAGCTGTTCCGCGAGCACCGGGCTGATGCCGATGGTGATCGCCGCTTTCTTACCCTGGTTCTTGAACTCGCTGAACACGCGCCACAGCGGGATGTACGTTTCCGCGGCGGCTTCGTTGAGCCACACCGATCCGTGCGGCCAGGTGCCATGCGTCAGCACATACGGCAGGTGCGAGTGCAGGACAAAGGTGAATCTACCAAGTGTTGTATCAGCCATGATCGTATCCAAAACCTTCTTTTTCGTGTGAGAACTGCTGGTTAACACATGCGTAGCGAAATGTCGAGCGGTTTCGCCGAATGCGTTAACGCCCCCAGGGAAATGCGGTGTACACCGGTCGCTGCCACCTCGGCGAGGTTGGCCAGCGTGATGCCGCCGGACGCCTCGAGTACGCAGAGATCGCCGGTTCGTTCCACCGCCTGTATCAGTTGTTCCGGCGGGAAGTTATCAAGGAGAATGCGGTCAGGCTTCTCTTCTAACGCCAGTTCAAGCTGTTCGAGAGTCTCGACTTCGACCTCGATCGGTATGTTGCTGCCGTGCTGCTTGACCCAATCGTGGGACGTACGCACCGCTTCCGCGACTCCCCCGGCGGCTTCGATATGGTTTTCCTTGATCAGGATTTCATCGTACAGGCCGATGCGGTGATTGCCCGCGCCGCCACACTTGACGGCATACTTCTCCGCCATGCGCCAACCCGGCGTTGTCTTGCGTGTATCGATCACCACCGCGCGGGTTCCAGCGACCAATCGCATCGCGTCACGGGCCATCGTCGCAACGCCGCTCAGGCGTCCGAGGCCGTTCAACGCTGTCCGCTCGCTGATCAGGATGCCGTGCACCGGACCGGTCACCGTCGCCAGCACCTGGCCGGGGGTGACATGGTCGCCGTCATCGACGTGGAACGTCCACACCGCCGCTGGATCGGTCATCCGGCCGGTGTACACCGCCCAGTCGATCCCGGCGATGATGCCGTCCTGTTTCGCGACCAGTTGCGCTTCGCCGATCTGGTCAGCGGGAATCGTTGCGAGGCTGGTGATGTCACCACGCTCGCCGAGGTCTTCGTCCAGCGCTTCCCGGACATGCCGAGTCAGCCATTCTTCGCCGGTCGCGTCACGCAGACTCATCGTCCCTCCTCAACCGCGGCCCGCTCCTCCTGGAACATTTCCAGCCGTTTCACCTGTTCGTCGGCTCGGCGTCCGAACGGACTGCCCAATCCTTCCCGCCGCACGATCTCACGGTACATCTGCTTCGCGCGCTCGGGCTCGTTCAGGCGTTCGAGCACCCGTCCGGCGGCGTACAATGCGGTCACACCCCATTTCAGTTTGGTCGCACGGTTGAGGTGCACCACCCGCAGATACTCGCTCACCGCCTCTTTCAAACGCCCGTCGCGTTCCATCGCCTCCGCGATGTAGAACTGGCAGGCGGCGTAGTCTTCACCTTCGGCGAAGGTCATCGCCCGGCGAAACTGCGAGATCGCGAGGTCGTAGTGCCCGGTTTCGTGGTAGGATAGCGCGAGATTCATCCGATGGTCGAACGCATCCGGCGCATCCGGATACAGCTCGAGGTACTTACGCGCGGCACGCATCGCGCCTTCGTAGAACCCGGCGTCCTTGAATGCACGGATCTGGTTTCCGAGCACGTACGGCCAGCTGTCGATGTACGCGCTGTCTGCGAGCACCTGTTCGTACTTGTTGAACGCGTCGAAGTAGTTCTGCTGGCTCGCGTAGTAGTTCCCGAGCAACCAGTAAACGTTGCCCATCACCGGATGGCTGGGGACATCGTCGCTGAGTTCGATCAGCATCTCGTACGCTTTGTCCGCCTCGCCCTGGTCCATGTAGTCCCGCGCCAGCTCATACTTGGCCCACGGCGCCTGGTCCGTGTCCTCGTACTTGTTCATCACGGTCTTGTAGGCCTTGAGCGAATTGTTGTACTGCTGCTTGGACGAATAGAACCGGCCTTTTTCCAGCTCAAACCGTGCCAGCGCGTGGTCCAGTTTCGGGTCCTGCTTGTGCCAGCCCTCGAACGCTTTCGTCTCGGGCAACGCCTTGTCCATCAATCCGCCACGATACAACGCGACCACACCGAGCTCGTCCAGCGCGAATGCCGTGTCGGGATTCGTTTCGTGCTCGGATGCGGTCCGTGCCCACTCATGCGCCTTGGCATATTGTCCACCCCGGAACGCCCAGTGAGTCAACTGACGCCGGAGCGGTTGCAGCGTTGGGTCGTCAGGTGAGCGCCGAATCGCCTGCTCGTATAATGGCAGCGCGTACTCCCACTTTCCGCCCTGGTGGTACAGACGCGCGAGCCGCAAGGATGCCATCGGACTCGATTGCGTGGCGAGATACGCTGTGTAGTCAAACAGGGCGTTCAGCGTGTCGCCATGGGCCTCAGCATTCAACGCGGACAGCAGCAGGTTGTCACCACTCGCCAGCACCGGATCGACGAACGTCGGCCGCGCCGGTTCACGAGCTTCGACCCATCCGACTACGGTCTGAGCGGTGGCAGGGTTGCCGTCCCGGCCGAAGGTGCCCAACAGATGATCGAGCACCTCAGGCGCGTTCGCTTCGATCTGCGTTACGTACGGCGCCTGGTTCAGCAACCACTCGCCGGCAGTTGCGGCTTCGGGCTGGCTCGGACGCTGCGTGATCCAGTACAACGCTACGTCCGTCTTTTCCGGCGAATCGGGCGCGTTCAACAACGTTCGTGCGAGACTATCCGCGTTGGCGATGCTGTCAGCGGCCAGTTCCTGCTGGAACGCGCTCAGAAGTGCCTGCCGTGTCGCGCGACTGGAAAGCTCGCCACTCAGCACCGGATCGAGCGTAGCATGGTACAACGAATCCATCTCGGATTCGTTATCCCCTTCCAGCTTGTGGGTGTACGCGTCCGCGAGAATCAGGCGAACGTCGGCGTTGTGTTCGGCATTGGGATGCGAGGCGAGATACCGTGACCAGTCGTTTCGTTGTTGACGGGTCAGGGTGCTGGCGACTGTGACCGTCAGATCCTGCAACGTGTTGTAGCGCCACGCCCGCACCGGATCGGCCTGCAGGCTGTCGAATGCATCACGATACAGCGCCGACCACGTTTCCAGCAGCGATGCCGCCCGTCCACGCAAACCGTCAGACACGGACAACGCTTCCGCGCCCGGCCCGTGGCTCGCCTGCTGCCATTCCATCCACAGCGCGTCGGCGTACATGTCACGCGCCCGGTTGCGAACCTCGGGCGGGTTGTTCTCGCCATTGACCAGCAGAAGCAACAACGTCATCGCCGGCTGCGGCCGTTTGAACGAGTGCAGATACATCGCGGCGAGGTCTATTTTCGCCGCCGGGGTAACGTCCGGCTTCACCAGTTCGCTCAGCAGCGGGATCAACGCGTCGTCACTTTGTTCGCTGGCAATCACGTGTTCACGCAGGAAATCCGCCCGTTCTTCCGCGTCGTAACGATGCGGGCTCGCCGGATACAAGGTTGCAAAGCGCTCAAATAGCTCAGCAGCAGTCTCCGTATCACCCGGACGCGCGCGCAATTCGGCAGACAGCCACAGCAGATCGTCGTCGAACGGCGTCGTCGCCCGGCTGACCGGTTCGGTTTCACGCAGGAAAGTCAACGCGGCTTCGGGTTCTGTCGCTCCGATGGTCTTTGCCGCGTGCAGCCGGATCGACTGCTTCAGCAGCAGATCATCGCAGGCGTTAACGGCTTGCACGTACAGATGCGGAGTCGGATCGCCGGTCTCGTAGCTGAGATCCGCCGCTGCCAGTGTCGCGGCAAGCTGGATCGCGGGATCGTCGCCGGCCATCGCCCCGGCGAACGCCGACGCCGCCTGCACCGGTTTGCTGCTGCGTTGCAGGCACCAGCCCTGTTGCAGCAGGGTCCCCATGCTGTCCGCCGCTGCGAACAGGGTGCGAGCCGCGTCGTAGTTGCCTTCCCGGAACATCAGCTCGGCGAACGCGAGGTCAACCCGCGAATGCTGCGTCGAATCCGGCGCCATCCGCGACGCTCGTTCGAACATCAACCGTGCGCCGTCGCCATCTCCGCTGCGGAAACGCAGTTTTGCCAGCTCCAGCGCAGCCTGCGAAGCATACGTCACATCCGCCATTCCCTCGAGCACCTGCGTCCAGATCTGCTCGGCGGCCTTGGGATCGAGACGCCTCAGCTCCCAGCGGCCCAGGAACAATCCGGCGGTGACTTTCAGGCTGTCGCTACTGGTGTGCATCGCGACGGCTTTTGCTTCCTCGATGGCGGGTGGGAGATCATGCTGCCCGGCGTAGGATTGCGCCAGCAGCAACCGCGCCTCGAATTCCCATTCGGTTCCGGGAAAGTCACGCAGCAGGATGTTGAGCGTGCGTTCGGTCGCCTGCCAGTCACGGATCGCCAGTTGCAGCTTGGCGGCCCGAACCAGGGTTCGGGGCAGGGTTTCGGCGTCAGGATACAATACCTGCACCGCGAGGTAGCGGTCGATCGCGCGAGTGGTGTCGCCGAGCAGCAGGTCCATCTCGGCGGCACGGTGCATCGCCTCAACCGCACGTGTGCTGTCCAGCAGATACACCGCCGCACGTTCGTACGCGTTACGCGCGGAGGAAATCAGGTCCTGGTGCTGCAGCGATTTGGCGAGCCACAGGGCGGCGTCGCCGGCATATTCGTGGTTCGGATAAGCCTTGAGGAAGAGCTCGAACTCGGAGGCGGCAAAATCGTACAGGCCTCGATCATACAATTTTCGAGCGTGGAGGAAATCGCCCTCCGGTCCGACGGAACCGGGCGCGAACTCATCCTCTTCCTGGGCACTGGCGATCGATGGCACAACTGCCACGACCATGACGATCAGCACCACCAGCGAGAACAGAACACGTACTGCTCCTCCCCACCGGATCGTTATCGTCCGGCGCCGCTCGAGTCGTTTCATCGCTCGCTCACCCCTTGTCACACGGGTTCCGCTAAAAGTCCTTCACCGGCTGAAGCCGGGCGATCTTCTGGATCAATTTCTTCTGGCCGATGCCGTCAAATTCAACCGTCACCCGCACAGAATCCTGGAACGGTGACGTCGCAATCACAATTCCCTGCCCGAATTTCGGGTGCGTCACCAGGTCGCCGGTACGCACCGCCGGAATGTCCTCGCCATTCACATGCGGGGTCTGCGGCGAGGTTGATTCAGGTTCGCCGCTGGACTCGTCGTGCTGAGTTCCGCCGCCAAGACGTCCGAGCACTGGAAGCTCGGCTGACGCCTGCTTGCGGGGCGCTTTGCCCTGCGCGCGCGGCTTCCACGATCCTCCGCCCGATCCAGCGTAGCCCTGCGCCTTCTGCAAGCCCTGGTATTTGCCGGCCGAGGACATCGGATTGCGTCCCGACCACTCGACACCGTCTTTCGGCAGATCGAGCAGGAACGGACTCGGTCCCATGTCGGTAAACTGGCCCCAGACACGCCGGTTCTGCGTGTATGTCAATACTAACTCATCGTGCGCCCGGGTCACGGCCACATAAAACAGCCGCCGTTCCTCGTCGAGATCGCGGGAATCGTCGTCATCGGGACTGCTCAACGGGAAGGTCTTGTCCTCGAGTCCGGTGACGAAGACGCTCGGAAACTCCAACCCCTTAGCGGCGTGTATCGTCATCAATCGTACAGAATCCGCGCCCGCATCGTACTTGTCCTGATCGCTGGCCAGCGCTGCCTGCTCGAGGTAGTCCTGCAGCCTGCCTTTGCGCACCGCGTGTTCCGCGAGACTGTTGAACAGGCTGTCGAGGTTGTCAAGCCGGCCCTGTGCCTCGAAATCGCCCTCGTCGCGTAACCGTCCGATGTAACCGGACTCCTCAAGCACCGTCTGTGCCCACTTTTCCAACGGTGCGGGCTCAGCGGATTCTTCGTCCGCGCTGGGTTCGGCGTCGTCCGGTTTCGCCTCGGAATCGCTGTTTTCAGCGGGTTTCGGCGGCTGGATTTCATGCAGCGCGGTCTGCCACGTCAGGATCTGTTCGGTGAACTTATGGCAGGCGTTGACGGCCCGTGTACCCAGTCCCTCGACCAGGTTCGCTTTGGTCATCACTTCGAACAGCGAGCGGTCGTGTTCCGCTCCGAACGCCTGCAGCTTCTGCAACGTGGTCGCGCCGATGCCGCGCGGCGGTTCGGCGATGATGCGGCGCAGGGACAGTTCGTCCAATGGATTCAGGCAGAGCCGGAAATACGCCAGTGCGTCCCGTATTTCCTTCCGTGAGTAGAAGCCGACACCACCCAGTACCTGGTACGGATAGCGCATCGCCCGCAACGCGTCTTCGAAAAGGCGGGATTGCGCGTTGGTGCGGTACAGGATCGCGAAATCCTTGAACGCGCGCTTGCCGCTTAATGTCGCCCGGCCGATCCGGTCAACCACTTCGCGGGCTTCGTCGATGTCGGTACCGACACCAACCACCTCCGGCACCATGCCGCCGGACCGATCGGTCCACAGCTTTTTCTCTTCGCGACGGATCGACTTGGCGACGACTGCATTTGCAAGGTCGAGAATCTGCTGCGTGCTGCGGTAGTTCTGCTCAAGGCGGAAGACCTTGGCGCCCTCGAACACGTCCTTGAACGAAAAGATGTTGTCCACCCGCGCACCGCGCCAGCCGTAAATCGACTGGTCATCGTCGCCGACCGCGAACAAGTTCGGTTTCGGCCCGGCGAGCAGACGTAGAAGCTCGAACTGGGCTTGGTTGGTATCCTGCATCTCGTCCACGTGCAGATACCGCCACCGTCCCGACCAGTAGTTGAGCACCGCCGGATATTCACGGAAGAGCTGGATCGGCAGGGTGATCAGATCGTCAAAATCCATCCCGCCGAGCACCTTCAGGCGCTTCTTGTACTCGGGATAGACCGCCGCGACAACACGCTCAAACGGCAGTTTCGCACGGGCGTCGTAGGTTTCCGGATCAACGAGATCGTTCTTCAACTTGCTGATCGCCGACTGCACCATCTTCGGCCGGAAGCGGTCCTCCGAATGATCCTTGAGGATCTGCTTGACCAGTCGGACGGAATCGTCCGCGTCGAAAATGGAGAAGTCGCGCGGATAGCCGAGGGTTTCGGCATCCCGGCGCAGCACACGCAGCATCGTCGAGTGGAATGTTCCGGCCGCGACTTCGTCCCCGCCGTCAGTGATCTGCGCCGCACGAGCTTTCAGTTCCCCGGCGGCCTTGTTGGTAAAGGTGACCGCGAGGACCTGCCACGGGCGGGCGAGGCGTTGTTGGACGATGTGCGCGATACGGTGCGTGAGCACACGAGTCTTCCCGCTGCCTGCTCCTGCGAGCACGAGCACGGGGCCTTCGGTACACTCAACGGCGGCTTTCTGCGCGTCGTTAAGCCCGGCAAACAAATCGGTGGCAAACTGGAATTGGTTCATTGGCTGTTGAGGCGTTGCTGCCGTGCAACCACACGGCGAACCTCGTCGAACTTTTCTTTTGCTTTCAGGTGTTCTTCGTAGGTGCGGGTGAAGGTATGACCGCCGTCTCCCCGCGCCACCATGAACAGCCATGGCGCCTCGGGAGGTTTCACCGCAGCCCTCAGGGCGGCTTCGCCGGGGTTGTTGATCGGTCCCGGCGGCAACCCGCGATACAGGTAGGTATTGTACGGACTGTCAATCTTCAGATCGGTGAGTAACAGACGTTTCGGACCGTTCGGGAGCAGGAACTGAACCGTCGGATCGGCCTCGAGTTTCATCCCGCGATTCAAGCGATTCCTGTACACCGCTGCCACATCCCCGGCCTCTGACTCAAGATTGATCTCGCCCTCGACGATACTGGCCAGAGTAATCACCCCGAGCAGGCCGTACTTGTCCGCTCGTGCGTCGGCCAGCCATTGACCGCCGAGCCGTTCGAAAAAGTGCTCGACCATCTCCGAGACGACACGTTCCGGTTTCGCGTTCAACGGGAAGACATACGTTTCCGGGAACAGCAGGCCGTCCAGAGAAGGCAGCTCGCCGTACCCGAGCTTCGCGGTGAAGGTTTCGGAACGTACCGTGGCGACGAAACCGGTACTGTCGGTTATGCCTGCGGCCTGTAACCTCGCCGCCATCTGTTCGGCGGTCCAGCCCTCGGGAAAGGTGACCTCGGTGGTGGCGATACGTCCCTCGATGAGGATCATGGCCAGATCCGCGGAGGACGCCGAGCGTTCGAGGAAATACGTTCCGGACTTGATCGCTTCCGCCTTGCCGCGCAGACGCAGGAACCAGACGAACCCGTCGGAATTGTCGATCAGGCCGGCAACGTGCAGGGATTCCGCGACGGCGTAGGCGTACATCCCGTCCCGCACGAGGAACGTATCGACTCCGGCGGCGTCCAGGTTGGCCCGTTCGCCGAGGATCGCGTCACCGAAAAACAGCAGCGCGGAGGTAACAACCACGGCCAGCAGAATGGCCAGTATGATCAGGATACGCAACGGTATGAACGTCCCAGGTAAAACGGATCCACTCTCGGCACGGGTTCCGGGCTAAACCGCCAGATTGATATGGCTCAACCATTCACCAACATCTTCGGCTGAGGCGACCCACTCAACCGTTCCCGCGGAAATCGACTCGAACTCGTCCAGCATTGGCTTCATGCGGAATTGCCAGAACGGTTCCCAGATCGCAAATTTGCGCCCTTCGAACCGCCGCAGCAGGGCAATGGATGACCAGATTTCAGCCAGCGTTCCGCTTCCGCCTGGCAAACCGATCGCCCGTGGCACACGCAGCAACATCGACATGCGTTCCGTGTAATCGCTTGCGACGTAAAATTTGTCGATGTGCGGATTCGGCTTGTGCACCTTCGGTGGGGCGTATAAAATGCCAACCGCTTCACCCCCCGCTTCCACCGCTCCCTTGCTGGCGGCCTCCATTGCGCCACCATAGCCGCCGGTGACCAACGTAAACCCACGATTGGAGATCATCCGGCCGATCCGCTCAGACAGCTTCCATCCTTCGCTGCCCGGTTGCCACGCGCCGCCGCCGAACAGGCAGAACGGATTTTCCACTTCGAATTTCTTGTGCACGGACAGATTCATTGACTCCTCCCTGTTTGCAAGCTCATGGAAGATAAAACATTGAACCGGCAATCCCAGAGAGAGAAAAGCCATCAGAGTCTTCGCAGGTGCGGTCGTGGGGGATCGACCACACTGCTAGCCCGACCTGATGGCAGAAGTCAATGTACGAGTCGCACTTGCTGAACGCAAGAAAAAGTTAGAAGGATCTAACTCGCACCTCTCTTTATCCGGCTATTTCACGGATTCCCCCGTTCAGCGCTTAACGATCAACGCCAGCGCAGATCGACATCGCCCATGCCGACGCTGAGGTCGATGTCAAGCTTGACACTCGCGGTGTCGTAATCGTCGGTTTCCCAGACGTCTTTCCGCACCTTTTTCATGTCATCCAGATCAACGGAAGACATGAAGCCGCCATCGTGGTAGACACGGATGCCCATGCCCTTGGAGACGATGATGTCGCAGCTGCCCATGCCGACGCTGATATCGACGACGCCCTCTCCTTCATAGCCACGCAAATCGAGGGTAACATCGCCCATGCCGGCGTCCACGTCCAGCTTCCGAAAGCGCAGATTACCCAAGTTGACCGTTTCCAGTGAACCGAGACCGCATTCGATGCTGATCCGGTCGGATTCGATCTCGTTTCGTTTGTCGACAATCAGCTCGGTTTCGGCGAGGCCGGCATCCAGTTCGAGCCGCTTCACCTTGAGGCCGGTGAGGTCAATATCGTTGTCGCCGAGGCCGACGTCGCAGCGGATGGCATACTCCGGTTTCGGGGACAGCAGCACCTCGAATTCGCTGCCGTCCATATCATCTGTGCCACCGAAATGATGATGGTCATCGTCGGATTCGAGATAGACATAGACCATGTCGGCCTCACGTTCGACCTTCATCGTTGGTTCGTCGAAATCCTCGTCGTACTCGCCGCTGAATTCGACCAGGGTTTCTTCCTTGCCTGCTTTAACGGTCGTTTCCGCGATGGACAGGTCGAGTTGCAGTTCGACGAATTCCGCGCCGCCGAGCGCTTCGGTGTGAGCGAAGGAGTTGCGTTTCTTTGCGTATGCGATGACCACGCACAGCGCAAGCACAACGACCAGGGCTGCAGTCAATTTCTTCGACATGTTCACACTCTCCTCACTGGTGTCGGTGGCATATCGTGCCTGATCAGTTCTTCCTGATCTGGATTTTTCCGCCACCGACCGTAATATCAATTTCAGATCCTCCCCCATTGACCTGGCCACGTGCGGCGATACTTCCGCCGAAATCGCGGACGTCAAGCGGGAAGTCCGATTGGATCGCGTCTTCGTTTCTGCTGCAATTAAGACGGATAACCAGATCCGTCTGCACCGATTCGTACAGGGTCACATCAACATCACCGGCATTGACCTGGAAATCCCACATCACCGGTTCCGAGAGGTCTTCACTCAGTTTCGCAAAGACAGACCCGGCGGTGAGGTCAACGTCCAGATCGCCCGCAATTTCATCGATTGTGATATTTCCTGCGCTGCCGAACACATCAACGTTACCCAGATGATGGCATACGTCCAGATCCCCACCGCTAATGTTGAAATCGAGGTCGCCGGTACAGTCTTCGATCAGGATATCGCCGCCTCGGCTTTCCAGGTTTGAGATCTCAAGGATTTCTGATCGACGCATGATGATCTTACCGCCGGACGTTTGCACTTTAAGGCGTTCCGCCTTGACATCATTCAACGTGATATCACCGCCCCACGAGGAAACATTCAAGCGGCCACAAGCCATGTTCAGTGTGATATCACCACCTGCGGTGTCCAGGTCAATAATTCCTTCATCACCATCAAGCTCGACTCGTCCCCCGGCGGAATTTACATTTTGCATTCCGCAATGCTTTTTGAGGAACACATCGCCACCGGATGTAGACAGGATCAACCGCCCGCTGGTGCCGTCCAGGGTCACCGTGCCGCCGTTGGACTCGAGTCGCATCTCACCGGACAGATCTTTCAGCAGCAGATCGCCGCCTGTTGTGATGAGATCCGTATCGGTGTGAAACGGTGTGTAGAATGTCAATTCGAACCAGGCTGTCCGAGTCGCATATTCCAGATTCAACATCCGGCCCTTCAATGTCAAGGAACTCGCGCCTGTCTCAATGTTCGGATACAATTCCTCGTACTCAGTGCGTGCCTCAGCTTCATCCAGTCTGGAAGCAGCATGATAGGCCATTACGAGTTTTGTATCTTCCCGTTCTTCGCCAATAACGGTGATTTTTGCGGAACACTCATCAACAGCCAGCACTGGGCGATCCCCGAGCCCGAAATACATGGTTTCCGTTGCAGTCCAGGCACCGTCAATCTTTTCCCAGACGACTTCACTTTCACCTGCCAGCAGCGTGCACGGCACGGCCAGCAGCAGCGCAATCACGAGTAATCGGCGCGACATGATGGAGCCTTTCTACGTGAGCGGGGGGCTCGCCAGAGTTTAGACAGAGACAGTCAGATGGTGGTTACAAGGGAGGCAGTGGACAACTACAAATTTCGCTCTGTCTTTGTGAAGACAAAATACAAACTTTGTCGTGGAATCACCAATTCCATTCTTCGTCGTCCTTCGTGCGCGGGGGTGGTTCAATTCCGGGGTAGTAGGGTTCGCCGAGCCGGTATTCGACGAGGTTGCCGTCGATCGTGCCGACCGGAATCTTGGTGCTCATGCGGACCGGGATCCGGCGCTCGTCATCGGTGATCCAGACAAACACCCGCCCGGCTTTCTTGAACAGACCTTCCGATGTGATCACCGGTTCTACCTTGATGCAGTGAAACTCTCCCGCCGGGACTTTGATAGTCTCTTTTTCGTAAACCTTGACTGTCAACGGATACTGCACGTCGAGGTCGTGCACCGGGATCACCAGTTCGGTGTTTTCCTCGAGATCCTGCGCCCGGACCCAGAACAGCGCAGAAATGATGTTGTGCGTGTACGGCAGGGCTGGTGTGATTCCCTTTGGACCGTTTTCGTTGGAGATCGCGACCCAGCCGGTGTCGTGGTTGTAATCGAAATATTTGCGGCTATGGTAGGAACCTTCATTGATGTTACGTTCGTAGCGCTGCGAGTAGAGGCCGCCGACGTCGAACCAGGATTCGACGTAATCCCGCACCTTGTAGATAAAGTCAATCCCTTTGGTACTCTTCACCCGGCTTGAGAAATGGTAGGCTGGTCGGCCCTCCACGTCCTCCACCCCGACCAGCGACATCTCGCTCATGCCGGCCTTGACGAAGGAAAACTCCATGTAGTACCGCAGCCTTTCGCCGACCCCGAATGGAACGTCGTACACCGATCCGTCCGGCGCGTCGAACGCTTCCACACCTCCGCCCGGCTTCGCGCGGTAAGCGACCGGAATCGAACCTGGTTGAACTGCGAAAGTATCCGGTTCAGCAATCAGGGTATCGGCTGCGATGACGACGGTATCCTGTACGACGGCCATCGTGTCTACCGGGACAACCACGGTGTCCAGTGCGACGGTCAGCGTATCCGACTCAAGCAGCAGGCTGTCAGGGGTTGCGGCGAGTGTATCCGTCGTGTCCGGCGTGGGCCGTTTCTCCGGCGGTGCCCCGGCCAGCGACAACGAACTGAGCGCCACAGCGACGGCAAACACCGTCACGGCGGCAACATGGCGAAGGAAACGCGCGGTTTTCGGGTCGAGAGATTTCGTCATAGCACTGGGTACACTCGCGCTCGGCTACTTGCGTTTCCACCGGGTGCCGTCCGCTCCATCCTTCAGTTCGATGCCTTCGGCGGCGAGCTGATCACGGATTTCGTCGGCACGCGCCCAGTTCTTGTCGGCACGGGCCTGCCAGCGTTCGGCGACCAGCGCGTCGATGCGCTCCGCGTCCGGATCGGCCGATTCTTCACCAAACGGTTTGAACAGGCTCAGCGCGTGATCGAAGCTGTCCCACAGTTCTCTTAGCTTCGGCACCAGCCCTTGAGCAGCACGGCCTTCGTGATGCAAAGCGTTGATTTCACGGATCAGGGTAAACGCATGCGCCAGCGCTCCGCTGACGTTGAGGTCGTCATCCATCGCGGCGACGAACCCGGTCTTCGCGCGTTCGATGGCCTCGAGTGCTTCCGGCACCGCTTCACCGTCCGGGTAGCTGGCCCAGCTGGTCTGGAATTCGTCGATCCGTTCAATCGCGGAACGTGCTGCCTTCAGCCCGTCGAAGGTGAAGTTCAGCTTGCTGCGGTAATGCGTTGCCGCCAACACGTAGCGGATTTCACGCGGACTGTAGCCCATCTCGATGATGTCGCGGAGCGTGTAGAAGTTGCCCAGCGACTTGCTCATCTTGCGGCCTTCGATGATCAGGTGCTCGTTGTGCAGCCACCAGTGCGCGAAGTCGCCGCCGATGCCGCACAGGCTCTGCGCGATCTCGTTTTCGTGATGCGGAAACACGAGATCGACACCGCCGGTATGGATGTCGAAATCGTGGCCGAGGTATTTCGTCGACATTGCTGAGCATTCGAGGTGCCAGCCGGGGCGACCCTTGCCGAACGGCGTCTCCCAGAACACGTCACCGTCTGCGTCGTCGTACGCTTTCCACAATGCGAAATCACGGACATCATCCTTGGATTCGTACTCGTCGGACGACACGCGTTCGCCAATACGCAGATCTTCCAGGCGTTTGCCGGAAAGGGTGCCGTAGTTGGCGAAGCTGCTGACGGAGAAATAGATCGAGCCATCGTCCGCTTTGTACGCATGACCACTTTCGAGCAGGTTCTGCACCAGTTCGACCATGACATCGATGTGCGTCGTCGCTTCCGGGTAGACATGGGCGCGCTGAATGTTCAGCGTGTCAATGTCCGCAAAAAACGCTTCCCGATACCGCGCGGTATAGTCGTTGAGCGGTACCTCCTCCTCCTGGCTGCGGCGGATGGTCTTGTCGTCCACATCGGTCAGGTTCATCACCTGCAGCACGTCGTAGCCTGTCACTTCCAGCCAGCGGCGCAGGATATCGGTAAAGATATACGAACGGAAATTGCCGATGTGGGCAAAGTCGTAGATCGTCGGACCGCAATTGTAGACGCCGACCTTGCCATCATGCAGCGGGGTGAACGGGAGTTTTTTCCGGCGACGGGTATCAAAAAACTGCAGGCTCATGAGTCAATCAGGTTGTTTGCGCTTGCTGCCGCTTCAATTTCAGGTAGACGGCAAGATAGTCAACGCTGGAGAGTAGCAACAGGGCAAACGCCAACCACGGGAGCGTGAGCACCAGCCACGCCGGCAGCCAGTCCGCGACCAGCTGCGCCAGCAAAGTTGACGAAACGACAAACATCGTCGTCTTGCCGATCCAGCGGCTGGTAAACAGATGGCGGTTCTTGCGCAGCACGCGAATTGCGAGGCCGAGGATGGTAGCGTCACGGATCACCATCGCAATCAGCACCGCGATCGGAAAGTCATACGGGCGGTCAGTAAACACCAGCACCACCGCCACAGAGACGACGACCAGCTTGTCGATCACCGGGTCGAGGATCTTGCCGAGGTCAGAGCGCTGGTCGAGGGCACGTGCGACGATGCCGTCGAGACCATCCGTGAGGAACGAGAGTACGAGCAGCAGGGCCGCGAGGTGATCCGTTTTCGGGCCGTCGGAGTCGATCAACATCACGATGGCCGGAAGGGCAAAAACAAGACGCACGAGCGAGAGCAGGTTCGGGAGCAGAAACCAGTCCCGTGCCTGGATGTGCAGGCCCGCGCTGTCAGGTGCGGATTCCGTAACCGTTTCTTGAGTGGAACGGTTCATTCACCAGCCTGGGTTTATCGCGATATCACCTCGAACACTTTCATGCCTTCGAGGGTCTGTCCATATTGATCAATTGCGGTGACGACCACCGTGTGCGGTCCCGGCCGCAATCCGTCTGGCAGACTAGCAGTCCAGATGTGTGAGGAAACCAGGTTGCCCCAGTATCGCCATTTCCGCTCGACCTGCGCCTGCTTCAAGCGTTCGGCTGCCTCCATAAAATACGGGTCCAAACGGACGTTGCGTTGCATCGTGACCGGTTCGCCGCCATCAACGCGCATCGTCACCCGCGCCTTTTCCCCACCGTTGAACACATTGGCGACCACCGTTGCCTGTTCCACCTGACCTTGAAGCAGAACGTTCCCCGGTTCGCCAGCCATCTGGTACATCGAATCCGGTAATACTTCACCTGTTGCCGGCTCGATCAGGACACGAACCTGATAGTCTTCGTCCATGCTCGCCGGAATGAAACGGCTCGAATAGTCTGTGCCATCAAAGGTAAAGATATGATAGCCGTTTTCGGTACCATCCCGCATCGTCGTCGCCGGGATTCCGCGTTCATCCAGCGGCCCCCGCCACCACGAACCGGACACGGTACCGAGGATGTGCTGATGTAGCGGTTTCTCGCCATGCCAACCATCTTCCTCGCCGATATAGACGTGGTCGTTGGTATGCGTGTGACCGGCGAGCAACAGCAGATACTTCCGTCCCTCGAGCAGCTTGAACAACGCTTCACGGTTGACCGTGTTGACGCTCTCATCGTCTTCGTGAAACGCCTTGATCGGAATGTGTGTCGACAGGACGATCAGCTTGTCTTTCGGCACGTGCTTGAGGTCATTCTCCAGCCATGACAACTGTTCCGGGTTGAAGTAGCCGTAATACTTGCTTCCGCCTTCCGGTTTTTCATAGTCGGCACCACGGTAGTGCACGTTTTCCAGCGTCACGAAGTGGACATCGGCGTAATTATGGGAATAGTAAGTCGGTCCGAAGATACGACGGAAGGTTTCCATCGACTCGTAGTCATTCTTGGAACGCTGGTTCATGTCGTGGTTGCCCGGCACGTTCCACACAGGCACCCCGATCTGCGCGAACAGTTCATTCTGCCGGTCGAACAGCGAGAGGTCGTCGAACATGATATCGCCGTGCACGATTGCCATCTCCGCCTCAGTGTTCACCATCTGCGGCAGGACATCGTCACGGATGTAGTCGATCTCACGGTTGTCCCGAGGCTGCGGATCAGCCATCGCGATCATGCGGAACGGGTTCCTGTGTTCTTCCTTCAACAGGGGGAAATCAACAGACTCGGGAAGCGGGCCGGTGGGCTGCAGGACTTCGTATTTCCAGTTGACATCGGAGGAGCTGCCGTCCTCATCATGGACGTAGAAGAATTGCGGCAGCTGGTGTTCGTTCACCGGTACCCGGTATCCCTCGGGCTGAGTGACGAACACGACCATCTCGCGGCGTGCAGGAAGACGGTAGTGTCCCTCGCTGTCCGTGACGACGACATCGATCTGGTTCGAGACGAGCACATTTTCGATGCCCGGCTCGCCGTTGTCGCGAACGCTGTTTCCGTTTCGATCCTCAAACACGACGCCGGACACGAACTGGACCTGTCCGAAGCAGGTAGCCACCAGCATCAGGATGGAAAGAACCGTCAAGTTGATCAAACTCTGCGTGGATTTGCGCACGTCGAGCCTCCCTCGTTCGCTCAGGTGTTCGTTGGCCCCGCAAGTTTGAATCTACGGATCAGCTTGTTTCATCTCCGTTAGCATTCTTGTACCGCAATTTGCTCCCGGATTCCTCGTCGTCCATGACCGGAATCGGATACTCGCCGGTGAAACAGGCGGTGCAATAACCAACCCCATCCGAATGCGGAACACTCGCAAGCAGACCTTCAACAGACAAGTATCCGAGGCTGTCGACTCCAATATGTTGACGGATATCTTCCTCGGATTTACCGTTCGCGATCAACTCGGATTTGGACGGAAAGTCCATGCCATAGTAGCACGGGAACCGGATCGGTGGGCTGGAAACGCGGACGTGCAGCTCCTTCGCGCCCGCCTTGCGCAACAGGGTTGCCAGTTTCTTCAGAGTGGTCCCACGCACGATGCTGTCCTCGACGACCACCACCTTGCGATCCTTGAGCACACCACCGACCGGGTTGAACTTGAGCCGGACACCCATCTCACGCATGGTCTGCGTCGGCTGAATGAAGGTGCGGCCGACGTAGTGGTTCCGGATCAGGCCCATCTCGAACCTGGTTCCGGACCGGCTGGCGTACCCGAGCGCGGCGGTGTTCGAACTGTCAGGCACGGAGATGACGATGTCGGCGTCCTCGACCGGATGTTCCTCGCTCAGGTTCTTCCCCATCCGGCGGCGGTACTTGTCGATGTATTCGCCAGCGACGCGGCTGTCCGGACGGCTGAAGTAGACGTGTTCGAAGATGCAGTGATAGGTGCGTTTCGGCTCGGCAAAGCGGATGACTTTCATCCCATTACCGTTCATCACGACCATCTCGCCCGGATTCACGTCCTGAACGTATTCATAGCCGAGCAGGTCAAACGCACAGGTTTCGGACGCTACCCCCCACGCATCTCCCTTGCGGCCGATGCAGAGCGGACGCCAGCCGTATGGATCGCGCGCGGCGTACAGCGCGTGGTCGGAAAGGACGGTGATTGAGTACGCACCTTCTACCTTTTGGATTGCTTCGAGCAGCTTGTCGCGCACCATGTTGTGCTTCGAGCGCGCCATCAGGTGCACGATGATTTCGCTGTCAGTGGTGCTGTGGAAGATGGCCCCGTCTTCCTGCAATTGACGGCGGATCTTCTGCGTGTTGACGAGATTTCCATTGTGTGCGATGGCGACGGGGCCGTCACGAAGTTCCGCCACCAGCGGCTGAATGTTGTACTGGCTCGAAGATCCGGTGGTCGAATAACGGTTATGCCCGACGGCGGAACGTCCCTTCAGCTTCTGCAGTGTGTCCGGCCCACTGAAGACCTGCGTCAGCGTGCCCATGCCGAAGTGACGGTAAAAGCGACCATCATCCGCGCTGACAATCCCCGCCGATTCCTGCCCGCGGTGCTGCAGTGAGTACAACCCGTGGAACACCAGCTCGGCGGCGTTGTCATCGTTCCAGATCCCCATTACGCCACAATTGTGACGCAGCGTCTCAGCAGCCATCGAATCATCCTTTGAAACACAAACGCCGGGTGGTGGAAGAAACACCGCCCGACGTGAACCGTATTCTCTATCAGGTCACAGAGTTCAGCCGATCAGACGTGCCGGGCGTTCCCGTTCCTTGTCGATCTCGGCCTTGACACTCTCGTAACCGGAGCGTCCCATCAGGGCGTACGTCGCAACCTTGCCCGCCTCAACCCCCGGCTGATCAAGCGGATTGACCTCATACAGCCCACCGGCGACCAGCGTCGCGGCTTCCAGAATGTACAGGAATCCACCAACCGTATCCGGCGCAACCTCCTCAAACACGAACGCCATGTTCGGCCGGTGCGCAGCGGTCAACGCACGCTGCGTCGCTTCCGCCTCGTACTTCAACAGCGTGCCCATCTCCTTGCCGGCGAGATAGTCGATGCTGTCAATATCCGGGTAGTGCTTGCCGATCTTCACCGCGTTGCGGAAGTTCTTCGGCAGCAGCAGGGTGAAGGTCTTGTCGTACGGACCTTCGACGTACAACTGCACCTGGCTGTGCTGATCAGTCGCCCCCAGCGCTGCGACAGGAGTCGGACCAACGTTGATCGTCTCACCTGTCACCGACTGCCGCTTGCCCAGCGATTCTGCCCACAACTGGCGGAACCAGTCCGCGACACGGAACAGCGAGTTGGCGTACGGCATCATCACCTGCACGCACTGCTTGCGCTGAGTTTGCGCGAGGAATTGCAGCAACGCGAACGCCGCGCTCGGGTTGGCGTCAAATTCACGGGCAAACACCTTCTCCCGCTGTTCCGCCGCACCGCGCAACAGTTCACGAATGTCGATCCCAACCAGCGCCGCCGGCAGCAGACCGACCGGCGTCATCACGCTGAAGCGTCCACCCACAGCCGGCGGAATGGAGAAGCTCTGGATGCCTTCCTCACGTGCGATCTGACGCAACGCACCCTTGGCCGGATCGGTGACGAAGACGAGGTGTTCGGCGTACTTGTCGCCGACAGACTCTTTCAGCGCCGTCATCACGGTCATGAACTGGCTCAGCGTTTCCGCCGTCCCACCGGACTTGGTGATGACAACGTAAAGCGTTTCCTTCGGATCGCAGATTTCCATCGCCGCGCCGAAGAAATCGGGGTCCGGATTGTCCGGTATGAACAGGCGAGGAGCATCGCGCATCTCGTCCGGACGCACATTCCAGAATGCCGGCTTCAACGCATCACGCAACGCGATCGGCCCCAGCGCACTGCCGCCGATACCGAGTACCATGACATTGCGGAACTTCTCGCGTGCCTTCGCCGCGAAGCTTTCTATTGCGGTGACAACGTCTTCACTATCCGGGAGATCGTAAAACGGGAGTTCACCCGCCTTGCGGCGAGCTTCGAGGGTTTGCAGCACCGACTGCACCCGCGGCCAGTGTTGTTCGATCTCTTCCTGCGTGGCGCCGTGTGGCCCGACGACATCTGCCATCATCCGGGTCACATCCAGTTGCAAACGCGCGCCCATGGTTGCCTCAACTGTTGATGATCAAATCCGGCTGCCAGAAGGTACGGCGTCCGGATTCGAGGTTTCGTTTTCGGAGAGCGGAATGTACGCTCAATGAATTCAAATCTGAAGGGAGAACTGGCATTGAACTCCCCTTTAGAATTCAACCTGCGGCGCGGTCTGAGCTTCTTCCGGTGCTTCGAAGAATTCGCGCGCGTCAAAACCAAAGATATTTGCGATGATCACGCCCGGGAACTTGCGAATGGTCGCGTTGTATTTCTGCACCGTTTCGTTGTAGCGCTTACGCGCGATCGCGATACGGTTTTCCGTGCCCGCCAACTCATCCTGCAACGCTCGGAAGTTCTGATCCGACTTCAGTTGCGGGTAGTTTTCGACTACCAGGAGCAGACGCGACAGCGCACCGCTCAACCCCTGTTCTGCTTCCATCCGTTCGTCCCGAGTGCCGGCTCCGGCAACCCGTGAGCGTGCTTCGGTCACTCCCAGCAAGACTTCCTTTTCCTGGTCAGCATAGCCCTTGACCGTATTCACCAGGTTCGGGATCAGGTCATACCGCCGCTGGAGGTTGTTTTCCACGTCCGCCCAGGCGGAATTGGTCATTTCGTCCAGGTCAACCATCTTGTTGTAGGTGCCCTGCACAAACGAGTAATTGAACGCAATAAACAGGAACAGGATCGCAAACCCGAGCAGGATACCGATCCGCTTTTTTCTCGACTCTTCGTTCATCGTACAATCAATCCTTTATCGATCAGCACAACTGACTGTTTTCAACGGAAGTCAATCCACCGTCAACTGGTCGGCGTACAGCGCCAGTTTGTCCACCTGGGCCAGGGTTTGCTTCAGTAACTGTGTCGCGCCGCTGCGGTTCAGCGTCTTGTCGCCGCTGCGCACCTGCATCAACGCGTCGAATACGGACGCATCCAGCCCGGCGAGCGTGCATCCCTCCAGCAACACCTGTTTCTTGTCCGCCGGGACCTGTTTGCCGTCAATCACGAGCAATGCCTGAAAGACCGCGTTCCATGTCGGCACACTCATCGCCAGTAGATCTCGCATACCCGACGTATTGCCGCCCAGTTCCAACGCCGCCTGACGCAACGCTACCCATTTGCCCTTGATCTCGCGTTCCGCCTGCAATCGAAGGTCTTTCGGCTCGATCTCGATGTTCGCAAGGATATCGTCACCGAACAGCGTCTGGTGGAACAACTTCATGTCGAGGAACTCGATCGGGTACGTGTCCAGCGAACTCTCCAGATAGTTACGGGACAGGATCAGCGGAATCGCGTAGCCTTTCTTCACCTTGCGCCGAACAAGCCCGGCTGCCTCTTCCCACTTGTCGTAGTCGTGATGCTTGAGGAAGAACAGCAGGTTGATGTCGGAACGCTTCGTCCAGTCACCACGCGCCATGGATCCAAACAGGTGAACCGATTCCAGGTTGTCACCCCAGAACCGTTTCCACAGCTCGACCGTTGCTTCAAGTTCCGCTCGAAGTTTATCGTCCATCCTGAGACTCCGTCTTAGAATCCGCGTCCTGCGCCACCACCACCGAAACCACCGCCGCCGAAGCCGCCAAAGCCTCCACCGAATCCTCCACCACCGAACCCACCGCCTCCGCCCCAGCGTCCACGGTGTCCGCCCATCATGTTGCCGAGCAGCATCCCGAACAGCATCGCCCGGCCGAACCGGGTGGACGACATGATCATGATGAAGATGATCATCACGATGATGCCGACAACGCTCGGACCTTCATCCTGGCTCATCTGACGGACACGATACTGCGGCGCGCCGGTCAGTTGCACGTTCGGCGCGGCACGATCAACAATCGCGACCGCAGTTCCTGCGAACGCTTCCAGGTTGCGGCTTTCTCTAAGCAACGGGATGGTAATTTCATCGAGGATCTGCCCAGCGCGACCGTCCGGGATATCCCCTTCGAGGCCGTACCCAGTGGCGAGATAAACTTGCCGGCGACCGTCCGCGCGGCCCGTGCTGTACAACAGCACCGCACCACGATCCGTCCCGGCGCTGCCGACGCCCCATTGATGACCGAGCTCGACAGTGTACAGCGAAATGTCCTGTCCTTCCGGGATCGAATCCATCGTCACGAACGCCAGCTCGATATCGGCCTTCTGCTTGATCTCCAGCGCGAGGGCATCAAGCTGGCGCGCTTCCGAGGAAGACAGCACACGAGCGTAATCGTTCACAAACCCACGTGGTTCGGGGTATTGTTGCGCGAAGGCAAACGATGCGGTCAGGATCAGGGCAAAAACGACAGCAGTTGTGGCGGAAAGTCGCCTCATGACCGCACCTCACGGTCGTCATCTTCGTCGGGTCCGGACTCACCGGCAGGTTTATTCACCTCCGATTCGTCGCTCTCTTCCACCCCACGCGCCGCTTCGCCTACTGCGTAGTCAGTCGCGTCGGACTCGAATCGTGGCGCGTCGGTGAGGGTGACGCCGTCCGCCGAGACCAGCGAGTCCGGAACGTTGACCTCAACGGTTCCATCGCCCGCGTCTGCCTCCTCCTCTGGACGCTTGACGAACAGCATCATCAGGATCAGCAGCACGACACCCACCGACACCGCGGAGTCCGCGATGTTGAACACCGGCCAGCGGTCCATCATGAAATCGGGCAGGTCAACGTCGATGAAGTCGACGACGTAGCCGTACACGAGCCGGTCGTAGGTATTGCCAATCGCTCCGCCGAGGATTGCGGCGAGGATCCAGCGTGTCGGCACGTCCTTCGGCGGCGTGCGCAACAGCACGAACAGGATTACGAACACGGCGACGATCGAGATGTAGCCGAGCACGACTCCGCCGGTCAGTTTCATCCCGAACGCCATGCCGTAGTTGTGGACATAGGTCCAGCGCACGGCATCGCCGAGGAATGGGATCGAGTCGCCGAGATCCATCGTGTTGTCCACGATCTGCTTGGTCAGCCGGTCGAGGACAATGACGACAGCGGTCAAAATCAGTGGTAACCATGCTTGAGGGGAACGATTCACGTTCTCACTCCAGTGTCAGGCGGGACTTCGCCCGAATCTGCCCGAAGAAAAGGCGTAATGTGCGGCGGTTCGGTGCTGAGTACAAGGGTTGCCGCTCCTGAATCCGGTCAATCGGCGATTCGTCAAATTCATCCGCAACTCTTGCGTTCCGGGCTTGCCGGCCTATCTTTGCAGGATGTTCTGCTTGCGCATGCGATCTGAAATGAAACACATTTGTTTTGCATTCATCGCATGGTAACGAATTTCACACGGAGGCTGCCCCTTGGACTTTCGCGCCCAAGCCGACCAGCTCGGCCGTATCCCCGACGGTCACACCCCGCTTGAAACGTACGAACCTGAACTTACCCTCGAACTGGACGCTTACGCTCCCTACATCGGCAACGAACGAGTCGAAGGGTTACGCCGTCTGGCGGACCCGCTACAGGGGAAAACGTGGGCGCATGTCAATTCCACCTTCGCCGGCGGCGGGGTCGCAGAAATGCTGTACAGCGTCATCCCGCTCGCGCGTTCGATGGGGATTGACGCACAGTGGTACTGCATCCGTGGGGATGATGCGTTCTTTGGTGTTACGAAGAAATTCCACAATACGTTGCAGGGGTTGACTCAGTACGTCTCTCTCGAAGAGTTGTTCGACACCTATCTCGGGATGACCGACCGCAACGCGAAAGACACCTACATTTACGGCGACCTCGTCGTGGTGCACGATCCGCAGCCGGTTGGACTGCTGAACGCCGGCCGGATTTTCGGGAATGTGCTTTGGCGTTGCCACATCGACACCTCCAACCCCGATCCGGTGGTGTGGCGCTTCCTGCGGCCGTACATCAACCAGGCGGCGGGCGCGATTTTCACCCTGCCCGACTATGTCGGCCCCGGCCTCAATTTGCCGATCTACCAGGTGATGCCGTGCATCGATCCGCTCGCGGAAAAGAACCGGCAATACACAGATGACGAAGCGCTCGAGATCCTCGGACCGCTGTTCAACGAGCACAATGTCGATCCGGAGCGTCCGATCATCGCCGCGATCAGCCGCTACGATCCACACAAGAACCAGACCCGGATTTACGAATCGTTCAAGAAGCTGAAGCAGGAAAAGCAGTTCAAGAAACAGCCGTACCTGATCTTCATCGGCAACACCGCCAGTGACGATCCGGAAGGCGGCCAGATCCTGAAAATGCTGCGGGAGTCGGCGGACGGCGATCCGGATGTCCGTTTCTGGGTCAACGTCGAGAACAACAACCAGGTCATCGGCGCGATGATGCACCTCGCGGAGATGTTCGTCCACGTCTCGACCAAGGAAGGCTTCGGCCTCGTGGTCACCGAAGCGATGTGGCAGGGCACGCCGGTGATCGGCTCCAGCGCGGGTGGCATCACGCAGCAGGTGATCGATGGCAAGACCGGTTACGTCGTCGATCCGCTCAGCCTCGAACAGATCAGCCACGCGATGGCGCGGGTGCTCGATAACCCGGACGAAGCCGCGGCGCTCGCCAAGCAGGGGCAGGAGCACATCCGCAGCAACTTCCTGCTGCCCGAACTGCTGCGCCGTTACTTTACCTTGATGCGCTATTATCTCGGTATCGACGACGTGATGCCGGATTTCCGTCTCAATCCGGAGATGACCGCGTCCGAGTGGATGCAGGGCTTCCGGCGAACGAGTGTGCTGGTGAACGAAACGGGGAAATAGACTGCGGGCTCTGGGCTCTGGGCTCTGGGCTCTGGGCTCTGGAAATATGTGGCCGTGTCTGTTTACAGACGCGGCCATGTTGCTCACGGATCAATAGAATCGGGGACACTTTCGGGTGAAAGTGTCCCCGTTGAAACTCACCACTCATAGCTCAGAGCTCAGAGCTCACAGCTTACAGCTCACCACTCACATCACGCGTACAGCCCGCGCATTTCCGCCGCGCGTGTCACACGTTCGATCGCGACGATGAATGCCGCGGTGCGCATGTTGACATCGTACTTCTTGCTCGTCTGGTAGACCGCCTCGAACGCATGGTCCATGTAGCGCTTGAGGTCCATGAAGATGTGGTCGGCGTCCCAGTAGTACCCCATCCGGTTCTGCACCCATTCGAGGTAGCTGACGGTCACGCCGCCGGCGTTGCAAAGGATGTCCGGAATCAGGAAGACACCGTTGTTCGAGAGGATCGCGTCCGCTTCCGGCGTGCACGGCCCGTTCGCGGCTTCGGCGATGATCTTCGCCTTGACCTGGCCGGCGTTCGTCTCGGTGATCTGGTTTTCCAGCGCTGCCGGGACGAGGATGTCGACCACTTCGGTCAACAGATCGTTGGCGTCGTTGTACTTGGTGACGTTCGCCGCCGGATTGTTCTCGAAACCCTTAAGCGTTTTGTTTTCCTTGATGTGTGCGAGTGCGATCTGCGGATCGATACCGGCAGGATCGTTGCTGACGAAACCGCCGGACACATCACTGATCGCCTTGATCACGGCACCATGGCCCTTGAGCAAGACGGCGGCGTTGGACCCGGCGTTACCAAAGCCCTGAATCGCGACGGTCGCGCCTTCGAGCTTCATGCCGAGCACATCGACGGCCTGCAGGATGGTGAAGGTGACGCCCTGTGCGGTCGCGGTGACACGTCCCTCGCTGCCGCCGAGTTCGAGCGGCTTGCCGGTAACGACGGCCGGCATGTAGTCACCCTTGTGCATGCTGTAGGTGTCGAGGAACCACGCCATCACCTGCGGGTTGGTATTGACGTCCGGTGCGGGCACATCACGGTCCGGGCCGAAGATGTCAATCATCTCAGCGAAGTAACGGCGGGCAAGGCGTTCCATCTCAGACTGGCTCATCTCGGACGGATCACAGATCACGCCGCCCTTGCCGCCGCCCATCGGGATGCCGACGACGGCGCACTTGAACGTCATCCAGAACGACAACGCCTTGACTTCATCGAGGTCGACCTGCGGGTGGAACCGGACACCGCCCTTGGCCGGGCCGCGCGCGATGTTGTGCTGCACACGGTAGCCCTTGAACACCTTGATGTTGCCGTCGTCCATCCGGATCGGCAACTTGACTTCGATCACTCGCCGCGGTTGCTGAATCATCGCGATCTGATCGCTGCTCAGTTTCAGGTGCTGAGCCGCGTCGTCGAACTGCTGCAATGCGTTCTGGAACACGGATTTACGGTCCGCGGAATGCATTTCTTCCAGGATGTTCTCGTACTGCTGATCCTGCCGCGCGCCGGAGATCGGGGTTTTCGCCCGCTTCTCAGCCATCGCTTCACCTCGTTTCTGTTGGAATGTCATCTCATGCCCTGAATAAAGGATACGGGCATATGCTGCATGTTTCAAAGGGCGGAAAGGTCATCTTTTCTCCATTCAAACGCAAGAGTTCAGGGAGAAAAACTCAAAATGAACAAGTACAGCTAACTTGCAGATATCTCAACAGTTCAGACGAGACAGGGAGACGGTCAGGCATCGGTTTGGCTCGGGCTGGTGGTTGCGAGATTGTGCTGAAGTTCACTACGTTCGCCAACCACCAACCGTGAGGAGAACATGTTCCGCTACGAATTGGATCAGCACCGCAAGATCATGGTTCTGGTCGTCCATGGCACCCAGGACGGCTGGGAAGGCAAAATGATGATAGATGGCTGGAAGCTGCACGTTCCGAAAATCGACAGTGACTGGAAACTGATTCTCGATCTTGGCGAATATGTCAGTCCGCACGGGTACGCGGAGAAGGAACAGCGCCGGCTGGCTTCGATGATTGCGTCACAGAATCTGGCGAAAAAGATGTTGGTTCGTGCCGTGCGTAACGAAGTGAACGCTCCGTTTACGGAGGGGATCTCGTACGACGAACATCCGGATTTTCTTTCGGCTTGGCGCAACGCGGGAGGAGACTCCCGAGACACCCTCATCCCCGCCCCTGCGGATGGCTCCCATTACCCGGCCAACAATGCCCCGCCTCGCGGGTGAAGTTTAGGACTGTCTAAATTCCCTTCCGCGCCGGAGTTCGGCGCGGATTTTTATTGACAACGGCATATAAGTTTTTCTTTATTGAAACACCGAAAAGTAGGCTCGGGAGACGCCTCTTTTTTCGTATTACAGTATTCGGTTTCTTGGGGAAACAAAGTTTCACTAGTTATATTCTCTCAAGCCGTAATTCGGAAAACAGCCGATGACCGTTCACTGTCCGTCTGTGAATTTGCTTGTACGCGGTCACGTTTCAGCGCGGGGCGGATTAGGGAGGAAGCATGGTGACGCGTCGTAGAAAAGACACAGAGCGTTTTACCACAGGCCAAATCGCGAGGCATTGCCACGTGACGCCGGAGACGGTGGCCAACTGGATCAAGGCCGGCCGGCTCAAGGCGAGTGCCACCCCGGGTGGACACTATCGCGTGAACGTGAATGATCTCGTTCGATTTTGCAAGTTGCACGGGTTCGAGGTTCCGCCGGAGTGGGAAAGCGGAGCAACTCCACCGACCGTGTTGATCATTGATGATGATCCGGAACTGCTGAAGGCGTTGATTCCAAATCTGGAACGCAGCGACCGGCGTGTGCTTGGCGCGGAAGACGTCGCCCAAGCCGGCATTATGCTGATGAAGTATCGTCCTGAAGTGGTCATCCTTGACCTGCACCTCCCCGGTACCGACGGCATCCGTATCGCGTCGATACTGCGCAAGGAGGCGGAGTTGACCGGAACTCGGATCATCGTTCTGTCTGGATACATCGATGAGGTTGTGCAGGAGGCGATGAAAGACCTGCACGTGGATTACTACATCAACAAGCCGCCGGACTTCGAGCGTCTGGACGCCATTGTGTCCGAATTGCTGGCCTCCAACTCCCCGCTCGAGTTGGAAACCCGCGACCGCTGATTAACCCATCCTAATGGCCGTCGTCCCTGCGATGGCTGTTTTGCTTCCTGATTTGACTGGGTTGCGCCATGGGAATACATTCCATGGCGCGATCGGCTCGGTACAGACGCACTTGCGCCGGGTTGAATTTCTGTCCATTCCGCAGCATGGAGAATGAACTCACCTTGTTCAGCAAAATCCTGATTGCCAATCGTGGTGAAATTGCTGTACGCGTGATCCGTGCGTGCCAGGAGCTTGGCGTGCGTACGGTAGCGGTGTATTCGGAAGTTGACCGCAACGCGATGCACGTTCACCTCGCCGAGGAAGCGTGGTTGATCGGCCCCGCACCAGCATCCGAGAGTTACCTGCGTGGTGACAAGATCATCGAGGTCGCCAGAGAGTCGGGCGCCGAAGCGATTCACCCGGGGTACGGTTTCCTCTCGGAAAACGCCGAGTTCGCGGAAGCTGTTGAGGCGGCGGGCCTGGTCTGGATCGGCCCACCCCCGAACGCGATCCGCTCGATGGGATCTAAAACCGAAGCACGCCGAATCATGATGGGCTCGGGCGTGCCGGTGGTTCCGGGCACCGAAAGCGGCATTGAGGACATGGACGAGGCGGTCGAGACAGCCAAGTCCATTGGCTTCCCGGTGCTGATTAAAGCGGCGATGGGCGGCGGCGGCAAAGGCATGCGTGTGGTGCGGGAGGAAAAGGATCTCGTGCCTGCGATCAAAGCAGCGAAGCGGGAATCGCTGCACGCATTCGGCAGCGAGCTGGTCTACCTGGAACGGTACCTGGAACGCCCGCGTCACATCGAGATCCAGGTCTTCGCCGACAATTTCGGCAACACGATTCACCTTGGTGAACGTGAATGCTCGATCCAGCGGCGGCATCAAAAGGTCGTGGAAGAATCACCGAGCCCGGTTGTCACGCCGGAGCTGCGTGCAAAGATGGGCGCGTCCGCGGTGGAAGCGGCCAAGGCGGTGAACTACCGCAACGCCGGCACCGTCGAGTTCCTCGTCGATCAGGATCTCAGCTATTATTTCCTCGAGATGAACACGCGCCTGCAGGTGGAGCATCCGGTTACGGAGATGGTCACCGGCATCGACCTCGCGCAACTTCAGATCCGCACTGCAGCAGGCGAGAAGCTGCCGTACACGCAGGATGATATCCGCATGGACGGCCACGCCATCGAGGTGCGCATCTACAGCGAGGACAGCCTCAATGGGTTCGTGCCGGATACCGGCAAGCTGCGTTATCTGCGGCCGCCGGACGGTTACGGCATTCGTGAGGACAGCGGCGTGCGTGAGGGCGACACGATCACCATCCATTACGACCCGATGATCAGCAAGCTGATCGCGTGGGCGCATGACCGCCCCACCGCAATCCAGCGGATGAACCGGGCGTTGCGCGAGTACCGGATTACGGGGGTGCGGACGACGATCCCATTTGGACGACTGGTGATGAACAGCGAAGCGTTCCAGAACGGCAATTTCGATACCTCGTTCATCGACCGCGAGTTTGAGGTCGAGGTGCTGGAGAAACGGGAAAAGGCATGGGAACCGATCGCGGCTCTTGCAGCGGCGTGGTATCGTCATCATGAACACGGCAAGGGCCGGCATGAGGGCGACCGGCATCACGTCGAAGTCAGTTCGGGATCGTGCAATTGGAAATTCAGCGGACGCAAGCAGGCACAACGATGACGGCAAACGAACAGCACAACAGCTACCGTGTGGAAGTGAACGGCAACGCCTACCTCGTCACGTTTCTCGATGATGGACAGGTCCAATTTGAGGACTTGACGGTGACTGCTGACATCACGGAAAATGAAACTCGCGACCATTTCTCCCTGATTTTGAACAAGGAGAGTTTCATGCTGGGCGTGGAACCCTCCGGTGAACCGAACCGGTTCAAAGTGCACGCCGGCGGGTATGACTTCGACATCGACGTGCTCGCCAGCCGGGAAGCCTATTTGCAGGAATATCTCAAGGCGGCCGGAGTGGGCAAGAAGGAAGGCAAGGTCAAGGCGACGATGCCCGGACTGATCCGTCAGATCGAGGTCAAGGAAGGCGACACGGTTGCTGCGGGTGATGGCGTGCTGATCATGGAAGCGATGAAAATGGAGAACGAGATCAAAACACCGATCTCCGGTGTCGTTACCAAGATCGGGGTACAGGAAGGAGAGGCTGTTGAGAAGGGTGCGTTTCTGTTTGAGGTTGAGGCGTCCTGACCGCATTCCGGCTTGATTCCACGCGTACATCTGTGCGTTCAACCATCGCGCCGCCGTCCACAAAACTGGACTCAGGTCGCGGTGGTTTTCTTTGTCTGCGTGTTGACAAATCCAGCCCGCAAGCGCTCATTTGCCGGTGCGGACGAGGGGGTCCGTGACGTTTTCAACGTGGAATTCCTGGATAAGGAGATACGGAGATGTTGTACGAAGAAATCGGTACTGCGGCAGGAGTTGTCTGGCGTTTCCTTGAGCAGAATGGACCGGCGACGGCGTCGCGCATCAAGAAGGATGTGCCGCTGCCCCCGGGCATGGTCGATCGTGCAATCGGATGGCTCGCGCGAGAAGAGAAGATTGAAGTTGATGGCAACGGCCGGAACGTCGAGTTCAAGACGAAGTGATGGCAGTTCTCAGTGGTCAGTACTCAGTTGTCACTGAACACCAAAGCCGCGTTTGCCCTTGAACGCGGCTTCTTTGACTCATCACTCTTAACTCATCACTCCCGACTACCATTTCACCTTCCACCCCGGCAGTTCGACGAGCTTTGCCAGGAGCTCGGCCGCCTCAGCGTCAAGGCGATCCGGAAACTGTGTGCGAACACGCAGCATGATGTCGCCTCGGGTGCCGTCGGCCTTCTTCAACCCTTGTCCGGTCAGCTTTAACGCCTTGCCCTGAATCACCGCCGGGTTGAGTTTCACCTTGCGGACGCCGTCCGGGGTTGGCACCTCGACGACACTCCCCCCCAGCGCCTCGAGCAGGTTGACGTCCAAGGTGATCTGCAGGTTATCGCCGTCGCGGGCGTACCCGCTGTCCTTCGATTCCTTCAGCCGGACAATCAGGTCGCCGTTCTCGCCACCGAACGCGCCTTCGTGTCCCTGCCCCTTGAGCCGGATATCCTGGTCCGGCTTTGATCCGGCGGGAATGGTGACACGGATCGACACGCGTTTCTTTGTCCGACCGTCGCCGTTGCACGTATCGCAGCGAACGAACTGAGAATACCCCGCACCCTCGCACTGCGGGCATGTGACGAAGATAGTCTTTCCGCCCTTGCTGGCCGGAATCTCCCCCAACCCGAGGCAGCGGTCACACTCCGCCCCGCGTCCACCGGGACGCACTCCAGCGCCGGAACAGCTGGCGCACACCACCTGCCGGGTCAACGTGAGCAGAAACTTCCCGCCCTGCGCCAGCTGCAGCGGATTCAATTCCAGCTGCGTGTGCTGGTTCTTGCCGCGCTGCGGACGTGGCGCTCCCCCACCTCCCCCCGCGCTTTCACGGTTGAAGATGCCGAAGCCGGATTGGAACGCCCGTTTCAGGATGACCTTGAAGCTCTCCCCTTCCTGCTGCACGTCCCGGGGTTTGGCCGCCTGGGCAGCGGCCTTCTGACTCATCTTGATGCCGTGGGAGGAATGGTATTCCATCCGCTTCTTCGGATCGGAGAGCACGGAATATGCTTCGCCGATTTTCTGGAAGCGTTCCTTGGCTTTCGTGTCACCGTGATGCAGGTCGGGATGGTACTTCTTCGCGAGTTTGCGGTATGCGGCGCGGATGTCATCCTGGGAGGCATCCGGCTGGATGCCGAGTTCGGTGTAGTAGTCGCGTCGTTTCGGGGTCATGCCGCGTTCCGCTGGTTGCACGTTTGCAGCGGCAAGATACGGAAAGAAAACGCCTTCGCGTTGTCAGCGAAGGCGTTGAAGGTACATTCTGGTGAATCTGCAACGACTATTCGTCGCGATTCGGGAGAACGGAACGGACCATGTTTTCCGCGGTCTTATCTACGACTTCCGGTCGGTCGTAGAACCCGGACTGCGCGCGTGCGCGGACGACATTGACATCCCCCTGCGCCGGTGTCGAGATGGACTCATCGGTCAGCTTGCCGGCGATGGCATCGAGGACTTCGGGCTTGTCGTAGTGGCCGGAGGCGATACGTGCACGAACTTCCGCCAGCTTCTCGGAGCGGTCAACCTCACCGTACGCTTCACGGTGCAGTTCAGCCATTTCCTGGTACCGTGCGACCTCGGCGGCATTTGCCGAGATATTGGCACGATCAACACCGGAGGAAGCGCTCTGCTGCGCTGCCTTCGAAGTTTGCTCGTTTTCGGCCGAATCGGTCCGCCGTACCGGGTCCGTGGGTTTGGATCCGGGTACGCCGGTCGGGCCGACACGATCAATTCCGTTGCTGTACATACCTGCTCCCGATGTCGGGGGTACAGAATTACGCCGAGAAACTCGCGGCGGCGTTTTCCTGCCTCAACTTCCGGCTGGCCTCGTCCCACGCCTGGTGCAGATCGCTCATCATGTCCACAATCGGGTTGAGCCGGTCTGCATCGTTGGTGGCGTTTGCGGTGACGATCTCCCGCTGGAAGAATTCGTAGAGCGCGTTCAGCTTGTCCGCGACTTCGCCGCCTTTTTCCGGATTCAACGACTTCCGCAACTCGCTGATCAGCCCGAAGGCGAGGTCAATGTTGCGTGTCCGGCTGGCGTAGTCCTTGTCACGAATCGCGCGCTGGGCCTCTTTTAGACCGCGCACGGCAGCTTCGTAACTGGTGACCACAAGCCCGACCGGGCTGGCGGTTTCGAACGTAACGTTGTTGTATTGCGCGTACGGATTCAGCTGCGCCATCTGCTGTACCTCATGTTAGGCCTGCGCGGAGATCATCCGCAAGTCGGCCAAGGGGTCTAAACGTACTATCGGCAATCTTTGTAAAAACTTCACTCCGTCATCCGGATACAGGTCAGCCAACCCACTGCGCCTGCGACTGCGCCTGGGATACAGCCTGCTCCATCGCGAGGAATTGCTGCGTCAGGATCTCGCGTTTGATCCGCAGGCGCCGTTCGAACGATTCAATCTGGCGGTCGAGGCTTTCGATGGAATCGTTGTAGACGTCTTTCGCCTGCTTGATGAAACCGTCCACCGAATCCTGCGCCAGTTCCACGAATCCGTCAAACTGGCTGGCGACACCCTTGCCGACACGGACGGTTGCGGTAATCGATCCGGCTCCGCCGCCGGGACTGTCGAAATAGAGCCGCAGTCCCTCGACCGGTGTTCCTTCCTGTCCGAGGAGGATATTACCACTTACAACGCTCGCCGCATAGCCACCGATGGTGTTGTTCGCGTCCGGATCCAGTTTGCCGTTGGCTAGGTAATGCAGCTCGACGTCGTAGGTTCCGCCGACCGTCTCCGCTTCCTGCTTGAACAGGCTGAGGTAAGGGCTCGACGAATCGCTGCTCAAGGCGAAGAGTTCGGCGACGGCCTGGGAATCGTCCTCCAACGCATCCCGCAGCTCATCATCGTCGACCTTCAGCTTGCCGCCGGACGTCAGTTCAATGCCCGCCGCACCGAGTGTCGAGTAGATCGTTCCGGAGGATACGCCGGGGATTTCTCCGGCGACGATCGACATCAGGTCGGATTTCAGTGTCCGCAAGTTTCCGTCGCTGGCGAGCAGCCCGCGGGTTTCGTTCTCTGCATCGTAAGCGGTATTCGCCTTGATGTCGACCATCAGGGCGTTGTACGACGCCACCCACTCCTCGATGGCGTTGATCGTTTCGGTGTTGTCTTGCGCAACCGAAATATTGACTTCGGATGCAGTGACGTCCTTCAGCTTCAGTGTGACGCCAGTAATCACGTCATCAATGGTGTTACTTGACCGGACCAGCCAATCTCCGGCCGGGTAACCATCCACGCGAATCTGCGCCTGCTGGGCGTCTTTTGTCGTAACCCAACCGCTATCAAATACACCTGATCCAATAGTCGTTCCGGCCGCATTCACCGCGATGCTGTTTGAAGCTGCTGCTTCGTCCGCAGTCAACACGAGATGAAACGGAGTGCCACTGGATCCGTCATCGATGACGGACGCGGTCACGCCCAGATTATTGTCATCTTCATTGATCGCATCGATCAGATCTTTCAGCGTCGCCCCGTTCGCGAGGGTGACTGTGTACGTATCTCCTTCAAAGTCATAGGCAAAGTCGTTACCAGATCCGGTCAGGGACGAAGTCGTCAGATCCGCCCAACCTGTATCATGAACATAAACTTCCTGCTGGGCGAGCTGGTTGACTTCAATACTGTGATTCGAAACGAACGCATTGGAATCAGCCGTTGCGGATATGATGTCCGAATCCGAGCTGGACGCGTTCATTGCGAGCAGCTCGCTGGCGGTATCGATTGCCTGGGCTTTCGCCTGCAGGTCGCTCAGCTTGCTCGAGATAGCAACCCATGCGTCGATGCGGGACTGCTGCTCCGTCTTGCGTGCTTCAAGACGGTAGAGTCCCTGCGACTCGAGCTGCATGAGCATGTCAACGGTATCCGCCCACTGGATACCGGAGGCAAGCCCGGAAAATGATGCTGTTGAACTTGAAGCCATTTGCTGACCTCCTGCACAACGCCGCGTCGTTCAACTTCGCGGCTAACTGTAGGGGGTCCCCACGAAAAACACACCCGTGGAGACGGGTTCATGTTCTGAACCCGGGTCTGCCACGGGTGCGGTAACCTTTCCGGCCGGGATCTCCGAGCCGGACGTACGTAGGATCGACTTAGCCGACGAGGCCGGCGACGATCTGCGGTACCTGGTTCGCCTGCGCAAGCATCGAGACGCCGGTGTTCATCAGGATCTGAGCACGCACGAAGTTGCTCATTTCCGCGGCGATGTCGGCATCGCGGATCTGCGATTCGGACGCGACTGCGTTCTCACGCTGGATCTGCAGGTTCAGAACAGTGTTCTGAAGACGTTCGACGTAGGCACCAAGCCGTGTACGTTCCGTATCCTTGGTCGTGATCGCCGAGTCAAGCGCGGTGATCGACGACTGCGCACTTGCGGTGTCGGACAGAGACAGTGTGTCGAGTCCGAGGGCGCTGCCACGCATGTCGCCCATCGTCACGTAGTAGTAGTCGTTCCCGGCGGTGTTGTACGTACCGATGTGGAACTTGACACCCGTGGAGGACAGACTCCCGTTCAGCAGATACAGACCGTTGTAGTTGGTCGTATTCGCGATACGGGTGATTTCCGAACGCAGCTGCGTGAATTCCGTGTTCAGGTAGGAACGGTCTTCCGAGGTCAGTGCACCGTTCGAGGCTTGGACGGCCAGGGCGCGCATCCGGACGAGCGTGTCGTCAATCGTCTGCAACGCACCTTCAGCGGTGGCCATCAGGTTGATGTTGTAGTTCGCGTTGCGCTCCGCTTCGTCCATCGAAGCGATCTGAGCGCGGAACCGCTCACTCACGGCCAGCCCGGCCGGATCATCCCATGCGAAGTTCACCCGGAGACCGGACGACAGGCGTGTGAGCGCCGTATCCAGATCCAGCTGTGTCGTGTGGATGTTCCTCTGGGCAGTGAGAGCGAGCACATTGTGGTTGATGCGCGTACTCATGCTTCACCTCCGTTTTCCACTTGCTTGTAAAGGAAACCCTTGCTGTCGTGTTTATCGGAAGGCAGCGGGAAAACCTTTACCGGTGAGTGAAATTCAGAGTCAGGTTTCTACGAAGAGAGACACGCGTCAACCGTGCTGGTGTAACTCGTTGAACGTCTTCGTTTGTCAAAGAACTCAAAACGTTTCTGCGCTAAAACCGTAGTCGCGACAAGCGTTCCACGTTACACGATCCTGAACTGATCACTTGAAGTCTTGCCCGGAGAACTGGGCAAAAAACCTCAACCGACATGATCGAAATAACGACTCTCGGGTTGAGAGCCATACGCCGCGCGCACGTCCTTCATGTACCGCTGGCCCCGGTTCAACTGCTGCCGCTGCTCCTGGATTTTGCCCAGGTTGTGCTGCAATACGGCCTGTAACTGCCTGTCAGTTTCCCGTATTTCGGCGAGCAGTTCCGGTTCCGCCTGGTCGAACGGGGACGGAATCCCGAATTCCGCCGGCCCTTCCTCCGGCAGACCTTCCTCAGGATCGAAGCCCCACAATTCGGCAAGCACTCGCTCGCGGGCGGCCAGTGTATCGGGCAATGCATCCATGTGCTCGATCTTCGCCTGCCGCACGGCTGTCTTTGAAAGTTCAAGCAGCGAGTTCAGAAGCTCCGTCTGGCGTATCCGTTCGCTCACGACTTCCCCAGCGTCTGCAGGTTCGAAAGACCGGTGGCCCAATCTTCGAGCTGAACCAGCAGTTCGTATTCGATCAGGTCAGCGATCAGGATCGCGTCCCGGTTTTCCTGCGCCTGGACGATTTCGTCGAGGATCGACGAGATTTTCCGGGTTAACGCTTCCAGGTTCTGCTGGCCGGCGAGAACGTCGGTCACGTTCACCTGTATCAGCGTGGTGACAGAATGTGTCGTGCGCAGCAGGACGTGCATCCCATCGACGCAACGGAGCAGGAAATCGTTCGCCTTCTCGAAGCTGCCGGTGCGAAACTCTTCGGCGGTCCGGTTGAGTTCCTTGACGACGGCGCCGTGGAAATCGACGATACTTTCCAGCGTTTCGGTGGCGAGATCGAGCGCCTTGGCCGTTTCCAACTCGAAGGAGCCTTCCCCGTTGATCACCTGCATGTGACGTTCGGGCTTGCCGGTGATGTCTTCACCGTTGTAGCTGACCTTGATAATTCGCAGATCGGTGCTGAGGTCTTGAGCAACGGTGCCGACGACATCGGCGATGGTGTTGGCATCGGGATGGTCGAATCCGAGGTCATTGCCGTCGAGTTTGACTTGAATCATGACATCCTCCTCTCGGCGGGTACGGAGTGCTGCATGGCGTTGCGAACCTCGCCGACTATGGTTTTCAGTCGTTGTGTGTAGGTGTGTTCCCGCAGGATGCGCTCACGCGCGCGTTCACTGCGTTTGTACGCTTCCGCCTCGTGACGCTTGATGTATTTCACCTTGTCACGCGCTTCTGCCGGTGTGTGGAAGGTGAAGCATTCCTGCTTGGCGTCGAACAGTTCGAAAACGTCTTCCTGCGCATCGGTCAACAACACGCCGCCCGCGCAGGGTACATCGAAAATCCGTTGGTTGACGGACGTTGGCATCTGGAAACTGGTGCTGTTCAGCTGGATCGATGAGTTGTAGTACAACGCCAGCGCCGGGCCGTAGTCGATCGAAGGATGCAGCGTCGTGGTTGGCATCAGCTCATGCCAGCCCTCATCTCCAACGATCTCGAGCCCTGTTGTATGAGCCGCTTCCGCGATGCGTTTGCGATCCTCACGAGTCGCGCGAAATGCGACCAGGGTCGCCATGCGAAGCTTGTCGCCGTGCGTCCAGTCCTGAGTCATGACGGGATACTGCAGTACTACCTCATTGAGCACGGTCAACGGGTCACGGCGTTCACTGAGCAGCTCCTCGACGGCCATACTCAGCATCGGGTCATGGGCGGTACGAGCATTCGCCCGGCGCTCCCATTCCTGCACCGGTTCAACCATCGAGTTAGCGACCCAGCGTGGGCCGCTGAGACCATTCCGCTTGCTCGCGAGGGAACCGAATACGGTCTCATCCGTCGCCAGTGGCAGGTACTTGACCCGTTCGAAGCCGTAGTCTTTCAGTTCGTCGATGGTCTGCTTTTCCCAGGTGTAGATGTGCGCCATCTCCCCGGCAGCGGCGTTATGATCGAGCAGGATGTACTGCGGACGGTCGGCGAACCATGACACGTAGGGTAGTTGGATCTTCTCGAGCAGCGCCGCCAGTTCGCCGTCCTGATCGAAACCGAGGTGGTTGACCGTAATCAACAGGTCGGCTTCCAGGCTGGACAGCAGCAGTTGTTCGATCACTTTGCCGTGCTCGAGGTATCGGATCGGGACGACACGATGGCCCAACCGTTCCAGTGCGTTCCGGATCTCACCCTGCAGGTAGTAACCACTCTCGAACATCAAAACCGTCAGCCGTTCCTGGCGGAACCGCGGGCGACGGAAACGATCGTAAGGCAAGTCGCTGGTGTCGGACGTCTTCGCCGGTTTGGCCTTGGCCGGTGCTGGCTGCGCTTCCGGCTTTGACTCATCCAGCAAAGCACGGATTGACGCCGCGAGTCGGTCGAACGTTTCCCCGGTCTGCTTCACCTGCCACAGCGGGTCCTTGTCGCTGATGTTCTCGATTTCGAAACGGAACAACGCCAGCAGCGGGTGGATGGCTTCGACATGCAGGAAACTGTTCAGCACCTCGGTTTGCAGCCGGTCAACCTCACCGGCGGCCTGCATCAGTTGATCCTGTTGGCCTTCTCCAGCCAACAACTCCTGCAGAGCACAGCTTGCGGCCAGCCCCTCTTCCGCCAGATGCAGCAGACGGTTGATGCTGACGCGGTTGGCATCCCGGATCGGGAGCGACACAGGTTTCGTTTTTGGCTGAATCGGCAAGCCGTCGAACCGGTGCTTCAGCAGATCACGATACTTCTTGCGGTAGGCATCCTCGGTCGCGGGGGTACCATGCAGCAAGGTCAGATCCCAGAAGCCGTGCTCGTCAAAACCGGTGCGCCAGACTCGGACGGGTTGATCCACCAGCACCGCCGGATCAGGATCGCGTTCCTCGAGCAGATCCTCGGCGAGAGTGGCTATCCCATCCGGCTCGATCTGCCGGTGGCAGTTAAAGTGCGGGCATTGCACCTGGAAATCGCAGGGGAAACAGTCGATTGTCGGCTCAACGACGAGATGCCCCTCGCCGTACGGCCCAGTTTCCTGCGACAGAGCGTTGCCCAGAGTCAGGCACAGCACCGGTGTATTCACCGATTGGGCGAGGTGCATCGTGCCGGTATCATTGCTGATCACCAGGTTCGCCGATTCCAGCACTGCCGCGAGACTTTGGATGCTGGTCCGGCCGGCGAGGTTGAACGCCCAGTCACCGAGTCCGGCCATCGCCTCCGTCACCTGTTCGGCTTCCGCCGGAGTTCCGGTGAACACGATCTGCGCATTGTTGCGTTCATGCAGCAGGCGTGCGACCTGGCCGAATGCCTGCGGGGTCCAGCGCTTGGACGGATGCGACGCGCCGGTCTGAATCACGACAACCGGGTCGTCTTCGTCGCCGAGCTTGTCTTCCGGCAGTAACGCATTGAGCGACAAACGACCACTGTCGGAAATGTTGAAGCGTGCAGGTCGGATGCGGCCTTCGTGCCGTCCGGCGAACCCGAGTTGCAGGTCAGCGAGATGGAATGGGTTCATCCCCCGCGCGAGGTGCGAGGTCATCGCCATCCGTGCCCAGTCGCCCGCGATACGGCGCTGGCCGGTGTTGTCGAGGTACAGTCCGCCGCCAACTTCACCCGGAATCAGGTGTGCGAGGATCGCGGAAACGAGGTCATAGCTGAGGTTGAATACCTTGTCGAACGGGATGTTGAGCAGCTCGCCGAGTTCGCCGCTCTGTTTCCTGTAGAGGTCAATCAGCGGCTCACGCTTCGCGGTCGCGACGATCAACGCGTCGGTGTCGATCGTGTGCACCTCGGCCACCCGCATCCCCTGCCCCACCTCACGGAAGGGTTTCGGCACGATCAGGTGCAGCTCCGCTTTCGGGTAGAGCCGATGCAACCGTTCGATGAACGGCGCGGCGAGCAGGATGTCGCCCATGCGGCTGAGTGTCAGCACGGCGATCTTCATGCCAGCCCCTTCTCTTCGGCTTTGAGCTGGAATTCGTGCAGCAGCAGGAACAACGCTTCGGGACGGCTGAGGTCACCCTCTCCCTTGCGAATCGTTTCGGCGATGGTATCAATCGACAGTTCGTCGTGATCGTCGCCCAATGTGCGGAGAAACGCCTGCAGTTCCTTGTCATCGGCAGCGGATGCTACCAGTTCGGCGACGGTGTTGCCGGTCTGTTTCGCGGCCTGCACCGGGGCGTTTTCACGGATCACACGTACTGCCTCTTCCATCCGGTGGGCGTAGGTGTGATCGTGCAGCACACGTTCCCGTCCTGCTTCCGCGATTGCCTTCGCTTCGTCCGGATGGGCGAGGAAATGGTCAATCTGCGCGCGGCATTCGTCCAGGTTGTGGAAGACGGCGATTTCCTTGCCCGGCTCGAACATTTCGGCCAACAGGGAACGGTGATCAACCAGTTGGAACGCGCCGCAGGATGCGATTTCGAAGGTGCGCGGGTTGACGAAATCACCGTGCGGATTGACACCCTGCGCGTACGTCGACGAGTGCAGGTTGAGGTTGATCCGGGACGCGTTGAAGATGCGAACTGTTTCCTCTGTACTCACCCTGCGGCCGTTGTCCTGCAACACTTTCGCCAGACCCGGCGCTTCGTCCCAATCATTGCCCCACAGCTTGAAATCACGGTCGAGCAGGTGCAGGAAGAAGCGGCGGCGGTTGAAGTAGCCCGCCCCGACATGGCTGACATCGGCGTCGTATTTCGCCCGGTCTTCGGCGGAGAGATCCAGCGGACGGTGGATACGTGGATCGGCAGCCACCGGCAGGTAGTGAGCGTGCTTCGCGCCCGCCTGCAACAGTTGATCGCTGAATTTGTCGCCCTGAATATGGAAGAAAACGTCGTATTCCGGCGCAACCTGCGGCCACCATGTGGCCAACTCCGAATCTTCCACGAACCACATCGCGCTGACGATACCCTCATCCCGCAGCGCGAGCAGCGCCTCTTTCGTGCCCGGTGCCTGAGCGAGGAAGAACACGACTTGCGCACGCATGTCTTTCGCTCGCGCCACGATACCGCGTCCGAGCAGCTGCGTGAACTCGGTCATCAGCTGCGCGTGCTGCTGTTTGTCGCCGGTCAGCGAATCGAGCAGCTTGCGGCCCTCGTCAAGCGCGGAATAGTCCAGCAATTCGGCGTGATGGCCAATCTTGCGGAAAGCGTCGGTGACATACGGCCCCATCGGCAGCGTGCCACCGTACACTGGCCCGGCAACGAGGATGCGCAACGGTTCATCTGTCATTCGAACAGTCACCGTTGACAGCATCTTGAGCAGCGTGTCGGCTGTGCCCGGTGCGTACTCACGCGTACCCGGCCATTCAACAAAGACGGGCGTGTGGCCGTTGGTCAGGCCGCGCTGATGGAAGGTATCCGCCAGTTCTTCCAGTCCAGAAGATCCGACATGGAGAGACGTTCCGGAGATCACCTCATGCAGTTCACGAGCACGGACCGCGTGCCGAAACAACTCTTCGTCCGGCTCGAGGATGAACAGTTCGTCGTCGGGTCGCGCTTCCAGCCACGCTTCCGCCAGGTAGCCGAGGCCGAGGCCGATCAGCACCAGTGTCGATTTGTCCGGAAGGTTGGCGCTGAGTCGCGCGAGCTGCTGCTTCGCCTCCCGGATCGGATCGTAGCTGCTGTGCAGCGACTTGCCGTTAACGCGCAGAGACGGGGTCCCGGACCGGGACTCCGTCACCTCGAACCGGTCACTGGCCGGTTCGGATACCGCTGTGTCCGCGAGCATTGTCAAACCCTTGTCCCGCAAGGCTCGCAGGTTACTGTCCAGCGGTGCGCTCATCCGGCAGCCCTCCGTCGTTGAATGTGCACCGTTCGGGCGCGCGTCGTCTGCGGCATCGCCTGCACGTTCGCGCGAGTGTCACGCGGCTTGCGTTTCACCATCGACGGGATGAAATACCCGGCCTTTGCGCGGCGTACGAGCAGCCGTTCGATCTCTTCATTCTTCGGGCTGCGCGAATGGTAGCGTTGCCACAACGGCAGCATGAATTCCGGCGACCGGTGCTGCATCAACACCTTATCTAGCCCCTCGAGCGCTTCGCGCGAGGTTTCGTCCATGCTGTGCACGACGGAAAAATGCTCGAACGCTGTCCACGCCGAACGTGGCGCGTGCATCCGGTTGAAGCCGGGTGTCAGATCCTGCTCCAACGCCAGCAGTCGTTCTCCGGTCGCGAGGTGCAGCATCATGCGGTCAGCACCATCCATCTCCAGCGCCTCACGGGCGGTCGTATCATCACCGATGGACAGCGCGAGGCTGGCCAACGCGGGCTTGAGTGTCGGGCTGGCGATCCCTTCCTGCAGCATCTGCTTGAGGTAATCTCGTGCCTGTTCCGCCTGGCCGACTCCTTCGAGAAAGATCGTCTGCCGGCCCGGATCGAGCAGATGGAACCGGTCCACCAGCCACTCGGCGGCGCGGTGGCGGTGTTCGCGAAGGTGTTCCCACTTCCACGACGCCATCCACTTGCCCCATTCGTAGCGGGCTCGGGCGTCATCGCTATCACGTGCGTCACGGATCTTCAACCCGGCCAACTCACGCAGTACCTTGCGCGCACGGTGTTGAATCGAGTGCGTCGTCCGGATCACTTCGGCGGCGGAGTTTCCGACCTGCTGCATGGTTTCCGGATCGTCCAGCAGTTGCTGAACGACAGTTTCCAGGTTTTGTGCGTTGAAGGTGACCAGCTCACGGTTATCGCCGAACAACTTATCCTCGCCGCGGCCCTGCTCGGTCAGCAACACCGCGCCGCATGCCATCGCTTCGAAGGTGCGCAGGTTAACGCCGTCGAACAGCAGTTCGTTGAGCACGATCTTCGCGCGGCGGTAGTAGTTCGCGACATCGTCAGACCCGACCGACCGTGTGCCGCCACCGTCAACGAGCGTCACGTCCGCAATTCGGCGCAGACGGTGCAGGATCGCCGAACGTTTTGGCCGGCGGTCATAGTCCATCGTGCCGACGAATACGACGTCGAGATCACGTTCCTTAGAATCGTCCGGCGGAAAGAAGACATTGCGGTCGGCGGCCAGGGGAAGCCAATTCGCCCACGTAATGCCCTGTTTGCGCCAGTGTTCGACGGTTTCCGGCTGATCAACCCACACCTGGTCCCAGAAGTGGGCGAAATCCTGCTGCCAGAAATCGTTGATCGGCGTATCGATGGCGTAAAATGCACGCGGCGCGCGGATCTTTTCCAGTCCATGGAAGAAAACGTGCCGATTGATGCTGTCCACCTGGAGGATCGCGTCTGGCCTGAATGGCAACTTCGCAATCGCTTCCGAAATGTCATCGTAATCCGGATCGACGACGACATCATTGTCTTCGCCTGGTCCGACGCGCAGCACCTGCACCCCGGCTTCCTCGATCGTCGATCCGAAATAGCTATCGTTCAGCAACAGGAGATTCATGCGGCCTCCTCCCCGTTTGCGTGAGTGGTTGTGACCGTCATCCGGTCACTCCAGCGGCGGTTGGCGTAGGGGTAGCCGTCCGGGCGAAGCGGCAGCAGCCGGTTCGGACGTGCGTGCGGACGCGACCCCATTCGCGAGCTGCGGCGTACCGCTAGATCGCTGGTGTTGTAGATCGGGGAGGCATGGACGAAAATGGAGTACGGCGTCACCGGCACGAGCGACCGGCTCAGGTTGAGCTGACTGCCCGGCACTCTCTGTGGTTGCTGTGAAGTCATGGTCCATCTCCGTGAACTGTATTGTCTCATGCCTGTATCCCCATTCTCTGCGATACCGCGCTGGATTTTTCCGTCAACAGGACCACCGTCTCCCGCACGAAGGCCTGTACAATCGAGCCCAGCCAGCGTTCTTCACCCTGGAACGCCGCGCCGGGACTGGTCATCAGTTTTGCCAGGACGCCTCGTTGCTCGTCGCTGAGGACAGCATCGTCCGGGACGTTGGCCGTGCCGAGCGCTGCTTGTCCGTGGATGAGCCAACGGAGGTAAGGTGTCCATCGTTGCCCCTGGCCGAGTGGAACGCGTTCCGTGCCGGCGAGGGGTGCGTAGCGGAGACCCACATCGTCAGGTCGGGCCACCAGTACAGCGAAGGCGTCGTTCGCATCGATCAGACTCCGTTGCGGCTCGTCACCATCCGCCAGGGCTGACGCGAGCCTGACAATCGTTTGAACGGGCAACCCGTGCAGGTCATCCCGTTGGTTTTCGTTGAATTCAAGCGTGTTCCGCCGCACAATCGCGACCGCGCCCTTCATGTACGGCCCGGTCTCAACCGGATTCGCGCCAGCCATGAACAATCCGACGCAGGGCGTCTTGGTCGCCGCCGCCAGTTGCAGGGTGCCGGTATCACTGCTGATCAGCACGTCGCACGCGTTGAGCACGCCGGGCAGGTCCGAAATTCTGGTCGCCCCGGCGAGGTCGGTGATCCTGTCGCGCTGGCTGTCCGGCAATGATTGGATCAACATCGCCGCGGTATCCCTGTCTTCCGGCAGGCCAAGCAGTACGATCTCGGCGTCACCCGTCGCGAGCAATCCAGCCGTGATCTCGGCAAGCTTTTCCCATGGAGGACGTCTTCCTGCCGCTTTCGCACCCAGATTGAGGGCAAAACGCTTGATTTTCATAGAGCTTACACTGCTACTACGCGTAGATAGGGCAAAGCCTGTGCCCAGTTGATAATTTTGGATTTGCGGTTCTGGTACCGGTCCGGAAGCAGCGGCATAGGCCGCCCAGATCTCGCTCAGGTGGATCGGGTTGAACGCGCGATCCTGCGTCGCAACCGCCAGGTAGCGATGCGGAGCGGGCACCGTCCGGCGCGGACGCGGACCCAACCGCTCACAGGCGGGGATCAGCTCCGCCAGCGCTCCGCTGAACGGGTCCATGTTCAATGTGATCAACGTGTTAAGGGGATCACGATCCAGCAGCGGACGCAGCCAGTCGCGCAGTGCACGGATACTGTCCGTGAGACCGGCGTCTGGATCGTAGGGCAGGCGGCTGACCGGTAACGGCAGGACCTCGTCAACCTCCACCAGCATCTCCGCGATGGGTGCGTTGCGGGCGTCCACGAGCAACAACAGCCGCGCGTCCGGATGGGTCGCGCGGAGCCGTTGGATCAACGGTGACGTTTGGATCAGGTCGCCGAAACGGGCGAGCTGCAGGATACCGATCACCGGCCCGGGCATACGCCTACCCCTGGCCGCTGGGAGCAGGTCCGGCGAGATGGGCGATGATCTGCCGCGCGCCGTCGTGGTTCGGATTCACCTTAAGCACCGTTTCGGCTTCGTTCTTCGCCAACGCCGCCTGGTTGGTACCGAAGTAGATCGCCGCCAGGTGGAAGCGTGCTTCCACGTCCTCCGGGCAATGCTCGAGGTAGGTTGACAGTCCGGACACCGCCTCGCTCATCTTCTCTGACTGCACCGCCGCGGCGACAAGTCCGACCACCGCGTGCCGGAACGCCGGGTTGTGGCTCAACGCCTGCTGGAAGTGCTGCAGGGCTTCACCGGGCTTCTCCTCCTTGAGGAAGCTGTTGCCGAGTCCGAGGTGCCCGCGCTGGTTGGACGGATTCAGCTCGACGACGCGGCTGAAGATCGAGCGCGCCTGCTCGAGTTCGTCCTTGATCATGTGGTACGTGCCGATGCCGATCCATGCGCGTTCGGCGGACGCGTCGTCCTTGACCGCCTTCTGGTAGCACTGGAAGGCTTCGTCGGGCCGGTCCTGACGGAAACGGGCATCCCCGAGCAATGTCCAGAAGATGACCCGTTCCGCGACGTGCCCGTTCAACGCCGGCTGCATCTCAACCAGCGCCGACTCCGCGCTGCTGTAGTCCCCCTCTTTGATCAGGGCATCAGCTTGCGCGAGCAAATCGGACATGTTGGATGTGCCGGGAGTGCTGGTTTTCGGAGGCTGTGCGGTTCCGGTGGTTGACAGCTCCATGGAACGGGCCCTCGTTACGTACGTAGTCGGATCGAACTGATCCTTGCGGTACACAGTGGACGGCTTGCCAGTTAACGCCGCGCGCATCTGATCGGGCAACCAACCAGGTTGCAACGTTTCGGACGGCTTGATCGGGGCGATATACGGTGCCTTCGCTTCCTCGACGACATGCGCCAGATTCTCGGAAGTGCAGAGCTCCCCCGCGACCTTGACCGTGTACGCGCCGACTTCATCGAGCAGCTTGATCAATGCTGGATCCGCCGCGTCAGGCAGGCAGACAAGCAGTTCGAAGGGGATGGTGTCAGTGTGATCCAGCACCTGGTTGACCGCGTTGCGCGCTGCGTCGGAGGTGTCATCAAGCGCCAGCAGCAGGCTGACCAGCGGCATGCTTTGGTCCGCCCACACACCATAAACGTGATCTTCGACCTCGAGCATCGCTTTGTCACGGTCCTGCGGCGCGGTTGCCGGGAAGCGGTTCCACACCTCGGCCAATGTCTCCAGCATCAGCAGAGATCCGCTGGGATCGCTGAACATTCCGGCGACCACGTCGTCCGTAGTGAAGGTTCCCACTTCCGGCTCGGCAGTCTCGGGTTGCGCGGTACCGTTCGTGTGATCTGCGTACGAATCCTCGGATTCACTCTCCGTCACTCGTTCTGTCTCATCGTCTTCGGGCAACGGTTGAGGCTTCAGCGCACCCATCGCCTCCAGCCGTGCGGCGAGTTCGATGCGATGTTTCAGCGAGATCGTATCACACGATGCCGCGTCCGACTGATTGGCCAGTGAGAGTAATGCCACGGCTGGCTCAACGCGATCGAGCTTCGCGAGTACGATCCCCGCCCGGGTCTGCAATTGCACCGGAGCGTTCGCCGCCCACGCGTCCACATCCTCGAGGTTCGTGCTGCTGATCTGTTGTTCGATCAGGGCGCGGGTGGCGTCATCCTTGCTGATCGCCAGCAGATCGACAAGGCTGAGCAAACCGTGCAACGTTTCCGTCAGATCGTCGGACCACAGTGGTGCGGTGTCGAGCAGGGCGTGAATGCGCAGAATGCCGGCGTCGAGGAGGGCTGGTTCCTGCCGGGCCATTCCGGCGAGCACCAAGGCGCGTGCAAGCCTCAATTCACGCTCCATCGGTTCCAGCGGCGGAGCGGAACGGAGCACATTCACCGCGAACTCAAGCGCCTCGACGACACCGTCAACCGGCAGGTTGCGCAGCTTCAGACCGACCAGCGACTCGACGGCGATGACCGTCGTCCACGTGTCGTCCCACCCGCCTTCCTCGTCGCGTGCATCCAGCACGGTCCGCGTGATCTCCCGGACTTCCTCGACACAGCCTCTCTCCCCCAGCGTCGGAAGCGCATGCAGGGTTGAGAGCAGATCGGGAGTGCCGTCATGAGTGTCGCTGACGTACCCGTCCGCGTGAATGCGGGCGAGCAATTCGACGAGATCGGTATGCAGCTTTGTTGGTTCAGCCATGGGTCTCTCAACGCATGAAGTTGACGATGCTGGCGTTCAGCACCTGGGTTCCGACAGCCATTGCCTGTTCGAGCGCGATGGATTGCAGTTCGAACTGGGTCAGCCACTCGGCGAGGTCGCCTTCCTCGGCGTCGACAAGCTGATCTTCCTCGCGGATCTCGACCTCGTAGTGACGGTTCTGGATCGACTGCAGCCGGTTGTAGCGTCCACCGATTTCGGTCTGAGCGTTCTGCACGAGGTCCATCGAGTCGTCGATCTTGCTGATCGACTGTTCGATGATGGCGGTGTTCTGGTCGCTTTGATCCGACCGGAGGGCATCACGCAGTTCGATCAGTACCTGAAAGATGTCGCCGGACTGTGTCGGCGCGCCGGTCTGAAAAACGTCGCTGCCGTTAATGTTGATCTTGACCTCGAGACCTTCGTCCGCCATGACGGTGATTTCCCCGTCCATCCGTTCCTGCCGGCCGTTGACCTGCTGGATTTCGCCGGTGTTTGGATCGCGGACGACCTCGTACGGCGCTTCCTCGGTGTTGAAACCACCGAAGATGTAGGCGTCATCCTCACGCGTATTGCCCTGGGCAACGAGATCCTCGAGGATCAGGTTGATCGCGACTGCGACCGCTTCCCGTTGCGACGGCACAGATGCATCGTTCGCAATTTCCACTGCCTTCGCGCGCGCTTCGGTGAGGATATCGTTGACCGACATCAGCGATGCTTCCGCCATGCTCAGGCGTGACATGCCGAAGTCGAGGTTGCGGACATACTGGTTGCGGCGTGACAGGGACGAGCGCAGCAGCAGCGACTTCTGCCCGCGCACGGGATCGTCGCTGGCTTTCTGCACTTCCCGGCCATCGGTGAGAACACTTTGCGCCCGGTAAAGGTCGGTCTGCAACCGTTCCAAGTCGTACAACATCGTGTTCCGGCGCATTTGGCTCGTAATTCTCATGCGTCTATCCCTCGATTGGTCATGCCAATCCGTTGACTACGATATCCATCATCTTTTCGACGGTGTTGAACACTTTGGACGCGGCGTTGTAGGCGTATTGGGTGTTGATCATCGCAGACATCTCTTCGTCCAGGTTCACACCGGTGTATTCCTGCTGCAGGTTTTCCGTCTGCTGCAACGCTGCTTCCGCGGTTTCGTAGCGCAGGTCAGCGTTTTGCACCGTCGTACCGATATCCGCGACCAGTGTCGCGTAGCGGCCGTTGATGGTGCGACTGTCGCCCCACGGGTTCGCGAACTGCAGTTCGTAGATGTCGTGGGCGAGATCGTTCGCACCGGTTGCGCTGACAGTGGATGCGGCGACCTTGTCCACGTTTTCCAGGATTTCATCGTCAACGAGCAGCGACCGTGCACCGGTGACATCATCACGGAAGAACACGTTTCCGGTGGTATCGTCATGTCCAATCCCTTCGACATGCGCGGCGTTGACCGATGAACGGACCGCGTCGGCAATCATGTCCAGTTCCGCGAGGATATCGCCGATTTCGTCTCGTGTCTGCAGCATGCCGTAGATGTAGCCGCTGCTGATCGACACCTCGTTTCCGTTGTCCGACCAGACGAAATTGCCGCCGTTCTTGCCAAGGCTGCTGTCGCCGGTACCCTGCCACGCGATTTCGCGGTTGGAATCACGGTGCACCATTTCCTCGCTGCCGATGTAGACATTCGCCGCGCCGGTGTCTTCGTATTCAACATGGACGTTGACCAGCGCCGACAAATCTTTCAGCAGCAGTTCGCGCGCATCGAGCAGATCATTCGGCACCTGGCCGGAGGCGACAAGATCGGCAATCTGTTCGTTGAGGTTGGCGATACGGGCGGCGTACAGGTTGATCGAACCGGACTGCGCCATCATCTCAGTGTTGATCTGTTCTCGTTGCGAGTCCATGCTGCTGTAGGTGGTCGCCATCGAGTAACCGAGGTCCTTGGCGGCGGTGACGACAGCCGTGCGTGCGGACGCGTTGTCCGCATCGTTGGCGAGATCCTGCCACGAGTTCCAGAAGTTGTCCAGCGCGGTGCCGATGCCGTAGTCGCCCAGTTCGTTAAGCGTTTCTTCAACCCGCATCATGCTGTCGCGTTGTCCACTCCAGCGTCCGACGAGGCTGGAATCCACGCGTTCCTGGCGGCTGATGTACTCCACCTGCGCACGCTGAATGCCGAGAACTTCGACGCCCTGGCCGTACGTCCCGTTGATACCGGGAAGTCCTGCTTTCGCGCCGAGCACGGTGCGTTGGCGGTGGTAGCCGAGCGTGTCCACGTTCGCCACGTTGTGGCTGATCGTGTTCAGGCTGTTCTGATGCGACAGCAACGCATCGCGTGCCATCGCCAGCTGTGCACCCAGGCTGAGGCCCCGATTTCCGCGTGTGTTGATGCTGTACATGGCTCATCACCTCGTCTCTCGTCTCTTGTCCTTTGTCTCTCCTGAATGGCCAACGGCTATCGCTCAAGACTCAGGACGCAAGACTCAGGACTTGTTTTACAAGGTCTTGTTCACCATCAGGCTGCGGCGATCCTGACCGTGCAGACGGCCGTCCTTCTCGTACGTCACGTCGCGCAGGTTTTCATCGATCAGGATGTCGATAGTGCGATGGTTGATGTTCAGCGACCGCTTGATCAGGTACTGGTTGACCTGATTCGCGCGACGGATGCGGCTGACGAGTCCGTTCAGGTTCATCTTGGACTGCCGCAGCTCGCTGGAGACCGTGCCGAGGCTCATTTCGACCAGGCGCGTGATCGTCAGCTCGCTTTCCTTGATCTCCATGTTGCTGGCGATCTTTCGCACTTTGCCGATGCGCTGATCTTCAAGCGTCCGGATCTGCTCAATCAGCTCTTCCTGCTTCGCGACGGTGGTTTCAAAATCTTCCACTTCGTTGCGTACGAGCATCGATTTCTGCTCTTCCAGCAGGTTGAGAAAGTCGTTGAGCAGCGCTTCTTCCCGCTTGATGATGTCAATCAGCGCGCTGATCAGCTCCGTTTCCATGGTTCCTCCACGGCATCGCCGCTGTTATCGATGGATCGAGTGTTGTTCTGGATGAATTCACGTGCGTTCCGGATTGTTTCGCCGTCACGGGTCAGGGTCTGCTGCGGTCCTGAACCGGCAAGCCAGGAAAGGATTTTGCGCACGTAGGATTGCGTTTCTTCGAACGGCGGGATGCCGTCGTAGCGATCCACCGCGCCGGGGCCTGCGTTGTACGCCGCCAGTGCCTTTGGCACATCGCCGCTGTAGCGTTCCAGCATCTGGCCCAGATAGCGCACGCCACCGTCGATATTCTGCACCGGATCGAACGGGTTCGTCACGCCGAGCGAATCGGCGGTTTCCGGCATTAGCTGCATCAACCCCATCGCGCCGGCATGCGAGACGGCGGTAGTATTCCAATCCGACTCCGCACGGATGACCGATTCGACGATCTGCCTGTCGACACCGTATTTCTCCGCCACGGCGTTCGCGAGATGCATCAGGTCCAGCGGTGCACCGTCCGCGCGGGCGGTAGTCGCGGGATTGACACCATCGGGCATTTCCGGTTGGCTTGCCCTGTCGGTCTCGGTATACGGTTCCTGCCCGCGCCGTTCCATCAGTTGGCGGTAGATGAGGTCGGTGATGCCCAGCGCGCCCTGCCCGGCGAGCTGATCGCCGAGGACTTCGGTGAACATGCCGTTGTAAACCTCACCGCCGAGCCCTTCGCCGCCGATCATGCTGGTCGAGCCCTGCATCTGCTTGACCATGTATTGCGCGAAATGGGCCTCGAAGCCGCGTGCGGCCTTGAAGGTTTCCGGGTCGGTGACATTACGCGGAACCGGCTGTTCGAGCCACGCACCGCTGACACCGCCGGGCAGATTTGCGGAATAGCTGCTCATCAGATAATCACCAGTTCGCCACGCAGGGCACCTGCCTGTTGCAAGGCCTGGAAAATCGCGATGATGTCACGCGGGGTGACGCCAAGACTGTTCAGCGCCGCCGCGACATCGCCCACATTTGCCGCTTCCTCCATCACAACCACACCGGTTCCCTGCTCCTCGACTTCGATCTGTGTCGCGCTGCGGGAGACCGTCTGTCCCTGCGAAAAAGCTCCCGGCTGGCTGATCACCGGCGTGTTGACGATGCTGATCGACAACGTGCCGTGGCTGATCGCAACATTTGAGATGCCTACATCAGCGCCGATAACGACGGTACCGGTGCGTTCGTTGACGACGACTCGCGCCTCGACATCCTGCGTCACGGTCAGCAGTTCGAGGTCGGAAATCTGCGCCATCGTGCCGCCGGGATAATCCTCGATCTTCTCGACGACGACGCTGACCGGATCGAGCGCGCTGGCAACCTCACGGCCGAACGCAGTGTTGATCGCGTCCGCCATCCGGCGTGCCGTGGTGTAGTCGGGATCGTTGAGCACGAACTGGATGCTTTCCATGTCTTCCAATGTCGTACCGGGGGATTGTTCGACGAGGAATCCGTTCGGAATGCGTCCTACAGACGACGAGTTCTTGCGGATGCTGACCGCACCCTGTTCAATGTGGAACCCACCGACGCTGAGCGGCCCCTGCGCGACACCGTACACGGTCTGGTCTGTCGCGACGAGCGGCGTAATCAGCAGCGTCCCGCCCTGCAGGCTGCGCGCGTCCCCGAGTGAGGAAACGGTCACATCCAACCGCTGGCCGGGCTTGGCGAAATTGTTCAACGTTCCGGTGACCATCACGCCGGCGACGTTTCGCGTGCGCACACGTTCGGAATTGATTGAGATGCCGAAGCGTTCCATCATGTTGCCCAGCGCCTGGTTGGTGAACAGCGAGCGCGGGCTGTCGCCGGTGCCTTCGAGGCCGACGACGATGCCGTAGCCAACCATCGGAATGCCGCCCTGGCCTTCGAGGTTGGCGATGTCCTTGATCCGTTGCTGGCCGAACGCGGTCACCGTAAACGCCAGCAGCAGGGCCGCGAAAATCGCGATCCTGGCTGTGCGGCGGTGTATGTCTTGTGGATGGGTTGTCATCAGACCGTCCTCACATCCTTAGAAGAACCAGTTCCACATGCGGGCGAAGAATCCCGGCTTCCCGGCGTCGTTGACCATGCCCTTGCCAGCGTAGCTGATCGTCGCGTTTGCGATGTTGTAGCTGTAGACGGTGTTGTCCGAGCCGACATCTTCCGCGCGTACGGTACCAGTGACAGTAGTTGTCTGCGCTTCACCGTTTACCTCCAGCGTGCGCGTGCCCTGAATGATCAGCAGTCCGTTCTCCTGCACCTCGGTAACGACCGCCGTCATCCGGCTTTCCAGCATGTTGCGGCTTTCGGTCTTGCCGGTGGATTCGTTACGGTTGGTCAGGTCACTGTCGAGACCGAGGGTTGGGATCAGATCGTTGAACGTGCCGCTGGTGCGAACGTCCGCACTGGTCCGGTTGTCGGAATTCGTCGTGGTCCCGGTTTCGTTCGCACCTTTGGTGAATTCAACGATCAGCACGGTGATGATGTCGCCTTCGCCGAACGCCTTCTGATCGGAATACATCGACCGGGCAACGACGCCCTTGATCGTCTGCGCCGGAGCGGCGATTGCCGCGGCAAGCACGACGACAACGATGATTCCGGTGATCAGCCAACGGTTCATGATTCCTCCTACCGGCCGAGTGAGCGGATGATTTCCGCACGTTTCGGTCCGACCACTCTCACTTTCAGCAACGAGCCCAGCTCCTGCTGCTCGACCCGGATCGTTTCTCCAGTCCGGCCGTCTTGCAGCGCGATTCCTTCCGTCTCCAACATCACCGCGCCCCGTTGCAGCAGCAGGTTGACCTGGTCACCCCGGCAAACTTCCGGCTCTTCTTCGACATCCGGCCAGGTCAACACCTCGCCGGGGTTCATTGACCGTCTTGCCCGTAAGCGTGCATCGGTGAACGCGTCGGGAGATTCGGGCCAGGGGTGGCGAATCTCCGTGACTTCGCGGCGTTCCCAGCGGAGCGCATCAGCGGTGATCACATCACCACGGCTGAGCTGGCGATCCACGACCGGTGTCCACGCGAACGGCATCACCCGGATGCGGAACGGAACTCGCCGCAAGCGGGTATCGCCGTCCATCACGTTCACGTACAGCACCGTCTTCCCGCGCGGCAGCTCCGGGCCGTCCAGCGTCCAGTGGTCGCCAGCGTCCATCAGCTTCGCGTCGGGCATCGACAACTCGATCCAATCCACAGGGCAGTCCGTCCACTCGGCGGCAAGGTACCCGTCGATGGCGGCGCGCAGATCGGTGGCAACCTGTTCGCCGGCGACACTTACGCCGGCGAACAGCAGCACGATCAGGGCGATGCTGTGGATGGTCCGAATCATTTAGCCACGCTTCAGGTTGTTGGCTTCCTGCATCATGCTGTCGGCGGTGCGGATCGCACGGGACGACAGTTCGTACGCGCGCTGAGCGACGATCATGTCGACCATTTCCTCAACCACCGCGACATTCGACGACTCGAGGTAACCCTGATTGATCTCGCCGAAACCTTCCTGGCCGGGATTGGCGAGAATCGGCACGCCGGACGCTTCCGTTTCCTGGAACAGGTTCTGTCCCAACGCACGCAGGCCGGAGGGATTGGTAAACCGTGCCAGCTCGATCTGACCGACTTCGGTCGACTCGGTGTCGCCATACAGCGTCGCGAAGACGTAGCCTTCACGGTCGATGGTGACATCAACGGTGTCTTCCGGGATGATGATTTCCGGGTCCAGCAGGTAGCCGTCACCGTTGACCACGCGTCCGTCCGGACTGACGCTGAAATTGCCGTTGCGGGTGTAGGCGCTGGATCCATCAGGGCGGATGATCTGGAAGAATCCCTCGCCTTCGATGGAGAGGTCCAGCTGGTTGCCGGTCTGGGACGGGCTGCCCTGGCTGAAGTTCTTCTCGATTGCGACCGGCTTGACACCGTGACCGATCTGCAATTCAGCAGGAACCGTGGTCCCTAGTCCACGCACCGAGTGTGTCGCCTGAATCGTCTGGTAGATCAGATCCTGGAATTCGACTTTCGATTTCTTGTACCCGGTGGTGTTGACGTTCGCCAGGTTGTTGGAAATCGTGTCGATCTGCAGCTGTTGTGCGTACATGCCACTGGCGGCTGTACGCAGGGCGCGCATCATATGGTTTCTCCTCCCCGTTCGGGGCTAGTTCGCTTTGTTCGGTACTTGATACTCAGTATTCAGTAGCCAGTACTCTGTGGTCAGTGCTCAGTGCTCAGTGGTCCGTTGTCGACTCACCACTCATCACTCAGCGCTCACCACTCTTTCTAGAACCTCGGCACCCGGTCGATGAGCCGGCCGAGCGTGCTATCCTGTGACAGCATCGCGCGTTGCGAGGTGTCGTAGTTGCGGTTCAGGGCGATCATTTCGACCATTTCCTGCACGACGTTGACGTTAGACGCTTCCACATGTTCCTGATGCACCGTGGTCGTCTCAACTGTATTCAGGTTATCGTCGTTGTCCTTACGGTACAGGTTGTCGCCAACCTTGGTGATCGTATCCGGGTTGTCGACATCGGCGATCATGAACTTGGTCGTCACCTGTCCGTCCACATGAATCACGCCGGTGTCATCGGTGAAAAAGAGACCATCCGGGATACGTACAGGGGTCATGCTTTCGTCAAGGACCTTGTACCCGTTGGAGGCGACCAGTTCGCGATTATCGTTGATGTGGAACCGGCCGTCGCGAGTGAGGAACGTCTGGCCTTCGTCATCCTGCACGACGAAGAAGCCGCGTCCCTTGAGTGCGAAATCGGTCTTGCGTCCGGTCGGATTGATCGCGCCCTGTTCCCAGTCGGTGTAGAGGCCTTCGTTCAGGCGTTCCACCTGCTTTGCCTGGCCGTCGATGCCGGGCTGGGTCAGCTCGTTGTTCAACGTGAAACTGAAAAAGCGGCGGTCAGCCTTGAACGACGTGGTCGACGCGTTCGCGAGGTTGTTCGAGATGTTGGTCAGCTTGTGATAGCGGGGCAACATCCCGGCAGCACTGTGGTAGATCCCTCGAATCATGGTCGGTCCCTGAGTTGATCGCAGAGCCTTTCACGGAGGGATTGGCAAATGGTGTGCCGAATGAGTAACGAGGGCCTAACAGGTAGTATGGAAAGAGGTTACAGCGTTGTTACAACAAACTGGAAACAATTCCGGGCCGAGCATGCTTGCCTGATCGCACGGAAGAAAGTGCCGTACTGCTGAAGGAGTTCCGGGTACAAGGTGGTTGGGGATGGATTACGGTTCCGCGGTGACGCCTTCCATTTGCAGCGCCATGCGGATTTCGTCCTGGCTCTTGCCGGTAATCTCGGCGATCTCTCGCACCGAATTACCGTTGTTGTGCATGTCAACCACCATCTTGCGGGTTTCGGCGGAAACGTTCATTTCACGGGGTTTCGGCCTTGTGCCATTCGGCTTCTCACCGGCCAGTTCAGCTTCCAGCGAACCGGTGGCGTCTTCGTCCTCATCGTTCTCGTCGCCCCAGAATACCGCATCTTCACGCGGATCGACTGGTGATTCCTTCTTGTCCTTTTTCCGGTTGCGATGGAGCAGCAGACCACCCGCGATGCCGCCGGTGACGAACAGTGCGATAACGATGATGATCAGCACACGTGTATCGAAGAATTCCATCGGTGTACCATTGCCATCGAACGTGATGCCGGAGGATTCACCTCGTTGCTGCACGTCCGATGCGTTGCGGACAAATTGCCGTTCACTGCTGCCCGCGCCTTCACCCTGCCCTTGAGCCAGCGGCGGGACGCTGGCGTCATCGGACCGCAGCACCATCTCCCACATGTCCTCTGCCTTTTCCTGCTCACCCCGGCGCTGATGCCACAGGGCGATGCTGGTTGCGGCGGCGGACATGGTCTGACGGTATTCCAGCGCTTTCTCGTACTCACGTTTCGCGCCTGGATCATCACCTTCTTCTTCCTTGATGTTGCCCATCAACAGGCGGCCCCACGGATACGAGTCGGAATTAGCGGGGATCTGCTCGATGGTTTCCTTCGCTGCCTCATTCCGTCCCTGCAGCTTGTGCAACTGGGCGAGCATCAACAGGTCGGCGTCGCTGAGTTGATCCTCAACTTGCACGGGCTCGGGTTCAGAATCGCGTTCCGTTTCTGTCTGTTCGACAGGAGGAGGCGGTTGCGTTCGGGTCTGGGGTTGGGTAGCGGTTCGACGTTCCGCTTGCACCGGTTGCGGTGGTTCGCCGGTGGGACGCAGCATCAGCAACCACATTCCGGCGCCGGCGCGACGGAGCGACGCCTTCGCCGGTTTGTTGCAGGACAGCGAAAGGGTGTTGTTGTCGACGTCAATACCGGTCAGGAGTTGCGAAGCGGGAACGACGGCATCGTTGAAAAACGACGAGGTGCCCTGCAGCTGAATGCTTTGTCCGGAAGCAGTGGTGATCCGCAGCGAGAGGTCCTGATCAAAGGTCAGGGTGAGCAGTTCGCCGTCGTCCATTGCGGTACTTCTCACCTGCAACAACGACACCGCCTGGGCAGCACCGCTCCAACCTGCCATCAGGACACACGCCAGCAGCACCCGCAGCAATACGGGTCTGACACGGATCATCGTCATGTGTGTTGGGTGGACCATGCGACCTTGCGCAACAGGTTCCGGTAACGTGTCGCCGCTACCCTGCCAATATAGAACTATTAGAAGTACCTGCAGTAGAATTCCGGGTTCATGGAGAGCGGATGGGTTCACCCGCGCACGTCCAGCTTATCCCCTTTGCCCCTGTCATCTTCGGCGGTCCGACGTCGCAGATCCTGCTGGTCACCGTCCTCTTCCGTCTCGGGCTTTTCCTCGTCATGTTGCTGCGAGTCTTTGAACTTCCGCCGTTTTTCCCGATGAGCGTCCTTGCGTGTGCGCTTCAACGGGTGGCGCTCATCAGTGACCTCGATTTCCTCGCGTGCCCGGCGCTGCTGCTCCTCCGCAATTATCTGCTGGCGGATGTGTTTCTCACGCTCCACGCCGTCGTGCAGCCGGTCAGCTTCGCGCTGAGCCCAGAGGGTCTTCTGGTAGACGTTGCGTTCATCGATGGGACGCGGTGGCATCAGGGTACCGGGCGGCTAACCGCCCGCCTCCAGTTTCGCCCGCAGCTTGCCCTTGAGTGTCAGCATCACCTTGCTGTGGATCTGAGAAACGCGCGACTCGCTGATGTCGAGTACTTCGCCGACTTCCCGCAGCGTCAGCTCTTCGAAGTAGTACAACGCGATGACCAGGCGCTCCTGCTGTTTCAGCCCCTGGATCATCTTCTTCGCAACGGCTTTCGCTTCGTTCCAGTTGATGACGTCATGCGGGTCCTCGATATCCTCGTCGCTGATCATCTCCGACAGGCTGCTCATCTCCCCTTCCGGTCCCGGGATCGGCTGATCCAGGGAGAGGATCGACGCCACTTTCACCTCATCCAGCATCGAATAGTAATCATCCAGCGACAGCCCCAGCTCTTCCGCGACTTGATCGTCGGAGGGGACTTCGCCCAGCGATCCTTCCAGCTTGACCAGCGCGTTTTCCAGTTGCCGTGTTTTGGAGCGGATCGAGCGAGGCATCCAGTCGTAGTCGCGCAGGGTGTCGAGGATTGCGCCACGGATTCGGTTACCGGCGTAGGTTTCGAATCGGAATCCGCGTTCCGGTTCGAAATTCTCGACAGCGGAGATGAGTCCGATGATACCGGCGTTGGTCAGTTCATCAACTTGCACCGAACGCGGCAGGCCGATCTTCATCCGTCCGGCGGTTTGTTCGACGACAGTCAGGTAGCGCAGGACGAGTTCGTCCTTGATCTCCTGTGACCGTTCGCGGACCCAGAGTTGCCAGATCTCGTCGTCGGACAGTTTTGCCAGTGGCGCGGGGGTCATTCAGCTGACCCTTCCGCACGGGCCGCACGTGGGAGATCGTCTTCATCATCGTCATAGCCGAGCTCATCCGCGAGCTGGTTCAAATCTTCCAGCCGTTGGGTTTCGAACTCGTGGATGACCTTGTAGATGATCGTGGTCAGCAAAGTGTTGAGGATGGTGAAGACGAGATAGGCGGCGACACCCCGGAACAGCGAGCTGAGAATGTCGGTGCCGATGAACAAATTGAAGGCGATGAGAGAGAGCGCAAGGATGACCCCGATGTACTTACTGATATCGCGCCAACTGCTGCTCATTCATCCTCCCTCCGTGCGAGAACCTGGAACAGGTAGTTCGAGGTGCTGGTCTGTTTAAAGGGAGTACGAAGCAATTTGCGCGCCATCATGGTCAACGCGGAGCTTGCCGCGCTGCGCGGGAACAGCAATAGGAACGGTTCCCGTTCATCCACGGCTTTCGGGACATTGGGATCCATCGGGATGTGACCGAGCATGGAGAGTTCACGCTGCAGAAATTGCCGTGTTGCCAGCTGCAGGTTCTCGAAGGTGATCAACGCATCCTTCTGTTTCGCGGCGAGGTTGATGATGACGTGCATCGTCTGTGTCGAATTCAGGTGCGCCGCGACCTTGACCATCGCGTACGCGTCGGTGATCGCGGTCGGTTCGGAATTTGTCACCAGGATTGCTTCGTCCGATCCAGCCACAAGCTGCACCACATTATCCGATAAACCGGCGCCGGTGTCGATCAGCAGGACGTCGTATTCCTTTTCCAGCTCGTCGAAGGCGTTCATCAAACGTTGGCGGTAGACATGATCCTGGTCTACCATCTCCACCATGCCGCTGGATCCGGGCAGGATGGTGATGCCTTCCGGTCCGGGCACGAGCACGTCGCTGAGGAACGCTCCGCCGAAAATGGCGTCCGCGAGGGTATGCTGAACGCGGAGGCCCAGCAGGATGTCGATATTTGCGAGGTTGGTGTCGGCGTCCACCAGCAGCACCTTCTTCCCCAGCTTGCCGAGCGCAATGGCGAGGTTCAGGCTGACGTTGGACTTGCCAACGCCTCCCTTGCCACTGGTAACCGCAATTCGCCGGGCGCGCGGGATTTCGTCGCGATCATGGTCGCGCCGTGCCAGGTTTCTGCTTCTCAGGCTGGATGCCTGATCGTTCACACAACCTCCTGAAATCGGTTACCGTTCCGGTTTCGGGAACGGTCAATTCTCGCTCATTGTCTCATTGTGCGGACATTTGAAATGCCTGCTCACGCAGATGCAAGAAGTATTCCCGTCGCACGACCATCGCCGCCAACAAGAAGGGATCGGCCTGGAGAATATCGTCCGGCACAGACTGTCCCGTTGTCAGGTACATCCACGGCGCGTTATCTGCGATCAGGCACATGTCGATCAGATGTCCAGCTGAACTGACCTCGTCCAGCTTGGTGATGATCACGTCGGAAAAACGCAGCTTGCGGTAATTGGCGATCACCTCGCGCTGGTCTTCCAATCGCATGTTCGCGGACAGGGTTAGGATCGTACGCGCCGGCCGGGCGTGTTCAATAAACTCTGTCAGTTCCGCAAGCGCTTCTTCGTCGTTCTGGCTGCGCCCAGCGGTGTCCAGCAACAGGACATCGTAGTCGCGGTAGCGCTCGATCGCAGCCGGGAGTTCCTCTGCCCGGTAAACGACTTCCAGCGGCAGTCCGGCAATGCCAGCGAAGGTGCGCAACTGCTCGACCGCGGCAACGCGATAGGTATCCGTCGAAATCAGCGCCACTTTCCGTCGGCCGAGTACGTCAAAGTTGGTCGCCATTTTCGCGAGCGTGGTCGTCTTCCCCACTCCGGTCGGCCCGACCACGGCAATAAGCTGCGGTCCCGCAGTGCCAGTGAGCACATTATCCAGCCGGCTCGTCTTGAATTTGCTCGCGATCAGTTCATGCAGGCGGGTTTCCAGCCCTTCCAGATCCTCAAGCTGCTTCGGGTCAAGCTGCTGTGACAGGGGGTCGACAATCGAAGCTGTCGTTTCCAGGCTGCAGCCGTTCTTGCGCAACGCTTCGCGGAACATGTCGAGGCCGTCATCGGCCTTGCCGATATCCTGACGGGCCAGTTTTTCCGCGAGATCGCGAATCGAACCCTTCAGCGTCTCGATCTCGCTGCGCAGATCCTTGACCGTCTCGCCGTCTTCCGCCGATTCCGATCCCCACTGGCTGATGCTGATGCCCTGTGACCGCTTCGGAGCGCCATCGGGTTTACGCGGGCTGATCGGGATAGTGCGGACATTGGACATCTCATCCGCGTCCTTCGACTTGCCCGTCTGCTGCGCGTATTCGCGAATCCCCAGCAACGCCGGCGGCGGTGCGAGGGTTTCGTGCTGGATGCGCTCCCGGCGACGTTTTGGTTCGGGCTTGGAACTGGCTGGTTTGCTGCTGGGTTTAGGCATCGGGTGACGGTCCGGCGTGGCAGCCGTGACTTCCACCTGATGCTTGCCGCTAAGACCGAGCAGACCACCCTTATCCAGTTTGCGTGACTGGAGAATGACGGCGTCCTCTCCCAGGTCAGCCTTCACCTGGGCGAGCGCTTCGTTCATGGTGGCTGCGACGTATTTCTTGATCAGCATGTACGCTGTCCGCTACCCAGCAACTGCCGTTATGTTGTTATCTCGTGTACCGCGCCGGTTGGGATTGCTGGAATCGGTCAGGCCGGAGCCGGTTCACGGGCGGGTCTCCGCTTCTTCTGCTGTGCGGGTTTCCGCTCCGGTTCACTGGCTGGATTCCGCGGCGGCTGCATCGTGATCAGCCCCACCGATTCGACCTGCACGTTGACCAGCAATTCACCGTAAGATAGTACGATAAGTTGTGGTAAAACAGGCTCAGTCAGTTTCCTGAACGCTTGCCGGATCGTGGGCGACGTGACCACAATCGGCTGCCGTCCACTGTTCGTCATCTGATCCACTTGCTTCGACAGGCTGGCGTAGATCGCGTTGATTTTCTGCGGCGGCAGGTCAATCACACCGAACTGTCCCTGGCGGCTTGACTGCTGAGCCGCGTCGGACAAGGTCTGTTCCACCTCCGGATCCAACGTCAGCGAGTACAGTTTGCCGTCGTCATCCACGAACTTCTGCGTGATTGTCGGCGACAACGCATAGCGCACGTATTCCACGAGAATGTCGGTGTCCTTGGTCATCGGGACGTAGTCGGACAGGGTCTCGAGAATCATGCCGAGGTCGCGGATTGGTATACCCTCACGCAGCAGCCGCTGCAGCACCTTATGCACCGCCCCGACGCTCATCAAATTCGGAATCAGCTCTTCGACCACGGTCGGATTGTCCGTCTTCAGGTTCTCGATCAGGGTGTGGACATCTTTGCGTGTCAGCAGCTTGTACGCGTTGTTCTTGATCACCTCGACAATGTGCGTCGCGAGCACGGCGGTCGGTTCGACGACAGTGTAGCCGGCATTCTCAGCACGTGCCTTGTTCTTCTGGTTAACCCACAGTGCGGGCAGACCGTAGGTCGGTTCCTTGGTCGCGGTGCCGTCGATTTTCTCGGTGGCGGTGCCCGGGTTCAACGCGAGGAAATGACCCATCCGCAGATCGCCACGGGCGATTTCGTTGCCGCGAATCTTGAGCACGTACTCGTTCGGCTTCAGCTGGATATTATCCCGGATACGAATCGGCGGGATCACCAGCCCCATCTGCATCGCCTGCTGCTTGCGGATCTGCGTGATCCGGCTGAGCAAGTCACCTTCCTGGTCTTTATCGACAAGTGGGATCAGGCTGTAGCCGATTTCCAGCTCCATCGGATCAACGTAGAGGTAATCCTCGATCTTGTCGCTCTCCGTCCTCGGCGTGGTGCCTTCGATAGCTGCAACCTCCATCTCCTGATCTTTCTCACGCTTTGATTGCACCGTGCGGTAGGAAATCCAACCGAGGATCGCGGAGAGGATCACGAACGGGATCGTCGGCATGCCCGGAATTATCGAGAAGAACAGCGCCACACCAGCTGCGATAAATCCGGCGCGCGGATGCATCAGCATCTGCCCGGCGAATTCACGGCCCATCTCCATTTCCGAGGCGGCACGTGAAACGATCAAACCGGCGGAAACGGAAATAATCAGCGCCGGAATCTGCGAGACAAGACCGTCACCAATGGTCAGGATCGAGTAAGTTTGCAGCGCCTGGCCGATTTGCATATCGCGCTGGAAGAAGCCGATCGCGAGACCGCCGAGAATGTTGATCGCGGTGATAATCAGGCCAGCCATGGCGTCCCCGCGGACGAATTTCGCGGCACCGTCCATCGCGCCGTAAAAGTCGGCTTCGCGGCGGATGTCTTCACGGCGACGATTGGCTTCCTCTTCCTCGATCAGTCCGTTGTTCATGTCGGCGTCGACCGCCATCTGCTTACCAGGCATGGCGTCCAGGGTAAACCGCGCGGCGACTTCCGCGATACGGCCCGACCCCTTGGTGATGACCATGAAGTTGATCAGCACGAGAATCAGGAAGATGACAACACCAACGACGAAATTTCCGGCTACAACGAACGAGCCGAACGATTCGATGATCTTCCCGGCGTAGGCTTCGCCGAGGATCATACGGGTCGTGGCAACGTTCAAACCGAGCCGGAACAGGGTGAGCAACAGCAACAGGGCCGGGAACACGCTGAAGTCCAGTGCGCGGTCCATGTACAGCGTAACCATCAGCACCACCAGCGCGGTGGTAATGTTCATCGCAAGGAAAAAGTCGATCAGGGACGACGGGATCGGAATGATCATCAACAGGATCACGCCGACCGCGGCAACCGCGAGAACAACGTCCGCCCGTTTCGTCAGTTGATCGAGAAACGGCGACTGCTCGAGCTTCTGCTTTGTGCTGAGGTATCCTTTGGACTGGGCTTCGGCCATGTCAGTTATCAGTCGTCTGTCATCAGTGGTCAGTGAAAAACAAACACCTTCGAGCTCACAGCATCCTGCTGGTTGTAACGGTCCAGGGACAGCTGAACAGCTTGAGCAAGCTCAAGTTCTTCCCAAAACTTGAAACTGTTCACCTGTCCCCGTTGACATGAAAGCAATCCCGGGGCCAATGGCTAAGCCATTGTTTCTTCTAGCTCTTCTTCTTCCCGGAGACGGTAGATCTGGGCGATAATTTCCGCCACATCCTGGTAGAATTCGCCGGGGATCTCGTCCCCGATCTCACAGTGCTTGTACAGCGACCGCGCCAACGGTGGACTCTCAATCACCGGGATGCCGTGTTCGCGGGCGACTTCCTTGATCCGTTGCGCCAGCTTGCGCAAACCCTTCCCGACAACACGCGGCGCATCCATCGTTTCCGGATCGTATTTGAGGGCAACTGCTACGTGCGTCGGGTTGGTGACGACCACATCCGCCTGCGGCAGTTCCTTGATCATCCGGTTGAACGCGATGCGGAACTGTAGCTGCCGCTGCTGGTTCTTCACCTTCGGATCGCCTTCCATCATCTTGCGCTCGTCCTTCACCTCCTGCTTCGACATCTTCAGGTTCTCGATGTACTTGTACTTCTGATAGCTGAAGTCGATGATCGCGAGAATCAACAGCACAACGACGGTCCAGACCATCACCTTGAGGATGGTGCGGACGAGAAACAGGAAAATTGCCGGGACTTCGGCGTCCATCAGCGGAAGAAATTTCGGGTACTCATGGCGAACAACAGCGAAGGCGACATACCCGATCAAGGTCACCTTGATGATGTTCATCAACAGCTTGACCAGCGCCTGCTGGTTGAACAGGTTCTTCATCCCCTTGAACGGATTCAGGCGTTCGAACTTCGGTTTCAGCGCTTTCTGCGAGAACAGAAAACCGAACTGCATCAGACTGGCACTGACACCGATGATCGGGATGAGGATGAAGAACGGGGCAATGGTTCCCAGCAGGTATTTCGCGGTACCGTCGATGTAAGCGCGGAAATTCGACCCATCCAGCTGGATCTCGTCAAGACTGAGGTACATCCCGCTGGCAAACTCCATCAGCCGGGTCAACACGTAGCCACCGAAAATCGCGAGCAGAGACAACCCGCCGATCAGCACCAACGCGCTGTTCAGGTCCTGAGAGCGAGGGACGTTCCCGTCGTTACGGGCGTCTCGTTTTCGCTTCTCAGTTGGTTTTTCTGTTTTTTCCTGACCTTGCTCGTTTTCTTTTGGCATTGGGCAGCCATTTCCCGGGATTTCACGAGAGAGTCATGCGAAGACGTGATGAGACGAGCAAATGCGGGTCCAATGAGGAGATGCCTGAATTGAAGGCGAGGATGACACCGGTAGCAGAAACTATGGGATGAGTAGTCGGTGTTCACAAACTATTAAATAACAAATAGTAAAACACAAACAATGAATATGCGGGTGATCAGAGAATGCAGACTCCCCCGCGTATGGCGACAAACTCACCCGACCATCGCTCGGAGAAAATCAATCACACTCCCTTCCCATCCCCGGAAGATCTTGCCGAACACATAGACCACCATCGGCAACGCGATGCTGAGCGTCAACAGGCCGGCCATGATCTTGAGCGGGAAGCCGATGATCCAGACGTTCATCTGCGGTACCGTCCGTGCCATCATACCGAGCGCAAATTCGGAAACCAGGATCGTGATCAACACTGGTGCAGCAACCTTGATGCCGACGCTGAAGATCTCGCCGCTGAGGCGGGCAAATCCCCAGATCGCTTCGTCGGATAACGCACCGGTCCCGATCGGAATCCGCACGAACGATTCATCGACCGCCTGGAGTAGAAAGTGATGGCCGTTCATCATCAGGAACAGCACAAGGGTAAACATGGTCAGCAGCTGGCCGAGCACCGGCATGTGTTCTTCACTGAACGGGTCAATTGCGTTGATCATGCCGAAGCCCATCGAGTGCCCCATCACATGCCCGGCGAACTGAACGCCGGTAAAAATGAAGACAGTCACCAGTCCGATGGATAGCCCGATAAACACCTCGCGAATGACGACGCCGAAGAATTCGAGCACACCCGGCGCGAGGGTCAACTGCATCTCCGGGTGCAGGGGGAACAGTGCCGAGGTGACAAAAAACGCCACCGCGACACGCGCGGTGACGGGGATTGAGTTGTAGCCGAACACCGGCATTACCATCAGCATGCTGCTGATGCGAAACAGCATCAGGAACCAGCGTTCCAGCTCATCAATGGTGTAGTTGAGCAACTCCACGATGGTTCCTCAATCGTCCACGATCAGATTGTGCTCTTGGCGGGTTCTTCCTTATCCGCCACCAGCACTCTGATCCGTCCGCTGATCGGGTCGACCTGCTGAATGTCCTGGATCGACTTGATGTTGCTCTCAGTGAGCATCTGCGAACGCGGCAGCAGGAAGATGCCCTTGCCGGTTTTCAAGTCGTCGGACAGGATCATGCCCGCCTTCAACTCGTGGAAGAAGACTTCGAGCTCACGCTTCGGCGTCTCGACCTTTTCTTCGTCTGCGAAGATGATGTCGAACATGACGTCGATGAACTGCGGATCGAACTGGATGTTCGAATTGTTGCGGAAGTATTTCAGGATGAACGGACGGCTGTTGCCATCCTCCCTGTTTTTCAGGCGGAAGTAGGTATTGCACACCGCAAGCAGCCGCGACTCTTCCGGAATGTCTTCCTTCTTCAAGCCGTCCGGGAAGCCGGACCCGTCGTACCACTCGTCCTGATGCCTTACAATCAACGCCGCTTCTTCGAACGCGGGAATCGTGCTCAGCATCGTCTGCGCCATGATCGGATGATGCCGGATCAAGCGGCGTTCATCCTCGCTGAGGTACTGCGATTGCCGGTTCAACACGGCGTCCGGGATTCCCATCTTGCCGGCGTTGAGCATCAGTGCGGCGATTTCCAGCTTGCGGATGCGTTCCTCGGTCCAATCCAGTTTCTTCGCGATGTTGACCGCAAGTTGCGCCAGCGAGCGATTGTCGCGGCAGAGGACGGGACGGCTGATCTCCATCATGTTGATGGTGAAGCGGACGGTGCTGACCAGCGATTTTTCCAGCTCGGCATTCAGCTTGCCCAGTTCGATGTTCTTCTTCGCGATGATCGCCGTGCGTTCTTTCACGCGTGCGGTGAGTTGATCGTTGACGGAGTTCAGTTGCTCGTTCTTGTCGTGCAGTTCCGCCATCAGCTCTTCGTTGCGGCGTTCGAGCTTGAAATGGTGGATGGCACGGCGAACCGTGGACCGCAGTTCTTCATCGTTCCATGGTTTGAACACGAAATGGTAGATATTTCCGGTGTTGATCGCATCGACCGCCGCGCCCATATCGGCGAATCCGGTGAGGATGATGCGCTTTGTTTCCGGCTTGACCTTGACGACTTCGCTGAACAGCTGCGTGCCGGTCATCCCGGGCATGCGCTGGTCAGAAACGATGAGTACGACGTCGTTTTCCTTGATAAACTCAAGGGCTTCGGACGCCTGGGTAAACGTCTCGATGTCGTACTCGTCCTCAAAAAACACGCGCTGCAGTGCTTTCAGGATGTTGGGTTCGTCGTCGACGAAGACGAGTTGGACGTTTTCATACATGTTTAATTGTCCACCTTGTTTTCAAACGCCCTGCCGTCAGTAGGCAGGATGATCCTGAATGTTGTGCCCTTGCCCGGTTCGCTGTCAACTTCGATTTCACCACCATGTTCCTGGACAATCCGGTAGCTGATCGACAGGCCGAGCCCCGTACCCTTGCCGATTTCCTTTGTGGTGAAGAACGCATCAAAGATCTTTGAGCGGGTTTCCTCATCCATGCCGCTGCCGTTGTCTTCAATTTCAAGCGCCACCATGGAATCGCCACGGTCGTGTGTTCGCACGATGATCTTGCCTGGGGGGTCGTCGATGGCGTGCGCGGCGTTGACCAGGATGTTGAGGAACACCTGGTTCAGTTGCTGCGGATTGCAGGTGACAGCCGGGATTCCGGTGTATTCCTTCTCGACCTCGGCTTTGTACTTGATCTCGTTCCAGACGATGTTCAGCGTGCTGTCCAGCGCCTGTTCGAGGTCAGACTCCATGATCTGGGAACGGTCGATGTTGCTGACGTTCTTCAGGTCCTTGACAATGGTGCTGACGCGCTGGGTGCCGTCAATCGACTCATCCAGCAACTCCCCGAGATCCTCGAGGATGAAGTCAACCTTCGCCTTTTTCCAGACCTGCTGAATCTCCTCGTCGCCGTCCAGCTTGTCCTTCATCGTGTGCAGGACGTCCGACACTTTGGCCACATACTTCTTCAGCGAGTTGAGGTTGGAATGGACAAACCCGATCGGGTTGTTGATCTCATGGGCGACACCGGCGGCAAGTTGACCGATCGACGCCATTTTCTCCGAGGAGATCAACTGCGCCTGGGCGTTGCTCAGATCGTGCAACGTTTTTTCCAGCTGCTGGTTGCGGTCGGACAATTCCTTCGTCCGTGCCTCGACCAGTTTTTCAAGGTTCTCGGTGTGTTTCTTGACTTCCCGTTCGAGCTTCTTCTGCTCGGTGATGTCTTTCGCGATGCACAGTGCACCGATAATGTTCTCGTTCTTGTCGGACAAGGTACCGACGGACATCGAGACCACGATCAACACGCCGTCATTGCGTTTGACAATCGCCTCGCTGTGTTGAATGTCGCCGGGCTTGAGCTCATCGACGGAGACGCCGAACGGTCCATCCTGATCATTATCATCCGGCGGGAACAGCAGCCGGGTGTGTTCGCCCCGCATGTCTTCGGCGGAATAACCGAACAGGCGAGCCGCGCCCTGGTTGAACAGTGAGATTCGTCCGCCACGTCCCGCCGCGATTATCGCGTAATCACGAGATGAATCGAGAACGGACTGCAGGAAGTTTTTTGTTTCGGTCAGCTCGGCGGTCCGTTTCCGGACAATCCGCTCGAGGTTTTTCTGGTATTCCTGGTTCTCACGGGTGAGACGGTGGCGCTCCATCGCCTTGCGCACGGTGAGGAACAGCTCCTCCATATTCATCGGTTTCTGGAGGTAGTCGTACGCACCTTTCTTCAGCGCCTCGATAGCGCTTTCCTGCGTACCCAGACCAGTCAAGACAATGACTTCGATGTCTGGATCGAGCTTGTGCGCTTCGTCCAACACTTGCAGCCCGTCCATCACCGGCATCATCAAGTCGGTGAGGATGACATGGATGTTGTTTTCCGGGATGAACAGGTCCATCCCTTCCTGCCCGTTCTCGGCGGGATACACCTTGTATCCGCCGTACTCGAGGGCTTGAGTGAGCAAGGTACGGACGCTCTCCTCGTCATCGATGACGAGAATCCCGGGGGCTCTTTCTTCGTCTTTGTCGACCTGGTGCATGTCAGTTGACTTGTGAGATGTAAGCGTAAATCAAGTTGACGAATTTGAACATGATCCCGAGCATCCACGGTGCAAGCAGAATCAGCACGGTCACCACGGTGAGGATCTTTGGGATGAAGGTCAGTGTCATCTCCTGTACCTGCGTCACCGACTGCAGCAGGCTGATCCCCACACCCACAACCAGGCCGGAGAGGAGCATCGGTCCCGCGATAATCAGCGCGGTGAAAAGCGTTTCACGCACAATTTCGATGGCGAGTTGTTCAGTCATCGGAAACTCTGCACCATGGATTCAACGACCAGGTACCAGCCGTCCACGAGCACGAACAGTAGCAATTTGAACGGCAGAGATATCATCACCGGGGGCAGCATCATCATCCCCATTGACATCAGGACGGACGCCACCACCATATCAACAATCAGCATCGGCATATAAATCAGGAACCCGATCTGGAACCCGATACGCAACTCACTGATGATGAACGCGGGAATGATGACCCGCATCGGCAGTTGATCCGGATTGTCCGGCTGTGAAATTTCTGCAACCCGGACAAACAGGGCGAGGTCCTTCTCTCGAGTCTGCCCCAGCATGAAATCGCGCAATGGTTCCTGGGCACGGTCCCAGGCCTGTTCGAGCGTGATCTCCTGCTTGGAATAGGGAGTCCACGCGTTATCGTGAATGTCGGTGATCACCGGCGCCATGATAAACACGGTGAGGAACAGCGACAGGCCGACAATCATCTGGTTCGGGGGTAGCGACTGCGTGCTCAACGCCTGGCGCAGGAAGTGAAAGGCAACAATCAGGCGAACAAAACTGGTGGTCATAATCAGTATCGACGGAGCCAGGGTGAGTACGGTCAGCAGCAGCAGGATCTGAATCGTGACCGCCAGATCGGCCGGGCCGGTAGCTGGATCAACATCCAGCGTGATGGCCGGCAGACCGGGAGTCTGTGCCCGTGCGGACGGAATCATCAGGACCGCGGCCAGCACAACCAGTCCCAGGCTCAGTGTAAGCCATCTGCGCTTCATTAGCGCTACTTCCCCTTTTTCGCCATGTTGCCCACCACCATGTCGTCTTCCAGTCGGAATTCCGACCGGCCGTAGTCTTCCTCGATCAATTTCGAACGGGAGCCAATCGTAATTTTTACCCCGGAATGGACTTCGTTGTCAACAAGAACGCGCGCTTCTTTTTCCAGCTGGCTGATTTGTCCGAACCACTGATCCCGCAGAGTTTCAATTTCCTCAGTCCAACGATCGATTCCGCCCATGTGTTCGTACAGCAGATCAATCGCCTCGGACTGCTCTGGCGACAGCGGGTTCTTGCCCTCGTATTTCTTCTTCATCAGGCTATCGAGCGCCTGCTGCAGAATTTCCTTCATGTCCGTCCGGTGAGCCAGGGCGTCCGTCGCCTTGTTTAGCCGTTCGCTGAGCAACTGGTTCACGCCAACAATCATGTTGGTACGCTGGTTGTGCAGGTTGCCGGCGATTTTGGCGTTGATCCCCTTCGTGGCGGCAACCGTCCCACCGATAATTGCTCCCTTGCCATAGCGGACAACGACCTGGCCGAGGGTGATCACGTTCGCGTAGATGATCTCTTCCGCAATGTGCACGTCCCCATTTCCAATCACCTTCTGGTTCTCGAGGAAACGGATGTGGGTCTCACCACAGACCCTCGCGATGCCTTTCCCCTTGCCGAGGAAACCGCCACGAACCTGCAGGTTTCCGCCGCAGTGGATGTAGGCGTCTTCCACCACGCCGTTGATTTCGATATCGCCGGATGCATAGATGGCGAACCCGGCGATCACGTTTCCGAGCACGTGGACCGCGCCGTCAAACCGGATGTTGCCGGTTGAAAAATCAACGTCACCTTCCACGATGAACTGCTCCGAAACCGAGATCCGGTTGTCGTCCTGCATGCTGACCGCGCCACTGGTCGTCGCGACCAGACGGAACCCGTCCTTGTCCTCGAACTTGGTTCCGGGACCGGCATTCAGCGGGATGTCGTGACCAATCACACCCACCAGCTGCTTATCGCGCACTGTAAAGCCGGGATCACCCCGCTCCGCCGGGGTCTTCACCGCCAGCAGCTCACCCTCCTTCACCTGCTGGATGACACCGACTTCCTTGTAATTGGCGTGGCCCTTCTCGTCGTAGGAGACCTGCGGCTGTGGGTTGCGTTCGAAAAACAGCTCGAGCTTTGCACTGATGCCTTCGCCCGGCGGTTTTCCCCGGGCAACAACGACAGGGAACCCTCGCGGCCCCTCTTCGTCCATCAGCTTATCAATCGCGTCATTATCGTATCCAGCGATCACACCGGCACGCTGCAACGCGTTGACAATGGCGGACCGGGACACGGCTCCGTTGACCTTGACGTTGACGCTGGCTTCCATGCCGTCGTCACTAACGGTCGCCGCAACCTCGCTGTCGGTTAAACCGCTGTCGTCAAAGAACTCCGTGCTCTCTTCTTCGCCGTCTTCTTCAGATTCTTCGCCTGCGGTGATGGTTTCGGTCGCCTCACCAGCGTCAGTGGTGGTTTCATCCTTCGGACCCGAGTCGGTATCCCCGGGTTCGGCGGTACCAGTCGTCTCCTCGGTTTGGCCTGCCACGGCTTCGGGAGTGGATTCAGCTTCTGCTTCAGCGGGCGATGGGTCGATGGAGTCTTCTGGTTTGCGAGCCTCCTCCCCATTCTCGTCCTCCGCTCGACCAGGCACGGCCGGTTGTTGCAGGAAGACGCGATAACGCGGATGCAATCGTTCGAGGAGGATGCTCATCAGGATTCCAGGTCGGAGGGTGGTCCGGAGGTGGACAGGGTGCGGTGCGTGTCACTGTCATCGGTCCACTGGTCGATCTTGTTCAAGGATTGGTCCGATCCGCCGATGAGATAGTTCATCTTGCCGATCCGGACGATGTACAGGAAGCGCTTCGGTCCCAGAGCACGAGTAGCCCGAAGTTCGATTCTTTCTCCCCGTTGTGGAGCGTTTGGCAGTTTTTCCAGCATCCTCGGATAGTAGCGGCGGATGAGGTAGACCATCAGGAAGAACAGAGCGAGCACAAACGCCAGAGCAACAATCGCCTTGAGGATGCTGAAGGTCAGATCCCCCTGCAATTCGCTCTGCGCGTACGCAGACTGCGCCATGCTGATCAGGGCAGACGAAAGTACCGTGCGTTTGACCGGCGGGTTGAATCCTCTCATCGAAGCGCCTTTATCCGATCCTCCACACTGAGCAATTCGGTGATGCGAATGCCGAAGTTTTCATCGATGACAACAACTTCGCCAAGCGCGAACTGCTTGTCGTTAATATAGAGATCCACAGGTTCCCCCGAGAGCTTCTGCAACTCGATGACGGAACCCGGTCCCAATTCCAACACATCACGGATCAGCATCTCGGTACGGCCCAGTTCAATTGTGACCGGCAGCGAGATGTCCATCAGCAGGTCGAGATTGCGTGGCATTTCTCCGTTGGTGCTCGCACCATCGGAATCGAACTCGCCGAACTCGGCCCGTTTCACCTTCTGCGCATCATCACCGGTCGCCGGCAGATCCCCGGCGGCGGCGTCGGGAGCTTTCACCGTGGCGGGATCGATCAGCGTTTTCAACGTGTCGAACAACTCACGGTTGGCGAAGTAGCAGACCTGGGACTCGCCCCACCCCTCAATGGTAACGTTGAGCACGGTCCCGAAGTATGCCGGCAGATCAATCTCCAGATCCCCGGCGAGCACCACGCTGGCCTGCGCGCCTTCGGGATTGAGGTCGGTCTTGAGCTCCTCGGCCCACTGGGTTGCCTGCGCTCCGACAATCTGGTTGATGGCCTCGGCGACACCGTCCAACGATTCGTGTTCGTTGAATTCGGCGGAACCATCGCCCATCACCATCAGGTCGGTAATCGCGGCGGCAAGCTTCTTGGCGAAGAAATAGTACTGGCCGGCCTCAACGCCACCGGCAAGCGGCGCTTCGACCATCACCATTTCTTCTTCGAAGGTGCGTTTCAGCATTTCGTAGGACGCGTCCTGGAACTCGTAAATGCTGATCTCGACATCGCGATTGAGGATCGGGCGCAGAACCTCAACGACAATTTCCAGCGCCTTATCCATCACGGCGGTATAAATCGGGTCAATCGCCATGGGTGCCTCTTTAGAATTCGATGGAGAGTTTTTCATCATCAGACAACTGCCGGGTTACGCGAACGGCCATTTTCCGGCCGGACTTGCCCGGCAGACCGAACATTTTCGTCCGGTTGCCCACCTTGATGACCAACTCCTCCTTCAGATCTTTGTCAAGTTGAATGATGTCATCCTTGCGCAGGGACAGGAAATCCTTCACACGGATGGATGTTTCGTCGAAAACCGCGCTAACGTCCACGCTGGTCGCCTTGAGGCGATCCTCAAGCATCTTGACTTCTTCCTCACCGATCTTGCGTGTGGTGGTGAAGAAGGTCTGCGAGGACAATTTCTGCAAAATTGGTTCGAGCACGAAGTACGGGAAGCCGATGTTCATCGGATACACTGCCCCGCGCACCTTCACCTCGAAAAAGATGATGGCGATGGTTTCACTCGAACGGGCAATCTGCACGAACTGCGGGTCCGTCTCAAACGAATCGAACGAAGCGTTGAGCGGAAAAACCTGCGACCAGACTTCGTTCAGCGTGGTAATCAGGTTGTTGATAATGCGTTGCACAATGTTCTGCTCGATCAGGGTGATCTCACGGACTTCGATTTCCGTCTCCCCCGACCCTCCAAGCAGCCGGTCAACGATAAACAGCAGCAGTTGCGGGCTGATCTCGACAACGGCCTTGCCCTCGATGTCCTGAAATTTGAGCAGGTAGAGACTGGACGGCATCGACAGCGACATCGTGTATTCGCTGTACGTGACCTGGTCGATGGAAATCACGTTGACATCGACCAGCGCGCGCATGTTCGTCGAAAGGAACGTCGCCAGCAGTCGGGCGAAGTTCTCATGGATCGTGCGCATCGAACGGATCTGCTCTTTGCTGATCCGGTCGGGGTGCTTGAAATCGTAGACGGTAACAGCTTTCCGGGTTTCCGTCTCAATCGAGTCGTACGATTTGCCCTTGGATACACTGCTTAAGAGGGCATCGATTTCGTCCTGTGAAAGAATACGGTTCATCGCAACACCGCGTCGCTATTGCAGCACGTAGCGGACGAAAAAGACTCGTCCGACTTTGCCGCTGGTCAGGTGATGGTTGGCGATCTGCTGCACCCGGTCACGGATTTTATCCCGGTACGAGATGTCAGACAGGACCGGCAATCGTTGAGCCGACAGGAAGGTGTTGATGTTATCGCGCAGCAGGGGTTCCATCGAGCCCATCTCCGCGACAACCGCGTCACTGCCGGTTTCGAACCCGATATCGACGAGCAGGATCTTCGTGCCCTTGGAATCGGTCGGGTTGACGATAATCCCTTCAATGGTATAGAGCAGGCCTGTCAGGTTTTCCTCTTCCATCGGCGGGCCGCCGGGGAAATACGGATTCGCCTCCAGCAGCCAGTTCATGATGGTCCAGGAAGAAAAGCCCTGCAGCGCAACGATACCGACGAGGATGCCGATGAAGATGGGCATGCTCAAGCCGCGGCTTCCGCCTCCGCTCGGTGCACCACCTTCCGGCATTTCGTTTTCCGGCAGCTCTACGCTTGCCACATCCTGATCAGCTTCGTTCATGGGTAGTACCCTCTCGCGGCCGCTTCCGGTGCAAGCGGGTCCGCAAATTCCAGGAAAATCTCCACCCGCCGGTTTCTCGCCCGTCCGGCCGGGGTATCATTGGTCGATCGGGGACGGTACTCGCCGTACCCGACTCCACTCATCTTCTGCGGTGGAATGTCCGAATTCGCTGCAAGGTACTTGACAACCTGCACCGCACGGGACGCGCTCAGCTCCCAGTTGCTCGGGTAGCGCACCGTGTTGATCGGCACGTCGTCCGTATGTCCCTCCACCCGGATCAGGTCGAAGGATCGTTTCGAAATCATGTCACCAAGGCGAACCAGCAAATTCTGAAAGATCGGTGTCAGATCCGCGGATCCGCTGTTGAACAATAACGAGTCCGACAGGATCAGGCGCACACCCTGCGGCGTGTTGTACACCTCGATAAATTCCAGCGCCGAGTTTTCTTCCTGCATCTCGGCGACTTCCTCGACCACTTCCTCGGCTTCGCGGGCCTGGTCTTGCATGTTCCGCAGGTAGGTCATCGGGATGGCATTGTTCATGCTGGGCATGACACCCAAACCTTCCCGCAGACTTTCCATCGCCGCGCGGAATTTGACAACTTCGGTCGACGAGAACGAGACGATGAGCACGAAGAAGGTGAGCAGCAGCGTCATCATGTCACCATAGGTGACCATCCACGCTGGCGCTCCACTGGGTTCCGGTGGCGGACACTTCTTCTTTGCCATCGCTCAGGGTCTCGTTACGCGGCTTGCGCCGCATCATCATCCACGCGTACCGCCGGTGGCAAGAAGGTTGTCAGCTTCTGCTTCACCACGCGTGGGTTATCACCAGACTGAATCGAAAGAATACCCTCGATAACCATCTCTTTCTGCCGGATTTCCTCTCCGGACCGGTATTCCAGTTTGCCCGCCATCGGCAGGAAAATGATGTTCGCCGCCATCGACCCGTACAAGGTCGTCACCAGCGCCGTCGCCATACCGGCGCCGATCTTGGACGGATCATCCAGCGCGGCTAGCATCTGGATCAACCCGATCAGGGTACCGACCATGCCGAACGCCGGAGCGTACGTACCCAGCGCCTCAAACACCTTTTTGCCAAGCATGTGGCGGGTTTCCATTCCGCCGAGCTCACTCTCGAGAATGCTGCGGATGACTTCCGGCTCGACACCGTCGACCGCATACTGAATCCCAAGCCGCATGAACGGATCGGTGATGGAATCCAGTTCGCGTTCTATCGCGAGGATGCCTTCACGCCGGGCCTTTTCCGCGATCTTAACCAGGGTTTCAATGGTTTCCTGCGGCGCATCGATGGTGCTCATGAACGTTTTCTTGGCCACGTTCACCACCGCGAGTACGTCCTTCAACGGGAAATTGACAAGGGTTGCGCCAAACGCACCACCGAAAACGATCATCACCGACGGCAGGCTGAAGAAGAAACTGACGCCTGATCCGGTGAGGATGGACGCAATCACCAGTACCGCGGATGCGATCAAGCCGATTAAAGTTGCGATATCCATCGTTCGTTCCCGCTACCGGTTGCCCGCCATGGGTTGCATCACACGTTGCCGGAAGGCAACGATCCTGTCCACCAGTTCTTCCGGCGACAGGCTCGTGATGATTTTCTTGCCATCGGTCAAAGTGATGATGGTGTCTGGAGTCTGCTCGATGAATTCGATCATATCCGAATTCACGATCAGTTCGCTGTCGTCCAGCCGGGTTACATGAATCATCCTGCCTCCCCACCGCTTCAGGTGGCGCGAACCACACTGAACGGGGTTATGATCAGGCGGCGGCCATCCAGGCCGCCGCCTCATGCGTATTGCTTACCGCTTCAGGTTCGTCACTTCCTGCAGAATCTGGTCGGACACCGTGATCACACGCGAACTGGCCTGGAAGCCACGCTGCGCCTTGATCATATCGGTGAATTCTTCGACCAGGTCCACATTGGACATCTCCAGCTTGCCCGATTCGATCGTACTGCCGAAATCGGAATCGGCGTTGCCAAGCCGTGGATCACCCGAAACTTCGGTCGCCAGCCACATGTTGTTGCCGGCCTTTTCCAGCCCGTCGGCGTTGGCGAAATCCGCGAGCACCATCTCACCGATCAGCAGTTCCTGACCGTTGGTGAAGTTGCCCATGATCCGGCCATCGTAGTTGATGTCGATGTCGGACAAGGTGCCCATTGCGTAGCCATCCTGGCCGACCAACGTTGTCGAGAACGCCGCGGCGGTCTGCGTGATGCCGTTCATGCCGTTGAAATCGCCGGCGCTGAACGACAGGCTGACCACATTCGTGCCGTCACCCGGGTCGAACGAGAAGGTGTCGCCACCGTCGTCGAACACCCAGTTGCGGAAGCTGCCGTCGGAGTTAAAGCTGACAATGCCGGAGGAACCGCCGACATTCACCGCCGGTTCATCCACATCGGCTTCCCACATCCACTCGTTGGGGTTCGCCGTCTTGGTGAAGGTGACGTTCAGGTTGTGCATCGCGCCCTTCTCGTCATAAACGGCAATCGAGGTGGCATGCGTGGTCGCCTCGGTGTCGATGGACAGCGTGCCGGCGTTAAAGCCATCCGCCGCGACAATGCTGACTCCGCCACCACCAAGATCGGTCATCGTGGTCATCAGACCAGTTGCCGGATCGGGTTCGAAGCCGAGCGTGGTCGTGATCGTCGCGCCGGTCGCAGCGTCGGTGAAGACGTCGTTTGCAACCAGCGTACTCGCCTGTCCACTGTTGACCGTCACATCCGCTGCGCCGAACAGGTCGTTGATCACCGTCGAGGTTCCGCCGTCGATCATGCGCACGTTGTACTCGTTGCCGTCACCGGCGTACGTGCGGGTCACGTTGATCTGCTGAGCCTGGTCATCGTAGTCAAAGTCAACGCCGGATACCTGCGCGTTCAGCTTGGTGAGCAGATCGCCGACAGTGGATTCATTATCGAGGCCGGTGATGGTAACCGTCGATTCATGGTTCGAACCGTCATCGACAACGATGGTCAAGTCATCAACTCCAGTCAGACCCGCACCTGCGAGGTCCGTCAGCAGGGTGTCCATACCAAATCCGGTCAGCGTACTACCCAACGTGGAATTCTGGGCGTTCGCACCGGTGATGGTGATGTCGTGCGTACCGCCGAGACCGTTCGCGGCTACACCCGCGACGCTGGTAACGCCGGTGGTGGTCGCATCGACGAGGGACGCCTCGGAATCGGTCGCGTCGGCGTCGAGGTTGCTGTAGACTTCCACCTCGGTCGTCGCGCGGGCCGGGATCTTGCGTGCGAGCGGAATCTGCAGACCGGTCAGGGCGGTATCCTCGATCACGCCGTCCTCGTTGGCCATGCGTCCGAGCACCGTGCCAATACCGTTACCGGCAATCATGTTGCCCTCGGCGTCGAGGGTGAAATTGCCGGCACGGGTGTAGTAGGTCGTGTCGCCACCCTGCACCATGAAGAATCCATCGCCGAGCAGCGCGAGGTCGGTGGCGTAGCCGGTCGACTCGAGGCTGCCCTGGCTAAAGTTGTTGCTGATTGACTGCAACTGCACCCCGAGACCGACCTGGACCGGGTTGACCGTGCCACGGTTGGTCAACGATCCCTGGCCGGGACGCAGGATCTGGGAAATCGCGTCCGCAAAGTTCGCGCGCGAAGATTTGAAACCGATCGTGTTGACGTTGGCGACGTTGTTGCCGACGACGTCCATCATGATCTGGTGACTCTGTACGCCTGTCACACCACTGTTCAATGACCGCATCATGAGAAGGTTCTCCTTGTTTGGGCAATTTGCCCCGGATACATCTCAGGGATCCTTCGGTTGAGGACGGTTCCGCATCTGTCGGTTAGCAGAACCAAGGCCTCCTCACAGAGGTCCAGCCTTCCCTGTACTCGTCTCTCGTCTCTAGGCTCTAGTCTCTCGTCCAGTGTGACGGAGATTGTGAATTGCTTGTTTCGGGTCCGCGTCCCATGTCTTCTGGCTGAGCATGAGCCGCGTTTCCAGACGCTTGTCTTTTGTTCTCTCAAGTCTCAAGTCTCACATCTCTAGTCTTTTATCTTTCGACTTCAGTTCGACTTTCGACTCTGTACTTCTTTTCGACTATTCCTAATCGATCAGCACCGCGCTGTCGATCTGTGTAAAGACATTTTCCCGTGCCTGCTCACCTTGCAGGGCGGTAATCACGGTTCGGTTTTCGACGCTTACGATCAGCGCGAGGTCCCGCATCAGGAAGAGCGATTCCTTCGCGCCCTTGGCCTGTGCCTGGTCCATCGCACTGCTGATCTTGGTCAAATCCTGCTGGTCGAGGCTGACACCGCGTTGCAGCAGACGCTGGCTCGCGTGTGCGCTGATGGTAACGTTCGGCGCGGACGCATTCGCGGGGGCGGAAGCCTTGCGGACAGCATCTTTGAACGAGTCACCGGTGGCAACGGTTGACGGTTTGTTGACAGACGTTTGCGGCTGAACCGGACCAACACGTCCCAGGCTCGCCTGGATGCGCGGGTCGAGGTTCATGATCCACCTCCCAGCCCGATCATGCCGGCGATATCCAGTCCGCCGCCGTTCTTGTCATCGTCCGGGTTGCGCAGCTCGAGCACGTTTCCGAAGTACACCTTGACCCCGTCCACGACCAGCATCGCGCCGTTGGCGTCGTACCGAACGGCATCAATCGTACCGATGATGTAGGTCGTCGCCTGGGTTTCCTTGCCAGCACTGTCAGTGGCGGTTACTTCGACAGTGTATTCGCCGTCCGCGAGCGAATTACCCTTGTTGTCCTCGCCATCCCATTCGATGGTGTGTTCACCGGACAGGGTCTTGCCGAGATCGATACTGCGGAGCTCGTTTCCGTCACTGTCCAGGATGGTGATTTCGACGTCCTCGGCGATATCGTTCAACTCGAACGAGATATCGCTGCCTTCGCCGTCGGACACGACCAAGGTATCGCTGTAGGCCTTGACATCAGTGCCAACCAGCGACCCGGCGAGGGTGTTGTTGATCGCCTGGGAGAGGATGTAGTCCGCCTGCAGGCTCTCTTCGAGCACGGAGGTCTGGTTCTGCATCTCTTCCAGGGTGGTGAACTGCGCCAGCTGTGCCGTGTACTCGGTCGAATCCATCGGGTTCATCGGATCCTGGTTCTTCATCTGCTCGATCAGCAGCTGGAGGAACCCATCCTTGTCGACAGTTCCGGACTGAGCATCGGTGCCATAAGTGGTCGCAGATCTCCCAACGAGAGAATCAATCGACAGCGTATCGTCCATAGGCCAATCCTCCTTTCACGGGGACCCGTGATCGCCGGCTTCGTCCGTCCCCTGAAGCGAAGCGGCTGAAATCCTTACATAACCACTTTACATTCAAGCAAACCACATGCCTTTGCTGCAATCAAAAGCTGATGCGGTGTTGCGGTTCTCGCGCCCTGCGACATGGGGTAGCTTTCACCCTGATCCGGGCAGCTTCTGCCCGGTAGTTAGCCGGTATACTCCACCGTGTTCAAGCCGGTCCGCAGCGGCCGTTGCCCAGCCTCCGGATCGGACTCAGCGTCCGCCATCTCACGTCGAGACTGCCCGTTTCGGGATGATGCATTACGTCGCTGGGCCTGACGTTCGGCTGCATCGCGCCGTTGCTGATCGGCTGCGGAATCCTGCTGCCGGGTCTGGCCGGTTTCCACTTCGACCCGATCCACCTGGATACCCTGGCTGTTCAGGTGTTCTCGCAACGCCGGCAGGTGCTGTTCAAGGCTGCGGGTCGCGTCCGCTCGGTCGACCGTCATCTTGATGATGTACTTGCCGTTGCTGCGGATCACGTTCAGCAGCACATTGCCCAACTTGGCGGGTTTCAACGCCACCTGCAGCCGGACAACTCCATCGCCCTTCAGCACTTTCGCCTGCGAGCTGACCTTCTGCATCAACTCCTGCAGGTTCTGAAGGCCCTGCGCGGACGATGGTGTGCCCCGCCCCACCTTCGCCCCCAGCGCCGCGCTGAGGTTGTTGATCACGTTCGGTTTGGCGTTCGCGGGCTTGATCGACCCGCTGTCATCTGTCCTGGCCGCCTTCGGCTTGCTGGTGTTGCTGGATGTCGCGGCGTTTTTCGCATCTCGGGCGGACGGTTTCACGCTCTTCTGCCCTGCCTTCGCCTGTTTCACCCCTTCCGCGGAGCGGTCGCTGGCGGTCGGAGCGGTCTTGCCGGACGGCGTGTGCACATGCCAGCCGCTGCGTTCCATCGAGGCGACACGTGACCGGGCCTGCCCGGCGGACGCAGCCGCTGCGGCGGACTGTGTCACGGTCTGGTTGGACGCTGTTTCGACGGTGACCGGTGACGGATTACTCGGCGTGGCAGCACGAGCCTGCCGGGTGAACGCACCGCGATCCGCCTGCGCGGATTCCGGCCGGGACGCCAGCCGTGATCCACGGCCCTGCCGTTGGGGCGCATCCTGTTCGCTCTGCTTCGCGATCTCAGCGGCGGTTTCGTTGGACCGTTCGACGGTGACATTGGCTACCGCTTTCGGCGTGGTCAGCTTCGCCGTCGTTTGCAGGCCGCCATCATCCTCACGGACCGTTCCCGCGCCGGACCATGCCGAAGAACGGGCGGTGCCGCCGGTTTTGGCACGCAACTGCGCGAGCAGGTCGGAACGGGTCGGTTGCGGCCGGGCGTTCACGGTCACCTTCTGCGCGACCGGTTTGTCCGCCTCGGGCTTGCCATCCAGCGCCGGTTTCTGCCCCATCTCACTCTTGAACTCAGGCGTGGCGGCGGCTTTCTTCGCGCCGATCTTCCCCGCAGACCTGGTCAATTCGGCCACGGCCAATTGGGAAAGATCCAGCTTCTGTGCGGTTCTGGCGGCTGCCAGTGTGGCCTGTTTCGCGTCACCGTCAACGCTGACTTTCGTGGTCTGAACGGTGTTCGTGGAACGGTTGACCTTCGGCGGCGCGAACGGCTTCACATCCGGCCCGAACGGACTCTTCAACTCGACGTGCTTGCGTCCCTCCTGCCCCTCGCCCTCCGTCATCGCGCGAGCCTGGGCGACAAGCCGGGCGGCGTCGCCGTCCTGCGAGCGGGCCATGTGCGTGCGAACCTCCTGCAGCCACATGGACGGGTCTTCGAGTCCCTGTTCCTTGCGCTGCTCTTCCAGCCGTTTCTTGAGCACATAGGACCGGTTGCCGGGGGTTTCCACCTCACCGCTGAGGATGCCGATACGCAGCTGGTCGGTGAGCAGCAGGTGTTCGGCGGCGCGTTTCTTGAAGCCGGTCATCAACTGGGAGGTGCCCTGGTTGCTGCTCAGCTCCATCTCACGGGTGAGGTACGGGTCGTTGGCCTGCGGACGGCGTCCCCGGTGGCCTTCTTCCGTACGGCGCAGGCTGTCCGGATCATCCGGATCGACGCTGTTGCCGAATTGGTCAACGAAGGGGATGCTGTCAAACGTAACCGACGAGCCGCTGCGTACCAGCGCCATCGGGGACGTCTGTGGCTTGAGGCCGAAATCCGCCAGCAGGCGGGTGAACATGCCGGGCCGGGAGGAACGTGCACTGCTCCCGGTCGACGACGCGGCGGCAGCGGAAGTATTCCGTTGCGACGCGCTGTTCAGTTGGGTGTCGAGGCTTCCGTTCATCAGATCGCACTCTTTTCGTAGGCCTGGGACAGGTATCGCGCCACTTCGGCGGCTCGTTCACGGGGCATCGCGGCAAGGATTTTCGCCGCCTGCCGTTGCCGCATCGTGATCAGCAATCGTGCGGAGGTTTTGCTGCCGAGGCCGTTCAATACGGCGGCGGCCTCGACCGGACGCATGTTCTCGATGATCTTGGAAAGGCGCTTGGCGTTGGCCTGATCGACACTGTCAGCGTCCGCGCTCAGCATCGCCAGCAGGTTCGCGAGATCGTCCACCTTCTCCTCGGCTTCCGCGACCTGTGCCTGGGTCTGCTGGACGTCTTCACGTACCGGATCGGTCTTCGCGGTGGCGACGCTGTCCATCATTTCGGTGATGGTTTGCGTGCCGCCTCCGTCAGCTGTCTGGATTTGTCCATCTTCGTCCAGCATCACTGCGCCGCTGTCACCTTCGGCGGGCAGCATCATTGGACCGCCGCCGGGGCGCGACTGCTGCAGTTGCGAGATGTCCTTCGTCAGGTCGATCGGGGCGCGTCGAGCAGCTTCTTCGAGTGAATCCGCGATCGCCAGCGAATCGAGCAGGCTGGTGTCGGTTTCTCCCTTCAGCATGAAGTAACTGCCGCCAAGTGTGATCGCATACCCGACAACCAACACAATGATCAGGATCAACAACTGTTTCTTGCTCATGATCCGTATCCCGCACTAGGGTTCTGGCCGTTGGTTGACTCCGCGCGTGTCGCGGCACGTCCGCCGATGTCATCCAGTGTGGCCTGTTGTTCTTTCAGGGTGAGCTGCGTGTGTTCCGCGCGTTTCTTCTCTTTCAGCCGGTCGAGGACCTTGCGTTCACGCGTGGCATCCAGCAGCTCCTGCCGCCGTTGAGCGACCACCTTCTCCGCTTCCCGGCATTTCTCGATCTGAGTCCGCAGCCGTTTTTCCAGTTCGCGTTGCCAGCGGTGGTGCTGCATGGCGGTTCCGGCGGTAACCGTGCCGCCGAGCATGTTCCGTTGCTGCTTGACAAGTTGCGCGATTTCAGTTTGGATCTGATTTTTCACCGTTTCCAGTTCTGTCAACGTCCGCTGCGCCTCACCGAGCTTGCGCTGGGCCTCGCGCTCGACCACCTCACGGGCGTCGAGGACTTTCTGCAGGCGGAAGTGGAAACGTTTCATGACGGACTCAGTTCTCAGTGATCAGTGGTCAGTGCTCAGTTAAAACAACCGGAAATCTGTGATCGAGCACTTCAACCTGCTAACCTCTTTCTTTTACCTTTTGAATCAAACCAAAAATCGTTTTCGCGGTTTCTTCCGATTTAGGTTTAACTTTATCGTATGTAAGATCCGTCAGATAAGACAATCGTCTGGCCAGCGATAACTGATAATCCAGTTCTCGGACTGAACCGTATGCAATATGCAGAAAGTGTAGAAATTCTTTCGTTGTTGCTCTGGCACAACCCTCAACAATATTTGATGGTACGGAAACAGCCGCTCGTCGCATTTGATTTGTCAAGCCGAAGCGTTCCTCGTCCGGCATACTCAAGGTGGCCCGATAAACTTCAAGCGCCAGATCATCTGCAAGGTCAAAAGCTTTTAGATTCCTGTGATCCTGCATTTAGCATTCCTTTCCTGATCACCTGTATTTGCTTTCACTGACCACTGAGAACTGAGCACTGAAAACTGATAACTGTCTCGCGCTATTGCGCTAGATTGATCACGCTATCCCACGTCCCCTTCAACTCCGACCCTTCATTCATATCCTGGATCAGGAAATCTTCGATCGCCTGTCGTTTGTGGACAGCGCGGTCGATTCGCGGATTTGAACCTTGCTTATACGCTCCGATGTTGATCAGGTCTTCATTTTCACGCCACACGGCCATGTCCGTCTGCACCAGTTTCGCCGCCTTTTTCAACTCATCCGGCACCACTTCGACCATCACACGGCTGATACTGTTGAGCACGTCCACCGCCGGATAGTGGCCCTCGGTCGCCAATTTGCGGCTGAGCACGATGTGGCCGTCGAGGATTGAACGGACCGCGTCCGCGACAGGCTCATTCATATCATCGCCTTCAACCAGCACGGTGTACAGCGCGGTGATCGAGCCTTTGTCGCCACGTCCGGCGCGTTCGAGCAATTTCGGCAGCATCGCGAACACGGACGGCGTGTAGCCGCGTGTCGTCGGCGGTTCCCCGACTGCGAGACCGATTTCACGTTGCGCCATCGCGAGACGAGTGACTGAATCCATCATCAGCATCACATCTTTGCCCTGGTCACGGAAGTATTCCGCGATCGCGGTGGCAAGCATCGCGCCCTTGATCCGGATCAACGCCGGTTTGTCCGAGGTGACAACCACCACGACAGATCGTGCCAACCCTTCCTGCCCGAGGTCGCGTTCGATGAAGTCACGGACCTCGCGTCCACGTTCCCCGACCAGCGCGATCACGTTCACCTCGGCTTCGGTGTGGCGTGCGACCATGCCCATGGTGACGCTTTTCCCGACACCGGACCCGGCGAAGATGCCGAATCGCTGGCCTTTGCCGCAGGTCAACAATCCGTCTATCGAACGAATGCCCAACGCGAGCGGTTCGGTGACTCGTTGCCGTTTCAGGGGATGCGGTGGATCCGCGGTAATCGGAACCCTGGTTTCGGTGTCGAGCGGTCCGAGGTCGTCCAACGCATTGCCCAACCCGTCCAGCACCCGTCCGAGCAGCCCCGGCCCGGCTTTGACGGTAAATGGCCGCCGCAGGGAACGCACGATCGACCCCGGCGCAATACCGCCGAGATCGCCCAACGGCATCAACAGCACGTGATGGTCACGGAACCCGACCACCTCGGCCAACCCCTGACGCTGATTCTTTTTATCCAAAAGCTCACAGATTTCACCGACCGACGCTTCCGGCCCGGAGGATTCAATCACCAGCCCGACCACCCGCACAACACGTCCACGCGGCACGAGCGGCTGCGCGGCGTCCAGCAGCTCTTCATGGCCGCGAAACAGCTCTTCCGGTGCCGGCGGTTGCGCCAACGGTGCGAGGGTCGGTGAATCAGTCATGACGCATCCCCGCTGGTCGGGAATTCTTCTTCGAGCAGGGCGATGTGCAGTTCGTTAAGGATTGTTTCGATGGTTGCGTCGATGGACCCGCCGTTGGTTTCGAGGATCACACTGCCACGGCTGACACGCTGGCTCGGTTGCACCTCGATCTCACGGATACCCTCGCTGACGGTCTTCAAATCCACCCCTGCTTCCGTAAGCTCAGTTTCATCTTCCGGGTTGCAGAGGATGGTGACGCTCGTGCGTTCGCTGGCCTGCTTCAACGCTTCCTTCGCCAGCCTTGTCGCGACCTGTTCATGGTTCGCGGCGGCGTCGCCTACGACTTTCCGGGCAATCATCAACGCAAACCGCACCAACTCGGTTTCCACCTGCTGGTAGTAGTCGCTGGTCGCTTCAGTGATGGATTGCAGCACACGCTGGATCTCGGTCAGGCGGGCGTCGTGTTCGGCCTTCAGCTCTTCGATCGTCTGCTGCCGGCCCTGTTCGATTCCGACCGCGAGGCCTTCATCGTGTCCCTGCTGGCGTGCCTGCTTGACCTTGTCCTGCGCGGCCTTCAGCTCACGCCGCATGGTTTCCAGCTCAGCCTTATGCCGTTGCTCACGTTCGTCAACCGTCTCGACCTTCATGATCCCGTACCTGGACGGATCGTATTCGATCCGGACCTCATCCGGCCTGTCGTCGCTGATCGTGCGCAGCTTGGAGTGGGTTACGGTTCGCATCGCAACCGGCTCACTACCCAGCAGCACCGAAGCTTCTTCGAGGGTATAGTTTCCCCGCAGCACGCGCGCCCGGTTTGCCGGTTTCGCGGCTTCACCCTCGACCGCCTGGCCCGCTCCACGAAGCAGGCCGGAGCGGGACTGGCTAGACCATCTGGTCTTCAGATCCATGCGTGATCACAATTTGGCCTTCCTCTTCGAGGCGGCGGATGATGTCGATGATGCGCTGCTGCACTTCTTCCACTTCGCGCAACCGGACCGGGCCCATGTAGTCGAGTTCTTCCTCGATCATTTCGGCGGCACGGCGTGACATGTTCGCGAGAATCTTGCTCTTCAGTTCTTCGCTGGATGCCTTCAGCGCCATCGCGAGTTCCTTGTTGTCGACCTCGCGCAGCACCTTCTGGATCGACCGGTCGTCCAGGTTGACCACATCTTCGAAGACGAACATCAGGTTCTTGATTTCGCTGGCCAGGTCCGGATTCTCCTTCGCAATACCGGCGAGGATGTTTTTCTCAAAGCGCTGGCCGACGAGGTTCAGGATGTCGGCGGCGGTCTGGACACCACCGATCTGCGACGATCCGGAGCTGAAGTCGATGCGGCTTTCCAGCACCTTCTCGACGGCGGCGATGGTTTCCGGACTGACGCGTTCCATCTGTGACAGGCGGTACATCACGTCCACCTGCACCTGCGGGCTGAGTTCGGTGAGCACATTCGCGGCCTGTACCGGCGTCACCTGTGTCAAGACCAGCGCGATGGTCTGCGGGTGTTCCTTCTGCAGGAAGGCAATCAGCTGGTTGGTGTCAACATTCTCCAGCACGTTGAAGCCCTTGATCTGAAGGGCCCGTTCGACGCGCTTGAGGATCTCCATCGCCTTGCCCTCACCGAGGGCGGCTTCGAGCACTTCCTGGGCGTACTGCAGACCGCCGGCGGCGATGTACTGTTGCGCCAACACCATCTGATGGAATTCCTGATTCACTTGATGAAGCACGGAACTCGGGACACCATCCAGCATGGCGATTTCACGGCTGACCCGTTCCACTTCGCCTTCTGTCAGGTATTGATAGACCTTGGAGGAGGCTTCCGCACCGAGCGACACCAGGAAGATCGCTGCCTTCTTAGTCCCGGACAGGTTCTCGATGCTCATCGCGTTGCTTTCTTTCTTCACAACGTTTGCCATCATCGACCTCCAAAGTCAACGAGCCAGGTTTTCAGCAACCGGGCAGACACTTCAGGCTTTTCTGCGACGAAATCAACCAGGCGCTTCTGCAACTGATTCGCTTCGACCACTTCTTCCGGCAGTTCGCTATCAAGGTCCGGCAGGGCTAGCGCTTCAGCACCGTCGCTGGTCGCACCCGGCAAGGCCGGCATCGAACCGCCACCCGGCAACGATGCGATCTTGCGTTCCCATACCTGTCGCGCGGCGTTTGTCGATGCGGTCAACAGGTTGCGCACATAAAACAGGATTCCGATCACCGCCGCACCGATCAGGATGCTGCGTAGCATGCTCGACCAGTTGTTCTTCAACCAGTCCATGAAGCCGCCGCCAGTGTCGAGCACCTCCGGCTGCTCGAACGGAATGTTGATTACGGAAATCTCATCTCCACGATCGAGATCCACACCCAACGCCCCACGCACCGCCTGCTCGATCTTGGTCATCTCGTCCGGCGTACGTTCGAAGTAGGTGCGCTGCATCTCACCCTCTTCGGTCTCAACATCCCGGTAGACACCGTCAATCAGCACCGACGCCGAAATTCGCTCGACGCCACCAGTATTGCGGGTTTCTGTGGTCAGGGTCTTGGACACTTCATAGTTAGTGATGTTGTTGGTCTCGAGTTGGCTTTCCGTGCTTTCCAGTGGCGGTTGCGTCGGATCAACCGGATTGACCGACTGCGGCGTGTTGACATTCATCGAGGTCTCATTGATCTCTTCCGAACGCACCGCTGTCCGCTCCGGATCATACAGCTCACTCGAAATCTGGCTCTGCGTGAAGTCCAGCTCGACCGACACGCGCACAATCGACTTGTTCGCCCCAAGCAACTGCTGCAACATGGTCTCAACCTTCTGCGTCAGATTGTTCTCGACCTGGTTCTTCAGCTGCATTTGCGAATTGGACATCGCCAGCAACGGGTCGCCGGCCTGCATGTTCGACAGCACATTCCCGCGGCTGTCGACGATCGTCACCTGGTCGCTTTCGAGACCTTCGACCGATGACGCGATCAAGTGGGCGATACCATTCACCTGACCGTCCTTCAAGCCGCCACGCAATTTGAGCGTGACCGAGGCGGTTGCCGGTTTTTCCTGCTCCCGGAACAACGCGGCTTCCGGCAACACGATATGGACCCGCGCCTCATCCACCTCTTCCAACGAACTGACCGTACGGGATAATTCCCCTTCCAATGCCCGGCGGAAGTTCAGCTTCTGCACAAACTCGCTCATGCCGAGGTTGGTCTGGTCAAAGATCTCGTAGCCCGTTGACCGTTGCGCCGGCAAACCTTCCTGTGCCAGCTCAATGCGCGCCTGGTATTGGTTGGCACGGGGAACAAGAATTCGCGATCCACCCTGCTCCAGGGTGTATTCGATGCTGTTTTCGTCAAGCCACTGGGTGATCTTCCCGGCATCTTCCGGCGGCAGGTTCGAGAACAGGGGAACCATCTCCGGAGCACTCGCCCAGCGCACCATCACGATGATCACCAGCAGGGTAACTGCAACCGCGCTTCCCACTGTGATCTTCTGTGTCGTGGTCAGGTTGCGGAAGACGCTGGATATGCGTCCCGGCATCGATGTGTTCTGGCGTTCGTTCATGCTGCGTCAACCCATGGTATGCAGCCGGCTTCTCAATCGGCTGAGTAAGGTACAAAAAATGAGTGTCAGAATCTAAACCTGCATCCGCATCACTTCCCGGTACGCATCGACGATCTTGTTGCGCACCTCCATCATCAGATGGAAGGATGTCTGTGCCTCCTCGACCGCGACCATGACCTGGTGCACGTCTTCGATCTCGCCGGTCAGCATTCGGCGTGTGGCTTCGTGCGCGCTCTTCTGGATCGCGTCAACGTTGTGGATCAAACCGCCGAGGGTTTCACCGAATCCGGGACCGCCGGACGTACGGTGTGGCGATGAGGTTGTCTGGCTGGTGTCCACCTCCGGGAGCCTGCCGACACTTGGCAGTTCGGACGGGAAGTTTCCGACAAGTCCTTGAATTCCGATACCATCAGCCATGTTGTTCTCCCTTATCTGCTGCTACTGCTTGTTTACGCGTAGGTGTCGATGCTCTTGCCCAGCCCCGGCGCGGGTGCCGGCCGTTGGGGTACCGCCAGCAGATCGTTGACCGCCGGCGCGGTACCCGGACGGGAAGCCCGGCCAGCGCCATTTGACGCGGAAACGGATGCGATTGACTGCATCGCCGATGTGCGCACGCTGGTTTGCGTCTCGCGTGCTTGGGCCAGCTTCGCCGCCAGGACGGGGTTGCGTGCGGCCATTGCAGCACGAGCGCGTTCCGCCGCGTCAGAGAACCGCGAGTTGACACGTGCGACCGGCTTGGTGCTGGTCAGAGCGGGGGTTGTGGTCAAAGAGCGGGCGCGCGTCGCGTTGCCGGACATTCCCGGCTGGCGCATTCGCTGCTGTTCGATCAGGGCGGTGAACTGTTGCAATCGTGGATCAACACGCACTGGAACCAGCTCCGTCAGATTTCAAGCGCTCGCTTGGCCATGTTCTTTGCGGCGTCAATCGCCGACACGTTGGCTTCGTAATTTCTCGTCGCCGCGATCATGTCCGTCATCTCGGTGATGATGTTGATCTTCGGACGTGCGACATACCCGAATTCGTTGGAGTCCGGGTGGGATGGATCGTAGTAGTAATCCGGTGTTGAATCATCGCGGATTTCGTACTGCTTGACACCGGAAAAGTCGCGTGCGCTGATGCTGGATCCACCGGGACTCATGTGCGACCCGCTGGTCGATCCGAGGCCGAGTCCGGATTCCGCATGGTGCTGGTTGCGGTAGATTTGCGCGTCGCGAACATCTTCCTGGAAAATGGAGATGCGACGCCGGTACGGCCCGCCTTCGTCGGTGCGCGTGGTGTTCACGTTCGCGATGTTCTCCGCGATCGCGTCCATCCTGCGGCGGTTGGCGGCGAGGCCGGTGGCGCTGATATCGATGCTGGAGAAAAGTCCGCGTATTTCCATCGTTTCCCTCTCTCTCCTACTTCACACTTCCGAGCAGGCGCATGGCGGTGAACAGGCCGGCCGTGCGCTTCGCAACCATCGAGTATTGCATGCTGTTGGTCAGTATGGTCGAGACTTCCTGTTCGATGACGACACCGTTCGCACCGTTCGCGTGAGCGTTGTCCTCATCCTTCCACACCGCATGCCGGACGTTGGCCGGATTGCTCGGATCGGCCGGCCCGAGCGGTCGTTCGATCCCGCGATGGCCCCAGCGATCCAGCGATTTGGCCAGTTGCTTCTCAAAGCTGACACGGGTGGAGGCAAATCCGGGAGTGGACGCGTTTGCGATGTTCGACGCGACCGCACGGTGGCGGGCGGCGTAGGCATCCAACGCGTTCTTGTACAGCGGAAGTGGGGTGTTGTTGTAAACCAATTCCCGAATCATACGGGTACTCCCGGTTAGCCGCAAACCAGTGAGCAACCCATATGCCAGTGGTAGTGGATTAAGAATCAATGAGTTAGCGAGTGGTCGAGAATGATGCTCAAGGCAAGATGATCCGTGAGGGCGGAAAGGGATGCCGCACTGGATGTCCTGAGTCCTGAGTCTTGAGTCCTGAGACTGAAAAACCTGGGATGTGAGATGTGAGACGGGTGGGCTGCGGTCTGCGAATGGGATCGTGCGTGAGCTGAGGAGATGACTGGACTATGATACGAGCGAAAAGAGATAATGCACGTTTGAATGGAGAACCTGCACGAGTGAATGACATATCCGCCGTGGAACGGCGGGGCGTGGTTAGCGTGTGGCTTCAGCCACACGAAGGGGATCCCCCCTCCCTCCTTCGCCCTTCTGGACCTCTCGCCGCGCCCTGCAGCGGCGCCACAAATTGGACTATTACCGGTACAGCTTCAGATCGTGAATGATCTTCAGGGCAGGTTGCGGCACAAGGAACCGCACTGACTTTCCTTCCGCCACACGTTGCCGCACGAGCGTAGCGGACACGGCCAGCTCCGGAATTTCAACGGGACGGATGTGATCGCGAACCTTGGGGTCGGCGTCCTCGAGCTTCCACCCGGGACGCACCACCGCGGCGATGTCCGCGCGTTCGATGATCTCGTCGGGGTCTTTCCAGCGCATCAGGCTGTGGACGGAATCACCGCCGAGAATCAGGGTGATCCGGCGGTCCGGGTGTTCGTCGTTGAGCCGGCGGAGGGTATCGACGGTGTAGCTGACACCGCCCCGCAGGATCTCATCGTCGCGTACAATGAAGTGATTGACACCGGAACACGATTCGCGCAGCATCCGAAGGCGGATGTCGGCTGGTGTGGTGATGTTGTCCTGCTTGAACGGGTTGACCGCGGCGGGCATAAACCAGACGCAGTCCAGCGCAAGGGCGTCCCGCACCCATTCCGCGATCAACAGATGGGCGACCGTCGGCGGATCAAACGTGCCCCCGAACAGCCCGGTGGGAATGCCGTCAGTCATCGGAACCGAAGATATCGAAGATGCTTTTGCCTTCCTTCTGTTCCTTCTCAAGCTGCTTGCGTTTGCTCTCTTTCACTTCTTCGATGCGGTCGAGCACGTCATCGCGATGGTCACTTTCCGGGTAGCGATTGAGATAGCCCTGCAGCGCGGCAAGTGCTTCGTCCCACTTCTTTTCATCCGCCCAGCTCTCGGCCTTGTGCAGCTGCGCGTCTTCTGCGAACTCGGAATCGTAGTAGTCGTCCAGCACCGACTGGTAGTAGATGCGTGCAGCCTTGTACTGGCCCATCCGGTGGTATAAACGTCCTGCCCGGTATTCCTTTTTCGCCAGTTTGCTGCGGAGTTCCTGGATGCGTTCCTCGGCATCGGACACCAACATGCTGCTGGGGAAATCTTCGATGAACAGCTGGAACATCTCCACCGCTTTTTCGGTATAGACCTGTTCCTTATGGTACTTCGGCGAGAGTTCGTAGTAGCTCAGCCCGAGCTTGTACTCCCCTTCCTCGACCAACCGGCTGCGCGGATACTGCGTGATCAGCTTCTCATATTCGCTTGCGGAGATGATGTACTCCTTCATCTCGAAGTGGCTTTCCGCGAGCAGCCACTGGGCGGAGTCGGCAAGAGTCGAACCGGCATAGTTAATGAGGAAGATTTCGAGGTGTTCAGCAGCGTCGAGATGGCGCCCGCGTTCGTGGTAGTCCTTGATCTTCGCCCATGCAGCGTCCATCGGGAGATCATCCACACCCCGCCGGCTGCAACCATTGACCAGGATCAGGGACAGCAACATCAAAGCGATCAGAGATGATAAAACGAGCGTCGTCCTGCGCATTCAACTGCTCCGAAGCGTAAACAGCAACCAGGTGGCGGTACCAACCCCCACCGTGATCAGGATGGGTCCGAGAACGGGCCAATATGAGGGAGATTGGCCCTCAGACTCAACCTCGGCCTCCCCATTGAACCATAGCCACGTTCCCGTGCCGACGTCCACCGGATTTTCGATCCGACGCACGGACTCAACACTGAGACCCGACAGCAGGGGCCGAGGTAACGGTAACCGGGGGCTGAAGTCAACATCGTTCAAGTCGGCGGAAAGTTCCATTACAGGGGAGACAGCTGCCGGCGGCGCCAGGGTTGCGCTCTCAGCCAACGCTGCAGTGTAGGACAACAGGACCACCAGAACGATGTACAGAACCGCGCTTTTCATCGCCGACTCAGACGTTTGACCACCGACACGATCAAGCTGAGGATAACCAATGCGCCTCCTGTCCACAAGGCCAGGAGATTGATGTGCCAGCCCCACGCGACGAAGGGCGTGTCCACCGGCCGTTCGACGGTATGCACAATCACCCCGCGTTGATCCGAGCCCAGCAGCCCGGCGAACCGGCCGGACGGCGTAATAAACGCCGAGATTCCGGTGTTTGTCGAACGTACGAGGCTGCGGCCGGTTTCGATGGAACGCATGCGGCTCAACAGCAGATGCTGCAATTGCTGGCCCGTACCGGTGAACCAGCCGTCATTGGTCATGTTCAGCAGGATATCGGCGTCCAGGTGTGTCGCCTTCCACCCCGCTTCCGGGAAGATGGCTTCGTAGCAGATGAGTGGCGAGACGCACAGGCTGTCTCCATTCACGCGGAACGGCCAGGAGACGATCCCGTCGCCGGGCGCGAATTCCGCCTGCCCGAAGTCAAGATTGCGGAGAAACGGGAATGCCCACTGGAATGGAATCCGTTCCCCGAACGGCACCAGGTACACCTTGTTGTAGACGAGGAACTGGTTCATCCCGTTCGGGCGAATCAGAAACGCGGCGTTGTAGGGTGTCCTGGAATTGTCTTCGTGGAATTCGGCGAACCGTCCGCCGGTGACCAGCGTCGCACCGATCCGGTCAACCATCTTCTGGATGTAGCGTCGCCAGCGGTAATCCTGCTCGACGTACACCGGCGCGGCATTCTCCGGCCACACCATCAAATCGACGCTATCGGCGACATTGGCCGTGCTTAAGGCGTCGTACATGTTCATCGAATAGTCGTACCCGAGCTTGTATTTCCAGTCCGGGTCGATGTTTCCCTGCACGATGGCGACAGTTGCGGCGTCAGTGCCAGCGGTCTGATCGTGGACGATGTGTTCGCGGTGGTTGCCCCAGGTCCAGACGGAAACCAGCAGCAGGACAGTCAGCGCGAGGCTCGCCCAGTGACGGCCTCCGATGGTGAGGATCGCGTTCAACAAGGCAATGAAGCCGGTCATCAGCACGCTGCCGCCGATGGCGGTGAGTTGCAGCAGCTGGAGTGATTGGCCCTGTGTCAATGCAAACGAGATCCACGGGAACGACCAGTCACCGGATTGCCAGACGACATCGCTGGCCATGTACAGGATAACCGCGAGCAGGTGAGCCCAGGTTCCGAACGCACGCAGCAGTTGCCGGTGCAGCACGGCGACGAGGCCGAACCACAGCGACAGCAGCCACGCCAACCCCAGCGCTGAGACGATGCTGACGGCGACATGGGTTCCGCTGTTCCAGGCGATCCAGTACATCGTGCCGGCGTGCCAGACAAACGCAAAGGTGAAGCCTAGCATCTGCGCTTCACGGCGGGATTCGGCGTGCTCAAGTGCGCGGAAAAACGGGACCAGCCCGAACCAGGCCAGAGCGTACAGGGGAATTGGGGGAGTGGCGAGAATCAGCAATAGGCCACTGATTGCGGCGAGCAGACGGCGTTTCGGTCTGGATTGAACCTGCAGCAGGCTGTCATTCACGGGATGGGCTCACCACAAGTCAAAGCGGCTGGTCAGCATCAGCTGGATACTTGTTGTTCAAGCTGTCGAGGTACTCTTGAAGAAACAGCGTCGCGGCAACGCGGTCAACCCGTCCCTTGTCCTTCGAGGGCTTGCGTCCGATGGAAATCAGGGTTTGCTCGGCGGAGAAGCTGGACAGGCGTTCGTCGACGCACTCCACCAGCACACCGAGTTGTTCGCCGACTTCGGTGGCAAACTCCCGTGCTTTCTGCGCACTCTTGCCCTCGCTACCGTCCATGTTGACCGGCAGTCCGACGACAATCAGGGAGATTTCCTCACGAGTCACGATCTTGCGGAGTCGGTTCAGCAGTTCCGCGAGCGGCTTTGCGGGAAACGTGTCGAATGGACTGGCCAGAGACCGTCCGGGATCCGAAATCGCGGCTCCAACACGGACCGTACCCCAGTCCAGGGCGAGGATTCTGCCAGTGTCGCTAGTCTTGTTCGGCGAGCTCGTCAAGTGGCACTTTCAACGCGTTTCGCAACAGTTTGCCCGGTTTGAAATGGACCTTGCGTCGTGCAGGAACCTGGATGATCTCGTTCGTCTTCGGGTTGCGAGCGTGCGGTTTCGACTTCGTCTGCCGGACCTCGAACACACCAAAGTCCCGAATCTCGATCCGCAGCTCATTGTCATCCGACGACAGGATCGTCCTCAACGCCTGGAACATCTCATTGACGACTGCTGCAGTCACCTCGGGACGCTCCCCCGTCCTTTCGGTGACGACTTCTACGACGTCTTTTTTAATGAACGTCCGCATACATCCCCCCCATTCCGGATGTAACGCTTCAGTCTGCCCGATCTTATGTCTAATCATTATACGGACTTCAGACCACGTCAGCAACGCTCACACGTTCAACTTGCACGACTCCCTTGATCTTCCCGATTCGGCTTCTCAGCTTCGACAGATGCGACAGGGACCGCACCATCAGTACCAGATTCCCGATACCGATGGTCCCTTCGGTGCGCAAATTGACTTCCAGCGCGGAGACGGATTGCTTGCTGAGCACCTCGGCGATGTCACGCAGCAGATGTGCGCGATCCTCGGTTACGATCCGCAGCCGCACCGGGAATGTGTCGGTCGGACCGGCATCCCAGTCGACCTCGGTTATTCGGTCTTTGTCCTTGCTCAGTTCGCTCATGTTCGGGCAGTCGGTGCGGTGGACGACAATCCCGCGATTCTTCGAGATGTAGCCAAGAATCGGGTCGCCGGGCAACGGGTTGCAGCAGCGCCCGAATGTCGTCACCAGATTATCGCCACCCTTGATGCGTACGCCGGACGATGAAGACGACCCGACGCGCAACTTCTGCTTTTTGATGGCATCTTGAGCCGGTTGATCCTTGCCGTTGAGGTTAACGTACTTGTCGACAACGGCTCTGGCTTGCAGATCTCCGACACCGATCGCAGCCCACATGCTTTCGATGTCATTGTGGCCGAGTCTGTTCGCCAGCTCGAGTAGATCCTTGGTTGATGGTTTTTTCCTGGCGCGCTGAACTTCACGCTTGAACATGTCCTCGCCGAGCTGGACAGAATCCTCGAAATGCGCGCGTTTGTAGAACCGTTTGATCTTGGAACGGGCACGGTGCGTCTTGACGAACCGCAACCATTCCACGTTCGGTTTGGCCGTGTTGCTGGTGAGAATTTCAACATTGTCACCGTTGTGCAGCTCTTCGCTGAGCGGCACCATGCGGCCATTGATTTTCGCGCCGAGGGTCGTCAACCCGACATCGGTGTGCACGGCGAACGCGAAGTCCACCGGTGTCGATCCACGGGGGAGTTGGATCAGCTTGCCTCGGGGGGTAAAGACAAACACTTCATCTGTGAAGAGGTTGATTTTCAGCGTCCGCATGAATTCTTCGCTGGAATCTTCCTCTTTGGAACCCTCAATCAACTGCCGAAGCCAGTTGTAATATTCCATCAGGGCGGGATCTTCCTTCGCCGCCTTATGGTCGCCCTTCTCCTTGTATTGCCAGTGCGCGGCGATGCCGGCTTCAGCGACAAGGTCCATCTCATTCGAACGGATCTGAACTTCGACCACGTGCCCTTCCCGGTCCAGCACCTTGGTATGCAGCGACTGGTACATGTTCGCCTTGGGCGTGGCGATGTAGTCGCCGAACCGTTCCAGGATCGGAGTGTACATCCCGTGCACGATACCGAGCGCCCGGTAGCAGGACGTGACATCATCCACAATAATACGCACGGCGAGCAGGTCGAGGATTTCCTCGAATGATTTCCCGCGCCGCTGAATCTTGTTGTAAATGCTGTAGAAGTGCTTCGCGCGGCCAAAGACCTTGGCGCTCATGCCTTCCTGCTGCAAACGTCGCAGCAGCGGATCGATGAACTTCTGCACATATTCTTCGCGCTCTTCCCGCTTCATCGCGACACGTTCCGCGATCCGGCGGTACGCAATCGGGTCGAGCACCTTCAACGACAAGTCTTCCAGTTCCCACTTGACTTTACCGACACCGAAGCGATGCGCCAGCGGAGCGTATATCTCGACGGTTTCGCGCGCGATCCGCTGCCTCGTTTTCGGCGGCAGGAAGTCGATTGTCCGCATGTTGTGCAGCCTATCGGCCAGCTTGATCAGGATGACGCGCAGGTCCTGCGCCATCGACAGCAGCATCTTGCGGAAGTATTCGGCCTGGCGCTCTTCGTTGCTGCGGTGATCGTAGCTCAGGGCGGACAGCTTCGTCATCCCCTCAACCAGCACACCGACCACCGGACCGAACTCACGCGCGACATCTTCAACCGTGACACCGGTATCCTCAACCACATCGTGCAATAGCGCACCAATCAACGTTGTCGCGTCCACGTTGAGCGTCGACAGGATCGCCATCACGCCGAGTGGATGCGTGATGTACGGTTCGCCGGAGATCCGCGTCTGGCCGGAATGGGCTTCAGCGGCAAACTCGAACGCGCGCTCGATTTTCTCACGGTGCGGCGAATCCGGTTGCAGATTCGTCTTCGTCTCCATGATCATCGAGAACCGCTCGCGGGCCTCATCCAGCGTGCTGATCTTGCCCTGCATGCTTTCGATATGTTGGAGTTCCTGCGCCATACCTAAAACGGAGTCTCCTGATCGCCGGTGGATTCTGGAATATCGGCTTCGCTGAAGATACCCTCCTTGTCCTGGAATGCAGCAAATTCGCTCAGGAAAGTCAGTTCCGCGACGCCGGTCGGACCGTTACGCTGCTTGCCGATGATAACCTCGGCAGTATTGTCCAGCTCCTCATCGGACTTCTTTTCGAGTTTGTCGTAATACGCCTGCCGGTAGACGAACATCACCACGTCGGCGTCCTGCTCGATTGCGCCGGAGTCGCGCAAGTCCGAGAGGATCGGTCGCTTGCTGCCGCCACGGGTTTCGACGGCACGGCTGAGCTGCGAGAGCGCAATCACCGGAACGTCCATCTCCTTCGCCAGTCCCTTGAGTTGACGCGAGACCATCGCGATGAACTGCTGCTGGCTTTCGACGCGGTTCGGCGGCTGCATCAGCTGCAGGTAGTCGAACACGATCATCTCGCAGCCGTACGTCATCTTCAGCCGTTTCGCCCGTGCACGCACATCGGTAATCGTCTGATAAGCGGTATCGTCCACGTAGATCGGCAGCTCACTCAGCTTGGCGACCGCGTTCGCGATGCGGCGCCATTCTTCCTTGCTTGCCGACGCCTGCCGCACCTTGTACAACGGCACCTTGCTGTACGTCGAGATGAGACGCATCGCGATCTGCTTGGCGCTCATTTCCAACGAAACCACGCCCACCGGCTTCTTTGAATGCACGGCGGCGTTCAACGCAAAGCTCAACGCCAGCGCGGTTTTCCCCATCGAGGGGCGTGCGGCGAGAATGACGAGGTCAGACGGCTGGAATCCACCGGTCAGCTTGTCCAGCGCCTTGAAACCGGAGGTGATTCCAGTCAGCTGACCGCCACGCTCGGAAATCTTGTTGAGTTCTTCCAGCGTTTCATGACCGATATCTTTCATCGGCCGGTAGGCGTGCCGGTCGCGATACTTCTGCAGGTCGAAGAATGAGGTGATCGCTTCTTCCAGGACGAATTGAGGATCGGCGTCCGGGTTATACACCTTCTCCGCCGTCTCATTGCTGACGGTGAAGATGGTGCGCAGGATGTACTTCTCTTGCACGACTTTCGCGTAGAACTCAACGTTGCTTGGAAACGGTGTCGCGTCCTGTAGTTCGTCCAGGTACAAGTCGCCGCCAACATTTTCGAGCTCGTTCTTCGCTTTCAGCGACTGGGTCACGGTGACCAGATCGATGGGCTCGTTCTGGTTGAACAGATCCTGCATCACGATGAAAATGATGCGGTGCTTCGGCCAGTAGAACGAATCCTCGTGCACGAAGTCGACGATCTTCGAAAACGCGGTCGTGTCCACCAGCACCGCACCGAGCACGGACTGTTCCGCCTCATAACTCTGAGGCTGTACCTTGGTCGGCGAGGAATCCGGCTTTCCGTTTGTCGATTCCCGCTGGGCGGACTTATCAACGCGTTCGTTCATGCAAAAACTCAGTTCTCGCGTGCTTCATCGAGCATACGCTTCATCTTTTGTACGTCCTCCCACGTCGGACGTTTCCAATTCGGGTTGCGCAACAGAGCAGCCGGATGGTACGTCACAATCAGCGGGATCCCATGATAGACAAGGTCCTGCTCACGCAGTTTGGTCAGGGATTCGTTGGTGCGGAGCAGGGTCTGTGCGGCGATCCGTCCCAGCGCGACAATCAACTTCGGTCGCAGCAACTGGAGTTGTTTCAACAGGTGCGGTTCACATTCGTGGACTTCCGAGGGCAGCGGGTCACGATTATTCGGCGGCCGGCACTTGAGAATGTTGCAGATGTAGACCCCGTCACCACGCTTCAAATCCACCGCCGCAAGAATCTGGTCCAGCAACTTGCCCGCGCGTCCAACAAAGGGCATCCCCTGCTTGTCTTCTTCCGCGCCCGGGGCTTCTCCGACCAGCACCAGGTCGGCGTTCGGATCACCGACTCCGAAAACGAAATGTTGCCGTGTCGCGCCCAGCGGACACTTCTGGCAGCCCTGAATTGCCTGGTTGAACTCGTCCAATTCGGTGTAATCCGGGAACGGATCGGTAAGTGTGAACACGTCCTCTGCGGCGGAATAGTCCGGGTCCGGCGCACCTCGTTCCCACTGCGACGAAGCCGTCGCGGCTGCCGGTTGGGTTTGCGGCTGCGGTGCTGGACTGGCGGGCTGCGGTTTCGGAGCCGGTTTGGTGGACGCCGCCGGTTGGGTTTGCCGTTCTGGCGTTGGTTGTGTTTCCGGTGGTTTGGACTGAGATTCGCTGCTGGAGGTACGTTCCATCCGTGTCACTCCCTCTGCTGGCGCGGCCCAGAGAGTTGACCCGTTCTCGGCTTGTTGTGCGAGGTAACGCTGGAAATCCCGCTTCAGTCCGTCTTCCATGGGTGGTAACGCAACAGTTGTGTTTGAAATGGGTTAGCTGAGGAATATACGACCCCAGCGATCAGCGTGCGTCACAGGGGATGGATGGAAATGGAAAAAAGATGACGCTCGGCTCACCCGCGCTTCATTCGCTCAAGAACTTGCTGCCACACACGTTCCGCGAGCTCTCGCTTGCCGCCAGACCCGAGCTCGATGCTCTCGTCAGCCGTAACCCAGGTCAACGCTCCCTCGTGCGCTCCGATGTTCGTCTCGCGGTTGAACAGGATCGCGTCGAGGGATTTCCTCTTGAGCTTCTCGTGTGCATGATCGAGCGCGTCCGACACTTCAAGCGCAAACCCGATCGCCAGTCCTTTAACCGACTTCGCCGTATTTGCGGCGATATCCGGATTTTCAACCAGCTCGATGCTGAACGAGTCGCTGTCCTGTTCCGTGCGCTTGAATTTGCCGTCAAACGTTTGCGCCGGACGCCAGTCCGACACAGCGGCAACGTAAAACGCGACATCCGCCTTTCCGGCGTGCTGCTGCACCGCGTCCAGCATCTGCAGCGCGGTCGGAGCATGAATCGCGGTCGCGTTGGCCGGCGGCGCGACGTCCATCCCGCCGTGCACGAAGATCACTTCCGCGCCCTGCCGGAATGCTTCGTCGGCGATGGCGGCGCCCATCCGTCCGCTGGACCGGTTGGTCAGTACCCGCACCTTGTCAATCGGTTCCTCGGTACGGCCGGCGGTGATCAGCACGGTTTTCCCGGCGAGCGGTTTGTTGCTAAGGAAATGGTCCACAATCCACGCGTCGATCTCGTCCGGCTCACTCATCCGGCCTTCGCCGGATTTTTCGCCCGGCGCTGCCATCTCTCCAACGTTCGGACCGATACGGAAGACGCCGCGTTCTTCAAGCGCCAGGATATTGTCCTGTGTCGCGGGATTGGTCCACATTGTCGGATTCATCGCCGGAGCGACCAGGATCGGACAGGTCGCGGCGAGCAACGCGGTGGATACCAGATCATCGGCGATGCCATGCCGCATCTTCGCCAGCATGTTCGCGGTTGCGGGGACGACGACAATCAGTTCCGCCCAATGGGGCAGTTCGAGATGATCGACCTGCGGTTCACCGCTGTTCGACCACATCGACGTACTCACCCGCTGGCCGGTAATCGCGGCGAAGGTGGTGGGTTGGACAAAACGGGCCGCGGAGTCGGTCATCATCACCCGAACAGACGCGCCCCGTTTCAACAGACGGCGGACCAGGTCAACGGTCTTGTAGGCGGCGATGCCGCCGGTGACCGCGACTAAAATGCGCCGAGACTGGAGATCCCGGCGCATGATGGATTCGTTGTCGGAATCTTGACTAGTCATCGAGATTCAGTTTGGATGGGAACGAAATCGGACTGTCGCCCGCACCCTTCTCCTCGTCATCATCAGCGGCGGACAGATCGAGCTTGCCGGGCATTTCCATCCCGGTCTCAACCATTTCCACCACTTCGACCGGCTTCTGCGATTCCGGGTACTTGACTTCGAGCTTGTCGGAAATCATCTCACGCAGCGCCAATACACTCGGCTTTTCGAACTGCAAGACCGGTTCGGAACGCATCATCGCGATGTCATCCAACGGACTCTCTTCTTCTTCCATCGCATCTTCGAGCATCCCGACCTGGGTCAGGTAAGCGTCCATTTCCTTGCGCTGCGCTTCGGCGAGCTGGCGTGCGCGCCGCGCGACCGCAACAATGGTTTCGTAAATGCCGCCACCACGGGCGTAAAAGTCTTCAGCAAGGAACATCTCGTGCGACATGCAACAACCTCCACTGGGGCGTTCTACACTCTGGATCGGGAAAGCTTACTGTTGCTTGCGGGCTTCGTTCACCGCGGTCACGGTTTCGCTGACGGCCTGCTTCAGGTCGTCATTCACGATAATCCGGTCGAACTGATCCGCCTTCTCACGTTCCATATCGTACCGTGTCAAGCGGCGTTCGATCTCATCCAGATCCTCGCGTCCACGCGCGAGCAATCGTTCGCGAAGCACTTCCCGGCCAAGCACGTCAATATAAAGGAGGAAAGCGTCCGGAAAAAGGCGTTTCAGCGACAGAGCTCCGAGCACATCGAGATCGAAGATGACATCGGTGCCGGCCTCCAGCAGCGGCCGGACACGGGATGCGCGTGTGCCATAGAGTTGGCCGTGCACATTCTCGTACTCGATAAAATCGCCCTCATCGATCGCCTGCTGGAACTGGTCGTGCGTCAGGAAATCGTAATCGACTCCGTCCACTTCGCCCTTGCGCTGCGAGCGAGTTGTCGATGACACGGAGAATACCAGCCCCTCAACCTGCTTCATCATCTCGTGAATGATGGTCGTCTTCCCCGCCCCGGATGGTGCGGAGAACACAATCGGCCGTCCCCGCCGGGACCCGTCATGCGACATTCTGTACCTGCTCCCGCAGCTTTTCCAGTTCTTCCTTGGCTTCCACGACATGCGTCGAGATCTCGGCGTCGAGGACTTTCGAGCCGGTAGTGTTCACCTCGCGGTTCATCTCCTGCAGGATGAAGTTCAGCCGCTTGCCAACCAGGCCGCCTTTCTTCAACGCCTGGCGGAACAGATCTACATGACTGGCGAGACGAACCAGTTCCTCGGTGATGTCGATCCGATCCACGAGGTACGCCACTTCCTGCTCGAGCCGGCCATCATCCACCTTGTCGGAGTCGATGAAGCGCTCGATGCGTTCGCGGACACGCTCCAAAGCAAGGTCGCGGTTTTCGACGGCACGGGTCTTGATCAACTCGGCCAGTTCTTCCATCCGGGTGAGCCGTTGCTGGAAATCCTTTTCCAGATTTGCCCCTTCCGCCTCGGCCATTTCTTCGAAATGGGTGATGGCTTCCTCAACACCGCGCAGCACCAGCTTCTGCCGCTTCTCGGCGATTTCTTCGCTTTCGCTGCCGGAGAGCATGTTGAGGTTGAACGCGATATCGCGGGTGGTGACATCATGCGCGATGTTGGTACGCTTGGCGATTTCACGCAGCGATTCGACGAGCGCCTCGGCAGCGCCCATGTCGATTTCGAGACGCGACCGCTGCACATCTTCCCGCGGTTCTTCGACGAACACGTTCACCTTGCCACGTTCGATGCGGTTCTTCACCGCCGCGCGGATTTCGGAATCCAGCGTCAGCAGGGTGCGCGGCATGCGGGTGGAAATATCGAGAAAGCGATTGTTGACACTGCGAACTTCGACGCTGTAGCGAAGTCCGTCATCGTCGACTTCGGCACGTCCAAAGGCGGTGAGGCTGCGAATCATCGGTAATGCTCCCTGTCCCGTTCTAGAGTGAGAAGAATCAAGTATAGTTTCGAGGTTGTACGAAAATGGAAAATCCACCTCCGCGAGACGTTGTGAAAGTTCTGTGTTTCGCTTGCTCAACCGTCGCGCAGACACCACTTTACGAGTACACGCCTTACACGTTCATCCCGGCGCGAGGGATTTGAACTTCTGACACGACGTATCTTGCGACCTCCGCAGCTTCCCCAGCGTCGGCCACAACGCGGGAGACGTCATGTCCACCTCTGACGCAACCGGTTCCACCCTCAACACACGCAACCGTCTGGCACGTGAAGCCAGCGCTTACCTCCGGCAACATGCGAAAAACCCGGTGGACTGGTATCCATGGGGCGAGGAGGCGATCCGCCGGGCCCGGCGTGAAGATAAGCCAATCTTCGTCTCCATCGGCTATGCATCCTGTCACTGGTGCCATGTGATGGAGCGCGAAGTGTTCGACAATGAAGAAATCGCCGCCTACCTCAACGAACATTTCATCTGCATCAAGATCGACCGCGAGGAACGACCCGATCTTGACCGGATTTACATGGAGGCGGTGCAGTTGATGACCCGTGGCGGCGGGTGGCCGTTGAGTGTGTGGTTGACGCCGGAACTGCAACCGTTTTTCGGTGGCACCTACTACCCACCGGATTCGTTTTACAACCTGCTGCAACGCTTGCATTTCGCCTGGGACGAGAACCGCGACCAGATCGACGAAACCGCGGAGCAGTTGCAAGCCTACATTTCGCGCAATCCAATGAGCGCCAATCCTGAATCGTTCACGATGTACAACGTGAAGGAGATCGGTGAAACCGCGCTGAAGATGATGGACAACTTGTACGGCGGATTTCAGGGTGGGATGAAATTTCCGGTACCGCTGCGTTGGCAGTTCCTGCTTCATCTTTATCGTGCCACGGGAGATAAACGGTACTCGAAAGCCGTCCGCGACGCCCTGGTCGCGATGGCGTCCGGCGGGTTGCAGGACCACATCGGTGGTGGATTTCACCGCTACACGACGGATGCGTCGTGGACCGTGCCCCACTTCGAAAAAATGCTGTACGACAACGCGCAGCTTGCGTCACTGTACCTCGAAATGGCGGCGGTGTGCGACGACAAGGCGCTATACAGCCGTGTTGCCAAACGTACACTCAACTTCCTGCTCAACGAGATGTACGATGAAGAACTGGGCGGTTTTTTTGCCAGTTTCGATGCTGACAGCGGTGGCGCGGAGGGATCGTTCTACGTCTGGACACCGGCGGAGATCAAGGCGGTTGTCGGGCCGAAGGATGCAGAAGCGTTGTGTATGCTGTTCGGCGTTACCGAGGAAGGCAATTTCGACGGCAACCGGACCGTACTGACGCGGCGCTATCCATACGAGGATGTCGTTGCCCGCACCGGCCGCCCGCTGGAAGAACTTAAAGCATTGGTTGAAGAACACCGTAAGCCGTTGTATTACGCCCGTTCACGCCGGATCCCGCCAACTCTGGACAAGAAGATCGTCACCTCGTGGAACGCGCTGGCGGTCTCGGCGATGGTCCAGGGCTACCGTTATTTTGGCGACGAACGTTACCTCAACGCCGCGGAGAAAACCGTCGCCTTCCTGCGCAAGCACCATTGGCATGACCGCGCGCTGGTCCGTGCATCTACAGAGGGCACGACCGCTGGGGATGGCATTCTCGATGACTACGCATTCCTCGCCAACGCACTGATCGACCTGTTCCAGGCCACCGGCAACGCCGATCATGTTGTCTGGGCGGACGAACTTACCGGCATCATGCAACGGCGGTTCCGGCATGAATCAGCCGGCTTCTACCACACCTCGCGCAATACCGAAGCCCCGCTCGGGCGTCAGGTTGAAATCCTCGACAACGTGGAACCGAGCGGCTTGTCGATGGCATTGCACGTGTTGCTGCGGATGGCGGCACTGCAGTCTGACCAAACTTATACTGAACAAGTGAGTACAGATATTGAAGCGTTCGCGCAAATTATCAAGAAAGCTGGACTGGATATGGCGGGCTGGGTCGATGCTGCCCTGTTGCTACTGAACCCGATGTATGAGCTGGTCATCGTCCGGCCGATTGAAACGACCGCTGAACTCCCGAAACGGTCGGCACTTCGACAAAGTGTGGACGAGCTTTTACCACCGTATGTACAGGTCATTCCGCTGGAGGATGATCTTCCAACCCCTGACATGATGAACCTGCTCCCCGGGATTGGGGATAAACCCGCTCTGGATGGACAGATTACCGGGTACGTTTGTCAGTTTGGACAGTGCAATGCGCCGACATCATCCATTGACCAACTTACGCAACAACTTCTGGCCGAGTGGAAGAAATAAAAATGAGTTCGCTCCCGCTAAACGTACGGAATCGGCTCCCCTGGAGCCGTTTTCTTTTTGTCTTTTTCTGGACTATTTATCAAATGAAGGTCAGTATTATCAAAATTTTGCATAAACGCATGAGAAGCATCAGTGTACTATTATACGAGAACATCACAAATTCCCAGATTCGCCATTTTTCGTTTTAAATCGTGTTATCTTTTTCAAAGATGGTGATCGTGCTCCAAAGGGGGGTCTGCACGAAAGCCCGGGGGATTTCCATAGTCCACAGCTTCCAGGTGTAATTCGGAAGCATTCCGGGAGGGACCGCACCAATGAAGCGTAGCGTCAACACGAAACTTCTCGCCTCTGTCTTCATCGCGTTGATTACGGCGATGGGACTCTCAATGTCGATCCTGTTCAGTGTCCAGCATAACCGTGAAGTACAGGCAGCCGAAAACGAAGTCCTTTCGGTATCGAAGATGCTGGTTCACTCGCTGGAATTCGCGATGAATGAGGGAATCTTTGAGTTCGAGGATTTCCAGAAGGAAGCGGAGACGACGGGTAACACGCGCGAGTTACGCATCCTCCCCACCGATGTAATTGAATCAGGTGCGAATGCCAGGTTGGACGACTTCGAGCTGGCCAGTTTTAAAACAGCCGATATTCAAATTACTCAAGAAGAGTTTGAAGGGGAATCGGTGGTCCGTGTCGCGACGCCAATGATAGCCACCGCGAGCTGCATTGATTGTCATGGGGGCAATGTTGGCGATGTCTTGTCGGTGGTCAGCATCCGTTCATCAATTGATGAGAACATGCACTCACTGGCCGCCTTCCAGGTGAAGGCCGGCTTGATGATTATCGGCGCGATCGTGCTTACGCTGGTGCTGATTTATTTCCTCGTCCGGCATTCAATCGTTCGCAAGTTGAAGAATCTGGTGTCCTTCTCGAATGACCTGACGCGTGGCGATCTGACGACCACAATGCAGGAATATGGTGAGGACGAAGTCGGCGAGGTTGCCAGTTCGCTGGCATCCATTCATGACATGTTGAAGACCAAGGCGGCCGAAGCCGATTCCATTGCCAACGGGGATTTGTCCATCAAGATCAAGGTGCTGTCGGAACAGGACGAACTCGGCTATGCAATGCGTCGTGTCTCGGCAAACCTGTTGCAGATGCGTGATGAGCTGGCTGATACCATCGAACAACAGATAGCCGGCAATCTCGACAGCCGTTGCCGGACCGAGATTGTGGCGGGAACGTATCGTGAACTGATGGAGGGCATCAATCGAGTCATTGACGCGATCGTCGCGCCGATGATGCGTGCGGTGACCCTGCTGTCGCAATACGCCGAAGGTGATTTCCGCAAGAAAATGGACGACCTGCCAGGCAAGCAGATCGAATTTACCCGTGCGTTAAACACGATCAACGAAAACCTCACCGAACTCTGTGGCGAGGGGATGCGCTTCATCAACGCGACGCGGAATGGTGAGTTGGGCCTCGAATTCGAGAATGACCGGTTCCACGGAACGTACCGTCAGATCGTGCAGGGCTTCAGCGAGGGTCTGGCAAACCTGAAGGCGCCGATCCGTCAGACGATTCACGTGCTGGAAGCTCTCGCCCAGGGCGATCTGACGGAATCGACGGATGGAGATTTCGTGGGCGAGTATGCGATTCTGAACGATTCGCTCACCGCGACGCTGGACTCGTTGAATGAGATGATGGTGCTTGTGGCGCAGAGTGTGGAGTCGGTAACGGTCAGTTCGGATCAGGTGTCAACGTCCAGCCAGTCGATGAGTGCCGGCGCGACGCAGCAGGCGTCCAGTCTGGAAGAGATCAACGCGGCGATGGTCGAGCTGGATGCGCAAACGAAGGAGAACACGACCAACGCGACCGAGGTACGCCGTTTAAGCACACAGGCCCTGCAGTCTGCGAAGACCGGCGATGAGCAGATGGAGAGTATGCTCGTGGCGATGAAGGACATCACCGACGATTCGCAGAAGGTGCAGCGGATCATCAAGATCATTGACGAAATCGCGTTCCAGACAAACCTGCTGGCATTGAACGCGGCTGTCGAAGCAGCGCGGGCGGGTGTTCACGGACGCGGCTTTGCGGTCGTGGCGGAAGAGGTTCGCAATCTCGCGCAACGGTCGGCCAAGGCTGCTGCAGAAACGAACGATATTATCGAAGGCAATCTGGCCAGCGTGACCCGTGGGTCGGACATCGCCCAGAACACCGCTGGTTCGTTGAAAGAGATCATCGAGAGCATCAGTGATGTTGCCGATCTGGTCAACGGTATCGCAAAGTCCAGTGAGGAACAGACGAACGTGACTCATGACATCAGTTCATCGCTGAACCAGATCGATAATGTCACGCAATCAAACGCCGCGGTTGCAGAGGAAACCGCTGCTGCCGCCGAGGAACTGCACTCGCAGATCACGACGTTGCAGGGCATGTTGGAACGGTTCTCCCTGCGGGATGATGATCCTGCAGCATCCGCAAGCAAGCGCAGCGGGTCAGCAGGCCAGTTCAGCAACGGAAACGGCCATGTGAACGGCCAACGCGATGATGACTTTGAGTTGGAAGATATCAGCCTGTCGGATTTTGACTGATCTGACTTTGATAGGATAGTGCACCACGCAAAACGTCCGGCCAAATTCAGGCCGGACGTTCTTTCTCACCCTGCATGCATGTTGACACAAAGCGGTTACAGGAACGGGCTCAGCATCTTCGCCGCATTCTGCACCACTTTCTTGATCAATGGACGGCTCGACCAGATCTCGTTGCTCACCCGGTCGCAATGCTGGAGTAGGCTGTTCTGGTAGTCGCGGATCCCGGTGACTGATATCCTGCCGTAGAGAACAAGCGTGAGTTCATAATTCAGCTCGAACGAGCGAATATCGAAGTTTCCTGTGCTGACGAACGCGAGCCGGTCGTCGACGGTCAGGCTCTTGGCGTGCAGCAGATCATTCCGGTATTGCTGAATCTCGACGCCCATGTCGAGCAGCTCACGGAAGTAGGCGTGTGAGGCCATATCCACGAACGAGTGGTTTGAATGTCCTGGTACGATCAAGGTGACCTTGACGTCCCGCAGGATCGCCGACCGCAACGAGTTCAGGATCGTCATGTTCGGCACCAGGTAGGGCGTCGTCAGCACCACACTTTCCTTTGCTTGGTGTAACGCGGCGAGGATGGCCTGCAGGAAGTTGAGTTGATCATAATTCGGCCCGCTGGGCAGCACTTGCACCGGAATGGTTGCCGAACCGTCAAATTCCGGGAACAGGTTATCCTGCTGCAGATCCTCACGGGTTTCAGCGTTCCAGTCCTGAACGAACACGGTTTGCAGCTGATTAACCACCGGACCGGTCACCCGCACCATCATGTCGAGCCAGTGCAGCTTTCCGTTGGTGTTGTAGTCTGTGTCGACGGCGTTCATCGAGCCGGTCCACGCCGTGTGGCCGTCCACGATCACCAGCTTGCGGTGGTTGCGCAGGTCCATGCGCACATATTGCCGCAGCTTCGGTCTCATCGGGAAGAAGTTGTGGAATTCGATTCCGGCAGCCAGCATCCGTTCCTCCATCTCGCCGATGAACGGCGCCGACCCGCTGGCGTCCACCAGCACCCGGACGGCTACTCCCCTCTCCACCGCCCGGCTTAGTGCACGGGCCAGGCGTTTGCCGGTCTCGTCCTCCGCGAAGATGTAGAACAGGACGTGGACGTAGTGGGTGGCGCTATCGATGTCCGCAACCATCCGATCGACGATGACCGGATGCAGATCCAGACTCTCGACGCTTCCCGCTGCGGTTACCGGTAAGCCGCCGAGATTCTCCACCAATCTCGCGAAGGGCACGAGATCCGGCGGGCATTCGGCATGTGGGTTCGGTTCAAGCTTGCGTAGCTCGTCCAGAATGATCCGGAACCGGCGTTGCAGGCGTTTGTGCTGCTCCTGGTAGGCTTTCGGCAGCTTGTTGTTGCCAAAGGTGAGAAACAGCGGCAGCCCAAGCCATGGCATGAACAGGATGGTCAGCACCCACGCCAGGAGCGAGGACGCTTCCCGCCGATGCCGCACGAGCAGGATCGCCAGCGACACGATACGCATCACCCAGCGCGCGGCGAGATACAATACCGACGGAACCGCCGGAAACTGTAACTGCCGCAATTGCGCCGCTGTCGGGGCTTGTACCCGTTTCCACGGCCACAACCATTTCACAAGCCTGCTCATTCACCTCTCCGCAACCGTCGCCAACCAGGTTTTTGTCTGGCAAACGTACTCCAGCTTTGTGAGACAACAATTACACGTGCCGGATGATTTCATCGGCGGCTTTGCGTGTGCGTGGCTTATCGTCCAAGCCCTTGTAGACATCCGGAACGTGGGAGTCGTCGGGATTACGCTTGCCGATGGCGACCATCACGATGGGCTCGTCATCGTCGTCAAGGCCGAAATCGTCACGAATCATGTCCGGCTTCCATCCGGCCATCGGTCTGGCGACGAGGTCATGCGCGGTAGCTTCGAGCATCAGGTTCATCGTCGCCATGCCGGTATCGAAATGATAGTACTCTCTTCCGTCTCCCGGCTGGCAATCATTTTGCGCTTTCGCGTATCCAATTACCAATAATGGAGCAGTGATCGCCCAGCCGCGGTTTCCGCCGGTAAGCGCTTCGCGTGCCTTTTCCAGTCCTTCTTCGGATTGCACGAAAAGGTAGCGCCAGGGCTGCTTGTTCATGCAGGACGGGGTCAGCCGGATCGCTTCGATCAGCGAGTTCACGGTGTCCTGCGGGAGTGGATCAGGCAGGATCGCGCGGGTGGCGTAACGGTCGTTGAGTAGTCTCAGGAGAGGACTTTCAGGCATGGTAGCCTCCATTATGCGTTTTTGTTAACATGACCTAAATCTACATTGTCTTACAACTTAATCACCATGCGGGTTTCACGGTCCGGGGCCCACTTGGAGGACTACTTGATTAATCACGGGTCAGCCGTTACTTTCTCAGCCTGCAAATCCGCCGTACAAGCCAGATAGCATTCACATACCGAGGGCATTCGAACATGATTGTCGGTGTTCCCAAGGAGTTGTACCCGGGCGAGAAACGCGTCGCCATGGTCCCGGACCTCGTTCCGATGCTGAAGAAGCGCGGAATCGATGTCATCGTGGAGCAGGGGGCCGGTTTCGGTGCCGGGCACCTCGACAAAGTGTACGAGGAAAAAGGTGCGACGGTCACGGCCAGCCGGGACGAGATTTTCCAGAAATCGGATATCATCGTCCAGGTTCGTTCGTATGGTGGCGACGAGGACGCGTCGAAGGAAGACCTCGCACGCATGAAGGCCGGCCAGCTGGTTTGCGGTCAGTCGGACTCGCTGGGCAACGCGGAAAAGGCGAAGGAATACGCGGACAAGAAGGTGAACCTGTTCTCGATGGAACTGGTTCCGCGTATCACTCGCGCTCAGAGCATGGACGTTTTGTCCTCCCAGGCAAACATCGCGGGTTACAAAGCGGTTTTGCTGGGTGCTGCCGAGTTGCCGAAAATTTTCCCGATGATGATGACAGCGGCGGGCACGATTGCCCCGGCGAAGGTGTTTGTCATCGGTGCCGGTGTTGCGGGTTTGTCGGCGATTGCGACGGCCAAGCGTCTCGGCGCGGTTGTGCATGCGTTTGACGTGCGTCCGGAGGTGAAGGAACAGATCGAGTCGCTCGGCGGGAAGTTCGTCGAGGTCGAGCTCGATACGTCCGAAGCCAAGGGCGAAGGCGGCTACGCGAAGGAACAGAGCGAAGAGTTCCTCAAGAAGCAACGCGAGATGATGGCGAAGGTGGTCGCGGAGTCGGATGTGATCGTCACCACCGCTGCGATTCCGGGCCGCAAGAGCCCGGTGATCGTCACCGCGGACATGGTCAAGCACATGCATCCGGGCTCGGTGATCATCGACCTCGCCAGTGAGCGTGGCGGTAACTGTGAGCTGACGAAGCATGGTGAGCGGATCATCGAAAATGATGTCGTCATCATCGGCCCGTCGAACATCGTCTCGACGGTTGCGACTCACGCGAGCCAGATGTATGCGAAGAACATCCAGACCCTGCTGTTCCACCTCATCGACAAGGAAGGCAACTACAACCTTGACATGAGCGACGAGATCAACGAGGGTTCGATGGTTGTGTATAACGGGGAAGTTGTGCACGCACGTGTCCGTGACATCCTCGGCATGCCGGCGAAGGCGAAGCCGGCCGAATCCAACGATACGAAGGAGGCGTAATGGACCTCGTCATGCTGCTGACGGTCTTCGTCCTCGCGATTTTCGTGGGGTTCGAGGTGATCACCAAGGTGCCGCCGACGTTGCATACGCCGTTGATGTCGGGATCGAACGCGATTTCCGGGATCACGATTGTCGGTGCGCTGCTGGCCGCTGGTGCCGCGGCGGAACACTCGACACACCTGGCGAAGACATTTGGGATGATCGCGCTGGTGTTCGCCACCATTAACGTGGTCGGCGGGTTCCTCGTGACCCATCGTATGCTGAAGATGTTCAAGAAGAAATAAGGGGCCGCAGACATGCTGAGTCATAGTGTAGTCAACATTGCCTACGTGGTGGCGGCGGTCCTGTTCATCTTCGGATTGAAGGGCATGGCGCACCCACGCACGGCGGTCAAGGGCAACCTGACCGGCGCGGTGGGTATGCTGATCGCCGTCCTCGCAACGGTTCTCAGCCCGGAGTTCGGGCTGGACTGGATTTACGTTCTCATCGGTCTCGCGATTGGTACCGTGATTGGTGCTGTTTTCGCCGTACGCATCGCGATGACCTCGATGCCGGAACTGGTGGCGTTGTTTAACGGTTTCGGTGGTGCGGCGTCAATCGTCGTCGCCGCGGCCGAGCTGGTTAAGTACTTTGAACACGGTGCCGGTGCGGAAGTCAACATCACCCAGATGTCGATTGCGACCGTGCTCGCCGGGCTGATTGGTTCGGTAACGTTCTTCGGATCGTACATCGCGTTTGGTAAGCTGGCCGAGTTCCTCGCGGTCAAGTGGAAGCTGTATCCGTGGCAACGGATGGTGAAGTTCCTCGCCGCCGCGATCTTCGTCGCCTTCGGCGGGTTTATTGCCTGGGCGTACAGCTTCAGCATCTTCTCGATTCTGTCGCTCGTGTTCCTGCTGATCACGGCGTTGATCACCTACGCGAAGAAGGCTGTCTTCCCGGGCATGCAGGCGCTGAAGCTCGTCGCCGCGATCGCAACGGTCGCCGTCGGCGTGATGATGGTCCTGCAGACCATGGGCGTGATGACGTTCGCGGCCAACCCGATGGACCTGTTCTGGCTGCTGGTTGCGATTTCGGCACTGCTTGGTGTGACGCTCACCTTCTCCATCGGTGGTGCGGACATGCCGGTAGTGATTGCGTTGCTCAACAGCTATTCCGGTATTGCAGCGGCGATGACTGGTTTCGTGATCAACAACACGGTTCTGATCATCGCCGGTTCGCTCGTCGGTGCGTCGGGTATCATCCTGACGAACCTGATGTGCGTCGCGATGAACCGTTCGCTGACCAACGTGCTGTTCGGCGCGATGGGTTCGTCGGTGCAGGATGTGGACGTTGACGAAGTCTACAAGACGGTCAAGAGTACGTCCGCGGACGAAATCGCGATGATGCTCGAGATGGCGCAGAAGGTGCTGATCGTGCCGGGCTACGGCATGGCGGTATCGCAGGCTCAGCACACCGTGCGTGACCTCGCCAACCTGCTCGAATCCAAGTGGGAAATCGAGGTTGTCTACGGCGTCCACCCGGTCGCCGGCCGTATGCCGGGCCACATGAACGTGCTGCTCGCGGAAGCGAACGTGCCGTACGACAAGCTGCTCGAGATGGACACCATCAATTCGATGATGGATTCGATTGATGTCGCCATCGTGATCGGCGCCAACGACGTGGTCAACCCCGTCGCGCGCACCGACCCGGACAGCCCGATCGCCGGTATGCCGATCATCGACGTCGACAAGGCGCGCACGGTCATCATGATCAAGCGTTCGCTGAGCCCGGGCTTCGCCGGTATCCCGAACCCGCTGTTCGCCGCCGAAAACGCGTTGATGTTCTTCAACGACGGTAAGAAGGCGTTCAACGAGATCATCACGGCGGTCAAGGAGTCGTAAAAGACAGTCGTCAGTGATCAGTGATCAGTGATCAGTACTCAGTACTCAGGAAAACCTCAAGCCCGGTGGCGAACATGCTGCCGGGCTTTTTGCTGTAGCACACGGCACTTCGGGAATTCCATTCCGTTGAATCCGTTCAACAATCTGAGATATCGGTTGTGAATTGTTGCGGCGGGAGGCTTCTTGCACTACCATTCTGGATAATGGACAATGAAATCGCTGGCAAGTACCCGGCCAAATCGAAGGAGACCGTTAAATGCGAACATTCACCTGCATGCTTCTCATTCTGTCACTCCTCCCCATCACCCTTGTCGCCGAGGAAAGCTGGCCGCATCACGAAGTTGCGATCATCAACTGGAACGCTGCCATTACTCATGCTGACTACGACCTCGATGGCGATGAGGACATCATCGAGATTGACCATGGGGGTGGGTTGTACGTCTGGGAAAACGATGGTTCGGCAACATTCGCACCCGGCGAACTGTTGGTCCTGCTCTCAGCTCCCTGGTCAACCACACCTGCAGATATGGACAACGATGGCGACCTCGACCTCGTTGTCAGCTATTCAGCAACTGGCGGTGTTAAAAGCATCGGATTAGTGCGAAATAACGATGGCGACTTCATTCTGGAGAATATCATCAGCGATGATGCGTTACCCAACTGGAGCAAAGTGGTTGACAAGGACAATGACGGTGATCTGGATATCTACTCGGACACCGGTGTGGCCATCCAGTGGCTGATCAATGATGGATCCGGCCAATTTACCGAACAACTTTTTGAGTTGCCGGTTACGGATATCAATAGTCTACATTTCGCTGATATCGACAACGACGGCGATCTGGATTACTTCATGAATTCTGACTACGAGGGTGTGGATGGATTTCGTTGTTTCATAAACGATGGTAATGATAACTACACGGTACACGTATTGTATTATTCGTCATGCAGAATCAAGGTTGTGCAACAAGATGGCGAACAATATGCGGATCTGTTCATTGTGAACGAAGACAGAATGTTTCGGTATCGATACAATGGTGTCGATTTCGATTCGGAAACTGTGTCTCTGACCTGTGACCTCGGTGCCGGCTGGATGGAATTCGCTGACTTTGACCTTGACGGAATCAAAGAAATCGCCGTGTTCCATTACATAGGTGCAGTTCGTTGGTACCAACGTCTGGGCGATGACGACTATCAGTGCTGGCAGATTGACAACTCAAACTACCTGGATCGTGCGGGATTCTTCGCCGATCTCGACGGTGATGGCGACGAGGACTTTGCCGCGACCGGCCAGGTCATTGGGATCGATGTCCATCTGTCATGGTGGGAGAACCCGGACTATCAGACCGGTGTCGATGTCGATGCCGCACTAACCGTAGATGGAACTGTCGAGCTCAGTTGGGTAGATCTGAATGCTTCACAATACCTTGTTCGACGGAATGGGCAGAACATCGCGTTGGTGACCGAAAACCACTACACCGACCAGCTTCCCCACCATGTGCTCTACGAATACACGGTCACACCGAACCCGCAACTGCCCGACAGCAAACCGTCGTATCCCTGTGACGTGTTCTGGCCGGATGTTGACAACCTTGTTGTATTTGCTGATTTCGACAACGGATTGCCGCCATCGTGGACCATCGAGGAGGCTACCGGCACCCACACCTGGGAAGCGGGCATGGGACCGTCGGATATCGAACTGGAGCTGTTCGATTCTCCGTGTATGTTTATTGGTACCGACTATTATGAGGAGGGTGATTGGAAAGGCCGGCTCCAGACCGGGACGCTGATCAAGGGAACGAACGACAGGGTTGAAGTCGGATTCGATCACATTTCCCGGTTCAGCCACCCCGATGTGGGTAAACTTATGTGTTCGCTGGACAACGGGGTGACGTGGACCGTCGTGGAATGCTATACCGACAACCTTGAACGCTATCAGTACTTCGAATTGACAGACGAACTGGCAGGCGCGACCGAGTTCAAGATCGGATTTGATTTCTGGTCATCCGGTTATGACGTCTGGGCGATTGACAACGTCCTCGTGTCGGTGCAGGAACAACCGTTAGTCTTGGCCCTCACCCCACAGAACACAACCATCCCGGAAGGCGGTGGTACGTTGGTCTACGATGCAGGGGTCATCTCGCAACTGGCTGCTCCGGTCAGCAACATCAGCTACTGGATCGAAATCGAACTGCCAACCGGCGACATAGTAGCACAGACAGTTCTCAGCGGCTTGACCCTGCCCGCGTTCGGGGATCTTACTGTTCCGGGCATCACATTGACTGTACCCGCCAACGCTCCTGCAGGGGACTATGTGTTCACGGGGAGGCTTGGAAAACCGAACAACCCCTCGTTGCAGATTCATGATTCGTTCGGGTTCACGAAGCAGGGTAACGTTACCGTGAACACCCTCTCCCCCGCACCAGATCAATGGGTATCCGGGAATCTTGACGGCTGGTTCGCCGGTGAACAGACTGGGATTACCTCTCTCCCCCGTGTATACGAGTTGGCTGCCCCGCACCCGAACCCATTCAACCCGACGACGACGGTGAGTGTGGCGTTGCCAACGGCTTCTGATTTGCATGTCGCTGTCTACAATACCCTCGGCCAGACCATTGCGACGCTTGCGAGCAGACGTTTCGCAGCTGGGAAGCATCAGTTCGTGTTTGACGGATCGCAGTTGTCCAGCGGCGTGTATTTCGTGCACGCGGTCGTGCCGGGTGAGTTGAACCAGACGCGAAAGATCGTGCTGATGAAGTAAGCAATACACGAATAGCTGGACTTACGAGAAAGGGGATCATCTGAGTTCGACGATCCCCTTTGTAAATCTGCGCAGTGTGTTTCAGCCTACTTCAGATCGAACCGATCGAGGTTCATCACCTTGTCCCAGGCGGCGATGAAGTCGTGTACGAGCTTCTCGTGGCCGTCGTCGCTACCGTACACCTCGGCGTAGGCGCGAAGCTGGGAATTTGAGCCGAAGATCAGGTCGATACGGGACGCGGTCCACTTGAGATCGCCGGTCTTGCGGTCATGGCCCTCGAACTCGAGCTCGTCGTCGTCAAGCGCCTTCCACACCGTGCCCATATCGAGCAGGTTGGTGAAGAAGTCGTTGGTCAACGCGCCCGGACGGTCGGTGAAGACGCCCTGCCTGGACCCGCCATGGTTAGCGCCGAGCACTCGCATGCCGCCGATCAGGACTGTCATTTCCGGCGCGGTCAGCGTCAGCAGGTTGGCCTTGTCGATCAGCAGCTCTTCCGGCTTGACGCTGAATTTTGCCTTCTGGAAGTTGCGGAACCCATCGGTGGCCGGTTCAAGCGCCGCGAACGTGTCAACATCAGTCTGTTCCTGGGACGCATCCATCCGTCCCGGAATGAACGGAACCTCGACATCCTTTCCGGCGTCTTTTGCGGCCTTCTCAATCGCGGCGGCACCACCGAGCACGATCAGATCGGCCAGCGACACCTTCTTGTTGCCGGACTGCGCCGAATTGAACGCCGATTGCACGCCGGTCAGCTTTTCCAGCACCTTCGCGAGCTTCTCCGGTTCGTTGGCGGCCCAGTCCTTCTGTGGCGCGAGACGAATCCGGGCACCGTTCGCACCACCGCGTCGGTCGGAATTGCGGTAGGTGAATGCGGAAGCCCAGGCCGTGGAAACGAGTTCGGACACAGTCAGTCCGGAGTCGAGAATCTTCGCCTTCAGGTCACGGATGTCGTTCGCATCGATCAGGTCGTGGTCAACATCCGGGATCGGATCCTGCCAGACGAGGTCTTCTTCCGGAACCTCGGGGCCGAGGTAGCAGGCTTTCGGTCCCATGTCACGGTGCGTCAGCTTGAACCACGCACGCGCGAATGCGTCCGCGAACTCATCCGGGTTTTCGTAGAACCGACGCGAGATCTTCTCATACGCCGGATCGAACCGCAGCGAGAGGTCGGTGGTCAGCATGCCAGGCTGATGGAACTTGCCCTTGGCGTGCGCGAACGGCACCGTGTCCTTGCCCAGATCGCCCTTTGGCTTCCACTGGTACGCACCTGCCGGGCTCTTCTCAAGCTCCCATTCGTATTCGAACAGGTGGCGGAAGAAATCATGCCCCCACTTCGCCGGGGTCGTCGTCCAGGTGACTTCTGGACCGCCGCCCATTGTGTCGTCGCCCATACCGGACTTGTAACTGCTCTTCCAGCCGAGGCCCTGTTCGGCGATGCTGGCGGCTTCCGGTTCCGGGCCCATCATCTCCGGCTTTCCGGCACCGTGCGCTTTGCCGAAGCTGTGGCCACCAGCGATCAGCGCGACGGTTTCCTCATCGTTCATCGCCATGCGCGCGAACGTGTCACGGATATCAAACGCGGCCTTGACCGGGTCCGGCTCGCCGTTCGGGCCTTCCGGATTCACGTAGATCAGGCCCATCTGCACCGCCGCGAGCGGGTTTTCCAGATCCCGCTTGCCGCTGTAACGCTTGTCACCAAGCCAGGTTTCTTCCTTGCCCCAGTAGATCGCGTCGTCCGGTTCCCACGTGTCCTCACGTCCGCCGCCGAAGCCGAAGGCGTTGAAGCCCATCGACTCGAGCGCCACGTTGCCCGCGAGAATCATCAGATCCGCCCAGGAAATCTGCTTGCCGTACTTTTTCTTCACCGGCCACAGCAGCCTGCGCGCCTTGTCGAGGTTGACGTTGTCAGGCCAACTGTTCAGCGGTGCGAAGCGCTGTCCGCCGGTCTTGCCCCCGCCGCGTCCGTCCTGAATACGGTAGGTTCCGGCGCTGTGCCACGCCATGCGGATGAAGAACGGACCATAATGGCCAAAATCAGACGGCCACCACTCCTGGGAATCCTTCATCACCGCATCGAGATCCGCTTTGACGGCGTCCAGGTCGAGCTGCTTGAATTCTTCAGCATAATCGAAATCGTCCCCCATCGGGTTGGACCGTTCAGAATGCTGATGTAGAATGTTCAGGTTCAGCTGGTTCGGCCACCAGTCACGGTTAGACCTACCCCCTGGAGCTGTGGACAGCACTCCCGGCCCCTCGCCGTTGAAACCAGGCTTTTTTTCTTGACTCATCCTCTCCTCCTTATCGAATTCTCAGCGTGCCAAATGTTGTATGCCTTGAGTGCAATCGGGATGCTGCCTCATCGAGCATCCGCATCTTGATCGTACTTGAATTGAAGTAAGAATCTATCCGATTTAGGATTTGTTTTCAAGTGTTCAATAGAAAAAGCGCTCCGAGTTCGGGAGTGTAAGAGGTGTGTACGCTCGTGGGCGAAATCAGGGCAAGGGAAAAGTTGGCGAGGTTTAGCGATGAGAGGTTGTGAACGAAGAAATCGAATGGGAACGCATGGGTTCCCCAGGGCAGTATCGCGCGCAGGCCACGATCCGCCGAACAGAGAGATGCCCTGTATTAATCCCCGGGAATATCAAGGAGATACGAGACGATGCCCCCAGAAACACGAGAACCGGACATCGTTGCCCGGTCGAGTCAGTCGCTACAAGCTATCCGTTGTCGATGGAATCTACAGCAGTTGCCGCACCATGCCTTCCAACTCACCACCGCGTGGTTTGTCGCTACTCTCAAAGCGGGCGACGAGGTTGCCTTCCCGATCAAGGAGGAACTTGTTGAAGTTCCAGCTGATCTCACCGGGCAGCGGTGAACTCTCAGTCAGGTATTCGTACAACGGGTGCTTATCCTTCCCCTTGACGCTGATCTTAGCCATCATCGGGAAGGTGACATCATACTCAGTGGTACAAAACTCGAGGATTTCCTGATTCGTACCGGGTTCCTGGCCCATGAAATTGTTGGCCGGGAAACCGATAATCACGAGTCCTTTATCGTTGTAGGTTTCGTACAGCGACTGCAACCCCTCGTATTGAGAGGTGAAGCCACATTTGGAAGCCACATTGACCAGCACCACCAACTTACCGTTGTAAGCACGCAGGGTGGTAGTATCCCCATGAATCGTCTCGATCGGATAATCCAGATAGGACTGTTCCTGGTTTACCTCGGGGTTGCTGACCACTTCGTCCTCCGCCTGCAGACGGTTTACAAAAATGGCAGCACACATGATGCCGAGGGCCAGAGAAAGCAGGCCTAGCGCAAAACGTGTCCCGTTATTCACTTCTCCTCCTCACAACAGGCATCGTGGTTACGCCCTCCTCGCCCACGATGTACAGCTTGACGTTTCTATCCTTTTCGCCCAAGGATTTACAATGTTGTTCCGCGCGGACGTAACTTGCACACGGTACGTCAGCTTGATTGTGCGCGGACGCACTTCTGTCCTTCTCTGTTCCCTGCCGGGGATATTGTCACAGCAACCCGTGGATGGTTTAATACGTGTACTGGGAGTGCTAAATGTAATGCCGTTACACCAAGAAAGTCCAATTTCACAAATTATCGAAGTTGTAGAAAAACACCAAGGTCCAAAGTTGACTTGCTCGGAGCACTCATGCTCACAGCCGTGGCGCAGTGTAAACGAAATTGCCCGACAATTGTTTGTTACTTGTGGCTGTTCGTGTTAGGAGTTCCTTTCACCCCACAGATTGGAGTCGCTCAACGCATGCCCCGTTACGCACAAACCGTCCACGCACCAGAAATTCCGTCGAACCTGGAATGGCTCAACACGGATCGGAAACTGTCTCTCTCGGATCTGCACGGCAAGGTCGTCCTGCTCGATTTCTGGACGTACTGCTGCATCAACTGTCAGCATGTACTCCCGAAACTGGCACATCTGGAGGAGAAATACGGTGACGCACTGGTGGTCGTGGGGGTGCACTCCGCAAAATTTCAAGATGAAGGGGCCAGCGAAAACATCCGCCAGGCGATCCTTCGCCACAACATTCAGCATCCGGTTGTCAATGACCGTCAGTTTCAAGTCTGGAAAAACTACGCCATCCGGGCATGGCCCACAATGGTCTTGATCGATCCGGACGGCTATGTGGTGTCCACGGAGTCCGGGGAGTCCGCGCCGGACAAATTCGACCCGTGGATCGCCGGTTTGATCGAGCATTTTGACGAACAGGGGAAGCTCGATCGGACACCGTTAAACCTGACCAAAGAGAAAGACTTAGCACCGGATAACTTGCTGGCGTTTCCGAGCAAAATCCGTGTTGATGAAACAAGTGGCAGGCTGTTCATCGCCGACTCGAATCACAACCGGATCGTGGTCGTAAACAGAGCCACCGGAGAGGTGCTCCAGTTGATCGGGTCCGGCGAGGCAGGGTTGCGTGATGGAAAGTTCGGCGAGGCACAATTCAATCATCCGCAGGGCATGGAGTTGATCGAGGACGTACTCTACATCGCGGACACGCAGAATCACGTTCTCCGTGCGGTCGATCTGGACAAGGAAGCTGTCACAACCGTTGCCGGAACCGGCCAGCAGGGCGGATATGGCCACGGTACAGGCCGTGCGTTGGACACTCCGTTGGCGAGCCCGTGGGATCTGGTCTGGGACGGTGACCGGTTGTACATCGCGATGGCCGGCCCGCACCAGTTGTGGTATTACGATCCGGCGACGAAGCAAGTCGGTGTCTGGGCTGGAACCGGGCAGGAAGACCTGATCGACGCGCCGTTGCTGAATGCCGCCCTCGCCCAACCCAGCGGGGTCACCTATGATGGCCGCAACTGGATTTTCTTCGTCGACAGCGAAGTGTCGGCCATCCGTGGCGCACAAACGGACGCCGGCGGGCTCGTCAACACGGTGATCGGACATGGCCTGTTCGAGTTCGGCGACATCGATGGAGATCGGTTGAAAGCCCGCCTGCAGCATCCGCTCGGGGTATCGTACTACGACGGGCTGCTCTACGTCGCGGACACATACAACAACAAGATCAAGGTCGTCGATCCCGGCGAACGGACCTCACACACCTGGGCCGGAACCGGCATCGGCGGACTTAAGGACGGCCCGAAAGCCAAGGCCCGATTTGACGAACCGGGCGGGATCGACGTCGCGGACGACGGTACGGTGTATGTCGCCGACACCAACAACCACGCCATCCGTGTGATCGATCCGGATAGCGGTGAGGTACGCACGCTCGCGTTGACCGGTTTGACGAAGATGATGCCGCAGACCGAATCCATCGACGTGTACAACGCGATCACGTTGCCGGAGCAGGCTGTCAGCCCCGCGACCCGCACGCTCGAGATCGGCATGACCTTCCCGGACGGCTACAAGCTCAATGCCGCAGGCGGGTTGCAGCTGATGCTGGAGGGTGCATCTGCGAATCCAGACGACCTGTTTACGACGCATGTTCCGGTGTCGGTTCCAGTCACGCTGGACAAAGGCGTGTCCGAGCTGATTGTCAGTTTCTCGTTCGTGTATTGCCGGGTCGACAACGAGGGTCTGTGCTATTTCGGCGATCAGGTTGCCCGGATTCCGCTCGTTTGGAGTGAAAATGCTTCGGCGTCCGCCACGCTTCCGCTGCAGATGGTGGTTGATCACGCCGACTAGTCAGGAGTATTTCCCGGTGTGTGCCTCATTGCGAGAGGCAGGGATTGGATAGTACCCTCCGTCACGAAAAAGCCGCACATGATTGACGACGGGAGACCTTGATGCCTTGCATTGGAATGCGGTTGGAAACCAAGTCCAACCTCGAACGGCGTGCGCCGTTAACTCCGGACGATGTCCGTGATATGTTACTGATTGACGGGATGGAAATCATTGTCCAGCCTTCCCCGTACCGTGTTTTCACGGATGACGAATACGCTGCTGCCGGTGCGACGATCTCGGAGGATATCTCGGGATGCGATTTCATCCTCGGGATCAAGGAAGTCAAGGAACCGTACCTGCACCCGGGCAAGCCGCACCTGTTTTTCTCGCATGTGATCAAAGGCCAGCCGTACAACATGTCGATGATGCGGGCGATCCTGGACAAGAAAGTGACCCTGTTGGATTACGAAAAGGTCACCGACGAACGCGGCATCCGGCTGATCGCGTTCTCATTCCAGGCCGGCCAGGCGGGCATGGTGAACGGTCTGTGGTCGTTGGGCCAGCGGTACAAAGCGATGGGATACGATACACCGTTGGCGAACCTGAAGCAGGCATCGGCATATGAGGGCGGTCTGCCGGAAGCGAAGGCGGCGATTGCCGAGGCCGGCGCGAAGATCCAGCAGTTCGGCCTGCCGAAGGAGATCAGCCCGGTGGTGATCGGAATTACCGGAGGTCCGGGCCGCGTCAGCCTTGGCGCGCAGGATGTGCTGGCGGCGTTGAATCCAACGAACCTCTCCCCTGCCGAATTGCATTACAAGCCGATGCGGGATGTGTTGACCAACGATCAGGTCTACCAGGTTGTGTTCGACATGCCGGACTTCCTCCGCCGCAGCGACGGCCAACCCTACGAGTTCCAGGATTACCTCGCGAATCCGGATCAGTACGAGGGCTTTATGAACGAGTCGTTGCCGTTCGTGAGCATGCTGGTCAATGGGATTTACTGGGAAGAGCGCTACCCGAAGCTGGTTACGCTCGAGATGCTGCGAGCCATGTTCGCGGACGGCAAGCAGCCGAAGCTGACCGTGATTTCGGACGTCACCTGCGATGTCGAGGGCAGCATCGAGAGCACCAAGGTCGCGACATTGCCGGACAAGCCAGTGTATGTCTACAAGCCGGACACGGACGAGATCGTGTATGGCTTCGACGGCCCGGGCCTTCAGATGATGACGGTGGACATTCTCCCGACCGAGATCCCGCGTGAATCCAGCGAACAGTTCGGCATTATGCTGAAACCGTTCCTGCCAGCGCTTGCGGGTGCGGATTACTCCGTTCCGTTCGAGGAATTGGATCTCCCGCCGGAGTTCAAGCGTGCGCTGATTGCACACCAGGGAGAGTTGACCCCGGATTACAAGTATATCGAGGATTTTTTGAAGGAAAGCTGATGGCAAAAGAGATGATTCACTTGTTACCTGACGAATTGAACCAGTACATCGAAGATCATTTGCCCGATCGGCCGGACGTCTTCCACGAGATGGAGAAGCTGGCCGCGGAGAAGAAGTTTCCGATCATCGGGCCGCAGGTTGGCCAATGCCTCAAGCTGCTGGCTTTGTCGATCAACGCGAAGCGTGTGTTCGAACTCGGCTCCGGGTATGGGTACTCGGCGTTGTGGTTTGCGCTTGGCATGCCGGATGAAGGGCAGATTGTGCTCACCGATGAGCGTGAGGACAACCTCAAGCAGGCGGAAGACTTCATGAGCCGCCTGTGGCAGAATGGCAAGGCGGAGTTCCTCGCCGGAAACGCGCTGGATCATTTCCGCGCGGCCAAGGGCGAGTGGGATATCGTCTTCAACGACATCGACAAGGAACAGTACCCGGACACGATCGAGCTGGCCTACGAAAAGCTGCGTCCCGGCGGTTTCTTTGTCACCGACAACGTGCTCTGGGGCGGGACGGTGGTCAACGACCATTCGCACCCATCCACCAAGGGCATTCTCGAGTTTAACAAGCGGTTGCGCGAACATCCGGGCTTCGAGAACGCGATCCTGCCGGTACGTGACGGTCTCGCGTTGGCACGGAAGGTCACGAACGATGACTGGAAACCCTGGTAGCCGACACACGAAGGAACGATTCGATGGCCATCGAGATGTACAAGCCGGGTGAGGGTGACGGCAAGGACATGCGTCCCTTCCGCTGTGTGGTTTGCGGATACGTGTACGGCCCGAAGGTGGGTGATCCGGAGAACAACATTCCGCCGGGGACCGCGTTCGGCGACCTTCCGGATGACTGGCTCTGCCCTCTCTGCGGCGCGGGCAAATCGTTGTTCACGGCGGTCGAGGAGTAGCGAATCCCGGCGTTGACTCGCAGTCTATAAGCCCCTGTACGCGGACGCTGCAGGGGTTTGTTCGCTGTATTTTGCGAGTTACAAACTCTTGCTCCAGACCGGGGTGAGTGTCCGGCGGTTTCATTGCCTTCAAACTTAGGCAAGACTATCTTTGCCGCAACTGGTAAACAACAGCGGCGACAAGATCCCGTCCCGCACTGCGGAACGGGTTTTGTATCTCCGCCAGAAGGAAAGGAGTGGACATGCCGAGCAAGGTCATTGCACGGTTTGACGTGTCCTACCTGCAGATTCTTGATGAAAACGGCAAGGTGGACAAGGGGCTTGAACCGAAGCTCCCGAAGGAAAAACTGCTCGAGATGTACCGTGTCATGATGCGCGCGCGTCGTCTCGATGAACGTTTGCTGAAGATGCAGCGCCAGGGCCGTGTCGGCACATTGCCGGTCAGCGTTGGCCAGGAAGCTTCTTCCGGCGCCGCTGCGATGGCGATGGCCGAAGAGGACTGGTTTGTCGGCTCGTACCGTGAGGTCGCCGGCCGTCTCGCCATGGGCGAGGCGATGCACAAACCGATGTTGATTTACGGCGGCTTCGAGGAAGGCAATTACAATGAGGACATCCCGCGGCTGATGCCGTTGGCGGTGATCCTCGGTTCACAGATCCCGCACGCTGTCGGCATTGCCTATGCCAGCAAGCTGCGTGGCGAAAAGAGTGCGGTGCTCGCGTTTAACGGTGACGGCGCGGCCTCGGAAGGCGACTGGCACGAAGCGTTGAACTTCGCCAGCGTCTGGAAAGCCCCGTCGGTGTTTGTTGTGCAGAACAACCACTGGGCGATTTCGACGCCGTTGAGCAAGCAGATGGCCAGCGAGACGATTGCGCAGCGTGGCATCGCGTATGGTATGCCGTGCCTGCAGGTGGACGGCAACGACGCCCTTGCAGTGTACAAGGCGACGAAGGAAGCGCTCGACCGTGCCCGCAAGGGCGAAGGCCCGACGCTGATCGAAGCCCTCACCTACCGCATGCTGATGCACACCACGGCGGACGATCCAAAGAAGTACCGTTCGGATGAGGAAGCCGAGGAGTGGAAGAAGCGTGACCCGATCACCCGCTTCAAGATCTACCTCGAAGGCAAAAAGCTTTGGGACGACAAGAAAGAAGCTGAACTCGAGGAAGAGATCAAGCAGGAAATCGACGCAGCCGTGAAGTATTACGAGAACTTCAAGGAGTTCAAGCTGGATCAGCCGTTTGATCACCAGTTTGGCACCGAGGTCGCGTCCCTGGTCGAACAGCGTGCAGAATACAACAAGTACGCGCGGTAAGGAGGATTGATCAATGCCTAAGCTTACGATGGTCCAGGCGATCAACCTCGCCTTGCACCAGGAGATGGAAAAAGATGAGTCCGTGCTCGTGATGGGGCAGGACATTGGCAAGAATGGCGGCGTGTTCCGTCTGACCGACGGCCTGCAGGACAAGTTCGGCGAGGATCGCGCCATCGATACGCCGTTGGCGGAATCCGCAATTATCGGATCCGCGATCGGTATGGCGATCAACGGCTTGAAGCCGGTCGCCGAAATTCAGTTCTCGGGGTTCAGCTACCTGACACTGGGTCAGCTGGAAGGCAATGCTGGTCGTTTCCGAAACCGTACCCTCGGCAAGTTCACCGTGCCGCTGGTGCTGCGGATGCCGTTCGGCGGTGGCGTGCGTGCGCTCGAGCATCATAGCGAGAGCAAGGAAACGTATTACGCGCACACACCCGGCGTAAAAACCGTCATCCCCTCCACCCCGCAGACCGCGTATCGTCTGCTGCTCGGCGCGATCCGTGACCCCGACCCGGTCGTGTTCATGGAGCCGAAGCACTCGTACCGTGCGTTCAAGGAAGAGTTTGAGGCGGACGGCGAGGCGATGGAACTGGGCAAGGCGCGAATCGTGCAGGAAGGGAACGACATCACCGTCATTTCCTGGGGCGCGATGCTGCACCGCACGGAAAAGGTGGTCGAAAATGTAGTCGACAAGCACGGCGTCAGCATTGAGCTGATCGACCTGCAGACGATTGCCCCGATGGATGCGCAGACGATCGCCGAATCGGTGAAGAAAACCGGACGCGCGGTGGTCGTGCAGGAAGCGCAGAAGACATTGGGCCCGGCGTCCGAGATTATCTCGCTGATCAACGATCACGCGTTGATGTACCTCGAGGCCCCGGTCAAGCGTGTCGCCGGGTACGACATCGTGATGCCCTACTTCGCCCGTGAAAACAACCAGATTCCGTCCGAGGATCGTATCCGTGACGGCATTGAAGAAACCCTCGCGTTCTAAGGGAGGCATACGTGTTCGAATTCAAATTGCCTGACCTCGGGGAAGGCATCGCCGAGGGTGAACTTCTCAAGTGGTACGTTGACGAAGGCGGCACCATCGCCGAAGACGCCGACCTGATGGACGTGGAAACGGACAAGGCGGCGGTGACCATCCCTTCCCCTGTTTCGGGTAAGGTGGTCAAGCTGAACGGCAAGGTCGGCGACATTCTCAACGTCGGCGACGTGGTCGTCGTGATTGACGACGGGTCGGGCGGCGCAGTCGCTTCCGCTCCCGAACCGGCAAAGGCGGAAGAAACCGCTCCGGCCGCGCAACCTGCGGCTGTGGCACCTGCGACTCCGGCTCAACCGGCGTCCGCTCCGGTCGCAGCGCAGGCTCCGGCGGATCGTAAGCCGGGACGTCCTGTTCCGGCCGCTCCTGCGACACGACGTGTCGCACGTGAGCTGGGCGTGGACATCAACCTTGTGCCGGGCACCGGTCCGGGAGGACGTGTGACGCAGGACGACGTTCAGGCCTTCGCCAAGGGCGGAGCTCCGGCGGCGTCTGGCACGAAGTCGGCCAGTGCCGCGTCTGACACGTCCGAAGCCGCGACCGAGCGTGTCGAGTTTGGCGAAACGGGCGGAATTCCGTTCTACGAGCTGGAAACGTTGCCCGATTTCGAGACTGAAGGTCCGGTGGAACGTGAGCAGATTCGTTCCATCCGCCGCAAGGTGGCGAAGAAGATGGTCAGCTCGATGATCCTCGTGCCGCATGTCGCGCACATGGACGAGGCCGACGTCACCGAGCTGGAAGCCTTCCGTGCGAAGGAACGCAAGCGCCGGGAAGGCACACCGGGCGGAAAGCTGACCCTGATCCCGTTCGTCATGCGCGCGTTGGCGTCGTTGCTGAAGAAGTACCCACAGTTCAACGCCAGCCTCGATCCGCATCGCAACGAGATCGTCTACAAGAAATACTACAACATCGGGTTCGCGGCGGATACCCCGCGCGGGCTGATGGTGCCGGTGGTCAAGGATGTCGACCGCAAGAGCATTCTGCAGGTTGGCAGCGAGATCAGCGAGCTGGCCGGACAGGCGCGTGACGGGTCAATCGAAGCCGGGAACTTGCGTCACGGCACGATCACCATCACCAATGTCGGTCCGATCGGGGGCACCGGGTTGATTCCGACGATCAACTACCCGGAAGTGGCGATTCTCGGAATGGGCCGGACGCAGGAGAAACCGGTCGTCCGGAACGGCGAGATCGTGATCCGCAAGATGCTGCCGTTGACGCTGGCGTTCGATCATCGTGTCGCGGACGGCGCCCAGGCGGCGTGCATGGTCACCGAGTTGGTGCACCTGCTCAGCGACCCGAACCAGCTGCTGCTGGAAGCGTAAACCTGTCAGGGACACATATTCTGTATGTGTCCCTTTCATCGAGTATGTCGGGGACACTTACAGGAGTAAGTGTCCCCGTGAACATACGTGGAGATAGACATGGTCATCGGAGAATTGACCCAGGAGACGGATGTCCTGGTCATTGGCGCAGGACCGGGCGGGTATGTCGCCGCGATCCGTGCCGCCGACCTCGGGCTGGACGTCACCCTGATAGAAGAGCGGGACAAACTCGGCGGCGTCTGCCTGATCGAGGGCTGCATCCCGTCGAAAACCTTGATCCACGCCGTCGAACTGATGGAGGACGTCAAGGAAGCCGACAAGTTCGGCATCTCGCATGAGAACGTCAGCCTCGACATCGACAAGTTGCGTGCGTGGACACAATCCGTGGTCGACGACCTCACCAGCGGCGTGAAAACGTTGCTCGACAAGCGCGGCGTCGACGTGGTCAAGGGCCGAGCGGTCTTCACCAGCGACAACCGCGTCCACATCGAAGGCGCGGGCAATATTGACTTCAAGCATTGCATCATCGCGACCGGTTCACGGATCAACACCTTGCCGTCCGAGTATGATTTGCCGTTGTGGGACTCGGAAACGGCGCTGAATCTGCCGAGTATTCCGGAACGTTTGCTGGTGGTCGGCGGTGGCTATATCGGCCTTGAGATGGGCACGGTGTATTCCGGCCTCGGCTCGAAGGTGACGATGGTCGAATTCGCCGAACGCCTGCTGCTCGGCGCCGATCCGGACCTCGTCAAGCCGGTGATCCGGCGTTCGGAACAGCGGTTCGAGAAGATTCTCACCGACTCGAAGGTGGTTAAGGTCGAAGAGCACAAAGGCGGCGGGTACGACGTCACCATCGAGCATCAGGGCAAGGAAACCGTCGAAACGTTCGACCAGGTGCTGGTCGCTATCGGCCGCAAGCCGAACACCGACAATCTCGGGCTGGAGAACACCGGCGTCGAGGTCAACGAACGCGGCTTCATCACCGTCAACGATCAGAACCGCACGACGGTCGACCACATTTTCGCCATCGGAGATGTCTGCCGCGGGCCGGCATTGGCACACAAAGCCAGCCGTGAGGCTAAGGTCGTGGCCGAGGTGATCGCAAAGCACCCGAGCGCGTTCGACAATCGCGCGGTGCCGGCTGTAGTATTCACCAACCCGGAAATCGCGTGGACCGGTATCACCGAACGGGAAGCCAAGGACGAGGGCATCGAAGTCAATGTTGGCCGCTTCCCGTTGACCGCGCTGGGCCGTGCGAAGACCATCGGCGAGACTGACGGCTTCATCAAGATGATCAGTGATCCGGTAACAAACATCGTGCTCGGTGTCGGCATTGTCGGCCCGCACGCGTCCGAGCTGATCGCGGAAGGCACGCTTGCGATTGAGATGGGCGCGACGCTCGAGGATATCGCGGCGACGATCCATCCGCACCCGACGATCTCCGAATCGATCATGGAGGCGGCGGAAGTCGCGGCGGGCGATCCAGTACATATCCTGCCAAAGAAAAAGAAGAAGTAGGAAGTAATCAAGTACGAAGTAGAAAGAAGTACAAAGTCAAAAGTCAGCACTTTTAAGGCTACGAAAAGTTGATCGTAGCCTTTTTATTTTATTTTCTTTCATAAAATCTTAGTAACCGTTTCATAGAAACATCAAGCTAATGTCCCCGCTTTCGGTTTTGTACTCTGTACTTTGTACTTTCGACTTTGTACTTTCTTCTCATGAAAGACGATTCCACCTACCCCTTCCCGATCCACCGTTTCGAGGCGGACAAGGACCTGTTCGATCAGGTCCGTAAGACCGGCGATCCGGTGCTGCGGATCTATCGTCCCGATGAAACCATGGTCGTGCTCGGCCGGTCGAGCAAACCCGATGTTGAGCTGCATGTTGATCGGATTCTGCTCGATGATGTCCCGATTTACCGGCGGCCCGGTGGCGGTTGTTCGGTCGTGCTCGATCCGGGGAATGTCGTCGTCGCGGTGGTGCTGCCCGCGCCGGGGCTGACGAAGACGAAAGAATGGTATGACCGCTGCACGTTCTGGTTGATTGACGCGTTGGCGACCATGGGGATGTCGGGTGTGCGCAAGGCGGGTATCAGTGATCTCGCAATCGGCGACCGCAAGATCGCTGGCTCGGCAGTATACCGCCAGAAGGATGTCTTCTACTACGCCGTCACCTTCCTTGTTGATCCGGACCTTGAGTTGATCCCACGCTACCTGGCCCATCCACCGATCGAACCGGACTACCGGCAGGGTCGCGAGCACCTGGACTTTGTTGTCGCCCTGCGGGATGCAACTGATCTCAACGATCCCGCAGATTTTGAACGACGGATCAGCGACGTACTCGACCTGGACGAGCTGATGGCGGAAGACTGATACGTTGCGACGATGTACGATATGAAACGGGGACACTTTATCCTGAAAGTGTCCCCGTCTTGATTTATCATGATGAGTACGAATCGCAGTGTTACCGAATCGCCTGATCGTTGCCCTTGTCGAACAGATGCGTCCGTTTCGGATCGAAGTGGAAGATCGCTTCCTGCCCGAGGCCGTACTCAACATTCGGCGCGACCTTGGCGATGACGCGTTGCTCGTTTACACGCACATGCAGGTAGGTCTCCGCGCCGAGCGGTTCGGCCAGTTCGGTGGTGCCGTGCATCTCGCCATGCCCGTTCGTCGCCGCGCCCCACTTGAGATCCTCGGGACGGATGCCCATTACCAGCGCCTTGTTGTCACCACCCTTTTTCTGTGTGTCGGTCAACGGAAACTTCACCGCACCCGCCGTGAACGCGCCGCTATGCACCGTGCCCTCGACGAAATTCATCGTCGGCGAGCCGATGAAGCCGGCTACGAACAGGTTCACGGGATTGTTGTACAGCTCGATCGGTTCGGCGACCTGCTGCACGAGGCCGTCCTTCATCACCACGATCTTGCTGCCCATGGTCATCGCTTCGACCTGATCATGGGTGACGTAAATGATCGTCGCGTCGAGGCGCTGGTGCAGTTCCATGATCTCGGCGCGCATGTGGTTGCGCAGCTTCGCGTCGAGGTTGGACAACGGTTCGTCGAAGAGGAACACTTTCGGCTTGCGGACAATCGCACGACCGAGCGCGACACGTTGCCGCTGTCCGCCGGACAGAGCTTTCGGTTTGCGGTCGAGGTAGCTTTGCAACTGCAGGATTTCTGCGGCTTCTTCAACGCGGGCGTTGATCTCGTCCTTCGGAAACTTGCGCAGCTTGAGGCCGAACGCCATGTTTTCGCGCACGCTCATGTGTGGATACAGCGCGTAGTTCTGAAACACCATCGCGATGTCGCGGTCTTTCGGCGCGACGTTGTTGACCACTTTGCCGTCGATGGTGATCGTGCCCTTGGTGATGTCCTCGAGGCCTGCGATCATGCGCAGCGTGGTCGACTTGCCGCAGCCGGACGGTCCCACAAGCACGACAAATTCCTTGTCGTGAATCTCAACGTTGACATCGTCGGCGGCGGTGACGTCGCCGTCATAGATCTTGTATACGTGTTCGAGGATGACGTCAGCCATGTCTGTCCTTTGCCTCCAGAATGCTACTCGTCCAGGTACAACCCGCCGGTAGCTTCCATCCAGTCGCAGATACGGTCGCACGCGGCTGTGACATTGTCGTCTGAAATATCGATCTCGATGTGCTGCAATCTCGTCCGTCTCAGCAATTCGCGGAACTGCTCCTGCTCGTCAATGAACGGTTGCAGATCATCATACTGCGACGGTTTCCCGCTAACTTTCAATCGTTCTTCCCGTGCCGCGGCGAACGACTCCGACGCCCGCGTCAAGAGAATCAACCGGAAGTTCAGGTTGGCCAGCCGTTCCTCCAGCCAGCGGAAGTCGAGTTCACGATTCCGTTCCCGCTGCTGCACGACCATCGTTGACAGATGGAACCGGTCGATGGTCCATGAATAATACCGTTGCAGCTCAAACAGCCGTACCCAGGTCTTGTACGTCTCCAACGCCTTCGCTTCTTCGTCGGCATTGAAATTAATCAGCCCGCGTCCCCACGGATGATTCGTAAACGCGCACCATTCCCCCGAAATGATCGGCGAATGGTAGCGGTATTTCTTTGGTCCGACGAAGCGTGGATGCTCATTCAACGCAAACGCGACATCGGTTTTATGCGTCAGGCGTGTGCCTTCCAGGATTACTTTCGGGACCAGCTTGCGGCCCATGACTCATCGTCCTCAGCTGCCGTGCATCGTTTACCCGTTCGCGGCCTTGTCTTGCTTGTCGCGCTCGTCCAGGACTTCGTTGATCAGATCCTTCATCGCCTCGCGGTCGATCATGATCTGCGGTTCCTGGTCGCCGGGTGCGGAACGTTTTTGTCCCGCGCTGGATTGATTCGACTTCTGCACGATGCTCACGCCCGACCAGCTCACCGAAATCACCACTCCGGCAAGGATGATGACGGCTACAAACTGATGGCTTGGCGTCATCGCTGAGTTCACGACCACATAGCCCAGCACGACCATCGAAAACGCCAGCGCCAGAGCCATGAAGATGAGTGAGTTTTTGGTCAGGTCCGTGCTGTTCGTTGGATCACCCATGGATGTTTTTCCCAGTCAAATGGAACGCCGTTTACTCTTTCACGCCGCCGAGTGTCAACCCACCGACCAGCCAGCGGTTGGCGACGAGGAACAACGCAACCACCGGTACCGAAACCACCAGCGCGCCGGCGGCGTACAGCCCCCACTCGGTCGACATTGACTGTTCGAACTGCTTCAATCCCAGCGGCAACGTGTACATCGTCGGATCCTGCAACACCTGCGCCGCGACAAGATACTCCGACCACGCGCTCATGAAGCTGAACAATCCGGTGATCACCAGCGCCGGAGTCACCAACGGCAGGATCACCTTGTAAAATGCGCTGAACCGGTTGCATCCGTCCACCATCGCCGCCTCCTCCAGGGAGTACGGAATGGTGTCATAATACCCCTTCATCGTCCACACGCAAAACGGCATCGCGGTTGCCGAGTAGACAACGATCAGGCCAAAGTACGTGTTCAGCAGGTTCATTTTGCTGATGATGATGTACATCGGCAGCAGCAGCATCGTCGCCGGGAACATCTGCGTGGTCAGGATCGACAGCATCGCGGCGGTGCGTCCGATGAATTTGTAGCGGCTGATCGCATAACCCGCCGTCGATGCCAAGGTAACACCGAGAATCGTCACCGCCAGCGAGACAAAGGTCGAGTTCCACAGCCAGCGCAGGAACGGGCGCTCGGTGAACAGTTCGACGAAGTTCGCCCACGTCGCGCCCTCCGGGACCAACGCCAGCGAGGTGCTCAACAACTGATCGCCCGGCCGCAACGAGATGCTGAACACGCGCAGGATCGGGTAGATCGCGATCAGCACGAAGATCAGCAGCACGGCGTAGATCAACAGTCGCTTCAGCAATGGGTCTTTTTGCATGTCATTGCCTCAATAAACCGCTTCAACGGCTTTTGCCCGCCTGAGGTAGTACACCCCGAACGCCAGCAGGATCGCGAAGATGACCATGCTCATCGCGGCGGCGTAGCCGTAACGGTAGAGATTGAACGCGCTCTTGTAGACGAACGAGACCAGGATGTGCGTGTTGTCGCTGGGTTCGCCCGCATTCGACACCAGCCAGATCACGTTCAGGTTGTTGAAGGTCCACACGGTCCCGAGCACAATCGCCGGCGCCATCACCGGTTTCAGCAATGGCAGCGTGATCGTACGCAGCTTGGTCCACCAGCCCGCGCCATCGATTTCGGCGGCTTCGTACAGTTGGGTCGGAATCGATTGTAGCCCACCCAGCGCGACGACCATCATGAACGGGAATCCGAGCCAGACATTGGTCAGGATGACGGCGAGGAACGCTTCCGTCGGTGACCCGAGCCAGTTGACCGGATTCATGTGCAGGAACTTGGTGATGACGAGGTTGATCGCCCCGTATTCCTGGTTGAACATCCCGCGCCAGGTAAGCGCGGTGATGTACTGCGGCACCGCCCACGGCAGGATCAGCAACGTGCGGATAACCCCGCGTCCGGGCAGCACACGGTGCAGCAGCAGCGCGAGGAAGACACCGATCGTAACGTGGAACACGATGTTGGAAACGGTCCAGATCACAGTCTTGCCAAATACCGACCAGAAGCCAGGTTCGGAGAAGACTTTCACGTAGTTCTGGAAGCCGATCACGTCCCACGAGAAGAAATTGCGCAGCCCCATGTTCGACAGGCTGAGGATCACGTTGTACGCAAATGGATAGACCACGGTGATGAAGATGACGATGAACGCCGGCAGGATCATCAGGTAGATGAACGAGCGGCTGCGCAGGTCTTTCACCAGCGCGATCATCGGCTTGACCATGACGATGAACAACGCCAATAGGCCGAGCATCGCGATCACCTGCAGCACCGGCACATAACCCGCAGGCTCGATGACATCGTTCATCTCACGGATCTTGCGTTCCGCCTCGGACTGCATCGTCGCGGCTGCTTCCTCGGGGGTGACGGTCCCGCCGAGCACGGCCTGGTAGCTGGGCCGCATCGCATCCCAGATCGCCCGCAGTTCCGGCACCACCGGCATTGGCGTGCCAACCTCGATCTCGGACAGACTTCCACGCATGATCGGGTTGCCGGTGATAACCGGATCGTCACGCAGGCTAAGCCGTGACGGCATGATCCCGGTCCGCGCCGCCAGTTCACGTTGTTCCGGGGTGCTCATCAGGAAGGTGAGGAAGCGGTGTGTCGCGGCGAGTTTGTCCTCGGCGATGTTGACATTCAGCGAGAATCCGCGCGGGCTGACCAGCGGGGACGGCCACCGCTGCGTCTCCTCGATGTACGGTATCCGTGCGACACCAATGTCGATGCCATCCTCGATGTAGGTCGCCCACGACCAGTCACCGTTGATGATCATCGCCGCCTGCCCCTCCTTGAACAGGGTGTGGGCGACCTCGTAGTCGGCGTTCTGCGGGGTAATCTTGTACTTGTCACGCAGATCCTGGACAAACTGCAGCGCGCGGACATTGGCCTCGGTGTCCAGCGTTGGACGGTACTGATCGTCCATCAGCTGTCCGCCGAATCCGGTGAAAAATGGGATGAAAAAGAACGGTTCGGTGAAATTCCAGACGAGGCCGAAGCGGTCGATCTTGGAATCGCCGTCGAAGTCGAGCGTGTTCGCCTGCCCGATCTCGATCATCTCGGCGATGGTTTGCGGTGGTTCGGGGACAAATTCCTTGTTGTAGACCAGCGTCAAGTGATTGCCGAAGCGGTCGGCGACCTGGTACAGGTGATCGTCGTACCACACCAGCGCCTGCGAGTCGAGCTCCGCCAGTTCCTGTTCGGAGAAAATGTCCTCAAGCGGACGGATAATGCCCATGGTTGCGAATGGTCCGACCTGGTCTGAGGGTCCGTGGATCAGTTCCGGCCCACGTCCGGCGAGCGCGCTGTTCTGGTAACCGCTGCGAAGTTCTTCTGTTTCACGGTACAACGCGGTGATCTTGATGTCCGGGTTCTGCTCTTCGAAGCGCGCGACCTGTTCCTCGAGGACCACTCGCTCGGCGTAGTTCAGCTGGTGCCAGAGGGTAACCTCGGTGCGATCATCCTCCTCGGCGCAGCCGGTGAAAAGACCAATGGACAGCAGCAGGATTACCGTGAGGATGATCCCGGACATGAATGTCCGGGGCACGACAGACATGGGGACACTTACTCCGACAGACACGGGGACACTTACTCCGACAGACACGGGGACACTTACTCTGTCAGACATGGGGACACTTACTCCGTTAAGTGTCCCCATGTCTGTCACGGACGTATTCACATCTTTCGGGGACACTTTGGGGACAAAGTGTCCCCTTTCCGTTGACCAGTCGGATGATCCCGACTTGCGAGCAAGTCGGGGCACACGCATGTCGTTTGGGGACACTTTAGGGACAAAGTGTCCCCTTTTGCGGCGAGATCGCCCTCTCATTCCCCACCTCCGACTTGCATCGCCCCTCCTCCCTGTTCGCCGGGCTGGGCGGACTCCGGGTTGATCAGCGGCGGAATCGGCGTGGTGCTGACCGGATAGCCGAGCGCCTGCAGGTGGCTGCGGACGACGCCCAGGTGCGCACGGTAGAGTTCATCCCACATCGCGTCGCCGGCACCGGTATTCTGGTCGCTGCCGTACCACCAGAACCAGTCGGAGCCTTCGGCTGCGTACATCGCCCGTTTCGCACGTTTCATCTGGTCGTGGTACTGCGTCATGCGTCCCTGTCGTCCCGGGGGTGGTGTATCAATGGCGAACTGCAGCTCGTTCCGCACCTTCGCCAGCCACGCCCAACCGCGATTCTCCTCGTCCTCGCCGACCCAAGTCGCGTAGCTCGCGGCGATCCACGATCCCGGCCACAGCTCGTCTACAGCGGGCAAGGTGTCCAACGGATGTGGACGGATACCGCGTTCCGGGTTGCCATGCAGGTATTCGTTCGGCGTGGTGGTCATCAACCGGCCCTGGTTCTGCAGTTCGCCCAGTTTCCGGTAGACGGCGTGCAGGAACAGGATCGCGTCCGGATCGTGCTCGTACCATTCCCACGCGTTCTCGCCGTCGAGCAGCACGGTCACCAGCGTGGTATCGGTTTCGTTCGCCGGAGCGCGGCTCATAATCTGCCGCATCAGGTCTTCCGCTGCCTGTTCCGGTTCCCAGCGCTGGTAGCGGAATCCGATCAGGTCGCTGAGGTGGGTGTCACGGAAGAACATCGCGACCTGCCCGCCGTTGGGACCGGTGACGCGATACGGCGTCGTCGCCTTCATCCCGGCGGGTGACGATTTCTGCAGGACGCCGTCCCCGGTTGCGATCCACTCGATGCCGGCGTCCGCGAAGTAATCGACCACCTGCGCCGAGACGGAGCCTTCCGCCGGCCACATGCCGCTGGGCGCGTGGCCAAACTGGTTTTGGTAATAGTTCACGGCCTCGTGCACATGCCAACGCGCGTCCTGCTCGTGTGCGAACTGGATCGAATCCGGCGCGGAATCGGTGCCGGATTTGCCGGCGTGCAGGTTGGCGATCAACGGCAGGATCGGGTGGAAGTACGGCGTGGTGATGAATTCCACCTGACGGCGATAGCTGCCGCGCAGGTCCATGTGGTTGTTCAACGGGTCCAACGCCGCCGCGATACGGTAGAAGGTTGCGACGAGCCGATTGGCGTCATCCTCGGTCATCGGATGGGACAGCGTCCACGGCGGACCGGCGGTCCGCTTCACGAGATCGTGCAGGGTCAGGTTGAGAGTGGAGCCGTCGTCCGCCACGATCAGGTTGAAGTCTTTCTCGTAGAACTCCGGGTCAAAATTTGCGAGGTAGAAGAAGCACTTGAGGTTTCGCTTGTCCTGCTCAGTGTAGGTCGCCGGGTCCTTGTCCTTGAGGGCGAGATATTCCGGCCAGCGTTCCATGATCACGCGGCTGATGCTGAAGCAATTCCATTCGCCCTCAGTCAACAGGGCGTTTTCCTCCGGGCCGAACTGATCGGTCGGGGTCAGCATCAGGTCGATCCACGGATCGGTCTTGCCGCGGTACTTGCGCAGGAAACCGTCTGCGTCGATGCGTTTCGAGGACGGGTCGTAAAATTCGCCCAACCGGTCGACATAGAGCTGAATCTGTTCGAGCAGCACGGGCGTGAAATTGAAGGTGACGTGAATGTCCGGATGCGTCTGCAGCATCGCGGTCATGTCGTAATAGTCCTTGGTCGTGTGCGTGCGCACCCACGGCGCCACGAGCTGGCCCTTGGCCGCGTCCATGTAGTACGGCTGATGCTGGTGCCAGATGATGTTGAGATAGACGAAGCCTTCCCCGCCGGGCGCGTCGATCATCGCATCCCCGCCGCCACCTTCCGGCGCACGAAGTTCGACTTCGCCGACCGGGTTCATGAACAGGACAGAGTTTTTCTCGCCGTAATTGTTGGTTGTGGACGCCGGATTGGAGGGATCGGGAATCCAGTCGCCGTCGACGATGAACTTGTATTCATGGAAGCCGACGGACAGTGATGTCGCCGCGTGCCAGACGCCAGCCTCATCCTGTTCCATCGGGATCGCGCGCGGTTCCCAACCGGCAAAATCACCGGAGAGGAACACTTCATCCGCGTTCTGATGGTAGAAACTGAAATGGACTTCACCGTTCTCGGCGTACGGTGGTTGACCGGGGTCGGAACACCCTGCAAGGATCACCAGCACGAACAGGAACGGGATAAGCAGTCGCGTGGAATTAGCCATTATTCCTTCACTCCGGATGTGGAGAAGAATGTCTGCAGGATGTTGTCCGTGTGAGCACGCCACGCGCCCCAGGAGTGGCCTTCGTGCCACACCTGCCACGTCACGTTATTGCCCTTGCCTTCCAGGGCGTCCTTCAGCGCGGTACTCGACTGGTAGATGGATGCTTCGTAGGTGCCCGCGTCAAGGTAATACACCACTTCGGTTGGATCGTCCGCGGCGATATCGTTGATCAGTTCGTTGTTGTTGACGTACACCGCAGAAGAATGCCCGCCGGCATAACCGAAAACGTCCGGGTGATTGTGCGCGAAGTAAACCGATGTCAGTCCACCCAGCGAACAGCCCATCACCGCGCGGGAAGCGGGTTGTGGATCAGTCGGGTAGGTCGCATCGATATACGGCACCAGCTCGTTGACAAACATCCACATGAACGGTTCGTTGAGCCAGTACTCTGTCATCCGGTCAATCGGATTGACGAACACGGCGATGACCGGGTTGATCAGCTCCGCGTCGATCAGGTTATCGAGAGTGTTCTTCATGCTGGCGAGGCTGACATATTCGCCACCGTCATGGACATATATCGCCGGATACGCGCCCTCTGGATCATACCCCGCCGGGAGGTAGACCTTGACACCGCGTGTGTTGTTCAACGAATCGCTGGTGAACTGGAAGGTTTCAAGGGTACCGTGCGGGATATCCGGGTTGTAGTCGATCTCCCACGGATCGACGTACTCCGGCATCGCGAGTTCGGAATTCGGACCGCAGCCGCCGGTGACTTGTCGCGGATTGCGCGGATCGAGGATCCAGTTGTTGCCCGGTGTGACAAACTTGTAGTCGAGACGAGCGTCCTGCTCGAATGTACGTTCGCGGTAAAAAAGGTTGGTGCCGGCGATCAGTGTCATCGGGTCGTCGCTCGGAGTCCACTCATTATGATCGCCCGGAACCTGCACCGCACTGTAGCTGGAAGTGAACAGGTAAACACATTGTTTTTCGACGGTCAACGGGAACCCGTAGTCCTCGGAATCCTCCAGCAGAGTGATGAAAGAATCAGCCATCGCCTGCCGTTCGTTCTGTGGCGCGGCCATGATATCCGCGAGGAACTGATCCCAATCCGGCGGTTCGTCCAGCTCGGACGTTGGCTCGCTCCGGCCATACCCGATGCGGGATTGGTCCGTCTTTGTATCGGATTCCGATTTGGTCACGTGCGACTGATCGTCACAGCCCACGCTCAGCAGCGCAATGCCCATCAAGGACAGCATCAGTACGTTGAAACGGTGTTTCAGCACATCTTACTCCACAAACAAAATGTCGTACACGTTGGGGTCCGACTCATCCGCCCCCGATCCGGCCCAGCGTCCACCCTCGGGTGTCACCGCACGGAACTCGCCAATTCCGCCGCCGCCGTGATCGTCTTGGCCACCGACCAACACCGCGATTTTCCAGTGTTCCGGGTGGGTGCCGAGGTAATCGAGCGGGATGGCGAAGCTGACCGTTTTCGCTTTTGTGTCACCGAGACGATACGCCGGATCGCTGGGCATGTGCGCGGCGATGATGCCGCCCTCGGCATCCTCGATTTCGATCCCGCCACCGACGTAAATGAAACGGTCGGCCGCATACTCGCCGGGCAATTCGTAGTTGCTGTTGCGGCGAACGTCGGTGCGTAACGCCCCACCCAGATTGCCGCTTCGGATCGTGATGGTCGCAAAGGTCAGCTGGAAGCCATACTCCGGACGCCAGCCCGGATCGCTGAGATCACGGAACGTGAGGCTGAAGTAGGCCAGGTCATTGTCCGCGCGCATGGTGAAATGCGTCAAATCGAGAATGCCGGGCAGGAACGCCGGATTGGTCGGGTAGCCGTAAGTCTTACCCTCGACCACGCCGGTGTCGTCGTGCTCAGGATCATCAACGTCCACGATCACCGGCGCTTTTTCGCTCCACGCCTTGATCGTCTCGTTCGGAATCAATGGGTAGTCCGGCGGTTGCAGCGACGCAATTCCCTCAACGGAACGCGGCTGCAGCAACGGTTCGTCATCCTCGGCGTCAATCAGCAACGGGATCGGAACCGACTGGAACGCCGGCAGCATCGGCCCGGCGGGGATGCGCAGCTCGGTGCCATTGTTCTTGCGATCCAGCACCAGTGTCCAGCGCGGAACATCTTTTGACAGCTCGCCGGATGGATCGGAGATGGTGTCCATCGTATCGAGAATCGAGCGGAACGGCTTGATCCGAATCGGGTCCGAAATCGAATCCGGCATCAACGCGGTGAAGGTGAAGCGGATGGTCTGCTCGTCAAAGCTGCTGGCAAGCCGGACCGGCTGGCCGTTCATCCAGACAACCGCGTCCACGTCGCCCAGTTCACGCGGGTAACGTGGGTCAAACTCCCACGCGCCCGGATCGTCATAGATCGGTTTCACGCCGAGGTAGTCCTGGTACAACGTGCGCAGGAACTCGGCCAGTGACCAGGCTTGCGAGATGGTTCCGCTGGTCTTCGGTTCGGCTGCCCCTTCACGCGGAAGCGCGTCAAGATTCTCGCTCAACGTACCGACACAACCCCGGTCGAGAATCTGGTGGACTTCGTCCCGCGCGACCGCGACACCGTGGCGCGACGCTGACTTGTACGGCCCGCTGAGCCACGTCCAGACAATGCCCATGTGATACGCGGCATCCTTCGGGTAGAAGATCGTCTCGTGATACGGGTGGAACTCCGAATCGGTCTGCGCGAGACTGGCGACACCCCAACGGTAGACGAGGCTGTCGCGCATGGTGCTAACGATGGCAGTGCTTTCTTCGTTGGTGATCAGTGGATTTTCACTGGTCAACGGTACGGTCACCGCCCACGCCTGGTTCGGACGAACCTTGAGGTCGGGGGAACCGTCCTCGTTGAGGTGATCGACGAGGCCGAGACCATCCTCACGGATGAACCGTTCGCGGAAACTGGCGATCAACTGGTCACGTTGCGGCTGGTAGTTGACCTTGTGCCCGGTGTATGACAGCATCCACTCGGCGGCCTGAAGTTGCGCCAGCCACAGCGCCTGGATCTCCACCGCCCGGTTGCCGCGCGGCGACCACGCGCCGTTAACACCTTTCGCGTCCATCCACGTGTCGGCGTCGCCATGAGTCAGCAGACCGTGCTCGTCGACTCGGTGCGTCATCGCTCCCTGCACCGTTTTCTCGACCACTCCGCCCGGCTGGCCAAACTCGGTCCACAGGGTACGGTCGCCGGAATAGAGGCCGTACTCGTACAGTTCGCGCACGAACCACGGGGTGCCATCCGCCGTATTGTAGATGATATCCTCGCCACGCGCGCGGTTCGGCACCTTACCGAAGTCGGGAGACGCCATATCGGTATTCTGCCACTGCGCGAAACGGCGGAAGATCTGCTCGGCGGCGTCGAATTTGCCCAGCACCAGCGCCGCACCGGGCAGGCTGATGAAGGTGTCACGCGCCCAGCCTTCGTTGAACCACGGCAGACCCGCCCAGATCAGGCTGTTGTCCTCGGCGAACAGCCCGGCCATGCTAAGTTTCGCCCAGTTGACGGCCCGGTTGATACGTTCGTCGTCGCAACGGAAATACGAGCGGTTCAGCTCGTTGAGCAGCCAGTCGCGGCGATCCTGTTGCTGCGCATACTCACTCCGCCGGATCTCGACCCAGCGGTCGCCGGCGAGTTCGGCCGATTCGCCCCAGGTGAAGGTGAGGTCGAAACCGGGTTCGTTAAACATCGCGCCGTGGATCGCCTTGCCGAGGTGTGTGGCGAACGGTCCTTTCGCCTCGCGGTTGACGGTCCGCATCTCCGGCGCATTGAACCAGCGCTTGCTGCCAGCGGCCATGAAGACGCTGTCCGTGCCCGCGATGCCGAGGTAGTATTGCATCCCGCGGGTCTTGTTCTCGTAAGCTTTCTCAATGGTCAGTGACGACGGGAAGACGAAGAACAACCCGACCTGCGTGTCTTCGGATTCCCCTTCCCCGCTGCCCGGCACGAACGGTTCGCCGTTCATCGAACAGTTGAAACGGAGGTCATCGCGGTCAACGCCGACCGGCGACACGCGCAGCGTTACCCCATCCCGCCAGCGGAAAATGACCTCGTGCGGCTTAACGCGAACTTGCGCCCTGGCACGGTCTTTCGGGACACCGTCGATCACCAGGATCCAGTCGTCAAGCAGCTTGTGATTGCCGACATGCAGCCCCATCCAGCCATCGCTGGCGACGGTTGCCGTGGTGCCGTAATAGAACGACGTACCGGTGCCGCTGAACAGGTAGGGCCTGCCGCTACCAGGCGCGAGATCAATCGCGAGGGAATCGAGATACGACTCGGTGTAGCGGGGCGCGTCGTCTGGCAGCATGGTGGCGCCCTCCGTGGCGATGGTGAGCACGAGGATGGTCAGAATCGGGATGAAGATCGCTCGTGAACGATGGCGCATGGCGTTCCCTTGGGTCGGGGCTGGGATTCTGGTCAGTCTATGTGTCAACTTCAGTGTGAATCAGCTTGTGTATGTCAGCTCCTGTGTGTGTCATCCTGAACGCAGTGAAGGATCTCCCAATTGTTACCGGAGGGTGCAATGACATCGCTGACCGATAACTCGGAGATTCTTCACTTCACTTCGTTCCGTTCAGAATGACACACCCACGCTATCTTTTACTATCTTTTACGATCTGCTACTATCTGTTACTGTCTGTTACTATCTGTTACTTTCTTTGCCTGTCTTTTGCGTCTTTTACTTCTGTTGCATCAGTTGCGTCTTTTGCGTCTGTTGCGTCCTATTTCAAGAGCACCATCTTCCGGCTGCGGACGAAATCACCTGCCTCGAGCCGGTAGAAGTAGACGCCGGACGCCAGGGTCTGGCCGAACTGATCCTGCCCGTCGAAGGTGACCGTGTGCGCTCCGGCGGTCATGCGTTCGTTCAGCAGAGTCGCGACCCGTTGGCCGAGCACGTTGTACACCGCCAGCTGCACCTGTCCCGGCTTGCCGAGGGTGAACTGGATCTGCGTCGTCGGGTTGAACGGGTTCGGATAATTCTGTCCGAGCGAATAGTTCTCCGGTAGCTGCACATGCTCCGGCACATCGAGCACGAACGAGGTATCCGCAATCACCCACGCGTTCGCCGTGTACGCCGGCAGGGTGTGGCTGATCGTAGCCAGCTCCGCACCGGTGACCTGCGTCGATACGTTGGTGAACACATCGGTCAGGTAGTAGTCTTCGCCGGCTTCGTAGCCCCAGTCATCGACCGGAAGCGTGATATCGACTGACCGTTCCGCGCCGGAAATGTTGAGCGCGACGACGACGGTGTTCTCACCTTCCATCCAGCGGCCGTAGCTGTAGACGTAGTCGCTGACAGTATTGGTGAGGAACTCCGATTCAGTGCTGTACAGGGCGGGCAGACGGCGCCGCATTTCGATCAGCGTGCCGTAGAATCCTTCCAGGTTGTACGGATCGTCGTCCCAGCCGATCAAGCCGCGCTGGCTTTCCTCACCGACCTCCTGCCCGGCGTAGATCAGCGGGATGCCCGGAATGGTCATCAGCATTGTCGCCGCCGACTTGGTCTGCACGGCGGAGTTCTCCGCGATGTAGCGGACTTCGTCATGGTTTTCCATGAACCGGAACGGGAAGGTGTAGTCCGGATAGTCGAAGCCGAAGTTGGTCACGCGATCATGAATACCCTGCGGATCGGTGAAGCTGCTGCCGAACAGGTCACGGAAGCTGTCGCCGGACCCGTGGTGCAGATCCCAGTCGTACGCCGAGTCGAAGCGGTCGGTGAGGTACGTGAAGTCGTTGACACCGGCTTCCGCGAGCAGGAAGCATTCCGGCTTGATCGTCTTCAACGCGGTCCGCCATTCCGGCCAGAAGTTCGGGTTGCGTTCCTGCACGCCCCACGCAACGTCGCAGCGGTAACCATCCACGTCGTATTCCTGAATCCACCACTTCGCCATCTCGACCATGTAATGCCGCAAATCCGGATTGTCGTAGTTCAGGTTCGGCAGGCTGGTCCAGTCGTAGTAGTAGGTATAGTTACCGTTTATGTCTCGGTCGTACCAGTCGTACGTGTTGGACGCTTCCCCGTTGGCGATGGCGTCCTGCATCCACGGATGTTCAATCGCGGAGTGATTGATCACCTGGTCCATAACAACCTTGATGCCGTAACTATGAGCGGCGTCGACCAGTTGTTCGAAGTCGTCGAGGGTGCCGTAGTCTTCCTCGATACCGTAGTAATCGGTGATCGCGTAGCCGTGCGTGGACGGCCCCGGGTTGATCGGCATCAGCCAGATGCAGGTGTAGCCCATGTTGGCGATGCGCCACATGTTCATGGTGATCGCGTCCAACGACTCGCTGTCGTCGTAGGAACGCACATAGATCTCGTACACAATCGCCGACTGCACCCAGTCTACGGACTCATCGATGTCGAACGGATCGACACCGTCCGCGTTGACGTCAAACAGGGTACGCGCGTGCGTGATGTTGCCGTCCGTATCCTCAAGGGTCAGGTCGAAGTAGTATTCGCCCAGGGTCGCGGGCACTGCACAGGTAGCAACCGACGAACTCGCGCCGGACAGCGTCACCGCTTCCGGATTGTCAGGGTCGGCGGTCCACTGGTACATGATCGGCTGATCCTGCGGATCGTAGCTGCCGCCGGCGCTGAGGGTGATCTCGTCACCATCGACGGTCACATTCATCTCCGCGACCGGCGCCTGCGGCGTGTTGTGGAAAACTTCGAGTTCGGAGGAGACGCTGGTTTCGTTGTTCAACGTGCCGACCAACTGGAAGAGGTTCGAGCCTTCCTGCAGCGTCACATCGTAGGTCAACTCACCGGCGGTAACGGTCCCAAGATCGTAATCGGTTTCGCCATCTGACCAGCTGTGGTGGATCGTCAGGTCGACGTTATCATCCTCGATCTCGGCGTACAGGGTCTTGCTGTCCTGCACCGTCGACCAGTCGCGCGTCAGCCAACGCAGCACCGGCCCGGAGGAACCGATGTTCGGGCCGATTTCGTCCGGTGAAATCGCGGCGATGCCCCGGCCTTCGGCGTCCAGGGTAACATTCCGGCCGAGCGTGTGGTTGGTGAACAGGATGTGTTGCAGCGCGTATTCGTCGACAAACATCATGTCGAACGCGTCCGGATCGTAATCTTCGGCGATACCGCCGTTGTCGAGGCCAATCTCCCACGAATGGCCCACCGTCGGATCAAAGCCTTCGAAAAAGCTGTAAACGGAGAAGTACCAGTCGCTACCGTAACTGCCCATCACCGCTTCGAGATCGGCGACCGGCAGCTCGAACTGCCACTGGTCAACATCACCGCTGGCATCGACGGTCACATCGAACGCAGCGCCATATTCCACCGGATCACGGCCTGTGATCAGGCGGTTGTGGATCGCGGAATCGTACCCGGGCGAACTCGGATCGGCCAGCACCATCTGCACGCCGACGCCGTTAAAATCGCGCAACGACATCTCGGTCGCGAAATCGGGATTCGTTTCCGGCGCGGTGCCGTCGGTGCTGGAAATCTGGATCATGACGCGGGATTCGTCCCCGATCAGCACCTGTTCCAACGCGAACGCCATCGTCTCGCCGGCATCCTCCTCGGTGATGGTCAACGAAACGAGATCTACCGCCGCAGTGGTCGTTGGGGCGGTGTAGCTGCCCGGACCGTCGGCATCAGTCACCATCGGGTCGCTGTCGAAGGCATGGAAGCCGTCGTCGTCACCATCGACGATGAAGCCCCAGTAGAAGTTCTCCGCGTTGCCTTCGCTGTCGCTGACTTCGATTTCGATGGTGTACACACCGGCAGCGAGCCCATCAATCGTGCCGCTCAACTCGCCGGTATCCGTATCGAAGGTATAGGCTGGCGTTCCGGACGGCAGCAATTCGACGGTAATACCCGTCAGATCCGCACCGGAGGAGGTATCGGTCGGGTAGAACTGCGCCGCGAGCGGTATCGTTTCGTCCGTGCTGAAGGTTTCACCGACATAGGGCCGGAAGCCATATCCGTACGGATGATCTTTCGGTGTCGCTTCGACGAGGCTGTTGTTGAACATGCCTCCGTCTGTGCGCGGATTGTCCGGATCCTGCATCCAGTTGTCGCCGTCGGCATGGAACTTGTAGCCGTACTGAACTTCCATCAGTTGGACGTCGTAGTAGTAGACGCCGCGCTCGTCCGGGCCGTTCATCGGCATCCCGTCGCCCCAGCCGTTAAAATCGCCCTTGAGGTATACAGTGCCCAGCTGCGCCGGAGTGTATGGGCAGTCAATGCTGCGGGAATCGAGGGTAAACCGGTGCCAGGTTGTCGCCGGCGCTTCACCGAGGTAGATGTGCCAGTCCGACCCGCCGTTGTTGTCCCAGTCGGTGCCGTTCGTGAACACGTAGTCCAGCTGTTCGACGGTGGCGTCGGTCTGGATTTCGATGTACCAGACGGTGCCCTCGTAGAAGCTGAGTGGAGATTGCACCGACATGCCCGGGTCAGCAATCTGCGTGTTCGGCGGCCACATCGATTGCGGCGGCTCGGTCCACTGGTTGATGCCCCAGTGCAGCTTGATGTTGCCGGAGGGCAGCACGCCGGGGTCGGTATCGTAGTAAATGGTAAGCAGATCGCCCGGTTCCGGATTTTCCGGTTCCCACCAGGAGACCTGCGCGTAACTCGCACTCGCGAACAGCAAGGCAAAAGTCAGGGTCAACATGGCCATGCGGCCGGTCATGTTCTTCATCATGAACCTCGATGCGTCAGTATCAAAAATGCAGCGCTTGTTTGCGTTATTGCAGCTGGAAGACACGGAAACCGTAACCCGTAACCGTGAACTCGCCATCCAGCGGTGACGAATCAATCACATCCACGAAGTCGCCCGCACCCAGGCTCGGCGAACGTTCGACCTTCGCGTCTTCTGCTCCGAAGTTGATCGCGACCAGCATCCGTTCGTCGTCGTGAATCCGTTGGAACAACAGGACGTTTTCGTCTTCGTACGGCAACCTCACAGTAGATCCCTCGCGGAGTACGGCGTGCTGCGTACGCAACGCCAACAACTCACGGTAGAAGGCTTCGATGTCCGTGTTTCCGGCCTGCCAGTCGATCGGTTCGTCTTCGAACAGGCTCGGCTTGTGCGTTTCGCCGATCTCCTGCCCGGTGTACAGCAGGGGTATGCCGGGCAGCGTATAAATCAATGCGCCGTAAGGCCGCAGATTTGGCCAGCCGAAGGCTTCGGCGGCACGGGGTTCATCGTGATTCTCGATGAACCGCATCGGCTGCTTCCCCGGCGGATAGATCCTGTGCTTCTGTTCGACTGCGGACCACAGGCTGTCGGTGCTGATCCCGCCGTGTGCGTGGTCTTTCATCCGGTGGTACAGATTCCAGTCGTACGCGGCGTTGAAGCCGGTGTCCAGAATCCACGGGTCTTCCCATTCCGCCAGCATGAACACATTCGGTTTACGCTCGCGAAGCTGTGGAATCGCCTGTTCCCAGAAATCGGCGGGCACCATGCCGGCTACGTCGCAACGGTACCCATCGACATCCGCCTCCTCGATCCAGTGGACGAGTGAGCCGATCAGGTAATTCCTCGCACCTTCGCTATCGTGATCCCAGTCGGTGATGTCTGACCAGTCGGCGACTTCGCGTGTGAAGTTGCCGTTTTCATCCTTCATGTACCAGTCGGGGTGTTCGCTCATCAGGTGATGATCATTGGCGCTGTGATTCATCACGACGTCGAGAATGACCGCCATATCGCGTTCGTGGGCTTCCTTGACCAGCGTTTTCAGATCGTCCAGCGTGCCATATTCATCGCCAATTTTGTAATAATCCTGGACCGAATAAGGGCTTCCGGCGGTGCCCTTGCGACCTTCGACTCCGACCGGGAAGATCGGCATCAGCCACAGGGTTTTGACGCCGAGATTCTGCAACCGGTCCAGATCCGTGGTCAACGCAGCGAGGGTGCCGTCGTCCGAATACGCTCTCAGGTAGACCTCATACAATGGCTGGCCCATGAACCAGTCCTCCGCGTCGCTGACGTCCGTGGCGGGTGGCGTCTCCTGTTTCGCGCAGCCGAAGCTGATGATGCCGATGGCGATAGCGAACAGAGTCGCGCGAAGAATCGAATTTCGCAGAGTCATCGTGAATTCCTCACAAGCCACGGAATCCCGTCCCGCGCCCAACGTGACGAGGTGATGGTACAATGTACAGGTATGTCCCAGTGCGGTAATCGAAGAAATGGTACCGCACTCTGCTGTCTGTAAAAAGGGAGGGAAGACGGCGTGTCCTCCCTCCCCCATCGTCCTGCAAACGAACCGGCGCGAGCCGGATCGACGCTTACTTCATCAGCATCATCTTCTTCGTCTGGGTCATGCCAAGGGCTTCCACACGATAGAAGTAGACACCACTGGACAGCCCGGCCATGTCGAGGTTCAACTCGAACTTGCCGGCGCCAAGCGTGCCCATATCACGGTTGATGACTTCCTGGCCGGTAACGTTGAAGACACGCAGAGTGGTCTTGCCCGGAGCCGGAAGCGTGAACGCAATCGTGGTGTTCGGGTTGAACGGATTCGGGTAGTTCTGCTCCAGCGCGAACTCAGTCGGAACCGTCGCGGTCGGAACTTCACGGACGCTCAGGTAATCGTCGTAAAGGCTGCCGTTCTCACCGAACTGATCTTCGACGGTCCAGGTCGGCTGGTCAGCCGGCAGTTCGCGGAAGCGGTTTTCACCCTGTCCGGACTCATTGTCCCAGCCATGGCAGCCGTACTTGTACGTAAAGTTGATGGGAGTACCTTCGGGGAACTCAATGGTGCAGGTAAAGATCGAGTCACCAGCGACGAGGTCCGGTGCGATACCATCATCGTACAGGTTGTAGTTACCCGGATCGCCCTGAGTCCAGTTCCAGTTGTTGTCCCATGGGCCGGTGATGATGAAGAATTCGATGCTGTCGATCTCGGCGTCCACCAACTCCGGGATGCCCACGTCCGCGTGCTTCTTGATCGCCGGACGGCCATCAAGGTAGTAGGTGACGGTCAAATCCTGGTTGATCCCACCCGGGTTGTCTGCCCAGTAGACCGGATCAAGGACGATTTCCTTGTAGCCGTTGTTGTTGTTATCCGGTTCGTCACCGGTCGCGACGAGAATACGGTCACCACCCGGCGGTTCTTCCCAGATAACCGGATCACCCTGGTTGTTGCCCTCATCGATGAGGAACTTGTACGGCAGGTCGGTGTTGGTTTCCAGGCTTTCGAACGTAATCAGCGCTGCGTAAATATCCTCACCACCACCCTGCAACGTCAGCTGCGTGTACCCGCCCCAGTTGCCGAGGGCTTCGTGGCCACCGCGAATGATCACACCGTCTTCCGCCGGGTCGAACGCTTCGGTCTGAATCGCGACCGTCATGTCGACCTGGAAGATGATTTCGTACGGATAGGTCGGGTTCGCGGAGTTCTGGTCGTTGAAGAACAGAATGTCCAGAACCGTGTCATCGTCCGGGGCGGTCATCGCGCGGTCGGCGATGCTTTCCCAGGTCAGGTTCGCAAAGTCTCCGCCGTTGGCGATTACGAATTTGAAGTTGTACTCGGTACCGGCTTCAAGCTCGACAGTCGTTTCGTACACCAAGTCTTCGTCTGGATCCAGCATACGGTCCGAGGGGTTACCCCAACCGTTCATGGAACCGTTCAGGCCGACGGAATCTGCATCGGCGTCAAAATTACCCAGCTGATCCTGGATGGACATGTCAACGCGGAAGGTCACGTTGACGGCTGACGCCATCCCGGCGATCAACAACAGGGCAATCGCGATCAAACCAACTTTCTGCAACGATCGCATGTTTACTCTCCTTTGTGTAACGTTTGCTATCTAACGTTTGCAAGTATGCCTTGCGATTTTACTTCCAGGGGGCCAACTCAGAATTTAAGGTTCAACGAGTACTTGTGCACGTTTCCCAATCGATCAAAGCTCTCGAAAGCGTAGTCAACACCCAGTCCGAACATGCCACTGATGTTGAACATCAACCCGCCGCCGCAGGTGAATCCGCCGCCGTTATCCGGCTCGAACAGGTTGAACTCTTCATCGTACGTCCCGGGCCGCATCGCCCGCAGGCCGGCCCGCAGGAAGTACATCTCCTGGAAACCATATTCCATGCCGACATTGTACGATTCGGTGTTGTCGTTCGGCACAACCCAGTCCGCGGCGTACGTTAGCCGGTGGGATTGGGATTGAATGAATTCGCCAGACACGCCGAGCCGCAGCGTCAGCGGCAGCTTCCACTGGTCGGTATCGTATTCGGCGGTGACGAGTTCGTTGTTGCCTTCGCGACTGGCGTCCGGGTCATGGTAAACCAGCAGGTCCTTGCCCGACATCTGCATCTTCGACCCGAAGTTGCTGATGTTCATGCCGAGCCGCATATCCTTGAACGGCGTCACGAACAGGGTTCCGATGTCGAACGCGTACCCGCTCGCTTTTTCGTTCCAGATTTTCTGGTGGATGTACTTGACCGACCCGCCGATGCTGAACTTGTCATAGAAGCGGTAGGCGTAGTGCCCGGCAATGGCGAGGTCGTAGCTGTTGAAGAACAGGCCGGTACCGTCCTGCTGCAGCACGGTGGTCTGTTCCATTTCGCCAACGTTCAGCAGAGTCGTGGACAAACCCACGGTCCCCGCCGCTCCCATTGGAAAAACCGCGCCGATGTATTCGAAGTTCATGTCGGCGAGCCACGTGCTGTGGACCAGCAACATTTCCATCTGGTTCAGGTTGCCGAGTCCGGCCGGGTTCCAGTACAGCGCGTTGGCGTCGTCCGCAACCGCAACGAACGCGCCGCCCATCGCCTGCGGACGTGTGCCAATGCCGATGGTGAGGAACGGTGCGGCGGTTGTGCCGACCTTGTTCTGGGCGTACACAGTTTCAGGCGCGATCAAGCCGGCAAGCAGGACCACCGCCAACAAAGCCGTAGCCAGGGTGCGTACTGTCGTCGTCATGCGTTGCTCCCTCACTTGATCACCGCGAATTTGCCAACGTGTTCGCCCCATGGCGAATCAACGTGGTATACGTAAATGCCGTACGCGACATCCAGTCCGTCCATGTTGCGCAGATCCCAGTTCTCACTGCCGTCAAAGATCGACTCGTTGTGCTCGATCGTATCAACCAGCTCACCGCGCACGGTGTAAATGCGAATGGTGCATTTTCTCGGCAGATGGTTGAAGGTGATGCGGCGCTCCCCGCGTCCTGAGGAATACGGGTTGGACGGTTCCTGCACGTTCGCCGCGAGGTACGGATTCGGGTACACCTTGATCCGGTCGAGATCAATTTCATCCCGATCGACCTTGGCCGATTCGGAATCGAAGTTGAATACGTCGTCCGTTGCGATCGGGTTGTACTGGCTGAGGTTGAGGACGTCTCCCCCACGCGGCGGGTAGATATGGCCGAGACCCCGGTCCTCGTTAACCAGTTCCTGGAACAGGATGGCCCAGGTTGCCACCGTATCAATGTCGCCGTCGTTGTCCGCATCGTACAGGTCGAGCAGCGAAATCTCACTCTTGTTGTTGATCTTGCCGTCGTTCGTCTCGCCACCTTCCGGCGCCGTGTTGTCCGCGAACAGGATCAGCGGTTCGTTACCAAGGGTAAGATTCTCGACCTTGAAATAGATCGGCATCGCCGTCCAGTTGGCGAAGAATCCCCTGTGGTATTCCAGGGATGTGTCTACCACCTCATTGTAGAAGGTGACACGGTAGTCGGACGCTGTCGAATCCCCGACGAAATTGTCGACCAGGAAACTGATCGGGCTCATGGTGAACGTCAGCATCGAATCTTCATCCACGGCGTTGTACAGATCCCAGCCGGACTGCGCAGAGATGAACCGTGCTGGACGGCGGGGTAGCAGCATGAACGCGCGCAATCCTTCGAAAATTGGAGTTTCGACGACGTCGAAGAAGCTCTCGACATTCAACAGACCGTCCCCATTGCCGTACGTCGAGTCGAGGAACGTGTCGTACATGTCGAAAACGCGTTTCGAATTGAACCGGTCAGCCAGGGTCCCGTTTCTGATGACGGTTTTGTAGCCGCCCCGGTCCCCGTAACGCGTGATTTTGTAGCGTGTGGCCCGCCGGAGTGAATCCGGATCGCTGAAGGTGAACTCATAATCCTTGTTGTCCAGCACCAGCGTCGGGTCAACCACTTCCACGTGAATGAACGCGTCCGCCGATCCTGCAAGCGGTTCCGCGCTACCTTCGACCGGAGCCTTGTAACCGTTGGCTGTCGGGCTTGGGGTCACGACGACCGTGTTCTGGTCGGTCTTCACTTCGCCGGTTTCATCAACGAAGATGTACTTGGAAGTTTCCGCCGGAAACACGCCGGTGGAATCGTTGCCGAAGTCGTAGGACGTGACAGCGTAGTAGTACTGTTGCCCGTTTTCGACCGTTGTATCTGTCCACACGTGCTGTAACCCGGTATCCTCACCGAGGTAGAACGACACGCCGATGTCACCGGCGGAGAAGAATCCGGCCTTTCCGTCCTTGAGATCGAATTGTTCAATCGGCTTGTGGAATACTTTGCGGCCGAGACCGTCCGTGATGACGTAATTCTCGAGGAAGCCCGGGTCGGTCGCACGGTAGATCTTGTAGCCTTCGAAGTCGAACTTGTCTTCGACGGGCTGGGACGGATCTTCCGAAAACTCGGCCTTGTCGTCCCAGTACAGGGTGACGAACCCATCCCCCGCCACCGCGGTCACCGTCGGCTTCTCTGGTGGGCGGGCGAAGTTGTAGTTGCTGTCGTAAATCTGCTGAACGGTGCGCTTGTTGAGGAACACGTCCACCGAGTCTTCACCGAAGAACAGCGCGGTGGAGAAACGTTGCGTATTGCCGGACGGGAGCGGGAAATACCCGGAACCGTACATGAAGTCACCATCCATCGCCCGGCCGGGGACAACGTCGATGTTACCGGGTTTCATCCGGTTCCACATGTCGTTGTCGTTGCGCAACCTCAGAGCGGAGGCGGACTCGATATCGAAGTAGTCAAACGAGGTGAGGCCGATCTGGTCGGACTCATCGATGTCCGTCTTGTCGAAGTGCGGTTCACCGTTGTCCGGCTGGCCGTTGCCTTCGCCAAAATCCCTGGTGCCTGCCTGGCCGTCAAAGCCGACGTCGTCGGTTCTCGGGTCCCAGTCGCCGTCGTTGTCGATCCCGTCGTTACGGGCTTCGTCAATCATCAGGTCGTTCAGCCCCGCGCCAGTGAAGTAGTCGATGTAGGCGTAGCCAACGTGGTCGAGGCGCTGGTCAACCGAATCTGACGGCGGCACATAACGTTCGTCGATCAACCCGTTGAAGTTGTCGTCGAAGTTGTTGTAGCCATCTTCAATCAGCAGGCTGTCCGCGTACAGCGTGCGGGTCGTGCCGCGGAAATCGTACTCGAGCACGCCGGACTCAGGCATCGTGACAACGGTACGTTCGTAGGTGTTGTAGTCGATCAACACCAGTTCCGAGTTGGGATTGCGGTGAATCCCATCCTCTGTCCATTCACGCAATTGCGCTTCGGTGAGAATCGGAGCGTTTCCCGTGTAGTCGCCGTCGTTGTCGATGCCGTCGAATTCGTTGCCCGGAGATTCGAGGAATGCGTATCCGATCCAGCCGACATCATGATCATCGTTTACCGGCACCCAGCCGTAGGTTCGTGAGGGGCCGTTGTTTTCATCGTAGGAATAGGTGATGTCGTTGTCCGGATCGAAGAACGCGAGATCGTCGTCTGTATCCTCGCGGCCACCGGCCAGTGTGCCGACAACCATGCCGAAAACGACCTTATCGTAGTTGTAGTCACTGATGTTGGCGATCTCGTACTGCCAGACGATAGCGTCTTCCGCGAGGAAGTGCGACCACTGGAAGCCGCGCGCGGCAACGCGAATCCCCATCCCGCCACGTGTGGTGTCATCCGCGGTCGGGTAATAGATCATTTCGATCGGGTTGTTCTCTTCATCACGCACGATCTCACCGGTTTCCGGATCTTTAAGGTATTCCATCCGGAATTCGCGGTCGGCGTTATCATCCATCTGCCAGTAGGATTCCTGGTCAGCGTTGGTGACATCCTTGCCGAAGTAGCCGTTCCATTTCCCCGCCCAGCCCGGATCGTTCGTGTCCATCTCCCAGAGAATGTCGCGAGCGTCGCTAAATTGTTTATCAGGCCAGAAAACGGGCCACGTTTCGGGTTGGTGGCTCATCGCAACGAGGCCGGCCGCGCCCGGATCGTCGGAGGCTTGATCCGGCGGGGCACCAAATCCCGGCAGCGCTTCAAACCCCCAGTGGACGCCGCTCGGGCTGACATCGTCGGTTCCACGTGGCGACCGGCAGGTGATCACGGAGTGAATCACATCGTTGGACGGGTGGACATACTCGACTCCGACGCAGATCGTCACGTCACCGACATACTCGTTACCCGTGCCCAACGGCCATTCGCCGGAGATCTCACTGATATTCCCAACGAGACCGTAGTTATAGAAAATCGTCCGGACCTTGTTGCCGCTATGGATGTTCTCATAGCTGTAAAGCCGATTGCCCTTGTACTGCGACGGCACCTGCGCCTGGCTCACCGGCAGCATCGCCAGGACAAACAACAGCAGCAATCCGGTCACGAGAATCTTGTTCATCAATGTTATCCTCAGCTGAATCCGAGGGATGCCCATGTCTGGTCCATTCACGGTTACCTCCCTCAGAAGGAAAACTTGAAGCCAATACGCACTTCACGCGGCCGGCTGTAGTACTGCGGCCGGTTGTACACCTCGTCCAGCGTGTTGATGGACGGTTCTTCCGACGGCAGGTTCTGGTAATATTCCTGCGTGTAGGTGGCCCGTCCGGTGTCGGTGAACACGTCGTTTTCGTTTAGGCGGTCGAACAGGTTGCGCACCATCAGCTCGACGCTGGCCGTGATGCCGGTTCCCTCGAACCACGGCAGGTAGTAGAACGCGTTCAGGTCAACGTTGAAGTAGTCCGGCTTGCGGGCGTCGTTCTCGAACGAGATCTCAACGTCCGCTTCTGTGGAGAGATTCTTTGAGGTGTACGGCAAGCCCGAACCATAGTAAGCGATCAGCGACGCACCCCAGATCTTCGGCTGGAAGTAGTTGACCGTCGCATTGATCGTGTGACGGCGGTCCCAGTCCAGCGGCAGCAGTTGCTTGATCGGTTGCTGCTCGGCCTTCTGCGCGTTGAACGCATCCTGCGGATCGGACGCGTTACCCTCCGCGATCTGGTACGTGTAGTTCAACTGGCCGGAGAAACCGTTCGCGTAGCGCTTGTCCAGCGACAGAACGATGCCCTTAACCTCACCGAAATCCCGGTTGGTGTACTGGATGTACTTGGTGCCGGCGTCGTAGGTGCTGACAATCCGGTCGGAGCTGACCAGGTTACGAATATCGCGCTGGTACAGGCTCAGGCCCATCGACATGTCGTCGGTGATTCCCTGCTGCAGGCCAAACTCGTAGGAGATCGTCTTCTCGGCTTCGAGATCCGGGTTACCCATCAAGGTGCCGGTGCTCGAATTCGGATCCAGCTCCCACTCGGGGTTGGTGTAGAGGTATTCATAGCGCGGACGCTGGAAAAAATGTCCGTACGCGAAGTGCAGCACGCCGGTCGGGCTGATCGGGTATGCGACACCCAGTCGCGGTGACACCTGGTACTTTGCCGATGCGTCTTTCCACCAGTACGTGTGCCGTGTCGTCAACGGGTCGTTGGCGTGCGATTCAAGCAGCGGCGAATAGATGTTCGGATCGGCCGGGTCCGCGAGGATCTTGGCGTCCGGATCGAAGTAGTCAAGACGGACACCCGCGTTCACGATGAAGTTCTTGAATTCGATCTTGTCCTGTACGTACACCGCGCCTTCGAACGGATTGTTGAAGTACTCATCGTGATCGAGGGCTGACGGATCGCGGATGAAGAAGTCTGAGGACGTTTCATCTTTCGGGTCGAGACTGGACAGCGTAAACTGGTCGTAGTAAATCGTGTTGAAGTTCGTGCTGACGCCGGCGACAACGTAGTGAACGTTGTTCACCTGCCAGTTCAGCTTTGTAGTGCCGTTATGCGAGTCGGTGAAACGGCGGAAGTGTTCGTTGTTTGTACCGCCCATCTTCAGGGTCACGCCCGGGCTGAGGTCGGAGAAGAATGAGCTGACGTAACGATCATCGAATGGATCTTCAAAGGTGTAGTGGTAATACTCCTTGAAGGTATTTGAATACCCGGTCTCGATAAACGCTCGCTGGCTTAGCGCCCACGTGGCACGCAGCATGTTGGTCCGGCCACGGGAGAAGCGGTGTAGTACGCCTTCCGGGACGTACCGCCAGTCGTTATCGTAGTCCTTGTAGTTCCGGTCATCCCAGAGGCTTGAATAGTTCAGCTTGATGTTGTCGGTCAGCTGGTAGGACAGCTTTCCGTATAAATACAAGTTGCGGTCGGGATTCATCTCGACTGGTTCATCATCACCAAAGATCGGGATCACACCGACCGCGTCATACACTTCCTGCGCCCGTGTGGTATCGTAGTCATCTGGAAAAGCACTCGGGAACTCACGGAAGATCTCGCCGATGTCCAGATCGGGGCGGACAACCGACCCGTTGTCTGTCACCGTATAGTGTTCCAACCCCCAGCGACGCTGGCCGTAATACCAGCCGGAGTTGTCGTCCATGCGCCCGTTGATGAAGAACGTCAGCTTGTCGTTTGTATAGGGCACCGGCCCGGAGAGGCTGCCTTCGTAGTCCTGGATGGCCATCGGGCTGATATCATCGATGTTGTAGAACACATCGTCGTTCGTCGAAAGGTAGTCGCCGAAGCGTGTGATAACCTGACCGCTGTAACTGCTGCCCCCTTCACGGGTGATCAGGTTGACAACGCCGGACATCGCCTGGCCATACTCGGCGTTGAACGTTCCGGAGATGACCTGCAGCTCCTGCACTGCACCCTGGTTCAGCGTGGTCGCCTGGGAGTTGTCGTATGCATCCTGCACCGGGATGCCATCGACCAGGTACACGACCTCGCCCGACCGTCCCCCGCGGAAGTGTCCGTCCACCACCCCGGCCTGCAGGTTGACCGCTTCCTGCACCCGCGTGATCGGCATCGCCTCCAGGTCTTCCGCACCGACTGATGCGGTCGAGAACGTCCGGTCCACCTCGATGATCGGCTTCTCCGCCACGATCGTCACTTCCTCGCCCATGATCGCGGACGGGTCCAGCTCGACGTTCAACGTGGTGGTCTTGTCGACGTTCACCTCAACACCGGTGATCGTCTTCGTCGCATACCCCAGCGACGAGACGACAATCTCGTACGTATCCGGCATCAGGTTGATGATGAAGTACTGGCCGTCCAGGTCGGTTGCCGCACCACGGGGCGTGCCTTGTACCAGCACGTTTGCCGCCGCGATCGGTTCGCCGGTGGATCCGTCCCGCACCACACCCATGATCTTGCCGGTTGTCCCGGCGAGGGCGGTTAAAGGCTGCAGAAAGATGGCGAACAGGAGTGAAGCAAAGATCAGATACAACGGAACAGAACAGGATCGAAGGTTCATGAGCGTCACCTTGGATAGTCCGTCTACAACCGCATCTTAACCCTGCAAATCGTACGGATGCCCTCAACACGTAAACGTGCCGCCGGGATACGGCCTTCTCCCGCGCGATTGTACAGGGTGCTGGTTGACGTAATCGGTTTGGGCACGGTGGGCAGGTCGTGGTCGTCGCTGATCGTGCTTGTACGTGCCCGGGATACCGCCGGTCCCGCGGTCGGCGGTGCGGTGTTTGTTGCGGGTGAATGGCGACGTGCTGACTCTGAAACTCGCTTTCCGTTACCCGGCCGTCTCCAACGTTCCTGTATCACACGCCCAGTGATCACCCAAACGGCCAAGTGATATAAAAGTATTGTGTTCTTTTGGTCCTATGCAACGCTTGGCTCGCATTTTCACATAGTAACTGGTCTCTTCTGTGAGGAAATGCGAGTAAACAATGAAGTTTGCTCTGCAAGATACGAAAAACACGAAACAGATTCTCGGAGCTGAACACGCATGTTTCGTAAAGAATGAACTTGCAGGAGTCGAGCTGTGTCCGGTAGCTGATGTTTTTGTCATACTGAGCCCGCCGCATCCTGCTGTTTTCAGGTGTCCTGAGAGAAAAAGCGCTCCCCCATTTGCTGGAGGAGCGCTGTGTATTGCTCAGGTTGCGTACTGCGCAGCAACTAGTTCTTGTCGCTGGTAGTCCAGCCCTCGATCCAGTTGAAGCCGTCGCCCATACCGCCGATGTACATCGCCTGGTCGAACCACGCATCCATCGTGGTCGGGTCCATCGCGTTGTCAGCGTCCAGCAGGATCGAGCCGGCGTTCGGGGTGAAGTTCGGCGCATCCGTATTCGCGGCATCCATCAGGTCCGGATCGGTGCCGAACCAGTTGTTCGTCATCATATCGCTGATGAAATCTTCTTCGTCGATCTCATCATCGTCGTTCGACCAGTCGAGGCCGTCCTTGTCGATGGCGTTATTGAAGAAGACGCTGTAGTCAACAACCAGGTCACCGTTCTCGGCGTTGTCCCAGGTGGCATCCTGGTCGATGTCAATGCCGAACTCACCGAAGTTCATCACGACGGCGTTGTAGATGTAGGCGCCGGTACCTTCACGCAACAGCATGCCGAGGTCGGATTCGCCGTTACCATTGCCCGCACCGATCAGGGTAAGATTGGAAATCATCGGCATCGACTTCGGGGTGGCGGAGTTATCGTCCGCGTTGCTGTCGGCTTCGATACCCTGGTCGGCGTCGTCGGCGTACTGCTGGCAGATCCAGTACTGGCCCATGCCACGCCAGCCATCGGTCCAGTCAAACTGGTCGTCCGCGCAACCGGTGATGAAGACATGCTTCGCGCTGGCGGTGCCGCCGAAGAACTCGATGCCGTCATCCTTGTTCATGTGAACCTGAACGTAATCAATCTCGGTGCCGCTGCCGACACCCTGCAACGCGAGGCCGTTCAGCTCGTTGTCCGGGCTGATTTCGCGGCCGGCGAACTCGATGCGCACATACCGGAGGATACCGGAATCGTCGGCGTCGTTGGTGCCGCCGTACGGGCCGGTGTCGCCTTCGCCGTAAGCTTCGGCACCGGTGTTCAGGGTCGCTTCACCGTTGATGATCACTCCACCCCAGTCGCCACGGCCACGGCTGCCTTCGGCCTTGTCGGAGGTGAACACGATCGGGGCGTTGGCGGTGCCTTCGGCTTCGATGCGACCGCTGCGGCGGATGACCAGCATGCCTTCCGTTGCGGACTCACCGTAGATGGTCACATTCGGCGGGATGCTCAGCGTGACTTCCGTGGCGTTCGGGTTGTCGCTGCCAACAAACACACCACCACGCAGGAGGTACGTCTTGCCGGATTCCAGCGCCTTGTCCGACGAGATCACGCCTTCAAGGATCTCGTCCACCGATTTCGCTTCGGCGAACGGGGTGAAGGAACGAACTTCGGACCAACCGGTTTCCGTGCCGTCATCCCAGACGGTCGCCACACGCCAGAAATAGGTATTGCCCACAACCCACTTGTTGACCTGCGGTTCGTAGTAGTCGTACAGCAGCACTTCGTCTTCGTCGCCGTTATCGTTCACGTCGTCTTCGTCAACAAAGCTCATCTGGTAGAAGTCTTCGACCAGGGTGGTGGCACCGAAACCATTGTCCGGAGCGATCTGGACGCGATAGCCATCCGCCATGTCAACCGGTTCCCAATCGAGGGTGAAGGACTCGCCCATGTCGGACAGTTCCTTCAGGTCGATGTCCGCGCCATCGTTCGGTGCGGTCAGTTCCGGAGCGTCTTCGTCGATCGTCGGACCGACGGGATCATCGTTGTCGTCGTCGTCGCTGCAGCCAGCGAACGCGAAAATCATCAGGCCGAGTGCCAGAATGGCGGTCAGCCAGCTCATGCGGGTGAATGTCCCACGAAACATCGTCTCTCTCCTCTTCAGTCTCTTTAGATCCGTGCGTACGGATCCCATATCCGTTCAAAACGAACTGTGGGGGTACAGTGTTAGGGTCTTGTGAACTCTACGTTCAGCTCTCGCTTAGCGTGTGTATGTAACGCCTACCGACCAGGTACGTCCGCGCTTGTACGTTTCCGTAATTTCACCACCTTGGGTGAATTCGTAATCACTGTCCAGCAAGTTCTTTGCAGCGAACTTCACCGCGAACTGCCGGCCAAGCGGTTGACGTGCGGTCAGGTCGACATCATGACGGGAGGACTCTTTGACATCAGGCAGCCCGTTCGCGCCGGCGTTCGCAATGCGTTCGCCGAACGTGTTGTAGAACAGGTTGACCTGTGAGCCGTAGTCGGGATGAATGTAGCTCAGGCCGAAGTTGGCCAGGTAGGGCGACTGCCCTACCAACGGACGATTGGCTGAGGTCTGGATCTGACCGGCACCGGAACCGACTTCGACTTCGGATTCGATCAGGGACAGGTTCGAGGTCACGGTCAGCGTCTGCAGCTGATCATGCAGGATGCCAAGATTCTGCCGGATCTCGAATTCGACGCCGTAGTTGGTTGCGCCGACGGCGTTGATGTACGATTTCCGCGGCTGTGCGGTGTTCTCGATGATCATCTCGATCGGGCTGTCGAAGTCCTTGACGAAGGCGCTGACCGCGATCAGGTCGGCGACACCGTGGACCATCTCCCAGCGCAAGTCGTAGTTGCGGATCAGGGCCCGGTCGAGGTCCGGATTACCGACGACCGAATAGTCGCCGATGAAGTCGGTGAATTCGAACTCGGACAATTCACGGAAATCTGGACGGGAAACCGTCTGGCTCGCCGCGAACCTCAAGTTCATCCGCTGGCGCAGCGTGTAGCGCATGCTGATCGCCGGCAGAACATCACCGGTCGTCAGGTCGGACTTCGTCGGTGGGTTGTTCGAAATGTATGGGGTGAACGATTCCACCTTCTGTTCCGAATGCTCGTAACGCGCGCCACCCGTGACGAACAAACGGCTGGTGACCGGCATCTCCGCCATCATGTAACCGGCGTACAACTGCTGCTTGGCGGTGTAGCTGTCGGTCGGTCGGGTGTATTCAGCGAGACGCCAGCCACCGGCGTTGATGTTATCCTCGGCGAATAACACTTCCGGTTCCTGCGAGAGGAAATCGGAATTGTTGAAGTTGGCGTTCTCCGACGCGGCCTGCGTCATCTCGAACTCGTAACGGTGATAGTCCGAAATGCGATCTTTGTACATCGCAGACCCACCGGTCTTCAGCTCGAGGGAGCTGGTCCGTCCCATCGGCTTGAAGGTCCAATCGAGTCCGCCGCTGTAAGTGTCGTCGCGCAGATCGTTGAAGATGCGGCTGCCGGAATACGTTTCATCGGCGAACTGGAAGATGCCGCCGCCGGTGTCTTCGTACTGGGTTTCGCGCGTGTCCGGTTCATATCGCGTGCCACGGCTGTACGTCGCCTGCCAGTTGAAGGTGGACGACATCAGATCTGGCGCGGCAATGTTGCCGAAGAGTTGGTTGGTCAAGGTCTGTTCGGCGACGAAGCGCAGTCGGGTGGAACGGATATCCGTACCACGGTCATCGTTGTAGCCGCCGAAGGTGCGGACTTCGTCGCTCACATCGCGGCTGTACAGCATGTTGAAGTTGATGCTGTTAAGGTCGCTTAAGTACCAGCGCATCGCGGCCATCGATCCGAGGCCGACCGACTGGGTGTAGCTTTTATAAGCGTAATCGTGCCACAGCTTGACGGTGCCCGGGGTGTTGCCGCCGGTGTAGATGTTCTTGTCGCCGTCGATGAAGCTGCTGCCCTTGGAATACAAGCCTGAGACCATGAAGCCGAACGGTTTGCCGGCAAGCTGGGTCTGGTTGCCGATGGACACTGAGTAATTCATGTTCGGCATCGCTTGCATGTCAGTCGGCGACCAGTTGTTGTCGAACGACTTGCCGAATTCAGCGATTTCGTTCGGGTCGTAGCCACCCTCACTGAACTGGCCCGACTCGTTGATTTTCTCGGTGGCGTTGGCGACGATGTCCGGCAACGCACGCGTGCCGTCATCAAAACCGACCCAGTCGAGGTTGCCACCCTGGTAGGACTTGAAATCGTTGAAGGTGGTCGCGGTATTGTAGCTGAACGAACTGGATCCCGTCACCTGCAGTGTCTTCGGCAGCGACAGCGTGCTCATGTTGACCACACCGCCCGCGAACTCACCGTTCTGGTCCGGCAGGAACGACTTGCTGATCGTCACCTGGTCCATCAGGTTGGACGGGAACAGCTCGAGCGACACCGCGCTACGGTTCGGCTCGGTGCCGGAAATCGCGGCGTTGTTCAGGGTAACCTTTGAATAACGCACACCCAGCCCGCGCACGATCGGGTCGCCCTTGTCGACGGACACGCCGGTTGCACGGCGGACGACATTCGCAACGTCCGGGTCCGGCAGCTTCTTCAGCACCTCTTTCGAGACGGCGTCGGTGATCGCGGCTTCTTCCAACCGCTCTTCCAACTCCCGTTCCTGGCTGCCCTGTTCGGAACCGGCAGTGAAGGTTACCGTTTCCAGCGTCACGCTCGACGCGGTCAGTGCCACATCGAGGTTGTATGCGTGTTCATCACTGACATCAATCTGCGGTACGACCTTCGTGTCGTAGCCGAGCATCGTGATCCTGGCGGAATACTGACCGGGGGCAACGTTGAAGATGACGAACATGCCGTCAAGATCGGTCGCCGCGCCGCGCGCCGTGCCTTCCAGCACAATGTTCGCGCCGGTCAAGGGTTGACCCGTTTCCACATCGGTGATGACACCGCGGACCGTGCCCGCGATCGCTGCGCTACCAGCAAAAGCTACCAGCAACGCGACCATCAGCAAACCAGCGAAACGCTTCAACTCGGTATATCGCATATCTGTTTCCCAACCTTCATGTCGGTTCAAAATACTTTTTAACGATCAGGTAAACACAACTCTAATCGTTTAGTAATCTTTTCGTATCCAAAATCAAATGATTTTGGATCAGGGGTTAGTATGTTCTGTCTTCAGCCTTCTTATCGTTCAGAACCGTTTGTAGTCACGTAGGCTGAAAACCATGCTGTCGCTTGAAAAATCCATCGTTTGAGGGGGGTAGTTAGCGGGCGATTGATACGATTCGGTTGGGAAGTTGTTAGAGTTTTATTAGCACCTCCTAACGTCCTATCATATTATTTTATTTAAATTTACAAGCGAGACCTCCAGAGACACCGGCCTTTTCAGCTGTCATTTGTGATGGCTGAAATCACAATCGACATGAAAAGAAATGATCGCGGGGTGGGGTTGAAATGTTAGCGCGGGCCATACTAGCGTCTACAGCCCGTGGAGTGGATGCGGCTCAAAGGGATTCGAGCAGATCCAGCTGGTTGATGAGGTGTTCCGATTTCGGAAGCTCGAGGGTAAACGTCGTTCCGACGCCGATTTCGCTGTCGAGACTGACCTTGCCGCCGTGCGCGAGTGCGATGTGTTTCACAATCGCCAGCCCGAGTCCGGTCCCCCCTTCGGCACGACTGCGGCCCTTGTCGACGCGGTAGAAACGCTCGAATACGCGCGGCAGGTGTTCCTGGGCGATACCGACGCCCTCATCCTCGACCTCGAGCAGGATACGCTTCTTTTTATCCATCACGCGTACGCGCACGGTTGTGCCGTTATCGCTATACTTGATCGCGTTGGTCAGCAGGTTGATCAGTGCCTGTTCGATCAACGGTGGATTGATCACGGCACGCACACCCTTCTCACCTTCCCTCACGATAGTCGTTCGGTGCGATTTCGCAATCTGCTCGACGGATGTCAGCGCGCTGTTCATCACGTCGTCGAGATTGGCTTCTTCCAGCTCGATACCCAATCCCTCGGCGTCCCGCTCGATCCGGGCGAGGCTGAGCAGGTCCTCGATGATCCTTTCGAGGCGTTCACTTTGGCGCAGCACGATCTGCAGGAACTGCCTCGCGGCCTCGGGATCTTCGTAGACAGTTTCCTCGAGGGTCTCGATGTAGCCGATGATCGAAGTGACCGGAGTCCGCAGCTCGTGGGAAACGTTTGCGACGAAATCTCGGCGCGCTTTTTCCAGCCTGCGGAGACGGGTGACGTCATTAAGCACGACCACTGCGCCCATGCTTCGGCCGTCCTCGTCGCGGAGCGGCCGGCCGTGAATCTGGATGTAGCGTGGATCGAGGTCACCGAGCAACAGCTCATCTTCGACTTCGTCCTCGGTCTGCAGCGACTTGCCGATAAAGTTGCGCAGATCGGAATTCTCGATGACGTCACGAACCGTGCGTCCACGAACTTTCGACCGTTTCAGCGAGAACATCCTCGCGGCGGCTTTGTTGATTGAGATCAGCAACCCCTCGGCATCCACCGCGAGCACGCCGTCCGAAATGGAGGTGAAGACGGCGTCCTGTTCATTGCGTTGCCGTTCGATCACCCGGATGCGGTCATCCAGCTGAATCAGCATAAGGTTGATCGCTTCTGCGAGCGCGGCAACTTCCTCCCCACCTTCCTCGGGCAACCGTCCCTCGCGGTCACCAGCCGCCACCCGGCGCGCGTACAACTTCATCTGTTCCAACGGTTGCGAAATGCGGCGGGCATTAACCCAGCTGACAGCAGCCGCGGCGAGTGCGACGATCAACGACCCGAGGCCGATCGTGATCAACAGGACGCGGATGGTATCGTTGACCGATTTCAGCGATTTCGAGGTACGGATGATCGCGAACACTTTCTCATCGTGGAGCAGGGGGACCGCGACGTACATCATATCGGTTTGCAGCGTTGCGGAGAAGCGGCGGCTGCTGCCGGTTTCGCCATGCAAAGCGGTTTTCACTTCCGGACGGTTGTTGTGCAGGTCCATTTCGTGCGGATCGTGCTCAGAGTCCGCCAGCACGACGCCGTCAGGGCGAATGATGGTGATACGCGTGTCGGACCGGTGGCCGAGCGTTCGCACCACCTGGTTCAAACTGTCGGGTTGACTGGTTTCGAGCAGAGTGAGGATTTCCGGCTCGATCAGGCGCGCGCGGGCTGCGAGGTTGTCCTCGGTTTCCGCCATAAAGAACGAGTGCAGCATGCTGGCAGTGAAAATGGTCACCACCAGGATGGAGATCAGCGTGATCAGCAGGTAGGATGGAAATAACTGCCAGACAATGCGGCGTCGCTTCATGACGTCCTATTCCCGGAAACGGTAGCCGACGCCACGGACGGTTTCAATCAGATCAGCGGCGGATTTCAGTTTTTTGCGCAGACCGACAATCTGCACGTCCACGCTGCGATCCGACACCGGGTGATCCTCGCCTCGGACAGCGTCCACGATCTGGTACCGGGTGAACACCCAGCCCGGCCGTTTGGCGAGCAGATGCAGGATCTTGAACTCGGTGAAGGTGAGATCGATAACTTCACCATCAACCGCGACCTCGTGCCGTCCCGGGTGAATCTTCAGCCCTTCGCGTTCGATAATCGCTTCTTCGTCCGAGCTTTCTTCGCCGACGCCCCGCCGTAACACGGCTTTAACTCGCGCGATCAGCACTCGCGGACGGAACGGCTTGGTGATGTAGTCGTCGGCGCCGAGCTCGAGACCGGTGACAATATCCGGTTCCTCGCCCTTGGCGGTGAGGATGATGACGCGGATGTTTCTCAGTTCCGGATCATTGCGTACGGACTTGCAAACCTCCAGCCCGTCCATGCCGGGCAGCATCAAGTCGAGGATCAGCAGATCCGGCCTGCGATCGGCGCAGATGCGGAGACCTTCTTCGCCGGTCGGGACATCGCTGACCGTATAGCCTTCCCGCTCGAGGTTGTATTTGATCAACCCGCGAATATCTTCTTCGTCCTCAACAATGAGGATATGCTCCTTCGGCATGGTCACTCCGTGGTGCGGTACGCCTGTTCACGTGTGAAAACCGGTGCAAGCTGGAATCTAGCTAACAAGTGTGCTCGAATCCAATTGTCCGGTTTTTTCCCCATGGATGGGAGTATATTCTACCGCTGGCGCGGCATCCCTGCCATCCGTCAACGGTTGGAAAGAGCCGACGCATTATTGAGAACATGTTAGAGCCATATTTACCTCTTGTGCGTTCTCAGTTTGGGCAAACCTTACGGATTGCAGGCTATGGATCGCGAAACAACCCTGAAAGTACTGGACTATCTCAACAGCTACCTCACCGAGAACAAGCGACAGAAGTTTGAGCAGGTGCTGGACCAACGCACGCGCCACATCACCGTCGTGCTCGAGGATATCTATCAGCCGCACAACTCGTCCGCGGTGATCCGCAGCTTGGACTGTTTCGGGGTTCAGGATCTGCACATCATCGAGAACAAGAACCGGTTCACGTTGAACCCGAACATATCGGCGGGCGCCTCCAAATGGACCACGATGCACCGTTACAACAAACGGGATACGAACAATACGCCGTCGTGCATCGAGAGGTTGAAGGAGCGCGGCTACCGCATTTACGCAACCACGCCGCATGTGGACGACGTCGATTTGCCGGATCTGTCGATCGAGGAACCGCTTGCACTGGTCTTCGGCACCGAAGACACCGGCGTGACACCGGAGATGCTCGAGGCTGCGGACGGCTTCGTGCGCATCCCGATGTTCGGCTTCACGGAAAGCTTCAACATTTCGGTGTCGGTGGCGTTGACGCTGTACGATCTCACCACCCGCCTGCACCGCAGCGCGGTGAACTGGAGTCTGAGCGATGACGAGAAGCTGGAGCTTCGTCTGAACTGGGCCCGGAAGGTGCTGGCGCGTCACAAGGGCTTGGAACAACGCTTCCTCGAGGAACAGGGGTTGGTGTAAGTGCGTAAATAGAGCGAAGAGAGCATGGAGCTGCGAGCCATGCGACCGATTGAGGTGACCGAGCGTCCTGTGGTTGAAAGCAACACACGTGTGGTGCAAGAAACAGATGAAAACGTTTGAAGAGTTGCTGAAACCTGTCTACCCCGAACTCGTGCGGTATTCGCGTGCGATGGCTGGCTCGAGTGCGGATGGTGACGACCTGTTGCAGGACGCTCTGCTGAACGCGTGGCGGAAGTTTCACACGTTACGTGACCCGGACGGCTTCAAGTTCTGGATGTTGAAGATCATCAAGAACGCGAACATCAGCCGCGAACGGTCACGGAGGTTCAAGAGCTGGATTGGTCTGGACGCGTTGCAGCGTGTCCCGTCGCCGGAACCGATGCCGTATGAGGACAAGGAACTGGTGCGGACCGCGTTGGCGAAGGTGCCGAAAGATCAACGTGAAGCGGTCATCCTCTACGAGATTCTTGGAATGTCGGTGAAGGAGATCGCGCAGCAGCAGAAGGCGAGTGAGTCGGCGGTGAAGAACCGGCTGTCGCGTGGACGCAAGCGTCTGCGGGTTGAGGTGTCAGCACTCACAACATTGGAGAAGGGTCATGGACAAGCGTTTGCCGAAAGCTGTTGAGCACGGGCTGCGCGAGCTGTCCGAGGAACAGCCGGACAACTTCCAGCTCGAACGCTCCCTGGCCCGAGTGCGTCAACACCACTCCCACAGGAGAAACCGATTCATGAACAAGACTTGGATTCCGGTCGCGGTTGTCGCGGTGGTTTTAGCCGCCCTGTTGCTGATCCCGGCGACGTACACGGTCACGGTTGGTTCGATTGTTGAAATCAAGGTTCCGAGCATGGACCAGTCTGTCGCGATGAACCTCGCGCAGGCAACCCGGGACCTGCCCGGCGTGCAGAGCGCCAACATGATGATGACTCCGGACGGCCTGACCTTGCGTTTCGCCAGTTCGGAAACAAACCAGTCCGCGATCAAGCATACCATTCTCGATGCGGCGAAACCGATGCTCGCCGGCATGGACTACGATGTCAGCACCGAGGCAGTTACGGTCGAGCGCGGTGGCAACGCCCTCGCGGCGATCACCGGCGGCACGATTCGTCTCAACGTAGCCGGCATGAGCGACGACGAAATCGAAGCCGCGATTGCGTCGGCAATTGTCGGCCAGGGCATGACCCCGACGATGGTCGATGTGCAGACCTCGGCGAATGGCGAACGTGAGATTCAGATCGAGATGGAAGGTGACATTCCGGACGGTGAAGAACGGACCTTCCAGTTCGAATTCCAGGGTGATGGCGAGGGGGCCGAAGTGCAGGCGCAACGCCAGATTGAATGGCACGAAGAGACGGAATAACCCACACCGTCCTGAGTGTCATGGAACCGGAAAAGGTCACCGCGCGCGGTGGCCTTTTCTTTGGTACTCGGTGGTCGGTACTCGGTAATCGGTACTCGGCAGGTTATGATTATATTTCATATCATTTTGAACGTGACGATGAGTATATAATACTCTTCAGCATCGATCTTGACTGATTAAACCCGATCTTCTTCAATTCGTTCAGAATGACGTGGCTTTCTAATATAATTACCACGGACTTAAGTCCGTGGTAATTATGTATATGTCCGATGTCTACGGCCAGTAGTTCACTACCCGCAGCCCATAGACTACAGCCAATAGTCTATCGCCAATAGCCTGTCACTTCTTCCACGACACCCGCGCGGCGATGGGCATCCGCCGTCCCGCTCCGAACGCTTTCTGACTGACACGCAACCCCGGCGCGGCCTGCCAGCGTTTGTATTCATTGATCTGCACCGTGCGCACAACCCACTCCACGATCTCCCGATCATATCCGCGTGCGACGATTTCCTCCGGTCCCGCACCTTCCTCGAGGAACGCTGCGAGGATACCGTCAAGGATATCGTATTCGGGTAACGTGTCCTGGTCCTTCTGATCCGGTGCGAGTTCGGCGGAGGGCGCCTTGGTGATGATGATGTCGGGGATAATCTCGTGGTCCCGATTGTACCAGCGGGCGAGGCGGTAGACATTCGTTTTCAACAGGTCGCTGATCACCGCGAGGCCGCCGTCCATGTCGCCGTACAGCGTGCAATACCCCACCGCCAGTTCGCTCTTGTTGCCAGTGGTCAGCAGGAGTGCGCCGGTTTTGTTTGAGAACGCCATCAATAGCGTACCACGAATTCGCGCCTGCAGGTTTTCTTCGGTCACATTCGGCGGCAACCCGGCGAACGGTTCAGCGAGTGCGTCGTTGAACGAGTTGAAAATCGGCGCGATGGGAACGGTATCACAGCGAATTCCGAGGTTTTTCGCGAGCTGCACGGAGTCGTCGACTGAACCGGACGACGAGATGTGCGACGGCATGGTCACGCCGCGCACATTTTCTGCGCCTAGCGCGTCCACGGCGATGCACGCAGTCAACGCGCTGTCGATTCCGCCGGAAAGGCCGATAACCGCGTGTTTGAAGCCGCACTTGCGCATGTAGTCCTTCAACCCGAGCACCAGAGCGCGTCGCAGCGACTCGAGTTCCGGCAGATCCTCTGCGACTTCCGGAACGTTCACAGCGGCGGTGTCAACCACGCGGACGTCCGCTTCGAACGCCGGCAGCAGCTCGATTAACCGTCCCTCACGGTCGCAAAGATTCGACCGACCATCAAAGATGAGTTCGTCGTTCGCCCCGACCTGGCAGACTGAGAGGAATGGCACGCCATGCTTGCGGGCGTGGAATCCGTTCCGCTCGAAACGGTTGACTTCCTTGTGCAGATTGTATGGCGAGGCGGTGATGTTGATTAACAGTGTCGCGCCGTGGTCGGCGAGGTACTGGATCGGGTTGTCGGCGTAGATCAGGGTCTGCTCGAACTCGGGATCGTTCCAAGCGTCCTCGCAGATGCCGACACCCAGCGTCTCACCGGCGAACTCGACCACGTGATAGTGGTCCGCGCCACCGGAATCGAAATAGCGGAGTTCGTCAAAGACGTCATACGTCGGCAGCAGCCACTTGTGCTGTTCGAGCAGGATCTCGCCATTCTGGATCAGCAGGGCGGCGTTCGCCAAACCTTTGCCGCGTGTGTTGCCGTTGCGCCGAGGTGTGCCAAACAGGATGCCGAGGTTCGGATAGTCTTGTGACAGCTCGAGTAGCTCCTCCACCCCATCCTCGACCAGGTCGAGGAACCAGCGGAAAGTGATCAGGTCGCGTGGTGGATAACCGGACAGGACGAGTTCCGGGTAGACGACGAGGTCGACATTCGAGGTGTCGATGGAGGTCAGGGCGTCGGCCATGCGGCGGACATTTCCGTGTACGTCACCGACTACGGGATTGATTTGCGCGACTGCGATACGCATCAGGGTGAGGTCTCCGCAAACTGTGTTCAAACATCGGGAAAGTACGTGTTCATGCGTCACAACTCAGTCTCGAACAAGGTTCCGGAGAGCAGGCGGGATGTCAAGAGGCAGCTCGGGGATGTTGCTCCGGGGTGACACCTTGTTCAGACGAAAATGGAAGCAGAATTCGGCTTGTACTGCCGATCATGAGGATCAGGAATTGCGCACAACAAGAAGTCGGGCTCGTGTGGTGAACGCGAGTCAGAGAGCCGTTTTTCCAGTCCCTCTCTTGTGGAATTGGGCGCTGGCATTGGCCTGAATTCAGCTCGTATGTTGTTTTCGTTGAACCTGAACCGGATTCTCATCATTTTCGTTCCCGTTCGAGAACGCGAATTTTCTGGGCGGCGGATTTATATTGAGATCACGGTTCGGGTTCCATGGGCTGTTCGCAGACTTCTCAGCGCATTATCTTCTGCGGATATCATGGGATTCAGCCGTGGCTGGCTGAAGGGAGATGACCAGGCGGGTCAGGACGACAATGCCCGTCTGCAACGGGAGAAGGGGACGCATGCGACTCGAGACTGGTCGGTTGCTGCTGCTGTTTATCCTCGTAGTCTTTGCCTCAACTGCAGTTGCGGACATTCCCATCAACGAGCGGGTCAGCATTGACGGGAACCTGCGCTTCCGCGGCTTCATTGACGAACGCGATTTCGATTCGGTCAACACCGATCCCGCCTACTACGCCACCATGCGCACCATGATCGGGTTCAAGATCCAGGCGACGGACGACGTCCTCTTCCGCGCCAAGATCCGTGATTCCCGGTATGTTGGCGTCCCGTATACGAATACCGTCCCCGGCGGTGTTGATGCGACCACGGTCAACACGCAATCCACGAGTCAGCTTGAACTGCAGGAAGGGTATCTGTTCGCCAACGATATCCTCGGTACCCGTCTCGACCTCCAGATCGGCCGGTTTGAGATGGAGTATGGGCGCGGACGATTGCTGGGCGCGTCCGGGTGGAATGTTGAGGGGCCGCGCGCGTATGACGGTCTCCGCTTTATGTGGCACAAACCCGGCTTCCAGTTGGACGTTTTCGCGTCGATAATCCGGGACTATTCGTTCGGCACGATCTGGCCGAATTATCGTACTCCGAACGCGTGGGTCGGCGGAATTTACCAGTACTCGGAAAGCGTCGGCTACAACGAGCAGAAACGATACCTGGCCGGTGTTGCGGCCAGTTTCATGGACGGCGCGCTGCAACCACTCCTGTTGATCGACTACGACACTTTTGATAACACCTACACCTACGAGTCCGGTGACTGGGTGCCAGGCACCATCGCGGCGCAGAAAGAGCAGGAATTCTGGATCACCCCGGCGCTGTACACCAGCTTCACTCTCAGCGAAGACGGCGGCAGCCGTTGGGAATTTGAAGGTGATTTTGCCGCGCAGGTTGGCGCGACCAACGATAACGGCGCCTATCCGGACAGCTACAGCCTGCTCAGCTTCCTCGCGGCGCTGGAAGTCCGTGTGCATGGGAATGATCGTAGCGCTCCGTTCGTCGGAATCGGCGCGGATTACACCGGCGTTGGCGAAGGCGATGGCGATCCGCAGGATGTCTACGTGTTCTACCAGGACTATTACACGCAGCACGCGTTCCGTGGCGCGATGGATTACTTCTGGAATGTCAATAACGGTCTCATCGACGGCTTCCTCACCTTCGGTGCCACACCCACCGATTGGCTGTGTCTTAAGGCGGACGTGCACAACTTCAGCTTCGCAACGTCGCAGGGGCGTGTACGTCCCAATGGCAAGATCGAGAACCTGAAGCAATTAGGACAGGAAGTTGATTTGCTGGCGGGCTTCAAGATCAAGAAGGGGTTCCGTCTCGACGCCGGGTACAACATGTTCTTCCCGACGGAAGAGTTCGCGATGCGTCTGAACCAGACGGTGTACACTCGGGGTGTGCCGAACCAGTCGGACGCGTTCAGCTACTTCGCGTACCTGGTCTTCACGACGATGTTCTAAAAAGATGGGCTCGAGGGCTCAGGGCTCAGGACTCGGGGCTCGGGGCTCGGGGCTCGGGGCTCGGGGCTCGGGGCTCGGGGCTCGGGGCTCGGGGCTCAGGAAAATATGTGGCCGTGTCTGTTTACAGACGCGGCCGTGTTGCTCTGGGGCTGCGGACTCTGGACTGCGGACTGCGAGAAGATAATTACCACGGACTTCAGTCCGTGGTAATGACAGGGAGTCATCCTTAACGAAGTACAGGATTTCCAACTTATTCGCGCGTAAGTAGCATGTCATTCTGAACGAAGTGAAGAAGATCGGACTTGATTAACCGTTATCGAGGCTGGATCTTCTTCATTCCACTTCGTTCCATTCAGAATAACACACAATTACATTCCATCGATTACTGACAACCGATTACCGCCAATCGACCAATGGCTACCGATTCCCGCAAACCGACAACCGCCTACCGTCCTCCAAGATCCGGTCTTCGACTCAAGCCGAGGGTGTAGCCGAGAAACAGCCCCATCGCGATCATGATCTCGCCGTCCAGCAGGTAACATTGGGTCAATCCTGCAATCACCAGCCCGCCGAAACCGAGCACTCCCCCCTGTGCCAACAGAGACGGCAGGTCGCCGTGATCCGGTGTCAGCCAGAACAATCGCACCCCGAGCACGACCACACTTCCCACCACCAGGGCCATCAGGATCAGGCCTGGGAAACCGCTAACCGCCAGTAGCCAGAGCGGATCGCTGTGCGGATGCGCGAGCGAGACAAAATCATGGTTCGGATCAACGCGTTGCTCGGCCTGAGTGCGCCACTGTCCCGGCCCGACTCCGGTGATCGGATTCTCCTGCCCCATCGCCCACGCCGCCTGCCACATCAGCACCCGATCCTGCTCGCTGTGCGTGGACAGGTTCGCGGCGTCCTGGATGCGTGTGCGGAACCCGTCCGAGAACGTGAACAGCCCCGCAATGACCACCACTCCGGCCGCCAGCGAGATGATTGCGACCTTTTTGTTGCGGGTCAGCAGGAACAGGACGATCATCCCTGCCAGTCCCATCCACGGGCCACGCCGGAACGCGAGCACGATCGACAGCAGGATGACCGCCATCCCGGCCCACGCCCAGAACGCCTGCGCCTTGCGTTGCTTCACCGCCCACGGCAGCAGCGCGAGGAAATACAGCATCTGCATTCCGGCGAAGGTCAGCGCCATGTTCAGCAAACCGACCGGCAGGTAGAACGGAACCACCTCATCGGGCATTGTCTCGATGAACTGACCGTAGAGGAAATCGGTGCCGGTGAAGTATTGCACGATCCCATTCACCGCGCTGAACACCCCGGCGATCATCAACGCCGGGATCAGCCAACGGATCGCGCCGTGTTGCTGCACGAGATGATACACGGCGTAGAACCCGAGCAGCGCGACAAGGAATTTGGTCGCGAGGAAGTTGAGCCCGTCCATGGGCGCTGGGGATGCGATCGCGGCAATCGCCAGCCACGCCAACAGCGCGGCGATCAGGTAGTGGGTGATCGTGGATTTTACACGTGGTGTCCAGCCATTGAACAAACCGATCACCGCAACGAGAAAGCCAAGTCCGGCGAACACCTGCGCGAGGAAGATGCCGGTGACGATGGAAAACGTGAACGTGGCCAGCCACGCGGCGGTCAGCCAGGGTGTTTTCGCGGAGGAAGCTTTGGCGGTCATGAATCACTCGGGCGGTTTCAACATTCGCGCGCCAATATAGCACGGCCGGGCATGAACCCGCGCGGAACGGGCGGCTCCGGTGCGGCTTAGACACGCGCGCGTTGCCGTGATCCGCTCTCGCCCGTACCTTGTCGCGAAATCGTCTCACAGATCGCGTGAGCCATGGCTCAGAACCGTTGCCGCATCCTCATTTTCACCCAGAACGACTGGTTCTTCCACCTGCATTTCCTCGCGTTGGGGCAGGCGTTGGCGGACACCGGTGCCGATGTGTCGCTGGCGTGTCTCGTCGACAAACACGGCGAACGGCTGGAGGAAGCCGGTCTGCGTGTACTGGCGCTCAGCAGTCTCGATGTGCGCAGTCTCGGTCTGAAAGCGCAGGCGAAGACGGTGCTCGAGCTGGTGCGGTTGATCCGTGCTGAACGGCCGGACATGGTATTGACCATCTCGCCGAAACCGGCGGTGCTCGGATCGTTCGCGGCGAAACTGGCGGGTGTGCCGTCGATCCTCAGCCTGATGACCGGGCTTGGCTTCCTGTTCGCTGGCGAAAACGAGCGATTGCAGGTGCTAAGACGCGTGGTGCTCGGCGCGCTGAAGTGGTCGCATACGGGTAACGGTAGCCGCATCCTGTTCCAGAACAGCATGGATCGGGAGTTGTTGATCAAATCGGGCGTGATTCCGGACAATAAGGCGCCGCTGGTCGGCGGAGTCGGCACCGACCTCTACACGTTCAAGCCAGGCAAACGCAACAACGATGTCCCGGTGATCGTTTTCGGCGCACGGATGATCCGTGACAAGGGCGTGCTCGATCTGGTCGAGGCGGCGCGCCTGCTGCATGAACAGGGGCTGAAATTCCGCGTTAAGCTTTGCGGCGATCCCGACCCTGGCAACCCGAACTCGCTGACCACGGACGAACTGGTCGAAATCCACGAGGAGCGCTACGTTGATTGGCTCGGGCATGTCAGCGACATCGAACGAATCCTCGCCAACGCCGACATCGCGTGTCTGCCGACGTATTACCGTGAAGGGATGCCGAAATTCCTCCTCGACAGCGCGGCGGAGGGGTTGCCGTTGGTGACCACCAACGCTCCCGGCTGTACTGATGTCGTCACGCACGGCATCAACGGCCTGATTGTCCCGCAACGCAACCCGGAAGCGTTGGCGGAAGCCTTGCGTCAGTTGATCGAAGATCCGGCGCGTCGTGAAGCGATGGGACACGCCAGCCGTGTTCGCGCAGAAGCGGAATTCTCTGCGGAGTCGTTTGTCGAACGCATGTTCGCCGTGTTCGATGACGCGGCGGTCGCAGCGGGCCGTCCCGGCTGCGTCTTCCCCACTCGCTGAGCCGGAATATCCCTCTCGCTGACTGGAGTTGGCTCTCAAAGTTCAAGTAACCGCTCAAGTTTCCGGCCACGTTTCCCGATAACAGAAACGAGGTTGTCTCTGGTTGGGAGTATCATGCGCAGGCTGGTCGTTCCACTCATCGTGCTGCTGCTAGCGTCAACGGTGCTGGCGAAAACGGACATCGTGATCGATCCGGATTACGATCCACGCATCCCTCTGCGTGTGGTAGTCCTCCCCGCAATGAAGGATCGCAGCCTGAAAGTGGTTAACGAACGCACCGTCTCCGCAATGCTCAGCACCGAGCTGCTGAAGCTGTACGAGGTGAGCGACCTGCTGCGGTTCGAGGCGGCGTTGAGCGGGCAACGGTTGAGCCTCGACAACGCGTTCACCGCCGCGTCCCGTGAGACCATTCGTGAAGTGACCGGCGTCGACGCGATCATCAACGTCGAGGTGTACCGCTGGGAGGAAGGCGTTGGCGGAATCCCGTTCCTCGGACGCAAGAGCGGCACCATCGCCATGCGGATCAACATGCTCGATCCATATACCGGGCGGGCGTACTGGAGTGTCAATCGTCTCGAGGACGTGAAACCGGGGACGGTGTTCCTCGACCGCACGACGGAGCTGTTCCGTGACCTGGTCGATGAACTCGGTGACGAACTGACCGACATCGCCGAAGAACTGAGCGAGGCGGACTCGTACGCCGAACTCGCCGCGACGCGGGAACCATGGCAGCGCATGGAAGGCTACAGCCGCCGCACGTATGACGGCGAAGACGGTGTCGAGCGTGGCTTCATGCCCTACATGACGCCGGAAGCGGCGTACATCGAAGCCTACCGCGGCTATGGCTACCAGCCCGATACCGACAAGCAGGCGTATGACGCCCCGATTTCGCCGGACACACGGTACGAGGACATTGAGGGTGAACGTGTGCCGGTGCTGCCGAACATGGGGTATGAGGCGGAGTTGTACGACCGCGCGTTCCACGCCGCGCTGGATTCGTTGATCCAGTGGTCGAAACGCGATTCGCTGGGGCAGCTTATCGTGCCGCCGGACTTGCCGCAGTTCGAAACACTGCCGCCGTTCGAACTTCAGGAAATGCCGGAGGATTCGGTGGAGGTGGAAAACTAATCCTGCGGCTTTGGTTCAGAGCTGGATGACGATTCCGGGTGAGAGCTGTCGCTTTCGCCCGTTTTCGTTTGCGGAGTCTTGTACGGCGCGGGATCGTCGGGCCGGCGTTGCGGTTCGATCGCATCCGGGTACGGAAGCTCTGGCGGGACGTACTCGCCGTCGGCGTCCGGTTGCGGGTCACGGGACGCGGTGGGATTATCCGGCTTTCGTGGTCCGCGGATCGGGTTACCCTTCATCGCGGACGCGGCTTCCTTCATTTCCTCTTCGATGCCGATGCGGTTGATTTCACGGCGGACCTCATTCAACGAGCGGCGCATCGTTGAGGACCATTTCCCCATCATGCGCGCCACACGTGGCAATTCCTTTCCGCCGAACAACAGCAGCACGACGAACAGGATGAGCAGAACTTCACCGCCGCCGGGAAACACGGATTACGCCTTCCGTTCGGGGTTATCGTCAACGTCTCCGGCCGGGCCGGTTTCGTCACCATCAGTGGTATCGTCATCGCCGGACTCATCGGGCTCGTGCCCTTCGGGCGGGTCGAGTTCCCCGCGTTCCTTCATCCGGCGGATGCGTTCATCCCTAATATCCTCAACCGTGAGGCCACGCGCCTCTTTCTTCACCGGTTGCGGCTCGGAGGGTGATTCGGTAGATACGGTTGCGGTGTCGCGTGGAACGGTGTTGACGTCGTCCTCGAGGTCGGAATCGTCCTCCTCGGGCTCGTTGCTGCCGGAGTCCGCGCCTGAACCATCCCCTTCTCCATCGCCGTCGCTGTCGCCATCATCCGACATGAACTCCTCGCGTTTCTTCTCGTACTGTTTCCGCGCGACAATAGCGAGCAGGATACTGGCTTCGTAAAGGATGACCATCGGCAACGTGAGCACTGCCTGAGTGAAGACATCCGGCGGAGTGATCAGCGCGGCAAGGATGAGGAAGGTGATGATCGCGTGCCGGCGGTATTTGCGCAGGAACGGCGGCGTGACCACGCCGAAGCGCGCGAGGAAGTAGATCAGCAGCGGTAGTTCGAAGACAACGCCGAATGCGAGCAGCAGCCGGAGGACAAAATCGACATATTTCCCCAGCGACCACGCGTTCTGGATTTCCTGCGTACCGAAGCTGAGGAAAAAGCGGGTGGCGTACGGCAGCACGTACATCGAGAACGCCGCCCCGGTGATGAACAGCAGGCTGGAGAAGAACACGACCGGCATCACCAGCTTGCGCTCGTGCTCGAACAACCCGGGCGCGACGAACGCCCAGACCTGGTAGAAGACCCACGGCGCGGCGGCGACCAGTCCGGCGACAAACGCGATTTTTAGCCGGACGATGAACCCTTCCGCAGGCGCGAGCAGGGCGAGGCTGGCGGAGGTTTCATTCTCGAACGGTATCAGCAACCAGCCCTGAAAAATCGGGGCAAAATAGTAGCAAACAGCAGCAGCGAGCATGATCCCGGCCAGCGCGCGCCACAGGGACGACCGCAGTTCGTCGAGATGATCGAAGAACGTCATCTCTGCGGGATTCTTTTTCTCGCGTTTGCTCATGCGTTCACGAATTGACTGATCACCGACTCGAAGATCGCCCGTCCGTCATCGTGGACGATCAACGCGTCGCAGCGGCGTTCCGGGTGCGGCATCATGCCAAGCACGTTCCCGCCTTCGTTAATGATACCGGCGATGTTGTTCACCGATCCGTTCGGGTTGGACGCTTCGTCCACCTCCCCGCTCAACGAACAGTAGCGGAAGAGGACGCCGTTACGGTCTTCAAGCCGTTTCAGCTCATCTTCGGCGAGGAAGTACGATCCTTCGTGGTGCGCGATCGGGATGCGCAGCACTTGGTTCGGCGTGCATGCGCTGGTGAAACGGGTGTCGGTGCGTTCAACACGGACCGGCTGGTCCTGGCAGATGAATCGCAGACTGTGGTTCTGCCGCAATGCGCCCGGCAGCAGACCGGATTCGGTCAGCATCTGGAAGCCGTTGCAGATGCCGATCACGATCCCGCCTTTGTTTGCAAAGGCGATGACCTCGTTCATCACCGGGCTGAAGCGTGCGATGGCACCGGAGCGGAGGTAGTCCCCGTAGGAGAATCCACCCGGCAGCAGGATACCGTCGACATCGCCGAGCTCGGTTTCCTTGTGCCAGATGAAGCGCACGTCCTGGCCGAACCCACGGCTTAGTACGTCATAGGCGTCACGGTCGCAATTGGAGCCGGGAAAGACAATCACACCCCACTTCATGCGCTCTCCCCGGCGACATGGACCTTGAAGCCCTCAACGTTTTCGTTGGCCAGCAAGGTGTCCGCCATCTCTTCGGCACGCTTGATCGCGGTGGCTTCGTCCGTCTCGTTGACGTCGAGCACGATCCGTTTGCCAACGCGAACACCGTTCACTTCGTCATAGCCGAGCTGATGCAGAGCCTGCATCACGGCTTTGCCCTGCGGATCGAGGATGCCCTCTTTCGGCATGACTTCGACAATCACTTTCATGGTATCACTCTCCGGGACGGTCAGAGTCCTCTTGCAGACGGTGGAATTTGTGCATCAGGGATGGCCCGAGGAAGGCGTACACGACCATCAATGACAGCGCCGCGAGACCGGGCGACAGGAAGAACAGGACGATATGCACACCCCAGATCAGGAATGTCAACGGCCGGGATAGTAACCCCAGCGACGGATGTGTCAGCTTGCCGTACGGCAATTTGCACACGGCCAGCGATGAGAACGCGGCGGCGGTCACGGGCGGAAGCCACGCAAGAAATCTGTGTTTCTGAGCCAGGGCACAGGACCCGGTCACCGCGATCGCGGTCGCCGGGGACGGCATGCCGGTGAACCAGCCCGGTCCTCCGCCACCGGAGGCAAACCGGAACAGCCGGAACAGAATTGATGCCGGGTACAGCCAGCCGAGGAACCGGTACGATTTCGCCTTGTTCAGGGACAGCAGCATGAATGCCGGTACGAGGCCGAAGCTGGTCATGTCGGCGGTGGAATCGAGCTCGCTGCCGCGCCGCCCGACGGAGCCGCTTCGGCGTGCCGCCCAACCGTCGAGGACGTCCAGAATTCCGGCAACGATCATCGCGATCACCGCAGCGCCGGACTTTTTCTTGCGAAACAATGCCAGGCTGATCAGGCCGGAGCCAACATTGCCGAGGGTGAACCAGGTCGCGGTGTTGCGATTCACTGTGGATCACCCCCGTCTGGCGCGGACATTGGTGCGTCCCTGCCGCTGCCTTCCGCGACAACGGTGACGCCTCCGAACACCTTCTCCCCCACGCCAACTTTCACCTTCATGCCCGGCGGGAGAATGATTTCGCTGCGTGAGCCGAAGCGCACGAATCCGATCCGTTGACCGGCGAGGATCTCTTCGCCAAGCTCCAGCGGCAAGACGATGCGGCGCGCAATCATGCCGGAGATGGCGGAAAACTGCAGCGGCCCGTGCATCGTCATCATGTCGACAGTGACACGCTGGTTCACGTTTACCGATTCTTCTTTCGCCGCGGAGACAAACTTGCCGGGAATGAACTCGTAGCCGGTGATGATCCCGGTGGCGGGCGAACGCAACGCATGCACGTTCAGCAGCGAGAGGTAAACTTCGATTTTCACCCGACCGTCGTTCATCGGGATAATGTCGGTGATGACACCATCCGAGACGGAAACGACGGTCTGCGGGTCGGGCTGTGGCCGTGCGGGATCGCGGAAAAAGTAGAGCATTGACATCCACAGCAACAAAAAGAGCCCGGCAGGTATGAACAGCCAGGCTTTCTTGCGCCAGATCCCGAAAAACGCGCTGCCGAGGAACAGCAGCATCGGGAGGATGACAAACCAGAATCCTTCCGCGGCAATCATCGTCGTGAACCTATGCTGAGACGATCCGTTCCAGCAATTCCTGGTAGACCTTGTCCACTCGCCCCATATCGTAGCGGAACCGGTCCTTGTCCATCTTCTTGTTGGTCTTGCGGTCCCAGATGCGGCAGGTGTCGGGGCTGACCTCGTCCGCGATCAGGATATTGCGATCATGCTTGCCGAACTCGAGCTTGAAGTCGACGAGCATCAGGCTGCGGCGGTCGAAGAATGATTTCAGGATCGCGTTGACCTTGGACGCGATGCGGCTGATCATCTTCATCTCTTCCGGCGTCGCGTGACCCATCGCGTACGCGTGGTGTTCGTTGATCATCGGATCGCCGAGCCGGTCGCTCTTGAGGCGGTATTCGATGATCGGGTACTTGAGCGTGCTGCCTTCTTCGAGGTCATAGGTTTTCGCGAGGCTGGCGGTGGCGACATTACGCACCACGACCTCGATTGGAATCATCTCGAGCCGGCGCACCAACATCTCGTTGTCGCTCAGTTTGCGGGCGAAATGCGTGCCGACGTGGTAGTTCTCGAGGTACTGGAAGAGGTACGTGGACACCGAGTTGCAGAGCGCACCCTTTCCGTCGAAGCGGCCACGTTTCGTGCCATGGAAGGCGGTGAGCTCATCCTTGAACACCATGATGAGCTGATTGACGTCTTCGGTAATGAACAGCTGTTTGGCCTTACCTTCGTAGAGAAGATCCTTCCGTTCCAACGTATATCCTCCCGTAAGGAACTTCGAAACCGGGTTTATTCGGCGAACCCGATCCGCTGATAGATGGTGTTGGTGTGGCGCAGGGCATGGTGCACATCGAATGCCTGTTCGACCTGTTCCGTCCCGATACGTTCCACCAGCTCGCTGTCGGCGAGCGCGGCCTCCTTGACCGATGCGCCGCGATCGACGGCGTCATGCGCAATGCGCTGCACCAATGCGTACCCCTCCTCCCGGGTCAGCCCGGAACGCACCAGTGCGAGCAATAAACCTTCTGAAAAAACTGCGCCGCGAGTCAGGTCGAGCACTTCCTGCACTCGTTCTTCATCAACGACGAGGTTCTTCACCAGCCGTGTGGTCAGGTTGAGCAGATAATCCAACGCGATGGTTGAATCCGGCAGGATCACCCGTTCTACGGAACTGTGCGAGATGTCTCGTTCATGCCACAGTGCGATGTCGTCGAATGCGGCGTGCATGTTGGCTCGCAGCAACCGCGCCATCCCGCAGATCTTTTCCGCGTTGATCGGGTTCCGCTTGTGCGGCATCGCGGAAGAACCCTTCTGCCCCTTGGCGAATCCTTCGCGCGCTTCCCTGACCTCGGTCCGTTGCAAATGCCGTACTTCCAGCGCAATGGATTCTAAGATGGAGCCAATTAACGAAATAGCCGCGAGGAAGTCCGCATGACGGTCTCTCGAGACGATCTGCGAAGAGATCGGAGCGGCATTCAAACCCAGCTCCGCCATGACTTCCAGCTCCATTTCGGGGTCGAGATGGACATACATCCCGACCGCCCCGGACAATTTCCCGGTGCAAACCCAGTCATATCCTGACGCGAGCCGCTGCTTTGCGCGATCAAGCTGTTCGTGGAACCGGGCCCAGCGCAATCCGAACGATACTGGTTCGGCGTGAACCCCGTGCGTCCGTCCGATAGACGGCAAATCCTTGTACTCCAGCGCCTTTTCGCGCAACGCCTCAAGCAGCGGATCAACACCGTCGAGCAGGATTTTTCCCGCCGCCTTGAGCTGCAACGCCAGCGCAGTGTCAAGCATGTCCGACGACGTCATACCGAGATGCACCCAACGCGATGCTGGACCGACGTGTTCCGCAACGGACGTCAGGAACGCGATCACGTCGTGATGCGTGGTGCGTTCGATCTCGTCGATTCGAGCGATGTCGTAGCCGGCCTTGGCGTGAATCGCGTCACGGTCCTCCTGCGGAATGATGCCGCGTTTGGTCCACGCGTTGACCACGGCCAACTCGACCTGCAACCACGAATCATATTTGCCTTTATCCGTCCAGATCGCACCGATTTCCGGGCGAGTGTAGCGATCAATCATGACTGAGGAACCTCCACCAACTGCATGTGCACCACTTCGGAATCACCGTCACGGAAAATCTCAAAGTCAAGCACGTCACCGACGCGCAGGTCGTGGTTCTTGAAGTACCGGTCCAACGAGCGGATGCTTGCGATTTTGACTCCGTTCACCGCCATGATGATGTCGCCTGGCAGCATCCCGGCCTTGTCCGCCGGGCCGTCCGGTTCGATGCTCATCACGATCACACCCGCCAGCGACGGATAACGCAGGCTGTTCGCCACCGGCCAGTTGAGGTTGTCGATCACCATACCGGTCCAGACTTCGTCATCGATCTCCGCACGTGCACGGAGGTTATCGACAACGTGCAGCACCGTCGGCGCCGGAATAGCGAACCCGATGCCGATGGAACCGGTGGACCCGTCGCCGCCGGTGAAGATAAACGTATTCACCCCGATGACCACACCCTCAGTGTTGATCAACGGTCCGCCGGAATTGCCCGGGTTGATCGCGGCGTCGGTCTGGATCATGTCGGTATACTGGCGGCCATCTTCCTGGCGATTGAACGTGCGCCCCAGCGCGGAGACGACACCCACCGACACACTCGGCTGATCATTCACCTTAAACAGGCCGAACGGGTTACCGATCGACATCACCCACTCACCGACGAGCAAATCTTCCTCGTCCGCCACTCGCAGCCACGGCAAATCCCTGCCACTGACTTTCAGCAGCGCGATGTCGGTGTCGTAGTCCGTGCCGAGTACCTCAGCGGCAAAGGTACGGCCATCATTCAATGCGACGATGATTGAGTCGGCGTCGTTGACCACGTGCTCGTTGGTAACGATGTAGCCGTCCGGGGCGATGATGAACCCGGAGCCGTAGTTTTCGATCTGCCGCTCGTAGATCCTTTGCGGGAAGAACCGGAAAAAGCGCTGGTAGAACGGATCATCGGCCATCGGGCTGCGCTGCCTTACGGTCCGTGTCTTGGTCACGGTTATGCCGACAACGGCCGGCGAGGCATCACGAATCGCCTCAGTGATCTCCGTCCGGCGGCCGACCGCGTGGACTTCCGGCAGCTCCTGCGACAGGTGTTCGTCGCGGAGCGTATCCGGAAGCTCGATCTGCTGCGAGATTTCCTCGACGGCAGACGGCCCGCGTTCCCAGCGGGTGCGTTCGATCTCCATCCCCGTCCACATCAAGCCGACGGCGATCGCACCGAACACGAACCCGAAGAGAAACCAGCGCCAGACCTTACTCTTCAACCGTTTACCCCTTCTGCGGCGTCTTCTTCGCGTCCGCGAGGAATTTTTCCAGACCGATGTCGGTCAACGGGTGCTTCATCAACTGCTTGATCACGCCGAACGGCACGGTCGCCACATCCGCGCCCATGCGGGCGGATTCGACCAGGTGGATCGGGTTGCGAACGCTGGCGACGAGAACTTCGGTCTCGAACATGTAGTTCGCGTAAATCTGGACGATCGTGTCGATGAGCTCCATCCCGTCCTGGCTGATGTCGTCCAGCCGTCCGACGAACGGGCTGATGTATGCCGCGCCGGCCTTTGCCGCGAGCATCGCCTGCATTGGCGAGAAGCACAGCGTGTTGTTCACCTTGATGCCCCGATCGGAAAGCGACTTGGTCGCCTTCAGGCCGTCCAGGATCAACGGAATCTTTATCACGACGTTATCGCCGTATTTCATCAGCTCTTCGGCTTCCCGGATCATGCCGTCGTAATCGGTCGCGAGGACTTCCAGCGACACCGGACCGTCGACCATCTCGACGATTTCCTGCGCGACCTCCTCGAAAGTGCGGCCGGTCTTGGCGACGAGGGACGGGTTGGTGGTGACGCCGTCCAGCACGCCCATGTCCTTCGCTTCCTGAATCTCTCGAATGTCCGCCGAATCGATGAACAGCTTCATCTGCTTCCTCAAGGCTAAGGTGGATCTGTCAGGTGAAAGTCTTTCCCGCCATTCGGCGTCAGAAAGAGCTAAAATACATATCAGGGTTGAGCAAGATAGCCGTCCCACAGAGAGGCCGGGGGGTGATCGAGACGGTCATCTTCGTCATATACCACCCGCAACAAGGCCAGTCCCTGCGGTGGTGCCGGAGGCGGCACCCGCCCCTCTCCGGCGTTCAGCGCCGCGATCAGCGGCTCACGCTCCGCTGTCCCATTCGCCAGCGCGACAATCGCCCCGGTCAGGGTACGCACCAGCCGCCGGATAAAGCGGTCGGCCTCGATGATCATCACCCAGCCGAACGCGTCTTCCCGCCACAGGATGCGCCGCACGTCGCAGATGGTACTCTCATCCGCCTCCGGGCTGGTCGCGTATGCCCGGAAATCGTGCTTGCCGAGAAACAACCTGGATGCGTCGTCCAGCTTCGCCGGATCGAACCGTGTGTCGACTGGCCAACCGTACCGTCTCAGGTACAGGTCCGGCGTTCTCAGCAGACGGTACGCGTAGGTCCGGCCGCGTGCGTCGAACCGGGCGTGGAAATCGTCCGCGACCGTCCGGGCCCGCCAGACGTGTACATCGTCCGGCAGCAGCGAATTCATCGCCTTGACGATGACCTTATCCTCCCGCTCGACCGGCGCGTCGTAATGAATCACCTGCATCACCGCGTGCACACCGGCGTCAGTGCGGCCGGATGCGTAGGTGCGTGTTTCCAGCCCGCCGTGGAACTGCGTCAGCGCGCTCTCGACCTCGCCCTGGATGGTGCGTCCGGACGGCTGTATCTGCCAGCCGAGGAAGTCGGTGCCATCGTAGGACAGGTTGAGACGAACGCGCATCGGGCAGGGTGCTCCAGTTGCTGCGAATCACTGGGAAGATAACCGCAATCTCGAGTCAGGCAAATGCCGCGAGCACCCCCCACAACGCCAGCGGCAACATTGACGCCAGCGTGATCATGGTATCCGCGCCGCGCCAGTCAGAGAGCCCGTACCGAGTTCGCACCGCTCGCGGATCATACCCACGCAGGACCAGCGTTTCCGCGAGATCGTCCGCCCGGCGTAATGCATTCGCCAGCAACGGGATAAACAACGGAATCCACGCCTTCACCCGTGACAGTACACCCTTGCCTGGATCCCAGCCACGCGCACGCAGGGCTTTGCGCAGTGTCAGCGCCTCTTCGTACAGCGTCGGCACGAATCGCAATGTCATCCCTAGTAGCAGGGAGAACGATCCGACCGGAATGTTCAGCCGTGCCAGCGGGGACAGCAGCACATCCATCGCGCGGATCGCTTCCAGCGCCGTAACCGCCAGCGACAAGGTGACACCGAGCAGCACCAGTGCCGACAACCGTCCCGCGAGTAATCCACCGTTGATCAATCCTTCTCGGGTCAGGTTCCACTCCAAACCGGGGACAGTCCACAAAATGTGTCCGGGCGTGGTGAACGCGTGCAGCAGCAGCGTCAACCCCAGCATCCACGCAACCGCGACCAGTCCCAGCGCCAGGCGGGCCAATGGTGGTTTGCCGGCGTACACGAAGCCGCCGATGAACACCGCGACCAGCGCCAGCCCCCACCCAAGCGGCAGCATCACCGTCTGGATGATGAGCAGCAGACCCACGAGCAAACGGGCTCGCGGGTCGAAACGTTTCAGCGGAGCGGTCGCGTTGTCCCACGCGCCAGACTCTCCGGCCGATATGGCGGCAGCCTCACTCACGGACGACGGCAACCTTTCCCGTTTTGCTCGATCCGTCCGGACCGGTAACGACGATGTAGTAGACACCGCTGCCGACAAATTCGCCGTCTTCGTTGCGTCCATCCCAGCCTTCGGCGGAGGCCTCGGTGAAGTCGATGGTACGCACCAGCCGGCCGGATAGTGTGAAGAACCGGATGTCGGCGTCCGCCACCAGGCTTGTCGTGCCGAAACGCAGACGGTCGGAAGATTTGCCGACCAGGAACGGTTGTGGCGCGACCTCGATATCGCCCAGTTCATCCGCGAAATCACGGTACGGTGTGGTGACGACGGACAGCCCGATGTTGGTGCCGACGTACATCTTGCCCGTTCTCGAGTCAATCGTCAGCGCGGTGATCTGGTTGTCCACCAACCCGCTCGGGTAGGCTCCTTCCTCGGTGGTATAGTGCTCGATCCAGGTGAAGCGGTCACGTCCGAGTACGCCGATGCCGAAATCGGTCCCGACCCAGATCTGGTCGAGTGGATCGATTTCCAGCGCGGTGATCGACTCACCCAGCGCGCCGTAGACCCTTGTGAAAACGATGTTGTCGGCAGGCAGGTTGGTATCGATGTAGAACAGCCCTTCCGGTGTGCCCAGCCACAGCAGCCCGTCCGCGCTCATCTTCATGTCATTGACATGATCGTAATCCGCACCATCGTTTGAGGAGTAGTACTTGAACTCGTCGTCCTCGGTGTGTTCCGGGGTGCCGTTCGGATTGAACATGATCAACGGATAGTCCGCCTCGGCACGCAAAGAAGCGATCCACAGCCGGCCCTGGCTGTCCATCTCGATCACGCTGATATCGCTCGAGTACATTCCCTGCTGCGGTCCATACCGCACCCAGTCGTTCATGTCCCAGTTGTCCGGGCCCTGCACGAACCAGCGTTCCGGGATGTAAACCAGCGTGCTGTCGTTGTAGGCGGCCATGTTCGCCACCCACAGCCCGCCGCTGGGATCCTTCTCAAATCCGTTAACGACCACATAGTTGTTCGGTGGCGTGCTCACCGGCGAGAACTCTGAGTTGGTCGCATCCAGCGCGATCAAGGTGTCGGATTCTTCCACCGACGGGCGGATGTAATAGACCCCATTACCCCAGGTGCCGATCCACGTTCCGCCGTAGGAATCGAAGTCGATCGCCGTCATTGCGGTTGACCGGCCCCACGCACCCTGCGGGTTGTTCGCTTCGGCGTATGGATACCAGGTACCGTCTGAGAGGCGATAGACACCGCCAATTCGCGAGCTGCGTGCAGCCATCCAGACGTCACCACTGGGCGATGTGCCGAGCCTCAGCACCTGATCGCCGCCGGGGGTGTTCGGCAGGTAATAGTCGAAATCGTTGCCGTCCCAATTGACCACTCCGCCGAAATATTCCAGATTGGTGTCCACAGCACCCCAGATTTGATCGTCGAATACGGCCAACGCCCAGAACTTGGCCGTATAATCTCCGTCAACCAGTCCGAAATCGCTGTTGCCCGGGGTTTTGCTGTAGAGACCGTTCCCACGTCCAGCATAGAGGGTACCGTCCGGTTTCGCGGTCAAATCGAACACACTACGGGTGCTGGTGAAGGTGTCGAATGAGTTGCCGTTCCACTTGAACATGTCGCCGAGATAATAGCAGAAGTACAGTTCGCCCTGCACCACCTTGAGGAACTGCACGCCTTCCGTTTCAATGCCGGGCAGGATATCCTGATTTCCAAAAACCTCCCAGACATTCACGTCAAGCAGGTTCGCATCCAGGTCAGCTCTGGCGATTCCTCGGCTGCTGGCGACGAAAACGTCACCACAGTAGATGGCAATGTCGGTGATCTCAGTCGGACGTGACCAACTGGCAAATCCGCGGTAGGTTTCCAGCACCACCCACAAATCTTCCGTCTCGTATCGGTCGAGACGGGACAGCCCCTGGCTGGTACCGACGAAGATGCGTCCGTTCGAGATGTGGATGTCATTGATACCTTCGACCGACTGGTCGTTGTAGAAGTCGCGCAAGGAAAACACAACGTCCTTGTCAGCCGGGTCGAGAATGTCGATGCCGCCGTTGGTGTGCCCGATCCAGAGATAGCCAGTGGTGGAATCGTACTCGATGTCGGTGAGGAAGTTGGAAAACAGGCCGTCGTCGATGTTCAGCACCTCGAGCGCCTGCGTTTCCGGGTCAACATGCAGCAGTCCACCCTCGGACGCAGCCCAGATGTCGTCATTGGCAACGAGAATGTGTTCCGGTCGCCAACCAGAGGTGATCGTTTCCCAATCTTCTGCTTGGGCAGAGCTCACCAGCAAAAGAAGGACGGTAGCAAACAGGACGACGAGAGAGAGATGAGATTTCATGCCGCGCAAGCTCCTCGCTGATGGTTCAACGTGAGTGTTCTGAGGATGCACCGGGCGGCCGTGGTACGAGTTACAGCTTCGCCAGTTTGCCGTACAGGTTCGCCATTTCGACGGCGGTCTGCGCGGCGTGGAAACCACGGTTGCCGGCCTTGGTGCCCGCGCGTTCGATCGCCTGTTCGATGGTTTCAGCGGTCAAGACGCCGAAGATCACCGGAACCTGGCCTTCCATCGCGGTTTGCGCCAGCCCTTTCGTCACCTCGGCGGCGACGAGATCGTAGTGCGACGTCGCACCGCGAATCAATGCGCCAATTCCAATGACGGCGTCCACCTTGCCACTCTTCGCGAGACGGCGGGCAACTCCCGGAATCTCGAACGATCCTGGAACCCAGGCGACGGTGACGTCATCCTCGGACCCACCCATGCGGCGAATGGCGTCCAACGCACCATCCAGCAGCTTGTTGGTGATGAACTCGTTGAACCGGCTGACCACGATGCCGAAGCGTAAACCCTTGGCATCCAGTACACCCTCTATCACCTGCGGCATGAACATTCTCCGTGATGTTCCCGAACTCCGCCGGAGCGGAACGGTATCCTGGTTAACTTACACGTCTGAGCCCGCCATCCCAAACGGTTTGACGGAGCCATCCACCCTCTACCCTGCCTCTCGCAACAAGTAAACCTCATTGCTCTGGACCTGCGGCTGCTGCGAAATACATGCCCTCGGGCTTCAGCCCGGGATAATCCGCGTTTGCAAGCAAACATGGGCACGTCAGATTGCTGAGCACGTCAGGTTGTTTTAGCGATCCGGTTTTGTCCGTTGTGCCCAAGCGAACTGTTCAGCACCAACAGCACCGCCACCGGAAGCAGGATCGGCAGCAGGTATTTCTCCCAGTTCTGGTACGACAACGGCAGCACAGCGATATAGCTGGCGATCACCAGCAGCAATCGTGCGCCGGTGTTGGTGAATCCTCTCCGAATCGCATCCTTGTTCGACGCGAAAAGGTTGAACAATACGACACAGCCGAACACAAACGCGACCAGCAACACACCATGCACCACCAGATCTGGCAGCACTGCGTTCATCGCTTTGTGGACCAGCCCGACGGTATCAATCCCCATTTGCACCACGGTTACCTGCGACGCCCTGACCGGGAATAACAGATAGAAACCAGCAGCGGCCGGGATGATCCAAACCGAACCTTTCATCACCCGGATCAGCTTCCACGCCAACAGCAGCAAAGGGGCACTGTACACCACGAGCATCGCGATCAGGGTGGTGAACGTGTGCGGATTCCATCGCAGCGGTTCGTTCAGCGTCCATTTCGCCAGTCCCGCCGGTGGACTCAGCCCTCCCCATTGCAACATCAGCAGCAGCAACGGAAACATCGGCAGAATGGCGGCGATCAACCACCAGATACCCTGCCGTTTCTCGCTGCGCCAGACACCGAGCAACCCGATCAGTCCGGCTGACAGCAGGAATGAGACCGCGTATTGCCGTGTCAGCAATGCAAGCGCAGCAGTCACGAGGAACCACAGCGGTTTATCGTCGAGCAACGCGAGGATAATGCCGAGCACAAAGACCTGGAACAGCATGTCGGTGTAGATGAACGCGCCGGCACCGGTGAAGTACGGATTGATCAGCAGCCACGCGGTCACCAGCAGCGCCTGCCAGTCGTGCCGGGTGCACCTTCGCAGCATGACAAAACTTAGCAGCGACGCGATCCCCGCCAGCAGCATCGACAACGGGCGCAGATTCGCCAAATCAGTGCCAAAGAGCCTGCCCCAGGCAGCGTACGCGACAAACGTCAGCGGCGGCACAACCTCGGGATAATCCCAGTGTTCAACATCGCCCTGTGAGAACAGCAGCACCGTGTCGTGGAAATGGTCCTCGTCACCCCACGGCGGACGGTCGAATCCGCCGGTCGCAAGGAGCAGCGTGCTCGCCAATACGACCGGCAGCAGGAACGCCACCACCATCCACAGGGTCCGGGTCACGGTTCAGCCGTTGTCACTGGTTCCACGGAACGGGCTACGCGTTTTCGATCAGATGCCCCATCTTTTCCCGCTTGGTACGCAGGTAGCCGAGGTTCTTCTCGTTCGGCTTGATATCGATCGGAACCCGGTCAGCGACTTCCAGTCCGTATCCCTGCAGCCCGACGATCTTCTTCGGGTTGTTGGTCATCAGACGGATCTTTCGCACACCGAGATTCTCGAGAATCTGTGCGCCGACGCCGTAGGTTCGCAGGTCAGCCGCAAAGCCGAGCAGCACATTCGCCTCGACGGTGTCGTGCCCCTGGTCCTGCAACTTGTAGGCGTGCAATTTGGCCTCGAGCCCGATACCGCGTCCTTCCTGCCGCATGTAGAGGAAGACGCCCTTGCCCTCCTGCTCGATCATCTCCAGCGCGCGGTCACGCTGTTCGCCGCAGTCGCAGCGCTGGCTGCCGAGAACGTCCCCGGTGAGGCATTCGCTATGGACACGCACCAGCACCGGTTCGTCCGGCTCCCATGTGCCCTTCACCAACGCCACGTGTTCCTTGTTATTGCCCAGTTCGCGGAAGTGAACGAGCTGGAAATCGCCATGCTTGGACGGCAGCGGCACCTCGACCCGGCGCTCGACCAACCGTTCGAAATGGCGGCGGTACTCGATCAGATCCTTGATCGTGTACATCCGGATGCCGGTCTTCTTGCTCATCTCGGTCAGTTCTGGAACGCGTGACATGGTGCCGTCATCGTTCATGATCTCGCAGATAACCGCCAGCGAATTCAGTCCGGCGAGACGAGCCAGGTCGGTGGATCCCTCGGTGTGTCCGGCGCGGCGCAATACGCCGCCATCCACCGCGATGATCGGGTGGATGTGGCCGGGTCGGGCGAAATCTTCTGGCCGCGAGGTCGGATCGGCGGCCTTCAGCACCGTCGCAGCACGGTCGGGTGCGGAGATGCCAGTCGTCGTTACCCCGACGGCGTCAATGGTGATGGTGAAGTTGGTGCTGTGCAGCGCCGTATTGTTCGAGACCATCGGCTGCAGGTCGAGTTCGGCGGCCCGTTTCTCATCCAGAGACAGGCAGATCATCCCACGGCCTTCCTTCGCCATGAAGTTGATCGCTTCCGGGGTAATTTTCTCCGCCGCCATCACGAGGTCGCCCTCGTTTTCCCGGTCTTCGTCGTCCACGAGAATGATCATGCGGCCTTCACGCATGTCCTCGATGGCCTTCTCAATCGGGTGGAAGATCGTTTCGTTGACCGAATCGGCAGCCTTGTTCTCACTGGTGCCGTTGGAATTGGAATCGTGGCTCATGTCACGGTTCGTCTCGTTGCGAGTGTTCTCACTCATCCTGCCACTCCCATGACTGTATCGTGAATCAAGCTTTCGTAGTGACTGTATCGGTGTAGCGCACTTGCTGTCGTATTGTTTGGCACGCCAAATCCGCGCCAGTTGTATATCCTGCCCCAGGAATTCATGTGTGGGTTTGTCCCAATCTACATGTCTGGGTTTATCCCAATCTTAAAAGAGCAGTGTGCCCCTTATGGCTTTGCTGTGTGCCCCGACCAGCTTGCTGGTCGGGATCATCCGCCTATCAATGTGCCCCTGATGGCTCTGCCAGCAGGGATCATCCGCGTCCGCAAGCGGACACGGGCACGATACGGGGACACACCAACCAGCTGTTTCAACTCTCTCGCATCCGCGTCCGCAAGCGGACACGGGCACGATATGGGGACACTTTGGGGACAAAGTGTCCCCGTATCCTACCCTTCGATCAGAAACCGGCTTCCCGCAGTTTGTCCATCGTCAGGCCGCCGGCGGTGTGCGGGCCAAGCATGTTGCGGACATACTTCGCGATCAGATCCCACTCGACATGCACCTTCTCCCCCGGTTTCAAGAGATGCAGCGTGGTCTGCTGCCAGGTGTGCGGGATGATCTCGACCTCGAAGGCGTCGTCCAACCGTTTCGCGACGGTCAGGCTGACACCGTGCAACGCGACCGATCCCTTCTCCACGATGAACGGCGCATCCGCTTCCGGCAGCTCCAGCCGCAGGCGTGTCGATCCGGCCAGGGGCTGGACGTTCAACAAGTTGATCATGCCATCCACATGTCCCTGCACGAGGTGGCCGCCGAGCCGGTCGGTAGGACGCATCGCCCGTTCCAGGTTGACCGGATCGCCGGGCTTGAACTCGCCGAGGCGGGTGCGTTGCAGAGTCTCACGCACCACTTCGACGGTGAACAGGTTCTTCTCAAGGGTGACCACGGTCTGGCAGGCACCGTTCAGCGCGATGCTGTCGCCGATTTTGACGGTCCCGTCGAGGATCTCGTGCGCTTCGACGGTCAACGTCGCGCCCTCGCCACGGGGACGGTTCCCCCGGATGGTTCCGACTTCTTCAATCAATCCGGTGAACATCAGCGGTTCTCCCGGTGAATCACACGCGCGGCGACATGCAGATCGTTGCCGATCTTGCGCCACTGCATCGGCGCGAGACGGATTGCGTCGTGCACTTTCAGGATGCCGAGGTCGCTGATCGCCTCGATGCCGGTACCGATCAGCATCGGCGCGACCACCACCTCCACCTTGTCGACCAGGTCCTGGTCGAGGAACGATGTCCAGATCCGGCTGCCACCTTCGACGAGCAGCGATCCGACCCCGAGCTCACTGATGATGTGATGGACCTGCCGTAGATCAACTCGTCCGTTCTCATCCGGATCGGTGTGGAACAGGGACACGTTCGGGTTGTTCGCCCACGCCGGCACCGGCGCGTCCTTGAGGCCGAACACCCAGGTCGGGGCATCGTCCGGCGTGTTGATGATCTTTGCCTTCGGATTCATGCGGAACTGGCTGTCAACCACAATCCGCACCGGGTTGCGACCCGGCACATGACGGACGGTCAGCTGGCAATCGTCCGCGGCGACGGTTCCCGATCCAACCAGCACAGCATCGTGCATCGCGCGCAGCAGGTGGGCGTAACGCAGGCTCTGCTTGCCGGATATCCACTGGCTGTGGCCGGTGATCGCTGCAATCCGGCCGTCGAGCGACTGGGCGATCTTGAGCGTGACCCATGTCCGCCCGGTCGCCGCTTTCTTCAGGTATGGCTGGTTGAGCAACGCGGCTTCGTCCTCGAGCAGGCCAACCTCGACCTCGACGCCCGCATCCCGCAGTTGTTGAAATCCTTTACCGGACACCTTCGGGTTCGGATCTTCCATCGCGGCGACAACACGCGCAATGCCGGATTCGAGGATTCGTTCGGTACAAGGTGGTGTCTTCCCGTAATGGCAGCATGGCTCGAGGTTGACATAAAGCGTTGCACCTTTCGCCAGCTTGCCGGCTTTCTTCAGCGCGTGCACCTCGGCATGCGGACCACCGAACCGCCGGTGGTAGCCGTCTCCAACGATGACGCCGTCCCGGACCACCACCGCGCCGACCATCGGATTTGGCGCAACCCAGGCCCGTCCACGGCGTGCGAGCATGATTGCACGCGCCATCATCTGCTCGTCGAATGTCTTTTCTTTCAGCGTAGATCCCTCACAAATACAAAAGCCCCAACGGTTTGCTACCGTCGGGGCTGAGATGGACACATGCAGGGAGCCCGTTTCTCCATGAAACGGTCTCTCCACGCATCGTTAAAGATGCGTAACGTTGTGGTCCGGGGACAGATGTCCCCTGCCTTCTCCCATCCGGACTTTCACCGTCGGCACCGGAATTTCACCGGTCCAACCTGTAGGAGGGCTGACGAGCCACCATGGCTCTCGGGCTCCTCCGATCAGGGTCGCGGGCTCTCACCGCCGGTCTGGAATTGCACCAGGCCCCGAAGGCGTGAAAAATATAGCTGTGTTCAGGGTCACGGCGCAATCTGCCGAGAGATACCATCTTTTGTGAAACTTGTGGCTCTTGTCATTTTCTTGGATCTCAAGAGTGTATACTTACAACCGACAAGAAAAAGTGAGCATTGGGTCTTGCTTGCCGGGAGCTTGTAACGTACGTTCGGTGCGGCGTGGAAGGTGCACGGCTGAGGGGGACCCCACCTTCTTGTCTCACGGGATAGCAGATTGCTTCCATTTTCGGCTCACTTGGACTTGGATGCGTACTGTGTATCTGGTTAGCTTGGCCGTGTAGGCGCTGGAGGAGCATTTTTTCGATGAGTGAGATGAGTACCGCGACTTCAGTGGAACGCACATCCCCAGGGCAGGATTCGGATGTGAAGAATTCGTCTTCCAGTCAGGCCAGCAGATCCCCGAACACGGACACTGTGTCTCGTCCAGGCAGCAACGGTCATACACCGGATAAGACGTTGGACAACAATTCCGCAACGGCATACATGCAGGTTTCCGGACCACAGCAACCCGGCTCGCAGAAGTTCATTGAGAAGGCCGGTACCATTTTCGGCGCGTTTGGCAAGTTCATGTACAACACGTTCAGTTTCGCGATGTACATGGTGGGCTTGTTTGGATTCCTCTGCGGTGCATCGGTACCGATTGTGACTCTGTGGTTCTTCCTCAATGTGGACGTCACCATCCGCTGGTGGCACATCATCCTTGGCGTTGGCGGAAACATCGGGATCTTCATTGTCTCGATGAACATGATCCGTGATCTGTACGTGCAGCCGTTGATCGAGAAGATCGAGGCGGCGCAGTCGAGGGCGACGTGGGGCGAACCGCCGTCACGTCACTGAGATACGCCGGTTGTGAAGCGACTCCAACGCCCCGGCCGGGGCGTTTTCTCATTCCCCGCGGCTCCAGGGGAGCGATTCTTGCTTAAGTCTGGTTCAGATTAAATTGATTGTCCAAGTGTTCCAAAACGAACAAGCGCTGTCGGTCCTCCGGGAATCTCGAGGAAAAACGAGATTGGAGTGGAAATTTGGTCGGCGACGTACGTACGTTAGGAACGCTTAACAAGTTGAGAAGGATACTATTTGTCCCGAGCCCCCCAATTGGCGCGGGCACAGAAGATTAACTGGAGATGCGCCCGATGAAGAACGTATTTGTGCTCTTGCTCGCAATTGTGATGACTGGTGGACTGTTGGTTGGCGCGAACGCGGTAAATGCCGGAAACGCGGTGACCAAGGCGGATATGGGAAGCTGCTGCCCGTCCACGACCACCACGATCCAGATGCAGAAGATGGACAGTGGTTGCTGCCCGGGTGAAGCGGTTCAGGCCCAGAAGACCGACAGCTGCTGCCCCGGCGAAGCTGCTCCGATCACGGCTGAGAAGGAATCCAGCTGCCATGGCGACATTCAGACCAAGACCATCTCGGGAGATGACTGCCCGTCGGCCGGTCATTGTCCGGAATCCGGCAAGGCCCAGATGGAAAGCCCGAGCAAGAAGTCGATCTGAACTGCTTGACGTACGATTGTTGAGATACGAAAGCCCCGCGATGCGGGGCTTTTCTCATCACATTAATTGTGGATCAGCCAGTAGGTCATTCCGAACGGAACGAAGAGAAGTGAGGAAGATCCAGCTTTGGGTTTGTGGGAAGAATGTGAACTGTAGTAGAATCCATTCCGTAGCTGGACCTTCTTCGGCCGCAAACTGACGCGGCCTCAGAATGACGCGTTCCCCACCATTCATTTGTTGAAGCTGGCAATTTCCTGTTTCGATAGCTTGCGGTAGGCGGCAGGTTTTAGCGATCCCAGCTGCACCTCACCGATTCGTACCCGCACCAGTTCCTTGACTTCGAGGTCGATCGTATCCGCCAGGCGCCGGATATGATTCTTGCGGCCTTCCTTGAGCACCACACGCACATACGACCCGACCGGTTCCGCCTTTTCGCAGCCGAAAGTGCGTCCGTCCTCTTCGAACGTGGCAGTCGCGAGGCGTTTGGCCGACGGCGTCGGCCGGCTGCCCTTGAAGCGCACGAGATACTCTTTTTCCTTCTCAAAGCTGGGGTGCATCACATGGTTCGCCCAGTCACCGTCGCTGGTGACCAGCAGCAGGCCGGAGGATGCCCGGTCAAGCCGTCCGGCGGGAAACAGGCGACGTTTGAACGGGATCAGCACATCGAGCGTTTGTCCCTTCTCTTTCCCCTTGACGAAGGTCGAGAGCACGCCCGGCGGCTTGTTCAGCGCGAGGTAAATGTGCGCCTGTTCGCGAGGAATGACCTTGCCGTCGACTTCAATGGTCACTTCGCCCGGGTCGACCTTGCTACCCAGTTCACGGACTGCTTTGCCGTCCACGAGGACTCGGCCTTCGACCATCATCTGCTCGGCCTGGCGGCGGGACGCGACCCCCCGTTTCGAGAGTAACGCGCTGAGCCGGATGAGGCCGTCATCGGGTTTCGATTTCGGTTTCGGTTTTTGTTTAGCCATGCTGGAAGCTACTGCTCGGAAGCGAAGACTTGCTCGAGGAATTGGTCAATGGTCTCGCGGGCCTGTTCTGCGAGTTCGGGGTCGTACGCCGCGCCACGGACTGTCGTCGGCGCGTCCGGATCCATGAATCCGCGCTGTGCACGGCCATAGACCACGAGTTCGTAGTCCACCCCACCCTCGCGCATCTCGTCGATGAATTCATGCAATTCGGACTTGCCGAGGTACGGATCGGAGTCGGCGTGCAGCACCAGCACGCGTCCCTGGATCTTGCGGCCATCACTGGCGGATGCCGGTTTGATCGAGGCATTCACTGCGACGGTTCCGGCGAGACGTGCTCCGGTGCGCGCGAGTTCGAGCGCGGCGGTACCGCCAAACGCCTGCCCCATCACCGCGACCCGTTTCGCGTCCACGATCCAGTACTCTTTGGTGAAGGCGTCGAACGCACGGAACGCGCGTTTACGGAAGAAATCCCGGTCGGCGTACAGTTCTCGGGTCGCTTCCTTCGCCTCTTCGGCGTTGCGGGGACGAACGTCCCGGCCGAACAGGTCGGCGACCATCACGATATAGCCCGCACCGGCGTATTGCCGGGCCAGCTCGATGTCTTTCGGCTGCGGACCGCGCCAGTCGTGGAACAGGATCAGTGCGGGACGTTTGTTGTCGGCGGCGTCGTTGTAGACGACCGTTCCTTCGAGCGGGACGCCGTTGTGGTCATATTCCAACGGTTCTTCAAGGATGGAGGCGAACCCGGCCTGCGTGAGCAGGAGGAACAGTGTCGAAACGATCAGCAGGTTGCGCATGGTGACGGCCTGTTACCAGATCTTGTCGATCTCGGCGCCGGTGTAGAAGCGCTTGAGGATTTCGTCGTAGGTCATCCCGTCCACAGCCATCGCGCCGGTAGCGGTCTGGTCGAGGCCGACGCCGTGCCCGAATCCACCGCCGATAAACGTGAGTTCGACCGGCTCGCCCATGTCGCCCATCACCATGTCGACGACAAAGCACGAGCTGTACAGTGCGCTTTCACTCAACGCACGGCGGATGTTCAGCTCGCCGTGGATGATGTGATTACGATGGCTGCCGAGCAGTTCGAGTTCGACGATCCGTCCGGAGACACCGCGCTTTACAGGATGCACGGCGATCAGCGTACCGATGTCGAAGCCAAGCTTGCGCTTGAGAATGTCTTCCAGTTCACGCCGGGCGTAGGTCACTTCCCAGCGGAAATAGCGGGCGTTGCGGTCGAGAATGTCGATCCCGGTGCCGCGCGGATTGGACCACGAAACCGGGTGCGAACGGATCCATTTGTTGACATCGTCTTCGTTCGTAAGATCGTACTTGAACTTGCTCGGATCCTTTACCACGGGAATGCCTGTCAGATACGGCACCGCAGGCGGGTTCCAGAATTCCTGGCTTTCAGTGTGTCCGCCGCTGTTGGCGCAGAAGAACGCCTCACAGACGGTGTCACCGTATTTCAGAACCTGGCCAGCGGTTTCCTCCACGGCCCGGGTGGTGATATCATGATGCCGTGTGGTGCCGGAATACACCTGGAAGGCGACCGTCGCCGGGAAGTCGGCTGTGTCGGACGCCGGTCGTGTCGACAGCGTTGAAACGGTATAGCTGCGAGCCGCAACTGCCTGCGCCTTCAACGCTTCCAGCGGATAGCTGTGGTGCATCTCGGATGGTATCACACCCTTGAGGTACTCGTCCAGCGGCAATTCATTGATTGCCATCAGGTTGCCGGTATTGCCGATCAGGACTTCGAGTGCGCCCTTGTAGGTACGATCCTCGGTGTGTTCCCAATGAAAGCCAACTCCGACACGGATCGAATAGACGGTGATTTCAGCGTCGCCGTCCGGTACGATCCGGAAGCCCTGCTTGACAATGGCAGAGCGGTCATACTCGGAATCATACACCTCGACCGTACCCTGCGCTTCCGTGATCCTGTGGCGGAGCACGTGCGGCGTCCAGGTTGTGTCGATTTCGTACAACTTGTCGATCATCGGCCGGGCGTCGCTCTCGCGTTCGAACGCGCCGAGGATGACGCGCCAGACCTGACCGTGATGCACGAGAGTACCACCGATCCTAATGTCGCGTCCGAGCGGCAGCACGCGTGCCTGATGGCCTTTGCTGGTCAACCGGTCCGCGATTTCGCGGGCGGCATCTTCATCGGTCAGGGTGTCCACAAGGACGCTGTAGACGTACTTGGCGGGTTCTGATTTATCAACCCTGCTTCGCCAGAGTAGATCAGACTCAATGCCGGTGAAAACCTTTTCGCCGGCGAGGTTGTAAATGCTGAACGATCCGGAAATGCGGAAATCAACGTGGCTGTAGCGTTCTAGCAGACGCACGCGTACCGTGGGTTCGGCCGCCGTCTCGACTGCCGCATCAAGCTGAGGGGCATTGGAGTCGTGGTCCGGGGGAGAACTACCGGGCTGCTTTTTTGTCGACGCCATACTCGTCTCCAGCGCGAGGACCGTCCATAGCATCAAGCATGCGAGCAAACTAATGATGAACCGTTTGTCAAACGTTCGCATGCGACCGAGGCTGTATTCTCCTGGTCTCACCAACGTGTGAACCCTCCCCCCGGATAGCCCCACACGTGGAAAATTTATGTCAGTGGCATCAGCCACGTTCTAATCTTCGTTTTCGCGCGCGAGCCATCCCTTTTCGAGAAAGGCTGCGTGCAGCACACGGACCGCTTCATCGGCCTGTTCACGAGGCACGGCCAACCACAGTTCTGCTCCGGCGGAAACAATGCCCGCCACCGGGATGTTTGCGTCGAACAAGGTAACCGTCACACAACGGTGCAGACCCGGGGTATTCTCTCGTGCCTGAACGATGGTCAGCCCGCTGTAAATCCCCTCCTCTTTCGAGGCGGCAACCTCCCAGCAGAGCCAGGTTTCATCGCTGTGAATCAGGCGTTCCAGCTTGTACGCGTTTTCGGGTTCGACATCCTGGCGCGTCAACTTCAACCCATCGCGCCGTGCGATACCGACAATCGTCGGGCACCCGTAAGGGCGGTTTGTGATGATTGTTCCCACCTTGTCCGTGGTGGTTCTCCCGATACGCAAAGGTACTTGCTGCTCTCCTGCCAGTCGAGCCGCTTCGCTCTGGAGCACGCTGGAACCCCCACGCGCCATGCGTTGAGCGGTCTCATAGTCAATTTCGGTCAACAATTGCGCCTGATCGACGATGCGCGGATCGGCGGTGAACATGCCGTCCACATCCTTCATCAGCTCGCATCGTTCCGCTCCGATCGCCTTCGCCAGCGCGATTGCGGTGAGGTCGCTGCCGCCACGTCCGAGGGTTGTAATCTCCTTCTGGATCGACACCCCCTGGAAGCCAGCGACGACCACCACCTGGTCATGTTCCAACGCTTCGAGCAGCCGTACCGGGCGCACATCGACAATATGCGCTTCTCCGTGCGCGGTGTCTGTGATGATGCCCACTTGGCTTCCGGTGTAGCTCACGGCCTTGACACCTTCGGCGTCCAGCGCCATCGCCAGTAATGAACAGGAGATGCGCTCTCCAACGGACAAAAGCATGTCCATTTCACGCTTCGGCGGATTCGGGTGCAGCTCGTTCGCCAGCGAGATGAATTCGTCCGTTGTCGCGGCCATCGCGGATACAACCACGACCACATCGTTACCTTCCTTTTTCAAGTCGGCGATGTGTTTCGCGACCAGCTTGATCTGCTCTGGCTGACGCAGGCTCGAGCCACCATATTTGCGCACGATGCGGCTCATGCGTCCAACCCCAGCACGTCCGCCATGGTGTAGGCTCCAGACGTTTTGCCCTTCATGAAACGCACCGCGGGCGCGACACCGCGCGCGAGGGCGGAACGTGAGGTGGCACGGTGCACCAGCTCCAGCGTCTCCCCTTCGGCGGCATAGATGACGCGATGTTCACCGACAACCTCGCCAATACGCTGCGACGTGGTCTGCGATTCCGCACCGACAGCGAGCAGCATCTCGTAGATCTTCTTCGCCGTGCCGGACGGTTGATCCAGCTTGTGCCGGTGGTGGACGTCGTGAATGCCGATATCGTAGTCTTTAAGCGCCTTTGCCGCACGGGTGGCGAGGTCGAAGAGAACGTTCATCCCCTGCGAGAGGTTCGGCGCGATCAGGTGTGCGTTTGTCAGGGAGTTGAGCGTCGCCAGTTGGTCATTGTTGAATCCGGTGGCACCGATCACGATCGGGAGGCCCTGCTGCTGCGCGCGCAGCGCGTGCTCGACCGCCCCTTCGGCGAGCGTGACGTCGACCCAGACATCCGCGGCGAAATCGGCGTCCGGCGAGTCCGCCTCGATGGTGCAGCCAGCAACGGTCGCTCCGGCTCTGGCGTCAATGTCGACAGCGTGCACGACGACGATGTCGTCCTCTTTCGCCAACGATGACAGCACCTCGCTGCCCATTCTGCCCGCGGCACCGAACAGGCTGATCCGGATGGCTTCGCTCATGCGGTTTCCTCAGAGCAGACCGAGTTTACGCAAATCATTCTCGACGATTTCAATGTGCGTCGGGTTGGTCAACGGTGCCAGCGGCATGCGCACCGGACCCGACGGCAGCCCCAATCGGGACAGCACGTATTTCGCCGGGGATGGGCTCGTTTCGATGAACAGACTACGAGACAGCGCGGCGAACCGCTGGTGCAGCTCGAACGCCCGGCTGTGATCGCCCTTTTCATGCGCGTTGAACTGTTCGACCACCAAGTCCGGCACCACGTTCGACAGCACCGACACCGCGCCGTTTCCGCCCACTTCCCAGATCGGCAGGTTGATGCCATCCTCGCCGGACAGGATCGGCGTCAGGTGGCCGAAGCGACGTGTCGCCTCCCATACCTGCGAGAGGTTGCCGGACGCTTCCTTCAACGCAGCGATCTCGGGGATTTCCAACAGACGTTCATACGTGTTCGGGGTCAGGTTGAGAGCGGTACGTCCGGGCACGTTGTACACCATCATCGGAAAGCCGGGGTTAACCTCGGCGACATGGCCGAAGTGCCGCATCAGACCGTCCGCTGTCGGTTTGTTGTAATAGGGTGTGATCACCAGGCCGCCATCCGCGCCGATCTCCTTGGCCCTAGCCGTGCGTGCGGCGCTAGCCTCGGAGTTGTTGGTGCCGGTTCCGGCGACAACCCACGCCTTGCCGTCCGCGAGTTCCACGGCGATTTCGATCACCTTCGCCCATTCATCCTGCGTCAGCGCCGGAGTTTCACCGGTGGTGCCGCAAGGTACGAGCCCGTGGATGCCGGCGTCGAGCTGACGCTTGATCAACGTGCGCAAACCCTGTTCATCCAGCGCGCCGGATTCGGTGAACGGAGTGACTATGGCGGTAAAAACGCCCTTCCACGGGGCGCGCTTCGGTGTCGCGGTCATGATGCTCCTTCAGACCCTGAGTGGTTAAATCGCGTCCGGGCCAGATTCGCCGGTGCGGATACGGATGACTTCTTCAATCGGGTAGACAAAGATCTTGCCATCGCCGAGTTTACCTGATCTCGCCGCCTTGGATATGACTTCTATCACACGGGTTTCGAGCTCAGATTCAACAATAATCTCAAGCTTTACTTTCGGGATGAAATCGATCTGGTACTCCCGGCCACGGTACATTTCGGAGTGACCACGCTGGCGTCCGAACCCACGCACCTCGCTGACAGTCATCCCCTGCACGCCGACCTCGAGTAGCGCTTCCTTGACCTGGTCCAGATGGTAGGGCCGAATGATCGCTTCGATTTTTTTCATGCCCTCTCCCGTGCGTATCAGACTGCGAAGCGGATGTGCATGATGTCGCCGTCCTTGACGGTGTACTGCTTGCCTTCGAGACGCAGCAGGCCTTCATCGCGGCACTTGCTCATTGATCCCAGCCGCAGCAGATCGTCAGCATGGACGACTTCCGCGCGAATGAACCCGCGTTCGAGGTCGCTGTGAATCGTTCCGGCGGCGATCACGGCCGGGGTGCCGTCCACAATCGGCCACGAGCGGCATTCGTCGTCACCAACGGTGAAGAACCGGATCAACCCCAGCATCTCGAAACTGGCCTGGATCACCTTGTCGGCGGCGGGTGTCGCGATGCCCATTTCCTCGAGGAATGCCACGCGGTCATCTTCCTCCAATGCGCCGATTTCCGCTTCGAGGGCGGCGTTGAGCACAATCGCCTGCTTCAACGTACCCGAAATGCCCTTGACCAGTTCGCTCTGGATTGCGTCGCCGTCCTGATCCTCACCGTGATTGACCACGATCAACAGCGGCTTCTGCGTCAGGAAACCGAGCCCACGGATCGCCTTCTCTTCCTCTGAGGTATACTCGAGCTCACGCAGCGGGCGTTCCTCGTTCAACAACTCGAGGCTGCGAACCAGAGCCTGCCGCTCGAATTCGTCAACCTTCTGGCCGCGTTTCTTCTGGGCGTCGATTTTCTCGAGCCGTGGTTCAGCGGTGGCGAGATCGCTGAGCAGCATTTCGGTTTCGAGATCGGCGAGTTGCGCGAGCGCGTCCTCGGCGAGGGAACTCGCGTCCAATTCCCCGTGCTGGAACACACCAATGACCGCCGCGAGCACGGTCGAGCCTTGCAGATGGTTCACCAGCGACCGCTTGAAACCGGACTTTTTCTGCCCGGCGGACAGGCCGACCACATCGAGGTAGTCAACACGTGCGCGGACTTTTTTCGCAGGTGGATAGAGCTCGTGCAGGCTGTCGAGGACGGCGTCCGGCACGGTCGCTACACCCGGATGTGCCTCTTCGCCGACAGAAGGTTCCGCCCCGGTAACGGCCTTGAACAAGGACGATTTCCCGCTACTCTGCCAACCGATCAACGCGATCTGCATGCGTATTTCCGTTTCTCACAAGGATTTGACCAAAGTGATGCTTGTCGTGTTGCTGAACGTTCAGGATAGTCGCGAACCGTTCGCTCATACGTGAACTGTTAGATCTTACCACGGACTTAAGTCCGTGGTAAGAATCGGGATCACAATCGCATCCTGACGCAAACGTGTCCTGACTCTTACGTGATCTGACACAAATGTGTCCTGACCCGCCGGTGGGGCAAAATAGACGCCTGCCCGGGTACAGGCAAGCGACGTGTGGGTATCAATCTCCGGATGGAAACGGTCAAGCGGCGTCTGCTCAGTGCCAGAGCAGATGCATTTGACCCTCGTCATTAAAGTTCGCGTGGATCGGATCAATTTCCAGTCCCTGCGGGTCGTGCGTCAGGTAGATCTCTTTCACCAGCGCCCCGCCTCCGTGTTCGCTCGCCCGCCGCACGATCCCGGAGAAGCCGAGATACCGTCCAGTGCTGTTGGACTTGATCCTCACCCGGCTGCCGATTGGGAACCGTTGCAGCATCAGGCACAGTGTTTCCATGGCGTAGGTGTTGTACACCTGCTCGTTTCCAGCCGCCATCTGTTCGACGCATGTCAGCAAGTCGCAGGAGAGCCCCGTGACCGGATCCAGACGCAAGCGTTCAAACCCGATGGCAGTGTTGACCAGCTCGGCCTGTGGCAGCATCGTTGAGGGCGACAGCCGCCGCTGCGGTCGTGGCGGTTGATCCGCTCCTTTCAATCCGCTCGGGAAACCACGGCCACTGTACCGTTCCTCCTGCTGCAGAATGATCTGGTTCTCGAGGTCGGCTTCCGGGTTGCTGCCGCGTACGATCATGCTGGCAAAGGTGGGATGCTCCCGTGCGACGACCTTCTCCAGATCGGTTTGGCTGGTTTCCTCGATGGCGTACGATCCAAATACCGTCCGGCCAATGAAATGAATCAGCGCGGCCGAGGCGACGGCGGCCATGTCGCGGACGGGATAGTTGAACTCATGGGCAAGAATCAGGCTCAGGCTGGCGCAACGGACCCCGAATTCGATCCACGCGTCCGGCGGAGCCTTCGGCATCGACAGCATCGTGGTTACCTGCTGGTGAGCGGCCTCGATCAGGATATCCTGCAGCTTGGTGAGGGTGGCGTGGTCGAGCGTGCTGCCTTCACGTGCCGGATGTTTGACCAGGGCGTCCGTTAACGCGTCATCCGCCCAATATTTGGTCACCGTCTCCGGCTTCGGTTGCTCGCTCATGCTGAGGCTGAGATCGATGTTGCGGGCGACGATCTCCCGGATGATCATCCCGGGAAAGAGGTCCTCCTCCCCCAGGTCCATCACAGGTACACGACCGGCGCTCAGTTCAGCCAGACGTTGCAAATGCTTCTTCTGCAAGCGGAAACCAGCAGGCGCGATAATAAGTCCATCATTGTCAAATTGGGTGCGACCGAGAACATCACCTTCCTTCAGTTCACCGACGGCGATCAGATGCATCCCATTCCCCCATCTTCCCCGTAGACCCGAACCCTAAATAGTGTCATCCTCAGAAAGACAAAGGTAGAACGTGAAACGGCCCGGGTAAAGTGGGAGCACGGTTACTCGTTGAAACCGGGAAGCTGGCGCAGACGGCTGGCCGCGAGCGGAACGACGAGGGCGAAGATGAGCGTATTGATCGCGATCTGCGTCAGGCTGAAGAGGATGCCGCCAATGAGGAAACCAATCAGTGTTGTTTCCGCTATCGGGGCGAACAGATAGAAAGACAGTGACAGGATCACCTGGTACAGCACAGTGACAAACAACCCCATCAGGGCGAACAGTGCGATGCGGAGTTGGCCGGTGGAGCGGTTGAGGGGATGACGGACGAGCCCGAACAACAGGCCGTTGAGGCCCTGTCCGAGCATCTGGGCAACCCACATGGACGGAATTGCCATGCTCGACCCGAGCGGGTTCAGCGCGCCGAAGACACCGTATGCGACCACTCCGACGGTGAATCCGAAACCGGGCCCGAGCAACAAACCGGCGACCGCAACGGTGGCGGTCACCAGTTCGACATTTGGGATCGCAAAAAAGAGGTAGCCAAACGCCACCGCGGTAGCGGCGAGCATGGCTGCGCGGCTGACACGGCGTGCGAGCTGTGAGTCAAGGGACGGCATGGTTGCCGCCTGTGCTTAGCCCTTGCTCTTCTGCGGAGCGGTCTTCTCCCGGATACGCGCAGCTTTACCGACACGATCACGCAGATAATACAGCTTCGCGCGACGGACACGGCCCAGACGCTCGACTTCGATCTTCGCGATGGTCGGGCTGTTGAACGGGAAAACACGTTCCACGCCGATACCGCTGGAGATTTTGCGAACGGTGAAGCTGCCGTGACCCAGACGGCCGCGAATACGGATGACCGTACCACGGAAAATCTGGATACGTTCCTTGTTGCCTTCGATCACGCGCGTATGCACGCTGACGGTGTCTCCGGGGCCGAATTCGGGAACGTCAATGATGTCTTCCCGGCGTTCGATCTCCTGAATCAGCAGGTCCGCCATGGTCTCACCTTCTATGCTGTGTGTTCTTCGAAATCACTTGTTCTCGCCGCCGCCGTCCTGTTGACGGTCCAGCCAGCGCTGGTACAAATCCGGACGCAAACTCTTCGTGCGTTCGATCCGTTGTTCCAGCCGCCATTTCGCCACATTGGCGTGGTGGCCGCTGGTTAAAACTTCCGGCGCCGTTTCCCCATCCCACTCCGCGGGTTGCGTGTAGTGCGGATGATCGAGCAGACCGGAACTGAAGCTGTCCCCTGCCGCCGAATCGGGATCACCGAGCACGCCGGGCAGCAAACGTACGACAGAATCGACGATCACCGCCGCCGGCAGCTCTCCTCCGGTCAGGATGTAGTCGCCGATGCTCAGCTCTTCATCCACAAACCGGTCGATCACCCGCTGGTCGACTCCCTTATAGTGTCCGCAAAGGAACGTCAATCGTTCACGTTGCGTCAACTCCTCGGCGATCTCCTGTGTCAGCACCCGTCCCTGGGGACTGGTCAGGATCACATGCGGTTTCGGCTCCGGACGTTTCTCACGCAGATCCGCCAACGCCTTCGCGATTGGTTCCGCCTTGAGCACCATCCCGGGACCACCACCGAGGGGCCGGTCATCCGTGGTCGAATGCTTGTCCGTGGCGTAATCACGCAGCTGGATCAGGTGAAATTCGACAGATCCCGCCGCGACCGCCCGTTTCAACATCGACTCGTTGAGAATCGCCCCGATGCCTTCGGGAAACAGCGTCACAATTTCAATGATCATCGGGCGGCTCTGGTTTTTCTTCCCGCCGCTCGGGCCGTTGGATCCGATGGCGTGAACGGCTGGAACTCCGTCCACTGCCCCGAACCTCGGGATCCGCTTTGTCCTGTTCCTCTGGCAGCAAACCTTCGGGTAACGTCACCCGGATCTGCTTCTTATCGATGTCGATCTCATCGATCACGTCATGGATCGCCGGGATCAGCACCTCGCCGTGCGGACCATCCACCTGCCACACATCGTTCGCGGGCAGGTCCATCACGTCGTTGATCGTGCCGAGGTCGCCATTCACCGTGCAGGTGACCCGGCAACCAACCAGATCGTCAACGTAGTACAGATCGTCCGGGAGTTCATCCCGGTCAGCCTGATCAATGAACAGGCGCCCGTTGATCAATGGCTCAACGAACTCCCGTACCGGCGCTTCCATGAACCTCAGGTAGACCGCGCCGGGTTCAATGCGCACACGCTTCGGTGTCAGCCAGTGGATGCGGCCGTCAACACTTTCGAGCCACACTCTGTCGAGTTCGGCGAACCGTTCAGGCCGCCACGTCAACGGCTGCACCTTCAGATCTCCCTTGAGGCCATGCGCCTTGACCACCTGTCCGATGGTAACCCTTCGGTCAGGTTCAGGCGGCTCCGGAATGTCGAATTCGGGAGTAGTATCCTCCGGATCGACCGGAAACCCTGGCGGGAGATCGTCACGTGTGTTCATCATCGGAATCGGACGAGCTTATTCGCTCTTCTTCTCGTCCTCATCGCCGTCGGCCTTCTTCTCGTCAGCCTTGGCTTCTTCCGCCGGTTTGTCAGCCTTCGGCTCGTCGGCGGCTTCCTTGGCCGGAGCGTCTTCCTTCTTCTCCTCGGCCTTGGTTTCCTTCTTCGGCTCTTCCGGCTTTTCCTCGGCCTTGGCTTCGGCCTTGGCATCAGCCTTGTCGTCCGCCTTCTCGTCCGGCTTGGCTTCTTCCGCCGTTTCGTCAGCCTTCGGCTCGTCGGCGGCTTCCTCAGCCTTTTCTTCCTTGGCTTCGGCCTTCTTGTCCTTCTTCGGCTCCGGCGGTTCGATCGGTTCCGGGTCCTTCGGGACGTACTTGTCCTTGGCCTTCGGCTGCGGATTCTTCTTGTCCCGGTGCTGCTGCACCTGGGCTTCGATCTCCGGCTGCGCGGTTTCCTGCTTGATCAGGTCCCAGCGCAACAGGACGCCGTCCTTGGTGAACAGGCGTTTGACGGTGTCGCTCATCTGCGCACCAACCTCGAGCCACTTGATCGCGGCGTCGTGGTCCACGACGAGGGTGATCGGGTTGGTCAGCGGATCGTAATGACCAATCTTCTCGATGTACTTGCCATCACGGCGCGTACGCTTATCGAGCGCGACGATCCGGTAGAAGGGACGCTTTTTGCGGCCCATCCGGGTCAGTCTCAGCATGACTGCCACGTGCTTCCTCCTCAGCTGGGTGGGAACGGAAGATTTTTCGGCATCATGCCCTTCGGCATGCCCCGCATCATCTTCTTCTGGCCACCCATTTTCTTCATCATTTTTTTCATCGCGGTAAACTGGTTCAACAGGCGATTGACATCCTGCACCTTCACTCCGCTGCCTGCCGCAATCCGTTTCCGGCGGCTGCCGCGAATGATGCCCGGTTTCTGCCGTTCTTCCGGGGTCATCGACAGAATGATCGCCTCGGTACGCTTCAGCTCGCTGCCGTCCAGTTCGACGTTCTTCAGCGCCTTGTTTGCGCCGGGAATCATCTTCAACAGGCCCTCAAGCGGGCCCATCTTCTTGATCTGGCGGATCTGCTTAAGGAAATCCTCCAGGTCGAACTGCTGCGCCTGCATCTTCTGCGCAAGCTTCAGCGCTTCCTTCTCGTCGACGGCTTCCTGCGCCTTTTCAACGAGCGAGACCACATCCCCGAGTCCGAGAATGCGATCAGCCATCCGTGACGGATGGAATTCTTCAAACTCATCCAGCTTTTCGCCGATACCGGCAAAACGGATCGGCACGCCGGTAACTTCACGAATCGAAAGTGCCGCACCGCCACGTGCGTCGCCATCCAGCTTCGTCAGGATGACACCTGTCACCCCGAGCTGGTTCGCGAACGCCTGTGCGGAGTTGACGGCGTCCTGCCCGGTCATGCCATCCGCGACGAACAGAATTTCCGACGGACGCAGCTGCTTCTTGATCTCGCGCAGCTCATCCATCAACGCTTCGTCGATGTGCAGACGGCCGGCGGTGTCGACGATCAGCGTGTCACGGCCCTTCTGACGGGCTTCGTCACGCGCGGCCATCGCCGTCTTCACCGGGTCCTTGTGTTCACGCTGAGCGTGAACCGGCACGTTGACCTGTTCGCCGACGCGTTCGAGCTGATCGACCGCAGCCGGGCGCTGTAGGTCGCACGCCGCAAGCATGGGACGCAGCCCACGCTTGGTCAGGTACTTGCCAAGCTTACCGGAGCTGGTCGTTTTACCCGACCCCTGCAGACCGACCATCATGATCACGGTCGGCGTATCCTTGCTCCGGCGCAGTGGTTCGAAGGTCTGCCCTAGCAGATGGACAAGTTCATCATGGATGATCTTGATCACCTGCTGACCCGGAGTGACCGACTTCGTCACTTCCTGGCCGACAGCCCGCTCTTCCACCTTCTTCAGGAACGACTTCGCGACCTTGAAATTGACGTCCGCTTCGAGCAGAATGCGCCGTACTTCGCGCAATGCTGCCTGAACGTCCTCTTCGTTCAGTCGGCCACGGCCTTTGATCGTTTGAAAAAAGCCGTCGAGTTTGTCCTGAAGTTCACCAAACATGAAAACCAGTTGTGAGCCTTGAGCGGTGAGCTCTGATCTCAACAACTCCTTTTCGTCTTACGTCCTGGGTCCTGAGTCCTGAGCAAAAACAACAACCCACAGCCTCAATTTGTCAGGATCTGTATCGTCACGTCCTGGATTCGCATCCAGGAAACTGCCGCGAAACAATCTGCTCGGATGTACATGCCCTCGGACTTAAAACCGGTGTCTTGATATTCTCAAGACTCAGGACACAAGACTCAGGACTGACAATACCGTTTCACCACTTCTGCGATGACATTCGTTGTCGAACGCCCTTTCACCAGCGGCACGATCTCAACCCGCCCGCCGTGGGCTTCGACAATATCCTTGCCGACAACATCCTCCGGCTTCCAGTCACCGCCCTTGACCAGCACATCCGGCTTGAGTGCCTCGATCAGCTCGAACGGTGTATCCTGCTCGAACAGCGTGACTCGGTCTACCGCCCTGAGGGCTCCCATCACCCGGGCACGATCTGTCCCAGGCACAACCGGCCGGTTTTCGCCTTTCAAGCGGCGGACGCTGGCGTCGGAGTTGAGCCCGAGGATCAGCGCATCTCCGAAGGTACGCGCGATTTCCAGCAGCTCGACATGGCCTGCATGCAGAATGTCAAAACAACCGTTGGTGAACACCACGCTCCTGCTTTCGGAGCGCATTTGTTCACGCCATTGGCGCGCTTCGTCCCATGAAACCGTCACGCTATTCATCGTGGGATCTCCGGGCTGAGCCAGGGCGCGCGCCGCCCGGCCATCACAGAAAGAAGGCCCCACGCTGGAGCCTTCATCGCTTTAAACCGTACTTATGGCGCGGGATAGACTACCTCAGGCTGACCTCATGCTGTTGTGCTCCCCAGCTTGATTGACCCCGGCCAACGGGTGTGGGCGATACAAGAATCGAACTTGTGACCTCTGGTATGTGAGACCAGCGCTCTAACCAACTGAGCTAATCGCCCGTATCCATGATCGGAACACGCTTCGCGCGGATTATCCTTCCGAACGTACCGGTTCCTCTTCAAGGCAACGAATGTACGACGAGAGCTCCACTTGCGCAAGACGGAACGGCCTTACGCGAGGCGTGGCTCTCTTCTTTAGTCGCGCAACTCGTCCAGCAGTGCCGCCGGGGTAATCGGAACCACGCCGACGCGTCCAACCACATACTCAGCCGCCATGGTGGCCAGCCGTGCAGCCTGTTCGGGTTCGAGACCACTGACCAACGCCAGCGTGATGGTGCTGATGACGGTGTCGCCGGCGCCGGAAACATCCGAGATGCGGCGTGGTTTGGTTTCGATGTGTACCGGCTCGTGTTCGTTCTCCAGCAGCGTCATGCCCTGCGCGCCGCGGGTGATGAGGACGTGCTCAGCGTTCAACCGGCGCTTCAGCTCACGGCAGGCGTTTTCGACGTCTTCGTCCGTAACGATCTCGCGGCCCAGCGCATTGGACGCTTCCCTCAGGTTCGGCTTGAAGAGGGTCGAATCGACGTAATCAAAGAAATGGTTCGACTTCGGATCGACGGTGACAGGTACCCCCTTCTCCCGCGCCAGCGAAATGCTCTCACGGATCAGGGTTCGTGTCAACAGGCCCTTGTTGTAGTCCTGCAGGATGACGGCGTCCGCCCCGCGCAGTGACTGGCTCATCCGATCCATCACTTCGTCCTGGATCTCACGTGGCGCAATGCCGGTTTTTTCCCGGTCGACACGCAGCAGCTGCTGGTTGCCGGAGATGACACGCGTCTTGACCGTCGTCGGACGCTCGTCCGTGACCACCAGCCCGTTCGGACTCGCCCCCTGGCTGCTCAGCAGTTCGGCCAGTTCGCGGCCGTTGTCGTCATTGCCGATCAATCCGACCGGGATACAATTCGCGCCGAGGCTGGTCAGGTTAAGCACCACGTTTCCCGCGCCGCCGGGCCGCTGCTGATCCTCGGTCACCTCGACGACCGGCACCGGCGCTTCCGGGCTAATGCGTTTCACCGCACCCCAGATGTAGCGGTCGAGCATGAAGTCGCCGACGACAACGATGCGTTTGCCACGCATAGAGCGCAGCGAAGTTTGAATGAGGTCGCGGGTCAACTGAACCATTGCATCACTCCACGTGCTCAGGGCGTGTTTTCCAGCGTCTGTGCAGCCACAGCCATTGTTCGGGATGGCGTCGAATATAGCTTTCCAGGGTGCGGGTGAGCTCTGCGGTCAGCTCCACGATGTCTCGCTCGCGGTCACCCGTCCTCGGAATCTCGACCTCGCGGAAGCGGAAATGGATGCGTCCGTCCTTTTCGCGCCAGCTTTCGAACGCCAGCACCGTCGGCCGCCGTTTAACCGCGAAGGTTGCCACGCCCCGGAAGGTGGAGGCTTGCCGTCCGAAGAACGGGACGAAGACGCCGTCCCGGCGTGCGTCCTGATCCATCAGCATCGCGACAATGCGCTTGCGTTTCAAAGCGTCCAGCACGCCACGGCCGGCGTCATTGCGTTTCACAATCTCGATGCCTGCCGCACGGCGATGATGGTCGATCAATTCTTCGATCAGCGGGTTCGACTGTTGCGCGACGACGTACGTGGTGGGATAACCCTTCCACGCCGCCCACGCGCCGACCAACTCCCAGTTGCCGAGGTGCCCGCTGACCACGATTCCGCCTTGGTCATCTGCCGCAGCCTTATCCAGCGCCCGCAGGCTCTCCTCGTCGGTGGCGACCCACTTGTCGAAGGATCCGTCAACCAGCACCGGAATCCGCGCCAGCTCCCCTGCAACAGCACCGAAGTGCGAATACACCCGCCGCACGGTCTTTTTCCGCCAGTCGAGGGTGCTGTCCGGGAAGGCGTGCTCCAGGTTATCCACCGCGACCTCGACACGGATGTGCAACAGATCATGGATCAGAGTTGCGAGGATGCTGCCCAGTCGTTGCGTCGAGCGATGCGGGAGTGCTCGGAAGACGGTCGCGACGAGTTTCGCGGCCGTTTCCTCGAGAATCATCAGCCAACGTGGTTTCTTGTGACGGCCCATGGCGCGTATACTGTCGTCTGGTAGATGGTCGTGGCAAGGCAGAACGTAGCAAACGAAGATGCGGTGGAACTCCTCCCGGGAGCCAACGGTGCAACGGTCGGAGTTCGGCAGAACACACGCAATCAGGCAGGATTCACCCTCACGAACAGACCCGTCCATGAGCCGACGTGATTCGATACAACGTGGTTTACCGTTGCTGCTGGTTATTGTTCTGGTGGCCACCGGTTTCGCGCAAACTCCACAACAGCGCCGAAATTCCAGTTCGCCGCAGAATTCCCAGCCCGATACCCTGCTGTGGCAGGCGCAACCGGAAACGTTGCGCATCGACCGCACGTTGCAGCCGGAACCGATTCGTCCCAACTTCAACCCCTTCCAGGATGTCGAGCAGAGTACCGAGGAAGCAGCGCAACGGCGGCAGCTATCGCAGATGAACAATGCCGCGCGCCAGTTCGAGTTCATGGGGCAGCACGAACGCGCGCTCGACATGTACCAGCGGATGTATGATATCGATCCGGACAGCCGGCAGGCGTACGACGGTCTGAAACGTACCCTCGGCGCGCTCGGACAGTGGGATACGCTGGAATTGCTGATCCGCGAACGGATGGTGAATCCATCCGGCTGGAGCGACCGTGCCAGCCTGCTCGCGGAACTGGGCGGCGCGTTGTACAAGTCCGGGCAGATGGCGCGTGCGGACTCGGCGTGGGATGCTGCGTTGCGTGAACCGCCGGTCTCCCAGCGCAATTACCAGGAGGTCGCGGGCGTACAACTGCGGTTGCGGCTGATGGAAGAAGCAATCGACACCTACAAGCAGGGCCGGGAGGATCTGAACAACCCGACCCTGTACGCGATCAACCTCGCCAGCCTCTTCACCGGCATCATGAACTGGGAGGACGCGACCAGCGAATTCCTGCTCGTGCTGCGTGAAAACGACCGCCGGGTGCACTATGTCCGGCGCGGACTGGCCAACTATCCGGATACTCCCGCCGCCAACGACGCGGTGATCGAAGGGATTGAGCGCGAGCTGGACGCGACCCGTCGCAACGAACCGTGGCCAGGGCATCGTGCCCAGTTGCACGAGCTGCTGGTCGATCAGCGTACCAAGAACGGGCAGTACGAGGAAGCACTGGAAGCGGTCGCGGAGCTGGACAACCTGCTCAGTGCGCACGGTGATCGCCTGCTGCGATTCGCGGCGGATGCGATCAACGAAGGGTATGAGGATGTCGCCGCTGAGGCGCTGGACATCGCGGCGGAACGGCTACGAGATCCGGAAGGCGCGGATGTTGTCAACCTGATGCGTGCCCAGGTCGCGCAGGTGGAACAGGACTTCCAGCGCGCGGATTCGCTATTTACCGTGGTGCTCGATGAGCCGGCGTCCGCACGTGTCGAACGGTCGGCGTTGATGAGCCGTGGGCTGGTCCGTTTGCAATTCCTCGACCGGGCGAAAGACGCGGCAAAGGATTTCCGTGGCGTGCGCACCCTCGGCTGGCCCGAGTATGACCGTCGGCTGGATTACTACGAAGCCATCGCGCTGGTGCGGATCGACAGCCTGGACGCTGCCCTGATTCCGCTCGAGCGTCCGACTCAACGCGAGCGGCCGGAACGGGATACCCACGTTGGCGTCGAAACCGAGCAGGGCGTGATCACCGACGCCGACCTGACCCATCTCGCCGCGCGGATCCTCTTGTGGCAGGGTGACAAGGATGCGGCGTCCACGTTGCTCGATTCGGTGCTCAGTCCGCCGGTTGGCGCGTCCGCGGAAAACGAAACTCTGCTACTGCTGCAGTTGCTGACGACAACGCAGGATACGGCCGCTCTGGACCTCTATGCCGAAGCCGACCACGCCGGATTCCGGGGGGACACGGCGCGTGCGTTGACGTTACTCGACTCGCTGGCGCAGAACGAGGAAACGCCGGAGATGCTGCGTGTCGAAGCGGGCTACAACGCGGCCCTGCTGCGGCTCGACGGCGGCGACACACAGGCAGTGGTAGATTTCGCGAATGCCAATCCCGGGCATCCGAAAGTCGAAGAGGCGTGGTACCTGCTCGGGCAGTGGTGGGAAGCACAGGGTAACGCGGACGAAGCGTCGATTGCTTACGAGATGGTGCTGCTCGACTTCCCGGACGGTTTGTTGCAGGCGCTCGCGCGGCTGCGACTGGAAGAGCTGACGCTGCAGGAATTTCTCCCCGAACCGGCGGAGGGGTGAGTGACGGGCTCTGGGCTCTGGGCTCTGGGCTCTGGGCTCTAGGTGCTGGGTTCCGGGCTCCGGTCGGCGGTCGGCAACGGGTTCATGTGCGCCTGATGTGATGTGCCCCTGATGGCTGTGCCAGCAGGGAAAATCCACGCTAAATCAACTAAGAACGGTGCGATAAAAAAGCCCGGCATCACGTGGATGCCGGGCTGTCTTGTCTTATCTGAGTACTGATCACTGAGCACTGGCCACTGTCCTTACCGGACGAGCATCACCTTCTGAGTGGTGTTCAGCTTGCCCGGGACGGTCGCACGAACGAAGTACAGTCCGCTGGCCAGGTTGTGCGCGTCGAAGGTCAACTTGTGCTCACCGGCGGTGTAACGGCCGTTCGCCAATTCGGTTACCAGCTGACCGGTCACGTTGTAGACCTGAACCTTCAGATCAGACGCTTCCGGCAGGGCAACCGCGACTGTCGTGGACGGGTTGAACGGGTTCGGATACGCACTGCCCATCGCAAACTCGGTCGGCAGGCTGACCAGTTCGCCGTTGGCATCAGCAGCCAGTTCCGCGAAACGTTCGGCGCCCGTGGCGGTCCAGTCTTCCGGGTTGAACTCAAACTCGGCGTCCGAGGTCGGGCCTTCCTTGAAGACGTAGAACTGGTCCATCATCTGCATGTTCGGATTGTTGTACGACCCGACATACGCCTTGAACCAGTAGCCACCGCCTGGAGCGAGATCCGGGAAGTACTGGGTCATGCCAAGCACTTCAAAGTTGAAGAACGCCGGAATGGTGAAGTTGATCCGGCTCACCGGGCCAAACAGCTGACCGTTCGGGAACAGGATTTGGGTCCAGTACGAACCATTCGGGAACGGCTGCCCGATCTGACCGGTGAAGTAGACGTCATAGACCACATCGCCGCCGCCTTCCGGCACCACGGAAACCTGCGGAATCAGGTTGAAGATGATGCCTTCCGGATCGGTGTCCGCGAGCACGCCGACATTTTCCACACCGGCATACCAGCCCCAGCTACCGAGGTCATCATAGTACCAGCTGAACATGACGGCATCCGCGCCGAACACGTCGTCTGTGACGTCAAACGAAGCGTTCAGGTTGCCGCCGGTATCATCGCTGACGGTGAAGATGACAGTCCACGTCGCGCCGGAATCCAGCGACCACGCGGTCTCCATCATTTCGTTTTCGTATTCCTGGAAGTAGTACTCGTAGCTGAGTACCACCGCGGCAGCCTCGCTGATGTCCACATCCGGCGTCAGCAGACGTTCCATCAGGTGCACGCTGCTGCCCGGGTAGTCGGAGTCGACGAGCATGTACGGCGTCGAGAACAGGCCACGTGAGTTCGGGATCGTGCCATCATCGACCGTCCACGTACCCGAGGCGACTGTCGTTTCGACAGCCCAGTCAGCTGGGAAGCCGTCGTCGAAATCTTCCAGCAACGCCCAGTCCGCCGGATCGAACCAGATCATCGTCACCGGGCCGGCCGGGGTCGATTCGCCGTCCGTGTAGTACGCGGTCACTTCGTAGTCGTAGGAACCGAAGTCCGGCAGCAGGTCAAAGTAGGTTTCGTCCGTGGCGGCACCGATGTATTCACCTTCACGGTAGACACGGTATTCGACGAACTCTTCGAGGTCATCGGTGTTGTTCCACTGCTGCATCGCCTGGTTCCAGAGACGCGGATCGATCCGGAAACGCGGGGTGCGCTTCTGGTCGTCCGGCGTGTCGACTTCCGGCTCAAATACGCTCTGCTGCAGCACCGCGTCGGCGGCGACCGGAGCCGACCAGGTCAATGTGACACCACCAGTGTTCTGATCAATGGTACCTGCCAGATTGGTCGGCGGGTTCTGCGCGAATGCAGGTGCGACACAGATTGCCAGCAGCAACAACCCCAGCAACGTCTTTTTCATCTTGCTCCCTCCCAGCTTGTCACGGGCGCCATCTGATTGAACAACAGCGGAACCGTGCTATGTCAACGTTACATGAATGTGCGATCTATTAGCATACGTCATCCAGAGGCAAGAACAGAGCTCACCCCCTATTCGTTCCGACGTGTAAATATACCTCATCCGCAGCACGATAAAAACCTGGAGTCCGAATTCTGTGAAATTCTCTCAGTCAAAAAGGCCGGGCTCCGAGGCCCGGCCTTACATGGATTGAAAGTTCTGAAACAGTTCAGATTAACAGACCAGCATCACCTTCTGCGTCGCGTTTAACTGGCCCGGAACCATCGCGCGGATGAAGTACAGCCCACTGGCGAGGTTGGACGCATCAAACGTCAGGTTGTGCTGACCTGCGTTGAAACGACCATTCGCGATTTCCGCGACCTGCTGCCCGGCGACGTTATACACCACCACCGTCAGGTTGGACGTTTCCGGCAGGGAGATTCGGATCGACGTGCTTGCGTTGAACGGATTGGGATAGGCCTTTGCCATTGAATAGTTGTGAGGAAGCTGAGGCGTGGCGTCGCCGTCGTTCTCATCGGCCAGCAGTGCCCGCTCGTAGCCGGTCGCGGTCCAACCCATTGCGCCTGGAATTTCTATCGCTGACGCAGCGACCACATCAAATTCGAACGTGTCCTCACCGGCGATGAAGCTTACAAACTGCCCAGCCGCCATGTGAAACACGTAGGATCCGACCGGCGCGAACACCGGCACCGTTTGTCCAATCGCCTCGGCTTGAATCACCGTGGACGGCGTCATCGGCATGTTGCTGATCTGCCAGATCGGACCATAGTCGGACCCGTTCGGAAGCATCGCCCAGGTCCAGAAATCAACCGGGTAGGTGGATGGCAAATTGCTGGTGATCAACGCATCGTAGATGAAGCTGCCGCCCTGCGGAACGACGACAGCGCCATTTGTGGACAGGGTAATCTCAATCAGGTCCGGAGTTTCAATCAGAGCGTCCGTACAGTCGAACACGTCGAACGCGTTCCCAGCGCCGACAAACGCATAATTGTCCATCGCAACCACACCGGTGACCGAGCCGTACGTATCGTAATATCCGGTCTCCACAGGCGCGGTCGGGTCGGTTGCGTTGATGATGTGCAACATTCCGAATCGTTCACCCAGGTAAACAAAGCCGTCCAGCACGGAAATGGAGATCGCAAAACCCGGTGTGTCCAGGGTGCTGAGTTCGACAGGCGCTGTTGGGTCGCTGACATCGACGATGGCCAGCCCGGCTTCATCAATCGCGACATAGGCGATACCGCCGGCGACATCGATATCAGTTGCATAGTCCACAAAGCCTGTCAGTGAGAGAAACTGCGGCGATGCCGGGTTGCTGATATCATAGATCCGCATGCCGGATGTTCCGGATGCCACGTACAGGTTATTACCCGCTATGTCAATCCCCCGAGCAAACTCGAAAATCGTGCTGACCAGGTCCGGGTTGGCTGGATCACTGACGTCATAGATTCGCAGGCCAACGGAATACGTGCCCACGTAAGCATAATCTCCTTCAACCACGAGACCGAGAACATCTTCAGGAGCGAATGTGTTGATCACCAACGGATTTGCCGGATCGGCAACATCCACCACGACCACACCGCCATGACTGCTGGCGAGGTATGAGTATCCGTCAGAACAGACTGCTTTTTCGGTCGGAATCAGGACGTCACAGGATCCAAGCTCAACCGGCGCGTCCGGCATGCTGACATCCACCACGCGAAAGATTCCGTCCAAACTGGGGAGATACGCGATATTGTCGTTCAGCGCGCAATCCTGAATCAGCCCGGCAGGCCGGATGAAACTGATTTCTGACGGAGTCGCGGGATCGCTGACATCATAAATCCTCAGTCCGCCTTCCCAGTCGGCCAGGTACGCCACATCGCCGGTGGAAATTATTTTCTTCGCAAATCTCTCGCTGGGCATTGTACTTAGGAGGATTGGATTAATTGCGTCCGTAACATCCACCATGCAAAATCCCGAATCTCCACAAGCAACCGCCGCCGTGGTCTGCAACACCGACACACCGCGCGTTTGTCCGGGTAATACCAGAGAACCGAGTTCAAATGGCGCAGCAGGATCAGACACGTCCAGAATCATCAACCCGTGATCATCCATAGCGAGATAGGCGATGTCGTCGGCAACATGCACACCGTAGACAATATCCGGAATGTTCATGTATGCCAGCATCGTCGGATCCGTTGGATCACTGATATCGAAGACCTTGAACTTGCTCAGATCGCCGATAAAAGCGTAATCGCCTGCAACGTCGATCGAATACGCAACACCGGTATTGGAGTTTGATCCAGCGATGGATGGTGCCGTTGGATCGCTGACATCAACCACAAACAGGGATCCACCCCAACCGCTGGTGCAAACGTAGTCACCATCGATATCGACACATTCCAGCGAATTGCCGACATCCAAAGCACCGGTTTGTTGTGGACTGGTTGGATCGCTGACATCGAATACACTCAACCAGCCCTGCATGTCTACGACATAGGCGTAATCGCCCTGCACGACGACAGCTTGTGCATCAATCGGCGAAGTTTGGAAACCAATTTCGGTTGGTGCAGCAGGGTCACTGATATCCACGATCCGCAGCCCGGAAAACCCGGCGGCGACAAACGCCAGATCGCCTTCGATCTTGACGTCCTCCGCGCCGTCCCATGCATTAAAAATTGATCCAGCGAGGCTGACATTGAGGCTGTCTTGTGCGAGAGCTGTTACGGAAAGAAGTGCCAACAACACGATAGCGGTAAGCGTTTTCTTCATCTCCCCCTCCCCATTGCATTGAGCTAACATTACCGCTTTCAATAGACTTACAATATGTTCGGGATTGTAGCGAAATGCAAGCTATAACTAAAGATTTGCCAAACAACAACAGCCACGGTGAGTCACCATGGCTGTCTGGCTTCAGGTTTGAACCTGTCGAAATCAGCGGACCAGCATCACCTTCTGCGTGGCGTTCAGCTGGCCCGGAACCATCGCGCGGATGAAGTACAGCCCACTGGCGAGGTTGGACGCATCAAACGTCAGGTTGTGCTGACCTGCGTTGAAACGACCATTCGCGATTTCCGCGACCTGCTGCCCGGCGACGTTATAGACGATCAATGTCAGCTGCGCCGCTTCCGGCAGGGTGACACCGATTGTCGTCGCGGCGTTGAACGGGTTCGGGAACGCATCCAGCAGCACGTACTGGTCCGGTAAAACCGCTTCCGGCACTACCTCACTGGCAATATCGACACTGAAGCCGCCGGTGGTCACCCATTCACCATTTGTGTCACCACCCGCCTGATCGGTTTCGCTGAAAAACTTCAGGAAGGCGAACGAGTCGCTGAGGATGGCATTCGGGTAGTAGCCGATGTAGCCGATGAAGTTATGCGTTCCTGGTTCGAAGGATCCCGGTACCTGATGGGTGATTGGATAGACCACACTCATTCCCGGCTGCGCGGTGAATCCCTGGTAGTAGACGGGTCCGTACATCGTGCCGGAATAGCCATCCACCATCGCCCAATAGGCCAGGCCTGGTGTTGGAACACTGAGGCCGTAGTCGAACTCAACGTTATACGACAACGGCCCACCCGCCGCCGGAACGGAAGATGTGTTGCCGGTGATGTGCATCTCGGCGTACGGTTGATCGCCGGTATAGATCACCTCCAGGTACGGTGGAAAGTAACCGTTGTAGCCTTCGATGATGCCGTCGGTGTAGTCTCCGTCATTGGTCCCGGTGAAGCCAACCCCGAACCAGTTCTGCCCGGCGTCCAGTGCCGCCTGTAGATCCCAGATAGCCTCCGCGCTCAGCGGGATCGTGTGGGTGCCATTGAACAGCATCGTCGTCAGGTCGTCTGCATACACTGTTCCCATTGAGTTGGCAACGTCGTTGGCGTTATCGGCGGTCGGAAAGACATACAGCGATGTCACATCCATCAACGTCGTCGGGTCGAGCGTATTCTGGATGACGGTGACATGCAGAATCACCTCTTCCACCTGGGCACCGTTCGAATCATTGCCGTGTTGAACCGCGCCAGACCACGTTCTTCCCACGCAAAAAATCGTCCGATATGGATGTTGACCCCGATTTGTTGATAGTCCCAGTCGTTCTGCCCAAACAGGGATTCGACGGTGTGCGTGGAATAGTCTTCATACGGCGAATCCAAGATGATGGATTCCGCCCGGCTGTTTGTTGCTGTGCCAATCAAACACAGACTTAGCACGATGACCAGCAGCCCAGCATTCGCGCTTTTGGTTTTCATCCCCTGCTCCTCCTCTGTTTCTGCCCCGTTCTTAAAGTAGCATGAGAATGAATGCCCCACCGCTTTCGATGGGGCATTTCTTGAGATTATCGGAGGATATCCGCCTCCAACTTCAAGTGTTACTTGAGCAAGGACACCTTCTGAATCTGGTTCAATTTGCCCGGAACCGTCGCCTGTACGAAATACAGCCCGCTGGCGAGGTTGGACGCGTTGAAGGTCAGGTTGTGCTGACCGGCCTGGTACTGCCCATTTGCGAGCACCGCCACCTGCTGGCCCATGATGTTGTACACGGACACGGTCAGTTCGGAGGTTTCCGGCAACGCGATATTAATCGTCGTCGCTGCATTGAACGGGTTCGGATACGCGGCGTTCAGCGCATACCTGTCCGGGATCGGTTCTGAGGGAGTGTTGACAATCAACGACTCGTCCATGGGCCAGGTTCCACCACCCACCCAATCCTCGGGCACAAATTGGAATGGCTCTGGACTGCCGCCAAACTTCTCGAACTGAAAGCTGTCCTGCATCCGATACTGTGGAATGGACATGCTTCCGACGTGCGCGGTAAAAGTGTACTCGCCAGCCGGGGCGTACCATGGGACATTCTGACTTAGATCCTCAATGTGGAACTCAAAAGAAGCTTGCACGCCAAAAACGAATTCAACCAGGGGTCCAATCTCATACCCATACGGCGTGATCACTGAGGTCCAATACCGAAGGTTGGGTTGCCCATCCGGCAGCTCACCAACGAAGTCCACATCATAGTACAGCGTTGCGCCTGCCGGCGGAATGTCTGTCTGATGAGGCGTAATCGCAAATGACGTGTATGGATCAAGGAACTCAGCAAGCACTTTTATGTTGTCAACTGCTGAATACCAACCCCAGTGTTCGAAGTCGTCATACAGCCAACTGAACCAGACTGAGTCCGTCAGATCAGGTAGCTCCGGCAACGCATGATGGATCGTCTCCGGGCCAAAACTTGTGATATAGCTGGCGATTTCAATCCACTCCACAGTCGAACCGCCAGTCCAGGATACTTGCAGCAGTTCGTTATCGGATTCCAGCAGGAAACCGTCATAGAAAAGACTGAGGTCAATTGCCTCGCTGATATCTATCTCTGGTGTGATCAGTCGGCTGTAGTAGTGGGCGTTTGTGCCCGCAGCATCAGAATTGATCAGCATGTAGGGCGTTGGAAAGATGTCCAGCTGATGTGTGTCGTAAAACGAGTGCATCCAACTCTTGGTCCCTGATTCGGCTTCAATCGTCCACGACATGGGCAGGCCGGTGTCAAAGGTCTCATCCAGCAACCAATTCGCATCACCCAGCCAAGCAACCGTGATCGGATTGCTGTAGTCGGATTCGCCTTCATCCCAGAATGCGGTTACCACATAGTCGTACTCGCCGTATGTTGGCAGCACATCGGTGTAGGAATTGGATGTAGTCACCCCTCGATAGTCTCCGTCTCTGTAAACTCGGTACTCGATGAAATCCTCGAGTGCGGACTCGCCTTGGTACAGTTGACGGGTTCCTGTGCTCAACAGGGCATTGAACGGAACTCTGGTACGTTTTGGTGCGGAACCGGCGAATGTCGGTGCGCGCATCCACTCGTCGGGCAGTATCGGGATCGCGCTATCACTCGATGCAATTACTTCGTTCCGTGGCTGATCGAGCAGCAACGCCACTCCGGGCAGATCGTGGGCCACGTATTCCCATTCTACCCATCCGAATTGACCAATCTGCTCAGCCATTCCGACACCGATATGACCGGATGGATTATCGGTATCTGCAAAGGTGAACACGGGTACACCATTCACCACCGCCGTGTAGATATCGTCGTCCGCGTAGAACGCCATGATGTTGTCAGCACCATGGCCGGTGTTCAAATAGTCAACCTGCGTCCATGGTAGCAGCGCCAGAGTCGCGCCATCAATGAATTTGCCGACAAACACCATGCCGTTACCACCCGACTCCGCGATGCTGAACACGTATCCATTCGAGTCGCCATCGTTGGTGTACGGCGTGTCCGTGTGAATGAACAGCCACTTGGCATAAGCCAGGTTTCCGCTGTTCTTCGACACCTCGACCTCGGTATAGCCCTCGGAAAATTGTTCACCCTGAAACATCGCGGAAGTGTAGGTATAGAAGCCAGTAGGATGGAAATCTGCGACCAGCTTCCCATTTTGAACACGCCAATTCACAGGGTTGTCATAGACATAGCCCTGCGCGATTCCGTCCTCGAAGTTCTCATAATACTCAACCGCTTCCAATGGAGGTCGCCACATCAATTCAACAGTACCCGTGTCCTCATCGAGCAGGAAGTCGAGATCTTGTGGTGCTTCCTGCGCAAACGCAAACGTGCTCAGGATTAAGATTAGCGCAACAGTTAACCCGACTGACCGTATCATATTCTCCCCCATGGCCTGACAACAATCTCGACACCAAAGATAGTTCGTCGATTTCGTCTTCGCAGAAACTCGAGTACGAACCAAAAAAGAAGCGGCCATCTCAGATCAATGAGTGGCCGCTTCTAGGAGTTCAGAATCAATACTACAGTACTTTACCGCACCAGCATAACCTTCTGCGTGGCGTTCAGCTGACCCGGAACCATCGCGCGGATGAAGTACAGACCGCTGGCGAGGTTGGACGCGTCGAACGTCAGGTTGTGCTGACCGGCGGTGTACTGGCCGTTCGCGATCTCGGCAACCTGCTGCCCGGCGACGTTGTACGCAACCACCGTCAGGTTCGCCGCTTCCGGCAACGCGATATTGATCGTCGTCGTCGGGTTGAACGGGTTCGGGTACGCGGCGTTCAGCGCATACTCGCTCGGCAGGCTTTCGCTGCTGCCCAGATCAGCCGTCTCATTGGTGACCGGCTTGGCGACCCATTCGTAGCCGTTCAACGGGAAGATGTCACCGCTTATGTCCGCGTTCTGGGCGGGCACCACTTCAAACTCGAAGCAGTCGGTCACGTATTCGTTGGCGACATCGACACCGACGCAGAGGGTGAAGAATCCCGGAGGCGCGCCGTTGACACCCTGGTTCAGGGTGAGGTCAAAGATGTTGCCGGAAACGTACGTGAACTGTTCCTTGCTGATGTTGTACTCACGGCCGTTCTGCAGGATCGCATAGATCCAGTACTGCGCCAGCAGGTTGCCGGTCGTGTTGGTCGCGGTGAAGTACAGGTCGTAGTCGAACGTCCCACCCTGCGGAACCTGCAGCGGCTCTGCGGACGGGGTCAGGTCGAGCGTGAGCCGTACACCGAGCTGTTCATGTCCCAGAAGCCGACACGGGCGGCGTAGTGCGCCACACCGACCAGTTCGATGTCGTCATCCATGTCGATGTTCGTCGCAGCAACCGCGCTTGCTCCGTTGTACAGGATCGAGACGACATGCTTCTGGTAGTTGTGATCACCGAGGTTTTCCCACCACGCGATTTCGTCATCACCCAGCGCCGCACCGTAGATATCCAGATCGCCGTCACCGTCCATGTCGGCCACGCCGATGTCCATCACGCCATAGAAGCCCCAGGCGATGTCGATACGATCCCAGCTGGAACCGGTACCGCTGAAGTTCTCGAACACGGACACAGTGCTGCCGTCGCCAACGTCACCACAGGCAACGAGGTCGAGGTCGCCATCACCGTTCAGGTCGCCGACATCGATCGCTTTCGGATGCTCGTAGTTGTTGCCGACGGAGAAATGCTGCCAGTTGGTACCGTTGCTGCCGATGGACAAGTCGTTCCACCAGGCGATACCGTTGGCACGCGCGCTGACGATGTCCGTCCGGCCGTCACCGTTGAAGTCACCCTGAGCAATGCCGACACGCTGGAATTCGTTGAAGTCGGCGTCGGTACGGGACCAGTACGACACACCGTCGCCCGGATTCCGGAACCATCCGATTTGCGAACCGGCAATCGCGGCGTCGAGGTCGCCGTCGCTGTCCATGTCGAACAGTTCGATCTGCCATGGCATGCCCATATTGCCCTGGGCCTGGTCGCTGATCACGTGGTCAGTCCATACGGACGCATCGCCGTTGTCGTTGGACAACCAGCCGGCGCGATGGTCGGCCGGGCCGTACCCTTCGCGGGCGTAGGCGATGTCGATGCTACCGTCGCCGTCAACGTCGTCGAGATCGACACGCACGAGACCCGGCATGTTGGTCAGGATATCATGCTGGGTATACTGCGCGTCACCATCATTTTCCCACCAGCTCAACGTGCCGCCATAATACGTTGTGGTCACGAGATCCGGGAAGGTGTCACCATTGAGATCGGCCACCTGTACGTCAACGGGGCCGTCCATGTTGTTTCCAACCGCCATATACCCCCAGTCCTGCGCGGACGCGATGGACGCGACGAGCAGCAAGGGCAGGCAAAAAGCGACTACTTTTTTCATTGCGATCCTCCATGACTGTGAAAAAGCCGGGCTCAACCCGCAACAGGCTGGACCGGTGGATGTACGTGTTACGCCAAAGATGCGCGAATATGTTTGAAAGCTACCCCTCGTACGGCTCCGAAGTTCCATCCGGAGTCCCCGAGAGTCAGGCAAACCTAACTTCAAGGTGTTTCCGCACCATGCAGGCTGTGTGATGAACAAGTACACGGGGGATGTACGAATCCTCTCTTACAACGGCAGGGTGTGAAAACGGCTGGTTTGTTATGATTCTTCCATCATACTTATGATACTCCTGTTTGTGATAGAATCTGTAGAAATTCGCCTTCTGTGACCTGTGTCACAGCGGCTCCCGCCGGAGCGGGATCGGGTCAAAACGTTGTCGATACGGCCTGAAATCCATATCACTCTCTCAAGCGCTTGTAATAACTACAACCGGCATTTGCCAGTTGTCAACGGACACCTGTGGAGCATCCGAGATTTTTGGGGTTCACCTCACCAGCATCAGCTTTCGCATCGTGTCCATCTGCCCCGGCACACTGGCCCGGACGAAATACAATCCACTCGCCAGATGTGACGCGTCGAACGTGAAGCTGTGCGTTCCGGCGGACACCTGCCCATTCGCCAGCTCAGCGACCTGCTGCCCGGCGATGTTGTAGATCGTCACACTGAGATCCGACGTTTCGGGCAGCGTGACGGTGATCGTCGTCGCGGCGTTGAACGGGTTGGGTATAATCCCGCTGATCTCATAGTTCCGTGCGGGGTCAGCTGAAATCGTGTGTTCGACAACTTGTGCATCCCCCATAGCGCCGACAGGACCGACGCTGACATTATCGACCGCAAACTTCACGAAATGGTACTCGTCAAGACCGGGGCCGTGGTTGACATATCGAGCCCGGAAACTAAGCCACAGTGTATCGCCGTGGATCTGGTCACTGTTCAGAACCAGGGATTCAGTTCCCCCTCCTTCGTCCGCGTGCAACCTGATCCAGTACCACGGCCCCGACGGTCCGAAGGCATAGAACGAATCCCCTTCCCCGTTGTTGTACCGTTCCCACATACGCCAGTCATACCGAATCTCAACTTCACTCAGTCCGGAGATGTCAACCGGCGGGGAGGTCAAACGACACCCCGGTGGGCCAGACTCACGCACAAACGGTGTTGGGAACACATCACCATCCGTGATCCAGTTCCATGTATTGGTTGCGCTGGTGTTGGCGACTGTCCAGGTACGGTGGAAGGTGTCGTTGAAATCTTCGTATAGCCTGAAATCGGTGTCTGTCCAGAACACTCCCGCCGGATTGCTCAGGTTGACCTCATGGTTGTCGAACAGTGCCGCGATCCGGTAGTCGTAGTACCCCATTCCTGGCAACTGATCAACATAGCTGGTGTTGGTAACAGAGGTCAGGTACTGATTATTCCTGAAGATACGGTATGTGACAAACTCGTCCAGCTCGCCGCCGAAATGTGCAGGATCCGGTTCCCAATTCAGCTGAATGTTACCAGCTCCATCATGGGTGACGGCGATATCGGTCAATCGCGGCCAACTGACCTTGATCGTACGGATTATCCGAGGCCGGTTGGCAAAGCGTGCGACAACCCGGTAGGTGTAGGTATCCATCGCCGGTAATTGATCGGTAAAGACGCGATTCTGTGTGCTGCCCACAAACGTACTGTCGCGATAGATCCGGAATTCAATCAGATCGTTGCTTCCACCCGCCCAGTCCAACGTCACCTCTCCGTCTTCCGCAAGATCGGCAGTTAGCGCGTGAAGTGGCGGTTGTTCCATCCAACCGACGATACTGCCATCGAGAATGGCAACATCAAGTCGTCCATCTCCGTTCAAGTCACCGAAATCATGCAGACAGTAGGACGAATAGATCGGGAAACTGCTGAAGGTCCCATTGTTCGTATTCTTCCAGAAGTAGAGGCCGTTTCCACGCCAGATACCCGAAACGATATCGTTGTCTCCATCCTGATCCAGATCCACGATCTTCGCGGAATACGTGTAAAGCCTTGAGTTTTCTTTCAACACGTTCGGCAGGGAATACTGCATTGATCCCAGGTTCCTGAACCAGACCAGAATGTTGTGGTTTTCCACCCCGCCGACAGCGACCAGATCCGGATCGCCATCGCCGTCCAGATCCCCATTGATCAGCGCATCCCAATCGGGGGGATAGATGTCAAGCCCATGCGATGTGAAGTTCTGAGCCCCATCGTTTTCAAACCACAAGGCTGGAGCATTATCGATTGCTGCGACAATGTCATTGTCGCCGTCCATGTCTGTGTCTGCAACATCTACCGAAACAGGTTCTATCTGCGCCAGGAAATGCTGCTCGAACTGAAGCCCACCCATGTTTTCATACCAGATCAGCTCCTGATATCCACCAACCAGGTCCATGTCCCCGTCGAGATCCACGTCGAAAACACCGAAAGTGGCATCACTGTCAACAGAGTTAATGACCTCTACGTCTGGTGCCGGTGTTCCATTATTTACAAGGATAGCGAGGGTTTGCGAACTGATAATCGCGGCCAGATCCTCGTCACCGTCATTATCAAAATCGGCGTTGTCACACCAGTACATGTTCTGGAGCAATCCACCGTAGACAAACCAGCCCGTGCCAGTATTCTTCCAGTACTGTGACTCGCCGATGGGAACACCCGCATTGATCAGGTCGATATCGCCGTCCTGGTCAAAATCGAGAACAACGCAGTCCTTGTTGATACGATATTCATGGTCTATGACATGCCGCTCCCACTCGGCCCAGGAAGCACTGGGTAAAACCGTCAGCGACAACGCTGCGAACAGGACCAACAAGGTGGCACTCGATTTCATGATTCCCCCTGAACTGCTTTGATTCAGCCATGATACGCCTACAAAAAGAAACAATATGTGTCGCTATCTGACCAGCATCAGCTTTCGCATCGTATCCATCTGCCCCGGCACACTGGCCCGGACGAAATACAATCCACTCGCCAGATGTGACGCGTCGAACGTGAAGTCGTGCGTCCCGGCGGACACCTGCCCATTCGCCAGCTCAGCGACCTGCTGCCCGGCGATGTTGTAGACCGTTACGCTAAGCTCGGACGCTTCCGGCAGGTTCACAGTGATCGTCGTCGCGGCGTTAAATGGGTTGGGATACACGGTTTGAATCCCGAACTCGTTGGGTAGATTCTCGGCATCGGTGTCAGCCAACGGATCGGAGACGGCGGAGTTAAGGGCCTCGTTGTCCGGCCTGACACGAACGTTGTCGATGGCAAACCAGCACCAGCCGGCGTCATCGAGTCCCTGTCTGGCGCGGAAACTGAGGTACAGCGTATCTCCGTAGATCTGGAGCGGAAGCAGCAGCCGGGACTCGTGTACCGGTCCCATGGTCTCGCGGTAGATCACCTCTTCGTACCATGGACCGTTCGGCGTGAACCCGTAGTACACTTCTCCCCTTCCGTTGTTCCAGGCCCGGTCTTCGAAGAACATGAAGTCGTACTCAAACCAGACAGTGGTCAAGCCTGAGATATCAATCGGCGGGCTCACCAGATAACATCCGGGCGGGCCTGTCTCACAGACATACGGAGACGGTGCCTGCGGATCATCATCGACCCAGTTCCACGTGTTGCTGGCAGCCGTTGAGGATACCGTCCATGTCCGATGGAACGTGTCGTTGAAGTCGTCAAAGAATCGGTCGTCCGTGTCGGTCCACAGCAAGCCTGCCGGTTCACTGAAGTTGATCCCGTTCTCACCGAAGAATGCGATCACGCGGTAATCGTAGTAGCCCATTTCCGGGAGTTGATCGGCGATGGATGTGCTGTTCGTCGCAGTCAGGAACTGGTTGTTGCGAAAGACACGGTACTCGGTGAACTCGTCCAGCTCACCGCCGAAGGAGGTGTTCCCAGCCTCCCAGCTGACGGTGACGTTGCCGTTGCCATCGTGGTCAATCGTCAACTCGCTCGGTGCCGGCCACGCGACGACAACCGGATCGGCAATGGTTCTGTATTCATCGGTCGCCAGCGCGACGACGTGGTAGGTGTACTTGTCCATCGCCGGAAGCTGATCGACGAACTGGCGGTCGGTGGTCGTGCCCAACAATGTGCGGTCACGATAGACCCGGAATTCGATCAAATTTTCGCCACCCCCCATCCAGGTCAGGGTGACTTGCCCATCATTGCTCAGGTCAGCGGTTACGGCGGACACATTCGGCTGTTCAAACCAACTCACCCAGTCGTCCGAGACCGCAACGACATCCTTGAGACCGTCTCCATCGATATCGCCGACAGCCATCGCGAGCGGATTGGCAGAGGTGAAGACGCGCACCGGAAACTGGGTGAAACTGGCATCACCCCCGTTCCTGAACAGAGTAATCTGACCAGGTCGATAGGTTTCACCGCAGACATCCACGTCGCCGTCACCGTCCATATCGGACACGGTCATATCCGCGATCCATGTCCTGGAATCAATCACATTGGGAACTGCATACGTCATTGCGCCAAGATTTTCGAAAACGGCGAGTTGCCGATGATTATCCAAGTCACCACCGGCGACGATGTCCAGATCACCGTCACCGTCCGTATCCGCAGGGATGGTGAAACCCCATTCGGTGGGTTTAAGCCCGAGGTAGTGCCACTCAAAGTTCTGATTGCCGTCATTCTCATGCCAGCGTGTCATGCCGGTTTGCCCCGGACCAGTCGGCTGGAGAATATCCATATCGCCATCCTCGTCAAGGTCTACGATATGCAGCGGACCGACTCTGGATGTCGGGTATATTTCGTGCTCCTGGAACTCCAGCGAACCGAGATTTTCATACCAGTACAATTCTGTCCGTCCAGCCGCGATATCGATATCGCCGTCGCTGTCAAGGTCGCCGAATGTCAGGTACTGGTAGCTTCCATCCCCGATCTGAACGTATTGGAACGTGCCGTCGCCCAGATTCTCACGTATCCACAAGTTGTACGGATTCGAGCTGTAGCCTTCGAGCCCGGCGACGTCGATATCTCCGTCCCCATCCAGATCAGCGCATTTGAAACGGACCAGTTCGAACCATTCGAAGGCTTGCGGGAAGTTGCCGGCGCCATCGTTCTGCCACCAGAAGTCATGGCCGACAACATCAAGATCACCGTCACCGTCAAGATCGGCCAGTTCGATGTCGTAGCCGCCGCCATGAGGATTGTCAACATCATGGCGTTCCCAGAACGCATGCGTGGTCGTCGGCAGCAGGGAAAAAACAAGGAGCAACGAAAGGACAGCGGAAAGCGTCTTCATGATATCCCCCGATATCGGTGATAGACTGGTCGTCAATTGGCGTGCACGTGCGCGCGTGCAGATCAGCTATGCATTCTGGAGCATAGCCCGAAGTGTCCCAGCATTGCAAGACAAACCGGCGAATTTGCGGAATTCGTGCCAACACATAGAGAAGCCCGGAAACCTCGTTCCGGGCTCGGATCATGCATCGTGAGCTGGTTGCTACCGGATCAGGACGAGTTTCCGCAGCTGTTGGACCCCGCCAGCCATCTCCGCCCGGACGAAATACAACCCGCTCGCGAGCTGGGATGCATCGAACGTGAAGTCGTGCGTCCCGGCGGACAGCGACCCGTTCGCCAGCTCGGCGACCTGCTGCCCGGCGATGTTGTACACCGTCACCTGCAGCTGGGACGTTTCCGGCACGTTCACGGTGATGGTCGTTGAAGCGTTGAAGGGGTTCGGGTAGACCGCGTTGATCACGAATTCACGCGGGAGTGACTTCTCAATGGCGCTGCCTGCTGTTTCAGCGAGGTCACTACCGTGAGTCGCGGCCGCGATCAGCGGTGCCGCGTTGGTGCTCCACTCCCCTGTTCCCCGCACGACTTCCCCGTTCCCGGCGGTAACCGTAAACGGGAACGAGCCGCTTCCGGCGGCGTGCTGCAGGTTCGGACCGGCGTTCAGGGTCCAGAGATAGTCGCCGACCGGCGCGAATGCGGGCACATCCTGCTCGATGCCGTTCACGTTGATCTCCATCCCCGGTGTGAACAGGAACTGCACGCTGAATACCGGCCCGTACACGTTGCCGTTGGGCAGTGTCGCGGTGGTCCAGACATAGCCGAGCGACGGCTGCGTGGTGTTCACGGACAAGGCCAGATCGTACTCGAAGGAACCGCCACGCGGCACGATGGTCGGCGTTGAGGCAGGAAACAGCTCGATCTGGATCGGATCATTGGCGTGCGATTCGGTCTGAGTCCAGACTGTCAGCTGGTTCGTGATCGATGCGGTCCCGGCGATATCGAGGCTGCCATCGCCGTTGAGGTCGGACGCATACGCCCAGCTCGCGCCTTCGTAGCACGTATCCAGCCGGTACTGGGCCCAGGTGGACCCGTCGCCGTTCACGTTCGCCCACCACGTGATGTCGTCGGCGTAGACTGCGGACCCGTACAGGTCAAGGTCGCCGTCGTTGTCGATGTCGGCCATGTTGATGCAGTTCGCGCCATCCAACACGGTGTCCACGAACCCGGCGGACCAGCTCGTGCCGGACCCGTCCGTATTCTCCCACCACATCACCTGGTCGGCGAGGTTCAGGGTGCCGGCGACGTCGAGGTCTCCGTCGTTGTCGAGGTCACCCGCCACAACGCCGAACGCACCATTGATCCCGCTCGCGACGCCGTGCTCGGTCCAGTTCAGACCGGTTCCGGCAGTGTTTTCCCACCAGTTGATCTCATCGGCGAGGAAGGCGGCGGCGAGGACATCCACGTCGCCGTCATTGTCCATATCGACGAGATCGACCGTGCGTGCGCCGGCGACATTCACGGCGACGCTGTGTTCTGCCCAGTTGCCACCCGTGCCGTTGACATTTTCCCACCACGACACCAGTCCTGCGTCGTAGGCAACTCCTGCGATATCCAGATCACCGTCGCCATCGATGTCCGCGACCTCGACGCTCGATGCGCCGTTGAAAGAGCCATCCACCACTCGTTCGATCCAGCCGGTTCCGCTGCCGGTCATGTTCAGCCAGCAGACAACCTGGTCGCCAGTAGCTGCTGCCGCGATGACGTCCATGTCGCCATCGTTGTCGATGTCAGCGGCGGTCACGGATTGTGGACCGTCAATCGAGGTATTCACTGGGTGAGCGGACCAGTTCGTACCGTCGCCGTCCACGTTTTCCCACCAGGTGACCTCGTCCCCGAGATTCGCGCAGGCTAGCAGGTCGTTGTCGCCATCGCCGTCAATGTCGGCAGCATAGACGCAGGACGCGCGGCTGAACGATTGCGAGATAGGATGCGACTCCCACTCCATCGGCTGTTCGGGTACGAAATCCGGTTCAATGCCGCGCAGCACGAACTCTTCGAGTGGATCGTCGCTGCCGGGGATGGCGTCGAGGGCGTACCACGTGCTCCACGGTCCGCCGAACCCGTAATTGATGTGGATCTGGTTGATCGTGTTGCTGATCCGCCAGCCGTCGGTGACAATCGCATGGCCGGTGATGTAATGCCACATCGGGCGTTCGAGGTCGATTTCGTCGCACAGCATCGTGAACCAATCTTGCGGGTTCTCAAAATCGATCCGGTACTCGAAATCCATCCCGTCTTTGTAATGGAAGAATTCACGGAAGGCAGAGCGGATGAACTCGATATTGTCAACGGGGACGCCGGACCCGTCGAGGCCATAATTCATTTCGAACGAGACGCCGGTCTCATAACACAGTTCGGCGACAGCGGTGATTTCTTCGACGGTGTGTTGCCACGGCTGGCCGTAGGTCGGGAGGATATTGTCCCAGTCGTACGGATCGCTGAAGTCGGCGCTGAGGGTCTGGTTTTCCCACTGGTAGCTGTGCGACCCCTCGCCCGCCTGCGGCCATTGCCAGTAGTGCATGATCTGCGCCGCAGCTGTCGCCGCGCAACCGACCCACGCGTATTCACGGTCAATCACCGGGCAGAAGATGTTGTACGGCGGCCCCTGATGCCACAGGCAGTCCAGCAGCACCTGGCCAGGAGTGTAGTCGTCCAGTTGATTCTCACCGAGGGACGCGAAGAATGCTGTCGAGGACGGTTCGGTGAAAACGTCCCACAAGCGGCCGTAACGATCCAGCTCGTCCACGTCGATGCCGTCACGCGCCATCGCAGCACGATCCAGATACTGCCCGATTACCTCCGCTTTTTGCCGCAGGATGGTTTCCAGCAGCGCGCCGGGGGATTCCGGTTGATCGAAGCTGAGCCGCCCGTGTTCGGCGTACGCTTTCACCGGCGGCAGCTCACGGAGCGCCGGGATCAAAAGGTAGCCGTCCGGATCGATCTCGACGTAATAACCGATGATGTCGCCGTCCATCTCGAGTGTTCGTTCGAGTCGCACATTCGCATTCGCACCCGATTCCCAATCGCCCGTCGACACCATGAACGCGACATGGTTCCGTGCGACCTGGAGGGCTTGTTCGGGGGTGATAGTCCCGGCGAAACTCGAGCTGAACATGAGGACCAGCAGCGAAACGGTCAGGATCAGGATACGGCGCATGGTGATGCTCCCGGACAACAAGTCGACGTGATCGTGTAGCGTGGAATATAGGTGTTGCGGCGGTTAAGGCGAAGCGATCTGCAGGATTCGGGAAAGTTTTTTCGCATCGGCACGGATGAGGAGTGATGGTCTGGAGACGAAAGGGACAGCCACGCAAACGTGTGACTGTCCCTGTTGTGGTGCACAATGTGTGTCGTCCTGAACGAAGTGAAGGATCTTGGCTCCAAATGATCAGCGCGTGAATAGCACGTCATTCTGAATAAAGTGAAGAAGATCGGGCTTATTTGTCCGTTATCGAGGCTGGATCTTCTTCATTTCACTTCGTTCCATTCAGAATGACACCCTCACACCTTCCATCTTTTACCGCTAACCGACTACCGATTACCGATTACCGGCTACCGTCCTACCTCACCAGCATCAGTTTGCGGACCTGGTTCAGCTCGCCTGGGACGGTCCCGTGGACGAAGTACAGTCCGCTGGCGAACCGGGACGCATCCCAGCTGAACTCATGCGTGCCCGCATCGAGTTGCCCATGCACCAACTCCCCCACCTGCTGCCCGGCAATGTTATAGACCGTCAGGCTCAGCTCAGCAGTTTCGGGCAGGGCGACGGTGATCGTCGTCGCCGCGTTGAACGGGTTCGGGTAGGCCGCGCTGAGTGCGTACTCATGGGGCAGGGTTTCGTCCGTGGCAACACGTGTTTCGTCACCTTGAGCCGCCGCGGTGATCAACGTCGCGCCGTTGGTCATCCAGTCACTGGCTCCCACGGCATCGGTGGCACCGGCAACCACGGTAAACGGGAAGTTATCCGACGCGACCACGTTCTGCAGGTTCGGACCGGCGTTCAGGTGCCACATGTAGTCGCCGAGTGGCGCGAAGGCCGGGATCTGCTGCTGGATGCCGTCCACCGCGATGTTCATCCCGGGCGCGAAAAGGAATTGTACGCTGAACACGGGGCCATACGACTGCCCGTTCGGCAGGGTTGCGGTGGTCCAGACATACCCAAGCGCGGGCGTGGTGGTGTTGACCGTCATCAGGAGATCGTAACTGAACATGCCGCCGCGAGGTACCTCGAGGTTGTAGCTGGACGGTGTCAGGTCGATCTCAATTGGCGCCGGCCCGTTCGGCGAACCGGATTGCAGCCACACGGTGATCATGTCACCATCAAATGCCGCCGCCAACAGGTCGAGGTCGCCGTCGGCGTCGAGATCGGCGACATGCGTGCATTGAGGGCCATCGTAGAATGCTTCGATCCGGTGCCGCACCCATTCGATACCGACCACTCCCGGCTGGTTTTCCCACCAGGTGACATCGTCCGCCAGCAGCGCCGTGCCCGCGAGGTCGAGGTCGCCGTCACCATCCATGTCCGCGGCGAGCACGCTGCTTGCGCCGTCGAAATTGTCATCGACTGTTTGCGCGGTCCAGGATGTGCCGGTTCCGTCCTCATTGGACCACCAGCGAATCCGGTCATCGCCGAATAACGCCGCGACAATGTCGTTGTCACCGTCCCCGTCGATGTCATCGGCATAGACCGCGTACGCTTCATCCGCGCCGGTTTCGACCGTTTGCCGGGTCCACGTGAAGCCGGTCCCGTCGATGTTATTCCACCACGTGATCTCGTTTTCTCCGAACGAAGCGGTGACCATGTCCAGATCGCCGTCACCGTCCATATCGGCGGCGAACGCCCCCCGCGGCGAGCCGTAGGACTCGGCAACCGTGTGGCGGTCCCAGGTCAGGCCGTTGCCGTTCTCGTTCTCCCACCAGACGACCTCGTGATCGTTGAACGCTGTGGCGTAGACATCAACGTCGCCGTCGTTGTCCATGTCCTGCGTACGGACAAAGATCGCGCCGAAGAAATCCGATGAAATGGTATGTTCCGTCCAGCCGCCGCCGGTGCCATCATTCTCCCACCAGGTCACGTCATTGGCCACGAATGCAGCCCCGAGGACGTCCATGTCGCCGTCACCGTCGATATCAGCAGCGCAGACATCACGAGCGCCATTGAATGATGCAGTGACTGTATGCTGCTCCCAGGCTGTCGCGTCCCCATCGAGATTCTCAAACAACAGGACATTATCCTCGATGTAGCTGGAGGTGAGGATATCGCCGTCGCCGTCGCCGTCGAGATCCGCGCTCCACACACCCGACGCAGCGGTATAATCCTCGATCAACGTTTGCGGTGCGTCCCACAGGACCGGTTCTTCGCCTTCGATTAACGGGTAGATCTCGCGGATGGCGTATTGCTCGTTGGGATCAGCGCTGCCGGGAATATCATCCAGCGTGAACCACGCGTTGTTTGACCCGCCCCAGCCATAGTTGAAGTGGATAAAGCTCATGGTGATTTCCATCCGCCAACCGTCGCTGACAATCGCGTGTCCCTCGATGCGGTAGATCAGCGGGCGTTCGTGGTTCATTTCCTCCTGCAGCATCAGGAACCAGTCATTGGTGTCGGGGTAGTCGGATCGATACTGCACATTCGCCGCATCGTCATAACGGAAGTATTGAGGTAACACGGTTGCCGCGTAGTAGGTCTGGGTGCCAGACCCGTTGATGCCGTAAAACATGTTGAAGGCCACACCAACCTCATAGCACAGTTCCGCAACGGCGTTGCTCTGTTCGGAGGTGTGTGTCCCGTTGTAGTTGTCGAGGATATTCGGCCAGTCATACGGATCGCTGAAGTCGGCGTACAGCGTGATGTTGTTCCATAGATAGCTGTGTTCCCCTTCCCCGTATGGCGGCCACTCCCAGTAGTTCATCACCTGCGCGGTCGCGGTCGCGACGCACCCGACGAGGCAGTTCTGGTTGTTGATCACCGGGCAGTAGTTGTAATACGGCGCGGACTGGTGCCACGCCGAGGTCAGCATCGCGGTGCCGGGGGTGTAGTCGTCCAGCTGGTTCTGGTCAAGTTCGAGAAGGAAGGTTTGTGTGTCCGGCGTGGTGAACACATCCCACAGGTCGCCATTGTGCGCGACTTCGGCGATGTCGATGCCATCCGCCGCCATGTCGTCCAGAGAGCTGTAACGGGCGAGCGTTTCAGCCTTGCCGGCGAGGACAGCGTGCAACAACGCGCCGAAACTCTCCGGGTGGTCGAAGCTGATACGGCCTTCTTCAGCGTAGGCTTTCACTGGCGGCAGTTCACGAAAAGCCGGGACCAGCAGGTAGCCATCCGGGTCAACCTCGAAGTAATACCCGATCACCTCATCGTTCTCGATCAGGGTGCGTTTCAGGGTGACGGTTGCAGCTGACGCTCCGTGCCATGCATTGATCGACGCCTTGAACGCGAGGAAACTCTCCGCGGCACGGGTGGCTTGTTGTTGATCGATGTTCCCCGCAAAGGCGGATACCGTAAGAAGACAGATCCCCAGAATGACAAGAGCGGTGCGCATGATTCTCCCCCTTTTCCGCATGGTCCGTTGCATGACCGATATGATAGGTGCGGGGAAATCTGGGTCCAAGAGATGTGCTGATGTTTGTGACAAAAAGTGCCCGTTCAAAAAGCCCTCCAGAGACCGTGTTGACCCCTTGCGTAATTTTTCACTAAACTTGCCTTCCCGCCGCAAGAGGTGCGACGAGTTCAAGTCTCCCCTTGCGGCGGATTCTCTATTTTATGCACGTTTGTCGCAGAGAAATTGGCCGAAATGGCTGAACAACAGCGGATTTAGCATGGCGAGCATCGAAGACAAACTCAAAGAATTGCAAACGCTTCGTGAACAGGCCCGGATGGGTGGCGGTGAAAAACGGATCGAGGCGCAACACGGTAAAGGCAAGTACACGGCGCGTGAACGCATCGAGCGCCTCCTCGACGAAGGCTCGTTCGAGGAGTTCGATATGTTTGTCACGCACCGTCAAAGCGAATTCGGGCTGGAAAAGCAGCAGTACCTGAGCGACGGTGTCGTCACCGGGCATGGCACGATCAACGGCCGGCAGGTGCTGGTCTTCTCGCAGGACTTCACCGTTCTCGGCGGGTCGCTGGGCGAAATGTTCGCGAAGAAGATCGTCAAGATCATGGACTACGCGGTCAAGGTTGGCGCGCCGGTGATCGGGCTCAACGATTCCGGCGGCGCGCGTATCCAGGAAGGCGTATTGTCGCTGGGCGGCTACGCCGACATCTTCCTCAAGAACGTGATGGCGTCCGGCGTCGTCCCGCAGATCAGCGCGATCCTCGGTCCGTGTGCCGGCGGCGCGGTCTACTCCCCCGCTCTGACCGACTTCACGATCATGGCCAAGGGCATCAGCTACATGTTCGTCACCGGCCCAAAGGTGGTGAAGACAGTGACGCACGAAGACGTCACAGTCGAGGAGCTCGGCGGCGCACAAGTGCACGCGACCAAGTCCGGTGTGACGCACTTCGTCGCGGAGGATGAGGACGATACCTTCGACCTGATCCGCAAGCTGCTCACCTTCCTGCCGCAGAACAACATGGAAGAAACGCCGATCGTGTCGTGTTCCGATCCGATCGACCGTCTCGAGGACGACCTCAACTACATTGTCCCGACCGATCCGAACATCCCGTACGACATGCGCAATGTGATCGAGCTGGTCGTCGATGATGGCGACTTCCTCGAGGTCCGACGTCAATGGGCGCCGAATCTGATCACCGGTTTCGGGCGCTTTAACGGGCGCGCGGTGGGCCTTGTCGCCAACCAGCCGAGTGTGCTGGCGGGCGTGTTGGACAATAAGTCGAGCCGCAAGGGCGGCGCGTTTGTCCGCTTCTGCAACGCGTTCAACCTGCCGGTGGTGACCTTGGTGGACGTACCCGGCTTCATGCCCGGCACGGTTCAGGAATACGAGGGCATCATCCTCAACGGCGCGAAGCTGCTGTATGCGTACAGTGAATGCACGGTGCCGAAGGTGACCGTGATTACGCGCAAAGCCTACGGCGGCGCGTACGACGTCATGAGCTCGAAGCACTTGCGCGGCGACCTCAATTACGCATGGCCGACGGCGGAAATCGCGGTGATGGGTCCGCAGGGCGCTGTGGAAGTGCTGTACAGCAAGGAACTGCGCGAACTGGAAGGCGAAGCGAAGACGAAATTCATCAAGGAAAAGGAAGATGAATATCGCAACAAGTTCGCCAATCCGTACAACGCGGCCAGGAACGGCTACATCGACGATGTGATCGAACCACGCAACACCCGGTTCCGTATCATTCGCGGCCTCGAATCACTGGCTGGTAAACGCGATTCCAACCCGCCGAAGAAAATCGGGCTGGTTCCGCTCTAGGGTGTGAGGTGTGAGGTGTGAGGATGTCATCCTGAACGCAGTGAAGGATCTCGTCCTTACCGTCACTCAGGACTCAAGACTCAGGACTCAAGACTCATGTACGGTTTTGCAGGCATAGAAGCGGGCAACGGGTTGACGTTGATGCTCGCCGGCATGGCGGTCGTCTTCGTTGCGCTCATTGTCCTCCTCTTCCTGATGAAGTTTCTCAAGAAGGGGTTGGACGCCCAACGTGCGGCGGTGAACCGGCGCCAGAAAGCGCGCGAGGCGAAGCTGGCTGTGGCGCGTGGCGACACGGTTGACGAACCCGGCATCCGTGCGATCGAAGGCCCGGAAGGACATGATATCAGCGGTGTCGAAATCGCCGCGATCGCGATGACGTTGCTGTTCGAATCGGAGCAGGTTCACGACAACGAGTCGATGGTGTTGACGTTGCATGGGTTGCCGAAACCCTACAGCAACTGGTGGCAGGGTCGCATCGATCCGGCCTGGCGGGCAGCGGTGACACGTGGCCGTCCGGCAACATTGCAGACCTCCGACCCGGAACGCGGACCGAGGGTGTAAGAAACAACTGCAGTCCACGAAAGACACGAAAGTAAGCGAAAGCAGGTTAAAAGGAGTTCAGAGAAGTATCAAGCAGTACTTTCGTCCGTTTTCGCGACTTTCGTGGACAGTTCATACGTAGAGAGCAAGATGAACACGTACAAGTTCAAGATTTACGGCCATGAGTTCGAAACGCGCGTCATTCGTCGTGATGAGGATGAGGTCGTGATTTCCGTGAACGGTCAGGAATACAAGGCGTACCTCGAGCCGACGAAGCGCTCGATGCGGGCGAAGCCGACGCCGAAGATCTCCCGTCCTGCGGCGGTCCCGTCGGAAGGGTTGAAGAAAACCGCTCCGCCGACCGAAGCCAAGGGTGCCGGTGCTGTCAAGGCACCGTTGCCGGGCCTGATCCTCAAGGTGCTGGTCAAGGAAGGCGATACGGTCAAATCCGGCGATCCGCTCTGCATCATGGAAGCGATGAAGATGGAAAACACTGTCGCCGCGCCGATGGGCGGAACGGTCGCCAAGGTGTCCGTTTCCGAAGGCCAGTCGGTGCTGGAAGGCGGAGAGTTGGTCCTGATCAACCCGGCATGATCTGAATTTCGCCGCCGTTTCGGAGGCCGCTTTTTTCAAGTGGCAAGTCTAACTATTTGCTTTTCTGAATTATGTACAGCTAGTTATACCTATAGACAACAGTTTGCTCGTATTGACCAAACGGGGGATTGGTATCATGACGAAGCGTACACCACTGGTTCTAAGCGCGCTCATGTTTATGCTGCTCGCGCTGCTGCTCGTGACTGGCTGTGAAGACGAGAAGAACGGTGTATCACCGGATGAAACGTACGACGGCGAAGGGTTCCCGGTAGCCATCATCACGGAAACTCCTGATGGTAACAGTGCATCGGATGTCGTCGCCGCGTTTCGTGCCGCTGGCGAGACAACTAATCAGGACATACCGCGGGAGTTCATTCCAGAGGTATACGATGTTCTGTACACGCGGAACAATCCAGATGCGGCGCGATCCTTCCTGAACTCAATGCGCGACGAGGAAAACCGTCCTTTGGTTGTCGTGGGGCCGACAACAGACGAAGAGCTGGTGCGTTGTCTCGACTATTGCAATGATGATCCCCTGCTCTTTCTAAGTCCAAATGGGGTTGCAACAAACCATGAGTTTGAAGACGAGTATTTGCTAAGCTTCGGTGTCGATCTGCTGCACATCGTGAACGCTTACGTTAGTCAAACACTCGTTGATCGTTCGATCCTGGAGTATGGATGCCAGTTAGCGTTGTTGGTTCCAGAATCAGATCGAAAAAAAGACCGGCTGGAATCAATCGCAAGCGAATACAGCAACAGTTTTGGCAGTTGGTATATCCAGGAAACAACTTTGTTTACGTATAGTCCGGAATCCATTGACGTCACGTTACAACAGATCAAAGACCAGTATCCATTGGACATGATGGACCCCGATTATTTGTACATCTATTTCGTGGGAACTGGCGACAATGCCGAAGAGCTTCGGAAAACGATGGAGTGGGCAGCGAATACGAGCGATAAGATTCGTTGCATGGCGTCGCCGGAATTTGCTCACAATGAGACGTTACTCAGGGACGCTGCCTTTGTCCGAGTCGCGCAAGCGAGGGAATTCTTCTGTTTGCAGCCATCTGTGAACATGTACGGTGGCACAGGCGACTATTACAACCGATTGGAAGCGAGACTTCATCGTTCCGCGGACTTCACGGCGCATATCAGCCATGATATTCATCGTTTGTTGATGGAAGCGTTGCAGTCCGTTGAACCTGCAGAAACACAAGCGGGGTACATCGAGCGGTTACGCAATCGTATCATTGAGCTTGGTGCAACCCGTAACGGGATATCCGGTCCACTCGAATTTGATGATCATGGTGACCGGTATAGAGTCAACTTTGACGTTTTACGGATCCACAACGGCCAGTGGAAAACTGATGGCACGATCACGGGCCATAACCTGCGCAAATAGGCCGAAAGAGTTAACGATCGATTTAACCGTGAACACCGGACGATCGGTGTGAACCAGGACAGCAGACATGGACCTGCTAGGTCAGTTTATTGAGTTCACCGGGTTTGTACAGCCCGGGATGTGGAAAAACCTGATTATGATCGCGGTAGGCTTGTTCTTCATCTACCTCGCGATCAAGAAGGATTACGAACCGTTGCTGCTGATCCCGATCGGATTCGGGATTCTGGTCGGCAACATTCCGTTCCCGCAGGACGCCGGTCTCAACATCGGGATCTACGAGGAGAGCTCGGTCCTGCACTACCTCTACTTCGGCGTGTCGAAGGGGATCTACCCGCCGTTGATCTTCCTCGGTATTGGAGCATTGACCGATTTCTCGGCGCTGCTCAGCAACCCGAAGCTGGTGTTGCTCGGTGCGGCCGCTCAGGTCGGAATCTTCATCACGCTGCTCGGCGCGCTGGCACTTGGTTTTTCTCCGGAACAGGCGGCGGCGATTGGGATTATCGGTGGTGCGGACGGTCCGACGGCAATCTTCATTTCGTCGAAGCTGGCGCCTGAACTGATGGGCGCGATTGCGATTGCCGCGTATTCGTACATGGCGCTGGTGCCAGTGATTCAGCCGCCGATCATGAAGCTGCTGACAACGGAAGCGGAACGGAAGATCCGGATGAAACCGTCCCGTTCGGTGCCGAAGTCGGAGAAGGTGATCTTCCCGTTGGTCGGTCTGCTGGCGACGTGTTTCATCGCGCCGGGTGCATTGCCGCTGCTGGGCATGCTATTCTTCGGCAATTTGCTGAAGGAGAGTGGCGTCACCGAACGTCTGGCGAAAACCGCCGGCACCTCGATGATTGACATTGTGACGATCCTGCTCGGGCTGACCGTCGGCGCATCCACCCAGGCGAGTGTGTTCCTCACTCCGCAGTCGATTTATATCTTCGTGCTCGGCGCGGTCAGTTTCATGATCGCGACGGCGGGTGGGTTGCTGTTCGCCAAGTTCATGAACCTGTTTCTCAAGGGTGATGCGAAGATCAACCCGTTGATCGGCGCGGCGGGTGTCAGCGCGGTGCCGGACAGCGCCCGTGTTGCGCAGCAGGTTGGACGTCAGATCGACCCCGACAACTACTTGTTGATGCACGCGATGGGTCCGAATGTGTCGGGCGTGATCGGTTCGGCGACCGCGGCGGGTGTGTTGCTGTCCTACTTCCTCGCGGGATGATGATCGGTAAGCGGTTATCGGTAGTCGGTAAACGGTTGTCGGTTATTGGTAATCGGTTATTGGTAATCGGTAATCGGTAATTGGTAATCGGTAATCGGTAATCGGTAATCGGTAACTGAGACCAAGTAGGAAGTATTGAAGATGAAATAAATCGGGGACACTTACTCCGTTACGTGTCCCCGTTGCTCTCATCGTCTCTGTACTTCTTTTTACTTCGTACTTCTTTTCTACTTTCGACTTCTTTGCGACTCTATAATTCTTTCCGACTTCCTACTCTACCCCATCCTTCGCGACACCGATCACGCCGCAGGCGACACGTGCGCCCGCCGCGCCGGTCGGCTGGCTGTGGAGGTCATCTTCGCCAGCGTGTACAATGACTCCGCGTCCGAGAATTGATGTTGGTCCATGGAGGCTCATTTTCGGGTCGATCCAACGGTACTCGGCGTTTCCCTGATCATCTGCGATCAGATTGCCGAGATCACCGACATGGCGGGTTTCATCGGCCGGTCCGGCGTGCGGATGGTCCGTCGGGTTGAAATGCCCGCCTGCGGAGGTTCCGTCCGGGGCAGAGCAGTCGCCGAATTCATGGATATGGAACCCGTGCTTGCCGGGAGTCAGGCCGGTGACGACGGCTTCCACCAGCACACCGTTTTTCGATTGGGTGAAGGTCACGGTGCCACGGACATCATTGCCTTGTGTCGGCTGCAGCACGGCGATGGCTTTCGTCACGTTCATCCCCATTTCGTCGTGCATCGCCATCTTGTGATTCTCGTGCATCTGCGCCCAGGTTGTCGGCATCAGGGCGAGCAACAGAACGGCGAGAACCGTCAGGGTTACGGTCAGGTTGGCTCGGAATTGCATCGAACTCCTCCTCTCCCCCCGGCGTGCAGGGCGAACGTTGAATGGCAAGTTGTCTACTGGTTGACGCTCCAGTGAACGGATAAGGCTGGGACAAAGTTCCGGGCCAGTCAGGCATTGAGGAACCCTCCGGAGGGAGGCACTCCGAGAGAGAACAATCGGTGCCGGGAGATATTGAGCTGGTATCACCTGACGATAGCACCTAGATTCCACCTTTCATCGAATCCGTGGATTGAGTGTATGAGGGAATCATGACCGCTGAAGACGCACTGAAACGATTGCAGGACGGAAACAAGCGATTCGTCGATCGTTCGCATGAGTACGCCGGGCTGGACGAAGAGCGGCGCAAGGCGCTGGTCAGCGAGGGACAGAATCCGTTCGCGTGTGTGTTGTCCTGCAGCGATTCACGTGTGCCGAGCGAACACATCTTCGACTGCGGGTTCGGCGATTTGTTCATGGTGCGCGTCGCCGGGAATATCGTGCACTCGATTGAAACCGGCAGTGTCGAGTTCGCGGTCTGGGAGCTCGGTGTCCCGCTGGTCGTGGTGCTGGGGCACAGCCATTGCGGCGCGGTGACAGCAGCGGTGAGCGAGGAGACCGCGTTCGGCGCGGTGCGGTTGATTCTGGACCGTGTGCTGCCCTCAGTGCATCAGGCCCAGGCAGAGCATCCGAACGCGGACAAGGAGACGATCCTTAACGAAGCCATCCGCAAAAACGTGTTCAAGTCGATGGAAGACCTGCTGCTGGGAAGCATGGTGGTGCGACGGTCGGTTCGTGTGAACCGGATGGAACTGCATGGCGCGATCTACGACATCGAGACCGGCACGGTGGAGTGGCTGGGCGAACATCCCCGGCAACGTGAATGGCTCGAGTTGGGGTGATGGATCGGGCTCTGGGCTCTAGGCTCTGGGCTCTGGGATACGAGACCTCAGACTTCAGACTTGAGACGAGAGAAAAATTTGTGGCCGTGTCTGCTTGCCAGACGCGGCCGTGTTGCTCTTGGATTGTGCGCTGTACGCTGTGTGCTGTGGACTGAGGACTGAGGACTGAAGACTGAGACCTGAGACCTGAGACCTGAGACCCCGAAAAATATGTAGCCGTGTCTGCTTGTCAGACGCGGCTTCGTTGCTCTTGGATTGTGCGCTGCGGACTGCGGAGAAGGTAAAGAGTATCATGCTGAACGCGGTGAATGATCCCTGATTGTCAGTTGTCAGCTAAACACCGGGGGACACTTTGTCCTCAAAGTGTCCCCCGGTTATCCGTTCATCGGGGACACTTACGGGAGTAAGTGTCCCCGATTCTCGTTGTCGTTTCTACTCAGTCGTTTTACTCACACCTCAAACCTCAAACCTCATACCTTTCCCACTCACATCTCACAACTCATCACTGCCTTTTTCGATGCTCGATCTTGATGCACTTATCCATTACAACACCCAGGCCGGCGTTGCGTGCGATCTCAGCGGCTTCGTCGTTGACAATCCCCAGTTGCAGCCAGAAATAGTTCGCGCCGATTTTCGCGGCGGCTTCGGCGACGGGGACAACCCGGTCCGGATTTAGGAACACGTCCACCACTTCCACCGGTCCGTCGATGGCTTCCAGGTTCGGGTAGCATTTCCGGCCCAGCACTTCGGTCGCTTTCGGATGTACCGGCACGACGTCAAAGCCGTGATCGATCAGGTATTTGCCCACCTTGTAGCTGTCCCGGTGTTCCTTGGGGGACAGGCCGACGATAGCGATACGGCCCCTGGTGTTGAGGATGTCGTTGATCACGGACGGATCGTTCACGGGGCGTGCTTCAGACATGGGGACTCTCCGGTTGCTTCAGGTGATATCGTTCAGGCAAAACTGAGCCACGACGGGAACAGCAGGTTCAGCAGCGACAGGATGGCGATCAGCAGCATCAGCGCGCCGAAGGATACATTCATCAGGAATTTCGGGCTCTGCTTCCATTTCCTGTTCGCTTCCTCGAGCTCGACGATCCGTTCCCGCAGGTCCGAGGAGCTCGGTTCGCTGGCTCGCTGCACTCCTTCCCGTTCAGCCAGTTGAGTACGTTCCAGCCGCAACTTGAGTTCAGTGAGACGGTTGCGCAGCCGTTTCGGTTGACGATAGAGGTAGTCAACCAGCAGGAACAGGCCAAACGCGAACAACGCGCCGTTGATCGCGGCCAATACGAGGCGCATGATCGTCAAACCGTCTGAACTCATGGACATTTTCTCGTTGCGTTGAATCGTGACTGGGAAATGTAAACTGTCGCGGATTGGTGCGGTTAGACAAGGCCGATCCATACAGCTGCGGAGAGATTGCTCGGGTGCCCGCGTGATCAACCATCTTTGCTGTAAGATGAGTCACGAGGGAAGCCCAATACGGGGACGATCCCGACTTGCAAGCAAGTCGGGGCACACACATCTTCAGCCATGCCTGCAAACGACCTGAAAGAAGCGAAACGCCGTGCTGCCATGGCGGCATTGGATTATGACAAGGTGCTGGACGCCGTCGCTGGACTGTGCCTGACCGGATACGGACGCGACCGTGTGCTCGAGCTGTACCCCTCGTTCGAGCCGGATGCGGAGTGGACGCAGCGCGTGGACAGTGTCGAAACGTTGCGGGACGAGTTCGACCGCATCGAGACGCTGACCGGCCTGATTGAACGTGACAAGCCGCTCAATTTCGCCGGGGTGCGTGATCTCGGCGACAGCCTGCTTCGCGCGCAAGTACCGGGCAGCCGACTGGAAACCGGCGAGCTGCTCGACATCGCGCAGATGCTGACCGCGACCGACCGTCTGCGCGAGCAGATCAACAAGCACGCCGACGAGATGCACGCATTGCAACCCTTCGCGGACATTCTGCCTTCCGCCCCGCGTCTGGTCAGCCGCATCGAGAAGATGATCAGCGTCCGCACCGGACTGGTGGTGGACAACGCGACGCCGGAACTGAACCGTCTCCGTCGCTCGGTCGAGACCTCGATCAGCAACATGCGCAACAAGCTGGATGGTCTGATCCGCAAGCACGGCGACGCCGGTGAACTGGTCGAGAGCAGCTTCAGCGTGCGAGAGGATCGGTATGTGCTGGCGGTAAAATCCTCGTCCCGGAACCGTGTCCATGGCATCATCCATGGCATGTCGTCCTCCGGGAATACGGTCTACATCGAACCGAACGAACTGGTCGCGGCGGGCAACGAGATTCGCCGGCTGCAGGAAGAGGAAGCCGAGGAGGTGCGGCGAATCCTGCGGCTGCTGACCGATGAGGTCCGTGAACACCTGGACGATCTCAAAGACGCCGTGCTCTGTGTCGGCCTGCTCGACAGCCTGCAGGCACGGGCGAAGTTCGCGGTGCAGGTGGGCGCGATGCGTCCAGCGGTGCGTCCTGGAATGTTGCGATTGGTCGAAGCCCGTCACCCGCTGCTGGTGTTGCGCAAGGGGATTGACGCGACGGTGCCGTTGACGTTGTACCTCGGCCAGGATCCAGACCAGGAAGTCAATCCGGATGGCGTCGAAGCGCTGGGCCGTGCGTTTGTCATCACCGGTCCCAACGCCGGCGGAAAAACGGTCCTGCTGAAGACGCTCGGCTTGTGTTCGGCGTTGATCCACGCCGGTATCTGGCCTCCGGCCGGGGATGGAACCGTGGTGCCGCCATTGGACGAATGGCACGTGATCATCGGGGACGACCAGTCGCTCGAGGGCGATCTGTCGTCGTTTACGGGCCACCTCGAGAAGCTGAAGACGATCACCGTCAGCCCGGCGCCGAACAAGCTGGTGCTGGTGGACGAAATCGCCGCCGGCACCGACCCCGCCGAAGGCGGGCCGTTGGCCGAATCGTTCCTCGAGATGGCGGTGGAACGGGGCTGGTGGACGCTGGTCAGCACGCACATGGGCGAGCTCAAGGCGTTCGCACACAAGACGGACGGTGTCCGCAACGGGTCGATGCAGTTCAACCGGGAAACCCTCTCCCCCACCTACGTCTTCCAACCCGACCTGCCGGGCTCGAGCTACGCGTTGGAAATCGCCGCGCGTGTCGGCATGCCGAAGAAAGTGGTCAAGCGTGCACGCACACTCGCCGGTTCCAAACGCGCAAAGCTTGAAGATCTGATCGAGGAGCTGTCGCAGCGGTTGCGTGGTGCGAAGGAACGTGAGCGTGAGCTCGAGAAATCGCTCGCGTCCGCCAGTGACCGCGACGCGAAGCTGCAGGAAAAGATCGACGCGCTCGAAGCGAAGCGGGACGAACACATCGCCAGGGCCGCTGCGGAAGCGCAACGCATCCTCGACAACGCCAACCGGACACTCGAGCACACGGTGAAGCAGATCCGAGAGCAGCAGGCGTCCAAGGAGTCGATTCTCGCCGCGAAGCAGCGCTTCGCCGAGTTGCAGGACTCGGTACAAACCGAGGCGCAGGCCGCCGACGAACGCCGCAAGAAACGCCGGCAGAAACCAAAGCCGAAGAAGGTGCAAACCGTCGCCGTCAAGAAGCAGAAGCCGGAACCGGTGACGTTGGACGGTCCGTTGGAGATCGGCGACGAGGTTCTCATTGGCGAGGGCGACGTGCGCGGCACGGTGCTGGCGTTGAAAAAGACGAGCGTGCAGGTCGCAACCGGTTCGATGAAGCTGTGGATGGCGCCGTCCGAATTGCGCAAGGTCGGCCGTAGCCAGCCGACAGCGCACTCTCGGCTCGAAGTCGGCCTCGGGGACGAGGACAAGGGCCCGATCAGCACGGAACTCAAGTTGATCGGCAAACGTGCCGAAGAAGCATCGGCGGAGCTGGAAGCGTACCTGGAAGAGCTCGCGCTGGCGAACCTGCCGTACGCGCGAATCGTGCACGGCAAGGGCACCGGCACCCTGCGCGCGATGGTGCAGGAACGGTTGAAGAACAGCCCGCTCGTCGCTGATTACCGTTTCGGCGAACCGGGTGAAGGCGGCGACGGCGTCACGATTGTGCAGATGACCAAGTCCTGATCGTCACCGGGGGAACGTGTGCCCGTCTGGCAATCGGGAACACGAACCGTTACCTTGTGCACGTTCTGGCTGTGACATAAAACCCGTGTGGGTCCGATGAAGCGTGTTTCCTTAGTCTCGTTGCTGTTACTGATCGCGGTGGCCTTCTCCATGCCATCTGTCGCCCATGCAGACGCCGTCAAGACGATGTACGACCGCGCCTATGCGCTGTATGAGCAGGGCCAGCTCAGTTCGGCTATCCCGACCTTCCGTGAGATCACGGAGAAGTATCCGAACAGCTCGCTCGCCGATAACGCGCAGTACTGGATCGGGGAAGCGTATTTCGTGCTCAAGCGCTACGAGCAGGCGATTATCGAGTTCGACAAGACGTTGACCTACCAGAACACGAACAAGCGTGAGGACGCAGTGTACAAGCTGGCGTCCTGCCACGAGCGGTTGGGCAAAAGCGAAACAGCGTTGGAGTTGTACACCCGTCTGTTGGCGGAATTCCCGAACACGCGGCACGCATCCTACGTGCTGAAGAAGCTCGACATGCTCGGATCGTAACCGGATCGATCCGCAAATTCACACATCGAACGAAGAACGACGACGACCACCAAACCATCCCCGAGAACCCCACCCGATGAATCGACTGCTGACCGTGCTGCCCCTGCTGCTAGTATTGTTGTGTGCTCCGTTTGCGGAGGCCACGCAGCCGATCGAGGAATACACCAACGAGGGGCTGCGTTGGCCGACCGATATCTCCCGCCGGATCACCAGTACGTTTGGCGAGTACCGTGCCGACCGGTTCCACGCCGGCCTCGACTTCAGCATCAACGGCAGCATCGGCGCTCCGGCCTACGCCATCGACTCCGGGCACATCTCGCGGATCAAGACCACCTTCAACGGCTACGGCCGGGTCATCTATTTCACCCTCGACAGCGGCGACATCGCGGTGTACGCACACCTCGACCGTTTCGAGGATCGGATTGAAGCGGTTGTCCGCCAACAGCAGCTGCACCAGGGCCGCTATGAGATCGAATACTGGCCGGGACCGGACGAGCTGCGCTACGAGAAGGGTGATGTGGTCGCCTATTGCGGCAACACGGGCGCGGGCGCGCCGCACCTGCACTTTGAATTGCGCACTCCGCGGAATGAACCGTACGACCCGGTGATGGCGGGATTTTATTACGACGATTCCTACGCGCCGTATGTGCGGCGGGTGGCGATCCGTCCCCTCGACGGCGACAGCGAAGTCGAGGGCCGGATGGAATCGCAAGTGTACGACGTGCGCCAGGGTGTTGTCGCGCCGGTGCAGTTCTACGGCAAGATCGGGCTCAGCGTGCAGGCGCATGATTTCCAGCAGGGCGGCTGGTCACGGCTGGGCGTGAAGACGTTTGAGCTGTACCTGGACGACGTCCTGTTGCACAAGACGGTGATGGACACCTTCCAGTACGCGTTCAACCGTCATTCCCGGCTCGAGTTCGACTATGAGCTGCGGCGTGACGGCTGGAATAAATTTCGCCGCATGTACCCGGTTCCTGGTAACAAGCTGACGCTCTACGATGAGTCGCTCCCCGGCGGAATCATCGACAGCCGCGAGATCGGCGCCGGCATGCACATGGTTCGCTTCCGTGTCACCGACCATCGCGGGAATGTGGGCGAGGCGACGTGGCCGATTGAGCCATTGCACGAACCGGCGTTACCCGCCGCATCCACACCGGACAGCCTGCCCGAGTTTGCCTTGTCGGAACGGCATGCCCTGGATCTCGACCTGCGGTTCACGTTGACCGGTACCACCGCCGAACTGTTCCTGGCCGATTCGGACACGATTGAGGTGGCCCACGCCTATGCGAACAGTCCTGTTTTTATCACGCCCAAGCGGATGGTTCCGTTGCGGCAGGGCTGGTACACGCGTGCGGCGCTGTCGCTGGACCATTCTGGCATGACACCGGTGACGGTGCTGCTCGAGGACACTGCCGGCGTGGTGTACCAGGTCACTTTGGACAAGCGGCTGATCCCGTTGCGTGCAGGTGTCAACAGCGATTTCCGGTTGCCGGAGTATGGACTTTCGATGCATTTCAACGGCTACGGGCTGCCGTGGGACATGGTTGCCGAGCTGACGGTCGACACTACCGAGTCCGGCACCGACGCGCCAGTTTTCACCATCACACCGAACGACTACCCGTTCCTGACGACCTTCGAGATGACGCTCGATTCTCAGACCGATCCCTACCCGTCGCATGCGGTGATGGTCTACCGTGAACATGACGGACAACGCTGGAACTACCTCAGCAATGAACGGGCTGCGGACGGACTGCGCATGATCGCCGATGTGCTCAGCTTCGAAGCGTTCTCGGTTGCACAGGACACGATTCCGCCGGAGTTGTACAACCTGACACCGAATGACGGCGCGGCGTTCAAAACGAGAAAGCCGTTGCTGGCGGCACGAATCCGCGACTCGTTCAGCGGGCTCGATATGGCTGAGAGCGGGATCTGGCTGGATGGCGAAGAGGTCATCTGGGTGTACGATCCGGACGCTGCCCGCATCGAGTACCGGCCGTGGGAATCTCTCCCCGCCGGACGCCACGAGTGGAAGATTGTCGCCGCAGACAACGCTGGCAATCGTACCGAGTACACCCGGAGTTTCGTGATCGACTGAGTGTGATTTCGCTCGATCTCTGGTTTTCATTTCCCTGATTCCCTGACTACCTTCCGAGCTGCATTTTCGCTGGTTGTGTCACTCTGATGCCACAGGCGGAAGAGTCTATCCTGTTTACTGGAACGGTACCAGTAACGAATTACATGTTCCGCTACTTTGGGTAGATCCTTCCAGTCACGGGCGTGACTGTCAGGATGACACATTCGAGATTGCCGCAACAGTGTTTTTGTGTTTGGTGTTTGGTGTTTGGTGTTTGGTGTTTGGTGTTTGGTGTTTGCTCATAGCTCATAGCTCATAGCTCACAACTCAGAGCTCACAGCTCAAGACTCAGGACAGACTGCCGTGGATATCCCGAAGCAATACGACCCGAAAGAAGTGGAAGCGCACTGGCGCGAGTGGTGGCACGAGAACGATTTCTTCAAGACCAGTCCGTCGATGGAGAAGGAGCCGTATGTGATCATGATGCCGCCGCCAAACGTAACCGGCGTGCTGCACATGGGTCATGCATTGCAGGACACGATCCAGGACGAGCTGATCCGTTATTACCGCATGAAGGGCTTCGAAGCCCACTGGCAGGCGGGCAAGGATCACGCCGGCATCGCGACGCAAACCGTGGTCGAACGGGAAATGAAGAAGAATGGCGAGCCCGACCGTCGCACCATGGGCCGCGAGAAATTCATCGAGCGTGTCTGGCAGTTCGTGGAACGTAACCGCAACACAATCAGCACGCAGAAGAAATCACTCGGCATCTCGCCGGACTTCTCGAAGGAACGTTTCACCCTCGACGACGGCCTCAGCGATGCGGTACAGGAAGCGTTCATCAAGCTGCACCAGGACGGTCTGATCTATCGCGGGCCGTACATCGTCAACTGGTCGCCGAAATTGCAGTCCGCCATCTCGGACGAAGAGGTGGATTTCAAGGACGAACAGGGTCATCTGTGGCACATCCGGTATCCGGGCGCTGACGGCAGCGAGGGTGTGGTGGTCGCGACGACCCGTCCCGAGACAATGCTCGGCGACACCGCGGTAATGGTCCATCCAGAAGACGACCGGTACAAGGACCTGGTCGGCAAGGAAGTGGTTTTGCCGTTGACCGGACGGAACATTCCGGTGATCGCGGACGATTACGTCGACCGTGAATTCGGCACCGGCGCGGTGAAGGTTACCCCGGCGCACGACCCGAACGACTTCGAGGTCGGCCGCCGTCACGATCTCGACATGCCGGTCATCCTCGACACCGAGGCGCGCATCCAGGCCCCGGCGCCGGAGAAATATATCGGACTGGACCGTGACGCCGCCCGCGAGGCCGTGGTCAAGGATCTTGAGGACCAGGGCTATCTCGTTAAAACCGAGGAGTATACGCACAGCGTCGGCTACTGTCACCGGACCAAGGTGCGCATTGAGCCGTACTTGAGCACGCAGTGGTTCCTCAAGATGAAGCCGCTCGCAAAGCGTGCGATCGAAGTCGTGCGCAACGGAGAGATCAAGTTTGTCCCGGATCGCTGGGGCAAGGTCTACTTCCAGTGGATGGAAAACATCCGCGACTGGTGCATTTCCCGTCAGTTGTGGTGGGGTCACCGGATCCCTGCGTACTACTGCGAGGACTGCAACTACGTCCACGTCGGCACCGACCACCCGGACATCTGCCCGGCGTGCGGTTCGAACCAGTGGCGGCAGGACGAGGACGTGCTCGACACGTGGTTCTCGAGCTGGTTGTGGACCTTCTCAACCCTCGGCTGGCCGAAGCAGACCGGCGACCTGCTGTATTATCACCCGACAAACGTGCTCGTCAGTGGCTACGACATCATCTTCTTCTGGATCGCGCGGATGATCGTCGCCAGCCTGTATTTCGTCGACGAGATCCCGTTCAAGCAGGTCTACATCACCGGGATGATCAAGGACAAGCAGGGCCGTTGGATGAGCAAATCGCTCGGCAATGGCATCGACCCGCTCGAAATGGTTGACCAGTACGGCGCGGACGCGGTGCGCTACTCGCTGACTGTGCTGAATACAGTCGGCCAGGACATTCGCTTGGATCCCAGCCGTTTCGAGATGGGCCGCAACTTCGCGAACAAGCTGTGGAACTCGTTCCGTTTCCTCGTCAATCGAGATCTGGCGGGCGTCACCGAAGCACCTGGCGACGCGCTGGAAATCGAGGATCGCTGGATCGAGGGCCGGATGATCCAGACCGCGCGTGAGCTGGAGGAAAGGATCGAACAGTACCGTCTCGATGAGGCGTTGATCGGCCTCTACCGTTTCATCTGGAACGACTTCTGTGACTGGTACATTGAGACGATCAAGACACGGATCGGCAACGATGCGGACGCGGCATCGTCAAAGCAGACGCTGCACTTCGCGATCAACGTTTTCGACAAGATCATTCACCTGCTGCATCCGTTCATGCCGTTCATCACCGAAGAGATGTACCAGACGTTGAACGGTGTCATGGGCGAAGCTTGGGCGCAGGATCGTGCGGGCAGCATTGCGGTGTCGCCGTTCCCGGACTTCTCGGACAGTAGGGTTGACGAAACCGCCGTCGCGGAGTTCGAATATGTGCGCGAGTTGGTCAGCGCGATTCGTAATGTGCGCGGCGAACTGCTGGTCCCGCCGGTCGCGGAGGCGCAGTTGGTGATGCGTGCGGACGATCCGAAACTGGACATTGTGCGGCGTGAATGGGTAACGGTGAAACGGCTGGCGCGATTGAGTGGTGATGAGCTGGCAACTGCGGACAGCAAGCCGAAAGCGTCCGCGACGACGCTGGTCGAAGGCCGTGAGATCTATATCCCGCTGGAAGGCCTGATCGACCTCGATGCCGAGAAGGACCGTGTGCAGAAGGAAATCGGCAAGCTCGAGGGGTTGCTCAAGGGCGTGGAGAAGAAGCTGTCGAACGACAAGTTCGTCGCCAACGCGCCTGAGGATGTGGTCGCCAAGGAACGCGAGAAGATGGACACCTACAGCAACGATCTCGCGAAATTGAAGGCGCATCTGGCGGATTTGAGCTGATCGTTACAGTCGGTAAACTCGAACTATCGATCGAATCTTGCGGGACATGTCACCGACATGTCCCATCGTTTTTGGGCACGGTCTTGACGGTATAGCGGCTGACTACCCATATTATCTGCGAAAAGGAGGATCCATGACCAGCTATAAGATTACCGCCGTCATAGAGAAAGACGAAGACGGCTGGTTCGCGCGAGTTCCGGAATTGGATGGCTGCTATACGCAGGGTGACAGTTACGACGAGCTTATGGTCAACCTTCAGGATGTAATCCGCCTGCACATTCAGGATCGTCTTGAACGGGGTGAACCAATACCTCGTATGGAATCAGTTTCGCTCACCACACTTGAGGTAGCAGTGTGAGCCCGAAGCTTCCACGGATTACAGCAAGGGACATCCTCAAGATTCTGCACAAACGTGGTTTCGAGAGGGTTCGCTCAAGCGGAAGTCATATCATGCTGCGTAACGCATCCGGCAATCGGGTGACTGTACCGTTTCATGCTGGTAAAATACTACATCCAAAGGTACTTAAAACCATTCTGCGCGATGCTGACATCGATCCGAGTGACTTGAGCTGATTGTTACCAGGGAACTCCTTACCAGCTTTAAGTCCGATTCTTGTTGTTTTTTCTCAAGCCTCACACCTCACAGCTTAGACCTGCCCTTCAAGCCACATACATCATCATCCCGAACCAGTGACTGATCGACCCGCCGAGCACGAACAGGTGCCAGACGGTGTGGTGATAGGGAAAGGTCCGCCACGCGTAGAAGATCACGCCGAGCGTGTAGCACGCGCCGCCGATCGCGATCCACGTCAGGAGACCGGCTGGCATCAGGGACAGCATCGGTTTCCACGCGATCACGATCATCCACCCCATCGCGAGGTACACCAGGATCGAGACGACCTTGAAGCGTCCGATGAACAGCATCTTGAACACCACTCCCCCGGCGGCCAGTCCCCAGATGATGCCGAACAGAGTCCAACCCCACGTGTCCCGCAGCAGTATCAGCAGCAACGGTGTGTATGTCCCCGCGATCAGGATGTAGATCATCGCGTGATCCATCTGCCGGAAGAATTTCTTCAGCTTCGCCGACCGAAAGCTGTGGTACAACGTGGACGCGAGGTACAGCAGAATCAGCGACGTGCCGTAGACACTGAAGCTGACCACTTTCCACGGATCGCCCTGCAACGAAGCGAAGACGATCAGGATCACCAGTCCTGCGACAGCCAGCGCTGCACCGAAACCGTGGCTTGCTGCGTTCGCGATCTCCTCGCGTGGGCTCTGATGCTGCTGTTGTGCGGGTTCCGGTTTGCTGTTTTTGGGCAACGTTTGGTCCTTCTTACCGTTTCGTGGGAACGAGAACTTTGCGGGTTCGGCATTGTACGATGTTCAACCCGGCTCGTGCGCAACATTCTGGGCGGGAACCCTGGCTCTCCGTCGTTGTGCAATTAGAAACGCGAGATTACAACCAACCCTGACAACAACCAAGGGGGAACGATCATGGCTCGCTACCTGGTCGTGTTGCTTTCTTTTCTGATGATTGTGCCTGCCTTCGCGCAGGATCCTGATGTGGCTGTGACGGTGTACAATCAGGGCCTCGGGCTTGTGCGCGAGGTGCGGGATATCAATCTCGACCGTGGAGTGCAGTCCTTTGCGTATGATGGTGTCGCGGCAAAAATGCTGCCGGCATCGGTGCGTTTCCACGCCGCTGATGTGGACATTCTCGAACAGAACTTTGAGTACGATCTCGTCAGCCAGCAGGCGCTGATGCAGAAGTATCTCGGCCAGATGGTGGACATTGTGCTCGAGGACGGTGTCGTCAGCGGCAAACTGCTGTCGGTTTCCGGCGGTATCATCGTCGAGGAGGACGATGGCGGCGTACGCATCATCACCAATGACGCCGTCAAATCGGTTCGTTTCCCGGAGTTGCCGGACGGCCTGATCATCAAGCCGACCCTGCGTTGGCTGCTGAACTCGGACAAGAGCGGCGATGTTGAATCGGAACTGGCCTACCTCACCCGTGGCCTCAGCTGGGAAGCCAGTTATATCGCGGTGGTCGGCGAAAATGACGACAAACTCGAACTCTCCGGCTGGGTGCAGATGAGCAACCAAAGCGGCACCGACTACCGGAACGCCCGGCTTAAACTGATGGCGGGAGATGTGCAGTTCGCGGAACAGCCGCCGTCACGGAATCGCGGCGCGTACGCTGAAGACATGATGTACGCCATGGAAGGTGCGTCGAAGGGCTTCGAGGAGAAGAGCTTTTTCGAATATCACCTCTACACCCTGCCGCGCCGTGTCGACATCCTCGACAACCAGGACAAGCAGATCCGTCTGATCGAACCGGCGACGACCGATGTGACAAAGAAGTACATCTTCGAGCCGAACCGTGGCGGCGATGTCCAGGTAAAGCTCGAGTTCACCAACAGCGAAGATGCCGGCCTCGGCATGCCGCTGCCGGCCGGGCTGGTGCGGATGTACAAGGTCGACCCAGACGACAACACGATGCAGCTGATCGGCGAGGATCGCATCGATCACACCCCGCGTGACGAAGACCTGAGCCTGAAGACGGGGAACGCGTTCGATGTCGTCGCCGAGCGCAAGGTGATGGACACGCAACGGATCAGTTCGACTGTCCGTCAGCAGATGTACGAGGTCGAGGTGCGCAACCGGAAGGATGACGCGGTGGACGTCGTCGTGCGTGAACATTTCTACGGCGACTGGCGGATTGTGACTGAGTCGATGAACGGCACCAAAATCGACGCCAACACGCACGAGTGGGTTGTCCCGGCCGGCGCGGGCGAGGAAGTGAAGATGTCCTACACCGTGCGGTTCCAGTAGAATAGAGGGCTCCGGGCTCAGGACTCAGGACTCAGGAAAATGTGGCCGTGTCAGAAAACTTGTCTGACGCGGCCGTTTTGTCTCTGATGCTACAGGCAGCAGTCCGTTTTCCACAGCCAGTTGTCTCAAGACTCAGTACTCAGGACTCCTGTGCTGGCGTGAACGTTTGGTCACCCCTATCTTCCCGCATGCCTTCAACCCCTGGAAACAAGAAAGCCGCGCCGCTCGAATTGCCGGTCGCGTACCTGCGTGGGATCGGTCCGCGCAAAGCCAGCGCGTTCAAGCAGGTCGGTGTCAACACGCTGCGTGACCTGTTGTACTACGTTCCCCGCCGCTACATCGACCGCACCACCGCGACGAAGATCGGGTCCATCCGTGGTGAGACCAAGGGTGAGGTCTCGATCATCGGCCGGATCACCGAAGTGCAGATGGTCAAGGGCCGACGTGGGACCAACCGCTACGAAGCCGCCCTGGACGACGGCACCGGCACGTTGCACCTGATCTGGTTCCGGCAGACCAACCGTGTCCGCAAATGGATCACCGAGGGCTTCTCGGCGGTCTTTTCCGGCAAGGTGAACATGTACGGCGGCATCCCGCAGATTGCGCACCCGGAAGTGATGTCGTTGTCCAAGGGCGAAGCGATGGATCTGCAGCAGGGCAAGGGCCGTTGGATCGCCTTGTATCCGGGCGGGAAGGAATTCGACAAGGTCGATCTCGACCAGCGTGCGTTGCGGACGTTGATGGACCGCGCGGTCGGCGAATACGTCCACTCGGTGCCGGAGATCTGGCCGCAGGAGGTACTCGACCAGTACAAGCTGCCGTCGCTCAGTGACGGGCTGCGCATGGTGCACCGTCCGCATTCCGCGAAGGAACGTGACCTCGGCTGGAAACGGCTCAAGTTCGACGAGCTGGTCCTGTTTCAACTGCTGTGGTCGTGGTCACGGCGGCGGAACCGTGACAAGGTCAAGGGGATCGCGTATCCGTCGGTAGGTGGTCTGACACGTGCGCTGATCGAAGAGAAGCTGCCGTTCCAACTCACAGACGCGCAGAAACGCGTCATGCGTGAGATCTGGAACGACATGAAGCAGCCGCACCCGATGACACGCCTGCTGCAGGGCGATGTTGGGTCGGGCAAGACGGTGATCGCGTTGATTGCGATGTGCATCGCCGTCGAAAACGGCCACCAGGCGGCGTTGATGGCACCGACGGAAATCCTCGCCGAGCAGCACTGGCTGACCAGCCGCAAATTCCTTGACAATCTCGACATTCACGTCGACCTGCTCACCGGCAGCATGACGGAGAAGGAACGGCGCGACAAGTATGAGCGACTCGCGCAGGGCCAGCCGGGGATCATCATCGGCACGCACGCCCTGATCCAGGACAAGGTCAAGCTGCCGAACCTCGGGCTCACGATCATCGACGAACAGCACCGCTTCGGTGTCGCACAGCGCTTGAAGCTGATGGAACCGGACCATGTCAAGGGCCGCAACTTCGACGGGTCGGATCTGCTGCGTCCCGATGTGCTGGTGATGACCGCGACGCCCATCCCCCGCTCGCTGGCGTTGACACTGTACGGCGACCTCGATGTCAGCCGCTTGGACGAAATGCCGCCGGGACGCGGAACGGTAACGACCAAGGCCTACAACGCCGATTTTGAACGGCAGAAGATTTACCAGCAGATCGCGGGACGGGTGCGCAAGGGCGACCGCGCGTACGTCATCTTCCCGCTCGTCGAACAGTCGGAGAAACTCGACCTTGCGGCGGCGGAAACCGGACACACGGAGCTGTCGGCGGGTGCGTTCAAGGGGCTGAAAGTTGGCCTGCTGCACGGCCGGATGAAGATGGAAGACAAGGCTGAGGCGATGCGCAAATTCGCGTCCGGAGAAACGCCGGTGCTGGTCTCGACGACGGTCGTCGAGGTCGGTGTCGATGTGCCGGAAGCGACGATCATGATCGTCGAACACGCCGAACGGTTCGGGTTGAGCCAGTTGCATCAGTTGCGTGGCCGGATCGGGCGCGGCGGTCGTGACGGCTTCTGCTGTCTGTTCTTCTATCCCCCGCTCGGCCGCACGGCGGAAGCGCGGTTGTCGATCATGCAGAAGACGACCGACGGCTTTCTCATTGCGGAGGAAGACTTGCGGCTGCGCGGCATGGGCGACTTTTTCGGTGTCAAGCAGAGCGGCCTGCCACCGTTACGCTTCTCGGACATCGTCGAGGATCAGGACCTGGTGCGGCTCACGCGCAAGGTCGCGGATGATCTGATCAACCAGAGCCCCGACCTGAAGCAGTTCCCGCCGCTGGAGAAGGAATTCCGCCGGACAGCATTGGGACGTGTCGGCTGGCTCGAGGCGGGGTGAGTAGAGTGCTGAGTGATGAGTAGTGAGTGATGAGTAAAAACACATAACACAATACTGATCTCCCGTAAGGATCATCAAACAAGGCCGCGACAATTGTCACGGCCTTGTTTTAACTCACAACTCATCACTCATACCTCAGATCTGACTTACTTCATCAACATTACCTTGCGCACATCACTGCCCATCTCGCTGCTCGCCTGGATCAGGTAGATGCCGCTGGCGAGGTTCGCACCGTCAAAGGTGAAGTTGTGCACGCCGGCGGTGTGCTGGCCCTGCGCGAGGGTCGCAACCTGCTGGCCGAGGGTGTTGAACACGGCAACGTTCAGCTCACCCGCCTGCGGCAACGCGATGTTGACCGTGGTCGTCGGGTTGAACGGGTTCGGGTAGGCCGAGGTGATCGCGAACTCGGACGGTAGGATCGCGTCCGACGCATCCGCGCTGGCCTGCGGCAGGCCGAACAGGGACCATTCGGTCGCACCGTCGGCAACCACGCCCAGCTTGTTGACCATGAACGAGTCTTCCGCCAGCACCATGTTCTGGCCGAGATCACCGACCATGACATTGTAGCTGTACATGCCCGCCGGGACACCAGCCGGGACGTTCTGCATCAGGCCGTTGACGGTGAACGTGTTGTTCGCCGCAAGGTAGACCACCGCCGACTGGATGAAGAAGTCGTAACCCATCGGCGTCGTCGCGGTCGCCCAGACACGTGCGTAGCCAGCCTGCGCGCTGTTGTTCATGATCTCGAGGTCGTACATGAAGCTGCCGCCGGCCGCCGGGATCTCCACCGGGTCCATGTCCGGGGTCAGGGTCAGCGTGACAGGGTCAGTGCCAACCGACAGTTCGTAGAAAGTAATGCTGCCGCTGACTTCGTTGGCGACGATCATCAGATCGCTGCCGGTCGGGCTGTGGTCGGCGGAAACGATCTTGATGTCTTCCGGACCGAGGTCGCCGATCATCGCGAGGTCAGCTGGCACGGACGGATCGAGGTTTGGATCGAAGTCACGGTTGCTGACGGTCATTACATACATCGGGCTGGTCGGATCACTGACATCGTAGACCATGATGACGCTCATGCGTTCGAGGCCGATGAACGCGTACGGGGTGCCGTCAACCCAGCCGATGGCGATCGCTTCCGGCTCACCGCCCTTGTCGTCCGAACGGCTGTCGAAGCTACCGTTTTCGTCATTGTTACTGTTGAAATCTTCGCTGAATTCCGAGAACAGAATTTGCTCGAATTCTTCGCCGCTGTCCCAGACGAGATCGCCGTTGTTGCCGTTCCAGATCGAGAACGAACGGGCACCGTAAGCATACAGCATGTCGTAATCGCCATCGTTGTCGATGTCGCCGTAGTCGGTGCGAACATGCAGCCGTCCGAGGTTCTCATCGAGCAGCAGCGTCGCTTCGTCCGGGAAGACGGTGTCGTCGAGGTCGAGGTCGTGGACACGGGCTTCGGTATGGTCGCGAGCGTCGCCTTCATTGGCCGAGAAGATCAGCCACTGTTCGTTGATGTTCGCGAAGGCGATCGCATCCGCCTGGTAGGTGCCGTACACCGGCCAGTTCTGGATGTTGACCATGCCGTCGTCATTGCTGGCGTCGAGAGCGTTGCCCGGCAGGCTGTGATCCTTGAGGCCGGCAGGGAGCAGGCTGACGATGGTGTAGTTGCTGAGGTCAACAGTGACCATCGCGGCGGCTTCCTGGCAACCGCAGAAAGCGTACATGCCGTCATCGGAGATGGCAATGTATTCCGGCTCGAGATCCTGGGACGCGGGCACGCCCGGCTCGAGCAGGACGCCGTCCGCGATCAGCTGGGCTTCCTGGCCGTCGAATTGGGTGAAGTCGATTTCGTGGGCGGTGAAGCTATTCATCTCGATGACCCAGACACTGCCTTCCGGATCCACGTTGCCATCAGGCTCGCCCTCGCAGGCGACGACGCACTTCTGGCCGTCCGGGGTGAAGGTCACCATGTCCGGCAGCGCGCCGACGGTTACGGTTCCTTCCACCATGCCGCCCTGATCGAAGAAGACGATCATGCCGGGGTCGGTGGACACATTCGCTTCCACCGCCACCGCGATGAAACCGAGATCGCTGAACGCGACGCTGTTGACGCCACCGCCATAGGTACTCATGTCAATGCTCATGTCGAGCACCGGGTTGGCCGGATCGCTGATGTCGAGACGGTCGACCGTGTTCGCGTTGGCGTTGGTGAAGTACAGCTTCTGCAGCATCCAGTCATGGGCGACGATTTCCGCCGCGCCTTCGTCAAATACGAGCGACTGGTATGTTCCGATTTTGTTCACATTCAGCGCCATCGCGCTGGACGCGACGAGCAGCATCATGATCGTGAATAACGTTCCGCTGAAACGCATGGCTTTCTCTCTCCTTTTGGGGTTCCTGATCGTTTTACGTGAAATACATCATTGCTTTCGGGTGCCTGCGAGATAGATGAGTTGTATTTGTTGTCTGTTAGGACAACCCGACAGTCCCGTGTGGAGAGATCGGCGAAAACGTGTAAAACCAGAAAAAACAAACCCCGTCGTGAAGACGGGGTCTCGTGCAAACTCAGGGAATCCAAACGACGCGGTTAGAAGTCCGCCCCGATGGAGAAGTAGTATCTCGGTTTGGTTACGGTGTCCAGCTCGTTCTTCCACGCCATGTCCCATTTGAGCAGGAAAATGCCGAGATTGGCACGGAATCCCCAGCCGTAGCCCATGTGGAAATCGTCGAAGCGGGCGTTCCCGCTCGGCGGATCCTCGATGAAGCGGAAGAAGTCATCACTCCACACCGCGCCAGCATCGAGGAAAATCGCGCCACGGATGTTGCTGAAGTAGAACGGCAATGGCCAGCCGAACAGCACCTGGCGCACCAGTGGGAAACGGAATTCGTTGTTCAGCAGGACGTACCGGTTGCCGTAATCCTCGTAGTAGTCTGCACCACGTAGCGGCGTCGCGAATCCCGAGAAGTAGATATCCTCGATGTCGTCCCGGATGTAGCCGCCTTCGAAGCGACGGTTGATCCAGTTGCTGACGCCGCCGAGGAAGAAGGTTTGCGGATGCTGGCCGAAGCTGGCCGCGCCGGACAGCCGGAACGCAAAACTGTAGTCCAGGCCAACGTGGAAATACTTGCGTGCATCTAGCGACACGGTCTGGAAATCCAGCCCCCACAGGTCCTTGGACGTTTTCGGATCCTCACCGTCGAGATCCGGACTGTAGGCGAATCCGATGCGGTAGCGGTGACCGTTCAACGGGCCGGTCCAGCCCCAGAGGGTGTTGTCATAAACGTACGCAATCGACGGCAAGATGAAGTGCATCTTGCGGTCGGGGATGTAGTCGTAACGGTCGTAATCCCAGCGGTCACGGTCGATGTTGACCAGGCTGGCGGAGAAATCGAACCGGTTGTAGCGTGAGAACGGGTAGCTTACGGTCCCGGACGCACCCCAGTTGCGGTCACGGATGTCGCCACCATCGAAGAAGTAAACGTTGTGGAACGCACCCCCGCCAAAGTCCCAGCGTTCCGGCAGATGGTAGTAATACAGATTGAAGTTGCTGTTCTCGAAGTTGTAGTAGAGGTCGGTCCCGATGAAAATGACATGATTCCCGAGAACGTCGGAGATCATGATCTGGCCGTACCCCTGCAAGCCAAAGAATGCGCTGTAGCCCGCCGCCGCGGACACGATATCCGGGCTGAACTTGAGCTTGTACTTACGCGGGATGAACCGCCCGTCTGCGCCGAGGATCGAATCCTGTTCGACATCGGTGAGTGCAGTATCATTGTCGTCGCTACCGCTCCACCCCGCCGGGTAGAAGACGTAGTTGCGGTAGGTGCCGGTCGTGCCCTCTTCCGCCGGACGGGTCCGCCGTCCCGACACCAAGCGAACTTTCTCTTCGTGCTCGGTAGTATCATTAACCGCCACCGTGCTGTCCAGATGTGCGGTTTCGTGATCGGTCAGGGACGTATCGGTCACGGTCGAATCGGAAACGTCCAGATTCAGATCGTCCCGGTTGACAGCGAGCTGGTCTTCACGAATAATTGCCGTGCCGCCGCCAATCGCGAACGCGGTGTCGAACGGAGATGATTGCAGCAAGGTATCTGGTTCGACAGCAAGTGTGTCTTCCCCGGCTGCAACCGAATCGCCGATGGCATCGTGCCCCAGCGCCTCGAGGATCTCCTGCTCCTCCGGGCTGCCCGGTTCGACCGGTTGACCACCGGTGAGCTGGTCCAACCATGGGTTTCCGTTTGGACCGTTCAGACCGTTTTGCGCCAGTTCGGTCATCGCCTTCATCCGCGCTTCGAGGTCATCCGAATCCTTAATGATTCCCCGCACCTTCTGCTGATAGTACGTCAGGCTCGGATTCTTGCGGCGGGATTCGTCAAACGGATTCTTGTACAGGTAGAGATCGTACCCCGCATTGAAGAAAGAGGCGAACGCGACGCTGCCGTTGTCCGACCAGCTTGGCGTGAACACACCGGTGAGGATGTCCGTCGTTGCCCAAGTATCGTCCGTGTTCAGATCATGCAGGTACAGGTTGAACGCACCGCTGCGATCGGAGACGAAGCTGATGATCCCATCGCGGGACGTGAACGACGGAGACCTATCCTCGTAGATATCGTTGGTCAGCCGGCTGATCGTGTTCGTATCAAGGTTGATCAGGTAGACGTCGTGCTGCTCGTAGTTCTGTTCCCACAGATCGAGCACCGTTCCATTCGGCGATAGTTTGTCCCCACGGTCGGAGATGAATAGCACCTCACCATTAGGACCCCATTCCGGGTCGTAATCGCTGTAACGGTCGTCAGTAAGCTTGGCGATGCTCTCCACATCGCCGACGTTGAACACATACAAGTCCGTCTGTCCGTCCGCATACCCGGAGAACAGGATGCGGCTTCCATCCGGTGACCAGCTCGGGCTGAACAGTCCATCAAGGCCGAACTTGTACTCGCCGGTGATTTCACCGTCGTCCACGTTCAACGTGTACAGCGCATCCTCGCCCCCGTCCTCCGCCACGAACGCGATCGACCGTCCATCCGGCGACCAGTCAATCCACGGCCGCAGCCACAACAGCTGCTCGAACAGGTACACCCCGCCGCCGCCGCTGACAACCTTTTCCTCGACTTCCCCGGTGACCGTGTTCACCAGGTACATGCTCATGTAATCGTCTTTGTCGGAGAGCATGATCAGTCGGTCACCCTCCGGCGACAGGGCCGGCGACGTGTTGACGAAGTTGTACCACTCCTCGTGGTCGGTGATCCGAACCGCGAAATCTTCCGGGGATTCGAAATGTGCTGCGGTCGGCCAGATCTGGCGTTTCAGGTGCTTGTGCCAGCGTTCGGACAGCTCTTCCAGGTCGTACCCGAGCACGTCCTTGACCGCCGTGCCGAAATTCCTCCGGCTGCGAACCTTGCGCAGCAGTTCGCCGACCTTTTCCGGGCCGTACCGTTCCTCGAGGAAATACAGCAGCGACTGGCCGCCCTTGTAAATGAAGTAGCCCTGCAGGTAATCCAACGGCATCAGGTAATCATTGATGATCGCGTCGCGGATGTACATGTCCGCTTCGTTGCCCCAGCCGTAGCGGCTTTCATATTCGGCGATGCCTTCAATGAACCACAGCGGCAACGGCAACCGGCTGATTCCGGTGAGGATGCTCTGCACCCCTTCGCCGTAGAGCATGCGCAGCATCACGGCATGCGTCAGCTCGTGATGGATCACGTGCCGAAACATCGAGTTCGATCCCTGGAACGGAATCACGACGCGGTTTTTGAGGAATTCGGTGAAACCACCGGTGGATTCGCTCGGCGTACCACCGCTGACATTGTTGTTCTGGAACGAGTTGTGGCTCGGAAAGACGATGATCGAGATCCGGCCCTCGAGGGTATAATTCCACGAGTCCTCAATTGCGACCAGCGCCTCTTCCGCTTCCCAGCCGGTAAATTCGGCCGCTTCGTAATACTCTTGCGGGTAGTAGATATCGAAGTGTTCGGTCTTCAGGTAGTACCACGTAAAGTCGCGGTAATTGACCTTGTTCTGGCCGAAGTACTGCGCGTTCGCAGCTGGTACCTGCAACAGCAATGCAAGCAGCAGGAGGCCGGCCAGCCAGCCGAAGGTGCGGAACCGGGAGTGCGCGGCACCAAAGGTCAGGGGGTCAGTGCGATGAAGAGAGCGTCTGCGCGTCAACGGGGGACGCAGCTTTGGCGCGAGCATAAAGCAACTCGTGTCGGTAGATGTAGAACCCATTGCAGATCGTATACTCGCTGGTGAGCGTTGAAGATCCAACCCCGTAAGGTAGGGGCTGGAGTTCGTGGAAAACAGCCCACGTTGAACAATGCGGGCGGCCTTTGTGATTGCTGCGAGATCTCCGTTCACTGTCCGCCGCTCCGGTCCTGACGCCACGACTCCGCGACACGGAGCATCTCGTCCATCCGGTGCCGCACGGTGTGCCCCGCGAGCACAGTATTGCGCATCTGTTCCCCGATCTCCGCTCGCCGTCTCGGGTTCGCAATCAGCTCACTGACTTTCAGCTGCAACTCGGCAGCGGACTTGAACGAGATCCGTTCCGCCAGCTGTTCACCGAATAAGTCCGGCAATACAGCGAGATCATCGTTGAGCACCGCCCGTCCGCAAGCTCCAACGTCAAACGGCCGCTGGTTCGGATGCGTCTGCATCTGCAGGTTGGTCAACGAGATGTGCACGGCGTCGGTTCGATACAGTTTCGGCAGATCCGTGTAGAAATCCAACGGCGGACGCAGCTCGATGCGTTCGTCCAGCAGTCCCTCCCACCCGGTGCCGAAGACGGTCAGTTGATTGGACGCCAGAGAGTTCAACAGGTTTACCCGGTAGGCCAGGTTCGCCTGCTGCACCGCATACGCCGGGAGCCGCCGCCGGGCTTCGAGATCCAGCTTCTTCTCAGGGTCGAGTGTGGTGAGGAGATCGTCCACGCGGTCATGCGTTGGCGGTTTCCGTGTCCGCAGGATTTCCGTTTCGAGCGCCCGCGCCGCCTTGCCCGCGATCTCGGACTGGTCCAGCGCGGCAAAGAAGCCGAAGGTACTTGCGAACCGCGGACTGCCGACAAACACCGCACGCCCCGTCAGTTCGTCGAAACCGTCGCCCGGGTGGAACAGGGTCTCATCCGTCGCGAGTGGTAACGGGTGCGCATTGTTGAAGCCCGCGCCCCGCCATCCGTCGATTCCGTTCCGGTCCCAGCAGAAACCGATCCGTTGCCGGCCCGCGCCGTGGATCTCGTCCGGATGCAGCAGGAAGCGCGGATCATCCAGCAGCCACGTCGCCCATGCGACCCCCGCCTGCTCACACGCCTCCGGCAGCAGGCCGATTTCGTCCGCACCGCGGTTGTTCGTGGACAGCACCAGATCTGGCGTGTGAGTGTCGAGCAACTCCAGCGCGTTTACGGCGGTGAGTCCCGTCAGCACGGTCTGCTGAATGTGCGTTACATGGATCGAGCGGCGCTGCAACTCGCTCAGCAACTCGCGTTCATACAGCCCGCCGCTGCCGACGAATACCACCCGGCGGATGGCGAGGTCGGTCGCCTCGACAGGGGCGTTGGCCTGATAGCGAGCGATATACACATCCAGCGCGCCGTAAAAGCCGGGGAACGCTTTCGTCTCACGTGGGTGCCGCACGATGATCGCGTCCGGATGCTGCTCGAGGAACGGTTGCACGTGGTCCCACCACACCCGTGCCGGGTCGTCGTCTGCGACCAGGGTTAAATCTTCGGACGCTTCCGCGAACCGCCGGTTGATGCGTTTCACGTTTGCGTCCAGCAACGCTCGCGAGCGAATCACCGCCAGCGCCGGCGTGTACTCCTCTTCAAGCGCGGTCCGGGTGAAATAGCCGCTGCCGGATCCCAGCAGCAGCAACGGCTTACCGGGTTCGCAACCAGTCTTGAGCAGGGTGCGTGTCGCTTCGCCGCGGGGCTCGTACGGCGAGTCAATCGCCTTGAGACCGGTCGGAGTTTCGAGGCTGTAGGCCGTCCACAATCCACCACGGGCGAGTTCCTCGCTCACCTGTTCGACCAATGATTCCGGCAGGTTGTCGATCACGTGCAGGGTCTTCATGCGGCCATTCCGGGCAGGGGTTCATCGGGGACGGACATCGTGTCGCGGTCGTGATGTTTTTCCAGGAACCACTCCATGTCGGTCTGCCACTTGGCGTCTGATGCGGACGCGCCGCCGGAATCGTGCAGCACCAATAGCGGCAGGGTCCAGTTTTTCAACCCGGAATGGTGCGCACTCAGGCAGAAATCCATGTCGTAGAAGTGGAAATGGTCGGGATCACCGCTGCGTGGCGGTTGATCGAGCACGGTCCCGGCGCGTGCTGCCATTAGCAGGCCGTCGACCACCAGTACCCTTGACCAGCCGCCGTATGCGTTGACGCGCAGTCCTTCCGTACGGCGATGCAGTACCATGCCGCTCAGCTTCTCATGCTGCCACCAGCCACGGCCGGGCGTCATCTCGCAACTACCCGCGACTCCGGCGAAACCGAAATCCGGCTGACCGGCCAGCTTACGCAGGATCACCCACCACGCCGGCCCGTTTGGCGTCGGTTCAATCCAGGTTTTTAGCGGCGCCTGCAGTTGAGGTGGCAGGTTGCTGATTGTCTCGAGGGTTGCGGGAACGATGTCCTGATGTACGAACAGCATCAAGCTGTCACGGCTGGGCATCATACGCGCGGCATTGTGATACGCGACGCGGAGCGAGCTCACCTGTCCCAGCCGCATCGGGTGGACGGTCACGTGCGGCTCAAGCGCGTCACGGAAGCCGGCTTCCATGCGATCCAGCCGTGCGGAGTCGTCTCCGGTGCTGACCAGGTACAGGGTATCGGGATGTTGCGGAGTTGACGTGTTCACGCCGGAAAGTACAATCCCGCACGCAGCATCGCCTCGTCAACACCCGGTGCAGATGGATTCAGGAGAACGCCGGAGCGCTCAATGATGGTGCTGGCCGCCCTTGCACAGCGAACCGCGCGGGTCTGCGACAAACTCGCCCTTGCGGTACTTCTCGACGATCGCCTCTACCGTGCGTTCGCGAGTGTACATCACGTCGATACCAGCGGTGCAGAAATCCTGTTGCAGACGGGGACCCATCCCCAGCGCAATGACCACGTCGACCCCGCGCAGGTTGTCGATCATTGTGGTGTGGCTGTGGTGGTGGCCGTTGCCCTGCCCCTGGCCCTGGCCGAAGCCCTGTCCGAGCGGCTGGTTGGCGCCTTGCCCCTGGCCCTGGGCGTGCTGGTGGTGATGATGCGGGCTGTCATGTTTAACGAAGCGGGGTTCTGAAACTTGCGAATCGTTGACCTCGAAGACGAGGAAGCCGGCCGCACGTCCGGTGTGCGGGATCAACTGATGGTTCTCATCGACGGGTATCGCGATGGTCATCTCACCATCTCCTTGCTGTTTGTTCTGGATCGTCCGATGCTCTCACCCATGCCAGAAGTTCGGAGTTCCGAATTTACCGGTCTGAAGAGAGAAACGGCACCGCAACGTAACCGTCATGGGAGCCCCCCAACCACCACGCGATTTGCGCCACGATGCCATCTGCCTGTGTTTTAGCAATATCCGCACCAGAATAGACGGGCGTCTCGAATGCCGGAGATCTCGTTAAATACCAGCCAACTAGCGGGACTCTTGCGAACTAGCGTTATTTGGTATTAGTGCCACTCTTGAAACAGTCCTCTGAAACAGTTGCAATTCTGCACCACACACACTACTTTCTTTTCAAATAACTTAGACCGAGTTTGCCGTACTGGCAGACTCCCGAACCAGATTTCGGATCCCCCCATGAGCCAGTCTCATCGTACAACCTTGCCGCACCCGTCCGAAGCCGAGGTAGTGGACGCTCTGCTCGCCAGCGTGGCCTGCGGTGTACTGATTCTCGATCACGAACTCAAGATCGTTCGCATCAATGACAGCGCCAGCGCGATCACCGGTATTTCGCTGGAAGATGCGCGAGGAATGCGTTGCTTTGAGATGCTCCGTCCGCAGGGCCGGTCGAAACGTTGCCTCGTCGATGATTGCCTGACGTTGAACAAGGCCCATGACGAGCAAACGATGACCATCCTCGGCCGGGATGAGATAGAGTTGACGGTTCGTGTTGCCTGCCGGTTGATCCGTGATGTGGGGCGCAAGCTGCTCGGCGTGGTGGTTACGTTCGGCGACTTGTCAACGGTTCACGACCTGCGTCTCAGGATTGACCATCGCGCGTTGTTTCATGGCATGGTCTCGCAGGACCACAAGATGCGGTCGATCTTCGAGGTGCTGCCGCGCATGGCGCAGAGCAACAGCACGGTGCTGATTCGTGGCGAAACTGGCACCGGCAAGGACCTGATCGCGCGCGCGATCCATGATCTCTCGGAACGATCGGGGAAACCGTTTGTCTCGGTCAATACGGCCGCCCTGCCGGATACGTTGCTCGAGGCGGAACTGTTCGGCCACACCAAGGGCGCGTTCACCGATGCCAAGGCCGACCGTGCCGGGCGTATCGCGGTGGCGGAAGGTGGTACGTTGTTCCTGGACGAAATCGGCGACATCAGCCCGATGATGCAGGTCAAGCTGCTGCGGTTCCTGCAGGAACGGAAGTACGAACCATTGGGCTCGAGCCGCTCGCGGAAGGCGGACGTGCGAGTCATTGCGGCGACCAACCGCAACCTTGAACAGATGATGACCACCGGGCAGTTCCGCGAGGATTTTTTCTACCGGCTGAACGTGCTCACCATTGACCTCCCGCCGTTGCGCGAAAGAGTCAACGACATCCCGTTGCTGGTCAGCCATTTCCTGCACGCGTTGGACTTGATCGAGGGTCACATCCCGCTGGAAGTCTCCACTGATGCGATGCAGGCGCTGGTAGCGTACGAGTATCCTGGCAACGTGCGCGAACTGGAGAATATCATCGAACGCTCGGCAATTCTGTCGCGTGATCGTATTCTAAACCTGCACGATCTACCTGAACACATACGTACTAACGGCACCGGGATCATCGAAGCGATGGACGCGGATAAACCATCCAACGGTTCCCCAGCCAACGGACTGACGCCGATGGAGCAGGCGGAACGGGAAACGATTCGTTCGATGCTGCAGCACAATCACGGCAACAAACTGCGCACAGCGGAAGCGTTGTCGATTTCCCGCACGACCTTATGGCGGAAGCTGAAGAAGTATTCGTTGTTGTAGCCCTGAGCGCGCTGACTCGTGGAATCCCGCGGGCAGGCGTGGCATGAATCCCAGTATATTGCAGCTCACGTTTGGTTGACCGGCATGAACGACCCGGAGGACGGTTTGAGCGGAGAGTGGATGAGACCCCGAAACATGTCATCTCACAAGCATGTGGATCTTTGCTGGTGCCTAGCGGCGGCCTTCGGATTGGCACTGGTCACCCCCGGAATCAGTCGGGCGTTCTTCGAAGACCTGTACGTGAGCGGATTTGTCAGCCAGGGCTACTACAAGACCTCCGAGTACGATTACGGAATCGACAACAGCCAGGATGGCACGGCCGAGTTCAACGAAGCCGCGCTTTCGGTGTATTCCCAGCCCACCGAAAAACTGCACATCGGCGTGCAGCTATTGTCCCGCGATATGGGCGATATCGGCAACAACAGCGTCCGTCTCGACTGGGCCTATGGCGATTACCGTTGGCGGGACTGGTTGGGTGTACGTGCTGGCAAGGTGAAGCTGCAGATGGGGTTGTACAGCATCGGCTGGGATGTTGACATGTTACGCACCCCGATTTTCCTGCCGGGGAGTGTGTATTCGGAATCGTGGCGTGATTTCACCCTTGCACATGAGGGCATCAGCTTCTACGGAAACTCGGGTGCGGGGTCGTGGGGCGACCTTGATTACGAAGTGTTCGCCGGAGCATTAAACGTGCCCGACGTGTCCAACAGCTACTGGAAGAAGGCGTTCTCCAGCGATATCCAGTTTGAACTGGAATATGTCAACCCGATCTTCGCTGATTCGCTCAGGTACGAGTTCATCCGTGCCGAGGAATTGTCGATCAACTTCCCCTGGATCATGGGTGGAGCGCTGGTCTGGAACACACCGCTAAATGGCCTGCGTTTCGCGTCCATGGTCAATGTCGGTGAATATGACATGACCTTCCACTCTCTGATCTACCAGGACACCATTGATCCAGATACCGGCGAGCTGCAGGATCGCTCGATGATCGATTTGCGTGCCGCCTGGAAAGACCGGTACTACATGAACGTCTTTTCGATGGAATACGCCTGGAAGCAATTCATCGCCTCCGCGGAACTGTTGAACTTCAAGGACACCGGCGGCGTCAGCCAGGGCTGGTATGCGATGCTGACCTGGGAGCCGGCGTCATTGTATTCGTTCAGCACGTACGTCTCGGAACACGTGCAGGACATCGATGATCGTGAAGGCAAGCGTTATGTCGAGCTTGGTTTGCCCGACTACGCCGGCTGGCAGCGGGAGGTAGCCCTGTCCGGCAGGCTGAATCTGACCCAGAACTGGCTGATCAAGGCAGAGGTTCATGGGTATGACGGTGTCGGCCAGGTACTGTACCGGGATATTGGCGACGAGACCAATCGGTACTGGACAATGTTCGCGCTGAAGACAACGTTCCACTTCTAACCGGAGGATGAGATGAAGCTATCACGGCTCAGCGTCCTCCTGGTGTTGGCGCTGTTGTTGATGATTGTGGGTGTGTCGCAGGCATCCGGCGTGATCGTGATCGCGAATCCGGACGTGGCCGACTCGTCGCTGGACAAGGACTTGCTCACCCGGATCTACCAGGGCAAGGTGTCCCGTTGGCACAATGACAGCAAGGTCGTGCCGGTGATGTTGAGGGATGGCCCGACACACGAGGCTTTTGCGACAGACTACCTGGGAACAACTCCGTCCCGCTTTCGTACGTATTGGAAACAGGCAGTCTTCAGCGGACGAGGGATCCCACCGAAATCGTTTGACAGCGAGTTGGAACTTGTCAAATACGTCGCGTCCACACCCGGCGCGATTGGTTATGTGTCCCCGCTGACACCGTTAACGGGCGTCAAGAAGTTGGCGATCCGTTGAAGCGGTCGCGGCGGACCGGCACATCCAGTTCGGGATCTCGATGAAGTTTACCACGAAAATCCTGATGATGCCGCTGGCGGCACTGCTTGCGTTGACAACGATTTTCGGGTTGTTGTGGCGCACCGGTACCACCACCCTGCAGCAGTATGACCTCATCCAGGAAGAGCACGTCCATGCTCTCGAACTCAGCCACAAGATGGAAAAGCTGGCGATTGAGATTCGCCAGAATCTTGCCGATGCAGCCACGGTCGGCGATCCGGACCGTGTCCTCGAAGCGGACAGCCTCGCACGTGAATTTCGCTCCGATCTGGAGGAATTCAAGAGCATTCCCAGTGTTGACGTCGCCAGCATCACCGTCGTCAGTGCCACCTTCAGCGAATATTACGACCACGCGCGCAACACGTCATTGCGGATGCTGGATCAGGAACTGAGTGACGACCTGATCGCGGAAGCGATCCAGATGAACGCCGACTTTGAGCAACTGGTGGACCAGCTCGATGTCGCCACTCAACGCCGTCAACAGGGCATTGCGGACGCGTTCGACGTCGCCCGCGAGAGTCTGCAACACTCGGGCAAGGGGATCAGCCTGACCATTCTCGCGTTGCTACTGGTGTTGCTGGCAGTGTCTTTCGCAGCGATAGCGTCGGTGTTGCGTCCGCTCCGACGTTTGATGAACGCGACCGAGGCGATCACTCGTGGCGACCTGAACGCGAACATCGATTACGACTGCAAGGACGAGATGGGTCGTTTGGCCGACTCGTTCCGGCACATGCAGACCAGCCTGATTGCGGACATCGAACGCCGCGAGAAGATGGAAGCGGCGATCCGTGACAGCGAAAAGATGTACCGTCTGCTGGCGGACAACAGTTCGGATGTCATCTGGACGATGGACCGGGAAGGCCGGTTCACCTACTTCAGTCCGTCCGTGCATCGTCACCTCGGCTACACCCCTACCGAAGCTATCGGGCTGACGATGGAGGATCTGTTTCCGGATACCCAATGCGTCGAATTTCGTGCGGCCACAGAACAGTTGTTTGACCGCAAGAATGTTCGTCACGATTCCGTCCAGGACACCAAGCTGCTGCGCCGCAAAGACGGCAACACCATCTGGTCGGAGATTACCGCCAACCTGTTGATCGACGAAACGGGCGAGGCGGTTGGCTTGAGCGGTGTCGCGCGTGACATCACCGACCGCAAGCTGGCACAGGAAGCGCTGCGTGAAAGCGAAGAACGGCTGCGTTCCATTTTCATGAACAGCACGCTCGGCATTTTTCGCACCACTCCGCAGGGTAAGGTTATCGCCGCGAATCCAGCCGCTGCTGAGATGTTCGGATACGAGGACCCCGAGGAAACCGCGCGTGAGATTGACGACATCTCGCAGGAATTGTACGCGGACCCGGAAGATCGTGTCTGGGTGATGGAAGCGTTACAACTCAACGGGCAGATGAACGCCGAGCTGATGTTCCGCCGTCGTGGCGCGGACGATTCCCACTTCCCCGCTCAGCTCAACTTGTGGACGGTAGCCAACGAAGACGGCAGCATCCGTTGCATCGAGGGCATGATCGAGGACATCACCGACCGCCGCCAGTTGCTGGAAGCGGTGCGGCAGAGCGAGGAACGGCTGCAGCTCGCGTTTGACGCCGCCAATGACGGGTTGTTTGATCACAACCTGAAGACTGGCACGATGTACCTCAGCCCACGCTATTACAGCATGCTGGGGTATGAGCCGGGCGATTTCGAACCGAGCATGAACAAGGTCATCGAGCTGCTGCATCCGGATGATTTTGAAAAGGGCCCGCAGGCGTTCGAAAAACACCGGAAGACGGGCGAACCATACGATCTGGAAGCCCGTTTCCGTCACAAGAACGGCGAGTGGATCTGGATTCATACCCGCGGCAAGGTGGTCGAGTGGGACGAAGATGGTGAGCCGTTGCGCTTCGTCGGCACCAACGTTGACATCACCAAGCGCAAGCAGGCCGAAGAAGAGCTGAAGCTGGCGCAGCAGGAACTGCTGGACGCCGCCCACAACGCCGGCATGGCCGAGATTGCGACCAGCGTGCTGCACAATGTCGGCAACGCATTGAACGGCGCAATCACCTCGACGACGGTGATGGATAAAACGCTGAAACACACGCGTCTCAGCCATCTCACCCGTCTCGCCGGCCTGATCGACCAGCACAAGGACGATCTCGCGAACTTCGTCGCCACCAGCGAACAGGGCAAGAAGCTGCCGCAGTTCTTCAACCAGTTGAGCGAAGTCATTTCCGGCGAACACGCCCGCATCAAGGACGAATTAAAGTCTTTGGAGAAGAGCCACGAACACATCCGCCAGATCATCGCGCTGCAACAGCAGTATGCAGGCATGCCGGGCTACAAGGAGGATGTGTACGCGGCGGATTTGGTCAATGACGCGGTGCAGTTGTTCGGGGCGTCGTTCCAGCGGCACAGCATCAAGTTCAAGGTCGACCGTCCGAAGAATTTGCCGGCGGTACATGTTGAAAAGCACAAGGTGCTGCAGATCCTGATTAACCTGCTGAAAAACGCGCGCGACGCGGTGCGCGACACGGATCGCAGTGACCGCGAGATCACGGTGCACATCCATCAGAACGGCACCGATGATCTGAAGATCGAGGTGAAAGACAACGGTGTCGGGATCCGGGACGAGGACATGCAGAAGATCTTCGGCTACGGATTCACCACCAAGCGCGACGGGCATGGTTACGGCCTGCACGGTTGCGCCAACAGTGCCCGGGAGATGGGCGGTGAACTGACAGCCAGCAGCGAAGGGGCGAACAAGGGTGCTACCTTCACGCTGACGCTTCCACTGGAAGAAACCGAGGATCAACGTGCCCGAACCGCAGACGTGGAATAACCGTCGCATTCTCCTCGTGGACGACCAGGAACAGATCCACGAGGATTACCGCAAGATTCTCACCCCGGACGACTCCCACGGGCAGGAAGTCGACCAGCTCGCCAGCGATTTCTTCGGCGACGACGACAGCGAACCGTCCGCTGGCAACAGCAACCAAGTCGAACTCCCATCATTCCAGCTCGAATCCGCCTACCAGGGCCAGGAAGCGCTGGAAATGGTCAAACAGGCGCTGGAGGCGGGAATTCCGTACTCGCTGGCGCTGGTGGATGTGCGCATGCCGCCAGGCTGGGACGGCATCGAGACCATCGACCGCATCCTTCGTGTCGACAAGGACATCCAGATCGTCATCTGCACCGCCTATGCAGACTATGTCTGGGAGGATATCCACGACACCTTCGGCGCGCGCGACAACATCCTCTTCATGCGCAAGCCGTTCGACGCAACCGAGGTTCAGCAGCTAGCGTGCACATTGACCGAAAAGTGGAACCTCGCACGCCAGGCGAGGATGAAGGTCGAGGAGCTGGAAACCCTCGCTGACCAGCGTACGCGTGAATTGCAGCAGAGCAACGAGGAACTGCAGGACGCGATGACCGACCTGCGCCGGACGCAAGTGCAGTTGATTCAGTCGGAGAAGATGGCATCATTGGGTTCGATGGTCGCCGGTGTCGCGCATGAGATCAACACGCCGATCGGTGCCGTTGCCAGCATGCACAGCACGCTCGTCACCGCGATCAAGCGCATGAACGACATCCTCAATGACATGTGCGACGAATCCGACCCGCGGCTGAAAAAGCTGGAAAAGACGATGAAGGTGATCGGCGACGCAAACCGGGTGATTTCGTCCGGCACCGAACGTGTCACCACCATCGTCAAGCGGCTCAAGAGTTTCGCGCGGCTGGATGAGGCCGAGCTGAAGACGGTCGATATTCATCAGGGATTGGACGATACGCTCGAAATCGCGCATCACGAACTGAAGTACGCGGTGAAAGTGGTACGGGAATACGGCGATGTGCCGGAATTCGCCTGCTACCCGAGCAAGCTGAACCAGGTGTTCCTCAACCTGTTCATGAACAGCCGCCAGGCGATTGAAACCACGGGCACGTTGACCATCCGCACCCGGGTTGAAAACAATCAGGTGGTCATCGAAGTCGCGGACACCGGCAAGGGCATCAAGGCGGAGAATCTGAAACGCATCTTCGACCCTGGGTTTACGACGAAGGGTGTCGGAGTCGGCACCGGGCTCGGCCTGTCCATCGTGTTCCAGATCATTGAAGAACACTTCGGCACAATTGAAGCCAGCAGCGAAGTCGGGGTCGGGACGACATTTACCATCCGTTTACCGCTGGATCTGGAAGAACGCATCGAACGCAAGAAGAGGGGCGGCAAACCGCACTCTGCGTGAGGTGAACGGTCAATAGCGGAGCGCTCTCCGGTGCTCCCGAACGTTCCCCGGATTCCTCCCCCCCGCACATCCCGTCCTATACTCACGTTTAGCTTTTTTTCAGCCGTTTTCTACGGCACCACAGGGTTCATCACGATCGGTTTCGATTGCGGTGGGAGAACGCATGAAGCCATTCCTTAAGACTTTTTCCATTGGATTCACTGTCATCCTGCTGGCGGGTCTCGTGCTTTGTCCGGAGCGTGTTTTCGCCGGGGACGATGACACAATCTACCAGCCGTCCATGACTCACGCGGACAGCGTGAAAGCGTGGCAGGAAGCGGTAGACAACGACAACGCGCTGGATGTCACCGGCGACGTGATCGGCGAAGTTGTCTTTATCCCGTTGCGAGTCGTGTTCACCGGTGTCCGGGAAGGCGCACGGATCGTCAGCGAGGAGCAGCTGATCGCCAAGGTGGACGATTTCCTCTCGTCCGATGATGGCACCCGCCGAGTCGTGCCAATCGCTTCGCCGACCACCGGCCTCGGCGCGAAGTTCAAGTACAAGCCGGACCCGACGATCAAGGCGAATATCGCGCTGCTCGGGGCGTGGTGGATGTACGGCCGCCAGACCTACCGTCTGCACGCCGAAAAATGGCCGTTGCTGCCGCATGTCACCGGCCACCTCGCCGGCGAATACCATCTCTATCCCGACGAACGGTTCTATGGCATCGGGATGGCGACGAAGAAGTCAGATGAAGTGTTCTACCGGCACGAAGCGACATTCGCCGAAGCCGGGCTTGGATTCGACCTGCATCGCTGGCTGGAACTGACCGCACATGGCGAATACCGCGCGAACAACCTCTACAACAGCGTGCTGAAGCCAACCGTCAACTTCGACACCTACGGTAGTGTGCAGAACCTGGCGCCGTATTCGGGCCGGATTGACATGGCCAGCACCACACTGGCACTCGAGTTTAACACCGCGGTCAACCGTGCACGCCCGATGAACGGTTTCGTCACCAGGGTTTCCGGCGGATATCACAACCAGGTGGATGGCGACGATTTCGGCTACTGGGACTCTCGTGTCCTGATCGGGAAATACTTCCACATCATGTACGAGCGGGTGCTGTATTTCGACATCGCCGGCCAGTTCACCGAACCGTTGACCGATCGTGCGATTCCGTTCTTTGAATTGCCGGAGTTGGGTGGCCGGGAAACGTTACGCGGCTTCAAGCGCGGACGCTACAGCGGCGAGCACACGGTACTGGGAACGGTCGAATACCGCATGCCGATCCGTGACATCTGGTCGGAATCGGGCTTCGATTTCGCCTTCTTCGCCGACTGGGGCAAGGTTGTGCAGGATGATGTCAGCGACTGGGACATGGATTCGATGCAGATCGGGTATGGATTCAGCTTGCAAACGTGGACGCTGGCCGGTGCGGCCGCGCGTCTCGACGTCGGTTTCAGCCGTGAAGGCACACGGCTTTACTTCACCATGGGGTTGTGATCATGAAAACTCGCGACGCCATGATTGTGCTGCTCGTTTTATTGACGCTGACAGGTTCGTGCTTCGCTGGGGCGTACACCCCTCCCCCGCCGGTGCCGGATGACAGTGCGCCAATTCCGAAGCCGGAGTTTTCCGGCGCGCTGGATGACTTCGCGGAAGGTATCAACTACGAATTCATTTACAGCCTGAAGAATACGCTGAACATCAGCCGTCAAATCCGTTGGCTGACCGATACACCGAAGCAGGCGTTGAACGTCAACGCGTTCGGCGAGGTGGACGATAATTCGTGGTTCACCAACCGGAACGCGCTGCACCCAATGAGCCTCGACGAAATCTCTCGCGGGGCGTGCCGTGGTGACGGTCCGGACACGGAACACACGTGGATCATCAAGCGTGCGAAAGCGGAAGGTGTCACTCCCGGCTTTCACATCAAGGACGCCCGCGGCGACCGCTACGTCATCAAGTTCGACCCGATCGGCTACGGTGGGCTGAATTCCGGCGCGGATGCCTGTGGCGCGATATTCTTTTACGCGGCAGGCTACAACGCCCCTGAGAACTACATCGTCTACTTCGATCCCTCGATCCTGCAGCTTGATCCGGACGGCGTATCGTTCACCGATTCCGATGGCCGCAAGCGGCATATGACCGAAGAGGATCTGGAGGCCGTACTGGACCGTGTCAACATTCTGCCGGACGGCCGCATCCAGTGCCTCGCCAGCAAGTACATCCAGGGCGATCTGCTCGGTCCGTTTTCGTTCAAGGGCACGCGCGAGGATGACCCCAACGACTTCGTCCCGCACCATCACCGGCGCGAGTTGCGCGGGCAGAAGGCGTTCGCGGTGTGGGTCAATCACTACGACGCCAAGGGCGCGAACTCGATGGACGCCTACGTCGGCGAAGACGGCGATGGGCATGTCGTCCACTACATGATGGACTTCGGCACCGTGCTCGGTTCGGGCGGACGCGGCCCGTATCCGCTCTTCCGTGGTTACGAGGACGAAATCCCGACTGGTCCGTTGATGCGGAAGATTGTCACCCTCGGTCTCGATGTCCGCGACTACGAAAAGCCGGACCCGGTGCTGTATCCGAGTGTCGGCCGTTTACGCAATGCGTCACTGAACCCGGACAAGTACCGCACTGTGTTCCCGAATCCGGCGTACGACAACGCCACCGACCTCGATATGTACTGGGGTACGAAACTGGTGACGTCGTTCACCGACGAACAGATCCGGGCGATCATCGAAACTGGTCCGTATCCGCCGGGCGGGGTTGACCACCTGGTGACCGTGCTCAGCGAACGCCGTGACATCATCGGCCGCACTTACTTCGGCCGGGTCAATTGCCTTGACCGGTTCGAGATGGCCGACACGGACGTACTCGCGTTCGACGATCTCTGGGTCGAGATGGGCTACAGCGCGGCGGACGATGTCGTGTACAAATACGAACTGCAGAATGAGGACGGCGAAGTCCTCTCCTGCGGCGAATTTGCCGGCACCGAGCTCGAGCTGCCTCTGATCCCGGACAGGCTGGGTGAACACAACCAGATACGAGTGGAGTTGCGTCTGAAGCGGAGTGATGAAAAGAAGTTCGGGCGATACGTTCGAGTATGGCTCGAAGACGATCTCGCAGGCGGGTATCGTCTCCTCGGTGTGGAACGGGAGGAATAGAGTGACGCTTCAGACCTCCTCCCGGATCCTCGTTCTGACCCTCGCCGTGGCGGTGTTGCTGAACGGTTGCGCGTCAAAAGGACTGCTCACCGACCGCTACGACGCGGACGAAGTGGCTGTACCGCGGCTACTGCCCGAGGACCTGCACAATCACAACCCGCGCTTTATCGTGATCGGCGATGAACAGAAGGGCCGTAGAGTCATCGAGGATTTCTACCGCAAGGAGAATTGGGCGACGTGGTGGCAGCTGGCGGTTCCGTTCTACCAGATCTACCTGTTGTACAACGGCATCTCTGGCGGGATCAATTACCTCCGGCACGTGCCGGACGCCGGTGACGAAACGCGCACCATGATGCGGGACGTGCTGTATCGTGACGCGAAGGAGTTCGGCGCGACGTTCGTCCTTGAAACCGGCGACATCGCCGCTGCGGACGGACGCTACCCCGACCACTGGGAGGTGTTTCTTGAGGGCAAGAAGTGGTCGCATCCGTTCCTGTCCGAAATTCCCTACGTGCCGACCATCGGCAATCACGAGTGGGCCAACGACACCACCTACGCGTGGCCGAACTACCAGGCGGTGTTCGACTATCCGCGATTTTACGCGATGGAATTCAAGTCAGCCGTGTTGATCGTGCTGGACTCCAATTTTCTCGTCGACCAGTGGGAGCTGATCCCGGACGACGAGCAGGAGAAGCTGTACAAGGAATGGTTCGTCAGCGGCGAAGGTACGTCGTGGCTGGAAAAAACCCTGGCGAAGTATGCCGATAAACCGTTCAAGATTGTCAGCATGCACCACCCCCCCATTACGTACGGCTGGCACTGGGTTGACTGGTACAAGGACCATTTTGGCCGTAACCTGACAGACAAGCGTCGTGAGCTGCTGCAATTGTTCGCGGACAGTGGCGTGCAGGCCGTGTTCTCCGGACACGAACACATTTACCAGCACAATCCGACCCACCTGTTATCCGGTGGCAATACGCACACTATCCACTTTTATACCAGCAGCGGCGGCGGAGTACCGATTCGGTCCGTGCCACCTGTCGAACAGTTGGAGGAGCTGCGGTACAAGTATCGCCAGGAAGGGTTGGGCGCTCATCAGCCAACAATCTTGAGTGAGTACCATTATTGTCTGGTGTCTGTCGAGGGTGACCGGCTGATCATCGACACGATGGTCGTGGACCGTGACGATCCAGAGCATGAATCGAGTTTGTTCGAACGGACGGTGATAGACGCACCCTGACCGGCACAACCCAATTGATCTGCCAATCGCGCTGCAATCGTTTCGAGGGGGTAACGATCGAATGACCAATCCATTCCAGGTGATTTCGGGGATCAAGCGCAAGGAATTGCCGCTGGCGCTGCTGATGTTCGCGTATTTCTTCCTCGTGATCACGAGCTTCTGGATTCTCAAGCCGATCAAGAAGTCGTTGTTCATCTCGTACTACGACGTCGGCGGATTCAATCTGTTCGGCTGGCTGATGAACGCCTCCCAGGCCGAACTGCTGGCGAAAGTGCTTAACATGGTCGTCGCGGTGGTCGCGGTGACGGTGTTTACGTTGCTCGTGCGACGCATGCGACGGCAACAACTGACCTACGTTTTCTCCGCCTTTTTCATCATCAGTTACGGTCTTTACACCTTCCTGCTCTCGAACCAGAGCGGCGCGGTGGTGTGGTCATTCTACCTCTTCGGCGACCTGTACAGCACGTTGATGGTCGCCACCTTCTTCGCGTTCATGAACGACAGCGTCAATGCCAACGAAGCAAAGCGGATGTACGGCCTGGTGGTGCTCGGCGGGGTCACCGGCGGCGTGTTTGGTACCAGTTCGCTTCGGCTGTGGATTGACGCGCTGTCGTCGTCCCAGTGGATGTGGGTCCTGATTGCGGTTGCGTTTGTGATCCTGGTGATCGCGTATGCGGCCGGCCGGCTGGTTGAAAAGCGACCGTTGACCGCGGCGCCCGCACCAGCCCCGAAGCCGAAACCAGCGAAGGACGAACAGAAATCGTCCAGCAGGAATGCGGCGTTCGAAGGCGCGGCGCTGGTGTTCCGCAGCAAGTATTTGCTGGCGATTGTGGCGATTGTCGGGTTGTACGAGATCGTCAGCACCATCCTCGACTTTCAGTTTACCGCCACAGTGGCACATTTCAAGGACGGCGCGGAGATTGGTGAACACTTTTCGACAGTGTTCGCGATCACCAACTGGACCTCGCTGCTGGTGCAATTCTTCCTCACCTCGATCATTCTGTCACGGTTCGGGGTGATGGTCGCATTATCCATCCTGCCGATGATCATGATTTTTGCGTCTGGTGGATTCCTGGCGGTGCCGATCCTGTGGATGGGCAGCATGTTGAACACGGCGGACAACGGCTTCAGCTATTCAATCAACCAGTCGGCGAAGGAAACGCTGTATGTCCCGACCGACCGTGATACGAAGTACAAGGCGAAAGCGTTCATTGACATGTTTGTCCAACGGTTCGCAAAGGCGATAGCGGTCGGAGTGTCGCTGCTGGTGACCAGCATTTTCGCGTCGTTCGAGAGTATCCGTTGGCTGTCTTTGTTCACGATTGCGATTGTCGTGCTGTGGTTGATCGCGGTACGTTATGCCGGACGGGAGTTCAAGCGGTTGACGCAGGAGTCGAAGTAAAAACAGACCGTGTGGTATCCGTTCTGTGATCTGGGAGTCTGGCACAGGAGGTCGTGATGAAGTCGTCTCGCTGGTTTGTGATCGGTTTGGTTTTTGTGATCGGGATCGTGTTGCTGCAGCCGGTGCCGGCGCAGTCTCAGAACCGTGGCTGGGAACGGTTCTACGAGGAGAATCTCGACCATTTCGTGCAATTCGGCCTCGAGAACGGTGTCAACCTCGCATGGGCACACCGGTTCCAGGAAACGAACTTCCTGCGCTACGGGTTGGATCTGCGGCTTGAGGACGGCACTCGTGACGACAAGTGGGTCAGGCCGGACACCACCACCTGGCAAAACGAGTCGACCGATCAATTCAATATCCGGCTGCATGTCGACTACCTGAAGCCCGTTTATCCGTATGAGGCGGTTCGTCTGTATATCGGCGCGGGTCCGTTGTTTGGCTTGACTTGGTCCAACGACGAATTTTCGGAGCCGGTGGATCCAAATCTCGGCCTGCCGAACGAGAAACGCACGAGCGAGTACCAATCCTGGGAGATGGGCGCACGGGCGCTTGTCGGCGGCGAATATGCGCTCAACAGCCGTCTCAGCTTCTTCGCCGAGGTCAGCTTCGATGTTGTCCATATCTGGTCAAAAAGCGAGCAGAAGCGGAACGACCTGAGGTACGATGCCAACAGCGATTCGTATAGCATGGAATACTCGGTGTACACCGTCGAGAACAAGGACTGGGACATCGACATGAGCAACGTGATGATCGGCGTGACCTTCCGCTACGGCGAGGCACCCTGATCACACGGTGCTACAGTGTTGCTGTGATATAGCGTGCGTGATCCAGTCCCGGGTTGCGCACGTTTTCTCTCTCCGGGTAGCCCCGCTTTCACGCCTGTGTGTTCTTTGCCCCACAGCCGTATCCTCCGCCCCACGCCTGCCACCGGTCGATCTGGCGGATGGCTCCTCGCTGCCCGAGCCTGAGAGACTTCGCATCCTTGTTGTATGAACAAACTTGACGGCTATCTCCCTGCTTTTGGGAGTCATTGGCATCTCCTTTGCGTGCTTTTCGGGCAGAATTGGAGGGAACAACCATCGTTTTCAAGCGTTCGTCATCATCTATGGAGATTCAATTCGATTGATAGATTCGGAGGGATTTTTTTAACTTGGAGAGGGGCATCATGAACACGAAGCATGGTTTGCTTGCTGGAATCATTGTACTCTTGCTATTAGTAATGGCATTACCCGTATCTTCAGGACTTTTTGAAGACGATGAAGAGTATTACAGCGATGATCACCCGAATATGATCCAGTTTGGACTGGATGAGACGGTCACCCTGGCTTGGGCACACCGGGCGTTCGGTGAGTACCTGATCCGCTACGGTGTCGACCTCAACTATTGGGGTTCGGACGAGGAGATAACCCGGACCTACGCGGACCCGGACACGACGCTGTTCGACGCGGGTAGCGGCCACGACTATTACACCAGCCTGCATGTCGATTTCATCAAGCCGTTCGAACCTTACAAGCAGGTGCGTGTGTATGTCGGCGGTGGCCCGTTCTTCAGCTGGGGTGACCACGAAACCCGTGACAAGGTTTTGATTGATCAGGACTACAATCTCCCTGACTATTTCGCCAAATACACGACGCAAACCAGCCGTGTCGGTGCGCGTGCGCTGGTCGGCGGTGAGTTTGCGATCAATCAACGCGTTGGTGTCTTCTTCGAAACCGGGATCAAGGCGTACCAGGAATGGAAAGCGTACAACAACTACGAGAAACAGCCCCTGTTTGACCCGGTTGCTCAGTCCTACTACTATGCTGATCACAAGCGGGAGTACGATTATTCCCGTTGGAATGTGAACATGGACAACGTGATGATCGGAATCACGTTCCGCTACTAAGTTTCAGTTGATGGATCTGTTCTGAACGCGCCCAATCGCGATTCAGACGTCACCCGGCTCCCGGATTGCCCCATGCACGGTTCGGAGCCGGGTGATTCACGTTGTACCTTGCCGTGCGAATCGAACCCCGAATTTGCAGACAGCCGAACGCGTCATCATGCAGAAACCCCTGTTGCGCAAAGCACTCAACCTCGAGCCCGGTGAGGGGAAACGGGCGGCGTTGATGTTCAGCTATATCTTCCTGCTGATCGCTACGTTGCTCGTGGTCAAGCCGGTGCGCAACTCGCTGTTCCTCACCCATTTCGGCATTGAAATGCTGCCGTACGCGTTCCTGCTCGTGGCGGTGGTATCCGGCGTGTTCGTCGCGATTTACACCCGTGTTGCGAACAAGGTCCGGCTGGATAGATTGATCCAGTATACGCTGGGCAGCAGTGTCGCGACAATCATCATCCTCTGGCTGTTGTTGCAGCTGCACTATGAGGCCGGGTGGTTCTTCTTCCTGCTCTATGTCTGGGTGGCGATCTTCGGGGTGCTGGTCACGACACAGTTCTGGCTGCTCGCGAATTATGTGTTCAACGTCCGCGAGGCGAAACGCATCTTCGGCCTGCTCGGCGCGGGCGGGATCGCCGGTGGCATCTTCGGCGGCTATTTCACCAATATCCTCGCCCCGTTCGCCGGTAGCGAGGACTTGCTGCTGTTTGGTGCGTTGTTCCTGATCGGGTGCATGGTGCTGGTGCAGTTTGTCTGGTCCATGGGCGCGCAGGAAGCCTACCGCGAACAGACCCAGCGCCGCCGCAAGCGTCAGAGCGCGGACTTCGAAGGCGCAAACCCACTGCAGATTGTCTTTGGTAACCGCTATTTAACCCTGCTCGCGACGCTGATTGGAATCGGTGTCATCATCGCCAACCTCGTCGACTACCAGTACAGCGCGATCGCGACTTCGGTGATTACGGACGAGGACAAGCTGACCGCCTTCTTTGGGTTCTGGCTGTCAACGTTGAGCGTCTTCTCGCTGGTAATTCAGCTGTTGCTAACCAGCCGCGTACTGCGACGCTACGGTGTCGGCGGATCGTTGTACTTCCTCCCCGGCGGTGTTCTCGTCGGATCGATCATGGTGCTGATCTCCGGCGGATTGACCTCGGCGGTGATGATCAAGCTGTTCGAGGGCGGGTTCAAGCAGTCGATCCACAAGGCCGGGCTGGAACTGTTGTGGTTGCCGATTCCGACCTCTGTGAAGAACCGGGTCAAGGCGTTCATTGATATCTTTGTCGACAACACCGCCACCGGCATTGGCGGCCTGCTGCTGATCCTGCTCGCCGACCAGCTCGGCTGGGGAATTGGCGGGGTCAGCGGGCTGATTATCGGGCTGGTCGCGGTGTGGCTGGTGTTGAATGTGATCGTGCGGCGTGAGTACGTGCAATCCTTCCGCACGGCGATCGAAAAGCGCAGCATCCGTCTCGATCAGCAGGTGGTCAACGCCCAGGATCCGGCGCTGCTGGAAACAGTCATTCCGGCGCTGGAAACCGGCAACCAGAAGCAGGTGCTGTACGCGCTGGACCTGATCGAGCATGTGCGGCACGAGGAGATCAAGAAACGACTCACCGCCGTGTTCGAACGGCATCCCTCGCGGGATGTGATCACCCGTGTGTTGCACAATGCGTTGCACTATGACGATCTCGACCTGCGTGACATGCTGCAGCCGTACCTGGAGCATGAGGACGCCGAGATCCGGGTCGCGGTGGTGACGTACCTGGTGACCTGGGCGGACGATCAGGCTGCGGCGTTGACGGAGCTGCTCGCCAATAACAGTGTGCGTGTGCGCATGGCGGCGCTACGTGTGACAGCAGAACTGGGAAGGCACCAGAAGAATGTCCGCACCGCAATCGATTTTCAGCGGCAGTTTGAAAGCCTGCTGATGCTGTTCGACGAACAGACGGCAGGCGAGGAACCGGATGAGGAGTTGATCAGCGCGTTGCGTGTCGAGCTGGCGGAGGTGCTGGGTGCGGTGAACCTGCCGGAGCTGTACCCGTACCTGCACATGCTGCTCGCGGATGAGTCGGTTCCGGTGCTGCGTGCGGCGGTGCGTGCGGCAGGATCAACGCAGTCGGACGAATTCCTCTACACGCTGGTCGCGCACCTGAACACCAAGTATGTGCGCAAAACCGCCCGTGACGCGCTCGCGATGTACGGCGAGGCGCAGATCCCGATGTTCATCGATCGGCTCAACGATCCCACCGAGAACCAGTACATCCGGCTCAGCATTCCGGGCGTGCTCGCACGGATCGGGACTCAGGCCGCCGCCAAGGCGTTGCAGGACAATCTCGTCCAGGACAACATTCACTTGCGGCACGAATGCATCCGTTCGTTGAACCGGCTGCGCAACGAGTACGAAGATCTGCGGCTCGATCGTTCGCAGCTGGACGAAAACCTGCTCGAGGAAGCGCGAACGTATTACTTCACACTCGAGATACTGCAGCAGCAGGTGGATGGGCGGGATAGCGTTGCGTCGCGTTTCGCGTCTGAGAATTTTCCGCGTGCCCGTAAGCTGCTGGTCCGGGCGTTGGAAGAGCGGCTCGATCGTAATCTCGAGATCATCTTCCGGCTGCTGGGACTGCGTTACGTGCCGGAAGACATGAAGAACGCGTACATGCAGGTGACCGGTTTGAAAATGGACTTGCGTGCGGACGCAATCGAGTTTCTCGACAACGTGCTCGATCAGAAGTTGAAACGGGTTGTGTTGCCGATGGTGGAAACGCCGAACGTGGATGTTAAACTCGAGCATGGACGCGAGTTGTTCAGCCACGATCCGCCGTCCGGCGAGTATTGCCTGCAGATGCTGCTCGAAGGCGACGACGATTGGCTCAAGGTGTGTACTTTGTATGCGATCGGCGAGAGTGGTGACCGGTCGTTGAGCCCGATGGTTGAGGCGCATCTGATGGCCAGCGAGCGTATCGTTCGGGAAACAGCTGATCTCGCCTACCGCCGGCTGAATATTGAACTCGACAAGATGGGAGCGTAAACCAACCGATGCTGACCACGGTCGAAAAAGTCATCTTTCTGCAGGACATTGATGTCTTCCAGAGCATCAGCACGTCCGACCTCGCCTATCTCGCCGCGATCACGGAGGAGATGGAAGCGGACGAGGGCAGCGTGCTGTTCAAGGAAGGGGACGCGTCCGACTCGATGTTCATGGTGATCGAGGGCACCGTCCGCTTGCTGCGGAACGACGCCGAGGTGATGACCGCCGGGTTCAAGGACGTGTTCGGCACGTGGGCGCTGTTCGACGACGAACCGCGCATGGTTCGCGCGGAGGTGACGGAACGCGCTCGTCTGCTGCGCATCGACAAGGACGACTTCATCGACCTGCTCGCCGATCACGTGCAGATCACCCAGGGTGTGTTCAAGGCGATGGTCGGACGTTTGCGTGGATTGGCCAGCCGTTTCAACAAGCAGGACTAGAGTTTCCCACCTTCCCAGGTTCTCCGTGGAGCGCCCCGCTCCGGGCTCAAAGTTCCGCTCGGGCGATCCTCTTTCCCCTATCTTAGCGTCATTCTCGTTGATCGTGAACGGGGTGTCTGTACTCCCCCCAGCAGGTGTCGGAGGCTGTGATGAATGAAGAGGAACTGACGATTGTCGTTGTGGACGATGAGGAGATGGTGGTCTCCAGCATCGAATCGTTCCTCTCCCTGGAAACGGAATACAACGTCGAAACCTTCACCTCGGCGAAGGATGCGCTGGCGTATATCGAGAAGAACGAGATCGATCTCGTGGTCTCGGACTACCTGATGCCGGAGATGAACGGCATCCAGTTCCTCGGCCAGGTTCGCAAGCTGCAGCCGAACACGCCGCGCATCATCCTCACCGGTTACGCCGACAAGGAAAACGCGATCAAGGCGATCAACGAGGTCGGCCTGTTCCAGTACATCGAGAAGCCGTGGGAAAATGAGGATCTGCTGATCATTTTCCGCAACGCGCTGGAGAAGAAACGGTTGATGGAACAGTTGAAGGAAAAAATCGACCAGATCAACAAAGCCTACACCGATTTCAACGATCTGCAGAAGGAGATCGTGAAGACGTTTATTTGAAAGCCATTAAGGGGCACTCCTGCTCTGGTATCATCGCGTGCGTACTTCACCGATCCCATACGATCCTTTAATGCGGGCAAGAAATTGTCTATGACTATTATTCTCAATTGTTTCATTGTATATTTCCTCTAAGAGCCTAGTTAGGTATACTTATCTGTTACCCCCCCCCCCATGACTCGCTCATTATATATGCATCTATTAGACATCCATGCACGGCGGGTGCGTGGAAATACTAGTAGAGGGGGAAAATCTCATGAGAACCAGAACTCTGTTATGTTTTGTCGTTTTACTGAGTGTTTGTCTTGCTGCCGGTATCTCAATTGCTACCAGTTGGGATGATACATTGACCCCAGAATTCGGAAATAATTACACTGAATATGTGGTCGCTGGGAATGCCGGTCAATGTTACGGATACGGTCTGATTGACTGCGACACTGATTGTCCATCATATGGCGAAATTCACCATCAGATTCTTATCTACGAGGGAGGAGCTATCTTTTTGTTGGCTGACGATATGGCGGAGGAAGATGTTATTGACGACTCGCAACTTTGCAGCCTCTTTACAAGTGCCACTTTGTCATTCCATATGAACGATGTTGAAAATGCAGAATTTACTGGAAGTTCTTATTTTCTGTTTCAGTTACCTGCTGAGTAGGTTCTAGAGAAATTCAATAGAAGTAGATAGGATCTTTGATTCTATCTACTTCTACTCTCTCTATTAGTTTCTAACCCAAATATAAGCCATACTGGAGATAAACATGTTTAGAAGCAGTTGTTTGTTCAGGTTTGTTTACTTTTTAATATTAATATCCATTGCTGAAAGCAATGCAGATATTATTCACGTACCTGCTGAATACTCACTTATTCAAGATGCTTTTAATTTCTCTACGGAGGGTGATACTGTATTGCTTGCTCCAGGCTATTATGAGGAGTCTGTCGTCCTTTCCAATCACGGAATCACATTGGCAAGCAATTTTATATTTAATAACGATACCACGACAGTTCAACATACAATTATGACTTCCGTTGAAGGTCACAGGACAATCACCATTGACACAACTGTAACTACGAGTTTTACAGCTATCGGTTTATCATTTTTAAATAGCAATTTCGTAACTGAACTCTCAGTTGGTAGTGTACTGTATGCGGATACAATTACTGTAAATATTAATAATTGCATTGTTTCAAATAATATTGCTTATTTCAGTGCTATTCACACTAATTATAGTGATTTATATCTTTATAACAACTTGTTTTCTTTTAATACTGCACTATGGGCTGGAGGAGCTGTCAGCGTAAATCATGGCCATATTCATTTTGAGAATAATAGATTTATTAATAATATCAGCGAGGATTATGCAGGTGCAATATCTACAATAAGCATTTCAGGCGAAATTATTAACAATATTTTTGATAGTAATTACGCACCTTGGGTTGGAGGTGCAATACATGTTGGTTCACCAAGTGATTATCCTGAAACAGAAAGTCTTACTATTTTTAATAATTTATTTAGGGATAATACGGCTTCACAAGGAGGTGCTTTGAATTTTTCCTGGATGGATGAGCTAGATATTTATGATAATATATTTGTAAATAACGTTGCGTGGGATATTTCACAGCCATCAATTGGTGGCGCGATGTTCATAGGTGCAGGAGGTGTTCATGTGGATATTCATGATAACGAATTTTATCATAACTCATCTCTAATGGAGGGTGCTGTTACAATATTTATGTCATCTGCTGACTTTCATGATAATTTACTCTTTAGAAATCGTGGTGATATTAAATACGTACTGGGAACAATAAATACGGACAGTATTAGTGTTATTATACATGATAATTTGATATTTGAATCTTCAAGGATCAATCCGGACTATCCGTATGATAGAGGAGCTGTATCAGCCGATCCAGGAGCCAATATGGATGTTTACCACAATGATTTTATTGGAAATCAAGGCTATGCAGCAGGAAGAAATCCAGTTTGGGATGTTGATTTGGACGTTCTGAACAACTATTGGGGTGATCCGACAGGCCCATATCATGAAACGCAAAATCCCTTGGGAATGGGTGACACAGTCATGTCTGTACTTGATGTCATTCCATTTTCGATTTCCCCATTTACAACTCGCTGGCTGCATGCACCTCAGCCGCTTGAACTGGTACTGCCTGTCGAGGGCGACTTCCTTAGCGAGGACACGGTAACGTTCCTCTGGCACACAGCTCCTGATTCCACACCTCACGACACACTTCGTTATACACTAATAATATCTGATTCACCGGAATTTACCACGGTCACGTTCATTGACACGGATACAGATACAGCAACAACTGTCACCGGACTCAATTGGGAATACTCCTACTATTGGCGAGTTGAGGCACGCGATATTTACGACCTGCGGACGTATTCCACTGAGACACGTTCGTTCATGCTGACAGAGGTTCCCGAGCCTCAAACCGCCGGTCTACCCAGAGAATGGGCGATTGACCACATCTATCCGAATCCGTTCAACCGCATGACACAAATTGTTCTCTCTGTCCCAGGAGCGGCTACATCGATTCCGGTCCAGGTCGACATATTTGATTTGCAGGGACGGTTGGTTGATACCCTGCACGGCGGTGTGTTGGCTGCTGGACAACGGCGTTTGTTATGGCAACCAAAGAGCGCTGCAGGGATGTATTTCATCCGTGTAACCGCCGGAAACTGGCAGGCAATGAGGAAAGTTGTTTACCTCAAGTAACGCCTGCCAGTCCAACCTCGTTTGATCATGAACACTCTGCTTGTTTTCATGAGTCTTTTTGGCCAGTTCATTCGCCTCCGGTGATGATTCTCAAATCCTGGAAACAGACGAATCGGGGACACTTACTCCGTTAAGTGTCCCCGATTAATCTAGTACACACTGTGTATCTATTCCTGCCTTTTCCTGCCTTTTCCTGTCTTTTCCTGTCTTTTACTGTCTTTTAATTTCTCTTACTTCGTACTTCCTTTCGACTTTGTACTCCAGTACTTCCCTACCCCATCACCCGCTTCAGTTCCCCCACCCGCGTCTTGTCATACTTCAGCCGGAAGAAAAGCGAATAGAGGATCGGGACAACTCCCAGCGTGAGCACGGTCGAGAAGATCAGGCCGAACATGATCGCGATCGCCATGCTTTCCCACATCGGCCCGCCGCCGAGGTACAGCGGAATCATCCCGCCGATGGTCGTCGCGGTGGTCATCAGGATCGGCCGCAGCCGCCGTTGCGACGCCTCGATCACCGCCTGGTGCGGTTCGACACCATTCTCTTCGATGTCGAGCTTGATCCGGTCGAGCAGCACGATCGCGTTGTTGATCACAATGCCAACGAGCGCGATGATCCCGAGGAAGGTCATGAAGCCCATCACGCCATTCATGATGAACAGGCCGACGAACACGCCGATGATCGCAAGCGGAACGGTGATCAGAATGATGATCGGCCGGCGCAGGCTGTTGAATTGCGCGACGAGCAGCAGGATGATAATCCCCAGCGCCAGTGGCAGTTTCGCCATGATCGCCTGCTGCGATTCCACCGACGATTCCAGCTCACCACCGAACTCGTAGTTGTAGCCAATTGGCCAGTTGTTCTTCTGCTCCGCCAGCCATGGCTGCACGGCATTGACAACGTCCATCGCGTAGACACCGTCCGCCGTGTAGCACGACACGGTCACCGACTTCTGCCGATCGCGGCGGAGGATTTTCGACGGTTCCCAGACAACGCTGAGATCCGCGACCTGCTTCAATGGCACGGTACGGCCGGTGGATTGCGAAAAGACGTCCAGCGTTTCCAGCTTGCGGAAGTCGTCACGGTCGGCCGCTTCTGCGCGCAGGATCACCGGGATGACGTCTTCGTCCTCGCGGAATTCGCTGGCGGTGATCCCGGCGAGGCTGGATTGCAGGCTGACTGCAATGTCCATGCTCGACACACCCGCCATGCGTGCGCGTGGCTGGTCAACGTCGACCACCAGCTTCTTAACCCGTGGCCCCCAATTGTCGGCGATGTTTTTCGTGCCGGGAATGGCAGCGAGCTGTTCCTTCATTCCGTCGACGATGGTGAACAGTTCGTCGGCGTCCTCACCGCTGAGCCGGATCTGCACCGGCGCGGTCACCGGCGGCCCGAGGTCGAGCGGGATCACCTTAATGTCGAGGTCGGGGTAGCGATCCCAGAGGAAGCGTTCCATGCGTGGCATGATCACGTCCGCCGCCGCGCGGCTGGTGGTATTGATCAGGATGCGCGCCAGTTCTTCCTTTTCCGGCTGCACGTCCGCCGCGAGCGTGAAGCGCGGGCTGCCGCGTCCGATCCAGCTCGACCAGTTGAGGATTCCTTCAGGGTGGTTGTCGTCCACGAGGAAACTGTCGGCGAGGAAGGTTTCGAGATCGGCGACCATCGCGTCTGTTTCATCAATCATGGTGCCGACGGGGAATTCCATCGTCGCGCGAATGAACGCACGGTCAGACGCCGGGAAGAACAAGCCCGGGATCAGCTTGCCGAGCTGCATCGCGCCGACGAACATCAGCACGACCACGCCAATCGACACCCAGCGTTTGTTCAGGATGGTGATCAGGAATCCACGGTACCAACTGTAGAAACGGGTGTTGTAGGTGGATGCTTCGTCGCCGCTGGTCTTCTTCACCTTCATCACCAGCACCGCGAGCATCGGGATCATCGTCAGCGACAGCACCCAGGACGACAGCAACGCGATGGTGACGACACGGAACAGGTCGGCGGTGTATTCGCCGGTGGAGGATTCCGCCAGCGCAATCGGCAGGAAGGCGGCGGCGGTTGTCAGCGACGAGGTCAGCAAAGGCACCCGTAACTCTTTTGCGGAATCGACTGCGGCGTCAACCTTTGACTTGCCTTCCTGCAGCGAGACGAGAATGCTTTCCGACATCACGATGGCGTTATCCACCAGCATCCCGAGTGCGATGATCAACGCGGCGAGGGAGATGGTGTTGATTGTAATGCTGAACACGTCCATCAGCACCAGCGACATCAGCATCGTCATCGGGATCAGCGTGGCGACAATCATCCCGGTTCGCAACCCGAGGAAGATCAGCATCACGACGACAACGATCACGATGGCCTGCAACAGGTTGCTGACGAAATCGTTGACCGAATCCTCGACGACTTGCGGCTGGAAGTAGAGTTCTTCGAATTCGATGCCGATGGGATAAATTTGCTGCAGCCGGGCGACGGTTGCGCGCACATCCTCGCCGAGCGTGATGATGTTGCCACCGTCCCGCATCGACACGCCCAGCCCGAGGCACGATTCGCCGGTCGCACGCATCTTCGATTCGACCGGGTCGACGTATCCTCGTTCGACGGTCGCGATGTCTTCCAGGTACAGCAGCTCCGGGCTGCCGGGGATCGAGATCACGGTTTTCCGCAACTCATCCACGCTCTCAAAGTTGCCAGTCGGCTCGAGGGCGATTCGTTCCTGGCCGGTGGTGATATTCCCGCCCGGGAACAGGATGTTCTGCGACTCGAGGATGTTGCTCAGCTGCGACGGGCTGAGGCCCAGCTGCGCGAGCCGGGCGTTATTGTATTCGACGAAGATTCGCTCTTCCTGCGCGCCGTAGATCTCGACCTTGGCGACATCCGGCAGGCGTAGGAATTCCTCACGCACCTGATCCGCGACTTCTTTCAACTCGGCGTAGCTGTAGCCCTCCCCCGTGAGGCCGTAAATGACACCGAACACGTCGCCGAATTCATCATTGACCATCGGGCCGATGACGTTCGACGGCAGTTCTGACCTGATCGCTTCGACCTTGCGGCGCAGGTTGTCCCAGATCGGCTGCATCACCTTCTCACTCTCCTTGATCTCGACATAAACGAGGGAGAGTCCGGTCTGGGATTCGCTGGTGACGAACCGGAGTTCCGGGATTTGCTGCACAGCGGATTCAATCGGGTCGGTGACTAGGCTTTCGACACGTTCCGGGCTCGCGCCGGGCAGCACGGTGGTGACCACGGCGATCCGGATAATGAAGCCCGGGTCTTCCCGTTGCGGCAGGTTGAAAAAGGCCGAGATACCGGCACCGATGATCAACAGCAGTACGACCGCGGTGATCCGGTTCTTCTCGATAGCCATTTGGGTGATCGACATGATGCGGCTCCCCGGTTACAGCAATTTGACGCGTTGGCCATCGACGATTTTGCTCACTCCGGCGGTGACGACGAGTTCGCCTTCCAGCACGCCCTCGAGGATCTCCAGCCCTTCCGGCGTCAACTCACCGACTCGGATCGCCCGCCGCCGCGTGACACCGACCCCCTCCTCTTTGGCGGGTTCGACGACGAAGACGTAGCGACCGGTGTGATCCTCGCCGACAGCGTGCGGCGGCACCACGATGTGTTCGACCGTCGCCGCGGTTTCGAAGCGGAAGGACACCTCCGCCGCCATGCCTGGCCGGATATCGTCCTGATCGCGATTCAGCTGCACCGTGACCGGGAACGTGGTCGCGAAGCCGGTTGAGGAAACGCCGACCTCGGTGACGGTGGCGTCAAATGTCTGGTCGGGCATGGACGGAAAGGTGACCGTCGCCGGGCTGCCCTGCTTGACCTGGGTGATCAGCACCTCAGGAACCGACACAGCGACTTCCGGCTTACCGCCGGAAGTCATGTCGACCACTCGCTGTCCGGGGCTGACATTCTCATTCACGTCCACGAACACCGCGGCGATGTTGCCGTCACTCTGGGCGATCAATCGGGTGTACTGTACCTGCAGTTCGGCCAACTCCAGGCGTTGCTCGATGGACCGCACCTGTGCCTGCGCGGACTCGTACCCGGCCTGGGCCTGATCCAGTTGCGACTTGGACGCGTTGTTGTTCTCATACAGCGCCATCGTGCGTTCGTAGCTGGCGTTCGCATTGCGCAATTGGGCCTGCGCCTGGGACAACGCCGCCCGCGCCTCTTCCGCCTGCAGGTTGTAATCGTTGGGATCGAGAGTGGCAATAACCTGCCCGCGCCGGACTTTGTCGCCGACGTTGACATTCACCCGCTGTACCGTACCTGCCACCTTGAAGCTGAGCGTCGACTCGACACCCGGCTGGGCGATGCCGGAGAAGGTGCGCACCCGGCTGCCGCCGGTGAGCAGGGCTTTCTCATAGCGCACAGGTCGCAGCGGCGCTTCGGTTACCGCCTCTTCCTTGCCGCAGGAAACCAGCAGCAGGGCGGCACACGCTGCGAAGATCAGGTTTCGAGTGAGTGATCGGGGCATGCCACACCTCTTTTGTCTATGCCTTCGTGCCCTCGGAGAGAGCGGCTGTTTTTCAATGAATTGTGCTTGATTGCTGCTTGACTCAGTCGCTTCCGACCGGTGTGCCGGATTCGTTGAAGTAGTCGAGCAGTTGCCGCACGATCGTGTCCCGTTCGTCCATATCGGTCAGGTAGATGATCGTGCCGAAACTGTTCTGCGCGTCGAAGTAGTCGATCAGGAACGTGTAGACCGCGTCCGCTGCGGCGAGATCCGCCGACCGGGACGCATTCTGCGCGTCGAGCAGGTCGATAATGGATACAGCACCTTGGGCGTATGCATCCTGCACCACATCGAGGCTCTTGTGCGCAGCTTCGGCGGCGTCCCGGGCGAGTTCGATGCTCGCGTACGACGCCCCCGACCGGTGCAGCGCGGTACGGATCTGCTGCTCAATCCCTTCCGCCAACGCGCCACGTTGGTCACGTAGTTGCTCGAGTTCGAGTTTGGCCTTCGCGCGGTCGTGGATGCGTGACCCACCGTGGAACAGCGGCAGCGAGGCGTTGATCCCAATCGACCAGTTGGTGTCATCTTGCGTCGGGATCTCCGCGTTCGCGAAGGATTGCGCCACATCCGGCGGCAGGCTGGAGAACAGCGACGACATGTCGGAGGTGCCGGTGCGTTCGAGCAGCTGCTCGACCTCGGCCTGGACCGCAATGGTTGGCGCGATGAACTGCCAGTTTTTCGATGTCAGCAAACGTTCCTGCGCGTCAATGGTCGCGTCGATCTGCTGGATCATCGGGTTGTTCTCAACACCGAACTCGGCAAAGAAATTGCGCATCACGCGGAAATTCCACGGGTTCGACATCAACCACTGAATGGTCGGGTCGGCAAGGCCGAGATCGTCGTCAAGCAGGCTGACATCATCAAGCATGAATTGTTCTTCTATCGGCCGGTTGAGCATCCGGTTGAGCTGCATTTCGGCGAGGTTACGCTGCATGTTGGCGTTGATCACCGCCTTCTTGTCGTTGGCAATCTGCGCCTGCCAGCGGTAGAGTTCGGACGGCCCGGCGACACCGACCGTCTGCCGCACCTCCGCCAGCTCGAGGTTGGCGCGAGTGACGTCGAGGTTGGTGCGTTGCACGGATTCGTACGCATTCGCGCGCAGCACGTTGAGATACGCGACCGCGGCGTCATGGGCGATCTCATTGCTCAAGGACCGCAGCTCGTCCAGCCGTGACCGTTGCAAGCTTTTCTGAATGCTAAGGTTCGCCCAGGCCTGTTCGGAGAAGATGACCTGCGTCAGGGACAGCACGCCGGAATAGGTTCCCTCCGCCTGCATCCCGAAGCTCGCCTCGGCACGGTCGGAATCGATGTACACCGCGCGCGCGGCGGCATCCAGTTGCGGCAGCAGGTTCGCCCATGCGTTCCCGACGTTCGTCTCCCCCGCCTCGACGGCTTTCCGTTTCGCTTCCAGCTCGAGGTTGACCTGCACCGCCTGACGGACAACGTCGGCGAGCGACCACTCGACGGCGACCTCTTCCCGTGACGCGTTGATCAGCTCGGCTTCGGTCAGCATCGCCCAGTCGGGGTAAACATCGATCGCGCGAGCGGTCGCCATGTTGATGATCAGCGTACGGTCGTTGGTAACCGCAACCGGCAGTTCGGACGCCGGCGTGCCGGAGAGAATCCGCTGCATGTTGATCGCGGTACGACGTGCGCGGCGGAAGAAGAATTCATCCGGCATCAGGGTAGACAAAGCACCGTGTTCGACGTCGAACCGGCCCATCATCGAGTGCAGCGGGATCTTACGCTCGATCAGATCGTCGATCAGCGCCTGGTATTCACCGAGCGGCATGTCACCGGGCAACGACACCAGCGCAGCGTCTGCACCGGCGGGCAGCTTCGCCATCGTTTCCGCCGCCGTGGCTGCCAGCGGGATCAACGTGACCTCGGCGTTGTATTGCTCGCGGATCTCATCCATCGCCAGCGACAGACGCGGCAAATCCTCGATGAAACTGGGGCCGATCAGGATCGCCAGGTGATGGAACGGCACAATCTCGTGGAAAATCTCGATGTCGTGCCCCAGCCAGCCGAACGTCGAGAGGAAGTTAAAGTTCTCGATGCCGGATTTGCCGGTCGCTTCCGGGTCCAGCCCGATCAACGCCGGATCGATCACGAACGGTGCGATTACCGGATACGGCAAGGGTGACTTGCTGGCGACCAGCGATCCCGCCTTCACCCCCATCGCGATGAGAAAGTCAACGTCCTGAGCGGCGAGCAGGGTGTCCAGCGACTGCATGATGCCGGTGACGGTCCAGTCCGCTTCCCGGAGGTAACGTTCGGGGAATTGGACGACGTACTCATCGTCCAGCAAGGCGTGAATCTCATGCTCGAACAGGCTCTGTATCTCGTCGTTGCGAAACCACGGACCGTCCGCTAGGGTGGCGACGGTCAACGTGTCTTTCTGTGCTACAGCAGGGATCGCTGTGAACGAACAGAGCAGGAAAGCAGCGAGTACGATCAGGGTTGGAGCTTGGCGAATCATGCGTTTATCCCCTAACAACGCGTCGTCTTGGTGCGATCGCGGATGCCGGAGTTGTCCATCGTCTGACAGGCACCGCGCGCTTGGCTGAGAGCTCAACTTCTTTCCAGCGAAGGATCACGTACGTGACCTCACGGACAAATGATGAGCAGGGTCAACTGGTGGACAACGTTAGCCGTTGGGGTATCGCATCCCTCGCCTTGGGGGTGGGTGTCGTGTTTCCTCCCTTGGATTGCAAATGTTTTTCACAAGGTCCGGGTTTGCAAGTGGAAATCAGAAAAACCTGGCAATGTGAGTACCGGAATCGGCTCTCACGGAATCGCAGGGTGGGTGTGCTCCGGAATTCCGCAAACTGAAGCCTGAGGGCGTGGTTAGGGCTCAAAGGAATGGTCACCGGGACAGCACAAACCGGGCATCGGAACAAAAGATAACGGGGACACTTACAGGCGTAAGTGTCCCCGATTGGTTTGTCTCACATCTCACATCTCGAGTCTCAAGCCTCAAGTCTTGAATCTCAGGACTCAAGACTCAGGACTCAGGACTGTCGGTTACTTCATCAACGTCACCTTTCGGATCTGGTTCAACTGACCCGGGACGGTCGCGCGGATGAAGTACAGGCCACTGGACAGGTTCGACGCGTCGAAGCTGTAGGTGTGGCTGCCGGCCGTGGCGACACCGCTTGCGAGGGTCGCGACCTGCTGGCCGGAGATGTTGTACACGGTGACGGTCAGGTCCGCGTTCTGCGGCAGGTTGACGGTCAGCGAGGTGCTCGGGTTGAACGGGTTCGGGTAGGCTTCGCCCACGCTGAACTCGGTCGGGATTTCGGTCGCGGATGCAACCATCGATTCATCCGGCCACGGGGTGCTGCTCACGGTCCAGTCATCCAGGTCCATCGTGCCGGTGCTCGGCGTGCCGGACTTGGTGAAGGTGAACGAATCGCTGACGATATCGTTCGGCATGTAGCCAACGTAGCTGTGGTGGGTGTAGGTACCCGCCGGAGCGTAACCCGGGATCGACTGGCCGAACATGGCGACGTTGATCACCTGGTTCGGGTTGAGGTTGAAGACGCGGGTGTACATCGGGCCATAGTCATTACCGTTCGGCAGCGTCGCCATGGTCCAGTAGGTCAAACCGGAATAGGTGCTGGCCGTGTTGTTGGTCAGGTTGGCACCATACGTTACCGTACCACCGTTCGGACCGACCGTGGTGTTGATCGGGGTGATGGTCAACGACATCGACGCCGCTTCCACCGCGTAGACTGTCACATCATCCACGCCCCAGTACCAACCCCAGCTGCCGTTATCGTTGTAGTACCAGCTGAAACGGACGTTCGGCTGACCGGTCAGCGCTGGCAGGTTGTGGGTAACGGTTTCCGGGCCGATGTCCGGATCGGAATAGTTGACGATCGTCTGCCAGCCACCGTTGTTGATCGAGTACATCACGTAGCCGTCCTCGTTCTCGTACTCGTCGAACACGTGCGAGTACTCAAGCGCGACATCAGTACGATCGCTGAGGTCGAGGTACGGCGTCACCAGACGTTCCTGCAGATGCGGACCGTCACCGACGACGTCGGAGTCGACGAGCATGTACGGAGTCGGGAACAGGTCACGTTCACCGCCGAAGTCGACATGCCACGTGCCGGACGCGACAGTCGTTTCAACCGACCAGTCGCCGGGCAGGCCACCGTCGAAGTCTTCGACGAGGACGTACGCGGATTCGTCAATGTAGCTGACATACACCGACGGAGTCGGCGCGGACTGGCCATCGCTGTAGATCGCGACAACGTAGTACTCGTAGTTGCCGTAGGACGGCAGGTTATCAACGTAGGACTCGTTCGTCGGGCTGGCAATCAGGTTGCCGTTGCGGTACACCGCGTAGTTGAGGAACTCGTCGATTTCGTTGCCGCCGTTGTCGTTCTGGCTGGCGAGGAACTCGTCGAAGGTGCCGTTGGCGGTCATCTGCTGGCCGACACGGACCTGATGACGCCACTGCGCGGCGAGGTCATCCTTGTTGCCGGTCATGTCATCAGCGCCGAGGAAATCGCTGCCACCGTTGCCAATGCTGTTCGCGGCTGCCGGAGCATCCCACGTCAGCGAGACCGCGCCGGTGTTGCCGTTCAGATCAGCCGCGAGGTTGGTCGGAGCCGGCCACGAAGCGCCACCGTACGCAGCGTTCAACGACGCGTAGGCGTTGATCCGGCCGGAACCGAGACGGCCCTGGTAGCTCGGGTTGACGCCGTCAATGTCGTCGGCGTAATCGAGGATCAGGGCTTCCAGCTCATCATCGGTCAGAGCCGGGTTGTAGTTGAGCAACAGGCCGGCGACGGCGGCGGCGTTCGGGGACGCCATCGACGTACCGTCCCATGCGACGTAGTCGTACGGGTGCCAGCTGTTGTTCGACATGGTGGACCAGATATCCACGCCCGGGGCGGAGACGGCAACCCAGGTGCCGTACGTCGAGAACGACGCCTTGTGGTCGTTCTGATCGGTCGCGGCAACGGCGAGCACGGCATCGTACCCGGCCGGGTAGTTCATGTTCTGGTTGTTGTTGTTACCGGCGGATGCGAAGACGAGCACGTTGTTCGCGCGTGCGTAATTGACCGCAGCTTCGTACGCGGCGTTGGTGCTGCTGCCACCGAAGGAAATGCTGATCACACGGGCGCCGTTGTTGACGGCGTAGTTGACACCTTCCGCAAAGTCATCGGAATAGCCGGAACCGTACAGCGAGCCGAAGTATTCCCACGCGTACCCGGCACGAACCGGCATCGCCTTGACGTTCCAGGACGCAGCGGCAACACCCGTGCTGTTGTTGGTCACGCCGGCAGCCGAACCCATCACGTGCGTTCCGTGACCGTGGATGTCCGGATAGACCATGTTGTCACGCGGCGCGTAATCTTCCTGCGGAATCGAGCCGCTGGACGGGTTGTGCGAGACAAAGTCCCAGCCGACGAGGTCATCGATGAAGCCGTTGCCGTCATCGTCGACATTGTTGTTGTCGGACGGATCCCAGACACCGTTGTTGTTCAGGTCTTCACCCGGGTTGACGCGAATGTTTGCCGCGAGGTCCGGATGGTCAATGGTGCAGCCGGTATCGATCGTGGTGACGATCACTTCCGAATCACCATGATGCAGATCCCACGCCTGCGGAACCTGCATCTTGGTCAGGCCCCACATGTTGTAGATGTTGTAGTCGTTCGAGGTGACGTGGGCGACGTCCGGATACACCAACTCCGCCGCGATCACATCCTGCTCGAAGCTGAGGCCGTCGTACGCCGCGACGGCGTCGAAGTTGGCCGCATCGAGACGGAAGAACCTGTGCATGCCGAACGAATAGAAGCTGTCCAGCTTGTCCTGATCCTTTGGCAGGTGGAAGACCGGCGTCAGGGTCGGGTTGTCGAGATTCAGGTCCGCGACGGCTTCCGGAATGGCGCGCATGTCACGAGCCATTTCGGCGGTCTCATCCTCGAGGGTGAGGATCAGGTGCGGAACCTCTGCGACCGCCAGCCCCACGCTGACGATGGCAAAAACAAACATCGCTAACAGGAAATGCTTCATGTTGACTACTCCCCATGTTCCGTTGCTGCGGCGGGTGGCCGCCTTATCTGGAAATGATCAAATCCAGCAGGAGATAAAAGATAGGTTATCCGAACATCGTTCAGGGGTACGATATCGCAAAAACCTCGGACCGTGAGATCCCCCCTTGAGTTTCGTGAATGACACAGACCGGTTGAAGTGCAACAGGTTACGGAATCTGTCCTGCACTCAGCGTGCTCGGCGTCACTCGCGTCATCTGGGGGGTGGACAGTGTAAGTATCATCAGCACGAGTAACAAATATAAGAAATATATCGATAAAACGAAAGGGATCGTGACTCCGTATTGCCAGAATGACTCTGTTTGACTCGTGTGGTCCGGCATGGTGCCGTTGCCAAGTTGAATGTCACGGGATGACGGGTGCCCGATGCCCGCGGGAGCTGTGCTACTGCGGCTACTCCTCCATCAGAACTTGCCCGTGTTGCAGAAGATGGCAACGCGGGTCGTGGGGCAGCGAAATCACTCCCCGCCGCTCATCTTGTGAAAGTAGAAGCTCTGTTCGCGCGCGATATTGCCGTTGTACAGCAATCTGCCGGTGAACAAATACATCCCTGGCCCGGCATCGGCGGGGATGGTTTGTGTCATCTCTGGGATGTAGATGGATTGTCCGGGCGCAAGCGTGAACGTCCGCTGTAGCAACGGGCCGTGGACGACACTGTAAAACGGCGGTTCGGCGATAAATGTCTGGTAGGTTACGTTGGCAAACGTAAACGGGAGTTCGTTGAACAGCTGAGCGGCATAAGTGATCGTACCGCCGGACGCTGGAACAATGATGTTGCGCTCCGCGATTGAATAGGTGACGGCGTTCCAGGTCACGGTTTTTGTAACGCTGGGAATGGATTCGCCCTCGGGATCGTAGTACGCGGTGACGTGATAGTCGTATGTGCCATACTGAGGTAACTGGTCGGTGAACACGGTGTCCTCTGTCGTGCCGATCAGGGTTCCGTTCCGGTAGACACGGTATTCAACGAACTCGTCCAATGGATTACCCACACATATCCGTCGCTGGGCGTCATCTTGAGCAGAGTGAAGGCTCTCGCTTTCGCTGCGTCGATCATGTGTTTGCGGATCATCCCACGGCCAACCGGACATGCGAGGCGGCTGGTCGGTGGGGTTACCGGCAGGATCGAGCCACTCCTCGACGACGTGGCCTCGACGCGGTTCCACCGACCGGTCCATCAACTGCGCATCACGGGTGCAGGAAATCTCGTTGAATCGTACGGTATTCCCGTCACCATTTACAAGCCCCACATAACCCCAAGATAGAAAGTCTTCTTCAAATGAGTTTACATACGTGTCATTAATATATAAATCAAAAACATTTTCAAAAGAGATTACTTTCAATACATTAATTTCCCCATCATTAGTATTTACTAAATCAGTTTCTGACCAATATACTGCGTATGACCAAGTTCCTTCATAATATTTAACAACAGTATATTCAGGGCCGTCTCCCGGATGAAAACCATACCAAAAACCATAACCGGTATAATATTCATCTACTGGACCTAAAGAATGAAATATAATACCTCTAACATTAAAAAATTCAACATTTTCTATTTCTACCTCCAAGGTATAATTATGGTAATAGCTAGCTGAATAGTAAAATGAATTCATTAATATCCATCCTGATATATCCGCTTGGGACTCTAAATAACCATTTCCTACTATAAAATCGCTGTAATGAGGGGTATAGAACACAAAACTTTGGGCAGTGCTATCCTCAAAATTTTCTTCTAAACCCGTTGTTGATTCTTGTATCCAAATTATGCTCACAATTCCATTATACAGTTGTTGTATTTGAAGATTATGGGGGGGCGCAAGCTCAGCAAATACAGAGATGGCGATAACTGTGCTAAAAGTAATGGTAAAAATGTATCTCACTGTATCCTCTACAAAGCAATAAACTAAAAGAGTAAAAAAATTTTCCAGAAACTTGCAAATGTCTGACAGTTGCAGACTTTACTACTACCTCAACAAAGTTATTTTCCTGATGATTTGCTGTTGATCTCCTAGCGTACAGCAGATGAAGTATAAACCACTGGAAAGCTGATCTGAAATGAAAACAAACTCATGAATCCCAGCAGCGAAGTGCCCGTCAGAAATTTGTTTGACTTTTTGTCCTGTGATATTGTATAATTCCACCCTTAATATTGCAGATTTCGGTAAATGTACAGAGAATTTGGCACTTGCATTGAAAGGATTTGGACTAACTTCTGAAATGATATATTCTCCTTCGGTTTCGACTGCGGGCAATTGAGAATCGCCCACGGCCAACCGGGTCGCCGTCACAACTTCAAACGTTTTCCTTTCAACGCCAATGGGCTCGAGGATTTTATCGTTCGGATAACCGTCATCGTAAACCGCATAACCGAAATTCATAAAAAAGTAACAATCATCACCGACAGTGTAGACTGTATCGGGTATCGATACTATACCCGAACCAGAATATGTTTCCGGTAGCGTTCCAAGAGTGTCAGGCGGCCATTGGCAAACTTGGTGCAATCCCGGAACGAAGACTGTATACCATGCGTAAATCTCAACATCAGATGTATCGTTCAGAGTAACTGAATAGCTATAAGATAAATCATCATTAATTTCTACAGCAGAAGACGTAACGAAGGAATCTACTGTTCCAAGCGGATCAGCATCATCATGTAGCTGTACATATATGTACATTGACCTTCTCCATAACAAGCCGCTACAATATCTTTTTTTGAAGATGCAGTAATATCTTCAACGGCAATTCCTTTTCCTAAAGGGCAATTACCAATAGTAAAAGGGCCATTAACATACGGCCAATTTGGAATACTTACAAACATCTGAACCTGATGCCCTCTAAGCGTCGTTGCGGCAAAATCCAATGCTGTAGTCCCATAGAAATCCGTTAACCAAGTATCTCTCGCATCATTTGAAGAAATAGGAAACTCATTCCATAGAATGTTTCCACCATCTTCGTAAGCTAGAAATGCTACGAATCCGAAAGTAGATCGTATCGCAGGACCAGATTCACCTGCGAATGAAATAAGTAAATCATTAAAATTATCTTGGGGATTCAATTTTCCTATTCTCACAGACCTCGGACTTTTCAAAGTAGCTGGATCGATTTGTTCATATACAGTTTCAGGCGTACTTTCAAATGGTGGATTTCCTGATGCTGTACCGTGATAAATATAAACACCCTCCGAATCCCATACTCCCAAGTGTGTCGTCGTGACGACAAGATCAATGTAAGCGTCCAGATCAAGATGTCCAAGTGCGACAGCATATGGGTACGGAAGATCGTCATCAATTACCAAAGTTTCCCAATCATTTTGAGATGCATCATCGTTCCGGTACATGACAACTTCACCCTCGCCGTAGATGGCGGCGAATACATCTCCATCATCATCACCGTCAACATCTTCAACAGCGAGGCCAAGTGGTTGGTTCAAATTCGATGCAATGGTATTCGTCGAAAGCATGTCACTGACATACGTGTACCACTTGATAGATCCCGTGGGTGTCAGGTTGCTGGCGACGAAATCAAGTTTGCCATTAATCCCGTCTATATCGCCAAAGGCCAAGCCCGCTGCATGATCCATTCCAGCATCAACCACCACTTCTGTCCAGCCGCCATTTGAATAATTATAGGCCAACACGACTTTACCGCATTCAGCATTGGCATGACCCCAAGCCGTGGTGACGACATCCGGACCAGTACCACCTCTGAAATCCGCAGCAACTACTTGAATCGGGCCAGGAAGATCATCGTAAACCGTTGTTCGATCCCACCCTTGACTGAGTGCCAAGCTAATCCAACACAGGCTTATCAGCAATATGTACGCAGTAATACGCATTATTCCCCCTATTGGTTCAGCACCGTTCGGTGTGAACCCTTCCCACACGACTACGGTACTTGCAAGATACGAATTATGCAGGTATGAAAATCACTTAGCAGGTAGGAAATGATGTAAATATAGCAGTTAGGCAACTATAACGATTTTATCGTATATCACTAAAATTCATTGCGTTGTGAGATCATGACGTATAGTAATGAGAGCCGGGACACGTGACCCGGGCAGATCCCAGTACAAGCCGGAATCACGACAGATGGCTGGTCGTCACGCAACTCGGGCTGCATTTAGCTTCCGCTCCGGGGGCTACGGGGTGGGTTGTCCGGTGAGGGCGGCGCGTGTAGATTAGGCCGGTTTCTACACGGAGAAAGGGACACCATGGCGAAGCGCGATTTCCTGCAGATTACGGACTTCAGCAGTGACGAACTGAAGAAAATGTTTGACCTTGCGATCGAGCTCAAGGCGATGACGAAGCGTGGCGAATGCCCCACCCCGCTCGCCGGTCAGAGCTGGGCGTGCATCTTCCACAAGGCCAGTTTACGGACCCGCATCAGCTTCGAGGTCGGTCTCGCGCAGTTGGGCGCCTCGAGTTTGTACATCACGAACCAAGAGATCGAGCTCGGCAAGCGGGAAAGTATCCCGGATGTCGCGCGTGTGCTCAGCCGCTATGTCGGCGGCATCGTGATCCGCACGTACAGCCACAAGGACGTGGAAGAACTGGCGGAATGGGCGAGTGTGCCGGTGATCAACGCGCTCACCGACTTCACGCACCCGTGCCAGGTGATTTCCGACCTGCTGACGATCCAGGAGCACCTCGGGACGTACGAGGGCAAGACGATCACCTACCTCGGCGACGGCAACAACATGGCGCGGTCGTGGATCAACGCCGCCCGCCGGTTGGATTTCAACTTGCGCATCGGCACCAGCAAGGACACGCACCCGGGCGAGTTGGTTGACATCGCGACCAGCGAAGGCGCGAAGGTCGAGGTGATGTACGATCCGATCGAAGCGGTCAGCGGCGCGCATGTGGTGTATACCGACGTCTGGGCGAGCATGGGCGAAAAGGAGAAGCTCGGTGAGAAGACGACGGCGTTGCAGGCGTTCCAGATCAACGACAAGCTGATCGAGCACGCGGACGACAGCGCGATTGTGATGCACTGCCTGCCAGCCGAACGTGGCCGTGAGATCACCGACGAGGTGATGGACGGACCGCGCGCGGTGGTGTTCGACGAAGCGGAGAACCGGCTGCACGCGCAGAAGGCGATCCTGGTGACGTTGGCCGGGTAACGTTCCAACGTTGTTCCTGGACCGCGAACGATAGCCGCGTACTATAGCCTCGAACGACGGACGAAGACGATAGCATGAACCGGGGACACTTTGTCCTCAAAGTGTCCCCGGTGGTATATTGGCGGGGTTGTACGCTGAACCTGGAAGCTGTACGGATTGTGGGGGGACACTTAGCGGAGTAAGTGTCCCCGCTTTGTTCGGTAGCTATGTTCGGTAGCTAGTTACGGTAGCTTTAAACGCTCATTCATACGAATCAAATCTTGCATGCTGACTATGTTGATGATCCGCTAGACAGGGAATTGGATGACCGCAGACAGCCCGATACCGCCGTTACGTCCTGTCGAAACCATCCCGGTGAAGCAGGATGGTCAGGACTATGTGGTTCTGCGTGACCCGCAGGGTTTCTCGGACGGTATGATCGCGGTCGCGATGGGCGCGTTGCCGATCCTTGCACGTTTGGACGGGCAACTCAGCGCGATGGACATCACCGCGATCATGAGGGACGAGTACGGGCTCGAGGTGAATCCGGATCAGATCGTCTCCATCGTCGACATGCTGGAAAAATCCCACCTGTTGCAGTCGGACGCCTTCCTTAAGCACCGGCTGGCGATGGAAGACGAGTACCGCGGGGCGGATGTCCGTGAACCGATCCTGATGGGCGGCGGTTATCCCTCGGACCCGGATGAACTGGCCGCGTTGCTCGATACTCTGGAAGCGTCCGAACCCGACGAAGATTTCGGTCCGGAGAAACCGCTCAAGGGCAAACGGCTGCGTGGGCTGATGGTTCCACACATCGACTATCACCGTGGCGGCAAGAGTTACGGCCGGTTGTACAAGCAGGTGCGGGCGTTGCTGCCGGACCCGAGTGAAGGTCCGTTGCTAGTCGGCTTGATCGGCGTCGCGCATCACGGCGCATTCGAACCGATCGTCGCCACCGCGAAGGATTACATAACGCCGTTCGGCACGATGAAATATGATCGTGCCGCGATGGAATTGCTGCGGGACCGTCTCGGCGACAAGGTTGTGCGCGAGGAATATGTTCACAAGCACGAGCATTCGGTCGAGATCCAGGTGCCGTGGTTGCAGCATCTGCTCAAGGACCACGATGTGTCGTTCCTGCCGTTGCTCGCCGGGATTCTTGACGCGTTCGGCAACGGCGACGGTCCGATCGCCAGCGAGAAGGTCGAGGCGGCGTTGAATGCGCTGCGCGAGGTGGAGGAAAACCATCCGGGGCCAGTGTTGTGGCTCGCGAGTGTCGATTTTGCGCATGTCGGGCCACAGTTTGGCGATCCGGCGACGGTCAGCGACAAAGATCGTTCGATTGTCGAACGCCGGGACATGAAGGCATTGGAAACGGTGCAGAGGGCGGATGCGTCCGCGTGGTGGAACGAGCTGATGTCCGACGGCAATCAGCGCCGGGTCTGCGGTGTCAACGCCACCTACCTGCTGCTCAACCTGGTATCGGGCACAAAGGGCCGGATCATCGACTACCAGCAGTCGGTCAGCGAGGACCGCAACATTCTCGTCAGCTACGCCGCCGCGTTATTCCAAGACACCTGATCCACAACGGTGCTCTCTTTGTGTAAATCCCACCCCTCCCCCACCGTTCTCACTTGATTGGCAAGTTTGTACATACGAACTTAGTTGTTTCATCCACTACGGCGGGTTCGAACCGATTTGGGCGATAAGCATTTCTTTTTCCAGGATTTACACGAGGGAGCGGCGACTCAGGCGATATGGATAACGTGAAGACGAATGGCGGTAGCCCCCTCTCTCTCACCTGGCACGAGTGGAATGACGCGGCATTCTCAACCGCTCTCGAACAGGACAAGCCCGTCTTTCTGTACCTGCGTGTACCGTGGAGTACCTCGGTGCATCAGTTTGAACGCGATGTGCTCGAAGACGACAACGTGCGCCAGATTCTTGCGTCATCGTATGTGACCGTCGAGGTCAACGCGTTGCGTATGCCGGACGTGTTCGAGCGCCACAACCAGGGCGGCTGGCCGTCGATCTGCCTGCTCAGTCCGGAAGGCGATCTGCTGCATGGCCGTTCCGCGGCGGCGCCGGAACAGTTACGGGACACGTTGCAGCAGGTGGCGACCTACTGGGCGGATCACAAGGAAGAAATACGGGAACGTGTAAAGCAGGTGGGCGCACCCTCACTTCCCCGGTTCAGCCTCCCCGGCCCGGAAGAGCTAACCGATCCCGCAGCGTTGGAAGGCATTCGTCACGACGCGATTGCTCATTACGACGTCAAGTTCCAAGGCTTCGGGCGTGCGCCGAAATTCCCGATGCCGGACCTGCTGCTGTTCCTGTTGGCCGATCCGGACGAAGAGTACAAGTCGCTGGCATACACGACGCTGGAAACGTTGCGCGCTTCATCGCTGCACGACATGCTCGGCGGCGGATTCTTCCGGTTTGCGTCGACAGAGTATTGGGGCCAGCCGCATTTCGAGAAGCTGGCGTATGTGAACGTTTCACTACTGGAAGCGTTCATCGAGGCGTACCGGGAATCGTCGGACGAGCGGTACGCCAACGTTGCCAACGGCATCCTGGTGTTCCTTGAGGCGCACTTGTCGGCGGAGAACGGCCTGCTGTTTGCGGCGTTGGATTCGGACGGATTGCCGGGCGAGGCGGGCAGCACCTACGGCTGGTCGCGTGAGGATGTGATTGAGACACTGGACGAGGACGAGGCTCTCGTCACCGCTGCGCTGACATATTTCGGCATTTCTCCGTTCTCTCGTATCGCGGGCGAAGCGAACCGGTGTTATCTTGAGGAACGAGTACCGCCCGCTCAGATCGCGATGCGTCTCGTAAGGGATGAGGGCGCGGTGCAACAATTGCTGGTCACCGCACGTGACAAGATGAAGGCGGAGCGGGATTCGCGACCCGATCCGGCGGTGGATACAATAGCCTACGCCAACGATCAGGCCCGTGCGATCGGCGCGTTGGCGATGGCATCGATTGTGCTCAACAAGCCGTGGGCATTGAATCGTGCGTTCCAGATAGCGGACACGGTCTGGAAGGACGGCCGGCGCAGTGGTGGTGGCAGTGAGCATGTCATTGGCGAGAGCGGAGATACAGTTTATCTTTCCGATCTTGCCGAGTTGATTCTCGGGTATCTGGAACTCTATCGTGTGGCGGGACGCGGTGTGGACCTGGTTCGCGCTGTGACCCTGGCCCGCGAGACTGTAGATTTGTTGGGCGATGGAGAAGGCGTCGGTTGTTTTGACCACCTTGAACGGGACACTGAATACGGCGCTGTCCGATTTCAATACACTCCCTTCGAGGCGAACAGCCGTTTGTTGCATGCGTTCGCCTTACTCTCCGCGTACACCCGTAACGAAGCGTGGCACACTCGTGCGCTGAACCTGTCGCAGGGGCTGGCGGCGGCGCGGCTGATGCACCGGCTCGCGGACGCGGCCTACGGGCGTGCGTTGCGCACATTGGTCAATCCGCCAGCGATGGTGGATCTGATTGGGAAGAACTCGGCTGCGCTACGGCGTCGGATTCTGATGGAGGGTCCGTCGGGAACGTTGATCCGGGCGTTCGATCCCGATCAAAAGACGCCTTGGACCGATCCGGAGAAATATGACCGCAGCGGCGAGGATGTCGCGGAAGCAGTGGTCATCACCGGTGGTACCGTGTCGGAACCGTTGACCGAGACGAGTGAAATCTTGCAGCAACTAAACGAACAACGATAGATCAGGAGAATGCTGGTTTACGGACCAGTCTCCAAGTCTGGCTGAAACGAAGGAAGACGTTCATGAACGACAAGGCACGGTTTCTGTGGATCGGGCTTGTACTGCTATTGGTAGTGAGCTCTCTGCCCTCTTTCGCGCAGGAAAATCGGTGGTGGGATCCGCTTGATGGTATTCCGGTCCGCCAGGGTTTCCACATTGAGTGGTTTCGTAGTGTGACGACGAACGATCAGGGCCAGATGGCCATGATCTGGTCGGATACCCGTGAGGGTGGCCGCGACTTGTACATGCAGGTGGTCAACCCGGACGGTTCCCAGGTTTGGGACCAGTTCCCGGACGGTAAGCGTGTCGCCTGGGGTCCGAATCGTCAGGAAGACCCGCATGTGATGGCGACCAGTGATGGCAACTGGATCATCACCTGGATCGACTATCGTGACAGTGGTCCGAATGAAGACGTCGGAAACGTTTACATCAGCAAGATTGACGCGAACGGCGACCCGATGTGGGATGATCACCCGGATTGGGATCTCGGCATTCCGCTGGCAGTCGTGCAGAACAAGCAGCTGGTCGTGCAGTCGTTCGATGATGGCAACGGTGGTGCAGTGACGATCTGGGTCGATGGCCGCAACCAGTTCGCCGAATTGTACGGTCAGCACATCAACGCTGACGGCGACATACAGTGGTTCCCGACCTGGGATCCGGATGAACCGAACGGTATCGTACTCGCCGGTGGTGATGCGACGTTGAGTGAAGTCGGTTCCGCGTCCTACACGGCTGATACGGATGGCAATGGCGGGATGATTTTCGGTTGGCAGGACCACCGCATCGCGACGGATAAAAACCTTTACTGCAACCGCATCGACGCGGACGGTCAGCTGGTCTGGGCGGACTCGACCGGTCTGGAGCTGAGTACCGCAAACGGTGAGCAGGCCAGGATCCGCATGGCGCCGGACGGCGAAGGCGGGGCGTTCTTCACGTGGGAAGACCGTCAGCAATCGGACAATTACGACCTGCTGGGTCAGCACATCGATGCTGACGGCAATGTCAGCTGGACCGCCGGCGGCACGGCAATTTGTGACGCCATCGGCAGCCAGGAAGCCCCGCGAATTGTCAACAGCGCGGTTGGCGAAGCGATTGTCATCTGGGAAGACCGTCGTATCGACAACTTCACGTTTGACCTCTATGTCCAGCGCATCAGCGACAACAACGGCTCACCGGAATTCCACTGGGGATCGGGCACGGACGGCTACCTGCTGACCGACGCCTCATCCAACCAGCGTGAGGCACGTCTCTTTGGCGATGGCCAGGGCGGCGCGGTCTTTACTTGGAAGGACGAACGGAATGGTGACGACCCGAACAGCGACCTGTTCGTGCAGCGCATCGACGTGAATGGTGACTGGCAGTGGGGTCCGGATTACAACGGCATGGAGCTTTGTGATGCGGACAACCTGCAGACGGGTAACATCGTTCGCCTGATGAATTCCACCACCATCGGCTTCGTCTGGTTCGACTATCGCCTCGGTTCCCCGGGCCTGTTCTACCAGATTTACGACATGGCCGGCAACGAACAGTTGCAGCACAACGGTATCGAGCAGGTTTACGGTATTGACGGCAACGGTTCCGGTCCGACGATCATTGACTCCGGCGTCGAGGGTGTCTACTACATCAGCTGGCGTGACGGCCGTCTCGGCCAGTTGGGTGAGTATCCGTTCGTGCAGCGTCTCAATGCGCCGGTGATGACCGATGAACATTCTTTCGGCTATGCGGTCAACGGCTTCTCGATGCTTCCCGGCTTCCCCGATGGTGCACAGACCATTGAAATTCTCGAGCTTCAGCAGACTGCCGCTTCGGACGGTGGTTTGATCTCGGTCTGGAAGGACGACCGTGAAGAGTTCCTGCCGTTGGTTTACGCGCAGAAGATGGACCTCGATGGCAACGTGCTTTGGGGTGACCAGGGCGTAGCGATTGCGTACAACCCGAGCATCGATCCGCATGATCCGCAGCAGCGGCCGCTCGTGCTGCCGGCGGATGATGGTGGTGCATTTACCTTCTTCCAGCAGGTTGATGAAAACTACTGGCTGCAGGTCAATGCCCAGCGTCTGAATGCGGACGGTGAGCGCCAGTGGTTTGACGGTGAGAACTACAGCATCGCGCTGACGAGCATCACTGAGGACCATGCGATTCAGGCGGTTGAGTATTTCGAAAATGGTACCATCCTGATTGTGTTCCAGCACAACGATCCGAGCAACGACAAGGATCTGTATGCCATTTGCATGAACCAGGATGGGACGTTGGCCTGGAGTGAAATCCCGATCTGCGAAGCTGACGAATTGCAGAAGAGCGCGAAGACCGTCGTTGTTGACGGTGGTATTGTCGTGGTCTGGGAAGACCTGCGCCGTGGCGAATCCATCAACGACCTGTACGGCCAGTTCATCACCCCGAATGGTGACCTGCTGTGGGCGACGGACGGCGTGATCATGGCTGAAGACGACGCGCAGCAGAATGAAGCCCGATTGCAGTCCAGCGGCTACGACGCCGACTGGTTCTGGCTCACCTGGAAGTCCTCGGCTGATGGCGTCACGGAAGATGTCTTCACGCAGCGTTTCGACCTCGACGGTGACCCGTTGTTGATCCCCGCAGAAGGTGTGCAGCTTGGTGTTGACACCAACCCGCAGCAGGAGCCGGAAGCGGTGATGGACGGCAGCGGCGGGCTGTATGTGATGTGGGAAGAGAACATTGACGGGCAGATCTTCAGCGATCTCGTCTACACCCACATTGATATCAATGGTGATGTCAATCTCGAGCCAGATGGTGAATTCCTTTGCGCGGGCTATCACCGCCAGGCTGAAGTGTCGGCGGTGCCGGATGGTCTGGACGGATTCATCGCTGTCTGGCGTGACAACCGTTCGACGGGTAAGCAGGAGCTGGAAAACATCTACACGCAGCGCGTGAACATGTTTGTCGGTGTTGAAGAGAAGCCGGAAGCAGCCCAGCCGATGAAGATCGAGCTTGGCAACGCGTATCCGAACCCGTTCAACCCGTCCACCAACATCAGCTTCAGCATCGACCGTCCCGCATCGGTGAAGCTGGTAGTGTACGACGTGCTCGGCCGCGAAGTGGTCCGTCTCGTTGACCGTGCGTTGAACGCCGGCCAGTACGAAGTGAACTGGAACGGCATGAGCGAGTACGGTGTGCAGGTTTCGTCCGGCATGTACTTCTACCGTCTCGAAGTCAATGACCGCTTGCTCACCCGCCGAATGGTGCTGATGAAGTAAGCGGGCAGCTTTTTTGAGTTTCCAGGGCATTCCGCAAGATTCGCGGGATGCCCTTTTTGGTTCCGCGAGCGTGATTCACGTTCGACTCAGCCCGCCCCCCATGCCCATCGCTATATTCCGGCACGGATTCGGGAGCCCCAGGATGAATATTTCCAGCATTCTGCACGAACGGGAAAGCGAACAAACCCTTGAAGTTGCACGCGAAGGGCTTGAGCAGCAAACGGATGTTCCCGAAAGTGTGCTGATGAACCGCGTGCAGGTGATTCTTGCGGAAAAGCGGACCTCGCTCGCGGTGCTACGGACGGGGATTGGCCTGCTCACGTTACCGATGACCATCGTCGCTTTCCTGGTGACCACCTCCTCATTCTGGGACCCACTGGAAAACCTTGTTTTCCTGATCCCGTTGTTTATTCTGAACACCGCACTTGCCACGATGGGGATTGCATTGATTATCCGTGCGTGGAAACGTATCCGAAATTTTGACCGTGCGATCGAAGCCATCAAGAAACACGCGAATACCCTGGGTTATGTCATTCCATGACCGGCTTTCCAACACATACAAGAGACTCGCTTTTGCGAACCGGTCTGGCATTTGTGCTGCTGACGGCTCTGCTTCTCGTGCTGTTGTTCGTACCAGCAGCGTCCGCACTGCCGCGTATCGGTGAGGTGGAAGCATTCTGGGAAGACAGCCTCGCGATTGTCCGGCCGGAAATCATCGATCCGTTGGATAAGTCGCTGCAACGGACCCTGCAATCGGGTGTGCCGGTACAGGTTGACATCGAGGTTCGCATCGCACGCACCGGCTATGTTAAAACCGAGCACATCGCTGTGATCATCGAGTTCGATGTCTGGACCGGATGGTACCGGGTGACCACTCCCCTGTCCCCCTTCGCGATTGAGGAGTATTCAACGGTCGAGCGGCTGTTCGAACAGGACCTGCTGCTGTTGTTCGACGAAGACAAGATCGATCCGGACGACGATTGGTTCATCAAGGTTCGCGCCGGTGCGAAACTGTACGATGGCGACGAAAGCCAATCTTCTCACGGCGTCGCGAATGAGCTCAGCGGATTTACCCGTATGATCTTTGAGTTGTTCGGATCGGGAGAGAAGCGCTGCGAGTGGTCGGAGCTGGTCCGTCTGCCGGAGCGCGGGAGCACCGTCGAATGACGTTCCGCTGGCGGCTGATCATCGCCCTGCTGCTCGCCGGGATCGTACCATTGATCCCGTTGTACCTCACCGTTCGCGGGGTGATCCAGACTGGTGTCGAGTCGCTGGCGCCGGAAGAGACGGGCGATGCGATCCAGTCGGCGATGGAACTGGTGCGTGACGAGCTGCAGTTGATCCGGGATGACCTGCCCGGCAACCTCTCCGCCCTGATGTATGCGATCGATCCTCCCGATCAACCTCCCACCCGTTTTCCCCACCTGCACCCGCGGCGGGAGCTGTACGTCAACGACGGCGGTGACTGGTATTCGTGGACCAACGATGGCTGGCAATTGTCCGACCCGCCCCCGCCGGTTCGTGAGACCGCGTTTGGCCAGTTTCCCGAACGTGTCCAGGAACGGCGCTACGACTCCGCCGACCGCGAATGGGTGCTGGTGCACGAGCTGCCGGTCAGCTTCCGCGAGTCCGCGCTCAGCCTGCAACAGGCAATGGCGGACTGGACGGTGTCAAGCGAGCAACGCAATCGGTTGTTTGCATCGCTGACGTGGACGTTTGTGCTGTACTACGTAGTAGTAATGCTGCTCTCGATCCTGCTCGGTGCGGCGGTTGTCTGGCCATTGACCCGGCGCATCACCGCGCTCACAGATGTCGCGGAGTCGATTCGCACCGGGAACGAGGATGTCCGTGCCGACGAGTCGGGTGGCGCCGAAACCGAACGTCTCGCGCGCACCTTCAACTTGATGCTTGAGCGCCTGGTCGCCAGCCGTGTGCACGCGGCGGAGATGGAAAAACGCGCAGCCTGGCGTGAGCTGGCACCGGTACTCGCCCATGAGATCAAGAACCCGCTGACGCCAATCCAACTGTCGGTGCAGCAGGTCGCGGAGAGCTACACCGGCGACGACGACCGGTTCGCGAAGACGCTCCGTACCACGCGGGAGATCGTGGACGAAGAGGTTGAACGTCTGCGCAACCTGGTGCGGGATTTCGGCGACTTCGCCCGTGCTCCGGCACCGAACCCGGAATCGGTCAACGTGGCGGGATTCGTGGACGACCTCGCCGGGTTGTACGGCGATCGTGTCGAGGTGGTGTCGAACTGTGACGGTGTCCTCGAGTTTGACCGTGAGCAGGTACGCCGGGCGTTGGTGAATCTGCTCGACAACGCGTGCTCAGCCTCGGAGGAAGCGGCGTCCATGCGTGACGACGACACGGCAACGGATGATGCGACGGATGCGCGTGTGCGTTTCAGCTGCGAACAGGATGAGTCCGGTCTGCGCTTCATCATCGAGGACAACGGACCGGGCGTGCCGGAGGATCAACGCGAGTCGATTTTTGAGCCGTACGTTACCACCAAGAGCAACGGTATCGGGCTCGGCCTGCCGGTGGTCAAAAACACCGCCGAGCAGCACGGTGGGCGGGTGTGGGTGGAACTGTCAGCCGATCTAGGCGGCGCACGGTTTGTGTTCGAGATTCAGGCGTAGTACTACGGTTCGTGAGTGCGATTGGTGCAGAATATATCTGCAATAATGGCGCGATGCTACGGTTGGTGTCATCCTGAATGCGCTTGGTGTCATCCTGAATGCGCTTGGTGTCATCCTGAATCCGGCTGTATCGGATGAAGGATCTACCGGATGCAACGCTTGCGGTTCGACGTTGCACCCTCTCCGTATCGTCAAGCAGATTCTTCACCTCTGCGTTCCGATCAGAATGACACCCTGACCGATTACACATCCTACTCTGAATCATCATCCTCGTCGTAGTAGTCGCGATCTCCGTCGTACGTGCCAACATCATCGTCCAGGTCATCGTCGTCGCTGTCGTCATCGTCCGCGCCGGAACCGTCGTAGTCCTTCTCATCGTCCCACGCCGCGAACGCCGCGCCGGGAGCCTTGCGTTTCGGACGCGACGCGCTGCTGCCGCCCATCGCCGCCAGGAGACGTTCGCTATCCTGCCCCTCAAGCAGCGACTCGGTCAAATCAGTCCAATCCGGGTTGGTTTCTTCGATCAGCTTGACCATACGCTCGCGACGCATGCCTTTCAGCCACTTCTCCGTTTCGATGGCTTCGGACAAGGTGTCGTAATCTTCAAAATAGACCAGCTGATCCAGCTTGAATTTCTTCGCGTAGCCGCCGATCTGACCGTTTTTATGTTCGATCATCCGGCGTTTCAGGTTGTTGCTGAAGCCCACGTACAGCAGGCGCGTCTTGTTCGTCAGGATGTAGATCGAATAACGCTTGTTCACGGGTATCGCACTCCACAGTAACGAGTGTTGCTACATGATGTTTTTGATGTTCTCAGTTCTCAGTTCTCAGTTCTCAGTCCTCAGTCCTTAGTCCCCAGTCTTGAGACTTGAGACCGGAGACGAAAGTCAACGCTCCACAGTTGATACTGCGTACCTTACAGGTTTTCCATCGACTTTCGACTTTCGACTTTCGACTTTCGACTTTCGACTTTCGACTTTCGACTTTCGACTTTCGACTTTCGACTTTCGACTTTCGACTTTCGACTTTCGACTTTCGACTTTCGACTTTCGACTTTCGACTTTCGACTTTCGACTTTCGACTTTCGACTTTCGACTTTCGACTTTCGACTTTCGACTTTCGACTTTCGACTTTCGACTTTCGACTTTTTTTCTTCCTACTGAAAACTCACCCCATTCTCGAGGCAGTTGGCGAGCTTGCCGTAGACTTCGTTGATCCGTTCACGGCCCGGATTTGCACCGAGCGAATTGCTGATCCTTCGGGCGAGGGTACCGTGTTCGATGATGGTTTTCAGCGACGCACCCCAACCGGTTCTCGCCAGGTCTTCCGGTTGCATGCACTGGGTCAGGATGTGATGCCACAGCTCGTTCATCGTCATCGAATCCTTGCCGGAAACGCCGAACAGTTTGAGGTACTCGCGGTTCCAGATCCGTGTCTGCTCGGCATCACGGATGGCACCGAAGAACAGGCGTTCGAGCAGTTCGCCGGGAACTTTGTGCAACTTTGCCACTGAGGTCCATTTCTCAGCCGTCAGCTTCTGCAGCAGGCAGGTGATCAACGCGGCAATCGCGACATCCGCGCCGGGATGCTCCTGAATGTCGAGCAGCCGGATTTCAATTGCATTGCGGTCAAACCGGGCAATCGCGCCACGGCTGTTCAACCATTCATGCTGCAGCACCCCGTCCGGATCGAGCGGAGCGATGTCACGGTACATCTTGCGCAAGATCTTGTCCTGGTACGCATCAAGCGAGCGCACCGCTTCCGGGATCACCCGACCGGTGACCGACGGCACCCGCTGCTGCATCATGCTGTACGCCATCAACCGGTTGTCCATCAGGCCGGTGAGGCGGCCATCCTGCAACGGTGACGACGCCGCCAGCGCGGGCAGCAACGGCAGCACGACACGGATCGCGGCGTGCAAGCGGACAAACTCGTCCTCATCCGCGAACGGCAGATTGATGTGCGTGCTCTGCACGTTCGCCCAGCCATGCCCCTTGACGCCGAAAATGCGGTCGTACGCTTCGTAGATCTCGTTTTGCGCATGCGGCCACAGCCTGGTCTCCGTCGCGGGGTCCATCCACGGGTGCATTGATGTCGGCATCAACATCGCGTCCCACGTGGCGAGGATCTCGTTGGCGCGGCGGACATCGGTCTGGAAGCAGCCGTCCAATGCGATCAGCGATCCACGTGGCTGCACGGTTTTCATTTCCAGCACGTGCAACACCAGCTCGTTCGACCATGCGGTTTCCGCGAACTCAACCTCGCTCGCGCCTGCTCCACCGGCATAGCCGAGGATCTTGTCGGCGTCCGGACGGACGGCGAGCGTTTTCCGGTCGACAATCATGTATTCCAATTCGACGCCGAACACGTCGAAAAGGTGCCATGCCTTCTGAGCCAGGAAGCTCTCTTCGTCCCGGGCTTTCGGCGGCTGCCGTTTCTTGCCTTTCAACAGGGGTTGCACACTCATTTTGCTGCCTTTCCGTCCTTGCGTGCTTCGATGCGTTTCAGGAACACATCCAACACCCGCTGGTAGAGTTCGTCGCCAAGGATGAGGTCCTCGACCCCGTCCTCGACGCTGGGATTGTCGTTCACTTCGATGACATACCACTTGCCTCTGACCTGCTTCAGGTCGACTCCGTAGAAGCCGTTTCCGATCGGCGCGGCGGCTTTCAAGGCCAGCGAGACGCATTTTTTCGGCGCGTCCTCGATCGCGATAGTTTCCCACGCGCCATAGCGTTGCGCCTTCGCATCCTTGCCCCATTTGACGATCTGCCAGTGCTTTTTCGCCATGAAATAGCGCGATGCATACATCGCGACACCGTCCAGGATGCCGATCCTCCAGTCGTAATCGGTCGGCATGAATTCCTGCGCGATCAGCAGGTCGGAGGTTTCGAACAGCAGCTTCGACAGGGCGTGCGCCTCTTCGGCGGTATCCGCCTTGTGCACACCCAGCGAGGAGGAGCTGTCCGGCTGCTTGAGGATGATTGGCAGACCGATATCCGCCAACACCTGTTGCAGGTTGTCTTTATGCAGGATGCCGGTGCGCGGTGTCGGGATATTGTGCCGGCTGAGCAGTTCCGCGAGGTACACCTTGTTCGTGCAGCGCAGGATGGACTGCGGATCGTCGATCACGACCAGCCCTTCCGCGGCAGCCCGGCGGCTGAAGCGATAGGTGTGATGGTTGACGGCGGTCGTCTCACGGATGAACAGCGCGTCGAACTCGGACAGACGCCCGTAATCGCCCCGGCCGATGCGTTCGCAGGCGATCCCGATGTTTTCCGCCGTCTTCTCAAACCGTCGGATGGCACGTTCAGTGCTCGGCGACGTCGGATCCTGCGGGTTGTAGAGGATCGCGAGATCGAAACGGGACGGCACTGCCTTGCGTTCCGAATGCCGCCGTTTCGAGAAATAATCCCGTGCCGCGCCAATGGCGAAGTCGCGGTGATGATCCGGAATCGCGCTGGTCGGGATCGCGTTGACGTCACGTAGCATCCACTCCCCGGCCCGGGTCGTCACGAACGACGCCCGCAGTAGTGGAGCCGGAAACAGCCGGAACAGCGAGGACGCCAGCCGGTCATGCCGTTTCGCGAGATTCTTCCCGAAATAGATCGACAGCTCGAATTTGTCCGAGGCGATGGTCTTCAGGCTCGAATGGATCTGGCTGGCGAGTTCATCCCCGGCGGAGCGAACAATGGCGGGTGTGCGCAGATCGCGCAGCGTCATCACCCGCGGCAGCACCTTGTGACCGCGTGCTTCGGCGAGCAATGACACGTAGTAGCCGTACGACTGGTACTTGTACGAGCGGCAAAGGTTGAACACTTTGACCCGACGCGTGCCGGTCCATTCCGGGTCGCTGAGATATGCACGGGCGGTGACCACACGCACGTCCGGCATGCTGTCCGGCCAGTCGTTGGCGCGGGTGACGACGACGATCGTCTGCATCAGCGGCCAGCTCCGGGTGGTTCGAGCACGAGCAGGTCGGCGTCGTGCGTCAACACGCCGAGGAAGATCGCGCCGGCGAGGCGATGGGTCGGAACGTGAATCTCGCCCCCGCGTCCGCCACTGACACGTAGCAACGGATCCTGCACGCAGAACTCGTCGCGGGATTCGTCGTAGCCGTTGATGACGACGAAGTGTCCGGCGGAGGTGCCGCGGATGTCGTCATACTCTTCGTCCCACATCCTCTCACGCGCCGAGTGGTGCAACCACGTCGCGCTCAGACCGGTGATGATCGGCCAACCGTTGCGGAGTTGGGCTGCAAGCAACTCGTTGGTGATGTCCGCCAACCGAATCACCCCTCCACGCCGCAGAAAACCGAGGTAGGCGCGAGTCGCGATCAGCAGATTGCTGTCGCTCTTCGCCTGCGCCTGTTCCTCCAGTTTCTGCGCGAGCGTGCTCCCCTTCCAACCAAACCAGGTCGGATCGAAGACACGCAGGTTGCAGGTGTAGAGGGTCGCCTGGTAGCCTCGCGACAGGGCGTGCTGGCCGAGCAGGGCGGCGAGGGTGCCGCCTGTTTCGAGGCTGCGGACCTGTGCGATCAGGTCCGGAAGGTCGATGCTGTCGCCGAAGAAACGGTAGACAGCTTGCAGGCAGGTTGGCCCGCAGGTAACATCATCCGGCTGAGACAGTAGCTCAAGCCGAAGCCGGGTCGTGCTCACGAGTTGCTGGATCGCCTCCTATCAGAAATCCGAGGGTATAAAATACGCCGGTTTCTACTGAAACCGGCGCAACAAAATGAGAGGCAAAAACTGGAGCCAGTTGCCAAACGTGTCCCCTAGAAAATGCTGGTGAACGTCAGCTTGACACCGTCGAACGGCGCAACCACACGGCACTTGCCGCTGGTGCAGACCAGGCCGCCGCGTTCTTCACCGACGGTCAGCAACAGCTCGTGACGGTTGGCGACAAACGCCGCGAACTCCGCCTTGACCCAGCTCGACTTGTCCGGCTGGTTCGGATCGTCTTCCGCCGTTTCCAGCACCACGGACAGCGAGTACTGCTGCCGCCAGGTGGCACCGAGAATGGTCAACGTTTCAATTGAGGTTTCCTCGGCGGTCACATCCTCGACCGACCCGCCTTCCGCAGACACTTTCACCGACCAGTCGTCCGCGAGCTGATACTCGCTACCGATACCGGCGACCGCGCGCCGTGTCCAGCTCGAACGGGCACGTACCGCGCCACCACCTTCGATGGTGTAGACGAGGTCTTCGTCCCAGCCGCCCCACGCCGTCAGGTACCAGTCCATCGTCGGATAGCCGGTAAACTCGGCGAAGACCTGCCGGTACGGGCTGTCCTCTTCGTCCAGGGACGGCATGTACAGCTCATTCTCGATGAACGAGGAGCTCTGGCTGTAGTTGACGGTCACCGTGTTCGCGCCGCTGATGTTGTAGCTACCCTCAATCTGGAAGCCGACCTCATCGTCGAAGCGGACGGTGTGCGGGTGTTTGCTCAACAGCGGGCTGGTGAATTCACGCTGCCCGATCGGCGGGCTGTGGAATGGGAGGATGTCAACGGATGCCGCGTACACGCTGCCACCGGTGCTCGCGCCGCCCGGGTACACGTAATACTGGTAGCGCTTGTAGTCGGCGAACAAGCTGAACCGGCCGGCGTACCAGCTACCGGACGCATAGAAGGCGTCGTGGGTGTCCTTCACACCCTCGATGTCCTCTTTCGCGTATTCCGTCCACAGTGAGACCGACGGTCCATCCCACGCCGCATGTCCGGCCCAGGTGCGGGATTCGTCGTAGCTGAGGACATCATCCTCAACCGGCGTCACCAGCATTCCCTGGCCGCCGAGGGTGGTGTTGTACGGACCGAAGTACTCAATACGTCCCGCACTTACCCGTGCATCCTGCACCTGCCCGAGATAACCGGCTTTCGACCGTCCCGACAACCCTTCCACTTCGAAGTCGCCGATACCGACCTGCGCCTGCATACCGTCGAGACCGGAGTCGAAGCCTTGCAGGATGTCCTCGATCAACGCCAGCCCGAGCCCACGTCCCCACACCGAGTAGAAGTTACCGATGCGGAGGTTGACGTTCGCGTCCGGATCGGAATACTCGATGAACCGCTTCTCGAGCGTGTTCACATCGGTCTGGTACTCCCCGAATTCACTCGGCTGCAGCATCGTGAAGCGGGTGCCGACACGGATGTTCCCGTAGTACATGTTGAGGTTGAGACGATCCTCGAAATACCGTTTGACGACATCATCGTCGCCGAGTACTTCCCGTCCATCCGCCCAGCGTGCTTCATTCGACCCCTGGATGTAGAAATCCTGGGCGAACGCTGGCAGGGCGTGGACCATGAAAACGGCCATCAGGCAGAGGATGACCGTGACCCGGAGCTTGCTCACTCCCCTTCCCCCTCAGCTGGCAACAGCGAAGCGATTTCCGCTTCGATTTCGTCCTCTTCACCCGGATGGTAGCCGATCCAGACGTTCTTGACCATGCCGTCGGTGCCGATCAACACGGTGTGCGGCACGTTGGTGCCACGGAACATTCTCAGGATCTCGGAATCGGTGTCCAACCCGACCGGGAAGTCAAACCCCTGACCGCGCACATACGGACGCACCTTGGAGACGCTGCGGGTGTTGTCGATGCTGATTCCGAGCATCGTGAAGCCGCGATCCTTGTACGTGGTGTAGATCCGGTCCAAGTGCGGCAGGGCCTGCTTGCACGGTTGGCACCAGGTCGCCCAGAAGTCGAGCAATACGGGACCTTCCTCAAGCAGTTCGGACAGCTTGACGTTACCGCCGTCCACGGTCTTAATCGTGAAATCGGGAGCCTTCTGGCCGGTCAAATCGGCCGCGACGCCGGAAGCGGCCATCGCGACGATGAGGAGCATTGTCAGCAGAGTCGTTCGGATCACAGTCCAGCCTCCATGTCTCAGCTGCAGGATGCAGCGTTCTACGCCTTCCCCTCACTGCAATGAAGCAAGGATACGGAGAAGCTCGGGACAGTCGCAACGGATACCCCCGATTCGCCTCACCTTACTTCACTTCACGGAGAATGCGTCACTATTTCATCAGCAACAGTTTTTTCGTCTGGCGCACGTCCCCAGCCTCGAGCACGGCGAAGTAGATGCCGGTCGCCCGGGTGCCAGTGGTCCATACGACCTGGTGGCGTCCAGCGGCACGGCGGTTGTTGTCAAGCACCGCGACCTCACGCCCGAGTACGTCGTACACCGCCAGCCGTACCTCGCCCGGTGACGGCAGCGCGTACTGCAAGGTCACCGTCGAGTTGAACGGGTTCGGGTAGGCCTTCTCAAACGACGTCTGCGACGGAAGCGCTGCTGCGCCGGTTGCTTCATCGACCGCAAGGTAGTTGCGGTAGACGGTGACAGCGGATGTGTCCCGTATTCCACCTTCCTGCGAATGGAAGACGAGGTCGAAACGGTGCGAGATGTACGGTGTCAGATCGTCCATCGGCAGATCAACCTGCATCTCGGTCAACCCTGACGGGAACTCGCTGGGCCCGTACGAAGCGACGGGATCAACGTTCAGCCCGCACCAGTACTCCCGGAAGATGCCATCCTCGGCGAGCAGCACGACACCTTGTTGAATCCCCTCACGATACGACTCATACGTCATCGCGACCGGTTCGTAGCCGATCTCCGGGAACAGCGGATACGGGATCTCCAGCTCGCCTGTGTCCACATTCATCTCGCTGAACATGGCGTTCCCGGCCGGATTTTCCGCGAGGATTTGCACCATATCCGGTTGTGGATCAGTGTAGCTCCGGTAGCTCAGCGTCCGAACCTTCAGCCCGCGCAGATCGTAGGTCGTAAGAACCGTTCCCGCAGCGTCGAGGCAGTACAGGATTCTGGTTTCATTGTCCGCGACGTACCAGGCGTTGTCATGGTACGCGAGGCCGGCGGGTTCACGAATGGCATCCGGCAACGCGAGGCTGTCCACGATCGAGTATGCCGGGTCGGCGTCTCCGTCCAGCAGGAAAATCTTGTCCTCGAACAGCGCACCGATGGTGACGTCCTGATAGAATGCGCCGTCTGCCATGCCGACATAGCCGAAACGGATGGGCTGCATGTGATTGGTGAAACCGCCGACGTCGTACTCGTGCTTCAACAGCCTCGGCTGGGTGAAGAGAAAACCAGCTGTCAGGATTCCGTCAACATCCGCGATCACGCAACGTGCGCTGTCTACCGGCACTGCGGCGACGACATCGGCCGTCCAATCGGCACCACCAGGCGGCACGGCGGAAACATCCACCATGATCGGGTTCGGATCCGCGTTCATGACATCGAATTTCAGGTACATCAGCTGCGGAATGTCCGCGGTCAGCGTAATGTTGTCCGGGGTAACGTTGAACGGATCCAGGTCCAGATTCACCGCCAGCTCACCGGTTTCGCCGCTCGCAACTTCGATGTCCGAGTAGTAGTGCCGCTCAGTCCCGGGCAGCTCAACGGTTACATCATATATCCCGGGCAGCACACGTTCGACCAGCAGCGAGTCCGTCCCGGCCGCCTTCCGCACGACTTCCCCGTTGCCAACCGTCACCGTGAACGAATCCGGAACCGCCGCATCGTCTATCACGACCTGCAAGCTGCCGTAGTCGTACATGTCGTCGAGGTAGGCGTGCGCAAGGTCGACACGCAGCCGTCCTGCACCGTACTTGTTGTCAAAGCCGGGGTCGCCGCCATCGTCAGCGGACATCATGATCGCCTCAGCGATGGCTTCCGGCGGTGCCTGTGGATGAATGTCACGCAGTAGGACCATCGCCCCGCCGGCTACAGGTGTTGACGCTGAGGAGCCTGTGAAAGTGGTGTAGCCGTTGACCGGGTAATCGTCCGTCGTCGGAATCTCGGTTGGTGCAATGATATCCGGTTTCTTCAGGCCGGGTAAGGCGCCTTCCGCCCACGGATAGTCCTGAAACACCAGCGGATATTCGGGTTCTTCCCACGCCGCCGGGCCGTCACCGCTGTAGTACTTCGCGGTGCCGTTCGAATCGTGCGCGCCGATGCCCATCACGCCGGTGATGCCGCCACCCTCGACATACTGTTCCGGGTGCAGGAACGGCGGCGGGCAATTGCCGGGGCAGGCGATGTTCCACGGAACGTATGGTCCGCCGCTGCCGTCGTTGCCCACCGAATTTGAGCTGATGACACCAACCGCAAGCAGCGCCCAATACGTATAGCGATGCGTCACGTAATCCGGGATGTAGTTCGGCGCGTTGTATTTGTAGCTCATGGACGACGAGATGACAGACGCGCCGTTGATGACGGCGTACTGCACCGCCGCCACGCGTGTCCCTTCGCTGATCCAGTTGTCAGCATAGTTGCGGATCATGATCCAGCGGGCGTCCGGGGCAATACCGGTTTGTGTGCCAAGGGTACCATCACCGCAGACAATCCCGGTGCACTTGGTGCCGTGTCCTTGCGCGTCACTGATGTCCGGCGTGTTGTGGTAGAAATTCCAGCCGTGGATGTCGTCGATGTACCCGTTGCGGTCGTCGTCGATGCCGTTCCCGTCGATCTCGTCCTCGTTGATCCACTGGTGGTCGATCAGGTCGTCGTGCGGGTCGACACCACTGTCGATCAACGCGACAATCACACTTTCGCCAGTGTAGCCAAGGCTCCACAGATCGTCCGCGCCGATGTAGGGAATCGCCCACGAGATTTCGTCCAACTCATCCGGGTTGGGTTCAGGCAGATCCGGGTCCGGCATCTCATCGTTGACCGATTCAAACGGCAGCGGCGGCTGGTAACGGATCCGTTCGACTTCGTCCAACTCGGCGAGTTGATCCATCCGGTCGGCCTGGAGTTGCACCGCGAAGCCGTGCGCGATCCACAGCGGGTACAGGTTACGCGCCCGCCCCGCCTGCTCTTCCGCGCGCAGCCAGCTTTCGGTTGCGGACGCGGACTGGTTGAAGTGGGTCTGCAATGTGGTGATGGCGTACTCTCGCCGTTCCGGCAACGTCATCCCCTGCACCATAGCGAGCAAATCGTCCAAAGGGTACGGGTTCTCGATCCCGATGAACACGGGGACCAGTTCGTCGACAGCGGCGGTCGACAGGTGATCGCTGAGGTTGTTCTCGTAGACGGGAAGCCGTGGCGCGGAGAATGCGGCCGAAAGGATGGCAAAACTGAGCGTAAGTGCAAGTACACCAAATCGTTGCAAGCGGTTCATGTGCAAATCCTGATCAACGCTGTGGTTTATGGTGATACGCCTGGACTGGGCAAAAGTGCCCGTTGGACTGGGATCTGCGGAATCTTGCGTCGCATCTCGTTCTCGCAGTGACCTGCTGCATCTCGCGGCGGCCCGTCACATCCTTCTGTTAAGCTAACCCCTCACGCAGACCGGTGCAACGCGTGCAGGTTTTCGGGCGAAACTCACCCATCGCCGTGTAAAAACGCCAAGACGTCTTTTTACGGATCGAGGCCGAGTCCAAAGCTGGCTGTGACCTCGGAGCTGACCAGCGAACGGGAGCACCCTGATGGCAATTTCATGAGATCGCTGAGCCGTGGAAATCCTTTGCCTGCGTGAGGAATCGGGCGTATCTTTGTGGGAGAACTCGGGGTGGAGACGCCTGGTTTCTCAACTTGCATGAGTGGGTGAGATCGTCTAACTTTGGGTCTCGCGTTACGCGCCTGTAGCTCAACTGGATAGAGCACCTGACTACGGATCAGGAGGTTTGGGGTTCGAATCCCTACAGGCGTACCAGTAATATCAAGGGGTTACGGGCAACCGTAGCCCCTTGTTTTGTTTTCATGGGGCACTGGTGGGGCAGTGTCCGCCAAAATCCTCAGCTTGTAGCAGCCATTCACCCCCCCGCCTTTTTGCCCCAGATTCCTGCATATTTACACGCTGAGTGCCCCGTGAGTGCCCCACCAAACGCAAGAGCTACTAGAAATCTCATGTTTTATAAGGCTTTCAGAGGATTTTTCTTCTGAATGATAATCAGGTGTTGACTTCGCTCGGGGCTTTTTGTAGCTTGTTGGAGGTTGCTGGTGGGGGTCGTGTTGGACACGGCAGGGTTTCACCGGCAGCGAAGCCCGGGAGAGGCACCATGGCGAATATCGAACGCAGAAAAGCGAAAGACGGTTCAACATCCTACCGTGTGAAGATTCGTCTTCAGGGGCACCCTACCGAAACCAAGACATTCGGCAAGCTGACAGAAGCCCGGGATTGGGCACAGGAAACCGAAGCCAACATTCGGGCGGGACGATATCTCCCCTCCATGGAAGCACGGAAGCACACGTTAAGCGATCTGGTGGATCGGTACCTTAAGAACGTGATCCCGGAAAAGAAATCCGGCAAGGATCAGGTGTACCAGCTTGAATGGTGGCGTGATCGAATAGGGACGTATCCACTCGCCAGTGTAACGGCAGCACTGATTTCCGAATGCCGGGACGAACTGAAACAGAGCGGCAAGAGCAATGCAACGGTGAACCGGTTCCTTGCCGTGCTAAGCCATGCGTTCACCCTTGCCGAGCGTGAATGGGAGTGGATTGATTCCAACCCGTTCCGCAAGGTGTCCAAGCTGAAAGAACCGCGAGGGCGCGTGCGTTTCCTCTCCGATGAAGAACGTGAACGGCTGTTGACCGCGTGCCAGCAAAGCCATAATCCCGACTTGTACACCGTTGTTCTGCTCTCCCTGTCCACGGGTGCCCGAAAGATGGAGATTTGGGGACTTACGTGGGATCAGATCGACTTTGCCCGGGAAGTGATCGTATTGCACGAGACGAAGAACCAGGAACGCCGGGTTCTGCCGTTGAAAGGCAAGGCTCTGGACTTGATCCGTGAACGTTCCATGGTACGCCGGTTGGATACCAGATTGATTTTCCCGAGCACGTCGAACGCAAACAAGCCGATGGATTTTCGCAGTGCATGGGAAACGGCTCTCAAGCACGCGGAGATTGAAGATTTCCGCTGGCACGACCTCCGGCACTCGGCAGCGTCCTATCTTGCAATGTCGGGCGCTACTTCGGCAGAAATTGCAGCTGTGCTGGGGCACAAGACACTGTCCATGGTGAAACGGTATTCCCATCTCAGCGAGGCTCACACGGCTTTGGTTGTCGAACGGATGAATAAGCTCTTTGTGGAGGGAGCATGAAGAATGCACGCAGTGCATCCGTCATGATGAAAATGCCGGACGGGCACGTGTCAAAGGGATATAATGGTGGCGAAATATTTGGTACTGTACGTTGGGTTGAGCCCAATGCACACGAAAAAGGGTATGAAGAGGAACGAGGCAAACTTGCCGCAGGGCGAATTTTTGGAACTGTAGGATGGTCACCTGAACAAGAACGTAAATGGATACCTTTAAAACAGCCTGTATCACTTGCGCATCAAGATCCAAAGGGAATAAATCCAGAGGCTTGGTATACTCACGATGAAAGCATTGTTCCTGATAATTTTAGACCATATGAACAGGGATACGATAATTCTGATGCATTTACAGAGTTTTTAAATCGTGCTAAATCCAACGACAGCGAATCAGCGGCAAGAATGCTAACAACATTTTTCTTGTATTTGAATGATCCCCATATAATGCCTCCGATAATGCGTCAATTCCTTAGAGAGCTTCTATTTTTGCTGAGTCAGGGTGTTGATGTGCGCAAATTGATAGGCATTAAAAAAGGAAGTGGCAGAAAACGGAGAAATACTGACGAAGAAATACAAATTGCTGTTCGAGTAGAGGATTTGATACTTAAAGGTAATTCGCAAATAGGCGCTTGTAGGAAACTGATAGAGGAAGATCCCAATCTGACGGCTAAATATGAAACACAAAAAGGCCGCAAGGATGAGCCAGCAGCAGGAATTCGTAGGATACACAACCGCTACAGGAATGAGATTCGTGCCAAACGTGCACTTCCGGTTTCACCCGGTCACGGAATCATGTTGGGCAACATCATGGTGAAGATGGGTCCACCCTAAGAGGATTTACTTCAGCTAGCTATCCGATCAACGGCCTCGAACTTTTTGAGGCCGTTTTTTTATTCACAGAACTCACAGCTACTTCCGGGAAAACACAGGCAAAAAGCTTGCTGTTCAATCACCTACAACCGGAGGAAGTGGTGCATTCCCAAAGCGAAACTCGACGTTTGTACACCATCCGTGAAGCCGTTGAAGCTGGCTGGTGGCCCTCAGAATCCGGCTTACGCTGGCTCGTTTTCCGCAGTGCCCAAAACGGTCTCGGTCCTGTCATTCGCCGGATCAACGGCAGAGTGCTGTTAGACGAGAGCGAATGGTGGCGATGGGTGGATCAACACGCCGAAGCACGTTCCTGACTGACTACCTGCCGGAGAATCGCGTTCTACGTAAAAACCATGCCTGTACAGGCGGGTTTTCCGAACGATCTCCCGGAATTGGCAGGCAGGGACGTTTGTCCCCTTGTGATGAAAAAACGTGCTGAGGAAGCCCGATGAATTCAACGAACACAAAACGCCGGTCTGCCCGGTTAAAAGCACAACACGGAATCCTCTCGCCCCTGAAAGCGATCCGGGCGAATTGTCTGGATTGCATGGGCGGGAGTCCAAAGGCTGTCGCCGAATGCAACATTCCCGGCTGTCACTGTTGGCCCTATCGGTTCGGACGTAACCCGCAAGCGAACGATCTCCGCGCCCCTGTGTTCAACCGTAAGGGTGAGCTGGTAGGCTGGCAGGAGTGGCAAGGGTACGGTGAGCCCATGCGTTGCGAGCAGACGGAAGACTGAGGCCGGTGCCTGCCGCAACCGACAAGGTGAGGCTGTCCCCTGTATCCAGCAACGGAACACAGTCAAACCCGAACCAGCCGGGGAAATGGGATCGTGTCCCCTCTCCCCTGCCGGAGTATCGCCAGTGGGTTGTATGGCAGGCAGAAGCCCGGGGAGACCGTACTGCCAAAGTGCCGATTGATCCGGTGACCGGCAAAAGGCTAGCGGACTGGCAGCACCCGAACCAGCACCTCAGTTTTTCGGAAGCTGTCCAGTATCACGCCGAGGGAATCGGGGACGGTATCGGATTCGTTTGCACCGGCACCGATGGACTTGTCTGGCTGGACATTGACAAAGCCATTAACGAAGATGGGGAGCTTGCTGACGCTGTCTATGCCATGCTCCGGCAATTGGATGCACCCGGTGAACTATCGCTATCAGGTCAAGGCTATCACGTCCCCGTGTACGCCCCGAACGTTGCGCAAGCGATCCAAGCACAAGGTACAGGGAAACTCTTACTGGACGGCAAGCAACACGGGTTCGGCGGTCTCGAAGTATTCGTCACCAATTGCTTTATCGCGAATACCGGCGATTTCAGGAACCCGCAGCTCACCAAGGTTCCGAATCGGGATCAGGTATTAGACAGACTGTTGCGCGAGATGTGGCCCGATAAGTGGCCTCCAGCGACAAGACAGGAAAGCTCCCCAGCCACATACACAAGCGGGACCGTTACAAAGAGCTCCCGTCCTGCGGCCCCGCTGTCGGAAGCCGATTCCATCATGCTGCAACGAATGCTATCCCAGAGGGACCGAGGGAAGTTTCGTAAGCTGTTTGGCAAGATAGACGCCCCTCCGCTCCCTATAAGCAACACACTCGGTTATGATACCCGATCTCACACAGATATGGCGCTGGCTTGCAAGGTTGCGTTTCGCTGTTTCGGCAAGAACGGACGTGGGATTGACCAGGCTCGCCGGATCATGTGGGCCTCCCAGCTTAGACGGGACAAATGGAACGAGCGCCGGGGGACCACAACCTATCTTGATCTTACGATTGCAGGGGCGCTCGAATTTGTTATGGCAAACGGTGGAGTCTGGAACGGCAACCCGAACAAGCGAGCGTACAAGTACAAACAACCGCCCGCAGCTCTGGTGCCACCAGTTCCCCGAGATCGGCTCGAAAAGGACACACTTTCTGAATCAAAGCTAATTGATCTCGATTTGAATGCAGCAGAACGTGCCACATACTACGCTCTACGAGACCAGAATCGCGGAGATTCGTTTTGCCACCCTTCACAATCGTTCCTTGCCAAGAAACTCGGGATCACCGTCCGATCCGTTCGTAGCCACATCCGCTCGCTCGAAAAGGGGGGGATACTGATTTCCGAGCCGTGGCAGCGCCGCGACGGCAAGCGAAGCAAAGTGAACATGTATTGGTTCCTGAAGATACCGGAAAATCTTTCCGGTGAACGCGAGTAAACAGAACGCGCTTTTGTTAACAATGGCGCGGGTTTCAGCGTTTGAGGGTAGAATCTGGTAGGGTCACTCTACGATACACAGGAAAAGAGGAGAAGGTGTACCCTACCACATTAAACAGCTGTCAGTGTAACACCTGTGATGTCTTCGAGTTAGACGGCGAATTTAGACGGTTTCACCGGAAAAGTGAGGGACATTATTCCGCTGGTGAAACAGTAGCAAACCGTAACATTCAGGAGGGATAATCGTATGTCGTGGCCAAGACGAAGACGGCGAAGAAAAATGAGAGCGTTTTCCCTGTGTCGCCGGATGGACTTTCAGACACCGGCAGCGGCCATGCACTCGCCGTTGCTGAGGTGCATGTGGGAGATTCGACGTGAACTTGAGGAGAACGGATTGCTCTACCGTGCGGAACTGGTGGCCTACCTGAGCCAGCCGTCCAGAAATGACAGCAGCGACGGCGAAACATACCACCCTGCACGGATCTACCAGGCACTAAAAGTGCTGGAAGCTGGTGGCGAGGTAACACTCTGGCGATCATCCGATCCATACCGAACGCTTATCATGCACGTACGCCCACCTTGGACCCGCTGAATTAGGTCACCTTGTATTTTCGCCATTTTATACCGTAACCTGTTGGTATTCAGAGGGTATCAATTTCCCATATACTGCGCATTTGCAGGAAACCGCACGTTGACTACCCACCTCTGAGAGCAAAAGCAAACCCCAGCGATAAACAGCGTTGGGGTTTTCGTGAATCTGCGTACAATAACCCTTACTTTGTGAACCAACTAGCATTGTTCAGATACCCGATCTGGAGGACGGGACGATGAAGATACAGTTATCAGTGTTAGCCCTAATGTTGCTCCCATTTGTGACCTTAGGCCAGATAAGCTGGGATATCCACTACATTTCGCCAGATCATGACGGAGCATCATTCGTTTCAGCGACTGATCTGGATCAAGATGGTGATATGGATTTATTAGGTACCGCATCAACTGATAATGATCTTATCTGGTGGGAAAATGTATACGGTGATGGTAATACTTGGAATGAACGTACAATAGACTATGATATACTATCACCTTTTTGTGCTTTAGCCACTGATCTTGATCTTGATGGTGATTTAGATATTTTAGCGGCCTCAAGTGGTGACAATAGAGTTATATTTTATAAAAATCTAACGGGAAACGCTTTAGATTGGGAACTAAACTATATTTCAGATTCTTGGTCAGGCGCTCTCATTATAGACTTTGGAGATTTTGACCAAGATGGTGACACGGATGTGGTTGCAGCAGCAGAAGTAAATGGTTCCGGAATAAATTGGTGGGAAAACCAGAATCAAGGAACAACTTGGTTAGATAATGACCTTACTGATAGTGCTGCAAGATCTGTACACGTTGCCGATGTTTCTGGAGATGGTGTTCCTGATATAATCGGCGGCATTAATGGAGACTTGAAAGTTTTTAAAAACCTTAATGGAGGACAAAGTTGGTGGATTGTTGGAATTTCCGACTTTGCTCATCCTATTGACATTACCAGCGGTGACTTTGACAATGATAGTGACTTGGATTTTTGCGTTGCTGGAGGGGACGAAGTTCTGCTGTATGAAAACAGTGGTGACGGCGTAAGCTGGATAGAACATGCCATTTCCTCGAATTTTTCAGGTGCACATAGTGTCTACGCTGTTGATGTTGACTGCGATGGTGATCTCGACTTGGTGGGTGCTGCCTCAACAGCGGGAAAAATCGTCTGGTGGGAAAACACTCAGGGATTGAGTCTCTGGCTTGAACATACGATCTCGGATTCATTCCCTGGGGCATACAACGTTTGTGCATCAGACATTAACGGTGACGGGTTGCCCGATGTTTCATGTGCCGGGAATGGACAATTTGTCTGGTGGGAGCAGCTTGCGCCACCTTACACAGAACTTCAGCTTGCTTCCCCGAACGGGGGTGAAGCATGGCGTCAGAACACCGTACACGACATTCAGTGGGAATCTAGCTCGGACCAAGATGTGGTAATCGAGCTTCTGCTTGGCCCAACAGTCGAACGCGTCATCTCCGGCGGTACGGACAACGACGGTGTGTTTGAGTGGACGATCCCGGATGACGCGACGCCGGGCGATAACTACCGTATCCGAGTCATCCTGGCAGACGGTTCGGAGCAGGACGTCAGCGACGCAGCGTTTGCAATTACAGCACTGCCAACCTTGTCTATAGAGCCCATCCTCCCCCCGATCATCATTCCCGCGTCAGGTTACGGCTTCTGGTATTGGCTTGAGATCGGCAACCCTTCACCGTTTGAGGGCACCGGTCAGTATTGGTCTGAGGTTGTTCTACCTAGTGGCAACACATTCGGTCCGTTGTCTGTCAACCTACTCACCATCGAAGCCTTTGGCTCCTACGTCCCCGATGAACCACTAGCGCAATGGATACCGGGATACGCCCCTGCTGGTACGTACCAGTACGTGATGCACGTGGGCATTTACCCGAACATGATAGTCGCCACAGACAGCTTCGAGTTCGAAAAGCTCGCCGGTTCGAGTGTGGCCTCCCTGCCGGAGTCTGCATGGAAGGTTGAAGACTGGCAGAATTCCGCATGGGAACAGGCAAGCGCGGCGGTCACAGGCACGGAGTCCCTCCCAACTGCTTTCAGCGTCTCCCCTGCGTACCCGAATCCCTTCAACGCAAGTACCTCGCTCACGGTGTCGCTACCCGAACCGGCAGAACTGACGGTTACCGTCTATGACGTGCTCGGGCGGGAAGTGGCTACTCTGGCACATTGTCAACACTCCGCCGGGGAACACCGTCTGACGTTCGGCGCCTCGAATCTTGCCAGCGGTTTATACTTCATCCGTGCTACCGTACCCGGACATCTCGACCAGGTGCAGAAGGTGATGCTGGTTAGGTGATCTTGTGGGGCACTCGTGGGGCAGTGTCCCCAAGAATTCCCCGTAAATCTCAATAACAACAGGCAGGAAAGAACCGGCTATCTATCAATTATTCCTACTGTTACCGCTTGTGATTTGTTGTGTATTTTGCACTGGATTGGACTGGGGGTCAGGGGGTCGCTGGTTCAAATCCAGTCGCTCCGACACTGGAACTAAAGGGGTTAGGTTCTGCCTGATCCTTTTTTCTATATCCCATCGAACACTTGTGATAAACATCACTGAGCCCCTTGAGGAGAGTAACCCAACGTGATGTGTTTCCGCCGTACCTTATTTTCGTGCCCGTTCCGGGGGAGGTATGAGCGGTACAACATACCGTGCGCAGGCCCGTCGTCATACGTGGCGAATTGTCCCCCACCTTGCCTGTGCGCTGATCCTGCCAGCCTGCGTCGTCTTTGCCACGAACGTGAGTACGGCGGACTCTATCCGTATCGGCGTGCTCGCGCCATACGGCAAAACGGTTTGCGTCAACCAGTGGCAGGCGACCGCGGAATGTCTGGACGCATCCATCCCTGGTACATCCTTCGAGATTGTTCCCCTCAACTACGATGAAGCTGTGGATCCGGCAATTTTGCCCGACCTTTCCTTCATGATCGTCAATCCCGCGATGTATGTGCTGCTGGAAAGGAAACACGGCGCGTCACGTATCGCCACACGCAAGACCAATGTCGCCGGGGCAGCGGTAACCACGTTCGGCGGGGTGCTACTCTGCCGGTCTGGTGAACACGCGGTCACACTTCCCCGCGACCTCGCCGGCAAACGCATCGCGGCAGTGCATCAGGACGCCCTCGGTGGTTGGCTTGCGGTTTGGCGCGACCTGCTCGCGATGGGATTCGACCCGTTGAAGGACGCCCGCGAGGTACAGTGGCTGCAGACCAACGACGCCGTGCTCGCGGCGGTCGCCGATGGATCGGCGGACTTTGGCATTGTGCGCACCGGTGCGTTGGAACAGATGCAGGCGGCGGGGTCGTTCGATCCGGCGACGGTCACCGTGCTGCTGCTCGATCCGGCGGTCGGGGATCCATCCGGCTTCCCGCTGTACCATTCGACGCGGTTGTACCCGGAGTGGCCGATGGTGCGGCTGGCGCACACCGATCTGCGCCTCGCGGAACAGGTCAGCGCGGCGTTGCTGCAGCTGCGTCCCGGCAGTCCAGCTTCACAGGCGGCTGGAATCGCCGGCTGGACCATCCCGTTAAACTACGAGGACGTGAATCAGGCGCTGCGTGAAACGCATACCGCACCGTATAACCACGAAAGCCGGATCACCGTCGCGGAGGTCATTCAGGAATACGGAACGATCCTGCTGCTGATTGTTGCGCTCCTGCTGGGCAGTGTCGTTGCGATCAGCGTGATCGTGGTCCTGAATGGCCGGTTGCAAAAGACCATCCTCCGCCTGAAATCCGAGAAGAAGGTTCGGGAACGTACCGAAACTGCCCTCTCGTCCAGCGAAACCCGATTCCAGAGCATTGTCGAAAATGCCCATGAGGGCATCGCGGTGCTTGCCGGCGAACGTATCCTGCTGCACAACGATGCGTTCCGTAACCTGTTCGGTGGGGAAGATGGTCCGGCCACTTTCCCCGACAACCTCATCGACCTGATCCATGAAGACGACCGCGAGGCGGTTCAAGCTGTGTTGGACCGGGCCTTTGATGGCCAGCTTCCCGAAACACCGTTGTATTTCCGCACGGATTCCGGCACTGAGATCGAGATGAGCTTGACCGGGATGGAATATGATACCGGCTGGGCAGTACTCGGGATAGCCCGTGACATTACAGAAGCACGCGAGGTGGAACGTCGGCGTCAGGAAGCGATCCAGTTGACGCAGGACAGCGCCCGGCTGGCGTCAGTGGGAGTACTGTCGGCGGGGATCACGCACGAGATCAACCAGCCGTTGAGCGCGATCCAACTCAGCAGCGACAGCGTCGCGTTGTGGCGGGATCAGAATCCGGACACGTTGCCACCGTTCGTGTCGGAACTGGTTGACGAAATCTCGCAGGGCGCGGCGCGGATTGGTTCGATCATCGAACACATGCGCTCGTACTGGGTCCATTCCGCCCCGGCGGTAACGGATATCGTCGACCTAAACGAGGCCGTCAAACGTGCGCTGACCCTGCTCACGATGCAGATTCGCAATCACGAGATCCAGCTTGAATTGAATCTGTCCGGGACGTCATTGCCAGTTTCAGGCGAACAGGTGCAACTGGAGCAGATCTTCAGCAACCTCGTCGCCAACGCCATCCACGCACTGGATGAAGCCAACACCGATGACAAACGAATCCGTGTCTTCTCCGGACGTGACAGGGGGCGCTGCTTCGTCGAGATCACCGATACCGGTCCCGGCTTGCCGACCACCGATATGGACCAGTTGTTTGATCCGTTCTATTCCACCCGTCAGCCGGGCAAGGGAATGGGATTAGGACTGGCAATTGTGAAGATGTTCGTTGAGCGTCACCGAGGTACGATTCAGGCGGTGCAGAACAAGGGTGGCGGGTCAACGTTCCGTGTCACCATTCCGCAGGCAACCGACAGCGAGAAAAGCGATGCGCATACTGTACGTGGATGATGACGAACAGGCACGGCGGGTAGTGCGCAAGTCAATCGCCGGATTACTTGGCTATGATGTGGTCGAATGTGCCACCGTCGACAGGGCGCTCGACTTGCACCGCTCGGATCCATTCAAGCTGATCCTCAGCGACATCCGCATGCCCGGCAAAAGCGGCCTCGATCTGCTCGCCGAACTACGCCACAATGCGGACATTCCGCCCGCCGACGTCATCTTCTACACGGGTTTCGCCGACCTCGATACCGCTGTCGCTGCACTGCGGCTAGGCGCATTCGACCTGATCAGCAAGACCGCCCGCGCACGTGACCTGCTGGACGTGATCCACCGTTGGGAGCAGGAATCCACGACACGCGAGCAGTCAGCTGACACCTCGCCGTCGTCACAGGTTGAAGAAACTGAGCCTGTCACCTCCGAGGTCTATTTCCCGGACGACACGTGGCTCGGGCACTACTCGGAAGAGATGCACGAGATCGTCACCCTCGCGTTACGTCTGCACGAGGACGACCAGGCGCCGGTCCTGATCGAGGGCGAAACCGGCACCGGCAAGGAACAGGTGGCGAAGCTGGTGCATCATGGCCGCAACGGTAGCGGTAAACCGTTCGTCATTCTTAACTGTTCCGCGTTGACCCCGACGCTCTATGAGAGCGAACTGTTCGGCCATGAGGCCGGCGCATTCACCGGCGCACGCAAGCATGGCGCGCCCGGCAAGCTCGCCGCGGCAGACGGTGGCACGTTGTTTCTCGACGAAATCGGCGAGATGCCGCTGGACTTGCAGCCTAAGCTGCTTCAATTCCTTCAATCACGGCAGTATTACCCCGTCGGCGGAGTGGAACCGAAACAGGTCCGTGTTCGCATCATCGCGGCAACCAACCGCAGCCTCGCGGAGATGGTCGAAGCAGGCAGTTTCCGTCGTGACCTGTTCTACCGGCTGAACATGATGCGGATGCAACTCCCGCCTTTGCGTGACATGTCCGAATCGATCGGCCCGTTGGCTCAGCGGATGCTGGTCGAAGCCGCGCGTGAGAAGCACCGCCGATTTAAAAGCATTCACCCGGATGCCATCACCCGGCTGCAGACCTACCCCTGGCCCGGGAATATCCGTGAGCTGCGTAACGTAATCGAGCGCGCCATCCTGCTCAATGACGCGCCCGAGTTGCTCCCGCAACACCTGCCAATCCTGGCGGCGGATCTCGATGAACGACGTGACGTCGTATCCCTCGGCGACTTGTCGTTCACGCTGCCTCTGGATTCCCTGCCGCTTGAGACGCTCGAACGGGAGGTGATCGTCGCCGCACTCAACCGGTTTGATGGCAACCAGAGCCGCGCGGCGGACTACCTCGGCCTCTCCCGCTACGCATTGAAACGCCGGTTGGAGAAGTACGGGCTCAACGGCTGATCACTCTCACCCCGATGTAGTTCCAGCCTGGGCGAAATCACCCATCTCCCTGTTTCGCCCCTCGCAGATCCGCCCGGCGCGGGCGTTTTCGCGCGCCAACGCCGCCTCAGACGAAGCCTCTAAGCTAATGATTACCAGTATGTTGCCCGTCATCCGCACGACTGGCATGCGCTTTGACTATGTGTGTGGAAACGAACTGTCACACGTACCGCCTCGCCGGTACTCGCAGCAGGGAGAATCATATGATCGAACGCAAGGCGACCAATATCACGCGGCACGAAGGGCATGTCAGCCGCGCCATCCGTGAGACATTGCTCGGCCAGAAGGGCTGCACGATCTGGCTGACCGGGCTACCATCCTCGGGTAAAAGCACGACAGCCTTCACGCTGGAACATGAGCTGGTGCAGCAGGGGCATCTCGCGTACGTGCTGGACGGCGACAACATCCGCTTCGGCCTCAATCGAAACCTAGGTTTTTCGCCCAATGACCGCGCGGAAAACATCAGACGGATCGGTGAGGTCGCGCTGCTGTTTGCGGATACCGGCGTCATCGCAATCACCAGCTTCATCTCCCCGTACCGTGAAGATCGTGACCTCGTGCGGGAACGCCACAATGATCTCGGCATTCCGTTCATCGAGGTCTTCGTCGACACCCCGCTGCGTGTCTGCGAGGAACGGGATCCCAAAGGTCTGTTCAAGAAGGCTCGCGAGGGTGTGATCAAGGATTTCACCGGAATCGACGCGCCGTACGAAAAGCCGGTTGTGCCCGACTTGGTGCTGAAAACCGACCACATGACGCCCGAGGAGACAGCGTTCCAGATCGTCGATTTCCTGCAGTCCCAGGCGCTGCTTCCGGGAGCTGTTGATCGGGCGCTGGCCTGAGGCGGATTGAACGTGAACACGCACTCCCAACCCACGGGCCGCATGCTGCGTCGGCGAATTATCGCGGCAATTCTGGCGGTCTCCCTTCTACCGGTCCTGCTGCTGGGTGTCGGCTCGTGGGTTGTTTTTGGACGATTGCTCGATCAGAAGGCGATGGATCTGCAACGCGCCGTGGTGAGTCATCACGCGGAATCCGTTGACTCCTTCATGCAACAACAGGTCGACATGCTGACACTGATACCCGGCCTGAGCAGCATGAGCGAGATTCTCGCGGATGGGTCACCACGCGCCGTGTTGCAGCAGCTCAATGAAACCAGTAGCGGCGCGTTCGTCGATCTTGGCGTGATCGATCACCTTGGACGGCATTGTGGTTACACCGGTCCCTACGAACTGCTCGACAAGAAGTACGCGAATGAAACGTGGTTCCGTGAGGTGATGAAGCAGGGGGTGTATGTAAGCGACGTGTTCCTCGGCTTTCGCGGCGTGCCACATGTGATCATTGCGGTTCGGGTCAACACGGACAGCGATCCGTGGATTTTGCGTGCGACGATCAGCAGCGACCGGCTGAAAGCGAACCTGCTGGCGGCGTCGCTGGGGGAACATGGCGATGTCTGGCTGCTGAACCAGGACGGCGAGTTGCAGAGTGATTCGCGAACGCTGGCGATCCTTGAACACGCCCCGTTGCCGATGATCGAGCCGTTCGCCGGCGTCCGTGAGGACAAACTGGCCATTGACGGGGAAGCGTACCTCGTGGTCAGCCGCTGGATCAACCATGGCCGCTGGCTGCTGGCGGCGGTGCAGCCTGAAGCGGAAGTGCGCGCGCCGATCCGCCGGGCGATGCTGCTTGGCATAGCGGTGGTCGTCATCGCCATCGTGATCGTCTTCTTCACCACGCTGTTCGCCACATGGCGCCTGACCCGTCTGATCGACAAAACCACCGATGAGCGGGACCGTCTGCAGCAGGCGTTCAACCGGTCGGCAAAGCTGTCATCAGTCGGCGAACTGGCGACCGGCCTCGCGCATGAGATCAACAACCCGCTCGCGATTATCGGCGCCGAACAGACCAACCTGCGCGACCTGCTGGCTGAATCAAACGGCCACGCTTCCCACAAATCCGAGCTGCTGGAATCGGTCGATCGTGTTGACCGGCAGGTCAAGCGCTGTGCGTCGATCACCACACGCATGCTGCAGTTTGGCCGCAAGCAGGCGGGCGAATCGCGTCCGCTGGTGCTGCTCGACCGTCTCAGCGAAATCGTGGACGGTCTCGAGCGGCAACTGACGCTGCACAACATCACCGTTGACCTTAAGGTCCCCGCCGATCTGCCGCAGGTCCTGACCGAACCGATAGAATTCGAACAGGTAATGCACAACCTGTTCGGGAACGCGATGCACGCGATGCCAGATGGCGGGACGATCACTCTGCGTGCCTACCCGAATCTGACCAGCAACGGCTGGCGTGTGATCCTCGAAGTGAGTGATACCGGCAGCGGCATGCCCGCGGAAATCGCGGAACGTGCGTTCGAACCGTTTTTCACGACAAAACCGGTCGGCCAGGGCACAGGACTCGGGCTGTCTGTCTGCTATGGCATGGTCGCAGGTTGGGGCGGCGAAATCCAGCTGCACAGTCAGCCGGGCAAGGGAACCACTGTCCGGCTGCTGTTACCGGCCGCGGAGATTTCAGCTTCCATGCAAGAGGGGGTGATTTGATGGAAACGATCTCGCCCATCCGTCTGCTGATCGTCGATGACGAACAGGAATTCACCGCGTCCCTCGCGAAGGTGCTGACACGGCGTGGTATCGCAGTTCATGTCTGCGAAAACGGTTCCGCCGCACTCGACTACCTCGCCCGGCATCATGCCGACGTGGTGCTACTGGACATCAAAATGCCCGGCATGGACGGCGAGGAGGTGTTCATCCACCTGCAGCGCCGTTGGCCGGATTTGCCGGTGATCGTGCTGACCGGCCATGGCGACATCCCGCAGGCGTTTCGCATGTCAAAACACGGCGTCGTCGATTACCTGCCGAAGCCGTGCCACGTGGACGAATTGTACGATCATGTGCAGCAGGCCGCGCGTGAACGAAAAACGGCGGCGCGTTCCGTTCTCCAACCGGAACCGCCTGACCCGCCTGCCGCCAACGATGGCGAGGACAAGCCGAATGTGCTGCTCGTCGATGACGAACCCGAGCTGCTGGCCGGTCTAGTGAATGTTCTGGAACGTCGCGGGCTGGCGGTGCGGACGGCGGTATCGGGCGAGGATGCGTTGGCGGTGCTCGCGGATACGTGGATCGATGTCGTCGTCATCGACATCAAGATGCCGGGCATGAGCGGACTGGAGTTGCTGAAACGAATCCGTAGCGAACGACCAGATGTCGAGGTCCTGATGTTGACCGGTCACCCACGTGTGGATGATGCGTCCGAGGCGATAAAGCTCGGTGCGGCGTATTTCCTGACCAAACCGTTCGACACGGCGGAGTTGGTGATGCGGATCGAAAGCGCGTTTCACCGCCGCCGGCAGACCTTCCGGCGCCGCCAGGAAGAGGCGATCCGCAGCGTATTCGACCGGGGCATGGTCGACTGAACGGCGGCCGGAAGCTGCCGCAAAACGCATCAACCCACAACATGGGAAGGGGGTGAGCATGGAAGCGACTACCGTGAAAGCCGATACCGTCCACGTACTGTTCGTGGACGATGACACCGATTTCACTCAATCCCTGAGTCCGGTGCTGGAACGACGTGAGTTTACCGTCACCGCGCTGGAAAGTGAGACGCAGGCGCTGGACTATCTCGATCATGTTGTCCCGGATGTGATCCTGCTCGACCTCAAGCTGAACGGCGGCAGCGGCACCGATCTGCTGCAAAAGATCCGTGAGAAGGACAATCAGACGCCGGTGATCATCCTCACCGGGCACGGGTCGATGGACAGCGTGGTGAGTTCGATCCGGTTCGGCGTATCCGACTACCTGCAGAAGCCGGTGGACATTGATCTGCTGGTCGAACACCTGCTCGATTGCACGAGCAATGTCGCCCGGCAACCGATGCGTGAACGGTCGCTGGTCGAGTTGATGCGGCCGGTGTCACTTTACCCGAAGCTGCTCTGCAACCAGCCAATTGAGGACGCGCTGTATGTCGTCCGCAAATGGTGTTTCCCTGACGAAAACGATCCGGATCATGTCCGTTCGGCACTGGTGTACGAACCCAACGGCGACTTCATCGGGATGCTCCGCTTTCACGATCTGCTGTCACTGGTACTGCCGGAATACTTGCGGGAATCCAGTCATCCGAACTTTTTCCCGGGCATGGTCCTCGCCCAGTGCAAGCTGATTGACCACATGCGGGTGCTGGCGTTGATGAGCAAGCAGGTTTACATCCGCCAAAACGCGCCGCTGATGGAGGCGGTGCAGCTGATGGTCAAGCATCACGTGGTCAACCTGCCGGTGATGGACGGCAAGCGGCTGGCGGGGGTGTTGCGCGAACGGGATGTTGTCCGGATGCTGCTCGATTGCATGTACACGAAGTAACGCTGAAAACGAAATCACGGGAAGAAGGGTTCAGGGAGATGCGGAAACTAGGTACGGTCCTCGCGCTGCTGTTCTACACACTGGGAGTGGCGCGGGCGGATATTGAGATTGTCACGACGGACGATGGATTCAACCTGTCGCTGGACGCGAATGTCCGTGCGAGATATGAGCTGGACGCCCGCGATTTCAACGCCGACACCGGCATGTCGGACTATGGCAACCTGCGCACGATGATCGGCGTCAAGGTGCAGCCGAATGACCACGTGCTGTTGCGTGCGAAGTTCAAGGAATCACGCTATCTCGGGACGCAACAGTCGAACAACCTTCCCACCGCGCAGCTGCAGATGCAGGAAGCGTACATGCGCGTGAATCGCCTCTGGGACAAGGACATCGCACTGCAGGTGGGAAGGTTTGAAATGTCCCATGGGCGTTATCGGATTCTCGGCACCGGAACATGGAACATCAACGGCCCTCGTGCTTACGACGGTGTGCTCGTCAACGTCGAAACCGGTTACGGGTCCTGGGATCTTGCCGCGGCGAAGATCATCGACTACGAACAGGCTGGATTGTTGAACGCGACGTACGGCACCGCGTATCAGGCGGAGAACGCTGACCGCAACCTGTTCGTTCTCGCCGGTTCGCTGCTGGACGGTTCGATCCAACCCTTGCTCACCGCCGACCTCGACAACAGCCTGCAGGGAGCGGACGATCCAACGCACATCTACACCGCCGGGGTGTATCTCAACCGCACCATCGGGGCGTTCCGGCTGGATGCCGACGCCGCAGTCCAAACCGGCACGAAAAACGATCGCGACTTGTCCTCGTGGCTGCTGGCGGTGGATGCACGCTACTCCTTCGACGGCGCTCGCAAACCCTACCTCGGTGTTGGCGTCGATATCGCTTCCGGCAACAAATACGACGAGGATTCCGCAACCGATAACGACCAGGTGTTCTACACGCCGTTCATGTCGCGCCACCGCTTCAAGGGCCTGATGGATTATTTCCGCGATGTCCGGCGAGGACTGGTTGATGGCGTCGTCCACGCGGGCCTGAAGCTGTGGACCGGGGCCCGGCTTGATCTCGACATCCACAACTTCGCCTGGTTCGCGGAAGACAGGTACCTCGACACGAACGGCAAGCCCGTCACGTTCACCCAACTGGGCCAAGAAGCCGATCTGCGCCTGCGATTCCCCGTTTACGACGCGGTATCGGTTGATGCGGCCTGGTGCGTATTCCTGCCGAACGATGACTGGAAACCGGACGGCGACCCGTCCCACTTCGCCTACCTGGCGATCACGACCACGTTCTGATTCCATCGAATAGGGAAACGACGACCCGCAGACCTGAAGCTTGGGCACAGGCCTGCGGTTGTGGGAGATAAACGATGAAAACGAAGTGTGCACTAGTAACGATTGTCACAGCGGCTCTATTCCTGTTCACAGCCGGTTGCGGGAAGAAACAACTGGATACCGGCACGCCGGTTACGCTGCTCAACGTGTCCTACGATCCAACACGCGAGTTGTACCGCGAATACAACGCCCGGTTTTCGCAGAGCTGGCTGGCGCAGACAGGCCAGACTGTCACCATCGAAATGTCGCACGGCGGGTCAGGCAAACAGGCGCGGTCTGTAATCGACGGGCTGGAGGCGGATGTGGTTACGCTGGCGACGGCGTCCGACATCAACGCCATCGCCGCGAACTCCGGCCTGTTGCCGGTAACCTGGCAGTCGCAACGTCCGCACAACAGCGCGCCGTATTACTCGACGATGGTGTTCATCGTGCGGGAAGGGAATCCGAAGCATATCCGCGACTGGGGTGATCTGGTGCGGGAAGACGTTTCCGTCATCACGCCGAATCCGAAGACTTCCGGCGCGGCGCGTTGGAGCTACCTCGCAGCGTGGGCATGGGCGATGCACAACACGCCAGATTCTTCGCTTGCCACGGACTTAAGTCCATCGCAATACAGCCACGTCCGCGCCTGGATGGCTGACCTCTACGCCAATGTCCCGGTGCTCGACAGCGGCGCACGCGGCGCGTCCAACACCTTCACCCAGAACCAGCTCGGGGACGTGCTGATCAACTGGGAGAACGAAGCGTTCCTGATGAACGAGGAGATGGCGGATCAGGGCTTCGAGATCGTCGTGCCTTCGATCAGCATCCTCGCCGAACCGCCGGTCGCGCTGCTACCGGTGAACGCGAAGAAACACGGAACGGAAACAGTCGCCAACGCCTACCTCGATTCGCTGTACACCTGGACCACGCAGAAGATGGTCGGGCAATTCCATTACCGACCACGCAATCAGGAAGCGTTCGCCCTGTACACGGACAAATTCCCCGAGCTGAACCTGGTCACCGTGGATGACTTCGGCGGCTGGGGCAAGGCGCAGGCCGAGCATTTCAATGACGGCGGCGTGTTTGACGACATCATGCGTACCGTGCGGGAAAGCAGACGATGAAGCACTCTTCCGCACGAGTGCTGCCGGGATTCGGCCTGTCACTGGGCATAACCGTCACCGGACTGTCGCTGTTCGTGCTGATCCCGATCGCGGTGCTGTTCCTGCGTGCGATGGGCATCACGGTCGACAAGTTCGTCACCGAGGTGTTCTCCGAGCGTGCGATGGCGACGTACCGCGTCACCATCGGGATGGCATTTCTCGCGGCGGTGGTCAACGTGATCATCGGAGTGCTGATCGCTTGGACATTGACCCGGTACAGCTTTCCCGGCAAGCGGCTGCTTGACGGGATGGTAGACCTGCCGTTCGCCCTGCCGACTGCTGTCGCCGGGATCACGCTAGCTGTGTTGTACGGACCCAATGGCTGGATCGGTTCGTTGTTTGGGCACCTCGGGGTACAGATCGCGTTCACACCGGTCGGGATTTGGCTCGCGATGATCTTCATCGGGATGCCGTTCGTGATCCGGTCGGTCCAACCGGTGCTGGAAGAATTTGACCCGTCCCACGAAGAGGCGGCGTCCAGTTTAGGTGCGAAGCCGTCTGCTGTGTTCCGCCGGGTGATCCTGCCGACGCTGCTGCCATCCATCCTGACCGGCTTTTCGCTGGCGCTGGCGCGCGGTTTGGGTGAATACGGGTCGGTGATCTTCATCGCCGGGAATCTGCCGTACGATACTGAGGTCACCTCGCTGTACATCGTCGCCCAACTCGAGGAATACGATTACCAGGGCGCAACCTCCATCGCGGTGATGATGCTCGTCATCTCGTTCCTGATGTTGATGGCGTTGAACCTGATCCACCGTCTGCTCCCCTCGCAGGAGGGTGACCGGTGAACAACTCACGGTTCCATCCAACCAACGAACGTGGCCGCGTCTGCTTGCGGACGCGGACCGACCGGATCGCGACGACAATCGAACGTGACCGTGTCTCCCCAATCCAGCCACGGTCTGCCTCCGGGTTGAGCGACGCTGACGGAGTGGTCAGCACGCAGGCACAGTCTGGCGACGTGACGGCGGGCGTGTTGCGCCCTCCTCGTCCTCAACCCGTATTCCCGTCCACCCGCACCTTCCTGTCCGCGCGGGTGGTTCTGACCACCTGCACCATCGTGCTGATGAGTCTGCTGCTGATTCTGCCGCTGGTGCAGGTGTTTCTCGCCGCGTTTCGCAACGGGGCCGGGTTCTGGCTCAGCACGCTGACCGATCCGTTCACCCTGTCAGCGTTGAAATTAACTGCCATCGCCGTGCTGATCGCGGTGCCGTTGAACACGGTGTTCGGCATCGCGGCGGCGTGGTTGCTGACCCGTCACCGAGTCCCGGGACGCAGTGCGATCCTGACCCTGATCGATCTACCTTTCAGCGTGTCGCCAGTAGTCTCGGGACTGATGTTCATCCTCATCTTCGGCGCGCATTCGGCGCTTGGCGTGTGGCTGATCGAGCACGGTGTCCAGGTTGTGTTTGCCGTGCCCGGGATCGTGTTGGCGACGGTGTTTGTCACCTTCCCGTTCGTCGCGCGCGAACTGATCCCGGTGATGGAAGCGATCGGGCCTGAAGAGGAGATGGCGGCGGTCAGCCTCGGCGCGCGTGGCTGGCAGATGTTCCGCCGTATCACCCTGCCAAACATTCGCTGGGGGTTGCTGTACGGCATCATCCTGTGTACCGCCCGCGCGGTCGGTGAGTTCGGCGCGGTGTCGGTTGTGTCGGGGCATATCCGTGGCCGGACCAACACCCTGCCGCTGCACATCGAAGTCCTGTTCAACGAATACCAGACCGCCGCGGCGTTCGCCGTCGCCAGTGTGCTCACCCTGTTCGCCGTGTTCACGCTGGTCATCAAGGAAGTGGTCTCACGACGGCTGGCGATCACCGAACCCGCAGGTCATGAGGGCAACGCATGAGCATCCGTGTCGAATCGATCACCAAATCCTGGGGCAATTTCACCGCGCTGCGGGACATTTCGCTGGACGTTCACGACCACGAGCTGCTGGCGTTACTCGGGCCGTCCGGATCAGGCAAAACCACTCTGCTGCGCATCGTCGCCGGCCTCGAAACCGCCGACCATGGCGAAATTTACCTGCACGACGAGAAGGCGACACATCATCACGTGCGCAACCGGCGGATCGGTTTCGTCTTCCAGCATTACGCCATTTTCCGGCACATGACGGTCTTCGAGAACATCGCGTTCGGACTGCGTGTCCGGCCACGGAAAGAGCGTCCCAGCGAATCTGAGATCCACAAGCGAGTACATGAGCTGCTGAATCTCGTCCACATCGAACAGTTCGCATACCGGAAACCGTCGCAGCTGTCCGGCGGGCAACGGCAACGTGTCGCGCTCGCCCGTGCGCTGGCGGTGCAGCCGAAAGTGCTGCTGCTCGATGAACCGTTCGGCGCGTTGGACGCCCGCGTGCGTCAGGAACTGCGCGGCTGGTTGCGCAACCTGCAGAAGGAGCTCGGCATAACCACGGTGATGGTCACGCACGATCAGGAAGAGGCGATGGAAGTCGCCGACCGGATCGTGATCATGAACGAGGGCCGGATCGAACAGGCCGGCAGCCCGAACCAGCTGTGGGAACACCCGGCCAACGCCTTCGTCTTCGATTTCCTCGGCAACTCGAACCTCTACCACGGCCTGGTGCACTCCGGCTTCATCGAGCTGCCCGGCTGGAAGATGCGGTCCAACGGCTGGCCGGAAGGCGGCGAAGTGGATGTCGGCGTGCGAACTTTTGATGTGCGTATCGCACCGTCGCGGAATGGCTCCGGTCGAGTGAAGCGGCTGATCTCTTCCGGGGAATTCGTGCGGCTCGAAATTGAATTACCGCAGGAGAAGCGTCTCAACGCTCAGATTCACAAGTGCGACCCGTCCCTGGTCGGCGTCCAGGAGGGGACTCCGGTCCGTTTTGAACCACTGAAAGCCTTTGTATTCCACGATCAGGTAACCACGGGGGTGCCTTTGACCGTTCACTGACCAACATCATTGCAATCTTGCGACGGTGACTTCTCGTGGGTTATCTTGTGCACAGGATCACAAGTAACCCACAGGAGTCGTTTGTGAAATCCGCCCAGTTCCGCATACCCTCCTCCGATCCCCTCGCCACTATCCTCGAAAGCCTCACAGAGGGGGTGATGACGGTCGATCTCGACGATAACATCACCTCCTTCAACCGGGCAGCGGAAAAGATGACTGGCGTACCGCGCCACAACGTGTTCGGCCAACGGTGCAGCGATGTGCTGCGCTCCAGCATCTGCGAGGCGAACTGTCCATTACGGGAAACCCTCGAGACCGGCGAACCGGTGATCGCACGCCGGGCGTACATCTTCAACGCCGCCGGGAAACGCATTCCGGTCAGCATCAGCGCGTCGCCACTGCGTAACCCCGATGGAAAACTGATCGGCGGAGTGGAAACCTTCCGTGACCTGAGCGTCGTCGAAGAATTGCGCAAGACGATCACCGTCGGCTACAGCTTCGAGGATATCATCAGCAAAAGTCCGTCGATGCGGAAGCTGTTCGACATCCTTCCGGCGATCGCACGCAGCAACGCAGTCGTGATGATTGAGGGCGAGAGTGGTGTCGGCAAGGAACTGCTGGCGCGGGCGATCCACAACCTCGGGCCGAACAAGGACAAGCCGCTGGTCAACGTCAACTGCGGCGCACTGCCGGATTCTCTGCTCGAATCGGAACTGTTCGGCTACAAGGCCGGCGCGTTCACCGACGCCCGTAAGGACAAACCGGGGCGTTTCGCCGTCGCGGCGGGCGGCACCATTTTCCTTGACGAAATTGGCGATATTTCGATGGCGATGCAGGTTCGGCTGCTTCGCGTGTTGCAGGAAAAGGTCTACACCCCACTCGGCGCGGTCCATGAGGAGCCGATGACCGCGCGGGTGATCGTCGCGACGCACCGTGACTTGGAAGCGCTGGTCGAACAGGAAAAATTCCGTCTCGACCTCTATTTCCGGATCAATGTGATGCGGCTGACCGTGCCACCGCTGCGTGACCGTCGCGAGGACATCCCGCTGCTGCTCGACCACCTGATCCAGAAGTACAACCGGTTGTACGGGAAACGCATCGCAACCGTCTCAGCAGATGTCCTCACTCTGCTGATGCACCACGATTTCCCCGGCAATGTGCGCGAGTTGGAAAACCTGATCGAACACGCGTTCATCCTCTGCACCGGCCTCGTCATCAACACCGAACACCTGCCTTTACGCTTCATCGAACAGGTCGCGCCTGACCAGGCGGCGATCCCGCAACCGCCGGAATCGTTCGAGGATGTGGAACGGAAGCACCTGATCAGCACGCTTGAGAAGTACAAGTGGCATCGTGACCGTACCGCCCGGGCACTGGGGATTCACAAGGCGACGCTATTCCGCAAAATCAAAAAGCTGGAGATCGAACTGCCGGAGCAGGATGGCCGCTCCAACCCTGCTGCTACCGTCGCAAAACCGTAAGCATTACCCGCATCGAGCGTCGCGATTCCGCGACGCTAGGCACCGTTTTCTCCCATGACCGAGCCATCATAAGCCCACGCGAGAGACCTCCGCCCGGCTCCGGTTCAGTTTACCGGAACTCCTTCCTGCCAGCAAGGATCCCCTTGTCTTCTCCCGACGATGGATCGGCGCTCAACCCATCTCCTCCCCGTCTCCCGGCTACTTCGGCCTCTGAATTGCCTGATGCGTGACAGCACGCAGGAGGCACGATGCGGATTGCAATTTCAGAATGGAATGAGATGATCAGCCCGGTGTTTGACGAGACCGGCACGGTGCGTCTTGTCAACCTCGACACCGGTGAGATCCAGCGGTTGCCGTTGTCCGGCCTGGCCGTCGGTGCCCGCGCGGAAGTGTTGCGCGATGCTGGAGTCAGCGATCTGCTCTGCGGCGCGATTTCGCCGTTCGCGTTGAAGGTGCTGACGATGAGTGGCGTGCGGGTTCATGCATGGCTGCATGGTCCGATCGATCGTGCGTTGCAGGCGTTCACGGATGGTGATCTGGACGATCCACGGTTCACGATGCCCGGCTGCCAGGCGTTACGCGACAATCCGGACCAGGGTTTGGCGGACGAGACATGATACCGGGATCGGTATCCCAAGGCCGCGTTCGGGATTGCTTCGGGCGCGACGGAGATCGGCGATGAGTACGTTTTCTGACCACCGTGAAAAAGTGCAGGGCGGGTCGCGGTCCCGGGCCAATGGCGCGGCAGGAAACGGGCTGCAACGCACTGAGACTTACTACCGCCACCTGCTGAAGACGACGTTATTGCGTCTGCTGCTGATGTATTTCGTACCGCTGTTATTGTTGGCGGGCTTCTTTCACCTGCAGCAGTTGAAGCTGATGCGGGAGTCGCGTCGCGCCCACCTGCAATCCATCGCCGAGCACCAGGCGTACATGCTCGACCTGTTCCTCCGCGAACGGATCGTCAACCTCGAGAACGTGATCGACGACCCCCGTCTGCCGGTACCACCCTCGAATGAGGTGATGGAGCGTCGGCTGGCCGAGTTGCGCAAGACCAGCGACACGTTCGTCGACCTCGGCTGGTTCAGCACCAGCGGCGATCTGCTCGCGTACGCCGGCCCGCACCCGGATCTCGAGTCCCGCAACTACGGTAAGGAAGCGTGGTTTCTCGAGTTACGCGGGTCGGCGGAACAGGTTGTGATCACCGATACCTACATGGGGTTCCGCGAACAGCCGCATTTTACCATCGCGGTGAATCGCATCATTGACGGTCGCTACGTCGTGCTGCGGGCAGTGCTGTCGCCGGAACGGATGCGTGAATACCTGACCACGTTGCAGCACAACGAACAGATTGTCACCTCGCTATTGAGCAAGGATGGTTCGGTGCAGGTCGTCGCCGGACGCGAGGATCCTGGCCCGGCGCATTCGACCATCGTGCCGCCTCGGGATCCGTGGATCGGCACTGGCGAGCTGCGAGAGAACGGCTCCAGAACCGCGTACGCGTATGCCTGGTTGCGCGCGACGCCGTGGGCGCTGCTGGTCGAGGGTGAGGATGTCGTTGTGCCGACTGCGTTACTCGGCGGTGCGTACTCGGCGTTGATGGCACTGATTGGCGCGATCCTGGTGATTGAGTTTCTGGTGATTGTCTACCGGGCACGGGTGGTTGTGCGCAAGCAACGGCGCACCGACGAACAGTCGGCGGAGCTGTCCGGCCAGCTGGTTCACGCGGCGAAACTGGCGACGGTCGGGGAGCTTGCAGCGGGCATCGCGCACGAGATCAACAACCCGTTGGCGATCATCGCTGAGGAAACCGGGCTGGTTCGTGACCTGATGGACCCGCAGTTTGGCCGCAGCCTGAGCCCGGAACAGCTTAACGAGCACCTCGACATCATCCACCAGGCGACGTTCCGTTGCCGCGACATCACCCGCAAGTTACTCGGATTCGTGCGGCAGGAGAGCGTCAACCTCGGCGACTATGACGTCCGGCAGATCCTCGACAACGTGGTAGACGGTTTGCTCGGACGGGAGTTCGAACTGTCCGGAATCCGTGTTGTCAAGGATTACAGCCCCCATGTCCCGGAGATCACCACCGATCGTCACCTGCTCGAGCAGGTCTTCCTCAACCTCGTGAAGAATGCCCACGACGCGATGGACGGTTCCGGCACGCTGACCCTGCATGTAAGCGCAACGCCGGTGTGTTTGTCCATTTCGGTCAGCGACACCGGGTCCGGCATTCCGCCTGAGCTGCTCGAAAAGATCTTCATGCCGTTTTATACGACGAAGGAAGTCGGTAAGGGGACAGGACTTGGCCTGTCGGTCAGCTTCGGCATCATCAAGAGTTTGCAGGGAAATATCTACGTCGACAGCAAACCGGGAGTCGGCAGCATGTTCACCGTCGAACTGCCGGTAGCCTGGAAATCGTCCCCCCGCGCGTCAGATGCGGGAGTGTGGCAGATGCGGGGCAAAGCCGTTGTTACCGAAGGAGGGCAGTCGTGACCCAGGCACTGAAGCGGGTACGGGATCTGATGATCTCGTTGGAACAATACGCCATCGTCGAGGAACAGGCGACGCTACTGGACGCCCTGTATGCGCTGGACCGGGCGCAGTCCCATGTGCGTAACAACGGCCATCAGCATCGTGCGGTGCTGGTGCGCAGCCATGGTGGACGCATCGTCGGCAAGATCGGCCACCTCGCGTTCCTGCGGGCGTTGCGGACGGTGCATGACGACCCGCGCGGCGAAGACCGGTTGCGGCGGGCTGGAGTCGATCAGGAGATGATCCGCCGCTCGGAAGGGTTCTACCGGCTGCTCAGCGAGGATGTCACCGACCTGTGTGGCAAGGCGCGCACGATCAAGGCGCGTGAGGCGATGCGTCCGGTCAGCGAGCGGATTGGTGTCGACGAAAGCCTGATGGATGCATTGGACGCCTTCGAGCGTTGGCAGACCCTGTCGCTGCTTGTCACCGACAACGGCAGCGCGGTTGGAATTTTACGCGCGGTTGACCTGTTTGACGAAATCGCCACGACGATGAAACGCTGTGCTCAGGGGGAGAAGTGAGCTGATGTCGCGAATCCTGCTGGTAGACGATGAGGAACGGTTCCGGCAATCGCTGTCGGAACGGTTGGAATTGCGCGGGTATGAGACGGTCGGTGCGTCCAACGGCGAGGATGCAATCAAGCACATCCGCGCCAACCGTGACATCGAAGTGGTCGTGCTCGACAGGAAGATGCCCGGCATGAGCGGCGAACAGACGCTCAAGGAAATGAAGGAATTCCGTCCGGAGTTGCAGGTCGTCATCCTTACCGGGCATGGCGACCTGGAGTCGGCCAAAGAGGCTGGGAAGCTGGACGCGTTCAACTACCTCAGCAAGCCGGTTGATCTGGATCAGCTGATCACGATCATCGAAGCCGCGCGCGAGGAGAAAACATACGCAGCTGCGCGCTATGAGGTCCCCGCCATAGAACGTGGATCGGCGTGGAAGTGGCTGCTCGGGTCACACAATTCCCGGCCGCTGTTCATCATCGCCGGGCTGCTGATCTTTACCGTGCTGGCAATGATGCCGGTGCCGCAACGATTGGTCACCTTGGTCAGCACGCCGAAAGCTCCGGCGGGTTCGGACATCACGGTGGACGCCGACATCCAGGGCTACGCCGACTACCGCAAAATGAAACCGGGCGCGACGGTTGCCGATTTCTACAGCGAAAAAAATGACATGATGCGGGAGGTCGTTGCGGACGACGGGTCGCACGGCAAAGCCCCGATGCTGCCCGAGCAGACCGCCCGCCGTGCGTTGATCATGCTTGCGCTGATCGTGCTGGCGGCGCTGTTCTGGGCGTCCGGGGCGGCACCGGTGGGTGTGACCGCGTTGCTGGTCGGTGTGGTGATGTACATCGGCGACATCCTCCCACCTGACCGTATCGCGCAGGCCTTCGCGAAGGACGCCGTCATCTTCATTTTCGGCGTGCTGGCGTTGTCGAAAGCTATCACCAAGACCGGGCTTGATCGTCGCATCGGTCTGTTCCTGCTCGCCCCTGCCAAAAACCTGACGCTGCTTCTGCTGCTGTTCCTGCCGATGCTGTCGGTGACCTGCTCGTTCGTCAGCGAACACGCGCTGGTCGCGTTCACGATGCCGTTGTTCGTGATGGTTTACGGCAACACGATGCGTACGCTGAACATCAAACGCGACCGGTCGTTGATGGTGATGTTCGCGCTCGCCCTCTGTTACGCCGCCAACTCCGGCGGGCCGGGATCTCCGGCGGCGGGCGGACGTAACGCGATCATGGTCGGTATCCTCGCCGACTACGGCATCGCACCCAGTTTCAGCGAGTGGGTGACCTACGGCCTGCCGCTGGTGCCGGTGATGTCGTTCTGCGTCGGACTGTATTTCTGGCTCACGTTGCGCCGGAAAACGCAGGTGAAAACGTTGAACGTGAACAGCATCGTCCGGCGCGCGTCGGAAAAAATCGGCCCGATGACGCGCGAGGAATATGTCACCTTGTTCGTGCTGCTCGGCGTGATCGTGTTGTGGGTGACCATGTCCGACAAGCTGGGTATGGGCGGGCCGGTCATCTTCGGATTGGTCGTGCTCAACCTGTTGCGGGTGCTGAGCTGGCGTGATATCGCGGGGATCCACTGGGAAGTGGTGTTCCTGTACGCATCCGCCAGCGCCATCGGGAAGGGACTGGCGGTCACCGGTGGTGCGCTGTTCATGGCGGACGGTTTCGTCAGCATCCTGCCGGACATGATGCGTTCCGGGGTCGGGCTGGCGGTCGCGACCAGCATTTTTACGGGCACGGTCACCAATTTCATGAGTGACGGCGCAACGGTCGCCGCGATCGGGCCGATCACGGTTCCGATGGCGACCATCGCCGGGATCCACCCGTGGATGGTCGGTTTTGCGACGGCGTACGCGTCTTCGTTTGCGCACATGCTGATCATCGGGACACCGTCCAACGCGCTGGCGTTCGCGTTGGCGAAAGACCCGGTCACCGGCGAACAGCTGGTTACGCTCGGCGATTTCCTCAAGCACGGCGCAGCGATCCTTGGCATCTCGTTTGTGGTGCTATGGCTGTGGGCGTTCTTCGGCTACTGGCAATGGATCGGCTTTCCGGCGGTTGGGTAGCAGCGGGCAATCCGGGAGGCGGCCCCGGGGAGTCGCGCGCAGGATGGCCCGGGTCGTCTTGCGACCCGGATATCAAGCAACAAACGGACCTGAGTCTGGACATCAGGAAGGATCATCGATCATGACTACGCAGAACGACACACACAGCGGCGCGGCGCCGGACGAAACATGGTCGGGCACTCCGATCCGGCTGTTGATCATCGACGACGAGACCAGTTTCCTCAATGCCATCGCCCAGCGGTTGCAGATGCGCGGGTTTGACGTCACCACCGCCAGCAACGGCACCACCGCCATCGAGATCGCGCGCAAGCACAAGTTCGATCTTGCACTGCTCGATTTGAAGATGCCCGGCATGAGCGGCAAGCAGGTGCTGGAAGTGCTGAAGCAGGAGCACAAGTTCATTGAAGTGGTGATTCTGACCGGGCATGGCTCGCTGGACAGCGCGGTCGAATGCACCAAGCTCGGCGCGTTCGGCTACCTGCCGAAACCGTACGAACTGGACAGTCTGCTCGACACGTTGAAGGATGCGTTCACCGCACGGATGAGGAAGAAATTCGAATCCGACCAGGATCGCATGGACGAGATCGTAAATCTCGCGACCGGCGAGAGCGCGCTCGGCATCCTACGCCGGCTGAAGGAGATGGACACGACCGAGAAATGAATCAGGTGATGATGGCATCATTCGTAGTACCTGCCATCAGAAACAAGTACCGGTAGTGTTTTAACTAGTGTTTTTCCATGGGGCACTCATGGGGCAGCGTCCCCAAGAAATCCCCGTAAATCACAATAACAAGAGGCAGGAGAGAACTGGCTATCTCGCAATTATTCCTATCGTTAGCGATTGTAGTATGTTGTGATTATTGCAGTTCACAGAACTACGGATCGGGAGGTTTGGGGTTCGAATCCCTACAGGCGTACCAGAAATAGCAAGGGGTTACGGGAAACCGTAGCCCCTTGTTTTGTTTCCATGGGGCACTGAGGGGTCGTGTTCCAAACTACGAACGACAGTGCTGAATTGCCCCCAGGTGAATTCCCCGGTTATCTCGATTATTCCCGTTGTTATGGCTCATGTCGTACAGAAGGGATTGTGTCAATTTTGATCTCAGATTGAAAGGTTTTGGATTCTAAGTCCTTAGGCCTGCACCTGGTATGCACGGGATTTTGGGTAGTCATTTCCTCTTGCTTGCACCATCCTGTGAGATGAGTGGCAACAAATCTCTCATTTGCCTTTGACACACCCGTAACAGACAACCCGTACTCTTCCCGATCATCATCACATGAACACCGCCCGTGGAGTACATCATGGCTGTATCATCCGTTCGTCCAAGCCTGCTTCTCATTCTCATCATTGCCTTGAGCGCCTGTAGTTCCAACGCTGATAAAACAACTCAGACATCCAGAAATTCCGCAACCGTCCTTCCGATGATGCATACTTCACCGTACCGGGAGTTCGTGGATGCATGGACGGGCTCGTTTGTCAGCGAGGTATCTCAATCGTCGCAACCGGGCCGTTGGTTGGAAACGCGCCGTATCATGGCCGACAGCACCAATGGATACTACCTCTATTACGAAGAGGGGATCACCAGAGACGATCGGCAGGGACGGGTCACCACTCGTCAGCGGGTGTACCGTTTTGTTCAGCCAGATGACACTACCCTGTGGGCAGGAGTATTCGTTTTCCGGCAACCGGAGCGTTTCACGGGATCATGGAACAATCCCGCACGGCTGGCAACGATTGAGCTGGACACGTTGTTCTATTTGCGCGGCTGCCATCTCAGCTTCAAGCAGACTGGCACTGACCGTTTTGAAGGCCATTCGATCGGGGATACCTGCCCCTGCGACAGCAACAGCCAGGCCGATTACCTCTCGAGCCGGTTTGTACTGACGCCGACATCTCTGCTCCGAATGGACAGCGAAAAGATGCGGGTGGGCGGAGCAGCACTGAGCACACAGAGCTACAACTACGTTCGCAAGGGTACCGATTTCGCGTCTCGCTGAGGAAAGCAGGGAGCCCACGCGACGGAGCCCGAAAACTGTTAGTTCTTGATGGTGATACGGTTAGCCGTTGAAATCAACGAGGTCGATTGCTTCGAGAACAGTTATCCACACGGCTGCAAAGTCGCGTCACAAGTAACGTTCAGCCTTTCAGGTTAGTTAGGTTATTCTAACTATTATTGAAAAGTTAAATTCTCCTCAAAGACACAAGTAATGATACGATCATCAGGTTAAACAAAGGCTGAACAGTTTGAGTAAACCACACTAACATTCCAAAATTCCGGAGAGCATTCCGGGATTTATGAAACTCTAACAGGATTCATTTCCACAGCTCATACTCGCATGATAACCTCTCCCCGCGCCTTGAATACACCGTAGTACCGTACAAAACAGTTTTAAAACACTCATCGAGTGCCAACAGGCAACTCTCTGGAGGGAGATATGCGCAGGATTTCTCTGTTTATCCTTGCGGTGTTGATTCTGGCGACGGCTGCTTCCGCCCAGATCGTACTGCAGGGAACGATCACGCAGGACATGACCTTGACCAGCAACAACACCTACCTGCTTCGCGGTGGTGTGTTCGTGGGCGATGATGTTAACGAAACCATCCTTGAGATTGAACCGGGTACCGTGATATACGGCGAAGCTGCCACCTATGGTATGCTTGTCATTCGTCGTGGTTCGAAGATCATCGCGGACGGTACCGCGAATGCTCCGATCGTCTTCACATCTGACCAGGTGAACCCGAGCCGCAGCGACTGGGGCGGTCTCATCATCAATGGACGCGCTCACCTTAACGTGCCAGGCGGCGAAGCGTTCGGTGAAGGCTCCACCGGTCTCTACGGTGGTGGTGCGAACCCGGACGACAGCGACGACAGCGGTATCCTCCGTTACGTGCGCGTGGAATACGCCGGCCGTGAAATCAGCCCGGACAACGAGCTGAACGGTATCGCGTTCCAGGGCGTCGGTAACGGCACTGTCGTTGAATACTGCCAGGTCCACATGAACAAGGACGACGCGTTCGAGTGGTTCGGCGGTTCGGTCAACGCGAAGTATCTCTATGCTACGGGTAACGCGGACGACACGTTTGACTGGACGGAAGGCTGGAACGGTAAGGGCCAGTTCTTCATCTGCCAGCAGTACGAAGACGACTGCGACCAGGGCATTGAAGCGGACAACAACGCGGAAAACAACGATGCGACCCCGCGTGCGCATCCGACCCTTTACAACCTGACCCTGATCGGTGCGTGGAACCAGGACAATGGCGAATCCGACATCGGCATGCTGCTGCGTGAAGGTACTGCCGGCAATATCTACAACGCCATCGTTTACAACTTCGGCGAAGCGGCCCTCGATATCGACCACCTCGCGACGTTCGAAAACGCCTGGGACTTCGGCAACAGCGAGCTCAATGGTGAGCTGACCGTTGACTACAGTCTCTTCTACGGCAACCATGCTGAAACCACCTTGGACAGTGATGGTGGTCCGTTCAACGAAGAAGATTTCATGCACACGTTGAACGCGAACAACCTGTTCGTCGATCCGCTGCTTGGCAACCCGACCACACAGCTGAATCCGAACTACACGCCGCAGGCTGGTTCCCCGGTCATCGGCGCTGGTGTCGCGGCCCCGAACGACGGGTTCTTCAGCCAGGTTGACTACATCGGCGCGATGGGTCCGGATGAAAACTGGCTGTTCGGCTGGACCACCCCGGGTACCGGTGGCTTCCCGCCGGATGCGATCACCCAGACGACCGCGCTCGTCGGCAACCGCTTCGAGCTGGTTTCGTTGTACGTCAGCCCGCTGGATCTCGCCGCGACGTCGATCTTCGACATCGACGGTCTGCAGATCGTGCTCGCCGACGACGGCGGCATCTTCTGGCCGGCTTTCAACATCAACACCATCGGTGATGTCAACCCGACCGAAGGTTACAAGGTCTTTGTTGACGCCGACATCGATTGGGAAAACACCGGCGCGCTGCTGGGCGAAGATGCGACCTACGACCTCGTCGCCGGTCCGTGGAACTTCGTCGGCTTCCCGTTCGCGGGTCCGGTGGATCTCGAAACCGCGCTTGCTGACATCCTGTCGCACGTGGTCGCGGTCCAGGATGATGATGGTAACCTTTACTGGCCGGGCGTCGGTATCTACGACCTGACCACGCTGCAGCCGGGCGCTGGCTACCAGATCATCGTTGACCAGAACGTTTCGTTCAACTTCAACGACGGCGTCCAGTGATTTACGTACGGACGTTGACGTGACGTGTTATCCGTTCGGCCATGTCCGGTACTCGAAGCAGGAGACCGGGCATGTGCCGGACGTTTTTCCGTTCAACAAGCAGGATTGTGGCGACATCCCAGGGCGAGGGACGGTTGCCGCGAAGACTTTGAGGGAGAGGAGCCGGGCATGACGTTGCGGGGTTGGTATGGCCTGTTGGTCCTTGGGCTGTTGCTGGCGGTGTTTGCCGGCTGTGAGGAAGCGACGGATTTGACCACACCGTGGTCGGACGAAGACATCAACGGTGGCGGTGATTCGGAGGTCATTGACGGTTGGCGAATGATCGCGATATCCGTGGATGGGGTTGCTGAAACCGCCAGCTCGGTGGGCAGCCGCACGATGGTGCTCGACCCCGGCGGCAGCGGCACCTTTTCCGCACACGCGACCACCCGCGATCTGACGTGGTCAACCACGAATGGCTACCTCACCCTCGCCGTGCGCGACACCCTGATCGACATCTACGGCGACCTCAAGCCCAGCGGCGTCTTTTCCTACGGCACCTATCTCATCCGCAATGACTTGCTCACCTATGTCTATTCGTATGGCGGCAAGACGGTCACCGAAACCTGGACCCGTGGCATTGAATACGGTCAGGCCAGCCTGCCGGAAACCAGCCACGATTTCGGCCTCGTCCCGATCAACGTGGATTCCACCTGGATGCTGCCGGTCGAGAACATTGGCAGCGGCCCGTTGACCGTCTTCAGCCTCACCTCGACGGATGACGGCATTTTCCAGGTCCCGGGCAACGTGGATGAGGTGATCGAACCCGGTCAGACCGGCTACTTCCCGATCACGTTCGCCCCGGAAAATACGACGTTCGAATACGGTCCGGACACGGTCTACGTCAACACCGACGACACCGAGAATCCGGAATTCATGGTGATCGTGAACGGCATCGGCGATCTGCCAGCGGTCGCGATTCATTTTAATCCGGTCGATCCTACCGGCGATCCATACACGGTCAATGTTGTCAGCGTCACGATTGATGGCGACGACCTTCCGCTGAATGGCGAAGTCGGGCTGTTTGACGGGGAGCTGTGTGTTGGCGCCGCAACAGTCAGCGAGGACCAGTGGGACAATTCGCTGGCGATTACCGCATGGCGTGAAAACCAGGCGTCTGAACAACCCGGTTTTGTCACCGGTCACCAGATTGCCTTCAAGGTCTGGGACGCAAACTCGGACACCGAATACACAAGCGATACCGCCACAATCGATGCCGCATTCATCGCCGGTAACGGCACTTTCGGCAGCGGTTTCGCTTCTGTTGTTACGTTGACCCTCACCACCGCAACCCAGGACTGAGTGGAACCCATCGGCAGCATTTCGCCGGTGGATTTCATTCGTGGAGGACTCCATGAAACGGCTTTTCATTTCCATGATCCTCGTCCTGGTCGCCGGGCTGGCATTCGGGGCTCCCACCGCGCGGATCATGGGCACGGTTACCGACGCTGAAACGGACGAAACGATCATCGGCGCAAACGTGGTGCTGGTCGGGATGTCACGCGGTTCCGCAACCGACCTTGATGGCCACTTCCTCATCCTCGCCCTGGAAAAAGGGCTGTACACCGTCCAGGTTTCCGCGATCGGATATGAGACATACACCCTCGAAGGCGTGCAGCTGGACGCCGGCCAGCGCCTCACGCTGGACATCGAGCTGACCGGATCCGCGGTCAAGCTGGAAACGGTGACTGTCACCGGCCAGTCGGAAACCGGGTCGGAAGAACGTGAACTGGAAGAGCGGCTCGAAGACGTCACCATCACCGACGCCATTTCGGCTGAAACAATCAGCCGCCTGCCGGACCCGGACGTGGCGAATGTCGTCCGGCGCGCCACGGGAGTCTCAACGTTGGGCGGTGACCCGGTCATTCGCGGATTGGGCGCGCGCTATTCCAAGGTCACGCTGAACTCAGCGCAGGTCTCCGGCACCGAACCGAACCGCAGCGCGGTATCGTTGAACCTCTTCCCCGCCAGCGTGATGAGCCAGGTGAACGTCAGCAAGTCCTACACCCCGGACCAGTGGGGCGAATTTGGCGGCGGTGCGGTCAACATGAATACGTGGGATATACCAGCAGGAAACCTCAGTATCAGTGCATCCACGTCGACCAGTTATCGTGTTGGAACAACTGGGAAGAAGTTTTACAGCTACGCCGGCGGTGCCTGGGACTGGCTGGCGTGGGATGACGGCGCGCGCGAGATGCCGTCGGATGTTGCCAGCGGCGGCCAGCTGGCCCTTGGTGGACAATTCAGCGAGCGCGGCTACAGCGAAGACGACATGATCCGTCTCGGCCGTCTCTTCCCCAACAATTGGGGCACCTATTCCTACAATGCACCGGTAAACCAGGGCTACAACCTTTCGATTTCTGACCGCTTGGAGTTGGCTGGACGTGACCTCGACCTGCTCGCCAGTCTGCTGTACGACCGTTCCAGTACCGCGATTGAAAAAGACTTGATCGTACTCAAGGGCGGTGTCGGTGAAGCAGCCGATACGATGCACAACTACACGTTCAACGAGTACATGCAGAATGTATCCGCAGGCGGATTGATCAACCTGCGGTACCAGTTCAGCCCACTGCACCGGTTTGCGATCAACACACTGTACAACCGCGACATGGAAGATGAGACGCGTTTCTATGAAGGCGTCAACCGTGACCGTGGCGCGGATATCCGTGACATCCGCCTCCGCTATGTTCAGCAGGTGACCTGGACCAGCCAGTTCTCCGGGTCGCACGCCATCCCAAATCTGCTGAGCAGTGTATTGGACTGGCACATGACCTATTCCCGTGGTGAACGCTACGAACCCGACACCCGTGAAGTGCAGTTTGAATCCGAACCACTTGGTCTGGAAGATCCGGTTTTCATCTGGGCGGACGAGGAGCAGAGCGGCTCGCGTTTCTACAACGACCTTTATGACGACACGTACTCCGGCGGCGTGGACTGGGAACTGCATCCCATTGTGGGTGTGACGCGGAATGAAGTCGATCTTCAGATCAAGAGCGGAGTTGCGTTTGTCGAACGTAAACGGGAAAGCGATACCCGCTTCTTCGAATACAAGCGTGACGCCGGGTTCAATACGTTGTTCATGCAGCAGGATCCGATGCTGCTGTTCGCTCCGAATAACGTCAGCCCGGACATCTTCCTGGTCGAAGAAACCACGCGTCCTACCGACAATTACAAAGCCGACATGAGCATTCAGGCGGCCTACGTGTTGTTCAAGGGCCGTGTATTGCCGAAGTTGCGCGGCAGTTTCGGTGCCCGTGTCGAACATGCGAAGCAGAACGTCAACACCTTCGCCCTGTTCAATCCAGACGAAGAACCGGCGGTCGCCGACCTCGAGAACACCGACGTGATGCCGGCGTTGACACTGATCTACGAACCGATGGACCGCACGAATTTCCGTCTCGCTGCCAGCCGTACCGTGTCACGCCCGGACTTCCGTGAATTGAGCCCCTTCGAGTTCACTGATATTCTCGGCGGACGCGCGGTGCAGGGCAATCCCGACCTTCAACGCGCCCTGATCGACAACTATGACCTGCGTTTCGAAAAGGTCTACGGTGTCTCAAACCTGTTCGCCGTCAGCGCCTTCTACAAGCGGTTCCATCAGCCGATTGAAACGGTCATCCGCATTACCGCACAGATCAGCGAATCCTTTGAGAATGCGGATGGCGCAACCAGTTACGGCCTCGAGATGGAGTGGCGGCAGAACCTGGGCATGTTGACGGATCTGCTCGAGCCGTTTTCATTGTCGACCAACCTCTCCCTGCTTCATTCGGAGATAGAGCTGTCCGACGAAGCCAAACTGGCGACAACCTCGGATTCCCGTCCACTGGAAGGCCAGTCGCCGTTCCTCTTTAACGTCAACCTGAGCTACATGCACCCGAGCTGGGGCACCAATGCTGACCTGTTCCTCAACGGCTTCGGCAAACGCATTGTCGCGGTGGGGTACGAACCGATGGCGGACGAATACGAACTGCCGCACTGGGAGCTGGACTTCACCATGCGGCAACCGTTGACCCGTCACCTGTCACTCAAGTTCGCGGCGAAGAACCTGCTCGACCCGGACTATCAGCGTGAACAGGGCGACATCATCGTCGAACGCTATTCGATGGGCCGCAGCTTCTCAATCGGCGCCAGCTGGATGCAATAATCCAGAGCTATATGCCCGTGTCAGAAAACTCGCGGACGCGGACCCGAAAACCAAGGATAGAAGAAACTTCAGATACAACGCGGTACGGAGGAGGGAGTACGATGAAGCACAGTATGATTGCTGTTTGCATGCTGCTGATCTCAGGCGCGGGATTCGCCCAGATGCAGCATTTTAATCCGGTTGACCCGACCGGCCAGGTGTACAACGTGTCGGCGCGCGGCATCTACATCGAAGGTCTCGCGCTGCAGCTCGGGGACGAGGTCGGCATCTTTGACGGCGACTTGTGTGTTGGCGCAAAAGTGGTCGAAAAGCCGGTCAATGTCAGCGCCGGTCAGTTCCTCACCATCCCGGCTCAGGAAGGTGATGAGAACCTGCAGCTTCCGGGGTTCACGCCGGGCCACGATATCAACGTGATTGTGTGGCAGATGCACAGCGACACCGAGATTAACATCACCGAAGAGTGGGCGCTGGGCGATGGCACGTTCGGCGCAGGCGTCGCCGCGATCATGCACCCGATCTTTCACGGTGACCAGTCGATCCAGGGCCCGGAACACTTTGTCCCGGTTGAACCGGCGGACCCGCAGGACATTCAAACTCCGGCGTATGGTGTGGTCGTAGACGCTGCCACGGTTGACAGTGAACCGCTGGAACCGGGCGACGAAATCGCAATCTATGACGGTGATTTGTGCGTTGGCGCGGCAAAGCTGCCTTATGAGCTGGGCGGCGATTTGTCGCTGATGTTCATGACCTGGGGTGAATACAACAGCGCGGACGGGTACACGGTCGGTAACGACTTGCTGGTGCGAGTCTGGGATGCGTCTGCGTCACTGGAGATTGAGGGGACACCAGATTTCTACCAGGGATCGACTTTTGAATCCGACCCTTTTGCGATCATCTCGTCGTTGATGTCCTCGGATGTCGATGACAGCCCTGCTGCCATCCTGCCGGGCAAATACGAGATCGTGAACGCCTACCCGAACCCGTTCAACGCCGCACTGACGATTCAGGTCGCGTTGCCCGCGCCGGGCGAGGTGTCGCTGGCGGTGTGGGATGTGCTCGGCCGTCAGGTTGCGACTGTTACAGCGGGATCGTTGTCCGCCGGTGAACACGGCATCACGTGGAACGCGACCGGGACACCCTCCGGCGTCTATTTCGTGCGCGCGTACTTCGGTGGCGAGGTGATGGGCATGCGCAAGGTCACGCTCTTGAAGTAACGGATAGTAAAAGACAGGAACAGATAGGAACAGATTGCAAAAGACGTAGAAGATGCGTCTGCCCGGACCGTAAAGAGCTGGTCGGGTCCGAGTATCCAGACAGTATGCAGCGGGGACACTTTGGGGACAAAGTGTCCCAGGTTTTTCTCCCGCAGCCTGGTATCGTATCTGCGTTCGGATCGGGCACCTGTATTGTCTTCGTACCAGATCGCACTCCTCCCTGAGAGCCTCTCCAATTCCGGCAAATAAGAAACTCCCGAAAAACCAATACGCGCCAAACACTACGATGCGATCCTCTCGCCGTATTCATGGCGCTGCAGTACACGACACGTTCTCCGGGAGGCCGGAAAACGTAACTACAGAGTTTACCTGACTTTCAGGAGGATTTTCCATGTTCCGTAGGACCACTCTGTCCGTTCTGCTGCTCGCGCTTTTCGCCATCGTTCCGCTGGCGAACGCTCAGCACTTTACCCCTGTCGATCCGACGGGTCTTCCGTACGCGATCGCGATTGAGTACGGCAAGATTGGCAACACCGCATTGAAGACGGGTGACGAAGTCGCCGCGTTTGATGGTGACCTGTGTGTCGGTTCCGCGATCATTGATGGTCGTGTGACCCCGGAAACCGCTCTTGGCTTCACCGCTTGGGAAGAAGACACGAATCAGGGCCTGATCGGCTTCACCGATGGCAACTCGATTGAAATCCGCGTCTGGCGTCAGGGTCAGGGCGAGTTCGTTGCGACCTCGAACTGGGCGACCGGCGGCAATTTCGGCGACGGTTTCGGCTCGGTGGCGTCCAGCGTCGCCGGTGGCACTCCGCGTCCGGTCGTTGTTGACATTTATCCGAACGGCACCCCGGTGATCCCGTTCGGTGGTGGCTACTTCTACTATCACGTGATGATGCACAACCAGTCGCAGCTCAGCGGCCAGGTAAATGTCACGATTCAGTATGAACTCCCGACCGGCCAGGCGTTCACCGCGGCGGCGGCGAACATCAACCTCAACGGCGGCCAGACGATCAATGTCGACCGTGAGCAGTATGTCTCTCAAAACTTCCCGACCGGATACTTCTGGTACGTGATCACTGTGCGCTACGGTCAGCTGACCCTGTGCTCGGATGTCATCGCCGTCGAGAAGCTCGGTAGTGTCGTGGATGGCGCGATGCCGGAATTCGTCTATGACGAAGCCGTCTCTGAGATCGCTGACATGGGCGCGACCGTGAACCTGCCGGATGAGTTCGGCCTTGGCAATGCCTACCCGAACCCGTTCAACCCGACCACCACGCTGAACCTCGCCCTGCCGATGGCTGGCCAGGTCAAAGTGGCTGTGTTCAACACGCTCGGCCGCCAGGTTGCCATCCTGAATAACGGCGTCCTCGACGCCGGCAACCACACCCTGAGCTTTGATGGGTCCCATCTGGCCAGTGGCGTGTACTTCATCCAGGCGACCGCCGGTGCGGAAACCGCGATCCAGAAGGTCACCCTGATGAAGTAAGCGGTACCCGACATTCAGCCTGATTTGTACAGGCTATGACGTACCGGAAAGGCCCCAGTTCTCCCTGGGGTTTTTCCTCTCTCAGGCAGTGGGCTATAGGCTGAGGGCGATGGGCTGTGGGCCAGGAGCGGCTGGTATTCGTGGCCCGGCTTGGTGTTGGTTTTTCAAGTCGCATGTCAAGGCGTGGTATCGAACCAGCAACCAGTTCCATGTTACACAAATGCGTGGGTACCATTCAGATTTGATGTGCCTGTTAACTCCATTATAAACAGTGTTATAGATTATGAATTTGCGCCTCTTGCGGGTGATGTTCAGCTCCCCAAACACTGCCTGAACCATCCCCCGACACCTCCCTCATACGGCAGGTCAACTTTCCCGCACACGTCCAATTGACGATTTCCCGAAACACCTTGACTTCATGGAGGAGTACAATGCGTACCCTGATGTCCGTGCTTTTTACCGTGCTGATGCTCGCCGGTGCGGCGAATGCTCAGTTTACCCTGACTCTGCTGCACAACAATGACGGCGAGTCCCAGTTGATCAATCTCGGTGGCGACCAGGAAGACTTCGGTGGCGTCGCTCACTTCGCCAGCCTCGCGGATTCCTGCAAGGCCTGGGCGGATGCGAACACCGATGGTTACCTGATGGTCACCTCCGGCGACAACTTCCTCCCCGGCCCGGAGTGGAACGCCAGCCTGAACGATGGCATCTACTATGACGCCGTCGCGATCGACCTGCTCGGCTACAACACCCTCTGCCTCGGCAACCATGATTTCGACGCCGGCCCGGATGTGTTGGCCGAGTTCATCAGTGAAGCCAATGTCTACACCTCGCCGACCTGGCTGAGCTGCAACCTCGACTTCAGCAATGAGCCGAACCTGCAGGCGCACGTAGACAACGGCCGCATCGCCAGCAGCAAGATGGCTGATGTGAACGGCACGATGGTTGGTATCGTTGGCGCGACCACCCCGAACCTCGACTTCATCTCCAGCCCTGGCGATGTCATCATCAACGATGACGTGGTCGCCGCGGTGCAGGCCGAAATCGACGACCTCAGCAACAACGGCGCGGACATCATCATCCTGATCTCCCACCTGCAGGGCATCGTCGAAGACCTCGCGATCATTCCGGAACTCAGCGGCCTCGACGTCGCTGTGGCCGGCGGTGGTGACGAGCTGCTCGCCAACGATGGCGACCTGCTGGTCCCGGGCGACGAAGATGAAGTGTATGGTGCATACCCGTTGACCGCGACGAACCTCGATGGCGACACTGTTCCGGTGGTCACCACCAGCGGCAACTACGCCTACCTCGGCCAGATCGTGCTCAACTTCGACATCAACGGCGACCTCATTGACTGGGATACGGACCACAGCGGCCCGAAGCGCGTTGCGAACGAAAACTACCCGGACGGTGTCCCGGCGAACACGACGATGCAGACGATGGTCGTTGACCCGGTCGCGGCCTACGTTGCGAACCTCGGCGCGAACATCATCGCCAGCTCGGATGTCGATCTTGACGGTATCCGCAACCACGTGCGCGGATTTGAGACCAACCAGGGCAATTTGATCGCAGACGCGATGCTCGCAATCGCGATGGATCGTTACGCTGATTTCGGTGCCCCGATGCCGACGGTCGCGTTCCAGAACGGTGGCGGTATCCGTAACGACGCCATCATTTCCGCTGGCGACATTTCCGAGCTGACCACATTTGACGTGCTGCCGTTCGGCAACATCCTTTCGATCGTGGAAGATGTCGATCCGATGCAGTTCAAGGCCGTGATGGAAAATCACGTCGCCGCGATCGGCAACGGCGCGGGCACCGGCCGTTTCGGCCAGGTTTCCGGCTATCGTTTCGAATATGATGCGACCTTCCAGGCGCAGGAATACGACACCGACGGCAACATCACCATCCCGGGCGAACGCATCCGCAAAGCGTGGCTGGCTGACGGTACCGTGTTGGTCGAAGACGGCGTGGTCAACCTGGACGCCCCGCACCAGAACATCGTCGTTGGTGACTTCATCGCCGGCGGTGGGGACGAGTACCCGTTCCAGGGCTTGAACTTCACCCGCCTCGGTATTTCCGACCAGCAGACGCTGGCGACCTACCTGTCCGACATGGGTACGGTTGAAGCACGCGACTACCCGCGTGGTGGCGAGATGCGCGTCGTCCGTCTCGACCAGCCGCTGGGTCTCGAAGCCAGCCCGATGTTCGGCGTCTTCCCATCCGTCCCGGCGGAAGGGGGTTACTTCCCGTTGACCGCGACGATCAGTAACCTGACCATGGATGAGATGATGTACGACGCGTGGGTCGATGTCTGGGGTCCGAACGGCCTGCAGGGCAACATCTACAGTGGCGTCAAAATGTACATGGACGTGGCCATTTTCGGCAACGCCATGGACACATATAACGCTTTGCAGTTTGTCCCGGGCTACGCTCCGGAAGGCACCTACCTTTACATCGTCAACATCGGTCACTACCCGAATGAAGTGATCGCGCGCGACTGGTTCGGCTTCGAGAAGGAAGGCGTTGATCCGTCCGCGATCGGTGACTGGATGATCAAGCTGAACAACGGTGAGGTCGAAGCTGCGGATGCCGCGGCTGCGACTGAGCTGCCGACCGAGTTCGCCGTTGGCCAGGCCTACCCGAATCCGTTCAACCCGACCACGACGTTGAGTGTCAGCCTGCCGTCAGCAGCGAAGCTGAATGTCACCGTGTTCAACGTGATGGGCCAGCAGGTTGCGGAAATCGCCAACGGTTCGTACAACGCCGGCATGCACAACCTCGTGTTCGACGCGAACGGCATGGCCAGCGGCGTCTATTTCGTTCGCACCCGGGTTCCGGGTCATCTGAACCAGCTGCAGAAGGTGATGTTGGTGAGGTAATTCCACGGGACACTCATTGAGGCAGTGTCCCCAAGAATTGCTCGTACCATAAAACAACACAGAGCAGGAGAGAGTCGCCTATCTCATGAAAATACCTGCTGAAACAGTCTGCGGGCTGCTGTGATTGTTGGACTTAACAGAACTTCGAACCGCGAAGTCTTGGGTTCGAATCCCTACAGGCGTACCATACCGATCAAGGGGTTACGGGAAACCGTGGCCCCTTGTTCTTTTCTACGATGTACACGATCCTTTTCTACGATCCGACTCGAGTGGATCACACACTTTTTTGTCAAACCCTGATCATTTGCTTGTTCCCCATCGCTCTCGCCGCTACTTTGGGATGTGTGGATCTGCGCGGCTAGCTGAGTTTCCCACCATTCGATCCGCAAACGACAATGACCATCGAGCGTATTGCCACACACAATCTTATCTGGCAACATCCCCCGATAGATCAGAAATACACGATACGATCCACGCGGATCTATTCATATCAACCAGTCACGCATGCATACAAGGGGAGGGACGTGTCGATGAACAGATTGAAACAATTTGTGCTGGTTCTCAGCCTGGTGATGGTCGCGGTCAGCTGCGGACTCGCCTCTGAGTTGATTAACCCAGTCACCGATCATGGTGTTTATGGCCGCTATGATTCGGACCTGGTCAGCGGTGAATATCCTGCCAACAGTGGCAAGTATTACCTCTGGGAAGGGCGGCTCTGGGTTGGTGCGGTTACGAACAACACGCGGTATGTGACAGCGGCCGGTCCGGACACATACGAGTGGACTCCGGACGGTGGCGGCACGCCCGAAGTCATGGCGATCGGCGGCGATCTGCTCGAGTGGACGGCACAATTCAACGACAACGGTGCCGTTGGCGGCCACACGCCACTCGGATTGGAAATCACCCAGACCGTTGAGGCGTGGTCGTCAATGGACCGTCCGCAGAACGCCCACCAGATCGCATTGACTGTCACCAACAGTTCCGGCGCGGCGCTGGACAGTGTGTACGTCGGCTGGGTGTTCGATTTCGATGTCTGCTTTGGTCCGAACGGCGACGATAGCGAAGCCAGCCAGGACGATCTCGCCGGTTGGGACGCTGATCGCTGGCTTGGCTACATGTGGGATGGCGACAATCCGGACGAACCGGGCGATGACACGGGCGACAACGGCATCTCCCCCGGTTACATCGGGGTGAGCTGGCTGGATGGCAACATGCCGCCGGCCTCGTTCCAGGCCTGGACCAGTGGCAATGATCCAGCCACCGATTCCGACAAGTTCGGCTATCTCGCTGGTATCCCCAACGATGGCGGCGGTGCCTTCGATGATCCTCCGGCTGTTGTCGGTGACTACCGTGTGATGCTCTCCATGGGTCCATACAGCCTGGCTGATGGTGCCAGCGAAGACCTCGTTGTCGCGCTTTGCGTTGGCGATGGCCTCGATGGATTGGAAACCGCAACCGACGAGATGAACGACTGGTACAACCGGCCGGTGCAGTTCGAGATGACCCCGGAGCAGACAACCATCCCGCCGGAAGGTGGTGATCTGGTCTATGGCGCGTCGCTGCTCAGCACGCTGCCGAACACGGTGCCCGGCCTTTCCTTCTGGACGGAGATCGAGTTCCCGAACGGCCAGATGTTCTCACCGGTGCAACGGATTCCATTCACACACACGCCCTTCATGCAGGTCAACATGACTGGAATCACGCAGTCGATTCCGGAACTGGCTCCGGAAGGCGACTACGTGTACTACGGCTATGTCGGGTTCTACCCCAACCCTCAGCTCAGCGATTTCATCACGTTTGTCAAAACCGGCGGCCCACTGAGCCACGCGGATCTTACTCCAGCCGACTGGCCGTCCAACCTGACCCGGACGTTTGGCGAGGCAATGATCTCCGGTGAGGATGCGGACGGCCCGGTAGCCGCTCAACCCGGTCAATTCCAACTTTCGGCTGCTCATCCAAACCCGTTCAACGCGTCCACCAGCCTGTCGGTGACCTTGCCAGAAAGCGGCCACTTGAAGGTGGAGGTTGTTAACCTGACCGGCCAACGGGTGATGGTTCTCAGTGATGGCATGCGCACGGCGGGCACGCACCAGTTCAGCCTTCAGGCCGAAACTCTTGCCAGCGGGCTGTACTTCATTCGCGCCAGTGTGCCGGGACACATGGACCAGGTGCGAAAGGTGATGTTGCTGAGGTAATCCCGGCGAATTTCGCTTCAGGTTTATATTTCAGAATCTCGTAAGCATACCTTGTCAACGGGTCCGGCTCAGCTGGGCCCGTTGCTCTTTCCTGATCCTGCCTTCCGCGCGTACTTTTGGCTGCTGATGGTCAACTCCTCCCATGCTGATCGGGTATCGTTCAACCGTGAAAACGAACACGAAAACACTGGAAATCGACGGGATATCCATCTCCGTGACCCGCAAGGACATCAAGACGATGCGGCTGGCGGTTTACCCACCGGACGGTGAGGTGCGAATGTCCGTGCCACGTCGGGTGTCCGAACGGCGGGTGCAGCAGGTCATTGTTTCACGTCTGGCCTGGATCCGCAAGCAGCAGGAGAAGATCGCCGAACGTCCGGTCGTTCCGGAACCGCAATTCGTGAGCGGCGATACGATGACCATCTGGGGACGGCGGGTCACCCTGGAAGTGATCGAACGAAACGCCGCGCCATCAGTGGAAGACATTGGAGACGGTGAGCTGCGGCTGTATGTTCGCCCCGGCTCAACGGTTGACAAACGTGCTGCGGTGATCCGGCAGTGGTATCGGGATGAGATTGAGCTGCGTTTGCCAGATTTGCTGGCGAAATGGCAGCCGGTGGTCGGGAAACGGGTCGCGGAAGTGAAAACCCGATGGATGAAGAGCCGTTGGGGGTCGTGTATTATCCGTGACCGGCGCATCTGGCTCAACGCTGAGCTGGCTCGTTATCCGGTGGTGTATCTGGAGTATGTCCTGGTTCATGAGATGGTTCACCTGTACGAGCGTAAACACAACCACCGTTTCTACGGTTACATGGACCGGTTCTTTCCCGATTGGCGTGAATACCGGGCTCAACTTCGGCAGATGTCACGGAATGGATCGTATTAATCTCACGCCGGGGTCTCGGCAAGGGGCAGCACGACGGTGAACACGGTGCCGGACCCGGGGGCACTCTCGACCTCGATGTCGCCGCCATGTTGCTTGACAATTCCCAGCGACACCGACAACCCGAGTCCGGTTCCCTTCCCCGTCGGCTTGGTGGTGAAGAACGGATCAAACACGCGCGGCAGAATGTGCGGCGGGATTCCACCTCCACTATCTCGCACAATGACCGCGTAGTATCCGTTTTCCTTCCCCCGTTCCACCCGCAGCTCCAGAGTTCCTCCAGCCTTGGATGCGTCCAGCGCGTTCAGAATCAGGTTCAGGAACACCTGCTGCAACTGGCGCTTGTCACCGTGGATCAACGGTTGGTCGATCACGCTGCTGACAGTCGCCTTGACCCTGGCAATTTTCACCTGATTGGATGCTAGACGCAGGGTATCCTCGAGCAGTTGGAACAGGTTCAACTGCTCAGTCGTCATCTCGCTTTCACGGGCGAAATCGAGCAGGTTGCGCACAATGCGGCTCGACCGTTCCGCCTCATGCACGAGATCCTGCACCATCTCCAGCCGGTCGCTGTCGGACAGTTTCTGGTAATCTTCCTCCAGCACGGCGGCGGTCAGCGTGATGTTGTTGATCGGGTTGTTCAACTCATGCGCGACGCCGGCGGTAAGGTTGCCGACAGCCAGCATTTTGTGGGACTGGATCATTCGTGTCTGGTGACGGTCCAGCTCGCCCATCATGTGATTCAGCGCGAGGTTGAGGTTGGTGAATTCATCCCGGTATCGCCGTTCCGGCATGATCGGTGTGAAATCGCCGTCCGCAATGCGTTCAGTCACGCCCATCAACCGGCTGAGGCGGCCGATAATCTGCCGGGCGAGCAGATTCGCGAAGTAGATCATCCACAGTAGCAGCAACACGAGGAAGATCAGCGGGATATGTTCCGCCCACGTGAACATCTGCCTCATGTTCTTTCGTTCCTTGGCGGACAGATCGAAGGCGTAGTCCACCATCTGCGAGCCGTGCATCCGCAATTGCGATTCAATGTCCGCCAGCGAAGCCGAATCTGCCGCCGTGCCTGTAACCGGTGCCTCAAGTTGCCCGAGCAGGTTGCGATACGTGTCCAGGTGCATCGTCATCGTGTGCAGTTCATGACTACCGAGCACTGATTCGAGCTCAGCGGTCGAGGAGTGCAATAAGTCCTGCGCGGCGGTAACGTGGTCGTAGATATCCGGCAGGTTGGTGCCGTAGAGGAAGTAATTCTTCTCAAATCGGCGGGCCTGCTGGATTTCGTTGGTATACTTGTCGGCGACAACGAGGAACTGCATCCGTTTGTCGAGTTGCTGCAGGATGATGATCGTGGTAGTGATCATCGCTCCGGCGAGGACAAAGAAGGTCAGAAAGCCGACCCAGAGCCGGAACCGGATGCTGATCAGCGGCCGTTGTTCGAGCGCCTTACGGGCGAGCTGTTCATATTGTTCAGCCCTGTCAGCTTCGTGTGCGGTGGACGCCGCTGTCACCGGATCAGGCATGTCAGGGCGTGGCCTGAATCGCCTTGTCGATCACCTCGCGCAGGTCGTCCGGGCGAAATGGCTTGGCAATGAAGTCGAACGCCCCTTTCGCCAACGCTTCACGAGCAGTCTCGATCGTCGCATAGCCGGTGATGATGATGATCTTGGTGTCCGGGTGCATCTGCTTCACCCGTGTCATCACTTCGATGCCATCGATTTCATCCATCCGGATATCGGTTACGACGATATCGAACGCCTTCTCTTCCAATCGTTTCAGCGCCTCCAGCCCGGAGGTGAAGATCTCGACATGATGACCGTTGTTCTGCAGGGCCTGAAGCAACCGTTTGCCGACGATTGGCTCATCGTCGAGGATGAGAATCTCAAGCTGCCGCTGCATGGTTACCTCATGATTGGTTTTGCGCAAGCAACGCTCGCACCTTCCGCCGTTTGTTATGTGCTTTGATCACCTGCACCAGGATCACCAGCACACCGCTGAGTCCGCTGGCATAGAGCAGGATGGTACTACCAAGGTTCCACCACACATCCCAGTCGGGATTGAGATCGAGCACCCCGAGTTGGCGCAGGTACACCGGCATCGCGATGCCCCTGCTGATCACGCACAGCAGAATGATGACACCGGTAACCAGCCGGATCACCTTCTCACGGATGACCTTGGTGCCATATACCCCGACGTGAATCCCGATCAATGATCCGATATACAGCAACAACACCAGCCGCAGATCGACAAATCCGCTCCACGCGTAGTTGATCGCTCCCCACGCGCCCATGTAAATCGCGAGGTACAGTTCGGTTCCCGCTGCAACCGCCGTGGGAATTCCGAAAATGTAGATCATCGCCGGTACACCGATGAAACCGCCAACGCCGATTGTGCCGGCGAGATAGCCGGTAGCCAATCCGACAACACTCACGATCCACAACGAGATGGTGACATCCGCCACCGGGAAGTAGATCATCGGCGGCAGGTTCAACCTGCCGAAGTATTCCGCGAGCTTGGAGGATGGTCCTTCCCCCGTTTCGCTTTTGCGCAAAGCATCCCGGAGAATGGAGACCGAGATGAACGCGAGCACCACGACGAACAGAGTACTGATGTACAAATCGCCGGCCGCGCTGCCACCGCCTTCGCCATGTCCGCCGCCCTCCATGTGGAACATCATCTCATTGACCCACACCGCGAGCCGGATGCCGATGAACGCACTCACCAGCATGTAGGAACCCAGCTTCCGGTCCACGTGTCCGAGTTCGTGGTGGCTCATCGACCCGACCAGCGCCTTGCCGAATTTGTGGGTGATGTTCGATCCGACCGCGACCACACCGGGAATCCCAAGGTTCATCATGCCCGGCGTCATGAAAAAAGCGCCGCCGCTGCCGATGAATCCGCTCAGCACGCCGCCGATAAACCCGAGGATTGCCACCTTGATGACCGTGCCGCCGGTGACCAGGATAAAGTCGACTTCAGGTGTCATCAGTGCACCCCCAGCATGCGAAGGATGGTTTTCGTTCCGGAACCCCAGCTGAACGCAAACAACGGTGTGAACACACACAATCCGATGATGACGAAGACCCGTGTTCCCTTGCTGGTTTCGCTCAGCAGATGCAACACGGTATCCTGGTTCAGGAACACGAGGGTAAACAGGATGGCTGCCACGGCCAGGTAGACAGCCAGCTTGATATAGTCCAGCTTCTTGTAGCCGGCTTTGTGTTTCAGTTCATCCGCGTCAACGACAGGCGCCTTGATACTCTCCGATAGCAGGCTTCTCAGATCCGCCTTCAGCCGTGCCTGCACGGTATCCGGCTTGTCGAGGTACAGGTCGCCCAGCACCACCAGGCTGTAATTTGTACGATGGCCAAGGGTGCGAATCAGGGTCTCTTTGTCGCCGTAGACCTTGGACTGCCCGCCGGCACAGCCCTCCCGCAGCAATGTGTCGAGCACGGGATGCAGTCCCCGGCAATCCTCTTCCGCCTCGACCGGAACATCGTCCTGAATCCCGCCGGTCGTTTCCCGCTCAAACGTTTGGCGGTGTGACTGCCCGTTGCCATTTCCGTCGCCATTGCCGTTCTTCTGCTCCCGCTCCATTTCCTCCATCGAGCAGCAGCTCATCACTTCGACTGCGGCGTCCCAGTTGTGCGCGACGCGCAGCACACTGGGCAACAAGTCGGGATCAACGTCAAACCGTTCACCCAGCCACAGGATGTTGCTGCCTGCAATGGTGCGGTTGATCTTGCTGTAGCCTTCGAGCTTTTCGAGGACGCTGTGCACGAAACGTGCGGCTTCGGCATGTTGTGGATTGCAGGTGACCTGGATCTCGCCGTTGTGCGCGGTCACCTTGAAATCGGCATAGTCGGTGCGTTCATCACCGGCAAGCAGGAATTTTGCACGCGACGCGAGGTACAGATCCTGCAGTGCACGGACCGAACCGGGAGTCAGCTTGAATTCCGGCAGCTCCGCCATCGAACACAGCGCCGTTGTCGAATTTGCCGCGCTGACATGGTCTAGATTTACCACGAGGTCATAGTGGGATGGATCGTGCCAGTCGATCCCGTACAGGTAGCGCACCCATTTGTCACGGTCGGCGTCCACATCCTGCACGTACTGAATCGCCTTTTCCTGGCTCAGGTTGAGCCGTTCCATCACTTTCTGGACACGGTGGTCCATTTCGGCCAGCACTCGGACCCGAAAAATGTTAGGAATTCCCGGGAACAGCATGTGTCCAGTGTGCCCGTGGTAGACGATGTCTTCCTCGAGCGCGTATTTGCAGAGGATCGACGTGATGCAGGCGAGATAGTAATCACGCGTTGGACCCAGCCGTTGCTGGATTCTCGGCGGCCGAACCATGGCCGTTTGCAGCTTTCCAACAGGGATTCCCTGGCGGATCGCTTCTTCGGACAGTTCTTCCCGGCTGATGCAACGCCAGCCTAGCTTCCTGGAAATACGTTCGGCGAAATCAACTCCGCCGCTGAAGCTGCCCCGTGAAATCGTCAGAATCGACATCGTACCCCCGCAGATTCGTCGATTTGAAGAATGGGCACGCGATGAGGGTGTCCAACCGGTGGTCAGTTTGAGGTATGCTGTACAAGCTGATCATCGAATTCGCAAAGATAGTCACAAGTAGAATTGCAGTCAAGATAGATTAGTAAATTTATCAATCTCACTAACATCGAGAGCGTTTTTCAACTGTTCAATCCGACGAAAAGCTGACATATCGGGATCTTCCCTCCATGCCAGTTCGTTCGGATTGACGCAAAGTCACCCAGGATTCACCGGAAGCGGGGGTTGTGCTCCGCAAAGGGCGAAACGGGTTGGATTATTTTTCTCATTCGCGCGGTTTGAGTGGTCCGGGACGGGGAGTTCGTTTACCTTCCTTGAATTCGTCTTCTGACCTGTCCCAGCAAGGATTCCTGTCATGAAAAATGCTCCCGCTGTGTCGCTGATCGTACTCGGGTTGGTGTTGATGTTGTCTGCTGCAGCTTTCGCCACACCCTACTACACACCCGCTGAGATCGAACAGTTGTGGCCGCAGGATTCGCAGTCGCATGTACGGCTCTACCCTGGACAGGGCGCGCCGCCGATGATCGATGACCTGGACGATTACATTCTGCCGGTGGAATACGTTTCGGTGCTGGACTGGTTGACGACGATGCAGGAGCTGAACCCGGGTCAGAATTACGGTGGCCAGCATGAGGGTGAGACCTCGACGTGGAACATCATCCAGACCGACAACACCGCCGAAGCGATCCGTGACTGGGCGCATTATGCCCGCATCACCGGCGATACAACACGCTACCGCAGCAGCATCGACGCGGCGTTCACGTACTGCTTCAACTTCCCCGCTTACAGCGAAGGTTCGACCTATTCGTACTACACCGCGCACAACAACGGCTGGGCGCTGGTTTCGGTGATGGAGTATATCGAGGCGTACGGACACGACGACGCCATCCTCGCGTACGGCGATTCCTGCGCGGCTCATATCAACCTTTACCGCCTCACGCCGAGCAACCTGCTGAATTCGTTCGCCGGCAGTTTCGCCGCCGGTTCGCTGTTCATCTACGGCCAGTGGCGTGGCAATCAGGATTGGATGGATGGGGCTCAGGATTACGCCGAAACCTTCAAGACCTACATCGAGGATCATCCGACCTATCTCGGGTCGGCGACCTGGGCGATGAGCGGCGGAACGTTGCTCTGGGGCGTCACCACCGCGCTGTTCCTCGACGACCCGGCCGCCGGGCAGGCGTGGCTGCCCGATTACATCCAGCACCTGCCGACATATTCCGGCGGCGCCAGCTGGAACAATTCGCACACGGTCTGGAATGGGTTCGCGTGGCACCGGGTACACCAGATCATGGGTGACCAGGCCAGTCTCGACAACGCGTTGTTCGTGATGGACTATCTCTTCGACCAGATGTACCTCGACGACGATTCAGGTATCCCCGGCACGGAGGGCACCTACACCGACGACCAGTCGTGGACCACGGCCTACTTCATCTGGTACGAGCTGGATCAGTACTTCGCCACCTACGACAACCCGTACGATGCTGCTGCTGTTGCGTTCGCCTCCCCCACTCCCAGCGACATCATTCAGATCAACTCGGATGTGCCGGTCAGTGTCACGGTTGCCAACGCCGGCCTGCGAGCGCTCGACCCGACGACGCAAGAGGCGTTCCTCACGGTGACCACGCCGGAAGGCGACCTCGGTCCGTACGCGATCGACCTCGCGTTCGGCGAACAGGTGGAGTTTGACCTGCCGGACGTGTGGACGCCGGCCACGCCGGGCATTGTGACTTTGTCCGCCGTATTCACCACGGCGGGCGACAACGACACGGGGAACGACACGTGCACCGTCGACATCGAAGTCCGCAGCGACCTGACGATTACCGGCCGTGTGTTTGACGCCAACGATCAAAGCGGAGTCGGCGCGCGGGTGAAGGCGGTGCCGCTGGCAGGTCCGCAGGCGCAAGAGGCGATTACGTACAGCGATCCGGACACCGGGTATTACACGTTGTACATGACCCCGGGCCAGTACCGGCTCGAGGTGCTGCCGCAGCATGCGCCGTACGTCTCGCGGATGGAAACGGTGATCATCAACGAAGATCCGCTGACGGATATTGACTTCAGCCTGCCGTACAGCAACACGTTGTATGTCTTCAATGGTCCGGAGGAAAACCTCGCGGACGGATACAGCCGGATGGCAGAACTGTTTGGCGCGGCGTTTGATCCCTGCGTATGGCCGGTGCAACTGTTCGGTCCGCCGGAGGACGAGATCCTCACCGCGCCGATCAACCGGATCTTCTGGTCGCACCTGATGGACACCGGCCCGGTGTTCTCGGTCAATCAGTACACCTCGCTGAACACGTTCCTCGACAACGAGTCGGGCAACCTGTTGGTGGTCAGCGGGCACACGTTGATGAACGTGCTGGACGGCGACGCGTCCTTCCGCCTTGGTGTCGTCCAGAGCCAGCTCGACATGAACAAGCGGCTGGTGGTCAGCAACCAGACGCACTTCCTGCAGGGCGACTCGCTGTTCCTCGCCGTGCGTCCCCAGTTCAGCCAGGTGGACGCTGTCGGCGCGTTGCTGCCGAGCGCGACCCGTGTTGGCAACTGGGCCGGGACCAACCTTCCGGCCGGACAGGTGATGAGCTGGAACAACGGGTCGCGCAGCATCGTGCTCGGCTTCCCGCTGGAGGTGGTGCATCCGGATCGCGGCTGGTTCGCGGGTGACGTGCTGGCGAGCCTGATGGACAGCGACTGGACGTCCAACGCGACCGAACTGGCAGGCGATGATGTTGAAATCACGGCGGAAGCTCTGGAAACGTCCATGTCCGTCTGGCCGAACCCATTCAACGCGAGCACGGCGGTGACGGTGCAGCTCGGAGACGCGGCGGTGGTCAACGTGACCGTGTACGATCTGCTCGGGCGCGAGGTGGCGGTGCTGGCACGGGGTGAACATCCGGCGGGTGCACATCGGTTCGTGTTCGATTCGTCGCAGCTGACAAGTGGGCTGTATTTCGTGCGGGCAAGTGTGCCGGGCGAATTTGATCAAACACGGAAGGTGATGCTGGTCAGGTAAAGTGTTGCAGGTAGTAAGTCTCTCCTAATTCACATTACTGCTACATTTATGTAGATTTACATGGGTGGTCGCTGTCTCTTGCGACCACTCATTTTTTCTCGTCCACAGCAACGCCATCTCGTATCCTCCTATCTTGTACTAATCACCTGACATCGTCACTTCTGTCGATACCTCAAAATCGATCAACATTGCTAGTTTCAGCGTTGTTGAAATCCATACTACTTTCGAAGCAGATCATGGGGGGATCAAACTATGCGTATTGTGATTCTTTTGACTCTGTTTATGCTTCTACCTGGTGTAGGGGCTGGACAGAATTGGATCGAACATGCTGTGGACGAGAATTTCGATCGGGCAAGCTATGTACACGCATCGGATATGGACGGTGATGGTGACACCGATGTGCTCGGAGTGGGCGACTACACTAATACCATTTCGTGGTGGGAAAATGTTAACGGAACAGGTACGGACTGGACAGAGCATCTCGTAAGTGGATCCTTTACTGTTGCGAGATCAGCACACGCTGCAGACCTCGACAATGATGGCGATATGGATGTGATTGGAGCAGCTGAAAATGATGGAGTTGTCTGGTGGGAAAACATCGATGGAACGGGCACAAACTGGACAGAACACATCGTTGACAGCAATCTGGATAGAGCAATTTCAGCGATTGTAGCCGATATCGATGGGGATGGGGATGCCGATGTGCTTGCTGCGGTGTCGGACGATAACATGATTGCCTGGTGGGAAAACACGGATGGATCAGGCACAAACTGGATTGAAAATGAGATTGACAATACCTTTACGGGAGCGCATTCCGTATTTACGGCAGACGTTGACGGCGATGGAGACTGTGATGTTATAGGTGCGGCCTGGTCCGATGGGGAGATCACCTGGTGGGAGAATGCGAATGGCTTGGGTACAGTCTGGAATGAGCAAGTCATAGATGGTGAACTAAGTCTTGCACGAACTGTATACGCCTCAGATATGGATGGTGACAACGACATCGATGTGCTCGGAGCCATACGCGGTGACGACGTCATTGTGTGGTGGGAAAATGCCGATGGCGCAGGGACACTTTGGAGCGAGCATACGATTGCGGGTGATTTTGATGGTGCAAACTCAGTGTTCGCGGCAGATGTTGATGGCGACGGTGACAACGATGTTCTGGGGACCGCAGTTTATGCTGACGACATCACATGGTGGGAAAACATTGACGGAAGTGGTACGATCTGGAATACAAACTGTTTGGATAGTGAATTCGATTACGCAAGGTCTGCGTATGCATCAGATGTAGACAATGATGGAGATATTGACATCATCGGCGCGGCTCTTGATGCAAATGAAATATCCTGGTGGGAGAATCAATCCTACCTGACCATTGAACTTGAACCGTACGGTACACCCATAGTCATTCCAAGTCAGGGTGGAAGCTTCGATTTCCTTGTTCGGATCGTGAACACATCGAGCCAGGTCCGGTGGTTCTCGGCCTGGACCGAAGCAGTCCTTCCGAATGGGAATCTCGTAAGTCCAGTTCAGCTCAATAGCTATGTTGGGATCGGTCCCAACAGCGGATTTGCAGCGTTGGTATCGCAAGCTGTGCCAAGCTTCGCTCCAGCTGGAGAGTACGAGTTCATTGCCCGTCTTGGGACCTTTCCGAATCTTGCTGTGTCGGCGGATTCGTTCGGCTTCACGAAATCCGCGGTTGATATCGTTCATTCAGCCGGTTCATCGAACTGGTCCGCAATTGGCTGGGATGAACTTGGTTGTGCCTGGGATATATCTCCACATGCAACGAATACTCCGTCGTGCGATTTTACTTCCGTATCAGTGTATCCGAACCCATTCAACGCGAGCACGGCGGTGACGGTGCAGCTCGGAGACGCGGCGGTGGTCAACGTGACCGTGTACGATCTGCTCGGGCGCGAGGTGGCGGTGCTGGCACGGGGTGAACATCCGGCGGGCGCACATCGGTTCGTGTTTGATTCGTCGCACCTGGCAAGTGGGCTGTATTTCGTGCGGGCGAGTGTGCCGGGCGAATTCGATCAGACACGGAAGGTGATGCTGGTCCGTTGATTTGATCGGTTGGGCCTGTGAACTGGTTAGTACAATCCCCAGTTCTGATCAACGAAAACAAGAAGACTTATTCGAGTTCCGGGTTTTTACAAAGGCCCGGAACTCCTTCTCTCTACACGGTTATGCACGGTGCAGTCCTGTTTCGTACTTTCAATTAACTGCCTGCTTGATGTTTGCTCGCACGAACATTCCAACTCACGGTTCAGGTACCCCTCCCCCCAGCCTGAATCTCTGAGCCGGCATGTTGCTTGTCTGTGTTTGCATGTTCCACGGACCCAGCACCACCAGGGAGGGTTATGGACAGCACGCCATCCAGGACCGGAATGCTGATCGACCGATATTTCCAGTCCTTCGACACGCTGATTTACATCCTCGTCGCGATCTGCCTCATCATCACGGCCCTGTTCACGCTGTACTCCGTTGGATTATCGATCATTCACTTTTTTGAAGACGCGGACATCCGTCATGCGATTGTGAACGTGATCGACAAGATCATGCTTGCGTTGATGATCATCGAGATCATGTACACCGTGCGGATCAGTCTGCAGTCGCACCAGCTTCAGCCGGAACCGTTCATCCTCGTCGGGATGATCGCCGCGATCCGGCGAATCCTGGTGATCAGCGTGGAATCGGGCTATCTCGTGCTGGCGGACCAGGAGGGGTTCCTCAACCTGCTGCTGGAGATCGCCGTGCTCGGTGTGCTGGTGATCCTGTTCGTTGTGGCCATTGTGCTGCTGCGGCGGGAGAAGATCCGTTCGTCTGGTGATGTTGTTGCGCAACATCATGGGGAAACAGCGGGCGAAGCTGCGACCAGTTGACAGTTCGAACTCAACAAGATTAACGATAAACAACCTGAAGGGGGATCAGGCCATGCCGACAACATCGTTGATACCCACCCCGGACTCGATTCCGATGCCGTGGTGGGTGTTTGAGGTGCTGGGCGACCTCACCTTTCTGATTCACATTGTGTTCATGAACGTCGTGCTCGGCGGAACACTGATCCTGCTGGCGGGCGGATTCGGGCCGGTCAGGGAACAGCGGCTCGGGCACGCGTTGGTGGCGAAGACGCCGACGATGCTGGCGTTGACGATCACCTTCGGCGTCGCGCCGCTGCTGTTCGTGCAGGTGATCCTCGGGCACATGTTCTACACCAGCTCGATCCTGATGGCGACAGCGTGGATTCTGATCATCCCGATCCTGATCCTCGCGTACTACGGCAGCTACCTGTTCAAGCTGAATCATGACCAGAACAGTGGCCTTGCGGCGTTGGGGATGCTGCTTATGGTGGCCGGGCTGCTGTACATCTCCTTCATGTTCACCAACAACCTGTCGCTGGCGCAGCGTCCGGAAGTCTGGGGCGAGTATTTCAACAACCGCACCGGCTGGTTGCTGAACCTCAGCGACCCGACCCTGATCCCACGGTACCTGCACTTCCTCGTCGCGTCGGTGGCGATAGCCGGGCTGTTCTCCGCGATTGTGTGGCATGTACGTGGCAAACGCGGGCACCGGAACGTGAACGACAAGGTCCAGCGTGGCCTCAAGCTGTTCGGGTTCGCGACGATCCTCGAGATCGCGATCGGGCTGTGGTGGATCATCGCCTTGCCGAAGGAGGTGATGCTCGAGTTCATGGGTGGTGACATGCTGCGGACAATCGTCTTCGGGCTGGGATTCCTCCTGGCGATCGGGGCGCTGGTGGTCGCACTGCTGAACAAGCTGTGGCTGACCATCGGGCACGTCGCCGGGCTGCTGGTGCTGATGGTGATCCAGCGGTCGCTGCTGCGCTGGTCGTACCTCCGGGATGACACCTCGATGGCGGACATCACCGTCACCCCGCAGTGGAGCGTATTCATCCTGTTCCTCGTTGTCTTTGTCATCGGTCTCGGGACGGTCTGGTACATGATCAAACAGGTTCAGGCGGTTGAAGCGAAAGGAGGTCAGTCATGAACTTCCCAAGCTGGCTTCTGGAAGCGACGGGCGGCGGTGTGTTGATTGCGTTAATCGCGGTGCCGCATGTGTTCATCTCCCATCTCGCGGTGGGTGGCGGGATCTTCATCTGGCTGCTCGACCGGAAAGCGTTTAAGACCGGCGACACGCTGATCAACGACTTCCTGCGAAAGCACAACTGGGTCTTCCTGCTGACGACGATGATCTTCGGAGGGGTGTCCGGTGTCGGTATCTGGTTCATCATCGCGCTGGTACAACCGGCAGCGACATCCTCGCTGATTCACAACTTCGTCTTCGGTTGGGCGATCGAATGGGTGTTCTTCCTCGGTGAAGTTGTCGCATTGATCGTCTACCACTACTACTTCGACCGGCTGGAACGGAAGGCCCGGCTGAACGTGGCGTTCCTCTATGCCCTGTTCGCTTGGCTCAGCCTGTTCATCATCAATGGCATCCTGACGTTCATGCTGACGCCGGGCAAGTGGATCGAGACGCACAACTTCTGGCACGGGTTCCTCAACCCGGGCTACTTCGCGGCGTTGTTCTTCCGCACGTTTGCCGCGATCCTGATGGCCGGTGCGTTCGCGTACATCGTCGGGGCGTTCAACAAGGATGATGCGATCCACGACCGGTTCACCCGGATCGGGGCGCGCTGGTCGCTGGTTGGTCTGGTTGGCATGGTCCCGACCGGGTTCTGGTACTATTACACCACCCCGGCGGCGACACGGGCGATCTCGTTCGGGATGAACCCACAGCTGGGACCGTGGGTGACGACAATGCTGGTGGCGACGGCGATCCTGGTCGTCTTTTCCCTGATCGGCGTGATGAAGCTCCCGCGTGGGATGCGGATGGGCCTGGCGGTGCTGACGGCACTGGCGGCGTTCGCGTGGATCGGCGGGTTCGAATACACCCGTGAATACGCCCGGAAGCCGTGGGTGATCTATGATACGATGTATTCCAACAGCTTCCTCGCCGGGGACGACGAGGTGTACGCCCAGTCCGGCGTATTATCGTCCGCGAAGTGGGTGCAGAACCACGCGGTGACGAAGGAGAACGAGCTCGCGGCAGGCCGGGAGCTGTTCGAGCTGGAATGCCTGGCATGCCACACCGTCGGTGGCCGAAGTGATGTTGCTGACCTGACCGCGGCCTACCCGTGGATGGGTGTCAAGTCGTTGCTGACCGGTCAGGGCAAGGCGCGTGGCTACATGCCGCCGTTCATCGGGAACGAGGTCGAGATGGACGCGTTGGCCAGCTACATCACCGCCGGCCTGCACAAGAAACCGATTGTGCGTGAGGTGGAACCGTCCGGCAGGGCCGGGGAGATCTACGACGAGCCGTTACCGCCGAAGCCGGACGACTATGTGCTGTTGTCGTGGATGCAGGTAGGCGGGATGCGTTGCGTGTCGGACGCGGACGCGTACTTCACGATCATGCCGCCGACGACGATCTTCGACGCGCAGCTGATCAAGCGTGGCGACCCGCCAGAGGTGATTACCGAGGGTGTCACGGTTACCTACGAAGCGCCAGAGCAGCACAAGCACCCGTCCCGGCACAGCAAGTTCTGGGACCACATCACGTCACTGATGGGCACTGACACCTACAAGGACATGAACCCGAAGTCCGACGAGGCAATGTCCGGCGAGCTGAAGCTGGTGGAAGGGACGACGTGGTTCCGTGCCGGGAAGATCCCGACGGTTCCGTACCGGGATGACGGCGGCTATGATCCGTATCCGGTGTTCACCATCCGTGCGTTGGACGCCGACGGCAACCTGCTGGCGGAAACGCAGGCGGTGGGGTCGACGACGACGGAGATGGCGTGCAAGAACTGTCACGGCGGCGACTGGCGCGATCCGAATCTTGCGGGCATGAGTGACCAGACGGCGCGGAACATCCTCGCGGCGCACGACCGGCTGAGCGGCACGAACCTGCTGGCCGAGGCGGAGGCAGGCAACCCGCGCCGCTGCCAGAACTCGGCGTGTCACGGCGATCCGGCCCCGGGCATCCCGGACAACCCGGAGGTGTTGAGCATGTCGGCGGCGATGCACGGCTGGCACGCCAACTACATGTTCGCCGAAGGCATGGACGCCTGCACGATGTGCCACCCGAACGATTCGCGCGGGTTCACCCGTTGCTTCCGTGGGCTGCACGCGGATGTCGGGTTCGGTTGCGCCGACTGCCACGGGGAGATTCAGGACCACGCGATCGCGTTGCTGAAGGCTGAGGCGGACAAACCGGCAGCGGGTGTGTTGCTGGCGAACCTTGAGCCGGTGACGGCGGCGTCTGTGGACGAGATCAACCCGCGCAAGCCCTGGGGGCAGGAACCGGATTGCATGGGCTGTCACGCCGATTACCAGCCACCAGACGACTTCGCGTCATTCAATAACTGGACCGAACCGGGGCAGGTGTACAAGAACCGGACGGACGATTCGGGGTCGTTGCGTTGCGTCGCCTGCCATGGCACGCCGCACGTGGTATACCCCGCGGTGAACGCGTTCGCCGGTGAGGTGATCGACAACATCCAGCCGTTGCAGTACCAGGACGAGCCACGCGTGATCGCGACCGGCGGACGCTGCACCGTCTGCCACACGGTGATGCCCGAGTTCGAGCTGCATCACGATAATTCGTTGCGGCGGTAGCACCGTATCTTAGTGTATACCGAGATAGTATCCGACGAGGATGGCTCTTTTAGCCATCCTCGTTTTCGTGAGTAAGAAGTTGACGGTCTCTTTTTGTCTCGTCATCCTTGTCTGGGTTCATTTTGATGTTCACATTAATAGTATCGGAACGCTAGATCAGTACCAGGTCATGATTTGAAACGGGGGAACAATGAAACTGATCATCACCTTACTCCTGCTACTTTGCTGCGTGGTAGCATCCTCGGCTCAAGACAGCCTGAGCATTGATATCGTCGGGTATGTGCCGAGTTGGGATGCGGGACACAGCATCGCAACGTCCGGATCCCTTGCCTACATATCGACCGATCTCACCGGCATCCGCATCCTGGACATTTCGGACAAAACAAACCCGCATGAAATTGGATTTTATAATATAGGCGGATCTTATGAAAAGATGAAAATCTATAATGATGTTATGTATTGTGATAGAATGGGCGGGCTAGCTATTATAGATATAAGCGATCCTATGCACCCTTATGAATTAAATCATACATCATTAGGAGTTGTTAATGACTTTGTTTTTCATGATAATTATATCTATACAGCTCAAGGAAGCGCTGGATGGAGTATTATTGACATCAGTGACCCTTACAATCCTGAAACGATATATTATTTGAATACAGATTTTTCAGTATATTCAGTAAGATATTCCAGTGATTTTTTATATATATCTACAGAAGATGGATTAATGATTTATGATATTTCGACTCCGTCGTATCCAAACTACATCAGCACGATAGTTTTTCGTGATACATTCAGCTGTTTTGAGATAAGAGATGAAGTAATTTATTTTGTATCTGGTGCAGGTCTGACAGCGTATGATATCAGTGTTATTATCAATCCTATACTAATCGGTTCAACTGACGTCAGGTTGAGCACGAAATATTTTGAATTAATTGGTAACAAGATTTTTGGTGTAGGTACCAACAACTTATCAATATATTTAATAGATGATTATGGCAAACCACGGCTATTAAACTCGTACGACGGGATTTCTAATGGTATTCACATGGAACTAGAATTTGATATTTCCACGTCTGAAATTTGCGCCTATGTTTTGACAGGAAGACCAGATGTTCACATCTTCCAGATATATCCAAACAATGAGATTACTGAATTAGGATACGTGTCAGAGAAATGCAGTCCCAGAAATGTTGTCGTACGTGATAATCTCGCTTATCTCGCAAGCGCTGATTATGGTCTCAGGATCTACGACGTAAGTACACCCAGTATTCCAACGTTGGTTTCTAGTTACACGGATGTTGATGCTGTTCGGAATATTTATCTGGTTGACAACTACGCATATCTATCAGCCTTTGGGGATGGGTTGGTTATCCTGGACATTTCTGATCCACTGAATCCTAGTTTCGTGGGAAGTATTGACCCTGGATGGTACTTGTCACAGTCGGCTTACGATGTTGTGGTTGTGGGCAACACAGCGTACATGGCGGACGCTGAGGGACTATTCATCATCGATGTAAGTGATCCTACAAATCCCTTAGAAATTGGATCACTTGAGACAGATTGGAGCTGCATGGCAGTTGATGTTGTTCAGTCTTATGCGTATCTCGCCAACGATCACGATGGGATGCTGGTTGTTGATATCAGCACAGATCCTGCAAATCCTGAGTTGGTTGCAGACATTGGAACTATTGGGTACGCAAAGGACCTCGATGTCGAGGGCAACTATGCATACGTTGCTGCCTACGTCGAAGGATTAACGGTAGTCGATATTACCAACCCCTATGATCCTCATCGAGTGGGTTGGTTTAACAATCCAGCCTCGGAATGGGCTCTTGGCGTGACCGTAGTTGATAATATTGCGTATATGGTCAGTTGCGGTGTTTACGCTCTGGATGTAAGTAATCCATCACAGCCTACGCAGGTTGGTCACATTGAAACGACCTGGGCTGCAGATGATGTCTGTGTCGCAGGGAACTATGCTTATACTGCTGAACCCTTCTACATGAACATCATGGAGATTTCACCATTTGCTTCTGTCAGTCAGCATACAGACGGCAGAGTATCGCAGTCGTACACACTGCGTTCCGCCTATCCGAATCCGTTCAATGCTTCAACAACACTGAGATTCAGCTTGCGTCAAGAATCAACTGTCAATGTCCTGGTGTACAATACCACCGGAGCGACTATCCGAACACTGGCTTCAGGCTGGTATACTGCGGGTGATCACCATCTGTATTTTGACGCGAGCAATCTGACGAGCGGGATGTATTTCGTTGAACTCACAATTCCCGGATACACTCGTGAGGTGCAGCGGATCACACTGGTAAAGTAAAGCCTGGTTTGACTTTGGCGCATCTTAAGTTGAGCAGATAGCAGGGCACATTCGGCCGGTGTAGCCCGGGTTTGAAAACCCGGGTTTCATTTCTCCGTGATCAGAGACTCGAGGCTAAAGCCCCGGGCCACCCACCGCGTTATCGGAGCCAACACTGGCAAGCTGGACGACACCGCAGCCCGCCGTCCGCCGTCCGCAGCCTTTCCACCACCCGTATTACCACGGACTTAAGTCCGTGGTAAGGTAGTAGCGTCACCCTCAGAATCGGACCTCCAGCTCCTTGTCCATTGCCTTGACGGCGTGGTAGCTCACCGTCGCCTTGCCGTTGCCCTGGACGATCCACTGCACGTCCACGTGCCCGAAGGACGGCAGGCGGGTGTAGATCGTACCGGGCTGGTGTTCGACAGGCTGAACAATGTCGAGGAATTGGTCCTGCAGGATGCCGCCGCTGACGACCTCGAGGCCGCGTCCCGTGAGGGTCAGCAGGTCCTTCGGCGCGAGCTTGTGTTGCCACGCCTTGGCGCTCAGGGTCGGGATGGCGTGCAGGTTGGACGCCCGTACCCGCAGGCGTGTCAGCCCGTTGCCGAGGTCGGTCCGTTCCAGCACCTCAAGGGCGATCTCCGGGGTGTGCTTAGCGGTGAACAGCACATGGGCAGCGTTCCGGTGGACCAGCTCCTGCAGCTGGAACGGTTGTTCTATACGTGTGGTGAAGGTCCGCCAACCGCCAACCTGGACCTCGCCCAGCTGCGGGTGCTGGATGGTGGTCCAGTCCTTGAACATGGTGCCCTGGGCGACGTTATCATTGAAACGCATCCGTTCCAGTTCCCATGGGACGTCATCGTCCGCGACCCACTCGTCGTCCGTCATCTTTCGGTAGCGGTCGTCGATCGGGGAGTGCAGTTCCTGGACGAAGCCGAGTACGCCGAATGTCTGGTACATGAAGCCATCGAAGTCACCGTAGGTGGAGTAGAGATCGTCCTTACTGACGATGTATTCGTAGCCCGGCAGGATCTTCTCCCCTTCTTCGCCGAGGAAGTCGAAGACCTTGATGTCGGACGGCGGATACGGCCCGTCGAGCTCCGATCCGGGGCCGCGCACGATCATGCCACCGTAGTTGTGGAACGCCCAGTTGAAGGCGAGATTCGGCTTGCTGAGCACGAACTGCCCGACAGCGTACGTTGGCTTTGCGGACATCGGGAAGTCGCCCGCGCCGTACTGGACGTAGGGCGGTTGCCACGTGCCACCATAGTTACGGTTCATGTCCAGCTGGCCGGGCAGGTCTTCGTTGATCTGGCCGTCGCCGTCGTTGTCGATGCCCTCACGTTCGATGATCCGCCATTCACCCTGTTCCCACGGCTTGCGGCGAACCATCAGCCGGGGATCGTCCGGGGAGGTGCGGTACGGCCCGGTCGGGTCGGCAACCCTCATCCGCAGGATCTCGCCGTCGCCGTCGAGGTCGTCGTAGCCGTCCTCGTCCAGCAGGCCGTCACGGTCGTCGTCGTACGGGACACGGGCGGTGCGTCCGATGCTGTAGTTGGACGCGTCCTCGAAGAAGCGGGCACGGCTGTCAACGTTGACCGTCGGTACGATGTAGAATGCGTTCCGGTCGACCGCCTCGGTGACCGTCGGGATGTCGCCGTAGTTCTCCAGTAGATACCACGCAACATACAGGCAGACCTCCGTCGCCTGGATTTCGTTGCCGTGGATGGTCCCGTCAACGTAAATCCCGGGCTTGTCGAGGTCGTCACCGGTGTCCGGGTTGTTGATCGTCAACTGCCACAGGTCCCGGCCTTCTTCACTCTGGCCGATGGACTGCAGGGATGCCAGTCCACTGTACGCTTTGGACAACTGCCGCAGCGCATCCTCGGTCTGTTGGTAGTCGTAGAAGTGATCCCAGCGCAGGTTGACCTTGTAATCGTCCGCCACGGAAGTGGTCACAAAGGACAACAGCAGCATCATGGTGACAATCAGGCTCAGGTGTTTCATCGCCGGCCTCCTTTCAACGTGACCCGTCGTTGTTCACCCCCGGCGCTGCTGCTCCACAGGGTGAGGGTGACCTCGCTGCCGGGCCGTGCGGTTACCACCCAGCGTGCCCGTTCGCTGCCGCCGTTACCCTCGAGTAGGTCGCAGACATGACGCGGGCGTCCCTCGAGGAAAGCATCTGCCTCGACCCCCTCGAGCGTCAGGGTTACGGGTGACGGCCGCTGGGTGCGTTGTCCGTGCCACGTCGGATACGGCAGGAAGCCGGTATTCGTGATCCAGGCATCCAGTTCGTAGACACCGGCTGCACGTTCGGTCACCGCGACGCTGTCGATCACCACGCGGGGCAGCAGATCAGACAGCTCCAGCACGAACGGCAGCTGCGTATCGATCAGCCCCTCGACTTCGTCCGGCTTCGGCGCGAGGGTCGCGTAGGGTCGCACACCACCGATCTCGACGCGTCCGAGGGTCGCATGGTCGAACGGCTTCCACGCGATCCACGCCGATGGATCATAGGCCAGCAACGCGTCCAGCTCCGGGTCGGCATAGCCGGGATCGGTGTCCGTATCCGCGACCACGCTGTCTTCATCTGCTGGGGCGGGCGTCGGCAATGTCCAGAAGTCCAGCGCGAAGGTTGGCGTGCCGTACTGGTAGTAGGCCCACTGTTCCACCGATCCGTCCTCCGGCGGCGGGGAATCGAGACGGTCACCGTTCGCCCCGCTGGAGTCGAGGAAGGCGGTATAGCGGTCGGCGATCACGTTCCAGTAGGCCAGATCTTTCGGGTGTGGGTCGGTTTCGGCGCCGGTGCTGATCCAGCCCAGCAGTTGGTCAACTGTCACCCCGGGACGGCTGAGCGCATCCCGCGTGATGGTCAGCATCTCCCCCAGCTTCATCGACGATCCGCGCTTCAACCCGGCACGGCGCGCCAGCCAACCGGGCACGGCGAAGGATTCGTTCAGCAGGTCGGCCTTGCGGTCGCTTTCGGGGACCTGACGCAGAGTGTTGCTGCGTCCGAACACCAGCACCATCGCGATGTTGGTGTGGTCGTAGGCAAAGCGCAGCAGTTCGCGTGTTTCGGTCTCGCTGGCTGCCCACAGACCGGCGTCGTCGGTGTGCATCGGCCAATTGTGCGGGAAGTTGTGGTTGGGATTGACACCGCCGACGAGATCTTCGTTGATGCTGCCGTCGAGGTCGTTGTCGATTCCTTCCGGGAACAGCCGGTAGCGGCCTCCCTGCCCTTCGGTCGGATCGGCGGGTTTCAGGTACGGCTTGTCCGCGACAGCAGCAAAGGTCCCTTCCGGGTGCGGTTGACGGATCATCGTGATCACGCCGTCCCCGTTAATGTCGTCCGCGATGTCTTCGTCCACCAGCCGGTCGGCGTCGTTGTTGACCGGTTTCGCGTTGGTGAAGCGTTCCATCCTGACCGGCGCGAAGAAGGATGCGTAACCGTCCGGGTTGCCGCAGGCGTAGATGTACCACGTGACGTCCTCGGTGTACCCAGCCCACTCCCCGGCCAGTCGTTGCGCCAGCTCGAGGGCGGCTTCGGACGCCAGCGGCGCATCGCCAGCCATGTTCGCCACCACCAGGATGCCGGGCGCATCATCGCCCCGCTTGCCGATCTCCAGCAACGCCAGCGGGACACCGCCGGGCGTGTTGCCGAGGTCGTGCAGGGTGACGTCTCCGGATTTCCGGGCGAGATCGTGGAAAGCGTCCAGCAGCAACATCGGCGGGTGGTAGTCGGCCCGTGCCACCGCAGCCATGCCCGGCACCAGGCTGACGACGACAACAACAACCAGCAAGCGTATCGCGTTTCGTTTCATGCACCCTCCGTATTCCGCACCCGCAGCCATGTACCCCGTACCCACGTGCCCCTGATGGCTCCGCCAGCAGGGCTTATCCGCAGCCACAACCAGACCAACACGAAAGGTAGCTGCCAATCCATCCCATGTCACGGCTGTCGGGCGCGCTCCCTCCAAAGAAAACGGTCACCATCATTCGTCCACCAGTCCGGCGAACTTTCACAAAGCCGACTTTCACCGAAAGGTTGCGAGGCCCGGATCAGACCGTTATCGTAGACAGGATACGACTCGCAGGTCCAGGCATGGGGGCAGCGTACAGTATGGACACGAACGGCGTCATCCAGGTCGCAAACTCGCAGATCGCCCTGTGGGCATTCATCGGATACCTGATCATCATCACCCTGATCGGTGTGTTGACCAGTCGTTTCTCCTCGGCAGGTGTCAGCGAATACTTCCTCGCTGGACGCAGGATGAACAAGTGGGTGGTGGCGTTGTCGGCGGTGGTCAGTGGCCGCAGCGCGTGGCTGCTGATAGGCTTCACCGGGATGGCGTTCGCGCAGGGCCTGTCCGCGATGTGGGCGGCGGTAGGCTACATCACCGTCGAGTTCTTCCTCTTCTGGTTCTATGCTCGCCGTCTGCGCCGTTTCAGCGAGGAACACGATTGCATCACTGTCCCGGACTTCTTCGCCGCCCGGTTCAACGACCACAAGGGTACGCTGCGGCTGCTGCTGTCGGTTATCATCATCGTGTTCCTGACGGCGTATGTCTCCGCCCAGTTCGTCGGCGGCGGCAAGACCTTCGCCTCGTCCTTCGGCGTCACCCCGACCATGGGCATGCTGATCACCGCGGCGATTGTGCTGCTGTACACACTTCTCGGCGGTTTCCTCGCGGTCTCGTTGACTGACTTCCTGCAGGCGATGTTCATGCTCTTCGCGCTGCTGGTGCTGCCGATTGTCGCGATCGCGCATGAGGGCGGCTGGGGACCGGTCGCGGCCCAGCTGCGCGCGGACGATCCCTCCCTGCTGACAGCCTTCGGCAGCCTCGGCTTCGGTGGTGTGATCGGGTTCCTTGCCATTGGGTTGGGGTCGCCGGGCAATCCGCATATCATCGTGCGCTACATGTCTATCAACCGTGTCAACGATCTCAAGTTTTCCGCGCTGATCGGCACGTTCTGGAATGTGATGATGGCCTTGGGCGCGTTGCTGATCGGGCTGGTCGGACGGGCGTACACACCCGCCGCCGCAACCGTTGACCAGGAGTTCCTCTTCCCCGCGCTCGCCGCCGAACACCTGCACCCAGTGCTGTTCGGAATGGTAATCGCCTCGATCTTCGCCGCGATCATGTCCACCGCCGACTCGCAGCTACTGGTCGCGGCCAGCAGCGTCGTCGTCGACATCTACCAGAAGGTGATGAAACGGGACGCCGTCATCCCGCAGAAACGCCTGGTCCTGATCAGCCGGATCACGGTGTTCGTGCTGGTGGTGCTGGCGATTGCATTCGGACTGGCGGCGGAGAAACTGGTGTTCTGGCTGGTGCTGTTCGCCTGGGCGGGATTGGGCGCAGCGATCGGCCCGACCTCGATTCTCGCATTGTTCTGGAAACGCACCACGCGGCAGGGTGTGATCGCCGGCGTGATCGCCGGGACCGTGACCACCATCATCTGGTACTACACCCCGGCGTTGAAGGGGGCGTTGTACGAGCTGGTGCCGGCATTTCTCATCGGTGCGCTGGTGACCTGGACGGTGAGCCTCGCGACGTCGCAACGCTAGCCGGGTCAAGTACAAGATGTGAAATCAGCTGATTGCCCGCGTTGCATTTGCGCGGGCGTTTCGCTCTGCTATATTTAGAGCTGAATCAACGGACGTCTGCAATTTCCGGAGTGTTTATGCGAATGCTGCTTGCCACCCTGCTTCTGCTGTTCCTGCTTGTCCCCGTTGCTGATGCCGATCTGACGACGTTTAACCAGTTTACGATTTACGATTCGAACGACTTGGACGATATTGAAATCGCCGACATGGACCTTGACGGCGATCCGGATGTCCTTTGCGTGCTACGGTTATCGGGCTTGGTAGGCTGGATTGAGTATCAGGGCGAATTTCCCGGCGAACTACACTACATCGACTACATCATCACTGATCCTTGCGCAATTGCTGTTGCGGATTTGGACAACGACGGCGATACCGATGTTGTCAGTGCGGACTCGCTGGGGAATCGTGTCACCTGGTATGAAAACCGGCACCCGGATCTTCCCGGGGAATTTCCCCTGTCCGAAGATCAGTATGGAGTGCGCGATGTGATATGCGCCGATCTGGATGATGACGGATTCCAGGACATCCTAGCGGCGACACCGATCCTCGGTCTGGTCACGGTATTTCTGAACCAGGGTGATGGAACATATTCTGCGCAGATCCTGCTTAACAATCTTGATAGTCCCGACCGGCTGCATGCCGCCGACCTCGATCTGGACGGCGATTCCGACCTGATTGTCGCATCTGCTTCATCCGGCGAACTCGGGTGGTTCGAAAACACGGGCGAGTTGGTGTTCACTGAACACTCACTGGGCCCTGGGTATGATCAGCTTGAGACGATCGAACACGGCGACATGAACGGTGATGGTGCGATAGATATTCTTATCGGCTCACGTGACGAAGACAACGGCCTGCGTATTCTCTACAACAACTGGGATGGAACGTTTATTCCATACCAAGTAGCTGTTCAACGCAATGATGTGAGGTCGATTGCGGTGTTGGATATCGAAAATGATGGCGACCTCGATCTGTTCTGTACAGGAAGAAACTCAACCTATTCACGATCCCTCCTGGTAAATATTGGCGACTTCCAGTTCTACCTCGATGCCACGAGTTCATACTGGGGTTTGGACTGTGCGACCGGCGATTTCAATCTGGATGGCCTTCCAGACATTGTTGCAGAGAGAGGGACGGGTAATGTCGAGGTCTGGCTCAACCAACAGATCGAGGGATTCAGCCGTCACCCGATAACACTGGACCATAACGACAGTTACGTTCAGGCAGTCAACTGCAACAATGACCGATTCCCTGACTTGCTTGCGCTGCGAAGTGACGGACTCCCGTTTGACACGAATGAATTGGTCCTGCTGGAGAATGAAGGGTCTGGTGAATTTGATGACGATGTGATCTTCGAAAGCTCATATCTGGGGAAATATGTCTGCGTTGACCGTGACATGGATGATGACCTGGACGTCTTCAATTTCCACGATGATCAGTTGTACTGGTTTACAAACGAGGGCGGGCAATTCACCCGGGAATTCGTAGCCAGTCTGGACGTCTACGCCCCTCCGCTTTCCGCCTGGGACTTCGATGGAAACGGCTTCGCAGACGCAATCTCCGGCGAGGAGGACGTCCACGTGTACTGGGATGAGGGCGATGGCACGTTCAGCGACTCCCTTCTCATTTCGGATCTGTATTATGATATTTTGCAGATTAAGGTTCACGACATGAACCTGGACGGAGATCCGGACATTATCGTATGTGGAAACAGTCTGATCATTTTCGAATACCTGGGAAATCGTGAGTGGGAGACACACACCATCCGGGAGGATGGCGACGGTTCTGCATTTACCACCCTCAGTGTCTTTGACTGGAACCAGGACGGTGCTGCGGATCTTCTGAGTGGGAGTACCGAGCGACTCCCCTCGTTGTACCTGAACCAGTTGAACTGGTCTTTCGAAGAAATCACCCTCGACAATGAACGAGTTCATCCGTATCAATTGAAAGCCGGCGATATGGATCTGGATGGGGATTTGGATGTCTTCGCAACCTTTTCCATTTCAATTGGCTGGTACGAGAACATCGGTGGTCTTGTGATGGCGTATCATGAACTGGATTTACGATACAGCACTAGCGATCAGAACGCTGAGTTCCGTGATTTCGACCTCGATGGTGATCTGGACATGATTACGCGTGACGGGATAGAAATCACATTCTGGGAAAATCTCGCCATTAGCGGTGATCCACCCCCACCGCCACCGCCGACCTTGCCGTTGACGATTGAGCTGACACCGGATAACGAACCGGTGACGATTCCGGCGGAAGGCGGCGACTTCACGTTCGATCTCGCGCTCTCGAACGAGCTGACCCAGGCGCGGCGGGTCAATGTCTGGACCGAAGCACGGACGCCGTCCCTGGAGGTCGTTCCGCTGCAATCCGCCCGTCCCCTGCTGTTGCCGAATACCACGTTGAGCGTGCTGAATGTGACGCAGCATGTCCCCGGAGCAGCGCAGGAGGGGTTGTTCTGGTTCTTCGCCAAGGCTGGCGAATACCCGGTGGTCAGCTCGGTGGACTCCTTCGCCGTGGTCAAGGACGGCGTGACGCGTGGCCATGATACCTGGACCGCCAGTCCGTGGGTCTGGACGTCGCCGGACGAAGCTACGGTTTCCGCTGCGCAGTCATCCCAACCACTCGACTATTCGCTGTCGCAACCCTACCCGAATCCGTTCAACGCCTTTACGCGGCTGGAGTTGACGCTTCCCTCCACCGCGCCGGTTCGAGTAACGGTTTTCGACGTGCTCGGACAAACAGTCAGCACGCCGTACAACCAGGCGCTGCCGGCAGGACGGCACACGTTGTCGTTCGACGCACACGATTGGGCGAGCGGGGTGTATTTCGTTGAGGTGAGCGTGCCTGGTGAATTCCGTCAACTGCGCAAGCTGGTCCTGCTGCAATAAATCCGGAGTATCCGATGAAATACACGGCACTTACAGCGACTCTTCTTCTGCTGGCAATTTCAACGGCGAGTGCTGACCCGATCCTGCACTACATCCAGTACAACGTTGATGATCCGGAATATGTTCGTCCGGTTGACATGGACGGAGACGGCGACGTGGACGTGGTCTGCTATTCTGATGGAGTGGACTCACTGATGTGGCTGGAGAATGTCGGAACGGAGCTGTTTGCCCGTCACGACATCGATACGCTGTCGTACATCAGCGAAGTACGTGTCATGGATGTCGATGAGAACGGATTGATGGACATCATTGTTAATGACGTTTATTTCGACAAGATCTACCTGTTTCAGAACACTGAATCCGGCTTTAACCGGATCACGATTTATTCGGAAAATGGGTACTTGTCCGGCATTGACACGGTCGATGTCAACGACGATGGGCGGATGGATCTGGTTGTGGTTGAGGAATACGCTGAAACCGCGTACTGGCTGGACTTTCTGCCGGGTGGAACGATAGAATGGCATACAATCGGCGAATCCACTCGTTTCGACGATTGGGTCTCTGCAGTCGTACGTGGTGATTTCGATGATGACGGCACGGACGATTTATTCTTTTCCGGCTACTATGGTGGTATCGTCGCCTGGAACAATGGATCATCGTGGGAATTGGAGTACACTGGATTTTCGGGCAGCCAAGGGATTGATGTCTGTGACATGGACAATGACGGCGACGACGACATTGTTACCGTCGATACCTATTATCATGATCAACTGTACTGGGCTGAACTGGGACGGAATGAGTACACGCTGCACGAGATCTATCCCTGGTCTTCATCTCCGTACAGTGTTGTGGTTTATGATATCAACCGCGATGGGTTGAACGACATCCTGGCAACGTATTCCAATTTCGTCTACGGATTCCTTAATACTGGAGACGATGACTATCAGGTCCAGACTCTCTGGTATGTCTATCAGAATGGCCCGTTCAGATCCATCTACCCTGCCCACATGAATGATGACGACAAGCTGGATTTTGTCGGAGCGCTACAGGGTAGCGGCAACGCCATCATCTGGATCGAGAATGACCTGACTCCGGACCTGATCGAAGTCTCGATCCAGCCACCGTACGATCCGCCGATCATAATCCCGGCGGACGGCTTGACCATTCCATACGACCTGCGGATATCGACCCATGGCCTGCCACAACAGGCCGCCTTGAACCTTGCAGCGACCTGCCGTCTCCCAAACGGCTACCGGATGCCGGTGTGGTATCGTCAGGTACCGTTTGAACCGTACGATCAACGGTTTGTGCAGGATCTGAACCTTGATGTCCCCGCGATGGCGCCGTCCGGCGAGTATGAATTCAAGGTCGCGGTGTCGCACTGGTCGCAGGGCGTGATCGCGTACGACACAATGCCGATGTTCAAACTGAACGGTCCACCCGATCCCGACTACCGCGGCGCGGGAATAACCCATGCGGGTGAGTTGACCGCTCTGGGGATTCCGTTGTCTCAATCAGAGCCTGTGATCGCGGCTGCGGCTTCCGTTTCCAGCGAGCTGACCTTGTCTTTGCAACCGAACCCGGCGAATGCCAGCACGACACTGCACCTATCGCTTCCCGAACGTGGCGCTCTCAGCCTGCGGGTGTACAACGTGATGGGCCGTGAGGTGTGGAGGCTGCCCGAGCGTGACTATGCGCCCGGGGTGCACGCGATCTCGTTGGACGCGAGCGAGCTGGCCAGTGGGCTGTATTTCGTGCGGGCGCAGGTTGGTGTCGAAACGGCGACGGCGAAGCTGATGATCGTGAAGTAGGCCAGATCGGTGGATGGATCACCAGTATCCTCACGTCCACTTTCTTCCACAGGGGGCTGCTACCGGCCCCTTGTTGCTCTTATTGCTCTTGCGCCACCCTGGCTCTGTCCCCGTAGTCAACTTCATGTTTTCCACATTTTTCGCTGACCTTCGTGGAGACGTCCGGATCTCGAGATTCTGTGTATCATGCTGGCGGAAAGCGTGGGCATGGTTCTATGTTATGGTCAATCTGCTGTCGTTGTCCCGGTGGGGTTTCCCCGGGCGGCGAGGTCTCTGTCATCGCTGAATGAACCGGTTTTTCTAACATTTGCCTGAGAACAGACCTTTCCTTCCGTGCGGGAGCCAGACGAGCAGAGGTGTCCGCGGTCACAGAGTTTGGCGCACCAAATTCCCTTAGTTTAGGAGATTCGACGATTCGGGGGCCTCGCTCCCCTGATCTATACGAGTTCACCGTTTTAACCTGGAGTATGCAATGCGTAACACGTCGTGGATCAGCATCATGCTGGTCGTAATCAGCCTTGTCGCGCTGGGTTCGACAGCGCAGGCTACCTGGACCAAGCACAGTGTGGTCACCGGGTGGAATGGACTACGTGGCACCTATGCGGACGATATCGACGGCGACGGCGACATCGACCTGATGGCGGCCGCACGGTATGTCAACACGATCGCCTGGTTCGAAAATACACCGGACGGCTTCGTCACCCACATCCTGTCGGAAGACTTTGAGGGGTCGTGGGACGTTAACACCTGCGACATCGACGGCGACGGCATGGTCGACATCCTCGGCGCGGCGTTAAGCAACTTCGACATCGCGGTCTGGCGGAACAACGGCACCACCGAAAACTGGCAGGAATACATCGTCGACTACAACTGCCAGTACGCCAAGTCGGTCTTCGGTGACGACCTTGACGGCGACGGTGACGGCGACGTCATCAGCGCGTCCTTCGGCAACGACTACATGAACTGGTACCGCAACATCGGTTCAGACTGGCAGGAACACCTGCTGCAGGCGAACTTCAACGGTGCGCGTGACATTGTCACCACCGACTTTGACCATGACGGCGACATCGACATCCTCGGTGCCGGCGACAATACCGGTGCGGCGATCTGGTGGAACAACGACAACGACGGTACTTGGGAATACGAGCTGATTCGCCCGGTGTATGGCATCCGTTCGATCAACTTCGGCGACATCACCGGTGACGGTAATGCTGAAGTGATCGCCTCGACCTCCTACTTTGACGCGATTGTCTACTGGGAAAAGGTTGACACGGGCTGGGTAGAAACGGTTGTCACCGACACGCTGAACTTCGCCAACTACGCGTACATCGCCGACATCGACAACGATGGCCAGAACGACATCGTCGGCTGTTCGTACGATGACGACCTCGTGCTGTGGTGGGAACAGGATAACGGTTCCTGGACCGAGCATGTCGTCGGGATTGCGTTTGACGGTGTCCGTACCGCAATCGCGGCGGATGTGGACGGCGACGGCGACGATGACATCATCGGCGCGGCGTCGCATACCGGCGAGCTGGCGTGGTGGGAGAACGAGATCGCGTTCCGTGCGGCGGACATCGATATCGTCCCGCACGACCCGTTGTTCCAGATCCCGGCGTCCGGCGGCACGATCTCGTACGACGCCTACATCACCAACAACCAGCAGACGCACCTCGGGATCGGCGTGTGGACGGAAGTCCGTCTCCCGAACGGCAACTACTACGGCCCGCTGGTGCAGACATTTGTTGTCTTCCCGCCGAACACGACGGTGACGGTAAACGGTCTATCGCAGTATATCCCGGACTACGCGCCGGCCGGCTATTACCAGTACCTCGTCAAGCTAGGCGGCAGCGGCACCGGCTACACCTTGTGCGCCGACAGCTTCACCTTCCGCAAGCTGAACTTCGCGCCGGGTGAAGTCCCGACGCCGGGCGAAGGCTGGGGCGCGGCGGACGCGTACCGTTCCGAGATCATCGGGTCGGTGGACCTGCCGGAAGCCTTCGAGATGGAAGCGGCCTACCCGAACCCGTTCAATCCGAGCACGACGGTTGCGGTTTCGTTGCCGGAAACGTCCGAGCTGATGGTCAGCGTCTTCAACGTTGCCGGGCAGCAGGTCGCCGAGCTGGCGAACGGCCAGTTCACCGCCGGGCAGCACAACCTGACGTTCGACGCGAACGGTCTGGCCAGCGGCTTGTACTTCATCCATGCGACCGTTCCCGGTCAGCTGAACCAGGTGCAGAAGGTGATGCTCGTGAGGTAACCCGAACATTTACAGTAAACTACCCTCGCAGCCACGGCATCCCGTCGTGGCTTTTTTTGTGTTGCCAGAATCGTTTCACCAGCGATTCGCTTGGAAAGGAAATCCTTTCTGTGTACTTTGCGTGCACAGGATAACTACTTCAAATGACCTGGTGGCATCATGAAATGGTACTTCCTACCCTTCTTTCTGCTCTGCTGCACCTTGGCCGGGTATGCCCAAGACAGCCTCAACGTCAGCCAAATCACTTCCCTGTACTCAATTTGGGATAGTGCCAGGGATGTTGCTGTCGCGGGCGACTACGCCTGTGTCGCGACAGATGAGTCAGGCCTGCGTGTACTCGATATCAGCGATCCCGCCATGCCTGTAGAGGTTGGGTACTGCCGGTCGGCAGTACCTGCCCTTGGTGTTGCGATCCAAGGCGATTACGCGTATGTCGCCGCTGGCTATAGCGGCTTGCGTGTCATCGATATCAGTGATCCCACATCGCCGGTTGAGGTTGGAGTCTGTAGCTCGGTAATCAGCGCGAGAAATGTGACAGTTGAAGGCAACTACGCATGTGTCTCATGTGAGACTTCCGGATTGCAGGTTGTAGATATCAGCGATCCCACAAATCCCACGTTGACCGGTGTCTACAGCGGCGCGTATATCATTGACGCCGCCATGGCTGGTTCCTATGCCTACGCGATCCACGAGCTACAGGAACTGTCCAGCGAGCTGCTCGTTATCGATCTCAGCGACCCGTCCAATCCGACTGAAGTGTACTGGACCTACGGTATTGGCTATGCCAGGTCGATCACGATTTCCGAGGGCTATATCTATGTGGCTGAGTACGACTCAGGCCTGGCGATCTATTCAGTCCAGATACCGTCAATGATTTCAGTAGCGGGTGTTTGTGACACCCCCGGCCTGGCAATCGGTGTCGCAGTAGAGGGGGATTACGCCTGCGTCACGGACAGCGAGTCCAGCCTCCGTCTGATCAATGTCAGCAATCCCTACGATCCCGTTGAGACTGGATTCCTGGACACTCCCGGCGAGGGATTTGGCGTGGGCATACACGGAGATGTTGCCTGCGTGGCGGACGGTGGCAGCGGGTTGCGTCTTGTCGATATCAGCGATCCATTCTCATTGGTTGAGCTTAGCGCCTACGACACCCCCGGCCAATTGAGCGGACTGACCTTTGCGGATGGATACCTGTATATGATCGACAACCCAGGTGGAGTCCGGGTGATCGATATCAGCAACCCTGCAGAACCGACTGAGACCGGCGCTGTCGCGACACCGGGCCTGGCGCGGGAAGTTGCGGTGCAGAACCAGTTTGCTTACATCGCCGATTCCTATTCCGGGTTGCGGATCATCGATGTCGGCGATCCTGCTGCTCCGTATGAGGTCGGTTTCTGCCAGCTCCCGGATATAAGTTACGACGTCGCTGTATTAGGTGACCACGCCTATGTTGCCGAGGGTAGTGAAGGATTACGCGTAGTCGATGTGTCCGACCCAGCCGCACCAGTCGAAGTCGCTGTCTGCGATCCAAATGACGTTTCCGCCAGCTTTCGTGGCGTTTACGTTGAGGGCGATTATGTGTATGCCGCGTGCGGGTCTTTTGGACATTTCTACATCATTGACACCAGCAATCCGCTGAACCCGCAGGCGGTTGGGTACCTCGATCTCTCTGGAAATGCGAAGAAGGTTGTCGTGCAGAACGGAATCGCCTATCTCGCGATGGGAATCGGGATGAGAATTGTTGATGTCAACAACCCGGCCTTACCAGTTGAGATTGGATATTTCGATACTCCGGGAACCTGTGATTACCTTACGGTGGCCAATGAATTCGTCTATGCGTCCTGCCTGGGTTCCGGAATCCGTGTCATTGATGTCAGCGATCCCTCCGCGCCAGTCGAGACTGGATACTATGATACGGACTGGTATGCGCAGGGTGTCGCGGTCGAAGACCAAACCGTGTACCTGGCCGACCTGCACGAACTGCTGGTACTTGACTGTTCGGATGCCATCACCCGCTGGCCGCTCGAAATCACCTTGTCCGCTGATGAACCTCTGTTCGTGCAACTGGGCGGCAGTTTCAGCTTCGGCGCACACTTGGTCAGCCACCTGCAGACAACACGGTACGTCGACTTCTGGGCAGAAGCAGAGTTGCCTGACGGCAGCATGGTTGGCCCGATCCGCCGTGTCAACAATGTGCGGATCACACCTGCGACAACCATCGATATCGATGCTATCCAGCAGGATATTCCGGTAAATGCACCGACTGGAATCTATAACTATATACTCAAAGCCGGGAACTACCCGGACGTGGTCGCTGGCCGGGACGAATTCCAGTTCGAGGTCATCCCCATGTCCGATGCTGTCCAGACTCAGAAGGTTATGCTCGTGAGGTAACCCGAACATTTACAGTAAACTACCCTCGCAGCCACGGCATCCCGCCGTGGCTGTTTTGCTCCCAGTGGCTTACCTTTTTTTGGATTCGGACTTGTTTTTAACATTTTCGACTAAATATTGCGCATATCCATAAAACAGAACGTTGTTCAACCCGTTGGGATAGGGGAGTATTACGATGCGGAACTTGAGTGTGTTGTTGTTCCTGGTCATCATCCCGTCATTGGCCTTTGCGCAGCTCACGTGGACGGAAACCATTGTCGATGCAGGATTTGATGGTGCATACAGCGTCACCGCCGCCGACTTTGATGGTGACGGCGACATGGACCTCGCCGGTGCGGCGTTCGAGGGTGACGACCTCGCGTGGTATGAAAACATGGATGGCAGCGGCGAGACGATGACGAAGCATGTCATCACCGGCAGTTTCCTCGGCGCGATCAGCGTGTTCGCGGGTGATGTCAACAACGACGGCGTGGCTGACCTGATCGTCGCCGGCAACGATGCCGACAAGGTCCTGTGGTGGGAGAATGACGGCAGCGGCACGACGTGGACGTCGCGGGCCATCAGCCCCAGCTACGACGGCGCGTACTGCGTCTACGGCGAAGACATGGACGGGGACGGCGACCTCGACATCCTCGGCGCGGCCCGCTATGACGACGAAATCACGATGTGGGAAAACGTCAACAACGGCCAGGTGTGGATCGAACACACCGTCGCCAGCGGCTTTGACGGCGCGTACAGCGTGCACGCCGCCGATGTGAACGGGGATGGCTTCATGGACATCCTCGGCGTCGCCCGCTTCGACAATACCGTCGCGTGGTTCGAGAATGACGGCGACGAGGTGTTCACGCCGCACCTGATCGAGGATCAGTACCCGGCCCCGTGGGACGTACACGCCGGCGACATCGACGGGGACGGCGACATGGATGTCCTCTCGGTCGCGCGCTACGCCGGTGAGGTCACGTGGTGGGAAAACGACGGCAGCGGCATGGACTGGTCGATGCACACGTTGACCGATCACCTGACCGGCGCGTCCTCGGTGATGGCTGTTGACCTCGACTTGGACGGCGACTGCGATGTGCTCGCCGCCGGTCATGGCGCGGATCACGTCGCGTGGTGGGAGAACTTGAATCAGGGCGAGCTCTGGGCCGGGCACCTGATTGATGACGCGATCAACGGACCGCGGACGGCCGATGTCGCCGACATCGACATGGACGGTCTGCCGGACGTGATCGCAGCTGCCTCCGACGACGACTGCATCAAGTGGTACAAGCAGGGCTACCTGCATCCGCCGAACGGGCTTTCGTTGAAGCTGCTCCCGTTCGTGACGACCATCCCCGGCACCGGCGGGCAGTTGTTCTACAAGGTGTATGTCAACAACACCACCGGACACCTGCAGTGGGGCAATATCTGGACGGAAATCGAAACGCCGGACGGCAACGTCTACTCCCCACTCGACCTGCGCGGGGTAACCTGGCGGCGTGGTGAATCAACCACCGACCTGTTCTCGCAGATCGTCCCCTACTGGGGCGAGGAAGGCGTGTACACCTTCACCATGAAGCTCGGTGCGTACAACCAGGGCGTGGTCTACACGTCCCACGACTTCACCTTCTACAAGGGCGCGCCGACGGTGTCGGAATTCGCCAGCTGGGGGTTGAACGAAACGGTGTACAGCGCAACAACAGCAACAACTGATCCCTCAGTCCCGTCCGAATTTGCGATGCACACAGCCTACCCGAACCCGTTCAACCCGAGCACGACGGTCGCGGTATCGTTGCCGTCAACCAGCGAGCTGACGGTACGGGTGACGAACGTGAACGGCCGTGAGGTGGCAACACTGGCGAACGGAACGTACAATGCTGGCGATCACTCCCTGAACTTCAACGCACAAGGTCTCGCCAGCGGCCTGTACTTCATCCACGCCCATGTGCCGGGTGAATTGAACCAGGTGCAGAAAGTGATGCTGGTCCGTTAAGACTCCCGAATATTTCTGTAAATCCAAAAGCCGCAGCAGTTTGCTGCGGCTTTCTCTGTTATCAGTTTATCGACGATTTCGCGATTTAGCTTGCATATCAAGAATACTAATAGTAGGTTCATGCATATGCGAAAATGGGGTTGGCACAGGGGATTCACTTCCGCATTGTTAGTCACGTTAGATTTTGCAGATTAACTGAATGTGGTTTGGCTAACATGATAACCGAGCTATCCGCCTTGACAGTGTTGGGCTTTGGGAAAGGGGAAAACCATGCGACGTGTAACGTTCATCTTTTTAAGTGCCCTGTTCATGGCATTAAGTGGTCAGTTGCTGGCAAACACCGCACTTCATTTTGACAGTAACGATGAATATGGTGATGTTCAGCACGCAGCACACTACGATATCGGAACAAGCGATTTCACAGTCAATTGCATTGTTAAGTTTGATGATTATTCAGAAATACACCAAAACTCTATTTTATTTAAAGGAATACCAAATAGTAATTATATACAGCTAGAATATACCTATCCAGAAATGCAAAGATTGAAATTTGCGGGACGTGGCCTACCTGATAACGAATGGATAGCACAAATAACGGACTGGATACCGACATTAGATGTCTGGTACAGCATTGCAGGGGTACGTACAGGTGATACCTTCACGATCTATTTGATTGAATGTGCTGACGTTTCGCAAGTATTATCGGCAGTTGATATTGTTTCTGGCGTGGGAAACCCAACGACAACAACTCCGTGGGTAATCGGAGATGGAGTGGGTTACCATCGTGAGTTTCTGGGAGACATTGACGACGTTCGTTTTTGGGATAGAGCTCTATCACTACAGGAACTACAAGCGTACGCTACCACAGAAGTCAACCCTTCTGATTCCGGGTTGTTGGGATACTGGCAGTGCAACGAAGGAAGCGGTAATGTCTTACTGGATAGCTCTCCTTATCAAAGACATGGTGAACTGATCGGTCCAGTCACGTATGTCAACGCGGACTGGTACACGGGCGGTCCAGTCGGTGATCTCGTCTTTGATGATTTTGAATCGGGATTTCAATCCCCGCCATGGACTGAACTGGATCCTCACGTTGTCATTGAACCAGATGGTCACAATGGTTCAACCCAGTGCCTTGCGTTGTACAATAATGAACCCTGGTCGTCAGGGTTTATCACAGCACCTATTGTCCCGCAAGATGGACTTGTGATGGAATGTTGGGTTCAACGGCGTCCGAACCAGAACAACAGGAACTACTTCTGGTTCAGTTTGACCGACGGACCTCCCCCCGACCAGGGACAGCAGGGCATGAGATTCCGCTATGGAGCGTACCAGCATGAAACAATTTGCGTTTTCTGGAACAACACGCTGCTAACTGAGGTTCCAATCGATTTTGATTATGATTGGACACTGCTGAAATTGGTTCGTTACGATAATGGATCGTGGGATGTCTATTGGGATAATGAGCTCATTATTTCAAGCGTCTCAGATAATTTCGGAACGTTGGCTGATCCTCACATCAACATTTTGGGCGATGGCTTCTACAACGAAGGCGGCGTCCGGATTGACGATATTCAGGTCATGGAAGGCAGTGGATATCCTTTCTACGAAGTTGACGACGACACCGAAGCCCTGTGGCGGTTCAACGAAGATCCCGGCACCTACACCGCGTATGACGCCACCACAAACAATCACACGATGGCGTTGACTGCCGGCGCGGAGTTCACTGGGACAAACGTATTCAACGGCTCGGTCGATTGCACCGGTCCGACGGCTGTCGCCACGAACTTTGACCAGATCGGCAACAGCTGGGACGCACTCTCGATTGACGTGCATTTCATGGCAACCGTCATTGGTGATGACAATACGCACCCGTTGGTCACTCGCTATCGGTGGCACAACACTGCAGATCCGTCCTACCTGTTCTGGGTCATGCCGGATGGGTCATTGTTCGGCAAGGTGTACATGAACGAACCGGGTGGAGTGTCGGTTTGGGGAGAAACGGGACCCGGTGTGATCGAGACGGGTCAGTGGTACGATGTGCAGATGACGTGGTCGTCGGACAACACGCTGAAGATCTACGTTGATGGCGAATTACTCGGTGAAAGCACCATGACGGAAACCGGTGTGGTTCGTCCCGGCGACGATCCGCTGGAAGTCGGTGCCGTGTATTACACCGGCTATCCGCCCGAGTTCTTCACCGGTTACATCGACGAAGTACGGATCTCCGACATCGACCGATCCACGCAGGAACCGCCGGATGGTCCGGTGACCCTGACGTTGACGCCGTCCAACACGACAATCCCGCCGGGCGGCGGCACGTTGACCTATGACGTCCATATCGTCAGCACATTGCCAGACCAGTTCAACAATGTGTACTACTGGACCAACCTGATTTTACCGGACGGCAGCGAATACCCCCAAGGCGGATGGCTGATGTCGCAGCATGTGATCCTGCGGCCGTTCATGGATGTCACTCGGACAGAGTTTACCCAGAACATTCCAGTGTTTGCGGACCCGGGTGATTATGAGTTCCAGGCGCACTTCGGCTATATGGGCGGTATGTATGCCAGCGACTCCTTTGCGTTCACGAAGTTGAGCGGTACGTCCAACGGGAATGAGGTCATCGACTGGAATGCAACTGGGAATCTTGGGTTGGATAATCCCGATCTGAATGACCCATTGCCGGACGAATGGGCGGTCGCTGCTGCAACCCCGAACCCGTTCAACCCGACAACGACGATACGTATCGCATTGCCGGAGGCGGCTGAGCTGACCGTCACCGTGACCAACATCCTCGGGCAACGGGTAGCGGTTTTGACCAATGGACTGCAGGAAGCCGGCGAACATTCACTGGTCTTCGACGCACGGGGATTGGCCAGCGGCCTGTACTTCATTCACGCTCATGTGCCGGGTCAGCTGAACCAAGTGCAGAAGGTGATGCTGGTCAGATAAAGACAGTGCTCAGTGCTCAGTACTCAGCGGTCAGTGGTCTGTGTGTGTTGCCATAGCCTATAGCCCACAGCCCAGAGCCTGGCTTTAATGGTCTGTGGTCTGTGATAAGGAAACTCGAGCCCGACGATGTTGTCGCCGGGCTTCCTCGTCCCTGCAGCCGGGGACAATTTTGTCCCCAAAGTGTCCCCGGTTTTACTAGCCACTCATCACTCTCAGCTCACACTCACCACTCACAACTCATAACTCACCACTGATTCATCCCACCTCTCCCGCTCTCAACTTTTTCGTGATTCAGGCGGCGAATTCCTTGTCCTGCCGTGATCAAGACCGCATTTTTCTCATTCCGGAGGGGAGGGCATGGACACTCCGGCCTCATCCGTGATTCCTGAACGTGTGCATACAGCTTTGAACCTGGAGTGAAAGGAGACCGTCATGCAGCGAATTCCAGTAATATTCACCTTATGCCTGTTGATTGCCTTGCCGGTGATTGCGGCGGAGGTCAGCCAGACCGGCGAAGCACCACAACCGGAATGGCAGTCGATGCCGGTCGGGACGACGTATGACGGGCTCATCCAGCAGTACCCGTTTCTGGATGTCGAGCAAAGCGATCTCGATCCGGGTGTGAGTCCGGAGGGCGACTACCTCGGCGCGGTGGCATTCAGCCGTGACGGTACTCGCATGTTCCTTTCCAGCCGGATGACGGACAACATCGACGTCTTCGATGCCGCGACGTACGATCACCTCGCGACGATCGACGTCGGCACGCAGCCGTGCTACATGGACTGCAGCGATGATTATCTCGTCGTGTCGTGCTCGTTCTCGGATGAAGTCTACGTGATCGACCTGGACGACTATTCCACCGCCGGTGTCTTCGCGACACAGGAACAGCCGTGGGTGGTGCATGTCAACGATGCCGGTACATACGCGTATGTTGGCTGCGACATCGACGACTACCTCGAAGTCATCAACCTGAGCACGCTGACCCACGAACACACATGGCCGAACTTTCCGATCTGGCTGTCGTCGTTCGCGTTCAATTCAGAATCCGGCCGGTCGATGGTCAAGTTCACCGACTTCCTCGTGGTGCCGTTCACCGACCTGCTGATGGTTGCCGACGGCGACGACAACATCTTCTTCTTCAACGGTCAGACCGGGAACGTGGACTATACGATCAGTGGCGTCGGGGATGTTCGTGCGCTTGACATCGCGGGCGACCTGAATGGTGCGGTGGCGTTGACCAACTCCAACCCGGCGGTGGTGCATCAGATCACGCTGAACACGTACCACATCGTGCAGTCGTATACGATTACCGGCGAGTCGCCGAGTTTCTACGGTCTTGGCTGCAACCAGGACGCGACGAAAGCGTACCTCGGCCTCAACGGCAACGTCAGCTGCCTCGTCGACTTCGAGGACAACGAGCACGTCATCTTCAGCGACACCTACACCGCCTTCTGGGTGGGGACATCGTACGATCATCAGTACGCGATCAGCGGGCAGTATCGTTTCAGCCTGATCGACTTTGATACGGAGAGCATCGTTGGATCGTACTGGGGTTACAGCCAGTGGCTGGGCGCGGTTGCGCCGAACTCGTACCTCGCCATCGGCATGGACCCGATGTCACATGAAGGGATGTACGCCTACGACTTCAGCACACCGAACTCGATCCAGTTCGACAACAGCATGATCGCCGGCAGCGCGCCGGAAGGGGACGCGCCCCGCCGTGCCGCGATCAGTCCGGACGGCAACAAAGCGGTTGTCTGTAACGTCATCTCCGACAACATCTCGATCATGAACCTGAACACCGGCGCGGTGGAGGCGATTCTGCCGATCGGCGACCGTGTCCAGGATGTCGCGATCACCCATGACAGCGAAACCGCGGTCGTCTGCGGCATGAACACGAACTCGGTGTTCATCGTCGACCTGACCACGAACGCGATTGTCGCGGAAATTCCAACGGGAACCCGTCCCGGGACAGTCGCGATCCATCCGGATGACACGTACGCCTATGTCGGCAACATTTCGACCAACACGGTCTCGCAAATCTACCTCGATGGCGCGAGCAGCTTCGAGATCGCGGAGGCGGGCTGCGGTGTGATCGGCGTGGTCTGGGCGGCTTACGGGGTTTCCAGCGACATCAAGGTCAGCCCGGACGGAAACGAGGTGCTGGTCGCTGCGTCGTTCGACGACCTGGTGTACGTCTTTGATGCGGGTAACCTGAACCTGCTGACTACCATCCCGACCGGCGATTTCCCGTTGCAGATCGCGTTCGACGGCACCGGCAACCGGGCGATCGTCACCAACTACTTCAGCGACAACTACACCGTGATGGACATCGACGGCGCCAACTCCTCCCTGTTCGCGACAGTCGCGGGCGGTGACGCGCCGATGCGTATTGGCTACAACCCTGCGACCGACCAGTTCGGAATCGGCAATTACACCGGCAAGACGGTGTCGATGGTGGACGCGGTGACGGGCGGCGTGGTCAACACGATCAGCTATTCGACGTATGGAGCGCTCGTCGGCGTCGATTTCACCGACAACGGCGACATGGTGGTTCTGACCGGCAGCACGACCGACGAATCCGGTCACCTGCATCACGTTGATGGCACCAGCACCCTGCCCGCTCCTCCCTCCTACTTCGCGATCAACAAGGCGGAAGAGCAGGTACTGGTTTGCATGCCCGGCCCGGACTATGTCAGCCTGTTCGAGTTTGCGCAGCCGCTGGTGTCGCTTGACCTGATGCCGCAGAACTCGCCGATTGTGATTCCGGCCGGTGGCGGCACGTTCCACTACGACGCCCAGATCACCAGCAACCTGCCCCAGATGGTTCAGGCGCAGGGCTGGACCCGTGTCACGCTGCCAAACGGCCAGACGGTCGGCCCGGTGATGCTGACCAACTTCAACCTGCCGCCGGGAACGTTTACCATCTCCGACCTGTTCCAGGATGTCCCGGCCGGCGCACCGGCGGGTGAGTATACGTTCCACGCGTTCATCGGCCGATACAACCAGGGCCTGATCGGCGCGATGGACTCGTTCACCTTTACCAAGTCGGGTGCGGTTGCAGGCGGCAATGTCGACGACTGGACCGGATCGGGCCTTAGCCTGACCGCGGTGAGTACGCAGGAAAGCAAAGCGTTGCCAACGGACTACACTTTGGAAGCGGTGTATCCGAACCCGTTCAACCCGACGGCGACGGTGCGTGTGAGCCTGCCAGAACGTGCGGATCTGACGGTGCGGGTGTACAACCTCACCGGCCAGCTGGTCACCGAGCTGGCGCACGGGCAGGTGGCAGCCGGTGTGCACGACTACGTGTTTGACGGATCAGCGCTGGCCAGTGGTGTGTACTTTGTCAAGGCAATCGTGCCGGGACAGTTGGACGCGACGCAGAAAGTGATGCTACTGAAGTAGCCGGAAACCCCCGTTTAGCAACAAACGCGGCTTGCATTCGCAGGCCGCGTTTTTCTGTGCTGTCTGTTCGGGATGCTCAGCCGGGAATGTGAACCGTCAGCGGTTGACGAATTCCGTGTGTTTTGTCGAATGCCTTGATTCGCTGAATCATCGCCTCAGTGATTTCCTGCCCGTTGCTGGCAACCAGCAGGCTGTTCTCCGTGCGAACGTCAGCGGCCAACACCATCCCGGATGCAAGAGCTTTGAGGCTGACCCTCTGGGGACCACCCGTTTCCCGGCTGGCGGCGGACTTGTTCAACGCGTTAAGGAACAGGCCGAAAAACTGTTTCGGCTTGCCGCGCATTTCAGCGATGATCTCTTCGTGCTGACGGCCATGCATCCGATCAATGTCATAGTAGAATGCAATCCGCAGCAGTTGTGATCCAATCGTTTGTTCGCTGACCGATCCCTGCTTGTACTCCTCGAAGGTGAATGTCACCGGATCGAACTGATGCCGGATGATCTCGGCGACGGTCTCCATCCGTGGAATGTTTCCCAGCAGGTTCGCGCCGAGCGAAGCATGGGCAATGAACTGACGGATCTCCGTATCACTGAGGTGATTCAGTCCGGTTATGGTCTTCTTCACCAGTTCGTCGGGCAGTGAAACACAGCCAATCTGGGACAGCAACGCCGCAATATTGATCTGCCATTGATCGCTGACATCGAGATGGCTGCACATCCCACGGACATAGCGATAGATCCGGGCGGAGCGGCTGAACGATGCTGGATCAACCATGCCCATCAACTCTGTCAGTACCTGAACGCTTGCCTGAAGCGTCTTTTCCAACAGCTCTCTTTCGACGCGCTTCAGGTTGAATCGTTCAATTCCCTCGGTAACCGCACCGACAATCTCATCGCGTTTAGGCGGTTTCTGGATGAACTTGAAAATGTGGCCTTCGTTCACCGCGTCAATCGCGATCTGCCCATCCATTAGCCCGGTACACAGGATACGGATGGTATCCGGATACAAATCAGCAATTTTCTTCAGCAGCTCGACGCCATTCATGCCCTCCATGCGATAATCCGCGATGACGACTGCGGCATCATCTAGATCTTCAAGCATGCGCAATGCCCGGTCGCCGCTGTTTGCCTTGGCGACCTTGCACACCGGACTGATCAGACGAAAGATGATTTCCTGAAACCGATCATCATCATCAACTACCATTACCAGTTTATTCATGGTATAACAACTCCATGGTCGGGGGTGAAAAGCATGAATGCAACATAGTGAGACGCAGGATTGAAACTAATAACAAATACGAAGACATACTTACCCTGAGAGATAAATAAGGATTGAAACATAAATCACGAAGTGCCAATCTTGGTTACTATTTCGTGTAAGTTGCTTTACTAACGACAGAATCACGGCCGTTTAGTTCGGCACGAACGAGGTAGGTACCGGACGCCAACCCGGTTGCATCGAAGGGGATGTCGTACGTCGCTGGCGGGTAATAGACGCTGTCGACGAGAGTATCGACCGTGCGTCCCACCGAGTTGAACACGTGCACACTAAGGTAGCCCCCGTCCACCAGGATCACGCGGATCTTGGTCCAGGGGTTGAACGGGTTCGGGTAGATCACATCGAGCGCGATGCCGTTCGGAATGCCTGGATCGTTTGGGAAGTCACCGGGTCCGGCCTCTGGTTTCGGAACAGCATCTACCGCCGCCTTCGCCTGCACCAGTCCCGCACCGAAATCGTTGTCTTTGCCAGGCACGCCGAGATCGAACGCGGTCGTCTGCAGGATCGAATCCACCTGTACCGGCAGCAGCTCGAAGTTTTTTGACAGCATCAGCGCGACGGTTCCGGCGACATGCGGCTGCGCCATCGACGTGTTGTTGAATCCGGCGTACGTGCTGTCCGAGTTGTACGGCAGGCTGAACCCTTCGATCCCGGGCGCGCAGATGTCCGGTTTGATCAGACCAACGTGCCCTTCGCTGAGCGGGTAATCGTTCCACGGCGCGACGTCTTCCCAGGTCACCGGTCCCGGGCTGGACACCTCGGTCGGGTTGTTCGACTGGTCGATGCCGCCGACGGTGATCTGGCCGCCGCGAGCGCCGGATTCGACTTCGTCCGGGTTGCGCCACGGCGAAGGCACATCGCCGGGCACCGAGATCGCGTCCGGCGGGGTACGTTGCGCACGACGGTTGCCGGCGCTCTTGACGCAGATGATCCCGGCGATTGCGAGGATCTCGTAACGTTCTCGCCAGATCGGCCGGTCTTCCGGGCCGGGCGATCCCCAGCCGAGGGACATGCTGATGACATCGGCGCCGTGCTCGAGTGCAAAATCCTGCGCGAGCCAGGTGTCGGTGACCACGCCGGTGTACAGGTCCTGCCGGACACGCAGCCCCATGATGGTTGCGTCTGGAGCAACACCGGTCGCAATGCCCGAACTGCCGTCTCCGGCGACCAGGCCGGCGACCCCTGCCCCATGCCCCGATTCGTCAATTGGATCGAGGTCCTTGTCCGCAAAGTCGTAGCCGTGCTTCGGGTACTCGGGACTGCCATCCCAGAGGTGATCCCGCAGGTCAGTGTGTTTGTAGTTGATGCCGGTATCGATAATCGCGACCAGCACGCCCTTGCCCGTGTAGGCGTCCCAGACCTGCGGCGCCTGGATGTGGTCGATATGCCAAGGGATCTGCACATCCCCGGCGGTACGTAACTCAGTGGAAACGCCGTCCGTATCCGACGATCGCGGCATGACGTGCACCACCTTCAAGATGTCGGGATGGTCCAGCACGTCGGTGAACGCTGCCGGTTTGGCCTCGACGACGATCCCGTTCGAGATCCGCAATGGCCGCATGGTTTCGACGATCCCGGCATCGATCTTCTGTTGCAGTAGTTGCCGGATACGATACTGGCTGCGTTCCGCAAGCACGTCCAACTCGTTCCACACCACCTCGCTGCGCTGGTCACGGGTGAGGTGACTCACCTTGCGGCGGAGGTCGCTCAGATCAGGCCGTTCCCGCATCAGGATCAAAGCGGAGATGGAGGTGTCCGGCGGAAGGGATTGCAGGCGTGCGGGCGTGAGCCGTTCGGCATTCGCGAACGGAACCAGGCCGGCGAACAGCAGGAAGATCAGGGCAACCGTCAGCAGTCGATGCAGCGAAATCATGGGTTTGCGTGACCGTCGTGTGACTCAGGATTAAACGGGTAGAACGATACAGCAGCCGCGAGGTCCCGGGTTTCCTCGCTGATGGTATAATAACCAGTTCCCGACAAGTTGAATGCAAGCGCTTCGCCCTGCGGTTCGGTTACGTACGGCAACGTGTCCGGCGGCTGGGTGAACAGCTCCGCGATCGACACACCGTCCTCATGGTACCAGTGCAGGATTGCATCGTACGTCTTGACGATCACATGCCGTCCGTCGCGGCTGATATCTCCGGCAGCGATCGGCGGACCGGTGATGTCGGCGACATGTTGCAGGATCTGCGGACGGTCGGTATGGATCGGCACCGCCCGGTAGACCTGCACCGGCCACAGGCGTTTCGTCATGATGTACATGTCGCTGGTAAATGGATCCACCAGCAGCGTTTCGGCGTCTCGTGGGCTTTCCGGGTACATGAAGTCGAACCGTTCGACATCCTCGATCAGCAACGGGATGCCCGGTTCGAACTCCTTCGCCTCCGGTTCACGAAAGCGGTAGATGACGACGTTCTTGTATGCGTTGTCGTTGTCGCCGATGTCACCAATGTAGAGGTAATCGTCCGTGCCACCCGGCCCGGGACCAATGGCGATATCCTCCCAGTCACGGGCGTCGATGCCGTCCAGCTGCAATTCCGCCAGTGAATCACCATAGGCACTGATCGCATACAGCCGGGCGATATCGCCGCTGTCGTTGTGCACCCACAGCCAGCCGGGGTTCCGTCGTGACGCGATCAACCCGGACGCTTCGGTGATGCGGTCATCCTGCACGACACCGAGCACCACCGGATCCAGCCCGGCGGGCGGCTGGTTGGACGTGTTGTCGTGGGACGTGCAGGCGGCAAGGAAGGCAGCCAGTGTCACCAGCAGTGTCAGTGTGATCAGGAATCGGGACACGAAGACGGGTCCGGGGTTAGTAGTCACGGATTTCGGGACGGTTGCGCGCGCGTTCCATTCGCAGCTTCAGTGCGATTTCAGCGACACGGGGATCGTCGGGCAGATGGGTCTGGATCGGCTTCAGGTCGGCCTTGATCCGTGTGCCCTTGAACTGCACCACACCGAGGTAACGGCTTTTAGCACCGCACTGAACGTACGGCGTTTGACCCAGCAGCTCGGCGCTCTGGATCAGGTCGGAGTTCAGCCCACCGATCACCAGCTGGTACCCCTGCCACCAGTCCTCATGGTCACGGATCTGTTCCATCGAGGCCTGGGCGAGGACAATCTTCCGTGCATCGTCGGGCACGTCCGCGAAGGCTGCATCAATCGATTCCTCAACGTCCGCAAGGGAAAAGTCCTCGTAGACCCCTGGACCCAGCAGGCGCAGGCTTTCGCGTGTCGTGATGCCGGTGATCGCCCACGTGTAGCCGCCGCGTTGGATGACACGGACTCGTTCCCCGACCGGGGAACCGTCCCGGTAGCTGAGGTTGGCGCTGACAATCGGCAGCGCGACCTCGATCTGCTTCATCCACTCCGCACCGTAGCCCAGTTCCTGGTAGCCGACGGTGACAGCGTCGTAGTTGTGCAGCTTGTACGCCTGCAGCATGAACGTCGCCCCGAGGCTGTCCCGTGTTTCCGGGAAGAAGTTCCCGGCATCGACGAGGGCCAGCGGTCCGAGCTCACGCATGCGTTCGATCTCGGGCAGGCGTTTTTCGAGGGCACCGTATGGATCGGATGGGCAGCGACAGTTTTCGATCCGGCCGTCCGCACGTGCGGTATACAACAGAACTGCCGGCTCGGCAGCCAGCGACACAGTCGCCGTGATGCCGAGCAGGCAGAAGATGATGAGTGTTCGCAAGGAACGCATGGCAGTCACCAATCAGTCCGAACTGTTCCTTGTACCCGTGTATCGGGCATCCGTTCCCACTAGCCCTGCAGCTCCATGGGTTGACGTTCTCCGCCGGTGTCCGGTTCGCCGTCGATCTCTTCTGTGTTCGACTGCTTCCAGAAGCCTCGACCAGCCCTCATCGCGTCGTCCTGGAGCTGACGGTACTCGTCGGCCCGTTCGTGATCGACCGTCGGATCGGCCAACGCATACCCGTTTTCGATCATCCACGCACCAACGTCGACACCACCCGCTTCCAGGTACGCCGTCAGGTCGTTGGACTGGTCGGTCAGCTGCGGTGGCGGATAGTGCAGCGCGACGCCGTCCCCCTGGAATTCGTCGCTCGCAGCTTCGATGGCGACCAGGATCCGGGCTTCGTCAGACGCAAAGTCCCCAGCGGTCACACCCAGCAGGTGAGCGTTGCGTCCACCATCGAGAACGACCATGTCCGTCGAGGCGAACTGGTCGATACTGTCCCTGCTGCTGATCCAGGTGACCAGCACCGCGACCATGGCGGCGATACCGATGATCGCGCCGATCATGAAGATCGGATGACCCGGCTTCCCACCCCCGCCTGCTTCTCCACCCGCGGAGGTTGCTGCTTCGTGTTCGGCCTGGTGGATGATCGGGTCGAGCCAGCGCAGCAGCATCATCGCGACGACAAACACCGCCGCAGCGGCAGCGATGAAGATCATGAAGAAGGTGGAGTGCGGGATCGCCCCCCACAGGCCACCCCCGACCGCACCGGCTAGGTAGTTGCCGATGGCGGTTGAGACGAACCACCCGCCCATCATCATCCCCATTAGTTGCGGAGGCGCCAGTTTACTGACCAGCGACAGTCCCATCGGGCTGAGGCATAGCTCGCCGGTGGTGATGACGGCATAGGTACTGACCAGCCAGACGACACCGACCTTGCCTTCGTTCCCACCGAACAGGCTCGCACCGGTCATAATGGTGTACGCCACGGCCGTCAGCAGCATGCCGATGGCCAGCTTGGCAGCGGTGGACGGCTCCTTCTTCCGGAAGCGCAGGCGTTGCCAGAACGCGATCAACGGGAAAGTCAGCAGCAGGATGAACGCCGGGTTGATCGAGCTGAAGATCTCCGGTTGCAGGATGGTATTGCTGGCGTTCCGTGCCCAGAAGGTCAGGGTCAGGCCCTGCTGGCTGAACGCCATCCAGAAGACGATTACCACGAGGAAGACGACGATCAACGCACCGACGCGTTTCTTCGCCACGGCCGGGTCGATCTTGTCCATCCCTTCCTTGTGGTCCAACCGTGAAGCTGCCGGGCCGATGTCGCCGGCCTTGACATACTTCTGGAAGATGAGGAACACCAGCATCGATACGACCATGCCGATGGCTGCGGTGGCGAAGGCAGCGTGCCAGCCCCACATGTTCCGTGCCCACGCGGCGACCAGCGGGGACGCGAACGCGCCGAGGTTGATGCCGAGGTAGAAGATGTTGTAGCCATCATCCTTCTTGTCCGGCATGTCACGGTAGAGGTTGCCGAGCATGGTCGAGATGTTCGGCTTGAACAGCCCGTTCCCGATAATCAGCGCGATTAGTCCACCGAAGAAGAATGGCAGCGGCCGGAAGGCCAGCAGCAGGTGTCCGAGGATGAAGAACGCACCGCCGAGCATGACGGTTCGCCGGATCCCCAGCACGCGGTCGGCGATAATGCCGCCGAACAGCGGGGTGAAGTAGACGATGCCGATGTACAGGCCGTAGATCTGCCCGGTCTTGGTCACGGAAAATCCGAGACCGCCGTCCTCCACCGGAGCATTCATGTACAGCGACAGGATCGCCAGCATGCAGTAGAAGCTGAACCGTTCCCACATCTCCGTCAGGAACAGGACGGGCAATCCCTTGGGGTGTTTGACTTTGGCAGGTGCCAGTGATGCCGCGTTGGCCATCTCCCTCTCCTCTCGCCTCTCGACAGAAACCGCGCAGGTGCTGCATTGCCTTCAGATGTTCGGCAATATAGCCACCAGCCTTGCCAGATCAACCCGAAAGCCACGGAAACACGGATGACAGCGCCACCGTCCCGGAGACAGCGAAGCCCTCACCCTGACTCGATATCGTCCCGGTTGCTCGCGTGGTACGACGCTGATCACCGCGATCTGCCGTGGCGTCTGGACGATCCCGACCCGTACCGCGTCTGGGTCAGCGAGATCATGCTGCAACAGACCCGTGTCGACACTGTCCTGCGCTACTACGACCGTTTCCTCACGGCGTTCCCGGACGTTCACACCCTCGCCGCGGCTGATGACGATATGTTGCTGTTGTCCTGGGAGGGATTGGGCTACTACCGTCGCGCGCGGAACCTGCGGAACGGCGCACAGGCCGTCGTCTCCGAGTGGCTGGGTGAACGGGACCGTTGGCCACGCACAGCCGCCGAGTGGCAGACGCTACCCGGTGTCGGCGCGTACACCGCCGCGGCGCTGGCGTCCATCTGCGGCAACGAACCGGCGGCGGTGGTGGACGGCAACGTCAAGCGTGTGCTGGCACGCGTCTTCGGCATCACCCTTCCAATCAACAGCAGCGCCGGCACCAGCGCCGTGCAGCAACGTGCGGACGAGCTGGTCCCGGCGGATCGTCCCGGCGACCACAACCAGGCGTTGATGGAACTCGGCGCGGTCGTGTGTACGCCGAAGTCCCCCGGTTGCGGGACGTGCCCGTTGCACGCGGACTGTGTCGCGTACCAGGATGGCCGGACTGCCGAACTACCGGTGAAAACGCCGAAGAAACCGGTGCCGCACCATCACGTCGCGGCAGCGGTGATCCGTGACGCGGACGGTGCAATCCTGATCCAACGCCGTCCTGATGATGGTATGCTCGGCGGCCTCTGGGAACTGCCGTCTGTGCTGCTTCCGGCGGGTGATTCGGGTACGGACCGCACGCGGGCGGGGGCGTCGGCTACGGACCGTCCAGGTGACGCCGCTACCTCCACGGACCCTGCGCGGGTGGATGAAACCGGTCCGCTGCTTCTGTGCGACCAGGTCGCCGATCTGCTTGGCACGGATGCGTTCACCATCGGCGAAGCGGTCGCGCACGCCCGTCACGTGTACAGCCACTTCAGCATCGAAGTGAGAGCATACCCGGTGGATGCGAACATCACCTCACCCTCTGCGTTAACCGGCGGCGGGTCCCACGGCCTCGCCTGGCTGACGCCGTCTACCCGTGACCAGTTCGCGCTGCACAAGGTGCAGGACAAGCTGGTTCGCGCGCTCTGGGATGATCAGCTCCGCCTCTGATGTGTCCTCTGTGCGTGTTGTGTCCTGTGTCGTGGGCTGCGGGCTGCGGGCTGCGGTCGGCGGACTGCGGATGGCACGGAGCTTCGGCTCTTGCCCGTGTTGGCTCTGACAACGCGGGTCCCCGTGGGGCGCTGCTCGTGTGTCATGCTGAATGGAACGAAGAGGAATGAAGCATCTGGGTCATACAGCGGTGGCAGGTTCCTCGTTGCACCTTAACCGGTTCATCCAGCAGATCCTTCATCCAATACGACCGGATTCAGGATGACACCCCGTGAGGTGGTGCAGGGGAGGACAAAGCATGCACACTGGGCACACTGCCGTGCCCCGCTCCCCCACCCATGTAATTCCGTTACACGTATTGGCACAAGGCAACTCCTCGTGAAATCACAGCTTCCGTGTCTCTCTTCGCCTCCTCATGATTCCCTAACTTCTCTGTTCTGATTTGGCAAACTGCGAAAAACTGCTATCTTCATTGCGGACTTTGGGGGATGCACAGGATGGATGATGGTTTACCTTCCGTCTGACCGCAAGGCATGTCCGTATCATCAACTGAGGGAGAGGACGCATGACTCGATGCAACCGGGGAGTGCTGATCATTGGCCTTCTGCTTGTGCTGGCGCCAACGCTGGTATTCGCGGGAGGCTTTAATCTTGCCGGTGCTGGCATGAAGGGTCTGGCGATGTCTGGTGCATTCCGGGCGATCGCGGACGACTGGAGTGCGATGTACTGGAACCCCGCAGGCTTGGCGGGGCAAGGGACGGGGATCTATCTCGAGGCGAAGGTCCTCTTTCCGAACACCAGGATTATTCCGAACACGCCGAGCACCGTGCCCGGCTACGACGGCTACTACCTCTATCGGAATGGGGTGGAACAGTCGTCGGTTAACGGCGGCCGTCCCACCGGCTCTTTCGCCTTCCAGTGGCAGTTCAGCGAAAAGCTGACCGCCGGGCTGTCGGCGTTTACGCCGAACGCGCTCGGTGCCGACTGGGAAAACCTTTACCTCGGGCCGTACCCCGGCTACGGGGACAACCCGGAGTATCCGGACCAGGCGTGGATGTCCAGCATGTACGTCATCGACATTCACCCGACGGTCGGGTACATGGTGACGGAGAAGCTGTCTGTCGGTGCGGGCCTGTCGGTTAAGGTCGCGAGCATCGAGCTGCAGTCGCCGGCGTTGGTCCCGGGTGTGAATCCGGCAACCGGCGACCGTCTGCCGCTGCCGGGTTCGCATTACTTCATTGACGCCACGCTCAAGGGCAGCGAAATCGGTGTCGGGTTCAACCTCGGCGTGCTGTACCATGTCAACGACAAGCTGTCGACGGCGCTGACGTACGTCGGACCGTCCCTGATCCCGATCGACGGTACGCTCAGCCAGACCCTCTACCTCCCCGCCATGGCGGGCGGCGGAGCACTGGATGCCGAACCGGATGCCAAGGCGGACTTCCCGATCCCGATGGAAGTGGGTGCGGGGATCGCGTACAAGTTCACCCCGGAGTTTACCGCGGCGTTCGACGTCAAGTGGACCCAATGGTCGTCGCTGGACGTGATCGACATCGAGCTGGATGGCACGGATCCGACCGGCCAGCCGGCGGACGACACGGAGCTGATCCTCAACTGGGAGGATACGGTCCGGTTCAACATCGGCTTCATGTGGGATGTCAATGAAGCGGTGCAGCTGCGTGGCGGCTACTACTTCGACCCGTCCCCGATCCCCGGCGAGACCATGCGTCCGACCATTACCGACGTCGCCGACAAGCACAGCTGGAGCTTCGGCGTCGGCTACGACTTCGGCAATGGCTTCACCGTGGACGGCACGTACCAGCACCTCTGGGGTAACGACAACGAAGCTGAAGCTGCGGACCACGACGGCGACGGCCTGTACGACAACGTGCCCGGCACGTGGAACATGCAGGTCATCACCATCGGCATGCAGCTTGGCTACCGCTTCTAAACGGGAGGAGACGACAATGCGTGAACGATTGACACTGTTCGGCCTTGCCGCGCTGCTTCTCCTGCTGGCAGGCTGCGCCGAAGAGATTGAAGCGCCGACTGATGTCTGGGTCGGACGTGAAGGCACCATCGAAACCATGGCGGACCCGATCGCGGAAGCGTTGAATCCGTCGGACGCCGACGGTGCACAAACCCTGATCTACCTGCCGGACGGCTACTCTGCGTCCGGTGATGCCTACCCCGTGGTGTACATGCTGCACGGGTACGGTGGTGACGAAAACATGTTCCCGACCATCTTCGGGATCACTGCCCTGTTCGACGAGATGATCGCGTCGGAAGTCGTCGAGCCGTTCGTCGCGGTCTTCCCGAACGGTGACAACGAACTGGCCGGCACCTTCTACCAGAACAGCCCGTATCCGCTGGTCGGTGCGTCCGCTGACCGCATGATGGCACTGGTCGGTTCGGTTGAAGCGGCGTACAACGTCAGCACCGATCCGGCCGGCAAAGCGATCTGCGGATTGTCGATGGGCGGCTACGGTGCCCTCAGCCTCGCGTTGGAGAATGCTGGTGAGTTCGGCTTCGTCGGCGTGCTCTCCGGCCCGGTCAGCTTCTGGGGCGAACGGACCGCTGATCCGGTGAACATCCCGAACACGGACGATGTCTACGCCGGTATCGAGGAACTCCTGCCAGCCGTGCTCGCCCAGGGTGGCTTCACACCGGACCCGAACTGGGATCCCCTGATCCCGGACCCGGACCTGACATCTGCCTACCAGGCGGCGATGTTGAACGGCTTGCAGCAAGGCCCGCCGACGTCAATGATGTTCGCGATGGCTGCGGCGTTCAGCCCCGGTGATCCGGCGAACCCAGGCCCGACGTACGTCCAGTTCGATCCGAACCTGCCGGGCGTGGAACTGCCGATCGGTCTTGACGGCGAGATCTTCCTGCCGGTGTGGAACCTGTGGATGGCCCGCGACATCATCGCTCGCCTCTCCACCGATCCCGCTCAGCAGGCTGCGATGGCCGGAATGGACATCTACATGGCCTGCGGCCTGTCCGACGACCTCGGCCTGTTTGGCGCGCATGCGGTGCTGGCAACAGTGCTGGTAAACAACTTCGGCGTCGACTTCACCGCCGGTGACAATGTCAACCGCTTCTTCGGCACGCCGAATAATCCGGACGCCGGTTTCCCGTTTGACGGCGGCACGATTGACGACGTCTTCGGCGGATTCCCGGCGGGCCACACCGAAGCCGCGCGTGAAGAGCTGCGTTTGATCGTCGAATGGTTGGACGGCAAGTTCTAAGGGTTGGCTGACCAGACAATCCACACCCCGAGGCGAATCGTTTCGGGGTGTTTTTTTGCTCTTGCGATAAGGCTGGAATCAGCTTCGTTGACATGCGTGGACGCTCTCACTTGAATGAGCATCGTGTTAGTTGAGTGCGAAGAATCTGGCGGGATTTTAAGCTGTGGCTGGGTTTGAGACGTGTTTCGTAAGGGGAGTCTAACCCGCCGATGCGAGGAGAATGGGATTGCAATCGCATGGGTTGCGGAGTCATTTTTACGACCGAGTACAGGGTGTGACGCCAAAGTTTGTGATGAATTTCGCAAATAGAGACGCCCACCCATTTTTTCAGGGTGCGATTTCTCCAAAGTTTGTGATATTTTACGCAAAACAAGCGGAAGCAAACCGGAACTGGTGATTCGTTCGGCAGATGACTGGTTTGTAAGGAACGACACTTTTGGGAGAGCACATGCACGCGAAGCGCTGGTTGGCATACCTGGCCGTGTTCTCGCTGCTGTTCAGCCTTGGCTACCTGGTCACCGGGTGTTCGGAAGAAGACGATGACAATCCGGTGGATCCGACAGCTGGGCCGTACTCGATGAGCAGCGAAGAGACCTGCGAAGGGTGCCACACCAACGAGGACATGCTGAAAGCAACGGTGGCTGAGGACACGAGCGGTACGTCCGAATCCACGGGCGAGGGTTGAGGCGGCAGCGTCCCCGAGCTGGAAGCTTGGGAAAAAGTCTACGTTGGTGGTACAGGTGGTGAAATGTTCCTCGCGGACCCGCACGGCACTTTGTCTTGCACCGACTGCCATGCAGGCGTTGAAGGCATCAACAAAAAGGCAGACGCGCACGAAGGCGTGATCGCCGCACCCTCGATGAATTACGAGGAAACCTGCGGCCGTTGCCACAGCGACATCACGGCGACGTACTCAACCAGCCTGCATCAGAACTTCCACGGGTACGAGACTCTGTTCGAAACGCGTGCCGGGCTAACGTTTGAGGATCACCCGGAGATCGAGGAAGAGTTCAACAACGAGTGCGGCAAGTGCCACACGACCTGTGGTGAGTGCCACGTCAGCCGTCCCCGTAGTGTGCAGGGCGGACTGGTCCAGGGCCACCGTTTCATGCCGACGCCGAACCAGAGTGACCAGTGCACCGCGTGCCACGGGTCCCGTGTTGGCGAAGAGTATCTCGGGTCACGTGAAGGGTATTCATCCGACACGCACTACCTCCCGCACGGCATGAACTGCGTGTCCTGCCATACGGGTGAGGAGATGCACGGCGACGGTACGGTGTACGAGACGCGGTATCAGGAAAACGACATGCCGCGTTGCGAGTTCTGCCATTCGACGGCTGAGGACGCGAACATCTACCACAGCATGCACTGGGACGAATTCCAGTGCCAGGTGTGCCACAGCCAGGACTACAAGAACTGCAACCGTTGTCACGTTGGTGGTACCGGCATCCGTGAGGAAAGCTACATCACGTTCAAGGTTGGCAAGAATCCGATTCCGAACGAACGTGACTATGAATATGTCGTGCTGCGTCACATCCCGATCGCGGAGGATACGTACAGCCCGTGGGGCGTTGAGACGTTGCCGAACTATTCAGATTTGCCGACGTGGAAGTATGCCAGCCCGCACAACATCCGCCGCTGGACAGCGCGGACGGACACGACCGGCGGTCTGACCTGTTCGCAGGCATGCCACCAGTCGGAAGATTACTTCCTGCGTGCGGCTGACCTTGAAGACATGACCCCGGCGGAACAGGCGGCGAATGTGGACTGCATCGTCCCGGATGGTCCGCCACCGTGGGATGACTAAACAGCATACGAAGTAAACCATAGCTAGCCTGTGGCGGGGTATGAAGCGTGCCCCGTCCGGACAAGAAAGAAGAAAGGGAAACCCCCATGAAGTTGCTGAAGTCTTTGACCTGGATGTTCATTCTTTTGTTGGCGATCGGTTTCGTCGGCTGCTCCGATGACGACGACGATAACGACAACCCGACCGGCCCGACCACGACCGATCATTTTGAAGACCTGTTCGCGTTAGACGGCGGTTTTGGCGACAACATCGCGTCTGATGCGCTGTACGCTGAGATGACCGGCACCACCCCGGCCGCCGGCGAGCTGTTCATGATCGACTTCCGTAGCGCGGAGCATTACAACTACGCGCATATCGACGGCGCTGTCAACTGGGCGATTACCGATCTGATGGACAACCTGGACCAGATCCCGGCCGATGCGAAGGTCGTCTGCATTTGCTACACCGGCCAGACCGCGTCCCAGGCCAGCTCGGCGTTGAACCTGCTCGGTTACGATGCCTGGAACCTGAAGTTCGGTATGTGCGGCTGGACGACGAACGAAGACATCAACCTCGGCAAGTGGCCAAACCTCGCGGAAAATGATGTTCCGATGGTCACCGACCCGTACACGCTGGACGAAACGTTTGACTATCCGGCCCGTGAGCTGGAAACCGAAGACGTGATGGAAGCGGCGGAGTACTATCTCGACATGTACCTGTCCAACGGCACGAAAAACATGTCCTGCACCGCGGTCCACGAGCTCAGCATGAACGAAGTGACGATCCTGAACTACTGGAACGTCGACATGTACAACGACGGTCACCTCGCTGGCGCGGTTCAGGCGAATCCGATCGACATGGACGTTCTTGAAGGCGTCGATCCGGAACTGCCGGTGGTCGTGTATTGCCACACCGGTCAGACCTCGAGCAAGGTGGTTGCGTGGCTGAACATGCTCGGCTACGATGCCTACAGCATGCTGTACGGCGTGAACTCGATCGATCAGGAGTTCCCGGGCCTGGTGACGTACCACGCGCCGGATCAGGACTACCCGTGCGTCGGAACGTTCGACGACTGAGTTTTCTTCTCTCCTCCTCCCCGTTCTTCGGAACGGAGGCAGCCGCACCTGTGATGGGTGCGGCTGTTTTTGTTTGTGCGGAAAGTGGTCGACAGCAGGCTCAGTTGTCCTGTCGAATCTGAGCGATCCCGCGTTGAAGGCGTCCGGACCAGTACTCGTCCATCTCGAACGCGGCGGCCTTGTTGTAGTACTGGGCAGCCGTATCCGGATCGCCCTGCAATGTGGCGACCTGTCCGGCCATGACGTAGTAGGGGCCGGTGTGGTTGACAGCCTGCTTCCACCCGGCTTCGATCAGTTGCGCGGCGCTGTCGAGGTCGTGCTGGCCGAGGTAGTAGTCGGTGAGGAAGACGAAGTCCATATCCTCGCGGGACCCGTTGCTGATCGCGGTCTGCAGCCAGTGCAGGGCGTCTTCGTACTGGCGTTCGGACAGCAGCAGGCGTCCGTAGAACCCCTGCGCTGCGGGCAGTGGCGGGTCGGCGTTCGCGGCCTTGGCGGCCATCGTGAGGGCGGACGCGGTGTCGTTGCGTTCCCACGCGTCAATCTGGGCCATGCGGTAGGCATAGCGTGGGTTGCCGGACAGGTCCCAGGCTTGCGTCAGGGCGTGGTACTCCTCGTTCGTGCGGCCAGCCTCACGATAGTTGATCGCGAGGACTTCCCAGCCGTACGGTGCCCGTCCTGGGTTCCGCTGCAACGCACGTTCGTGGCGCTGTTCGGCGGCATGCTGATGATGCTGCAGCAGGGTTTGCGCGCCGGCGGTCATCAGGGCGACGACCACGGCCAGCGCGACGAAGGTCGAGCGTGGCACCAGCGACCGTTCACGGGCATACCCGAACAGCAGGAACGTCAACGGCACCGCCCACAGGCTGACAAGGTCGGCGTCCCGTGCCATCCCGAGGTCCGGGGAAAACACCGCCGCGAAACCGAACGCGGCGACAGTCGCGGTTGCACAAAACGCAAGACGCGGTGACAACGCGCCGCTGCCAGTCGTGGACGACGGCCGTGCCTGCAGGACCCACGGCAACAGCACAAACACCGGCACCGCCCCGGCCCACAGGATCAGGTTCAGCAGGTCGAGCAAGTGCGTGGGTGCGAACAGGGTGTAGCCGTCCGGCGGTGGACTGCCGAGCGGTGCGAGCACGTGGTCCGGGATCAACACCGCCGCAGCGATCAGCCCGGCAACCATGGACGCAAGCCACAGCCCCCAGCGCAGCCTGATGGACCGTACCGTCAGCAACAGCAGGAACGCCGGCAGCAGCACCAGTCCCTGGGCGTGCAGGGCGCTTGTCAACACGACCAGTCCCAGCGCAATCCACGCGTACCCCGGCCGGTCCTGAGCACGCCAGACCAGCAGACAAGCCCACGCGGTCAGCATGTGCAGCAGCGCGTAGTGTTCGACCAGCCCTGCCAGCAACGGCACCGAACCGATCCCGAAGGCGGTGACGATGGTCAGCAGGCGGCGTTTCGGGCCGTCGTCATCGCGTACCCACAGCCACCACGCCAGCGCGTAGCCGAGCAACGCAACGAGATCGATCCAACGGAACACGGTCCAGACCGTCTCCGCGGACGGCTGCGGTCCACTTAACACCTTCGCGAGCTGATAGTACAGCGGGGCGAACTTGCTGCCTTCGCCGGAGGAGAGCACGATCAGTTGGCCGTCCCCACGCAGCAGCGTCGCCGCCGGGAACAGAATCAGCAGGACAATCGCCGCGAGGGTGTAAAGGAATACGATCCACAGGTTGGTACGTCGCTGGATGAACCGGCTGCTGGCAAAGCCCATCAGACCACCCGCCGCAGCGCAGATCCCCAGCCACAGGATGATCTGGATCGGAGTCTGGCCGTACAGGCCGTCCACACCCCACAGCCGCCACATCGGCGGAGCGAAGATGGTCCCGCCCACAGCCGTAACCACCAGGATCGCACCGGCCAACGATCCCGTCAGCGACGCCTTCGGCAGCACAGTCTTCCCTGACCTGCCGCTGGGTGGCTCGGGATGTCCCGCGTCCTGTGGACTACCTGTCTGCTTCCCCCCTGCCATGCTCATCATTCACCGATGTCTTCGTTCCACAGGTCGGGCTTCGCAGCGATGAAGTCACGCATCATCTGCTTGCATTCGTCCAGCTCGAGGTCGACCACTTCCACGCCGTGCTGTTCCATGAACGGTCGTGCGCCATCAAAGGTCTCGCTCTCCCCGACAATCACCTTCGGAATGCGGAACTGCACCACGGTCCCCGCGCACATGTAACACGGCATCAGCGTCGAATACAACACCGTGTCCCGGTACGAACCGATCCGTCCGGCGCTACGCAGGGCGTCGGTCTCGGCATGTGTCATCGGGTCATCGTCCTGCACCCGTTTGTTGTGCCCACGTCCCACGATCTCCCCGTTCCGCACCAGCACGCTGCCAATCGGAATCCCACCTTCCGCCAATCCCTTCCGGGCTTCGTCAATCGCCGCCTGCATGAACTTATCCATCAGAACCTCGTGTGGTATCCTCGAATAAATCTCAGAAAGTACTGTCCAAATGTACACACCCGCCCGAAATCGTACTATGTTAATGATAGGTGGGTGAGGCAATGGACAGTGTTCAGTGGCCAGTACTCATTAATCAGTGGTCTGTGAACCAGACACTCACAACTCACCACTCACAACTGTCTGCACCCGCAGCCAATGTACAACACGCGGACGCCGGTTTCTCCGCGCGGGCAGCATAATCCCGCCCGCCGGTAATGATCGCACAGCGCAGTACGGGTCCAATCAATCGCGGAAGGAGGGCACCATGCACAGGGCACTGAGGTTGTTTCTACTGGCCGCACTTCTCCTCGCCTGCGGCACGGTTTACGCCGACGACACCGGGAAGATCTGGGGCATGGTGGTTGACAAAGCCACCGGCGAGCCGATCATCGGCGCGAATGTCATCATCGAAGGAACCAGCCGTGGCGCGGCGTCGGATCTGGACGGCTTCTTTGTCATCCTCGCCGTTGTGCCGGGCACGTACAACGTGAGCGCGTCGGCTGTCGGCTATGCGAAGGTCACGATCAAGGACGTGATCGTCGAAGCCGAAAAGACCACCGATCTCGAGTTCGAGCTGGAAGGATCTTCGGTTCAGCTGGAAGACGTCATCCTGGTCTACGAAAAACCATCCGTGGAAAAAGGTGTCACGTCCAATGTGACGCGGTACAGTGCGGAAGACGTACAGTATCAGGCCGATCCGGATGCTGTGGCCGTTCTAAGAGCCACACCCGGCTTCAAGGTTGATCAGGAAGGGAAGATCATCATTCGCCAGAACGGCGAGTACATTGGTCTCCCTCGCAACGCACCTCCACCCAGGTCCCCCGTACAGCCTCCGATCCAGCCTCTGCCGATGGAAGATCGGGAAACCTTCGGCGAGTGGATTCCCAATACGTGGGAGCGTGCTGATGTCAACCCCCTGTCGACATTCTCCATTGACGTGGACAAGGCATCCTACACACGTACTCGCCGGTATTTACTTGACGACACCCTGCCGCCGTCGGAATCGGTTCGTATCGAAGAACTGGTCAACTTTTTCGAATACGAGTATGAGTCTCCGGATCACGATAAACCGTTTTCGATCACGACCGAGCTGGCTGCCTGCCCGTGGAATGAGGATCACCAACTGCTTCACATCGGCCTGCAGGGACGACAGTATGATTACGATGACATTCCGCCAGCAAATTTCGTCTTCCTCATTGATGTGTCCGGCTCAATGGAACCTGGTGATAAGCTTCCATTGTTGAAAAAGGGATTGCGGATGCTGGTCGAACGATTGCGTCCGCAGGATCGCGTCGCACTTGTAACCTATGCGGATGACGCAGCCGTTTACTTACCCTCCACAAGCGGCAGGGACAAGAATGTCATCCTCGCAAGCATTAATGGCCTTCGTGCAAGTGGTTGGACTGCGGGTGGTGCCGGAATCATGCTAGCGTATGATACTGCTGCGGAGAACTTTGATTCCGAACGCAACAACCGTGTCATTCTGTGCACCGACGGCGACTTCAACGTTGGACTGCAATCGACGGAGGCGCTGGATTCCCTGATAAGCGTCAAGCGGGAAGGCGGCTTTTTCCTCACCGTAATGGGATTTGGTGCCAAGATCACTCAGCACCAGAAAATGGAAATCCTCGCCGACCGGGGAAATGGTGTCTATTACTACGTGGACGACATCCTCGAGGCGAAGCGCGTTTTCAGCGAGGATCTCGGATCGCTACTGACCATCGCCAAGGATGTCAAGCTGCAGGTGGAATTCAACCCGGTTGAGGTTGCGGAATATCGGCTGATTGGCTACGAAAACCGGCTGCTGGATGACGAGGACTTCGACGACGACACCAAAGACGCTGGCGAATTCGGTGCGGGCCAGTCAGTTACTGTACTGTACGAAATCGTTCCACAGGCAAACCTGCAACGCGCGGGCAAGCGCTTCATGCGCTACCAGCGCAGCATTTTGACAGAGGAAGCGTTCTGGAGCAACGAGATTGTCACTGTCAACATTCGCTACAAACGCCCGAGCAGTGACGAAAGCACGCTGCTGGTTCTGCACGGTCAAGCGGACGCATCCAGCCTCGATCAAGCCAGCAGTAACTTCCGTTGGGCTGCGGCAGTGGCTGAGTTTGGTCTGCTTTTACGTGGATCGGACCAGAAAGGCAGTGCGACATACGATCACGTGATTGATCTTGCCCGAAACGCGCGCGGAGTCGATTTGGAAGGTACCCGCGCTGAGTTCATTCATCTGGCTGAACGGGCTCAACTTCTTGCTGAACCGCAGGTCGCGGACGTAGAGGACTGATCCATCATGACGACAACCCGGCAGCCAGTCGAGCTGGACAGCACCACGCTTGACTGGCTGCTCGATTCACGCGATCCGGCATTACGGGCGATGGTGTTGACCGATCTGCTGGACCGCGCAGACAACGACCCCGAGGTACTGGACGCACGGTCGCGGATACCGGAGCAACCTTACGCGAAGGCGGCATTGGATGCCATCACTTCCGGCCGGATCTGGGATCACACGTTCTATATCAAATACCGTGGCATCAGTTGGACCATGGCGCATTTGAGCGAGATCGGTGTGCCGGGCGATCACCCCGCAATCCAGACGGGGATCGAGCATATCCTCGAGACCCCGAAGGCTGCGAATCGGATGAAGAATTGGTCCGGTCCACCGCTCAAGGGTGCGGAACCGGTGTATTGGATGGCAGCGTTTCCGTGCCTCACCGCACGCATGGCGACTGTCCTCGCCCGCTATGGACTGGCGGATCACGAGGTCACCCGTGGTGCACGGGCATTCCTGTTGGCGATGCCCCAGCCGGTGATCGGCTTCGCCTGCCGGGTGATTGACGACTATTCCCTGCTGCCCGGCTGCATCATGACGGTGCCGGAAGTGCTGAAAAGCTGGCTCACGATCCCCACGGACGAGCGCACACCTGAGGAGAACACGGCCATCCGTGAAGTGGTCGCGTTGTTGTGGAAGCACGAGTTGTACAAGTATGTCCCGGTCGCGGCAAAGGAGTACGGGGAAGCGATCTACGGCAAGAAGGTAAAGGAAATCCGCGAGCTGAAGCAGCAGTGGACCGACGCCGGCCGGCTCGAACCACGCAAGGAAAAGACCGGTTGGCTGAAGTTCAGCTTCCCGTTGACCTACAACCCCGACCTGCTCGAGCTGCTGCTGGTCCTGGGCGAGGCCCGGCGTCAGTTCGGTGAGAAACTGGTCCCGCGTGATGCGATTTTGGATGACGCGTTGCAGCGTCTGCTAGACCGTCGCAACCCGGACGGCCGCTGGAAACTGACCGGCGGCATCAACGGCAAGATGTGGGCGAATCTCGACCAGAAAGGCAAGCCGAGCCCGTGGATCACCTATCGCGCGCATCGAGCGCTCGCTTTGCTCGATCCTGCCGCTGCCTGACCGATCTCGCAGGCCGAGCCCGTTCCCGTTGAAACCCTGCCACCACAACCCCGGTATCACAGACAACAGAACAGGGTTTGGTAGCCACGGAAGGATGCGGGAGTGCGATTGCAACGACGGGATGGCTGGCGTGAGCCGGCACGTGATCTGGGACTGTTGGCGCTACGGTTGTCGGTTGGGTTGATGATGCTGCTGGCGCATGGCTGGCCGAAGCTGAGCAATTACGGCGAGCTGCTGGAGAAATTCCCCGATCCACTGGGCATGGGCAGCGGGTTGAGCCTGTTCCTCGCGGTCTCGTCCGAGGTCGGGGCCAGCGTGCTGATCATCGCTGGTCTGCTGACACGGCTGGCGTCGGTGCCGCTACTGATCACGATGCTCGTCGCCGGGTTCGTCGTGCACGGTTCCGACCCCTTCGCGACACAGGAAAAGGCATTCGTGTACGCCGTAGCTTACCTCGCGTTGATCCTCACCGGCCCGGGACGGCTGTCGCTGGACAACCTGCTCCACTCCCGCCTGTGGTTGAAACGGTAACGGGTGTCTTCGTCTGCGGGAGCGTTCGAGCAGCACTCCACGACGATCTAGTGCAGCAACACGATTTTGTGAGTCGAGCGTTCTTTTCCGGCCAACGTAACCAGGTATAGTCCCGTGCCCGCGGATACCACTGAATCACGGGGGTTCCAGTTGTGTTTCAGCAATTCGCCGGGCTGTCCATGTAGATTTGCCTGGTAGACCAGTTGACCGAGAACGTTGTGGATACGGATGTGAGCCTCACCCAATCCGTCTGCTTGCAGGGTGATCCGGAACGAACCGTTGCTCGGATTCGGATAGACAGTGGCAAGTGTCTGAGTTGCCGGCATTGGATCCGGTTCATCAACGTCGCTGAAGATCTGAGGCTGATACAAGCGGTTCCCGCCGACATTGCAACCGGGCATCGGCCATTCCAAGCTGTAATCACCACCCTCCATGGGAACATCGTACGCGGCAATCTGCCCATTGGGATTAAACGTCACCATGATCATCGACCCCGCCTCAGGTGGAAAACAGGCGGTTTGCCCATAAATGTACACCGGGTATGTTATCGGAACGTTGATCGGAAAACCGGAGATAGGTTGATTCAATTCGTAGCCGTAAAGCTTGCAGTTTGAAGGTGAATTTGGGGATAGCAAGAAGATGCGCGCACTGGATGAACCGATCCTGCGAAGTACAACAGGTGGCTCTCCCGCACCCACGACATTTGGCATTTCAATCGGAAATCCGGGGAAGCTGCTCCCATCGGTTCGAAATGCGTATAGATGTTCGTCAAATGGATGAAAGAGAAGCTCAGGAACCGCGTCCCCATCGAGATCAGCAGCAACAACGTCATAACTAACTTCACTTACGCCGTTGATATAAGGATTGCGAACTGGAAATCCCGACAGAGATTGCCCCTGCTCATCAAATGCGTACAATGAGTCCTTATCCACGAAAGTGAGGAACCATCCCTCGGCATCAGAAATCAGTGTCAGCGGTGAGTAAGTGGCGTCCACATCAATCGCGACAGGATATCCCGCGATATCCTCTCCAGATTGCAGGTATTTCGCCTGGATTGTCGTACCCGTTGTCCAGAATATCGCAGGGTCAGCGTGCCAGTTATCGCCGATTCCAAGACAGGGAGCGCCGAAGTAGGCAGCCTCCACGACCCCGGCATATTTGGGAAATCCAGGGAGTGAACTTCCGTCGCCGTTGAGTCCATAGACCAAAGAATCAGCAACAAAAAACAACTCGTCATAGTCATCATCGTCAACATTGATCAGAACGTGAGCCCCGAATGGCCTGTTCATTGCCGCTGGTGGTGGCAGGTTCAGATCAAACAGCAAGCGTTCACCTTCCAGCGAGTACACGTAGATTTTGTTTCCCTCGTCCTGTTGCCATAACCGAATAACGAACTCCAGCTGCTCATCCCCAAGGAGGTTGCCCCAGCGAATCCCCTGGACAAGCAATCCATCCTGACCATAATCAAGCTCAATTGGCCAACCAGGCAGGAACTGGCCGTCTGTCGTTAACAACGCAATGCACTGGTTCGTACTGACTGAGATCACATCACCATACTCGGGAATCGTGCCCACGGCCAGATTGTTCGCCGTCCCACTTGCACCAGCCGGCGAAATCTGCTGCGGCCAACCCGGCCGAAGCTGGGGTTGCCCCATCACGGATAAAGCATAAATCGGCAGCATACTAAGACATATAAAAACTTTCAACATTTTGCCAAACTCCCGAGCTTAGTTGACATCGACGTATTAATGTATTCACTATATACTAGCGGAGCAAACATCTGAGGAGAATACGATGAAGACGAGTTCGAAAAACACTTCTTTGCTGTTTCTGTTGGCATTCGCTTCAATGATACTGGCCTTTGGGCCTGTTCTCGCCGCTGACCCACCACTGGGGATTTGGGACGTGAGCATTACAAGTGTCTGGCACTTTGAGGAGGAGTACGAATTCTATCAACCCACCGCGTTTGGGTACGCGCAGATTGACCCGAATCCTGGTAGCTCCTACTGGGAGTATCTGCCACTTGGTACCTCCTGGCAGTTTGATAACATCCAATCCTACGCCAGTGGAACCGTTTATTCTATACTTTGGCCCAATGTGACGGGGGTGACCGTTGTCACCTACCCAGACTGCGATGACAGTAGTGAGATTACCGGTAGTATCTCACAGGCACAGACTCACGAATGGCAAACAGTCTTGGGAGAATAGTCCGGTCAGAAGTTTCTGATTACTTCAACCTATCTGCTCCGCACTCTGCCCCCACACGTTGTGGGGGTTTGTTGTGGATCCCATTAAAGAATCTGGTTGCCAACAGCACCGCAGATTGTCAGAATCGAATACTGTCGCTCCTGAAGAACGTAGGTTTCAAATTGGCCTGATAGCACCATGTTTCATAGAGAAAAGACCTCATCCCCTGTACTATTTTACAAGTAACCTGGAGAATAGAAAAACCGGGGACACATTCACACGAACGTGTCCCCGGTTGATGTTTTGCTCACAGCTCACAGCTCAGAGCTCGCAACTACCGTCCATCAGCACCAGCCGCGATCCTTGCAGCTCTGCGCGACACGGCTGATCGCGATGACATATGCGGCGTCACGCATGTACAGCTTGCGTTTGCGTGCCAGTTCGCTCACCGCGATGAAGGCGTCGGTCATCTTCAGGTCGAGCTTGCCGAGCACTTCGTCCCGGGTCCAGTAGTAGTTCATGTTCGACTGCACCTGTTCGAAGTAGGAGCAGGTGACGCCGCCGGCGTTCGCGAGGAAGTCCGGGATGACGAAGATGCCGCGTTCTTCGAGCACGGCGTCCGCTTCCGGAGTCGTTGGCCCGTTCGCGCCTTCCGCGATCACTTTGACACGCTGGCTGATCTTGTCAACGTTGTCGCCGGTGATCTGGTTTTCCAGCGCGCACGGCAGCAGCACGTCCACATCCTGCTCGATCCACGCGTCCCCGCTGAGGATTTCGTAGCCCTTGTCCTTCGCCTTGGCTTTGTCGACTTCGCCGAAGCGGTCGGTCATGGACAGCAGGTCGTCCAGGTCGATCCCGTCCACCTTGCGGAAGGTGTACGAGGTCTGGTCGTGGTTGTCCCACGTTGAGACGGCGACCACGGTCCCGCCGAGTTGGGTGTAGAGCCGCATCGCGTACTGGGCGACGTTACCGAAGCCCTGGAACGCTGCGGTGGTGTCTTCCGGACGGATTTCCAGTTCCTTCAACGCTTCCCGCAGGGTGAAGACGACGCCGAACCCGGTCGCTTCGGTACGTCCCAGCGAACCGCCCATGCCCACCGGCTTGCCGGTGATCAGGCCCGGGTAGTGGCCACCGGTCAGGGTTTCGTACTCGTCGAGCATCCACAGCATGTGCTGCGCGGAGGTCATCACGTCCGGCGCCGGAACGTCGTTCACCGGGCCGATATTTTTCCACAGCTGACGGATGAAGCCACGGCAGATCTGTTCCTGTTCCTTCATCGACAGGTTGTGCGGATCGCAGATCACGCCGCCCTTGCCGCCGCCGAGCGGGATGTCGACACACGCGCACTTCCAGGTCATCCACATCGACAATGCGCGCACGGTGTCCACGGTTTCCTGCGGGTGGAACCGGATGCCGCCCTTGTTCGGGCCGCGGGCGTCATTGTGCTGGCAACGGAAGCCACGGAAAACGCGGGTAGTGCCGTCGTCCATCTTCACCGGGATGCTGAAATGGAACTCGCGCAACGGGGTGCGCAGCAATTCACGTGTGCCTTCATCGAGGTTAAGCAGTTCGGCGACTTTATCGAACTGAGTCTGCGCCATCGCGAACGGATTGAAACCTTTTTCCGCCATCATGTCCTCACATCGTAAACCGATGAACCACCGCCATTGCCGGGGGCGATGGTCGCCCGTTGCGGTCCGCACGTTCGCGTCCCGAAGACAGAAAAGGGTGAAGCCGAGTTTTGCCTCGGCCTCACCGCTTGTGTTAAAGGTAACAAGCGCAACTCAGGGGAGCAACCCGGGCTCGGGGGCTCGACATTGCGTGTCACAGGGTCAACCGCGCCGCATCAGCGGGATTATCGCTGTCGATTTCGACGACCACCAGCTCCGGTCCACCGGTCGCACCGTTCATCATCCATGTCCGTCCCAGCTGTTCCCTGAAGTCGCCGGTACGGGAGGTGGATTCGTGGATGTGGCCGTGCAACGTCAGCAGCGGCTGCCGATGCTCGATCCAGCGACGGATGGCGATCGAACCGACGTGCGAATCGAGCGGCACATGGTCGACCATCTTGCCCTCGAGGCCGGCGTGATCGAGCGCGGTCTTGTACGGCGGCGAGTGTGCTAGCAGGACGGCGTTTTCCATCTCGACGCCTTCCGTCAGCCCGGCCAGATCCTCGGCGATGGTTTGATAGCGCAGATCACGTTGCCGGACCGGAATGCTGTGCTGTCCTTCCTCCGGCGAGACGCAGCCGGGGTCAACGTACCGGCTGACATCGTACTTCTCCCAGTCCTTCAGCATGAACGGCGTCGGCGGAACGTAATTGTAGCCGATCAACGTCAGCCCCATCACCTCGACGACCTGCATGTGCAGGTACGTCCACAAGCCCCCCGCCCCATTCTCGACGAACCACGGCTCAATCGATGCGCCGTCATCATTGCCGAGGATCAGGTACACTTTCGGGTAGCGGTCGCCGAGTGTGGCTCGGACTCGTTCGAACCCGCCAAGGAAGATATCAGCGAAGAAATCGCCGTTGATGCTGTGAAACCCATGCGGACACAGATCACCGCCGAGCAGCAGCATGTCCGGCGGAGATTGGATCAGGTACTCGAACAGCTTTTCGTAGCGGTTCGGGTGTCCGTGCAGATCGGTGGCAAAGGCAAGGCGTGGCATCAGTTCTCAACCGGGTTACGGTACGATTTGCGAATGTAGGTACGTTTGCCATCCCTTCGCTCTCGGCAGCTCGTGATCAGCGTGGGGCGGTGGAAAGCTGATCGGGCATGTGTGTACTCTTTAGTGTCGAAACATATGTTCCATCGGATCACCCACGAAAGCTCCAGCCATGACTCGTGCCGATCTAATGCAGGCGTTTGACCGTGTTCGGCAAATGACCGAAACTCTCTGCCAGCCCTTGGAAATTGAGGATTATGTTCTGCAGGCGATGGAGGATTCCAGCCCACCGTTATGGAACCTCGCCCACACCAGCTGGTTCTTTGAACAGTTTCTGCTGCGTGATTTCGAACCGGGCTTCCAGCCGTTCAGCGAGGCGTACCTCTACCTGTTCAACTCGTACTACGTCCAGGCCGGCCCGCGAAATTTGCGGGGACAGCGAGGCATGATGTCGCGCCCCACGGTCAAGCAGGTCTATGAATACCGCCGCATCATCGACGAACGCGTGCATGTGTTGCTGGAATCGATCAGCGATGACCAGCTGCCCGCGGCACGGTTCATTATCATCCTCGGTCTCAACCACGAACAGCAGCACCAGGAATTGTTCCTCACCGACCACAAGTTCAATCTGTCGCTGAATCCGTTGCGGCCCGTGTACCGTCATGACCTGCACCACGACGCCCCCACCGCTGCCGCCCCGAACAAGCCGAAATATCTTAAGTTCAAGCAGGGTGTCCGTGAGATCGGCTACAACGGGAACAGCTTCCACTTCGACAACGAACTCCCCGTACACATGACGTTCCTGCATGAGTATGCGTTGCGGTCAACTCTGGTCACCAACCAGGAATACCTCGAGTTCATCGAGGATGGCGGCTACCAACGGCCGGAGTTGTGGTTGTCGGACGGCTGGGCGGTGCGTGAGGAACGAGGTTGGACCGCGCCGTTGTACTGGGAGCAACGTGACGGCGAATGGTGGACGTTCACCCTGGGCGGGATGCGCAAAGTGAATCCGGCGGAACCGGTCGTGCATGTCAGCTTCTACGAAGCGGACGCGTTCGCCAGCTGGGCGGGAAAACGCCTGCCGACCGAGTTCGAATGGGAGAACGCCGCACGTGAGCTGAATCGTGTGCCGGATACCGGGTGGGATAATCTGATGGACACCGGTCGTCTCCACCCCGTCGCCGACAGCGGCAGAACGGACGGGCCCCCGCTGTCTCACTTGTTCGGCAACGTCTGGGAATGGACCGGCAGCGCCTACCGTCCCTACCCCGGATACTATCCGCCGGACGGCGCGATTGGCGAATACAACGGCAAGTTCATGAGCGGTCAGATGGTGCTGCGTGGCGGATCGTGCGCGACCCCGTCCGATCACATCCGCGCGTCGTACCGGAATTTCTTCCACCCGGACAAGCGGTGGCAGTTCAGCGGAATTCGGTTGGCGACTGAAGTGTAAGACAGTTCTCAGTGCTCAGTTATCAGTGGTCAGTAGGTTGTGCCCATAGCCCAGAGCCCATAGCCCGGAACCATCATGCCCCCGACCTACAGAGTCTTGACGCCGAACGATCTCGACAGCATCCTCAACCCGCGGCACGAGTTTGCGACAGAGGTGCTGCTCGGCTTGTCGAAGGAACAGAAGAGCCTGCCGTCACGGTATTTCTACGATGACACCGGCAGCCACTTGTTCCAGCGGATCATGGAGTTGGAGGAGTATTACCCGACCGGGTGCGAACGGAACATCCTCACGCGACACGCATCCGATTTCACCGATCATGTTGCGACGAAACCGTTCAACCTGATCGACCTCGGGTCCGGTGACGGCAGCAAAACCAACCTCTTCCTCGCGGATATGCTCCAACGCAAATGCGACTTCACCTACATCCCGATCGACATCTCGGAAGCCGCGATTCGTGAACAGGGTGTGGAGCTGGAAATGCGTTTCCCGGAATTGGACGTCGCCGGGATTGTCGCGGAATACTTCAATGGACTGTTATGGCATTCGCAGCATTCGGATCGTCGCAACCTGATCCTGTTTCTCGGCTCGAACATCGGCAACTTCCACCGCAGCCAGGCGCGCACCTTCATGCGCACCATGTGGAATTTGCTTCAGCCGGGCGATTTGGTGCTGATCGGGTTCGACCTGAAGAAGAATATTGACGTGATGGTGCGGGCGTACAACGACAGCCAGGGAGTGACTCGCGAGTTCAACCTCAACTTGCTGCAACGGATCAACACCGAACTCGGCGGCGATTTCCAGATCGATAAGTGGAGGCATTACGCCAGCTACCATGTCTTCAGCGGCGCGATGGAAAGCTACCTCGTCAGCCGGGTAGAACAGGAGGTAACCGTCGAAGCAGTGAATCAGCGATTCCATTTCGACGCCTTCGAGCCGATTCACACCGAATATTCGTACAAGTTCCTCGAATCGGATATTCAGCAGCTCGCGGCGGACACCGGCTTCACCATCGTCGAGCAGTATTACGATGACAGGCGCTATTTTGTGGACTCACTGTGGCGGGTGGAAAAAGTGGTGTAAAACTGGGACGTTTCGGTCTTTTTGGTAACCACAAAGGTGTTCCACGGGTACTGCGCGAGAGAGTTTCACGTTGTATATTCACCTCCGACCCTAACGGAGCTGAGCCAGGCATGGCGAAAACGATATCCATCGCAAATCAGAAGGGCGGCGTCGGCAAGACCACCACGGCGGTCAATCTCGCCAGCAGCATCGCGGTTGCGGAGATGAAAACCCTGCTGGTCGACCTTGATCCTCAGGGCAACGCGACCAGCGGCATGGGGCTGCAGGTGGCAGAGGGGCAGCCTTCGGTGTACGAGGTGATGATCGGCAGCGCTTCGGCCGAAGAGGCGATTGTCGCGTCCGAGTTGCCGAACCTGTACGTCCTCCCCGCGAGCATCAAGCTGGTCGGTGCGGAAATCGAGCTGGTCGGCATGGTCGCACGGGAATCGATGCTGCGCAAGGCGTTGGCGGAAGTCAAGGATCGCTACGATTACATCTTCATAGACTCGCCACCGTCCCTCGGCCTGTTGACCTTGAACGGTCTCACCGCCGCCGATACGATCCTGATCCCGATCCAGTGCGAATACTACGCGCTTGAAGGACTGAGCCAGTTATTGAACACGGTTCGCCTCGTGCAGAAGCACCTGAACAGCGGTCTCGGCATCGAGGGCGGTCTGTTGACGATGTACGATCACCGTCTCAACTTGTCCCGCCAGGTGGCGGACGACATCCGCAAGTACTTCGACGGTCGCGTGTTCGAAACGATGATCTACCGCAACGTGCGGCTCAGTGAAGCCCCGAGTTACGGCAAACCCATCCTGTTGTACGACATTACCAGCCGAGGCGCGGAAAACTATCTCGCCCTCGCGGAGGAACTGCTTTCTCATGACACCCCGGCCTAAGGGCGGTCTCGGCCGTGGGCTGAGTGCGCTGATCCCCAACGCGGACGAAACGGAACTGCGCAAGCAGGCGAATGACATCGAGGTGGCGCGAATCCACGCCCGCCCCGATCAGCCGCGTTCTCATTTCGATCCGAAAGCACTGGAAGAGCTGGTCGAATCGGTCAAGGCGCAGGGTGTGCTGGTGCCGTTGATCGTGACGCCTCGTGACGGTAACTACCTGCTGGTCGCTGGGGAACGACGGCTGCGTGCGGCTCGTGCGGCGGGACTGGTTACGGTCCCTTGCCGGGTGATCGAGGATCTCAGCGACCGCGACATCCTTGAGATTTCGCTCGTTGAAAATTTGCAACGCGAAGACCTCAACCCGGTCGAACTGGCCAAAGGATACCGCCGTCTCATCGAGGAGATGAAGTACACGCAGCAGCAGGTTGCGGAACGTGTCGGCAAGGACCGCGCGACGGTCGCGAACACGTTGCGGCTGCTTGCGTTACCGGAACCGGTGCTGCGGATGCTTGTCGACGAAGAGTTGACCCAGGGCCACGCCCGTGCACTACTCTCGCTGAACGGTGAGGGGTCGCAGGTGTCGATGGCGCGCGCGATCACCGACCACGGACTCAGTGTACGTGAGGTGGAACGGCGCATCCGCGGCCGCAAATCGGGCAAGAAGGCACCTGCGAAGGACGACAAGAAGCGGCGTGACGACCTCGCGGCGAAGCAGGTTTCGAGCGAGTTGCAGGAGATTCTCGGCATGCCGGTGAGTGTCAACCATCGTGGCCGAGGCGGGCAGGTGACGATCAAGTACACGTCGCTCGACGATCTCGACCGTGTCATCGCGATGTTGCGACGGGGACGCGGCCGGACGTGAGAGGCCACATTGCGCAAGCCGCGCTCGAACGGGCGCTGGAACGAACGGCGGAAGCGGACCACACGGTCCGCTCTCTACTCCGTCCCTTTCAGGATCAAGCAGCTGGAATGCTGGTGCTCGCCACCGGCGGGTATGCCCGTGCCGACCTCGCTCCGTACTCCGACCTCGACATTGTCATCGTCCTGAAAGATCCTACCACGCACGAAGAAATCGTCCAGCAATTTGTTCAGGGCTTATGGGACAGCCCGTACAGGCCGGCACAGACCGTGCTCGCGATGGACGACCTCGATGGCAAACTGTTCACCATTCCCGACCGCGCGTCCTCGCTGCTGGAAACCCGTGTACTGTGGGGTGATGCGGGACTGGCGGATGAGTACGAACGTATGGTTAACGCGCTCATCAACGAACCTGTCTTTTCGAAGTACGTGCAGCGCAAGACGGAAGAGTTTTTCGCCCGGCGGGAGAAGTATGGCTGGGTCGCGCGTGTGATCGAACCGCATTTGAAGAACGAAGCGGGCGGATTCCGCGATTTGCACCACGTGCTGTGGCTCGAACGGGCACGCGCGGCCCTGCACAACCAGTGGAAAGTGCGGCGGCAGCGCGGGAACATGATCCGCTCGTTCGTGTCGCGCCTGAGTCACGGGCACGGCCTCGCCGAATGGGAAGCGGAGGAGTTGGTCGAAGCGTTCGGCTTCCTGCTCGCAGTCCGGGAGCAGCTGCACGAGCGCCAGAAGCAAAGCGAGGATCGCCTGATTGTCGCCGAACAGGCGTCAATCGCCTCCACCCTCGGCTATCACGGATCCGAGCGGCAGGTGATGATCGACCTGATGCGTGGCGTCTACCAGTCCACCGAAAAGCACAGCCGTTTCTGTGAGAAATTCGGCCCACGGTTCGCCGAGGCGGAGATCCTCACCTCTCCCCTGCCACTGTCACGGTCCGCCCACAATGAAACACCAGCCGGAGCAAACCCGCCGTTCTCAAGCACCGCCGAAGATCTCGCCTCGGATGAGTCTGCCCCGTCCGCAAAAGAGCTGAGCGGGATCAACCACACCGAGATTGACCAGGACTCACTGAACTCCGGCCTCAACCTGAGCCAACCGCCGTCGGACGGTCCCGACCCACCGGACCTGAACGCCGAGGTGAGCTTCGGACATGTCGACCTGTCGTTGCCAGCGATCCGTCAGCACGCCAGCGATCCTGGCGCCCTGCTCGACTTGCTTGATTATCTCGCAGACGAGGAATTACTGCTGTCCGGACGGACCCGTCACCGGTTGCGTCGTGAGCTGCATTTGAATGACGGCCCGCAGCATGATCCGGGCAACTGGGCGATCCCGTTGCAGCGCTGGTTCAACGTGCCCTCCGGATTCTCACGGCGGCTGCGTCTACTGGACGAACTTGACGCGATCAAGCTGTGGCTGCCGGAGTGGCGTGAGATCGCCGGGCTGACAACCGGGTCGTACTATCACCGTTACACCGTGGATGAACACACTCTCCGCGCGCTCGAGAACCTTGACCACCTGCCAGACACCGGGATCAAGGGCGACCCGGACTCTTTGTGGCAGGACTGTAGCTTCCGTCCGATGGTCTACCTCGCTCTAATGCTCCACGACATCGCCAAGGGGCGCGGCGACAAGCACTCGGAGAACGGTGCCGACATTGCACGGGAAGCGTTGACCCGGTTCGGCATGGAACGCTGGAGCGATGGTGTCGCGCGTCTTGTCGAGATCCATCTGCGGATGGAACAGACCGCGTTCCGGCGCGACTTCTCAGACCCGGCCGTGATCAAGACGTTCCTCGAGCTTGTCGGGGACGAACGCACGTTGCGTGCGCTGTACATCCTCACGGTCTGTGACTTGAGCGCGGTCCGGTCGGGTGTCTGGACGTCATGGAAGGGACGGTTGCTGTCAGAACTTTATGTGACCACAATGGATGTTCTCGAGCATGGCCTCGAGGTCCGGAAAGCAACGGTCGAGCAGGAGGCCGAACGTGTCGCGCCGTTGCTTGAATCCACCGACCACGGACGCGACCGTGCGGAGGAGTTCATCAGCGCGCTGGAGGTGGATTACCGCCGTTCGGTTCCGGCACAGGAGATCGCCAGCCACCTGGAAACGGTCGAACAACTGCAACGTGGCGAGTTCGAGCACCGCTGGCTGATCGAAACCCATCCGGGGTACGTCGTACTCACGCTGATCGATCATGATCGTCCCGGCCTGCTGGCGGAAATCACCGGCCTGCTGACGGTTCAGGGGATCGGCATCCGTGAGGCGCGCATCTTCACCCGTCCGGATGGTGTCGTGATTGACCGCTTCCGCTGCGAGGATATCGAACCGACCGAACTGCCGCTGGCGGACCGGTTGAACCAGATCCCGGAACGCTGGTCGAAGCTCAAGCAGCGTGAGCTCAAACTGACCGATCTGTTCTTCCGCTTTCAACGCCGCAGCCGGTTCGAACGGTCGAAGGTGGCGCGTGTCGATCCGGGAGTGCGTGTACAGCCGACCGTGGAAGGCGCGGTGGTCGATATCAGCGGCGCGGACAGCATCGGGCTGCTGTATCGCTTATGTTCTGTATTGGCGGAGGAAGGGTACGAGATCCGCAGCGCACGGGTGACCGGCCGGCTGGACGGCATCCACGATTCGTTCCTGATCCGCGACCCGGAGGGCCGTCTGGCGAACGATGAGGCGCAGCAGGCGTTGAAGCAGAAATTACAGGAGGCCGCGGATGCGACACTCCTCGCGACATAACTCCGTACATGCCCGTGTCTGCTTGCAGACGCGGACCAACCGTGCCTCCATCACGAGTCGTGCCCGTGTCTGCTTGCAGACGCGGACCAACCGCGACTCCAACAAGAGTCGTGTCCATACCGGCTTGCCCCCGCGGATGATCCCCGCCAGCCGAGCGTTCGCGGGCGTCGTGTCCCTGGCTGTTCTTCTCATCCTGACCGGTTGCGCGGGTGTCAAACCGAAGCCGGAATACAACCGGAATCGTGCGAACCCACCGGCCACCTCAACCGACACCGGCCGCAAATCCGCCCCACCCTCGGGCCGAATCGACGAACCGGTCTACACCAACCCCGGCGGCCCGGACAACCTGGACGCAACCATCGAATCGTGGTGGGGCACACCGTACCGGTACGGCGGCAGCCGCAAGGGATCCGGAGTCGACTGCAGCGCCTATGTGCAGCAGGTGTACCGCACGGTCTACAACCTCCCGCTCCCCCGCACCGCCGGCGGCCAGTTCAAGCAGGGTTGGGCGGTCAGCAGGGACGAACTCCGGCGTGGCGATCTCGTCTTCTTCAACACGTCCGGGAAAGGTGTCTCGCACGTCGGCATCTATCTCGGTGGCGGGATGTTCACGCATGCCAGCAGTTCGGACGGCGTTACCATCAACCGGCTCAGCGAATCCTACTATACCAAGCGCTACATGGGCGCGCGACGGGTGCAATAGCCCATGGATCATCGCCAGATACAACGCCCGACGCTCGTCATTGACGAATCCCAGGTCCGTGCGAACATCCGCTGGATGGCGGCCAGGGCGTGTCAAGCCGGGGTGAGTTTCCGTCCGCACTTCAAGACGCACCAATCCGCCGAAGTTGGCGAATGGTTCCGGGATGAGGGCGTGGACCGGATCACAGTGTCGTCCTACTCGATGGCACGCTATTTCGTCAGCCACGGCTGGTCCGACCTCACCCTCGCCTTCCCGTTGAACCTGCGCGAGCTGGACGAGATTGCTCGGCTGGCGTCCACGATCCAGCTCGGTGTGCTGGTCGATTCAGTAGACGCGGTGCAGGCGTTGACCGAACGAACGCATGCGCCGCTGCAGGTCTGGATCAAGCTGGACACAGGGTACAGCCGCGCCGGAGTGCGCTGGGATCGAACGGAACTGCTGATCGACCTCGCGTCACGGATCGCGCAGACCGGCCACCTCCGTTTCGCCGGTCTGTTGACGCACAACGGGCACGCGTATCACGTGCAAGGTGAAGCGGCCATCCGTGCGATCTACCACGAATCGACTACGCGGATGCTCAGCGCCCGTGCGGCGTTGAACGACGCCGGTTTCGCAGACGTGTGTCTGTCCACCGGCGACACGCCGTGCTGTAGCGTGGTGGACGATTTCCTCGGCGTGGACGAGATCCGGCCCGGCAACTTCGTCTACTACGACCTGATGCAGACTGCGATGGGATCATGCCCGGACGAACGTGTGGCGGCGGTGGTGGCGTGCCCCGTGGTGGGTGTGTATCCGGAACGGTCGGAGCTGATCCTCTACGGCGGCGCGGTGCATCTGTCGAAGGAGTCGATCGATCTGGACGGTCGGCCTGTCAACGGCTGCCTTGCTGAAATGGACGGCGACCGGATCACGACGATCCGCCGTGACGCGCCCGTAATCAGCCTCTCGCAGGAACACGGCAAGGTGCATCTCCCGCCCGACCTGCTCAGCTCCGTGCGCGTCGGCGATCTGGCCTATGTCGTGCCGGTTCACTCGTGTTTGGCGGTGAGTTGTTTTTCACCGATCAGTATATGAATCGTGGAAAATATTTATGTGGTTGTGCGTAGCCATCGACACATATGTCATCAATCATCTCAAGAATGGTTTCAACGTAAACAGAGTCAATTCCAAGTTCAGAATGTAGAAATGGCGCATCGATTACAAATTCATCAAGATTGTTAACGATTGACGCATAATATCTATTACCATAATGCGATACTGAATCACACTCTTCTTCACTATAGTAGAAGGTAAACAGATTTTTCAATATCATTTGATTATACGGATAAGTCCTCAATACTTTCTTCTGCAAAACAAAATTACTATTATTTATCAGCCATGTATGCCTGATGAAGAGAAGTGAATCCACCGGAGTGGCGGGATTTATCCGCAACGCAGTGTGTGCCGGCAATTTTCGCGGATTTATCGTAACCGAATCAGTAATATCTACAGTTGGTTCCAGTTCCAATTTCCATACAGATCCATCATTTGGAATTGGCAGCAAATCACATGCAAATCTAATTTTATAATTATAGTCACCATTATTATTACTTGATATTATTTTATTGAGGTCACCTTCAGGTAAATTCCTTATTAGAGTATCACCTGTCTCAACTGATGTAAATAATGCGCTAACATATGGTCTTAATTGACTCCATTTTAATGAATCGCCCCACCAAGGACTATTAACTTCTGCAGACGGAGCATAGTAGTCAATTCTCATATACGATCGGGTTGTATCCTGTATGTTATCCCATATGATATAATCTGGAAAATCACCATACTCCTCAGTATAAAATTCTCTTATAGATTGAGGACATAGTTCTGTGTTCGACGGTCCTGCAAAAAATTTTAAAACTAAAACACCTCCATCCTGAAATGGTAATTCCTGTGCTATCAGAACGCTAGGCAGTATGAATAGAATTACTAGCAATAACCAAACTATCGTTTTCACCTTTGATCTCCTTTTATCGCAGCTTTACCACCTACTTGTGTTTATTGGGGACAGACGGTAGTTTTTCAGGATTGAAGGAACATCTTTTATACGTATTCCATATTATACTTCAACCCCTACCGAGCTGAGTTAACAACTCGATTCGGACTGTTCGCCCGTTGAGCCAATATACTCATTGTACTTCCATCTCCAGCCTCGGTATGCTGGCTTCCGTGCAATTTGTCCCTTCCTCCCACTAGCTCTATTTTCGGCTGAATCCCGTCCGCGTTGGGCAAGCCAACGCGGGCAAGACGACATGCTGCAACACGGACACGACCCGCATCACCCCGGAGCGTTTTCATGGCGGACGACACCCGCAAACGATACCTCGAGTTGAGTGAAGAAATCCGGCGTCACCATCAACCAGCTCAACGAATCCTATTAAAAAACGAGGTATGTCGGAGCGAAACGGTTTAGGTGAACGACTGCCAATGCATTCACGCTCCGATGAGCTAACATTCGGGTTTTGTCTCGACTCTGAAGACAGGACTACTTCAACAGAACCAGTTTTTGATGAGCGCTGAAACCATTCCGGGATGACACGAGCACCATGTAAGCACCGCTGCTCCAGTTGTCACCAGCGCGAAGGCTGATCACATGCCGGCCAGCAGATTCCGCAATGTAGGGGAAGCGGTCAACTACACGTCCGAGGATGTCGAACACAGCGACGTCCAGCCTGGCCCGGGCAGGAGTCGATACTGTCAGGTTTGTCGTTGAGTTGAACGGATTGGGGTAGGCATGGCTCAATCCGAATTCCGAAGGTCGTGTTTCAGACCTGTCATCTTCTTCCGGGGCGTGTAGATTCGTTGGGTCAAAGTAATGTGCCCCGATGTCAGCGACGGTATTGTCAGGATCCAGATCGGCGTTTGGATCACCCGCATCGATGCACGGAGAATTAGATTTAATGAAATATGTATTGTTATCCGGATCATCAAACATGGGATCCTGTTCAATGTTGAACCAGGCATCGCAGGAATCGCCGTTTGCGTTCGTTGTTACTAACAGACCGTACGCAATTTCGATTGAATCTCCACCAAAATTTCCGGTAATGTTATCGTATACATCACAGTAGGCCACATAGGGATCGCTGTGTTCAAATGCTCCAATACCGTATCCATCGTTACTCGTAATGATTGAATTTATAATAGTTGGGTCGCTCCACCACTTGCAGTATACTCCTCCTCCAACGTTATTCACTATCGTACATTTGTTAATCACCGGATCCGAGACACTTTCGCAGTAAATTCCTCCGCCATTTTGGTAAACGGTGTTACCGTATATTTCACAATATTCTATCGTTGGATTAGAATATTCATCGCAAAATATACCGCCACCACTGCCGCTGTAAGTAGTTACATGGTTATTACTTATCTTACAATTGATTACTGTAGCGTCTGATTCTGTATTACACATAATCCCACCACCACCGTTACTAGCCGTATTACTGGTAATGATGCAATTCTCAATAGTTGGATCTGCTTCCACACAATAAATACCTCCGCCGAATGAGTTAGAATCATTATTAGATATTAAAGTATTGCGTATATTAACATCACCACGATAGATGACGATACTTCCACTATTTTCAAACACATTATCTTTTATAATACAACTATCAACTGTTATATTGGATCGGTCACAATATATTGCCCCTGTATGCTGTGATGTATTATTTTGAACTAAGCAATTAGCTACTGTAACTGTTGAATTGCCAACTATGTCTATTGGTGCGGAAGTACTATGAATGTCAATTGTATTAATAACTGTTGTATGATGAATATTAACATTTGAAGCTCCGATAAATGTAGTTCCTTCACTAATTACACTGTACGATACTATATTATTCTCAGTCGAAGCAGCGAAGTAGAGCATTACCCTGGAAGGAAAATTGTTATCATCATTCGATAGAAATCTAATGCTGTCGGATTCTGTACCATTACATACCAACCTGCAGTTCGTGTCAACTCTAAGATGTTTGTCGTAGTCAAAAAGCAAAGTCGTTCCTGGCTCGATGGTTAACGTACTGTCAGGAACTAAGGAAATATCATCAACAACGAAGTAGGTTCCCGCCTCAAGAACACCGCTGAGAGGGCCTGATATTTCAATTCCACCCATGTCCTCCAACGTGACTTCAGGCAACGTGAGTGGGTTGTAGCAGTTCTGGGATTGAATTGTGTGCTGCTCAAAGCCGGGTTTGAAGAAATGCACGTCATAGATCCCGTCCTGCAGATCAAGCTGGTAGTGCCCGTTTTCGGACGTGAACGTTGAGTCGGTTACCGCAGTTGGGGAATTCGCCTCGAAAAGTACTCTGATCCCTTCGTGCGACAGCTGATTTTCGAGGTAGCAGTTCCCATCCATCAACGCTGCCGAAGCTAAGGTGCAAAGGACGATCACCAACAGGAAGGATGCCAGCAATTTCATCTTGCTCACCAATTGTTATGCGTTAGATGGAACGCCTGGTTCGCGGATGGCCTGGGTATGGTTCAAGAAAATAGGAACTTCTCCTCGAAGAACCAATCGAAGCCATGTAGTTTTATGAAAAGTCGATCTCACCTAACTCCTGGAGCGGTCAAGCGAACCGTGCAGGAGAATCTCTACTGTAACGACCCAACCATCTATCGAGCTTTTCCTCTTTCCTGCGTACTTCTCGGTCAACTCTCAACCTTCAGTCGCGTCATTTGCTGCTCCTGGCAGGCTCCGCTATTTTCCCGAGAAACCCAACCCGGAGCGACTTCCATGGCGGACGACACCCGCAAACGATACCTCGAGTTGAGTGCTGAGATCCGGCGTCACAACAAGCTGTACGCCCTCGCAAAGCCGGAGATCACGGATCACGAGTACGACGAGTTGTACAGGGAGCTGGAGGCGCTGGAAACGGAGCATCCGGACTGGGTGACGCCGGACAGTCCGACGCAGACCGTCTGGGGTGACCGCAGCGACGTCTTCGCGCCGGTCGAGCATCGCGTCCCGATGATGTCGCTGGCGAACACGTACAACGAGGACGAGGTCCGCGAGTGGATCGGCCGTATCTCGAAGCATGAGGAAGACCTCTTCGGCCGGATGGAATACACCTGCGAGCCGAAGATTGACGGCGTCGGCTTGTCGGTACACTACCGGGACGGCGTGATGACACTGGCGGCAACCCGTGGCGACGGCCGCACCGGGGAAAACATCACCGCCAACGCGCGCACCATCGGCAACATCCGTCACGAGCTGCTCGACGGCCCGTGGATGGAGGGCTGGATCGAAGTACGCGGCGAGGTGTACATGGCGTTGTCCGATTTCCACAAGGAGAACCAGCGTCGTGAAGAAGAGGGCCTGCAGACCTTCGCCAACCCGCGCAACACGACTGCCGGATCGTTGAAGATGCTCGATTCGGCCGAAGTCGCGAAGCGTCCGCTGAAATTCTGGGCGTACACGTTGATCACGCACGACGGCCCGTTGGCGAACAACCCCGACCTGCGCCTGCATTCCGAGCGACTCTTCCTGATGGAGGAGATGGGTCTGCCGATGGTCGACTGGATGATGGCGCATGACGCCGACGAAGTTCAGGAATATTGGGAGAAGTTGCAGGCCGAACGTGACTCGATGGACTACGAGGTGGACGGCGTCGTGGTCAAGGTCAACGACCTGCGCTTGCGCGAGGAGCTCGGCACGACCGCCAAGGCGCCGCGCTGGGCGATGGCGTACAAGTTCAAGGCCCGGCGTGAGGTGACCACGTTGCTGGCGATCAAGCACAGCGTCGGCCGGACCGGCGCGGTGACACCGTACGCCGAGCTCGAACCGGTAACCATCGGCGGCGCGACGATCCGCAACGCGACGTTGCACAACGAGGACGAGATCCAGCGGCTCGGTGTCGCGCCGGGGCTGCGGGTCGTGCTTGAGCGAGCGGGCGACGTCATCCCCAAGGTGATCAGCCTCGCCCCGGACGAGGACCGGACTGGCGAGTACACGCCACCGTCTGATTGCCCAAGCTGCGGCAGCGAACTGGTGCAGCCGCCAGGCGAAGTGATCCGGCGGTGTGTCAACATCTCGTGCCCGGCGCAGAAACGCGGACGCCTGATCCATTTCGGCTCACGCAACGCGATGGACATCGACGGCCTCGGCGAAAAGACCATCGACCTGCTGCTCGAACGGGACCTGATCAACGACCCTGGCGACCTGTACGAGCTGACCGACGATCAGTGGAGCAGGCTGCCAGGGTTCAAGGAGAAATCCGTCAGCAACATGCGGCAGGCGCTGGAGGCGTCAAAGGAACGCCCGCTCGACCGTCTCATCTTCGGCCTCGGCATCCGCATGGTCGGCGAAGGCGCGGCTCGCACCTTGGCGAAACGGTACAAAACGCTGGATGCGTTGATCGAGGGTTCGTCCGATGTCGAAGCGCTGGAAACCGTGGACGATGTCGGCACGAAAATGGCGGCCAGCATCGAGGAATTCTTTAGCCTCGAACGCAACCTGGCGGTGATCAACAAGCTGCGTGACGCCGGGGTATCGTTCGGGACACTGCCGGAATCGGCGACGGGGACCGAGCACGAAGCGTTCGCGGGGAAAACGTTCGTGCTCACCGGCACGTTGGCCGAGTCCGGCCTCTCGCGCAAGGACGCCCAGACAAAGATCGAATCCCTCGGTGGCAAAGTGACCGGTTCGGTGTCGAAGAACACGGATGTCGTCGTCGCCGGCGAAGCGGCCGGTTCCAAGCTCGACAAGGCGAACAAGCTAGGGGTGACCGTCTGGACCGAAGCCGATTTCCTCGCGCAGCTGGCCGATGCGGGGGTCACAGGGTAGCCATGCCCCAAACATTCATGTCTGGGGTCATCCGCACATGCAAACGTGCCCCTGATGGCTTCGCCAGCAGGGATTATCAACCGCCGGTTAAGCCGCGGCAGCGAATAGAAGCTTCCGCGGGCATCAGCGTTGATCCGCCTCCGGGGAGGGCGTGGCCCGACTTGAGGTGATTTCTCAAGCCGGGTCTCATGTGTGCCGACTACGGACTGGGGACTGGGGACTGGGACTGCGAGAACTTACCGCACGTCAGCGGTCACATTCCACGTATCTGGTTCGATCCGCAGGGTGAAGTTGGACGGACGCGGTTCGGCTCTCATGTCCGCAGGCTGTTCCTCCTCTGGCGTATCCACCACGGTCAACGCGAAATGGTGCTGGAACTGGGGGTTGGGGTAATCGCCGACTCGCACGATGTAGTTGTACCCGCCCAACGGCGCGTCCAGCGGCACGCCCTGGCGAACCGTCGCGGTGATCTGCCCGTTCGCCGGGATCTCGAGATCTGACCACAACGCCAGCGCGCCACTCAACGACCCGTCCGGCTTGCGCGCCTGCACCCAGACGTCGCGTGTCACCGGCGACGCGGTATTGTTGCGCACCTCGCCATACCAGTAAAACACCCCCTGCCGCCGGATGAACAACGGCTGGCGGTAGGCTTCAATGTTGATTTCGACATCAGTCGGCGGGAGCGTAAAATGCGTGACGAAGGCGGACAACTGATTGAATAGTTCGTTTCCACATCTTCCACAAACAGCAAATGAGGAGTCGCCAGTGATTTCTACGTCTACCATTCGTTGTTGAAACACAGGTGGATTACTGAACTCGTAGCCAAACACATCGATAAGCTGTCCGGATGCATCATACCAATAGATACTGCTGACTTCGGGGTCTGTTTTTTCCACATTTATAATGGAACCATCACCCATTTCCAGTGATTGACCATACACCCCTTCACTCATGAACATGAATTGACCTTCATTGTCGAATCTGACAACTCCAATTTGCTCATCATTATTTCTAATATATCCGTAAACAATATATCCCCCATCCATCAAATAGTCTATATTCTCAGGCGTTACTATTCCTCCCAGATAAACATCTTCACTCCATAAAAATTGACCATGCCTGTCTATTTTAAATATATATAGATAACTTCCACCTTCAGAGGGAAACACAAAATTATTATCAGTTGTAACTATCACATCATTGACAAGGCTAAGTTCTGGAAGTGGAACTGTGTATATCCAGATTGTATGACCAAATTTGTCAAGCAAATATAAATCTGTACTATCGTCCAAATACATAATCGGAACAATTAATTTATTACGATTCGCACCATGAACTTCGCCAATATAACCATCAAAATAGCGCAACCATATAAATTGATAATCTGAACCTAGATATCTAACAGCACCAGAATCAGTATTAGGGTTTGTTAGTAAAATGAAGTTACCGAGAGAATCTTCTTCAAGGTGAGAACCATATGATATGGAAGAATGGTTGACATGAGACACGTAATTGCCATCCAGATCAATCTTGAAAGCCAGGAATCGATAGTCAAAGTATCCAGAATACTCATACCCTACGACTGTCAATCGTTGATCAGATGTAAGATCGAGAGAGTTTGCAGAACTCTCGGGGATGAAATCTTCATTGAAGGCGTATTCCCAATCGGTCGTCAGTTGAGCAAGTCCTGAACTCGTTACCATAAAGCAGAGTAGAATCCCGACAAGGAGTGTTGCGGACAAACGTGAGGATTTCATCGGATACTCCGCGTTGAAGCTTGACAGTTCATTGAGCACATCAGATACACTACTCGACGGTTTAATATACGCCCGGTCTGGCACGACTGTGCGTGTCTTCCTGCATCTGATGGATGAAAATCTCGGTGCTCGTGCAATGCGGGCCAGCAAATCCATCCCGGAGCTGGTTTTGCCTTCCGTTCACGCGCCGCACAGCTCAGGAGGGCGCGGTGTGAAAGCGGATTGCGTGCGTTTGAGGCGCTGGTTATCTTCGGGGATGCAAAAAATCTACGTAAACCAGAAAGTTTGAGGGATCCATGGCGTCCACCGCTGATTTCCGCAACGGCATGGTGTTCAAGTTCAAGGACGATCTGTACCAGATCGTGGAATTCCAGCATGTCAAGCCGGGCAAGGGCGGCGCGTTTGTCCGCACCAAGTTGAAGAACGTTGTCAGCGGCAAGGTGATTGACAATACGTTCCGTTCGGGAGAGAAGGTTGACGAAGTCCGTCTCGAGGCCCGCACGATGCAGTACCTGTACCTGGAAGGTGAGGATCACGTCTTCATGGACAACGAGACCTACGACCAGGTACACATGACGGGTGAAAGCCTTGGCGACAGCGTGACCAAGTACCTCAAGGAAGGGATCGACTACAAGGTCCTGTTCAATGAGGGCGCGCCGTTGCTGGTGGAAACGCCGAACTTCATGGAGCTCGAGATCACGCATGCCGAGCCGGGCGAAAAGGGCGACCGTGTCAGCGCGGCTACCAAGCCGGCGACACTGGAGACCGGTGCGGTGGTACAGGTGCCGTTGTTTGTCAACCAGGGTGAGATTATCAAGGTTGACACGCGTACGGACGAATACCTTGAACGTGTCCGATAGCTCATTGTATTGATTGTTACTAGCAGAGGCCGCAACGCGGCATAACGGAGGGCGTGATGAACTACGCCGAAGTCCGGAAGCTTGTCAAGCTGGTCGAATCCAGCAAGATTCATGAATTGGAATTGGAAGAAAAGGGAACCCGGATCCGTGTGAGCAAGGGATCGGGGGACGAGGTTGTGGTGCAGGCCGCGCCGCAGGCGGTTGCGGTTCCCGCCACGCCGGCTCCGGCCCCTGTCGCGGCTCCGGCTGCTGCCCCGGCCGCTCCGGCTGCGGAAGCACCGGCCGCTCCCGAGAAGAAATACCACGAGATCACCAGCCCGATGGTTGGCACCTTCTACCGTGCCCCGGCCCCGGACGCTGACCCGTTTGTCAAGGAAGGTCAGTCGGTCAGCGCCGGCCAGACGCTGTGCATTGTCGAAGCGATGAAGCTGATGAACGAGATCGAGAGCGACGTCGCCGGCAAGGTTGTCTCCATTGATGTGGAGAACGCAACGCCGGTGGAGTTTGGGCAAGTCTTGATCAAGATCGACACAGCGGGCTGATATCGTGTTCAACAAAATTTTGATCGCCAACCGGGGCGAAATCGCACTCCGGGTGATCCGTGCCTGCCGTGAGCTGGACATTCCGACGGTGGCAGTCTACAGCACCGCCGACCAGGACTCGCTGCATGTACGCTTCGCCGACGAGGCTGTCTGCATCGGACCGCCGCTGAGCACCCAGAGCTACCTCAAGTACCAGAGCATCCTGGCTGCCGCGGAGATCACCGACGCGGACGCGATCCATCCCGGCTACGGCTTCCTCGCCGAAAACGCCGAGTTCGCCGAGATGTGTCTCGATTCAGGTGTTGCCTGGATCGGTCCGGCACCTGGCGCGATTCGTGCAATGGGCGACAAGTCCAACGCCAAGGACCTGATGCGGAACGCCGGTGTGCCGGTGACACCGGGCAGCGACGGTCCCATTGGCAGCGTGGACGAAGCCAAAAAGATCGCGGAGAAGGTTGGCTATCCGGTGATTCTCAAGGCCAGCGCCGGTGGTGGTGGCCGTGGGATGCGGATGGTGACCGAACCAGGCGGTCTCGCCAAGGCGTATGACGCTGCCCGAGCGGAAGCCGGGTCGGCGTTCGGCAATCCGGAACTGTACCTCGAGAAGTTCATCGTCAACCCGCGGCACGTCGAAATCCAGATCATGGGCGACAGCCACGGGAATGTCGTGCACCTCGGCGAACGTGACTGTTCGATCCAGCGCCGTCACCAGAAGCTGATCGAGGAAAGCCCGAGCCCGGCGGTGACGCCGGAGCTGCGCAAGGCGTTCGGCGATGCGGCAACCAAGGGCGCGGCGGCGGTGGACTATGTTGGCGCCGGCACGATGGAGTTTCTGCTCGATGCCAGCGGGTCGTTCTACTTCATGGAGATGAACACCCGCATCCAGGTCGAGCATCCCGTGACCGAAGCGGTGACTGGACGCGACCTCGTCGCCGAACAGATCCGAACCTGCGCCGGCGAAAAATTGCGCTGGAAGCAGAAGGACATCCAGTTCCGCGGCCACTCGATCGAATTTCGTATCAACGCCGAGGATCCGGATCACAATTTCCGGCCCGGTCCGGGGATGATCACCGACTTGAACATTCCGGGCGGGTTGGGCGTGCGTGTCGATACGCACATTTACGCCGGGTATCGCATCCCGCCGTTCTACGACAGCCTGATCGCGAAGCTGATCGTGCACGGAGAGGACCGTGCTGAAGCAATCGCCCGCGGCCGCCGTACATTGGAAGAGTTTGTCGTCGAGGGAGTGCCGACCACGATTCCGTTCCACCTGAAGATTCTCGGGACGGAAGAGTTTCAGAGTGGGCAGGTATCGACGTCGTTTCTTGAAGAGTGGATGGCCCGGCAGAGCCAGGCCTGACAAGGTGGAGGCGTATTATGGCCAGCATCCCGCAAGACCTGAAGTACACCGAAGAACACGAGTGGGTGCGCGTCGAGGGGGACACCGCAACGATAGGCGTGACCGACTTCGCACAAGGTGAACTCGGGGATGTGGTATTCCTGGAATTGCCGGAAACCGGCGATGAGTTCAAGCAGGGCGACAGTTTTGGTTCGATCGAGGCGGTGAAGACGGTTGCCGACCTCTATTCCCCGGTCAGTGGCACGGTTGTCGAGATCAACGAAACGCTGGAAGATGCGCCGGAGACGGTGAACGACTCACCGTACGAGGACGGCTGGCTGATCAAACTGAAGCTGTCCGATCCGGGCGAGTTGGATGCGTTGATGGACGCAGAGGCCTACGCACAGCATATTGAGTAGGAGTACCCCATGGCCTATGTGCCGCACACCCCGGACCACGTTGCCGAGATGCTGGACGCCATCGGGGTGAAGAAGTTTGAAGATCTGATCCACGCGATTCCAGATGGCATCCGTCTCGACAACGGCCTTCCCATGCCGAAGGGACTGTCCGAACTGGAAGTCGGCCGGAAACTGCAGCAGATTGGCGCGAAGAACGCCACAGCGGTGAACTCGCTGAACTTCCTCGGTGGTGGCAGTTACGATCACTTCATCCCGGCCGGAGTCGGCGCGATTACCTCGCGCAGCGAATTCTACACCGCCTACACTCCGTACCAGCCGGAAGTCGCCCAGGGCACGCTGCAGGCGATTTACGAGTACCAGTCGGTGATCTGCGACATCACCGGGATGGATGTCTCCAACGCCAGCGTTTACGACGGCCCGACGGCAGTCACCGAAGCGATGCTGCTCGCGTTACGTGCAGCGAAGAAACGCACACAGGTGGTGGTGTCGGACGGTCTCCATCCGCACGCGATGAAGATCATGCGTACCTACGCCGAAATTGGTGGGTATGAGCTGCACACGGTTCCGCTTGGTGATGATGGCCGCACCAACATGGAACTGCTTAAGCACACGCTCGGCGACAATTCCGCCGTGGTCATCTTCCAGCAGCCGAACTTCTTCGGCGTGCTCGAGGATGCGAAGGGCATCGTCGACCTGGGCCACAAGGCAGGTGCGTTGGCGGTCAGCAGCGTCTACCCGGTCAGCCTGGGTCTGGTGCAGCCTCCGGGCGAATATGACGCCGACATCACGGTCGGAGAAGGCCAGAGCCTCGGCAACGCGATGGGCTTCGGCGGACCGTACCTCGGTATTCTGGCGGCGAAGAAGGAACTGATCCGTCAGCTGCCCGGCCGGATCGCGGGCCAGACGGTCGACAAGGACGGTCTCCGCGGCTATGTGCTCACGCTGCAAACCCGTGAACAGCATATCCGGCGTGGCAAGGCGACCTCAAACATCTGCACCAACCAGGGCCTGAACGCGCTCGCGGCGCTGGTGCACCTCGCACTACTCGGCAAGCAGGGCTTCAAGGATGTCGCGCAGCTGAGCTACGACAAGGCGCACTACCTGCACGATCAGTTGCTGGAAAAAACACGCTTCGGCATGGCATACGACATGCCGTTCTTCAACGAGTTCGTGCTGACGACACCGATTCCGGCGGTTGAAGTGGTCGACCGCATGCTCGAGCAGAACATCCTGGCGGGGATCCGTCTCGATCGCTTCTACCCGGACCGTGAAAACCAACTCCTGGTCGCGGTGACGGAGAAGCGCACGAAAGACGAGATGGACCGCTTCGTCGAAGCGATGGCGGAGATTGGGTAGCACCTGGCAACACAACATTGATGATACCTGAGCGGCTTCGTTGATTCTCAACGAAGCCGCTTCTCATTGTCCCAGTTGATCGGTCACAATGGACCTCTCCCCTTTTACTCACGCCATTTCCGCGCTACTTTGTGATGGAGCGAAGCGGGCAGTACCGTCCGCCCGGACGGAAACGGAAGGAGGGGAATCCATGCCACCTATCGGACTTATTGTCGCAGTTGTTATCGGCCTGTTGATTTTAGTCAGCGCGATCAAGGTGGTGCGTGAGTATGACCGTCTGGTCGTGTTCCGTCTTGGACGTCTGGTTGGTGAGAAAGGGCCGGGGATCGTGTTCATCATCCCGGTCATCGACTCGGTGATGCGCATTTCGACACGAATCCAGGTGTTCGACGTGCAGCCGCAGGACCTGTTGACGAAGGACAACGTCAGCGTGCAGGTCAACGCGGTGGTGTATTTCCGCGTGGTCGATCCGGCACGCGCGGTGGTCAGCGCGGAGAATTTCTACCAGGCGACGGTTCAGATCGCGCAGACCACACTCCGTGCCACGGTCGGTGAGATCTCGTTGCAGGTGCTGTTGGATGACCTCGCAACGGTGAACGCTCGTTTGCAGGAGATCATTGACGAGCACACGGACGCGTGGGGCGTGAAGGTTTCGACGGTGGAGATCAAGCACGTCGACCTGCCGATGGACATGAAGCGTGTGATGGCGGCGGAAGCCGAGGCGGATCGTACTCGTCGTGCGAAGATTGTTGCCGCAGACGGCGAATTCCAGGCGGCGAAACGGCTGACCGAAGCCGGCGCGTTGATGGCGACCGAACCGATCTCGGTGACGTTGCGTTACTTGCAGACACTGGTCGAAGTCGCGGCGGAGAATAATTCGACGACGTTATTCCCGGTGCCGATCGACCTGCTCGAGTCGTTCAAGAAGTATGCCGGACCGGAGAAGCCGTCCGAATAACATTCAGACTTGCACTGGATCCACATCACCTGCCGGAGCTGTCTCCGGCAGGTTTTTCTCTCTGAAATAATTCTACCATCGATTAATCCGTCATCGCCATGTTTCGGAATGAAACTTGCTAGCTTCTCAATCAGTATCATTTTAACACAAACCCAGAGACAGGGCGTTTCGATGAAAATCATCTTCAAGGCTGGTTTGTTCATGTTGCTTTTGGCGTGGGTCACCAACACCCACGCACAGGTCACCTTTACGATCAATCCGACCAATTTGACCTTTGGCGAAGTGCAGGTCAATGGGACGGTTGCCATCCCGCTAACGCTGACAAATCTTGGTGTGGAAGCTATCGAGGTCACCGGTGAAATCAGTGGAGCTCCAGATTTCACATTTGATGGCGAATCGGACGTCAGCCTGGTGATTGAACCGGGCATGAGTGATTCGAGTGTGTTCGTGTCTTTCACCCCGGTTCAACCTGGAAGCGTCATGGCATCGGTAGATTTCACAATGCCCGGTGCCAATCCATCTTCGCTGACCTTACAGGCGACAGGATTCGGCGTTGAGACAATTGCAAACGACGCACTGATTTCGTACCCGGATGCAGTGTCGTTCGGAACACTGCAGGTAGGAGGCCAGGAGGACGAATACCTCTTTCTTGTCAACACCACGGACAGCACTCTTTCCCTTGACCTGTCGACACTGGGTGCGGGATTCACTCTACTTTCTCCTGGTCAGGTTGACTTGCCGCCTGAGAACCAGGCCGGCGAAGAAGGCAATGTCACTGTTCTTTTCAATCCTCAATCGCCGGGGTCGTTTACCGGCTTCCTGGTTGTTGAGATGCCAGGAACTGGCTACGAGCCGTTGCGTGTTCCTTTAAGCGGGTTTGCACAGGATGGAACCAACGGGCCCGTGCTACAGCTCAGCGCTGAAGTAATCGATTTCGGTCCCGTAGAAGTTGGTGAAGCCGAAACCGTTCCGGTATACCTGATGAATCCGGGGACAGAGGATGTGCTGGTAAGTATTTCATCGGAGGGACTGGCTCTCCGTGTGGACGGTCCGAGTGTGCTCAGCATTCCGGCTGGATCAATGGATTCCAGCAATGTGGTCTATGTCACTGCAGCGCCAACCCTCCCCAATGATTTTGGTGGAGTGGTCTGGTTTGCCAGCAACGATCTGATCGAACCCCTGCAGTATATCGAAGTGATCGGATACGGCACGATTGACGGTCAGGGTGGTGGAGTCGATCTCTTCTCGCTGCTCACCCCGGCAAACGAGGACACTGTCCGCAGCCTGCCGTTGGACTTCTCCTGGGAAGCGTATCCGATCAACCAGGACGAAACCGTGGAGTACGACCTGATCCTGAAGGGCGTCGATGAATCGGACTCAACCATTGTCGATATCGTTGTGCCTGTTGGTGCGGACACCTCGATCAGTCTGGGCAGCGACGTTCTGGTTGATGGTATCGGGTACACGTGGCATGTGGTCGCAACCGTTTCAGCTGGCGGGTTCAGTGACTGGGTGCCATCGGACGAGCATTTCACATTTTACCTTGATTGGACGAGTATCAACAACCTCTCCGTTCAACCAGGAGCGCGGACGGCCCCAACTGTCGAACAGTTTGCTCTCGAATCGGTCTACCCGAACCCGTTTAATTCCAGCACCACGATCCGCTTGAACATTCCGCTTGGCAACCAGGTGAAGGTAGTCGTTTACGATGTTCTGGGTCGCGAGATCATACGTCTCGCTGATGGCTGGATGGAACCGGGGATTCACACCCTTACCTGGTCACCGAATGGCAGTGCCGGGGTGTACTTCCTTCGCCTTGAATCAACTGCGGGAAATGCCATCACTCGAAAACTAGTCTATATGAAGTGATTCTCATCTACGATCTTGATGATTTTTAAACGGTCTCGTAGAAAGCGGGACCGTTTTTGTTTATCTCACCAGCATCACCTTGCGCACGGCCACATCGCCATGGTCTGTGCTTGCGCGGACGAAATACAGTCCCGACGCCAACCGGCTGCCGTCCACCAGCACCCGGTAGGTGCCCGCGCGTTGATCACCGTGCAGCAGCCGGTCGACACGCTGCCCGAGGATGTTGAACAGGTCCACCTCGACCCTGCCGGAACGCGGCAGGTCGAGCGTCAACACGCAGCTCGGGTTGAACGGGTTCGGCACCGCCGGGTGCAGCGCGAAGGATTGTGGCAGGGTGGTGCCGCCCTCCTCCTTCACCGCCAAATCAACCGCCTTCTCGAAGGTGAGGCTGTCCTCGCCATAGACCGTGTTTTCGTCCTCACGAACCTGCACGGTTATCGTGTATTCTCCAGCCGGAGCGGATGCAGGCAGAGTCAACGGCTGGCCATCCAGGAAAAGTTCATCTAGCGGATCGAACGACTGCGTGAACCAGTCTTCGTCCATCGAATAGTTATCCGGGCCGGTAACGATCCTCCGAAAACTGAACTCCAGCGGCACGGACACATTCGACATCGTGTACAGGTTGAACAGGTAGTCTCCTCCCTGTCCGGGCACAATCGTTCCCGGCGCCGGGGAGGTCAGGGTGACGGTTGCAATGGGTTGGGTTTGCGTAAACTGGTTGTAGGCGACCGAAAGCTTGTCATGGCCCGAAGATACGATATCCGGCAGCATATCCCCGTTCATATCAAGGACATAGAACCTGTTCAATTCAATATTGGCAATCGGCAGTACGATGTCCCGGACATATGTCCCGCCCTGGTTCAGCCAATAGAAGGTGCGTCCCATACTATTCGAGACGATATCTGACAATCCATCCATGTTCAGGTCTGCTACCTGTGACAACTGGACGAGGCTGCCCGGAAACTGGTATTCCTGCGTATATGTACCGCTTCCATCATTCCGCCACACGTAAAAACCACTGTAATCCTCATACGTGAAATCTTCGTCACCGTCATGATCGAAGTCCGTGACTAGGCATTCGGAGAACAGATCCCCTTCGTACATGTCTACCAGTTGCCATTCTAGAGTTCCGGTACATTCAAAAAGCAGGAGTGGGTGGACGATACCTCCGGCACTGGAAACGATGAGATCAGGATCGCCGTCCTGATCCCAGTCTGTCGGGTAGACGAGGTTAAAAGGACCCGTTTCCGGCAGATTCAGTTCGTGGTAAATGTAGGTTGTCCCGTTCTGCTGGTTCTCATACCAAGCGATTGGACCATTACTTAGCAGGATGTCGGTCAGTCCGTCTTGATTCATGTCCAACGTTTTGACGAAGTAGCAGGATTGGGCATCTTCGCTGAGCTGAAATGCCTCAAACTCCACAGTACCATTTTGGTCATACAGGTTGCGATAGATGGTGAGCGGCTGAAAGCTGCCTGTATCAATGATCACGTCCTGATCAGCGTCATCATCGATATCGGCGATGTAGATCTCGTCAATAGCTGGTGTCGATGCATTGATGGAATGCCATTCCATCGTATTGTCCTGAAAGGCAACCCAGTTCAGCTGTCCCGACGAGTAGACCACCAGTTCCGGCTGATCATCGCTGTCCAGATCTCCGGCGGCAAACCTGTTAAAAACATCGCAGAGTACAGCGAAGTCATCAAAGTTGTCGTTCCGCCGCTGTTCGAAGACACGTTTGTAACCGGTGAACAGATCGAGCAGGCCATCGTCGTTGAGATCCACGATCCTGACGTCAAGTGAACCGTACGAATAAACGAGACGCTGGTTATAGTTGAAATCGCCGAGGTTTTTCGCCCAGAACACGCGTGTCGGAGTGCCGCTGGCAAGGTCGATGTCGCCATCATCGTCCAGATCCGCGGCGGCAAACCCGTAGATTTCGTCGAACACTTGGCCCAGGAACTGACTATTGAAACTGAACGGATCGCCGCCGGTTTGCTGCGTGAACAGTGTCACCTCACCGTTCTGCTGCGGAACGAAGATGTCTTGCAGCCCGTCAGCATTTGCATCAGCAATCGCAAGTCGAATCCATTCGCAATCGTTGCTCACGGTTGTCGATTGAAACCCGTCCTGTTCGTAGAGCACACGCAGATTCGATCCTTCGACAAACACCGCTTCCTCGCGACCATCTCCGTTCAGATCAACCATTTCGAGGCTGCGCAACGGCTCATCACCCTCGTAGATGACGGTATCGAGCAATGAACCGCCCCCCTGGTTCAGCAACAGGCGCAGGGAGGTGGTAGTGGTTGACCCGGCGAGGATGTCGAGGTCGCCGTCTCCGTCGATATCGCCGGCGTCCAGCTGATTGGCCCCATCGACATCCGAGGCAAGGAACTGTTCGTAGAACTCGCCGTTACGCAGGTTGAGGAACACTTTGACAGCACCAAAGTCACGGAATGCAGCCAGCACGTCATCCCAACCGTCTCCGTTGAGGTCAACGACTCGCACACAGGCCGGATACGCATCGGCGTTAACGAACAGTTCATGCCCCTCGAACTGCATGTTGCCGAGGTTTTCTTTCCAGATGATCCGGTCCGGCGTGTACGGGAAGCTGTAGTTGTTGTGCGCGACGACGATGTCAAGGTCGCCGTCATGGTCGAGATCGCCGAAATCGGCCGAGGTGAGGTTGCTGTAGTCGAAGGAGATTGGGTTCAAAAACCGGATCGTATTTCCGAAAACTGAGGAAGACACAAGAAGTCCGGCGGTCAGAAGCAGCACTGCCATCAACCGGGTGAAGGTCTGGGAGGGTGTGATGATCATTGGATTGCTCACAATTAGTTGGCGGTGTCTGTCGAGCATTGGATGAGATAAGATAGCATGAAACTGGACTGGAAACCTGATACGGACGCTATGGCCATCCACGACATGAATGTCGTGGGCATGGTCCAGGTATCCATCATCTTCAAACTGAGTGCCGCAATTCCGAAGCCCGCAGTCCATTGACCGCTGACCGTTGACCGCTGACCGCAGCCCGCGGCCTGTTAACGTCCTTCTCAACAGTTGGCGAGAGGTGTGCTGGTGTATTAGCTTCTCCCGCAAGGATGGATGAGGAAACCGAGGCCGATGCAACTGCTGGCGCAACTACTTCTCACCTTGTTTCTGAAGCGTAGCACGGGCACTCCGAAAAACAGCGATCTGAGCCGCTCTCCCCTGCTGCGGATGCGTTACCCGATCCGGACGACGCACCTGTTGCCGGGCCGTGTGCGGTTTCACGTGCCCGTTTTGGTCGGACGCAGGGACGACGCTGCGCGGATTGATGGCGCGATGCGGCGGATTCAAGGGGTACACGGTGTCGAGATCAATCCGGTCAGCGGCAGTGTGCTGATCGAGTTTGATCCGGAACGGCTGGAAGCGGAGATTCTGTTTGCCGCGTTGATTCGTCTCCTCGGTCTCGAGAAGGAGTTGAAGAAGACGCCGGTGTCGCTGGTCCGCAAGGAAGGTTGGGTCGCGTTGCAGTCGTTGAACCGTGCGGTGTACGACATGACCGCCGGAGTCATCGACCTGTATTCGGCGGCAGCGATCCTCGCCGGTGCGGCGGCGGTCAACCGTCTGGTGCTCAACCACCTGTCCCTGCCCGGCCTTTTGCTGTCGAGCTGGATGGTGCTGAACGCGCGCGGGAAACGCCCCTGATGAGTCCGTGTCCGCTTGCGGACGCGGATTACACGGTTCAGAGGCCAAACGTATAAGTGCCCGTGTTTGCTTGCAAACGCGGATCAACCGCCGACTGGAAAGACTCGAGCGTCCGCGTCCGCAAGCGGACACGGGCACTTTCTTGACCCGGGCCGACGACTTGTTTGAACCATCACTGCCTTTGAGCAGAAGAGGCATATCATGACCATCAGTAACGATCACCTGAGCGGCTTTGTCTTTGGCGTTGGTGCTGCCGCGGCGGCGTACTATTACTACCGCAAGAACCAGCCGCAGGTGGATGAATTCCTGCGCAAGCAGGGGATCGAGCTGCCGACCCTGCAGACGCAGCGCGACGTGACGGACTGGTCGATTGAAGATTTGGTTCGAGAGAAGGAACGGTTGGAAGATCTGATCGCCGAGCGGGAGTTTTCCGGCAATGGATCTGAACCGTCCGGCATGCACACGACGTCGTCCACAACAGACTAGCCAATCTGGCGATTGCCCCGTTTCCCCTGTCCCACACGGATTCGCGCAGGTGAATCGTGACCGAGAACTACGAAAGCAACAATCGGATCGTCCGGCGGGTCAGCGTCGTTGGTGGAGTGGTTAACCTGTCGTTAGCCATTGCCAAGGCAATCGGCGGATTTGTGTTCCACAGCCATGCGTTGCTGGCGGACGCTGTCGACTCGACCAGCGACCTGTTCACCGACATTGTGACCATCACCGCTGTACGTTTCAGCCGCCGTCCGGTGGATCACAATCACCCATACGGTCACGGCCGCTTCGAATCCCTCGCCTCGCTGATCATCGCGACCGTCCTCTTTATTGCGGCGGGCTTGCTGGTTCATAACTCGCTGCACACACTGTTTGGCGGCAGGACAACTCCCGTCGGCTGGCCGGCGGCGGTGATCGCAGCGGTCTCGGTGGTAACCAAGGAAATCCTCTTCCGCTGGACGAAAGTCAACGCGAGGAAAACCCACTCGCCTGCATTGCTTTCGAACGCCTACCATCACCGCAGCGACGCCTTCTCATCAATCACCGTGGTCATCGGTGTGACCGGCTCGGTATTGATCGAGAGCGCGTGGTGGCTGGACTCGGTGGCCTCGCTGGCAGTCAGCGGCTTCATTGTCGCGATGGGCGTGCGTATCGGCTTAAGCGCGATTCATGAGCTGACCGACATGGAACAGAACCCCGAGCTGGTCGGTGAGCTGGAGACGTTGGCAGAAACGGTACCGGAAGTGGTCAACGCACATCGCATCCGCACCCGACGGTACGGGTCACTGGTGTACGTCGATCTCGACATCGAGCTTCCACCGGCAATGACGATTGAACAGGGCCACAGTGTCGCGCACACGGTCAAGGATTTGATTCTCGCGAAGTACGATTACGTCGCGGACGCACTGATCCACATCGAGCCGGAAGGCTCACGGCATGAGGGCGAGGGCGTGGTCCGTGGCGCACCCGAAGAAGGAGTTCCCAATGGCGGCTGACAGCAGCCAGATTGTTGACCATAGCAGCAACAACGAAAACCCCAAGCGAACGAAGAACCTGCCCTCTGATGTACTCGGCGACGGCACCGTCGGCGGCGAAATGGAAGCGCTGGTCGCCGTAATGCGACGGCTGCGGGCGGAAGACGGCTGCCCGTGGGATCGCGCCCAGACGCATGAATCCCTGCGCCCTTACCTGCTGGAAGAGACGTACGAGCTCCTCGACGCGATCGACTCGGGCGACATGAACGAACTCCGCGACGAGCTCGGCGATGTGTTGCTGCAGATTGTTTTCCACGCCCAGATCGAAGCGGAAAAGGGCGGCTTCACCGTGGTCGATTCCATCCGTGCGATTCGGGAGAAGATGCTGCACCGTCACCCGCATGTGTTCGGTGAACGCAAGCTGGACACGCCGGACGAAGTCCGAGACGCGTGGGAAAAGATCAAGCTCGAGGATAAGAACAAGGAACAATCGGAAGAGCCGAAGAGCGTGCTCTCCGGTGTGCCGAAAACACTTCCCTCGCTGACACGCGCCTTCCGTGTGCAAGAGAAAATGGCTGGTGTCGGATTTGACTGGCCGGATGCGTCCGGCGCACTCGAGAAACTCGCCGAAGAAATGGACGAAGTCGCGGAAGCGGTGTTGCACGGCAATCGTGACGAGGCCGAGGAAGAACTGGGCGATTTGCTGTTCAGCGCGGTCAACGCCGCCCGTCTCGCCGGCTTTGCCGCCGAAGACGCTCTGCGCCGCAGCACGGAAAAGGTAATCCGCCGCTTCCAAACCATCGAACGGCTCACCGCCGCGGACGGATACAGCGTCCACGAGCTCAACCTCGACGAACTCGATTCTTACTGGGACAAGGCGAAAGAGATCGAACGCCGGGAGAAGCAGGCGAAGTGAGTGTCGTCTGGATTTTTCTCGACGGTGTCGGGCTCGGTGTCGATGACCCCGCGATCAATCCGTGGGCGGCGGTCGAGGATCCAACGCTGATCGCGGTCAATGGCCGTGCGCCATCCTGGCCCGGAGCAGTGTGGAAGCCGTTGGACGCCAACCTCGGTGTTGACGGCCTGCCGCAGTCCGCGACCGGCACCACCGCATTGCTGACCGGCATCAACGCACCTGAAGCGTTGGGACGCCACCTCTCCGGTTTCCCGCCCCGAGAGCTGCAAGCCATTATCGCCGAGCATTCGGTACACAAGCAGGCGCTCGCGTGTGGGCTGAAACCAGCCTTCGCGAACGCATACAACGAAGCCTACTTCAAGCGTCCGCCGTTCATGCAGTCGGTAACGACGCATGCCGTCCAGGCAGCCGGAATGCCGTTCCGGATGCTGGAGGATTATCGCGCCGGGCGTGCGGTGTTCCATGATCTCACCGGTGAGATGATCCGCAGCCAGGGCAATTCCGGGAAGCTGCAGTATCCCGGTGCGCCGCCGGCCAAGTCTGTTCAGGCGGAAAAGTTCCGGAAACGGTTCGAACGCATCAGCCAACGAGCCAAGTTGAAAGGCGCGCCCTCCACCCCACCGGAAGCTGGATCGGGATCAGCTAGCGATCAGCCGAATACCAGTGAGGCAACATCGCCGGCCCCCGGACAATCCGAGTCCCTGCAGGATCTGGTCAAACGGGAACAGCTGCCGATCATCGGCCCGGAAGAGGCCGCAAGCCGGATCGCGGGACTCGCCGCAGGGCATGATCTCGTGCTCTTCGAATACATCAAGACCGACCTCGCCGGGCATGCCCAGGACCGGATGTGGGCGGCGAGCGTGGTCAACGAGGTGATGACGTTTCTGCGCGCGCTGCTCGATGACCTCGACCCGGCCCGGGACACGTTGCTCATCGCCAGCGACCACGGCAACAGCGAAGACCTGAACGTTCGCAGCCACACCCGCGCGCCGGTACCCTCGGTGGCGGTCGGTCCGTTGGCCAGCGAGATCCTGACCCCCTGCCGCGCGATCACTGATCTCGTGCCTGCCGTTATAAACGCCCTCTCAACGTGATCCACTACGGAAAAATTTCAGTCTCTCATGGAGTCTTTAAAGACTTGCGCTCTTTTTGCACGTACACTATCTTGCCCTACAGCTAAGTCACCTAACGCATATGGAGGTGCAGGATGAAGCAGGAAGCGTTCACACTCGCGTATCACCGTCCGGACAAGGAAGATTTCGTGGCGCATTTTTCTCATCATTCCAAGCTTGTCGAGGAAGATGGCGCGTTGCTGTGGGAGGAATTGACGAAGCCAGAAGCGTACTTGCGCGCACTGGTTGCGACACGTGACCTGGAGTTGCCAGCAGTCGCAGGAATAGCCAAACTTGCCAAGTCTGTCGTAGTTCAGCAGTATGGCCCGATTGAGCAGCTGGACAAGAAGTTCTGGGACCGGATGAAGCAGTACATCGGCTGCGTGATGTATTCCGTCATGGTTGCCAACGGCTACAAAAAGAGTGGTCGGAAAAGGTCGGTACCGGAGGAATTCTTCAATAAAGCTGAATTGTATGAACCGGCTGGATCGTAACAACAAAGCCCGGACCGAAAGGTCCGGGCTGATTTCTGTAGGTTGGTTTGCTGAATACTACCGCATCAGCACAACCTTCTGGGTCGAGTTCAACGGACCGGCGTTGACGCGCAGGAAGTACACACCGGACGCGACGTTGTTCGCAGTCCAGTTCAGTATGTGCGCCCCGGCGTTCATTTTGCCGAGGTTCATCTTTGCGACCTGGCGGCCGAGGACGTCGTACACTGTCATGTTGACATCGGCGGTGGAGGCCAGCGTCAGCGGAACCGCGACCGACGGGTTGAACGGATTCGGATAGGCTTCACCGATGCTGAATTCGAGCGGCAACTCGCCCGCTTCTTCCTCAACACCCAGCGCACCAGAATCAATCACCAGATCGTCCGCATACGCGGAACCCTGCAGGTAGACCGATTCGAGTTCGTAGGTGAACTGGCCCGCACCCGGCAAGGTTTCCATCAGTGTATGGTCGGTGGTGGTCGCGATCAGGTTACCATCGCGATAGACGTTAAATTCGACCAGGCCGAGGGTACCCACCGGTTCGTCATAGCCGAAGGTACCGCGCAGCATCAAGTCGCCCTCGTACGTTCCAGGCTGAATGAACTGGTCAAGCGCGGTCCAGACCGGATTCCCGGTGTTGAACAGGTCGGCATAGATCGAGCCACGGTTGTACTGTTCTTCGATACTGGTGTCAAAGTTGACGCCGTTGACGCCATTCACCAGCCACTCGAACGCAAGCCAGATATCCGTGCCCGCCTCGAACGTCATCCGTTGCGGCATTTCGTAGGTGAACCAACCGGCTTCAGTGGCTTCCAGCGCTTCCGAGGTGTAGATCACATCACCCGGAATCACATCGTCGCCGGTATCTTCCATCACCAGCAGACGGAATTCACCAAACGCAACGTTCTGGTTCAGACTGACTGAAATATCGTGCAGCGACGCATGTTGTTCCACGGTGAACTGCTGCGCGACGATCACGCCCGTCGGCACTGCGGCGGTCAAGGTGATGAAGTTTTCGCTCTCACCGTCATCGTACGCAATTTCGGTTGCACGAGACTGTTCCCACATCAGTTCGATGTCGAGATTCGGTTCGTTGATAATCGCGTAGCTGAAGAAGCTCGCAGGGGACGGACTCGGGAAGTCCACGTCCACGGACGGGTTCAGCAGCGATTCGCCTTCGTTGTACACCGAAACCACTTCGTAGGTGTACGAACCGAAGTCCGGCATGTCATCACTGTAGGTGGTGTTCGTCGTCGTACCAACCTCTTCACCATCACGCAGAATCATGTATTCGATGAAGCTCGGGCCACCATCATGATCCCAGCTGAGATCGGCGGTGCCGTCCGCGAAATTGGTCTCACCGGCGAGGTTGGTCACCGGGATACGCGGGTCATCTGGATCGATCGCGCCGGAAATGATCAGCGTGTAGCTTACCGGAAGCGCCAGGATACCCTTGTGCGAAACCGTCACCTCGTAGTTGCCAGCGGGGACATCAGCGAGGAAAATCTGCTCGGTGTTATCAAGCACGTTGTCACCGGTGGTCGCTTCCATGCCCGGGTTGTCCAGGCCACCAAGAATCCACGGGTAGTAAACGTCGTTGGTGCTGGTGTTGGTCAGGCGAATGTCCAGATCATGAACCAGCATCGGGGTCTGGTCGTTGTTGCCCTGACTCTGGGCATGGTTCGGTTCATTCCAAATGATGGAAATCTTCAGCGGCTCACCCGGCAACGGAGCAAGTTCCTGGGTGAAGGTTTCGCCGTCGTTCAGAGTGAGTTCGCGAATCGCGATCGGAACCTGCGCACCCCAATCAATCAGCTGTGCAGCAGCCAGTGCATTAATCAAGCCCCAGCCGTACATGTAGTCCGGGCCATCCCACGGACCGCATTCATCGGCGGTGTGCTGCACAATACCGCGCAACGTCGTCGACAGCGGCTCCATGCCAAACACGTTGAGGTAGTGAATGAACAGCAGGTTCAACGTGCCCGCCGCGGACGGCGAAGACATTGACGTACCGCTGATGGTCAGGTAATCGTTATCTGAATCGACGTCGGTTGAGGTCAGGTTGACACCGTTCGCGACAACGTTCGGTTTGATCCGGCCATCGTCCGTCGGGCCGAAGCTGCTGAAGTCTGCAATGCTGACTGAGTTCGGACCGTTGTATTCGAACACGTCGTTCACCGCACCGATGGCGAAGATGTTCTTACCAGCCGCACGATAGCCCATGCAATCGTAGCCATCGTCGCCGCCGTCCCGCTCGCGTGTCATCGTGCTGGTGCCGCCGGAGGAAAGACGGTGCAGACCGCCCGCGCCGGGACCGGTGTCGCCACGGTCATTACCTGCGGATACGCAAACGGTCAGGTACGGATTGTCGTATGCCATGTCATCCCATTGGGCGGACAAGGAGTTGTAACGGCCGAATTCGCGGTCGAAGGTGTCGTTCGTGCCACCGTACCAGATCCAGGGAATGGATTGGCCGCTTTCGTATTCCCACCCGTTCGGCTGCCCGTAGGAATGGTTGGTGATACGAGTATTGCCATTGGTGGCCGCAGCAATCATTTCCGACGTATCACCCATCCAATCGTATTCGTCAAGGTACGTTTCGTAGCTCATGCCCTTCGCACCCGCAACCACACCACCGGCAGCAATCGTACCGGACACGTGCATCGCGTGGTAGTGCATCGAAGAACCGTCCTGATTGAATGCACGCGGAATCCCCGTATTGTTGAATTCCTGGTGCGTTGAACGGATCGTACCAGCGTCCCAGACGGCGATGTAGTTGGTCCACACACCGGTCAGGTTGTAGCCGTAACCCGCACCCGGATAAAGCAGGTTTGTCCGTGCGGTCCTGGCTGCATTCGCGTTGTCGATCCGGTAGTAGATCGGGCGGCCGTCTTCGCCGAGTCCCATCAACTGGGTACCGTCAACCACATTGTCGACATACTGTTCCAGGCCGTTCTGCTTGACAAAGGCCCAGAATTCCGGTCCGCGCTGCAGCTCATACTGCCGTTCGACTTCGGCCTTCAGTTCCTGCAAGCCCTGATAATTGATTTCCGGACGGGCGAGTGCCGGTCCGGCAATCCAACTGACTGCAAGAACGATGACAAACACCGCGAAAGCGATTCGCAGTGTTGTGTTTCCGCGCTTCAACCAACCGTTCATGGCTCCACCACCATAGCTCGTTTGACAAATCGTAATCCCGTGCGACGGGAGTTAGCGTTTTTGAATGAAGTGAGTAAGATAACTCGAGACACAGGCGACAACCAATTGAGGAGGGCGCTGCTCGACCATTCCTTTCACTGAGAGTCCTCAATTCACAGCCAGCCGCGTCTCATGTCCCAGCGATATCTACTCTTAACTTGCACAAAAAATGCAGCCTCCGCAAATACAAAACCGTCCGGAATGCATCCGGACGGTTTTGCTACTGCAGGGAGAAGCCCCGGTGATCAGGGTCGGTGATGAGGGTGGAAGCCCCCATTGTTCAGGTTGATATAGAATTCGTCGCCGTTGTCCATCTCAACCAGAGCCCATTCGGTTCCGTCGAACGTGATGGTGGAGCCGACCTCGACGGTAACTGTTCGTGTGCTGTTTCCCATCGAGATTGTCTTCTCCATTTCGGTGTAGTGATGTACCTGACCCGATAAAGGGTACGGGTACTCCTCATGGTCAACGTGCACGTTGACATCGTCCGACTGCCACTCGTGATGCGCTTCCCAGGTACGTTCCTGGTCTTCCCAGCGCCCAAGCATCCAGCCGGACTCATCCCGCACGCCGTCATCGTTGATCACGCGGATGGTATCGACGGCGAGAATGTTGGCCATATCCATCGTCGAGGCGAGATCAACACTGACTTCCCGGCGATCATCCTCGTGTCTGCCGGTCATGGTCAATTCGCGGTTCATTCGGACACTGGTTTCGGGATTATACACCTCGGACGGATTGTTGTCGGCGTCGTAAAAAGACACGTCAATCGTCGTCGTGAACGGACCATGCGTAAAGGTCGTATCCCGCAGGTTGTTGAAATCGCGGCAGAAATCGTCTGGATTGGCAGGATCTCCGCCCCCGGGGGTTTCCATCGGCGGAAGCGGGTTGTACATCGCCATCAAACCGTCCTCAGAATCCGACAACTCCAGGGCGATCGATTCGGCAATGATCGAGTAATCTTCGTCCGATGCTGCTGCGGTAGCTTCATCATTCGACAGCGGTGAGCTGGCGTCTTCGGAACAACCTGTAAACAATGCGCTGAACGCGAATGCCGTTAGCAGGGTCAGGATCAGTACGGTACGGTGTTGCATGCGTTTCTCCTTCGATTGGGGGTGAAAGAAAGTGATCGGTGTATCGAGAGCGCGTTTGTTCTAAAACGTGATAAACAAGCGAACGGGGCCAGCGCGCCAACCCCGTCCACTGTATGCGATGTCAACGGCCACGTCGTGTTCCGTACCCACCCTGTGGCGGGCACGAGCCGTTGAACCCCAGTCCCTGGCCGCACTGTCCTTGTTCGAATCCCTGGCGCACTCCGGCACGTCCACGCCCGCGGCCCTGGAAATCCCCGTCCTGCCGGGCGTTCCGGCGTTCCGCCTTGCGCACTGCCAGTTCGGCCCACTGATCATCGGTGAGGATGTTCTTCAGCTGTTCCTCGTGTGCGACGCGGTCCTTGTCCATCACGAGGTTCATCTCGCTGAGCTCCTTCTCGATCTGGCCGAGGCGGGCACGGTTGGCGTCCGGATCCTCAACCAGCGTCTGCATCTCTTCCATCAGCTCGAAGCGCTGCTGGTGCAGTTTGAAGTGCTTCAGCTGCATGTCCTTCTGCAGATCGAGGATCTGCGACATCTGCTCTTCACTCAGGTCAGGCAGTGCCATCAGGTTACCCATCCCGGGTCCCATGCCTCCGGCCACCGGTCCCTGGCCCATACCCGGCCCCATCCCACGGCCGCCCATCGGCTGTGCGTTGGCGACGCTGAATCCGGTGAAAATGAACCCGGCGGTCATGGCCACCAGTACGAGAATCGTGCGAATGCGTTTCATCAGAAAATCTCCTCTACTATCGCTATGTGAGTTTTGTTGTCAGGCTGTTTCGTGCCTCGTGTTATGGACGTCACGGCGCGGGGAAGGGTTTAACGGCGAGAGCCTCCCTGTGGGGAGGTCAGCGGAATCGTTGAGAAATCAGGAGTCTATCAGAGGGATTACGCGGAACACTTCAGGTGTTGAGTGAAGGGGTGAACTCCTACTCCTCCTCGCCTTCGAGGAAGAAGAGGACGTCTTTCTTCAGACTTTCGTAACTGCTGTACACCTCCGGCTTGACCGGCAGCGACTGCACCATGATCCGGCCCCAGCGGGATTGCACCAGCCGTGGATCGCAGATCACCGCGACGCCATAGTCGTCAGTGCGGCGGATCAGGCGGCCCAGCCCCTGCCGCAAGCGAAGAATCGCTTCCGGCACGGTGTATTCGATGAACGGATTCCCACCCTCGGCCTTGATCTTCTCCGATCTCGCCTCCACCAGCGGATCGTTGGGCACATGAAACGGCAGCTTCGCGATGATCAGTAGTTCGAGCGAATCGCCGGGCACGTCGATCCCCTCCCAGAACGAGTCAACGCCGAACAGCACCGACGCCCGTTCGTTGCGGAAGCGGTCGAGCATCTCCGCCTGCGAGGAGCCCACACCTTGCGCAAACGTTGTCCAGCCCTGCCGTTCGAGAATCGGTGATGCCTGATCGTACGTATCCCCGAGCATTTTCTGGCTGGTGAACAGCACCAGCGTGCCGGCATCCAGATCGGTCGGCAGCCGGTGCGCCAGTTGGGCTAAACCTTGCACGAACTCGTCCACATTGCCCTTCGGCGTGCCGAGGTAATCGACCACGGCGATGAACATCTGGTCCCGCATATCAAACGGGGACGGATACACCACCCCGCGCGCCTCATGCAGGCCGAGCCGTTTGCGCATGAAGTCGAACGCGCCGTTCACCGTTAATGTCGCTGAGGTCAGCACCAGCGACTTCATCTTCGGGTACAGCGTGGTGTTGAGCACGACGCTGGCATCCAGCGGTGCCGAGTTGAGTGTCACTCCCGCGCGCGCGTCCTTACCGAGGTTGTACCAGAGGACGGTGTTTTCCGGCTCGGGACCGGTCAGCAGGCGGAACGCGTCTGCCATGCCCTTCATTTCGCCACGGATCGACTTGAGACGCGCGACGACGTCATTGCCGTCCACGATCGGGTCGTCAGCCTCGTCCAGAATGTCCAGCAGCTTGTCCAGTTCGCGCAGCAGTGTGGCGAACGCGCTCAGGTGCGCGTTGATCGCCGGTTGGATCGGTGCAAAGATGGTTTCGCCGCTTACATACCGCACCGCGCGGTTATAGTAATTGTTGTTGTTGTTCTTGTTCTTGCCGCTCTCATCCTCTTCCGCACGCAGGGTAAACAGGCTGTACAATTCGCCGTGGAAATGGTCGCCGGTGCGCAGCAGCGTGGTGATCGCGTCCACCAGCCGGTCGATCGGACCGGGCTCGTCGGCATCTTTCCGTTCGAGCGGAGTCTCCAGGATCGGTTGCAACGCTCGCAGACCGAGCAGCAGGCCGGGCCGTTTCGCCGACGGGTCATGCAGCTGTAACAGCAGATTCCGCAGCGGCACGAAATGATAATTCAGACCGAGGTGTTTCGCGGCGATGTCTTCGATGTGGTGCGCTTCGTCGATGATCAGCCGGTCGTATTCGCCAAGCACACCACCGTCACTGGCGAGATCGCTGAACAGCAGCGCGTGGTTGATCAGCACCACGTCCGCCGCCAATGCCGACATGCGGATCCGGTGCAGGAAACAGCCCTCGCTGCCACGGCAGACCCGGTTCGAACAGAACCCGGAGTCAGCGGACAGCCGTGGCCACAACCCACGCACCAGCGATTGCCGCACTCCCGGCGCTTCGCCAATGTCACCGGTCTTTGTCCGGTTCAACCAACGCACCATCGGCAATAACGCAACGCGCTCCTCGCCCTCAAGCGCGTCTGGTTCGGTCACCAGCGCATCGTAGCGCCGTTTGCAGATGTAATTGCCACGTCCCTTGAGCAGAACAGCACGAACATCGCCGCCAAATGCCGCGGCGAGGTACGGCAGATCCTTGTCAAACAGCTGGTTCTGCAGATGACGGGTGTTGGTTGAGATAACCACCCGTCCCCGTTCAGCACGAGCATGCACCAGTGCCGGCAGCAGGTACGCCAGCGACTTGCCGGTGCCGGTGCCGGCTTCACAGATCAGCCCACCGCCCTGTTCCATTGTCTCGTGGACATCCCACGCCATATCCACCTGGCCCTGTCGCACCTGGTAACCCGGCACCTGCTTCGCAATCGGCCCGTCTTCGCTGAAGAAATTGGCATACGTGTCGGCGTCCACCGTCTCCGGGTCCGGCGCTTTCTCCCGGTTGCCCGGCTCGCCGTTGAAATCACCGATACGATTGTCGGACAGCTCCGCCGGTGTCCACACGCCCAGCGGTCCCGCACCGATGGCAAGCAAACCGTCGATCAGGGAGCCGAGGGTGAAGTTGGATGTGCCGAGGATGCGCAGCATCTCGCGCAGTTCACTCGGCGGCAGGCGCCGTGCGCGGGCGAGCAACGCCAGTAGCACCTGCCCGGTTGCGTCGGCGTCATCGGTCGCACGGTGGGCATTGGAGAGGTCGATGTCGAGCATCCGTGCCAACGCACCGAGCCCGAAGCGGTCGAATTCTATCGGGAATAAGGTTCGCGCGATGGTCAGCGTGTCGTACACATCCCCCGGCGGCGCCATCGGCGGGGTTTCCATCCGTCCGAGTTCGGCGTCGAGGTAGTTGAGGTCGAAGCGGACATTCTGCCCGAGGATCGGAGCATTGCCGAAGAAGTCAACGAGCTCCTGGGCGATCTCTTCGAACGGTTGTTCGTTGGCGAGGTCTTCATCCTTGATGCCGGTAAGCCGGGTAATGAACGCGGGTAACGGTTCGTCCACCTTGAGCAGACGGCTGTACCGGTCCGCCTCTGCCCCGCCCTCGAACTTGACCGCACCCACCTCAATCACACGGCAGGTCTTGAAATCGAGACCAGTGGTCTCCACGTCGAACGAGACAAACGTCGCCAGCCCAAGCCGGGCGAGCTCCTGTGGGGTCAGTGGGGATGGATCGGGCAGGTTCAGCGTTGTCTCCTCCTGGGGTTCTGGCTGGGTAGAATACACATTTGTTTATCAGCAAGACAAGGGCTCACCGGGCATAAACGACCGGATTACGCGTTGCCCACACTTCTGTACCTCGTCTCCTCGAGTCGCCTCAAGTATTCCTCGAAAATACCAAACCCTCTTGTAGATCGCTGCAGCAGCTTGTATAGTTAGGCGCTTCGAACTTTTCTCAAAACTAGTAGCTATTGGGGGTAATCATGCGGTATTTCGTGGCAGTATTGTTGTTCCTGACGGTTACGGCCAACGCATTCGCTGACTGGGGGCATATCAAGGGACCCTTCTTCGGCCAGGTTGGCCGTATGGAGAGCCTTCCCTCAGGAGGATTGCTGCTGGCGACCAGTGGCGGCTTGTTCGCCTCCACCGATGGCGGCGACACGTGGTTTTTCACCGGCCTCGGTTCGATGGATGATCCCAACGCCGGCAATCTCGTTTCCTTTGACGCCTTCGAGGATGAGGATGGGTCGGTTTACGTAGCCATGGAGGAGGTATTCGCGGGCACGACCGCGCTGAATGATTTTCACCGACTTCAGTTGCCGAATCCTGTCTACGGAGTGGAGTCAATCCTGAAATCCGACGGAACCTGGATTCTCGCCAGCGCGCTTGAGATCTGGCGTTCTGTTGACGATATGCAGAGTTTCACCGAGCCGTATGCCATCGCGCCAGTTTTCAACGATATCGTGTCTGTATTCGAAGATCCGTCCAACGGCACCCTGCTCGCGGATCTAACGAGCCCCGGCGGTACGTACTTCCTGCTCTCCATCGACAACGGGCAGACCTGGACCGAGCAGCAGATTACCGGTGTGTACGGCGAACTGTTCGATCCGCAGTTTGGCGCGGATGGGCTGCTGTATTTTGGCAACAACTACCAGAACCAGGGTCATCTGCGGTACACGACGGATTATGGCGTCACCAACACCGAATTCTATGCGCCCGACGGAAATTACGAACTCCACAGCCTGACACTTGGAGACAACGGCCGAATCGCCTGCGGGCGTCATCTGGGCTTGATTGTCTCAACCGACGGCGGTTCATCGTTCTCCAATGTCATCAACGACGTCTACAGTCCGTCCGTGATTCAGTACCACAACGGTGAACTCTTTGCTGGGAACGCAGACGGCGTGCAAAAATCGAACGATGACGGCGGAACCTGGTCTCAGCAGAACGACGGTTTCATGGTTCAGGACATGGTGACCGCGAACATCGACACGGATGGCAATGCGTGGATCGCGGATTCCGGGCGCTTGTACAAGCAAACCGGCGATAGTTGGACGCTGGTTGACTTGCCGGGTGATGGCACACCCTACATCACCGAAATCGGTGTCGCCGGCAGCGGACGAGTACTCCTATTCGGGCGGGACAATGATGGAACCGTGCGGATTTTCTACACCGACAACGGCGGTGATACCTGGTCGGCGGCGACCGGTATAGACGCTTCCGACTACAACGACTTCTCACGACTGATCGAACCAGGTGATGGCAACCTGTACGTCGGCCATACCGCGTTCGGGCCGCTGGTGTCGGACGACAACGGCGCGTCGTGGTCAACCATCAACGCGGACGGTGCCGGACAACTTGCGATCGCCGGTGATGGCACGATGTACGTATCGCATTGGTCCGGCTTGAAGAAGTCGGTTGACGGTGGTACGACATGGACCACAGTCAACGAAATCTCCTCCCCCGGGAACGTTGCCGCTTCCCCGGCGAGCGGAGCGGCGCTGGTGGCCAGTTGGTTGAATCTGATGCTGTACAATCCGGACAACGATTCCTGGACTGAAATCGGCAACAACCTGAACTCCGCGCTGAACAACGCGTGGTATACGGAAATCACCAGCTACGGTTTCGACGAGGAAGGGGATATCTTCGCCGTGGTGGCGATCGACGATTTCGGCAGTGGCCGGAATTTCACTCGCGTACTGGTGTCCGAGGACAACGGTGCATCGTTCGTTGATGAAACCGGTGATGGTTACATCAACTTCTCGGTTGCGGAACAGATCCGGCGCAGCGGTCAGGGGATGATGCTGGCAATCACCAACATGGGCCTGTTCGGTGAAGACCTGCAGGCCGGAGTCGTGGAAAATGAAGCTGTCGCCGCGCCTCGTGAGTTCAGCCTCGAGCAGAACTACCCGAATCCGTTCAATCCGGAAACGACCATCCGTTTCAGCGTCCCAGCCAGCGGGCAGGTCACGCTTGCGGTGTACGATCTGCTCGGACGTGAAGTCGCGCGCTTGGTGGATGAGATCGTTCCGGCCGGTTCACAATGGGTCATCTTCGATGGATCGCAGCTCAGCAGTGGTGTGTATTTCTACCAGTTGCGGGCGAACGGCCAATCAGCTGTGAACCGGATGGTTCTGCTGAAGTGATCCGGGATGGTTCATCCACTCCAGGTTTTTGAACGTAAAAGTGGCCGTGTCTGAGTGCAGACACGGCCACGACTGTCTTGTGACACGGAAACGATCTTAGTCTTCCGGCGCTATCCTTCGTGTGGCCAACGCACGTTCGGCTTGCGTGACGCGGCAGCCTCGTCCAGGCGTTTCACCGGTGTGTTGTACGGCGCGTCGTGCAGGAATTCCGGCTTCGACATCGCCTCTTCCGAGATCGTGTGCATGATCTCAATGAACCGGTCGAGGGTTTCCTTGGTTTCGGTTTCGGTCGGCTCGATCATCATCGCTTCGTGCACGATCAGCGGGAAATACACCGTCGGCGCGTGCATGCCGAAGTCGAGCAGACGTTTCGCGATGTCCAGCGCGCGGGCGCCGTTCTTCGCCTGTTTGTCGGCGCTGAAGACCACCTCGTGCAGGCAGCGGTCCGGGAACGGCAACACGAAATCCTTTTGCAGCAGGATGCGTAGATAGTTGGCGTTGGTGATTGCCGCCCGGGAAACATCCTCGAGCCCGTCCTTGCCGTTGGCGAGGATGTAGGTGTAAGCGCGCAGCAGCACGAGGAAATTGCCGTAGAAGCCTTGCATCTTGCCGATGGATTTTGGCCGCACCCAGTCGTGGAAGAAAACTTCCTCTTCCTTACGGATCACCGGAGTCGGCAGATACGGTTCCAGCGCATCGACGCAGCACACCGGTCCGGCTCCCGGCCCGCCGCCACCGTGCGGCGTGGAGAACGTCTTGTGCACGTTAATGTGCATCACATCGAAGCCCATTTTGGCCGGATAGGTGATGCCGAGCAGCGCGTTCAGGTTTGCGCCATCCATGTACATGAACCCGCCGGCGTCATGCACGATCTTCGCGATTTCCTGGATGTTGCTTTCGAAAATGCCGAGCGTGTTCGGGTTGGTGATCATCATCCCGACGAGCCGGTCGTCCACGGCCTTGCGCACCTCTTCCGGATCGACCGTGCCATCGTCCCCGGATTTCAGCTCCACCACTTCGCAGCCGGCGAGCATGATCGTTGCCGGGTTGGTCCCATGCGCGGAGTCCGGTATGATGACACGCTTGCGCTTCATGTCACCATGATCCTCATGATACTTCTTCATCAGCATCAGGCCGGTGAGCTCACCGGACGCTCCCGCTGGGGGCTGCAGGGTAACGGCGCTGAAGCCGGTGATCGCCTTGAGCTGTTCACCGAGTTCATACAACACTTCCAGCGCGCCCTGGGCGTACCGGGTCGGTGTGAACGGGTGCAGCTCCGAGAAATTCGCGTTCCCGACCACCTGCTCATTGATCTTCGGGTTGTACTTCATGGTGCACGACCCGAGCGGGTAAAAGTCCCGGTCAACGTGATGGTTCAGGTTCGAGAGGCGATGGAAGTGACGGATGACGTCGTTCTCGCTCACTTCCGGCAACGGTGCGTCCGTTTGACGGCGCAGCTTCTTCGGCAAAGGTTGCGCGGCCGGAACATCGGAGACCGGCAATCGTACGCCACGCCGGCCATGGGCAGACAATTCGTAGAGCAGCTTTTCCGGCATCGGGTTCTGCATCAGCGGTAAATCCTTGACTCAGTGTGGATCGTTCTGCTTGGAGAGGTACGTCTCAGGCCCTCTCAGATCTGGGTAAAGAAGGTAGGAATATACAGCTCGCCGGGCAGTCTCGCTGAACCGGCTCAATCTCTCGGTTACGATGGAGCCGTGCCACTGACAATTGCACCTTTTCCCTAGCGCAGACGGTAACGTTCACCAGAGCTGTCGTCCATCCAACATCGGGGGGTATCGTGAAACGCGGGATCACTTTTCTATTTCTGGTCATCAGCCTGTTCATGCTGCTGTCAGCGGCACAAGCTGAAGAGGAGACTCGAGAAGGGCTGTTGCTGCACATGAGCAAAGGCGAGGATCATGCGCACGAGGTACTGATGCCATTGAGCCTCGGACTCAAGATGCATGAAGCCAAGGCGGTGCAATTTTTCCTCGACATCGACGCTGTGAACCTGGTAAAGAAGGGTGCGGAACCGGTATCATTCAGAGGTTTCGACCATGCCTCCAACATTCTGATTGAACGGTTGTTGGCTGCCGGCGTTGGCATTCATGTGTGTCCAATGTGCATGAAGGCGGCAGGCATGACGGAAGATGATTTGATCGAAGGGGTCGTTGTTGCGGGTCCGGACACCTTTCATGGGTTTACCAGCGGGCGGATCGTCACATTGGACTGGTAGCAGGTTCCGCGCGAAGACATGTAGCAGGCGTTCTCGTTGTGAACCTCGCCATTGTTCCAAGTGCGAGTCTGGGTAGAATTCACGTTGACTCCCCGGGAGCATGCCTGTATATTCAGGGGTTCAATTTGAACCGGTCTATCTGGACCGGTTTCGTTTGCAGGGAAGGGTCTGGAGTGCAGGGAGTTTTGTGGGGGCGACGGGTTCGGGTAGAGCCCGGGAGTCATCCCTTCCCATCTCCGCAGGCACACAGTTGAGTCTGTGCCATTCTCCCCTTAACCTTGCAAGTTCGCAAACAGCCAACGCCAGCCATCCCGGGAAGGTCTCCGCGGCTGGTCCAACACCGCCTTTTGGGCGCCGAACAGACGCTATGGTTCAATGAAAGGTTCCCATCTTTTCCGCACTCTGCTGATTCTCGTGCTGGTTGTGCTCGCGGTCGTGAATTTGTATCCGACCTTCCGTGGCATGCAGCTCGAGAAGAATTTGGAGCAGAAGCTCCAGCAGATCAGCGATGCCACTGGCATGCCAGTCAACATCCTTCGTGAGGACATCTTCCGGTTCGATGTCGATCTCGCCTACAAGATCCGTAAGCAGACGGATTTGAGCGACGATCAGAAAGCCGAACTGATTGGTCTCGTGAATGAGCTGCGTGGAGATTTCTTCGCGGAGTTTGAGGATGTCAGTGATGGATCGATCAAGCTCGGTCTCGACTTGCAGGGCGGCATGCACCTCATCCTTGAGGTGAGTCTTGTCGACCTGATGGACCGTCTGGCCAAGGGTACGGACCAGACCTACGACGAGATCTCGAACGCCGTTCGCGAGCAGTTGAACGACGATCCGACGCTTGAGTTCGATCAGGTGGTTGTGCAGCAATTCGCCGACCGTGGCGTGCCGATGGCACGGTACTTCGGTGACCCACGCCAGAGCGACCGTGAAATCGTCCGCATGCTCGGTGAGCAGGCGGAGGAAGCGGTCAACCTGACGTTGACCAAGCTGCGTAACCGTATCGACGAGTTCGGCGTGTCCGAGCCTTCGATCACGCGCCAGGGTGCCCGCCGCATCGTGGTTGAGCTGCCGGGTGTGCAAGATCCGACCCGTGCGCGCAACCTGATCGGGCGGACCGCGCTGCTCGAGTTCAAGCTCGTGGCGGATGCGGAAGTCAGCGCGCGTGTCATTCAGGATATTGACGAGTACCTGCGTCAGAATTCAGACAATCCTGAGTTGATGGACGCTGAGGGTGATACGTCAGCCACCGCGGATGAGGAAATGGCCGCGGAAGAGATGACGGACGCGGACACGACCGCCGGTGACGAAGAACAGACCAGCACCGAACGTCTTCTTGGCGAAGACGGCGGCGACATGGCGGAGAGCAGCGGTTCGAATTACGATCCGAACCGTCCGTTCAGCAGCCTGATGAGCTTGTTTGGGCGGCAGATCGTGGTGCTTGAGTCCGACCGCGACCGAGTCGAAGCGATTCTCGGCCGACAGGATGTTCAGAACATCATCCCGCCTGAGTACGAGTTCCTCTGGAGCAATAAGGAAAACACCGACCAGCAGGGTCGCGCGTTCAACTACCTGTATCTGCTGAAGTCGAAAGCGGAGCTGACGGGTAACGCGTTGAGCGACGCGCAGGTGACGATCGGCAGCGGTTCCGCTGATCCGACCCAGGCCGGTCAGGCGATTGTAACGCTGACGATGAAGCGTGAAGGCGCGCGCACATTTGCCCGTGTCACCGAGAACAACATCGGTGAGCAGCTGGCGATCGTGCTGGATGACAAGGTGCACATGGCACCGAACATCCGGTCCCGGATTCCGGACGGCCGCGCGATCATCGAAGGCATGGAAAGCGTTGAAGAGGCGGACGACATCTCGATCGTACTGCGCGCGGGTGCGTTGCCGGCACCGGTTGAGATCATCGAAGAACGGACCGTTGGTCCGAGCCTCGGTGAGGATTCGATTCGGGCTGGTACGTTGAGTGCCATCACCGGTCTCATCCTGGTCATGGTCTTCATGGTCATCTACTATCGTGGCAGCGGTATCGTTGCTGACTTGGCGTTGTTGCTGAACATCGTCTTCCTGATGGCGGTTCTGGCGGGCTTCGGGTTTACTCTGACCCTGCCGGGTATCGCGGGCATCATCCTCACGATCGGTATGGCGGTAGACGCCAACGTGCTCATCTTCGAGCGTATTCGTGAGGAACTCACTGCGGGCAAGACGGTGTGGAACGCTGTCAAGAACGGGTTCGACCGTGCGTTGATCACGATTCTCGACGCGAACATCACCACCATGATCGCGGGCATCATTCTGTACCAGTTCGGTACCGGCCCGATCCGTGGTTTCGCCTTGACCCTGATGATTGGTATCGCCGCGTCCGTGTTCACCGCCCTGGTGGTGAGCCGTGCGATTTTCGATTACATCACCGCCCGTTGGTCGGTTAAAAAGCTGAGTATCTGACCCATGCTTCAGATTTTCCGAAACACCAACTACGACTTCCAGAGCAAGCGCCGTGTCGCGTTCGTTATCAGCGGCGCGCTCATTCTGATCGGAATCATCGCCACGATCATGCGTGGCGGCCCGAACTATTCGATTGACTTCACCGGCGGTCTGCAGATGATGCTGCGATTTGAGACGCCGGTTGAGGAAGGCGATGTTCGCACCGCTGTCGCGGATCTTGGCTACACCGATGCCGAAGTCAAAACCATTACTGGTCGTGGCCAGCAGGATGTGATGATTCGCATCCCGGTTCTGACCGGTCATGATGATCTCAGCGACGAACTGCAGGCTGGCTTGCAGGGGCAGTTCCCGGACGATCCGCTGACGGTCCGCAGTGTGGAAACCGTCGGTCCGAAGATCGGTCACGAGCTGCGGAATGCGGCGATCCTCGCGATCCTCGCGTCCCTGTTCTTCATCGTCATCTACATCAGCTGGCGATTCCGGTACCGCTACGCCATCGCCGCGCTTGCCGCGTTGGCGCATGACGTGTTGATCGTGTTCGGCCTGTTCTCGATCCTCAATTTGCAGATCAGCCTCGCGGTCATCGCGGCGTTCCTGACCATCGTCGGTTATTCGCTGAACGATACAATCGTTGTTTTCGACCGTATCCGTGAAAACGTGAAGAAGCTGCGCGCGAAGAAGTTCTTCGACCAGATCAACATTTCGATCAACGAAACGCTGTCACGTACCGTACTGACATCCGGCACAACGTTGATCGTGGTCTTCATCCTTTACTTCTTCGGTGGAGCGGTGATTCACGACTTCGCGTTCGCGTTGTTGGCCGGTGTGATCGTCGGTACCTATTCGTCGATCTTCGTTGCCAGCCCGATTTTGATCGAGTGGGACAACGCTCGTCCGGACAAACGCTCGAAAAAAACGATCTGACCTCGTTGAGGTTTCCTGTTGCCCGGGACCTCCCGGGCTTTTTTGTGCGCGGCAGTTTCGTTACTAACATTACCGGTAGCAACGTGTCAACAGACAAGCGCCGGAGGGTGGGAGAATGGCAGTAACCGCTATTGTCGGATGCCAGTGGGGCGACGAAGGCAAAGGAAAGATTGTCGACCTGCTCAGTGAACCCGCGGATTTCGTTGGCCGCTACCAGGGCGGTCCGAACGCTGGCCACACTGTCGTTCACAAGGGTGACGAAACCATCCTGCACCAGATTCCGTCCGGGATTTTACATGAAGACGTGATCTGCCTGCTCGGCAATGGATCGGTCATCGACCCGCGCATCCTGTTCGAGGAGATTGACGAACTCGAGCGAAAAGGGGTCAAGGTCGCGGGCCGGCTGTTTATTAGCCACAAGGCTCACCTGATCATGCCGTACCATCGTGCCATCGACGAAGCCGCGGAACAGGCCGCCGGCAAAGGCAAGATCGGCACGACGGGGCGCGGTATCGGTCCAGCTTATACGGACAAATACCAACGATGCGGCGTGCGGATTGTTGACCTGCTCGATCGTGACCACCTTGAGAAAAAGCTTCGCGCCAACCTCAAGGACAAGAACAAGCTGCTGCGGGATTATTACCACAGCACCGAGCTGGACGTCAAGCATATCCTCGACGAGTATCTCGACTTCGACAAGAAGGCCGATCCGTACATCAAGGACGTGTCGGTGATGCTAAACGACGCCATCGACCAGGGCAAGGACGTCCTGCTTGAGGGCGCGCAGGGTACGCTGCTGGACGTCGATCACGGAACCTACCCGTTCGTGACCAGCTCGAACCCGACCGCTGGTGCCGCCGCGACGGGCCTTGGCATCGGCCCGCGACGGATCAACCATGTTGTCGGCGTGATGAAGGCCTACACCACCCGTGTCGGCAACGGGCCCTTCCCCACCGAACTGGCGGAACCGCTGCAGAGCGAGTTTCGCAAGTGGGGCGGCGAGTACGGTGCGACAACCGGACGCGCCCGCCGTTGTGGCTGGCTCGACCTTGTCATCGGACGCTATTCCGCCCGTATCAACGGGCTCGATTCGTGGGCGATTACCAAGCTGGACGTGCTCAGCGAACTGGATGAGATCAAGGTTTGCACGTCCTACAGGCACAAGGGAAAAACGATCCATCACTTCCCGGCGGAACCGTGGTTGCTGGACGAAGTCGAACCGGTTTATGAAACCCTCCCGGGTTGGCGGCAAGACATTTCGGGAATCCGGCGGTATCGTGATCTGCCGAACAATTGCCGCGCGTACCTGGATTTCATCCAGGATCAGACGAAAGTGCCCATCGGACTGATCAGCGTCGGCGCGGAACGGGAAGCCTACGTGCCACTATCCGCAGAGGCGTTGGGACTGGAGCAGCAGTGACACGGTTGCGCGGGGTGTCCTGAATTTGTTTATTGCGGCCCGCGCAGGCTGGTTGGCGGGTGCGTGCGAAACGAGGCACCTGCAGAACCATGCACATGAAGTAGGCACTGCGGCGCTCAGATAGTCACTCTTGGCGCTGTGTGGATGTCCATTCGTCGATTTCACTGTGACTTTGGTCAATTCACAGTGGATATCACTCAGGCTGTGGTCAATCCACAATCGGTGGCATTCAGATAGACTGTCTCTTCAGGTTTAACTATTCGCCCGGATAGAGGGTGGCAATTTTTTCAAGCGAACGTGTTGTATGAGGATGTAGCTCAGCTGGTAGAGCAGGGGCCTTTTAAGCCCAAGGCCGTGGGTTCGAGTCCCACCATCCTCACTTGTTTATAAAGGACTTAGGGTATCTCCCGAGGTCCTTTTCTCGTTTTTGTCACACTCACGGCACACTCACCCTTTTTCCGTTGTACCTTCATGTCAACGATTGTGAACGGAGGTGGCCATGGCTACGATCAGGACTCGGAAGGCGAACGACGGCAAGGATACTTACCAGGCGATTGTCCGTAAAAAGGGATTTCGCACCGTATCCAAGACGTTTCAATCGCAAACCCAGGCGAAACGGTGGGCGAAGAAAACTGAAGTCGAAATGGATGAGGGACGGTACTTCCGGAACGCGGAAGCGAAACGCCATACCGTAGGTGAGGTAATTGATCGCTACGTCGAGGAACGACTTCCCCATTTCAAAGACCAGGCCAAACCCAAAGTTCACCTTCGCTACTGGAACGAACGAATCGGTCACCTCGTGCTTGCCGATCTCAAGGCGTCCACAATCGTAGCTGAACGTGATCGACTTCTCCGGGATGATAACCATCCAGGAGCGCGTCTCAACCGCAAATTCGGACCCGCAACCGCGAACCGTTACACGACCTCGCTCCAGCGAGTCCTTGCCGTATGTGCCCGTGACTGGGAATACCTTGAACGTTCTCCGATGCTCGGATTTCGGAAGTTGAAGGAATCTCGCGGACGTGTTCGCTTCCTCAGCGACGAGGAGCGCGAACGCTTGCTCTCTGCCTGCGAACGAAGCAGTAATCCTGATCTGCTCCTCGGTGTGCTGCTGTCGTTGTCCACTGGCGCACGTAAGAGTGAAATCCAGAACCTCCGCTGGCCTCAGATCGATCTGGCGAACCACAAGATCGTGCTGGAGGACACTAAGAACGACGAACGTCGAATCCTGCCCATCTTCGGCAGAGCGTACGATATACTGGTGGAACGATCCATGACGCAACGGCGTCTTGATACTGACCTTCTCTTCCCCGGTCGCAACAATCCAACCGTTTCGCAAGACCTTACTCGGCCATGGCAACGTGCCATCAAGGAAGCCGAGATTGAAAATTTCCGCTGGCATGACCTCCGTCATTCCGCTGCCAGCTACCTCGCCATGTCAGGTGCAACTCCGACGGATATTGCTCACATCCTAGGACACAAAACGCTTCAGATGGTCAAGAGATACGCACATCTAAGCGAGTCACATACCGCCAAACTAGTTCAAAACATGAATAGAAAATACATCGGAGGTTCCAGTGGAAGATAGAGAGACAAAAAGAAGGAAGGAGTACGAAATAGCGAAATGGAAATACGAACTATATCAGAAAGGACATCTTATTACGGTTTCATCAGCAACCAATGCTGATCTTACATATCCTTGGGCAAAAGAGGAGCTATTAAAACAACTGATTGTTCTAGAGGCCTACAACCGCGAATCGAACGAACCAACAGGAATTTCCTACCCAAGTGCAGGACCATACACAGTGGATGATGAGAACTCTCTTTGGGCATATCAAAAACTCCATGAAATCTTGAAGTTGGAAAAACTCGTTTCTGAACTATTCAGTGATGAGGAGGAACAACCAAGTATATTTGATGCGATTTTCGTGAAGAAAACAGGTGATAAACTTGTATACACTATCCGTACTGCGCACCAGTATCGTGAGAAATACTCAGAGCGAGGGAAAGATAAGGATGACTACGGTCCGTACCCGGACATGTTCATCGAATACATAGAGGAAACATGGGCTCAAGAAGTGGAAAGGTGCGGATATACCTTCACGAAACTGGGACGGTTAGCAGATGATTTCCACACTGACCACGAACACGACCCCAGATTCAAGTGGAGTAAGGACACTGTAAAAAACTGGGCTATTGAAAGGGCACAACAAGGACTTCTGTTCATCGAGCCTTACGCTGTCAGGCCTGGTCAACCACGTAGTATCGAAGATTGCAACTCAAAGGCAAACGAGTAGATTTCAAACTTGGTCAACCTTTGTAAGCTAGCACGCATTTGTTGTTTTAGAGGATCCCACCGTATTCTACCGCTGCGTTCGATCCACGAGAAACCAAGCAGCGGAGACACCATGACTACCAACACTCGCCGATTGCTCACAGTCAAGCAAGCCGTAGATGCTGGCCTCTACCCAAACGTGGGTGGCCTTCGATACCTGCTATTCAATGCAAAACAGAACGGCCTAGAACGTGCCGTTCGAAAGATCGGTCGAAGGACGCTCATTGATGAACAAGCATTTTTCGAATGGGTGGATTCACAACCTAAGGTTTAAAGGCAATACATGTAGTTCAACTTTTACTACACATATTCACATGATAATTGCTACAGTTACTAGTCTTATTGAGTAAGTAATCTCTCCAAATTCTAGTATCTGGAAAGGATAGCTGGAATGAGTGATCAAGTACCAGACCGGCTAGGTCCTAGCCTCCTAGCTGGATTCCGAACCGGCCACCAAGACAGGGTCGCCTTAGTCTTTGACAACCACAAGGGGATGGTTGCTTGGCATCTACGGCACTGTTTCTACCGGGAAGGTATTTGGATCATGACGCACCGAGGAATCTGCGTCCACTTGAGTAAGGCTGAAGAATTCAGAGAATTGGTTGCCGTCCTCCAGAACCACTTGGACGCCACTCTTGAATCGGAGGTGAACCTGGAGCATGACTAACTCTCCACTCGAGACATTTGTGCGAGCACTCGAAGCACATAACCGTAAACCTAGACTGAAACCCGATGGCTCCGGAACGGCACTTTGCCCGGCCCATGACGACAAAAACCCTTCACTCTCCTTCCGAGCTGCCGATGATGGAACGCTCCTCGCCAAGTGCCACGCAGGCGACTCGTTTGAAGCCGTGCTCGCCTCCGTGGGTATGGATATGAAAGACGCGTTTCCAGCACACAAGCGAAACGGAAACGTCAGCGAGATCATTCGAATCGTCTGGGAGTATGTCTACAGAGATCGAGATGGGGGTGTGCTGGCCACGAAACGAAAGTTTTCTAACGGGTCGTACATGTGGCTACGAGATGGTAGCCCTGGGTTATCCGGTCTCAAGCTTACAATGTACAACCTGCATTTGCTCGCTCAACGTCCGGATGATGTGGTTTTTATCGTCGAAGGCGAAAAAGACTGTGATACACTTACGGCAAGGGGATTTTTGGCTGTTTGTAGCCCAAACGGTGCTGACGATGCCAAGCGTGAAGAATGGCTGAACGAGATACGGTCGGTCTTGCGCGGACGGGACGTAGTCGTGTTGTGTGACAACGATAGTTCTGGCTTCGAATACCAGAAAAGGATCGCCTCCGCTCTTTACGGTGTTTCGAATTCAGTGCGCCTCGTTCCGCCATTTCCCCATGTCGGAGAAAAGGGTGATGTAACCGATTGGCTGCAACAGCAGCTGCTGGGTGGAGTTGCAATCGCTGACGCCATCGAGATTTTGGACTCGATGTTTCGTCGAGCTGCTGATTTTAATCCTGAGGTTGAACCAACCTGGAGTCTCAGCAAATCAAGTGACAGAAGTGACAAAACCCTCCACCAACTCGAAGACCATGAACAGTGGTCTGAACCAGTACCTCTCGATGCGTTCGATCTGCCTCAGTGGCACAGTAACCTGATCCCGGAACCTGTGGGAACTCTCGTAAGCGAGCTCGCAATAAACACAGAAACCCCCATCGAGCTCGCTTCATTAACGGCACTCGCTGTGGTCTCGACCACCATCCAAGGCAAATACTCGTTGCATGTTGAAGGCGACTACCAAGAAGAACTGGCACTCTGGATCCTTGTGGCTCTTCCGCCTGCCGAGAGAAAAACTGTCGTTCTGAACGGTCTCATTTATCCGTTGGACATGTGGCAAGAAGACCAAGCAGACAAGCTTCAGTCCGGGATCAAGCGTTTAACCAGCTTGAGAGCGACAGCTGAAGCTTCGATCAGGAAAAATCGGCAGCATGTTGCCACGATAAAAGATCCTGAAAAACGAAAAATGGTTGCTGAAGAGATTGCTGATGAAGAAGCGAACCTACCAGAGATCCCGAGATTACCACGCTTGACAACCTGCGATTTCACACCAGAAAAACTCGGTCCTCTCATGGCAGAGAATCATGAGCGAATGGCTGTGTTCTCTGATGAGGCTGGGGTGTTCAGCAATCTAGCTGGCCGCTATGACAAGGGCCGTGTGAACCTGGACCTTGTGAATAAGGCGTACTACGGGAGCAGTTACCAGTCCGACAGAATCAGCCGTGATCACGTTCAATTGCGTCATCCAGTTCTCTCAATCGGACTGACTGTCCAACCTGATGCTTTGCTATCTATGCCCGAGAAGGATCGTTTTCGTGGTCAGGGCCTTCTCGGTCGTTTTTTGTTGGCAGTCCCAGTCCCGAAGGTCGGAAGCCGCAAACATGACGTTAGCAATGGTATTCCTGAATCTGTCCGATCTCGGTACACTGCCGCTTTGCTGACGCTGCTTGATGATGAAGGAGATTTGGACAAGAATGGACGTTATCGGAAACGTCAACTCACACTCTCTTCAGACGCTCATGCAGTCTGGAAACAGTTCCAACGTGAACTTGAACCACGCATGGCAGAGGGTAGCGAGTTGGAAAATATGCGCGACTGGGGCGGGAAGTTGCCTGGCACTGTAGCCCGGATAGCGGCCATCTTTCACGCAATCAGGAATTCCAGTTCCACACCGCTACCGCCCGTCATCCAAGAAGCTGATATGCAGGCTGCCGTTTGCATGGGCCAGCTGCTGATCCCTCATGCCCAGAAGGCATTTGATCTCATGCACGCAGATCCCGTGCGTGAGGATGCACGGCGTCTTCACGACTGGATTATGCGAAACAGAGTCACGTCGTTTACCGTCAGGGATGCTCAACGCTCAAACTCTAACCACTTCAAGCGTGTGAAGGACGTTCAACGCGCTCTCGAACTGTTGGATGAGTACGGCTACACTCAGAAGCTGGGTCCGGTTGAATCTGGCCCTTCTGGTGGTCGCCCAACTGTTCTCTACCAGACCAATCCTCTGATTCTTCCTTCCGAGTAGGTTTTGTCACTTCTGTCACTTGTTTTCCCGCAGTGTTCTCTCTCGATTGCCTACACTAGCTTATGCAGGCTCGCCTGAATGCTGGTTCCCGCTAAGCATTGCGATCAGGTGTGGTCAGTTGTCAGAACTGGATTGTAGCCACTCGAATCACTACTTTCATGTCCATCGTACCGAGTCGATTGAGGGACGGTCTCCATGTTGGACAAGAAGTCCTTGAGTGAACGCGACATCTGCTCGAAGTACATCCTCCCCGCGATCCTTCAGGCCGGTTGGGATAGCGCTTCGCAGGTTCGAGAAGAGTTCACGTTCACTGCTGGCAAGATCATTGTCCGTGGAGACAAGGCAAAACGTGGTCCGACGAAGCGAGCAGACTACGTCCTTTACCACAAACCCAACATCCCAATCGCTGTCATCGAAGCCAAGGACAACAACCACTCCCTCGGCGACGGGATGCAGCAGGCACTGGAATACGCCAGATCACTCGACGTTCCCTTCGTGTTCAGCTCCAACGGTGATGGTTTCCTATTCCATGACAAGACCAACTCGACCGGCACCATCGAGACCGAACTCACCTTGGACGAATTCCCCTCCCCACAGGAGTTGTGGAAACGCTATCGTGTTTTCAAGGAGCTTTCTGACGAGAACGAGGAGATCTATACCCACGAGTATTACTCCGATCCGGATGGAAAGACTCCACGTTACTACCAGCATATCGCCATCAATCGCACCGTAGAGGCCGTAGCCAAGGGACAAAACCGCGCCCTGTTGGTCATGGCAACCGGCACAGGTAAAACGTTTGTAGCCTTCCAGATCATCTGGCGTTTGTGGAAATCGGGTGCAAAGAAGCGCATTCTCTTCCTCGCTGACCGTGACGTACTGATCAAACAGACGCAGATCAATGACTTCAAGCCGTTCAAATCGGCAATGACGCGCATCCAGCACCGTCAGATCGATAAGTCCTATGAAATCTACCTGACGCTCTACCAATCAGTCACCGGCAATGAAGACAACATGAACATCTTCAAGCAGTTTTCGCCGGGATTCTTCGACCTGATTGTTGTTGACGAATGCCACCGTGGTAGCGTCGAAGTGGATTCGCAATGGCGAGCGGTTCTGGACTACTTCAGCGAAGCGACACACATCGGCCTGACAGCCACCCCCAAAGAAACCAAGACCGTCTCAAACATCGATTACTTTGGCGAACCAGTCTACACCTACTCGTTGAAGGAAGGGATCGAGGACGGCTTCCTTGCCCCTTACAAAGTCATCCGTATCGATATCGACAAAGATCTGGAAGGATGGCGTCCTGAGGAAGGCAAGCAGGACAAGTATGGGAAAACGATCAAGGACCGGATTTACAACCAGAAGGATTTCGACCGCAATATCGTGCTCGAGCAACGCACCGAGCTGGTTGCGGCACGTGTCACCGAATTCCTTCAGAAAACTGATCCATACAGCAAAACCATCATCTTCTGTGAGGACATCGACCACGCTGAACGCATGCGTCAGATGCTGGTCAACATGAACCCGGAGGAAGTTCAGAAGAACGACAAGTACGTCATGCGCATCACAGGTGACAGCCCCGAAGGAAAAGCAGAGCTGGATAATTTTATCGATCCGGAACAACGCTACCCTGTGATTGCCACCACATCGAAGCTGATGTCTACTGGTGTCGATGCTCAGACCTGCAAACTGATCGTGCTCGATCAGACCATCAATTCCATGACCGAGTTCAAGCAGATCATCGGACGCGGTACTCGCATCAAGGAAGAATACAAGAAGCTGTTCTTCACCATCATGGACTTCAAAAAGGCGACCGAGTTGTTTGCTGATCCTGCCTTTGACGGTCCGCCAATTCAGATCTACGAACCCGGAGACGATGACTCTGTCGTCCCACCGGAACCTGACGATGACACTGAGTTGGATGAAGCTGAAGACGGACCCGGATTCGATGACTTTCCAGAGGATGAAGAGGGTGAAGAACCTGGAGAAGGTGAATACGAAGAAGCGGAGAAACGGAAGAAGAAGCTGAAGTACTACGTGGATGATGTGCCTGTTCAGGTTATCGGAGAACGGGTTCAGTATTACGGCCATGACGGCAAACTGATTACCGAGTCTCTCAAGGACTACACGAAAAAGCGCGTCTCCAAGGAATTCACCACACTGGATGACTTTCTGCAGAACTGGACCGAAGCGGAGAAAAAAGCCGCCATCCTGGACGAACTCGAGGAGCGCGGTGTTCTGCTGGAAGCCTTAGCCGAAGAAGTAGGGCGGGATTACGATCCCTTTGATCTGATCTGCCATGTTGCCTTCGGACAGCCACCCTTGACACGTGCCGAACGGGCGAATAACGTTCGCAAGCGGAACTACTTCGGCAAGTTCAGCGACACCGCTCGTGCTGTACTGGAAGCCCTTCTCGACAAGTACGCGGACGAAGGAATCGTGAACATCGAAGACATCAACGTACTTCGAGTTCAACCGCTGGATAGCCTTGGCACGCCTGTAGAATTGATTTCAGCATTCGGTTCTCGTGACGACTACCTGAGCGCCGTGCGGGAGTTGGAAGAAGAGTTGTATAAAGCTGCATGACTTGAGGTTTGTATAAAGATGGATTTCTCGAAAACAATTCAGAAATGGGGCTTTGGCATGGCTCCTATTTCTCTAAACATGCGCCGCAGATACGATGATGCAATCCAACACTTATCTGACATACTAAATAAGTCGATTACAATTGAGGAAGTGAATCCTGACCTGTTAAGTGAATTTAAAGGGATGGTCAACAGATGCATACGCGAAGACCAATGGGATTGGTTTTCAGTTCATGCTGAGTTTGGTCATCCTCCCAAATCGCAGCTTAAGCGAATAATACCTTGCGTTATATCACTTCGCAAATCTTCTCTTTCCAACTCCTTAAGCGATTTCAATCAACAATTGCTCCTTCTCATCAACCAGGGGGTGCTGCAAATAATCCATGTTTATCAAGAGGATCTCAAGAATCAGATCTATTCGGAAGGAGCAGGTTGGATCTACGTACTTTCTCAAAGGGAAAACCCAAAGATTCTTAAGATTGGAAAGACTGATCGATCAGTTAGCCAGCGTGTTCGTGAGATAAACTCAGCCACGGGCGTTCTGATCCCCTGGGCTGCAAGACGAGTCTACCGTGTTAAAAACGCAAAAGCAGCTGAAGCATCTATTCATCAGCTTCTATCGGAGTATCGTGTTAGATCCGACAGGGAGTTTTTTAACTTGGATTTCTTTGTTGCTGATGAGGTTATTACGAATTTTATCATTTCAGAAAACATGTCAGATCGAGCACATGGAAAAGTAATATACTACAATAAAGATAAAGGTTACGGTTTTATAGAATGTGATAATTATAAGGATGTTTTTTTCCATTGTTCAGAAGTCTTAAAAGAAGATAAGAGGTTTATGGATCAAGGAAAAAACGTGTCTTTTCTTCTTGGAAAACGACCTCAAGGCCCTTGTGCTGTTGACATAAAGATAATTTGAAAGGCAAAGCTGACATGGCCGTAGGCACAACCATCAAGTCCATCCAGGACATCATGCGCAAGGACGTTGGCGTCGATGGTGACGCACAACGCATTTCCCAGCTCGGCTGGTTGCTTTTCCTAAAAATCTTCGATGACAGTGAAAGCGAGTGGGAGATTCTTGAAGAGGATTACCACTCCCCCCTGCCTGAACATCTGCGCTGGCGAAATTGGGCTGCGGACCAGGAAGGGATCACCGGTGACGAACTTCTGAACTTTGTCAATAACGATCTGTTTCCCGCGCTGAAGTCCCTTCCCATCGAGGCCAATGGCAGCAAACGCAAAAACGTCATTCGCAGTCTGTTCGAAGACGCTTACAACTACATGAAGAACGGTACCCTGCTCCGTCAGGTAATCAACCGGATCGAATCAGACATCGATTTCAACACCAGGCAAGACCGTCACCTCTTCGGTGAGATCTACGAGAAGATCCTCAAAGACCTGCAGAGCGCGGGCAATGCCGGCGAGTATTACACACCTCGTGCTGTAACCAAATTTATTGTGGATCGTGTCGATCCCAAACTGGATGAAACTGTGTTTGACCCAGCTTGTGGGACAGGTGGCTTCCTCGCCAACACCATCGACCATAAGAAAGAGCGCTACGTCAATACCGCCGAAGATGAAGAGGTCATGCAGGCGTCTATACACGGCGTAGAGAAGAAGCCGCTCCCGCATATGCTGTGTACGACCAACATGATGCTGCATGGCATTGATGTTCCCCATCAGATCAAGCGTGACAACACTCTTGCTCGACCGTTGCGGGATTATACGGCAAAAGATCGCGTAGACGTAATCGTCACCAATCCACCCTTTGGTGGGATGGAAGAGGACGGCATCGAAGCCAACTTCCCAACCGCCTTCCGTACACGTGAAACTGCGGATCTGTTCCTTGTATTGATCATGCAGTTGCTTCACCCTGGTGGCCGTGCTGCCTTGGTTCTTCCCGATGGCACGCTGTTCGGCGAAGGTGTGAAGACCCGGATCAAGGAAAAGCTGCTTCAGGAATGCAACCTGCACACGATTGTTCGCTTGCCCAATGGTGTTTTCAATCCGTACACCGGCATCAAGACCAACCTGTTGTTCTTCACCAAAGGGGAACCGACGAAGGAAGTCTGGTACTACGAACACCCCTACCCACCTGGGTATAAATCATACAATAAGACCAAGCCTATTCGCTTCGAAGATTTCAAGCCTGAACAGGAATGGTGGGACAAACGCGAGGAAAGTGAATTCGCATGGCGTGTGCCGGTGGAAGACATCATTTCCAACGGTTATAACCTTGACATCAAGAATCCGAACAGCATCGATGACGGTCCCGGTGATCCGGACACATTGCTGAAGCAGTTCCAGGAGATTCAGGGTCAAGTCGATGAGACGCGCAATGCGCTGAAGCAGGAACTGGTGTCTGCCTTGGGAGGTGACAAGGCATGACGACAGACACCTTCCTGAAGAACTTTTGTCATTGGGTAGACGCTCCCAACGGTATTCCCAAACTCCGGGAACTCGTTTTACTACTTGGCATTCAGGGAAAACTGGTTGAACCGATCGATGATGAACCAATGAATTTTGCGAACTCAGATGGAGATATCGCTGAACACTGCAAACAGGTGGGTATTAGGGTACAAAAAAGGGTGATTGAGGTTGATGAACAGGATGAACCATGGAAACTTCCACAGCAATGGTCATGGCAGCGGTTGGGGAATATCTCGATTTATAATGGAAGACAGAATCTATCACCTGAACAACTCGACGGAAATATGTGGTCACTCGAACTTGAGGATATTGAAAAAAGTAGTTCACGTCTTTTAGCCAAAAAATTTGTTAGAGAAAGGCGACCTAAAAGTACAAGGACCACATTCGTTAAGGGGGATGTGTTGTATGGAAAATTACGCCCTTATTTGGATAAAGTGCTAATAGCAGACGATGACGGTTATGCGACTACTGAAATTGCTCCCATAGTTGTCTTAGATGGCCTTAATCCTTATTACCTACGGTGGGTTTTAAAATCGCGCTATTTCATACAGCATGTGAATTCACTGACCTACGGAATAAACTTACCACGGCTGAATACTACCGACGCGAGAAATGTCGCTATCCCAGTTCCGCCTACTGCGGAACAACAAATTATCGTAGATATGATCGATGAGCTGATGGCGCTGTGTGATGAGCTGGAACAGCGGCAGCAGAAGCGGGCTTCGGTACGGTCGAAGCTGAACAAGGCGTCCCTGCACAGCCTGACCACCGCCACGGACGATGACGCTTTCCAGACAGCCTGGGCACGGATCCGTCACAATTTCGACACCCTCTACACCACCCCCGAATCCGTCCAAGACCTACGCCAGTCCATCCTCCAACTCGCCGTCCAAGGCAAACTGGTCCCCCAAGATCCAAGTGATTCTGGCATCTCACACATAATGGAAAGGGTCAAATCAAAGCAAGAAGTTCTTTTGAAAGAAAAGAAAATAAAGCGTCCCAAATCCACTCCGCGTATTTTGAAAGAGAATATTCCATACGAAACTCCTAAAGATTGGAAGTGGATACGAATAGGAGATTTTTGTGAATTGATTAATGGTGATAGAAGCAAAAACTATCCTAATAAAGAAGAGTACGTTTCCAATGGTGTTGCATGGATTAATACTGGACATATTGACCCTGATGGAACTTTATCAATCGAAAGAATGAACTACATATCAGAAGAAAAATATAATAGCTTGAATGGTGGATTCATTGAGCATAATGATCTTGTTTACTGCTTAAGAGGTGCAACTATTGGCAAGACAGCATTTGTAACCCCGTTTACAAAAGGGGCAATAGCATCTTCGCTTGTAATAATAAGATCATATTTACCTGAACTTATAAAATACTTGTATTTATATCTGATTAGTCCCATTGGAAAGAAACAAATTCTGAAATATGACAACGGATCTGCTCAACCAAATTTATCTGCAAATAGCGTCAGGCTGTTTCTTGTACCCTTACCACCGATTGAGGAGCAGCGTCGAATAGCTGAAAAAGTTAGTCACCTAATGGAGATGTGCAATCAGCTTGAAGCAGTAGTTTCCAAATCCCAATCTCAAGCTGAAAAGTTGATGGCAGCAATTGTCCACAACCTGACCAACGGGTCCGACTCGACACCTAGCGAATCCACCAAACCGTCCAAATCCAACCCTGATCAAATGACGTTGGGAGTTTGATGAATCACCAACCCCAACAGAAAGTCAACCAGTTCTTCGAATCTGCAGACCCTTCCATCCATACCATGCGTCTGCAGCGTGCAATTATGGACCAGCTGGATCTGATGCAGACTCTGTCCCCCGAGCAACTCGACCGCCTCAATGTCTCCTGTGAACGCTTCACCATCTGGCTCGAGTACTTGCTTGCGGAAGTTGAAGATCAGGGCACCCCTTCAGAAGAACAGCTAGCGCAACTGATCAACCAGCTGAAGGCATACGTGCAAGCACAGAAGCTCCTTTCCAACAGACCAGATTGATATATTCCGCGTGTACAGCTCCTGCTCGTTCCTTGCATAAAACCGAAGTCTGAGCCATTTCACCTGGAACCTGAGACGGCCGTGGGAAAACGTCAGCACTACATCCCCCAAAGCTACCTGGATCTCTTCACTGACCCGCGCACGCCCGAAGGTCATGATCCGCATCTTTGGGTATTCACCCGCAAGCAGAACGAGATCAAAAAGCGCGCCCCCAAGAACACAGCTCAGAGTTCGCACCGTTACACCTTCGAAGAGAAAGACGGTACGAAGAATGAATCCTTGGAAGCGGGATTCTCTCAGCTTGAATCGATCGTTGCACCCATTCTGAAGCGAATATCTTCCACAGCCAAAATCACGGAGAAGGATAAACCTGACATTGCTGGCTATATGGGTATGCTGTCTGCCAGATCGCCAGAGAATGAAGGGCGCGTGGTTGATGTACTAGAGAGAATTCACAGGACACAAATGGCCATTCTTGCAGTCAATGATCCCAAAATGCGGGAAATACTTGAGAATTCAGGACTGGACAAAACACCTGAAGAAGTGGCCCGGGAAATCACAGAAGGAGGTTTGTTTAATGTAGAAATCCCTCGTGCCATGGCGCTGGGACCCATGATGCAAGCGAATGCAGATGTATTTACGAGTTCATTACCACAGATGCACTGGAAGGTCCTGCGCAGTGAAATACCTGCTGGCATTTTAACATCCGATTACCCAGTCTGCATGTTCAGTCCCATAGCAGCTGATTCGGGATGGCCACCAGGCTTAGCATACAAGGATATTGAAGTCACCTTCCCACTATCGCGAGATCTGATCCTGCTCATATCCAGAGAAGAAGTGGAGCCCGATGCGGAGTTGAATCCAGGGAAAACTCTGCTTTACAACTGGAGATCGTTCTTCTACGCGTCAGAGTTCTACGCTGCAAGCGAGGAAATCATCGTCGCATCATACAATCTGCTTGTGGATGAAGTGCAGCGTGATCAACCCAGTGAGGTAGGCTCAAGGTACTTGAGAATTGACCGCTAATCGTTGCCACGAATCCAAGGCGTTCATTTCTGCTTACCGTGTAACTCAATAGCCACGTGCGCCATGTAAAGCCTGATGCGGGTTCTGTCACCTGACTATCTTGCCGGGCTAAAATCTGCAATGAGTGTCTTAGGGCTGCTAGAGATGAGGGATTCTTCAAATATTGATCACTACATTCTGCACACACAAAACCAGTACGTCCGGATATAAGAATACAGACTTGGTCTGGTTTTTGCAACGTCCTTGAAACAACGCGCTTAACCACTGGTGCTCGCATGAACAAGTACTTCAGCTACCTTCTGGGAAAAGAGGTGAGCGTACAGTACGCTCATGGCAAGTTTTCTCTTTCAGTATTGGGCGACACTTCTGATTATCCTCGTGGCTTACCCGTAGCAAGGGTAAAACGGGTATCCGCTAGATACATTATTTTGTGCTTCAGTGAACCGACGATAATTGATTCTATCACATTTAGAAAAGATGTTTATGTCAATAATTCCGCAATATCTTTAATATCCTTGGATGAATATGTTGAATACACCGACATTGATTCTCTTGATGATGAAGTCTATAGAGATGAGGAATTTATAGAAGACCTAGAAGAAGATGAAAATTACAGCTATGATGATGCAGATCGTTGGACAGTAGAGGACTGGGCCGATTTTTACGGGTATGATGGTCCACTTTATGACTCTTCTGGCAGACCTTTGGACCAAAGTGATATAGCAGAAGCTACAGGTAATTAGTAACTGTAGCAAATTGTGCAATTAGTTTCCTGCTGAAGCTAGAAGATAAATGAAGACCGTGATTATCAGCACTAAATTGAAAATTGAAATTGTCATTGTTGCAACATTCTTTTTTCCGACGCTTTCCAATCCCTCCGTCATTTTCTTCTCCTGGCCTGAAAGCTTTTCCTCCATATAGTTGCGAAACTTCGTCAGTTTAGACTCCACTCCTTCGTCGAATTCGTTCTGCTGTTTTTCGAGTTGCTCATCCATGTGAGTGCGGATTTTTGACAGTCGATCTTCAACATCATCCACGACCTCTCTCTTCACCTTCTGTGTAGCCTGAGAGAGGTTGTCAAGTTTCGAATTTGTGCTGCTGCCTATCTGATCAAGATCGGTCAAGCGTCTCTCAAGATCGACTTCCTTCAGTCGCTTTATGATCTCATCGCTAGCCTTCGTGAAATCACCGGCACGTTGCAAGATTGTCTCAGAACTGCCGATGACTTTCTCGATCATTTCTTGGGACGTACTTAGCTGAGACTGAGATTCAGACAACAACTGCGTTGCCTGCTTCATCCTTCTCAATTCCTCGACCATCGTCTCAAGGGCTTGCTCGGCTTCTAGAACTCGATCCGCTTCGATGTTCATGTTAGTCTATCTCCCCTGGAATCAGTGGTCGAATCCTCTTTAGTGCATCTGCGATGAGCAAGGCAAGCATTGCTCTATGCACCTTCTGTGAAGCTGGCCACTGGTGTCTCTCGTCCCTGTATCGTTTCACAAGTTGTGCTGAACCGACAGCTCGAAGCGCTGCTTCTAATAGCTGTTCCTCCAAATGCTGTCGGTAAAGCACTGTTTCTCGCAGAACAAAAAATACGATGTCTTCTACGTCCAAAAGATCTTGAGAATGTTGCAATTGTTGGAAAAGCAACCTGGCTTCTTGAATGACAGAACTATCATCTTCCGCTGGATTTCTCAACCGCGCGCAAACGGATATATAGCGCAGTGCAATATTCGAAGGATCCTCATCCAGCATGCGACGAGAAGTACCTACCAGCCGTTTCGCTTCATCAAGAGTCGTCACACGAGCAAGAAGCTCGGTTACACTCTCCATCCCGATTTGGTGGAATGGTTTGTTGATCCAGGTTTTCAACGTTTCAGAAAATTCAGATTCCTGCAAATATGCCAGAATTGCTTCACGGAACTGTTGATCAGACTTGAAACCCCGACACAAACTGGCCATCGTGTTCAAAGCCTGTTTGCGTTTCGCCGCAATCTCGTCATAGACAAAATCTACCATTTGCCCAATCGCGTACCACGCTGCAGATTCTGCATTTTCGAGCGGAACATTCGCTGTACCCTCGTCAGCATATTCTTTGAATTTGTAATTACTCAAAAAGCGATGAAGTCCATCTTTAATTTGGTCTGGCTTAACGTGACGAACTCTAGCAAGAAAACGCCTACTATGCCAGTTAATTGAATAATCCTCAACCAATCCCAAGGCGACAAGTCGAAATAGAGCTTTTTCCTGTTGTCCTCTATTTCTTCCAAATGTAATTTCTACTTCATTTAATGTTGTTGCGGCATCTACCATTCCTTGAACTTCTGGCCATATTTTGTTTTTCCATAGGTTAAAAGCATCCTCTTTTTCTTGTTCGCGATCTGAATATGTATTTAGAAGAAACCACATTTGATCAATCAAATTGCCTCTACTCCCCCATTTTATAGCATTTAGCCTTTTCATAGCCTTAGCATGATCATACTCCGCAATAATCTCTTGAGCCTCATCCCAATTATCGTCATTATAAATGATAAAACATTTAGCAGATTGTGGCTCATTATTCCTTCCAGCACGACCTGCCTCTTGATAATAAGCCTCTACCGATGATGGTAGCCCATAGTGAATAGTATATCTCACATTATCTTTATCGATACCCATACCAAAAGATTTAGTTGCAACAAGTTCCTGAATATTATTATTTTTAAAGTCATCCTGAATTCTATTCTTGTATTGTATCCACTCAGAGTTACTTTTATCATTCCATTGTTTTGGTTTGGAACCCCCGTAAAAATTGCCATGCCCCATCATGTCTGATACATGAAGCACACCTTTTTTGCCACCGACATGTGGGCAAAAAATGATGCCACAGTTAGTATTCGATCCATTAGCTGAGAAGAAAGTTTGGGGATTACGGCGGAATTTTGCAGGAAGGCTTTCTCGTAGATGACGAAGGTCAACCTCTGCATTTGCGCTGTCTGTTTTTATTACATCGAAAATGAGCTCTTTTGCAAATTCCAAGATCAAATGCACCGATCAGGTTTTGTGATTGAAGAGGACCTCTTTTGGTGTTCTGTATCCGAGTGATTTTCTGGGTCTGTTGTTGAGTTGCTGTTCGACCGAATGGACGTCCAGATCGTGAAGTGACCGGAAGTCCAGCCCCTTCGGAAACCACTGCCGTACCATCCGGTTCATGTTCTCGTTGCGTGCCCGCTCCCACGAGCTGTACGGATGCGCGAAATAGACCGTCACACCCAGCCGTTCAGCCAGCCATTCATGCCGCGCGAACTCACCGCCGTTATCCGCTGTCAGCGTGTGCAGGGGAAGCTTTCGCTGCTTCCAGTGGCGTTGAAACGCGGCGACGGAACGCGTGCTGAAGGTCTCGGCACGAAGGTCGGGCAGCAGCGCCAGCACGGTGTATTTGCTGCGTCGCTCGACGTGGCTGGCAATCGCTCCCTTGTGCCCCTTGCCGTGGATCGTGTCCGACTCCCAGTCGCCCGCACGGCCCAGTTTGTCAACGATCTCCGGACGTTCTTCGATGCCCGTCCGGTTGCGGATCATGCCACGGAAGTCCTTGCGTGACCCACGTTTGCGATAGCCGCGACGCCCGTGATTCAGGCACAGGTGAAGCGTGCCGCCGTTGTCCTGGTCACGGCGGATCCAGCTGTAGATCGTCTGCGTGCTCACCTGCATCGACGGGTCGTCACGAAACTCCCGCCGCAGACGACCGGCCAACACATCCGGCGACCAGTACTCGCCGCGCAGATGCACTTCCAGGTACGCTCTCAGCGCCTCGTTTTCACTGATCCTGCTGTGTCCGGCACGGATCGCCGACCGTCGCTCAAACGCCTGCTGATGGGCGCTGGCGGGCAGGTAGTCGCCTGCTGAATCCCGGTTCCGCTGCAGCTCACGACTGATCGTCGTCCGGTGACGTCCAAGCTGTCTCGCGATCTCCGGGACACTCTCTCCCCGATGATGCTGACAGGCTATCATCTCACGCTCACGGAGCGTAAGTTGACCTTGTGGCATTGCTGTTCCTCGTTCCGTTTTTGTGTTCTCTCAAACCCAAAATACAGAACAAGACGGCAGTGCCACTTCTCTTCAAAACCCGAGCCCTGTGCGATTGATTTTAGAATTTTGGTTTGCGATCAAATGATTTCGGCAAAACAATCGATTCTTCTTCCCGTACTTCCATCTCAACTTGAACATCCGTCAATACGGCGAACGAGGCTGTCCCGGTGAGTCCAACAAGTGTGGGTGTATGGGAATCCCAAGAACAGTAGGTCCTTAGATTTCTGCACAAATGTAGGTAGGATGGCCTAAAATCATGCCCCCATTCTGAGACACAATGAACTTCGTCAATGACAGCAAGCGAAATTACGACTCGTTTCGCCGCAGCTCGGACAATATTTCTGAAATCGTCCATTTGCATTCGTTCAGGCGCGATAAACATAAAATATCGCCTGTAGTTCTGCATTTCATTTGATTGCTCTTCTTTTTCATCCGCTTCCAGCAAACTGGAGACATGCCCAATTAAATCGATTGAAGCCCTGTGGAGATTATCGATCTGGTCCTTCATCAAGGCGAGCAGAGGGTCGATTACTAAAGCCATTCCTGGCAACAGTAATGCACTCAGCTGATATGTAAGCGACTTTCCCCCGCCTGTCGGCAACAGCACAATAGAGGGCAGTCCACTCAGAAGGCGTGAGACAACCCGCGCTTGGCCATCCCAAAAATCCTTTTTCCGGAATAATGCACGTAGGAAATAGCGAAGCGAGTCAAGTTGGCGGCTTTGGATTTCAGTTGGTGCCGGTTCCTCATCGTTACGAAGTGACTCATCCAGTCCAGCGAGGTCATAGGACGTAGGCCATGCATGAAGGAGTTGTCGATTGTCCCGACGTGAATAGGCGTCACGAATCTCGATCCATGGACCTTTGACCTGCCTCATCAACTCCAGCTGAGACTTTCCTCGCACTGACGTCAAAGCCTTGCTTCCTGAAAGGATAAAATCATATTGGCTTTCGACTTCTTGCACCACCTTTAGCGTTATTCCTTCGCCCAGCTTTTGTACAGGTTGTCCTTCACGCATAACCTGAATTTCGAAACGAGGAGGAGTTGGATACTTGGAGTTCAGCCGAAACAGATGAACCCACATACGTTGGAATACGATTAGAGCATCAACAAGGATTGGTTCATCGTCTTCCAAAACTAATAATCTGAGCTGTTCTGAATATGGAATTTGCTCGAAGCGAAGTGCGAGAATCAAACCTAGAAGCGATCGATGAATCAGGTGAGGTCGAATTATAGCATTCCAAGCAGTCTGATACTTAGGTGAGGAAAAAAGCTCTTGGGTTGGTAAATCCCGTAATAGGAAATCCTGGTCATCTTGTCCTAACTTGGCTTCCCATTCGTCAGCAAACCATTCACCGATGTTCTCTCGAACTGTTTCTGCTTCAATTCGCAGCACCTGCCAGCCCGCTGCCCCAAGTGCGTTATCGCGTCGGTTATCTATTTCAATCTGATCTTGCTCGGCATGTTGACTACCATCAATCTCTATCACCCAGGACGAATGCGGCAGTATAAGTGCAAAATCAACCCGTTGCCCGATAAGGTCATCCTGCTCTTTACCAGTCAGATCTTCCAGTTTTATCTGCCGTTTCAGTAGTGAACTGGTGACTTGACCATAACGCTCAATGAATGCTGTGTAAAAAGCATCTTCTTCTTCGCTAACGGTGTGATCAGTACTTGAAAGGTTCTCGTTGAGTATGACTGACTCAACGTTGAATGATAACAGCAGAATTTCTGTAGCGGCAGAAAGGAGTTCTCTTCCCTCAATATCTGATTTGATAAACTTATGTCCTACTATACGGTCGTTGGATGAAACGGAGAGTTCCTCAGTCTGAATTCCAGGACAATTGCCAAGCAATGCGCTTTCGAGAATGTGATCAACCCAGGTAGGAAGTCCTCGACTGACAAGCTTTGCCATCACGGCTGTGAGGGTCAGAATGGATTCGTCAACGCTTTCGACTAGTTCTTGATCAGGAGAACCGATGCTTGCGCAACCATGGTTTTTCAGGATTTGTTCAATCTGAGAGAGTAGTGCCTCCCGCCCATGATCTAGCGTATCCCAGATCGAAAGACGTCCGGCGGCTGAATACGTGATGGTCCGACCGTCGCTCATGTTTCCTTAGTTGTTGCCAAGCTATATCGTAAACTACAAAGGTAACCCGATGTTCATGTTCAGGTCAAGCATTTGGGAATTTCGTGTAACGCAAACTGCTATGCAAAATACTGATTGCTATAATATAATTATGCTGATATACAGATGGCAGTTTAACCAACATCAGCTAAACCATAATCCTCAGAGTTGTCATTTTCATCTTGATTACCGAAGTGAGGCATGTCTGGTATCTGATCTACTGCAGTAATCTCCCCTATGTCTAAAGATCGGTAACTTAACCCGTATGCTACAGCCAATCTTTCATATGCAACGGGATCACCATCCGGAGTTTCCGTTACCGGCAAAGGTAACTCTTTAATACCATACGGATTACGTATATACTGCTTCTTGAACCAAAAGGATAACTCTCTAATTGATTCCCTATAGATCTTGTTTTGTCTACCACCGCCGATGAGTAATACTGGAAGAGAATTTACAGACCATTCATCTTCATTAGGTGCACGAAACCTTCTAGTGGCATATAATATTGCTTTATACATTATCGCGCATTTTTTAACAAGTTTTTTATCAATACTCTCTAGTATTTCCAAAATGCTATGTGGAAATTGTTCTATCGCTACCTCTAATGGTAGTGGGTCGAAAGGATTATATTCCCTATTTAGAGAACGCGCGGCTTCAGAGTCGTGCTTTTCAATTGCCTTCACTCTTTGTTTATTAAGTTCAGCAACTCCAAGTCTTTTAACGTCAGCCACTAGCAAACCATATTCATCGCTATTACCTTTTCTCCGATCATTTAAGATAAATGCACATGCATCTACAGTCGCTGCTCCATAATCAATCATGAAATGAAGTCCACTAGTCCTCAAATCTGACCTTGCATAACTCACAGCTCCGGCAGCAATCTCGGGAATTATCTCAAAATCACACGGCTCAGTTTCCGTGGATTCTGACACGCTATTTGTGCTTGCAGCGCCTCTTGCGAGTTCTTTTTGGGCATCCATTATTGTGATGCTATCAGTCTTAAATGACAGCCTCCAGGCGGCAATTCCAATAAGTCGAAAACGTCTACTTAGGTCGTTCTCACCAGTACAGGGTGAGGGAACCCCTAAATTGTAAGCCCAGAAGATCGACTCGTATGAAACAATTAGGTTTTGATGCTTCTCCAGGAACCATTGCCTAGTGTGTAGCAGCACAAGAGCTAAGTAGGCAGTTGCAATTGCGTCAGGAGGGTAGATTGGATCTAAGTTTTGCGCATTGAAGCCTAGGAGCCTGGTCTTGATTTCCAAGACATGAGTACTTCTCGAGATCTCAGAAAGGTCACAATTGCCGTCCTCGTCAACCCACAACGCCGTAGGTAGAAGCTGAGGCATTGATTGGTGCCCAAGCGATTCGAAGTTAACAGGATATGCCGGAGAGCCAGGCAAGTCTGGTGCACGTACTACAACTTTCGTGGCTGATGTTCCAAAGTCCAGACCAATTACTAGGTCTACCTCACCGCTAGCCGCCTCTGCGCCATACTGAAAATCTTGTTCAACAAGTTCATCTACCTCACCGCTAGCCGCCTCGGCACCATGCTGAAGACCTTTTTCAACAAGTTCATCTACCTCACCGCTAGCCGCCTCGGCACCATGCTGAAGACCTTTTTCAACAAGTTCGTCTACCTCACTGTTAGCCTCCTCTGCGCCAGGCTGAAGATCTTGCTCAAAGAGTTCTTCTACCTCTATTCGTTGCTTCTTTTTACCGAACAGAGACGATAGCCAATCCGATATCTTCACTGTTTGACCTCATGTTTTTATGTTCATTGATTCGCATTCTCTGCTGTTCGACTCTGTTTTCCAGAGCTCGTACCCTTCCTCGTGTCGCCTCAGCAAGTGCTAAGCGACCTTTGGCCTCATGGTTTTCCAGAATATCTTGGAGTTTTGTTACTTGATTTTCGAGATGTCTATCCAACATTTGTATTTGCAAGTCAGCTCGATCTTCATTCCTTTCTTTCAATCTAGCTTCAAATTCTTCATAATCATCCCACAGCTTTGCAAATAGAATATCAGATGCCACTTGCTCAGCATGCCTGAAATTAATCTCGCTACTGACTTCCAGCCAATCTTTCCCTTCAGACACAATCATCGAAGCTAGAATTTCTGCGGCGTCGTCTTGTAGAACTTTATCTGGATAACGGAGGGAACAAGCTTTATAGGCTAACTTATCAACATTTTGTAGGGCGGAAAACGACCATTTTGCGATTGCTACCATATAGACACCCGGTTCCACGATTTGCTTAACTTTCTCTTTTGAAAGAATCGCTGATATCGCCGGTGTTAGTTGTTCACCACCTTCTGACATCTCATCATTAACCATTTTTACTAGTGGATGAAATTGAGATATCGTTTCTATCGCCCCTGTCAAATCATGAGTCACTCGATTATCAAATATATATTTATATGACTTACTTAAAGTACTTGTTAAACGCGTAGAATAACTCGAGCGCACTCTTCGTATATATTCTGTGAGCGCATACCTAGCTTCTTTAGACAAAGTAATGTTGTATATACGTTTCGCTTGATCGATCAATTGAAATACACTACCAGGATACTTCATACTTAGGTGATCCGACACATATCTTCGAATATCCTCACCAAGAATCCATCTATGTAAACTCTTGGCTTGGTGAATGCGATCGAGAATGTAGTCACCGTAGGCAATTAGGCTAGCCGCCTCGTTTTCTAGCTGCTCCTCCTCCCTTCTTATGTTTTCCAATGCCATCGCTGTTTGTTCTATCCTTGCATTCTGAGCTTCAGGGGATAGTTCCCCGGATAGCAGATCAATGGTTAGTATGCGAATCTTTTCCCCAAGGATCGCCTCAAAATCTCCAAGCGCTACACGCACTAGATCCAGCTTGTCGTAGAGCCGCGTGTAGATCCTTGCATCTATTGTGTTGTCGTACATGATATTCCAGATCTGTATGCTATCTGCTTTTTGACCCAACCGATCGATTCGCCCGATTCGCTGTTCTAGTCGCATTGGATTCCAGGGTAGATCATAATTAATCAGAACTCGGCAGAATTGGATGTCCACACCCTCACCGCCTACTTCTGATGTAAGGAGAGTTGTTGATCCGGGCGCACCACGAAATCTTCCAATCACTGATTGTTTAGTCTCAGACTGTCCCCCCATTAGAAGAATAGTCTTGAAACCCTCTTCATCGAGGCGATTCTTCAGGTAGGTAAGCGTGGATCGAAAAGAAGAGAATAGTACTACTTTCTCATCTGGGTGATTCCTAAAAAACTTTTCCAGAAGTTGAGTTAGACGCTGGTACTTAGAATCATTTTCCCTTAGGTTTTCAATATCTATAGCTTTGGTCTGCCGGATGATTGTTTGAACTAAGGGACCAATTTCAGTCTTCATACTCACATCTGGATCAGCAAGAATCGCTTCCTCGAGTTGTTCTCCTGAATTGCGCCATGAAGTTAGGGCTGCAGCCATACAGCTTGTCATCTGACGCTGTGGTTGTGACAGCAAGAAACGTTCATTCGCTTCACTTCGCATTGCGTATTCGGTTACAATACTAGTGACCATATCGTAAACTTTTCCTTCAGGATCTCGCGCCATAGGAACCAGTTCTAGGAACGGTTGCCGTACTACTCTCCATTCCTTTACGTCTCGCTTTCTTGTTCTTGTTATTACATGTGCAAGTAAATTGATGGTTTCTAGTCTATATGCTAAATTACTTCGGGTTATGTGATCTAAAGAAAGTCGATTTTCTTTGAGATCCGTTTTAATGCTTGACAATTGTCTATTGTTTGCTAGAAGTTCATTAGTCATAGCTTCTGAAACTAGAAGCTTAAGTCTTTGAAGGTCAGGGTTTTGACTTAGTAGCATGTCCTTTGCTCGAACAAGGGGCGAATTCGCTTCCAATATCTGACCAAACTCTTGCTTTCTTGAAAATGTATCCGGATCCAAAAGCTTCAACAACGAATACAGATCTTCATTGCGGTTATGTATCGGAGTAGCGGTGAGTAAGACGGTAAACTCGCACACTGGTTTGAGTAGCTGTCCCAGTTCATTTGTGCGTGTTTCGGGGTTTCGGAGATGATGCGCTTCGTCTATGACGAGCAAGTCTGCAAGCCTATCATCGTTTTCATGTTCACGTAAGAATCGTGCCAACTGACCTGCTGCGCTAAGATCTTCAGAGTCTTCCCAGTCTTTGGGTGGCCTTAGACCCTGGAGACTACAGATAATGGCAAAGCCTGCATCTTGCTCATCCGAATCGCTTAGAATTCGAAGTGTTTCCCTGGTGTCACATATTGCTGCGCGAATCCCGATTTTGGACGATAATTCTGTTTGCCACTTTTCGCAAAGCGCCGAGGGGCAAACCACGATTAATCGTCGCATGTCAAAACGACTGCGCAACTCAGTCCAAATAAGACCCGCCTCAATTGTCTTGCCAAGGCCGACTTCATCAGCCACAAGGATGCCATTCGACGGGGATTCCAAGATCTTAAGGACCGGTTTGAACTGGTACGCGTAGAAATCTGTATTTGTGGCTTCCATGCTATAGATCACATCTGCCAACTTACCTGTGATTTTTGCATGTGTTAGTGTTTTTCGTAGATCAATAGGCCTACCAAGTTTTTGTTTACTTAGCATTTCCAACGGATTCAAACGTTCACTTGTGACCAGTTCAAGTTGGTTCTCAGGTTTCCATTGACGACCATCCGGGAATTGAACCAAGTGCATCGTGCGCCCTGAGCGATCTTGGGTTTTTCCTGTCAGGTAACCCGATTTTGTGGGATCGCTTCTCAAGCGAACGCGGTCGTTCTCAGTCACGTGCCATTCCCCCTGCTCTGTTTATGTGCAGCAAAGATACGAATAAACCACCAGCATATATTAATGACCATGCGTTCTTGCAGCGAAAGATCACCTCAAAGCCGCAAAGATGGTGGGCTCTAGAGGTATTGACATAACGCCATGTGACAATGTATGATCTAATCATGAACGAAAACAACTATACACTCCAAGAGCTCAGCGAGCAAACCGGCATCGGGGCGCGAACCATTCGCAGCTACATCCATGAGCACAATCTGCTGCGTCCTGCGCACGGTCGTGGCCCGAACGCGTACTACGACCAGGACCATCTGGATCGGCTGCAGGCGATCAAGATGTTGCGCGGAATGAAAAACATCAGTCTTTCGGCTATCGGAAGGCTGTTGATGCAATTCGATGTCGGCGAAGTGTCCCTCGAAGATTTGGAACAGATGGTGAAGCAGCAGGGGCTTGATTGGTATCTAGTGTCTGATGCGGTAGATGATGCAGCACCCGCATCTTTCAAGGAGTCTGCGGCAACCACTTCTACTCGGTTTCCAAGAATCGAACCTTCTTCCGCTTTGGATTTCATCCGCGAATACAAGCGACGACAACAGGAACCCGATCCTCAAGAGGAAAATTCTGCCCCGAAGGACATCGAGCCGTTTCCCATCGCTTCCCTCGCACGTCCACGGCTTTCCAAGCCCTATCCGAGCACAGGGTCGACTCACGAAGAATCGCGCCCCTGGACCGGGTTGAATCCACCGGAAAAGCTGCTGAGGATCCTGAAAAAAGAGGTGAGCACTGCACAACCTCGATCAAGACGAAGGGAGGAATGGGTCCAGTTCGAGATCACCCCTGACATACGGCTCCAGGTGCGGGGTGATTTTGACATTCGACAGCAGGCAATCTTTGCCCAGATCGCAGATGCGATGCGGGAGATTTTACTCGGAGGAACTCATGATGAAGACGAATGATACTGTAACCCTGAAAGCTGGACGGGATCGCATGCTCGTCCGTGGTGGCAGTTCAACCTATCGGTTCGTGTTGGCTGAATTGAAGGCACCGAAAATCGAGCTGGAGGACAATGAACGCCGTCCAATCAACCTGGCCATTGTGATCGATGCCAGCGGATCCATGAGCGGCGAACCCATCGAAGCTGCGAAACGCGCGGCAGCTGGTATCGTCGAGCAAATGACAGATGGCGATTATTTGTCGGTCGTATCCTTTGATTCCGATGTCTACACTCACATCAGCCGGCTACAGATTAATGATCAAGCCCGGACACAGGCAAAGGGTGTGATTCGCCAGCTACGTGCCGGTTCCATGACCAACATGTCCGGTGGCTGGCTGCAGGGCGCTGAGCTTGCCGCTGAAGTTATGGAAGAACAAACCGGATTTGTCAATCGTGTGTTGCTGCTTTCGGACGGTCACGCCAATCAGGGCGAGTGTAATCCGACAGAGCTGCGGAAGATCGCATCCAACCTGTTCGAACGCGGCATCATTTCATCCTGTGTAGGCATCGGACATGGGTTCTCGACCACACAGCTCCGCGCAATCGCGGACCATGGCGGCGGTCGTCTGCACCACGCCGAGCGCCCCGAAGAAATCATCGAAACGGTGCTCGGCGAGTTCGGGGAAGTCCGTCAGATGTTCTCTGAATCCAACAACCTGACCTTGCTGCATCCGGAAGACGTGAAAGCCGAGGTGCTTGGGGATTACCCGACGGACACGAAAGACGATCGTCTGACTGTCCGAGTTGGCACTCTGCTTTCCGGTGCCAGCAGGGAAATCGCCATCAAATTCGTTGTGCCGGGAGGCGACGTCGGCCAGAAGATCAAGGTTTTCCTGCGGGGAACGTTCAAACGTCCCGGTGAAACGGACATGGTCCAGTTGGAACCTGTAGAGCTTGAATACACCGTTGCTTCGGACGATGATGTGAACACTGAGGTGCCAGATGAAAGGGTCGTGCTGCGAGTCGCTGAACTGTGGCAGGATTCTCTCGCACAGGAAAGCGTGGAGTTGAATCGACAGGGACGACGTCGCGAGGTCCGGTCGCGGTTGGAACGGAACCGAAGGGTCATGCACGATCTCACGCTGAACGTTGAGGATGCCGCCCCGCTGATGGCTGACATGGACGCGATGCTGGACACGTTCAGTGTGGAAATGGATGAAGTATCACGCAAACAGGTCGAACATGCGGCCTATTCGTCCTCCAGAGCGATGAAGGATGTACGGTCCAAGCCTTCACTCCCATTCTGGAAAGATGCACTCATGCGTGGCGATGGCCATGCTGAGCGCACCAATCCAGTTCAGTCCGAGACCTATCCACTCCATCTGGCTGACGGCGTGCTGTTCGCCGAAATCGGACCGGTTCGCGCGCTCATCGATACCGGTGCGCCTGTCAGCCTCGGCACGATGGACCATCTTGTGCTGAATGGCAGCCGCTATCGTTTGTCCTATAACTACCTGGGCACTGACATGCGCGGCATTCAGCGCTATGTGCCAACGCATGTGGATGCCTTGATCGGATGCGACATCCTGAAAGACTTTACAGTGACCTTTGACCTTCCCGGTGGTGAACTCCGCCTGGATCCTGCATCGTCCGCGATGCACGGTTCGCCCCAGCCTATCGACCTGGTGCTCGGAATCGTGCCGGTGATGCAGGTGGTTGTGAATGGTGTTCAACGGTCCCTCGTCTTCGACAGCGGCGCTCACCTGTCCTATCTGGACCGACGTCTGGTTCAGGGTGTGCTGCCGGACGGAGAGATGGAAGACTTTTATCCTGGCGTCGGACGCTTCCGCACCGACCTATTCCCCGCCGATGTAGAGCTTTCCGGCATCTCCCGCACCTACCGCTTCGGTGTTCTGCCGGGTGTCCTCGCACCGCTTCTGAATATGACGGGTGCCGAGGGGATTCTGGGGAACTCAATTCTACGTGAGTTTCGTTTAAGTCTATGTTTAAAATACAGTAGAATGAAGATCAATACTCTCATGGATTCGAGGATCTAAAGACCATGCCAAAATACTCCTTTGGATAACGTTGGTGGACATTTCTTGCTATACCTTTAATAGCTGGCAACACCCGGACTCATTTGGGCCTGCAACCCCAGCTAAACGCGCAGGTATTGGGTCCCTTTATGCGAATTACATGCATACACTAATGCTTGGACGGCCCAAAGCCAATGAAGCCTAGGGTCCTGGACGATATCCACGGCACATTCACGACGCACTGAGGGCAACAAGCAGCAACAAATCCCAAGCAACCGAAACTGGCGATTTGACAGAAATCTTTGATTCCTTTGTTGTTATGATTGTGACTTGTTGTGGATTGGGTCTTTTCGGGTATGACACACCATAACCTCCGGTACACATTGGGTAGATTTCTAATGAGTAGCCAGGAGGTTTTTCATGCATCCCGAGGCCATAGTGGAACTGCGGTTTCACGCAAGAGTGTCAGCTATCTAGTACGCTAACATAATTGGAAATGCCGTTCGAGCGTTCAGAGATCTCAAGATCCCGAGATCAACATTCACGCGCTGGAGGACGATTTCAAACGATAGGGAGTTGAAAGCCTTGGGCGCAAAAGGCCTATCGCCCATAGCCATCCTAAGAAGACCCCACAGAAGGTCATTGAACTGATCTTCCAAATACGAACCGAGTACAAGCTCGGTCCTAAGCGAATCAGCTGGTATATGGAACGATATAATGGAGTTCAGTGTTCAGCTTCAACTGTGTCCCGCACCTTGGTCAGGCACGGTATGAACTGCCTTCCCAAGTCAGCATCGCGTCAATCGATTCGTGCCAAACGCTACCAACAGACTTGCCTAGACATCTTATACAAGTGGATGTAAAGTTTTTACATTGATGGTTTAGAGGGAAGGAAAGTATTAGTACACTGCGATCGATGACACAACCAGAATTGTGCGATTGAGTTCATTAACCATTTCGTCGATAAGTTCCCGTTCCGTATCCAAGCCATTCGCACTGGTCGTAACCATGAGTTTCAGGCCAGGTTTCATTGGCATGTTGAAGATTTGGGAATGCCAAAAATTTACATCAAGCCGAAATCTCCTCAGTTGAATGGCAAGGTCGAACGATCTCACCGTAACGATCAGGATAAGTTCTATCAGTTGCTGACTTACGCTGATAATGTGGATCTGAATGACAAACTAAGGGCGTGGGAACACCTCTACAAATTCTAAAGCCCGCACTACGCTTTTGAAGGCAAAAAACCATACGAAGTGTTGTGGGACAAACTATAATTCATACCTTAGTCATTGTACCGGAGGATATGGTGCGCTGAAAATTCAGGATATTCCACCTACAATCCAATCAGTCTGTCGATTGGTTCTCTCCGCATGAGATCAAACTTTTTCATGCTGCGGCAACTCGTGCTTGAACACGAGGTCACAAAGATCTTTCCCGAGCTTATCCCGGACGGACCTTTTGGTCAAATCCTGGGCAACAAACAGCCTTGCCACAGTGACGGACTGTGAGCTGGATCCGCTAATATGGTGAGGATGGAGATGAAAGGTGGTGGGAGCGGTTTCATCACGTGATGGATACAGCAAGATGTTTTGCCGACTGCCGAACTGTGAAGCATACGCGTATAGCTGGTATTGATCGGATACGGCTTCTTCTCCCGGATTCACCAGCTTCCACTTCGTGTCAAGGACAGCGACAGGGCGGTCATTCCAACCTCCATTCCGATTTCGAAACAGTATATCTGGCTTGAGCTTGGTTTTGCCATGCTTTTTTTCGTCCCGGCTACTATAGACCAAGTATTCCCGCTGGCCATAGCCTTGCGAAATCACGCGGTAATCAGTAGGAGTTACTTTGCGGTATAGCTGCGTTATATACCCTTCGAATACCTGATTCATATCAAACAGTAGGCTGAAGATACGTGAACCGCCAGAAACAGGTGCATTCAGAACCTGACGCAGAAGCTGAAGGCTGAAGTCGTGTACTGGCTTGAAACGATCATTTTGGCGGGTGAAGGTGACAGCAACTTCATCGGGTGATTGCAGGGCATTCTCCAGGCCACCCAACCACGGAACGCAGTTGTCCAAAATGCGATGGGTTTTCGAAAGACGGGAATACCGTCGCGCCAGCAAAACGCCGGTCCGCAGCACACGTGCCAACGGTGTTTCCGGCGAAAACTCACTGTAGCGTACGTAGAACCGTTCCGGGTGCAACAGATTGCGCGACGCTTGCCGCGCGGCGTACAACTTGCCCTTCCAGTGGAATAGATTCTCTTCGCGCCGTACATACGCGCGTGGCGAACCCATGCGCAACTCGTCCAGCATAGCGGATGCGAAGATGAAGAGGATTGCTTCAAAAAGTGGTAAATTCTTCAAAGACTGGGGCGCCACCCCGCGATCACGGAACGATACCAACCCAGCACCACGCAGCATCTCGATGAGGTTACCACGTTCGAATTGCAGTGTGTCTGGTTGCAGCCCGGAATCGTTCGCACTCGCGGCAGTTTTAGGTAAAACTTCCAACGTAATATGGCCAAGCTGGATCACCCCAACGAACTGACGCGCCACAGCCCGATTGTGCAACCAGTGGAACAGAGTCAGCCCTTCACGACCGCCGGCATTCAATTCGTCCCATCGCCGCAGTTGGTCGTAGGCTACTTGCGGAAGGCGGATGCCACGTTCATCGGCATATGGACCGGAATCGTTGCCGCAAGGACGGATCCATTGGTATTCGCACAGGCTAAGCGTGATCATGATTCATTGCGCTCATTGTCTGACTGCACCAGGTAGCCAAAGAATGGCACAAGATCTTCTTCTGCGATTGCTTCGCTGACAAAATCTGAATCTAACTCCCAATCATCCTTACCGTCATCAAAGTCGTTTTGGTTTCGAACGTCTGGCACGTCCTTCTGGACCAGCATGGGACGTTCCTTCGACTGTTGATCGCCATCCAGTTCAAGACCAAGAACCGCAGCGAACTGCTTCGGCTGTGCATGGAAGTGCTCACGCAATAACGGTATAACGTTGTCCACGAATACATCCCTCAGATCATGGTAGTTGCGCACGTTCAGGAAGTAGGAATGGCCGATTTCGTGGTCACGATCCAACTGGTACCGGATCCGGTTGTTCAGTGATTCCAGGAGACGTGAAACCATCGAAGGCAGATCGCCATCCACCTTGATCTGTGACCGCACCACCTCGGTACTTGGCATCAGCTCAAAGAACTTGAATCGACGTCGGAGCGCGGTATCGAGCAACGCAATCGAACGATCCGTGGTGTTCATCGTGCCAATGATGAAAAGGTTCGGCGGAACACCGAACGCGTTGTTGGAATAAGGCAGGGTGACGGTGACTTCTTCCTCTTGACCAAGACGTTTGTTCGGTTCGATCAGCGTGATCAGCTCCCCCATCACGGAACTGATGTTGGCGCGGTTAATCTCGTCGATAATCAGTACATACGGTTTTTCGGTCCCCGCGAAAGCAAGCGGTTGCTTGCGATTGAGACGAGTTTGTGCCAGTGTACGCTGTGCCTTCAACTGCTCCCTGCTAAAATCGGTTTGATCTGTTTGGGGTGGCGATTTTGCCAACCGTTCCATTTCACCTAAGATCAGGAGACAGTATGTTGCTTGGAAGTTTCCTTCTGTGCCCCGATGGGTACGGAGTAGATTTCGCATGGCTTCAATATTTGGATCGTCCCTGAACGATCCAACCGCATTTCTATATTTCCAGAACAGTCGCAGATATCCGGATGAAGACCTGAAGCTTCGCGGTCTAGTAAGTAGAGGTGTGCTACTCGTCTCATTGATATCGCTATCCTCTTCTTCGCCCTCTGGTTGTTCAATGCTCTCTAAGTCTCGAACGACAAGGAGTTCGTCTTCTGATGAACCAGCTTGGATCAAATACTTGTAACCACGGCGACTAGTGCCAGATAGCCCACGATCAGCCGCCGAAACCTCGGCGTATAGTCTTTCCCACAGTGCTTCGAAACCAACATCCTTATCCTTAACCAGACCATCATCACCTAGCAGTTCACCTGTTGCCAGCAATGCAATCCGTTTAAAAATCCCATCATGAAGTTCATAGCTGATTGAACTTGTTGTCCCATCTCTTCTGAGATGAGGACGAATCCCCTCAACAAATTCTTCGTACCCAAAGCTCTGGTGGAAAGTCACAAACTCGATCCGACCCTGGGCCGCCAGATCTTTGTATTGGTCCCGACCCAAATCGAAACCGTTTTCCGATGCTTCAGCAATAACCTTAGCCTTTTTCATACCGAGGTGGGGTTGCTGGCATAGCAGTACCCCCATCCGCCGCGCCAGCCAAGTCTTTCCTGTTCCAGGCGGACCTTGGAAAATGACATTGTCAACGGTGTAAGGCATAGTTTCTCCGGCTTCGAACTGACCGAGAAGTTCATCCTCAGGAGGATTTTCTTCGTTTGGATCAACCGACTCACCATAGAGCATGGGCCGCAGCCAATAGGCATTGCGGAATCGATAAACTGGAGATGGTGATAGCCCCAGTTTCAATGGTTTCTGCTCCTCGAACGACTCATCCCAGAGGACGGAAATCCGCTCGGTCGGCGGCTCGCTATTATGTTGGTATGTCCCGCCTTCAATTCGTCCGAGACCTTTGATCGTAGCCGTACCATGTCGTGCCACAACCAGATCACCATCACGCATCATCCGCATGTACCAGAAGCCAGTTGTACTGGCGGGCATTTTTCCGAGCGCCTTCTTAACAGTCTTACGGTACTCCTCTTCGGAGTCATACTTGGCAATGTCACCGATTGCCTCATTGCCGGATTCTGACCAACTCGCCCCAGCGAAAGAGTCTTTTAGGAACCACTCCCACATATCTTTGCCACTTCTCTGGTCGTGTGTCACTACGAACAGGACCATGCGTTTGAGTTCTGGATTGGTAATTAGATCATCAACCAAGAGTGATTGAAACCTGGTTAGTCTGAATTGACCGCCTTGCCCGAAGGTGATCAACGGGTGCTTGCAAAGAATTGGGTCCTGCTTCAAAATGTCACGGGAAACTTTTCCATCCAGAAGTTCTTCTACATGAATCCTTATTTGCTCTTTTTCTTCATCTGCGATTCCTTCACCGTAGTACTTAACCTCTTGAGGGTCATCCATCCCGACAAACACTTCTCCAACTGTAGATCCCTTGGCGACAATCCCGCCCTTCGGTCCAGTGATCCAGAAGTAGCATGGCTGGTTTTCACGGAATGCTTTCCTGTGAGGTGGCATTACGGACCAAGTAAATTCACGTAAGCCATCCTCTAGTGCTTCAGTTAACCTGAATTTCGATTCATTGGCTACGATAAACCAGGCATGAACGTCAGACGATTCAGAGTCATTTGCAACAGTTTTGTTCTTTGGTTCAGGTAGGAGTTTGGCTGCACGCCATAAAAGGCTGTCGAAAACCCATAAGTTCATATCAAGCTCTTCAGCCAATCCCTTCAACAGCTCGTTCATTCGCAGATAAAAAGAACCCATGCCTTCTTTGTATTTCCTCTTTGGAAAAAGATCCAGTTTCTTTAAGGCCTTCTCTGATGGACCATTCCATACGCCATACTGATCAGGATGGCGAAGAAGCAACAACGCAGTAATTGTGTTATTGCTGATGCCAGGGATAGCATGTTCACCGCGCCCGAGTAAATCGTTCAGCCGATCCTCTACTGGAATATCGTCTTTGATAAGATATCGTAGACCACGTTGAATTTCTTCCGTGCTTTTTGTCACACGATAATCAGCAGCCTGATCCATACCCCAATGTTGATTATTCTCAAATTTAAGAAAATCTAAAAATTCCGACCGTTCAATTTTATCTATCAACTCCGGGTCAAAAAAATGTTTATAATTTTCACGAACACCCTCGAAGGCAACGCGAATTTTCCGATACTCTCTATCTTCTAAATTATCACCATTTTCCACTTTTTTCTGAATCTTACTGAGATCCTTGATCGCTTTTTCCCACTGTAAATCTTCTACCCATTCTGGTTTCAACATGGCGACCTCGCTATCTTTATAAAAACTATAGTTCTATGCAATAAGTGTTTTTTTTTTTTCTAACTTGAACTATTAAGACGTTTGTAACTAATGGCAGAGTACACTATCCACCATAATCCTATTGACAAAAGAACTAATAATAATCTGTTTTCGTCTTCATATCCATAGTATTTAGCAACTGTGTCCGGAATCTCATTCACAATTCTCTCTGCTATGGCTGGGACAACTCCATCCTGGCTTTCAAGCTGAAGCGATCCTTCGAAACCCCAGCGGGAAAGCATTAAGCCTGAAATCAACTGAACGAATTCTGGAAGCTCTTTCAAACGAACAATCATTCCAGCGAGTACCACCTGTGGAATAAGTACTACCGGTACAAGTGCAAGTGCAGAATTTTCTGAGGATGCAAGGGACGATATCATCAATCCAAGTGCAGTTCCTGTGAAGCAGACGGCAAACAGCATCAGGAAATGAGAAAACCATCCACCGGAGAAGTCAAGAACAGGAAAGACAAAAGCTAGGAGAACTCCTACCTGTAGAGCATCAATGACAGCAAGTACCACTAGTTTGGAGAGCAGGTAATTGCTGGTCAGAAGGAAAACACCCCGCTCTCGACGAAAAATTGCTCGTTCCTGTACAATCTCCCTGGCTGCGTTGGACGCTCCCAACCAGATCGCGGCAATGTTCAGCAGGAAGAGAGGTGTCGCAATGGGATAGGGTTGTTCTGCTGAAGAGTGTGTATCATAGAAAACAGCCGCAATAAGAGCGCCTATGATCGGCGCCTGGAGAAGAAGAATTAATGTTTGCAAACGATCGCGAAGCTTGATCTCTCCGTATCTCGCGATAAGATGTGTCAGCTGTGATAATCCGTGAACTGGTCTTGGCTCAGGATTTGTCGGCGATGTCCAGTTCTTACTGTGTTGACGTTTAGCCACGTAACTGTCGTGGAAACTGGATTGCTGATAAGTTTCTGCCCACTGGGTTGCGTTTCGTGTTTGCAACTTTGAAAAGATATCTTCCGGTGAATCAACTTCGAAGTATTCGGCAGCCTTGCTAGCAGGTCCAAAATACGCCAGATACCCGCTTTCAGTAAGCACAACTAACATGTCCAGCATTTCAAAATTACGCTTGGAGATGTTGTGCGTAGTCAGAAAAACCGTTTTTCCGCGGCGGGTCAATGACCTGAGCATAGTCATGACTTCCTTGTCACTCTGCGGATCGAGACCGCTGCAAGGTTCATCAAGAAAAAGCACTGATGGCTGGGTGATCAATTCCTGGGCGCTGTTTACACGTTTTCGTTGACCACCCGAAATCCCTTTCTTTACAGGGCTACCTATCTCCGTGTCACGAATTGCCTCGAGTCCAAGGTCATGGATGACACGGTTTACTTCACGGCGACGCTCATCCACGTTCAGTTCCGGTAACCGCAAAGCGGCATTGTGGTTCAGGGAGGATTCCACTGTTAACTCTGGATGGATGATATCATCCTGGGGCACATAACCGATGAATCCACGGAAACGGGCACTTTCCTTGTGTAGGTTGATTGCATTGATGTGTACAGAACCGTAAGCTGGGCGAAGATAACCATTCATTGCCATCATCAAGGTGGTCTTTCCGGATCCGCTCGGTCCGATCAACCCAACAAACTCACCTGGATTCAACACCACTGAAATGTCATACAGAAGTGTCTTCTCGCCACCTCGCACTGGTACTTTCACGGACAGCTTGCTGACCTCGATGCGAGCTTCTCCTTCAGCAGCTTCCTCTTCAACAATCTCCTTTTGCCTCGGGAATAATACAACCGGGAGGCCTGCAATTAGGACCCGATTGTTTTCATCAATAATGCGTCGAGATATACGTTCGCCATCTACAAACGTACCATTGCTACTTCCTAAGTCTTCCAGCCACCATGCGTTTTCCTTTTCGCCCTTGAGCTGGGCGTGATAGCGAGATACACGTGGGTGGGAAATGACAAAATCGTTGTCTGCGGATCGTCCTATAGTGAGTGTGGTTTTCTTTTCTTCTTTGATGATGAACGTCCAGGCACCAGTAATTCCGGTGCGATGGCTAGATTCCAAGTCACTGTCAGCCACTTCTGCATCAAGTGGCTGGTTCACCCAATGTGACAGTAGATCGTTTGACCAATCAAGTTCAACGGATACTGAGATCCGAACAGGATCCCCGATACGTATCTGTTTTCTATTGATTCGTTCCTGCCCGACATATGTACCGTTGGAAGAGTTCAGATCTTCGAGCCACAAACCATCGAGAGTTTTCGTGATGCGGGCATGGTGGCTTGAAACGTGTGGATCTGTAAGTACCAGATCGTTATCTGAAGAACGTCCAATTGTGAACACCTTCTGCATGCTGCTCCTCAGTAGCGTACGATTTCACCCCTGTCCTCGACGGGAACAGTAATCTTCAATTCACGGAACACAAGGTGTGCGGTACCCTCCACCCGCCACTCCCAGCCACGGTTTAGCACTCCGGATATGACGGACGAGCCCAGTTTCAACGAACCCACGCGCAGCTTCAGATCAGTATGGATTGGGCTTAGTGGGACAAGATGCAGCATTTCATGGGAGTGGATTTCACCAGTCATTGAATCGTTAATGAAAAGATCCAGATCCAGTGAATCGACGGTCAGGTCAGCGTCAAAAGGATTGATAAATCCAATCCTGACCGTCAATTCCTGTTCCTGCACTCCAAGTTTCCGTAGCCCGACCCGTTCTATTTCAATACCAGCTCGATCCACTTGTTCACTGGCCCAGTCTCGTACCATCTGCTTAAACGGCAAGATCACGTCGAGCTCAAACTCTTGTTCAAGCTGGCCTATACCAGTACTCAACTCCAGCTTTACTGGTGCGGTGACGTTTACTGAATCCGCGCCAAGGACTGCCCGTTCCCAAACAGGCAGGTAGCTGTCGCGCAGAACCAGCGGAAGCGTTAAACGTATCGTATCGCGAGCTGCGATCTCTGTGTAACCAGTCCAGGTTCCTTTGCCGGCGAGTTCACCATCCAACAGCACGTCGTAATAAGCGCGTTCCAACGTAGCGCCAACACGATTGGGATTGTATAGAGCAATGCTGACCGCAAGAGAGGTTGAATCTTCGCCTATGGCATCTACTTCTACACGTTCGATTCCAGCGAACTGTGGTGGTTTGATCACACTGCAGGAGATCATTGTGACTGCCAATAAAACCCCTGCGAGGTTTTGAAACATTACTCCATTCTTAGTTGTCACCTCGCGCTGCTTCATTTGAGACGCTCCAGCGCTTCTTCGGCGGCAGCGTGCCGCTCACGGAAATAAGGATGGCTGGTCAGGTAGCTATCCATCCTTCGTAGAATGGCATCAATCTCATCGGTGGGTTCGTCATAGATGCCTTGTTCTTTTTCTATGTCAATCATCTTGTCCATGAATCTCAGCATGCCTTCTGGATCATATCCGGCCTCGTGCATCAACCGCATGCCTACTGTATCCGCCTCAATTTCCTGGTCCCTGGAAAATGGGTACGTCACAACAGAGTACCCGATTTGCGTCAGCACACCTGCCTCGATACCCGCAATACGCTCTGCTGCTGCCGCATGCTGAATTCGATGCACACAATGTTTTTGGTCCACATGCGTCATTTCGTGCGCGATCACAGCTGCAAGTTCATCCTCGTCAAGTTCTAAATCTAACAACCCGGTGTATATCCAGACCCATCCACCGGCCGAAGCAAAAGCGTTGGTAGTGCTGTCCTCCTCAACCAGTTGAAATGAATAAGGTCGTAATGAACCTCGTTGCAGTACTGCTTCCAGGCGAGAACCAATTGATTGGATACGTCTCTCCCGCTTGCCATGCAGTAGGGTGAGGTCACTATTGATCTGTTCCGCTATCCGCTCGCCGAGCTCTTTCTCCTCGTCATCTGTCATATTTGTCGCAGGACGGAGCGTCGAGTCAGCAGCTTGGACAATTGTCTTCGCAGTGTTAAACAGATCATCTAAGAGTTGGGCTTTTACTGGCTGCATGATCAACAGAATAAGTGCAGCGAAAAACACTACTAATCTAAATATCCGCACTTCGACCTCCAGTTAAACTATTGTTGTGAACAAAAACCGATTATTATACTTATAAAAGTAAATAGTAAAATTATTACAAATATTGCCGTTGCTCTACCATCAATATCCTTTTCCCTATCAACATTAAGATGGTCTCGTGCTGGAGGAAACTTCAAACTTACTGAGTGATTTAGATATTCTTTTGCTAATTCTCTTTCTTCTTGCGCCTCAAGTAGTCTTCCATACAAATAGGATGCCTGTTGTCCTCGTACTTTCAATAGCTTATGCACACCATTCATTATTTCCTTTTCACTCTTATCTAGTAGCTGGCGACAAGGTTCTATAACATATTCTTTACTGAAATATTGTCTGTATTCTCCATTTTCCATTTCATCCACTAGTTCTCTTAGTCTTAACTGTACGGCATTTTCATATTCCTTTTGTTGACTCTCAAGAAGTGGTTCGGGCAGGTTACTACCTGAAAAACTGCTTTCATGAGCCGCTTCCTGGTACGAAATAGTTTCTGATAAATCAGTGTCACTCAACAACTTGAAAAGTACGTCACAGTTTTGAATCCGTTGATCCAAATCGCGGGCTAGTGCATGATGGAGAATCTCGACCAAAGATTCCGGGATATACGGATAAAACTCCCGTGGGTCAGGGATTGGATCTTCGAGGCAGGATTTCATGAACACAAACTCAGAGGTCTCGTCCTCATCGAAAGGCGCCCGTCCAGCGAGCATCACGTAAAGTGTCATACCGAGCGCGTAGATGTCAGCCCGATGATCGACCTGCTTACCGAGAATTTGTTCGGGTGCCATGTAAACTGGTGTGCCGAGGATGGTTCCTGTGCGCGTCAGCTTTGACTGGCCAGCTACCTTTGCGATCCCGAAATCGGTGACCTTAACAACGTTGTCCGTGGTGACGAGGACATTGGACGGCTTCAGATCACGATGCACCACGCCCTTGGCGTGTGCGTAATTGACTGCCTGCAGAAGCTGATTAAAAAGTCGGAGCGCTCGTTCGTGGGGGATCGGACCAACCTCTCGTCCGATCATTTGCTCGAGGTTACGACCCTCGACGTACTCCATAACCAACGCGATACCACCTTCAAACTGAATGAAATCGTGCACTTGGACGATATTCGGGTGGGTAAGTCTGGCCATGGTTTTGGCTTCACGAGCCATTCGTTCGCGCAACTCTGCAGCTCGCGCCGGCTGGTCAACCATAACTTTGAGGGCTGTCGGACGATCCAGCACCTCATGCTCAGCCAGATAGACCACACCCATTCCACCCCGTCCCAATTCTCGAATTACTTTATAATTCGGAATGATCGGTAGCGGTATCTTGACTGCTTGTTTATCCATCTATGTTACTCTGCATGAGTCAATCCAGTTTGGATTTACGTATAAGCCTAAAACCAACGTAAGGAAAATGAAAGCCTGGATAGAATTTTATTCTTGCCGCTGGCGAACATATTGCATGCCCATGCATATATGACCCTCCTCTCACAGCCTTCACTCTGGATTTATCAGATCTAGCTTTCTTATCATCACCTTCTATCAATAGTTCATACCTCTTGTACCAATTATCACACCATTCCGCTACATTACCTAACATATCATAAAGGCCCCATGGGTTAGGCTTTTTTGTACCAACATTATGTATTTTATTATCGCTGTTTGATTCATACCATGCATATAGATCCAATTTATCTTCTCTATCACCCCACCAATATCTTTGGTGATCTTTAGAAGCACGACATGCATACTCCCACTGAATTTCAGTTGGCAATGAATAGTAATATTCATCATCTTCTAAATTAAGTTTATTTATAAAATCAATAATATCAAACCAAGTCACTTTTACAACAGGATAATCCTCATGATATATCTGTTCCTTATTTTTAGAATTAAATGAATACCACATTTTATTAGTAACCAGTGTATTCATAATTTCAAATGCTGATACATAGGTTTCGTGACGAGGTTTTTCTGATTCTAAAGCATATTGATCTTCATCTGAGGAACCCATCATAAATTTTCCACCAGGTAGTGTAACGAAATTCATGTTCTCTAGTGGGCCCTCTTTCGTCACAAACCTATTATTACTGCTTACAGATATCAGATTATTCTTTTTTTCGGTTCTATCAATAATATTTACTAGATTATCACAGCTTTCGATCCTTGTTTCTATATTCCTATCTATTGTAGAGTAAATAATATCGACCATACGTTGAGGTATGTGCGGATAAAACTCTCTTGGATCGCGTATTGGATCCTCAAGACATGATTTCATTATCAGAAACTCGGACGTTTCCTCATCATCGAATGGGGGTCTTCCAGCCAGCATCACATACAAAGTCATCCCCAACGCATAAATATCAGCCCGGTGATCGACCTCTTTCGCAAGAATCTGTTCTGGTGCCATGTAGATAGGCGAGCCAAGAACGGTTCCGGTTCGAGTCAGTTTTGAATCACCTACGGCTTTAGCAATACCGAAATCCGTCACCTTCACCCGGCCATCCTTGGCAACGAGGATGTTCGCCGGCTTAAGGTCCCTGTGTACTATGCCTTTCTCATGGGCGGCACCCACTGCACCAAGAATCTGCCTGAAAAGAGGCAACGCACGTTCATGGGGAATTGGGCCAACCTCTCGGCCAATCATCTCCTCCAGGGTACGGCCTTCCACGTATTCCATCACCAAGGCAACATTTTTACCATGATCGACTAGGTCAAAGATCCGAACGATGTTTTCGTGGTCGAGTGTCGCCATGACCCGTGCTTCGCGAAGAAAACGTTCGCGAATGGTCGCATCCCTCGCATACTGCTCGAGCATGAACTTGATGGCGACCTTACGCTGCAAAACCTCGTGTTCTGCCAGGTACACCACACCCATACCACCCCGACCGATTTCCCTGATCAGGCGGTAATTCGGGATCACTGGGTACTGTCCATCAACCTCTATCACTCTTACTCACTTTCAAACGGTTTCAGGAAACTCAAATACCGAGACAACGTTTGATGCTGAAGGATATAGGGCAAACGTTGTCAAACACCACTAATTATTATTGCTAGTATAACAAGAATAACAATAGCTATAGTTATATACATAATCTTGCTTTCTTCGGTGAAGACAAATTTTGCTTTTATATACTCTCTTGCATGACTAAACCCATCACTATACGAAATTTTATAATATTTTTGTGCTTGATTTGGTAATCCTAACTTTTCCAATATTCTTGCTCTTAACCAAATGAATTCAGCGTCGCCTTCATTAATTTTATTGTCTATCTCTATAACTAAATCTAAATATTCAAATGTTAACATAAAGTCAATTTCATTCATAAACTTTTGAGAAAATACGGCGGGATTCGCACTATGTATTTCATTATGTATTATATCTAATATCTCTCTGTAGACACTAAATCCACTATGATATTTTGTAGATTGCTTTGGAAATTGGTTTTTAAGTGATGTTCCTTTAGTCTTGCTATTTGATTTCTCCACGATTAAATTCGAGTTGTCATCATATTCGTTATCTGGCTTATCAAGCATTATAGATATTCTATCACAATCACCATACCTTTTTCCTCTGTCTCTTTCCAACATTTTCATTGTTATTTTTACTAAACCTTTAGGTATATAGGGATAAAAATCGCGAGGATCAGGAATCGGATCCTCCAAACAGGCCTTCATGAAGGCAAATTCAGATAGATCCTCATCATCAAATGGAGGCCTTCCAGCCAGCATCACGTAGAGCGTCATCCCCAGGGAGTAGATATCCGCCCGGTGATCGACTGCCCTACCGAGGATCTGTTCAGGTGGCATGTAGACCGGCGTTCCCAGCATGGTTCCGGTACGAGTCAGCTTGGACTGCCCAGCCACCTTAGCTATTCCAAAATCCGTCACCTTGATTTGATTGTCCTTTGTCACCAGGACATTGGATGGTTTCAGATCTCTGTGCACTATACCCCGCTTGTGAGCGTAGGTCACAGCGCCGAGGAGTTGTCTGAAAAGCGGCAGTGCACGTTCATACGGTATTGGCCCAACCTCTCTCCCGATCATCTGTTCAAGGTCGCGTCCCTCAACATATTCCAGCACGAGCGCGATTCCGCCGGGGAACTGAAGATGATCCAGCACTTTTACGATATTCGGATGGTCCAGCTCTGACATCGTGCGAGCTTCACGAGCCATGCGTTCGCGAAGCTCGGAGTTCTTCGCAAACTGATCCAACATCACTTTGAGGGCGATCTGACGGTTCAGCACTTCGTGCTCCGCCAGATATACCGCCCCCATACCACCTCGGCCGATTTCCCTGAGGATCCGATAATTCGGCACAATCGGCAGTGGGATTTGGATATCACCTTTCTGAGTTTGAGATTTGCTCACTTCAGATTCCTTTAGTATCCATCCATCAAAGATTCAGCTGACCCGTCTTTGCTTACGTGGGTGAAAGCTATGGATCAACGGTTCATTGGCACTCGAACGAGTCGAAATCCCAAGTAGAATTTCTTTTCTGAAGGATCCTCAAATCGACGACTCGCTGATCGACAAGAACTTGCCATAAATGCCCAATACCCACCGCGTGTAGATCGATATTTGCCACTGATGGATCCACGTGGATTCGATACCGGGCTTGATTTGTAGTATTGATCGCTGTAGTAGTCCTGGCACCATTCTTGAACGTTTCCATGCATGTCGTACAACCCCCATTTGTTGGGAAGTTTGCTCGCTATTGCATGTGTAGTGCCTTGGCTATTGCTGTTATACCATGCATATGCAGGTAACCTGGAATAATCTAGGTCATCGCCCCAGCTGAAGCGGCTTCCATCTTCTCCAGCCCGGCAAGCATACTCCCATTCCGCCTCTGTCGGTAGGCGATAGGTATAGCTTGGATCATATTTGTTGAGTTCTTGAATGAATTCCTGAACATCATACCATGATACTTTTTCTACAGGCAGTCTATTTCCTTTGAAATGAGATGGATTATTCCTCATTAGAGTAGCCCACGTTTCTTGTGTGACTTCTGTGGACATAATTTCAAATGATGAAACATGCACTTGATGTCGAGGATATTCATCGTATTTTGAATCCTTTTCATTGGCTAATGCTCCCATCGTGAAGTTTCCTTCGGGAATCTGGATAAAGGTTATTCCTAGCTTGGGCATACGTATTTTTGATGGAACACGAATTTCTTCTGGTAAATTTCGTTCTGTCTTATCCTCGTGTTTCGACGTGAGGTCCGCAGTTTTGGATTCGATCGAAACACGAGCAACCCGGAATCCCCATAGTACTGCGCTAAAGCTGGGATAACTTGCGTATCGAACACTAGGTGAACATGCCTCTCTCGTACTTGTCCAATTCCCACCCCTTACAACTCTATATAGACCATTCAGAGGACCACTTGGATCAATCTCATTACCTTTGGAATAATAATCTACGTCATACCAGTCATGGACCCACTCCCCAACATTTCCATGCATATCATATAGACCCCACGGATTAGAGGGTTTTATTGAAACAGCGTGTGTACCTATTGAATTACTATTATCGTAATACCATTCATAGTAGCTTAAATCATTTCCTGCTGCGTCGTTTCCCCACCAGAATATGGATTCTGCATTACCAGTTCTGCACGCATATTCCCATTCAGCCTCAGTAGGAAGACGATAATGCATCTGCGGATCACGAATATTGAGCCAGTCGATAAATGCTATTACATCATTCCAGCTTACACAGACGACTGGGTATTGATCGGATTGAAGAAATCCTGGATGATTCCAATTCACTTCTGAATCGATTGCCCATTCTGTGCCATTCCATGCATAGGAACCAGAATTCTTCTCAGCGTCAGTATCATAACCAGTTGCATCAACAAACTCACCGAATTGGGATACTGTTACTTCTGTCGACATTAGCTCAAAGGCTGAGACTGTTACCTTATGACGCGGATACGAATCTCTTTTTAGCCCAGTCTCAATGGGCAATGCACCCATTATGTAGCTACCAGCTGGGATCTGAACGAAAGTCATACCAGCAATTGGTCCTCGCGAACTGGAATCAGTTTCTAGTTCAATTGATTTATCATTGTCTTCGTTTATTATTTCTCTAGAATTAATATCACTGCTTAGATTGCCATTATAGTTGTGTATAACCATAATTATAAAAAACACTCCAATTATTGCAATAATGAAAAGAAATGTCTTGACTCTTTTTTCCGATTCTTGCTGAGATTCGATTTCCTTTTTCCTTTGATTCTCTTCTAGCTGTCGAACTTTTTCTTGCCTGCGTTTTTCCTCTTCCTCATACTGTTTTTTCGAATGTTCCATCTGTTTCTCGTACTCTTCCTGTTCCCTCCTCTCTTCTTCAGCAGCCTCCATTTCCACTTGGTTGGTAAGACGATCTATTTCCTTAAGCTCATCTACACTTTTTAGAGATACTTTAAATGAAGCACAGTCTAGAAGACGTTTTTTCAAATCTCGCTCAAGGGCAGAGAATACTACTTTCACAACTGGTTCAGGGATATATGGGTAATATTCTCGTGGGTCCGGGATTGTATCCTCAAGACATGCCTTCATAAATGCGAATTCAGAAGTTTCTTCTTCGTTAAATGGTGTCCAGCCTGCCAGCATGACGTATAGCGTCATTCCCAGGGAATAGATGTCTGTCTGGTGATTAATCGGTTTCCCAAGAATCTGCTCAGGCGCCATGTAGAGCGGTGTGCCTAACATTGTACCAGTTTTAGTCAGTTTCGACTGGCCTGCGGCTTTGGCGATACCAAAATCCGTAACCTTGACGATATTATCTTTCGATACCAGGATGTTTGATGGTTTCAGATCTCGATGAATCACTCCCTTGTCATGGGCAAAACCCACAGCAGCCAAGATTTGTTCGAATAGTGGCAGGGCTCTTTCATAGGGGATCGGTCCCATCTCGCGCCCGATCATCTGTTCCAGAGTCCGGCCTTCTACATATTCCATTACGAGAGCCGAACCACCTTCAAACTGGATGTAATCGTGGATCTTTACGATGTTCGGATGGTCAAGCTGGGCAAGGGTTTGAGCCTCACGCTCCATTCGATAGCGTAAGTCAGTATTTCGAGTGTAGAGATCGAGCATCACCTTTAGAGCATACCGACGTTTCAGCACCTCATGCTCTGCAAGGTAAACGATTCCCATTCCACCGCGACCTAACTCTTCTAAGATCTTGTAGCCAGGTACCAAGTATCCAGACCCTCCAATTGATTGGACAAATCTATACTCAAGTTATTTCAAAGTTGCACAAGCTCTACCATAGAGATAAGAAAAAAACGGGGACAGCGAACATTGCAATAATCGATACTACTATTGCTATTGCTAAAACAAGAGAAGTAAAGCTTTCACCAGAAGATGATTTCTCAAGCACGACATCGTATTCCTCACTTAAACCATGTTTTACATCTGACTTATTTTCAATCGATCCATAAGACGTGGTAATATATTCATTATCTTTATTTTCATTATTTATATCATTTTTATTTAATATACTAACATTATACTCTTCATTCATTATAATATTATCATTCTTTTGCGTCTGGTATATTGCATAAATTATATCTATACATTTATTATATCTTAGCTTTATCGATCTTTCAAGTGCTTTATTGATTGCATGAATAAGATGATCCGGGATGTATGGATAAAACGTCCTTGGATCGGGAATCTCATCTTCCATGCAGGATTTCAATAGTACAAACTCCGATGTTTCATCTTCATCAAACGGCGCGCGTCCAGCCAGCATCACGTACAACGTCATTCCCAAGGCATAAATGTCCGCTCTGTGGTCCACAGCTTTACCGAGGATCTGTTCCGGCGCCATGTAAATGGGTGTTCCGAGGACAGTCCCTGTGCGCGTAAGCTTGGATGCTCCCGCCGCCTTGGCAATTCCGAAGTCCGTCACCTTGATCCGATTGTCTTTCGTGACCAGCACATTCGCTGGCTTCAGGTCACGGTGAATGATGCCTTGCTCATGCGCATACCCAACCGCATCCAACAATTGACGAAACAGGGGCAATGCCCGTTCGTGCGGAATTGGACCAACCTCGCGCCCAATCATTTGCTCGAGGCTGCGACCATCAACGTACTCCATCACGAACGCGACATCATCCTCACGCTCAATCAGGTCGTGCACCTTGACTATGTTGGGATGATCCATTGTTGCCATCATGCGGGCTTCACGCAGAAATCTCTCGCGTACCGCTTCATCGCGGGCATGCTGTTCAAGAATAACTTTGATGGCTACTTGCCGATGTAGTCCCTTGTGATTTCCAAGGTAGACCACACCCATCCCGCCACGACCAATTTCTCGTTCGACCGTGTAGTTGGCAAACTCAGGTAGTCTTGTCGATGCAGGACTCATTCTTCAGACACGCTCTCTCTTCCGGGCTCAGATTCGGAGATTAAAGATGAACGACCAGAGTCTACTATGGTAACGCTCACTGCAATTAATGGTGGATGGAACATGGTATCTTTAGGAAATGCTTGGTCAATACTCTGTCGCGGATCGATTTCTTCAACAGTCAGGTCATGGGTGGGTTGCGAAAAAAAGGATCTGAGGAATTTCCCGGGAACTGTGTTAAGTAAAAGTAATGCTGCGACTACTGCCGCCAGGAGAATGATCACGGTACCGCCGTATAAAGCCACCCTGGGCAAGTGTTTGACTGGGGGTACATCTATTTGTCGCGTTTGACGGTCTGCTCCATCCGATCGGAGCAAAGGTTTTCGTGGCTTCGGACCAATATGGCAGTCAACAATTTGCACGGTGGCGTTGTCGTCTCCACTTCGCTCATTCGCAAGTTTTACCAATCTTTCAGCCAGCACCTGAGGTGTTTGATCGATAGATTGCTGTTCCATATCGATTGCAGGAATTGGACCAGAGATCCCATCCGTACACAGGATGAAGCGGTCGCCTTTGCAAACATCTACAGTTTCAATCTCGGGTTCAATTTCCTCGCGTACACCCAACGCCCGGGTAATCACATTTTTCTGTGGATGGTCTTCTGCTTCCTTCTCTGTGATCAATCCCCGGCGTTGCATCTCGCTAACCATGGAATGATCCTGGGTCAGCTGTTCGATATGATCCAATCGAATTCGATATAGCCGGCTGTCGCCAATGTGTACACGCCAGGCGGTGGGCTTTTTTGTTGTACTTACGAGGAGCAGGACACACGTTGTGCCCATTCCTTCCAGTTCGGAGTTCTGATCAATTTCCTGTCGGATAGCGCGGTTCGCACTTGCAAGTGCCCGCTTCAGTACTTTGGGGGCGTTCCTATCGACAGATTCCGTGACAACTTTGGCAATTGTCTCCACGGCCAGTCGGCTGGCACGTTTACCACCAACATGCCCACCCATGCCATCACATACGATGAAAAGTGAACCCAATTCCGTTTCAAAAAAGCCATAGTAGTCTTCATTTTCGCTACGAACGGTCCCCACATCGGTAAAATTCCCGAACTCAATCGGCGACCGTTTACCGAACGTTAGCAGCGGGATCATTCTTGCACCCCTTGGAACTGAAGTTCACAGCGTCCCATCTGAATGCGGTCACCATTGTTCAGCAGGACGGTATGAATTTGTTCTCCGTTCACTCTTGTGCCGTTTGTAGAATCGTTGTCTGTCAGTTGGAACTGCCCACCGACAAATCGCAGTGTAGCGTGATGTCCAGAAACCGTCGGTTCCTCAAGCACAATGCGATTGTCGTCCGCAGCCCCGATCGTCACTTCCGCAGCGGTCACATCAAACTCAGATCCCGCCTGCGAGCCGCTGCTGATGAGAAAGCTTCCACTTTTATATACCTGTAAGGCCGGTTGGCCAATGATCGTTTTCCGTGACATCGATTGCGCGGGAGCCTGACCTGCAACCGAAGTGTGAGATGGGATTCCCGTGTCGCGGCTTGATCCTGCTTCAACTTGATCGGACTCGGGAACAGGTTCAGCTTTCAACTTGGCAGCTTCCGCTTCCTGCTGTTTTCGTTTTTCTTCCAGCCGATGCTCCTCTTCCTGGCGTCGGCGCTCTTCTTCAAGCAATCTTTGTTCTTCTTCCCGGCGTTTCGCCCGATTCCGGGAGCTGACTAGAGCAATGACTACAACGACAATAACCACAACAGCACCGCCAGCGGCGACAGGAATGAAGGGGAATTCAGAATCGCTCCTTCCTCCGTGTCCGTCATCCGCTGTCACACGCGTTGAAACTGCCATGGATAGTACTGTCTGACCTGCAAAATTGCCCCGACTGGCAGCAATTGTGTAGCTGTGGGACCGGCCATCTGCCAACTCGGACGGCGGATTGAAGGATAGCAAATATTGGCTCTTCAGGTAATCCAGCGAAAGTACAAACTGTTCGCTAAGATCTTCGGATTCACGCGCGCGGTGATATTGTCCATTTGTACGGTCACTCATCGCCTCCAGATTCCGCAAGAATCGTTCATCGATGTTTGTAAATCCTACCGTAAAAATCGGAACATCATTTTCGTTCGCTTTTTCAATGCAATTATCCAGGGAGTAAGCATTCGCCATACTTTCGTTCTTTCCATCTGAAAGCACCAGAACTAGCCGTCGATCAGGAATTCCTGTGCTTTCATCAAGGAAGGTGAGACTTCGGTAAACTCCATAAAACAACTCTGTGGTCGCACCTCTGGCCTGGATGGTCCCCGTTCGCTCTTTCAAATACGAACGGTTCATGGAAAAGTCGGATACGATTTCCACCTCATCGCCAAAGGTGATAATGGCTACCCGGTCCTGGGGACGTAGCTGATCGATGTATTCATTCACTGCTTCTTTAGCATCTGCCATTGGATCTCCGGACATGGACAGAGATGCATCAAGGCAAAGGACAACCGCTACACCCTGGTCGGACTCATAGAAGGACTGCACGCGCGGTGAAATCGATGAATACCCTTCCGGGATCACATTGAAATGTGTCGAATCCAATCCCAGCACTCCCTCTCGGTTCGCATCGAGGACCGTTACCGCAGCAATCACAGCCGAGGTATGGGTTGAATCGATCTCGTCCAGTCTGACAGTCCAAGGCTCGACCGCGTTGGCAGTAGTAGCTAGGAACAGGATCATCATGATCATCGCAAGATGATTGCTTTTCATGACGCCTCCACTGTGTCGATAAGACGTAATTTCAAGTGTGTCCGGCCGATCAAGATGTTGTCGCCGTCTTGCAACACACGTGGGACATCTCCTACGTCTTCACCATTTACAAACGTACCGTTTGTCGAGAAGTTGTCACGCAGTTTTAAGACACCTCCTCGGTACAACAATTCAGCATGAAAGCCCGAGACCATACCGTCTGGCAGCTGGATTTCCACGTCATTACCACTGCCGATACGAGTTTTCCCAACATGTAGCCGGTAGTCTTGGCCATTCGGATTCCAGTCAAAGCTCACCAACCAGCCGATCAACTTTCCTTGAACGCCCGCCTTCGCAGCACCGCGTTGTTCCTCGGAAGCACCTGCAGGTTCTGGTTCGAGAATAACCGTCTTTCTGGCACCACCACTACCACCAGGTCTTGCTGTCTTCTCGACCGGCGCATCGAGCACGGTCTTTCGCTGCCCCGTTGGTTTATCGGCTTGTGGCCCCTTTGACTTGTCGGGTGTGTGCTTCACCGGTTTATCAAGAACCGTTTTGGCGGACGGATCGGTTTTAGGACAAAACGGGCATTCATCAAGATCTGCACGGTATCGATGTCCGTTCGGGCAAACTTTTGTTGCTTCCATCAGCCAGCCACCCTTGCTTTAAGTTTTAAACTCTTTACCGTAGGTGTTACGTACACGCTTTGATTTCTTGAAATATAACCACCAAATAGTAAAATATATGATTGCATGAAAAATTGATTTTATAGTCTCAAACTGATATTCATGAAAAATATTACTTGATCCTGATGTTATTATTAAAGTAAGTAAATCACTACTGACCCATAATATTAAATTTCCCTTTAAAAAGGTACGTGCAGTAGATCTGCCAGTTTGTTTTCCCCTCCAAACAATAATTCCTGTAAAGAATCCCCAAATATTCAATATTAACGTGGATAATATATCTATTGACATAACGATATCTAATAGAGGGTCGATGTCAAACAAATCACCGTAGATAGAAATTGACCATAACGTTGCAATTGGAGTTAAAATTGTTAATGAAACACAAAAGAGTAGCAACCAACCACCCACACCGCGAGGATTGTTATCTTCTTCAATTGATGAATTTTCGGTAGTATCGTTAGTTAAGGAATCCACTTCAGGTGGTCTATTCATTTGACTCGAATCGTGATGATCTGATTCATATCGAGTAGATGGACGCACGAAATCAACCTGACCGTTTAGAAAACTCTTGAATTGACTAGAAGAGGCAAACCGTAGTCCCGGATCCTTTTCCGTTGCCAATCGAATCGCATCGACTACTTGGTCGGGAATGTGAGGGTAATACTCTCTTGGATCAGGTAGATCGTGCTTCACGATCCAATCCATGATCTTGTATTCGCTGGAAGTTGTCGCGTCGAACGGCACGCGACCGGTAACCATCTCGTATAGGGTTATCCCGAGCGAATAAATGTCGCTCCGTTCTGTCGCCTCAATTCCTTTCACCTGCTCCGGCGACATGTACCAAAGTGTTCCAAGCTTGGTCCCGGTCCGGGTCAGCCCTTGCTGCCCGATGATTTTTGCGATGCCCAGGTCGGTAACCTTTACAACGTCACTAGGTGTGACAATGGCATTGGAAGGCTTTATGTCTCGGTGAATTATACCGCGGGAATGTAGGTAATCGAAGGCGTCAAGAAGCTGGAAAAAGATCGGCAGGGCACGTTCGGATACAATCGGTCCAACTTCGCGACCGATAATTTGATCGAGGCTGCGCCCCTCGATGAATTCCATCACCAGCGCAAGACGATCTTCCGTTTCGATGTAATCAAGGAGTGTGACGATGTTGGGATGACTGAGTGAGGCTTGTAGTCGGGCTTCGCGGGAAAAGCGTTCCCGCAATTGAGGATCTCGACTGTGATGTTCGTGGAGGATTTTTACTGCGACGGTCCGATCAAGCCGAGTGTCAGTCGCTCTCCAGACAACTCCCATCCCGCCTTCGCCGATGATCTCATGTAACTCATAGTGCAGCAAGCGCACCGCAACCTCCCTGGCATCCACCGCGCACCTGAAATATTGTATCTGAACATCATGATGCTAGTTATTAGAACAATGTATAAGTCCTGTTTTAAAATCCCCTTGTAGATAGATCGAGGTCAAAAGATGCGAACAAGGTAAGGCTTACGGTTGAGGAGTGTCAAACTCTTGTAGAGTAGTAGAAAACTAGAATCTCGATGATTCTTCGAGAATGTCAGTTCTCCGATATCCAAAAATCATTAAATAATGCATCTATTCCAGTTGAGCTCATTCTAGTTCAGACACCGATGAGGTTTATGCAGCGAACGAATACAATAACTTACCTTGCCTCATATAATCTGCGCTGCGGTCAAACAACCTCCATACCCCACTATCGGATAGTCTGAATGGGTCCCTTTCGGTTTGTCGAGCACCTACTGACACGAGTAACGACCCTTGGTCGCTCAAACCAAGGGTTATTAGTGATTCCAATGGCACACTCACGGCACACTCAGGGCAACAAACAGCAACAAATCCCAAACAACCAAAGCGATTCACTTTGCAGAAACCATTGAATCCATTACTGTTATGAATTGTGGCTTGTTGTGAATTTGGCCTTTATGGGACTTTTAAGCCCAAGGCCGTGGGTTCGAGTCCCACCATCCTCACAAGGATACGGCCATCCGTGATCACGGATGGCCGTTTGTGATGGTGAAAGGCATTATTCAGGCACGATGAGACGTCAGCGTAAGCATTCACACCCGTAGTCACGTTTCGAAGCAATCCCCATCAGCGCAGCACAGTCATTCGTTGCGGTGAACTCTGGCCACCGTTCCATGTCAGTTGGGCGAAATAGGTGCCGGAGGCGTGTGTGGCGGCGTTCCAGACCATCGTTTGCGTGCCTGAGCTGGAAGCAGCCAGCGGGACCGTCGCGACACGTTGCCCGAGCACATTGCTGATGACGACGCGCAAGTTCGCGCCGGACCAGCCGCCGGGCACCATCACCTGAAGCGTAACCGACGGATTAGCCGGGTTCGGAAAAACGGGTAGCAGCGTGGGGACTCCGGGCATTGTCGCAGAGTCTATGGATTCCGAACCTCGCAGTGGTCCGTCTGGCACACTCACGTACCCGCCCGCGAAGGTGAACACCGCTCCGGCGCCATACAATTCCTGCCCGATCTGGCCGGACAGCTGGGAGCCGTCACGCAGGTCCTCGAGCGGGATGTACAGGTTGGGATCGTTGTAGCCGATTTCCGGGCTGTCGTCAATCATGGCTTGGGGTATGTTTGGCGGCAACGAGTACCAGACCGGCTCATTCATCCGGTCGAGGATGCGTCCGAGCAACGTGGCAACATTCGGATCGAGCTGGTTTCCGGCGGTTTCGTACGCTTCCCGCAGGTAGCGGTAGACTTCGTGCTGTTCCTTCGCCGCGATATAATGGATCGTGTGCATCGCGTTGAAGCCGCCCATGACGGTATAATCGGCCGCATACCCGAAATCGGATTCGTACAGCCACGCATGCCGCAACAAATTCCCCAGCGACAGGTTGAGCAGGTCAAGGTACTCCGGATCGTCGGTGATGTCGTAGAGTTTCGCGCACGCCGCCGCCGAAGCCGCGGTCATATGCATCTCGTACGTCATGTCCATGCCGGTGCCGCGCAAGGCCTGAATCGACGCCTCAGCCTCATTGAGGTACAGATCGTTATCGCTGTGATACCACAGGGCGAGCATCAGCCACGCGTACGCACCGGCGACATCGGGTTCACTACCGCTGATCGGCTCCCAGGTTCCATACTCGAAGAACACCGGGAAGTGGTAATCGACATGGCGTGCGAAGGCGATCACCGCCGGCACGGAATCATACAGCAGGTCGCGCGCGGTCGGGTTTCCCAGCAGCATCAACCGGGCGAGATCGCAGTGCAGTTGGATGGTGTACCAGCTATCACCACCGGAAATCCCGGTGTTTGGCGCGTTGTTGACAAAGGTCTGGTGCTCTTCGTTCCAGAAATACGGCAGCGTCGCGGTCAAAGTGGACGCCAGTTGCTCGCCGTCCGGATCATCGTTGTACTCGAGCCATGAGCTCAACGCAACCAGTACATCGAGCTGGGCAATCGCCTCGGCTGCTCCGGGACGATCGGCGCCGACATACGCCCGCAGCATCGGCTGTGTGCCGACCGTGGTCCAGCAATCGTCCGTATTCAGCAGGTTGTCGATGGCCACACCGGCTGTGTTCGCCCAATCATGCTGTTCCGGTCCCTGCCACCAGCTTTCGACCTGCAGTGCCCGGGCCACTCCGGATGAATACCGTGAGGCGACGTCGATTTCATCCGCCGGATAACCGGGCTGCAGCTCGAGATGTGAGCGCGCCAGAGTAACGGACGGGCTGGACACCGGTCCATTGGCCAACGGAGGCCGGAAACCGAAGCCGTTCTCGTTGCCCCCCACTCCCTGCACTGGCAATTCGTCGGCAAGTTGGAACCATTCATCCCAGACCGTGAGGTACTCAAAAAGTAGAGCGGTGCCCTGGATCACCTCGGTGTCTTCAATCAACACGGCCGGAGTCGCGTACGGCTGCTGCACACTGTGAACGGCTACTGTTGTTGGTACCGGGTCCCCATTCTCCGCAAACTGTACCGGCCAGGTGGACGTGGTGAACTCGGCCCCATCCATACCGCTAGCCTCACATTCCCACGAGAACCAGCCGGGCACGGCGGTCACATAGAGCGTCGTCGTGGTCGATCCCCAGGCATGATCCTTTTCCCAGACCAGGTTGTAGGTCGACCATTCTTCAGAAACGGTGAAACTGGTCGCGCCGGTCAGCAGATCGAGCCCAAACCCGTTCAACGGCAGCATCAGGTGACGATCCTGCCCCTGCGATGTGAGATAGACAACGTCTCCGGTTTCCGTCTCATGCCAGTAAATCGTGTAGCTGCCTGAGATCAGCTCGGCGTGGGTTGCCGACCAGTCCACGAGGATGACATCGCCTTCGCTGGCGGGCTCAATGCCGACTAAGATGTGTTCCGGGTCGCCGTCGATGCCGTCCGGATCGTCCAACACGACGCGCACGTCATACACCTGATCCGTGAGTTCGCCGGTGTTGAGACGGAAGGTGCCGTCGACACGGTTCATCAGGCCGTGGTTGGTCCAATCCGACTGACCGGTGGGGCTGGTGAACAGGTCGGCGGTGGCGTTCTGGTTATCGTCTCCGCTGAAGGTCATGCGTGCGGAAATCGCGTCAACAATCCCGACGGCACTCAATTCGCCGGGCACCAGTTCATCTCCGAGCGGGATTGCTTCGATGTCGTCCACCCACACCTGTCCGGACGCCAGCGCACGTTTGCGCAGATCCCAGTCAGCGTAATGAGCATTCGCGGGCGCCTGCAACTCGACCATCACCTCGTACCAGCCTGCATTGCTCACGGACTGATCCAGCCAGACATAGTGGTCCGGCGCGATGAAGCCGCTCAGGTGTCCACTTGCCTGGCCGGTGCCGAAACGGATGACCATCGCCCAGCGGTGGTCGTCGTCGGAGGGGTTGGTGTTGACGTTTTCCTGCCACACCCACATCGAGAAACGGTAGTGTCCGCCGGGTTCGACGGGGAACGCATTGCTCACCCACCACGCTTCGCCCTGTGTGCCGGACTGCGCTTTCAGGCTGCGGTCGCCAGTGCGCGCGCGATCGTCGGGCCAGGTGAGCGCGTTGGACGGGCCTTCCCGATAGAAATAGTCAGGTGTCGAACCGGAACCGTCCTCGACGGAACCGTTCGGGAGGACGGACTGCGCCCATGCTTGGGGAGTCATGAGCGCGAGTCCGAACAGCAACGAAAGGGTAATCGCGCGGGACATGCTGTTTTCCTCCCTGACTGAAACGCGCCGGCAGTCCGGCGCGGGGGTGGTTAATCGTTGTGTGTCTTTGGTCTTTGGTCTGTGGTCTGTGGTCTTTAGTCAGTTGCCGAGGTCCGTAGTTCGCAGTCCGCCGTCCACAAAATGGTGCCCGTGATTGTCCGCCGGTCTGTTTCGGCGGCTATCGCGGGTCATCATCCCGCCAGAGCCTGGCTCCCGCAGTCCGCAGTCCGCAGCCTATGTTGTGTGCACCGACCAGCTTGCTGGTCGGGATTTGCCGGTACTCGTCGACCACCGCAGCCCGCGACCGAGAACACCATGACACCCGACTTGGCAACAGCACCATGCCAGGCCACACTCGCCCGGAAACGCCGTCACGCTTCATGTACCACGGACTCTAGTTTGTAGGTTTCTTTTTCAGTTTCGTCTTTTGCATCTTTTGCGTCGGTTGCATCCGTTGCCTTGCCCATCGCCCACAGCCCCGTTCAGAACTGCACGCCGAGACTGTAGCGGAACACATTTTCCAGCCGCCCGAAGTCGGCGTAGGTGATGTCCGCGATGAATGCGACATTGCTGTGCAGACGATACCGCAGGCCGGCCCCGAGGGTCATGCCCTGCTCGCTGTCATCGAGGAACAGGGTCTTGTAGCCGCCGCGCAGATACGCCCAATTGCGCATGTTGAGTTCGGCGCCAAGGTTGACGTACTCGTAGTTATTGTTCGGGTGCACGGCATCGATCGCAGCGATCAGCTTGTATTCGGTACCGATATCCCACGGGTACGACAGCCCCGCCCGGAACGTCAGCGGCAACGACCACGTCTCGGTTTCCAGATTGCCCTGGATCTTGTCGTTATTTCCGGGATTGTTCGGATCGGTATCGTAGTAGATGCGGGTGTCACGGCCCGTCATCTGCATGTCACTGCCCCAGTTGCTGATCGACATGCCGAGCTTCAGCTTGTCGAACGGTGTGTCGAACAGCAGGCCCATGTCCAGCGCCACAGCGGACGCGTCCATGTGCCAGATGTACTGGCGCACGTACTTCCCGGTGACACCGATACTCAGCTTGTCGGTCAGCATCGCGGCGAAGGACGCACCGAACGCCATGTCGCCAGCGTCGAAGTATTCACCCGTGCCGTCGGGCAGATCGACGGTACGAACCGCCATCTCGTCCATCGAGACCGTTGTCACGAACGCGCCGAACGCCATGTTGTTGCCCACCGGAATAACGCCGGAAACGTTGTCGAAGCTGATGTCGGCCAGCCACTCGGCGTGCACGAACATGGTTTCCGAATACGGCAGCCGTGCCATCCCGGCCGGGTTCCAGTAGATCGCGCTGGCGTCATTGGCGACCGCGACGAACGCGCCACCCATGGACGTTGCACGCGCTCCAACCCCGATCTCGAGGAATGTGGCGGCGGTGGTGCCGACCTTGGAGACATTGCTGACGAATTGTGCCTGTGCAATCGGAACGGCGAGCAGGACCGTCACCAGCACAGCGAGAATCAGGTACGTAGTTCTCATGGTCCCCTCCCCTATTTGATCACCGCGAATTTGCCGATGTGTTCACCAACTCCCGGCGCATCCACGTGGTACAGGTAGATGCCGTACGCGATGTCCATCCCGTCCTTGCTGACCAGGTTCCACGATTCCGCGCCGTTTTCCATCGGCTCGTTGTGGTAGATCGTGTCAACGAGATACCCCGCCATCGTGTAAATGCGGATCGTGCATTCCTTCGGCAGGTGGATGAAGTCGATTTTGCGTGGACCACGGCCTGAGGTAAAGTTCACCCGCGGTTCCCACTCCGCCGCGACGACATACGGATTCGGCACCACCGCGATCCGGTCGAGCTGTTCCTTCTCGAGGCCGCGGTCCAGCTGTCCGTCATGCACGGTGAAGCGGTACCTGTCATCCGGGCTGAACGGGACAGGTGCGATGTAGCCCTGCCGGTCACCGGCGGAAGGCTCGAGAATCGGCGTATCGCCAAGCACGATCGTCGTGTCGAACCCAACCACAGTCGTGTCGATTGATCCGTTGTTGACCAGGAAATAGTGGCCAAGGCCAAGGATGATCCGGCTCGGTTCTTCATCGAAAGTGAGTTTCGGCAGCACCCAGAAATCGTGCCGCACATCCACCGAATCCCCTTGCCCGGTCGCGACTCGTACCGTGTCAGGCAGGTAAACGAAGTCGCAGGGCTCATCGAGTGTCAGGTTCCAGACCTGGAAATTGACAGGCACTTCCTTGAATGAGCCGAGCGTGGAGATGCTGGTGTCGACGATCTCGTCGCTGAACCGCACCTCGTAGGAATACGGCAGCTTCATCGACAGCATCAGACCGTTCTTGTCGCGGTAGAAATCGATGTTGCTGTGGTAGTTTGTCCCGCCAGCGTTCACGTACCAGGCGGTATCCAGCTCGATAGTTTCCATCTCGGCGTAGTCAACGAAGCGATTGAACGGCAGCACGCTGATGCCATCGATCAATTCGGGTTCAAAGAATGACACCGCCTGATGCCAGTACTGCAACGTGTCGGCGTCCGGATCTTGGGTGAAGTACCGTCCGCGCCGCAACTGGTCGCTGATCCAGAAGATCGGATCGCCTTCCAAGTACGGGCCGAAATAGCCGAACACACCGGACGGGCTCTCGTATTTCAGCACGTCGTTGTTGCCGGTGATGTCATACAGCTGGAATCCATCGACGAAGTTGAGGAAGCTGTTGCCAAATGCCGTCGCAGGTGTGAACCGGACCTCGTAGGTGTGTCCATCGAGCAGCGAATCCGGATTCAGAATTTCGACCTGAATCTCGGCGTTCGAACTACCGTTGGCGTGTTCGACACCGTTCTCCAGTTGCGGAGGCGTATACCCGGCCGCGGGCGCATTGGGCGTGACCGTTGCCGTATTGATATCCAACGTGACCTCGCCGCCGACATCGCCGATGATCGTGCTCGTGCATTCGGTTGGCGCAATTCCGATGATGTTACCGCTCGGATCAAGTTCCGGCACGAAGCGGACGCGGACACTGTCGGACCCGTCGGCAGCGACCAGCGTATCGATCAGCGTCTCGCCCTCGATGTAGCCGTAATCGTACGAGACGACCGCGTAGTAATACGGCATCCCGTTGGTGACGTCGGTATCGACGAATGAGTGGCGCAGACCAGTATCTTCGCCGAGATCGAATGTCGCGCCGTACACGTTGACGGGATGTGGGCCGTAGCGTCCATCATCCAGGTCAAACTGCACGAGTGGGTTGCGGAAGGTCGGATTGCCGTACGCGTCAGTCACGATCTTCGAATCGATGAAACTCGGGTCGGTGCTGCGGTAGATCCGGTACCCTTCGAAATCGTATTCCTGCAGGAACCGGTCGTACGAATCTTCCGCGCGGGTATCCCAGTACAACGTGACCTTGTTGTCACCAGCGTTCGCGGTGATTGTCGGCTTGTACGGCGGCTGCGCGAAGTTGTAATTCGCGTTGTAGATCGCCTGCACCGTTTTCTTGTTACGGATCAGGTCGTCTTCGTTATTGCCGAACAGCAGCGCCATGCTGAACCGTTCGGTCTGGCCAACCGCCAGCGGGAACTTGCCGGAGGCGAACAGCATCCCGAGGTTGACGCCTTCCAGCTGCTCATCCGTCGGCGGTGTCAAGCGCCCGAGTACTTCCCAATTCTGTTCCTCGTCGATCAACTGGTAGGCGTGCAGCGCGAAAATGAGGAACGCCGTCAGGCCGATCTGGTCAGATTCATCCTTATCCAGCGCGTCGAAATCGGGTTCGCCGGGAGTCGGTAGACCGTCACCCTCGCCCTCGTCCGGCATGATGTAGCTGGGGTCGTTGGGACCGACGCCATCGAGGCCGACATCATCGTTCAGCGGTTCTGTTGGATCCCATTCGCCGTTCTCGTTGACATCGAGGTACGGATCCCAGTCGCCATCGTTGTCGATACCGTCCGCGCGGGATTCGTCAACAATGCCGTCTTCGTCGTTGTCGATGCCGTCGGTTTCGTTGCCCGGCGATTCGAGGTAGGCAAATCCAGCGTACCCGACCGGTGCCCAGCCGAGATCGCCCTCGCCATCACCGTCCCATGCATACGCCAGGTCGATGTCCGTGAAATAGGAACCGGCGTCATCGGAGGAGTTGTCCGTCCCCCCGAGTCCCCAGTCGATCAGGAAGCCGAAGATGGCTTTGTCGTAGTCGGTTTTCCCGATGTTCTCAATGTCGTAGTGCCAGAAGATGCAGTCTTCCGCGAGCACGTGATTCCACTGGAACGCGCGCACGCCGACGTTCAACCCCAACCCACGCCGCAACTCATCGTCTGGATCGGGGTAAAACTCGTACTCGCTGTCCTTGGCGTCATCCATCCGGAAGTAGGTTTCCAGGTCAGCGTTGAACACCCCGCGCCCGAAGTACCCGTTCCAGTATCCGTCCCATGCCGCGTCGCGGTCCGGCCAGGTCCACGGCCAAGTCGACTCGAGATCCGACATCGCCGGTTCATCCTGGTTCGGGTTGGCGTAGCCGGGTAGCGGTTCCCAACCCATCGCCTCTCCGGTGACCGGATCGTAGTCAATATCCTCGCGATACTGCGCCGACATCGGATGAATCAGGTTGCCATTGACGTCGTACGTTTCCGCCATCACCAGCATCGCGACGCCGTCGATGTAACTGTGGTTCGTGCCTTTCGGCCACACTCCGGACGGCTGCGTCGGCCAGTTGGCGATCATCCCGTAGTTGAAGAACTGGGTCACGACCTGGTTGCCGTCCATGATGCCGCGTTTGCGGTGTTGACGGCTACCGTAGGGTCCTTCCGCGTAAGCCTGCCCCAGCAGACCGGCTGCGAGCACCAGCGCCAGGATGGAGGCCGGCGTCGCCCAACGGCTGATTCTGCGAACTGCTGCGCTCATGCCACCTCCTTAGAATGAAAGGCTCACGCCGAGTTTGACCTGACGGGGCGCGCTGTACCAATCGGTGCGCGTGAAGTAGTCATCCAGCGAGTTTACCCCGCGCACACTCACCGGCTGCGTCGATTCAATGGTGTAGGTCGCTCGTCCCGTATCCGTGTACACGTCGTTCTCGTTCTTTGTGTCGAACACGTTATACACCGACAGGATCACGGCGGCCTGCATCCGGTCGTTGATCGGGAACTGTTTTACCGCCTTGAGGTCAACGCTGTGCCGGACCGGTTTGCGCGAATCGTTCTCTTCGCCTTCCGGCGCCAGCCACGGGTTCGAGGTGTACGGCAGGCCGCTGCCCAGGCGTCCGATCAATCCCACCTGCCAGCTGCCGGGCTCGCCGATGGTCAGGGTGCCGTTCAGGGTATGGGTCTGGTCCCAGTCCAGCGGACGCACCTTCTTTTCCACCTCGCGCGGCGGATCGGTCTGGTTGTCGTAGAACGCGTCCAGCGGATCGCTGCTGTTGCCTTCCGCGATCTGGTAGGTGTAATCGACACCGAACGAGAAGCCGTCGATCATGCGGCGGTTGAAGGATAGCGTCAACCCGCGCACATTTCCGTAATCCTTGTTGATGTACCGGGCGTACATCGTTTGATCGTACTGCGTTTGGAGTTCGACACCCAGCAGGTTGCGAATATCCTTGTAGAACCCGGTTACTTCCATCCCGAGGTCGGGCGTGATCGCCTGCCGGAAGCCGATTTCATACATCACCGTCTTCTGCGGCTTCAGCTCGGCGTTTCCGATGATCGTTGACAGGTTGCCCGAAACGACTTCGAAATCCGGATTGTAGTACAGGTACTGGAATGGCGGCACCTGAAAGAAGTGCCCGTAGCTGAAGTGGATTACTCCGGACTCAGTCAACGGGAAGGCGACACCGATTCGCGGGCTGAACTGCGTGTGCCCCTTCGCCTGGCGGTACTTGTAGTGCCAGTAGTTGTAGCTGCCGTCTTCGTTGGTCGGGTTCACCGGATCCAACCCGTCCACGTTCTGGCCCGTGTTGTAATCGTAGATCGACAGCAGGTCATTGCCGGGGTCCTTCAGGTCGGTCGGCACCAGCGCGTCCGGGTGGAAGTAATCGAGACGCACGCCGAGATTCACCACCATCGACTTGTATTCGATCTTGTCCTGCAGGTAGCTGGCGAAACTCAGCGGCCGGTGGCCCTTATCGTCGAACGGAAATCCGCCGAGCGGGCTATCCGCATCGCCACCGGGGTAGGTGTTGAAGTAGACTGACTGCCGTTCGATCACCTGGCGGTCGAGGTCATCATCCCAGATCAGCTTGAACTCGCGCAGTTCCATCTGATACTGCGACAGGTCGAGGCCGAACTTGAACTGATTCAGACGGTCAAGTTGATGATTCAGGTCGAACTTGAGTCCGGCCTTCCGCGTTTTCCGCCAGTGGTTCCACATCCCCTGCCCGCCGGTGTAGAACGCGTAGTTCTGTGCGTCCTCCAGCCGGTCCGGGTTGACATACGCCGGATCAAAGGGATCTTCGTGGACATAGTAGCGGTGTTCGTTCTCGGTGTACGACAGGTTGAGGTTGTAGAACGTGCGCGAACCGAGCACATGGTTGATCCCGAGCACGTTGTTCCAGCCCTCGCTGAAGCGGTAGTACAAGCCGTCCGGATTGTACTTGAACAAGCGCGGATCTTCGAACGTTTCGTCGGAACGGCCGTCCAGGTTGCGGAACTCGATGTGGTCGCGCATGAACGAATACGTCAGCTTCAATTCCGGCGTCATGAACCAGCTCAGCTTCAGCTGGCCGCTGAGTTTGTCGAGCGGATTCAGGCTGACAAGCTCCTCGTCGCCGCTGGATTCGACGTACCACTCATCCGGGTTGGTGCTGGAGAAATCGCTGGAATCCGAGGGCACAAAAACCCGTTCGCCATAGAGATGTCCGTTGTCGGACAACATCCGGCCGGTGGCGAAAAAGGTCACCCTGTCATTGGTGAACGGGACCGGTCCATCGAGGCTCAGCTTGTAATCCTGCAGGTGGCCGGCGCTGAGATCGTCCATCCACGTCTCGCCCTGGTTCGGTCCGAGACCGATGTCGAGCGAGCGGGTGGAAACGTAGTCGCCGATGGCCATCTGCACCGAGCCTCCGTACTCCTTCCGGCTGCCATCCTTGGTCACCACGTTGACCACGCCGCTCATCGCCTGGCCGTATTCGGCGTTGAACGTACCGGCGATCACCTGGATTTCCTGGATCGCGGCGTTCTCAACCTGGTTGGACGTTTCCCGTCCAAACGGGTCGCCGGCGCTGTAAGGGTCGGAGATGATGACGCCGTCCACCATGTACACCACTTCGCTCGACCGGCCGCCACGGAAGTGTCCATCGACAACACCGGCCTGCAGCTGGACGACATCGCCGAAGTTTTCCGCCGGGATCGCTTCGATCTCCTCCGATCCGACCGAGACTTCGGTTGAGGTGACGTCCATCCTGACCACCGGTTTTTCCGCGATCAGGGTCACCGCCTCAGCTTGGATGGCCTGCGACTGCAACTCCACGTTGAGGGTCACCGTCCGGTCGATGGATACCTGCACGTTCGACAGTTCCAGCGTGTTGTAGCCGAGGTAACTGTAGCGAACGGTGTAGGTTCCGGGGGACACGTTGAGAATGATGTACTCACCGTCGAGATCGGTCGTACCTCCGCGGTACGTGTCGACCACGAGCACATTGGCTCCGATGATCGGTTCTCCAGTCTCGGCATCTATGACGGTACCGGCAATTTTGCCGGTGGTACCCGCGAACACGGACACCAGCGGTAACATTGCAACCAGTACCAGGATGGGGATGAGTTTTCGTTTCATCGCAACCCCCTCGTTGGTCCAGCAACGGAAAAGCCCCGGGCGGGAACATCCATTCCCGCCCGGGTTCAGCGTGCATGCAACAGCTTACTTGATGTAGGTCATCTTGCGAATCTGGGCGCCTTCGGTCGTGTTCAACCGGTAGAAATAGACGCCGGACGCAGTCATGCCCAACTCATCCGCGTTCACCGCTACCTGGTGCAGACCAGCCGTGAGGCGGTCATCCACCAGACGCGCGATGCGGCGGCCGAGCAGGTCGTAAATCTCGAGCTGCACCTTGCCGGGCGTCGGCAGGTTGAACTCGATCACCGACTGCGCGTTGAACGGATTCGGATAGTTCTGCGCGAGCTTGACCTCGCTCGGCAGGTTTGCCGGACCCTGGCCCACGGCGAACGGCGGTTCGTCGACGCCGGTATTCACAACATCCATCGGGAAAATGTGGAAGTTGTCATACCACACTTCACCCTGAACGAGGGAGTTGAAACGTGCGCGGATGCTGGCGCCGGTCGCATCGCTCGGAGCCATCGCCACCGCGCGGTAGACGTTCCAGCCCGGCGTAATTTCACGCTGCTGGAAGTAGACGAACTGGTCGCCACCCGTCAGGTTCCACGAATTCTCGATGTCACCGTTGTGGAAGAAGTAGCAGATGTTGGCACGATCCGCGATGTTTTCGTACATCACCGGGGATGGCCACAGGTTGTTGTCCATCGGAGCGATATCAGCGATCTTCACCGCCGCTTCAAACAGGTAGTACATGTCCGGTTCAACCGCAGCCGGCGTGCTGTAGAACACCATCTCGTCGCCGAGATCGTCGTTCTCGATCAGCTTCGCGACATAGTCACCACTGTACGCGCCACTTTCCATCGAGTAATCCGCTACACCAACATCACCTTCGCTGGCCCAATGCATCCATCCGTTCGGCGTTTCGAAATCACTGCCGAACGCACCCGCGGTCCACGGATCGGACCCGAGATTGACGTCATCGAAGTAGACCGTACCGGTCGCGTCTGTACCCATCATCAATTCGATGTAGCACTGCGCCGGGGCTTCGGTGAGCAGCACCTGGCTGGTCGCTTCATGCCAGTCCATGCTCGCCGCAGACTGATCCGCCGCCACGAACACCGGATCGACGATATCGTTGCCACCGGCATCCTGGAAGTGGTACATCACGCCGATCATCTCATCCTGGTTCGCCGGATCGGTGTTCACGCCATCCGTCATCATCCAGGCGCTGAGGTCGTACAGCACGGCGTCCATGTTGTTCCAGAACGTCGTCGCCTGGTTCTCAGACATCCAGGAAGCCACGCCGGTGCCGGTCTTGGAGATCATCGCGGAACGGTTGCCCATGTGCGCTTCGGCGTCCGTCCACACCAGATCGCCGTTCATTTCGCCTTCAGCGTAGAAGAATGGGCTGTTGTCTTCCAGGTCACCGTTGACAAGCAGGTCCGCGTCGCCGTGATCCAGCTGCACGCAAGAGAAGTTGTCGAAGTAGACGGTACCTTCCACCGTCGAATTGAACCGTGCACGCATCGAGAAGCCGGTCGCCTCGACAGGGGATTTCGAGATGGTCCAGTACATCGACCAGCCATCACTCATCGCAACCCGTTGATCGAAGTACATGAACTGGTCGCCACCGGTCAGGTTCCATCCTTCCCAGATGTTGCCCGTGTGGTAGAAGAAGCACAGGTTCGCACGATCGCCGATGTTCTCACCGACCTGGCTGGTCTGGTAATACATCTCGTTCGTGTTCATGTCTTCGGTCTTGACCATCACGCTGATCAGGTACCAGTGCCCCGCGTAGACCGGAGTCGGCTCCGAGTAGAACACCATCTCGTCGCCGTCGCTGTCGCCTTCCATAAGCTTCGCGACATACTCACCGCTGTACGCGTCGTCGCTCCACACCTGTTCCGCGAAACCGTTGTCGCCGTCCGACCAGCTCATCCAGCCGGCGGGCTCTTCCATGCTACCGGCGAAGATGCCGGCGGTCCACGGATCCGAGCTCAGGTCGACCATGTCGTACCACGCGGTACCGGTCGCATCGCCACCCATCCAGCAGTAGATGATCACTTCCGCCGGTTCCTCGGTCAGCAGCACGTCCGCGGTCACTTCGTGCCAGTCCATCGTCGCGGCAGACTGGTCCGCATACAACGCGAGCGGGCTGACGATGTCGTTGCCGTCCCCATCCTTGAATGTGAACGTCACCGCGACACGGTGGCCGTCATCACTCGGATTGACCGGTACGTTTGCGGTCTTGAAGTGCGCGGTCAGGGTGTAGAACACGGCGTCCACGTTGTTCCAGTACAGGTTGGCGTTGTTCGCGCTCATCCAGGACGCCGACGCACCCGCGTTCGGCTTGTCGATCTTCAGGGACTTGTTGCCCATGTAGGCTTCGGTCCAGTCCCAGATCAGGTCGCCACCGGTTTCGTTCTCATACCAGAACGCCGGCGACAGATCTTCGAGGTCACCATTTTCGATGAGGTTCTGCGCGACCGCTGCCGACGCTACCATCATCATCATGATGACCAACATCCAGACAACATGCTTTCTCAAAAACATTGTCTCTTTCCTCCTGCTTGCCACCCTTTTCTCGGGGTCGTTTTTTTACATCCAACGGTTTGGTTCAGTTGGTTGAGTCCGTTTCGGATCTATCGTCAATCGTTAAACTCCACGTGTTCGCTGCGTTTGTCAGCGAGATAACTTCGTCGCTCGGCGTGACAAATCGTGCGGCCTCACCCGTGCCTGCTTCTACGCGTCTTGCCAGCGCGGCCTGGCGAGCCTGCGGGATGCTCCGCAGTTCCTGCAACGCCAGCAGCCCTTCAATCGTCGATTCCGCGCCGGAATTACGGTTGATCTCGTGAGGGTTGTTGATGCCGTCGTATACGCGGCCGGTTGCCGGGTCGTATACCGCCGCACCCGCCGGATTCAGGCCCACCAGCCACCCGGCGGCAAGCCCGCAACCCACGGCGAACATTTCGTCACCCGTGATTTCGTACAGCGCGCGCTGGCAGGCTGCCAGCGAGTTTGCGCCATAGGCGATCTGTGAATACCAGCCGACATCGACGGTGTCACCGTCCTCGATCTTGAACTCGATCGGGCCGTTGTTCGCCAGCAGCATGCGTTGGAAGTTCGCAGCTTCGTCCCGGGCGGTTTCGATCCACTCCGGACGACTCATCGCCTGCCCGGCATAGGCCAACGCCTCCACCTGCTGCATTCCCCACTGGTGCCAGACATTACGCCAGCTCAGGTGCACGCGATACGGGAAGGCGTCACTGCCCGCGAACGTATTCTCATGGATCCGTTCGGCGAGATGCACGATCAGCGAATCCTCGGCCGGCGATCTGGCAATTTTCCTGCGTTCGAGCAGCGCCAATGTGAACAGCGCGGCGATGTCGGAACCAGCGTCGATTCCGATGGCGCTGCGGCGGTGGATGAACTCAATCGTGAGATTTTCGATCGTGGGTGCCACCGCGGTATCGATTTCGTGAACGAATTCCGGATCGTAGTCCGCCAGCACTCGTTGGCCGATGGCGAGGGCGTGCATCGCACGGGCCGCCCAGAAATTCAGCGACGGTTTCGAGGTGCGTCCGTCGAGGTTCAACGTGCGATCCGGCCAGATGAAGTTGGCAAAGTGGCCGGTGTCAGTCTGCATCGCGAGCACGAACTGCAGCATCCGGATCGCGCGGGCAGCGTACATCGTGTCGCCGGTCGCTTCGTATTCGCGCAGGTACACCCGTGCCGCCCGGGCGACATCATCAACGCAGGCGTTCCCCTCGTCGTCGTCGCCGGTCCAGTCGTAGCTCGGCGCGTTGGCGTAGATGTGGACGATGTCGCAGTCGCGCCCGTTGACCGTCACCGATTCCGTCAGGTGCTCGAGGTGCGCGAAATTGATCGCTAGGGGATCGGCCGGTGCCGGTTCCCGTCCACACCCACCGAACAGCGTGAGCGAACCGACCGCGGCCAGAATCATGAAAATCAGGACGATATGTCGCGTCGTTTTCATCGTCATCACTCCTTCAGGCCGGATGTGGCCATGCTTTCAATGAAGTAACGTTGCAGGAAAACGAACACGATCACGACGGGTAGCGTCATCAACGCCGCCGCCGACAGTTGCACCCCGAATTGCCCTTCCGCCTGGCCCGCGACCGCGAACAATGCCACCATCTGCGGCATCGTCATCAGCATCTCGTCACGAATCACGATCAACGGCCACAGCGCCTCGTTCCAGATCCCCATGAAGTGGACAATGCCCACCGTGATCAGGATCGGCTTGCTTAGCGGCCAGAAGATTCGGAACAGGATGCTCAGTTCGCCGAGACCGTCGATGCGGGCCGCGTCGATCAGATCTTGCGGCATCTGCAGGAAGAACTGGCGGAACAGCAGAATGGCGAACGCGCTCATCGTGTATGGCAGGATCAGTGCGGCATAGGTGTCGACCCAACCGAACTTGACCATTAGCACGTACAGCGGAATCAGCGTCAACTGGAACGGCATCACCATCGTGAACAGGATCAGGTTGTGGATGAAACCGCGCCCGGGGAACCGCAGGCGTGCCAACGCATACCCCGCCAGCGAACAGAAAATCAGCACCGCGACCGTGGACGCAACCGACACGATCAGGCTGTTCAGCAACGCCCGCAGGATCGGAATTCGTTCGAACAGCACCCTGTAATTGTCCACGTTGTAACTGCTCGCCAGCAGGCCAACCTCGGTGATCTCGGTTTCCGGCTTGATCGTGGCGACAAACATCCACAGAAACGGGTACAGGAAGCTGAACGCCACCAGCGCCATCACGGTAAAACCGATCCATTTCATCCAGCGGTTGGTCATAATCAGTCCTCCCGCTCGACGATTCGGCGCTGGATCAGTACCACCCCGATCACCAGAACCGCCAATGCCAGACCGACGGTTGCGGCATATCCCATCCGGAAGAAGCCGAACGCCTGCCGGTAGATGTACAGCACTCCGGAGAGTGTCGAATTCATCGGCCCGCCGCCGGTCAGCACGTACGGTTCGATGAACAGGCTGAACCCGCCAAGCGTGCTCAGGATCAACACGATCACTACCACCGGGTTGATCGCGGGGACGGTGATGTAGCGGAATTTGTCCCACCATCCGGCGCCGTCCATTTCGGCAGCTTCATACAGGCTGCGCGGCACATTCTGCAAGCCCGCGAGGAACAGGATCACATACAGCCCGACATTCTTCCACGTCGCCATCACTGCAATCGACGGCATCGCCCAGTCCGGGTTCGACAGCCACGGCACCCGCGCGATATTGAACCATGCCAGCACCTGGTTGAACAGGCCGGCGTCCGTGCTGAATAGCTGCTTCCACAGCACCGTCACCGCGACACCACTGACCACTACCGGGAGGAAGAAACTGGCACGGAAGAACCCGCGCGCCGGGATGTTTTCGTTCAGGATCGCCGCCAGGAACAACGCCACCACCACCTGCAGCGGCACATGGATGATGATGAACAGCAGCGTGTTGGTGATCGCCTTCCAGAACACGTCGTCGGTGAACAGTTCGGCGAAGTTGTCCAGTCCGGCCCATTCGAGCGGTCCGACAATCGACCAGTGATGAAACACCAGCACCAGCGAAAAGATCAGCGGGTACGCGGAGAAAATGAGGAAGAAGATCACGTACGGCGCGATCAGAATCCTACCTGCACGCGCTTCCTTGGCAGCCAGGCCGGGGTGTTTCGTCGCCGTCGCTCCGTGGTCGACTGAGGTGAACAGGCTCATCCGTCCCCCCTCAGCCGTAAGGCGGTCCCGCTTCGTTCCGCCGCCTTGGCAACTCCCTCTTCCGGTGTACGGCGGCTGTGGATGCAGACAGCGTCAAACTGCGTCGCCAGTGCGTCAAACACTTCCTGCATCACCGGATTCTGGTCAAACCCGCGCGTGTACGGCACCTGCTCCGCGAACTGCACCATGCGCGGGTGCTTGGCGAAATACTCGGCGTACAACGTATCCGCCAGCAAACCATCTCGTAGCGGCAACTGGCTGGTGTATTCGAGCAGTTTCAGGTCGGCGGACCGGGATGTGTAGAATTTGATGAACTCCCACGCCACGTCCGGGTGCTTCGTCGTCGAGAAGATGCCGATGCTCTTCGGATCTCCGAACGTGTACTTCGGGCCTTCGTAATCATCCGGCACGGGAATCGGCCCGAACTCATACGTGAAGTCCGGCCCCTTGAAACGTTCGGTGTAGGCGATGTTCCACGGGCCGGTAACCCGGCTGGCGAACCGTTCGCCAACCACGAACGCATCCCCGGCGAACACCGAACGGCTGAACCATTTCTGTTCGAATCCGTGCTGAAAAAACGCAAAAACCTGCTCGGTTTCCGGCCGGTCGAAGTTGATCTGGCCATCCTTGAGCAGGGTTTCACCGCCGGTCGCGGCAATGAAGAACGGGTAAAAATCAAACAGGCGCTGCCGCCATTCGGACACCGGGTTGATAATGTTCATCCAGCGATCAATGCCGCCGTCCCCATCCAGGTCAGCGACAACCATCTCCGCCGCTGTGGCAAACTCACTCCAGGTTTCCGGCAGCTTCTCGACTCCGCACCTTCGCAGCATCGTCGTGTTGTACTGAATCAGGATCGGGTTGCCCTTCCACGGCACCTGGTACAACAAGCCGTCGTCGTCGACGAACGTCTCGAACAGTTCCCCGGGCATGCGTGCACGGATCGACTCACGCGCGCCGGGGATGGAATCGAGTGGCACCAGCGCACCGGCGTCGGCCAGCAACGGCGCAATCACCGGCGGAATGTTGGTGCAGATGTCTGGGGCGGTCTTGCCCGCGGCGGCGATGATCAACACTTCCTCGCCGGAGCGGCCTTCGGGCAGGGGTTGCAGCTCGATCAGAGTATCGGGGTGGGCTTCATTCCAGGCGTTAACGAGCGCACGGGCGTGGTCGATTTCCTGCGGGTTGGTGGCGGACCACATCAGCAGACGTACTCCGTCGCTCTCCTGCGTCCGGCCGCAACCCAGCATCAGCAGGCTGGCCGCTGCGAGAAGCAGCAGTGTGCACGTCGACTTCAACCATCGCCGCATCGTTTGTCTCCTTCAACCGGTTCTCAACTGCGAGTTCCGGTTCCCCTTGATCCCGCATTCAGCCGCGGGCCGGCATCAACTCATCCTCTGCAAGCTTCGATCTATCGCCCTCACGTCTTTCCTGTCTGCGTCACTCTGTGGAACAGCTTTTGTCAAGGGACACTTACTCCGTTATGTGTCCCCACATCAATCATTTCGGGACACTTTGTCCCCAAAGTGTCCCGACCTCAATAATCTTCTACTTCTTCACCGCCGCGTCGGTCTTCAGGTAATCCAGCAGTTGATCCATCATGACGCTGATCACGCCGATCACCCGGTCCGCGCCGCCGTAGAACATGTCCAGCCGGCCATCATGCACGACGGTCCCTTCCGGGAAGACGACGTTGTCCACATCGCCCTTCAGCTCCCAGTCTTCCGTCGGCTCGAACAACGGCACCGGCGTATGGCCGATCACCTTGGACGGATCATCCAGATCCAGTAACGCCGCCCCGGCGCGGTAGGAGCGCACGCCCCAGTCGTCGTTGCCGTGGTTGACGCCATGAATGATCAACAGCCAGCCCTCCGGCGTTTCAATCGGTGCCGGACCGAGACCCATGTGGCTCGATTGCCAGCCGAAATCGCGTTCCAGCAACACGTACTGGTCCATGTTGCGGATGTAATCTTCCCAGAACGCCTGGTCGCCGAGTTGTTCCATGCTGTCGACGTAGACGAGCTGCATGTCCGGACGGAGACGGTGGATCGCCGCGATCTTGCCGTTAATGCGTTTCGGGAAAATGCAGAAGTCCTTCTCCCACATCAGTTGCTTCGGATCGTCCTCACCCCAGCGGTCGGCGTAACGCTTCAACGCCGGCTTATCCTTGACCAGCTTGATCGCGTCTTCGTTGCGGAACAACGGACCGATCCGGAATGCGTCCTCCCAGTCCGTCGGACTGCTGCCATAGGCGAGCGCCGTGGTCGCGTTGAAACCATCGTATGCGGTGTGGAACATCCAGTATTTGCCTTCGAACTTGATCACACGTGGGTCTTCGACACCGTATTTGTCCCACTCGTGGCGCGGTTGATAAACCGGTTCCGGCGCACGGTGCACGATTACCGGCTGGTCGTTTTCATAGCGAACGATCGCGTGGCCAACCGTGGACAACCAGTCCGGATTGACAGCGCGGTAGTGCATGTGGTGGCCATCCGGCTCGTCAATCATGCTCGGGTTGAGCACGGCACGCCGTTCCCACAAGCCTTCCCCGGGTTCCATGAACAGTCGGCGATTGAATAGTTCAGGTTTCATCGCTCGTGTTCCTTATCAAATGGTTTACGAATGAGCTTTTTCGCGCGATAAATTCGACGCCGACACGCGAGGTCACCGGTTTGCGATCCGGATGATCGATCATGTCGGTGATCGTCTGCACCGCAGCCACGCCAAGTTCCTCCTTGAACACGCGCACGGTGCTCAGCGACGGATTGACCAAGCCGGCGACCTCGACATCGTCGAAGCCAACTACCGCCAGATCGTCAGGCACATGCACCGCTAACCGATCCGCCGCACGCATCACACCGAGCGCGATGGCGTCGTTGAAGCAGACCAGCGCCTGTGGCCGTGCTCCCCGGTTCCACATGCGTTCGAATGCCGCGATACCGTTTTCGGTACGCGTGTCATTTTCCTCGTGATCGATCCAGTCGGCGTGGAGCGGCAATCCCGCCTCGTTGATAGCTTCCGTGAAGCCGGAAAACCGTTCCCGTTCGCTGGGGTGGCCGTCCGACGCACCGATGTAGCCGATGTTTTCAATGCCTTGTTCGATCAGATGTTGTGTCGCACGCTTGGTGCCGAGCCGGTTTTCGATCAGCACCCGCGACACGTTCATCTCGTCATCACCGAAATCGACCAGCACCATCGGCAGCTTGTAGTTTGTCACGTCGAGGATGACTTTGCGTGGCACGCTGCCGGCGATGATGATCCCGTCCACATTGTGTTCCAGCAGAAAGCGCGGCAGGTCATTGCGTGCCGAATAACGTTCCGGCACGGTCGACAGCAGCACGTAAAGGTCGTATTCCCGTGCCTTCAGCTCCGCGCCGAGGAACACGCGTGTGTAGAACGGTTCCGCCTGGTTGAAGTGGGCGTCATGAACGATGAAACCGATGTTTCCGGACACTTGCTGGGTAAGGTTGCGCGCGCTTCGCCGCGGGGTGTACTCGAGATCACGGATGGCTTTCTGCACCCTGGCAAAGGTGTCAGGATGGATGTAGCCCTTGCTGTTAAGGACAGCGGACACGGTGGACGGGGCCACATTCGCACGCTTGGCGACGTCTCGGATGGTCGGCGCCATGGACTGCCCTTCGGTTTACCCTCTGGATCTCAATCGTTCGCGCCCGCCGGTCCGTGGGGGGAACTACTCTTGTGTCAACGGTGGCTGGTATTCCCCGGGTGAGCTGTGTGTCCAGCGCGGCTAACACGATCGAAACGAGTATCGAACCGGTTCGATATAAGATCGACAGAGAAAACGCCACACGCAAGAGCGACTTCGTTCAGAATAACTATTTCGGATTCACTTGAGAGACAGCGATATGTGGCGAAATTCTCAGTCAACCACTTGTCACCGCTGAACTTGTCGCCCTCTCCGCCACATCTACCGCGCTTAAGCCGATTTCCAGTGGAACACGTACCTTGTGCGAAGCGTCACGAACCGCTTTCACGACATCGAGCATCGAAGCACGCACCAAGTCAGCGTAAACCTCCATCTTGCTCCGGTCCATCCGGAACGTACCGAACACCTCATGCGTCGCGGCGTACGGTTCACCCGTCGCTGCGAAGTGCTTTACGTTGCCGTTGTCGAGGGGTGCTATCGTGCGTTCGGTCCAGTTCGGCAGAGATCTGATCAGCTCATACGTGGTTTCATCCACCAGCGCATGCAGGTGGCCGTAAGTGGGAATCCAGCCGTGCAGACGCATCCGCAGCTTGTCGAACGCCAGGCGGATGTGCGTTTCCTCAAACGAGTTCAGGCCAGAGAAATGGTGGTAGTGAGTGGCGATTAAACCGTCTTCATATTCGACGGACGCCAGCACCCGGTCCCGTTGCCCGGATCGTCTGTCCGCCGCAGCACCGGTTACACGTGTGACCGGCGCGGCCGCGAGCGTGTCAACCAGGTCGATGAAATGGACCGCATGTTCGATCAAGATGCCGCCGGATTGGTAACGATCCCAGAACCAGTGGTTCGGCGGCAGGGTTTCGTCCTGGGCGTAATTCTCAACCGACGCATGCCGTAGGGGGCCGAAAGTGCCTTCCTTGACCCAGGATTGGAAGGTCTCGAGCAGCGGATGAAGCCGCAGCATGTGGTTCACCGCGACGACAACCCCGGCATCATCACGCGCACGCAGCAACCGCTCGGTGTCCGCTTTCGCTGACAGGGCGACCGGCTTCTCCACCAGCAGGTGCTTGCCCGCCTGCATCAACGCCACCGCCAGGTCGGCGTGCGTGGACGGCGGTGAGGCGATCGCGACGATGGCCACCTCGGGGTCGTCCGCCAGCTTTTGCCAGTCGTCATAAAAACGGATATCGCCGGGATTTGCCTCCGCACGGCTGTCCGCCGCTGCGACGACGAGAACCTCATCCAGCTGCGACCAGCTCTGGTGCAGAAAGCGGGCGAATCCGCCGTACCCGAGAATCCCAATGCCGAGCTTGTCCATACCTGCCCCCTGTTGGATTCTGGTAACGTAGCGGTTCACATTATGTCAGGACAAGAGTCTCGAACCGATTCGACAAAATCGAGTATTTCGTGTTTGACTCTGGCGGAGCCGCGCACTACTGTCTACCTTCTCAGTGGCAACAGGGCAGCGCATCCGGGGGAATCACGTTGGCACGTTCGACCGTACCTCAGGCTATGAAACCGGTTCAGGGGAAGTGTGTCTCTCCAGCGAGCCGAGTCGCTGCGCGATTCCGAGTAGTATGGACCGTGCTGCTTGCTTCTCTTGCGGTTGGCCTCATTGCCTGTTCGGACTCCACGCAACAAGAAGCCGGGGACACCTGGCTGGCAATTGCCGGTGACGACACCATCACGGTCAACCAGTACACCTACCGTTACGAGACCGCTCCGCACACCGGTTTCGGCACCACCGCCCGCCGGGATTTCCTCGACGCCCTGATCATCGAACGCCTGCTCGCACACCTCTCCCCCGACACCTCGGAGCGTTACACCGCCCTGCGTGCGCAACTGGCCGCCGAGGCCCGTGTGGAGAGTTTCCTCATCGACCGGATTGAGGCCGAGGTCAATATCCCGGAAACGGAGGTGCGTGCCAACGTGCTGCGCGCCATCCGCACATTGACTGTACAAGCGTGGGCCGCCCCGGACTCGAACACCGCCGCACGAATCCTCGTCGCATACCTGGGCGGGACCTCATTTGAACGGGCCGGCAATCAGACGTTCAGCGGCGCGGTGTATCTCGATACGGTCGTGGTGCAGTGGAACACGACCGATCCGGCGCTGGAGGATCTGGCGTATTCGCTCGAGCTGGACGAGGCCGGCGGACCGGTTGAGGTCGAGGGACGCTGGTGGGTATTGCGGCTGATTCGTTTCGAGCAGGACCGCATCCCCAGTGAGTCGGTGTATCTCGAGCTGGGACCGTGGGTGCGTGACGCCCTCGAAGCCCGGCAGGCGCGTGCCCGGCAGCCCGAGATCATCGCTGCTGTGATGCGTGGCCACACGATGAACATCGACCCGGACGGCTGGCGCTGGCTGGTTGATGCCCTCCGCGAACGGCTGGATTCCGGCGACGATCCGGCGTTGCAATTGCCGTTCACCGCGCTGGAGGAGAACTCACTGCGCGGACTGGATGATACCCCTGACCTCGACCTGCCGCTGCTGAGTGTTGATGGCCCGGCATACTCGGCCGATTGGACCCGCGCGGACGTGTTGCGCCGCCTCGAGGTCGCGCCGAAACCGGTTCCACGCTTTGACGATCCGCGTCGCTTTGAGCACGACCTCCACGCGCACCTGCGCTGGCTGGTCGAATTCGAGGTGCTGGACCAACTGGCGACAGAAGCGGGCTACGATGACAACCCGCGCGTGATGCGTGACCGCCGGATGTGGTCCACTCACCTCTCCGCCCGTGAGGAATTGAACCGGCAACTTTCGTTGATCACGGACCACCCTCCGGATACCACAGCCCGGATCGGCCTCCCGAGGGACGCCTCAGCGGAAGAGCAACTGCTCGCCCTGTTCCGTGACGCTGCGGCGCGGGAAGGGGTGCGTATCAATACAGCACTGCTCGACTCGTTGACGTTGGTTGACGTGCCGGTGTTTGTCCGCAAACGGCATTTTCCCAACCGTCCAGCGACTCCATTGCCCGTGGGTCAACCTTGGGCGGCCGAACTCGATTTTCCACCTCAGCCCTGATCGAAGTACGTGAGGACAGATCATGAACATGAACCCGACAGCCCTGGTCACCCGGTATCCGCACAACCCGATCCTGACGAAGGATGACATCCCCTACCCCGTTGTCACGGTGCACAACGCTGGCGCAACGCTGTTCGAGGGCCGGACGTTGCTGCTGTTCCGCTCGCACCTGCGCACCGGCCGTTCGATCCTCGGCCTGGCGGAGAGCGAGGACGGGTACAACTTTACCGTTCGGCCGGAACCGTTCATGACCGCCGACCCGCATGGCCCGTTTGCGGAGTACGAGGAATACGGCGTCGAGGACCCGCGGATTTGTTTCATTGACGACGAGTACCTGATCACCTACAGCGCGTACTCCCGGCATGGAGTCCGCATCGGGCTGGCGAAAACTCGGGATTGGGAATCCGTGGAACGCGTTTCGATGATCACCCAGGCGGACATGCGCAACGTGGTCATCTTCCCGCAGAAATTTGAGGGGCGGTATGCCCGTCTCGACCGTCCGCATTCGGAAATCTCGCCGTGGTCAATGTGGATCTCGTACTCGCCGGACCTCGTGCACTGGGGTGATTCCAAGGTGGTGATGAAGCCGGTGACGTATCACTGGGACGAGATGAAAATCGGCCCCGGCGCGACACCGATCCGCACGGATAAGGGCTGGCTGAACATCTACCACGGGGTGTTTCCGACGATGGACGGGTCGGTCTACCGGCTCGGCGTTGCGCTGCATGACCTCGACGATCCATCCCGCATCATCGGTGTCGCGGACGAGTGGATTCTGCAGCCGGAAGATCCGTGGGAGATCAGCGGCTACGTGCACAACGTGGTCTTCACCTGCGGCGCGGTGGAGGTTGGGGACGGCACGATCCGCCTCTACTGGGGCGGTGCGGACACGGTGATGTGCGCGGGCACGGCCAGAATTGACGATCTGGTCGAGCTTTGTCTCAACAATTCCCGCCCACCGATGGGCTGAACCTGTCGGGTTGGCGGGAATCGCGTTCCCTGCCTGTCCGTTCGCACACGACATCCGTAGAAAAGAATAGCGCCGGTTCCTTCTCAGGGACCGGCGTTGCTCGCATCTGGTTCAACTGGCCTCAGCGGCGTTCGGTCAACCATAGCACCAGCCGGATGAACGTGAACGATCGCCGCTCCGGATGACGCACCGCAGTCATCAGCAGCCCCACCACGAGCCCGGGCACAGTCAACCCGCGGCGAATGATGTAGCGGAGCCCGAACGTGGGTCCAGCGTTGTCTGATCCCGAACCGGACTTCACACTCTCAGCTCTCCCCTGCACCAGCAAGCGCTGCAACGTTTTCCGCGTAAATAGCAGGTAATCCCGCCCGGCATACAATCGTAGCAACGCCGTCCGGTGGATCACTGGACCGACTTCGCTGACCCAGCGCGTGAAGGCCTCCGGGACGGGCTGCGATGTCACGATTTCGTCAAAATCCAGCGGCCCGAACACAGCCTCGGTGGCCGTGCGTGTCAATCCAGCAGCCCGCTGCAAACCGGCCCGGGCAACTGTTTCGTTGAACGCATGTGGATCGAGTTCCGCGCCCCAGGTTTTCCACGCCAACCGCGCGTCCAGCATCACCTTCAACGGCTGCAGCAGGTGTTCCACGCCACCGTGCAGCAGCAGGTGGATCAATTGATCCTCCGGCGCAAGCACGTTAAGCAGCAGTCCATCAACCGTGACCTCCACGGCACGATCCCACACTCCTGCCACATCCCAGTCGAAATCCGCGTAGTACGGCAGCAGGCCGACATGCAGATCGACCTTGATCCGCCGCTGCGGATCGTACAGCCAGATCTCCTTGCTCTCCGCGATGCCGCCGCCCCCGCCCTGCCGCTGGAATCCGAGTGACTGGAAAATCACGAGCGCAGCGTTGACGTCCGGTTCACGCACGAGTAAATCCAGATCGGTCATCGGACGTGTCGCCGGATCCGGGTACAGGCTGTGCGTGAAATACAACCCCTTGAGCACAATCAGGTCGATATCACGTTCACGGAAGGCCGAACTGATTCGCCGTTGCGCGGCAAACAGCCGCTGGTATTGCACCCATGCCTGGCGGTAGTAACGTTGCAAGCGTTCCCGGCTCTCAATCGGCACTGTGTCAAGCAGGCTCGCGCGATTCAGCTGCCAGCACAGGTACGGCGCCAGTTCATGCTGATCTGCGAGCGTAACAATCGCCGGCCATAACGCCTCGTCCGCCGGCAGTGCCCCGTTGAACAACGCCCCTTTTTCGCCGGCAGCCAGCATCTGGTACAGGGACCCTAGCGCAACGCGGATCGTCCCGCTGCTTCGCGGTCCCTGATAGCGTCCGGTCAGCCTCAGCGCCAGCAGGTGGACACCCCGGATCGTATACCACAACTGCCCGCGAACCCATCCGGCCGTCCCACCTCGCACCGTCTTCCACACCCCTCGCCGCTGTTGGGCCACTACCCTGCCGATGAAACGGTCGGGTGTCACCGGCCGCACATCAACTGTCACCAGATCATCACCCCGAGTCAGCAGCGCCGTGTCCTCGCGACGGATAACCCGGTGAACGATCTGCCGTTCTTCACCGCTGGCACGGAACACGATTACATCTCCGGCACGCACGGCATCCATCGGACAGGCACGCACTCGCAGCCGTTCCCCGTCACGGAACAGCGAGCGCATGCTCCCGCCATGGTAGATAATCTCGTGCAGTTCGCCGGATGATGAGGGTTGGTTCATGATGAAATGTCGTCAGCCGCGTGAATGATCGGATGCCTCTCCCCCCTCGCAAAGGTAAAGCCGTACGCCGTACAAGAGAAAACCCGCTCCCGGTCAAGTTGCCGGAAGCGGGCGAGAAGAGTGCAGTCGCGCGCCCCTATTTCACCAACGTCAATTTGCGACTCATCTCCTGATTCTGCCAATTCACCCGCAGCAGGTACGTCCCGGACGCGACATCGTCCGCATTCCACACCACCTGGTGCGTCCCCGCATGTAGCGGTCCCCGTTGCAGCTGCGCCACTTCCCGGCCAAGCACGTCGAACACACAAATCGCCGTGTTTCCGGCCTGTGGAATCGCAACTTCCACCGACACGCTCGAGTTGAACGGGTTCGGATAGGCACTCACAATCCGGAACTCATCCGGAATCGGAATCGTCTCATCCTCCACGCTCAACAGCGCGTCGGATTCTGGTTCACGAACGACGCGGAACGCGAACCAGTAACTTTGCGACGCTTCGTCGCCGGAGGTGAAGACAAACTCATCCATCTCATCGAGGAAACCGATCACCTGCGGTTGGTTGCCTTCGAGCATGATCAGCTTCACCCGGATGCGTGGCGGCAGATTACTCAGGTCCGGCCAGTAGAGCCGGATATCCGTATTTGGCAAGTTCTTCACCCGAACTTCCGCCACCCAGTATTCCCAGATCGAATCCCAGTCGCGCAGATCCCACGCGTACCGTCCCGGGACATCCCAGTTGTCGTGCGGGAACGACATGTTGACATACTGGGTGATCGGCGGCGTGAACTCGAACGCGTCCCACGGGTCGTAATCGTCCTCGCTGCCTTCCCGGACACCGATCTTGTTGTAGTGGTCCACGTGCTCACCGTCAACCGTCTCGATCGGGATGTCGACAAACCAGTAATAGCGTGGATCTTCCTCGAGATCATCCGGGCTCGGACCATGCGACCCACCATCGTAGCTGAATTCAAGCTCAGCGTCGCCGGTGGTCGTTTTGATCACCCAGAATCCCTGCCACGGGAAGAGGTAGGACGTCGCCAGTGTGGCATCCAGCACCTCGTAGGATGACCCGTTGAACGTGTACACGTTGGAGTTGATCCCGTCCTGTCCCCAGCCTGAGGGGTTGCCGCCCACGGTAATGGTTGACGTGTTCAACTGGTACGTTCCGTAGAATGGATTCGCCAGCATCGTCATCCCGTTGATATCATTCTGATACCCCGTGATGGTCTGGCTCACGTTCACCTCCGGCGCGCCCGTTGTCTGCGCCGAGACAACATCGAGCCACGGGTCTTCGACTCCGGGCTCGACATTCTGTACAAACCAGTACCCCAGACCGGGTTCAATGTCCGGTGGTTCTATGTTCGGATCGTTATCCCCCAATCCGAACCGGTCATAGTTCAGGGTTGCCGGGTTCCACCGGCTCATCACCCATGTTCCGGGCGAACTGAGCCCGCCAAGATCGTCTGAGAACAGCGAGTCCGCGACTCGATTTTCGGCCAGGGTTACCAGTGATGGTACCCCGAGCAGATACCAGCGGTTGTTCGTTGACACGTCGCAGGTGTACGCCGTGACGTTGAACTCCGCCAGGTCGACGTAAACGTTTTGCGTCCGCCCGGCGACAACGTTGTATTCCTGCTCCACGATGAACCGGACCGCGTCCGCCGTGTCTGGAGCCTGCCCCTCAATGGTGTGTAACGACCAGAACGCTCCCGCCGAGGAAACGTTGTTTTCGACCGGATCGCCTGCCGGGTTCTCACCCGTGTAGAACTGCAGGTACAGCTTCAGAGTCGACGAATTTCCGTTTCGCAGGTACACCGAGAATTGCACCGAATCCCGTGGCCACACCACCAGGTCCTGATATAATAGGTTCGGCCCTTCCAGCGAGTCGAGCACCATCTTCACCGAGTACGTGCCGCTCAATACCGTGCTCAATTCGCGGACAATCCCGCCCTCGGGTTCAACCTCGATCCAATCCGACACATCGTCAGAGTTCCATGTTTCGAAATCGTTGTTCTGTAGGCTTGCCGGGTTCTGGGCATGGACCATCACTGCGGGGAGCCACACCAGCAGCAACAGTCCGATCAGCTTCAGCATCTGTGTTCGCATTGTACAATCCTCCACTCTCCTTCAGCGACCGCGTTCGCCGGATAACGAAAAACCGAATTATTCGTAAACTACAATTCATATTATGTATTAAGCTAAGTATACAAATTATTTTTGGTTTCCGTCTGTGATCTGCATCACATCATGAGTCCATTTCCAGAAAAATGCGCGTCAACGGAGCACCAATACCGCAAAACTGAGTTTTCTGGCGATTGCTTGTTTTTCCGGAAGTTGTAGCTATCAATGGTCGGGCAATTCAGCGTGAATTTGTGCGAGGATCCGGTGGAGAGAGAGAAAGCGCTCACACCCGGATGGATGTGAGCGCTTGAGGTCGTTGGATCAGGATTACTGCAGCAGCGTGATCTTGCGATGCGCAACCTTGCCGCCAGCCTTCAACTGCAGGAAGTAGGTACCGGACGCGTAGTCCTGCGCGTTCCAGGTGAAGGTGTGCAGCCCGGCGGTCAGCTGACCGTCGTGGATGCGGGCAACTTCGCGACCGAGGACATCGTAGACCTTCAGCGTCGTCTCGCCAGCTTCCGGGATACCCATCTTGACCGAAATCTGTGCGTTGAACGGGTTCGGATAGGCGTTGCTGATCCCGAACTCAACCGGGAGCGCGGCGCCGGACTCATCCGCGACATCCGTCGAACGGCTCACATCGTACGCGCGCACGTAGAAGTGCTCAACTTCCGACTGGCTGTCGCCAACGTTAAACACGTACTCTCCACCCATCTCGTGCAGGCGGCCGACCGGCTGAATACCGTTCGGGGTGATGTGCATTAGTTCGAACTCAACATTCTGCGGACCACCCTGAAGCGTCGGCCAGTGAAGACGCAGGGTGCTGTTCGGCAGACGGTTGGCCTTGACATCGAAGAACCAGACTTCTTCGTCGAAATCGCGATCACGGTAGTCCCACGCGAAGCGGGTACCTTCTCGCCAGTCATCATGCACAAACGCGAGGCTGACGTAACGGGAATCCGGCGGAGTCAGCTCGAAGGCATCGTAGCCATCGTAACCGTCGCGGGAACGATCCCGGACACCAAACTCGTTGTAGTTATCCTGGTATTCGCCATCAACGGTTTCGACGCGAAGGTTGATGCCCCAACCGGTGTCGGTGAACTCATCGACTTCTTCAACATCATCGATAACCGGACCGTGTTCATCAGGGTTGTACACGAATTCAATCTGGCCATCGCTTGCGGTCGTCTTGACCACCCAGAAGCCATCCCACGGGTCCAGCACGGCTGAAGTCGCCAACTGAATCAGGTACTGACGAGTCTGACCGTTGTACTTGTAGATGTTTGCGTTGATGCCGTTCTGGCCCCAGCCGGAGGCGAAACCACCGACCGTCAGGTTCGCGGTAGCGAGTTCGTAGTCACCGTAGAACGGGTTCGCCAGCATGGTTTCGCCGTTGGCAACGATCGTCTGCGTAACGTTCGAACTCGGTGCACCAGAAGTCTGCGAAGAGGTGATATCCAACCGCGGGTCCGGAGTGCCCGGTTCAACTGCCTGGACGAACCAGTAGCCGAGGCCCGGCTCGATGTCCGGCGGTTCCGTGCCCGGATCACCGTCGCCGTTGCCGAAGCGTTCGTACTGCTGCGTGCTGTTGTTCCAGCGGCTCATCACCCACGTGCTTGCGGTGCTGTTTCCGCCAAGGTCATCCGCGAACAGGGCATCGGCGTTACGATCAGCCTGGTCGTCGATAATAGTCGGAACACCGATCAGATACCAGACATTCTCGTCGGATACATCTTCGGTGTACGTGTCGATCCAGTAGTCCACATCATCCACGTAGACCGTCCTCAATTCATCGGGGTCTGTCGTGTTGATCTGCTGAAGTTCGTAACGCACCCATGCGGTTGAAGAAGGCGTTTCCAAGGTAGCCGACACCTGGGTAAAGCTCGTTGTGTTGGCCGAGTTGGCGTAGCCTTGCTGAATGAAGTTGTTGTTCGCGTCGTAGGCTTTGAGGTACAGACGCGACAGCTGGCCGGAGGTGATATCCTCAGCGAAGTACGCGCTGCCACCGACGGTATCGCCCGGGCGCACGTACAGGTACTGGATCAACCGGGGTCGCGAAAGCGCCGCCGAGCTCAAGGCTGCCGAAGCTGAACCGGAGTTCACAATGACATTTTCTTCGTCAACCGCTGCATCGCTGACCAGTAGTGCTTCCCAGTAATCGGGTGCTCCACCGGTCCAGTCCTCGAAGCTCTCGTTCACCACCGAAACGTACGTCGGCTGCGTGATTACGATATCAGCGTAATCAACGTAGCACACCTGGGGTAACGGCTGCGAATCGTTCTTGAAATGCAGGATTTCGTACTTGATCTGCGTCGTCGAAGCCGGCGTGACAAAGTCCAGTACCAGGGCCTGCCACGACGTCGTGTTGATCGACTGCGTGAATTCCTGGTACAGAAGGTTGTTGCTCTCATCGTACACCTTTACGTAGACGCGAACGAACGAATCGTCGTTGTCGTACACGAAGATGGAAGCTTCAACCTGTTCGTTCGGATCAACGCTGAAGTACTGCACGAGTCGCGGACGAGTCGAACCGACGTTGTTGATCTTCACCGAAGATCCGCCGCTGTACGCGAACGAATTTTCCTGAATCTCGTTGTTCCCGGATTCAACAACCGTCCAGTCATCCGGGTTGTCATCTGTCCAGTTTTCAAAATCTGCGTTTAACAGGTTTTGCCCCGAGGCAGGGAAAACCAGCAACCCAAGAAGCAAAACCAGAAGCGTAGAAAACAGAACCGAAGACCTCATGAGAAAGTCTCCTCGAAAGTGTTAGCACTACATTCCGTGACCGAACCCCGCCGCCCCGACAAATCTCAGGAAGTGAGTGTCCCCGGAGAAGAGACTCAGGGTGCTACAAGGCTACAATACTAATGATAGTTTCAGCGCATCAATCTAACGTCTCAGGAACCGAAAAATCTACGTACTGAGATATTAGAATGCTATGCGGGAGGTCACACGGCGGAGCACGTCTTGGAGTACCCTTGCCCCGCTGAGGCCCGCAACAGCAAACGCCGTCTTGCGAAGTATGGTGACTTCTGCCTATCTATGACAAGTCTATCGGACGGTACTCGGAGTTCCTTGAAGTTTGCAGCTTCTGGCTCGAGCCTCTCAAGTAATCTCCGGTTTTTGCGGATATGTGATTTGTGTCATTGCAAACCCCTTGTCCGGGCAGCGACTTTATCGGTCCGCGAGCGAAATACCAAACATTCAGCGCGCCCGTAGTGCTTTTTCGGGCTCTGAGTGGAGAGTCCTCTCGGGTTCGGGGGGGTGCATTGGGCTCCTTTTCGCCGCATATTCGGTGCTGATGTGTGTTATAATTCTTAGCACACTGATTTTCGAGATAACGACATCGCTTTGTTTGACTTTTTGGAGGCACTCGTGGAGAAGAGCGTGGGATATGAAAAGCCCTTGCTTGTCGAGCTGTCCTTGTTGCTGGATACCGCGCACGGTTTCTCTGAACCTGACCCGCCGGGTGGCACGGATGCAGGGAATAACGACAAGGAACACGAAGACCAGCAGGAGTCCGATTCTTTCGATTGGTTGTGATTGGGCGTTGTTCCCATGTCCTTGAGTGCACCCGTCTATGTGACGGACCCGGCCGTGGTTTTCCGAGAAGACATGAAGGACGGCGGGGTGTTGTACCACCCGGAAACTGACCGGGCCTACAGTCTCAATCGTCTCGGAGCTCGTATCTGGGCAATGCTGAGTGAAGGGGAAACCCAAGCCCGCATTGTTGACCGGTTACGAGCTTCTTTCGCTCCCGGTGAGGTCCCCTCTCTCGACGAGGACGTCGATGAGTTTCTCGCTCACCTCGTCAGAAACAACCTCGCAAGCGTCGAGGATGCCTGACTACTCCCTTCACCTGGCCGACGGATCGCGTTGGCGCTTCTCAAGTACTCCCGACCGTGCCGGCTGGCTCAAACAGTTCGCGTACACGCTGACTCTCCCATCCGAGGTCTCCGCACCAGCATCCACGACCACTCCTTCACACATCCGCGTTTGTTCGCCGATCGAGACTGAACAGCAGATCGGATCTCTCTGGGGAGACACCCGGCCCGCGAACTTCGACCTCGGACCGTTGCAGGTTTACACGCGCCGTGGCTCCACGGAGATGCTGTTTGTCACGCCCGATAACAGCGACCGGCACCAATGGCTGATGAGCATGTGGTATAGCCTTTACCCGTTGTACCCGGCATTGCTGAAGCGCGGCATCCTCCCGGTTCATGCCGGGCTGGCAGAGTGGAACGGCCACGGCGTGCTCTTTGCCGCCCCGGGAGGCACGGGTAAATCGACCACGCTGCGTCGATTGCCGGAGAGTTGGCGAACTGTCTGCGATGACGAAACCTGGCTGGTACCGGCCGACACCGGCCTGCGGACGCATCCCCTGCCGACGTGGAGCGACCTGGTCTTGCGCGGCAAACAGGATCGTTGGCCATCAGCGACCTCCCTCCCGCTGGGTCACGTGGTCTTCCTGCGTCAGGCGGAACAAGTTTCCGTACGGCCTCTCGACCACGCCGAAACCGCTGCACTGCTCAACCAGGCAGTGGAACAGATTCTCCGGCGTGCGTGGACGGTGCTGGTTCCGCCGGACCTTGCGGCGGTCAAGGTGCGCATGTTCGAGCTGGCGGAAGAACGCACCCGCACTCTCAGCGGCATCCTGCTCGACCTGAACCTGCATGATCCGTTCGCGGACCAACTGCAGGAGATCATCCTCGCGATGGATCGGTAATCCCTCCAGCCCGTCGGCATGTTGGCCGGGGTCGCGTGAGGTCGATTCGCGCCGTACCTTTGCCTGAGATAGATTCACGGCAGCTTTGCAGCCCAGTCTCCGGAGAGTCATGACGGCCCATCAGCAACAGGGACGTGGTTCCTCGTTGAAACCCCTTCTGCGCATGTTGCGCATGATGGGCCGCTACGCGCCCCGCCAGAGCGCGTTGTATCTCGGCTTTTCCGTCATCAGGGGCGTGCTGCCGTTAATCCAACTGGTGCTCTTCAAGTGGATTGTCGACGCGATCGTGGTCGCGGTGGACGCGCCCGACCCGACCACTGAGCTGCCGAACGTGATGATGTATGTCATCGCCGCCGGGTTCACCTACTGGCTGCTGATCTCATCGACCACGGCGGACAACTGGCTGCGGCAGCATCTCGTTCAGCATTTCACCGATCACCTGTTCGACCGGATCCATCGCAAGTCGATCACCGTCGGCCTCGCATACTACGAGAACAGCGAGTTCCGTGACAGCCTGCACCTCGCGCAACGGGAAGCGCTGACCCGTCCCGCTCGATTGATTCAGGAAACCAGCAGCCTCTTCCAGAACCTGATCTCGATCACTGGCATCGCCGGTTTGTTGATCACCGTCCACTGGCTGCTCGGTCCGGTCTTACTCCTGGCGGCATTGCCCGACGTATTCCTCCGATTCTTCTTTTCGCGGCAGTGGTACAAGTGGGAACGCAGCCGCACGCACGACGAACGCCGCGCCCGCTATTCGAGCTGGGTGTTGACCAGCACGTATTACGCCAAGGAGCTTCTGCTCTACGGGCTTGGAGACCTGTTCTCCGACCGCTTCCGTGAACAACGGGAGCAGTTGCGCGAGGAGAAGCTGGAGATTGTCGAACGGCAGTCGGCGTTCGAGTTGATCGCGAAGACGGTCTCCGCGCTGCTCATCTTCGGATTGTACGCCTTCGTCGCGTTCAAGGCCGCAATGGGCGCGATCACACTCGGCGCGCTGGTGCTGGTAATCCAGGGCCTGGCACGTGGCGGGTCGATGATCCAGCGTGTGCTCACCGGCATCGCGGCGATGTATCAGAACAACCTTTTCCTCACAAACCTGTTCGAGTTCCTCGACCGTAAGCCGCAGCTTACGGCGCCCCCCTCACCAGTCGCGGTTCCATCGGACCTGACCCGGAGCCTCGCCGTCGAGAATCTGTCGTTCCAGTATCCGAACCGGCAGGACTGGGCGCTGCGGGACGTGTCCTTCGAACTCCACCCCAACGAAGTGCTGGCGGTAATCGGCACCAACGGGTCCGGCAAGACGACGCTGGTCAAGCTGCTGACCCGGCTTTACGACCCCACCGAAGGCCGGATCACGTTGGATGGGACCGACCTGCGCGACTTCGATCCGGACCGGCTGCGCACATTGTACAGCGTCATCTTCCAGGACTTCGCCAAATTCCACGACAGCGTGCGCGAAAACATTGCTCTAGGCGATCCGTCCGCAGAAGTAAGCGAGGAGGCGATTCTCGCCGCTGCCCGGGACGCCGGTGTCGACGAATACATCGACCGTCTCCCCAACGGTTACGACACGTTGCTCGGGACCTGGTTCGCGAACAGCGTCGACCTCAGCGAAGGTCAGTGGCAACGGCTCGCGCTGGCTCGTGCGTTGGTTCGTCCCTCACGGATCGTTATTCTCGACGAACCTTCCAGCTCGCTCGATGTCCAGAGCGAACACGCGCTCGTCTCCCGACTGAAGCAGGTGCTCAACGACCGAGCGGCGATCCTGATCAGCCACCGTCTCTCCACCATCCAAACCGCCGACCGGGTACTGATCCTCGAGGACGGGCGGGTCAAGGGATTCGGCACCCCCGCCGATTTGCTGACCACGGACAGTGACCTGCTGACCATTCTCGATTCCAATCGCAACCGTATCTAGCAGCGAATCAGCAGTGGCCCGTCCGTCGCTGCCAAAAACACAAGACCCCCGCCGGATGGCGAGGGTTTGTCACTCTGGGAAACCGCTGTCTGCGGCTACAACTCGTCTGTCATCACTTCGATGTAGACATCCTTGTGCTGGTCGGCGAGCCAGTTGGTGTACTCGATTTCCTGCTTCTCGCGCAATGCCATTTGGCTGATGCGATCCCAATCGCGTTGCAACTCGAGCTCACGGGCATCGTCGTGCTCGGTCACCGTCACCAGGTGCACACCAACTCGCGACAGAAACGGCTCGCTGATTTCGCCAACGTCGAGATCACGCGCGACCTGCTGGAACTGGTCGGGAATCGAGTTCAGGTCAAACCAACCAAGGTCACCGCCTAGCTTGGCGGTTTCATCGTCCGCCGAAGCCTCTTTCGCCACATCGGCAAAACTCTCGCCGTCCATGATCCGGTCACGCAGCAGGCGGGCTTTCTCGACCGCACGTTCTTCGTCGGCGTCGGTGGCCTGCAGCATCACGAGAATGTGGTTGGTGTTGATTTTCTCACCACGTCGCCAGTTGAGGCGGATGATGTGATAGCCGAAACGGGTGCGGATCGGTTCGCTGATCTCGCCTTCTTCGAGGTTGTACGCGACCGCTTCGAAGTCCGGCACGAGGTCGCCACGCTGAGTCGTGCCGAGCAATCCGCCTTTCGGCGCGCTCGCACGGTCATCCGAGTATTCCATCGCCAGCGAATCGAAATTCGCACCGTTCGCGATCAGGTTGAACAGGCTGTCCGCCTTGGCCAACGCCTGGTCGCGGGCTTCTTCCGCCGGTTCGACTTCGATCAGGATGTGCGCAAGCCGGACACGTTCCGGCATGGTTGGCAAATCCTCCTCGACCCGTGCATAGAAATCCTCGACCTCTTTTTTAGTCAGGGTGGTCTTACGGGTTTGCGACGCGCGCACGCGCTCGATCAGCAGGCTGTTGCGCACCTGGTCACGGAAATCTCGGCGAATCTGGCGAATCGGCTTACCGTAATACTCCTCCAGCGCTTCCTCGCCGCCGACCTCACGGGTAACCTGGTTGATGCGATCATCGAGGGTCATGTCGACCTGGCGGTCTTCGACGACGATGTTCGTGTCTTCCTCTGCAATTGCCAGCAGGATTTTCTGGTTGATCAGCTCTTCCAGCACGGACGCCTTCAACTGGGCAATCGCGGTTTCGGTGCGATACTGATCGCGGTTGCGCAGCACGATGTCCTGAACATACTGCAGCACTTCGGATTCGAGAATGATTTCGTCATCGACGACGGCGATGACGCGATCGACGACCTGGGCGTCCTGTGCGAAGGCCTGGGTTACGAACAGGGCCAGCAACAGGGCCAGAATCGCGATACGAGGGGTGCTCACTTGCTTACTCCTCCGTGACCGGGGACGGGGTGTCAACATCCACACTGTCCACGGTTTCTTCGTGACTGGGTACAGATTCAGGTTCGGCGAATCCATCGCCGAGCCGGATGCGGACGAGTCCGCTTTGACGGGCTTCCCGGCGCAGGGCTTCGACGTAGTCAAGTTTGCTCCGGCTCCGCAGTTCCGCCATCATCCGGTCGCGTACGACATCCGCGACCTCTTCGAATGGACGAGTGCGTCCCTCCTGGAAACGATCCAGCAGTTTGACGATCATCCACTCCCCATGATACTCGACAGGCAGGCTGGAGTGTCCAGAGCGGAGAGGCTGGATCGCAGTCGAGATTTCCCGGGGCAACCGGCTGACGCTGATGTTGGTCAACGTATCAATTCGGCTGACACCAATTTCCTCGACCATTTGCGCCGCTGTTGCGGATTGATCGAACGCTTCGCGCAACCGCCAGGCGCTGTTCTTCGAATCAACGTACGCGACGACGAGATTCACTTCCTTCGCGACTCGGGTATACTCACCGGTATGATTCTTCCAGTACTCGACAACATCCGACGATGACGGCGTATCGACAACCGTATTCACTTCGATCAACGAGTTGATCAGTAAGTCGTCTTCGAGCGCAGCGATCCGGCGTTTGAAATCCGGATCACGCTGCAGCTTGTTCTGCCGGGCTTCGTACACCAGCAGCCGAGTGTCGACCCAGTTGTTGACATAGCGGGCGATGTCCTGCTCGCGCGGGTACTCGATCCCCATTTGCCGGAGCACGTCGAGTACGTCCTCCTCGGTGATCCATTCGTCACCGACGACGGCGAGTGCATCCGCCGGGGGTTCGGATTTGAACAGGCCGCACCCGGCAGTCAGCAACAAGAGAAAGACGGCCAGCGCAGCGCCGGCCGTCTTGATTGCCACTTGCATCTTAACCGGCGGACGAATCATTGCCCCCTTCGCCAGCCCAGGTGGTGTTCGGGAAGGTGATGTCAATCGCGCGTTTGTTCAGCTGCCAGTCGATGGCGCTCTTGATGCTGTCCATGTACGTGGTCTTGCGCGTTTCACGGCTCCACGCACGCCAGTCGACATTCACCTTGTCCTTGACGTTCTCGAATTCATCCGGCTTCGGCTCTTCCTTCGAGATCACCTTGAACACCGACCACTTACCCTGCACACGCAGCGGCCCGACGATCTCGCCGATTTCCGCTTCGGCGGCATTGCGGCCAATGGCACCGTACTGAGCCTTCCGGATCGGGCCGAAGATACCTTCCTTCTCCTTCACGCCCGGACGAGTGGTGTATTCAATCGCCAGCTCCTTCAGCGACTTGTCACCGCGTTCGGCCATCGCCTTGACGCTGTCCGCCATCTCGCGATCTTCGAGGAAGACTTCGATCAATGTGTACTGCGCGTCAAGCATGTAGTCTTCCATGTGTTGGTCGAAGTACTTCTGCAGGTCTTCGTCCGTCGGTTCCGGAATCTCATTGATATCCTGGTTCACGATCTGACGAATGCGGATGTCTGCCGCCATCTTGGCCTGTTCCAGCACTTCCGGCAGGCTGAGGAAACCGCGTTTCTTGGCGTCATCCGGCAACAGCACCTTTTCGGTGATGTAGTTCTCAACGATCGCCTTGACCATCTCCGCATCTTCGAACTTGCGATTTGCCATGTGACGCTGCACATACGGCTTCAGGTCGGCGGCGGTAAACGAACCGTCATCGTATGTCACCAGGTCCCATTTCAGCTGTTTTTCAGTGAGGAAGCTGAACGGATCGGCGGCCGGCTGACGCGATTCAATAATGTCGTAGACCTTGTTGATGTTACTCATCTGGAATTCAACATTGCGGGAAGTTTCCAGGTCCTTGACATACTGCCGCGCCATGTCTACCAGCTCCTGGCCGTGTTCACGCATCGCCAGCTGCTTGATCCGTTCCTTGTCCTCTTCATAGCTCGGACGGTCCGGAATCGGACGGACTTCGTGCGTGAAGATCAGGTGCCAACCGAATGGCGTGTACACCGGATCGGACATGTGACCCGGCTCTGTTGCGAATGCAACGTTCTCGAACGACGGAACCATCTCACCACGGCGGAACCAGCCCAGCTCACCGTTCTGCGAGTTGGTGTCTTCGCTGTTCTCGAGGGCGGCGTTGGAGAAGACCGTGCTGTCAACGGTCTCGTTGTTGTCGAGGATCTCCTTGCGGATCTCTACGATCGCGTCATGCGCCTGGACCGAATCCGTGTCCTGGTCGATGCGGATCAGGATGTGGGATGCGTTGACTTCGAACCCGTCACGCTCGTAGTAGGCTTTGAGGCTGTCTTCCGGAATCAGCGAGTCGACGATGGTCCGTGTGTACAGCTCGCCGATCGCGGCCATGTTCCGCGCCTCTTCGTACGAGGACAACACTTCCGGACGGTTGGCGTAACCCTTCGCGCGGCCGTCCGCGGCCTTCAACTCACCTTCGAGAACCTCGGTGACATAATTATCCATCGCTTCACGAGTCTGCGTCGCGAGCATCATCTCACCGCCGAACCTGCGCAGCGCGAGATTTTTAAACTCATCCGTGGTCATTTCGTCGCCGTCGACAACCATCACCACATCGTTGCCGAGTTTTTCACCGCAGCCCCAGATCAGGGTCAGCGCGGCCAGAGCGAGAAACAGCGCCATCAACTTGGTCTTCATCGGTCTCACAATCTCCTTCGTCGTCCCGGTTCACACGGTCAGCGGCAGCAGAGTAGAAATGTCCCAGTCTGCGTAACGGACCGCGCCCTCCCTCCGGGAAGGAAAACTTCGTTTACGTTAAAGGTCGTCTCAGAGCGGGGAAGGTAGCCTCACCCCCGCGCGGTTGCAAGGTTTATTTCCCTCGCACGTACAGGGTACCCATGTACTACTCATCACCACAATGACAGTTTCCACGGGCTCTCTGGTGTTTACTATATTCCTGCACAGGCCGGTACACTGTATCCACCGGAAAATTCAACCACGGAGCCTGTTCATGCCACGCGTCGGGATCCTCTCCCTGTTGTCGTGTATTCTGCTGACGCTCACCCTGTCCAGCCCGTCCCCCGCTCAGACTCCGGACGATACCCGGTACCTCGAACTGCAGGAACTGGCACTGAATCCGACGGCAGGCACATTGAAACAGGGGCAGTATGGAGTAGACATCCGGGCGTACGGGGACGGCGGCCTGCTCGCCGGTGTCGGCGTCGGATTATTCCACCGTTTCATGTTCGGCATCTCCTATGGCGGGCAGAACATGCTCGGCTACGATGAGTTCAAGGGCAATGATCTGCCGGGCGTGCAGGTACGTTATCGTGTCATCGAGGAGTCGATGCGCATGCCGGCGGTGACGGTTGGCTACCAGATGCAGGGGTACGGCTCGTGGGACAAGGAGGTCGAGCGCTACCTGTACAAGGCGCCGGGCGCGTTCGCGGTCATTTCCCGCAATTTCGGGTCGCCCTATGGTCACTTCGGCATTCACGCCGGCATCAACTACAACACCATCGAGACCAATGACCAGCGCGGCTGGGACGGCTACTTCGGGGTCGACTTCAGCCTCAACGAGCAGCTGACCATCGTCGGCGAGTACGACCTCGGCCTCGACGACAACATCGACGACAACGGCTATGGCGAGGGCGAGTACGGCTATTTCAATGCCGCGGTGCGCTTCTCGTTTGCCCAGTCGTTCGCGATTCAGGTTGATGTCTACGATTTGCTCAACACCAGCGACCGCACCGAGGGCTTTGGCCGGGCGCTGAAGGTGTTCTACGTCGAAACGTTCAGCCTGTAATGGGCTTCACTCAGGGATACGGATGACCATGCGGCAAGTTCTTATCGTGGCAGTAATCTGCCTGCTGATGCTGGCGGGTTCACCGCAGGCCAGCGAAATCAGCGTCTACGGGACATTCATGAACGGCGGCACGGTGCTCAACACGGCCACCGCCAACAGCATGATGATCCTCGACGACGGCCTGCTGTCATTGTGGACCAACCCGGCCGGTATCCTCAGCGAGCGACACCAGATCTTCGCCGGCGGTAGTTTGCAGACGGCGTACAGCACTCAATCGCAGGTGTCTCCGGCCAACGTAAAAGCCGGAATCGGCATGATCGGCTACCTCTACACCTTCCCGACCAGCGCGTTCGCGCTCGCTTTCACTCCTCGAAATTCCGTTGAGGCCAGCGCGGAATACAATCTTAGCACCACGTCCTACGAGATCCGCAACACGTTCACGTATTCCGAGCTGACGGCAACCTACGCTCGCAAAATCGGGCGGGGCTACAGCCTCGGTGTCAGCGCCGGTCCAATCCTCGGACAAGGCAAGGCGGGTGCCATCACGCAGAGCAATCCGCAGGAGACTCTGTACAATCCGCTACTGTGGTTTGCCCGTATCGGCCTGAAGCAGAAAACCGGTGTCATGAGCTGGGGTCTCGCGCTGGAAACGCCGTCGATTGGCAAATTCACCATCGAGGAACCGACCCTGGTTGGATACCAGCGCACCAAGACCGACATCGACTATTCCGGTGCGCTGGGTGTGCGGGCCGGTGTCGGCTGGGACATGCGCTTCATGGGCGTCGAGGCGGACTTGCTGTACTACAACACTGACATGATCCAGGTGGACGGCGAGAGTGCCGACTTTGACGCGCCAGTGCTCAGCGTTGGTGCCGCCGCCCAGATGCAGGTGCATGAGCTGGTCCGGGCGCGGATGGGTTTGCGTGTCCGGGTTGAGGATCCGAACGATCGCTCGTTCCTGCAATTGGGTCTCGGCGGATCGTACACCATCAGCGATGAACTGCTGGTCTACGGTTCCGGTGGGCTCATGTTCCCGAACGGGGACGGGATCAAAGGCACGGCGTTGGAAGACCTGCTGCCGTTTACCTTGCGTGCCGGAGTCATCTACCAGAACTTGCCGGAATAGGGCTAACTAGACCGGGGGACGGATGTTTCGCGTCGATCTTCGCAGCGACACGGTAACCAAACCGACGGCGACCATGCGCCGGGTGATGTTTGACGCCGAGGTCGGGGATGATGTGTTCGGAGAAGATCCATCGATCCGCGCCCTCGAGGAACGGGTCGCCGAAATCCTCGGCAAGGAAGCTGCCCTGTTCGTGCCCTCCGGCACCATGGCGAACCAGATTTCACTGGCGGTAATTGCCAATACCGGTAGTGAGATCTACTGCAGCGAAAAAGCTCACATCTTCAACTACGAGTCCGGCGGGATTTCCGTCATCGCCCGGGCTCAGCTGCACACCATCCCCGGCGACCGGGGCATCTTCAGCGCTGATGAGGTCGCGAAACGCCTGCGTCCCGTGGATGATCACTTCCCCGTCTCACGCATCATCGAGATCGAGAACACGATGAACGGTGGCGGTGGTGCGATCTGGCCATTGGACTTGGTCGCCGCACACCGTGAACTCGCGAATCAGCACGGCATGTGGATCCACCTCGACGGCGCCCGGCTGTGGAATGCAGCGGTTGGCAGCGGTGTGCGAGAGGAAACCTGGGCATCGTACGCTGACACCGTCTCGGTCTGTTTCAGCAAAGGCCTCGGCGCTCCGGTCGGCAGCGCGATTGCGGGTAGCCGTTCGTTCATCGAGGAAGCCCACCGCTGGCGAAAACGGCTCGGCGGCGGTGTGCGTCAGGCCGGCATCATCGCGGCGGGCGCGTTGTACGCCATCGAGCACCACCGCGACCGGTTGCACGACGATCACCAGCGCGCGAAACGGCTGGCGGAGGAATTGAACCAGTACGATGTGATCGACGTTGACATGGAAGGGGTGCAGACGAACATCGTGTGGCTTACCTTCAAGGACGATTCCGCGTTGACGATGATGAACTCGTTGAAAGAACGAGGAATCGGCACGATTGCGTTTGACGGGCAGCGCATGCGCTTGGTCACCCACCTCGACGTGGACGACAAAGGCATTGACGCAGCCCTGCTCGCGTTCCGTGAACTACTTTCGGCGACACCATGAGTTCATTGATCCTGATTATCGCACTGGTGGTTTCCATTTTCACTCTCGGAGTGCTGACGAAGCTGCTTCGCGAGGTGAACCGGCACGCGTCCAGCGAGCTGGAGGAAACCGAACGGCGGATCGAGGAACTGGAAGCTCAGATGGACAAGCTGGAACAGCTGGAAAAGGAAGACGATTAGACAGTTGTCAGATGTCAGATGTCAGATGTCAGTTGTCAGTGGTATTTGGTATTTGGTATTTGGTATTTGGTATTTGGGTGTTGCCATTGCCCACAGCCTATAGCCCATAGCCCGAATTCAGTTGTCAGTGGTCTGTTACTCATCACTCACCACTCATCACTCATAACTGATGTCGGTGCCAGAGCCCCGCGCCCCAAGCCCGGAGCCCGTATTTTCAGCACACGGACGAACGCCATGGCAGACGAAGCCGCCTTAAATCCCCTGTACGCCTGGCCCTACCTCGACGAACTCAACCCCGGTGAACAGGTCGACACCTTTCTCGCGGTGCGCAAGGCCGAACTGCGGCGCACCCGTGACAACAAACCGTTCCTGCTGCTTGACCTCGGCGACCGCACCGGGCACATGAAGGCGAATGTCTGGGACGACGCCGAGACCTTCCTCAAGGCCCTGCCGGTGGGCACACTGGTCAAGGTTCGCGCCACCCCGCAGGAATACCAGGGCAAGCTCGAGCTGAAGCTGCATTTGATCCGTCCAGTCACCGACGCCGACGAGTTCGAGCCGGACCGTTTCGTGCCGAAAACCGACCGTGATCCGGAGCTGGACTGGACCGTGATCCGTGACGCGGTGAAGGCCGTCGAACACAAGGGCATCAAGCAGCTGTTGGATGGCCTCCTTGCGGATGAGGAGTTGATCGACAAGTTCACCCTCGCCCCCGCCGGCAAAATGTGGCATCACGGCTACCTTGGCGGCCTGCTCGAACACACCGCCTCGATCATGGGGCTGGTGCTCAAGCTGTGCGAGCATTATCCGAAGCTGAACCGTGACTTGCTCGTCGCCGGCACGCTCTGCCATGACATCGGCAAGCTGTGGGAGTTGCAGACCGATTCGGTGATTGATTACACGGTCCGTGGACGCCTGGAAGGGCACATCGTCATTGGCGCCGAATTCCTGCAACGCCGGATGGACGAGATCGAGGAACTGGACTTCGAGACGAAGGTCCAGATCAAGCATCTGGTCCTCAGCCATCAGGGTATGCTCGAGCAGAGCAGCCCTGTGGTGCCGATGACTCGCGAAGCGTTCGTCTTGTATTACCTCGACGAGATCGATAGCAAGCTCAACGCGCTTGATCGCATCTACGACAAGAACTCCGGTCAACCCGGCGACTTCACGGAATGGGTGAACCTGCTCGGGCGGCATTTGTACAAGAGTGATTCACAAGCTGGTGACTGACTTACAGGTTTGTCATCCTGAACGAAGTGAAGGATCTCCAGATTATCCAACGCCAGATCATTTGGAGATTCTTCACGTCACCAAGTGACTTTCAGAAGGACACCATTCAACCTTCCCCGTTCCTATCCTTCCTCTTCTTCGCGAAAAACTCGCGCAACAGCTCCGCCGACTGTTCCTCAAGGATACCGGCGGTCACCGGATACCGATGATTCAGGCGCGGATTGTCATGCATCCGATACAGCGACTCAACCGCTCCGGCTTTCGGGTCACGGGCTGCGTAGACCAACCGTTCGATCCGTGCCAGCCATAATGCTCCGGCGCACATCGGACAGGGTTCCAGTGTCACATACAACGTCGCGCCGTTGAGGTAGCGTTGCCCGATCGTGTTCGCGGCGGCGGTGATCGCTTCCATCTCGGCGTGCGCGGTCGGATCGTTGAGCGTGATTGTCCGGTTGCGTCCTTTGCCGATCACCCTGCCGTCCTTGACCACGACCGCGCCGATGGGGACTTCGTCGTCCCGCGCGGCTTCCTCGGCGAGGTGCAGCGCCATATCCATGTAGAGCCGATCCAAGTCGATCATCCAGCGTTCCGGGTTGTCGTCAGGTTGTTCGGAAGGTAGTTCTCAGGGTACTCCTGATCCAAGGAAACAGCACCAGGGCCGTGCCGGGACTGTAGCGGCGCTCACCATGCGGGAGTCGTCTTCGGCGATTCCATGAAATAGACGGATCTTGCGAATTCATTCCGGATACAGGCTTCATCTCTCCTGAGTTGTCGTTTTCACGGGTTCTCGGTACCTTACGACGAATGGGAGTTCCCACTGTTTTTGAACGTGAGTCCCCCGGACACACAAGCGAGGATCCAGCGATGGCCACCTTGGGCAAAGATGCCAGCACTGCGACCCCTTTCCGTCGTCTCCAATCGACTGCGGAACACCGGTACCGGTATATCGGCGAGGGCGATTTTGGTGGAAAAGCGTTGGGACTTGCGTTCATGGACGAACTCCTGCGTGACCGCTTTGATCCCGCCGAATTCCCCGGCATCCACGTCGCGATTCCGAAACTGGTCGTGTTGCGGACCTCGATGTTCCGCAACTTCATCCAGTTCAACAACCTCACCGAGCTGCTGAACGACCCACCGTCGGATGATCGCATCGGGCGGGCGTTCCAGCGCGCGACATTCCCCGGCACGTTTACCGGCGACCTGATGAGCCTCGCGGAAACACTGCGCGGCCCGTTGGCGGTGCGATCCTCGAGCCGTCTCGAGGACGCGATGTTCCAGCCGTTCGCCGGAGTGTACGCGACGAAGATGATCCCGAACAATCAGGATGGCACCACCGCGCGGTTCCACAAGCTGATCGAGGCGATCAAGTTTGTCTGGGCGTCGACATGGTTTCGTGAAGCCCGGTTGTACATGGAAAAGGCCGGCGTCAACCCGATGGAAGAAGAAATGGCGGTGATCATCCAGGAGGTGGCCGGGGTTAAACACGGCGAGCGTTTCTACCCGACGATGTCCGGTGTCGGGCGGTCGTTTAACTATTACGCGTTCGGACGTGCGCGTCCGGAACAGGGCGTGATCGACCTTGCGCTCGGGTTGGGCAAGCACATTGTGGACGGCGGCCTGGTCTGGACTTACTGCCCGGCCTACCCGAAGTTGCCACCGCCGGTCGCCTCACCCCGGGACTTGCTGAAGACCACGCAGAGCCGGTTCTGGTCGGTGAACCTCGGTGATATTCCCACATTTGACCCGCTTCGCGAAGCGGAGTACCTGCTCAAAAACGAGGTAGACGTCGCAGAGAAAGACGGCGAGCTGAACCACATCGCGTCAACATACGACGGCCAGTCCGACCGTATCCTGCCGGGCATTGCGAACCCCGGGCCGCGGGTGCTCGACTTCGGGCCGATCCTGCAATACAACGTGTTCCCGTTGAACAAGCTGATCACGCACCTGCTCAAATTGTGTGAGGACGAGCTGAAGCAGGAAGTCGAAATAGAGTTCGCGATCCAGTTGCCGGAAAAATCCGGCGACACGGTTGAATTCAGTTTCCTGCAGGTGCGTCCGATGGTCGCGTTTGAGGAGAAGGTGACTATCCATGAGGCCGACTTCAGCAACGCCGACCTGTTGATTTCGTCTGACCGTGTGCTCGGCAACGGCGTCGCCCGTAATGTGGAAGATGTGGTCTACGTCAAGCCGGAAACGTTCACCGCGGCGAAAACCTCGCAGATCGCGCAGGAGATCGACAAGATCAACCTCAGCCTGATGCGCGACAAGAAGCCGTGCCTGTTGATCGGGTTTGGCCGTTGGGGCAGCAGCGATTCGTGGCTCGGAATCCCGGTGGTCTGGAGCCAGATCTCATCCGCGAGCAACATCGTCGAGGTAACGACCCCGGAGATGAATGTCGACCTCAGCCAGGGCTCGCATTTCTTCCACAACCTGTCCTCCTTCCAGGTGAACTACTTTGCCGTGTCGCACAACAGCCCGAACGTGGTTGATTTCGACTGGTTGAACACGCGTGAAGTGGTGCAGGAGACGGACTTTGTACGTCACGTCCGGCTGAAGAAACCGTTATGCATCAAAGTGGATGGCCGCAGCGCGCGGGGAGTGATCATACATGGTTGAAAAGAAGAAGGCCACGTCGGCCGAGCATCTGATCGAAGCGTTGCAGGAACGCGCCAAGGAGCTCAACTGCTTGTACGAGGTGGAAGAGCTGCTCAACGACAGCGAGGCCAGCGTAGAGGAAATCTTCAGCGGCGTTACCGCAGTTATCCCCCCCGGCTGGCAGTATCCAGACTACTGCTTCGCCCGCATCTCCTACGACGGCGAGGTGTTCGGTCCGGACGGGATGCGTCCCACGGAATGGGTCCTGCGCGCACCGATTGAGGTTCACGACCGCACCCTCGGCCACGTTGAAGTCTTCTACACCCGTGAGCTGCCGAAAGAAGACAACGGTCCCTTCCTCAAGGAAGAAGCCAAGCTGCTGGAAACCATCGCCGACCGTGTCGGGCACTTCATCCTGCATAAGCACCTGCGCAAGGTGATTGAGGGCTGGGACACTGCGCGCAAGGACCTGAAGCGGCAGGGCGAATGGCGGGTGATCGTCGATCTGTTGCGCCGCACCGACCAGGAGCTGTTCCTCGTCGTCGCTCGCAAGATGATGAATCACCTCTGCTGGAAGGGTGTCGTCGAGGCGGACGATATCCTCGCGCAACTGGGCTCAACGGATCGCCGTCTCGGTGAGACGGAAGACGCCAACCGTCCGCTGCAACGCAGGAAAGCGTACGACATCCTCGCGTTGAGCGAAGAGATCTTCAACGTCGCGGAAGCGAACCTCTGGGACAACGATATCCTCGAGCTGGTGCAGAAGTACATGCAGGAGGATCGCGCCAGCTTCCTGATTCGCACGTTGATCAATCTCGACAGCACGCTCACCGACATCTCCGACGCCATCCGCCGCTTCCACCACCTGTCCCTCGACACGATGGACCTCGCTGAATCGACGCGCAAGGGAGTCAAGGTGGCGATGGTGCGCCGGTTCCTCAGCGATCAGCTCGAGTTCATTCAGATCGCGAAGGACTATGTCGATATCAAAGACTTCATGCAGCTCATTCCGCGGCTGATCCATCCGATCAACAGCCACGGAAAGCTGGGCGGCAAAAGCGCGGGCATGTTCCTGGCCTGGAAGATGCTGCGCAAGGCGATCGACAAGCACCCGGAATTCTCAGAAGTGCGGCTGCCGAAGACGTGGTACATCACCTCGGACGGCCTCCACAGCTTCCTCCACTTCAACAACCTCGAGGAAGTCACCGAGCAGAAGTACAAGGACATCGAGCAGGTACGGCAGGAACACCCGCACATCGTCCACCTGTTCAAGTCGTCGCATTTCCCGCCGGAAATCATTCCCGGCCTCTCGATGGCGTTGGACGATTTCGGCGAAAGCCCGATTATCGTCCGCAGTTCCAGCTTGCTCGAAGACCGGCTCGGATCGGCATTTTCCGGCAAGTATACCAGCTTGTTCCTCGCCAACCGTGGCAGCAAATCCGAACGGCTGGAAGCGTTGATGGACGCCATCGCGGAGGTGTATTCCTCCACCTTCGCCAGCGATCCGATCGAGTATCGCGCCGAACGCGGATTGCTCGACTTTCACGAAGAGATGGGCATCCTGATCCAGGAGGTGGTCGGCACGCGTGTCGGGAAGTACTACCTCCCCGCCTACGCCGGCGTCGCCTTCAGCAACAACGAGTTCCGCTGGTCGCCACGGATCAAGCGTGAAGATGGTCTCGTCCGGCTCGTGCCCGGGCTCGGCACTCGCGCGGTCGACCGTCTCAGTGACGACTACTGCATCCTCGCCGCGCCGGGCCAGCCGGATCTGCGGGTGAATGTGACCGTTGAGGAGAGTATCCGTTATTCGCCACGGTACCTCGACGCCATTGACCTCGACAGCAACACGTTCGTCACCCTGCCGATCCAGGAGTTCCTCAAGCAGCACGGGGACAGCTTCCCGCGTGTGCAGGAGTTTGTTTCCGAGATCGAACACAATCACCTGCGTCAGCCGAACCTCTTTGACCTCGACTTCGAGGAAAAGGATTACGCGGTCACCTTCGAGGGACTGATCCACCAGTCGAAGTTCATCAAGCACATCAAGGCGGTGCTCGCAACCCTTGAGGAATCGTTGCACGGGCCCGTGGACATCGAGTTTGCACATGATGGCAAGTTCTTCTACCTGCTGCAATGCCGTCCGCAAAGTCACGGCGATGACACCCGTCCCGCCGCGATCCCGAAGGACATTCCGGAGAGTGCGATCCTGTTCTCAGCGAACCGCTATGTCTCCAACGGTGCCGTGCCAGAGATCAAGTACGTCGTTTATGTCGATCCGGAAGCATACGCCGAGCTTGAGGACAAGAAGGAGATGCTGCGTGTCGCGCGGGCGGTGGGCCAGTTGAACAAACAGCTGCCGAAACGACGGTTCATCCTGATGGGGCCGGGCCGTTGGGGCAGCCGTGGCGACATTAAGCTCGGTGTCAGCGTTACCTACAGCGAGATCAACAACACGGCGATGTTGATCGAGGTCGCGCGTCAGAAAGGCGGTTATGTACCCGACCTGTCCTTCGGCACGCACTTCTTCCAGGATCTGGTCGAGGCGTCCATCCGTTATCTCCCGTTGTATCCGGACGATTCCGACGTCCTGTTCAACGAACGCATCCTGACCCAATCCTACAACATGTTGGGCGAATTGCTGCCTGAGTACGGGAATCTGGACAAGGTGATCAAAGTGATCGACGTGCCGCGCAGCCTCAGTGGCAAGGTTCTCAAGGTGTACATGAACGCCGATCTCGACCAGGCGGTCGCGATACTGACTCAATCCACCCAGGAAGCTGATCCGGAGACCAAACGAACGGGCATCACGGCATTCGATGTGCCCGAACGCAGTTCCGACGACCACTGGCGCTGGCGTTACCGGATGGCGGAACGGATCGCGGGTCGGATCGAGGCGGAGAAGTATGGCGTCAAGGCAATGTTTGTCTTTGGCAGCACGAAAAACGGCACCGCCAAGGCCGGTAGCGATCTCGACCTGCTGATTCACGTCGCAGATGATGCCTCGAACCGTGACGAGCTGATGATCTGGTTCAACGGCTGGTCGGCGGCATTGGCCGAGATCAACTATCTGCGCACAGGCTATCGCAGTGAGAATTTGCTTGACGTACATTTCGTCACCGACGAGGACATCAAGAACCGCACCAGCTACGCGGTCAAGATTGGCGCGGTGACCGACGCCGCGAAGGAAATCCCGCTCGGGGGGATCGATCCGGCATAATCGTTACTGGAATCCTCTGACAAACAAGAGAGTACGATGACTGAAAATCTGGTTTCTATGCTGCTCGCTTGGGCGTTTGTTACGTTTTCCCTTGGCTTCCAGTGGATCATGTACAAGCATGGAGATCGCTCGTACTGGAAAGGGAACAAGCGGAATCCCCTGTTCGCCATCGAGGGCTGGGCGGCCCTGTTCAGCGCAGCGGTGATCTACGCACTGCTTCGCACGTGGCTGTTGATCAATCCCGCAGCTTCAGTTCACGACATCTCGTTCGTTGTTTGCCTGTTTGTCTGCCAGATCGTCTTCACCGGCAGCCTCTACCTGGCCTGGAAGCTGTTTCCTGATTTTCCGTCTTTCTTCGGCTGGCGTGATTCCCGCGAGACGAATGAAACGTCCGAACCGAACGAAGACGCGCAGCAGGCAGTCCCCACGAAGTAACCGGAGTCCGCGATCGTGTCGAAATCTGTCCAGTCCCGTCTCAGCCAGTTGCCGAAGGTGGATATCGTTCTCCAGCACCGGGAGCTGGGTGCCTGGTCACGGTCTCCGTTGACCGCCGGCAAAGTCCGTGAGCTGATCGACGAAACCCGGCAGATGGTGCTGGAAGATGAGAACACGATCATCCCGGACGCCGCCGACCTCGCCCGGATGGCTCATGACGAACTGAACGATCAGTTTCGCTCCCCCCTGCGCCGGGTGTTGAACGGAACCGGCATTATTGTCCACACCAACCTCGGCCGGGCGCCGATCAGCGAGGCTGCGATTGAGGCGATGAACGCCGTCGCACGCGGCTACAGCACGCTCGAATACGATCTCGACCGGGGACGGCGCGGTTCACGACATAACCTCGTGCGTGAACACCTGCTCGCGTTGACTGGTGCGGAGGACGCGCTGGTCGCCAACAACAACGCCTCCGCCCTGTTATTGGCTTTGACCACGCTCGCGAAACGGAAAGAGGTGCTGGTCAGCCGTGGTCAGCTGGTCGAAATTGGCGGATCGTTCCGGATTCCGGACATCTGCCGCGTCTCCGGCGCGAAACTGGTCGAGGTAGGAACCACCAACCGTACTAGACTAGCCGACTACGAACGCGCGATCTCGGCAAAGACCGGCGTGCTCTTACGGGTGCATCCCTCAAACTTCCGTGTCGTTGGCTTCACTGAGGAAGTGCAGCTCGACGATCTCGTCAAACTGGGTCAAAAACACAACCTCCCGGTTGTCGACGATCTCGGCAGCGGCGCATTGGCGAATGTGTCCTCAGTGACTCGTCTCCCGCACGAATCACTGGTGTCGGAGAGTGTGGGCGCTGGCGCGGATGTCGTCACCTTCAGCGGCGACAAGCTGCTCGGCGGTCCGCAGGCGGGGCTCGCTGTCGGGAATTCGGCGTATATCGGCAAGATGCGCAAGCATCCGTTAATGCGGGCCGTGCGTCCGGACAAACTGACCTTCGCTGCGTTGACCGCAACGTTGCAGCAGTACCTGACGTCGGATCACATCGAGCAGTTACCGATCTGGCGCATGTTCAGCCTCGGTGTGATCGAGCTCGAGGCGTGCCTCGGGCCTGTGTACAAGGCGATTAAAGCTGCGGCGAACAACGCCGGACTTGAGCTGGAGATCGGCCAGTCGGTGTCCTATGCCGGTGGCGGCAGCCTGCCGGAAGAGGAAATGCCCAGCCGTGCGTTGATCTTCTCCGGGACTCAGCGGCGCTTGAAGGATTTTCAGGACGGTCTCAGGCTCGCGGATGTCCCCCTGATCGGGTATCTTAAGGACAAACGGTTCCATCTCGACGCCCGAACCCTGTCCATTGAATCCCCGGATGAGATCACGACGCTGCTGATCGCCGGACTGGAGGAGTTGTCATGAAGCGGACCCTTGTCATTCTGCTGCTGTTACTGCTGCCATTGGCTTTCGGCCTGGCGCAGTTGGACAGCACCGCAACCGACACAGCTTCCAGCGAACCGGAGCGTATTTCTGCGAAACGTGGCCTGGTGCACCTGATGTTCATCGAGGGCGCGATTCACGCCGTCGTCAGCCAGTCCATTGAACGGGCGATTGAGCGGGCGGACGAGGCCGGCGCGCGGGCCTTGATCATCGAGCTCGACACTCCGGGCGGCCTGCTGGAATCGACCCACGACATCACCAAGACCATCCTCAACAGCCCGGTTCCGATTGTGGTGTATGTTGCCCCCAATGGTGCACGCGCCGGGTCGGCGGGCGTATTTATCACGATGGCGGCCCATGTCGCCGCGATGGCTCCCTCGACGAACATCGGCGCGGCAACGCCGGTTGGGATGGGCGACTCGCCGACGGCGACGGATACGACCGAAGCCGCACAATCGGACGCCGAGGCGATGCGCCGCAAGGTGACCAACGATGCGATCGCCAATGTCCGCGCGATGGCGGAAAAGCACGCCCGCAACGCCGATTGGGCGGAGAAGGCGGTGCGGGAAGCGGCCTCGATCACCGCGACGGAAGCGCTCGAGTTGAACGTGATCGAGTTTATCGCAGAGGATGTGGACGATCTGCTCGAGCAAATGGACGGCATGATCGTCGAGGTTCCGGACGGCGACATCATCCTTGAAACGAAGAACGCTCGTGTCGACGAATTCGAACCGACCTGGCGTGAGGATTTCCTCAATACGCTTGCCAATCCGAATCTGGCGTACATCCTGATGCTGATCGGGTTTTACGGTCTCATCTTCGAACTCTACAATCCGGGCGCGATCATCCCGGGCGTGGTCGGCGTGATCAGCCTGATCCTCGCGTTCTTTGCGCTGCAAACGTTGCCGATCAGTTGGGCAGGGCTGCTGCTGATTGTACTTGCGATAGTGCTCTTTGTGCTGGAGGTGTACGTGACCAGTTTCGGTTTTCTCACATTTGGCGGTACGGTCTCACTGGTGATCGGATCGGTGCTGCTGATTGACACCGATGTACCGGACATGCGGGTATCGTGGTCGGTGATCGTCCCCACCGTGCTGGTCACCATTGCGTTCTTCACGTTTGCGCTGACGATGGCGATCAAGGCGCAGAAGAACAAGGTCGCCACCGGCAAGGAAGGCCTGGCCGGCGAGCACGGGCACGCGGTCGGCGACATCGCCCCCCGTGGCAAGGTCAAGATTGGCGGCGAATACTGGAAGGCGGAAGCAGTTGGCGACGAGATCAAGGACGGTGACGAGATCGAGGTGATTTCCGAGGATCGTCTCGTGGTGAAGGTGAAACGAGTGGACTGAGATGAACCCGCCGGGGCGTGCAACAGTCATCGCGGCAGCCGTGTTTACCGTCGGCCTGCTGCTCGCTCCGGATCAGACACCGTCGTTGTGGTACCTGCTCCTCCCCGTTGGCGCACTCGTGCTGGCGGGGATTTTTCTGCGTCTGCGTGATCGAATTCCGCAGACGTTACCTGTCATCGCGCTGATGCTTGCATTCTTCTCCGCCGGGTGGCTGCTCGGCACTCCACAACCCGCACCGTCGATTCCGGAGGGCCGGATCTGGATCGAGGGCACGGTCCGAATTCCGATCGAACGGTATGACGAGCGCCTGCGCTACCGTCTCAGCCTGCACCGTTGGTGGGCGGGTGATGCGGGCGGCGAGCTCGACCTCGGCGCGGTGCTGTACCTGCCGGATTCGCTCGGTGTGAACCTGCAGCCGGGCGAAGAGGTCCAGTTGATCGCGCGGCTGGAACGTTTCCGTGGCCCACGTAACCCCGGCGACATCGACTGGCGCGGCTACTGGGCGAACCGGGACGTTGACGTGATGCTGCGGTCGGTGCGATTCGTCGAACCGTTGGGCATCAACCGGTTCTTCGGCGGCTGGACACGTCAGGTTGTCGGCGGTTGGCGCTCTGGAATCGATCAGATCATCCGTGAGTACCTCACCCCGCCCGCGCAACCGCTCGCCCAGGCGCTGCTCATCGGCGACCGCTCGCACTGGGACGAAACTCTGCACGACCGCATCGCCCTCTCCGGTCTGATGCACCTTTTCGCCATCTCTGGTTTGCACGTCGGCCTGATGGTGCTGATCGCGGTCAGCGCGTTGTCGGGGCTGGGTTTCGGGCCACGCATCACCTCGCTGCTGGCGTTGCCGTTGCTGTGGCTGCTGGTCCCGTTGACCGGGGCGAATCCGCCGGTTGTGCGTGCGGCGATCATCATCAGCGTCGCGGTGATCGGACGGGCGTTGCAGCGAAACGCCGACCCGTTCCACATCCTCGCGCTGGCGTATCTGCTGCTGCTGTCCCTGCGTCCGGGTGGGATTCACGACCCCGGCTTCCAGCTCAGCTTCGCCGGTGCGGCGGGATCGTTGTACGCCGGCACACACTACCGTCATCTGCTCTCGCCGACCAGGAAATATGCGGGTTCATTCCGGCGTTGGCTGCACCGTTGGTCGCGACGGTTCATGGTCGCATTTGTGGTCTCGTTGTACGCGTGGCTGTTCACCGCGCCGGTGCTGGTGGCGCATTTCGGACGCATCGCGCTGCTCGGCCCGGTCGCGACGCTGCCCGCGCTGCTGACGGTCACCCTTGCGCTGACAGCCGGTTGGGTGATGGTCGCGGTTGGTTGGTGGCCGTGGCTGGCGAGTGTGTTCGGCGCGTCGATGGATATCCTGTTGCGGATGACCAGCGGATTGGCGGATCTGGCAAATCTACACCTGCCATCACTGGAATACCTGCCGGTCAGCGCTGCGGTGCTGGCGTCGCTGGTGCTGGTTGTGGTGCTGATCACGACCCGCCGGATGGTGTCGCAACCCGTGGGCGGCTGGCTGCTGACAACGTTGTTCGCCGCGGTGATCGTGGTCTATGGTTCGTTGTGGCTACCGGATTCACGGGTTAAGCTGGCAGTGCTCGACGTCGGGCAGGGGGACGCCGTCCTGATCCGTTCCGGCACGCACGCGGTGCTGATCGACAGTGGCCCTGAGTACTCGCACGCGGTCGCGGATCAACTGCGACGCCTTGGCATTCGTGAACTGGATCTGCTGCTGATTTCGCACGGTGACGCCGACCACTGCGCGGCAGTGCCGGAGTTGGTCAAACAGGTACAGGTGAAGGCGGCGCTGGTGTCGCCGGTAACACCGCGAGATCGGGCGGGAATGGCAGCGATTCACGCCCTGCGTGAATCGGGCACCGATGTTCGTCTCGCCCACGCCGGATTGACTGTCTCCGGACCGTGGGGCGAGCTGCTCTGCATCTACCCGCCGTCGCCGGACATCAACCTGGACCTCCCCGACAACGCGCAGTCGCTGGTTTGGTTGTGGCATGCGGAGGACGCGGACGCGGTCTTAGCCGGGGACACGCCGGTCGAGGTCGAGCACCAGCTGCTGTCCAGATTAAGCCTGTCCGAGGTGGATTTGCTGATGGCGGGGCATCACGGCAGTCGCACCTCAACCTCACGAGAGTGGCTGGCAACGTTGAATCCCCGAGTTGTCGCCATCTCCTGCGGCCGCAACAACCCGCACAGGCACCCAGCACCGGAGCTGCTAGAGCGGATCAATGAACAAGGTGCGGGGATCTTGCGCACTGATCAGCAGGGTGCGATCCTGTTCGAGGTCCGGGACGGTGTTCTCACCTCGATTACACACGCACACTGGTGGTAGAAACGGCAGTCACTCGTCTCTTGTCCCTCGTCTCTCGTCCTTCGTCGTTGGTCTCTCGGTGCCTTGGCGGTCGACTTTCGACTTTCGACTGGCTGTCTCTGTACTTTCTTTCGACTCAACACTCACAACTCATCACTCACAACAGTCGTTTCCGCCATGCCTGACAACCTGATCTACGTCCAGACTTCCCCCACCGTCAACCTGTGTGTCCGTTCGCAGCAAGGTCAGTATGACATGCCGACCGTGCTATTCGTCCACGGCCTCGGCGATTCGTCCCTGTGCTGGAAACCGTTCTACCAGCGGAACGATCTGCTCGATTTCACCCTGCTCGCGCCGGACTTGCCCGGCTATGGCCGCACGCGTTTGTCCAAGGGTACCGGCGGCGGCATCGCGGCACATGTGGAGCACCTCCGTTCGCTGATCGAGGAAATCGTCGGCGGCCCGTTGCTGGTGGTCGGTCATTCGCTGGGTGGATTGATCGCGACGTACCTCGTGCGAGCACTCGAGCAAGCCGGAGCAAAACCATCGGACGAGCGGGTACACGAACCGGTCCGTCTGATCGGACTGATCAACGTCGAGGGCAACCTTACCGGCGCGGACGCGTTCATCTCCAGCCGTGCGACCAAGGCCGACCAGCGTGGCCACTTTGACGAGTGGTATCAGGCGTTTGTCCGTACCAGCTACGAAGGCCTGTGGGCGGAGGCGAATCCGCACCTGAAGCACTATCCGGATTCGCTGCGCATGGCTGATCCGGCGGCATTTCTGGCCGATTGCCACGAGATGGTCGCATTGAAAACCCGCACCGACAACGACAGCGGCGAGAACGAAGCCGGCGGTGAATACCTCAAGATCCGCGCGCCGAAACTGTATGTCTACGGCACCGAGTCAATCCCTCAAATTACGCTGGATTTCATCGCGCGCAACGAACTGAACAAGGTCGCGGTTGACGGCGCCGGACACTGGGCGATGCATGACGATCCGGATCGTTTCGTGAACCTTTTACTGGAGTGGCTGCGATGAGTGTTGATCCGACACCGTGGAAGCCGGACACGTCCAATCGTCCCGAGATGCGGGTAATCTTCGAGATGTTTCGTGGTCTTCCGCGTCAGGGCCCGGGCAGTGACGAACACACCTTACGTGCCTGGTCGTTGCTCAAAAACTTACCGCGCCGGCCTGAAATTCTGAATGTTGGCTGCGGGACCGGCGGGGACGCGTTGGCGATCGCGCGCGGCCATGACGTCCGCACTACCTGCATCGACATTGACCAGCCGAGTCTGGATGTCCTCGCCCGACGCGCAGCGGAGGGCGGCATCCCGGAACGGATCACCCCGATCAACCAGACGCTCACCGATCTCAGCCGGTTCGCGGATCGAAGCTTTGATGTATTGTGGGCGGAAGGGTCGATTTTCATCTACGGCTTTGCCAAGGCGCTGCAGAACTGGAAACGGCTGCTAAGGCCGCGCGGCTACTTCGTGATCTCGGACGTGGTCTGGACCACAGACAATCGTCCCCGGGAAGCGGTTGATTTCTGGAATGTCGGCTATCCGGACCTGGAGTCCGTTGAGGAACGAATCCGCCTGATCCATTCCTCTGGCTATGATCTCATCGACCATTTTTCGCTGCCGGAACGTTGCTGGTGGGATGTCTGCTACACACCGATGGAGAACAACCTGCCGGCATTGCGGGAGAAATACCGTGATGATGCCGACGCGCTGTTGGAAATCGAAGAAGCCCAGGCCGAGATCAACCTGTTCCGTAAGTATTCGAACGCCTATGGGTACGAGTTCTTCGTGATGCGGCTGCCATGACCGGTGTCGCCGTCTCTCCGGTCGCCCGGATAGCGCGATCTGTTACTATCTTTTGTCAAATTCGACATTCTTAACCTGACCTGCGGAGACTCGCGTGGAAGAGACCGGGCTGGTGGTGTCACCGAATCAGATCGAAAGCCGTTTGTTCATGATTCGCGGCGAACGTGTCATCATTGACCGTGACCTCGCGGAACTGTACGGCGTTGAAACTCGGCGGCTGAACGAGCAGGTCCGCCGCAACGAACAACGCTTCCCCGCCGACTTTGTCTTCAAGCTGAATGCCGAGGAAAAAGCCGCGGTGCTTGAAGCCGCTGAACACCTGCAGCCATTAAAGTATTCGCGTGCGCTACCGTTGGCGTACACGGAACGTGGAGCGTTGATGGCGGCAACGGTGCTCGATTCGGAATCGGCTGAAGATGCAATGGTGATGATGATCCGCTCGTTCGTGCAGATGCGGGATCAAGCCCTGTCCACCAACCAGCTCACCACCGGGCTGCAGTTTCTCAATCAACGCATGGAACGCACCGAGAAACAGCAGATCCTGCTGCTCACGATGATCAAGGATATCCTCTCGCCTCCGAAGGAAGTGCCCGTGCCGAAGAAACGCCGGATCGGATTTGGAGTCGAAGATGAACCGGAAGAGGTCGCGGAAGATACGAATACGCAGGAAACCGAATAACAGAAATGGTTTGTACGGTTGGCAGCACAGCGAAAGGATGATTCAGAGACGGTTGATCAGATCATCAACTGTCCAACCGATCCCGCGCAAAATCGCCTTTACAGTACCTGGTCGCATGTCTTTGTTGTGATCGGGCACCGTTGCTCGCCGACCATCCTCGTGGACCAGAATGACATGGCTTCCACGTTGACGTTGTTTGGAAAATCCAGCTTTACGCAATACCTGGATTAACTGTCTCGATTTGACAACGGGTAATTGTGGGGACATGGTTTATACCGCGACCGCAACATGCCCAAGGAAGGGGGATTGACTGGAAGAATCGTCTTCCAACGGTAGAGGCCGTCCTTCTTCGCGGAGTGAATCGAGATACAGTTCAATGGCTTCACGTATCATCCGCTGCGCCTCCTCCAACGTATCCCCTTCACTGACACATCCCGGCAATGCAGGCACATAAACAGTGAATCCACCATCCTCGGCGGGTTCAAACACCACGGTGTATTTGAATTCCTTCATCAGCGGCCTCTCTCAATTCTGAATCTCACCGGTTAATATACGACAAACCCTCCTTCATCGAAGGCGGGTATGTGTTTTTCTCAAGACTCAGGACTCAAGACTCAGGACTGTCTTTCCATCACACCTGATGATGCTTGAAGTAGTCTTCGAGTTCCGGCAGGCCGCCCTGGAAGACGAGGTAGCCGTCGAACGGTTCCCGCTCAGTGATCTCGCCGTTGACCGGGGTGGTCATCATCCGTCTCACTTCGGCGGGATCCTCTGTCTGGCCCAGCACCCAGCCGAGCTTCACGTATGCCACTTCCGGCAGCATGTTCGCCAACGGTGTAACACCGATTTCCATGATGTCGCGGCCGGTATCGTACACGTACATCTGGACATAGCCCCAGAGAGTCTGCACGGTCATGAAGATGTGCACACCGGCTTCCACCGCCCGTCGCAATGCCGGGAACAGCGGCCGGTTGACATGGCCGAGGCCGGTACCGGCGATGACAATGCCCTTGTAGCCGGCGTCCACCATCGCATCCACGATATCCGCCTGCATGTTCGGGTAGTACCACAGCAACGTGACCTTTTCCTCGAAGGAAGTGTTCAGCACCGGCTTGCGGTTCATGTCACGGTGGATGTACGCGTTCTCCTCCTTGATCGGCACGAATCCGTCCTGACTCACACGTGCAATCGGGGTGTCGCTCAGCGAACGGAAGGTGCTGCGGTAGGACGAGTGCATCTTGCGCACCCGTGTCCCGCGATGCAGCAGGCCGTAATTATCCGAGGTCGGGCCATACATGCAGACCATCACCTCGCCCAAATCGCCCTCAGCGGCGGTTTTCACTGCACGCAGCAGGTTGAAGGCGGCGTCCGAGGACGGCCGGTCGGACGAGCGCTGGCTGCCGACAACCACCACCGGGCACGGCAGGTTCTGCACCATGAACGTCAATGCCGCAGCGGTGTAGTGCATGGTGTCGGTGCCGTGTCCGACGACGACGCCATTCACGTTGGAGTTGTTGATCTCATCGACAACCGCTTCTGCAACTTTCTTCCAGTGCATCGGGCCGATGTTCTCGCTGAACTCGCCGAAGATCTTCTTCGTGTTCATGTTCGCGATGTCGGCCAGTTCCGGCACCGCGCCGTACAGTTCGCCCGGGCTGAACGCCGGAATCACCGCGCCGGTGCGGTAATCGAGACGGCTGGCGATGGTGCCGCCGGTGCCGAGCAGGATGACATTCGGTTTTGCCGGATCCTTGGGAAATTCCTTCTCCGGGATCTTGTAATTGGCTTTGCGATAGCCGAGCACCTCGATGTGCTTGATCGACTCGGACTTGATGCCAACGTTGTACCCGTTGTACGTCAGCTTGATCACCAGGTGTTTGTCATCGGCGGTTTCGCTGCGTGGCAGCAGAATGCCGACAAAGTCGCCCTGATCAGTGGTCGCGTTGACTTCGCACCACACCCGCGCGCCGGTCGTTTCCAGCACCGCACGGCTGTAGCCACGGTAGCCCTTGTAATCTTCTGCCGGATCCAGCTCGGGGAGAGTGACACCCTCGACCACCGAACCGGTCGCCTTGATCTCGAACGTTGTTTCGCTCATCGTCGTCTCAATGGGATTTTGGTCGCTGAGGCGGTAACGTACGCGCCCGCGTGCAAACTCGCAAACGCCTCCAGAATCCGAGTTGCGCGTCTGGGTACGGCTGGGTACATTTGTGTCTCGTTAACGCGGCGGTAGCGCAATGGTAGCGCCCCAGCTTCCCAAGCTGGTTGTTGCGGGTTCGAGTCCCGTCCGCCGCTCTCGTATGCTGTGAGCTGTGAGCTGTGAGCTGTGAGCAAGGTGAGGTTAGCTCCACACAATGTTGGGGACACTTTCTCCGAAAGTGTCCCCGTTTTCGTGGTTGATCGGCGCCTGCCGAACCGGGAATCGCCATCGTCGTGCCCCAGACATTCATGTCTGGGATCATCGCACCCGGAATCGTGTGACTATCCCGACTTGCAAGCAAGTCGGGGCAGACACATCTTTGGTGTCGGTTGTCGGTGGTCGGTGGTCGGTGGTTTGGGTTTTATCATAGCCCACAGCCCATAGCCCGGTTTCAGTGGTCTTTGGGTGTTGCCAGAGCCCACAGCCCAGAGCCCCGAGCCCCAAGCCCGGTTTTCAGCCGAGAGACGAGAGACAAGAGACAAGAGACGAGTCACCGATGTCCCACAAACCCATGATCGCAATTGTCGGCCGGCCGAATGTCGGCAAGTCGACCCTGTTCAACCGTCTGCTGCGCAAGCGGGTGGCGATTGAGCACGATGTTCCGGGCGTCACCCGTGACCGTCTGCACGGCGATCTCGAGTGGAACGGCGTCTGGTTTACGCTCGTCGACACCGGCGGCCTGATGACACAGGCGCAGGAGGAGATGGACGCACTGGTCTCCGCAGCCGCCGAAGCCGCCATTGATCAGGCGGACAAGATTGTGTTCGTCGCTGACGGCAAGCGCGGCCTTTCCGACCTCGACACGCAGATCGCGCGCAAGGTGTTGCGTCACAACAAACCGGTCATTCTGGCGGTGACCAAGATCGACACCAACGCCGACATCGCCGACATCTACGACTACTATTCGCTGGGACTGGGCGATCCGATTCCGGTCAGCGGTACCTCCGGCCTCAACACCGGCGACCTGCTTGACGCTATGGTGGAAGGGATTGAGCACGGCCCGGTTGATGAAGACAAAGAAGCGATTCACCTCGCGATTCTCGGGCGTCCGAATGTTGGCAAGTCCTCCCTGGTCAACAAACTTCTCGGCCAGGATGTCCAGATTGTCACCGACATTCCGGGCACCACCCGTGATGCGATCGACTACACGGTGATCCACAACGAGCGCAAGATCGTGCTGGTGGATACAGCCGGGATGCGTCGCAAGCACCTCACCGGCCGGTCGGAAGAACTGGACTACTACACCGCGTTGCGGACGATTCGTGCGCTGGAACGGTGTGACGTCGCCGCGATCCTGATCGACTCCCAGGATGGGTTGACCCAGTACGAACGCCGCCTGTTTGACGAGATCCGGCACAAGGGCAAGGGTATGCTCGCGCTCTACAACAAATGGGACCTGGTCGAGAAGGATGAGATGACCTACAAGCGTGTGCTCGATCAGTTCCGGGATGACCTTCCTGACCTGTCATTCGTGCCGCTCGAGTTCATCTCGGCCAAGACCGGCAAGCGCACCAACATCGTGCTCGACCGCGCAATCGAAATCGCCGACCGGCGCGCGGATCGCATTCCGACTTCGAAGCTGAACCGTTTCTTCGAGACCGTCTTCGAACGCACTCCTCCGCCCTCGATCAAGGGCAAGTGGCTGCGGATGAAGTACATGAGCCAGGTGGCGACCAGCCCGCCGGTCATCTCGTTCTTCCTCAACCACCCGGAGCTGATGCCGGACCATTACAAGCGCTTCCTCGAACGCCGTTTCCGTGAGGAGTACGGCTTCGAAGGTGTCCCGGTGCGGATCGTCTTCCGGCAGAAGTGAAAAAACGGGCTGTGGACTGTGGACTGCGTGGCCCGACATGGTGCTGCTGCCATGTCGCGTGTCATGACCTTGCGGATCGCAGACTCCGGGCGATGATGTACCCCTGACCCAGTAAACCATCGGAGCCGCGTCCGCAAGCGGACACGGGCACTTCCAATCCCTACCTTCCGTCCATGCCGGCGACCCGTACACCCATCCCCGTTGTCCACGTCGCGATCCCCGGAATGCCCGGCGATCCGTTAGTCTATACTCCACCTCGCGCTGGATGGCCCGAGCTGGATGTGTGCCCCGACGTGCTTGCACGTCGGGATCAACCGTCCGCCGAAAATACCGTTAGCAACGATGCCAGCGTCAGCTCTGCTGCCGCGGATCATCACACGCTACATGGCCGCCGTGTCCTGGTCCCATTGTCGAACCGTTCCCGGGTGGGTGTCATCGTGCCGCCGGTCCATCCCGTTGATACGTCACTTGAACCCGGCAAACTCAGGCCCGTTGACGCTCTCCTCGACCGCGAATCAGCTGTCCTGCCGCCTGAGCTGATCTCTCTATCGGCTCACGTGGTCAAGCGTTACCTCGCCAGCTGGGGCGAGGTGATTCAGGCGGCGTTGCCGAACGGCTTGCTCGACCCGCCGGATATCATCGTTCAATGGATCGGGCCGGAGCTGGAAGGCCAGTGGCCAAGAGAGGTTACGAGCTCGCGTTCTCACTCTACATTAAGCCGCTATCTCGCGGGCGAAGGTGTGCTCAGCGCGGCGGCGCTGCGGCGTAAATTCCCTCGTTCCCCGGTGGACGCCATCCTGCTCGACCTTGCGGCATGGGGCCTGATCGACCGTGAGGAACGTTTCGCGGACGCCGAGTCTTCCGCCACCACCGACTGGGTGATCGCCAACAAGGATGCTTCCCTCGACGACATCCCCGCCCGTGCAACCGCCCGGCGACGGCTGTTCGAAGCGTTGCAGCGTGAAGCTGGCGCGGCACCGTGGACCGAGCTCAAGGACCTGGCGAATGTGACCCGTTCCGTCCTTAATGGCCTCTTGGATGCCAAGCTGGTCTACATCGAGGAGCGGACGAAGGATGTCATCGGCCTCGGCTTTGATCCACGCACGCCGGAAGGCACCCCTCCCCCGTTGACCGAGGAGCAAACCGCAGCCGTCGCCGAGGTCGCGACCCGGATGGACTCCGGCGAACGCGAGGTTTTCCTGCTGGACGGTCTCCCCGGTACTGGCAAGACACGGGTGTATGTCGAGCTGATCCGCAAGGCGCGCGAGTTGGACAGGGGCGTGCTGGTGCTGGTCCCGGAGATTTCGTTGACGCCGCAGGTGGTCGCGCGCATTCGTCAGCTGCTGCACGAACCGGTGGTGGTGCTGCATTCCGGGCTCAGCCGTGGATCACGGTTGGCGGCGTGGCGCGCGCTGCACCGTGGTGAGGCGAAAATCGCTGTCGGAGCGCGATCGGCGGTGTTCGCGCCGGTGCGTGATCTTGGACTGGTGATTGTGGACGAAGAGCACGAGGAGGCGTACAAGCAGCAGGACCCCGCGCCGCGCTACCACGGGCGCGACCTGGCAGCGGTGCGTGGCTGGATGGCGAACGCGCCGGTGGTGCTGGCGTCCGCGACCCCGAGTCTCGAGACGATGCACCTGGTCAACGAGCGCAAGCGGGCGGTGCGGTTGCCGTTGACGCAACGCTTCGGCGCGAACTGGCCGGAGATCAAGGTTGTTGACCGGCGGCGTGAAGCGGAAGATGCGCCTTATGTCGGGCCGCAACTGGCGGACGCGATCCGTTCGCACACCCGCAACGGCGGCGGCGTCATCCTGCTGATCACTCGCCGTGGCTACGCGCCGGTGCTGCAGTGCAACAACTGCGGCGAAACGCTTGGCTGCCCGAACTGCGACATCCCGTTGACCTACCACGCTCGCGGCGTGCGCCGTGGGGAGCCCGATTTACGCTGTCACATTTGCGGCTACAGCAAGCGTGTGCCGGACACCTGCGGGCACTGTGCCTCGGAAGATCTGCGCGCCTTTGGCATGGGCACGCAGCGTATCGAGGACGAGATCGCCGAACGCTTCCCCGAGCTTGTCCCCTCGCGTATGGACCGCGACACGTTGCGCAAAGTCGGCGAACAGGAACGCTTGCTGCGCGCGTTCGCCGGTGGTGAGTCACAGGTCCTGTTGGGTACGCAGCTTGTCGCCAAGGGGCACGACTTCAGCCACGTCACCCTAGTCGGAGTCATCAACGCCGACCCGTCGCTGAACCAACCCGACTTCCGGGCGGCGGAGCGAACCTACCGTCTTTTGATCCAGGCGGCGGGACGCGCTGGCCGTGGCGAGAAACCGGGCGAGGTGATTATTCAGACCTTGCGCCCTGAGCATGCCCTGTTCGGCTATCTCGCGAAACCGGCACGGGATGCGTTCACCCAGATGGAGCTCGACCGGCGTGCGTTACTCGATTATCCGCCGTTCGCGCACATGGCGCTGCTGACCTTTTCCGGCAATGACGAAGAGCGTGTGCGCGCCTCCGCCCTGCGTACGGCGGACTATCTCGGCCACCATCCAGGCCCGTTGCAGATCCTCGGCCCGGAACCCGCGTTCATCAAGCGGGTAAAACGGAAATACCGCTGGCGTCTGATGGTCCGTGTGAGCAAGACGGTGGACGCATCCGGCGAGCAGATGCGCAGCGTTTTGCGTACCATGCTTACGGCTGTGATGCACGATTCCGGTGTGCGTGTCAGTGTCGATGTCGATCCCGTGGAGGTGAGTTGATGCAGCGATTGCTGCGCACAGGCTGGTTGATGGTGGTTCTGCTGGCGCTGCTGGTTGTGCCCGCTGGCGCTCAATCCGTCCCCGCTCCGGCAAGCCAGAACCTGCCGCCGGGCGACTGGCTGGTGCTGTCGCAGGACGGCTACGTCATCTATCACGAAGCCGCCGACCAGTCCGCCGCCAACGATCTGCTCGCCACCTACCAGCGTTTCGACGACGACTTCGCCGGCAAGCTTGGGGTGGAACGTCCACGCGGCATCCGTGTCTTCATCGCCCCGACCGAGGGCCGGTTCCGTTACCTCACCCGTGGCCTGCCCCACTGGACCGGCGGGCTGGCGTATCCGACCCAGAAGCTGATCATCCTGCAGTCGCCACGGATGATGCAGGGACGCGGCCAGTTTACCGTCACCGCCCTGCATGAACTGGTCCACATCCTCACCGCCAACGAGGACGGCAACCGTCTCCCGCGCTGGTTCAGCGAGGGGCTGGCGATGTACCTCAGCGGCGAAACGATGTACAAGAACCGTACGCCGCTCGGCCGGGCGGTGGTGTTCAATCAGACGTACACCCTCGAGGGCATCGAGGACATGATGCGGCTCGGTCCGGAACAGGCCCGTATCGCCTACCTGCAATCCATCAGCTTTGTCGAGTTCATCGTTGATCATTACGGCTGGGACGCCATCGCCGCACTGATGCACGGCTACCAGGCCGGGCTCGACCCGGATGACGTGTTCGAGGAATTGACCGGCAGCCCGTTGTTTGACGCCGAGGTCGCGTTCCACCAGGAACTGCGTGACAAGTACCGCTGGTTCAATTTGCTGGCATGGCTCAATTTCGACACGTTGCTGTGGAGCGGAGCGTCCCTGCTGGTGATGGTCACCGGGATCCTCGCGATTGTCCGGCGGCGGCGGTACCTGCACGGCGACAGCGATGGTGAGGCAATCGACGAGTCGCAGGCCGATCCCCGTTTGTATCAGGGAGATCCGTTGTTTGACGACGACGACGGCGAACTGCCCGGCGGCGAGTGGTACATCGAAGAGGACGAGCCTTGGAGACGGTAGCCACTGCGGTCTCCTGCCGCTCCCGGCTTTTCTTTGCGCGTCTCAGGCCCCATATTAGTGGTGTCCAACGAACCATCCCCGGAGAGCCCATCCCGCTTGCTCATGGTCGTGTGCCTGATTCCACTTGCAGAACCGGAGAACCACCAATGAGCATCTCTCTGCGCATGCCGAAGACGATTCTGAGCCTGCTTGCCTTGCTGATGTGTGTCGTGTCTGTGAACGCGTCAACGACATTCGACTTGTTGCGTGTTGACCCGACTCCGCGCGGTGCGGCGCTGGCTGGAAACTCGCTTGCATTGCTCGGCGGCACGTTGGACGCCCTCTCGATGCACCCCGGCGGGCTGGCATCCGTGCATCATCAACACGTTTCCGCCAGTTACAGCAACCATCCGCTCGACGTGTCCGGCGGACGGTTCAGCTATGGCTACCCGTCCAGCTACGGCTACGGCGCGTTCTCGTTGACCTACCTCAACTACGGCGAATTCGACCGCCGGGTATCCCTTGAAGACGAAGTCAACGGCACCTTCGCCCCGACGGACCTGTTGGTGACCGCTGGCTTTGCGCGTGAGGTGTATAAGGATCTCGGCGTCGGCTTGTCCGTCAAATACATCAGCAGCCAGATTGACGACTACAACTCCTCCGCCATCGCGATGGACTTCTCCGGCCATTGGAACACCGGCTGGAACATGGTCAAGCTCGCGGCCGGTGTCAGTAATGTCGGCACGCAGCTTGAGAGCTACATCGACACCGAAGAAGATTTGCCGACCGAAGCCCATGTCGGTGTCGCCAAGCAGCTCGAACACCTTCCGTTGGTCCTCTCGATCAGCGGCCACATGGACATCGACAGCAACTTCTACGGCGCGGCGGCAGGTGAGTTTACCGTCTCGCCAATCCTCAAACTGCGCGCGGGCTACACCAGCCTCGGACCGGACTACCACGTCGGAGGGTCGCAGGATGGCCTCGCGGGCATCTCCGCCGGTGTCGGCGTGTTCTACATGGACTTCAACCTCGACTACGCGTTGGTTTCGCAGGGTCCCATCGGGCAGGTTCACAAACTCGGCGTCACCTACCAGTTTTAGTCAGTGCTCAGTGATCAGTGGTCTGTGGTCTGTGGTCTGTGGTCTGTGGTCCATGGTCTGTGGTCCATGGTCTGCGGTCAAATCCTGATTCGCAGGTACATGACTTGCGTCGCAGGATTGCAGGCAGGTTATTCTGATGCCGCGTCCGTTTGCGGCAGAAGAAGGTCCAGCTTATCAACAGGTTGATCCTGGTTCCTGTAGATCCTGATTCCAGCTTGGTGAAACCTGGATCTCCCTCACGTCTCTTCGTTTCGTTCGGAATAACGTTCCGTCAACCTCAAGTATGTCTATAGCCTCAACCAGCCTCACCACCCGATTTTTTGTGAGCGGGCTCTTGACTGGAGATACCCGATTAAACTCTTTTCAATCATGCTGCGTCCAATCCATGACGGCGGATCGTCCGCCACATGAACAGGATCGCAAACTGAACCGCTGGTGGACGCCTTCAGGAGCAATCGGGTGGCCGATCTGACCGGAGAACAGCTCGTCGAGCTCGCGAAGCAGAATCGTGACCGGGCGTTGGAAATGCTGGTACGCGAATACCGTCGCGAGATCTACGACCTCTGTGTTCGCATCTCCGGAAACACCAGCGAGGCGGAAGATCTGTCGCAGGAAACATTCATCAAGGCGTACGAGAACCTGCACAAATTCCGCGGGGAAGCATCACCGAAAACCTGGTTGTACCGTATCGCGTTCAACCAGAGCGTTTCCTTCACCCGTCGACTCAAGCGTTGGCGGATGACCCGGGTCGAAGAGGACTCGGATATCTTTGAAACGGAAGTCGCGTTGAGTACACCGTCCAGCGAGGAAGAGCTGGAGCGAAAGGACCTCGCCGCACACGCGATGCAGGAGCTGAAACACTTGCCGGTCCGGCAACGGACGGCGGTAATCCTGCGCATGACGAAAGAGCTGCCCTACGCGGAGATCGCCCGAATCATGGGCACCTCCGTCGGGGGTGCCAAAGCAAACGTCCACCAGGGCATCCGCAAATTGCGGGACGCCCTCGGTGATGGAGAACCGGAACCCGTGAAGCCGCGCCGTACCGCGCTGCTGTAGCGTCCGGAGGAGTGACGATGGATAGTGAACGAGTGGAAGATCGCAAACTCGCCCAGGCGTTGAGTTCGGGAGATTTCAGCCCGGACAGTGACGACACGGCGTTTCTCGGCGCCGTCCGTCACGGCGTCAAGGTACGCCGCAGGCGGCGAGCGGTGCGTAACAGCGCGCTGGCCTCGCTGACCGTGCTGCTGCTGGTGGTCGGTGTGTTCCAGCCGTGGAACGGGGCGCAGCAGCAGTTTGGCCCGTTGCTTACCAGCGAGGAAGGCATCGCCGCGATCGGCTTCAGCGAGGATGAATTGCTGACACTGACGGACAACTACGACGAGCTGTTTTCGTTGACGGATGACCAGGAAGCCTTACAGGACATATCTTCCGAGCTGGAGACGTTGTTTAGTGTGGGTGATGTGGCTGATCCAGTCGCCTACCTTGCCGGCTACGACGAAGAGGTGCAGGATCAGGTGCTGGAACAGCTGAAGTCGATGAGCATCTTCGACAACCCGGGACAGATCCAGTTCTCCGCAGAGGGGGAAATATGATTCAGACACGACGACACTCAGCACTGCTGCTGATGGTTTTGATTGCGATACTGTTCGCCGCCACGGTAGTCGCGCAACCGCCGGATCCTGGCAATCAGCCGCCGATGACCGAAGAGCAGCAGGAACAGTTGCGCCAGCGGATTGAATCGATGCGCATCTGGAAGCTGACCGAACTGCTGCAGCTCGATCCGGACAAGGCAGCTGTGTTTTTCCCGATGTACCGGCAGCATCTCGTCGAACTGGATACGTTGCAGCGCCGGCAGATGGAGCTCGACCAGACCATCGAAGCGGGCCTGCACGGTGAGACAGTCGATTACGATAAGCTGATCAAGCAATCCTTCGACCTGACCGAGCAACAGAACAAGCTGGTCGAGAAGCTGATCAAGGACTCCGGCAAGGTGCTCAGCACCCAGCAGCAAGCGGCACTGGTCCTGTTCGAACGCCGCTTCCACCAGCGTTTGCGCGAGATGATGTTCGAAGTCTCTCGAGATTTCGGCCCGCCGGGGATGCGGCACCGTGGAGGCATGCAGGACAGCTCCGGTCGCGGTATGGGTCGCGGGTACGGTAGCCCCGGACGGTAGACAGGCTGAGCAAGATGGATCGCGGACGGGTTGACAACACCCATCTTTCGACGATATCGCAACCGCAGCATTCGAAACGACTTAACTCATCTCAAGGGACGCCGGCACCCGCCACGCGTCCCCGTTTTTTCTCACTAAATACCCACTCGCTTGAAACCGAAAGAGAGCCACTCTGGCTCTCGTTGTCTCCTGTCACTTCGAAAAACGGAGCCATACTGTAGTATCTGATAAAATTTATCACTAATATAAGTAAGAATATCAGTTTAGGATAATAGAGAATTATAGTATTTTTAGTTTTTAAACGGGTAGAATCAGGCAGTGACGGGTCTTTGCGGTGCGGGCAGAAAGGTATCCATGGTGTTGAACAGGTGGCGCAGACTGCGTTCGTCGTCCACATTTGACGCCGGGGAGACAATCAATGTCGCACTGTAGAGGCGGTTATCGTTGTTGAAGGTGACTTTGTGCGGGCTGTGAGCATGCGCGAACAGAAGTTCGACATAGGGATCGGGATCGGTGGCCAGCAGGACGGTCACACGTGCCGACCGTCTCGCGATGTTTTCGCAGAGCCCACGTGTTGGCAGGGCGAAGCGGGTAGCCTGTTCGGTTCCGTACGGGACGCAGGTCCAGTTGACCGGGAGACCGTCCAGCTCGTTCCATGCGGTTCCGGGAGTGATGCAAGTGATTGTGCGGTACGGAGCGTCGTTAAAGTTAGCTCTGGCAAACCTGAGCTCTCTAGTCGCCGTTTTGGAGTCGCTGCTGGTGATCAGGATGATGTGATCGCCGGGATCGGTGGTGGTGCTGGAGCGAGCAGACGCTCGTTCCGCCTGCCGGATGTGGCGGCGGTAGACCCAGTCTCGCAGCAATCGATAGACGCCTTTGGCTTCGATGAGGCTCATGCAGGGAATGGTAGCTTGTCGCCGGGTCCGGAGCAATTGCCGGAGGAGTGGAGCACGGAGAGCCTCCTGGAGATTCGGTCGAGTGAACCGGCTGTCATTTTTTCTCGATTTCAAAGAGGCTCTGGTAGTGGCGGTAGCGAGGGACTATCTTCTTCCCTGCTCCAGTTTTTGCCCAACTCTGCAAATTAGCGCGGCACTCTTGCACACGAAAAACTGATACATACATGTGGGGAAGGTCCAACCAGAACGGAGATCGAAGATGAAGTTGTTACGGATTCTATTGGTTGCGGCTCTGCTCGTGCCTGTATTGACGGGGGCAGCATTCGCGTTCGAGAAAACCGTACTCATCGAGTACTTCACGAACACGGGTTGCGGTCCTTGCGCGGGCCAGCACGACCCAATCGAAAACATGCTCGCACAGTATACGCGTGATGAGATTGCGTTCATCTGCTATCACGTGAGCTGGCCGAGCAGTTCGGATGGCTACTACCAGGCCAACATCAGCGAAAACAGTGGTCGCTGGGGTTACTACGGCGTTAACTCGGTGCCGTGGTTCGAAGGCGAAGGCATCTACAATGACAACCCGCTATCGGGTGTCCTGCCGCAGACGGCTGCCCGGATCGGCAATTACACGCCGTTCGACATCGACCTCGGCGACTGGCCGGCACAGGGTACGACGGTGCCAATCAGCGCGACGGTGACCTGCGCGGAAGCGACTACGGGCGACATGCGCTTCAACATCGTCCTCGTCGACAAGATGCAGGTGGTCCCGCCGGGCTCGAACGGGATCGATGACTACAAGTACAACATGCTCGACATGGCGTTCTCGTACAGCGGTCAGACGTTCACCTCCACCGGTGGTAACCAGGAGCTGGACTTCAGCTACGACTTCAGCATTCCGGCCAACAACACGTTCGGCAACCTCGCCGTCGTCGCGTACGTGCAGAACTACTCGACTGGCGAGATCATGCAGTCGGCGTACCTCTCCTCGCCGGAAGTCGTGATTGCTGGTACCGTCACGCACGCCATCACCGGTCTCCCGATGTGGCTGGCGGTTGTGCAGTTGAACGGTGGCAATGACGGCGAAGACATTACCGGTCAGGACGGGAGCTACAGCTTCAACGGCCTCGGTTCTGGTGACTACGCGTTCAGCGTCTTCATGAACAACTACGAGACTCTTGAAATTCCGGCTGAGTTCTTCGACTATGGCAACCACACGCGTGACTTCGAGCTGATGAACCAGCACGAAGGCCTCATGATGGTTTCCGGTGTTGGGTCGGAAGATGTGGTCAGCGGTGCGGACGAAGTCGGCAACCTGGCGTTCCTCGCCTGTGGTACCGACGGTCTCAAGATCGTGGACATTACTGATTTCGAGAACCCGGTAGATGTCGGTTCCCTCGATGTCGGTGACGACGCGATGGACGTTGTCGTTGATGGTGACTACGCGTATGTCAGCGGTGTGAACGCGGTGTACGTGGTTGATATCAGCACCCCGTCGAGCCCCTCGCTGGCGACGTCGGTGACCACCTCGTCGAGCAACTTCAACCTCGACAAGGCTGGCAACTACGTGTACGTCGCGGGTGCGAGTGCGGGTCTCGTCGTGATCGACGCGTCGACTCCGGGCAGCGCCTCGCTGGTGACCGAGTTTGACACGCCGGGTTATGCGCGTGATCTGTACGTGATGGGCGGTTATGTCTACATCGCGGACGGTTCGCAGGGTCTGGCGATCATCGATGTGTCAACCCCGGGCAGCCCGAGCCTGACCAGCAACATCAACAGCAGCGGTTATGCCGGCGGCGTTGAGATCGTCGACGATGTCGCGTACCTCGCGGACGACTCCAACGGCGTGATGATGATTGACGTTTCAGACGTCAACAACCCGACCGACCTGGGTTCGTTCGATACGACAGGTCGCGCAAAGCAGCTCGATTCCGTCGACAACTACCTGATCGTCGCGGAATACGCGAACGGTCTGTATGCGTACAGCCTGACCGGAACCCCGGCGCAGGTTGGCTACACGCTGACCCCGGGTGCCAACACGAATAACGTGACGGCCTTCGGCGATCACCTGTACGTTGCGGATGATGACTGGTTCCTGTTCACAGATGCGTCCGGTCTCGCTTCGACCCCGGGTGTTGTCTTTGAGGTGACCGGTATCAACACGCAGATTCCGGCTGGCGGCGGTACGTTGACCTACAACGTCAACTTCCAGTACAACCTGCCGAACCCGGTGAACTCGGTTGAGTACTGGACCAAGGTGACCACACCTGGTGGCCAGACCCTCGGCCCGATCATGCTGCAGTCGTTCAACGCGACTCCGGGCATGCAGGTTAACACGAACATCGCGCATCAGGTTCCGGGTACGCTCGGCGCAGGCACCTACACCTACCGTGCCTACCTCGGGAACTATCCGAACCCGCAGTTGATGGATACGTTCACGTTTACGAAGGACGGCAATGCGCTGGCCGACGTGATCGACCTCGGCGAGTGGACCACCACTGGTGGCTTCGACAACCTGGCGCAGCTGGCGTCTGAGTTCGAAACCGTGCTTCCGACCGAATACGCGATCGAAAATGCGTATCCGAACCCGTTCAACCCGACCACGACGATCAACGTCGCTCTGCCGGAAGCGGCTGAGCTGAACGTGACCGTTTACAACGTGATCGGTCAGCAGGTTGCTCAGCTTGCGAACGGCCGGATGGATGCGGGACGTCATACGTTGACGTTTGACGCGTCGAACCTCTCCAGCGGTCTGTACTTCGTTCGTGCCACGGTTCCTGGGCACATGAATGATGTCCAGAAGGTCATGCTGGTCCGCTAAGCGCCATAGCGCTATCTGGCGAAACAATACGAGCCGTCCGGTATTCCGGACGGCTCGTTCAGACTGCTGACAAACCCCGTCATTTGATGGGGTTTGTTTTGTATTCACACGGCACATCCTACTGGTTGGATTTGTGGTATAGTTGGCAGGTTGTGTTTGGTTCTTCGCTCGATTTTTCTGTCGAGACCGTTGAGCGTGGTGCGCTGGGATAGAAGACCGGCTAAATAGGTCCATAGTCTTGAGATAGAGGGGTGTTTCGCCATTGTCATGGCGATCTTCTTCATGTTCTGGCAGGCGGCGGACAGCAGGCATTGTTCACGTGCTCCGGCTATCGAGCGCAGCCGGGCATAGCGATGGCCATACAGTTGTTTGGCTTCGCCGAAGCTGCGTTCGACCGTCTCCCGTCGTCGCCGGTACGTGGCCCGTCCGCGTTCTGTCCGAGCGGTCGCGATCATCTTTTCACGGCTGGCCTGCCACACGTGCCGGGTGACCACCTTGCGGTGATTGGCGCTTTCGGTGCATTGCTGCAACAGGGGACAGAGGACACAGCACGACGGGTCGGAAACATATTCCTGGTAGCCTTCACGTGTCGTCGTGCGATACGGTAGTGTCTGGCCGCCGGGACAGTGGTAGACATCCCCCAGCGAATCGTACACAAACAGTCGTTTTGCCAGCATTCCCTTCTTGCGTGTCGTACGTACCGAGCCGATCACGCCGTCGATCTTTCGATCCTCCAGCCCCTTGCAGATGGCGGCGGTATTGTAGCCGGCGTCGAGACCGACCCTTTCCACCGGGAAGTGGAATTTGCGAATCTGTGTGTCGAGACGCTCGAGGTAGGGGGTGCTGTCATGTACATTGCCGGGGGTGACATGCGTGTCGGTGATGATTCCGGCCTTGTTGTCTACGGTACGGTGGTCAAGGTAGAAAAAGCCCTGCGGCTTGCCGTCCCGGACCATGAAGCCGCTGTCCGGATCGGTGGTGCTGACCTTGATTTCCTTTGTCGCCGGCGGTGATGAATCGTCATTGTCACGTTTCTTCAGTGGCTTTTTGCCATGCGCCAGGCGATCCGCATCCACCGCCTCTTCCAGATCGGACAGATACGACTTCGTCGCCACTGTCACCTGCCGCTTCTTGAACTTCTTCTTGTTCGCGCTGGCTTTCAGGTGCGTCGAATCGGTGAACAAGACCCGGCCATCGACCAGGCCACGACGGATCGCCAGCAGCACGATCTCGTCGAAGATCTCCTGGAAGATGGTGCTTTCACGGAAACGGCGTCGTCGATTCTGGCTGATCGTGGACGCGTCCGGCACCTTGTCACGCAGATCCAGCCCGAGGAACCAGCGATAGGCAACATTGACCTGGATCTCACGCACCAGCTGACGCTCGGACCGAATTCCGTACAGGTAACCGATGAACAACATCTTGAACAGAAGGACAGGGTCAACAGCCGGACGGCCATTGTCGGCGCTGTAGAGATGCTTTACACGATCCCGGATAAACGAAAAATCAATTGCCGCATCAATCTTCCGCAAAAGATGATCGTCCGGGACCAAATCGTCAATGTAAATAAGCTCCGCTGCGCTTTGATGAGCTTTGGAAGTAGGTAGCATCTACAAAGATACAAAACAAATCCCCACAGGTCGAGAGCCCGTGGGGACTTTGTCAGCAGTCTGTACGAGCCGTCCGGTATTCCGGACGGCTCGTTTTCCTTCTGGACCCGTGGCTCAGTTCTTACTCGACAGCAGCGTCAGACTCAGACCCGTTGTCTCGCGGCGAACTGTAGCGCCAGAATCGCGGCGGCTTGCCGTTGCCTGAATGCAGGTACACAATACTCGGCGCATGTGTTCGTGCGATCTGGCGAGCCAGATCGACGATCATGTCTTTGTAGGGGTCCCGTGCGTACACACGCCCGCTTGTTTCCTGCAATGTCCAATTGTTGGCCGAGTCCTTTCGAATGTGAAAGGTCTTTACCCCTTCGACCATATTGTCCCCACCCGGTAGGTTAAGTCGTTCCTGCCCTTCTCAAGCTTACAGCTGCTTTATCGCTGAGTAAGGCTGAGAATCGCCATCCAACGCCCTGTCTCCAGGAGAGGTAACTTGTTGCTACTATGAGAGATAGCAACTGAACTCAACAGTTGTGAACAGCAAGTACAATTGGAGAAGTCTGCTTGTACACGGGAAATCAAGAAGCAATGACGTTTGTGGACAACTCTTGGGTAATGGTTGTAATTTTATTCATTCAATAGCAGTATTTCTTGCATCGGAATTACAAGTATGCTCATTCTCAACATCGACGATTGTCTTGCAGCCGTCTCGACCTCAGCTGGCCCCGGCTTGCCTTTCAAGTTAGGAGCGTTTTACTTACGGTTTCAGTCGCATCATCCTCATGAATGGGCAGCAACACCGAAGGAGAAGTCACAGATGCATGCACCCCCGCTTCCGATCAGCCACATTCATCATGTCGAGCTCGCCGTCGGCAATGCCAAGCAGGCGTCTTACTATTACCGCAACGCGTTTGGTTTTGACCAGGTCGGCTACGCCGGCCCGGAGACCGGCCAGCGTGATCGCGCGTCGTATCTCTTGAGACAGGGCAACGCACACATCATCCTGACGACGCCGATTTACAAGGATGATCCGCTCGCGGTATTTCTCAATGAACACGGTGATGGTGTTATCGACATCGCCTTCCGCGTCAACAACGTGGACTCGGATCATGTTTCCGCGGTCAGCCGTGGCGCGAAGGAAGCTGCGGCACCGTTTACGGTCAAGGACAAGCACGGTGAAGTGCGGCGTTCTGCGATCCATACATACGGTGATGTCGTCCACACCTTCATCAATTCGGACAGTTACGACGGGTTCTTCCTGCCCAACTTCGAGCCGTGGAAGATTCAGGGCCGCAACAACGGCCTGCGCGCGTTCGACCACATGGTCGGCAACGTGGAAGACCGGCAGATGGATGTCTGGGCAAACTGGTACCAGCAGGTGCTCGGCTTCCAGCAGTTCCTCAGCTTCGACGACAAGCAGATTTCGACGGCGCACTCGGCCCTGCGCAGCAAGGTGATGGCGTCCGACAACATGCGCATCAAGATGCCAATCAATGAACCGGCGGACGGGCTGAAAAAAAGTCAGATCCAGGAATACGTCGAGTTCAACAACGGTCCAGGCGTGCAGCACATCGCGTTATACACCGAGGACATTATCGACACCCTGTCCACCATGTACGAACAGGGCGTCGAATTCCTCGAGGTGCCGGACGCGTATTACGACGAGTTGCAGGACCGTGTCGGTGCGATCCAGGAAGATATCAGCGTGCTCAAGAAGCTCAAAGTGCTGGTCGACCGGGACGAAAAGGGCTACCTGTTGCAGCTGTTCACCAAGCCGGTGGAAGATCGTCCAACGTTGTTCTACGAAGTTATCCAGCGTCGCGGCGCGGAAGGCTTTGGTGCCGGTAACTTCAAGGCGTTGTTTGAGGCGATCGAACGGGAGCAGGCTCGCCGCGGAAATCTGTAACTGGTGGCCGGTTATCGGCAATAGCTATCGGTTATCGGTATCCGGTAAACGGTTGTCGGTAGTCTGTGGGTTGTTGCCATAGCCCATAGCCTACAGCCCGAGGTCAGTGGTCAGTGACTCATCACTCATCACTCACGACTGGATACGTGCCCGTGTTTGCTTGCAAACGCGGACCCGGACAAGCAACGAATTTGGATCCAGAGCCCAGAGCCCGATTTCTCAAGTCCGAGAGACAAGAGACTAAAGACGAAAGACGAGAACCATGCCCATCTATCACACCTTAGGCGACATCCCGCGGAAACGGCACACCGTCTTCCCGAAGAAGAGCGGCGACGGCATCCATCACGAAGAATTGATGGGGACGTATGGCTTCGACGGCGCCTCCTCCCTGCTGTACCACCTCCATCCGCCGACAACGGTGCTCAAGGAACGGCAGTTGCAGATCGTGAACTGGGAAGCCGACCCTGAACCGCATGTGCGGATGCGGCATTTCCGTCTCTTCGATTTGCCGAAGGGTGGCAGTCCGGTGCTGAACCGTATCCCGGTGCTGTACAACAATCACGTCGCGGTCAGCTTTGTCCAGCCGGACAAGTCGGATGATTTCTTCTTCCGCAACAGTCAGGGCGATGAGCTGGTGTACATCGCGGAAGGTGAGGGTGTACTCGAGTCGGTTTACGGCGACCTGCCGTACCACGCCGGCGACCACCTGATCATCCACCGTGGCATCCTGCACCGGTTCAAGCTGGGCAAGGGTCCGCATCGGTATATGGTCTTTGAGGGCACCGGGTACTTCCGCTATCCGAAGCGCTACCAGAACGATAAGGGCCAGCTGCTTGAACACAGTCCGTATTGCGAACGCGACATCCGCCGTCCGGAGTCGCTGCAGGTCCACGACGAAAAGGGCGAGTTCAAGCTGGTGATCAAGCGGCAGAACGTGCTCACCGAAGCGATTCTCGGCTCACATCCGTTCGACGTCGTCGGCTGGGACGGATACTACTACCCGTGGGCGTTCAACATCAACGACTTTGAGCCGATCACCGGCAGCCTGCACCAGCCGCCACCAGTGCACCAGAGTTTCGAATGCGAACGATTTGTCGTCTGCGCGTTTGTGCCACGCATGTTCGATTACCACCCCCAGGCGATCCCGGCGCCGTACAACCACTCGAATGTGATGAGTGACGAGATGCTGTTCTATGCCAACGACGAGTTCATGAGCCGCAAGGGGATTGAAATGGGGTCGTTGACGCTGCATCCGGCCGGTTTCCCGCACGGTCCGCAGCCGGGCAAGTACGAGGGCAGTGTCGGCGCCAAGCGCACCGAGGAAATCGCGGTGATGATGGACACCTTCGACCCGGTCAAGATCGCCAGGGCGGTGACGCAGGTCGAGGATCACACCTACGGCCGCTCGTGGATCAACAACATCGAGTAGTTCGCACAACGGAGCCCGGGTGATGATTGTGGATGCACTCGTCTCTGCGTATCCGTCTCGCAACTCAAGCCACGCGGTTTCGCGTGGCTTTTCTCTGTCCAGATGTGGGGATAACGTACAGGTGTGACACGTTGTCAGCCGTGGAGGATCCATGGGTACGCGAACAGCTTGGCGAGTAGCGGCGGCGCTCGCGGTATGGGTGGTACTGGCCGGGTGTTCGACCATCGCCACCTTCAATCAGCGGGCGTTGGAGAACGCGACCGACCTCAAGGCGTACGCGTTGATCCTGATGGACCACGCCGACGAGGACGCCGACAAGTATTCGGAAGACATCGAATACCTCGAGCTCCGCCTCTGGCAGGCGTACGAGTATGCCGCCGCGATCCCGAAGAACGAGGAGAGCGCGCGCCAGTGGGAGATTCTCAAGGACCCGGAGCGTGACCTGCTCGGCGGATTTCTCCGTGACTGGAAGGACGGTCCGTTGCTCCCGTTCCTGATCACGGAGAAGAAGAAACAGATCAGCGCGGCGTTTGATGAGATCATCCGTCTCGAAAAAGCCAAGCTCTGAGGCTGGGAGGAACCATGGATCAGTTGCTGCAAGCCATCCTGGACGATGTCCGCGTTTATGTCGGCCAGAATGTGCGTGAGTACGCCGATCAGGTGTTGACCGATAGCAAGGACTTTCTCGAGTCCACAAAGGACGATCTGCAATCGTGGACGGCGGCCATCGCACGCGGTGAATTGGACCAGGCCGGGTTCGAGTCGCTGCTGCGTGGTAAGCAGGACCTGCTCGAGATGCGTGCGTTGACCGAAGCCGGACTCGCCAAGGTGCGGATTGATACCATCCGCAACGCGATCATCGGCATCGTGATCGATCGAGCGCTGGGAGAACTCGGCTGAATCGTTTGCCACCCGGCGAACACAAACACGTACCTTCCGCCATGGCTTTTCACGTACATACCGTCCAGAAACTGCCGCCGAAGTACAAGGGCACGCCCCGTCCCGCAATCGCGGTGGCGGGCCGTTCCAATGTTGGCAAATCGACGCTGATCAACCTGCTGCTTAACCGCAAGGTAGCGGCCACCTCGAAGCAACCGGGCCGCACCCGAGGTGTGCACCGCTTCCTCATCAACGAACGCTGGGACCTGGTCGATCTGCCGGGCTACGGGTTCGCCAAGGTCGGGGAAGACCTGCGTGGCAAGTGGCGGGAAATGGTCAGTGACTTCCTCACCGATCACGGGAATCTGGTGCAACTGCTGGTGCTGGTCGACGCCCGGCGCGGCATCGGCGAGCTGGATACCGAGATGGTGCAGTGGGCGATTGAGGAACGTGTCGGTTGCTCGATTGTCCTGACCAAGACCGATAAACTCAAGCGCAGCGAGCTGACGAAAGCTCATCGTGAAGTGCAACACGCCGTCGGTGCGAAAATGCAGGTTTTCCCGGTCAGCGCGTTGAAACGGACCGGTGTCACCGAGCTGCTCGACGCCATCGAAGGCTGGTGGGCCGAGGACGCGTATCAGGGTGGGATGCAGTAGGTGCTTCGCGGTCGGCGGGTTACGGTCGGCTGTCGGCGGGCTGCGGTCGGCGGGCTATGGTCGGCAGTCGGCGAGCAAGTGAATTTCACCGCGTAGCGGTGACGGGTGGTTAGCGTGCTTCACCGTGAAGCAGTGACTTGTAACGCGTGTGCTATGCGTTGTAGCGATGGCGGCTGGGTATTGCGTTTCACCGCGTAGCAGTGACGGGTGGTTAGCGTGTGGCTTCAGCCACACGAGCACGCGTACCCCTCCCCCTTAATTCATCTGCCCACGCACCCTGTAGGGGTGCCGCACTGAACCGCTACTTATCCGTCGTCAACCAATTCTCCTGATCCACCACGCCCGATGACCCCTGCTGGCGTAGCCCGCAGGGGCACATGTTGCGCACGTCCAACGTTCGCCACGAAAACTTCCGCCCGACCTGAGATCGTTTCCGTTTACCCCGCCAATAATCCCCAGATCAGCGGAATCAGGATCAGGAAGATGCCCATCAGGCTCTCGCCGGCGATCAGGCCGGACGCGGTCGGGACGGTGTAGATGCTGTCCACCTTCGGCTTCCACTTGCTCAGGATCAGCTGGATCAGGCCGCCGATGAACATCGACAGTGCATACCAGAAGTGGAACGTAAACGCCAGCCCGAGGCCCAGCGGGGACGGCACCCAGATCCGTGCCTTCGGCGGCAGCACTTTCTGCAAGATCACCAGCAGGATTCCGACCAGCCCCCCGATCCACAAGGCCATCTGCGCGGTCGGGTGGATCGATTCCATCCCGTTGGCCAATAGTTCCGCGACCGCCGCCCAGACCACTGCCGCCGGCGCGGGCCACTGGTCGGTGCCCAACGCGGATGCGTCCGGAACCAGCAGGTAGAAGGTCGGTACAGTCACCGCGGTGCCGATAAAGATGCCCCAGAACTGGGCGAGGAACTGCTTGCGTGGCTGTGCGCCAAGTACGTATCCGCTCTTCAGGTCGATCAGCAACGCGGAGGAACTGTCGGCGACACCGGCGGTGATGCCTGCTGCCATCAGGTTGACTGTTTGACGTCCCGGGGCGATGCCGCCGTAGACCAGCTGCATCACCTTGCCCATCGCGCCAATCGGGCTGGTGTCGGTTTCGCCGGTGGTCCGGCAGGCGACCAGGGCGAGGAAGAAGCTGAGGAAAATCGCCAGCGCGCTCATCCAGATCGGCATGCCGAAGGCGACTTGTGCAACGTAGATAATGCCCAGCGCGCCGACCACGCCGCCAGCCACCATCCACGATCCCGGCACTTCGATCTTCTTGATGTACTCGTCCAGCTCCGGGTTGCCCGACCCCTTGGACTTGATGCCGATGATGCTGCCGACGCCACTCAGCGCCCGCACCACCGACTTCCACTGCATCGCGAACGCCAGCAGACCGGAGGTGACCATGCACGCCGCCCCGCCCCAAAGCGACCACGAAACCATCGTGCGGTACTCGAGTGATTCAATCACGCCCTGGTTGTACATCATCGGCACGAGAATCACCCAGTTGAGGATCGCGCCGAGCATGATTGACGCCGCGACACGGAAGCCCATCAACCCGCCCGCCGCGACTAGCAGCAACGATCCTTCGCCGGCTACGGTGTAGTCCATCGCCTTCTTGCCGAAGATCGGATAGACGCCCTCGATGATCGTGAACGCCTTTTTCACGATCCCGATTTCCATCAGCATCGCAGGACCGTCACGCAGCAACGTCAGCAACGCACCCAGCCCGCCGGCAATGAATAGAGCGTTAGCCGATTTTTGCGCCTGCGATTCATCAGTGATCGCACCTTCGGCGTCCGCCGCTTCGGCCTCCGCGGCAGCTTCCCGCTCCTCGTCCTCGACCGTGACGATGTCCGCCACTGGCTTCTGTAGCGCCGGCTTGTGATCGAGGTCGTGGTGCAGGCTGCGAAGCGTCGCCGCCGCCGCAATACCAGACGGGAACCGCAGCCGTTCCACGTTGATCATCTGGCGCTTCATCGGAATCGCCATCGTCACGCCGAGCAACGCGAGGAAGAAGATCCACAGGGTGAGGTGGAAGTAGCCGATGTGCGCACTGTTGACCAGGACAAACGCCGCGACCGCGCTGACCAGCGTGCCGCCGGTGGAATAACCCGCTGAGGACGCCGCCGACTGCATCGCGTTGTTCTCAAGGATCGTCATGTCAGACTTGGTGACGCCGATCTTGCGGAAGAATTTCCAGATCGCCCACGAGAGCACGCAAGCCGTGATCGCGACACCAAATCCCCAGCCCGTTTTCAGCCCGATGTACAGGTTGGTCAGACTCATGATCGCGCCGAGCGCGAGGCCCATGATCGCGGCACGCAGGGTCAGCTGCGGCATGTCGCCACGATAATGTTCTCTGTAGTAGCGGAGTTCCTGTTCTTCAGACGTCAGAACGTGACGTGCAGCGGAGGTGCCTGGCTGGGTGTCCTGATCCATGGTCTTCCCTCAAACTGGGTGGGCAACTGTGAGAATGCGTCAATATAGGGGATTGACCCGGCTCGGGCTACGGGACAGGGACGAAACCGTGAATTTGTCAGTCGCGGCGACGCCGGGGTCCAGCCCCATCAGTCCCACTGTTCCCGCAACCAGTCATGGACAGCCGCCGCGTACTCATCGGTCTGCTCGTGCCCGGCGTCAAAGGTCTGAAACTCAACGTTCAGGTACTCACCCACCCGTACCCACGATTGCGCGGAGTACAGTAGTGGCGAATCGTCGGGAGTGACGGCGAATGCGGATGGCGGCAGTACAAGGCATGACAGAACAAAGAAGAAGATTACACTGACCCGAACCATGACGCTCCCCCCCTTTTGGCGTCGATTGCCTGTTCATGTTTCTGATAGGGACAGAATGAAGCAGGAATCGTTACACGCCTGGGTACCTCCATTCCATGGACAGTTGAAATGAAGCGTCTGCGGAATGTCTAGTGGATGGCTGAATCGCTTGGAATCAAGAGACGCACCTGATACCAGCCGGATTCCGTGAGTGCAGACACCATTTCGATTCCAAGCAGGGCTGCATAGTTCTGTGCCAGGGTCAGCCCCATGCCGAGATGAAACTCACTGCGACTGGTTTCTTTTCTCCAGAATGGTTCGTTCATATGCTCAATCTCGGTAATGTCCAGATCAGGAGCAGGGTTCTCAATTGTCCAGCTGGTGACATTGGGATCGGAATCAACCCAACACCGAACTGTGGCACCATCTGGTGAATGCAGTACCGAGTTCGAGATGAGGTTCTGCAACAACGATTCGAGCTGACTTGAACTGCTGGATACGCAAATGCCATCCCCGACTTGCAGATCCAGCTTAAGATTTCTCTGATTTGCCTGGCCTTGCAATCGGTCCCATACCGCGCGCGTCAATGCGGACAGATCAACTTGCGTCATTACAATGGTGATTTCATGCTGCTGCATCCTCGCCATTGCTAGCAGAACGGAGACCGTCATCTCAAGCTGTTTTGCGATCGCCTCAGCGTCTTCGAAATACGCCCTGACATCTTCATTGGTAGCCACGAAAGCGTCATTCAATGCGACCTCCGCCAGCGTGCGCAATTCTGCGATGGGAGTTCGCAACTCATGCGCAGCGTCGGCGGTGAATCGCCGTTCCCGGTTGTAGGCTGCTTCCATGCGTTCCAACAGCTGATTGAAGGATTTAACCAGGGGTTTCAGTTCTGCCGGTTGCTCGTGTGTCGGGAATCGATGGGATAGCTGGTCGGTTTGCAGCTGCCTGACCTTGAAGCTGAAACGGTCCAGCGGAGCCAAACCTCGTCTGACTACCAGCAGGACTAGTGGTATGGTGAGGATAAGTAGCAACAGTGCGGTGGCAACAATCCCCAGTTGAATCAACGTCAGCGTCTTATCAAGCCCTGATCGAGAAACCGCCAGTGTTAAAGTGTGTTCGAAATTTTCCCTGGGTTGATCAGATCCCGAGCCACGTTCGATGCGAGGTATGTACCGAATAAGAGCCGCTCGTGCAGATGTCCGATCTTCCCGGCTCATCGAATAAATGATGAGCGAATCAGTTACTGTAGCAAAGTCCATCAATGACAGTTGCACGCTGGTATCTGATCGAACACAACCCTGCCCAGCTTGTCACGCAGTTCATAATCGATCACCAGCCCACCGGCTTCCAGTCCCGTGATCGACAGATCCTCGAGGTCGAACTCGAATTCACCCTCTTCATTGATTTCGGTGACCTGTAGAATTGCATCCGCCCGGCTGAGCAATGCCTGGTCGAAGGCGGCAATCAGTGCGTGTCTGGTGACTCCATACACTGCGAATCCAGCCAGCACAACAAGTAGGCTCAAACCAGCAAGTAGTCCAGCGATCAACTGTATGCGAATGGAGTTCACAGGCTTGGATCCCGCAGGATATATCCCTGACCCCGTCTTGTTTCGATCATGGATGGCTGACCTTCGACATGCAGCACTTTTCGCAGTGCGCTGATCGCCGACTCAATAGCATTACTGCTTGGCTGGTTCGCGAAATCGTAGATGTGATACATGAGTTCACGGGATGAGACGACTTTTTCCTTGTGCAGAGCGAGGTATTCGAGGACGGCATATTCACGTGGTTTCAACGGCAGTATCTGGCCACTGCGTGAAACCTCTCGTAGATTGAGGTCTAAATTCAGATCACGGATTGGGATGTTCGGCGCCTGTATCCTGTACTTGCGGCGTACAAGCGCTTGCACCCGTGCAAGCAACTCCTCCAGCGCAAAAGGTTTGACGAGATAGTCATCCGCTCCCGCCTCCAGACCCCGAACCCGATCATCGACCGTGTCCCGTGCGGAAAGGATCAACACTCCGGCCTCAACACCGTCCTCTTTCATACGCTGCAATATGGACATGCCATCAATCTTCGGCAGCATCAAATCAAGTATGACCACATCATAGTCGGAGTGATGCAACAACGACAGGGCTTCGCTGCCGTCGGACACCGTATCGACAGCGTATCCGGCTTGACGAAGCCCTTTCGCGACGTAGCGTTGCAACCGCTGTGCGTCTTCAACGACAAGACAGCGCATTGTACCCCGGGGGTAATCTAAGGTTTGCTGCAAACATACGAAAACGACTCAGTCATCATCCTCTTCGTCGTCATCTTCGTTGTCATGCATCAGCCTGCCATTGCCAAGGAAATGGAGTTCGCGGGTGTCATCTCCATCGCGAATCTCGATTTCGAAATAGGTGACCGTGACTTGTTCCGCCTCACGGATTTGCGCATCTGGAAAGTGCTGCTGCAGGTATGTCTGAATTGCAGCCGTCAGATCCTCGGCGTCAATTTCAATCTCGGTTGCCAACAACTCACCGCCGGCACCGACCTCGACCGTGAATTCATCACCATCCACCTCGGTTTCTGCTTCGTAGACGGTGTAGCCGTCCTCCTCATCCATCTCGACTTCCTCGGGGACAGCGTTGTTCAGCTGAGCGAGCAGCGTGGTGCGCACCACTTCCGGAACCTGATCCCACGGAACTGTGGTTTCCCCATCTTCTGCGAACACGTTGACAGCGGTAAATACTGTTAAACCACAAAGAAGCAAGGTGGCAATCCCACGTCCAATCGCAATGCGTAACTTCATCTTCCCCTCCTGCCTTTCAGCATGTTGCATCAACTTACAGTTTAACGGTTTAGACATTCTAAACGATCACCAGCGATGGAAGCTGAACATCAATCCATATTCCGGTGCCCAGTCGACCGATGTTGGCGTCAAACCAAACGAGTTGTTGAATTTGATCAACCCCCAATCGGCGAAATGGAATTGAATTTCCGTGATCGCTTCATCGTTCTCAACCGCGAGAAACACCTTCCAATTGTCGTTCAACCGCTTCAGGTATTCCACCGCAACCTCGTTCAAACCAAATTCCTCTTCATCCATGTTGTATTCAGCTGACACACGAAAAGTGAGCGTTCCGAACGAGAACCCACGAATCACCCCAGTCCCCAGTTTGAATTCGTAATCGGGCGTTCCGGTGAGATCCTTGTCACTGTTGAACGGATACACGGTTTCGAAATAGCTGTAAAACCCAGGCCGTTTCGCGGTTTCCTTCAGCCAATAGTAGTCGAGCTGGGTTTGTACATCCCCCAGCCCTGATTCCTTGATTTCTCGCGGCATGGTAGACAAATCTTCATCCGCCTTTTCGAGTTCTGCTGTGATGTAGGCAGCTTCGATCTCTAGAACCAACCGGTCCGTAATCCCATACCCGAGAAAGATGAGGAATTCGTTGGCGTTGTAGTCACCCTCAAAATCTTCATCCAGGGCAGCACCAAAATCCGTTGGGTTGTATTCTTCCTGCGCGTTGATGTAGTACTCGTAGAATGGATAGAGCATCAACTCGCCCTTGCGGATGTGTGTACCGAACATCGATGTTGGGCTGCCGGTTCCGCGATCCATCAAGTACGAAGGCAGTTCATCAACGGGTTCCATCGCTGGACTGATTTGTGGTTGTACAAAAAGTGTGATCGTCACCAGCAGGATGATGGTGAGCAGCAAGCGTTGGTTCATTATCGACTCCTCCCTCGAGTGAGCTGCAAGATCAGGTATGAACGTACCGCATGTGCGATGATAGCTCCGGCAACATTACCAGAAGCCAATGGGACGTAACCCTGTGGAGTTCCCGAAGCAGGCATCATCCCGATCCCCGTTTGCCCCTCGCCCACCCGTTGCGCTACCTTCCCCGCGCACAACGGGATCAACCCTCAAGCATAGCGGATACCATGGCACCTTCAGGCAAGAAGCGAATCCTCAGCGGCATGCGTTCCACCGGCCGCCTGCACCTCGGCAATTTCGTCGGCGCACTCGAGAACTGGGTCAAGATGCAGGGCGAATACGAGAACTATCATCTCGTCGCCGACTGGCATGTCTTGACCACGGACGCCGAACACACCGGCGAGATTCTCCCGAACACGCTCGAAATGGTGCGTGACTGGCTCGGCGCGGGCATCGACCCGAGCATCAGCCCGATGTTCCGGCAATCTCAGGTGAAAGAACATGCTGAGCTGCATCTCCTCTTCTCAATGCTGGTGACTCAGTCGCGTCTCGAACGCAACCCGACGCTCAAGGAACAGATCCGCGACCTGCGCGAAAAATTGCAGGCGCGCGATCTGGACGACGAGGACCGCCCGGAGAATGAGGTTACCGATTCCGGTTTGATCACGTATGGCCATCTCGGCTACCCGGTGCTGCAGGCGGCGGACATTCTGCTCTACAAGGGTGAGGTAGTGCCGGTGGGCGAGGATCAGCTGCCGCATCTCGAGATCACGCGGGAAATCGCGCGCCGCTTCAACCGCTACTACGGCGAGGTGTTCCCGGAACCGGACGGCTACGTGCTGGAGGAAACCAAGTTCAGCCGTCTGCCGGGCCCAGATGGCAAGCGCATGTCCAAGTCGCTCGGCAACACCATTTTCCTCAGCGACGGTGAGGAGGAAACCGGCAAGCGCATCATGGGCATGGTCACCGATCCGCAGAAGGTTCGCCGCAATGATCCGGGCCGGCCGGAAGTGTGCAACGTGTTCACCTACCACCAGAAGTTCAACCCGGACGAAGTCCCGCAAATCGAGGAAGACTGCAGGAGCGGCGCGTTGGGTTGTGTCGCCTGCAAGAAGAACTGCGCGGCGAAATTGAATGACTATCTGCGTCCGATGCGTGAACGCCGCCAGCAGTACAACGATGACGCCGTGATGGACGTACTCACTACCGGAGAGACGAAAGCACGAGCCGTCGCGCAGGAGACCATGGCGCAGGTTCGCGACGCGATGAAGTTTGGATGATCCTTTCCGAGCGCTGGCCGCCGACCGTATATTTCAGATTGAGCCAGTGCTGGAGGTTGGTATGAAAGTTGGAAGCTACACCGTTGTGTACACCCGTGACGAAGAGGGCGGGTTCATTGTGACCGTTCCCGCGCTCAAAGGAGTTGTCACGTACGGTGATACGCTGGAAGAAGCCCAGGAGATGGCGAAAGAAGCCATCGAGGGATTTCTAGAAGCCTTGCACTCAGAAGGCCTTCCCATCCCGGAGGAAGGGCAGACAACCGCAGTGGCTGAACAGATCAATGTGAAGGTTCCGGCATGACGCCACGCTTTCCAACGCTGACACCCCGGAAGATGGTGAAGGTCTTGAAGAAAGCAGGATTTGTAGAGCATTCACAAAAAGGCAGTCATCTGTATCTGCACCATCCGGATGGCCGCTGGACCACGGTGCCCATGCACGCACGGGATTTAAAACGAGGGCTGATTTTCTCAATTCTTGATCAAGCCGATATTGATCCGGATGACTTCTTGAAACTCCTCTAACCATGCCCTTCACCCTCAACATCGACGTCTATTCCGGTCCGATGGACCTGCTGCTGCACGTGGTTCGTCAGAACCGGATCGACATGCTCGAATTGCCCCTCGCGCAGATCGCAGAGGGGTTTCTCGAGTACGCACGGGAGGATAACGGCCTCGACCTCGATGAAGCGGGTGAAGTGTTGTACACGGCTTCGCTGTTGATCCGGATGAAAGTCCGGTTCCTGCTGCCCACCGAGGATGCAGCCGACGACGAGGACAGCAACGGCGACATCGAGCGTGACGAAGAGCTGGAGGAGATGTTCCTCGGGATCGTCGCGGCGGCCCGTGAACTGGCAGACAGTGAAGCGCGGCAGCGCTTGCATTTTAAACGCGGTCAGGCGGCGGGCCAGGTCGAGGTGGACGAAACCGAAGCGTTGCTGCAGGATCTGAACGTGTTGCACCTGGCGGAAGCGTTCCGGCAGGTGGAACGCAAGCTGGAGCAGAAGCCGGCGCGTCAGCTCGCCCTGTTCAAGGTCACCGTCGAGGAACAGGCGGTGATGATTCTGCAAGGCCTGGCGGAACAGAAGAGCATTTCCTTCCAGCAGATCGCGGAGATGCTGACCGAACGGATCGAGGTCGTGGTCACCTTTCTCGCGATGCTGGATTTGCTGCGTCTGGGTAGAATCAGCTTGCGTCAGGACGAACTGTTCGGTGAGATTCTGATTCAGCGCGGGCCAAAGTACAAGGGCACTGTCATTCGGGATGTGGAGGACAACGGGAATGGCTGATCAACCGGTAGCTGATAACGGCGCGGAACGAGACACCGATTGGTTCGTCCCGCAGGTGGAAGCGTTGCTGTTCGCGGCGGAAGAACCGTTGCGTGACGCGGACATCTCCGCCGTGCTGCCGGGGTTGCTTGAGGCGGGTGTCGGCCAGGTCATGGACGCGTTGGAGCATAAGTACAGGGACGGCGACCACGCGTTAACCGTACAGCGTGTCGCCGGCGGCTGGCGGCTGGCGACCCATCCCAACTACGCCGACCTCGTCCGCACGCATCTGAAGGGCAAGGTTCGCGGACGGTTGAGCAGGGCATCGCTGGAAACCGTTTCGATCATCGCCTACAAGCAGCCGGTCAGCCGTGCGGAAATCGAGCAGATGCGCGGCGTTGACAGCGTCCAGACGCTCCGTCACCTGATGGACCGTGGCCTGATCAAGGCGTCCGGCCGGGCGGAAGCGCCGGGACGTCCGCTCTTGTACACCACCACCGCCGCATTTCTCACCTACTTCGGCCTGGACTCCCTCTTCGAGCTGCCCGATCCCGGCGAATTGCTCGCCGAACCGGACGAGGTGTCACAGGGCTCCGAGGTTCAGGTCGCGCGCGGCCCGTTTGCCGGTGGAGATACCGGCGTCGAGCAGGAATGGTATCGTCCCCGATCGGACGGAGATGAAGCCGGCGCGCCCAAACAAGATCTTCCCGATGAGCAAGACGATCAACCGGACGCCGAATTCATCGAAGCGGACAGCGCGGACGAATCCGCGGCTGCCGAATCCTCGGAATCGGAGTCCTCTGAGAAAGATCTGGGAGACAAGTAAGTCTGATCCAGTTCCAGCACCAACGATCCTCCTCCCCATTCCATCCACAGTTTTCATCGTTTTTCTTCTTTTATCAATTCCCATTTTCGATGATGCAACCTGTTCAAAATGCACCAAATCGTCATCAACTTTCCAAAAGCAATTTCATCTGCTGCCCTGTTTGCACCTTCCCGAAAAATCCAAATTCAGTCCATAAACTGTTGTAATGATAATGAGTTAAAAGACGTGAATCCGCAACATCTCCCCTCTCGCTTGTGACTCAACTCACAAAATCTTCTACTGAAAATGTTGACTTTTTATCGTTACGCGAACAAAACTCATGATGGAGGATCGGACACTGGTTTGTCACGCCTCAGATTCGACCCGAGAACTAGTCCCCGGGTTCTGGCTCAGCACCTGCACTCCTGCTCCGCTCACCACCGGATCCGCATCCTTTGATCACAATCTCGAAAACAAAAAGCTGTTCATAAAGTGTGCAACGACCGCTTCCGGTGGAAGCACAACTGTTGGGGGTGATCGATGAGAAAACTGTTCACGTTCTTTATCCTGGTTGGTTTGGTCTTCATGGCGGTTCCGGGCCATGCACTGGAGAAAAAGCCGGACGTGCTGCACTACGGCATCTCAGTTGGTGGTGCGATCGGGGACAACATTTACAATCGTGAGAACTGGGTGCCGCAGTTCCGTGGGCATCTCGGTCTCGAAGTCGCCTCCATGGTCTACACCGAGTTCGGCCTGCACTACGCCGGGCTTCGCGGTGACGCCACCCGCCGTGGGTTCAAGGGCTACAAAACGAACACCCTGATCGGCGACTGGCGGATGGTTTTCTCGCCGTTTGACATGTCACCGGTACAGCCGTTCATCTACGCCGGCTTCGGTGTCAGCAAGGATCTTCAGGTCAGCGACAGCGACCTCTTGCCCGTCGTGCCGTTCGGTGCGGGACTGCGGTTTTACATCGCACCGAAACTGGCGATCGACCTCAGCGGAACGTACGACCTGTTTATCTCGGACGATCTTGATGGCTACGAGCGTGAGGGCAAGAAAAACCCGATCAGCGGCGGCAAACACGACGCATTTTACGGGTTCATGGTCGGCTTGTCAGTTGTTCCGGAACGTGTGGACTGGGAAGCGCTCGAGCTCGCGGAGAAGCGGCGCATGGAAGAGGAAGCGCGCCTGGCGGCATTGGCTGCGGATCCGGACGGTGACGGCCTGACCACCGGCGACGAACAGAACAGCTACAAGACCGATTCGCAGGACCCGGACACCGACGACGACGGACTGCTCGACGGCGCCGAAATCCGTACATACTCGACGAATCCGTTGAAGGCGGACACCGACAGTGACGGTCTGGACGACGGCACCGAGGTCAACAAGTTCAAGTCGAATCCTTTGCTCACCGACACCGACGCCGACGGCTTGGCGGACGGTGTCGAGGTCAGCCTCTACAAGACCGATCCGGCGAACAATGATACGGACGGTGACGGTCTGCGTGACGGCGAAGAGATCAGCATCTACAAGACCGATCCGACCATGGTCGACACCGACATGGGCGGTCTCAACGATGGAGCTGAGATCGAACGCGGCAAGGACCCGCTGAATCCGGACGATGACGGTATAGTGCTGGAAACCGGCAATGAGCTTGTGCTGCACGGCATCAACTTCGAGCTCAACAGCGACAAGCTGACCCCGAATTCGATCACGATTCTGGAAGGTGTGTACGAGGCGCTGCTCGAGTTCCCGGACGCCGAAGTCATCATCGAGGGTCACTCGGACAGTTCCGGAAACGACGAATACAACCTGGCGCTGTCGCAGAAACGCGCGAATGCCGTGATGACGTGGCTGGTGCGCAAGGGAATCGACTCCCGCCGTCTCGAAGCGGTTGGTAAGGGTGAAACCGAACCGATCGCGGACAACGGCACCGCGGAAGGGCGTGCGCAGAACCGCCGTATCGAGTTCTCGGTGAAGTAAGCCACGATTCTAAACAGTCGCGTCGCAGGCTGACGCAAGTTGAAAATTTCCAACTCATCCCTGCCGTTTCACGCGGCAGGGATGTTTTTATATTTGCCAGAGGGGATCAAATTCGATCTGGAACCCCGAATCCGATTTGACTGGAGATACGAGTAGCGCGCAATTGGTTCATTGCGATACTATTATGCCAACATGGGAAAGAGTTAAGGGTTGAAACACGAACCGAGGGGGTCAGGATGAAGTCAGGGTCCAAGTTTGTGGTACTGTTGTTGTTGCTCGTGTTCGCCGCGCAGACGTATGCGGAGATGGACACATCGAACCTTCACTACGGTATCGCGGTTGGTGGAGCAATGGGCGATAACCGTCACAACCGGGAAAACTTGGTGCCCCAGTTCCGGGGTCACCTGGGGATTGATCTGATTCCAAGGCTGTGGGTTGAGTTTGGCATCCGCTATCATGAAATCGGTGCTGATCCAAACAAGCTTGGGAATTTCGGGTACGAGACGAACAACCTGATGCTTGATTGGCGTGCCGTTTTCACACCGTGGCACATGTCTGATTGGCAACCATTTGTTTTCCTGGGGTACGGTGTCATTCAGGACATGGACAACGGTAGCAACGGCGTGATGCCGATGATTCCGATGGGTCTGGGGTTGCGTTACTACCTGATGGAAACTCTCACCATCGACGGAACCCTGACCTACGACATCGCGCTGGATGACGACTGGGATGGGTATGAACGTCGCGGCAAGAAGAATCCGCTCACGGGCAACAAGCACGACTCCGCGTTTGGCTTCCTGCTCGGCTTGACCGTGGTGCCGGAACGTATCGACCATGAAGCCGTGGCCGCCGCGGAAAAGGCGCGCATGGAAGAGGAAGCCCGTCTCGCCGCGCTGGCGGCAGACCCGGATGGCGATGGCCTCACCACCGGCGACGAGCAGTCCATGTACAACACCGACCCGAACGTGGCGGACACGGACGGCGACGGCCTGATGGATGGCGCCGAGATTCGCACGCACCAGACCGACCCGACGATGGCCGACACCGATGGTGACGGCCTTTCCGACGGTGACGAGGTCAACACCTACATGTCTAATCCGCTGGTTGCCGACAGTGATGGCGACGCCCTCGCGGACGGCGCCGAGGTGAACACATACGGAACCAACCCGGGCTCGATGGACACGGACGGCGATGGTCTCTCGGACGGTGACGAAGTCAACGTCCACATGACGAACCCGACCAGCATTGACACTGACCTCGGCGGCATGATTGACGGCATGGAGATCGAGAAGGGCCGCGACCCGTTGAACGGCGAGGACGACGGTATGGTGCTCGAAACCGGCAAGGAGCTGGTGCTGCACGACATCAATTTCGAGCTCAACAGCGACAAGTTGACGCCGAACTCGATCACCATCCTTGAAGAGGTTTACGCCGCGCTGATGGACTTCCCGGAAGCGGAAGTGATCATTGAAGGCCACTCGGACAGCTCGGGCAACGACGACTACAACCTGTCGCTGTCGCAGAAGCGCGCCGAAGCGGTCAAGACCTGGCTGGTCAACCGTGGCATTGACGCGAGCCGGATGGAGGCCGTCGGTATCGGTGAAGCCGATCCGATCGCGGACAACAGCACCGCGGAAGGCCGTGCCGAGAACCGCCGCATCGAGTTCAAGGTGAAGTAACTCACGCAACGCAAGTCAGATTGAGTTTCTCAAGCCGTCCGGCATCGCATTGATTGCCGGACGGTTTTTCTTTGCCCATCACAGAGTGGCAGGATTGGTCGCTTTTTGTTGAAACGTCATACAATCTACCCCGCGTACTTGATAGCTGCACGACAGAAACTGGAGTTTTAAACGATGAATGCTCTTGGCTGAATTCAGCCGGTTTCCTATCCAGAAAAATCGTGAGATATTGCTTTGAATTCAGGTCTCTGGAATCATGCGCAGGAGCTGTTTATTTGACACGACATCACAGGTCCACATCGCTATCTTGGCGTTCGACCAACAGTCCCGGTTCCGGATAAGCTGCGAGAGGTTGAGGAATGCCTGCCAGGCAAATACGTCTTACGATTGTCCTGCTGATTCTCTGCACCTTGTGCGCGCTTTCAGCTGACGTGATTGCCACACCGGACCCCACGTCAACACCGGCCAGCGCGGTTTCCGGCCGCGTGTTGGACAACACGACTCGTGAGCCGGTTGTCTCCGCTAACATTCTCCTCGTTGGCACGACTCTGGGTACAACAACCGATTTGAACGGATCGTTCACTCTCTCCAACCTCGAACCCGGCTCATACAGCCTGCAGGTCTCCGCGCTCGGATACCGTACCCAACTGGTGGATGAGATCAACCTGCTGCCCAACCGAGTCCGCACCGTCGAAGTCCTGCTCGAGGAAACGGTCCTCGAAAACGAAGCCGTCACCTTTACCACCGGCTACTTCGCAAACACGTCCCCGGATCTCCCCACCTCGTCTCGCTCGTTGCGCTATGAGGAAGTACGACGTGCGCCGGGTGCTGCGGAAGACGTGCAGCGGGCGATCCAGGCATTGCCCGGAGTGGCCGGAGAAAGTGACCAGAACAACGAGATCGTGGTCCGTGGTGGTGACCCTTCCGAAAATCTGACCGTGATGGACGGCATCGAGGTCGAGAATATCAACCATTTCGGCTATGTCGGGTCTACCGGCGGGCCGGTGTCGGCGTTGAATAATGAATTCCTCCAGGATGTCACCTTCGCCTCCGGCGGATTTTCCGCCCGGTACGGCGACAAGCTTTCCAGCGTACTGGATCTGACCCTGCGCGAGGGATCGCGGTCCCGTTTCTCCGGCGCCGCCAACCTCGGCATGGCTGGAATCGGCGGCAACGTGGAAGGTCCGATCCAGAACGGGCGCGGCTCGTACCTCATCGCCGCGCGTAAAAGCTACCTCGACTGGGTCGCCGGGGGGGGGACCGGGCTGACCTCCGTCCCCTACTACTGGAACACGCAGGCGAAGATCGCCTACGACCTCAGTTCCCGTCACCTGCTGACCGTCAATGCGCTGTACGCCAACGACAAGATCCTCATCGACGAAGATGAGGAAGGCAGTTTCAGCCGTGGCGTCGAAAAAGTGGACACCAACAGCGACCGGCTCATCGCCGGCGCACGTCTGCGCAGCCTCTGGGGGGCAGGATACACGGATCTGGTTATTGCCGGTGTCGCCAGCGACTACTACTACGACGTCTACGAGATCGACTACAACGCCGCCGGTGATCGGCTCGAAAGCCGCTGGGCGAAGCAGACCATTGACGAGAACACCTATCAGGTCAGCCTGCACTGGAACGGGAACGGGTTCGGCTATGACGACTGGGGCGCCGGTGTGGTCTGGAAACCTGTCGAGTTCACGCAGGACACCTGGCGTCAACCGGACACCACCGTCTTCAATGACGGTTACCTCCAAACCCTCGGATTCCCGGTTCCGGCGGATGGGTTGCCGGATACTGTGGCCTACGCTGACTACGTCAACCGGCTCGGGCTGAAATCCAGCAAGTTCGGCGGCTACCTGCAGTATCGTTGGCGGCCAGTGAACCGTTTCTCATTGCTCGCAGGTGCCCGGTACGACGGTTTCGCATTCTCAGACGATCACACGGTCGCCCCACGATTGTCCTTGTCCTGGCTTCTGCATCGTGACATCGAGCTGACGGCCGCGTACGGGATCTACTACCAGGCGCAACCGTTATTCCAGTATGTCTGGGACCCGTTCGGCGGCAACGAAACCCTCCCCCATATCCGCGCGGATCAGTACGTGCTCGGCATCAGCCTCGAGCCGCGAAGTTCAACCCGTCTCAGCGTGGAAGGCTACTACAAGGAATACTCAGACCTGCTGGTGCCCGAGGAAGCGGTCGTCCGTGAAACCACCGGCAACTACTTCTTCGACAGCGAACGCATGCTGGCCGATCGCGCCAAAACCGCCTGGGGCGTGGAAGTCTTCGCGCAGCAACGGATGTCGGCGAACTGGTACGGAACCTTCAGCTACTCCTACGGGAAGGCGGAAACCGATGATCCGGCGTGGGGCGTTCACCCTGCGAGCTATGATTTCCGGCACGTATCGACCCTCGTGCTCGGCTACCGTACCTCGCTGCTGCAGTATGACTGGTATCGCAAACAGCTGGACCAGCCGTGGGGCATCGTGTTGCGTGTCCTGCCGTTAAACGGGGACGAATTGCAGCTCTCGACCCGTTACCGCTTCATCAGCGGCCGGCCGTACACGCCACAGGTGTGGTACGAGGAGGGCGAGGCGTCGCCTGATCCCATCTACGAAGCTCACTGGGCGCCGGACGACCGCAACAGCGCGAACTACCCGTCCTATTCACGCTGGGACGTTCGTCTCGACAACAAGTATTACTTCGGGAAAACGTCGCTCACCTTCTACCTCGAAGTGCAGAATGTCCTCGACCGGAAGAACGTTTCCGACTACGCGTACGGCGACGACGGCGAGGTCGATACCATTTACCAGTTCCGCTTTTTCTTCGTCGGCGGGATTCGATTTGAGTTCTAGTCCGGGCCGTAATACACGGCATGGTGTTGCGCTTCTCAGTGGGCCGCAAACCCCCGAGACGGGAGGTTTGTTTGGTTGACCATTTGCGTTACATCTCCGATATTGCTAGACCAAACTTGTGAAAACCGGAACCAGTGAGGTGGGCAATGGATGTGCGCGGAAAGAAGGGGATGGTGCTCGGCGGTTTTGGTCTTGTCGGCATGGCGGTGTGCCGCAAACTGGCCAGCGAAGGGGTGAATGAACTGATCGTCACCTCGTTGAAGGAACAGGAAGCGAACAGTGCCTGCGCCACCTTGTCCAGCGAATATCCGGACGTCACCTTCACCCCCGCTTGGGGCGACCTGTTCGTCCGTACGGATTTTAAGGATTCCTCCCGCCGGGACGTCATGTCCGACCCGGACAAGCGCCGCACCTTCATCCGTGACTTGCTCGATCCGCTCATCCCGGAAGTGTATCAGCGAATCACGTTGTATGATCAAATCGTCACGAACAAGCCGTACTTCGTGATCGACTGCATCAACACCGCGACCGGGATTGCGTACCAGGACGTGTACGAGCAGTCGGAAAAGGTGCTCGACAAACTTGACCGTTACCGTGACAAGCCAGTGGACGACGAGCTCACCGACGTCGTCGAGGACCTGATCGCGAGCATGAACGCCCCGCAGCTCGTGCGTCACATCCAGATCCTTCACAACGCGCTGATCGATGGCGCGTGCCGTGGCTACCTCAAGGTCGGAACCACCGGTACCGGCGGCATGGGCCTCAACATTCCGTATACCCACAGCGAGGACCGGCCGAGCCGTGTCCTGCTGACCAAGAACGCGATGGGTGGCGCGCAGACGTTGATGTTGTTCCTGATGGGCCGGACGCCGTTGCAGCAGGATGACGGCTCCATCCGTGAGATCTTCGTCAAGGAGATCAAGCCCGCGGCTGCAATCGCGTGGAAAGGTGTCAAGGCTGGCGAAATCCGCAAGCGCGGCGTATCGTTCCCGCGTTTCAACATGCCGATGGACAAGGCGTTGCCGCTGGGTGATGTCGTTTCCAGCCGTGCGGAAGACGGTCCGTGGTCCCGTAACGGCGACGATACCCTGAAGAGCGTCTACATCGATACCGGCGAAAACGGGATTTTCTCGGAAGGCGAGTTTACCGCGATCACCGAGATGGGCCAGATGGAATTTGTTACGCCGGAAGAAATCGCGCAACAGGTGGCGTGGGAACTGATGGGCGGAAATTCGGGCCATGATGTGATTGGTGCGTTGGACGCGTCCGTGCTCGAACCGACGTACCGCGCTGGTGTGTTGCGCCAGGTGGCGTTGGATAAGCTTCGCTACGTCAAGAAGCAGTGGGAAGAAGACGGCGCAGACCTGGACGAATCGGTCGCGTTCGAGCTGCTCGGCCCGCCGCGGCTGACCAAGCTGCTGCACGAGGCGAACCTGATCCGTCACGCGTACCAGACGATGCGCGCGGCGTCGATGGCGAAACCGGGCGAGATCGCGGACGAATGCCGCTCGGTGCTTGGCCGCAACGAGAAGCTGCGTAGCGCGATCCTCAGCGTCGGTGTGCCGGTGCTGCTGCCGGACGGGAAAAGCTACCTCCGTGGACCGAACCTGCTGATCCCGCATCACGCCGTCCAGACCGAGTTCGACGCGACGCCGGAAAACATCGACTACTGGTGCGATAAGGGCTGGGTGGATTTGCGTCCGTCCAACATGGAACGCTGGCTCGGCTGGTTCGACGCGATCCTCCGTCAGAAAGACGAACGCCCGAGCGACGATACAAGTAGCCGCTTCGACTTCGACGAAACGTATTTCGATCCGGATGAAGAGATCAACCCCGGGAAGATGGCCGGCTGGATCTTCATCAACATCGACAAGGGTAAGCGGGTGAAGCGGTAAGAACGGTTGACGGTAATCGGTATTCGGTTGTCGGTAAAATCTCAAATCCCCGGGTTGTGGCCCGGGGATTTCTCTGTCTGGCCGATCCTATTTCAAGTGACCCCAGAACCGTTCGAAGTCCTGCTGGTAGCTCATGCAGCCAGCGTTGAGGGCGTCGACATCCATCGTTCGCCACTTGGGATTCATCGCCTCGGCGCGGGCGCGGTCGAGGTTGGTGTCGTTGATCCAACCGTCGATGTAGGTGACGGGTTCGTATTCGTGAATCGGTTTTGTATAAATCCAGCCGTCGCAGAAGTCGATGATGGAAAAGATGCCGTCGTTGGCTGGCGGGATGTAGTCCCCTACCCCATCGTCCGACGTTGATCCCAGGCCCTGCGGGCGGTCGTAGCCATGCATGTACACCGCATCGGTGATCGGAAGACGTTCCAGCGGTGAGTCGGCGACATCGAACCCGGTTGCGAACGGGCCGGCGTCGCGGTTGAGCATGAACGCGTCCAGCCGTCCCCCGGCCGGATGCACGAAATCGGCGTCGTATCCAGCGGTGGTGTTCCACGGGGCGTGCAGGAAGACGGTGACGACGTCGGTACCGAGCGAATCGCGGAGGACGTTGCCCATGCGGATCCGTCCCCAGCTCACGAATGCGCCGTCCTTGACGACGGGTTGCCGGTAGCCGGTGAACGCGTGGTGGATGCCGCAGTGGACCAGGACCTTCGCGCTGTCGGCGTTGACGGATGTGAGGATCGGCGTCGCCCAGTCGGCTTCGGTCTGGCCATTCAGCACGCGATCCCAGACGGCGTCGTCCTCCCAGTCCGCTTCGGTCTTGAATTGGCTGAAATCGAGCGTGTTGTTCAGGCCGAGGACGCGGAGCGCGGGATCGCCGGGCGTGCGGTTATGATTGACCAGCCACGCGGCGTGCAGGATGTCGATGTAGTCCTGGTAGCCCCACGGCATGAACTGGCGGAACTGAATCTCGCGGGCGGTGGCTGACGACCACTCCGGTGCGTTGACCAGCGAGTCAATCAATGGCTGGTCCGAGCGGCGGGCGAATTCGGTGGCGAAGGTGGTGACGCCGGACGCGTGCAACGGCGCGAGCAATGACGCGACGAACTGTTCATCATGCTTGATCCGGTGCTGCTCACCGAGGATGACGACGTCGTGATGCGCGAACAGGCTGGCGATGTAATCGTCCGGGTCGCGACCGTAGTAGTCGAACCACGTTTCCAGCTCGGCCTGGAGGTCGTCGGAGATGGCAGGCGGGTCGATCATGCTGGATGACGACGTGTCGCAGCAGGACGTGAACAGGGTGATGGGTAGCGTGAACGCCAGAAGTGGCAGCAGCATTGACAGCGATGTGCGTCGGATCAAACCCAGCTTGGTAACCATCTCCCCCTCCCCCGTGTTTACGACGAGCCGATGGATGGCCGCCTCCGCCACCTTGTTTGCGGCTGTCGGAATCAAACTAAACTGCGGAGCTATGGGGTGCAACGGGGATTCGGGGATGAGTTCGGGCATGTCGTAACCCGGGCGCGGGGCTTGGGGCGCCGGGCTCAGGGGTTGATGGTGCTTCGGTGTAGGATGGTCCCGGACTGAAGTACGTGGGCGTGGGTCTACCGGGGACACTTTGGGGACAAAGTGTCCCCGGTTCACGTTGGATTCGAGTGTGGACGGTCCGCGTCCGCAAGCGGACACGGGCACATCCTGGTTGTGATTGAAGCGGACGAAACCGGCGTGCGCGGAATAATAGCCGTTCTTCTCCCGGAAAATCAGATCCGGGTAGATCAGGCGGCAGGGGTTGGGCTTGGTCGTGCGTTTCAGCCCACGGTTCCAGCCGCCGCCTGGCCCGTCCGGACCCTGGCCGGGTTTGTAACGCTTGCGTGGTTTGGGTTTCGGGCGTTTGAGGCGACCGTATTCGTCGAGCAGCTCCGGTGGGACGGGCTCGCCGGAGGAATCGTAGACGGTGGGCGGAGTTCGGAGGACCGGGCCGCCGTTGATGGCGATGGGGAGTGAACCGGGCTCGGGGCTTGGGGTTCTGGGCTCGGGGGGTGATTCAACCGGCGGATGATCTGCGGTAGCAGAGCTCCCGCGGGCATTTTGATTATGCAGCTCCTGCGGTTCGGGTGGCGGTATGTCGTGATCCCCGGGTTGACACCCGAAGCTAGTTAGATGCCACCCCTTCGGGGTGGTCGTGCCGTCGAAAGTTGTCGTCTCGACTGGACGGACTTGCGCGACGCCATGAAGAATTAGCATCTTCCACAGCGAAGCGACGATTCCCTTGACAGCACGGACAAGACGTACGATCCCCCGTTTCCCGATGGTGATGAGGGAAATACAGGTGTGGATGGCTGGTTGTCGATGCGTCGTGGGCTGCATGGCGGGATGGCTGTGGTGCGCGTGATGGGATCCGCTCACGATGAACGGATGTTCAGAATTATACTTCCTTTTGTGTTGGTTGTCAAGGCGTTGCGCTAGCTTCGAGAGGATTTTTTAGCAGATCCAGTACATCAATTATTTGCCTACTGAAACGACTTCCATGGAGTTCACATGTTCAGAACGCTACTAGTTACACTACTAATTACCTCCTTCCAAGTTACATACGCAGTAGATTCATGGTTTGAACACACAATAATTGATAATATTTCTGCTGAGGGCTTATACACTTCTGATATTAACTCAGACGGCTTTATTGATATTATTACAGGATCTGATTCACTTATTGTTTGTATAAATAACGGTGATAACACATTTAATACACATTATTTTAGCATTAATGAAGGCAATATTTACTTAATCACAAGTTTAGCAACTGCTGATTTAGATTCAGACGGCGATTTAGACATTATTGTCGTTTCTGAGTATATAGAAGACACACTTATTTGGATGGAAAACACTGATAATGGATTTCTAAAACATAGTGTTGATAACGATATGCAATATTATTATGTAACAGTTTATGATATTGATAACGATTATGACATGGATATTATTACGTTTGGTTCACAGAGTCATATTTGGTTTAATGACAATGCAACATTTACTTCGTCATTAGTAGGTAACAATTTGGGTATTGCTTATGATGCCGATATCGATGATTATGACAATGATAGTGATCTAGATATAGTCGTCTTAACATTTGACAACATCATTATGTTTTCTAATACCGGAAACAATATCTACAATCAAGGTATTATTGATACTGCTGAACCTTTTCAAGGATTCTGGTCCATAGAGTCAGGTAGAATTAATGATGATTTGAAGCCAGATATTGTCGTTTCATCTAATAGTGAGATAAAATGGTATGATGTATATCAAGATACAATATACTCAAATAACATTTATCAACTAAATAACTATGATGACATTAGCTTATCTATTATTGACATGGACTACGATGATGATAGTGATATTATATGCGCGTTTAAACTGTCAAATAAACTACTATGGTTAGAAAATACCAATGACAATTTATGGAGTACACATCTAATAGGGTTAAATGAGACTACACAAAATATATTTGGTTCATCTGTTAAAAGCGAACAGTTTGACGTTGATCCAGATGTGGAAGTTGTACTAGCACTTTCATCAAAAATAGTCTGGTATGATTACAATGATTATCCATTGATAATTACTCCAATAGTAACAAATATACCACCTGCTGGTGGTTCTATTCTCTATTCTTTGTCTTTAGTTAATCCAACATTGACAGCTCAATTCGGAATAAACTATTGGACATCTATTACACTTCCGAACGGTAACACTCTTAGCCCTATAGTGACTGCTACTTTTAATATAGGTCGATATAGAACAATTATTATTGATCAACTATATCAAAATGTGCCCAGTTTTGCGCCAAGCGGAACATACGTTCATACTTCAAATGTTGGATACTATCCAGAAAGCCTCTTGAATGCAAGCTTTGAATTCACAAAAAACTGATTGACCTTGAATAGTTTTGTGAGATAAAAATACCCACTATCTAGTGGGTATTTTTAGATATCTGCTCACATGTAGTCGGAAATCCTCACACCCCCACCAACTCCTCTTTCAAATCGTACTGCTTGATGTAGTTCTCGAGCAGTTCGACTTCGTCCCGGTTGCCCATGAACAGCGGAACACGTTGGTGCAGTTCTTCGGGTTGGACGTCGAGGATATCCATGACGCCGTTGCTCGCGGCGCCGCCGGCCTGTTCGATGACGAAGGCCATCGGGTTGGCCTCGTACATCAGGCGCAGCTTGCCGTTCGGCTTCTTTTTCGTGCCCGGGTAGAGGAAGATGCCGCCGTACAGCAGGTTACGGTGGAAGTCGGCGACCATTGACCCGATGTAGCGGGACGACATTGGTTTTTCGAGCGTCTTGCCGTCGAACGAGGCAGCGCAATCGTCACCCTCAAGGCATTTGCAGCGTTCGATGTAGCGGCGCACACCTTCGGACCAGTCCCTGGTGTACGATTCGTTGACCGAGTAGATGCCGCATTTTTCCGGCAGCCGGATGTTCGAGTGGCTGAGGATGAAATTGCCGATGGACGGGTCGAGGGTGAAGCCGTGCACGCCGCGGCCGGAGGTGTAGACCATGACGGTGGACGACCCGTACAGGATGTAGCCGGCGGCGATCAGGTTGCGTCCCGGCTGGAGGAAATCTTCCAGCGCGCCGGGTTCGCCGGGCGGGGTGACGCGGCGGTAGATGGCGAAGATCGAGCCGATGGAGACGTTCGCGTCGATGTTGGACGATCCGTCCAGCGGGTCGAGCAGCACGACGTACTTGCCGGAGTTGACGTACGTCGGTCCGCGCACGAGGTCTTCGGCCTCTTCGGATGCCATCGCGCAGACGTGCCCGGAGTATTTCAGGATGTGCATGAACAGGTCGTCGGCGTACTGGTCGAGTTTCCGCACCTCTTCGCCCTGGACGTTGATATCACCGGTGAATCCGGTGATTTCGTCGACAAGTCCGGCTTTGTTCACCTCCCGGTGGATGATTTTGGCGGTGAGCACGATTTCAGACATCAGGGATGTAAACTCACCCGTCGCTTGCGGGTAGCGGCGTCCTTCAATCGAGATGTGCCGATTGATGGTGATAAACTCCTGCGCCACGGGTACCTCCGGGTTCGGTGTTCCGATTGACGAGGGGGTGCAAAACGCGGAGAGCTACCCTTGTGGGGCAGCCCGGACGCGCCTTCAGATCCTGTTAGAAAAAAGGTACGCCAGCTTGTTCGAGGATTCAACCCGTTCGCGCAAGGCTAAGAATCTCCCGAACACCCGATGTACCAACAAGTAGCGCCGATTTGCAGCCCGGTCTCCGGGGAGCGAAATCGGCGTAAATTTCGAGCTCTCGCGCGCTGTCAGTCAACGTTCAACAGCGTTTCCGCGCCCTGTTTGATCAAATCTTCGGCGACCCGATCGGCCAACACCTTCGGGTCCTGGCCACCTTCGATGCTGGAGAACGCTTCGGCCATCTCGCTGCCGTCCAGCGACATCACGCGCGCGTTCATCCGCATCCCTTCCTGACCATACCAGCGTGCAAGCGCGCCGAGGGCGGCGTGGCAGCCGGCGTTCAGGTTGCGCAGCAACGCGCGTTCCGCCATCAGGCATTGCCACGTGGCGTTGTGGTTCGTCGGTTCGAGCAAGGCGCGGGTCTGCTTGTCGTCCTCACGGATCTGGACGGCGACGATGGCCTGTTGCGCGGCGGGCAGGATCTGGTCGAGAGAGAAGACGTCGTCGATACGCCACGCGAGGCCGAGGCGTCGCACACCGACCCACGCGAGCAGGGTGGCGTCCACAGTGCCCTCGTCCACCTTGCGGATACGGGTCTCGACGTTGCCGCGAATGCTGGTCGTGTTCAGGTCGGGACGGATGCGTTTCAGCGAGGCCACGCGTCGCGGGCTGGACGTACCGATCAACGACCCTTCCGGCAGATCAGACAGGCGGATGTGGTCGCGGAGGATCAGGGCGTCGTTGACGACACCGCGTTCCGGGACGGCGGCGAGGTCGAGGCCGGGCGGGTTCGCGGCGGGCAGATCCTTGGCGCTGTGCACGGCGAGGTCGACCTTGCCGGCGAGCAGTTCGGACTCGAGGTGCTTGACGAAGACGCCGGTTCCGCCCATCGCGGCGAGGGGCGTTTTGAGGTCCTTGTCGCCGGGTGCCTCGGCGATTACCAGCTCGACGGTGAGGTCCGGATGCGCCTTGAGGATCAGGTCACGCACGGTGTTCGCCTGCCACAGTGCGAGCGCGCTGCCGCGTGTGCCAAGGCTGAGGGTTTTATGGGCCATGAAAACGGGTTCCGTTAACGGTTGAGCTCCGCCGCCCACGTTTGCCAGAGGTCGTGCGGCGGATCCGCGGAATCCCAAGCTGCAAGTTCGGAGTCGCTAACCGCAAGGAAACGGTCGTACATCGCTTCGCGTTGGGAGAACTCGGACACGTGTTCCTTGACCCAGCGGCGGAACGTCGATCCCCAACGGACACGTGGCGCCCAGCGTTCGGCGAAGTCGTGCAGCTCGTGCTTCAGGTGCCGCGCGAGGAACGGCGCTTCGCCCTCGGTGGAGATGGACAGCTGCAACGGTTCGTCGCGGACCACGGCGGCGAAATAGACGGTGCACAACTCGGGAACGTCGACGATGTTGACGGGGATGCCGTCCGCCTGGCATTCGGCGGAGATGGCTTCGTTAGTCGCGGGGTCGTCCGTGGCGGCGATGACGAGGTTGAACGCGACTTTCTTCGGGTCGTGGTGACGGCGCAGGCGTGTGTCGCCGGTGCAGTAGAGGCGCTCGAGCAGACGCACGGAGCGGTGCTCCTTCGCCAGCGCGCGGATCTCGGGGTGGACATCCTGCGAGATGATGGTGATGTGCGCGCCGACCTCACGCAGCTTGTGGACCTTGTGCAACGCGACCTCTCCCCCGCCGACGACGAGGGCGCGGATACGGTCACCACGGAAGATGAGGGGTAGTGTGGACATGGCTGGGTCCGGTGGTTGACGGTTCAGGTGTGGAATGTACGGCGGGCAGGGTGTGTTCAGGTGCGCTCTGGGGGTTCGGTGACTGGCCAGTAGTCATTCTGAACGAAGTGAAGAATCTCTCTATTGCAGTTCTACTATAAGTCAACGGAAAACGAGAGATCCTTCTCGTGCCAATGGCACGTCAGGGTGACAACCAAGGTGCTATCGCTTCGCTTCCAGTTCCGTCTGTGTCTTGCGGATGATTTCATCAACTTCAGCCTGCGTCTGAAGCACACCCCATGTTTGATCTCGCTCGCCTACGGGGACTTGATCGATGAGTCCCGGCTCAATATCACCATCAGGTTGTAATTCATCTACTTTTATATATCGGATAGCATCCGCATATACAAAACCATCACTTTGGTTAATTATAGTTGTTCCCTGGACCCGCCCGTTTGTTATAGGCCAAGTACCTATGTAATCCCACATATTATAACCTCTATTGGTGTGAAAAGAATTACTTTCATAAATTCCATAGGCGTGATAGGTTATAAATTGAAATCGCGGGGAAATAGAATTGTAGCCGGTATTGATATTCCACACGTACATCTCATACAAACCTGGTTCAACAAGCTGATCCACACGCCAACCCGCGCGTCGCTCACCATATCCACGCGTATGATATAGCAAGGAACCACCTTTCGCGTCAGGGTGCTCAAAAGTCTGCCAATTGCCACTAATGATCACAAACTGCGGATCACTGTTGTCGATTTCGTAGACTGCTGAGAAAGGATGGACAAGCATACGCCAAGCTGAGGTATCTGATGCCTGTGGGTCATATTCCCCGTTTGTAAACCCATCATCCATAAGAAACATGATGAAATCTACTGGTCCATGATAGAAAGGTTCTTCATACACGACTGCTCCATTCTCAATGAGTTCTCCATCTATTATCGGGGCGTATTCATGATCGCCAATAAATGTTAAGTATATATTGTCATCTTCAGGATCATCATACATGATGACGCAAAACCATTCTTCCCCAAACCGTACATTTGTCGGCGGATCAGCGATCAGCACAGGCGGGTCATTCACCTCGATCAGGTCAAGTTCGAAGGTCGACGAGTTGGACAGCTCACCGCCCGCGAGCACCATGAACTCGCCGGTCACATTCACGTCGTTGTTGAGATCCGGTATGAACGTAACCGTGCAGACACCCTCCACCACGGATATGTTCTGCACCGTTCCACCGACGACGTTGTACACATGGCAGTCGGTGGCAAGGTCGCCGTCATCATCGGTGTAGTTGAGGATCACTTCACCTTCGGTGTCTTCCCATGTCTGACCGAACGAAGGCGTGGCTACGGGTGGTGTGGCGAATGTGGTGAAGGCGAGTGCAAACAGGCCGATGAGTGTGAGGCTGGCGATCCACTTCATGGTGATGTCCCCCTGGACGGTTGTCCTTGAATGGAGTGTAGCTTTGACTATCCGCCGTTTGCAAGAAATCGTGATACCAGTTTGACAGCAACCCAAGCCACCGGAGCCTTGATTGTCACCTTGTATCCGTATCCGCCAGTGAATCAGGGTCGCAGTCTTCACAGGGGATGTCATCATACCAGGACGGGTCGTCAGCTGTCCCGTCTACGGGAGGCCATTCATTCACTTTGATATACCTGACTGCATCGGCATACACAATACCGCTCGGCCTGGCACGCAAGGTCACGCCTTGTGGAATGGTGTTATCAATGGGATATCTGCCTATAATCACCCATTGACCGTGTGGCAGCGGTTCAGAGTGAAGACAATCTCCGTGAATACCAAGTGAATAATGGTGCTGATAACAAAATAACCGTGCCATCAGCTGATCATGACCAGTAGGGAATTGCCACGCATACATATCATACATGCCAGACTCCACGACTTGGTCAACACGCCAGCCAACCCTTGCCTGATCACCAGGCTGCGTATACATAAGCGAGCCGCCAATAGCCTCAGGTAAGTCATACGTATTCCACCAGCCATTCATGACCATAAACTGCGGGTCAGAGTTATCAAATTCATAGTGGGTAATGTACGGCTGGATAATAACGGTAAACACCTGCTCTGCTGATTGCGGGTCAGGCTGGCCATTAGTCCAGCCATTGTCAGTGAATGTTATGGTGATTGCTACAGGTCCACGAAAGTTTTGAGACCATGTAAGCTGGTCTCCTTGATGAAAAACACCCTCAGCTTCAGGACCGAAGTAGTTATCACTAATAATCGTGTAGGTTAAGTCATCACCTTCAACATCCTCCACAACGGGATGATAGACATAACTTGTACCATATTGGCCAGTCAATGGCGGCGCAGAAATGATAACCGGCGGATCATTCACCTCGATCAAGTCGAGTTCAAAGGTGGAGATGTTGGACACTTCGCCGCCCGCCGTCACGGTGAAATTACCGGTCACATCTACATCGTTGTTCAGGTCGGGGGAGATGGTCACCGTGCACACACCACCCACCACGGACGTTGATACCACCGTTCCGCCGACCACGTTGAACACGTCGCAATCAGTGGCAAGGTCGCCGTCGTCGTCCGTGTAGTTGAGGACCACTTCGCCTTCGGTGTCTTCCCACGTCTGACCGAACGAAGGTGTGGCTACGGGTGGTGTGGCGAATGTGGTGAAGGTAAGTGCAAGCAGGCCGAAGAGCGTGAGGCTGGCGATCCACTTCATGGTGATGTCCCCCTGGACGGTTGTCCCTGCAAGGAGTGTAGTGTTGACTATCCGCCGTTTGCAAGAAATCGAGGCGGATTTGGCCGATTCGCAACCAGTCCGGGGAGCAAGCTGCGGAACCTCTCGCGATTCGAACCAGCCAGCCAGATGCTCCCGACCAGCAAGCTGGTCGGGGCAGACACAAATAACCGTCTACGAAAGGTCGGACTTGTGGGTGTAACGTGACCGTCGTATGCTGGAACACTGTGCACGAGCGTGAATCGCTGGTGGCTGGTTGGCCAGGGAAGTCTTCGCTTCCCAAGTATCCACCGGTAGAAACCCGTGTCACAAGATGACCCGGGCCACCCGTCTGCGTGACGAGGAGGAACTATGGTGAGGAAAACGGTAATTATATGCCTTGTTGTATTGACGCAGCTTGCCTGGTCGCAGAGTAATCCGCCGATTAATCTCCGTACGCATGTGCAACCCGGTGGTATTGTTACACTGAACTGGGATGAACCCTTCGATGGACTGTACGAAGATTTCGAGGACAGCATTGCGCAGGATTTCGAGTGGTTGACCCCCGGTGGCGGCAGTCTTGTCATTGAGAATGGTTACGCGGAACTGGAAGCTGGTATCGGGTTGGGTAACTGGGCATCTGGCGCATACATGCCAGCGGATTGTGCAGATTTGACCTGTGAGATCGAGTTGGAAAATGTACTCTGGGGTGCATCAAAGGGATTGCTGTTCCGTGGTGACGGCCCCAGAGACGATGATTTCAATGGTTACGGTTTTCTATTAGGAGGTTACCCTGGTATTCCGAAATTTCTCGTTGGAGTCTGGATTGACGGTAGCCCTTGGCATTTGATCTATTGGACAGATTCAGATGCGATCAATGACGGTCAGGGAGCAACGAATGTCTTGAAGGTCGTGGCGCAGGAATCAACGGCCGAATTTTACATCAATGACGTCTTAGTCGATACGGAGGAAGACCTTTACTTCACCAATGGAAAGGTCGGTTTCATGCAGGCGGAAGCCGAGATTGTCCGCTACAACTGGATCACTTGCGCCGATACTGCCGCGCTGTTGGAGCGAAACGCTGAGATCGAGCGTAGCGAACCTGTGAACGAATGGCTGGATATCTCCGGTCAGCCAACCAATCAATCACCGGAATCATGGAGTTTCCAGAACAGAAAAGGAGAGATCCTTAGCTCCGCTCAGGCTGACAAAAGGTGGGACAACAATAGCCACGATCTGGACGAGTTCGTCGAATACCGCGTCTACCGGGACGAAATCCTTATTGGCACGTCCACGACCGGAGAATACATTGACCAGCTCGACAATTACGGCGAATCTGAGTACCGTGTATCGGCGTATTTCGATCCCGAAGGCGAATCGCACCTCTCGGTCCCAGCGACGGCTCACTGGAACACACTTACGTTCACGCTGACACCGCAGTTCACGATGATCCCCGGCGATGGCGGCGAAGTTCTTTATGATGCGCAGTTGTTCAGTGAGCTGGACCTGTTGGTGCCGAACGTCTCCTACCAGACCTTCATTACCGATCCAGATGGTGTCGCTCACGGCCCCGCGATCTATCGTCACTTCACATTGCGGCCATTTGCCAACCACTGTTTCACCGGTTTGTCGCAGCCGATCCCAGATGATGCACAGGTTGGCCACTATGTTTTCACGGGCAAACTGTTCCATCGCGGAAACGTTGTTCTCGAGCAGTCGTTCCCGTTTACTAAGATGGGGCCGTAGGACAGTATAGTAGCGACAAAATATTGTAGCCCGGTACGTAGTGTGCCGGACTGTTTTTTTGGTCTACGAATGGTCGGACTTGTGCGTGTAATGTGACTGTTGTATGCTGGGGCACTGTACACACACGCAAATCACAGGTAGATAACTATGATGCGAACCACCCTCACGACGAAGCGAACGATCCTCATGACGCTGCGATTTTTCCTATTGGTAGGATTGGTTCTCCTCCCCGTCCTAACCGCCGCGCAGGTGGAACAGGACTTCCCGTTGGGGAATTCCGGCGAAACGATCACCATGGTGTATGTCGAGCCGGGCTCGTTCATGATGGGCGCGCAGCCGGACGATCCGAACGCGCAGGACGACGAACATCCGCAGCATCCGGTGACGTTGACGCGTGGCTACTGGATCGGCAAGTACGAGCTGACGCAGGCGCAGTGGACGGCGGTGATGGGCGACTGGCCATACTGGTTCCCGGGGGAGAATCACCCCGCCGAAATGATGTCATGGAACGACATTCACGACTCGTTCCTGCCGGCGTTGAACGAAGGGCTGGACGCTCCGCAGTGGCGTCTGCCGACGGAGGCGGAATGGGTGTATGCGGCGTGCGCCGGGCGTGACAGCACGCGGTTCTGGTGGGGCGACGACTGGGACTTCGAGCAGCTTGGAAATTACGCGTGGTACTGGGACAACAACACGCCGCACGGCACGAAGCCGGTCGGATTGAAGGAGCCGAACCCGTGGGGGCTGTACGACACGGCGGGGAATGTGTGGGAGTTTGTCGCCGACTGGTACCGGCCGGATTATTACGCCAACAGCCCGGAAATCGATCCGCCGGGACCGTTCAACGGGCGTGTGCATCCGATCCGTGGCGGGGCGTGGCGCTCACCAGTGCAGAACATCCGCACGGCCGACCGTGGCACCCGCATCCCGCACCAGATCCGCTATTGTACCGGCCTGAGGCTGGTGTATGACCCGGAAGCACAGCCCGCGGATTTCGTGCTCGAGATGACACCGGCGAACCTGAGCGTGCCGTCCACGGGCGGGCCGCTGGAATTCGCGGTCACGTTGACCAACAACACCGCGCAGGCGCAGCAGGTGATCGGCTGGACCGAGGCGATCTCGCAACAGGGTGTGCAATTCTACCCGCTGCTGCAACGGTCGCTGAATTTGCAGCCGGGGAGCGTGACGTTCACCGGGCTGGTGCAGGACATTCCGCCCAACGCGCCGGCGGGATCGTGGACGTTTGTCGCGCGGCTTAGCATCCAGTCGCTGCCGAACGTGCAGGCGTGGGATAGCTACGAGTTTCAGAAGGAAGAGTGAAAGGTCAGTGGTCAGTTCTCAGTGGTCAGTGGTCAGTGGTCAGGTCGGTAAATCAGAAAACCAGTTGGCCCGGGTCATCTCGTGATTCGGGTTTCATGTCTCTGTAATCAGAAACCCAAGGCTGAAGCCCCGGGCCACCCCTCAAAAACTATTTCAACAGTGTCACGCGTTTTGTTCGCGTCTGGCCGTTCGCCTCGGCGTGGATGAAGTAGCTGCCGCTGGGCAGTGTGCTGGCGTTCACGCGCAGGGATTGGCGTCCGGCTGGAACCGGTGAGTCAGCCAACCGCAGCACCCGGCGTCCGAGAATGTCGTAGAGGTCAACACGCAACAGTCCGGCGGCGGGCATGGTGACTGAGATGCGCGCGTTGGCGTTGAACGGATTCGGCCAGACCGGGCTCAGGGTGAATCGGCTGGGGATATTGTGCGATGCAGCTTGGTACGACGGGTCTTCAACACTGACTGTCGTGGGCATGTCGAAAATGCGGAATTGTTTGTCCACATTGTAGATCACGTCGTCGCCGGGTAAAACACCCCTGGAATGGGAGTGAGTTGACTGCGCGATGACCTCAGGCTGGGCCGGATCCTGCGTCAGATCCAAGACGTACAAACCGTTACCACCATAGTACCAACACGCATACAAATAGCCCCAACGAGCGGCAATTTGATAGGGAACTCCCCCATAAAGATCTGCGAAGCTGAATGTTCCATCCTGAACAATGTTGAGAGGATCACTGAGATCGTAGCATCGAAGTTCGGACTCGTCCCAACCCCATTCAATGTGACGTCTCCAGACAGTTGCGTAGGCACGATTGGCCTCAATCGTGGCCGAGGTGAATGAAATCACAACATAGGGATCTGGATCTTCAACCTGCTGTGAAAATCGAAGTACCGGGTTCAGGGGATCGGCGAGCGAATGGATCTGCGTGTAATCAGAGCCTGTCGTGATCATCCAGTCATCATTGACCTCGACCTGGGCCACCCCGATCCCGTCCGCACGGGTAATCTCCACTGGCGAGCGGGACCAGGTTACATCATAGATAACGACGCAGTTCCATGCGGCAACGTACAGCATGTGATTTTGGAAATCGGCATCGAACGGCTGATAGTCAAGCTGTATGTCACGGATTAAGGTCAGATTTGACGGGTCGGACGAATCGATCAGATGAAACACCGGGCAGTCTTCGTCGAAAACGTACAACGTGTGGTACATGGCGACAACGTGATCGCCAGCAATTGGCAGGTGACTCAACATCACAGGATGTGCCGGGTCGGACACGTCAATCGCGTCCAGACCGTCCCAAGCGTCGACGACAAACGCGATATCGTCTTTGATATCGAACTGACCAATTTGACTCATGCCATGGTAATGATACAACAACCTTAGATCACTCAGGTCGCTTGTATCGAGCCCCATCAGTCCATAGCCGTTGCGTCCACCGGGTAGAGCGGAGAGGCCATTTTCCGGATTCCGAACCATGTAGTCGATCGGCTGGATGGTGTTCAACGTATCCAACAGAATCGGCTCGGAAGGATCTGAGAACGAATAGCTGGCCAGGTAGTACTCGGACCCGTCCCACCGCCGTGCGAGCCCGCCTACACCGTCGGGGGTATCAAAGGTTTGCAGATCGATTGGAGTCTCATCCTCGTCAAATTGATACAGCAGCACCGGATTGGTGGGGTCGGATACGTCATGGACGTACACGGTATACATTTCCGCCGTGAACAGAAGGTTGTCCCGGTAAGAAAGCAGATAAGGGGAAGACCAATCGGGGAATATGTTCTCGTAAATGACGGGATTGTTCAGATCGGTCAGGTCGATCACATTGATCTGGTCCCAGTCTGTTTCATAAACGATCCGGTTATCGTCGCAATAGAGCTGCCACGAATCGATGGCCATCAGATCGTGATCCAGGACGACGAAATCCTGCAGGAATACGGGCTGGAGCGGATCGCTGACATCCATGATTCGTAGCGTGTCATCATCGACTCCAGACTCACCCACACAGTAAACTAGGATTTGATTCTCGTCTTGGAAGATTTTAACCGGGGTTGTGGGCAATTCATGGTTGTCTACAAACTCAGGGTTAGCCGGATCGATTATATCCCAGATTTGCAATGAATCGCCGTCCAGCGTATTCGTGATCTGATAAAACGCGTTGCCGACTCTGATGGGTGAACGACCCGTCATGTAGTTTGTCGGAATTGATCGCTCCAAACGAATCCAGTCTGGATCCTGTGTGTTCAACACATCCAGCACATAGTCTTCCGGTACCAACGTAATATCTGCTGATACTGGATAGGCCGCGTATGGCATCGACCAGGCGGGATACGTGGCGGATAACAGTTGCAATTCTTCCTGAGCGTGGGCGGTGGGTGTTGCGAGGAAGGTCAGTACAAGAAGAACACCGATGATTCGTGGCATGAATCCGGGAGAGGAAACAGTCGTAGTTGTCAACATCGTGCCCCCCAGCAGTCGTTGTGAACATTGGTATAGAGAATTGATCTACTCTTTAACCTAGTCGGGAAAGCGGACGGGCGCAATGAAATGGGGAAACCTGGAGGATTTTACACCTGCCGTCTCAGGCGTTTGACGGGGATGTTGAGTTGTTCGCGGTATTTCTGGACGGTGCGGCGGGCGATCTCGTAGCCGAATGTCTTCAGCTGGTCGGCGATGGCCTGGTCGCTGAGCGGCTTCTTTTTGTTTTCGGCGGCGATGATTTCCTTTAGCTTTTCCTTGATCGCGCGGGTGGAGACGTCGTCGCCGGACTCGGTGGTCATCTTGTCGTTGAAGAAGAACTTCAGTTCACGGACGCCGTACGGAGTCTGAACGTATTTCTCGCGGCTGACACGGCTGATGGTGGAGATATCCATGCTGATATCTTCGGCGATATCCTGCAGGATCATCGGCTTGAGGTCGGCGTCCCGGCCGGTCAGGAACCACGGTTTCTGGCGTTCGACAATCGCACGCATGGTGCGCAGCATGGTGGTCCGGCGCTGCATGATGGCGTTAATGAACCAGCGTGCGCTCTCTGCCTTCCGCATCGCGAACTCACGCGCTTCCTTGTCGGAGTTACGCTTCAGGATCAGCTTTTTCAGCTCGTCGTTGACGTAGAAGCTGGGGATGTTGCCATCGTTCAGCATGACGGCGAATTCGGGTTCCTCGTCCTCGTCGTGCTGGATGATTTCGACGACAAGGTCCGGGAGGATGTAGTTCGTCTTCTCGTCAATGACACCCTCGCCCGGACGTGGGTTGAGCGTGGCGATCACCTCGAACGCGCTTTGCACTTCCTGCGGGGTGATCCCGAGCGCGGAAGCGATTGGTTCGAAGCGGCGGTTGACGAATTCGTCGAAATGGTCGCGGAGGATCAAGTACGCGGGCTCATTCTGCTTTTTCCGCACCTCGAGCTGGATCAGCAGGCATTCGCGCAGGTCGCGTGCGGCGACACCGGCGGGCTCGTACCGTTGGACGGCGTGCAGGACCGTTTCCACTTCCTCGCGTGAGGATTCGGTGAGGCCGGCGATCAGGTCGAGCGGAGCGTCCAGGTAGCCGCGCACATCGAGGCTGCCGATGATGTATTCGCCGATCAGCATCTGCTTGTCGGTAAAATGGTCCATCCGCAGCTGTTCGATCAGGTCTTCGCCGAGGGTCTGAACGTCGGCCTGCGGGATCTCGACCGCTTCGGCGAGGGATTGGTTCGACTTGTACATCCGGCGGTCGTCCGCGCGGGCGTCTTCCTGATCGTCAAAGAACGCCTCCCAGTCAGGTTCGCGTTCCTCGGACTCGGCTTCCTTCGCTTCACGATCCTCAGACTCTTCCCGGGCTTCCTTGACCGCGCTCGACTCGAGGGTCTCCCCTTCCGGCTGGACCTGGTCCATTTCCCGTTCATCGGCGATTTCAAGCAGCGGATTCTGCTCGAACTCCTGCTGGAAGCGGGCTTCCAGTTGAAGCAGCGGGGTCTGGATAAGCTCCGACCGCAGAATCTGCTGCGGCTGGGCGACCATCTCCTGCTTGAGGCCGATGACTTGGGAAAGTTGCACTCGCTAGTCCTGAGTTATGAGTCCTGAGTCTTGAGTCACTGACAGTTCAGCTGTGAGCTGTGAGCTCAAAATAAACTGCCAACACCTAAATCCTTCAGTTCGTTCCGGATGACACCTTAAAACCAGTTGTGAGTGATGAGTTATGAGTTTTGAGTCAAAGACAATTGACAACCGATCACTGATCCCCGGTCATTGATCACTGACTACCGGCACTGCTGATCAGACTGCTAGAGTTGATGTGTGTCTTTTGAGCCCTGAGCCCCAAGCCCAGAGCCCGTGTTCTACACTGACAGTAATATAACACATTCTCGGAGAATTATAACTATCTATTCTCCGTTTTAAGGTACGGCTACGCCTGGGCCCGTTTCAGTTCAAATGTCTCGCCGAGGTAGAGTTTCCGGGCCTCGGGGTCGACCGCCAGTTCCTCGCTGGACCCTGACTTGAGGATGCGTCCCTCGTACAGCAGGTAGGCGCGGTCGGTGATTGCCAGAGTTTCGTGCACGTTGTGGTCGGTGATCAGCACTCCGATCCCGCGTTTGACCAGGTTGCGCACGATGTCCTGAATGTCCGCGACGGCGATCGGGTCGATCCCGGCGAACGGTTCATCCAGCAGGATGAATTTGGGATCGGTAACGAGGCAGCGGGCGATTTCGGTACGCCGCCGTTCTCCGCCGGACAGGTTGAACGCCTTGCTCTTGCGGATGTGCGTGATCGACAGTTCTTCCAGCAGGCGTTCGACAATCTCGCGGCGTTCCGACCGGCTGGCGGGCATGGTCTGTGCGATCGCCATCAGGTTGTCCTCGACGCTCAGTTTGCGGAAGACGCTGGCCTCCTGCGCGAGATAGCCGATGCCCATGCGTGCCCGCTGGAACATCTTCATCCGCGTGATATCCTTGTCGTCGAAGAGGATGCGGCCCTCGTTGGGCTGGATCATACCGACGGTCATGTAGAAGGATGTGGTCTTGCCGGCGCCGTTCGGGCCGAGCAGTCCGACGATCTCCTCCTGCTGAACCTCGATGGTGACATTATTGACCACCGTCCGGCGTCCGTACCGCTTGACGAGGTTCTCCGCCCGCAGACGGCTTCGTGTTGTACCCTGTTTATGGTCGTTCATTGCGCAGCTTTCCAGCGAGGTGTGGCGGGTAGAAGGTGCCTTCGGTGCCACCCAGGACACGCACGCTCTGCAAGTTGTTCTCTTCGATGTTCAGTTCGACGTGATCGCCGCTGACCTCGTTCGATCCCTGGTCGACGCCGTCCTGGAAAACGTGGTAGATGCCGACCGCCTGGCCGTAGCTGGCCATCTGGCTGATCTCGCCTTCGGTGAAGGTGAGCACGATCCGCTTGCCACGCAAGGAAGACCGCGGGGCGGTCTCGATGCTGTCGGACGGTGTGTAGGCGACGGCGTTGCCCTTGACGACGGCGGAATCCAGTGTACCCTCGCGCATGTACATCCAGATCGAGTCGCCGAGGACTTCGTCCCGAATGTGCAGGATGCGCGGTTCTCCGACCAGCAACGCGAGATTGGAATCGGGGTAGAAGAACAGCTCGTCCCCCCACCCCTCGACGTCATGCCAGGTGATCTTGACGTTGTCCCGGGCCAGCGCGAGGCCGTTCAGAGCGTCGTATTCCATGTATTCACCGACCACACGCGCCTCTTCCTGTTCGAGACTGTCGATCTGGATCAGGATTGGATTGGCCGGGATACGGGCGAACTGGCGCTCGGTGTCGTAGGTGCCGTTGTCGCCGGTGATGACGATCTTGCGGCGCAGATCCCGGCCGATGACGTTACGGTCAAAGGTGGCGACGTCGCTGACTTCGTCGTACTGGGCTTGTTCGCAGTACATGATCACGGAATCACGTTCAAGGATGACGTTTCCGCGCGCGATGCTGCGGCGGTTGTTTTCGTAGTAGAAGACTTCGTCCGCCTTGAGGCTGCGTTCCGGGTCGATCATGACCACGTCGCCGTACATCTCAAGCAGGCCCTGCTGGCGGCGGTGACGTGCCCAGTCGCACCAGGTGGTCATGCTGTCCTGGATGATCTTGACATTGTTCTCGAGCAGGACGACTTCCTCGCCGCGTGCGTCCTCGATCTGCCGCAGCTCGCCGGCCCGGTCGAGGATGATTGCGCCGCCAGTGTCACGGCCCTGGCCGTGCCAGTCGCCCCGATCGTCCACACGATTCTGTCCGGAGACGATGGAATCTGACTCCATCTGCTGCCGCAGCTGTGCCTCTTCCGCACGTTTTTTTGCGATTGCCTTCGCCCGGGCCATCATTCCGGGGTCCGCTTCTTTCGTTTCGGTGCTGTCCTGACCGACCGCCGTGGTGAACAGGATGGCTAACGGCAACACGAGCAGCATGAGCAGACGTGGGATCCTCATGCCCCACCTCCCCCGCTCGTAGCGGTGGTGTCGGTGGCGGAGGAATCCGTAACCGTGGAGTCAACGGCTGAGGTCTCGAACCGTTTCCCGAACGGCGACGCGGAGGGCGTGGCGGTGGAATCCTCGTCACCGTCTCCGCTGGGTCCGACGACGGACATGGTCTCTGACAACGGACGGTGCTGGCTTCGCTGGCGAGATGCGTCCAACGCGGAATCGGCCTTGGTTTCTTCGCCGGGACGTGCTGGCGACAGCAGCATCCCGCCGCGTGGACCATCGCCATCAGAGTTGCGATGGCTGATGCCGGTCGGGTTGAGGATACGCTTCATCTTGAGGTCGTCGGTCGCGACCAGGCCGGTGCCGTGCAGCGTGTCGTAGTCGGTGATGATGGTGACGGTGGTGTCGTTGGTGATCAGCTTGCTGTCCCGTTCCCACCGCAGACGCGGGGTGAGGATGGTGGTTCCGGTGTCGGTTGTGACGACGACGTTGCCGATGGCGACCAGTTGTTCGCCATCTTCGAGCACCTGCCCGCTGTCGGCGGTGAGGTGGCTGGACTGGACACCGTCCTCGTAGAAAAAGATTTCGATACCGCCGTAGAAGATCGCCTTGTCCTTGCGGTCGTAGCGGTCAAGGTGCGGCGCGGTCAGCATGAACAGCTTCTCGCCGGCGTTGGAATGGGTCAGGGTAACGTCCTCGAATTCCTGCGACGGCAGGCCGAAACGGAGTTCATCCTCCGCCAGTTCGGTGCCGGTCTCGACATCCACGCAACCGTTGAGCGCGACGATCAGCGCCAGCAACAGGGGGATGGTGTGCAGGATGATCCGGTTCAGGAGTTACAACCCTCCCGCAGTGTCGTTTTCAATGCTGTCAAGCACCGCCTGGTACTTGTCCTGGGCTTTGACGATGGCTTCAACGGCGTCACGGATGACCCCGCGTCCGCCAGGTGTTTCGATGACGGCGTCCACTATCGCCTTGACGTCTTCGTGCGCATCGCTCGGGGCCATGGATACGCCGACGCGTTTCAGCACCGGAATGTCGAACAGGTCGTCGCCGATGTAGACCGTCTCCTCCGCCGGGATGCCGGTTTCGTCGAGGATTTCCTGCAGGAAGCCGGTCTTGCGGAAATGGCCGCCCTTGATGCGGTCGATCTTGAATTTTTCCAGCCGGCGCTTGAGCAGGTCGACGACATTGCCGGTAATCACGGCGAACTCGAGACCGGCGAACTTGCCCATGACGAACCCGAAGCCGTCCCGCATCGAAAACGCCTTCATCGACATGCCGTTTTCGTTGTAGTAGGCGGTGCCGTCGGTCATCACACCGTCTACATCAAATATGACAAGCCGAATCGCTTTCAGTTTCTCCAGCACCGTTTCGTCACGAACGGTAAGTCCCACTCTTTCGCCCTCCGGGTTCCCCGGTGTATACGCTTGCGGGGACCGTGAAGATCCCGCGCCGTATCACATTTTGGTGTCTGGCCTGTTTTTTGCTCTGCAAAGCTACCCAAGCTCACGGGTACGAAGCAAGGGCAATCTTTCCGAGCTCAGCAGGCTCATGGAAACAGCAGGATGCAAGGTGTGGAATCACAGAAGGATCGTTGCCCCAGTCAGCGGGCAGGAGTACCTCCCGGGACAGAGAGAGTAGCCGGCATTATCTCGGCAACTCCGCCCCGTCCTGCCGCGTGCACACGATACCCGGCAGCTCATTCGCGCCAGCCTGGCAGCTGTGTGGCAGGTGCCAGGCAGACGCCCCATCATGACGATAAGGATTTCTGATGACCGAGAATTTTGCGAAGCAACCCTCCCCCGAAGAACTACAGCGGGATATCCAGAACTTTCTCAAGGACAAGTACGGTGCGGACGCAGTCCATGCCGAAGTCGACACCCTCGGCGCGAAGGAAATGGAAAGCACGCCGAAGGATGACGAAGAGATCGTCATCGATTTCGACATGACCCCGCGTGAACTGGAAGAATACCTCAAGGAGTATGTCGTCCGGCAGGAGGACGCGATCGAGGTGCTGGCGACCAAGGTCGCGACGCACTTCAACCGCATGCGTTGGGAACGGGAAGAAGGCAAGACGTGGAAACGCATTCCCGGGCAGATCAAGCCGAACGTGCTGATGATCGGTCCAACCGGCGTCGGTAAGACCTACATCATCAAGCTGATCGCGGATCGATTGGGTGTGCCGTTCGTCAAGGGTGACGCGACCAAATTCAGCGAAACGGGGTATGTCGGCGGTGATGTCGAGGATATGGTGCGCGACCTGGTGCGCGCGGCCGGCGGCAACATCAAGCAGGCCGAATATGGCATCATCTACATCGATGAGATCGACAAGATCGCAGCAAGCCAGGGGCTGGCCGGGCCGGATGTCAGCCGCTCGGGCGTGCAACGCAACCTGCTCAAGCTGATGGAAGAAACCGACGTCGAACTGCGTGTGCCGCACGACCTCGCCTCGCAGATGGAAGCGGTGATGGAAGCGCAGCGAACCGGCAAGGCGCCGCGAAAGAAGGTCAACACGCGCAACATCCTGTTTATCGTCAGCGGTGCGTTCAACGGGCTCGACGACATTGTGAAACGGCGGATGAACCGTCAGCCGATTGGCTTCGGCGGAGATGTCGACACTCAGGTGAAGCACCGTGACGACCTGCTCAGCTTCGTCACCACGCAGGACCTGATCGATTACGGCTTCGAGTCGGAATTCATCGGCCGGTTGCCGGTGCTGGCACGGCTGGAGGATCTGGACACGGACGGCCTGTACGAAATCCTCTCCAACGATTTCAACGCCGTCACGCAGGGTAAGATCCGTGACTTCGCGGCGTATGGCATCGAGCTGAAGTTCGAGGATGACGCGTTGCAGCTGATCGCGCGGCAGGCGTACGACGAGAAGACCGGCGCGCGTGGGCTGACCCGTGCGGCAGAACGGGCGTTGATCACGTTCGAGAAACACCTGCCGTCAACCAGCGTGCGCGAATTCACGTTGACCGCGGAGGCGGTGAAGAATCCGAAGCCGGTGTGCGCAGAGCTGGTGTTCAATGCGACAGTGCGGGACGCGGTGCTCGAATTCAAGGAACAGACGGGGATTATCCTCTCCCTGACATCGGCTGCAAAAAAGTGGTTGAGCGAGGAAGCGAATCGTGTCAACAAGACACCGGGCGAGCTGCTACTGAATACCTTCGCGCCGCTGCACTACGCGTTCAACCTGCTGAACCAGGAACAGGTGCGCGTGACGAAAACCTTGCTGCAGCAACCGAAACAGACCATCGAAGCGATGATCAAGAAGAGCTATCAGCCAAGCAAAGATGACTGACGGGCTCTGGGCTCTGGGCGAAAAGGAAGCCAAAAGAATGGCCGTGTCAACTTGAAGACACGGCCATCTATTTACTCAAAAACTCACCACTCACAACTGCGTTACTTCTTCATCTCCTCCTGCACTTCGATGCGTTCGACGAACTTGATGTCGAGACCTTCGAGTTCCTTGAGGATCGGGGTGTAGATGGCGGCGTGGATCGGGATATGTGACCCCGTGAGCTTCAACTGATCGGTGAGAATCAGCTTGACCGCGATTGCGGCGGGCAGGCCGACGGTTTTGCTCATGGCGGTTTCACCGCCGGCGTCCCCGTACTTGATCATCGTGCTGATGATCTTCTCGCTCGGGCGTGGCTTGGCAGCGTCCGGGTAGTCGACCAGCATCTTGTGGACGAGGATGACCATGTCGCGGCCATTTTCGGGCAACGCGAGTTTCTTCGAGATGAGGTGGACCATGGCATCGGCCGGAGTCTTGCCGGTGCAGCCGCATTTTTCGTCGTCGAAGAGCCCGAGCCACTCGAGCTTTTTCATCGTGTAGCCGGTCGCATTGATGCGCAGGTAGTTGGCGACACGCAACTTGATGTCGGACCCGTTCACATGGGGCGGCAGGCACATTTCGACAATGTCCCGCATACTGCGATCGTGCAGGTTGGGGATGGTCAGCTCGTCGTTGGTCAGGCCGAGGTTGATGATCGGCAGCCAGCTTTCCGCAAAGGACGGATTGCGCAACGTGCCCCGGATCATGGTGACAGCGTGCTGCAGGCCGAACAGGTCTTTGTAGGCGAGGCTGTCGCGGTTCGGGTAGGCTTCCAGGGTGCCGATACCGTCCACATCCACCGGCCACGTCTGGCGGAACACCTGATGGTAGGGCAGGATCTTGATCATCCCGTCCTCGAGGTACTGTGCGCCATTTCCGCCGGCGACAACGACGTTGTACGGATTCCACGTGATGACGTATTCGAACGGATTCGGGTCTTCGTCGTTGGCGGGTAAGCCGGACCCGTAGGAGACGAACTTGCGGATGACGCCGCCATCGGAACGGACGCGTGAAATAATCTCCTGGGCGCTCATCAAGTCGATGCCGGGATCGAGGCCGGTTTCATTGAGGATGAGCACGCCTTCCCTTTTCGCGGTCACGTCCAGCTCACGGATTTCCTTGCTGCGATAGGACGCGCTGACCATGTGCACGCCGTGCTGCACGCACTCATAGGCTACCTGGTACTGGAAACGCGGGGCGAGGAAGTTGACGACGACGTCCGCATTCTTCACCTGGTGCTCGACCATCGACGGGTCAGTCACATCGAAAAAGATCGCAGTACCCTTGGGATGGTCGCCGACGCGTTCTTTGGCGGCTTCCTGATTGTAGTCGCCGACGGTGACGAACCAGTCGTTTTCCGCCGCGTTTTCGAGCAGGTAGCGAATCAGGCTGGGCGAGCTCTTGCCCGCGCCAAGGACGAGGATGTGCTTCATCGGAGTGGCCTTTGCAAGTCCGTACAACGTTCAGAACAACGATTTGGCGAAGGTAGCGAACGCGTAGAATGCGGACAAACAAGGTCGCTCCAAGGGCTTGTCCTGATGTGGCTAGATCCCCTTGCCAGTTGCCTGGGAGGTATCTACGTTATTGGAAACTGGACCTGCCTGGGGGAATGACGATGATCCGTGCCATGCACTGCCTGCTCGCCCTTTTGCTCCTGCTGACGCCAGCCCTCTCATTGGCTGAAACCCACTCGCCGCTTGGCATCCGTGTCGAACGATCGCTGGAACAGACCGGCGACTCTGCGACAGCCGCAGTGGCAATCACTGTTGAAAACATCGAGGAACGACGGGCTGCTGTAGACGACCTGCCGACACGTCTGCGGTTGGCGTTGATGGTCGAACATGGGCGGTTGATCGAAGGTGTGGATCTGGACGAATCGTTGTCGGGGTATGAAGCCGGGCGGGAATTGAGCGCGGATGAGACCCGGTTTCACTGGTTTTTGCTGCCGATTGCGATGACAGTGCCGCTGTACCTGTACTGGACGGGAAACCCGTACGCGCTGGCCCTGGGGGCTCTATTCACCCCGATTGCGTTGGTGACGGTGTTCATCACCAGTGCGAAGACACCGTTGCCGGATCTGCCGGAAAGCTTTCAGAACTCATTGCTGGACCGGTCACCCGACTTTACCGACGGTGCACAGATCGGATTCTCCATCTCGATGAAAAACCGGCGCATGAACCTGGTGTTGCTGGGGACACTGACCGGCGCGGCACTGTTCGGGCTCGCCCTGGGTACATTGGACGAGCCCGAATTCGGCGAACAAGACTAGCCTGTGACAGCCGGGTCAGTCCTTCCCAGGCTCGAAGCGTTCGGTGTGGACGATGTCGTCATAGCCCAGCCGTTTGACACGATCCGGTGGCGGAGTCTTCTCATAGCCGACGGTCAGCAGCATCACCGGCATGTAATTCTCCGGAATCTCGAACGCCTCGATCACCTCCGGCGGACGAAAGCCGATGATCGCGGCGGTGTCGAGCCCGCGTTCCTTCGCGGCGAGCATCATCATCCCGATCATGATCGACGTCGAACGGATCGCCTCATCGCGCTGTACAACCGGATTCAGGCCGTAGAACTTGCCGGATACGACGCGCAGGTGCTTGTCATCCGGGTAGTAGCCTTTCTCGATCCAGTCAGGGATGAAGCGGTCGACGTCGGTGTGGGCGTCAATCTTGCCGAGCACGATCAGCACGGCGGATGCGTCCTTGATGTGCTTCTGGTTCAGCGACGCGTCGTGCAGCTTCGCCTTGCCCTCCTCAGAACGCACGACGATAAACCGCCAGTGGTTGAGGTTGAATGATGAGGGCGCGAGGGTCGATACCTCGATCAGCTCGCGGAGTTGTTCGTCGCTGACATGCTTGTCGGGATCGTACGAATGCACGGACCGGCGTGCGGTGATGGCTTCGGAAACGGTCATCGGTCGTGGAACTCCTGGTGGTTCAACGGATTGTGTTTGTTTGGGTCAACTAACTGATAGACTGGCAAACGTAGGGCCGGTTTCGGGGATGGGCAACTACGACTCATGTCTCTCGTGGTTGAATCAAGCCCGGTGGATGGATTTCCAGATGCGGCCCGCAAGGCCGGTGGAGATGGCGACGCCGATGACGGTGATGGTTCCGCCGAGCAGCAGGGGCAAGTCGAGCGGCTCGTCCAGCATGAAGTAGCTTCCCAGCGCGGCGATCAGCGGCACGAGGTAAATGAACATGGCGGCGGTTGATGCTTCCACACGTTTCAGGACGTACCCCCACATCACGAATCCGTACACGGTGCAGCCGAGCGAGAGGAACATCAGCGCCCAGAAGAGGTCACTGGACATGGTGGAGACGACCTGCATCAGTTCCGGTCCGATGAAGAACACCAGCGGCAGGCTGCCAGCGGTGATCGCGGAAACGGTCGATCCGACCGCGCCCAGTCTCGGGGCGGTGTTGCGGATGACGGAGGTGTAGAGTCCGATGCTGAGCGGCGCGCCGAGGGTGATCACCATGCCGAGCAGGTTTTGTGCGCGCAGTTCCGGGGTGCCGTATCGGGCGAAGACGACGAACACCAGTCCGGCCAGCGCGAGAACGAGTCCGATCCAGGTGCGCGGGCGTGGGCGTTCACGCAGGAACAGCATCGCGACGATGGTGATCATCGCGGGATTCAGCGCAATCACGAGGGCGCCGAGTGACGCCGGAAGCATGGAAAGGCCGGTGTTGAGCGAGAGGTTGTAGAGGCTGACCATGAACAGACCGGCGATCAGCAGTTCGAGGGTCATGCGGCGCGTGAGGCGAAGCTGGCCCCGGACGGCTTTAACCAGTAGCATGACGGCGAATACGGCGGCGGCGGGGATGTAGCGCAGCAGCACCATCTGCCATGGTGATGCTTCCCGCAGTCCGACTTCGATTGCGATAAACGACAAACCCCACAGCACCATCACGCTCAGGGCGATCAATGCTGTGGGGATGCTCAGTCCGGATTTCAAGGCTGTTAGTTCAAGTTGCGGTCAACGAACATGGACAGGTGCTGCTTCGGCACAGCGCCCACCACGCGGTCCGCTTCCTGGCCGTTCTTGAACAGAATCAGCGTCGGGATGCCACGGATGCCGAGGGCGTTCGCGTGCATCGGGTTCTCATCGGTGTTGACCTTGGCGACCTTGATCTTGCCTTCGTAGTCACCGGCGATTTCTTCCACGATCGGGCCGACGATACGGCACGGCGCACACCACGGCGCCCAGAAGTCCACCAGTACGGGGACGTCAGACTGCAAGACTTCCTGTTCGAATGTCGCGTCAGAAACGTGCGTCGGTTCTGCCATCTTGACTGCTCCTTCTCTTCCTTCGCGAATGCAAACGTCGCGAATTGTTTATGTATTCAGTGTTGCGAATCTACTTACGGGTTTGTGAGCGGCAAAGGGCTCAGAGACAAACACTGTCACTGTTCGAGCGCTCCACGATCGTTGACGCTGCTTCCTATCTGCAGCGAATCGTCTACCAGGTGCGCTCATCTCGTTGGATGCACGACGGAAAAAAGGTTGCAACGGGGGACTCCGGGACGGAGCTCCGGGTCAGCGTATCAGCTCGTGGATGGTCATGTTGCCCTTTGCGAACACGGGCTGCAGCGATTCCAGCGCGCTGGAGTCGAGATCCGCTTCGGCGAGCTCAACCGGAATTTCCCGGTTGCGATCATGGATGAAGAACACGCGTCCAGTGGGGGTTTCGTCCCGGCTGTACAGCACCTGGCGGCCGTCCCCGTAGCGATCGAGATAGAAGCCGATCACCGGGAAGCTCATGTTCCAGCGCACGAAATCGTCCGGTTCGAGGTTGGTGTTGAACCACTCCGCCGCCGCGATCATGCCGGTCTCGTAGGTCTGGCGGTGGTTCAGCGTGCGGGCGTAGTTGCCGATTTCCGCCACGGTCATGTTGAGCAGCAGCAGGATGCCGACCAGGACACCGCCGACACGCAGCAGTCGCGGAGAGGGGATCAGCTTCGTCAGCAACAGGCTGAATCCGGAGGCCGCCGCGATGGCGAGGAACGGCACCACCCAGGTCCAGACCCGGGTAAACGGGTGCACCTGCTGGATCACGACCAGCGCCAAGGTGACCACAACCAGCGGCACGATGAATGGCCACGGTTTCTTCTTCCACGGATGCAGGACCAGGCTGACGAGGATCGAAACGGCAAGAACGAGCTGCAACCACAGCGGCAATGTGCCGGCGAGGTAGTCGTGGAAGCCGGATATCCATTCCGGCATCTGGGTGCGCCACTGGGCGGAGGTGATCGCGACGACATACTGGTTCGCGTACACCGATTCCGGCCCGGAGACGACGAACACCGGCAGGTACAGCAGCAGCGTCAACGCCACCGCGACCCAGCCGTAGATCGCGAGGTACTTGAACCGCACCTTGAGCGGGTGACCGTTGGTGAACAGCAGCCACACCCAGAGGAACGCGACGGGATACACTCCGGTGGGGATGGTGTGCACGCTGAGCGCGGCGAGCAGGGCGAACATCAGCCACGCCGCCCGGTTGCGGGAATGGATCAGCGTGAAGGCGAGCAGCGCCATCAGCAACACGAGCAGCAACTGCAACGAATAACCGCGGCCCTGCGTCGAGTAGCGGATCATCCAGTGGCTGGCGGTGACCAGCGTCGCCGCGAAGAGGCCGGTCTGGATGTTGAGCACCCGTCGTCCGAGCAGGTATGTCAGGGGGATCGTCAGCACGCCGAAGATCAGCGCGGGCAGGCGTACCGCCCACGCGGACGCGCCGAACAGTTCGATTGTGCCGTGCATGAACACGTTGTACAGGATGTGGTTGTTCGGCGCCTGGTAGTAGCTGAGGATGACATACAGCGGCCGTGAGGCGAAGAACAGGTAGCTGTAAGATTCGTCGTACTCGAGGCCGTCATTGAAGTACAGCATTCGCAGCACGACCCCAGCGAGGGTCAATCCGATCAGCGCCAGTTGCTGCCAGAGAGAGAGTTCGGCCCACGCCGCGCGTGCCGCCTGCCCCAGCGACCGCACGTAGATGCGCAGATCCTCGCCGAACCGGTCCAGCCCAAGCGCAAACCGCCGGCGGAACACGATCAACGCGGTCGTCAGCAGGCTGAGGATCGCGAGGCCGTATGCCAACTTGTGCTGCAGGTTGGCGTGAAACGCGGGCGTGAAGAATTCGACTTCGTCATCCGAGACCGCGTCCGCCTGCGCTTTCAGGGTTTCATACGGGACCAGCGCGACGGTCAACCCGGCCGCGATGATCAGCAGCAGCACGATGAAGGTGGTCGCGAGCAGGGTTCGGGCGGTTCGCGACGCGGGCAGGCGAATGTCGTCGTTGTCGGTGGCCATGGTCGGCTCAGCGCATCAGGTTGTATTTGAGGATGCAGTACAGGTGCCGGAACGCGTCCTTGAAGCGGATTTTCTTCCCCTCCTGGTACGTGCGGCCATAATAGGAGATCGGGACTTCGTACACCCGCCAGCGCGAGGTAACAGTCTTTGCAGTCAACTCCGGGTCGATGCCGAAGCCGTTCTCGTACAGTGTGATCGAGTCCAGCACCTCGCGGCGGAAGGCTTTGTAGCAGACGTTGATGTCGGTCAGGTTGACGTTCGTCAGCAAATTGCTGAGGAAGGTCAGCGCCTTGTTCGCGAGGTAATGCCAGTAATAGAGAACGCGGTGCGCGCCGATGGAGAGGAAGCGGCTGCCGTAGACAACGTCCGCGATGTCATCCTGGATAAGGTGGACGAGCCGTGGGATCTCGGCGGGATCGTACTCGAGGTCGGCGTCCTGGATGACGACGACATCGCCGGTGGCGTATTTGAAGCCAGTGCGCAAGGCGCCGCCCTTGCCCCGGTTCTGCGCGTGACGGATGAATTTGACCCGCTCATGCGCGGTTTCCAGCTCCCGTCCGATCCGTGGGCTGTCGTCACGCGAATGATCGTCCACCAGGATCACTTCCAGCTCGTCGAACCCGTAATCCACCGCAAGCACTCGGCGGACCAGTTCGCTGAGAGTCGCTGCTTCGTTGTAGATGGGAATGACGATGGACAGTTTCATTGCCGCTCCGTGTGCCGCGTGTCTCGTTCGTGTTGAAACTACACGCTGAGATGCAGGAGGCAAGAGGGAATTGAGAGACGGGGGGCGAAGAGATTTAAATGGCTCAATGAGATTTGTGAGTCGATTTTCGCATTTCAGAGGTGCAGCAGAGATCCTACTCTTTTTTTGTCGGATACGGCGATTCACCAACTAGCTCAATGCTGTAGGACCGAACGCCGATCAAACTGCTCAATGCAAGTTCAAGATCGACCAGCGACCTTCGACTCTCATCAGCGGAATGAATCAACTTAGAAATCCAGACCGTCATTGTCCTTTGACGCTTTAAATTGCCAAATCCCGGTTTGAGTACAAGGTCAACTATATTAAAATACTGCCGAAGTAAAACACGTGTCACGGCATAGATCTGACCCGGGACATCGATGGTAACAATTTCAAGGATTAGCTCTTCGAATTTTCCTTCCGTACTGGACTTCGGAATCAGTTTCCGTACGGTTGTTGTAAGATCCCACTTTCGTTTATAAAGATTTAACATCTTTTTTTCTTCCTTATCCGGCTTGTACACTTCCATTTTAAAATCTGTCGGCTTATTTGTGTCTACCGAATCCTTACTAAACAACTTTGCCATAAATGCGGCCAGATCTAAATCAGATGGCGGGTTATATTTTGACTTGAAAGTAACATAGATCGATGCCATAGATGTATATATAGAGGAAGAATGAGATACATGCAAAATATTGATGTTATTTGAAAAGAAATACATAGATAGATAGTGTATTAGACCAATAAAGTCAGGCCCATTGTAACGAGCCACATGTATATTATTAAATTCAGTATGATCATCGTCAACATATTCTTTATATTTTTTGAAATCTATATCTATTCTGTCCATAATTTCCCTTCTTTTTCTTATTATCGTTAATTTTATAGCCTTATCTTTACTATAATAGACTAACGGTTCTTTTTCATCTGTTGTTGCATCTTTAGCCATCAACCTACCAACCGTTTTAGCGTTTATAGTATTTTCAAATTCTTTTAGAATCCATTCAGGAAGGAAATCATTAAGGTACGGATGTTTTTTATCCTTATCCTCGAATTTCCACAACGATGAATCCGGAACTTTCCAGTAAATATTGACAACAGGCTCATCATAAGCACGATCGACATCGGTTTCAGAATAGTTGTATTTTTTGAAGGTTTTGTACTCGTATTGAATAGGTGTTTCGTTCGTATTATTGTACGGGATACTTCTTTCTCCCTCTGTCAGGTAGTACAGTAGCACGAGGCGATCCGCGTTTTTCAGCAGATTGTCCACCACATCCTTCAGTTTCGTTTTATTCTCATCTCTATCGTCAATTTCTCTGGGATCGGCTTCGAAGAACAGGGGACGATACCCATTCATACACAGCATGTGGACTGTATCCTTCCGTTCCTGTAGGAGCTCAGATACTCGTGAACTAACGAACACACTGATCGGATCCATCGTTATACTCCCTGATGAAAGACTGATAACATATCTCTAATGAATAATCAACACAAAGTAAATAGAAGGTTTAAAAGAAAATAAACTACCCCGCAGCAAGCTACGGGGTATCGACTACTCACAGCTCAAGTCGACTTTGATGTAGCGGCTGGTAGTTAGCTTCTGTACCTTGGTTCATAACGTATTTTCTGATTGTATTTTCGTCACCGTGCGGACCTACGGTGGATATATAATAACCTTTTGTCCAAAATTCCCCACCCCAGAGCTGCTTTTTAACTTTGGGTTGTCGGATAAACATCTCTCGTGCTGTTATGCTCTTTATAGTTCGTACTAATTTTGTAGCACTCATGGTTGGCACGGATTGCACTAAGAAATGCACATGATCTCTATCTATTCCAATTTCTATAAATTCTATTTCATAACGTTTTTGGATTTCAAAGCAGATATCCTTTAATGTTAAATCTATCTCAGGTTCATCAAATACAACACGACGGTATTTCGCTACACATACAAGATGGTATAGCAATATCGATACGTTGTGTTGTTTTCGGATCAGCTCAGACATTCCACAAGAAACCAACTGCAGCTGGCCGAAGCAAGCTTCGGGGCATCAACCGCACTGGAGTGAAATTCATATGCGCTTTCACAAATACCAGATGATGTTAGTCTATAAATAACAGATGTCTAGCACATAGTTTAGACTCTCCTAATAATATTGGCATGCAGTGAATGGCCATTCACAAGATAATTGGACCTGCAGCGAATATGGTTTTCTGAGGATCATAAATAGAAGTATATCCCCACAAGTCATGTAAAATATTCGGTATGGTCAGCCAATTCCTACCAGTCGAAGCTGCACAGAGTACCGGGGACACTTAACGGAGTAAGTGTCCCCGGTTGCGGATAACAAATTGATTACGTGATCAGCACTCGATGCCGTGAGCTTCGGCGACACCGGTAAGCAGGCCGTTGATGGCGTCGAGGGCCTCGCTGGTGGCGGCGAGGACTTTTTGCGCCTCATCGGCAGATTCCCGACCCACGGACTGAAGTCCGTGGTAATTGCCATTGGATTCCACCTCCACGGACTGAAGTCCGTGGTAAGACTCTGCCGGATTCGACGTGACGCGTTCCAGCATCGCGCGTTCGGCGGCGGAATGTTCGACGTCCGCGACGATATGCTCGGTGAAATACTCCCACGCGCGTTCGTCGGTGAACCCGTAGAACTCCTTCAGGCCGTCGATTTTCGACTGCGACACCGCCGGGATCTGGGACTCGTAGGCATACAATGCGGCCAAACCTTCGGCGACGGAGCGGTTCGCGCAGATCTCCCGGAACGTGCGGATGGTGGCCTGAGTGTGCGAGTTGGCGGCGGTGGATTCGGCGTCCTGCGCAGTCATGCCCAGCCCCTCGGCAAACTGCAGCCACAGCTCGGGGTGGGTCGGGGCAGAACCCTCTTCGTCGTTGAGGTTCTCGGTCAGGTGGCGGCGGACGTCGAGGTCCTCGGTGTGGGCGTGCAACGCGCTGATGTAGGTCGGGAACGCCTTGACGTGCTGGTAGTACTGGCCGGCATAGTCGCGGAGGGCGTCGAGGCTGAGTTCGCCGGCGGTCCACGCCTGGTAGAACGGGTGCTTGAGCAGGTGCTTGGCCTGAATCAGGTCGTCGATCCGGTCAATCAAACGGGTCGCTTCGAGGGTTGCGGGCATGGCGGTTCCTCAATCGGTTGTGTAGTCTCTGGCTGGAGTTTGGTTCTCCTAACACAGGGAAGGTACACGGCGGAGAGGGTTGTTGCAACGCTTGCCGTTTCCTCCGCCTCAGCCTACCTTTCGGCGGTCGGTGGGCTATGGGCTATGGGCTGTGGGCAATGGGCTACCGGCTATAGGCTATTGGCTCATGTGTCATTCTGACGATTGCGAAACGATCGGAAGAATCTCCAGCTCTGATTCAGGTTGGATGAGTTGGAGATCCTTCACTTCGTTCAGGATGACACCCCTTTGCCTCTGCACACGGTACACGGTACTTCAGGACTCAAGACTCAGAACTCATGACTCAGGACTTTCCTTCGATGGCTTCTCCGAAACCGCGCTCGTTCAAGGGCACACGTGACTTCACCCCGCGCGAGATGATTCCGCGTGAACAGATCATCGGCACGATGAAGCGGGTGTTCCGGTTGTATGGCTTCAGTCCGTTGGAAACTCCGGCGCTGGAAATGCTCTCGGTGTTGACCGGCAAGTACGGCGACGAGGGCGAAAAGCTTCTCTACAAGCTGGATTACAAGAACGATGATTTCGAGAACCGGGTCGCGTTACGCTATGACCTGACGGTTCCGCTGGCACGTGTGATCGCGTCGCATCCGGAATGGCCGGTCCCGTTCAAGCGCTACCAGATCCAGCCGGTGTGGCGCGCGGACAAGCCGCAGACACGGCAGGGGCGATTCCGTGAATTCTACCAGTGTGACATCGACACCATCGGCGCGCCGGAGGGGTTGGCGGACGCGGAGATTCTCGCATTGACGGTCGCGATGCTGGACGAACTTGGCTTCAAGGACGGCGACAAGCGGGCGGTCGTGCAGCTCAATCACCGCAAGGTGCTGGAGGGAATCACGGTTCTGGCCGGGCATCCGCGTGAGGATCTCGCCGGGTTCTGCCGCGCGTTGGACAAGCTTGACAAGATCGGCCGCGAGGGGGTTGACGCCGAGCTGAAGCAGATCGGTGTCACCGATGACGGGCTGCGTCGTCTCGATGACGTGCTGCCGTTGGGCGAAGGCGGCAAGAATCCGCATGAAGTGATCGAAGCGTTGCGCGGTGTGTTCGCGGACGAACCGGTCGCGTTGGAGGGGCTGGACGGACTGGCGTTGATCCTGACCAACCTTGAGCAGCTGGGGACGCCGTTGGACCGCATCAACCTCAACCCTGCGCTGGCGCGTGGGCTGGACTACTACACCGGCGCGGTGTTTGAATCGACGTTGCCCGAGCAGCCGCACATTGGCTCGTTGACCGGCGGCGGACGTTACGACAAGCTGATCGGCCTGTACGGCGGCGGTGACAAGCCGGCGGTCGGTACGACGATCGGTCTCGACCGCATGTTCGCCGCGATGGAACAGCTCGGCATGGCGGACACGGAAGCGCAGACGGTTACTCGTGTGCTGCTGGCGGCGTGGTCGGACGATCAGTTCGGCGCGTGCCTGCGGGCGGTGCGGGTGTTCCGTGAGGCGGGTGTCCCGGCGGAGGTATTCCCGACGACCGGAAAGTTGAAGAAACCGTTCTCGCACGCTGACAAGCTGAACATTCCGTTCGTCGCGGTGATCGGTCCGGACGAGGCCGACCATCCGGACGGTCTGCATGTGTCGTTGAAGGATTTGCGCGCGGGGACGCAGGAGACGGTGCCAGTCGGAAAAGCGGTTGAGCTGGTGAACACGTAGTATTTCCCTCCAGGGGAAATCGTACCAGAATTTCCGGATGAACCGGGGTACAGGGGGTATCTGCCGGACGTCCTTGTTGAGAGGAAACCGTCCATGAAAGCCATTGTCTGTACCCGGTATGGGAGTCCGGACACACTCGAGCTGCGTGAAGTGGACCAACCGGTGCCGCAGCCGGATGAGGTCCTGATTCGGGTTCGCGTCGCAACGATTTCTCCCGCCGACATTGCGGCGCGCACCGGCCAGCCGTGGTTCGCTCGTCTCGCCTTTGGCCTCACCAAACCGAAGAAAACGGTTCTCGGCTCTGAGTTTTCCGGCGTCATCGAAGCGGTGGGCGCGAACGTGGACAATTTCGCACCTGGCGATGAAGTGTTCGGCGCGTCCGGCGACGATTTCGGCTGCCACGCCGAGTTTGTATGCATGTCGAAGGACGAAGCGATTGTCCGCAAGCCCTCCTCCCTGTCCCATGAAGATGCCGCGGCACTGGGCGACGGCGCATTGACCGCGTTGCCGTTCCTGCGTGATCTCGGAAAATTGCACAGCGGCCAGGATGTGTTGATCAACGGTGCGTCCGGCGCGGTCGGATCGGCGGCGGTGCAGTTGGCGAAGCACTACGGCGCGATGGTGACCGGTGTCTGCAGCACGGCGAACGTCGAGTTTGTCACTTCGCTCGGCGCGGACCATGTGATCGACTACCGCAAGGAAGACTTCACGGCCTTAAGCCGCCGGTATGATATCGTGTTTGACACGGTCGGCAAGAGTTCGTTTTCGCAGAGCCGGCGTGTGCTCAAACCGGGCGGAATCTACTTGCGAACCATACCAACCTTCGCGGTGTTGTTGCAGATGTTGACGACGAAACGGTTCGGCCAGAAAAAGGCGGCGATCGGGTTCATGGGACTGCGTCCGCCGCACAAGAAGATTGCCGACCTGCGGCTTTTGGCGGAGTTGTTTGACCAGGGCACCGTGAAGCCGTTTATCGGCAAACGCTTCCCGATGACCGAATATGTCCGGGCGCATGAGTTGGTGGAATCCGGACACAAGCAGGGCAATGTGGTTCTGACAATGACGTGATCAGGGACTCAACGGGTCGCGTCGAGGTCAATGGAGTGAACCTGGCAGGCTTTTTCACCCCCCGGAGTTGACCATGATCAAGACGGACAAGAACATTTCGTCGTGGAAAGCGATTCGAACCTTCATGAAGGTCGGATCGTGTTCCGAGACGATGTGCAACGTGCTCAACCGTGCGTACGAGCAACCGCTGGAAACGGAAGAGAACGCCGCGATGCCATTGGCCGGCGGGCTGATGCAGCAGGGGTACCAGTGCGGCCTGATCTGGGGCGCGTCGCTGGCGGCCGGCGCGCAGGCCTACCGGCAGTATGGAGCGGGACCGCAGGCGGAATCGATGACGATCCGTGCCGCGCAGAAGGTGATGGGATCCTTTCGCACCCACAGCAAGGACACCAATTGCTTTGAGATCACGGAAGTGGACTGGCGTGTGCCGAAAGAAATGCGCAAGTTCATGCTGAAGGGCGGCCCGATCCGTTGTTTCCACCGTGCAGGCCGGGCGGTACCGTTGGCTCATCGTGAACTGAAGGACACGTTCGCAGGAGCTGCGGAGGAATCGCCCGATGCGCCGGAGGGCCCGGTCAGTTGCGCGGCGGAGCTGGTCCGGAAGCTGGGTGGCAGCGAGCTACACCAGACGATGGCGTCCGGATTTGCAGGCGGGATCGGGCTTAGCGGTGGTGGCTGCGGAGCGTTGGGCGCGGCGATCTGGCTGTATGCGATGAAAGCGAAGGATGCCAACGGCGGCAAGTTGGATTACAACGACCCGAAGCTACGGCAGTTGGTCGAAGGATTCGCGAAACACAGCGGCTTTGAGTACGAGTGTGAGCAGATTGCCGGGCGGACGTTCAAGGACACGAGCGACCACGCCGCGTACCTGCGACAGGGTGGTTGCACCGACCTGATTAACCAGCTGGCTGCGGATGTTGACGCCGGGCCGGCCACCACGGAGTCACCGGGCACGTGACAGAACGAATTATACCACCATCACCCCGTACCCTCGCCCGGGTGACGGGAATCCTCTACCTGGTCATCTTCATCACCGCCGGCTTTGCAGAAGGGTTTGTCCGTGGTGGGCTGGTGATCCCCGGTGATGCGGCAACCACGGCGGCGAACATCCAGGCGTCGGAAGGGTTGTGGCGCGCGGGATTCGTGGCCGATCTGATCGCATTCACCTGCGACGCGCTGGTCGGAATCCTGTTCTACGTGCTGCTCAAACCGGTGAACTCGACGTTGGCGCTGGTGGCGTTGGTGCTGCGTCTGCTGGGTCATCCGGTGGTCGCGACGGTGAATCTGCTCAACCATTTCGCCGCGTTGCACGTACTGGGTGGAACCGGCACCCTGGCTGCGTTCAGCCCTGAACAGTTGCAGGCGTTGATGATGGTTTTCCTCGACCTGCACGGAACTGGCTATTTGATCGCGGGCGTGTTCTTCGGCCTGCATCTGGCGTTGCTCGGGCACCTGATGTTCAGATCGGACCGTTTCCCGCGTTGGGTCGCGTTGCTGGTCGGACTGGCGGCGGTGGGCTACCTGATCGAGAGTTTCGGTACCTTCCTCGCGCCGGGTGGGGCAGATGTCTACGCGATGATTGTGCTTGCCAGCGCGGTGCTCGGAGAAATGGTGTTGACGCTGTATCTTCTGATCAAGGGCGTGAAAACGGTACCGGCGGACGCGTAAGCCGGTTGGCGTGCTACCATCCAGCAAGCCTGGGGAGATGAGTGGATCTATACGCGATACCGGTGCTGATTTCGGGGATTCTGACCGGGTTGCTGTCGATCATCACGTGGCTGTTCCGGCGGCGTGAACGCATCAACCGTGCCTTCTCATTTTTCACTGCCGCGATTGCGATTGACAGTTTTACCTACTTCGCCTGGTTCCAGGTTGGCAGCATTGATCTGATGCAGACGTGGATGCGATTCATTTTCGTCGTCGGCTTCCTCGTGCCGATCGGGCTGATCGTGTTTTTCTTCGCGTTTACGGGTTATGACAAACGGATGGACGAAAAGGTCCTCGGTATCAAGGTGCGGCATTACGCCTGGTTTTATTACTCCCTGTTTGCCGCGTGCATCCTGATGTCAATCTTCACCGACTGGTTGATCGCGCTCCCGGAACACCCGCAGAATATCTGGGATCATGAGGCGGGACCGTTTACCTATGCCATCTTCCCGCTGTTCGCGATGACGTCGTTTTACATGCTGATGCTCGCCTACCGTGCCTATCGCGATTCCGAAAACCGGCCGGACAAACGCTTCATCCAGCTGGTCAGCGTGGGGACGGTGTTGTGGATTGTTGTCGGCCTGACCAGCTCTGCGCTGACAACCCCTTCCAGCATCGTTGGCCTGTCCCTTACCTACTTCGGCAGCAGCGTGATGGCGGTTTTCTACTTCATCGCGATTGTCAATTACCAGTCGGACAAGGTGCACGAGCTGAATGTCGGGCTTGAGCGGAAGGTCGAGGAGCGCACCCGTCACCTCGAAGAAACACGCGCTCAATTGGTGCAGAGCGAGAAGATGGCTGCGTTGGGCCACCTGGTCGCCGGTGTCGCGCATGAGATGAACACCCCGGTCGGTGCGGTCTACAGCACGCACAGCACATTGACCGCCGCCGCCAACAAGTTGCGCAAGACGCTCGCGGATGAGCACGCGATCAACGTGGACGAGTCGAAAAACCTGGCGAAGGTGCTGAAGGTGCTGGGCAATGTCAGCGAAGTGATCCGTACCAGCGGGGAACGCATCACCGGGATCGTGAAACGGCTGAAAACGTTCGCCCAACTGGACGAAGCGGACGTGCAAACGGTCGACTTCAACGCCACCATCGAGAACACGCTGGAGATGTTCTCGTTCCACCTCAAGCCGGGGGTCACGGTTCGCACCGAGTTCGCCGAGCTGCCGCCGATCACCTGTTATCCGGCTCAGATCAACCAGCTCGGGTTCCAGTTGCTGGCGAACGCGAACATGGCGATCGTCGGCGAGGGCGAGATCGTGCTGCGGACGGAGCAGCGTGAGGGCGAGCTGCGCTTCAGTGTGCAGGACAGCGGTCGTGGGATCCAGCCGGACCATGTGCCGCGATTGTTCGATCCGGGATTCACCGCGTGGACGCTGAATGTCGGCACCGGGCTCGGCCTCGCGATTTGCTACCAGATCGCGCAGGAACACAAGGGCCGGATTGAAGTGCAGACGGAGGTTGGTACGGGAAGTACGTTCACGCTAATCTTTCCCATAAACTGACAGGGGGAACCACGGAATACACGGAAAAGCAACTGACGTCCACGAAAACCGCGAAAATGAAACGAAAAAACAAAAGAAACATCTTTATGAATAAATCATAATGGATCGAATTATGCAGCATTATTTATATTTATCATTATCTGTATTATCAATTATTATAGGTTGTTTTCGCTTATTTTCGTGCATTTTGTGGACTATCATCTTTTTTCCGTTTATTCCGAGTATTCCGTGGTTGAGGAGAGGTATTTGATGGCATACAAAACGCTTATTCTCGGTGGAACGGGTTTCATCGGGCATCATATCGCGCGTGAGTTGCTCGCGAAGGGTCATACGGTCCGTGTGCTGGCGCGTGCGGGCGGCGACCGGTCGTTGCTCAAGGGGATGGATGTCGAGATCGTGGACGGCGACCTCAGCGACTCGTCCTCCCTGCTCGCGGCGCTGGAGGGCTGTGACGCGTTGATCCACGCCGCCGCGCACTACCCGGTGTGGTCGTTGGACGCCGACCGTGAGGCGGAACTCGGGCGTCAACAGATCCTGCGTGTGCACGAGGCGTTGGCGAAACATCCGGTCGAACGCTTTGTCTACGTTTCCGGGCCGGCTGCGGTCGGGCGCTATCCGGACGGGCGTCCGGCGGACGAAGACGCGCCGTGGCCGGAGGAACGCCGCAAGTCGGCGTATGCACGGGTGAAACGTGAGATGCAGGACCTGGTGCTGTACAACGCGCGGCGGACGAATGCGACGGTGGTTGTCCCGACCGGCACCTTCGGCCCGGGGGATCGCAAGCCGACGACCGGCCAGTTGATCGTGGACATCGCGGCCAACCGTGTGCCGGTGGCGTTGCACGGACGCACGAACGCGGTGTCGGTGTTCGCGGTGGCGGACGGTGTGCGGCGGACGTTGGAACAGGGCGCGGTCGGGCGGCTGTATGTGCTCGGGGACGAAAACCTGACGGTGCTCGAGCTGTGCACACGGATCGCGGATATCGTCGGCGTGCGCGCGCCACGGCTGGGCCTGTCGCCGGACATTCTGCGGCCGGTCGCGGTGATCGGGGAACACCTGGCGCGGCGGATGCGGAAAGACCGTCCCGCGGTGCCCGTGGTCGGCCTCGACTTCGCGCTGTTCGGCACGCACCTCAGCAGCGACGTCGCGCGGAACGAACTGGGCTATGATCCGTCGGCGTATCCGCTGGACGCGGCGCTGAAGGACGCGTGGGAGTGGTTCAAGGATCAGGAGATGGTGTAAGTTCATGGGTCGGTACAGGTTCAGGGATTGGCCGGACCCGTTGCGCGGCGTCTCCGTTCCCCGGAACGGATTCTGCGTGGTAGCAGCGAATACAAGGGGGGATGATCATGGCACAGCTGGTGATGTTAGGCGATTTCTTTCTGGGGCTGGGCGTTTTGCTGATCGGCCTCGCGGCGTTGTGGGGCGTGGCGGTGTGGAACGAAAAGGGGAAGAAGGGGTAGCACGTTTAGCTTTATATAAAACTAATATTATATAATATCTAAAAATACATTATCAATATAACCGGTTATTAAAATTCGATGTATTGAAACAATTTTTGTTCAGATTCTGGTAGCCGAGATATCAGTTTAACGTAATAACGCCGATTTATCGGCTTTATAAACGAAAGATACCCATATATTTTCATCCTCATCATTTTTTTGTCATCAGTATCATTTTCTAACTTATTGTAGTGATATATCATTGATCGTATTGTACGGTATTTTCTCCTACCAACACTAACTTTATCATCATGTACTATTAAACCAGTTACTAATTTTCTCATTCCCGGCCCCATGATCCTTGTTTTCTCACTGTTTATTTTAAATTCTTCATCATTTACTATTTTTCCTACACCAATTCTTGCTTTACAAATCAGTTTTATATTATTTCCAGATATTGACATATCATCCGCGTATCTGCTATACGAAAGGCCTCTGGTTTTACAGTATCTATCTATTCTCTTATCCATTATTTTAACTACTAAATTTGAAATCGCTGGTGATGTGGGAGCACCTTGAGGGAGCACTCCATTTCTTGTACAAAGTTTTGAAAGCATAAATGCAGCTTTATTACTGTATCCTAAATATCTGAATAGTAAGAATACGCGTTTTAAAGTAATACTGGGAAAAAAATCCTTTATATCAAGACATAATACAAATTTATTTCCCATATGAGCCTCTGCATTATCTATTATTGAGTATCCATATCTAAACCCTGTTGCATTATCGGGTAAATATATGCCAACTGGATCTAATACTCGTCTTAATATCCATTTTTGTATCCCCTTCAACGTTGTTAATGGCGCATCTATGGCTCTATTTCCTCCGTTCTTTTTTTCAATATTAAAATGTATATAATATCTTGATGAATCTTTAATAATATTAAATAATAAATATTTTGAAACACGTAATAAATAACTTAGCTCTTCCAAGGAATCGAAATCTGGAAGTTCCTCTACCTGGGCAATATGTTCTGCAATCGGATCCATGACTGTTTAAAAAAGGGATCGGAGTGAACTTTCCTAACTCTGAGAAATCCGTCAACTAAGCGACAGCCGAGCGAAGGCTGTCGCTTAGTTGAACGAGAGATGCTACATAACCTCATGGACGGCGCAACACCATCCGTAGTGTTCTAAGGAAGTGTAAACACTCCGATCCGCAGCCCTCAATAAGCATCTAGAATGTAGTTGCTTCGAATTAAATCAAAAGATGTAGAATGTTGTATTGTCTTTTTAACCAATCCTGACACAAAAGCATACCCTTGACTTGTAATTTCATAATTATACCCCTGTACTTTTAAATACAAATCATTTATTAAAATATTTAACGATATAGGGATATTTTCATCTGCAACTTTTTGTGAATCAGGTATATTATGCAAATCAAGTAAGTATTTATACGCATCTATCAATATAGGTTCCGGAAACATATCAACAAATGAAGAGAAAAACAAGACAAAAAACTTTATCTCAAGAGGATTTGATATAAAATCTTCTAATGATGTCTTCTTATCTCCAACAATTTTCCTTACTGCACTATGAATGTTTTTTATGATCTGCTTGCTGTATTCATCGCTTAATATATTATCAAGATCATAGTATATAATTATGGAATCAGTATGTTTATCAAGATATCTAACGGGACCTTGCATTATAAAACTATTAGCATTTTTGTATTGTTCATCAACTAAAACTATTAATTTATCTTTAAGTTTTTCATGATTTGTGAAGGATCCTAGCTCTGTAAAAGATCCAGGACTCTCTGGTATGATTAAAACTGACTCCACACTTGACGCTAGTGTATTTTCTAATTCTAGTAGATTATATTTTTTACCTCTATATAGTAGATCTGTAAAAATATGTTCAGGATAATACACTTCTACATCAAAACCATATGCCTTTATTTCTAAAAGCCTATTTTTTATAATTTTTCTGATTGATTCTTGTTCATTAATGCTTTTACCAACAATAAATAATTTTATCCTTTTTTCTATTAGGCTAGGATATATAAGGTCTAATGTATCCCTTGCTATATTTCGAGTCGTCGAATTCATGTCTTTGGCTCACTTTTCTTGCATCCATCCCGAAGAGGACTGACGTGAAAACGCTGACAAGAGGAACCTATGGTAAGATATGCTCAATTAGTCGAGAAATCAATACTCTGAACTTTACTTATATAAACCTATCAGGAATAGTTTTCGAAGGCCCTTTACCTAGCCTTCATTTGATTTACATCGAATTGAACTTTTCCTCTCCTCGTGGCCTCTACTGGTAGACGGGTGCATGGGACGTCGTGTGGGTCGGCGTGCCTGTGTGGATCTGAAGCTGGAGAGGAAACCATGAAGCAACCACGTTTGAATCGCACATCCAGGCCGCACAGGGCCAGTACGTCTGAGCCGCACAGAGCCAGTACGTCGAAGCCGCGCAAAGCCGGTACTTCAGTGCCGTATAAGTCCACCGTTACCGAATCCGCGTTTGCGAGCAAACACGGCCACGTATCAATGCACGGGCGGCTGACCCGCACCAGCCAGCTGGTACGGGCACACACACCAAGGGCGTACAACCTCCTCGCGTCCGCGTCTGCAAGCAGACACGGCCACGTATCAATGCACGGGCGGCTGACCCGCACCAGCCAGCTGGTACGGGCACACACACCAAGGGCGTACAACCTCCTCGCGTCCGCGTCTGCAAGCAGACACGGGCACGTATCTCACGGGCACATATCTCACGGGCACGTATCTCACGGGCACATATCTCACGGGCACGTATCTCCCCGGAACATGCCTAGCGGATCAGCCGCGTTTGCAAGCAAACACGGGCACTTATTTATCCACCCCATCCTGACGATCGTGTTGCTGCTGATGCTGATCGCGGCGATACCGGGCTGCACACCGCGTGCGTCCGAAGAGATTCCGCGGCCGGAGGAGATTGTAAGCAAGCGGGTGATCGTGTATGACCAGCCGACGTACGACGACCTGTCGCAGAAGTGGTCGGCGTATTATGACGCGTTCCCGTCGGAATACGCGTACGCCAACTGGATGTACGCCGCGCGGTATGCGAAGTGGGACGATTACGAGACGTTGCTGAAGCGTGGGCTCAGCCTCTACCCTGCCAACCCGACGTTGCTGTACCTGATGTCGATGACGTTCGGCAACGGGTCGGAGGACGCGCTGGCGTACACCGAGCGTGCGATCTACCTCGATCCGGGGTATACCGACCCGTATTTCAACCTCGTCGGCGAGGCGATGGCACGTGGCGACGACGAACGCACGCGGACGGCGTTGGCGAAACTGCTCGAGCAGGGCGCGGTGGACGACCTCGTGCTGGATTACGGTTACAACATGCTGGCGACGTTGCAGCCGGACGCGATCCTGATCACGAACGGCGACAATGATACGTACCCGTGCTGGATTCTGCAGCAGGAGCTGGGGATTCGCACGGATGTGAACGTGATCAACCGGTCGTTGCTGAACACGGCGTGGTACCCAGGGTATGTGATCGAGCGTGGCGCGCCGCCGTTCATTCCGTTGGGCGAGGTAGACGCGTTCCAGGCGGAACACAAGGCGGAGTCCGGCGATCAACTGATTCTGCGGATCGTTGATGCGGCGGAGAAGCAGGGCCGGCCGGTGTATTTCGCGGCGACGATGTATGAAACTCCCGCGATCCAGCCGTTGATGGAGGATGCGCCGTTGTTCGGGCTGTCGCTGCTGGTCAGCGATCCAGGGCGGGACACGGATATCGACGCTGAACGGGAACGAGCCGCGCGGGTTATTCTGGACGAGTATCGCACGCAGGCGTTGCAAAGTTGGCGGACCCGGTACGCGTCGAAAACGGTCGCGGCGGGAGTGTCGATCTCGCGGAATTATTTCTACGCGACGTACGATCTGGCGACACATCTGGACTCGCGTACCTTGCAGCGTGACCTGTTCTTCTGGAATCGGGACAACACGTTCGGGCTGTTCGACGCGACCTCGGAGGACAACATGAAACGGGCGTGGTGCCGGATCGAGGGAGTCCCGGAAATCCGGGCGTGGTGCGAAGGTGAAGGCTACGAGGAGTAGCCGTGGACGACTGGACGCTGTACCGGCAGGCAAAACGTGGCAACGAGGCGGCGTGGCGGATGTTGATCGCGCGGCACGGGCCACGTCTGCTCAACCTGGTCGCGTTCACGACAGGATCGCCGGAAGCGGCGCAGGACGCGGTGCAGGAGGTGTTTCTCGATTTGTACAAGCGTCCGCCGAAGCATCAGAAAGGGAGCCTGGCGTCGTACCTGAGCACGGCGGCGTGGCGGCTGGCGTTGAAGGCGAAGAAACGGCACGCGCGGGTGGTGCGGTTGCAGGTGGACGAAGATCATGCCGGTGGGATTGAAGATGAACAACCGTCGGCGCTGGACACGGTGCTCAAGTCGGAGCGGGATGTGTACGTGATGCGGGCGATCAACCGTCTCGAAGACGATCTGCGTGATGTGGTGTTGCTGCGGTTTTACGGCGGGTTGGCGTACGACGCGATCGCACGGGAAGTGGGCGTGCCGTTGGGGACGGTGAAGTCGCGGCTGTTCCGGGCGGTTCGGCTGTGTGGTGAACAGTTGAAGCAGATCGGGTGGCTGGACTGACAGGTGTGAGGTATGAGGTGTGAGGAACGGATGGCTGCGGATGATTCGCGGTAGTCTTCACTGTACTGCGGGCATCGGTCGGGGACGGAAAAGCCGCGATAGCCGTCGAAACAGACCGGCGGACAATCACGGGCACCGATCCACCAACCGCTGACAGTACGAGAGACGAAGGACCAGAGACGAGAGACCAGTGGTGAGTTGTGAGTGATGAGGAACTGATCAGGATATAAAGATGAATCACATTTCAGACGATCAGGTGCTGGCGTTTGTGCTCGGCACATTGGATGAGAAGGAACGCGCGCAAGTGGCGGAACATGTCACCGTTTGCAACGACTGCGCGGCGCGGGTTGAGGAAGCGCGGCGTGAAGTGAATGCGCTGGGCGGTGTGCAGACCGTGATTCCGGTGCCGGAAATACCGTTGCCGGTGAACCGTGGCACGGTGTGGCGGGAGATTGTGAAGGCGGCGGCGGTGCTGCTGGTCGGGTTCGCGATCGGGTGGGCCGTGACATCCCAGCGTGCGCCCGAGGTGGTGACCGTGGTGCCGTATGCGGTGAACGCGTCCGCGCCGGTGGACAGCGGGCTGGTGGCGTCGGAGGCAGTGGATTTGCGGATCTAGGCAGATGACTTGCTATTGAAATCGGACGAATTCTCGTGAATCGTATCGAATTCTCACAGCGATGTACTCCATGATATGGCGTGTCTTTTTGTCTTGCTAACAAGTTGTATTTCTTGCCAGTTGGAGCTAATTTACATAGGTACTTACACAATCACCCAATCAAGAGGTCGACATGAAACACGTATGGTCGTTGCTACTCCTCCTTTTTCTCTGCTTCCCTTCCCTTGCTCAACCACCTGAGATCGCCTGGTCTGTCAACGTCGGTGTGGTCATGGAGAGTGTCCGTCCGATAGAACGGGAAGGAGTGATCTGTGCGGGCAGTGGACAACTGGTCCGTCTGGACGATGACGGAAACATTCTCTGGACTCACGATCTCGCGCTATCGCGCTCACTCGACATGGAAGTCTGCATGGACGGTGGTTTCATCATCGGTGGTAGTGCGATGGGTGGCGATAATGCAGGCCGGATCATCAAAACCGACCGGTTCGGAGAAGAAGAATGGCGTTATGATTATGATGGACTCTGGGGTGAATGGTTTTATGAGGTGACTCAGAATGCGAACGGTAGCATTACAGCTTTGGTAAACGGCGAAAACTCTGCTCAATATGTATTTCGACCAGACGGGACGTTGATTACCAGTTATAGCACCAATAATCATTATATTAAATCTTATCAAAACTGTAATATTGTATTTAATTATTATAGAAACGATTATTATGGTGTTTACTATGATGATATTTGGAAAACAAGTTTTTACGGAAACTCCTGGACACACAGTTTCTCGTTCAGCAATGATTCAAGGTGTTATTCGGCGATACAGACGTCAAATTATCACATCATTCTGGCTGTCCGCTACGATTCCGAGCAACAGCTGGTCGTGTTCAATCCATGGGGACAGGTTCTTCGCGAACATCCAATCACTGATTTTCCTGGAACCATCTTTTGGATGCATGAGACAGCCGATCACAAGCTGGTCCTCGCCGGAAGTCGGTCCTATCCCACGCCGGCGACCATGTACATGATGAAAATTGACCAGAACTATGAGGTGGAGTGGTCGACAAATCACGTATTTCAGGCCGGGACAACTATAGTGGCCGATTTCTGTGCGACGAGTGACGGTGGGTATGTATTCACCAATGGCACATCCATTCTCAAATACAGTCCTGAGTTGACGGTCAACATTTCGCCGGAGACGAACGTCGTGCCGTCGAGTGGCGGTACAATCGTCTATGATGTCACGTTGAACAGCCGGTTGAACGACGAGGAAACACTCGACCTGTGGCTGCGGGTGTACGGCCAGCATCGCCGAGCACATGTCAGCCATCTCGGCGAGATGACGATTGAACCGGGCACAGTGGAAACATACACGGATTCGGTATTGATTCCCGCCTCCCTGCTGGATGGGGAGTATTTCTGTCGTTTCCACGCCGGCAGTTTTGAACCGAAGATCGTGATGGGATCGAACCGATTTGCCTTCACGAAGGGCGGGTCGGGTGTTGCTTCAGACGATCAGCTTGAGGTGAAGGTTGACCTGCCGCGTGTGATGTCAGTGGAAAGTTATCCGAACCCGTTCAATGCGATGACGACAGTGCTTGTTGACTTGGCGCGACAAACGGATTTACGTGCTGAAGTGGTCAACGTCATGGGGCAGCGGGTGGCGGTGCTCGCGGCTGGACGGTTCGAAGCGGGCGAGTACCGGTTCGAGTTCGATGGCACCGGGCTGAGCAGCGGGATTTACCTGGTGAATGTTCAGGCCGGACGTGAACGGATACAGCAGAAGGTCATGCTGCTGCGTTGAGGTAATCCAACATCCTGCCGCTAACACAAACACATCGGGGATACCTGCATCCAGGTATCCCCGACGTGTTTTTCTCAAGTCTCAAATCTCATGTTTCAAGACTTAAGACTCAGGACTCAGGACTGTTTTTACTGCACCAGCATCACCTTGCGGACCTGGTTCAGCTTGCCCGGCACGGTGGCGTGGATGAAATACAGTCCGCTTGCCAGAGTCGACGCGTCAAAGCTGAGGGTGTGCGTACCAGCGGACGTCGACCCATTCGCCAGTATCGCGACCTGTTGACCCATGGTGTTGAAGACGGTGACGGTCAGCTCAGCAGATTCCGGCAGGGTGACCTCGATGGAGGTGGCGGCGTTGAACGGATTCGGCCACGCATTCGTGAGGGTAAACGCTTGTGGAAGATCCGGTGTGGACGCGAGATCCGGCACCTCGATCTTGCCACCAGCCGTCCAATCCGTCACGACCGGACCGTCCGTGGCATCGGCGTGCTTCATGAACCAGAACGAGCTCGTGACATATGGGCCGGCGAAGTAGCCAGCGTACCCGTGGAACGTGTAGTCGCCCGCGGGAGCGGTGCCTGGAATATCCTGAGTCAGGTCGGAAACGTGGAAATTCGCCCCCGCCGGCAGGTTAAACGTCTGCTGGAACAGCGGACCGATAACGTTGCCATTCGGCAACGTGATTTTGGTCCAGTAGGTTGCCCCGTAGAACGGGCGATCGAGGTTGTTGGTCAGATGCACGTCGTATTCGAGCGTGGCGCCGTACGCCGGAATCGTGACATCGTCGTCGGGAGCAAGCACGAAATCAATGGGGACAAATTCATTTGTCTGGCGGTACCAGGAAATGCCGGCGGGATTGTAGTCGTGGGCCAACAGCACATCGAATAGCCCGTCGCCATCGACGTCTGCGATATCGGTATCACCGCAGTAATCCAGTCCTGCGTCGATCACCTGCAATTGCCACAGTGAACCGGTTCCGGTGAGGTTGTCGATCCAATACAGCACACCGTCCAATGAGGATGTCACACTCAGATCGAAATCGCCATCCTGGTCAATATCCTTCACATCCATCGCGCTGGGGTGGCTGATGAAGTCAGTGATCAGGTGTTCGGTCCAGTTTGCGCCACTGCCATCATTTTCCCACCAGATCACTTGGTCCAGGAAAGTCAGAGTGGATACGATGTCGAGATGGCTGTCACCATTCACATCAACCACTTCGATCCCGCCGAAGCTATTATACTCCTGTGTCGGATCGATCTCATGCTGGGTGAAGACAAGACCATTGCCGGAATTCTCCCACCAATAAAGCCTACTCTCTGTGATGGTGGTAAAGTCGAGGTCATTGTCGTGATCGAAGTCGGCAATCCGGATTTGTCCCGGCATGGATGCTTGTTCCAGCACCATGTGCTGGACCCAATCCTGGCCGAGACCGTCGGTGTTCTCCATCCAGTAGATCTTGTGATCCCAGAACCAGTGCGAGATGACGGCGTCGTTGTCACCGTCGCCATCCATGTCACCGATACCAACAAAGCGACCGTTCGCTTCGCGCACCAGATCGGTGATGATCCACTGCTGCCAACTGGTACCGGTGCCATCCACGTTCTCGTACCAGGTGACCAGTAGAGTCGGGTAGTCGGACGTGGCAACCATGTCGATGTCGCCGTCCAGGTCGACGTCCACGCATTGCGTCGAGATCACATCGTCCAGCGTGCTGGTCACGACATGTTCCACCCAGTCGATCTCGTTGCCTGTCATCACCTGTTCGTACCAGGACACGGTGCCTCTGGTAGTCGTTCCACCGGCAGCGATATCCATATCACCGTCGCCGTCCACATCGGCAGTCTGGATCTGGCGTGGAACTTCAGTGAATTGGGCTACGGAATTGGCTTCCCAGGTCTGGGCAGTTACGAGGAAAGGAACAAGCAGCACAACGAGGTACATCCAGAAACGTTTCATGATCAAGCCTCCCGTTTGGATCTGGATACTCATGTGGTGGCACAGTGCGCCGTCCAGCCGACAAAGATCCACCCCCCAAAAACCGGAAGTTAGCACATTCCCCCGGCTAACTCAAAGCGATACCCGCAGTTTATTGACAATTTACTTGTTGCAATACCCAGAAAACCTCCGGAGACAAGATAAACCTGAAGCGACGATTTTTCCACGAGTACAACGGGGAAATGCCGTGCGGACATTTCCCCGTAAGTAAATCATATCCAGAAGTTCAGGCAATCGCTACCGGACGAGCGTGATCTTGTTCGTTTGGATGGCCTCGCCGCCCATGCTGGCTTGCAGGAAGTAGGTTCCGCTGGCCAGGGAGGGTGCGTTGAAGGACAAACGGTGCTGCCCGGCCTGCATGCGGTTATCCACGAGGACGGCGACCTGTTGGCCCGCGAGGTTGTAGACCGTGACCTGCACGTCCGCGGGCGTGGGCAGAAACAGGGTCGCAGTCGTGGCGGCATTGAACGGGTTGGGGTAGGCTGGGGACAGGGTGAATTCGCCTGGCACAAAGCGAGTTTCAGACTCGGCTACCGGAAGGGCAAGGCGTCCGCTGTATACATTTACCATCCATGATTCGGCGGTATAGATATAATCTCCCTGAATCGCGACACCAAGCGTGATGCCGGGTGTGGGATAGTATCCACGCAGAATCGGACTGGTTGGATTTTGTACGTCAATAATCCGCATCCCGATATCTTCCCTTGTGTTGCAGAGAAATCCATCCTGGAATGCCAGATTGTCGGTTGAGTAACTGTGATGATATATCTCTTCGGGGTAGTACGGGTCAGTGACATCAAAGATATAGTAACCATAATGCCGGTCGGCCAGAAACAGAATGCCGTCGTTCAGAACGAGATCCTCTCCATAGTAGGGCGCGTTGTGTTCACTGACGAGGACTGGATTTGCCGGATCCTGAACATCAAATATTCGTAATCCCCAATGCGGCACAACGAAGTATATATAATTGCCCGCTGCCACAATACATCTGGGGGCGAAATAATAGGAAACGGTCGCCACTTCCATTGGATTGGCTGGATCAGAAATATCAACGATGCTGATCCCTTCGAGGTCGGCTGTTCCGAGGTAGGCGTGTGTTCCTTGCACGGTCACGGATCTGGCTGTTCCACGGGTACTGCAGTGTCCGATCTGCGTGATTGAAGCCGGATCTGAAATGTCAAGGATGAGCAGGTCACCCTCCCAATCTGCCAGGAAAGCGGTATTGCCATCGATGCAGACGTCCTGCGTGTAATTTGGCGTGTCAAACGACCCGACAAAGTGTGGATTTTCTGGATTGCTGATATCCAGTACGCGTAGTCCGCCGTCGTCATCCGTAATGTACGCAAGGTCGCCCTCAACGATGATTCCATTTGCTTCACCCGGTTTCTCAAACGTACCAATCTGTTCGAATGTGTTTTGATAATTGAGATCAAAGACATGTAACGCCTTGGGAACGTTTTCGGTAAAGTATAGTTCTTCTTCATAAACACAAACATCCCCAGGGTAATATTCAGTGTAATGTGATGTAATCATAGTTGGATTATCGGGATCTGCTACGTTAATCATTAGTAGAGCGTTTTCATGGTAACCAGTGCCACTTGTTCGGACAAAAACCCTGTAGTCTGAAGTTTTTATAGATTCGGGACAACCAGATAAGCTTATATTTCCTCTGACAAGAGGAAAGTTAGGATTTGTTACATCAACAACTTCCATTCTGTAATCTAATATATCTATTTCCCCAATATAAACATAGTTGTCTTGCTTTGCAAGACGCAAAGGACAATATTCCAGTTCAACATATCCAACAGAGACAAGATCATAGGGATCGCTGATATCAACAACCACAAGATGTTGATTGGTAGAGTCAGTCAAATAGGCATAATCGTCATCTATGACCGCGTCATATATATTTGCATTTGTTGAATACACGCCAATAACCTGTGGGTATTCGGGATCACTGACATCAATGATCTGCATTGCATTCTGGCCATCTGCAAAGGCAAACAAGAGGTTATCGCGGATGATGAGTTTATACACATATCCAAGTGCATAGCTGTATCCAATCTCGACAGGGTTCGCGGGATCGGAGATATCGAACACATAGATATCGCCTTCATACAAACCGACATAGGCATAGCCAGCTGATCCGGTGGCTGAATATGTGTTTCCCTGAATGGGAACATGACCAATTTCCGTGATCGCAGTGGGGTCCGAAACGTCAAGCAGATACAATCCCGATCGACCAGTTGTGAGGTATCCGATATCATCGACAACTGAAATTCTGCCCATTCTATAGAGGTAGTCGTCGTACGAACCGACTTGCCTTACCCGCAGGCTGTCCTGTGCAGAAGAAGGTGAGGTGAACGTGAGGAATACGAAGGCGAACAGAAACGCTGCTGTGGACAAGGTCAACCGATTCATGGCGAGTCCCCCTGGTGACCGGATTGATAGATCGATGCAGATTTCAGAGTAGCAAACACTTTCTATTAACTTATCCGGCGTATCCCCGATCCGCAACTTCCGAGCGCTCCCTCCCCTTCTCCGTTGCCGGATTCGGCAGGCTTCAGTATCTTCCGGACCCATCCCACCTGCTGAATGGAGGACTGCACAAATGGCTGGTACCTACAAAGACCCCTACGGCGCGAAATCCACGCTGAGCACGAAGTCTGGTGAGTTCAAATACTGGCGTCTGGCGGCGCTGGAAGAGAAAGGGCTTGGCACAGTATCCAAGTTGCCTTATTCGATCCGTGTGCTGCTGGAAGCGGTGTTGCGCAACAACGACGATTTCATCGTCAACGACAACCACATCAAAGCGCTGGCGGCGTGGGATCCGACGTCGAAAGATCGCGGCGAGATCCCGTTCAAACCGGCCCGCGTGATTCTGCAGGACTTCACCGGCGTTCCGGCGGTGGTCGACCTCGCGGCGTTGCGTTCAGCGATGGAACGGATGGGCGGCGACCCGAAGAAGATCAACCCGCAGGTTCCGGTCGATCTGGTGATCGACCACAGCGTGCAGGTGGATTTCTTCGGCATCGCGGACGCGTTACAGAAGAACGAAGCGAAGGAATTCGAACGCAACAAGGAACGGTACGAGTTCCTCAAGTGGGGCGCGAGTGCATTTGATAATTTCCGCGTCGTACCGCCGGCAACCGGTATCGTGCACCAAGTCAACCTCGAGTATCTCGCGAAAGTCGTGTTCCAGTTCGAACATGATGGCGAACCGACCTTGCTGCCGGACAGCCTCGTCGGCACCGACTCGCACACCACGATGATCGACGCGCTCGGCGTGGTCGGCTGGGGTGTTGGCGGGATCGAGGCTGAAGCGGTGATGCTCGGGCAGCCGATTTACATGCTCGCGCCGGATGTCATCGGCGTGCGCCTGAGTGGCGAACTGCAGGACGGTGTCACCGCGACCGATCTCGTGCTGCGTGTCACCGAGATGCTGCGGAAGTATGGCGTCGTCGGCAAGTTTGTCGAATTCTTCGGTCCGGGCGCGATCAACTTGAGCCTCGCCGACCGTGCGACAATCTCGAACATGTCGCCGGAATATGGCGCGACGATGGGCTTCTTCCCCGTTGACGACGAAACGCTTCGCTACCTGCGCTTCACCGGCCGTGACGAAGAGGCGGACATCACCGAAGCCTACTGCAAGGCGAACATGCTGTTCCGCACCGACGATGCGCCGGAACCGGAATTTACCGACGTGCTCGAGCTCGACCTGAACTCGGTGGATGCGTCGTTGGCGGGCCCGAAACGTCCGGCCGACCGGATCGCGTTGCGGGACATGAAGCAGACGTTCAACGAGCAGATTGTCGCTCCGGCGGGAGTGCAGGGTGTCGGGCTCGATCCGTCCAAGCTGGGCGACACCGGCACGTACAAGGATAACGGGCACGAGATCGATCTCAAGCACGGCAGCCTGGTGATCGCGGCAATCACGTCATGCACGAACACCAGCAACCCGAGCGTGTTGATCGGTGCCGGCCTCGTTGCGAAGAAGGCGGTGGAAAAGGGGCTGAGCGTGCATCCGTACGTCAAGACCAGCCTCGCGCCGGGTTCGCAGGTGGTGACGGAATATTTGCGCAAAGCCGGCCTCGACAAGCCGCTGGACGCACTCAAGTTCAACCTCGTCGGGTATGGTTGCACAACCTGTATCGGCAACTCCGGCCCGTTGCCGGAACCGGTGCTCGACGCGATCAATGACGGCGACCTGGTCGCGGCGGCGGTACTCAGCGGCAACCGCAACTTCGAGGGTCGTGTCAGCCCGCACACGAAGATGAACTATCTCGCCAGTCCGCCGCTGGTGGTGGCGTACGCGTTGGCCGGACGTGTCGACATCGACTTCGAGACCGAGCCGATCGGGCAGGATCCGAATGGACAGGATGTGTTCCTGCATGACATCTGGCCGTCAACGCAGGAAGTGAAGGATGCGGTCAAGGCGGCGATTTCGCCGGAGATGTACCGCGAGCAGTACAGCAACGTCTGGGATGGATCGGAACACTGGCAGGCGATTACGCCACCGAGCGGCGCCATTTATCAGTGGGATGCGACGTCCACGTACGTCCAGGAACCGCCGTTCTTTGTCGATATGACGCCGGACCTGCCGCCGTTCGAGGATATCAAGGACGCGCGATGCCTCGCGTTGCTCGGCGACACGATCACCACCGACCACATCAGCCCGGCAGGTGTGATTTCACGGACCAGCCCGGCGGCGAAGTATCTCACCGATAACGGCGTCGAACCGGCGCAGTTCAACAGTTACGGCAGCCGTCGCGGGAACGACCGGGTGATGGTGCGTGGAACATTCGCGAATATCCGGCTCAAGAACCGGCTTGCGCCGGGAACCGAAGGCGGAATCACCCGTCACCAGCCCAGCGACGAAGAGATGACGATTTACGACGCGTCGCTGAAGTACAAGGCGGACAAGACGCCGCTGGTCATCTTCGCGGGCAAGGAATACGGGACCGGCTCGAGCCGTGACTGGGCGGCGAAGGGAACGTACCTGCTCGGCGTCAAGGCGGTGATCACGCAGTCGTACGAACGCATCCACCGCAGCAACCTCGTCGGGATGGGCGTGCTGCCACTGCAGTTCAAGGACGGCGACAGCTACGAATCGCTCGGCATCACCGGCAAGGAACAGTACGATATCGTGCTGCCGGATGAGGTGACGCCGATGTGCGACGCGACGCTGGTTGTCAAGGGTGACGGCGGGACGAAGGAGGTCAAGCTGACAGTGCGTCTCGATACGCCGGTGGAAGTCGTCTATTACAAGAATGGCGGCATTCTGCACACGGTGCTAAGGCAGCTGGCGAAGTGAAGCCAGTGCTGAGTGATGAGTCGTGAGTGGTGAGTAAAACAACACCCCCACAGGTGAAAACCGGTGGGGGTTTGCTATCGGCGCAATTGAACTGTGCTTCAGGGTGCTGCAGGTGCGCGCCTGACTGCTCACTCTCCGTCGCTGATCGGTTCTGTCTGCGATGCGACGAGCGCCATCAGGCCCACCGACAGGGCGATCCCGGCAACGGTTGACAGGATGCGTTGATTCTTGACCCGGGTGCCGTACCCTTCCGCGAAGCCGATCTGAAAGTCAACGCCCTGGCCCGCCGTTTCAGACCATAAGCGGTCGGGCGGCTCGGGTTTGCCCTTGACGAAGGTGCTGATCAGCGTTGTCAGCAGCAGTGTCAACGACAACGGCGCACCGAGCAGAATGATCGCGAGGGCACTAGGCAGGACCAGGGTCACGGGAACCATGGTCAGCGTTCCCATCAGGAACCAGCCCCACGTCGGCCAGCCGATATCGCTCGCCATGCCGACGTCGTACCCCAGTGTGAACTCGTGTTCGTCCGTGATCTGCCAATGGGTCTGAATGGTGGTCTCGGTACGGTTGGAAGTATCGAAGTTGGTCATGCCCGGTTGGCTGGAATCCGCGAGCAGGATGTCCAGCTGGACATTGTCTTCGATCTGAATGTGGAAGGAATGGTTGTCGGCAAAGGATGCCACGGGTGTGAACAGCAGAAGCAGTGCGAGTGGTACAGACAGCGCCCGGATCATGTTCTCCCCCACAAGTCAGCCGCGTGCTATTGATGGATATGAATAACCTAGAGCTGAACAATTGACAGAGCAAGGTGTTGCGACCACCCAGCGCATGCGACAGCCTGGACTGGACTCCGAGGGAACAAGATCGCCGGTGGCAGACGTGAAACCAACGCGTGCAATGGCTACCAATCTCTGGTCAGCCCCAAGGTCCTCTCATTTTCAATCGCTGGAGGTTTTCCCACATCTCACTCACATTCCGTGCTAGATTGTTGGGACGACTTAACTGAAATGCCATCAACCAGCGCCAGCGTCTCCCCAGCCACGGAAGCCCTCGCGCCCACCCCTGCTTTACCAGACCCGACCTCGGCAGGTACGAGCCTGCAGACACGAAGACGACAAGGATTTAGTGGATGAACATGAAAGACCTGCAGGTTGCAGTGCGCAAATACACGCAGCCTGATGTGACAAGATCAACCTGGCAGTTGTTGAATACCGTGTTGCCGTATTTCATGTTGTGGGGAATGATGGTCGCGTCCGTGATTCTCGGCCTGCCTTTATGGGTGACGCTGCTCTTGATTCCGGTGACGACGATTTTCCATATCCGCAGTTTCATCATTTTTCACGATTGCTGCCACCGCTCGTTCTTCAAGTCGCAGGCGGCGAATCGTTGGCTCGGCACGATCATCGGGGTGATGACGTTTACGGCCTACGACGCATGGGCGGGCGAACACCTGACACATCATTCGAGCGTGGCAGATCTCAGCCGTCGTGGCACGGGCGATATCTGGACGATGACGGTCAACGAGTACCAGGCCGCCTCGAGGTGGAAGCGGTTACTCTACCGGGCGTTCCGGAATCCGTTCGTGCTGTTCGGACTCGGCCCGATCTGGGTGTTCTTCATTTTCAATCGAACGTTCCAGAAAGGCATGAGCAAGCGGGAACGGTGGAGCATCGCCTTCACCAATATCGCGATTGTTGGCGTGGCGTTGATCCTGAGCCTGGTGATCGGGTGGCAGAACTACCTGTTAATCAAATTACCGGTGATTTACCTCTCCGGCGTCTTCGGGATCTGGCTGTTTTACGTGCAGCATCAGTTCGATCCGACGCACTGGTATGACCCGGAGGATTGGGATTTCTTCACGGCGTCGTTGCACAGCAGCTCCTATTATAAGCTGCCGAAGGTGTTGCAATGGATCTCGGGAAATATCGGACTGCATCACGTGCATCACGTCAACGCACGCATCCCGAACTATCACCTGCAGGCTTGCCTCGACAACACGCCGGAATTGCAGACCGTGAAGCCGATGACGCTACTCGACAGCCTGAAGACGATCCGGATGAATTTGTGGGACGAGGAAAAGCAGAAGCTGGTCAGCTTCGGGTCGCTGCGGACGGTTGGACAAGCGACCTGACAGTTCGCTGACTGTACGATTCATTCTGAGATTAAATGCCCGACGGCGATACGCTATCGGGCATTTCTGTTGATAAGTCTGGATCGCCGGTTACTTCATCAACGTCACCTTGCGCACGGCGTTGAACTGGCCGGGTACGGACGCGTGAACGAAGTACAACCCGCTGGTCAGGGTAGACGCGTCGAAGGTGAGGCGATGGGTGCCAGCGGAGAAGGTGTCATGCGCCAGTGTCGCGACCTGCTGGCCGGTGATGTTGTAGACGGTGATGGTCAGGTTCGCTGTCTCCGGCAGGTCAACCGCGACCGTGGTTTCCGGGTTGAACGGATTTGGATACGCCGCGCTGAGGTCGAATGTCACCGGTAACGAAGAGCTGCTGGTTCCAGAATGGTGTTCCTCGCCGGATTCATCGAGCAGCGCTGTGCCGGGCACGCCGGGGTTGCCGTCGATCATGCCGGTGACCGGCCCGAGGCTGATGCTGTCGAAGCCTGGCTCGTCAATTGGGATCGAGCTCGGGTTCTTGGTAAAGTCGAAGCTGTCTGAATTTGTCACCAGCGACGGGAAGATGCCGGTATAGACGCTGATCCGGTAGTCGCCTGCCGGCGCCACCTGCGGCACGTTCTGGTGCAGCAGGAAGTTGTGCACACCCGGTCCGGGATTGACATTGTGGAACACACGCTTGACATGCGGAACACCGCCGGTGAGGTAGGTGACGGTGATCCACGCATCAAAGCTCTCCACCGGTGAAGCGATGTCCAGCGAGGCGAAGTAGCTTAGCAACCCACCGATTGCAGGCACCTCAATCGGCGGAATCTGCAGCGGGGTGACGGTCAACGTGATCGGATCGGCCGGGATCGCGAAGGTGTTTTCCCACCACTGAATCTGCGATTCCTTGTTCGCGGAGGCGATCAGGTCGAGGCGACCGTCGCCGTTGAGGTCGGCCAGGTCGAGTCCGCGGGGCTTCTCGTAATCGCCGTGGATCAGGTGCATGGTGAAATTGCCGAAGCCGTCGTTCGCACACCAGCCAAGCGAATCCAGCTCCTCAGACGAAACGGCGAGATCCATCGTGCCGTTCCCGTCGATATCCCCCGCGACAACGTCGAACGCGAGCGTGAAGTTCTGGATGATTTCGTGACGGGCGAAGTCCATCTGGCCGTCATTCTCGTACCACGCAATCAAGCCGCCGGCATACAACGCGCCCGCGACATCGAGGTCGCCGTCATCGTCAATGTCAACCGGAACCGCCGAACGCATCCCATTCTGGCCAGACGCGATAATCTGCTTGCTGAACTGCTGCGCGCCATCATTTTCGTACCAGACCAGCTCGTCCATGATCTGGCCGCAGGCGAGGATGTCGGTGTCGCCGTCCTGGTCGAGGTCGACCCCAACCGCGTCCGTCGCACGCGCGAATTCGGCGTCCACGGTGTGACGGGTGTAGCTGTTGTTGACATTCTCGTACCAGATGACGTCGTCGTCCGAGCGCGCGGTCGCAACGATGTCCATGTCGCCGTCAGAATCGATGTCGGCGGCGTGAACGGATCGGGCCTGGAAGGTGGTTTCGTCAATGATCAGCTCAGTGAATGTGAGGTCGCCGTTGTTGGTGTAGAGGCGAACATCATTCATCTCGCTGGCGGCGGTGAGGATGTCGGGGTACCCGTCCGCGTCCATGTCCTCGATCCAGAGGGCGTACACCCCCGGAAGGAACCTGATTTCACTCTCTTCGTAGAGCTGATCGCCGGTGTTTTCGTACAGCAGCAGTCGATCGCCGGTTTTGGCTGCGCCGACGAGGTCAATATCGCCATCCAGGTCGAGGTCGCCGGCCTTCACGTCGGAGGCACCCCAAACACTGTTGTCCACGGCATGTTCGGTCCAATAGTCGTTGCGGGCACCGTACCAGACATGGATTTCGTTCTGATCGCCGAGATTGCTCACCATCGCGAGCAGGTCCGGGACATCGTCCCCGTTCAGGTCGCCAACATCGAGCCCATAGAAACCAATCAGTGAATCATCGACCGAATGTTCGATGTAGGCGTCATTGGCATCGTACTCATACCAGTAGATATCGTGATTGAAGCGTGACCAGCCGAAAACGTCCTCGTCGCCATCATTGTCGATATCGATCATCAGTACGTCGTACGAACTGGGCGTGTTGTTCTCGAGGACCGTCGGGTACAGGTTACCGTTGCCATCGTTCTTGAAGATGGTGTAGGAATCATCCCCGTCAACAGCGGCGGCGATGTCGATGTCGCCATCGTTCTCGAAATCGCCGGTGGAAATGCCGCGCACATTATCGACATCCTCAGAGATGATGTGCGTGGTGAACGGGAAGCTGCCTTCGTTCTCAAACCAGTAGAGTGTGCTGTTCTGGTTGCCAGCCGCGGCGACGTCCAGATCGCCGTCCCCATCAAAGTCGGCGGCTTCCACATTGGTCACACCTTCGCAGGAATCGGAGATTACTTCCGCGGTGAAGATCTGATAGCCATTGTTCCAGAAATAGACGACTCGGTCGCCGTCGAACGAACCGGTGAGCACGTCAATGTCGCCGTCAAAATCGAAGTCGATGCACTGAACGCTGTAGATTTCGGACGAATTGGCGGCAATGATGTGCGTGGTAAACAGGTTGCCGCCGTCATTGTGATACCATTTGACGCGGTTGGTGCCGGAGACGGCGAGGTCGAGGGCGCCGTCACCGTCGATATCGGAGACTTCGACATCAGTCGCGCCGATGAAGTTTCCATCAATGACCAGCGGGACATAATCTCCGAAGCCAACGTTGACCAGCAGGACGACGTTGCCGAAATCGTCATTTCGTGAGGTGTAAACCAGGTCGAGATCGCCGTCATTGTCGATGTCGACGGTGGTCACATCGCGGCCGTCGTGGATGCCATCGACAAGCAATTGCGGTTCACCGAACCAGGTGGTGCTTGCGAAACCGGCGGGTGTCAGCGCGAGGATGGAGAGCAATGCGAGCCATCCGAGCACGTTAAGATGCCGATTCATGATTCCTCCCTATCCCTGTCATTGCGCACAGTCTGCTGATCCGGTGCATATTTGAAGCTATGTCTGCACAGTATGCACGCAGTTCTCATGCATCCAGGATCATCACCCCCGGGCTGAAGACCGTAGCAATCCCCTGTAATAAAAGAGATTACGGTTTGCGCAATGTTATGACCACATCAGTACTGCGCAAGATCCGCGCCTGAATTGTAGAATTCAGGATACTGCGGGTGTTGTCAGCTTGGAGTATGGCCAGAATTGCACGAGAAAACTACAACTCAATCCGTAAAAAGAGAAAAAACGCGCTCCGATCAGAGCGGCAGGATGAGATCGGCTGCCAGCATGGTTTCGGTGATTTCGACCATGTTGGACGTATTCCCGACGGCAAGGTCGCCGTTGAGCTCAAAATGGTTCAGGCAAGTGCCGCAGCAGAGCAGCTTGACCCCGCGCGCCTCGAACTCCCGCAGGATGTCGAGCACCGGCGAGTCGGCGATGCAGAGGTAGACGCCACGGTTGAAAAACACGATTGCGGCGGGATCGGGGTGGATTTCGGCAAGTACATTGACGAAGCTTGCGGCCAGACGTGCGCCCAATTCATCGTCGCCACGGCCCATTGTGTCACTGCTGAATCGAACGACCACCTGCTTGTCTGCGCTCAACTCGACGTCCCCCCGTGCTGATGTGATTTGATGATGATCTGCTGTGGATTATGTCGCAGCGGTCGCTGTTTGCGGATCGGCCAGCGAGAAAAACGCCTGCTCGAGATCTTCGGTGCCGGTCTGGCTGAGGATTTCGGCAAGTGTGCCGGTCGCCTTGATCTCGCCGTCATGCATGATCGCGATCCGGTCACAGAGGTTCTCTGCCTCGCGCAGGTAGTGCGTTGAAAACAGTAGCGTCACCCCCCCGCTGCGGCCTTCCCGGATGAATTCGGTGATGTGCCGCGCACTGATCGGATCAAGCCCGGCAGTGGGTTCGTCGAAGATCATCAGCTCCGGCTGCTGGATCACCGCCCGTGCGATGCTTGTCCGCTGGCGCTGCCCGGTTGACAGCTTGCCGATCTTGGTGTCGATGAATTCGTCAAGGCCGAAGCGTTTCGCGACCCGGTCGATGGCAGCGAGACGGTCGACTTTGCTCAGGCCGAACAGGTTTGCGTAATAGGTCAGCATCTCACGCGGTGTGAGCCGGGTATAGAGGTTCGTATCGCCGGTGAGGTAGCCGATGTGTTCCCGGACCTTGGCGGGTTCGGCGGTGACGTCATGACCGGCGACGACGGCCGTTCCCGTGGTCGGCTGAAGGATGGTCGCGAGCATGCGCAGGGTGGTGGTTTTGCCCGCGCCGTTGGTGCCGAGCAGGCCGAAAATCTCACCCTTGCGAACCTCGAAGCTGATGGATTTTACCGCTTCGATCTTGCCCCGTTTGCGGTCCTCGAAGGTTTTGCTCAACCCGCGCACGTCAATCATGGGAAGTCCGTCTCTCGTCTCTGGTCTTTGGTCTCTCGGAAAACAAACTGCGTTGTTCGCGTTACGGTATGTGCCCCTGATGGCTACGCCAGCAGGGATGAACAACCTGATACAAACTGTGAAGTGCCGGAGTATCCGCGTTTGCAAGCAAACACGGGCACTTCCTCAGGTGTAGTCTACCCCTATCGGCTTGCTGGTCGGGATGATCCGCGTTTGCAAGCAAACACGGGCACTTCAGACTTTCTTTATCAATACCCTACAGCCCGCAGCCCGCAGCCCGAAACTACCGTGAAAACTCGATCTCGTACCAGTAGGGGTTGTTCACCTCGCCCTTCTTCGTCGAATGCACTTGGGTGTACTCACTCAGGTTGTTGCGGTCGACGAAGACGTAGATGATGCCGCCCTCGATCTGGTGGTATTCCCACACCTGCCACGCGCCGTTGGTGGTGCCGTCGAATGGGTGGTCGTCGATGTAGTCCGGCTCACCGTGCAGCAGCAGAACGCGTCCGCGGTCGGTGCTCCAGCCTTCGCGTTGCAGGCTGCCGTAGCGATCATTCGCAATCTGGAGCCGCCGCAGGTATTCCTGGCGGAATTCGTTGATCGCGGTGGTGGTATCCGGATCGTTGGCAGACCAGAACCGGCCGAGGAAGGATCGTTTCGCACTTGGTCCTTCGAGATCCTTCATCGCCTTGCGGACACGATCATTCAGCAGATACCGGATCGCGGACAACTCCTGTTCGAGCTCTTCCTCGGTAAGAGCGTCAACATCGAAACCCGGATCAATGCGCGGCACGATGGCGATATCCTCATCCGGCCGGTAGACCCAGAAGTTACGATCAGCGGTCGCCTGCGTACCGGTCATGATGTCCGTCGCGACAATGCGCAAGGTGTAGACGCCGGTGCGCAACGTGGCCGCACTGAATGCGTCCACATCGACGACCGCCGCGCCCGGGACATTACGGACTCGGCGTTCGAAACGCCGCAGCACGGCACCTCGGTCATCCAGCAGGGCACGGTCGATCCAGTAGGTGGCAGTGTCTTCCTGGGTCAGGTTGTACACCTCGACATAATAGAATATCTGCGGGTTGGAGGTGCCGAACATGCGTTCCGCGTTCGGGAGCACCAGCAGGCCATTGTGGTTGAATTCAGCGACATCACCCTCGGCCTTCTCGATGCGTGACGCGAGCAGGATGTCGGAAATCTGGATACCGTCCGTCGGGATCGCCTCCGCACTGATCGCGTATTCCTCGACATAGTACTGGTTGTTGACTTCGTCCACGACTCGCACCGCGATGCGGTAGTCGCCCGGCTGGATCATGTATTTCACCAGTTCGGGGATTTTCTGTCCGTAGGAACGAAGGGAATCGTTCTGCGACCAGTCGGTGCGCACCCAGGAATCGCCAATCAGCAGGCTGTCGTTGTGCAGCACCTGGAACGTGATTTCGTAGCGGGCCTGCACACCGTTATCGTGGGCGGGCTCGAGGCCGAGGTAGCTGCGGTCGATCAACGCGTAGACTTCGAGCTGGAGATGCTCGTCGTCGTAGCGGAAAACCGAGTGATCGACGGTAAAGAACTTCAGGTCGCTGCGCTCGGGACCGGTCGTAGTTTCGTCGGCCATCTCGTCTTGCGCCATGACCATCGGGACTGTGACGATCAGCATCAGGATCAAAGCGGGCAATAGCAGGTTCAGCGTGCGTCTCATGAGTCCACCTCTTCAGGCTCGGTTCGTCCGATTTCGACCGCCACCAGTTTGGACACACCTTCTTCTTCCATGGTGACGCCGTACAGCCGGTCGGCGCGTTCCATCGTCAATTTGTTGTGCGTGACGACGAGGAACTGGGTCCGGTCGGTAAATTCTCGGAGGAGCCGGTTGAATCGTATCACATTCACGTCATCCAACGGCGCATCGACTTCGTCGAGGAAGCAGAAGGGTGACGGTCTTTCAAGGTACAACGCGAACAGCAGCGCGATGGCAGTCATCGCTTTTTCGCCGCCGGACAGGAGGTCAATGCTCGACAGCTTCTTGCCTTTCGGACTGGCGAAAATGTGAATCCCGGCCTCGAGCGGGTCGCCTTCCGCCAATGACAATGCCGCTTCTCCCCCGCCGAAAAGACGGCTGAAGAGACCGACAAAGTGGCCTTCGACACGGCTGAAGGTTTCGAGGAAACGTTTCCGCGCGATGCTGTTGATCTCGCGAATGGTGTCCTCGAGAGCGTTGACCGCGCGTTCGAGGTCGTCGTTCTGTTCGGTCAGCTGCTTCCAGCGGCGGTCAACGACTTCGTATTCCTCGAGCGCCATCTGGTTGACCGGGCCGAAATCGCGCACCTGTTCACGCAATTCACCGAGCGGAAGCTCGAGGTACGGGTTGTCATCATCGACGGCGAGCGGCAACTCTTCCTGCTTTTTTGTCATCAGGTCGATGTCGTACGCTTCAAGGATGCGTTCCCGCACCGAACTCAGCCGGTGCAGCATGTCCTTGCGTTCGAGCTCACGGTTGTGTACACGGTCGCTGAGCCGGGTTTGTTCTTCGCGGCGTTGCGAGAGGAAGCCGTCAATCTCGGAGCGTTGCTGCTGCAGCTTTTCGTACTGCTTGCGTTGCTTCGACAGCTCGGCCCGCTGCTGCTCAACTTCCTTCTCCAGCAATTCGGCTTCGCCCTGCAGGCGGCGGAGACGGTCGAGCGCGTCTTCAAGCGCGCCACCGGCGGTGTCGCGTTCCTGGCGCAACCGTTCCAGCTGATGTTCGTATTCTTCCTGCAACGCCAGCTGACGGGACAGTTCACCACGAACTCGTGCAAGTGCGGACGACGCCTCGACCTGCTTCTCACGAAGCTGGTCGCGGGCAGTGCGCAACGCTTCGCCTTCCTGCCGCAGATCTTCGCCCTGGGCACGGATTTCAGCGTACAACGCGTTGGCGTCCTTCAATGTCGCGACAACACCGGCCAGTTCCTTACGCAATGTGGTCTGCTGCGTTTCGAGGTCCGATTTTTCCTGCTGCAGACGGGCGGTTTCTTCTTCCGCGCGTTGAACACGGGACTGGTAGTCGCGCCACTCGGTTTCCACCTTGCGCAAGATTGATTCCTGCGCCTTGACCGCTTCCCGCAGCCGGGTGTGTTCGGTCTCGGCCTTGATGCGAGCGTCACGGGTGGCTTCGGCGTCCTGGCGTGCGACGGTAAGTTCGGCCTGCATTGCGTCGTGCGCGCGTTCGAGGTCCTGCGTCAGCCGAGTTGCATCGTCGAGCAGACCCGACGCGCCGAGGTCGTCCACACTGGCCTGACCAGCAGAAATCCGGCCATCCGGGTGCAATGCGCAGCCTTCCGGCGTGACCAGCCCAAAGCTACCGCGGGCCTGTTCCGCCAGATCGAGCAGCGTCGCGAGATCAGGTACAAGCCCGTAGCGTTGCAGGTGCGCCCGGGCGGCCTCCCCCGCCGCACCGCGAATTTCGACGTGATCCACCAGCGGTGCGACTCGTGAATCGTCCGGCAGGTTCACCGGCCCGGGTGATGATTTCGGTGCCAGCGCCAGCGCGGCGCGGCCCTTGTCGCGGTTCTGTAGAAACTCAACGGCCTGGTTCACGCTTCCTGCCGCCACGACGATCGCGTCCGCGAAGGACTCAATTGCCGCCGCAACAGCAGCCTGGTGCTGCTTCTTCTTGACGACGACGGCGTCGCCCAGCCGACCGTGGACCTCGTCAAACCCGGCGGTCAGCAAGGCCTGCACCGCTTCCGAACGGCCGACGCCACCACGCACGATTCCCTCGAGGAACTTGACCCGTTCGCGGGCACTGTTCAGGTCGCGCGCGAGGCCGACGGCGTTCTTCTCGGATTCGCCGAGCTCATTGCGTTTCGTCTCTTCAATTGCACGCGCGTCGCCAACTGCGGTTTCGGCACTGGCCAGCTTCTGCTGCAACGTTTCCAGGGCGGCGGTCGCGGAATCCGGCGATTCTGGCGCGTTCGGCGCTTTGGCCTGTTCGGCGGTAGCCAGCAGGTTGTTGATCGCGAGCAGACGCTGGTCCGCGCGTTTCAGGTCACCGTCCACGCGGGCCTGTTCGCGTTCCGCCTTGACCCGTTCCCGTTCGGCGTTGTCGCGACGCTGGTTGTAGTTGCGTTGCCGGCCCTGCAGATCGTCCCACGTGTCCCGCATGCCCTCGAGGCGTTGCTCGATCTCACGGGCGCGATCACCGGCGCGTTCGTCCTTCTCGGCCAAGTCACGCAGGGCTTCGCCGACATCGACCAACCGCTGGCTGAGCGTCTCTTCCTCGGTTTCCCGTTGCTCGCTGCGAGCTCGCACCGAACGGATGCGCTCGTTCAGCACCTCGATCTCGCTACGGGCGTTGGTCAGCCGGTCCTCGGCCTGGGCCTTGTCTGCGCCAAGAGATTGCAGCGTTTCTTCCTGCGCGGACAGCTTGCCATGAATTTCACGCAGCGAACGCGCTTCCTTGTCGAGCACGGTCGTCAGTTCATCCCGCCGCTTTGTGTCCTGCGCGATGGATTGCTCGAGTGGCGCGATTTTCGCCTGCAGTTCAAGGATTTCGGCGGACGAGGCTTTCAACTCGATGACACGCAACGCCTCACGCAGGAAGCGGTACCGCCGCGCCTTGTTCACCTGGCGTTTAAGCGAGTTGCGGCGTGTGGTGACTTCATTCAGCAGGTCGGCGAGACGGACGAGATCGGAGCGGGTTTCGTTGAGCCGGTAACGGGTCGTTTTCAACTTCGCCTTGTACCCGGTGACCCCGGCGGCTTCCTCGAACAGGCGTCGGCGTTCATCGGTGCGGGCCGAGAGGATCGTCTCGACCATCTTCAGTTCGATGATGCTGTAGCTGTCCGGCCCGAGGCCGGTATCGGCGAAAAGATTGCGGATGTCTTTGAGACGGCTGGGCCGGCGGTTGATGAGGTAGCCGGAATCGCCTTCACGGTCGAGACGGCGGGTGATGGCGATTTCGGTATACTCTTCCGGGAGTACGCCACGATCATTCTCGAGCACGAGGGTTACTTCCGCCCGGCCCGATTGCTTCTGCCGTAACGACCCGGAGAAGATGACGTGTTCCATCTTGTCGCTGCGGAGCACGGTGGAACGCTGTTCGCCGAGTACCCAGCGGACGGCGTCGACGATGTTCGTCTTGCCGCAGCCATTGGGACCGACGATTGCCATAACACCGGGCGTGAAGGTCAGCTTGGTCTTATGGGGAAAGGATTTGAAACCGTGAATCTCAAGCCCGCTGAGGTGCACACTCCTCCTCGTCCATCGGTTGGTAGGTTGAACAACGATCCCGCGCCCGTGGGAACCTCTGGTTTGTTAAAATAGAGTGTGGAGAGGACGGTATTCAACGTGGATGCGAGGGTTTGACGATCTCGCTCCCTTTTGTGTCGATGAAGTTCGCGGCTGGAGTTCCGGGAGCAGGATCGCTCCGGGAGGACACAACCAAGCTGCCGGTTTTGCATCAATAACGGGGAGAGGGTACCCTCTCGACGACGTGTTAACCGTTAACGGAAACCGATAGAAACCATGCCAACGTATACGTACGCTTGCCCGGAGTGTGGCAGCCGCTTCAACCTGTTTCATTCGATCAGCGATGACAGCGCGAAACAGTGCCCGGAATGCGGCGCAACGGCTCAGCGTCAGATGGGCGGAGGGTCCGCCTGGAGTGGTGGCAGCAAAACCGGCTTGTCCTCCGCACCAGCGCCGTCCATCCCGCGCGGCGGCTTCACGTGAGCGGGCGGATGCTGATCCACCGGGTGTGGATCGTTTCAGAATGTCGAGCGTCTACGCGCTCAGAGCTGACGGGGTGATTCGAGCATCTGGATCAACCCCGTTTTTACTGAGTCTCCACTGGAACCAGGATGGTTTGGGCGCATGCAAGATTGTGCGTAGGTTGTCCCAGTGGGCAGCCCGGGAGGGAAAACAACATCCGGATCATGAACCAGAAACAGATCGCTTCCGTTGTGATCGCGGTTCTGCTGATGGCTGTGCTGGCCGTGTTTCCGCCGTGGAAATACGTGGACGGCACGTTCATCGGCTTCGCGCCGGTGTACGACCAGCCGGAACCGCAGCCGGATTCGCTTTTCACCGGTGAGGTTGCTCCGGAACATGTCGAGATCAAGATTGTCCCCTCCACCCTCGCACCCTCCGAGGACCGGAACACCGACATGAACGACGAGCAGAAGAAGCTTCCCGTGGTCGACGTGCGGAAGATGCTGACCGTCGGCACGATCATCTTTCTCGCGGCGATTGTCGCGGTGTTCGCGTTCGACGACCGCACCCGCAGCGCGTCGGAACAGCAAGCCCGTGCCGCCCTGGAACGTTCAACACAGGCGAACAAGCTGGATCGCGACAAGTAGTCACGCAATCCGGCCTACTTTTCTCGCAACCGTATCAGCGCCAGCTCGATCCGTTCAGCTGAGGTTGTGACCGCCGCTCGCACGAACCCTTCACCCGCTTCACCGAAGCCCCGGCCCGGGGTCAGGATCACACCCTTCTCCATCGCGTGTTCGACAAACGCGACATCATCATCCACACTCGCCCAGACGAAGAACGTCGCCGGGCTCGGGTACACCTGCTTCACTCCCGGCACATCCTTCAAACCCGTTTCGAGCAATTCTTTCCGACGGCCGTACTCATTGTGAGATTTTTGTGCGTCAGCGGGTGGGTTGACTCCGTCGTAAGCTGCGAGTGCTTCCGCCATCGCCCGCTGGATGAACACCGGCGCGCCGCTGTCAAGTTGCGTCTTGATCTTGACCAGTGCCGCGATCGCCTCGGCCTGCCCCGCCGCGAACCCGATCCGGTAGCCGGTCACATTCATCATCTTCGACAGGCTGTGAAACTCAATCACATTCTTGCTGAACTGCAGCAGGGACGGCGGTTTCGGCGGCAGGAAGCTGAGTTCGCAGTAGGCGGCATCCATGATGACCAGGGTGTCCGGGTGAGCGTCCGCGAACGCCGCGACCTCACGGTAGAACGACTCGTCCGCCACCGCGCCGGTCGGGTTGTTCGGGTAGTTCAGGTACAGCAACCGTGCCCCCTCGGCGAGGGCCAGGTCGGGCATGAACTTGTTGTCCGGTGTCAACGGCAGCGCGCGGAAATCCGCACCGTTGAGGATTGCGCCGGCGTTGGCGTACACCGGATAGCCGGGATCGGTCGCGGCGACAACCGTGCCCGGTTCGGCATAGGCGCGCGACAGATTCGCCAGTCCCTCTTTGGATCCGCTGGTGATGCAGATTTCCGTTCCCGGATCAACAGTCACGCCGAACCGTGAGTGCATCCACCCTGCCACGGCCTTGCGCACCTCGAGATCGCCGACGCTACTCGGGTATTGATGCGCGTCCGGATCATCCAGGTGACGGATCAGGCTCTGTTTGACGATGTCCACCGGCGGCAGATCAGGATCCGCGATGCCGAGATCGATCAGGTCGACACCCTTGTGGCGTAGTTCAGCTGTCTTCGCTTCGAGGCCGGCGAACAGGTAGGATGGGAGGTTGTGGATGCGTTGCGCGAGGGGCATGGGTTTCTCGTCTCTCGTGGTTCGTCTTTAGTCTCTCGGGGGCGATGTAATGTAAAAGATAGCAACTGATGCAAAAGACGCAAAGGAAGCAAAAGATAACGGCTAGATTCTTCACTTCGCTGCGCTACGTTCAGAATGACACGCGTTGTGAACATTATTGTTACTGATTACTGATTACTGATTACTGATTACTGATTACTGATTACTGATTACTGATTACCGAGTACCGAGTACCGATTACCGGCCACCGACCTCACGCATACGACCGTTTGATCAGCAGTTCACGTGCCCAGTTGACCGCGCCGTGGACAGCATCAGCTTCCGGTTCCACCAGCTGCGGGCACTCGTCGGAGGTTTCGTGCGGATCGCAACCGTACGCTTCGTGCATCGCCGGCACGATCAGATCCGCCGCACCGGTCGCAACCCCGCCGAGCAGAGCGACCTTCAGGCCGGCCAGCGGAATCTCCAGCGCCTGCGCGTTGCGGATCGCCAGGTTCGCCAACTCCCGGCCAACGCGTTGATAGATCTCACGCGCGACTTCATCCCCCTCCCGCGCGATCGTTGCATACGCTTCACCCAGCGTGATCAGCTCGTCCCGTTGCAGCTTGCCGGCATACAGCTTCGGGATCAACGCGTACACGTCATTGATGTGGAAGTGGTCGAGCAGCAGATCGGTCAGTTTTGTTGCCGGGCCGGTGCCTTCCCACTGGGCGAGGCAGGCGCGCAGGACTTCGCGTGCAATCCACCAGCCGCCGCCTTCGTCGCCGAGCATCCAGCCCCAGCCTCCGGAACGTGCTTCCCGGCCCTCGGCGTTACGGCCGTACGCGATGGTGCCGGTTCCGGCGGTGACCATCACCCCCGGTTGTCCGGAAAAGGCACCGAAATGTGCGATGAAGGCGTCATGGTGAACAAACACGTGTTGTGTGTGGAAACGTTCGAGCAGGACGTCCCGAACCTTCTCGCGTTCCTCGGTTGTGCCGATTCCCGCGCCACCGACGGCGATCGCCTTGACACGAATGTCGACACGGCGGTCGGGCGGAATGATCCGGTGGATGGCGTCGTCGATGAAGTCCCGTAACTCGCGGGGTTTGTTGACACGCAGGTTAAACGCGGGCCCCTGGACCTGATCGAAGTCCTTGCGGTTGGGTGCGGAAAGCAGTGCGCGTGAACGTGTGGCGCCGGCGTCTATGCCGACAACGTAGACGGCAGCTGGATCATTCACGACTCATACCCGTTGATGCGTCTGCGGCGTTCAATCGCCCAGGTGCGGGCGAGGGTTTTCGCGCGGATCTTGTCTACCGGCAGGCGGAGCGCGTCGGTGTTGCCTGGATGACGGCGATAGCGGTACAACACGTCGTGCACGCGGTCGACCTGGTACTTCTCCCCTATTTTCAACACTAGGTCGTAGTCTTCACCGTAGTTTGGGAAGTCGTTCTCGTTGAAGCCACCCATCTCGAGGATCGCGGCTTTGCTCCAGCAACGGAGCGCTCCGGCGCCATCGACTCGCAGGATGTTGTTCACGTTGTACTCGAGGTGTTTTATGATACCGAAGTCCTCGAGAGTAGTTCCGCCCTCATCCATCAGCTCGTAGTAGCTGATCGCGAGCGCACATTTCGGATGCGAATCGAGGTGGTCCACCATCGCCTGCAACGTGTGCGGCACGTATTCGTCGTCGCTGTCGAGCTGGGCGATGTAACGTCCCCGCGCGGCCTTTACGCCCATGTTCAACGCCCGTGCGATCAGGTTGACCTCACTGACCAGCACACGCACGCGGTTGTCCCTGGCGGCGTACTCTTCGGCGACCTCGCGGCTGTTGTCGCGGGAGGCGTTGTCGATGACAATGACCTCGAAATCCTGCAACGTATTCGCGAGAACAGAGTCCAACGCCTTGCCGAGCAACCGTCCCCGGTTATGTACCGGGATGACGACAGTCACGATCGGGTCGCCGTCGTTGACCTCGCTGCGTGGCGCGTCGTTATCCGGCAGCTCAAGGAACGCACCCCGGCGTTTCAGGCAATCGTAGAAGACACGTTCGGTTTCCGCTTCCTCGTCCTTGTCCATGAACAGGTAGCTGAACCCGCCATAGGCGCCGCCACCGGGGTAAAAGAGGACATCGGAGGCGACGTTTTCGTCGTCGTTCGGCGGGAAAATGGTGTGTGTTGGAGTCTCGATCCGAGCGACCGACCCGTGTTCCATCAACTTCAGGCGCAGATCGTAGAACGTGGTGAACTTCAGGTCGGGGTCCGCGCCACCGACGGTCGCTAGGAACGATTTCGGCAGCGCCCAGATCGCGCCGAAATCCTCGCGTTCAGTCAGATCCCCGGCGAACGGGTGAATCTCGACGTGCCGGCCCTTGAGGTTATAGTCCGACACGATCAAGGCCGCATCTGGATCCGCCACATGCTTCTCGAGGAACACCTGCATGCCGTTCGGTTCGACTTCGACTCCCGGCGGAATCCAGATGTAGAGATCAACGTCAATCTGTTCCCGGACGGTTTCCAGCATCGCGCCAAGCGTGGTCGCATCAGTCTCGATCGCGGTCACATCGGGACCGCGCGGCGGTTCGTCGTCCGGCCCGTGCAGGTAGACGATCTGCAGCTGGGTCCGGCGCAACGCCATCAGGGTGCGTACGACGGCCTCGGGCGAAGCCTGGATACTCGTTAGAATGGAAACCGCGGAAGCAGGCACAGGAATCTCGCTGCAATCCAGTCAACATGCTGGAGAGTTGGATGATTGACGGCTACCGTACGGAAACGGTTCGCTCAGATGTCGAACGAATCCTTGTCGTAATCGCTGACTTCCGGCCGTGGGATGCCGCGCCTTTCGTCGAACTTCCAGATGAGGTCGAGGACTTCCCGTCCGACGTCCGGCGTCACGCGAACATAGCGGAAGTACTTTCCGGCCCAGACCGCGACAAGCTGGCCCTGTGTCAGTGCATATTCCACTTCGACCGGAGTCGAGAGCCTGCGCGTCGCTTTGCCGACAACGTATGTTGCCGCACTGAATTCGTTGCGTTTCACGATATAGTTCGCGCCTTCGATGCGCTTGTAATCGTTGGCACGAATCCAGAGGGGCTTGTTCTTCTTACGCTTGTAGAGCTTCTTTTCTTTTTCAGGCATCGTCGTATCCCGTTATCCTGTACGCAACGTACACACAAGCCGTCAACATTTCAACAGCGTCATCCCGGCGCTCGCAATCGGGGGATTTACCCATGTCACGTAAAGTTCTCGTCACCGGAGCCACCTCCGGCATCGGCAAAGCCACAGCGATCCTGCTCAGCGAACGCGGCTATGAGGTCGTCGCGACAGGCCGGAATGTGGATGCATTGAACGCCCTGAAGCAAGCAGGTTACGCGAGTTCGACGGTCACCGCCGACCTCGCCGAGCCGGAGGCTGCACAAGCTGTCTACGCTGAAGCCAGCCAGGGCGGACCGCTCTCCGGCCTCGTTCACGCCGCCGGCATCATCGGTACCGGAGGAATGGACAACGAAACCGACGCCGGTTTCGATCACATGATGAACGTCAATGTGCACGCCAGCTGGCGGATCATGAAGGCTGTGTGGGACGATCTGAAGCAGACGAAGGGGTCGGCGGTGCTGGTCAGCAGCGCGACCGGCCTGCGCGCTTCCGCGAATTTGCTCACCTACTGTGTCAGCAAGGCGGCGGTGGACCACATGGTGCGTTGTGCGGCGCTTGATGGTGCTCCGTATGGCGTGCGCGTCAACGGTGTCAACCCGGGCGTGGTGGTCACTGAGCTGCACAAACGCGGCGGGATGGATGTCGATGCGTATGCGGCGTTCCTCGAGCGCAGCAAGGAAACACATCCGCTTGGACGTCCCGGCCAGCCGGAAGAGATCGCGGAGGCGATTGAATGGCTGCTCAGCGAAAAGACCGGCTGGATTACGGGTGTGAATCTGCCGACGGATGGCGGGCGGCAGTTGACGAGTTTGAGGTAAAAGGGGCTCAGGGCTCAGGGCTCAGGGCTCAGGGCTCAGGGCTCAGGGCTCAGGGCTCAGGGCTCAGGGCTCAGGGCTCAGGGCTCAGGGCTCGAAAATAAGAAAATCCAAGAGAAGTGTTGGCAAACGGCGTTTCAACGAGCGTCGACGCCAACTGCGCTGTAGCTGAAGGGAAGCCATGCGCGATTACAGGAAACTGCAGGCATTCCAACTGGCGAACCAGTTGGCGTTGGCTGTCTATGCCGCAACCCGGGATTATCCCAGGGACGAGCTGTTTGGGTTGACGTCTCAAATGAGACGGGCTGCGGTATCCATTGGGTCAAACATCGCGGAGGGAGCAGCGCGTTCAACGGAACGAGATTATCTGCGGTTCCTTGATATTGCACTGGGTTCTTCGCTGGAATTGGAATACCAGATTACGTTGTCTGCTCAACTTGGATTTTTGAACAGTGACGTTCAGGAACATAACCTGAAGGACCTGTCTGCCAGGACATCCAAGGCGCTTCACGGATTGATTCAGTCCTATCGAGCCAAACACTGAGACCGCAAAATCTGCGATCTCAGATCGGTGACAGGCTTATCATCCTGTTACATTTCAGGTTCATTCGCTGAGCCCAGAGCCCAGAGCCCAGAGCCCAGAGCCCAGAGCCCAGAGCCCAGAGCCCAGTGACTAGAGACAAGAGACTAAAGACAAGAGACTAAAGACGATAGACGAGGAACACCCCATGCGCATCGCCTCATGGAATGTGAACGGCTACCGTGCCGTGTGGAAGAAGAATTTCCAGGAGTGGTTACCGGATGCGAAACCGGATGTCCTGTGCCTGCAGGAGACGAAATCGTGGCCGGAACAGTTGACGAAAGATCAGCTGAATCCGTTTGGCTACCACTCGGCGTTCGCGCAGGCGGAAAAGAAAGGCTACAGCGGAGTTGGAACCTTCAGCGTGGTCGAGCCGGATTCGGTGCAGGTCGGGTTCGCGGACGGATCGCGGTTTGACAGCGAGGGGCGTGTCGTCATCACCGAGCATCTCGGCGGCAAGCTGCTGGTCGCGAACATTTACTTCCCCAACGGCAAGGCGCGCAAGGAACGTCTCGATTACAAAATGGACTTCTATGCGCACACGTACGAATATTTCAACAAGCTGAAGGACGAAGGACGCAACATCATCGTCTGCGGCGACTACAACACCGCGCACAAGGAAATCGACCTCGCGAATCCGAAGCAGAACGAAAACACGTCCGGCTTCCTCCCGATCGAGCGCGAGTGGATGGATCAGTGGGTGGACGCCGGCTGGCTCGACACATTCCGCCTGTTCGACCCGTCCCCGGGGAAGTATTCGTGGTGGGATATGCGCACGAGAGCCCGCGAACGCGACATCGGCTGGAGAATCGATTATCATTTTGCGACGGAGGGGATGAAGCACGCGATCACCTCCGCGTCCATCAGCTCCGAGGTGATGGGGTCCGACCATTGCCCGATCTGGATCGAGGTTGACGAAAACGCACTCTAAACCTACGAGATGTGACCATGAAATCCCGCGCTGGTATCCTGCATCTGCTGACTATCATCGTTGCTCTGAGCTGCCTTGCCCTGCCCGCGACCGCGCAGCCGCCACGCACCGGCTGGTTTATCGGGGGCTCGTTCAACGCGTTCGAGTTTGCCGGTAGCGGTGATATTGTGACGATTGACGGGGATGTGACCTTCGATGTCCAGGCCCGCAGCGCGTACGGTCTGGTGACGAACTACGTCAGTACATCGTATGAGGATATCGGCTTCGCGTGGACCAACAACCAGATGCCGGGCGGGAAACTGTCGATCGGTTATCGTTCCGGCTTCCACTTCGTGACTCATCTCGACATGTTCTGGGCGTGGCCTAAGAGCGAAGAACTGCAAGGCTACAAGCCGGACGGTCTGCCCTCCGGACGCGAGTACGCCTACCTAGAGCAGCAGGCGACGCATTTTTCGATGAAGACGACTCGCCTGATGCTGGATTGGCGTCCGTTCCGGCCGTTGCCGCTGTGGTTCTTCACCGCCGGTGTGGAATATGTGGAATTCACCTCACGGCTGGAATTCCGCTGGCAGTTTGAGGATAACGACACCACCTATCGTGAGTATGAAGCGTACGAGGATGACGGGACGGCGTTCGGCGGCGTGATCGGCACCGGCCTGCAGTTCACCGGCGAGCCGGGCTCACGGTCAGAATGGTTTGTCGTGTTCACCTACAGCTACAGTCCATTCACCGGACCGTTGTTCGCGTGGGACGGCGACTTCCTCGTCGGCGGCATGGGGCTGGAAGGCGGCTTCCGGGTGTATCTCGGGGATGAGTAAAAGCCGGGCTGCGGGCTGCGGACAATGTGCCCCTGATGGCTCCGCCAGCAGGGATTCGCAGCCGCCGGATAAACCGCGGCAGCGAACAGAAGCTTCCGCGGGCATCAGTGTTGATCCGCCTCCGGGGTGGGCGTGGCCCGACTTGACGTGTTTTCTCAAGTCGGGTGTCCTGTGTGCGGACTGCGGACTGCGAGAACTTACCGCACGTCAGCGGTCACATTCCACGTATCTGGTTTGATCCGCAGGGTGTAGTCGGACGGACGCGGTACGACACTTATGTCCGCAGGCTGCTCCTCCGCAGGCGAATCCACCACCGTCAACTCGAAATGGTGCTGAAACTGCGGGTTGGGGTAATCGCCGACTCGCACGATGTAGTTGTACCCGCCCAACGGCGCGTCCAACGGCACACCCTGGCGAACCGTCGCGGTGATGTGCCCGTTCGCCGGGATCTCGAGATCTGACCACAACGCCAGCGCGCCACTCAACGACCCGTCCGGCTTGCGCGCCTGCACCCAGACGTCGCGTGTCACCGGCGACGCGGTGTTGTTGCGCACCTCGCCGTACCAGTAAAACACCCCCTGCCGCCGGATGAATAACGGCTGGCGGTAGGCTTCAATGTTGATTTCGACGTCGGTCGGGGGGAGAGTGAAATGCGTGACGAAGGCGGACAACCGATTGAATAGTTCGTTTCCACATCTTCCACAGACAGCAAATGAGGAGTCGCCAGTGATTTCTACGTCTACCATTCGTTGTTGAAACACAGGTGGATTGTTGAACTCGTAGCCAAACACATTGATAAGCTGTCCAGACGCATCATACCAATAGATACTGCTGACTTCGGGGTCTGTTTTTTCCACATTTATGATGGAACCATCACCCATTTCCAGTGATTGACCATACACCCCTTCACTCATGAACATGAATTGGCCTTCATTGTCGAATTTGACCGCACCTATTCTACTATCGTTGTTTTCGATGTATCCAGAAATTATAAACCCGCCATCAATCAAATATTCAATGTTTGCAGGACTTGGAGTATGCGCATCAGTGAATATATAATTTGTAATCCATTCCTGCCCTCCTGTATGATTAATTTTCATTATTACAAGCTCGGTTGCGAAATGTCCTGTCGCTATAATAAATCCACTATCCGCAGTAACTGCTACATCCGAATTTGAATCGAAGAAATCTGGATACTCAATCGTGATTGACCAAACAGTTTGGCCCCATCTATCCAATAAATGCAGTTCAGGATCACTATTAGCATTAACAATGGGCACTACGATATTATGGTCGCCTGCCGAATGAGATTCTCCAACGTATCCGTCAAAAAACCTCAGCCATTTGAATTGATAGTTTTCATCCATATATCTAACCACGCCATTACTAGTGTTCGGATTTGTCAACAAAATATAGTTCCCATTAGAATCTTCTTCTATATGCGACCCAATAGATACTGAAGAATGATTAATATGCGATATGTAGCCTCCATCTAGATCAAGTTTGATAGCCAAAAAACGGTAATCAAAATATCCTGAGTACTCATAGCCAACGACCGTCAATCGTTGATCAGATGTAAGTTCCAGTGAATTTGCAGAACTCACAAGGTTGAAAGAATCGTTAAATATGTACTCCCAGTCAGTTATCAATTGGGCTACAGCTGATAATGTAAATAGTAGCAAAAGCATGGTTACTAGTAGCACAAGTCTCCGGAATTTCATACCCGCCTCCGCGTCAAGTTTGCCTCTCAATATGATACAAAACTTGCATCCAAAAAAGTCAGATAGTACGAACAACGACTTTGTTGCGGACAGCTCTCGCCCGTGCTGGTTCGACAACGCGGGTCATCGGTTACCCGTTTCGCTTCGTCGCCAAAACCTGATCGACGCAAAAAGACCACGGACACTAGTTCGTGGTCTTCTCTCTGGCAATTAGCTTGTATGTTCATCAACCGGTGTTTGCCCATGGCTGCAAGGATCTGGAATCAGGCCCTATACTTGCGTTTGGCGTTCGGTGTTCTGGCTTTGGTCTTGGTGTTGGTTTTTGTTTTGCTCATGCCTCACACCTCATCCCTCACACCTGCCTTAATTGACCGACGGTCCCTGGGCGGCGCGGAGCCAGGCGGCGGTGACGGCTTCAGCCTGCCGGCGTGCGGTCTCCGAGCTGGACGGACGTTGCGGGCGTGCGAGCAGTTGTTGCGGAACGGCGTCGAGGAAGCTGTCCGCCTGTCCGAGGGTCAATTGTTGGCCGTTTTCCAGCGGCAGAAAGCCAGGCGCGGGCAGGATAGTGTTGCGGCGCATGGTCCGTGGCAGGGTGCGCCGGCCAAAACGACGGTTGCGTGATCTCATCAGTCGGGCTCCTGTCGACAGGTGAACGTCTTCGGTCGTCGGGGCGGATGATGGATTTGAGCTCGGCGGGAAGAACAGATGCTCGTTCCCAATGGGCCAGGGGAGGCGTTGGGATCGGTCACCACGTTCGACGGGTTTCCCGCCGATGCTCTCCTCCATTCCGCACTTCTCTCATCGGCAACCTGAAGTGGAACTTGAGCCTTTCTTTGCTCTCCGAGCTAATGAAACCTGAAGTAATGATGCAGACACTGGTTCTGAGGGAACCGAACATCGTGTCCCGCATGAACGAACTAGACCTGCTCGGGGGGAGCTACCGTTTCGGGCGGCGTGGTACCTAGATTGTGTCAGACGATTCGATCCTAACGTGAAGATCCGCCATGTTGCACCGTACCGTACTGCTGGTTCTGTTGCTGTTGATTTTTATCCTGCCTCCGCACGCCGCTGCTCAGGAACCTCTGCTGCAGCAATCGGTGAAGAAGCAGTTGTTCCTGTTTCCGCTGACGTACAGTCACGTTTCGCGCGAATTCAAGTCCGAACAACGGCGATATTTTGAAGCGGAACTGATGCGTGAACTGGTTTACAACTTCCCGCGGTTCGCGTTCTACGAGATGCCCGCCGACGCCAATCTGGACGACTTCCTCGACAACGCCAACGACTATCTGCTCGAACATGCGCAGGAGATCAAGCAGAAGCGTGTTGACACCGGCGGACGCTACGGCGAAGCGCCGATCACGCTGGACGATCTGAAGCAGATCGTGGAAAACGGGTACGCGTTTGTTCCCCGGATAACGCGTGCGAAGTTCGAGAAGAACTCGTGGGATATTGACGCCGAGCTCGACATCTATCGCACGTACGATCAGCATTTTGTCGGCACGCTGACCGGATCGACGGACAGCATGGGTGGGTTGATGTCGTTTTCGGTGCAGGATGTGATCGAGTCAATCGATGACAAGGATGACCGCAAGCCCGGCCAGAAGCTGAAACCGTCGGAGATTGCCGACCAGTTCCGGCGGCGGTCGGACGGTGTCGTGCAGGAGTTGCGGACGAATGTGAAACGGCACGACGAGTTCGCGATCAAGGCGATTGTGACCAAGCCCGGCATTAATGAATTCACGTTCAACCAGGGCAAGGATCTCGGGGTTGAGCTCGACAAGCGGTACAAGGTGTGGTCAACCAGCGATCCGACCGAAGAGGGCAGTGTGCTGCTCGCGTTCGGCAAGGTGCGTGAGATCCGGGACGGCGAGTCGGACTTGCAGGTGTTGATCGGCGGCTGGGATCTGACATACGCAGACCAGGTGGTGGAGGACGCGCGGTTCGGGATCAACATCAAGCCGGTGTTCGGTTTCCTGCCGATCAGCCGCAGCGGGTTTGAACCGTTCAACGAGCACCAGGTCAACATCCGCGAGATCCACAACGAGGATGAGCTGCAATTCCCTGACGACGGGCGCGCTTCCGAATTCTGGTTCGGCGCGGGTCTGGAGACGGATCTCGCGCAGTGGACCGGTTTTTCTGAATTCTACGTCGTCGGCGAGGCGGGCCTGGTTGGCGGTCTGCCGCACACCTTCACCAGCCACTTTAACGTCGGTTTCGCGAAGAAATACTGGTTCCGGCGGGTGGCGTTAACCCTGTCCGGCCGGTACGGAATGCTGCTGATCAACTTCAGCGACGTGGAAAAGATCGAAGTGGACGGGGACGACCTCAGCGTCGGCTCGGTACACGGCCTGATGGCGATGGCCGATCTCGAGATGCTGCTCAACCCCGATTGGGCGATCCAGGCCGGTGTTGGCTACAGTATGATGCCGGAACAGACGGTGTTCTCGTCCAAGCGTGACGACGGTTACGAAGCCCGCATCGGCATGACGGGGTTGACGTTCCGGTTTGGGGTGTTGTTCAGTCTCTAGGCTGCGGGCCCTCGTCTTACGTTCTGGGCTGTGGGCTGTGGGCCGCAGAGATGTGTCATTCTGAATGGAACGCAGTGAAATGAAGAATCTCCAGATACGCGAATGGTCGGATAATCTGGAGATCCTTCACTTCGTTCAGGATGACACACAGGTCGCAATGGTTACGGTGGACAAGTATCCCGCCACGTGAGCTGGTTGACGCAGACGCATACCTTCACGTGTGGCTGAAGCCACACGCTAACCACGCGTCACCGCTACACGGTGAGAACTACGCCGCGCGGTGGGTCGCATCGCGGTCACCTCAGCCATCCCTTTTACCGCTACGTGGTGCAGTACGATGCAAAACCCCGCTTTTTCCTGCGTACGATAATCCTGACCAGCAAGCTGGTCAGGGCAAACACCCGATACCCGCTATGCGGTGAGAACTATGCTGCGCAGTGGATGGTACCTACGCGCTGGCTTGTGTCGTCGTCTCCTCTTCCACGCCAAACACGACCGGTGGGGCGAGCTGCTCGGGGAACCGCTTCCGCAGTTCCTTCCGTGCCTTGTAGCACAGTTCGCAGGCGTCGAGGTAATCCCCTTTCAGATCGAGGTTGTATTCCTTGACCAGTCCGGCTGGACCGCTGCGTGCAAGCGGGCCGATGATCGGATGGGCGAAGGGTTCATAGTCGGCGAGAACGTGCGCCAGCGGCTTGTTCTTCATGTTTCCGATGACGACACCCTGGCAGGTGAAGAGGTTGCCGTAGCCATCGAGGTGGACACGTCCGAGGTCGGTCCAGTTTTCGTCCGGGCATTCGCTGAACTCCATCCACGGCCGGCGTGGCAGCACCGGATCATCCGCCAGTTTTTCCGCCGCGCGTCCCCGGAAGCGTACTCCCCCACCGAGGATCGGCTCGCCCTTGATCTTGTCATGCTCAACGACGCACGGCTGATCGATGGCAATCGAGCTGACCTCGATGCCCAGGCGTGAAGCCGCCTCGCGCGCATGCTCCGCCGGACTGTCGAACCCGCCGCCGTGGTACTCGTCATCGCTGACAGATAGGCTCAGCTTGGATGCGAAGCCGGAATCGTCTTCGTCGAAGATCTGTTTCAACGGACGCAGGTATTCCTCGGCGTCCTCAACGGAGGTGGCGAAATAGCCGTTGCTGACGAGTGCGACGTCGAGACCGTAGTCCACGGCCTCCCGCACCGCCCCGAGCAGGATCGGGTAGAACAGGAACGGTTCGCCGCCCTCAATGGCGATGTCGCTGAAGCCTCCCATCTCCGCCGCCTGACGGATGGCGGATTTGGCGAAGTCGAGCGTCATCGTGCCGCGCGCCCGTGGGGACGACTGTACGAAGCAATGATCGCATTCATAGGTGCACTGGTAGGACAGCAGCAGATGCAAACCGGTGAGGTTCATCGCAAACTCCATCTGTTGGTTCACGGATGGAACTGCTTTGGTGGTTCGTTTAATGTAGCGAAGGAAAATCCTAAAGAGCCGAAACGCGCCGGAAAATAGCAAATCCGACGCGTTCCCTCCTGCAGAGGATATGCGCGACCCCTACTTGATCAATGTCAGTTTCCGCAGCACAGGTGCGTGTCCGGCCATATGCACGTGCGCGAAGTACATCCCGCTTGCCAGACCATTTCCGTCAATCTGGATGCGATGATGCCCGGCGGAATACGTGCCTTCGGCAAGCTGTTCGATCTCACGGCCCATCACGTCGTACAGGGTAACGGTCAGTTCGCCGGTCGCCGGTAACGACACCATCAACTCGGTGCTTGGATTGAACGGATTTGGCATCGCCTGCGATACCTCGAATCCGGTTGGAAGTTCCGACGGATGCTCCTCACTCACGCCCGCCGTGGCCTGAACAATGACCGTCGTGCCGTCGAACGCTTCCAGTTCAACCGGCGTTTCCCCGACCTTGAGCCGGAAGACACAGGTGCCGTCCGGATAGCTGATCGGGATCGCCTGCACCTGGTTGCCGAGGTTGTAGGCATTACCCGGGGTTAACGTAATCGGACCAAACACCTGGAGCGGGCCGAAGAACGTACCGTCCGGCCACACCATTTCGGTCCAGGCGTAGACCGTAATCGATTGGTTCAACGTGTTTTCGATGTTTGCGTTCCAGGTGAACTCGTCACCCGGCGCAAGAATCACCGGGGTCGCGGAGGTGGTCAGGTTGACCGTCATGTTCTCCGCTTCGTCTGGGTATTCAAAGTTGACATGCACCAGCGGCTTCCCGGCGATGTCGAAGTTGAGGTACCACTGGTTGCCATCGGTGAGCATGAACGCAGGCGGCATCTCGGCGTTTTCAACGATCACCGGGTCACTTGTGTCGACCGGGATGGCGAAATCATTCATGCCGTGAATAACGACGGACACCGCGTGGTTCACGTTCAGGGCTGGCGAAACGATCGGGAATAGATTCCACCCTTCCATTACCGGACCGCTGTAGCTCCAGAACTCGCTAAAGTTACTGTTGAGATAGGTGTAGGCCTTCAATTCGACATTGTCGTAGTCGTCGAGGAAGTAGATGTTTGCACAACTGGCGACTGCACCTTCGACGGGCGGCTTGAACATGATCGACAAGCCATTGCCGTCGGCGATTGTCTCGCTGGATTCGTACGAGCCGTCATCGTAGCTGAGCCAGTCGCGCGGATCGACAACCTGTTGGAACAGGACAAACTCGTTGTTGGCCGGGTCGTCGGTACCATCACCAATGACGGTCATGGTGGCGGTGTAGTCACCGACCGCAGTTGGATTCCACTCGGTTGGGGTGGTGAAAGTGTAGCTCGAACCTGAGGCAAGTGTGGGTACATCAACGGTTGAGGTGAACACGGTTGAACCGCCACTGTTCGTCACCTCGATAGTGCAGTCACCCTGCGGTGACGAGGTGGTGCCGGCGTTGAGAATCCGGCCTTGGAATGCGATGCCGTTCTCTGTCGTGACGTGGTAGCGATTCTGATCGTTCCAGGTGCGATACGCGACGAGGTCGTAGATCCCCGCGCCGTATTCCCCACCGGCTTCGATCACCCAGTCGCCTTGGCTGTCCAGTGAGAATGGACCGCCGCCGGCGCTGGACGCGACGAGGTTGGATCCGGACGATCCGTCCGTATCCTCGCAGACATTCCAAGCGAACACGTTCGCCGTGCCGACACTGATCCAGAACTCTTCGTTGGCGTCGAAAAACAGCACATCTTCACCTGGAAGCTCGAGTTCGAGCCAGACCGTCGTCGCTGTAACAACCTCCCGCGACACGGTACCATTGTAAGCCAACAGTTGGCTGCCGGGAGATCCGCCGTCATCGGCGTAGACACGAATGGTCATCGAGTTGACTTCGGTGGTGTACTCTTCAATGAGTACGCGGGCGCCGCGCAGAATGAAATCGTCGTCCGGAATGAACCGTGTCAACGACCATTGCGGGTTGAAAACGGCTTCTGTCATCACCCCGGCGCCAGGGAAGCTGTGGTTGGCCAGTACGACGTCGAATTCATCGATCTCGTTGGTCGAAAATTCGCCGGGACCGACGTTTGCGAATGATGGAGTTAGAAGGAATAAGAACGCGATGGTGCAACTGAACACAAGGGTGGCAGGAAACTTCATCTTGATTCTCCTCCAGGTGAAATAATGGATTATGGCTGGCTGATAGGTACGTCCTATCCTCCGGTTTGAACTGCAAATAGCACATCCAGAACGCGCGGATTATTTGCTCCGCAACGTTTGTTTACTTGATCAGGGTAACCTTCCGCAAGACCGGCGCGTGATCGTTCGCGAGCACAGTGACAAAGTAGACGCCGCTTGCGAGTTCGCGGCCATCCACGGTCACCACCAGTTCGCCCGGTGCATAGTGTCCATCAGCCAGGGTCTGGACTTGCCGGCCAAGCACGTCAAACAGCATCACCTGCAACTGAGACACCTCGCGCAGGTTGATCCGCAGTGAGGTGAGCGGGTTGAATGGATTCGGGCTCGGCTCACTGACGGTAAACGCCGACGGTTGCTCGGCGTGACTGGTTATCGTTTCGTCGACGGCCACCTCGATACGGGCGTTCACGTTGAATGCGTTGAACGTCGCTGTAACCGTCGGATAATCGCCGACATTCATCCGGAACATGTATAGCCCCTCCGGGGCGCTGGCCGGGATCAACTGGTCGGAGTGTGGCAGCTCGAAGGGCGTATTCGGCACGAGCGTTACATTATTCTGCAATTGCAATGGTTCGAAATGGTCGCCGTTCGGCCAGGTCATTTCGGTCCAGACATCAACGGTGTAGATCGTTTGCAATGAGTTGTAGATCGTTCCCGAATAGCCGAACGATTCGCCCGGCTCGATGTAGGGCTGTGTTTCATCCGGGACCAGCTCCAGATGCAGCAAGTTGTCAGCGGTTGGATGCTCATAGAGAATCTGCACCAGCGGCTTGCCCGGCAGGTCCGGATCCGGTGTCCACGTCGATCCGTCTGTGAGGAAATAGCTGAACGGCATGCGATCATTGGGGATGATCAGCGGTTCAGCGGTGTCCACCGGGACGTGCAAGCCGGACTCGTTCTCGAGTACGACGACGATGCTGCCGGTGCTCAGTGGCGGTGAGGCGAGCGCGAACCGCATCCAGCCGCTGTCCACCGGGCCGGCATATTCCCAGAATTGGCTGAAGGTAAAGCTCTGGAAGGTGTACGCTTTCACTCGAACGGCGGGGTATGCCTGGTCAAACCAGATCCGCGCCTCGGCGGATTTTGCGGGATGCTGGGCCGGGATCATCAACACACCGAGACTCTGTCCCAGCGGCATGTCGTAGATGTCTTCCATTGTCTCATCGTCAAAGCTGTAGTAGTCCCCGGTGTTGATCACCTGCTGATAGAGTACCGTCCGGTTGTTGCTGAAATCGACATCTCCATCGACAAGCACGATTACGGACGCCATATACTGCCCGCCAGCCGATGCCGACCAGGACTCGTCGAATACGAGTTCGTGCACACCGTTTCCGGGCAGCGGATTGAACGCCTCGGTAGTGCTGAAGATGAGCTGGCCGAGCATGTTCTCGACCGCGAGGCTGCAGGTGCCACCGGGAGCCGGAGTGTCATTCAGGTTTTCCACTTCCACACTGAATTCGACCGTTGAACCGGCCTGCAGGTGGTATTTCCCGTTGGTGTTCCACAGTTGCGATGCGCGCAGGTCGACATTCTGCCAACTGGTTGATCCGCCCGCCGCGAGGATCCAGTCGCCGCTGCTGACAGAGTGGTTCGGGCCGCCGTTCATTCCGTCACCGGTCCAGCTGAGTCCGGCGAGGCCATTATCGTCCTGCACGACTGTCCAGTCGTTGTAATCTGGCACTTCTACGCTGATCCAGAAGATGGAATCTTCCTGGAACACCCACCAGTAGGGTGCGCTCATCGGCACTTCCGCCCAGACCAGGTTGTCGATTTCGACGATGCGGATCACATCGTCGTTGTACGTGAACAGGAAATCGCCCGGGGTGTTGTTGCCGGAATCTTCGTAGACGTGGAAGGTCAGGGAAGAAATCTGCTGGTTGCCTTCCAGCACCAGCGCCCTGATTCCCTGCAGGTAGAAGCCTTCGGTGCAGTGGAACTGGGTCAGCACATACTGCGGAGTGTGTTCGTTTTCGGTCTGGTAGCCAGCATCGGGATAGGAATGGTAGGCGATGGTGTCGTCGAATTCCTCGAGATCATCGAGGCCACGGTGATATGCCTCTGCCTGAACCGGACCTGCCCAGACGGACAGTGCCAGCAGCAGTAGCAGAGTCAGGATCCGATTTAGAGGTCGAGACAAATGGGTCATTGACCACATCCCCTCACCGTACTCCTCCACAAGTATTCCCAACGTACGGGAAAACAGGGCGATCCACCATGAGCACGAGCACATTGATACGAAATTTGTGCCCTCGTGCAGGCGGGATCGCGGAATACGGTGCATTGATCGCAGTTGCATAGGCTCGGACGCACTTCCCGGCTCACTGCACGAGTTTGATAGTACACAAAACGGCCCGCAATCTACGGGCCGAAAAGTTCGGAGAGCCACTTTAAACCAAACATGTACCTACGCAGCAACATCCTCGGCAACAGCTTTGCCACGTGCGAACGCCGCGAGGTTCAGCTCGATCGTCTTCGGCGGGACCATCGCGCGGATGGTCTCATTCCAGATGTCGTCGCTGATGTCGAGGCCGGTCGAGAGGGCACCGAGCAGGATGGTGTTGGTCAACCGGGAATTGCCCAACTCCTCGGCAATCTTCTCCGCTTCGATCGGTACCACACGTCCCTTGCAGACGCTTTTCGCGTCCTCAAGCGGCGTTTCCGGGTACTGCAATCCCTTGACCTTTTTCTTCTGCGGCCCGCGTGGCGGCGGGATTTTCTGGGTTGCGGAGAGTAGCAGTCCGCCCTCTTTCACCTCATGGGCGAAGCGCAACGCCTCGGCCGATTCGAAGCCGAGCAGAACATCCGCCTGGCCGTGCTGAATCAACGGACTGTAGACTTTTTCGCCGAAGCGGACGTGACTGGTGACGACACCACCGCGCTGGCTCATGCCGTGAATTTCGGATTTTTTTACATCGTATCCGGCGCGCAACGCCACTTCGCAGAGGATGTTCGATGCGAGCACGACGCCCTGACCACCGACTCCCACGATGAGCACATTGACGACTTCGCTCATGCCTCCACCTCCTCTCCATGACGCTTTTTGAACTCAGTCAACGACAAAATCGCGTCATCCTTGCACACCTGTTGGCAAAGTGTGCACCCCGTGCAGGCGGTCGGGTCGATGTGAGCGATGGCCAGACCACGCTTCGTTTTCTTGCCTGATGTACTGATCGCGGGGCAGCCAATCCGGAAGCAGTTCCCGCAACCGGTGCAGTCTGCCTCGACCACCACGTACGGGTCGATCTTCCGTTTCTTCGGGAACAGTGCGCACTGTTTGCGTGCGATCAGGACGGACGGTCCGTCGTAATTGACTGCTTCCTTGAGCTGATCGACGGTTTTGTTGTAGTCGTAGGTGTCGGCGACAATCATCTTCTTGACGCCAAGGCCTTCGACGACCTGTTCGATCGGCACCTTGACGTTGACGTTGCCCATCAGGTTCGTGCCGGAACCCGGATGCTGCTGGCCGCCGGTCATCGCGGTGATGCTGTTGTCGACGATGACGACGGTAATGTTCGCTTCGGAGGCGACGGCGTCGAGCAGGCCGGTCATGCCGCTGTGGTAGAAGGTTGAGTCCCCGATGACGGCGACTGCCGGGTGTTTGCGGTCGTTTTCGGCCAGCGCGGCACCAACGGCGCTGCCGATGGACGCGCCCATGCAGAAGCAGGTGTGCAGCGTTTCCAGCGGCGGCAGGGCGGCGAGGGTGTAGCAGCCGATATCGCCGTAGACGTCCGCGTTGATCTTGCGCAACGCCATGTAGATCCCGCGGTGCGGGCAACCGGCGCAGAGCACCGGCGGACGGGCGACGACCGGTTCGCCAACCGGCACGACCGGCGCGCTGTCGAGCAGCCCCGCTTCATGCAGGCCTTTGCCGACGGTGTCGAGGTCCAGTTCGCCTTCGCGCGGGAAGAATTCCTTGCCCTGCACGTTGATCCCGGCGATCTTCGCCTCTTCTTCCATGAACGGCTCGAGTTCTTCGATGACGAGCACGCGGTCGCAGTGTTCGGCGAGCTGGCGCGCTTTCTCCGCCGGGAACGGCCACGGCATGCCGACTTTGAGCAGGCTGGCGTCCGGCATCAGCTCCTGCACGTAGTTGGAGGCGACGCCGGCGGTGATGATCCCGATCTTCTTCGACTTCAGCTGCAGATCGTTGCCGTCCCAGTTGTTCGAGAACTCGAGCAGGTCGAGGGCCCGCTTCTCCGCGAAGGTGTGACGCGGACGGGCAAAGTTCGGCATCATCACGAAACGTTCGATCTCACGCTTCATGTGTGGTCCACGAACCGGCTCAGCCCACTCGCCGAGTTGGACAAGGCCCTTTGCGTGCGCGATGCGGGTGGTTTCGCGCATCATGACGAAGGTGTTGAACTGTTCGGAGAAATCGAACGCCATCTTCGTGAAGTCGTGCGCCTCCTGGCTGTTCGCCGGATCGAAGACAGGCACCTTCATGAACTTGGCGAGGATGCGGCTGTCCTGTTCGTTCTGGGACGAATGCATCGCCGGATCATCCGCCGCGACCAGCACAAACCCACCGACCACGCCGGTGTAGGTAAAGGTCATCAACGGGTCCATCGCGACGTTGACGCCGACGTGCTTCATCGTGCAGAGAACACGTGTGCCGGTGAGACAGGCACCGATGCCAACCTCGACCGCGACCTTTTCGTTGGGGGCCCACTTTGCGAACACGCCGGGGAAGGTGTGGAAGATCTCGAGGATCTCGGTGGACGGTGTTCCGGGATACGCCGTCCCGAAATAACAGCCCGCCTCCCGCGCACCGTGCGCGATCGATTCGTTGCCGAATTGCAGAACCTTGTTCGGCTTCTCCTTCTGTCCGTTCGGTACGTTCATACCGTAACTTCCTTCTTCCAGTCGTTTTAAGTCCGGAACGCCGGTTCCGGAACGGTACCAGCAACCTACAGAGTCAGTACACCAACACCTTTTCTTCTCCGTGCAACGCGCGGAGACCGCCTTCGGCCAATGCCAGCATCTCTTCTTCGCCGGGTTGCAGGTGGACACCGCCGGGAATCCACTTGATGTAGCCTTCGAGTGTGCGGCGGAGCTTGCCGCTGTGCACGAGGCCGCCGGTGAGGATGACGCCGTTCAAGTTGCCGCTCAACGCTGCGGCCATTGCGCCGATTTCTTTCGCGATCTGGTAGATCATCGCCTCGAAGACCAGTTCGGCGAGTTCGTCACCGGCGGCGATCTTCGCCTCAATATCACGCAGGTCGGAGGTGCCGAAATAGCCGACAAATCCGCTTTCCTTGCTGAAAATGCGCTTGGCTTCGTCGTACCCCTTGTCGCGCACGAGGTCGATCACCCCTTGCAGCGGCAACGCACCGGAACGTTCCGGGCTGAACGGTCCCATGCCGAGCAGGCCGTCGTTGACGTCCTGGATGCGTCCCTCCGCCAGCGCGGCGATGGAGATGCCGCCACCAAGGTGCGCGACGACGAACCGTGATTCGTCGAACGGGATACCCAGATCTTTCGCGGTGCGGCGCGCGACGGCCTTGATGTTCAGCGCGTGTGCACGGCATTTGCGTTCGATACCCGGCACGCCGGAAATGCGCGGAATCGGGCCGAATTCGTCCGTGGTGACTGGATCGACGACGTACGCCGGAACTCCAGCTGCCGTAGCGAACCGGTTCGCCAGCATCGAGCCGAGGTTGGACGCGTGCTCGCCGAACTCGGCGTGGCCGGCGTCGTGCAGCATGCTGTCGTTGACGGCGTAAATGCCGCCTTCGAGGGGGCGCAGCAAGCCACCGCGGCCGACGACCGCGGTCCAGCCGCGCGCATCGTCCGGGATATCCTTGTCGATCAGTTCGTAGCGGTAGTCGAGTTGTCCGGCGACGGTGCCGAACGAGTGCAGGGTGGCGGCGTCATGGCCGATGGATTCCTGCCAGAGACAGTCGGTGCCGTCGAAGACGGCGACTTTGGTGCTTGTGGTGCCTGGGTTGAGCACGAGAATGCGCTCGCTCACAGCCCCTCCGCAGTGAAGCGATTGTTGGAATTCGTGTTTTACTCTTGGATTGGGACGACTGCGCAGAGCCGTCCCTCCCGCACTTGAGCTCGGGAAGAGCAAAATAGCGGCCTGCGTTCTGTGGGCAAAACGCACCAGAGACGCCTAACATTTCCGCAAGCTCTGCAAAACCAGAAGAGTGACTGCCTCTACAGCTTGATCGTGATGACGCCGGAGCGGTCGGAAATCTGCGCGTTGAGCAGACGGATTTCGCCTTGATTCCAGCGAACGATCAGCGTGTCACCGTGCTCGCTGACATCGGGTGGCGATCCCATGCCGGCGATCTCGAAGCGGGAGATGCCACTGAAGAGCGGATGTTCGCCCGCCGGAGAGGTCAGCATCCACTGATTGCGTGCTTCAATCGTTCCGCGATTGTTGGTCAACCGGAGCCACTTTTCGTGCAGCAGTCGATTGTCCTCGAGACGCAGGATATGGTACAGGTCGAAGCCGGTGGCGATCATCGGGAGGTCGCTGAGGTCGACGTTGAGGTGATACCCCTGAGCGTGACTCCACTCATGCGCCAGGGTGCGGCGGCGGGTATTGAAGGAGCGGATTCGTCCGCCGGCACGTTGGTCGTATTCACGGATCAGGCCTTCCGGCAGCGGATCGTCCAGCAGACCGCGGCGGTTGACTACCGACCGCAGCAGATCGTTGAGGTCGGCATTGGTGTTCGCCCGGCGGTTGAGGATCGTTTTCCAGTCGGGGAAGAATTCGTCCAGCAGATACGCCCTCGCGGCGCCGGACACCTGTGCGCGACGTCGGATCTCGTTGGCGTTGGCATACATTGAGTTCATGTACAGCATGGCGGGCTCAAGCTGCCGGGCACGCATGTCAATGTACCAGGGCAGCCCTTCCTGCAGCTCGATCATGCGCACGTATTCGCTGGCGATTGGCGGCGCTTCCGCATCGAAGTTCAAACGCGACTTGACAGCGTGCGCAATCCAGGTCACCGCGTCATCCAACTCTTCTTCTTCCACCGCTTTCAGCGCTTCCTGCAGGCCCTCGCTCTCGATCATCTGCCACTTGAGCAGGGACTTGTCGTTGTATGGATAGAAGAACAGCTCCTCGTCGTTGGCGGTCCAGGTGTAGTAGTGTTCGCGGATGAAGTCGTCGAAATCTTCGTGCAGCGCGCGTGCGGCGTACCCGTTGATGGAATCGTGGTCCGCGCTGTCGATGTAGACGACGGACGTTGGAATCTCGTTGATCAGCAATGTCCCGTCGTCAGCCACACCGAATGGATTCCCCGGAGCGGTGATGGCTGTGTCCCAGCCGTCAACCGGAGACCAGCCGTCCGGCGGGTTGGGATGGCTCATCAGCCACGATTCGGTGCGTTCGATCAGCAGGATCGGACGTCCGGTTGGATCGAACCCGGGCCAGTAGTCCTCGGCGGTGGCGAGGCTGTCATGAACCTGTTGGACCCGGACACCGTCTGGTGGAACAAGCGGGTCCAGATTGAGCGAACAGTTGAAGACGATGATCGCGGATACGGCGATGATGATGAGGGGAGCAATGGCGCGTGGACGGATCACGGTTCCTCATCCTCCGTTTGATCAGCGGTATTTTTCTGAGGGCGGCTGGCTTCATCGATTTGCGTAAACACCAGGGATACCGGATCCCAGGCGAAGGCGAATTCGCGGACGATCACGGGCGGATCGGCGATCGCGCGGTCTGCGTCCGGGAGCACCCGGATCTCGTGCTTGCCGAAGGGGACGTGCAGCACGTCATCGGTGCGGCCAACCTCTTCCCCATCAACGACCACTGTTCCCTGACCGCCGTCCAGATGCACAATCACGCTCGGTCCCATCACCCGCGTCGCGAGGAATACGACCATCGCGAGGAAAGCGAAGATGGCTCCGAGTACCGTAGATTGTTTCCGCAGGCGGGCGCGTCGTGCAGCTTGAACCTCATCATCGCTTAGCCAGTTCGGGATGCGGGGTTTCCGTTCCTCCGGCTTCGCATGGAGAGAGGCACTGCGCACCCACGGGTCGCCTCCGGTAACCTGGATCCGTTGTCTCCCGGGCTCGGATCCCGACTCCGAGTGTTCGTGTGGAACATCGTGAGAAGGCGAATTTTGTCTCGGGTCGCTCATCTGGCAAACCATTTGCATGATGAACAGCAGACACTGGCACGCGGACCGGGTAAAGCCGCACCAGCACAAGCGATCAGGATGTCTACCCCAAGTTGGAGTTGTGGGCTGAACGTCACAGGTGTGATAGCAGCCCCGACACTACGGGCACAGGAAAGCGGCTTCAACGCTTCCGCCTGATCGACAACCAAGGTAAGTAAAGTAAGCACGTTGAGGGGGTTCAACCGATGAAACGGATACAACAGTCACTGATCTGGGTGCTCGCGATCGTGTTCATCGCCGGCGGGTTCGGAAAGGTTCTCGCCCAGGTGGAGATGCTTGACGAGCGCACGGCAATCGTCACCGCGCGCGGTGTCGCCGAAGGCATGAAGAAGAAGAAGGATCGTGAAGCGGTCGCATTCGAACGTGCGATGGACAACGCGGTAATCATGGTCGTTAACGACATGCTGCGTGAGTCGGACGAGCGGAAACGGTTCGAAGAGATTCAGGACCAGTTCCTCGTCAAGCGTGACGAAGTGATCCAGAACTTCAGCTACATCAGCAAGAACAACTACGACAAGCCGCATTACAAGACCACGATCACGCTGGAAGTCCGCTTGAATCGTGACCGTCTGCGGCAGATGCTGATCGACTGGAACATTATCAAGGCGGCGGACGATGTCCGCGAAGAGCTGGATCGTTTCAGCATCATGCCGTACATCGACACGGCGAATTCCGATCCGGAAGCGCTCGAGTACAAGGATTTGTTCTACACCCGCGTGCGCGTCTTCTTCGAGGATCAGAACATTCCGACCATCGGTCTGGATGAAGCGACCGCGCTGGAGGCGGACGAACAGTTTGTCGCGTTGCAGAAGAGCAGCACGGGCGAGGAAGGGGTCGAGGATGCGATCCTGACGATCTCGCGCGCGACTCCGGCGGACATTTTCGTCAAGATTACCCCGCGCATCGAAACCGGCAAGTACGGTGGTGCGACGACCAAGAAGGTGATCTTAAGTGTCGGTGCGTACAGCGCGATGACCGGCGAGTTCATTGGCTCAAACCAGGGCTTCAGCGAACCTCTGGCGATGAGCAGCGATGGCGCAAGTGTTGGCGCGGCGATTGACCAGGCGATGAATGCCGCGATGCCGCGTGTGATGGACGTGATCACCTCCTTCTGGCGCGATTATGCGAAGAACGGCCGTCCGGTCAAGCTGATCTTCACCGATTTCAGCTTTGACGACATCCGGAATGTGCGTTCCGCGCTGCAGGACATGACCAACGACCAGAAGCGCCTGAAAGCCGCCGGGAATGTCACTGAGTACATGGTTTGGTACGATGGCGACGTTGAAGAGCTGATGTACGATCTGTATGATGCACTGCGAGCGTACAACATCCCGTTGTCGGAGGATCCGGCGATGGTTGCAAACAGCATCCGTTTCTATCGCGACACGATGTCGCAATAAAGGGGAGTGTCTGACGATGAAGAGTGGACGAATCGCGATCCTGCTGATCCTGGTGATCTCGTTCCTGCCGGTCCTCGCGGCACATGCGGTTGAAGTCACGGCTGTCGGATTCGGCAACGACAGGACGACAGCGATTGTGGACGCGAAGCGGAACGCGATCGCGCGTGTTGTCGGCGAATATGTCGACAGCCGGACCCTGGTCGAGAATTTTGCCCTGGTTTCGGATAAGATCCTCAGCAGCTCCAGCGGCTACGTCAAATCGTACGAACTGCTGAACACGGAAACGTTCCCGACCGGCGAAGTGAAGGTGGAAATCCGTGCCGATGTCACTCGTGACATGCTGACCGAGGACATAGACCGGATCCAGGTGCTGTCCGCCAAACGTGGCGACCCCCGTTTCGTGGTCATCCCCGACCCGCAACTGAAGACCAGTGGCATCGACCCGGCAGTGATCGAAGCAACCGGCAACGGCATCAAGAACTACCTCAGCGAAAACGGGTACAGCACGGTGCATGCGCCGTTTCACAACATCACACGCAACCTGGACGATCCAGCGGTGCTGCAGGACCTGAGCCAGTGGGCGGCGGGTGTCGGCGCGGAATTCGTGATCTACTTCGACGTGGTGCAGGTGGAAGAACCAGCTGGGCGCGTCTTCCAGCGGGCGAGCGCATTGGCGAACGTGACCGTGGTGCATACCGGCAGCTACCGGATCATCGCGAACACGGACGCGCGCGGCTCCAGCGGCGACCAGTACTCGGAATTCGCGTTCCGGGAAGCGTGCAAGGTTGCTGGCAGCAACGTTGCCCACAAGGCGATGGGCATGGTGCTGTCCGACTGGAACCGTAGCGGTTCAGTACAGGGCAACCGTCTCATGCTCGAGATTGAGAACATGCCCGCCGACGCGAATGTCGCGTTCGAACAGAAACTGGGCAGCACCGGCGCGGTCAAGCAGGTGCAACTGAGCTCGAAAGCCGACGATCTGACGGTCTATCAAGTTACCGTGGACGGCAGCACGCACGACCTCAGCTCCGCGATGATGCAGGTCGCGTCCGATCTGAACTGGCAGGTTTGGCTGACCGAAGCGTCCCGCACGCGGATGAAGTACGCGCTGGTGTTCGACTGAGCGGGCGCGGTCGGAACCTGCGGAAGTGGTGTAGGAGAACGCAGGATCTACCATCATCACGCGGGTGTTGTGGTTGTAACCGTGCGGATTGCCTGACAGAACGCGTCTTCGTCGAATCGGTGGCTTGGTTGTTATGGCGGATCAGATGCAGGATCGGGGTTGTATCCGTTTGGGTTTCGAGGTTGAAAGCGTAGGTCAGTGAGAGCTAGTGTGATTACTGTCACTAGTTAGTAGCAGAATTTTTACTATTATGCATGTGCGGTTGCATGCCGCACAGTGGGTTGTTTCGCAGGTCGAATCGCCTGTGAAGCTAACCCCCTCCAAGGTTGCGCCCATGGGAAACCCGGTCCTGTGGGCGCTTCTATGCTCTGTGGGCTATGGGTTATGGGCTGTAGGCTGTGGTCTGCGGGCGACGGGTTGTGAGCTCGGGGCTCGGGAAGGAAGATGTGCCCCTGCGGACTTGGTCAGCAGGGGTCATCCGCTGGTGGATCATCCCTGCTGGCGGAGCCATCAGGGGCACATCAACAGACCGTGCCCGGGTTTGCTTGCAAACGCGGACACTCCACCCACGGAACAAACCCCACTCGTTTTACCTGCTACCAATCCCTGCTGGCGGAGCCATCAGGGGCACAAAACCTGCCGATAAAAAAAAGCCGCTCCCGGAACCGGAAGCGGCCAAATGATCTTTGTCAGAAATCTACCGTCAGGCAGATACCTTGTGTGTTACTTGCGGAGGCGGAAGATCTTGCCATCATCGCCCTTGGTGACCCAGGCCTGTCCATCCGGACCGGCGGCGATGTTGCGGAAGTCGTCGCTCGGGAGCTTGGTCCACGCGCCATCATCCCAGCGATAGGCGTTGTTGCCCTTGCTCGCGCTGCCGATGATGAACAGGGTGCCGTCCGGGCCGACGGCGATGTCTGTCGCCGCGCCAGCGAGTTCCTGCCACGTATCGTTACGCCAACGGTAGATCTTGTAGTCCTGGCTCACGACGTACGGGTTGCCATCGGGACCAACCGCGACACGCTTGTAGTTCGATCCGGGGAAATCAGCCCATGCGCCGTCATCCCACTTGTAGATGCGATGGCCCTTGGATTCCGACCCGATGATGAATACGGAGCCGTCGGCACCGACGGCAATGTCGGTCGCCGCGCCGGCCAGTTCCTGCCAGTCGTTGTTGCGCCAGCGGAAGATCTTGTAGTCGCGGTCAATGGCGTATGCGTCGCCATCTTTGCCGCAGGCAATGCGGCGCCAGCCTTCACGCGGGGCCTTGACCCACGCACCATCATCCCAGCGGAACGCGAGGAAACCGCGCGATTCCGATCCAACGATCCATACTGTGCCGTCCGCGCCGACCGCGATGTCGTTGGCAATGCCCGGAATTTCCGCCCAATCCTGTGCTACCGCGAAGCCCGCGGTTAGTGCCAGAGCCATGATCGCAAAGACGATCTTCTTCATCTCAACTCTCCTTCGTTTTGAAATCCGGAGATTTCAGCGGAGGATTGCTCCCCCCTTGTTCACACAGCTTTTGTGGTGTATTGCACGCTTGCGAACGCGCCCGGTTGCAAGGTGCATCGGTTTCTCTTCTTGACCCGCCGAAAAATGCCGTTACCACAAGGCTAAACGCAATCCTGCCTCCCCGATGTCGTCACGCGGAGAGGCGTACGCCCTGCCAGTGCAGATACCGGGTGCGCGACTGTACGGTTATCTCCCCAAGGGTGACCGTGCCAGCTTCATGCGGAACGCTTCGATCGAATTGGGTTCACCCCGCGTATCCATGCCGATGCCGTAGTAGTTGGTGTTTGATAGCATCATCCGTTCCCCCGGATCGGGCACAAGCAGTGTGCGATCATCGTTGAAGCGTGGGTCGGAATGCCGATCCGCCAGATCGTCCTCGGTCTGGTAGGTATCGTAGCCGTCCGTATCGAGGAAGACCGCGACCTGGTTGCTGTACAAGTGTGGAAATGCACCCGGCGGCGGCGGATTGTACTGCTGGTAGTTGTTCCAGCCGTAGTTTCGGCCTTTGCGGGTGACATAGGCATCGCGCCCGCCGGTATCGACAAAGAACACTTGCGACATGTTGATCGCGTAGCCGAGTCCATCCCCCATGACACGGTAAAGGTCGTCCCCGCTGCGGTTGTAATTGAGCGCAACGCTGTAATCGTGTCCGAACGCGATCCCGTAGGCTTTCTCGTCCCAGAGATGGATTTCGTCGTCGCCGCCATCGTCAATCATTGCCCCGATGGCGAAATGGGCTCCGGCTCCGGCGGCCCAGGCAGACGCGCGGTAGTAATCGTCACCTTCGCCATCGTAAAGGAATCCCATGCCGTACCAGTAGCCACAACCGAGCGACCAGTTGGCTGAGGTGTAGCGATCATTGCCGTAAAGGTCGATCAGCACACCCATGCCGCCGGCCCAGGAATGCCCGTCCGTGATGTCACCGCGCCGTCCTACTCCGCAGCCCTGCGCGTACGAATAGTTGAGGTAGCTCTTGTGCGAATGGTAGTCGGGCCGGAAGACGGAATCGGAGACCACTGGCTCGGCGTAGTATTCATCCCAGCCGGAACGGTTCAGTAACGCGCCGACGCCGCCGACGCCGCCGTAGCCCTGCCCGTCGCCGTGGATGCTGTACTTATCGTCCCCACCGCCGTCCAGCGCGACACCGAGGCCGAAGTAGGACGCTCCCTGGCCGGAAGTCCAGAGGTGGTAGGTATCGTCGCCATCGTAGTCGGCGAGGACGCCGTAGCCCAGCATCGACGCGCCCTGTGCCAGCCGTTTCGCGGAATAGGTGTCGTTGCCCTCCATGTCGATCAACACACCAGCGCCGAGGATCGCGGCACCCTGTGACGGGAGATACTCTTCGTCGTTCTCGTAGCGGTCATGGCCGGACAAATCGATGGCGAGGCTGACGGGAATGTCCAGCGAGGGCGTCGCGCCAGCAGCACCTTTCCACGTGTCGTTGCCACCGAGATCGACCACGAGGCAGGCGTCGCTGTAGTCGTGAACGTTGTCGAACGCGTCACCGATTACGATCCGGCCGATCGGAGTCTGCAGGTTGAGAGTCTGCCGGTACGGGTCGACACGGTCGGCCTCGATCAGTGCTGCGAGCGAATCCGCCAGCTTCCAACCGCTCTGCAGCAGCTTGGACCCGGCGTAATAGATGGAATTCCTGTCGATGTTCTGCGCGCAATCCTCGAGCTCGGGATAGTATTCAAGGCCGTCGAATTGCGTTTCACCGAGACGTCGGATGCGCCAGACCGCCTGCATGTCGGCCGGATCGATGTTTCGCCGCCCGGTTTCCGCATACTGGTAGGCATGGAGCAGGTGCAGCACGGTCTCAGCCATCAATCCGCGTACCTTGAGGTCGAGGCGATCCACCTGACGCAGCACGTCCGCTTCGTTCAGCGGAAAATCGGACGCTTCCCCCATCGCGTTGTAGCGCCAGGTGCGTCCGGTCGCCTTGTAAATTTCCCGGATCGCCGCCATCAACGGCTGGCCGGGCTCCGGTTCAGCCCAGAGAGAGGCACTATAAGCCCGCATCTGGCCGGTGGACTGCCGCACGCCGACGTAATAGACCGCACGCAGCAGCGCCTGTTCATCGTTGGCGAGCGCATCGGGGTGGAGATACTGGTCGGCGGCAACGGCCATCACCGAGGTGAAGTCATACAGTTTCAAGGGTTCGGCGAACAGATCGGTAAACGCGAGATTGATATACGGGATGTCATCCGGATCTGGAAACCGGGTCCAGTATCCTTTCGGCTCGAATCCGAGGTCCATCTCTTCCAATCCCGTCTGCTGCAGGATGGCGAGCAGGAGATCGTCCTCGGGTTGAACGGGTTGAGCGAGCGGAATCGAGGTCAGGATGAGCAGGGCAAGCAAGTTCAGACAAAGGTGGCGAAAAACTCGCGATATGTTCATTCGCGATCCGTCCTCAGGTTGAATGTGAGAAGAAACTCACTCTAAAAGTCTAGCTTAATAAAGCTATTGTAAGATAAGCAGGGAAGCGTGAGGGGTAAAACATTTTGGAGTCGGAGGAAGAAATGTAACTATTTGAAGTTGCTCAAGTTACAGGAGGACGACGAGAGAGAGCTCGCCGTAGCGCACGGTTATCGCTGGCTTTCCGTGGCGGGCTAGAATTCGTACAAGCTGTCGGACGAGTCAAAATCGGCCGTGTCGAAATCGGACAGGTCCGGTTCGTTGTAGATACCGGCGACTCCTGCCCCCGACCGAATCATCTTGCGTGCGCGCTGCAGATCATGCGGGCGCACCATGATGCGGATCACAGTGTTGTCACGTCCTGACTTCATTCCCCGCGGACGTTCCTGTTCCAGTTCAGCGTCGATGTCCGCGTCAAACAGTGCGGATTGCACCATCTGCGCTTCCAGATCATCACCATACTCAGCGAGGACCACGAATTCCTGATTCATGGGGACCTCCCTTCAACTGGGTTCGACTTCACCCCCTTGTCGACGCCCAACTATCCCTCGAAAGTGAGTTTACGCACAGGCTAAGAAGCAAGGCAAGAGGAATTGTCAAAATGATAAAAATTAGTCATGCGATGGACTCCACCTCGTTGGGACAGCAGCGGTCCTCCCTGCCTCCGGTCGAGTTGCATACGTAAGACGCTTTAGTTATTTTTGGAATATTCTGATATTTCGGTTCTAATAATTGATGAGAAATATCGGCTTCACCTGTCAGTACGATGTTGGAATCCGAAGAGGACGGAATGAGTGAACGGGAGCACTTGGGGTGTCGCGAAGCGAACCTGTTGAAACGTAAGAATTTGCATTAGACTAATACGTTTCGCCTCTGGGAGCGCGAATTCCCGAATATCAAAAATTGAATTGCATTGACGCAACTGGATCGTTATCCTTTTTGTCCCGAGTAAGGGGAACCTTATTTTTTGAGTGGCTGTTGTCAGCGGCGAACAGAGTTGAACGCGTACAAGGGGTTCCACACACCACCTTCCAAACCAGCCGCTGAAAGATGTCAGCCGATACGTGAGGACCAGCCAAACTGGATTGTTGCCACCACATGACGAGAAGCTCTCACGGAATTCGAGAGCAGTAGATCAAGCCCGAACATTTTCTTGCTTTTCTTAAACATTTCAAACGATTTAGCAGTTACGAGCGTTTTGGCATGAGCTTTGATTTTTCGATAGACGTGGAGGAATAAACATCGTTCACGAACGAAAAACCTCCGGAGCAGGGTAACGAGTTTTGTTGGAACGTTGAGTTCTGGTTGAGGGTACCCGGAACGAAGATGCTCCGGTTTTCATTCCCGGGACACGAGACCAGGTAACAGTAGTTCGGTTTAAGCCTGTAGGGTTAAACCCGATCAAGTAGCCAGTCAAGGTAGTTAGATCCAGGAGAGAACAAGAGATGAAAAACCATTGGTTGTTGCTTTTCTGCCTTCTGTTCGTCGTTGGTACCGCCTTCGCGCAGACTCCGCCGCGCGCGTTGCTCGGTTCGTTTGACGATCAGACCGGCGCAGTCGATCTGATGTGGTCGGTTCCGACCAGTGAATCCGAATGGATGGAAGATTTTGAAGATGGTACCGCGGATGATTTCTCTTACGACAACGCTGCGAACTGGATGGTTTCCGGTGGCATGCTGTCGGGTACCTTCACCCCGGCCTCCTCGGCTGACCAGTGGGAAGCTGCTTCCTACTCGGGCATGACCTGGGGCGACGGCATCTTCGAAGCCGAAATGACCCGTTCGCAGGGTACGGACACGTTCTCGCTGGGTACCTTCGTTCATGGTACTGGCGCGTACGATGCGACCTACAGCGGTTACATGTTCAACATCGCTCCGTCGGCGAGCCTCGGTGGTGCGATCTTCGTCGCCCAGATTAACTCTGGCGTGGTTGGCACTGTTTACGCGTCCTGGGTGGATGCCGACATGAACCTCGGCGTTGGCGCGACCAACAACGTGGCGATTGTTGCTGATGGTAGCGATTACTACATGTTCATCAATGGTGCTGAAGTCTTTGCGTTCACCGACTTCATGTACACCACGGGTGAATTCGGCGTTGGTTTCGCGGAAGATATCGCGGTAACCGGTGCTGTCGATTACGAATACATGGCGTATGATGGTGGCATGACTGTCGCGACCAACATGGTTCCGCAGGAAGGTGGCATCATTGGTATGGCTGACGCGATGCGTCTGCCGGAAGGTTTCCGTGGCCAGCAGACGAAGTCGCAGGTCAAGGGCCTCCTGTATGCCAACGGCGTGTTCCAGGGTCAGAGCCAGAACGTGACGGACGACTTCATCGAGTTCCGTGTTTATCGTGATGGTACGTTCCTCGACGCCACGACCAACACCAACTACAGCACCAACCTTCCGGGCTTTGGTGCGTTCGACTTCACCGTGACCGCGTTCTTCGATGAAGGCGAATCCGATGCGATTGGTCCGTACTCGGTGAACTGGCTGGATCCGTCGTTTGTCCGTCTGAGCGAGAACTTCGACGACGGTCTCCCGGGCGACTGGATGGTTGAAACCACGATCGCTTCCGGTACCTGGCAGCTTGATGATGGTACCCTTCCGAACAGCCGCGGCATCTTCGCGACGCCGTACATGCTGGTTGACTCCGACTATCCGGGCAGTGGCGTCCACCTGATGGAACGTCTGATCACGCCGGAAGTCAACGTCGACAACTCGACCTACAAAGAGTTCAGCTACCGTTACTATTTCGAAGAATACGAAATGGAACAGATGGACGTTCAGTGGTCCATCGACGGTGGTTCGAACTGGAATACGATTGTCACGTACGATGCGACCAGCGGCCCGGCGGTTGAGACGTTCGACGTTTCCGCTCCGCTTGATGGTCAGCCGTCCGTGTGGTTCTCGTGGTACTATGATGACCTCGGTAGCTGGGGTTGGTACGCCGCGGTTGATGATGTCCAGGTTTACTGCGAAGGCGAAGCTGGTCCTGTGACCCTCGACCTGATGCCGACGAACGTCGACATCCCGGTTGGCGGTGGCGATGTGGTTTATGATGCCAGCGTTGTCAGCACCATCGGTGCTTCGATGATGGGTCTGCGTTACCAGACCTTCGTGACCATCCCGAACCAGCAGGTCTTTGGTCCGCTGTCGAACATCCCGTGGAACCTGACTCCGTTCATGGATGTTACGGTTACCGGTCTGACGCAGTCGATCCCGGCCAACGCTCCGGCTGGCGACTATGTCTTCACCGGCATTGCCGGCGTCCCGAACAACCCGAACCTTCAGATCTCCGACAGCTTCAACTTCAACAAGGCTGGCGCTGCGGCTGATGGTACGTTCGAATTCAACCCGGAAGACTGGGCTGCCACCGGTTCGTTCATTATTGCTGACGATGCGGCGCAGACGGTTGAGCTGCCGAAGGAATTCGCTCTGCAGCAGGCGTATCCGAACCCGTTCAACCCGACGACCAACGTCGCGGTTGCCCTGCCGGAAACGGCTGACCTCAAGGTCACCGTCTTCAACGTGATGGGCCAGCAGGTTGCGACCCTCGCGAACGGCCAGATGAACGCCGGTACGCACAGCTTCGTGTTCGACGCTTCGCACCTCGCCAGTGGCCTGTATTTCATCCAGGCGCAGGTCCCGGGTCAGCTGAACGCGATCCAGAAGGTCACCCTGATGAAGTAAGCTTCATCATCAGATGATCATTCAACGGGATCCCGCATGTGCGGGGTCCCGTTTTTTCTTGCCCGGGCAGAATCTGCCTGCTTCCCTCGACTTCCACGACTTGCTCTCAGTTGTACGTAAACACCCATTTCTTCCGAACAATCCACCAAACTCATTACTATTACAGCGGTTAGACCGTTACCCTGAGACATCATCGCAATCCGGGCTCTGAATTCCTCGCCAACTGGGCATTGGAACAGGAGTTGCTCACGTTTCAGTGGATCATAGTCTCGGAATACGAAGCGAACTGGAGAATCATGCTTCGCGCGATTGTTCATCTGCACCGGGCGTCGCACTTGCCGCATGCGATTCCGCTGCTGCACGTGCTGCGCCAAGCGAAAAACTGGCAGTTGGTGGTAACGCGTTCGGCGTACGACGCTGCGGAGAAGGTTGGCCTGCCGCCGTTGTACGAGGAGCGCCTGCACCGGCTGGGGCTGCGTGTGCTGCCGCTCGACGAAGCCGGGCCGGCGGATATCTGTTTCACGTTCGAACCGGTGCGTGAGCTCGTCGGCTGCGCGGACAAGATCGTACAGCTCCCGGCAAGTTTGATCGGGAAAGGGCTGCGTTACGGTGGCGGCAGCACGGTCGCCCGTGACAACCTCGCCGACCTGCAGATCGTGCCGGGCCGGTGGCACGCCGACCGGATGCAACGCAGTGGTGGAGTCTTCGTGCCGGTGATCGCGGCTGGTTTGCCGGCTCTTGACCCGATCCTCGGCGGGTGGGTCGCGCAACGGGAAGTATTGCGCCAGCAGCTGCGGATCGAACCGCACCAAAAGGCAATCCTCTACGCGCCGACGTGGAATCCGGAACTGTCCTCCGCCCCGCTATTGTGGACACGGGTTCGCGCCTTGGCGACACCTGAGCGGGTGCTGATACTGCGGCCGCATCCGTATCTGCCGGACGAATATCAGCAGGCGTGTGCCGACCTCGAGAAGGGCGACGCGAACATCCGTGTCGCGCGCGAGCCGGACCTGCAGCCGTACCTGCACGTGGCGGATGTGGTCATCTCGGACCTCTCCTCGGTGGCGTGGGAAGCGGCGGTGCTGGACAAGCCGGTGGTGCGTTTCGACACGCCGAACCATCGTGAATACACACAGTTCGACGACAGCGACCCCGAGTACAAGCTGACGGACATCGGACCGGTGGCGCGTACGCTGGACGAGCTGCGCGCGGCGGTGGATCAGGCGCTGGCGGAACCGCTGCGTGGAGCGGAACAGCGCAGAGCGGTGCGCGACCAACTGCTCGCGGACACGCAGGGAACAGCCTGCGCGCGCATCTTGCAGGCGGCAGGTGAGCTGGTGCAGCAGGATGCGTCGTCAGCCGCGACAAATCAGGCAACGGTCAATGTGCTGGTCGATGCGCGGGGAGCGTCGCTGAACGCTGTCGATGGCACGATTGAGGCGGTGCTCGATCGTGGCCGGGAACCGGCTGCGGTTCATCTGCTTGGCGTGGCGAATTTCTCGCCGGATGTCATCTCCGGGTGGGAGACTCGTTGGCCGGGACGAGTACGCACCGATCAACTGCCAAAACAACTGGCGGCGGACCCCAAGGCGCACCTGTTGCTGCTGAAAGCGGGTACGGTCGGGACGCACGGCTGGCTGTTCCGTCTCGTGAACCATGTGCGGCGTCATGCGGGGTTGGATGCGGTCGCGCCGCTGGCGGTCGGTGGACGGCCGGTGCAGGAACCGGACGTCCGCATTCAACAGGGTGATGGGATTGATCCGGCGTATGAGTCGCTTGACGCTCGTCTCCAGTTTCACCAGGCAGGCGAGCTGCTTGAGCCGACGCAGGCGCCTGCGCCGGACGCCATTCTGCTGCGTACCGGATCGCCGCTGACCACCGCGTTATTGCCTCGTTGGCGCAAACGCGAGTGGCCGGACACAGCGGAAAAGATCCCAGTCGGCATTGCGCCGGATGTGGTGCTCGAGTTCAGCGGACGGCGAGTGGATGTGACCCGCGTAGCAACATCGCTAAACGAGGATGATCGTGCCCGTGCGGAAGAACGGGTGCGTGAGTTGAGCCAGTGGATTCAACGTGGCATGCCGCAGCGGATTCGGAACGTGAAGGCGGATGCGATTGCACAACCCGCCGCAGTGACACTTGATCCCGCAACTCTGCCCGGCCCGTTACGGCTGGCGCATCACTACATCGAGCAGGGCAAGCTGGACCGTGCCGGGAAATTGCTCGAACGCGTATTGCATGAGTCCCCCGGCGATCCGGCGGCGATACAATTCGCACGGCAGGCGGGGATTTCGGTCAACGGATTCGTTTCGGCGACGGGAGGCCGGTCATGAAAAGCGCGCCGCGCATTCTGTTTTATATCAAGCGCAACCTGCACCTGCCGCATGTCGAACCGATCCTGCGCTGGATGGAGACACAAACGCCCGAGGTCCAGGTGCGGGTTTCCGCGCCGCCGTGGATTGCGCCCACCGAGGGCCTGCCCGGCACCGGCCTGACCGCGACCGAAATCGAGGCGGTCAAGGCGAAAGGGCTGGAATGGTTGCCATACGACGAGATCGCGGACTGGTCGCCGGACGCGACGATCATGGCGGACGCTGATTACGCCGGGCTGCATTGGCCGGGCAAGCTGGTCAATGTCAACCACGGCCTGATCTCGAAGGGCTGGTATTACACGAACAAGCCCGGTGTGCAACGCGAGAACCAGGGCGATCTGATCTGTGTGCCGGGTCCGTACCACGCCGAAGTTTTGACCCCGATGCTGAGCAAGCCGGTGGTCGCGACGGGGCTGGTCAAATTCGATCCGGTCGGGCGCGGTGAGCTCACGCAGCAGTCCGCGCGGACGATGCTCGGTCTGCCGCTCGCGGCGGAGGTGGTGCTGCTCGCGCCGACGTTCAACATGGAGCTGTCCGCGGTGCCCGTGCTGGCCGACCGTGCGCGGGAGCTGGTGCATGCGGCGGCGGGACGGGGGGAACGTCACCTGCTGATCAAGCTGCACGGCATGGCGCCGCCGGTGTGGCAGGAGATGTACCGGCTGCTGGCGGCGTTGGAGCAGCGAATTCACTACGTCGACAGCCCGGACCTGACGCCGTCCCTGATGGCGGCGAGTGTGGTCATCTCGGACGTGTCGAGCGCGTACATGGAGGCGATCGCGTTGGATCGGCCGGTGGTGCTGGTCGACAACCCGTTGCAGACACGCTACTTCAACTACGATCCCAACGACATCGAGTACCGTTGGCGGGATGTCGGCATACGGGCGAAGACGGCGGACGATGTCCTCGCGGCGGTGGACCACTGCTTCGCGCATCCGGAGGAAAAGGTCGATGCGCGGCGTACCTACGGCCGGAAACTGGTTGGCGCGATTGACGGGCGGGCGTCAGAACGGGCCGCGCTGGCGATTCTGACACTGCTGGAACGGGAAGAACTGGTGATGAAGGCCGCGGCGAACGGCTGAACGGCGACTCAACCACGGAATACACGGAATAAACGGAACTGACTAACTGACGACGGGTGGCCCGGGGCTTTAGCCTCGGGTCTCACATCCGTTCGAGCTGTGAGCCGTGAGCGATGAGCAGTGAGCAAACCAACAGGGGACATCTGGCGGTACTTGCGGACGGTGGATCGGTGCGTTGAGGTTGGATCGCTATCCGACGTGGATTCAACGTGACTACAGGTTCTGTGCCGACAGGTGTCCCCGGAATCTTCAGACAAGCCTTGCTGGCGGAGCCATCAGGGGCACATTTTTCAAGATGCCCGCAGGAGCTTCAGTTGGCTACCGCGGCTTACGGACGGTTGACCCCTACGAACCGCCGAAACAGACCGTCGGGTCACACGGACATGAGCGGACAGATTCACTCCTTGCTGAAGCTGAGGCTATCGCCGGGGACGAACCCATACCCTCCCGCTGCGGCACGGACAGTCATCCGGTAGTCGCCGACGGGTAGTCCGCCGGGAACGGTCAATCCGAGATCGGGCCAGGTCAGCCACTCGCCGTTGGTGACCGTCATGCGACGGTGCCAGACACGGGCGCGGTTGCCGTTCGGGCCGGTGACGTCGGCCCACAGATGGCCGTTAATCGGCTGCGGGAACTGGTTGTAGACCATGCCGTCGAAGACGACCTCGCCGCCGGCGGACGGAACCGTCGTATGACGAGGAACCAAACGGATGATGAATTGCGGCGGGTCATTGGACGGGTTTTCGTACCAGTAGATGTGTTCGTTGAACAGGTCGATGTCGCCGTCGTTGTCGGTGTCGGCTTTCTCGAGGATCTCGAAATCGTAGGGATCGTCGGGTTCGAATTGCTGCTGGACGAAGGTCTCGTCATCGCCTTGATTGACGAAGAAGATCCCGCCAACTGCTACGTCCATATCGCTGTCGCCATCGATGTCGAGCATACGAAGGGGCCGTGAGGCATTCATTTCTTCATGGTCAATTGGATACAGTATTGTGTGGCGTGAAAATGCCATGCCGCCTTGATTTTCCCACCAGGCAATCTCACCAAACCAAAGTGTTGTAAATGCATAACGTTGTGTGACGAAATCAAGGTCGCCGTCCCCGTCAAAATCGTCGATATCGTAGTAATCGAAGAAAAACGCGAATCCGCCGGGAAGTGGATCGAGTTCGATCGAAGTCCACCCATTGGCGGAACCGAAGTGAGCTTCCAGACCGTCCTCGGTAGCCATCAGGAAATCAAGCCAGCCATTCCCATCGAAATCGACGAGCTCTGAGGGACGGGTACCGCCAAGACTTGTGTTTACCTCAATCTCGAAGGTGCCGTCTGGTTGTTGCAGCCAGAGGTGAATCGCACCAATCAGATCTGGATCAGGACCAAACCGGGTCAAGAAATCGATATCTCCGTCGTTGTCAAGATCGCCGGGGTGGATCGTGCCAATGTTTTCAACATGTGTAATGAAATAAACTACCCCGCAGCAAGCTACGGGGTATCGACTACTCACAGCTCAAGTCGACTTTGATGTAGCGGCTGGTAGTTAGCTTCTGTACCTTGGTTCATAACGTATTTTCTGATTGTATTTTCGTCACCGTGCGGACCTACGGTGGATATATAATAACCTTTTGTCCAAAATTCCCCACCCCAGAGCTGCTTTTTAACTTTGGGTTGTCGGATAAACATCTCTCGTGCTGTTATGCTCTTTATAGTTCGTACTAATTTTGTAGCACTCATGGTTGGCACGGATTGCACTAAGAAATGCACATGATCTCTATCTATTCCAATTTCTATAAATTCTATTTCATAACGTTTTTGGATTTCAAAGCAGATATCCTTTAATGTTAAATCTATCTCAGGTTCATCAAATACAACACGACGGTATTTCGCTACACATACAAGATGGTATAGCAATATCGATACGTTGTGTTGTTTTCGGATCAGCTCAGACATTCCACAAGAAACCAACTGCAGCTGGCCGAAGCAAGCTTCGGGGCATCAACCGCACTGGAGTGAATTCGATACTCGGGATAGCCAAGATTTTCCAACCAACCGACTGAAATCACATCTGGAGTCGAACCAAGGATCCAGCCATTGAAGATGTAATCCTGGTCGCCGTCTGAGTCTAAATCAGTCATTGCCGACCGGTAAAAATAGGCGGAATCCGAGATCTCGTCGTCGTGGTGAAGAACCCAGTCTTCCGGTAACGTGTTCTCCACGATACGGAAATGGGAGCGAAGTATGATGGGATCAAGGTCGCCATCGAAGTCGACGTCATCCATCCCAAGATAGCCGCCGCTGGCACTCATAGCACCAGTCGGCAACTCATGTCGCTCCCACTGGGCATGGGATGGCAGGGACAGCAACAGTGTGATCAGCAGGATGAGGGGAAGTGTGAGCAGAAAGCGTGTCATTGTGGACCTCAATGGAACCGTGATGGGTCAATATACGACGGGAGAGTGGGCGCTGGTGCCCGTGATTGTCCGTCACGTGTGTTTGTGACGGCTATCGCGGGTCATCCGAGGGTGGATCAACCCGTCCATCAGAGGCACGTGAGAGCTTCGGATCAGCCCTGTGAACCGCGCGCACAGACGCGCGAGTCACAGGGGCATTCACTTGCGGATGATCCGCGGTAGCGAACAGAAGCTCCCGCGGTCATTGGTGCTGCACACGGTCATTCAACGGTTGATGATCCACGACATGAATGTCGTGGGCATCAGGCGGGGACACTTTGGGGACAATGTGTCCCCCGTATTTATCCAGCTCCCGTTCGTCCGCGTTTGCAAGCAAACACGGGCACTTCTTTTCCTCACACCTCACACCTCAAACCTCACACCTCATACCTGTCAATCATCCAGGCTCCCTTCCATGTACGGTTTGAGGCGTTCGTGGAGGAAGTGATGCCAGACGCCGTCGACGATACCGGCCAGCTCTTCGTCGATCTGGCCGACGATGTGTGCCTCGACGGTGACGCGTGTGCTGTCCGATGTCGCGTCGCCGGACGCTCCGGGCTCGACCTCTTCCCCATCGGCGCTGACCGAAGTGAAGGTGATTGTGCTGACCATATCCACCGCGAGGCCGCTGAGGCCGAACGGGCCGTGCAGGCGCAGCAGTTTGCCGGGCATGGCCATGATGACGCGGGCGTGTTCAACGGTCCCCTGCCCGTTGGACATTTTCTCGTAGAATTGGCCGCCGGCGTACGGGTCAATGCGGAGCACGTCCGGGTTTTCCGACATCGAATGGTCCCACCAGGGGCGGATGTCGCCGGTGAAGGTGGTGAACGCGTCCATCGGGGTGCCCGGGACGGTCACGGTTTGCGTGATGGTGAAGCCGTTGATCTCGAACGTTTCGGTTTTGGCGTAAGCGGTGGTAACGGCGGCGATTGCCAGCAGGACAAGGACGACGGCGGAACGTTTGTTTTTCACGGGGATCTCCTCTCGTGGTCGAGTTGAAGGGAAAATAGGGGGTGAACCGGAGCATCGCGAGATGTAGTTTCATGCCTCGTGGAAAAAATCGTGCAGTGACCCCTGTCACTGGTTTTTCAGACTTTCGGTCTTTACTTCCCTCTTCCGATCCATCAATTTTTCACGGGAAGAGGCATGCAACCCTTTGCGATAGACACTGTACTTCGGATAGCCGCTATGACAGGCACAAATCCTGATCCCCAGGTACAAGAGAACATCGATATCAACCCGGCGTGCGAGGTGTCGTTAAACACGCTCGCCGATTTGTTCACCCGCAGTTATACGAACTATTTCGTGCCGATCGAAATGGACGCCAGCAGCCTGTCGTGGTTGCTGTCGACGCAGACCATCGACCTCGCGTCCAGCGTGGTGCTGGATGTGGACGGCGTGCTCGCCGGGTTCACCTTCATCTCGGTGCGCGGGCTGAGCCAGCGTGTCGCGGCGATGGGCGTGCTGCCCGAATTTCGCGGCCGCGGCTTCGGACAGAAGATGCTGAAGCAATGCATCGAAAACGCGCGTGAGGTGGGTGTTCACAAGATCGTGCTCGAGGTGATTGACCAGAACGCGCACGCGTTGGCGATCTATCGTCAGCTTGGGTTTGAGGTCCGGCGGCAGTTGGTTGGTTATCAGCACGCTCCGGCGACGGCTGACCGCAGCTTCGACGATGAGCTGCACGAAATCGACCCGCGCGAAGTGGCGAAAGCGGCGGTGCATGAGGGAGTTGGCAAGTTGCCGTGGCAGATTTCGGCGGAAAGCTGGTATGCCACACGTCCCCCGAGCCGCGCGTACACGTTGGAACGGTCGGTTTACGCGATTGTCAGCCAGGTTACGGAAACGTCCGCTCGCCTGAATGCGATACTTGTGCCTCGCACGAAACGCCGGAAGGGTTGGGGCCGTCGTATGCTTAGCGCGCTGTACCGCGAGTATCCGAATCGCGAGTGGTTGATTCCGGCGGTGATTCCGGAAGATGTCGGCAGCGATTTCTTCCTCGCGAACGGGTTCCAGCGCCACGAGATCCGCCAATACGAAATGGTGCTCCGGCTGGATGAAGCCAGTACACGATACCCCTACGAAGCCTGACGGCACGTTGCCGTTGTTACGAGTCCGCAACCTCGTCCGTCGCTACTCCAGTGGCGCGAACGAGGTTGTTGCGCTCAGTGAGCTCACGGTCGATCTGCATCGCGGCCACAGTCTGGCACTGGTCGGACGGTCCGGTTCGGGCAAATCCACGTTGCTAAACCTGCTCGCAGGGTTGGACCGTCCCAGCTCCGGTTCGATTGAAGTCAATGGACGCGACCTCGCCAGTCTCAACCGTAAGGAGCTGGCGGCGTACCGGGCGTCCGAGGTCGGGATCATTTTCCAGGCGTTTCAGCTGATTCCGCACCGGACGGCGTTGCAGAATGTCGAACTCGGGCTGGCGTTTCTCGGCAACGGCCGTTCGGAACGAACCGACCGTGCGAAAGCGGTGCTGGACCGTGTCGGCCTCGGCGACCGCATCCACCACAAGCCGGACGCCCTGTCCGGCGGCGAAAAGCAGCGTGTCGCGATTGCGCGGGCGCTGGTGAAAAATCCCACCTTGCTGCTCGCGGACGAACCCACCGGCAACCTCGACCGTGAGAACACGGCGGAAGTCGAGCGGCTGCTGGCCGACACCCGTGACGCCGGCATATCGTTGATCCTCGTCACGCACGACCTCGAACTCGCGGAATCGTTGTGCGAAACCATCCTCGAACTTGAATACGGCCGTGTGGTGCAACGGCGGGAGGCGGTTCGATGAGTTTTGGTGAACTGTTCCGTGATGCGTTGCACACCCTGTGGCGGCAGAAGCTGCGGTCCTCGTTGACCATTGGCGGTGTGTTGGTGGCGATTGCCGCGCTGGTGGCGTTGCTGTCGTTTGCGGGCGGGATGAGCAAGAATGTGCGCGACCAGGTCGAAAAATTCAGCTTGTTGCAGACGATGGCCGTCTCCCCCGCCGCCTCGGACAGCACACAGGCGGAGCTGGATTCGACGGCGCTGGCGTGGATGACGACGTTGCCGGGTGTGTTGCAGGCATACCCGCAGGCGCCATTCCCGGTGCACGTCGTGCTGGGCGATGACACGACCACATGCGACGCGCAGGCGATTCCGCCGAACTCACGCGGGTCGTTGCTGTTCTCGCAGATGAAGGCGGGGGACGTATTCGCGCCAGAGGATACGAACCACGTGCTGATCACCACCAGCCTGCTCGACCGGTTCGACATCGAGGATGCTGACTCGTTGATCGGGAAAGAACTACTCGTGTACAGTCAGCACGGCCATCCGGACAGCGGCTATGCGGCGGTGCGGGATACGTTCATGACCAGCCTCTCCGGCCGGGGCATCACCGGGATCGCAGAGATGCTGCGCGGGGGACGGATGGACAGCCTGTCTGCGATGATGTTCGGACAGTTCGTCAGCGCGTTTTTCGATGGCTACATGAACCGTGTCAGCATCGTGCGGGATACTCTGATCGTGTCCGGCGTTGTGGACGGTGGCGAGGGTTGGACAGACCGTCTGCGGCCGGTTGTGCTGCCGGAAGTGTCGGCTCGGCGGCTGAATCCGGGTTCGTTCACCCAGGACCCGCTGAGCCTGATCGGGTCGATGCAGAGCGGGGAGGCGTTCAACCCGGCGTCGATGCTGATGGAAACTGATACGGCGGACCGGGTCACGCTGGAGCTGGACGCCACCGCCGACCACGAAGCGCTCGCGGATACGTTACGCGCGCACGGCTATTACGTGCAGGATTTCGCCGAATTTTACGCGGAATTCAGGAAGATGGTGGTGCTGTTCACCGCCGGAATGTCGTTACTCGGCTTCATCGCGATGTTCATCGCCTCGCTGGGGATCGTGAACACGATGGTGATGTCGATTCTCGAACGGCGGCGTGAGATCGGCGTGCTCAAGGCGCTGGGCGCACAAGACAAGGACATCCGCATCCTGTTCCTCGTCGAAAGCGGGACCATCGGTTTTGTCGGGTCGCTGCTCGGACTACTGGTCGGTTGGATCGGTGTTGAAATCGTCGGCTTCGCGATGCAGGAATACCTGCGACGGCAGGGAGTCGGCGACGTCGAGCTGTTCTACCTCGGCCCGGAAACGGTGCTGATCGCAATCGGTTTCGGGATTGTTGTCGCGACGGTCGCGGGGTTGTATCCAGCCTCGCGCGCGGCCGGGTTGGATCCGGTGGTTGCCCTCCGGGAGGAATAAGTCAACGAGTCGTGTTTCCCGTTTGGACCGACCTGTCCTCCGCCCTATCTTCTGAACATCTATTCAGTCGGCCACTCGAGTTGTGAGGGACATATGGAGCAGATGCATCGCTGCGTGATCAGCAGCCCGGCGGGACCGTTACGGATCGCTGTTGACGACGGCGGCGTGTTGTGCGAATTGTTTTTCGGGTCGGAAACGGACACGGTGAACGGCGACCCGGTGCCGGAGAAATGCCGGCCGGTGGTGGACCAGCTGGGCGAGTATTTCGCCGGAAAACGGACGGAGTTTGATCTGCGGGTCCGTCCCAAGGGCACGGAGTTCCGCAAGAAGGTGTGGCAGGCGTTGACCGAGATTCCATACGGGGAAACGTGGACCTACGGCAAGCTGGCGAAACATGTCGGCTCGCCAGATGCGGCACGTGCGGCAGGGTCAGCCTGCGGCGCGAACCCGATCTCGATTGTGATCCCGTGCCACCGTGTGGTCGGCTCGAACGGATCGTTGACCGGCTTCGGCGGCGGGATCGAGACGAAGAAGCGGCTGCTGGCGTTGGAATCCGACCAGGTGGCGATGACGCTTTAAGGACGGGCTCGGGGCTCGGGGCTCGGGGCTCGGGGCTCGGGGCTCGGGGCTCGAAAGATAAAGCATGCCCTGGACTCTCATGTCTGGGGTTATCCGACAGGATCATTACGTGGCGTCAATGGTGCCTGATGGCTCTGCCAGCAAGGATCATCCGACGTCGGGGGCACACGCGGATTTGTCTTGAACATGGAATCCGCTACTCGCCCCGTGAACTCTTCTGCGGGCGTTTCCCCACCTCCTGCATCCGCACCTTGCCACATTTCGGGCAGATCCACTTACGCTGCTTGTGGAAGGATCGCTTTTCCTCCCGCATTTTGACTCGGCACTTCGGGCAATGCATCTACGCGTTCCCGAGTTGAGCAGCGACCTGCTGTTTCATCGTCAGCAGGATGTTGCCGATGGCGTTGGCACGTGTCGGGATGACGCTTTCCGCGAGGTTGGTGCGCTGGAGGAAGTCGGCGACAATCGGTTCGGCGTCCGTGATGAACGTCTCAGCGTTCCACCCGTCAAACGCCGCGAACAACGCCTGCACGTAGCCGCGAGTGATGAACGCGTCCGACGAACCGCGGAAATGGATCTTCCCGTCCTCGTCGATGCTGGCGGCGATGTGCACATTAGAGACACAGCCCTGTACGCGGTTCGCCTCGGTGCGTTGTTCGGGCGGGAGTTCATTCAGCTCCTTGCCCAACGCGACCATCAGCTCGAGCACCTCGCGACGGTCCGGGATCGCCTCGATGTCTTCCGCCAGTTCCTTCAGGTAGTCACTCATATCCGATGAAGTCCTTCAAGTCGTTGTGCTGGTACGTGCCAGTGTCCGCTTGCGAACTTGGGCACAACTGCTTCCTTACGTCCGCGTCTGCAAGCAGACACGGGCACATACAACATCCTGCTTCCTCACGTCCGCGTCCGCAAGCGGACACGGGCACATACAACATCCTGCTTCCTCACGTCCGCGTCTGCAAGTAGACACGGGCACATACAACGTCCTGCTTCCTCACGTCCGCGTCTGCAAGCAGACACGGGCACTTACAACATCCTGCTTCCTCACGTCCGCGTCCGCAAGCAGACACGGGCACTTCTGTTCTCGATTCTCCGTCGAAGATAACTGGGATGCAGGAGGAGACAAAACCGCCCAGCGATTCGGGAATCACCAGGCGGAGAATTTTGTGTCTGGATGCCGAAGCCGGCATCATGCGGACGAACATAGCGGGTTATTTCAGGAACGTCACCCGTTGTGTCGCGATCAGCTGGTTGTCGGCGTGCATCTGGATGAAGTACGCGCCGGACGAGTGCCCGGTCATGTCGAAGCTGACCGGCTTGTAGCCGGCGGCGACGGGACGCCAGCTGGCACGCGCGACCTCACGGCCGAGGATGTTATGCACGGTCAGTTGCACGTTCGCGCCGGGTTTCGGGGACGCCATCACCACGGTCAGCACCTGGTTGAACGGGTTCGGGTAGCTGCGTGCGATGGCAAACTCGGTCGGCACGCCGCTATCCCACTCGGCGACATAGGAGTAGTTGTTGTACACGCTCCACGTCTGCGTCGAGAGGGTCGTCATCTGGGTCGCGTCCTCGGCAACCACCCGCCACCACCAGTCACCCACATTCAATAGACCGGCCTGGATACCGGCGGTCGTGTCCTCGCCGGCGTCAAACTCCATCGGGTCGGTGAAGTTCAGATCCTGCGCGAATTCGACGGTGTAGGTCACCGGCCCGGCGAGATCCGGGTCTTCACTCGGCTGCCAGGTCACGTAGAACAGCGGTGCTTCGATGACGGTTCCGCTATCCGGCGAGACCAGCGCGAACGGTGTCGGCGGATCGTCAATATGAACAGTGAAATGGAAGCCGGACTGGTTCGCCCAACGTCCATCACTGTTGGTATCGACCGCGCGCACATTCCACCAGACCTCGTCGTTGTCGGCAAGGCCGATGTCGAGGCCGAATGCGGTGGTGTCAACGGCTGCCGCCGAATCGCTGCTGGCCCAGTTGTCACGGGACCAGTAGACGGTGTAGCTGACCGCGTCGAACAGGTCGGTATCGACTGCTTCCGACCATTCGAGTGTCGGCTGGGTGTACGGTGTCAGGCCGTCGTTTTCCGGGCTGGTCAGCTCGAAGTCCGCTGGCTGATCCATGTGCGTGACGAAGAGGTTTTGGACGCCGTTGTGCATCCACGTCGTGTCGCCACCCGCCAATGCGCGGACGGTCCATTTCCACGGGACGTCGTCCTCGTCCCCGCTCGGCAGCACGAAACTGGTCTCGCTGATCCCGGCGGCGTAGATGTCGAAATCGTCCGGATCGGTGAGCACCGGGTTGGTTGTCGCGAGGACGTCGTAGCTGACCTCCTCACCGGTATCGGCGTCGGTGGAAACGGTCCAGCTCAATGTGACGTCGCGCTGATCGTAGACGACCGTCTCATGCGCCGGCGCGATGGCGTCAAAGCCGCTCGGCAGGTTTGGCGCATCGACGGTGAACGTGTTCATCGACGTCGACGCCGCGCGGTTGCCGGTCGCGTCCACGACCTCAACGTACCACAGTATCTGGGCGTTGTCGGGGACGTCGTCGATAACCGGAATCTCGTTCACCGGCGCGGCCTCGAGACGGGTCGCGGTACGGCTGGCGGCGACGCCGGATTCAGCACGCGATCCATCACGGGCCGACATCGCGGTACCGGTGGATTTCTTGCCACGGATGGCGCGTGTGTTCACGGCGACCAGTTCATTCCCGATCACGGCGGGCGGTGCCGGGGTGGTATCCACCGAGCGGCGTTCGTTCTGCCGCTGTGCCTCAGTGACGAGCCACTTGCGGAAACGACCGGCGCCGTCAAAATCGAGATCCTCGCCGGTCATATCAAACACGGTGTCCGGGATCGCGAAGATGGTGTCGCTTGTCGTGCCGCCGTCCGGCGACCAGATCAGGTCGTACCGCAGGGTGTCGTTGATGTCCGGATCGTACGATCCGCGCCAGCGGAACACCGGCTCGAGCGTGGACACGGTAGCCTCATCCGCCGGATCGAGCAGCACGAACGGTTGCGGCAGGTCCGGGCGTTCGGCGACAGCAGACTGGATCGCGGAATAGCGCTGCGTGCCATCGGTCGCGACCGCGCGAACCACCCAGTAGTAGGTATCCCCGATCTCGATGTCGGTGTACACCGGCGTGTTGTCGATGTGAGGTTGCCCGCCGTCAAACGGATCGACGGTGTCAGTTCCAGCCGGTTTCTTGCGATCCGAGTCGGACCGGGAGTCGTCCAGGGCGAGGAGGCCGTCACTTTGGATCGTGTTGCGAGTACGGCGACTTATGTCACCGGCGAAGGATTCAACCGATTGCTCGGAAACACCCTTTGCGTTGCGCTGGGATGCACCGGTGTTATCCGTCACAGGTGTGCGAGTCCGGTTCAACGCGATCAGGTCTCTTCCGCCAACGGCTTGCGGCGTTGATCCGTCCTGGTAGTAGAGCATCACACCGGGTTCGGTCAGGCCGTCCACCGAATCGGGATCGCTGAACTCCTCGGTGTCGGACCAGTAGAAGGTGTAGGTAACGTCGAGTTGCTGTGGATGGATGGACTCCTGCCACGTGGTCACGCCCTCTTCCCAGGCCGTGCCGCCGTTGATTGGGGCAATCGGTTGGAACGCGGACGGACGCAATTCCGGCGAAATCACGGTCACCGGGATGACGGTTGTGGTGTAGAGGTCACCGTCAAACACCAGCACCTCAAACGTGTGATCGCCGACCGCATCCCACGGCACAGCCCAGCGCACGAGGACGTTGTTCTCGTCCTCGTCATCAATCAGGACGCTTTGCGGTCCACCGGGCAGGTCGAGCGCGGGCACGGACACCGTGCCTGGCTCGTCATCGCTGATCTGCACTGTCAGGGTCAGGGTTTCGCCCGCGGCAACGGTCGGTTCGGGCGGTGAAACAAACACGTTCGGCGAACCGTTTCCGATATAGCCGGCCATGCGGCGCGGGAACTCGACGACAGTCTGCGCGGAATGGGCAAAGTCCGGCATTGGGAAGACGACGGAGTTGACGTAGCGCGTGCCGAGTTCGAGATCCATGTCCTCGAAAACACGCACGTAGTACTGGCCGTCCTCGGGCAGCGGATCCTGCACCAGATCAAACGTGACGAACACGGTAAACACGCCGGGCGGATTCCAGTATTGCGTCGGCGCGGTCTGCGTCGCGAACAGCACCAGTTCGTCATCATCGCCGGGCTGGCCGATTTGCGGTCCGCTCTCGATGACCGGGTCGGGGCCATCCCCCTCAGCGTCATACACGATGTGAACGCGGAAGGTGCCGGTCAGTGGCGAGCCGGACGGATCGTGAATCACCGTGCCGCCGCCGTTGGGGTCGAGGTTGCTGAAGGTCCACGGTCGCGGTTCAGCGTTGGCCGTCGCCGCGATGATCAGCAGACAGAGCGTCAACAGGAGCAGGGTGCGTTTCATCGTCCACCTCCCGAGTTACGGGCGGAGGTTCCGGCGGAAGTTGACCATGGAGCGGTGTTGAAGTCGATCGCCGGTGCCTGCAGCAGGCCACGCATGCCGCTGGGAACTTTTGCCTCGAAGCCGCCGCGCGGCGGTTCCGCGCCGACGATCAATTCGGGACGGGTCCAGATGATATCCTGGTCACCGTGCGCAACTTCAAACAGGTAGCCTTTGCCCGGGTGGAAGGTGAATTCGGTTCCCTGCCAGCCTTCGATCGGGTGCCGCCAGGTGGGTGTCACCAGGCCCCCAGTGTAGGTAAACACACGGTCGGCAAGGGCTGCGTATTGCGCGCTGCGGTAGCCGGAATCATCCAGGCCGGACCCGGCTAACGTTACCGGTACCACGGCTGGACAGGCGACCATGTTGACGCCGGGATGGAGCGTGTCAATCACGGTTGCCGCCATGGTCAACGCGCCGCCGATCAGCCGCATTTCGACCGGCTGCGAGCCGTCCGGGATGATCAGCCAGTACGAACGTTTGACCTGTAACACGTCCAAGGTGCCAAGCCATGCCGATTCGATGCTGCTGTAGTACGATCCGATCACGTCGCCGTTTTCAACGGTTATGATCCGTGTCGCGGTCGCCCACTCTTCCCCGCCGGGAAAACGGTCGGCGAGGATCCCGGTGACGGTCGCGCCAGCGGGCAGCACGGGGAACGACATCAGGTGCGTTCCCGGCGTGAATTCCGTCTCGATCACACCGGCGGGGTTGGACGGCAGACCGAACCCGGCGGCGTGTCCCGCAACCGGCAGTAGTGCCAGCAGCAGCAGGAGCAGCGGAATCGCGATAGGTGTTGTACGAAATCTCATGTCCAGTGTGCCTCGTGACGCGTTCATTTCATCAACACGAGTTTGCGGGTGAAGGCTTTATCGCCGGTCTTCAGGTGCAGCAGGTAGACGCCGCTCGCGAGCCCGTGCGCACGCCAGCTCATCCGGTGGCTGCCGGCAATGTGCCGCGCGTTCTCGAGCACCGCGACCCGTTGGCCGAGCACGTTGTAGAGGATCGCCTCGACGTTCGCCGGCTTTGGCAGATCGTAGCTCAGCGTTAGCGTTGAGTTGAACGGATTTGGCCACACCTCACGCAACGCGAATTCACCGGGGAGGGTGTTGTCGTTGTCGTTTACGTCCGAATACGGATTCAGCAGCGTAAACGGTTGGTCGCTGTAGACCGTGTCACCCTGCGACACCGCCATCACCGACCAGGTGATTTCCGGCGACCCGTTCCACGTCAAGTCGAGATCGTCGAAATCGACGGTCAGCTGCGGATCGGTACTGCCTGAAACCTCGATGGTCTCGTTGTAGGAGGTGAGGCTCAACGTGTACTCGGCGAAGGCGTACGGATCATTATCGACGCACTCATCCCACGTGAAGGTGACAACCTCATCCTGCATCGCGGTACCATCTTCCGGCGTGGCGAGTGCGAATGGCAGCGGCTGCTGGAAGTTGACCTCGCGGACCATGCGGACATCATCGATGTACCAGCCGGCCTTGCCGAGATCGCCGTGCGTCTTGCTTTCGAAGACGAGGTTCGCGGTCGCGCCGTGCAAGTCGCGCAGATCAACGACGACGGTTTCCCAGTCGCCGGTTTCGCCGCTGTAGACATCGGTCCCGTTGTCGACACCCGATCCGGGAATGCGGTAGTTGTAGCCACCGATCGGTTCCACCTTCTCGTAGCCGGGGGCGTCAGTTCCGATTTCACCGCCGTCAATGGCGGAACCCGGAACGTCCGGATCGACCGCGTACTCGAGCCACTGTTCGTACACCAGCAGCAGCGGTCCGTATTCCGGCGCGAGCATATCGTTGATGATCAGGAAGGAGGGGACTTCCTGCGTGTACGGTCCGTCGAGAATGGTGCCGACGACATTTTCACCGCTGACTGCGCCGGTCGGGCCGAATGTCGGCACGCCGATCTGCCATTCTCCCAGCGGGACAACTTCACCGCCGGTGTTCTCGAAGTCGATCAGCTCAAAGACGGACGACGTGTTGGAGATGGTCGTTTCGTACCAGCCATCTTCGGGATACGTAAGTGGATTCCCGGTCGCGGACAGGTCCTCGGACTGCAGCTTGTACTCGATCAAATCGCATGCCTGCACGGGAACATTGTCCGGCAGGCTGACTGACCACAGGCCGTTCTCACCGACCGGTTCGAGTTCAAGCGTACCCTGCGCCGCGCCGTTCATCCGCCACAGCACCGTGATGCTGGAGATATCCGTTTGCTGCGGTGCGGCGTTGATCCACAGCGGCCAACCGGTGCGCGGGAAAGTATCGGTGTTAAGCACAGTCAGCTCGATGCCGGTGACATCGTCCGGCGTCACCTGCAACGGGAGCGACAGCGGCCCATAGTTGCCGCCGAGGTCCCGGATACGCACTGCGACGTAGCTTTCTTCCTGATACGGGAGCGTGGTGACGTAGGTCCAGTCATCGAGGCCGATCGCGCGCAGCCACGGGTCATCGTCCGAGGTCCAGATGATCGGCGAATTTTCGGTTGGCGGATCGGTGTCGGCTAGAATTTCGTAGGTGTATTGATGACCGTCGACAATCGGCTGCCAACTGATAGCGACCGATCCCTCGCCGTCCTCATGCACTTCCAGCCCCTGGATTTGTGGTGGCATGGCGACCGACACCGGGTTATCCCACCAGTCCAGCCAGTTCGCGATGGAATTCAGGAACGGAGCGTAGAACTCAAGCATCGGGGTGTAGGTGGTAATCTCCGGCGGAATCACCTGCAGGTTGAACATGTTAGTGCGCGGGTAGTTGTTGTCCTCGAGGTAGGACGGCCACTCATCCATCTCAACGTGCAGGAATGGCTGAATCGCCTGGAACGCGATGTAGTTATGCGATTCGTCGTACAAGTACTGATCCTGCTGATTGTTCGGGTCCCCGCGCAGAGTCGTCGCCTGGGGAACACGCAGCGAGTCGTTCGGCCCGACGTGCACGTAGTAGTTGAGCGTTGTGTTCATCGCGTAGTAGTCGTTGACCGGCATCGCGGGCAACGGGCCGTCGTTACCAACATAATCGCCCGCCGCGAACACCGGATGCGGGGTCATGTGCGCCAGGTCGCGGCCTTCCTGCCGCATGTCGCGCATCGGCAGGTAGGGCACGGTGTGCGTGTATCCGGCAGACAGGATGTTCGGCGTGTGCAGATCATGGCTCGGATCGAAGCTGTGCAACTGGATGACGAACGCCGGGTGCGGATAATAGCCGATGAACTCGTCGGCAAAGCGTTCGGTGTAGCGCTGCAGCGGCAAACGCGGATTGCGGCTCGGATCGGACAGCGACTTGCTGTTGGAGTAGCTACCCTGCCCGGTCCACAACACTTCTCGCCCGGAACCGTTGATGCACAGCGCAGCGGCATCAATATCCAGGAACAGTTCGACGGCGGCGAATGGGGCAAAGAAGTCGTCGCACGGATGCACCACCTGCACCATGATGTTGGCGCGAGTTGCGTTGGGGTTAAAGATGAACACGCCCCAGCCGTTGTCGAAGGACCCGTAAATGTCGTCGGCTGGGTCTGAGGTGCCGGAGGTGTCCACGTAGTCCATGTTCAGCTGTTCGCGGAGGATGTAGAAGGTGCGGCCGTAGTCGCTGTCCTCAAACTGCACGGTCTCGTAGTGAAATGTCGCGGCGGAATCCGCAACCATTGCCGCTGCGGCACTCAGATCATCCTCGAACATGGCGAGGAAGATGTTGTCCCAGTGGTCGAGCGCCTGATCGCCAAACGGAGTGTCCGGAATATAGCGGAAGGAACCGAAGCCACTGGTCTGTGGGTCGATTAGTTCCGGGCCGTAATCGTTGTAACCGGGATCAGCGATTCCCTCAACGATGTGGCTGACCCAGTTGTCGTAGGCCGACCCCGGGTTGCTTCCGGCGAGAAAGCCTCTCAGGCTTCCCGTCTCTTGAATAATCTGTCCCATGGCCGGAACCGCCAGAAGCCACGCAACACACAACGCACTGACAAACGTCCGCATATCCCCGATCCCCTCGATGTGTGTGGAATAGAGGAACTTAGGCAACGAACGTTTCCCGTACAAGCGAGGGCCCGGATTCTCTGCAAATCTTTCTGTTTGCGCTCCTCAGCCAAACAGCGTCTCCAGACCTTGTTTGGACCTTGAGTTGAAAGGCAAAAACGGGGGCGGTCCGCTTGCTTCGTGAACGAGCGCTCGGTACGTTGCAGAGTTATGGAGGTGGATCCTCGCGTGCCTCTTCTCGCGAGGCAGGGTCGCTGTATTCGGGGGAGCTCGAACATGCTGAACTGCACAGACTACACACACTTCACCCGTTGGATCGGTTTAGGGCTGCTGTTGATCGCCGTGGCGGTGGTTTCCCAGCCGGTACCAGTCGTTGCGCAAACCGAGGCGCCGCAGCTGACGGCGGTCGAGGAGGACGGCGGTATCCGTCTCATCTGGACGCGTCCCGGTGAGGGCGGACGCTGGGCGGTACTCCGCAGCTTCGATGAGTTTGGCCTGATCGAGGATACGCTCGCGTACACCAGCGACACGACGTGGTTCGATCCCGAAGGGTTTGAGTATCCCGGCACGCGGGCGTTTTACCGTGTCGTGCCGTGGGAACCGGACGATCCACCGAACGATTGGGTCGGGATCGAGGGCTATGAAGCACCGATCACCCTCGAAGTGTTTGACACTGACCGCGACCTGGATCCTGTGTGGAGCCTGGAAGACGGCGGCGCGTTCGGCGAACCCGGCCAGCACCTGCTGCTCGGCGGGGACACGTGGAAAACCCAGATGCTGGACGATCCGCTCCAGCTCGACCGCGATATCATCTGGGCAGTGGACGCGATGAGCGACACCACCAGCCGTTTGCAGATGATCGGTTTCGGTGATGGCACGGACGAGATGTGGTACGTCCTCTGGGGTCAGTATGCACCGAACACCGACAGCCTGATCTGGACCTACCAGGGCTGGTTCCCGGAGTTTGAGTGGAACACCTTCAACCTGCCGATCGGCGAGGACTGGTATGGCCGGTTCGGTGGCAATCCGGAAATCGACCGAGTATTCTACGTCAACGATTCCTCCGACGATGACGACCAGGGCTGGCTGCGGATCGACAACCTGCGCGACGCGACCAACGCCCAGCCGAACCGTCCCGAAGTCAGCTTCGAGTGGCAGTGGATTGAGCACCCTGATCCGGATTCGGTGACGGTGCAGTTTGTCAACTGGTCGATGGACCAGGACAGCGACGATCTCACGTTCCTCTGGATCTTCGGCGACGGCACCAGCAGCGTGGTCGAACACCCGCGCCACACCTACCCGATTGAAGGCGAATGGCCGGTCACGTTGCGTGTTGCAGACGGCTACGAGCGCTGGGACATGCTGACGCAGACGATCAGCAACGGAATCATCACCCAGCCGCGCGGCAACTTCACGATTGGCAACGTAGGCGATGTGATTCTCGCACGCGGGATCATCAACCGCATCAACGATCTTGGGCAGGACGCGATTTTCGCCGGTGTGCAGGATCTGCTCGACCAGTTCGACATGAATTTCGGCAATTTCGAATGCCCGTTCACGGTGTCCAATGACGGTCACCCGACAAAGGGTATCCTGTTCAAGGCACGCCCGAGCGACTCGCCGATCCTGCAGAACGCCAGGTTCAACTGGGTGTCGCAGGCGAACAATCACAGCATGGACTACATGCTGGAAGGGATGCTCGAATCGGGTGAGGTCCTGGACAATGCCGGCATTGCGTGGAACGGCATGGGGATCAACGACATCATGGCGCGTCAGCCGGTGCTGATGAACTACAACCGGATGAAGCTCGGCATTATTGCGATGTGCAACCGTGACGGGCATTACAACAACTACCAGCCGTACCTCGATGCCGCCCGTGACCGGCCCGGCTTCGCATTGTGGAACCGCACCGGGATTGAGGCTACCGTCGGGCTGCAGGACTCGGTGGACATCCTGATGTATCAGGTTCACTGCGGCAGCGAATACTCGTTTTTCCCCCGAGACGGCGACAACTTTGAGGAACCACGGTTTGCGGACGAAGTCGAGATCGATGATCCGTACGTAATCTTCTCGCTCGAACCGGATTCGGGCGAGGTGGCGCTGCGGCATTATGCGATCGACCAGGGCGCGGACGTCGTCATCTGCCACCATCCGCACGTTATCCAGGGCGTGGAAGTGTACAACGGGAAGTTCATCGCGCACAGCCTTGGCGACTTTGTTTTCGATCTCACGTACAACGAAACGCTCCCCTCAATGCTCGTCGAACTGATTGTTGGCGACGAGGAAATTGAGGGTGTAACCGTTTACCCGATCTGGGTTGAGGATGATCTTCCAGTCCGACCGACCGGCGAGCTGGCCCGGGCGATCACCGACTACCTGACTCATTACTCCCGGCTGCTGAATACGCATTTAACCCGCCCGCCGGACAACGAGGTCGCGGACGTGCAGTTTGACACGACGTATGCACGCGATTCCTCCATGGGTGTCCGCCAGGTGACGCTGAACGACCATCCGGATGATATGAAGCGCACCGCACCGATCTTCCTCAATTGGGAAGGCTACGTGACCAACATCCGGGTCGAGGATTATCCGGATGGGACGCAGATCCGGTATGGCCGTGACATTCTCCTCTGGGCGAATATGGAGGAAGAGGGTGCGGACGTCTGGGTGACAAACAGCCAGTACGAAGGCTACAGTACCGAAGTCTTCTACAAGGGGACGCGTAGCCTGCAGATCGAACTTCCAGACGGCGTCTGGAGCAATTACATCAGTGACTTCCGCCGCAAGGTGAAGCTGCAGAGCGAGCTGTCGCACAGCTTCTCCGGCTACATTCGCACGCAGAATGTGTCAGAAGCTTCATTCCAGATCCGATTCCATAACAGTCGAGACGGCAACTGGGTGAGCAACGACGAGATCAGCCAGTACGGCACGGAAGACTGGACGCAGCTGTACATGGACTTCGACGAGATCGAGAATGACTGGAATTTCCTCAACGTGCGCTGCAACCAGGAACCTCCGGACGGGTCGACGGGTACAGCATGGTATGACCAGTGTTCGTTTGTCGAGTGGCAGCCGTGGGAAGATGTAGCCGCGGACGGTTCGGTGGATCTGCCGTATCCGAATGGCTATCGTTTCGCGCAAATCCAGATTCCCGCCGCCAACGCGCCGCCGGACAACGAGATTGTGATCTACTACGAGCGTGAATGGCCGGCGATGTATGATCCGCCCCGAAACCTGCCAGACGGTGAAATGGTGCAGGCGTCCCGTTGAAGTTGAGGGGACGATTTCGCGGATGTGAGTGATTGCGTGGAAGCATGCGTCCTGCTACATTTCGGGCGCTTTGCGCGAGTGGTGGAATTGGCAGACACGCAGGTTTTAGGCACCTGTGCCGAAAGGTGTGGGGGTTCGAGTCCCCCCTCGCGCACCGTGTTAATAATCACGGAATTACAACGACAGCTACACTACATCCAGCTAGGAATAAACCATGTTCAGGTAACACCCGGGTAACACTGTTAACCTTCAGATCTTGGACTTAAGCAAAAATCAATATGGCGAACGCACGACACGTTCGCTTTCGCTGAACGTCGCCAGCAGTGCTGAATAGTATTTTTCCAGCGTCGTTACGCTCGACCATCCCCCGATAGCTTGAACCAATGTTATCGGTGTTCCTTGTAAGAGTTGCCAAGTGCACCACGTGGCCCTTAGGGTGTGCAATTTGTAATTTGGGTTAAACCCCAACTTTTTGAACATCCGTTTTACACGCTTGCTCATGGTTTGGGGATCATACGGGGCACCTTTAGTACCGGTAGTAGCACCGGTTTCAGAAAACACATACTCGCCCTCCAGCTTCAACCCTTCAATCAGTTCTTTCAGTTGTGGTAGTTGACGGAAACTTAGTACCCTGGCCTTTCTTGACTTGGCAACATCACCACGAATTGTAACTGTACCTGCGTTCATATTAATATCAGTGACACGCAGGGCTAGGGCTTCTGAACGCCTACATCCCGTATATAAGTAAAATTTAATCAGATTTTCTAGTTCCTTACCCTTTACTTCCTCAAGTAGTTTTTGAATTTCTTCTAAAGATAGATACAGTGGAACTTCCTTAATTACTTTTATCTCTTTTCCTTCCCAAGGATTAGTAGTTATCAGCCCCCAATCCACACCTTTACTGAAACAAGCTTTTATTGCTCCTACTTGAGTTTTTATTGTCACAGGTTTAACTTTTCCAAGCCTATAACTAACATAATCATCTACAAATGCTTTATTAATTATTGTTAATTGTATATCACCACCGCTACCTTTATATTTTACTTTTATATACTGCACCATCTGCTTCAAACTATTAAAAGCTTTATCATAAGTGGCTTCACTTTTATTAGTTTTGCAGTGTTTAAGATAGCGATCTGTTAACGCAGATAATTTTATACCTGTTTTTACACTTGGTTTGATTCCTAATTTCTTTTCCTGAACTTCCTGTATCACAGCATTCAATGCTTGCTGTGCCTGATCTTTTGTTCCTTCCCAGCTGAATTTTCGCTGTTTACCTGTTTCATCACGGTACCTGGCAACATATTTAACTCTACCGTTCTTCTTAACTTCCCTGATTAGTTTGGGATTCTGCATGGTAACCACCACCGTAGTTGCGAACCAATACCTGAGTAACAAAATAACCTGTGGCTGTCGATAATTCAATAATAACGTTTTAAAATCGACTTCATTTCCGATCAGCCGCCTGGATCTATTCGTCAGACTTTTTCACCCGGTATTTTCCCTGGGCAACCCGTTCAGTGATCGTCTTCAAATCCCGCTCTACAGTTTTCACAGCCACAGCAATGCCCGCTTCTTTAAGAGCTGCGCGTACCCCCTTGATAGTCACAACTTCACCACCAAATGTACGCTGAATGAACTCATGTCTGAGGTCGTGAAGTGATTTGGGTTTCTCGACAACAGGAATCTCACCACGAATTTGCAGCACGGTTCGCAGTTTCGTTTTGATGAAAGGTATTGCCCCGTCAACGTCTTCCTCTGTTGCGACTGTGCCAAGTGAAGCTGATGTAATGGCTCGCACATACTTGTGCGCCGATATGGCTGCACGAGTGGAAAAATCGGTAATTGCCTTCTCGTCAGGGAATTCATCCTGCATCTCTTTCCAGACAGCATCCATCCTCCCGACCAAACACTCGCGCACATTTTCAGGGAGTGGTTCGACTTTGCGGAAATATGTCCTGACGTAAGCGACGATGCGCTTCAGCGTACGTTTCCATTCACCTGCTGTGGCCGAATCTGAGGTGACGTCAGCTTTACCCCACTCACGCAATATTTCTTCGGCCACCTTTAGCTGAGATTGCCCACCCCGTTCAAGCTCAACGATAAAATCGAACCTGGAGAGAACGTTTACGGGTACATCAATATCCTGTTTTCCTTGCGGCAGTGGTCGAACCTGGGATAAGCGATTCATATCAACGTGGATTGCCGTCAGGGCTTTGAATATCACCCGGGATGTGGTTGAGTCGATTACCTCTCCATCTTCCATCAGTTTGGAGAACATGGCGAAAATCGGCTGTCTGTCATGCCTGATCTCGTGGAAATCCTGAATGCAGAGCACACCGTGGGACGCCCTCGGTACATAGCCTGGGCGAATTTCATGACCCCGCGAGGATGTACTCTTATTCCCTATCAGCCCTGCAACCGTCAACTTCCTGTCAACCGATGCGACTTCCTCACCAACCGGGTTCAGAATTAATGCGGCCGTTGTCAGCAGCTTTTTACCCGCACCGGGGGGACCAATTACCAGCGAATTGAGTTTCATCGAACTGTTCTTCTCGTACCCATCGGAAAAGCTCTGATAGATAATGAAGTCGAGGGCTTGGTCCAGACCTTCGAGTTTGTCTAATCCCTGAATATGAAGATTTTCAACAAGTTGGCTCTTAATGTAGTTGACGATGCCTTTCGGCTTCCTTGCATGTTCCCTGAAGATTGCAGCGATAGTCTCATCAGGATCAGGTTTGACCTGAATCAAGTCTTCCGCTGTTGGTTGATCCTTGACCCCCGTGATATAAAAAGCGAAGAACGGATCTGGAACCCTTCCCCTTCTATCGGCCGGAACTGGGACAACGGGGAATACAGCTCCTTCCAAAACAACCATTTGAACAGGGAAGTCGGTATTCATGAATTTTCCGAGAACAGCCTCGTACCGGTCGCTCGACATCGGGATAGCCGGAATCCTGTCTCCACGCTGATCTCGGAGCATCACCTCCCTGTACCCCAACTCCATACCCTGAAATGTCTGAAGCTTTGGTGATGATACCTGATGGATCCACGCTAGCAATCGGGCAGGCTTCTTACGGTACTGTGGGCTTATCAGCTCCCCAATCGACTGTGCAAATGTGTCTTTCCAGGTTGGATTGCTTGCAATAAACGCTTCGATATCCTCACCAATCTTGTGGGATGACAGAGCTTCCGTTATTATCGGTTTTTCGTGGGCTAAATCATATTGATCCTGTACTTGCGTCGTGTCGGTCTGCCTGTTTGTCGGTTTGACGTCTGTCACTTTGATTTCTCCCGCTTCACGAATTATCTGTTCAGCAAAATCTTCCATCTCCATGCTCAAGTAGTATTCCACCTCAGGGAAACCGGCCTGCATTCTGGGGAGGACGTGGTGGTACATCTCGCGTCGCTCTTCTTCAGACGGTGCCCTTTTCTTTGACCGTAGGTCTGAATAATCAAAGTGCCACAATCCTGAATCTGGGAACATCTTCCGACATAGTTTCAGATTCTTCGTGCCCCATCGAAGTACGCCAACAGCATAGTGATGCACCAACTTGGGATTCAGTGTGTCTGCCAGTCGATCAATCAACTCGGTGTACGCATCCTGCCATCCTGCAAATGGAATTACAGGATCAAGTTTCAGCGAGACCGGATATCCCCATTCCTGGCATTGGCGAACTGCTACTATTCGATCTTCGAAGGGAACCGCGTTTTCACCTTCAGAATTGTCAATCACCAGCTGTGGCGACAGCGTAAAACCAACAATCGTCCTACCCTGATGATCGAGACCCTTCAGGTTCTGAACATTGGCGCTTTTCGTGCGAAGTTCGATCTGGCTGTTTGGAAGCGTCGTGACAAACGGGATGAAGTCCGTCGTCATTCTGGTCAGGTGGTCCAGTGCCAGGCTGTCAGTGTGTTCGCCCAGGTTGAACGTGGATAGCTGGTCACCTGTTTCTTCTGCAAATTGCGTCATCTTGCGTTGAATTTGGTGCACATCAGCATTCACGGCAACGGGATAGCTGCTCACGTTTGCGCCGTCTAAGTAGCAGTAGTGACACTTGAACATGCACATGCCACCAATTATTGCTTCGAAGACCCGTCCGGAATTCTGCTTGTAGACGTCCATTGATATGCGCCGACCGTGACGGGGTTCTTCTTTTACACGCCCATCACTAGATGCCCTCAAGTAGAGCACTTTGCGACCGCGTAGAATGTTAATTGGGGCATAGTCGTAATAATCACCAGCTTCCGGGAATTCAATTTGCTTCATTTGAGTGGCATTTTCTACATATTCGACGGGGATTCCCTTCATTTCAGGTGAACCAAGGACTCGTTGCGTCACTTCTTCATCCCGGACTTTGTTTAGGACATAGATGCGTTCGGGACGAAAGTCAGAAATCATAGCCACGTCAATACCCCCAGTGACACCAGCTTTTTGCCGATGAATTCCTAAGCTCGGAAACACGTAAATAATCCGGCATAAGAACATGTACCCAGACAAAGCAAACAGGAGGACGTATGACCGATTCGAAGGCGGCGATAACGCCGTTTGCACCAGTCGAACTACAACCACTTCGCAGGGCGAACGGGGATCACAGCAGCCGTTTGGCTGTGGTGTTGAATCCCCACGCTGATGCCACGGAAGTGGGAGTAGTATCCCCCGAATACAAGCTCGTGAAAAACAGTGACGTTGTGCAAGTCGCGGAAGACCTGCTTGGCAGGACGAGGATGCCCATCGAAGAACATCAGACGTTATGGAACGGGAAGAAGTTCCGGCAGCGATATCTGCTGACCCAGACCACGGGTGAAGTAAAGGTCGGTGATGTTGTGGCATGCACGTTGGATGCTGTCAACAGCTACGATGGAAGTACCACCTTCGGCTTGGAATTCAACGCAGTCCGTCTGGTATGCAGCAACGGCATGATGTTGTCGTTCATGCTTGGTGGATTCCGCTTCAAACACTGGGGTAGCCAGAATTTCGACCGGGAAATGCGCGTTGCGGCGCGTCAGTTGGATCGTGTTGGCAATCGTCTGCATGTGGTTCTTCCGATGCTGGTCGATCTGACACACAAGCGGATGCGACGTGCGGACATCCAGAAGTTCTTCCGTGAAACCAACCTGCCGATCACTACCCAGGCGAAGGTATTCAACGGCATCGAAGACGACACAGCCTGGGGAGTGTACAACGCAGCAACGGATGTGCTGACCAAGCAGGAACGCTTCAGCGCTGAAAACCTGAACCGTCGTGTGTCGCAGTATTTCCTGTCACCCAACTGACCGAGAGGAGGTGATCATCTATCGACGTTCTACGTCAGTCCCTCATCAAATCCTACCTGTGGTGCCCTGCCAGCTTCAAGTACCGTTACATCGATCAAACCCCTTCAGCCTTCCGGTCAGTGGCTGCACTGCATGGCCGTGTGCTACACCAGCTGATCGAAGAAATGCACCTGGTCCACTGGGATCTGGACATTGCGAAGCGGTATCGCGAACGGTTCGATCACGAGGAATTCAGTGGGGATGAATCGGATACACCCGTTTTCTATAAGGAAGAGCGGGATGCGACCTTGTCCAGCCTGGTCGAAGAAGCGGTGCGGATGCTCGGCAACTACAGGGACAAAGACTACAACCATGATGCCGACGTCATCCTGTCCGAAACCACGTTCATGCTGAAGGTGGGACGAAACGTCTTCAGCGGAACGGTTGATCAGATTCGCCGTGATGGCGATAGTTGGCAGCTACTGGACTTCAAGTCATCCAAGTTTCCGCCGAACCAGCAGTTCCTCGACCTGGACTACCAGCTTGGTCTGTACGCACTCGCCTGCTGGCGTGGTGTGTTCAAGATGCCTGACGGCACGATGAGAATGCTGGAAATCCCGCCTGAAAAGCTGGACATCGTGTACTACCAGCTGCGGGATCACATCCCCTACAAGCGCAATAGCAACGGGTTTGTCGCCGGTGATGAACGTGGTGATCCCCGTCGTTTCACCAGTCGAAGTCGCAAGCAGTTGGTTACCCTGAAGCGTGATCTGGCTGCGATTGCCAGCAACATCAACCGAGGTGTGTTTCCACGAAATCCGGGGATGATTAACTGTCCGGCTTGTGCCTTCATGGACATCTGCTTGTCAGATGCACAGGGAGCTGGTCTGTCATCCCGGCAGGTACGATCCATCGAATCCTTGACCATAACGGGAGAAGCTGCATGACACAACAAAACACAAAAACACGAAACGGTACACCTGCACGACGAAAGCCTGGTTCTGATGAATCAGGCGTTGTTGTCCTGGATGCCATTAGCCAACTGGATAGTATCGACATCGAATCCGAAGTTGAAGCGATGATGGAAAACATCCCGCCATCATTGGTACGTGTCCGCATCGACCACAGTCCGTCTGGTCGGCATCGCATGTTCATCGACAATGGTGAATCCTACGACGAACTCCAGGAAGATCAGGTTGATGTACCGGACAACGTCTTTAGCGGGATTGTCGTGTTCAGTCAGACAGTCAGCGCGTTGTGGGTAGAAGGTGAACAGATCCCACGCTACAGTGCCATAGACGGAAAGATCACCAGCGGGGACGGTTCACTGCACCTGGCTTCACAGGCCAAGGACAAAGTGCGCCTGTTCGTTTTGACGTACCTGGAAACAAAGCCACAGTTGGTGGTTTTCAACCTGTCGCCGACCAGCATAAAACACTGGCGGAATCACCTGCAACGCCTTGCCCGTTCGAAGGCACCAGCCATCGCTGTCATCACACGGTTCAGCTTGTCCGACGTTCAACGCAACGGCTACCGATGGGCAGAGGTGAACTGCAGCATTGACCGTGTCGTGACGCAGCAGGAACTGGATGTTGCCATGCAGCTTCGCGAGGAATGCCGTCAGGCGTTTGGCGTGATCCAGGAGCAGGATTTCGATGATCCTGGCGACCGTGTAGCCGGGGAGGATAACTGATGATACTGGCACGACTCCCCTGGCGTGAAATCGGGAAGGGTGTGGAAGCAGCCCTTGAAGGTGCGTCCGTCCTGATGAAATGGATCAAGTCGAAGTGGTGAACAAACAAGGGGGGCGATTACGTGTCGTCCCCTTTTAGCCTATCGGAAGATCACCTTGCGGATCGGGCTCAGCGGACTAGCATCACCTTCTGGGTGGCGTTCAATTCGCCCGGCACGGTTGCGCGGACGAAGTACAGACCGCTCGCCACGTGAGATCCGTCAAACGTAAACGTATGCTCTCCGGCGGAATATTGACCGTTCGCCAGCTCTGCAACCTTCTGCCCAGTTACGTTGTACACGTTCACCTTAATGTTCGCAACCTCAGGTAACGTGACAGAAACACTCGTTGCTGCGTTAAACGGGTTAGGATGCGTTGATAGTGAGAAACCACCCGGCCTCGCTGGATCACTGAACGAATCCAGTGAGGGCTCCGGTCCGGATGCTCTACTGAATTCAGGTGCCGATGAGGTCTCAAACCAGTCACAGGATGGTATGGAATAGGCAAAATCAGCCGCATCTGCGCCCTGTCCCTGCTTTTCAAACTGGAACGAGTCGCCGATGATGTCAAGTTGGTCCGGATCGCCGAAGTGGACGGTGAAGGTGTATGTGCCCGGCGGTGCGGCGGGTGGGATGTACTGCTGGATCGTGTCGGCTTCGTAGACCTGGTCCGGCTGGAAGACACGCCGCATCGACCAGACGGTGGACTCGTTGCCGCCGGGGAAGGTGACCGTTGACCACACACGCAGATAGCGTGGATTCGCCATGTTGTTCAGCAGCGCGCCGTGGTAGGTGATGAAGCCGCCGTTCGCGGGGACGTCGGTCTGCAACGCGTCCAGCCCGATCTCGATACGGCGGCTGATGAACGGGTTAACGAACCAGCGCACTTCCTGGTTCAGGATGTCCATGTCGCCGTCACCGTCGATGTCAGCAGCTTTCAACTGAGTGTACAGGTTGTCATTGTTTTCAGCATAATTCCGGATGATGAAATGCAAGTTATCGCCCACATTGAACAACAGTTGGTTACCAACAGCAAGGTCCATGTGTCCATCGTTGTTCAGATCTAGCGGGACAAAAGCTGGAATATTGCCATAGTAATCGTCCCAGAGTTCATGAATTGTCACAGTGGAACCATCCTCATTCTCAAACCAGAGCAAGCGAATGCCGTCCTGATCAGTACCAAAGAAGAAGTTAAGACAGACGAGAAAATCCACATCACCATCATAATCAAAATCCACTGCAATTGGTGGACGAAAAGATCGATTCCGGCCATCATCGATCAGGGGAACTTCCGTAAATGTCTGATCAGGGTTAGCTAGGAACATCAGAAGTCTGTTGACTTGAACCGCCGCAAAATCCAACAATCCGTCCTCATTGAAATCGGTAAGGGTTGATAGACGGAATCCACTACTACTCGATGGATGATCCTGTACTGTGAAATTGCCGCTTCCGTCGTTGATCCAAATCGAAAATCCAGGTTCGTTTATCCCGGTGCCGGCAATAAAATCGTTGTCGCCGTCACCGTCAAGATCACCAGCTGAAACATCACCACCCAGGTAGTTGGCAAATCCCTGGACCTGGGCGGCCAGAATGTGTGTTACGAATTGTGACTCTCCCTGAAATTCGATCCAACCAACCACATCACCCTCACCGTCCGTACCGGTGAAGAGGAAATCCAGGTCACCGTCCATATCCAGATCGACGAAGCGGCCATCGTGACCTGTCGACACATCTGGTGACGGATTGTAGTCCAAAAATTCCCATTCTCCGGGGTATTGGTTGTAGCTAAGCTTCAACGAACCTAAGAATACAGCGACATCAAAATCAGAGTCTCTGTCAAGATCACTGATGTCAAAGGGACCATGACCATCACCTTGCCAGCTTGGGAGTATTACTGTTTCCCATAGTTCTGCCTTAACTTGAACAATTCCAATAAGTAAGGCTAGAGTCACTGTAACTAAGATTTTCATAATTCCTCCAAAAAACCTTGCATCGCTGCTACTTTCTAGTCTAGTTTACAAAAAAAAAGCAGAAACAACTTCTGCACGTTGGCAATTGCTTGATGACTCTTGGAGGCAATAATGAGGCTAATTTCACTTTCTGATGTAGCTACTTATAATGATACAGATGACATCTATTTTCTGACAGAAAGCAATCTAAATTCTATTAATAGTGAACCGGGTTGGTTGTATGTAGACATTCCTGTCCACATTGGAGAAAATTTAGAGGATGAAGGCCAAGATGATAGCCTTTACTTGGTTGAATTGGACGATTCGATTCAAATTCTGTTTCAACAGGACGGTAGTTTTATTCTTAGAACAAATACTTTGGTTGTAAGCGAATTGGTAGTAAATAGTTCAATTATGACACCTCGTGCTGTTACTACATATGATGATGACTATCCTGGGGGATTTTTCAGATTCCAAAGTGATCCTAGTAATCTATATGACAGCCAAGTGATTATCCAAGGTAATGTTTCTATTGATGTGACTTGGTTTGGTTTACCTAATACAGCGGATAATAATGCTTGGCTATTGCGTAAGGCGATCCTAGCCGCTTCTTCAAACGATGACCGCTGTATGTCTTCAAAGCCTTTGGGACAGAAGCTTAGTTATGGTTCCGGTCTTTTCAGTGTAGTGGTTTTCTCGTGTTGATCTCAAGTTTTGTCGTCTTCTTTCCTGCAGTGTTTTCCGTTTGATCTCCTCGCGTTTGGTTTGAATTTCGTGGTAGCGGCCGCTGTACATGTCGGCCGGTGTGATGTTGTCCAGCGATTCGTGGACACGTTCGTGGTTGTACCAAGTGACGAAGGCATCGATCTGATGTCGTAAGTCGTCCGGGAACCAGTAGTTCTGCAGCTTGATAAGGTTCTTCATCGTGCGGTGGTAGCGTTCGATCTTACCCTGTGTCATCGGGTGATACGGCTTGCCGCGCGTATGGTCCATCTTCTGATCTGACAGGTACTTCGCCAGTTCTTTCGACACATAGCACGGCCCGTTGTCCGACAGCAGCCGGGGACGGTGACGCACGGTCACCTGGTCGATTCCGGCATGTTCAAGTGCCAGATCGAGGGTTTCCTTCACGTCATCCGCTGACATGGTCGTAAACAGCTTCCACGACAGGATGTAGCGGCTGTAATCGTCCATCACCGTCGACAGGTAATACCACCCCCAGCCGACCACCCGGAAGTACGTGAAATCCGTCTGCCACAGCTCGTTGATCCGGCGGGTCGGATTCTTGAATTTATCCGCCGCCTTCAGCACGATGTAATTCGGGCTGGCAATCAAATCATACGACTTAAGTATCCGGTATACACTGGATTCCGAGATGTACCAGCCGTGCTCGTCGGTAATGTGCCAGGCCAGTTCACGGGGTGTCTTGTCCGGATGGTCCAGCGCCAGGTCACGCACCCGTTTCTTCTCCTGATCCGGGATCTTGTTCCAGAACTGGCGCACGACGGGCTTCCGATCGACCAGACCGTCAAAGCCATCATCCACGTACTGGCTATACCAGCGATAGAACGTGCTGCGCGGGATGTCCAACTGCTCCAGCGTGCGTTTCACACCCAGATCGGACTGCTCCACCAGACGGATGATTTCCAGCTTCTCTGAAGCGCTGTGTCGCATCATTCGTCCGGGTCGATACCCTGATCGATGCAGCTTTTTTTTAGGTACTGATTCTGCAGATACAGATCCGAAACACCACGCCGAAGCTCTTCGTTTTCACGTTTCAGCTGCTTCACTTCGTCGCTGCTGGCTTCACGTTTCGTGTCGCCCTGCAGACGCTTCTTCCCGGCTTCCAGAAATTCCTTCGACCAGCTATAATACTGATTTGCGTGAATCTCTTCGATCCGGCACAGCTCGGCGATGCTCATCTCGCCACGCAGACCTTCCAGCACGATGCGGATCTTCTCTTCGGACGAAAACTTCCGGCGGGTACGACGCTTCACTTCGCGTACGGCTTCTTCGGATGGCGACTTCTTTGGCCTTGGGCTCATGACTGACCTCCTCATTCGTCAATCTAAGACCAAAACCATAACTAACTACAGACCTACAAATGTCCCACTTCCTCTGACGTCAGACAGTGATGGAGTACCCATGATTGACCGCTCCCATCAACATTTTCCCACCAGGATATTTCAAATGCAAAATCAGCTGCGCCTACCACGTCCGTGTCGCCATCGCCATCCATATCGATTGCGTATATGCTGAACGCTGAGCCAAAGTCGGCATCAATAATGTGTTCCGTGAAGTTCTGCGCACCATCATTTTCCCACCATCCGACCGCATTTGCTGTGTTTGCAGCACCAACTACATCTACATCACCGTCGCCATCGATGTCTGTGGCATACACATCAAATGCGCCATCGAATCCCTGCGCGATGGTGTGATCTTCCCAAGTGATAATCGCCGAAGCGACCAATGGGAAAAGGATGGTCAGGACAACTGTCAGCGTACGCATGTTTCCCCCATAGTATCTTAAGATCTACTTCAGCAACATAGCTTTTTGGACAATGGCAGCCTGGTCTTTTGTCGTCGCACGAATCAGGTACAGCCCGGAAGCTTGACCTTCGGCGTTGAATGTCAGCTGATGCAAACCGGCTGTGAACTGACCGTCCGCGAGCACAGCGACTTGCTGACCCACGATGTTGAAGACTTCAACCTTCAGGTCTGCGGATCTTGGCAGGATCACCGTGATCGATGTGGACGGATTGAACGGATTGGGGTAAGCCCCACTGACACGGAATTCCGTGGGAATCAGCTCCACAGGAATCTCCTCGGCGATCTCCCAGATCACTCGCCCATCCCAACTGTTATCGATGGATCCCGGATCAGCGCCTTCCTTCATGAATTCGAACGAATCGCTAATGTTTATACCGCCTGGATAACCCACGTACCCGACGAATTCATAGCCGCCAGCTGGTGCAAAACCAGGTATGCTCTGGGTAAACCCCGTTCCTGTGTAATCCATGAACGGAAGTAACGTGAAGATGTGTTGGTGTGGAGGTGAAACGATATCGCCGTCAGGAAGAATTACATTCGTCCAGTAGTAGACTCCCGGATAGGTATTCGGTAACGTGCTTACCAGATGTGCGTCGTAGACAAGTGTTCCACCTTCAGCGGGGATTGTTGCTGATGATGTCAGCGTAAGGGTGAGTTGAACCGGATACGGTACTTGCTCCCACCATGTGATCGAATTTTCAAACTGGGCAGCCCCGACAACGTCTGGATCACCATCCTGGTCCAAATCGGTCGCAACTACGCAACGGGCACCGTTGAAATTACCATCGATCGTATGTTTGACCCAGTTCTGACTATCACCATCTAAATCTTCCCACCAAGTGATGTCGTCTGCGAACGCCGCTGCGCCCAGCACATCAATATCACCATCGCCATCTATGTCTTCCGCTGTGACAGACCAGGCCCCGTTGTAATTGCCATCAACTGTGTGTTTTTCCCACAAGCTGCCATCACCGTTGACGTTCTTCCACCAGGCGATTTCGTCAGCCTGATATGCTGCACCAAGCACATCAAGATACCCGTCCAGATCGACATCCGTTGTATGAATGAAATACGCCCCAGTGAATTCAGCATTGACAACGTGTCCAGACCAGGTGATGCCATCACCATCAACGTTTTCCCACCAAGACAATTCACTTGCGAGGGACGCTGACCCAAGTATGTCAAGATCGCCGTCCAAGTCTACGTCCGCAGCAATGGCGCAATTGGCGCCGTCAAATCCAGTAGCAACGTTGTGTGGAATCCAAGACTGACCATCGCCTTCAACGTTTTCGTACCATTTGATCTCATCCCCGACCCAAGCTGCACCGATCACGTCCTGATCCCCATCCCCATCAATATCAGCTGCCCGTGCTGATTCGGCGTTGACCAGATTTGTTTCGATGGAATGCTTTACCCAGCTCGTGCCCATCCCATCTAGATTTTCCCACCAGGCTATTTCGTTCAAAGCGTCTGCAGATGCGACTATGTCAATGTCACCGTCACCGTCGATATCGGCTGCATCTGGACTTGTGGCACCTGTGAATGCTGTATCTATTGTACAAGGGGACCACTCCAAGCCTGACCCGTCGAGATTGCTGTACCAGACCACATCATTACCGTAATAGGCTGTTCCGATTACGTCGAGTGTTCCATCGGAATTCACATCAGCAACGCAGACTTCAAACGCCCCTTCCAATCCTGCATCGATGATATGATCTTCCCACATCACCTGGCCCATGGAGGCAACGGGGAGCGACAAGAGGATGAGAATGAACATATACGTGCGCATGGTAAATCCCCCTACGAGACGAGCAATTTGTCAACGTTGACGTAGAAGATAATGCACCCGGTTAGAAATATCATCAATTCAGCGGATATTTATGGATTGGGACTTGCTCCCGGAGACCATCGAAAAAAGCTGTGGAAAGTGGTGTAGAAACTGGGGTGGTGTGGACATCACCCAGTATTCCGCCGATTCTGCCACAGCTCTTCCAGCAGCGCCTCCACCTGCTTCTCCTGAAACGCCGTTGATCCGGGCGTGTAGGACGCGTGTGCACCAGGCAAATCTTCTGCATACGCAGGTTCGATACGCGCTTTTTCTTCGTTGTTTTTCTTGAATTTAGAAATCTGGATTCCCAGTGCGCGTAGCAAACGTGCGCGTTCTTTTTGTTGTTGTTTTGTGTCGCCGAAATCCAGTCTCATAGCGCCTCCACCAGTTCATCCAGAAATCCCAGTGCGAGGTCTCGCAGCAAAGCAACGTTCAGTGCCCGGCGTATCTGCGGTAGATTTATCGAGTACCGCACCTTCAGATATTGCCCGTCCAGTTTCGTGAGAGCCAGCACGTGAAACTGGTACTCCTGGTCGGGCTGGTTCTGCACGAAAAACCAGCTGATATAAAACTGGTGCTGATCGTACTTCAGTATCTGGAGGTTCAGTAGCTTGACGAAATAGCGGTACTCGTCTTCGGAATCCAGGATTTCGTTCACACAGGAGAAGTAGTGTGGTAGGATGTCTGGCGTATCATCCGCACCCGCGTATTCGCAGATGTTCGCATGGCACCGGTGTCCGTCGTCGTAATGAATTTCAATTCCAGTAGATGGGTCGGCGTATTCGGTTCGACCCTGGTATGACAGACTTGCGATATCCAACGGTAGGGGAATATCGGTGCCAGGCAGATGGGGTTGTTGTTTTTTGTTTTCTTGCATTGGTATTCCTTTTGATAGATTTGTTTTGTTTTTTGTGTTGTGCCACCCCACCCCCAGCTGATCCCATCCTGATACTGCTAGTGCGAGTTCGCGACGCGCGAGCGCGGCGCAGCGAAACAACACAACAAAACAAGTTGTGAAAATCAACCTTTCGCAGAATCGGTACCCCGGTGGAAAATACCGGATCGAGGAAATACGGCTAAGATCTAGTACCTGTGGAGCCCCGGGGCCGAACGCGTAACTATATATTATTACCAGAATTTTTCGCAGGGGCACATAGGGCGGTTTGACCGGCACTTTCCATAAAATTCCCTTTAAATCCCTACGTATACGAAGTTACAGAACAAGGCGCCTGATCCGACCCAAGCGCCCCAACACAACAACAAACAAAACAGCGTATCGTCAGAATGGCAGGTTGTCCTGGTGATCCTGCCTGCCGGTTTGGTCAACGCTACCGCTACGATCCGGTAGCAGGCTGATCCCCTTCCATCCACGCGTCTTGTTACCCAGCAACTGACGCTGCTCGGGTTCACACCCCAATTCACGTAGACTGGACGCAAGCTTCCTGTCTGACAGGAAGACAGTACCATTTTTTTCGCGCCATTCACCGTAGGCTGATCGTACGTTCGACGTAGCTTCCCAGAAGTTCGGATCATTCAGATCAAGCTGACAGTAATCCGCAATGAAGTCCTTCAAGGGATTCATTTCCGCACGGTATTCTTCCGTTGCGCGCGTGACTACTGCTGGGATTTGCAACCTGTTCTGTTGCCAATCAAGGCATCCCTGCACAGCCCACGCCAGAATTGCTGATCCCGCTACATTCGGGTCCACAAGTTGTGCTTTCAACTTCGGATCACGCTTCGATTCCGGCACAACTTTATCGAACGGTACACGCAGGATGCGTCGCCACATGGCAGCATCACTGGATTTCACGTCAGGAGCATCGTTCGCAACCAGCCATAGTTTGAACGTCGGCAAGAATTCGAACGCTTCCTTATACAGAAACCTTGCAGTCACAACTTCCCCACCAGTAATAGACTTGACCAGACCTTCTGCCAATGCCTTACCTTCATCGACTTCCCCAGAAGCAACGAAGCGTGATCCCACGAGACGTGCGATATCATTTCGTGTTCCACCGGTACTTTTGCGTTTCAGGAAGGTTTCAAAATCAGCTTTGCAGCCATAATTGCCTAACGCGACCCGAATCGCTTCTATGAATGTGCTTTTTCCTGCTGCGGTGGGACCATGGACGAAAAACAACACTTCTTCGCTGGCATCGCCGGTGAATGAATATCCAACTGCACGTTGCAGGAACGCCTGCAAGTCTTTGTCACCATCAGTAGCATCATCCAGAAACTGTTCCCACAGTGGTAATTTCGCTGCCAGTCCCTGCCATTCGACCGGTGCCAGCTTGGTAATCATGTTGTTGCGGTCATGGTCCAGCATATCACCAGTTCGAAGGTCGACTGTTCCGTTCTTGACGTTCAGCAACCAGTGCGACTGGTCGAAATCATCCACCGTGGACGCGATCCCTTCTTCGCTACCGGCCAGGTTGACCATCGCCTTCAATCGGAATTCGGATTCCGACTGCAGAATCCACTTCATCGCTTTTTCGCGGTCATCCGAATCTGGGATCTGTTCCGCTTCCAACAACATCTTGCGTACTGTGTGCTTCGCACGACGCATGATTTCTGCTGTGTCATCTGCCTTCCAGCGACAACCATCCCAGATAAACCACGTTCTTTGGCTGGTGCAGTAACGAATGTCGTCCCCGTGACGAGCGGCCAGACGTTCGGCATTGCCCAGGTCCGTCAACGGGTATCGTTGACGATCCAGCCATCCGGGTTCGACGATATCGCGTAGATCGTGCCACCCCTTGCCCTGGCAGCCGTTGTGATGGCAACCCGCGCCGATTGCGCCATCTTCGCGCTGAACGATGAACGCACTGCCGTTCGTGTGATCAGAATTCCACGGGCAGACGTGCATCACCCATCGTTTACCCGTCGCCTGTCTGTTTTGTTGTGTGTCGTAGTAGCCCCACGGTTGTGGGCCGGACAACGCGAACTGGGATAGCTGACCCTGATGATTTTCAATCCATTTCAGCAGATCGAAGTTACCGCGATACGTCTTGAACGATAGCACAGATAGGGATGCTTGCGCTGTGACCGCCGGTTCCACAGCTTTCAGCTGATCATCCGTGACAACCTGGATTTCGTCAGGCGTTTCATCCCATAGGATGTGGCTTTGACGATGCGGACGTTCAGGGGTGTCTTCACCTTTTCTCGCCCAGGTACCGTACAGACGCCAGATTCTGGCTGGGTTCGCCACGGACGTATCGATGACAACAGCATCCGTGTTAAACTGCCGTGCCAGGTCTTCCAGAATTAGCTTGATTCGGATGGAATCGCTGATCGGTAGATCAACACGGTACATCAAGTGGTTACCGTTACCCGAATCCGCAAAGACTGGATCCGGCCATCCCTGATCTCGCAGGTGTTGACGGACCGTATTTGCTAGATCAAAGGCAAGTGAGTGTTCAGCTTCGGTGGATGATGTGTCCGTGTCACGCACTGGATCGAAATCTATCAGCAGCCAGTGGATTCGCTGGATATCACCGTCACCAGCCGACATTCCTTGCTCGGCAGGCTGTATCTGGTTCGGAGATCGTTCCAGTAAATCAGGTTTAACGGGATTAGGGGTGAAATAAACACCGTAGGCGTGTTCGCCGATGCTAACAGCTTCCTTCGCCATAGCTTCAGGGTCCGTGAAAAATCCAGCGTGTGTGCGCGTTTTGCCCGTTTCAAGGTCTCGTACCCTTAGGGCGCGTAGTTCGCTGACCTGTCCCTGCTGACAGATAAGTTGGATTGATTTTTCAATATCATTCGGTGCAACATTACAGTAAGATTGTTTTTGTATTTTATTTCCAGCATTAGTACTAAGTCTAGTTTTCATAAATTATTCCTTTGGTTTAACCTTTAATATCCCAGCCATCAAGATATTCATCTTCATATCTTTCGTTTTGTAGTCCGTAATCCCGTTGACAGGCATCATACCAGTCTTCTTCAGTGTCATACAGATTCTGTTTCAACCATTCAGGCTTTTTCTGATTCTTGTTCTTGGGTTCATCCCTCTGCTTCGATTTTTTCCATTTCATAATAAATCCTTGGTTTATTTTCGTTTAAGTAGTAGATACGCTTGATGTGATCAACTTGTCGTCGACTGATACCGTATCTGTTCTGGATGTAGCGCCGTGATAAATCCATATCCAGGGCACGGCATACATTGCTACAAAGTCTTGTGTCTTCCAGTACTTCCGCTGTCGTGGTATGTAGTCCCATTGGTTTTGTCCTTAGTTCGTTCAACATTCAGTAGTTTGCTTTCCAGTATCGGTGCATGTCATCCCGACAAAAACCGCCGTAGCGGTGTCTGCCGTAGACTTTGTTCAATACTGGAAAAGATATGTAATATCTGATAATTGTATTATAACATATTTTGGTTTATTTGTCAATAGCTGGACAAAAATATACCGGAACGCGTGAAAGTCGAATACGACGAAATAAAGATGTTACTACCCACCAAATGTCGGAATGTCGGAATGTCGGAATGTCGGAATTTAGCTGTCCTGGGTCGGCGCGGGTTATAGATATCGCCCGACATTCCTACACCCCTATTCGGATGCCTTGATTTAGAAATTCGGGAGTCGAGGTTTCGTCAACTACCAAGCGGGATACAGCAAATGATGATTCCCTAAAATACATGATCAAGCCTCTCACCAGATACCGCGTCCATGTGCGTTGCAAGGATTTCCGGCTTAGACTATATTAGAAGTATACCTCCGCTTGTAGTAAACTGACAGCCCATTTTCAGGTAACACTGGGGTAACAAATCAAACCGCAGGTATTCGGACTTAAGAAATTTTGGGATTTAATAACTCGCCGAAACACAGGATATATTCTGCTAAAACCCAATTTTTCAGGGTTAAGCATAATTTGTGGATAGGTTTTAGGCACCTGTGCCGAAAGGTGTGGGGGTTCGAGTCCCCCCTCGCGCACGAGGAAGATTTACCCGGCATCTTCGGCAGCGGAAAAACCCGATCGACGAGGAGTGTGACCGTGGCAGAACAGGATTACCGTGCAGCAACCAGCCTGATCGTGGTAGCCAATGAGTTCCCGGATCAGGATTTCCGCGAGAAGCGGGAACAGGCGCATGAGGGCGTGTACTTCAAGGAAATCTACATGCGCTGGCGTGACCTGTTTGTGCTGCTGCCGTCCGCGAAGGATGTGAAGTGGAACGAGAAGATCGACTTTGAGGACGCGGACCTGTTTTACAACACGATGCGGCTGGTGGTGGAATCGGACGCGACCCCGCCGGACCTGTACGCCGATATTCTGGCCGCCACGGACGGGTTGACAATCCGCTGGGCTGAATTCCTCGATCTGGTGCCCACCGCGGCGTCGGTTGACTGGATGGCGGAAGCAGAGCGATACGAGCACCCCGCGAAGTAACCGCGCTCAGTATTTGGAGTTCCGGAATCAGCTCAGGAGTTGTTCCAACGATCTCACCCCTGTCCCCGACTCGGAGACGGGGGTTTGCTCTTGGCTTGCATTAACGAAATCAAAGTCTAACTTGGTTCGCGGGCGCTGTGAGCGATCATGGCGCCCGCTCCTGTTGCAGTTTGTAACAAGGGTGCACGGTTTTCTTGGCCGTGCACGTTGTGTAAAATTAAGAAGATGCATCGCGGATCACCGAAGCTGTGAGGTGTTGGACCTCGAGTGATTCGGAACCGCGTAGCCGTGGGAGAGCTGTGAACGTCAAGGAACCGGTACAGGAAGGTTGTGTGGTGCGGATCGGCATTGAACTGACCGCCGATGAACTGCAGCCGCATATCGATGAATCGTTGAAAGCGTTGCGCAAGACGGCGAAGCTGCCGGGCTTCCGTCCGGGCAAGGTGCCGGACAAGATTCTCAACCAGCGTTTTGGCCGTCAGATCAAGGAAGATGCCGCGGAAGAAGCGATCAAGGCGATGCTGCCGGACGCGTTGAAGGAAACCGGCATCAACCCGCTCGCGCTCTCCCCTGTTGAGGATACGGAATACGGCGATGACGGCAGCTTCAGCTTCACCGCCGTGCTCGAAGTCTCACCGGAATTCGACGTCGACAAGTGGAAAGAGGCGTCGGTGGAACGGTTCGTCGTCGACATCACTGACGAAGACGTCAAGCGTCACATCGAGACGATGCAGCGCGACAAGGCCGTGGTCACCGAAGGCGACGAAAATTCGACCGCAGAAGCGGGCGACCGGTTGACCGTTGGCATGCAGGAAGTGGACAAGGGCGGTGTCGCGATTGTCGGCAACAAGCGTGAGACGTTGGTCTTCGAGCTGGGTTCGGGCTACCTCGGCAAGGACGCCGACGCGAAGCTGCCGGGGATGAAGGTCGACGAGACCCGCCGTATCGAGATCCAGGAAGACGAACCGCAGATCATCGAAACTGCCAGTGAGGGTGTCACGTTCTGGGACGTTCACCTGAAGTCGCTGGAAAAGGTAGAACTGCCGGAGCTGAACGACGATTTCGCAGCGCAGGTGGACGAGAAGTTCGAGAGCTACGCAGACTTTGAGAAAAACGTTCGCGAGCAGCTCAACACGTTTGCCCAGTACCAGGCGAACCAGCGTTCGGCAGGATTTTTGCGTGAGGCAGTCATCGGAGCGTTCGATTTTGAACTGCCGCCATCGTTGCTAAGCCAGACGTTGGAAGACATGATCCAGCGTCAGATCCAGGAATCCGGCAGTGCGTACGACGCGGACACGTTGCGCCCGTACCTCGCTCCGTTGGCGGAGCAGGAATTGAAGTGGTTCTTCATCCGCCGCCGTTTGATCGAAGCGGAGGGCATTGAGGTCACGGACGAAGAGATCGAGCAGCAGGTGGAGAACTACCACAAGGCTCATCCGGAAACCGATCTCGAGCAGTTGAAGCTGATGTTCAAGACCGGCGAGAAACGCGAACAGCTCGCCGACGAGATCATCATGGGCAAGGTGATGGAAGTGCTGCGAAACGGCGTGAAGTGGGAAGACAAGCCGGTTTCGTTCATGGACATCCTGATGGATGCTCGGGCTCAGCAAGTCCAATATGGGGCCCATGAGCACGATCATGACCATGATCACGCTGATTAACTTAGGGTATTCGGGAAATAAATTCCTGACTGTCACCTAACGGGAGTTTGGAGATTTCATGGAACAGACGGTTGGACAGTTGATTCCGATGGTGATTGAGCAGACCGGTCGTGGCGAACGTGCGTTCGACATTTACAGCCGGTTGCTCAAGGAACGGATTATCTTCCTCGGCACCCCAGTCGACTACCACATGGCAAACCTGATTATCGCGCAGCTGCTGTTCCTCGAAGCGGAGGATCCGGAGCGCGATATCAGCATTTACATCAACAGCCCCGGTGGATCCGTCAGTGACGGCCTCGCCATCTACGATACCATTCAGTACATCCGTCCGGATGTGCAGACAATCTGCATCGGTCTTGCGGCCTCGATGGGCGCATTGTTGCTCGCCTCCGGCACCAAAGGCAAGCGCAGCTCGCTGCCGAACAGCAAGATCATGATCCACCAGCCGTCCGGCGGTTTCCGCGGCACGGCGGCGGACATCGAGATTCACGCGCGGGAGATTCTCAAGGAGCGTGAACGTCTGAATCGCATCCTCGCGCAACATACTGGACAAGATATCGAGCAGATCGCGCAGGATGTCGACCGTGACAACTTCATGGATCCGGACGATGCGCTGAAGTACGGTATCATCGATAAGATTCAGACCTCAGATCGTAGCGACAAGAAATCGGATGATGACAAGAAGTAGCCACGTGAGTTCCTGGAGCTGACCGATGAGTGACAACCCTCGTGATATGAACCGATCAGTCCAGCGTTGCAGTTTCTGTGGGCGTGGTTCGGATCAGACACAGGTCATGATCAGCGGCCCGAAAGGGGTGATGATTTGTGACCACTGCATCCGAGCGTCCAACCAGATCATCCGGCAGAACCAGTCGGCGAAGCAGGTGAAACCGCTTGATTCCTTCCCGGTACCGGAAGAAATCAAGCGCCGGCTGGATGAGTACGTTATTGGTCAGGAAGAAGCGAAACGCAAGATCGCGGTGGCGGTCTACAACCATTACAAGCGTGTCAACAACCGCACGCTTGAGGACGACATCGAGCTGGACAAGAGCAACATCGTCCTGCTCGGCCCCACCGGCACCGGCAAAACGCTCATCGCGCAAACGTTAGCGCGGATGCTGCAGGTGCCATTCGCGATCGCGGACGCAACCACGCTCACCGAAGCCGGTTATGTCGGTGAGGACGTGGAAAACGTACTCGTGCGCTTGTTGCAGGCGGCGGAATATGACGTTGCCTCAGCGGAGATCGGAATCGTCTACATCGACGAGATCGACAAGATTTCGCGCAAGTCGCAGAACACGTCGATCACACGCGACGTCAGCGGCGAAGGTGTGCAGCAGGCGTTGCTGAAGATGCTGGAGGGCACGGTTGCTTCCGTGCCGCCCGAGGGTGGTCGCAAGCATCCGGAACAGAAACTCGTCAGCATCGACACCAAGAACATTCTCTTCATCTGCGGCGGTGCGTTCGAGGGATTGGACGACATCGTCAAGCGCCGTGTCAACGAACGCGCGATGGGATTTGGCGCGGATGTTTCCAAGGTGCAGCGCACCTCGACGTTCGATTTCCTCCGTCAGACGCAGCCGAAGGACATGATTCAGTTCGGTCTGATCCCCGAGCTGGTCGGCCGGATTCCGGTGATCGCAGCGATGGACGAATTGAGCGAAGACGCGATGCTGCGCATCCTGACCGAACCACGCAATGCGGTGACCAAGCAGTTCAAACGGCTGTTTGAGATGGAAGGCGTGGAGCTCGAGTTTGACCCCGAAGCGTTGCTGGAAGTCGTGCGTCAAGCGCAGGAGCGCAAGATCGGCGCGCGTGCGTTGCGGGCGATCATGGAACAGGCGATGCTCGATCCGATGTTCACGATTCCGTCGCACAAGGAAATCAACCGCGTCCGGATCACGAAGGAAGTGGTGACCGGCGAAGCGGAACCGATCTTCGAAGAAATCAACGAAAACCGGAAAAGTGCCTGATGGCAGACCCTGAAGCCGCCAACGGGGAGGATCTGCAACAGACCATACCCGACCTGCTTCCAGTTTTCCCGGTCCGTGACCAGATCATTTTCCCCCGCATGGTGTTCCCGCTGCTCGTGGGGCGTGAGGGCACGCTCCGCGCAGTCGAGGCGAGCATGATGCAGGACCGTCTCCTGCTGCTGCTGGCGCAGAAGGATTCCGGGACCGACGACATCACGTTTGACGAATTGTACCAGGTGGGTGTCGTCGCCAAGGTCGTGCAGGTGATGAAGCTGCCTAACGGCCTGGTCAAAGTGCTGGTCGAAGGTTTGTCCCGCGCGCAGGTTTTGGAGCCGGTTGACCAGGAAGGCTACCTCGGCGCCCGTCTCACTCCTGTTTTCCCCAGTGACCGTCAGGACATTCGCCTCGAAGGCGCGATGCGGCACGCGATCACGCTGTTCAAGGAATATGTCCCGCTCAACCGGTCGATTCCGGATGAGCTGCTGTATGCCATCGAAACGCTGAAAGATCCCGACCGTATCAGCGATTTCCTCGCTGCCCAGTTGACCGTCCCCTACCAGCGCAAGCAGAAGATTCTCGAAGCGATTTCGACGTACGAGCAGTTCATCGAAATTGCGAACCAGATCGCGCATGAGATCGAGGTGCTGCAGGTTGAGCGCTCGATCGAAAGCCAGGTTCGGGAACGGATCAGTGTCTCGCAACGCACCTACTTTTTGCAGGAACAGCTGCGTGCGATTAAACGCGAACTGGGTGACGAAGCCGAGGACGAGTTTGGTGACATCCACGCCTACCAGAAGAAGCTGGAAGAGACTAAGCTCAGCGCGGAAGCAAAGGAAAAGGTCGTTGAGGAGCTAAACCGGCTGAAGGCGATGCCGATGATGTCGCCGGAAGCGACGGTTGTGCGCAACTACATCGACTGGGTGTTGTCGATCCCGTGGAACAAGAAGACGCGGGACCGGCACGACATCACCAAGGCGCGTGAGATCCTCGACAACGACCATTACGGCCTCGAGAAGCCGAAGGATCGTATTCTCGAACACCTCGCGGTGCTGTCGCTGGTCAAGCAGATCCGTGGGCCGCTGCTCTGCCTCGTCGGGCCGCCGGGGGTTGGCAAGACCAGCCTCGGGGCGTCGATTGCGCGGGCGTTGAACCGCAAATTTGTCCGCATCAGCTTGGGCGGCGTGCGTGACGAAGCCGAGATCCGTGGCCACCGCCGCACCTACATCGGCAGCCAGCCGGGCCGCATCATCCAATCGATGAAAAAGGCCGGCGTGACCAACCCGGTATTTTTACTCGATGAAGTCGACAAGATGAGCATGGACTTCCGTGGCGATCCCGCCTCCGCCCTGCTCGAAGTGCTCGACCCGGAACAGAACCGCACCTTCTCCGACCACTACCTCGAGGTCGATTACGATCTCAGCCAGGTGATGTTCGTCTGCACCGCGAACACGCGGGACGGCATCCCGTTGCCCTTGCAGGACCGGATGGAAATCATCGAGCTGCCGGGCTACCTGACTGAAGAGAAGATGCACATCGCGGAAGGTTTCCTCGTTCCGAAGCAGCTCAAGGAACACGGGCTCGACGCGAAGAAGGTTCGTTTCACCCGGGACGCCGTGCTGCGCATCATCGAAGAATACACCCGCGAAGCGGGCGTGCGTGAACTGGAACGCATGATCGCACGCGGGGTGCGCCGTGTCGCGCGCCGGCGTGTCGAGAACAAACGGCTGAAGAAGGACGACGTCATCGGCGCGGGCCGGTTGAAAGCGTTGCTCGGCCGGTCGACCCATTACAAGCAGGAACTGGACCTCAAGCCGATGGTCGGCGGCGCGGTGGGATTGGCGTGGACACCGGTCGGCGGAGACGTGCTCCGCATACAGGTCCGCACCATGCCCGGCGAGTTCAAGCTGACCCTGACCGGCCGTCTAGGCGACGTGATGAAGGAAAGCGCGCAGGCGTCCTTGAGCTACATCCGCAGCCTCGCGCATGAGCTCGACATCCCGCAGGAAATGATCGACAAGCGCGAGATTCACATCCACATTCCCGAGGGCGCGGTGCCGAAGGACGGCCCGTCCGCCGGTGTCACCCTGGCGACGGCGCTGCTCAGCGCGTTGACCGGCAAACAGGTGCGCGGCGACCTCGCGATGACCGGCGAAATCGGCCTGCAGGGCGAAGTTCACCCCGTCGGCGGCATCAACGAAAAGGTGATGGCCGCGCAACGCTCCGGCGTGAAAACGATCCTCCTGCCCGAACGCAACCGTCCCGACTGGGACGACCGTCCGCGCGGCGTCGGCCGTGGGCTCGAGGTGCATTTCGTAACGCGTGTGGATGAAGTGTGGGAACGGGCGTTGATGGCCTGACTTTTTTATCGTTTGAATCTGAATACTATTGCATAGTTTCCAGCCAATGCTCATCTTACTCCTGAGCTTCTACGGACAATGATATGGGTAAATCGTACAAAGTACGAGAAGTTCTGAAGATACTTCAGGATGATGGCTGGATAATCATTAAACAGCGGGGAAGCCATCGGCAGTTGAAGCATCCAGTAAAACCTGGTAAAGTCACCTTAGCCGGAAAGCTTGGGATTGATGTTCCACCAGGAACACTGAAGAGCATCTTGAAGCAAGCAGGTCTTGAACAATGAACTACACCGTCATCATTGAACGTGGAGATACCTCGTGGGGCGCGTGGGTGCCGGATTTACCTGGCTGCACGGCTGTTGCCCAGACACGAGAAGAGGTTGTCACGTTAATCCAGGAAGCGATTGAGTTTCATCTGGAGGGGTTGCATGAAGATGGTGACCCCGTACCGGAGCCGCGATCCGAAAGCCTGAAAATTCACGTCGCTTGATCGTACGATAGAGTGACGCCGTTCTGTTTAGCGACCCTGCCGAAAAAGGCACGGTCGTTTTTGTTTTGCACATTGCTCACAGCTCATTGCTCACAGCTTATCGCTCACGACTACCCATACATCGGCGGGTCGCGGCGGGAATCCTCGGGCAGAATGCGGGTGAGGGTCAGGGTCAGGGTGCCGTCGTCTGTGAGCTCACCTTCGACGTCATCCATGGACTCGTTGGCGAAGTCGAGGCTTTCGAGTTCGAGCGAACGGGCGGTCATGCCATGCGGACGGAAGGTTCCGGTCGCGGCGTCGGCGGGGATGTCGTCCAGGTGGCATTTGATGCTGAATTGCACCCGGTTGGCGAGCACGACCATGTCGACACGGAAGGTTGATTCGCCGTCTTCGTGCAGCAGGCCCTCGATCACTTCCTCGCAGACACCGAGCACCGAGACGATGATCCGTTCCAGCTCGAACGCATCAGTGCGCAAGCGGCGCAGGGTGACATCGACCTTTTCCGCGATCATGCCGAGGAAGGACGTGTCGGCGGGGTATTCGAGCCCCCAGCGGATGGAGAAAACGTTACGGTTCTGGCCCATGGATGATGGTGCTCGGTAAACGGTTGTCGGTAAACGGTTGTCGGTTGCCGGTAATCGGTGGCCGGTCATCGCTATTTGTACTGCCGCAGTCCGTCGCCCGCCGTCCGCAGCCTGAATGCAGTCACTGACACCTGACGACTGAGCACTGAGCACTGTCTTACAGAATCCCCATCGAACGCAGGAAACCGGCGTCGAGGTAGGGGTTGGAACGGCCTTCCTCGCGGATCGTGGTTGACGGGCCGTGACCGGGATGCACCTTCGTCTCGCCGGGCAGCGCCAGCAGTTTGCTGCGGATGCCGTCAATCAGCGCGCGGCCGTCCCCGCCGGGAAAGTCGAACCGTCCGATCCCGCCCGCGAACAGGGTGTCCCCCGCGAATACGTGGCCGCTGTCGTGGTAAAAGACGACATGCCCGCGTGTGTGGCCGGGAATATGGATCGTCTTCAGCGTCAGCTCACCCCAGGTCAACGTGTCGCCGTCGTCCACGGTCCGTGTCGGCTCGCCAACATTGAGATCCGCGCCGAAATGTACCGCGAGATTCAGTTCCGGATTGGTCAGCATCGGGGCGTCGTCCGGATGGCAGACCACCTCGGCGTCCGAGTAGCGTTGACGCAGCTCCGCGACCGCGCCGATGTGGTCGGCGTGGCCATGCGTGATCAGGATCGCGGCGGGTTCGATCTTCCACGTGTCGAACGTGTGGATGAAGCGTTCCGCTTCGGCGCCGGGATCGACGATCACGGCGTCATCGCCCACACGCGCGATGAACGCGTTGGTTTCCAGATCCCCCACGGTCAGACGAACGATGTCCATGACAACCTCAAAGCGTGCGGCAAAGAAAAACATCGGCCATGCTTTCGCATAACCGATGTTACAAACTGGTCACGGATCAGCCAACCGGCTGCTTACAGCTCACGGAGATACTGCTCCACGAACTCGTTCGGACGGGATGCCTTGCCGGTCGCGTTGAGCATCAATTCGTTGTACTCCCACAGGGCACCGTGCTTGAAGATCTGTTCCTTGAACCACTCGCCGATGTGGGCGTCATCCATCCACAGCACCGGTTCCTCGAAGTTGAATTGGTTGATCATCGCGGACGCGAACTGCGAGGCGTGCCACTCGCCGAGGATGTAGTTGTGTGACTGCACCGGATCCAGCAGCAGCGTCGGGTGCAGTACCCAATCCGCCATCTCCTCACGTCCCGCGGGACGCCGGAGCAGCTGGAAGCGTTCGACAAGGTCCCACCAGCGGTTCTGCTGGTTCTGGTCGGGATCACGGTACAAACCACGTTCGAAGTGGATCAGCACCATCCGCCAGCGGCCTTCGATAATCTGCTGATAGCGAAGTTCGATCGGCAATTTCTTGTCGAGGCCGCGAATCTGGCTGCCGCGAAGCTCGAACATGTTGAGCAACCACTCGAAATCGGTCGCGCGGCGTGCGAAGAAACGGCCCACGCCTTCCAGTACGCTCGGGTGCGCGGGTTTGCGCAAGGTGTGCGGCAGGTGCTTGTCGATCCGGGCGGTGAAACTCGCCTTGCCGAACACACGCAGAATCTCTTCTGCGCTTTCCTTGTTCGGCGCCGGGGACAGCAGCATGCGGAATCCACCGGACCGGTCGAGGTCGGTAAACTCCATCTTCGGGTGGACACTGGTCTGCGTGATCGTGTCGTCCTTGAGGATGCGTTCGGTGGGCAGGCCGACGCCGTCAAAGTACTTCGTCGCCCATTCGAACGGGTCCTTCTCGGCGTACAACGAATCCACGTTGGTCTCAAACACGCCCGGTACTTTCGCGAAGTACGGATCGGAACAGTACCACGGTTCAAGGTTGATGGCATCCACGTGGAACTTGTCGGAGAGCAGGCGGTCGAGCTGCGCCTTCATCCGGCGGTATGGCTCCTCCGTGGCGGCGGCGAAGCTGCTGAGCGCGCTGAACATGCGCGTCTCGTTAATCTCCTGCAGCTCCATGTTCATCCGGTAGAAATCCGGGAATCCGATGGAACGTGCGGCGACATTGCGCGCTTTCGCCAACTCAACGATGCTCGGCACCAGCTCGGGGCCGAACGTTTTGCCCGCTTCCCACGCCTGCTTGCGCGCTTCGATGTCGTCACTCTTGGACATCACCCGCTGCACCTCGGCCATGGTCGACCGCTGACCATCAAGCTCCGGACGGAAATTGCGGATCTTGGCCTCGAGCGCCTTCTCTTTCGAGACGATGGCGTCATGCACCTCTTCCGGGTACATGTTCGGCGCCATTTCGAAGCGCATGAGGGTGGCCCAACGGCGCAGCAGGACATCCTGAACGCCTGGATCGGAAAGACGTTCACCGATTTCGTCAAACAGCTGACGGTCGCCCAGTTCCTTGCGGTAGGCGAGTTCGGCCTCCTGACTCCTGGCCATGGTCTCGTCATCCGGCGACTGCATGGCCTGCCAGTTTGCCGTGATGCGGCTTACCCGAATCGGGGTGAAACGTTTTTCCGTGGATTCGAGAATATCTCTGAGAGCGCTTTCGACTTCCGGGTTTCCGGTCACCGACATTCTCCTGCTTGGGAAGCTGATGCGGACAAGATGTTTCGCGGACGGGATTTCTCACTCATCCCCGTACAGCCCGGGAAGGTACGTTTGCACGAGGTTCCAGCGCAAACCTCATTTTCCACTCATCGTTCCTCCCCTCTCAAGGCCAGTGAGAGCGAATATGCTTTGGATGTGTTACCTTTTTCACCATGGCGCAACTTGAAGTGTACCGCATCGAACGCGACCAGCTGGATGAAGCCGCCGGAACCGCTGTACTTACTGGCGATGAGGCGCATCACCTGCTCCGGGTCCGGCGTGCAAATCCCGGCGACCGGGTGATGCTGATCGACGGACTCGGGACCGCATGGTCTGCCGAGCTGCGTGAGGTGGACGGAAAAACTGCGCTCTTCTCAGTGGACGAACGATTCGATTCCTGGCGTGAGCCGCCGGTTCAGGTGCATCTAGGGTTGGCGACTCTGAAAGGCGACCACTGGTTTTCGGCGTTGGACGGCTGCGTGCAAGCTGGAGTCCACGAAGTGACACCGCTGACCTGCGAACGATCCATCGCTGGCTGGAAGGACAACAAAGCGGTGCGGGCGGAGCGTCGCTCGCTCGAGGCAGCGAAACAGTGTGGGCGTGGCAGCGTGCCTCCGGTACACCCGGTACAACCCCTCGCAGCGTGGTGCATCCAAGTTGCAGACGCAACGCACAAGCTGATCGCCGAGCCGGGCGGCGAACCGCTGCCCGTGTTGAACCGAGGTGAGACCGCGGCAATCGCGATCGGCCCGGAAGGCGGATTCACCGACGCAGAACTGGAACAGTTCGCTGAGCACGGCTTCAGCCGGGTGGATCTGGGGCCGCGACGGTTCCGGGCGGAAATGGCGGCGATGGTGAGTGTTGCACGGCTGGTTGGCCAGGCTGAATCAGCCACGTGAGACAGAACCACACATTTTCAAGATAACCTGAAACGAAGAGACGAGACCCATGGCTGACACGCACTACCAGGTGATTATCCTCGGCAGCGGCCCGGCTGGCTACACGGCCGCGATCTACGCATCCCGCGCCCATTTGAAAGTGTTGCTGCTGGAAGGTTTGAACTCCGGCGGGCAGCTGATGATCACCACTGACGTGGAAAACTACCCGGGCTTCCCGGAAGGTGTCACCGGCCCGGACATGATGGCCGACTTCCGCAAGCAGGCGGAACGCTTCGGCACCGAGATGGTTGCGATGGACGCGGTCAAGGTTGACCTCACCAGCGGCCGCCCGTTCAAGGTGTGGACCGATGAAACCGAATACACCGCCGACTCGGTGATCATTTCCACCGGCGCGACCGCACGTTACCTCGGCATCGAGAGCGAAGAGAAGCTGAAGGGCTTCGGCGTCTCGGCGTGCGCAACTTGCGACGGATTCTTCTTCACCGGCAAGGAAGTCGCGGTTATCGGTGGTGGCGACACGGCGATGGAAGAAGCGACGTACCTGACGCGTCACTGCACCAAGGTGCACGTGATTCACCGTCGTGACGAGCTGCGCGCGTCCAAGATCATGCAGAAGCGCGCGTTGAACAACGAAAAGATCGTCATGCACTGGAACATGACGGTTGCCGAGGTGCTTGGCGACACCGAAAACGGCGTCACCGGCCTTAAGCTGGAAGACACCGTGACAGGCGAATACAGCGAGCTGCCGGTGGAAGGCATGTTCGTCGCAATCGGCCACAAGCCGAACACCGAACTGTTTGAAGGCGTGCTCGACCTCGACGAAACCGGCTACATCAAGGCCGTACCGGGCAGCAGCTACACGAACATCGAAGGCGTGTTCGCTGCGGGCGATGTGCGTGACAGCGTCTACCGCCAGGCGATTACCGCCGCCGGCACCGGTTGCATGGCCGCGATCGACGCCGAACGCTGGCTCGAAGCACAGGAAGACGCGGAAGAAGTTGAAGCGGTTGAGGCGAAGTAGAGAGCCTTTGGCGCAGTGTGGCGTACGTGATATAATCAATAACCCGGCTGAGAATCAGCCGGGTTTTATTTGGAACGCGATTTTGACATGCCAATCGGGAACGTGACGGTCATCCAGCCGGTTTTCTTGCCATGTTGCGGATGTACATTCGGCAATCACGTGTGAAGGGGGACCACCGTGAACAAACGGCCCGCAGCCAACAGCAACAACACTCTTTCAACCAACAAACTGTACACCATCCTCGAAAGCATTTCGGACGGTGTGATGGCGGTGGATCTGGACGGACGTGTGGTGTATTTCAACCGCGCGGCAGAACGGATCACTGGGATCGCACGCGCCGAGGCACTGGAAAAACCGTGCCGGGACGTGATGAACGTGGTCAACCACACCTGCGCGATCGAGGAAACGCTGCGTACCGGCGAGCAAGTGATCAATCGCTACGTCTGCCTGCTTTCGGCTGCCGGTGAACGAACCCCCATCAGCGTATCGACAGCACTCCTTCGCAACCGGCACAGGGAAGTCACCGGTGCTGTCGAAACCTTCCGGGATCTGACCCAGGTTGAGGAGCTGCGCAAATCGATCGAGGGTTTGCACTCGTTCAGCAACATGATCGGCCGCAGCAAACCGATGAGCGAGTTGTTTGAGACCCTCCCACTGATCGCCGCCAGTGATTCCAACGTGCTGATCCGTGGCGAAAACGGGACCGGCAAGGAGCTGGTCGCGCGCGCGATCCATGCTCACAGTACGCGCTGTGACAAACCGATGGTTTCGGTCAATGTGGCGGCAATTCCGGAAACGTTGCTCGAATCCGAATTATTCGGTCACACCGCCGGTGCGTTCACCGGCGCGCGTTCCGCCCACATGGGTCGTTTCGAACGCGCGGATGGCGGCACGTTGTTTCTCGACGAAATCGGCGACTTGTCGGTTACATTGCAGGTCAAGCTGCTGCGCGCATTGCAGGAAGGTGAAATCGAACCGGTAGGCGCTGAAGGTCCACGCAAGGTGGATGTCCGAGTCGTCGCGGCAACCAACAGCGACCTGCCGCGCATGATCGAGGAAAACACATTCCGGCGTGACCTGTATTACCGGTTGAATGTGGTTGAGCTGTGTGTGCCGCGGTTGCGTGACCGTCCCGAGGACATCCCGTTGCTCATCGACCACTTCATCGGTCGCTTCAACCAGTTAAAGTCGAAGGACATCTCCGGCATTCATCCGAACGCGATGCATACCCTGCTGAACCACGAGTACCCGGGCAATGTCCGTGAGCTGGAGAATATCATCGAACATGCCTTCGTGCTCTGCCCGGGCGGAATCATCCGTCCTGAACATCTGCCTCGCTCGCTGCGCGGGGTTACTCCTACTCCGGTGGTGCAGGTTTCCGGCACCCTGGAACAGATGGAAATCCTCACCATCACCGCAGCGCTGAAACGCAACAGCTTCAAACGCAAGGAAACGGCTGCCGAGCTGGGCATTGACCCCTCTACCCTGTACCGCAAGATTCGCAAACACAAGATCATCATTCCCGAGAGCACCGAGACATCGACAGGCTGATGCGATTTCCGGCGTGCAAAATGAACGGTAGCACACCAATCATCGTGCATTTTGCGCGACGCTTTTCGAAACCTGACTAGCCGATCTGGTAATTCATGATATCGTAATGAATTACCACGATACGCTGAGCCTCCGAACTTTCGTGCAATTTGCAATCCAATCCGTTCAGTAATGTCGATTCCTGCTCGGACGAAGCTATCTCACTGCATTAAATACCTATTAATTATTGATTTACTTTCACATCTCCTTCCCTTTCCCACTTTCCGAACTGGCACACCTCTTGTAGTACCTCGGGTAAAACACAAACTCAACGTTGGAGGACAACATGATCGGCCTGGATCGATTGATGAAACAGCCCGGGGTTGTTGCCGCCGGCCAGTTCGACGACAAGGGTAATATCGTGCGCAGCGTGGGCGAGTTCCCGAAAGGCGCGATGGAGCAGATCGCACACATCTGCAAGCGTGACCAGAAAATGATGCGCCGCACCGCCGCGATGCTGCAAGATGCCAGTGATCTGGCCTGGTTGCCGATGAATGGCTGGATGATGTGGGGTGGGAACTACGCGCTCTGCATTGTGCAGTCGACGGGTGTGATCGTGGACGCGGCACGAGCCGACTTCAACCAGTTGATGGTTGATCTGTTCCTGCCCGAACCCACAGGTGCCAAACCCCACGGCTGGGAAAAATCGGTCAGTGCAACGTCCTGAGAACGGGACATTTTACACGAGAGGTGACACATGGAAGCGGAAAAGAAAGAAAAGAAGCTGGGCAAGGGCGTGCGTCACGACAGCGCCCGCCCGATGCAGTGCTACATGGACCCGGAAGGTGTCCTGTGGTTGTGTGACAAGCCGATTGATCCGGCCAAGCCGATGAAGGACCAGGCGTGCTGGCGTTCTGACGAGGTTTACTTCACCCGCGTGAATTGACGTCCGTCCGATCCATCCGGCAAGACCTTGTTCTTATTCAAGCACCCTCACGCTCGCGTGCACGGAACTTGACAGCCGTTGAATTCCGTGCACTGCTGCTGCCGTGAATTGGGCATAAGAAACGATGGTTGCGCCCATGCGTGACGTGATCCTGACATCGTTGATGATAACCAGCTTCATCTTCATGATGATGCTGGTTATCGAATACTTGAATGTGCTTTCGCAGGGATCCTGGCAGAACCTGCTCCGTTCGAACCGTTTCAGCCAGTACCTTTTTGGCGCGGTTCTGGGCTCGATTCCCGGGTGCCTCGGTGCATTTGCAGCGGTATCTCTGTATTCCCACGGTAGTATCACCCTTGGAGCCCTTGTCACCGTCATGATTGCCACCAGTGGGGATGAAGCGTTCTACATGCTGGCGACCGTTCCATCAACCTTCGTTCTGCTCACCACGCTCCTCATCGTCATTGGCATTGCAGCCGGGTTCCTGACCGATCTCCTGGTAACGCGAAGGGGCAGCCATCGGTCACATGCCTGCGATGAACTGGTGATTCATGAAACCGAATCGTGTGTTTGTTACTCCCGTGGCGCGTTCGCCCGGAACCTCAAACATCTGACCCCCTCTCGCGGCATGTTGCTGACCACTCTGGTGATCATTCTGGTACTACTCACCGTGGGAATCATCGGACCGAAAACGTGGAACTGGGTTCGTGTCACGCTGCTGCTCGTCTCTGTCGCCGGATTGTTTATTGTAACGACGGTTCCCGAACACTTTCTAGAAGCGCATTTATGGAATCATGTGGCGAAGAAACACATCCCAACTGTTTTCATCTGGACCTTCGGAACACTTCTCGCCATTCAAATTCTGCAGCATATTGTCGAACTTGAAACGATGGTGCATGAAGGACGATTGCTCATCCTGATCGCTGCGGTCATTGTGGGAGTTATTCCGGAATCCGGTCCTCATCTGCTTTTTGTTACCATGTATACACAGGGTATGCTCCCATTCAGCATCCTGATGGCCAATTCCATCGTGCAAGATGGCCACGGTATGCTCCCGCTGCTTGCCCACTCAAGAAAGGACTTTGTGGCAATCAAAGGTATCAACCTGGGGACGGGTTTCCTGATCGGTGTGATCGGGTACTTCATGGGGTGGTAACGTGATTTTAACATTCTGATATGGAAAGATAATACAATACGAACGCTTACAGTTTCACTGGAGGTTGTCATGAAAGAGCTGACAATTGATACATCTGCGATGGCATGGGAGGTTGCTGACGGGTACCCGGAAGGTGCCATGCAGAGAGTGTTGGATGAAGGTTCCGATTCATCACCTCGCTCGATTCTCCTGCGAATTGAACCGGGTTGGGCTATGACGGAACACTCGCACGTGTTTACTGAACTTCATTACGTGTTGGAGGGTGAATACGAGAGCGATGGAGAAGTTCATCAAGCGGGGACATTCCGGCTGATCCCCCGCCACACAAACCACGGCCCGTTTTCAACCTCAACGGGTGCCGTCATCCTGATTGTGTGGATCAAGGACTGAACTGGAAGCGACATACAGTGATCCAGGAATGCCCGCGCCATGCTTGTGACGCGGGCATTTTCAGCAGCGGTTAGCAACAGCAGGCAGCGTTGTCAGCGTTTATAACACATCGATCATCGGTTCGGGTAAAGCGGCCAGCAGGAACATGGTGTAGATCCCGATCAGCGTGATGATCGCTCCACCGACCAGCAGCAGCGCCAGTCCGAGCCAGTTGCGCTCGCCGTCCCGGACGACGACCGTCTTCGCGACCATGTCAAATGCGCGTTGCCGGTTCGGGGTGAACGGGATGAACAAGGCATCCAGCGCGAGGATGTCGAAATAGTACGATAGCCGCCGCACCAGCGCCGTGCCGAGATGGATTGGCGACCCGTCCTCTTTCAGCACCCGCATGCCGAGCATCCGCTTGCCGACCGTCCAGCCGAACACCGATTCCATCACCGGGAAATAGAGCAACGCGATGCCGGTTGCGGTTAACGCGGTCAACGAAATCAGCACCAACTCGAACGCGTTGATGTGCACCTGTGGCGGAGCAACCCCACCCCAGTTGAACGAGAAGAACACGTCCGGATCGGCCAGCCCCATCGGCACCACCAGCAGCAGAAACACACCAGGGAAGATGAACATCGTCGACAGGGCGGCGTCCAGCATGAACGCGACAAACCGCTCGAGGATGTTCGCATACTTGAGTGGACGCGATTGCATGAATTCGGCAGCCACCTGGCGCGGTGGGCCGAGTTTGGTCGCGATCTCGTCCTCACTGAGCCCCGCTTCCTGCATCGCCATCACCTGCTCGCGCAGGTCGGTAAGAAATCGATCTTTATCGGCACTCTTGGCCGCGAGGTGCATGCGCACGTCTCGGAAATAATGTTCAAGCCTGCTCATGGTTGTCCTCCCTGCCTGCGATGAATCCGTCCACTACATCCCGAAACGCCTGCCACTCCTTCAGCAGGTCGCTGAGACGGACTCGTCCCTTGTCTGTCAGCTTGTAGTACTTGCGCGGCACGCCCCGTTTCGGGTTGTCGCGGTACGATTCGATGTAGCCATCATCCTCGAGCCGGTACAGTACGGGGTACAGCGTGCCTTCCTTGATCTGGAAGAAGTCCCCGCCGCGCCGCTCGAGGGTTGAGACGATGTCGTAGCCGTACCGGTCCTCCCCGTCGAGCATCGTCAGCAGGACAAGCTCGATGGTGCCGCGTTTCAGTTCCCGCCGTACAGCTTCCATCTCGGCCTCACGATATACTTTGTGTACCTAGGTATATGGTAGCAGAAATTAGTTGGTGAGTCAAGAGGGAACTCGGCGAACAAGTGGAATCGTGCTCGCGGAGGTGGGTTGAGGGGACGGGCTGCGGTCGTCGGACTGCGGAGGGCGGACTGCGGACGGCGGTATAGCGTCGTGTCCTGATATGTGCTTGTTTGTGCGTCATGCTGAACGGAACGAAGAGAAGTGAAGCATCTACTCGATCCGACGGTAACGGTTCCAGGTTGAACCCTCACCGGTACATCAAGTAGATTCTTCACTTCGTTCAGGATGACACAATTTTGTCTTCTTTACCTGTCAGCACTTATTTTTATTTTCTATTCCTTACTTTTCTCGTCTATTTCCGTCTATTCCTGTCTTTTATTATCCGCTCCTGTCTGTTCCTGCCTGTTCCTGTCTTTTACTATCCGTTCCTGTCTTTTACTGTCTGTTCCTGTCCTTTACTTCTCTTGCGTCCGTTGCGTCAGTTGCTTCTTTTTGCATCTGTTGCATTTTTAGCGTCACTTCATCAGGACGATCTTTTGTACGGTGTTCATGTGGCCGGGAACCGTCGCCTGTACGAAATAGATCCCGCTGGCCATACCAGACGCATTGAACACAAACTCTTGGCTGCCAGCGCTGACGGGTCCGTCGGACAGCAGCGCGACTCGTTGCCCGAGGGTGTTGAACACCGCGACGGTCAGCTCGGCAGGTGCGGCGAGGTCAACCTGAATCTTCGTCGCCGCGTTGAACGGGTTCGGATAGATCGCGCGCAAGGCAAAGCCGGATGCAAGCGTGCCCGCCGTGGGGTGGTCCGGCACTGTGGAAATCAGTTCGTTGCGGTACCATTCGATCATGCCGTCGCTGTTGGACGCGCCGGCAACATCGATATCGCCGTCCTGATCGAAGTCAGCACAGGCGATGGATTCCGGTGAACCGGAGAAGTCGCAGAGCCGGTGACGTTCGCCGAAATTCCCCTGTCCGTCAAGGTTTTCGTGCCACGAGTACCAGTTGTTGTCCCGCGCAGCTGACAGCAGGTCGAGGTCGCCGTCATTGTCAAGATCCACGCAGGCCAGATCGTTGGCACCCATCACATTTACCTCAATCACCTGCAACGACCCGAACGATCCGGCTCCGTCGAGATTCTCGAACCAGCCGATGTTGTCGTCACCGGAATCCGCGATCAGGACGTCGAGGTCGCCATCTCCGTCTAAATCGGCGGCATGCACACACTCTGGATTGGCGAGTGTGTTGCTAAGGATCTGTTCGGTGCCGAATTGGCCGGCTCCATCGGTGTTTTCGTACCACGCGACCTTGTGGTCTTCCTTGGAGGCGGAGAGCAGATCCAGATCGCCGTCTCCGTTCAGGTCGCAGGCGGACACTGCTTGTGGCCAGACGGACAGAGTGCTGACAATGGAACGCGGGGCAAAACCGCCCTGCCCGTCGGTGTTTTCATACCACGCGATCGTGTCATCCCATGCGGATGCCGTCACCGCATCCTGATCGCCGTCGCCATCCAGATCGGCTGCACAGATAGCGACGACGCCATAGATCAGAGTCGTCAGGATGTGTTCGTCGAATTCACCGGTATTTTCCAGATTCTCATACCAGAACGCCTGCTGGTTCCATTGTGTCGCGGCGAGCAGATCGATATCGCCGTCGTTATCAAGATCGGCAGGGTAAATGTCCGCCGCGGTGTACGAAAATGGCGAGAGCACCTGCTGATGTTCGAATTCGCCGCTGGCGTGTATGTTTTCAAACCAGACGATGCGGTCGTCCTCGTAGAGGGCGGCGATGATGTCGTCGTAGCCATCGCCGTTCATGTCGGCGATCCGCACCACGACCGGATCAACCGTCCCATCCGAAATGATTCGTTTCCCGCCGAGTCCAGCCCCAGCGGGGAGCGTCGGATACCAGGCGATGCCGTCACTCTTTTTCGCCGCCGCGAGAACATCATCGAGACCGTCTCCATTTAGATCGCAGGCGTGAAGACGGGAACCATCTCCCGCGATTTCGGTCAGCAGTTGTTCGTCGCCGAAATCGTTCTGGCCGCTCTGGTTCGTATAACTGTAGAGATAGCGGTAGGATGCGGCAATGATATCCTGATCTCCGTCATCTCCGAGATCCACGCAGCACACCGACCCGATTCCGTTCAGCATGGAGCCGTCAATCAGATCTACCGTGAACGTGCCGCCGCCGTCCACGTTATCGTAAATCATCAAACTACTGCCATCGGTGAGGATGAGGTCGGTGTCGCCGTCCCGGTCCAGATCATCGGCGTGCAGGCCGTAGCTCCAGGTGGTGGTCGAACTGGTGAGCATCTGCTGGACGGCGTAGGTGCCCGCGCCGTCCATGTTCTCATACAGTTCGACCTTCAACGAATCGCCGTGATTGTTGACCGCCACGATATCCGGATCGCCATCGGAGTCGATATCGGGCACAATCAGATTCCGAATGATGATTCCGATGTTGTCGATAATCTGCTGGGGTCCGAAGGTGCCGAGTCCGTCCTGGTTCAGGAAATAGCCGAAGCCGTCCTCGTGCGGTGAGGAATACATCAGGTCGGTGTACGAATCGCCGTTCACATCGCGCGCGAAGACAAGGGCGACATACTCGATGCTGTCCGACAACACCTGTTCCGCGGAGAAGGTGCCTTGCCCGTCTGTGTTCTCGAACCACGATACCTTGTGGTCCTGGTTGGCAGCGGCGAGAACATCGAGATCACCGTCCCCATCCACATCGGCACAGGTCACATCGCATGCCCCATCAAAGCCGGTGGCAATCAACTTTTGCGGGCCGAAGTTGCCCTCGCCGTCCAGATTCTCATACCAGGCGATCTTTTGATCGGTGGCTGCGGAACAGACGACATCGAGGTCGCCGTCCCCGTCCACATCGGCACCGACCGCGCCGGAGGCGCCGTTTGTATAGCCGGAGAGGGGAATTTTGCCGCTGAAGCTGATCTCCGCGAACGCGGAGTCAAGCGGCAGGAGAATTGTTACCAACAGACAGGAGGTCAGGAAAACGAGGTTCAGCGTGGACCGTTTGGCAGGCATGATTGCATCCATGATTGAGTGAACGTCCCCCTCGGCCGAACGTCTATCCGACAAACAACGTAAGAATTTCAGAGTTGGAGTGCAGACACGGCGAGGAAAGAAACGAAAACAGTTGACACAAAAATCCCGGGGCAAATGTCCCGGGATCGTGATTTGACATCAGAATGTGTCACGTACGGCAGATCCTACTTCATAAGCACGATTTTCTGGACGGCGTTCAGCTGTCCCGGTACGATCGCTCGCACAAAGTAAATCCCGCTGGCGTTGTTTGTGCCATCAAACGTAAACGAGTGCAGTCCCGCCGGTTGCGTCGATGAACTCAGTACCGCGACCTGTTCGCCGAGAGTGTTGTAGACGGTCAGGTCCAGCCTGAACGAACGCGGCAGGGCGATCTCAATGGTGGCGCTCGGGTTGAACGGGTTCGGGTAGATCTTGCTCAGCTCGTATGCCTGCGGCAGGTGGGACGCGGACGCATCCTCCGCGACTCCGACGAATCCGAGGTTTTTGTACCAGGCGATGGTGTTGTCACCCCACGACGCGGAAAGGATGTCGTTGTCGCCATCGCCGTCCAGGTCGGCGCAGTAGATGCCGGACACGTGGTCAATATCATCAGTGATGACGTAGTGCTGGCCGAACGAACCCTCGCCGTCCGTATTTTCGAACCACACAATCAAGCTGTCCGGGGAGGATGCCGCGACGAGGTCGATATCGCCGTCATTATCGATGTCAATGCTGAACAGAATCTCCGTGCCCTTGATCTGGTCGCTGATCTGCTGGGCGGCGCTGAATGTGCCCTGGCCATCCGTGTTTTCGTGCCACGCGATCAGGTTCTCGTCTGATTGGTAGGACGCAGCAAGCACATCCTGATCGCCGTCACCATCAACATCATTCGAGCACACCGCTTTGTAGTTCCATGTGCTCGACACGATGACCATCTCCGGACCAAACGACGCGGCACCGTCGAGGTTTTCGCTCCATGCAACCATGCCCCGCGTCGCGCTACTGGAGGCGAACAAGAGATCGGGATCTGTGTCGCCGTCCAGGTCAGGCGCGCACAACGAGTTGATGGAATAATTGATGTCGGTGAGGATTTGTTCGTCGGAAAACGTTCCGGCCCCGTCCTCGTTTTCGTACATCTTGATGTCGGTTCCCTGGGCAGAGATCACGTCCTCATCTCCGTCCCCGTCCATGTCCATACAGCGAACCGCGGTGATGTCCCAGGTGTTGGTTGCGATCACCATTTCGTTGCTGAAGGCACCCTGGCCGTCGATGTTCTCAAACCAGACAATCTTCTGATCATTCTGGGAGACGGCTGAAATGACATCGTTATCGCCGTCACCGTCGAGGTCGGCACCGTAAACGAACGAGGCACGATCGAGTGTTTCGGTTATCACGATCGGCGGGCCGAACACTCCAGTACCGTCAAGGTTCTCGAACCATTCGACAGTGCTGTCGGTCGCTGAGGCGGCGAGCACATCCAGGTCGCCGTCGCCATCCATGTCAACGCTGAATACCGCTTGCGCGCCGTCGGCTTCGTTGCTGATGACAATCTTTGAACTGAAGGAAACCGGCTGCGCGAACATGGCGGACGGCAGGAAAATGAGCAGTGCGGCAAGCAAACACCACTGCCCGGCAGTTCTCCCCCACTCGTACAACGTTTTCATCGTGCCCCCTGTGCCCATCGATCTGTCCAACTTGAACCAGAATATACGATTCCCGCAACACCGTAACAGGATTTGATTGAAATTATTCCAACAAATTCAGGGCTTGCGTTTGGAAATAGAAAAGCCCGCGCCGGAATCACCGGCACGGGCATTGGGATAGCTTCTGAAATAGACCAGCGAACGCTAGGAGGTCGAGGGTTCGTCGTCCCCGTTGCTCTCCTCTGGAGCGTGTTCGCCCCCAACGCTCTCCAGCACCTTGATTTCGTCCCGGATACGCGCGGCTTCCTCGTACTCTTCCTTCTCAACCGCTTCCTTCAGCCGGCGGTTGAGTTCCATCAGTTTGTCTTCCTTGCTCGGGCCGGCGGTATCGGCCTGGGCAATCTCACCACGCATCCCGGCTTCGGTGAACACATGCGGCGCGACAAAGATATCCGCCTCGGTCTTCAACGCCAGCGCGATCGCATCGCTCGGGCGCGCGTCCACTTCCTTCCGACCTTCATGCGTGTCGACATACACGGTGGCGTAAAACGTGTTTTCCTTGAGGTCGGTAACCTCAACCCGGGAGACCTTCGCCTCTGACGCATCAAGCAGGTTTTTGAACAGATCATAGGTGAGCGGACGGACATACTTCAGCCCCTGCAGCAGCAGGGAGATCGTGTGTGCCTCGGTGGCACCGATAAAAATCGGCAGCCACTGCTCGCCGTCCTTCTCTTTCAGGATCACCACGTAGCCCTGATAGGGCGGGCTGATGGAAATGCCGGTGACCTCTACGGGAATCATTCAAGCCTCGTCTGGATCTGGGATTGTGAAGGCACGTGGGCCGGTCAACAAACACATGAAGCGGCCCGGACGAATTCCAAGCCATAGGTCAGGCAAAATAGGAGAAACAAAAAAAGGTGTCAAGCTGAGAGGGACCCTGCGTTCCGGCCCGAGCCACCCAGAAAGCGAGAGTCAATCTGGTTTTCCAGCCCCTTCGAACCCCCAATTCTGACAAATCGGACCCGCGCCAGCAAGCAAGCACGGGCCTGTATGCTATGCGTTTTCACAAGGCAATCAGCCAGTGAAAATCATCCCGTCGATCCCAGACATGAATGTCTGGGGCACGCTTTTAGTACCGGCGGAAGAGGCTGACGACGATGCCGAGGATCATGAAATCTTCCCGCGTCGGATCGACCATGATCGGCTGCATGTACTGGTTCGCCGGACGCAGTTCGATCTGGCTCTTCCCGGGGTGGTAATACTTGACCGTCGCCTCATCGCCGATCAACGCGACAATGATCTCGCCGGGGCGTGCATCATCCTGCTTGCGGCAGAAGACCACGTCGCCGTCGTGAATGCCGGCGTCGATCATCGACTCACCCTTAACCCGCAATGCGAACACCTCGCCCTTGGGCGCGTAATCGGCGTCGATCGCGATGTGGCCCTGCAGATTGTTCTCTGCCAGCAACGGCGCTCCGGCGGCAACCGCCTCGCCATAGATCGGAATCTCGACGACAGAGGTGGTCGGATAGATCATGTCGCTGAGCTGGACAATCCGCGCGCCGGAATCGCCGCGCGAATCGTCTCGCGGTCCGAACGCGACTTCCTGCCCGGCGTCGGTCAGTTCGATCGCACGGCTGCGGTAGCGTTCGCGGACGATATACCCCTTCTTCTGCAGCGCTTCGAGGATGCTGCGGACACCGTTCGTGCTGCGGATTCCTTCCGCTTCGCCGATGTCACGGAAGGTCGGCGGATAGCCGTTCTTCCGGAGTCCGTCCCCAATCCGTTTGAGCACCGACTCCTGGCGTGGGGTCAATGGTTCAGCCATGGCTGACTCCTGTTCAAGAGATGTTCACTGAACAAAAGGTAATTGAACAGGAGTTCAGAATCAAGAGGGATGTGACTTTTCAAGAAGTAAAGTGACCGGCCCGTCATTAACCAGCGAAACCTGCATCATCGCGCCAAATCGGCCGGTCTCGACATGCAGCCCCGCTTCTTGGAGCCGTTTCGCGAAGTACTCGACGAGAGGTTCGGCCTGTTCCGGACGGGCGGCGTGAACAAAGCTCGGACGACGGCCCTTGCGGCTGTCGGCGTAGAGAGTAAACTGGCTGACAACGAGAACCGAGGGGTTCGGCTGATCGCTGAGCGAGAGGTTCATCTTGCCCTCGTCATCCTCGAAAATGCGCAGCCCGGCAACCTTGTCCGCAAGCCAGTCGGCTTCGGCCTCGGTGTCGTCGTGGGTTGCCCCGACCAACAGCACAAAGCCCGGCCCGATCTGGCCGACGACTTCATCTTCCACCGTCACCGATGCTGACGAAACTCGTTGCAACACGATACGCATGACGACCCGGTACTCCGTTAGAAATTCGCACCGACGCTGATCCACGGGAAGACAACATAGTCGACATCATGCCCCATTTCACGCGCCAGCGCCACGTCGAGCACGTAATGAGTGCTGATCCAACGCACGCCAAACGAGACTAGCGGATCGATTTTGTGTGGGATGTAGTAGTTCTCGGTGACGAGCGCTAATGATCGTTGCACACGCCACATCCCACCGATCATGAGCAAGTGGCCAAGATCGGGTTCATCCTGCTCGTCAATGACCCCGCCACCGATCACCAGAATCGTGTTGGCGTCGCCGACGCTGAGGACGCCGTAGGTCACCGATGTGGTTTTCAGGTTGGACCATTCGGTATCCGCGAACAGGGTCCGATTTCCCACTGCGATGGCCAGCGAATCGGTCTCGACCAGCGTAATCTGCCCGGACACCCAACCGAGCGAAAACAGTGGACCGCCGAGTGGCATCAGGCTGCCGCCGATCGAAGTACGAAACGGCATGCCCAACTCCAGCGTCGGCATGATGACATAGTGGTGCACGTAATAGCCGTGCCCGAATGAACGGCTGCGGCCGGTCGGACCGAAGAAGAGGCGATTGTTCGGGTCACGGAACCAGACGAAACCCCGTTCCGCGAGCACCGGATCGGCAATGTCAACGTAGGCTATGTCGCTGACCGGCAGCCGGTGCTGGCCGTAGCGTGAGGTAACCAGCAGGAAGTCGCCGGTCCAGCGAGTGATGAAACCGTTGATCGGGTCGGCGTTATACGGTTCGACTACGGCGGGGATGCCCTGTGAAGTAGCGGTGTCGTAGCGGACGGAATCCTGGTATGCGAGGACTCGCGGCAGAATGTCCAGCAGTTCATGATCCAGCAGATACTCATGCTCGAAGTGTTCGATGCCGTCGAAGCTGAACACGACCATCTTCTCGGCGAGGTTGGATGTGGACTTGAAAATCAGCGCGCGTTCAAAGCCGAACAGATCGGGGAATAGATCGTACTCTTCAGCTTCCGCGACGGTGATCGTGTCACCGATGGGATGGTTGAGCAGGGGTGCGCGCGCGAATGCAGGAAGTTGTGTCATTAGAATCAGAAGTACTGCCAGCAGAGTAAACCGTGCGCCGTGCTTCATCATCTGCCCCCCGATGATAGACTGGAAACTCTGAGATGGATTGTCATCTTTATCTAACATAAGGATTTGAATGCCAACGCTCGCAACCTCTGCTCCGTATGTAAAACAACCTTCCGTAATCGAGAGCGTTCCGGATCAGAAATGCACGACGAAATCGACCCATGGAATCCCAAGTGCTTCGAAGTCTCCCATCAACGGGCGAATGATGGCGAAATCGACGGATAATTTGTCACCGTACCAGCGCATTCCGAGCGACACCACCGGCCAGTCGACCCCCGGAATCATCCAGTTTTCGGTGATCAGCTTGGTTCGCCTGCCGGTCTTCCATTCCCCGCCGATCACCACGAATGGATTGTCCGCTAGCTTGAACCCATCGACGAAGCCAAACCCGAGGCCGAAGGTTCCGGACGCTTTGGTGCTCCCGGCACTTCCAACTCCGTAGATGATTCCAGCGTTCTGGCCGTCCCCACCGCTCATCAAGGTGGTCAGGTTCCCCACCGCGAAGGAGTAGTGATCGTTGTCGACGATCCCCACCTGTCCGGTGAACCAGCCGAAGGTGGCGTGCGGGATCGACCACGGGAAGAATGCTCCGCCGACAGAGATTTTGTGCCCGAAACCGACCTGGATGCCGGGCATGACGGCCTCATACACCGCGAAGTAGCCCTCGCCTTTGCCCAGGCTGCGGCCGGTCGGCATGAAGAACAGGCGAGTACGGTTGGCGTCCACGACGTCGGTGAACTGGGCGTAGTCCTTGACCCGGTGCTGTATCTCGATGTCGTCGATCTGGTCGATGGGAATGTCGCTGTAGCCGAACTGGGTGGTGACGTGGAAGCTTAACCCGGTCCACTCGGTGATCTTGCCGAAGTTGCGTGGGCCTTGTTTCGGGGTGATTGTGACCGAAACACCATCTGAAACGGGTAGATCGTCACGCAACGAATCCGCCCGCTCCAACACCAGCGGCAGCACACGGAACACGGAATTGTCGATCAGCCAGGTGGTGCCGTACCGGGAGAACACATCCTCGGAATAGACACGAAGGATCTTCACATGGGTGTAGACTGAATCGGCGATCACCGCGGACTGGAAGCCGGGTACATCGCGGAAGAGGGAATACTGTTCAGCTTCGGCGGCGGTGATGGTATCGCCGATGCTGTGTTGCAATACCGGTTGCCGTGCATGGACAACACCCGGTAGCAGCAACATCGCAAGCACCAACACGAACCACAGGCCACACCGCGCCATCTATCACCCCCATCATTCCGATGGCAGACGGAACGATTCCGCCTCATCAGTTAAGATAAGGCGAAACGGTATGGTTATAACGCGAACAGATGAAAAACAGGCACCAAACGGACGAATCAGCCGACGGTCTCCAGCCGCAGGTTGCCTTCGCCAAGCAGCTCTTCGACCGCCTTGATGAACTCGTGGTGCGGGTTGACCTTGTAGCGTTCGCTGGTCATCACCCAGCGGCCACCGTCGCCATTGTGGAAGTGGATTTTCAGCGCCACCCCACCCGGATTGTCGCGGAGAATCTTTTCGAGGTCGAACATCGCCTGCGCGTCCCGGTCGCTGTCCCAGCGGATTCTCACCGCGCGGATCAGGCGTTTCGTCGCGACTTCCAGCGCTTCCATGTCCTCAACGATCAGCTCGACCTGTTCCTGCTGAATCTTCACCTTGCCGGCGATCAGGAACGGTTCATCATCCTTCATCACTTCGCGGACCTTCTCGAATGCGCGCGGGAAGATCAGAACCGGGATAATGCCGGTGAGGTCCTCGAGCTTGGCCCGCGCCATCATGTCGCCGTTCCGGGTCTGGCGTTTCTCGATCGAGTTGAGCAGGCCAACGAGTCGCAGCGAGGTGCCGTCCTGCAATTCGGGCAGGTCGACGATTTTGTGCATCGAAAGCGCGTCTGCTTCGAGACGGTAGCGTAACAAGGGATGTCCTGAGAAGTAGAAGCCGAGCCGTTCGCGTTCGGCGGTGAGCAGATCCTTGACACTCATTTCCGGCGCGTGCGGCATTTCCGGGCGTGGCAGGCCGCCCATGTCATCATCGTCACCTTCATCGCCGCCGCCGAACAGGCTCACCTGCCCGCGCGCCTTCTCTTCCTGCAGCTGACGGCCATAGGTCATCGCGCGTTCGACGCACTGGTACTGCTGGTTGCGGTGACCGTCCAGCTCACGTGCCGCCCCGGCGAGGATCAGGTTTTCGAGCACCGCCCGGGTGACCATGCGGTTGTCGATCCGTCCCGCGAGGTCAAACAGGTCGCGGAAGGTGCCACCGGAATCGCGTGCGCCGAGGATGTTCTGGATCGCGCCGGAGCCGACGCCCTTGATCGCGGTGAGGCCGAAGCGCACCTCGCCGTTTTCGGTGACGGTAAAGTCTTCTTCCGACTCGTTGATGTTCGGCGGCAGCACTGGAATGCCCATGCGGCGGCATTCCTCGAGGAACAGTACGACTTCGTCCGTGTTGTCCTTGCGGCTCGTCATCGACGCCGCCATGAACTCGGCCGGGAAGTGCGTTTTCAGATAGCCGGTCTGATAGGCGACCAGCGAATAGCCTGCGGCGTGGGACTTGTTGAAGCCGTAGGACGCGAACTTCTCGATCAACGCCCACAGCTCCATCGCTTTGGACCTGTCGAGGCCGGATTCGCGGCAACCGTCGATGAACTCGGGCATCATCTCGTTCATCAACCTCAGCTTCTTCTTGCCCATCGCACGGCGCAGCAAGTCGGCTCGACCGAGGCTGAAGCCAGCGATCTGGTTCGCGATCTGCATCACTTGTTCCTGGTAGACGATGATGCCGTACGTCTCGTCCAGGATCGGCGCCAGTTTCGGATGCAGGTAGGTGACTTTCTGGCGGCCGTGTTTACGCGCGATGAAGTCGTCGATGTTCGCCATCGGACCCGGGCGGTAAAGCGCGTTCATCGCGATCAGGTCTTCCAACCGTTCCGGCTGCAGCTTGCGCAGGTTCTCCCGCATGCCGCCTGATTCAAACTGGAAGATGCCGATGGTATCACCGCGGGCGAACAGATCGTAGGTCGGCTTGTCGTCAACGGGGATCTCATCCAGCTCCAGCTCGACGCCTTTCTTCCGGATCAACGCGAGCGCGTTCTCGAGAATCGTCAGCGTTTTCAACCCGAGGAAGTCGACCTTGAGCAGCCCCAGCGCTTCGGAGTTGTTCATGTCGAACTGGACGACGACACCCTGATCACCGGCCTTGCTCAACGGGGCAAATTCGGTGATCGGCTCGGGGGTGATGATGACACCGGCGGCGTGCACGCCCTGGTTGCGCACGGTGCCCTCAAGGGTCAGCGCGCGGTCCATCAGCTCTCGATATTCCGGCCTCGAGTCGATCAACTCCCGCAGTTCCGGCACTTCCTTCAGCGCTTCGTTCAGCTTCTTCGCCTTGCCCTGCACGGGGTCGGGAATCAGCTTCGCGATGGCGTTGACCTCGTCCAGGGGGAGTGCCATCACCCGGCCAACGTCCCGGATCACCTGCTTCGACAGCATGCGGCCGAAGGTGATGATCTGCGAAACACAGTCCGCGCCGTACTTCTTGCGCACATATTCGATCACTTCCCCACGGCGGGCGTCGGAGAAGTCAACGTCGATATCGGGGTAGGATTCACGTTCCGGGTTGATGAACCGTTCGAACAGCAGGTTGTAGCGCATCGGGTCGATGTTCGTGATCCCGATGAGGTACGAGACCAGCGACCCCGCCGCGCTGCCACGCCCCGGCCCGACCGGGATCAGGCGTTCCTTGGCGAACATGATGAAGTCGCGCACGATCAGGAAATACGACGACAGGTGCTTGGTCTGGATGATGTCGAGCTCGAATTCCATCCGCTGGTAGAGGTCGTCCGTGACCTCGTCGTAGCGCTCCGGCAGCCCTTCCTCGCACAGCATCCGCAAATACTCGAAGTCGTCCGAGACATCGGCGTCGGTGGGAATGGTGAACTCGGGGAAGTGCTTCTCACCGAACTTGAGCTCGAAGTCGATCTTGTTCGCGATCTCAAGCGTATTCGAGATGGCTTCGGGCACATCCGCGAACAACGCCTGCATTTCCTCCGGGGATTTGAAGTAGTACTGGTCCCCGGGCAATTTCGGGCGCGACGGGTTGTTGATGTCGGTGCGCATGCCGACGCAACGTAGCACGTCATGCGCCTCGGCGTGTTCCTGCTTCAGGTAATGGACGTGGTTCGATGCGACCACCGGAATGCCCAGTTCCTTGCCCAGCTCGATGTGGAATTGGTTGTTGCGTTTCTCGTCGTCGAGCTGATGGTCCATCAGTTCGAGGTAGAAGTCGTCGCCGAACAGTTCACGCAGCCGCAGGACGACATTGCGCGCTTCGTCTTCCTTGCCCAGCGACAGCATGCGGTTCGCGTGGCTGAGCGGCGATCCGGAGAGGCAGATCAGGCCTTCGTGATGCTTCACCAGCAGTTCATAGTCGATGCGCGGTTTGTAGTAAAAACCCTGCAGGTAGGCCTTGGACGACAGCTTCATCAGGTTGCGCCAGCCGGTGGAATTCTTGACCAGCAGCGGCAGATGGTACAGGGTCGGGATGCGACCGTGCATGTCCGGCCCATGATCCTTGCGGTTGCCTTCGATGACGAAGAATTCGGCGCCGAGGATCGGTTTGACGCCGGCCCTTTGCATCGCCTGGAAGAATTCCGGCGCGCCGCAGAGGTTGCCGTAGTCGGTCAGCGCGACGGCCGGCAGTTGCATCCGTTCCGCTTCCTCGGCCAGTTCCTTGATGTGGATGGTGGCTTCGAGGAAGCTGTATTCGCTGTGAACGTGCAGATGGGCAAAGCTCATCGGGTTCTGGTATCGTAAAGGTTGACGAAGATGTCCGGTGATGTCGCGGCGTCCCTATAGGACGCAAAAACGTCGGAAAATCGAGAAAATGTCTGGTGTTCGTCGTTCGTGTGGTTGAAACCACACGCTAACCACCTCACACCGCTACGCGGTGGTTCAACCAGCCTGGAGATGTAGGTCCCGCCTTGTTCGTGTGGTTGAAACCACACGCTAACCACCCTTCACCGCTACGCGGTGGTTCAACCAGCCTGGAGATGTAGGTCCCGCCTTGTTCGTGTGGTTGAAACCACACGCTAACCACCTCACACCGCTACGCGGTGGTTGAGGTCCGTTGTGTCCGTTACGTCTTTTGCATCAGTTGCGTCAGTTGCGTCAGTTGCGTCCGCCTACTCACTCTTCCGTTCAATCACCGCCCCGAGCGCGCGCAACTTGTCTTCCAGTTTTTCGTAGCCACGGTCGAGATGATAGATCCGGCTGATGTGCGTTTCGCCCTGCGCCGCCAATCCGGCCAGGACGAGACACGCCGACGCGCGCAGATCAGTGGACATCACCGGCGCACCCTTCAGCTTGGACGGTCCCTGCACTTTGGCGACATTCTCCTTCATCGTCACTTTCGCGCCCAGCCGCATCAGCTCGGCGACGTGCGTGAAACGGTCCGGATAGATGGTATCGGTGACGAAACTGGCACCGTTCGCTGTCGCCATCAACGCGATCCACTGCGCCTGCATGTCGGTCGCGAAACCCGGGTAGACAGCGGTTTCGACGTCCACCGGACGTAGTTCACCGTTGTGCTTGACCCGGATGCCATCCACGGTGACGGTCACATGCAGCCCCGCCTCAACCGACTTGGCAATCACCATCGTCAGGTGTTCCGGCTCCGCGCCCTTGAGCACGATTTCTCCGCCGGTCATTCCCACTGCCGCGAGGTACGTTCCCGCCTCGATACGATCCGGGATCACCGCCTGCTGGACGGGTTTCAGGTCACGGGTACCAACGATCCGCAAGGTGCTGGTGCCGGTGCCCTCGATGGTCGCGCCCATCTGCTGCAGCATGCGCACCAGGGCGGTGACTTCCGGCTCACGGGCGACATTGTCGAGGATCGTTTCCTCGGGAATCGTCGCCGCCACAAGCAGCAGGTTTACCGTTGCGCCAACACTGGGAAAGCTTAATACGAAGTTGGTGCCGTGGATGATGGATGCGTCCGCGACGACGTAGCCCTCATCGAGGTCGATGCTAACCCCCATCGCCTCGAAGCCCTTCATGTGGATGTCTACCGGTCGCGGGCCCCAAGCACAGCCACCAGGCAACGAGACCTTGCCCTTGCGCAAGCGTCCGATCAACGCCCCGAGGGCGTAAAACGACGCGCGCATCGTTTTCACCAGCTCGTACGGCGCGGTGTCGGAGGTCAAGTTGGCGGCATCCAGCGACATCGTGCCGGCGTCCCGGTCGAACTCCACCTCGAGGCCGAGGTTGGCGAGTACGCGGCCCATCGTGCCGACGTCCACGAGCCGCGGAACGTTGCTCAGCGTCGTCTTGCCTGGTGCGAGCACGGCGGCGGCCATCAACGGCAGCGCAGCGTTCTTCGCCCCAGCAACCTGGATGTCGCCGTGCAGCTCATGACCGCCCTGGATGATCAGTTTGTCCATGGTTCGGCTATCGGCTATGGGCCGTTGGCTATTGGCCCGGGTTTACGTTAGCTGGAATTTGTTCAATCAACTCCCTCGCCGCGGCACGACTGCCATCCGTAACCGACTCACCACCGAGCAGGCGCGCGATCTCGTTGACCTGTTCGTCGCTGCCGACGGCGAGTTGCCGCATCGTGACCTTGGTCGAATCGGCGCCGGTTTCCTTCTCGATCACGAAATGGTGATCCGCGAGGCTCGCGATCTGCGGGAGATGGGTCACCAGGATCACCTGCCGGATTTTGCTCAGCTCCTTCAGCCGCAGCCCGACCTGACGCGCGGTCTTTCCTGAAATGCCGGTATCGACCTCGTCAAACACCAGCACCGGCGGCAGTCCCTCCGGCGGACTCAGCCCACGCAGCAGCAGCATCATCCGGCTTAATTCACCGCCGGACGCGACACGCTGCAACGCCTTCGGTTCATGCCCCGGATTAAACGAGATGCGGAACTCGTAACGATCCCAGCCGTCCGGGCCAACGCGGTGCGTACCGCTGTGGGGAAACTCGACGGTCTCGCCCTCTTCCTCTACACGATGGATCTCGAAGCGCGGTTTCTCGACGCCGACCGACCTCAGCCCGTCCTCCATCGCGTCCTGCATTCGCGGCAGGATGGCCGCACGCGCGGCGGAGATGGCTTCGCACGCCGCTTCCCAACGTTCCAAGTGCTTCGTGATCTCGCGGTCGAGCCGGTCACGTTCCCGCTGCAGGTCTTCACTGTCCGTCTCACGCGTACGCAGATCGCGCCATGTGTCGAGCAGCGCCTGCATCGAGCCGCCGTACTTACGGATCAGACGCAACAGTTGCCCATGCCGTTCGCGCACCTCTTCCAACCGTTCCGGATCGAGGTTGACATCATCGCGACGGTTGGCGAGATCGAGGGACGCCTGGCGCAGAACGTCCAACGCTTCGTTCAGCGCTGTTTCCTGCGTGTTCAGCGACTCGTCAATGCGCGCCAGAGCGCGGACTTCCTGAATGATCGCCGCCAGCTGATCGGAGACTGGCGAATCCCCCTGGTCCAACGCGTCCACGGCGTGGCTCAGCCCGGTGAGCAACGTTTCCGCGCCCTCGAGCAGCCGGATCTCACGCTCGAGTTCGTCCTCTTCTCCGGGTTTCGGGTCGAATGCGTCGATTTCCGCGAGCTGATACCGTGCCAGCTCCTCGGTTTCCTTCAGTCGCGCGATGCGGGCCGTCAGCTTCGCACGTTTATCCTTCAACGTCTGATAGGTCGTGTGCAAATCCACCAGCGCGGCAACGTCCGCCTCGAAACCGCCGAAGCGGTCGATGTGCTCGAGGTGTGTCGACGGGTCGAGCAGGGTCGCGCCGTCCCGTTGCGCGGTCAGCTCCACCCAGCGCCGTCCCTCTTCTTTCAGGGCGGCGATGGTGGTCGCGGAAGCGTCGATCCGGGCTTTTGTGCGTCCGTCCGGCCCGACCTCACGGATCAGCGCGCGGGTGGATCCGTTCTGTTCGAACATCGCTTCCACATTTGCGCGATCCTCTCGGACGATGTCCGGGTAGGCTCGTTCTCCGAGTGTCAACGCGATCGATCCGATCAGGATCGACTTCCCGGCACCGGTTTCGCCGGTGATCACATTGAGGCCGCCGGCGAATTGTAGTGCGAGTTCGTCAACGAGCGCAATATTCTTTATTTTCAATGATTTAAGCAAGAACCAGCCCCGGGATGAATGACGAAAGATACGCTCCCGGATGGTGCGATTGCTCGCTCGGAGCGTCAACAAGAAGTGCTCGGATGACAGGGTGAGGCAGGAGACGGGATAAGCCAACACTCCCCCCGGACATCAGCCCGGGGGGAGATGAAACTAGAGCATTAAGGGAACCGAACTTTTTGCGGTTCGTGTTTACCCTGAATAGTCGCTGAAACTCGAGATGAGTTCTTCCATCGACTTGTGTGCACCTTCAAGATCGAGGGAATAGATGCGCATGTCGTAATAGCGGCCATACCGATCTTTGATATGATCTTTGAGGGTCGCTTCACGTGCGAATCCGAAGGTCTTCAGCATCTTGATGCCGTCAACATGGTCCTTCGTCAACTGAGCGTACAGTTTTTCGATCCCAAGCGACTGTGCGTAAGGGATCAATTCTTCGAAAAGTACAGTTGCGAGACCATAACGCCGATAGTCAGGGTGTGAGACGAAGATGACACGGCCAACATGACGCGTCCACAGCGCTTCCCCATGATAAAGGGCGAGGGAACCGATAATCTTACCATCATGCCAGGCAACGAGGAAGATGGCGCGATTGTCTTCGAGTTGACGCTTCAGGACCTGGGGGTAATGTTCGGAGTTGACGTCATAAGGCAATCGTGCAAGTGATTTGTCATCCAGGGCACTGTACATCTCCATCAGATCGTTGAGCTGGGAAGCATTCAGCAGGTTGATTTCAACTTCAAGATGCCTCCTGACCTTGATGGACAGTGGTAAGCGATTGTCTGTCTTTACCATCGGTTCCTCCGATACTCGGCGGGATTACCACCGTAAAAGGGTTGCGCGAACGGTGCGTCAAAGATCCGGATGCGGCATGAACTTGAGGGGGTTAGCTGTTCTGTAACATCCGTCGTTTCATGCCTTAGCATCAGGATACGCGTTCCCGGCGCGTTTGTCAATCGAATGTGTGAAAATCTTCATTTTGACAGCGAACTGCTACTCAAATCCTGACTCCGGAGTCATCGAATGAAACTATTTCATGTTTGAAATCGTTTTGCATTGGAGTTCGGAATGTTGCATCTTGGTTAAGTCTTCAGGGGGATGCTCATGAAGATTGAACCGAACAAGAAGTCGACCGTTTGGGGATTCGCCTCACATCGACGGCCCACCCTGTGTCAATCCCTGCGTTCTCACGGATCAGCTTTTCTGAAATTCTGGATTCAAAGTGCTAGGTAATGAGTTAGGTTTTCCTTTAAGTATTGAAAAGTCATGAATTTGGCTTGTTGAGCATGGGAAAAGTTTGGTGTAGCTAATATTTGATATATAGTTGTCAAAGGTTTGCAAAGTGTTATGAAAAACGAAAAAGGCGATGAGTTGTAAATACGTAAGTTAGCCTGCATAAACATTTTAAAGTGTTGTTTTTCAAAGAATAAGAGGGAGACACCCTGAGAGACAGCACTTGACAGAGTGTAGGATAGAGGTTATCTTTGCGGCCCCGAAGAGTAGATCACAGTTGCAGGCCGGGCAGCCCTGCAGTCAACCTTCGGTCAGCTTCGCGGTAGTGAAAGAGGCGCGAGTATCCACAGCTGCCCCGACTTGGAGGAGAGATACCATGAGCCCTACCGTAGAGATGTACGAACAGAGCATGCCGACTCTGGACGAGATTGAACGTGAGCTCGAGACGTGGGAAGAGCGTATCAATAGCTGGGCGGATCGGATTCCGTGGAGTGAGCCGGAACAGCGTGGGAATGCGTTGACGACGGCGAAGTTCCTTCGCAAGTTGGTTGCGGAAGCGTGGATTCATCTCCTCGCCTGCCGTGCCCGTGGCGCGGACTTGATGGATCCGTCGGCCTTCCGTACCCGCCGGATTTTCCGTCAGCTGAACGAATACGCCCCCGGGTTGATCGAGAAGATGGAATCTCGTCTGCCGGAATCTGTCCCGAGCATGGCGGCTGCCTGATCGATCTACGCAGCACGAGTGACTTGCATTGACGACAAAACCCCACGATTTCGTGGGGTTTTTACTCTTTCTGGTCTGGTATCCTCGCTACGGTTCAGCGTTGCCGTTTCCGCACCTGTATCGGCTTCAGGAACTCGCGCTCAACATTGACCAGGGTATCCGCGAACTCCAGGTCGTCCCGCAGCTTGTAGCGCACCTGCCGCCGCATGTGTGCCATTGCGCTGCCGCTGATGTTCAACTTCTCCCCCAGTTCCCGGATGCCGCCATTCCCAATCAAGTGCCGCATCGCCAGTTCGACGAGGATCTTGCGTCCCGGGTGACGGGCACGTGCGCGCAGGAGGTCGTCCGGCGGGACTTCGTAGGTTCGGGCGACGGTGCGCACCAACCGGTTGAAGCGGACACGGATCTCGTTGCGGTTGACGCCATTTCCTTTTGCCGGTGAAGGAGATTGCGCGCCAGTGCGTCCGCGCGCGCGTTCGTAATGTTCCTCGATGAACTCCCTGCTGCCGAGCAGGCTCATCGCCTTGACCTGGTCGAACACATCGGGCTGCTTGCCGGCTTTTTTCGCACCCTGCATGATGTACCAGAACGGGGCCTCGTCGGGGCGTCCCGGCTGCAGATGCGCCAGCCGTCGCACGGCTTCGCGCCGGTTGAACCACGCCGGGCCATTTTCCTGCCCGCTGTAGATCGGCAGCGAGGTCCAGCGTGTCTTCAGGATCTCGCCGATCTTGCGCGCTTCGCTCTCGTTGGACCAGTGCCCGCCGATGATCGGTGCGAGGTGGATCCGTTGCAGCACGTCGGCGAACAACGGGCCGTCCTGCACCAGGATCGCGCGGTGCCGGTCACGGATCTTGGGCAGATCGCGAAAATTCAGCGCCTTCAACCGGTTGAAATAACCAGCCTGGCAACGGTGAATGAAGCTGGACAACGGAAGCTGCCCGGAACGGACGAACAGCAGTGCGGAATGAGGCAGCAGCGCATACGCGAACAGGGTAACGCCGTACGCTTCGGTGGCGTCCCCGAGGGACGCGAGGAACAGGCCGCGTTCTTCTTCCGACACGAACAGGTCGGTATCAGGTCGAACGCGGATCTGCAGGATGTAGAGAGCGTCGGGGATGTGGATGCGCACGGGTCGAGCCATGGCGCCCAAGGTAGAGAACAGGAAGTGCAGCAACAAGCGATCTCCGGGGCGGAGCGTACTATTTGTTTCTTGTTAGAGCGAAAACTAAAGCATTATGAATACGACAATAAACAACCCGCAGAGTCGCTCTACGGGTTTGATGCTTTCAGGTTGCTGACCCAGCCCACGGATACGCGTCAACCGGTAATCTCGAACATCCGTTCCAGTGCGATGTTGGAGAGGCGGCGGGTTTCGTCGTCGACAGTGATCTGCCAGCGGTACTCGCCGTTCACCAACGCCTTCATGCTGTCGCGCAGGGCTTCCGGGCTGATGCGGAACATGGTCGAGCAGAGGCACGCGTACGGCGCCAGGCTGAACACTTCCTTGCCCTCTGCGGCCATCTCGGCGCCGAGACGGTTGACCAGGTGGTTTTCGGTGCCGACGGCCCACTTGGTTCCTGCGGGTGCCTCACGGATCGTCTTCAGAATCCCGCCGGTAGAACCGGAATAGTCGGCTTTCTGCACCACCTCAAAGCTGCACTCGGGGTGCACGATGACCTTGATTTCCGGGTCGCGTTTACGCCACACATCCACGTGTTCCGGCACGAAGTGCTGGTGCACGCTGCAGTGTCCACGCCACAGCAGGATGCGGGAGTTGGTGATCGTGTCACGGTCATGCCCACCGAGATCCTCTTCCGGATCCCAGACAATCATGTCGTCCAGCGGTACGCCGAGGTCGTAGCTGGTGTTGCGTCCGAGGTGCTGATCCGGGAAGAAGAACAGCTTCTCGCCCCGTTCCAGCGCCCATTTGATGACCTTCTGCGCATTGGCTGACGTGCAGATCGTGCCGCCGTGTTTGCCGACGAACGCCTTGACCGCGGCGGTGGAATTGATGTACGTGACCGGCGTGATCTTCGTCGTGTCGTAGAACTGACCGATCTGCTCCCACGCGTCCTCGATGTCGTCAATCTCGGCCATGTCGGCCATTGTGCAGCCGGCACGTTTGTCCGGCAGAATGACGGTCACATCCTTCGGCGTCAGCATGTCGGCGGTTTCGGCCATGAAGTGCACGCCGAGGAAGATGACGTACTTCGCATCATCCATCTTCGCCGCGTACTGGCTGAGTTTGAGGCTGTCGCCGCGTCTGTCGGCGAACTGGATGACTTCGTCCCGCTGGTAGTGGTGCCCGAGCAGGACCAGGTCCGATCCGAGCTGCGCACGCAGATCGCGGATTTCGTCTATCAGCTGCGGCGGAATGAGCGGATCACCCATCTTCGTGACATCGGCAATGGGCTGTTCCGGATTCCAGCGGACTTCCATCTTGTCGGCAACACCTGGGGTCTTGATCGCCATGGCAACAGCATCCTTCGGGGCGGTTCAAACCAAACGTTTACGCGAATGAACCGTGAATATAACAGCCTGATTCGGCCTCAACCCGGCTCGGCTCGGCGGGAATATCCATCGGTTAGCGTAGTCTAACTCTTTCACGTCTGCAAGGGGAAAACGTTTCAAGGGTACGCGTGCCTCACGGGGCCGCGAACGGGCCGTATTCCGGTGCCTGCGGATGCTGCAGATCAGTCAGCCGCCACGCCTTCATCCGCACCCAACGGCCACGATGGCGCACTGAATCCAGCGGCAATGCTTCGACCGAGGCAAACCGGGGTGCGAAGTGCTTTTCCGGGTCGATGTCGTAACGTGCCTGCGTGATGAAGACGCCGGACCAGCGCTCGTACAGCGTTTCCGGTGCCCACCACGCGAACATGTGGATGTCGGCCGGATTGAGCAACACGATGGTGTGTTCGCCCTGATCCGCCCATGCCAATTCGCCAGCAGTGAACCATTTGTGCGCGAAGATGAGGTCGGTTTCGTCAAGATCGCCGGATTGTTCAAGCTCGTCCAGCGCCGCCCTCCACCCCGCCGGGTCGAGAGTCGGGTCGGATCGCGGTTCGAGCGGAATGAACCCGGTCGCCGCCTGGATCACGACCAGCGCCACCAGCAGCAGGTTGACACCGATTGCGATCGCGGTGTTGCGTTGCACGCGCGTTGTCCACGCAAATCCGCCTGCCGCCAGCACGAACGCCGCGGCGTACCCGGGCATGGTCCAATGGGGCAGGATGCCTCGTGTCAGGCCGATCAGTGTGATCCCGATGACCGGCGTCAGGAAGAATGCGACGAGCCAGCGGTCGGTTCGCGAGGTATGAGGAACACCATCACTCTCGCCACTCTTACCACGGACTAAAGTCCGTGGTAATGTTGTGGCATGCCCGCCTGCGTCACTTTTACCACGGACTTTAGTCCGTGGTCCTCTGCGGAACACACCCCAGAACAGCACCACCGCCACCCACGGTGTCAGGTAGCCGATTTGCCCGCCGATTGCCTGCCCGATGAGATCGAAACGCAGCCGCAGTTCGCCGCTGGTGCCCTTGCCGAACTGTTCAGCGAACGAGATCCAGTGGTTGTTCGCGTTCCACCAGATCGTCGGCGCGAACACCAGCAACGCGATTACCAGCGCGAAATACAGCCGCCAGTCCAACCACCAGCGCCGCAGCTGCTTGTCGTAAATCGACGCGATCACCAGCGACGCCGGCAACAACACGGCGTGGTACTTGGCGAGCAGCGCCAGTCCGGTGCAGACACCGAGCAGGGCAAACAGCAAGGTTCTGCGGACAAAGTCCAGTTCCCCATTCCGCAACCGTTCCGCGACGACCAGCGCCCAGACCCAGGCGAGCAGCAGGGCGTTATCGGGGATGACAAACGCGCCCGCGCCGACGAGGAAGTAGGGGGACGCGTGGAGCAGGAGCACCGCGAATCGTGCGGCGTCCCGGTTGTATACTCGTCCCGCGAGCAGGTAAACTCCGGGCAGGGTGAGGGTGAAGGCCAGCACCGCGCCGAGACGCAGAGTCAGCGGGGTCCACAGTCCGGTCAGCCAGGTACCGAGACCGGCGACGATCGCCACCGCTGGCGGATGGTCGAAATAGCCCCACGCGAGGTTGCGGGCGAAGAGATGGTAGTAGGCTTCGTCAAAGCCCGGCCCGATCATGCCGGACAGCGCGAGGCGCACGGCGAACGAGACGGCGAGCGTGACCCAGAAGACACGATCACGGACCAGGGTGGCGAAGGTGACGGATTCCGAAAGCATGGCGAAAGGTACAGCATCCAGTGGCGGGCCGGAAGGCGGACGGTTCAAACAGGGCCCGCAACCGGGGTCGCTGAACCGTGTGCTGCTGGTCGACGATAACGACCGTTACGCCACGTCGTTAACCGAGGATCTGCACCGTCGCGGGGTCACAGATGTCGTGCGCGCGGTGAACGCAAAGGAAGGCGTGGAGCTGCTACGTGAGCGTGGCGACGAGTTCGACGGTGTCGTCTCCGACATTTCGATGGAGCATCAGATCAGCGGCTTGCGTGTGCTGCGAGTCGCGCGTGGGCTGGACAAACAACGACGGGCAAATGAAGACGGCACTGGTTCAGGCCGTCCCCTGATGGTTGCATGCGCTACCACCGGCCTCGACACGCAGATCGGTTACTGGTTCAATAAATTCCTGCTCGGCACATTGTACCGTTGCGACTTCCTGATCCCGAAACGCCCGATCAAACGGGACGGGAAGGTGTTCTGGATTCGTGGGGCGAAGGTGTGGGAAGCTGGTTAAGTTGGTACCGAATAATCGTACTAGTAGAAAGGAGTTGTTGTTCGATTGTACATTCCTATATTGATACTGAAACTTGGAGCAGCTCATGAAAACAACATCCAATATCATCCTGTTGCTGCTACTGTCTTACTCTGTCATACCTTCCTTCGCTCAACCTCCGCAGCGAGAGTGGAGAAGGAATTGGGGATTCCCTTACACAAATGAAGCCGCCTACTCCGTGGCAAACCTTCAAGGGAATGGCTTTGTCGTGGGTGCAAGTACGCGCATCTTTAGTAATTCTGGCTTATTGCTTGGATTCACCCCAGCTGGCAATGTGATTGGATATCAGCCAGAGCTGCCTACTGGACGGATCTACTCGATTGCCACTCTACCTGAAACAGGCACGGCATGGATTAGTAATGGCAACAGCATCATCCTGGGTTTCACACAGTTTTCAGGTGAAACAACCTGGAGCCACGAGCTTCCAGGGTTTTCTCGTGTCGTAACAAATAGTGACAATGAAGTCGTTGCTGCTGTATCTACTGATAACATGATCGGATCACCAGTTGAGCTAAGAACTTATGACGAAACAGGCGTTTTGCTATCAGTAGAAAACTTCTATTTGAGCAATATCGGCGAACCAGCAATTTCTTCTTTGTCAATTACTAGTTCGGGACATTATCTAGTTAGTGGGGTGATTTCTTTTAATGATGAACTACAAGGATGGACCTTACGACTTTCTGAAAATGGAGATTCATTAAATGTTATCTACTATAGCACATACATGAACTCCTGTCCCTCACATGATAATGGTTTTTATACTTTTTCTCTCTTGACCGATGAACTTGCGAGATTCAGTGCCACAGATGAGCTCCTCTGGGAGACCAGCGTCAACCATTTTCATGATACAAACGCCCCAATCCCAACCGCCGATGGTGGAGTAATTGTACTTGGTTTTACAGGTGATGGACCGTCTTCAGCCGTAGCGGACAAGTTCGATGCTGCTGGTAATGCACTTTGGAGTTATCAGACTCAAGGGCCTTGGTTTGAGGATACGTACGCCTATGACGGGATCGGTCTTGAAGATGGCTACCTGTTGGTCGGAAAGACTGATTGGCCGCAACAGGACTACAATTATTCGCAAATCTGGGTCGAACGACTCGGTTTGGACATCACGGATCAACGGATTCTCGCCTGGCCAGCTCAGGATAGTGTTGTCGTCGTGCCGGGGGAATCGTTCCGTTGGAATGGCCGGCTTAAAAATAACCTTTCTGAACCAGTAACCACTGATGTCTGGGTTCAGGTGTTAACGCCTGGTGGCACACTCACGGACCCGGTTCACCTTTGGGAAGATGTTGCTTTGTCTGCCGATGAGGTGATTCAGGTTTCCCCATTCCAATATGTACCGATGTGGGTTGAATCGGGAACGTATCACTATCTCGTCCGGATCGGTGACTATCCGCAGGAGAGGTTTGAGGATGTACTTCAATTCACTGTGGCCAGCACCAGTTCAACCAGTAGCCCTTCAGAACCTGCCGATTGGCGGCTTCGGCTGCGTTAAGGGTGATTCACAATCATACCCGGCGACCGCTTTGGCAACACCGTAACTCACCAGCCCGCAGCCCGCAGCCCGCTCAGTCGTAATCCCTCACCAGCCGGATCCCGCCGACGTCGTAATCGCCGCCGTTGGGTGTGCCACGGTTGGCAATACGTAGCCGGCTGCCCGGGTTGTGCCAGCAGCCGCCGCGCAGCACGTGGACGGTGCCGAGGTTTGGGCCCTGCGGATCGACGACCGGGCTGTTGCGGTAGTAGCCGGCGCCGTACCAGTCGGAGCAGCGTTCCCACGCGTTCCCGAGCACGTCATACAGCCCCCAGGGGTTCGGCAGCTTCTGACCCACAGCTTTTGGACGCGGGGGATCGTTGTTCTCGTCGAACCACGCGTACAGCTCCAGCTCGGAATAGTCCGGATCGTCGCCCCACCAGAACCGTGTGCTGTCGTTGCCTGCGCGCGCGAACAGCTCCCACTCTGCTTCGGTCGGGAGACGCCACGGGTTGTTCGGCAGGTCGGCGTTTAACGCCGGCAGCAGATCCTGGTCGACAAACTCGCTGGTCACCTGCGTCACCGGATAGTCCGGGCCGACAAACACGGACGGATTGTAGCCGGTCAACGCTTCCCACTGGGCCTGCGTCAGCTCGAACTTGCCAACGTAGAATCCCTGGCTGATGGTAACCGGATGGCGCGGGTACTCGTCGGATTGCCCGTCCAGTTCGTCGATCTGCGCGCCCATCATGTACGATCCGGCCGGAATATACGCCATGTCGTACATCAGGCCGGTGTTGCCCAATTCGAATTCCTGGTCGCCCGGGGGCGGCGGTGCGGCGACGATGGTAAATTTCTTCAGATAGTTGCTGTTGTAGTTGAGCAGACGCCGGGTCTGGCTGGCCGCTTCGCCCTGGGCACCGAAGGCGTAGCCGTTGGATGGCATCGGCGTTACGAACAGATCCTCGGCGGACAGGCCCTCGTTGGGATACAGGAACCAGTCGCCGGCGGGTAACGATTGAGTGCCGGCCTGAATCGGTGTCAGCTGGTTGTTCGCATCAAGCAGGCCGATCTCCGTCGTCACCGCCATCCGGATGGTGGTGGTGATGGTTACACCCGGAAAGATGAATTCGTTTGTGGTCCAGTCGGTTTTCATCATGTGAATGCCGAGCTGAGCGTTCCATTGGGTCGGGAACGACCAGTGATAGGTGTAGGTTCCGAACAGGACGTTGTTCGGATAAGCGCCGAGACCGGCGGAGATCGCGGCTTCGTTGATGAAGTTTTCGAAGGTTGCCGTCTGATCAATGAAAACCGCCTGCAACACTTCCGGCGAACGGCACTCGATGTAATTCAACGCCGTGTACTGGTCCTCAAGCTGCTGATTGTTCCACAGCGACACTTGTATCTGCTGGCGAACAACATTCTGCATCAGGTTGTTGTCGAGAAAGGCCGTCAGCCAGTTATAGATCGGGGAACCGGATCCGTCCAGCATGTTGCTGACACGGTTGAACATCCGTATTTCTTCGCTGGTGAACTGGGATGCGAAGTAGACGGCGAACGTATTCCAGCCCATCATATCATCGTCGGCGACTACACGTTCGACATAGTTGACCGAGGCGTTGGTGATCGCCGCTGAGACCAGCGTACCCAGTGACAACTCTTCCAGGTTGCTCGTACTCGGCTGGCCGACAGCGGTAAAGGCATCGGTTTCGATGGTTGTGAAAGCTGGACGGGCGGCTGCATTGGGGGAGTGGTTCCGTGCCTCATCGGCGAATGCCAACCAGGGCAACAGCAGAACCATCAGGGGGACAAAAAGTGACAGACCGGAGGACCGGGTCATTTCCATGTTCCTCGTTCAATGAAACGTCGCTCGCATTCACTCGTGCCGGGTACCCGTCTTTGCGACACCCTGTCGTGTCCCTTGCCCGGACCCATAGCTTTGTAATGTACGAACGGCGATAAAGTTTGACAAGAACATGAAAAATCAGAAATCAGCGGTGCGCTCGAGAGCAGCTTTGGTGAAATCGTCCTCGGAGTAAGGCACGTCGAACTCGATTCCGGTAATCTCGAACCGGGTCCATTTGTCCTCGGTGATGTGACTGCGGATCATGGTGCTGGTGGCGAACCAGCGGTCGCCGAACTGTTGGATCTTCTCGACGCTCATCTCCTTGATCGGATATTGGGACGCGTCAAAGTTGAGCACCCGTGTCGCGACGTTCCGCGACTTATCGATGGTAATCTCGCGGAACGGGTAGGAGACGGTCATGTCTTTCGCCTCCATCCGGATCTCAACGGTGCTGTCGGTTTCGGCGGTGATGGACGCGTTGTACTTGTCTGCCCAGGACGAGGATTGTGTCATGTCCTCATACGACATGTCGCTGCCCTGCACACCCTCGCGCAGCATGTGGCCCTGCACCAGCATCGTGCGATCCACGCGCGGGAAATAAATCCACAGTTGATCATCGCGGCGAAGGTAGCGGGTGCCGGCGTCCCGCGGTGGCTCGAGGTATTCCATCAGCGCGTACTGATCGCCGACGACATGCCCGCGCATCTTGAACACACGTTCCTGCCCGGCCGGGAGGTGCACGGTCATCACGGCGGTGTATTTCGCCGATTCCATCACCTGGTTACGGTCGAGCGCGTTCAGCCAGTCGAAGGCGGATTTCTTGGCTGCAGCCGTCCCGGGGAGGACTACGCTGAGTAGTATCACAAGAAGAATCGAGTTTCGTAGCAGCTTCATGTCCTATACACTCCGCAATGCATTTGCGGGTTCTAAGCGGGCTGCGACCCGTGCCGGATACCACGCCGCGACCACCGCTATCACCAGTCCGAGCAAACTCGCCTTCATTGCCGTGGCGAGGCTTGGATCGGGATAGAAGACGGTGTTCATCGGCAGATCCATCGTCTTGACGATCTCGCTGAAATCGAGGCCGACGTGACTCAGCCAGATCGAAATCGCCATCCCGATGATCAAGCCGAGCACCGTTCCGACAAATCCAACAAGTGCCGATTCGGTCATCACCAGCCGGATCACGGTCCGCCGGTCGAACCCCATCGCGCGCAGCGCACCGATTTCACGGGTCCGCTCCATCACCGACATCAGCACGGTATTGACCACGGTAACCAGCGCGATGATGCCGAGCAGACTCATCAGCACAGCGGTAAACACCCGCGCGGGGGCCATCATCTCGTACATCGACCCCTGTTGCTGCCACGGAACCGCTTGGACATGCTCGAACCCGGCGTCGTCGATGGCCTGCTGAATCTGCGCCGCAACCGGGATCGCGTTTTCCATGCCGCCGTCGATCATCAACGTGATGTTGAGCGCGCGATCCTCCATCGCCAACTGATACTGCGCGGGTGCGAGGGGGACGTAAAATGCGCGCCGGTCAAGCTGCGAAATGCCGCTCTTAAACGTTCCGGTCAGGGTATACACTCCCGGCCCGAGGCCACCGTATGAGGTCGACGCGACGAAGAACAGTTCATCGCCGATGGAAAGCCCGAGTTTATCCGCAAGTTCGTACCCGATCAGGATCTCGTCGGCGCTGTCGGCGGGGACACGTCCCTCGCTGACCCAGTCGTCCAGCTCGATCAGACCGTGCTCGCGGGACGGTGTCAGCGCGGTACCGTACGCGGGGATTGCGCCGTCCGGTCCGTCGAGGAGCACGCCGAAGCGGATGCGCGGGCTGGCCTGTTTCACCGCCGGGATGGTTTCGAGCACGTACAGCAAGCTGTCAACGCCGGTCAGTCCCTGGTCGAGTGGCAGCAAACGGACCCGATCCACCGCCGCTTCCGGCATGATCTTGACGTGCCCGGCCTCGATGCGGACGTACGATTCGAAGAAACCGTCCACCGCGCCTTCGACATACGCATCCGTAAATGTCGCGGCAGCCACCGCCAATGCAATGGCGAGAGTGGTCAGCAGGCTGCGCCCGGGACGGCGGCGGGTGTTGCGGAATGCGAGATGCGTGATGCTCACAGTCGCCCCTCCCGCAGGGCACGGACGACTTCGCCCCGCTGCGCCCGGTAGGCCGCGGTCCAACTCGCCAGCGCAGTCAGGATCAGACCGAATGACAGAGTGATGATCGGATTGGACGCGTGCAGACTGGGATAGAACGCGGTGTTGATCGGGATGCCGGATTGCACATCCTCATACGCTTCAAGGCTGATCCCGACGTTGTGCAGCCACATCACGATCGCGCTGCCGAAGATCAGCGCCAGGATTCCCGCCAACAACCCGATGCTGAGGCCCTCGAACAGAAACAGACGGCCAATCATCGACCGTTCGAAGCCCAGCGCGCGCAACGCACCGATCTCCTGCGTGCGTTCGTGCACCGCCATGATCATCGTGTTCGACACCGCAACCGCCGCGATCAGTGCCAGGATGGCGACGACGACGCTCATCGAGATCCGGCGGAATTGCATCACGTAGAGGAATCCAGACGCCGCCTCCTCCCACGTCTGCCATTCAAGGTCGGTGCCATGGGCGATGATCTGCTGACGTAGCGTGCCGGCGTCCTTGCGGTTGCTACCGAGAATGGCGAGTTCGTTGCCGGAATCGTTGACCAACGCGAGCTGTTGTGCGTCGGCGAGGCTGACGTACGCGCTCTGCCCGTCCACGGCCGGGTGGCCCGTGTTGAGAATGCCGATGATTGGCAGCCGCAGCGAGTTCAATGCGCCCGGCGCACTGCGGGCGAACAGCGTCGGCCGGTCGCCAACCTTGAGCTGCATGTCCTTCGCCAGCTTGCGCCCGATCAGCACACCATGCTGGTGGTCGAGTGATTCGCCGCTCTGCAGTTGGTCGAGGGTGGCGTACACGGTGCGGTCGCGATCCGGATCGACGCCGACGATTTCGATGAACGCTTCCTCGGTGCCGACGATCAGTTGGCCGGGAATGTGCAGCCGGACGGTGGTCTGGACGTCGAACTCATCTGCCAGCGCGTCGCGTAACGAATCAGCGCTGCTGAACAGCTTGTCGAGGGTGCGGAACGTGTCGTCGTTGAGGTACCCCTGCGGGAAGCCGCGCAGGTGCGCGGTTTCGTACTTGACGTAGCTATCCAGCGCCTGGTCGGTAAGACCGTCCAGCATGGCGTAGGCGACGATCATCACGATCAGGCCCATGGTGAGGCCGGAGACGGTCAGCGCGGTGCGGCGTTTCTGCCGCCGCAAATTGCGCAACGCAAGTCGGATGGCGATCAGCGTGTTACGCATCCACGCGTCGCATTATCGGATAGATATTCATCGTGATGACTAGAGGTGTGTTGTCCCGTTTGTCCGATCCTGTCACTCTGTAAAGATCGTAAATCAACAGGGCAGAATAAACCCGGTTGCCGGCTGAACTACTTCTGGAGATGCATGAAAAACTGGAATGCACCAGTTGGCGAATCGCGGGTGTCTGTTTATGACGGCATACTTGTCCGAGCTTGGTTCAATGTTGATTAATTGTGAATCCACGCTTCCCGAATGCGTGGTTTGATTGTACCTTTCAGCTACCAATCAGTTGCCGGCACGCGAACGGGGGACTTGCATCATGCGCCGTAATCTGCTCTGCCTCTCCATTGTATCCCTTTTGTTGACACCATCCCTGCTACCTGCCGACCCGGTGTATTGCTGGAGCACTGAATTTGACCTGACACCCGGCTTCATCCGTGATGGTTTCCTCGCCTGGACTGAAACATCAGGTGGTCAGGTTGTGATTGGCGCTGCTTCCGGCGTTCGGGTAGCTCTGTTCAACATGCAAGGCGACACTTTGCCCGGTTGGCCAACCACGGAGACCGAGGACTGGTGGGTCACTGCAGGTCCACGATTAGGCGATGTGACCGGCGACGGCGAGCTCAACGTCGTGGTCATGATGCGCAGCTACTATGCGAATCACGCTCAGCTCCGCGTTTATAATTTCGACGGGACATTACGTGACGAGTTCACGCGTTCATGGTATGAGGCTCCTCTCCCGACGGCTGGCCATGTGGTACTTGCAGATCTCAACAATGACGGGGTCGACAATGTCGTTTACGCCATGGACAGCGTCTATGCGGTCGACACGGCGGGACAACAATTACCTGGTTTTCCTCTCCCGATTGCCGGAGCGCGCGGCGGGTTCATGCGCCTCGCCGTCATTCCTGACGATCTCGAACCCGGCAAAGCGATTGTCACAACCAGCCTGGATTCGATCAATGTGATTGACCTCTCCACGGGACAGAACCTACCCGGCTGGCCGCAACCATTCGAAGATTCGGGTGGCTTGCAGTCCGCGCCGCTGGTGCTGCCCTATGAGGATGCCTGGGCAATTGCGATGCACACGCCGATGGACGGCCTGCACTTGTGGAACAGCGCGGGAGACCTGGTCCCACCGTTTCCACGAACCGTCGGCAGTCAACAGGTGTTGGTAGGTGGTTTGTCAGCCACCGACGTCGACGTTGATGGAATCCCCGAAATCGTTGCCCAATGGTCAACACTTGATTTGTATGTGGTTCGGCTTACGGGGCAGGATGTGATCGGCTATCCGTGGGAATGGGAAAACCCTTACCATGGCAGCGGCGTGGATGTTTCCTCGCTTCATGTCGAAGACGAGGCAGCGGTCCGCTTCTTCTTCCCCATCAGTCGTGAGATTGGGGATTATGAGTTTGAGACGGGTGTGATGTCGTTGGAAGGAAACAACCCGAGTAGCGGTTTTCCAGTGTATTACGACCGGATTGAGCCGTTGCGGACTTTCAATACCACGGCTTTGGTTTGGACGGATCGGTCTGATACACTTAGTATTCTGCACATGATGTCGTATGGGCATCTCAGCCGATTTGACCTTGTGTTGCCGGAGGCAGCCGTGAAAGCCCTCTGGCCGATGCCCTGCGGCAACTCGAAGGGTAACCGGATCTACACGCCACAGCAGTATGTAGATGTGCCAGAGAATACAGCTTCCTCAGTGCAACCGCCACCAACGCCCGCGATTCATCAGATCTATCCCAATCCAGCCAACGCTGCAGTGCGGATTGAATTGGAACCGTTCCGGCAGGCTACGGTGACTTTACGCATTTGCAATCTGCTGGGTCAGGAAGTTTGGAGTCGGACGGTGCAGAAAAGCGACTTGCTGCTAACCTGGCCGGGGATAGATCTGTCGGGCGCGCCGGTTGCGTCGGGCCGGTATTTCGCCGTGCTGGCAGGGCAACCCAATAAACCGGTACCATTCACGATACTGCGATAACTGGCTTAGGCTTTATCAGACCTGCTGCTAGACCTGCACTTTTCCATCCACCATTTCGACGACGGTATCGACCCGTTCGAGCAACCGTGGGTCGTGGGATGCGAAGACGAACGACACGCCGAGTTCATTGCGCATCTCGTTCATCAGGTCGACAATCGCCATCCCGGTGGACCCGTCGAGATTGGCGGTGGGCTCATCCGCGAGCACGATCGGCGGATCTTTCACAAGGGCGCGCGCGACGGCAATCCGTTGCTGCTGCCCGCCGGAAAGCTGGGTCGGATTCCGATCTTCCATGCCTTTGAGACCAACGCGGCGAAGCATCTCGTACGCACGTTTTCTTCGTTGCTGAGCGTCAATGTGCGGCAGAATCTCGAGTGGCAACGCGACATTTTCGGCAGCGGTCAACACCGGCACGAGGTTGAACTGCTGGAAGATGAAGCCGATGCGTTCCCGGCGCAGACGGGTGCGTTCCTTGTCGGACAGGTCGTTCAAGCGTTGCCCGGCGACGGTCACCTCGCCCTGGTCCGGCACATCGAGTGCGCCGATCATGTTGAGCAGCGTTGTCTTACCTGACCCGGACGGTCCGGCGAGCGCGAGGAACGATGCCGGCGCGATGTCGAGGGTGACATCCCGCAGCGCCTTCACCCGGCCCTGGTTGTAGGATTTGCTGACATCGTGGACCTGTACCACGGGGCTCTTCACGCGTCTTCGTCCTCCTCGTCCCGGTACTTCATCTCATCGAGGCGTTTCTTGATCAACCCTTCGATGTCGAGCATCTGCACGCTGCCGTCCACATAGCTGATCGTGTTCTCACGGATCTGTTCCTTAAGATCCTCGATCGCGCGGACGGTCGCGCTGATCACCCGGCACTGACGGCGGGTGACGTCCTTCAGTTTCGCGACCATTTCCGGGTTGTCCACCGGCGTAATCTGCGCGCCCATTTCGATGCTCGCGACGGCGTTGTTGATGTAATGCGAGATGGTGATCAGCAGGGTTTCGTAGGTACGACGCCGTTCCTGTTCTCCAAGTTTCTCACGCGCCTCTTGTTCCAACCGTTGCAGCTTGAGCGTGTTGCGGACGCGCGCCACCAGCTCGTTCGGGTTGTACGGCTTGGTGATATAATCGACAGCACCCAGCTCGAGACCCGCCATCTTCGATTCGATGTCGCTGCTGGCAGTGACGAAAATGACCGGCAGTTCCTCGAATTCCGGCTCCTTGCGCAACTGCTCGAACATGGTGAAGCCGTCGATGTCCGGCATGCGGATGTCAAGCAGCAACAGGTCCGGCTTGTTCTCGACGACTTTCGCAATGCCCTCGCGTCCGCCACGCGCGGTGATGGTGCGATAGCCGGTGCGTTGCAGCGACCGTTCGGCGAGTTCCAGGGCCAACGGTTCGTCATCCACGGCGAGAATGAGTGCGTCTTCCGGAGCGTCCAGGTTCGGGTTCTGGGTGCGCGGTTGTCCTGTCGTCATGCGGCCTCAAGAGGTGTGGTGGTCCACAGTTGTCTGAACAGTTATTACCAGGAGGAAGGTAGGCGAAACGGCCGGAGAAGACAAGGATAGCGCCCTTGCTTCGGTGCTGGGTTGGTACGTTAAAACAGGGTCAACCGCACCGCCGTCCCGTCTTCTTCCGACCCAACTTGACTGATAACCTTGCATTCGGCACACACCTGACGCTACACTCCATGCAGGGACACCGTCCAGGGGGACATCGCTATGAAGCGGATCGCCAGCCTCACGCTCTTCGGCCTGCTTGCATTTGCCTTCGCCGCATTCGCCACACCCCCTGTAGCCACTCCTTCGTTCGGTCAGACATGGGAAGACACCGAAGGCGAAGTGGTCCTCAACTACCACGACGACGACGGTGACCTTGCCACGGAATGCAATGTGTTCCTCGTGGACGGCGGAACGGTGCTCGAAACGTCGGTTGTGGAGGGTGTCTGCACGGTCACGATCATGCCTGACCTGAACAACGATGTGAACGTGACCGGTCTATTCAATGTGGTCGCGGGTGGCGAGGTGTCCAATGATGCCACGTTCACACTTGACCTTATCGATGTGAACGATCCGCCGGTGATTATTTCTGAACCGCCATTGACTGGCCAGTTTGGAGAGTTCTGGATTTATCAGTTGATCGTTGATGATCCGGAAGATGACTACCTCCATTATGAGTTGAGGAGCGATGTTTATTGGGGACCTGATATGGGTGATATTGATCAGGAGGGTCTTATTGAATGGGGTGCCACAGTTCGTGGTCCTATTGAAGTGACGGTTACAGTCACAGATGATGGCTGGACAAATGACATACCTGAACCGCAATTCACTCAGCAGGTGTTTACGATTATTATTCAACCCTGTATCACGTACTATGAGTTTGACAACTCTGACCCGCAGTTCGGGGTCTTGAGTGGCTGGTGGGGTACAATTGACCTGCCTCTGGCTATTAATGGTTCAGTTCGATTTCACCCACCTGCTTATCACCTGCGCGCTGGCTGGCGTGTCGACCAGGTGGTTGAACCTGGCATTTATGATATCTATACCTGGCGCTTCCCCACCGGTCATGATCAGATTCTGGCAGAGATATTTTGTTATGGGTATTATTATGCACTTGGTTATGTTGCATTCTGTGGTCATCCTCAGGATATGACGCACGGTCAATGGATGTGCATTGGCAGACTGCCAATTGATCCCACCATTCCGCAGGGCGTAGTCTTGATGAGCATGATTGGCGGTTATGTCTACATCGATGCTGTAAGATATATCAAGGTGAATGAGTGGCCGACGACAGATGATTCAATTCTCGACGAGATCGGTTTTGATGGCATCCCCGGCGGCGTCGTTGAATCTGATTCGCTGGCGATACCCAATGAGCTACTTCTTATCAATCCCACTGCTGCCGACAAAAAGTTTGTCAAGCCAGTGAAGTCGAACGATTAGGGTCGGAATCCACTACGCCGCAAACAACGAATACACGCGTTGCAGGGAATCGGCGAGGGCGTCGATGTCGTCGGTGGTGTTGTAGAGGTAGGCGCTGGCGCGGACGGTGGACGAGCAACCGAACGCTTCGACCAGCGGTTGCGCGCAGTGGTGGCCGGTGCGGACGGCGATCCCGTCGGCGTCGAGCATCTGCGCGATGTCGTCCGGGTAGACGCCGTGCACGTTGAACGAAAACACGGCGGTGCGGTTGCCGGCGTCCGGCGGACCGTACAGGGTGAGGAAGGGTAGCGCGCCCAGTTTTGTCAGGGCGTATTCGGACAGCTCACGTTCATGCGCGGCAATGGCATCCATGCCGACGGCGTCGAGATAGTCGAGCGCCTTGTGGAAGGCGATGACGCCGGCGATGTGCGGCGTGCCCGCCTCGAACTTGTGCGGCAGGCCGGCGTAGGAGACGTCGAACCAACTGACGTGCTGAATCATCTCGCCGCCGGTCATCCACGGTTCCATCGAATCCAGCAGATCGTACTTGCCGTACAGCACCCCGACCCCGGTCGGTCCGCACATCTTGTGCGCGGAAAAAGCGTAGAAGTCAGCGTCGAGATCCTGCATATCAACGGGCAGGTGTGGCGCGGCCTGGGCGCCGTCGACAACGACTTTCGCTCCGATTGCATGCGCACGCTGGGCGATCTCACGGATCGGGTTCACGGTTCCCAGCACATTCGACGCATGCCCCACCGCAACCAGCTTCGTGTTCGGCGTCAGGGACTTCTCAAGTGACTTGAAGTCAAGCCGGTACTCGGAGTCATAGTCGATGTATGCGAGCTCGATACCGTGCGATTTCGCTAAACGAATCCATGGAACCAGGTTCGCGTGATGTTCCATCCGTGTCACGACAATCCGGTCGCCCTTGCCGACATTCTGCTCCGCCCAGCAACGGGCGACAATGTTCAACGCCTCAGTGGTGCCACGAGTAAAAACGATCTCCTCCCGGCGGTTCGCGTTGATCCAGCTTGCGACACGATTACGGGTGCGTTCGAATGCAGCGGTGGTTTCGTTGGCGAGGGTATGCGCGGACCGGTGGACATTGGCGTGCAGAGTCTGCCCGACTTCACGTTCCCGGTCGATCACCTGCCGGGGCCGTTGCGCCGACGCCGCGCTGTCGAGATAGACGAGCGGATTCCCGTGCACCTGCCGCTGCAGGATCGGGAAATCCTCACGCAGGACGCGCGGATCGAATGTCAGGGTTTCAGTCTGCATCACACACTCTCTCTCAACCACGGAATACACGGAATAAACGGAAAACAGAGAAAGACTTTTGAACCGCGAAAGAAGCGAAAGGGACGAAAAACACTTTTTTGGCTAAAGGATTAACTGCAAAACCAATCATGGTAGTAGACTAGGTTTATAATCATATACAATCATTATATTCTTCTTTTTTAGCATTTATTTCGCTCTTTTCGCTGCTTTCGCGGTTCCAAATAAGTGTCTTTTGCAGTTTCCAATCAGTTTCCGTGTTTTCCGTGTATTCCGTGGTTCAACAAGTAGTTCACACCGCGACGAAGATGCGGCCGTTCTCGACCTTGGTTTCGAACGTGCTCAGGCCGAAGACAGCGGGCATGCGGGTCACCGACCCATCGCGCAGGTCGAACCGGGCGCCGTGACGGTGGCAGATGATCTCGTGATCGTCCACCTCTTCCCCGTCCAAGTCGCCGCCGTCATGCGTACAGTACGGGCTGACCGCACGGATTTCGCCTTCGTCGTTGGCCAGCAGTACACGCTTGCTGCCGGCTTCCACAATCATCGTCTTGTTTTCCGGCAGGTCGTCAACTGCCATCACATCCACGAATTCAGCCGCCATGACGGCTATCCCCCATCAGTTTGTTCAACAAGGCCTCGCGGCCGGTTTCGACATATCCCTTCGGCAGGCGCTCGAGCACTGCCTCGTAATACCCGGCGAGGATGATGCGCATCGCTTCATCCCGGTTGATGCCACGGCTTTCGAAGTAGAACAACTGCTCTTCCTCGAGCGGGCCGACAGTCACCCCGTGCGAGCATTTGACGTCATCGTTAACGATTTCCAGTTCCGGGATCGACTCAACGTGCGCCGTATCGCTCAGCAGCAGGTTTCGGTTCTCCTGGTACGCTTCGCAGATGGCGGCGTCTTCGTCGATGGCGATCAGGCCGGTGTAGGCGGACATCGACGAATCGCGCAACGCCACCTTGTATAGCAGGTCGGAGAAGGATTCACCAGACGTGTGCTGGTGGCGGGTGTGCATATCGAAGTGCTGCTCTTTGTCGCCCAGCAGCAGGCCGGACCAGCGGCTCGACGCGCCACGTCCCGACAGCAGTGTCGACCAGTTGATCTTGGCGATGCCGGCGTTCAACGACAGCCCGGTGCTCTGCAGATCGACATCGCGGCCGACCTTGTTCCGCTGTGTCAGGAACAACGTCTGGTTGTCCGGCAGATTGACGGTCGTCGCGAACTTGACACGCGCGGCGTCTTTGGCGATCACCTCGACCACAGAGTTGATCTGGCCGTGAATGCCGGACTCACCGGTGTATTCGTCCACAATCGACACTTCGGCGTTCTTGCCGGCGATGACCAGCAGCCGTGTAGCGAACAGACCGCCGTCGGTAGAACGGCGCAGGTGGATCGGCGCCTCGAACTCGGCGTTGTCCGGGATGATCAGCACCCAGCCAAGCCGTGAGGCGGCGAAGTTGAACGCTTCGAACGTGTCAAAGGTCGGGCCGACCAACGAGCCGAGATGCTGCTGCAGCAGGTCGGCATGGGTGTCGGCGGCTTCCTCGAGCTCGAGCAACTGTACGCCGGCATCAGTCGCCTCGGCGGGCAGATCGCCCTCGAGCGAACCGGTGATCGCGGCAGAATCAAACTCTTCTGTCGGCACGAACACTCGCGGATCGGTGTAGCGCCAGAGGTGCTTTACCCGGTCCGGCAGCGGCATCGTGGCATAGGATTCCCACGCCAGCTTGCGCTGTTGGTACAGCCAGTTCGCTTCACCGTCCAACGGGAGGCGGAACTCGGCGGTCCTGGTATCTATCGTTGTGTTGTTCATGGTCTCAGTTCTGTTGTGTATCAGTTGGGACAGTTACTCCGTTAAGTGTCCCTTCTACTCGGGGACACTTTGGGGACAAAGTGTCCCCAGTGTGTTGCAACAGTCCGCCGCCCGCAGTCCGCAGTCCGTTACCCGACACTCCCTTCCATCTCGAGTTCGATCAGGCGGTTGAGTTCGACGGCGTATTCCATCGGCAATTCCTTGACGAACGGGTTGAGGAAGCCGTTAACGATCAACAGGCGCGCCTCATCCTCGCTCAGCCCACGGCTGGTCAGGTAGAACACCTGTTCTTCCGCGACCTTGGACACCGACGCCTCGTGCTCGATGGAAACCTTCTCATTGTCGATTTCCATCGTCGGATAGGTGTCCGTGCGCGACTTGTCATCCAGCAGCAGCGCGTCACACTCGACGTTCACCTTGCTGTTGATCGCATTCGGGTACGCCTTGACGAGACCGCGATAAGACGACCGTCCGCCATCCTTGGAGATGGACTTCGCGGTGATGCGGCTGGACGTGTTCGGCGCAGCGTGGATTACCTTGGCACCGCTGTCCTGATGCTGGCCGTTGCCAGCGAACGCGACAGTCAGAATCTCACCCTTCGCGCCCTCACCAACGAGGTTGATGCACGGGAACTTCATCGTCAGCTTCGAGCCGATGTTGCCGTCTACCCATTCAACGACAGAATTCTTGTGCGCCATCGCGCGTTTGGTCACCAGGTTGTAGATGTTCGGTGCCCAGTTCTGGATAGTGGTGTAACGGATGTAAGCATCATCCAGCGAAATCAGCTCAACGACCGCCGAATGGAGCGAGTTCGAAGTGTATACCGGCGCGGTGCAGCCCTCGATGTAGTGAACACGCGCGCCCTTGTCGGCGATGATCAACGTGCGCTCGAACTGGCCCATGTTCTCCGCGTTGATGCGGAAATAGGCCTGCAGCGGGACCGAGACGTCCACACCCGGTGGCACGTAGATGAACGATCCGCCGGACCAGACGGCCGAGTTTAGCGCGGAGAATTTGTTGTCCTCCGGCGGAATCACGGTCGCGAAGTACTTTTTCACGATGTCTTCGTGCTCACGCAGGCCGGAGTCCATATCCATGAAGATGACGCCCATGTCCGTGAGCTCCTGCTTCACGTTGTGGTACACCACCTCGGATTCGTACTGCGCCGACACACCCGCGAGGAATTTGCGTTCCGCTTCTGGAACACCGAGCCGGTCGAACGTTTTCTTGATGTTCTCCGGGACATCATCCCAGGTTCGGCCCTGGAATTCCGCCGGCTTGATGTAGTAGTAGATGTCATCGAAGTCGATCTCGTTGAGCAGCTTGGTGTTGCCCCAACGTGGCATCGGCTTGGCGTAGAAGGTGTCGAGAGCCTTGTGACGGAAGTCCCGCATCCACTGCGGTTCCTTCTTCATCAGGCTCATCATCTCGACCACCTCATGATTCAGGCCCTTCGCGCCCTTGTGGAAGTATTCTTCCGGGTCGTGGAAACCGTACTTCGTGAGGTAGTCCGATCCGATCTGGCGCAATTCGGCGTTCTGTTCCGGCTCGCCGGGCTTCGCGCCGTTTTCGGTCTGTATCGTATCTGGATGCAGTAGTTCTGCCATGGTAAATTCCTCAAAGTCAGTTTTGAGTTGTGAGTTGTGAGCTGTGAGTCAGAACCCGATGACGCCCAGTAAATCCAGCAATCACAGTACAGGTTTTCAACTCACCACTCATCACTCGTTACTCACAACTGAAGCTCACGCCGCGACGGCTTCTTCCTTGAGCCAGTCGTAGCCGAGATCTTCCAGCTTGTGCGCGAGTTCCGGGCCACCGCTCTGCACGATCCTACCGTTCATCAGCACGTGCACATGGTCCGGCTTGACGTAGTTCAGGATGCGCTGGTAGTGGGTGACCATCAGGACGGCATTGTCGTCCCCGGCGACCGCGTTGACACCCTTGCTGACAATCTTCAGCGCGTCGATGTCGAGGCCGGAGTCGGTTTCGTCGAGGATCGCGACCTTCGGCTTCAGCATCGCCATCTGCAGGATTTCGAAACGCTTCTTCTCACCACCGGAAAAACCGTCGTTGACAAACCGGTCGGCGAATTCCTTCTTCATCTCGAGCAGCTCGAAGGCGGCGTTGAGATCCTTGCGGAACTGGCGCAACGCGTCCGCGGAATCACCGTGACGGGCCTTCATCGCGGAACGCATGAACGCGGTCACACTCACGCCCGGTACCGCCATCGGATACTGGAACGCGAGGAACAGACCGGCGAGTGCACGCTCGGTGGCGTCCATCTCAAGCAGATCTTCGCCGTCGATCTTGACCGATCCGGAGGTGATCTCGTAGGCCGGATGTCCGGCGATTGCGTTCGCCATGGACGATTTGCCGGACCCGTTCGGGCCCATGATCGCGTGCTTCTCACCACGGTTGAGCGTCAACGAGACGCCCTTCAATACTTCCACCCCTTCGACCGTGACATGCAGGTCGTTGATCTCGAGCAGGGGGACCTTGTTACTCATGCTGCGTACTCCGTTCTATCGTTATCGTTTTGATGTTTAAGCCTCTTACGGGGACACTTACTCCGTTAAGTGTCCCCGTTTGAAACCGTTCCCCGGGAAACTATGGAGACGACGTGTCACCGGGTAAATCCATGATTGGGGACACTTTGGGGACGAAGTGTCCCCTCTCTCAGCTTCACCCCATCTGCGCCTTGGCCAGCTGCTGCTTCGCCAGATCGACGATGCTCATCCCGGCTCCGTCGCTGGCGCGGACGACATCCTCCAACGTTACCTGGCTGAGCAGGCCGTTGATCAAATGGTTCATCCCGGCCCAGACTCCGCGTACCGAACAGTCGTCGCTGTGGACACAGTTCTGGTCGCTGGCCGGACTGCCGTATCGGTCGCAGTGGGACGGTCCGAACAACGGTTCGCCGAGCGCCTCAAATGCTTCGGTTAACCGGATCGCCTCGGGCGTTTTCGCGAGGATGTAGCCTCCGTTGCGTCCACGCATCGAATCCACCAGACCCGCCTGCCGCAACAGGTTCATGATCTTCGCGGCGTACGGCTGGCTGAGGCCTTCATCCCCACCGATGTCAGCGAGGGTGAGCGGCACTCCCGGTCCCTTCTTCGCAAGCAGGACCAGGCAACGGAGCCCGTATTCTTCAGTGGCGGTGATTCTCATGGCGGTTGCCGGTGACCGGTTCCCGTGTTGGTTCGACCTTAAAGAGCTACAAAAAAGTACAGATTATCGGCAAAGAAAAAGGCGTCGTTTCGTCGCCTTGACTTTCCGTATCCGTTTGATGCGTCACGCGGCCCGAAGTTCCATCGGAGCGCTCCGGGGCATCTGTCGCTCAAATCCGATACAAGAAAGTATAGATTTAAACCGTCCAAGTCGAGGGCCGGGCTCTGTTGATCTCTCCTGTCCGAGATGTCGGCCCCGGTGTAGTCACGACTCGTCCGCCGTGTCGAGCTGCTCCCAGCGTGCGAAGGCACGGCGCAGGTGCGGCACGACAATCGAACCACCGACGATGTACGCGATGGTCATCGCCTCCTCGTACTCCTCGGCGGTGACTCCCAGTTCGTGGCACTGGACGGTGTGGTAGCTGATGCAATCGTCACAGCGCAGGACCGTGGACGCGACCAGTCCGAGCAGCTCCTTGGTCTTGCCGTCGAGCGCGCCGTCCTTGTACGCCATCACGTCCAGGTTCATCAACCGCTTCATCGAGGTGCCGGCGTGCTTGAGAATCCGCTCGTTGCCCTCCTCGCGATCCTTGTGGTACTGATCCAGCGATGCGATATCCATAATCACCTCTCTCTCATCGTCCACGAAATACACGAAAATAAACGAAAACTACTCTTCCTCAGCTACAAACCCAGTCCAAATCAACCGCTTTACTGTCACTTTCGGATAAGATCCAAAATTGACCAGCAGCCCCAGGGATACTCCGGTTGCCTTTAGGTAATTTATCACCTGGGCCTGGTGCTGAGTTGTCAAGGAAGCAAGCGCTTTCAATTCAACGACAATACTGTCGTAACAAATGAAATCCGGTCGGTATGTTTGACTTAGCTCTTTTCCCTTATAGTGCAACCTAAGTTCTGGTTGAGCTACAAACGGAATCTTTCTTGCTGTGAATTCCTTTTCAAGACACTCCTGGTAGACTGATTCCAGGAATCCGCAACCCATTTGTTTGTATACTTCGAATAAAGCACCTTGTATCGAATACACCTCTTCCTTAAATACCAGTGCCATCTTTCCCTCTTTTATTTTCGTTTATTTTCGTGTATTTCGTGGACATCCTTTTATGTCAGTTCTTTGCCGGAGTCTTTTTCAGGATGCCGGAAACCTCGATCTTTTCCGCGGTGACAGTCATCGATTTCAATTCAGCCCACTGCTGAGCGCGTGGCGGGATGCGAGCGATGATACGTTTGCCATCCATCTGGATCCGTTTATCACCCTTGGCACGCAGCATCAGTTCGATCGGTTTGCGCAGCAGGATCGACAGGTTGGTGTTGAACGAGACCCGGTCCGGATGCACCTGGAAATCGTCCAGCTTGATCCTCGCCTTGATCGGGTCGACGACACGCAGGTGGATCGCGCCGTGCTCGAGGTTTTCGACTTCCGCGCGGCCGTGTGCAGGCGTGCCCTGCATCAGCTCGGGGAATTCGTGTTTCTGGATAATGATGGTGAAACCGTCTTTGGCCGCTTCGAGGTCGAGCGGTTCACCAGCCTTGTGCTTGCGCTGGATCTCCTTGAGATCCGCGACAGTCAGGGTCATCGGCATGGAAAAAGTCCTTTGGTTACAAAAATGGTGGGTGTTACTCAGAACTGGATTCGTCAACAGCATCGCCGGTATCTTCGGTAGTACCGGACATGCCGTACTTGTCTTTCAGGTCCGCCAGCAGACGCAGGGCCTCCAGCGGGGTCATGTTGTTGAGGTCGAGCTTGCCGAGTTCGTCACGCACCGCGCGTTCTTCGACGGTGAACAGCTGCAGTTGCAACGGGTCGTGCTGGGGCGCGATGTCACGCGTTTTCGGTTTCGCCAGCCGTGGCAGGTTATCGTCGGTGAACTCGGTAGCTTCGAGGGTTTTCAGCACCTCGGCCGCGCGGTCGATAACGGGCCGTGGCACACCGGCCAGCCGGGCAACCTGGATGCCGTAGCTCGCGCCGGACCGTCCCGCCGACACCTTGCGCATGAAGATGATACGTTCACCCCATTCCCTTACCTGTACGTGCAGGTTGAAAACCCGTTCCAGCACTGACTCCAGCTCGGTGAGTTCGTGGTAATGGGTCGCGAACAGGACTTTCGGGCGCTCGCCATCCTCGGCAGCGGGGAACTGATGCAGGTATTCGACCATCGCCCACGCCAGCGACAGGCCGTCGAAGGTTGAGGTACCGCGTCCGATTTCGTCGAACAGGATCAGGCTGCGTCCGGTGCAGTTGTGCAGGATATTCGCGGCTTCGTGCATCTCGACGAGGAACGTCGATTCGCCGCCGGCGAGGTTGTCGGACGCGCCAACGCGGGTAAAGACACGATCCGTCAGGGGAACACGGGCTTCGTCGGCGGGGACATACAACCCGGCGTGCGCCATCAGCACAATCAATCCCACCTGCCGCAGGTACGTCGACTTGCCGCCCATGTTCGGACCGGTAACCAGGGCGATCTGACGGTGATCGTCGCCGATCTCGAGATCGTTGGCGATGAACGACTCTCCGGCGGGCAGCAGATTCTCGATCACCGGGTGGCGGCTGCGGACGAGACGCAGGCGTCCGTTCTGATGAATCGACGGGCGGGTGTATCTCTGCGCCACGGCGAGTTCGGCGGACGCCGCGAGCACATCCAGCAGCGCGAGCGAATGAGCGTCCTGCTGGATCGGGCCGGCGTGGGCCGCAACACGGTCGCAGATCTCGTCGAAGAGTTGCTTCTCGATCTCGAGGATTTCCTCTTCGGCGCGGGTGATCTTCTCTTCCCACACCTTGAGGTCGGGCGTGATGAAGCGTTCGGCGTTGACCAGCGTCTGCTTGCGGATGTAATCCTCAGGCACGCGGTCAAGGTTCGCCTTGCTCACCTCAATGTAGTAGCCGAACACTTTGTTGTACCCGATGGAAAGGCTGTTGATGCCGGTACGCTGGCGTTCTTCCTCCTGCCGGGACTGAATGACGTCCTTGCCGCCCTTTGCGATAGTGCGAAGTTCGTCAAGACGTTCGTCGTAACCATCCGCGATCGCGCCACCGTTGGCCAGTGTCGCCGGCGGCGATTCCTTAATCGCACGCTTCAGCTCGTCCGCCAGCTCGTCCAGCGGATCGATCCGTTCACGGCAGAACTGGATCAGCGAGGCCTGCGCCTCGTCAATTACGATCAGGATGCCGGGCAGCGACAGCAGCGTGTCGCGTAATGCTGCCGCGTCACGCGGGGTACCGCGCCGGGTGGTCAGGCGCGCGGTCAGACGTTCGAGGTCGCCGAGTTGGCGCAGTCGTTGCCGCAATTGGTTCCGCAGGGTTTGCTGCTCGAATAATTCCTCGACGCCATCGAGCCGGACTTCGATCTGCTGCTTGTCGAGCAACGGACGCAGCACATGCTGCACCAGCAATCGCCGTCCGAACGGTGTCACCGTGCGGTCGATGTGCGCGAACAGGGTCGAGCCGGCGTCACCGGAACGTAGCGGTTCGACCAGTTCGAGGTTTCGACGGGTTGCGGCGTCGATGAGCAGAAAGTCATCCAGCGGCAGACGGCTCAGCCCCTGGATGTGTCCGGGATCGGCGCGGAGGTTCTCCTTGACGTAGTGGAGCGTCGCACCGGCGGCGCTGGACGCGGGTTCGTCGGATTCGAGCCCGAATCCTTTCAGGGTCTGGACCTTGAAGTGACCAGTGAGCGTGTCACGAGCGAAATCGGCATCGAAGATCCAGTCCGGCAAGGGAGTGAGCATCGTACTCGGCGGCAGTAAGGCACGAATGTCGTCACGATCCTCTTCTCGGCAGAGGATTTCCCGTGGACGGAGCAGATCGATGCGGTCCCGCACCTTGTCCGCCGGCATCGACCCGGCGGAGAATTCGCCGGTGGTGACATCACAGACCGCGAAGCCTGTGCGTTGCCCGTCCGGCATCAAGGCCGCGAGGTATTGATTCTCCGGGGCATCAAGGGCTTCTTCAGACAAGTTGGTGCCGGCGGTGACGATGCGGACGATGTCACGTTTAACCAGTCCTTTAGCCTGCTTCGGGTCTTCAACCTGCTCGACAACGACGACTCGCTTGCCAGCACGGTTCATCCGTGCGAGGTAGGCCTCGAGCTGGTGGTGAGGGAATCCGGCGAGCGGAACCTCTGCGGTGCGGCCTTTTCCATGCGAACGTTTGGTGAGAGTAATGTTGAGGATGGAGTGCGCCTCGATGGCGTCTTCATGAAACATCTCGAAGAAGTCACCCATCCTGAAAAAGATGATATGGTCCGGATATTGTTGTTTAATCCGGTGGTATTGTTCCATCATCGGCGTCGCCATGCACGCCGTCTCCCTGTTATCCGCAAACAGTTTCGCAAGATAGTGAGGTGGGAAGAAAATGCCATCTCACCACCCGTGGAAAGTACGTCTCTCCAAACATCGATAACGAGGCTGAAAAGGGCTGGATCGCCGGAGGCTCGCTTGACTCGTTTCTAACAGGCTGATATCTTCGCTATCTACACTTTGTGCAATATCGTGCGAAGTGCATCGGGGGGAGTCACGGGCGTAGACTCCAGTTTTCTGGCAGTACCTCTCACGATCCATTTATGTAAGTCTGTCGGGAGTATGTCAGTACAGATCTTCTCTCCTGTAGGTTGAGGAGTGTATTCATACCGGCTAGTGTCATCTGGATAGAACTGGGGCATAATCATGTTCTATTTGGAACATGAATGTCACCACAACATGTAAGGAGGTTTGGAATGTCGAAGCTCTTCGAGCGTTTGCAGGAACTGATCCCCCAGTGGCGCGCTGAACGTGCTGAGATGATCAAGAACCACGGCAGCATGGTTCTGTCAGAATGCACGGTTGCCCAGGCGTATGGCGGTATGCGCGGCGTCAAAGGGATGATCTGTGAAACGTCCCTCGTGGAACCGGACAAGGGCTTGATCATCCAGGGTCGTCCGTTACTGGACATCATGGATCTGTGGCCTGAGGAAACGTTCTACCTCCTGCTGACTGGTGACATCCCCGATGAAGAGACGAAGCAGGAATTGATTGCCGAATACGGCCGCCGGTCGCACGTTCCGGATTACATCTGGGACATCCTCTACGCGATGCCGGAAGACTCCCACCCGATGACGATGCTTGACACGGCGATTCTCGCGATGCAGCGGGAAAGCGTCTTCGCCGCGCAGTACGCCAAGGGCATGACGAAGGATCAGTACTGGGTCTACACCCTGGAAGATGCGCTGAACATCCTCGCGCGTCTGCCGGGTATCGCGGCTGGTGTCTATCGCATCCGGTACAACAAGGGTGGCCTGATTCCGTGGACCCCGGGTCTTGACTGGGGCGCCAACTACGCGAACATGCTCGGCCTTCCGGATCCGGACGGTTCCTTCGCCGAACTGATGCGTCTGTACCTGCACTTCCACTGCGACCATGAAGGTGGCAACGTCTCCGCGAACACGTGCCACACGGTTGGCTCCGCCCTGTCCGATCCGTACTACTCGGTTTCGGCCGGTCTGAACGGTCTCGCCGGGCCGCTTCACGGCCTCGCGAACCAGGAATGCCTCGGCTGGATCATCGAGACGATGGAGAAGTTCGGCGGCGTCCCGACGGAAGACGAGATCCGTGAGTACGCGTTTGACACACTGCGCTCCGGCAAGGTCATCCCGGGCTACGGTCACGCCGTGCTGCGTGTCACCGACCCGCGCTTCACCGGCTTCAACATGTTCGGCAAGAAGCGTCTCCCGAACGATCCGGTGTTCCAGACCGTCGACCGCGTCTTCACCGTCGTGCCGAAAGTGCTGGAAGAGTTCAGCGACGAACGCGTCAAGGCAGGCAAGAACCCGATCGCGAACTTCTGGCCGAACGTGGACGCCGGCTCCGGCGCACTGCTGTATCACTACGGCCTCACCGAGTTCCAGTACTACACGGTGCTCTTCAGTGTCAGCCGTTCGATGGGTATGCTTTCGCAACTCGTTTGGAACCGGGCAGTTGGCACCGCGATCACCCGTCCGAAATCCGTTGGCTCCAAGTTTATCCGGGAATTGGCCGCAAAATAACGGGCAACACCCTATTTCGGATTTCGAGAGTTTACATTACGTACACATGCAAGGCCGGGGCACATGCACCGGCCTTGTTTCTGGCTTTTGCTGGCCAAGGAAGAGGAGAAAGATTTTGGGATTTTGTTGATTGGAGCCATCAGAGCCAAAAGTTAATTATTACGAGTTATCATTTTTGACATTATCATAAACTTGGTTATATTTACCCGTGAGCACCAGGCGCGGAGCTCGGCTGCAAACGAGACGGCGAAAAGCCCGCCGTTCTGAGAAGCGAATCAGGAATCGTGTGATCAAGCCAACACACATAGTGCTGGTAGCCATCGCCCTGCTGTTGGGCATGAGCTGCGAACTAACCGCCTACGTTCCCACAGGCGAACTGGGCCTGCCGTACATCACGGTTTTCAAACCGGAAGATTACGACGGCATGGGTCAGAACTGGGGGATTTCGCAAGCGGACAATGGCTTGTTCTATCTGGCGAACGGAGATGGCGTTTTTGAATACGATGGTGTGGACTGGACGTACCTGGAAGAAGGATTCAACCGCACCGCCCGTTCGATCGACACCGGCCCCGGACAGTCTGTCTACGTGGGCTACCACAACGAACTAGGCTTCTACCTGCCGGATTCCACCGGCGAGCTCACCTATACCTCCCTGATGGAACGCATTCCGGAATCGCTGCGTGATTTCCGCGATGTATGGACGACCCTGGTCTTCAAGGACCGAGTTTACTTTGCCGCCATCGGCCACATGTTCAGCTGGCAGATCAACGAACAGGGTATCGTTAATGGTTCCCTGTCGATTCATGTTGCGGCCGGGGAAAGCCGGTATCAGGGCTTGACAATTGTGCGTGATCAAATGCTGTTCGTGGATCCGGCGAGCGGCTTGTTTGAGGTCAAGGGCAGCGAACTTGTCAAGATTCAAGATGATGATGGCGCGAACCTTCGCCCGGTTTGGTCCATCCTGCCGTACCTCGAGGACCAGTATCTGCTGCTCGGGTACGAAGGCGTGTACGTTTCGGACGGTAAGAGCATCAAGCGGTGGCGTGCGGACGTTTCCGATCTTTGCCGTGAATCCGGTGCATACAACGCGACCGCCCTCGGTGACGGCTACTTTGCGCTCGGTACGGATGACGAAGGCGTGGTGCTGTTCGACTCGACCGGCACCGTGCTGAAGGTTGTCGACCGTGACCTTGGCTTGCCGAACAACCAGGTGTTGACCTACCCATATCTCGACAAAGAGGGCGGGGTCTGGGTGTGTCTCGACTACGGTCTGGCTCGTGTCGACCTGATTTCTCCGCTGCAACGTTTCAACCATTCTCTCGGTCTCGAAGGCGGCGTGGTTGCAATGCGCCGGTTCAAGGGGTCGCTGTATGTGGGCACGTCTCAGGGGATTTATGTCCCGCGTGAAGCGGATCAGTCAGGCCATCCGGTTCAGTTTACCGAACTGGGATCGATGCTGTATTGCTGGGACATGCAGGAAGTCGCCGGGCAGTTGTTGATCGCTGGTGACGGGGATGTGCAAGTGATCCGCGATGTCGGCCAGCGCCCCGAGATGGTCGCGGAAGGGGTGTATCCGTTCTCGATCGCGGTCGATTCGACGAACCAGCGAGCGTTCATCGGGTGCACAGCTGGCCCGATCCGTTCGTATGCATTCCGCAACGGTGTCTGGCAGGACGAGGGCGAGCTTGCCTCGTTGGATGAAGATGTGATGTGGTTGACCCGGTCGCCCGACGGCGCGCTGTGGGCCACGTATGGCTTTGATTCGCTGAGTGTCGCACGAGTTGAAATCGAGCAGACGTGGGAATCGGTCGAGGTGTCCAATGTGCTACGTTTCAACGAAGCCAACGGCTACACCGAAATGGTCGCGGGCATGCCCTTCCTCTGGGGCGATGACTGGATGGTCAGCGGTTACGAGATGCTGTATCGTTGGGATGCTGTCCAGCAAGCTCTGGTTCCGGCCAGCGACACACCGCTGTTTGAATACGCGGTCAAGCACACGATCAGTATGCCGACCATGTCGTCTGATCACAGCATCTGGTTCGAGGACAATGCTGGTATCTGCAACCATGCGATTCTGAAGGATGACGGATCGTTCGTGCTGGAAACGCCGTTGCGCCGTACTTCCACGACCGGCTACAACTCGTTCTACACGGAAAACGGAACGTTGTGGGCCGGACTGGTTGGGCTTCACCTCGTCCGCTACGATTACGCTGCGGACAACGGCCCCGAGCAAGAACATACCACGCTGATCCGCGACGTTCGCATCGGCGTGAACGAATCACGGTTCAACGGGGCGACGCAGCACCTGACCCTGCTGCAGCAGCCGGTCAGCTGGTCGGACCGTACTGTCCGAATCAACTATGCGATGCCGTGCTACGAAGATGTGACGCGTAACGAGTACCAGGTCCGTCTTGTCGGTCTGTCGGAAACGTGGTCCGACTGGACGCAGGACACGCACCAATTGTACAACAACCTCGCTGCCGGCCAGTACCGGTTTGAGGTGCGTGGGCGCGATGTCCATGGCAGCCCCAGCAAAATCGCATCGGTTCGGTTCTTCGTCAGTCCGCCGTGGTATGCCACGTGGTGGGCGACGACGCTGTGGCTGGTGCTCGCGATCAGCCTGACCTACGGCCTGATCAAGCTACGGTTGCGTGCGATCGAACTGCGCAGCAAGCGTCTGGACGAGCTTGTGAAACAGCGCACAGCGGAACTGGAACAGTTGCGTGAGGCGGAACGGGAAGCTGAGATCAAGGCGTCTCAGATGGAAACGGCGTACAAGATGGCGGCCACCATCGCGCACGAGTTCAACAACCCGCTGGCGATTATCCAGGCTTCGTCACAGCTGATGCAGAAGGATGAGTTCGACGAGTACAAGCTGCGTGAATTTGCCGATAAGATTCCGCCGCAGGTGACCCGTCTGAAGGAACTGCTGCACCGCATCCGGACCGTTGACGATCTGCGTGAAATCGACTACGCCGCCGGCATGAAGATCCTGGACATCCACCACGGCAAGCCGGGCAACGGTGTCCACCCCGAACGTGAAACCAACTCGCGATCCACTCGCGATCGACGGAATTGATGTAGTCACACGATCCAGCCATGGATCCGCGCCCCCAGATGCAGGCCAACCCTCAAGGCCTGCATCACTTTTTATGTATCTCTCCGTGACTCTGCTCGTGCTGCCCGTCCGGCAAGCCACACCTGCAAACCTGTTATTTTCCTGCGAACGATATCACCAGCAGGGGGTTCCATGGCGGACCGGCGGATTAACAGCAACGACGGCGGGCTTTTCTTTGTCGCGATCGCGATTGTGGTGGCGGCGTTTATTGCGGGCAATGCGGTCAAGGCGGTGAAACGGGCCGGCGATACGATTCAGGTGACCGGTTCAGCGAAGATGAGCGTCGTCAGCGATTACATCGTCTGGCGTGGTGAGGTGCGTACCGACGCGCAAACCCTGAAGCAGTCCAGCCAGCAGTTGTTGCGCTACCGGCAGACGGTGGAAGCGTTCCTCACAGACCAGGGTGTCACCGATACCGAAGTCACGTGGCAGGCGCCGAATATCTGGGAGCAGCGCGAGTATGTGAATGGGCAGGACACCGGACGGATTCTCCGCTACAACGCGTCGCAGATGTTCATCATCCGTTCGTCCCGGGTCGATGCCATTGCCGAGGTCGCCAAAGCGGCGGAGCAATTGATGCGGGAAGGTGTTCCATTCAATCCGTACACGCCGGAATTCACCTACAGCAAGCTCAACGAAGCACGCATCGAGTTGATGGAAGAGGCGACCCGTGACGCGCGAGCTCGTGCCGAAAAAATCGCCGCCGCTGCCGACAACGAGGTCGGTCCGATCCGTGAGGCACGGATGGGCGTGATTCAGGTGGTCGCGCCGAATTCGACCAATGTCAGCGACTACGGGATGTACGACACCACGACGAAGGAGAAGGATGTGATCGCGGTGGTCAAGGTGTCGTTCGCGGTGGAATGAGGGCAGAGCTCAGGGCACAGTCCTCAGTCCACAGTGGACAGTGCTAAGTTGTCGGAAGCCGGAAGCCGGAAGCCGGAAGCCGGAAGTATTGAAGATAAATAAGTTGGGGACACTTACTCCGTTAAGTGTCCCCAACAATCGTCTTTACAACTTTCGCATCTGTTGCGTCTTTGGCGTCCTTTGCGTCTCTTGCGTCCGTTGCATCCGTCCACCGATCACTGATGGATCAGCCGGGTGATCGCCGCCAGGTGATGATCGTCGTGCGACGCGGCGAAATCCATCAGATCGATCACATTCATCGGCTGCTTCAGGCGCGGGTGGAACGCTTCCCGTGTCCATTGCGGCTCGTCCATCGCTTCCAGCCGCTCAACAAACGCACCCCGTGCATAGCGCAACTCCCGCAACAACCGGATCACCGGCATCGAGTTGAAGTCCGCGTCCTCGGTGCGGGCGTTGGACATGTCGGCTGCGGTGAGTTCCTCGAGACCGGCGTCGTAATCATCCAACCGTTTCAGCCACAGCTCTTCCACCTTCACCAGGTGGCCAACGTTTTCCAGGATGGTCCACCCGTGTTCCGGTTTGCGGATGAGCTGCTCCGGATCGAGCTCGAGAATCCGGTCCTCGACCCGGGCCGGTGTTCCGCGCAACCGTTCCAGCAGCAGCGGAAACATCCAGGCAGGACGGCCATAATCGAATTCTCGTTCAACCCACAGCTTGCGCGGTCGTGTGTTCATGGTGTGGCTTCCGGTGGTGGTTGGATTCCTACAGATTAGCTGGAACGGTCCGGTCTCTGAATGATGCTACAGGAAGATGGACAAATCGAACGCCATGCTCAATGATGCCAGCATGACGTTCGCTCCGCCCCCCCTGGGACATGGACTCATCGTTGAGTTCTATTGCGCAACCTTGCGCACCTTCTCCGGCTTCACATCCTTCCACATACCAGAATGCTGCGCGATCGCCTTCTTCTGAAGATTGTTGTAGTGTTCGGCGAACTCGGGCAGGTGTTCGGTGTCGACTTCCGCCAACCCCATGCTGACCAGTTCGGCGCCAAAATCCTTGCGTTGCGGGCCATACTCGACGGTCGCGAAGGGTAAACCATCCTCACCGTAGACGATGCCGGCGGCGGTGTTGTCCTTCGTCCACGAGGAGAACGTGACGCGTTGGCCCTCGAGCGCTTGCTGCGCGTACTGGAACGCTTTCTGACCGTAGGGATCGTCAAGGTCAGCCGCACGCACTCCGACCAGCCGGGCTTTCCAGCCGCCTTCCAGTTCGACGATGTCTCCGCGATGAACTTTCACGATTGTGCGTTGGTTGGCGAGAACGGCGTGTGTGGTGAACAGAATCAGCAGCATGCACACCGCCAGAACAACAGAACGTCTCATGATTCCCCCGAAAATCTTTTCGCGCCTGCACCACCCACGTCATGAGTACGAGTTAGCCTGTGTAAAAGTTTCACAAACCTCTGAAACTGTGCTCCAGGGGCCGGGTTGCACGAAAACGAAAGGCGCCATTCAGTTGATTCTGGTTTGAATCTTCCGAACCGCGCCTGTATTGCGAAAACCGGATCGTGCTACCGGATTCCTTCCTCGATATTGATCATGCCGTCGTCGGTCGACAGGTTGATCGGAACACCACCACCGTTGCGCAGGATGCGCGCGGTAAACTGCTCGCCGATCTCTTTCTGTTCATCGACCGGGAAATCGCAGTGGAATTCGTGCTCGCCGTCGTAATCGTCAATGGCGACATCAATGGTCGCGGCGAGGGATTCATACAGCTCGACGCTGATCGGTCCCGTGCCACTGTGCAGTGCCAGTCCGGTCAACTCACCCGAGCCGAGGTAACGCAACGACACTCCGCCGGTGTCAGTGCCCGCCCGAAGCTTCCCACTCAGGTCACGAACATCGATCCCGCCGGTATGGGTTTCCGCGACCAGGTTGTCATGATGGCCTCGAATGTCCAGCCCGCCGGTGGACAGCATCACGTCCAGCTCGCCGTAGGTATTATCGATCTCGGCCCCACCGGTGCTGGTCTGTACGGACGAATGGTTGGTCACGCGCACGTCCCGGATCGACACACCGCCGGTCGATGTACGCACATTCAGCGTCCCCTCGACATCGCGCAGCGCGACGCCGCCGGTCTGGGTGCGGAGTTCGAAATCACCGTTGCAATTGTTCACGTGGATGCCGCCGGTGTCTGTTTCATAGTGCAGCGGACCGGTATAGTCATGCGCATCGAGACCGCCGGTCAACACTTGCGCGTCAACCATCGCGCCCTCCGGCACAGTCACCTTGAGGTCGAGATACCAGGGACGGTGGTTCCAATTCGCCAGCTTTCGTTCGCCAGTAACTTCCCAGCTTTTCTTTCCGGTGTCGACGTCGATGTCGACCCGTTTCGACCACGTCTTGACATCTTTTTCGCTGGCATGTTTGATGCCACCAAGGGTGAACTCGAGGGTCGCCTGGCCGGTTTCTCCGCTGACCAGTTCGACATTGCCGGTAAACTCACGGATCAGCAACGCGGTGTTTTCGCTAAAATCCTCAGTAAGCACGGCGACGGCGACCGGTTCGCCGTCATCGTCTTCGCTGATCGTCCAGTCGAGGTCCTTTGCCAGAACCGTCGAACAGGTCACCACCAACATCAGGACAAGCAGCAGGGACAGTCGTTGTACCATGGTAGATCTCCGGGATCGGGTTTCGCACGGTGGCTGGGAACACCGTCGCGCGTTGTCACAGGTTCGTCTCACTGGTTAAGACGCAAACAGCCGGGACAGGGTTACAGTTTTACGTAGCACCCGGCCCGGCTTGACAGACTGTGGCAACCGCCCAGTGTTATTTCAGGAACACGAAGCTGTCGCTGAACACCAATGGCGGTGACACCGCCGGTACAGCCACTTTCGTTTCGAAGGTGTACGTTCCGGATGGTGCAACTCCGGGAATCTGATACGAGAACTGGACGGTTACATTCATGTACGGAGTTGCCATCATGTACACCGGCCCCCACATCATGTGGCGAGTCCCGTACGGATCGACGATGGTATTCCAGAGGTAGAAGGGCACCTGATTGGCCGTGGGATTGATCAGGACGCAGTCAACGGTGAGTGTTCCCCCTCCCGGCGGAATCGTCGTGGACTGTGGCGTGAGCTGAACCTGCGCGGTGGCAATGGTAGCCGAAAACAGAATACAGAGTACGGCGACGGTAGTTCTCATGACATCTCCCCCCATGTTGATATCAACCTGTCAAAATGTAGTTACAATTTCGGACATCTTAAGCAATAGAACGCAGTTATCTTGACGTCTGGAGTCGCATTTGCAAACCTCAAGAGGGCAATAAACACGCACCGTCCAAGCTGGCCTGACTTATTGGAGCGGCAGATTTAGCCTCCCCTAACAAAACGGTTGTTTCCTGTCGTCTCTCACTTGTCCGGGAATATTAGTTCGGACACCCTCACTTTCGTCCCGATTTCACTACGTTTTGCTACTACAGAACAGCAAGTCACTGCGAGACTGCCATGACCATCGATCTTGACAGCTACCTGCTTGGCCGGCCGGAGAAATTCCGTGCGGCGGCACGTGACATTTTCCATTTCATACAGGCACGTGCGGGAAGTCTGAAACCGGAGATCTCCGGCGATTTGGTCGGGTGGGGCCGGGATCAGAACGATTGGTTCCTGCTGAGCCTCAGTGTGCGCAAGGGCGGAGTGATGCTGTACTGTGCCGCGCCGGTGCTGGATCCCTATGACGACGTCCTGCGCAGCCGCCGTACCGGCATGACCTGTGTCAAGCTCAGCCGGGTGGGCACGTTGGACGAAAAGGTGCTTGACGACATTGTGACCAAGGCGTTGAATCCGCCCATGGACGGGAAGGAAAATGCCGGTAAGGCATACGCCGAACGGGCTTCGACGAAAACACAGTTGACCGATTTCGACGCCTACCTCGCTGACAAGCCGGCGAAAACGCACGATCTCGCTCTCAAGCTGTACACGCTGATCCGGTCGAAAATCGGTGAGGAACCGTACGCCTACGACGATCACATCCTCGGTTTCGGACGTCGGGACGACGGCTGGTACAAGGTGTTGATGGCCGCACGGGCATCTGGGGTGATGCTGTATACCTCAGGCAGGATTCTCGATCAGCATCAGGATCTGATCAAGAAGTCGTGGCGAACCGGCAAGAGTTGTCTCAAGTTGACGAGCTGGGATCAGCTGCCGGAAGAGGTCATTGAAGATATCGTGAATCAATCTCTGGCGGGGTAGCAACGGGAGCGAGAATCGGCTTCATCTGGAAACGTCATGCTTCGCTTAGTACCTCGTTGATGCTTTCGATGAGGGATTTCAGAGTAATGGGCTTGTTGATAAACCGGATGCCGTCGTCCAGGATACCGTGATAGGAAATGATGTCGTTGTCGTAGCCGGACATGAAGATGACCTTCAACCCTTCGTTGCGTTCCTTTAACGATTTGTAGAGTTCACTCCCGTTGAGTCCTGGCATGATCACATCCGTCAGCAGCAAATCGATCGTGCTTCCCAGCTCTTTGTAGATCTGGATCGCCTTTTCCCCGCTTTCGGCCGGGTAAACGGTGTGCCCCTGGAACTCGAGCATTTTCTTCGTCGTGCTGCGTACATCATCCTGGTCTTCCACCAGCAGGATGGCAGCCGACCGCTGTTGACCTGCTGTCTCTGCAGGTGAGTCAACCGGCGTTTCCTGTTCGCCCTCAACCGCAGGGAAGTAAATCTTGAAAACGGTTCCGGTACCGGGTTCGCTGTACACCCAGATGTGTCCGTTGTGCTGCTTGACGATACCGTAGACCGTCGACAATCCCAGTCCAGACCCTTGTCCGACCTCTTTGGTGGTATAGAACGGATCAAAGATTTTCGCCTGAGTCTCTTCATCCATGCCATCGCCGGTGTCGCTGACGCTGAGCATGGTGTAGGTGCCGGGTTCAAAGTCAGCATGAGCCACGGCTGACTCACTGTCAAGTTTCACCGTGCTGGTTTCGATCATAATCCGGCCGCCATCCGGCATGGCGTCCTGCGCATTGATCAACAGATTCATCAGGATTTGTTCGACCTGGGGCTTGTCCACGCGAATCATCATCACGTTGTCGTCATAGGCGAACTGGAGCTTGATGTCTTCGCGAATCGTGCGGCGCAGAATCGTCTCAAATTCCCGGATCAGCCTGTTCAAATTCACCAGCGCAATGCTCAGGACCTGTTTCCGGCTGTACGCGAGGAGCTGCCGTGTCAGCTCCGCCGCTTTGGTTGCGGTAATGTTGATTTCCCGGATATCTTCATAGATTGGATTGTTTTCATCCATCGACATCATTGCCATTTCGGAGTTTCCGATGATTGGGGTCAGCAGGTTGTTGAAGTCGTGTGCGATCCCGCCGGCCAGGTGACCAATGGATTCAATCTTCTGGGATTGCAGCAGTTGCCGTTCGAGTTCCTTCTGGCTCGTGATATCACGCAGGATCCCGAGAATCGCGGTATCGTCACGATAATCAATTTCAGAGACTGACACTTGCACATCATGCTTTGAACCGTCTTTATGCAACACGGTAAATTCGTACATGTCGGACAAGTGTTCCCCTTTTTCTCTCATTTCAATTCGACTTTTAATCATGGGCCTGTCTTTGGGATCAACATAGTCCATAAAGGTAAAATCAGGATCTGATGCATCTTTTGCAGTCACTCCCGTTAACTCTGTAAATTTATGATTGATAATATCAAATTTATTATTGTAGATAATGTAAATCGCATCATTAGACTGCTCGATAATTGTCCGTAACTTCATTTCGCTTGTTCGTAGCGCAGATTCAATCTGCATACGCTTGGTCACGTCGCGTACAAATTCCACAACCCCTATGATCTCTCCAGATTCACGGATGATCGGATAACTGAACACTTCAAACCATTCATGCTCTGTCCCGGGAACACCTCGGACAATTGCTGTTTCCGTCTTCCTTGATATCATGCACCGTCGTGTCGCACACCCTTCGACTTCGTGCGTTCCATTGAAACAGGTTGCGCAACGTTTACCAGTCAGGACCGGTTCGTTTTCATACCACTTCTGCATCGTCCCATTGACCCACAACACGGTCAGGTTGGTGTCGAGCACCATGATGCCGTCCTGAATACTCTCATAAATGTTGGTCAGGAAGGCTTCGTTATCCTTCAGCCGTTTCTGCAGCTGATATTCCTCGGTAACGTCGCGGAAAACGAGTACGACCCCTTCGAGGCTGCCATCCATTGCACGGATTGGAGCCGCCGAATCGGCGATTTGATACTCCTTCCCCCCTTTCGCTACCAGCATCGTGTCATTGCTCAATCCGATGATCTCGTTCTGTTCCAGTACGGCGTGTACCGGATTGTCAGCCGGTTTGCGTGTAATTGCATTGATAATCGTAAAGACGTCTTCCAAAGGCTTACCTTCTGCCGCGGTCTGCGTCCATCCGGTCAAGGTTTCCGCGACGGGATTCATGCGCGTAACGCGGCCTTCGGTATCCGTCGTGATGACTGCGTCCCCAATCGACATCAACGTAGTGCGCAGGTTCTGTTCGTTGCGGAACAGCTCCCGCCGGGACTGGTTGGTGCGCACGAGGCCATAGGTAACGCCTACCAGCGCCGTAGCAAGCATCAGGAACGCCGCAGCCAGATTCCAGATCAGGGTTTTATACTGGCGGTAAAACGTGACCGGTCCGTAAAGAACTTCGGAGCCGTCCGGAAGTTGGGACTCGGATATGTTGAATTTTTTCAGTTGACGGTAATCAAACTGATACGCCGTAGGGGTTTCGTAGCGAACCGGAATATCTCCGGCTGGAGTGCCGGCCAGCACCTCTTTCGCGATATCCGCAACAGCCAGACCCAGGTCATAGCCGTCCACCAGCAAGCCGCCAACGATGCCGTGTCCGAGTTCGAAATTCCACGTTCCGTAAACTGGCGCTGCGGAATGATCGCAGATCAACCTGGTTCCCTCATCGAACTCGAAGAACTGGCCCTTGTTGTCACGGGTGAATAAGGTGTGCAGAACGACGGTATTTGGGGTCAGATTTTCGAGACGGTCAATCAGCTCGTAGATGGTGACGTCGGAGATCTGTTCGATTTCAGGAAGTTCTGCGCCATTTTCGCGCACGATCCGGTCGACCTCTTCCTGGATCCGTTTGCCCGTGTTCGTGATATCGGAGATGACCAAAATCCGGTTGACCGCAGGATGTAATTGCTTGATCAGTCTGAAATTATCAACAAGATTCACCTCTTCGCTGATGCCGGTTGCATTTTTCAGCCGGTACATGTCGTTAAAGGTGAGGTAATTCACGCCGCAGCAGATCAGGGGGGAATCGCCGAAAATCTGTTCACCGTAGGACTTATAGAATTCGAAGGCGAAATTGTCCGTTGTAATGACGATGTCATAGCGGGTTTTGCGGTGTTTCGCGATCAGGATGTTGCGCAGCAGCACCTGGTAGTCGCTGCCAACGTGCCGCTTGCTGTCCATGTACTCGATATGTAGGCTGAGACTGTCGGAGGCGAGCCGGTCAATCAGGCCATCGGTGATCTGATCCGTCCACAGGTAGCCTTCATGGTAGGAGTTCAGCAGCAGGACACGCTTGTTCGAGGCCGATTCCCCGGACACAGGCCGTTTTTCCTGGCCAAAAACTGTTCCAGCCTGCCACAGCAGCAGCAGAAACAGGGAAAACAGAAGTGTAGCACGAAACCTCACGGGCATCTGCGGACCCTTTGACCAAGATTCAGGTTCGGATTTTGGCCAGGCACGATTCTGATCGGGGTACTGGAGATTGACGGATACGCTCGATTCTCATCGTACTTATGATTCTTCTTATCCGCATCACGATTTTGGCAAGGTAGTCAAGCCGGTCTTGGTCCGCAAGTACTTTCTTCTGCACCGGTTGGACAAGTCGTACGGCTCTGATTCCTGCGTGCCGCCTCGTTGACAGATGTACACAAACCAGTGCTGGCAAGTCACGTTTTATACTCAGAGTACATGGGCGCGGTATTTGAGTATCAGGGGAGTTGCGGCGTTTCGGGAGTGTAGATTCGGCCTGTTTCTTGCTCTCGCAACTTGTGTCATGCGCGGTTGTCCTCAAATGAAACTACCGTCTCCTACCGCAAGTTATCAGTTTTTGGGGTGCAGATATGCTGGAGGGAATCAGTTTTTGGCTTGCTATTCCCTAGATTTTTATGTAAATATCAGATTTACTATAAGAATAGAAGGCGTCGCAGATGTCGGCGTCACTCAGACTCATTACCGATACCCAGGAGTCGGTCGAGTATTTCGGGTCCTTAACAGGCACAACATGAAGCTTCGGTCAAAAACAGTTCTGCTTGCATTTCTACTCGGTCTATTGATTTGGATCATCGACGGAACAGTAGATTATCTAGCCTTTTACGAAGGAACGTGGTGGGAGGTCGTGTTCCTTGAGGTCAGCGGCAGCGAACTGTTTGATCGTGTGTTTGATGTCATCCTCGTTGTCGGAATCGCGTTGTATTTCGGCCGTTTTCTCGAATCCTACCTCGCCAGCCGGAAAGCTGCACTACTCAGCCAGTCCCGTTACGACAACCTGTACAATAACATGTTGGACGCCGTGATTCTCACCGATGGCCAGCGGAACTTGCGTCAATGCAACCGGGCGTTCACACAGTTGTTCGGGTATGAGCCGGACGAATATATCGGGCAGAACATCCGGGTTTTATACAACAACGAAGCACAGTACGAGGAGATCGGTCAGAGAATCAGTCAGGCAGAGGGTCCGACGGAACTATTTGAAACGATTGTCTTCCGCAGGAAGGACGGGTCAACGTTTCCAGGCGAAGTGAGCGTCTTCTCGGAACACGATGAACGTGGGTTATTGACTTCGTCTGTCGGTGTAATCCGCGATATTTCGGAACGTGTTGAATTTGAGCACAAGCTCAATCACTTGAACAGCGTGCTCTTTGCCATCCGTCAGATCGACCAGTTGATCACCCGGGTCAGGGAACCGAATGAGCTACTCGACAAATCCTGTGAGATTCTTGAGAACAGCCGCAGCTACAAGAGCGTGTGGATCGTTCGTGTCGATGGTGAAGGCAATGCGATTCACATTTCCGGGAGAAACAGTGAACCCGGTTTCGTGGCCCGTTACAACGAACTTCTTGGCCAAGCGCTTCCCCCCTGTGTCATTCAAGCTTTCCGTGACAAGTCACTAGTAAATATCAGCGCCAATCCCGACATCTGTGAACTTTGCAGGTTGCGCAAAGATGCAAAATCGCATTGCACCACGGCATTACGGATTCAGTATGAAGACACCACGTATGCAATCATGGTTCTCTCCGGCCCGGAGAAGTACATCCACACCGAGGAAGAAACCGCGCTGATCCAGGAGCTGGCGGACGATATCGCGTACGCGATGCACATGATCGAAATGGAAAGAAAGCGTGCCGAATCGGAAGAACAGGTTCGCATCGCACAGAACCGCATGCAGAGTTTGTTCGGTGTCATGCCGGTCGGTGTCGGCTTGATTGACTCCGACCGGAATATCATCGAGATCAACGACTACATCACGCGCGAGTTCGGCTACACGCGTGAGGAATTGATCGGAAAAAACACGCACGATCTCTACATCAATGAAGACGAGTACAACCGGGTCCGGGTCGAGATCAACGAAAAGATTGACCGGCAGGGGCTGGGTTCGATACAGACCTACTGGAAGCATAAAAACGGAAACGCCGTCCCAATTCTTCTTGCCTCGCGTTGGATCAATCCGGATGATCACAGCCAGGGCTCAACATTCTCCGTGCTGGACATCTCCGAACGTCTCGCGGACGTTGAGGAACGCGAAAAGCTGCGCGCCCAGGTGCACCAGGCGCAGAAGATGGAGGCGATCGGACGTCTCGCTGGTGGTGTCGCCCACGACTTCAACAACATGCTGAGCGTCATCCTCGGCAATGTCGAAATCGTACTTGACACCCTCCCGGAAGGGTTGGACGTCGAGGTAGAATTGACTGAAATCCAGCAAGCCGCTGAACGCTCGGCAGCGTTGACCCGCCAGTTGCTGATGTTCTCACGCAAACAGATCTCTTCCCCGCGCACCATCAACTTGAACGAAGTAATCTACAACCAGTCGCAGATGTTGATCCGGCTGATCGGTGAAAATATCAAATTCGAATTCCAGGCTGAGCCGGAGCTTGGCAACATCTTCCTCGACCCGGCGCAGGCGGACCAGATATTTGCCAACTTGACGGTCAACGCGCGTGATGCGATCAACGGCACCGGCGAAATTCGGGTCCGCACCCGCAACGTCACCCTGAATGACAAGGTTGACGGGATTCAGCCGGAACCTCTGTCAGGCAAGTTTGTCGAGGTCATGTTTGCGGATAACGGTTCCGGGATGGACAGGGAAACGGCTGCTCGGATCTTTGAGCCCTTCTTCACGACCAAAGACCTCGAATCAGGCACCGGACTTGGCCTGGCAACGGTCTACGGTATCGTTTCGCAGGCTCATGGCGGTGTCCGTGTGGTCAGCCGTCCCGATACTGGAACGACCTTCTACCTCTACTTCCCGATGGTGACGGAAGAAGCCGTTTCACTTATTTCGGAACCGGAACCGGTCAATTCTGCCACCCCGGCAGCGGTGCTGGTGGTCGAAGATGAGGAAAAGGTCCGTAACCTGGCGTGCCGGCTGCTCGAACAGTGTGGGCATAAGGTTTACAGCGCCGCGTTGCCCAGTTCAGCGTTGAAAATCGTCGAGGAACACGGATCAGAAATCGAATTGGTTCTGACCGATGTGATCATGCCGGAGATGAACGGACGGGACCTGGTGGCTGAGATTACAAAGCGCCATCCTCAGGTCCGTTCGCTGTACAGGTCCGCCTTCGAAGCTGAAACCATCGCGCATGAAGGCGTATTGGATCCCGGTGTCCCCTTCCTGCCAAAACCCTTCACCATCAACGAGTTCAAGACGAAGATCGTTGAAGCGTTGAGTGAGGAAACCCAGCCCCTCGGTACAAAGTAGCCCTTGGTTCTGCATCCGGACCTCCCGCGGAGTCCTTGAGCTGTCTCGCTCATGAGTTAGCCCGTTTCAGGGTCGTATACTCCTGCCGCTGACGAGTGATAGATCTGGAGGACTGACCATGTATACCGTAGTGTTGCTCCGTCACGGCGAATCGGTCTGGAACAAGGAAAACCGGTTTACCGGTTGGACCGATGTCACGCTGTCGGAAAAGGGCATTGAGGAAGCAAAGGCCGCGGGCCGCACGCTGGCCGAAAAAGGATACGATTTCGACGTCGTTTATACGTCCGTCTTGCAGCGCGCGCTGTTGACCACCAACTACGCGCTGACCGAGATGGACCGTCTCTGGCTTCCGGTGAACAAGCACTGGCGGCTCAACGAACGTCATTACGGCGCGTTGCAGGGCCTGAACAAGGCCGAGATGGCGGCGAAGTATGGCGACGAACAGGTTCACATCTGGCGCCGTAGCTACGACACCCGTCCCCCCGCACTGGAATGGGACGACGAGCGCAATCCGCGCAACGACCGCCGCTACGCCGATCTCACGGACGAACAGATCCCACTGGCGGAATGCCTCAAGGATACGGTTGACCGCTTCGTGCCGTATTGGAAGGACACCTTGGCGCCGGCAATCAAGTCGGGCAAGCGTGTGCTGATCTCCGCTCATGGTAACAGCTTGCGCGCGCTGGTCAAGTACCTTGACAAGATCAGTGACGACGAGATCACCGGCCTGAATATTCCGACCGGGATTCCGTTGGTGTACAAGCTGGACGAGAACCTGCAGCCGACCGAACACTTCTACCTCGGCGATGAAGACACGGTGAAAAAGGCGCAGGCCGCAGTTGCTGCCCAGGGCAAGGCGAAGTAAGCCGGACCGGGTCCGTATGAGTTTCCACCCCCGATCCGTACTGGGTCGGGGGTTTCGTATCTCCAACCGGTTGTTTTCCGGCGTGGTTACCGGGTTCCCGCAACTCTGCGGATCGGGTCTCGTGATTCCGTTCAAGTTGTCTTACATTAGCGTAGTGTGAATCGTGTAGCCGCCAGCGTTTGCGGCGACAATTCCAGCTATCCCGTACCACGGCAGGCCATGATCCCAATTGACCCGGCACAGGCTGGCAATACGGGACTGATCCAACTGGCGGATCAGACCTATACGACGATTCAGTCCGCGTTTTCGCGTCTGATTCGGTCGCTGGAATTGGCTGCCGCGGCGACTGAGCGATACACGGAGTATGAGCGTGCGGAGATGTCCGTTGCGTCCGAATTCTGGCAATCGCGTCAGGAACGGTTCAACGCCATCCTTTCCGCCAACGAACGGCTCCGCCAGCCGGTTCTCGATCGTCTGGCTGCCACCTTACCGCCGAACCGGGCGATCCTGCGCTTTAGCCTCGAACGCCTGAACAACGACTTCTTCCAGTTGTTTTCCGAATACGGACCGGATCGTCTCGACGTGCTCGGCACGGTCATCTCGTCGTTCAATCAGCAGGACCCGTCGGTCAACCTGAATCTGCTTTCGCATGTGCTTGAGGGCGCGCCGAATTTCTATGTGCCGTTGATGTTGAAGGGATCGTTGCTGCTGGAGTCGGGGATCTCCATCTCGGAAGCGCCGGCGTTGCTCGAACGTGCGGCCGACAATCCGCCCCAGGCCGATAATCCGAACCGGTACCGCATCCTCGCACTGGAGCTGCTTGGGGAAGCGTTGGTGCGCAACAACCGGGAGAGTGATGCCGCCCGTGCCTATCGCCGAGCGCACAAGCTCGACCTCGAAAACCCGCTGTTCCATTACCTTACTGCCCGCGCCCTCGCTCATGGGCGGAAATCGTCAGACGCGTTGGAAGCCTTTGACCGCGCGGTGAAGGTCGATTCGTCCTACTATCCACTGGCACTGTTGGACGACAGCTTCGAGGTCATCCGGGACGTGATCAAAGATCGTTTGACCGATCGCACCTTGCAGTGGGCCGATACGATCGAGTCAGTGTTACGCATGGCGGACACCGTCCATGTGATCGCGGAAGACTACGGCCTGATTGACCACCCGACCGTCGCCCGTGGATCGCAGGAACTGATCCAGATCAAGGACAAAGTCACCACGCAATCGTATACGCTCTACCGTGAACTCGGCCTGGTCCAGCTGCCCGAATGGATCAAGAGCTGGGTGGGGCATGTGCAGGACACACTGCAGAATTCGCTGAAAGCCCGCTATGAGTCGATCCAGGCCTACAACCACGCGCTGCTCGACACAGTCAAAGACTACCGCAAGCACTGGGTGAAAACCTGGGGGATCGGCTGGTTTGCGGTCGGCTTCCTGCTGATGGTCGTCCTCGTACTCGCCCGTCAGCCGGTACTCGCCGCGATCTATTTTTACGTGATGTGGATTCTGTCGGGCTACTTCCTGCGGCTGTTCCTCGACAGCCGGAAACGTTCCCAGCTGCTCGATCAACGCAAGAATCCGGCGATGCTGCAACCGGTTGAGGACGATATCGACCTCATCGGACGTATTCGTTCCGAGATGCTGGTGCTGCTGGAGAAGCAAACAGATATCGAGCAGGAGTTGTAGCGGACATCAAGCGGCGTTCAGTCTTCGGGCGCGGCCGGCAGGTACACGGTGAATGTGCTGCCTTCCCCTTCGGAGCTGTCCAGATCAACCCACCCGCCGTGCTGTTTCACAATGCTGTGCACATTCGGCAGGCCGAGGCCGGTGCCCTTGCCGGTAGATTTTGTCGTGAAGAACGGTTCGAAGATGCGATCCTGCACCTCGCGCGGAATCCCAACGCCGGTATCCTTCACCGCGATCAGCAGGTACGTTCCCGGTTCTACGCCGGCCTGCGGAAGTTCACTCGGTGTCAGGAAATTCCGTCGTTGCACGACAACCGACAGCGTTCCACCCTCGGGCATCGCGTCGCGCGCGTTAACGAACAGGTTGACCAGGACCTGGCTCAAACGGTTGGCGTCGCCCTTGACTGTCGGCAGGTCCGGTTCCATTTCGGTCTCGACCTGCACCCGTTCCCAGTCCGCGTGGCTGACCAGCGACATGGTTTCGTCAACCAGGTTCGCAATGTCAAGCGGGTACGGTGTGAATGGCTGCGGTTTGCTGAACGTCAGCAGCCGGTTGATCATCGCGGCACCCTTCTGCGTCGCCTTGATCACCGATTCGGCCACACTGCGCTGCTTGTCGACCAACGTTTCATCGTTGCGCAACACCAGCGCGTTCCCACGGATGATGGTCAGGATGTTGTTGAAATCGTGCGCGATCCCTCCCGCGAGGCGCCCGAGCGATTCCATCCGTTGCTGATGGATGTAGCGATCCGTATGCTGCTTGCGACGGCTCATGTCGCTGATGTGCACGATGCACGCACTGCCGAATTCCTTGAGGCGAACCCGATACGCTACCAGCTGGACTTCCCGTGGCTTGCTCTTGATCGCGATTTCGGAAATGGATTCAAACGTGGGCTGCGCAGCGGTTTCGAGCAACAGGTCAGGCCAGTCACCGGGGAGTTCGTCGTAGACGTGCCCAAGAACCTCGTCCTCTTTGATCCCCGTCAGGTTGAGCATGCCGCGGTTCCACATCGCAATCCTGCCAGCCGGATCGAGAATGAACGTCGGCAGCAGACCGCTACGCATCACCTGGTCGAGGTGTTCGGAAGATATGGGCAGCAGGTCAGTGATTGTGTTCTCCTGGCCTGTTTGGTGGAAGTTTTGTGTAACGCTGTGTTTGCCAGCCCCGCCGTCGATTCAAGTAACGGCGTCCCCTGGGCCGAGTAAAGCACAGCGACCCATGCCATCAGTGCGAATGGAGCCCGTGGATCGGATTGCCCAAAGGTGCATCACTGAGAGGCCCAATCGCAAGGTTTGATCGTAGATTCGCGTGTACTATAATTGTCCATTCGCTCGTGGGGAACTCTTCTTGTTGAGTTCGTATTTGGTCCCTTTTGCGAATTTATGTTTTTTGGGAAAAGCCGCAACCGTTGGGATTTTAAGGAATTGTACGGTATTAGGCTTCAAGGGAAACAGGTTAAAAATTTGTCGCAATGAGCGAGCGCGGATTGGACCGTGCTCCGGAGACTCTCGACATGCAGAAAATGTACTACAGCATCAAGGAGGCGTCTGAGCTACTCGACCTGCCGGCTCATGTGCTCCGGTATTGGGAAACGGAGTTCAAGGAGTTGAGTCCCCGGAAGAACCGGGGAGGGAACCGAATTTATCGTGAAAATGACATTCAGCTGTTGCATGAACTGAAGGAATTGCTGCACGAGCGCCGGTTTACCATCGAAGGCGCGCGCAATGAACTGAAACGCCGGCGTTCAGACTCAAGTAGTGAAGACACGGTAGAACAACGATCACAGGTACTGCGGGAAGCACGACAGACGATTCGTGAGGTGCTCGAGCTGCTGGACGCGTAAACGCACGCTCACTGCCACCGTGGTCGCTACGACCCCGCTGACAGACCGCCTCCCGTATCGCTTGCCCGGTCAACCGGATCGGCCTATCTTCATCGTCGCCTCGCGACGGGCGGGAGAAGTGTCTTCCGGCGGCGGGGTGACGTGTTTTGCTGGTGACCGCATGGTGTGAGCGGGTCGATGTGGACGGACTGGCCCGGAATCATGTCGTACACCAATGTACAGTCTGGATGCACAGTCAATTCGGAGCGTGGCGCAGCCCGGTAGCGCACCTGACTGGGGGTCAGGGGGTCGCTGGTTCAAATCCAGTCGCTCCGACATTGGATAGTAAGGGGTTAGCAGAAATGCTGATCCCTTTTCTCTGTCCATGGGGCACTGGTGGGGCAGAAACCGCCAAAATCCTCAGCTGGTAGCAGCCATTCACCCTCTGCCTTTTTTCCCAGATTCCTGCATATTTACACGCTGAGTGCCCCGTGAGTGCCCCACATAAAAAGAGTCTGCCGGAAATCTCAAGATTTATAAGGTTTTCAGCAGGCTGTTCTTCTGAATACTAATCAGGTGTTGACTTCGTTCGGGGTGTTTGTTGCTTGAGGAGGTTGCTGGTGGGGGTCGTGTTAGACACGGCATGATTTCACCGGCAGCGAAGCCCGGGAGAGGCACCATGGCGAATATCGAACGCAGGAAAGCGAAAGACGGTTCAACGTCCTACCGTGTGAAGATTCGTCATCAGGGGCACTCTAACGAAACAAATACATTCGGCAAGCCGACAGAAGCCCGGGATTGGGCACAGGAAACCGAAGCCAGCATTCAGGCGGGACGGTATCTCCCCTCCATGGAAGCACGGAAGCACACCCTTAGCGATCTGGTGGATCGGTACCTCAAGAACGTGATCCCGGAAAAGAAGAGCGGCAAGGATCAGGTGTACCAGCTTGAATGGTGGCGTGATCGAATCGGAACGTATCCGCTCGCCAGTGTAACGGCTGCTCTGATTTCCGAATGCCGGGACGAATTGAAGCAGAGCGGCAAGAGCAATGCAACGGTAAATCGGTTCCTTGCCGTGCTAAGCCATGCGTTCACCCTTGCCGAGCGTGAATGGGAGTGGATCGATCAGAACCCGTTCCGCAAAGTGTCCAAGCTGAAAGAGCCACGAGGGCGCGTACGTTTCCTCCTGCCGGGAATCACCGAATGACGTTTGACTCATCCGACTTTGCGAGCGCTTTGTATTTCATCCGTGCAACGGTATCCGGTCAAATGGACCAGGTGCAAAAAATGATGTTGGTGAGGTGACCGCCAAGGGTACCGACCAGAAAACTCAAGAGCTTAAAGTAGCATTCGGTTCATTTTGTCGAAATAAACCAACCTGTGCGGTTACGTGGATCGTAGAGGGTGTTTGACCTCAAAAGATAGACTCCGCTAACATTTAGATATTGTTAGCTTTGCCGAAAAGATGATCGTCACACTAGACTGATGCAAAACCAGTTCCTAAGATTAATTTGACAGAATTGCAGGTTTGGTCGCCTTCAATAATCAGAATCTGACTAGACATATAACAATAGTTGTAATTTAGATAGATTCAATGTTGAATGATCGCAGTTAGTGAGAGACAGGATAGGGGGATGAGTATGTCAAGTCTTGCGAATTTTGATTTTTTGGATTATTTTTAGGCCGATGTCAAGAGATGCAAGTGGTGCTTACTTAGGGGGAAACACCACTTTCCGTGACGCCCCTCCGGGACAACCGATGAATTGAGGTTGTGGTGGCGCTGCACAATGTAACCAGGTTCTTGGCAATCTGGATGATCGTATCGTTATCGTTTTTGTCCGTGGGTTTTGCATCTGAGAAACCCGCGTCGCCAGCCTCTGTTCAACCCAAGGTTCGCCCTCAACAGCCAGTTTCTGAACGGATGAAACTCAATTCGTCCGAATGGTCGCAGCCCTCTCTGCAGCTCCACGCTCGCACCCTGCCGGACAGCCTCGATGTTCAACGCGGAAAGCAGGATCAGGGGAAGAGTATCAGCACTGGCGTCCCGACCTTCGATTTCGAGATTCAGACGGATCCGGTGATCTACTACGAGGTCCCCGGCGCACCCGGCGAATACCAGGGCCAGCAACCGATCCACCTTCAGATCACCAGCAACGCGAGCCAGTTTGAGCTTGACGATATCACCTGGCGTCTTCACTGCCGGATGGACTCGCTCCGTTCGTCTGACGACACATTCGACCTTGAACGCTTCCAGGTACGTGTCGCAGGCCAGGGGGAGTATGCACCGTTGAGCCAACCGCTGGTAGTGTTGCAGCAGACGGGAATGCAGAATCCACAGCAGGTGGATTTAGATGTGAAATTCCTCGTCAGCCTGGGGGATCGTGCCGGAGATTACAACGGCGGGTTGACGTTTGAGCTTGAGTTGGTGGATGAAGTAGTGGAAGTTGAGTAGGCAGGACAATTGATCGCGGCGAAGTGTCCGCGAGCCGTAAAGACATGAATATGGGCCGGTCTCCAGCCGCCAAAGCGAAGAACCGGCCCACACGGGCACCCCAGAAGAAGGGTATGGCACCGTTTCGTCTAAACTAACTGTAGCCGGGCGGTCAGGTCAAGCAGTTTCTATCAGCGCTGTTAGACAAGCGTGCTATGGCCGGAACATCGCCCACACCCGGAAGGCTGCAGTATGGCGATACGGTGCCCGGGCCCGTGATACTGATGAGGTTTGAGTTTTATAACGAAGCCGTTCATTGACAAGACACACGCCGTTGCCCGAGCCGCCAGCTCATATGCCGGGCCACGTTGTGAAACAAAACAGAAATCGGTCAGGGAAGGCCGATGAATCGGTCACCGGTCAGATTTGACCGGGGCAACCCCAGAAAAAGGAGAAGGATGATGAAGAAGCTCATGTTGATCGCCATTGCGATGCTCGTCGCGGTGGGCGCATTCGCGCAGAACGACCTTGGGAATCCCGAAGCGATCGCTGACGTAACTCTCGCGATTTCCCCATATGCTGAAGTTAGCTCTTTGTACCCAACGATTGGCTATCAGACGAATTTCCATGGTGCCTCGTTGCCCTTGGATATTCCTGTGGTCGGTGGTGTAACCATCAGCACCAACGACGACGTTACAGCCACGGTTGCCTTTGAAGCACTGAACATGAACCTGACAGTTTGGGACGCGCTTGTCTTTACCGGTTTGTTCGACGATGATTCCGCCAGCAAATCGTTCATTAACGGAGTGCACAATCCGGGCGTGAAGCTGCACATGGACTACACCCAGGCATACAACGACGGCTCGGTTACCTGGACCGATATCCCCGCTGAAAATCTTGGAACGGTTGGTTCGATTGTTGTTACGGTGACGAGCAATTAAAGACTTGTTGCGATAGACTGGCATGCTCTGCTGAACCTAGGCCCCGCAGAAACTTCAGCAGAGCATGTTTGAATTTGTGCAGTTGAACGTTGCCCGAGCCGCCAGCTCAATAGCCGGGCAGAAGCTTGAAGTAACAATCGGTCGTTGCCGGCCGATCACACGGCCACCGGTAAAGAGGCCGGGAGACCCAGAAGAAGGAGAAGGATGATGAAGAAGCTTATACTGATCGCTCTCGCGATGCTCGTCGCGGTGGGCGCGTTTGCGCAAATGACAGCAGACAAAGACGTTACCCTTACGATCTTACCGTATGCACAGGTGACGGCACCTCCCGCAGCAATTGAACTGGAGTATGATCCGGCATGGGGATTCTCCGACTGGGCTTTGGGCGGAAACGCTTATAGTTGGAGCATTGACACAAACTTTGACATCGACGCCACGATGACGTATACGGACAATGGTGTCACTGGTGTCACGATTACCAATGCCGGCTTCTTCCTGAACCCGGGCGTACAGCAGGTGCTGTCCCTTACGGCGGGTCAACATCAGTACGGAACATTTGTTGATCTCGACATCGTCGATTGGACACCTGCGGCTGAGGATCTTGCCATCGGCACGCTCACTGTGACGCTTTCCGCTCAGTGAAAAAATGCACTCAACCCGGCATCTAATAGGATGCCGGGTTGAGTGACTTATGCCCGAGCCGCCAGCTCAATAGCCGGGCATAAGCTTGAAGTAACAATCGGTCGTTGCCGGCCGATCACACGAGCACCGGTCCAAGACCGGGGTACCCCAGAAGAAGGAGCAGGATGATGAAGAAGCTTATGCTGATCGCTCTCGCGATGCTCGTCGCGGTGGGCGCGTTTGCGCAGCCGTACCAAGCCAATACCCTTCCGTTGGATGTTAACCTTACCATCAGTCCCTATGCAGAGCTTGCCTGGGTTACGGGCCAAGCTCCATTGGCGCTTGTATTGGAGCATCCTACCTGGTCGGACAACGAAACTGCGTATTTTAATTGCGCTTCCAACTTTGGCTTCATCATTGCGCAGACCTTGTCCGCGCCTTGGGGATCGGGATTTATGTCTGGAGCGTCGGTCGATCCTAACAATGATTTCGGGTTAAATGACGGTAACGGTGATGCCGGCAGTTACACCAACGTACCTGTAAGAGTAACTGCCATGATCTCCGGTTCGTATGAATGGTATGAAAAACAAGAGGGTAACTACGGAAACGGCACCCTTACGTTGACGATTATCCAGCAGTGAGTTAGCCAGTCATTTTTTTCGTGGAAGATTGACAAGCCGTTCAGGTCCAGAAGTATTAATACGGAATAGCGACAGCGGCTGTAGAAGACAGGAAAACACATTCACGGAGCCTGAACCTGGCTCCGTGAATGTCCACTGCCCGAGCCGCCAAAAGGATACGCCGGGCAGCTAGGTCTAGAAGAAAATCGGTCAGGGAAGGCCGATCACACGGCCACCGGTCCAAAGACCGTGGTACCCCAGAAGAAGGAGAAGGATGATGAAGAAACTTATGTTGATTGCTCTCGCGATGCTCGTCGCGGTGGGCGCGTTTGCGCAGCCGCCTGATTTCCAAGAAACGATTGACGTTTCGGTCACTATTGATTCGTATTGCTCTTTCTCCCTGGATGATGGTAGCCTGAGCATTGCGATGACTGGTGGCGATACGGAAGAGGAATCGGGTGTGATTCAGGGTTCATTCGCCAGCAACGACATGGCTATGCTTGTCTTTTCGTACGAGGGTTTAGGGACAGATTACATGACGAACGTAGCTGGGTATTCCTGGTTGCGGTATTTTGATGCAACAGTTGGGACTGTGTATGCTGGCTATAATGTCGGTCTCAATGAATTTATGAACTATCCGCTGATTAACACGGAATCCAGAGACTTTACAGTCGGCATTAAAGTTTCAATGCCACAGTTTACGGATATTCCGGCTGGCACGTATTCAGAAGTTCTTGTAGTGTCAGTTTATTGCCTGTAATGATGTGGCGCAGCAAGTATTGATCGCTACAGATTGAACCCTCCACAGAGCATTGGTCTTGCTTCGTGGAAGCATGGTTGCCCGAGCCGCCAGCTCACATGCCGGGCGATGGACTGAAACGAAACAGAAATCGGTCAGGGAAGGCCGATCACACGGCCACCGGTCCAAAGGCCGGGGTACCCCAGAAGAAGGAGAAGGATGATGAAGAAGCTTATGCTGATCGCTCTCGCGATGCTCGTCGCGGTGGGCGCGTTTGCGCAGTCGGATGCTAACGATGTCGCAGATCTGATTGTCACTATCGAACCGTACGCCTACGTTGAAGTGACTTCGGATGCTGTTGGTGTGACAATTACGCCACCAAATTGGGTGGCGACTTCTGAAGATCCCATCGTTTTTAATTGCTGTGCAAACTACGGTTACTATCTCGAATACACAGCCAATAGCATGATAGCGAACCCATACTACATCTTTGTGTCACCTGTTGATCCAACTCTCGCAGCTTACGACGTAACTTCTGGTGAGCACATTGGCTTGGAGCTATATGCTCAGGTAGAGGTCTGGGATCAGGAGGGTTACCAGAATCCGTATGATGTGCCGTTTGGTGAGTACACAGGCATGAACATAAACGTGCAGATCTATCCTGCGCCTTAAGGTTACATAACCATTGATAGGAAAGACATGAAGCCAACACTGGCTGTATTTATCGTTTTACTGCTGTTGTTGACTACAGCGGGTTACAGCCAGACGGACACGGCAAGCATTCCCGTGAATCTGACCATCGAGCCGTATACGGAAATCGATATCGCAAACGATATCATCATGACAACCGTGGAAGGCTGGTGGTTCAGTTCCGGGATGGAGATGGAAAGTGTTGGATCGACCAGTGTGCAGGTTGGAACCAACACCAACGCGACCCTTGTCTGTCCGGCGACCTTGGATATGCAGTTGATCGATCCTCCGGGACCGGAGATTATGACAGTGCGGACGGCTGTTTCCTACATGTACCCCGGGCACCCGCAGTATTATGCCCAGGGCGGGCAAGTCATCTGCATTGATCTCGAACCGGGCCTGCACACGGCGATCTCACTTGAGGCATCGTTGTCGAAGGTGTGGAACGTCGGTGAGGATCTGGCTGGCACGTACCAGGGGACATTGACAGTGACTGTCACAGAGAACTAGTTTGTGGCCTCGCTGTTGAACTTTGTAACGGGTGAAAAGCCGGAGATCCTCCGGCTTTTCACTCGATTGATCTCATTGTGAGGACGTCATGCGTACCATTCTGATCACACTTTTGGTGATTTCTGCATTCATGGTCTGTGATTCCGTCCAGGCTCAGGGCTTCATGGTTAAACCGATGCGAATCGAGATGGCCGGGACTCCCGGGCAGCAGGTGCAGGTCGACCTCCAGATCAACAACACCAGTGCGGACAAGGCACCGGAAGTCCTGGTTGGGAAATGGTACCTCGATCAGGGAAATAACGGCAGCTATCAGCCGTTGGCGACGGATGAAGTACCGTCTGAGCGCAAACAAATGATGCAGAGTTGTTTCGACTGGATGACGGTATCGGAAAACACTCTGATCGTACCACCCCTGCAACAGGGACTAGTCACGGTTTCTGTGCGTATTCCCAGTGATGCAACGGGTACTTATTCTGCGCTACTGACGGTTGAAAATGTCCCGGAACGCCGCCCCGGAACCATTGGGATGGTGATGCGGTTCGTAGTCCCCGTAATTGTCGATGTGCGTGGCCGTTCCGCTCGCACGGAAATCGATCTTGCAGGCGTCTCGCTGAACTACGTGGAGTCAGAACAGAATGCGTCAGGAGAAAGTACACCCGCCGTGGACAACCTGCACGTTTCTGTCGCCAATGAAGGCAAGATTCGTGGTAAAGTCAGCGGTGATGTGACCATCTTGCGCAAGGCCGGCACGGGCTGGCGCCAGGTGACGGTTGTGGAATTCCCTGAGAAGACGGTCATGCCCGGAACGAGCTGGGATTTCGTGCAACCTTCCCCGCGCAGATTGGCAAGCGGCACCTACCGGCTGAGCACGAATTTCCTGCTGGATGGCCGGAAGATGCGTCCAATGAATGAGATCGTTGAATACAAAGGTGATCCGTCGGTGACGACGGTGCAGGAAGATGTTTCGTTAATGATCGAGCCGCGTGTGGCTGAGATCGAGGGTGTACCGGGCGCGCGCCGCACGGCTCGCATTCGAATCCAGAATCCCAGCGAACAGCAGCTTTCTGTCAGTATCAGCAGCATGACGCCGAAAACATTGCAGGGCGTGGCAATGGGTGACGTAAAGGGCGAGGAGTATGCTTGTAACGAATGGCTGAATCCGAATCCGGCTGAGTTTACCCTTCGTGGTGGCGGCGAACGTACGGTGGCTGTCAGAGTCAGTTTTCCCGAAGAAAATTCGGACAAACCCTTCCATTATGGCAGTCTGGTGATTACGGCCACCTATGCAAACGGCGAAACCGCCAGTTCGGAAGAGGTGCTCGTGGTGGCGAAAAACCGTGAACTGGAAGCGGCACCGCACTTGTATCCGTACACGGTTTCAATCTCGCAGGTTGAGGGCAAGCAGTACGCCGTGTCTGGTAAGTTTGGCAATGTCGGCAACGTGCACCTCTACCCTACCTGCCGGGCAACGTTATCCAATACGTCCGGCACACAGGTTTTCAAGCAGGCCGATCTGAATGCCGACATGGATCTTGTGTTGCCAATGGGTACACCGGTTTACAACGGCGTGCTTGACCTGGACGGTGTTAATGACGGCACGTACAAGCTGACGGTGGCTGCAACGTACGGTGAGCATGTGGCGAATAAGGATCTCGCGCTGCGTGTGACTACGAATGGCAACGGCAAGCAGGTTGAAGTGCTTGACTGACGTCTCCCGACAACCTCCTCACTATCGTTTTGAGCAAAGGGATGCTGTGATGCGTGTTATCCGATATGCCTTGCTTTCTCTCGCGCTGATCGTACTTTTTTCAGGATGTACGGCGAACAAGCAGTTTGACGAACGGCTGGCTGTTCCGCAGCAGCAGGCGAACGAGATTGACTTCGCGTTGGAAACGGTGGCAAATGCGCACCAGGCGCAGAACTACCAGCGCATGGTGGATGTGCTCAAGGATGTTGTCGCGAACGGGTATGTGTATCACCGTGCGGATGAAATCCTGTATTGGATCGGGGTGGCGCGGGTGAACATGCTGCATGCCGATCAGGCGATGCAGGCGTTTGCCACGCTCCGTGACTACTATCCGTGGATTGAGGGCAAGTACCCGGACCTCGTTGAATGGGAGGAGTTGGCCCAACGGATGATACGCGATCGACAGGAGGCTGCCAGCGATGCGGACGAGATTATCAATTCGCTGGACGATTCCGCCTGGTCGGACGACGGTACGCCGCTGGTGTCAAACTCGTTCTTCGATTCCGATCTTCGGATGGTGCTCGCAGATTTAACAGCAGACACAGGTGTCCGCATTATCGCCGACCCGCAGGTCAGCGGATTTGTGACGGCTGATTTTTACGATGTACCGCTGGAAGAGGTACTGGAGCAAATCCTGCTGCCGAATGGGTTCACTTACCGCAACATGGGCGACTACTATCTCGTTGGGGATGCATCAACAAGCAGCCCGTCTTTCGCTACGATGTCTGAAACACGTCGATTCCCGCTTCGCTACCTCCGCACCAGCCAGCTCGAGGCATTGTTGCCCGACGTCTTCATTGATTATGTCCGTTTTGACCATACCTCGAATACGATTACGATCACCGCCTCGCCGATCATGGTTGATCGGTTGAGTATCATCCTTGACGAAATCGACGTCCTCCCCACCCAGTTCCTGATCGAGGTGGAAGTGCTCGAGATGAGCAAGGAGCTTGAACGTTCGCTGGGGCTGAACTGGGATTTTATCGGAACAAAGAGCGATCAGAGCTTTGTCTTTTCGCAGCTGGCGCCGGATTCTCTGGTGGCGTCTCTGCTCGGTGAGGTCATCGCAACAGGCGAATCAGGACCGGAAGGGTTTACTGTTGACCGTCGCACCGCCATTAACGCGTTGGCGGACAATGGGCTGGTGAAGGTACTGGCCAATCCCCGCCTGAGCACGCAACAGGGACAGGCCGCGACAATCCGTGTCGGAAAGGAAGCCTACTTCAACCTGCTGGGTAATTCTGGGACCTATATCACGTCGAATGCGCTGGAGAAGATCTCCACCGGTGTCACGCTCAGCATTGTCCCGTTCCGCGGAGAAAATGCGCAGATCACCACCGATCTGGATGTGGAAGTCAGTGATGTCCTTGATCCTGGAACTGGTGGATTGCCTGTAACCAGCGTACGCCAGGTAACCACACGGTCTACGGTTGCTAATGGCAATACGCTTGGTGTTGGTGGATTGTTGCTTGAGAACGACCGGAAGAGCCGAAGCGGAATTCCAGGACTGAGTGAAATTCCTGTTCTTGGGTATCTCTTCGGTCAAACGACGACAGAATCTGTCACCACCGAGGTGGTTATCCTGATTACACCACATGTTCTCTTGCCGCCAGATTTGTTTCGAGATCTCTGATACACACTCGATCTAACAACGCAGCTGCTACTAATTCCATGGGGCACTCATGGGGCAGTGTCCCCAAGAAATCCCCGTAAATCACAATAACATGAGGCAGGAGATAACCGGCTATCTAGCAATTATTCCTATCGTTAACGCTTGTAGAGTGTTGTGATTGTTGCGCTGGATAGGACTGGGGGTCAGGGGGTCGCTGGTTCAAATCCAGTCGCTCCGACACTGGAAAGTAAGGGGTTAGCAGAAATGCTGATCCCTTTTTTTCGATTCGGTAGATTGGCAGAAATTTTTTCGCAGAAACAGCGAGCCACAAGGTGTTATACAAATTCTATCGGCGCTATGACCTGGAGAAGCTACTCTGATCTTAAGGCAGTGATTGGAAATAGCAACGAAGCCCGGCGGGCCGGGTAGATACCTGAGATTAATCCAAGTGACAGGGATACCAGCAGCGCCAGGGCGAGGTAGTCCAAGGGTACCACAGTGTGCCATTGTGTTGTCAATCCGATGATTAGTGCTCCCGAAACGCCTAAGGCGACGCCGATCGCTCCCCCTGCGAAGCCTTGAAGCAGGGCTTCAATCAGAAATTGAATCAGTATATCTCTACGTCGCGCACCTACCGCCATCCGTAAACCGATTTCGATCTTCCTTTCTCCGACCGCAATCCACATGATCGCCAATATGCCAATCCCTCCAACCAGCAGCGATACAGCAGCGATAGCAGAAATCAGCAGTGTAAAGGATTCCGACGTGTCTTTTTCGGCTTCGATTGTTGTGAGTTGATTCTGAATGCTGAAATCATCGGGGCGGTCCCTTAGAACCAGTTGGTGGCTTTCACGCAGTACATGTCGGATCTGTTTTTCGGTGCTGTACATGGCATCTTGATCAGTCGCTTGAACATAGATGGTACTCAGGTGATTCAGGTTGAAAACTCGGCGTAGTGCTGTGCTTAAGGGAATCAGGATCTGATCGTCTTCATTGGAACCTTCAGCCGTGATTCCCCGAGGCTTCAGGACGCCGATAACCTCGAATGGGATCCTTTCAATTCGTATGATTTCGCCGATTGCATTCATTGATCCAAATAAATCCGTAGCGACTCCAGCCCCCAGTACGGCCACTCGCCTAGCGGCCTTTTCTTCGTCATGGGTAAAGAAATCACCGGTAATAATGCTGGCGTTTCGAATCAGCTGGTACTCGGGAGTTGTGCCAAGGACCTTCGTTTGCAATGAACTCCTTCCATACCGGACTTCCAGTCGTTTGTACTGGGCAGGCGCTACTCGGACCACAGAGGGGCATTTAGCGAGAATCGCCGCACTGTCTGATCGTTTCAGTGTCACGATCTCAGTGTTTGCAAAACGGCTGTTTCCAAAAACCTGGGTGGGTTCTGCGCTAACCACCAGCAGATTGGTACCCATTTCCCGAATCAAACGCAAGACTTCAGATTGTGCACCTTGTCCAATCGAAACCATCACAATTACGGCGCTGACCCCAACAGTTATCCCCGACAGGGCTAACGCGGTTCGGAGCTTATTTGCAAACAGTGTTCGACGAGTGATCAGGATGTTGCGAACGAACTTCATCGCAACGCCTCAACAGGGTTGAGTAAAGCGGCCCTTCTAGCAGGAATCAATCCGGCGACGACACCGATCAAAGAGGGTACTACCAAGGCAAGCAGAACTGCAATGAACGGAATTTTTACAGGGATCTTCATCATGCCGGCTACCATTTGAACCCCGCCCAGACCCGCAACCAGTCCGACAACGCCACCAACGAACGCGATCAGCATGGACTCCATCAGAAACTGGAGTAGAATATCCCTGGATCGTGCACCAACAGCTTTGCGTAATCCGATTTCGGCCTTTCGTTCACTCACGGAGATCAACATTAAATTGGCCACAACGCTTCCACCCGCCAACAAGGATATTCCAGCCAGAATGGGTAGAAACAGATTGAACACTCGCAGTGCTCCTCTGATCATTTCCATGACTTCAATTGGGGTCAGGATCGAGAAATCGTCCGTTTCTCCCTCAGTAAGATTGTGTCTCGACCTGAGAATGCCCTGGATTTGTTTTTCCACGGATTCCACTTGTCCCGGATCGTGGACCAGCAGTTTCCCAGCGGATATGTAGTCGACATTGAGTACACGGCTCATGGCGGTCGTGATCGGTATATAGATCTCAAGATCGCGGTTCATACCGTGGGGATCAGGGCCCACCAGGTCCAGGACACCAATCACCCGGAACGGAATGTTGCTGATTCTGATTTGTTGTCCGAGTGGATCAACATCCGGGAACAACTCATCTACCACTGACTGCCCGATCAGCGCCACTCTGGCTTTTGTTGCCAGATGCTCGTCATTGAAGAATTCGCCACGGGTGACCCCTCGATTCCATACCTCTTCAGCTCGTGGTGAGTGACCGAGAATCCGAAGCCTTGCGCTTAGATCTTTGTACTTCACCTCTTGTTCGGGAATCATTTCCATCGGATCCCAGACTGCAATCTCCGGAATCATTTCGGCGAGTGCTTCCAGATCAGCGATTGTCAGTGATGTAACCTGACTCCCGCTTTCCGGGCGTCCCATCATGCGACTGCCACCCGCACTGATCATGATGGATCTGGCATCAAACACCTTTTCAATATTGTGCATGACTTTTTCTTGTGTCCCGCGTCCTATTGAAAAGACTACGGTCATAGCCGAGATACCGACCAGGATCCCCAGCAGCATGAAGAAAGTCCGCACCTTGAAGCGGGCCATCACGCGAAAACCACTTTTTATAACTCGACCGACCTTCACTCGGACCTACCCCCTATTCATCCTGCCCGGACAGATCTCGAAGCATATTCTCCGAATTTCTGGAGACTTCGACCTCATCGTCTGACACAACCCGTCCGTCTGTCAAACGGATGACTCGTTGTGTATGCTGGGCGAGTTGGAGATCATGAGTTACCAGTATGATCGTCTTACCTTGATCATTCAGCTTCTTGAAAATTGTCATGATTTCCAGACCTGCATGTGTGTCCAGGTTCCCCGTCGGTTCATCCGCGAGGATAACATCGGGCTCATTGACCAGCGCACGCGCAATTGCGACCCGCTGCTGCTCACCCCCCGATAACTCGCTGGGATGATGGCTCATACGATCCTGTAACCCAACGGCGGTCAGGGCTTGTTGCGCGGCTGACCTCAAGTCACTCCGATCTGAATAAACCAGGGGCAGTTCGACATTCTCGATCGCGCTTGTGCGTGGTAACAGATGGAACGACTGAAAGACAAATCCAATCTGTTTGTTTCGAATTGATGCCAGTTCATCGACGGTCAATTGGCTGACCAGTTTTCCGTCAAGTGTGTACGAACCACTTGATGGCTGATCGAGCAGTCCGATGACGTTCATCAGCGTCGACTTCCCCGATCCTGATGGACCAACAATGGCCGTAAATTCACCAGCCTGAATCGTCAGGTTCACATTATCCAGAGCGTGAACCTGCTTGTTCGAGCTGGTCTCGTAAATCTTGCAGATATCTTGTAGATGAATCATCGCTCGAGAATCCAGACCGTATCACCTTCGGAAAGTCCTTCCAGAATCTCAGTGTGGGTTGCATCCCGCCATCCCACACGAACCTGTCTCTCCACCAGTTGCCCATTTTCTTGAGTATTCACGACATATCGTCCCCGGTCACGCCGCACTGCCTCACGCGACACCGCAAGAGTGTTTTCGTGTGTTTCAAGCTGAATTGTGACGTTAGCTGTCATTTCCGGACGTAAGCTTTTGCCTTGCCGGTCTTCAATCTGGATAATCACAACGTAGTTGACAACCGTGTTCTGGATGACGGCATTCGGATAAATTGCGACGACAGTGCCCTTGAAATCAGTTTCAGGGTAGGTGTCGATCCTAAAGGTCGCTTTCTGGTCCTGGTCAATCCTTCCAATGTCGGTTTCATCAACGTAGGCCCATAACTCAAGCTTGTTCAGATTGATGATGGTCACGAATGTTGGTGTGGAAAAACTGGCAGCGACCGTTTCACCTTCCTGCGTTGAAACGGTTGCAACTACCCCTGCGATCGGGGCAAGGATTCGGGTGTATGTCAGCTGAGTCTCAACGTAATTGACATCAGCAACCGCCTGTTCCACCCTCAGCTGGTTTAACCGGTGGTTTTTTTCGGCCTGTTCCAAGTCGTCATCGGAGAGCAGATTCTTTTCTGCCAGTGTCCGTTTCCGATTGATGTTTAGTTCTGAAAACTCGAGTTCCGCTCGAGCAATTTCCAACGCGGCTTCAGCTTTAAACAGATTGGCCTGCAATGCATCATCATCGAGCTCAGCGAGCAATTGACCCTGTTCGACATAGTCGCCAATGCCCACATAGAGATGCTCGACCATGCCTGAGCTACGTGATCCCACACGTACTTCGGCACCGACCATGGGCTTGATGACTCCGGTCGCCAGAACAGAGGAACTGATATCTTTGCGTATCACAGTGGAGGAGGTCAGTCCTGGGGAGTTTTCCGAATTCGAATCAGGCAGCAGCTTAACGACAAGGACACCCGCTACTGCGCCAACCACGATGAGTAGCACCGCCAGCATCAGCCGTTTCACCTTACGTACTCCGTAAAATGTAGGAAACGTGCAGAAGCAAGGTACGATATTTTCTCAGGCGAATCTGCCTTCTATCCAATCCAATTTGTTGCGCAGAAAAACCTGAAAAACAGAAATCACATATTGAGGGTTGCTGATTTCTGAATATAGTACTAAATTGCATCCCATGACACAGCTGGAACCAGCCTGTTTGATCAACATAGCGCTGGCATTTCTAGCCTTGGCGCTCTACATCTTCGGAAGCCGACGATTCTACCTCGACCAGCACCCATTTCGAATGTACCTCATTGCGGCCGTTCTGATAGACGGATTAACCGCAACACTGGCCTCATTCGGCATTACGCCGACGACCGAACTACCCTACTCTGATTTTGTGCCGTGGCGCAGTCCATTATTCCTTGCCCATATATTGCTGGCGATGATCGGATTTATTGGCTTCATCATAATTATCGTGATGCTGTTGATCAAAGGCGTTCATCGACCCTATAGACGGTTAAGGATATTTCAATACAGAGTCTTGCTGCCCATTTGGGTTGTCGGCGAAGGCATTGCTCTTACAAACTCATTGACAAAAGTTCTGTTCAAAATTCGAGTCTATGATTATGTCGATTTATTTATCGTTGATCGATTGTTGTTTTTTGTTTGATTTTCATTACCCATCGGTTTTCATTTTCTTACCAATCGTTGTTAACTCACAACAAAGAGAGACCAAACGTGTTTGATTCATGGTAGATCAGGGTCGGCCACTTCGGACTTTTCTGGGGTTAACAGAGGAACAATCTACACTTCCAGTATTCCGAGTCACTCTCAGCAGCATTGGACTCCATATGCCGCCGGGTCATGGTGTCAAACGGCGTCTACTTCCCCATTATCACTGAGCATGTGCTATATTTCATCCTCGTAGACGGGTCCAATCCGATTGTCGTTTGAGGTTGAAATGTTGCGTCGTACCCTGCTTGCACTGCTCGCGCTGGTTTTTGTGGTCCTGATCAATCAGATCCCGGTAAATGCCCAACCTGTGATCGCTCCGAGCCAGTTTTGGTTTACGTCCGGCGACGAGGACGTCTACATCCCCTTCGCCGCCAGCAGGAATTTCGTTGATTCCACGGTGACCGACATCGACCGCGCGGTGCTGGTGTTTCACCACGGGGAGCGGGACGCGATGGACGTCTACAACATCGTCACCGGCGCGGTCGCGATGTCGTTCGCGGAGGATCGGGTGCTTACCATTGCGCCGCAGTTGCTCAGCCCGCAGTTGCTGATCGACAACCCGGATCTCGATCCCGGCGCGTTGGCATGGGACGGCGACTGGTTTTACAGCGGCGAGAGCATCAATACTGACCTGCCGCCAACGCGCTCGTTCGTGCCGATCGAGGAGATGGCGACCGCGGTCGCTGATGCGTGTCCGAACCTGGAAGTGCTGGTCTTCACCGGCCATGCGGGCGGGGCGAAGCTTGTCGAGCGGCTGGCGTTGATCAGCACCTGGGCCGATGAGTACCCGGACCTGAAGGTGCTGTACCATTTCGGCAACAGCGGCGGGTACGCGTACCTCAGTGAAGAACGATACGACACCGACGCGCAGCAGTGGCTCACCCCCGCCACCGGCCTCGACACCACCGGCTGCGTCAACTATGACAACTGGCCGTTCGGTCTCGAGAACTTCGACAATCCGCAGGAGATGATCGACCGCTACGAAAGCCGGCACGTGGCGATGATGATCGCGTTGCAGGACACCTCGATCCGTGGTGTCACCTGCCAGATGCTGCTGCAGACTCCGGACGAGAGCCGGTTGCAGATGGCCGATCTGTACTGGGAACACACGCAGCACGTGTACGGCGGCGTGCCGGAAAAGCACATTTACATCCCGCTGCAGGGTGTCGGGCATGTGGTCAGCAACTACTATCGCAACATCAACACCCGCCACATTCTGGTTAATTATCTGCAGAACCACATGGCGATCTCGATCGCGGAAGATGATCCGATGATTGTCCCGGCGGAGGGGGGCTCATTCCAGTTTGCCGCCTGGGTGTTTAACGCATCGTACAACCCGATCCACGTGGACGCGTGGACCGAGATCATCATGCCCAGCGGCTACCGCATCCGGCCGGTCCACTTCATCACGGTCAACATTCCCGGCGGAGAAGGGTTGCGTTCGCCGAGCGGCCTCACCGTTGACGTTCCCCCCGGCGCTCCGCCCGGGATCTACACGCACGTCACCAAGTTCGGCAACTATCCAGCCCGTGTGCTCGCGCAGCACCGCTTCGAGTTCGCGAAAGCCCCGGCGGAATCGGACGCAACCCGGTGAATCATCCCAAGTTTTACCCGCCTGCTTGTCCTCTTGGCCAGGCGGGTGTAGTCGTGTAGCGCGGCATCCCCTGACATCGGGGCCCCATTACCACGGACTTAAGTCCGTGGTAAGCGGATCTGGTGACCTCAACCCATCGCCTATCGCCCATAGCCTGCAGTCCGTAGTCAGCCGACCGCAGCCCGTAGTCCGCAGCCCGATAATGTCTCACTTTTTCTCTGGAATCCGGGGATTGAGTCGTGCTTCGGGAACCACGCCGGGGTATTTTCAGACCCCGGGGTTGACCTTCGGGTTTATCGTGGTTTTCCACCGTCGAGGTTCAAGATGTACGGATATCGTTGGCTGTCTCGTGTAACGTTGCTGGTTCTCGTCGTTGTTTTCGCTCATTCGGCCTCCGCCCAGTCGGTCTGGTGGACACCGGTCACGCCGGACCCGGGCGATCCGGTGACGATCTATTACGACCAGAACGAGGGCACCATCCCCAGCGGCACGATCAAGCTGCACTGGGGGATCGACGGGTGGACCACCCCGCCGTTCGCGATGTGGCCGCCAAACACGTTGCCCGCCGGCGGGGGTGCGGTGCAGACGGTGATGCTTGACGAGGGTAACGGCCTCTGGTCGTTAACGATCGCCACGCAGGCGACCACCGAAACGCTCGATTTCGTCTTCACCAACGGCGTCCTGTGGGACGACCATTTCGGCCATGACTGGCACATCTACCCGGGCGACCCGACGCCCCACCCGGTGATGCTGAGCGAAGCGTACACCACCCTCCAGGACTACAAGCAGATTTACGGCGAGGTCGCCGAGCAGGCGACCACGATGAAACTGATCCACACCTGGTCCACCGGCACGACGCAGTACAACATCGGTCCGGCTACGGGCGTGTTCGACTACGCGCCGCTGCTGCGGGACGGCGACAACGTCTTCCAGTGGGTCGGCAACAACACCGGCGAATCGGACGAGGTGATCATCCACAAGACCGTGCCGCAGGACCCGGAAGCGGTGATGAGTGTCAACGAGTTCGGTGGCACGATTTACCTCGACGCCGACGAGAGCTGGGACCCGCAAAGTCAGACGCTGCAGTACCTGTGGACGCAGGAGACGACGAATCCGCAGTTTGTCAGCCTCGCCGGTGCGAACAGCGCGAACGCGTCCTTCCCGGTGCCACAAACACCGGGTACCTATGTCTTCAACCTGCGTCTCGAGGACACCGACGGCAACGTCACCCACGCCCAAACCCTGGCGGAAGTGTATGCGGACGGCAGCGTGGACCCGTTCGAGCTGTGGAAGACTGCCGAGTGGATTCGTGAGGCGGTGGTCTACGAGATCTACCCGCGTTCGTATGACGCGAGCGTGCAACTCAGCGCGATCACCAGCGACATGGCCCGTTTGCAGGCGCTGGGAGTATCGTGCATCTGGCTGATGCCGATTTTCGAAGGGCCGACGTGGCACGGCTATGCGGTCACCGACTACTACTTGATCGAGCAGGATTACGGCGACCTCGACGACTTTAAGCAACTTGTCGACACCGCGCACGATCACGGTATCAAGGTGATGCTTGACCTCGTCATCAACCATACCGACGTCACCCACCCGTGGATGCAGGACGCGCAGGCGAAGGGTGTCTTTTCCAACACGTACGACTGGTACGACCGTGACCAGAACGGCAACTACACCTACTACTACGACTGGGTCACGTTGCCAAATCTGAACTACTGGAATCCGGACGTGCGCAACTACATGATCGAGATGAGCAAGTACTGGGTGACGGAAACGGATGTCGATGGATTCCGTTGCGATGCCGCGTGGGGTGTGCAGGCCCGTTACGGCCAGTTCTGGGCGGACTGGCGTGCCGAGTTGAAGACGCTCAAGCCTGACCTGTACCTGCTCGCTGAAGCGCCGATGTCCGATTTCAGCATCCTCTGGGACCGTTTCGATTCGGCGATGGACTGGCAGCTGTACTTCGATCCGAACGGCTTCGACCAGCTGTTTTCGAACTCGACGCCGTCCGGGTTGCACGACCGCATCTCGAATTACGGGACCGACTGGCCGGACTACAAGTTTCCCTTCCGTTTCATCGAAAATCATGATGAAGACCGCTACATCTCACTGAAAACGCCGGAACAGACCAAGACTGCCGCGACCTTGCTGTTGACCATTCCCGGTGTGCCGATGCTATACGCGGGGCAGGAAGTCGGCGAAGAAACGCTGCGCGATCCGATCCAGTGGAATGACGATCCGTACGGCATGTACGAGCACTATGAAACGTTGCTCTGGGCGCGGAACAACCTCAAGGCGATGACCGGCGATTACGAGTGGTACCTGTCGAATTCGTCTGGAAATAACGTCTTCAGTTACGCACGCTACTGGCCGGGCGAGGCGATCCCGATCATGACGCTGAACCTGAGCAACTCGTTTCACTACACCGTGGTGCCGTTGCCAACCGGCGACTGGGACATCGATCCAAGCACGACCTACATCCTCACCGAACTGTTCAGCGGCGACAGCTGGCAGGTCACCGGCGCGGACATGGTGCAGCTCGAAACCGGGCTCGATCCATACCAGAGCAAGCTGTTCGTGCTCTCCGACCAGATTGAGGGCCCGGGCACGGTCAGCCTCAGCCTCGTGCCGCAGAACACCCTCTTTCCCGCCACCGGTGGCGTGTTGAATTACGGCGCGGTGATCACCAACCACACCGGCGCGCCGTTGCAACGGCAGGCGTGGACCAACGTCACCCTGCCCAACGGCAACACCATCGGCCCGTTGATGCTCGCCGGGGTGAATTTGCCCTCGGGCACGATCAACCCGTCCGGTCTGACGCAAACCGTGCCGCCGATGGCGCCGTCCGGGCAGTACCAGTTCATCGGGACCATCGGCCTCTTCAATCCGTACAATCCGGAGACGACCGACTCGTTCGGCTTCTACAAGCAATCGGCAGCGACGGTCACCGCGACGAAACGGGGTACCGTGGACGCGCTCGACCTCGCGAACTGGCCGGGGTCGGACTGGGGACTGGGCGGTGAGAATCCCGGCTTGACCAGCAAGTCGGGCCAGACGGAACCCGCAGACGCCAACGCTTCGGAACAAACGGGCCTTCCCACCGAATTCGCCCTTGCAGCGGTGTATCCGAACCCGTTCAATGCGATGACGACGGTCCGTGTCGCGTTGCCGGAAACGGCGGAGCTGAGCGTGGTGGTGTACAACGTGACCGGCCAACGTGTCGCGACTCTGGCGGCTGGATCGTACGACGCTGGCCTGCATGCACTGAGCTTCGACGCGTCGAATCTAGCTTCGGGCTTGTACTTCGTCCGGGCAACGGTGCCTGGCGAGCTTAGCGAGATGCGAAAGGTGGTGTTGATACAATAGAACAATTTTAATTCGCGTGCGCACCCTTTGTACCGGCAAGTGCCTTCAAAAACATATAAAATCAGGATCTACGATAAATACGTTCGGCTTTAAGCTGCTTTAGTTTTCTCCGAGAGTCTTTTTGCTGACCTCCACCAGGAAGAAAAAGCTTGACGCAATCTACATTTTTGCTCATCTTCACATACCAAAAACAAAGATGTATTGTGAAATTGATCTTTACGACTCAGGGGGGGGGGGATTTCATGCGTGCCCGCAGTTGGTCAACCATCGTTTTTTGTGTTTTCTTCTTTTTTCTGAACTTCGCTACTGCAAACGCAGATCAAAGCCTTAGGATTGAGCAGCTTTCAACTTTTGCGAGCACGTGGGGTACAACCAATGACGTCGTCATTGAGGGTAACTATGCCTTTTTTGCCGACGAGGATTCTGGTCTGAAAATTGTCGATGTCAGTAGTCCAAATGTGCCAGTTGAAACAGGCTGTTTTTCTTGGCCGTCTGGTTTTGTGACAATATCAGTCTCCAATGACATGGTATTTCTTGGCGGAAACGACGGGATGCTTATTGTTGATGTTAGCGATCCATCTTCGCCCTCGTTCGTCAACTATTTAGAACTATACCAAACAAATTGTCTTTACGCAATTGACAATACTGTCTACTTAGGATACGGTGGTGGGTTAATGATAATAGATGTTTCTAATCCATATTTTCCGCAACTTCTTGGATCTCTATACGTATACAATCCCTATGGATTGGAAGTTGTTGATGGGTATGCATACATTGCCGCTTATTCACACGGATTAGTCATAATTGATGTTTCTGATCCAACAACTCCAACACTGGTTACAGAATATCCAACAGGGTCTGCCGCATATATGTTGGATATTGAGGGTCAGTACGCTTATATAGCCGATTTAACTAGATTAACGGTAATTGATATTTCCGATCCGCTCTCGCCACAACTATCAGGTATTTGTAATCTACCAAATGCAGTTTGGGATGTGGAAGTAGCAAATGAAACTGCTTTCTTGACAAGTATAAATGGCTTTTATTACGCGGTTTCTGTTACTCAGCCCAACCTCCCAATCCTGGCTGGAACATTTGAATTTTCGGAACCTGCTTTGTCTAGCTTTCTCATGGGTGATGTAAGTATAGTTGCATTGAGTGCAGCTAGATTTTCGATAGTTGATATTTCAGACCCAGCTTCTATGTCTGAATCATATCGGCATATATCGCCTACTCATAGCATTGACATTGACATATCAGGAGATTATGTTTATATATCAGATGAAGACGGTGTAATATGCTACGATATATCTAATTTACCAGTTCAATATGTTTGTGACATTCCTTCTGAACGCTCTACTGAGGTATCAATCGCTGAAGGAGACTATCTTTATACTTTTGTAGACAGAGAAGGTGTTTATATTTACGACATAGCCGATCCTTATTCATATCAATTAGTAAATTCTTTTCAAATCTTAGACGACTATTATAGAGCATATGATATGACCATACATGATAACAAATTTGTAGTATCCACACGAGATAGCCTTTACTTGTATTTACATAATAGTCCTGAATCAATTATATTACAAAGTACAATTGATATTAATGGGCAATTATTAATCCAAGATAACTTACTCTATGTTTCATCCTCAGGTACAGGCCTTCTTATATATGATATTTCTGATTTAACAAATCCAATAGAGATCGGTAGTTATCTACTTCCGTTTACTAATTGGGAACTACCTTTTGAGGTAGTTGGAAACACTGGATATATTTATTCTGGTCATACAACAGTGTATACTCTCGATCTAACAGACTTATCTACACCAATACTCGTTGGGAGTTTTGAACTGATAAGTCTACCTTTATCTTTACAATATTCTGATGGTTATCTATTTGTATCTGAATACGATAATACATTAGAAATATTTAATACATTAGACCTGTTAAATATAGAACAAACAGGGTATTACAGATATGAAAATGAAAACATCCATGGATTGCCAAGAGGTTCTTTTGAGATTGTAAACGATATGGTTTTTTATAACACTGGTGAAAGTACACACATCTATTCTTGTTCAGCCGCTATAGAACCACTGCCGTTGCTTGAACTTGAATTGACGGCTGTTGACCCTTTATACGTACAACAAGGCGGAGAATTCTCCTACGACGCCCTGCTCCGTGTAAATCTACCTTCACCAAATACAATAGATATATGGACAGAAGCTGTTCTTTCTAACGGGAATCGTGTTGGTCCAATTGATGTACCCAGGACATATATGTGGCAAGATGTACCAAGTTACGCCCCTTTAACTGATTACATATATGTGATGAAAACTGGAATCTATCCGAATACGACCGTAGCGATGGATTCATTCCCGTTTTCGGTATTACCTGGTAGTACAAGGACGTCTCCATTGTTAATGTGGAGTGCATCAAACTACGAAATATCTTTTTATGATGCTTTAGAAGGAAATAATATAGCATCTTCAGTTCCCAATGTCTACCGGCTTGAATCTGTATACCCGAACCCATTCAACGCGATGACGACGGTGCGTGTCGCGCTGCCGGAAACGGTGGAGCTGAGCGTGGTGGTGTACAACGTGACCGGCCAGCGTGTCGCGACTCTTGCAGCTGGATCGTATGACGCTGGCACGCACGCGCTGACTTTCGATGCGTCGAATCTAGCTTCGGGCTTGTACTTCGTCCGGGCCACGGTGCCGGGTCAGCTGGAGCAGACTCAGAAAGTGATGCTGATCCAGTAGTTCAATTTACCGCAGCAGAAGTGAGCGCTTTTCCCTCACGCACGTTTTCACCCGCTATCTTGCTATCGAGGTAGCGGGGTTGTTTTTCCCGCCTGAAAAGGGTGTCCGAGGGGTCCGATCATGCGCGGAATGGCGGCAGGCTGTATGCTTTTGTTATTGCTTATGGTGACGGTGTTGCCGGTAGCTGCGGAAAACGTGGTACTTGTCATCATTGACGGCGCGCGCTATTCGGAAACCTTCGGCGATCCTACTCGGGCGCACATCCCTGAGATGGAAGAGCTCGCGGAACGGGGTGCAATTGTCGACGAGTTCTACAACGACGAATACACGTACACTTCCCGCGCGGTCCCGGCGTTGTGGTGCGGCGACTGGACGGAAGTCCGTGACACAACGTACCAGAGCCAGAACACGCAGTACACGTTGAGCCCATCGATCTTCGAATACTTCCGGCACGATACAAACGCCCCGGCGGACGAATGTTATTACGTCCTGAAGTACCTCAGTTCGCTGTGGTTGCCAAGCTTTCACCCGGAGTACGGGCCGGACTACTGGCCGACGTTCTATTCGGAAGGATCGACGGACCTTGACGTACTCGACAACGCGATCGATGTGCTGCACGACGAACAACCGCAGCTGATGCTGGTGTATTTCGCGGATGTCGACCATGCCGGCCATTCCGGTGTCTGGGACGATTACATCTCCGCAATTGAAACGGCGGATTATTGTGTCAGCCAGTTGTGGTCCGCGATCCAGGCCGACGATCATTACCGCGATGACACGGTGCTGATGGTGACCAACGACCACGGCCGCCATGACGATCAACACGGTGGTTTCAGCGGGCACGGAGACGGCTGCGACGGTTGCCGTCACATCATGATGCTCGCCATCGGTCCGGGGATCGGCGAAGAACTGGTCACGACGCAGTATCGGACCATTCCCGATTTCGCGGTGACGGCTTGCGCCATCCTTGACATTGATCCAGCCTACGCCGGCGGCGAAGTGATGGACGAACTGTTCGTGCAAAACAGCGCCGGAGAATCTGATCCCTCCCCCCTGCCGGACCAAACGGACCTGCTGTCGGTGTACCCGAACCCGTTCAACGCCGGCACCCGGATTTCGGTGACGATGAACCAGCCGGGTCACCTGCGGCTCGAAGTTTGTAACCTGCAGGGCGAAGTCATCACGACGGTATCGGATGGCTACACCTCCGCAGGTAATCAAGCCTTTGCGTTCAACACGGGGAACCTGGCCTCCGGGCTGTATTTTGTTCGGGCGACGGTTCCCGGTCAGCTCCATGAGGTGCGGAAGCTGATGCTGATTCGTTAACTTGTGCCCAGTTACTTGTGACCTGCCCCCCACCATCAGGCATTCCTGGATTCGCTTGTCCGGGTATGTCCTGCCTTCATGCTTGACCGTACACACGAATACAACGAGTCAACGTGACCAGGGGGATGAAGATGAAGCGTGTAGCGATTGTCGGTTGTGGCAACTACATGGAGCAGTGTTACGCCTGCCCCGGCGACTGGAAGTGCCTCAAGGCGGCGGCGACCGGGGACGGTTTCTTTGAGGAAGAGGTGCAGGTGATCGCGTTTGTCCGTTGCGAGTGTTCCGGGCGGACGGTTGGCCCGAACACGGCGTTCGCATTGAAACTGGCGGACATCAAACCGGACGCGATTTACATGAGCACCTGCATGGCGGTGGCCAAGCCGGATTGCCCGTACCACACCCCGCTTGAGTTCGCGCAGATGATCGAGGACAAGACGGGCGTGGAAGTTGTCCTTGGCACGCACGAGTATTTTTAATTCCGGTGCATTCCTGTACCCTCTGGAGAGACAGAGACATTGCTGCAATCGAATCAGAGCAATTCAGGCCGCGACAGTTCGTCGCGGCTTTCGATTTCTTATACTGTTGCTCTGCAACGCTTAACCATTCTTCTCGCTCTGGGGTGAACGAGGGTTGCGTTGATTGGCAACAGCTGATTGGGGTGCAAACGTGAAACGCTACGTCCTTCCTTTGATCCTGCTTTTCCTGCCACTGGTCGTATTCGCACAACCGCAAGTTTGGGAGATGTCGACGATTACGTCCTCGCTTACCAGCGCGCTGTCCGTGACGGCTTCGGATATTGACGGTGACGGCGACAACGATGTGATCGCCGCCAGCTACAGTGGTGGACAGATCTGGTACTATGAGTATGTCGATGATGACGACTGGGACGCTCATCTCGTCGCCAGCGACATCAGTCACCCGATTTCGGTCGCGGCTGGTGACCTGGACAACGATGGCGACAAGGACATCGCTTGCATCTCGCTGCTTAATGGCAGCGCATACTGGTTTGAATATGATGTGTTCGGTTGGACGACGCACACGTTAGCGACCAGTTTCCCCGGCGGTCACCGGTTGCAGATCTGCGACCTGAACGACGATGGGTATGGTGAAATCATCGCGTCGTCCGATGAAGAGGGATTCGTCATCTTCGAAAACGACATGGACGGAACCTTCACCCGCCTGACCCTTTCGGCAAGCGCTGGCACACCCTACGGCATCGACTACGGTGACATTGATTACGACGGCGACCTCGACATCGTCGGCTGCGACTATTCCTCCGATGCCATCTTCTGGTGGGAAAATACCGGTTCCAGCTGGTCAGCGCACAGCATCGCGACCAACGTTGACAGCCCGTTGGATATTTCTTTCGGCGACATGGATGGCGACTTTGATGGTGACGTTTGCGTCTGTTTTGACACGAACAACAAAATCGCGTGGTTCGAGAACAACGGTGGCACCAACTGGACACAGCATGTCATCACCAGCGACTTCCTTGACGCCAGCGACGTGATCGCCTGTGACCTCGACAACGACAGCGACATGGACATCGTGTCCTGTTCCTACCTGGGCGGGACGGTCGCTTTCTGGGAAAACGACAGCGGCGATTTCGTGCAAAACGTGATCGATGACGACTACTCGAACGCGTGGAGCATCGCCGTCGGCGATCTCGATCAGGACAATGATCTGGACATCATCAGCTCGTCCTACTGGTCGGGACGGATCAACTGGTGGGCGCAGCCGGGTCTTGGGTTCCCGGTCACGCTTAGCCTGCGAACCTTCGAATGGCCGATCGTGATTCCGGCCAATGGTGGATCGTTCCTCTACGCCTTCCACCTCACCAACGCGACCGGGATGACGTTCGACAACGCCCATTTCTGGAACGCGGCGATCATGCCGGACGGTACCGAAATCGGTCCGCTCAACGTCCGCAATGGAACCATTTATCCGTACATGGACGTTGAGGTCTGGAACCTTCAGCAGATGGTTCCGGCGTCCGCACCGACGGGTGAGTACACCTACATCGCCCGGCTCGGCTATTTCCAGATTTACGCCGAAGGCAATTTCCGCATCACCAAACTGCCACCGCAGAACCCCGCAGATGCCGTCACCGAAAACCCATCCTGGGAAGACTGGACTCTCGCACCGGTCACACTGGAAGGATTCGAACAGGGCACAGCTGCAGCGGCAGGATTGCCCGGCTCGTTCAAGCTGCTTCCGGTGACACCGAATCCGTTCAACGCGGCAACCACGGTACGTGTCGAACTTAGCCAGCCCGGCGAGCTGGAGTTGAACGTGTTCAACGTCAACGGTCAGTTAGTGACGACGCTTGCAGAGGGTTCCTTCACGGCGGGGTTGCATCCGTTCAGCTTCGACGCCACGGCCCTCGCCTCGGGCGTTTATTTCATGCACGCATCCGTTGCCGGTCATGGCTCGCAGGTGCAGAAGGTGATGCTTCTCAGGTAACGAGTTTATGCAATCTGATTGTAACATGCCTCTCATTCGAGGGGCATTTTTTATGTTTATTTGCATAGTTACCTGATCTGAACCCGTTCATTTTGTATGATGTATTTCTGCGATTGCCGGTTCACTGGGACGTTGAAACCTGGGGGAGGAGTTCATGAACCGCTACCTGTCCACTCTGTCGACTCGCTTGATCCTGACTTTTCTGGCCTGCGTTACCGTTGCCCTGCTGCTGCAACCGAACACGGCCTCCGCGCAGTATGACCGTTACGATCTGCACATTCCGATGCCCGACACCACGTGGCTCGCGGCGGATCTGTACACGCCGGATTCAACGAACGCGATGCCGGTGATTTTCATCCAGACTCCATACAACAAGAACAAGTACCGTCTGCGCGGCATGCCGCTGGACACGGACGACTACGCGTGGGTGGTGATGGACTGGCGCGGCTTCTACGGGTCGTCCCAGGCCGATAACGGGCTGCCGTTTTACGGGCGGGACGGAGCGGATGCGATTCAATGGATTGCCGATCAGCCGTGGTGCAACGGCAAGATCGCGACTTACGGTGGGTCCGCCCTCGGCCAGATCCAGTATCTCACCGCCCAGTATCACCCCAAGGGATTAGTCTGTTCTGTACCGGTGAATCATGCGCTGCAGATTCGTTACCTGAAATACTACCATGCCGGCGTGAAACGAGTAGAATACATCGAAGCCCTCGGTGGCTGGAACCCGGTTGACATGCTGGTGAACCAGTTCCCGATCTATAACTGGTTCTGGAACTGGATGGAAGATTTTTCCGATTATTCCGCGGAGATCTACACGCCCTTCCTGGTGATTACCGGCTGGTGGGACATGAACCCCGACGAGGCCCTGATCACCTACCAGAAACTGATCGAGAACTCCGTCGAGAGCGTCCGTGATGACCACCGCCTGATGGTGGGTCCGTGGACACACTCCACGGTCGGGGGCCTGTACCAGGGCGATTGGACCTTCCCGACCGCCGTTGGTGCTGGTGACCAGGCCGCGCTGGCCTTCATCAATCACTGGATGCTCGGCGCGCAGTGGGGCTCGCAGGGACTGCACAACGTCAGCTACTTCGACCTCGGCACCGACGATTTCAAGTTTGTCGAAACCTGGCCTCCCACCGAAGTGGAACAGTTCGAGTTGTACCTCAACGATCAGTCCCTGACCACCGATCCGCCAACCACGCCGAACGGATCGCAGGGTTTTGAGTACGATCCCCGCCACCCGGTGTACACCCTCGGCGGACGAACCTTTCACCGCCTGGTGGACTCCGGACCGGTTGACTTGAATTCGCTCGATTCGCGGGACGACGTGCTGCTGTACGAAACACCACCGCTGACGGAACCGCTGGAAGTGACCGGCTACATCCGCGCCAACATCTTCATGTCCAGTGACCGTCTCGACACCGACGTCACTGTCTGGCTCGCCGATGTCTTCCCCAACGGACGCGCGCGACTCATTACCGATGGCATCCGCCGTGTCCGCTTCAGGGACAGTCTCAGCAACCCGCAACTCGGTGAACCGGGTGAAATCTATGAACTGCGCATTCCGATGCAGAATATGGCGGTTACCTTCCTGCCCGGGCACAAAATTCGGCTCTATGTAAGCGGATCCAACTGGCCGCGCTTCGACCGGAACCTGAACAACGGCGGTGAGCAGTATGTACCCGGCGACACGCTGATCGCATCGACCACGATCTACCAGAACGCGGACAACCCGTCCTCGCTGATCTTCTCGGTTCCGGCGCCACGCCGGCCAAGCACTATCACCAGCGAAACAGGATTCGCTGCCGCAGATCAGGGTGCAACGGTTACGGAAGCGTCCGCCGCGATGAGCGTCCACCCGAACCCGTTCAATTCTGCCACATCCGTTCGCATCGACCTGTCACAAGCGAGCGATCTGCGCGTGGACGTGTACAACGTGACCGGCCGTCTGGTCGCCACCCTGGCGCAGGGGACGTACACTGCCGGCGCGCACACGTTCACCCTGGACGGTTCGGCATTGGCCAGCGGAGTGTATTTTGTCCGTGCCAACCTGCCGCATCAGCCAGCGCAAACACAAAAAATCCTGCTGCTGCGGTAATACGTCGTTCAACTTGACCTGCCTGCGGCCTTTCTGACCGTGGTTGGATTCACGGAATCTGAAAGGCCGTATTTACTCTTTGGTTACGCGAACTCATCCCATTTTCTCAAGGCTGACTTGGGCTGCAGCCAAAGAGAGAATTGTTCGGTTTCCCTAAGTACTATTTTCATACAATCTTTCTGTTTTTTACGGAATCAATCAAAATTCGTCTTTTCCCGCTGTTGTCCTCGGGTTCGCTAAGTCCGCAATCAGTTTTTCCGGGTATTCATTGTTAGTTCAAGTTGTAGCTTTCTTTCGGAGCAATCCATGCAAACGTTTGCACGGTTCACCCTCAATAGGTCGTGGGTCACGTTCAGCCTGCTGGCAGCCGTCAGCCTGCTGACGTTGGTGCCGCAACTGTGTCACGCTGATTTTGACCGTTACGACCTGCAGATTCCGGTTCCGCCAAACACATGGCTCGCCGCGGACCTGTACATGCCGGATTCCGCCACGGTTGCGATGCCAGTGGTGCTGGTCCAGACTCCGTACAACAAGAATAAGTTCCGGCTGCGAGGACCGCCGTTGGATACGGAGGCGTTCGCGTTCGTCATCATGGATTGGCGCGGCAAGCACGGGTCGTCCCATGCCGACATTCCGTTCCCGAAGTACGGTGAAGACGGCGCGCTCGCCATCGAATGGATCGCCAGCCGCGACTGGTGTAACGGAAAGGTGGCGATGTACGGTGGCTCGGCGTTGGCGCAGGTGCAGTGGCTGACGGCTAAGGAACAGCCGGACCACCTCGTCTGCATGGTGCCGATCAATCACGCGATCCAGACCCGGTACCAGAAGTATTACCACGGTGGGGTAAAACGGACGGAATACGTCGAAACGCTGAGCGGTTGGGAATGGATTCCGACCTTGGTGAACAATCACCCGACATACGACACGTTTTGGCAGTGGATCTCGTGGAAAACGAACAATGCTCAGGACATTCAGGTCCCGGTGCTGCTGGTCTCCGGCTGGTGGGACATGACGCCGGACGAAGCGTTGATAACGTTCAACGATCTCGTCGACACCGCGCCGGACAGCATCCGTGACTCGCACAAGCTGCTGATCGGCCCGTGGACGCACACCACGGTCGGCCGTCCACAGCAGGGTTCATTCCTCTATCCGGCGGCCACAGGTGAACTGGGCGAGATGGCAACCAAGTTCCTGTTGCATCACCTGCGGGATGTCGGTGAGGACAACGAGCCGGCGGTGCGTTACTTCGATCTTGGCCCTGACACGTTCCGTACGGCAGACAGTTGGCCACCCGAGGGTGGTGAACACTATCCATTCTACATCACGGATGAGGGATTGCGCACCTACCAGAGCGGGAACGGCGTTGAAGGTTTCCCCTACAACCCGCGCATGCCGATTGCCACCGAGGGCGGCCGTCTCTTCAAGAAGACGCTCAATCCCGGCCCGCATGATATCGCCGAGCTGACCCAACGTGGGGACGTGCTGTATTTCGACACGCCGATGATGACTGAGAGTGTCGAGATCGCGGGCTACATCCACGCGAACCTCTATGTCTCGACCAACCGTCCCGACACTGACTTCATGGTCTTTCTCGCGGATGTTTACCCGAATGGCACCGCTCGGTTCATCACCGATGGCGCCCGCCGGATTCGTTTCCGCAATAATTTCAGCACCGAAGAACTGGCTGAGCCGGGCCAGGTGTATGAGCTCGACATCCCGATGCAGTCAATGGCGCTGACCATCGAACCGGCGCACCGGCTGCGGCTGTATATCACCAGTTCCAACTACCCGCGCTTCGATCTCAACCTGAACAACGGCGGTGAGATGTATGCCCCGGGCGACACGTTGATTGCCTTCAACAGCGTGCATTACAGCACGGCGCACCCGTCGGCGTTGTGGCTGCCGATTCATTTGAGCAATTCGCAGTCGGCGGATGTGTTAAACGGCGGAACCAGCTCTCAAGTACGCAACGGCCAGGGGACCGAACTGGCCGTGGATGAATCCTCCTCCCTGCTGCCGGATGAGTTCGTCGTGAATGCGTATCCGAACCCGTTCAACGACGCCGCGACGGTCTCGGTGGCGTTGCCACAGGCCGGCCAGTTGACGCTGAAGCTTTACAACGTGACCGGTCAAGAGGTCGCGACACTGACCGACGCCACGCACCCGGCGGGCCGGCACGAGTTCTCGTTCCAGGCGTCCAACCTGGCGAGCGGCTTGTATTTCCTGCGGGCAATAGTCCCGGGTCAGACGGAGCAGGTGCGTAAGCTGATGCTGGTGCGGTAGGGCGGCTGAACCACGGAATACACGGAAGAAACGTACGATTCCAGGGACAGACGAGTTTATGCCCCCTATACATCATAAACAAAGGGCGTCTGTCCCTGGTATCGCACGGGCAGAAATCAATAAGCAGAAAATCAGAATAACACCTCAAGGACTGGGGGACACACGAACCAAACGAAAACCGAGGATGACGCTCCGGCGCGACGGGATGCTGTAGCCGCGATAGGCGGAACGACAGTACAGCGGAAGGCTGCCCCACGAGCCGCCGCGCAACAAACGAAACGATCCGTTGGCCGGCCCCTGGGGATCGGTCGACGGGCTGATATCGTAATAGTCGCTGTCGTACCAGTCACTGCACCACTCCCACACGTTCCCGTGCATGTCGTACAACCCCCACGGGTTTGGAATCTTCTGTCCGACAGGCTTGGTGCCGTAGGGGTCGTTGTTTCCAGTGTACCAAGCGTAGTCGCCGAGCCCACCGTAGCCCGGATCGTCCCCCCACCAGAAGCGAGTCCCGTCATGCCCCGCACGGCAGGCGTACTCCCACTCCGCTTCGGTCGGCAGGCGCCAGGGATCGCCCGGTTCCGTCGCGTTGACTGCCGGCAGGAAGTCGTTGCTGATGTCGTCGTGGTTGATCGATTCCGCCGGATGGGTCGGCCTGCCATCGAAATAGAAGTCCCTATCGCCCATCACGGCAACCCACTGCTCCTGCGTGACTTCGTATTTCCCCATCCAGAAACCTTCGGTTAGCGTCACTTGATGGCGGGGGAACTCACGATCGTCTGCATCAGGATCGTTGTCCAGTGAACCCATCATGAATGTTCCCGGCTCGATCCACACCATCGTCACATACGTGCCTGTGTTGCCAAGCTCGAAATCCTGCTCGAGGATGTCGCCATGTTCGACCACTTCAAAGGAAAATTCGTCTTCTCCGACAACCGTTGTCGGGAATAGTCCAGCCTGCATGTGGAAGATGTAGTCACCGAGAAATGCGTTTTGCGGGATGGCAAGACTCAAGTTGACCGGTCCAATAATCGTCGTCGGTGTCATCGGAATGTTGTTGATCCGTTGCAGGGGACCATACCAAGTACCGTTGGGCAGGGTGATATAGGTCCAAAAATCCACGTTGTAGGGAGATGAAAGGTTGCTGGTCACCAGGGCTTCGTATTGAAAACTACCTCCTCGGGGAACGATCAGTGGATTTGGTGCAGACAGGCTGATATCAACAAGCTGCGCGGAGGCAGTTGTGCAAATGAGGATGGTAAAAAGCAAGATGGCGAGCTTTCTCATGGTACTCTCACCTTGTGAAGACTGTAAATAATAGCAAACAATAGGAACAAACATAGTTTACGCGCACCGTACATCACAACCCGAACACCTTCCGGAAGTGGAAGCCGTAGATCGCGAAGGTAACCGCGTAGACGATCATCCGCGGTTTGTAGCGCAGGGTCCAGAACAGCAGCTTCCAGTAGTGCGTGCGTTCCTTGCCGACCACGCCGAGCACAAAGATCGAGCGGAAGAACGCGCTCAGCTCGTTCCAGTTGATCCGCACTTTCATCTTGATCGGTTTGTATTCCTGCAGGAATTTGCGCACACGCCGGTAGTATTCGGCCGGTGAGTAAATTCGGCTGATGACATCCTGGTAGCCTTTTTGCAGCTGGCTGAGGTCCATTTTCGGGATGAAATTCATGCTCGAGTCGGTGTTGTTGCCAGACATGTTGCTCAGGATACGGTTTTCCTTCTCCAGCCGAGTGTAGAGCTTGGTTCCCTTCGGGGCGTTGAGCAAACCAACCATCGCGGTGACAATCGCGCTTTCCTCGATGAACGCCGTGAGCTTGTCGAAAATCGTCGAATTGTCGCTGTCGAAGCCGAGGATGAAGCCGCCTTTGACCATCAGGCCGTGACCGTGCAGGATCTTGACGCTCTCCAGCATGTCCCGCTTCTTGTTCTGCAGCTTATTGCACTCGAGCAGGGCTTCCTCGTTGGTTGTCTCGATCCCGATGAACACTTCCTTGAAGCCGGACGCGACCATTAGCGTCATCAACTCCGGATCGTCTGCGAGGTCAATCGAGGCTTCGGTGGTGAATTCGAACGGGTGATTGTGATCCGCCTGCCATTGGAACAGCGCCGGCAGCAGATCCTTGCGCAGCTTCGACTTGTTACCGATGAAGTTGTCGTCCACGAAGAAGACTGTCCCCGCCCAACCAAGCCGGTGGAGTTCTTCCAGCTCGGCGAGCACCTGCGCGGTTTGTTTCGCACGGATGCGTTTTCCGAACAGCACGCCAATGTCGCAGAACTCGCAGGCGTACGGGCAGCCGCGCGAATACTGAATGTCCACCTCGGCGTACTTGTTGAGGTTGACCATGTCCCAACGTGGGACCGGCGTTTTGTCCAGCGGTGGGTAAACACTGGTTGTGTACACCGGCTTCGCGCATCCTTCGGCGAAATCTGCGAGAAACTCCGGCAGTGTTTCCTCGGCGTCGTTGAGCACGAAATGATCGACGCCCTCAAACTCTTCGTGGTAGGCGGTGAATAGCGGTCCGCCGGCGACGACGGTCACCCCGGCGTTATTGCAGCGGCGGATAACATCCTTTGAGGATTCCTTCTGCACCATCATCGCGCTGATCAGAACGACGTCCGCCCAGGCGAGATCCTTGTCGCGGAGACGGTTGACTTTCATGTCGACCAGCTTCAACTCCCAGTCGTCCGGGAGCATCGCGGCGACGGTCAACAGGCCGAGCGGCGGTGAGGTCGATTTCCGTGAGATAAAGCGGAGGGCATACTTGAAACTCCAGAAGGTATCCGCAAAATCCGGGTATACGAGTAAAGCTTTCATCACGTCAACTCCCGTGCATCCACTCAGGATGCAATTTCAATAGAGGTTCTCCCGGGGGGATGAATCTAAGTGCAGGTAAGATTCACACGAACTTTAATGTAACACGTCAGCGGTACACGGATGAGAAAAATGCTGCGTTTCCAGCTCCACTCACCCGGGCAGTGAGATCCGATAATCCAGGGACAGACGGTAGAATTTACGTTACATATTTCACAGAAAACCTACCGTCTGTCCCTGGTTTACAGAGAAACGAAACGGGGCTAACCGATGATCCGGCCTGCCCCGTTGAACTCTACACTCTGTCCCGGCTTACTGAATGCCGAGCACCTCGACGTCAAACACCAGCGTCGCGTTCGGGGGAATCACACCACCCGCACCACGTTCGCCATACCCGATTTCCGGCGGGAGGATGAAGATCCAGTGACCGCCGACTTTCATCATGTCGACACCGAGATCCCAGCCACGGATCACACGACCCGCGCCAAGCGGGAATACAAACGGCTGGCCGCGTTTGCGGGAGCTGTCGAAGAACGTGCCATCATCCTTCAACCATCCGGTATAGTGCACCTGGACCTGGTCGCCGGCCTTGACATCGGTGCCGGCACCTTCGGTGATTACTGCATACTTCAGCCCTTCCGGACCATCCTGCCACTCAAAGCCGTCGAGATCCGGCATCGTGTAAGCGTCTGCCATGTCAGCACTTTCTCCGTGTTCCGCGTCCATTGCCGCGTGGTCGTTGGTGGTGGCCGATTCAGCCTCGGCGCTTTCCGGTTTGTCCTGCGCACAGCCGAACATGAGCAACGCCGCGACCAACAGGACCAAGACACTCTGCAACTTCATCGCACCCTCCCTAGGTGTTTTGCGATGGATGTTTTCACCCGGTTCAATCGTGGGAAGTTAACGGTTGGGCTGGGATCACGTTACCCGAAGATCGAAGAAACAGGGGCTTGCGAGGCGTGCACGAGCGGTCGGGATTCCCGAAAGCTGATTCAAACGTCAGCGAATGGATTAAGCGAGATGATCAGTTCGGGACGGTCTTTCTGCGGCATGTGACCTACGAGCAAAGCCATATCTCCCGCTCCCGCACCTGTCGGTTTGGCCCAGCCAAGGTTTGACTGCATCCATTCATACAGCTCGACATGCCGGGAGATCATCCACTCAATTCCGGCTTTGCGAAGCCCGAACACGAAGCTGTTGATATAGAAATCAAGGTCGTGGTCCAACTCGCCCCGCTGTTTGCTGAACCAGGCTTCCGCGAGTTTGGCCGAGCACCGGTTCATGTCCTCAAGCCGATAGTCTTCCGGCTCACGCTTCACGAAATCGAGAAACTTGGGCACAAACTCGCGTGTATTCGCGGACACGCCAGTCCACGCTAATGCCAGCTCCGGAATGAACTCCGGCTGCGGTTTCTCGATGATCTCGATTTCGGCTTGGTCGTTAACACGCCGAAACCGGATCGGTCTGCGGTACGCAATCGCGGCGACATCCGCCCCACTCCCCATCCCACCCTGCGCGCGGCGATGTGCGTTGTCGGCGTACTTGAAAATGGTCTCGGGAATGGTTTTCCAGTCCACGCCGCAGCGTTGAAAACGCATCGCGATCACGCCAACCGCTTCCGCCGCCGATCCTCCGAGGCCGAGTTTTTGTGTGACACCGTTCTCGTCGGTGGTCATAAACTCGCTGCGGTCCACGGTCAGTCGCAACGGCGGCAGGTCGGATTCCAGCTCTGCGAGTTCGGGGATGGGTTCAGCAAGCGCTTCACGAATGACAGGGGTATCACTGGAGGGACCAGCAGAATCGACGGCGGTCAGTGTCATGTAACGCGGCACTGGCACCAGCACGGCGGTCCCGCCGATCAACACGGTGTATTCGCCAGACAGCATCACCTTGCCGGGGACACGCACCTGCATCAGACTACCTCCAGCACTCGTGCTGGCTGTCCGGGCAGGTTGATTTTCGCGCGCGCGACGCCCGGCAGTTTTGCCGCCAGTTTCCGCACCCGCTCAAGATCCTCCCGCCGTGCAAGCAGGCAGACATGCGGGCCGGCGTCAATCGTGGCATATGCTTCCACCGTGCCTGCCTTCCGCCACTGGGCGAGTTCGTGCAGCACACGGAGTGTGACGTCGTTCCAGTACAACAGCGCCGGTCGGGTTGCGACCATGCACGCGTGCATCGCGTGGCTGTTGGCCTCCGCCAGTTCACCGACAGCGGTGAAATCCAGCGCCTTCACCGCGCCGAGCATTGCCTTGTAGTCACGCCGGGCGGTGGCCAGCCACGCCGCGTAATACGGGCTGGTATCTCGGCTGAGGTTCATGCCCTCGGTCGAACCGATCGCCTTCGGTGTTGATTCCACCTCCACGATCACCATGCCCCAAGGCACATCATCTGCCGGAACCAGTTCGCGCGCGGCGGGATCATTGGACAACGGCATCGCGGCAATGCCGCCGGGGATCGACCGTGCCGCCGAACCGCTCCCGCGTCGGGCCAGTTGCGACAGCAGACGCTTGCTCAACGGTTTTCGGCTGAACGCCGCCAGCGCCGCCGCCAACGCGGCAAAACCGGAAGCGCTGGACGCCAGCCCCGCGCCGGTCGGAAAGCTGTTTTTCGACGAAACCGCGAACGTTCCCTCGATCAACCCTTCGCCGCGCCACAGGTCGAGGTAGCGCCGGAGACGGTCCGCCCCCTTGCCGCTGAGCGATTCGCCGTTGATGCTGAACGTGTCACGGATGGTCTGGGAAGTACCGCTCAGGCGGGTAACGGTGGTCGTCGTGGTCAGTTGGTCGAGGGTCAGAGACAACGAAGGGGTAGCGGGAGCATTGCTGCCTTCGTCCCGCTTACCCCAATACTTGATCAGAGCGATGTTCGCGCCGGCTCGTGCTGTGACGCGTTGCATGCTAGTCCCGGGTACGCACTGTGAATGGATACACGCCGGCGAAATGGTTACGCATCTCGAGCAGCATGCTTTCCTGATCCTCAGGCCGCACCAGCGCGATCACCGCGCCACCACCGCCGCTGCCGGTCAGTTTTGCGCCGAGCACGCCGTTATCGACGAGCAATTCGACGGCATTGTCCAGTTCACGGCTGGACACGCCCAGCCGGGCGAGCAACTCATGGTTGCGCAGCATCAGCTTGCCGACTTCGACTTCGTCACCGGTACCGAGTGCAATGCCGGCGTCGCTGGTCACTTCGCCGATTTTCTCGAGCAGACTGTCAACGCGTTTCGGGTTCAGGTCACGGCTCGACCGTACCCGCGCGACCATGTCGATGGTGCGTGCGCCGGGCGCGACAAAGCAGATCAGACCGGCCATCGGCTTCTGCACGTGTATCGGGATGATTTCACGCGGCGGGCCTTTGCGGAACCAAAGGACGCCGTCGGAAATCACCGTCGCGGCGTCCATCCCGCTCGGGTGACCGTGGAAGATGGATTCCAGCGACTGCACGTCATCAAACAGATCGCGCGCGAGGCTGATTTCGCCGGTTTCGTTGCGCAGCTTGCGCAGTCCGGACACCAGCGCCGCAGAAAATGCCGCGGATGATCCCAGCCCCATCCCGGGAACGAGGTCCGAGTCGATTTCCACCGCGATCGGTTCGCGCTGCAGCTCGTACATCTCCAGCGCCTGGTCCACCGCGCGGGTGAACAGCCGGATGTCGCGGTCGGATTCCGGCGCGCCGAACGGCTGGTTGAATTTCGGGCTGAGGAAACGCGGGCCGTCGTTATCCTGCTTGATGCGGATCGTCAGACCGATGTCAATCGAACAGGTGATGCCGGGGTAGTTGTATACCGTCGCGTGCTCACCGAACAGCACAACCTTGCCGGGCGCCCACGCCTCCAACGGCAGACCGTTCTTCGCTTCCGGGGCGGACGATGTCTTTTCGTTCTGCATACGCGTGAAGATCTCCTCCGCGACCGCCACCTTGACATCGCCGCGGCGAATCATCTCGTTGGCAACGGTTTCCACCTGATCCGTCGGCACACCGACGCTGATCGCGACGCTGCGGGCGTGCAACGCCATGTGGCCTTTCTGGATCCCGACGGTACTCAACGCCAGGCAGGCGGCGAAATTCTGCGCCAGACCAACTGCGGCGAACATCGCGCCAATTTCCTGCGCGTCCCGCACACCCGCGATGCGGCGCAGCAAGCGCACGCCCGGGTGACTGTTCAACGCACCACCGACCGACCCCACCTGCATCGGCAGGGCGATGGAGCCGTGCAATGCGCCATCCGAGATCCAATAGTCCGTAAGGCTGCGATACTGTCCGTCTCGAGCCGCCCACGCATGCCCGCCGGCTTCGATCGCGCGCCAGTCCTGGCCCAATGCCATCGCGGCCGCGCCGATGCCGTTGAAGATACCCTTGTTGTGCGTCGTCGCGCGGTACGGGTCTGCCCACGCCATACGGTAGGCTTCCACCATCCGTTTCGCGACTTCCTCACCACTGTATTCGCTGGTCTTGAGCTGCTCGAACGGTAACGCGAAGTGCGCCCGCGCCAGCCGCTTGTCCGCGAGGTTGGAGAGGATGCGCAGGTGAACGCGTCCACCGGTAATCGTCTCGATCAGCGGACCCGCCGCTTCGCACGAGGAGTTGACGTGGTTCGCGCCCATCGCCTCGCGCACGTCAATCAGCAGGTGCACGATCAGCATCCTGCCGACACCCTCGCCTCCGTCCACGACACGTGTTTCGATGTCGAACGCACCGCCGCCACGGTCAACCATGCGTGGGTTGGCGAGGTTCGCCTGCCCGAGGATTGCCTGCTTGTTGTGGTGAATTGACTTTTCCGCGGCGATTGGGTCGTCGAGATCCAGCACCTGGATCTGCCCGATCATCACCGGGTCGTCGACATCGGTATCGAACCCGCCACCCTGCCGGATCATCAGCGCCGCCTTGGACGCCGCCGCGATGATCGACGCTTCCTCGATTGCCATCGGCACGAGGTAGTCGCGCTTGTCGATCAGGAAGTTCAGCGCGAGACCGAGCGGCATCCCGTGCACGCCGATGGCGTTCTCCACCATGTTGACGGCATGTTCGATGCGCAGCGCGCGGCCTTCGCGCAAGGTGTTCAGCTGTTTTTCACTGAGGTTGTAGCTGCGGGCGAGGTACGCGAGGCGGCGTTCCACCGGCAACCGGTAAAAACCGGGAATGCGCGATGTAATCGCCTCCTGCTCCTCGACATGCTGCGGGTTCAGCGTAATGATATCGGCATGACCGTTGGATCCGTTGCTGGATGCACGAGCAGAATCACGGCCGTTCCGTATGTTGGTGTAGCTATCCCGTTCAGGAATCACGAAGCATCTCCAGGTGTCCACGTCAGGCCATCCAGATACTGCCGCAGATTGCTTCCAATCACGCGGGGCGCCTGTTTCAGCGCCGCCAGATCAGCAGATCCGGTCAACAACATGGCCATTTTCAATTCGTGGGCCAGGGTTTCAACGAATTGCACCGCTCCATCATGCCCGTGCTCAAGGAATTGCAGCAATATAGCGCGTGCGTAGCCGGCGATATCGGCTCCCAGCGCAATCGCCCGTGCGGCATCCAGACCGTCCATCATGCCACCGGACGCGATGACCGTCGCGTTGTTGCCGAGAATGGTCCGGGCGGCGTGCACACCTGCCGCGGTCGGAACACCCCAGTCGGCGAAAACCTGACCGGATCGCTGCAACGGACCGTTGGTCGGACGATGCGACTCGACTTTCGTCCAGCTCGTCCCGCCCGCGCCGGCAACGTCCACAATCGGTACGCCGATGACACGCAATCGTTCCAGCGTTTGCGGCGACAAACCCGCGCCGGTTTCCTTGACCAGAACGCGTCCGTCCATACGGTCAAGCAGCCGGGCAATGCCATCCAGCAGACCGCGGAACCGCCGGTTGCCTTCCAGTTGCACCAGTTCCTGCGCGGCGTTGAGGTGGACGCAAATTCCGTCGGCTTCAATCGCTTCCGCGAGTCCGGCGACAGTATCCGTCGGTACCTCAATCAATTGCACAGCGCCAATGTTGCCAAGGAGCACGCCGTTGGGAATTTCATCCCGCACGGCAAATTGTGATGTGACTTCCGGGTGACGGAGCATCACTCGTTGTGAACCTACGGCAAATGCAATGCCGGTTTGCTCGGCGACACGAGCCAGACCATGATTCAACCGCTCGGCAAACTCCGCCCCGCCAGTCATGCTGACGATCATGAACGGCAATGACAGCGGCTTTCCGAAGAACTCCGTCGAGAGGTTGAGCTCGCTCTCATCGAGTTCGGGGAGCGCCTGGTGTAACAATTTCACGTCTTCGAGTAGCGTTGTCTCGCTATGAGACACATCGCTGTCCGAAACGATACGAAGGTGTTCGCTCTTGCGTCGCGATATCAGTGTGTCAGCCAACCGGATTCCTCAAGCTGTTGAACGCCTGAAATGTAAGGTTCGTACTGGAATTTTCCACCGGAAACGCTACGAAATGGAGCCTCCGGTGAACGTAAAGCCAAGCCAGAATCGTGCCTGTCCAGCTCGTGGTAAAGGTATCCGTCCGCAGCCCGCACAATCAAGATCGCAACCGTTGGATGCAAACAGGACGCAAAAGAAACGCCCGCGTGACGCGGGCGTAATTGATCTCGAACATGGTACACTCTCTACCGGAACAGCGCTTTCAACGAACCCCACGTCTGCTGTACGGTGCTGATTGACAGCACGATGCTCTTGGTATCGCTGTGGACGTACTGTTCGTCCATCTGCGCCCGGATACGGTAGTGGAAGGTGCGCGTGGTCTGCTTGAACACGTCGGTGTCAATGAAGCGATATTCTTCACCCGCGCCTTGCGGGGTGAATGTGGCGATGTCGAAGTATTCGACGCCGTCCATGCTTCGTTCGATCACCAGCGAGGTGCAGCCGGCCTCATCGGCCATCGTCCACTCAATGATCACCTGGCCATGCGGCGCGCTGAGGTTAAAATCTTCCCAGCTGGGCTCGGCGTAAGCCACGGCGACCGCGAGCAACGCGGCAACCACCAGTGTCAATATCCACTTCGCACTCTTCATGTCAATAACCTAACACCTCTCGCGCGGGGGATCAAGTGCTAAGACTCAAATTCTGGCTCGATCTCGAATAGTGCCGAATACTGCGATCTTGATCAATGCACGGTGGCAAACGTACAGCTGTTCCATTGCTCATGCAACTGCTGTGATGATAACTCGGGTTACATTCGCGCGCTCGGCAACAAAACGGAGGCTAACTCCTGGCTCACACCGGCGAGGCAAAAGGTGTTGCTCTCAGCTTGTCCGGGGGTGGAATAGGTGTTACATTGCGCGACTTGAAATGGACTCAACTTTAAGCAGAAGAAGTCAGGGCTACGATGGCCAGGGAACAAAAACGTCTCAAGAAGCAAGAGCTGCGCGAAGATCCTCTGATGACGGCGATTACCAACGCCCAGATCTGGCTCGCGGAGCACGGTAAAAAGTTGGCGATTGGTGTGGTTGTGGTCGCCGTGGTGGTGGTTGCGGTGGTGATGCTGCGCAACATGCGTACGGAAGCCGACCTCGAGTCGCGCCGGGCGTTCGCAGAAGCACAGCTCCAGCTCGCGCAGACCAACCCGGACGACATGATTCCGCCACTGCTGCGTGTCGCAGACGAATACAGCGGAACCTCCGGCGGCGCGGAAGCGTTGTACACCGCAGCGGAGATGGCGCTGAACGATCTCGACAATGAGCGCGCGGCAGAACTGTTTCAGCGTTTCCTTGACGAATACGGTAGCGAATACCTGTTACCGGAAGGTGCGTTGGGTGGTCTCGCGACGGCGTACATGAACATGGGCCAGTATCAGGAAGCCGCGGATACATACGTGAAACTGGCGAACGACAAGCGGGCCAGCCACTACCGTTATTTCGCCTTGCTGAATGCGGCGGAAGCCTATGTCAAGCTTGAGCAGTACGACAAGGCGCGTGAGGTTCTGAACATGGTCGTCGAGGAAAAATCGGCAACAGTGAGTGATTTCCGCACCCGTGCTCAGGAAGAATTGGCTCGGATTGATGTTCTGGCGGACAGCGTCGGTCTCCCTTGAGTTTCGGGGAAACTGGAACTATATTTGTGTGCTTAACGGATGAGTGGGCCTGCGCCCACTCTTTTGTTTGCTGGAGGAGTTGGGGTGCTGACGGTTGAGAAGATCGAGACCCTCCTTCGACCGGTGCTTGAAGGCGGGGATTTGGAGCTTCTCGACCTGAAAGTGCTTGGCGCAAGGGGGCGTACAGCGTTTTACGCTGTCATAGACCATCGTTTCCGTCCGGTCAGCATCCAAGAGTTGACAACCATCTCTCGCCAGTTCGAGGACATCCTTGACATGAGCGAGGAAGTCCCCCGCGAGTATTCGCTGGACGTGACCTCCCCGGGTATCGACCACCCGTTGCGGCATGAATGGGAGTACTCCAAGAATGTGGGACGCAAGCTGAAGATGGAGATTCAGCGCGATCCGGCGGACATTGCTGATGGCAAGGGACCGCTGGGGGACAAACAGACAGAGACGTTTTCAGCGGAGTTGACGGAGGTGCGTAACGGCACGTTGCAGTTTGCCGATGGACGTACCGTACCGTTGGACCAGGTCCGGTTGGCGAAGGTCAAGCTCCCATGGTGAAGGAAGAGTTGGTATGAATCAGGCAGTTGTGGATGCCATCTCGTCGATCATTCGCGAGAAGAACATCGACCGTGACACCTTTCAGGAGATCATTGAATCGGTCTTTCTGAAAGCGATTGAGAAGCGGTTTGGCACCAGCGATAACTTTTCCGTGATCTTCAACCTTGAAAAAGGTGACATCGAGATCTACGCGGAGAAGACGGTCGTTCCGGACGGAGAGCTTGAGGACGAAGCGACCGAGATCGAGTTGTCGCGGGCGTTGGAGACGGACGAGGACATTGAAGTCGAGGACGATTTTGTTGAGGTCATCGACTACAATTCCTTTGGCCGCCGGCTCATTCTGTCCACCAAGCAGAATCTGATCCAGAAGATCAAGGAAATTGAAAAGCAGAACCTGTTTGAAGAATTCAGCAAGCGTATCGGCGAGATCGTAATCGGTGATGTCCACCAGGCGAACCGGCGTGAGATCCGGATCAACGTGGACAAGACGGAAGTGGTCATGCCGCAATCGGAGCAGATTTACAATGAGCGCTGGCGTCGTGGCCAGTCGATCAAAGGCATCATTCTGGAGGTCCGCGAAACAAATCGTGAACCTCAGATTATTATCTCTCGGAAGAGCGAGCTGTTTGTGCGGCGGCTGTTTGAGCTCGAAGTTCCAGAGATTTTCGACAACATTGTCGAGATCAAGAAGATCGCGCGCGAGGCGGGTGATCGTACCAAGATCGCGGTGACCAGCAATGACCCGCGCGTTGACCCGGTCGGTGCCTGTGTCGGCATGAAGGGTGTCCGCATCCAGGCGATCGTGCGGGAGCTGAACAACGAGAAGATCGACATCATCCCGTACACGAATGATCGTGAACTGATGGTGCGCCGCAGCCTGGCCCCGGTGATTCCGTTGGAGATTCTTTTCCACGAGACCGAGCCACAGGTGACGGTTGTTGTTCCGGATGACCAGATGTCGATGGCAATCGGCCGTCGCGGGCAGAACATCCGGCTGGCGAGTGAGATTACCGGCTTCCAGATCGATCCGGTCAAGGAATCCGAGTACTATATCGAAGAGCTTCCGCTCGGTGAGGTGGAAGAGCTGAGTCCGGAAACGTTGAGCCTGCTTTCCGCCGCCGGATTGAACAGCGCGGAAGAGGTCATTGAGGCTGGCATGGACGGCCTGCTCGACCTCGAAGGGGTCGATCCGGAAATGGCTGCGGAAATCCTCGAAGTCCTCGAGTCCTATTACGAGGATGATGATGACGACGAGGACGGCGTCTTCTTTGAATCCGATGACGACGATGAGGATGAGGACGACGACGCCCCGGAAGTCATCGAAGTCGAACCGATTGAAGTCCCGGTGAAAGCCGCCAAGCCCGAGGATGGGGAAACCGGCGACGCTGAAACCGATGATACCGAAGAAGATAAAGCGGAAGCCGGCGATGACGAACCGGCAGCCGAAGCAGCGGAACAACCGGACGATGAGCCGGAAACCGCTGATACTGATGTTGAAGACGATGTTGAGGACGAAGAGAAAACGAAGTAACTCGACGTCGTGTTGTACATCCGGCGGGCGGACGTGGCAGGGTGCCCGTCCATGCGACACCGCAGGTGAAGTAGCACCGGCGAACTGCTGAGCGGAAACACCGAAGGTTGGGTTGTCTCGATTCGGGGTTCGTCAAGAGATGGAGTAAGAGTTTGGCAGCAAACGTAAAAAAGCGCAAACTGTTTCAGGTCGCCAAGGAGTTGAAGCTCGCCACAGGCACGCTGATTGAGGTGCTTGAGGAAAACGGGATCGAGGTGACGAAGAAGCAGATGACGCCTGTCGATGAGGACATGTACAGGCTTCTTCTGCAACGCTTCGCTCCGGAACGTTGGGCTGAGCTGAAAGACGAGGCGGCACGTGAGGAAGCTCTCCGGAGTTCCGAAGCGGCCCAGCAGGCGCGTGAAGAAGAACTGCGGAAGATCCTCGAAACGGATGCTCCCAAGCCCGCCAAACCCGCTCCATCGGTTCGGAAGCACGATCCAACAGCCGTTCCCAAGGAACAGCCGGTTGCGGAGGCGCCTGAAGAGGCCGAACAGTCCGAACCCGAAGCGGATGCTGTCGCGCAGGACGTTGAGGCCGAAGCTCCGGCGGCTGAGGAGCCGAAGGCCCCGGCGAAGCCGAAGCGCCGCACCACGTCTGTACGTGGCGAAGCCCGCGATCTTCCCGTTGAGGAAAAAGCGGCGGAGCCGGCTTCTGACAAAGCCCCGGTAATGCCGAAACGCCGAACCACGTCCGTACGTGGCGGTGTCAGCAACGAAGATATTCTCCCGTTGTCCACGGCCTCGGTGACTCCGCAGGTCGATGACGTCAAGCTCCGTCCTGCTCCAGCGCGCGACAAGCCGCCGAAAATGGAGGAGGATGAGGACGAGCAGAAGGCACGCCGCAAGCGTCGCCGCAAGCCGCCGAAAGATGCCGGCAGCACTACCGAAACCCGCAAGCCGGGTGGTGGTGCGGTAGGCACGGGGGACGCGCCGACACGGAAACGCCGTCGCCGCAAGGACAAGAAGAAGAAGCCGGATGCGACGGAAGTCGCGGCGCAAGTCAAGCAGACGCTTGCCGCGATGGAAACTGGCACCGCGAAGAAGAAGCGCAAGCGTAAGGTTCGGCCCGAAATCGGCGTTGTCGATGAGGATCAGAACCTGCTCAAGATCACCGAGTTCATCTCGACGACCGATCTCGCGAACCTGATGGATGTTCAGGTCACCGACCTCATCAAGGAATGCTTGATGCTCGGTTTGCGTGTCACCATCAATCAGCGTCTCGAGAAAGACACGATCCAGTTGCTCGCGGAAGAGCATGACTACCGTGTCGAGTTTGTCGATGACCTCGAGCATCAGGAAATGATCGCCGAGTCCGAGGAAGTTGAAGAGGAAACGGGCGAGCAGGAACCGCGTCCGCCGGTGGTTACGGTGATGGGTCACGTTGACCACGGCAAGACGACGCTGCTCGACTACATCCGTCACACGAAGGTGGCGGAAGGCGAGGCCGGTGGTATCACGCAGCACATCGGTGCGTACGAGATTGAGCACAACGATCAACGGATCACGTTCCTTGACACTCCGGGTCACGAGGCCTTTACGGCGATGCGTGCCCGCGGTGCACAGGTGACGGATATTGTCGTTCTCGTCGTCGCGGCCGACGACCAGGTCATGCCGCAGACGATTGAAGCGATCGACCACGCCAAGGCGGCGGAAGTGCCGATGGTGGTGGCGATCAACAAGATGGACAAGCCCGGCGCGAATTCGGAGAAGGTTCGCCAGCAGTTGGCCGATCACGGTGTGCTGGTCGAATCCTGGGGTGGTGAGGTGCAGGCTTCGGAAGTGTCCGCGAAGAAGGGCACGAACATTGAAGACCTGCTCGACAACATCCTGATCGCGGCGGAAATGCTGGAGCTGCAGGCGGTGCGTGACACCACCGCGCGCGGCTACGTGATTGAATCCCGGATGGAGAAGGGTCGCGGTACCGTGTGTACCGTATTGATCCAGCGGGGTACGCTGAAGGTTGGACAGGTGTTTGTCGCCGGTCCGTACTTCGGCCGTGTGCGTGCGATGTACGACGAGCTTGGCCGCAAGCGCGACGAAGTGCTTCCTGGCCAGCCGGTGCAGATCACCGGTTTCGAGCATGCGCCGCACGTCGGTGACCAGCTGATCGTGTTCAAGGATGAACGCGAGGCGCGTGAAATCGCAACCAAGCGCCAGCAGCAATTGCGCGAGCAGGAAATGCGCATGCGTGAGGGCAGCGGTCGCAGCAGCCTGCTGCAGTTCGTCGAAGGCCAGGAAAAGGCGGAGCTCAACCTCATCATCAAGGGCGACGTGGACGGGTCGGTGGAAGCCATCGCCGACAGCCTGATGCGTCTCTCCACCGAAGAGGTCGAAGTCAAGATCCGTCACCGTGGTGTCGGTCCGATGACCGAATCCGACATCCTGCTGGCCAGCGCGTCCAACGCGATGATCATCGGCTTCAACGTCCACCCCACCGCCAAGGCGCGTGAGATGGCGACGATACATGAAGTCCCGACGGAAACGTACCGCATCATCTACGAGCTGATCGAAGATGTGAAGAACATCATCATCGGCATGCACAAGGTGGAAGTAGCGGAAGAAGTGACGGGTTATGTCGAAGTGCGTGACCTGTTCAAGATTTCGCGGATCGGTACGATTGCCGGTTGTTACGTCACCGAAGGCAAGATTGAACGCACGAACCGTGTCCGCCTGCTGCGTGACGAAACCGAAGTGTATGACGGAACCATTGAAACGCTGAAGCGGTTCAAGGACGATGCCAAGGAAGTCGCGCAGGGCTTCGAATGCGGCATCAAGATTGCCAACTACAACGATGTCAAGGTTGGCGACGTGATGCAGTTCTACAAGATGGTCGAAGTGGAACGCGAGATCGAAGTCGGTACGGGTGACTGATAGACGGGCTGCGGACTGCGGGCTACGGACTGCGGTCGCAACGTGAGTCTGGTTGTCTGTGGTGGTTTTACTGACCACTGATCACTGACAACTGAAAACTGTCTTATGGCTTCAATCGGTCTGTTGGAAGTTGAATTCCTGTTGCCGGTGGCGCAGTCGTTGAAGGACAAGCGGCGCGTGCTGCGATCCTTGAAGGATCAGGTAACAGGCAAGATGAACGTATCGGTGGCCGAAGTCGGCTACCAGGACAAGCCGGGGCGTTGCCACCTCGCCGTGATTACGGTTGCGGCGGAACGGTCGGTGGCGGAGAAGCGGTTGCGGGACGTAGAGGATCGTATTGACGCTCATCCGGAAACGACGGTAATTGACCGTCAGGTGCAGTGGTTATGAAATTTCCGAAGAGCAAACGTGCCCGCAGAGTCGGTGTCGAAATTCAGAAGATTGCCGCCGACAGTTTGCGTGACCTGATGCAGATGTTGTTTCCCGGTGTGATCGTATCGGTGCCGGAAGTCCGGGTCAGCGATGACTTGGGAACGGCTGAGATCTATGTTTCAGTGCACGGCACGGACGATCCACACCCGGTGCATCGTGAGATTTTGAAGTACCAGAAGCAGGTGCGGAGTAAGGCAGCTTCCGCCCTGCATATTCGAAAGCTGCCTGAGTTTCGCTTTGTCTGGGACGACACCATGGAGCGTGCTGACCGGATCGAGCAGTTGTTGAACCAACTGAACGACCCTTCACCTCCTCATCCCGAGGATCCTAGTGCCGCTGAGTGACGTAGTACAGGCGTTGAACACGCATCAGCGGTTCCTCGTGACGACTCATCAGAATCCGGACGGCGACGCGGTGGGCTCTCTGTTGGCCATGGCTCACCTGTTGCGTGCCGAGCTGGAGAAGTATGTCGTCGCCGTGCTCCCCGACCCGTTGACCAAACGATACCAGTTCCTGCCCGGCCTGGACACGCTTGTAGCTCCGGCCGAAGCGGCGGACATGGGACCGTATGACGCGATCATCACCGTGGACGTGAGTACGCCCACCCGTATTGGGAAGGTGTACGAGCTGATCACGGAGTCGATGACGCGGATCAATGTCGACCATCACGTGACGAATCCCCGCTCGGACGATGTCGTCTGGGTCGAACCGGAAGCGTCCGCGACCTGCGAAATGATGGTTGACCTGTACGAAGAGATGAACGTCAAGCCTACACCTGACGTTGCGACGGCGATGTACACCGGAATCATTACCGACACTGGCCAGTTCGCGTTCAACGGCACCACCGCGAAGGCGATCTGTGCCGCGTCCAAGCTGGTAGAATCGGGCGCGGAGTTCGAACGTGTCGCCCGCGAAGTGTACCACAAGACCGACGTTGCGATGGTGCGCACGCTGGGTAACGTGCTGAACCGGATGGAGTTGCACGACGAGGACCGCATTGCGGTGACGTGGATGGAACGCGAAGAACTGCCTGTCGATCACGAAGGCTTTGTCAATCACCTGCTGGACATTGAGACCGTCGAAGTCGCGGCCTTGCTGCGTCCGTTGGACACCGGGCAGTGGAAGATTTCCCTGCGTAGCGCCGGTCTGGTTGACGTCACCTTCATCGCGAAGCAGATGGACGGTGGCGGCCATCCGATGGCTGCCGGTGGAACCCTGCCGGCGACCGATGCCGGCCTGGCAAAACAACGCGTGGTCGATCTGTGTCTGGCTGCGTTGCAGAATGCACGTGAGGCGGGTGCTGCACGTGCCTGAAGCCAGTGATCAGCGGAGTGGGATCCTGCCAGTCCCGGACGGGGCCTGGATCCTGATTGACAAACCTACGGGCATGACGTCGTTCGACGTTGTCGCGCGAGTACGCCGTGTTACCGGAATCAGGAAAACCGGACACGCCGGCACGCTCGACCCGATGGCGACCGGCCTGCTGGTCGTCGGTGTCGGCAAGGCGACCAAGCTGCTCGGCGAAGGCTTGACCGGTGGCAAGACGTACGAAGCCGTCGCCACGCTCGGGCTGGCATCTCCGACGCATGACCGTGATTCGGACAAGGTGCTGACCGTCAAGACGATCGAGTTTTCGCGCGATCAGGTCGAGACGGCACTACAGCAGTTGGCGGCGCGGACCAAGCAGACTCCGCCGCTAATGTCAGCGCTGAAGGTCAAGGGGCAGAAGTTGCACAAGGTTGCCCGTCGTGGCTGGTGGTTACCGCGTGACCCTCGGCCGGTGGATCTTGAAACATTGACCGTGCTGGACTATGACGCACAAACTGCGTCGGTCCGGTTTACCGTATCGGGTGGCGGTGGAACGTATGTCCGCTCGCTCGTGCGGGATCTGGGGATTGAGCTTGGCGTGCCGGCCGCATTGACCGAGTTACGGCGTGTGGCCGCCGGTCCCTACAACATTGAGCAGTGCATTCCGCTGGAGAGCCTGGAGCAGCGGTGGGGGGAGTTTACACAGAGTCGTGGGTTTCCGTCGGACGAATCTACAGGATGACCGCCGCAGAGATGGATGTCTACCGCTACGGGGAAGAACGGATTCCGCATGTCGCTGAAGCGACCGTGACGATCGGAACATTTGATGGTGTCCACCTCGGTCACCACCACCTGCTGCAGGAAGTGCTGAACGGGCCGCATCCGACCGTGGTCACGTTCGATCCGCACCCGCGGCACGTGCTGTCGACCGGACCGAACCGGCTGCAGATTCTGACTCCAACTGAGGAGAAGCTGCGCAAGCTGGCAAAACTGGGCATCGAACGGGCGATCATCATCCCGTTCAACAAGGAAATCGCGGGCCTGAGCGCGGAAGCGTTCCTGCGCGAAATCCTGGTGAATACGGTCGGCATGAAACGGCTGGTGGTCGGCTTCAATCATTCGTTCGGCCGCAACCGTGAAGGCAATATCGAGTTCATGAAGTCGCGGGCGGATGATTACGGCTACGAACTCCGTGTCATCAGCGCGCATGAAGCGGATGCACTGGCGGTCTCAAGCACCAGGATCCGCATGTCGTTGGAAACTGGCAAATTGAACGACGCCAACCGTTTCCTCGGCGAATACTACCGTACTCACGCCCGTGTGATCGAGGGCGAGGGACGTGGGCGTGACCTCGGCTACCCGACGGCGAACCTGGTCTTTATCGACGAAGACCAGTTGCAGCCCGGCGAGGGAGTCTATGCGGTTCGTTTGGGCACCGATGACGGGGAGTGGTATGACGGCGTCGCCTCCATCGGACGAAAGGAAACGTTTGGCGACCACTACGGCATCACCGTTGAGGTGCATGTCTTTGATCATCAATTAGACTTGTATGGCCAGGAAATCTGGGTTGAATGGATCGAGTATCTGCGTGGACAGGAAGCGTTCGATTCGGCGGAAGCGTTGATCAAGCAGATGGATGAGGATTCAATGCGAGCGCGGGAAATTCTTGTAAAAGACAGTAAAAGATAGGCAAAGAGAGTAAAAGACAGGAAAAGATAAAACAAAAAACATTAGAGTAGATTATGCGTGATCACAAAGAAATAAAAGCTTGGCAACTATCGGACGACTATATCATAAAAGTATATTCTATTACAAAACAGTTTCCACCTGATGAAAGATATGGCTTGGTATCGCAGATGCGTAGGTCTGCTATGTCTATCCCGACAAATATTGTCGAAGGTTGTGCACGTTCTACGAAGCAAGAGTTACTGAGATTTCTGGATATTTCTTATGGATCAGCCAGAGAACTGGAATATCAAGTCAATGTGGCAGGCAGGTTGGGATATCTGCCAGATAATTCAAGAGAGAAACTAGAGCATGATATTGAAGAGATCGTACGCGTTTTAAAGGCGTTGATTGCATCGTTACGTCGAAAGTAACAGGCAGTGCTATCTTTTACTTTCTTTGCCTGTCTTTTACTTTCTTTTACTTTTTCATAGAGAAACAAACGATAGATTGCAGCACAAGTAAGGAGACGGAAAAATGCCTTTGACCAAGGACCAGAAGGCAGAGATCATCAAGAAGTACGGCCGTGACGAGAACGACACCGGTCGTGCCGAGGTACAGGTTGCGTTGATGACTGAACGCATTCGTGAGTTGACGGAACATTTCCGTGATCACAAGAAGGACCATCATAGCCGTCGTGGTTTGTTGATGCTGGTAGGTAAGCGTCAGCGTCTGCTGCGCTACCTCAGGGAGCAGGACGTCGAACGGTATCGTACGCTGATTAAGGAGTTGGGAATCCGTCGGTAAATCTCCGTCACTTAAAAATCAGACGGAAAATCCGGCAACGGAGGAAGTCATGGTATTTCGCAGAGAGATTGAGCTGGGTGGACGAACCCTCTCAGTCGAAGTAGGCAAAGTCGCCAAGCAGTCGGATGGTGCCGCGTGGGTGCAGTACGGCGACACCATTGTCCTCGCCGCGGTGAACTCGAAGAAGGAACGGTCGGAAAACACCGATTTCTTCCCGCTCACCGTCGACTACCGCGAGAAGAAGTATGGTGGCGGCAAGGTGCCGGGTGGGTTCTTCAAGCGTGAAGCCCGTCCGCACGACAAGGAAACATTGATCGCCCGCATGACCGACCGTCCCCTGCGGCCGCTGTTCGCCAAGGGGTACTATCACGAGACGCAGGTTCTCTTGAACGTGTATTCGCACGACCAGGAGAACGAGGGTGATATCCTCGGTCAGATGGGTGCCGCGATCGCGTTGCTGATCTCGGACATCCCGTTCCAGACCCCGGTCGCCACCGTGCGTATCGGCCGTCTGGAAGGCGAACTGGTCATCAACCCGACCATCCAGCAGAGCGAAGAATGTGACCTGCTGCTGCTCGTCGCTGGCACCGAAGATGCCATCGCGATGGTCGAAGGCGAAGCGAAGGAAGTCAGTGAGGACGCGTTCCTCGAAGCGATTGATGTCGCGCACAACGAAATCAAGCGCCTGGTCGAGTTCCAGAAGGAATTCGTCAAGGAGCTTGGCAAGCCGGAACGTGAATGGGAACCGGTTGTCACCACGGAAGAAGTGGCGGCGGCGGTGAAGGAGCTGGTTGGCGACCGTGTCAACGAGCTGATCACGATTGCGGACAAGACTCAGCGCAAGACGCGTCAGAAGGAAATCAAGGTCGAGATCCGCGAGGCGTTGGCTGAGAAATTCCCGGACCAGGAAAAGCAGATCGGTTGGGCGCTTGAGGATATCGTCAAGAACGCCATGCGCAGCAAGGTAATTGCTGACAAGAAGCGGATCGACGGCCGTGAGCCGCACGAAATCCGCCCGATCAGCGTCGAAACTGGCACGCTCCCGCGTGCGCACGGCTCCTCCCTGTTCACTCGTGGGCAGACCCAGGCGCTGGGTTCCTGCACGTTGGGCACCAAGATCGACGAACAGAAGATCGACGGTCTCGAGGGTGAATACTGGAAGACCTTCATGCTGCATTACAACTTCCCGCCGTTCTCGACGGGTGAAGTGAAGCGCATGATGGGCCCGGGCCGCCGTGAGCTCGGCCACGGCCACCTCGCGGAATGCGCGCTCAAGGCGACGCTTCCGGACTGGGATGATTTCCCGTACACCATCCGTATCGTCTCGGAAGTGCTCGAGTCGAACGGCTCGTCGTCGATGGCGACGGTCTGCGCCGGTTCGCTGGCGTTGATGGACTGCGGCGTTCCGGTCAAGAAGTCGGTCGCGGGCATCGCGATGGGCTTGATCAAGGAAGGTGATGACTTCGTGGTGTTGAGCGATATCCTCGGTGACGAAGATGCGCTGGGCGACATGGACTTCAAGGTCGCGGGTACCCGTGACGGCATCACCGCATTCCAGATGGACATCAAGATCGCCGGCATCTCGAAGGAGATCATGGCGAAGGCGTTGGAGCAGGCTCAGGCCGGCCGGTACCACATCCTCGACATCATGGATTCCGTGATGCCGAAGCATCGTGACACCATCTCCAAGTACGCCCCGACGATCATCAACACCTCGATCGATCCGGAATACATCGGCATGATCATCGGCCCCGGTGGCAAGATGATCCGTGCACTGCAGACGGATTACGGCGTCAACATCGAGATCGATGACGACGGCACGGTCAGCATCTCCTCCACCTCGCGCGAGGCGGCGGAAGCGGTTCTTGGCATCATCAAGAACATGACCCGTGAGCCGGAAATCGGTGAGGAGTTTGATGCGAAGGTCGTCAAGATCGTCGACTTCGGCGCGTTCGTCGAACTGTTCCCGGGCAAGGAAGGTCTTGTCCACGTGTCCGAGCTCGAGTGGAAGCGTGTCGACAAGGTGACCGACGTGCTCAACATGGGCGACACCGTGCGTGTGAAGCTGGTCAGCAAGACGCCGGAAGGCAAGCTTGACCTGTCACGCAAGGCCCTCCTGCCGAAGCCGGAAGGTTACGTGGAACGCGAAAAGCGTCCCCCGCGTCCGGGTGGCGGCGGTGGCCGTGGTGGCAACCGTGGTGGCGGAGGCAACCGTGGCGGTGGCGGCGGTCGCCGGCGTTAGTCACACCCCAGTTATACCATCGAACGGCAGGTGCTCCAGGCTCCTGCCGTTTTTTCATGGTAGAGTTGAACGGAATACACCCCACGTCTTGGTAATGCCTTGATTCTCAAGCTAGGTTATGATCAGGACTGGATTCTGTGGGGGAATCTCATGCACAGGCACACGTTCACAATCACCTTCCTACTTGTCATGACAGCGTTGCTTGTTGGTTGCGAGGCGAACAAGCTGATCTGGGACGCCGCCGGGTACAATGATGGCGATCCGCAAATCGCGGTCAGAATCTCGGTTACCGACGACATCGTCGCCGACACATCGAGCAGCCTGGTTGATGTATGGCCGGCCCTGCACTATCCGCGTCCGTGGGGCGGGAGCCTCGAACCGCAGGCGAATCAACGTGTCTTCATCAACGGCGAGCCTTACTACACAGACGCCGAGGGCAACGGTGTCGAGGTGTACGATCTCGACCTTCAGCCAGGCGAAACGGTCACCGTGGAGGTCTGGACCCATCAACGTGATTTCTCGGTACCATACTCGCCCTTGTATTCAGCTCCTACAGAGCGCGAGGTGACAGCCGGTGATACCCTCCACTTCGCCTGGTTGCAGGCACCTCGTGGCTTGACCCAATATCTGAAGCTGAGCACTCCCGGAATAGCCACCCATTACAACAGCAACATCGACAGCAGCGACGCGACTTTCGTGAACTTCATCGTCCCGGCTGATGTGGACTCGTTCAACCTTCGCTATGGAGTTTACAGCCAGGAAAACGATCCGGACCGTGAGAACTGGGACGTCATCACCCTCGGTTACTACGTAGTCGGAACCTATCATGTGAAACTGCCCTGATCTGGAAACGGCGGCCCAACTTTGACAAAACCAACACCGGACAGGCTGGAAATGTTCCTGGCAGGTGTTTTGTCGATTTCTCCAGTTTGCCAAAGTCGGCGAGCCATGTCTGACTTTTTGTGTGCCTGAACACGTAGATTTGTATTCCCATCCGGGTTGGGGTATCATTCGGCTGTTGGGCAAACAGCCTGGGGTGTCAGTAAAACGAGTGGAGTGTTGGGAGATGGCAACGAATCGGCTTGTTGTCCTCGCGATCCTGTTGCTGGGATTTGTGCTTGCCGGCTGTGGTGAGCGAGACACCGGTGAGCGCCGTATCGACATGAAGCTGTGGTATTACAACCCACCGCAGAAGGTCGCCGACATGGATGACAGTTTGCGTACTGAAATCCTCGTCTTCGCGGATGAACACTGGGACGGTTGGTTCAGCGACAGCTACAATCCGGTCACGGACGCCGTTATCGAGCTGAATGACGACCGCATTTTCTGGCGGGCGTCCTGGCGTGGCTATTACGAAGCGAACGTCCTGTTTGGACCGGAGTCTCCCGTTGACCTCTACTGCGAATTGACTCCGTCGGAGCATTACGCATTCCACGACAGCATCCCCGACCTGAACGTCTGGGGCCTCCCTTCCGGCCGGGACACCACCCTGGCAGCATCCGACACGCTGCTGATTACCTGGAACCAGATCGGCGACCAGCAGGGACGGCTCGACATCATCAAGGGCGAGGATACCATCGAATCAGTCTATGGCAAAAAGCGGCTGCGTTGGTCCCCGAAAAGCTCGTATCGCGGGGAACGGTACCAGATGGTCTTCCGCTTCACCTATGTCTATCCGTCGATGGACCCGTTCAACGTGATGCAATACCAGTACGTCGGAAAGCACTTTGTTAATGTGGAATAGTCAGCATCTTCAGAGTCTCAAGCCGGATACTGCTCCTGTATCCGGCTTTTCTTTTGACTGCATTCCAGTGCAGCGAAGTTGTAAATGGACCTCGCTCTTTGTTGACTCGGTAGCCTTTCTTGCTGATGTTATTGACAGGCAGCTCCGATCTTCATAGCCTTGAATTGATTCTGGCTGATATACACAGCTTTCCGGGGGGTAAGAATGTTCTATCGGATTATTTTGCCAATCCTTATCCTGACCACGTTGTTGCTCACCGGTTGTTCAATGGACGACACCGGCGATCGGCGTATCAATGTCCGCATCTATGAATATGATCCCGCCCTGGAGGATCTGTACAACTTGCCATTGTCCAACCAGATCCTCGTCTGGCCGGAAGAATACTGGGAAAACATGCTAAGCGGTGAATACCGGATCGACGGCAACGCGTCCATCAGTTGCGATACCACAACACTGGTGTTCAGCGAAAGTCGAGGCGGGTATCGCGCGTTTAACTGTGATTTCGATGTTGGCGACCCGTTCAACCTGCTGGTGACCCTCGACGATGGAAGCCTGCATGAGTACTCGGAAGAGTTACCCGCCGTCAATTTGCAGGGTCATTCTCCTCATGAAAGCGTCGTCGTGGGCGACAGCCTGAAGTATGTATGGAATTCCATCACTCCCAATGATGGTGAGTTGACAGTTGTGCAGAACGGCCGGGTGGTGAAGCGCCTGTCCGGCTCAGGCAAAATTGTCTGGAACATTACCGACGGATACTCGGGCAAGACACTTGATCTGGAATTTGTCTACCAACGGAATATGCCCGTGCGCGGTCTGTTCACTGAAGTGAAATACGAGTACCGTGCCTTCAGCACTCTTGTCGTGCCCTGATTTTCGAAACTGATCTCCGCTACGCGCGTACCTTAGTGGTCCGGGAACAAGTGAGGTTCGCCGTCGTGGAATCTCTCCATCGACTCCCCGGCAGGGACCGTTATTCCCTACTATTCCGCATCACGCGCACAGACAGTCAGGACCAAAGAACCTATGCAGCGATTTAACAAAACAACGTTGGACAACGGCGCCCGCATCGTCACAGAAAAAATCGACTCCGTCCGCAGTGCGGCGGTGGGCTTCTGGTTTGAGACCGGATCCCGTGACGAAACCCCGGCCGAAAACGGCATTTCCCACTTTCTCGAGCACATGCTGTTCAAGGGAACGAAGAAGCGGTCTGCGTTGAAAATCGCCCGTGAGATCGAGCAGGTCGGCGGGCATATGAACGCCTTCACCAGCAAGGAAATCACCGCGTTTCACGCGTCGCTGCTGGACGAACACCTGCCGCTGGCAGTGGACACACTGGCGGACATGGCGTCTTATTCACAGTTCGCGGACAAGATGATCGAACGCGAACAGGGTGTGGTGCTGGAAGAAATCAGCGGCTACGAGGATTCGCCGGAGGATGTGGTCCACGAGGACTTCAGCAAACTGCTGTTCGCGGATCATCCGCTCGGCCGTCCGATTCTCGGCACGCGCGAAACAGTCTCCTCGTTCTCCCGCGACACGCTCGTCGGCTACTGGTCGCGTCAGTATCAACCGAAGCGGCTGGTCGTTTCGGCGGCAGGCGCGGTCGATCACGACAAGCTGGTCAAATTGGTAGCCCGCAAGTTGGAGCTTCCGGACAAAGCCAAACCCCTGACCAAACGCGCCCTGCCCGAGCTCAATGTGGACAAGACGCACGAACGCCGCAAGGCGATTGTCCAGGCTCATTTGACCATCGGCGGCAACGGTCTGTCGTACGGAGATGAAGACCGCTATCCGTTCTTCGTGATGAACACGGTGCTCGGCGGCGGGATGAGCTCGCGTTTGTTCCAGCGGCTTCGGGAACGGTCAGGTCTGGCCTACTCGGTCTATCCGTTCCACGAAGCCTACCACGACACTGGGTTGTACGGGATCTACGTCGGCCTCGAAGAAAAGCAGGTCAAGCGCGCGGAAAAGATGATCCGCGAGGAACTGCAGAAGCTGATCGATAAACCGATCAGCAAGGCGGCGTTGAAACGCGCCAAGGATCAGCTCAAGGGCGCGTTGATGCTCGGGTTGGAGAGCTCGGCGGCACGCATGCACCGGCTCGCCCGGATGGAGATCTACCTCAAACGGTATGTCACCCTGGATGAGCTACTCGACGGGATCAACGCGGTCACGCCGGACGATGTGCAGCAGGTTGCACAGCGGTTGTTCGGCGGCGATCTGTGGGTGGCGACGGTCCTGCCGGATGGTTCCGCCCCCCGGGCAGCGTAGTTACCGGGACGCTCTTTCGACGGTTACTTGTTTCAACAGCGAGCGCACTCGCACGAGCAGGTTGCGTTGCGAAAATGGTTTCTGGATGAAGCCGGCCACCAGATTGTCATGGCTTGTTTCGTCCAGTTTCTGCGAGTAGTAGCCGGACATGAACAGGACCGCGACGTCGTCGAAGCATTCCCGTGGCAACGAGTCAACCACTTCCACCCCGGACAGCCCTGGCATGATTACGTCGGTCAGGATCAGGTCTGGTTTTTTCTCCGCGTTCAGCAGGTAGTCCACCGCTTTTTCGCCATCGCCGAAACTGGTGACGTGATACCCGAACAGGTTGAAGGTGCGTCGCAACGAAGCCCGCAGCAGGTTCTCATCCTCAATAATCAGGATCGACTCGTCGCCATGCAGGTCCACCGATTCCAGCTCGGTCGACGCAACCGGCACCGACGTATCCGCCGCCGGGAAGGTCACTGTGAACGTGGTCCCCTCCTCCGGTTTGCTATCAACGACGATGGTTCCGGAATGCTGTTCAACGATGCCGTAGACTGTTGACAAACCGAGCCCGGTGCCGAGATCCTTTGGCTTGGTGGTGAAGAACGGGTCGAAGATTTTCTCCAGCGTCGCCTCGTCCATCCCGTGCCCTGTATCCGTGACGGACAACTGCGGTAATCGCTCGGTGCTGCTTTCAACACACGACACACAGACCTGGATCGAACCGTGATCACCAATTGCATCGCGCGCGTTGACCACAAGGTTGACGATGATCTGTTCGAGCTGGGTTGGGTCGATCAGGATCAGTGGGACGTTCAGGTCCAGATCGAACTCGAGCTTGATGTTCGGTTCAACAAGCCGCCGCAGCATTTTCTTCAGCTTCTCAACGGTGTCGGTGAGGTCGACATGTTCCGGTTTCGAGCTCTGCTTGCGGCTGAACGCCAGCAGTTGGCGGCTGATTCTGGACGCTCGTTCGCTCGCCTGCACCACTTCATCCAACCCGGAACTCAGATCATGTCCGTCATGCAGTTTCAACTGCATGAATTCAGCGTTCATCAGGATCACCGACAGAGCGTTGTTGATGTCATGCGCGACCCCACCGGCCAGCCGCCCGACGCTCTCCAGCCGTTGCGCGTGATACAATTGTTCGCGCATCTCGGCTTTTTCACGAGCCGCTTGGATTTCCTGTGAAATATCCTCCGCAACATTCATCGAGCCGATGATTTCACCGTCTTCGTCAACCCACGGCGCGGCTGACACGCGGAGCTCGACCGTCGTCTCATCCTTTCGGATCATGGTGTAGCCCAGACCGTGCCGGATTTCCCGTTGCAGCACCATTTGAACGTGAGATTTCAGGAACTGGTTCCGATCCTCGGGGCGAACGATCGGCAGGAATTTGCCGATGACTTCGTCGGCACTGTACCCGAACACCTTCTCCGCCTGCTCATTCCACAGCAGGACATCGCCCTCGAGGTCCAGTGCGAAGGTCGGCAGTGGCGAGGCGCGGAACACGGCTGTCAGCTGGTTGACCGCGTTGATCTGTTCCGCCTCGGCACTCTTCTGTTCGCTGATATCCCGCAGAATGCCCTCAACGATACGGCCCTCACCGTCTGATTCGTTAATCACCCGCCCGAGGATGCTGGTCCAGATGCTGTTGCCGTTTTTCGCCACCCAGCGGATTTGTTCTGACACTTGATCCTGCGACAAATTCAGCGCGGAGTCCAGTACTTCATGATCCTGGGACTGAACGATCTGAAACAGAAAATCGGGATCGTTGTAGAATGTTTCCTGCGGATAGCCAAGAATACGAGAGACGGAAGGGCTGATATACTCGAACTTTCGTTCCGGAGTCAGGCGCAGTCGGAAGACGACATCCAGCGCGTTGTCCGCGAAGAGACGGAAGCGGGCGTCCTGCGACCGGGCCCGTTTCTCATCGTGCCGCAGGAAGAGCAGCAGCAACAGACCTGTCGCGAAAACGAAAAACAATCCCTTGGCGGTCTGCATCTGCGTGATCCGGTTCGCGCTCTGGTCAGGCAAGAGCTCGACCAGATGATCCGATAGCAGAATCCACAAGCCGCCGAGGATCAGGTACACCACAAAAACACGCAGCGAGGCACGCCACCATTTTTCCCGTACGTCTTGCATTAAGCCTTCCTTCAATCTGGAAATCCTTAACAATTAACGCTCTACAAAAATGTTCAGATTTTTCAAGAATAATGAAAAAACGCCAGGATGAATTACGGAAAGCACCAAAGCGGGTGTCATACTTGGTAAAACAAATAAGCATATAAGCCGATCACAAGTAAGAAAGCGAACGATTTAAATGTAACGAAAACGTCAGGAGTGTCCGGTGATCAGAACAGCATTGGGAGAGGCGGAGGAGTGTGCGTATCAAAGGAACGTAGCTGGATAGATCAACCGAGACGGCGGGTCACACCGTCCCGTTCTTCGTCGTTGAGGATGTAATACCACCACAGCAGCGGCAGGAACAGCAGAATCCCGATTCGCAGCCACATCCCGCCAATCCCGTCAAACGGTTGCGCGAGACCGTAGAACGCGCCGACCGTCGCCGCGATCCGGATGATGCGCGGCCACTCATACGGCACGTGATACTTGCGGCGGATGTAGCTGAACAGGATCACGGTCATCACGACATAGCTGACCACGGTCAGCCACGCCGCAGCCATGTAGCCGTAGATGGGGATCAACAGGCCGTTGCCGCCGATGTTGATCACCGCGGCGGCACCGATCGCGACCGGAATGATCTTCGTTTTCTTCTCGAGGTATACTCCGACCATCAGGTTGGCGTAAATGCCGTTGAAGACGTGCGCCAGCATCACAATCGGCACAATCTGGAAGCCCGCCCAGTAAGCGGCATTGATCAGGTGGCCGGGCTCGCCGTTTTCACCGATCCCCGGAATCGGTATCTTTAACAACGTCGGCAGGAAGAACGCGCAGAAGATCCAGATCCATCCGGTGAACAGGATGTAGTAGGTCAGCACCCGCGCAAACAACGGCTTCGCGTCGGCGTCCTTGGCGGTTTTGAGGAAGAACGGTTGCCACGCATAGCGGAACGCCTGCGCGATCATGCTCATCAGCATCGCGACACGGTAGCCTGCGGCGTAAATTCCGGCATCATCCAGCCCCATGTACAGCTCGATCCACTTCCGGTCGCTGAACTCGATCGCGATCATGAACAGCTGGCTCGGCAGGTTGGGCAGCCCGAAGATCATCCATTCCTTGACCATCGGCCAGCTCCAGCCGAGCGTGATGTCGCGCCACGCCAGCACCGCCAGCGCGATCAGCACGGCGGTGGACGCTCCGAGGAACGCCCAGAACGCACCGAGCACGCCCCAGCCGAAGACACCAACGAACAGGATGTTGAGACCGATGTTGACGGCGACATTAACCGTGCGGATCGTCGAGAACGCCGCCGCGCGGTTGTTGATCCGCAGCCAGTTGTAGATGTGTGCGCCGAGGGTGTCGACCAGGATGATGATCGCGGCGATCCGGGTCAGTTGTTCGCCGAGCACGCCGGTGTCCGAGACGAACAACTGGGAGACCACCGGCGCAAACACGAACAACGCAACGGTAATCACGCCGCCGGTGATCAGCGAGTGCACCAGCATCGAGCCGAGGTGCTTCTTCTGTTCGTCACGGTTCGCGTCCGCCGAATACCGCAGGTATGCGATGTCCATGCCGTGGATGTACACCGGTTGCAGCAACGCGACCAGCAGCATGAACAGCGCGTAGATGCCGTACTCCCCCGTCGTCATCAGGTGGGAGTAGTACGGCAGCAGCAGGAAATTCACGGCCCGGGCGGCGATAGTGCCGAGGCCGTAGATCACCGATTCTTTCAGCAGTTGGCGGATTTTTGCGAACATGGGGTGAAAGTAGGTCTCCGGGTTCTCGTTTGCCAGCGTCCTCTCTCACCTGTGAGGACCGTGGGGATACCCCTGCAGCTCGTGATCAGAAAAAATCGCTGATCGCAACGGTCATGCCGAGCCAGAATGTGGTGAACGTGTAGTCACGGCTGCCGTCAACAGACTGATGCAGCCAGTATTCCCAATAGTGATAGGATTGGTCGTACTGTTCGTGTTCGTAAGCCGCGTTGATGCTGAAGCTGTCGAAGTCGATGCCGAGGCCGCCGGTGAGCACGGTTGCGACAACGTTTGGATCGTCATCAGAGGACATCGGGAGTTCATGATAGCGGTAGCCGCCACGCAGGTTGATCACGGCCACATCCCACGGAATCAGGTACTCCGCTCCGAAGCGGAACTGGCGGCTGGTGTCCGACGCGTACTGGTCACTGATGCCCGGCAGACTCGCCCCCCCATCGGCAGCGGGTGCGGCATAGATACGGTTGATGCTGTGATCGTACCGCCATTCTCCGTCTACGGTGACCGTCAACCGGTTCCACCCCAGCCATTGCACGCCAAGACCGTACGCCGTGCCCAGTGGAGTGAGGCGATCGTAGTCCAGGTAGTCATTCGCGCCGAACGCTGAGTAAACAAACCCTCCGTCGGATTCCAGGTTGATACCGGGCCGGAACATCCCGGCGAAGGTAAGCTGATGCGAGGTTCGCGGAATCATGAGCGGAACTGCCACCCCGAGCGTGAGGCCATTGCCGGAATACGTCACTTCGGTGTCTTGAAACATGTAGTCAACGTTTGAGGCAAGCTGTTCATAAGGACTTCCGCTCGATTCACGGGAATACGATCCTGACCAGATGTTGTACGCTGCTCCCAGGCAGAAGTGCTCTTGCGGCTGAACTCCAACCGAGAACGAGTACATCATCATGCCGCCATCCCAGTCGTCCTCGTTCAGCACGGGATGCATCGCACGTCCGGCCAGCACGCCAAAGGACAGCGTGTGGTTCACGGGAACAACGAGCGACGCCTGGTGCAATGCGATCTGTCCACTGGACCCAGGATTCACAAAGGGAAACGTGGACCCGGAAACATCCTCCGAGCGGGTCTCACCAGCCAGGGTGATCGTCCAGTCTTCACTCAATCCAAGCAGCGCCGGATTGTGATAGATCGCCTCGCCGTTTTGCGCGGAGGCGATCCCCACCCCACCCATCGCGGAGGAACGCACACCGAACCCTTCCGGATCGAAGAATTGCGCGCGCGCGGCGGCTGCCGTCAGGCACAGAATGGTCACGGTGAATACGATCAGGAAACGGCTGAGTCCGGCGTGTTGCCCGTGCATGATGCCCCCCGTTTGGTTACCACAATTCCGACAGATTCACCGCCGCTCCGGCGATGAAGGTGTTGTATCCGTAGCTGACACGTTCCTCAATCGACTTGATCTCGCGGAATTCGACCGGCAGGATGTGTGACGCGCTGGATTTCTGATACGCCAGGTTGAACTGGAACAGCTCCGAACGGAACCCGATCCCGAGGCTCAGCGCTTCCGCCCCGACCGGGCTGTCGTCTTCATTGAGGAACGGCATCGTGAAGTGGCGATAGCCCATTCGTAGCGGGATCTCGAAGTTCTCGAACGGGATCGCGTACTCAGCGCCCGCGCCCAGCTGCCACGTGTGCTCTGCGTTTGGCACCTTCAGCGTCACCGAGTCATTCACCGGGCCAGGGAACCAGTCAATCACCCGTGTGTATTCGTATGGTTCATCCCAGATCCGGTATTCGAAGTCGGTCGCGATGGTGACCCGGTTGTTGATCAGCCAGCCGAGCCCAGTGCCAAGGGTCAACGGCATGTCGATGTCCTCCTTACCCTCGAACGTGTACAGCAGGCCGTTCACCACGCGCATCGAGTTGGGATCGCTGTTCAGCTTGAACGGCAACCGCGCCGCCGCGCCGAGATACACCTTGTGCTGTTCGTAGTGTTCGTACAGCGTCACCTGCGTACCGATGGTCGCATTCAGCCCGCTCAGCTCGATGTCTTCCCAGTCGGTTTCGGCAATGATGCTGCCATCCTCTCGCGAATACACGAACGGATGAACCTCCGGTGAGTCCCCCTCGAATGTGAGTTTCCCGGTCCAGATGTTGACTGCTGCCCCGATCCGCCAGCCATCCATCACCTGCACTGCAACGCTCGGCGAAATCATTTCAACGCCGCCGTCGAAGCCGAAATCGTTGTAGATCGGTTCCACCGGCCGGGTGTGGGCGATGCCGAAGGTAACGCGGTCATCCCAGACGGGGAGTGGCAGCACCAACGCGGCGAGGTGGGAGCGGGTCGTGGTGCCGTCCACGATCGTGCCGACAAAATCCGAACGCATGACATTCTCGCCGCGTGTCCGGATCGCGAGGCTCAGGATGGTTTGGCCGTTCCAACCAATTAACGCCGGATTGGTCATGAACGCTTCGTCCCCTGTCGCTACCGCCAGCCCGGTTCCACCCATGGCGACGGTTCGCGGTCCGACCGGGACATAATCCCAGGTTTGCGCGCTTGTGATTGTTGGCAGCACAAACACAGCGGTTACCAGAATGCAGAGTGCAAGCTTGCCCTTGATTGTCACGACTCAATCCCCCTCACGGTGAAGCGGTCTGCCAGATCAGTTAACAGTGGGTACGAACGGCATCGGCATCGACACTCCCAGCGATAACGTGCCCAGCTCGGTGTCGCTCAGCGACGGCAACGCCATTCTCATTTCCTGGTCAAGATAGGCGTCGTAGTCGGTCTGATACAGGCTCGACCACGCGAGCTCAAGCCGGTAACCGTTCAACTCCACCCCGCTGCCGCAACTCCAGCCCCACGCCGAGTTCTTATTCTGCCGGAACAGACGCGTGGTCACAGAACGGACCCCCGCGCGCACCGGAATGCGGGCATCTCCCAGCAGCACGACATACTCTCCACCCACCCGGAAGCCGCGTTGTTCGCCAGGTGTGTCGCTGGTTTCCGGCCGGTATTCGAACTCGAAGGACGCGGTCACGATGTCCTTCCACTGGAACGCGTATCCGTAGGTGATCTGCCACGGCAACTGGATCTTGTACTTTTCACCGATGTTACTGTCGTCCCGTGGGATCGGCGGCCGGCCGTGAAGTTCGAGGGTCAGCGGCGATTGCACCGCCATGCCGAGCAGGAAGGTTGCGCTTGGCGGCACCCAGAACGAGAACCCCAGTCCGAACGTCGCGTTGACGCCGCTGAGATCGCTGCGTGGCGCGCCGGCTACATACCCGCCGTCCGGATCACGTGGCAGCTCGACCGCTTCGACGTTGTACTGCCCGCGCCAGATGTTAACTGAGATGCCGGTGTTGAGCCCCTCCAGCGGCTGCATCGCCAGCGACGGGCCGAAGGTGTAGACCTCGCCGCTGCTGTCCCATTCACGGTAGAGCAGGCCGAGCGGTGTGCCGGCGTGTATCCCGGCGACAAACGGGCGGCCGTACAACTCCCCCTGCGGCAGTAGAATCGCGAGATAATCGAGGTTGAAATCGGAGGACAGTTCGCTGAACGACAGGCTGTTGTTTACGTTCGGCGGAGTGGAATTCCAGCGGCCACGAGTGTGCAGCACCACCTCGCCGGAGGTCGCGGCCACCATCCATGCCGGGTTGATCGCCAGCGCTTCGCCGGGTGCGACCGACGCGACCCCGGTGCCGCCCATCGCCTGCACTCGCACGCCCACCGGCAGCCGGTCGAAATCCTGGGCATGAGAAAACGCCGGGACCATGCACACGAGCGCGCACAAGACACCGGCGGAAAGAATGCTGTGAATGCTTACACGGCCAGCTTTCATCACACGTCCCTCACTCGACTTCTGTCTCAGCGCCGGAAGCTGTGTCCATGGCGCGGGAGCTGTCTACAGTGTGAGCAACGTGTGCTGACGACCTCCTGAATGGCGTTGACCGTGTCGTTAACAATACATCGAAAAACGCAAGCGTGGCAAGGATTTGCTCGAACGAGCATGAAAATCTGTCTCGGGAGGGGCACCTCAGACCCCACCGGGAGTCCAAGCCAACCGGGGACACTTTGTCCGACCCGAAGTACAAGCCAGCTGAACACACAACCGGGGACACTTTGTCCGACCCGAAGTACAAGCCAGCTGAACACACAACCGGGGACACTTTGTCCTCAAAGTGTCCCCGGTTGATCTATACACACAGATGGTCGACCGTAGCCCGCAGCCTGTGATTCTCCTATTCCACCCTGAGCGTATCCGCCGGTTTGGTCAGCGCGGCACGGATCGCCTGCCCACTCACCGTCAGGAACGCGATCGCAAGCGTCGCCAGCGCCGCTAACGCAAACACCATCGGTTCGACACCGACCTTCACCTGGAACGATCCCAGCCACTTGTTCATTACGTACCACGCAAGCGGCCACGCGATGGCGTTCGCAATCAGCACCAGGATTACAAATTCCTTCGACAGCAACATCACAATCGACCCCACCGATGCGCCCAGCACCTTGCGCAGCCCGATTTCCTTGGTGCGGGCCTGTGCGACATACGCCGCCAGCCCGAACAGGCCCAAGCATGCGATGAAGACGGTGAACGACGCGAACGCGAGGAACAGTTCGCCGAAGCGCTGGTCGGCGGCGTACTGGCTGGCGTACTCCTCGTCGAGGAAGAAGTATTCGAACGGCCATCCCGGCGCGAATTCCGACCATACGTCCTTCGTGTGCGCCAACGCGCCTTCCAGGTCACGGCCGTCAAAACGGATCGAGAGGAAATTCAACGGGAACACGTTCATATGCATCACCATCGGCGCCAACGGTTCGTGCAGCGACAAATGGTGATACGCCTTGAACACACCGATGACCGGGCCTTCGTTGCCGTCCCCACGCGGCGGAAAATCAAATTCCATCCCGACCGGATTCTCCCAGCCCAGTTCCTTCGCCTCGACTTCGTTGATCACAAACGCCGCAGAATCCGCGGGGAAATCCTTATCGAAGAACCGGCCCTCGATCATCTCGATCTGGTAGGTATCGAGGTAATCCTCATCAACGATCTGAATCCCGGCCCGCCGGACATCGTCATCCGGCACTCCTTCCGGCAACACCAACAGGATCGGATGCTGCCGTCCCGGGACTGATCCCGAGGCCGCCGCCGCCCTGATTGCGCTGTGTTCGAGCAGGCTGTTCTTGATCGAGTCGATCTTATCGCGCACTTCCTGGTTCTGCAGCTGCAGCACGAGGATGTGATCCTTCTGGAAGCCCAGGTTTTGCGCGTTGAGGAACTGCATCTGACGGAAGACGACCAGCGTACCGATAATCAGCACCACCGAGACCGCGAACTGGGTGACGACCAGCGCCTGACGCACCCGTGCGCCGATCGGTCCCTGTCGTACCTGGCCCTTAATCACGTCCACCGGCTTGAACGAGCTGAACACCAGCGCCGGACCGAGCCCGGACAGGAACGTGACCAGCAGGTAGAGTCCGAAATAGCTGAGCAGAAACATCGGCGACGCGAACACGCCACGGGCCAGTTGCAACCCGAACAGGTTGTTGAAGGTCGGCAGCAGCAGCTCCAGTGCGAGGTACGCGATGGCAAACGCGACAAACGCCAGCAGCGCCGACTCGCCGAAGAACTGCTGGATCAGCTGCCCACGCCTCGCGCCGACCACCTTGCGCAACCCGACTTCGGCGGCACGTCGTGTCGAGCGTGCGGTTGAGAGGTTGATGAAGTTGATGCACGCGATCAGCACCACCAGCACCCCGATCGCGCCGAATACCATCACTCGGTACAGGTCGCCGTTGGTCTGGATCTCGCCGATTTTGTGCGAGTGCAGGTGAACGTCGGTCAGCGGCAGGATCGTCGCCATCAGGTGATTCCCGAACGCGTCGAACCATTCCTTGGCCGTCGCGTCGATCACATCCTGCATCCCCGCCGCAATCGGCTCAATCGACTCGCCTTCCGGCAGCACGATGAATGTGCTGAACGACAACAGGAACCAGCCGTTCGCCGGATGGCCGGGGGTCTGGTAGTACTTCAGGCCGCTGAGCATCTGGAACGAGAACTGCGACTCCTCCGGCATCTCGCCGAGGATCCCGGCGACCATCACGTCCTGCGTGTTGTTGATCGTGATTGACTTGCCGATCGGGTCGTCGTCGCCGAACAGTGCGTGCGCCGCTTCCTGCGTGATGCACACCTGGTGCGAATCGGCGAGCACCGTGTTCGGATCGCCCTCGAGCAGCGGCACGTCGAACACGTCAAAGATGGTCGTGTCCGCGCTGCACAGGGTCTCGATCCGGTAGCTGCGGTCTTCATGCGAAATCAGCAGGTTGCGCTGGAACGTCATCCGCACACCGGTCTCGATCTGCGGGAAGTGTTCCTGCAACGCCGGCAGCAGGTCCCACCCGGACCGCGCGGTTTCGGTGACCGTGTCGCCATTCTGCATGTCCAGCGCCAGCCGCCAGGTCCGGTCCGCCATCGGGTGATGCTTGTCGTAGGACGTTTCGTGGATCACGTACTGGAACAGGAACACGCTGAGCATGATTCCGGACGCGAGGCCGAGGATGGTGATCAGGCTGTGCAGCTTCTGGCGTTTGTGCACGCGCAGGGCGAGTTTCAGGTCATTCCAGCTCATGGCAGGGTCTCGTCATGTGTGGACGCGGCAACGGTCAACTCTGGCTTGCTCCGCACAACAGATCTTCGCGGTTGCGCAAACGTGTCGTGCCGGGTATGCAAAAGCTACGGCACGCTTCGTCGAATTGCCCATACGACGACAGGCCTTGGGGGGAGGTTACAGAATCAGTAGTCAGTAGTCAGTACACTGTCCTCAGTGGATAGTCAGGTAGTCATCCTGACGCGCCGCAGGCAGGAGAAGGATCCCTCTTCATCAGTGGTCAGTGGTCAGTTATCAATTACTCATCACTCATAACTCATCACTCACCACTCGAGGTCAGATCTCATCCCCGACCGTCAGCGCGCGGAGAAAATTGGTCGTACCGGCTTTTTCGACGGGCAGACCGCCGGTCAGGATCACACGATCTCCCGCCGCGACGTAGCCCTCCTGTTTTGCTTTCTCGATCAGCAGCTCGGTGGTTTCCTTCATCCCCTTGCCAGGATCGACCATCACCGGGTGCACCGCCTGGTAGAACGCCAGCCGTCGCGCAGTTTCCCGTCTTGTGGTACCGACGAGGATCGGCACGCCCATCCGTTGCCGGCTCATCCTCATCGCGGTCGAGCCGCTGCTGATCGGCGCGAGAATCGCCTTCGCCTCGAGTTGACGTGCCAGTTCCTTCACCGCGCGGGAGACGGCGCTGTCGACGCTGCTGTCCTTCTTCTTCGTCAGCGGGATCTCGACCACCGGCTCGGTCGCGGTGAGGATCCGGCTCATGATCTCGACCACCAGTTGCGGATGTTTGCCGATGGCGGTTTCACCGGACAGCATCACGGCGTCGGTGGCGTCGTAGACAGCGTTCGCGACGTCGGTAGCCTCGGCACGGGTCGGACGTGGCGCGCTGACCATTGACTCCAGCATCTGGGTTGCGGTGATCACGAAGCGGCGTTGTTCGCGCGCGAGGTGGATCAGGTGTTTCTGGATGACGGGTACCCGTTCAATCGGCATTGCGATGCCGAGGTCGCCACGCGCGACCATGATTCCGTCACAGCGCTGGATGATCTGTTCGATATTTTCGACGGCGCGCGGTGTTTCGATCTTTGCGATCAGCAGCGGCGCATACTCGCCTTTGCGTTGCATGAAGCGACGTACGGCAATGAGGTCGTCCGGTCCCTGCACGAAGGATAACGCGACCGCGTCCACACCCAGTTGCAGGCCGAACGCGATATGATTCCAGTCGTCCTCGGTGACCGCCGCGAGGTCGAGATCGGTGTCCGGAAAGTTGAGCCCTTGGCGGGAACGGATCTCGCCGTCGGTGCGAACCGTGGCGGTGATCGTGTCGTCCGAGACCTTCTCGACCTCGAGCTGCATCGCGCCGTCCCCGAGCAGGATGCGTTCCCCGGGCTCGACCGAGCGGTGCCAGCCGTCGCTTGCGAAGCCGACGCCGGACTCATCCCCGGTTGACTCGTTGTTGACACGGAAGGTGAAGGTGTCGCTCGCGGCGACGGTCACCGGTTCGTCCTTGAATTCCCCGATTCGCAGTTTCGGGCCGGGGATATCCTGCAGGATGGCGATGGTCTTGCCGGACTCTTCGGCGATTCGGCGGATGGCGTCGAAGGTGTGCGCGTGCTGGTCGTACGTGCCGTGGCTGAAGTTGAGCCGGAAGATATCGGCGCCGGTATCGATCAGGGCGCGGATGGCGTCGTCGGTATTGGATGCCGGGCCGAGGGTGGCGACGATCTTCGTCAGGTGGCTGCCGGGCTGCGAACTGCGAGCGGTCGCAGACATGGGTTTCATCCCTTGCTAGGTGGTAAACCTGTTCCCTACTATCATCAGATTGCGGTTGGCTTTTGCGTCCTGTTTCCGTAGTTTACAGGGTTCACAATCGCGGCCCCGCGACACGAATCCCGCAGATCGTTGTGAAGAGTATGCTACGGCAACCCGTTGGGGGAAGATGATGAAGCTTGGATCCCGCGTTCTACTGGTGTTGATGCTGGCGTTGTTGTTTGCCGCCTGCACCTCACAACTCCGGGACGTCCCCAGTACACTGTTCGTGACCAACGAACCGATGTCGGATTCGTTGAAGGAGTATACAACGTTCACGTTCAAGTCGGGTGACGCGAAGGGCAGCGCTCTCATCCAGGGGTATCTTGAACGTACGATTCAGTCGATGATGGAAGCGAAGGGCTACCAGCGCACCGAAGAAGATCCGGACTTTTTCATCTCGGTTGACTGGTCGTCCAACCCCCGGCAGTATTTCCTCGGTGTCGGCGGCATGTTCGCCCCGGCGCATGACCATTCCCCGTTCTCCTATTGGGAAACCGATCCCGGCGACATTGAGCAATACTACGAGCACGAGTTCCAGGTAAAGTTGTGGAAGTGGGGCTGGGAAGAACCAGTGTGGACGTACAAGGTGAATGCGAACGCGATGGTCCAGGATTATCGTGTCTCTGCCGCGTCGTTGCTGAAGAACTTCATGCTGTACATCCCCACGATTGGCACGGCGGAACGTCCCGGCGAATTCGTCGCTGACGACGAGTTTTTCGCGTACGCACGCCACGCTGTCGCCAACCGTGACTGGGCCCTCCCCGGGTTGAACACCTACATCACCTTCACCGAACGCCACTCGCGTCGCTGGGATGTGCGCGCGTTCAAGCAGGAAATTTCCAACCCGCCGATGATCGGGATGTACGTCGACCTGCTCGACAACGCGGTCCATTACAAGGTCACCGGCAACCAGGTTGAACTGGGCGGCCATTACGAAGTCAACGGCGAGGATTATTACGTCTCGCTGCGGGGCACGTACAACGGGATGAAGTTCATCATCGACGACGCCCGGCCGATTACGTCCAGCGCGTTCGCCGAGTTGCGCACCGACATGATCGCGCACTCCCGCCGGATCGAGAAGGTGTACGATGTGTTCGAAAACGCCGTGCTGCCGTTCGGTGCGGTGATCGAGGAGTGGGACGGTGTCCCGAATCCGTTTGAACCGACCCCGGCCGGCATGCAGCAGGATGGTCCGCTGATGGAGGATTCGGAAGACGCCGGCGATCAGGACGAGCCGCAGATGGAAGAGGACGCCGTGACCCAGGCGGAGGACGAGGTGACGGACGAGCCGGTGCTGGATCAGCCGGAGGAAACGCCGGAGGAATCACCGGAAGTAGCACCGGAAGAGACGCCAGAAGAGACCCCGGAAGACACTCCTGAGGATACTCCGGAAAAATAGATCGAACCGCTTTGCTCCGTACAACCCGCGTTGTCGGAGCCAACACGGGCAAGAATTTTAGCTTACGAGCCTGTACGTGCACATAGAGTAGAAAAGGGTCACCTGCGATCAGGTGACCCTTTGAATTTACTACTGCTCCGTTTACCGACCGCTTGCCGATAAATCGCAGTCTGCAACTGGAACAGAAATCTGCACGTATCCGCCGACTAGCCAGCCTTCGACTTGCCGACTTCCTTACTGGTCTTCCTCGGTGCCGGTGTCCGCGGCAGCGTAGGTTCCGGCCAGCAACGAGCTGTACAGGTCTTCGTCGGACAGCACCTCAATCGCCTTGACGATGTCCGGATCGATGGTCAGCGAGGCCTGAGTCCGGCCCGCGCTGCCGTCCAGCGCTGCCGCCAGCTCGACCACAAGACGGTTTTCCAGTTCGTCCCGTTCGCGTTCAAACAGGGCCGCGTGTTCCGCCTGCGCGAGGGTTTCCAGCTCGCCGATCGATTCGAGGAAAATGGTGCTGTCGGAAACGGTAGTCAGGGATTCGTGCAGCTCAGCAATCCGTCCCTGCAGCTCGGTTTCGAACTCGAAATCGGTGGTGTCCATGTAGGTCAGGAACTGCTCATGCAGCACCGGCCCCATGTCCTTCCACGTGTGCTGCTCCGGATTCTGGTCCATGAACTTGCTGACGAAATCGAAGAACAGGTCCTGCCGCCACAAGGCGAGGGTCAGTTCGCCGACTTCATCGCCCTCGACCACGACATCCGGCACAATGCCGCCGTGCGCCACGACTTCACGTCCACCAGCGGTGTGGAACAGCGTGTCGGAGATGACGTCCAGCTCGGACGGAATAATCGCGTCGTTGTCGTTAAAGTAGTCGGCCTTCTGGATCAAGCGTCCGGACGGGGTGTAATACTTCGCGGTGGTGACACGCAGCGCGGTGCCATCCTTGAAGTTGATCACATTCTGCACCAGCCCCTTGCCGAAGGACGTTCGTCCAATGATTAATCCACGATCGAGATCCTGCACCGCGCCGGAAACGATCTCGCTTGCCGAAGCCGACCCGCCGTTGATCAACACGACCAGCGGGATATCATCGTCCAGTGACGGTGGGGTCTGGGCGTAGTACACGTTGTTCGTGCGTTCCAGCCGTCCTCGGGTCGAAACGATCTCCTCCCCCGGCTGCAGGAAGTTTTCCGCCACCGAAATCGCTTCCGGCAGCAACCCGCCCGGGTTGGACCGCAGATCCAGCACCAGCCCCTTGAGCTCCTGCTGCGCCTGCAGATCTTCAATCGCCAGCTTCACCTCTTCACCGGCGGAGCGGCTGAACCGTGTCAGGCGCACGTAGCCGATACCGTCGCTGATGTACCCCGCGTAGCTGACGTCCTTGACCTCGATGCGCTCACGGGTGATCGTGTATTCCAGCAGGTCATCGACGCCGTAGCGGTTGACCTTCACCTTGACCTTGGTACCGGCCTTGCCACGCAGTTTGGACGCCGCGTCCGAGGTGCTCCACCCTTCCGTGGACTCACCCTCAATAAACAGGATCTGGTCCCCGGCGCGAATGCCGAGACGCCACGCCGGTGTCCCCTCGATCGGGCTGATCACGGTCAGGACACGGTTTGTGCCACGGGTACCGATCTGGAGGCCGACGCCGCCGTATTCCCCTTCGGAAAGGATTCTCAGATCATCCGAGTTCTCCATTTCCATGTAGTCGGTGTAGGGGTCGAGCGTCGCCAGCATACCCTTGATGCCGGCCTTCATGAACTCTTCCGGTTCCACCTGGTCCACGTAGCGCATGTTGACCTGGCGGTAAATTTCACCGAACAGGCTGACATTCTCGCGGACGGCACGGATCATGTCCATGCGTTCCTGCGCATCATCGGGTGAAACCTGCTGCTGTTGCAGATCTTCGTCCGGTTCTTCGGTCTGCGCCTGAACAATCAGCGGTGTGGTCAGCAGGAAGGTGAGGATGAACAGGCCGAGCAGGGCACGGCGGGATGTGAGACGAAACATGCGGGTCTCCGGTGCAAATGCGTATGGTGCAAACGGGCGGTCAGGGCGCTGGAATGTACACCCTGACCACTCGAAAGTCTGTGATTTCTCTAGTCGTACTCCCCCCACGCCGATTCGGTTGCACGATGCGCGCGATCCGGCCCCTCATCATCTTAGACGAGCCAGAGGTGTGGTTCGTTACGCTACCACATGATAGCCACCGTCCACGGTGATTACCGTGCCGTGGATCATCTTCGCATATTCGCTGACGAGGAACAGAGTCACGTCCGCGACATCGTCCGGAGTGACCAGCCGTCCGGCGGGAGTTTTCTCTTCGCTGTTGCCGATCAGGTCGTCCCGGTTCGGGAAATGCTTCAGTGCGTCGGTATCGACGACACCGGCGGACAACGTGTTTACGTTGATCCCCTGCGGGGCCAGTTCGACGGACAGGTGCCGCACCAGCGACTCCAGCGCGGCCTTGGACGCGCCCACCGCCGAGTAGTTCGGAATCGCGCGCACCGACCCGAGCGAGGAGATCGCGACCACCTTGCCGCCGTTCTTCATCAAGGGCACAGAGTGTTGGACGAGATGCAGCAGCGTTGCGGCATTGATATCGAGCGTCCAGCTCCAGTGACGGCGCGTCAGCTCCATCGCCGGTTTGAGAACACCGGATGCCGCGTTGGAAATCAGGATATCGATCCCGCCGAAATCTTCCTGGAACTGTTCGAACATCGCGTGCAGATCGTCTTCATTGCCGACATTGGCTCGGTACGCCTTCGCCTTGACACCTTCCGCTTCGATCAGTTCAATCGCTTCCGCCGCCGCCTTGCGGTTGCGCATGTAATTAACCGCGATGTTGCATCCCTGCTGGGCCAGACGCTGGGCGATCGCCCGTCCGATACCCCGAGTACCGCCGGTAACCAGCGCCACTTTCCCCGTCAGGTCCACCATACTTCACCTCTCTCCGTATCTCAACGTCCGCTTGATTGTTCGATTCCGGTTGCGGCCGAATGATGCGTGAATGTTTGTCCGCAACGGTGCGCGGATAAGTTGGGTTATCCAAACCCTCGCGGAAAGTAGCGGGCATGGGTCATTGGGTCAACGGGGAGACGGCGGCAGGATTGCCGTTCGGGGTTGATTCCATCAGAATCGCAGCTTCGCCAGAACGTCATTCCGAACGGAACGCAGAGCGTATGCCCCTACGTTTGCCCCGACGAGCTTGCTCGTCGGGAATATCCAGTGTTTACAAGTTGAACTTGCAGTAGAACCCGACGAGCGAGCTCGTCGGGGCACACAACACAATCGGAACCGTCCACCCCCAGACACAAAGCAGGCGCTGGATGGGGAGATCCAGCGCCTCAGGGGCTCGGACGGTTGTGGTCAGAGTCAACAGTCCGAGGGTCGGTACAACAACACAAGCAACACGCGGCGGTTGACATCAGCTTCCCCGTCAACCACCGCGGCAGGAATCAGATCAGAAGGTGTAGGTCATCTCGAACGCAACTGTGTTCTCGCTGCCGACCGGTTTATTGTCCGCATCGAGGAAGATGTCTTCATCCGCCATGTCCATGCGGAACTCGATCAGGGCGCCGAGGCCCGGGCCGAGCACGAAGGTCGGGGCAACGGTGAACGAGGAACGGGTTTCCGCTGCGAAGATGTACATGTCGGTGTCCATCACGCTGTCATAGCGGCCCGTCAGACCCAGCCAGTTGTTGAAATCGTAGTGGGTCATGACCATGAAGCCGGTCCACGTGTACTCATCGAGTTCGGTCGGCAACGGATCGTCGTCGGTAACCGTACCCATGTTGAACTCACCACCGAAGATCCAGTTTTCCGCCGGCATGAAGGTGACATCCACATCGATCACGGTGCGGGTCTTGGTCTGGTCGGGTTCGAAGACACCCATGATGCCGGAGACGCCGATGTTGAACTTGCGCAGATCGATGCCGAGACGGCCACCAACGGTCTTCGTCGAGTTGTCGTCCGTGTTCAAGTCCCAACCGTTGGCGACGTACGCCAGCAGGTTGACACGCTCGGTCAGATCAACGCTGAACATCGCGCCGGTCAGGTTCGTCGGCAGGCAGAAGTCGAACAGCAGCGAGTGCGAGTACTGGTACATGTCGTTCGGATCGAGCAGTTCCCAGCCGATCGGGGCGTTGAACTTACCGAAGGTGACGCCGACAGCCGGCGCGAACGGCAGTTGCCAGTTCATGTAGCCCTGCTCGACGCGGGCACCATTGCTGAAGAACTCGAAATCAACACGCAGCGCGATGCCGATATCGTCAACCATGCGTTCCAGATCGATCTCACCCTGGTCGAAGCCGAAGGTGTTGTCACCGGAATTCATGTTCGCCATGTAGCTGCCATCAACAAACCCGTTGATCGTGGTCTGTTCCAGCACGGTCAACACCGGCACGCCTTCCGCCGCGAACACACTGAACGGCACCAGCAGAGCCATGATAAACACGGCCGTCAACTTCTTCATGTTTCTCTCCCTCTACGTTTCCGCAGCAATCCCCAGCTGCTCTCCCTGGATTACAGTCCCGGCTCGTAGGCGCTTTCACCGTGCAGCGACATATCCAATTCGCCTTCTTCCACCTCGGTGGTCTTGACCGGGGTGATCTTGTTGATCAGCCACAGCATGCCGTAGGTGAAAATGAACGCGTAAATGGACGAAAGCAGAACTGCCAGAACCTGTACCCCGAAGAACTGAACGTTTCCGCCGAAAATCAAGCCCGACTGCCCGTTGATCGCCTCACTCGCCAACAGGCCCAGCATGATGATCCCGAGCGCGCCACCGACACCGTGCACGCCCCAGACATCCAGCGCGTCATCCCAACCGAGCTTGTTCTTCAGGCTGACCGCTGCGTAGCAGACAATACCCGCGGAAAGGCCGATAATCGCGGCAGAGCCCGGAGATACGAACCCGGCAGCCGGAGTAATCGTCGCCAGGCCGGCAACCGCACCGGTCAACAGACCGACGAACTTCGGCTTCTTCACCAGTGACCACTCCAACAACATCCACATGATCGCTGCGCAGGAGGCGGCGATATCGGTGTTGATGAAAGCGGTGACGGTGATGGTGTCAACGAGCAGCTCGGAGCCGGCGTTGAACCCGTACCAGCCGAACCACAGCAGACCGGTACCCAGCGCGACCAGCGGAATGCTGTGCGGCTGAGCGTCTGCTTTACGCCGTCGTCCCACGTAAAGCACAGAAGCGAGGGCGGCCATACCCGCCGTGTTGTGTACTGCAATGCCGCCCGCAAAATCGAGTACACCCCACTCTGCGAGCAGGCCGCCACCCCACACCATATGCACGAACGGGAAATACACCAGCACCAGCCACGCGATCAGGAACAGCAGATAAGCCGGGAAGCGGACGCGGTTGGCGAACGCGCCGGTGATCAACGCAGGCGTGATGATCGCGAACATCATCTGGTAGGAGAAGAACAGGAATTCCGGAATCTCGCCCCCGCCGAACGGCGTGTTCAGCGTGACGCCGTGCAGGAATGCCTTGTCCAGGTTCCCGATGATTCCGCCCTCGCCGCCGCTGAAGCACAGCGAGTAGCCGAACGCGAACCAGAGGATGGTGGTGATGCCGAGCGAAACGAAGCTCTGGTACATGATGCTGAGCACGTTCCGGCGTCCGACAAGCCCGCCGTAGAAGAACGCCAGTCCCGGTGTCATCAGCATCACGAGGCTGGTCGCGACGAGCATGAAGCCCGTGTGTCCCGTATCGAACATTGTATCCTCCCTGGAAATCCAATCCGCCTGATAACAGGCATCTACGAAGAATCAAGTTCGAAAATGCACAAACTCGTAACAATCGGGGAAACCCTGATTCTTTGCGGGGATTTCCCTGAGACGAAAAACGGTAGTCGGTATACGGTGGTCGGTGCTAGGTAGATCAGGGGTTGTGGTTGGTGGTCGGTGGTATGATCAAGGGGACATCTGACGGCACCTAGCGCAGCTGGTTGGATGTGAGCAACCAGAACGATCTACGGATACAACCAATGAACTGAACGGTCAGTGCCGGCAGGTGTCCCGGGCAATCGATCTGGCCAGAAAACGATTCCCGCGGGAGCTTCTGTTCGCTACCGTGGCTTATCCATCTAAACCCGTCACCCTCTCCCTCAGCCCCTCTACCCATCCAGCCGCGTCAACCCTTCCCGGATGGCGTACTTGGTGAGTTCGGCGATTGAATTGAGGTTCAGCTTGTTCTTGATCTGGACACGGTGGGTCTCGATGGTTTTGACGCTGACATTCAGCTTCTCCGCCATATCTTTCGTCGAACTGCCTTCGGCGAGCAGTTGCAGCACTTCCCGTTCGCGCGCACTGAGCACGGTGTAGGCCGATTCTTCGTCCTCGCGCACCCGTTCGACAAATTCCTTCACCACCAAATCGGCGATCGCCGGGCTGAGGTACATCCGTCCCGCACGCACTTCCTGCAACGCGTGGATCAGCTCGTCGAACGACGATTCCTTCAGCACATAGCCCATCGCGCCGGCTTTCAACGCTTCGGTGACATACCGCCGGTCGGCGTGCATCGACAGCACCAGCACCCGGATTTCCGGACTCTCAGCGAGGATCTGCCGTGTCGCCTCGATGCCGTTGAGGCCAGGCATCGACAGGTCGATCAGCACGAAATCGGGCTTCAGCCGCCGGACATCACGCACCGCCGCCAATCCGTCCGCACCCTCCCCTGCAACCTCGAGATCGGGTTGACGGTCGAGCAGCGGCTTCAACGCGTCCCGGAAAATCTTGTGATCGTCCGCGAGGTAAATCGTCTTCGGCATCGGCCTTACGCCCCTCGTTCCGGCAGAATAATTCGAATCCGCGTGCCCTTGCCCGGTGTGGAATCGCACTCGAGCTGGCCACCGGTAAAGTCAAGCTGTTCCCGGATGTTGAACAATCCGAGCCCGTGGTCTTCGTCCGGCATCGACTTTAATGTGGCGGTGTCAAATCCGACCCCGTTGTCGCTGACTTCGACGTATTGCCGGTTGCCATCGCGCCCGAGCGTGATCTGCGCTTTCTTCGCGTTGGCGTGCTTCACCACGTTGATCAGCAGTTCCCGTGCAGTGCTGAACAACTGGCCGTTGAGCTCGTCGTCGCCGGTGTCCACCGGATACTTTTCCACGACCTTCACCTTCAGGCCGTGCTTGATCTCGAAATGTTCCGCCAGCCATTCGAGTGCGGCGGGCAGGCCAAGCTCATGCAGCACCGGCGGGCTGATTTCGAAGCACAGCGTGCGCGTGTTGCGGATGGTCTGGTCGAGCATCTGCAGGATTTCGTTGACGTTCTTGTCGAACCCACTGAAGACCGCGTCCCCGCGCAACGTGATCAGCTTCATCCGCATGAACGCCAGCGACTGCCCGATGTTGTCGTGCAGCTCGCGCGCAATCTGCCGCCGCTCGCGGTCACGGGCACGGCTGAGTTCGCTGGCCAGTCGTCGCAGACGCGCTTCGTGCGCTTCGGAATTCATCGTCTTCCCAGTTGGTTACCCGCCGTCCCGGATGGCAGCCTGGTGTCACATCCAGCAACAATATACGTGCATCGGGCAACAGCACCTCGATCGCGCTCGTCACGGCCCGCAATCTCGCTTGGAACACAGGTTCTCATTGCAAACGTGCTGGTAAAATACGATGTTGGATAGGCCGGATAACATTATTCTACATATAGGGGGCCCTCATGCTGTTGCAGGATCTGCTTAAAGGCAAGGATGTCGGCGTCGTCACCGTTCCCACCGGAACGCTGGTGATTGAAGCCGTCAGGCAGATGGTCAAACACAAGATCGGCGCGATTCTCGTCGTCAACGGGGAGGAGATCCTCGGCATCTTCACCGAACGCGATCACCTTAAAGCCTCTGCGGTGGGCACGCCGGATCCGGGCAATGCGATCATCGACGATCACATGACGCGCGATCTGGTCGTCGGCCTGTTGGCGGACACGGCTCAGCGCGCGATGGCGACGATGACCGAAAAGCGGGTCCGTCACCTCCCCGTGATGGACGGCAGCAAGCTGGTCGGGATTGTTTCCATCGGTGACGTGGTCAAAGCCGTGGTCGATGTGCAGGAAGTTGAACTACGCTACTTGAAGGATTATGTCAGCGGCCGTGTTTCCTGATCAATACCGCTGGTAGTCTGTCTCTGAGAGAGAGTAACAAAACGCGACGGGGTCCACCGCGAACGGTGTTCCTTGTCGCGTTTTTGCGTAATTTCGATAGCATCAGCATGCGGTTAACTGCTGACATTCGAGAGGGAGGTATCATGAAACGCTACGGATTGCTTTTTCTTCTGATCGTCATTCTGGCGGCACAGCCGGTGCTCGCCGACTGGACGATCGTTGACGCCGGAATCAACGCCACGATCAACGCCGTCAGTTATCCAACCGCGGACGACGCCTGGTTGTGTGACGCATCCGGCGGAGTCTGGCACACCGCCAATGGCGGACAGACCTGGGATGAACAGATCAATTTCGGCCTCGAAACCATGCGCGGCATCAGTTTCGCGGACAATCAGTTCGGCACCACGGTTGCCTATTCCGGTTCGATCTACAAGACGACCGATGGCGGCGACAACTGGTCCACCGTTCAGGAAGGCTTCCTGATCTCGTGGTACGATGTTTACACCATCCCCGGCACGCAGGCATCTTTTTGCGCCGGCCAGAACACCATCTTCTCCCCGCTGGTGATGTACACCACCGACGGCTGGGCAACCGACGACGCGTTTACGTTCTACATCGACATTGGCGGTAGCCTCAACGAAGGCTCGATTCGTTGCTTCCACGCCTTGGATACCAGCACGTTCATCGCGGGCTGCCGCGTGTTCGACGGCACTGGCGCGATCTGCCGGTCAACCGACGGCGGTGATACGTGGGTAACGGTCTGGCATGATTCGTCCCCGGTGTTCGACCTCGCGTTCCTCGATGCCAATGTCGGCGTCGCGGCGCTCAGTGACGGTTCGATCATGCGCACCACCGACGGCGGCGCCTCCTGGACGACGGTCATGGACGAGCCCGGTTCGCCGATGCAGGGTGTCGCGTTCCAGGATGCTGATCACGTCTGGGCGGTGGGTGGCGGTGGATCGATGTACTCCAGCACCGACGGTGGTGTCACCTGGACCGAGGAAGACAGTGGCACAACCATGTCGCTGTGGTCAATCGACTTCGCGAACGCCGATTCCGGGATTGCGGTTGGCGCGAACGGAACCATCCTTGTCTACGACACCGGCGGTGCACCGGCGGCACTGGACCTGATCGCGATCAACACCGAGCTGCCCTCCACAGGCGGCACCATCTACTACGATGTGTCATTCGAAAGCACGTACCCGAACACGGTCAATGGCCTGCGCTTCTGGGTGATGGTTGACGCTCCCAACGAGCAGTCGTACCTGACGCTATCCCAGTATTTCACCCACACGCCGTCCATGAGTGTGTACCTCTCCGCTGTGGAACAACCGGTACCATCTTTCGCGCCGGGCGGGACCTACACCCTCACCGGACACATCGGCTTCTACCCGAACGCGCTGCTGATGGACAGCTTCGAGTTCTTCAAGGACGGCGGCGGCAGCTCAGATGGCACAAACTCTGATCCGTCAGCATGGCAGAGCAGGAGTGAGCTTGCCTTGGCGTCGGGATCTGTGACAGCGGCAAACCCCAGCGAGTTTGCACTGAGCGCGGCATTCCCGAATCCGTTCAACCCGGCGGCCTCGGTGTCGGTGTCCCTGCCACAGGCGTCCGAGCTGACGGTTCAGGTGTTTGACGTCACCGGCCGGCTGGTGACGACATTGGCGAATGGCGGATTCACTGCCGGCCTGCACGCCTTCACCATTGACGGCACCAACCTCGCCAGCGGGTTGTATTTCGTCCGCGCGAATGTGCCCGGCCAGTGGCAGATGACACGGAAAGTGACATTGCTCAAGTAGCGGCAGGCTGCATATCATGATCCAACGAATCGTTCACCGATTCCCGAGCCCCGGTTTCCGCCGGGGCTTGTTTGTTTTTTCCGGCCCGGCACTATACTCTCCGGTAGAACATAGACAGCGCAACGTTTTCACGTCGCGTTCATCCTACCTTCATCGTGAATTGCCCCCCATCGATTCACCGGAGCCCTCAGCATGTTCACTGTGAACCATGTCCGCAGACCGATTCTGTCTGGCGTACTGTTTCTGCTCTTCGTTCTGACCGTTCCCGCTTTCGCGACGATCTGGCACGGGCAGGTACTCGACGCCCACACCGGCCAGCCGATCGCGAATGCCACCCTGCAATCCGCCGCAGACAACCGCAGTTGGACCAGCGACGACAATGGCGATTTTTCGTTGCAGCTTTCCGGCGACGATTCACCAGTCCATGTTCTGGTTTCCCGGCTGGGCTACTACGCCGCCGAGTTTGCGTTACGCGAGGACGGCGAAGCTGGCAACACTTTCCAGCCGTTGTTGCTGATCCCGAAGCCGATCGCGCTGGAAGAGATCTACCTCACCGCCCAGCGTGGCACGGGAGAACTGGTCGACTTGTTCGCCGGTGACCGGCTGCAGGAAGGGTTGCCGAACGATGTCGCGGAAGTGTTTGCCAATACGCCGGGTTACGGAGTGGTGCGCAAGGGCGCGTACGGTTCCGACCCGGTCATCCGTGGCTTCAAGCGGGATCAACTGCAGGTACGCATCAACGGCATCGGCACCTTGGATAGCGCCTGCCCGAACCGCATGGACCCGGTCACCGCGCAGATTCAACCGGCCGATCTCAAGGACGTGCAGGTCACCAAAGGCCCGTACTCGCTGCGCTACGGAACTTCGTTCGGTGGCGTGGTCAATCTCTCAACCCACCGCCCGACACCGAGCTACGGCGACCCCGGCTGGCAATCCTCCGCCCTGTTCCGCTATGAGGGCAACGGTGAGGGCAAAGTCGCGCGAGCGTCTCTGGTACGCAGTGACAAGCATTACGGCTTCCGTATCTCCGGTGGTGTCAAGGATTATGGCAACGTGACCGACGGTGACGGCAACGAAATCCCGTCCAGCTTCTCCGTGTACGATTACACCGTGCTCGGCGCGCTACGTCCCGCGGCCAACCACATGCTCGACGTGCTGTTCCGTCAATCGTTCGGACGCGACATTGAATACGCCGGCTTGCCGATGGACGCTGCGATCGACGACGCGACGCTCGTCCAGGGCACCTGGCGCTGGACGCAACCGTTCCGCTGGATGCCACAGCTCGAGCTGGCAGGTTACATGAGCCAGGTTGATCACGAGATGGACAACCTCGCCCGTCCCAACGCCGTCGCGGCGCAATCAGTTGCGAACACCTCGGCGGATACGTACGGCGGTCGTCTCGAGACCCTGATCTCCGGTGGTGACAGTGGGATGCTGTACGTCGGCGTGGACAATGATATCGTCGCCAAAGACGGTCAGCGCCGGCGTGAGGTGTACGTCAATACCTGCACCGGGATGACAATGGACCCGCCGGTAACGTTCTACGACGGTGTCTGGCAGGACGTGACCTCGATCCGCAGCGGCGTGTTCACCGAGTGGGAAGGCCGCTTGAGCCAGTCGACCCGTTACCAGGCCGGTGCGCGGTTTGACATGCACCAGGCCGACAGCGACAACCCGGCCACGCAGTTCATCTCGGCGTATGGATCAGACCTCAGCAGCTCCAACGAGGCTGTGTCGGTCACCGCATCCATCGCTCAGCAGGTCGCCCGCGACGCGGAAGTGCGTCTGTCGCTCGGCCAGGGCACACGCTTCCCCAGCCTCACCGAGCTGTACATCAACCATCTCACCGTCGGGCAGGACGCCTTCGAGTACTTCGGCAACCCGAACCTCAAGCCCGAGATGAACCGTCAGGTTGACCTTTCCTTCGGCATGGCAACCGGTCCGGTGGATTTCCAGTTGACCGGGTATGTTTCGTTCCTCACCGACGCGATCACCGCGCAGGTTGACCCGAATTTACCCCGCTTGTACATGCCGTGCATGGACCCGCAGAATACCAAACGCTTTGTCAATGTGGATGAGGCGCGTGTCGCCGGATTTGACTGGACGGCGGGCTTTCAGCTACACCCGAAGCTGCACCTGCAGACCAGCCTCGCCTACACCTGGGCGCAGAACATCACCGACGACGAACCGATGCCGGAGATCCCACCGTTCGAAGGACGCTGGACATTGCACTACGCGCTGGATTTCATCCACGGTGGCTGGATCGACCTGCATGGCCGTCACGTAAGCGAACAGACCCGTGTCGCGTCCAGTTTTGGCGAACAGGAATCGGACGCGTTCAACGTGTTCGACGTGCGTGCAGGCATGGCGGTCGGCAAACATCTGCGGATTGTCGCGGGCGTGCAGAATGTGCTCGACGAACAGTACCGCGAACACCTCAACCGCAACTACAAGAACCAGTATACGATGCAGCCGTTGTACGAGCCCGGCCGCAATGTGTACCTGCAGCTTGGCGTGACGTACTGAGCGTATGAGCGGGGAAGCAGCGTGTGTAGATGAATCTGAGACGCGTGTGAACCCACCGAATGCAGCGGTTTCGACCGATATCCCGAGCGTGGAAAGTGGCAAACGAGACAACCCGGCTCATCAGCCGGGTTGTTTGTGCTTGCGGAGAGGGCGGGATTCGAACCCGCGTCCAGGGGTTACCTGAAACACGCTTTCCAAGCGTGCGCCTTCAGCCACTCGGCCACCTCTCCAGCGCACAGTCTGTCGTGCAGCGATGCGGAAGGTAGCGCAGGCACATCGGATGACGCAAACTCCAGCTGCGGGGGTGGAGCCTGCTTCGTGTGAACCCATACGTCCAGTATTTCCGGGCGTTGCACCTGCCGTTCGTCTTTTGTGTTTTTGGACAAACACTGCTCTCAGGGTACGGCTGATTTATCGCTGGCATTGTGCAGAGCCCGCTCAATTGTTCTGATTACGGGCGATTTGACCACCAACGATCCGGGCAGCACGAATGCACATCACGTTCCTCAATCCGCAGGGGAATTTCGACCCTCTTGACAGCCATCTGACCGACCATCCGGATTTCGGGGGCCAGCTGGTGTATGTCAAGGAGTTGACGATCCAGCTTGGCCGTCTCGGGCACAAGGTCGACATTCTCACCCGCCGGATCGAGGATCCTGAGTGGCCGGAATTCAGCGATGCTGAGGACGGCTACCCGGGCCAGAAGAATGTGCGCATCCTCCGGTTTCCGTGTGGCCCGAAGCACTTCCTCGAGAAGGAAGATCTTTGGCCGTACATCGCGGAGTGGGTGGATAATGTCCGCTCGTTTTATAAGGCAGAAGGATCGCTGCCGGACATTCACACCGCGCACTACGCCGACGGCGGCCTCGCCGGCACGATGATCAACGAGCTCGACGGCACACCGTTTACCTTCACCTCCCACAGCCTCGGTGCGCAGAAGCTGGACCGGTTACTGGCGAAGGACATGCCGTTTGACGAAGCCGTCGAGAAGTTTCATTTCGACAAACGTCTCGCCGCGGAACGTTGCGCCGTGGCTCATGCCGAACTGATCATCACCAGCAGCGAAAAGGAACGGCTGCACCATCTCGCCCACAAGGTGTACCGCGACGCGATTGATGTCAGCGATGACAGCCGCTTCAAACGCATCCCACCCGGGGTTAATCTCGATATCTTTGCCGAAACCTCGACCTACGAGAACGAGCAGCAGGTCGCGACCCTGATCGAGGAGACCCTCCATCGCGACATCCCGATGATGCGCCGTCACCTGCCGATGGTTGTTTGTTCCAGCCGGTTGGTGGAAAAGAAGAACATCATCGGCCTGGTGCGGGCCTGGGCTCACAGCGAAACGTTGATGGCATCCGCGAATCTGCTGATTAGCGTCACCGGCGATCCCTACCCCTTCCGGGCTCCGGCGGGTACCTTCACTCCGCAGGAAGACGCGATTCTCGACGAACTGCGTGAGCTGATCGACGAGCGGAATTTATGGCCGTGCGTGATGACGATCTCCCTCCCGACGCAGCATGACCTCGCCGCCGCCTATCGTCACCTGGCGAAGAACCGGCAGGGCGTGTTCGCGTTGACGGCGTTCCATGAACCGTTTGGCCTCTCGCCGTTGGAAGCGCTGGCCTGTGGCATGCCGGTGGTGGTGACCAACAGCGGTGGTCCAGCGGAAAGCCTCAAGGATGAGGCGGGTGTGCTGGTTGATCCCAACGATCCGGACGACATCGCGTCCGGCCTGTTGAAGCTGGTGCAACGGGAAGATTGCTGGCACAGCTACCGCGAAGCGGGCATGGCCCGGGTGATGCAGTATTACACCTGGCCCCGTTCGGCGGTGGAATACGAAAAGACCCTGCAGCAAGTCGTGAACAATCAACCAGCCCGCCGCACATCACAGGTATGCCCGGAGTGGTTCAGGCACCCGGGCAAGGACAGTTTTCCCACCGACTGGCTGCTAAAAGCTTGGTCCCGGTGAGGTTGGCCCTGCTAGTTGCCAACCTTTCCTGCTGCCTCTCCCCGGTGCAAAAAAAATACTGGTTTTTCGAGTAAGGCGTTCCGAACCCCGCTTTCCCGCCGTAGCTTGCGGGGGGATGAGGAATACGTTTTGCCAGCCGCATTTTGCTTTGACTGCTAACAATGGAGCCCCCTCCCATGAAGCGCTCTCTCCTTTCCGTACTCGTTGCGATTATCGTATTGATCAGTACTCAGGTTCATGCCCAGACCGAATTGTCGGGCGAACTTTCCGGCACGTTGCCGGCTGACCTGTATCTCGTCGTCGGCGATATCTGGGTCACTGAATTTGACACATTGGACATAGAACCGGGTGCGACGCTACGCTTCACTGGGATTTACAGCTTTCTCGTTAACGGTTTACTGCGAGCCAGCGGCACCTCAACCTCGCCAATTGCGTTCACCGATCCCGGTAACCAGTGGCTCGGGATCACCTTCAGCTCCTCCGCATCGGCCGCCGGTAATCTGACCTATGCGATGGTGGAGAAAAGTGACTACAACGGCGTCACGATCAACGGGTCCGCGCCGGTGCTCAATCACTGCCTGATCCGCGACAACGCCGAGGCCGGTCTGTCATTGGGTGCGAGCGCGGGAACAGTGCAAGTCTTCAATTCTACCATCGAGGCGAACGGCGCACGCGGCGTAACTGTCGGTGGGTCATCCTCGTTGATCATGTTTGACAGCGTGATCCAGGGGAATCTGTCGACCTCCGGCGGCGGTATGGCGGTATTCGGCGGTTTTGCCGATTTGCTTGGCATCCAGTTCATCGGCAACCAGTCCACGGGATTCGATCAGGAAGGCGGCGGCGCATTGTATGCGACCGGCAACGCTACGGTAAACGTTTCCGACTGCATGTTCATCGGCAACTCGGCGTTTGATAGTGATGACGGCGGCAACGGCGGCGCGATCCACATCTCCGGTGCCGACGTCAACATCAGCGGCACCCTTTTCGAGGGCAACAGCACCGAAGCGTGGGATGACGGTGGCAACGGCGGCGCGATCTACGCCAATGGCGGCAACCACTACCTCAGCAACTGCGATTTCTTCGGCAACAGTTCGACGGGCTGGCAGCAGGACGGCGCGGGCGCGGCAATCATGCTGGAGAATTTCGGCAACAGCCAGATCAACTATTGCCGGTTTGCCAACAACACCGCAACCGGTGAATACGCATACGGCGGCGCAGTCGCTCTGTTCAACGGCACCCGGATGGATCTCATCCGCGACACGTTCAGCAACAATTCGACCGACGTATATGGTGGCGTGGTTTATGCGGAGAATTGCGACCTGCTCACCTCGACCAGCAGCACGTTCTACGGTAACATGTCGGGAGACGCTGGAGCAGCGATTTACGTCATGGACACTGACCTTGAGATGAACAACGTCCTCGTCGCGTACCATGACGGCGTCGCGATCCATGCTGCTGGTACGTCAACGATGGGCTTTGGCTATTGCGACTTCTACGGTCCGTCGCAGACCGACTTTGGCGGCAATGTCGCCCCGGGGCTTGGCGATATCGTACAAACGAACAACAACGGCGATCCCTGCGACGCGTTCTATAACATCTACCTCGATCCGATGATTATTAACGGCCCGGATAATGATCTCCGCATCCTGCCGGGTTCGCCCTGCGTCGATGCCGGCGATCCGGACTTTGGTGATGATCCGGACGGCAGCATCGTCGACATCGGCCGGCACCACCTGCAGACCGGCGAAATCGACCTGCGGCTTGAGACGGTGCAGCAAACCGTTGAACCGGAAGGTGGGGCGTTCGTCTATAACGCTCTGCTGACGTCATATGCCGCGACGGGCTTCGCGTCCATGCGTTACGCCGCGCAGCTCGAGTTGCCGAATGGTACCGTGCTTCCGCAACTGTTCCATCAGGCGGTGTTCCCGCTGGCACCGTGGCAGATTCTGCAGGCGGAAGATTTGGCGATTAACGTCCCCTCCTTCGCACCGCCGGGGATCTACACCTTGACCGGCTATGTCGGCCTCTCGCCGTCTCAGATCGCAGACAGTTGGTTCATTTTCTTCCAGAAACTGTGGCCGACCACGGCGGACAACCGTCCGGTCAGCGGTTCCGATTTTACGTCAAGCGGAAGCGCCTGGGTGGCAGCTCCCGGGTTTGAGGAAGGTGGTCAGTCTGCCGCTCAGCCGGACGAATTCGTGCTGCATCAGGCCTGGCCGAATCCGTTCAACGCACGTACTCAAATCGCTTTTGACCTGCCGGAGAGCAACCGCATCACCGTTCAGGTGTTCGACGTGCTCGGGCGTCATGTGACAGTCTTGCAGGATGGTCAGCTGCGTGCCGGTCAGCACAGCTTGTCGTTTAACGGCGCAGGCTTAAGCAGTGGGTTGTACTTTATCAGAGTGGACGCCGGAAAATACGGCTCCCGCATCCAGAAAGTGACGCTGCTGAAGTAATCTCCATTGCGCGACACCGTATGCCCAGCATACAGTAAAGCAACGCAACATTTAGATATAACGGAACATGAACGTTAGATTTTTCAGAGTTCACGGGAGTGACATTCACGGGAGAGGGAGGACAGGATGAACACAGCACGCGCTACATGGCCACTGAAAACCTTATGGATTGCGATGGCGATCCTGGTGTTGGGCTTGCCCGCTTGGGCGAACAACACCGAACCGAATGAAGCGGTCGAGATTGACTACCGTATCTGGAGCATTTCGTACTGGCAGGATCTGGCAGAACGTGGATTGATCGATGTCGCGCCGGACGTTGCGTTCGAGCCGGCGATCGAACGTCCCGCGAATGAGCTGGACGAGTTCGTCGACAGCCCGGATGTCTGTACCACGGGTACCCTGCCTTCCCATCAGAGCGAAAACTCGATTTTCGTTGATCCGAACGATCCGGATCTCGTGCTGAACTCGAACAACTCCAGCGACTGGCCGTTGGGACAGTTCTACGGCGTCTCGTCGCTGCCGTCCTTTGATGGTGGCTTGACCTGGGGCGGCACCATTGATGGTTGGGGCGGCGGTGACCCTGCGGCAGCCATCGATAACGACGGCATCTGGTATCTCGGCCACATCGGGTCGAACAACAGCGGCAACGCGAACGGTTGCACCGTCTCTACCGATCAGGGTCAGACCTACACCACGTACGAAGCCGGTTCCAGCGGCGGTGCATTCCTCGACAAGAACCACCTCTGGGTTGACAACACCGGCGGTCCGTACGACGGCCGTGTCTACGCTGCCTGGACGCCCTTTGGTGGAACCAACGACAGCGAAATCGAAGTCACCTGGTCCGGCGACAACGGCCAGACCTGGAACAATCGCCAGGTGGTCAGCCTCGGTTCCAATGCCGGCTACCTCTGCCAGGGTGTCAACCTCGACGTTGGCCCGAATGGCGAAGTCTACGCGATCTGGACGGTCTACGAAACAGGCCTCACAGAATACGCCATCGGCTTCGCGAAGTCGCTGGACGGCGGCGTGACCTGGGAAACCGCGTACCGCATCATTGAAAACACCTACGGCATCCGTTCCTACACCGGCATGGATCAGAACCACCGCAAGAATTCGTTCCCGGTGATGACGGTCGATGTCAGTGGCGGGCCGAACAACGGCAACATCTACGTCGCGTGGACGAACGTCGGCGTCCCGGGCATCAATAGCGGTCCGGACGTCGCCAGCTGGCTGATCAAGTCGACCGACGGTGGCACCACGTGGTCGGATCCGGTCCGCATCCAGACCGACGATCCGAACGCCGGCAACCAGCACTACTTCATCTGGATTCACTGTGACCCGGTGACCGGAACGTTGAACGGCATCTGGTACGACAACCGTGACACCACCGGCGGCGCGGTCGAAACCTGGATCGGGTACTCGTTTGACGCGGGCGACACATGGGAAAACTATCGCAGCAGCGATGTTGCCTTCACCCCTGCACCGATTCCGGGCTTCGCGACGGGCTACTTCGGCGACTACCTCGGCATTTACAGCTACGAGGGTACGGTGTACCCGTGCTGGACGGACAACCGTGACGGCGTCGCGCGCACCTACGTTTCCCCGTTCCAGACGGAAGTGCTGCCTGCAACGGTCAGCCTCGACACCTACTTCACCGAGCCGATCATTGTCCCGAATTCCGGCGGTGTGATTGAATATGACGCCCAGGCCAGCTACAACCTCGACACTCCGGTTGCGGGTCAGATCTGGACGCAGGTCCAGTTGCCGAACAGCAACCTGATCACGATGGACATTTACAACATCAACTTCACTCCGGGCTGGAGCTTCGAAGCGATTGGCCGCACATTGAACGTCCCGGCCGGCGCTCCGATCGGGGTGTACTACTTTATCGCCAAGGTCGGCCTCTACCCGAACTACGTGGTCAGCAGCGACCAGTTCGAGTTCCGCAAGATTCAGTTCGACGCGGATGGCGCGACCGGGTTCACCGGTTCCGAGTGGTTCAAGAGTGGCCAGGATGTCGCGGACCTGAGCACCGAGTTGCCGTCCACGTTTGGCATCAGCGGTGTCTACCCGAACCCGTTCAACCCGGAAACCCGCGTTTCGGTGACGATTCCGGACGCCGGCAAGTTGAGCGTGCGTGTCTACAACACGCTGGGTCAGCAGGTGGCGGTGCTGGCGGATGGTTCGTATTCCGCGGGTACACATCAGTTGACGCTTGATGGATCGCAATTGGCCAGTGGTGTGTACCTCGTACGCGCCGAGATGGGCGGCCAGACGGATTTGCGCAAGGTTACTTTGATGAAGTAATCGGGATCATCGGCTGTACATGACACCGAGCAGCGGGGGAAACTTTCGAAGAAAAGTGCCCTCGCTGCTTTTTACATTCTGAGGATCGTGTCTCTGACCGGGCTTTGCCCATGGCCTCCTTTTCGTTGACTGGCACGATTGGATTCGACATTTTACAATGCTACCCATCTGCCCGCCGGAATCGTTTTGCCGGCTTGGGCGTATAAGATGGAAGGCGCGGAACAGGATTGCATTCAGTTCCCTCCAACGTTTGCAGTAACAGTGGTTTACTCTGTGGATTGCCGATGAGACTGCCGATTTTACTCCTCCTGTTGTTCTCGTTGCCGTTTGCGGTCAACGCGGAAAACCGGATCAAGCACATCATCGCGGAAGATCTCGATGAGATGCGCGAGGTTGCGGCGTTTGATATCGACGGCGACGGTGACATGGACATCGCCGGTGTCGCCCGTGGCCCGAACATGGTTGCGTGGTGGGAAAACGAAGGTGGTGAGTTTACCCAGCACGTCATTTCCGAAAAGGTCTGGGACGCGTGGAGCATCGCGGTGGCGGACATCGACTTTGACGGGTATGGCGACATCTTCACCACCGGGTACTTCGCCGGCGAAGTTGCGAGGTGGGAATACAACCCAAGCACCCCCCCAGACAGTTTTGATTATCAACAGGTCATCCATATCAACGGCAGCAAGGGTGTCACCCTCGTCGACATGAACCAGGATGGCTTTCTGGATGTCATCGGTGCCGGTGCGAAAGCGGACAAGATCATTGTCGCGATGAACCTCCGCTATGACTCCTGGGGTCTTGTGACCGTGGTTGAAGGTATGGAGGGTGCCCGTCAAACCTATGCGGCCGACCTCAACGGCGACGACCGTCTCGACATCATCGCCTCCGCCGGTGCATCTGGTACCATTGCCTGGCTCGAGTGGGACGAAGGTGACTGGATTGAACACGAGATCATCGGTGAAGAGTACAGGGGGTCTCGTGGTGTGCACGCCGCCGACATCGACAATGACGGCGACATGGACGTGGTCAGCGCCGCCCGCTACATCAACGAAGTGACCTGGTGGGAAAACCGGAACAATGGTAAAAACTGGGTCCGTCACCCGATCCCCTACACCATCAAGCAGCCGCGTAACGTGCTGCCCACCGACGTGGATGAGGACGGCGACATCGACATCGTCGCCAACGGTTTCCAGGATGACGCGGTCGTCTGGTTTGAAAACCTCGGCAACAATGAGTGGGCACGCCGGTTCATCGTGCAGGGCTTTGACGGCGCGCTGGGCTTCGACTTGCGCGACATGGACGGCGATGACGACATGGATATTGTCGTCGCCGGAAACTCCTCGAACCAGGTCGGCTTGTGGGAGACCATCTCCGCCGAACCGGTGCAGGTGAACATCCGCCCGCATGCGCCGACGCAGGTGTTCTCCTCAGAGGGTGGCTCGATCATGTACGACGTCACCATGCGCGGCGAATTCAGTTTCGCGACTGATGTCGAGTGGTGGACCGAGCTGATCGCCCCGAACGGAACCATCATCGACACCAGCGAGGTGCTGGACTGCACCTTCATACCCGGCGAGGTCATCACCATTACCGACCAGACGATCGAGCTCACGGACGTCAGCAAGGAAGGTGAGTACAAGCTGTCGGTGAAAGTCGGCAAGTATCCCGACGCCGTGCAGGAAGCCGGCACGATTGATATTCCCGTCGCACGCAGCATCCGGCTGCGCCCGGCCTACCCGAACCCGTTCAACGCCATCGCGCAGATCGAGCTGGTTGTGCCCAGCGCCGGGAACGCACGGGTGATGCTGTACAACGTGCTCGGACAACAGGTGGCGGTGCTGCACCGTGGCCCGCTGCAGGCGGGTGTGCAGTCGTTCGTGATTGACGGTACCGACCTTGCCAGTGGCTTGTATTTCATCCGTGCGGAAGTCGGCAAGCACTCCGCGATCCGCAAGATCACGCTGATTCAGTAGCGGTCTCAGGTCTCAGGAAATATGTGGCCGTGTCTGTTTACAGACGCGGCCGTGTTGCTCTTGGTGCGGCAGACTGCGAGCTGCGGAAGAGAAGATGTGGCCGTGTCTGTTTACAGACGCGGCCGTGTTGCTCTTGGACTGAGGACTGGAATTTGCCGTTTCGTTTCACCGACGCGGCCAATTTTATCTTTGGGCTGCGCCAACCACCGCGTAGCGGTGAAGGATGAGTAGCGTGTGGCTTCAGCCACACGAACGGCGTCCACCACCTCCCCCCTTTCCAGTCGTTCAACTCTGTAGGGGTTGCGCCTGTTGAACTGCAGGCGTCACAACCCGAACCTCGCGGACTAAACCGCCCTCATCATCCGAGGCCGAAAAAGACTGCGGTGTGGTAAACGACAAAGGCGAGTGTCCACGAAATCGCCAGCGTGTACACAGCGAGGAACAGGGTCCATGCCCACGCGCCAAGCTCTTTCCACACCACGGCCATCACCGCCATGCAGGGAACATAAAGAAGGACGAAAAACATCAACGCGAGGGCCGTCGCGGGCGAATAGGACGGATCGTTGACCAGGTGTTCCTTCAGCGGGGTGCGTTCGGCAGCGCCCTCGGCATCCGGGTCGGCATCCTCGATGCCGTAAATAATCCCCATCGTCGAGATGATGACTTCCTTCGCGGCAAATCCGGATAACAAGCCGACGGTGATCTTCCAATCGAACCCAGCCGGCTTCATCACAGGTTCGATGAAGCGCCCGATCCGTCCGGCGTACGAGTTCCGGATCTGTTCATTGCCGTCGTATGCCACCGCCGCGTCAGTGCCCGTGTCAAAAACTTGCGGACGCTGCTGCTCCATCCCAGCCATTTGTGAGGTCGTACCCGTCTCCATCCCGATCCTCGGGAACGCGAGCAGGAACCAGATGACAATACTGGCGGCAAGGATGAACGTCCCGGCTTTCTTCAGGTACATCCACGAGCGTTCCCACATGTGGCTGAACGCTCCCCGTACCGTCGGCCGGCGATAGGGCGGCAGCTCCATCACAAACGGTGCCGCTTCCCCGCGGAACATCGTCTTGCGCAAGACCAGCGCCGCGGTGAACGCGATCAGCCAGCCGCCGAACCAGACCAGCCAGAAGATGATCCCGGAGTGTTCCGGGAAGAACGCGGCGGCGAGCATCGCAATCACCGGCGATTTCGCGCCGCACATCAATAGCGGCGTTACCAGCACGGTGATTACCCGATCGCGCGGGTTGACCAGCGTCCGTGCGCTCATAATTGCGGGCACCGCACAGCCGGTGGCAATCATGAATGGGACAAAGCTGCGCCCGTGCATCCCGAACAGGTGGAAGAACCGGTCCATGACAAACGCTGCGCGCGCCATGTAGCCGGAATCTTCGAGCAGTGATAGCCCAAGGAACAGCAGCACCACCAACGGCAGGAAGACCAGCACTCCGCCAACACCGCCGATGATACCGTCAACCAGCATGTCGGTAAAGATTCCTGGCGGCAGTTGCGTCGTCAACCACCCGGACAGCATCCCGAACCCCTGGTCGATCAGGTCCGAGAGTGGATTGCCGATGGTAAACGTGATCTGGTAGATCAGGTACATCACCCCGAAGAAGATGAACAGCCCGGCGTACTTGTTGAGTACGATGCTATCCACCATCTCAGTGAAGTCGATCCGGGTCTTGGCTTCCTTGTTGAAAACCGTTTCCCTTACCGCGCCGTGGATATACGCGTAGCGCTGTTCGGCAACGACCACCGGCGCATCTTCATCAAATTGTTTCCGGATGCGTTGCTGCTTCTCCTCCATCACCGCGATGACACGATCCGCCTTTACGTGCCCGGTCTCGACTTTCGCGACGGCGTCATCGTCATCCTCGAGCAACTTGATCGCGAGCCAGTCCAGATTGATCAGCTCCGAAAAGTCAGGATCGGTTTTCAGCTCCTCAACCAGGTCTGCTCGTGCTTTCTCGAGGTCACGACCGTAGTTGATCCGCCGGCCGTTGATGTTCAATTCACCGTGCGCGGCCTTGACCAGCATCCCCATCAGTTCGGAAACGCCCTTGCCCTTATTGCCGACAGTCTTGACGAATGGAATGCCGAGGATGGTGCCGAGTTGCTGCTCGTTAATCGCCAGTCCCAGCGATTCGGCTTCATCGCTCATGTTGAGCACGCCGAGCACCGGGATGCCGAGTTCCTGGAATTGTAGCAGCAGGTAGAGGTTCCGCTCGAGGTTGGTGGAGTCGAGGACGTCAACGATCAGGTCCGGCTTTTCACGCAGCACGAAGTCGCGCGCGACGACTTCCTCCAGCGAGTAGGCGGACAGGCTGTAGGTGCCGGGCAGATCGACGATCTCAATCTTGACGCCGTCCCGATCGATCCGTCCGACCTTCTTCTCGACCGTCACGCCCGGATAGTTGCCGATATGCTGGTGCTGACCGGTGAGCGCGTTGAACAAGCTGGTTTTGCCGGCATTCGGGTTGCCGGCCAGCGCGACACGGAGATCGACATCAACCTTATCGTCGGTGACGCTGCCCAGCCGCCAGCCGCCGCCACCCATCATGCCAAACCCGTGGTTTCTCCGCTTCCGGCGTTGCTGGTGGTGATCAGGCACTGATCTCCTCCACGATCACACCGGCGGCTTCCACCCGGCGCAACGAAAGCTTCGATCCGCTCAATTCGACTTCCACCGGATCTCGCAGCAACGCCTCACGCAGGATTTTGCCTTTTGCGCCGCGGATGAAGCCCATTTCGGTCATCCGTTGACGGATTTCACCCTGCGCGGTCAGCTTGCGAACCCGGAAACTGCGGCCGATGGTCACGTCCGCGAGAGTACGGCTGACTAGCGGTTCGCTGCCCGCGTTGTAGCCGTTTCCATCCGTCCACCGGTCCCGCGACCAGACCAGAATGCTCTCAGCCTGCCGCTTCTCAAACTGCATCGTCTCACCAGCGACCCGCACCGTCATCTCGCCGCTGCGGTTCACGTCCATCACGTGCAGGCTGGCACCGGGCAACACCCCACGCTGGATCAACGGCGTACGCATCGTTTCATCCGCGACAATCCGCGCGATCACACCACCATCCCCGCTTTTCAGGGACGCGAGGCGGCAGATGCCTTCCCCACCCTCGTGCTTGTGGCATTCGCCTTCCACACGTTTGTCGCAGTGGCACTCGTGCGTGTTCAGGTGGTTGAGCCAGCGGTCGCGGAACTTGTCGATCACACCGGTTTCGACTTCCGGGCAATAGCTGAGGAACTCGCTCATCGACGCGATCCGCTCCAGCGTCGTGATACTGATCGCGTGTTCCATCGAACACGCGTCCTTTTCCGCTGTTTCCGGATCGACCTGGAGAAAATCGACGAGGAACCGCTTGAGGAAGTTGTGGCGCTGGTAGATTCGAAATGCGAGATTGCGCCCTTCCTGGGTCAGATCGACATACTCCCTGGCCTTATACTCAACAAGCCCTTCCTTGTCGAGCCGCCTCAAGGCGGAGATCACGCTGGACGTCTTAACGTCCTTCTCCCGTGCGATGTCACGGACACGCACCACTCGCTGCGTTTGCAGCAAACGGTACATGATTTCAAGGTAATCTTCGAGGCTTTCTGTCAACCGGCCAATAAGCATCACTTCTCCTGGCAGACTAGTCTACCAAAGGTACGAATTGAGCTCGGTTGTAGCAATTCCGGACTCGTGGGGTCAGGAATTCCTAACTGGCGTGAATCTGCTGAAACAACAGGGGTTTTCAGGCAATGGAGGCCGCATTAAAATCTAATAAAGCTTCGACGAATCCAACATCGGAGACCATCTACCAATCCAGATCACGATCGTTGACTCTACCTGGCCGCGACAACGCTTCCAGCTGACGCTCAGTCAATAGCGACGACGGACTCCTTCGCCTCCGGTTCAACAAACTTCAGCAGCTTCTTACCTTCCCGTTCCAGCTGTTTCTGCACTGTCTTGGTCAGCTTGATGAACGGCGTCAGGTTCAACGTCGCGACCTTGCGTTTGATCTCAGTCTTCCACGTTCCCGCGACGAAGCCGTCCATGAGGAACGTCGCCGGCACCATCAGGTTTTTCGTCACCATTCCCTTGCGGTGTTCGTCCGCCACGATCCGTGTCCGGTCCTGATGCCCGAGAATCGCGTTGTCGTAGTCGGCGAGGTAGCGCACCGGCACTTTGGTCTCGGCGGGTGGACGGGGCGCGTCCGGGAGGTCGTACAGCGTGCGTTTGCGTTCGTCCTTGAACGTGACCAGCTCGTCCTCGAGTTGCTCGAAGATCGGTTTAAGTCCCTGCAGGCCTGACCAGTTCTGCATGTCGCCCGGAGTCGCCGGTCCGAACGCCGCGAGGTACCGTTTCACCAACTCCGGCAGGTATTCGCGGGGGTTGATCTCGGCGCCCAGCCATCGGTCCGCGACCGCGAACCCGGCTTTCGCGTGCCACGCCCAGCGGTCCTCATTCGGCACCATCACCAGCGGCAGATGGGTACGCACCAGGTAGCCGAGCATACGGTGGTTCGTGTCCGGAAACCGTTCCTGCAGCAGGGGACGGATCTCCGCGAACGGCAGGTCATCATCCCCGAGCAACTCTCGCGCGCCAGCCACAATCTCGGCGAAGTCGAGTCCGTCCAGATCTTTCCGTGCGATCGACCCCAACGCCTTGCTCAACACGGGCTGCAGCGTTTGCCGGAAGGTGAGGAAATCGGTGGTGCTGATCAGGTGAATCGTCGCCCGCAGCCACGTCGCCCGCACCACCTGCTTCGACGTGATGGACGCGTACAAATCATCGCGGCTGAATTTCTCCAACCTGCTCCACAGCGCGACGAACGGCGGCCGGGCGATCTGCGCCTGCAGTCCGCCAAGCTGGTTAATGGCGTCGAGTGGCGAGAGCGTCGCTCGTTCCAGCAGCAGCTGCCGTGCGAGCAACGCACGGTTCAGGTCACGTGTAGTCAAGGTTTCAGGGGACATTGTTTTCCGGGTGTTGGTCTGGTCAGTAGCGTCGGACGTGTCAACTTTTGCGGTTGCTAAAGGAACGGATGTTCAGTCCCTGAATCAAAGCGCCGGATCACACGATGAACACCACCGGAGTCCACCGTACGGGGACATACGCCAATCCATGTGCCCCTGATGGCTCCGCCAGCAGGGCTTTTCCGCCGTCCACTCCATATGCCCCCGTGACCCACGCGCCAGCGTGGTTCGCAGGGCTACTAAACCGACCGTCTCCGTCTCGATCCGCTCGATAGAGGTCATTTCTCTCGGAAATCGGCAGCCGCTTGCTGTATCTTCACCGCCATTGCAGCCGGGCTGGTCAGCCATACCGCGCGGAGTGTCTGACCTCCCGATCCCCTCCCCTTTCTGAACTGGAGGCCGTCGCCATGAGTCAGTACCAGAAAATATTCGAGTTGATCAAGACGAAGAATGTGCAGCAGGTGGACATCCGTTTCATGGATTTCCCCGGCATGCATCAGCACTTCACCGTGCCGGTCAGCCAGTTGACCGAGGAGTCGTTCAAGGAAGGGTTCGGGTTTGACGGATCCTCCATTCGCGGCTGGCGTCAGATCAACGAATCCGACATGCTCGTCGTGCCGGACATGCAGACGGCGGTGATTGACCCGTTCAGCGACATCCCGACGCTGATCCTGTTCGGCGACATTTTCGATCCGTCGACGATGATGCCCTACGACAAGGACCCGCGCGGCGTGTTGCAGAAAGCGCTTGCCTACATGCGCACCTCTGGCATTGCGGACGAAGCCTACTTCGGCCCGGAATGCGAATTCTTCGTCTTCAATGACATCCGCTACGGCCAGTCCGCCAACGCCGGATTCTATTTCATCGACTCGAAGGAAGGGCACTGGAACTCCGGCACCGAAGAAAACCCGAACCTCGGATACAAGCCGCGCTACAAGGAAGGGTATTTCCCGGTTCCGCCGTCCGACAAGCTGCACAACCTGCGCAGCGAGATGGTGATGATTCTCGAGTCGATGGGGATCACGATTGAAGCGCATCATCACGAAGTCGCCAGTGGCGGGCAGTGCGAGATCAACATGCGATTCGCGCCCCTGTTGGCCATGGCGGACAGCCTGCAGCTGTACAAGTACGTGGTAAAGAACACGGCGTACAAGCACAACTTGACCGCGACCTTCATGCCGAAGCCGTTGCATGGCGATAATGGGTCCGGCATGCACACCAACATGAGCCTCTGGAAGGGCAACCAGCCGTTGTTCGCCGGGGACGGATACGCCGGTCTCAGCGACACCGCGCTCTATTTCATCGGCGGATTGCTGCATCATGCCGGTGCGTTGTGCGCCTTCACCAACCCGACCACCAACAGCTACAAGCGCCTCGTGCCGGGCTTTGAAGCGCCGACACGCCTCGCCTACAGCCAGCGCAACCGCTCCGCCGCGATTCGGATTCCGGTCTACAGCAACAGCCCGAAGAGCAAGCGGGTCGAGTATCGCGTGCCCGACCCGAGCAGCAACCCGTACCTCGCGTTCTCGGCGTTGCTGATGGCCGGCCTCGACGGCATCCAGAACCGCATGCACCCCGGCGATCCGTTCGACAAGAACATGTACGACCTCGAGCCGGAAGAGCTGGAAAATGTCCCGGAGACCCCACGCGACCTCGCCAGCGCCCTCGACGCCCTCGAGCAGGACCAGGACTTCCTCTACAAGGGCAATGTGTTCACTGAGGACGTGATCGACACCTGGATCTGGTACAAGCGCGATCGCGAAGTCACGGCCCTCGCGCAACGTCCGCACCCGTGGGAATTTGAGCTGTATTACGACATCTAGGCTTGAGTCTGGAGTCGAAACCACACAGTTCCTGCCCGCATTGCTGAAATGGCCAATGCGGGCTTACTCGTTCTGCCTGCCTCGTTCTACCCGCTTACCCTTCCTGCTCCGATTCCGCAAATAGGAGTCAATCCGAATTGCGGTCTGTACTCCTTTTTTCACATAGTGTTAGCGCAACCGTGAACTGAAGAGGAGCACGATTGATATGGCACGCATGAAGACATTGCTGATGATGTTGTTTATCCTGAGTCTCGCAAGCTTCCCGCTTGGTTGTTCGGATGAGATGCAGGACGACGCGGAAGACACGATGGAAGACATTGGCGAAGAAGCTGAAGACGCAGCCGAAGATGTTGAGGATGGGATTGACGACATGACGGACGGCCAGGAAGGCAGTTCTTTGTTGCATCTCATCGACCGCAACCTTGATCTCGTGTAAGGTTGCCTCTGTCTTGTAGCAAACAACCCGTTACGGTTCGCCGTAACGGGTTTTATCGTTCAATCAGCCAATCGTCTGCTAATCAATCCCCGACATACACATCGTTCTGCTGTGTGAAGTAGTAGGTTGATTCTTCAAATGGCGAGCTTTTCCCGAGCGACTCAGCATAATAGAACACCACCCGCAGGCTGTCGGTCAGGTATTGGCTCGGGATCGCGACCTCGAGCGGGCTCGTGCCGTAGAGGTAATCGTCGTAGGACTCGGTCGTGAACTGGAACAGTTCGATTGTCCCTTCGATCGCCTCGTTGGACGACGTCCAGGTCACGATGAAGTACGGCTCGATCGGACTGTCTTCCACCTCGGGCATCCCGGACACAACCACGCGTTCCAGATCAACCGTGTACTTGTGGGTGCCATTCTTGTCAACCACGATTTCCACCGCGCCCTCGAGGTTCCCGTACGCCCGCTGGTATGCGCCGAGGGTGGACGACCAATTCAACTGGGCGCCGTTGACAGTGACCGTCGCATCATCAGACTGATCAATCTCCTCGGTGCCGAGCAGGCTGCTGGTCTTGGTTTCGACGAACACGGTCACATACAGCAGGCTGTCGCCGTCCACAATCCGTTCGCTGATCTGGGTGTAGATGGTCAACTCTTCGTCCTTATCGCACGCGGTCAACATCAACAGCGCGACCAGCAATATCGCCACCAGCGCCAACAGAACCGGAACACGATTCACCTTTGTTTTCATCGGACTTCCGCTCACTGATCCTCTCCCGGTTGCAGTTGTTTCTCCTGCCAGTTTTCCGCGTAGGCGATCCGGATATCCTCGTACACGTCCAGCACCCAATTGGTCACCACCCAGTCACGTAGCGTACCGACGAACAGCAGCAGGGTCAACAATACGGTCAATCCAAGCTCCACCGGATGCCGCACCGCCCCGCGTGTCTTCCGGCCAAGGTAATGCAGGAACGGCTTCCAGTTGAACTTGAACAGGTGGAAACCGAACGCGACCATGAACACGATCATCGAGGTGAGGTGCAGGTCCCACCACTGGTCACGGGTGATCGCGAGGAACTTCCAGTCCATCAGTGACGCCAGCCGGTGGTGCGGCGCAACGTACAGCGCGATGCCGGACAGGGTGACGACGAAGGTGCCAACAAACAGGGCGAGTGAGGTGAACACTCGCCAACGGAAACGGTAACGTTTCATGCCAGGTTCCGGTTACGTTTCGAACGACCTGCGAAGATGGGACGTTCGCCCCGAATCCGCAATGCTCGTGAAGCCGTGTCACAAGCCGGGGCACGCGTCAACCTATCAAAGTCGTTTTAACCGTTGGCCTGTTGGACGTCCTGTTCCAGCTCAAGGTTTACTTCGGAGACGAGCCCATCCACATCCTCGATCCCGGCGTCCTGGATCGCTTCCTCGACGGTCTTCCACAGTGGCGTGCCGCACTGAATGCAGATAATGTCCCGGCGGGTGAGCAAACGGATGGCGAGCGGGGACACCCGGGCAACATCCTCGAGGTCCATGTCTTTCGTGATCGGCTGGTTCATCGGGTTCTCCACAGTTCGTGTATGTTGCCTGTTGGATGCGCACCCGTGTGCGGAGTTGCACGTGTCTGATCCCGCAAGGCTGCTTCGCAAGTCATTGAATCAACGTGAGTTCGTCGGCTTTTTCTCCCCGTTGAGAGGTCGCGTCGGTGTTGCTACCCGTCCCGCCGGGAGGCTACCCTGTCTAGGACATTTCCACTTGGAGGATTACATGCAGCGCATTTTTTCAGCGGTTGGTTTGACGCTTTCATTGTTGTTGATGGTGTTTGTTCTCGGTTGTGGCCAGAGCGGAGATACACAGCAGGCGGCGAAGCAGGAAGCCGAACAGTCGGCCGATCCGCACGCCGGCATGATGGGACACGGCCAGATGGGCGGCGGTGTGCAGTTGGTTGACGGCAAGCTCCCGATCGGCCCGTGGATGGCAACCCTGCCGGAAGGCTGGACCGCGGAACGCCCGGCGTCGTCCATGCGCCAGGCGCAGATTCACCTCGACCCGGTCGAAGGCGATCCGGATGAGGCGAGCGTGGTTGCATTCTATTTCGGACCGGAAGCCGGTTCGGTTGAGATGAACATCGAACGTTGGCGCAACCAGTTCACCAAGCCGGACGGTTCCCCGTTAACTGAGGCCGACGTCACCCGTTCCTCCGGCCCGCTGAACGACAACGAGCTGACCTTTATCTCATTCACCGGGACGCAGAAGCCGTCCTCCATGCCCGGCGCGCCGCAAACCGGCGAACAGTCTGGTTGGATGAACGTCTCAGCGATCATCATGACCGATCAGGGTCCGTGGTTCTTCAAGGGCACCGGTCCGCAAGCGACGATGCAGCAGCACATCGCGGCATTCAAGCAGTTCCTCAACGATCTTGAGTACGGCGAGATGACCGCCCACCAAGGGTGAGCGGCTCGTCGCAACCCACTGAAACATTTTACCCGGGGTCGCCGGTTTGCATGCTGCCGGCCGGCGATCCGATCAGGAACCAGCATGAGCCCACGTAAAAGTGCTTCGAGCTCGAGCGGTTCAAAGAAACGTTCCGCTCCGAAAAGTACACAGCAGATTAAACAGGAGGCTCTGGCGAAACAGAACGGATCGGACGCTGCTCCGGAATCCACTGCATCCACCGGCAAATCGGCGAGCGTGAAAACACCCCGCCCGAAGCGGGCCGCTGCCAAATCGAAGCCGAAACCCGCCAGCTCGGTGAAAGTGAACACGGCCCGTTCAAGCCGCCGGAAACGGCAGCCGAAGGTCTTCGTGCTCGACACCAATGTCCTGCTGCACGATCCCAGCGCCTTGCTCCGTTTCGAGGAGAACGATCTCTACATCCCGATTACGGTGCTGGAGGAAGTCGACCACTTCAAGAAGGGGCACGACACGATCAACTTCCACGCCCGTGAGGTGGCGCGGCAGTTGGACGAACTCCTGCCCGCTGTCGGCATCAGCTCCCAGGAAGGCACGCCGCTCGGCCCCGGTCTTGGTTCGTTGCACATCTTCGCCGGCCGCAAGCTGCACGACCTGGTACGGCAGTCGTTCATGGACGCCACTGCCGACCACCGGATTCTTTCCGTCGCCTGCGAGGTGACCGAACTGTTGCCGGATCGCGAGGTGGTGCTGGTCAGCAAGGACGTTTCGCTCCGACTCAAGGCCCGCAGCGTCGGGATTCCAGCCGAGGACTATGAGAGCGACAAGGTCCCGGACCTCGACAAACTGTATAAGGGCCGCTTCGAGCTCGAGGACATCAACCCCGACCTGATCGACCAGTTGTACGGCGAACCGTTCGAGGTGCCGCTGGAACTGTTCGACATTGACGAACCGTACCCGAACGCGTATTACATCCTGAAAAGTCACCGTAAGAGTGCGTTGTCACGCTACGATGCTGAACGCGGTGCGCTGGTCCGTGTCGACAAGCGGCAGGGTTATGGCATCACCCCGCGCAACAGCGAGCAGACCTTCGCCCTCGACGCTCTGCTCAACGAACAGATTAAGCTGGTGACGTTTTCCGGCAAGGCGGGAACCGGCAAGACGCTGATCGCATTGGCGGGCGCGTTGGAAGCCCGGCGGCATTACGACCAGGTCTACCTCGCGCGTCCGGTGGTTCCGTTGGGACAGCAGGAGATCGGCTATCTGCCCGGCGACATCGAGGAAAAGCTCGACCCGTTCATGCAGCCGCTGTGGGACAATCTTGGCGTCATCCGTGGCCAGTACAAGCACACCGACAAAAAGGTGCAGGCCATCGACGACATGCTGAAGAACCGCAAGCTTCAGATCAGCGCGCTGGCGTACATCCGTGGCCGCAGCTTGAACCGCATCTTCTTCATCGTTGACGAAGCCCAGAACCTCACCGGCCATGAGGTCAAGACCATCATCACTCGCGCTGGCGAAGGCACCAAGATTGTGCTCACCGGCGACCCGAACCAGATCGACAGCCCGTACCTCGACAGCCGTTCAAACGGTCTCACCCGCCTCATCGATAAGATGAAGGGCCAGCGTCTTTATGCGCATGTGACGCTGGAAAAGGGCGAACGCAGCCAGCTGTCAGACCTGGCGTCCACCCTGTTGTGACCGCGCGACCTGGTTTCAGCACAGAGAAAAGCCCCGCCCGGATCATCCGGACGGGGCTGTTGCTTGTGTTACAGGTCGTGCTCAGCGTTGTGCGATCCAGGTTCCAGAGGTCATTCCAATCACCAGCACCTGGCTGGTCTCTCCGAAATCGGAAGATGCGCGGAATGCGTTGTTCAACGAGCTGCGGAATTCGCTCTGTTGAGTCAGGATCGCATCCTTCGGGATGTCGTTCGCGACCGCCATTACCACCTCAAACAGATCCTCTTCAATCTGTTTCTGGGCACGCGGCAGATCCGGCGAAATCACCATCAGGTTGATGCCGACCATCGTGTTGTCGACATACTGGATGTCGTACTGCACCTGGAGCGGCGTCGCTTCTTCAGTCACCACCGGTTGCACGCTGGCGCACCCGTAGGCGAACAGCAGCACCGGAAGCAATGCGATCAATAGAATGTGTCGGCGGTTCATCGTATCACCCTGACTTGCTCGTTTCGAGGGCTCGCCCAACCCCCGTGTACCGACCCCCAACAGAACTCGAACCTTTTATTAACGCAATCCTAACACAACCGGGCCAAAAAAACGGGTCATTTCTACGTACTATAACCCGAGTTTGCGTATCCCGCCCGATTATCGTCTCCCTCGGACTGCGCAACCTTTAACCTGAACACAATATACCACTAACACATTCCTAATAAAACACCAACAACTCCTCGTGCTGAAAAAAGGAGAGTCGAACATCGATTCTCGCGAATCACGATAATTCTGTCAGAATTTCGCAGTTTCATGCTGCCTTTTCGGGCTAATCGCAATCTTTAGCCAGCACTAACAAACACAGACTGTTAGCCGATCGACAATCTCATTAAGTTGTTTTATCTCATTATCTAAGCAAAAACCTTGCTCTCGAGATAATTCCACTGGGCAATTCTTGCGTTTTCCTTGCTCCCACCGGTAACGAACCGTAATTTTCGTATCTGGGGGAATTGACTGCACTTCCTACCGCCTCTCCCCCATTCCAGCACATGTTCGCGTGGTTTCGGTTTCCCGCACTGAGCGCGTTTTGGGCTTCAAACGGGAGAACGGATGACTCCCGCTTTGCGGATCCGGTTTTCGTTGAACCGGAGCGTGGCCGTCTGATCGGTCACGAAACAGCGGCTGCACACTGGGCCGCGGAAGGAGGATGCAACATGAGGTGGACAAGGGGACTAGTGCTCGCAATGCTTGTGGTGATGGTGCCGTTTGCGGTATCGGCTGAGTTGGTTCAGCTGCCATCAGCGCCAGATAACGGCCAGATTCCGGCGAACACCGTGTACACCTGGCCGGGAACGGCGACGTTGACCGAAGACATGGTCGATACGAACGCGGAACCGTTTTTCCCGGACATTCGTGCGGACCGGCTGAACGCCAACCAGGACGAAATCGGCCAGGGGAATCAGATCGATGATCTGACCCAGATCTACATTGACGGATTTTTCCCCGGCTGGGAAACAAACTGGGCCGGCCCCTATGGTGGCGGCTATGATTCCGGTGGCTCCTTTCACAGCTGGATATGGACAGAGCGCACCGAACGGTCAAGCGTGGGCAGCTATGCGGCCTGGTGCGCCGGGGATGCGTCCGAGGTACCCGACCCGGGAACGGATACGTATCCGGACAACATGGTCACCTGGATGTACTATGGACCGGTGGACATGAGCACGTATGATGGCGCGGCGATGGAATTCGATGCGTTCGTCGACTGCGAAGGACGGTGGGACTACCTCTTCGCTGGAATCAGTTATGACGGCTACAACTTCACGGGGAACTATTATTCCGGTTACGACGGCGCCTGGCACACCAACCTGATGTTTTCGGACGAATTCTCCGGCACAGCCAGCTCGGTCTATTTCCTGTTCAAATTCCAGAGTGACTACACCGGCAGCTCCGGTGAGGGCATGTGGATCGACCAGGTTCGTCTTTACGGTGACACATTCGTGCGGCCGGATCTGCGCCTGACCGGTTTCTCGTGGACGCCAATGAATCCGGCATCTGGCGCTTCAGTCGACATCACCTTGGACTATACCAATGCCGGTGCGGGTGATGCCGGTCCATTTTACGTAGACGTATTTACCGACACTGACGGAGTGATGCCTGAGATCGGTCAGACTGGTGATATCGCCCACTACAATTCGAGTGGTCTTGCTGCCGGTGCCTCGACCTCGTACTCCTGGACCATCTCCTACCCGTCCAATGGTACTCGCTGGTTGACCGCGTTGATCGATACCGATGAGTTAGTTGACGAATGGAATGAGAACAACAATACCTGGGGGGTCGAAAAACTTCCGGTCGGCACATCAACCATCATCTGGGCTGGTCCGGTCACACCAACCTTGGTGCCCGCCACTGGAGGCTGGATCAATTACGACGTGACAGCATACCAGTACACCGCAACGCAAACCCGCCCGGCCTGGATCAGCATCCGCTACGGAACAGGCTTCTCTGTCGAAGTCTTCCAGACAGCAGGTCCGATCCCGATGGTTCCAGGACCACCACGCCTTGCTTCTCCCAACCACTACATCCCGAGCAACGCACCGGGCGGCCACTATAAGGTGAACGTCTGCTTCGGGAGTTACCCGTGGTACCCCTACGACACCGGCGTCACCTATTTCTGGAAAGATGGGCCGGTGGCGAACAGCCTGCGTGACTTTGAAGGGGTTGAGTTCCAGACCAGCGACCTCGAATGGACCGAAGTCATGGCGGATGATGGCACCACGATGAATACCCTGCCCACGGAATTCGCCATGGGCGCGGCCTATCCGAACCCGTTCAACCCGGCGACCACCATCTCGCTCGCGTTGCCCGAAACCACGGAATTGACCGTCACCGTCTTCAACCTCCAGGGCCAGTTGGTGACCACTCTCGCGTCTGGTCAGTACCCGGCGGGTCAGCACCAGATCGTGTTTGACGCAACCGATCTGGCCAGTGGCGTCTACCTGGTTCAGGCCACGACCGGCGCTGGTGAGACAGCGGTACAGAAAGTGATCCTGATGAAGTAAAACATGTAGGAAAAAGTATTGTATTTCAACATGCCAGCCTTTTGGCTGGCATTTTTGCTCTCTTCAGAGCAGAACTAACAATCGTTATCCAAAGCAAAACCAACGCAATACCTTTTATTAGCACATGCAAATACGCACTAACTACAGCAATGAAAAACGTGTGATAACAATCGGTTATCTTTGTAAATATGTCGTATTTTGTGATCCAAGTCACGGAACTCTGAATTCTTAACGTTGGTTCTTGACTTTAGGAGGGCTACGTTCTACTCTTTCACTCGGGTTGCGGGAGATATCCTACTATCACTCGCTTCGTACTGCTTCCACCCGCTCCCAATTTCTAGAACTGTTTCCATGATTTGATTTTCCCTTACAGGGAATCCGAATTTCTCTGCTCAATAAGTTCGGATACCCTAACATTCAGAATCTGCACGCTATTTCGGGTGTTGCAGAAAATCAAGTAGTGTAGTTTGACGAACCAGGAGAGATGCGATGCGTTTGAAGAAAGCAATGGTCTTGACGTTGGCGGCGGCGATGGTCCCGCTGGCCTCGATGGCCGAGATCGTGAAACTTGACGCTGCCCCGCAGGAAATCAAGGGCACGGAAGTGCAGTCGGTGTACAGTTGGCCGGGTAGCATCACGGTTGACCAGAACATGATTGACCGCAATGCGGAATCGATTCAGGTGAAGCGCCCGTCCGCGATGCAGCTGGACGAGTTCAGCCAGAACGACACTCCGGTGATCGATGCTTTGACCCAGATCTACATCGACGGTTTCGCGCCGGGCTGGGATGCCAACTGGGCCGGCCCGTACGGTGGTGGCTACGACAGCAACGGCGATTTCCAGTCCTGGCGTTGGAAGGAACGTACCGAACGTCAGAGCGTTGGCAGCTACGCCGCCTACTGCGCCGGTGATGCGACTCTGATTCCGGATCCGCAGACTGATACGTACCCGGATGACATGGTCACCTGGATGTACTACGGTCCGGTCGACATGAGCACCTACGACGGCGCGGCTGTCGAATTCGACATCTTTGTTGACTGCGAAGTCCGTTACGACAACGCCTTTGTCGGTATCAGCACCGACGGCGCCAATTTCGAAGGCTTGTTCTATTCCGGTTATGATGGCGCCTGGTACACCAACGAATTCCTCCAGGTTGACATTCCGTCTGGTTCGACCCAGGTGTATTTCCTCTTCAAGTTCAAGAGTGACTACACCGCCAGCTCGGGCGAAGGCATCTGGGTTGATCAGGTCCGTTTCTACGGCTACAACCCCGATCCGGCTCCGCTGCCGGCCGACCTCCGCATCACTGACATCAGCTGGGCGCCGATGAACCCGGCTCCGGGTGCCAATGTTGATGTGACCGTCGACTACGAAAACGCCGGCCTCGGTGATGCCAGCTCCTTCTGGATCGACCTCTTCGTCGATACCGACGGCGTCATGCCGCCGATCGGCCAGACCAGCGGCTTCGCACACAGCGTGTCCGGTGGCCTCGCCGCTGGCGCGTCTGACTCGTACACCTTCAACGTCGACTACCCGAGCAACGGCACCCGTTGGCTCGCGGCCTTGATCGACACCGACCAGATCGTCGATGAATCCAACGAGAACAACAACGCCTACGGCTTCGAGAAGCTGCCGGTGGGTATCGCCACGGTCATCATGGCTGGAAACGTCAGCCCGAACCCGGTTCCGGCTGCTGGCGCGACGATTGTCTACCCGGTGAGCGCGACTCAGTACACCAGTCCGCAGACACGTCCGGCGTGGGTCACGATTTCGTACCAGGGCTACGGCAACTCGGTTGAAATCTTCAAGACCCCGGGCAACATCACTCTGAATCCGGGTGGTACGCTCAACACCAACCTGGCCCACTACATCCCGAACAACGCTCCGGGCGGCATGTACACGATCAACGTCAACTTCGGCAACTACCCGTGGGTCCCGTGGGATTCCGGTGTGACCTCCTTCATGAAGGACGGTCCGGTGGCCAACAGCATGGCTGACTTCCAGGGCGTCGAGTTCAAGACCCTCAACACCAATGCATTCGACGTGGCGGCCGACGATGAACTCAGCCTCAGCAGCAACCTGCCGACCGAGTTCGCGATGGGCACCGCCTATCCGAACCCGTTCAACCCGAGCACCACGATCTCGTTGGCGCTGCCGGAAACGGCTGAGCTGAACGTGAATGTCTTCAACGTGCAGGGCCAGCTGGTTGCGACCCTCGCGTCCGGCCAGTACCAGGCGGGTCACCACCAGGTGGTGTTCGACGCGCGCGGCCTGTCCAGTGGCGTCTACCTCGTGCAGGCTCAGGCCAGCACCGGTGAAGCCGCTGTCCAGAAGGTCATGTTGATGAAGTAAGACCTCAAGAAGTCGTTCAGAGATTTGAACAAGCCAGCCTTCAGGGCTGGCTTGTTCAATTGTTAGATCCGAACCAACATTTATTATCTCTAATAAAATCAAGGGGTAAACGAATGTTAGAGAGACTTGCAAGTCGGCTAACATTGATTTCTAAACTCATTATAATTAAACCATTTAAAATCTTAGTTCGTTTCATTTTATGCTTCAAATCATACGACTCCCACATTTCTTCGATGGTTCTTGACTTTCAAAGTGCCTTGATCTAACCTGTACTCGGGTCGCGGAAAACTACCTGCCACTTGCCCCCACGGAATTGCAAATTACCGCTCCCACCATCTTCAAATCTGTTTTCATGAGTTTTTGTTGTCCTGATTAGGGAGAGTGGATTTCTCTGCTTTAGAAGTTCGGATTCCCTAACAACGTAAATTCTGCGTGCTATATCTGGTTTTGCAGAAAATTTAGGGGTAGTACCCAAAGGAGAGATGCGATGAGTTTGAAGAAAATTATGGTCGTGATATTGGCAGCCGCTCTGCTGCCGGCCGCGTCGATGGCTGAGATCGTTCAGCTGGACGCCGCTCCGCAGGAGATGAAGGGCACCGAAGCCCAGCAGGTCTTTACCTGGCCGGGTAGTGTAGCGTTTGATGCGAACATGCTTGCGCAAGAAGGCGCGCCGGTCGAGCATCAGCGTCCGAACGCAACACAGAAAGCCGAGATGGGTGAGAATGATGCGCCGATGATTGACGCCTTGACGCAGATCTTCATCGACGGTTTCGCTCCAGGTTGGGATACCAACTGGACCGGCCCGTACGGTGGTGGTTATGACAGTGACGGCAATTTCCATTCCTGGACCTGGTCGGAACGCACCGAACGCCAGAGCGTTGGCGATTACGCGATCTATTGCTCCGGCGATGCCACAGAAGTTCCCGATCCGCAGACCGACACCTACGGGGATGACATGGTCACCTGGATCAAGTACGGTCCGGTCGATATGAGCGGTTATGAGGGTGCGGGCGTCATGTTTGACACCTACATCGACTGCGAACCGACCTTTGACAACCTCTTCGTTGGCATCAGCACCGATGGTGTGAACTTTGATGGTAGCTTCTATTCCGGTTACGATGCCGTCTGGCACACCGACGAATACTACCAGATCGACTTCCCGGGTGGCGCGACTGAGGTGTACTTCCTGTTCAAGTTCAATAGCGACTACGCTGTCAGCCCGAGCGAAGGCGTCTGGGTTGACCAGGTCCGTCTCTATGGTTACAACCCCGATCCGCCGCCGGCCCTGTCCGACCTTCGCATCACCGACCTGAGCTGGACGCCGATAAACCCGGCTCCGAATGCCAGCGTTGATGTGACCGTCGATTACGTAAATGCCGGTTCTGGCGACGCTGGCCCGTTCTACATCGACCTCTTCAGCGACGCTGATGGCGTTTTTCCGTCCATCGGACAAATTGGCGACTATGCTCACTACTACGGCCCCGGCCTTGCTGCCGGTGCGAGCACTTCGTACACATTCACCATCTCGTACCCGAGCAACGGCACCCGCTGGCTCGCGGCGTTGATCGATACCGACCAGATCGTTGACGAAACCAACGAATTCAATAACGCCTACGGCTTCGAGAAGCTGCCGGTGGGCATCGCCACGGTCATCATGGCTGGAAACGTCAGCCCGAACCCGGTTCCGGCTGCCGGCGCAACGATTGTCTACCCAGTGAGCGCGACTCAGTACACCAGTCCGCAGACACGTCCGGCATGGGTCACCATTTCCTACGAAGGCTACGGCAACTCGGTCGAAGTCTTCAAGACTCCGGGCAACATCACTCTGAATCCGGGTGGTACGCTCAACACCAACCTGGCCCACTACATCCCGAACAACGCTCCGGGCGGCATGTACACGATCAACGTCAACTTCGGCAACTACCCCTGGGTCCCGTGGGATTCCGGTGTGACCTCCTTCATGAAGGACGGTCCGGTGGCCAACAGCATGGCTGACTTCCAGAGCGTCGAGTTCAAGACCCTCAACACCAATGCATTCGACGTGGCGGCCGACGATGAACTCAGCCTGAGCAGCAACCTGCCGACCGAGTTCGCGATGGGCACCGCCTACCCGAATCCGTTCAACCCGAGCACCACGATCTCGTTGGCGCTGCCGGAAACGGCTGAGCTGAACGTGAATGTCTTCAACGTGCAGGGCCAGCTGGTTGCGACCCTCGCGTCCGGACAGTACCAGGCGGGTCACCACCAGATGGTGTTTGACGCGCGCGGCCTGTCCAGTGGCGTCTACCTCGTGCAGGCTCAGGCCAGCACCGGCGAAGCCGCTGTCCAGAAGGTCATGTTGATGAAGTAAGCTGTCTGCACGATCGATCCTCTCCTTTCACACGGAGGAGAGACACTGTGAGCCGCCCGGATCGAGCATCCGGGCGGCTTCGTTTGTTACCCTATTTCGCCTCAAATCCTCCACATTTTTTGTGTTCCATAGCCCCCCGTTTCGCCTCCGTTGCTCACCCCTACTCCCGTTTCCCCGCTGCCAGTCTGCACTTCCCGGCTCACCTTTTCACCAAAATTATTAGAATTTACCGCGTCGTATTTAGTATTTTAAGGATACTGAACAATTCGAGATTTTACGTTATCCCTGAAATAGCAAGGACATCCGCCTGCCTCTCCCTGATCTTATTGATAAGCAATCTATCATAATCATAAGAATTTCATTGCGTTTCGAGTTTTTGCAGAATATCTTTCGATTGAGTACGCAGGCAGACCCGTCTGACAAGCGACAGGCAGTACAGGCTGGATCGGACTCACCGGGTGTTGTGGTTGTTTTCGGTGAGGAGATGGCTTCAGGCCTGGTTCTGATTCGGTTCGAAAGGCAGGTGGATCATGAAAAAGCTCATCGTTTTCACAGTGGCATTTGCGACGGCCTTGCCGTTGCTGTGGACATCCACAGTGCTGGCGTCCGGCGTCACCAAGCCTGCGGCGAAGCATGCGATGAAGGCGTCAACTCCGCCGGTGGTACGTGCGGGCACGTTGAACCTCGACCCCAGCGCGGAACCGGCGATTCAGATCGAGCCCTATCGTGTGACCGATCCCGCAGACGCCCGCGCGTTGCGCACCCAGTGTGGCGGCCAATCCGACCCGCCGCAACTGGACAACGTCCTTTTCTTCGACGACTTCGAGGGAGAGTTCCCGGGCCCGTGGACCATCACCGGCAACCCGTCCACCTGGGGGCTGGAGACCGAACGGTCGCACTCCGGCAACGGCGCGGTCTGGTGCAACGGCAACAACCGTGAGCCGGCCCAGGGCTATCGTCCCAACTGTTCGTCCACGATCTGGATGCGGCTTGACCTCACACGGTACGAGTCCGGCACCCTAAGTTTCTGGCACTGGTGCGACACCCAGGCGGGCTACGACAACCTGTTCGTCGGCGTCTCCAACAGCGGCTATCCGTTCACCGGCCTCTTCATCTCCGGCAACATCCAGGAGTGGCGTCGCGAAACCATTGACATCACCGAATTCTGCGGTGACGAGATGATGCTCATCTTCCGTTTCCAGACCAGCCCCTACTATGAATACGAAGGCGTCTGGATCGACGATGTCACAGTCACCGGCATCGAAGCCGGCACTCCCGACCTCAAGGTTACCAGCATCACCCATTCGCCGGAAAATCCGCAGCCGTGGTTCCCGGTGACAGTCTCAGTCACGGTGCTCAACTACGGCGATTCCAACTCCGGACCGTTCTACGTCGACCTCTTCCTCGACCAGCCGAGCAAGCCGATGATCGGCGACTACGGCAGCCTCTACCAGTTCGTGCCGAACGGTCTGAATGCGGGCACGACGCAGGAATTCCAGTTCATGCTGGACTATCCGGATCATGGCACCAAGCACCTGTGGTCGATTGTCGACACCGACCAGATGGTGGACGAGTTCAACGAGCTGGATAACGTTCACGGCCCCTACGATGTGCCAATCGGTGTGGCCACAGTCGCGACGGTGACACCCGGTTCACCGGTGATCATCGTGCCGCCGTCCGGGGGATCGTTCAATTACGGCGTCACCGTCGATCAGTACACCGGCACCGCGTGGCACGAAGGCTGGACCACGATCACCTACCTCGGCACCGGCACTTCGCTGCAGGTGGAATTCCTCGACAACCAGCCGTTTGTTCCGGGCGATCCGTTGCAGTATTCACGCACCCAGAACGTGCCCGGCTTCGCCCCGCCGGGGAACTACCAGTTGACGGTCACCATCGGCACCTACCCGTGGACGATGCACGACACCGGCTCATTCCAGTTCACCAAGGCCGGCGGTGTCAGCACGGCAACGGCTGCGTCGCTGGGTTCGACGGTCGATTGGCCGAGCACCGGCTCTACGTTTGCCGCGGGCGATGGGGACGCGTCCGTGCAGAGCGCCTTGCCCGACCAGTTTGGCCTCAGCACGGCGTACCCGAATCCGTTCAACCCGTCCACGTCGTTTGAGGTGCTGCTGCCGTCCGCCACGCAGCTCGAGGTGACGGTTTACACGATGCAGGGGCGTGAGGTTGCCCGGTTGGCGTCAGGAGACTACACCGCTGGATCTCATCGCCTCTGCTTTGACGGTCATGGGCTGGCGAGCGGCGTCTACCTGATCACCGCCCGCACCAGCGCCGGCGACTCCGCCACGCAGAAGGTTGTGCTGATGAAGTGAGTCGCGTCTCTCGTCTCTGGTCTTTCGTTTCTTGAAAACAGCACTGCCACGGCTCCAAGTCCGTGGCAGTTTCACGTTCCCGCCAATCGTCAGTCTGCCAGCACGTCATTCCGAACGGAACGAAGAGAAGTGAGGAAGAGCCAGCTACGGGCGGGTGGATCGCGGTGTGTCCCGACAGAGTGTCATTTCCCAAGCCGGGTATCATGGTCTCAGGGTCTGGTATCTGGTATCTGGTTTGTGGTTTCTGGGGTCTGACAACATCACGTGCCCGTGTTTGCTTGCAAACGCGGCCGTGTTGCACATGAACACGTTTACTCCTTATCAGACGTCCGTGGCAGTTTCACTTCCAGCCAATCGTCAGTCTGCCAGCGCGTCATTCCGAACGGAACGAAGAGAAGTGAGGAAGAGCCCGCTTCGTGCAGGTCGATAGCGGTGCGGCCCGACATAGTGTCATTTCCCAAGCCGGGTATCATGGTCACTGGGTCTGGTTTGTGGGATCTGGGATCTGGGGTCTGAAGTCTGACAAAAACACGTGCCCGTGTTTGCTTGCAAACGCGGCCGTGTTGCACATGAACACGTTTACTCCTTATCAGACGTCCGTGGCAGTGCTGTTTGCTCATGGCTCATAGCTCAACACATCACCTCCCCCGCGGGTGAAACTCCCGGTGTTCCTGTTGCAGGGTGGAGCGTTGCAGGTGGGTGTAGATCTGCGTCGTCGAGATGTCGGCGTGTCCGAGCATTTCCTGCACCGCACGCAGGTCGGCGCCGGCTTCGATCAGGTGCGTCGCGAAGGTGTGACGGAAGATGTGCGGGCTGATGGTGGCGTTGAGCTGTAACGGTTCGGCGATGGCTTTCAGCCGGATCCAGATCGCCTGCCGGGTCAATGGGCGCCCGTTTTTCGACAGGAACAGCACTCCCTTGTCCAGCCCACGTCCTCCAGCGAGGGACGCACGCACGCCTTCCTTCAGGTACTGGTCATGCACCCAGTGCACCGCAGCCTCCCCGATCGGGACATAGCGTTCCTTGCTGCCCTTGCCGAAGACTCGCAGGAACGAGTCCCGCCACAGGCAATCGGCGAGCGTCAACGTGATCAGCTCGGTGACCCGCAGTCCGCACGCCCACAGCAGTTCCATGATCGCCCGGTCACGCAGGCCGAGATCATCGGAGGTGTCCGGCGCCTCGACTAGCCGGGTGGCGTCCTCGACGCTCAACGCTTCCGGCAGCTTCTTCGACCGGCGGGCAACACGGAGTGTGGTTGCGGGGTTCTTCGGCGCCAACCCCTCTCGCTGCAGAAATTTGTGGAAGTGACGAATCGCGGCGGCGCTACGCGCACGGCTGGTCTGTGCGAGCCCGAGGTCGGACAACATTCTCAGGTGTCGCTGAATGTGGGAATACTCGATCGCTTCGGCGCTTTTGACGTTCGCCGCCGACAGATGCTGCACGTACCGCACGAGGTCGCGCTGGTAGGATTCGAGTGTGTTCGGGCTGTAGCTGCGTTCCAGCTCGAGATGCGAGAGGAACTCCGCCAGTTCGTCACGCAAAATCGGTACTTGCGGCGGCTCGTTCACGTCCGCGCCTCGAGCCGGGCGAACAGGTCTTTCTCGAGCACGCCGAGACCGTGCGCCAGTTGATCACGGAAGGCGTCCAGCTCCTCGCCACGGACACGCGGCGGCACGTGGATCGGTTCGCCGAACCCGACCGCGATCCGGGTCATCGGCAGCGGGATGAATTGCCTGTCCCACGTTCCCAGCCGCCAGCCGCTGCGGGCGATAGCGTGCATTGGCAGGATCGGACGTTTCGCCAATGACGCGATCTGCACGATGCCCGGTTTGACGTCGCGCCGGGGGCCGATCGGACCGTCCACCACCCAACCGATCGTGCGGCCTTGCTTCAGGGTGCGCACGCTCTCACGGATCGCCTGGATCTGTTGATGGCCGCTCGAGCCGCGCGCCAGGTCGAACCCGAGGCCACGCATCGCGCCGGCAATGATTTCCCCCTCCCACGATGGCGACACGACCGCCACCATATCATTATCGCGCACGCTGTAGATGTTCATCAGCAACGCTTCGTGCCAGCTGCCGAGGATCCAGCTTCCGGTACGCGACACGGCGCGCAGATGGTCAAGACCGGTCCAGCGAATGTCCCATGTCGCGCCGATCCGGCGCAGCAGCGGTGTCAACAGATGCTGCGTCAGCGGCGGCATCGCGTATGGCCACAGGCCTGCGGGTTGCCCCGGCCGTGGTTCAGGCAGTCGAAAAAGCTGTTGGTAGTTGATCATGGTTGTTTCGATCCGTTGAATGCATACGAAATGTGATCATTCTCAGGTGGGAAACTCAACAGGTTTCAGCGCTCCTGATGTCAGTTTTCGAATAAGTTGGATCTTCCAGAAAGAAAGTACAGGAGGGAAGAACATACGCGTAAAAGCATATTCGCATGAAGAGATATTCTTGATAGCGAAAAAACTAACAATTCGCCGAGGGTGATATTGTTGAGAAAAAGGATGGAAGATAAAAGAAAACCAGCTGGATTTCGGTAGCCTGTGGAATAGTGCAATTTGAATGAAGAAAACGAACAATGTTGCGTGTCTCTTTCCAGTATTGCAATCGGAGCGACAGTGCGGAAGTCGTATTGAATTTATTGAAATTGAAGTTCATGCAAAAAATTGCATGAACAGTATTTGTAATTTACCCGCTGATACACTAGAATTACGTCGAAAATACGGAAAAGCTTCTTGGAGTGGTTTTGTTCTCAGCGGGGTTGACTGGAGATGTTAGACTGATTATTATAGTTGTGTACATTGGCGTACATAAGACAAGATTGGGCGCGCTACACGAAAGGAACACCTCATGGCGACCGTCAGTGACCGCAAGTACGCGGAAGGTATGGGTTTGGATGTTGAACAGGTTCGCAAGTTAATCAAGCGACTGGATATCGCTTTCTTCTCCAGTGGCAAGGGCGAAAGCATGGTTTACATGTTCGACTCCGATGAACTCGACTCGAAGTTGCAGGACATGAAGAAGTCGAAGAAGGATCGTCGTCGCGGTCCGCGCAAAAAGGCTGCGAAGACGGCTGCGGCGAAGAAGTAACGCCTTCCGTCGACTTGAAGTGACTGGGAGTTCCATCGGATATTGGCAGAAACATCCTGTGGGACTCCCTTTTTTGCCTGCTCGATCCCGACACCGACTAAGATCGACCTGCCAACCTGTTCATTTATCTGGACTTGCGTAAGTTGCCCCTCCCGGCACGCGAGTTGCTCACTGTTTTCCGTCAACAGGAACACTCCGTCCATGAGCAACAACACCTACAACTTTCTCTTCAAGCGGCTGGACGCGATGCAGCCCCTCGTAAAGGGATTGGATGCCTACGCCGCGCGGCAGAAAGCGATTGCATCCAACATTGCGAACTCGGAAACGCCCGGCTACCGTGCCAGGCGTGTCGAGTTTGAGAACGAACTACGCACCGTGGTCGACCGGCACCGCCGGATGCTTTCCCGTTCCAGCGGAACACACATCCCGGTTGCCGGCGGGCAACGTCGGATGGATAAGCTGCAGCCGCATGTGGTGGAAAACGAAAACCGTGAGCTGATCAACGGCGTCAACAACGTCGACATTGACGCCGAGATGGCGGGCATGGCGACCAACCAGATTCAGTTTTCGACGGCCGCCAAGGTGTTGAGCATGCGGTATAAAATCCTGCGGTCGAGCATTCTCGGACGAAGCTCCGGATAGCCCGGAGCGCATCATCCCGATTCAGAACAGAAAAACACGCCCCGAAAGGCGTGTTTTCTATCTCATCAATACTCTTGTTCGCATCACTTCTTCGCGAGATAATCGCGGAATTGCTGCTTCAGGCTGCCGTTCGCACCGTCATCCATGAATTCGAGGAATCGCTGTACCTGGTCCACAGTCTCATCACTGATCAGGTGCTCGACCTTGCACGCGTCGTCCTCCGCCTGCTCTTCGGAGATGTTGAACACCTCGCTGAACAGTCGCTTGAACATCTTGTGCTTACGGTAAATACGATTCGCTTCCCGGCGGCCCTTCTCCGTGAGTTCAATGTCGCCATACTTCTGATGCAGCACCAGCCCTCGGTCCTGCAGAACGGACAGGGCTTCGGTCACGGACGGCTTCGACACACCCATCGAATCGGCGATATTTTTCACCTTCGCCGGCAATCCCTCGAGATCTTGAAAATAGATCGTCTCGAGGTAGTCCTCCATGTTCGCGCTGAGACCGTTTTTCTCACGTCGGTGCGGCATGACATTCCTCCAGGACGTTTCCGGCGGTTACCCGATTCCAGGTAGTCGCAAGCTCGTGTTGTTCAAGAACCTGCCAAAGATTGAACCTGCATAAAGTTCGTCTACCATAACGGGTAGGTAAATCTAACTTATTCGACCTAAAATAATCCAGCCCTCTGGAGCTCGCAAGCGCTTCTCCCGGTTTTAATGGCGGTATTGCTCGGTAACATCATCACCCCCGGGCAGGGTGAGCACACGGAAGGTTGTCGGCGACTGGCCGGCATCGCCAACAAGGCGAATAAACAGCTTGTAGCGCAGCATCAGCCGGTTGATCTTGCTCTTCAGCCCGCCTTCCGTAAGATGCTTCTGCAATGTGGGATGCACGACCACCTTGATCCGGCGCTTGCGTGTGTGGTAAAGGTAACGCGCGATCCAGCGTTCGAGCTCAGTGATCACCGTTTCCCGTGTCGCCACCATGCCGGTCCCGTTACACGCCTTGCACGGTTCTTTCAACGCGTGGACCAGGCTCGGACGAATCCGCTGGCGGGTGAGCAGCATCAGGCCGAACGCGCCGATCGGAGCCACATCCAGCTTCGCCCGGTCGCGTTTCAATTCCTTCTTCATCTCGTCGTACAGCTTCTTGCGATTCTTTTCTTCGACGAGGTCGATGAAGTCGATGGCGATGATGCCGCCGATGTCACGCAAGCGGAGCTGGCGGCAGATCTCGCGCGCGGCTCGCAAGTTGACCTTGAGGCTGTTCTCTTCGTGGTTGCTCTTGCCGACGTAGCGCCCGCTGTTCACATCGATCGTGACCATCGCCTCGGTGTGCTCAATGAGGATGTGTCCGCCACCCTCGAGCCACACTTTGCGGCGCAAACCCTTCTCGATTTCGCTTTCGATCTCGTAATGATCGAAGATCGGCAGCTTGTCCTGGTACAGTTCGACGCGTTCCAGCAGTTGCGGCGAGACACCCTTGAGGTAGTCGGCGATTTCCTTGTGCAGCGTCTTCGAGTCAACGATCAGGTGATCGATTTCCGGGCCGAACAGGTCGCGGATCACGCTGGACGCGAGGGTCACTTCCTTGTAGATCCGTTCCGGTGCTTTCGCGGTGCGGGACTTGGTCTCGATACGGTGCCACAGGTTGACCAGGCGTTCAATGTCGTCCCGCAGCGTGGCTTCGTCCTTCTCCATCGCCACGGTGCGCACGATCAGCCCGTACCCCTCACCCTGCAGCGACTTGGCGATCTTCTTCAGGCGGCGCTTTTCACGCGGGCTGGGAATCTTGCGCGAGACACCGATGGATTGCTCGTAGGGCACGAGCACGACGAACCGTCCGGGCAGTGATATCTGGCTGGTTACCCGCGGTCCTTTGCCGCCCATCGGTTCCTTGGTCACCTGGACGAGGATTTCCTGGCCAGCCTGCAGGTTAACCCGGGCGACGTTCCCCCGGCGTCCTCCGCCATTCCCGTTCCCGTTGCCATTGCCGTTTTCGTCGTCTTCATCGGCGATTTCGTACAACGTGCCGACGTCGTTGAAGTGCAGGAACCCGTCCTGTTCCCAGCCGATGTCGACAAACGCGGCGGAGATGCCGTTCAGCACCTTGCGAACCTTGCCGAGGTACATGTCCCCGACGTTGCGTTCGCTCTCCGGCCGCTCGACGAACACTTCCGCGACGCGATCATCCTCGAGCAGCACGATTCGTGTTTCCGCGGTCGCGGCGTTGATGACGATCTGTTTCTTCATGCCGTCACCTCCCGCGCCTGCGCACGGGCATCGTCAATCAGCTCCATCGGAGTCAGCAGGGTGTCACCATCCCGGGTGTAGATCTCATTGCGCGTCACGGTGGTGAGGAATTCGGGCGGAGCATCCCACGCCTCCGCCAGTTCGTCGAGACGGGCGGTTGCCCCGTTGAAGACATCCAGATGCAGTTCGACAAGCCCGTTTTCCTGCTTCACGTGATGCACAAACCTGCGAAGATCCACTCGTTTTACCTTGCCTTTGCTAAGGCGGTTGATGGTGAAAGACTCCTGCTCGAGAAACGCTTCCAGCTGGCTCTGGAAGGTATCCGAATCCGGTGCCGGGAAGCCATAGAGCACTCGTTCAACAATTGAAGTTAACGCCGCCGGGCGTTTCTGTTGCACAATCGCCCGCTGGGCGCGAATCCCATCCGGAGCAAACCTGTTAATCGCGGAGATGAGCTCATCCGCCTCCATGGATTCGTAGAGGCTGATGTCAATGTACTCGGCGTCGCTTTGCAATCCAACCGGCAACGGCGGGCCGAATCCCAGCCGCGCGTGCGGGTGAAACCCTTGCGAATACGCGATCGGAACTTCGGCACGGCGGAGCAAACGTTCCCACAGCCTGACGAAATCCAGGTGACCCGACCAACGCAACTCCGAGCCTCGAGTATAACGAACTCGGGCGACCACTGCGACATCTGACGGCGCGGGTGTCTCCGCGACCGGTTGCGGCGCGGGGCGTGCGACCTCCGGATACAGGTTGCAGACCAGTTGCCCGTCCGGAATCATCTTCTGCAGCCCGCAGCCGTGACACTGTCCGACACGGCAGTCCACCGTTGTCCGCACCCGCATCGCCTTGTGCATCTCGCGGTCGTGGAAACGGTCGTGCACACCCTTGCTGACGTGGCCCCACGGCAGCTTCTCACCGGGCACAAACTCGCTGGCGAGCTGGTTCGGGTCGAGTTCCGCATCACGGAACGCCTGCCACCAGCGCTCAGCGATGAAACGGTCGTTCCACGCCTCCAGCACACCGCCGTATTTCCACACCCGTTCGATCACACCGCCCATCCGGCGGTCGCCACGCGCGATACAGGTTTCGATCAGCGCGCTCTCCGGACCGTGCGTCGTCAACCGCGCCTGCACATCCCGGAACGATCGCCGCAGCACCTCGATCCGGCGCTGGACTTCTTCGACGGGCACCTGCCCGAAGCGCTGGAACGGCGTGTGCGCCTTCGGGGCGAACGGACTGACGGATACCGTCACCCGCTGGCGTTTGCTCGAGCGCAGCTTCGTCACCTGGTGCGCGAGCTTCGCGATGCCGAACAGGTCTTCGTCCGTTTCCGTCGGCAGCCCGATCATGAAGTACAGCTTGACCGAGTTGTAGCCCTCGCCGAACGCCAGCTCCGCCGCACGCAGCAGGTCTTCTTCTCGCGAATTCTTATTGATCACGTCCCGCAGCCGTTGCGTCCCGGCTTCCGGCGCGAACGTGATTCCCGACTTGCGCGATCCAGGGAAGGCGTGCGCCATTTCGCGGGTGAACGAGTCCGGCCTCAGCGACGGGAACGCCAGCGAAATCCCCTTGCCGGCGAACTCATCCTGCAACGCGTCAATCAGGTCTGGCAGCGGACTGTAATCGGAGGTGGACAGCGAGGTCAGGCTCAGTTCGTTGTGCCCGGTCGCGCGCACATTGGCAATCGCCTGCGCAACCACGTCTTCCATCGGCCGTTCCCGCACCGGCCGGTACAACGTCCCCGCCTGGCAGAAGCGGCAGCCGCGTGTGCAGCCACGCATCACCTCGAGGCTCAGCCGGTCGAACGTGGTCTCGGTCAACGGGACGAGCGGCGTGTCCGGGTAATACTCCGGCTTCAACGTTTCCACCAGCTGTCCCAGCACCAGTGGACGATCACCATGATCGACGAAGAAGCGGCCATTCTTGCCCTCGACGGGCGTATACAGTGACGGCCGGTACATGCCCTTCATGTCTGCGAGGCGCGCGATCGTTTGTTCGCGGGTGTATCCAGCCCGCTTGCACTGCAATGCAGCCGTCGCGATCTCGACGGCGAACTCTTCCCCATCGCCGACCGCGACAAGATCCACGAACTCCGCGAACGGTTCCGGATTGTACGCCACCGGCCCGCCGGCGATCACAATCGGATCGGATGCACGTCGCTGATCGCTGCGGATCGGAACCTGGCCGAGGTCGAGCAACTCGAGCATTCCGGGCAGCGCCATTTCGTACGACAGGCTGACGCCGACGATGTCTACGTCGCACAGCGGAGTGCGTGTTTCCAGGGTGGGCAGTGGGGTCCGGGTCGCGCGGAACCGGGCGGCGGCGTCCTCTTCCGGCAGGAACACACGTTCCCCGGCAATCACTGGATCGCAGGAATTGATCCGGTGATAGAGAATCTGCACCGCCAGCGAGCTCATCGCGATCTCGTACAAATCCGGGAACGCGATGGCGATTCGTAGTTCGGCGTCTGGCTTTACAATCCGGTGCAGTTCACGTCCGGCATAGCGCTGCGGCTTCCGCACGTGGGGAAGGATGTCCGTTTCAACACGGTCCCAAAACTGTGTCAATCGTTTTGATCCTCGACCTGCGCATCGGCGGGAGGATGTACACGGAGAGAGAGGACCCGATTGCCATCGACCGCGTTAACCCTGAAACTCCATCCCGAATGCTGAAACTCCTGTCCCGGAGTGGGGACTTCGCCCGCCAGCGAAAAGATAAATCCGCCCAACGTGTCGTAGTCCTCTTCCGTCGGAACCACATCCTCGCCGATTTCACGATTGAAATCCGAAACTTCCATCTTGGCCAACACGAGGAGGTCGCCATCATCGAGATGGCTGAAAATCTCTTCCTCGGTATCAAATTCGTCGTGGATTTCGCCGACGATCTCCTCGATCACGTCTTCCATCGTGACCAGACCCTCGGTACCGCCGTACTCATCCACCACGATTGCCATGTGAATCTTGTGCTTCTGGAACTCCTTCAACAGCGTCGCGATGCGCTTGCTTTCCGGCACAAAATACGCCTCGCGCATCACCTCGCTGACAGCCTTGCCGCTGTGCCCGTTCGTGTTCGCGCCGATCAGATCCTTCGCGTACAGGATGCCGACGATGTGGTCAACATCCTTGTCGAACACCGGGATGCGGCTGTGTCCGTTTTCACGGATCGTACGTATCACTTCATCCACTCTCGCATCCTGCGGCACGGCGATCATGTCGATGCGGGGGACCATGATTTCCCCGGCCTCGGTTTCGCCAAACTCGAAGATCGAGTGGATCATCTCCCGTTCGTCTTCTTCGAGCACGCCGTGCTCCTCGCTGACTTCCGCGAGGGTGCGTAGCTCTTCTTCGCTGAACAGGATGCGTGTCGCCTCGACACCGAAGATGCGCGCCAGCACATCGACCAGACCGACCAACAGCCGTGTGATCGGCCACATGAAGAACGATGCGATCTGGATCGGACCCGATAGCAACAGTGCCCAACGTTCGTTGTGACGCAACGCGAACACCTTGGGCGAGATTTCGACCAGCACGATGAGCAGGAAGGTGACGACGAGAATCTGCACCACCAACGCCAGGCGGGGATCGAGGCCGGCTTTCAGTGCCGCCTCGGTAACAGCCAAAGCGGCCACACTGGCCGCCGAGGTATTGACAACCGTATTTCCGATCAGGATTGCAACGAGCAACTCGCGTGGTTTGTCCAGTAGACGCACCACACGGCGGGCGCCGGAATCGGTGCGCTCGCGCAGATCACGGATCTGCGCTTTGGACAGGGAAAAGAACGCGGTTTCGCTGCCGGAAAAGAATGCGGACAGGACTAGCAGTGCGACGAAGACAATGATCTCAGTCCCGTATGGTTGACTGTCCACCTCCTGTTTAGCCCCTCTGCTCCACCGGATAATTGACTTGCCACGCCAGGACGCCGGTTTCCCGTCCCGCACGAGCCAGACCTTCGTCTTCACGGTCGTTCATGGCTCGGCGCTTCGCGGCTGTATCATCGTCCCACCCCGCAAGGTGCAAAACACCATGCAGCAGCAGACGCGATACTTCTTCGGTTATCGTGCAACCGAAATCTATCGCCTGTTCATGAGCCTTCTGCAAGCTAACATAGATTTCGGCGTCAGGAAAATCCTCAATGTCGTCAAGTTCGGAGTTTACCTCCGTAGGTTCCCCATCGAACCCGGCTTCAGATTCGGCAATCTGAGCCTCATCCGTAGCCTCGAACTCATCTTCGTCCGCGCCTGATTCCGCGCGAAAATCGAAGGTGATGACGTCCGTCGGACCCTCGTGCTGCAGGTACTGCTCGTTCAGCTCACGGATCTCGTCATTGCCAACCAGCACGAACTGCACCTCGCCGATCTCCAGCGACTCACGTGCCGCTTCGTCCGCCAACCATGCCAGCAACGGCTCTTTGCCCTCAAGCGACCAACCCGCGAGATCGACGATGATCGTCATCAGGCCTTTTCCTCCGCCGAGTCCTTCGCATCATCATCCTTCGCCTGCTTGCTCTTGCCACGCTTGCTCTCCAGCTCCTCACGGGACGGGTAGCGAATGCGATGGTGGTGCATGCCCTGCAGAATCGGCACGAACGCGTTGATGATGTTGCCGAGATCGTGCATCGTCAGCGGGCACTCATCCAACTCGCCGTCACGGTACTTGTTGATGATGACCTCGCGCACCTTCTCCTTGATATTATCCGCGCTCGGATCGTCCAGGCTGCGTGTCGCCGCTTCGGCGCTGTCGGCGAGCATCAGAATGCCGGTTTCCTTCGACTGCGGTTTCGGGCCGGGATAACGGAAGTCGTCCTCGTTGACCGAACCTTCCGGCCGCAACGACAACGCCTTGTTGTAGAAATAGACCATCAGGCCGGTGCCGTGATGTTCGCGGATAAACTCCTTCACCTTTTCCGGCACCCGGAAGCGGTCCGCGATTTCGACGCCCTTGGTCACGTGGTCGGCGAGCATCTTCGCCGATTCTTCCGGCTCGAGCGTGTCGTGAATGTTACCCTGTCCAACCTGATTCTCGACGAAGTATTCACGCCGCGCCATCTTGCCGATGTCGTGGTAGTACGCGCCCGCGCGCACCAGCAGCGGATTCGCGTTAATTTCCTCCGCCGCCGATTCGGCCAGGTTTCCGACCATGATGCTGTGGTGATACGTTCCCGGCGCTTCCAGCGACAGGCGTTTCAGCAGCGGCCGGTTAAGGTCGGCGAGCTCGAGCAGCGTCAGGTCACTGGTGACACGGAAAATCGGTTCGATCAGCAGCAACATGCCCAACGCGAGCAACGGCGTACTCACCGCGTTAATCGCAACGTACCCCAGCTCGGACAACGTATCCTGCTCGAATTGCAGCGCGAACGTGTGCTGAACCATCACCACCAGCACCCCGCCGGCAAAGATCAGCATCGCCGAGCGCATGATCTGCAGCCGTGTCCGTACACGCAGCACCGCAAAGATGCTCAACGCTGACGGGAACAGGATTGTCAGCGTCTGGATCAGGTCATACCCCTCCAGCCCGCCGATGATGAGCCCGAGAATGACCGAATACAACAGCGCGATCCGGGCCTGGAACACGATCGTCAGGATCACCGCACCCAGCGCGGCCGGGTAGATGTAGAGGTTGATGTCCTGCCGCGCGAAGATGAAGCCGTACAGCAGGATCATCCCGGCGAACACTGTCGCGATCAGCAGCAGGTGGTTCGGCTTGCGGTAATGCTGGAAATGGAACCGGTAGATCCAGTACCCGAGCAGCATGAACAGCGAGCCGGCGAACAGCAGCCGTCCCAGCCATGGCAGCAGCATCTGCCACAGATTCTGATCCTGCCGCGCCATCTTCGACAGCTCGACTTCCAGCGACCGCAGTTTCTCCAGGTGTTGCTGCTCGATGCGCTCGTTGGAGTCGATGATGCGTTCGTTCTTGAACACCGTACCCTTGGTCAACGCGACCTGGCTGACAGCTTCCTCGCGACGCTGTTCAGTTTCCTCAGGGTCGTAGAGCAGGTTCGGCCGGATGAACGAGCCGAGCATCTCGTAGGCGATCTTGAGCGTCGAATCCTGCGACGCCATGTCCACTTCCATCAGCTCCGACAGCCGCGCCAGCGCTTCCTCATGCGCCGATTCGTAGTCGAACATACGCGCCGGATCGACTGTTTGTTCTTCCGAACCGTCGATGATGCGGATTCTGCCATCCACCGTTTCGATCTGTTGCGTCGCGACGTTCAGCACGCCACGGCTGTACAGGTCGCGCAGCACGGTGCGCAGCTGGTCCTCGCTCGTCGGCAGCGCGTCGTCACGCGTGCCGTTGATCAGATACCGCCACGCGTTGTCGTTGATCGACATTTCGAACTGGACACGCAGCACATTGACCACGCCGCGGCCATACGAACCGAGCGGGCCGCCCATCGTGTCGGAGGCAGAAATGGTACGCGCGGCCTCACGGATCATGTCGAGGCTTTCGCGCAAATTGGAAAGCATCACCACGCTGACCGAGTCGTCACGCACGAACACAGGCAATACCTGGTCGCGCGCTTCCTCGCGTTCCGCTTCCAGCTCCGCGTCATTTTTCAGCAGGTCGAAGGTGAACGGGGCGATGATTTCTTCCGGGCTGATTTCGCCCAGCTTGTATTCCCGGAATGGTTGCGGCCCCTGGTGCGGGAACAGGTACATCGTGATGCCGGTGAGCACGGCCCACAGCAGCAACGGCAGCGCCGGATAAAATTTCGGACGCGCCCGCTGTTTCAGAATGCTGCTGATCTGGCCGCTTTGACTCATGCGGATGCACCTTCGTCCGTCGTTGCGGACTTGCTTTCGCCTGACCCGGAGGAGCCCCGGTCATCCGGTTTCCCCGGCTTGCCGTTGTCATTCGTCCGCTCCCGCTCGTACGCCTTGATAATCTCACGAACCAGCGGGTGCCGGACAACGTCCGACTCGTCCAGTGTTACGAAGCGAATTCCCTTGACCCCGCGCAAGATCACCAGCGCTTCGGCGAGGCCGCTCTGAGTGGGATCCTCGAGATCGATTTGGGTCAGGTCTCCGGTCACGATCGCGCGCGAGCGTGCGCCCAACCGTGTAAGGAACATCTTCAATTGCGAACTGGTGGTGTTCTGTGCTTCGTCGAGGATCACGAAGCTGTTGTTCAGCGTGCGGCCACGCATGTACGCCAGCGGCGCGATCTCAACGCCGCCCTGATCCTTCTGCCGCACCAGTTCTTCCGGACGCAGCATCTCGCGCAATGCATCGTTCAACGGCCGGAAATACGGATCGACCTTCTCCTCAATGTCACCGGGCAGGAAGCCGAGCTTTTCGCCAGCCTCGATCACCGGACGCACGAGAATGATGCGGTCCACTTCCTGGTTGATCAACGCCTTGACCGCGACCGCCACCGCGAGGTACGTCTTCCCTGTACCCGCCGGTCCGACGGCAAACACCAGGTCGGCGTCCTCCGTCGCGCGCACGTACGATTCCTGGTTCAGCGAGCGCGTCTTCAGCGACAGGCCCTTGCGTTCGAAGACGAGCAGACCTTCGCCTGCCTGACGCTGCGAGTCGCGCGTGCTGGTCACCGTCAGCCCGGCGAGCGAGAGCGCGGCGTCGAGGCCGCTGATGTCGACTTCGCCGTGCTTCGCCATGCCATTCAGGTCACGGACGACCGTCCGTAGCGGTTCCTCTTCTTCCTGTGGTCCGCTGACAAAGACAGACGAGCCGCGCACCACGAGGCTTGAGCGCACGACTTCGTTCAACCGTCGCAGGTTGCGATCCTGGGGTCCGACAATGCTGGGCAGCAGCGTCGGATCAATGGGGATGCTGTATTCGATCGTCATCGCAAGGAAAAGCGGCCCATCCGGAAACCTGCTTCCCGGATCAGGGCCGCTTCAAATCACTTTCGTCAGGTACACGCGTAACGTGTGCCGTTCACCTTCTTACCGGCCTCCGCCGCCCGTGCCCGAGCTGGGACCACGGCCAGGAACCTGAAGAATCGTGTTCGTGTAGATCAGGTTCGGATCCGGAATCAGGTCACGGTTGGCTTCGTAAATCTTGCGCCACTCGAACGGATTGCCCCACAGATTGTCGGCAATGCGCGCGAGGTTGTCGCCGTTACGTACCAGGTACTGCGTGGCCGGATCGATATCCAGCGGAACCGTAAACATCTGGTCCGGGAAAATGAGGTCCGGATCGTTGATCTTTTCGCGGTTCACGGAATAGATCCGCATCCACTTCGCACCGTCGCCGTAATGGGCCGGCTTGGCGGCAATGCCCCACAGGTGGTCACCACGGACGACCGTGTAACGGATCGAGCGCGGTCCAGCCATGCGGCTGCGGTAGTTGTCGATGTCACGGCGGTAACGGTCGATCCGATTCGCGAACTGCGTCAGCATCGCGGCCGGCATCATCGCCAGCTGATCGAGTTCCGTTTCCAGCGCCGTCAGCTCATCCTGCTGCTCGAACATCTGCTCGGGCGTCAGGCGGCCGAATTCACCCAGACGGCGGGCGAAGTCGTCAAGCTGGTCCGCGAAGGCGTCCACGTCAGCCTCGGTGATCCCGAGCATGTCGTAGATTTCGCCCCACGCCGCGGCGATGTCCGCCTCGACGGCTTCAATCTCACCGCTCAGCGCAGCCTTGGCTTCTTCGCAATCCTCAAGACCGGCCTTGGCATCGCGTTCCCGCTCCTGCCATTCCATCAGCTCGATCTCGTAATCTTCGTATTTCATCTTGCGATCCTGGGCCGTAGCCGGAATCGCGATCGCCACGATCATCAGAGCCACGGTGGCGAGGACGATGACACGGTTCATCATCTTACATGCCCTCCCCATCGTTTTCCATCATCTTGTCGTTGGCATCCATGCGACGCTTCACAGCCTGCTTTTCAGCGCGGACTTCCTGCAATTCGGCTTCCTTCTCCGCCTTCATGCGTTCCATCCGGGAAGTTTCCTGCTCACAGTCTTCAAGCGACTGCTCGGCGGCAAGAGCAGCGTTCCGCTGATCCTCAAGCGCCTGGAGATCTTCCTCACTGGCGTATTTGGTGCAACCCGTGCCCAGCACGAGCGCAACCACAAACACCAGAAGTAAACCCAATAGACCCGTACGTTTCATGCTCCCCTCTGCGTTGTGGTAAGCATTCCGCGGTTTGTTAAGTTTTCCAGTGCAAGCGTATGAAAAAATGTATGCGCGTTCAACACCACACACTTCTTGCTCTGGCTCCCTGAACCGTTCCGCTTAGTTCTTGTTTGGTTTGCACGGAAAGTATCCCGTGTTTGCTGGAAAAGTCAAGGCAGATCGGGGCCCAAAGTCACCCTGGAGGCCGAATTCTGCCAGATACTGATGATCAACTTATGCTTTAATGCCCAATTCCCGGAGTTGCTTCTCGTCGATGACGCCCGGTGCGCCTTCAAATAACGCCACCGCCTGCGTCGTTTTCGGGAACGGAATCACGTCTCGAATCGACGATTCCCCGGTTATCAGCATGACTAGCCGGTCGAAGCCGAACGCGATCCCGCCGTGCGGCGGAGCGCCATACTGCAGCGCTTCCATCAGGAAGCTGAACCGGTTCTTCGCCTCCTCCTCGCTCATTCCGAGCAGATTGAACATTTTCATCTGCATCGCCTGATCGTGAATACGAATCGACCCGCCAGCGACCTCTTCTCCGTTCCACACCAGGTCGTACGCCTGGCTCAGGATCTTCGTCGGCTCGCTATCCTTGTACTGGTCGTACGTTTCCGGATCAGGCGCGGTGAACGGGTGATGCAGCGCGACATGCCGATCTTCTTCCTCGTTGTACTCAAGCAACGGGAATTTGATCACCCACAGCAGCTCGTGCCGGTCCTTGTCGATCCACTCGAACTCCCGCGCCAACTCCAACCGCAGCATGCCCATCACTTCGTGCACCCGCGGCGCCGGGGCGACCGCGACCAACGCGAGATCGCTGTCGGTGTTGACACCAAGCCGCTCCACGGCTTGTTCCAGTTGCGGCTCGGGGATAAACTTCCCGAGCGGGCCGGGCCACGCGCCGTCCACCTTACGCAACGGCATCAAGCCACCGAGGCCGCGTTCCTTGACGTACGCTTCCCATTCGCTGACCTGCTTGCGCGAAGCCTTGATCTGGTCCGGAACGTGAATCCCGATCACCTTGCCGCCGGCCTTGACCGTGTTGTCGATCACGCCGAAGCCGTGCCCGTCGAACAGATCGGTGAGGTCAACCAGCTCGTTGCCGAACCGCACATCCGGCTTGTCCGACCCGAACCGTTGCATCGCTTCCGCGTAGCTCATCCGCGGCAGTGTCTCCGGGAACGGCACCTCCATCACATCCTCGAAGATCTGCTTCATCAGACCTTCGGTGACGCCCATGATATCGTCTTCGTGGATGAACGACATCTCGACGTCGATCTGCGTGAACTCCGGCTGCCGGTTCGCGCGGAAATCCTCATCGCGGAAGCAGCGCACGATCTGGAAGTAACGGTCATACCCCGCCACCATCAGGATCTGCTTGTACGTCTGCGGCGATTGCGGCAACGCGTACCAGTCCCCATGATGCAACCGGCTCGGCACCACGAAGTCGCGCGCGCCTTCCGGCGTCGAACGCGTCAGGAACGGCGTCTCCACCTCCATGAACTGCTGGTCGCTGAAGTACCGCCGAGTGGTCTGCAGCAGCTCGTGCCGCACACGCAAATTCCGCTGCATCCGTGCCCGGCGCAGGTCGAGGAACCGCCAGCGCAGCCGGTGCTCCTCAGACGGCTCGAACTCATCTTCCGGCAGCAGCGGCGGCGTGTCCGGAGTCGCCAGCTTTTCAATCGACGCGACCACCACCTCGATCTCACCTGTTGGCATATCCTTGTTGATCATGTCGTCCGGACGCTTGCGAACCGTACCGTTCACCCGCAACACCCACTCCGCGCGCAGACGCTTGCCCTGTTCGACGAGTTCCTTGTTCTCCGGGTCGAACACGAGCTGGGTTTTGCCGTACCGGTCACGCAGCGTCACGAAGATGACACCACCGAGGTCACGCACACGTGACACCCACCCGGCGAGGGTGATCTCCTGGCCGTCATGCGTCCCGCGAAGTTCACCGCAGGTATGAGTTCTGTACATGGGAAGTTCCTGGTCGTACCGTCTGGAGTATCAGCTCAGTTTGTCTGATACTGGGTGCGGAATATAGACAGTTGCCGCACGCATTGCCATGCCTGTCTTTGCTCTGTCTTTCCGTGATAAATTGGCGCTCACGACCGTTTCCAAACACCTTCCGGCGCGAGTACCTTGCGTCCGAGAGACATTCACCTTGTGGAACCCCCATGACGAACACGGTTGATTTACACGAATTTGAGCAGAGTATCGTCGTCCGGCAGCTGCGTGAGGACGATTACGACCGCATTTGCGCCTTGCAGATCGCCTGCTTCCCGGGCATGGGTCCGTGGGAGAAAGAAGGGTACCTGCATCAGCTCAAGGTCTTTCCCGAGGGACAGCTCGGTGTCGAAATCGACGGCCTTCTGGTCGCCGGTTCCTCCAGCCTGATCCTCGAGATGGACCTCTACGGCGACCTGCACACCTTCCAAGAGATCGTACCGCGCGACCGTCTTATCAACCACAATCCGCACGGCGACACGCTTTACGGCATCGACATCTTCGTCGATCCCGATTACCGCGACCGCCGCCTCGCGCGACGCATGTACGACGCCCGCAAAGACCTCTGCCGCCGTCTGAATCTGGGCCGGATCGTGGTCGGCGCGCGCGTCCCCGGCTACACCCGTCACAGCTACAAGATGAATGTGCGCGAATATGTCGAGGCCGTGGAGAATCGCACGCTCCGCGATTCAGTCCTCACCACGCAGCTGCGCAACAACTTTGTCGTCAAGCGCATTATTGAGGGATATTATCCGTCGGACGAGGAATCGGGCGGGTACGGCATCCTGCTCGAGTGGACCAACATCGACTACCAGCAGACACGGGGGAAGGTGTACCGCTCCAGCCGGCCGATCCGTGTCAGCGCGATCCAGTACCAGATGCGTCCGGTCAACAACTTCGAGGAATTCGCCTCCCAGTGCGAATTTTTCGTCGACACCGCCGCCGACTACAACGGCGATTTCATCGTCTTCCCGGAATTGCTGACAACGCAACTCCTCTCCTTCATTGATGAGAAGAACTCGATCAAGGCCGCGCGCAAGCTGTCCGAATACACCCCGGACTACCTCGAGATGTTCAGCCGCCTCGCGACGGATTACAACATCAACATCGTCGGCGGGTCACACTTCATCAACGAAGAAGGCACGATGCACAACGCGGCGTTCCTGTTCCACCGGGATGGCCGCATCGACCGTCAGATCAAGTTGCACAACACGCCGGACGAACGCGACCAGTGGGGCCTGCAACCGGGCAACGAGATCGAGGTCTTCGACACCGACATCGGCAAGATCGCGATCCTCATCTGCTACGACATCGAGTTCCCGGAAGTGGTCCGGCTGGCAGTGGACAAGGGCGCGCAGGTGCTGTTCGTCCCGTTCTGCACCGACGACCGGCACGGCTACCTGCGAGTCCGTTACTGCGCCCAGGCACGTTGTATCGAGAACCACATCTACGCTGTTATCGCGGGGACCGTCGGCAACCTGCCACGTGTCGAGAACATGGCGCTACAGTACGCCCAGTCGGCGGTGTTGACACCCTCGGATGTGATGTTCGCGCGTGACGGTGTCGCCGCCGAGTGCACGCCGAACATCGAGACGCTCGTCATGACCGACCTGGACCTCGAGCTGTTAGCCCGTCACAAACGTACCGGCGCCACTCGCAACTGGCTCGACCGCCGGTTCGACCTGTACGAAGTGGTGCCCAAGCGGAAGGATACGCCGGTGTAGTTTTGGCTGCGGACTGCGGACTGCGGACATCGGTCGGCGGAGTAGGAGGAGCTTTTTCCGGTTCTGTAGAGCAAGTGCCCGTGTCAGCTTGCTGACGCGGATCCGAGGAATGATTCCCGGTTCTGTAGAGCAAGTGCCCGTGTCAGCTTGCTGACGCGGACCCGAGGAACATTTTCCGGTGCAATACAGGAAGTGCCCGTGTCAGCTTGCTGACGCGGACCCGGAGAAAAATGATCTAGTTATAGGAAGTCAGAAGTCTCCCCTTTCAGTTAGACTGTTCCTTCCCCACTCCGGAATAGAGTCTTTCTCTATTCCGGAGTGACATCTCAATCGTCGATGATCTGAACACCACGTTCTTTAAGTTCCTCTTCCGTCAGATCCCAGTGCGATTCGATATCACTTTTTAAAACCTTCACCCCCCGCAGGGTCGCCCCTTCAAGTTTCGCCCCCGTCAGGACCGCCCCCTCCAGGTTCGCCTCCCTCAGGTTCGCCCTAATCAGGTCCGCCTCCCTCAGGTTCGCCCCCGTCAGGTTCGCCCCCGTCAGGTTCGCCCCCGTCAGGTTCGCCCCCGTCAGGACCGCCCCCTCCAGGTTCGCCTCCCTCAGGTTCGCCCTAATCAGGTTCGCCCCCGTCAGGTTCGCCCCCGTCAGGACCGCCCCCGTCAGGTTCGCCCCCGTCAGGACCGCCCCCTCCAGGTTCGCCTCCCTCAGGTTCGCCCTAATCAGGTCCGCCTCCCTCAGGTTCGCCCCCGTCAGGTTCGCCCCCGTCAGGTTCGCCCCCGTCAGGTTCGCCCCCGTCAGGTTCGCCCCCGTCAGGTTCGCCCCCGTCAGGTTCGCCCCCGTCAGGTTCGCCCCCGTCAGGACCGCCCCCGTCAGGACCGCCCCAGAAAGATTGAGCTGAATGAACCGATGAATTGTGTTACTTTCACCTACCAACGAACCGCTAGACATGACATGAGTTAGAAGGCGAGTATTCAATTGACGCATAAACCAAGCACTCTCATTGTCGCGTTCAAGTACCTGTTTCCAGCCAGCCTCCCACTCAATAACAACAGGTGTTGACTCTCCCGAAGGTTCTACCACAAGAGAATGCAGCAAAAACAGGGATTCCAGCGTGTGCACGGCGTGGGCATGGGCGTCCCGGTAAGCACGTTCCGGATCAGGGTACTCCAACTTCATGACGGGGACTTCGTTTTGCACAGCGTGTTCGATCAGATCTTGAAGCGCGCGTTGCCACTTGCTATCATCGTGTTGTCCTGTCTTACGTCGCAGCTCAAGTTCATTTATGAGAAATTCTTCGATCGTTGAGGTAATGCGCTGCGGTCCAAGCAAACGGGCAAGTTGTTCTAGTGTTTCCCGTTCACCTTCATCGGCGAGTTCATTGAAGATCGAATCTAGGCGCCGGACCAAGCGCAGTGCAGCCAGGTATTCACCAAAAGTTTTGTGTGTAAATATTACCGCGCCGTCATCATGGCCTGTTCTGCGGAAAAAGAAGGATACCATGAGACCAGAAGATGTACCAACACGACCGGACTCTATTTGATTCAGCACTTTCTGCAACTTACGGTCCGGTTTAACCGTACATCGTTTGTGAACATCCGCACGTTTTGCTCCGCGTTCACCTGCATGCCACGCCAGTTCACCCACTAGCTCGAGCAATGCCGTAAAATCCTCGTAGTCGACAGTTTCAGTGGTTGGCGAACGTCGTTTTTCATAGTCGCGCTCATGCACCCGTCGTAGCAGCTTGGCATAGATGCTGTTGCGATTGAAACCCGGTGCGCTACAGTCTAACGGATCACCGCAGTGAGTTAGAGTTACCAGTGCGTTTAACAGGGGCCGTCGAACAAGATCATGGAGCGCTGTGTGATCCAATTCCCCAGCTAATTCTGCTGCTGTTTTGCACTTGAATGGCGCAAGTTTTTTCCAGAAGTCATGTTGTTGTTTTGCTTTTTTGCCTTTCAACAGATTTTTTGGGTCTTTCCAACGCTCAGTATCAACTAATCTCTTCCATTCATTGTCCCAGTATGGGAGGATTTCTATTAGTTGGGCTGGCTCCCGAAATCGAGAAGCGTGTTCCTGAATGATCGGGATACGACCACTGAGAAGAAATTTGACCCGATGGCCAGATGTATTTGTTGAATGGGTAGTCAGGTATTCGACAAAGTCCCGCACCTTCCCAGCGGCGCCGCCCTTGTGCAATTCGTCAAGACCGTCGAAGATGATGAGCAGACGGTCGTCGCCATCGTCCTGTCCCAACGGATTGTGGAAAAATCCCTCCTCGCTTGCGTATTCTCCAACCGCCTCACGCAAACGTCCGGGTAGATCGAAATCAAACAGGTTGATGAAGAGCACTTTGATTTCAGGAGCGAAACGACCTTTTTCATCCACCATGGGGTACTCATCCATCAGCCTGGCGGCAAACATGCGTACGAATGATGATTTCCCGACCCCTGGTTCGCCACTCAACACTTTAATTGGCGCGTAATTCCTACCAGTGGTCACACCCGCGCCATCCGCCGACCAACTCAGTACCCATTCACTCAACTCTTCGTAGACATTCAGAACGTGACCGATCTTTTTTTCGTTTCTATCTTGCCGCTCCTCATCCTTTTCTACCCGTTCTTCCCAAACACCTCGAGGCCAGACATAGACATCCTTGAGTCCGAATGGTTCGCCAAGAACACTCTCTTTAACGGTCTGCAGCAGCCGGGCACGGTATCGCAACCAGTCCGTTTCTTTTCGGACCTGACCCACGAGCGGATGGTCAATGTATTTTTCGAGGTCGCCATAGAGAGTCGGATGCGCGAACCACTCATCCATAATGCCGACTGCATAGAACTCTGGCAAACGATCGGTAACTGACTTGGCCGTCACCTCAGGCATTTGGAGATTGACAAGTAGAGAGATGAAGTCAGATTGGAAGTGCTGAATCAACTCAGTGTCACTAGGACGTTGCACAAAACGCCCATCAAGTTCAATGGAGTTTTTCTCAACCCAGTCCGGCAAATCGAATTGGAACTCCATATCGACGTGACGCAGTCCTTCTTCAATCATAGCCGAAGCATAATTCTCCATCAGCTGATGAATGGCACGTACTAACCCGCCGTGCACGAGTAGATACGCCTTCATACCGTCAGAGAGTTCTTTCGGTTCAAAAGCCGACGGAATTTTCAACAAGCCTTTGATACCCGCACCGACTGCACCAATGAACCCAGCGGCTACCGTACCAGTGACTGTACCGACAGTTCCAATAATTGCCGCATCAGCTACGGCAGTGGTGACAACCTCAAATAGTTTCTTAAAATTCGGTTCGACTGTTCCTTCTTTATGAGGTTTTTCCAACATCAGGCGTGGCACAGACATGGGTCCCCCGGACGGTCTAGTGTTATCAATGAATGTGAATATAGGTACAAAATGATACCAAACAATAAATGCAACTGAAAATTATTCATTGATATCCATCATGTAGCTCTTACGAGAGACACAAACGGGATGCCTGCACTGCAAGCACCCCGACAATGTGGAAACATGTAAAAACTCACTGAGCGTTGCCGTTTACGTCACCGAAATCCCCGGCGTAAACCGCAGCACCCGTCCGCCGTCCTGCATGAACGGTTTCAGCCGGTCGAGCAGTTCGTCCTGCCGGCGTTCGGAGGACAGGATGACGGCTTCCAGTCCGGACTTGAGCAGGTCGTCCAACGACTTCACCTCGAAATCGGTGCCGCCGAGGATGCCACCGTGCCGGCCGGCGTCGGTGGTGGTGACCATCTCGACGTTGTCGTGGATATCGCAGTAGAAGAACATGTCGACGGTTGGCAGGCCCGCGCCGAACACCGCGACCGGCCCATTGAAGTCGTCACGCACGACCGAGCTCAACTCTTCCGCAATGTCTTCCTTGCGGTTGAGGAAGCTGTCGACCCGTTCGAACGCTTCTTCTGCATCCGCGGACGGCATCGGATCGTACGGGTCTTCGTCGGCGTCCACCTTGCGGGTGAACAACGCGATGTAGGATTCGTCGTATCCGCCGAGGATATCGTGCCCGTGCTGGGTGACAGCGTAACGGAGCGTGGACAACGTGAAGTAGGACTGGTACTGGGGTGAGAAGCCGCCGAACGCGATCTTCTCGAACGCCTGGCCGAAGTTCGGCGTCTCAATCGCCATCAGGCCGCCGGGTTTCAGCAGCCCGTCGATCGCGCCGAGCAGGATCAATGGTTCCTCGACGTGTTCGATCACCGAGCGGCAGACAATGATGTCGAAGCTCTCTTCGTCGAACAGGGCTTCATCGAATCGGCCCGAAATGACGTTGTAGCCGTCCTGTTCGCACGCGCCGGACACTCGTTCGTCGGAGTCGATCCCGACGACGTCAAAGCCGAGCGCTTTCAGACGGGGCAGCATGCCGCTGTAGCCGCAGCCGATGTCGAGCACACGTCCACCCTCGGGGGCGTAGCGTCGAAGCTGATTGAAGAATCTTTCCGTCTCGAATTTTTCGAGGCCGGATTCGGTGATCGGGGGCGGCACCGGCTGGCGTTGCCGCATCTCGAGATAGGTCTCGAATGGCATTTGTTCCGATTGGAATACCATGCCACAGCCGTGGCAGAACGTGATACGCAGGGTTTGATACGGCAGGTTCTTGGCCTGGCCGGGCAGGATAACTCCGTTTCCGGCAAAGGGATAGTCTTCGAGTTCGAGAATTTCTTCCAACTGGGTAGCCCCACAAACCGGGCATCGCTCGCGAGTCATTTCCTCCCTCAGGTGGTTCCGGCCCCCCAGCCGGTGGTAAACGTTAGCTGAGGGTAATTTACAAATCCTGCGGGCCGTTAAAATACATTTCCAACCAAATTCCCAGATTGGCAAGCATCCAGAGTTTCATCCCTTCCTGCTTGCCGCGCACGTTCAGCAGGTCCCGTTCCAACGCCTTCAGGTCGAACAGTTCACCCATCCGTGGAGTCAGCACGCGCTCCTTCAACCACTCCTGCCGGCTGCCGTACAACCATGTGTCCAACGGCACTGGGAATGCGGTTTTGGGGCGCATCAGGATCTCGTCCGGAATGGTTCCGGCGAACGCCAGACGGAGCGCATACTTCCCGATGTCCAGCCGTCCCGCAGCCTCGATTGAAGTCAAGGTAGACGCCTGTTGTTCAGCGTTTGTGTCACGCCAGCGTAACTTGTAGCGGAGAGGCAATCTGGCGACCCATTCGACGAGGTTGCGATCCGTGTACGGAACTCTTCCCTCCACTCCCTCGGCCATCGAGGTCGCATCAAGACGCAGCAAGAGCGCCTTGAGATGAATCTCCTGCAGGATGTGCAGCACCTTCTCGTATGGATCGAGCTCAGCCCCATCGAGACGATCCCAGAGCGTGTCCCAGCTCCCCCGAATCTCGGTTTCCGCCTCCGCGATCGGCAGGTCGGAATTGAACCACGCCCCACGCTGATCTTTGGGAATCCACTGGTAGAGATGCAGGAACTGGTTGCGGTGCCCGGTGAACGCACGCTCCCCGTACAAATTGCCCAACGCGCTGGTGAGTCGGACACGATCCTCGTCGCTGAAGCTGCCCGGATCCTGCTGCAACCGCTGCGCGAGCAGGGCGTCATGCGGCGAACGAACCAGCTGCGTGTACCCGGCGAGCAGCTCATCCGCCCCCTCGCCGGAGAGGACCACCGTCACCTTCTTCTTGATGAACCGCGACAGGTACCGCAAAGGGACTTCGTTCGGCACCGACAGCGGCGTATCCTTGACATGGATCAGTGACTCGAATTCCTTGAAATACGCGTCTTCGGTGAGCGTCACCTGCTTGTGCCGCACGCCGAGATGCTTCGCCATCGCCTGTGAATACTCGAACTCGTTGCCGCCCTCTTCGCCGAACCCGATCGAAAACGTGTGAAACGACCGGCCGGTAATCGCCTTCATCACCGTCGTCAGCACCGCGCTGTCGATCCCGCCGGAGAGGTACGCCCCCACCGGTACATCCGCCATCAACCGCCGTTTCACCGACTTCACCAGCTTCGTGCGGAATCCCTCGGCGACCGCCTCCTCGCCCGGATCATTCTTCTCGGCCTCCGGGATCATCGGCAACGACCAGTACCGGGTTTCACTACGCCGGCGACCGCTCCACTGCACGTACGTGCCCGGTTGGACTTCCTGGATATGACGGAACATCGTGCGGCCGTCAAAGCTGAGGCGGTAATGCGATAGATAGTTGACCAGCGAGGTCAGGTCCGGCTCACGGGGAAATGCCGGATCCGCAAGAATCGCCTTGATTTCGCTGCCGAACCGGACCACGCTGTCCCGCATCGACCAGTACAACGGTTTCACACCCATCGGATCACGCGCCAGGGTTAACCGTTGCGGCCCGATCTCCCACAAGCCGAACGCAAACATGCCACGGAATTTGTCCAGCGCACGGTCCACGCCCCACTGCAGCAATGCTTCCATCACCACTTCGGTGTCACAATTTGAACGGAACCGGACTCCCTCCGCCTCCAGCTGTTTGCGCAGGAACCGCTGGTTGTACAATTCGCCGTTGTAGGTGAGCACCCCGCGTCCCCGGGTATCGATCCACGGCTGCGCGCCACCCTCCGGATCAACAATCGCGAGCCGGCGATGGCCGAGGCCGATGCCGTTCTCGATCCACGTGCCGCGCCCATCCGGACCACGATGCGCGAGCGTATCGGTCATCCGGTCGAGCAGATCGGGATCAATCGGTCTGGTGTTGCTCAGGTCCAGTAGTCCGGCAATGCCGCACAAAGGCGCACCTCAGGTGTCGGTGGTCAGTTATTAGTTACCGCCGCCCATAGCCCCACATCCCGCAGCCCATCATCTCTTGCCCGTGTTGGCTCCGACAACGCGGGTCTGCTACCGTTCCTCAGTCCCCCATACCTCGCAGCCCACACCCTATAGCCCCCAGCCTACAGCCTGCTGCCCGGCAGGAGCGAACTCACCTCCCGGCGATTCCTGCCGTACACACACCTCCGCCTCTCCGGAAAACTCAGTTCCGACAACGGTCTCCCGGTCTGAGAAGCAATCAGCGAGCTATCTCTTGCAATTGGCGTTCCACTGCTCGTATACTTGTACTGTACCAATTGTATAGTACCATCGGTTACACAACGGCGGAACCGTGACGAAGGACAGCGGTCGATGAAAGACGAGGTGTATCGCAAGAAGCTGCTGGATGCGTGGGAGGGCACCTACAAAAAGGGGCAGTTGACCTTGTGGCTGTTCCTCGCGTTACGGGACCGCCCGCGGTACGTCGCCGAGCTCAAGGATTTCATCGAGCAGGCGACCCGTGGCTCGATCACCGTGGAAGAACAGAGCCTTTACCGCAGCCTGCGCAAGTACCGCGACCTCGAGATGGTGGACTTCGACCTTCGCGACGGCGACCGCGGCCCGGAACGCAAGTACTACCGTCTCACAAAGCTGGGCGACGAGATTCTGACGGACTTTGTCGAACGCAACATCGCGCTGTTTTACGATGACCAGCTGAAACAGCTGATACAGAACGGGGGGAACAAACCATGAGCCGAATCACAGGCAAGATGCTGATCTACGGCGCGATTCTGATCGTGATCACCGCCGGCATGCTGATCGTCTCGCAACAGACTGGCCCCGTCACCGGAATCTGGGCATTGGCAGGCTGGGGCGGGCTGTACGCGCTGGTGACCTACCTCTTCCTGCGCACGGAGGATGCGGTCAAATCGCGTGGCAACCTGCGCTTCACCTATGGCCTGATCGCTGCGATTGCCGTGTTTCCTCTTGTGATCGGGATGGACATCGTGCTCTCACCAGCGTCCGAGAACCCCGTGCTGGAAAAAATCTGGCTGATCCCGGCGCTGATTGTGATGCTGGTCGGGAATTACCTGCTGCAACGCCGCACGATCAAGGGCTACCGCAAGGGCGACGTGTTCAAGTAAACCGCAATTCGATGTCAATACGAGTGAGATACCCCCATGTTCAAACTGACTCGCAACCTGAAAATCTTCGCCGCGGTCGCACTGCTGGCGACCGTTGCTTTCCATTCGACACTCAGCTGGTTGCTGATCGAGCAGCTGTATGTCTGGATCTGGCCACTGGCCGGAGCGTACTGCGTGACGATGTTCTTTAACGGTCTGCTCAACGGACGCCGGGAGGACGCATTCCTCTCCCGCGCCGACTTCAGCTTCAGCTATCACCTGATGACGTACATCGTCGTCGTGCCGGTGTGGCTGCCGTTCATCATCACCCGTCCGACCGTCGACACTGGCAGCAAGATCGCGGAGTTCCTCGGCATGCTCGGCTGGGGTGTCGGCCTCTTGATCCATTATTTCGTCAGCCGGCACTCGATCAAGGGCTACAGCCGGAACGAGGTGTTTGATTAGATTCGACACGCCACCGTGTTGAGTGCGGGCGGGAGGACGTCTATATTCCACGAACTCAAACATCCACCCCACCTGTCGAGGTTTTATGAGCGACGGCCGTCCGTCCAACGACTCTCCGACGCAGAAGGATGCGCTCGCCGAAGGTGAAGCAAAGCAGCAGGCAGCGGAAGAAGAGCTGAACAAAGAAGATCTTTCGCTACTCGATAATTTCAAGATCCTGTTCGGTGCGTCCCGCGGCTTCTGGCTGGTCAATCAGGTCAACTTCCTCGATGGGATCGCGTATTTCGGCATCCTCCACCTGCTCACGTTGTTCATCACCCGTGACGTCGGCCTCTCGATCAACGCGACGACCATCGCGGTCTCGACGTTTACCGGCCTCGTCACCCTGTTCATGTTCGGCGGCGGTTTTGTTTCGGACGCGCTCGGTGTCCGCCGTGCAATTTCCCTGTGTCTGATGGGACTGCTGGTCGGCCGGACGATGCTGCTCGCTTCGCCGGTGGTTGGCGGACCGGTCATGATGTGGGGCGGTTTGCTGCTGATGGCGATCGCGACCGGTATTCTGCAACCGGCATTGTACGCGGGCGTCAAGGAATACTCCGACCCCCGTACCGCGACCATCGGCTACAGCCTGCTGTATTCGATCATGAACCTCGGCATCGTCGCGGAAGCGTTTGTCAGCCCGGTGATCCGTGAGGTCTCACGCGAGGGCGCGTTTGACAACACCCCGTTCGCCCCGCTGGTCAACCCTGAGAACGGGATCGGCGGTGTCTACATCGCGCTGGTCGGGATCACCATCCTGATGTTCCTGCTGCACACGTCGATGTTCAGCAAGAAGGTTGAGGATCGTGATCGCTGGGTAAAGGAAGAGGAGAAGCCGAGGGACGCGGTGAAGAAACCGCTGTTGCAGAGGATGAAGGAGCTGCCGTTCCTCGACGCCCGCTTCATCTTCTTCATCTTCATTCTGCTCCCGGTGCGGACGTTGTTCGCGCATCAATTCCTCACCCTGCCGGAATACATTTTCCGAGCCTACCCGGAAGCTGTCGCAGATAAGCTTGAGTGGTTCCAGGGCTTGAATCCCCTGATCATCGTCATCTTCGTGCCGCTGATTGCGATGTTCACGCGCAAGGTCGGTGTGGTCAAGATGATGATCTGGGGCACCGCATTATCGGCGATCACCACCTTCATCCTCGTGCCGGGACCGGATGTGACCCGGCTGATCATTTACGTCGTGATGTTCAGCTTCGGCGAGGCAATCTGGTCCAGCCGTTTCCTCGAATATGTCGCGGACCTCGCCCCGGCTGGCAAGGTGGGCGCGTACATGGGCCTGGCGGGGATCCCGTGGTTCCTCGCGAAGGCGACAACGGGCTGGTATGCTGGCTCGATGATCGACAAATTTATCCCGGTCGGCGGAACGGAAGCCTCCGGAACCATGTGGCTGGTCTATGGGTTCATCGCCTGCATCAGCCCGATCGGGTTGCTGATCGGGTACAAGTGGGTGACCCAGGGCGCACACACCGGTCACGACAAGTAAACCACGACGAGTCTGCCACCGTGAAACCGTTCCCGGTGGACGGACGTGCGAAGGAAGTCAGGGAAGTCTTACAGCCTGGAGCAAATCGTTGGCGGGTGAACAACCAAAGAAGAGTTTCCTTGGAAAGGTGCTGAGCCTGTTTCGGCGCGGCAAATTGCGCTGTCCGATCTGCCGCTCGACCAACATCCGCCGCAGCACACGCCGTGGATGGTTGGAGACGGACGCGTTGCCGTGGATTCACGCCTACCCGTACCGCTGCCGCGACTGCGACAATCGGTTCTTCCTCCATGTCCGTCAGCATCGGGACGCCATCTCCAAGACACGTTTCGCGGACGCATCCGAGCTGCTTCGTGCCGACCCTGAAAAGAAGGAAGAGTGACTCCACTCTCTCACGAGAATCAAACCTCCCCACGATTTGTTTGCGGGGAGGTTTTGTTATATTTATCAGATCCTGAGTCCTTGTTATTTTTGGTAGTTAGCCTCTATTTCTTCCGTACGAATCCACTACTCAAGTATACGTCACCATGAATTGAATGCCTGAGGGCGCAAATGCGTCTGCCGACCGACTATTTCCACAAGCAGTGTCCGTTCTGCGGATCGGATCGCATCCGCCGCACTGCACGGCACGGCTTCTTCGAACGCAGCATCTACCCAATGCTGAATGCCTACCCCTATCGTTGCGAAAAGTGTTCCCACCGAATGCTGATGTTCATCGGCCGCCAAGGTGTGATCGAACTGACGGAGAGCCGGTAGTCTTTGATCACCGCGTAGCGGTGACGCGAGTTAGCGTGTGGCTTCAGCCACACGGACAGGCCGTACCCCACCCCATTTTTTCGCAGTCTGATCCTCTGACCGGCGTCCTGTAGGGCCGCCGCAAATACGTTGCTTCGTTTCTACAACAGACCACCAGTCACAGCCGCCCACAGCTTTCAGTTACCGATAACCGACCACCGACCACCGATTACCGCCATTCACTCTCCGATAACCTTCACCAGCACCCGTTTCCGTCGGCGTCCATCAAACTCGCCGTAGAAGATCTGCTCCCACGTGCCGAAATCCAGCCGTCCGTCGGTGATCGCGACCACCACCTCGCGCCCCATCAGCTGGCGTTTCATGTGCGCATCGGCGTTGTCTTCGCCGGTGTCGTTGTGCCGGTACTGGCTGACCGGAGCATGCGGCGCCAGGCCCTCCAGCCATTTCTCGTAATCCTGGTGCAAGCCGTGCTCGTCGTCGTTGATGAACACCGAGGCCGTGATGTGCATCGCGTTGACCAGCACCAGCCCTTCACGCACTCCGGACTTGCGCACTGCATCTTCCACCTGCGGCGTAATGTTGATGAACGCCCGGCGTGTCGGAATATCAAACCACAGTTCTTCACGATGGGATTTCATGGCTTCCTCAGGTATTGGGCTATAGGCTGTGGGCCATGGGCGATTGATTTCAATAATCTTGCCCGTGTTGGCTCAGACAACTCGGGTAATCAGCACAAGTCCCTTGCAGTCTGTCCTACGCCTCTTCCACCAGCAGCAGCACCCGTTCCACCCCGCGACCGTCGTCGACAAATGTCGCGTGCAGACGGATTTCATTTCCGCTGATATCGATATCTTCGCGCAGGTTCATGCACTGGCTCAGCGCTTCTTTTTCGGCGGGCGTGATCATCAGCGGCGCATTGAACCCGTCCGAGTTAACCCGCCGGTTGACCTTCCCGTTGTCCATCACCGTCAGCACGCCGGGCACAAACTGCAGCCGCCGCCGCGCGATCGCTTCGAACGAGGCGTGCGGAAACGCGTCTTTCAGTTCACGCAGGGTCTGGTACGCGAGGTCGGAAAACGGTGGGTCGGGCAGCAACAACTCGGACGCCAGCTTGTTCGCCTCGAACTCTTCGTCCGGGCTGAGGTCGCCGCGGTGGTCGAGCAGCACATGCGCGGCTTCGTGCGCCAGCGAAAAATGCTGCCGTTCCGGGGGCATCGATTCGTCCAGCACCACAATCGAGGCGCCGGACGCATCCTCATACTTGTACGCCGGCACACCTCCGGGCAGTGGGGTATCATAGACGATGGTCAGCCCGTGCTTGTCCGCGAACTCGGCTGCCCAGTCGGACATCTGGCTCATTCGGAATCGTCCCCGTCCTCGTCCTCAGTTGGGGTGTGAATGCCGTATTTCTCGAGCTGACGGTACAGCGTCGCTCGTCCGAGCCCGAGCTTCTTCGCGGTCAGGCTGATATTGTGGTTGCATGCCTCGTACGCCTGCCGGGTGATCCACGCCTTCACCTCTTCCAGCGTCGGGACATCGTCCGCGCTGTCATACGTCGGCCACGCTCCGGACGGCTTGTACTGCACCGCCGCCGCGGACGCTTCCGATTCCGGCCGGTGGATCGGGGCAACATCGAGCACATCCTCGTCGTAATCCTCGCTCTCGACCACCACCATCTCCACCTCGACCGCTTCCGCCGGGGCTTTCGCGCGAATGTCCTCGGAGACATCGTTCAGCGTGATCACATCCTTCTCCGCCAGCACCATCGCGCGCGTGATCACATTTTCCAGCTGCCGCACATTGCCCGGCCACTCGTACTTCTTCATCGCCTCGAGCGTCGCCGGCGAGAACCCGCGCAAATCTTCCCGTCCCAACGATTTGGCGTGCTTGTCGAGGAAATGGCCGCACAGCAGCGCAATATCGTCGCCACGCTTGTTCAACTGCGGCATGTGAATCGGGTACGGGTTGATACGATAGTACAGGTCTTCACGGAACCGCCCCTCGCGCACTTCCTTCTCAAGGTTCCGCTGCGTCGCGCACACCAGCCGCACATCCACCTGGATCGTCTTGTTGCCGCCGACACGCTCGATCTCCCGCTCCTGCAACGCACGCAGCAGCTTCGCCTGCACCGACTGGTCAAGCTCGCCGATTTCGTCGAGGAACAACGTGCCGCCGTTCGCCTGTTCGAACTTGCCGATCTTGCGGTCGATCGCGCCGGTGAACGACCCCTTCTCATGGCCGAACAGTTCCGATTCGACCAGCTCTTTCGGGATCGCTGCGCAGTTCACCGTCACCAGCGCCTTGTCGGACCGCGTGCCGTTGTAGTGGATCGCCCGCGCGACCAGCTCCTTGCCGGTGCCGGACTCGCCGAGGATCAGCACCGCAATGTCGTTGGTCAATGTGCGTTCGATCAGCTTGAACACCTTGCGCATCGGTTCACTGCGGCCGATCAGCTTGTCGAACGTATACGCTTGCCGCACCTCACGCCGCAGCCGGGTCAGCTCCAGCGACACCTGGCGCTGCGACACCGCGTGCCGCACCGTCGCCGTCAATCCTTCTTCGCCGACAGGTTTGATCAGGTAGTCGTACGCGCCCTCACGGATCGTCTCAATCGCGGTCGACACCTTGTCCTGCCCGCTGACCACGATCACCGGCAGATTCGAATCGAACTTGCGGATGCGTTTCAGCGTTTCGAGGCCGCCGATGCCCGGCATGATCAAGTCCAGCACCACCACATGTGGCAGCATGCCTTGATCGATCGCGGACAGGCATTCTTCTCCCGAACCGAAGATTTCGCAGGAGAATCCAGCCCGGTTCAGCCGCAGTTTCTGGTTCTTCGCGAGGAACGGATCGTCTTCCACCAGGAAAATCCGTGCGCCGGTGGTGTCGTCAAACATTTCGCTCATTGGTCACCTTGGTTCGGGGGGTGAGGGGACACGTTCCGCCAGCCGATACTGGGAAACGCCGGACATCTGATACACTTGCATTGTATCACTGTGGTACACCGGAAGGTAGCGTGGAACAGCCGTTTTGACAAGTCTCGGAGACGAGCCATCGCCAGAGAGACCCTCGGGCTGTACATCAAACTCGTTTCGCATTCGGCGTTTTCCCGCGAAAGATCGCCGCGAAGCGTGGAACGGGCACGGCATTGGCGGGTACCACAACCGGACTGGGTCCAGCGTTGATCGCGCCTGATAAGGCACCAAACACGCCGAGATTAACCTGAAATTGAGGATAGCATGGAACGCAACGCCGTACATACTCAGCAGATTCGGAACCTGTTGACTCAACCGGACGCCTTTTCACGCGAAAATGAAGCGGACGACGCCCTGTTCTACACACGGCCTCGCATGGTGCAACATCTCGACTCCACCGCCCTGGAAACCGTTGCGGAGCTGATCGGCGCGTTGGCGGTTCGCGAGCATCCGGATGTGCTCGACCTCATGGCCAGCATCGACACTCACTTGCCCGACTCGTTCGAAGCGGGACGTGTCGCCGGCCTCGGCATGAACGCCGACGAGCTCGCTGCGAACCCGAAGCTCGATGAGCGCGTGGTCCATGATCTCAACGCCACCCCCACCCTGCCGTTCCCGGACAACAGCTTCGACATCGTGCTCAACACGCTGTCAGTGCAATACCTGACGCATCCCGTCGAAATCTTCCGCGAGGTGAACCGTGTGCTGCGGGACGGCGGCCTGCACCTCGTCATCTTCTCCAACCGCACCTTCGCACCGAAAGCGGTCACCATCTGGACGCAACTCACTGAATCGGAGCGCCTGGAACTGCTGCGGATCTATTTCGCGGACGCCGGTGGGTTCACGCAGCCGGACACCTTCATCGTGATGGGCCGCCCTCGCCCGCACGGTGACAAGTACGAATCCACCGGCGTGCCCAGCGATCCGGTGTACGCGGTCTACGCGGAGAAAGGCGATCCGGCGTCGCACGCTGACCGTCGTCACGCGCCGCCTGTTGAGTCCGAACACCCCGACCACGATGAGATCGAGCGGCGCAAGGCGGAGTTTGTGCACACCGGCAAGTGCCCGTACTGCGGCGAGCCGATGCACCTCTGGGCGGTGACGGAAAATCCGATGACGACCTGGAATCACGACTTTTACGTTTGCATCAACGACGAGTGTCCGTATGTCGTGCGCGGCTGGCGGGTGATGTACGAACAGGGCAATCCGGGCCTGTCCTACCGGCTCTGCTTCGATCCGGTCTCGAAGACGTTCAGCTCACTGAGTGTCCCTAGCCTCAGCGCGATTAAGAGCCAGATCAAGGACGAGGTTTACGAACCGGAGGAGTGAAGTGGGGGCGTCTATCGCGAACCAGCGGTGAATCTAGATCGAAAACTACGCTTTTTGTCACCGCGTAGCGGTGAAGGGTGGTTAGCGTGTGGTTTCAACCACACGTGCGGGAACCCACCTTCCCATCCCTTTGTCCTCACCGCGTAGCGGTGAAGGGTGGTTAGAGTGTGGCTTCAGCCACACGAGCGGGCGTCCACTTCCCATCCCTTTGTCCCCACCGCGTTGCGGTGAAGGGTGGTTAGCGTGTGGTTTCAACCACACGAAAACGTGCCCACCCAATATCATTATGACCCGCAACAAATGCCCCTGTGACCTGCCGCCAAGCGGTTCGCAGGGTTCATCCGCACCATGAAAACCTGGATCGCTCATGCCCCAGACATTCATGTCTGGGCTGATCCGCCCGTTCCACTGAACCACACCACGAATTCACCTACTCATCCCGTTCCTTCAACCGCAACGCCATCGCGGCAATATCCGAGACCGGCACACGATCAAACCGCACCTTCGCGCTGTCGCCGACTTGTCCACGGAACACCGCCGCGCCTTTCTGCGCCCGGGGCCAACTCCGCCACGGGTGCGGATTGACGGTCAGCAGCACTACCGGCGTATCCAGCGCCGCCGCAAGGTGCAGGAGGCCGTTGTCAATTCCGGCGACCAGCGCCGCCGTCGCCAGCATATCCATCAACTTCGGCACCGGCACATTGTCGTAAAACGCGCAGTCCAACGCCTCCGCCACCGGCTTCGCGCGCTCGCTGTCGCCCGGTCCCGCGACGACCACATAGTCCAGGTCACCCATCGTCCGCGCGAGGTCGATGAACACGTCCGCCGGCCACCCGTAGCTGTGCCCATCCCACCCCGGTAGCAGGATCACCGGACGCTCGATATCCCTGTCGCGCCACAGTTTTCGTCCACGCTCCAGCCGGTCGAACCCGTGCGGCAGGCTCGGCGTCCGCCCAACCACCTCCGTGCCGATCAGCTCCGTCAGCTGCAGGTAATAATCGGCCATGTGATCGTTCAGCATCGCGGGGACTGCCGGAATGTTGTAAAACGGTCCACGTCCGCCGAGATTCACCCCCAGCCGGTGGGAAAAACGCGCCCGCCGCAACAATTTCGCGCGTTCGTACTCGGCTTCATACGTCAGGTCGAGAACGATGCAACTCTCGTCCTTACCCTGAGTTTCGTTCGTCAATTCCGCCAATGGCCTGACATCTCCCCACCCCGTCCCGGCAAACAATTCCGTCGCGTAGTTCGGCGCATACAGCACCCGTTTCGCCTTCGCAAAGCGCAGTCGCAACGCGCGCAGCGCCGGCTCCGCGAAGACCAGTTCGCGCAACGGGCCGGGATGGATCACGATGATCCGCTCAACGTGCTCCCGGGCAGGCATCAGCGGAACCGGCCGTCGTGGATGCCGCATCGCGATCCAGAGCCGGTGCAGCCTTCGTTTGAAGCCACGTTCGGCGTGCCGCGCCTCCGGCGAGAAGACGACGTCCGGTGAGATTGGCAACGGATCGCCCAGCGTTTCCGGCAGCGCCTCGCGTGAAGCGCCTTCCATATTTTCCCACGCCGATCCGATCATCTCACCGACCCGGATATCGCCTCGATCCGCCGCACCGCTTCCGCGCACACCGACGCCATGTGATCGCCAGGATCGTTCGCGTGCACCATCAGCGACGCCACATGCGGCGCGACAACGTCCACCCGCACCTCCGCGATTGCTGCCAGAGCAAGCGACGCGTTCGGACAATGATTGCCGGACTCGTCGTTCAGCATCCACATCAGTTTGCGCGCGAGGTCACGCACACGTTCGTCTTGCAGGGTATCCGCGAGCACGGTGAACGCGTGCAACGTGGGCTCGAGCCGCTCGCTGTCGGTTTCGTGCAACGCCGAGATCAGCGCGCGTTGCAGGCCCGGCTTTGAAGAGAGCATCGTGCGTACCTGCTCCCACTCCCCCGCCGCAATCGCCTGCAGCAAGGCGGCCCGGTTGGCTGTCCTCTGGTTTGCTTCCATGGCGGAAAGATAGACGGACGCGTGCTCTCGCGCCAGCGTGGAACTCAGAAAGCATCGGCCCCCGAATGCCCCCGCTGGGGATTTTCGGTTTTTTCTCCAACAATCAACTCTACCCTCCCATTCGACGGAGCAGGCTTGTATCTTCGGCGACGGAGTTTTCAGGAGGTGGAGTGCGTCGTATCGCAGTCATTGGGGGAGGTGTCGCCGGCATCGCGGCGGCGTTGTCAGCGTCCGGACGGGACACACAGGTGACCCTGTTCGAGTCGTTGCCACGTCTCGGCGGGCGTGCGGCTGGTGCGGACGGTGTCGACACCGGCCGTCACCTCGTGCTTTCCAGCTACGTCTACTTCCTCGATCTGCTGAAACGGCTGGGTTCGCACGACGAAATCCACTTCACGCCACTGCATTTCACCGCCCTCGACGGGGACGCGGCCTACGAACTCCCGTTCCACACCGGCATCCTTTCCGGTGCCCTGGCCGCCGGATTCGGGCTGATGGTGCGAAATTTCCTCCCACCCGCAAGCCGCGCTGCCGCTGTCACCGCTTTAGCCCGCACCGCCGCCTCCGCGCCCGGCGAACCGCACGACCACCAGCTCGCCGGTGACGGAAGCCAGCGCCGCTTCCGCCGCTCCGGGCTGATCTCGGTGGCCGATCTCTTTGACCGCCTCGGCTGGCCAGTCCCGTTGATCGAACGCCTCGGTGAACCGCTCGCACTCGCGATGGGAAACGCGTCATCGCTCGACCTCGCGGCGGGGATGTACCTGAACGCGCTCGCCCGCGTTTTGGCCGACACCGACCCGCGTTCCGGCTGGGTCACCGGCGAACGCTACGGCTCCGTGCTCAGCGACCCGGCGTTGTGGACATTGAAGGACCGCGGGGTCGACATCCGGCTCGGGGAGGGCGTGCGCTGGGTGGAACGTACCGGCGACAAATGGCGGCTGGTTTCCGCCATCGCGGAACGCTTCGACCGGGTGATCGTTACCGCCACCCCGCCGCGCCTCAACATCCTCGACGGTGTCCCGGAAGCCGCGCCGTTGCTGGCGTGGTCGCGACGCATGTCTGGCCGTGCGATCCTCACCATCCGCGCCCGGGTGTACGGCCCGGTTCAAGCTTCCGGCCCGATCGCCGAAACCACCCCGCCGCACGGCATCTGGTTCCGCGAGTGGCATCCGGACGGCGGCGTGCTGCTCGAACGCGTCATCTCCAACATGGCGAACGACGCCGACCTCGACCTCGACCACACCATCATGTCGTTCGCCCAGCATGCGCAGCAATGGTTCAACGCGAAGGTCAACGAGGAAAACGTGGTCGTGCGCTTCTACCCGGACGCGACCATGACCATCGCGCCGCAGATGTTGCGTCCGACCGTCCGCCAGGGTCCGGGCCTGTACTACGCGTCCGACCTCTCCGCCACCGGCCTGCCCGCCACGCTCGAGTCCGCCGCACGAGCCGGATCGCTCGCCGGCAAACTCGCCACGACAGATTAGTGGACAGTCGGTAGTTGTCAGATGTCAGTTGTCAGTTGTCAGTTGTCAGGTCTCAGGTCTCAAGTCTCAGGTCTCAGGTCTCAGGTCTCAGTTTTGAGTGGTCAGTGAAAACTCGCTTGCCACGGACTTTTGTCCGTGGCAAGCAATACCTCACACCTGTTTTAAGCCGTCAGTAACTCACGACTCAATACTCATCACTCACAACTGGTTTTCCAGGGTGTCATCCTGAACGCAGTGAAGGATCTAGATTCCTTATGGTCCTCACTTGAATGGAATATCATCCTGAACGCAGTGAAGGGTCTAGGTTCCAGATGATCTGCACCTGAATAGTACGTCATTCTGAACGAAGTGAAGAAGATCGGGCTTCGTTGACCGTTATCGAGGCTGAATCTTCTTCATTCCTCTTCGTTCCATTCAGAATGACACCCTCGTACCTTCCATCCTTTACCGATTACCGATTACCGAAAACCGACAACCGTTTACCGACCACCGCTTACCGCCCCTCCACCTCAAACCACAAACTATCACCCGGCACGAAGCCGTAGCCTGCCGCGCCGGCACGAACCGTCATCCTGTACTCTCCGGCGGGCAACCCGCCGGGAACTGTCAGGCCGAGATCGGGCCAGGTCAGCCACTCGCCGTTGGTGACCGTCATACGGCGGTGCCAGACACGGGCGCTGTTGCCGTTCGGACCGGTGACGTCGGCCCAGAGATGGCCGTTTATCGGTTGCGGGAACTGGTTGTAGACCATGCCGTCGAAGACGACCTCGCCACCGGCGGACGGAACCGTCGTCTGACGCGGAACCAAGCGGATGATGAACTGCGGCGGGTCGTTGGTCGGGTTTTCGTACCAGTAGACGTGCTCGTTGAACAGGTCGACGTCGCCGTCGTTGTCGATGTCAGCTTTTTCGAGAATGTCCCACAGATAGGGATCATCCTGGGAATACTGTTCCTGGACAAAGTCGTCGTTATTTCCCTGATTGATGAAGAAGATACCAGAAACCGCAACGTCCATGTCGCCATCGCCATCTACATCCAGCACGCGAATCGGTTGGGAAGCTCCCAACTCTGTCATTCCAATCGGACCGTAGATCACGTGACGGACGAATGTTGTCCCGCCCTGATGTTCCCACCAGTTGATCTGGCCTACATAATCGGGATCCCAGCCACGGATTGTAGCGAAATCCAGATCGCCGTCGCCGTCGAAATCGTCGATATCGAAGTAGGAATATCCGTTTCCGTACGGTTCGGGAAGCACATCAAGCATCGTATAGACCCACTCACTTCCTGTCCAGGAATAGACAGCGAGGCCGTTGATGCGGGAGGCGATGAATTCAAGCAGGCCGTCCCCGTTGAAATCCACCAGATCGGAGGGGAAAGACAGGGCATCAAATTCAGGATATACCTGCAAATCAAAGCTGCCATCCGGTTGCTGCCACCAGGTGTGCAGGTAGAAGTGGGTATTGGAATTGGGACCATACATGGTGATGAAATCCACGTCGCCGTCGTTGTCAATGTCGCCGGCACTCAGCGGGCCGCTGTTTGCCACATGTGCTATGAAATGAAGCCGATACTCTGGGTATCCAAGATTTTCCAACCAACCAACGGCGTCTGAAGTCGGATCGGGAGAATCAAGCATCCAGCCGCTGAAAATATAATCTTGGTCACCGTCTAAATCGAGATCGGTCGCTGCTGAATGGAAGAAGTAAGCAGAATCCGAGATCTCGGTGTCATGGTGAAGTACCCATTCCTCGGGTATCATGTTTTCCACAATCCGGAATACGGAGCATAAAACGAGAGGATCTAAGTCGCCATCAAAATCAACATCGTTCATGCCTAGAAACCCACCAACTACACCAGCTGCACCGGTGGGTAACTCGTGTCGCTCCCACTGGGCGTGGGATGGCAGGGACAGCGACAGGGTGATCAGCAGGATGAGGGGAAGGGTGAGCAGGTAACGTGTCATTGCGGACCTCGGTGGAATCGTGATTCGGCAATATACGACGGGAGAGTGGGCGCTGGTGCCCGTGATTGACCGTCACGTGTGTTTGTGACGGCTATCGCGGGTCATCCGAAAGCGGATCATCCCGCCTGGCAAAGCCATCCGGGGCACGTAGATTCCCGCAACCCGCCGCCCGCCACCCATAGCCCATATCCTGCAGCCCATCGCCTGTCTTACGGGAAGATCCCAAGTTCGAGGTAGTTGTACGCGATCTTGTCGATGGCTTCGAGCATCGCGGCGGTGCGCAGATCGTCAACTTTGTCCTCGCCACGCATCCGCGCCAGCACCCGGTGGAACGAGTCGGTCATCGTCTGATCAAGTCCGGAATCGACCAGTTCCCATTCCCCGCCACCCGCGAGGATCGCCCGTTTGTCCTCCGGATTCAGCCAGTGGCCGGACGCCCGTTCCATCGCGTCGATCACATTGCCCAGCATGCTCTTTTCGTGCTTCTGCGTCATCCGTCCGAACCGCATATGCGACAGGTTCTTCAGCCATTCAAAGTAGGAAACGGTCACGCCGCCGGCATTCGCGACAATCCCCGGCACGATCAGCACCCCCTTCTCACGCAGGATCGTCTCCGCGTCACAGGTCACCGGCCCGTTCGCCCCTTCCACGATGATTTTCGCCTTGATCGCCGGCGCAACCTCCGCCGTAATCACCGCTTCCGTCGCCGCGGGGACGATAATGTCGCAGTCAGCACCGAACACCGCATTCGAATCACCGAGTTGTTTCGTGTTGGCGAAATTGAGGATACTGCCGGTCTCTTCACGGTGCTGATGCAACGCCTTGACGTCAATCCCGCCGGGATGGTAGATCGTGCCCTCGATCTCGGAGACCGCCACGACTTTCGCGTCATATTCCTCGAATGTCAGCCCCGCATTGTAGCCGACATTCCCGAACCCCTGGATCGCGATCCGTTTGCCCACCAGCCCCCGGTTGCAGCCGATGGACTGCATCAGCTCCCGGTCGTCACACAGCTCGCGGGTGACAAACACCAGCCCGCGCCCTGTCGCCTCGATCCGGCCACGGATCCCGCCGACAGCCAGCGGTTTGCCGGTGACGCACGCGCTGCCGTCGATATCGTCCCCGCGCAACGTCACGTACGTGTCCATGATCCAGCCCATCTCACGCGGGCCGGTGCCCATGTCCGGCGCGGGCACATCAATCGCCGGACCGATGAAATCCTTCTTCGCCAGTTCCGCTGTGAACCGCCGCGTGACCGCCTGCAGGTCGTCCACGCTGTACTTGCGCGGATCGATCGCCAGCCCGCCGTTCGCCCCACCGAACGGGATCTCCGCGATCGCGCACTTGTACGTCATTAACGCCGAGATCGCACTGACCGAATCCTCGTTCACATTCGGGTTGAACCGGATCCCGCCCTTCACCGGTGTCTTGTGGTGCGAGTGTTCCGCCCGCCAGCTGTGGATGACTTCGTACCCCCGTTCCGTCTGCAACGGAAAACGCACATGCAGCACGGAGTTCACACCCCGAATCTGCTCGAGCAATCCCTGCGGGTGGTCGGTCAGTGCCGCCGCGGTCGCAAACCGGCGGTCAATGTCCTGGCGAAAGGTCGTACTGGGCATGGGTTCCTCACGGTGAAGGTGATCGTGGGGGTGTGTGCGTGCAAAGGTACGTCACCCGCGCGAACGTCTCAACGCTCCCACAGTGAGAATTGCCCAACCGGAAGGGGCGCAGCTACTCGCCACGCCCCTCCTGCACAATCTTACTAGTCGCCCGGCATGTAGGGAACCGGCGGCGTCTTCTGCAACGCACGGATGTACACCGTCAACGCGCCGCGATGGTGCGCCGTGTGATCCTGGATACCGTACAGGCAAATGAACCGCGGGAATTGCCCCATCAGCGACGTTTCCGGCATCACCTCCAGCAACTCCTCGTCCGTGCGCTTCCCGAAATTCTCGATCGCACGGTCGAACGACTCGTCGAACCACTTGCGCGCGGCAGCCAACGACGTCACCGTCAGCACCCGGTTGTTGTGATCCTCCAACGCATTTTCGTCCCACCCGGGCCCGGTTTCGCTGAACGCGCTGTCGCTGAACCAGTCAACCGTGTGCGCGGCATGCGCCACCTGCTGCGCCACCGTGTACATCTCATCCTGCGGCTTGAACAGCGAGTCGTCCTCGGTCAACGGCTTGGTCGACCGGTTGAAGAAAAGGCGGGCCCTTTCCAACTCCATCTTGAACACATCTGCCAGCATGGTTCCCCTCGTGTGCTACGTGATTTTCGATCCAATCTGTACATCGACGCCCGGAATCTACTCCACCCCAACCCGCCGCACAAGGAAAATCTGAACATTTGTTCATACCGGAGCTATAAAGTGCCTCTCCGTCCAGAATTCACACCCCGGCTGACAATCGTTTGATCATCGCCAAACGCTTACCATATTCCGTAGATCGCGGCTCAGGGCTGATACCACCGAGTGCAAAGTAGAACTATTCCCGGCGAAATAACATTGCTCCGGAATTTTCGGATAAAAGGGAGGTTTGTACAAAAATCGGATTGATCAGTTTACCTTTCTGAAGTACATTGAAAATGCACATGTTCCGCACGTCGATTGAGAATGATTCGTTTTACCACCGGGACCTGATGAACACGATCACCTGCACCACGGAAATCGAGGCTCCACGCGAACAGGTTTTCGACCTGATCCAGGACGAAAGCAAGGTCGGCCTCTGGATGGAGGGCGTGGAACAGCTCGTGTTTCAGGAAAATGAGAAGCAGGTCGGCGTACATTTCACGCAGCATGTCCGCGAGGGCCGTCACCTGCACAGCTACTCCGGCGAAATCATCCAGTACGATCCCCCGCGCGAATTCGGCATCTGGGTCGGCAATGAAGCCTTCATGATGCAGGCGCTGTACTCCCTCGAGGATTCCGGCAACGGCTGCACCCTCACTTACGAAGCGCGCATCATCCAGGCGAACTGGTTCGTCGGCCTGCTCGCCGGCCTGTTCAAGTACATGACCAAACGCCTGCTCCACCGTCACATGGCCAACCTCAAGCAGCTCGCGGAAAACGGATTCGTCGAAGAGTCCGTCCCCGCCTTGTCCTGATCTCACACGCCCCGGTTGACATCTCACATGTGCCCCGGATGGCTCCGCCAGCCGGGATTATCCGAGGCTCAAGTATCCGGACCGCGTTGCCCGGCATGGTGCCGTTGCCATCTCGGTTTTCATGGATTCGCCACTAACCCTCACCTCGCACGGTTCACCCGCCTGACTCGCGGCTGCCACGCGTCAACACTCGCCGTCGTATCGGTCACGCCGAGCATACGGAACATCTCCGCACGATCCGTCGCCAGTTCTTCATCGGACGGAATCGGCGTCGCGACCAGTTCCCGCTGTTGATGCACCGGCGCAAAGTGGCGGTCGGGCGGGGGTTCGCCGCCCTCGACCATCACCGTGAACCACGCTTCATAGTCGTACAGCGGGAAATCTCCGACACGCAGCAGCAGGTTGTGCGGACCGTTGTGGGCGGTCGCGGGCACGGTCAACGTGACATCCGCGCTGACCGAATCGCCGCCTGCCACGGTGACGTCGTCCCAGCGACGCAAGGAGTTGGTAATGTTGTAGTTCGGGCCGCGTGCCTGCACCCAGATGTCGGTGCTTTGGTCGTCGGCGAGCGTGTTGCGGACCGTCCCGGTCCAGGTGAAGGGCTGGCCGGCCTGAACCGTGATCGTGTCAGCGCCGGCGTCGGCACTCAGCACCCACGGCGGTGTCCACGAGTCCAGCCGCGCTAGGAAGGCGTGTTTGATGATGTCCGGGTAGTTGACATTGCGCACCGTTGAGCCGAAGACGGGACTCTCGCCGGGCAGCATCGCGAGCATGGGCTCGAAACCGCCAATATGCTGCGGATTGAACCCGATGAGCCTTTGATACAGCATCTCGCCGTTGGCATTCAAACGCCCGACAGCGCAGTATTCAATCCCGATGGTGCAGACGAAGTAGCCTCCATCCTTCGCTGGCAATACATCTGCATAGTACAGGTTCGGGGTGGACCAGGCAGCGCGCACGGTCCACTTGACATCACCGTTGTTCTGAATGCGTACCAGGTTGAGCGTGTCGCCATTGGTGGTGAAAAATGGTCCGCCGAGCGTGAAACCCCCATCCGGGTGATGCATGGCGCGATTCGTTGAGTAGGGGACTCTGCCGTCCGGATCCCATTGCAGGTATCGCAGGATCTCACCGTCCTGATCGATTTCAGCCAGCATCATCCAAGTTTCTTCCTCGCTGGTCGTCCAGGATGGCCGGCCGGAACCAGCGACGAACATCCCCCCCTGGTTGGTATGAAAGATGCCGTCCGGCAGATGACTTCCCTCGTACTCGGGATAATCCCAGTAAAACTCCTCGACACCAGGTTCGGCAATACCCCGGATTGCAAAATTGCCAACATCCAGACTCTGGTCAAAACCCGCGAGTGCGTATACTCCCGATGATATTTCGAGAATTGCGTGTGTCCAGAAGTCAACGGGTTCATCATTGCCATTTGGAAATGTCCAGTTCCAGCTTAGATCACGATATCTTTTCCGATGATCAACATTTGGGGAAGTGCAAAAAAAGCCATTATCCAGTGTTTGGAGTTCCGTTAACTGCGCGCTGGATCCTGTGTTAACGACTTCGCCATTCTCATCGTATTCGCGGGAACCCGTGCCTGAGCCCTCGACCAGAAACGTTCCTTCTCGGGTGGTAAACATATTTTCTACGATCATGTACGAGGAATCGGTCAAGTACATCTGCCAGATCACTTCCGGCGGTGGCTGCGCGATCACGCTCAGGACGGGGAGGAACAGCAATGCGGCGGTCAGGAAAGAATGTCTCATGGTCATGCCCTCGGCTGATTGATCTGTAATATACGGTCATTGCACGGCGATGCAACGGATTTCACGGTAACGCGACGGTTATCACGACTGCGCTGCGGAATTTGTAGACCCGAACCCGTATGCTTCAGACGATCCTTGCTCGGATTACAGCACACGACAACGCGGCTCATCCACCCTTGACAACGCGAGTCCTGTTTCGTACTATTGAACATTCGTTCACGATCAGAACGGATGCCTTCACCCACCACCGCCGTTTCACGTCATGCCACCTTCGCATTCCACACTGCCGAATCTGTCAAACCGATACCGCCCGTGGTTTCATCTCCACAGACTGGTTCGTCTGGCGTGCGCCCTGGTTTCACGGTTGCGGCGGCGAACTCTGCGTTTCCCGACCCCGACGGGGTGGCATCCCGAGCCCAGAGCCCAGAGCCCGAGGCCCGCTTCACCGCTCACCCCGAAGGGGTGGCATCTGACTAGCTCCGGGTGTCAACCCGGGGAGACGGATCATCCCCCCTCCCCCGCTGCACCGCCCACTCCAACGGGGTGGCATCCCGAGCCCAGAGCCCAGAGCCCCGAGCCCGCTTCACTACCCACCGGCCAACCGGTCCCACCGGAACTCCTCGACGAATACGGCCGTCTCAAACGTCCCAAACCCAAACCCCGCAAACGGTACAAGCCGGGTCATGGTCCAGGCGGACCCGGCGGCGGCTGGAACCGGGGCCTGAAACACACCCTCAAACCCGACCGCGGCCGGTTGATTTACCCCGAACTGATCTGGCGTGAGAACCACGGCTACCGATCCGCGTACGCCGGCTTTGTCCGCTACAACCATACCCCCACGGTCTCCGCCACATCGAGCTTGCACGCTTCCCCGCATCGCCCCATCTTCCCGCCATGCGAACAGGTTGCTTCGACATTGCCCCATCCGGCACGGACCGTCCATGGACCTGCTGACCGGAATTCCGGCCTTCGCCGCCGTGCTCGCGGCGGGCGTGGTGCTCGCGCTGTGGACAGCGTGGTTCGCGTCCCGCGTGCGCCGCTGGGCGTTGCAGGAGAATCTGCTGGACGTGCCCAACGAACGGTCCGGCCACACGAAAGCGGTGCCACGTGTCGGCGGGCTGTCGATCGTGCTCACCGTCCTGCTCGGGCTGCTCGCCTTCGGGCTGCTGATCCCGCTGGAGACGCCGTGGTTCTGGATTCTCTACGTCAGCGGCACGTTGATCATCGGCGCCGGGCTGATCGACGACCTGGCGCACCTCTCCGCCCGCACCCGCTTCATCATTCACATCGTCGCGGCAGTGGTGATCGTCTTGTGGATCGGCAACGAGCTGACCATCGTCTTTCCCCGCGCGGTGAATGTGACCGGTCCGGTGGCGTTGATCGGGATCGTGGTGTTCGTCGTCTGGAACATCAACGCGTACAACTTCATGGACGGGATCGACGGCCTCGCGGCGGCGCAGGCGGTGGTCGTCGGGCTGGTACTCGGTGGAATCGCGTGGTTCAACGGGAACGCGCCGCTCGCGCTGACCTGGCTGCTGGTGGCGTCCGCCTCGGCCGGATTCCTGCGTTGGAACTGGATGCCGGCGAAGATCTTCATGGGCGACCTCTGCAGCGGCTTTCTCGGGATTACGTTCGCCGTTCTTGCGTTGTGGGGCAAGCTGACGGAAACCGTGCCGACCACCGCGTTTCTCATCCTGATGGCGATTTTCTACACCGATCCGGCCCTGACCGTTCTCTTCCGTCTCTTCGCCGGGAAGAACATTTTCCAGGCTCACCGCGACTTCGGCTTCCACCACGCGGTGCGCAAAGGCTACAGCCACGGCCGGGTCACAACCGCGATTCTGCTGATCGAAGTCCTGTACCTCACCCCGCTTGCGATCACCGCGACGGTACTCGCGTCCACCTGGTCGCTGCTCACCTTGGCGGCCGCCTACCTCCCCACAATCGCGCTCGCTCTGTACTGGAAGGCCGGGCGCGAAATGTGACTCCGCTCACTCACTTTTTTGCTGCTTTACGCTACCTTTTAGCGTTTCAGCATTGCATACTAGCCGAGGTACAAGGGGAGAACCTGATTCGTTTCTTGCACGGCACTCATGGTTCTGCAATCTGAGACCGTTTACTTGGCGCGGAACGGATTACACAGGGTGATCGCATGATTTTGTCGATGGCGTTTCGTCGTCTGGTCAATTTCCTTTTCCGGATTGATCCGCTTCCCAACTGATGGGTCACGACGGCGAAGCACGGGAATAGGTTGTACTTCAGAGCGAACCGCCCGGCCAGCAGGCCGGGCGGTTCGTGGTTTCGGTCAGGCGTGGTCAGCACCTGAATTGGGTGTGGGTCAGATCCGGATCAGGAACCCTGAATCGCGATCTTCTTCGGCTTCTTCTGTTCCGCTTTCGGCAGGCTGAGGCTCAGCACACCGTCCTTGAACGAAGCCTTGATTTTATCCGTGTTCACGGAGTTGTTGAGGCGGAAGCTGCGGACGAAACGGCCATGGGCGCGTTCCATCACACGGACGGCATCCTTCGAATCCTCCCGTTCCAGCTTCCGTTCACCGCTGATCCGCAGTTCACCGTCCTCGAGGGTGATATCGATATCATCCCGTTTCATACCGGGGAGATCGGCGGTCAGCGTATACTCGTTGTCGCTCTCGAGGATATCGACACGGGGCGACCAGACGGTCTGCACGACTTCATCGTTCTCTTCGTTCCACATCCGCTTCCACAGTTCATCGAACACGTTATCGGTGCGGAACATCGAGTGCATCGGGGTCCAACGTACGAGGCTCATGGTTCGTCCTCCTCTTTTTGTGTTGTTTGTTGATCTCTGTTTTCGGTCGCGGCGGCGGTGTGTTCACGCCAGGCGTCGCAACTCGCGAAGTTGAAATGCAACGGCTGTGCCAATTCGAGTAGTGACAGGATAAAGTCCAGTTATGGAAACAAGATCGGCGTCTCCGACTTAGAGACGGCAGGGCATATGAGTCCCTGCGCCGTCAATTGTATGCCACTTTTGCAGGCATCGGCTTGCCGAATTGACAGCCTCAATTCAAACAATAATCGAGTAACCCGGGGAGTTGATTCTCTCTGGGCCTCAACCCCCGGGCGTTGCCTCTCCCGAGTTCTTCACTGGTTGCGGCCATTTTTCGCTGAAGTCGGTTCAGGCAAGGTGTTTGGAGCGAGCTAAGAATCGGCCGGGAGCCGCTGCCGGTGTGTCATCCGTCACTTTCTCGCCAACATTCGCTGCGTAGACTGAGGCAGTTGGAACGCCCTTCCAGGCATGGGCAGCAGCGGTCTCCTCCCGTTTGCTGAGTGTGGTTTAAGGCACATGAGTCTTAGTTGGAACAAAGTATCTTGTTGTACGTGCAATATCCGAAAAGTTCTCATGAAGAGTGTAAGATTTACATATTAGGCAGTAAGAATAAACAGCTTAAATCAAGAGTTGCGAACACGAGATGGACATGCGACAGCACAAGACGACACAGCTTACCGGCACGCGCTCACAGACCGGACCTCCGGCGGAGGGTTCTCCCTCCTCCCGTCCGGATTCTGTCGCGGAACTTGACCAGATTTTCAGCGAACCCTATCGCGCGATATTTGAAGCGACAGGCAACGCAACAATCATCGCCGACGCAGACACCACGATACGGCTGGCAAACCGGCGTTTCCTGGAGCTGAGCGGCCTGAACCGGGAAGATGTGGAGAACGCCTGCAGCTACCTGGATTTCGTAGATCCGTCCGATGTTGATCGGATCACCGGGTATCATAACGCCCGGCGTGAATCTGAAGACGGCATCCCCACCGAGTACGACTTCACCTTCCTTGGCAAGGACAAGAAGCGGCTGCGTGCTCATTTGACGGTCCAGATGATTCCGGGCACGAAGCTCAGTGTTGTCAGCATTGCGGACCTGAGCCGGGTAGAAGAAACTCGTCACCGTCTCAACCAGAGCGAGCAACGCTACAGTACCGTGGCAGAGTACGCTCATGAAATCCTGCTGGTGATGGAGCCGGACGGCACGATTACGTTTGCGAATCCCGCGGCGTACAAGGCGGCCGGGATCGAAGCGTTGCAGGAACGGTGGGAGAATGTTTACGGCTGGATAAAGCCCGGCGACCACGAAACGTTCAAACAAACGTTGCAGCAGCGTGTGGACGACGATGCCGAAGCGGAAATCATTGAAGTCGAGATGTGTACTGAAGCCGGTGGGCTGAGGCCTGTTGAGGTTTCGGTCGTCGCGGTTCCACGTCACTGGCGCGAGCCTGAGTTCCTGGTCATCGCGCGTGATATCACTCGGCAGAAGGAGATGATGAACCGGTTGCGGGAAGGGTATGATCATCTCGAGCAGGTGATCGAGTCCGCGAACGCGTTCATTGCTTTTTTCGATCATGACGCCCGATTCACGTTGATCAATCAGCGTTTTGCCGATGCGTTGAACCGTCCCCAGAGCGATCTCATGGGACAGCACCCGGCTGGGTTGCTGTCTGAACCGATGGCGAGCTCCGTCGATCGGCGGTTGAAGAAAGCCATGCGTGGCAAGCAGGTTTCGTTTGAAGAGAAGATGGAATTCCCGGGCATCGGAAAGCCGCGCTGGTACAACGGTACCTACAACCCGATTTTCGACGAACAGGGCAAGCTGCATGGCTTTGTCATGATCATGCTGGATATCACCGCTCAGAAGGAAGCGAGCGAGACACGGCTCGAGCGTGAACGGCTGGAAATCGCCCGCAAATTGGCGCGGACCGTCGCGCACGAGTTCCGGCAGCCATTGACCGCGCTGCGGTTGATCTCGGAAATCGCGATGATGAACAACCGGGATGAAGCTTTCCTACTGCGCAATTTCGACAAGATTCCGGACCTGGTGGACCGCCTGGACGATCTTGTCTCCCGGTTGCTGTTGATCACCGGCCTGCAGTCGAAACCGTACCTGCAGAATACGGAAATCCTGGATCTCAAGGCTTCCGTCGACCAGGCCAATATCAACTGACCGCCCGGGACCCAGGTTTACTGTTGCCCTTCGCCCGTGAGACGAATCGTTTCACGGGCTTTCTCATAATATCTGTCTCCGGTATTGTTGCTAAATTGAGTTCTCGTTCGCATTTAGACTGGCGCGGGGGCCTGTTCTCATCTATGTTATATACAATCACTCAGTGAACACGGTGTTCGCGGTACGCAATCGAAGGAGGATGTATGAAATTGTCTGTGAGATTCTTTCGCCCTGCTCTCTTGTTGTATTCCCTGTTGTTTGTTCTGACCTCAACCGCGTTTGCCATCGATCCACCTCAGATTCGCTGGTATCACACCTACGGCCGCGAGTTCAAGGAAGACGCCCGCATGGTGGTCTCTGACCGGGCCGGGGGATATGTCGCTGCCGGGATGAGCAGCCCGGAAGACACGACCGACGCGAGCATCTATCTGGTACATGTGGACGGTGTCGGCGAAATCATCTGGGAGCGGTTCTACAATTACGGCTCGCAGACGAAAGCGAAAGACATCAAACGGTTTCCTGGTGACGGGTATCTGGTAACGGGATACCGTCTGAACAACGACGGGACGGGAATGGATGGTCTCGTGATGCGGCTTAACAATCAGGGCCACCTGATCTGGGATTTCATCCTGGAAGGTCCTCGTGATGATGTCGCCTGGCGTTCGTTCCGAGTGGAAGATGGCTACATCACGGTCGGTATTACCGAAAGCACGCCCGGCGAGCAGAAGGACGCATTCGTCCTGCGACTCAACGAAGACGGCGAGCAGGTGTGGATGCAAACGTTCGGCTCTGAACGGGTCGAACGCGCGACATCGGCGGTGCTGCTACCCGATGAAGGGCTAGTGCTGGCGGGGTTGACACGAAACAATCCGACCGGCAACGACGACGGCTGGATGTTGCGGATCGATGCTGCCGGTAACATCCTTTGGTGGCGACAGTATGGCGGCGAGGAAGATGACGAATTCCACTGGGTCGAGCAGACGGGAGATGGTGGATTCATCCTCTGCGGACGATCAAAATCCTATCGTCCACCCACCGTAGACTACAACACATGGCTGGTGAAAACCGACGCCGAAGGCAATGAGATATGGAACAACGTTTATGGGCCGTCGTCAGTGTCCGACTGGGCACAGATGGTACAGATCATTCCGGATGGCTACATCATGACCGGGTCCGCATACTCGGGTGATAATGGCTTCCAGATCGCGCTTGTCCGTGTCAATGAGGACGGTGAGCTGGTCTATTTCAGCGGTCGCGGATTTGAAGGCTATGACATCGGGTACGCCATCCGTGTCACACCGGACGGCGGCTACATCATCGCAGGCAAGATGCTGATGCCGGGGCAGGACTATAACGATCTGATCATCGGACGGACCCGACCGGATGTGACGTTGCCGCGCAACAAGAATATTTTCAAGTAGCAACGGGTGGATTTGAGCAGGTCCAGATGAGGTCTCTCCACGAATTCGAGGCAATAGCCTTGAGATTCAGCTAAAACTGACAATTAAGGTGTTAAGAACTCCTAACTTCTGTTTGTAGTTCGCTGCCAGTTGGTTATGGCAGTGGGCTATTTTGTCTAACTCTGAACTATAGCAAACGTTGCACAATTTGTTTGCTCTGTTGCAGGTGGCCAGGGTACGCTGTACGTAATCGGCCAGCTGGAATGAACAATCTCAAGGAGTTGTCTATGTCAGCCCCCCGTAGGAAAAGGTTGATTTTCACTGGACTCGTTATCGCCGTTGTCGTCGCATTTCCCACTTTCAGCCACGCGCAGCAGCCCCCGGAGATACGTTGGGTGCATCTCATCGGTGGTGAGTTCAACGACGATTCCCGCATGCTGATTGATGATGGGAACAACGGAATCGTGGCTGTTGGATTCACCGGGCAGGCTATGGAAGCGGAGTCAAGCTTGTTCTGCGTGCACGTGGACAGTGCTGGCGCGTTGGTCTGGTATCGTGTTTTCGATTACGGACAAGTAACGAAAGCAAAGGATATCATTCGACTTGACAGTGGTGGCTATCTCATCACCGGGTACCGGCTCGACAACGATGGAACCGGAATGGATGCGTTGCTGCTCCGTCTGGATGCAAATGGCAACCTGATTTGGGACAGGTTGATCGAAGGCTCGGAGGATGATGTTGCGTGGCGGTCTTGCCAGGTGCATCAGGGATTTGTGGTGATCGGGATTACCGAGAGCAATCCTACACAGCAGAAAAACTCGTTCTTTGCGAAGCTCAATATCCAGGGCGAAGTCCAATGGGTCCGCCAGCATGGCAGCGAGTATGCGGATCGGACAACTACGATGACACGGACAGCCGATGGTGGTTTCGCACTGGCCGGGATGACCCGGAACACATCGAATCAGCTGGACAATGGTTGGCTGGTCCGTACTGATTCCAACGGAAACGTACTCTGGGAACGCCAGTACGGTGGTGAGCGCACCGATGAATTCCACTGGGTGGAAGCGTTGACGGATGGTGGCTTCATCCTCTGCGGGCGTACAATGTCCAATCATGATCGTGAGGATTTTGATCACTGGGTGGTGCGTACCGATGCGGATGGAAATGAGCTCGCAAGCTTCAGCGGTGGTGTAAATGAAGCGAACGACTGGGCGCAGATGGTTCAACCATTGGGAACAGGATTTATCGTGACCGGCCGAGGACATGACGCGCAAAACGGGAAACAGGTTAGCCTTGGTTATTTCACCTCAAACCTGAGTGAAGTGTACCTTGTGGATCGAGGCTATCCTTCCATTGACATGGCGTATGCCGTGCGTGTGATGGACGATGGCGGGCTGGCGATTTCCGGCAAAGCGACCCAGCCGGATGCGGAGTTCACGGATTTGTTGATTGCTCGGACCGAACCCCATATCTACTCACCTGAAAACCTGCAACGAGACGGTCAACGCGGAGCCTTCCGGGTGATCCTAAGCCGCGTGGACTAGAACTGGAAGTAAATGTAGGCCACACGTTCACTGGGCCACAGCGCGAACAGGGCGAATCCCGCCGTGAAGTAGATCAGCCAGCGGACAGCGGCGGGGCGTTCATCCAGCCAGCCCGCGAATCCGCCGACGCGGTACGAGAACCAGTGCAGCAGGATAAAGGCGCCCGTGATCACGGCGACGAGGAACGGGTTCGCCTGGGCCAGGCCCCACGATCCGAGCGTGAAATCGAAATCGAAGACGATGTACTTCTTGACGGAGTAGATCAGGTCCTGCGTATCCTGCACGCGGAAGAAGATGCACGACAACATGCGCAGGTACATGAATAGCAGCCACTTGAACGTGCTGACGGTGAAGACACGGGCACGTGCCCTGCCCCGCAGCGTCATGCCCCACGGGTCCGGATCGCCGATCGCGGTGCGCCAGCGTGTCGCGCGTTCGATCACCATCACCACGCCGTTGAACAGGCCGTACATGACGAAATTCCAGCCCGCGCCGTGCCAGATCCCCATCAGCAGCATTGTGATCAGCAGGTTGATGTAGGTTCGGGCAATCCCTTTACGGCTGCCACCGAGCGGAAAGTAGAGATAGTCACGCACCCAGGTGGAGAGGGAAATATGCCAGCGTGTCCAGAACTCAGAGATGCTGCGTGAGAAATTCGGGTAACGGAAGTTGGCCGGGATGTGGAAGCCCATCATCCGCGCGACACCGATCGCCATGTCGCTGTAGGCGGAGAAATCGGCATAGATCTGGATTGCGAACGCGAACGCACCCAGCGCGATCACCGGGCTCGGCAGGCCCTGCGGCAGGTCGAAGATGAGATCGACCAGCCGTCCCACCTGATCCGCGACCAGCATTTTCTTTACCAGACCGTTCAGAAAGAGGTGAAATCCGCTGCGCAGGTTGGCGGCTTTCAGGTTGATCACCTTGCCGCGCAGTTGTGGCAGGAAGTCGGTGCTGCGCAGGATCGGTCCGGCGACCAGTTGCGGGAAAAAGGCGACATAGGTGGCGAAACGGACGACGGACCGTTCGGCCTCGGTGACCCCGCGGTAAACGTCGATGGTGTAGCTCATCGACTGGAAGGTGTAGAACGAAATGCCGACCGGCAGCAGAACGTTCAGGTACGGCAAGGCGGCGGTGACGCCGAGTTGTTGCAGGCCGACGTTGATCTCACCGGCGAAAAAGTTGAAGTACTTGAAGGTGCCGAGCAGGCCGAGGTTGGTGATGACGCTGAACCACAGCCATTTCTTGCGTTTCCGGTCGCCCAGCTCGCGCAGGCCCATGCGGTAGCCGGAAACGTAATCGACCAAGGTCGATCCCACAATCAGCAGGATGTAGAGCGGATTCCACCACATATAGAACACGTACGACGCGGCGAGCAGCATAAACAGTTGCAGCGTGTGCGTGCGCAGCAGGATGATCAGCACCAGCACGACAGCGAGCAAGACACCGAAGTCGAGAGTCTGGAAGAGCATCTAGCGTCCCCCGCCCGTGTCGCCGGTTCCGGTCCCGGAGGGGACACTTTCGGAGAAAGTGTCCCCTCTGGCACCGTCCACGTCGCCGGTTTCGCTGCTGCCAGTACGAACCATCTCGCCGAGATCCGTTGCCAGTTTTTCCGACCATTTGATCCGGCCCGGTTCGTACGGGTGGACGTGGTCGGCGTAATCGGACTCATCGAGCAGCGTGCGATGGTCGAGCAGCGGCGTGTTGGTACGATCGGCCAAGGCGCTCAGCTGCGTCATCACGCGCTCGGTTTCCTCGTCGCCGAACGCACGGGCCAGGCGTGGGTTGACCGGCGCGACCACCATCGCGCAGCTCACATCCTTGTCCGCGAACCAGCCGATCAGTTCGTCGATCATCGCGATCTGCTCGTCCATCGCCTGTTGATCCTGGGCGGAAGCCTTGTTCACCTTGTCGGTGATCCAGCGTTCGGTGGAGGCATCTGAAACGCGGGTTTTGCGCACCCACGGGTTCTTGAAGTTGGTGGTGTAGCCATCGTAGCGCAGCCCCGGCTTCGAGACTTCGCGCATGTACATATCGAACGCGCCGATGGGAAAGACGCGGAAGTCGAGCAGGCTGGCGATGTCGGATTTATCCAGCGCGGCCAGCTGTTCCGGGGTGAAGTATTGTGCGAAGCGGTCGTGCGCGGCGGGAGTGAAGAAATTCCAGTACTCGGCGATGGCCATCCCTTCTTCGGGTATTTTCTGCAGGCCGGTGACGCCGGTAAGGTCAATGGTCATGATGACCCAGGCGGGCTGGGTTTGCCGGAGGGCGTCCGCGATCAGCATCCACTGCGGCGCGCCGGCGCCCATCAACGCGAGGTTGTAGCTCTGGGTGCCGTCGGGCAAGACCGGGTCGATCATCGTGCAGTCGACGCCTTCGAGTAGTACGGAGGAGCCGAGGAAATAGAGGTCGCCGGTGTGACTTTCCGCGGCCTGATCAGTGAGGAACTCGTGCACTTCGACGAGGCGGGCGCGGGTAACCGGCATCACACGGAGATCCACCACCAGCCAGTGGATGACGAGGAGAAACGCGACTCCGGCGAGCAGCGTGAAGAACAGTCCGTCAACCAGCGCGAGCAGCGCGCGCAGGTTGGCCGAACGCGGAGTCGGTGATGTGGTGTTGGCTTCGATGCGTTCCGCCGGCATGGACGTGCACGAGTAATTCTGGGCGAACTGACAATTTCAGTTCGCCCAGTTTACACTCCGCAATCGCCGTGAACAAGGGACTCAGCGCACGAGAACCAGCTTCTGGACAGCGACCGGCTGACCGGTTGCCTGTGCCCGGACGAAGTAGGTGCCGCTGGCGAGGTTGCCGGCGTCCACCGGAATCCGGAAACTGCCGGCGTTCATCGACGCAGCCAGCAACGTCCGCACGACACGTCCCTCGAGGTTGATGAGGTCAACGTTCAGCTGCGCCGGATGCGGCAGGTTCAACGCGATGGATGTGAACGCGTTGAACGGGTTCGGAAATGCCGTCTCCAGCAGCGAGGAGCCGTCAACGCCGGGGATGCTGTAATCCATGTACTCCCCGTCAACACCGGTGAGTGTGTTGCCGCTGTGATTGAATTCGGAGTCCGGGCCGTACTTGGCGACCAGGAAGCGCTGCGGTTCGACAGATCGTGTAAAGCCGGTCACCGCGAAGCCGCCGTCCGCCGTCTGGCATACTCCCCACGAGTCTTCCATCTCTGGCCCGCCGAGTGTTGTCGTCCATTCCCAGAATCCGTCCTCATCCGCTTTGGCGAGCAGAATCTGGTTGCCCGCGCTGGGGATGTTGGTCACACCGGACATGATGTAGCCGCCGTCCGAAGTGCAGCAGACACTGCGACCGAACTCGAGGCGGTGTCCGCCCCACATTGTCATCCACAGCAGGTCGCCGCGCTGGTTGTAGCGCAGCAGCCACGCGTCCCCCTCGCCGAGGTCGAACGATTCGGTTTTGCCGGTGCAGATGAAGCCGCCGTCCGGGGTTTCCTTGAACTCGTAGATATGGTCCTTTTCCTCGCCGCCGTAGGTGACCGCACCGAGGAAATCGCCGTCCGGGTTGACTTTGCAGATGAAGGCGTCGCGTCCACCGGCACCGTACGACCACGTGCGGCCGGCGAAGGCGTAGTTGCCATCCTGCAGGACTTCGAGTGTCCACGCCTGTTCCTTGACGCCGCCGTCGTAGGTCCGTTGCCAGATCACCGAACCGTCATTCGGGTTGAGTTTCGCCAATACGGCCTTCATCCGGCTGGGGTCAAGTTCGGTCCAGCCGCAGACGAGGATGTCGTCTTCATGAGTAACAGACACATCGCGGCCGAAGTCAGGGTGCGGAGATGGCAGACTGGTCGCCCACTGGAGGTTTCCGTCGCAATCGGTCTTGATCACGCCGATGTCGGAGTTGTTGCCGATGACCTGCGTGCTGGCCGCGATGACGAAGCCGCCGTCCGGGGTTGACTCGACCCCGTAGCCCATCTGGCGTTGCTCGTCCCCGTATTTCTGCTGCCACAGGAGGTGACCACTCGGGTCGAATTTGACCAGCCAGACGTCGCGGTCGTAGGTCTCGGTGGTATCGTACCCGAAGGTACCGCAGGCGACGATACAGCCGTCCGCGAGTGGTTCGACGTCAAATCCCTGCGAGCAACCGAGACGATTGCCGCCGTAGCGAACCCAGAGCGAGTCCGGTGCTGTGCCGGCAAGGCATGAAAGGGAACTGCACACGAGGAGAGTCGCCGCGAATGCGACAAGAAAACGACCACGTTTCATAGTCATGATGAGCACCTGCTTGTATGTAATAATCCGTTCGATATTTGGAACAACGTCTATAACCTAGGGGTCGAACCGGGCGTTGTAAAGTGGGAGTGAGCAATCTTCCTGTTTCGCGGTGGAGCCAGCGGATAATCCCTTGTGTTTGATATGGATAAACTTAAGCCGCTCCCGAGACGGAAGCGGCTTGCGGATACGACGAATCGTCCCGGGGTCTACTTCCGTAGCGGCATGCGTGGCAAGTGCAGCCCATGCCACAGCTTCACTTTGCTCTTGGACGGCGGGAAGACCCCTTCCTGAGCAAATCGAATGTCTTCCACGATGTAGAACGCGTTCGGGTTGTAGTGTTTGATCACGTCGATCAAATCGCCGAGACGGATGCGTTTAACCAGGGTGTAGATGACGCTCACCGGGCCGGTTGATCCTTCACCGAGCACGCTGGTAACGCCGTAGTTTTTCTCGCGCAAGGCGTTAATCAGTTCAGTCGCGTCCTGGCGGGTGATGATGCGGACGCTGACAATCCCCAACGCCAGCCGTTGCTCGATCTGCATCCCGACGAAGGTTCCCGCCGCAAACCCACCGGCATATGCGATGTAGTAAATCGGTGCGGTCAGGTTCTGCATGATCTGGCCGATCGCCACGATCCAGACCAGCACCTCGACAAAACCGAGCAGCGGCGCAAGCGCCTTCATTCCGCGGGCAATGAAGATCACGCGGATGGTTCCGATGCTGACATCGACGACACGGGCGAGGAAGATCAGGATCGGCAGAATCACCATCGTGAAAAGGGTGGAATCGGTACTCACGAGGTCCATGAAAACGTCAACTTTCCGGTTCTGTTGTGATCGGTATATCGAACGGAACATAGCGGGCGAATATACACCGATCCAATTGGATGTGGGTACGATCCCTGCTCGTAAAGACCCGGCTTTCCGGGCACTCAAAATCGGCTGAACGCAGCTCCATCCGCCGTCCCGGAACGCTACCTTTGCTCACCATCAATGCAATCATTTTAGGAGGAGCACACCATGTCGCTGATGCACGAACTCCGCGACCAGTTCATGTCGTTGCATGAACGCAAGGAAAGCCTGTATTGGCAGAAAGCGATGAACCTTTCCGGCTACCAGGTGGGAAGTTGGGAGAAGGCCGACATCGAAATGAAACGATTCACCACCAACCCGGACTGGCTGAAGCAGGTACGCAAAGAGCTGGAGCGCAGCGGCCTGTCGGACACAGAGAAGCGTGTGCTGAACGGCTGGCGACGTTTCTTTGAAGCCAATGTGATCGAGAAAGCGCATGGTCGTGAACTGCAGGAACAGATGATCGGGATGGAGAGCGAGCTTGCTCGCAAGAAGATGGATGCCCATCTCGGCTACACCGATCCACATACGGGCGAACACCTGCAGGCAAGCCCGGTCAAGTTGCGGCTGATGGTGTTGACCAACGACGACGAGGCAATGCGCAAGGCAGCGTGGGAAGGCCTGCACGAAATCGAGGGTTGGCTGCTCGACCATGGCATGCTCGACATCATCGCCAAGCGTAACGAAATCGGACGAGCACTGGGCTACGACGATTTCTATTCCTGGCGGGTGCAGATGAACGAGGGCATCTCGAAGGAAGTCGTCTTCGAGAAGCTCGGCGACCTCGAACAAAACACGCGTGAAGCCTGCCGCCGGATCGTGGAAAACGTGAAGAAGGCACACGGTGAGGAAGGCGCGCGGCCGTGGAATTTCGATTACCTGACCCGCGGTGACCTGACCAAGCAGCGCGCGCCGTATCTCAGTTTCGAGACCGCTGTCGAACGCTGGGGCCGCAGTTTCGCCGCGCTGGGAATCAACCTCAACCATGCGAAGTTGCAGCTTGATCTCGTGGATCGAAGCGGCAAGTACGAAAACGGCTTCATGCATTCACCGCGGCCATCGTTCCTCGATGAAGGCACGCATCGGCCCGCAGAGATCAACTTCACCGCGAATGCTGTCCCCGGCCAGCCGGGCTCGGGCCAACGCGCACTGGAAACCCTGTTCCACGAGGGCGGGCACGCGGCCCACTTCGCGAACGTGATGATGCCGGCGCCGTGCTTCGGGCAGGAGTATGCGCCGACCTCGATTGCATTGGCGGAAACTCAGTCGATGTTCATGGACAACTTCATCAGCGATCCGGACTGGTTGCAGCGATACGCACTCGACGCCAATGGCAAGACGATGCCGGCGGAATTGATCCACGCTACGGTCGAGGAAGAGCTGAAGCTGATGGCGCATCAGCTGCGCGGCATGATGTGTGTCCCGTTCTTCGAGAAGGAAGTGTACGAGATGCTGGACCTGGAACGTTCGACCGATCGTGTGATGGACACCGCGCGCAAGATCGAGAAGCGGATGTCGTTCCAGCCGGCGCTTGCGCGTCCGACCTTGTCCGTGCCGCACCTGCAGGATAACGAGTCCAGCGCGTATTATCACGCCTACATCCTCGCTCAGATGGCGGTGTATCAACTGCGGGCGTTCTTCCGCAAGCGGGACGGGCACCTGCTCGACAACCCGAAGATCGGCAAGGATCTTGCTGAAGTGATCTGGGAACGTGGCAACGAGAAGAACTTCCTCGAATACATCAAGGATCTCACCGGCGAGGAATTCAGCGCGCAGGCGACGGTCGATCTTGTCAACAAGGACCTCGACACGATTCACCGTGAGGTGGACGAAGCCCTGTCGAAGGAAAAGACCATCCCGCGTCACGAGGGCCCGGTCGAGCTGCACCACGACATCACGATGATTTACGGTGACAAACAGGTCGCCCATTCGGACAGCGCGGCTACCTTCGAGACGATGGCGAAGGCGTACGGTGAGTGGATCCGTGAGATGGAATCCGCGGCGGAGTAAGGTAGTTTGCCCCGACGAGCTTGCTGGTCGGGATTCTCAGCGTTCAAATACCAACATCAAACGGCCCGCGCATTCATGCACGGGCCTTTTCACTTGGTCTCACTCTTGCACGTGTTGGCTCCGCCAACGCGGGTATTCCTATGCGGACACGTCGCTACCGTTTCCGCAGCAACCGCTCATAGAAGTCGGCGTGTTGTTCGTTGGGATCGAGCGACGCCAGTTTCGACAACGGGCTCCACTCCTCGTATTCCGATAACGCGCTGGCGTAGTTGTAATAGTTGAGGTCGTAGAACCGCTTCAACTTGGCGGTATCCCGGATCTTGTCGAGCTGCTTGATCGCGTACAGCAGGTACTGTTTCGCGGTCTCGCGGTCGCGTTCGGTGTAGTATAACCACTCGCCGGTGTAGTACAGGAAGTTGAGGTAGCGGATGTAATCGTTCTGCGGGTCGGTGATCTCCTCGACCCACTCCTCACGCTTGTCCCAACCGAGGAAATAGCGGCTGGATAGCCGTGCCTGCGACGCGATCTGCCGTGCGCGCTCGTAATACGGTTCCCCGCCGAACTTCTTCACCTTGTCGTGTTCGAAACCGAGCGCCATGAAGGTGTAAAAGTCGATCGCGCTGCGGAATGAATCGAACTGATCATTGAAGAACAGCTGTGTGCCCGGATCGTACGCGAACTGCCAGCGCGGGTCTGAATACTGCATGTTGCTGCGGTTTGAAACCACGATCTGCGCTTTGTAGCGGTCCTCGAACTCGACATCGAGGACTTCGTCAAAGTAAATCTCGACGTCAAACTCGAGATTGTACTTGTAATCGTTCGGCCCCCACTCCCGCTGGTTGAGGTAATTCTCGACGATCCGGTCGAGGCCGTTCAGCTTGTTCTGGTTCTCCTGCGGCATCTTGTCGGTGTTGATCTTGACATACGACACCAACCGCTGCGCCGATGCGGGCAGGGTGATCAAGGTCAACAGGAGCAGAACGAGCACGGCCATGCGTGCGGCGGATGCGCCTCGTGGGGCGGAAGTTTTCACTGCGTTGTGTCGGGCGAACGTCATCGTGCGTCTATCCACCAATCGTTTGGGACGGTCGTTCGGTCGATCAGAAGGTAGGCTCTCGAACTGGAAGAGTCACGTGCTCACGGTGCGGCTGGTTCCATCGGGGCTCTACGCGGCGGTGCGGTTGTCTGCGGACCAGATTCGGTAGGAATCGGGCATGTTGTCGTAGGTGGTGCCGTTTAACGTGCGTCCGGCCGCCTTCTTGTTTCGTCCGCCCCACTGCTTGAAGAAGAACGGCACGCGGGCGGCTTTGCATTGATGTAAGATATCCTGCACCCACTCGGGATCCATCGGACGCGCCTTCGGGCCAGATTCGCCGCCGACGATCACCCAGTCGATGCCGTCGAGGTTCATCGGGCCGGTGGGTCCGATCAACGGTTCGACGCTAAGGAATTTCGTTTTCGCCGGAGTGGCACGGAGGGAATCGATGCGTTTCACGACCTGGTAATTCTCGACGCTGACACCCATCCAGATATTGTCCGTCCACTCGAGCTCAGGCGCGAGTTTCGCCAAACGGCGGTCCCGTTTTGTCAGGATCTGGTAGAGGTGGGGTGTCTCGCGCATCACCTTGAAGACGGATTGGATGAACTCGAGCGGGACGTCCGGATGGAACAGGTCGGACATCGAGTTGACGAAGATGATCTGTGGTTTCTTCCACGAACGCGGCTTGTCGACCACCTCAGGATGGACACGGACAGAGAATCCCGCCTGGTAATTCGGCTGCCCCATCGCCTTGAGTCGCCGGGTCATCGTCTCGGCGTAACAGTAGCGGCAACCCTCACTCACCTTGCTGCAACCGGTGACCGGGTTCCATGTGGATTCGGTCCACTCTATTCGAGATGCGATGGCCATGGCTTAGAACCTAAACGTAACATAGCATTCAGAAGGGTAGTTTACCTCCGGCACCTTTCGTGGATAGGTTTCTGTGTGTTTTTCAAGCAGCCCCTCACTCAGTAACTTTCTAAAAGTGTAATTCAAATGTTTAGGCAAGAATCGAGTATCATCTTCGACATATCCACGTATATCGCCGACCATTATTCTATTCAATGATCCATATTTTGTCTTCAATATATCAATCAAACTATCATAAACATAATCCGACTCAAACATTCCAAGTTGATCAGGATTTTTTCTATCAGAAAAATGATAACCATATACAGGATCAGCTTTCCAATAGGCATCCTTCATCTTATGAAATCCTCTGACATGATTAGTAAAATGAATCAAATGATAAATTACTTGATTAGATTTTCCAACAATTTCAAATGGGAGTATTTTCATATTCGGTTTTATATTTCTCATTTTTGATATATATTTTTTCAGCAAATATTCCTTTTCATCTCTTATATCATTAGGTATCTGCATCATTTCACCAAAATAATCTTCTATAAGTTCTTTATTTCTATTCAAACCTTGAATATTAAAATTTAGGAGAATTTCAACGGAATCAAGCTCTAATAACTTAATAATATCTGAAAAGTAAATATCTTTGAATCCAAATGGATCTAAGAATATAAATCCCGCCGTATTCTTATCAGCGAGCTCATCTATAACAGTTTTGATAAAATCGGACCAATTTTGATTGATTATATCTACATGTAAATATTTATAATTAGCCTTAGAATATAATTTGTTTAAATGTGCGATACACTTAGCATCTGCATCGTTGAAGTAGAATTTATTAGCTGCCTCAGTTATTCTTGGAGACTTATTCGCCTCGATCAAGGCTGCTAATGGTGAACCATAATTATAATTAGTATATTCTCCTGGTCCACACATTCCATCGATATAAACAATAGAATCGAACTGACGACAACAAATAGGAAACCATGCTTTCAAATAGTTTCTTAGAATTTGTATCTTGATTTTGGTATGTTCGTCAGCTTCCCAAGGGATAGAGTGATTCTTCGACATTCTGGCCTTCTCCTTTCTAAGACTGAACAAAAGTACAGCCCACAGAGAAGAAATGCAAGTACTTTCACTGTATCTCCACCAACGGCACGTTCGCGTCAACCTGATCGCCCTCGGCGCAGTCGAGTGTGACGATCTCGCCTGACATCGGGGCGCGGAGGGTGTGTTCCATCTTCATCGCTTCGACGATCAGCACCGGCGCGCCTTCCTCAATCGTGTCGCCGACCTTCGCGAATACCTTGATCACTTTGCCGGGCATCGGTGCGGCGACCATATTCTCGGCGACGGCTGCGGCTCCGCCGTCATCGTCGGAAACGCTGGTGAAGCGGTAGATGCGGCCGTCCACGGCGGCCCAGACGGTCCCGTTGCGTTCTTTTGCGGCGGCGACGGCGTGACGGCTGCCCCCCTCCACGCGCCACAGGCCGGCCTGCGCGGCGGTGGGTGTGAATTCGCCCTGCAGAGTGACGGGCTGGGAGTCGTCACCGTCCGGTGTGAGCTCGGCGCTGAGGTACGTTTCGCTGCGTTGCGCCTTGACGGTTACGGTCGTGTCACTGGTCTTGTAGGCTCGTTTCTTCATCGTCTATGCCTCAAATCGTGTGATATCAACGTTGATTACACCTTCACCCCGATGCGCCACGGTCCGGCGGTGGTCCATGGGCTCGGGATGCCGCCCGTGCCTTCGAAACCGGCGGCGTCACCGTTCGTGGCCGCGGCTCCGCTTGACTCGCCCAATCCGGCCGCGACGGCGAGCGCGACCTGTTCGGTTTGCAGATCGTGCCCGGTCCAGCCGTCGAAATGGGTCGGAATGAAGTCGGTGTAGGTGCGTCCGGCGATGAATTCCGGGTGCGCGAGGACGTCCCGCAGGAACGGCGCGGTGGTCGGCACGCCGAGTGCGATGTAGCGTTCGAGGGCGTGGATCAGGCGGACGCGAGCGGCTTCACGATCATGCCCGAAGCCGATCACTTTCGCCATGATCGGGTCGTAGAAGATGGGCACGTCCACGCCTTCCGCGACGCCACCGTCCACACGGATGCCCGGGCCGCTGGGTTCACGCAGGTACAGCAACGGTCCCGCCGCCGGAAGGAAGCCGGCCGCCGGATCCTCGGCATAGATTCGGGCCTGGATCGCGTGGCCGTGTTGCTTCAGATCTTCCTGTTTCCACGGCAATTTTTCGCCCGCCGCGACACGGAATTGTTGTGCGACGAGGTCGAGGCCGGTGGTTTCCTCTGTGACCGGATGCTCGACCTGGATGCGGGTGTTGACCTCGAGGAAGTAGAACTCCTGGCGCGGGTCGTCGAAGAGGAACTCGACCGTGCCGGCGTTGATGTAGTCGGACGCTTTCACTGCTTCGACCGCCGCCGCGCCCATTTTCGCGCGCATCTCGGGGGTCAGCGCGGTGGACGGTGTCTCCTCGACGACTTTCTGGTGCCGGCGCTGGATCGAGCATTCGCGTTCGAAGACGTGGACGGCGTTGCCGTGCTGGTCGGCGAACACCTGGAACTCGATGTGGCGTGGCTTCTCGACGTAGCGTTCGATGAACACGCGGGCGTCGCCGAAGGCACCCTTCGCCTCACGGGCCGCGCCCTCGATGGCTTCCGCGAACTGGGCGGGATCGCGCACGATGCGCATGCCCTTGCCGCCACCGCCCGCCGCCGCCTTGATCAGCACCGGGTAGCCGATTTTCTCCGCTTCGGCCTGGTAGGTGGCGAGGTCAACGTCACCCTCGCCTGCATAACCCGGGGTGACCGGCACACCGGCCTTTTCCATCGTGATCCGGCTGGCGACCTTGTCACCGAGGTGCGTGATGGCCGCGGGAGGCGGTCCGATCCAGGTGAGGCCGGCGTCCATGACCGCCTTCGCGAAGACCGCTCGTTCCGAGAGGAAGCCGTATCCCGGGTGGACGCAGTCGCAGCCGCTGGTGCGTGCGGCGTCGATCAGGCGTTCGATGTCGAGGTACGATTGCGCGGCCTCGGCGGGTCCGATGTGGACGGCGTCATCGGCGGAACGGACGTGCAACGCGCGCGAATCGGCGTCACTGTAGACGGCGACCGGACTGATGCCGAGGGTACGGGCTGCACGGATGATGCGGACGGCGATTTCGCCACGGTTGGCCACCAGCACTCGTTTGAACATGGATCTCCCCTGTCTGGCGATGGTGTTTCGGAAGATTAGGAAGGTGCGGCGCGAAAGATGGGATCGCAAGCGGGAGCGGGGCGGAAATACCGTGCACTGTCCGGCGAAGCTCCAGTCTCGTGAGCATTGTACGATGCGGTAAGACGCCAGTCTCTTCAGGATGATTTGAACTCTGAGAAAATTTTTGTCCATGCACCGACGAAATGTGCGCGGGACAATTGTTTGTTGTAGTTTGTTGTTTGCTACGTTTATCGCCAGCAGTTCAAATGAATGGGGAAAATCATGAAAACCACTTTGGCATGTGTCCTGCTGTTGTTCGCCTTCACAGTCAGCGCCCAACCACCCGCTATCGACTGGGAACTCACGTTCGACTTCGGTGATACCACGAGCACCTTTGATCCGCACGAATCCTTCCTCGGGGTTCGTGGACTGGATGACGGAGGGTACATCCTCTGCGGCTATACGGACCACGGGTCCGTCGAAGAACGCGGGTTGGTCATGCGGATGAACGTTCAGGGTGAAGTGTTGTGGACTGCTGAGATCGACCGCTCACCAAACCCGATTTCCTGGGAGCAACGGATCTTCGACATTGTCCCCACCCGGGACGGCGGATTCGCTGCGGTCGGTCACACCGATAATTCGCCAAATCAAGACAATTTCGTGGCCAAATTCAGCGACACCGGATTTCAGGAATGGATGACAGCTAGCTGGGACGGGTTCGTGAAAATCCGGGAGCGACCGGATGGTGTCCTCGTCGTCGCTGAAAAAGGGGGCATTGACACCTACCACCAGATTTTTAACTACTCAAGCGAAGGTGACTTGTTGTCCTCTTCCACTGGAATCAGTGGTGGCTTGTACGACCTCGAAATCGATGCCGATGGCAATTATGTGACCACCGGCCGTGATCGATACAGTTATGATGGTGCTGAATTCCGAATGACCAAACTCACCCCTCCGGGCCAGATTGCCTGGGGTATTCCTTGTTTTGATGGTCTGCTGGGAGTGGGACATGACGTCGAGGTTGCCGCCGACGGCAACTATGTCGCGTGTGGGTCCTACGGTTCAAACACCGGCGGTTGGCATACTGCGCTGGTAAAGGTTTCGCCGGACGGCACCATCTTGTGGCATAGAGGGCAACCGGGCGGTTGGCGTCTCGTTGAGATGGGTGACCGGGGATTTGTTGTTGCCGGTTTTGAAGCAGATGGCCTCGTGTTGTATCGAACAGGGTCGTTCGGAAATCCGTTGTGGTCAACCATTGTCGATTCCACAATGAAATTGGAGGCGATGGACGTCTCACGTGACGGGGGTATCATCCTTGCCGGCAGCGCTCTTGATGCTGATGGTTTTTGGGACATGAAGGTCATCAAGTTCATGCCGGAAGCCAACATCCTGCTTGAACCGGACACTCAGGTTGTCCCGTCGGGTGGCGGAATGATTCAGCTGGATGTGACGATTACACATCGCCTTCTGCGCGAGACAACCTTGCCCGGCATGCTGCAAGCGGTGCTGCCCAATGGCCACCGAATCGAGATTCAGTCATTTGATCTTGCACTCATACCGGACGAGGATATCCAGGTCAGCGACTATCCGGTTCAGATTCCAGCGAGCGCACCCTCCGGAATCTACACTCTTGAAGCAACGTTGGGCGATCCGGACACTGAACATGCGCTTGGGTTTGCTTCAGTCACGTTTGAAAAGCTGTCAACAGCCGCGGACAATGGCGGTATCCCGGCAGAGGATTCCGAACTGATACTGAAGAGTCGGGACAAGCTGCAACTCAACGCCTCACCGAACCCGTTCAACCCGGCGACAACGATCTCGCTGGCGTTGCCCGACGCTGGTGAGGTGATGGTGCGTGTACTGAACGTGCTCGGGCAGCAGGTGGCGACGGTTCAGGACGGCGTGTTGCCGGCGGGTTCGCACAGGTTCGTGTTTGACGGGTCGGCGTTGAGCAGCGGCGTGTATTTCGTCCAAGTGCAGGCGGGTAGCGAAAGCCTGATCCGCAAGGTGCTGTTGACCCGGTAAAGCCGTGTACAAAGCCAGGCGATATCCCCGTGGATTGCGTCATGGTCCACGGGGATTCTGTTTTTGATTCGGCTGCTGAGAATCATCTGGAACACGCGTGATTTGTAGTCGCGAAGGGTTTCAGGGAGGCCCTCGAATCCCAGGCAGAGATCTTGCTGATCGTGTCAGGAATGTGTTTCATTTACAGTAGGACGTGTCCCAATACAACTTGTCATCACACTTCGGGCGTTTTGGTTCTTCCGGGAGCGAGCGGCTTTCCGCGCAATGGGCCAGGCAGATTCAGACGAGTATCAGCGAGTGACCACATCATTCACGCGTGCACTGGAAAGGTCATGAAATGAGCAACGATGTTGATCTGAAGCCTGTCCCTCTCGAGTCGCTGCAGAAAGCCATCGCGAGCACCCTCGATTGGCCCAGAACTGGTATCAAATGGTCCCGGATGCGCACGTCCAGCGTGAACTATGTCTACCGTGCCCGATATGGCAAAGATTCTGTTGTTATCAAGCATTCCGATAATACCGTCATCAAGACCCATTGGGACATTCCGCCAAACCATCTGCACAACGAATACACGTTTCTCAAGTTGGGGCAGACATCCGAGGTGCTCGCTCCTCATCTGCCGCAGCCGCTGGCGTTCCTCGAGGATGAGAACGTGCTCATCATGTCCGACGTCGGCCGGACGCGTTTTCTGATTCACCATGGATTCCCGTGGTTCCGCAGCAAGCGGGAGATCTTCGGGCAGACCGGGCGTGTGCTGGCTACGATTCACGGATTTGATTACCCTGACACCTTCCGCCGGAACATCGACCTCGAGGAGATCTACAGTCTGGTGACACGGTTCAAGCTGGAACCGCTGCTGCATGAGGAGTGGGATTATCTTGCGGACTTCCGGCCTGGTGCGGAGCGGGAGTTTGTGCTGCTCGACTTTTCACCGCGTAACATCCTGCACAATCGGATCAGCTTTCACCTGATCGATTTCGACCTGATCACTGTTGGCTATCAACTGTTCGACGTGGCTCATTTTATCAGCTATGTCACGCAGATCGCGTTCCGTCGTGACGACCGCAAACTGATGGCGGCGTTGAAGTGTTTCCTTACCGGGTATTGCCAGGAACGTGATAATGGACTGGATGCGGATCGTGTGATCTCGGATGAGAAGTTCCTCAAGTATTTTACGGGGATGTTTTTCCACAAGCTTTCGCACACCCGGCTGAAGCTGAAGGAAGACATCATCCGAGCGTTTCTGATCGATTTCAGCCAGCGCAGGTTTGATTCGTGGGCCGACTTCAGTAGCCAGTTGTTCGCCCTGCGGAAAAAGCTACGCTGACCGCGCTGGGCGTATTGTGCGTCCTGCTGTGAATCCGGCGGCAATCAACCTTCAGCTTAGCATTTCCGGTGCCCTGTACAACCCGTTTTCCGGGTGTCTTCGAGTTTGAACTCCCGGCTGCAGCGCTTACATTTGTGCCCAATCTTTCAGCGGCGCCTCGGGAACCGTGTATCCGATCCACGGGCTTTTCGATCGCCGCACAACCAGGCAGGGATTCCATGAACGTGTTGCTGACCGGCGGCGCCGGTTTCATCGGATCGCACATCGCCGACCATTTGCTGGCGGCGGGGCATGACGTTTTCGTGATCGACAACTTGTCCAGCGGACGGCGCTCGAATGTGCCGGATGGCGCGGTTTTCCGCGAGATGGACATCCGTTCGGATGAAGTGGAAGCGCTGTGGGCGGAGCACAAGTTCGACACGATGGTGCATTTCGCGGCGCAGATCAATGTGCGGTCCAGCGTCGAGGATCCGAAGAACGATTGCGACATCAACCTGATGGGCATCCTGAACCTGCTGGAAGCGGGCCGTCGCCACGGGTTGAAGCGGGTCGTGTTCGCCGGTTCCGGCGGCGCGGCGTTCAATGATGACGTTCCGTTCCCGACGCCGGAAACGGTTCCGGGCGTGCCGATGTCGCAGTATGGTGTCGCCAAGATCACGTCCGAACATTATCTGCGCGTCTACCGTGCGGCGTACGGAATCAACTACACGGTGATGCGGATCGGGAACGCGTACGGTCCGCGGCAGAACCCGCACGGCGAGGCGGGCGTGATCGCCATCTTCAGCCAGAAGATGCTGAACGGCGAGACGCCGGTGATTTACGGCACCGGTTTGCAGACGCGTGACTATGTGTTCTGCGAGGATCTGGCGCGGCTGTGCGTGATCGCGCTGGAGAAGATGAATGATCGCATCTACCACGCTGGTACGGGCCGTGAGACAAACGTCGTGCAGCTGTACGAAACGATCCGGGACGCGGTCGGTTGCGAGATCGAAGCGGAATTCCAGCCGGCGAAAACGGGTGAGGTGATGCGTTCCTGCCTCGACTCCAGCCGTGCAAAGGAAGAGCTTGGCTGGTCGCCGGAGGTCACTTTGGAAGAGGGGCTGCAGAAGACGGTTGACTTTTTCCGGCGTCAGATGAAAGACCCGGACGCTCGGTAAAAGATTGTCCGTTGTGACCTGTGTCACGCGAACGTATCAAGTTTTTTCAGACAATTGCCGACGTAACGTACAGGACCTTGAGTTCCACCCGGATGTTTCGATACACGGTTTTTGGCGCGAAATCGTGAAACCGCATGTATAGCTAGTATCTACGGGCTTTGACCGGTGTGGGCGGACTGCTCGCACCTTGCAACCTTGATCGCGGCTACAGTGGGCCCACCGTTTGTTCGTTCGTAAGTTGTGGGATTCGTTTCTGGCGTGAACTCCAAACTTGATGGCATCAAGTTGCAACCGGAACAGGTGTTCCGGGAACGGATCCATGTGAGCATGGGGGACTGCGGTATGAGTCGCAGCCACGGGTCCGCAACGTTCGGATCCGCTGTATGATCATGTACATCCACTACATCACCAGCAAGCGCCATATGAGCGCGGTGGTGAAGTACTCCATCGATACGGTGGCGATCATCCTCGCGTTTTCCATCGCGGCGTTGATCGTGCCCGCCTCGTTGTGGACCGTTCAGACGGTGTGGTCGTTTGTGCTGTACACCGCTGTCCTGATCGCCTACCGTCATCTCAGCTTTCTGATCCTGCGGAATCATACGTCGATCTGGCGCTATTCAAGTATCGTCGACCTGTACAAGTTGATGCAGGGCGCGGCGATGGGGTCGTTGCTGTTTTACATCACCGACCTGTTCACGTTGCCGCATGAAGTTCCGCCGCTGGTGCTGTTCATTGAGCTGCTGTTGTTTCTGTTCTTCAGCGGCGGTGCACGGGTGTTGATCCGCCGCATCTTCGAGTTGTACATCGAGCATCCGGAGGGAACATCCAGCACGCAGAACGTGCTGATTTACGGCGCGGGGCGTGCGGGTGAACTGCTGATCCGCAACATCAAGACCTCGAAAAACATCGGGATCAACCTCGTCGGGATCGTGGACGATGACCCGTTCAAGCGAGGGCGTCGCATCCACAACGTGCCGGTGATCGGCACGGGCACCGACATCAAGCGGCTGGCGGACGAGTACAAGATTCACGAGATCTACTTCGCGGTTGCGTCGTTGAACGGTGTGCAGACGCGGCGTTTACTGAAGCTGATCGATGATCAGGTCCGGGACGGTGTGAAGGTCAAGATCATGCCGGGCCTGAAGGATCTCGTCGGTGGCCGGGTGACGGTCAATCAGTTGCGTAACGTCGAGATCAAGGACTTGTTGCGCCGCAGTCCGGTCGAACTGGACAAAACGCCGGTCCTGCGGATGATCAAGGACCAGAAGATCCTGATCGTTGGCGGTGGCGGCAGCATCGGCAGCGAACTCTGCCGGCAGGTGGCTTCGGCCAACCCGAAAGAGCTGCTGATCATGGATTCCAGCGAGTTTTCCGTATACCAGATCACGGAACAATTGCTGCAATCCCACCCGCAGGTGCGTGTGCATCCGATCGTGCTGGACGCCTGCCGTGAGCCGCAGGTACGCAAGATGTTCGAGTTGCATCGCCCGGATCACGTTTTCCACGCGGCGGCGTACAAGCACGTCCCGTTGATGGAAGCGAACGTGATGTCGGCGGTGTACAACAACGTCAAGGCGACGATTGTGCTCAGCAAGATCGCGGTTGACTTCGGCGTCAAGCGGTTTGTGCTGATTTCATCGGACAAGGCGGTTCAGCCGACGAACGTGATGGGCGCGACGAAGCGGATGTGCGAGCTGGTAGTGCTGAACGCGAGCGCGGCGCAGTCGACGAAGTTCATGGCGGTGCGGTTCGGGAACGTGCTTGGCAGTTCGGGCAGCGTGATCCCGAAATTCAAGGAGCAAATCGCCAAGGGCGGGCCGGTGACGGTCACCCATCCAGAGATCACACGGTACTTCATGCTGATCCCGGAGGCGGTTGAATTGGTGCTTCAGGCTGGCGCGATTGGAGAAAATTCGAGCATCTATGTGCTCGACATGGGCGAGCCGATCCGGATCCACGATCTCGCCGAATACATGATCAAGTTGTCCGGCCTGACTCCGGGTGAGGACATTAAGATCGACTACACCGGGCTCCGTCCTGGTGAGAAGATGCACGAATCGTTGCATCTGGACGGCGAGGAGTGCAACACCAGCATTCCGGACCTGATGATTCTCCGGTCGGCGCATCTGCCGGACGATTCGTTCCTGCAACGTGTGGACGAATATGCCGAGCAGTGCATGACGATCGACGAGAAGACCGCTCGGGCGCGATTGAAGGAATTCGTGCCGGAATACAGCGCTCCGGTGCCTGCGATCAAGCTGACCAGCCAGGTTCGTGTTCCGGTTCCGGACACCAATGGTGGCAGCAACGGCGGGCATCATGCCGGGCTGAATTGAGCGGAGTTTTCAGGCTGATTTTGACGTCAACAAGAAGTGTGGATCATCGTGCGAACTGCCCGCTGATCCGGAAAATCCGAAGAAGTTCCTAGTGTTTCGGGGTTTGCTGGTGAGGCGCAAGACCGGGCCTCGGATGCATCTTGCATCTTGATCCTGAGCGCTGAGGGTGTTAACCTTCGGAATCATTCATACATTTGTACCGACACAGTACATGTCTGGAAGGAAATCGAGATGAAGAGGGGTCTCCGTACGGTGCGCGGTTGGAACGGGCCTTTGGCGGCGCTGATGCTGGTCATGTTCCTGCTGATGCTCACGCTGCCGGCGGCATGGGCTCAAGGCAGCTCGAAAATGGTGTACCTCCGGGGACAGGTTCGTGACCCCGGCGAGCACCCGATCTCCCAGAACCCGACGCTCTACCAACTGCTCATCAACCACTCGGGCTTGACGGATGACAGGTTCCGCGAAGAGGTGTACGAATCTCGCGGGGAAGTTGTCCGCACGACAGAGGGTGACGAAGGGCCGGAGATCATCTCTTTCAGTGTGATCGACGTGTTGAACCAGGAACCGGGCAGCAACATCCCGTTGCAGCCGCAGGACATGGTTCGCATTTACAAGAAAGAGGTGACGAAGGCTTTTGAGAACTACGTCTGGATCACCGGGTATGTGAAATACCCCGGCCGGTACGAAATGACGCGCGACATGTCGCTCGCTGACCTGCTGCTGCGGGCTGGTGGGTTCGCGCCGGAAGCGTACATGCTGGACGCCGAGGTGAGCCGTGTCGAGTTGCACGGGATTCCGGGCGATACGTTGAACCGGACGTTTGACGTTCAGATGCTGCACACGTACAACGTGGTGCAGAACCCGGAAGACGTGCTTTCGTTGATCTACCAGGGCGCGACTCCGGCATCGAACTTCAAGATGCAGGCGTACGACCAGGTTCATGTCCGTCGCAGTCCGGATATCACGTTGCCGAACAACGTCGTGATCGAGGGCCAGGTGCTGTACCCGGGGACGTACACGCTGGAACGGCGTGACGAAACTCTGAGCGAGATCATTGACCGTGCGGGTGGGTTGACATCCGATGCTTACATGGCCGGTGGGCAGTTGCTGCGTGCCGCGCCTGATGAAGGGCTCGACCTGACCATCGAGGAATTGCGCAAGGAAGTGAAGAACGCGCGCGAGGAGATGGAAATCCGTGAGCGTGCGGTGCGTACCATGTCCGGTGGCGGTGTTACCGGCAACACGCAGGCGCAGGGTGGCTTCCCGTTGCTGAACAACAGCCGTCTGGGTGATGCGACCGCCGAGATCCTCGAATCGTACGAGTTCGCGATCCGCCGTTACCAGGACGCCAAGGAGAACTACGAAGCGGCGATGGCGTTGAAGCGTGGCATGAAGCGCATCAACGTCGACTTCTACGCCCTGCTGCAGAAGGGTGACATGAAGCAGGACGTCGTGCTGATGGAAGGCGACAAGATCATCATCCCGAAGGCACCGGGCACAGTCACCGTGCTGGGCCAGGTGAACAACCCGGGTATCTACGATCACGCCCCCGGCAAGACGATGGAATACTACATCATGATCGCCGGTGGAAAAACCGACATCGCGGGCGATGCGGTGCTGACGCAACCGTCCGGCTACAGCTACTCGCTCGACTTCCTCAGCAACCCGAATGTGCAGGAAGGCGCGGTGGTTCGTGTGCTGCGTGATCGGCCGAACTGATCGGCTGACACGTTGTGAGACTTCAAAGCCCCGGAAAATTCCGGGGCTTTTTCATGGCGTGTGACGGTTCAAGTGCGGACAGCGTTTTTCTTGTTATGCTGCATTTCAAGTGCGGACAATCCCGACCAGCAAGCTGGTCGGGGCACACGCGAACAGGGGTCATCCGTCATCCCCGTTCCGCGGCAACGAAGCTTCCGCGGGCATCGTCCCGGCTCCCTCCGCAGAAGCGGTTTCTGCCTCGCGGGCACCATGTGACGGCCACGATCAACCGTGGCACGTGCCTACTCCTCCAACCGCGCCTTGAGCGTGTCGATGGTCGGGATTGGGGATGGGTCCACCCCCTGCGCCAACGCCAGCCAGTAGCTCAGCCAGTCGCCGATCACGGTCAGCTCCATCATCCGCGCGAGGGTACTCTGCGTGCGTGGCGTAATGGTCTGCGCGGTCCACCCGGCGGCGCGCGCGAGCTCAGCGGTAAGCGGGATGCGTTTGCGGACATCAGCGGGTGCGTCCGGATCGTCCAGCAGGATCACGTCGTACCACTGCCCCCACTCCCCGCCTTCGACGTACGGCACCACCTCGTTGTGGTTCATCTCCGGCATCACGCCCCATTGCGCCGCACGTTTGGCGTTCTCGTTGATCTGCGCCGCCCAGCGACGTGCGACGGGGACAAGCGTCCCGCTGCCGTAAATCATAGGGTGCTTCTTCAACGTCTCGGTGAGGAAGCCGTACACCGGGTGGTCGATCCCCTCCGGCGCAACGGACAGCGTGTCGGTCAGTTCGTTGATGACCTGCAGCGTTTCCTTGTACGCTTCGTCCGTGATCGTAACCCAGCCATGCTGCTGGAACGCACCCAGCGCGGTCGAGAACGCTTCGCCGAGAGCCGCGCGTGGCATGCGGCCACCATGCACGGTCCATGTCTCAAAGCCGATCTCCTTCGCCATCGCCGCCAGTTTGCCGCCGGAGGTGAGGGCGTAGAGGGTGCAACCGCGGTCGATTGCTTCCTGTGCGGTGGCAAGGGTTTCCGCGGTGTTGCCGGAATAGCTGGCGAGGATGACAGCGGTGCCGGAGCCTGCCCATTTCGGCAACGGGCCGCCGCGATGAACGGTCAACGGGAACGGCGCGGAGTCGCTGAGCAATCCCGCGAGGAAGTCGCCGCCGATGGCGCTGCCGCCCATGCCGGCCCAGATGACGGCGGATGGAACGGGTGCGTCCGGGTAAGCTTTCGCCGCTTCCTGTCCCTGCGCCCAGCCGGTGCGGACCTGATCGGGCCAGGAGAGGATGTCGGCGTGCATATTTCGAGCATCCACATCCCGTTTCTCGCTGAACTCCATCCTTCCTCCGAGATTTGTATGACAATTGTGTGTCTCTTGCACTCATCTTCCGCGCTGCAACGGATTCCTGGTTTTCATCCAGGCTCGTTCCAGCGGAGTGGTAAGCTACGGAAATCGTGTACGCCAAGGTGCGGCAAACTCAGTCCTCTCACAGTCTCTCAGCGATTCCGATTTGATGCCGAGTTGACCGGTCTGTGCCGTATGCGTATGTTTGCAAGCCCTAACTTTGATCGATACGTGAGAATCAGCCTGCGAGAGGGTGGAATTGAAACGCTCGTTTAAAACTCGCGATTGAAAGCGTTTCCGGCGGGTTGTAGGTCCGTCAACGAGAAGTAGCGGGTCTGTTGAAAACGGGGTCAGCGAAAAGCAGCGTCTTGTCCGGTGCTGCCGGATTCGTAACCCGTTGATAATCAAGTGTGAATTCGGAGCCAATGCGAGCTTGATGCGACCTGCGTCACAGTACTCCGACCTTTTGATTATCACTTTCGCAGCCGTGCATCTTACGGTTGAAACATATTGATTTCAGTCAGTCTGCGGCTTTGGCTGGATGTGGAGAAATGACACATCGATCCCGTGCAGATGCGGACAATTTTCGATACTTCCCGGGTGGATGACCCGGTCAGCAAAGGATTGCTTACATGTCGTTGAATCGGTTTGAACGGATCACTTTGAGCCCTCTCGGTTTGCGTGAGCCTGGTGTCGCGATCTCCGCGGCGAAGGCTGGATTCACCGGTTTGCTGGACGCCGAGTTCTGCGTTGACGCTGATCGTGCGCGTGTGTCGCTGGAGATGTTGCTGAAGCGCACGGCGAACGCCACCGGTCGCATCGGGCTCCGTCTGCATGCGGATCAGGTGAAGCCGTTGCAGCCGCTGCTTGAGATGCTTGCCGATCAGGATCACATCGTGCTGCTGGCTGGCGTGTCCGCGAAGAATCACGCCGACGTGTTAAAAGCGCTACCGAAGGCTGACCAACGCTCGATCTGGCTGGAAATTCTCGATTCTCAGGTCGCGACGGAGCTGCTGAAGCAGAAACAGCAGCCGGAAGCGTGGGTGATGAAGGGCCATGAGGGCGCGGGCTGGGTTGGTGACGACACGACGTACATCCTGCTGCAGAAGCTGGCGAAGTTGGAGAAGACGCCGCCGGTGTATGTCCAAGGCGGTCTGGGTGTGCATGCCGCTGCGGCGTGCAAGGTTGCCGGCGCGGACGGGATCGTGCTCGACGACCAGTTGTTGCTGATGCCGGAATCGCCGTTGCCGTTGTCCTGGAAGCAGTATTTCGAGGGGCTGAACGGCAAGGAAGCGGTTGCGTACGGTGAGCGTCTGCTCGCGCCGGTGCGGGTGTTCGCGCGTCCCGGGTTCCCGGTTAACGACGACCTGATGGCGCAGGCGGACGCGCTTGAGGTTGAGAATGACCTGACGGAAAATGGTGTTGCCAAGTGGCGCGGGATTGCGTCCGAGCGGATCGGCTGGGGCGAACCGGGCGTGCTCGGCTGGCCGGTCGGGCAGGGCATCGGGTTCGCTGCACGCTACCGTGACAAATACAAAAGCGTCGCCAAGCTGTTGCGTGTGATCGGCAACGAGATCGACGACCACATTCGTGCGGCGAAAGAGCAGCAGACGATGGCGCCGGACTCGCCGTTGGCGAAGCGGCACCGGACGAAATATCCGTTGGTTCAGGGCCCGATGAGCCGTGTCAGCGACCGGGCGGAGATGTCGGATGTGATCAGCCGGGAAGGTGCATTGCCGACGCATGCCCTCGGCACGATGCCGCCGCAGGTTGTCGCTGATTTGCTGAAGAAGAGTGTCGAGCTGCACGGCGACCGGTCGTGGGGTGTTGGCTTCATCGGCTTTTTACCGCAGGAGCTGTACGACCAGCAGTTGGCAGAGGTAATCAAGGTCAAGCCGCCGTTCGCGATTATCGCCGGCGGACGTCCCGACCAGGCGAACAAGCTGGAAGAGCACGGGATTTCGACGTACATCCATGCGCCGACGCCTGAACTGTTGAAGATGTACTACGAGTCGGGCGCGCGGAAATTCATCTTCGAGGGGCGGGAGTGCGGCGGCCACATCGGGCCGTTGTGCAGCTTCCCGTTGTGGGAATCGGTGATTGACGCATTCCTCGAGATGGTGCCAAAGGGCAAGGAAGCAGACGTCCAGGTGTTGTTCGCCGGTGGTGTCAGTGACCGGCTGTCCTCCGCGATGGTCAGCGCGATGGCGTCGCCGCTGGTCGCGCGTGGGATGAATGTCGGCTGCCTCGTCGGTACCGCCTACCTGTTCGCAAAGGAATCGGTGGACACAGGGACAATCACGAAGCTGTACCAGGACACGGCGATCAAGTGCGACCGGACGGTGAACATGGAAGTCGGTCCGGGTCACGCCAACCGTGCCTGCGACACCCCGCTCGCCAGTGAGTTCAATGCGACCCGCCGCCAGATGCTGAAAGACAAGCGTCCCGGCGCGGAAATCCGTGAAGAGTTGGACCGGTTCACGCTCGGAAGGCTCGCGATTGCGACCAAGGGCCAGCATTTCAGCGCCGAAGGCATCCGTGACGTCGACGACAAGGAGCAGTACCAGACCGGCTTTTACATGATCGGGCAGGTGTGCACGATGCGTGACCGTGCGACGACGGTCCAGGAGCTGCACACCGAAATCTGTGATGGCGCGGTTGAACAGCTCGACTCGTTCGTGTTGCCGGAACCGGTCAAAGTGCAGGCTGAACCAAACCCGTGCGACATCGCCATTGTTGGCATTGCCTCGACCATGCCGCAGGCGAAAACGATGGACGAGTTCTGGGAAAATGTGCTGACGCACAAAGATGTGATTGAGGAGATCCCGAAGCACCGTTGGGACCCGGAGATCTACTACGACCAGGACCGCACCGCGCGTGACCGCAGCTACTCGAAGTGGGGCGGATTTGTCCCGGAAATGGCGTTCAACCCGGTGGCGTACGGCATCGCGCCGATCTCGATGAGCAGCATCGAACCGATGCAGGTCATGTCGTTGGAGATGGCGAAGAAGGCGTTGGAAGACGCCGGATATGGCGATGGCAGTTACCCGCGTGAACGCACCGGTGTAATCCTTGGTGCGGCGGGATCGACGGGCGACTTTGGCCTGATGCTGACGGCTCGCACGACGATGGAGCGTTTCGTTCCCTATATCCCGGAGGATACGTGGGAACGGATGCCGGAGTGGACGGAGGAAGCGTTCGCTGGTGGATTGTACAACGTGACCGCCGGCCGGATTGCCAACCGACTCAATATGAGCGGGATCAACTTCACGGTTGATTCGGCGTGTGCGTCCTCGTTGACCTCGGTCGCGATGGCGATCTCCGAACTGGAATTGGGCAACGCCGACATGATGATCACCGGCGGTGTTGACCTGCAGCAGCATATCGGCAGTTACATCAGCTTTGCGAAGACCCATGCCCTCTCGCCCACCGGCAAGAGCCGCTCGTTCGACAAGAACGCGGACGGGATTGTGCTGGCGGAAGGTGTGACGGTGCTGGTGCTGAAGCGTCTGGCGGACGCTGAGCGCGACGGCGACCACATTTACGCCAAGATCAAGAGCTGGGGATCGTCCAGTGATGGCCGCGCGAAGTCAATGACCGCGCCGTTCCCGGCAGGGCAACTGCGCGCGTTGCAGCGGGCGTACGAGAAGGCTGGGATTACGCCGGATCAGGTGGGGATGATCGAGGCGCACGGGACGGGGACTGTCGCCGGTGATACCGCCGAGACGGAAACCGTGCTCTCCCTGTTGAAGGGAAACACGCCGCCCAAGTCGATCTCGCTGGGTTCGGTCAAGGCGCAGATCGGACACGCCAAGTCGGATGCCGGTGCGGCGGGGATTCTGCGTGCGGCGTTGTCGTTGTATCACAAGGTGCTGCCACCGCATTGCCATATCGAGGATCCGATCGATCCGATCGCCGATCCGGAATCGCCGGTGTATGTGCTCAAGGACGGGCGGCCCTGGATCAAGCATCCAGACCGGCCCCGGTACGCGGGTGTCAGCGCGTTCGGATTCGGCGGCACGAATTTCCACATGGTGCTGGAAGAGTATGTCGAGGGCGCGAAGAAAAATACCGCCGGTGCGAATTTCTGGCCGCAGGAATTGTTCGCCTGGCGTGCCGCGAACGACAAGGCGCTGCTGCGTTCGGTGAAGACGGTGCACAAAGCGTTGTCGGCGGGTGCCGAGCCGCGTTTGCGAGACCTCGCGTTTACGCTGGCGTTGCAGGCGGATGCCGCAGTTGGCAAGCCGGCGCTGTTGACCGTTGTCGCGAGCAGCCTCGACGAATTGAAGGGCACGCTGGAGAAGGTCATCCAGGAGCTGGACGGCGAGGAAAAATTCCAGCTCGGCCCGAACGTGCAGTTGGTGCTGGATGCGCCGAAGGATTCGCCGAAGATCGGGTTCCTCTTTCCTGGCCAGGGCTCGCAGTATGTGAACATGGGCCGTGAAGCGGCGATGTACCTGCACGAGGTGCGGGAAGCGGTGGAAGCCGCGGATGGGTTCACCCGTGACGCCTACCCGAAACTGCTGAGCCAGTTCATTTTCCCGCCGAGCGCGTTCACGAAGGACGAGGAGAAGCAGCAGGTCGTCGAGCTGACGAACACGCATGTGACGCAGCCCGCGTTGGGTGCGTTGGCGACCGGTTACCATGATTTCGCGACACGGTTGGGCCTCAAGGCGGACGGTGTCGTCGGGCATTCGATCGGTGAGTATGTCGCGTTGCACGCCGCTGGTGTGCTGTCGCGCGAGCAGATGTTCCAGTTGATCGAAACTCGTGGCCACACAATGGCCGAAGCCGCGGCGGACAAGCCGGGCACGATGGCGGCGGTGAAGTTGGAACGCGAGAAGCTGCAGCCGTTGATCACCGAGTTTGAGGGCGTGGTGATCGCCAACCACAACGCGCCGGAACAGTCGGTGCTGAGTGGTCCGGTTGACGGCGTCAAGGCGGCGGTGAAGAAACTGACGGACGACGGCATCACCGCGAAGCTGTTGACCGTGGCCGGTGCGTTCCACTCCAGCCTGTTCGAGCAGTCGCAGAAGCCGTTGGTCGAGGCGATTCAGGCGGCGGAAGTCAACGAACCGCTGATCCCGGTGTATTCGAACAAGAACGGGTCACCGTATCCGTCCGACCCGAACGCAATCAAGGAACAGCTTTCCGGCCATTTGTTGGGGCCGGTGGAATTTGTTTCGGCTATCAACACGATGCACGACGATGGCATCCGTGTGTTTGTCGAACTCGGACCGAAGAGTGTGCTGGGGTCGTTGACGAAGCAGATCCTCAAGGATGATCTCAGTGTCAGCACGGTCTCGTTTGACGCCAACGGCGCGGTGAAGGGCGTGTTGAAGGCGACGGGCCAGCTGCTTGCGGCTGGCGCGCATGTGAAGCTTTCGATGTTGCATGAGGGGCGCGACGTCAAGGCATTGAACCTCGGCAAGCTGCTGGAAACGAAACCGGCGGAGTTGCCGAAGACGGCGTGGCTGGTGTCGGGCGGCTGTTCACGTCCGCAGGGCCACCCGATGCACATCGTGGGCAAACTTCCCCCATTGGACAAAGAACTTGCAGATAAGAGAAGGAAGGAACTGATGGACGAGTTCAAACAGCAGGGCGCTCCGCAGGGAGTGCCGCCGCAGCAGCCGGGTCAGCCGCCGGTTGATCCGATGCAGGCGTACCAGCAGAACATGGCGCGCTTCCAGCAGATGCAGCAGCAGTATGGCCCGCAGGGTCAGCCGCCGCAGCAGCCGGGGTATCCGCCGCAAGGCATGCCACAGCAGCCGGGCTACCCGCAGCAGGGTTACCCGCAGCAGCCGCAGGGTTATCCGCAGCCGGGTTATCCACCGCAGGGCATGCCGCAGCAGCCGGGTTACGGCCGTCCGCCGTACCCGCAGCAGGGTTATCCTCAGCCGGGGTATCCGCCGCAGCAGCCCGGGTATGGGCGTCCCCCGTATCCGCAGCAGCCGGGCTACCCGCCGCAGGGCATGCCGCCCCAGGGATACCCGCAACAGCAGCCGCAGGGGTATCCTCCCCAGCAGCAGCCTGGTTATCCGCCGCAGGGCATGCCGCAGCAGCCCCAGCAGCCACAGATACCACCGCAGCAGCAGGCTCCAGCCCAGGCTCCGGCTCAGCCGCAGCCCCAGGCCGCCGCACCGGCGCCCGCACCCGCCGTTGAAGCTCCAGCTGCCCCAGCTCCCGCTCCCGCTCCTGCTCCGGCTCCGGCCGCTGGTGGTGCGATGAGCAAGGACGATATCGCCGCGCAGTTGGTCGCGTTGGTCGCGGAACGGACAGGCTATCCAGAGGATATGCTCGACCTCAACGCCGACATGGAAGCGGATCTCGGCATCGACTCGATCAAGCGTGTCGAGGTGCTGGGTTCGTTGCAGAAGACGTTCCCGGAAGACCAGGCGGACTCGTTGCAAGCCGAACTTGAGGCGTTGACGCGTGTCAAGACGATGGCCGAGATGGTCGACATCCTGCAGGCGATGGGCCAGAAGGCCGGTGGTGCGGCTCCCGCACCTGCCGCCGCAGCACCAGCCCAACCCGCAGCCGCCCCGGCGGCAGCACCTGCTCCCGCTCCGGCTCCGGCACCCGCCGCAGGCGCACCTATGAGTAAGGACGACATCGCAGCGCAGTTGGTCGCGTTGGTTGCGGAACGGACGGGCTATCCCGAGGATATGCTCGACCTGAACGCCGACATGGAAGCGGACCTCGGCATCGACTCGATCAAGCGTGTCGAGGTGCTGGGTTCGTTGCAGAAGACCTTCCCCGAGGACAAGGCCGATTCATTGCAGGCTGAGCTTGAGGCGTTGACGCGTGTCAAGACGATGGCCGAGATGGTGGACATCCTCGAGAAGATGGGTCAGCAGGTTGGCGGAGACACGGTAAACCCTAAGATGGGAGGCGTGCAGCAGCCGCCGTCCAGCCCGGACACGCTCCAGGCCTCCCGGTCCAATGGCGGAGCGGCGGCCTCTGTCGCGGACGATAACGATTTCAGCGGTGTCGAACGGATCGGGCGGTACATCTTCGAACCGTTCGAGGAGGAACTGCCCCCGCGTGGTGAACTCCCGCAGGGGCTGATCCTCGTCACCGAAGATGCCGGCGGCATCGCGGCAAACACGATCAACTTCCTCGCGCAGGAAGGCGTGAAAACCGCGATGATCGAGCGAGCGACGCTGGTTGATCCGGCCCGTCTCGAGCAATTCATCACTGACCAGCGTGAGCAGCACGGTTCCATCAGCGGCGTCCTGCACCTGGCGACCCTCGGCACCGGCAACTTGCCGGAAACGATGGATGAGCTGGCGCAGGTGTCGCAGGAGCATGTTTACAGCCTGTTCAAGATCCTGCAGATCGTTGAACTCGATCTGAAGGAGGCGGCGGACACCGGCGAAGCTCGTGTGCTGCTGGGTTCGACCATGGGCGGCTCGTTTGGTCGGCATGGCCAGTCGAAGGCCGTTCCGACAGCGGCGTCCGGCCTCGGCATTTTGAAGACGCTGGTCATCGAATGGCCGGGTGTGCGTGCCAAGGCGGTCGATTTTGACGACGCGCTCAGCCCGCCGGCGATTGCGAAGCAGTTGGTGGACGAGCTGCTCGCCGATGACGAACGGCAGGAAGTTGGGTATCCGGGTGGGACGCGGACCGCGTTCCGGCCGGTGGACCGTGCGATTGATCTCAACAACGGCGCCGAACCGCTCAAGCTCGAGTCGGACTGGGTGGCAATTGTCACCGGTGGTGCGCGCGGTGTGACCGCGGAGTTGGCGTACGACCTCGCTCGCGCGGGGATGACGTTGATCCTCTGCGGACGCAGCCCGTTGCCGCAGCCGGAAGGTCCGGAAACGGCCAACCTGACCGAACTTGCCGACTTGCGCAAGCATTTCATGATGGCGGCGAAGGCGGCTGGCGAGAAGGTTCGCCCGGTCGACATCGAGAAGAAGGTCAACCGTCTGCTCGGTGCACGCGAAATGCTGCGCAACATCAAGCGGTTCCAGGATGCCGGCGCGACGGTGGAATACCTCAGTGTTGACGTGTCCGATCTTGACAAGTTCGGCGCGGCGCTTGACGGGGTGTATGAACGTCACGGCCGCATCGACGCGTTGCTGCATGGTGCGGGTGTGATTGAGGACAAGCTGATCGCCGACAAGCCGATCGAGCAGTTCCACCGGGTGTTTGAGACCAAGGTCAAGAGCACGTGGATCCTGGCGAAGAAGCTGAAGCCGGAGCAGATGAAGCTGGCGGTGTTCTTCACCTCGATGGCCGGACGATTCGGCAACATGGGCCAGTCGGATTATGCGTCCGCGAACGAAGCGGTGAACCGGTTCGCGTGGATGCTGAACAACGGGTGGCCGAACGCCCGCATCATGTCGATCAACTGGGGTCCGTGGATCTCGGGCATGGTGACGGACGAGTTGATTGCAGCATTTGAAGCACGCGGTGTGATTCCGATTCCGCTCAAGGGTGGACGGCAGTTCTTCCTCGACGAACTGACCCACGGCTCGAAGGATGAGGTGGAGTTGGTCGCGGGGTCCGGCCTGTGGTCGGCGGATGATCTGAACCGTGTGTGACGGATGACGTTCGCCGGATCGCGCATGAGACGTGGCGGACGATGGTAACGAACGACAATGCGGAGAGGTCCGGTCCGTCACCGGCCCTCTCCTTCCTGTATTTTTTGAGCTACCACGGACTGAAGTCCGTGGTAAGAACAACGAGCAGCTATAATTACCACGGACTTTAGTCCGTGGTTGGTCCGTGATACGCAGGATGTCACAGTGAACAAGTTGTCGTCCAGTGAAGGGTGAATTCCTGAGACGGATGTCATCCAGAACTTGGTGTCATCCTGAACGTGGTGAAGGATCTCGTAGTTCACTGGCGGAAAATCCCGACCAGCAAGCTGGTCGGGGCAGACTCAAATGATCATCCACGACATGAATGTCGTGGGCATGTTGTACACATCAGGACGATTCGTCCGGGCACAGTTGAAGGATACGATGAGCTCAGTGAAACGCAACCCTGGCCAGCAGAACATCGCCATCGTGGGCATGGCGTCCGTCTTTCCGAAGGCGCATGACGTCCGTGAATATTGGCAGAATCTCGTCGACAAGGTGGACGGGGTGACGGACGGCGTGCCGGAATGGACGCAGCACTATTACGATCCCGAGATGAAGGAAGTCGCCCGGATTTACACGAAGAAGGGCGGATTTGTCGATCGCGATCTTCCATTTGATCCGCTCGAGTTCGGCATCATGCCGAGCCAGGTTGACGGCACCACACCGGACCATTTCCTCGCGTTGAAAGCGTGCAAGGACGCGTTGATCGACGCCGGGTACTGGGACGGGATGAAGTCGTTCGACAAGACCCGTACCGGCGTCATTCTCGGCTATGGTCCGAACGCCAACCGTGGCAACCTGCTCGCGTTCCAGCATGGCATGGTCGTCGATCAGACGATGGCGATTATCAAGAATCTGCTGCCGGACATGGACGAACAGATGATCTATGACATTCGTCATGACATCATGGACGGCCTGCCGATGTTGCGTCCGGAAATCGTGCCCGGTTTTGTCGCGAACGTGCTCACCGGCCGGATCGCGAACCGTCTCGACCTGATGGGTCCGAACTACATCGTCGACGCGGCGTGTTCGGCGTCGTTCATCTCGCTGGATGCGTCGATCAAAGAACTGCGCAGCGGACGCAGCGACATGATCCTCGCCGGTGGTGTCAACATGTCGATGCCGCCGCAGATGATGATGGTCTTCTCGATTATTGAAGCGTTGACCCGTGACATCGTGCGCCCGTTCGACAAGCGGGCCTCCGGCGTGCTGCTCGGCGAGGGTATGGGCATCATGGTGCTGAAGCGGTTGGAAGACGCCGAGCGTGATGATGACCGCATCTACGCCGTGATCAAGGGAATCTCGCTGGCGTCCGACGGCAAGTCCAAGGGCCTGCTCGCGCCGCGTTTTGAGGGCGAAGTGCTGGCGATGCAGCGAGCTTATGAGGAAACCGGCATCGACAAGCACACGATATCGTTGCTCGAAGCGCACGGTACCGGGATTCCACTCGGTGATGAGACCGAGGTCAAGTCGATCAAGACGGTGTTCGGTGACCGTCCCGAAGACGGATTGCCGATTGGGCTTGGCGGCGTCAAGTCGATGCTCGGCCACTCGTTGATGGCGGCCGGTTCCGCGGGGATGATCAAAACGGTGCTCGGCCTGTATCACAAGTCGTTGCCGCCGACCTTGTGCGACGAAGTCAGCCCGGCGCTTGAGCTGGAAACGAGCCCGGTGTATGTGAACAACAAGATCCGTCCGTGGATCAACGGTCAGGATCATCCGCGCCGTGCCGGCGTAAACGCGTTCGGGTTCGGCGGGATCGACGGGCACTGCATTGTGGAGGAGTACACCGGCCCCAGCGGCAAGGATCGTGTGAAGTTGCTGGACAAGGTGTGGCCGCATGAACTGCTGGTGTTCCACGGCCGTTCGCAGGATGACGTCGTCGAGCAGGTGAACAACGTGATCGGTGTGATCCAGCACCCACGCAACTTCCTGCTGAAGGACATCGCCTATTCGTTGGTCGAGCACGCCAAGGGCCAGTACGGTCCGGTGCGTCTGGCGGTCTTGATCACGGACAACCGTGAGGACGCGGTCAAGCGTCTTAAGGACGCCATCGAAAAGATCAAATCGGGCAAGGCCGAACGGATGAAGGGCCGTGGCGGTATTTTCTTTGGCGACAAGGTCCGTGACGGCAAGATGGCGTTCATTTACCCCGGTCACGGCGCGCAGTATCCTGAGATGTTCGCCGACCTGTGCCGCTTCTTCCCGAAGGTGCGGGAGTGGTTCGATGTGATGGACAGGCTGTTCGTGAAGAACATGGGCATCCGTCCCAGCGACGCCCTGTACCCGAAGCCGACGGTGCTGACCGATGAAGAACGGGAAGCGCTGGCGAAGGAACTGTTCACCGGCGACTACAGCATCGCGATCACGAACTACACCGCCGATGCGATGGATGAGTTGGTCCGTGACACGCTCGGCGTCAAGCCGGACGTGATGATCGGGCACAGTACGGGCGAATTGAACGCGGTGGGATCGTCCGGCTATTTCAAGAAGCCGGGCAAGACTGAGCTCGATGAGCCGACGGAGCTGCTGGTTGATGTCTTCACCAGCTTCCGTGATGAACTGGGTGGCTACCCGACCGGCGCGTTGCTCGCCGTCGGCGCGGCTGACCACAAGAAGGTGGAGAAAATCATCGCCGACTCGAAGGGCAAGCTGTCCTTCGTGCTCGACAACTGCCCGAACCAGGTGCTGGTCTACGGCGCGGAAGAAGATGTGCTCAACGCCAAGCCGTTGTTCGAGAAGGCGGGCGGGATTTGCGAACGGATGCCGTTCGACCGTGCCTTCCATACCCCGGAATTCAAGTTGGTCAGCGAGAAGCTGGCGAAGCGGTTCAAGACCGACTGGTTTGACAAGGGCCACACCAAGCTGTTCAGCGCGACCAAGGGTGATTACTACCCGGACGATCCGAAGAAGGTCCACCAGTGGGCGGCGGATCTGTGGTCGGAGCCGGTGATGTTCCGTGGCGCGATTGAGAAGCTGTACGAGGACGGTGTCCGCATCTTCGTCGAAGTCGGCGCGAATGCGAACCTGACAGCGTTTGTCAACGACACGCTGATGGGCAAGGACTACCTCGCGGTCGCGACGAACAACGCGCGCAAGGGCGACCTCGACCAGCTGAACACCATGCTCGCGCAGTTGTTCATCAACGGCCGCGTGCCGCGGTTCGAAGGCATGTACGAGCACCGCGAGGTGACCCTCGTGCCGGTCAATCCGGCGGAGATCGAGCCGGAGAAGAAGCGTCCGACGAACCAGCGGCTGGTGCGTGATGTCGCCACCATGCGACTCAGCGACAAGATGATGCAGCGTCTGAACGAGAAGTTCCCGCATCGTGGGTTGACCGGCGCAGGCGCAGCGAAGATCATCCCGGAAGCCGCTGAAGCGGCGAAGATACAAGATCAGGCAGCTCCGGAAGCGACTCCGGTTGCAAAGTCCGCCAATGGTCAGCCGGCCGCGGCTCCGCAGCCGCATGAGATGGCTCCGCAGCAACCGCCAGCGTACGATCCGAGTGGCTACCCGCAGCAACAGCCGATGGTAGATCAGTGGGGCAACCCGTTGCCGCAGCAGCCGGGCTATGACCCGTATGCGCAGCCGCAGCAGGCTCCGATGTATGATCCATATGGAAACGGTGGCTTTGATCCGTACACCGGGCAGCCGATCCCACAGCAGCCGTACCCGGTACAGCAGCAGTTCGACGCGTGGGGCAATCCAATCCCGCAGCCGGGATTTGATCCGTACGCTCCGCCCCCGCCGCCGTATGATCCGTACGCCGCGCAGATGGGCTATCCGCCCTATCCGCCGCAGCCGATGGTGGATCAATGGGGCAATCCATTGCCGCAGCAGCCGGGATTCGATCCGTACGCACAGCCACCGCAGCAGCAGTACGACGCCTGGGGCAACCCGATTCCGCAGGACCCGTACAACCCGCAACCGTGGGGACCGGATTTTTTCGTACCAGGCAGTCTGGGGGTTCCACCACCTGACCCGTGGGGGTACCAGCCCCAGGCGCCGATGATGTTTGATGCGTATGGTAACCCGCTGCCAGCGGACCCGTACGGCATGATGCCGCCGTATGATCCGTATGGCGCGCCGCCGTTTGACCCATACGCACCTCCTCCCCCGCCGGAGATGGGCATGATGCCGCCGTACGATCCGTACGCGCAGCCGATGATGCCGCCGCAGGGGTTCGATCCGAATGTGTCGCCGGCACCGATGGAGATGCAGGCCCCGCCTGCCCCGGTGATGGAACCGGCTCTGGAAACGGCACCTCCGCAGGCTGCCGTCGAAGCACCCGCTCCGCCGTCAGCACCGGAAGCCCAGGCTCCGGCCGCTCCCGCACCTGCCGTTCCGGCAAAAGCCGAACCGCAGGCGGATGTTGAGGCGTTGCGTGAACAGGCGCGTGCGGCGATGAACGCGCACGACATACCGTTCGGCAAGAAGCCGCCGGTATCGCAGGAGATGCTGGACGCGATGCTTTCCGACCCGTCCAACCCGGACGCGCCGGATCATCTGCTGAAGAAGATCGATCCGCAGGCGTCGTTGAGTGCGCCGAACTACCCGCGTCCGGCTTCGTCAGAGTTGCCGTTCGAGCAAGCGTACCCGATGCTTGGCAAGGTGGTCAGCAAGGATGAAAACCTGCTCGAATGTGAGCGGCACCTGAACGTCGAAACCGACCTCGTGCTCAAGTCGCATGCGTTCGGCGGACCGCCCAGCCGTCACCAGAAGCAGCTGCGTCCGATGGCGATTGTACCGTTCGTGATGAGCCTCGAGACGTGCGCCGAAGCGGCCACGTACCTGATGGACGGCACCAAGCACGTCAAGACGTTCAAGATGATCCGCGGCCACCGTTGGCTGGCGCTGACCGACGGCACGCTCGACATCCTGATCAAGGCGAAGAAGCTGAAGGATCTTGAGGACGGCGACACGCTGGTCCGAGTCGAGATTTTCCAGTATCACAAGCACCGGGATGGCCGTGTCGAACCGCATCTGACGTTCGAAACGATGGCCATTGTCGGCGACAGGGAACACGATCCGGTCGCGCCGATGCCGTTCAAGGTGCCGAATCCGAAGTACTCGCATTTCACCACCGAGATGCTGTATAACGACGGCATCTTCTACAGCATGAATTATCCGGGCCGGTTCCACGGGCGTCACTTCCGTGCGATCCGGAACATCCGTCACGTCAGTCCGCACACGATCGAAGTCGATATCGAGGTACCGGACTGGGATGATTTGTTCGCAAACATCCAGGACCCGCAATTCCAGACGGACATTTTCGTGATGGACGCGGCGGTGTTGCAGGTAGGATTCTACTACACCGAAGTGTACGGGATGGACGCAAACCTCTTCCCGTTCATGATCAAGGAAGCGAGGTTCTTCGGCGGTCCGCCGCCGAAGGGCCGGAAGCTGATCGGGCGCGCGGTGATGCGTTTGACCGGAATCGGTGACATTGAGCTGGACAGCAACCCGTATTTCAACTTCCAGGACAAAGATGGGAATGTCATCTACCAGATGGACGACCATTCGCTGGAAGGCTTCCACTTCCCGCCGGAATACTACAAGGCGGTGATGGTACCGAACATGGGCTGTCTTGAAGGCACAGTGGACATTATCGACGCCGAAACCGGGCACGTTTACACCCACATCGAAGGCTGGCAGAACAGGTACTTCGACATGCCGGTGCGGTTTGACACGGTGACGTTGTTCATGCACGACTTCACCCTGTCGGAACCGTGGCTGACGGAGAAGACCGGCCTGCGGATGCGGATCAACGAGCCGTTCGAGGAAGGCCTGCTCGAGGAATCATGGGGTGTCTGGGGCAGCAAGCTGGCGCACACGACGTTGACTGAGGCGGAGAAGAAACAGTATTACAGCTTCCCGGAAGGCAACCCGCGCCGTCAAGACTGGCTGATGGGCCGGATCGCGGCGAAGGAGCTGTTGATCGACTGGATCATGAAGGAGACGATCGAAGATCGGTACAACCCGATCGACATCGAGATCCGGATTGATGAGTACGGAAAGCCGTACGGTGTCTGCACTCCGTTGCCGGAGCTGAAGCTGCCGGACTTCTCGCTGTCGCATTCGAAGCGATACGCGGTGACGGTTGCCGCGAAGGATCTGGACACCGCCATCGGTATCGATTACGAGTGGCTGGACAGTTTCAACTACGACGACGTGCTCGCCGGCGGTTTCGCGAAGGAGACGATGGACGAGGTGCGTGCGTTACCGGAAGATCAGCGCACGCGTGCTACCGCCGCGCTCTGGTGCAGCAAAGAAGCGGTCGCCAAGGCGCTCGGCAGCGGGATGAACTACGAGCCGCGCGAATGGGCGATTGACTCGTACGATCTGACCGCCGGAACGGCGTCCGTGCGCTACCGGGACAAGTCGTACGGCACGCGTTTCTGGTTCACCGAAGCCGGTGAAGTGGTTGCGGTCTGCGAACTCAGTGGCCGGACGGTTGCGCGTGAATCCGACGACAAGGAGGGTGATTCTCAAGCGCTGACAACCGCGCCATCTGAGCACCACTCCGCCCCATCCGCTGAGCAGTCGCCTGACAGCAACGGTTCATCTGCTCCGGCCGTCACGGAAGACAGCGCCGCTGTCCAGGATGATGGCATCGACTGGGATGATCCGGATCGTGAACCGACCGAACTGGAAGAACAGCTGATCGAGTTGTGGGAAGAGCTGCTCGATATCGACGACGTCGGGCTGCACGATGACTTCTTCGAACTCGGCGGTGAGTCAGTGCTGGCGGTACGGCTGATCGGACGCGTCGAGAAGCTGGTCGGGCGTTCGATTCCAGTGGCGAATTTCCTCAAGACGCGTACCGTCGCACAGATGGCGAAGATCCTCTCGGATGAGGATTGGGCGCCGGACTGGTCGTCGCTAGTGCCGTTGCGCGCGACCGGCGAACGGCTGCCGTTGTTCTTCACGCATCCGGTCGGCGGGAACGTGCTCAAGTACCGTGAGCTGATCTCGTTCATTCCCGAGGAGCAGCCGCTGTATGCGTTGCAAGCGCGCGGTCTGGACGGTGAGGAAGAACCGTTCGACAACGTGCCCGAGATGGCGGAGTATTACCTCAAGGGCATCCGTGCCGCGCAGGAAGAAGGACCGTACCTGCTGGCCGGTTTTTCCGGTGGTGGGGTGATCTCGTGGGAGATGGCCTTCCAGCTCGAACAGGCCGGTGAAGAGGTCGCGATGCTGGCGTTGTTCGACACGTTTGGTCCAGGGTACTACACGTTCGAGATGGGCGGCAGCCGTCTGCCGCATCAGCTGGAGACGTTCCTCTGGCGGATCGAACTGCACCTGGAGACGATGGCAACGCTCAGCATGCCGCAGAAGATCGATTACATCAGGCGCAAGCTGAAGCACGGCAACCGCAAGGGTCGTGGCGGCTCCGGCGGCACCATTCGCAAGGTCGAAGACATGACCTACGAGGCGGTGCTGAGTTACAAGCCGAAGAAGCTGGAGCATGTACCGGTGCACCTGTTCCGTGCCAGCCATCAGCCGAAACAGTCCACCGGCGACGAGCTGCTGAACTGGGGACCGTATGTCGGGAAGGGCAACCTGTCGGTGCACCAGGTACACGGCACTCACGGGCACCTGGTCGAACAGCCGCATGTGGACGGTTTGGCGAAGATCCTGAACGAAGTGCTCGACGGGACACACGCCCGGATTGGCGGATAGGGTCAGGCTCGGCGCTCTGGACAGATATGTGGCCGTGTTAAAAATTTGCAGACGCGGACCTGGTTCTGGTTACTCAACTTGCCGGATCAGCCGCGGTAGCGAACAGAAGCTCCCGCGGGCATCGTCCGAGTTGCGAGTGACGGTTTACCCGCGTTTGCAAGCAAACACGGGCATGATTGTAATGGACTGAGGACCGAGGACTGAGGAAGAGTAAAACTGCCACGGACTGAAGTCCGTGGCAATTGAGTTTTTACTCACCACTCACAACTCACCACTCACTACTGCCCCACCCATCACTTCTTCTTCGGCTTCGGTGTGGCGTCGTTCCACGCGTTCAAGTCACGTCCGAGGAACTCGGCGAGGCGGTCATTGGCCGGCTTGAAGGTCTCGACCAGTTTCTCGCGCACATCCTGCGGCATATCCTCATACTTCTCGCGCTTGATGTTAAGCTGCTTGATGTTGCCCCACACCTTGCCCGCGCCGAGGTTGTACTTGAGGCGGTCACGGAGCCAGCGTGTGGCGGCAAATTTGCCGACGGCGATGTGCATCAGGTAAAACGCCTTCAGCGCGTTTTTTGACCGGATCTGCTTCGCGGTGTTGACGCGTTTGTTGAGGATCTCCAGCGGCACCGGTTCGATCTCGAGGAACGCGCAGAGCTCCTCGTACACTTTCTGGTTGTCCGCCTTGATATCGTCCATCAGCACGATGTGCATCTGTTCGCGCGGGAAATACTCGAGGAATTTCTCAATCCAGTTGATGTACTGGAAGTATTCCCGTCCCTCCGGCACCTCTTCGAACGCCTGCTCGAACGGCATGTCCACCGGGTGAAACGCGCTGTAGTGGTGGTAGAACGAGTACGCCGCTTCGGTCGGATTGCGGAAGTTGAACAGCAGCTTGGCTTTCGGGTTGTGTTCGTGGATCAGACGCGGGCTGCCCGGATCGTTGAGGTACCGCGGGCTGTACTCACCCTTGATCTGGCCGGGCTGGCAGTGGTCGAACTGCTGTTTCAGCCACTCGATGCCCTTCGGCTTCATCCTGGTTTCGGTGGTACCGAGACGGTGCTGCATATACAGCGGCATCAACTCGAGGAAGTAGTCGAGCTCCTTGCCGTGTCCGAGGCAGGCCTGCGGATGTTCATCGAGAATTGCCGCGGTCCAGGATGTGCCCGCTTTTGCGGCGCCGACGCCGACAAAGTCCAGCTTGAAGTCACTGCTCATTTGGCGGTGGCCCCTTTCGGTTCGGGCATTTTCAGCCAGTGGCTGAGGTCACGGTTCTGCATCTTGCCAACTTCGATGATGTCGTCGTGGAATTCTTCGATCAGGCGTGCGCGGGTTTCCAGTTTCATCGGCGGATACTTCGCCTCGACGGAATTCCAGCGGCGGATCTTGCGGGCGATCACGCTCAGTTTCTTCTCCCGCATCCAGTCGCGGATGTTGCGCATCGTCTGGTTCTTGTTGAACAGGTAGTACACCTGAATCGCGAGGTCACGGACCTTTGTCGACCGGACCATTGTGCTCGGGTTCACCTTTTTGTTCACCGAGTCGAGTTCGATCTCGTCGATGCCGAGAAACTCGCACAGCTCGCTGTAGACGGCGCTCGAATCGGCTTTGATATCATCGAGGAAGATGAACTTGATCTGTTCTTTCGGGAAGTAGTCGAGGTACCGCTTCATGTGCCGCGAATAGCTGTAGTACTCGATGTGATCGTTGGTGCGGTCGAGCAGTTCCTCGAAGGTCTCATGCACCGTGTGCATCTGAAAGACCTGGTAGTACACGGAATAGACAGCATCCACAGGGTTGCGGATGTTCATGATCAGCTTCAGATCTGGATTGTGCTCGGCCAGCAGTTTCGGGCTGGTCGGATCTGCGAGGTAGCTGGTCGACAGTTCGCCCTTCAACTGTCCGGGCTCACAGCGGCAGTACTGTTCCTCGTACCACTCCATACCACGGCTGTAATTCAATGAATCGAAATGCGAACCTGTCCGTGGAAACACACCTTCCAGCGGATGGTTGCGCATGAAGTAGTTCAATTCCTTGCGTCTTCCGATGCAGGTTTGGGGGTGATCCATCAACTGCTTGGTAACCCACGTCGTTCCTGCTTTTGCAGCACCGACGCCGCAGAAATCAATCTTGAAGTCGCTCATTCCCTGACTCGTTGTTCAACTCGTTGTTGTCCGATCAGCCTGCCTGACCTGGCAGCTGCAGACGGGCCTTTGGAATCGTTGTTGCGTATTCACCGGTAACCAAGTGTGACCCATTGACCCAGCGGAAGTTAGACAGCCGAATGGTTCCACTCAAGCAAAAGGTTTGGCCAATGCTCACCTTGAGAACACCGTGGCGGAAGGAAGCTGAAAATGCCTGAAAATTCTATCTCGTGGCGGCAACGGTTCTTTTCCCGATTGCGTCCTCGTAGATCTCGATCATGCGCTGGTAGGATGCCTCGGTTGCGTAGGTCTGCTCGAATTCGGTCCGGGCAGCCTTGGAGATACGCTGCAGCCCAGCCGAATCTCCTTGAATGTCCCGGATTGTGCGGCTCCAAGACGCCGGATCACCGGCCTCGGCGTGCAGGCCGGTGTCACCGTGACGGATCATTGTGCCAATGGATCCGATCTTCGAGACCACGATTGGTGTGCCGATGGCGAACGCTTCGAGGATGGTGTACGGCAAGCACTCGTACCAGATGGAAGGAAACAGCAGCATGCGCGCGTGTTTCATCAGCTGGTAAACACTCTCCCGCGGTTGCGACCCGAGAAACTCAACGCGAGTCCCCTCCGCTTTCGCACGCAGCTCGTCCATCAACGGCCCGTCCCCGGCGATCTTCAACGGCAGGCCGGGATCGTCCTGCTTCCACGCGTCCACGAGCGTCGCCACACCCTTTTCGTGCGACAATCGGCCAACAAACAGTGCGTAGTCCTGCGGATCGTACTGGTAGCCGGGGTCCTCGCTGAGGAAATTCGGCTTGATGACGACTCGTTCCGCAGGCAAGCCTCCCTCGATGTACTTGTCGCGGGTGAATGGTGTCAGCGCGATGTAGCGGGTGACGTACCGGTTCCACGTGCCCATCATCCGGTGTGTGGTCAGCATCGCGGCGACCGCACCGCTGATCTTGCGGTTGTCGCGGTAGCATGCGTGCACAACACCGGGATAAGGCACGAACTTGCCCATGCAATCTTCGCACACCTTGCCGTCCCGGAAGAACGTCGCCGACGGGCAGAACAGCCTGTAGTTGTGCATCGTCTGGACGACGGGCACCTTTTCAGCAGCGGCGGCATAATAGACCGCCGGGCTGATCATGAGGAAGAAATTGTGGACGTGGACGATGTCGGCGTTGTGTTCACGGATGGCCGCACGGATGTCGCGGAAATCCTGCTGGCTCCAGATCATCCGTGTCGCCACGGCGAGCTGGCCCATGCTGTCGGTTTCGTCGTTGCTGCGCGTGTAGGTACGAACGGCGTGACCTTTGGCCAGCAACAGATCACGCTCGTTCTCGAAGGCAACCGCTTCGCCGCCGCGCTGCTTGTAATCGTTGTAGACGAGCAGAACTCGCATGTTCCGGGATCCACCGTGACTCTGCGGGTCGCGAAGCGTCAATTGTCGACGTTTACCGTGTGAAAACGAACAAGCTCTTCAACTTGAGCGGGTTCTTGTCGTCCGGTACGATCTGGTTATGATGTTCCTGGATGAATCGGTCGTGCATTGCGTCCGACATGCCCATGATCATGAACGCCATCGCCATCACGAACGGATAGTGCAATGTGTTCGCGGTGATCGATGAGAACGCGATCAGGAAAATCGAGAGAAATCCCGCCATCGACCAGTAGGCCTGGACGTAATTCCCCCTGTCATCGTGGAATTTCCATCTGAACCATAGCTGCAACGTCAGGTATACATAGAAGATCAGCAGAATCCCCGCGCCGACGACACCGAAATCGTGCCATACCTGCAGGTATTCGTTGTGCGGCGGATATTCCTGCTGGAACTTTTGTGCGGACATCGCTTCACCGATGTTCCGGCGGGCGGTTCCCGGTCCCTGGCCGAAGATCGGCGCATCCATCGCGCTGTTGATCGTGTGTGGCCAGAGCTTGGAGAAGCGGCCGGACGAGTCAAACGTGATGAGGAACTCGGTCATGTTCTGCGGCAGACGACCGTTCTTGAACATGCGGGCACGGAAGGCCGGCACGGCAACGAACAGGCTGACGATCAGCGTACCGCCGATAAGTACTGCCGTGACCAGGCGCATGAAGTGCCGTGGCCGGTTGCGTGAGATCACGACGAGCATCATGCCGGTGCCCAGTGCCATGCGGGATAGCGTGATGAACACGGTTCCGAGGAACAGCAGCGAATAGAACAAGCCGACACGGCGCTGTTTCGGGTCTGGATGGTACCGCCAGCGTGCCAGCGGAATCGGCAGAATGGTAGAGGTGAAGAGCGCGACGGTACGCGCGACGACGTCGCCGTCCGGGCCGTTCGCCGTCATCACCAGGCCGCCGGTGGCGAAAAACCAGCCGAACATCCACATCACGATGAAGATGTTGTTGCGAATCAGCCAGTCGGTGTGTTCGAAGCGTTTCAGGTCAGCGTTGAGGAAATAGTTATAGGTGAACATCCCGATGATCATCGGGAGCGCGTACCACACCAGGTCCTTGTCGCCGGTACCGACAGAGCCCTTGACGACGTAAATGATCATGCCGTACGCAAGGAACACCATGTATAGCCAGTACTTGCGCTGGATTCCCTTGTTCCGGAAATAGTAGAGGTTGATGACACCGGCGATGAAGGTGATCAGCGCCCAGCGCATGCCCGAGGTGGACATGGTGGTGCCGCCGATGTTCATGTTGCCGATGTTCTTGACGATCGTCGAGGTGGAAGCGGAGATGACGGTGAAGTACACCAGCAGCAGCGGTTTCAGGATCGAAATCGCGCACAGAATGATAATCACGTATCCCGCGATGATCATCGGCAGGACGTCCGGCTTGACCATCTGCGGCACGACGCCCAGAATGAACGCGAACAACAGCAGGCCCATGATGAAGATGCTGCGCCAGAACAGCATCAACATGTAGCCGTAATCCTTGCTCTTCAGCTTCCCGAAGATGGTATTTGCAGAAGTATCCACAGCACTACCCTGGATTGAAAAATGTGCACCTGACACTACTCGGTACAGTCTGACTATTGTTCGGCACGTATGGTCGAGTGCGACCCTTCGACCAACTCCTGCCAGACGTCAAACCCGAAACGTTTATTGCCGGCTTCGATGCAGGCATTTGGCTTGGGATGGACCCACGTGTTGTAATCCGACTCGACCGACTGCAGGAACGGCTTCATCTGCTGCTGGTTGATATTGGTCCAGAACAGGTTCTGCGCCGGTGCGGTCGCGACAATCGTGTTGTTCCTGAATGTAAGCTGCCGGTAGTCCATTTCCTCGGTCTGACCGGTAACTCGTGTATCAATCATCCGGCCATAGCCTCGCAGGTAGATCTGGTTGCGGCCGTTGCCGATGATCTGGTTGTCGACCAGTGCGATGCGCCTTGAATTGGCGATGCGCACTCCGCCGACGTTGTTGTTGTCGATCTCGCAATTTGTGACGAGGATCGGGCCGCGGGTCGCCTCGAGGAAGAGACCGTCCACGTAATTCCGTTTCATGACGCAGTTGTCGATCAGCACGTGCAGGTTGTCATGGTCAAACCAGATGCCGAACGTGAGGTTGTCCACCGCCTCATGGTTGCGAATGATGGTGTTCGCGGTGTTGAGGATCTTGATCCCGGCTATGGCCCACGAGTAGGTCTCGCCCCAGTCGCCGCGCCAGTTGTTTTCGTTGGTGACGCAATCCTCGATCAATAGATCGATGATGTACGCCATGTCAATGCCCTGCGCGCCATTGTTGTTCGCTTCACAGTCGCGCAACGTGACGTTCTTGCTGTTGTACAGCCCGAGACCGCGATAGTTGTTCGTGTTGAAGCGGCAATTTTCCAGCAGCAGGTTCTCGCAGCCGCGAATCCACGCCGCCCGTTGCTCGACCATCGTCGCGGCGTGCTGGAAGGTGATGTTGCGCAGGGTGGTGTTCATCGCCTGCATCAACTCGAATACCAGCGGACGCTCGCCGACCTCGATTGTAGCATCATTCAGCGACAAACCGGCGGGCAGATCGAGCCACAGCTTGTCGTTTGTCTCGTCCACGAAGTACGTACCGTCCGCCAGCTCATTGCTGCTGAGCACCTGGCGCATGACATCGCCATTGACGATCACGATCTCACGACGTTTGAACAACGGGCCGGAATTCTTGATCCAGTCGCGGTGCTTCTCCTTCATCCACTCATTCTGCTTCTTCCACGCCTCGGTCTCGGTGACCAGACCCCAGTCGAACTGCCATGAGTGGGTGAACCGTCCATTCCCAGCGGATTGCCAGCCAGTGTAGATCTCGGAGCCGTCAATCGCGACATCACCGATGCCCTCGATCAACAGTTTGGTGTCCGGGTCCTTGCCCATGCTCAGGCGTGCGTGTTCACGGTACACGCCTTCATGGATCCGCACATGAATGAAGCTCGCGCCGTTCGCCTTCTGCCGCGCCAGCTTGAGCGCGCTGTCGATGGTCTTCAGCGGCGCGTCCGGCGTGCCCGGGTTGTTGTCGCTGGCGTTGGCGTGGTTCTGATCGACGACGATGCGCACGACTTCGCTTTCCAGCGCGGGAACTTCGCCGGCGCCGGGCGTCTCGGTGACCGTCGGGCTGGCGATGCGGGCGTTGTAATCGAGCGCGGGCAGATCCTTGTCCGCCGCACCGCTGCTCTTGTCGCCACCACCCCAATCATCCGGCTGGCCGGACTCGTCCTCGCCGGAGCGGTTGCCGGGCTGCTTGCCTGCCTTGGATCCAGCGCAGCCGTTGGCCACCAGCAGCAGCAGCAACACTGCCAGCGTGGTTAGAAACGTCGTATGTCGCGAACGCATCATCATGCGTGAACTTCCTGTTGATTCCCGGGATAAGGTGCGAAGGTAACCAGTGCCGGCCTACCGCATCGCTTCCCACTCGAAGGACGTTCCGAGGTGAGAGTATAAGGCCTGGTTGGATTCGGCAAAATAGTCGTACATCCAGTCCCGAACACCCGGGTCAAGCTGCTTGTAGTTGGCCATGTTGAGCCGCCGGAACGAGTCCGGTTCCCACTTGGGCAGGTTGAGGAACTCGAGCACCCGCGGCATCACGGTTTCCGGCCGTTCGAAATAGTCCTCGGCCTTTAGAACAAGCATCTGCGCGCGTGGGAACATCTTCTCCCAGCGTTGCAACTGTTCAAGGTAGCGGCCGCGTGTGAGGTACGAATGATGGATGCGCCGGACGCCCATGAAACGGGTGTCGAGCATCCGTCGCCGTTGCTCCTCACCGATCCATTCTTCCTCGACCTTCGCGGCTTCCTCGAACGAACGTGTCTCGCCCCAGTAGCGGACGGCGTGCTGATAATGCGAATACGCACGGTCCACCGGGTTGCGCAGCAGCACTACCAGCTTCGCCTGCGACTCGAAGCGCTTGATCCGCCGTGGGGCGTGCGGATCGAACAGGTACGATGGGCTGGCTTCGCCGGTCAGCGTTTCGCCCCGTTTCTTCGCCGTCTTCTCCAGCGGGAAATGCGCCAGGTACCAGCGCCGTCCACGTTCGTAGTGGAAATCGAAGAAGCGGATTTCCTTGGACAACGGCTCTGCGATCATCGGATGCTGGATGAGATTGTTGAACAGCGACGTGGTGCCGGCCTTCATCGACCCGATCAGGAAGAAAGACGGCTTCAGCCGCAACCCGGCCGTCGGACGCCGCGAGGCGACCAGCAGCTCTTTCGCCAGCGCACGTACGGAGACAGACACGTTCGCCTCGCGCGCCTTGTCGCGCATCAGATTCAGCGAATCGCCCATCTCAGATATCCCAGTTGAAGGTGAGGCCCGTCATCGCTTCCAACTGTTTTTTCTCATCGGCAAAGGTGGCACGCAACTTCTCCCGCGTTGCCAGGTTCATCGCCGGATAGGGCACGCTGTTGTCCGTGCGCAATACCGGGAACTGATGAACCGGTAGATCGAGGAAGTCGATCACTTCGTCAAGAACCTCCGGCATGTGCAGGAAGAACCGTTCCGCCGGAATGATCATCATCTGTTCGCGTGAGAACAGCTTCAGCCAGCGTTCCAGCTGCTTCGTGTACATCCCGCGTTCGATATAGGCGTAGCGCTGGTAATCGGTACTGACATAGGCTGGATTTTTCAGCATCCGTTCCGCTTCGCCGTGTGTCCGCTTGGCTTCGGCGGCCAGTGCATCCTCGAAGTTCAGCGGTTCCTGCCCCAGTTGCACCTGTCGCTGGTAGTCCGAATAGGCACGGTCGATCGGATTCCGCAGCAACACCACCAGTTTTACCTTCGGCAGCGCCTGGTGCATCCGTTCCGGCACCCGAGGCTCGAACAGGTAGTAGGGACTCGCTTCGCCCCAGCGGTGCTTCGGGCCGTAACGTACCCAGCGGTACAGCGGGAAGTGTGACTTGTACCAGTCCAGCCCCTTTTCGTAATTGAGGTCAAAAAAATGGACTTCCTTGACGACGGATTGGGTAACGGACGGATGGCCGGAGAGAATGTTGAACAGGCTTGTTGTGCCCGCCCGTTGCGCGCCGATAATGACGAAATCGGGGAAGCGGCAGTCGGACGCAATCATGCGGCGGAACGCGAAAATGCTGCGCCGGACGAATCGGGTCACCGTTCGCTTGAGTGGACGGTTGGCCGGGATATGCCGGCCGAGTGAACGTTCCTCAACGACCATGGTCGGTTCAGACGAAAATGGGATAGCCATACCGATGCAGGAACGGCATGGACAGCGCAGTTACCAGGTACTTGTCACGGGGCCGCATCTTGCGGGTCCACTCGTCATCCATCCGGAGTGTGACTTCCCCTTCCTGGAAGCGGTTCGGATTCCCCGAACACGTGTGATCCTTGCCAAGATAGACGGTATGGTCGTCCACGAAAGGCAGGTTCTCCGTGCTCTCGCCGAAACGGCGCAGGATACGGATGATCGCTTTTCGCGGCTGGCGGACAAAATCCTCGTAGCGCATGAAGACGTAGCGTTCCGGGCGTTTTCCCCAAGTCGCCTCGGTGGCAACATTCCACGAATCCCACAGCAACGTGGAGAAAATCGGACCGTGCTCATCCATCGGCTGCATCGTGCCGGTATCCGGCTGCAATTTGCGGCGCAGCCATGAGAACGATACCGCGCGCGGATCACGCACCAGATGAACGACGTAGAGATCGATTTCCTTGAGAATGTCGAGCGTGAAGGCGTAGGTCGGGAACTTGGATGAATCGACGATAACATTGCAGCCGAAATGGCTCTGGATCGACTTGTAGAGCAGGATCAGGTTGGTCAGGTATTCACGGGCATTTTCCCACAGCGCCCGCCGTGTCGCGCCCGGCACGGCCAGCCCGGCGAGGTGGCGGGTACGGGTCAGCCGGTCACGCAGCTGGATCATCCGGTTCGGATCGACGGCATCAAACCCCCCGAACGCGTCCTCGACAATCGCCTGCCATTCGGGACAGTCGCGGAAGTGTTCGCCGCAGCCACAGAGGTGGTTGCCGATGAAATTCCGGTCCCAGATGTAGCGAACCTCACCGACGGAGTTGAAGCCGGGGATCTGGCCGAGGATTCGGTCCAGGATCGTGGTTCCGCTGCGACCCCAGCCGGTGATGTACAGGACTTTAACGTTCGAATTTTTCATGGTATCAATCAGACTGTCATGTTCCGGAAACGTATGCGGCGCCGCATTCGAGTCAACACCCAGCGGTCATCATCATCCAATCCCTGCGCGGACAACGCGACAATGTACACCAGCACAATCAACGAAGTGCTGATCAGCAATTCAATAAAAGAACTCTGGATTGGCAACAGTTTGAGGCCAATGGGCAGTACGCTTGCCGCCAGCGAGGCCAACAGCCCCTTGGCGAAGCGGCGGTCGTAGGGCCAGACGCCGACGTATTTACGCGCCATGAAGACGCCGATGATAAACATCGTGGCAACGGACACCGAGGTCGCGACGGCAGCGCCCTGCAGGCCCCATTTCGGGATCAGCAGGATATTGCCGAAGATGTTGACGGCGAACATGATCATCGACGTCATCATCCACAGCTTCTGCTGCCCACCCATCATCAGGACCAGACCCACCGATCCGGTTCCGATGTTGACCAGCTGTCCCGCCGCGAGCAGCACCAGCGGTGCCCCGCCGCGCGCGTAGGGTGAACCAAAGATGGTACCCAGTATGGTATCGGCATTGAACAGGATCACGAGGAACAGCGGGAGGGCAACGTACAGCCCCCACTTGGTGTTCGCACGGTAAATCCCGTTCAGGTTTTCCTTGTCGTTCTTGGCGTGCAGGTCCGCCGCTAACACCGCGAAGATGCCGTGGAACATGCTCGCCAGCACCATGAACAGCGTCGAAATCTTGGACGCTGCCTGGTAGACGCCGACGCTCGCCGCCGCCATGAAATAGCCAATCATCAGCCGGTCGACCCAACTGTTCGTCTTCGCGAACACGGCGGCCATCGATGTCGGGAAGGAGTAGCGCAGGATCTGCCACGCCAACGGCAGGTTGACCAGCTTGCCGTTCCCGGTGAACGCGTACAGCTTCAGGCTGAACGCGACCCCGGCGAGGAAGCCGATACCGTACGACGCACCCAGCGCCATCAGGGCGCCTTCGATGGTCATGCCCATGCCGGCAATGAACAGGAGAGTCAGGCCAAACTGGCTGAGCGGCTGCAGGATCTGTTCGCACAGCACGGCGTAGGTCATCTTCTTCGAGATGCGAGTGATGGCGACGATCACGTGCATCCCGGACAGCACCGGTACCATCACCGCCAGCATGCGCAGTGCGTTTTCGAGTTCTGCCTTATGGAACACCGACAGGGCGAGCCACGATGAGCTGAAGTACAGCGCGGCGCTGAACGCGAGCGCGATCACTGTGTGGATCGCCACCGATTGGATCAGCACCGAGCTGAGGCTGGTGTCCTGGCGGTTGAGCGCTTCGGTGCCGTATTTGATCACACCCTTGTCGAGGCCGACCTGGGCAAACAGCGCAATGAACTGCGAGATGGTCCACGCGAGGACGAAAATGCCGTATTCAGCTGGGGTAAGAAGACGGGTGAGGACGGCGTGGGTCAACAATTGCAGCACCACACTGATGCCGCGGCCGACCATGGTGATGCCGGACTCCTTGGCGAGCACCACGAGGAGCTGGTTCAGTTTACCCTGTTTTTGAGACGCTGCGCTCACGAAATCTTCCAAGTTGCTCGTCGATGTGAAGCGCCAGGGGGATTTTCATTGAACAGACACAACGAAAACGAACGAATTCGGTGATACGTCGCCCTCTCCAGAAACGCGGTAACAAAAGTGTCGTTCATGCAGCCTGCTCGTGGAAATGGGCGATATACAACACACTCCCACCCGATCCCGTCTGGGGACGCACGGGTGGGAGTGATAGAGTCTTGCAACTGGCGGCTAAGCGGTTTCCTTCTCGCTTCGTGCCTTTTCCGTGTAGTACTTCTTCGCACCGTAGTATTCGTTGAAGAACCGGCCGTAATAGTACTTGCTGCTCAGCTTGTTGACCTTGATGCCGTTGAAGACGACGCCGAAGAGGCGGCCATCCACCTGGTCTACCTGGGCGATACAGCTGCGCAGGTCGGCCATCGTGTTCTTCTCCATCAGCGCGACCAGCACCAGACCGTCCGACTTCGAGGTCAGGATCTTGGCGTCGATGGCGACGTGGATCGGCGGCGCGTCAAGGATGACGGTGTCGTATTCCTGCTTCGCGCGGGCGATGAACCGGTTCATCGACTCGGAGGCGAGCAGGTCGGACGGGCTCGGCGTACGTGAACCGGCCGGTACGACGGTCAGGTTTTCGTGCATCGTCTTACGGAACACTTCGTCCCATTCGCACTGTCCGACGAGCAGGTCGGACAGGCCCGGGGTACGTTCCACATCGAAGAGGCGGTGCTGATCCGGGACGCGGAGGTCGCAGTCCACCAGCAGCGTCTTCTTGCCGCCCATGGCGAAGGCCAGCGACAGGTTGCAGCTGGTCAGCGTCTTACCGTCCGCATGGTCGGCCGACGAAATCGTGAAGCATTCCAGCGGCTTGTCGACGGCGGAGAAGACGAGGCCCGTACGCAGGGAGCGGTAACTCTCGACGGACGGATCCTGCGGCTGCATGTACGCGATAATCGGGTACGGCTTGCCGCTGCTACTGATCACCGGCTTGTGACCGTTACCGTGCGTAAACTCAACCTTCTTCGCGTTGATGAAGGGGATCATGCCGAGCACGCTGACGTTGAGCTCCTTCTGGATCTCGTCGGTGCTCTTGATGGTGTTGTCGAACAGGTCCGCGAGGTACGCACCGAAGGACGCGACCATCAGCGCGACCATCACGCTCATGATCAGGCGAAGCATCGTCTGCGGGTCTTCCGGCTGTTCCGGGATATACGGCGGGTCGATCACCTTGACGCCGCCGGTTTCGGAGGCGGCCTGGACGCGAGTTTCCTCGCGTTTGGTCATCATCAGGTCGTACGTCTGCTGCAGCACGGCACGCGAACGCTGCATGCGGGAATACTCGAGGGCTGATTCGAGCAGGTCCGGATGCTGGCGCTGGTAGTCTTTGATCTGCGCGTTGACGTAATCAATCTTGTTGCGCAGGTTGGCGAGCTGCACTTCCGCTTCGGTGAGGCGGGTAATGACCGACGCCAGCTTGGCCCCGCGTTCCGCCTTGAGGCTGGAGCTTCCGGCGTTGGATGTCATCGCCGTGACGAGATTCTGCTGCGCGACGTCGATCTGGTTCAAGATCGATTCGCGTTCCGGGCTGTCTTCCGGGAGCTGCACAAGGCGTGCTTCCAGATTCTGCAGGTCCAGGCGAATCTGCTTGACCAGCGGGTTGTCCATCCCGCCGAGCTCAGCGGCTGAACTCTCGGTCAGGTTGCGGTATTCTTCGCTGTAGGTCTTGTGGTTCAGCTCAGTCAATGACAGCTGGACCTCAGCCTCGGCCAGTTCATCCTGTAAAGCATAGAGACGTGAGTAAACGCTGCTTTCGAGCAGGTTGCCGGGAGTGATCTGGTTCTTTTCCTCGAACTGTTTCACTTCCCGTTCAACGATCTCCATCTCTTCGCTGAGCAGCGCAAGCTGTTGGTCGAGGAAGACAATGGTATTGTTCAACTCCTGGACCTGCAAGCTGGCCGATCGTGCCTGGAACACGTCCACAGCGTGCTTTACCAGTGCGTAGGCGGCAGTCGGGTCGGACAACTCGGCGGTGATATCGAGGAAGGATCCGTTCTTCTGGATGTTAAAATCAACGGCCTTGTTGACTTCCTTCTCGATGGTTGGTTTTGCTACCGGCTCATAGCCAGCCGCATCCAGCGATTCTTCGAGCTGTCGCAGGAAGAATTCACTATGGATGATGGAGTTGAAGTAGTCCTGGGGGACTACGGTGCTCATCCCGGGAATCAACGTGCTCGTGGCCATGGCCTGCGGGCTCGTCTGCACACCGAACATCAGCGTGGCCTTGGAGATGTACACCGGGGGCAGGCGCAGGACGATAAACACGCCCGCGGCCAGCGTCACGACAAAGAACACGACGAACAGGACGAGGTGCTTGAGCAGCGCCCCCATTACCCGTTCGTAAATGTCACGCGCGCTGAGCGACTCAGCCTGCTGGAACAGATCGGTACTCTTGGTATTCAACAGTCAGCCCACTCGTTTGGAACCGTCATCTGGACAGGATCACCGCAGCCGGTTTTCCCATCAACTCGATCACGACATTCTCGTGATCTTCCGCAACCCGGACGTTGTCGTCCGACGGTAACGGAAGACTACCCTCAATTGTTGTCCAGCCGGTCGATACGCAGGTAGATCAGGTATGCGCTGGCGATGACGCTGACGTCACGCAGCATTTGAAGCATCCTGTCCCACGTAAAGAACGGATCGTACAGGGAAACGATGATCACATCGCCGCCGCTGACCGGCGGGATCTGCGCGATCTGCGCTTCCTCGATAATTTCATCCAGGTCCAGTTCCGTCTCCCGGTATACGCCCGGCGACGTCATGAACAGGTGCTTGATGTTCGACCTGTCGGCATCGGGACGGAACCCGCCGGCGAGCAGCACCATGTTGAGCACGTTCGAATCGGCGTAGGGGACGTAGTTTCCCGGTTTGTTAACCCAACCTACAACCATCACCGACGAGTTGTTGGTGATCGAGGGCACAATAATGATGTCATCTTCCTGGAGCTTCGGCAGATCTTTCAGATCACCACTTGCGAGAAACTCGCGGAGGTTGGCGTCAATGCGCTTCCACTCGGTTTCGCCGCTGGCGCTGGTTCCGGTGGGCCGCAGGATGTGTACCCCGCTCGGATCGGCGTGATCCGCTGGACCGCCGGCGAGAGAAATTGCCGATTGCACGTCCGTGTTCACCGGAATCTGCACGAGGCCCGGCTGGCGGACCTGTCCGAGTACCTGCACCTTGATGGTGTAGTTCTCCGGGATTTCGACCACTACGACGGGGTTATCCATGTATCGTCGCAGAATGGTGACCAGCAAGGTCTGCATCTCGGTGGTCGTCATGCCGACAACCGGGATTTCAGTGATGTACGGGTACGGCACGGTGCCGTCATCCCGGACTTTGAGCAACCGGTTGAATTCAGGAGCTCCCAGCACACTGATCTGCAGGTGATCTCCGACATCGATGGTGCGCGCGGCTCGCGCATCCGGAATCAGGGTTAACGCCATGACCAAGGCCAGGAACAGCACGGCCATGACCCGTTTTGCAGGCGCCCCAGACAATCCTCTACCCCTCGTCAATCTCAGCTCCTGTTCATGCGGTCCGTGTAAGCTCAACGGATCCGCGGTTTCTGCGCCCTGGTTTCGCAGGATGTCCGGCCATGTTAGCGCAGAAATCGCACATCCTTATAAAGTGTCGAAAAAGCTCCGAATCTCCAAAAGGAATCAGAGATTATAGGTAAAACCAGCCAGGAACAAGGCGAGAGTTTCGTTTTCCACCCGCGTGAGCCCGGCTCGTGTTTGTAACACCAGATTTTCCAATGGTTCCCACTCAACCGCCACCTCTCCCCGCCAAGCCGTTGTCTCATCTCCGGCAAGGAGTGGATAGCTTGTGTCGCGTGCCCGTACCGGCACCAGCTCGTAGATGTTGCCGCCGACCGGATCTTCACCCGGAATTGACTCACCGTGACGCAGCCGTTGCCCCATGGCGGTGACCTGCCATGTTCCGCCGAATTTCTGGTTGAAACTCAGTGTCAGGGCGTCGCTGTTCGGTGGAATCGGCGATCCGAGCGCAGTTCCATTGTGGGCGTAAACACTCACTGCAAACCAGTGGGAATACACATACGGCCTAAGTCGAGTAAGGTGCAGTTGCAGCATGCTTCCGCGCAACCCCACTGGCTCGATAACGTCCATCCCCAGCGCAAAAGCCGTACGGTTATGCAACTGGTTGGTAAACAGGCCACTCATCGAGGTCTCGTCCAGCAATCCCTCGAAATAGAAAGCCCATCCACGCAGAGGCTGCACCCGCAAATCCACACCCCAGGCGACGTTGTCATCCCGATCCTGATGGTGGTTTTCCGACCAGAAGATGTTCAACGGAATCATGTAACCGATTTCCGGGTCCCGTTCCGCGTAAATCACCGTCTCGCTGAGCCCGACCTGCAGCCAGGGCCTGGGATTGACTTCAAGCCGGTGCGCCGCGAACCACTTCTGATTCACCACCTTGCGCCGTTTGCCACTCGGTGAAACGTAGTAGATCTCATCTTCGACCGGATACGGATCCAGCCGGGCATGAAAGTAATCAAACACAAGCCATGGTTTCACCTGCGCTCTCAGTTGCAGGTAGAGGTACGCCGGCGCTTCTCCGGAGACGATCAGTCCACGATCCAGCGACGGGCCGCGTTCCATCCGGTCCCGTCCGACGCCAACGTCCACAAACTCGCTGTGGTATTCGAGGTACGCCAGGGTCTCATCGAACGATGAGGATGCCCCGGCCGGCGACACCGAGGCGACGTACCCCGGAGTCGGGCTGTAAGCTCCGCGTGCTTTGTTTTGATTGTATTCGGCGGTGTCGGTAAAACGCACTCCGGCGGTCCACGAGTTGCCGAGTGCCGCCTGCACGTCGATACCGATCACCGAGCGCAGCAACGGATCGTCGTTGTAGTCCTCGTCGTAGATGCCGTGCCAGGCGATGATCGGGTCGACGGTGAAGCTGAGCTCATCCTTCCGCATGCCGTAGAGGTGTGCGCCGTGCTTGAACAGTGGCGATCCAGAGGGGATGACGTTGTCCCAGCGGGTTTGGTCCGGCACCAGGGACTCGTTCTGGCCGTACACGGCGATCTCGCTCAGTAACTCGTCGAGTTCCGCCTGTTCGCTGGGTGGCAGTTTATCGCGGTTGGTGTTACACTCCCGCAGTCGTTCGATCAAAACCGGCAGGGATTCGGGACGAACCGTGGGTGGTGGTTGTTCGGTGACGCCGTAGAGCCAGGCTCGGTTGAGGAACTCGTACACGGAATGATCAGCGTACAATCCGGCTTGCGCGGGGACATTCAGCGCAACGAGAGAGCACGCGAGCAGGATCGCGGACACAAAAAGCCGCTGGATCTGGATCATTCTCTTCGTATGATTCGGCACGCCTTACTCGCGGTTTGGTGACCGTATTCGACTCAGCCCTTTGTACTTCATTCAAGGTAGCTTACGCAAGCTTTGAGCCGCGAGTGATGGGAGTCACCACATTCGTGATTCCTTTATAACATGTTATCGCCATCTGGCACATGCAAGCGAAATTCGTACGGAGGCGAAATACCTAAATCTGATATCCTCTGGAGCCGTCTCAAGTGCATGACGCTGAAATCAGAGGGGTTACCCGCGGAACGTCTAACAATAAAATGACAAAATTAGTGATATTCAGCTTGCACGTAATAGTTAGCGTGCGCTAGTTTGCAGAGTTGCTTTCTCGGCGCGGTGTACCCAACGTTCATGAAACGGTGACAAAGGGAATATAGTTTGCGGGCAGCCGATTCGATAAAGCTGTTGGGTGTAAAGGTCAGCAGCGTATCGCTGGATCAAGCTGTAGGTGTGATCGAGCAATGGATCCGGAAATCAGAAGCGAATTATGTCACCTGCACCGGCATGCACGGTGTGATGGAGAGCCAGGCAGATGAGGCGATCCGTCAAATTCACAACAAGGCGGGAATGGTTGTCCCCGACGGCATGCCGCTGGTGTGGATGAATCATTATCATGGCCGCCGCCACGTGACCCGTTGTTACGGTCCGGATTTGTTCCTGGCGGTGCTTCAGCGCAGTGTGGAGAATGATGCGGGTTTCAAGCACTTCTTCTACGGTGGCGCTGAGGGTGTGCCGGAGATGTTGGCAGAGCGAATGCGTGAGAAATTTCCCGCTCTGCAGGTTGCAGGTACCTGGTCTCCTCCGTTCCGTCCATTGACGCCGGAAGAAGATGAACAGGTAGTGAAGATGATCCGCGATTCAGGTGCGGACATCGTGTGGATTGGCCTGAGCACACCGAAACAGGAGCGGTGGATGGCTGACCACGTGGAGAAGTTGGGCCGGCCCGTGCTGATCGGGGTTGGCGCAGCGTTTGATTTTTATACCGGGAGAGTGACCCAGGCCCCGCGTTGGATTCAGCGGAGCGGGTTGGAGTGGTTCTTCCGGATGGTGATGGAGCCACGGCGCTTATGGAAACGGTACTTAAAGAACGTCCCGTTATTCCTGATACTGGTCATTCGGGAAATGGCCACAGGAAAACGCCAGTACCCCCACCGGTGATCAAGCGGCAGACGGCATCGAGTTCCTCGCGGAATTTCATGCGGATTCTGTTGGTTGTTATCGACATGGTTACGGTCTATGCAGGGATCGTCCTCTCCCTCTACGTTGCCCGATTGCTGAACTTGTTTGACGCCGGCATTCCGGTCAAGGATCTGGCTGAAGGTGTGTTGCGTCCTATTCCCAGGGACCATGTTCTCGTCTACGGGGCGATTTCGTCCGTGCTCGCGGTCATCATCATGTGGTGGCAGGGCACGTACAACCCCAGTCTTAATCACATGAAGCTGGACGGTGACCGTCGTTTCATCCGTTCGTTGACGATGGTCATGCTGGTAACCTTCCCGCCGTTCCTGTATGTGCAGAACCAGTTTGACACGCGTGGGATGCTGACCGCCGCGATTGTGGTCGTTCCGGTATTGCTGATCCTGCAGAAAACGCTGTCCGTCGCGTTCATTTCGAAGCATTATGACCGTCCTGTACGCACCCACAAGCTGTTGATTGTCGGCGCGCACAAGGAGGGTCCGTACGTTCTGCGGCAAGCGTTATCCTGCTGGGACCCGGGCTACCTGCCGGTGGGCTTCCTGTCGAAAGATCCGGTGCAGAACGGGGATTACATCGAAACCGAGAGCCGGGGCCTGGTGGGCTCGGTGCCTGTGCTCGGGGATTACAGCCAGCTGGAACACTTCATCAAGCGGCACGCGATCGAGGAAGTCTGGATTAACGATCCGGAGATGCCGCAGGATGAGATCGTTGACATTTTGCGGCTATGCGAGCATCGCGGTGTGGTTACCAGCATGCTGCCGAGTATCGGCCGTATCCCGACGATGTCGGTGACCGCGACCTATGCCGGTGGGCAGGTGTTGCTGCGTGAACGCCGGGCGCCGGAACGCATCTACTACGACAAGATGAAGCGCGCGGTGGACTTCATCGCGTCCACCCTGATGCTGATCGGCCTGTCGCCGATTTTGATCCTGGTCGCAATCTGGGTCAAACTCGACAGCAAGGGGCCGGTGTTCTTCTCGCAGGAACGTGTTGGCAAGAACGGCAAGCCGTTCCGGATGTTCAAGTTCCGCAGCATGCACGTGAACGCGCCGAAGTATGCTGTCAGTCCGAGCAGCAAGCTCGATCCGCGGATCACACGATCGGGCCGTTTCCTCCGGAAGAGTTCGCTGGACGAGTTGCCGCAGCTGTTCAACGTGTTCAAGGGCGACATGAGCCTCGTCGGCCCGCGTCCGGAGATGCCATTCATCGTTGACCAGTACACACGGTTCCAGCGTGCACGGCTGCAGGTGAAGCCGGGCATTACGGGGCTGTGGCAGATCTCGGCGGACCGTTCGATCGCCATCCACGACAACCTGGACTACGACCTGTACTACATCCAGAACCGTTCGCTGACAACGGACATGGTGATTCTGTGGCGCACGGTGTGGTTTGCGATTCATGGGATCTAATACCAGTCCTGAGTCCTGAGTCCTGAGAAACACAAATGGCCGCGTCTGTAATCAGACACGGCCATCTTTACTCACTGATCACATCTCGCCCACAGCCTACTGCCCATACCCCCGGCCCTCAGCCTGGCGCCTGGATACGGATCGTCCGCGTTTGCAAGCAAACACGGGCACATCATCTCTCACCGTCCGCTGTCCCAGCCAATAGTCGAGATACGGTTCGACCGCGTTTGCAAGCAAACACGGGCACATCATCTCTCACCGTCCGCTGCCCACAGACCGCAGCCCACAGCCTACAGCCCATCGCCCACAGCCTAGTTCCGGAGGATGATGCGTCCGTCCTCGACACTCATCCGAACATTGGCGGTGCCGCCGGGCAGTTCGTATTCCTCGTAATAATCATTCTCGTCGATGAGGTCGAAGTCGCGGCCAACGCGTGTGCCGCCGTCCTCGAATTCGAGCCGGAAGGTGCCGCCGCCGTCTAGCACACGCAGTTCGACGCTGCCGTCCTCGGCTTTCATCCGGTAGCTGCCATCGTCCGAAAGGCTGGTTTCGATGACGATTTCGCCGTCTTCGACCGTTGCGTGCACGTCCTTGAACGTACCGTTCTCGACGGTGATCGAACCGTCTTCGGCATACATGTCGAGAATCCCCGCGCCTCCGCTGAGGTCAATGCGGCCATCCTCGACGCCGAGTTCAAAATGGGAGCCGGTCATGTCCAGCAGTAGCGCGTCACCATCTTCCATGTCCATACGGACATCACCGGAGAAGTTGCGGACGCGGTAATCATCGTCTTCACCCCGTAAGCGCAGGTTGATGGTTTTCGGGGCATGTATGTCGACGGTGTATTCTTCTCGGATCGATCCCATCATGATGGTGATGCCGTCGGTGTCCGCCTCACGAATGCGCAGATTGCCATTCTCTTCAGTGACGATGATTTCGAAGTCTTCCCCGCCACGGGAGCTGACCCCGCTGATGTGCCAGCTGTGATGCACGACCACGTGAACATCATCGCGATCCTCGCCGATAACAGACACTTCGGCGTCGTCAGTGCTGAGATACAGCGTTCCATCCGCAGCAATGGCATAGGTTTCGTCGAGGTCATAGCGGTGCGTCTTGGCGGCGCTCGCCTGCACCGAGAACAGACCGAACAGAACAGCGATAACGAGTGATACGGTTGCGCGTGACATGGTTCTCCTCCCCTGGGTGTGTGGCTTCCCGTGTGGGACGCTGACAAGGCTGTTTCGGTTACAGGGAACGTACGACAGCCCCGTATGGAATGGACCACTGGAGCTGTTCGCAGGCGGTCTCTCGGCTCGCCGTAAAGGTGAATCTGCGTGTACCTTCCCGCGAACATAAACGTCTCAGTGGTGGAGAACGTAGCGATGAACGCTTGGAAGCTGATCGCGGCTGGTTTGTTGCTGGCCGTGTTGGTAGCCGGTTGCGGGCAACAGCCGCCGGCAGAAACAGCGATGGTGGCCAGCGAGGGCCTGGCGATGGTGGATGGCCGTGCGCTGGATGCGATGGACCAGGTGCCGCCAATTGTGGAAGGCTTGGGCGATGCGGCGTCGGACGGCATCGACTTTGATACCGTGCGCGTGCAGGTACAGAACGGTCAGCTGATGTTGCGGGTGAACGTGCACACCGTCCTCAGCCTGCAGAACTACAGCAATCTGCAGCTGTTGCTGGACACCGACAACAACCCTGGAACCGGTCGCGCGGGCGGATTTAACGGCGCGGAAGTTGTCTGGCGGTTCGGACAGCGGAACGGCCTGATTGATATCGACGACAAGTCGGAATCGTTCAAGCACGGTGACGTTGGCATCGTGACCGCGCCGACGGTAACCTCAGATTTCTTCGAGGTGTCGATTCCGCTTGATGCCAAAGTGCACGAGCACCGCATTTTCCAGGGAAACACGGCGGGGATTGCGTTCCTCAGTATGCCGGAAGAGGGCGGGCTTGATCGCATTCCGGACTCCGGATTTGTGGCGGTAGACCTGACTGCGGACGCAGGCGAACCGGAACCGTTGAGCATGGACCGGCCAAGCGGGGATGCGGTTCGCATGGTCACCTGGAACATCCTGCATGATGGCATTGTCGAACGGCCGGAGAAGTTCGATCCGATCTTCGACGTGCTCGACCCGGACATCGTAACGCTGGTCGAAGTGTGGGACACTCCGGCGCAGGTCGCGGCGGATCTGTTTGACGAGTGGCGGCCATTGCCGGACGGGCAAAGCTGGCACGCCGACCGTCAGGGTGCGGACATCATCGTGCTCAGCAAGTGGCCGATTCTCGAGTGTGTTGGGTTGGACGATGCCCGCGCGACGGCGTACCTGTTGCAGATGCCGGATAATTGGAGCTCGCCGTTGTTTGTGATCGGTGCCCATGCGCCATGCTGCGGCAAGGACGAGAAGCGGCAGAAGGAAATCGACGCGTTCATGGCGTTCCTGCGTGATGCACGCGATGGAACCGGCCCAATCAACCTGGGCCTGAACACTCCGGTGGTGATCACCGGCGACATGAACCTCGTCGGCCTGCAGCAACAGTTGACGACGCTGGTCGAGGGCCAGATCGTGAACGAAGCCTACCTGCCGGCCTTCGGTCCGGACGCGGACGGGACGGCTTTGACCGACCTGTTCCCGCGTCACCTGTACCACAACCTGGTGTACACGTGGCGGGACGAGGACAGCTCGTACGGGCCGGGCAAGCTGGACTACATCGTCTATAGCGACTCGAACCTCGAGATTCCGCACAGCTTCATCTTTGATACCCGTCTGCTACCGCAGGCGAAGCTGGATGAGCTGGGCTTGACACGGGAAGCGAACCCGGAAGCGTCCGATCACCTGCCGGTGATTGTGGACGTTCTGCCGCGGTAGCGATTCGGATGCAGCAGTGGCAGTGGAAACGGATCTGGCCGGCGTTGGCGTGGGCGGCGCTGTTGTTCGCGTTGTCGTCGATTCCGGGCGACGAGCTGCCGTATGTTCAGGCTCCGCTCGGTTTCGACAAGGTGCTGCACATTGCCGCGTATGCGGTGTTTGGCATGCTGGCGATGCGTGGCTGGTTTGAGGCGGGCGTTGCGCCTTGGATAATCTTTGCTTTCTGTGTAGGTTACGGCGTTACGGACGAATTGCATCAGATCTTTGTACCCGGACGTTTCCCGGATGTGTACGACTGGATTGCCGATGTGATCGGGGCTGGTCTGGGAACCTGGGGCATGTTTCATTGGTTGAAAAGACGCCGGCGCGAGGCGTGAGTTGGGTGCGCGGGCGATGACGAAAAACGGCGGAGACGAATCGTGGTCAACAAGGTAATCCTGATCGGTAATCTGGGTAAAGATCCGGAGATGTCGTATACACCCAGTGGCGTGGCGGTGACGAAGGTGTCGCTGGCGACCACGAAGAAGTGGACCTCGGCCTCCGGCGAAAAGCGTGAACAGACGGAATGGCATAACCTCGTGTTCTGGCGCAAGCAGGCTGAAGTTGCGAACGAATACCTGCGCAAGGGTTCGCGGATTTATGTGGACGGAGAGATCAACTACCGCACGTGGGAAGGCCAGGATGGCCAGAAGCGGTACATGACCGATATCGTGGTCAACAATTTCCAGATGCTGTCCGCCCGTGGTGAGGGCGGCGGCGGCGGCCAGGGCGGTGGTGGCGGCCAGCAGCGCCAGCAGGGTGGCGGCGGTGGTGGTGGCCAGCAGGGCGGCGCACGCCAGCGTTCCCGTCAGCAACAGCAGCAACCGTCCGACGGCCCGTACTATGAGCCGATCGATCAGGGCGGCCAAGGCGGCGGCCAGGACCAGGACTTCGGCGGCAACGACGATGACGATCTGCCGTTCTAACAACCGTGCCGAGTGGTGAGTCGTGAGTGATGAGTGAATTCAACTGCCGCGGATGCAAGTCCGTGGCAGTTTCATTGCAGCTGTCTAACACTTGGCGAGTATCTTTGTTCGGACGAGCTACGTTTGATGCGGGAGACGTGAGTCGTGGTACTGCTTGATGTGGTATCGAATGTTGAACCGGCGGTGTCGTACGGCCTCAAGAACCGGCTGATCATCGCCGCGGTACTCCTGATCCCGTATTTCACCTGGGATTGGTTCCTCGAATGGTTTGACCAGGCGTTTTTTCAGGCGATTCTCGGCGAGCGTCCGCTGCCGGCATGGCTGTACCTCGACCTGAAATCACGTCTGATCATCGTGCCGTTCATCGCCGGGATGATTTTCGTCGTGCCGAGTCCGGGCGAGACGGTCGCCGATCACGTGCTGCTGCGGTTCACCCTCACCGCCATCCTCGCGCTGGTTGTAGTCGTGCTGTGGTTCGTACTCGGGATTCGAGGTGCGGATCGGTTTTAGTAGCTGTCGGAAACAAATGTTGAACGGGACAGGGTTTTTACCCGGTCCCGTTTTCAGTTCCTCACAACTCACAACGCACCACTCACAACTCGTCACTCACGAACTTCGCCTAGCGTTGGGCGAAGGTGAAGCCGGCGTCGGGGCGGTGCGGTTCGATCTGGTCGACGAGGCCGGCGTGACGCAGGTTCGCCACGAAATCGTTGGTGATGAATTTCTGCGGGAAGCCCAGTTCGAACCGGCTGGCTTCGTTCAGCTTGTCCATCAATTCGCTGGGGATGGTCAGTTCGGTAGCTTTCAGGTTGTCCTTGACCTGGCTGACCTTGGTTGCGCCGATGATCGGGATGAACTCGCCGGTTTGCAGTTGCCACGCCAAGGCGACCTGTGCGGAGGAGACGCCGAGTTCGTCCGCGACCTCATCCACCACCTTCGCGATGCGGATGACACGTTCGGTAAGACGGCTATACTCCTGCTGCGCGATGCGGCCTTCCTTGTCACGGTTGCCACGGGTGTACTTTCCGGTTAACGCGCCTGCGCCCAATGGTGACCAGGTGGTGACGCCGATGTCGGTGGCGCGTGCGAGCGGGATCAGCTCCTGTTCGGGGGTGCGTTCGATCAGGCTGTATTCGATCTGCATCGCAATAAACTCGCTCCAGCCACGCAGTTCGGCGATGGCGTTCGCACGGGCGATGGTCCACGCCGGCCAGTCGCTGACGCCGATGTAGAGGATCTTGCCGGCACGGATCATGTCGTCCAGCGCGCGCATGGTTTCCTCGACCGGCGTTATACCGTCCCAGATGTGCACCCAGTAGAGGTCGATGTAGTCGAGGTTCATCCGTTTCAGGCTGGCGTTCAGCGACTCGACCATCTTCTTGCGGTGGTTTCCGGCAGAGTTGGCGTGATGCGGTGCCATGCCAGGGTGAGCGTTGGCGTATTTCGTGGCGACGACGAAGTGTTCACGATCCGAGCGAACGAAATCGCCGACGTACTGTTCGCTGGTGCCGTTGGTGTAGATATCGGCCGTATCGATGAAATTGCCGCCGGCGGCGGCGAAGGTGTCGAACTGCTTGCGGCTGTCCTCCCTGGAGGCGCCCCAGCCCCAGTCCTCGCCGAAGGTCATCGTGCCGAGCGAAATTTCCGACACACGCAGGCCACTCTTGCCCAGAATCCGGTATCTCATGGAATCATCTCCTCTTCAGGTTGGGGGAAAACTTAATCGGAGCTAAACGATACATTGTCCGGGTAACCGGATCATGAGGGAATTCGTCCCACAGGCGAGCCGGGAGCAAACCGGGGTGGGTTGCTGGGTCAGGATGCAGCTCCCCGGGATGCGGTATGACGGTACAATCCCTTCCGAACAGTGCGGAGACTGCGATGCAAGCCGCCCGTCGTGAACCGACCGCGTGGACCTGGATCCTGTTGTTCAGCGGATTGACGCTGGCGTTGCACCTGATCGTGAACGCGTTGGACAGCTACGGCATCTTCCGGGACGAGTTTTACTACCTGGCGTGCGCGAGTCATCTCAGCTGGGGGTATGTCGACCAGCCACCGTTCTCGCTGCTGCTGCTCGCGATCCAGACGGCACTTGTTGGTGACTCGTTGTTCGCGTTGCGGCTGCTGCCATCGTTGCTGTCGGCCGGAGTGGTGCTGTTGGCCGGGTTGACGGTGCGGGAGTTTGGCGGCGGAAAACTGGCGCAGGCGAGTTCGGCGATGCTGGCGTGGCTGGTGCCGTGTTTTCTCGGATTCGGTGGCTATTACTCGATGAACATCATCGACCTGAGTGTTTGGGCGGCGGTGGCGTGCCTGCTTGCACGGCTGGCGAACAGCGGCAACCGCAATTACTGGCCGTTGCTCGGGCTGGTGCTCGGAATCGGGCTGCTCAACAAGATCAGCGTGCTGTACCTCGGGGTCGGGATACTGGCGGGGATTGCGCTCAGTCCGTTGCGGGTGTGGCTGAAGAAACCGTGCCCGTACATCTCCGCCGGGATCGCGTTCCTGATTTTCCTCCCCCATGTGATCTGGCAGATCGGGCATGACTGGCCGACACTCGAGTTCATCGAAAACGCGCGGCTGTACAAGAACATGCCACAGACTCCGCTCAGTTTCCTCGGCGGAGTGATGTTCGAGGGCAATCCGGTGTTCCTCCCGTTCTGGCTGCTGTCGCTGGTGTACCTCGGCACGAGTAAGGCGTTGAAACCGCATCGTTGGGCGTTCTGGGTGGTGGTGACGGTGCTGGTGCTGTTGATTGCACTGGGCAACGCGAAGCCGTACTACGCCGACACCACGTTTTTCCTGCTGGTGGCCGGGTTCGGGTTGGCAGTGGAACGCTGGCTGCGGTGGCTGTGGCTGCGTGGGGTCGCGTTTGCGTTGATGCTGGTTGGCGGCGCGCTGGCGATGCCGTTGGCGATTCCGATCCTGCCGCCGGCAACGCTGATCGCGTATTCAACCGCGTTGGGATTGAGCCGTCAGCCGATGGAACGAAACGAACTGCCGGAAATGCAACAGTTTTACGCTGACCGCTTCGGTTGGAAAGAACTGGCAGCGACGGTGTCCGAGGTGTATACGGCGCTTTCACCGGAGGAACAGGAGATCGCGTATGTCTTCGGCCAGAACTACGGTGAAGCCGGTGCGGTGGACTACTATGCGGATGTTTACGACTTGCCGCCGGTGATTTCCGGGCACAACAGCTACTGGCTGTGGGGTCCGGGTGAGGCTTCGGGTGAAGTGATGCTGGTGATCGGGGATGATCGTGACCGCCTGCTGGAGTTGTTTGAGTCGGTTGAGCTCGGCGCGGTCCGGGAGTGCGACTATTGCATGCCGTTCGAGGACGAGCTGCCGGTATGGATTTGCCGCGGGTTGAAGATGTCCGTTCAGGAAATGTGGCCGGAGGTGCAGATATTCGTCTGACGATGATTCCGGATCAACCTGCCCCGATCAATGTGCCCCTTCAACGTAACCCTGATGGCTCCGCCAGCAGGGATTATCCACTATCCGATAACCCGCGGTAGCCGTCACAAACACCCGTGACGGACAATCACGGGCACCAACTGCCATGGCTGCAGGCATCAGCGTTCATTCACCTCCGGATCATCCACGACATGAATGTCGTGGGCATGTGGAAGCGGTGCGACTCATTCGTGTTGTTCGTTCCTGCTCCAGACTTAGCTCACATGAACTAAGTGCTGTCCGTCTCCAGTTGTTGGGTTAACCTCTCCTTACGCATTCCCTCGTCTTTTGCACAGGCAAAAAAGCAGATCCGCCGGGCAGCGTAAATTTGTATCAGACAATTGGCGGACGTACCGCCTCGCTTGTTCCGAAGATCACAACGTCGACAACCACCGTCAGGGGGAGTACAGTCCGATGAAACGAACCATTCTTTTGACCGTTGCGCTGTTGTTGCTCGTGTTGATTGCGGCGCCGTCGTTTGCGATTGACGAACAGGTCAAGGGGCAGTGCATGACCTGCCACAAGGAGAAGTCGCCTGGACTGTATCACCAGTGGCGGGATTCCGAGCATGCAATGCACAACGTCACCTGCTACGATTGTCACGGCGCGGACCGATCCGACGCGGACGCGTTCAAGCATGAAGGCGCGTGGATCGCGACGCTGGTCACGCCCGACGATTGCGGCACCTGCCACAAAAAGGAATCAGGCGAGTTCCAACCGTCTCACCATGCCAAGGCTGGACAGATTCTCGAGTCGGCGGACGCCTACCTCGCGCATGTGGTCGGCGGCGATCCGGTGGCGATTGTCGGCTGCGAATCGTGCCACGGTGGCAAGATGGAAATTGATCCGGACAGCCCGAACAAGCTGGCAGTGGGGTCATGGCCGAACTCCGGTATCGGACGAATCAATCCGGACGGCAGCCTTGGTTCGTGCAACGCCTGCCATGTTCGTCACAGTTTCAGCCGGGCGCAGGCACGTCAGCCGGAAACCTGCGGCAAGTGCCACCTCGGCCCGGACCATCCACAGAAAGAGATCTACGAGGAATCGAAGCACGGAATTGAATATTACACCAACAAGGACAAGATGAACCTGGACGCCGACCCGTGGATCGTCGGTCAGGATTACGCTGTCGCCCCGACCTGCGCGACTTGTCACCTGTCGGCGACGAAGGACATGCCGGTGACGCATGACGCCGGTGCGCGACTTTCCTGGACGTTGCGGCCGCCTGTGAGTAACCTGCAGGAAGATTGGGATGTGAAACGTGACAACATGCAAAACGTTTGCAAGAACTGTCACGGTGGCGTATTCTACAAGGGGCATTATCGTCAGTTTGACGGACTCGTGAACATGTACAACGAGAAGTTCGCGAAGCCGGCGACGGAGATCATGGGAATTCTGCGCAAGAACCAGGCGCTGGAAAAACCGGCCAGTTTCAGCAACGACATCGAGTGGATCTACTGGGAAATCTGGCATCATGAAGGCCGGCGTGCGCGTCACGGCGCAGCGATGATGGGCCCGGACTACGCGTGGTGGCACGGCATATACGAAGTCGGCAAGCACTTTTACTTCGAGTTCATTCCAGCTGTTGAGGAATCCGGCGACGCGGAAGCGATTGCATACGTCGAAGAACTGCTCACGAACGATCCGATGCACAACTGGATGAGTCAGAATACGGATGTGTTGAAGCAGGGTATCAAGTCGGGTGAGCTGCAGGAGTTGTACGAAGACATGTTCACGCCGACGTACAGCGAATAGTCAGCAGGAGGTCCCCCCGTGCGCAGACTGTATTTCGCTCTACTCCGTGGACTCGCGGCGAACGCGATCAGCAGGATCGGTGTGTTTTTAACCACCAGCGCATTCATCCTGTTCGTGCTGTTCTTCTTTGCCACCGCGACCGGTTGGTTGACCAACGCCTACCTCGGGCTGATCAGCTACATGGCGCTGCCTGGTGTGTTCATCGTCGGGTTGCTGCTGATTCCGTGGGGCTGGCGGCAGCATTCGAAGAAAACGGGACGACCGTTCTCAGACCTGTTTGCGTCCCAATTTTCCGACGAAGATGTCGCAGCGCGGAAAGCCGGTGCGCCGATTGTCCGGGTTGTGCTGCTGCTGACGCTGGTGAATCTCGTCTTTATGGGTGTTGTCGGCACGTCGACGGTGCATTTCATGGATTCCGCGCACTTCTGCGGCACGGCCTGCCATGACGTGATGAACCCGGAGTGGATGACCTACCAGGGTTCGCCGCACGCACATGTGAAGTGTGTCGAATGCCATGTTGGCGAAGGGTTGGACGCGTTGTTCCTGTCCAAGTTGAACGGCGCGTGGCAGGTGGTGTCGGCAACATTCGACCTGTACGAACGTCCGATCCCGACGCCGGTTCATAACCTGCGTCCGGCGCGTGAAACCTGCGAACACTGCCACTGGCCGGACAAATTCCACGGCAACCGGATCGCGAACCGGATCTCGTTCAAGCGGGATTCCACGTCCACACCGATGTACACGACGCTGATGCTGAAGATCGGCTCCGGCGCGGAAGGAAACGCGTCCGGTAGCCACTGGCATGTCGCCGAGACCAACGCGGTGCGGTATTCCTCCATCGAGGACGAGCGCAAGGAAATGCTGTGGGTGGAAGTGCGGCAGGACGATGGCACGTGGAAGCGCTACACCAACACCGACTACCCGCAGTCGGTGGAGACGGGCGAAGAAAATGTCCGTGTGATGGACTGTGTCGACTGCCATAACCGTGCGACGCACATCTACGAAGAGCCGGACCGTGCGATCGATGACCGGATGGCGTTCGGGCAGATCGACCGCAGCCTGCCGTACATCAAGCGTAAGGCACTCGAGGCCCTGACCGGCAGTTATGCAGACAAGGAAGCGGCGCTGCAGTCCATCGAGACCAGCCTGCACAATTATTATCAGCAACGGTTCCCGGAAATCCTGCCGGAGAAAGCGGACGAACTGGATCAGGCGATTGCCACGCTACAGCAGATTTATGACCGCAACATTCACCCGCACATGAACATTGAGTGGGGTGCGTACGAAAGCTATCTCGGCCACCGTGACGGGCCGGGCTGCTTCCGGTGCCACGATCCGGCGTTGCAGACGGCCGAGGGTGAATCGATCCCGATGGACTGCACGTTATGCCATTCGATTCTCGCCGATGAGTCCGCACAACCGTTCGCGTACCTGCAGAGTCTCGACCTGCTCGAACCGGGTTCGGAGAAGAATGTGCAGAGTTACTTCCAGGACGAGTTCTGGGATGCGGTGGTGAAGGAACAGACACCGGAATAGGTCTGGATCCGGGGCTAATGGAACCAGGGACATCTGGCGGCACTGGTTGCAGGTGGCTCGGAGTGGGGATGGCAACGAACAAATGCCGACTCACCGCCGCACCGCACAGTCTGTGCCGACAGGTGTCCCTTCTCTTTCTACCTGGGACATCTGGCGGCACTGGTTGCAGGTGGCTCGGAGTTGGGACGGCAACGAACAAACGCCGACTCACCGCCGCACCGCACAGTCTGTGCCGACAGGTGTCCCCTCTCTCTGGAGCCTATGGGATACCTGCACGTGAAAACTGGCGGATAATCCCGACCAGCAAGCTGGTCGGGGCAGACGACGTGAGCGCGAGGCTCGGGAAAGAACGAATAAACCGGGGACACTTAACGGAGTAAGTGTCCCCGGTTTCTAGTTCGGTGTTCGGTGATCGATGATCGGTGATCGGAGTATCGTGTTTTGCGCTTTGTGTTTGCTCAAAGCTCACCTCTCACCACTCACAACTGTCCTTATTCGTACCTCAGCGCCTCGATCGGGTCCAAACGTGACGCCTTCCACGCCGGCCACGTGCCAAACGCGAGGCCGATGATGCTGCAGAATAGCAGCCCGACGAAGATGCTCCACAACGGCACCGCCACCGGCAAATTTGCCGCCTGGCCAAGCAGATAGGCTGAGGCGACGCCAAGTCCAACTCCGATCAAGCCACCGATCTCGGTCAGGATGACGGCTTCCATCAGGAACTGGCTGAGGATGTTTGAGCGTTTGGCGCCGAGCGCTTTGCGCACTCCGATCTCACGAGTTCGTTCGGTCACGGTGACCAGCATGATGTTCATGATGCCAACCCCGGCGACCAGCAACGCGATCGCGGCAATGCCGAATGCGGCGACTTTGATCCACTTGGTCATGTCGTTGAACGAATCGACCAACTCGGCTGAGTTCCAGGTGGCGAAGTTATTGTCTTCACCGGGTTTCAGGCCACGGGCGGCACGCATGGCGGCAACAGTCTGCTGGATCGCCTCATCCATCCGGGCCGGTTCGGTGACCTGAATGGTGATGTTCCAGCTTCGTTCCGCACCCCACCAGCGTTCGAAGGTGGTGATTGGAACCGCGACGCGGTAATCCGCCTGCTGGTTAAGCATACTGCCGAGTTCTTCGAAGACACCGATCACCTGGGCCTTTTCGCCGTTGATGAACACGTCCTCACCGATCGGATCACGGTACGGGAACAAGCGTTTGACGATGGCGTCACCGAGAATCACGACCGGGCGCGCATAACGAATGTCCTGTTCGGTGAGGTTGCGTCCACGTCCGATGTCATAGCCATTGTTCGACATTGAACCGGCCGTGCCACCGAGGACGACGATGTTCGGGTTGGTCGCGTCGTTTTTATACTTGATCACCGCGCCCCAGTCCCAGACTTCCGGCGCGACGATCTTCGCGAGCGGGACGTTCTGCTCGATCGCCACCACCTCGCGCATGCCGATCGGCGGCCGGTAGCGGCGGTCACGGTGATGATCACCGAAGTTGATGTTCTGGTCATAGCGCTGCACCTGGAACACACCGGCGGAGAGCTGAGTCATCTCTTCTTCGACCATGTTGTTCAGGCCGCGAATGATGGACATCGTGGCGATGATGGTCAGCACGCCAATGACCACACCGAGCAGCGTCAACGCACTGCGCAGCTTTGATCCAGAGATGCTGGCGACGGAGACTCTGAGTGCTTCGGATATATTCATCAGACTCTCCTGTTATTGCGCTCGCAGCGCTTGAATCGGGTCCATCCGCGCGGCTTTCGCGGCCGGGAACATGCCGAACAGCAGGCCGACCATCGCGGAGAACAGCACCGCCGCACCAGCCAACCACAAGGGCAACACCGCGGGCAGCGCCTGTTTCAGCAACTGCCCACCGGCAAACGCGAGCAATATCCCTACCGTTCCGCCGAGCATGCAGATCATCATCGCTTCGACGAGGAACTGCCACAAGATGTGGGTGGTGCGTGCACCGATGGCTTTGCGCATGCCGATTTCCCACGTTCGTTCGGTGACGGAAACCAGCATGATGTTCATGATCCCGATCCCGCCGACGAGCAGGCTGATGCCGCCGATGATCAGGCCGGCGGCATAAATCCCGCCGGTGAGCGTATCGTACAGATCCGACAGTGCTTCCTGCCGGTTGATCGCGAAATTGTCTTCGTCCAGCGGCTTCAGGTTTCGCGCGCCACGCATGATCGCGCGGATCTCATCGACGAGATCCTCAACGGGGACATCATCCCGTCCCTTGACCGCGATCATCACGTCCCGGCCGACCCGTCCGAAGTCGGTGAACAGCGTTTCGATCGGGATGATGATGATGTTGTCGCGTGAGTCGCCGAAGAAATTCCCCTGCTCCTCCAGGATACCGACGACGGTATAGACTTTCGACGCGATCCGGATATCCCGCCCGATGGGGTCGAGCGGCCCGAATAATCTGTCGCGCACATCGACCCCGATGACCGCGACCCGCCGTGCGGAACGGTCGTCAATGTCCGTGATGTAGCGTCCGTATTCCGGGAGTGTGCTGCCGACGATGGCGTGCTGCTGCTGGGTGCCGAGAATGCTGACGCGGTCGAGAGACTTGTCACGATAGGTGACCGAGCGTCCGGTCCACGCCATCGGGGATATCTCTTCCGCACCGACGATTCGTTCGCGCAGCTGATCGTACTGGTCCATGGTGACGCGCGGGCGGTTGATGTACTTCCACCAGTCATCGTCCCAGACCCACGGCCAGCGTTGCACGTATACGGTTTTCGCGCCGAGGAAGGAAATCTGGTCCTGGAAGGATTTGTTGAGTCCCTGGATGATCATCATCATCAGGGTGACGGTCACCACGCCAATGACGATGCCGAGGGTGGTCAGCGAGGCGCGGGTCTTGTTCGCCATCAGGGCGTTGTTCGCAATGATCAACCCCTCCCACAGCGCCCGGCCCGCTCCGCGTAGTTTTCTACCCATGGTCTTCCCCTCGGACTTGCTGGTTTACGCGGATGCGATCACGGTGGATGATGCGATGCGTCGCGGTTCCTGCTTTTCGTCGCTGCTGATCCTGCCGTCCAGCAGGCGCACGACGCGGTGCGAATAGGCCGCGATGTCCTCTTCATGCGTAACCAGGACGATGGTGTTGCCGGACGCGTGCAGCTTCCCGAACAGGTCCATGATCTCGTAGCTGGTTGCGCTGTCGAGGTTACCGGTTGGTTCGTCCGCCAGCAGCAGGCTGGGGTCGTTGACCAGCGCACGTGCAACGGCGACACGCTGCCGCTGCCCGCCGGAAAGCTCGTTCGGCTTGTGCTTCATACGATCCTTGAGGCCGACCTTCTCCAGCGCATACTCAACCTTCTCCTCGCGATCTTCCTTCGACATGCCGGCGTAAATCAATGGCAGTTCGACATTGTGGAACGCGTTTGCGCGTGGCAGCAGGTTGAACGTCTGGAAAACGAAGCCGATGCGCCGGTTGCGGATGTCCGCGAGCTCATTGTCAGTCATCTCACCGACATTTTCCCCGGTCAGCAGGTAGGTGCCGCCGGTGGGCGTGTCGAGGCAGCCGATCAGGTTCATCAGGGTCGATTTGCCTGACCCGGACGGCCCCATGATCGAGACGTACTCGCCCTCGTCGATTTCCATGTCGACGCCATTCAAGGCGGGCACCTTGATGTCGCCGATCTCGTAAATCTTGCTGATGTTTTCAAGCTGGATGATTTTGCTCATCACAGACTCCGTGCGGGAAATCAGGACGCGGATGCATCCGCGGTTTCCACTTCTTCGATATTGCTGGCTTCGTCCTCGCCATCTTCAGCGAGTTCGACCTCACCCGGGCCCTCGTCCGGCGTGGCCTGCATGTCACCTTCACCGTCTCCATCCGGCTTGAACGGTGGTGTGAAATCGACGACGGTGCCGCTGTGCAGTTCGCGGGACAGAATCCGGAACGGACCAGTCACGACAAGGTCACCTTGCTGCAGTCCGCTGACGATCTCAAAGTGGGTGTCGGAATAGATGCCGAGAGTCACCTGCTGCGCCCAGACGGTATCATCACGGACGACGAAAACGACTTCCACCGGTTCCTCGCGGTCACCGAGACGCTGCATCTGACGGTGTTCGCCGTCGTTCTCTCCCTCATCGTTACCGCGCCTGTTCCCGTTTTCCGCCTCTCGGGCCTGCTTCGCGAAACGTTCTTCATCGCTCAGCAAGCGCACGGCAACCGCTTCCTGCGGCAGCACGACGGCGTTGGGACGGCGTTCGGTGACGATATCGACGGTGGCGCTCATGCCGGGACGCAGGGTCTGGACGAAATCGTCAATGGCGACTGTGACCATGAAGTTGGTGACTTCCTCGGCGGTTCCGCTGCCTGAGACTGTGCCGGAGTGGGCGATCTCGGTGACATGACCCTTGAAGGTGGTATCCGGCATGGCAAACACTTCGACGTCAACATCATCGCCGATGTCCACAAGTACGACGTCGTTTTCGTTCACCTCGACCTCGACTTCCATCGAGTCGAGCCGGCTGACGACCATGATCACGTCCTGGCTGAACTGTGAACCGATCGCCATCTCCCCGACCTCCTTGCTGAGGCGGGTGATGATACCATCCAGCGGAGCGTAGATGCGGGTCTTGTCGAAGCGGTCGCGCGATTGCTCGAGCTGTGCGCGTGTGCGTTCGACATCTGCTTCAAGGCGTTTCACCGCGGCGGTCGCCGTTTCCAGATCCGCCTGGCTGGCGAGGCTGGCTTCGGCCAGTTCGCGCACACGCTTCAGCTTGCTCTGGTTTTCTTCCAGACTGGCTTCGTAGCTGCGGAGGAGGTATTCCATCTGCTCGACATCGGCGCGGTACTCTTCGTCCTCGATGCGCACGAGCATGTCACCCTTCTCGACATGATCGCCTTCTTCGCCGCCGAGGAACAGGATCTGTCCGGACACATTCGAGCTGATGTTGACTTCGGTCTTCGGCTGCACCTTGCCGGATGCGGTGACGGTTTGCGCGAGGCTGTCGGTCACGGCTTCGGCGACGTCGACGTCAATCGCCTTCGGACCACGCTTGGTCATAATGTTGGCCGTCACGAGTCCGCCAACAATCACGACCACGGCGATGATGATCCAGATTTTGGCTTTGCTCTTCTTCTTTTTTCGACTCACCGTGCAATCTCCTCCAAGGGCATCCCGAGGTCACGCTCGAGAGTGGCCATTGTCGTGAAAAAGTCCAGAACTCGTGCCAGATATTCCCGTTCAGCGGATACAAAGGTCACTTGGGCACTGCGCAGATTGAGTTGATCGGATACACCGACACGATACCGTTCCTGCTCGAGGTTAAGCTGGCGGCGCGCCAGTTCACGGTTGCGGTCGGCGACTTCGATTTGCTGGTAGGTGCTGGTCAACGTGCGCCACTGACGGCGGACGTCGGCCGCAACGGACTGCTCAAATTGATGGGTATCCCACATCGACTTGCGCTTGGTGATCACGGCCCGCTCCCGTTGCACTTCACGGGTGAACCCGTCAAACAGGGTCCAGTTCAGGGACAGACCATAGTACATATTCCAATCATCCGGATACAGATGCCACTTCCACGAATTTGCACCATCACCTTCGGAACGGCCATACTGTGCAAACGCGGAAGCCGTCGGTATGTACTGTGATAGATAAGATTTAGCTGCGTAGTCGTTGATATCAACCAGATTTCGTTGTTGTTCCAGATCCGGTCGTGCGCGCAAGGCAATGCTAATCAGCGAATCTGGATTCATCTCTGGTAATCGTGGTTCAAGGTTGCCAGCAACCGAATACTCACTTTCCAGGTCGAGTCCGATCGCAAGGTTGAGCATTTCGTGCGCATTTCGCAGAGCCTGTTCTGCACTCAGGACAGAATTCTCTTGCGTCCCAAGGTCAATCTCCGCTTGCATCACGTCTAGCTCAATCACATCACCGGTTTCGAAACGGGCCTTGGCGAGCCGGTGTGCTTCCCGGCGCTGGTTGAGAATCTCCTGCTCCACCTGCAACGCTCGTTCTGCTGCCATAACGCTGTAGGCTGCGGATTTTACATCGCTTACCAGTTCATCATATGAGCGTTCAGTAGCCAAGTAAGTGTTTTCTACCTGTAATTGCGCCTGACGGTAGCCATAGTATCTGGAGAAGCCATCGAACAAGGTCTCATTCGCAGAAAAGCTCCACCCACTGGAGCTGGATTTTCCACTCGAAGTCAATGTATCCAAGAGCCCCAAGGGGTTCTGATAGATGATCTCGCCCTTTTCAGTCACGGTATTAGACCACGTCGCGCCAGCGGACAGGGTGGGCAGGAACTGTCCAATCGCCCCGGCTCGCAGTTCCGGGATCAACTCCTGGTCTTCCAGGCTCTGCCGGTAGGCCGCCCGGTTGTCCTGCGCGAGGTCGATCAACCGGGAGAGAGGGACGGGATCATCGGAGTTCAGCACCGGCGGCGTGAAGGTCTCGGCGGTTGCCGGTACGATGCTCAGTCCAAGCAGCATGACCAGAACCAGCATGGTCGGGATTATCGTACCCATAATCTGCCTGCGCGGCATAATCGCAACTCCTCCCTGAAGTGATGTTTCACTTCTATGGACTGTGTGAGGGGGGTTCGAGTTACAGCACTCCGAGCCGAACATTCAACTCTCCGAGAATTCCTGCGAAATACGGGGACATCACGAAATTTCTGATGTCCCCATCACGCTCTTGTCAGTGCTGCTGAAAGTGTAACCTGTTTCCGACCGGAAAGGATCCTCAGCCAGCCATCGGGTTGAAGGCGTTGGTCAGGATGTAGGTAAGCGCTGCGGGCAGTATAACAAATACAATGAGCCCCCAGACGATCCCGAGTCCACGTCCAATCTTGCCCATGATACTGAGGCCGATACCGGCGACAATCGACTCCCAGACGGAGAAGATGGTGACCGTTGCAGCCGCGGCGTGCAAGGCGCTTGTCGGATTCGACTTGGTCAGGATGCCGAGGCCGAGGTGCCCACCCTGCGCGTCCTGGGTCAACATGATGAGAAGCCCCATCAGCAACATCCCAATCGAGCCGATGACCCCGGCGTACCATGTCATCGACCAATAGGTACCAAACTTGGCGTTGCCGTTGTGGATGATGTTTCCGATCAACAGCAGCAGGATCGACATCACCAGGGAGATAATGAAGATGACGACAATCGTACCGATCAGCATGGTGATCCGTCCGCCCATGCCTTCCTGAAATCTGGCGGATACTTCCATTGCCTGGTCGGCCTGTTCCTGTGTCATCGACCCCTGTGCCACACGTTCCTGCATCTGATCGCGGGCGCGATCCATCTGCTCTTCTCCCAGATACGGCCCGGCGAGTAACACATACAGGGTCGAACAGACCAGGAATACCAGCAATGGGGCCAGCCAGCCACCATTGAGTTTGACGCCACGCATGGCTTCCGCGGGCGACAACAACACGGCGGTTATCCGCTGCCAACGGTTGACCGCAACCCCTTCCTCTTCTTCCACGACAGCGTCCGCTGTCACCTGCGGTTCCTCGACCTCCGGGGCGGATGTCGCCTGCGGATCGTCCTGTGTGGTCATCATCGCCATGTCTCCCTGTGAACAAATGAACGAAGCGAACCCTGATTGTGATGGAAAATCGACAGACAGACAAGTAAGTAACGGAATTCCACACTCCTTCGGAAGCATGGAGTTGCTGGCGATCTCCCACCCGAGAGACTCAGGTTTTCGTGAATCGGTTACTCAGGAGACGCAACGGATGCAAGGGAGGCAAATGACGCCAAGGACGCAAGGGATGCAAAAGACGCAAAGGATGCCAAGGACGCAAGAGATGCAACGGATGCAAAAACAAACAAGCCACAGATCAGATCTGTGGCCTGTTACCAACCGGTTCTGAAGCTTTTCTTTGCTTCTGTTGCTTCTGTTGCTTCAATCACTTCACCAGCACCACTCGTGTCGCGGCTTGCCAGGAACCGGTTGTCAGCTGGCAGAGGTAGGTTCCGCTAGCGAGACCGTCCGCATTCAACGAGTACAGTTGCTCGCCGCCGGTCAGGGTCAGCGCATCGTGGTACACTTGCTGTCCCTCGGCGTTGATCAGGTTGACGGCCACCTCGCCCGGTCGTTCCAGCTTGAACGTCAGTTTGACCTCTCCGTTGAACGGATTCGGGTAAGCCCGCAGCAGCCCGTGCCGGTCCGGAACCTGCTCCTCGCCTTCCGGAACCGAGTTGATTTCTTCCGCGAGTTTGATCAGGCAGGCGTCATACCCTCCCTCGCCGCTGTCGGTGTAGCCGGCGATGATGTGGCCTCCGTCCGCCGTCGGCTTCATGTCAAACGCCCACTCAACCACGTCCGCTTCGCCGATCTGCGTGCGCCAGACCGTATACCCGTTGGCGTCAACGCGAACCAGCAGCATATCGTTCTTGTCGGTGGTGTAATCCTTGGTGATCCCGGAGATGATGCAGCCGCCGTCCGCCAAGGCGCAGACCGTGCGCGCATAGTCGTAGAACGTGGTCATGCCGTAGCGGAAGTTCCATGTCCACGTGCCATCCAGATCGGCCCGTGCCGCGAAGGCCTGGTACAGGTCCGAGTTGTGCTGGTCGGCCTGCCCGGCGACAAAGACGCCGGTACCGTCGTGGGTCAGGCAGGCGGCATGGCCCCAGTCGGAGTTGCCGATGTGGCGGTAGGTTTCCCAAAGCTCGTAGCCGTCCGGATCGACTCCGACGAGATACGCGTCCCGGTTACCAGTGAACGATCCGGTCGTGCCGGCGAGGATAAAGTTGCCATCCGGTGTTTCGACGACAGATTCGCCCCACTCTTCCTGATCTTCGCCGAATTCCTGGGACCAGAGCAGGTCACCGTCCTCGCTCAAGCGATGCAGCGTTGCCTGGAACCAGGTGTCGTTGCTGCCAGTTTCGGTGTAGCCGGCGACGGCGTATCCGCCTGCCGACACCGGAATGACGCACCAGCCCTCGTCGTTTTCAAACGTGCCATCGAGGTACTCCCAAACCAGGGTGCCGTTCGCATCGGTTTTGATCACCCACAGGTCACGCCAACCGGACCCCAACGAGGTGGTGTAGCCGGTAAGGACATAGCCGCCATCCGGCGCTGCACACAAACCCATCCCAGCCTCGCGCAGATCTCCGCCAAAAGTGGTGGACCACTGTTCGCTACCGTCGGCGTCGACTTTCACCAGCCAGATATCCGGATCGCCGTACTGGGTGTCGCGTGTAGTGCCAACGAACGCGTAGCCACCGTCCGCGGTCTGGATCACGCATCGCGCCTGTTCGTTGGCGGCGCTGCCGTAGGTGTGGGTCCATTCAACGTCTGGCTGTGCAAACGCCACGGACACTATCAGCAGCAGCATAGTCACAAGGATCGGTTTCATTGGTCGTCCTCCCGGTCCACGATGGACGCCAGTTCGATTGCATCCGCGATCTTTTCCGCGTTCTGCAGGTGGTAGTACATGCTGCGAGTGCCGGTGATGATGAAGTGATCGAGCACCGGCGGCACACCCTCCCCGGCGAAATACGCGCCAGCGTTGATGTACTCGTTCAGGTAGTCATCGTTGCCGCTGACCGTTACCCCGTTGATCACACCGGCTGCCGCCAGCACACGCACCCCCGAGCAGTAGGCCGCGATGGGGATGTTGACGTCATGCGCGTCCGCCAGCAGATCCAGCGTGTGCTGATCGCCCATCAGGTCGGTCATCGGGTCGCCGTAGTACGAGCTCGCGGTGGTGATGATGACCGCGTCATACTCGGTGATGTCGCTGATGTCGCTGAGCAGCAGGTCAACGGTCATCGGCGAGGCGTGAAACTGGCCCGTCCACGGGCAATTGGCGACCGTGGCGGTCAGCCCGGCGGTAGTGACATCCCAGCCGAAGTTTTCGTAATCGTCGAGGTAGAGGTAGGTGTTCGCGCCGAAGTAATGCGGGAAGATGACCAGCACGTGCTGCGCGGATGCGGTTGCGGCCAGCAGCAACGTCAACATGCCGATCATCGCCAGTTGAAGCAACAACGGTTTTCGTTGTCTCATGCGTCCCCCGAAATCGTGTATACGTCACGCCTGAAGCCGCGGGCGACAACCAACAGCCCGCTTCAGGCTATCGTTCAGTGCGGATAGATCGTGCCATGTGAGCGTCGCGTTGACGGACGGGGGGAAACGCGTCGCCGGTATGGTTACGCATGGACCGGAACAGCGGAAATCAAGCAGGGGCCCGATCCTGGGACCGGGCCCCGCATGGGCAGGTTTCAAAACCTGGGCTGGATGCTCTCCAGGCGTTCAGCGATGGGTTCGCGATGACACGTTGGCCTCAGGCCATGCAACGCAGGCGGGGGAGTTGGACTGTCCGTCAGAGTGTGACGCATCGTGGATCGTGAACGTGAAACAGGCCTGCTGCGATGCGTTTGGGTACTCTCCGGTGCGCAGGATATACACCCACTCCCCGGCATGGACTCCGACCGGCGCGAAGCGGTGAAGCATCCTGGTGATCGTCTCGCAGGCAGGAATCGTAACATCCTCCCACATCCGTATCGGTTCTGTCGGGTACCCACTAGGCGTGCACGCCATCACCCAGACGTCGGTGAAAGTGTCATTGTCGAGCGTGTTGATCAGTTGACCGTACCAGTGCAGTACGCCGGGCGGCTCTATCACGACTCCCGGCCGGGGTGTTTTCGCGCTGACAACCAGGTCGTTGGGAATCCGGTTGAACTTGATGATGTACGCTTCCTGCTCTTCGTCCGGACCGGTGTAATACGATCCAGCGAGTATCAGCTCTTGCGACTGCGAGATCAGCATCCGCGAACAATCAGGACCGGGATCGTTCAGCGAACCCGGAACGGTATATTGATCCAGCCAGTGCATGTGCTGATAGCAGATGTCGTAGCATTTCATCAGAACGCCACCGTCGCCCTCCGCTTCGTAGGACAGGTAGCCTCCATGGGGCATCAGCACGACCGGATTCGGCCAGTCGCCGAGGTGGGCGAGGACATCTCCGTCCGGTGAGATTCGAATGAAAGTGTGGGTCAAATCATCGTTCACCGGGAAGCTGCCATGCAGCATCAAGTTGCCGTCCGCTTCCTGGATGATGCCGTCCACGACGGGTGACCATCCGGCATAGTCGGTGATTTCAGTGTGCAAGTACAGGTTGCCATTCGCATACAGGAAGTAGACGTGAATGTTTCCAGAATCATCAGTCCCCACAGATGCGATCGCTTCGGTGCTGGTCTCAATCGCTTCGACGCCAATCTCGCCAAGAGAACCCATCGGTACGGACCAGATGGTGGTACCGTCAGCATTGAGCTTCATCACCCTGTGCCGGGTCGATTGTTGGCTGGCAACTGTTCCGCCTGACACATAGCGCCCCTCGCTCATCGGGTTGAGATGCTGATGGCGCCCGTCCAACTCGATAATCCAATTAAACCCCTGGGCCAGGTCATACTCGCCGTAGGTGCTACTCTGGTCGTACGTATCGGGCAGATCGATGCCAATCAGCAACCGGCCCTCATTGAGTGCTACCAGCGGCGCGCCGGTCACGACCTTGGGAATGGTGACACGATCCAGCAGTGTTCCGTCCTCGAAATCGTAGCGGAAGAATTCGACGCCGTTGTCACCGTTTGCGGATGCGACGATGTCACCGTTTGCGAGCTGTGCCATCGCGCGGAAGTCGTCGATCTCGGTGCCACCGATCTGGGATTGCCAGATGGTGCTTAGTTGCGCACTGGATGTTACGGCCAGGGTGATGAAAAGTGCGAGGATACAACAGAGGTGTAGGCCGAGCCTGGTTGTCATGATCAGTTCCCCCCTTACTTGATGCGAATCTGCCGGCTGGTCAGGCTACTGAAATGTACACTGTTCCGCGGAGTGACAACAGGTTGGCTGAATTTTTTGTCAATTCTCCGAACGGGCAAACATACCCTGTAAAGTCAATAGCTGCTGGATTTGTAGTCGCTGACGGAAGATCTGGACTCGGGGAGTACAGTGATCAGCTGTCAATGGTCCTTAGCTCATCACTCACCACTCACAACTGAAATCAAAACCCTACCCCCGGCAGCCTGAGCACCCGCCGTGCGAGGCTGATCTGGCCGATGTGGTACATCTCGTGCTGCGTGTAGACGAACAGGTCCTGCGCACGGGTCGGTGGTTTGCCGAGGATGGTGCTGTCGAGGGTCGCGCTGAGTGCATCCTTGCTCAACGAATCGAGCATCCGGTTGATCAGGTCGAAGCTGAGCGGGATCAACGCCTTGAGCTCATCAAAGGACAGCGCCGGATGGTCTTCCGGCGTGCTGCCGGTGGTGTAATTGCTAAAGTCGGGGATGGTCGCCGGGAGGGTGACACCGTTCTTCGCCACCGCCTCGAAGCGTTCGGCGAGGATGTGGCCAAGGATCCAGTGGATCGTGTTGCCGCCGTTCGGGGGACGGGTCAACGCGAGCTCCGGCGTGACGTCCTTGAGGTACACGTTTACCTGGCTCTGGCTGACCGCGAAGGCGAGTTTGAGGTCGTCGGGGGTCATCAATCGCTCCTGGATTCGGGGAATCGAATATAGATAACAAACCGCCCGGCAATGAGCACCGGACGGTTTGTAGAATTGGAAGAAGTACTGCCTGGAGGCAGGATTACTCGTCCCCTTCCCCCAACGCCGCCTCGAGGATCTTCGTTGACTGCTCCATCATCGTCTTCGGGTCGATCAGCAGGCCGGCGGCGATCTGCGCGTTGGTCAGCAGCAGGCTGGCAGCCTGTTTTGCGAGCTGGTTGTCGGCGTCCTGCTTGCGCAGCGTGTTCAGCCGGGTCAGGATGTGGTGTTTCGGATTGATCTCGAGCACCAGCTGGCCGATCGGCATGCCGGTCTTGTTGATCGTCTGCATCACGCGTTTCATGCCGGTGGTCATGAACTCGTCCGGATTGACCAGCGCGGCCGGGCTCTTGACCAGACGCTTGCTGACACGGACTTCCTCGACGGCGTCCCCGAGCTGGTTCTTGATCCACGAGGCGAGGTCGCCAGCTTCCCGTTCCTCCTCAGACTTCGGCTCGTCCTTCTTGTCCCCGTCCTTGTCCTCGCCGGACTCATCGTCTTTGGACTCGTCCTTTACTGGCTCGTCGTCGAGTTTGAGGTCAGACTGGTCGGCGGAGATCAGCGGTTTGCCTTCGAATTCGCGCAGGTTGTTGAAGACGAAATCGTCCACGCCCTCGTAGCAGTACAGCACCTCGAACCCGCGTTCCTGCAGGGCTTCGAGGTACGGCCCGGCTTCGATCGCATCACGGTTCGGACCGCTGATGTAGTAGATCGCCTTCTGCGCCTCGGGCATGTTCTCGACATACGTCGGCAGGCTGGTGGATTCACCGACGGCGGTTTTGTCGGACTCGTAGCGCAGCAGCTTCGCGAGGTCATCGCGGTAGTCGAAGTCGGACGCGACTCCTTCCTTGATGAAGACGCCGAACTGCTTGAAGAACTCGTCGTATTTCTTCGCGTCTTCGTCCGCCTGTTCGGCGAGGAACTTGATCAGCTTCTTGGTCAGCACCTTGCGCAATTTGGCGACGAGGGCGCTGTCCTGCATCGTTTCACGGCTGATGTTGAGCGGCAGATCCTCGCTGTCGACGACGCCACGGATGAAGCGGAAATAGTCCGGCAGCAATTCCTCGACCTTGTTCTGGATCAGGACACGGCGGCAGTAGAGGCTGACGCCCGGCTCCATCCGGCCCATGCCGAACGATTCCATGTTCTGGCCGGGGACAAACAGGATCGAGCGGATCGCGAGCGGCGCGTCCGCGTTGAACTGCAGGTGATACATCGGCTCGTCGAAGGCATCCGCGACGAACTTGTAGAACTCCTTCAGCTCGTCCTCGGTGATCTCGGACGGATTTTTCGTCCACAACGGCTGGACGGTGTTCACCTGCTCATCGTTGACGAAGATCGGGTAGGCGACGAAGTTGCTGAAGCGCTTGATCAGCTCCTTGATCTCGTCGGCCTTGGCGTAGCGGTCCTTGTCGTCCTTGAGGTCAACGGTGATCGTGGTACCGCGCGGCAGGGATTCGGTCTCACGGATGTCGAACGAGCCCGCGCCGGCGGACGACCAGACGACGGGCTTGGCGTCCGGGTCGGCGGAGCGGGTGTGCACGGTCACCTTTTTCGCGACCATGAACGCGCTGTAGAAACCGACGCCGAACTGGCCGATCAGGTCCTTGAGGTCGGTGCCGTTTTCGCCGAGCGACTGGAGGAATTCACGCGAACCGGAGTGCGCGATGGTGCCGAGGTTGCGTACGGCTTCGTCACGGGTCATGCCGATGCCGGTGTCGCTGATTTCGAAGGTTTTCGCTTCCTCATCAACGCGGATCTTGATCTCGAGCGGCAGGTCGCTGTCGGCCATCGTGTCCTTGTCGGTCAGCTGCCGGTGGCGGGCTTTTTCCAGTGCGTCGGACGCGTTCGAGATCAGTTCGCGGACGAAGATCTCATGGTCGGTGTAGAGGCTGTTGATGACGATGTTCAACAGGTGCGAGACTTCCGCCTCAAATTGCATCGTCTCGGTCTTCGGTTTCTTGCTCGTGCTTTTACCGGTGCTCTTGGTCTTGCTCTCGCTCATGGTTGCTGTTCCACTTTATCATGATCGTTGAAAGGTTTTTCTGTTCCGGGCGTTGTGAATGGCCCGCTGACACCCGACTTGGCAACTGACCCCAAGCCGGGCCACGCAGCCCACTATCGACTTGCCGACTTTCGACTTCGTACTTGCCGACTACTTCTCCCACTCGCGCGGGTTGAACGCGCTGCGGTTCGCGAGCATCTCCATCAGTTCCTTCTCATGCTTGGACGGTTTCGCCGGAATCTGGATCTGAATCTCGGCGAACAGGTCGCCCCGTCCTCCACCCTTCTTCGGCAGGCCCTGGTTGGCGAGACGCAGCTTCTGGCCGGACCGTGCGCCGGGCTTGATCGTCACCTTGACCTTACCGTCAAGGGTCGGCACGGTGACCGTCGCACCCCGCATTGCCTCCCACGGCGAAACCGGCAGCGCCATGCGGAGGTCGTGTTCGTCCGGCTTGAAATAGGGGTGCGGCTTGAGCCGGACGGTGAGGAACAAATCCCCCGGCTGCCCGCCGGCGACACCCGCGCCGCCCTGCTTTGGGACACGGATCTTCATCCCGTCCTTGACAAACGGCGGGATCTTGACGTCCAGTGTTTTCTGCGTCGGCGGCTGCACCCCACCCTGCGGCGTGTGCTGCAGGCTTACACGGTGGCTGCCGCCCGCGAGCGCTTCCTCGAGCGTCAGGTCGAGGTGCGCTTCGTGGTCGAAGCCCTTCATGCCGGGACGTCCGCCCGGTCGCGCCCCCTGCTGCCCACCAAAGCCAGCGAATCCACCAGAGCCACCCTGGCCGCCCATGCCGCTGGAGGTGGAGAATCCACCGAAGCCCCCGCCACCAAAAAACGCATCGAAGAAATCGCTGAAGCCGGAGAATTCCTGCTGCTGGTGACGGCCGCCTCCGGGGCGCGTGCGGAATCCGCCTTCCCAGCCCGGCGGGGGACGGAATCCCTGTCCCTGCTTCCAGTTGGCGCCAAGCATGTCATATTTCTTGCGCTTGTCGGGGTCTTTCAGCACCTCGTACGCTTCCCCGACCGCCTTGAACTTGTCCTCCGCGCCGGAGTCCTTGTTCACGTCGGGGTGGTATTTGCGCGCGAGCTTGCGGTAGGCCTTGTGGATTTCGTCCTGGCTGGCCTTACGGTCGACTCCGAGCGTCTTGTAATAATCTTTGTATTCGATGGCACGGCTCCTGTGAGCTGTGTTTCGTTTGGTTTCATGCGCCGAATTGGCAGACTATACCTGCAATTACGGCAGACAGTTTCTGTCGAATCGTCAGGCTCGCGCGTCACCCGGATCGGGTATTTTCCGCGAACTCGGGGTATTGTCACCGGTTCAGGCGAAAGTGGACCAACGCGTGGTCGTTGTCTGCGGATGGATTTTGCAAGGTGCGTGCCTCAAAAGACAGGTGTGAGGTGTGAGGATTGAGGTGTGAGGAAAAGACAACAATACCACGGACTGAAGTCCGCGGTAAGAAAAAAAGCATTGCTCACTTCGCGTAACTGACAAATGAACCGGGGACAGCCGCGCGCGACTGTCCCCGTCAGGTCTTAGCTCACTGCTCACACCTCATACCTCACACCTGCTTCATCACACCTGGAACGTGAACACGTCTTCCTGGTCGCAGCCATCGGCGACGATCACCCGCTTGTCGGGAGTGATCAGAACATCGTTCTCGGTGCGGACGCCGAATTCGGGCAGGTAAATGCCGGGTTCAATCGAGAACAGGGTACGTGGGATCAGGGGCCGCAGCTCTTTTGTCTCGAGGTTGTCGATGTTCGCGCCGTTGCCGTGTGTGACGGTGGTGATCGAGTGGCCGGTGCGGTGGATGAAGTAGTCGCCGTACCCGGCGGCAATGATCGGTTCGCGGACGGCCTCATCGACCTCCCAGCCGTACACGGCCTGGCCCTGCTCGTAGCGGGATTTGACGAGGTTGAACCCGGCCCTGCGGGCGTCGCGTGCGAGCTGCCACACTTCCTGCATCTTATCCGGAACGGTCGGGCCCATGTAGCCCATCCACGTTTCGTCTGCGACGACGGACAGCGGATCATCTCCCTCGCTCGCCCACAGGTCGATCAGCACGAGGTCGCCGGGTGCAAAGGCGGCGTCCTTGCCCAACTCCGGGCTGTAGTGCGGATCGGACGCGTGCGCGTTGGCGGCGACAATCGGCGGATGTTCGGTGATCATCCGGTGTTCTTCGAAGCGGCGCATGATCAGCTGCTGGACTTCGTATTCACGGACCTCCTCGCCGGTGATCAGCTTGGCGTGGATGTACTCGAAGCCCTCGCGGGCGATATCACGGATCAGGACGGCCGAGCGCAGGTGCGATTCGATCTGCGCATCGCTGAGCACGGCCTCGAACTGCTGAATCAGCTCGGCGCTGGAGACGACCTCGACGCCGAAACTGCGGACCAGCTCGACAGTGCCAGCGTCCACCCAAGCCACGGTCGGGATCAACGCGTTCGGGCTGTATTCCATCGCGATAGTCCTCGCGCCACCGATCAGAGTTTTCAGCTTCTCGTGCAACGACTGGTAGCTGAGGTAACGATCCTCGCTGCCGGGCAGGTGTTCGAGTGTGTGTGGCTCGATGGCGTGATGCAGCTTGCGCGGTTCGCCCTCGGTCGGGATGAAATAGAACGCGCGGCGGGAGATGTGGCCGTCCAACGGCAGGCCGAGGGTCGCCAGTGCGGTCGGGTTGCGGTCACGCCAGACGTAGAGCAACCAGCCGTCAACGTTGAGACGCTTGAGGTGGTCCTGGATCGTTTCGATGGAGTGGGTCATCGTGGGTTCCCGGTTATCGGTCGTCGGTGATCGGTCTGTGTGAAGTGTGCCCCGACTTGCTCGCAAGTCGGGATGATCGACAGGTTCAAGTTCTGGTGAACCCTACTTGCAAACAATCAGGGGCAAACACAAACGGCTACAATAAATCCGCCACGGTGGTTGTCGCGAGATACTCAACCAAGCCGCGCCGGTAGGGTTGCCAACGTGCGCCGAGGGCGTCGGTGAGGTGTTGCGGCGCGCCGTCCATGGCGTCCATCGAGGGGTCGTCCCCGGGGATATCGTCGGTGGCGGCGGCGATGTCGCTGAGTTTGATTTTTTGCGGCAGTCGTGCGAGTTTGACCCCGCCGCCGCGTCCCCGTTGGCTGTCGAGCAGGCCTTCGCCGGCCATCGCGGACAGCACCTTGCTCAGGTAACTGGCGGGCAGGCCGGTTTCTTCCGCCAGCTCACCCGATTGCCATCGTTTCTCCGGATCGTCCGCAGCGGCCATGTGCACCAGCGCACGGACACCGTATCCCCAGCTTTTCGAGAACGCCATCAGTCCCTCGCAGTCGTTGTGGTACCGGCGAATATAAGGATAGTGTGTGGCCGGTCCACAGGCGATCGTGGTGTTTTTTCGCGCTGTGAAACCTTTCGGCTCATGACCCGTGAATGCTGGAGTAAGGAGCACAGTAGATGGGTCTCCGGGAGGCCACGTGTGGGTACCCTTTACGGGGGTTTAAAGCGATCTTACGGTTCCTCAAGAGCAACATTTCACACACTACGACGGAGGATTTCCGATGGCGGTAATTCCCTTCAAAAACGAGCCGTTCACCGATTTCAGCGTACCCGCGAACAAGGCGGCGTACGAAGCGGCGTTGGAGAAGGTGCGTGGCGATTTCGGCAAGCACTGGGAGCTGTTGATCGCGGGCGAACGTGTCGCCAGCGACAAGAAGATTGAATCGTACGATCCGGCCGATCCGAACACCGTAGTCGGCAGCGTCGGCAAGGCGAACAAGGACCAGGCGATCAAGGCGATCGACACCGCGCACGAGTATTTCATGAACGAGTGGCGGTTCGTTGACGGTCACGCTCGTGCCCGCATCCTGCTGCGTGCCGCCGCGATGCTGCGTGCTCGCAAGCATGAGTTCAGCGCGACGATGACGTACGAAGAGTCGAAGAACTGGGCGGAGGCGGACGCCGACACGGCTGAAGCGATTGACTTCCTCGAGTTCTACGCGCGCGAAATGATGCGTTTGGATCGTGAGCAGGAAGTGGTGCCGTATCCGGGCGACGAGAATAATTTGTATTACGTCCCGCTGGGCGTTGCGGTTGTGATTCCGCCGTGGAACTTCCCGCTGGCGATCATGGCCGGGATGACGACGGCCGCGCTGGTGACTGGGAATACTGTCGTGCTGAAGCCGGCGTCGACCGCTCCGGTTATTGCCGCGAAGTTCATCGACCTGTTGCTGGAAGCCGGGATGCCGGCGAAGGCGATCACCTTCTGCCCGGGCAGCGGTGGTGAGGTCGGCGACACGTTGGTCGATCACCCGAAAACGCGTCTGATCGCGTTCACCGGTTCGAAGGAAATCGGCCTGCGGATTCACGAGCGCGCGGCGAAGGTGAATGAAGGCCAGCTGTGGATCAAGCGCACGATCCTCGAGATGGGTGGCAAGGACGGCATGGTTGTTGACGAAACCGCCGACCTCGATTACGCCGCCGATATGGCGATCGCGGGCGCGTACGGCTTCCAGGGCCAGAAGTGCTCGGCGTGCAGCCGTCTGATCGCGGTCGACGCGATTTACGACGAGCTGGTCGACAAGGTCGTCGAACGTGCGAAGAAGCTGAAGATCGACCACCCATCCAAGAACCCGAACATGGGTGCGGTGATCGACGCGGCCTCGCATGGCAAGATCCTCGAGTACATCGAGAAGGCGAAGAACGACGGCAACGAAGTCGTCTGTGGCGGCAAGGCGATTGAGGGCGGTTATTTTGTCGAGCCAACGGTGGTCAAGAACGTGAAGGACACCGACACGATCGCGCAGGAAGAGATCTTCGGGCCTGTGCTGGCGTGCATCCGGGCGAAGGACTTCGAGGACGCGGTGCGCATCTTCAACGGCACCGAGTTCGGTTTGACCGGCGGCTTGATTTCGAACATCCGTGAGCGTCTCGAACGCGCCCGCCGTGAGTTCCACGTCGGCAACCTGTACCTGAACCGGAAGATCACCGGCGCGCTGGTCGGCGTGCAGCCGTTCGGCGGTTTCAACATGTCAGGCACCGATTCCAAGGCCGGCGGCCAGGACTACCTCGGGCTGTTCATGCAGGGCAAGTCGGTGACGGAGAAGTTCTGAACAGACAGCTGTGAGCGATGAGCTCTGAGCCGTAAGCAACTGCGAGCGGGTCACATTCTTCGGGATGTGGCCTGTTTCATTGCCTCTCACCCGCAATCTCCACAGGGACTCTTTTCAATCCTGGCACTACCCTGTACATCAGGGTGTCTCTCCAGCCGTAATTCAAGATTATTTACCAGAGTAGGGGCAGATCTAACATCGTAGTATCATGGATACTGGTCAATCCTACCCAATTGACCAAACGATGTATCGCGACACAAGAGGTAGCGATGAATGGTCTGCGATTCAGTGTATTCCTTGTCTTGGTCACGACCACTGTCTTTTCAGCGGTTGCGCAGACACCAGACACGGTATGGACGCATATCCTTGATGCGGACGGGTTAATAAGCGGGCAGAGTGTCGAACAGACCTCCGATGGCGGTTTTATTGTCGCCAGCAGGGAATTGATGTCATCGCCCCGCCGGACCCTGTTGACGAAAACGGACTGGCAGGGAACGGAGATCTGGTCACAGCTTTATGATTTTGGCGCCAATTCGGCCGGAAACGATGTGAAACAAACGTCTGATGGCGGCTATATCGTTGCAGGTTATGCGGGAAACAATTCCTTACTGCTGAAAACAGACTCTAATGGAACAACTTTATGGTCTAATATCTACTCATTTCTTCAGTATAATACACTATATGATGTATATATAACGTCAGATGGAGGATACATGGCATCTGGAAGCAATCATCATGGACTTCCACAGATTTATGAGGCTTTCCTTATTAAAACTGATCCTCTTGGTAATCTGGAATGGATACAAACATACGATGATAATCACGGAGGCTATGGGCAGCCTACAAGCGACGGTGGTTATATAATAGCAGGCTCTACATATATTGGAACGTATGCCTCAGCCTGGGTATTGAAAACGGATCAGACAGGTAATGCAGTTTGGGAACGTACTATCGGAGATGGGGAGGATACCAGCAAATCGTTGTACGATATCCGGCAAACATCAGATGGTGGATATATCGGCACTGGTTTGTACACTTCAAATCCCGGTTCATACACTTCACATTCGGACAACTATCTTCTCAGGCTGGATGAATCTGGAGATACCATTTGGGAAAGACATTTTGGTGGCTACTATGATGACCATGCGCTTTGTGTACGTGAAACAATGAGCGGTGGATTTATTATAGCTGGGTATAAAGAAATTGACGATTATATGATAGATTCTTTCATATATATAGCAAAAGCCAATTCGTCGGGAAATGTCACATGGACCTGGACTTACAATTACGGCTATTACCACTTTAACAGGGCAAGTGAAGTTGAACAAACGTCTGAGGGCCGGTACATTGCGATTGCGGACCAGTATCTTGGAGATTCGGATTGCGCCTGGCTGATTCGTCTTGAAAGCGATGATCCGCAACCGTTGGTCACGATCACCCTGACCCCGTACAACACACCGATCCGTATCCCGGCTTCCGGAGGATCTTTCGAGTTAGACGCCTTCAGCACAAACGCACTGGTCAATCCGGCAGAAGGGCAGGTGTGGACCGTCGTCCAGCTTCCGAATGGTAACGATTATTTCAGTCCTCTTCTGTATCGCGCAACGATCACGTTTCAGCCCGGCGAAACGATTGTTTTCAACCGGCTTTCACAGCTCGTGCCAACTTACGCCCCTGCTGGTATCTATGTTTACAAGGCGCGCGCCGGCTACTTTCCGGGTCTGATTCTTGCCGAAGCAGAATTTGAATTCGAAAAGCTGGATGAATAGTGCTTCATAGATGAGGATCTGAAGCGACTGTTGCGGACCAATACTGCAATTGACTTCAAACGGGACACCTTCGGAGAAAGTGTCCCGTTTTTGTTGCCACTAATGCGAAAATCCGGTATCTTTGGGACGTAAAACACGAATGAACTGACTGCCAGAGCGCCGGAAGATTCGGCTGCCGGTTGCAACAGATTGGGAGAAATGACCATGAACCGGATCAGAATCATCGTTCTGTTGCTCGCCGTTGTTGTCCTTGTTGCTGCGCCAACCCTCGCTCAACCACCCGATACTTTGTGGACGCGCACTTTTGGCGGCCTGGAGCTTGATGCCGGATACTGTGTCCGGCAGACGTTCGATGGTGGGTTCATCATCACTGGCAGTACCTGGAGGTTTGATCAGGAAGAAAGCGGGATCTGGTTGATCAAGACGGATGCTGCGGGAAACGAAGAATGGGACCAGACATTCGGCGGTGACTACTCTGTGGTCGGGGAGTGCGTGCAGCCGACAGCCGACGGCGGTTACATCGTCACCGGCAGCCAGTACTCCTGGGATGGCGAGTATGACGCGTTAATTCTGTTCAAGACGGATGCATCTGGCAACGAAGAGTGGTATCACGTGTTCCGAGGTGTGGCCTGGGACGGCCTGGACGGTGGGCACTGGGTTGAACAGCTGGTTGACGGCGGCTACATCGTCGGCGGCCACACTGAGGTCGACAACCATTACCTGGACTGGTGGTTGTTGCGGACGGACGCCAACGGGGACGAACTGTGGAGCCAGACATTCGGCGGCGAACACGCGGAACGATGCTGGTGCGTGCGGCCAACCTCCGATGGCGGATTCATCTTAACCGGAAACAAGTACACCGCTGGTGGCAACGGCAACGACGTCTGGTTGGTCAAGACCGATGAAAATGGCAATGAATTGTGGGAACAGAGCTATGGCGGTGAGTTCTCCCAGTACGCGTACGAGGTGCAGGAAACCACGGACGGTGGATACATCATCGTGGGGCAGAATTATCTTGACCTTGGCACGCTGCCGGAAATCTGGCTGATCAAGACGGATGCCGACGGAATCGCGGAATGGATCCGCAGTTTCGAAGGCTTAGGTGGTTACAGTGTGCAGCAGACGCAGGATGGTGGATTTATCTTGACGGGCAGTAACGATGGTGCGCTGGTTCTGAAAACCGACTCGAATGGAAACCAGATCTGGTCTCGTACCTACAATGGCTCGGACTATGAGGTCGGGGCCTGCATTCGTCAACTTCCGGATGGCGGCTTTATTGTCGCCGGAACCACCGGCCTGACTGGAAATCCGGATGTCTGGTTGCTGCGTGTGGACCAAGACCAGCCGTTGGAATTTGAACTGTCGCTGACGCCGGATGCCCCATTCATCGTGCCACGCGGAGGCTGGTTCGAGTATGGGGCGACCCTCACCAGCCTGCTGCCGGATCCGTCGCAGGTCGATATCTGGACACTCGCGGTCACCCCGGACGATGTACCGGTCGGCCCGATCTGGCGAATCAACAACCTCCCGATTGCACCGGGTGGGACGATTACCGCGTCAGGGTTGTGGCAATCTGTCCCGTTGAATGCGCCGCTTGGGCGGTACACCTTCGGCATGCGTGTCGGTGAGTATGGAACGCACTTCGCTGCGGAAGACTCGTTTGAGTTTTTCGTGGTCGATCCCGAACCGGGGACTGTGGCGTTCAACAATAACGGATGGTTCGGCGGCGGCTACAGCGCTGCATTTGGCGTTGAGGAACCGGGGAAACCTGAAACGCAAGCGTCAACGGCTCCGCCTGTGCCCGCAATCAGTATTGCGCCGAATCCGTTCAACCCGGTGACGACGATAACGGTCACCTTGCCCGAACCCGGGGAACTGACTGTGCGCGTCTTTACTACGGTCGGACGTGAGGTGGCGCAATTGACGGATGGCATGCACACGGCGGGCGAACATCGGTTCAGTTTCGACGGTTCAAGGATGGCGAGCGGAATCTACTTCGTCGAGGTGGCTGCACCGGGGATCGGTCAAGAGTTACAGAAGATCGTGCTGGTGAAATGAAATGGAATAAACTACCCCGCAGCAAGCTACGGGGTATCGACTACTCACAGCTCAAGTCGACTTTGATGTAGCGGCTGGTAGTTAGCTTCTGTACCTTGGTTCATAACGTATTTTCTGATTGTATTTTCGTCACCGTGCGGACCTACGGTGGATATATAATAACCTTTTGTCCAAAATTCCCCACCCCAGAGCTGCTTTTTAACTTTGGGTTGTCGGATAAACATCTCTCGTGCTGTTATGCTCTTTATAGTTCGTACTAATTTTGTAGCACTCATGGTTGGCACGGATTGCACTAAGAAATGCACATGATCTCTATCTATTCCAATTTCTATAAATTCTATTTCATAACGTTTTTGGATTTCAAAGCAGATATCCTTTAATGTTAAATCTATCTCAGGTTCATCAAATACAACACGACGGTATTTCGCTACACATACAAGATGGTATAGCAATATCGATACGTTGTGTTGTTTTCGGATCAGCTCAGACATTCCACAAGAAACCAACTGCAGCTGGCCGAAGCAAGCTTCGGGGCATCAACCGCACTGGAGTCAACAATGAACAAAGCCTCGCGAATACTGATCTACTTCTTTTTTCCGGTTCTGGTGGTGTGCATGTCTAGCGCTCAACCGCCTGCAATTCAATGGGACAGTACCTTTCAAGGGGAGGGTGGCATTAATTATGCGAACGACGTCTGCGAAACGTTTGATGGTGGATTTGTGCTCACCGGACAGATCGTCCTGAATCCTGAAGATGATCCGCAGATGGTACTGATCAAGGCTGACAGTGCGGGAAATCAGGTCTGGTCTAGAACGTTTACGGGTACCGGTTTCCATGGTGGAGCTGGCTATAGTGTCGTAGAAACGGACGAACATGGATTTCTGATCGCTGGGACTGTCGATCAGGCAGGTTTCACCTTTGCTGTCGTCAAGGCCGATTCGACGGGTGCCGAGGAATGGCGAAGGGGGTATGATAATTCATCCCATGCGATCAAAATCAGACAAACCTCTGATGGCGGCTTCATTGCGACGGGTGGTGATTTCAACGTGACGTTGCTGAAAGGTGATGAACAGGGTAACGAAGTCTGGCGACAAGATCTTGGCGGTTTTGACACAAATATCGGCCGTGATGTTCATCAAACTTCGGATGGAGGGTACATTATCCTGGCCTACACGGACGGCTACGGGCAAGGGTACAAGCTGATCAAAACGGATTCGCTGGGTGTCGAAGAATGGAGTCAGGTTTATGGCACTCCCGGGACAGAAATTCCAGCCAGTATGCTGATCACGAATGATGGCGACTATGTCCTCTGCGGGTATGGCTGGAACGGTGACGACGACTACGACATCCTGTTGATCAAAACGGATTCTGCGGGAAACACCCTCTGGTCCAGGTACCTGGGGGGTGCGTACGGGCAGATCGCAGGGGATATTGATCACACGGAAACAGGTGGGTATATCATCTGCGGGTACGAGTGGAACGGCGCGCTTGTACTGAAAACCGATGCTGATGGAAATGAGCTGTGGACTGAAACCTATTTCGATGGCGGTAGTGCGGAAGGCCATGGAATCAAGCAGGTCTCGGATGGTGGCTATATCATTGCAGGAGCAACAAATGCCTGGGGATATAGCTCGTCAGACATCTTACTTATGCGTTTGGACAACGAACCTCTCGTATCGATTTCGCTTCAACCGCATGATCTACCCATCCAGATTCCTGCCGCCGGAGGTTCTTTCACGTTCGATGCAATGAGCTTGAACACATTCACGGAATCGATGTCTGGACAGGCCTGGACCGTCGTTGAACTTCCCAGTGGCAGAGACTATATCGGACCAGAATTATATCGCACACGCTTGATGTTTGAACCGGGAATCAGGATCGACCGGACTGATATCGAACAGGTTGTTCCTGCCTTTGCCCCGGCAGGGACATACGTCTACAAGGCTCGAGTCGGGTTCTACCCTGATGTTATTTATGCCCAGGATTCGTTTGAATTCGAGAAGTTAACAAACGAATCAAGGTAGCAGGAATATGAACGAACGCGGAAGATCGTGCTGGTGAAATAGCTGCGTAGCGATTGTCGCTTCGTCAACACAACGTCAAACGAATCACGGGACGCTTCTGCGAGATGCGTCCCGTTTGATTTGCCGCGTACGACTCACGGTCGTGGCGGCACCTGCAGCTTGGTCGGTTTGCCGGCGGATTTGCGGACGGCGTTCCACTCGTTGCGGTCAATGAACGCCTGGGTGCCTGACTGGCTGCTGATGATTTCGAAGAAGTCGAGTTTGTATTTGTCGGCGTAGACGATCTCCGGCGGGTTGCATTTGACGACGTAGACGGTTTGCACCGACTGATGATCCCACTCCCGCCAGGTCTGCAGGTTCTTCAGCAGGGTGTAGGAATGTCCTTCCAGCTCGGAGATGACGGCTTCAGTGGCGAAGCTGCCCGCGCGTTCGACGGCGGCTTTGTACTCGTAGACGATGGTGTAGGCGGACGCGCCGGCGGTGCTGGGATAGCGGCCGTACCGTTCGCTGAACGTCTCGACGAATTCCACACCTCGTGGGTAGTTGTGCTCGTACGGTAGTTTCCACGTCCACGGCACGGTCCCGATCACCCCTTGCATGACTTCTGCCCCACCGAGTTCCGCCATGCCAATGGTCAGGTTGGGCACGACGATCTGGCAATCGTCCTTGAAGCCCATATCATCCGCAATGCGGATCGCGGTTGACATATTGGCCCCGAACAGCACGAGAACCAACACATCCGGGTCAGCCAGTTCCGCCAATTGCAGAGCCTTTCTGAAATCGGCTTCTGTGGCCTGGGGAAATGGTGTTTTCACCCCGATGTGCGTTTCGGTGTCCTCGGTCATGGTGTAGGCGCGCATGGCTGCTTCGGTGGTCCTGCCCCACGTGTAGTCCGCCGTGATGTAGAAATAAGTTTTGCCGAAATAATTCTTACGCATGTACTCCGCCATCGCGCTGGCGCTGGCATGCGAATCGGAGCATTCGCGGAAAACGTAGCGGTTGGCCGCTTCGCCTGTGGTTTCTGTGGAATAGGACAGGGTGGCGAAGAACAGCGTTTTGTGCTTGGCGCATTCTTCGCCGGCGGCGATGGCGACCGCGCTGGACGATCCGCCGAACAGCATTTTCACTCGATATTGCTCGATAAGTTCGGCAACATTTACTCGGGTGCGATCCGGTTCCGAGCGGGAATCTTTCTTCACCAGTTCAACCTGCTGTCCGAGGATACCACCGCTCGCGTTGATCTCATCGATGGCCATTTCGGCCGCGCGCAATTGATCGAGCCCTTGCACCTGGTATGGACCCGTTTCGGGATAGTTGAACCCGAGGTACACTCTTTCCTGCGCCGTCGCGGATGCTACGAACAGCAGAAGTGCAAACAGCAGATGAGTCGTCAGGAACCAACCGGTGGCAAAGCCTTGCGCTTGCCCCGGGCCACCGGATTTCACATGAAGCATTTATACGCCTGTTTCTGCTATCGTCAAGTTCCCGCCATTGCGGGTTAGAGTTTTGTCGGTTTTCTGGCAGCCTTCCGGACCGCGTTCCAGTCGGATCGCTTGATGAATGCTTCTGTGCCGGACTGGCTGTCGATGATCTCGAAGAAGTCCAGTTGATAAGGGTCCTGCCGGATGGCATCGGCTGGCTTTACACGGACAACGTAAACGGTTTGCACCGATTGATGGTCCCAGCTCCTCCAGGTTTGCCGGTCCTTGAGCAGGGTATAGGTATGGCCTTCGAGCGCGGCGATTACGGCTTCGGTGTCGAAGGTTCCCGCGCGTTCGACTGCGGCCTTGTATTCATGGACGATGGTGTAGGCGGACGCGCCCGCGGTGCTGGGGTAACGGAAATAATGATCCTTAAACGCTTCGACGAACTCGATGCCACGTGGATAGTTGAATTCGTAGGGTACCCGCCACGTCCATGGCAGTGCGCCGATAATGCCCTCCATGTACTCCACACCTGTCATTTCCGCCATGCCGAGGGTCAGATTTGGACAGACGATTTGAACACTATCTTTGAGCCCAAGCTCTTTGGCAAACTGTACGGCATGGGCGAAATCCGACCCGCCGAGTACCAGGACAAGCACGTCCGGATTGATCAGTTTGACCGCAGTCAACGCGCGTTTGAAATCCTCATCGGTCGCCTTGGGTGATGGAATCCGGATCGACTTGTGGATGGTTGTGTCTTCGGTGCTGGTGTAGACACGCATGGCGGTTTCGGTCGTCCAGCCGAAGGTGTAGTCGGCGACGAGGTAGCAGTACTTCTTCCGGCTGAAATGCTCTCGCATGTAGGAGGCCAGGGCGCTGGACGCGGCGTGCGCATCCGAGCATTCCCGGAACAGGTACCGGTTTGCGGCGGCACCGGTGGTTTCCGTCGAGTAGGACAGCACGGCAAAATAGAGCGTTGTACGCTTGGCGCACTCCTCGCCTGCAGCGATCGCGGTTGCGCTGGACGCACTGCCGAACATCATGGACGCACCATGCTCCTCGATCAGGCTGGCGACATTGGCACGGGTGACATCAACATCTGCCTGTGAATCCATCCGTACCAGTTCGACGGGCCGGCCGAGAATACCGCCTGCCGCGTTGATTTCCGCAACCGCCAGTTCCGCCGCACGGAGCTGATCGAGACCGTCCACACCGTACGGACCGGTTTCCGGATAGTTCAGGCCGAGAACAACGGGCTCCTGAGCGTGCAATGCAAGCGTTGGAAAAGCAATCAGGAAGGTGAGCAATAGTCTGTTCAACCACGTGCGCACGTACCACCTCACACATGCTGAAAGCGGGTCGGACCCTGAACCTGCGGCGTAAATCTGTCCCCATCACAAGATGCAGGAAAAACTATTAAAAATCAAGTGGGATTCTAAAATTATTAAAGCTATGTTAAGATCAAGTTCGAATGGTATTAGTACCGGCGTCCACCCCGGTAGTCGTCATAAGGTGCATCCTGCCGGAAGTTCGGGGTGTCGTAGCCTTCCATTTCGTTAGTGTAGATCTCACGGTAGAGCGGTTTCCACGCTGCGTACTGCTCCTCGGTCAGCAGGCCTTCCATCTGGCGGTCAAATTTCTGCAGCCGGGACTTTTCCTGTTCCTTCAGCTCGATGATCTGCGCGCGGTATTTGTCCTGGATGCGTTGCCGCATGCCGGCGTTATCGACAACCATCTGCCGCACCTTGATTCGCTGATCCGGTGTCAGGTTGACCTCCTGATCGATCAGGTCGGTCATCGCCTCGACCTCAGTCATCGGCGGGATGAGGACGTCCTTGTATTTCGACGCACACCCGGTGAGTGCGATCAGGACGATCAACAGCGACAGTACAGTAATACGGTGCTTCATCTCACGGTTCCTTCGGTTCTTCACCTCAGAAAATGACCACAACCTGTTGTCGTGGTTGTTCCGCGTCCGCAAGCGGACACGGGCACACCAATCCGTTCTCGGGACAACCCTACTCCAATGGCGGCAGCGAGGCTTTCTGCAGCGCCAACGCATCCCGGACGATGAAGTTGCGGCCGTTCACGTCGAGGATCTGCTCGTCCTGCAACTTTCGCAATGCGCGTGACAGGGTGGCCTGGTTCATGTTCAGCATCAACGCCAGCTCACCCTTTTTCACCGGCAGGGTCAGCTGCGATCCGCCGGGACGGCCATCATCTACCTCCTGTTCGAGGCTGCTGAGCACATAATGCGCAAGCCGGGCGGTGGCGTCATTGAGCGTCAACTGGTCGATCTTGTCGACGAGGCGTTTCATCCAGATCGCCATTGCATCGAAGATACGGCGCATGAAGCCGGGGTGACGGTCCATCAGGTCGAACACATCCTCCCGTCGCAGCAGTATCAGCTCGCTCGGTTCGGTCGCGACCGCGGTCGCCGGATAGTGACCGAGGAACAGGGCGGCTTCGGCGATGAAGCGGTACGGTTGCGCGAGGTGCAGGATGACTTCGCGGCCGTCGATGGTGTAACGCACCAGCTTGACCAGTCCCTCGCTGACGAGGAACATGCCGTGGGTTTCGTCCCCTTGCTGAAAGATCATCTCGTCGGGAGTGGCGTGTTTGACCGTGCCCCGGGTCAGCATTTCGGTGCACAGTTCCCGGCCGAACGAGCGTCCGGTTGGTGTCGCCAGCAGCGGCTCGAGGTGTTTTTCCAGCAGGGTCAAGTGTCCTCCACGTCAACAGTGTATCTATGATACGCGCTGCGGGCGGATGGAGAAAACAGCGGGCACAGGTCTCGGGGGTACGCTGAGCGGGAACGGGAACGTTGGGAACAGAACAGCACGCCTCAACCGCAACGGCAAAACCCGCCGCACCTTTCGGCACGGCGGGTCTGGCAACCGAACGTGAACGTGGTCGACATTCACGTAAGGGAGGGTTACCGTTTAACTCTGCATGGCGCGCATCATCCACGCCTGCTTCTCGAAGACCGTCAGGCGGTCATCGAACATCGCGACGGTGGCGGCGTCACCGGCTTCGTCCGCCGTCGCCCGCCACTGGCGCATGCTGCGGATCATCCACTGGTAGTCGTTGAGCAGATCGCTCAGCATCTGCTCGGCCGAAGCGTGTTCATTGCCCGGCTTCATGTTCGACAACTCCTGCATCGCACGCAGGTTGCCCGGCGCCTTGAAACCAAGCTGCAGTACGCGTTCCGCGATTTCGTCCATCGACTCGTTCAAGTCGGTGTACAGTTCCTCGAAGAAGTTGTGCAGCGTGTGGAACTGCATACCCTTCACATGCCAGTGGTAGTTCAGCGCCTTCAGGTGCAGCGTGTAGGTGTTCGCGAGGAAGCGCTGCAAGCCGTCCACGATCTCCGCGCGCTGATGTTCTTCGATGCCGATATGCGGTTCAACCTTCGTGGTCTGAAGGGTATCAGTCTGTCCGTTGTTGTTCTGCATGGGTACTCCTCCTTCTTTTATGGTTGCATGACGTGCGGGGGAGGTTGCTCGACCCCGCCGTCGTTGGTTGATCCTATGATAATAGGATTTATTCTTATTTACAAATTAAAACCAGATAGGTTCCCGCTCGGGGAGACGGAGGAGAGCTGGGGTTGGTTGAGAGACGTGGGTGGCGATACACTTCCCGCTCGCTGGAAAGGACGAGTTGGGCTTGCCCTCGGGCGGTGGAAGCTGCAAGTTTAAGCGGCATGGAAAGTTGCAACGACAGGTTTGGAGTGAATCATGGTTTCGGAAGTTGAAGCCCGCGAAAGCTGGGAAGAGATAAAGCGCAAGACCTCGCAGCTGCGGGGGTATCTTTGACCTTCCTTCCCACCGGGAAAAGCTGGCTGTATTGGACAAGAAGGCGACGGAAGAAGGATTCTGGGACGATCAGGAACGTGCGCAGAAAATCCTGAAGGAAGCGTCCACGCATCGGAAGTTGATCGAGGATTACGACTCGCTGGTGCAGGAGGTCGAGGACTTCGAGGTGTACCTCGAGTTGTTTGAGGACAGCCCGGAGGAGGCGTCCAGGGCGTTGCGCAAGCTGGAACGCCGTGTCGACGAGATGGAACTGGCGAAGATGCTGTCCGGTCAGGACGACGACAAGGACTGCATCATCACGATCAAGCCGGGCGCTGGCGGGACAGAGTCGCAGGACTGGGCGCAGATGCTGTTCCGGATGTACACGCGCTACCTCGAGCGGATGGAGTACAAGTTCAATGTGATCGACTTGCAGCCCGGTACGGAAGCCGGGATCAAGGAAGCCTCGATTGAAGTCAGTGGCGATCATCCGTTCGGGTATCTGAAAGCGGAGACGGGCGTGCACCGGCTGGTACGCATCAGTCCATTCGACTCGAACGCCCGGCGGCACACCAGCTTCGCGTCGGTGTTTGTGTTGCCGGACGCGCAGGATGTAGTCGAGATCGAGATCGACGAAAAGGACATTCGGATTGACACGTTCCGTTCGTCCGGCGCTGGCGGGCAGCATGTCAACAAGACCGACTCCGCGATCCGGATCACTCACTTCCCGACGAACATCGTGGTCAGCTGCCAGAACGAGCGCAGCCAGCACAAGAACCGTGATGCGGCGATGAAGATGCTCAAGGCGCGGCTGTATCAGCGTCACCTCGAGGAAGAGGCGAAGAAGCGTGCCGAGATCGAGGAAACGAAAGGCGACATCGGCTGGGGCAACCAGATCCGGTCGTATGTCTTCCACCCGTACAAGATGGTCAAGGACCTGCGGACCGGGGTCGAAACCAGCAACATCGACCAGGTGATGGACGGCGACATTCATGAGTTCATCACCGAGTTCCTGCTCGGCCGCAAACGTGTCAAGCACGGCGGCCAGGCCGAGGAGGACTGACGGTAGCCGGTTGTCGGAATGTCGGTGATCGGCAAGTCGGTTGTCGGAAGGTCGGTGGTCGGTGATCGGTAAGTCGGTGATCCGTAAGTCGGTAATCGGTAATCGGTATTCGGTTGGTCACCGCGTAGCGGTGAAAGGTGGTTAGCGTGTGGCTTCAGCCACACGAAGGCGGCCCCAACACAAAGACCGTCCTGTAGGGACGGCGCCCATCGCCATGATACCCGACATGGCAACAACACCATGTCGGGACACGCAGCTTATAGCCTGGAGTAACCCATGGACGCGAAAGACCTGCTCGCGATGTTCGGCGCGACGGAATACACGTTCACCGAGAACAGCAGCGATGTGACGCACGAGATGTCGTTGATCCCCTCCGCGGAGGGCGGCAGCTCGATCAATTTTCTCGTCGGGCACGCGTTGCGTTCGCGGCAACGGGTGCTTGAGCAGTTTGGCGCGGAAGTGGTGATCCCCAGCGACGATCTGCCGCAATATGTCAAGGGCGATGATTTCAGCCCGGAGAAGGCGTTACCGTTGGACGAGCTGACCGCGATGATGCACGAGAGTTTCAGCCGGATGAAGCGCGCGTTTGTCAAGGCGTCCCAGGAGAGTCTGGACGAGGAGCTACCCGACCCGTTCCTCGGGCAGAAGGTGACCCGTGGACGGATGGCCGGCCTGTTCAGTTTCCACGAGGCGTACCACATGGGGCAGGTCGGCATGATGCGGCGGTTGGTTGGTCTGGTGGGGAAGATTCAGGCGAAGTAATCAGAGAGACGGCGCAGCTGCTTGCCCAGGTTTTCCAACTAGTTGCTCATACAACCGGGGACACTTTGGGGACAAAGTGTCCCCGGTTGTGTTTCCCCAGTTGTATTTCCGCTATCAGGTCCGTTTGCATCTCAGGCACAATGCTCGAGTTCTCGGATTTACCTCCACTACCCCGATCAGAAAACAGAGAACCCGACGCGGACCTGTGAGGTGCGCACTCGTTCCTTGTAGTATCCACCGAATCAGCCACCCGCCAGCGTTCGTAGTTGAACCACGAGAACGCGGTGTGTACCGCGAACGTATTCCCGCCCGCGCTGACGCCGAGTGTCCATTCGCCGGACGAGATGGAGGACCCGTCGTTCTGATTCACCTGCAGCAGCGTCTTCCACGCCCACCCACCACGAACCGCGATGAATGCGGGCCCGTTTTCCAGTCGTTTCTCCGCACCGAGCCGGTACTCAGTGATGTCCCCGGCGGCGCTGAGGTCGTATTGAACCGGGTCCAGCGAGCCGCCGCCCGGACTGGATGGTTGATCCTCGTCGGTCGCGGTGACGCCGTTGAAGAAGTAGTGTTCGATATCGCCGGCGAGGGTGAATCCGGCCCAGGTCGCGGCGATGCCGGCACCGGCGGTGCCGGGTTGGTCGTTGATCAGGCGGGGACGTCGTGTCGGCCCCCAGACTCGTCCGACGAGACCGGAGGTGACGGTCACCGGGCCGAACAGGTCAGGTAGCCGCAAGGTCACGCCGCCGGTGTAGTACGTCCCGAAGTTGCCGAAATTGACCGACAGGCCAATGTTCAGCGGATCCAGCGGAGTCAGCGCGAACCCGAAGCCGAGGTAGATCGTGTTAAACTCCTGCTCGCCGTCGTAGAAGTCCTCCTCGAACGGATCGTGCACACTGACGCCCCACGCGAACCGGAGCGTGTCCAGACTCTGCACTGCCGACAGCTGCCCACCGCTCCAGGCGTCGTCGTCCGGCTCGTACCCTTTCACCGTTCCGAGCACATCGTTAGCTTGAAAGCCGGTCAACGGCGGATGGTCGAGGATGTCATACTGCTTGCCCAAACCGCCTAAGGCGAAGAAGAACTGGTTGTCGGTCACAGCTCGGAGGCAGGCAGGGTTGTTCCAGACCGCCGCGGCGTCGTTTGCTGCCGCGATCTGTGCGCCACCCATGCCGAGTGAACGGACGCCGACGGCGACGATCTGCATCCGGTTGCGGGGTTCGTGCGGATCGACGTTTTCTGACCAGAAATTTGATGCCAGAGAGTACGATGGAGATAACAGAAGAAGTGTGAATCCAGCAAAGATCAGCGTGAATAGTCGTCGCATCGGCATCTGGTTGCTACCCCCCGGTTCAACCTCGTTGATAGTAACTTGCGCTTGCAGATAACGTGATGCAACCGATTCGGGCTATAAACCACATATTTGTATAGGGTTGAGCACAATCGGAGGCAGCCGCTTCGTGGCAACTGCCTCCATTTCAAAGCTCTGGATGCATGCGGGCTACACCAGCAGGATCACGTCCACGGCTTGCGGCCCATGCACACCGAGCACAAGCTCCTTTTCGATGTCGGCGGTGCGGCTGGGTCCGGTGACGAACACGGCGGAGCCGTTCGTGTCCCCCACCTCCTGCCAGCGACGCATCAGCGCCTCGATGTCCGGCACGACCTGGTCCGCACGCATGACGGCGACATGGTTCACTGGCAATAACGAGACGGCGCGTTGGTCGGGGTGACGTGGCGCGAGCAGCATCGATCCGGTTTCCTCGGCAATCCCGAGGGCAGAGCTAAGGCCGGTGTCGGCAGCGGCAAGACGTTTTGTCCACGCGTCGATCTGGCCCGGTGTGGAGTCTGCGGTGGGTGGTTCGATCAGGTCGAGGCCGTTGTCTTTGAGGGCGTCGATCAGGCAGCAGTCGGCGAGGATGGACTCGTCGGTGAAGGCCACGGATTTTGCACCGGAGTCGGTCAGGATCGTCAGGATCGTGGCAGCGGCGTTGCTGTCGTCCGGGACGAAATGCAGCTTCGAATCGACCGCCTTGAGCGCGGCTTCGAGGGTTGCGAATTGTTCGGTGGACGGACTCATTCGTCTTCCCCTTCCTTGAACAACTCCCGGAACGGTTTCTTCGCGAACCGGGGCGCGTCCCGGTGATCGGTCCAGCCTGGGATCGGCATCTGTTTGCCGGGCCAGGCACTCTGCGCGAAGCGGGCGGCATTGGCGGCGAATTCGTACGCACGGCGTGAGCCCATCGTCTTGCTGAACACGGTCCACACCGGCTTTTCCGGGTCGGCGGACGGCCGCGACTCGACGCGCCGGTGCCGCAGCGTGAGCATCATCTTCGGCAACGGGATCGACACCGGGCAGATCTCCTCGCACGCTCCGCAGAGGCTGCTGGCGAACGGGTGGTGCGGTGCGTGGTTGACACCTTTCAGCGCCGGCGTGAGCACGATCCCGATCGGGCCGGGGTAGGTGCCGCCGTACGGGTGCCCGCCGACCTGCTGGTACACCGGGCACGCGTTGAGGCAGGCCCCGCAACGGATGCAGCGCAGCACTTCCCGCAGCTCCGGGTCGTCGTTCAGGCTGCGGCGACCGTTGTCGACGACGACGACGTGGACCTCGTCCGGGCCGGTGGGTCCGGGTGACGGTCCGTGCATCAGGTTGAGGTACACCGTCGAACGCTGGCCGGTGGCGGAGCGGGCGAGCATCTGCCAGAGCAACGCGAGGTCGTCCAGGTTGCGCGTGACACGCTCGTAGCCCATCACCGCGATCACGGTCTTTGGCACGGAGGATACCATCCGTCCGTTGCCCTCGTTGGTGACCGTGGCGAGGTGGCCGGTTTGAGCAACGGCGAAGTTGACGCCGATCATGCCGACCTTGGCCGCGAGGAAGCGTTCCCGCAGCACACGCCGTGCGACCTGGGTCAGCGTCGGCGGATCGTTGGTGTACTCGATGCCGAGCTTGTCGTGGAACAGTTGGCCAACGTCGTTGCGGTCGAGGTGCATCCCGGGCATGGTGATATGGCTCGGGACTTCGTGGCGCAGTTGCACGATGTATTCGCCGAGGTCGGTTTCGACGGGCTCGATGCCGTGACGCTCGAGGTAGTCGTTGATGCCGATCTCTTCCGTCAGCATCGACTTCGACTTGAGCACATTGTCCGCGCCCTTGTCACGCACGATGCCGAGGATGATGTCGTTGGCGATGGCAGAATTTGGGGCGTGGTGAACGTTAATCCCGTTTGCCTTCCACTGTTCGGTGAGCTCGGCGTGGATCTCGTCCAGGTGGTCGAGCACGTCCTGCCGCCGTTCGACGACGCGGTTGCGGCGATCTTCGAAGTCCGGCCATTCGGCGTAGCGGAGGTCGCGTGTCCCCACCGCCTTGCGCGTGTTCGTTTTGAACGGCGGCGGGTCACGGCGCTCTTTCAACTGCCGCTTGATCTCGGTCTTGATGTCTGCCGGAGGCGTTCCGTGGGCCATCAGTTCTCCTCTCCGGCAAGAATCCGCGCGTAGTGTAGCGTTTTCACCGGCGAGTTGCGTTTGCTCAGCATCCCGCCGATGTGCATCAGGCAGGAGTCGTCGGTGGCGGTGACGGTCTGCGCGCCACTCTGTTCGATCGCCAGCAGTTTGTCTTCGCCGATCGCGGCCGATAACGCGCTGAATTTCGCAGCGAAGGTCCCGCCGAAACCGCAGCATTGTTTCCGATCCTGCAGTTCGACGAGGTCGATGCCCTGCACGTTCCGCAAGAGCGTCAGCGGCTGCAGGTCGATGCCGAGCTCACGGTAGCCGTGGCACGAGGTGTGCCAGGCAACGCGTCCGTTCCACGTTCCGCCGATGTCCGTGATCTTGAGTTCGTCCACGATAAACTGGCTCACTTCGAAGATGCGTCCGCGAAGGTGTTTCCAGTCGTCCCGGACGGACGCTGGCAGCTCCAGCTCGCCGTAATGCTTCTTCACCATCGAGAGGCACGATCCGGACGGCGCGACGACAGCCTCGGCGTCCTTGAACAGCCGGATCCAGCGTTCCGCGAGCCGGACGGTTTCCTTCTGGAAGCCGCTGTTAAAGGACGGTTGTCCGCAGCAAGTTTGCTCGCGGTTGTAGGTGACACGGCAGCCAGCGCGTTTCAGCAGTGTCGCGGTGGCGAGCCCGGTTGACGGGAACAGCTGGTCGACAAAACAGGGTATGAAGAGAGAGACAGTCGGCGCGGACACGTTTCGCCTCATTGCGTGATCGGAAGCTGGTAAGGTACGAGCAAGGCGGGTCCGGGCCAAATCCCGAAGCCGGAGGGGCCGGATCTCCTCGACCTCGGCGGGCTTGGCTGCGAGCTGTATATTGGGCATCATCCACGTTGATTACATGAGAGCGGTCATGCGTGTCTTGATCACCGGCGGCGCCGGATTCATCGGTTCGAACCTCGTCCATTTTCTGCTCAGGGAGCGTCCCGACTGGGAGCTGATCAACCTGGACGCGCTGACCTACGCCGGGAACCTGGAGAATCTCGCCGGGCTGGAGGATAATCCGCGGTACACGTTCGTCAAGGCGGACATCACGGACGTTGATGCTGTCCAGGCGATCTTCGCGGAGCACAAGCCGGACGCGGTGCTGCACCTCGCCGCCGAGTCGCATGTTGATCGTTCCATCCTCGACTCCAGCGCATTCATCCGAACCAATGTGCTCGGTACGCAGGTCTTGCTCGACGCGGCCCGTTCACTGGGCACAGACACCCGGTTCGTGCATGTCTCCACCGACGAGGTGTATGGCACGTTGGGCGCGAGCGGAAAATTTACGGAAACGACTCCGCTCGCTCCGAACAGCCCGTACTCGGCGTCGAAGGCGGGGTCGGACTGTCTCGTGCGCGCGGCGCATGAAACGTTCGGCATGAACACGGTGATCACGCGCTGCTCGAACAATTACGGTCCGTTCCAGTTCCCGGAGAAACTGATTCCGTTGATGATCGCCAATGCCCGCGCGGACAAGGATTTGCCGGTGTATGGAGACGGGATGCAGGTACGTGACTGGCTGTACGTTGAGGATCATTGCTCGGCGTTGCTGACAGTGCTCGAAAAGGGAACAACGGGCGACGTGTACAACATCGGCGGCAACAACGAATGGCCGAATATCGAGGTGGTGCGGCTCATCCTGAAACACCTGGACAAGCCGGAAAGCCTGATTCGCTATGTGCAGGACCGTCCGGGTCATGACCGCCGCTATGCCATCGACGCGAGTATAATTCACCGTGAATTGGGCTGGAGCCCGGCGTATACGTTTGAAAAGGCATTGCCAGCCACCATCGAATGGTATCTGGAACATGAGGAATGGGTGGGGCGTGTTCAAAGTGGACGATATCAGGAATATTACGAGAATCAATACGGATCCCGGTTGTCCTCGTAGAGTCCCTTTTGTGAGCAACATTGTGGCGTAATCTTCATCCAATGCTAACAGTGTAGCATAGTGATGCGGTTAGCTTAGGTATCGGTTTTGCTACGTTGGAAAGTATGGATGCGATTGTTGTCACAAGCTTTTGATTTTTGGCAAATTCCACCAAAACTGTGGTGGAGCCATCAGGTACCCGGATTGTGAACAGGACAATATCTCGAGTTATATTCTGAATTAACAAGATTCTAGCATCGTTTAGAACACAAAGAATTCATGTCCTTTTCAACACAATTTGGGAATTGAAACGGTACACTGGCGGTGAGATTCACGCGTAACGATCGTATCTATCATCGTTTCTTTACGAAGTAAATCGAAAACACCGAAAGAGGAAGTGGATTTTCACATGAGCATATTTGGTCTGAAACGGAGTCGTGGTAGCTCTGAGACAGGCGGTAAGGCCGGCACCTCATGCCTGCTGATCGATTATGAGAACCTGGCCATCAGCCTGCGCGAAAAGTGTCCGGATTGCAATCTGGATCTGGCTGCTGTTCTGGACGAAGCGAAGAAGCACTCCCCCGACGGTCGGATTGACGCGATGTACGCGTACGCGGACTGGCGTCATTTCGCCCAGCACGCAAACGCGCTCGTTCGTCTCGGGATAAAAACGGTCCAGGCCCCCAGTTTCCGGTACCAGGGCAAGAACGCGACGGACATCCAGATGGCGGTCGAAGCGACCGATCTGTTGCATTTACACCCGGAACTGCAGGTTTTCGTCCTCGCCACCGGCGACAGCGATTTCACACCCTTGGTTCAGCTCCTGCGTTCACGCGGCAAACGTGTGATCGGCATCGGCGTCGGCGGCAGCGTCAGCAAGCACCTGACGACGGTTTGTGATGAGTTCATTCATTACGAAGAACTGGCTGGCGTCGAGCAGCCCCAGCCGGCGAAGAAGGCTTCAACGCCGATGTATCGTGAACGTGTGCTGGCGACCGATCCGGACCCGAAGAAGGTGTCCGAGGCAGTCCAGCCCTACAAGGCCAGTCAGTCGTCGACGCGGTTAAATGCGACCCCGGCGAACTCTGCCCCATCGCGGGAGAAGGTGCGAGTCAACGGAAACGGGAATGGAAATGGAAACGGCAAGCCGAATGGCAATGGCGCGCCGACGTATGCCAAACCTGCCGCTGATCTGTCGGGTCTGGAAGCGTCCCGTGAAGCGATTGGCCTCGACCCGAACCACCTGTTGACCTCCAGCCGTCTCAAGCAGTTGCTGCCAATGGCAGCGGAAGCGTGGCATGAAGCCAAGCCGGAATATGCGCCACAGATGAAACACGCATTGATGCGTCGATTCCCCGGTCAGATGAACCAGTTTGAGGCGCAGGTGACTGCGAGCCTGCTGGAAAAGACCAATGGCCTCGGCCAGCAGGGCTGGCTGGTGGTTGGCGGTTCGGACGGAGACCTGTTGTTCGACCTGTTGCTTCACGCCTCGCAACGCGCGTTGAGCAAGCAGGGCAGCAACGAAGCGGACGATCCGGAACGGATCGGCCAAGTACTGTTGCACGACTCGATCGAACGGCCTGAGCTGCGGATGCGCATCGTGCGCGGAAAATCCGCCGTCCAGAGGTACTACCAGTTGAACTGATCCCCGGCTTGCATTGTGAGTCGGTAAGTACGATTTTTCAGCCGCGGCAGGGTTGCCGCGGCTTTTTCTCTCCCGGGAGACGTATGACTGGCAGCAACACACCACGTCTCGAATTGAACGATCTCACCCTCTCCGTACCGGATGAGTCCGGGACTCGTACACTCGCTGAGCACCTTTCGTTGTCCTTGCATGCGAATCAGCTGGTGGCGGTCAACGGCCCGTCCGGGTCGGGCAAATCGACGTTGTTGCGTGCGTGTATCCGGCTGCACGAACCGGATTCCGGCACGATTTCGCTGGACGGCGAGGCGATCACCTCGCTGCAGCCCCCGGTTTTGCGGCGGCGGATTGCGTATTTGCGGCAGTTTCCGGTGTTCACGCCGGGCACGGTGGCGGACACGTTGCTCGAACCGTTCGGCTGGAAAGTTGACGGGTCGGAAAAACCGTCAAAGCAGCGGCTGGAGAAGGGGCTGTCGGCGCTCGGACTGCCGGCGACGCTACTGGCGCAGGAGACAGGTAAACTGTCTGGCGGAGAAGCGCAACGGGTGGCGTTGCTGCGCGCGTTCCTGGTCAAGCCGGATCTGCTGCTGCTGGATGAATCGTCCGCGAACCTTGACCCGGAGCATGAGGGAACGCTGGTACGCGAGGTCAAACGCTGGGTGAACGAGGACAACCACGCGGCGATCTGGGTAACGCACAGCCGTGGCCTGCTGCGCGAATTGGACGCGGACAACGTGCGGCTCACGCCGCAGGGCTTCGAACGCGAGGAGGACGGACAATGAACAACACCGTCCCCTATGAACTGAATGTGCTGCGTGTTTCGCTCGCGGCAGGGTTTGTCCTCGTCGCCGGGATTATCAGCGTACTGTACAACCTCGGCCTCGCGAAACGGCTGGCGATTTCGACGGTTCGCACCGCGTTGCAGCTTGGTCTCGCCGGAGTGGCGCTGTCATTCGTCTTCGGAATTGAGCACGTCGCGCTGGTGCTGCTGCTCGGTCTGGTGATGATCCTGCTGGCGGGCCATGAAGCACTCAACCGGCAGTCGGTGAAGTTGCGCGGGACAGCATTCGACGTGTTCCTCGCGATGACAGTGTCGGCGTTCACCGTCAGCCTGGTGGTGACCGGCGCGATCATCGGCGCGGAACCGATCTGGCGGCCGCCGGTGTTTGTCCCGATCCTCGGCATGATCCTCGGCAATTCGCTGAACGGAATTTCGCTGGCGTTGGACCGGTTTCTGACCGGCTGCGTTGACCAGCGCGCGTTGATTGAGACCCGGCTCAGCCTCGGCGCGACGGCAAAGGAAGCGGTGCAGCCGTTGGTGCGGGACGCAGTACGTACCGGCATGATCCCGATCATCAACGCGATGGCGATTGTCGGGATCGTCAGCCTGCCCGGCATGATGACCGGCCAGCTACTCGCGGGTGCCGATCCGAAAGATGCAGTGATGTACCAGGTGGTAGTGATGTACATGCTGGCGGCGAGTACGTCGTTTGCGGCGATGATCTCGGTACTGATGGTCCGGCGGCGGGTGTTTACCTCGAGCATGGCGCTGCGGCAGGATCTCGAGCGGTCGTGAACGAGAATACCCGGCTCCATTCAGGAACCGGGCTGTTTGATTCACTCACGTAGTACGGTTCAATCCTCAAGCTGATCGGCGAGGGTTACATGCTTTTCCTCGCGGACCTTTTCATCCATCTTGTCCTCGAACGCCTTCACTTTTTCGATCAGAGCATCATTGATAAACGGTTTCACGATGTAGTCATTCACGCCATAACGCAGCAGACGCTGGATAACCGCAGTCCGGTTTTCCGCAGTCACCGCAATGATTGGGACATTGTCCATGGAGGGAATCTGGCGAATACCCCTTACCAGTGAAAACCCACCCATGCCAGGCATGTAGATGTCGGTCAGGATCAGGTCGACAGCCTTGAGGCGTGTCATCGCCTCGGTGCCATTGGCAGCTTCCACGATATCCGTGTAGCCGGCATTTTCCAGCGCGTGTCGGACGATCTTCCGCATCGCGCCGACATCATCGACGACCAGGATGCGCACGGTAACCTCACTCAGCAGAGTAGCAGGTCGGTATCAGAATCATCCACAATATAATAAAAAAAATCCCAAATACGTAACCGAGCACCAAAAAAACTTAAAAATTGGTTCCCAAGAAGGCTAACTATCGTTGTCAACCCTTGTTTCTGTTGAAGAAACCGAGGATGACTCCCAGAGCCGTGGCCCAGATTGCGGCCAGACCGACCTGTAAATGACTGGGAAGACTGAAGGTTAGGGTGTGCGCGGGGATCCAGAACCATAATAGTGTCACCCACGCCTTCTGGAGGCTGGGCCAGTGCATCGGCTTCTTTTCGATGGCGTTATCAGTCCAACGGTGGAAGAGCATCATCACCGGGCCGAAGAGGAGGTTGGTGACGGTTGAGACCGAGAGTGCGCGGACAAATCCGCTTTCGGCGGCGTGAAACCAGAAGCCTTTGTGGATGAGGGCGTCCACGAAGCCGAAGAAGCCGGCAAACGCATACTTGAAGGAGATGCCGAGGAACGCCCAGACGGCGATCTTGGCGACCAGTTGCCAGCCGCCGAACAGGTGCCAGCGTCCAAGGCGGATGCGAATCGCGAGCAATTCCCCCACCATGCCGAGAATCGCGACCTGCACCGCGCTCGACAGGATGGGATGGTCAATCACAAAGCTGAGGTAGAGATCGATCATGCGTTCCCCCGTGTTTCGGGGGAAGGTAGGAGTTCACGGGCTGCGTATGGCGAGCGAAGAGCCGGGTGTTCAAGCGAATGGTTGGCTTCGACATCGTCAGAAAACGTGCGGACTACCCCTGAGATACCACTTGCGGCAATAAAAAGGGCTTCCAGTTACCCGGAAGCCCTTGCTTGTCTTCATCAGAAAACGATTCTACGCCATCGCGGCGTGCAGCTCCTTGGCGGCGTTGATGCCGACGTCCAGCGCCTTCATGTTGTACATCTCGGTGCCCTTCGGCGCGCGGCGTTTCAGTGCTTCGCGGATGGATTCTTCCGAGACGACGTCGGTCAGCGCGACCATGGTGCCGAGCGCGACGGCGGACGTGTAGACCATACGTCCGAGGTTTTTCGCGGTCAGGTCGATGATCGGAATCCGGTAGACGGTGTACAGCTCTTCGTGTTCCTTCGGGATCTCGACCAGGTTCGGATCGATCACGACCGGGACACCCGGTTTCAGGTCAATGCCGAACTGCTTGTACGACTTCGTCGCTAGTGAGAGGAAGAAGTCGATTTCCGAGGTACGCGGGAACAGGATCGCGTCGTCATCTACGATCACGTCAACTTTTGTCGGGCCTCCGCGAACCTGTGCGGTGTAGGTTGGCGAACCGGCGGCCTGCATGCCTTCGAGGAAGGCCGCGTCCGCGATGATGGTGCCGGCGAGGATGATACCCTGCCCGCCAACGGCTGAGAAACGTGCTTCGAAATGCATGGCGGTCCCCCCTTATGCCGACTGCTGTTCTGCCAACTTGGCGATCAGTTTCTCGTACGTATCGCAGTACTCGGGACGATCGATGTCTTCGTGCAGCACGCCCACCGGGAAGTGTTTCGCCCGGTCGCCGTCCGACATCTTTTCCCACTTGCGTTCCGAAACCGCGCGGTCGTTGATCCAGTTCACCATGTTCATCGGATCGGCCATTTTGTTGCGGCGGCCGAACTGGGTGTGGCAATTGGAGACGATCTCGAGGAAACTGAAGCCTTTGTGTTCGAAGGCTTTCTTCAGCAACTGGCTCAGCTGCTTGCCGTTGCCGACCTGGCCACGCGCAACGAAGCTGGCGCCCGCGCCGGTGAGCAATTTGACGAGATCGAAGGACGGTTCGAGATTGCCGTACGGCGCTGTCGCCGCCTTCGCACCCAGCGGCGTGGTCGGCGAATACTGGCCGCCGGTCATGCCGTAGATGTTGTTGTTGTTGATGATGACGGTGATATCGATGTTGCGGCGGGCGGCGTGGATCAGGTGATTGCCGCCGATCGCGGACCCGTCGCCATCACCGGAGATGACCACGACATGCTTGTCCTGGCGGTGCATCTTGATGCCGGTGGCGAAGCTGATCGCGCGGCCGTGCGTCGTGTGCAACGTATTGACGTTGAGATAGCCCGGCAGACGGCTGGTGCAGCCAATGCCGGAGACGACGGCGATATCTTCAGGCGCCCACTCGAGTTCGGAGAACGAGCGGATCATCGACTTCATCACGGTCCCGATCCCGCAGCCGGGGCACCACATGTGCGGCATTTTTTCCTGCCGAATGTAGGGCATGTAATCGAATGCCATCAGGCCACCTCCTCGATTGCGGCGAGAATTTCGTTCGGGTAGATGGGCACGCCACCGACCTTGTTCACTCGCTTGATGGGACGGTCGAAGTGCACCGCGCGTTCAACTTCGTAGACCATCTGGCCCATGTTGAATTCCGGTACGACGAGGTATTTCTTGTCGCGGCCGAATTCGTAGACCTGATCCTTCGGGAACGGCCACACGGTCACCGGGCGCAGCATGCCAACCTTGACACCGGCTTCGCGCGCCTTCTTCACCGCGGCCATGGCGGCGCGGGCGGTGGACCCGAAGCTGATGACACCGATTTCGGCGTCGTCGGCCATGTAGTACTCGACCTTGTCGATCTTGTCGCGATTGCCGAGCACCTTCCGGATATGGCGTTCCATGTCCATCTTGATGTAGTCCGGGTTGGTTGTCGGAAACCCGGTGGCATCGTGGTTCAGGCCGGTCGTGTGCCACGTCGCGCCGTCGAAGTAGGGACGGAACGGCGGGACGTCATCCTTCTTCACGTCGTACGGAAGGAATTTCTTCGGATCGCCGGTGTCCATCTTCCGGTTGATGATCTCGAACGAGCCGGGTTCGGGCGGGATAACGCCTTCGCTGAGGTGACCGAGCACCTCATCCAGCAGCAGGATGACCGGCATCCGGAACTGTTCGGCGAGATTGAACGCCCGGATGGTCTCCATGTAGATTTCCTGGTGGAAGGCCGGGGCGATGGCGATCGTCGGGTGGTCGCCGTGCGTTCCCCAACGTGCCTGCATCAGGTCGGCCTGCGCCGGGTGTGTCGGCAGGCCGGTGGAGGGACCGCCGCGCATCACGTTTACCACCACGCACGGTGCTTCGACCATGTAGCCGAAGCCGAGGTTTTCCAGCTTCAGGCTCATACCGGGGCCGGAGGTGGCGGTCAACGCTTTCGCGCCGGCCAGACTTGCGCCAACGACGGAGCCCATCGCGCCGATTTCATCTTCCATCTGGATGAAATGGCCGCCATGCCTCGGCAACAGCGCGCTCATGTGATGGGCGATTTCCGAGGACGGCGTAATCGGATAGCCGCCAAAGAAATTACACCCCGCCGCGATAGCGGCTTCCGCGACAACGATGTTGCCGGGCCAGAATTTTACGTCGTGTCCGTTATCGGTCATCTCTCAGCTCGCGTGAGATGGATTGGATACTCGTCCCCCGGTTCATGCCCGGCTGACGATCACGTGTTTTAATCAGGCAACGGCCTTCTTTGTCTTCTTCTCACCTTTTTCGATGAGAATCGCGAAGTCCGGGCACTGCAGTTCGCACTGCATGCATGCAATGCAGGCGTCCGCGTCCACCACGACGGCGATGGTTCCCTGCCAGCGTGTGCCGACCGGTTCCATTTTGAGCACATCCGTCGGGCAGACTTCGACACAGATCGTACACCCTTTGCACCACTCTTCGAGGATGGTGATCTTGTGCCCTTTTTCCTCGCTCACGACGACGGTTTCGGTTACGTCTTTCATGGCGTCCTCCGCCGGAAGTTGGGCCGGCGTGTTCAAATGTGGAGAGGGGCGGAGTCTGTCCATCTGGACAAACGTCCACCCCTCGCTCTATTCAGACCGTAGACCTGCGGGACGGTTGTCGACCGCTGGTCGTGGGTTGCTCATGTCTCAACTGTCTTTCACGGCTGTGCGTGATGGATGCCGTAGCCATGACCTTGGGTGGTTTTCCCATGTGCACGTTGGCTCGTGGAAAAAGGTACGTACGAGATAGCGTTAGGACAAAATAACACGAGTCCTGTCTCCCGGGGGCAACGGAAATAGCATTATTTGCAGGCAGATTTGGTAAAATCTTGAATAATCACGAGTTTCACCGCTGCAAGCCGTGGTTGCATAACGGTTCAAGTCGCATTTTGATCTGAATAACAACAAAGATATGATCATTTTTTCACAAAACGCCGGAATCTTATTGTCTATCAGCGATTGCTCTGTGCAATCTGAGGTGTGCGGGCAGACCGGGTTTGTGCCTCCATTCACCTGTTAAGTAAAATACCATAAATACAAGAACTTGCTACTATCACAAGACAACTCCAATTCACTCTTCAATTCCCTGGCTGCTGCCATATCGGTTTTTCAGGCCTGTAAGTTGAGGTAGCTACTTGCTAAATACTCGCCACTTGAAGGCGTAAACGCCGGCATTCCGGGGGGAACTCGATCATGATGTATTACCTGCTGAAACGTTTGATCCGTCCGCGCGACGAGCGGGAACGGGCCGTCAAGAACCTGATCGCGTTGCGCAAGCAGCTGGACAAGGAGATTCCGGGCAAGGACCTCGGCGGGCATCTGCTGCTTGCGACGTGGAATATCCGTGACTTTGGCCGCACGGGGAACCGTTGGGGCTACGGTAAACGCATCCGTGAGTCGCATTTTTACATCGCGGAGGTGTTATCGCGGTTCGATGTCGTCGCGGTGCAGGAGGTCAACGAGCTGGACGAGCTCGAGACAGTGATGGACATCCTCGGCCCGGATTTTGAGTACATCGCCACCGATCGTGACACGAATGTCGGCGCGAATGATGAGCGGATGGCGTTCATCTGGGACAAGCGCAAGGTGCGGTTCCAGCACATCGCCGGGGAAATCGTGCTGCCGGACAGCATGCTGATCAGCAAGGTGCGTCTGGATACAGGCAGCGGGAAAAAGGTCAACGCCGGCAAGCAGTTCCGCCGGTCGCCGTTTGTCGTCACCTTCCAGAGTGGCTGGCTGAAGTTTGATCTCTGCACGGTGCACATCTACTACGGGGATGACGACGAGGACAGCGAGAAGCTGCAGGAACGTGTCGAAGAGATCGATCGTATTGCCAAGTGGCTGTCGAAACGGGCGGACAAGGACCTCAAGGACGGCAAGGCGTTGATCCTGCTCGGCGACTTCAACGTCGTTAACCCGAACCACAAGACGATGGATGCGTTGCTGGATAACGATTTCACGGTCCCCGAAGCGTTGCGCAGAAGCAGCAACCTGAAGGGTGACATGTATTACGATCAGATCGCGTTCAAGACCGACTCGTTGACGATTGACTATATCGAAGCGGCCTCCGCGGAGGATACCGTCGCTGGAGTGTTCAACATCTTCCAGAACGTGATGAAACCGAGCCAGGCGAGCGACTACCTGGAGGAGATGAAGGAAACCACCGGCGCGGCGGGCAAAACGGACGACGAGCTGAAGGGTTCCTACTTCAAGAAGTGGCGCACCTACCAGTTCTCCGACCATAAGCCGCTGTGGGTCCGTCTGCGAACCGACAGCAGCGAGGCCTACCTGAAACGGATGCAGGAGGATCTGGCGGATTAGGGTTGGTGGTTTGCGATGAACGATACAGTTGTTTGATTAAGGGGGACATCTGTGGTACTTGAGGACTGTGGATCGGTCTGTCAATGCTGGGTCGTTCGCTGAGGTCGGGTTAGTGTGACGACTGGTTCAGTGCCATAGTTGTCCCCTCCTCGTGACGGGGCGAGCTGTCGGGGACAAGTGAACGGTTTGACCCTGAAATCACGTGGCCAGACCAACCATCGCTTCACCTGCAACTCCCCGAACCCACCCTCGCAATCCGTTCACATGTCCCCCATTCAACGGATGACCCCAGACATGAATGTCCGGGGCATGGACCCGCGTGGACCGAGCCATCACGGGCAAGACACCTAATCTTTGTTCTCAGGATTTCTTACACATGGCTTGTTGTTCAAATTATCAGCAGATCTATAGATTATTTCTGGATTTGTAGATCTATTAATTTGTAAAATAGCCACAGGAAATTTTGAGGGCTTATCATCTATTCCTCCCTCAATGTACCTAGTCTCAAGTACGCCAAAGACCAATAAACCAGCATCTTTCAGTCTATCAAGCATCTCTTTCAAATTATATATTATATTCATTTGATATGAAGCATTCATTTCAGACCACATATCCCCATATTCCTGAACAATAGATATAAAATCTCCAATTAATTCTGATTCATTTTTTGTTTTTGGTTCATCAGAATCATATAGTAGAGCATAGGAATTTGATATTATATTAATAACATCTTTTCCGGTTTCTAGTTTATCTAAATACTCAGCAATATCTTCTTTCTTGCGTAAAATTCTTACTGGTTTATGTTCCTTCTTATTCAACGATTCAAAAACCCAGTTCTCATGTACTTCTTTTATCTTTCTTAACTTATCAACGGTATATTCTTTTGTTTGATCATCAATCATTTTATGATGTACTCGACACAGCAATATTATATTGTCAATATTGTCAATATCTGGAATGGGACAATTATTATCGTATCGCGGTCCCTTAGGGCTACTCGACACTATGTGGCACTCTTCTCCCACTACAGATTCCGGATCCTTGTCCGTGGGATCTATAACCAACACATTTCTACAAATAGCACAACGATTTCCTGACATTCCCCACAAGATTTTCCTCGTTCTGTCAGAAATGGCCAATGCTCTTCCCCCCGTTGATGCTTTGCAGTTTTAATGAGTACCCCAGCGGACGCCGACACTGACGCGGTGTGTCGCGCCGAGGTCTTCGTTGCCGATGAAGGTGTAGTCGAGCGCGACGCCGCCGATCAGCAGTCCGGCGCCGTAGGTGAGGCCGTCGCTGAATGCCTGGTCCGGGTCGGCACGGCGGCTGCCGTCATAGCCGATACGTGCGGCGACGATGTCACGAACGCGGTACTCAAGGCCGGCGTGCACAGCGAACGCGTCCGGATCGTCAATCGACTCCCCGCGCGCCTGGAATTCGACCACGGGCATGATCGTGGAGTACATCCGGGTCCAGTGGAATTCGTAGGCCGCGCCGGCACGCAGGGTCGGGTAGATCACTTCCTGCCGGCCGGTGTCCCAGGTGAGCACGGTGACGATGGCGTCACGCAGCTGCGCGCCAACATGCAGATCGCCGAAACTGCGGGAGTAGCCGAGGTCGATGCCGAGGCCGTAGCCGTTGGTGTCGTCGAGGTGCTTGTAGAGCAGTTTCGCTGACCCGCCGATGTTGCCCCAGGATCGTTGCCCGGCGTACGACAGCAGGAACGCGTACTCGGACGCGCTGGTCGAGCCGGTGCGGATGACCCGGTTGTCGATTCCGATGTCCTGGCTCGGGTCGCGCAGGCGGGTGACCGGGATATCGTCGACTCCCTGCCGCACGAGGCCAAATCCGAGGTAGCGGTCGTTTTCGAGCCGCCGGACGTAGTCGACATGGTCGACCTTCACCGCCGATTCAAAGCGGTCGGCGTGCATCAGGGAAATCGCGTGGCCGTACGGGTTGGCCAACCGTGACGGGTTCGCGAGCACGGCGGACGGTCCCTCGGCAATCGAGACGCCGACACCGCCGAGTGCGAGCAGCCGGGCGGTGGATTGGCCGGTGAGGTAGTCGCCGGCGTACTTGGACGAGAAGTCGAATTCCGCTCGTGCCGGGGTTGCGATCACGAACAGCAGGCAGAGTGTCATCAGCCCGGCGAGGGCCAGGTTTTGCTTGAGGTTGGCAGGCAGCGAGTTCATCATGAGAGCAGACCTCATTTTCGTACCGGTTACCGGGTCGTGCAACCGGGGAAACAGAAACGCCCGAACCGGGGGCTCGGTTCCGAAGACCGGCTGTGCACGTGCAACAGGAGGACGGAGCGAAGTTCGCTCCGCGGACCCTGATTCCTCACATCACCGTGCACAACGCTCGTATTCGGCAACCTCCTGTTCGGACGATCACTGATAAACTAACCGCTTGCGCGGCGATGAGCAAGCGGAGGACGGGTTTCAAGCGAATGCTGCGGCTCTCGGGATACAGTTCCGGTTTTCTCCCGGGGGAGGAACGGCCCCGGAGTCCGGATACACCTGTCAGCCGATTGCGCGCTAGCTTACGGTTGATACACTTCTTTGTTCACCAGCCGCAAGGAATGTCCGATGCATCCAGTATCCCCGACCCATCTGCGTGATGCCTGCCTCACCCTGATGCGTGAAGCCTACCCTGGCGGCGACCCGAACCACTGCTGGTTTACCTGGGGCGGCCCGGAGTCCGGCGTTCTCGGGACGATTGCCGAGCTGAATGCGGAGGAGGCGTCCACTCCTACTCGTGACGGCGGCCCGACAGTCGCCGCGATTGCAGGTCATATCCGTTTCCTGCTGCAGTATGGCAACACCATGTTCCGTGGCGAAAAACCGTCGATGAGCTGGGACGACTCATGGCCGGTGCGTGGGGTGAACGAGGACCAGTGGCTGGCGTTGCAGAAGGACATCGAGACAGAGTATGCGACCGCGATTCAGTTGATCGAGAATTTTGAGCACTGGGACAACGAGATGGTGATCACCGGCGCGTTCGGCCAGATCGCGCATGTGGCGTATCATTTGGGCGCGATGCGTCAGATGATGCTCGAGATTCTGCAGGCGGAAGACGAGATAGAGGACGAAGATTTCGAAGACGAAGGTTGATTGATCACATGCCCACGACATTCATGTCGTGGACGATCCGCGCCCTCGCACGGCATGAACCGCCAGGCTGATTGCGGTGAACACGGCAGACGCCCCGAGAAACGCCCACGCCGGCCAAGCGACACCCTCGGTGCCGAGCAGCAGCCACAGCAGATACCCCAGCGCCAACACCAGCAGCAGCACCCCTTCGAGACGGGTGATCGTCATGCCGCTCACCGCCAACGGCAACACCAGCACCGCCGCACCGAGCACCATGGCCATGTCCGGTCCGACCATTGTCTCCGGCAATACGAGTTGACCACCCGCGACTCCGCTGAGTCCGAGAATCGCCAGCAGGTTGAACAGGTTCGAGCCGATCACGTTTCCGACAGCGAGATCCGGCTGTCTGCGGATTGATGCCATCACGCTGGCGGCGACCTCCGGCAGTGAGGTGCCGATGGAGACAACAGTCACCGCGATCACCCGTTCACTCACCCCTGCCCACATCGCAACTTCCACCGCGCCGTTGGTGAAGTAGCGTGAGCCGAAGGTCAGCGCGGTGATGCCGACCAGCAGGGATCCCGCCGCGTAGACAACCGCCCCGGCGCTGACCGGCTCGGGGGATTTTTCCTGCAACAGATCGTCCACGGTTCTGGTTTTACGCGCATTGAGGTACAGCGATCCGGTATACGCGACCAGGCCGATCAGCAGGATGAAGCCGTCGGTGGTGTTGAGGGAGCCGTCGCTGAGTAGGAACCACGCGCCGACGGTGACCGCGAGCAGGACCGGGATGTCACGCCGGACGAACCGTTCATTGACCGTCAACGGCAGAATCAACGCGCCCAGCCCAAGGATCAGCAGGATGTTGAGGATGTTGCTGCCGATGACATTGCCCACCGCGACTGCGGGGAAATCGTTCGCGGCGGCGTTGACACTAACCGCGATTTCCGGCGCGCTGGTGCCCCACGCGACGACGGTCAGGCCGACCAGGATCGCGGGCGCGCGCAGGAGTTCGGCGGTCTTGATCGCGCCACGCACGACCAGTTCCGCGCCCGCGAGCAGCAGGATCAGTCCAAGCAGGGTGAGCAGGATGGCTTCGGCCATGGGTTGTCTTTCCGTTGGTTGCGGGGAAGATACAACGGACGGCGGACGGTGGGCCACGGTCGGCGGCTGTCGTAGACGTGCCCCTGATGGCTCCGTCAGCAGGGATGGTCAGAGGTCGAGGTGGCCGGCTGTGGATCATCCGCGTCCTCAAGCGGACACGGGCACATTCTGCTTGGCATTGCTCCCAATTCAACGGCTGATGAGCCCCTGATGGTATTTCAAACCGGGGACACTTTGGGGACAAAGTGTCCCCGGTTGTGTGGGACGAGATGTGTTGTCCGAGAGACGAGGGACCAGAGCCGAGAGACTGTAAAAGCCCTTTGACCTGTGCAAAGAACCGGATCGCGGTGCGGGGCTACTCTGTGTACGGAAGCAGCGTGGGACGTTGCTTGTGAACCCTGGCACGAAGAGCGCCGCGATGATCATCTACCGCACCCCTGAAGACGACACGACTGAACTGACCGCCACGATGCCGCGGAACGGTATCAACGGATCCAGGCCAAGCCAAACACCTGAAGCCTCTCGTGTTGATACGGCGGAAACCATGACTCCGTGTCGCGATAAGGCGGATCAGGATCGCTCTCCCACCCGGGTGAAACGGCTCAGCAAGCCGATGTCATCCGATCCGCGCAAATTCAAGTGGAACCGGAAACACTTCGCGTTGCAGCAGGGGAAGATCCGCACCAGCGGCTGGCGGTTCCTGTCGCAGGGATTCTTCACCGTGCTGTGCATCGTGCTCGGCTGGCAGTTTATCCAGTTCGTTGATGCGGCTTATTCGACCACTGCTGGGCCATTGCCGACCCGTCCCCCGGGAGTCGAGGGCTTCCTCCCGATCAGCGGCCTGATGGGCGCGTTGGACTGGATCTACCAGGGTAGCTTGAACACGATCCACCCGGCCGCGACGATCCTGTTTCTGCTGTTTGTCGCGTTGGCGGTGGTGTTCCGGAAATCGTTCTGCGGCTGGATTTGCCCGGTCGGGTTGGTCTCGGAAACACTGGCGCGTGCCGGCCGTTGGATTTTCGGCCGGAATGTGAAGCCGTGGCCGTGGCTGGATTTCATCCTGCGCGGGCTGAAGTATCTCATCCTCGGCTTCTTTGTCTGGGCGATCATCGGAATGGGCGCGGAGGGGTTGAACGCGTTCATCAACAGCCCGTACAACAAGGTTTCCGACATCAAGATGCTGGAGTTTTTCCGTGACCTCTCGCGGGTCGGCGGGATTGTGATCCTGGTGCTGGCGGCGGGGTCGGTGGTGATCAACGGGTTCTGGTGCCGGTACATGTGCCCGTACGGCGCGTTGATGGGGCTGGTTGGCTGGTTGAGTCCGGTGAAGGTGCGGCGTGACGATAGCAAGTGCATCGACTGCAAGCTGTGCGACAAGGCATGCCCAGCGAAACTGATCGTTAGCACTCGGGACACCATCACCAAGGTCGAGTGCATCGGCTGCCACGACTGTGTCTCCAGCTGTCCCGCGCCGGGTGCGTTGAAGTTTGGCACAAAGAAGCGCACGGTCAAGCCACGTACGATCGCCATCGCGATCGTGATCGCGTTGGTCGCGGCGACATCCGCTGCGCGTGTCGCTGGAGTCTGGCAGAACATCATCAGCGACGACGAAATCCGGTTCCACGTCGCACGAATGGAGTCAGAGGAGTACGGCCACCCGGGCCGCTAGAGTACCCACTGGAACTCGTAACGTAGAGGATCGTACTATGGGCGTCCGAACCATCGTCGATATCGATGAGGCGTTGTGCAATGGCTGCGGCGATTGCATCCCGAATTGTGTCGAAGGCGCGTTGAAAATTGTTGACGGCAAGGCAAAGCTGGTCAGCGACGTGTTGTGCGATGGATTCGGTGCCTGTCTCGGCCACTGTCCCCAAGACGCGATCCGGATGGTGGATCGTGAGGCAGATGAGTATGATGAAGATGCCGTCGAAGCGTATCATCGCTCGGGCTCATTGGCGCATGGACAGCCGGCTATACGGCGTAAAACACAAGGTTCCCCCCATGTGTTTGCTCCGGCGCCAATGTGCCCGGGCTCGATGGCGCGCAATCTGAAGTCGCCATCTCCCCCACCCACAATCCAGGATTCCGAACCTCAGATTGTTCGTCAGAGTAGCCAGCTCAGTAGTTGGCCGGTGCAGCTGCATCTGCTCAACCCGATGGCGCCGTTCCTGCCGGGCAGCGACCTTTTGTTGTGTGCGGACTGCGTCCCGTTCGCGTTGCCCAACTTCCACCAGGAGTATCTCAAGGACCGTGTCGTGGCGATCGGCTGCCCGAAGCTGGACAACGTCGCACCGTACCTCGACAAGCTGACCGCGATGCTGCGGCGTGAGGTGCGGTCGCTGGCAGTGCTGCACATGGAGGTGCCGTGTTGCGGCGGGATTGTCAACCTGGCGGTGCAGGCGTGGAAACGGGCGGCGGTGAACATCCCGTTACGTGCGATCCAAGTGTCGATCCGGGGTGAGATTCTGGCGGATGAGTCGTACGGGCCGGTGACGGAAAACGGTGCGGCGTAGGAGGTACCCTCTGATGACCTCCTGCCCCAGACATTCATGTCTGGGCTGATCCGCACTCGATGTGCCCCTGATGGCTCCGCCGGCAGGGATTGTCCGGCCTCAGACAATCCGCGTCCGCAAGCGGACACGGGCACGACTTGGCGGACATGTCCTGTTGGACATCGTTCCCAACGACAGCCGCTGATGTGCCCCAGATAGACATGCATATCGGGGACACTTTGGGGACAAAGTGTCCCCGATTCATGACCAATTCATGACCAATTCATGACCAATTCATGACCGATCCATGAGATTGTCCGAATCCCGAGGGACGAGGGACTAATAACGAGAGACGGACTTACCCCACCCAGGTACGTGGGATCTCGCCGGGTAGCCGGACCAGGACCTCGTAGTTGAGGTATTGGCCGAGGTCGGAGAACGTGCCGAGGCTGATCTCTCTTTCGCCCTGCTTGCCGATGATGACGACCTCGTCCCCAGTGTCCACCTGCCCGATGTCGGTGGTATCAACGAGGATCATGTTCATGTTGACCGTACCGATCACCGGCACCCGTTGCCCGCGCACCAGCACTTTGCCGAGGTTGCTGAGGCTGCGTGCGAATCCATGCCAGTAGCCGATTGGAACCGTGGCGAGGTGGGTGGTTCGAGTGGTGAGGAACGAGATTCCGTAGCCGATGTATTCACCCGGTTTGACGGTTTTCACGCTCATCACGCGGCTCTTCCAGCGGATGACCCGTTTCAACGGGTCGACATAGTCCTCCACATCCTCGATGCCGGACTCGAGGAAGTAGTGCATCAGGATTTCCTTGCTTGGCCAGTAGCCGTATTGCGCGATCCCGACACGAACCATGTCCTGAATGGTTTTCGGGTATGCAAATGTCGCAGCCGAGCTGGCGACATGCTTTGCGAACGTCTTGATGCCGAGACGTTTCAGTTTGCCCGTCATCCGTCGGTAGTTCTTCAGCTGCTTCTGAATCCGCCAGTAATTTGCCGTTGATTCCGCCCCGGCGAAATGGGTGCAAACACCGTCCACGCTGATCGTGTTTCCATTGTGCAGGATGAGATCCGCGACGTCGCCGAGTTGATCCTCCGGCAGGCCGGTACGATTCATGCCGGTTTCCAGCTCGAGGTGCACCTTGGCTTTCTTGCCGACCCGTGCCGCTGCACGATTGGTCGCCCGCAGACGTTCGAGATCGAACACGTAGAACGCGATCTCATTATCAACCGCCCACTCGAGCTCGGCCTCGTCGATGTAGCCCATGATCATGATTTCGCACGGTTCGGTTCGTGCTTCGAGCACCGCCAGCGCTTCTCCCGCACTGAATACGGAGAAGTGATCGACGCCGCATTCCTGGGCCTTGGGGATGAAGTGGTTGATGCCGTGGCCGTATGCATTCCCTTTCACCACCGAACTAAAGATGGTCTTCGGGCCGATCCGGTCCCGCAGAAATTCGAGGTTGGTCCGTAGTGCGCGTTCGCTGAGTTCAATGATGGACGTGTGAAACATTTAACCGAGTACCTTCCGGATGATCTGGTCGAACATATCGACGCCGTGCACAAGGATATCGTCGGGGAAATCGTAATCGGGATGATGCAGGGCTGGGTGGTCGACGCCGGAACCGAGGCCGAACATGGTTGCGGGGCACCGTTCGCCGAAATGGCCGAAATCCTCCGACCACGGGAACGGCAGCGCGGGTTCAACGAGGGCCAGGCCGAGAGTTGAGGCGCTGTCGCGCACGACGGAAGTCGTATCGGTGTGGTTGACAGTCGCCGGGAACGGTTCGACCCACTCGACCTCGTGCCGCAGACTGTACGCGGCTGCGATGTTTTTAGCCAGTTTTGCGCATTGGTCCTGCAACGCCTGCAGCGTTTCAGTGCGATGGGCGCGCAGGGTCGCCATCACCACCGCCTCTCCGGGGGAGGTGCCGAACGCGACTTTGCCGAGTTTCGCATGGATGATGGTCACCTTCGCCGCTTCACCCAGCGACGTATGGAATTGCGGGGCGGCGCTGAGGGCATTGATCAAGGCCGCGACAGCAAGCGCCGGGCTGACGCCATGTTCCGGTTCGGCGGCGTGCGAGGTGGCACCGTGCAGATCGATCCGCATCCCAACCGACGCCGACGCGAACCCACCCTCACGCAGGATGATCGCGCCGCGGTCGAAACCGGGCAGGTTGTGCAACGCATACGCCTGGTCGGGGTTAATCCGGGAGAATTGCGGATCGTCGATCACCTTCGCCGCGCCCTCGCCGGTTTCCTCGGCGGGTTGGTACAGCAGGACCGCTTCGCCACGCATGGGCCGCTTTTCGGCCAACCGTGACGCCAGCGCCGACAACATCGCCATGTGGCCGTCATGACCGCACTTGTGCGACACACCGTCCCGAGTGGATTTGTAGTTGAGGCTCGTGTTCTCGTGGATCGGGAGCGCGTCCATGTCGCTGCGGATGAGCAGGCGGGGTCCGTCCTCCTGCCCGCGAAATACGGCCGCGATGCCGTGCCCGCCGAGACCGGTCAACAGGTCGTCCGACTGAGTCGCGCGCAACCAGGTGAGGATGCGTTCGGCGGTGCCGGACTCACAGTGGGAGGGCTCCGGGTGACGGTGCAGCTCGTGCCGCAACTCGATCGCTTGTCGTACCAGCTCGTTCATCAGGATGGGTCGTTTTAGCTCGCGGTTCGCCGTCGCCTTGTTGGACGGAGAACGCCTGAACCGGTGAGGGTTTGCCATATCCGGCGAACGCGTCGCTCGGACACGAAAGTATGGTACTGCCTCCGGGTGGGAGGATCAATGTCGGAGGTCAGATGGATCGGGAACGGAAGTCAGCGGCCGCGATACTCAACCCGGGATAAACATGCCCCAGACATTCATGTCTGGGATGATAGCTTAGGATAACCCCGGGCTGAAGCCCGAGGACGTGGTTGCTGTTGTCTCGTGACCGTTCGATCATCCCGGACTGAAGTCCGAGGACACGGTGACGGTGGAGTTGCCTGCAGCCCGCAGCCCGTTATTTATGCGCGAGATACCATTGCACAGCGATGATGGTCTTGGCGTCCACGATGGTCCCGTCGTAGATCCCGGTCGCCAGCTGCTCGCGTGTCATTTCGATCACGCGGAGGTCTTCACCGGCATCGACTCCACCGCCGTCCTCGATACGGTCGTCGTCGGTCACTTCGCCGTAGTACAGCCACATACGTTCGGTCGCACCACCGGGCGTGGTGTAGTAGGTCAGAATGTGTTCGAGTTCCGGCGCACGGTAGCCGGTTTCCTCGAGCAACTCCCGGTGCATCGTGTCGAGCGGCTCCTCGCCGTCCACATCCATCAACCCGGCTGGCAATTCGGTGATCCAGCCTTCATCGCCTTTCAGGTACACCGGCGGACGAAACTGTTCGACGAGGATCAGGGTGTTGCGCTCGCGGTGCCTCAGGAGAGCAGCGACGGCGTCATTGCGGCGGTAGATCAGCCGGCTGAGCACCGGTGTCATGGTTCCGTCGAAACGGGTATGCCGCAGCAGCACGGAATCAATCTTGAAGAATTCGTCAAACACACGTTGTTTTTCGAGCAGCTCTACGTGTCGGTCCATCCTCTCCTCGATTTCGGGTGACGGTTTTTCTCCGGAGCCCGTTTGGAGTTCTACGTGTTGCGCAAGAGGCAGAAACTTCCCTAAATCGGAATTATTCTGATTCACCCTTGCATCAGAGGGGTCAGCACCGTTATTCTAATAAGTGGTATTTGCTACGTTTACCAACAGTACGGATGAGCGCCATGCAGACGGAACTCACCGACCGGTTCATCAAGATGGCCCGGGAACGGAAGTTGAAGGTAACACCGCAGCGGGTGGAAATTTTTCGCACGCTGGCGATGTCCCACGAGCACCCCTCGGCCGAGCAGATTCACAAGGACGTGCGCGAGCATCTGCCCGCTGTCTCACTCGACACGGTGTATCGTACGCTCGCAACGCTCGAGCAGCACGGTCTGATCGATCGTGTGAACACCTCCGACGATCGCGCGCGGTACGAGGTGCATGATCACGATCATCACCACTTCGTGTGCGTCAAATGCAAGGAAGTGTACGACGTCGAGTGGCCGGAATTTGACCAGTTGCCGCTCCCCGCAGGAGTGGCGGAACTGGGCTTGCCGATGCAACCACGAGTCGAACTGCGGGGCATTTGCAAGAAATGCCAGCAACAGATTTAATCATCTGATCAGCGGGCGGCGAGACCTTCGTTGCCCGTTTTCTCTGCCCTTCCTGAACCACCATCGCCTTCGTCAGAACCCCCGGAGCACCCGGTTGAAACACAAGCTGGCTTTTCGCATCCTAGAAACAAGAACAAATTGGAGATAGGAGAAATTCCTATCACACAAAGTGAACAGCCCCCCGCAAGCCAAGGAGACGATGATGGAAGCGAGCAAGCAGAACCTGCCGTTGATTGGTGACAAGTTCCCGGAGTTCACGGTCAAGAGTACGCATGGCGAACTGAATCTGCCGGGTGATTATGTGGGCAAGTGGTTCGTGCTGTTCAGCCACCCGGGCGATTTCACGCCGGTATGCACCACCGAGTTTCACGCGTTCGCGAAGCTGAGCGATGAGTTCAAGGCTCTGAACACGGAGCTGGTCGGGTTGTCCATCGACCAGGTGTTCAGCCACATCGAGTGGGTCAACTGGATTGACAAGCATTTGAATACGAAGATCCCGTTCCCGGTAATCGCGGATGACCGTGGCGTGATGGCGGAAGGTCTCGGCATGCTGCACCCGGGAAAGGGCTCGAATACGGTGCGTGCCGTGTTCATCGTGGACCCGAACGGCGTGCTGCGTCTGATGCTGTATTATCCGCAGGAGATCGGGCGGAACATGGATGAGATCCTGCGCACGATCAAGGCATTGCAGGCCGCCGACGGCAACGGCGTCGCGATTCCGGCGAACTGGCCGAACAACGAGCTGCTCGGCGACAAGGTGATCATCCCGCCCGCGAGCAACGAAAAGGATGCCGCTGAGCGTCTGGACAAGTATGATGGCTATGACTGGTGGTTCTGCTACCGCGAGTTGTAAGCCGGTTCCTCCAATTTCTCTGCCCTGGAAAAAGGCTGCCTGAATTGTCAGGCAGCCTTTTGCATTCAAGTAGTGCAAAACGGGTCAGGCTTCGTCCACCACGATGTCCTCGCCGTCGTCCTGCAGCGTTTCGTAGTCGCGTTCCATCTCGAACGATGCCGCCATCCGGTCAAAGTGCCAGGCGGTGAGCAGGTTGCTGACGACGAGCAGCAGCAGTGAGACCCAGAATTTGCGGAACAGGGCGACGATCAGGCTTAGCCCGAGCGTGACCCCGCCGCCGATATTGAGCAGGCGGTCGAGATCATGCGGCCGGCGCAGCGCCCAGACCTGTTCGCCACGCATGGCGCGGTTCATCCAGCGGTCCTCGCTGCTCGGGGAGAACACGTACGGGCTCACCGCGACAAACGCGAGCACGCCGAGCAGATTCCGGAAGCTGCGGCGCAGCGATCCAATCCAGAGCAGGAACGGCGCACCGAGACGGACCCAGCCACTGACTTCGTTGGCGTTCAGCGACCAGTCCCGGTACCCGCCGTCGATCAGGTCGCGGATACGATCCAGATCCATTGTTGGCTCCTCCATTTTCCCGCGTGTTGTGTGTGTCCCGAAGGTAGCAAGCGCGGGACGGGGTGTGCAGCGTGGATCTCAAGAACGTGGCACGCGGAGATCAGTTTGCTGCAACGAAAAAAGGCCTCACGAGGAGGCCTTTCTGCCGGGTAGCGGGAGAGGGACTTGAACCCCCGACACGAGGATTATGATTCCCCTGCTCTGCCAACTGAGCTATCCCGCCGGGTTGCCGTAAAACGGCAGACGTCGAATATAACGGGCCACTCCGGGTGGTGCAAGATCTGGATCTCACCCCGGAGACGAAACGCCAGAGCCCGTTCATCGACTGCGAGAGTAAGTTAGCATTTACTAACCCTTCGCGAAAGGTTCCCGGCAAACTTGCAGCCTTTTCCTGAGTTCACCCACTCAGGAGTACTCGTGATTCGAGAAAATCGTGGATTTTGCGAACTCGCTCTTGTTTTTTCGTCACGAACGCTCGCAGATTAGTTGCACGCAGTTTTGCCGGAAATCCGAAACAGGATGGTTTGCCAGATGAACCGCACGATCACCAGTCAGCAGACAGCCGTCGCGCGTTGCAGCAGCAACGTTGCCGTGGCGAGCTCTGTCCAGACCTGGTGGTATTGGTTCACAGCGTCCGAACTCCCGGATCCGGCCCCGTGCTGATGTGAATCAGCATACCACGCGCGACCAACGCGCCGGCCCTTCCGGGGGCCGGCGCTTTTTTGTTGCCTGAAAACGATGAAGCATACAAACGCAAGGAGATGTACCGATGGAAAGGACGAAGTACCAGTTGCCGGAAAACGAGATCCCGTCCGCTTATTACAACATCGCGGCCGATTTGCCTGAACCGTTGGCACCTGTGATTCACCCGGCGACAAAGCAGCCGATCGGACCGGACGACCTCGCGCCGTTGTTTCCGATGAGCCTGATCGAGCAGGAGGTGAGCACGGAACGGGAGATCGAGATTCCGGAACCGGTACGCGACGCCTACCGCCTGTATCGTCCGACGCCGCTGATTCGAGCGTTGCGTCTCGAACGGGCGCTGGATACACCGGCGAAGATCTACTTCAAGCACGAGGGCGTCAGTCCCGCGGGGTCGCACAAGCCGAACACGGCGATCGCGCAGGCATTTTATAACAAGCAGGCAGGTGTGAAACGGTTGTCCACCGAAACCGGCGCGGGCCAGTGGGGTTCGGCGCTGGCGTTGGCCGGGTCGATGTTCGGCCTTGAGATCAGCGTGTACATGGTGAAGGCGTCGTTTACGCAGAAGCCGTACCGCAAGAGTATGATGGAAACCTGGGGCGCATCCGTTCTGGCGAGTCCGAGTGACCGCACCAATGCCGGCCGCAAGGTGCTGGCGGAGATGCCGGACTCGCCGGGCAGCCTCGGGATTGCGATTTCGGAAGCGGTTGAGGAGGCAGCAACACGGGACGACACGAACTACGCCCTCGGGTCGGTGCTCAATCACGTGTTGCTGCACCAGACCGTGATCGGGCTGGAAACGAAGAAGCAGCTCGAGCTTGCCGGTGATGCGCCGGACATCATGATCGCCTGCGTTGGCGGCGGCTCGAACTTCGGCGGCTTCGCGTTCCCGTTCATCGCGGACAAGATTCACGGTAAGTCGTCGACGCGGTTCATCGCCGTCGAACCGGAAGCCGCGCCGAGCCTGACTCGTGGCGAATACACGTACGATTTCGGCGACACGGCGATGTCAACGCCGTTGATGAAGATGCACACGCTCGGCCATGACTTCATCCCCGAACCGATTCACGCCGGCGGGTTGCGGTATCACGGCATGGCGCCGTTGATCTGCCACCTCTACGATCTCGGTTTGATGGAGGCGGTGGCGGTGCATCAGAAGCCGGTTTTCGAGGCGGCGGTGCTGTTTGCCCGGACTGAGGGCATCCTCCCCGCACCGGAATCGAGCCACGCGATCCGTGTCGCGGTTGACGAGGCCTTGAAGTGCAAGGAAAGCGGCGAAGCGAAGACGATCGTGTTCGATCTCAGCGGGCACGGCCACTTCGACCTCTCGGCATATGATGCGTACAACGCCAACACATTGACCGATACCGAGTTTAACCCGCAGGCGTCCAAAGCAGCGCTGGAGAAGACGCCACGGCTGAAAAGTGCCCCGCAGATGGGGATCATGATGTAGTCAACGAAGCTCCGGTTTCCTGGCCGGAGAACAAGCGAGCAGAGTACAAACGATTCCTCCTGGTTATCTCTACCCCCAGGCGCCGGGTCCTTCACCTTCCCCATGTGGACCCGGCGCGCTTCTTTTTTTCGAGTTTTACTACGCGAAACGTTGCCCATTTCCGCTATATTCAGCCGATCGGTTGAACACAGAAACTGTTGATAAACCATGAACCCACTGGATTTCACCACCATTCGGACGGATCAGCCGCATCCAATGCTGCTGATCGCCGGGCCGTGCGTGCTCGAGAACGAACCGTTGACGCTGCGGATCGCCGAAACGATCCGTGAACTCACCGAGCGGTACCAGATTCCGTATGTCTTCAAGGCGTCGTTCGACAAAGCGAACCGCACCTCCGGCGGCTCGAAACGCGGGCCGGGGATGGCGGAAGGGCTGGCAATGCTGGCGAAGGTGCGCGAGGAGTTCGGACTGCCGGTGACCACCGACGTGCACGACGTGCAGCAGGTGGCGGACGTCGCGGCGACGGTCGATTTGTTGCAGATCCCGGCATTTCTCTGCCGTCAGACGGACCTGCTGATCGCGGCAGGCGCGTCCGGCAAGCCGGTGAACGTCAAGAAGGGCCAGTTTATGGCGCCGGAGGACATGCAGTACGCGGTGGATAAGGTCAAACTGGGCGGCGGCGAGGTGGTTTTCCTCACCGAACGCGGGACCAGCTTCGGGTATCGCAACCTCGTGGTGGATATGCGTTCGTTGCCGATCATGCGTCAGTCGGCGCCGGTGATTTTCGACGGTACGCACTCGGTGCAGATGCCAGGCGGTGCCGGCGGCAAGACCGGCGGAAAGCGGGAAATGGTGCCATACCTGGTGCGTGCGGCGCTGGCGGCGGGGATCGACGGGCTGTTCCTCGAGGTGCATCCTGATCCTGACAGCAGCCCCAGCGACGGGCCGAACATGATCACCCCGGCGACGCTGGAATCCAATCTCTCCCAATGGCTTGACCTCTATCAGATCGGTTCCTCTGCCGCGGCTTCATCCAACGCGGCCCGTACATGAGTATCTCCCTGCTCCCTGTTCCGAAAGTGGTCATTACCGGCGGTCTAGGCGGGTTGGGGACCACTCTGGCGCTGGCGCTACGGGTGGAAAATGTGCCGGTCACGGTGATTGACGTGCTCCACCCCGGCTGTGCACCGCACCCGGCGTTTGAACACCGGAAGGCCGTGCTGGAAAACGCCGGTGTCGAGGTACGCCTGGAAGACATGCGGCTGCCGGACTTGCCTGCCGAGGTGCTGGTAGCGGCGAACCGGTATGAGTCGCCGTTGCCGCCGTTGTGGCTGCATTGCGCATTTCCACCACCACCGGATGTGCCGGACGTGCCGTTGGAAAGCTATCAGCAGCTGGCGTACGACGCCCCGGCGCAGTGGATCGAGTATGCGATGGAACGCGGCTGGTGGTGGATGGTGATGCAGCACCTGCCGGCGGTGTTGTCGGACGACGCCCGGCTGCATTACCCGGCCTGGCGGGCAATCTTCGACGCCGAGAGCAAACTGCGGCAGGAGTTCTTCCGCGATGTGATGCTGAAACAGCAGATGGGCCTGTTCCCGTTCCTGCCGGAGTTGTTCGGCCATCACCAATCTCCGCACACGATGCCATTACGGCAGTATCTGCAAATCCTTGCAGGACGGGATGTGTCGGTGTGCGCATTCGACAAGCCGTGGAGCGTATCGTCGCTGGATTCGACCGCCCGGGATCTGCTGCAGGTGCTGCAATCCTTTGCGGCGAGCCAGGGGATTGATGTCGAACAAAGGCCAAACACCAATCCGGACCTTCTCGCCCGTGGTGAAGATTGGATCCTGCACCTGCGTGTGCTGCTGCAGTTGAGCCATTTGCGGGTAAAGTCTGATCAATCGCCGGGCAGTTACTACCCCACCGACGCTATCGGCCATCGCTTGGCGCAATTGCCTGAATTCCAGGAAACGGGCTTTGCAATTCTCGCGGCGGAAGAGATTCGGCGTGTCAGTCTCGATGATGTGCGCAACTTGATTGCGGGCTGGGGCGAGCTGCCGTGGATGCCTCCTCCCGACTGGCCGAAGCAGGTCAGTGGTGGACGAGGCCGGAGAAAACGAAAATCCTGACCTTTGCGTAACCTGTTGCCGTATGTACTTTACGGCTTCCCTAACTCAACCGTTTCTGGTAAAGGATTACGACCGGAATGAATCAGGAATCTTCGAGTCCGTCGCAGCCGGATCAGGCCCCAGACGCACCGCAGGCCGCTGCTGCACAGAACGCGACGGGTGAAAAATTCCGTCGTGGACGTGGCCGTGGCGGCGGTGGCCGCCAGATGTTGAAAAACCTCGCCACGAATTTCCTTGCCATCACCGTGCAGATGCTGCTCGGGATGGTGCTGACACGCTTCCTGATTCGCACCCTCGGGCCCGCGGAATACGGTGTCGTGCCGCTGTCGTTCCAGCTGATGACGTTCCTGACGCTGGTCACTTCCAGCGTGAACGCGTCGGTCGGTCGCTTCCTCACAATTGAGATGACCCGCAACGATCTGCAGGCAGCGCGCGGGACATTCAACTCGTCGTTCTGGGGTCTGCTGCTGGTGTTCACCGTGTTGATCCCGGTGGCGGTGGGCTTTGCGTGGCTCTCCCCAAGCATCCTGAAATTTGCACCGGGCTCGGAAGCGGCGTCCCAACGGGTGCTGCTGGCAACGATGTTCTCGTTCTTCACGGTGACAGCGTCCAGCAACATCATGATCACCGCGTTCGCCCGCAACCGGCTGGATCTGCAGAACTATGTGCGGATCGCTTGGCATGTCACCCGTGTCAGCACCCCGCTGGCGTTGGTTGGGTGGTTCGGCTGGGGGCTGGACGGCGTCAGCGTCGGTATCGTACTCGGCGCGACCATACACATGATCTTCAGCATCCGGACCTGGAGGCGGTTGAATCCGGAACTGAAGTTGACTCCGAAACTGTTCAGCAAGAAACGGTTCCTGGAGTTGACGGACATGAGTGTCTGGCTGATGATGGACAAGATCGGCCGGGTGCTGCAGTTCAACGCCAGCATTCTCGTGGTCAACATCATCCTCGGCGCGGCGGCTGCGGGTAAGTATGGCGCGATCATGATCTTCGGCCGCAGCCTGATTATGTACAACCGGTCAATGCGTCTGGTCGCGACTCCGGTTGTGTACGCCATGTACGGCCGCGGTGAATTCGATCAGATGAAGAAGTTCCTGATCAGCTTCGTCCGGTTTGAGGGTATCATGCTCGCGTTGCCGCTGGCGGGCTTGATCGTGATGGCGGAACCGTTGCTGACCATCTGGCTCGGTGCGGAATACGCGGATCTTGCGCCGGTGGTGATCTGGATGATGGTCGGGCTGATCGTCACCATGCCGAATGTGCCGGTGCGGATCATCTTCGCCGCGACAAAGAATGTGCGTGAGCCCGGGATTCTGTCAATGGCAACCGGGATCATCAACATCCTCGTCTCGATCTACATGGTTCATCCGACCTGGGGCCTGAACATGGGCCTGGTCGCGATGCCGCTGTCGGCGCTGTTCACGACGCAGCTGAAGAACTGGTTGTTCCCGCCGTTGTACGCGGCACATGTGATGAAGTACAAATGGCACACGTTCTTTGTGCCGTTTGTCCGCATCGCCATTTCGTACGCGTTCATCCTCGGTCTTGCGTGGGGGCTGCGCTGGCTGTTCCAGCCGGATTCGTGGCTGGATCTGATTTTGGCTGGCCTGATCGCGATGGTGATCTACCTGCCGGTCGGCTTCTTCGTGCTGATGACGAAGGAAGACCGCGACCACATCAAGATGGTGCGGAAACGCCGTGGCCGGCGTGGTCCGGCGGCTGCAGGTGAAGATCCTGCCGATCCGGCCACCCATGTCGACACCAGCATGGACTAGACAGCTTTTTTACCACAGTGAGCAACCAAGGCCCGGATGATTCCGGGCCTTTTGCATGTCACCGTTCCGGCAGAGGATTACCGGTCACCTTCGTCAAGGGCGACGAGGTACTTGTCAGGATTGGCCTTGAACTGGTCGCGATTCTCTTCGTTGACGAAGAAATAGCGCTTGTGGCCGATCTTGACTGACTTCGTCTGGTTCGAGAGAGTACCGGTCTCGCCGTTCACCGGATCGCGGTAGGTCGCGCCACTTGATCCATAGGTCAACAGGTTCGCAGGCACGAAAAACGAGTCGCCAAGGTATTTTTCCGGCATGCTGGTCAGCTTCGCCTGCTCGCTGGGGTGGCAGAGGTAGAAGGTTTCGCCATCCACCACGGCATGTCCCTGCGCTTCATCCATCGTGTGCATCATATGGCACACCGGGCAGGTAAAAAGCGTTTCGCCATCGTTAGCGGTCCACGTGTTGCCGTCAACCACGGTCTTTTTCATCTCCGGGTTGGCCTGCTGCGCGTGCGGATCGTTGGCACTCGCACTGCCGAACCCGGTCACCAGGAACAGCATGGCAAGGATTGCCATCTTGATCGTCTTCATCGTTGTATCTCCTTCAATCGAAATGCGTGCGTTTTGGAGTTGCCTCACCCGCCAAAATTGGCGGAGAAGGTGAGCATCACGGTTCGTCCCAACTGCGGGCCGTAGATCATTGCGGAATCGAGCCGGCGTTCGCCGGTGTCCGGGTTGATCGTAAACACATCATCCGGCTGGACGTAGTCGGTGATGTTTTCCGCCTTCAACGTCAGCGCAAACTGATCCCACGACTTGCGTAGACCGAGGTCCATGATCACGTAGGCGGGCGACTGATCACGTCCGCGTCCGTCCGGCAATTCCTGCGGGCCGAACACGCGGCCGTCCACGTTTGCCCGCAAGCCGATCCCGGTCCACTCCTTGACCAGGGACGCGCCGGCGGTGTAGAAGCTGCGCATCTCTTCCTTGCGCCACTCGGTGCCGTCGTGATACTGGATGTCGGAAACGGTTCCGTGCAGGTTCGTGCTCCAACCCGGATCGAATGCATAGCCGAGCTGCAATTCGACGCCACGGCTGAACGCGTCGTCGGCGTTGGTGTACATCACTTCACCCGTTTCCGCGTGCCCGAAGGCGACCACGACCTTGTTGTCGAAACGGGTGTAGAACCCGGTCAGGTCAGCGGAGAAGGCCTGACTCGAGCTGCCTCCGCGATACTGTGCGGTCAGGCTGCCGCCCGCAGTGCGTTCGGCATCCAGGTCTTCGGGGATGACGATGTTGTCAAAGCCGGCGTGCGCGGCCTTGTCGAGGCTGAAGAGAGTGACAATCCGGTAGCCCAGTCCGGCCGATCCGATGAACGACCAGCTGTCGTCCGGGCTGAAACGCAGCGACGCGCGCGGGGTGGCGATGTAGCCGTCCCCGTCGTACAGCTCGTTGAGCACGCTCGCCCGTGCCTGCCAGTGTTCGCTCGGCAGCCACTCATGCTGCAGCAGCAGGCCCGGGATGTAGTCGGTGCGGTCAGTCGGGGACGACAGCCGCAGGTTGTCGTCATAGACTTCGTGCCGGTACTGCAACCGTGCCATCGACTTGTGCGAAACGTTCCAATCACGGTTGACGGTAAACCGGGCAAGACCGATCACCTGCACGGCGTCGTATTCCGTCGTGCCGTACCACGAATCATGCTGGTGGAAGGCGTACGCGCCGTCCAGCTTCCAGAAACCCCAGTCCTGCGCTTTCGAGACGAAGCTGACTCCGGTGTCGACACGCCGGGTCTGGATGTCGCGTCCATAAACGGTTGCGCTGCCGCGATCATCCTCAGTCCAGTGGGTTTCCCCGGCGAAACGATCTTCGCCGTAGCCACGGACCCGTGTGGTCAATGCACCGGCGGGAAGTGCACGCTTGGACGACAACGACAGGTTGAACCGGGTGTAGCTTGGGGTGTCGGTGAGGCCATCGCTGTTACGATCGATCTTGCGCGGTTCGGCGCCGTAGTTGGCGTTGATTCGCACCGGCATATCGGCCACCGGGACGGTGATCGCGCCGTTCAGACGGTGGCGTCCGGTCTCGCCCGCCATGGCCGAAATCTCGCCGGTGGGCAGTTCGGCAAGGCTGAGATCAGGCGAATTGGTTACGAGATTAACCGCTCCGGCCATCGCTCCCGCGCCTGCATCCGAGCGGGTTCCGCCCTTGCTGATCTCGACTTGCTCGAGATCGGACACGTTGATCCCGTCGAGGCCGTACAACGCACCGAGCCCGGACAGGATCGGCAATCCGTCCACATTGATCTCGGTGTAGGACGGGTCCAGTCCCTGCATGCCGACACCGGCCGACCCGCACAACGCGCACGGCTTGGTATCGAGTCCCGATCCACCTGCCAGCGCGGACAACAGGCCGCCGTCCGCGGACTGTTCTTCAAGGTCGTGACTGGTCAGCACTTCGACCCGCTCCGCGCCATCGTTGACCGGGCCGGACTGGGAGCGTTGGGTTTCAAACGTGACCTGTTCCAACGCGACCGCGTCCTGCTCCAGCTGGATCGTGAGCTCGGCATGGCCATGATCGTGATCATGGTGATCCGATTCCGGGTCGAAGGTCAGGGATATTGTCTTATAGCCGAGCAGACTGATGGTGATCGTCACGTCGTGATCAGGCGCATCATGAATGAAAAACTCGCCGTCCAGATTGCTGGCGGCACCGAGTCTGGTGCCTTCGACGACGACGTTCGCGCCAGCGAGACGTTCACCGTTCTGGTCGACAATTCTGCCGTGAATGTCAGCCGCCAGTGAGGGAACAGCCAGCATCAGGAATACGACTACAGCGATGCTGTATCGCGAAAATAGCTGTAACTGCATGAATGGACTCCACTATCGCACGGACAGACCTCTTCCCTGCTGAAGGAGAGAGACCGGTCACACGTTTGCTGTCATCTGAGCCGTGCTGGCTCAACGAGAGAGAGCTTGGGTGTGGTCACGACAGGGAGTGTTTCGGAACGTGATCGATGGAAAGCAGCAGCGCATCTTCCGGCCGCTGGTCGGGGATGGTCGTCAGGGTGAACTCATCCGCCGGGATCACCATACCATCCTGCGAGGTGAGGTAGGCGGCGAGTTGGATCATCACCTGCACGCTAGCGCAGTCGTTGCAATCATGCCCTTTTTCACTGCAGCAGGAATCGTCGGCAGCGGATGAGCAGCAGGGACAATCTTCGTCCATGTCCATGTCACAACAAGCGTCAGCGGCTGAATCCGCGGTCAATCCGAGCGGTTTGTCCGAGGCAAACACGATGGGTTCGCCCGTTTGCGCGAGCACGCCCATGCTGGCAAACACCAGCACAAGGAAAGCACTCAAAACGCTGTGGACGATTTTTCGCACGAGACTAACTTTCGCTAACTCTATGTAAATACTTGCGCTTGACCCTTGAGTATACAACGGCCCGGAGACTTTCGCAAGCTGTCCGGTCTGACAGGCACACGTCTTCCCTCCACGAGATGTTCCCAGCAGCGGTGGGCGTGCCATGAATCGCTATCTTCGAGAACAACTGGCGACGACACAGGACGGAGCAGGCGTGAGCATAGACGACGGCAAGGTGGCGATCATCAGCGGCGGAACTCGTGGGCTCGGGGCAGCGTTCGCGCAGGCGTTGCTCGATCAGGGCTGGCGGGTGTGTGTCTTCGGACGGCGGGACAGCGACTTCGTGCAGCAGGCGCGTGCGAACGGCGACTGGTCGGACCAGTTCATCGCGCGGACGGTGGATGTCCGTGACAGCGCCGCGACGCAGCAGCTGGTGCGCGAACTCAACTCCACCTGGGGCCGGATCGACCTGCTGGTGAACAACGCCGGGGTGTCGGTGCCGTCACTGATCGCGTTGGCATCGGACGACTACCTCGACAAGCACCTCGACACCAACCTCGGCGCGGCGATGCGTCTCACGCGGCAGGTGGTGCAAGTCATGCTGCCGCAACGCTCGGGCAAGATCATCAACATCACCAGCGTCGTCGGCTTGCGTGGCTACACCGGCATGGCGGCCTATTCCGCCGCGAAAGCCGGGCTGGACGCGGTCACCCGCAGCCTCGCGAAAGAACTGGGGCCGGCGGGGATCACAGTCAACGCCATCGCGCCGGGCTACATCCCGACCGAGATGACGGAGAAAATGCCGGAAGCGGTGGTCAAGTGGAACCTCGACAACACTCCTCTGGGACGGCTGGCGACGATCGAGGAATACGTCCCGCCGTTTCTGTTCCTCGTCAGCGACGGCGCGAACTTCATCAACGGGCATACACTGGTCGTGGATGGTGGGTTGACGGCGTAAGGGTGAAGTGGATAGCGGAGAAGCCGCGATGCTGTCACAAACGGACGTGACGGTCAATCACGAGCACCTTGCAGGCTGTTGGCTATGGGCTGGGGTCGCGAGATGTGAGATGTGAGATGTGAAATGCGAGATGTGAGTAAACTCTATTACCACGGACTTCAGTCCGTGGTAATAGGGTGTCATCCTGAATGCAGTGAAGAATATCCAGATTATCTGCATTTGACAAAGACGTCATTCTGAACGAAATAAACTACCCCGCAGCAAGCTACGGGGTATCGACTACTCACAGCTCAAGTCGACTTTGATGTAGCGGCTGGTAGTTAGCTTCTGTACCTTGGTTCATAACGTATTTTCTGATTGTATTTTCGTCACCGTGCGGACCTACGGTGGATATATAATAACCTTTTGTCCAAAATTCCCCACCCCAGAGCTGCTTTTTAACTTTGGGTTGTCGGATAAACATCTCTCGTGCTGTTATGCTCTTTATAGTTCGTACTAATTTTGTAGCACTCATGGTTGGCACGGATTGCACTAAGAAATGCACATGATCTCTATCTATTCCAATTTCTATAAATTCTATTTCATAACGTTTTTGGATTTCAAAGCAGATATCCTTTAATGTTAAATCTATCTCAGGTTCATCAAATACAACACGACGGTATTTCGCTACACATACAAGATGGTATAGCAATATCGATACGTTGTGTTGTTTTCGGATCAGCTCAGACATTCCACAAGAAACCAACTGCAGCTGGCCGAAGCAAGCTTCGGGGCATCAACCGCACTGGAGTGAAGAAGATCGGGCTTAATTGACCGTTATCTAAGCTGGACCTTCTTCACTTCTCTTCGTTCCGTTCAGAATGACGCCCTCGCACATGACACCGACCACCGACTACCGTGTACCGCCTACCGTCTTTCCCCCTTGGTGAACGTAAACGATCCCAGCCCCATGTCACGGTTGCCGCTGGGGCCACCAGGTGGAACAGGTGAGAAATCTCCAATATGAATTTCGTAAGTGTACTCACCCGGAGGTGCGGTGGCAGGAATGTCGAGCGGGACAGAGGGCCTGTACAACGTTCCACCCGGTTGCAGTGTCACCGTGATCTGCTGTAGCTGCAACCTGTTCCCGGCGGGTGTGGTGACTGTGGCCCAGACGTCAAAGGGCGTCGGATCGAGGAGGATGTTGCTGACAGCTGCAGCGTAGTGAAGTGTCATACCTTGGGGTGGAATGATCGTCACCTCAGGTTCAAGCTGGATTTCTATCTCAGGTTCCCACTTCATCAACGCGAGATCTTCTGAATCATCACCGCCTTGTGAGATTGGATACCATGAAGCGATGATCGAGCCGTCACGGCCTTGGTCGATACAGGAAATCTTGCCTTCCGGTTGCTGGTACAACCAAAGCATCTCTCCGCTTGAAGACACCTTCATCAACCACAGGTGATACCAGTAATCCGGACCTGAGCTCACTCCACCAGCGGCAACATTGCCATCGGCCAGGACTGTCAAATGATAGGCCCTTTCGGAACTGGGATTGCCTGCCTCAGGATTGTTTACTAACAACGACCAGATGACCGATCCATCTGGATTCCGCTTGGAAACATAGAAGTCAATATGTGTTGTATCTCCCGGAGCTCGCACCGTACCACAAGCATACAGATATCCATCTCGATCTTCCCGAACGCAATAAGCTTCTCCGCTGAGCGGAAGGTCGATCATGGCTTCGTCGTCAAGCCACAGTGTGTTTCCAGTAGAACTCACCTTGTAAAGCGTAAATACACGCGTCTGTATGTCTTGGTTGTAATGCTCGGTTGGAACAATGAAACCGCCATCCGTAGTAGGTTCTACCCATTCTGGAGCGTTGAAAGGGTCTGGATGTTCCCATTCCCATAGGATAGCTCCAGTCGTACTGAATCGAACGATTTTCGAATGGCCGACATACCCAACTGCGATGTATCCGCCCGCAGGGACTTCCCGCACCGCATAGAAGAGATCACCGATGGAACCGCTGTCAAACACCCGCGCCCATTCCTGTTCGCCATTGGCGTCAAGCTTGCGAATGAAGGCGTCGAACCCGACCCCCGTATGGTATGACCAGGTTTCACCACACTGGATGAATCCGCCATCGCTGGTTGGCTCGATATAGTGCCCCGCGTCGGTTGATGTTCCGCCTTCGATGTTCAACCAGATTTCATTGCCTTCCTGATCCAGACAGGCGGTCCAGACCTGGTAAACAGTCGACATGTAGCGAGTAAATCCGGTAGCAATATATCCACCTGACGGAATTGCTCGGACGGCGTCCATGTATTCCATGTTTGAACCATAATGCCACGTTCGAGTCCACAGGGGGTCGGGAGGCTGGGCGGTGACGGCGGACGCGATCAGCAAGGCGAGGGCGATCAGGAAGAGGACCATAGGGAAACGAGTCAAATGGTCGAACGTCAGGAAACGGCGTGTCCGTGTCGGAAACTGGCGTGTCATTGGGCGCCTCGGTGGATTTGAGTTGAGGCAATATACGACCAAAGCGAAGCCCGTGACCGGCACCGAAGGTGCCGCATGTGAGAGTTGAACGACGTGCGCCGTCATCCGATTCCAGACTATCCCCTACCGGGTAAATCCTTCCCGAACACCTCGTCCCGGCATTTCGGGCAGTAGCAGGGCGGGTCCTGGATTGTCTTGGCGAGTTCGGTACAGCAGTTGTCGAGACCGGCGAAGCGTCCGCAGATGAATTCGACGCCGCAGCGTTCACAGGTACGCCGGTGTGCGGTCGCAGCGGCTTGTGCGGGGTTCTTGCTGCGCAGTTTGCGGTGGGCGATGGGTTTGCGGCGGTTGATCACGACCGGCTCCCGGACTCCTTGTCCCGGTTGGCGTCGCTGTCCGAACTGGACCCGGACGCCTCGTCGTGATGCACTTCGCGGTAGTTCACATCAACGACATCGTCCTGGTCGTAGCTGACTTCGGCGTCCTTGTGGTCGCCGGACTTGACCTTTGCGTCTCCGGATGTGCCGAACAGGTTGCCGGCAAAGTTCTTTAGTCCCTTCCACGCGAGGTACGCTCCGAGTCCGAGAATCAGAAACTTGAACATGGCTACACCTCGGTCGCCGGGTTGTAATAGGACAGGCCGCCGGGCGCGTTCATGATCTGGTTGAACAGATCCTCGAACTGATCGGGGTTGCGGACAAAGTCGAGCGTGGTCGCATTCACGATCATCAGATCGCTCGCTTTGTAGCGGAAGAAATGATGGTTGTACGCCTCGACCAGCGCCTCGATGTATTCCGGGTTCATGCCACGCTCGTACTCACGGTCACGGAGGCGGATGTTCCGCATCAGGCGTTGCGTGTTCGACTGCAGGTAGACGACGAGGTCCGGGATCGGCGCGTCCCGTTCGAGCAGATGCGCGACGGTGTTGAACAGCGTGACCTCGCGTTCCTCGAGCGTAATCGCGGCGAAGATGCGGCTTTTGCTGAACAGGTAGTCGGTGACGAGATGCTGCGCGAACAGGTCGGACTGGCGCAGCTCATCCACCTGCTGCCGGTGACGGCTGAGCAGAAAAAACAGTTCGGTCTGGAACGCGTACCGCCGGGGGTCCTTGTAGAAATCCGCGAGGAACGGATTTTCCTCGTGCTGTTCGACCACAAGCTGCGCGCTCAGCCGTTTGCTGATCATGTCCGCCAGGGTGGTTTTCCCCACCCCGATCACACCTTCGATGATGATGTACTGGCGTTCGCTGCTCACGCGATACCCGGCGGATAGTTAGCTGGTTGCGTTCGAAGTGTAATGCACAAGAAGATAGTCAAGCAAAGGTGCTACGAGCGTTTTTGCGTCTCGCGCCACTCATACCACGGCTGCTCGCCGAGCGCGTGGACCTCGCCCTGGTCGGGACAGACGGCCAGAAGTTCGTTCAAATTCGCCTGATAGCCGGGCAGGATTGTTTCTCCAGGCAACAGATCGAGCAGCGGCAGAAGCACAAACCGGCGCTCGTGCAGACGGGGATGCGGCACCGTCAGTGCTTCTTGTTCGATCCGTTGCTCGCCGAACACGAGGATGTCGATGTCGAGCCGGCGTGGTCCCCAGCGGGTTTCGTCGGGACGGTGCCGGCCGGCGTCGCGTTCAATCCAACGGATCAGGTTGAACAGGGATTCAACGGAACCAGTCCATGGAAACGCGACCGCCATGTTGAGGAAATCCGGCTGGTCAGGGACACCCCACGGGCTGCTCGTGTAGAGCCGGCTGGTGCGGATGGGCGACGTGACACCAGATGTGCCCGTGTTTGGTTGCAAACGCGGCTGATCATCTCCTGATGTGCCCGTGTCTGCTTGCAGACTCGGATTAACAGGAGTTGGATCATTCTTGATGCAAGCCGCGAGCGTCTGGATCGCCTTCGCAAACGCCACTTTCACATCCCCCACATTCCCCCCGAGTCCGAGCACAACAGGGACTGTTTCAACAGTGGACTGGTGGGCGGGGGTGGACGTCACGTGGCTTACTTCCGGCGGAGGATTTCGACTTCGTACCCGGCGGACGGTCCCGGCAGCGGGACACGATCCTTGTGGAAACGGACTCGTACCGCCTCAGCGGCGAACTTGGACAATAGGGCGTCCGCGATGTTTTCCGCGATGGTTTCGAGCAGGTGACGCGGCGGGCCGGTGACGATTTCCCGCACGGCGCGGTAGATGTCCGCGACATCGGCGGTGTCGCTCAGCGAATCACTTTCGGCGGCGGGCCGGGTGTCGAGATACAGCTCGACGCTCACCCGGAACATGGCACCGAGTTCACGTTCGGCCGGAGAACAGCCGTGCCGTCCCTGAAAATTCATTTCCTGGACGCGGATGACGTCCAACCCGACGAGATCAGCTTGTGTTGCGCGTGAAGTCATGTTGCCCTCCTTGCGCTATGGTTCAGCGATTAATTTGGGGACACTTTGTCCTCAAAGTGTCCCCAAATTAATAAACGATTTAATGATTTATCTTTTCCAAAATTCTGGTATCATATCATCTGGGATATTTTCCTTTAATGCTGATTCCCAATTATCAGTATAGTTCGCCAGAAGACTAATGGTGACCAGTAAGTCATCCCTACCATTTATATGTGCTACCGCACTACTATATGGCCATTCCCCCGGCTTGGTCACCAACCCAGCTCTCATCGGATTTTGCTCGATATATCTAGCCGCATACAAAAGATGCTTTTCATCCATTGGAATGGAGTGAAACCTTTGATCCCAATTGACTCTATCCTTATATTGTATTTTACGCCAATATGTATAGGATCTAGTCGTCTGTTGTAATGCCAGAGATAGATTTTCTTTTGATCCTGAAGTAACGATGAGATGAATGTGATTGGGCATTAAACAATAAGCCCAGACATCAATATTATACTTTTTACTATTGATAGACAATAGCTCGATATATTTTTCATAATCATTAGCTTCAAAGAATACTTTCTCTTTGCTCTTTCCCCTGTGCGTAATATGGTAGGGAATGCTCGATTCTATTTCTCGCGCATTTCTGGCCATGATAATCCGCTACAAGACGCACAACTTTCTATCAAGCGAAAACAGTTGCCCCCATTGGGGACACTTAACGGAGTAAGTGTCCCCAATGGGTTGTCGCTTGCGCTATTCTTGCCCGGTGTCCTTGTCTTCCTTGGCGTCGAGGGAGGCCTCGACGAAGCGGTAGAACAACGGGTGCACGTTGGTCAGGCGGCTTTTCAGTTCCGGGTGGAACTGGCAGGCGACGAACCACGGATGATCTTTCAGCTCGACCATTTCGACGAGACCTTCATCCGGGTTGACGCCGCTGAAGACCATGCCAGCCTTCTCCAACGGCTTCTTGTATTTGTTGTTGAACTCGTAGCGGTGACGGTGGCGTTCGTAAATCAGTTCCTTGCCGTAGGCAGCGAACGCTTTCGTGCCGCGTTTCAGGTGGCACGACCACGACCCGAGCCGCATGGTGCCGCCTTTTTGCGCGACCATGCGTTGGCCAGGCATCAGGGCGATCACCGGGTGACGGGTGCGTGGCTTGAACTCGGTGGAGTTGGCGTTCTTGAGACCGGCGACATTGCGTGCGAACTCCGCGACCGCCATCTGCAGCCCGAGGCAGATGCCGAAGAACGGCACCTTGTGCTCACGGGCATATTGCACCGCCGCGATCTTGCCTTCCGAGCCGCGGGACCCGAAGCCGCCGGGGATGAGGATGCCGTCGAACTCCTTCAGCATCTCCTCGGCACCGTTCTTTTCCACGTCCTCGGCGTTGACCCATTTCACCCGCACCTTGCTGTCGAGTTCCGCGCCGGCGTGGATGAACGCTTCACCGATGGACTTGTACGCATCCTGCAGGCCGACGTATTTCCCGACCACGCCAATGTTCACTGTCCGTGTCGGGTTGACGATCCGGTCGACCCGTTGCTTCCAATCGTCCAGCTGCGGTTCTTTCGCCTTCATACCGAACTTTTTCAGTACGATTTCCGCAAGCCGTTCCTTCTCAAGATTGAGCGGGACTTCGTAGATGGATTCAGCATCCCGTGCCGCCATTACATCTTGCGGGCTGACGTTGCAGAACAGCGCGATTTTTTCGCGTTGCTCACGACCGATAGGTTTCTCGGTACGGGCGACGATGAGGTTCGGCTGCAGGCCGATCTCACGCAGGCGGTAGACGCTGTGTTGTGTCGGCTTGGTCTTGACTTCGTCCGCGGCGGCGATGTACGGCAGCAGGGTGACGTGGATGAAGAGCACGTTCTTTGGCCCTGCGAGCAGGTAGAACTGGCGGAAGGCCTCGAGGAATGGCAGCGACTCGATGTCGCCGACGGTGCCCCCAACCTCGGTGATGATGAACTGCGGTTTTTCCGGCGAACGGGCGAGGTTGCAGATGCTGTCGATGATCTCGTTGGTCACGTGCGGAATCACCTGCACCGTGCCGCCGAGGTAGTCGCCGTCCCGCTCCTTCTGGATCACGCGTTCGTAGATCTGTCCGGAGGTGACGTTGTTCAGTTTGCTCATCGACTCGTCGATGAAGCGCTCGTAGTGGCCGAGGTCGAGATCGGTTTCCGCGCCATCGTCGGTGACATACACCTCACCGTGCTGGAACGGACTCATCGTGCCGGGGTCAACGTTGAGGTAGGGGTCCGCCTTCATGATCGTCACCCGGTAGCCGCGCTGTTTCAGCAGCAAGCCGAGTGATGCCGAGGTGATTCCTTTGCCGAGACTGGATACCACGCCGCCGGTGACGAACACGTATTTCGCCCGGGGAATCCGTGGTTGTTTACGTCCGCTCCTTTGACCCGACGCCATAATCGTTCACCCTCCGAATCCTGCCACCCTGAACTGGCCGATATACGGAACCCGCAATCTGGAATGAAGGCCAGCCCTGTCTTTGAAGTAACCCGCGTGAAGATAGCTCGCGGGGTCGAAATTGCTTTTGTTCGCCTCTGCGAGACGCTGTGCAATCCAATCGTAAAGTCAATACCGGGCTCACACGCCCCTGATGACTCCGTCAGCCGCGACGGTTCGGCCTCAACGTATCCGCGTCCGCAAGCGGACACGGGCACTTGCTTGTGGGTACGTCCCAGCGGGGACACATACTCTCCCAGTGGGGACACTTACTCCGTCCACTGGGAAAATCTTTGGGCAAGTATTCCCGTACTTCCTGCAATCAGAACGATTCCCGGGGACACTTACTCCGTTAAGTGTCCCCACTGGGGAATTCCTTGGGCAAGTATTCCCGTACTTCCTGCAACCAGAACGATTCCCGGGGACACTTTGAGGACAAAGTGTCCCCCGGAATCGAGCCCGCCCGCAAATCGAGCCCGATTTACATCAATGACCGGACCCGTTCCAGATCGTCCGGCGTATCGACGCCACCCGGGCCGGCATCGTCAGCGAGGTGCACGACCATCGTGCCGCCGTCCTCGAGCAGACGCAGCTGCTCCAGCTTTTCGCATTCTTCCAGCGGACTTGGGCGCAGCATGCAGAACTGGTTGAGCGTCTCCCGCCGGTAGACATACAGCCCGATGTGCCGCAGCGCGAGGTTGCCTGGAACACCGCCCTCGCGTTGATAGGGAATCGGTGCGCGGGAGAAATACAGCGCTCGGCCATTCTCCGCGCGTGCCACCTTGACGACGTTCGGGTCGGTGTAGTCGCGTTCCGTTGCCGGTGTCGCGGCGGTAGAGGCATCCGCCTCGGTATGGTCCAGCAGCAATCGCACGGTATCATCCACCAACTGAGGTGGCAGCAACGGTTCGTCCCCCTGCACGTTGACCACGATATCGCCCGGCTGTCCGAGGATTGCCGCGTGGATCCGGTCGGTGCCGGAGGGCAGTGCCGGATCGGTCAGAATCGCCTCACCGCCGGCGTCCTGGATAGCAGTGGCGATGCGTTCGTCGTCGGTCGCGACCAGCACGTGATCGATCATCGTGCAACGTTTCGTATTCTGCCACGTGCGCACGACCAGCGGCAGCCCGTTCAGATCGGCGAGCATCTTGCCGGGAAAACGGACGGAGGCGTACCGTGCCGGAATAACTGCGATGATATGTGGGCGATCACTCATGAACGTTGCCCGCTGAGTTGACATTCTGTCAGAATTTTGCCTTCCCGGATCGCTAAAAACGACACCAAAGAAGAAGCGCCGGGGGACAATCCCCCGGCGCCGGTGGTCAGACCTGGCAAATCACAACGAAGCGGTCGGCTCGTTGGCCCGCCATCTGCGGGCCGTGCCGGAAGTCCCAGTAGAAGGTGTTAGTGGCGGGCACCCCTTTCTCCTTCTTGACCTTTTCCTGGAGCTGTTTCGCCGTGGTTTTAATCGTCTTGAATGGACCCTCATGCACTGCGCTGAAAAGTTTGCTCGTTTCGAGCTCGAAGACGTACGCGTCGTACGCATCCGGCTTGTTCACGTTCACCAGCAACCGGCCCTTCAGCATGCCTGGCTGAATCAGTACCATCGCGTCTTCGGTAACCTGATATTCCTTGGTCGCGATTTCGGCTTTCAGCTGTTGCCCTGCTTCGAAGAGGTTTCGCGGCGTGCCAAGCAGACAGGGCAGATCAACGAAATAGAAGACCTTGTGCTTCCAATCGAATTGACGATCCCGCCAGAAATCCGGTTTCAGCCATTCGTTATCTGCGCTCACACAGCACTCCTTTGTTCGTCCCCCTGAATGGCGCTAAGATAGCAGCGATCCTGACACCCTGCAACTGAGCTGAGGCCGAGCGTATCCCGTCTCAACTTGACCCTAACAGACTCCGAACGTACCTTGCCGATCCCAGCGGGGTATGCCGTACCACCAACACCCAACCCGTCCGCACCGCCCGCACCTTCACCCCCTCGCGGGCCTGCGTTGACACCAGGCACTGAGGACACGCATGAGCACAGCAAAGCCTTCGGATCATCCGCACGACTGGCAGAACACGAGCTCTCTCCCCTCTCACCCGGAACCGTACAAGATCAAGATGGTCGAGCCGATCCATCTTCCCGACCGTGCCGAGCGGGAGCTGATTCTTCAGGAAGCCGGGTTGAACGTGTTCAACGTTCCCGCCGACCGTGTCTTCATCGACCTGTTGACAGACTCCGGCACCGGTGCGATGAGCGAGCACCAATGGGCGAGCCTGATGGAGGGCGACGAATCGTACGCCGGTTCGACCTCGTTCCATCGGCTCAAGGCGTCTGTCCAGGAGGTGATGGGCTTCGAGTACATGCTGCCGACGCACCAGGGCCGTGCGGCGGAAAACGTGCTGCACTCGGTGCTGGTTCATGACGGCGACATCATCCCCGGCAACAGCCACTTTGACACGACCAAGGCACATATCGAATTCCGTCACGCGCATGCGGTTGACTGCACCGTCGACGAGTGCTTCGTACCGGATGTCGAGATTCCGTTCAAAGGCAATGTCGACCTCGACAAGCTGCGTGAGGTGGTGGACCAGACCGGCGTGGAGAAGATCCCGTTCGTGCTGATCACCGTCACCAACAACTCCGGCGGCGGGCAGCCGGTGAGTTTGCAGAACGTGCGCGACGTCCACTCATTCTGTAAGGAACGCGGCCTGCGGCTGGTTATCGACGCCGCCCGTTTCGCGGAGAACGCGTGGTTCATTCAGCAGCGCGAACCGGGCCAGGGTGAGCGTACGGTGCGCGAGATCGCGAAGGAGATGTTCTCGTACGCCGACGCCGCAACGATGTCGGCGAAGAAGGACGCGATCGTTAACATGGGTGGCCTGCTGTGCATGCGCAGCGAAGAGTTGTACACCCAGTGCAGCTCGTTCAACATCCTGTTTGAAGGGTATCTGACCTACGGCGGCCTTAGCGGTCGTGACATGGAAGCGCTGGCGACGGGGTTGTATGAAGGCACCGAGGAAGACTACCTCGCCGCGCGTATCGGGCAGGTGAAACGCTTCGGCGATTCATTGACCGAAGCGGGGATTCCGATTGTGCGTCCTCCCGGCGGTCACGCGATTTACGTGGACGCGAAAGGTTTTCTCCCCCACCTCGACCAGGAACAGTTCCCGGCGCAGGCGCTGGTGTGTGAACTGTACCTCGAGGGCGGCATCCGAGGGGTCGAAATCGGAACCGTACTCGCCGACCGTGACCCGGACACCGGGAAAAACCGTCCGCCGAAGCTCGAACTGATGCGGATGACGATTCCGCGCCGGGTGTATACGGACAACCACCTGCAGTATGTGCGCGACATTCTCGTCAAACTGAGAGACCGCCGCGACTCGATCCGTGGGCTGAAGTTCACCTACGAACCGCCGATTCTGCGGCACTTCCGCGCCAGGTTTGAGTGGGAGTAATCCTACCAGTCAGCTCAAATTCTATAGCAAGCCCGGCGAGATCGCCGGGCTAGTAGTATTAAACAGGATCAGTTCTATGCCACCTGAACGTCCACAGAATCCGTCTGTGTCGTTGGCTTTGGAATCGTGATACCTAGGATTTTCATGCCTTCCAAGTGGAATTCGATGGCTTCGCGGATCTGTTGCAACGCTTCCTCATACGTTGCACCGGTCGCAACGCATCCCGGCAGATCAGGAACATAGGCGCTGTAGTTCGCGCCAGCGTCCTCGATCAAAACAGAGTATGTCCGTATCACGACATCTCCTCCACGCTGATCCATTGCTTCACTTGCCCACAAAATAAACCCGCGAACGGAATTCGTGGGTTAGAAAGAACGTGGCTGAATATGTGCCGAGCGGATTATTGCGCCCCGCCGCCAGCGTTGGTCTTGCTGCGTTCGATGGCCTGCAGGGTGAGGTAGCTGTCGCCGAAGCGGCCGAGGTTTTCGGTCTCATCGTCGTACTGGTTCCAGTGGCGTTCTTCATCGGCAACAAGCTGCTCGAACAGTTGTTTGGTCGCCGAGTCAAAGTTCTGCGCGCACTCCATTGCAAATTTGTTGTAGGCCTTCGCGCTACTTTCTTCCATGCCCTTTGCGATCTCAAGCATCTTCTTGACGTCATGCTCTTTCTTCACCGCTTCATCGGTTGCCAGCTCAACTTCGCCGTTGAGGAACAGGATGCGGTCGGCGAGCAATTCGATGTGCATCATCTCCTCGATCGCGGTGCGCTTGAACAGGGAGGCGAGCAGGTCATAGCCCTGATCGTCACAATGGAAATGAAAGTACATGTATTGGTGGACGGCGTGCAGCTCATCCGCCACGGACGTGTTCAACAGGTCAATGCTTTTCTCGTGCATCTCTGAATCTCCCGTTTCGTTCGAGTGGTGTTATGAGTCGGAAGATCATGGTTGAGCTGTTTCGGATCAACGTGTTAGGGAGCACGAACGTTCCAGGAGACGGCGAATAATTCCTCATGAATGCTGGCGCTTCGGAGGAAGGCATTGTCCCGGGACGTGCAGGAGCAGATATTCCCAGACGTGAATTCGATCCGGGCAGGAGGATAAAAGATGGTTCGCAAGATCGCGGTGGTGGATGCGTTTACGGGGAAAGCGTTCGCGGGCAATCCGGCGGGGGTGTGCATGCTGGAAGGTCCGGCGGAGGACGCGTGGATGCAGGCGTTGGCCAAGGAGATGGCGCATTCGGAAACGGCGTATCTCGTCCCCATCGCCGGGCATGGCGCACGCCGGTTCGCGTCCTGGGGCTGGGATGTGGAAGCTGCGACCTCGGTGGATGCCTCCCGCTCCTTCGTGCTGCGCTGGTTCACACCCGGCGCGGAGGTCAACCTTTGCGGGCATGCGACACTCGCGACGGCGCGGTACCTGTTCGACACCGGATTCGTCGAGGGTGATGAACATGTTTCGTTCTACACCCGTAGTGGTCTGCTCCATGTCGAACCGGAAGGCGATCTGCTGAAGATGGATTTTCCGGCGATCGAGGTGGTGGAAACCGATCACCCAGCGTGGCTCGACAAGGTTCTGCCGGGTGTGACGGTGACGTTTACCGGCAAGGCACGCGAAGATTACTTCGTGGTGGTCGAGGACGCTGAGGCTGTGCGTTCCGTTCAGCCGGACATCGAGGCGCTTCGTGCGGAAGAGGTGCGCGGGATGATTGTCACCGCGAAGGGTGATAAGGGCTTTGACGCCGTCTCACGCTTCTTCGCGCCGGCGGTTGGCGTGGATGAGGATCCGGTCACCGGCTCGGCGCATTGCGCGATTGGTCCGTACTGGTGCGGTCAACTGGGCACGAGCGAGGTGCGATGCTACCAGGCATCGGAGCGCGGCGGCGAAATGATTGTCCGGCATCTCGGCGAACGCGTCAGCCTCGTCGGGCAGGCGGTGACGGTGCTGACCGGCGCGCTTGCGATGGGGGTTTAGGCAACCGGGTTACGGCGAGGCCAGTCCGTTCAACGCTTCCCGTGCCCATTGATTGGTGCTGTCCAGTTCGACGGCGGTCCGGTAAGCCTGGATCGCCGCTTCTCTTTCTCCATCGGCCTCGTGGATCTTTCCCAGCCGGAACCAGGCGTAGGTCAGTTGTGGTTGATCCTCGGGCGGATCTCCCAGCTCGATATAGCGCTGCAGGGCGGCGATGCCGTCGTCATGGCGTTGTCCGGCGAATCCGGCGGTGCGTCCCAGTTGATACAGCGCCGGGCGGAAACCGGGCCGTTCTGCCAGTAGGCTGTCAAGCGTCGCGAACGCCCTATCCCACCAGCCGCGCCCCTGCTGGAAGTAGACAAGGTGCATGATCGCCATGCTGTCCTCGGGCACGGTTGCGATCGCACGGCGAATTTCCTGCTCCGCCAGCTCAGGTTTGCCGTCGGCGACGAGCACGTTCACTCGCGCGTTGACACCACGCTGCAGATCCCGCACAGCGATGGATTCTGCCTCGGCGTATGCCTTGTCGGTTCCGCCGCCCATGATGCCCGGCGCCTGCAGGAAGAATTGCAGCCGGTCTTCGCGGGCGTCCAGGTTATCCGGATCGAACTCGATGGCGAGGTCGACCTGGTCCTTGAACTTGTTGGCGTAGCGTCCCTTGGACAGCAGGTTGGCTTCCATCGCCCGCTGGCCCCAGGTCCGGGCGAGCCACAGGTGGAACAGCGAGCTGCCTTCGGTGAGTTCGGTTGCCTGTTCGAAGGATTTCGCGGCGTCTTTGTACTCACCGTCCTCGAATTGCACTCGTCCGAGGTAGTACCACGCGGAGTCGCTCTCCGGATGTGCCTCCGCGTAGGATTCGATGATCACGCGGGCGGAATCGGAATTGGCAGTGTAGAACGACAGCAGCGCGTTAGCGAGTGGTGCCTGATCTTTTGCATACGTGGACGATGCCAGCAGCAGGAGGGTAAAGAGGACAAGTCCGGATTTCATGTGCAGATCCCGTTGACCGATGGTTCTGTAGTTTGCGTGCCAGAAGCTTATCATCGCAAGTCTGAAATCGGTCAATTCCGGGATCGCATGATTGTTCACAAGGAGGATTGTTAGGCGGCGTAAACCCTTACTCCGCCTTGCGTACAGATTCACAAAGGTGTTCCCGTGTCTTGAGCGGAGCCACCCTCGGCATTATCTTGTTTGCGCCGGAACGTATAGAAGAGTGGCCTCTTGCGACAGATTGCACAACCATGGCTGGGAGACTGTGGTTGAGTGACACGTGAAGCGACCCCTTCCTTGCCAGACCGGCAACTCACCAGACAGGCCTTGACAGCCGTAACCGCATTCCAGGAGGGTGCATGGCCTCACTTCGTACCCGAGGGTACTCCCATTACCGCTGGCGGACTGGCCAGATCGCTTGGATTCTCCACCGTTTGACAGGATTGGCGCTCGTCTTGTATGTGTCAATGCACATCTGGGTCGTCTCAACCCTGCAACTCGGTGAGGGGACGTTTGAAGCGACGATGGCCGTGGTCCAGGCCCCATTGTTCCGTTTCCTCGAAGTCGGATTGCTGTTCTGTGTGATTTACCATGCGTTGAACGGCTTGCGTTTAATCGCGATCGACTTCTTCGGTGCCACGGAGAAGCACGTCCCGTTGTTCTGGGTGGTGATCATTCTCGGCGGCGCGGCATGGATCTGGGGTGGTTCGACGATGATCGGGCACGCGCTGCATCAGCTCGAGCATGGCCAAGCATTTTTCCCATTTTAACAGGAGGGTGAGACCTTGTTGAAGATGCTCGCCCGTACCGGCACGGGTTCTGGCGGATCGAACGCCTGGGTGTTGCAGCGGATTTCGGGGTTATTTCTGGTCATTGCCCTGTTCCTGCACTACCTGTTCCTGCACTTTCTCAACGGTGGCGATGTAACGTGGGGTGAAGTCACCACCCGTCTCGCGTCGCCCTTGTTCAAAACCATCGACCTCGTGTTCCTCGTTTCGGTGTTGTTCCACGCCGGGCAGGGGTTGGTGATCAACATTCATGACTACGTGCATCGTCCCGCCCCGCGGGTGGTCCTCGTCAGCCTTGCGTGGCTGCTGATGATCGTGCTGCTGATCACGGGCACGGTGACGATTGTAACCCTGGAACCGGGTTTCCTTCAGGAGATGCAGATGGGACAGGCTGCCGGCGTGATTGACGCGATTCAGTCCCAGGGGGTGGCGTTATGATCCACCGACATGATGTGATTATCGTCGGCGCCGGCCTCGCCGGTTCCCGCGCAGCGGTGGAAATCGGCCAGGTGGCGGATGTCGCGGTGTTGTCGAAGGTGTATCCGAGCCGGTCGCACTCCGGCGCGGCGCAGGGCGGCATCGCCGCCAGCCTCGCGAACATTTCGAAGACGGACCGCTGGGAATATCATATGTTCGATACCGTCAAGGGGTCGGACTACCTTGGCGACCAGGACGCGATCGAGATGATGGTGCGTGAAGCCCCGGAAACCGTCATCGAGATGGAACACTGGGGTTGCCCCTTCAGCCGCACGGCAGAGGGCAAGATCGCCCAGCGCAAGTTCGGTGGGCACACGCTCGAGTTCGGTAAGGAAGCGTCGTTGCGTGCGTGCTATTCGGCGGACTACACAGGTCACGTTCTGCTGCACACTCTGCATGAACAGTGCCTCAAGCACAACGTCAATTTCTACTCTGAATTCCAGGTGCTGAGCCTGATCTTCCGGGACAACCGTGCTATCGGTGTTGTCGCGCTGGATATGGTGCATGGCGGCCTGCACACCTTCTACGGCCGCGCGGTAATGTTCGGTATGGGCGGATACGGTCGTGCGTTCAGCATCACTTCGAACGCGCACGCGAACACCGGCGACGGTCTCGCGTTGGTCAGTCGTGTCGGCCTGCCGGTCCAGGACATGGAGTTTGTCCAGTTCCACCCGACCGGCTTGTGGAAGAGCGGCATTCTGGTGACGGAAGGCGCGCGTGGTGAAGGCGGTTACCTGCTGAACAACGAGAAGCGCCGGTTCATGGAAGATTACGCGCCGACGTTGATGGAGCTCGCCCCGCGTGACATGGTTGCTCGCGCGATGCAGCAGGAAATTGACGAAGGACGCGGCATCAACGGTGAGGATAAGATCTTCATCGACGTTACGCACCTCGGCGAAGCGAAGCTGATGGAACGTCTGCCGCAGATTACCGAGCTGGCGATGAACTTCGCGGGTGTCGATCCGCGTGTCGAACCGATCCCGATCCAGCCGACCGCGCACTACAGCATGGGCGGCATTCCGGCGAACCCGAACACGCGTGTCACGTTCGACGAGCAGCGCACCGAAACGATCGGCTTCTACGCCGCCGGGGAATGTTCCTGCATCAGTGTGCACGGTGCCAACCGTCTCGGCACCAACAGCCTGTTGGAAGCGTTGCTGTTCGGCCGTCGTTCCGGCAAGCAGATCGTGGAAGACCTGCCGCATCTTGAATTCCCGACCCTGCCTGCGGACTACGAAGACGCCGCCAGAAAAGAAATCGACCACTTCAAGAACGTGTCCGGCAAGGAAAAAGTCGGCACGATCCGCAAGGAGCTGCAGGAAACGATGATGCTCGACTGCGGTGTGTTCCGCACCGAAAAGCAGCTCGTCAGCCAAAAGGCGAAGATCCAGGAACTGGAAGAGCGCTTCAAGCACATCACCGTGGACGACAAGTCCGAGCAGTTCAACACCGACCTGCTCGAGGCGATTGAGCTCGGCCACCTGCTCGAGTTCAGCGGCGCGATTGTGGAAGGAGCGTTGGCGCGCCAGGAAAGCCGTGGCGGCCACTACCGCAAGGACTTCCCGAAGCGTGACGACGTGAAGTTCCTCAAGCACACGCTGGCGTGGCGCAAGGGCGCGAACTGGGAGCTAACCTTCGACAAGCCGGTGATGCTGGAAGGCGTGACCCACAAGGGCTTCGAGCCGATGGAGCGGAAGTATTAAACACAGCCGTGAGCGATGAGCTCTGAGTTGTGAGTAACAGACATGCACCACCACCTGAGACGAAAGGCGGTGAGGACGATATGCCAAAGCGTACGTTCAAGATTTTCCGGTTCAACCCGGAGACAGACAGCAAGCCATCCTACAAGACTTACGACATTGAGTGTGAGGATTGGTGGACGGTTCTTGACGCACTGAACGAGATCAAGTGGTTTGTCGACGGGACGGTGACGTATCGCCGCTCCTGCCGTCACGGGATCTGCGGTTCATGCGCGATGATGATCAACGGGAAGAACGACCTCGCCTGCGAGCTGCAGATCAAGACGCTCAAGGGCACGATCACCGTCGATCCGTTGCCGGGCTTCGAAATTTACCGTGACCTCGCGGTGAATATGGAACCGTTCTACGCGGCTCTTAAACGGGTGAAGCCGTGGCTGATCAACGATGATCCGTACCCGTCCAAGGAACGCATCCAGTCGCCGGAAGAGTTCAAGCTGATGGGCGACAGCATCGCCTGCATCCTGTGTGCGGCGTGCACCAGCTCGTGCCCGAGCTTCTGGTCGGACGAACAATACCTCGGCCCGGCGGCACTGCTGAAAGCCTACCGGTACACGTTCGACACGCGTGACAAGGGCCTCGGCGACCGGATCGATGCGCTGGACAACAAACACGGTCTCTGGCGCTGCCACAAGATCACGAACTGCTACCACGCGTGCCCGAAACACCTCAACCCGACCGAGCAGATCTCGAAGCTGCAACGCCGGATCATTGAGGAGAAGATGTAACGCGGATTCGCTGCGCTGCAAGCTGGATTGAGCAGCCGATCGTGAGATACCAACAACCCTCAGCGGGATGGTCGCAAGACTGTCCCGCTTTTCTGTTGCTGGACTCAGGTCATGTGTCAGAAAATGAATTTGACTAATAGTCAGACGATGGTTGTTCATGTATCATGGAGTGGTTAAACTGTGTTTCATACACAATCACACTGGACACCCGCCTGTTTCGCGGGGATGAGTATCGACACCGTGGGGGAAAACGATGCGCATCCGTGACCTGCTGTATCACGCCTGTTTGTTGACCGTTTCAGCTTTGCTGTTCACCCATCTCGCCACCGCTCAGCCGGAGTGGCCAGCAACGGTTATTGAAAGCGGATTTGTCCCGATAAACTGCCAGTCGTTTGACGCTGACGGAGTAGGATCGGACGATGTGGTCTATCTCAACGCCTGCACCGGTTCGGTCGAAAGCTACCACTGGCATGAAGGCCAATGGACACAGAGTACGCTCTGTCAACAGGATGCTATCGCCTGCAGTATGGTATCGGGCGATCTGGACAGTGACGGCGACATGGATCTTGTCGTCTGCGACAACTATTACGGCCTGTTCTGGTTGGAACGGGATGGCGACGATTGGATTCAGCATTTCATCGTCGAGCAGTTCTGGTACAACGCCAGACTGTCCATCTTTGACATGGATGGCGACGGCGATGCGGATATCTGCGTTTACCGGCAGAACGAGTGTATGTTCGAGTGGTGGTCGAATGAGCTGCCGGAATGGACACTTTACGACATCGGGCAACCGCCATTGGCACCACATTTCTTTACAACTGACGATCTCGACAATGACGGGGACGGTGACATTGTCATTTCGGAGCAATCATCCAATTACTGGATGGAGCAGACTGTTGACGGATGGGACTACCACGACATTACGGTTACGTTCGAGAAAGGTGCGGTAGCCACGGGTGACCTCAACAGCGACGGCTGGGTCGATCTCGTCATGCTCGCGAATAATTCAGCACTCTGCTGGTTTGAAAACACCCAAGTTGGCTGGGAAATGCACGGTCTGGACTTTGAAGCTACCCTTCTGAAACAACTGCAGACAATCGACCTTGACGCGGACGGAGACCTCGACATCGTTGCCGGGCAGCGGTATCAGAGTATGAATGTACTCTGGTTCGAGAACGACGGCTCAGGCGAATTCACAATTCACTATATCGTCGCCGGATTTGACGATTTCAACTCGTTTTCTGCCGGTGATGTAAACGATGACGGATTCCTCGATATAGCGGTAGCGTCCAACGATAATGGATTGGTCTGTTACCTGAGTGACGGCTTGACCTCGTGGAACCGTACCGATGTTCGCCGCAGTTATGCAGGTTCGACCGTGCTCGCCAGTGCTGATTTCGACGGCGACGGTGCTGTGGAATTTGTTTCCAATTACGGTCAAGTAGAGCTTGGCGAGTGGAATCCTGAAGGTGACGAATGGACCTACACGATAATCGCGGACGGTGACTACGCAATGTCCATCGGTTTTATTCAAGGCGACTTCAACCTGAATGGCGTACAAGATGTCCTCACTGCCGAGTTTGGTATCAGACCACTTCGTTGCTGGGAAATCGTTGATGAAGAGTGGACGACAGTCCTGACAATCAATACGGATCTATACTGGATCGAGACAATCCAAGCCGCTGATCTAGACAACGACGGCGAGACCGATTTGGTAGCGGGAGGATATAACGGCCTGTCCTGGTTTGAATACCGGTATGGTGTCTTCGTTGAACATCGGATTGTTGATGAGTATGACTACTGGATCGAAGACATCGCCACTGCGGATGTCGACGAAGATGGGAACTTGAATCTGATCACGATTCAGTACGAGGGCGATTTGCGGATCTGGACGCTCGAGGATGACGTATGGTCGTCGGATATCATTGGGTACACGGGCGCGCAGGGGGCCACCGTGATCGCCGGTAATTTCGATGCTGACAACGATATCGAGCTGCTGACCGGTTCAGTCGAATCGGTGCTGCTGTGGAACCAGCGGTCTGATGGATCATGGGCCTCACATCCGGCGTTCGATGGAGTAGAAAGCGCATCGGATTTCGACATGACCGATCTGGACGGTGACGGCTGGCAGGATATCGTCGTGACGGGTGCGGGTAGCGTGTACCGGGCAGAACAGAACGCAAACGGCTGGTCGGCGTCGGAACAAGTCTATCATACGATTTCGGGTGGAGCGATCAAATCGGCGGTCGCCGATGTCGATAACGACAGCGACAACGATATAATTACGGCTTATAACCTTTATGGTTTAGTGTGGCTGGAAAATATGGGCGATACGTTCGTCGCGCATAAACCAGCGACTTCGACGCTGCCACACACATCGGTGCTGTATCCGTGCCATCCGAATCCGTTCAACCCGACAACGCAACTAACGCTCGCGTTGCCCAGTCCAGGGCATGCGTCGCTGGTGGTCTACGATGCGACCGGGCGTGAAGTGGTGTGTCTGCTGGACGGCGAGCTGTCCGCTGGAACCCACCGTGCGATGTTTGACGGGACCGGGCTGGCGTCCGGTGTCTACTTCGCCACGCTAACCGGCCCGGACGCTCAGGTCCAGACGCAGAAACTGGTGCTGGTGAAATGAGTCGTGATCAGAATCTGTTCGACCAGACGTATTCATTGCTGATGAATCGTGTATTCCCGCCATTTCGCGGGGATGAGTATCGACACCGTGGGGGAAAACGATGCGCATCCGTGACCTGCTTTATCCCGCCGTTTTGTTGACCATCGTCGTACTGCCGTTCACCCATCTCGCCACCGCTCAGCCGGAGTGGCCTCATCACCTGGTGCAGGACAGTTTCACACCGGAGGAGGTCGTTTCGTTTGATTGTGATGGAGACGGGACTGACGAAATCTTCTCGATCGAGGCGAGTGACGGCTCCATCTATCAGTTTTCGTGGAATGGCGGCAACTGGACGCAGGAAACCATTTTCGCTCCGCACGGGTCTGGTTGGGACCTGACAGCCGCCGACATGGATCAGGATGGTGACCAGGACCTCGTTGTCTCCGACTTTGAGCTGGGTTTGTACTGGCTCGAGCAGGGCACGGATGGGTGGCCGCAACACGAAATCGGTGAACTGCCTGAGGGTCTCCCATACATCCGCACCGGAGATCTCGACCACGATGGCGATCGGGATGTGTTGATCTATCCGCGGTACCAATCGCAGCTCGCTTGGTGGGAAAACGACCTGGACGGTTGGACACAACACTCCATCGTGACGGACTACAACTGGATTGATGACGCAACAACGGGCGACATGGACAATGACGGCGATGAGGATGTCGTCGTCGCGTACATTGAAGGTCTGTCGTGGTTGGAAAAGGATGGCGACGATTGGATCGAGCACGATACCGGGCTCACCTACGGAGACAGACCCGTGGCCACTGGCGATTTCAACGGCGACGGGTTATTGGATATCATTGCCGGAGGACCGAATTTTGAGCTGCTCCTGATCCTGCAGACCGCGAACAGCTGGACATCGTCTTCGCTCAATTATTCAACGCAGAGTATCAGGACGCTTGGCGTTGACGACCTCGACATGGACGGCGATCTCGACTTCTACCTTGGCTGGGAGGGAAATCCGGCACATTTGAGCTATTACGTAAACGACGGCGCCGCCAATTTTAATGCCTGGCCGGTGACCTACGACCTGAAGGGGTTGAACTCAGCTGTCGCCAGCGATGTCAACGGCGACGGGTTCCTCGATTTCACCACGGTTTCCGAGGTTGAAGGGGTTGACTGTTTCCTCAGCGAAGAGTTGTTTGTGTGGGAACATACGGATGCCCGTCCCGGGTACGGCGGATCGACACGGATCGCGGTGGCGGATTTCCGAGGGACTGGCCAGCTTGATATCATCGGGGACTTCGGAGCCGTCGAGCTTCGCTGCTGGAGTGACAACGGGCAGCAATGGGTCGCCGACACCGTTGCTGCGGGTGAGTATAGTGATGAATACGATCTCGCAGGGATTGACGTCGACCAGGATGGAAAATCCGAGCTGGTCAGCGCGGAGTTTAGCAGCTTTGATCTCAACTGCTGGGAGTATGACGGGGATTCATGGAGCTGGCTCTTCTCGATCGATCCGGATCAAATCTTTATCTCGGCCATCGAGGTCGCGGATCTTGATCAGGATGGGGATTCCGATATTCTGACCGGAAGCTATGAAGGCTTGGTCTGGTGCGAGAACCAGTTCGGCTTCTTTTCCCCGCAGTGGATCTGGAACGAAGACATGTCCCATGTGCTGGCTATTGCCGCCGCAGACATGAACAGCAACGGCCGGCTGGATCCGATCACGATCCGTAACAATGGTGAAATGGACATTTGGTTCAATATCGAGGATACCTGGTACTGGCAGGTTGTCGGCTTAACGGATGGCGCGGCACAGGCAATTCTGCCGGTGAATACCGATACCGATCCCGAACTCGAACTCATCACGGCCACGCTCTCTCAGCTTTTGCTGTGGGACAAGCAACCGGACCAGAGCTGGGAATCCAGTGACAGCTTCGCCGGACTTGACAACGCCAGGGACCTCGACGCGGCGGACATCGATGGGGACGAGTGGACGGACATTCTGATCACCCTTTCGGATTGCCTTGTCTGGGCTGAACAGACGCAGAGCGGAGACTGGATAAACCGGACTGTGTATGAGCCACCGTTCGGAGGGCTCGAGGAATCGGAGCTGATCGACATGGATCAGGACGGGGACATCGATATTGCCTCGGCAGGACAATTGAATGATCTGTTCTGGCTGGAAAACACGGGAAACCTGTTCGTCGCGCATGAACCGGCGGTATCGCTGCCACACACATCCGTGCTGTATCCGTGCCATCCGAATCCGTTCAACCCCGCGACACAGTTGACGTTCGCGTTGCCGAGTCCAGGGCATGCGACGCTGGTGGTCTACGATGCGACCGGGCGTGAAGTGGTGTGTCTGCTGGATGGCGAACTGTCCGCCGGAACCTACCGTGCGATGTTTGACGGGACCGGCCTGGCGTCCGGCGTCTACTTCGCCACGCTAACCGGCCCGGACGCTCAGGTCCAGACGCAGAAACTGGTGCTGGTGAAGTAGTCCGCTGAAGCCGGCTGGCCAGTAGGTATGATTCATCCGCTTATTACCACGGACTAAAGTCCGTGGTAAGCTGTATCAGATGGCCGTACCAGATGGGTGTACCTGATAGGTATCGACCGAATTCGAGGCCGTCTCCCCGCGCGGGAGGCGGCGTTTTTGTATCTTCGTGCAGGTTGAAGCATCCAACCACGGCAACACCTTCGACGACGACAAACACACACCACATACCGGGGACCTATGAACGAGGCGGGACGGCGTTGGCTGAAGGTTCCGGCGGCGGATTATGACAGCCACATGGGGCTGGACTCGGTCGGGCAGACGCAGGAGTTGAGCCGCATCTTCGCGGACTTGTTGCAGCAGTTTCCGCCGAAGAAGGGGATTGCGGTGCTTGGTTGTGCGACCGGGAACGGGTTCGAACACATCCCCAACGACAAGATGGTGCGTGTGGTCGGTGTGGACGTCAACCTCAACTACCTGCACCTGTTGAAGGAACGGCACGGCGAACGGTTGCGTTGGCTGGAGACGCAATGCTGCGATGTGCTGCGCTGCCAGTTCCCGGATCAGGGGTTCGACCACATCCACGCCGCGTTGCTGTTCGAATATGTCGACCCGAAGGCGGTGCTTGAAAAGGTCCGGCCATGGCTGACGGATGATGGTGTGCTCAGTGTCGTGTTGCAGCACCCGAGTAAAGCGGTCGGCACAGTCAGCGACTCGCCGTTCCCCGGCGTCAAGATCCTGCACGATGTGATCACACTCGTCCCCCCCGATGAGTTTATCCGATTGGCGGAAGGGGTTGGGCTAACCGTGCAGTCGCGGGAACATGTTCCGTTGCCGCAGGGAAAAGCGTTCGAGGTGCTGGTGTTCAAGCCAGCATGAACTGGGAGACCGGTGTGATTCATCCGCCGGAGCGCCCCGATCCTGCTTGCCTCTTCCCCGCTCCGGCAGTAGGTTGCATGATCCCGTCATGTACGGGACACTTTGTCCCTAAAGTGTCCCATGCCGGGTTCAGCGGGGAGATATTCTCGAGTAAGTGTCCCGTGACTAGTTCACCGGGGACACTTGTCGGAGCAAGTGTCCCCGGTGAATACATCCCAGTTCACTCGTCGTTCATCAGGGAGGAAACGCCGCCGTGTTCCGCATCCCATCGTCCGTGCAGACCAACGATCCCGAGTTCAAGACCAATGTCGAGCATCACAAGCGTCTCGAAGGTGAGTATCTCGAGCTGTACGAGCGCATCAAGGCGGGCGGTCCGCCGAAGTATGTGGAACGGCACAAGTCGCGTGGCAAGCTGACGGCGCGGGAACGGATCGACGCGTTGATCGATGAGGACACGCCGTTCCTCGAACTGTCGGCGCTGGCGGCGTACGGGATGTACAACGACGAGGCGCCGGGCGCGGGTGTGGTCACCGGTGTTGGTATCGTGCATGGCCAGGAGGTGGTGATTGTCGCCAATGACGCGACGGTCAAGGGCGGCACGTACTTCCCTATGACGATCAAGAAGCACCTGCGCGCGCAGCAGGTCGCGTTGGAGAACAACCTGCCGTGTGTTTATCTCGTTGACAGCGGCGGCATCTTCCTGCCGGAACAGGCGGGCACCTTCCCCGATCAGGAACACTTCGGCCGCATTTTCTACAACCAGGCGTTGATGAGTCGGCTCGGGATTCCGCAGTTCTCGTGCGTGATGGGCTCTTGTACCGCCGGCGGGGCGTATGTCCCGGCGATGAGCGACGAAACGGTGATCGTCAAGGAACAGGGCACAATTTTTATCGGCGGGCCACCGCTGGTGAAGGCGGCAACCGGCGTCGAGACGACCCCGGAAGAGCTCGGTGGCGCGGATGTCCACACCCGCATCTCGGGTGTCTCCGACCACTTCGCGGAGAATGACGAACACGCGCTCAAGATCCTGCGCAACATTCTGGAAAATGTCGGCCCGCGTCCGAAGTTTAATATCGAACGTGTCGCGCCGGAGGACCCGTATTACGATCCAGAAGAGCTTTACGGCATTGTCCCGGCGGATCTGAAGAAACCGTATGACGTCAGGGAAATCATCGCGCGTGTCGTGGACGGGTCCAGGTTCCACGAGTTCAAAACGCGCTACGGCAACACGTTGATCACCGGATTCGCCCGTCTGATGGGCTACCCGGTCGGGATCGTGGCGAACAATGGCGTCCTGTTCAGCGAATCTTCCAAGAAGGGCGCGCATTTCGTGACTCTGTGCGCGAAACGCAAGATCCCGCTGCTCTTCCTGCAGAACATCACCGGCTTCATGGTCGGCGTCGAATACGAACACGGCGCGATCGCGTCGGATGGCGCGAAGATGGTCCACGCCGTCGCGAACGCGGACGTGCCCAAGTTCACCCTCGTTGTCGGCGGTAGCTATGGCGCGGGCAACTACGCCATGTGCGGACGCGGCTACTTCCCGCGGCTGATGTGGATGTGGCCGAACGCGCGGATCTCGGTGATGGGCGGCGAGCAGGCGGCGAATGTGTTGACACAGGTGAAACAGGACCAGCTTGCGGCCAAGGGTGCGGACGCGTTGACCGAGGAGCAGGTCGCGCAGATGCAGGCTCCGATCCTCGAGAAGTATGAGCGCGAAGGGCATCCGTTCTATGCGACCGCGCGGATCTGGGACGATGGCATCCTGACCATGCGTGATTCACGGATCGCGTTGGCACTGGCGCTCGAGATGAGCCTTAACAAGCCGATTCCGGACATGCAGATGGGCATTTTCCGGATGTAATTGGCGGAGGTTTCTGTAACCGGTTTGCGAACGGCCAAGTCTCATCTATATTAAAGGTGAGACTTGTTTGTTGACTGCTTGCTCGGAGAAGCCTTCATGAATATTTGGACTGATAGTCGAACTCGCGTTGTACTGGTGGTTGTGCTTGTCCTCGCGGTGACGTTGCTGCTTAGCGGAACGGTGTACGCGCAGGGCTATGGGCGTGTCATCAGCCAGCCGGAAGACGAAGATTACAGCGGCGTCCGTCCCTACCTCCTGGTCAACCTGGGGTATGGCAACCCGACGGATGACGCCTACGACCTCGCGTTCGACAACCCGTACTTCCGTTTCGGCGGCGGGTTTGGCATGATTTTCCACAATTTCGGCGCGGAAGTGTTGCTGCGTCGCGGCATCCAGGAGGAGACACATCTGGTCGCGGCGGAGTACGATCAGCAGTACCTGCGCTCCTTCTACCTCTCCACGACCGAGATCCAGTTCCGCCTGTACGGTCGCCCTCATGTCGGCAAGGTGGTTTTCCCGACCGGCTTCGGTGTCGGCCTGGTGACGATGACGGTCGACCGCGGGTACCCCGGCGTATTTGACCGGTTCAGCGGCTCGGGGTGGTACATCGGACCGTTTGTCGGGGCGGAGTACCGGGTGAATGACCTGGTCGCCCTCGGTGCCGAAGTCGAATATGCCATCAATGAATCGTCCTTCAGCGGGTCCAGCGCGTGGGAAACGCAGCATTCTGCCCTGATCAATGAGCAGGGCGGGTTCTTCCCGGCGACGGAGGACGGATTCTGGGATACAGTCGGCGGATACAACGAGGAGTTCAGCAACAGCGGCTTTGTCTTCTCGATCCGCGCGATCCTGTATATCCCCACCTATACCGGGAACTGACAAGGGTAGACATTCACCATGGCGGAGACCACGGTTTCCCGCGAGACCGCGTACCTGACCCTTGCGGACGGGCTGGCGACAGTTGTGATGAACCGGCCCGAGCGGCGCAATGCGTTCACCAGCGAAATGGTGCGCGATCTCACCGAACTTTTTCAACTGCTGGTTGATGATGCCGACGTGCGGTGCATCGTTTTGACCGGCGAGGGACAGGCGTTCAGCGCCGGCGCAGACCTCAACTACATGCGGTCGATCAAGGACGCCGGCGAAGAAGCAAATATCGCCGACGCCAACGCGCTCGCGAAACTACTCGAGCTGATCTACACCCATCCGAAACCGGTAATCGGCCGGATCAACGGCCCGGCGATCGGCGGCGGGTTGGGACTGGTCGCGGCCTGCGACATCGCGATCGGTAAAACCGGCAGCAAGTTCGCGTTCAGCGAGGTGCGGCTCGGGCTGGCCCCGGCGGTGATCGCGCCGTTCGTAGTCAAGGCCATCGGCGAGAAGAACGCGCGGCGGTACATGTTGACCGGCGACCCGTTCAACGACGAAACCGCTGTCGCCATCGGCCTGCTGTACAAGTCGGTGACGCCGGTCGATCTTGATTCGGCGGTGCGGACGGTGACCAATTCACTGTTCGTCGTCGCGCCCGATGCGGTCGCGGCGTGCAAGGATCTGATCCGTCAGGTCAGCGAACGGCCATTGTCCGATGTCCAGGACTACACCGCAAAGCTGATCGCCAGTTTGCGTGCCGGTGCGGAAGGTCAGGAAGGGATGGCGGCGTTCCTCGAGAAGCGTGATCCGGGCTGGCGTTTTGAACCGTCGCAGGATGAGGCGGACGAGTAGCTGGAAACCGCGCGCCGGTTGGCGTGTGAAACCCTTGTGTCAACATGGATGGCCCCGGTCTTTTTGCCGGGGTTCTTTCGGTGCGGGAATGATGAACCGACTACCCACATTCGTTCTGATCGTTGCCCTGATCATTGCGGGATTGTCTCCCGCCACTGCCAGCGTGCTCGACGATCACATCCTGATCCTGCCGCCATATGTGAACGACGGCGAGCCGCAGCCGGTTGGCGAGCTATGGCGCACGTTGCACCGCGGCTACAGCGAGGGCATTGTCGACGTCGAGGTGATTCCTACGGAACGAGTGATCGCCGCGATGGAGGGCGACACGCTCACCTTCGACCTGTTCGCATTGGGCGAGGCGATGGAGTGGGGGCAACGGCTGGAATCGGACTTCGTCATCATGGCGGAAGCGCGTGACGGGCAGGTGCTGATCCAACGGCTGGACCCATGGACCGGCGAGCTGTTTGGCCCCGAGGGTGCGGTGCATCCATTCGACGCGATCCGTGATCTCGAATCCGAACGTTGGGTGTATGGCCGCAACCTGCGTGTCCCGCCCCAGGACTACCAACCGCCGCAGCTTGCAGGGGCCAATGCGAAGTTGACCACCTGGCTGCACGAGAACCACGAGTTCCCACAGGACGCGCTGATCGAACTGAAAGGCTGTTCCGCACGAGTTGCGGTGACCGTTTCGCCGGAAGGGGTGCCGAAAGACATTCGCATTTACTCTGTGGATCTACCGGACTACGGTTTCGAAGAGGCAATTGCTAAGGCGTTGTGGAGCATGAGGTTCGAACCGGCGAAACGTGGGGATAACGTTGTCCACGGAATGTGGATAAGTTCTGTGGATATCTCGCCGCACCTGTGAAACACCAGAGGGCATCCCCTTATACGGAATGCCCTCTCTTCTTGTCGCCTTCCCCGTGCAGCGACTACACACTCGGATGCGCCAGCCAGCGCTTGGTTACCGGCGGCACACGCTTGAGACGGATACCCTCTTCCACCGGCAGGTCGTACGTTGCCTGATCGATTACCGCACCGCGCGGATGCATGATCGCAATCGTATCGCCGCGCGCGATCTGGTAGTAGAAGTTCTGCAGCTTCGACCCCACGAACGCGTGGATAATCCGGCGTTTGGGATCGATCCTCGGCTTGCCGATCCCGGAGTGAATGCGAAGGTACGTGTGCGCCGCCAACTGTCCCTGTAACGTCAGCACCTTCACCAGCTTGCCGTCCGGCGCTTCGTTGTAGGACATGTGGCGCAATTCGAGACCGTTTAACAGCAATGGACGGTCGGTCATGTTGCGCAGCTGCACCCATTCCTGGTTCAACAAGTCGTTCGGCACCTTGCTGCCGATGCGCTGCGCCTTGCCTTCCGGATTGACCATCGCTGATTCGACGATGATATCGGGCAGCTTCAACTGTTGTTTGGTTCCGCTTTTCGCCATGGTCTGATTCATCCAGTCCTCCATGCTATTGGTAACAAATACCCCCCGGATGAATGCTTCGACATCAGAAGTATAGCACGCGAAATTATGATATGCAATAGCTTATTAGAATTATTTTAATAAAAGTTCGGAGCCTCCGTCTAAGTCTTGTTTTAGACCGGAAAATCCGTCCAGGGAGTACCTCCGTGCTCTCCGGGAAGTGGGGTGTTTCGGGACAGGTTGCACGAAAAAACCGCCCAGCTTCGAGGCGGGGCGGTTCAGTGAATTTCGAGAATGCAACCTGATTTACACCAGCAGCTCGGCGAACTGAACGGCCAGCACCTGCGTATCAATCGGCTGCCCGCGTTGCGCGACCGCGACCTGAATTTGCCCGCCGGTAAGCACGGTTACCGCGCATTCGCCGCAGCCATGCTGGAACGCGTGCAATACGCCCCTGGAAACGGTCAATGCCGGCCCGACCAGCACATCTGCCTTGCCGGGTACTTCACCGGTAGCTTTCTTCTTCTCCACCGCTGACTTGCTGACCGCGAGGTCCATCGAGAGTGGGCCGTGCACGTGGCAATCGTCCCGTCCGGAGAAGCGTTCCGCGACTGCCTGTTCGAGCATCGTCGCCGGCAGGCCGGGATTAGCGACCTCAACCGCGGCGAGCAGGGCGACACGAGGTGTGTCGATTCCCAGCTTGCGTGCGGTGTTGATCGCCTGCTCGGTGACCGCGGCGAGTCCGTCCTCATCGGGACGATCCGCGACCAACGTGTCGGCGAGCAGGGTGATGCGGTCGAGTTTTTCTGTGTGCAGCAGGCTGATACCGGTCAGGGTGCGGTTGCCGAACGCCGGGGTCATGCGTGCGACGGCGGACGGTTCCGGCCTTCGTGGATCGGCGAGCAGTAGGCCGAGGTCGAACCCGCCGCTGGTCAGCAGGTTGCCGAGGGCACGGTCAATCTCGCCGGGCAGATAAGCCGGATGCAGCGTGGCATGCTGATCCAGCGCGTTGATGGTTTCGTCTGGCCCAACGATGTGCAGCTCATAGCGTTCGGTTTCCCGCAGCCGATCGACAAGCGCTTTGAGGTCACCGACCGGCGTGTCGAGAGTAGCCGCGATGGCGAGCCGTTTCGGCCGGGCAGGTGTTCCCCGGCGATTCAGCAGAGCGGAAAGCGTGTTCCGCAAGCGGTCGCTGGTCATGCGCGTTCCTCCCCGGTTTCGAGTTCCACGGCAGGTAGCGCGGGATAGCCGCGCCGTTGGGAGTCCGCGAGGCAGACGGCCAGCGCGATGGAAGCCATTTTGTTCATCATCGTGTCGCTGCGGGACACCAGGCTGATCGGCACCTTTGCGCCGGCGATGACGCCCATGAAAATCGCGCCGCCGAACTGGATCAGGGTTTTCGCGATCACGTTGCCCTGCTCGAGGGTGTGCACGATCAGGATGTCGGCGTCGCCCGCGACCGGATCGTCCACACGCGCTTTGAGATCCTCCGCGCGCCGCAGTGCCAGGTCCAGCGGCAACGGTCCGGAGATCTCGAGATCGTTGGACCAGTTTTCCTGCGCGATCTCGACCAGATCGCGTGCGTCTACGGATTCCGGGTAGACATCGCTGACCATTTCGCCCGCGCCGAGCACGGCGACCTTCGGCTTCGCCACTCCAACGCTGCGCAACACCTGTGCGGCGTTCTGAATCACCACCAGCTTCTGCTCGAGGGTTGGGACCGGAATCGTGCCGCCATCCGTAATGTTGATCAGCTTGCCGTATTTCGGCACGTACAGCAGCGCGCTGTGGCTGACCAGCTCCTGGTCACGCAGGCCGTAATCGTGCTTCAGCAGTGTTTTCAGCAACGTGGACGTTTTCAGGTAGCCCTTCATCACCACGTCTGCCTTGCCCTCACCGGCCATGGTCGCGGCTTTCAACGCGGATTCTTCGTCGGATTCGGTCGCGATGATCTCGAAGGCATCGGCGGGGACATTCGCAGTCGCGAGCGCGGCGCGGATGTTGTCCGGATTGCCAACGAGGGTCGCGTCGGAGATACCAGACTGCTTGCACGCGTACATCGCGGCGAGGACATCGTCCTCCTCGGCGGCGGCAACGACGACGCGCGAAAGGCCACGATGGCGTCCGATTTCCTTCGCGCGTTCGATGACTTGTTCGTGCGTTTGCAGGGGATGATCGAGGAACTCGAGTTCCGCAGGCATAATGCGATCTCCGTCTTGATATCGGTCGAAGCCAGCAGGATGAGCGGTAAGATACTCGGCGGAAGATGGGTGCTTGTGAAGCAGGGCGCAAGAGCTCCAGGGTGTGGCGGGATGGCCGTCGAACCAGCAGTCGGACCGGGCTGCAGGGCACAGGTGGCAGGGGGTTCCGTAGAGTTCACCTTTTTGGTGGCGTCGCTAGCTTGGCTTGCTCCGCGCGGATCGTGTGTGTATGATGAGACGACCAATCATTTGGAGGATCTGATGCGGAAGCTGGCTGTCATTCTCCTGCCCCTCTTGCTGCTGTCCTGCGCCGTCGGCGAGTCCGGTCCCTGGAACGAACGCGACAATTCGAAGCAGGCGTACGAGGAGTCGCAGCAATTCGTACTCGACCAGCTGATCGATTCGGAGAGCGCGGTATTCCCGTCCATGCGCTGGAATGACAAGGTGCTGGTCAACCGGGACGGTGAGTCGCAACGGTATGTCGTTGAGGCGTACGTCGAAACCACAGACGCATTCGGCGAGAAGCTGCACCTGGAATATGTGGTGGACCTGGAACAGGTGCGCAAAGGCGAGTGGGTTCTGCTCGACATCCGGATCGACGACTAGCCGGAACGTATTTTCTTCGCTCCGGTACGACCCTGACTCTAACGTGCCCCTGCGGGCTCCGCCAGCAGGGGTTATCCGTCTTCGGGATAGCCGCGGTAGCGAATAGAAGCTCACGCGGGCATCCTGTGCCGTCTTCGCTTTCCTTATAGACTCTTTCTCCAGCATGTAGTAGATCACCGTCCTGCAATAGGTTTCCCCATTCGGATCCACGAAAAACAGGGACACTTTCTGAAAAGTGCCCCTGTTGGGAATCTCACATCTCAAGTCTCAGGTCTGAAGGTTTTTCCCTCAGGACTCAAGTTTCACGGCTCAAGACTGTCGGTTACTTCATCAACACGACCTTCTGCATCTCACTCAGGCCGTTGTAGTTGACGCGCAGCAGGTAGACGCCGCTGGCGAGCGCGCTGCCGTCCACGGTAACCTGATGCGTGCCGGCGTTGAACACGTTCGCCTGTTCATAGACTGTCTGGCCGAGCGTGTTGTACACCGCGATGCTGACTTCACCGGCCGCCGGGAGGGCGAACGGGACAGTCACGGTCGGGTTGAACGGGTTCGGGTACGCGGTCATGACGTCAAATTCGGTCGGCAGTTCTGCCGCCGTTTCGTCCGCCGTGAACGATTCCGGCCAACCGGTTTCTCCCCAGTCAGCGATCTCGTTACCGTTGTCAGCGGGGTCCGTGTTGATGCCCTTGGTAAAGCCGAAGCTGTCCGAAACGTCGATGTTCGGATACGCGCCGACATGTCCGTACAACGTGTAGCTACCGTTCGGCGCGATGGTCGGAACCGAAACCGCGAGCATCGGAACGTCGATGTCGGCGTTCGCCGGGATGTTGATGTTGTACATCGAGATCGGACCGTACATGTTGCCATTCGGCAACTGGGCCATGGTCCAGTAGTTGTAGTTCGGATACGGGGTGCCGACATACGTGTTCAGGCTCGCCGAATACGTGATGTAGCCGCCGTTGTAGCCAACATGCGTGTTGATGCCGGTCAGGTTCAGAACCATGTCGACGCCGTCCGGGGTGACCAGGACTTCGTCCGCATCCGCCCAGCGGCTGGTCTGATCCTGAGCGTCGGTGGCGTTCGCGGTGTAGTAGGCCGTGAACGGTTCAGTCACCGGGCTGAGGTTCAGATCAAATTCCGGGTTCGGCAGGTCGGTCGCGAGCACGGTCATCGACTCAAAACCGTTCACCGGGGTGATTTCGTCGAAGTAGATACCTTCCTCGATCACGCCACCGTCGGTGATGTACGTAAGCTGAATCCAGACATTCTGTCCGGCGTACGCACCAAGTGGGAAAACGCCTTCGACCCAACCGTTGGAGTCGCCGGTGATTCCGTTGCCCATGTTCGTGCCATTCGGGTTGTAATCGGTGGTGATGTTACCCGGGATGGTTTCGAAGTTCTGGCCGTCGGTCGAGACCATGACATAGGCATAGTCCCAGTTGTTCTCGATTTCGTACCAGGCCTGGAAGGTCAGCGTGGTATTCGCTTCGACCGGGATCGAGAACTGGGCGGTCAGGTTGTGGTTGATGTTGTTCCCATTTTCGGAATAGTAGGAATAGTTGCCGGCGTACTCACGAATCGTGGACCGCAGGAAGCCATCGCGCTCGAAGACGATCGAGTTGGCCAATTCGGCACCATCCGTGGTCATCGGACCTTCGAGTTCTGCAAAGTCGTAGTACAGCGCGTCGTTGCCGTTCGGGTCGTCATGCGTCCACGTAGCCGTGAAGATCGGTCCGACTTCTTCCGGAATCGTCATCTCCGGTGCCACCGGGGCACCGAGCATGTACGGGTTTTCCGCGACTTCGACGAACTTCATCAGCGGTTCGATCTGCGCGTTGGCAAGCGTCACGCCGGTGTTGTAGCTCGGCCAGAAGCCGCCCTGGCTCCAGCTGCCAATTTCAAACGTGAACGACCACATGTGGTAGTCCGCGCTGCTCGGTTCGCTCGGGTCGCCGCCTTCCTGCCAGTCTTCCGCGCCACCGTTGGTCGGGTAAATGATTTCCGGACCGCCGACTTCCCAGCCGAGGGTCTGGTTCATATACTCGCCGTACGCCAGGTAAATGTCATAGTTCGGCGGACGTTCGTAGGTGTAACCCCACGGCAGGATGATCAGGTTGCTGTACGTATGGTAGTTCAGCACCGCCGCGAATTCGCGGGCGTTGGTGAAGTCCATGACAACCTGCGTCTCCGGTTCACTGCCCGGGGACGGTCCACGGTAGGTTTCGCTGTACTGGTTGGGGGACGAACCACTGTTGTCGTAGCCCCACATGTACGGATAGTTACGGTTGAGGTCGACACCGTCCGGCGGGCTCATGTTCTTGCGCCACATGCCGCCACCGTTCGGATCTGTCTGCTCATTGTGGACGTAGCCGTCCACGTTGTACATCGGCATGAGCCAGATTTCACGGTTGTCAACGAGGTCGGTGACACGGTTGTTGGTGCCGTAATTGTCGATCAGATATTCGGAGTAGGTGACCACGGTCAGCGGGGTGACAACCTCGCGGGCATGGATCAACGCATTGATGAACACTTCCGTCTCATCTTCATCTACCGACGGATTGTCCGAAATCTTGAAGACCTTGATCGGACGGCCTTCGTACGAATAGCCGATGGTGACCGGTCCATAGACGAGGGTCGGGTTGTCGGCACAGAAATCGTCCAGCCAGGCATAGACCTCGCTGTACGTCATGTACCCACCCATGTCGTCGATCTGGTTATCCAGATTTGCCCGGTTGCGCGCTTCCATATCTTCAACAAAAACGCGATAGGTATAATCGCTCAGCCGGTCCATGTCTTCCGGCCAACCCATGATGTACAACGGGCTGATATCGTTTCCGGACCCTTCCGGACCTCCGATGATATCAAAACCGCCAGTTTGCAATTCGATCCACGTTGCCTTGTCCGGAACATCCACCTCAAGCAGCGGAGTCGCGGCGGCCAGTCCGGCCACGCCCACTGTCAAGATCAGAGCCAGCAAAAGCACCCACACACGCTTGCCGTTCATCGTGACTTCCTCTCTGGTTGGTGTCTATACCTACAGATTTGACAAGGTAAGCACAGACCCTCGCCGTCTCCAATCAATTGGAAAAACATTGAAGACTGATAGACAGGGTTTGGTGAGCCTAACCGTCTCTCCCGAGAGTGGATTTCGAAGCGCTCGTAATAATTATATTTATGTAATTGATTCTACAAGCTCCGAGAGTAAGGGGACGTATTTGGGATTTCAGGAGTGTATATCTGATACTAGGATATAAGAGATATAAGAATACAAACCATGAACCAGGCAAGGGTTCCTGTAAGTCCCGATGGCAACATGCGTTGCCCGAAATGTGGTGCGGTTTTCACCTGTGGCATTGCTGCCGGCGAGGACCGCTGTTGGTGTATGGAACTCCCGTATCTGGCGGGAGAGACGACCGAGGATGGAGCCTGTCTCTGTCCTGAATGTTTGCAACGTGCTCTGGAACACACGAGGAAGCCGACATAGTTCGTATTTCCTCAACAAGAATGGTTTTCGCCGAGTCGGGAGGGAGTACAAGGGGTGTACGAATGAGAGATCGAGATTCATCAGCTGGTGAACCTTACCGCGACCACGGCCCGGACTTCCGGGATAATTCTCGTGGTGATGGTTCCAGTTCGTCCCGGAATCAGCGGAACGGCACGACGTTGCACCTCGAAGTCCCCGGCTTCGAGACGATGCGTCTGGTATCGCCGGTATCCAGTGTGCCGGAGGTGCGTCCTGTGCCTGCGTCACCCGCGCCGCCGTCCACCGGCACTATTCTCCCCTTGATTACTCGCCCGAGTTATGATCATCTCCGCCGAACCATCTCGAAGAGGTCTGCCGTGGAGAAACGACCCAACCCTCTGCTGGAGACATTGTCCGCGCGTGGTCGAAAGGCTTTTTATCGCGTCAAGGCGGACTTTGCGTTCTCCGTCGGCACAACGCTTGAGCTCGACGCTCTCGACCGTGCCGGCATGTACTTCATTGACAAGGGCAAGGTGGAGGTGGAACACACCTACCCGGAGCGTGATCCGCGCCAGGTCACCACACGTGCCTCCGGCCAGTATTTCGGGGAGTATTCGGTGCTGGACGGAACGCGCAAAATGACAGTCCGTGTGCTCGAGGATACGTCTGGGGTGTGGATTCCGGCGAACCGCTTTGGTTCGTTGGCGGAAGCGGAACCATCCTTTGTCCTCAACCTGACCCGGATGGTCCTGCAGCAGCAGGCGGAGTATGACGAGAAGCAAATCGCGGAAATGCGCAAGGCGCGTGAAGAATCCGAACGGAAAATCGAACGGTTGGAAGCGGTTGCGACGACCAGTGAAGCTCTGAACACGGCGTTGAATCTTGACCGTCTTCTCGAGGTGATCCTGCAGGCGTCCCGGGTGCTGACCAGCGCCGAATGCGGTACGATCTATCTCATCGATCAGGAAAACGATGAGCTGTACAGCTACATGAACGAGAAGGGGCATTGCCTCCGCATCAACATGCCATTGGGCAAGGGAATCGCGGGGACGGTGGCTCAGCGTGGCGTGCCGATCAACATCGAGGACGCGTACAAGGATCCGCGGTTCAACCCGGAAGTCGACCAGGAAACCGGGTATCGTTCACGCAGTGTGTTGACGATGCCGATCATGAATCCGACCGGCGAAGTGCTCGGTGTGCTGCAGTTGTTGAACAAGGCCAACGAAGAAGCGTTCACGCAGGATGATGAGCAGTTGCTGGCGACATTTGGCGGGCACGCCGCGATCGCCCTCGAACGCACCCGTACCGCCGAAGCGATGATGCGGAACAACTCGTTGATCGCGGTGGGTAACCTGGCGGCGTCGATTGTGCACGACCTGAAGTCACCGTTGACGGTGATCCAGGGATATGTCGACCTGCTCAGTTTCACCGCTGGATCGGACGAACAGCGTTCTCACATTGAACACATTTCGCAGCAGCTGAACCGTATGGTCGGGATGACGCAGGAAGTGCTCGATTTCGCACGTGGCCAGGTTCGTTTGAACCCGGTGAAGACACGGGTGAACGACTATGTCGCCGAGATCTGCGAGTCGTTTGAGAATGAAATGGATCGCAACGGCGTCGAGATGAACCTCACGTGTGAGGGTGATCCTGAGTGGACGATCCTGATGGACCGTGACCGTCTCACCCGTGTTTTCCACAACCTGATCACGAATGCGCGGGAAGCGATGCCGGGCGGCGGTATGCTGGAAATCATTTCGCGTCAACGAGAGGATGAGTGGGAATTGATCGTCAAGGACACCGGGGTCGGGATCTCTCCGAGCCGGTTGGAGACGATATTTGAGCCGTTCTCGACGCACGGCAAGAAGAACGGAACGGGCCTGGGGCTTTCAATTGCGAAGTCGGTGATCGAAGAACACGGTGGTGAAATTGAAGTCAGCAGCGTCGTCGGCAAGGGAACGACGTTTGAAGTTCATCTTCCCCATCGTCCGAAAATGGCGTCCAAAGCCAAGTTTACGGTGAAAGACATCGATCAGTTCGAGGAGCTGAAGCAGATTGCCGGCGAAGGTACTGAAAACTCTGAACCGTCCTTGAATTGAGGGTTTCGGAGGCTGAGTCTCGGACGATGAGAGAGCTCATTGCTCCGGAGACAGGAGCCAAATAACGAAGTTTTCGTGCAAAACCGTGCAAAGCGGTGTTTGACCTGTTATGTTAAATGCGTGGCCACAGTGTTGGACCAAGCACATGGCCATCAGCCTGAGCATGTGCGAGTGAGGCGGTACGACAACGTACCGCCTTGTTTGCTCTGGTAATTACCTCCTCCCTCGCGGTTCCGAATCGCAACTCCGAGTGACCTCCGGGCTCGTTTCTACCGGGCTATATTTGCGGAAACCTTTTGACACAAGAATCGCGCGGGGGACAGCTTCCTTCGCGCGTCTGCTTGTGCGGACCATGAGCGCATGAACGCGGGAGTAGTCACGATGGCTCAGCCGACGAAGGAAGCCCCATTGTTGGATGACTTCTCCGTGCCCGGTCTGGATGCTTGGCGCGAAGAAGTTGTCCGCCTGCTGCGGGGCATTCCGTTTGAAAAGAAAATGCTCACCCCTACCCCGGAGGGAATCACCCTGCGGGGGATGTACACTAGTCAGGATTTGCAGGATATTTCCGGCCTCGACACCATGCCTGGCGACAAGCCGTTCCGTCGTGGTACGCGCAGCATCGGCCACCGTGACGGGGGTTGGCAGATCGCGCAGGCCCTGCCCTACCCCACCGTTGAGGAACTGAATATTGCGTTGCGTCACGATCTACAGCGTGGTCAGAATGCAATCAACCTGATCCTCGACACCGCAACGCAAAACGGTCTCGATCCGGACCATGCTGAGGTTGGCCAGGTCGGCAAGGGCGGAACGTCCATCGCCTCGGTCAAGGGCCTGTCGCGGGCACTGTCCGGGATTGATCTTGAGCAGACGGTGCTGCACGTGGAAGCCGGTATCGCGGCATTGCCGATGGCGGCGCTGGTCGTCGCGTTGATGAAGTCGCGAGGTAACGATATCAGCAAGTGGCGTGGCAGCGCGGGCATGGACCCGCTCGCCGGGCTGCTCGAATATGGCAGCATTCCGATTCCGATCAAGTGGTCGTACGGCGAGCTGAGCATCCTCACCCAATGGGCGGTTGAGAACACGCCCGGTCTGAAGACGATCAGCATCTACGGGCACCCGTATCGGGACGCCGGCGCGGACGCCGCCACCGAACTCGCGGCGGCAATGTCGACGGCGGTCGAAGCGATGTACCAGATGGAAACCCGCGACATTCCGGTTGAAGTGTCTGCTGGACGGGTGTTGTTCGGGTTTACGACCGGCAACGACTTCTTCATGGAGATCGCGAAACTTCGGGCGGCACGGATCATGTGGTCCCGGATCGTCGAAGCGGCCGGTGGCAGTGAAACCGCCGCGCGATCGGTCCACATTCACGCCCGCACCTCGACCCATCGTCTGACAACGCTCGATCCGTACACCAACATGCTGCGTGGCACGACGGAAGCGTTCGCGGCGGTGCTCGGTGGCTGCGACAGCCTGCACGTTGCGCCGTTTGATGCCGCACTGACGCAGGTCCCCAGCGACCTCGCGCGCCGCATTGCCCGCAATACGCAATTGATCCTCAAGGAAGAGACGCACGCCGCCGCGGTCATCGACCCGGCCGGTGGATCGTATTTCATCGAGGCGTTGACCAACGAGCTCGCCGAAGCCGCGTGGAAGAAATTCCAGCAGTTGGAAGAGGATGGCGGTGTGCTTGCCGTGATCAAACAGGGCAAATTGCAACGTGAAATCGAGGATCTGAACAAGCAGCGGACGGCTGACCTCGGCACGCGGAAGGATGTGCTCGTCGGCGTCAACCGCTATCCGAACTCAAGCGAGAAACTCGCCGAGCCGACGGAAGTCGACCTCAAGGCGATCCACGCTCAGCGGTCGGAAACGATGCAGAAGCTTCGCACCACCTCCAGCCACCAGCAGGAGATGAAGGTGATGGAGAAGCTGCAGGTGATTGTCAACAGCGACACCGATTTCAAGTTTGATGCGATCGTCGAAGCCGCCACGCACGGCGCGACCATTGGCGAATTCACCAGCAGCCTGCGGACCGCGCATTGCAACTGCGAAGAAGTGCACACGTTGAAGAAGACCCGGGCGGCGGAACCATTCGAGGCCCTGCGGCGCAATGTGGTTGGCTGGCAGTCGGGCAAGAAGCCGGCGATCTTCCTCGCCAATGTCGGCCCATTCGCGGATTACATGCCCCGTCTCGACTTCATCCGGTCGTTCTACGAGGTCGGCGGCTTCCACGTGCAGTCGGAAGACTGGTACGAAGACACCACAGCCGCGATCAGCGCTGCGAAGAAATCCGGCGCGCCGGTGGTGGTCGTTGTCGGATTGGATGCGACCTACGAAACAGCGGTTCCGGAAATCGCCGCAGCGTTCAAGGATGATGGAAAGGTCACGGTTCACGTCGCCGGCTACCCGAAGGACAAGCTGGACGAGTACAAGTCCGCCGGTGCCGATGCGTTCATCCACATCAAGTCGGACGTTTACGCCACGCTCAACGCGCTTGCTACGCGACTGGGGGTTCAGTCATGAGCACGCTTCCTGATTTCAGCAAAGTGAGTTTGCACGGGGACAATTCCCCGCGCACCTACGACCAGTGGGAAAACGCCGCGATGGCAGAGGCGAAAACTTCCGACCCGTCCTCGTTGCACTGGCCGACCAATGAACGGATCGATGTCCGCTCGTTGTACACCCCGGACGATATCGAGGGCATGGAACACCTCGATTTCCTGGCCGGGTTGCCGCCGTTCCTGCGCGGTCCGTACGCGACGATGTATGTCATGCGTCCGTGGACCGTCCGCCAGTACGCCGGTTTCTCCACCGCCGAGGAATCAAACGCGTTCTATCGCCGCAACCTCGCTGCCGGTCAGAAGGGCTTGAGTGTCGCCTTCGACCTCGCGACGCACCGCGGCTACGACTCCGACCATCCGCGCGTGGTCGGTGATGTCGGCAAGGCCGGTGTCGCGATTGACAGCATCGCCGACATGGAGATCCTGTTCGACAAGATCCCGTTGAAGGAAATGTCGGTCTCGATGACGATGAATGGCGCGGTGTTGCCGGTGATGGCGTTTTACATCGTCACCGCGCTGGAGCAGGGCGCGTCCCTTGACCAGCTCACCGGCACCATTCAGAACGACATCCTCAAGGAGTACATGGTCCGCAATACGTACATCTATCCGCCGGAATCGAGCATGCGGATCATTGCGGACATCTTCAAGTACACCAGCGAGAACATGCCGCGCTTCAACAGCATCTCGATCTCAGGCTACCACATGCAGGAGGCGGGTGCGACGGCGGACCTCGAGCTGGCGTACACCCTGGCGGACGGTCTCGAATATGTTCGCACCGGGATCAACGCCGGCCTCAGCATCGACAAATTCGCGCCACGGCTGTCCTTCTTCTGGGCAGTCGGGATGAATTATTTCATGGAAGTGGCGAAGATGCGCGCCGCGCGTGTCCTGTGGGCCAAGTTGATCAAGCAGTTCGACCCGCAGAACCCGAAGTCGATGGCGTTACGCACGCACAGCCAGACCTCCGGCTGGTCGCTGAGCGAGCAGGACCCGTACAACAACGTCGTCCGCACCGCGCTCGAGGCGCACGCCGCCGCGATGGGCCACACGCAGTCGTTGCACACGAATGCGCTCGACGAAGCGTTGGCGTTGCCGACGGACGCATCCGCCCGTATCGCACGCAACACGCAGCTGTATCTCCAGGATGAGACCGGCATTTGCAGCGTCGTCGATCCGTGGGGCGGGTCGTATTATGTCGAGTCGCTGACGCATCAGCTGATGCACAAGGCGTGGGCGCACATTGAGGAAGTCGAGGAACTCGGCGGCATGACCAAAGCGATCTCGGAAGGGTTGCCGAAGATGCGGATCGAGGAAGCCAGCGCCCGGCGTCAGGCACGCATCGACTCCGGCCGCGAAACCATTGTCGGCGTCAACAAGTACCGTCTCGAGAAGGAAGACCCGATCGAGATCCTCGACGTCGACAACACCGAGGTCCGTCGCCAGCAGATCGCACGGCTGGAGCAGTTGAAGCGGGATCGTGATAATGTCGCCGTAATGCAGGCGCTGGACAAGCTGACCGACGCCGCGAAGAACGGCAGCGGCAACCTGCTCGCGCTGGCGGTGTATGCGGCCAAGGTACGTGCGACACTGGGCGAGATTTCCGACGCGATGGAGAAGGTCTTCGGGCGTCACAAGGCGGAGGTGAGAACCATCAGCGGCGTGTATTCATCGGAGTACAACGAAGGGCAGCAGGCGACGACGATCGAGGACGTGCGCAAGCTGACCGAACAGTTCGAGCAGAAGGAAGGGCGCCGTCCGCGGATACTCGTCGCCAAGATGGGCCAGGACGGTCACGACCGTGGCGCGAAAGTCGTCGCGACCGCGTTCGCCGACCTCGGCTTTGATGTTGACGTCGGCCCGTTGTTCCAGACGCCGGAAGAAACCGCGCGCCAGGCGGTGGAAAATGACGTCCATATCGTCGGCATGAGTTCATTGGCCGCCGGGCACAAGACTCTGCTGCCGCAACTGGTCGAGGAACTGAAAAAGCTCGACCGTGAGGACATTATGGTCATCTGTGGCGGCGTCATCCCGCCCCAGGACTACCAGTTCCTCTACGAACACGGCGCGGCCGCGATCTTCGGACCCGGCACCGTCATCCCCCACGCCGCCCGTCAGCTGTTGGAAGAGCTGGACAAGCGGTTGGATTGATCACTCCTGCCACCTTTCACTTCACCGACGCAAATCGGGGACACTTGCTCCGCCAAGTGTCCCCTCGAGATTGCAAGAAGCCGCCGATTCCGGTGGCTTTTTGCATGCGGGCTAGTTTCGAACGGACTGGTAGGGTGACGGGCTATCTTTATTGAACAAGTTAGTTTATCTACCTCAAGGCATAATTATTGCGGGTTATCGCTGAAGCATGCAGTTTTGATACAGGGGGGACCTGCTGGATGGATTTCATGAACCGGGCGATAACCAACTCTGAGATCAGTACGGACACGTTGGAGCAGTGGCAACGGATCGTTGATCTGGCGGCAAAGATTATGAACGTGCCCGCCGCGTTGATCATGAGGGTTCATCCGGAAAAGATCGAGGTTTTCGTCAGTAGCGAATCAAACGGCAATCCGTATGAGCTGAATGAACTCGCCGAACTGAACACCGGTCTGTACTGTGAAACGGTGATGCGAACGGACGACAAGTTGCTGGTCCCGAACGCCCTGAACGACCCCGATTGGGATCAGAATCCGGATATCAAGCTGGGTATGATCAGTTATCTCGGCTGGCCGGTCCATTGGCCCAGCGGGGATATTTTCGGTACCATTTGTGTTCTCGACAACAAGGAGAACGCGTACTCATCGGACTATGTCGAGTTGCTGCTCAGATTGCGCGATACTGTCGAACTCCAGCTCAAACAACAGCAGACCATCGAGGAACTACAAGCGGCTCAACAGACCATCGAGGAAATGTCCGAGCTGATCCCGATTTGCAGCTATTGCCATCAGATCCGGGACGATCAGGGATTCTGGGAAAAGCTGGAAACCTCCTTTTACAAATCCCGAGGGATGAAATTCACGCACAGCATCTGCCCGATCTGCATGGAAAAAGAATTCAAGGATTTGGCTTGATCATGAATCAAGTGTGGTTCACGCATTTCCAATCAATAGCTTGAGCTCGAAGTTCCTCACCTGAGGCATGAGTATTGCTGCCCTTCTTCCAGTTGATCAAAAACAAGACAGAAGGATCATCTGATGGATTTGCTGAATCCGCCGACTGCTCACCCTGAGATCACGTCAGATTTGATTGAGAATTGGCAGCGAATCGTTGATCTGGCTGCCAAGATCATGGACGTTCCTTCCACCCTGATCACGAAGTTGAATCCGAAAACACTTGAAATTCTTGTCAACAGCAACACCATCAGCAATCCCTATTACGTCAATCAGCTTTTCGATCTGAACACTGGCGTATACTGTGAATACACGATGAAAATGAACGATCTTCACATCGTACCAAATGCCTTGAAAGATGATAGATGGAATCCCGATGGTGATGCAGACTTTGAGATGATCAGCTATCTGGGTTGGCCGTTACACTGGCCGGATGGTGACATTTTCGGCACAATTTGCGTGCTTGATCGTAAGGAGAATGCATTCAGCGATGATTTCGCGGAATTGCTGCTTCGGCTACGCGACACTGTGGAACTGCAACTCAGACAGCAGGCAACGATTGCTCAGTTACAGCAGGCAAATCAAACAATATCCGAGATGTCCGAGCTGATCCCGATTTGCAGTTATTGCCATCAGATCCGGGATGATCAGGGATTCTGGGAAAAGCTGGAAACCTCCTTTTACAAATCGAGAGGGATGAAATTCACCCACAGCATTTGTCCCGCGTGCATGGAAAAAGAGTTCAAGGATTTGTACTAGACTGTCGCATCAGCCTGACCACAAGAGTAAATCAGCCGCCTTCAAGGCGGCTATCGTGTTTCTGACAGCAGTGGTGCTGATTCCTGTTTGATCACGTGTGCTTGTTGTGCTGGTTGAAAAGCAGATGTGGCCTTTCGGCGGTCTTGTCAACGCTGCCCAGAGTGACTGACTCCCGCTTTGACAAGCAAACCGGGCCACCCGCCTGTCATCAGCATATATCCCCGGAGAACCGCGCAAACACGCGCACGGGTCACAGGGGCATTTTCGTTCTTCTTGAGTGCCGGTGTTTGTCAGCGATTGGAGCCGCCCGTACCTTATTGGACACTGATCCGCGAACCGGGGGGCAGGCACATCGTGCGGAGGATCATCAGACAGATCTCGGTAGTCGTGTTGATCTGCGCGGGATGGATCGCGGCCGTTGACGCGCAGCCCTCTCCCCACTCCTCCACAGTCACCGCTTCCGATTTCCTGACTCCGCCGGCGTTTACGTGTTCCTTCGACGTGGAAGATCAGCACGGCAAGTACAGCGTCGCGATTGATCCACTGGACGATTCAACTCACCGTCTCACGATTCGGCGTACGGCGACAGATGACACATGCGGGTTCAGCGATCCGGACGTTCCCGACGCAACCGGCGACGCCGCCTGGTCGACGTTGCTGCCGTGGCCGGTCTACCAGTGCGAGACGGCGGATGTGGATGGCAACGGCCGCGCGGACATCCTGGTCGGGGTGATCAAAACGTGTATGCACGATCCCACCCTCGCCCGGCGGCTGTTCGTGTATGAGATTGTGGACGGCGTCCCGCATCCGAAATGGCTGGGCACAACGTTGTCCGATCAACTGATTGCATTCAGCACCACGGAACGGGACAGTGTTCTGCTGGTGCAAACGGTAGAACGTGACGCGCAGGGCGGAATCCACCATGGCGAATATCGCTGGGATGGGTTCGGCTTTGTGCGCTTGACGTATCACCATGAGTCCTATGGGGGGAATGGTCTGTGACACACGGTAATCAGGGTAGCTCTGTTCTGTTTCGACTTCTTGTTGTGTGCCTCGGCGTGTTGCTGCTTGCATCCGTGCTGCACGCTCAATCCAACCGCCGGCCACGGTATTATGATTCGCTGTCGTTTGAGAAGGTCTACGGCGACACCATCCCCGCTCCACCGGCGGATCTGACCGTTGCTCTCGAAGACAAATCCCTCTCCGAGCTGCGTTTGCTGCGAAACGGCGTTTTCGCCCGGCACGGCTACCTGTTCACCAACAGCCAGCTTCGGGGTTATTTCAACCAGTTCGACTGGTACCAACCGGTGTATTGGGAGGAAGACTATCAGATCGTGCTCAGCGACGCGGAACAGCGGTTCATTGACCGGGTGCTGCGTGAAGAGAAGGAACGGCTGGCCGATCAATACCAGAACGTACATGGACTCCAGCTCGCCAACCCGGCGAACATGGTGAATGATTACCAGTTCAAGCATTTGTCGCCGGCGTTGCTGGACACCTTAGCCAGGCAGAGTTTCGCGATCTACCCCGAGCCGAACCGTCAGATGCACCACATCTACGAGGAAAACAAGTACGCCGGCATCCCAAGTTTCGTGACCACCGACTCGTACCTGCACCTGCTGCACATCCACTACAAGGACGTGCTCCGCAACCTGGAGGCAGACGAGTTTATCGGGCTGATGCAAACGTTGACCGGGGATTTATTCCAATCCTGCCTTGAGCGGTATACCGAGCCAACCGCAACGCCGGCGCTGAACCAAGCGCGTGCATTCAACCTGCTCTATACCGCCGTTGCCTCGGCCCTGTGCGGCAATGAGACCAGCATCCCGGCCAATCTGCAGGCCCGGTTCAGCGCGGAATACGGCAAGGCGAACGCGGCAAGTGGGGAGGGAGCGGTGCTGTTGGGTGATCCCAACTACCAGTTCGAGGAACTCACTCCGCGTGGCCACTATGTCGTGGAGTTGCCGCCGAAACCTTATCCAAACGCGGGAAGCTATCGCACGAACCTGTACAGCCAGCAGGTCCGTCTGAAAGAGAACCTCGCCGCATACTTCAAGACGGTGAAGTGGTTGAACACGGCACCGATTTTCATCGACGATCAGGTCCGGCTGCTGGCGGCAGTTGATCTCGCGTTGACCTTGAAGTCGGACGCGGATCTGTTCGACGCGTACCAGAAGTATGTTTCCACGGTCAACTTTTTCGCGGGCGAAGCGGATAACCTGACGATTCTCGATCTGATCGAGCTGCTGGATGAAATGGGTATCACCGATGCCGGTTCGGCGGACCTCCTGGCGATCCGGGCGACGCTTGCCGAACGTGATCCTGCGCGCATCGTCGCCAAGTCGTCCATTGACGCTCAGCAGAGCCATTTCAACCGTCCGCGATTGCTGTTCCTGCCGTCGTATTACAGTTTTGACGCGCACGTACTGCAGAACATGATCAACCCGAATATGGGTCGCAGCGGAGATCGTCCATTTCCGAAGGGGCTGGACATTTTCGCCGCGTTCGGGGACAGCACCGCGACTCAGATCCTGCTGAATGAATACAAGGAAGCAGAGAATTGGTCCGGGTATCCGGAGGCGCTCGCCAGCATGCGGCAGAAGGTGAGCGAGGAGTTTGACAGCACCGGCTCGATGTACGGACTGCGGCTGGATCTGTGCCGGGATTTGACGGTGATCGCGGATGCCTGCCCGGATTTCATGCGCACGAACGCGTGGGGACGCAAGAGCCTGAACACGGCGTTGTCCGGCTGGACCGAGTTGAAGCATGAGATGGTGCTGTACATGAAGCAGCCGTTCGGTGCTGAATCCGGTGAGGGTGGCGGTCCGCCGCCGCCGGTGATTCCGGGGTATGTCGAACCGCACCTCGCGTTCTGGCAGGGCGCGGCGAACTTGATCTCGTACCAGACGGAACTGTTCGATCAGAACGGCGTCAATCGATCGAGATCGGCATTCACCAGCAACAAGTTGCTGGAGATGGCCCAACGGCTGGAGGAGCTCAGTGCCGCCGAACTGGCTGGCAAGGGGTTGTCGGACGATGATTTCCGGTACATCACCTACATCGGCAGCGGGATGGAACAGATCCTCAGCCATGGCATCGGCGGCGCCTCCGCCGCGAATCTGGAACCCTTGCCGCTTGCGATTGATGTGTACGCCCACCAGCAACTCGGGCAGCTGATCGAGGGAATCGGCGACGCGAACCCGATCTTCGTGCTGGTCGAAATCAACGGGCTGCTGTACCTGACTCGCGGGGCCGTTTTCAGCTACTACGAGTTCACCAGCCCGACTGTGCTCACCGATCAGCAGTGGCGTTCACAGCTCAGCGCTGGCAGCGTTCCTGAACGGCCGGTCTGGATGCAGCCGTTGCTGCTCGATGGCACCCCCCCGGACTCCAAACCCGGCTACGGACTCGAAGCGTACCGGTATTCCGGGTATCGATGAGCGGACAACGACACAAGCCGATCCTCGCGGTACTCGTGGGGATGATCCTGACGCTGAGTGCGACGCAAGCGCTGGCGGCGGACACGCTAACCGTCGTGCTCGGCGGTGATCTGATGCTCGACCGCGGCGTGCGGCCGTTGCTGGAGAAGGTTGGCGTGGCGGCATTGCTGGCAGATGTGTCGCCGGTGTGGCAGGATGCGGACGCTGTGCTGGTCAACCTCGAGGGACCGGTGCTGGATTCGGCGAACGCGGACCCGGTGAACAAGGAGATCACCTTCCGGTTTGATCCCATGTGGTTGTCCGGACTACGACAAGCCGGCATCACTCATCTCGGTCTGACGAACAATCACACGCTCGATCATGGGTCGCATGGATTCGACCTGACCACGCATCATATCCAGGAAGCAGGGCTGGTTCCGGTGGGAAATCCCGTGTCATCGGAACGGGCGTTGACCACCGTTGACGAACCAACGCTGCTGACGTCTGGCGTTGTGACGGTCGCCGTGTTCGCCACCGACCTCGTCGATCATCCGGAAGGCGCGGAGGATTTGCTCACGCGGGTTCGTGACTTTAGCGAACGCCGGCCAGCGACGCCGATGATCGCGTTCCTCCACTGGGGCATCGAATACCATTCCGAACCGGACAGCGCGCAGATCAACCTCGCGCATCGGTTGATTGATGCTGGCGTGGACGCGGTCCTCGGCCATCACCCGCATGTGGTGCAGACGGTCGACACTTACCGTGACCGGCCGATTGTCTACACTCTCGGCAACCTGTTGTTTGACCAGGACCTCCCGTGGACAGCGGAGGGCTGGCTCGCTGAGCTGCGGTTCACCTCCGGGTCGGAAAGGCCGGAAATGCGAGTGCATACGTTCGACCGTGTTGCCGTGGCACCGGTAACACGAAACCTTTCTTCTCCCGCAGACTGAATTTCTAACTGACTGAATCGCGTAACAAAACAAACCCGGCAACGACTGTCGCCGGGCCGTAAACGCCATCGGTGCTTCACTGTTATTCCTGAATTTCCCACGTCCGATCCGAATTCGCCTCGACCGAACCCTTTTTGATGCAGTTCGCGAGATGCTCGAACACATTGCCCGGCTTGATCGCGTTCTTGTTGTTCTGGTTGATGAAATAGGTGTGCCCTTTCGGCGGATCGTAGTCCTGGTTGATGAAGCCGGCGTCAATCGAGTACACGTTCTTCGGCACCTTGTCGAGGTCACGCGGGCCCTTGTGTCCCATGCGCAACGAGCTGATGCGATTGCCTTTGTTGACGGTCTTGCTCGCACGCAGCGCGAGGTCGTCGGCGGCGTGATACACCACCAGGTTGCGGCAGATGTCCGGGATGTATTCGCCCGGCTTGCCTTCCTCGAGAGTGTCGTGACGGATGTCCGCAGCCATCAGGAAGATGTTGCGGAACAACAGCGGCGGGTGGCCGAACTGGTCATGGTCAACCCAATCCCGGATCGCGCCACGGAACACGCGGTTGCCCATCGAATGGCACAGCACGTTGATCCGTTTCAGGCACATGATATCCTTCGCGGCCAGGTTGTTGCGCCAGTCGTCGAATTTGCCGAGTGCGCGGGCGAACGCGAACGCGCTGGCGTCCGCCGCGCGCTGATCGTCGAAATAGTCCTTGAGGATGCCCTTGTCATCGTCGCACGGCCAGATGATCGGAATTACCTCGACGAGGTTCTTCTGGTAGTCGTTGAAGAATTTCTGCAGGTAGGTGACCAGCGGAAAAATGTTCGGTTCGGGCAGGTTGCTGAAGCCATGCACGAAAAACAGCACCTGTTCGGCCTTGGAATTCCGCAGCTGTTCCATGAAGCCGTCCGACTTGATTTCCCGGTACTCGCCCGGTGCGGTGCGCTCGCAGTAATAGAGATGCTGGCAGGCGCTGTTGTCGCTGATGCTGAAGTCGACCTTGCGGTTGAGTCGTGAGCGCACGGATTGCCGCAGCGCCCGGTTGGTGATAAACAACATGTGAGTTCTCCTTGTGAAGGTGGTGAGTGAAAGTTAGACGCGCCGAATAAAAAGAATCCCAAGCGCGGAAAAGTCGTACTGATCGGAGAGTCCGGGCGGAATTCAGCCCACAGACGGGTGTTGTCTGCATTACCTTTGCGGGACGACAAGAAAAACAAGCGATGGTTTACGTACTGCATGGAGTGAGTATGGTCCTCGAACATCTCGAGCTGGGTGATTTTAAAGCGGAATACGCCCTTCTGACGGGCAACCCGAAGCGGGTGGAACAGTTGGCGAAGCAGTTTCATGAACCGGTGCTGGTGACCGACCGTCGCGGGCTGGACACGTGGCACGCGAAATTCTCGGCTGACGATCCGCGTGAGCTGTTCATCGTCGGGACCGGGATCGGCAGTCCGTCGCTGGCGATTGTATTCGAAGAGCTGGCGGTGTCGGGCGTGCATTCGTTCATCCGGGTGGGAACCTGCGGTCCGTTGCAGGATCATGTTGATGTCGGCGATATCGCGGTGCCGACGGGTGTTGTGCGGGATGAGGGGACGACGCTGGCGTTCATCCGTGAGGGCTACCCGGCGGTGGCGAATCACGAACTGCTGTACGCGTTGATGCAGGTCAAGGAAAACGTTGACCACCCGATCCACATCGGTGTCACGCACGCCAAGGACAGCTTTTACACCCAGAAGCCGGAATTCAACCTCGACCAGGATGCGGTGCGCAAGCACTGGAAGAACATGCGCAACGCCGGCGTGCTGGTGACCGAGATGGAAAGCTCGGCGCTGTACGTGCTGGCGTCCCTGCGGCGCTGCCGTGCGATGTCGGTGCTGGTGGTTGCGAGCATGGACCGGAAGAATCCGAAGACGGCTCACGGGCTGGATGTCGCGGCGGGTGTCGCGCGGGATGTGTTCAAGCTCGCCGCGCCGTACAAGGTACCCTCGGACTACCATGTTCCGCGAGTGGATGAGTCGCTGCTTGACGACCTCAAGGAGGGGAAGTTTTAGGGCGGTGATCGGTGGTCGGTTGCCAGTAGTCGAAAGTCGAAAGTCGAAAGTATTGAAGATAAAATAAAACGGGGACACTTACTCCGTTAAGTGTCCCCGTTGTTCTCATCTACTCTGTACACCTTCCTTCTTTGTACTTCTTTTTACTTCGTACTTCTTTTTGACTCAATACTTCTTTCTTACTTTCGACTCACTTCATCAACGTCACCTTCTGGATCTCGTTCAACTGACCCGGCACCTGCGCCTGGATGAAGTACAGGCCGCTGGCGAGGTTGCTGGCATCGAAGCGGAAGTTATGCTGGCCGGCAAAGAATTTGCCGTTCGCCAGGGTACCCACCAGCTGGCCTTCCACGTTGTACACCTGCACTGTCAGGTCGCTGGTTTGCGGCAAGGACACGGCAACGCTCGTCGAGGGGTTAAACGGGTTCGGGTATGCGGTGGACATCTCGTAGTGATCCGGCATCACGAGCGGTGCAGTGCCATCGTCGTCTGTAATTACCCAGTCACTGCCGTCCCAGTTGTCGACACCCTCAGCGGCGGTTCCTTCCTTGTAGAAGGTGACGACGTCCGAGTCGGCGACGAAGTTCGGGAACAGACCGATGCTGCCACGGAAGGTGTAGGTACCCGCCGGAGCGTGCGCCGGCAGATTCTGCATCAGGCCGGTGAAGCTAGTCTCACCGGTGGGAATGACGCCGCTGAGCCGCACCAATGGACCAAAGATCTGACCGTTCGGGAAGGTAATCGAAGTCCACGCGTCCGCCATTCTCGGCTGCGGCAGTTCGCTGGTGATGACGGCGTCATAGACGAGCGCTCCGCCTTGTGGCGGAATGACAGTCGTCGTACCGATCAGGTTCAGGTTCACCGGTCCCTGTTCGACATCGAATTGGAAGTTGTCGAAAACGTAGGAATCGTAGATCGCGCCAGTTGCGGCGGTCAACCCGAGGTACAGCGGTTGGTCGGGGTCAAATCCGGTGAAGTCAAAATTGATCGGCTCATCCAGATCCACGCGAACCTGGAAGTTCCCATCGAGGATGATGATTTCGATGGTGTACCAGGTGTTCGGTTGGAAATCGAAGGCCGCATAGGACACATGGTTTTCAACCGTCGAGTCGATGATACTGATATGGGGCGACTGGATTGGATCGAACCCGTTAGCATAGGTGTCAAACTCGACGCCATACACACCCGGACCTTCCCATCCCAGCCGTCCACCCGTCAATCCCAGGTCGATTGAATTGGCAAGGCTGAATGTGGCGCCATCTGCCCCGACCGAGGCGCTCAGGATCTGGAAGGTGAAGCTGACATGGACCTCATCGACCGGGTTGAACTCTTCGTTCCAGTACAAGGCTCCCCCCTGGGACGCCATGTCTTCGGTCAGGATCAGCATGCCATTATCGACATACGCCGTACCCAGCAAAGTCCAGTCGCTGGGATCGAGATCATCCTCGAAGTCCTCAAACACGGCGAGGGCTGGCATACACCCCACGATTAAGACGGTGAGTATCACCAAAGTAAAACGGGTCATGATCCATCCTCCCCTAGTACCAGTATCAAATGACATCGTCGCCGTATGCCATCACATCGCAACTTCTCCCAATCCATTGTAGCCGAGTGAAGCTGAGATTCCAACGTCTGATCGCGTTTGCAGACATATTCCTGTCTCGGAGTGATCGTCCAGACAACAAGCAGCCCCACCGCGGTCACAACGGTGGGGCTTTACTCCAGTCGCGTCATGCGTCTGGGACTTCGATAGCAGCGTGAACTGAATGGATTACTTCATCAGCGTCACTTTCTGGATTGCGTTCAACTGACCCGGCACCTGCGCCTGGATGAAGTACAGACCGCTGGCGAGGTTGCTGGCGTCGAAGCTGAAGTCATGCTGTCCGGCGGAGAACTTGCCGTTTGCCAGTTCGGCGACCTGTTGCCCCATCACGTTGAACACGGTCACGTTAAGGTCGCTTGATTCCGGCAGCGAGATCGCGATGGACGTGCTCGGGTTAAACGGGTTCGGGTATGCTGTGGTCATCTCGTAGCGATCCGGCAGCGCGATGACCTCGGTAACATCTTCGTCCGCGATCAACGGGCTGTGGGTCCAGCCCTCCACCCCATCCGCCGCGACACCGGTTTTCTCAAACTGGAAGTCGTCGGAGATGTAGACGAAGTTCGGGAAGATGCCGAGGTTTGCGGTAAAGGTGTACGTTCCGGTCGGCGCCAGCGCCGGGATTTCCTGCACCAGGCCGGTGAGGGTTCGTGTCCCAGGCTGTACCACGATCGGGACCAGCAACGTTCTGAACGGCTGTCCGTTCGGCAAAGTGACGATTGTCCAGGCGTCCCCCTGCTGCGGACCGCCGAGGTTGCTGACGATTTGCGCGTCGTAAACCACATTGCCACCGTTCGGCGGAACGGTTGTCTGCACCGGGAACAGATCGAACTCAACCGGACGCGGTTCGCCGAGGCCGAAGTTATCCAGCACGCCGAAGACGATGTCTTCCCGTGTGAACGTACCGTCCGTCAGCATGCCCACCTCGAAGGTGAACAACGCCACGTAGAAGTCTCCGGAGTTGTCGATCACGCCGCAGCCGGCACCGTCAGCCGGATTGTAGAACACGCGGCGCGCATCACCAGCGGGTTCGATCTCGTCGATATACTGGTTTTCGCCGGCGTACACCATGTCGGCGCCAGCCATGAAATCTTCACCGAGAACGTTGGCAAGGTCGCCGCTACCGTCACCGATGCCGGTGATCGGGAGAATGGCGTTCAGGTTGTCGTGAGCGGTGAAGCCGAAGTTGTCGCCGGATTCGTAGTACAGCTTGCCGCCACCGTTGAGGTAGTCGATGATGTAGGTTTCTTCCGCACTACCGGTAGCAATGTCGAAGTCGTTCGGATAGACACCGGTGAACAGGAAAACGGCTTCGTAGCTGCTCCACTCTTCCTCAAAGAAATCATTTACGTAGAATGGCGTCTCGCCGAGATCCTGGAGAATCTGGCTGATCGCCGGGCCGGAATCCTGGGTGACGTCAACATCGACGACGAGGATGTCTGCGTCGTTGACGTCGAGCAGGAAGTCGTTCGTGTTGACGCCTTCCATCACCTCGAGAGTCCCGGAAGCTGTGAAGAAACCAGCCGCTGAAACGGAATACGGGAATGTCCCCGCATACATCTCAGGAATGGAGTATTCACCGCTCGCATTTGTCGTGGCAGAAAAACCGCCCACGGACACATTCGCGCCGCCGATGGGGCTGTTGGTCGCGGAGTTGAGCACCACACCGCTGAGCGATGCGTTCGGATCCAGCTGCGAGAATTCGATCGCGAGACCGTCGAATGGATAGTCAAGCGGGTTATCGAACAGGCTGGCTTCCAGCCAGACTGACAGGTCATCGTTAATGATGCCGATGGTTTCCGCATCGAGATTCCGTTCATAGCCCGGGTCGAGGTAGTCATACTGCATCACAATAGTGCCGTCCTCGAACAGGATCACCTGGAAGTCGCAGGTAACCTGCGTGCCCGAACCGGGATAGGGCATGTAGTCAACGTAGGAGACGACTAACGCCTGCATGTCGTTGAGTGTGATGGTCTCATAGTACATCTGGCCGCCGTCATACGTGCCGGAGTTGTACGGATCAAAATCATCCCAGAGGAAGCATACTGCCGCCCCTTGCAGGTCGCCGTCATTGCCTGGCAGTCCGCTGTTGCCGAAGTAGGCATCATCACCCCAGTCCTCGAAACTGAGGACGCCGTTGGAGTGCATGTAGAACTGGGTACGATCGGTGCCGTAAAAGCTGAACGTGAATCCGATCGGGAACGGACCGATGTAATCATCATCGCTGATCAGGTTGTCTTCCGATACTTCGGTCCCTGTCGCGGTGATATCGATCCAGTTGTAGGTCGGGCCATCGGCTTCATCACTGTCCTTGAAGATGTAGCCAAACGCGTCCGGACCGCCGTTCAGATCAATCACCGGTTCCTGTTCGACACCATAGATGTGCAATTCACGCAGCAGGGTGACTTGATCGGGTGTCAGCGAGTGACCGTTCCGGTAAGCCTCCGTTGCCGAATAGACTGCCTCCTTGTCGTATTCCGTTGCGACAGCGATCCCGGCCACGAGCAAGAGGCCGAGACACAGCATCATGAGCTTCTTCATCCTTCTCCCCTTATGGTTGGACCACGAATAGCAGAGCTTTCGATCAAGGCACCGTGCGGAAGAGGGCAATGCGGGCAGGCAGTTCAGGTGAGCGTCTGGAAAGATGGGTTCCGCACAATCAACGAGTCAAAACAATGTGTTAATCAATCTGAAAAAGACGAAATTGAGCGACCTCTCGTATTTTGCCAAGCATGGCATGGATTACGCGCCACCCCCATCCGTACCTGGTCAACCTCCGCGAGACAGAATCCGCCTTGGTGTGTTTGGTCCATTGAAATCTTCGCGAGTTCCGATCATGAGTAAAAAGAGGATGCAAAGAAAAAGGCCGCGGCATAAACCGCGGCCTTGAGAACCGGTAAACCGGTTACGAGTAAGCTTGCCTTACTTCATCAGGGTGACCTTCTGGATCGCGTTCAGCTGACCCGGAACCTGGGCCTGGATGAAATACAGGCCGCTGGCGAGGTTGCTGGCTTCGAAGCTGAAGTTGTGCTGGCCGGCGGAGAACTGGCCGTTGGCCAACTGCGCAACCTGCTGACCCATCACGTTGAACACGGACACCGTCAGCTCGCTCGTTTCCGGCAGCGCGATCATGATCGAGGTGCTCGGGTTGAACGGGTTCGGGTAGGCCTTGTTCATTGCGTATGCGGTCGGCAGGGTCGCGGTCACGTTTTCATCCGAGGCAATCACGAAGTCAGACGCATCCCAGTTGTCAACGCCGTCCGCGGCAACACCGGTCTTCTCAAACATGAAGCTGTCGGAGACCTGCAGGTTCGGGTTGTTCGGGACGCCCGCGATACCGGTGAGGGTGTACATACCGGTCGGCGCGAAGCTCGGGATCGACTGGGTCTGGCCCGTCACGGTAACATCCATGAACGGAGTCAGGTTGAACGGCACGTTCGCCAGCGGACCGACGACGCTGCTGTTCGGCAGGGTGACGAAAGTCTGATAACGCAGACCAGCCATCTGGGCCGGAATGGTGCTGACGAGCTGAGCATCGTACACCACGTCGCCGCCGGACGGCGGAATCACGGTGTTCGTCGGGGTCAGGGTCAGGGTCACCGGATCCGGCTCGACGCCGCCACCGGTACCATACAGCGCGAAGTCATCAATGGTCACGCCGGAGTAACCGTTCACGGAGCTGTCGGTACCATGACGGAAACCAAAGACCACTTCCTGGCCTTCGTAACCGGCGAACTGCACTGTCACCATTTCCCACGCACCGTTGCTGCCGGTGAAGCCGGGGCCACCGTCAAGACCGGTAACGGTGTCATCCGGGTAGTCACCTTCCGGGGTCAGCAGCGTCCAGGTGGTGCCGCCGTCCGTGGAGATGTTGACGCTGTAACCATCATAGCCGGATTCGTACTCGAACCAGTGGTAATAGGTCATGAACGCAGCCGCGCTTTCCACCGCGATCGGGGTGGACATCAGCATGACATCCTGGCTGTTGTTGTAGTCACCATCGAGGACCGTGCCCCAGGCGTAGTCGCCGGAGTACGCACCAATCGGATCAACCGTCGGCATGCCGTAGGCCCAGACACTGTCCGCGCTGAACGGTTCGCCATCGGTTTCGAAGTCGGTGAAAAAGGTCTGAGCCGGAGTTTCGACCATGGTGAAGTTAAAGGTGTTGGTGCCCGAAACGAGGTCAACACTCTCCGGACCGAAGTCGAAGTAACCCGTAGCCGTCGCGGTCACAATCGTGGTCACCGAGAACAGGCCGGTGATGGTGTAGACACCGTCGGTGCCGGTGGTGCCAGTCATGCCGCCTGCTTCGACAATCGCGCCTTCAATCGGCATGCCGGTGTCGAAGTCGGTAACCGTACCGGTCAGTTCAGCATCCGGTGTGACATCCGTCGTGAACTCAATCGCGAGGCCAGCGAACGGATAATCCAGCGGGTTGTCGAACAAGCTGGCTTCCAGCCAGATGGTCAGGTCATCGTTAACGATACCGATGGTTTCGGCGTCGTCGTTCATCTCGAAGCCATCATCGAAGTTGTTGTACTGGAACACGATCGTGCCGTCTTCGTACAGAATGGTCTGGACGGTGCAAGTAACCTGATCCAGAGCGCCAGGATACGCCATCACGTTTTCGTAGGTCACGACGAACGCGTCCATGTCGTTCAGCGTCATCGCTTCGTAATAAATCTGGCCACCGTCGTAGTCGGTCTGCAGCGCAGGATCGAAGTCATCCCAGAAGAAGCAGAGCGCCGCGCCTTCGAGGTCCGTGTTGGTTCCCGGCAGAGCTTCGTTACCGTAGCTGGCATCGTCGCCCCAGTCATCAAAACTGATCACGCCGTTGGAGTGAAAGTACACTTCCGTGCGGTTGATGCCGTAGAACGGGAAGGCAAAACCGAGGGTGTACGGGCCGATGTAGTCATCGTCGCCGATGTTTTCGATATCGGAAACTTCTGTACCGGTCGCGGTAATATCGATCCAGTCATAGACCGGGCCGTCCACTTCATCACTGTCCTTGAAAATGTAGCCGTAAGCATCCGGACCACCCGCGTGGTCGATCACGGGGGTATCGAAGTAATACTGGGACAGCATCTTGTGCTGCGCCTTGGTCACTTCATAGCCAGACTCGTAGGCATCAATTGCAGACTGCAGGTCAGCCTTGTTGATGTTCTCTGCAACGGCAAAGCTGGCAATGCAGAGAGCGAGAACCACCACCAAGAGTTTCTTCATCACTTCTCCCTTTCACTGAGGTAAACTCGCGATTGTTTGACACAATCGCAAACGAATTTTCCGGACAAATGTTAAACTATGATTCTCAAAATCACAAAGTCAATTCAATAACGCGATATCCCGAAAAGTTCCGAGAGAACAGAAATCCCGATAAATCAGAAGTCACTGCCATAGAATACAAATAAATACAGGGGTTTGCAGTACATCCGCTCTCGGAGTTAGTGTGTGATCCAATTCGACAATGTAGGGATGGCTAACAAGAACTTGCCGGCCTCAGCGATAATCTCGCATGATTCACGAAAGGAAAACGACCGCGAGCGGGGAGCTCGCGGCCGTTATTGTCAGACAGAAGTCGGAATCTTTACGTCTATCCGGACCGATCATTCAGATTACTTCATCAACGTCACCTTCTGCAGCTCGTTCAGCTGGCCCGGAACTTCGGCGCGGACAAAGTAAATGCCGCTGGCGAGGCTGCTCGCGTTGAACGTGAAGTTGTGCTCACCGGCGTTGAACGTACCATTCGCCAGGGTCGCAACCTGCTGGCCCATGACATTGAACACGGTCACGTTCAGCTCGCTGGCCTGCGGCAGCGCGATGGCGACCGAGGTGCTCGGGTTGAACGGGTTCGGGTACGCGGCATTCATCGCAAAATCGGTCGGCAGGCCGGACGTTTCAACGATGCTCTCGTCAGCGCTGATCTCCTGGCCTTCGATACCTTCCCAGTTCCAGCTGCCGGTGTTGGTACCGGTCGCCAGCTTCTCCATCGGGAAGGAGTCGCTGATGCCGATGAAGTTCGGGTAGTTACCGCCGTTAACGGCGATCGTGTACATACCCGCCGGAGCCATCGCCGGAACGTTGACGCTGACGTTTTCGAAGAATAGCTCGACACCCGGCTGCAGGGTGACCTGAACTGGTGCCAGGTTAATCGTGTTGCTGTTCGGCAACGTCGCGCTGACCCACAGGTTCGCCTGGAACGGGTTGCCCAGGTTGTGGTGCAGGTGGACTTCAAACCAGATGTTATCGCCGCCCGCCGGAACTGTTACAGGGGCGTTGTACGGACCAACGTACATGTTCGCGATTTCATTCGGCTCTGCCAGGCTGAACCACGCCGGATCGAGACTGATTTCGAGGTAGCCATCGTTGTCGTAATCCGGCTCGAGGCCGTCCGGGGTCAGGTTGCGGTTGTCGAACGGACCACCGACCTGTTCCCATTCGACCGGATCGGCCTGATCGTTGTCGTAATCGATGAGGAACTTGTAATCGAGCTGGTTGCCCGGTTCGAAGTCATCGAACTGGATTTCCGAGCTGTAGATCATCGATTCGCCGAGGCGTTCGATCGGGGTGTAGCCATCCCAGTTGCCGATTTCAGCGCGGCCGCCGCGGATGATGACGGCGTCCACATCCGGATCAAACACGCCGAGCGCTTCCTGCTGGGCCATGTTGACTCGGAACGTGATTTCGTAGTTGGTTTGCACCGGGCTGTTGTTGTCGAACCAGACGACATCGAGATCGAGGTCGGCGTCAACGACTTCAACGCTACGGTTGTTGATGTTGTCTTCCCAGCCGACGTTGTTCGGATCGCCACCAAACTCGACGACGAACTTGTAGCCGTAGGTACCAGCGGCGAGATCGAGGGTCACGTCGTAGATCAGGTCCTGGTCGCCATCGGCCAGGTTGTCGCCGGCGCCCCAGCCATTGAAGTCGCCACGAATACCAACGGCATCCACGTTCGGATCGAAGTTGCCGAGGTTCTGCCATTCACTCATGTTCACGTGGAACGTGACCGCGTACGTTTCGACACCGGGCTGCTGATCATCGAACCAGACGGTGTCGAGCGTAATCGGATCGCCCGCGACCTCGACGGAACGGTCGCCGATGCTGCTTTCCCAGACGACATTGTCCGGATCATTGCCAACCCAGATGACGAATTTGTAGCCATACGTGCCGGCATCCAGATCGAGCGTGGTGGTGTAGATCATGTCTTCGTCCGGATCGACAAGACCGTCCGCACCCGCCCAACCGTTCATGTCGCCTCGAATACCAACCCCGTCCATATCCGGATCAAAGTTGCCGAGGTCAAACTGGTAGGACATGTTGACGCTGAAGGTAACGTCGGTGGCGGTCGCGAGACCGGCAATAAGAAGAAGGGCCATGACAGCCATTGCAGAACGAGAAAGAATTCTCATGTGTACAACCTCCTCACTACGGGTTTTCCGATCGTGACGCCTATCCCCCGTCACGACTCATTGAGCATAGCTAGTTTAGTCGATTTCGGGTCGAAACAGCAAGCGAATCCGTAGTAGCCCAAAAAATGAGAGTTGGGTTAGACCAATCCCGGTAGTGTTGAAAAAACTGGAGTTCTGCTGCGGTTTGGATCGCTTGTGATTTTCGGTGCTCCAGTGGAGACTGGAGTCAGAACAACTGGGGTTGGTCGTCGAGATTTGCAAACAGGTCGAGGGTCAGGCTCAATTGCGGGGCGGACACCTTGCTCGCTCTCGACTCTGCCGCGGTCACGAGGTCGCGGTACGCGTCCGCGGGGAGGCGGTGCAACGGGTAGGTCGCGCTTCTTAGTCGGGTGCATTCGCGAACCACGCGCACCGGAATCTTGAGATCGAGTTCACGCCATTGCACCGGACGGGCGATCGGCCATGCGGCTTCGGTTTGAGTGGCTTCACCGGCGATTTTACCCCACGCGTAGACGTGCACCGGCGTTTCCTGTGCCGGCGTCCAGCCGTCCATTGCGATGATGCGGTCGCGTTCATGCATCACATGCAGGAACTGATCGGCGGTGGCGCGGACACGTGCCGCATCTTCGACACCGGAATACGTTTTCGCCAGGGCTTTCTTCACCGTGGCCAGATCGATGGTTTTCGACTTGCTGAAGCTGGCGGCGAGTTTCGGCCAACCGAGGTGCAGCGACATGTGCTGCAGCCAGAACTCGAATGCGAGGCCGTCCCGTTCCTCCATCCCCCATGCTGCCGGGCTCGGCTTGATCAGCCAGAAGCGGCGCTTGGGCAGGGATTTCAATGAACGGCGGGTCGCGCGTTCGAGTTTCGCCCGGCCCCGTTGCAGCATCGACAGCGCGGACCGTGCGTCTTTGCGTCGTGGGAATTCGTTGAGCCACGTACGCCACGCGGCGAGATCCGGTTCGCGGATGCCCTCGTCAAACCGGCGGTCGAAACTATCAGCGAAATCGGTGACACGCTTGATGTCGTCGGTGGATTGTACGATCGGGGCGTCGTCCCCGTTGAATGCATCCCCGACGACGGCCAGCGCGGCGTCACGATCGGTCAACAGCAAGAAAAACGGGAACGGCCGTCCCGCGCTCAAGGACACGACATGGCGGGTTTGCTCCAGTTCAAGCAGTGCGTCGAGGGCGAGGCTGAGACCTTCATTCTCGACGGGATCGGCGGGTAGCAGCATGTGAAAGGTGAGGCGATCCTGGATCAGGCGGGCACGTTCGAGCAGCATGTTCCAGAAGAGTGCGTGCTGGCCGGGGGGCAGTGTCATGCGGACTTCCCGCTGGGATGCCTGCACCCGCTCCATCGACTGTGCCAGCCAATCGCCGTTCAACCTCGCCTCCGTCCATGAGAAACGAACGCCAGCAATATACGGCGTAAAGTCGCGTGGACAAACGAACCAGCGTTCCTGCCCCACGTTTCACCCGGTGAATGCTTCTCGGGCGTCGTACGGCTCACCGGGAGCTGATAATCTCCCTTGTTTGCAAACCTGTCCTTGGAATGCCTCCATTCCGGTACCATGTTTGAGAATTACGGGATGGTTTTGCTACGCACGGGAGGCCCTGATGAAGAAACTGCTAGCGAGTGCTCTGTTCTTACTCTTGCCCGTCCTCGCCTGGGCACAACTCGAACCACCAGCCAATCTCACGTCATTGTATCTCAATGCCAGCGAAATCCGGCTCGATTGGGAAGCGCCTGGCGGAACCGAAGAACCCCTCTTTTACTGGGTGTATCGAAATAACATGCACCTGTATATCGTCGAGGATACTCACCTGACAGTCACTTTGCCTCAACCGGGCACGTACACGTTCAGCGTGAAAGCGTTGTACAACAGCGGTTTGTCGCCGGCGTCCAATGAAGTCGAGGTCAGCTGGTTCGGGCCGGGAAATTCGTCGCTATTGGAAACGTTCGACTCTGGATTACCGGACACGTGGACCGCAGTCGCTCAGGTTTCGACCTATACCTGGTCGTGGGAGGAACAGCCGCACTCACAGTCCTTCACCACTCCTCACATGAAGGTGTTGAGCAGCCTCTTCTTCATGGGATTTCCACAAGAGCTGATCACGCCGGAATTCGACTTCACGGATGCGGACGATGTTCAGTTGTCGTTCGATCACTACATGCAACACGGTGCCTGGGGTGACGAATGGGGGTACGTGGAGTATTCGTTGAACGGGAACCAGTGGTACACACTGCTGGAGTACTACAACGAAAACGTGTCAGTTGAACATGTCGTGCTTGATGTCGGGGCTTCGGTCGGTGGACAGTCGTCGGTAGAATTCCGCTTCAACTTTGAGTCCACATCGATCTGGGGGTACGAGTGGCGGATCGACAACGTGCAGGTTTACGCCGACACCGGCCCGGAAACGCCGGTGATCTTTGACCTGATCCCGGCGATTGTCGATGTCCCCTCCGAGGGGGGAATCGTCTACTTCGATGCGCATGTTGAAAACACGTTGGGCGCGGCGTTTACGGGGGTGAAGTACCAGCCCTTTGTCGAACTCCCCAACGGTCAGGTGCAGGGCCCATTGGCGCAGGTCAACCTGGTCATCGTGCCGTTCATGAACATGTACGTACAGGCGCTGGCGCTGGAAGTTCCGGCGGGTGCTCCAGCTGGTGAGTACGAGTTCATCGGACGGTTGGGCCGGAACGCCAACCTGTTCCTCGAAGACCGGTTCACGTTCACCAAGGCCGGACAGGCGGCAACCGAGATCCAGTCGTGGGATGATCTTGAGTGGACGATGCTCGGATCCTTGTCGCCGGATGAGACCGTGATCGCGGGGGAACCGTTGCCGGTCGAGTCGAGTCTGTCGGCGGCGTATCCGAACCCGTTCAACGCTCAAACCCGGCTGACGCTTTCACTTGCGAAGGCCTCCCCGGACGCCCGGATCGTGGTCTACAACGTCGCCGGACAGCAGGTGGCTGTGCTGCAGGACGGCGCATTGCCAGCGGGCAGGCATGAATACACGTTGAGCGCGCATGACTGGGCTAGCGGTGTGTACTTCGTGCGCGCAGCGGTTCCGGGCCAGCTGCAGCAGACGCAGAAGATTGTGCTGATGAGGTAGAATGTCATCCTGAAAGCAGTGAAGGATTTCGTTGTTATCCCAAGGGGCAGTCACCGCAAATGATTGTCCCTTTTTGCTATCCCTGCGGATCACGCAGGGTGAACACGGACGCCATCACCATCACCAGCAGTCCGAGGGTCGCGGTCAACACGAACGGCGCGGAAGGAAACCCTTCCTCATAGATAAACCCGGCGATCAGTGGTGCAATCACGCGGGCCAGCGTGCTCGCCGACTGGAATACGCCAAGCGCCAGTCCTTTACGTTCGGGGAGCACATTCATGCTGAGCAGCGCCGGCAGGCTGGGCATCAGCAGCCCGAAGCCGGTCGCGATCCCGAAGGCTGACAAGGCCAGAGTCACCATGTTCACCGGCGCGGCGAGGATCGCGAGGCCGATCCCGAGCGCGCCGAAGCCGGTCGACACCAGCGGACCGTGCCCGAAACGCTTGACCAGCCGTCCGACCAATCCCCCCTGCACCACGGCGGCGATGAGTCCCACCGACCCGAGGTACATGCCATACTTGCTCACCTCCCACTGGAAGATGTCTGTCGTGTACAGCGGCAGAATGGTGGTGAACTGGCTCCAGATGAAGATGACTGCGAAGTTGAGCGCGATGACGGTCAACACCGAGCGGCGCAGCTCGGTAATGTGCCGGATCGCGGAACCGCGATCAACCTCACGATGATGGACCCGTTCCGGCTCACGTACGAAGATGAACGCGTAGACCGTTGCCAGGAGCGCCACCCCGGCAGCGATGGTGGCGGAGAGATCCGGCATCCGAGCGTACAACATCGCACCCACCGGCGGTCCGACCACAAACGCCAGCGCGAAGGACGCACCCCAGTAGCCCATGCCGGACGTGCGTCGGCGCTCCGAGGTCACGTCGGCGACATACGCCTGGCTCAGCAGCACGTGCGACGAACCAATCCCGGCCACGGTCCAGATCAGCAGGATCAACGCGAAACTTCCGGACAGACCGATGAGGAAATAAGCAACAGCGGTCAACAGCATCGCAGGCAGTAGCAGGATGCGCCGTCCATAGCGGTCGGACAGCCGTCCAGCAACCGGCGCGAAAAAGAAATCGACGGCCTGGTTTGCTGCGAGCAGAATGCCGACCAGCGTGGCGTTCGCGCCGAGGTCCCGTGCGTACAGCGGTAACAACGGGACCATCATCGCGAAACCGATCAGGAACAGGAACTCGGCGATGATGATGTGGCGCAGCCGTGCGCGGCCACTCATTTGACCGTCTCCGGCTTTTTAATCGCTCCGCGCAGAAAGATGATGGAGGAAATCGCCGCCCCGACCGCAATCATTGAGCCGACACCGAACGGCGCGTTCGGGCTGATCAGGTCATACAACGCGCCTCCTGCCAACGGGCCGATCATCCGTGCGAGGCTGCCCATCGACTGGAACGAGCCGAGCACCTGTCCCTGATGTCCAGCGGGCGCCTCCTGGCTGGCGAGGCTGGACAGCGAGGGCAGGGTCAACGCAAATCCGAACGCGTTGATTACGCCACCAACATACAGGTAGACCACGTCCCCCACCCTGCTGAATAGAAACAGACCAATCGCCATCAGGAACAGACCGACCCGTACCAGGTTGCGTTCGCCGAAGCGTTCGGATAATCGTCCGATCAACCCGCCCTGTATGATCGCCGATATCCCTCCGACCATGGCAAGGAACAGCCCGTTGTTCTTTTCGTTCCAGCCGAGCGTGTGCACCGTGAACAGCACCAGCATGCTCTGCAGCAACGCCTGCGAGAAGACGGTGATGAACTGGAAGGACATCAGCACGCCGAGCACTTTTGTCAGCCACTCGCCCGGCTTGATCCTGCGCGGCTTGTAGTCGGTGTGTTTTTCCGGCTCGGGCAGCATGAACAGCGCCCAGATCGCGGTCACCGCCGCCAGTCCGGCCGCTATGAAAGAGGGCATGCCCTCGTGCATCTCGAAGGTCAACGCGGTCAGCGATGGTCCGATCACGAAGCCGACGCCGAACGCCGCACCGAACAGTCCCATCCCGCGCGCGCGTTTCTCCGGCGGGGTCACGTCCGCGATGTACGCCTGCGCGACGGTAATATCCGCGCCACCGATCCCGGCGAGTATACGGCTGGCGTACAGCAACCACAGTTGGTCAGCGAGTCCAAAGATGACGTAACTGGCGCTGGTCAGGAGCAGAGCGAAAATGAGCACCGGGCGGCGTCCGATCCGGTCGCTGATGCGTCCTGCGATTGGCGCGAGCAGGAACTGCATCAGGCTGTAGGTCATCACCAGCATACCGACCTGGAATCCGCCGGCGCCGAAGCGCTCCGCGTAAACCGGCATCAGTGGGATGACAATCCCGAACCCGATCAGGGCGATGAAAACGGTGGACAGAATGATCGCCAGCGGCGATTTTTGCATGAGAGGCTCATTGGTTCGTCAAGTCGCGGGGGAATATACTCGGTGGAGATGGCAACAGCCACGTCCTCAGGACGCGGCTGTTGTCAATGAGATCCCGAATGCCGGGTATACTTACAGGACGAGTTCCAGTTCCACTACTTCCTCGCGGGCGAGTACGACACGTTTCGGCTGGATCGCGCCGCCGCGGTGGTCGTGAGTGAGGATTACCGTGGGTTTCTTCGGATCGAGCGGGCTGTTCGCGATGACGATCCCGCCACAACCCGTGAACTGCGGGTTTGAGCATTTCTTGATGTTGATGTGTGCGCCCATCGGGTACAGCTGCACGATCTTCACCAGCTCGCGAACGATGTGCGTGTTCCAATGCACGCCGGAATCCTTCACCAGCTTGGCGAGTGCTTGCTCCGGTGTGTGCAGCTTGCCCCCGGACCGGCCGGAAACGAATGCGTCATACTTGTTCGTGATCGCGACGATCATCGACAACGGATAAATCGCGTACCGTGCCGGATCTGCCTCCAGCTCCAGTGGTGTATCGTCCCCACTCAGACCTTCCGGGTAGCCGGATCCATCGAGGCACTCATGATGCTGATGGACGATTGTCTGCTCGGCCCGGTTGTCGGGACGCGCCTGCCGGATCAGCAACATCGACAATGTCGGGTGTTCTTCGATCAGGTCACGCGACAGCTCTTCCGAGCCGTTATTCGTCGCGGCGGTCAGCACCCAGATACCGGCATCATGCAGCAACGAGGCCAACGCCACCGTCTTCAGTTGCTCTTCGGGCAGGTTCAGCGACCGGCCCAGCAACACGGACAGGACCGCGACGTCCAGCGCGTGATCGATATCCGAAGTTGCCTTGTTCCGGACGGGCAAAGAAGAATACAGCCGCACATCGCGCCGCAGCACCTGCTCCAGAATATCTCCGGCTGCCTGTTCAAACCGGGTGTAGGGCAGCAGGTTGTGCAGGTTCATCGACTGCTTCAGCTCGTTGACGATGTTCTCGGGATCGAGTTTGCTGAGGGCTTCGTTGGATCGCAGGTCTTCCAGTGCCTGCGAGAACGACTTGGAATTGGCACTTCGGATGGAGTCGCCGATCAGGTCCTGGGGAGTAACGAAATCACCGTTTTCCGTTTCCCAGACGTACACATACGTGTACCGCCGGCGATTTAAAAGATCAATCATGTCGCGGTCGAGCCGTGAGCCCACGGGCAATTCGATCTCGCGCCGTTCGTTGTAGAGAGAACGGCCCAAGACCTGTCCGGGCTTAAGACTGTCGACTCGGGCGAGTTGCATGCTTGCGATCTTTTAAAGTTCTGAAGGTGAACGTTCTTTTACGCGTTCTTAAGATAATACTCAAAATACCCGAAAGAAACCAAAGATAGTTTTATTGAAATTACGTATGCCTCTGAGAGATTCGCTATTTTTTCGGGATTCAGTACGATACAAGTCTAAACGTACGTAAAACGAGGCAAATTCGCGCGCCGTTATCGCGAAAAAGTGAATGTAGCGAGATTCGGCAGGAAAGGCTTTGAGTGAACCGTGTTGAATAAACCGCTCCTGCGTGAAAGATAGCACAAGCTCCCCGATAAAAAAACGGATCCGGGAAAAATGCTCCCGGGTCCGTTCAGCGGTCTTGGTTGCGGAGTTACGCTTGTTTGGCTTCCTCGATGGGTGCCATGGTATGCGACTCGCCATTCAGGACGTAAACGTATTCGATGTCGATCGTTGGACGCATGACGTCGGAAACGCCGCAGTAGCGGGTCCGTGACAGATCGATGGCTCGTTCGAGCTTCGCGGCTTCCACATCGCCGGTGACGGTGAAGATGACCTGCAGTTTGGTCCAGCGTTTGGGATGCTCTTCAGTCTTGGTGACACCTTCGACCTCGACCTGGAAGGTGGCGACATCCTGCCGCATTTTGCGAAGAATGCTGATCACGTCCATACCGGTACAGCCGGCGAGACCGACGTACGGCAGTTCGGCTGGTCGGGGTCCGAGATCTTTCCCGCCGCTTTCTTCGCGGGCATCCATGCGGACTTCATGATCGCTGCCGGTACGAGCGACAAACTCCATGCCACGTGTCAGTGTGGCCAATGCAATCCTGGGCATGACCTCTCCTCTAGATTTCGAACTCCATTATCGGAGTGTTGAGTTTACGAAACAGCAGCCTTGCCGTGCCGCAGCTTGTTGCTCAAGTTGCCACCGGCGAGGCTTGTAGGTCGGATGCGCAAAGGGTCAATTTGATCCAGACCTCTGCGGACGTCACGGGAGACCGATGGTAGAGCTGGAACTTGAATTTGTACTCTGAAGTGTTGAAACGGGTTCGTTTCGAACGCTCGGAGACAGGTGGAGACAGGCAAAAAGTGAGTGTTCGCCGGTTGCAAGATGGATTTCCGCATCCCATATTCCCTGTCTTCAAGAATTACGAGGTTTACAGACAAGTTCAGGGGTAGTTAACCATGATGTCATCCTTGCGGCGTAACACGGCTGTGGTCCTCTGGATCCTGGTGTTCGCCTTTATCGGCACGATCATTTTCTCCTGGGGTATGGGTGGTTTTTCCGGCCCGATGAAGCCCGGTGTTGTTGGCAAGATCGGCGACCAGGAAGTAACTCGTGAGCAGTATGAGCAGACGATCCAGGACCGTTTCGCGCAGGAACGCCAGCGGTACGAGAACGGCGACATTCCGGAGAGCCGTGCTGAGCAACTTCGTGGTGAGGCGTGGGACGCGTTGATCAACGAAGTGCTCTTGAATCGTGCTGAGCGTGAGGCTGGGATTGTTGTTTCCGACGCTGAAGTCGCGATGACGATCCGTCATTCGCCGCCGCCGCAGGTTGCGAACAATCCGAATTTCCGTGACAGCACGGGCGCATTTGACTGGGCGCTGTACAACCAGGTGATCTCCGACCCGAACAACATTGACTTCCTGCTGTCACTCGAAAATACGACGCGGTTGCAGCTCGTCCGGCAGAAGATCATGGGCCGGCTGGGTTCGGTGATTCACATCAGCGAAGACGATCTGAAGCGGGAGTACATCCGCCAGAACGAAACCGCGGAAGCGTCCTACGTGTTGGTTGACCTCCGGAACGTGGACGTGGATTCCAGCCTCGTAACCGAAGCGGATCTTCGCCAGGCTTACCAGGAAAACATCGACGAGTATCAGCTCGATCCGCGCCGGACAGCCCTGGTTGCCCGGATTCCGAACGAGCCGACTCGTGAGGATACGGTCACCGCGCAGCGTCTTGCCGAGAGCCTGCTTCGCCGTGCGCAGGATGGCGAATCGTTCGAGACCCTGGCACAGGAATACAGTGATGATCCGTCCGCCGATCAGGGCGGCGATCTTGGCTGGTTCGGCAAGGGCCGGATGGTGCCGATGTTCGAGAAGGCCGCGTTCAACGCCGAGGATGGCGAGATCGTCGGTCCGGTGTTGACGCAGTTCGGCTGGCACGTGATCCAGCGTCTCGAATCCCGCTACAACGACGAGATTCAGGGCGAGGAAATTCACGCCCGCCACATTCTGATCAACGTCGTTCAGAGTCCGGAATCGGTCGAAAGCTTGCGTAACCTCGCCCAGTCCTTCCAGGAAGAAGCGACGGAAAACGGGTTCGAGCCGGCTGCTGAGCTGTACGAACTCGACATTGACACTCTGGAAATCCGTGATAATGGGATTGTCCCGGGTCTCGGCCGGAACGGCGCCGCGACGGCGTTCATGATGAACCGACCGCTCGGCGAAGTGACGCCGGTGTATGAGTTCAACCGTGCCTGGGTCGTGCTCAAGACGACCGCGGAGATTCCAGCTGGTGTGACGCCGTTCGAGGAAGTGAAGGACCAGCTGCTGCCGGATCTGTTGAAGCCGTATCAGTACGAGCTCGCCAAAAAGGAAGCGGATCGTCTCTACGCCGAGCTTCCGGAGATGGATTGGGACCTGCAGAAGCTGGCCGACAGCGAGGAAGGCATAACCTTCCAGGAATCGCGCCGTCCATTCAAGGCAAACCAGTTCATCAGTTCGGTTGGTCGTGACCACATGTTCGCGTACGTGGCATTCAACATGGAAGTCGGCGAGGTGTCGAAGCCGTTCAAGGGTGAGAAGGGGTATTACATCATCCACCTCGATTCGCTGACACCGGCGGACATGAGCCAGTTTGAGGCGAGCCGCGATGAGCTGTATTCGCAGGTTGCGCAGAAGATGCAGAACAACCTGTTTACCGAGTGGATCGAGCAGGAACGGGAAAATCTGAAGATCAAGGATTACCGGTACCTGTATTACAGCACGTACTGAGATCCGCGAGGCCTCGAAAATCTGTCTAACATCCAGCGCCACAGGCAAATAGCCTGTGGCGTTTTAGTCTCAGGGGTCTCGGGGTGAAAATCGGAAAATGACGATTCTGCGTTGCATGCCGAATTTGGTCAACCTACCTTGTCCGTGCCGGTTCTGCGCCTCGGTTGGGGTCACCATGAGTGGAGTGCGATGAGGCTGGTCCAGCGAATCGGCCAACAGGTGTTCCACCCCCGCCTTGGATGAGTGCCATCCATCGCCAGGACGAACGATGTCCGCAGGATTCGACCCCGGCCGCTGCAATTTGGATTCAGTTGAATCAACATAGACAGGGTGCACGGTTACGTAACGCGAGGAAGAGATGATGAGAGTACGTGCTAGCAGTTTTTTCGCAGGCCTCCTCATCGTGGTGCTGTTCGCGAGCATGAGCTCCGCGGCTCCGACGGTGATCAGTGACGAACTGCAACCGGTTCTCGCCGCGGCGGATGAATCGGAAATGGTTCGCGTTGTGGTGTTGATGCGTGATCGCCACGACGTGCAGGAATTGTCGAGCATGATGGACGGGCTTCGTGCTACCGACCGCAAGGCGCTGATGTGGAACGAAGTCAGCCTGCGTGCGGATCGGTCACAGGAAGACCTGCTTGACAACTTGTACCGCCTTGAGCAGCAGGGCAAGGCGACTCGCATTCGCTCGCTGAAGCTGGCGAACGCGGTAGATCTTCGTGCGACGCCGCGGGTGATCCGTCAGATCGCTCAGCGCGCGGACGTGCGTGCGATCGAGTGGATGAACGACGAGAAGGTCATCCCGGATCCGCCGAATTCGGGTGGCAGCGGTAACGAACTCGATGAAATCTGCTGGGGCGTTGACAACGTCCGTGCGCCGGAAGTCTGGAACGACCTCGGCTATACGGGCGAAGGCATCCTGCTGGCGATCATCGACACCGGTTGCAACTACGAACACATCGACCTCGCCGACCACATGTGGAACGGCGGCGCCGACTACCCGAACCACGGGTATGACTTCTACAACAACGACAACAACCCGTGGGATGACCACAGCCACGGCACCCACTGCGCCGGTTCGGCCCTGGGTGATGGCACCGGTGCCTCCCAGACGGGTGTTGCTCCGGACGCCACGTTGATGGCGCTGAAGATCTTCAACTCCGGCGGTAGCGGTGCTGAGTCGGACTGCTGGGCGGCGCTGGACTTCTGCATTGAGCACGCTGTCCACGTGACCAGCCTTTCGGCCGGTTGGACCAACGCGTCCAACACCATCCGTGAATCGTTCCGCGATCAGTATGATCTCGTGAACGCCGCGGGCATTGTCAACCTCGTCGCTTCCGGTAACGAAGGTTCCTGGGGCACGATCCCGAACCAGGTGCGCACGCCGGGTACCGTCCCGCCGCCGTGGCACAACCCCGATCAGATCGAAGATGGCGGCCTCAGCGGTGTGATCACCGTTGGCGCGACCGACATCAACAACAACATCGCCAGCTTCTCCAGCCGTGGTCCGGTGACCTGGCAGGCGGTCAGCCCTTGGTTTGACTACGCGTACAACCCCGGTGCCGGTCTCTTCAAGCCGGACGTGTCCGCCCCGGGCGTGAACGTCAAGTCCTGCAACTACATTGACTCCAACAACAACAACATTTACGACGACTATGCTGATGGTTGGGATGGTACGTCGATGGCGACGCCGCACGCTGCGGGCGCTGCTGCGTTGCTGCTGTCGATCGACGAAAACTTCACGCCGGCCCAGATCGACGAGATCCTCGAGACCTCGGCTGTCGATTATGGTACCACGGGCAAGGACAACAGCTTCGGTGCCGGCCGTATCGACACCTACGAAGCCTGCCTGCTGGCTGAGAGCATGGCGACGGACATCAACATCCGCATAACGCCGGAATACGACGAACCGTACTTCATTCCGGGTAGCGGTGGCGTGCTTCGCTTCGCGGCTCGCATTCGCAACAACTACGCGGTGAACACGCCGGGCGTGGTGTGGACGGAAGCGATCCTGCCGAATGGCAATACCTACCAGATCGATACCTACAACGTCGTGTATCAGCCGGGTGTGGATATTGAAGCCCCGAACGCGGCGGTTCAGGTTCCGGGCGGCGCCCCGAACGGCTACTACACCTTCATTGCGAAGGCCGGTCTTGTGTTCGGCAACCCGATCAGCATGGACGAGTTCGAGTTCGTGAAGTTCTCGTTCGACGCTGACGGCGACACCGAATGGTCGATGACTGGCTTTGAGGTGATGGACAATGGCGCGGTTGAAGTGACGAATGTCCCGAGCGAATTCGCACTTGGCGCGGCGTATCCGAACCCGTTCAACCCGACCACGAGCATCAGCCTTTCGCTGCCGCAGTCGGAGCTGGTGACGGTCTCGGTGTTCAACGCCCTCGGTCAGGAAGTTGCCACACTTCAGAACGGTCAACTGACCGCTGGACAGCACATCTTCACGTTTGACGGCTCCGGTCTCTCGAGCGGTGTGTACTTCATTTCGGCACAGGCTGGTGCGAACCACGGTTTGCAGAAGGTCGTGTTGATGAAGTAACGTTTTTTGGCAAATACACTTAGGCCAGAAAAACACGGGGATCCGCCGAACTAGCGACGGATCCCCGTTTTACGTCTTTTTTGTAATGTTACAGAATTCTCATTGTGTCCCAAAAGATTACAAAACTTAGGCACGCGTCTTGCGTACGTAAACAACGTCTCCTGACGCGACTTTGAGTCTCGTCTGGAAATTGGCCCTAGTGGCCTGCCTTATGAGACACCTCGGGTGTACCCCTTGCGCCTGAGGTGTCTCTTCTATTTGGTGCAAACTGCAGTTATTTCCCTGTGTTCCGCAGATTATACCGGCTGCGGTGGCACAAAATGGATCACCCGTGCACCGAACGCCCGGTACTTGGCGATCACCTTGTCGTTCATGCTGCCTTCCACCGATGTAAAGCTCTCACCGTAGAATTCGTCCACAAATCCGACATGCGTATACCGCGGATTCGACTCAGCATCGAAATCTGCTGCACCCTCAAGAAACAGGCTGCCTGGTGGGATGGACGCGCCCTCGAGATCCGTGACCAGCAGTTCGACCTCCTGCGCCCACTCCGCGATTTCGCTGCACTCCAGCGTGAACGGGAAGGACACGAAACGATCTCCCTTGGGGAGTTTCGAGAACGAATTGTGTGCCTGGGCGATGCAGAAGTAGATGAATCCGGCGGGCCAGTAGTGTTCCGGTCCTTCGTAGCCCTGGTTGTAGAGCCGCACCCACGGTCCACGCGGCCCCGGCAGTGCGGTCGCTCCAGCGCGCAGGTGTTTCTTCGCGTACGCCAGTCCTGTCACCGCGATGGAATCCTTTCCCGGAATTTCCTTCAGGGCGTGCTCGAGCGGTTTGAGCAGCATCCGCCAGATTCTTTCTTCCAGCACGTCCTTGCCGGTCATGGCGTGCAGCGCACTGCGTGTTGCCTGGGCGAACTTGCCGTCCACGGTCAGTTGGAATCCGAGCAGATTCATCATTTCCTGAAACAGCTCGACCCCCTCACCTGTCATGCCCATGCACAACGGTCCCGGGTAGTCAGGCAGTTCGCCGAACGGGATACCTCTGCTCATTCCGCCTCCGCAATGCTGTATGAATGGCTTGGTGGTTTGACAGGTGTGGGCAGGCGACAGGCATGCAGTACGCTCCGCGCCTTGCTTTCAGGCAAGAATATACGGTTGGGGTGTTTGAAAATGCGTAATCACAGCGATCCTGATATAGCGGTTTGGAGTGCCAGATTCGACTCAATCCAGCGATGATTCCAGAATCAAATCACAAACAAGTCTTCGTGTTTTCGATAGTTGATCAGTACCGTTCTGATACAATCACAATACTTTATAAGTTTGTAACGCATTAACATGTCTGAAGATGATCCATGTTGAACCTTTCACGCTTAAACAACTAAAGTTTGGCGTGGTTAACTTCTTATCTTTTTGATAATTTGGTTTAGAACGCTTATATTGCAATCGGATCTCAGGGGGAGACCCATTGCCTTCCACAACACGATTTTTAGACGCACCTCAAGTTTATCCGGGAGACCTCACATGAACTGCAGGGCCTGCCTTTCGCTTGTGCTGTTTCTGCTGATCCTGCCTGGCATGGCTGTGTATGCCGCGTCCGGCGGTGATCTGAAGGGGATGCATGACTATGAGGAGTTCGAGAAGCCGCAAGCCTGCCGGCAGTGTCACCAGGACATTTTCCGGCAGTGGGAGCAGTCGATGATGTCGCAGGCGTATACGCATCACTGGGACGAGGTTGAATACTTCGAGCTCGCGGTTGCGCATACGGAAAACGATCCGAACGTGCCGGCCGAAGTGCACGAAGGCTGCAACGGCTGCCATGCTCCGCTAGCGTTCATGGCCGGCGATGTTCCGCCGCCGCGTCCGGGCCAAAGCCGCGCGGACGAATCGGTGAGCTGCGATGTCTGCCACACGATCACCGGCAAAGCGGAAGGGACACCGTTCAATTTCAGCTGGACGATTGAGCCGGGCAAGGACAAGCGCGGCCAGCGTTCGCCGGATACGGTCACCCAGTCCCCGCATCATAACATGGTGCAGAGCGATTTCCACCGTACCACGGAATTCTGCGGCACCTGCCACAACGAGCAGAGCCCCTATGGGGTGATGGTCAAGGCAACGCAGATCGAGCTACTGGAAGGTCCGTATGGTGCGGAAGGACGTCGCTGCCAGGATTGCCACATGACTTGGAGTGAAGGCTACTCCGCACGTATCGGCAGCAAGCATGATGACGTCGCGCAGCACCTGTTCCATGGTGGTCACGATCCGGGCAAGGTGAACGGTGTCGTCGAGCTGCGGATTCACCCGGACATCCGTGAAGTGGTGATCGGCGAACCGGTGCAGTTCACCCTCGCCCTGTTCAACCAGAAGACCGGCCACAAATTCCCGACCGGATCAGTAGAAGACCGTCTGCTGTGGGTTGAGGTGGAAGCGGTGGACGCGGACGGAAATGTCTACCACCTCCCCGTCGACAAGAAGGGTTTTGAGGGCGAAGAGTACACCATCGCCAGTGATGAACTGGCGTATACCGACATGTCGGTTCCGTTGAACGATCCGGGCTTCAAGGGCGTGCGCCGTGACGGTCATGTCCCGGTTGGCGACCGGATTTTCCGCATGCCGTACCTCAACCCGGACGGTGAGATCACGATCATGCAGTGGCACACGGCTTCGTTCGGCGTGGACTACCGCATGGGTCCGCGTGAGACCAAGCTGGAGACGTACACGTTTGAGGTTCCGTTCGAAGCGGCGCCGGGTGAGATGACGGTCACCGCGACGATGTACTACGCGTTGCTGGTGCCGACGGTCGCCGATCTGCTCGGTGCGCCGGAAGAAGGCGAGCCGATGCTGGTGAACACGCACAGCACGACGGTGACGGTACTCGATTGAGTGCAGGGTGATTGACGGTGGACGTTTTTGTCTGCGGACAATCCCGGCCAGCGTTTCTGCGGTCGGGGCAAACCGCAGATTGACCCGATCAGCTTTGTTGCGGTCGGGACAGACAGCAAGCTAGGTGATGATCACGGATGTGTGTTTGTCGTCTTTTGCGTCTTTTGCATCCGTTGCGTCTTTTGCTGTCTTTTACTGTCTTTTACTGTCTCTTACTGTCTGTTGCTTTCTGTTGCTTTCTTTTACGTTCAGTTTCGATAGAGGGGGAGTATCGATGAAGAAGACATTGCTGGTGGTGTTGCTGGCCGTATTTGCGTTCGTGATGTTCGCAGAGAGTGCGTCGGCGATTCCGGCGTTCGCACGCAAGTACCGCATGAGTTGTTCGACGTGTCACTACCCGTTCCCGCGGCTGAAGGCGTACGGTGACGATTTCGCGGCCAACGGCTTCGTGCTCGAGGATCAGGAATCCCCACGGTACTATGTCGATACGGGTGATGAAGACCTGAGCCTTGTACGTGAACTGCCGATTGCGATGCGGATCGACACGTGGATGTTCTATGAAGAGGCATCCGAAGCAGTGGACTTCAAGATGCCGTGGACCTTCAAACTGCTGAGCGGCGGCTCGTTGTCCGATCACGTTTCGTACTACTTCTACTTCTACTTCGATGAACGCGGCGAAGTGGCTGGTCTTGACGATGCTTTTGTCATTTTCAACAACATCCTGACGGACCAGGATCTTGATGTCTACGTCGGCCAGTTCTCGATTTCGGACCCGATGATGAAGGCGGAATTGCGGTTGACGTTCGAGAACTACATGGCGTACCGCATGATGCCGGGCTCGTCGAACATGCGCACCTCGTATGATCGCGGTCTGATGGTGACCTACGGCGCGCCGTGGGGCAGCACCGGGCTGACAGGTATGATTGTGAACGGGAACGGACTGGCGGACTTCGACAACGGTTTCGCCGACAACGACGACAAGAAAGTGTTCGCCGCGCACCTGTCACAGGACGTTGGCGACATGCTGAACCTCGGCGGGTTTGTGATGATGGGGACGGAAACGCTGCAGGACAACACCATCCCGATCGCGAACATGACCGACAACGAGGTTTCCGTTTTCGGCGTCAACGGTACGTTTGAGATGGGCCCGCTGCAGGTAAACGGGCAGTACCTGATGCGTACCGACAGCAACCCGTACATCCTCGCCACTGAGCGTGAAGTGACGATGAACGGGATCATCGCCGAGGCGATTTACTGGCCCAACGGCGATGACAGCAAGTATTTTCTCGCGGCGCTGTACAACAACGTCACGTTCGACGCCGAGGACAGCGCGCCGGCGGCCTTTTCGACCATGCTCGAGGATATGACCTACCAGACGGTGACCGGTCACATCGGCCACATGGCACGGCGGAATGTGCGCATCGGGCTGGAAGGCACGTACGACATGGAGCTGGAACAGTTCAAGGCGGGGATTGGCGTCGTGATGGCGTGGTAGGTTTCAGTCTTGAGTCTTGAGTCCTGAGTCCTGAGACTTGAGACTTGAGATGTGAGATCTGAGACTCGAGTTTCGAGTCCTGGGATGTGATAAAAGACCGGGGACACCTACTCCGTTAAGTGTCCCCGGTCTTGTTCGATACTCTTGCCTGTGTTGGCCCGGACAACGCGGCACTTCTAAGCGTGGCCAAAACCGCCACGTACACTCCGAAGCCCGCAGCCTACGGGATAACCACATCCTTCGTCTTTGATTGCGGGAGTTTGCGCAGGCAGATGGAGAAACCGTCATCCTGGAGGTCACGGATGATCTCGCAGTCATCGTCGGAGAGGCTGACCGATTCGGCGATCTGCGTTTTGTTCTCGCCCTGTCCGAGGTTGGCGAGGTGGATTTCGCCGGGTACCGCGCCGCCGTTGATCAGGCGTTTCAGGTCGGAGCAACTGCCGACGATCAGCAGGCATTTATCCGCCTGGCAGCCGCATCCCTTGTAGCGGTCAACGGCTTCGTCGATGGAGAGAATGCCCCCCTGCACACCAGCCATCTGTTCTTCGTAGAGTGACCGTTCGTCCGGATTTTTGGCGACAGTATCATGCGCGAGCCAGACTTCGTTGGCCCACCCTTTCGCCCAGCCGTAGAGGATCTGCCCATGGAACAGCCGGTCGTCCACTCGCACGACGAGACCGTTCAGATCTTCTGCTGGTTGCGCGCCCATTTGACCTCCACGCAGCGACGGCCATCACGGACCATCTTTTCCGCGAGTTCCTCGAACTCGACGTTTTCCCTGTGCATGACGAACGAGATCAACATGCCGATGTTGACCCCGGTGATGACGGCTTGCCGTTCGCCGATGGCGGCGGACGAGCGGATGGTGGGGGAGGTTCCGGGTGTGTCGGTGAAGATGATGTACGGGTCGTCCCCGATCAGGCGGCGGACGCTTTCGGTAATTGCGCCGGCGGATAGGCCGAGTGTACTCATGGCGATGAACCGATCCTGGCGTCCCACGAGGTGTTCGACCTCCTGGACGAGGATTTCCCCCAGTTTGCCATGGGTGACGACCAGTGCGCCGGTGACCATCACTCGAAATCCCTTATCAGATAGTTTTTAACTCTGCGGCGGTTCATCTCTTCGGTCATTCGCCGTTGCATCTCCTCGGCGGGGTTCATGCCGTACACTCGCAGGTGAATCTGCAACGCGATGACTTCCGCGATCATCGAGATATTTTTGCCCGGGAAGATGGGCAAACGCAAGAGCGGTACCTCGACCCCGAGGTAGTGCGTCGACTCGTAATCGAGCCCGATGCGTTCCCACTCGTAGGATTCATCCCACTCTTCGAGGTGCACCTCGACCTCGACACGTTTCTGCACCCGGATCCCGCGCACGCCGAACATGCGCTTGACGTCAATCAGGCCGACGCCGCGTACTTCCATGATGTGGCGGCTGATTTCCGGCGCGGTGCCGATGAGCACGCCTTCCGCCTTCTTGTCGATACGAACACGGTCGTCGGCGACGAGCCGGTGGCCACGTTCGACGAGGTCGAGCGCGATTTCCGACTTGCCGATGCCGGAGCGTCCGGTGAACAGCATCCCGGTACCATAGACATCCACCAGCGATCCGTGCACGCTGATCGTCGGCGCGAACTGATCGTCCAGGTAGTCACTCAACAAGTGGTTGAGATCGGTGGTGGAGAGGTTTGTGCCCATCACGGGAACGTTGTGTTCGCTGGCCTGCACCAACAGCTCCACCGGCGGCTGGTTGCCGTTGGTGATGATCAGGCACGGCATGTCGAACTTCATCACCTTCTTGATGGAGCTCAGCCGCGCGTCATCGTCCAGCCCTCGCAAGTAGAAGATCTCGGTGTTGCCGAGGATCTGGATCCGTTCATACGAGAACAGTTCGATGTAGCCGGCCAGTGCCAGGCCCGGCCGGTGGACATGCTTGACGGCGATCTGCCGTTGCATGCCCTCCGACCCGGCCAGCAGGGTAAAGCCAAGGCGTTCCTCGTTATCCTCGAACAACTGCTTCACTTCGATGAAGTCGAGGACCCGTCCCGCCTTCGGATTTTCTTTATCGCTCGGTTCGTTCATCAGCTTTCGCGCAACTTTTCCTTGTGGCGTTTCAACTGCTCGACGAGTTTATCGACAGCGCTTTCGACGGAGGTTTCGAACTTGTCCGACGTCGCCGACGCGAACAGCGTCTCGCGCGGCAGTGCAAGTTTGATCCGGGCTTCCTTCTGATGGAGCTGGCCTTCCAGAATCACATCCGCATCCATCAGCCGGTCATAATAACGCTCCAACCGCTCGAGCTCTTTCTCGATGTACTCCTTCAGCTGATCGCGGACGTTAATGCCGTCTCCCTGAATGATCACCTGCATGTGTCCTCCTTGATGCAGCGGGTTGGTTATCTGTGACGGGTCCCGTCCTCACTCGCAGCCGCACGTGGATGGCGTGCGTAGACCTGTTTCAGATGGTCGCGGGTGACGCGGGTGTAAACTTGTGTTGTGGACAGGCTCGAGTGTCCCAGCAGTTCCTTGATCGACATGAGGTCCGCCCCGTTCTCGAGCATGTGCGTCGCGAACGCATGCCGTAGCGCGTGCGGATGAGCCCCACGGCTCAAGCCGGCGGCAGCCAGACGTTTGTTGACGATCGAGTACGCTTCACGCTGGTTCAACCGTTTCCCCCGCTTGCCAAGAAACAGCGCCTGTCCGGACTGGTCGGTACGGTATTCATCGCGCACCGCCAGCCATTTCTCGAGGGCGTCTTTCTCTTTCACGCCGATCGGGACAGTTCGTTGCTTGCTCCCTTTGCCGGTGACTCGCAGCCAGCCCTGTTTCAGATCAACGGCGCGCAGGTTGAGGCCGACCGCTTCGCTGACACGCAAGCCGCTGCCATAAAGAACTTCCAGCAAGGCATCGTTACGTGTGCGCTCGGTCTCATCCTCGGTCGCGGAAACGGAGTCCGAGAGCGCGGTGCCGATGTCGGTGACGGTCGGAACATCTGGCAGTTTCTTGTCCACCCGGGGGCTGTCGATCGATTCGGCGGGGGAATCCGCGAGCACTCCCTCCTCCACCAGCCAGCGGAAGAAGGTTTTCAACGAAGACAGGGTACGCGCCTTGGTTTTGCGCGCGACAGGTTGGGTGCGGTTGAAGGTATCGGTCTTGACCAGGGTGCCGAGGTAGCGGCGGACATGCCGCATGGTGATGAAATCGGGACGGACCTTACCACCGGCCTGGCGTTCAATGTGGTCGATGAATTTGCGGACGTCTGAACCGTATGCACGGATTGTGTGCGGAGATACATTCTCCACAGCACGGAGGTGGGACAGCCATTTGTCAAGGAGTACGTTCACTGGCTTCCTGAAAAGGTGGCTACCCTGAAGGTAACACCGTGAACCCTCACCTTCCGAGGAACAGTCCGACGATAATTAAAAAAAGAGCAATGCTGCCAAGCACGACAACTCCGACACCTCCCCATGGGACAATCATGGGGATCATCATCCAGATCAGCAGAAGTGCGGCTACCCTCATCAACAGCGGGTGACCGCTGACCACTTTTCCGTGGTAGGCACCGAAACTTAGTTTGCCGACCGGAAAACCACCATAGATCAGCATGATCGCGGCGGCTGGAATCGACAGCAGGTAGACTATCATCATGGCATGGCCTTTGTGTGATCGTACCTGCAACATACGCAGGGACCTGACCATTCACCCCATGGAAATGCAATTTATTTCCTGTATTTCCGATCAGGTGCAGATGAAGGAAAGTTGCCGAATCAGCCTGCCTCGGCAGGGATGTGGGCATTAAGGACAACGAACCAGCAGGAGATCTGACGGGTGGTTTTGCCGACCGAGAAACAAATCGATCACGATGCGAAGCAGCGCTACACTGCCTGGCATTGTGCTGCACTGCTTGTGCACGGCTACGGCTATTAATACAAAAGGGGCGATGTGATTCGCCCCTTTTGCTCGCAACTATTTCTTTTTTGTTGATGTTCGCTTGGTACCGGTGCTCTTTTTCGCCGTCGTCTTCTTTTTTGCACCGGTCGCGCGTTTCGTCTTCGGCTTCGCGGCTTCGGGGGGAGCGTCCGGGTTAGGTTCCTTGTGCTTGCATTCCGGGCAGACGAAATCCGCACCTTTTTTCGTCATGATCGGATAGCTGCAGCTCGGGCAGGTCTTTTCCACGGGCTCATCCCAGAACGCAACGTCGCACTTCTTCTCCTTCCAGTTGGTGCAGGAATAGAAGAGCTTGCCACGGCGGGTGCGCTTGGCGACGATCGTGCCGCCGCAGCCCTCACGTGGACACGGAACGCTCACGTCGGGCAGGTTCGGCTGCTTGCCTTCCTCGCCCGGGATCGGTTCCGTATGCTTGCACTTCGGGTAGCGGTTGCAGCCGATGAACTTGCCGTTCCGGCCCATGCGGTAAACGAGATCGCCTTCCTCGCAGGTTGGGCACTTGCGACCGACCATCTCCGGCTCGGCTTTCGCCTCGCCGTCCTTGCCGTTCTGCTTCTCGATGTACTTGCAGTCCGGGAAACGGTTGCAGGAGATGAATTTGCCGAACCGTCCCCAACGCTCGACCAGTTCCCCCTCCCCGCACTGCGGGCAGGAGCGACCGGTGGAGGTCATGGTCGATTTCTTGATCTCCGCTTTGTTCTGCTTGAAGTGGTCGATCGACTCACTGAACGGCTCCCAGAATTTGCGTACGGTTTCGGTCCAGACATCCCCCTCTTCCACCTTGTCCAGCGCCTCTTCCATCTCGGCGGTGAACTTGGTGTTGAAGACGTGCTCGAACTCGCGCACCAGCACGCCGTTGACCGTGCGGCCTAGATCAGTCGGCTTGAGACGGCGGTTGTCGTCCCGTTCAGTATACTTGCGGTCCTGGATCACGCTGATGATCTGGGCATACGTGGACGGCCGGCCGATGCCGAGTTCGTCCAACGTTTTGACCAGCGTCGCTTCCGAATACCGTGGCGGCGGCTGGGTGAACTTCTGCTCGGTTTCGATGTCGCTGATCTCAGCAGGTGTGCCGGGAGCCGGATCGGCTTTCGCCTTGCCGGCTTTCGCGGTCGCGCCTTCCATGTGCGTTTCACGGAACAGCGCTTCCGGCAGGTCTTCGTTGACCTCTTCCGCGTCTTTGCTGGCGGGTTGATCGTCCGCTGCAACTTCACCCCACAACCGGCGGAAGCCCGGGAAGATCAGACGGCGGCCGACGGCACGCAGCAGGTAGCCAGCGTCTTCCTTCTCAACCTCACCGCGCAGTCTGGCCTGCAACGCGGTATCGTCCGCATTCAGCTTCGGATCCTTCTCCTGCATCTTGCTGATGCGCTTGTTGATCGCGGACGTAACCAGCTCCGCGCTCAAATCGGCCGGGGTTCCGACACCGATGTCGACCGTGATGCCATCGAACAACGCATCCGCCATCTGGGTCGCGACGAAGCGGTTCCAAATCAATTCGTAAAGGCGGAACTCGTCTTTCTTGAGGTATTTCTTTACCGAGGCCGGGGTACGCTTGACGTCGGTCGGGCGGATCGCTTCGTGCGCGTCCTGCGTCTTCTTGCCCTTGCTCGAATACTGCCGCGCCTTCGGGCTGAGGTAGCTTTCGCCGTACTGGTCCTGGATGAAACCACGTGTTGCCTGCACGGCTTCCGGGCTCATCCGCGCACTATCCGTACGCATGTAGGTGATCAAACCGACGGTGTCATCGCCGAGCTCGATGCCTTCGTACAGGCTCTGCGCGACACGCATTGTGCGCTTGCCACCCATGCTGAGACGGTGTGACGCTTCCTGCTGCAACGTGGAGGTGGTGAATGGTGCCCGCGGTTTCTGGCTGTTGATCCGGCGGCGGATCTCAAGCAACCGTGCCGGCAGGTTTTCCAGGTTGTCGCGAACCTGATCGGCGAGCGCCTCGGAGCCGATCTCGACATCCTCACCGCCCAGCTTGACCAGCTTCGTGCGAAACGCAGCCAGGTTTTCCAGCTCAGCCATCGCGTGGAAGGTCCAATACTCTTCCGGTACGAAGGCTTCGATTTCCTCTTCGCGTTCCACAACCAGCCGCAGCGCGACCGACTGTACACGTCCCGCCGACAAGCCGCGCGCGACAACGCTCCACAGTTCCTTACTCACGAGATAGCCGACAAGCCGGTCGAGCACGCGCCGGGCCTGCTGAGCGTCCACCCGGTTCTGGTCGATGTCGCCGGGATGTGACACCGCTTCGAGCACGGCGTTCTTCGTGATCTCGTTGAAGGTGACTCGTCGAATGTCGCCGTTCCGGTTCCCGAGCAGGTGAGCGATGTGCCACGCGATGGCTTCGCCTTCACGGTCAGGGTCCGTTGCGAGCAGCACCAGTTTCGCCTTGGAGGCGGCCTTCCGCAGTTGCTCGACGGTCTTCTTCTTCTCCGGGATGATCTCGTAGTCGGGTTGGAAGTTGTTGTCGATGTCAACCGCGAGAGATTTGTTCGGCAGATCGCGGATATGTCCGACCGACGCCTGAATGGCGTAGTCGTTCCCGAGATATCGCGACAGTGTTCTCGCCTTGGCGGGCGACTCAACGATGAGGAGTTTTGAAGCCATGCCAACCTTTGCTGATGGTAGTCCAGGTACAACATGCCGAAAGGCAAAAACCGATCCACGGGGGACCGGCTGAGAAAATAGTCATGGAATTGGCAAATGCCAGCCTTGATCTCGTCTCGGATCAATCTGGAGACGATGCACCGCGAGACAGGGTGTCAAGTTCCCGAGCGCACGGGCAGTCCTCGGTTCCCTGCATGGCGATGATCATGTCCCACTGCTTGTTGAGCACGTCCGACGACACTGGAAGCTCGCCGTCATTCTCCGCACGAAGGTGCCGTTCCCAGACATGCCGGCAGAGTGGCATCGGGTGTTTGTCCTCCGGCCAGAGGCAGGTCTTCCAGCTGAATTCGTGCACATCAGTCGGTCTCGTTTTCGTCCACCCAGGTGCTCGGTGCACGTCCATACCGCCGGGCGAAGTTGCCCATGTGATCCGCCAGCCCGGAATTGAGCTGGTCATGGTTCACTCGCCAGCTCCAGTTTCCGGCGGCCTGCCCGGGGGTATTCATCCGGCCTTCGCTGCCGAGCGCGAGCCAGTCCTGCATCGGCACAATCGCGCTCACTCCCGGCGAGGCAAACGCCAGCCGGATCAACTCCTGCTCAATGTCGCCGGGATCGTGCCCAATGTACTCTTTCATATAGGAGAGACCCTCAGGTGTGGATTCTTGTTCCAACCAGCCACGGGTGGTGTTGTTGTCGTGCGTGCCGGTGTAGACGACGGAATCTACCGTGTGATTGTGCGGCAGGAAGACGTTGGACGGGCCACTGTCCCACGCGAATTGCAGTACACGCATCCCGGGGAAACCGAACGCCTTGCGCAACTCTTCCACCTGCTTCGTGATCACGCCAAGGTTTTCCGCGACAACGTTCACCTCACCCATCCGGTCGCGCAACGCGCTGAACAGTTCATGCCCCGGCGCGGGTACCCACTCACCGTTGACTGCGGTTTCTTCCTCCGCCGGGATCGACCAGCAGGCGTCAAAACCACGGAAATGGTCGATGCGGACGATGTCCACCAGCTCGAAGGTGGCGCGCAGCCGTGCCTCCCACCAGCTAAACCCTTGCGCACGGTGAGCGTCCCATTTATAGAGCGGATTGCCCCAACGTTGGCCGGTGGCGCTGAAATAATCGGGCGGAACTCCGGCGATCACGGTCGGATTGCCCTGATCGTCAAAGTGGAACAGGTCGCGGTTGGCCCACGCATCCGCGCTGTCATAGGCGACGAAGATCGGCAGATCGCCGAGGATCTTGATGCCCTTGCTGTTGGCGTGCTCGCGGACCTTCCACCACTGGGTAATCGTCTTGAACTGCAGCCAGCGGTGGAATTCGATGCGGTCGTGCAGTTCGGTGGCGACGCGCCCGAGCGCGTCCGGGTCACGGTCACGCAGTTCGGCCGGCCAATTGTTCCACGGCTGCCCGTCATGGAACGCCTTCAGCGCCATGAACATTGCGAAATCGTCCAGCCAGCCCTGGAACCGCTGCTTGAACTGGTCGAACTCTGCGCGTTGCTGATCATTGGCGTCCCGGCTGAACGCCTGAAACGCGAGATACAGCAGCTCGTTCTTCTTCGGAATCACCGAACCGTAGTCAACAAACTCATGCGGCAGCTGGTGCAACGGCTCGAGATCGGAGGGAGCGAGTAACCCTTCGTCCCTCAGCCGGTCCAATGATATAAGGAAGGGATTCGCTGCGAAGGCGGAGAAACACTGGTACGGACTGTCGCCATACCCTGTTGGTCCAAGTGGCATCACCTGCCAGATGGTCTGTTCGCCCTCGGCAAGCCAGTCGATGAAACGATGGGCCTCGTCCCCGAATTCGCCAATGCCGTTCGCACCCGGAAGTGAGGTCGGGTGCAGCAGAACGCCGGAACGCCGTGTATTGTCAATCATGGGTCTTCCTGTCTGGTTGAAACATGCACGCGGAAGGTAGAGTGCACGGTGCGGAACGAACAAGCGGCTTGTTTTGTTCCCACCCCGCTGCGAGGGGCGGATCGAGCCGGGCCCGGTCCTGCACGGCACGACCCAACGACCTAACTTAAACGCAACGCATACCGTGGGGGATTCACGTGCCCCCGCATTCCACATGGAGGCTGGGAACGATGAAACGGTTTTCGCTGGTGTTGGCTGCTTTCCTGCTGATCTCACTGCCCATTGCCGCAAGCGCGCAATTGTATGGTCCCGCATCCCGGGATACGGACTGGGCGCTGGAAGCGTCCGTCTTCGCCAATATGACTGAGTTCGATCTGGGACAGGTGAATGATCACATTACCAACGGATCGGTGTTTTATGCCTCACAAAGTGTTTATTCCCGGTATTCAGACGTCAGTGAATTTGAAAGTCGCGTGACGTTTGACATTCGGCTCGGTTTCAACTATAAGGGCATCTGTTTCGGAGCTGGGTACAATCCCATTGGCGAAGAAACAGGTGGATACATGCTGGACAACACCTTTGGCCAGGAAGTCCCCTACGAATTCAAGTATGATGGTCGTGAATTCTATGGTTACGTCGGCTACATGTACGAGTTCAATGACTGGTTGTCAGCGGGTCCGATGATCTCATATGGTCATGGGACAATCAGTGGAACACTGACCGATGCTGATATGGGCGCTGACAATGGCGAACTGTCGGGAGCGTATACGCCATTCCGGGCTGAACTTCGGGGACGTGTTAAACTGACACGTTATGTTTCAATCGACCTTGGCGTCGGCATGCGAAACGGAACCGTCTCGGATCTGGAAGTCGACCAAGGTGTGGATGGTGTCTACGGTCTGCCGGAAGGCACCTACCCTGTGCAGGACTATCAGGATGAATTGATGGAAATGGACATGTCCGGGATGTATTTCGGCGGAGGGATCACGCTGCTGAACCCCTTCGGCGAAGATTGATTGTCAGAACAAACCTTCGGTGTTCTTGGGGTTTCTCCTTCGAAACCTTGGACCCTGACACGAGTTAGCTTTTTGTTGAATTGATCAAAAGTTGAGCAAGAGTTTGTCGCGAGCCCGACTCCGAGAGAGAACCGGGCTCCAAACGGGCTCCTCCCGCCGAACGTGAGAACGTTCGGCTTTTTCGTGTCAAATAATCACATTTAAGTATAATTAGTATAATTACGCGCCCTATCACCCAAATATACCAAAATCAGTAGCGTACTCCCGGAGATCTCTAATTATTTTTATCAGCATTATCACTATTGCGTTCCTGATTCCGGCGTGCTATTATGATATCAGAACGTGCAAGGGATCAGGAGCGGACAGATGTCGTGGATGATAGCACAGCGGCAGCTTGGAATTTTTCGGAATATGCTGATCTACGCGGGAATGCGTCAGATTCCGAATCCTCTTCCTTTTCCCTACCTCGATCCGATTGATGAATTCTGGACCACGAAGCTAGTCGAACGGTTTGCCGCGATGGACGCGGGGATTTTACAACAGCGGATCCTGGCGGCCACGCAGAAGATCGCTGAGGAGACAGCATGGGTGTACAACGCGGAATTGGCATCGTTGACGTTAGACGTGAATGAAGCCACAACCCTGGATCAACTCTATGGGGACTGGTTTGTCGAGATGATGCATCCCAGGCCCATAGCGGTTTAGGAAGTAGCAGTCACATGAATCTTGCGGTTGGTAGCAACCGCAGGTCGGGAGGTGAAAGATGAAGTCGGCAAAAGTAGCAGTTTGGATTGCGATCGTTGTGCTGAGCCTGGTAAGCCTGGCGCACGCGGACAATGGGCAGATCTTTTCAAAGGAAGAAGTCTGGCAGATCGTGCCCGCGATGGAAGAGGGATTCTACAAGATCCAGATCATCCTCAAGCGGGGCTTGTATCTGGACCTCAGCCGGATCCCGGAAATTGAGCTGGATGACAACTGGAAGTTGCGTGATGGTTGGGGTCACAAGCTGACCATCCGCGAGATCACGCCAAAGGCGACGACCTCGGGCATTTCGCAGATCATCATCACGTTGAAGAAAGACCCGCTCAGCTCCGTCACGTTGGATTTCAAGAACAACCGTCTCGGTGTTGCCCGCCGCTTGAATACGATTGCGAGCGACGGTGGCCGGATCGCGTACACCGACCACGACGCGTTCTACACGCAGGCGTATCCGACGACTGTTCAGGTGGAGCGTGTGCTGGATCAGGCGGCGATGGTGTCGCTTTCCTATGATCTGCAGGCAGTGGTGATCGGGTATAACGCGTTGCGCACGTCGGAATTCAAGCCTTTCGCGTGGCGCTACCAGCTGAATCTTGGCTCGGAAGGTACGTTCGGCAGCTTGTCGCGTGTCCGGAATGGTACCGAATCCTTCCTCAAGGCGCAGGCGACGCGTTTCCACATGACCACCTTCAACCGCGCGCTGCAGGTTGAAACGTATGTCGGCTACCTGTTCGAGACGGCGCTGGATCAGCGCACGGAGCAGATGCTGCAGGTGCGGAACAAGACCGTGGGCGCCGGGTTCGAGGTTGAAATCCCGTACACGAACTTCCTTGCCAAGCTCGAGCTGGACAAGCAGATGACACGTGACGTCGCGCCGATGAGTTTCCGTTATGACCACTACTGGTCGGGCAAGGACCACCAGGGATGGAGCACACCGTCCCGGAATATCATTGAGATTGACTGGGAGCTGCCGTTCTCGCGCTTCCTGATCCTCGATCTCGGGTATCAGTACAACACCTTCGCGATGCCGTTGCCGATTTTCGTACAGGGTGATGGCGGGGCGATCAGCCGGGAACGGATCCCGGATGCGTCCTACTACCACGTGCGTGTCGCGCAGGAGCTGGCGTTCCTCCTGGATGCGTTCGGCGACATCCCGCTGCTGGACATCAAGGACTCGGCTTTCATCGCCAACAACTTCTTCTATTTCGAATATGCATCCGGCCGTCAAGCCCCGGCGTTTGAGAACCGGATCGAACGTAAAGTCGGAATTAGCGTTAGCTTCTAGATTCCAGCCGGTATCAGAAGTAACCTCCCAGCCCGCGCTGCCGCCCCTGCTGATGCAGGGTGCGGGTGGCGTGGGCTTTTCGTTTTCCTCCAGCTTTCCGAGCGTGCACTCCAGGCTCAACATGCCGGTGTAGATGAGGCGGAATCCTCCCCGGGAGCTGCGGTTCCCCATCAGATTTTGCTACTATGCAGATTGACAAGGATTCTGAGACCGGACAGTCGTTGATGCCAATCCTGCAGCTGATGCGGCCCAGCCAATGGGTCAAGAATAGCCTGGTGTTCGCGGCGTTGATCTTCTCCGGGGCGTATCTCAACCCGGACGACTGGATCATCGCGCTGCTGGCGTTTGCAGGATTTTCGTTGACCGCGAGCGGTGTCTACGCGATCAATGACGTGCTCGACGTCAAGTATGACCGTCTGCACCCGGTGAAACGGAACCGTCCGGTGGCATCCGGCAGAATCGCCCCGACTGGTGCGATCCTCATTGCGATGTTGCTGTTCGCTGCCGGGATTGGAATCAGTCTCTGGATCAACACTGCGGCGGCAGTTCTCACGTCAGCGTACGCAGTGATGATGCTGCTGTACAGCGTGTGGTTAAAGCATGTGATGCTGCTGGATGTGTTGATCATTGCGATCGGGCTGACCATGCGCGCGGTGTACGGCGCTGAGGCGATTGAGGTCAGCATCTCGCACTGGCTGGTGATCTGCGCGTTTCTGATTTCGCTGATGCTCGCGTTGGTGAAACGGCGGCAGGAGCTGGTGCGTATCGGAGAGGAGCTGGACAAGGGCCGTCGCAGCCTGCGTTCCGCGCCGCCACTTTCGGCGTGGGATCAGTGGATCAATTCGATCGCCGGGATCACGATCCTGGCGTACATCCTGTACACGGTGGATGAGCGAACCCTCGCGCATGTGGGCTCCACTCACCTCCTGTACACGACACCGTTTGTGATCTACGGCATCTTTCGTTACCTCGGACAGGTGCAACGTACACAGACGGGCGAGGATCCCACCGATGCCCTGCTGAGGGACACGGGGATTCGCATCGCGGTGATTGGCTGGTTGGTGATGGTGTTGCTGGTTCTTGGAGGAACGATATAAGTGATGGACGAACAATGACATTGTGGCATCAGGAAACAATCGCTGGCTGGGGACGGTCCCGTGTCAGCGTCACCGACGCCGGCGATCCACGCCGTGTGGAGGAATTGCCGGACTATGTCGCGGAGCGCAAGCATCTCGTCGCGCGTGGTCTCGGCCGCAGTTACGGAGACGCCTCGCTGAACACCGGCCAGGCGGTTGTCCGGATGGAATCCGTCGACCGCGCGGTGGACTTTGACCGCGAGCACGGACGGATCGTGTGCGAGGCCGGGATGAGTCTCGACGATCTGATCACGATCACATTGCCCTCAGGGTGGTTTCCGGCGGTTACGCCCGGAACACGGTATGTCACCGTCGGCGGCTGCATCGCGGCGGATGTTCACGGCAAGAACCATCACGTCGCGGGCACATTTTCGCAGCACGTGAACTGGGTCGAGCTGCTGACGGCGGACGGAAGCGTCATCCGTTGCAGCACGAAAGAGAACGCCGACCTGTTTCACGCCACCGCGGGCGGGATGGGGTTGACCGGGATCATCGTGCGCGCGTGCCTGCAACTTCAGAGCGTGGAATCGTCGTACCTTATGGTTCGCCGGGAACGCACGCTGACCCTGCAGGACACAATGCGGGCGCTGGTCGAGGGCGATCAGGAGTGGGAAGCGACGGTCGCGTGGCTGGATGGCGTCGCGCCCGAGACCCGCATGGGCCGTGGCGAAGTGATCCTCGGCAGGCATGTTGGAGGCGACGAATTGCCGGAACGCCTGGCACGCAACCCGTTCCGTTCGCTGGACGATCCGTTGGTCGACCTTCCCATCGACATGCCGTTGAACATGGTACATCGCAGTATGGTGCGCGCGTTCAACCAGTTTCGTTTCAGCCGCATTCAGGAAGGCGACAGCTTCGAAAACGTGCGCCAGTTCTACTACCCGCTCGATGTCGCCCAGGGATGGAACCGTCTGTACGGACCGCATGGCTTCCACCAGTACCAGTTCGTGATCGGGGATGACGACGCGGAGTCGTTGATCGGCGACCTGCTGTACCGGTTCCACCGCAGCGGGCTGGTGGCGTCGCTGGTGGTGTTGAAACGCTTCGGCGCGGAGAGTGGCTGGTTGTCGTTCCCGAAGCCGGGTTGGACACTGGCGGTGGACGCACCGAGCAACGTGCGCCTTTTCGAGCTGCTGGAGGAGTTTGACGAACGGATCGTGGCAGACGGCGGCCGGATTTACCTGGCCAAGGACAGCCGTTTGGCGCCTGACCGTTTCCGCCGAATGTATCCGGAGTATGCCGGCAAGTGGCTGGAGGTGAAACGCAAATACGACCCGGAATGCCGTTTTTCATCCGACTTGTCGCGGCGGTTGCGGATCGATGACGATGTGCTGGGGGACGGGGCATGATACAGAACTGGATCATTGCGGGCGCGACCGGCGGCTTGGGATCGGCGATCGCACGCGAGCTGGCGGATCGCGGCTGCAGCCTCAGCTTGCTGGCGACGGAGAACAGCCGCGAGGTGCTCGAACAGAACGCCCGCGACCTGGGGATCCGTTCCGGCGAAGAGGTCAAGACGAAGGTCTTCGACGCCCTCGCCACCGACGACTGGTCTGCTTTGATTGACGAAATGCGCCCTGACCCGAAGGAACCGTTCGGCGTGATCTGGGCCGCCGGCGTGCTATCCCCGCAGGACGAGTTGCAGCGCGACCCGGCGCGTGCCAGGCGCGATCACCAGCTGAACTACACCGCGGCGATGGAGTTTCTCGAGAACGCGGTGACGAAGATGAAGCCGTTGGACGAAGGCCATGTCGTCGCGCTCGGTAGCCCCGCCGGGGACCGTGGACGGCGTTCCAATTATTTCTACGGCGCGTCGAAAGCTGCGTTGCACACGTATGTGGAAGGCCTGCAGCACCGGCTGGCGACCTCGGCAATTCGTGTCACCCTGGTCAAGCCCGGTCCGACCCGCACACGCATGACCGTTGGAATGCAGAAGCCACTTATGTCCGACCCGAAACCGCAGGCGAAACGCATCGTGCAGGCAATTCGGGACGGGAAACCGTTGATCTACACTCCGCCGATCTGGTGGCCGGTGATGTGCATGATACGTCATCTGCCCCGCATCATCTTCAACCGACTGGATTTCTGATGGCACCTCACCGACAAGGCCTCTCCAAACCGGGTATCACCGGTATTGAGAACGAAAACGCGGTGGGTCCTATCCGCCGATGGTTGACGAAGATCTTCGGCACCGGGCTCGGCACCGGGTATGCTCCGTACGCGCACGGCACCGCCGCCAGCGCGCTGCTGGTGTTGTTGTGGGTCGTATTTGTGCCGAAGAACCGGCTCACGGAGTGGAAGGTCGCGCTGGCGTTGAACGCGGTCAGTGTTCCGCTCAGTGCGTGGGGCGAACGGATGTGGGGCGAAGATCCTGGCCGGATCACGATTGACGAATTCGCCGGTCAGGCGATTGCGTTGACCGCGATTCCGTCTCGCAAGCTGCCGTGGCTGATCATGGGGTTCCTGCTCTTCCGCCTGTTTGATGTCTTCAAGCTGCCGTGGACCCGGCGCAATGTCGAGACCATTCCCAACGGCCTGGGTGTCACGCTCGACGATACACTTGCGGGCGTGTTCGCATGGATCGTGATCTGGATTATGCGACTAAGCCCGAAACGGTAGTTACCCCTTCTTCCCCGCCAGCACCATGTAAAGGGTCTGTCCATCCGGGAGATTCAGCTCCTCCTTGTCGAATCCGGCAGCCGGTGTCGCGGCGAGGTCGAGCGCGGTCGCCTGCAACAGGATGTTCTGCGCGACGTGCCCGGCTTCGAGGTTCAGCGAATGAATCGCACGCGCGCCGACTTTGGCCTCCATCGGTTCGATCGTTCCCGCTATCAACACCGCCACCGCCGCACGTTTCACCACCTCCTGCCCGCCGGAGAGGGTGACCAGACGCCCCATCTCCGGACCATTCGGGATCGATGAAAGCGCTTGCTCCTGCGGGTGGTAGCGGTATGCGCCCGGATCGAGACCGTCAACGCGTGCCGCGACCACGTACAACTCCAGCGGATAGACGCCGTACCCGGACGGTGCAGTGCGATGCCCGAGTTCGTCGGTGATCCCCTGCCCTGCCCACAGCAGTTGGCTCAGGTCGGACAGAGTGATCGTGTCCGGGCCGATGGCTCGGATGGTTCGACGGTTGGCGAGTGCGTGTTCCAGCGAGATGCTGCTGTGGTGTCGTGGGGCGGGCAACGAGATCATGGTGTTCTCCTCTGCGTGCGTTCACTGCCGAAAAGGTACACACGGCGTCGTGGGTTTACTATCAGCCAGCCCGCCGCTAGGCGTTTGGACTTCTCCGTGTGGAGGTGAAACCGCTCCACCCCTGCCAGAGCCAACTCGATTTCCTATCTTCCAGCCATCACAACAACGATTACATGCGAGGGAGCGATTCATGTTTGGTGAGATGCAGGAGTATCTGCAGCGTGAATTGGCGGGGATTCGTGCCGCCGGTCTGTTCAAGGAAGAACGCATCATTCAGACGCCGCAGGGTCCGCGGATTGAAGTTCCGCAGGGTGAGGTGCTCAACTTCTGCGCGAACAATTATCTCGGTCTGTCCGCGCATCCGGCGTTGATGGATGCTGCCCGGGAAGGGCTCGAGGAATGGGGCTACGGCCTTTCCAGCGTGCGCTTCATCTGCGGTACGCAGGGTGTCCACAAGCAGCTCGAGAAACGCATCTCCGACTTCCTTGTCAAGGATGACACGATCCTCTTCTCTTCGTGCTTCGATGCGAACGGCGCGTTGTTCGAGCCACTGCTTGGCCCGGAAGACGCGATCATCTCGGACGCCCTGAACCACGCGTCAATCATTGACGGGATCCGTCTCTGCAAAGCGCAGCGCTATCGTTACAAGCACGCCGACATGGCCGACCTCGAGGAACAGCTGAAGAAGGCGCAGGATCAACGGTTCCGGATGATCTTCACCGACGGCGTGTTCTCGATGGACGGCGACATGGCGAAGCTGCCGGAGATCGTGGCACTGGCGGAGAAGTACGACGCTCTGGTCGGTGTGGACGATTCCCATGCCACCGGCTTCATTGGCAAGACTGGCCGCGGCACCCCGGAACACTTCGGCGTGCTCGACAAGATCGACGTCATCACCTCGACGCTCGGCAAGGCGATGGGCGGCGCGAGCGGCGGCTTCATCTCGGGCCGGCAGGAGATTATCGACCTGCTGCGTCAGCGGGGACGTCCGTACCTGTTCAGCAATACGCTGAGCCCGGTAATCGCGAAGGGTTCGATCCGTGCCTTCGACCTGATCGATGAGTCCGAGGAGCTGATCGCCAACTTGCACCGCAACACCGATTATTTCCGCAAGGTGATGACCGACCTCGGCTTCGACATCAAGCCGGGCGAGAGTCCGATTGTTCCGATCATGATCTACGATGCCCCGAAGGCGCAGCAGTTCGCCAACCGTCTGCTCGAGGAAGGCATTTACGTGATCGGTTTCTTCTACCCGGTGGTGCCGAAGGGCGAAGCGCGCATCCGTGTGCAGCTCAGCGCCGCGCACACTCGTGAGCAGCTCGATCTCGCGATGCGGGCGTTCGAGAAGGTCGGGCGTGAGCTCGGCGTCATTGCGGGGAATTGAGCGGAAGGCTTGTAGACTAGTCATTCCGAACGGAACGAAGAGACGTGAGGAAGAGCCAGGCTCGGATCAAGGGAAGCGTAACTGTGTCTCCGGCTTGGCTGGATCTTCCTCAGCCGTAAACAGACTCGGCTGAGGAATGACGCGAAGGCCTACCCGCGAGTAGAACATCCAGTGTCGTCACAGTCGTTGTCACAATTGCAACCATTTCTCCAACCCCGGACGCCTGTTCGGGGTTGTTTTGTTGATCCCGATTATGCGAATGGTCAGGTTAACGAGAAAGACTTCCCTCGGCTCGTGGTGGATGAAACTGCTACGATACTGAGCAACCGGCATCGGACCGAACCCTACCTTGCTGAACAGGCCCCCGAGGTTGTTTGCGTACGGAGGTGTATCATGCGTCTGCCAGCCCGTTTCAGTTTGATCCTGATCCTGCTCGTCCTGGTTGCGATCCCGACGTTCGCCGATCCCGTGCAGACCGTCGCGCCGGACCGTCTGTGGATCACGGTGGACGATCACGAGGTCTGCATCCCGGCGATCTCCAGCCATCCGCTGAACCAGGAATTGCCGGAAATCACCCGCGCGATCATCGTCAATCCGCACTACCAGCGGGAAATCGTCAACGTGTTCAATTTGCTGGCCAACTCCGCGCAGAACCATGGCGTCACCGACAACCTGCTGATCGTCGGGCTGCAGTATCTCGTCGCTACCGATGTCCTCTACCACGACCTGCCCGATGACGTGCTCTACTGGACGTTGAACACGTGGCAATGGGGCTACGAGTCCGGGGATCTGCCCGAGTTGCCGCGTCCTGTATTTGCCAGCAGTTACACCTTCATCGACAGCACAGCGCACCGGATCGCGGACATCTGCCCGAACCTCGAACTGCTGATGGTGATGGGGCAGTCCGCCGGAGCGGGAATGACACAGCGGTATGCCGGCGGCACGACGTTGCCTGGCGAGTTTGACTCGTTCGCCGTCACCTTCCTCAGCTCCTGCCTCGGGCACCTGATGTATCTGAACGAGGAGCGGCGTGTACTCGGCACAAATGACGTCTTCACCCTCCCTCCCGCCAACCAGATCGCCCGTTGTCCGGGGTACAACCTGTACCCGTACGGACTGGAGGAGTTGAACAGCTACATGGCGGCGCAGGGCGCGGACGCCATCCGGCAACGTTACCCGACCCGCTGGTTCGTCTACCTCACCGGCTCCTTCGACAACCAGCTGCTGCCGACCTTCTGCCCCGTCCTGTTCCAGGGCTTCCAACGGGTTCAGAAGCATCGTGTCTTCTGGAATTACCTCAACTATTTGTACGGTCCGGCGATCCAGTTCCGGCAGCGGATGTTCATTGTGGACGGTGTCGGCCATTCCGCCTACGGCATCTTCAACAGCGATATCGGCCGGTTCTTCCTCTTCGACTGGAATCCGGAAGCGGCGGACGGTCCGGACCCTTTCGCACGGCAGGTTTCCGGTGTCGAACCATCCTACGCCCCATCTCCCTCGATCCAGGTGGATACCCACCCCAACCCGTTCAACGAACAGCTGACGATCACGGTGCACGATCCTACCGCGCGTGCGCTCAGCGTGACGCTGTACGACATCCTCGGACGTCAGACCCTCCGGCGTAACCTCCCCGCCACCAGCGGCATCCGCAAGCTGACGATCGACGCATCGTCGTTCGCCAGCGGGATTTACGTGCTGAATGTCAGCGCCGATGGCACATCCCTCGCGAGTCAACGTATCGTGCTATTGCGCTGAAACTGGCGGAGATCCACCAAGTGTATACACTGGTAACTGGACAGACAGAAAATCGGGCCGAACGGCACCGAACGGTAGTTTACGTCCTGTCTGCTATCGTGAATTCACATGTGGAGGTCCTATTGAAGAATCGAATGGTATGGCTCGCTCTGCTCGCTGTTCCGCTGTTGTTCGCCGCCTGCGACGACAACGGATCAAACGACACGATTACCGGGAACTCGTCCGATGATTTCATCGCGCCGGACCGTTTCACGATGACCTACGACAATCACGAGGTGATGACACCGATCGTGACCAGCCATTCTCTGGATGAGCAGCACCCGGACGTCGACCGCGTCGTGCTGTTCATCCCGGGATCGGGCAGGAATGTGATGGACAAGTTCGACATCATGACCGGTGCCGCGGCGGACGCCGGACGCAGCGTATCCACCTGGGTCATCGGCGTGCAATTCCTCGAGAATACCGATATTGGTATGTATGACCTCGAAGCGGAGAATCTGTACTGGCAGGATGAGGCGCACTTGTGGTCGTGCGGCTATTACGCGGACGGCCAGGTTTCCGGCGATCAGCCGCCTGAGATCAGCAGCTTCACCGTACTCGACACTCTCTGGACCCGCATCCTCGAGCAGGCCCCGAACACGGAAGTGTTTATCATGACCGGGAATTCGGCGGGTGGAAGCGCGACCCAGCACTATGCTACCGCGACCACCATCCCGTCGCAGCATCCGAACGTAAAATTCGGTTTCCTGCCGAGCAATGTCGTGTCGGCGCTCTATTTTACCGCCGAACGCGCGGTCGCGGGAACGACGGACCAGTTCGAGATTCCGCCGGCCAGCGAAGTGGCATCCTGCCCCGGCTACAACTCGTACCCATTTGGTCTGATCGGGTTGAACGAGTACATGAGCCAGTTCTCGGATGAGGAGCTGCGTGCGCGCTATGCCGACCGGGACATGATTTATTTCGCCGGCAGCGAAGATCACTCCAACTACGGCCAGTGCCAGCTGTTGATGATGGGCGAGGACAACATCGCGCGCAACCTGGCCTATTACAACTACATCCAGCATGTGTTCGGCCCATCCATCACCGACCGTCAGCATCAGGTGGTGATCGAGGGCGCGGAACATCCCGGCCCGCAAATCTTCAACACCAGGATATACAAGGACGCCATGCTCGACTGGGTGCCGGGCACCGGCTTCGGCGGAAACTGAGTTCCTACCGTACCAATTCCACTTGCACAGCCGCCTGTTTCGCGCGGGCGGCCGTGTCTCGATGGGTGTTGAACCGGCCATGCTTGAGCGAGATTCATTGTGCCGGTTCGTGTACCTTTCCCGCAATCCAACATGAATTTTACGGGGGTTTGGGGTCCGATGAAACGTAACTGGTTGATCGTTGGTTTGATTCTGGTCATGCTGGTCGTACTGGTCGCCTGTGCCGGCAGCCAGCGCACGCGTCGCGGCGGCCGTGCCGGTGGCGGCGGACGCACGTACGGCGGTGGTGGCGGCAAGGCGGTGGTCGAAAACCTCGCGCCGGGACGCTACACGGTGAATGTTGACAACCACGAAGTCAGCACACCGATGATGGCGAGCAAGGTCGAACGTGGCAGTGCGGATATCACCCGCGTGATCTTCGTCATTCCCGCCGTCGGTCGCAATGTCGGCGGGCAGTTCCACAAGTTCAACCGTCTCGCGCGCGAAAAGGGTGTGGAAAACGAAACCCTGATCGTCGGCATGCAGTTCCTCTACGCGCAGGACATCCGTGCGTACGAGGTGGATGACAATGTGCTCTACTGGGATGAGCACGGCTGGTCGGCGGGTGACCTCTCGACGATTGAGTCGGATCTGCCGCGTCCGGTGCAGATCAGCAGCTTCACCATCCTCGACTCCGCGGTGGCGCAGGTGATCGACGAGTTTCCGAATGTGAACACGATCATTGTCACCGGCAATTCGGCGGGATCGAAGTTCACCTCACGGTATGCCGCCGGGACCCGCATGCCGGAGCAGCATCCGGAGATCAACTTCGGCTTCATCAGCTCGAATGGGGGCACGTTCATCTACATGACGCCGGAACGCCCGCAGGAAGGTTCGATCGACTCGTGGTTCACGCCAAACGAAGCCGACTGCGAAAAATACAACGACTACCCGATGGGGCTGGAACACCTGAACGAATACCAGTCGGTGCGTGGCGCGGACGACATCCGCCAGACCTTCGCAACGCGGAACTATGTCTTCTTCATTGGCAGCCTCGACACCCGTCCCGACCAACCGTACTGCGCGTTCATGATCCAGGGACCGAACCGTCTCGAACGCAACAAGGCCTACTGGAACTACCTGCAGTATTACTACGGGCCGTCAATCAAGGATCATTTCCACTTCCACATTATCGAAGGCGCGGAACACAGCGGCCCGACCTACGACACCGAGATCGGGAAATTCTACCTGTTCGACTGGGTTCCCGGCGACGCGTCGACGTATGAGTACAAGGATGATATGTGAGTGGTGAGTGGTGAGTGGTGAAATGTAGGTGGCCGTGTCTGTTTACAGACGCGGACCGACTTGAGCTGGATTGATACGGGGGACAGTCGCCGCAGGGGGCTGTCCCCTTGTCGTCTCTCGTCCCTGGTCTCTTGTCTCTCGAGCGTCGGCGTGTGGTTGCAGGAAGTCTTCCTGACGCGCCCCAGGCGCAAGAAGGATCTCTCTTTATCCTCGTCGTATATTACCTCATCTCGAATCCACCGAGGTCCACAATGAGACGCCGTTTCCTCACACTCGCCCTGATCATCCTCCCCCTGCTGATCGCGTCAGCCGCCTTCGCCCAACCTCCCGACACGTCCTGGACCAGGATCTGGGATTATCCGGATGATTACGACTACCTGGATTGTGTCCGAGCCGTACCCGAGGGCGGCTACATCGCGACAGGTTTCGCGTTCATTGCGTTTCCGGAGGTGGTTCAGGTCTGGACGGCTCGTCTCGACGACGACGGTAACGAGATATGGCTGCACCTCGAGGGTGGAAATGACTCAGAGGGTGGTCACTACATCGATCTGACTCCTGATGGTGGTTTCATACAGTGTGGAGAGGTTTGGTCCGAAGAACCAGGTAATGGCTTTGATGCCATGATCCGGAAGTTGGACGCCGATGGTAACCAGGAATGGGCCCGGGCGTTGGATGGTGGAAACACCGTTGATCTTTTCTATTGTGTCCGCACCGTTCCGGCAGGAGGCTATGTCGCTTGCGGTGAAGTGGGTGATCCCACGGTCATTCGATTTGCAGAAACGGGGCATATTCTATGGGAGTGGTTTGTACCAGATCCAGATGACTCATTTGCACCAAGATGGGTTGCACCATTAGCTGATGGAGGATTCATCGTAGCCCATCATCACTATAGGCAAGATATGGGTTTTCGATCATTGGCAATCTTTAAGCTGGATTCCAATGGAAATCTGTTGTGGATGAACGACGAACCGGAAGAAGGAAATCCTCTATATGGGTGGGCCACTTGTGCGCGAGAAGATGAATCCGGATATATCTATGTCTGCGGCTATGTTCGCCATCCAGATCCCCCATACACCTTTTATATCTCCAAACGAGATTCTAATGGTGAAGTGATCTGGGCGTTGTTCCTTGAAAATCCAGATCCTGGACTTAACGAAGATAACAAAGCATATGATATTTGTTTTCTTGCTGATGGTAATATTGCAGTTGGAGGTCAAACACGAGGTATCGTAAATGATGATTATTTATGGTTAATCAAAGTAACGCCTGAAGGAAGTATTCTATGGATTTCGGAGATAATTGGAGGTGAGATTACTTCCATCGATCAGGGGCGTGATGGTTCAATCGTGGCAGCTTGGACGCCACGTGAATGGACAGGAGATCACTCGGAAGCTATCGCGCTGACAGCATGGGAGCCTGAAGTGGAGGTACTGCTCAGCCCTTATGTAGACATTGTCCCACCACAAGGCAGGAGGATGCACTACCGCGCTTATGTCAGCAACATCCTCCTCGATCCGACACCGCTTGATGTCTGGGCGACAGTCACCACTCCCGCCGGGAATACGTTTCCGCTGCAGCAAATCACGGTGACGTTGCAGCCGGGTGGGACGTTTTACCGTCCAAGAGTCCCGCTCGATATCCCCGCCGCCGCACCGCCGGGGGAGTACACGTTCGAGCTGCACGTCGGCGTCGCACCACCCGATGATCCGCCCGGCGGACCCAACGGCAGCCGTCACATGGGGCTGGGCTCGTTCACGTTTACGAAGCTTGAGCCGTAGGGAACAGGTGAACGGATCGTGGTCGTGTGGCTGAAACCTCACGCTATTCACGCGTCACCGCTACGCGATGAACAGCAGTAGCCCCGACGAGCTTTTGTGCCGAAGGAGGCAGGCACACGTTCTCGGCCCACCTTGTTGATGACACACCGGGGACACTATGGGGACAAAGTGTCCCCCCCCCAGTGTTGTACTCCCAGCCCACAGCCGCCGTACCTATCCCCGGTCTTTTCCTCACACCTCATACCTCACCACTCATTCCTGCCATCCATTTCCTCCAGGAGTAAATATTTCACTTGTAAAATAGTTTACGAGTAAATAATTTCCCGGCGTTCGTTTTATGAGTTGAACAAACCACGGAACCACCCCAGATGAACGACCCGATGGGAGACCTGCACGGCCGGGACGACCTCCTGCTGTCGATTGCGCCCTTGTTGATTGCCGCTGGAACCATTACCACCCGTGGCGGCAACCGTTTTGTCTTCGGACCCTACCGGCTGACCGTACACCAGTTTTCGATCCTGCATCATCTATCCGGCTGTTCGTGCAAGATGATGGAGCTGAAGGACATCATGTTCAACAGCGCGGCGAACATCACGCAGCAGGTGGACGCGCTTGAGGAACGGGGCTGGGTACAGCGGGTGCCGTCCCCGCAGGATCGCCGGGTGACGCTGGTCGAGCTGACGCCGAAGGGGCGTGACCAGTTGGCGGCGGCGGAAAAGCATTACATCGAGCAGATGCGGCGGTTCATGCGTGATTTTGACGATGAGCAGTTGACTCAGGTGATTTCCTTTCTGAACAAGTACATCACCCATTCCGTCGGCGTGCTGGAACGTGGTGATCTGATGACGGACGACCCGAAGGCGAGTTGATCTGTCCCGCAGGGAGGCGGGTATGTTGTTGACATGGATGATGTTGCAGGTGCGGATGTTTCTGGCACGGGTATACGGCGAACTGCCACCGTCGAAATGGCTGAATAGCGGCACGCAGACGCTGATGCTGGCATTGATCGTGCTGTCGTTGACGGCGTGTTCTCCGGCGCCGGATGAATCGTCCGGCGAAGCCCCGCGCCGTCGTGTCGCGGTCGAACCGGTGACGATCAGTGAGCGGTCGGAACAGTTCACGGTCAGCGGACGCGTTGAGCACACGCACGAGGCGCTGCTGTCGTTCAAGGGCGGCGGGTTGGTCGCGGACATGTACGTGGACGAGGGCGACCGGTTCGCGGAGGGTGACCTGCTCGCAGCGCTGGACACCACCGAGATCGCGGCGGCGTACACGGACGCGAAGCAGCAGCTGGAGAAAGCGCAGCGGGACGTGCGCCGGTTCGAGCAGCTGTACAACGAGGAAGCGATCTCGTTGCAGAACCTGCAGGACGCGCGTACCGGCCTCGAGCGTGCTCAGGCGGGCGAACGCCGGGCTCGGTTTGTGCTCGATAACGCGCTGATTCACGCGCCGTTCGACGGATTCGTCGCCTATCGCAACGCGAACGTCGGCGAACTAATCGGCGAGGGCACGCCGGTACTACGTGTCGTCGAGGACGGGTCACAACGGCTGATCCGTGTCGGTGTCCCGAGCCGGTTGTTGCCGTGGCTGGGGGTTGGTGATGAGGCGTCGGTGGACGTCGAGAACATTGGTGAAACCCTCAGCGCGACCATCACCCGTATCGGCGCGGTGGCGGAACGTGGCACCGGCAACTTTATCGTCGAGCTGGAACTGGAAACGCACCAGCTGCTGCGTGAGGGCCTGGTCGCAACGGTGACCTTGAGCGGTCCGCCGCGTGAGGTGATTGTGCTGCCGGGTGGGGCGTTGAGCGGTGGTGACGAAGACCGTGGCCTGTTCTACATCGTGCGCAATGACACCGCGTTGCAACGGGAGCTGCACATCTACCGTATGACCGGCGACTCGATTTTCGCCGAGGCGGGTTTGCCGGAGGGAACGCCGGTAATCGTACGCGGATCGGGGTTCCTCAGTGACGGTGAAGCGGTGGACGCGATTGGCCTGGCGGAGTGGAACCGATGAAGCTGACGAATCTCGTTCTCGAGAACCGGCAGTTCACCGGCGTCGCGATTGTGCTGCTGCTGATCTTCGGTGTGACGGGCTTCATGGCGATGCCGCGCAGCGAGGATCCGTTCATGCGGCCGCCGTTCGTGAACGTGTACGTGATCGTGCCGGGCGCTTCGCCGGAAGACCTCGAAAACCTCGTGCTCGACCCGTTGGACGATCTGGTCCGGGAAGTCGACGACGTGAAACATACGACCGGCACCGTTCGTGAAGGCGTCGTCTTCCTCAACGTCGAGTTCAATGCCGGCGCGGACCAGCAGGAGAAGGAAACCGAGATCGAGGACAAGCTGGTCGAGGCGCAGCAGGAATTCCCGGAAGGGGTGCTGCGTGCCGAGGTCGATGCGTGGTCCTCGTTTCATGTCTATTTCGTGCAGCTGGCGTTGCTGTCGGAAAACCGTCCGATGCGCGACCTCGACCGCTATGCCGAGCGGCTTGAGACGATCCTGAACACGTATGTCTCGATGGAGGACGTGGAAATCTTCGGGTTGCGGGATCAGGAGGTCCGCGTCTCGGTCAACCCGGAAAAGCTGGCGGCGTATGGGATTCCGTTGAGCCAGGTGATCAACGCGATCCAGTCGGCCGGAGTCAACATCCCGGGCGGGACGGTCAATTCCGGCGACCGGTCATTGACGGTGCTGACCTCGGGTGATTTCGAGTCGATTGATGAGATCAGGCGTGTGGTGGTCGCTGGTTCGGCGGTTAGTCCTGTGTATCTCGGTGAGGTGGCGGATGTCCATTTCGATTACGCCGACCGCACTCACCTGATGCGTGTCAACGGCACGCCCGGCGTGGTGATCGGCGCGCGGCAGAAGCCGGGCTACAACGTGCTGTCGGTAATCGACCAGCTGAACGAAGATCTGGAGCAGTTTAAAGCCGAATTGCCGCCGGACATTCAGTTGCAATGGGTCTTCGACCAGTCGCATTCGGTGCACGAACGCATCACCAACTTCTTCCGCAACCTGTTGCAGGGGATTGTGCTGGTCGGGCTGGTGATGGTGCTGGCGTTGGGCTGGCGTCCCGCGCTGGTGGTGATGGTCGCGATCCCGCTGTCGTTCACGATCGCGATGGGCTTCATCGATATGGCCGGCTATGCGATTCAGCAGATGACGATCGCGGCGATGGTGATTTCGCTCGGTTTGCTGGTCGACAACGGCATCGTCGTCACGGAAAACATCAACACGCATCTGGTCAAGGGTGCGTCCCGGATGAAAGCCGCCCGGATCGGCACCAGCCAGGTTGGCTGGGCGGTGACCGCGAGTACGGTGACCACGGTGCTCGCGTTCGTGCCGATGGCGATGATGAAGGACACCTCAGGCGATTTCATCCGCTCGATGCCGATCTCGGTGATGTTGATTCTCGCTGCGTCATTGCTGGTGGCGTTGACCGTCAGCCCGATGATCTCGATGAAGGTGATGCGTCCGATCACCTTCGACAAACAGCCTGTGCTTGTGCGTAAGCTGTACGATTTCGTCAACGGGCCATACCGCCGCGCACTGGTCTGGGGCCTGCGTCACCGGACATTGGTCATCCTCATTTCGACGCTCAGCCTGTTCGGTTCGTTCGCGCTGTTTCCGTTGGTCGGGGTCTCATTTTTCCCGAAGGCGGAGAAGCGTGTGTTTCTCGTCGATATTAGCCTGCCGCGCGGGTCGAGCCTCGATGCGACCGACCGTGCCCTGACCTGGGTCGAACAGCAGTTGCTGCAGGAAGACCAGATCAAACTGGTCAGCGCCAATCTCGGCCGCGGGCAGCCGTCGATCTATTACAACGTGCCGATTGGCGCGGAAGCGACGCACTACGGACAGATATACGTTGAGACGAAGTCGCTGCTTGGTTCGGATTTGACAATGTACCTCGATTCGTTACGCACCGTGTTCGCCCAGTACCCCGGCGCGAAGATCGAGCTGGCGGAGTTGGAGCAGGGTCCGGGGTCGGGCAGCCCGATTGAGGTTCGCTTCTACGCCGAGAACAATGAGGTGTTGGCAGACGCAGCGTCCCGGCTGGAGGATCACCTGCGTACCATCCCCGGGGTGGTCAATGTCAACAACCCGAGCGCCGACCGTGCGGTGAACTTGCAGGTGGAGATCAACCGTGACAAGGCGGCGCTGCTCGGAACGCCGTTGCATGAGATCGACCGGGCGGTGCGCACCGCGATTGCCGGCTGGGAGGCGTCCAGCTACCGCGACGCCGACGGGACCGATTACCCGGTGATGGTGCGATTGCCGTCTGGTGAGAACGCCACACCGGACGATTTCCTCCGCATCTACATCCCGACGGCATCCGGCAAACAGGTGCAGCTCGCGGAAGTGGCTCAGTTGCAGCTCGATTCCGGGCATGGCCTGATCCAACGCCGGGACGGCCGCCGGATGGCGACCGTTGGCGCGAGCACTTCCGGCCGTCCGACGGCGGAAGTCGAAGCGGAAGTTCGCGAGTGGCTTGAGAACACCAGCTTCGGGCCGGGCGTGAACTACGATTTCGGCGGCGAACAGGAAGCGCGCGGTGAAAGCTTCACCAGCATGTACCAAGCGACCAGTATCGCGATTGTCGGCATCTTCGCCGTGCTGGTGCTGATGTTCCGTTCGCTGCGGCAACCGTTGATCATCTTTGCCGCGCTGCCGCTGGCGTTTATCGGCTCAATCCTCGCCTTGTTTGTGACAGGCTATACGTTCTCGTTTACTGCTTTTGTCGGGCTGACGTCTCTGGTCGGAATTGTCGTCAACAACTCGATCCTGCTCGTGGACATGACAAACCAGAACCGGCTCGGTGGTATGACCCGGTGTGAGGCGTTGATCGAATCCGGCACCAGCCGGTTTGTCCCGATTCTGCTGACCACGACGACGACGATCTTCGGGCTGCTGCCATTGAGCTTGTCCGGCAGCACGTTGTGGGGACCGATGGGCTGGGTGATTATCGGCGGATTGGTGACCAGTACCGCACTGACGTTGATTGTCGTGCCTGTGCTGTACGAGGTCTTCAGCGAGAAGCAGATCGGTGAAGCGGCGGCGTAAGGTGTGGTGGCAGAATAAGGTTTGGTGGCAACAAACGATGTGGTTGCAGAAGCAGACCTTACCACGGATTTAAGTCCGTGGTAAGCGAACCCAGGGACTACGATCCGGGAACAAAGGTCCGGGAACGTATTTACCACGGACTTAAGTCCGTGGTAAGTGATTTGGGGAACTCAGGCCCGGGGACTCAAGCCCGGGAACTCAAGTCCGGGAACTCGAACTTGTAGATTCAACGAGAAGGAACCCGGTCTGCATCCCCCTGGAGGTTTGGGGTCAGGCCGGGTTAGTCGTCCTGTCAAGAGGACGCGCACAGGCGTGAACAGATACTGGCTTGTTACGACAGGCGCATCGGGATTGTTGGCCGTGCAAGCTCCTCGGTCGTCGAATCGAGCGCGGCAAGGGCGCTTTCCAGTTCGTCCCAGGAGACAAACCGTGCCTGGTGGAATTCTTCCATCAGGTCCGCGACCTTGTCGGGCATGCCATCGGCAAACACGAGGGGAATGGACTCTACCCCCGGTTGATTGCGCAGTGCTTTTGCAGTCTGGTATCCATGGGTGGGCAGCCGTCGCAGGGAAATCACAACCCCGTCCGGCTTCGAATCTTCGACGGCTCCAACGGTTGTAAAGCCGGCAATAACTTCGTGTCCCCAGATACGGAGCTCGCTTGCCAGCTCCTGTTGTTCCTGGTCATCCCAGTGTACGAGGAGCACTCGCATGACTGCCTCCACGCCAGTTGGTACTGCACCCCAATACTACATCACCCTCTCCCCTTGCGCACAAGTGTAAAGCCTTGCACTTTCTTACACAAGGCTGACTGTTAAATTTGTGTAAAAAGATCGGAGCCTCCAGGGGCTCGAACTCGGCTGGATTACGTAATTTCCAAGGTTATTACATTGCAGGATCGGTCAATCAGCGTTCAATTCACCTTCTACTTTAACTTTTCATGCAAACATTCGGCATACGTTTGCATCATCTGAAAATGAGAACTGAAACCTCAAAAACCGAAGATTGAGACGGCCGTTGAGCGAATTGAGTCGCACCAAGTGATTCAATTTCGGCTTTATCCCGGACGTGAGATTATCTGCATTTTTGCAAGCGGTTCCAGCGTGATCATCACAATTGAGAAGCAAGCATGAGCGACATTGAAACCCATCTTTCCCTTGATCTGCCGGGCTGGTTGCCGGATGAACTGGCATCCTTTCCTGTGCTGGCTGACCAGACCGCCCGTGTCAATGCGGTCAACCGTCTCGCGGAACGAAACGTACGCGAACAAACCGGCGGCCCCTTCGCGGCGCTGGTCGTGAACCGGGAGGGCGTGATCCTCTCTGCAGGCGTCAATCTGGTGACCACGAGTGGGATCTCGTGCGCGCACGCCGAAGTGGTGGCGTTGGGACTGGCACAACGCAAGCTGGGCACGTGGGACCTGTCGCCGTATAACCTGGAACTGGTCAGCTCGTGCGAACCATGCGCCATGTGCACCGGCGCGGTGCTGTGGAGTGGCGTGCGGTCACTGGTCTACAGCGCGGCGGGCGAGGATGCGCGGTCTATCGGCTTCGACGAAGGCGACAAGACAGCGGATTGGGCGGAACGTTTACGGCAACGTGGAATTGCGGTGGCTGGGCCCGTGCAACGCGATCAGGGCGCGCGTGTCTTCGAGCAGTACCTCACCGCCGGGGGACAGGTATACAACAGCGGATCGAACCGCTACAAATGAAATACTCACAATGGACGCGATCAGGATTTCTGGCCACTTCGGCTCTCTCGCTTGTACACGAACACAGCGACGTATACATTAAGAGTAGCATCGCTCTCACAGACGACCGTTGCTGCCATGCACAGCGAGGGAAAGATGAAATCGACGATCCGCAATCTGGCTCTTCTGCTCCTGCTTGTGTTCGCCATTCTGCCGTTGTCCCCACTCGCCCAGGACATGATCCTCGAAAATAGCTGGGCAAGCTTTTGGGACGGACAAGCATTTTCGTTTGCGGATGGAGACATTCTATGGCACGTCTGCGATGAATCCGGTTTAAAGGTCCTTGATATCACCAACCCTGAGGTTCCAAACGAGATAACTTCGCATCGATGGTTTCGTCACGTTAAATACATGGACAGGCAGGGAGATATACTGTACGGAGTCAGCGAACATGGTATCCGTACGTTAAATGTTGCTGATCCTCGTATTCCAGAGTACGGTGTCCAATATCATCTTTTCGATGAAACGGGCGAATATCGTGTTACCGGCTTATTTATACAATGTCTCGACAGCATTGCAGTAGTCGGCTACGAAACTCAAAACGTCTATCCACCTGGGATTGGTTACCAGTTAGTTGATATCAGCAATCCTGACTCTCTAACAACTTTAGCATGGTTTCCCGATATCTATCCTGTATCTATACAGGATAATATCATGATTGCCTCGCCATCCAGATATTTGTATGGAGTTTATATAGTAGACATAGCAGATTTATTTGCCCCTGAGATCACTTATAGCTTCCAAGATATGCATTATCCATTCTATGATGGTTCATATTTATTTATCACAAGTGAAGATAATTTTAAAGTAGGAATATACGATATAATGGATTTACACGATCCATTAATGGTATGTGATCATATCATTAGCTCACACAGTGGTACATGCAGAGCAGTACAAACAGTTAACAACACACTTATTGTACATTGTGGTATTAGTGATAAGGAATTAATATCTTATGACATTAGACATCCCGAATCTCCGATACTTATAAATAGTATTGAAGTAGAATACAACTGGTACTATGGTGCAACAAAAAGAGGAAATTATATTATAAACAAGTCGTGTGGAATGTATAATACTACTGTAAATATGGTAGTGATAGGTAATGAAGGAGATATATTTCCAATATATGATTACCACAGTAGGCTAATCAACAATATATTTATCAGAAATGACATATTACTAGTAGATACTGGGTACGATGAATTGAAACTGGTAGATTATTCTGATTATGCAAATCCAAGATTAATAAATAGATTTAAATTCGAGGGAATTGCGACAGAATATACTTATCATCTAATGATGTCAGGAAATCTCGGTGGTTTAGAAGGATACGTGCAGAATCAATATGCGATATTTGATATGCGCAACTGGAATAATATCCAACACATAGAGACTATTAATGGCGAAAAATTAGCTTTAGGCGATCATTTAGCTTGGACAAGAGTTAACGACTACCTTCGCGTCTGTGAATATTCTGATGAATGTGAAAGGATAAACTATGATTATATAACACTATGCGAAGGCCAGAATATTGAGATATTTGCGGCTGATACGCTGGCATTTGTAATTGATGAAAGCGAGGAATACCAAATACCCGCCATAGGGTATATATTATCTTACACTAATGATACAATTCAGGTTGTGTCGACATTTGAGATACCTTATTATCCATATTCAATATATTTCGGTGGTATGATACAGAACTACGCCTTGTTTTGCGATTACAATTCATCGTCGAATTACTTGCTTGATTTATCTGATATTAATAACCCTGTCTTGCGCTTAGCTGAATTTCCAAGCGTATCTGATCCTATCATGTTGTATCGAAATACACATATTGATGATACTACTTGGCTTGCAACTCAGGCTCGTACCATTTACATCGTCGACATGCACGATCCACTTCATCCTGTCATTACTGGCGAGTGGACGAGTACACTTCCAAACTATGGTTCTTTGCTGAATATCGTCGCCAATGATGAATTTGCATTCGTATCGAACAGCGCTTCGATCCTTTGCCTTGACTACACAGATCCTTTGTCCGTCTCTGACCCTCTTTCACTGGCGCAAATCCCTGATGAGCAAGGTCTCATCCGGATCTACCCCAACCCGTTTAATACAGCGGCAACGGTTCAGTTGAACATTACGACACCCGGTTGGTATCGTGGGAAGGTGTATGACGTGCTCGGGCGTGAGGTGGCGCAGGTGCTGGAGTCCCGGCTTGTGCCGGGCGAACACAGCTTCACGTTCCAGGCGACAGGCATGGCGAGTGGGGTGTACCTGTTGCAGTTAAGTGGCCCGGATGGCGTCGCTTCCGCGCAACGAATCACCGTACTCAAATAGCAACATACAGGAGAAAGTTCCGTTTATTCCGTGTATTCCGTGGTTTAGAGCTGTTTCCGCAGTTGCTTCGCGAAGATCAGGCCGATCACGCCGCAGAGTCCACCGGTAGTCCCGATGATCAGGAACAGCAGCGGCGCGGGGATCAGCTCCAGTATCAGCCCGGTCAACCCGCTCGAGATCGCCGACATGCCGACCACCGCAAGGCTGATTAACGAGAATATTCGCCCGCGCATCGTCGCCGGCACCACCTCCTGTATCAGGGACGCCCGGCTGACGGTCAGCAGCGGTACCGCCATGCCGTGAATGATGGACAGGACGCCGAGTTGCGTCAACGTCTGCGCGAAGAAGTACGGGATGAAGGTGAAGCCGTCGAAGACCATCCCCCACAGCAGCATGTTGCCTTTCGGAATCCTGCCACCCCAAAGCACCAACGCTACGGTTCCAAGCAACATGCCGATCGCAAACGCCATCGCCATCAGGGCGTAATCGGACGCACTCCCGGCGAACGTTTCCCGGATCAGCACCGGCATGCCGACAATCGCCGGACCCATGATGAACAGGTTGTCGGCGACAGTGATCAACAGTAATGGCAGAATCACCGGCTGCTTCGCAGTGTAGCTCAGCCCCTGCCGGATATCGTCCCAACCCTCGCGGACACGCACGGTCCACCGACTGCGGGCTGTCGCATGCGGAGGAATACTGCCAGCGGCGGCTGATTCAGCAGGGCCTGACCAGGATTGTCCAGGGACACTTGCTCCGCCAAGTGTCCCTTCATCCCGGGGACACTTTGAGGACAAAGTGTCCCCGGGATGTGCGATTTCCTGCGTTTCCGGCTTCGGCCGCAGCAGCCAGATGGTGAGGAAGGAGAGGGCGTACGCGCCGGCGTCCACCGCGAACAGCGGTATCAGGCCCATTACGCTAAGCAATCCTCCGGCGATCGCCGGGCCCATCAGGAGGGCCAGTTGCCAGCTGGTCTGGATCAGGCTGTTGGCCTTGAGCAAGCCGGACGCCGGCACCAGTTGCGGGATGATGGCGTCTTTGGTCGGATTGAAAAATGCGGCGGCGGAGGCAATCACGAAGGCGTTGATCACCAGCACCCACGGGCTGAGGAAGCCAAGCAGTGAGGCCAACGGGATGCCGAGGATGGCAATGGCGCGGACACCATCCGCAATCAGCATCACCCGTCTCCGATTCGCCCGGTCGGCGACCACTCCGGCGACCAGCGCGAGCAGGATCGTCGGCAGGTAGGAGCTCATCGCGACGAGGCCGGTGATCGCCTTGGAGGCGGTCAGCTCCAGCGCGAGCCACAGCAGGGCGATCTGGTAGATGCTGTCGCCGCTCATGCTGATGACCTGCCCCGCCCAGAGCAGGCTCAGGTCGCGTGTCTGGAAGACGGAGCGAAGGTATCGTCGCAGCGGTGAGCTCATGGCGTGGAAGATACGGCGACTCGGTGACCTGGTGCCCGAGATAATCCGGCGTTTCTGCGTTATCGCGGGTCAGACTCCGGATTGGCACCAGTCCTCACGAACCTCGGAATCCGGGTGAAATCACTTCTTTGTTCAGTTGCCGAGAAACAATCCAACCGCGAGGAGAAGGAACAGGAAAACCCCGCTGATCAAGAGAAAGGTAGGGTTGCCGTTGCTGCGGGCGAACCACATGAGGATCACAAGACCCACCCCTGCAGCGCGTACCAGGATCGGATGACCAGCAACTGTCGCGCTGGTGAATCCGGCGGTTGGTATCCTGCCCCAGATAATCAGATAGGCAGCTGCGAGCAGGAAAAATCCGTGCAGTATCATCGGAATCCCCCAGGGATGGTTACATCAGCGCAATGTCAAAACCTGATTGCTACCAATTTACAGGGGGATTCACACGATCGCAAATGTTCACAAGGAAACTCGCAACATCAGTCGCTCTTCAATCCCCGCGTGAAGAACCGCGCGATGAAGAACACGATCACCGACAGCCCAACGCCGAACACGGCGGGATCGAAGGTGGCAGCGTACGACGTAAAGCGGTAGACCATCGTCGCCGCGACGGCCACGATCATCGTCACGAAGATCGACACGTTCAGCGACTTGCTGCGTTCTTTCATCGTCGCGCCAACCACGACCGGCAGGATGATTCCCGGCGCCCAGGTGTGGTAGGTAAACAGCAGCAGCTCGATGATATCCGACCACAGGAACGCGATCAGCGTCGAGCCGGCACCGAGGATGATGGTCCAGTTGCGCGCGAGTTTGAGGATCTTCTTGTCCGCCGCTTCGCCTTTGCCACCCCACTTGAGCTGATGCTCGAACAGGTCCTTGGTGAAGATGGCGGTGGCAGAATTCAACGCAGAGTCGGCAGAGGACATCACCGCTGAGAGCAGCGCGGCGATCATGATTCCGCTGATGACCGGGTTGTGCAGCTCACGGATGACCACCGGCAGTGCCTGCTGCGGCTCGATGCCCGGGAAGTTGACCTTGGCGTACAGCGCGATGAAGAAGACAATCAGCGGAAAGACCAGCGTCAGGAAGAAGCCGATCCCGCCGATGCCGATTTTCGTGTCGCGGACTGTCTTGCCGATGCAATAGCGGGTCGCATACCCCGGCGCGAAGGTTTCGCCAAGCAGGAACGCGAAGAAGGTTGTGATCAGGAAGGTGAAGCCCTTTCCACCATCCCATTTGAGGAATTTGGAGGATACGTCCGCCGAGACCGATTGCCACGAGGTGATGACATCCGGCGCGATGAAGCCGAGCGTGAGCAGAAAGCCCGCCATCAGGATGACAAACTGGTAGACGTCCGTATGGATGACCGCCAGCAAACCACCGGCGGTGGAGTAGATGATGACAATTGCGCCACCGATCAGGATGGCGTATTTGATTGCCTGCGAGCCTCCTTCGACGGAGGGGAGCAACGTTGACAGCACCGACCCGATCGCGGCGATTTGCGCGGCAACGATGAAGACGGAGAACAGCAGCGAGAGGATAAGCACGACGAAGCGGGTGCGTTCGTCAAAACGGTGCCCGAAATAGCCGGCAACGGTGTACAGTTCGGCTTCACGGAAGCGTGGCGCGACGACCAGCCCGGAGAAGATGAAGTGCAGGTAGCCGCCCATGCTGACCAGCACCATCAGGATGCCCCACTCGTACGATTTCCCCACCGCGCCGATGGAATAGCCGCCACCGATGACGGTCGCACCCATGGTCGCCGAGAGCAGATACCACGGAACATTCCGTCCGGCAACGAGGAAATCGTCCGACGAGTTGATCTTCCGAACTTTGGATACACCCTTGAAGAAGATGAAGCCGAGATAAAGGGCAAGGATCGTCCATTGAATCATACTTTCAGAGATACGACCCTCCCCCTTTCCATGCGGTGGTTAGTTGAAATGCTGGAAAATTAACAGTTTAACTGATGGACAACTTGTCCTCGATATCCTCGGTAACCACCGGCGGCAACTCGACATGCTTGGACGAATCCAGCGTCTTGCTGTATTCGTCAATCGACGGCGTCACCACTTTTTCGATGTATGGTCCTAGCATCAGGCGCGCGAGGGCGCCATACGATGGGCGGAACCGGACCGGATCACCGATCTTCAGGTTGGCTGGATTGTCGCCGAGATAAATGACGGACACGTCACTGCTCGCGCCGACGATCTTGTGCGCCGGATTGACCGGAGTCAGGCCACCCATTTCGGTATCGAGTTGACCCATCGTGACCAGCGCACGGTAGCCGCGTTGGCCGGGTTCGTACTCGGTATTGTCCAGATTCTCGAACGGGGTAATGGTCAGCGTATCCGCAGGAGCGGTGAGGCTTTTCTCCTTGATCTCAACGATCTCGGTCTCCAAGGTAAACGCGTCCCCGCGCAATCCCTCGAGCAGACCACCGCGAACCAGATCCGACCCGAGGAACACCGATTCGCCGATGCGGAAATGGTTGATCTGTTCCGGGATACGTCCTTCCAGCAGCAACGGCAGGATGGAACTTGAACCACCGGAAATCATCGGCAGTGGCCGTTGGAATTTCAGCTCGAGCAGTTCCTTGTACAGCACCAGTTGCATCACCTGGTCGAGGTTCGGCACCGCTCCGGCAAGGCAGCCGAGGTTCGCTCCGATCCCGAGCACGTCGATGTGGGACAAATCGAAGATCTGCTGGTAAAACTCGACAAGTGTGCCGGGTGAAATGCCCTCCCGTAAATCCCCCAGTTCGATCATGATCACGATCCGGTGGACCTGGTCGATCTTCTTCGCCTCTTCGTTTAGTGCCTTGATGATCTCGATTTCGGAATTGAGGCTGACGTCCGCCAGTTTGACGATCCGGGGCAGGGCGGTCATGTGTGGCAGGCGCAGGTACCAGGCTTCGAAATCGGGATTGACTCGTTCGATCGACTGCAGGTTGCTGAGGCGGGAATCCGCCATCGACCGCACTCCGATCTTCTGGAGGGCAGCCAGGGTGTCCGAATGGCCGCACAGCACCTTGGTCACCAGTGTCCAGCCGGCGTCATGCGCCTTCATCCAGCCGTCGATGACCTCAATGTTGTGCCGCAACACATCGAGGTTGATGATCAACCTATTCATTTCTTGTACCTCATATCCGCGTACTTGGTAGTGAATCCGATCCGTTCGTACAACCGCTTGGCCGGATTCTGATACTCCACGTGCAACTTCACATCACCGTCCGCTTCGTTGAGGCAGAAATCAATCAGCTTGCGTCCCACACCCTGCCCGCGGGTTTCGGGATCGACGGTCACCATCAGCAGCAGCCACTCGGGGATGTAGCCCTTCATGCCGGTTCTCAGCATCAGGCACGCGCCGAGCAGGTTTTCGTCACGATGTGCGAGGGCGAGGAATCCGCCCTGCCCTTCGCCGGGTTCGAAAGCGTAGTCCAGTGAGCGCTTGACATCTTCGAGGGGGTCCTCGTACGGGACCATGGTTTTGTGGAAGTAGTCGGCAATCCGTTCACGGGTTGCCCAGGCGGGGAACTCTTCCCAACGGTCAATGCGGAGAAAATCGGTGGAAACTTCGGTGCTTGCGCTGCTCACAGCGGCTCCTGGTTTGTTGAAACAGCAATGATGGAGGTGACTTGAAACAATCTGGAAGAAGTTTCAAACTTTCAGAATTCATCTCCGGAAGAATCATACAAACTACAAATTCAACAAATTGAATTCAAACGAATTTGAATGCAATTTGATGCTCGGAGAAATGAGTTCAGATGAGTTGGGAAGGCCTTAAAAAGTCCGAACAATACTACGCCAGCCCGTACCAGTGTTGCCTCAGGGCCGTTTCGGCAGGCCCGCGCGCATGGCGGGAACCGCGCGCAGGATGTATTCGATCATTGACGCCAGCGTCACCAGGATCACGATCCACGAAATGATGAGCACCGGCGCTGGTTTGAAAATGTCGGTGAACAGGAATGCTTCCCAGATCGTTCGTTCGCGCACCGGCCAGAACACCGGCGACAGAACCAGCAGAAACGCGCCCGCCGCCTGCACGACGGCTTTCGCCTTGCCGCTGATGTGCGCGGAGGCGGATTTGCCGGACCGGGTGACGATCACGCGCGTGTAGGCGACGGTCACATCGCGGATTGCCATCACAATCGGCACCGCCATCAGCGCCAGGTTGTCGAACGCCAATGCGGTGTAGGTGATCAATCGGGCGGTAGAATCGGCGTACGGGTCCAGCGTCGCGCCGAGTTCGCTGGTGAGGTTGTATTTCCGGGCGATGAAACCATCGAGGAAGTCGCTAAGCTCGATGATCACCAGCAGGATCAGGGTAACGGTCAACGTTGCCGGGGAATACTCGGTGGACAGCAGCCACAGCAGCAAGACCAGCGCGATGGGAATGCGGACCAGAGTCAGCATCAGCAGACGCAGATACGGATTGCTCACGGTTTTCCCCCGATCATGGTTGTTTCGCCCCGCCCTGCCTGACTATAGTGCGTAAACGTTACGAGTGTGTGCAATTCAGGAGTCGTACTGGATGGACGTTGCCGAGCTGTGGAACAAAGCGTTGGAAACGGTGACCACATGGGCGCCGGTCGTGCTGCGCGTATTGCTGATCATGATCGTTCTGGTCGTGGTCTGGGGCCTGCTGCAGGCGTTGGTCAAACGATTCATGATCCGGGAGAAACCGGGTGACAGCGGCGGGTCGAAACGGCTGCAGACCCTCGCGGTCATTTCCCGCAGCGTGATCAACGTGGCGTTACTGGCGCTAGGCGTGACCTGGGTGTTGAGCGAACTGGGGATCAACCTCGGCCCCGTGCTCGCCGCCGCCGGTGTGTTGGGCCTCGCGATTGGTTTCGGCGCACAAAGCCTGGTCGCGGATGTGCTGAACGGATTCTTCATGATCCTCGAAGGGCAGGTGCGTGTCGGCGACTGGATCCTGACCAAGGAGGGTAGCCGTGGACGAGTCGAGCAGATCACCATGCGCACCCTGATCCTGCGCGACCTAGAGGGCAATGTCCACATCATCCCGCACAGTATGGTGGAAACCGTGGTTAACATGACCATGGCGTATTCCATCTGCCAGATCGACCTTGGTGTTGCGTACCGTGAGGACGCCGACGAAGTCCTGCGCGTGCTCGAGGAAGAAGCGCTGAAGCTGCAGAAGGATGAGACCGTGGGACGCTTCATTCTCGGCCCGGCGGAAATCCTCGGCATCACCGAGTTCGGCGACTCGGCGATTGTCTACCGGCTGCGGATCAAGACCGAAACCGGCCGTCAGTGGGCGGTGCGGCGGATGTACAACCTCTACATCAAGCGCCGTTTCGACGCCGACGGTATCGAGATTCCGTTCCCGCACATCACCCTCTACGCCGGCGAGGACAAGGAAGGCAACGCGCCGGCATTTCCGATCCGGCAGAAACAGGGAGACGTGCCGTCCCCGGATGAACAAAAAGCGTCCCAGAGCAAATCAATCGCCGAACCGAAGAAACAAGTCCGCATCAACCCCGGACCGGAGAGCGGACCGGAAGAAGAACGCGAACCGATTGCCGGAGAAGGGAAAGACGATTGACGGAATCAACAACGCCCGCGGAAATACCGCGGGCGTTGTCGTATCTGCCAGGGTTCGGCGTCTGAGCAGAGTTTTTCCCACCCCCTATCTCATGTACACCAGTTTCCGTGTCTGCAGCGGCTGATTGTTCACCGTTGCCCGCACGAAATAGACTCCGCTCGCGGCGTCCTTGGGTGTCCAGGTTACGGCATGTGTTCCGGCGGATAGTCGGCCATCTGTGAGTGTGGCGACATTGCGGCCTTGAGTATTGTAGACCGTCACGTTTACCACCGCTTCATCCGGCAGCGACAGGGTCAGCGACGTCGACGGGTTGAATGGATTCGGCCATGCCTCGCTGAGTGTGCAGCTGGTCGGGATGCCGGATTCACCCTGAGCAAGCTCCGCAGCAGATTCAGCCAACCATTCGCCGTGCTCCCATCCGGGAGTACCATCCACACCCAGTGCAGTTTTGTTGAACATGAACGCATGGGTTGTCACGACAACATTGGGGTAATAGCCAAGGTATGCATCCAGTCTGTATTCTCCCGCCGGGGCTATCCCCGGAATGGTTTGAGTGAGACCGGTGTACATCGTAGTACCAGGTGTGACGGTTAACGGACTGCGAAACGTCTCAATCACCTGGCTGTTGGGAAACGTCAACTTGACCCAAGCCTGCCCGGATACCGGTTCCGTAAGGCTACTTAGGATCTCAGCGTCGTAGACTACATCACCACCCTCTGCGGGGATGACAGTACTGACCGGGGTCAGAGTCAGGGCCACTATCGACGTGTTTCTGTCGTAGGAATATTGATATAGCCCGTAATCGTACAGCAAGTACAGGTATCCATCAACCGCAGCGAGATCCTTGCCCCAGCCTGGTGCATCTGCACTGGCAATCAGCAACGGGTTGTCGAGGTTGCGGATATCGTACATGCGCACTTCGTCGGTCGTGCTGAGGAAAAACAAGTCCCCCTCAAAGTCAAATGCGACACCTTCTGATTCACGGAACAGTGCCGGAAACTCGTAGGCCAGCTGCATCACGTTTGGATCGGTGATATCGTAGAGTCGCACATACGCGATGTTCAAACTGGAATTGAGTCCCAGGGTAGCGATACGGCCGTTGTCCACCTTGAAGCCGTTGTCCTCTGCTTCGATCAGCGCTGGATCTTCAGCCACAAAGACCGGATTGGCGAGATCGGAACAGTCGTAGATGTCAACGTAGCCGGTCTGGGAATTGATGACGTAGAGAGTTGATCCTTCCGCCGCGATTTTTCCCTCGGTTGGATTGATCTCGTGGATCGCGACCAGAGCGGGGTGTGTTGGATCGGCAAGGCTGAAGAACCAGATTTCCGTATCCTGGCTGAGGTACAGGGCACCGTCCGCAACTGCAATCGCTCCGTCGGATACGTGCCCGCATTCAAGATTGTCCGTTCGATGTGGAGCGGACGGATCACTCAGATCCACGGTACTCAGCTCGGTGTAGTACTCTGTCTGCGGTTTATGACAGACGTACAGGTATGGCCCATTGAGGAACATATCCCGGATTTCGCTGTTGTTGAATGCCAGATATTCGAAGGGTTCCAGCATCTGCGAAAAATCGTCAACAAGGATGCCGTCTACCTCCATCCCGGTTGCGGCGTATTGACCGTTCGCGACAACCATAGACGCTTCGCTGTAAGACATCCCCGGATAGATAAGAGGCTGAGATGGAGTGGAATAATCAATCAGGTCAAGCCATCCTTCGGGCGCATGATCGCCGAGTGAGCAGAAGTAAATCATTCGACCGCCGGCAGGATGGGCGAAGGCAAAGTCCATTTCCCAAGCGATGGAATTGACCAACTGAGGATTCAACGGATCTTGCAGGCGGTAACATCTCGTTTCCGAGAGATACGCTGTGATGAGTAAATCATTGATCAGCACACCGTCGCCACCATTCAGTTCGCCGATGTAGGCTCCGTCTTCCATGTTGTAAACATGGGTTTCATAGCTACCTGAGACATATGCAGCACCGCCATAAACGTTCGAAGCGATCGCACCATAGTCACCTGTATAGATCGGATCAGCTAGTGGCAGAAATTCGATATCCATGATATCGCTGACGTCCAGCACTTGTACGCTCATGAAGCTATCGTACCTGCCCCCGGTGTAGAACACATAGGCAAGCCGTCGTTCCATGCCCCGCAACAACACAGCTGTTTGACCGAGATATTGTGTGGTCACCAGGGGTGGTGAGATGCGATCCGCCTGGATATCGTAGAAACCGAGTTCAGCAGTCGTCGTTCGTGCAACCACATACTCAGTCCCGCCTGCATCGGTTACAACCGTTGGATGCCGGTTTATAAACGGGTTATTCCCCACGTTCGCTGGATTTGAGGGATCGCCGATATCGAAGACGTAGTAACTGTTACTCGGATACAGGTAGGTATCATAGATGAACAGCTGGCCGTAGTTGCCTTCATCGTTGACCTGAGAAATCAATTCAGGATGGTCCGGGTCGGCTACATCGTAGAACAGCATTCCTTCATTCGTCGTCGAGATGATCAACGTATTGCCGGTTCCGCTACCACCCTGGATGTAGCTGTAATGGACGGCTTTTGACAATCCAACCGAACCGGGCAGGATTTCCTGGGCCAGGGTAGGAGATGTGAAAATCAGCACAAGAATGTGGGTGATGGACAGGATAGTTTTCATGGGTCCGTCCCGCAAGTTGAACCTGCTTGATTCAATTCAATTGATCTGGTGTCCTGAATCTACGCTCGCCGGATCAGTCTCCCTCAGATCAACTGGTTATCAGTGTGTAATGTGGGCCGAGCGACTCAGAAACAACAGGATTAGGTGCGGAAAACAAAGAAATAATCTACCATGAGCATCTTCCCGAATGCCATGTCTTCCTGCATTCGATGCGGATTGTTCATTGCTTCAGATTAGTATATGGTGAGACGATGGAAAAATACAAAGCGAACCGGACAAATTGTCCGATTCGCTTTGTCTGAAACTCTCATGTATTCCTGTGGAACGGGTTTCAGCCCGGTACAGCTTACACAGCCGCTTTCTTCTCCGCCTTGCGCATCGCGTCCTCGGACAGCCAGCGTTTGCGGATGCGCAATGATTCCGGCGTCACCTCGACCAGTTCGTCCTCGGCGATGAATTCCAGCGCGGTTTCCAGCGTCAGGATGCGTGGCGGGTGCAGCATGTAGTTATCGTCACTGCCGGCGGCGCGCATGTTGGTCAGCTTCTTTTCCTTCGTCGGATTGACCCACATGTTGTCGCTGCGGCTGTTTTCGCCGACCACCATGCCGGAATAGACTTCCACCGTCGGTCCGACAAACATCTGCCCGCGTTCCTGCAGGTTCTGCAACGCATACGATGTCGACTTGCCCATCCGGTCGGCGACCAGCGCGCCGGTCTTGCGGTGCGGAATTTCGCCGGCGTGTTCACGCCAATCGAGGAAGATGTGGTTGATGATCGCGGTGCCGCGGGTTTCGACCAGCAGTTGCGACCGCAGACCGATCAGGCCTCGCATCGGCACCTCGAACTCAAGCCGTACCCACCCGGACGAATGGTTAACCATCTTCAACATCCGGCCCTTGCGGAAGCCCATCGTCTGGGTGATCGTGCCGATATATTCTTCCGGGCAATCGAGAATCAACTGTTCCCACGGTTCGAGTAACGTGCCGTTCTCGTCCAGATGCGTCAGCACCTTCGGCTTGCCGACCGCGACCTCGTAGCCCTCACGCCGCATCGTTTCGAGCAGGATCGCGAACTGCAATTCGCCACGTCCGAGCACCTTGAACGAATCCGCCGAGCCGGTTTCTTCGACCCGCAGACTGGGGTTACCCTGGATTTCCTTAAACAGGCGGTCGCGCAACTGACGGCTGGTGACGTATTTCCCTTCCCGTCCGGCGAACGGGCTGGTATTGACAGAGAAGACCATCTCCAGCGACGGTTCGTCAATGTGCAGCTCCGGCAATGGACGCGGATCGTCGGGATCGGTCAATGTCCAGCCGAGCTGGATGCCCTCGATCCCAGCGATGGCGACAATGTCACCCGGCTGCGCGCGGTCAATGTCGATGCGTTTCAACCCGGAGTAGCTGTACAGCTTGGTGATCTTCGCCTTGTGGCCGCCGGTCCCGCCGGTCATCAGGATGGTGTCGCCAACGTTCAACACGCCGTTGCTGACACGCCCGATGCCGATCCGCCCGAGATAATCGCTGTAGTCGAGCGTGGTGATCTGCAGCTGCAATGGGTGGTTTTCGGTGTACGTCGGCGGCGGCACATGCTCGATGATCATCTGGAACAACGGGCGCAGGTCGGTGCCCTCGACGTCGGGGTCGAGCGTTGCGGTGCCGGTCTTCGCGATGGTGTAGATAATCGGGAAATTGCACTGTTCTTCGGACGCGTCAAGGTCGAGGAACAGGTCGAGAACTTCATCCTCGACTTCGCCAAGGCGGGCGTCCGGACGGTCGATCTTGTTGATCACCACGATCGGGCTCAAGCCGGCCTCGAGGGCGTTGGAGAGCACGTACCGTGTTTGCGGCAACGGTCCCTCGGACGCGTCCACCAGCAGCAGGCAGCCGTCCACCATCTTCAGAACGCGTTGCACCTCGCCGCCAAAGTCGGCGTGGCCGGGAGTATCGACGATGTTGATCGTCGTGCCCGCCCAGTTGATCGCGGTGTTCTTGGCGAGGATGGTGATGCCCTTTTCGCGCTCGAGATCGTTGCTGTCGAGCACGCGCTCAGCGACCTGTTCATTGGCGCGGAACAGGCCGGCCTGGTGCAGCATGGCGTCCACGAGGGTGGTCTTGCCGTGGTCGACATGCGCGATGATCGCGAGGTTTCGCAGGTTGTTACGAGACTGTATCGGCACTAGGTACTCCGGAATCTCTGGTCTGGTACGGAAGTTTCAATATGGGTCCGCATGGAGGGAAGCATGCGGACAGCCGCGGTCTCTCATCGTGCGGAGGAGGCGGAAGATAGTGAGGAAAGGGGTGAGATGTGCGAATGTTGACCTGAGCTGCGAGGCACGGTGCGTGGACCGGTCTGGTGAAGTTGCCGGGTCAGGCAGCAATTGGTTGAGACCTGAACGAAAACGGGGACAGCCGTTTGCGACTGTCCCCAATAGTTCACTCACAACTCATCACTCATCAACTCACAACTCATCAATCCCCGGTCAGGGATTTGGCGACGTCGATGAACTCGGTTTTGTCGATTGGTTTCTCGAAATAAGCTTCCGGCGGCGGCAGCTTCCGGTGCTGCTCGATGAAGCGCTTGAATTCCGGTGTGATGCCGGTGACGACCGCGACGGGGATGTCTTTCAGTTCATCGTCCATTTTCAGGTCGTGGTACATCCGCAGCCCGGACTCTTCCGGCATGCTGATGTCGAGCGTGATCAGGTCCGGATGCAGCGCTTTCGCCTGCGACATGCCGATGCGGCCGTTCGCGGCGGTATCGGTCTTGAATCCGTTGTCTTCCAGCAGAATGGTCAGGAACGAGCTGACATCCGGCTCATCCTCGACGATCAGCACGAGCTTCTGGTCGCTCATGGGGGCCCCCAAACGTTTGTTCTGCGCGGACTTTGATCCGCGTGAGTTGATATCGTATGAATGATCCCGGCCAGCCAGCTGGTCGGGGCAAACGGCATCTGTCTGTATCTCACCACGGACTGAAGTCCGTGGTAAGGTTTCGATACGGGGACACATTGAGGACAATGTGTCCCCGTATCGCGCCTATTTCTTCCCGAGCGCCTCGAGCGCCTTTTTCAGCGTTTCCGGATCGGCGGCTTTCATCTGTTCGAGCATGCGTTGCCGCAGCACTGCCGGATCATTTTCGAGATCATCCTCGACGGGTAGTCCGACCAGACGTTTCACGTTTGCGACATAATTGGTAGGCTTGACCGGTTTCTCAAGGTAGATTCCCGGGCCGGACATAGTCAGCTCTTCCAGATCCGCCTTGCCCTGGTCGTCGCGGGCGTGCCCGGTGACAATCATCACCGGAATCTTGCGCCAGTCCGGGTTTTTCTGCAGGTCGCGGTAGAATGCCGCGCCGGACCGTTTCGGCATCACCAGGTCGAGCGAAATCAGATCAGGCTTGACCTGCTTCACCAGTTCCAGCGCCTGGTAGCCGTCGGACGCGTTTTCCACGTTGAATCCGGCGTCTTCCAGCGCCATCGTCAGGTACTCACGGACATCATCTTCGTCATCCACGACGAGGATGAGAAAGTCTTTCGGTTCGGCCATGCCGGCCTCCTAACGGTATTGCTTCGCTTTTTCGTTGCGTTGTTGTTGTTCTTCTTCCAGCTTTACCAGCTCTGCGCGTGGCAGGCGAATGCGGAACGTCGATCCCTGGCCGGGTTCGGTGTCAACCTCGATTGTGCCACGGTGTTCCTGGACGATCTTACGGGTGGTCAGCAGCCCGAGGCCGGTCCCCTCCCCACCCTTGGTGGTAAAGAAGGTGGTGAACACGCGGCGCTTGACATCCGCGTCCATCCCGATCCCGTTGTCCTGCACCTCGAAGACCAGCTCGCCGTCCCGGTCGAATGCCGACATGGTGACCACCCCGCCGCCGCCTTCACGGACGGACGCTGCGTCGATGCCATTGCTCAGCAGGTTGGTGAGGCACGCCTCGATCCCCTCACGGTCAAGAGAAGCGGGTTCCGGCAACGGCGTTTCGCCATGAACCAGCTCCACTCCCTGCCGTTTCGCCGCGTCAACATACAGTTCGATCACTTCGTCGATGATGTCACCGGGATTGAGCGGAATCAACGCGGGCACACGTCCCTTGGCGAACGAGAGGAAATCGCGCACCATTGACGTGGTCTTCTCGAAGTTGCGCTGCAGCATGTCCCAGCCGCGTTCAAGCCGGGCTTCGTCGCCCTTCTTGAGGCCACTGTCGACCATGTACATCCCGCCTTCGAGGCCCATCAGCAGGTTCTTGATCGTGTGCGCGAGCCCGGCGACGGTCTGTCCCACCGCGACCAGACGTTCATTGTCGAGCACTTCCTTCTCGAGACGGTGCAGCTCGGTAACGTCGGTGGAAATCTCGATGACGCGGTCGACGCCGTCCGGTCCCCATGAAAGCGGTGACACGGTAACGACGTAGCGTGCGAGCTCGCCGTCATGCGTTACGCCTTCCTGTGTCGAACTGTGTTCCTTACCGTCCTTGAAGGTTTGCATCGCCGGGCAGTCGGTGCAGGGGATATTGCGACCCTTGTACACCTTGTAGCACGGCGCGCCGTCGGCCCGTCCGAACGTGCGTTCGAGCTTGCCGTTGGCGTGGACGATGTTCAGGTCACGATCGAGAATCGAAATGTAGCAGGGAACGTGTTCGAACAGCCGGTCGAACTCACGTTTCCAGCGCTTCGTCTCGGTCAGCTTGCTGGCGAGGATCAGGACATGATCCGGTTTGCCGTCCTTCTCCAGCGCGATCGGTTTGTAGTAGACGGAGACCTGAATGTCGCGGCCGTGGCGATCAACGAGAATTTCGTCCGAAACGCGCACCTGGTTTTCCGTCAGGCAAACGTCGGCCTCGCACGACAGGCAGGGCTGGTAGGTCTGCTTCAAGGCTTCATGGCAGATCCGTCCCCGAAACACTCCGAAGACGTCCTCGAACCGCTTGTTGACGGCCCGGACACGTTTGTCCGGGCCAATCAACGCGGCTCCCATCGGCAGCTCGTCAAACAGCGATTCGCTGAGGAACGTCTGCAAGGCGGCATCTTTTGTGCCAGCCGCACTCATTCCCATGAATCTCCGTTGGTGTTGGGTACAATCACCTTGCCCGACGTCGGATATTCATCCGGTCCGACGTCCGCCAGGGTGCGATGTTCGTGATGGCAGAATCCACACTGCTGGAAGTCTTCGATGCCCCATTCATCCGCGATCTGGTGATGGCAGTCGAGGCAGATGCCGTGCAACGCGTCCGCATACGACGGCGCCATGTACTGCTTCACCGGATGTTGGAAGGATGGCGCTCCGCCTTCCACCTGTTCCGGAATCAGGTCGTGGTGGCATTCGACACACTTGATCGCCGTACTCGCCTGGCGAATCTCCCCCTTGGGATGGCATTGTCCGCAGGACAAGTTCGCTCCATTAGGATCGGAATGCCAACTGTGCCGGAACGCATCGGTCGCGCTGTACATATCCTGGTGGCAACTGGAGCACTCGGTGTTCCGGTCGCCGGGCATGTTCATGTGGTGGCACGTCACACAGCCGTTGTACATGTCTTCCGCCATTTCGGCGTGAACGGCATGCGTGAACGGAACGCCGAACGCGTCTCGGTTGCCATCTACCCACAGCGTGTCACCACCGCGCGCAGCATATGCCGGAGTGGGCTCGACACCCTTGCTGCGCACCGATTCACCGGACAGCAGCATGAAACCGAGACCAACAGCCAGCACGAAGGACAGCGAGAAACGTGTCCGGTCGGCAAAGGACGGTGTCCCCAGCCAGGTACGGGTCAGGTTATCGAACATCGGTTTGGTCTTTGGATCTTCCTCCGCGTCATGCGGGGTCGATTCGAGAATGTGGAAGTGTTCGACGAGCCACAGGAAGACCAGGCCGGCCACCGAGACCACGCCGAAGCTGATCGCAAATTCGGTCCACGATGGCAGGTAGGCTTCGATACCACGGCCGGTGTGCATCACGCCGCCGGTGTTGATGCGGTTGATGACCACACCGAGCACACCGAGGAACGAAACCAGCCATAACGCGCCATCCTTACGCCGGACAGCCTTGACCGTGGTCAACATCCCCGGAATCGCCAGCAATCCGATTTCGACCCAGAACGCGATCGCGCGCCAGTCGGTTGAGAAGGCATGGTGGATCTGGCCACGCACGATCAGGTCGCCGAAGCGGACACCAAGGTAGGCGAGAATGATCCACGGCGTCGCGCGGTTCAATTTGGCCAGCATGATGCGGTGGCTGTGACGGCGATAGATCCAGCTGGTCGTGTGTCCTTCGAACGTGACCATGAACAGACCGAGCGCCATCGCCGAGATGAAGAACATGATCGGCAGGATCGGGCTGTACCACAGCGGGTGAACACGGTACGGCATGATGGTGAACAGCGTGCCAAGGCTCGACTGATGCAGCGTCGACAGGCTGATGCCCGCGATGACCAGCGGAATGCGGAACTTGGTCAACGTGTCGTGGATCTTCTTCCAGCGGCTCTGGCCCTCAAGCGGGACGGGAAGGAATTCCAGCGTCAACACACTGAGGTACAGCATCACGCACCAGCCGACTTCAAACAGCGGGCTGTGCGGATTCCAGAAGACGATCATATGCCAGATATTCCACGGCAGGCCGAGGTCGAACATCAGGCCGAGCACCACGGCGATGTAGCCGAGGAACGCGGTCAGCACGGCCGGGCGCACGATCGGGTAGAATTCCTTCAACTGGAAGATGTAGACGACGGCGGTCAAGACAAACCCACCGGCGGCGAGGGCGACGCCACTCATCACGTCGAACCCGATCCAGAATCCCCACGGAACTCCGTCCGACAAGTTCGTCGTCGCGCCGAGCCCGAAGGTGAAGCGCGTGATTGCGACGGCGAGCGCGAGTCCGGTGATCGCCCAGAGGATGCTCTTCAGGACACGTGCTCTGTCCAGGCGAATGTCAGCCATTGCTCTTACCCTCCGGGTGGTGGTTCGCGGAATGATCCTGGTTCTGCTGGTTTTTCATCCGGCGCTTGATGATCCAGTACACACCGGTCATCGTACCGGCCATTCCGGCAAACACCGGCGGCACCGCACCCATCGCGGTTTTAGTGCGTGCGGGCAGAGTCTGATCGCTCAACTTGCTGCCGTAGGACAGGAAGCTGAGGTCGGTGTTCGAGATGTAGAGAACGCTTGTCCCGCCGACTTCATGCTCACCCCAGACATGCTGGATGTAGCGGTCGGGGTATTTCTCGAGCCGCTCGTGCGCGATCTTAAGCAGTTCCTCGCGGGTACCGAAGATCGTCGCCCCGGTTGGGCAGGCTTCGGTGCAGGCCGGTTTTTCGCCGGCTTTCAGGTGATCGTTACAGAGGATGCACTTTCGAACGTAGGGAACGCTCTGATCCCAGTCGTACCGTGGCACGCCGTACGGGCATGCCATCATGCAGTAGCGGCAGCCCATGCACTTGTCGCCGTCATAGACGACCGCGCCGGTTTCCGGATCTTTCTGCAACGCGCCCACCGGGCAGACCGACGCGCAGGCCGGTTCTTCGCAGTGCCGGCATTGCTTTCGGACGAAGGCCGGGTCGCCGTTGGGCAGCTCTTTTTCAATGATCGACGTCCAGTTGCGGGCGGACAGTCCGTCATCCAGCGACCAGCGCCGGGGAACGTCCGCTTCGAGATGGTTGCGCCGTTTGCAGGCGGCCACGCATTCGCGGCAGCCGATGCACTTGGTCGTGTCCGTGAGGATGCCGACGCCGTTTTCAACATGCACGCTCATGCCGGGATCTCCTCTCGCATTTTTTCACGTCCCAGGGTGACCATCACCTTGTCGCCAGCACCCTTCGGGAATTTCCACGCCGCAGCGGCGATGTACCGTCCGAGCGGGAACAGGGCGACGTGGGCGATCTTGGTGAACGGGATCAGGATCAGGATCAGCACCGCGCTCAGGGCATGCAGCAGCATCATCCACTGGTACACCTTCGCAGCGAGGACGACATTCGTCATGAAGATGCCGGTGATGAACGGCACCAGCAGCAGGCTGACGAAGAAGTAGTCCGGCCCGCGCGAGATGCGACGGGATGCGTCGTTCAGCGACCGTGCCAGCAGCAGGTAGATTCCGCCGCCGATCGTGGTCAGTGTCAGGATGTGCGCCAGTGTCTGCGGCATCCAGAAGCCCCACGACAGCCCGGTGTTCTTGTCCCACAGGATGACGTGGGACGAGTAGAACAGCGGCACGAGGATCAGGCCGACGTGAAACAGGATCGACACGAGGCTGTACAGCGTGCGATGTTTCGGGATGTGTTTCACTGGCACGAACCAGCTGACAGTGGTGCGGAACAGATCGCCCCAGGGCACATTCCGCTCACCCGCGCGGCGCAACATCATGTAGATGTCGCTCACCGACAGCAGCAGCACCCGCACCAGCCCGAACAGGCAGATGGCGAATGCGAGGCGGAACAGCGGCCCAGTCGTAAACTCGATCAGGGCATCCACGTTTTTCCTCCAGATCTATGTTGTGCAGTTATCAGTTTTCAGTTGTCAGTTGTCAGGCTCGTTCTTCAAGTGCCGCTATCATGGATTGCATTGACCGATGCTTTGTTTGCGTGTCTTTGCACTGATAACTGACCACTGAGAACTGAGCACTGACGTCACGCCTTGGCTTCCTCGGGCGGCGTGAAATCTTCGTCGCCACCCATCCAGTCGAAGTCGTCTTCTTCCGGCTCACGCCACGCGACGCCGTCCGGCGACAGTACCAGCGCCTTGTAGATCAGGTCGTGCAATCCGACCAGCTCCACCGGCATCTCGTTGTCTTCGAGCAGCTCACGGATCTGCTTCTTGCAGTTCGCGCACGGCGCAATCACAATCTCCGCGCCGGTTTTGTCGATCTGCTCGGCCTTTTTCCGGCCGCCAATGGTGGTGCGCCACGGACGGATCTCGTCGATCGACACCGTCCCGCCGCCACCGCCACAGCAGTAGTTGTCACGCCGGTTCGGGGTCATTTCAACGAAGTCCGGGATGAACTCCTTGATGATTTCGCGCGGTTGTTCCAGGATCCAGCCCGGGCGGGCGATGTTGCACGGATCGTGGTAGGTGACCTTCTGGGTGACGATCGTCTTGTCGAAGGTCAGCTTGCCGGCTTTCATCGCATCGTAAGTGTATTCCATGATGTTGACGACCGGCATGTGGCAGATCTTGCTGAAGTTGTTGAGGAAGAACTTCGCAGACCGGCTCGCATGGCCACACTCACCGACGAGGATCTTCGTGCAGCCGAGACGCTGTGCTTCGGCCTCGATGTTGTTGACCAGCTTTTCGAGCACCTGGTCGCTGTAGAACAGACCGTAGTTGATCGCGTCGTAGTTCTTCGTACCGATGGTCCATGACCCGTCGGTCGCGTGCATCACGCAGGCGATGCCCATCAACGTTTCCGCTTCCATCATGTAGTCGGAGACCGGGGCGACGAACAGGTATTCCGCGCCTTGCTGATCAACCGGGAATTTCACCGGCGCGTTTTTCGTGCCTTCCATTTCCTCTTCCATGAACTCGAGGCTGTCGAGCAGCGCGGGCAACGGAATCGCGGAGGTGTTGTGCGTGTCGCCGCTGATCTGTTCCCGTGTCGACACCACCAGCGCACGCGGAACGATGCCGATTTCCGCCAGGATCCAGCGTCCGAGGTGCGTCACCAGGCCGTGGTCGATGCCCATCGGGCAGGCGTTGACGCAACGACGGCAGGCGGTGCAATCGTAGTAGGATCCGGCCATCTCTTCGATGATCTCGTCAGTGATGCCGATGTCGCCGGTGATACGCGCGCGGATACGTCCACCGAGTGTGAAGTGCCGGCGGTAGATATCCAGCAGCATGCTGCTGCGGTAACACGGTACATGCTCCGGCTTTCCGGTCACTTCGTAGATCGGGCAGCTCACCGCGCAGCGTGCGCACTTGGCGGTGACGCGCGAAAAATGGTCGAGCGCGAATCCGTAGTTGGTGTGCTTCAGGATCGCGGCCATCGCACGAAGGAATTTCTCCGGACGGTCTTCGGTTTCAACGCCGTTCTCGACGTGATAGCGGACCGGGAGTTTCTGAGCCTTGACCACCTCGTCCTTCTTCGGGATGGCGTACGCTTTTTCCAATCGTTCCGGTGTGATGCTGTTCATGGCGTTTCCTGTGGGTTCACGGCTGCCGTTGTATGTCGGTCCCGTGTTTCACGGTTGTGTTCAGTTCCGGATGGCCGTTGATGCGGCCTTTCAGCGGCGGCAGGTGCAGGCCTGCCATGCTCGCCGGTTGAAACGCGGACGGATCGAGCAACTCGATGCCGTACGCGGCGCAATACTTGACAGCGGCATTCAGCGGCGGATGCACATACAGACGGCAGTTGTAGCCGGTCGAGGTGATGCGATGAAACTCGCCAATCTCCTCGTCCACCCGCCACGCGTGCGCCCCGCAACAGATCGCTGCACGCACCGGCTTGCCGCAATCCGGGCAGATGCGTTCCGCGACCAGGTCCATCGGCGACAGGTTCGGACCGTCGACCCGGTTGACTGTCCAGCCAAGTGATTCCAGCAGGTCGCTGGTCCACGCGACCGCGTCCGCCGCGACCGGGCCGGACATCGGGATGTCGCTGTCTTCGTCCGTCACGCCACCCAGCCGTCCCGCGAGATAGCCGAAGAGCACGTCCACCGCAGTGCCGCTGACTCCGTGGATGACGTCGACATCTTCCGCCCGCAACAGCCGGCGTGTCGCTTTTTTGATCCCATTCGCGAGCACGATGGTCACGCCCAGTTCACGCATCATGCGGATGCGGGCGACCTCATCCTCACCTTCCGGGGCGATTTCACGGCACTCGTGAATGCCCTCGGAGGACACATCCCAGATCCGGAACCGTCCCGCCGCTTCGAACAGCGGCGCGACTTCCTCAACGAAACACGGCACGGCGATGCGTGCGTTTTCCGTGTTGAGTGTCCATGTGAAGGGTGTGTTCACGAAAATTCCGAAAGTTGTCTGTTCTCTGTCACACTACACTTGCCAACTTTGTGCCAAATGGTGCAAGTACATCTAAATAAAATAGAGTCATAGAGTTAACAGTCGATAGACGCTTGCTGCTGTTGCAACTGTTGCAACGATTTCGCCTGATTGGTGTTGCAAATCGACACAGAAGCAACGGCGACTGTTGCAACGCTGTTTCGTTCAGGCATCACGGGCTTCTTCCTCGTCGATCTCATACTTTTTCATCTTCCGCCACAACGTCGTGCGATCAATGCCGAGCGCCCTGGCGGCGTGAGTACGATTGCCGTTGCAGGTACGCAAGGCTTCCCGGATCGCCGCTTCTTCGACCAGCGCTTCGCGAACCGGGGTCGCATGTTCCTGAGCCAGCTGTTGCATCAGGTCGTGCAACGGCTGCGACACGTCTTTGGATTCCGTTTTTGCCTGTGTGGTCGCTGCATTCGCCACACTCGGTGTCTGAGTCGCCTTTTCCACGGTCTCTTTCAGTTCCACCGGCAGGCATGGAATATCCAGCGTGCGTCCCTTGCAGATCGCGAATCCGTACTCTAGAACGTTCTCCAGCTCGCGCACATTACCAGGGAACTCGTGATGCAACAGCGTCTCCATGTACGCCGGGCTGACGCTGAGAATATTCTTCCCTTTCAACGCGTTGAACCGGCGGATGAAGTGGTCGACCAGCAACGGGATGTCTTCCCGTCGTTCTATCAGTGGCGGCAGCTCAAACCGAATCACAGCCAGGCGGTAGAACAGGTCTTCCCGGAATTCGCCACGCCGGACCGCTTGCTTCAGGTCACGGTTGGTCGCGGCAACCACACGGATGTTCGCTTTGACCGGTTTCACCCCGCCGACCGGTTCGTATTCGCGCTGTTGCAGAAGCCGCAACAGCTTCACCTGCGTCGAAGCTGGTAGTTCGCCGATCTCGTCCAGGAACAACGTCCCACCCTCAGCAGCAGCGACCTTGCCAGCCTTGTCCCGTTTTGCATCGGTGAACGCGCCCTTGACATACCCAAACAGCTCGCTCTCGAACAGTTGCGGCGGCATGGCGCCACAATTGATCACGACGTACGGCTTGTCCTTGCGTTCAGACAACGAATGCACTGCCTTGGCGAACACTTCCTTGCCAGTTCCTGACGCACCCTCGATCAGCACCGTGCTTTCTGACATTGCGACGTCGGGCAGGATGTTGATCAATTTCAGGCACTTGGGCGATTTGGTGACGATGTCTTCGTAGCTGTAACGCTGGTGCAGTTCCTTGCGCAGGTTCTCGATTGCGGACAGGTCACGGAAGGTTTCCACCGCGCCCAGGACGGAACCATCCTCATCCCGCAACACCGCGGTCGAGATGGAGATCGGCACGGTCCGGCCCTGCTGGTTGAGGATCCGTACCGGCATGTCAATTGCTTCCTGGCCGGTCTGCATCGTGCGGTCGAGCAGGCAGCCGCGTTCGCAGATATCGGAATGGAAAACATCGTAACAGCGCCGACCGATCGCGTCCCGTGCCGGGTACCCGGTGATCCGTTCCGCGGCGCTGTTGAAACTGGTGATGCGCCGTTGCGAGTCGACGGTGAAAACGCCGTCCGCGACGGAATTCAGAATGATTTTGAACAGATGCTCGCGCATGGGAAAACCAGCCTTGAGCTATGAGTTATGAGGCGTGAGCCAAACCCTGGCATACGATATCCAGACGTGTCCCATCCATCATGCCCCAGACATTTATGTCTTGGATTGTTCTGATGGTTGGTACGAGTTGCAGCCTTATTGCAACCGCTTGTTCAGGTTCAACTTACCGCGTGTCACAGACCAGATCGGGTCGCTTGACAGGATCTACACATGGCGCGACGCCAACAAAACCTAAATGGCTCGATAGTTTGTGATCTGTTTCACGATACCTGTTCTGCAACAGCGAAGTGTTGCATGAACTGTTGCAAGATAAGGATTGTGAAAGCCTTCACGAAAGGGGTTGCCTCCAAATCCCTCCGGTTTGGAGAGACAAACAGGTGCCGGACGAGACCGCAACACAAGAAATAACCAGGCGTAACGTCGTGTTAGCCGGGTTCTACAGGATCCAAAACTGGGCTAGTCAGCCCTGCAACATTTCGGATTTCGACACGCGAAATCAGCCTCACGGTCTCCAGTCGCTACCTGTTACAGATTCTGCAACACCTGTCGTGCTGCAGCGATAGTCTTCTCGATCGCGGCGTCATCATGCGCGGCGGAAACAAACCACGACTCGTACCCGCTCGGCGGCAGGTGGACGCCGTGCTGAAGCATCCCGCCGAAGAACGCGGCGAACTTGTCGTGGTCGCTGGCCTTGGCGTCGTCGAAGTTGCGGACGGGGCCATCATGGAAGAACAGGGTGAGCATCGAGCCGACGCGTTGCACCACGCCGGTCACGCCCGATTCACGTAACGCGTCCTCAAGCCCGCCCTGTAGCTTCGCCGACTGGGTTTCGAGGGTGGTGTAGACGTCCTCGGTCAACCCGCGCAGCGTCGCCAGTCCGGCGGTCATCGCCAGAGGGTTGCCGGACAGGGTGCCCGCCTGGTACACCGGCCCGCTCGGGCTGATCATCTTCATCAGCTCGGCCCGGCCACCGTACGCCCCGACTGGAAGCCCGCCACCGATCACCTTGCCGAAGGTGGACAGGTCGGGGGTCACGTCGAACAAGGCGGACGCGCAGCCGCGATGGACACGGAAGCCGGTCATCACTTCGTCGAAGATCAGCAACGCGCCGTGTTCGTCACACAGCGAACGTAATCCGGGCAGGAAGCTGTCGTCAAAGCGGGTCACGCCCATGTTGCCGGGGACCGGTTCAACTATAATCGCGGCGACGTTGCCGCTGTCCTGCTCGAGGATGGCGCGGACGGAATCGAGATCGTCGAAACGTGCGACACGCGTGTCTTTCGCCGCGCCGGGGGTGACGCCGGGGCTATCGGGCGCGCCGAAGGTAGCGACGCCGGACCCGGCCTGGATCAGGAAGCTGTCGGCGTGGCCATGGTAGCCGCCGGCGAACTTGATGATCACGTCGCGTTTCGTCGCCGCACGTGCCAGCCGGATCGCGGACATGGTCGCTTCGGTGCCGGAGTTGACGAACCGGACCATCTCGACGGAGGGTACGCGGTCAACGATTTCCTGCGCCAGGTCGGCTTCCAGCGGGCTTGGCGCGCCGAAGCTGGTACCCTGCTTGACGGCAGCTTCGAGGGCGGCGGTGACATCGGGCGGTGTGTGGCCGAGGATCATCGGTCCCCACGACCCGATGTAGTCGATGTAGCTGTTGCCGTCCACGTCGGTCATGGTGCAACCGGAGGCAGACGCGATGAACGGCGGCGTCCCTCCGACGGCCTTGAACGCACGGACAGGACTAGACACTCCGCCGGGCATGAGCTCGGCGGCACGGGTAAGCAAGTCTTTGGAAGTCATGGGCTATGGGCTATGGGCTATGGGCTATGGGCTATGGGCAAGAAGCTAGCAAGTGGCCGTGTTTGCTTGCAAACGCGGCTCATTTGTCGGTCATACGAAGAGATCCCGCACTTCGTACAGGATGACTTTTTTACCGTTCGACTCTGTACTACAGTCGACTTGGTACTTCCGTGTTCCCTTGTACTTCAATTCGACTTTCGACTTTGCACTTCCCGACTTCACTTCAACCCCTCCGCCACTTCGGTCGCGTGGTAGGTGAGGATGAAATCCGCGCCGGCACGTTTGAACGACAGCAGCGTCTCGAGGATGATCCGTTCGCGGTCAATCCAGCCCTTCTCCGCCGCCGCTTCAATCATCGCGTACTCTCCGCTGACCTGGTAGGCGGCGGTGATGCGGCCGAAGGTTTCCTTGACCTTGGTGAGCACGTCGAGGTACGCCACGCCTGGCTTGACCATGATCATGTCGGCTCCCTCGATCAGGTCGAGTTCAGCCTCACGCATGGCTTCGAGCACATTCGCCGGATCCATCTGATAGCCACGCCGGTCGCCGAACTGCGGTGCGGACCCGGCGGCGTCACGGAACGGTCCGTAGTAGGCCGACGCATACTTGACGGCGTACGAGAGAATCGCAATGTCGTCGTAGCCGGCGTCGTCGAGGGCTTCACGGATCGCGCCGACACGTCCATCCATCATGTCGGACGGCGCGACGATATCCGCTCCCGCCTCGGCGTGGCTGACAGCGGTCCGGCCGAGCAGCTCGAGGGTCGGGTCGTTGTCGACGGTTTCGCCGTGCAGGATGCCGCAGTGGCCATGGTCGGTATATTCGCAAAGGCAGACGTCGGTCATCACCAGCAGGTCGGGCACGGCTTTCTTGATCAGCCGGGTCGCTTCCTGAACCTCGCCGTGTTCCGCCCACGCACTCGAGCCGGACGCGTCCTTGTGCTCCGGAATCCCGAACAGGATGATCGCGGGGACTCCGGCTTCATGGATGCGCACCGCTTCCTTCGCCGCTTCATCGGCGGAGAGGTGGTACTGCCCCTTCAGGCTGGAAATCTCGGTACGCACGCCGTTGCCGGGAACGACAAACAGCGGTTGTACGAGATCATCAGCGGAGAGTCTGGTTTCGCGCACGAGACGGCGCATGGTATCGCCGCGACGCAGGCGGCGGGGTCGTTCAATGGGAAAGCTCATCATCCAGTCTCTTGAGAACGTCGTTCAGGTCACCATTCCGGTTCAAGGATACCGCGCGCGCGACGGCTTTCGCCATGCTGAGATCGTCTTCTTCCAGGCTCGCGCGCTTCAGGTTTGAGATCATCAGGCTGACCACCTTGCGCATCAGCGACTTGCTGAACAGTTCGACTTGTTCCTGATCGGTTCCGTGGAATTTCTTCGCGTTGCGCTTGACTTCCAGTATGCGCAATTCTTCGAGCGTTTCCTGCAGCTGCTGAATCGTCGGCGCAACACGATTTTCCTGGTACCACTCGGTGAACTCAGCGACTCGTTCCTTGATCAGCTCTTCCGCACGCTCCGCCTCAGCTTCACGTGCCTTAAGGTTCGCCTTGACCAGATCCTGGAAGTCGTCCACTGTGTACAGGTACATGTCGCGCAGGTCCCGGATTTCCGGCTCGGAGTCGCGCGGCACCGCGAGATCGAGCAACAGTTGCAGCCCCTTGCGCTTCTTCTTCGCCAGCTTCATCTGGTCATACGTGATCACCGGCTCGCTGGCAGAGGTCGCGGTAACGATCAGGTCCGCCCACGCCAGATCTTCCACCGTCGGCGGGAAGTCGGCGACCCGTCCGCCGAGCAGATCCGCGACCACTTCGGCATTTTCCCGTGTCCGATTGCAGACTGCCCAGCGGTCGATCCCGGCCGTGGTGAGATATTTCGCGGCGAGACGCGCGGTCTGGCCAGCGCCGACCAGCAGCACCCGCCGTCCCGCGAGCAGGCCGAAAATGCGTTCCGCCATCTTCACCGACGCCGACGCGACCGACACCGCGCCCCGGCTGATCTCGGTTTCCTGGCGAATGTTCTTGCCGGTTTCGATCGCCCGCAGGAACGCCTTGTTCAGCACGACGTTGGTGGTGTGTTCTTCCAACGCGGCGTGGTAAGCGTCTTTCACCTGCGCGAGGATCTGTACCTCGCCAAGCAGCTGGCTGTCAAGGCCGGCGGAAACGCGGAACAGGTGCTGCACGGCCTTCGCATCACGCAGGATGTATGCTGGTTCGGCTTCCTCGGGGGTGATGCCGGTGTGTTTCACCAGCATATTGCGCAACCCGTCCGCGGAGGTGTGCTGATACGGCGAGAGGTAGAACTCGGTCCGGTTGCAGGTGGACAGGATCAGCACTCCCTCGAGATTGTCCGACTGGACAAGCTCGTGCAGGGTCGCCGTCAACTTGTCCGGCGTCATCGCCGCGCGGTCGCGCACGTCGATGGGGGACGTCGTATGGTTCAGCCCGATCGCTTCCAGTCTCATGCGAAATGCCTCGTGAAGAAACCGATCACGGAAACGATCAACAGCAGAATCATCAGGGCCGACACACCGACCGAGGCGGCAGCCAGCTTCTGCTGCGCCAACCAATGGAAACGATCCGCGAGCCACAGGGAAGTAATGATCCCCCACAGCACCAGCATCGGGTGCAGGTGCGAGATGGTCGCCTCACGAGTCTCCGGCAGGAACCACAGCGTCCCCATCGCGCTCACCACGCTGATCGTGACCAGCACCCAGCCGGCGGTCAGGGACACCCGCCGCAGCCGGTTGAGGTCGCTCATGGATGGCATATCGTGAAACCACTGCCCGAAGGTGCGGCTCTTGATCTGCTTGTGCAGGATGATTTCGCCCGCGCCGAACATGCCGCTGCCGAGCAGCAAGGTGACCGCTGCCAGCGACATCGCGATGTGCACCGACGCGCGCGGGTTGACCAGGTTCTCCGGCTTGAGGCTGGTTGTTTCCAATCCAAGCGCCAGCGCGGAAATCAGCAGCACCGCCACCACCGCGAGCGGGATGATGGTCAGCTTGCGCTGGCTGACACGGGTCTGCGTGTACGTCACACCCAGCCACATGAAACAGGCGAATGTGGCGAGCAGCTGGCCCGGTGTCGCGACAAGTAACGCGCCCTGGAACACCGCGTACCCGGCCCACCAGAGTCCGAAGATGATGGCAAGGAAGTTGCCGGCGCGGATCAGGTGATGGTCGCGTTTTCGTCCTTCCGGATGGCAGGGAGCATTCCACAGGCCGAGCAGCAGGCTGAAGCCCACGAGCATGATCAGTGGAAGAACCGTGGTAAGAAAGACTTGCATCAACTCATCTCCAGCTTGGCAGCCACATCAGGCGGCGGCATGGACCGTCGCGGCCAATCGTTCGCTGAGGGAGGTTGCGACCCGGAACGCGTCCTTCGCGCAACCGTTGATCGACACTCCCCGGTACGACGCGCCGGTAAAGTACAACCCCGGAAGATCGTTCTCGAGCGTTTCGCTCGTCCGGACCCGATTCAAATGCCCGACCGTGTACTGCGCAATGCCGCGTTCGAAACGGAATTCACGCTTCATCGACGGCTCGCCGATAACGCCCTGCACCTTCGCATGGTCCGCCGCAGCGGTCGCGTGCAGCTTGTCTGCTTCCAGCTCTGTAATCTGCGGGTCATGCGCGCCGCCCATGATCGTACGCAGCAGGCGATGCTGGTCCGGTGCCTGTCCCGGGAAGATGGCGTCACTCCACAGTGTGCCGAGGCTGCGAATGCCTTCCCGGCGCGGAATCAATACGCCGAACCCTCTCAACGGATCGCTGAGGTGATCGACCGGATGCCCATGACAGACCACATCCACCGGGGCATACTGAATCGCCGCTAGGGCGTTGGAAACGTTCTCATCGATCTCCCCGATCATCGCCGCGGCGGCGTAGGACGGCGCTGCGACAATCACCGCGTCCGCATCCAAGGTACGATCGTCGCTCACGACCCGGAACCGTCCATCCTCTCTCCGCGTCACGGTTTGTACGGGTGCGTTTGTCACCAGCGCATCCCCGAGCAGCTCGGCCAGTGCGTCCGGCAGTTGCCCCATCCCCTGCTTGAACGTGTGCAGCACGGCGTTCGGTCCACCCGGTCCACCGGCGGTCTTACCAGACCGCTTCGCCTCTTTCTGTTTCGCGATCATCGCCCGGAAGAGGCCGCCGTAGTCGCGTTCCATCTCGACCATTTTCGGGAACACCGCCGCCAGCGACAACTCTTTCGTGTTACCGGCGAAAATGCCGCTGACCATCGGGTCGAGCATCAGTTCGGCGAACGCATTCCCCAACCGTCTGCGACCGAAACCGTCTACGGTCTCGTCGCTGTCGTCTGACTTCGCCGGAATGAAGAATTCCCGTGCCATACGCAGTTTCGCGGTGAACGGCAGGATATCCGAGACGAGGAATTTGGGTGGTTTCGTCGGCACGAGGTGCATCTTGCCGCTGTGATAGATGTAGCGGTTTGCGCTGTTTTCGTCCGCCTTGACCAGCTCACCATTCAATCCAACACGCTTGACCAGGTCGAGCGTCGCCGGTTCGTTGTCGAGGAAGCCGTTCGGCCCCCACTCGCAGGTGTAGCCATCCACGTGATCGGTGCGCGTCGAGCCGCCGTGCCGCTCGTTCGCTTCGAGCACAGTCAGCTCAATCTCGACAACGCGTTCCCGAGCCAATTCACGTGTCAGGTACGCGCTGGCGAGCCCGGCGATGCCGCCACCGATCACGACAATCCGTGGTCTCTGGTCACTCATCCATCAACTCTCCAACAACCTGCATCAGCGTCTTCGCGAACCGGGGGTCATCGTTGTACGCGCTCACCCGCACCACCTTGCGCACCCCGCGCTCGAGCAGATCCGGCCCGGCGACGAGGTCGAGATCGTACATCGTCTCGAGACAGTCGGCGACGAAGCTCAGCGGCATGATCACCACCGGATCGTGGCTTTCGGCGAGGTTGTTGACCTCGTCCTCGAGATACGGCCCGGTCCATTTTACCGGCCCGACCCGGCTCTGGTACGCCAATCTCCAGTCGGTACCTTCGTGCAGAGTGGCGGCCAACCGTTCAGCGTTCTCACGCACCTGATGCGGGTAGGTGTCCCCGCGGTTAACGTCCCGCATCGGGATGCCATGCGCAACGAACAGGACACACGCGCCCTCGCCCGCCTCCTCCATCGCCTTGGCGAGGTACGTCGCCTGCAGGTCGATGATCGGCTGTTGCAGGCCCCAGACCGGCACAACGCGCAGCGGCATGTCCAGTTCCTCGGCGTGGCGTTTCGCTTCCACCTCGATCGAGCCGGTCATCGCCCGGGTTTCGTGCGGGAACAGCGGCAATAGGGTGACCTCGTCGATCCCGTCCCGTTTCAGCTCCGCCATCATCTCGCCGATCAACGGCTGCGTGTAGCGATAACAGTGAGTGACACGGGTGTACATCTCGTTCAGATCCGCCCGGATCAGGTTTGTCTGCTTTTCGGTCCATTTCAGCAGCGGGGACGGTCCGCCGATCAGGTTGTACTTGTCGATCACCGATTCGGTGCGTTTGCGCACAATCATGTTGCTGATGAAGCCGCGCAGAAAGTCCGGCACGGGCAGGATGTACGGGTCCGCGAAGATCGCGCGCATGTACGGCGCGACGTCCGCGTTTGACGCCGGCCCACCCATGTTGACCAGCAGCAGCGCCCGCTTCGTGCTCATCTACACCGTCCTCGAGAAGGTGACATTCGCCTGTTCCGGCAGGTAGCGGTCGAACGGCATCGCGAGGTTGCGCAGGAACAACCGTCCCAGCGCGGTGATGGTCCAGCCGTTACCGTGCGGTTCGATCAGGCCGGGCTCAACGTACGGTTCGAGGCTGGTCACGATCGACTGCAATGTGTCACGCAGGCCGGGGGTTTCGTCCGCGCCGTCCGGAACTCGCACGACCAGGTTGCACATCAATTCGTTGATCAGCTCTTTGCGGATACGGTCGTCGTGGTCCAGACTGTGTCCGCGCGCGACCGCCCAGCCGTCCTCGTCGATGCGCTGGTTGTAGACATCCGGTAGCGTTGTGTTTTGTACGAACATCTCGTTCATCTCGCCAATCGACGACGCCCCGAATCCGAGCATTTCCACGCCCCGGATTTCGGTGTATCCCATAAAGTTGCGCCACAGGTGCCCGTTCCGGACCGCTTCCGCCAACCGGTCATGCGGCGCGGCGAAGTGGTCAAGCCCGATGATCTGGTAGTCCATCGACGCGAAGTGCTTGTTCGCGTCCAGCAGCATGCCGAGACGTTCCCGTGGTGGCGGCATCTTGTCCGCCGGCAGGGCACGCTGATGCTTGATTTTGTCCGGCAGGTGGGCATAGCCGAAGCTGGCAAGACGTTCCGGCTTGAGCTCACCGACCTGCTCCAGCGTCGTGCGCCATGTATCGCGTGTCTGGTAGGGCAGGCCGTAGATCAGGTCGATGTTGACACTGACAAAGCCGAAGCTGCGGCAGCGGTCGATGAACGCTTTCATTTGATCGACGGCGAAGACGCGGTTGATCGACTTCTGCACCTGTTCGTCGAAGTCCTGCAGCCCGATCGAAATGCGGCGGAAGCCACGATCTGCCAGAATTCGCAGGTGGTCATCCGTGGTCACTCGCGGATCGACCTCGACCGATCGTTCCGCGTTCTTAATGCCGGGAATTTCCTCGAGGAAGACGTCCAGCAATTCCGCCAGCTTGTCGACGGGAGTGTGGGTCGGCGTGCCGCCGCCGAGGTGCAACCAGGAATGGCGCAGCTTGCGGTTGACATGCCTACCGGTGTTGCGAATCTCGGTGATCAGCCGGTCAACGTAGTTGCAGATCGTGTCCGGTTTGCCGGTGATGAACGAGTTGCAACCGCAATACAGGCAGCGCGACTTGCAGAACGGCAGGTGCAGGTACGCCGCGACCGGGTTGCCACGGCTGACCAGTGCATCCAGCCCGGCCTGGTAGGTTTCCGTCGGGAAATGGTTCTTCCACACCGGCGCGGTCGGGTACGAAGTGTAGCGTGGGCCGCGCACATCCAGCCGTTCCACCAGCTCGAAGATTTCGTTTTCCGGGAGTGTCGGGACAGCGTGTTCGATCATGCCCGGCTCCCGTTGCGGATCTCGTCCAGCATGATGTGCACGTTGTCGATCGGCGTCATCCGCAGGATACCGTGCCCGAGGTTGAACACATGCGGCCGGTCGCCGACGACGTCGATAATGTGTCGGGTTTCCCGGCGGATGGTTGCCTCATCGCCAAGCAGCACGGTCGGGTCGAGGTTGCCCTGGAAGACTGTCGTTTCGCCGAGTGTCCGTCGGGCGTGTTCGATGTCGATCCGCCAGTCGAGGCTGATCACATTCGCGCCGAAGTCGCCGAGTGCCGGCAGCAAATGTGCCGCGCCCTTGGCGTAGTAAGTGGAGGGTATCCCCACTTCCCGTAGCCGGGTAAAGATCCTGTGCAATGACGGCAGCAGGTGTTCCCGGAAATCCTTCAGCGTCAGCACCCCGGCCCAGGTGTCGAACACCTGCACTGCGTTCGCGCCGGCTTCCGCCTGCGCTACGAGGTATTCCGCGACCATCTGCGCGAGTTGATCGAGGAACTCGTGGAACAGCTTCGGCTCGGTGTACATCATCGTCTTGATCGTCGCGAACGGTTCCGGCTTGCCGCCCTCGATCCAGTAGGAGGCCAACGTGAAAGGCGCCCCGGCGAAGCCGATGAACGACGTCTCCGACGGCAACTCACGCCGGATCAACGACACCGCCTCGAGCACTTCCGGCAGCTTCTCGCGCGCGTCGAAGGTCTTGACCTGCTTCAGGTCGTCATACGTTCGCAACGGATTGGCGATTTGCGGACCCGGATTGAAGTCGATTTTCGCACCCATCGGCGCGAGCGGCACGAGGATGTCACTGAACAGAATCGACGCGTCGAACCCATAGCGCCGGATTGGCTGCAGGGTAACCTCACACGCCAGTTCCGGTGTGTGGCAAACATCGAGGAAGCTGTATTTCCCACGAACCTCAAGGTATTCGGGGAGGTATCGCCCGGCCTGGCGCATCAGCCAGACAGGCAGAGTGCTGGTGGTTTCGCCCCGCACATTCTGCATGTAGCTGCGGGTAGGGGTCAGCGTGGTCGTTTCGGCCAACGGGAACTCCCGAGTTCTGGATCGTGAACTGCTGAATCAACGCGTGGTCGCGCGAGTATTGTCACTCTGGAAACGTGCAAAGGCCGCCGTGTGGCGACCTTGCGACTGACCAAGTGTACAAGAAACCGCGCGGCGTATTGTCATGAAAATGTAATGGTTTTCGTTAAGCTCTCCTAACCCTTCCAGGGACAATCTCTCTCGCTGGTTCGGTGGCAGTTTCCCGATGGACTCGACACAACAAGTTGCTCCATCCTCTTCGATAACTTGATTTTCCCGGCGCGCTCCATCTTGTTATACTCAGGTCATGCTAATCATGACAGGAGATTTTATCATGCCAACCCCCGCAGCTATGAGAAACACGCCTTTCCTGCTTCTGCTCGCTCTGCTCCTCCCAATGTTCGCTCACGCCAACATGCCCCACCCCGCCTGGTTGAAATTGTACGGCGGCGGCGACTACGACGAGGGCAAAACGGTCATCCGCACCCACGACGGCAACATCGCGGTGACGGGCGGTACCGAGTCCGCCGGTCCCGGCCTGATGGACGGTCATTTCAGCCTGTTTGACCCGGACGGCCGCATGATCGCACAACAGGTGTATGGCGGCAGCCGGGTCGACCGTGGCAAATGCATCATCGAGCTCGACAACGGGGATTTCCTCATCGCCGGCTACGCCCAGTCCTTCGAGGATCCCGGCTTCCGGCGGGTCTGGGTGCTGCGTGTCGGCCCTACCGGCGACCTGATCTGGGATACGATTTACGGTTCCGGCAGTGTCTTCGCGACCGGTTTTGTCATCGATCCGTGCCCGGACGGCGGCTACTACATTGGCGGCGATTACCAGGCGATGAACGACGGCCCGCGTGACGCGTACGCCATCCGCATTGACGGCGACGGGAACGTGATCTGGGAGAATCGCTTCGGGTTGGACCGGGATGTGCGCATGTTCTACGGCGCGGTCACTCCGGATGGCAATTTCGCCCTCGCCGGGTTCGAACGTGTCGCCGAAGACGACTTCCCGGACATGTACCTGGTCAAGGTGGACAAAGACGGCAACCAGCTATGGGAGGGGGAATACGGAACACCGTCCCGGGATGACGCCCGCGGAATCGCGATCCTGCCGGACGGCCGCATGGTGCTCGCTGGAGAAACCTATCCGGACGGGTCCACCACCTCCGACATTGCGCTGGCAATCGTTGCGGACGATGGCACACAGCTCGCATGGCACGAGTACGGCTGGAACATGAGCGAGCAGGCGCGCCACGTGGAAATCACCTCCGCTGGCGACATTATGGTCGTCGGCCACAGCTTCTCCTTCGGCAACGCCGGCGACATGCTGGTCATGCTGATCGGACAGGATGGCAACGAACGCTGGAGCTGGCATTTTGGCGGCGAGTTCAACGAGTTCGTCAAATCCTCCGCCGAGATCCGGCCCGGTGAGTTTGTTTTCACCGGCCAGACTCTCTCCGGCCCGGACCCGGAAGGGTCGATGTTCCTGCTCAAGATGGATGATGTCTCCGAATCGTTCAGCTACCCGCCGGACTTCGGCACGCCGGTGTTCGAACAACCCGCCGCACCCGAGCAGATTACACAGTTCCGCGTTGGCAGCGTCTACCCGAACCCGTTCAACTCGCAGGGACGGTTCAGCGTCCAGATCACCCAACCCGGCCCAATCCGTGTGGTGGTGTATGATCGTCTCGGCCGCCTGGTACGGGTGCTGGCGGACGAATCGGTCCCGGTCGGCGAACGGGTGTATCCGTTGTTCGCGGACGATCTGCCATCCGGCATGTACTTCGTTCAGGCGACTTCCCCCATCGCGGGGCAGGTGGTGACGCCGTTTACGGTGGTGAAGTGACCGCGTCCGCTCCACAACTCCTGTAGCTCACCCGGAATCAATCCCGCCTGCCTGCTGGAACAAACTGCAGCGGATGTCCGTTGAGATGAGGAGGTGAGGTGTGTCCTTTTCGCACGGGATCAGGCTGGTTTTTCCCGTGGTCCCGTTAGCACTGTCTGTTTCTGTCACGGAGTCCCAACTGGCAAGAGTTGTGGTTCGATTTGTCCGCATACTGCTGATATCATTGTTTATCGCGTTGCCCGCTCACGCGGTTCCCGCGGGCGGAGGTGGCGACGTTTCCGCCGTGGCCTCGACGACGGACGTGGCGTTGCTGATTTTTTACATCGTGCTCGCGCTGCTGGTATCGTTCCTTTGTTCCATCGCGGAAGCGGTGCTGCTGAGCATCACGCCGACCTACATCGAAAGCCAGCAAACGCGGAACCCGAAGCTCGCCCGTCTGCTGAAAAAGGTGAAGCAGGACCGGATCGACCAGTCCCTTGCCGCGATCCTGACGTTGAACACCATCGCCCACACCGTTGGCGCCATCGGCGCGGGCGCAAAGGCCACGATTGTCTTTGGCAGTGTGTGGTTCGGCCTGTTTTCGGCGGTGATGACGTTGCTGATCCTGTTTCTTTCCGAGATCATCCCGAAGACCCTCGGCGCGGTGCATTGGGCACGCCTGGTCAAACCGGTGGCGGTGTACGTTCAGGTGCTGGTCTATGGACTGTACCCGCTGGTCTGGCTTTCAGAACGGTTGACCCGTCTGTTCTCCCGCAAGCAGGACGGCCATCGAATCACGCGCGAAGAAATCCTCGCCATGGTCCGGATCGGGGAACAGACCGGGAATGTGCTCGGGCAAGAGCATTCGATGATCCGCAACCTGTTCCGTTTCCGTCAGCTGAAAGTCGCGGAAATCATGACACCGCGCACCGTCATCTCGGCGTTTCCTGAAGATCTGACGGTCGGCGAAGCTGCGGAGCAGGCCGCGAATGTCCCCTTCTCACGGTTTCCGGTCTACGTGGACACCATCGACCGTGTCACCGGGTTTGTGCTCAAGGACGATCTCCTGCTGCATGCCGCGCAGGCCGAAACAGCGATTTCGTTGGCCACGTTGCGGCGGGACATCCTCTCGGTGCCGGAAATCATCACCCTGCCGGACCTGTTTCAGCATCTGCTCGCCCAACGTGCGCACATCGCACTGGTCGTTGATGAGCACGGCGGAACCGGCGGACTGGTCACGCTGGAAGATCTCGTCGAAACGCTTGTCGGTGAGGAGATCATGGACGAGAGCGACCAGGTCGCCAATCTCCGCGAAGTAGCTCGCAAACGGTGGCACCGGCGCGGGGGACAACGTGTAAGCTGATACGTCTTCCTCGAACGCTGGCCAGAAGTTTCGCCGCGCACAGCTACTCATCCTGAAGCGACTCTTCCCGGATCTCAGCCCCACACATCTCGCCGCTCCGGTGATCCGTCCCTTCGTTGGTTACATTGTGGGATTCCAACGGAATTCACGTGACGTAGACCAACCGTGGGGGTTGCCGATGCCGTCCCGTTTCCTGCCTGTTTTGCTCGCAGTGTTGTTGCTCGTATCCACCCTGTTCGTCGCTGGCTGCGGCGGGTCCAAATCCAAATCCGACATGCCGGTGATCGGCGTCAGCCTGCTCACTCGCACGCACACGTTCTACCAGGATCTCGAAGCCGGTTTGCGTGCCGCGGCAAACGAGCACGGATATGAGCTGCTGGTCAACGCCGGCGAGTTTGACGTGGCGAAACAGAAAGACCAGATCGAGGATTTCATCGTCCGTGGCGTCAGTGCGATCATTGTCAGCCCGTGTGACTCACGGTCGATCGGCACCTCGATCCAGGCGGCGAACGAAGCCGGCATCCCGGTGTTCACCGCCGACATTGCCTGCCTCGCCGATGGCGCGGATGTCGTCACTCATGTCGCCTCTGACAATGTCGAAGGCGGCAAGCTGGCGGCACAGACCCTCGCCGAAGCGATTGGCGGCGCGGGCAAAATCGCGATCATCGACCATCCGGAAGTGGAATCGGTGATCCAACGTGTCGCCGGATTCGAGGCTGAGATCGCGGATTGGTCGGACATTGAGATCGTCGCCAAGCTGACCGGGCGTGGCGTCAAGGATGTCGCCTTCCGCACCGCCGAGGACATCCTGCAGGCCCATCCGGACCTGGACGGCTTCTTCGGCATCAACGACGATAGCGCGTTGGGCGCGTTGGCTGCGGTCGAGAAGGCTGGCAAGCAGGGCCGGGTGAAGATTGTCGGCTTTGACGCGGTCCCCGAAGCCCGCGCGGCAATCGAGGCCGGGAAGATGGTCGGGGATGTGATCCAGCAGCCGGAAGAAATCGGCAAGACGACCATTCAGGCGGTGGCTGATTACCTCGCTGGCAAGCAGGTGCCGGAGCAGATCCTGATTCCGTGCCAGATGTTCATGGCAAGCAACGAACCGGTCGCGGTGGAAACCCACTGACCGTGACAGCTTCGACGGATCAGCCGCTGCTGGCGGTACGTGGCGCGAGAAAAGAATTTCCCGGTGTGCTCGCCCTCGCGGACGCGTCCTTCGACCTGCGTCCCGGTGAGGTTCATGCCCTCGTCGGCGAAAACGGCGCGGGCAAATCAACGTTGATCAAGCTGTTGACGGGAGTGCATCCGTCCGACGGCGGCAGCATCGAGCTGTTCGGCGAACCCTCAACGGTCACCTCCCCCATTGAGGCGCAGCGCCTCGGACTCGCCACGATCTACCAGGAATTCACCCTCGTGCCGGGGATGACGGTGCGCGAAAACCTGTGGCTCGGACGCGAACGCACGGCCCGTGGATTCACCAGCGCGGCGTGGGAACGACGTGAAGCGGTGGCGTTGTTCGAGCGGCTTGGAGTGAAGATTGACTCGGACGCGATCGTGCGTTCGCTGCCGGTCTCGCATCAGCAGCTCGTCGAAATCGGCCGAGCGTTGCTCAGCGACGCACGCATCCTGATCATGGACGAACCCACCGCCTCGCTCAGCCCACACGAGGTGACGCAACTCTTCGCCATCCTCCGTGACCTGCGCGAACAGGGGCTGGGCATCCTGTTTATCAGCCATCGTCTCGAGGAAGTGTTCGCCCTCGCTGACCGGGTGACAGTGCTGCGGGACGGCGTCACTGTCGGCACGTGGGCAACCTCCGAATTGACCCGTGAACAGTTGATCGAGCAGATGGTCGGGCGTCCATTGGACCAGGAATTCCCCAAGGTCGTGGCGGAGATTGGCAAACCAGCGCTCGAGGTGCGGCAGCTCTGCGGTGGACTCAGTGCGGCGGAAGTGGGAAACTCATTTACGGTGCGCGCGGGCGAAGTTGTCGGCCTGTTCGGGCTGGTGGGATCGGGACGTACCGAGCTGGCGCGTTTGATCGCCGGCGCCGACCGGATTGCGTGTGGTGAGGTTCGTGTGGACGGCGAAGCAGTGCGAATCCGGTCTCCGCGGGACGCCATCCGTGCCGGGATCTGCCTGCTCAGCGAGGATCGCAAAGCCGAGGGGTTGGTGCTCAATCTGCCGTCGGTAGAGAATTTCGCTCTGCCGTCGTTACACAAGTGGTCGCGTAGCGGCTGGATGAATGAAAAGGCGGAACGGGCGGCCTTCCTTACGTACGTCGACGCGATCCACATCCGCATTTCCGATCCTGAGCAACCGGCGGGGCATCTGTCCGGCGGAAACCAGCAGAAGTTACTGATCGCGCGCTGGCTCGAGGTGGATTCACGAGTGATCCTGTTCGACGAGCCGACTCGCGGGATCGACGTCGGTGCGAAGGCGGAGATCTACCAGCTGATCAACGAACTGGCCGCGCGTGGCAAGGCGATCCTGATGATCTCGTCTGAACTGCCGGAAGTTCTGGGCATGGCGGACCGCATCCTCGTGATGCACGAGGGCCGGATCTCCGGCCAGTTGATGAACAACGACGCAGTTTCGCAGGAAGATGTGATGCAACTGGCGGTCGCCTGATTCCGGGGAGAACGATGGTGCAGTCGAAAACAGCTCGTTTCCTCACAACCTACGGCATGGTGCTGGTGCTGCTGTTGCTGGTGGTGCTGTTCAGCGTGTTGACCGTCAGCGAACAGCATCCGGCGGGCGATGCGGCGGCCCGTGTGCTGCTGAAGGAACTGCCAAGCGCGCAACCGGTCGGGGCCGTGTTTGTCACGGGCCGGACAACGTCCGAGGACAGCGCGTTCGTCATGGCGACCATGGCTGGGCTGCGTGACCAGGGCTGGATCGATGCGGCAACCGTGTACGGCTCCCCCAGCGAGATCCGGGCCGCTATCGAACGTGGCATCGGCTTGGAAGCCCGCACCGTCACCGTGCTTACCACCCAGCCGATGCAGGCTACAGTTCGCGCGATTGTCAATGATCTCGCGCCGGGGTCGACTGTGCTGGTGCCACCCTCCCGTCGCTACCCCACCTTCCTGCTCGCGGACAATTTGCGCAACATCGCGAACCAGATATCGGTGATCGCGATTGTCGCGGTCGGGATGACGATGGTGATCATCACCGCTGGGATTGATCTGTCGGTGGGCAGCCTGATCGCGCTGGCGGCGGTGATCGGCGCGTGGCTGATCGGCTTGATGGGCGGAACCGGGGCCGGTCCGGGCGCGATGATCCTCGGATCGTTGGGCGCAATTGTGCTGAGCGGGCTGGTCGGCGCATTTTCCGGCGCGATGATCACCGGGTTCCGGATTCCGCCGTTCATTGCGACCTTGGCGATGATGCAGGTCGCGAGCGGGCTGGCGTACATCCTCTCTCAGGGTCGTCCGATTTACCAGCTTCCCGAAAGCTATGTCGGGCTCGGACGTGGCGCGGAACCGTTGTTCGGGATTCCGTGGGCGGTGCTGCTGATGTTGCTGCTGTATGGCATCGCGCATGTGGTGATGAGCCGCACGGTCTATGGCCGCGCGATCTACGCCGTCGGCGGCAACGAGGAAGCGGCCCGGCTGGCCGGGATCCGGGTGAAACGAGTGCTGCTCAGCGTGTATATCGTCTCCGGTGCGTTGGCCGGGCTCGGTGGCATCGTGATGGCCAGCCAGCTCAAGAGCGGCGCGCCGACCTATGGTTTGATGTACGAGCTGTATGTCATCGCGGCGGTGGTGGTCGGCGGAACCAGCCTCGCAGGTGGCGAGGGACGGATCTTCGGGACGTTGATCGGCGCGTTCATCATCGCGGTGATTCAGAACGGGATGAACCTGACGAATGTGGAGTCCTACACGCAGAAAGTGGTGCTCGGGCTGGTGATTCTCGCCGCAGTTCTGCTGGACCGGCTCAAACATCAGGGCTGGCGGCTGCGGAAGAGAAAAGCATAGTCAGCGGGCTGTGGGCGGTAGTCGGTTGTCTTTCGTCGGTTGTCTGTTGTCAGTTACGTCTTTTGCATCTGCTGCATCTTTGGCGTCAGTTGCATCAGTTGCGTCTTTGGCGGTGTTTACAAATCCATCGAGGTGTGGGATGAAGTCTGTACTCGTTTCGAAACGAATTGCATCGGGAATCGGAGTTCTTGCAGCCTTCGCCCTGACGCTGGTGTTTTTCGCCTCGCCGTCCCCGGCCCAGGTCCCCGCCGACAGCAGCGGCACGCTCTATGTCGTCGGCACCTCCCACCTCGACACCCAGTGGCGATGGACGATCCAGGAGACGATCAACGAGTACCTCCCCGCCACGATGCGCGAGAACTTCGCCCTGTTCGACCAGTTCCCTGACTACACCTTCAGTTTCGAGGGCTCGTTCCGTTACCGGCTGATGCAGGAATACTACCCCGCCGAATTCGAGCGCTTGAAGGAGTACATGAAGCAGGATCGCTGGCGTGTCTGTGGCAGCTGGGTCGATGCGGTGGATGTGAATATCCCGTCCCCGGAATCCCTGGTCCGGCACACGCTTTACGGCAATGGCTATTTCCGTGAGGAACTCGGCCAGTCCAGCGTCGACATCTACCTGCCCGATTGTTTCGGATTCGGGTATGCGCTCCCGTCAATTGCCAAACACAGCGGCCTGCGTGGTTTCTCGACACAGAAGCTGACCTGGGGCAGTTGGGTCGGGACACCGTTCGATATCGGCCGCTGGCGGGGTGTTGACGGCAGCGAGATCATCGCAGCGGTCAACCCGGACGCGTACGTCAGCAAATTGCGGGTTGATCTCTCGGCGGACAGCGCGTGGCGTGCGAATGTCGAACGACAGCGTGACGTCTCCGGCCTCGCGGTCGGCTACAAATATTTCGGCGTCGGCGATACCGGCGGTGGCCCGGACTCGACCTCAGTGGCGATGCTCGAGCAGGCGATCAACAATCCCACCGGTCCATTGACGGTGGAAAGCGTCGCGGCTGATCACCTCTACCGCGTCATGACCGACGAGCAGATGGCGCAGCTTCCGCTCTACGACGGCGAGTTATTGATGACCCGTCACGGCGCCGGCTGCTACACCTCGCAGTCGACGATGAAGCGCTGGAATGTACAGAACGAGCAGCTCGCGCAGGCGGCGGAACGTGCGGCGGTATTGGCACACTTGCTCGGCGGGTACGAGTACCCGCGTGAAACCCTGCGCGAGGCGTGGGAACGCTTCCTCTGGCACCAGTTCCATGATGATCTCACCGGTACCTCGATCCCGGAAGCGTACCAGTTCTCGTGGAACGATGAGTTGCTGTCGTTGAACCAGTTCAGCGAGGTGCTCAAGGACGCCGTCGGGTCGATCATCCCGGCGCTGGACACCGATGTCGAGGGCATGCCGGTCGTGGTCTACAACCCGGCCAATGTGGGCGGAGTGTTCACTGCGGAAGCAAAGTTACGTTTCGACGGCCCCATGCCCGAACACCTGATCGCGGTTGCACCGAACGGTCAGTCCGGCCCGGTGCAGCGGCTGGCGCGTGACGGGAACACGATGCATGTTGCGTTCGACGCCAATGTGCCCTCGATCGGGTTCGCGGTTTATGATCTCCGCGCCACGGATACGCCGTTGGAATCAAAATTCGGGACGATCAAACCGTTCGCCAAGCCGCATGAGCTGGTCGGCGGCGACCTCCGGGTTTTGATCGATGACAATGGCGACATCACCAGCATCACGTATCTCGCGGGTACGGGTGGGAACGAGCTGCTGCGCTCGGTTCGCTATGCGATTTACGAGGATTCGCCCAACCGCTGGGCGGCGTGGGAAGTTGATTACGACGACCTGATGGCTGAACCGAAAGGGTACCTCGCGGGACCGGCAGAGATTACGGTCATCGAGGATGGTCCGGTGCGTCAGGCGGTGGAGATTGTCCGCCACTACAATGAGTCCGATTTTCGGCAGATCGTGCGGCTCAGCGCCAACGGCCTCGAGGTGGAAAACGTCATTGACTGGCGTGAAACCGGCAGCCTGCTGAAGGTGGAGTTTTATCCGCGTGCGATGACGGAGGAAGTGGTGTACAACCTTGGCGTCGGCGAGATCAAGCGCGGTGTCAACACCGAGAAACGCTACGAAGTCCCGGCGCAGAACTGGGCCTACATGGCACGCGAGGAATACGACAGCTTCTTCGGCCTCGGTGTAGTTTCCGACAGCCGCTTCGGTTGGGATCATCCCGATGACAAAACCCTGCGTCTCACCCTGCTGCACACCCCGGAGGTAAACAGCAACTGGCGCTGGATCGAGGATCAGCGTTCCCAGGACATCGGCGTACACCACACTGGATTCAAGCTGGTGCCGTACGCCTCCACTGATCTGATGGTCCGCGCCTCCGCGAACTACCTGCAGCCGTTGCGCACCTTTGCCGCCGATCGAACTCCCGGCGCGCTTGGCAAGGAGTTCTCGCTGCTCGATCCGAAGGGAGAAGTGAAGCGGTTCATGCCGGTGAAACAGCGCGGAGTAGTCACGTCCGTCAAGATGGCTGAGCACAGCGACGAAATCATCGTGCGCGTGCAGAACCAGTCAGACGGTGAGCAGCGAGACCTGCACCTGCAGTTCGCCACGCCGGTTGTCAGCGCGCGTGAGGTGAACGGCCAGGAGCAGGAAATTGGTCCGGCAACAGTGTCCAACGGCCAGCTGGTGTACGATATCGGCGCATACCAGCCGAAAGCTTTCGCGGTGGCGCTGGAACCCCTGTCCGCCAGCACATCGCCGCTGCTCTCGATTCCGCTGCCACTGCCGTACAACCATGATGGCATCAGCTTCGACAGCAATCGCACTGACGGCGACCTCGACGGCCGCGGCTTCACTATCCCCGGCGAGTTGTGGCCGGAAGTGATCACGCGGGAAGGCATCCAGTTCCTCACCGGTCCGCCGGACGATGGCCAGATGAACCTCGTGCGTTGCGAGGGCCAGACGATTTTCATTCCCGGCCATCACGACGGCGCGCAGCTGGTGCTGCTGGCGGCGTCCACCAATGGCCACCGTACAGCCGAATTCCGTGCGGACACAGAACGAATTCGCCCACGGATCAACGCTATCGACGGATTCGTCGGCCAGTGGAATAGTCGCCTGATCGACGGCCGCTTCGTCGAGGATCCGGACCAGATTCTGCCAGCGTGGATCGAACGCGAACCGGTCGCGTGGGTCGGGACTCACCGTCACACTCCGGACGGAGAGAACGAAGCGTACACGTTCAACTATTTTTACAAGGTTGTGCTGCCGCTCGATGGCGAAACCGAGACGGTGAAGTTCCCTGACGATCCGAATGTGATCATCGCCGCCGTCTCGCTGGTCGATAATCCTCGCTCGGTGGAACCAGGATTACCCTTGTATGACGCAGCTTCCGCCGTCTTCCCGACCGTAGAGAATACGACCTTTGCGTTTGCGAAATCTGCGGATGTGGTGCTCAGTTGCCGCTGGGCTGACGCTGACATCTTCTACACACTGGACGGTTCCACCCCAACGCCGGAATCCATCCCGTACTCCGATCCGTTCGTGCTCGATGAGACGACGACAGTCAAGGCGATCGCGGTGTTGGACGGGTACGATTCACCAGTAGTCACCGCTCAGTTTGAACGGTTGGTGCCCCGCTCGTCGATGCAGGTCGACAACCCGCGACCGGGTCTGGCCTGTGCGTTGTACCTCGGCGAATGGGACAACCTGCCTGATTTCTCGACGCTGCAACCGGAAATGACAGTCACCGCGACGGAAATCGCGCTCCTTCCAGACGCCCCTGATGAACGATTCGCACAAGTTTATACAGGCTTTCTGCACATTCCTGAAACCGGCATGTATACACTCGGTTTGACGTCCGACGACGGCAGCCGGATGTACCTGTACGACGACCTGCTGATCGAGAACGACGGGGTACACGGTTCAGTGGAAGTCACTGCTGCGGTGATGTTCGAAGCGGGGTACCATCCCATCCGGATCGAATTTTTCCAACGTCTGGGTGGGATTGCTCTGTCGGCAAGGATCGTCACACCTGAAGGTGCTTCCATGCCGATTGCGGATAATTGGCTGGCTCGTTAGACGCTGTCCAGTGCGTCGCGTACGTGCTTAAGCAGGGTTTCAATGGTGAATGGTTTCTGCAGAAACTTGAACTTGGTTTCGTCGATGCCCTGCTTACGCACCACATCACTGGGATAGCCGGACATGAACAAGGCTTTCAAGTTCGGATACCTCGATCGCACCTGGTTGTAGAAATGAATACCGTTTGTTTTCGGCATCACAACGTCTGTGAGCAACAGATCGATCTTATCATGGATGTTTTCCAGCATGAACGATGCTTCATCCGGGTTTTCCGCAGAATAAACATTGTACCCACGCTTGGTTAAGATTTTGACGGCCATCCGTTTCACACTAGGCTCATCTTCTATCACAAATATAGTTTCCGTGCCATTGTAGGACAATTTCTTCTGGTTTTCTTCTTTTGCTATCCGTTCTGGATGAACTGTAATTGGCAACATGATGATGAACTTTGTGCCACGATTGGGCTTACTCATCACCTGAATATCACCATGATGCTGTTTTACGATACCGTGGACTGTGGATAGCCCCAGTCCTGTCCCTCGACCCAACTCTTTTGTCGTAAAGAATGGGTCAAATATCTTAGTCAGAATGCGCTTTTCTATCCCAATCCCATTGTCTGATACAATGATCTTGGCATACTTACCAGCTTTTAACCCTCTATTCTGAATCATATCAGAGATGAATGCTTCCTCAGTTGTAATCGTGATCTGCCCACCCTGTGGCATGGCATCCTGTGCGTTGATACAAAGATTCATCAATACCTGCTCCATCTGAACCTTATCGATAGAGAGTACAAGTTCGGCTTCGGACATAACAAAATTCATTTCGATATCTTCACGAATTGTACGACGTAAGATTGGCGTGAATTCCTTTATTAACTTGGTAAGATCAACCATTTTTAGCTGCAGCACCTGTTTCCTGCCAAATGCGAGTAGTTGCTTGACCAGATCCCGAGCTCGTTCAGCAGTGTCCAGGATCTCCTCTAGCTCAACATAATCCCGATCATCTTTCTGCATGGATTGAAGAATCATTTCTGTATTTCCGAATATTGGGGTCAATAGATTATTGAAGTCATGAGCAATACCACCAGCGAGATGGCCGATTGATTCAATTTTTTGTGCTTGACGTAGCTGCTCTTCCAGCTTTTTCTGTTCGGTTACGTCTTCCACCATGCCGATACCACTGATGATTTCATCATTATCATTGCGGATAGCTTGAAGATGTACACGAATTGGTGTAGTTTTATTAGATGTTACAGAACGATAGATCCCTTCATAGTATCCATTGCCGTTTACCAATGATATGCGTATTTGTTCAAGCATATCCTGATCATTCAGTCTCTCATACATGTTCATACCGACTAATATATCTTTTGTCGAACCAATAATATCCACAAAACGATCATTGCAATCGATAATAACTCCTATTCGGTTATAATGAAAAATACCAATGGGCGAATTATTAAAAATACCCTTATATCTTTCTTCACTGTCTCGTAATGCCTCTTCTGCCATTTTACGATCGGTAATATCACGACCTACACCAATAATCGAAACCACATTTTTATCAGCATCCAATATTGCCGTGTCCAGCCAGGCGAGCCAGCGCCAACCTCGCACGGTTTTTGCTCTCTGTTCCATATATTCTCGGTAGGGAGGACTGAAAACGCGCGCAAAGGCCTCTTTCGTAGGTTCACGATCAGCCTCGTGGACAAAGGGGATAAATCGGGTACCAAGCAATTCCTCCTCTGTTTTACCAAACAGATCGCAATAGGATGGGCTGGCAAATTCGAACTGGCCTTCAGGATCGACTCTGACAATCAGATCGGTCTGGTTTTCAATCAGGATGCGGTATTTCTCTTCACTATGACGCAACGCGTCTTCCGCTTCCTTTCGGCTGGTAATGTCGCGTAGAGCGGAAATACGTACTTTACGTCCCTGGTATTCCATCGTTCTTGCTTGGATCTCGCAGGGGAAGGTCGAACCATCTTTCCGCAGTCCAATAGCTTCATACGGACCTTGGGCATTGTTCAACATGTTCTTAAGGATACGATCGCGATCCTGTTCAATAAACCACTCAGATCCTTTACGCCCGACTGCTTCATCCCGTGTATATCCAAACATTCGTTCAGCTGTCAGGTTTTGATCGATGCAGACAGCATTTTCCGAAATGACAATCGATTCGAACGAGGCGTCCGATAACGCACGGATACGTTTTTCACTTTCAACCAGTTTCTTTTGGGCTTCTTTTCGTTCTGTGATATCAACCAGAGCGCCAACAATATCGACCGTCTTTTCTTCGCTCACAACTGGTGTTTCATAGACTTCCACCCAAACGATACGACCCTTTTTACCAATTAATTCCAGTTCATATGGAGGTTGCTGTTCACCGGTTTCAATCGCCCTCATTGTAGATTTAAAACCTTCTTCATTAATTGGATTATCAGTCGCAAATTCTGTCCAGAGAATCATCGCTTCTTCTGGATCGCAGTCAAAGAAGTTTCGTGTCTGATGAGTAATGAATGTAAGCTGATGGTTTGTATCATGAGCATAAAACAGGTTAGAACTGTGATCTACAATGTGTCGCAATTGTTTTTCACGTTCCTGAAGATCACGAAGGGCATTAACACGTTCTGTAACATCCTTGATCACACCAACAATGCTATTAGGATTTCCATCAGCATCTCGGATCAAAGAGACAGATATTTCCGCATCAAATAAAGTACCATCTTTTCGGATAACTTTATAATAAAAATTCCGCAATACATTTTTTCTCAGAAGTTTTCTTCGATAAACCCGCAGATATTTTAGATCTTCTCTTCTAAAATGATGGAATGAGAATACTCCTCGTACTTCTTCAATAGAATCATAGCGGAACAATTTCAATGTCATGTAATTGCAGTCTATTACACGTGCATTTGCATCCATCAGTACAATAGCATCTGGTGATGAATTAAAAATATTCTTAAGCATCTCACGACTTTTAATAATACTGTTTTCTTTTTCCACAAGAGCCGTGATATCATGCGCATAGGTGAGAACGCTTTCAACATTACCGTTCTCATCTTTCAGCGGATATAGCTCCCACGACCATTGAGTGATTTGATTTTTAACCGGCATGGTAAATTCGCGGAGAATGGATTTGCCGGTCTCGAAAACTTCGCGCAAACTGGTTTCGAAATAGTCTTTCAGGTGAGCGTGAAAAACCATGTCCTCATGACTGAGTCCAATGATATTCTGCAGCGGGCTGTGGGTATAACGGGCAAAGGCGGGACTGATGAACGTGAGACGCATGTTCTTATCGAACCGCATCATGACGTCCGTGGAATACTCAGCAAAAAGACGATAGTTTTCGACTTCCTGAGGCGTCAATTCCGCGTATGGCACATGCTTCGCTTTCAGCGTTTCAACTTCCTGCCGTAACGCGTCAAGCTCAGCAATCAGCTGTTCTTTGGTCTTTTTGGCATCTTCCATTACGTTCCCGGAAGTTCGGTGGAATGTCGCAAAATATCACATTTAAATCCCAAATATAGCACAGGAGAGTATAAGGTTATCAAGCTTGATTGTACAACTCACAAAGTGTCAACCCCTTGTAACCAGTACCGTTGCGTGCTTCTTTCGGCGTAGCCAGTGGCAACGCGTACAATTCCGACGCTCTCAAACAAACCGCCGATCAGGGAGTTGACCGGCGGCTTGATGTTCTGCGCGACGGCGTACGCGTAGTCGCTGATGTCGGACGCTACCCGCACCTGAATCCGGTCTGTGATCATGAAGTCGGCCTCCGGCCGTCCGTCGCTGCCGCCGTTGTCTTCCGGCGAGTCATAGTAGTCGCCGAGCATCATGTAGGCGGCATGTAGTTCGAGATCCATGAACACGCGCAAGGTGTAGCGCAGGTTGAGGTTGACCTCGGTGAAGATGTCGTTCACCTACACCGGCGCGACGTACTTGAACGACTGTCCGAGCAGGATCGAACCCGGACCGGGCAGGCGTGTGCCGAGAATCGCCGAGATGAATGAGGCGGATATCATATCATGCGCGACCCGTCGGCCGAAGATGGACTTCATCGCGGCTTCGTCGTCGAGATGGATCGGATTCAGATCGTCGACGGCGACCGCGAAGTTGCGGATGCGCTGATCATCGACCACGGCGGTCAACTGCGCGCTGTCACCCACGTTCCATTTCATCTCAACCTCTGTTCAAACGGAGTGTCATGCTCACTCCATCGTCTGTCTCAATCCGAAGATTCTGCGGGAAACGTTCATTCTGAACCTGCGCTGTCCGGTTTATCCTGACGGAGGGATCGGTTGTTGTTTATGGTTTGTTTTTGTTCGTCGTTTGGTTCTTTGAAAGTCTTACCGCACAAGGGCTATCGGCATTTTTGCATGAATCTGTGTTGCCAGCGCAGTGAGTAGATGCTGGGTGGAGATGGCTCGTCCTGCCTGCTGTTGCAGGACGCGTATCAGCAGATACGCGAACATGGCGATTCAGATCTGCGTGAGTACGGTGTTTTGATCGGTCCCGAAGAAGGTCTTGATCCTCAGGTGTTGCTTGATCCACTTGAAGAAGAGTACGATCTGCCATCGTTGACGGTAGAGGTCGACGATGATCATGGGATCATGGTCGAGCAGGGTGTGCAGCCGCACCGCCCCTTTCCGGGCCCGGAAATGCGCCGAGAGAAAGAGGCTGATGGGCACGGAAATCGAGGTCACATCCAGCGAAAACAGCTTACCCGGCAGATCGAATTCGTGTTTCGAAAGCAAACGGTCGTAGATGGGTAGCGGCTGAAAAAACAGATCCTGGTAATACGTCCAATGGACGTGTCGATTGGCGTCGGCCAGGGTGGAGCGTCGCGCGGGCTGCACACCCTGTCGCTGCAGGGCAGCCAGACGGGTGGCGTGCTCGTTTTTCCGTAGCGGCATCAGCCCCTGCAATTGGGCCAGCAGCAACGCAGAAAACTGAGCATGGGCCGTAAAGGTGCAGCCCCCCTTGTATGCCTGATGCTTGGTGGCGAGACTATCAAAGAGCGCCTTCGGAACCATCCGATTCACCTGGCTGAAAACCGTCGTATGTTGTGCCATGGCTTAATCCTCCGGTCGTGGCTGAGAAAACGTCGGCAAACGCTATCTCAACGCACGGCTTGATGGATTCAAGCCATTATTATTTCAAGAGCTCTATGGCTCGATAGCAAATCACGAGCCGGACAGAAGAGATCCTGAATGTAGTGAAGGATCTGGATTCCATATGATTCGCGCGTGAATGTTACGTCATTCTGAACGAAGTGAAAAAGATCAGGCTATATTGACCGTTATCAAGGCTGGAAATTCTTCATTCCACTTCGTTCCATTCAGAATGACACCCTTGGACCTTACATCTATTACCGACTACCGACCACCGACCACCATTTACCGGCCACCTTCCTCCCCGCCTCACTCCGTCCGGATGACGGTAATCGGGTTGACGGACGACGCGCGCCACGCCAGCGCGCCGGTTACCAGCAGCACGGCGGCGACGGTCACCGCGACAGCCAGCGGCAGCATCCACCACGCCATCGGCGCGTGCAGCACGAACCGCGACGCCCACATCGGCTCCAGCTTCAGCGAGATCAGCCAGCTGACGACATTCGCGATCAGCACCAGCACCAGGAATTCACGCAGCACGAGCACGAGGATATTCCCCTGGCTCGCACCGAGCACCTTGCGCACGCCGATTTCGAACTTGCGTTGTTCGGCGACAAACGCCGCCAATCCGAGCAGACCAAGGCACGACACCAGCAGCGCCAAGATGCCGAACAGGGTCAGCATCCGCGCGTTGCGTTCCTCGGACTGGTACCACTGCCCGACACGTTCGTCGAGGAAGCGGTATTCGTAGGGACGATCAGGGATGTGTGTCTTCCAGATCTCGCCCAGCCGTTCGAGGGTGGCGGGGATGTCGTCACTCTTGATCCGCACACTCATCTTCGCCCCGCGCGGCGGATAGTAGATCATGAACTGCGGTTCGACCGGTGAGTGCAGCGACTGGAAGTGGTAGTTCTCGACGACGCCGAGCACCGGGAATTCGCGTCCGCTCTGCCCCTTGATCACCTTCCCGGACCAGTCGTCCCAGCCGAAACCATCAATCGCGGCTTCGTTGATCAGACAGCCGTACAGGTCACCCGGGCGTGCCGGGTCGAAGTTGCGTCCATGAATCAGGTTCAGGCCGTACGTTTCGACGTACTTATCGCAGATGATATTCTTGTGCACCGTGATCGGGTTGCCGTTCCAGCCGGTGGGGATGACGTTATCCTCCGCCGTGCTCACTCCCGGCACCACCTCGGACATCGCCGCCGCGATCACGCCGGGATCCTGCATCACTTCGTCCCGCATCGCCATGAAGTCACCGCCAGTGATTTCGGCGGACACCGGCAGGATAACGACCTGGTCCACGTTGAACCCGAGCGGCTGTTTTTTCAGGTAGTCGACCTGGTGATAGACCACTCCGACGAGTAACAGCAGCAGGATCGACATCACAAATTGCAGCAGTACCAGCCCGCGCCGCAGGTTGCGCGCGCCGCCACCGGATTTTAGTTGGCCGGACAGCACCCGCACCGGCGGGAACGCCGCGATCACCAGCGACGGGTACAACCCCGCGATCAGGCCGGTGAGTGTTGTGAACCCGATCAGTGCGAACAGCGGCCAGTCGAAGCTGTGGAAGATGTTGATCAATGGGCGTTGGAACAGGGTGCGGATCATCGGAAGCGTCAGCTCGACCAGCAGCAACGCCAGCGGTAACGCAATCAACGCGATCAGCAGCGAATCGAGAATCGCCTGCCCGAACAGGCTGGAGCGTGTCGCGCCGACGATCTTGCGGATTCCGGTTTCCCGTGACCGCAGCATCGACCGTGCGGTAGACAGGTTGACGAAATTGATCAGCGCAAGCAGGATTGTGCCGATGCCAATCGCGAGGAACAGCCACACGTTGCTCATGCTCGACTTGTAGGCGGCAAAATCGGCGATGATGCCGGTCGAGCGCAGATGAAAATCGGCCATCGGCTGCAGGTAAGCCGAGATCCCGGCCTGTTCCGGCAGCAATTCCTGGATCAACGGGGTGACCCGATCGGTCAACGTCGCCGGATCGACGCCGGGCGTGAGCAGCACATAGGTCACCGTCGCGGTGTACCAGTGATTGAGCCAGTCCCAGTGATCATCCCGACTGAAGATTTCGTAGGGGACGATCACATCGAGCGTCATGTGCCCGGTTTCCGGCATGTCGGCGAACACGCCGGCGACGGTCAGCACCCGTTCGCCCTCAAACGTCAACGCCTGCCCGAGCGCCGGTTCGTCCCCGAAGAACAGGTCTGCCACATGCCTGCTGATCACCATCTGGTCGGGTGACTGTAGCGCGGTCGCGGGATCGCCTTCGAGGAAATCGAAGGTGAGTACGTTCAGCAGGGACGGGTCCGCGGCGATCATCGCGTCGATCTGGTGGCGTTCATCCTCGCGGCTCACCACCCAGTTGAACATCGCCATCAGCCGGGCGGCGTCGACCACCTCCGGGAACTGTTCCTTCATCGCCGGGCCGAGGGTCGCGACGGCGTATGGCAGACTCTGTTCGTCACCGTTTCCGCCGGGCCGGGTGGTCACCACGCGATGAATCTGCGTGTAGTTCTCATGATGCCGGTCGAAGGTGAATTCTTCGTTCAGGTACAATCCGATGGCCGCCACCACGGCCAGCGCGAGGGTAAAGCCGAGCACCTGGATCAGTGTGAACGCCCACTGCCGCCGCAGACGGCGGAAGGCTTGACGCAGCGCGACCGCGAACATGAAATCTCCCCCAGAGATGCAGTGAGGTGGTTGATGGAATGACCACCCTTGTCGTCGTGTCGCCCTTGAGACTTCGGGGTTTGGAGCCGCGTTACACAGGTCTCGCTCTGTCCGGTCAGACACCGGGAATCGTCGGTTCATCCCTGCTGGCGGAGCCATCAGGGGCACATACTTGCCGTGGTAAACGAGAACCGTTGCTGACAGTCATTCCCGGCTTGGAATGCACACGCAGCCTGCCTAGCTTGTAACAGCCCTTCACCTGGATCCCATGGATTGGAACCTGAATGGATATTCAAATCGATGAGATTTTCAGCCTGGGTCTCGCCATCCTGATGGGGATACTGGCCGGGAAATTCGCCTATCGGTTCAAGGTTCCGCGTGTCACCGGCTATCTCCTGATGGGCCTGTTGATCGGGCCTCATTTCACCAATCTCATTCCCGAGCATGTTGTCCACAACCTGGATGTGATCAACGACATCGCCCTCGGACTGATCCTGTTTGCCATCGGCAACGAATTCGAGTGGTCGCATCTCAACCGGATCGGCATCGCCAAATTGTTGCAGCTGGCGTTGTTTGAAACGCTGGGTGTGCTGGTCTTTGTCAGTGGCGGCTTCATGCTGCTCGGCTATGATCCGGTGATCAGCCTGCTGGTCGGATCAATCGCCATTGCGACTGCACCCGCCGCGACGCTGCTGGTGGTCCGTGAATTTCACTCGCAGGGGCCATTAACCGACCGTCTGCTCGCGCTGGTCGCGGTGAACAACATCCTCGCGATGGGCCTGTTCCGCATCATCTACAGCTTCGTGCATCTCGGCAACGGCGCGGACTTGACCGCAACCATCCTGCAACCGGTGTATGAAATCGTCGTCTCAATTGTCCTCGGCATCATCTTGGGCAAGATTCTCGGATTCTGGGAACGTCACCTGGATGAACTTCCGGAACTGTTGCTGGTGATCATCGGGGTGGTGCTGGTCGGCACCGGCCTCGCGCGGATGCTGCAGCTCCCGCCGATGATGGTCGCAATGGCGGCCGGGGCGACCATCGCCAATTCGTCCTACGTTCACCGTTTGATCTACGTCGAGCAACGCCAGCTCGAGCAGCCGATCTACATCGCGTTCTTCGTGTTGGCGGGGTTGTCGTTGCACGTGGAAATGCTCTTGCAAATGGGCTTTGCGGGGATCGTCTACCTCTTGGCCCGCACCGCCGGAAAGATCGGCGGTATCTGGTTGGCGGGACGTGTCACCTCGCAGCCAGTTGAGGTATCCAAATTCCTCGGGATGACGTTGTTGTGCCAGGCAGGGGTCGCCATCGGGTTATCGTATGAAATCATCGCGGACTACCCGGAGATCGGCCAGATGATTACGACGATTGTGCTGGCGACGGTCATCCTCAACGAAACCGTCGGGCCGTATCTCGTCAAGCTTGGCTTGAGTATGGCCAATGAGGTACCGGAGGACATCAGCGCACAACCGGCAGAAGTTCGCTCGTCATGAACGAAGGTTAACCGGAGACTGGTGTGGCACCATCCACCCCGAATCCACTGTTGATGGGAATCGCCATCGGTGTCGCTGTCCTGCTGATGGTGGTGATGACATTGCTGTCGCGAGCGCGACGGAACCGCTCGAGCTTCAGCTACCTCACGGCTGCAATGCTCGGCGGGATTGACATTCTGACGTTGCGCAGTCGCACGCGGGACGATGCCATCGCCGAACTCGCCAGCCACGCCGCCGGAGTGTTGCGTTGGCCGGACGAAGATACCATACGGCGACGGCTGCGGAAACGGGAAGACGAAATGTCGACGGGTCTGGTCCACGGGATCGCGGTTCCACATGCCCGGTTCGTCAAGCTGGGACGGTCGCTGGTGATGTTCGCGCGGTCGGTGCACGGCATTGACTGGGACTGCATGGATGGTCAACCAGCGCACACCTTCTTCCTGCTGCTGACGCCGGAGGAAGATGAAAAAGCGCAGTTGAAGATGCTCGCCGAGCTGAGTTACTGCGCCGAAGATAAAGACTGCCGCGCGGTATTCGAGTCCGCCACCGAGTGCAAGGAAGTGATCGCCGCGATCCTCAAGGTGGTGAAATCCAGGTAACCGGCTGCTCTGCCTCCGTCCCGCCTCGTAGAATCTGAACCCTCCGCTCTCCGGTTTGTGCCAACCCCATGAAACTTGTCTACTTTCCCCCATTCACAACACAATCTGGGGTCTACCGATGGTGCTCACCCGTCATCCCGACAATCCGATCATCACCCGTGAATCGATAACCTCCACCCTGCCTGAGCTGGACGATGTCAGCTCGGTGTTCAACCCCGGCGCGGTGCTGGTCGACGGCAAGGTGCACCTGCTGCTGCGGGTGCAGAACCGTGGTCGCGAAACGTACCTGCTGCACGCGGTCAGTGATGATGGCGTCCAGTTCGACATTGACCCGGAACCGGTGGTGTTCAAAGGCATCGAGGAGATTGCCTCACCGGTGTATCACATCTACGACCCACGCATCACCGAATTGGACGGCCGCTACTACATCATGCTCGCGCTGGACATCCACAACGGCTGCCGGCTCGGGCTGGCAGTGACCGATGATTTCCGTGAGTACGAATTCCTCGGCATCAAATCGCACATCGACAACCGGAACGGTGTCCTTTTCCCGGAACGGATCAACGGGCAGGTGTTCCGGCTTGACCGTCCCAACCACCCGACGGCGGACGGTCCCGCCTCCGGCGAGATGATCTGGCTGGTCTCCAGCCGTGACTTTACCCGCTGGATTCCGCACAGCCCGGTGCTGCAGGGACGTCCTCACTACTGGGACGAGCGTATCGGCTCGGGCCCGCCGCCGGTGAAGACCCGTGACGGCTGGCTGTTGATTTATCACGGCGTCGCGACCCATTTCTCCAGGTCGAACATTTATCAGGCCGGCGTGGCGTTGCTGGATCTGGAGGATCCGTGCAAACTGATCGGACGCACCCGCTACAATATCCTTGAACCGCGTGAGATGTACGAGCTGATCGGCCAGGTGCCGAATGTCGTTTTCCCCAGCGGGATGGTGGTCTGGGACACGGATGATGACGGGTACGCCCTGCCGGACAGCCGGGTGTCGATCTACTACGGCGCGGCGGACACGGTGGTGGGCCTCGCCGAAACGACGATTGGCGAGCTGGTAAACGCCTGCAATGAAGCATAGCCCGGATCGGGTTGCTACCCTCTGCCCCGTAGCTTGCCCGTTTTGGCTCTGACAACGCGGCCTGATGGATACGGACACCTTTGGAGAGGTTACTGAAATGAAGCGAGATCTCACGGTTTCATGTACCCTGCTTCTGTTCTCCCTTCTCTTCGTGTGCAACGCATCCGCCGAGTTTCCCGTCCCGCAAATCCCGTTCGAATTCCGCACTGCAACCGCCCCATCCGTGATCGATTCGCTCACCATTGACGGCCGTGGCGACGAACAGACATGGCAGACCATCGCCTGGTCTGAGCCGTTTGTTGATATCCGTGGCTTCGACTACCAGCCCGCCCCGCGCTATGAGACCCGGATCAAGATGGCGTGCGATGAGGACTACTTCTACGTGCTGGCGTGGCTGGAAGAACCGCATCTCTGGGCGACCTACGACCGGCACGACATGGTCATCTTCCACGAGAACGATTTCGAGGTGTTCATCGACCCGGACGGCGACCTGCACAATTACCTCGAACTCGAGATCAACGCGCTGGGGACAACGTGGGACCTGATGCTCACTCGTCCGTACCGTGACGCCGGCAAGGCTATCGACTCGTGGGAGATTCCCGGCCTGAAGTCCGCGATCCATCTCGACGGCACGTTGAACGATCCCACCGACACCGACACGGGCTGGGGCGTGGAGCTGGCGATTCCGTGGGAGGTAATCACCGAAGTCGACACCCGGGAACGGGGTCCTCACCAGACACATTCTCCGACCATGCACGTCAACTTCAGCCGCGTGCAGTGGCAGCTCGACATCGTAGACGGACAGTATGTCAAACGCTCCAATCCAGATACCGGCGAACCGTTACCCGAAGACAACTGGGTGTGGTCGGCGCAGGGCCTGATCGCGATGCATTACCCGGAACGGTGGGGTCTGGTCACCATGCGTGGCGGGCATCGCCGGGCCAGCCCACCGGATATGGGTGAGCAGGCTGTTACCAGCATCGAAGATCCGCTCGCCGATCCGAGGTTACAGGGGAAGACACCAGGCGTGCAGACTGATCCCCTGCGCGAGATGGCGATGCTTTGCTACTACGCGCAGAAGCGGTATTACGAAGCGAACCAGCGAGTTTACGCGAGTAAGATCGTGTCGCTGGACCTGCCGGACGAATCGCCATATCCAACCATCGAATGGCCGCCGGATCTGGTCTGGATGCGTGGCGGGTACCAGATGATTGTGTACGATGCAGAGCGCCGCAGCGGCCTGCGGATCCGTGAGGATGGCCGTCTTGAGATGATGCCGTATCATTCGACCGACTACCTGAAACCATCCCAGGGAGCGCCAACACGATGACCGCGACGAGCAACGGCGGCGGACGATGAACCTTTCCCCTCTCGACTGGACAATTTTCGCGGGGATGCTGCTGTTCCTGATCCTCAGCATTGTCGCCAGCCGCACGTTGATGAAATCGGTCGCGGATTTTCTCGCGGCCGGACGTTCGGCGGGACGCTACCTGCTGGCGGTATCGTCCGGGATCGCGATGCTCGGCGCGATCACCATCGTCGGCAACCTCGAGATGAACCTGCTCGCCGGGTTTTCGATGACCTGGTGGGGAATGACGACGAATGTCGTGCTGCTGATCATGATGGTGTTCGGCTGGGTGACCTACCGCTTCCGTCAGACTCGCGCGCTGACCATCGCCCACTTCTTCGAACTGAGATACAGCCGTGCGTTTCGTGTCTACGCCGGCATCCTTGCGGCGGTCAGTGGACTGATCAACTTCGGCATCTTCCCGTCGGTCGGGACACGGTTTTTCATGTACTTTTGCGGTCTGCCGGACGCTTTCCCGTTGTTCGGCCTGATGATTCCAACCTTCCCGGTGATCATGGCCGGATTGCTGTCGATCTCGTTGTACTTCGTCTTCGCCGGCGGCCAGATCGCGGTGATCATCACCGATTTCCTGCAGGGTGTGTTCATCAATGTCGTCTTTGTCGCGATGATCCTCTACCTGCTGGCGATTGTCGACTGGGGCTCGATCCAGCAGGCGTTGCAGGGCGCGCCGGAAAATGCGTCTCTGATCAACCCGTTCAAGACCGGTCACATCGAGGATTTCAACTTCTGGTATTTCCTGATCGGCATCTTCGGAGTGTTCTATGGGGCGATGAGCTGGCAGGGCACGCAGGGCTACAACGCGTCCGCCCGGAACGCTCATGAAGCCAAGATGGCGGGCATGCTCAGCGCGTGGCGTGGCCTGCCGCAAACGTTGATGCTGATGATTGTCCCGATCATCGCGTACACGGTGCTTCATCATGCCGATTACGCCGGGATCGCGGAGAGTGTCAACGCGGTCATCGGCGGCATCGAGGGCGACGCAATCCAGAGCCAGTTGAAGGTGCCGCTGGTGCTGAGCCACCTGCTGCCGGTGGGCCTGATGGGGGCGTTCGCGGCGGTGATGCTGGCGGCATTCATCAGCACGCACGACTCCTACCTGCATTCGTGGGGCAGCATCATCGTGCAGGATGTAATCATGCCGTTCCGGAAAGAACCGTTCACACCGGAACAACACATCAAGGTCTTGCGCTGGACGATCATCGGTGTCGCGGTATTTATCTTCTTCTTCAGCCTGTTGTTCAAGCAGAGCCAGTACATCTTCCTCTTCTTCGCGATCACCGGCGCGATCTTCGCCGGTGGGTCCGGTGCGGTGATCATCGGCGGGTTGTACTGGAGTCGCGGCACTACGGCGGCGGCGTGGGCGGCGATGACCATCGGGTCCGGTATCGCGGTCGCCGGAATCATCATCCATCAGCTGGTGGACGATTTCCCGATCAACGGGCAGATGTTCTGGGCAATCAGCATGGGGGCGGCGTCGGTGCTGTACGTGGTCGTCTCGCTGCTGACCAGCCGTGGCCGGAAACACAACATGGACAAGCTGCTGCACCGTGGCGAGTACGATGAGAAGGGTGAACTGCAGCATGTCGACATCGGCCAGAAAAAAATCTGGAAGTTGCTCGGCATGACCGAGGAATTCACCACCGGCGACAAGCTCATCTTCGTCATGAACTACGCGTGGACCTTCCTCTGGTTCGGCGCGTTCGTGGTCGGCACGGTCTACAACCTGTCGCACGACGTCAGCGACGAATCGTGGATGACGTTCTGGAAAATCTACGTGTACGTGCAGCTGGCGATGGCGTTGGTCGCGATGGTGTGGTTCACCATCGGCGGCGCGTTTGATCTGAAAAAGATGGTCCACGCGTTGCGCACGATGGTCCGGGACGATTCCGACAGCGGGTTTGTCGCGCGTGAGCTGGATGTTGCCGCCACCGAACTACCGCCGATCGCGAAACCTTCCCCGGTGAGCCCTACGCGCCCGCTGGCCGAACCTCCAAGTGATGAGACGAACGATGCCCGATAAATTCCAGCAGTTGCACGTCACCCGGATCGAACGCTTCCGGGACCGGATCGGCAAGCTGATCATTCGCGACACACGCGAACTGACCGTCGATTGCGCGTTGACGGATGAAGAGCTGCCGTTCGAGAAACGCACCTCGCTCGACTACAAACCGTTGCGTGAGGGCGGCTCCTGGGGCAGCGAATACCAGATGGCGTGGCTGCACTTGAGCGGTACTGTTCCCTCGGAGTGGGCGGGCAAGACGGTTGTCGCCCAGCTGGATATCGGCGGCGAGGGGCTGGTCTATGACGACGCGGGCAAGATGCTGCAGAGCGTCAGCAGCGGGTCCATTTTCGATAAGGATTACGCCCGCGATATCGTGCTGCTGTTTGACGAAGCTCCCGATGGCGAAACGGTCGAGCTCTGGATTGACGCCTCCGCCAATGACCTGTTTGGCTTGATTACCGAGATGGACCCATCCGCGGAATCGCCGAAACGCTACGGCGAGTGGAAAGCGGAGCTGAAACACGCCCGTCTCGCGTTGTTCGATACTGATCTCTGGCACCTGTGGATGGATTTGCGGATTGTGCTCGGCCTGATCCGCACCTTGCCCGAGGATGGTGTCCGCCGTGCCCGGCTGATCCGTTGCGGCAGCGAGGCGGTGGATGTCTTCACCGAGAACCCGGCCAATGCATCCCTCTCTCGCGAAGTACTGGCACGCGAACTGAGCAAACCGGCCGCGGCGTCGGATTTGAACGCCGTCGCGATCGGACACGCGCACCTCGACACCGCGTGGCTGTGGCCGGTACGTGAGGGCAAACGCAAAGCCGAACGCACCTTCGCCAGCCAGTGCGACCTGATCGAACGCTATCCGGGCTATGTATTTGGCGCGTCTCAGCCGCATCAGTACGAGTATGTCCGTGACCGCAAGCCTGAATTGTGGGAACGGATCAAATGGCATGTGAACAACGGTGGCTGGGAACCGCTCGGCGGGATGTACACCGAGGCCGACTGCAACCTCGCGTCCGGGGAAGCGTTGGCGCGGCAACTGCTTTACGGCAAGCGCTTCTTCCTCGATGAGTTCGGTGTCGATGTCAGGCACCTGTGGCTGCCGGACGTGTTCGGTTACTCCGCCGCGCTGCCGCAGTTGCTGAAGAAGGCCGGGATCGACTACTTCATCACGATCAAGATCTCGTGGAACCAGTTCAACAAGTTCCCGCACCACACGTTTGTCTGGCGTGGCATCGACGGCAGCGAGGTACTCGCTCATTTCCCGCCCGAGGGCAACTACAACAGCATGCTGGACGCAGATTATCTAGTACCAGGCCGGGATGCATTCACCGAAAAAGACCGTGTCGATGTGTTCCTCAGCAGCTTCGGCGTCGGGGACGGCGGCGGCGGCCCGTTACCGGAAACCATCGAGTACGGCAAACGGCTGGCGAACACCGAGGGCGCGCCACGGGTGCGTTTTGGCCGCGTGGCGGACTTCTTCGACGAACTGGAAAGCTACCGTGACCAGCTCGACCGTTGGTCCGGAGAGCTGTACCTCGAGCTGCACCGCGGCACGTTGACCACGCAGGCGAAGGTCAAGCGCAGCAACCGTAAGCTGGAATACCTGCTACAGGCGACGGAAATGCTGCACGCGTTTCTGCCGTTGGATGAGTACCCGGCGACTGAGCTGACGGCGGCGTGGAAAACACTACTTATCAACCAGTTCCACGACATCCTGCCGGGGTCGAGTGTCACTGAAACGTATCGTGTCACGCTGGCGGAATATGACCGCATTGCACAAACCTGCGCCGAGCTGGAACAGGCAGCCGTAGAGAAGCTCGGCACGGCGGATGACAATGCCATCACCCTGTTCAATCCGCTCAGCAACGCGTTTTACGGCGATGTCGCACTCCCGGATTCCTGTCCACGGAAGCAGCTGTTCAACCGGCAGGGTGATCCGTTACCGACGCAGCTCATCGGCGACCAGACCTGGATTTCGCTGGAACTCAAGCCGTCCTCGTTGGACACCATTCACAGCTCGGATCTGGAGATTCAACCCTCCGACCCGGTGGAGGGACGGATTCTCGAGAACGACCGGATCCGTTTCGAGTTCGACAAAGCCGGCCATCTGATCCACGCCATTGACGCGGACAGCGGCTGGGACGCCATCCCGGAAGGCGAACCCGGCAACCGCTTCCTGCTCTTCGCCGACCGTCCCAATGACTGGGACGCGTGGGACGTTGACCTGTTCTATGAGACCAACCTGCTTGGCGAAGCGGAGTGTGTTGGATATGAATCGCTGGGAGTGGGGTCGGTCGGGTCGGCGTTACGGTTCACATTCAAGAGGAACAAGTCGACGATCGTGCAGGATGTGATTCTCACGTGGTATTCCAACGAACTCCGCTTCATTACGCGCGTTGACTGGCACGAAGATCACACGATGCTGCGTGTCAACTTCCCGGTCAATGTGCAGACGGACCGTGCCGCGTTCGACATTCAATACGGCCACGTATTTCGTCCGACCCATCGTAACACGAGCTGGGATAAGGCCCGTTTCGAGAGCGCGGCGCACCGGTATGTCGATCTGTCCGAGCAGGATCGTGGCGTCGCGTTGCTCAACGATTGCAAGTACGGGCATGGTGTTCACGACAATGTCATCAGCCTCAATCTGCTGCGCTCGCCGACTTATCCTGACCCGGACGCCGACCGTGGGCAGCACGAATTCACCTTCTCACTGTACCCGCACGAGGGCGATCTGGTGCGTTCGGATGTCATCGAGCGTGCGGCAGCACTCAACCAGCCGCCGCTGGCCTGGCCGGGGATCAGGGTTGAATCGAAGGCGCTACCGTGTACGTTGACCGGTGATGGCTTGGCCCTGACCACAATCAAGCGCGGCGAGGACGGGGACGCGTGGATTGTACGGGTGGTGGAAACTCGCGGACGGCGTAGCAGCGGCACACTGCAGTGCGAGCTGCCCGGTGCGGAAATCGTTGAGTGTGATCTGATCGAGCGGCCGTTCGGTGATGAGGCGTCCGGTTCGATCGAGTTCGAGATGGGACCGTTCGAGATCCGGACCTTTGCGGTCCGAGTGAACCAAGTCTGAGCGTATGCCCCGACCGCAACAAAGCTGGGCGGGATCGGCCGTCGCTGGAAATCACCGGAGAATAATCCCTGCTGGCAGAGCCATCAGGGGCACATGATCGAGGTCATGTCAGGGAGGAGATGAGATGCGCTTCAGTATTGGTTTGACGTTGACCTGGCTGCTGGTTTTGACGGCGATTCCGTTGCTCGCCGGGGAACTGGTTGAATCGACCACCGTCCCGGTGTTCGATCATCAGGTGCTTCATTTCAACCCTGATTCGACGGATCTGTACGTCGACGCACCGGTCGTCGCGCTGGACAACGGACGCGAGGCGGTATGTCCGGTGACCCTGCCCGACTACAACAAATCCACCCGGATCCTCGCGCACCTGACCCTCGATCCGATTCCGAAGGACATGCTGACGGTCCATGATCGCTGGGACCGCGCGGGGAACGTCCGTCTCACCAACCTCGACGGTCCGGATGTCGAGATCGCGCGCTTCATGACCAGTTACGGCGGCCACACCGAGCACACCCTCGATGTCACCCACCTCGCGCCGTTGCTCACCGGCGAACGGGACCTGGTCGCATTTGTCGATACCTGGGTCAGTCCCGGTTGGCAGGTGACGTTCGATCTCGAATTCATGCCGGACACGTCCGCCTACGCACCCGACTGGGTGTTGCCGGTTTACTACACCACCGGGATGAACGCGCAGGACAATCCGGACGGTGTCGACATTCCGGTTACCATTCCGCCGGGATTGGCACGGGTCGCGTTGGTCTACATCTCGACCGGTCACTGCACGGATGGCCGTGACGAGGACGAATTCTACGCCAAGCCGAATGTGATCTCGGTGGATGGCATGGTGGTTGAACGGTTACACCCGTGGCGGGATGATTGCCGTGAGTACCGTGACCACAATCCGTACACGGCGAAATGGACCGACGGCACGTGGTCCTCCGACTACAGCCGCAGCGGGTGGTGCCCGGGTGTGGAAGTTGACCCGACGGTCATCGACCTCACCGGCAATCTGTCGCCCGGCGAGCACACGATGCATATCGAGGTCGAGAACATGCGGCCCATTGACGAGGAAGAGCATTTCGGTTACTGGCGCATCTCCGCGCACCTGATCGGCTGGAAGGAGTACCCGCTGCTGTGGATCAACTGACTTTGCCACTGATCCCCCGGCCGGAAACGGTCACCTTCACCGGCGGTTCGCTCTCGCTGCCGCTGCGCATGTCGGTGTTCACGACAGACGAGGTCCGTTTCGAACGGATCTGGGCACCGTTGCGCCCGTTCGCGCATGCGTGGCTGCCGGGCCTGATGCTGCGGCCCGTCGTCAAACCGGACACCGCCGCAGTTCGGATCGGCGAAGCAACGGACGGGCTCGCCGAATCGTTCTCGCTGAATGTCCGCCACGACCGGGTAGACCTGCAACACTCTGGCGATGCCGGCCTGTTTTACGCGCTGCTCACGCTGCTGCAACTGCTGGCGACGGCGGAGCGGGACGGCGAGACCGTGCTCCTCCCCACGTTCGAACTGGGTGACCGTCCGCGCTTTCGCTGGCGCGGGATGCACCTCGATATCGCGCGCCATTTCTTCCCTGTCGAAGTGATCAAGCGCTACCTCGACGTGCTCGCGCTGCACCGCATCAACACCTTCCACTGGCACCTGACCGACGACCAGGGCTGGCGCATCGAGATCCGCCGTTACCCGAAACTGACCGAGGTTGGCGCCTGGCGAACGGAAGCCGACGGCACTCGAACCGGCGGGTTTTACACCCGTGCGGAAATCCGCGAGGTGGTTGAGTACGCCGCCGAACGGTTTATCACGATCGTCCCCGAGATCGAGATGCCCGGCCATGCTCGTGCGGCGCTGGCAGCGTATCCGGAATTCTCGTGCACCGGCGAAGAGCAGCCGGTTCCAAGCACCTGGGGTGTGTTCGAGGATGTTTTCTGCGCGGGGAATCCGAAAACGCTGGAGTTCCTCGAGGATGTGCTGGAAACGGTGTTTGCCTTGTTTCCGGGACCGTACGTGCACATCGGCGGCGACGAAGTCCCGGACACACGCTGGCGTCACTGCCCCACCTGCCGGATGACGCAGATGAAGGAGTTTCTGCAATCTCCGGCGCATCTGCAGAACTGGCTGCTGACGGAAGTGCTGGCCATCCTGCACCGGAACGACAAGCGGTTGGTCGGCTGGGACGAGATCGCTGATCTGCCGTTCTCGAACAACGCCGTGGTGATGGCGTGGCGGTCCAGCGATAACGCCCTCGCCGCCGCGATGAACGGGCACCAGGTAGTGATGAGCCCCACCGCGCACTGCTACTTCGACTACGCACAGGCGAAAGATGGCGAGCCGGACGCGTTCCCGGCGGTGCTGACCCTCGACCAGGTGCTGGACTTCGATCCCGCGCCGTCGCGGTGGCCGGAGTTTGTCCAGTCACAGGTGCTCGGCGGACAGGGGAATTTGTGGACGGAACGGATCACCACCGAGCAGCACCTGCAGTACATGCTACTGCCCCGGCTGAGCGCGTTGGCGGAACGGTTGTGGTCAACGCGAACTGAAACTGTGGACAAGGCGGAGTTCCGGCAACGGCTCGCCTGTTTCCTGCCGCTGCTCGACAAGCTGGAAGTCCACTACCGCCATCCGTCACGCGGCTGAACCCGCTCGCCGGACCCTTCGGACGAACCGGGTCTAGCACAGACAAACCGTGGCCCCGCTCAAGAGAACGGGGGTACGTGCTTCACAAGCAAGACGCCAGCCGGTACCGCACCTCTACCACGCTTCGGTTTTAAACTGTCTCACCTGGCACGGCGGGCAGCAGGCCAGGATTCTTTGGCACAGTCTACTCCCCGAGCGAAGCTCTTGCGAATGGAATTAGGCAAGCCGAATCTTGTATCCAATGATAATCGAAAACTTACATTCCATTCTGAATTCCAACCTTCACCCGTGGAAGGAACGTGAGATGGTCAAGCGCCTCATCGTCCCATTGTATCTGATTCTGGGCCTTCTGGTGCTGTCGTATTCCCCCTCCTTCGCATTGGACACCGGCAAGATCGCGGGGGTTGTGGTGGACACTGCCGGGGAACCAATCCCCTCGGTCCACGTGGTGCTGGCCGGAACCGAATCCGGCGGCGCCAGCGACCTCGACGGCAACTACTACATCATTGGTATCACCCCGGGGCAATACGATCTCCAGTTCAGCGCACTGGGGTATCGCACACAGATTGTCACCGGCGTGACCGTCCGCTCCAACTACACCACCCGTGTCAACGCCACGTTGGACGAAGAGTCGATCGAACTGGAACCGGTAACGGTGGTGTTCGAGAAGCCGCCGGTGGATCTGGAAGACACAGGGCAGCGGATCACGGTCGCCGGGGATTTTGTCCGCAGCATGCCGATGCAGAACACCGACGAGATTCTCGAGTTTCAGGCGGGAGTGAGCGCCAGCGCGGACGGCGAACTGCACATCCGTGGCGGGCGCAGCGGTGAGGTCGGGTACATTGTGGACGGTCTTCGGGTGGATAATCCGTTGTACGGCACCGGCGCGACTGGCGCCAACCGTCACACCCTGCAGGAGCTGCAGCTCCTCTCCGGCACCTTCAACGCCGAGTATGGCCAGGCACAGAGCGGGATTGTGCAGATCGTGACCCGCGAGGGCGACGAACGCTACCGGGTGCACGTTGATTATGAATCCCCACGGCTCAACGACAGCCCGTACCGGACCAGCAACTGGGTACGCGCAGGCAGTGACGCGGTTGTTAATCCCACGACCGGTGAGTCGGCGTACGAATCGACAGACGTTTCCGACCTGCACGACCTCTGGGTGCCAGTGCAAGGCTTCCTCGGCGTGACACTCTCCGGCCCGGTCCCGATGGTCCCGCAGACAACGTTCTTTGTTAACGGTGTCCATGAAGCGGAAAACAGCTACCTGCCGTTCGGCGATCGCTGGGCGCGTCAACTATCCGGCAAGGTGACTCACAAGCGTGGGTCCGGCAAATTGACCCTCAGCGGTGCGTACGCCTACGAAAATTCGCAGAGCTACAGCCACGCATGGAAGTATGTCCCGGACCACTATTACCGCCGGTTCAACACCACGCAACGGCTGTCTGCCAGCTACTCGTACAATGTGTCGCAGTCGCTGGTGCTGGAGGTGTTGAGCGGGTACAGCCGATTGGATCAGGACCGCAAGATTTTTGAGGATTGGGCGGACTACCTCGCCAGCGACTACTCCCCGGCCGATTTCACCTACGCGCAATATTTTTACGATCAGGAGGACTGGTCGGACATCTGGCGCGAAAGTTCGTCGACCACGTTCACCAACTGGATCAAGGCGTCCTGGCAGCGGAATCCGGTGCATTTGTGGACCGCTGGTGTCGAGGCGAACGCGAAGCAGCTCGATCTGGAAGATATTCGTGACCTGCGCATCGGGACGAACGGCGAACGTGAAGGCGTTGTGGACCAGTTCGACCAGAGTCCAGTGGAATACGCCGCCTTCGTGCAGGACAAGATCGAGCTGGGCTACCTCGTCGTAAATGCAGGATTGCGGTTTGACTACGTCGACCCAAAGGCTGAGGGCTGGGCTGACCCGGAAACGCCGAAGCGTAGGCTGAAGGAAGTGGACCCGTCGTATCAGTTGAGCCCGCGTCTCGGCCTCGCGCACCCGATCAGCCCGGAATGGACGCTGCACTTCGCGTACGGCCACTTCTTCCAGTTCCCGGACTATGTCAACCTGTACATGAACGCCGCCGACCTCAATCCGGATACGTTGGCGAACCGATCATTCGATGTCATCGGCAACCCCGCATTGAAGCCGGAGCGCACGGTTTCCTACGAAGTCGGCCTCAAGGGCATCATCGCGGAAAACTGGGGTTGCAGCTTCACCGCGTTCTACAAGGACATCACCGATCTCGTCGGCACCCGGCAGGTTCGCTACGGCGCGTCGTACAACTACGCCCCGTTCGTGAACATTGATTACGCGAACGTGAAGGGCTTCGAGGTCAACCTCAGCCGCAGCCTTGAGCGGTTCTGGAGCCTGCAGGCGAACTACACCTTCAGCATCGCACGCGGGAACTCGTCCGAACCAACCACCGGCTACTATGACGCCTACACCGGCACTCCGGAAGCACGGCAGGAGTATCCGATGGATTTCGACCGGCGGCATGTGGCGAATGTGATGCTTGCGTGGAACGCCGGCTTCGAGGATTATCCGCGTGTATTCGGCAGCTCCATCCTCAGCGGTGCGGGGGTCGGGTTGATCGGGCAGTACGCCAGCGGGTTGCCGTATACGCCCTACTCGGCGGCCGGCGAGCAATTGTCGCTGCGCAACTCGGAACGGATGGCGTACACGATGACGGTCGACCTGCGCCTGAGCAAACGGCTTCGCTGGAGTGGGGTGGATTTGACCGTCTACAGCACCATTTCCAACCTGTTCGACCGGGACAATCCGTTGTTCGTCGATTCACGCACGGGTGAACCGTGGGAGAGCACATTGGTCAGCAACAACATCGCCTTCGATCAGCTGCACGACCCGAGTCGTGTCGGTCCGCCACGGATGATCAAGGTCGGTGTGGAGGTTTCCTTTTGAACCGGAATCAGATGCAGCCCCGGATCACGATCCGCCTGATGCTGGCGGTGTTGCTGGCGATTTTTGCGGGAACCGTTGCCTTCAGCGCGGACCCCGGCGACCATGAGATCAAGGACCGGGATGCGTTGAAACGTCTCGGCGCGGTGGTCGAGGATCGCGGGATCGGTCTGCTCGACAAGGGCGAGCTGGCCAACCTTATCACCAACATCGGGATCATCAGCGATTTCCATTTCGGCACTCCGGCGCTGCACTGGCCGCGCAATGGAGAGGACGTGCAACACTACGGCTTCGGTGTCGGTCTGGTCGTGCTGGCGGACGGGCAGGTGGTCGCCTCGGTGCACGATCCCGATTCCCCGTTGCTCGATTACGGCTGGGAAGCCGAGCAGGGATCGCTCGGCGGCTTGTTCAACGATGTTCGTACGGACGACAACACGGCGGCCGACGAGGTGACGCCGTTCCTCGCGTTCTCCGACCGTCCGGCGACGTGGCCTGTGGTCGGCGGCGAACCCACCTGGCCCGGCCCGTTCCGGCGTGACCTCGCCAACCCCACTCAGGAGGTGGAAGGCGAATTCACCTCCGACCGTGACATTTACTCCGTCTTTCGTGACAAGCGAGATGTCGGCCTGCGAGTCGAACAGATCGCCTACTCGTACAGCCGCCCCTACGCGACTGACCTGATTTTCGTCCGCTACGTGCTGCACAACGACAGCGGCGCGGATTTGGATGAGGTCTACGCAGGTTTCTTCGCGGATCTCAAGGCGGATTTCTACGCCGACGACCGTATCGGCACGTGGTCGCTTGTCGATGGCGAGAAGTATCCGTCGTTCTTCTTCAAGCAGGACCTGAACGGCGTCCCGCAACGTGACGACTCATCCCTGTTCGAACAGTGGGTTGGACCGGTCGGCTGGATCGGCGCGGGGATTGTCGCGACGCCGGACGACATGGGCGTGACCAGCTTCCACTACTACCACGACGACGAAAGTCCGGTCGAGGACGAAGATTTCAGCGCGATTCTGCGCAATGATCCGTCAGGCACGAACAACCCGGACTGGTATTTCCACGGCGACAATCCACAGTATGACGACGTCTCGGTGCAGGCCGAGGTGGACAAGGATGCGTTCCCCGGGTCGGAGATTACGTTTACCTCAGGCGTGGGACCGTTCTCGCTTCCGGCGGGTGGCAGCGAGGAATTCGCGCTGGCATTCGTGATCGGCGCCGATTCAACGGAGCTGTACGACAATGCCGCCACTGCCTACCAGATGGCGCGCGAGATGCACTACCAGGGGTCCGGCCCACCGGCGACTCCGACCCTGCGTGCGACACCGGGCGACGGCGAGGTTCTACTGAGCTGGGACAATGTCGCGGAAGGCAGCGTGGACGCATTCACCGGGCTGCGTGATTTCGAGGGCTACCGACTCTACAAGTCCACTGACGGCGGCCTGACCTGGGGCGATGTGGTCACCAACTGGTTCGGCGAACCATCCGGCTACGTGCCCATCTTCCAGTGCGATCTGGTCGACAGCTTCACCGGCCCGGACCCTGCGTACGGTCCGGATTTCCCCAACGCGAATGTCTGGCTCGGCGACGACACCGGCCTCAAGCACAGCTACCTCGATACGGATGTCACCAACGGCGTCGAAACGTGGTACACGATCACCGCTTACGATCGTGGCTTGTACGATCCGGATGATCCTCTCGCCGCCGAACCGAGCTACGAAACCTCGTTCGGCAATTCCGCCAGCGACGCGAACACCGTTGCCGTCACTCCCGGCACCCGCGCCGGGGACTGGCGTGCGGGCACGGCGGGCGGGCTGATCGAACTGAACGGCGCGGTCAGTGACGGCTACATCGACATCGAAATTATCGACAGCGACGAGCTGACCGGCTACACCTACAACGTCACCTTCAATGATGTCGGCGACACGTTGTCCCTCGAGCCGGACACGGTTATCGTCGAGGAAACGTCACTGAATCTCGAGTGCCTGACTACCGGCACGAATGTGTTCACCGACATGCACAGCGGTAAGGAATTCGTCTACTTCAACGTGCCACTGAGCATGGCACAGCCGGCGGTGGACGGTTTCCGTCTTATTGTGCAGGATGTGGACGGGACCGGCGTGCGGGACCTGGGTTGGACCACGGTGAACGACGAAGAGAGCACCTTTACCTGGTGGACGGCGAACAACTACCCGTCGAATCCGTCCAGTTACGAGGAAGTGGTCGCGGGGGCGATGGACTGGCGTGTCAGCATCACCGACTCACCTGTCGAATTTCGGACGACAACTCTTGGGTTTACCGAACAATTCCATGACACTTCGTTCGCAGCACCGCTTAAACTGGAAGTGTCCGACAATGCTGCGGATGGTGTGTGGACCGATGTAACCGACTACGGCGCGTTTTCCGATCTCGTGTTTGCGTTCGGGCCGATTCCATCGCTGAGTCCGGTTGGTTGGGATCTCGAGCCGGGCGGGGCAGCGTGGAACCCGTCCACCCCACCGGACGGCACCCCGTTGTTCCCGGACATTCTGTGGTTGCGTGACGATGACGACGACACGTCCGGTGCGGAGGTGTGGCTGAAGACGAACAACGGGCCGCCGGATGCAATTCCGCCGAGCGTTGGCGACGTCTTCACGATTATCACGTACAAGCCGTTCCGGCGGGGCCTGGTCTATGAATTCACCACCGAGGCTCCCTCCACGTCCGCAACTGTCGATCTCGGCGCGATTCGTGTGGTTCCGAACCCGTATATCGTGGATAGCGCCATGCGTGGCTCGGATGGCGAGGGGCAGGTGATGTTCACCAACCTGCCTTCCCGTTGCGACATCACGATTTACACCGTTGCCGGGCGCAAGGTGGCGGAGCTGACGCATGACAGCAGCGGCACGGAAGGATTTGCGTACTGGGATTTGCGCAACGAACACGGCCAGGACATTGCGTACGGGGTGTACGTGTATGTCGTATCCACCCCGGACGGTGACAAGCATACAGGAAAATTGATGGTGATCCGGTAGTTGAGTGGAGCGAACATCGAGGGACACGATCCGCTTCACCATCGCAACATTTTCTACAGGATCAACAGCCCCGGAGGGGGGCGCATAACGAGGAGAATCGCATGCGTATTGCTCTGACTTTCTTCCTGCTGGTACTGGTCTCCGGGATCAGTTCGGCGGATGTAATTTTCGAGGAACACTTCACCGACGGCAGCATCCAGGACGGCTGGTTCTCTCCGTGGCCGGAAGGCCAGGATATTGTGATCACTCCGGACCCGACCGCGCCGAGCGGCGATGGTTGGACCGGCAGTGTCGCCGGCGACCAGGCTTCCACCGCGCTCAACGGCACCATGGACCTGGAAGATTACACGGTTGAATCCTGGATCTACACGATTGTCTCGAACGACGTCATGTTCCCGGTTTATAACGCCGTCGCGGCGCGTTGGGACACGACCAACGGCAATTCGTACTACTATTTTACCACCATGTTCGGCTCGACCAAGAAAATGCGGCTGCGTCGCTATCCGGGCTCCGGCTTTGCCGCGGAAACCTTCATTGAATGGTCTGCCGCGGAGATTCCCGGCGGCGCCCCGACTGAGAGCAGCTGGCACAAGATGACGCTGCGTGTTTCCGGCGACGAGATCTGGTGCTACTGGGATGATCAATTGATGCCCGGCTGCCCGTACACCCCGTCAGCGGAATTCCGCCAGTACTCCGGGTTCTTCGGCATCTACGAGTTCTACATGGGCGACCAGGTTACCGAACCGGAAACGCGGTTTGACGATTTCATGGTCACCGATGAAAACAACGACGTCGACGAGATCACGATCGCACCGGTACCGAACTCATCCATCGTCAGCTCGCTGTACCCGAACCCGTTCAACGCCAGCACCACGGTCACCTTCACCAATTCGGTTCCGGGTGATGTGACGCTGGCGGTGTGGGACGTGCTCGGTCGACAGATGGCGACCCTTCAGCACGGGTTCCTCTCCCCCGGCGATTTCCGGGTGACGTGGGACGCGGCCGGCTATTCGACCGGCAACTACTTCATTACCGTGCAGCTCGGCGACAAGCAGGTGGTGCATCGCGCCGTGCTGACCAAGTAGCGCTTACTCAGGTTGTGACCAACTTTCGGGATCAGGCGAGGCGAGTCGTTTCGCCTGATTCCGGCGGTGTTGATCATGCGGGCGTGCGGAAGGTTGGTGGTTAGCACCGTCGCACACCCGCAGCAGCCCACAATGCGAGGTCTCGCATGAGTCGTTGGAAACCGAATCACGGATGGGCGATCGCCAGCGTTCTGCTGGCGTTGTTGCTGCTTCCGGCAACGTTATTCGCCGCACCGGAGATCGTGGTGCCGGGCAGCGTCGTCTTTCAGCTGTCGTACGCTGACGCCCTGCCGCAGGACGCGTCCGAGGGTGCCCTGTTGCGCACAGGTGACGCCGCGTTTGACGAGTGGTTGGGCACGATTGACGCCAGCAGCATGAAGAACGAATTCGGCGACCTGATGCCGGACATGCGTGTCGTGCGGTATGACGCAGACCGGCCGGGCGGGCAGATTCTGGACGAGCTGCGGGATTTCCCGTTTGTCGTGCAGGCGGACGCCAACTACGCATTCCCGTGGTCTGAGCTCACGCGAACCCCGTCTGACCCGGAAGCGCCGGGCCAGTGGCACCATTACGCGATCAATTCGTATCGCGGCTGGGCGTTGGCGCAGGGGTCGGACGATATCATCATCGGCATCGTTGACAGCGGTGTCGACTATGACCATCCCGATCTCGAGAGCAGCATCTGGGTTAATCCCGGTGAGGATCTGAACAACGACGGTATCTGGGACGCTTCCGACGTTGACGGTCTCGACAACGACGACAACGGCTACATCGACGACGGCATCGGCTGGGATTTTGTCACCGAGACCGAAGTCTTTCCCGGTGACGATCCGGGTCCGCCAGACAACGATCCCAACGATTTCGACGGACACGGCACCCACTGTTCCGGCGATGCTGCCGCGACCACGAACAACGGCATCGGTGTTGCCGCTCCCGGTTGGGGCTGCAAGATCGGCGCGTTGCGGGCGGGCTGGACGACGACAGGCGGCCTCGGGGTTGTCGGTCTGCTTGAGGCGACCAATGCCATCACCTATGCCATGAACCACGGTTTCGATGTCATCTCGATGAGCTTTGGTGGACCGGGCGGCGATCCGTTCTACTTCCAGCAGGCGATGCAGATGGCGTATGACGCTGGCCTGATCCTCGTCGCGGCAGCTGGCAATGAAAGCTCGAATGTGCCGCAGTATCCCGCCGCCGAGGACATGGTGATCGCCGTCGCCGCGACCGACCAGAACGATGAGCTGGCCGATTTCTCCAGCTGGGGCGACTGGGTCACCTTGGCCGCGCCCGGTGTCGCGATTTACAGTACCACGAATGCGGGCGGCTACGGCCAGCAGGGCGGTACCAGCATGGCGTGCCCGATTGTTGCCGGTTCCATCGCCAACCTGATGAGCATCGCGCCGCCGGGCTGGACTAACGACGACATCATCTTCCGGCTCACCTCCACTGCGCGTGAAATTCCGGTTCCGGGCACCGGCGCCGGTATTGTCGACCTCGGCGCATTGCTTGACGTGTACGTCTCGGTCGACTCGGTCTGGGTGTACGATGGCGTCGTGCCGCACATCATTCACGGGCAGGAAGGCACCTTCGGCATGCGCTGGCAGAAGCATGACCAGAGCGCGCAGGAAGTGTCGCTGAAGCTGACCTGCGACGAACCCCGGGTCACGCTTGGTGCTGATTCGCTGTGGATCGGGATCGTGACACAGGGCCAGTCTGGAAACTTCGAGGTGCCGGTAACTGTCGCGCCCGGTGACGAGGATGTCGAGACGATTGACGTCGTCGCCCGCTTCCGTGGCTCGGATTTCTTCAACAACGATTTCGACTTCGAGCAGATCATCCCGCTACGTGTCGGCCAGGCACCGGTGCTGCTGATCGACGATGACCAGGGCGGCGCGGGCCGTATTGACACGTGGTATCTCAGTGCGATGGAGCAGGTCGGGGTGGAAACCGAAGCGATCAAACGGTCGGATATCTCGGTGCTGGCCGATTTTGTCGCGGGCTACGAGGCAATCATTTACGCGTCCGGCAGCCGCACCAGCAACCATCTCACCGGGGATGACCTGGCCGTCTTCAGCGACTACCTGAACGACGGCGGCAAGATGCTGTTCTCCGGACAGAACATCGCTGAAGATCTGGCGGCGACCAACCCGGACGTGCTCGACACCCTGTTCCACATCGAGCTGACTGAGCCCAACGCGAACCAGCTTGTGGTGCGTGGCATCGAAGGCCATCCGATCACCGATGGCTTCTACCTCTTCCTCGCCGGTGAGGGGGGCGCGTGGAACCAGGACAACATCGACGTGCTCGCCGCTCAGGACGGCGCGGAACCGTTGTTCGTATTCAGCGCGGACCAGCCTGAGCGGTTGGCGGGTGTGCGAGTACAGGAAGGAATGCGCGACCTGGTTTTCTGCTCGTTCGGTCTGGAAGCAATCAACGATGACTGGGTGAACGCGTCCACCCGTGCCGAGGTGCTCGACCGGATCTTCGTCGCCTGGGGCTTTGAGACTGGTGTCGCCGAACCGGGCAGGGACGGGTCAGGGCTGATCGCGGATGAGTTCGCCGTCTCCCGCCTGTGGCCGAATCCGACGAACGGGTTCGTGCAAAGTGTGATCACGTTGCCGTCACCGGGTCAGGTACGAATCCGTGTGTTTGACCTGCTCGGACGGGAAGTGGATGCGTACGACTTCGCCGGTTCCGCCGGTCATAACCGTTTTTCTTGGCAGATGCCGGCGGGATTGAGTTCGGGGATGTATTTCCTCCGAGCCGAGCATCAGGCGGATGCACGGCAACAGCGTTTCCTGTATGTCAAGTGAGGGAGGACGCATGAACAGGTCGCTGCAACGGGTAGGCTTGACGCTGCTGCTGGTGGCGGTGCTGCTGCCCGGACACGCTGCTGGGTTTGACAAGCCCGGCACCACCGCCGCCACTTTTCTGCAGATCATTCCCGGCAGTCGTGTTCCGGCGATGGGTGGCGCGGGAGTCGCATTGGCCGGTGGCGCGGAAATGCTCGCGATCAACCCGGCCGCGATCGCCTCGGACCGGTTCTCGGCGTCGTTCGCTTACAACGACTGGTTCGCCGGGCTAGAGCATCAAACATTGGCCGTCACCGCTCCAGTCCGGCCCAATCTGCGCGTCGGGATTCACGCGATCTCGTTCGGCGGGGACGAATTCGAGCAGACGACGCTCGAGATGCAAAACGGGAACGGCGTCATGGTCGACTACGGCGATCTGGCGGTGGGTGCATCCGCGATCATGCAATTGACTGACCGTTTCACCGTCGGCATCACCGGGAAATACATCCGCCAGGACCTGTTCCATACCTCCGCGCAGACCGGCGCGCTTGACGTCGGCACGCTGCTGCACACCACGCTGGACGGTTTTTCCATCGGCATGGCGATGACCAACCTCGGCGGCGACATGCAGCTCACCGGGCAGGATCTGATCGCCGACGCGGAGTCGGACAATGCCGCCGAAACCCGGCTGCACACGTCGAAATGGCCGTTGCCGCTGTCCTTCCAGTTCGGCTTCGGCTGGCGGCTGGTGGGCGAGCAGGACGCGTTCTGGCGGGACGATCTGCACGAGTTCACCCTCGCGGTCGACAGCCGGCATTTGAACGAAGGGATTACCACCGTGCACGCCGGCGCGGAATACGGGCTGTACGACATCGTCTTCCTGCGCGGCGGCCGCAGCCTGAACCACGACACCGAGGAGTGGTCGTTCGGCGGTGGCGTGCGGGTCAACCTGCGCAGCCTGACCGTGAACGCCGACTTCGCCTACGCCGACATGGGCGACCTGAACTCAGTAAAGCGGGTGACGTTACGGATTTGCGGACGCTGACCCCGGCTGGGCGCAGCATTCACCAACAGGTAAGGCGAATGGCGATCACCAACTGGTGAGACGGATCTGGAACGAATTGCATTCGATAATCGTCCTGCGGCACGTGTGAATCGCCCGACTGCTATCATTCCCAACAACAAACAAGCGGCCCTCGGTAATCTACCGGGACCGCTTCTTTTCGTGTGCGCCATCAGGGACTTGAACCCCGAACCTGCGGATTAAGAGTCCAAAAAATACTAATTGCGTATCAAGTTGATTTTTAGCTTGTTATCAATCTAAGTGGTATTAAAATCAGCTATATAGCGTTCACTTTTCGTTCGTTTTTAGCCCTGATCATCCTTCCGAATACCTTGTGATCTTCGCATCCCATTTCGCTATGCCCACCTATTGCCCACCAAAATTCCAGGTGGTTTCTGCTTTCTATCTGTGTCGAGAAAGATGAGTCTGGACTCTCCAAAGAGGCATTTCTGATCACCACTGATCATCACTGATTGTTGATCAACAATCCCGTAGACAGCCGTATCCCACCACATAGTCATTTATTATCACTAAGTGTCGCTAAAACAACATTTTGATTCAAAGGGTAATCAATGCATCTTCCTCCCAGCAGTTCAAAATCTGTGCTTGGAAAGTTGCTCTTTGACAAGCGAGTCATATCCAGTGTGAAGTGCGAATCTGGTCGCATCAAACAGCGTCACCTACCAGAAATTGGGTGACCACGTAGACAAGGAGTTTAAAGATGAACGAGCATGAATTGGGTCAGGACACTGAAGAAAACAGTGCTGATGATACAATTAACCAGCATCCCGAACCAAAGGATGGAACACAGAGTGCTTCAGCTTATGCTGAACATGTCACAAGTGACAGTGCACTAAGCAAGGGCGAGTTCCTGTTCGGTGGGAGAAAGTATTACTCCATCAAACGGACGCAGGAAATCCTGCATGAGCGTGGCACAGATGCATCCGATTCCTTCATTCGCGGCAAACTGAAATCAAAGCAGTTAGCCTCGTACAGGATGAACGGTCGCAGAAGATTATTCATACCCGTTGAAGATTTTGAACGGTTCTTCGACGAAGGTGGATTCGCAATGCAGCTTGTCCCCGCGTATGAATAAGCCGTAGAGAAATCAAGGGCGGTGTAGTGCCGCCCTTGGTGATACTGATGGTTGAACAGAGTTGGGCTTTTTTTCAGCGAAACCAAAGAATTGATGAGGAACGTAAAGATGGATGTGAAGAAGATACCAGTCCCATGGACAGTATATGTGATTACTGATGATGTGGGCGATCAGGAAATAGAAGTAATCGTGCAACGGCTTAAGGACGACCATGATAATGATAAGAGCACTAAAGACACGATGGATAGTGCTATTCGAATCATGGAAAACGCACACAAAAATGGTGGCGTTGCTTACGACTGGCATGAATACGATTTTCTTACAGTCTACTTAGCGCCGGATGCAGTATCGTCGTTTATTGAGAAAGGCGTCTACTTACTCGTGGACTTAGTCAACACAGAAGAGTACAAACATCAAGTTCTTATACGTCCATTTAATATGGCGTATGTCCCGTACATAAGTGAAGGATTTATTTACTGCCGTTACGAACGAGATCTAACATATGAAGATCGAAAAATAATAAATGGATGGAATGGCAACCATCATTGGTGTTGTCAAAGCCAAAGGGGTGCGATTCATGCCCTGGAGCAAAACAGTCCATTGAGATCTGTTGTTGAACAAGAAAGAATGTTATTGAATAATAGACATTAATATTTATTTCTTGGTTTCTAAAACATCAATGATGAAGGATTACCTGGCATAAGAGCTTGTAGGTCAAACATAACCAAAGGAGTAGGTCATGACTGAACAGGTTCTTATGCCAGATCCTTATGCACCAGTCGAACTTCAAGCACTCCGACGCACCAATGGCAATTCCAGTAGCCGACTTGCTGTGGTGCTCGAACCCGAGGGTGAAGCGAAGGAAGTCGGAATTGTCAGCCAGGATTACCGGCTGGTTAAAACAGAGAAGTTGTGCAAGTCGCAGAAGACCTGCTGAACCGAACGGGGATCCCCGTCGAAGAACACCAGACATTGTGGAACGGAAAGAAATTCCGGCAGCGGTATCTGCTGACCCAGACCACGGGCGAAGTGAAGGTTGGTGATGTTGTAGCTTGCACATTGGATGCAGTCAACAGCTACGATGGCAGTACCACCTTCGGCCTGGAATTCAACGCAGTCCGGCTGGTTTGTAGTAACGGCATGATGTTGTCATTCATGCTTGGCGGATTCCGGTTCAAGCACTGGGGAAGCCAGAACTTCGACCGTGAATTACGAGTAGCGGCGCGTCAACTGGATCGTGTAGGGAATCGTCTTCACATGGTGCTGCCGATGCTGGTGGATCTTACCCACAAGCGGATGCGTCGTGCCGACATTCAGAAGTTTTTCCGCGAAACCAACTTGCCGATCACTACCCAAGCGAAGGTGTTCAACGGTATTGAAGACGACACAGCCTGGGGCGTGTACAACGCGGCAACCGATGTGTTGACCAAGCAGGAACGCTTCAGTGCCGAGAACCTGAACAGGCGTGTATCGCAGTACTTCCTGTCGCCAAACTAACCGAGAGGAGGTGATCATCCATCGACGTTCTACGTCAATCCCTCATCAAGTCCTACCTGTGGTGCCCTGCCAGCTTCAAGTACCGATACATCGATCAAATCCCTTCAGCCTTCCGGTCAGTGGCTGCACTGCATGGCCGTGTGCTGCACCAGCTCATCGAAGAGATGCACCTGGTGAACTGGGATCTGGACATCACAGCTCGCTACCGGGAACGGTTCGACCACGAGGAATACCGTGGGGATGAATCGGGCACACCCGTTTTCTGGAAAAAAGACCGTGACGCGTCAATCGGCGAATTGGTAGGTGAAGCTACCGAAATGCTTGCGAACTACCGCGAGAAGGGATGGAATCGACGTACAAATGTGATCCTGTCCGAAGCGACGTTCATGCTGAAGGTAGGACGGAACGTCTTTAGTGGAACGGTGGATCAGATTCGCCGTGATGGTGACCGTTGGCAGTTGTTGGATTTCAAATCATCGAAGTTCCCACCGAACCAGCAATTCCTTGACCTGGACTATCAGCTCGGTCTGTACGCACTGGCTTGCTGGCGTGGTGTGTTCAAGATGCCTGATGGCACGATGCGAATGCTGGAAATCCCACCTGAAAAGCTGGATATCGTGTACTACCAGCTTCGCGATCATATCCCCTACAAGCGCAACGGTAACGGCTATGTCGCTGGTGATGAAAAAGGCGATCCACGTCGCTCAACAAGTCGAAGCCGTCAACAGCTGATTTCACTGAAGCGCGACCTCGCGGCGATTGCCAGCAACATCAACCGTGGTGTATTCCCACGCAACCCAGGCATGATCAATTGCCCTGCGTGTGCGTTCGCTGACATCTGCCTATCGGATGCGCAGGGTGTCGGTCTGTCATCCAGGCAGGTACGATCCATCGAATCCTTGACCATAACGGGAGAAGCTGCATGAGCAAAACAAGGAACGGTACGCCAGCACGACAGAAACCCGGTTCAGATGAATCGGGCGTTGTTGTCCTGGATGCCATCAACCAACTGGACTGTATCGACATCGAAACCGAAGTGGCGGCGATGATGGAAAACATCCCCCCGTCGTTGGTTCGTGTTCGTATCGATCACAGTCCATCTGGTCGGCATCGCATGTTCATCGATAACGGCGAATCCTACGACGATAGCCAGGAAGACCAGGTCGATGTACCTGACAACGTCTTCAGCGGAATCGTTGTGTTCAGCCAAACGGTGAGTGCGCTGTGGGTTGAAGGCGAGCAAGTACCCCGCTACAGCGCCATCGACGGAAAGATCACCAGCGGTGATGGGTCCATTCACCTGGCTTCACAAGCCAAAGACAAAATGCGCCTGTTCGTTTTGACGTACCTGGAAACCAAGCCGCAACTGGTGGTTTTCAACCTGTCACCGACTTCCATCAAGCACTGGCGCAACCACCTGCAACGGCTTGCCCGTTCGAAAGCACCAGCCATTGCCGTCATCACTCGTTTCAGCCTGTCGGATGTTCAACGCAACGGCTATCGTTGGGCTGAAGTTCAGTGCAGCATTGACCGTATTGTCACGCAGCAGGAACTGGATGTTGCCATGCAGCTGCGCGAAGAATGCCGTCAAGCGTTTGGAGTGATCCAGGAACAGGATTTTGATGATCCTGGCGATCGTGTTTCCGGGGAGGGCGACTGATGATACTGGCACGTATCCCTTGGCGCGAAATCGGAAAGGTAGCCGAAACAGCGATTGAAGGCGCTGCGGTCCTGATGAAGTGGATCAAGTCGAAGTGGTAAACGAACAAGGGGACGATCGGTGTCGCCCCCTTTTAGCCTTTGGAATATTACTTCGTAGCTCGGGTCTATCTGACCAACATTACCTTCTGCACCTGGTCCATTTGACCGGGAACGGTCGCGCGCACGAAATACATCCCGCTCGCCAGATTCGAACCGTCCAGTGTGAATGTGTGCGTCCCGGCGTCAACCGAACCCCGCACGAGTTCCGCAACCTGCTGACCCATCACGTTGTACACGGTCACATTCAGCTCCGCCGTTTCCGGCAGGCTGACCGCGATCATGGTGCTGGGGTTGAACGGGTTCGGATAAACGGGCAGCAGTTCGTATTCCGTAGGAAGTGGTTTCGTGGCATTGTTCGCAGGTTCCACATCGAACAAACCTTCCCCTGCCCAGCCGGTAACCTCATTGCCGCCGGCTAGAGCCGCGTCCTTCGTGAACGGGAAGTAGCCGCCGAACTGCGGGCCACCGCCGTTGGGATTCATCCCGATCCAACCCCACATCTCGTACTCACCGGCGGGCGCGAAGGCAGGAATGTCCTGCGTCAGGCTTCCCGTCGCTTCCATGAAAGGAAGCAGCGTAAACAGGGTCTGGAACTGGATCTGCGGGTAGAACTGGCCGTTCGGTAGTTTTACTTTTGTCCAAACCGTTAATCCGGTATAATTACCAGGCAGTGTACTTACAATATTGATATCGTAGTGCAGTGTTCCGCCAGCAGCAGGGAGATTGGTTCCGGATGTCGGCGTGAGGGTAACAACAACTGGGTCTTGCTGTGGTCCGGGTTGTTCCCACCACGTGATGGAGTCGGCAAGCCAGGCTGCTCCGAGCACATCGGTATCTCCGTCGCCATCCATATCCGCAGCATAGACGTCCCTCGCACCTGTGAAATCGTCATCCACGTTATGTTCTGTCCACGCGGTGCCCTCACCGTCGGCGTTCTCCCACCATGTGATTTCATAGTCGTTCTGGCAGGCACCGAGTACATCCATGTCACCGTCACCGTCCACATCGGTTGCGTATACAGAGTACGCACCGTCAAAATCCCCATCCACGATGTGTTCAATCCACGATGTGCCAGCGCCATCGGCGTTCTCCCACCACGTGATGTCGTCAGCAACATCAGCTGCACCAAGCATGTCGATGTCACCATCTCCATCCACGTCCACCGCATGTACGGAGCGCGCACCATTGAAGTCTCCTTCCACCGTGTGTTCCGTCCACGCGGTGCCATCACCGTCAGTGTTCTCCCACCATGTGATGTCGTCGGCCAGCCTGGCCGTACCGAGCACGTCCGTGTCGCCGTCACCGTCCACGTCCGCGGCGGTCACGGAGCAAGCGTAATTGTAATCAATAGCGACGACGTGATTGTCCCACGCTGTGCCATCGCCGTCTATGTTCTCCCACCATAGAATCTGGTCGTCCTCAGCAGCCGCCCCGAGAACATCGGTGTCACCGTCGCTATCCACATCCATCGCATATACGGAATGCGCACCTTGGAAGGCTATGGCTACGGTGTGAACGGTCCATGAGGTGCCTGTACCGTCAGAGTTTTCCCACCATTTGATGGCATCGGCATGGAAAGCCGCACCAAGTATGTCGGTATCTCCGTCGCCGTCTACATCCATCGCGTACACTTCATTTGCACCATTGAAGTCGATGTCCACTGTGTGCTCGATCCACGACGTACCCGAACCGTCGGCGTTCTCCCACCATGTGATATCATCGTCATCAAATGCCGCACCGATCACGTCGGTGTCACCGTCACCGTCCACGTCCGTCGCAAACACGGAAACCGCATGGAAAAACTCATCATCTACAGTGTGTTCAACCCAGTCCTGCGCCGCCACAAAGACCGGCAGCACCAGCAAAAACATGCCCGTCATGAAGTACTTCATGGTGTATCCCCCCCGTTTATCCCCTACAAACACGAATGTTTTAAAATGATAACACGGGAACCCCGTCAGCATAAAGCCGTTAATTGCGAAAATTGCAAAAAAAAGCCACAACAAGATGCTGTGGCTGTTGGACTTGCTAATAAGGAGAGTCTAACTCCGCTCTGGATCACACTCAGCGCACGAGCATCACCTTCTGGACCGCATTCAGTTGGCCGGGAACGGTCGCGCGCACGAAATACATCCCGCTCGCCAGATTCGAACCGTCCAGCGTGAATGTGTGCGTCCCGGCGTCAACCGAACCCCGCACAAGTTCCGCAACCTGCTGACCCATCACGTTGTACACGGTCACGGTCAGTTCGGACGTTGCAGGTAATGTCACCTGAAGCTTCGTTGTTGGGTTAAACGGATTCGGGTAGATCGGCTGCATCTCATACACGGTCGGTAGAAAGCCCTCGGACGCTACGGTTTCGCCCATCTCGAATTCACCCCTCGCTGACCATTCGTTGATTTCCGTGCCATCGATCACCGCCGCATTCTTTGCAAACGGGAAGAAGCCCCCGAACTGTGGACCGCCGCCATTGGGGTTTACACCGATCCAGGCCCACATCTCGTAGTCGCCAGCCGGAGCGAAACTCGGGATGTCTTGCATCAGACTGCCAGTGAGGTCCATGTAGGGTGTTAAGGTAAATGTATACTGGAATTGTATCTGCGGGTAGAACGTGCCGTTTGGAAGTTTGACCTTTGTCCAGAACCAGACTCCGGGATAGCTGTTCGGCAAATCACTGACCACATTCGCATCGAATTCGAGTAATCCTCCGTTAGCTGGCAGGTTGGTGCCTGAGGTTGGTGTTAAGATGACTTCAACAGGATCGGCTTCGCCACCGCTAATGGTGAAGACTCCGCTGACGTCTGAGATGGCTGGATCATTCACCGAGGCAATCTCGATCTCAAAGTTGGAGCCCGTGTCCCCTGTCTCCGGGATCGTCCATTCGTATGTCCCGTCGCTCGGGGTGGAACTGATGATGGTGGAGTGGAATGACCCGTTTATGAGCAGGTTGATCTCGACATTTTCGTCAAGGTTGTCCGACCACTCGATGGTATGGGTTTCACCGCGGGCCCAGACCTCGCCACCGGATGGGGAGATGATGGAAATCACGGGGCCGGGGGTGGGCTGAATGGAAAGCTCGTTGCTGAAATCGAAGATGAATTCGTTGTCCACCGACGTAACCTTGATTCTCGAATGGTGGAGCCACTGCCCCTGGTCGGGGATGGTCCACATGAACGAACCATCGCTGGGGGTGGATTCCGCGATCAGATCCAGAAGCGTGCCGGTCCACCACTCGAGGCGTACGTCTCCGGTGATGTTGTCGTCCCAGGTGATCTCGTAGGTGAACCCATGGTACCAGGTTTCGCCGCCGAGGGGGTTGGTGATGTGAATCTCCGGCCCGCTGTAGGGAACTTGCTCCCACCAACTGAACCCATCGGCTCCACGGCTCATCAGGTCAATGTCGCCGTCGCCGTCGATGTCGCCGGACACAACTCCATAGTAAGGCTGCACCACTTCGGTGACGAAGTGTGAGTCGAACAGAAATGACCCATCGTTGATCCAGTACGTCAGTTTGTCTTCGTACAGGCCACCATATTGGTTCTGGTGAGCCGTAACGATGTCCAGGTCTCCGTCGTTGTCGATGTCAACGACCGAGCGACCATTGGATTGGGGCGCTCCTCCTGGAATATTGTAATCGGACCAGTCGTCACCTGCCCCTTCGTTTTCGATCCAGCCCAGAGTGCTCTCCGCGGTGAAGATATCGGTGTCGAAATCGCCGTCTATGTCGACTGCGATCATTCCACCGAAATTGTTGAAGGAGATCGTTACTATTGGGAAAGATGAGCCGTCCCCGTTCACGTTTTCGTAGAGAACAGTATCGTTGTTGCTCGCGACAATATCGTTGTCACCGTCGTTATCCACGTCCAGGATGATGATGTCCCTGAAGTCCTGCCAGCCACCATCCTGCAGATAGTGGATTTCCCACGGGTCGGATCCGTTGTTCCTGATCCATGTATTGCCATATTGACCCCGAGTCAGGGCGAGGTCCGGATCGCCGTCTCCATCGATGTCACCCACGTCCATAGCGCTGCAGGCCATAAGATCTTCGGTGATGGTCTCGATGTCCCAGTAGATGGTATCCCCCTGGGTCTGATACCACACCCAGACCGTCGTGAGCCCCACCCCCGCAATGTCGAGGTCACCATCACCATTGAAATCGGCGACGGCGCAGTCCCGCAGATGCTGCCAGCCGGAGACCACGGTGTGTTCGGCGAAGGAGTCGCCGTTGTTGATGTTTTCCATCCACCAGAGTCCGGCGTACCAGTAGGCGTACTGGTTGTAGACGGCGTCCAGGTCGCCGTCCTGGTCCAGGTCGACCAATTCGAAATGCGTTGTTCCCCCCTCAGTATCAGGGATGGGATGCTGAACCCAGCCTATCTGGCCCAAGACCATCATCGGAATGGCGATTACGAGCAACAGTGAATAGCGCAGAACCTTCATCAGTCTATCCCCCCAATTATCGATCAAGAACACCTTCGACGGTCGCGTCCCGAAGTTTGGTGGAAACTGCGATCCACCCTCAGCTGTTGAAAGCTACGCCGCATCTAGAAAGCGATCAACCGAATCAAGCGGGGATCGGCATTTTTGTGATTTCGTTCACCTACTTCCCCATCGACCCATATTTTGTTGTGACAAGCACTTAAGTCCCCCCCCATTAACTCCGAGAGCGTATTACCCAGGCCTAACATTTCGGTCTGTCACGATTCAAGGGATCGCATCATCCAATGCGATGAAGAGGATTTCGGCAGATACGAAAGCGCCTCTTGAGCTGGATAGCCTGGGGGCGTGTGGGTGACTGCTGGCATGTTGTAGTTACGCGACATTTCTGTCAGATCGGGGTGCCGGTGGAAAATACCCGGTGAGGAAAATACCGGGCTTTCGACATAGACCGAGCCAGGGAACGTTCAGTTGATTTTTTTTTTTTGAAATTTTTTGGTGGGACACATAGTGCGGTTCGGACGCGGTTTTCCATATCTTTCCCTTTGAAACCTTTCGTATAGGAAGTTCATAGAAAAAGGCGCCGATCTGACCGAAGCGCCCTTGCTAACTGACTGCCAGCCAAGTAATTTCTGTAGGTCAAGCAAGAATAGTATCCCAATGTAACTTGTCCGCCGGTGGAGGATTAGATGCTGAAGTGGTCGAAGGAACATATTGAAGCCGTGGACAAGGACTGTCCGGGTATCGCTGAGCAGATCTATAGATTTGAAGCGAACCAACTGCCGGACTGCCCGTACTGTAGCTCAGATGACACAGCGCTTGTCTGTATGTCTTCAAAGCCTTTGGGACAGAAGCTTAGTTATGGTTCCGGTCTTTTCAGTGTAGTGGTTTTCTCGTGTTGATCTCAAGTTTTGTCGTCTTCTTTCCTGCAGTGTTTTCCGTTTGATCTCCTCGCGTTTGGTTTGAATTTCGTGGTAGCGGCCGCTGTACATGTCGGCCGGTGTGATGTTGTCCAGCGATTCGTGGACACGTTCGTGGTTGTACCAAGTGACGAAGGCATCGATCTGATGTCGTAAGTCGTCCGGGAACCAGTAGTTCTGCAGCTTGATAAGGTTCTTCATCGTGCGGTGGTAGCGTTCGATCTTACCCTGTGTCATCGGGTGATACGGCTTGCCGCGCGTATGGTCCATCTTCTGATCTGACAGGTACTTCGCCAGTTCTTTCGACACATAGCACGGCCCGTTGTCCGACAGCAGCCGGGGACGGTGACGCACGGTCACCTGGTCGATTCCGGCATGTTCAAGTGCCAGATCGAGGGTTTCCTTCACGTCATCCGCTGACATGGTCGTAAACAGCTTCCACGACAGGATGTAGCGGCTGTAATCGTCCATCACCGTCGACAGGTAATACCACCCCCAGCCGACCACCCGGAAGTACGTGAAATCCGTCTGCCACAGCTCGTTGATCCGGCGGGTCGGATTCTTGAATTTATCCGCCGCCTTCAGCACGATGTAATTCGGGCTGGCAATCAAATCATACGACTTAAGTATCCGGTATACACTGGATTCCGAGATGTACCAGCCGTGCTCGTCGGTAATGTGCCAGGCCAGTTCACGGGGTGTCTTGTCCGGATGGTCCAGCGCCAGGTCACGCACCCGTTTCTTCTCCTGATCCGGGATCTTGTTCCAGAACTGGCGCACGACGGGCTTCCGATCGACCAGACCGTCAAAGCCATCATCCACGTACTGGCTATACCAGCGATAGAACGTGCTGCGCGGGATGTCCAACTGCTCCAGCGTGCGTTTCACACCCAGATCGGACTGCTCCACCAGACGGATGATTTCCAGCTTCTCTGAAGCGCTGTGTCGCATCATTCGTCCGGGTCGATACCCTGATCGATGCAGCTTTTTTTTAGGTACTGATTCTGCAGATACAGATCCGAAACACCACGCCGAAGCTCTTCGTTTTCACGTTTCAGCTGCTTCACTTCGTCGCTGCTGGCTTCACGTTTCGTGTCGCCCTGCAGACGCTTCTTCCCGGCTTCCAGAAATTCCTTCGACCAGCTATAATACTGATTTGCGTGAATCTCTTCGATCCGGCACAGCTCGGCGATGCTCATCTCGCCACGCAGACCTTCCAGCACGATGCGGATCTTCTCTTCGGACGAAAACTTCCGGCGGGTACGACGCTTCACTTCGCGTACGGCTTCTTCGGATGGCGACTTCTTTGGCCTTGGGCTCATGACTGACCTCCTCATTCGTCAATCTAAGACCAAAACCATAACTAACTACAGACCTACAAATGTCCCACTTCCTCTGACGTCAGACAGGCAAGTTCAAGTAATGTGTCTGGAGTATGGTGGTCATCAGCACCGAGGCATATATCTGGTCTTGCTGCCTTTGGATAGAGTTCAAATGGCAGAGGTCTTTCCGGATATGAGTGAATGTCGATAATTACGGCATGCCCGAATTGTTTAAGCATGTTATCAACAACGTCTGCAAACTCTTTATGGTGCGGATCATAGTAGGTGCGTTTCAAACGTTCTGAATCCTGACTCGATAAGCGTCGCATGGGTTCGCCATTGTGCCGCTTCACATAGGTCGCGCCCATGCCCTTGTCTGCCATGGGTTCAGCATCGTCGTTCCTAAACCTCTCAGGGTCGACAAGAAGACGGCTGTATTTGTATCTTAGTACATGATATTCTGCCTTGGCAGCGGACAAAAACTGGTCGGTAAAATGGTCAGTCATGATGTTCAACTCGGTTTCCATCTCATCATTGGTCAAGAAGTAGTGAGACGCTTCCGCAGCTGGAATCTCACGAGAGCTATGTGGTACATGAATCAGAACCGGGTTCGGGCACATATGTCATCCTCTAGTTAGCAAGTTTAAACTATCCTTAAGGGAGGTCCACAGTATGAATATAGCTGATTTCAGTGAGGTCGCGCAGTTATTGCTAGCAGACACGGGTTACATCTGGGACGCCATAGAGAATTATGAGGGCGAATGCTTTGAGTTTTATATGAAGGAGGAACACAGCATCACCTATGATAAAGAGAACGACTTATGGCTAGACGATGGAAACAACTCTATCGACGAGGACAAGATACATGATGATTATTTGTGGGATTTTCAACACGATTATTCCAAAATTATAGAATACCTTCGTGAATATATTGATAACACATCAGATGAAATGGGTACTATACTAGAGTTTGCCATCCCATCAATGTTTACAAGTTCGGGTTTAGGAAACTGGTATGCAAAGATTAAAGATAAGTATTATTTTTTTTCAGAGAGTGAATATAGGCCTGAATATGACCAATATGATCCTAACTATGACTGGCAAAAAGATGGTAGTTTTAATTACAATATGTGTTTAGATTACATAATCAAAGCATCTGAATGGGATCCTGTTAAAGAAATGCGTAAGCTCTCATCCAGCTTTGAACGAGCAAAGGGTGATCACGACGAAAATGACGATATTGATCAATGGCCCGATCTTTTCCAAGTTCATCCTGCAGATCCAGATTCGTTGGTTGAAATCTTTACAGGTAAAGATCCAACGACAGTAGGTGAGAAGGAAGCCAAAGCACTCCGATTAAAAGTCGCTAACTATCTTTCTCGGTGGGGCTTTGCATCCAATGGTGAACCACTCCCTACGAAAAGGAAATAGCTTTTACACGTCATGCAAGCTTGCGTACATTTGGCATTAAGATACAAGAGGCATTCATGAGCAAATTTATGCAAGGATTTCTTCAGGACCTTAAACGTGATTTATTGATCGATGATGAGTGGTATATTGATCACGATGATGGGTTCGAGTGGTGGCCTGGACCCTATTCCCAACGCATAAGGATGATAGGACCTAAAGAATTTAAGGGGATGAAGCTCTATAAGGTTTCCGCAACGACAAAGATACTTTCAATCAAGAAAAAGTTGTTTGGAAAAAATAGAACTGAACAAGCACTGCTTTTACTTAATCGTTATCCGTTATTAAATTCGTATGTTTACGATAAAAAACAATCGGTAGTTTCTATATGCTCTTCGTGCTATTTCCCTGAGGCAAGCAAAGTTGGATATCTGTACTGGACGTCTATTTCTGCTGCATTTCAAGTTGCACTTGGGGCAATTGGCCTTGAACTTTTGCCGGAACTGTGTGGTGGCCATGTCTTCACAAGCAACCATCCTGCCAGGATGGTTCGAACGGACCTTGATGATCTCACAAATATTATCGCAAGCTTGGAACATAAAGTTCATGAGATGTTTTCATCAAGAATAGCAATAGAAATTGATAAGGTTGGTAAATTTTTAAATGATAATACTGATTTTCTGACAAACTATGAAGAGGATCAACTAACTACCGAGTTACCATTTATTTCTGAAGAACCAGCTGTCATGAAATATCTTAATTTGACTGATGGCTCACCATATTCAGAGACCGTCCTACTAAGAATACTCACTGTGGATCAACACCCTAAGCTTAACGAAGGCTTTTTAGTTCAGATTTCCCTTCCAATTCGTCTTTCAGAAAAATGCATCACAGAACTGAACAGAATAGAAACCGAGCGATTTTACGGCACGCATGTATTCGGTGCTTGGACTAATGACCATACACTAGGACCTACCCATTCTATTTTTCTGCCATTTGTGGTGTACAAGGATAACACACTTTTAAACACTGTGTTGTCCATGATACTGCGTTCGCAAAATGTTAGAGAATTTACGGTATTTCCTGATCGCCTAAAATTTTGCTGAAGTGTGAGTTGAATTTTGGTATTTGCCGACGCTTGAATATCTAAAACGCGGATAGGATCGTTGCTTACAACTTCCTATCGATAGATCAACCGGTATCGCGTCGATTCTGCCACAGCTCTTCCAGCAGCGCCTCCACCTGTTTCTCTTGAAATGCTGTTGATCCTGGCGTGTAGGATGATGCATGGGCACCGGGTAGGTCTTCAGCATACGCAGGTTCGATTCGTGGTTCTTCACTGAAGCAACGAGTCGAGATCGTTTTGATTAGACATGGTCCCTGCCACCAGATTTCTTTTGTCTACTTCTGCGATTCCCACTCCTTGATATACCTCGTCACAACGGGAAAACCGGATTGCTGTGCCAACTCAGCAGCAGTGAGTCCTTCGTCATCAAGGATGTCTGTCTTTGCACCGTGTTGCAGTAAGAGTTCACAACATTCAAGGAAACCAAGCTTTGCCGCGTAATGCAGTGGTGTCCATGTTGTGTAATCAGCCTTGTTCGAATCAGCTCGCCAGCTAAGCAGGAATCGCACCCTTGCAATATCCAGATCGTAAACTGCTTTTGTCAGCGCTGTCATACCATGCGAGTCAAATTCATGTATAATTTGACGATGAGTAGTTTGTATCACTCCTCGTTTTACTGCTAAATCATAGATATTTTCATTGTTTTTTCCGACACCCTCCAAGGCAAGGGCTCCATGTTCGAATAACGAATCGAAGACCCCAAAACGCTCAAAATCACCTACACCAAGACTTTCCCAACCCTGCGCTAATTCAATGTAGATTGGAGGCACTCCCCAGGCGTCAAATCCGTCTATATCTACACCAGCTTCCTTCAGAATACGGATGCAACCGAAGGCGTCCAGATACACTGCCAGATGGATCAGATTGCCGCTGATTATCCCTGGATTGATCCGATTTGTGTCCTGCTTCCAGAAAGGCAAGATCTTGTGCAAATAATAGTAATGTGCTGTATCTGGGTCAGCAAACTTCTTGGGATCAAAACTTTCGAAGGCCGCCTGAATTATGAAGTCATCGTAGCCATCTATCCTGTAGTCAGCGGCGTCTGGTTCACCTAGCAGTAGAAGACGAAGACGTTCCGTGTCGTCTTGAGCAATAGCGATGATAACTTCCTTGAACCAAGCTTCTTCCATAGATTCTGCCTTTCCTGAGTACTCAGTTTTAATTCCGATCCCTGAGTTCAGCGCGAACCTGCATAAGTATTTGACCTAAGTGATTTTTTCCGCGACCAGTTCGAAGATCGACACCCCAGTACGTATCGCCCCAACGGTTGCCTTCCTGGATGTGTTCGTTCCCAGTGGCAAGCAGTTGCTGAGCCATTATTGTGTGCTGCTGAAATTTAGCACGCACGCCTTCGAGCATCACGTTCCGTTTCATGTGATCCCAGTTCTTCTGCAACTTTACCCGCTGACCTTCGCGCTTTGCCTGTTCAGGTGATGCAAGCTTGCGGATTTTTTCAGCTTCACCCTGATCAGCACACTTGCTTGCCTGAAAGAAGTGTTCGACGGTAGGATATCGCTTCCCATCCACATCGATGGGGGATTCGAGGAAGTTGTCCAGAAACTCGTAGTCTTCTGAAAATCGCTTGATCATATAGTCTCCAGACTGTGCCTCTTCAATGCCCTTAAATTCAGATCTGTCAACAGCGGCTATCAACCGCTAGTTTTAACACCAACGTCAGTTAGTTGCCGTGCAGTGTACCTAGGATTTCTACTCACCATAACTCGAAACTGAACTCAAAAGGGAATCTCGGAAGATTCCCTTTTCTGGCGCGGATGTAATTAATCAGATTCCATTCAGTAAGGTGGCATCATGTCGCGGGAAGTGATCCATTGCGCCAGGCACCCCCACCGAATTCGTGTCACTTCACATAGACGATCTTTTGCATCTGCCTACCACTACCGTTCAATGCGGCTTGAATGAAGTAAACGCCACTTGCCAGGTTGCTCGGTGACCAGCTAAGTCGATGTTCGCCAGCGGTGAACATATCGCGTGCGAGCGTTTCAACAAGCCGGCCAGTCACATCGTAAACAGCGATTGAAAGCTGACCGGATGCAGGCAAGACAACACTGACACCAACCGTGCTGTTGAACGGATTGGGGTATGCTTGCGACATGGTGAACGTTTCCGGCTGAACGGGTTCTGTCAACTCACCAGAATCAGACAAATCGGCTTCAAAGTCCCAACCACGATCATGTACCGCCAATTCGTTGTTCCTGCCAACCTTGTTGAACTGGAACGAATCTTCAGCAATCACGGTGTTGGGCAGTGTTCCGAGCATAGTATGGAACTGGTACTCACCACCAGGCGCGAAATTCGGCACAAACTGGATACCCTGGAACTGAACCTGGTATTCAGCAGGTAGATTCAGGTTCTGGAACGCAACCAGCGGACCGTAGCTGTTTCCATTTGGCAGAGTAACACTCGCCCAGGCAGTCGTAACAAGGGGAGTCGCACCGTTCTGGATCATTCCGACAAAATTCAGCGCGCCACCGCGTGCAGGAATGGTGGTGTTGCCTACTGGATCAACTGTGATCGTCGGGTAGTAGGTAGTGACCACGAAATTGTCGAAGTGTGCCCCATTTTCGCTCTCATAGTACGGACCTGCACCAACCCACAGATACAAGTCATCCAAGGTTGAGAAGTTGTCGAAACCGTAAATCACCCGTTCATTCGGACCGCCAACGTCCCACGTGATCTCCCAATCTCCATAGTTACGTTCCATGCGCACCACATGTTCACGGAAACCGAAATCGGGGATCGGAACCTGTTCCTGGTGGTCCAACTCCCAGCGCGTGTAGAGTATATCCAAGTCTTCTTGCTGCAGGTAGAACATGTTCGACCAGTCGTACGCGCCACCTGCCCACGGCATTCCTTCTGACATACCCATGTACACATTGTTGAACTGTGTCATGGTGTCGCGAGGATAGACGTCAAATTCGATCGTCCACACTTCCGGCATCGTTCCCAATGGTACACCAAAGATTCCAGTGTCATTCCAATAGCCCCAGACTTCAAGTGCGTAATCACCTTCATGCATCGTTACTTCGCCGAAATCATTGACTAATACCCACGGTTCAAGCGTGCCATCCTCAAAATCATCCTCAAAAATCACGACATCTGCAACAGATGTTCCAGCCAGCATGAAAATGGCTACGATCCAGCTAAGTGCTTTCTTCATCTTTCTTCCCCTCGTTCTGTTTCGAGTACCGATCCCGCATCGGTTGCTGAAAGAAGGAGTGGAAATCAAAAGGGGTGAACTAATCCAAAAATTGGAAATGTTACGTCGGACTTGAGTAGAGGAAAACAAAGATCGAATTTAGGTCAGTATTTTTAGTGCTGGAAGTAGTTCTGAACCGCAAAAACTGCTGGTAGTTGATCCAATCGAAAAGCACTCATCGAATGGGATCATCTAGTTGCTATCCGTTGACTCAGACGTGTTATCCAGCGGTCGATTCTTTACCGCCCAAAGGTAGAGATCCCTGAGTTTTGCCAGGCCTACTTTGTTGCGGATTGCTTCGGTGCGTTTGCGGATTGCCCACTCAGAGAGGTGAATCATGTCGGCAATTTCTGCGACGCTCTTGCCATCCTGCAGCAGTCGCAACACCTCAAGTTCGCCTGCACTTAATCCATATGGAACTGCTGATTCGTCTGAATCGATGTCTGCTTTCGACTTGCTTGAGGTCTCATCGCCAGCTGGTGCAGGCAAATTGCTCGGCCATACATCCTTGCCTGAATATGCATCGTGGATTGCCTTGACAATTTCCTGATTCGACGCGTGTTTTGTCAAAAAGGCTCTGGTCATTTCAAATGCTTTACGCGGGACATCAATATCCTGCACTGCAGAAATCACGATTATCCGGACTGCTGGCTTCAGTTCCTGCATTCGCCTGATCGTACGCCACTCACGCATACCGTAAAGATCAAGATCGAATAACACGACGTCGACCTGTTCTTTTGTGAAAACAGCCAGGGCCTCGTCACGTGTCTGACATGCGGCCACCAACCGAAGTTCGTGTTCGCGACGAACAAGATTTCGCATTCCTTCCAGCGCGAGTGCCTGGTCTTCAACTGTAAGAACATGGATAATCGAGGACGACATGGTCAACTCCCCTCAGATTTCACTGTATCAAGTCTACTGGGAATCAACATCCAGACTCCGGTCAGCTCGTCAAATCGACGTTCAACAGGCAACCGCAGCTCAACTGTGGTTCCAGCTGAATCGTGTGATCGAACCTCGCACGTTCCACCATGAGCCAACATGCGCGTTTCCATCAGCACCAATCCGAGGGACTCAGATTGATGTTTGTCCAGCTCGCGAATCCCGATTCCATTGTCTTCGATTTGAATACGGACAGGAGAAGCAGAGGTATAACTACGTACAATGACGCTAGATGCTTTAGAGTGTCGATGAACATTGATCAGTGCATCCTGGATGCAAAGAAACAAATCCAGCTTCACATCAGAGCCAAAATCTACTTTGTCCTCTTCAATCTCACAGGAACATGCAAATGAATGAGAGTATTGTTCAACGACCGAACGCAGCATATCCGCATATTCGAATTGGACCAGGGAAGGTAAAAGCGAACGACTACTTGTTCTTACTTCGCGTTCTGAATCAAATAGCAATTTGATCATACGTAGTGATTTGTGAAACAACTTATCATCAACTTCTTTGGCCAGCTCTTCCATTTCCCTACCACAATAGAGAAGAACAGCACAAACATTCGAATGAAGGAAGCTTTGTGTATCTGCTCTGATGCTGCTATTTTCACGTGTACTGGCTTCACTAATCTGTTTCAATTTCTGCTGATATAACTTATCCTGTTTTTGTTTTTCTATCCGTAGTTTTGCGTGCTTATACCAGATATAAAGCAACACAACCAACAGTGGAACAATCACACCTACCAGGAGATTGAGCCAATGACGGTGAAACCACCAACCATACCAAGGTACATGAACCAATTCATACAAATTGAATCTGCCATCTCGATCAATCAGAATTGCATGTTTTCCGGCGAGTATTACTTCGGTAGAACGTTTCGCATGATTGCTTTGTATGCGGCCTTCAATTACACCAAGTGGCTGAAATTGGGTATCTAGCAGCCACGAACGAGTCTCATCGACGACCAGGTAAGCTGGCCCATTTTGCTCCCGTGATCCAGCAATTTCAATCCGTGAGTAGTGAACTCCATCTGAAACTGCAAAACCAGGCGTAGCATGAAAGCGTAAATGCCGGAACATACCCACAAATAGATCAGGATCGACGCCCTGATCTACAACCAGTTCGGGAGTAATCCCTGCATGAAAGACCAATCTGGTTTGGCCAAGTGTGGTGGTAGAGTCAACTGTCGAACCAGTTTCAGGATCCAACAGCCAGAGTGTTGTGACTTTGCTTTCTTGCAATGAAATCCCAGATCGGACGACCAGCAACCTGTCCTGCCATGGAACAACCTCTGCTGATCCGCCCCCACCACCAGTGTTCCTATACCATAGCAGGGTTCCATGGTCGTCATAGCAGAAGACATAAGAGTACTCGTCCGTAAACAGGGCGTTTCCCATTCCATTGCCTGGGGCACTGCTGACACCGACAAATCGATGTTGACCACTTCGTTCAGTCTCATGTATGAATCGAACGTTGACTCGAACACCCGTTTGGATATCGAAGAGTACGTGATGCTTGTCGTCCAACCGCATCATTCTCAGTCGCCAGACCTTCAAAGAACTTGGGTATACCACGCCCACAAACGTACTTGAATCTGCGCTAGCAATTGGTCGCGACACAGTTACTTCGTTGCTAATCCCCTGTAAAGGCCTGTATGGAACATTCACATCTTGTAGCAATGATGTTGACTGCCCCTTCAGTAGATCGAACATGTAGCATGTCTGAGAAGTATCCGTCTTTTGTGAAAAACAGATCCATCGTGTGTTCGTTTGATCGTCTGCGACAAAACTCATATCATAAAATGGCACCTGACGAGGAAAACTGGTTGCACGTTCCAGATTGAACCGGCCCAGATTTGGCGATCCGGAAGGGGCTTCAATCTGCAGGTAGCGTTCATTACTTAAACCACGATGCCCCAGGTGAGCAACAACCAGGAAAGGATCAGGTAGTGAGTCCGCAACAAACGGTTCAATTGCTTGTGTGTCGAGGCTGAATGTGCGAATGTGTCGAAACTGATAGGGGTATGCTTTTGGATTCGGTTCAGAATACTCACAACCAGTAACGAACAGAACGAGACATCCTGCAAACAAAACTAACGCTGCTGTTCCGGGTGAGTGTGTAGGCGATTTCATCGAGTCAATATACCGCATGGCACGGTGTTTCTCAAGAGTTCTGGCGTCTGAGGAAGTGAGGCAGATGATGAGCTTCTGCTATGCCATAGGTTTTTGATTGACGAATTAGAAGGTCAATTATCAACCCATTGCTACGGCTTATATCCTATACATCCCTTTGCCCTGTCGATTCTGCCACCACTCTTCAAACGCTTGTTCCACAAGCTTTGCCTGATGAACCGCCGAATCAGGCGACAATGGTAAACCAGATGTTGTTGAGTCATCGGGGTTGTCCGTTTCAATTCGGGGTTCTTCGCTGGCTGGTTTGAACTTCGAATGCCGTAAACCAAGAGCTCGAGCTAGTCTAGACCGTTCTTTTTTTTGTTGTTTTGTGTCGCCCCAATCAAGGGACGTGCTGTCAGTACTTCGTGATTTGTGTAGGTTCATATGGATTCCTCACCTGTTTCGTGTTTTTTTGTTTTGATGCGCTGTTATACCGTCCTATCCCGTCAGGGTGCTGTTAGTGCGGGACACGTCTGGGCATGTCCTTAAGCACGCAGTGCGCCGCAGCGAGACAACACAAAAAAACGAGTAGGATGACCAAAACGTGACAGGAATGACCACTTTTCCAGGGTGCTTTGGTCATACTTAACTTGTGTTATAATTAGTAAATACACGGCGAATGACCGAAATGACCGGAATTTTTCAGAACCTTTTATAGGGTACGTATTCTATATTGTTAGGTTTATCTAACTAGTCGATATACCAGTTTCTAAAAAAAGTGGTCATTTCAGTCATCACGCTCGTAATTAGCTTAATAGACAGGACTTAAGTATGACTAAACACATCAAAAAAAGCTGTCATTTTCGGTCATTCTGGTCATCGTGTTTTTTTGTTTTTGTTTCGCCGTAGAAGTGTTTCTTCCGCAGGATTTCGAAGCCGTACTTCTGTTTAGCACTGCGCGTTTCTTGATACGCTACCACGTGACTGTCTTGCAAACGACGGAAGTAATCCTGATGACGTTCAGGACGTAAACGCATTGACTTAAGCATCTCCCGGAATTCCATTTTCATGATATGGCTACCACCACCATGGGTTGCACCTTCGCCATCGACATAACCCAATACCAAGGCTTCAGCAACCAGATCCGTTTCAGCTTCGATGTTTGTTTGTGCTGAATCGTAAAGGTCTTTTTCCAGATCCGTGATTGGGCATGGAATACCGTAGCGCGCTGTCGATGTCTGTCTTTGGGCTTCCCATTTCTTATGCCGTTTTTTCAGTTCAGTGCGCATGTAGTGACCAAATCGTTCACGAATTTCATCCTTGATGTGCGGATTCAGCTTCTTGATCGCCGGCACCTTGTAGATGAAGAAATTGTTGTGATCTGGACTGGTTGGTTTTTCATCAGCAACCAGGAATACCGGCCTTGGTTCGTTGGTCGTCAGGATGATGTTGGTGTTGTTACGTACACGGTACTGCGGCATGTATTTTTCGTTAACGGTCAGGAATTCGCTGCCGGTCACCCCTTTGATCTGCACGTACTGGCTTTTTTTGTTGATGTAGTTTTCTTCCACCATTAATAGTTTGTTCGTATAGAACGGGGTAAAATTTTGCTTGTCGCCATCCCAGTCAGAAGCCAGGTCAGGAAAAATGCTAGCAACGATTTCAGAAAAGGTTGTTTTACCGGTACCACGTTCACCTGTTAGCACTAAAACTGGTAGCTTTTGGTAGTTTGTGTAGCAGTACAAGGCAAGCCAGTTCTTGATGAAATCGCTATGCTGGTCAAAAAGACTATCCAACCATCGATCTACAAAAGCGTTATCTTTCTTGTCCACTTCTAGATCAGACGGAATTTGTATCTGTAGACGACCAGTGTCGAAGTTCAGATCGTAGTCCACCTGGTTGAATGCTGCGCTGGCACGTCGTTCGACGGTAAATTCAGCGCTAGGTATGTTTCGTCTGCGGGACAGGAAGGTCTTAACATAGTCGCGGTTTCCTTTGCTGATGTAGTCATCGCGGACTTTCACCACATGGGCGTTGCTGTCCGTCACCTGCACGCGCATCAGTTTGTCTTCCAACATGAACATGCCGGGCTCGACAGGATCTTCGTAGAAGTAGTGTTGATCACCGACAGATTGGCAGTGGGAACAGTTCATCTCGACAAAGCCCTTCTTCGTCAGTTGTACGAAAGCGGATGGGCTTTCCGAATTCAAATCATCACAAAACGGGCAGTAGCACGGCTGCTTGTGGTCCTTGCAGGTTTCCAGGTAAGGGCGTAAGGTTTCCAGTTTGAAACTGGTTCGCTTGTTGGGCAAGACAACATCCATGTCATGTCCGATGTATCGATACTTACCTGCCGGTTGTGCGTTTCCATTGGACGCCTGAACAGCTTTTTCCCTGGCTACTTTTTCCACTTCATCCAGCGGCACCTGGAACCAGATACCTTCCGTATTCACCTTTAGAATGAAACGATCCGGATTCGGGTTCACATTGGGATATAGCTTCATGTGGCGAGCAAATACACCAGAATCAAACTGCGGGAAGCGTTTCTTCGCCCAGCCGTAGACTTTGTCGGCCTCATCTGGATCCGTGAAGTACAGACCATTTTGCGGATCAAATGGCAGGATCACCCGGAAACGGGGCTGAACCCCACGATGATCAGGCTTGTCTTCCAGATGGTTTGTTGATGTGTACAGGATGTAGTTGTGGTCCTTGAACTGTGCTTCGGCAGCTTCAATGGAAATCAATCCATCGTCCGCATCAAGTGCTAGCCCTACCATTCCCTGGTAGCTTTCCTTACCACAATTCTGATCTGGATCCCACACGTTGGTTGCGTGGGCGTAGCTGCTGAATAGTGTTTCTAAGGCGGGTCGATCTAGCAGGTTTACTGATTCAAGCTTGAATCTTGTTACATTGTTGCCATCAGATTTTGTTTGTAATTTCTTTTCCTTATTAATAGAAAGTCTAATTTCCATATTTTTTCCTTTGGTTTAACCTTTGATATCCCATAGATCATAATATTCATCTTCATATCTTTCGTTTTCTTCCTGATAGTCTTGCATACATGCTGCATACCAGTCTTCTTCGTTGTCATACATATTTCCTTCAAGCCATTCTGGCTTTTTCTTCTTAACTACTTTTTCATCATTCTGCTTTTTCCATTTCATAGAAAATCCTTGGTTTGTTATCGTTCAAATAGTAGATACGCTTGATGTGATCAACTTGTCGTCGACTGATACCGTATCTGTTCTGGATGTAGCGCCGTGATAAATCCATATCCAGGGCACGGCATACATTGCTACAAAGTCTTGTGTCTTCCAGTACTTCCGCTGTCGTGGTATGTAGTCCCATAAGTTTTGTCCTTGATTTGTTTCACTTACACATCAGTTTCGATTCAAATTGTCCCGACAAAAACCGCCGTAGCGGTATCTGCCGTAGACTTTCAATTCTGGAAAAGATATGTAATATCTGACAATTATATTATAACATTTTTCGGCATATTTGTCAATAGCCGGTCAGAAATATTTTCTGGGTCTCCTCGGCCATTCAATCTTTCATTTGTATCCTATACCCCTATTGAAGAGTGCAGGATGCCACTGCCACAACCGTTGTCAAGTTTGGATTTCAGCGAAGACGCAGGGCATAAAAACCGCGGATTGCACCGTTTGAATTTCAGCAGAAACTCTGAAAAAACTGGATGAGACTTCCAAGACAAGTCCATAAAAAAATTACATTTACTATAATTATTATGTTTTATATGAATTTCGAATCCGTTTCTGAAACTACCCTCTATCTAGGGGCGAAGAGTCTCCCTGCCAGCCTCCCAGAGTCGACTGACAGATTACACTTGCGTAGGGGACACTTATGGCGATAGTATTGAGTGTCTTATGTCCCCTCAATATCAGGAGTCACATGACCATGTTCGACAGACCTGAACGAGACCGCTCGCTTACAGCCAAGTTCTTGAGCACCCTTCGTGATAAATTGGCCTATACCCAGGAAGAGATGGCAGAGCTTTTCGGTGTTTCCAAAAAAACGTATGCAAGATGGGAGCGTGGCAACTATGCACCCAAACCTTCGATCTTGTATCCATCCCTTGCAGCACTTCTGCTGACTGGTTCAGCGTCAACTTCGATAAAGAACGTAATAAGAGATTTTATTGGAAAAGAATCCTTACCATTTGACATCAGAGCTAGATTGAGGGCTGGCGATTCGAAATCAGGTCCTAATTTGCTTGATAAAAGCAAAAAACAGTCCATCATTATCATGAAGAAAGGATCTACGCCCCCAGAAAAATATGAAATGAACAGTATTGGAATGTGGGGCTTTGGCCCAATAGATTATGATTATATCACGTTTGAACTATTTCAGAATACTTCAAAAGGAGATATACTGTTATTGAAATTTATCATACCATCACAAGGATTACGACATAACAATAACACACAGTCACAAGGTCATTCAAAAGCAGTACAGGCTATTTTAAGTCGAGATGCGATTGTAGCCTCACAAACTATTAATTCAATAGTGTATGATAACAATGATATCGACAAAAAAGTATATTTTTATTCTTTTCAATTGGAAACAAAGCTCTTGCCGAGCCATATACTATACTATAAAGTAGAGATAGTTAAATTCATAGAATCCGAAAAGGAAGAAGAACCTTTTGACAAAATTGTAATTTGGAGCGCTGAAGGAAACATTGAAATACAGTAGATAAAAGACCCACACCATTTCGCCCATGGTGTGGGTCACAAGCTAGAACGGAGCTTACGCTCCGAACACAGAAAGGAAATATCATGAAAGAAAGTAAGAAACGCAACTTTGGAGGATCAGATCTCCTTGGTAGGCAGAGCGAATTGCCAAACCCTAACCACAGCCTGGTGACTGTGATACCGGCCGAGATAGAATCGCTCCTTGCAGAGCAGGGATTTGTGACTCTATCACAGCTATACGATCGACTTCCGCGCAACCGTGAAAACGGACGGAGACTCATTGGGTTCAACACGCTGTGTGAATATGCCCGGATTGGTTTGATGAAAACACGGGTGCTAAACCGCAAGAACATGCGCGTGTTGGACCGGGACATGGTTGAGTGGTTTTTCAGGGTACTACCAACCGGACAGCGGGAGTTTCAACTGATCCACGAGAGCTTTCGGGATAACCACTGGTATATAGGTGAGTCGGATGAGTTCAACAAGCCGGCGGGTAGATCCCGGGCTGAAAACCTAAGACTGCACAGAGAAAGGGAAAAACTCGCGACCAAGTATTGTAACCTCGTTAACGATATCCTGCCTGACTTGGAAGAAAATCGGCTCAGCGAAGACGATGTCCTGGAAAGCCTTAAGCCACTTGAATCCGAAGTTCGCCAGCTGGTATAAGAACATGTAAGCGAACCGAGGAGACGATTATGGCTTGGCTAGAGCGGAAGGAAACGAAATCCGGACGCAGAACTTGGTACGTCCGATTCTGGAAACCGGACGGAAGCAAGGGCTCAAAAGCCCTGGGTGTAGGATTGACGAAGCGCGAAGCCCAGCAATTAATGCTGGATTTTGAACGGAAACAGGCACTTGTTGCGGCAGGTCTGGTTACTCCAGACACCATGGACTGCTCATTGAACGAATTTGTGAAAATGCACCATACGTTTTCGAAAGCCAACAAGGCAGAGAGCACGGTACTTCGCGACGACAATACCCTTCGAAATCTGATGACCTTCGCGGGTAGTAAGATTCAGGTAAAGGAGATAAATCGGTGGATAATCGACGATTACGTCGCACACAGGCTGGAGAGAGTCAAGCCTGGAACGGTGAATCTTGAGATTCGACATCTGAAAGCTGCATTCAACCAGGCCGTTCGGTGGGATTTGATCGGGGACAATCCGTTTAAAGGTGTTAAGCAGATCAGAATTCCACAATCCGACGTTCCGAAATTCCTTGATCAAGGACAGATCGAGCAACTCTTAGCTGTAATGGTGTCAGATCCGTTACTGCCCTTAGTAAGATTCTATCTATTTACGGGCGCCAGACTTCGCGAAGGTGTTTATCTACGGGGAGACGATCTTGATTTTGACCGCAAGATTATTCTGTTCCGTGGTCGTTGGACGAAAAGCAAACGCAATAGAATCCTACCTTTCGGCCAACTCCCCGAGTTAGAATCATTGCTGCTTGGGCAAAGTCCCAAACAGGATTTCCCAGTATTCCACTCGGTAAAGGGATCTGACACCATGTGGAACATTCATTGGGTGGGGCACAGGATCAGCGAAATGTTTAACAGGATCGGCATCCCTTGGGCAACTACGCATACCCTCAGGCACACCTTCGCTTCGCATTTGGTAATGCAGGGCGTAGAGCTTTTCACTGTTTCTAGGCTGCTGGGGCACTCTTCCGTCACGATTACCGAGCGGCATTACGCACACCTAGCACCTGGTCATGCAGAACGGGCAATCGCGAAGCTCCCTTATCGCTAGCGCGGCAATGCCCACCTATTGCCCACCAGCACAGAAAGGGGGTTAACGCTATTAAGCGTAAACCCCTGTTTTTACTAGTGCGCCATCAGGGACTTGAACCCCGAACCTGCGGATTAATAGACTTATGCTCTGCAAAAGCCGATTTATCTTTATATGTACTTATATATTAGATAAATAATATAGGCGTATCAGGCAGTTTCTTCTTGACAAGATGAGATCCATAATTCTGCAGGAGCTCTCTTCTCCTCCCCCGATTGCACCCTGAGTTTCGCTCGCCTTACTCGACCACACATTTTGTCACAGGTGGCATTAACAATCTCTGTGATTTCGAGGACAAGCACAAAACATGGCCTTAGATCTGGTACTGCGATTACGTGATGGTGATGAAGAAGCGTTCCGCGAACTATTTCTGTCGTATGTACGGGTGCTCATCAGCTTTGTCTACGGAATCGTTCACGACCTACCCATTGCAGAAAACATCGTCCAGGATGTCTTTGTCGAACTCTGGAACCGGCGGCGATCGCTGAATCCCAATTCGAGCATCCGCCCCTACCTCTACACAATCGCGAAGAATAAAGCTTTCAAGCATCTGAGGCACAAAGATGTTGAACGCCGACATGCAGATGAAACAAGTCAAAGTGACCTGTTCGAACCCTCCCCAGAGCATTCTGTCATCTCCGAAGAAAGAATCGCTGCGATTCACGCTGCCATCGATGCTCTACCTGAGAAATGCAAGCTTGTCTTCAAGATGAACCGTTTCCAGGATCTAAGCTATGCTGAGATCGCTGAGGTGCTGGATATTTCAAAGAAGACTGTAGAAGCCCACATGAGCCGTGCCCTGCGAGAACTGCGCGACAAGCTCGGGCATTTGTTTGTCCTGCTATTCCTCTAATCGTCCAGAAGCGTCAAACCACCCACCAGTAATCCTGTCTGCCATGTCGAGTCTCCCTGCTCTCCTGGAGACTAAGGGTATTCTCTGCCTAAGGGGTACCACCAATAGAACCCGGGATTTGCAGGAGTTGAGTCATGAACCATGAGATCGATCTTGAATTGCTGGCGAAGTACTTGTCCGGCGAATGTTCGGACCAGGAAGTGAATGATGTTGAAACGTGGATGGCCCTTGATGAGGAAAACCGACAGTCAGTCGAACAGTTGCGTCAAATCTGGGAGACACCTCCGCCGGATATCGCCGCATCAAGTGATATCGAACGGATGTGGGAAGAGGTCGCCGACCAGACTAGCCGCAAATCTGACAGGACTGCCAGCCGATCCACCAAGGTCATTCCACTGTTCAGCAGTAAGGTGCTTCGCTATGCGGCCGCCATTGCGATACTGGTCATTCTGAGCGTGACGATGATTCAAACGATCCCAACACTGCTGACTACTGGTGAAACTCAACTGGCTGAGTTGACCATTCCGAACGCAAACCAGGATAGCATCACTTTAGCTGATGGTACCGTGGTCACCTTGGACGCGGGTTCAACCCTTCGCTATCCGAAATCGTTCGTTGGCCGAACGCGCGAGGTTGAGTTGAACGGCGAAGCCTATTTCGATGTTGCACCTGACCAAGACAAACCGTTCACAATAAAAACTGCGCTGGGGCGTGTTCAGGTTCTGGGTACAGAGTTTTCCGTGCGTGGTTGGGACAAGAACGAACCACTGCGGGTTGTTGTTGCTGAGGGCAAGGTTTCACTCGCTTCAAAAACTGACCTGTCTCAACCGGTGATTCTCACGGCTGGACTGGAAAGCGCCGTATGGAGTGGAATGATACCTACTGAACCTCGAGAAGCTGACCTCAGCACCGAATTCAGTTGGATGCAGGGTGTCCGGATTTACAGCGGGCATACGGTCCAAACGGTCATCTTCGACATGCAGCGCTGGTATGACCTCAATATCGATTTTGTTGACAGTGATCTGCTTTCAGAGCGAGTCTCACTGCGAATCGAACGCGACAGTCAAACGGAAGCGCTTGATTTGATGGCTGTCCTGACAGGTACCAGTTGGATTCAAACACAAGAAGGTGTGCAATTCACCAGGTAGTAGATCGCTACCTGTGAATCCAGGGGAGTTGTGTCATGAAACAGCTCGATCGACAAGTGCCATTGTTCATCTTGATCCTGTTGTTAACAGCCGGGATGGCTTTCCCACAGCAGGTACTCACAGGTGCTGACTTTATCCGAGTTGAGCCAGATGATGTTGTTATTCCGGAATCGCTGCTGAAGACGGTTGACCTGAATCTCGAGCGGGTAACGTTCGGCCAGGCACTAAGTGAGATCGCAGAACTAGGTGGTCTGGCTTTCAATTTCAATCATGACAGAATCCCAGTTGAAGAACGGATCATTTTAAAGGTTCAGCAGACGCGGATAATCGACGCTTTGATCAAGCTAATGAGTAAGACGAATACGCATTTGGTCATTACCTCCGCTAAAGATTTCGCGATCGTCCCGGATGTTCTGGAAGAGCTGGAAACGCAGCCGATTCGCGGCACACTGGAAGATGCTGAAACAGGGGAACCCGTTCCGGCTGGGACGATCCAGGTTCTGGGTCTCGGCTTGGCGGCCGCTACAGACATCGAAGGCAGATATGAGTTTCCAGCGCTGGCGGAGGGTGTGTATGCCCTTTCGATTCGACATTTGGGTTATGAACCGCTGGTTGTGGATGTGTACCACGGAAACGGCCATTTCGAGTCATCCTACACAATCAAACTGCAACCTACTGTCTTGAACCTGAGCGATGTTACCATAACGCCCGGTAGTTTCTCATTCATGGATGTTTCGCCAGCGAGCCCGCAGACTTTGACACGTGAGGATATCGAAACAGTTCCACAATTCGGCGAAGACATTTATCGCGCTGTGAAACGTTTACCCGGTCTTTCCTCTGGCGACTACGCAGCGCATTTCTCTGTACGCGGCGGTCGACCCGATGAAACACTGGTCATTTTCGATGGTCTGGAATTGCGTGAACCGTTTCATTTGAAAGAATACCAGGATGGTGCGTTGAGCATCATCGACATCGAAGCAATTGACAATGTCAATTTGATGACGGGTGGTTTTCCGACCGAGTACGGAAATCGTATGAGTGGTGTATTTGACATCACCAGTCGCGATCCAAGGGAAGGTGAGAACAAGTACACGCTTGGTCTGAGCCTGATGAATGCTCGTGCAACGACAGAAGGCACATTCGCGAATGGGAAAGGTGCCTGGTTCACATCGGCGCGACGCGGGTATCTGGATGCTGTGCTGGGATTATTGAACGCGGACGATATTCCCAAGCCCGCGTACTACGACATCTTCAGCAAGGTGCGCTATGACCTGAACGAAAACCATCGAATTAGTGTTAACCTGCTTCATTCTCGGGATCGGTTCACGTTCGATACCATAGCCACAACTGGCTACCTGGATACGATTGACACAAAAGAATACGCGGACAACACATATGGTAATTCCTACCTCTGGACGCGTCTTCAGTCGAAACTGCATGATCAGGTGAGAGTGACAACCCTGCTTTCTGCCGGGTTGGTCACACAATCTCAATTTGGTTATGAACGATATACCAGGAATGATGAAGACATCTATTCCTTGGACGATAACCGCGATTACACTGTATACCAGGCGAAGCAGGACTGGCAGCTGGATGTAACAGAGTGGTTGATGTTCAAGACGGGCATCGACTTGAAACAGGAAGATGTGGACTACAAACTTGTCAGCACGGTTGGACAGAATCCCGACGATCCTTCTCCCGACTCCACTCAGCACTTTCCAGTTGTTACTGAAAACAACTATGTCAGAGACAGCCGCTATATAGGTACCTATCTCGCGGCGAAAGTCAGACTATTTCCTGGTTTGTTTGCCGAAGCAGGCGCTCGATACGACCAGGCTGACCATTCAAACGATGAAGATTTCAGCCCCCGCGCACATCTGATGTATTCCCCATTCCGAAACGGAACACTGCGATTCGGTTGGGGACAATACCGCCAGATTCACAGCATTGAGCAGGTTGCTGAGCTGAATGGCGCGACAGAGTATTACCCATCCGAGCTTTCCGAACAATGGACCGTTGGTTATCAGCATAACTTTGATGACGGTTCCAGGCTTCGGATCGAAGGATACGTGAAGGAAGTTCAGAATCCGCGTCCCCTGTTCCGGAACTGGAACGAGGGCATCAACTTCTTCAACGAAGTTGACGAGGATCGCATCTTCCTGGTCCCCGACAAGATGACCAGTCGGGGTGTTGAGCTCTACTTCACACGTAGTTTCGGCAGAACGTGGTCGTTTCAAGGTAGCTACGCTTTGGCTTTCCTGGAAGAAACCATAAGCACGGTTGACCTGGTAAATGAGCGTGGTACCCTCGAATTCGATCGCACACACGACCATCCTCGCGATCAACGGCACGCCTTGTACCTCGATCTCGCCTGGCGTCCCAATCACCTGTGGACAGTCAGCGGCGCACTTGCCTATCACTCCGGGTGGCCGATCACCCTGGCCACGATGTATGAAGTTACGGATGAAGATGGTGAAATCGACTACACCGTCCGTCCGAACAAACTGTACGCGAACCGTCTGCCCGATTACTACCGTTTCGATGTTCGAGTGACCCGCAGATACGCCATGACACATGGTGATCTGCGTGTCTTTCTCGAAGTCGCCAACCTGACCAATCACGAGAACATCTACAGCTATGACTTCTACCGCAGCCCGGGTGTAAACGGCGGCAAGGTTTTCATCACTGAACCGGAGACATGGTTCACCATTCTCCCATCCTTTGGAGTGAGCTGGACCGGCAACCTGTAACAAAACTCTAAGTATATATAATTCAATAGGTTCGCGTCGATTTTGTCAGCGATACAAGGCCGAAGACTTGCCTGTTCGGAGCGAATCGAAAGGGGAGATTCACGTGAAGAACATCAGAGTACTCAGAATTCTTGTGTTTGTTGCCATGTTTGCAGTGCAGTTGATGTCCGCGTACGCGGCTCCTGAAGGCGGTCTTTCAGGCCGTGTGTTGAGCCGTTCTACGAAAGGGGCCTTGTACGGTGTCTCTGTGCATGTCCAGGGCATGGCGAAGGGCGCATCAACGAATGAGATGGGGGAGTTCACCATTTCCAGGCTATCCCCCGGCTCCTACACTCTCGTCTTCTCATATCTCGGGTACGAGGAATTGACGGTCGACCAACTCGAGGTGGGACTGACTGTGCTCGACCTCGGCGATGTGTATCTGGTCGATGAAGTGCTTTCACTCAATCAGGTTGTCGTGTCGCCGGGTTCCTATTCCGTCATGGGTACAGAACAGCTTTCGCGGCAGACGCTGAGCAAAGAAGAAATTGAGAATATGTCTTACGCCGAAGATGTCACCCGAGCGGTCACACGTTTACCCGGTGTGACTTCCAACGACTATTCGTCAAAGTTTTCTGTGCGCGGTGGTGAGGCAGATGAGGTGCTGTTCCTGCTGGATGGCATGGAACTGTACGAACCGTTTCACCAACGTGACTTCGCTGGCGGCCTGTTCAGTCTGGTGGACGTGGAAACCATAGACGGCATCGATCTGATGACCGGTGGCTACCCGGCTCGATACGGAAACCGGCAGAGCGCGGTGTTTGACATGCGAACAAAACGACAGCGGATAAGCGAGCGTAATACAACCCTTGGTTTTAGCATTATGGCTCTTAGTGGATATACTGACGGAACATTCTCGGATGGTCGCGGTCGATATCAACTCAGCGCCCGTCAGGGTATTTTGAACGTGCTGTTCAAATTAGCTGATCAGACTGAACGAACACCTGAATTCTATGATGCTGCTGGCAAGGTGGAATGGGATCTCAACGACAGACACGAGCTGTCCTTCCATTTCCTCACGGCGGGTGACAAGACCGCCATTCGCGACGAAGCCCCGCGAGAATTCCCGGAGGACGATCCCGCCCCCGGTCAGGATTTCGACCGGCACGACACACTCTACGACAACAACTACGCGTGGCTGACCCTGCGCTCGATCTTCAGCAAAAGGCTTACCGCACGCTCCATCGCCTACTTCGGGCGCATCCATCACAACCGCCGTGGGGCGATGGACAAATACGATCGTGGTGACAAACTGGTATTCAGCTTGCGTGACCGGCGTAACTACCAGTTCTTCGGCTTGAAACAGGATTGGGACTGGGACATTTCCGACCGCGTCTACCTGCAATACGGATTTAATGTGAAATCTCAGGAAGCGGACTACGACTATTACTACTCCACCGACGAATGGCGGATGAATGAGAACGCTGAATTCTTCCGCTACCAGCGCCAGTATGGCTACGACGACGTGAAGTCCGGTGGGCAAACAGCCGCCTACACCTCTCTGCGCTGGAAGGCGACGGACAGACTCTATTTCGATTCTGGCTTGCGCCACGATTTCGTCAGCCACACCGATGATAACCTGATCAGCCCGCGCCTGGGCGTGGCGTATTCACTGGGACGAAACACCGTTCTGCGCGGCGGTTGGGGCTATTTCTACCAATCCCAGGGAATCAATGAGCTGGATGTCAATCACAACGTCCGCCAATTCGACGAAGCCGAACTATCCACCCACTACGTGGTCGGTCTGGAGCACACATTCAATCGAGGCCTGAATGTCCGTGTGGATGGCTACTACAAAGACATCTCCCGCATGAGCCCCGGGTATTTCAACCTGCGTGATCCGTGGGAGCTGTTCCCCGAATCCCGCAACGACAATGTCCGCCTGGAGTTTGATGGTGCTCGGGCGTGGGGCCTTGAAGTGTTCATGAAATACGACATGGGCGACAAGTATTCCTGGTGGCTGTCGTACGCGTACACGAAGGCGGAAGAAAACGTCACCGCCATCGCGTTCGACGGAGTGCTGGACCGCCGCCTCGGCTGGCTGCCGCGCGAAACCGACCAGCGCCACACCATCTACGCCGATATGAACTACCGACCTTGGACCGACTGGCTGATCAACGTGTCCTGGCAGTTCCATACCGGCTGGCCGTACACCCAATACACTTTCAACTTCACTGAGCTACCCAACGGCGACCTGCACTGGCAGCCGGCCCACTACGAATTTCGCGGTGAGCAATTCGATCCCTACCACCGCATGGATGTGCGCGTCAATCGGTACTGGACCACCGGCTGGGGTCGCTTGTCCGCGTACCTGCATATCATCAACCTGTACAACCGTGAGAACATCCGGAAATGGGATCTGGATACAGGTACCGATGATGGCGCTGTCCCGGATGGCCAGGGGGGATACGTCTACTTCGAAGATCCAGCTCTCTGGTTTGGCGTCACTCCGATACTCGGCGTGTCGCTGGAGTTCTGAGACCCATTCTCACGACTGGTCGAATTGAGGAGATCCTGAGATGAAGAAAGTCCCGATCATACTGTTCCTGCTACCTGTACTGCTGATGCTTTGCGCTGCAGGATGCAACAAGGATAATACCAGAAGCAGTCCCATTGTGCCGGGTGACGAACGTGAGCCAGATACAACCTATCACCCGCAAATTGATCCGGAGTCATTTACCAGCGCCATCGACAACAGCTGGCTGCCGATGCCGGCAGGGTACACTTACGTATACGAAGGAGAAACGGAGGAGGGGCTTGAACATATCGAGGTGACCTTTTCCGCGGACACTCGCATGGTCATGGGTGTCGAATGTCGCGTAGTACGTGACAAGGTCTGGGTGGACGGGGAGTTCGTGGAGGATACCTGGGACTGGTACGCGCAGGACAGCCAGGGCAACATTTGGTACTTCGGCGAAGACTCCTATGACTTCGAGGACGGCGCGTGGGTATTGTCATCGGGGAGCTGGGAAGCGAATGTCGATGGTGCCCAGCCCGGGATATATATGCATGCCGTTGCGGAAATCGGTGTGGATTACCGGCAGGAGTACTATTTCAATCATGCCGAGGACATGGCTCGCGTACTTGAAACGAACGCATCCGCAACCATAGGCCTCGGCACCTACACGGATTGCCGCATCACACTGGACTGGAATCCGTTGGAAGAAGGATCTGAAGAAACCAAGACCTATGCACCCGGCGTCGGGCAGATCCGTGAAACGATCATGGAGACTGGGGATGTGATCGAATTGATCGAAATCATTGAGCGGTAACCTCTGTGAACTCGCGGTCTAACGTCCTCTTAACCCTCCGGACGTAGGCCACAATTTCCCCGGATACATCTTGTATTCGGGGATTTTTGCTTCAGGGACTCAGCTAATGGCAGGGGTGGGGAATTCAAGTGTTGCACGGAACAGATTATCTGTGGTCAGGTCGTATCGCACTTTGATCCCAAGCGCGTTGGCATAAGCCTCGACCAGTGTCAGCCCAAGCCCAAACCGCTCAGTACCACTCCGATTCTCGTCCTTCTGCCAGAACGGTTTCGCGATATCAGCCAGGTCAACCGTTTGCAGCGATTGCGTGGGGTTGCTGATGGACCAGGTGATACTCGTTGCATGGGTCGCTAGCTCAATTGCTATACGCTCATGATCGTTGGTGTAATGGCAGGCATTAATCATCAGATTTGAAAACATGGATTTCAGCAATTCTGCGGATGATTTAATTTGAACATGATCCGGCAACCGAGTCTGGATCGTACACACACTTCCAGTCCGGTCCTGCAGGCCGGCTAGCGTGTACGCTGTGAGCGCCGCGAGATCAACCATGTCATCGGGAACACTCTTGCGGATTTCCTCCGAACGTGCGATGGCGAGCAATGCACTTACCAGCACATCCAACTGTTTGGAAATGGCCAAGATGTCGTTGAGGTAGATTATCTGTGATGAGTCATCTGTGTTCTGTAGCCGCTGGAGTTCAACCTCTGCGAGTGTTCGTAGCTCAGCGATTGGGGTCCGGAGTTCATGAGCAGCATCCGCAGTGAATCGTTTCTCGCGCTGATACGCTTCATCTATGCGATAGAATGCTCTGTTTAAAGCTGCAACAAGGGGGCGAACTTCTTTAGGCTGGATTTGTTCCGGCAGCCGCTGATCGAGTTTGTCCACATCCAGGTTTTCAACGGATACTTGGAGTTGATGCAATCGTCCCAGCGCCCAATTGACCGCTAACAACACCACGGGAATTGTAATGATTAGTAGCACAACACCGGCAACAACGATTCCAGCCAGCACTGACCTCAATGTTGTGTCCAATGGTTCACGGGTGGTTGCCAGAGAAAGGACAAGCGGAACAGGATCATTGGTCTCAGATGGTTCTTCAATTCGTGGAACGTAAGCCCATCTCAGCAGGCGACCGGCAGATCCATTGGGGAGGATGACATTGTTGAAAACCATTGAATCCGGCATGCTGTCATCACGAACCATTTCATCAATTCCGTACTCGACCAGAACAGTGCCCGTAGCTGTCACGAGCATGAACCACGGATCAGCAGTTGTATCAAGTAGTGCATGATTGGCAAGGTCTTCCAAGTCGATTTCGAACTGGCCACGCTCGTTGATTTCTGTGACCTGAATGATGTTCTGAGCTTGTTCCTGCATTCCATTGTCGAATGATGCTTGCATCGTCTGATGCAGGGTAGACCACATCATTGCTCCAGCGATCAGAATCAAGATGGTGAAGCTGGCCAACAAACTGATCAGCAGACGTGTGTGTATGGAGTTCACTCCTCCACCCCACCGATCATGTAGCCCAATCCACGTCGTGTTCTAATGAATGATATTTGTCCCGGTACGTCGATCATTTTACGCAGGGTGCTGATTGCAGCTTCGACGGCATTGCTGGCAGGTTGACGGTCGTCGTCATAGAGGTGCAGTTCCAGTTCCCGACGGGTAACCATCTGACCCTGCCGCAACATCATGTACTCCAGCAGTGCCAGTTCACGTGGACGCATGTCCAGCGGTTGTCCATCTCGCCAGACCTGCCGTGTGTTCAGATTAAGACGAAGAAGATCGCACTCAACGACTGGTGTACGCTGAGCATATCGCCGTCTTACCAATGCTTTCACACGAGCTTGCAGCTCGGTTAGTGCAAAAGGCTTAACCAGGTAGTCGTCCGCGCCGGCAGTCAATCCCTGCACACGATCATCAACAGTGTCCTTCGCTGAGACAATGATAACCCCGGCAGCATGACCTGATCGTTTCATGCCCTCAAGCACGGCATACCCATCCTTCTCCGGCAGCATGATATCGAGGATGACTACATCGTAATCAATATCAGCGAGCAAAAGGAGGGCGCAGTCGCCGTCAGGTGCTGTATCAACAGCATACCCGAGCGTCTGCACCCCTTTCGCCATGTACTTGCGGAGACGTTCGCTGTCCTCAACAATCAGGCAGCGCATGGATCAGTCATCGTCTTCGCCATCGTCGTCATCATCATCATCTTCGCCAGACAGTTGTTGTCCATTGCCAAAATACATCAATTCATGAGTGTTGTCACCTACCTTGATCTCAACTTCGTAGGCCATGATCTGGATTTTCACTGCTTCCTTGATCTTTGCGCCGTCATATTGCTGCATGATAGCCTGGCGAACGGCTTCCGGTAGTTGACTGTTTGCGATTTCGGTTTCGATCTCGAGCACTTCACCGTTCTCGCCGACTTCGACTTCAACATCATCTTCTTCGGCTTCGTAGACTGTCATCCCACCTTCGGTTTCAGCGACGACATCGCCAGGCTGTTCGCCATCGAAGGCAGCCAGAAATGCTTGCTGTACGGATGCCGGCAACGCATCCCATTTGACCGAACGTTCGTCATCTTCTGCAATCGTTGTTTGAACGGTACCAAAAACGGCGATTCCAGCGATCAGGATAAATCCTGTCAGCCACAGCATCTTTTTCATCTCATCTCTCCTCAGTGTTCAACCTTAAATCTGTGTGCCCTGAAGTATAGAATCGCGAATCTTACACGATAATTACCTACCCATCAAAAAGCGCCACTGAAGAGCAACAGATTGCCCGGATCATCCAGGTAGCCTAATGGAAATCTCCTGTCACCCCCTCAAAGATTCGTTGGCCCATATTTGGCCCACGGACGGAAAAAGAGGTTACGCCAATTTGCGTAACCTCTTTCTATTTCTAGTGCGCCATCAGGGACTTGAACCCCGAACCTGCGGATTAAGAGTCCGTTGCTCTGCCAATTGAGCTAATGGCGCAAAATGCTTGTTGTGTTTACGGTGTGGCTGCCAGCTCACGCCACGGTTGCAAGTCTACTGTACAGTGGGGTCGCGAATCTGCTGTAGAAACGATCTACGACCAGATGTACACCTGTCTTCGAACTCGCTGTGCCGCGAAACCGTTGTCAAGTCTACCGTTGTCCAGCGAACTGAGTGTCGGCGACCTCGCCGCAAACGACCCGCCATGATACGAAACGAGCGCGCCCGGCGCAACTGTGTTCTCCGCGCAGCGCGCCTGGACACTTGATCAGATGGTTCTCAGCAAACAGAATCTCGTAAACGCCCGTCAATCAGCGACGTTGCAGCGTCCGCCACACCGGATGCAATCTAACCTGGAGAACTCCCGTTCGCCTGGAATCGACGCTTATTCGGAATCGGTTTGAGCCTCATCCATGTTCTGTTCGGCGAACTTCATCACTTCTTCGATGTCTTCGACATCCTTGCCGAGATTGGCCAGTTCCCACCGGGCGGACATCACCATGCCGCTGTCGCTGGTTGCGCTGTAGGTGTCGAGGAACGTCTTGTACGCTTCCTTGGCCATGGTGGTGTCACGGATGTCATTGGCGTACAGGAAGCCGATCATGAACTGGGCTTCGTCGGCACGTTCGCCGTTCGGATAGGCGTCAACCACCGCCTGGTAAGCGGCGACAGCTGCGTAGAAGTCGCGTGCTTCCTGGGCCTTCTTGGCCTTGACAAACAGTTCTTCTTCCGATGGACCGCTGGCACAACCGGTGCTCAGAACCAGCGCCGTCACCAGCACAAGGGCGGCCAGGATGATACGTTTCATCACTGCTATCCCCACAGTTTCGTTGCATCTACACTGGAATATGGACCGCTTGATCGAACTCCGCAACCGGTCTCTCGTTGATGGTTCAGGTTCGGGCCGTGGTTTCGACCCCGGCGGCATCGAACGCCATCGCCGCCGCGCCCAGCATGCCGGACTTGTCCTGCAGTTTCGCCCGGCTGAATGTACAATCATTCCAATTCGGCGCAAAGCAGCGTGACTGGGCGACCAACCGTGCCGGCTTCAGCAGGTGTTCACCGGCGCCGGAGATTCCGCCGCCGATCAGCACCGCTTCCGGATTGAAGATGTTAATGTACGCCGCGACACCCGCGCCAAGGTACTGACCCACACGTCGCCAGACCTCGAGCGCTCGCTCGTCACCCTCGGATGCCGCTTTCGCCAGCAGATCCGGCGTCGCTGGCGGAGTTTCCGGCAAATAGACCTCATTTGCCTCGCGTAGCACGCCGGTAATGCTGCAGTAGCTCTCGAAGCTGCCCTTGACCTTGGTGCCACACTCCGGCCCGTTGATATCCAGCGGGATGTGGCCCAGTTCGCCCGCGCCGCCGTTGAAGCCACGCAGCAGCTTGCCGTCCACCATCACGCCGCCACCGACGCCGGTACCCAAAGTGAGCACGACAACGTGCTTCATCCCGACCGCGCCACCCCAGCGGCTCTCGGAATAAACGAGCACGTTCGCGTCGTTCTCCAGCACCAGGGGCAGGTCGGTTCCGACCTTTTCACGAACCTTCTCCGCCAAGGACACATCATGCCACTCGGGGAAGTTCGGGGACAGACGCACGACAGTCCGTGTCGCGTCAATCAGTCCCGGCGACCCGATACCGATCCCGGCAACCGGAAGTTCGCTCCGGTTGAGTCCGTCCTGCACCAGGCTGGCAATGGTTTCGACCACGTGCTCCACCGAACGGGACTTCAACGGCACGGTTTCTTCATGGCCGACCGACCCATCGGTGCGGATTAATCCCCACTTGATGGACGATCCCCCGAGGTCAACGCCAATGGCAACAGTCTGGTCAAACGGCATACAAAAGGTTCCGGTTCAATGTGCCCGATACTCGCCGGACGGGTTCCAGGTTCCCCCCGGTCTCGCGGTAGATTCCGGGGAACAGCTTGCACCCGGCGAATATAGGCTCGTCGTGGCGTTCACGCAGCCCCTCCACCGAAGATTGAGAGATTGGCCACGCGGAGGTGCTCTGGACGCCCAACAATCAGGCTGATGTGCTCGATCCATTCCCAGCGTTGGCGGGGACGGTGTCTGGTTGTACCTTGCGGACGTCGTAAACGGTTCACCCCCCACCGGTGAGGTCTAGATGAAACGTGCATGGTTGCTGGTTGTTGTGCTGCTCGTCGCGTTCGTGAACGGAGCGTTCGCGGACAGCTGGGCGGATTCGTTACGCGCCGAACGAGCCGAAGCGGACGAGTACCTCGCAAACAGTCCGCTGAGCCCGTTCGCGGCGATCGGGCAGACCGTTCTGCGTCCCGGCCAGGCGCTGCGTGTGGTGTTGCCGGTGGATACCCTGCTGCTCGGCTATCCGACCGCTGACCCCGGCCTGCCACAGTTGGAGTTAACCTATCAGCCGGACGTGCCGGTGGTATATGTCCGCAGTCCGCACGGCGGCGACTTTCACCTCAACCGGCAGAAGATCGGCCCGATCCCGTTGGCGGTGAGCAGCGCGGACACGGTTCACGCCGAGATCTTTCTGCTCAAGGCGTACGCCAGCAACAGCTCGGCACGGCTGCGTGCGTTCAAGCCGGGCGGGTACGGCCAGACGCAGTTCCACGGCCTCAACTGGTACCCGCCAAACCCAGACCTGCGGCTGACCGCGACGATCACACCGGCCGCGCGTGACACCGTCATCATGCCGACCTCCGCCGGGCTGGAGAAGTCGTACATCCGGCACAGCACGTTGCGATTTACCGTTGACGGGTTCGACCAAACCCTTACCCTGTTCGCTCCGGCGAGTGATCCGGATGCCTACGGCTTTATCCCGTTCACCGACGCCGGCGCGGGCGAAGCGACGTACGGCGGCGGGCGCTACATCGACCTCGACCTGCCCGCGGACGGCCAAACCGAGCTGACGCTCGATTTTAACGATGCTTACAATCCGTTGTGCGCCTACGTTCCGCACTACAACTGCCCGATTCCGCCGCCGGAAAACGCGCTCGACATCGCGATCGAAGCGGGCGAGATGATCTACGAGAAGCACTGATGACAACGGGTAAACGTGGCATGCTGATCGCCTTCGAGGGCATTGACGGGTCGGGCAAATCGACGCAGTGGAAACGTCTCGGTGCGTGGCTGAAAGAACTGGGCCGGGACGTCGTACTGTCATTCGAGCCGACGAAACGTGCGCACGGCCAATGGTTGCGGGACGCGTGGGCGACGGGTGTCCGGCTACCTGTGGACGAAGAGAAAGCCCTGTTCGACGCCGACCGCCGCGAACACATCGACGAAGTGATCAACCCGGCGCTCGAACGTGGTGCGATTGTCCTGCTCGACCGCTACTACTACTCCTCTGCGGTGTACCAGGGCACGCGTGAGGGGGAAACACCGGAAGCGGTGTTGCGGCATTATGAAGCCTTCTGCCCGCGTCCGGATGTGGTGCTGCTGTTCGATTTGCCGGTGGAGGCGGCGTTGCAACGGATGCAGTCCTCCCGGTCCAACCTCGACGCGATGGAAGTCCGAGACAATCTGGAAACGGTACGGACGGCGTACCTCAACCTGAACCGTCCCGAGATTGTCGTCGTGGACGCTTCCGGCTCACCGGACGAGGTGTGGGATAGCGTCTTGCGGCACGCGCGGGAGTGGTGACCGGAACGGGAGTAGTGAAAGCGTGTGAACAGGGCGGCTGACCTTCTGGAATGGGCAGACAGCGAGACTGGGATTACCGCTAGTCATTCTGAAGCCGCGTCTTTTACGGCTGAAGAAGATCCCGATTTGATCACGCCCGCTCATCGTGTTGCCTGAGCTGTTGAAATTCTGAGCTGGAGAGTTGACCTGATGCCGATGTTGAAACACAATCGTGCCGCGATCCTCTACGATTTCGACGGCACGTTGACCCCGAAATACATGCACGACTACGACTTCTTCCCGGAGCTGCAGATCGACGCCGACTCGTTCTGGCAGGAGGTCCGCGCGAAGGCCCGGGAGATGGACGGCGACCAGACCCTCGCCTACATGTACCTGATGGTGAAGTATGCCCGGGAGAAGGCAAATGTTGGCCTGACGGCGGATCGATTCCGTGAGTTCGGCCGCAAGGTGGAGTTCTTCCCAGGCGTCGAGGGCTGGTTTGATCGGATGAACCGTTTCGCGGAGTCCCTCGGCCTGACATTGGAGCATTACATCGTCAGCTCCGGCGTCAAGGAGATGATCGAAGGCACAACCATCGCGGACACATTCAAGCGCATTTACGCCTGCGCCTTCCATTACGATCCGGACACCGGCCACGCCGACTGGCCGATCCTGAACGTCAATTACACCACCAAGACGCAGTACATCTACCGCATCAGCAAGGGTGTGCTCGACAACTGGGACGGTCCCGGGTTGAACCGTCGCATGGCGGCAGGCGAGGAGTTCGCGGTACCGATCCGCAACATGCTGTACCTCGGGGATGGCGAGACCGATGTGCCGGGCATGAAGGCGGTACGTCAATACGGCGGGCATGCGGTCGCGGTGTACGATCACGAAAACATCCGCAAGGTGCAGGAATCGCAGCAGTTGGTGCAGGATGACCGTGTCGATGCCGCCAAGCACGCCGACTATTCCGAGGGGTCGCTGCTCGATGAGTACGTGAAGGCTGTCCTCCGCGAGATTCAGGCCCATGAGCAGAAGCTGGCGTTGGAATAGTCCTTTCAAGGAAAAACTGGCCAATCCGCAGGTACTCCCGGAGTCCGGAATTCGTTTACAAATCTCAAGTTATCACTGCTATTGGATCTGAAAACTCGACAAATTCCCTATCATGGTTTGGACCATGACTGGTTTTCTAAAGGGGGTAAAAATGAAACACACAATCCTCATCCTCACGACGCTTTTCCTTCCGTTGCTTGCCGTGGCCGAGATCCAGTGGTTGGAACAACCGATTCGTGACAACGTGACCGGCGCGAGCGGGATCGTTTCCATTGATATGGACGGGGACGGTGACCTCGACGTATTGGTTACCAGCAAGGGAGAAAGCCCGGACTACATTGGGGAACTCTGCTGGTACGAGAACCTTGCCGGTTCGGGCACGATCTGGGAAACCCATCTCATCAGCGACACCGTTCATCGGGCTTCAAGTCCACAAGCCGTCGACATCGACGGTGACGGTGACTTCGACGCGGTGTGCCTGTTGGAAGACCACGCCATCGGCTGGTGGGAGAATCTGGACGGGAACGGAACCAGTTGGAGTGCCACTCCGATCGAACTGCCGAGCAGCGAATCGGCAAACGTTGTAGCTGCCGACATTGACGGCGACGGTGACATGGACCTTGCGGGATCCAGCGAATCGGGCCAGCCATTTGAAGCGATCAAGTGGTGGGAGAACACGGCTGGCGACGGGACCGCCTGGTCGTCGCACACGGTTGACAGCAGCTGGGAAGCAATTCATTACGTCACTCTGGATGATGTCAACGGGGACGGCGACATCGACCTGATCACCGTGGATCGCATGTACGGTGATGTGATCTGGTTTGATAACATGAACGGCGATGGGTCCAGCTGGAGCGATCACACGATCGCCAGCGGTTTCCAGGACGGTCGGATGGCCCGTCTTGATGACATGGACGGCGATGGCGACATGGATGTCGTTGCTGCCAGCACCTCCGGTGACGAAATCGTCTGGTGGGACAATCTCGATGGTCTTGGCACCAGCTGGCTGGAACAGTCGGTGGACAGCGACTTCAACAGCGCGTACGCCGTCTACCCGTTGGACCTGGACGCGGACGGCGACATGGACCTCGCCGGTACGGCGGCGTCCGGATTTCCCAGCTACGATGGTCAGGTGGTGTGGTGGGAGAATACCGACGGTTCCGGGACAAGCTGGACCCGCTACATCATTGAGTCGGATTTCAGTTCCGCGTACGGCCTGGCGGTCGGGGACATGAACGGGGACGCTGCCCTCGATATCATCGCGACCTCTTCCGAGTATGATGCCGTCACCTGGTGGGAACAGCGCGGAGGTGGCCCGGTCGAAGTCATCCTGACACCGTTTGGATCCACCGACCTTCCGGCGAACGGCGGCACATTGTCCTATGAGGCACGTGTCATCAGCTACCTGCCGGGCACGTACGAGAATGTGAGTTTCTGGACCAAGGTGAAGCTGCCGAACGGCAATTTCTATCCGCCGGTGCTGTCCTATGTCACCTTCACTCTCGCGCCGTACATCGACCTCAGCGCTCCCGTCACCCAGCAGATTCCCGCAATGGCTCCGGCGGGGAACTATGAACTCTGGGGCTGGCTCGGTTATCACCCGAATTACGGACCCAGTTTCAGCGATTTCTTCACGTTCACCAAGAGCGCGGTGACGGGTTCTGGCACGCCGGTCGAGGGATGGAATTCGCACGGCTCGTTCGTGACAGACCAGGACACCGAACCGGTGACGCAAGCTTCTGCGTTCGCCCTGCGTGCGGTGTATCCGAACCCGCTCAACGCAATGGCTACGGTTTCTGTCGAAGTGCCGGAACGGGCGGACTTGTCGGTGCGAGTCGTGAACATCACCGGCCAGCAGGTGGCGGAGTTGGCACATGGATCGTACCAGTCCGGCGTGCACGAGTTCGCGTTCGACGCGACCGATTTGGCCAGCGGGATCTACTTCGTCCACGCGAAGGTTCCGGGTCAGCTCGACGCGGTGCAAAAGGTGATGTTGGTACGCTGAGCACATGGAAGTTCGTTACAATTCAAGTATATCATTCCCGTTGTGGTGGCCGTACTTTCCTCCACGGTGGGTAATGTATTACGTTCCAGCTATCACAATTGTCCACCTGTGAATGGCAGTTTGAAAGGAGTCTGTCATGCGTGCATCTCCACTATTTGCCCTTGTTCTTTTGCTTCCTTCGTTTGCAACTGCACAGCACTGGTCCGCCCACCGGGTCACATTCGATTTTGACGGTGCATGGAGCGTTTTCGCCGCCGATATCGACGGTGATTCCGACATGGACGTGATCGGAGCAGCAAACCGCGCGGAAAAAATCGCTTGGTGGGAAAACGAAGACGGCACAGGTCTGAGTTGGATCGAACACCCGATTGACGAAGACTTTGACTATGCCGAAGGTCTGTTCGTTGCTGATGTCGACGGCGACGGCGACATGGATGTGATCGGCGCGGCTGCTCAAGGCGATCTCATTCAGTGGTGGGAAAACTACGAAGGCACGGGACTGGTCTGGATCGAGCACACCGTCGATACCCAGTTCGACGGCGCGTTGAGCGTCTACGCGACCGATCTGGACGGTGATGGAGATATTGACATCCTCGGGGCCGCTTTCCACGCCAATACAATATCGTGGTGGGAAAACTTGACTGGATCTGGAACGGTTTGGTCCCAACACGAGGTGGATGACAGTTTTCGTGGCGTGACCTGTGTGTGTGCCGGTGACGTTGATGGCGACGGCGATTTGGATGTATTAGGGTCTGCTAGTGATGCAAACGAAATCGCTTGGTGGGGAAATGAAGACGGAACCGGTACAAGCTGGTTTAAACACCGCATCGTATCACGATTCATGCACGCGAGAAGTGTCCACTCAGCCGATATCAATTCGGATGGATACCTAGATGTGATTGGCGCTGCCCGCGATGCAAATGACATTGTCTGGTGGCAGAATGTTCGTGGTGATGGGCTGCGCTGGAAAGCGAACAAGCTCGACAACAACTTTGTCGACGCAATCAATGTTTACGCGGCCGACGTGGATAATGACGGTGACGTGGACATCCTCGGCGCAGCGGCAGAATCGCATAAGATCGCCTGGTGGGAGAATCGCAGTTTTACGTGTCCATACTGGGGTGAAATGACGCTGGATAACACCTTCGAAGGCGCTGTCAGTGTTTATGCCGCCGATGTCGACGGCGATGGTGACACGGACATCCTTGGTGCCGCGACCTATATCGACCAGATCACTTGGTGGGAAAACCCGCTCATCACCACTCAGGAATCAGTCGCGTATGAACAGACTGAAAGGCTTCCGCTGCTTGTCGGAAACAGCCCGAACCCGTTCAACGCGATGACGACAGTGACCGTCGCACTGCCGGAAGTATCTGACCTGACCGTGCGTATCGTGAACATCACCGGCCAGCAGGTGGCGGAGTTGGCACATGGATCGTACCAGTCCGGCGTGCACGAGTTCGCGTTCGACGCGACCGGTTTGGCCAGCGGGATCTACTTCGTCCACGCGACGGTGCCGGGTCAGCTCGACGCCGTGCAGAAGGTGATGCTGGTCAGGTGAGGCAGTGGTGAGTTGTGTGTGATGAGTTGTGAGTAAAAAGAACCGGGGACACTTGCTCCGTCAAGTGTCCCCGGTTTGCTATCTACCACTCCTACGGTCTGCTATCTACAACTCTGGCAATCTCAGTCCGCAGCACTCAGGCCACATCCCGCCGACCGCCGCCGTTGTCACTGACCACTGACTACTGATCACTGACCACTGACTACTGTCCTTATTTCCCCTTGAAATCGGCCGCGCGCTTGTTGAGGAACGCGTCGGTACCTTCCTTGGCATCCTCGGTGGCGAAGCACATCCCGAACAGGTCGGCTTCCATGCGCATCGATTCTGTGTAGGCCATGCCCATGCCACGGTAGGCTGCGTCCTTGGCGAACTTCATCGCCACCGGTCCGACCGCTGCGATCTTGTTCGCGACCTTTTTCGCTTCGTCCATCAGATCGTCCGGGGTGACCACACGGTTGACCAGGCCGAGCCGGTACGCTTCTTCCGCGGAGATCATGTCACCGGTGAGGAGGTAGTACAACGCCGGGCCGAGGCCGACGAGTTTCGGCAGCCGCTGTGTGCCACCGAAGCCCGGGATCAGGCCGAGCTTGACTTCCGGCTGGCCGAAGACGGCTTTGTCTGAGGCGATGCGCAACGTGCACGCCATCGAGATCTCGCAGCCGCCGCCGAGCGCGTATCCGTTGACCGCCGCGATGACCGGCTTGTTCAGGCTCTCGATCCGGGTCATCAGGTGCTGGCCGGCACGCGCGTATTCGACCGCGCCAAGCGCATCGAGCTGGTTCAGTTCGCCGATGTCTGCGCCAGCGACAAACATCTTGCCCGCGCCGGTGAGAATCACGGCTTTGACGAGGTCATTCTTCTTCACCTCGGCGAACGCCTTGTCCAGTTCCTTCACCACCTGCACCGCGAGGGTGTTCGCCTTCGGGTTGTCGATGGTGATGGTTGCGATCGCACCGTCCACGTCGATATGCAGTTTTTCGTAGGCCATGTCTCTACTCCCCCTCTCGCTATGTGATGTTCGGATATGGCAGGACTTGAATATCGGGAGCGGAACCGCCGCTCGCCACTCGCACGGCTCACGAAGATTTCTCAACCACGGAAAGGACTCGCAACCACGGAATACACGGAATACTCGGAAAAACAACAGAACGTCCACGAAAAACACGAAAGAAAAACGAAAGAAATATTAAATGATTAATGATAAAGATTAAAAGCAAGTACCTTATAGATTTACCCTGTACAATCATATATAACATATTAAAATATATTTCTGAATCATTTTTCATCTCTTGTCTCTTATTCCTCATCCCTTGTCTTTTATCTTTTATCTTTTATCTTTTATCTAATTTATATCCTTGCTATTAATTTAAAATATATCTTCTCTTTTTCTTTTAGCCAATAAGTATTTCTTTCATCTTTTTTTTGCTCTTTTCGCGCTTTTCGCGGTCATCCGTTGTCTTTTCTTCCGTTTATTCCGTGTATTCCGTGGTCGAGAGCGGTTTTGATTTCCGTCCGTACGTCAGCATCAGTCTCGTGGTGGTATGCCTGGTCCAGCCCCTCCCGCGCGGCCCGGAACTCGCTGAGCTGCCCCAGCGCCCAGGCTGCGTGCGCACGGATCAGGGGTTCCGGTTCCGTTTCCATCACTTGTTTCAGCGCCGGAATGGCTTCATCACTGCCCCAGTTGCCCAGGGCGACGGCGACATTTCTCAGCAGTCCACCCCGCTTGGTACGTTTGACCGGCGACCCTTTGAACATCTCGCGGAACTGTTCGTCGTTCAGCGCGATCAGCTCGAGCAATTTTGGCGCGCCCCAGTCGGGAATGCGAGGTTCGAACCACGGTTCACGGGTTGGCAGCAGGCCGCGTGTATTGTAGGGGCACGCTTGCTGGCAGATATCGCAGCCGAAAACCCAATTTCTCAACTCGGAGCGTAAATTGCGGGGGAGGATACCGCGGTGTTCGATTGTGAGGTAGCTGATACAACGGTTTGCGCGGTTCAGGTACGGTGTATCCAGCGCCCCGGTCGGGCATGAATTGCCGCAGGAGTGACAATCGCGGCAGCCGAACAGTGGTTCACGTGCCGGATCGGGTGGCAGCTCGAGGTCGAGCAGCAGTTCACCGAGCAGGAAGTACGATCCGTGCTTCCAGTGGATCAGCAGGGTGTGCTTGCCGATGAACCCGGCCCCGCCGGCGGCGGCGAGCGGACGTTCGAGGATCGGCCCGGTGTCAACGTAGGCACGTGAGTTGACCACACGGCCCGCGAGGTAGTCGATCGCCTTGCCGAGCGCTTTCAGGCGTGGCAGAATGAGGTCGTGGTAGTCGTAGCCCCAGGCGTAACTGGCAAATCGCCCCCGGGATGGGTCAGACGCGTCGGGTGCGTCCATTGGACGCGGCTGATGGTAGGACATACCAACACTGAGCACCGACTTTCCGGACGGCCACTGCACCCGGGGGTCCATGCGACGGTCGGGGTGTTTCGCCAGCCACGACATGGTACCGTGGTAGTCGTTGGCGATCCACTCGGGGAACGTGTCGGCGTGTGGAGGCGGTTCGTACGGCGCGACGCTGGAAAAATCAAACCCGAGGTGCCTCGCGGCCTGCTTGATCAGCTCGGCAAGCTCGGACGGGTTCTGTGACAGAGAAGATGTGGATGAAGCTGGCTGCGTGGCGTCAGGCACGAGAGCGTCCGTCTCAGGTTGACGCTGCCGGCGAGTCGATCACCTGGCCGATGGTTGGCCGCAGTGAGGCGCTGGCTTTGGCGAACCGGTTGACGAAGCGTACGACGAACATGCCGACGAACAGACCAGCGAGTCCACCGGCGACGCCGCCCTGCATGTCCTGGCCGGACGCATTAGTGCCGACGATGATCCCGAGGGTCAACATGATCACCGGAATGCCGAACACAAGCAGTGCGGCAACGATGCGTGGCGCTTCATCGCGTTTCAGCTCGACCAGGTCGCCAATCTTGACACTCTGACCGGCCAATGTCGCTTCGATGATCGGTGCCGGTTTTTCGTCGGGAAAGCAGACTGTGCTCGACCCGCAACTGCTGCAGGCGCTGTGCTTATGCGGTTGGACACGAGCGATAGTGTCCGTAACTTCAACGACCACGCCCATTTCAACGGGCGGTTCGGTAGGCTGTTCAGATTTATGGTAGACGATCACAAGAGCTGCCGAATGTGGTTGAACTCAACAAATGGTATGGTAATCTACATAATTTCACATCTGAGGAGAGCACTCTCGGAATCTCTCCAAGTCCTCTCTATGACCTCTGAAGACAATGATAACAACATACTACGAGAGCATTTTGTGAGACCGTTGAAAACCGGTCAAGATGGCGACAACGCTCACTTTTAGGGACTCTTTGGTTCTTTCGAGATCCAGAAATCGGTAACAGGTTCTTGTATTCTTCGGAATTTTTCAGTAAGGTACGGTCATCTGAGATGACATTGCCAGCCCGATGAGTCTTGCGGGTCCTGGCTCCGCGTAACCTTAGTCCTTTTCATTAGTTACACTACGGTTCGGAGCGAAACGTTGCGGCGGATTTCTCTCGACGAGTTGAAACCCGGAATGGTATTGGGCAGGTCGATTTACTCCGGCCTGAACGCTATCCTTCTCGCTGCCGGCCAAACCCTCGATGACCGTTACATCACCCTTCTGCATAAGCACGGATTCGGCTACATTTACGTCGAAGAGAACGGGTTCGAAGACGTTAACCCGCAGGATGTTCTCTCGGATGTTTCCCGCCGGATTGCGGAAGCGACGGTTCGTGACAGCTTCGACCAGCTCCGTGACGTGGTCCGTCTCGAATCGGAAGCTGGCAAGATCACGCGTGAATTCCTCGAAGAACACGCCGACATCCTGAACGTGCCACAGATCGACGAAATGTCGATGGCGGTGTCGACGATCATCCGTGACATCGTCAACCGCAGCGTCGGCCTGGTGGATGTGTTCGCGCAGGTGACCGGCGGAACGTACATGTACCGCCACGCGGTTAACGTTGTCTCGTTGTCGGTGTTGCTCGCGCGGCAGTTTGGCTATACCAACCGTCAGCTGCGCGAACTGGGCATGGCGGCGTTGCTGCACGAGGTCGGCAAGATCACTCTCGGCGACGATTACCTCATTCCCGAACACATGATCCCGGACGACGAAGCCGATTTCTACCGTGAGTATCCAACGTACGGCTTCATTCTGATGCACAATACCAACCCGGCGTTGAAGGCGGAGCGACTGGCGATCCTGCATCACCGTGAATGGCAGGATGGCGGCGGATGGCCGCAGGGGTTGCACGGCGACAATCAGCCGCCGACCCGTATCGACAGCCATGAGCAGGGCCTGATTCACCGCTACGCCGAAATCATCGCCGTCGCCAGCGCGTACGACAACCTCGTCAACGGCACCGGCGAACTTCCGCAACGGTTGCAGCCGGCGGACGCGCTCGCGTTGATCATGGCGCTGAGCCGCAAATGTTTCAACCAGGCGGTGTGCCAGGTGTTCAGCCGGATTGTCTGCCTATACCCCACCGGCGCGATGGTGCAGATTCAGGAGAGCTCATCGTTCGGATTTGAAGGCTATTACGGTGTGGTGAAAGATCAGAGCCACGACCCGGCGCGGCCGGTGTTGATCCTGTATGCGGATCCCCGCGGACGGCGTGTCCGTCCCAAGACCCTCGATTTCTCGCATGATCCCGATCTGCGGCTGCGGATCATGTCCTGAGACGTGTCCTACTCTGCTGGTGAGTTCACTGTGACGGCTGGGAAGTAGACGGAATAGACCGATCCCTTACCGGGTGCGCTCTGGACGTGAACCTGCCCATTGTTCTGCTTGATATGGCTGTAGACAGATGCCATGCCAAGCCCCGAACCGTGGGAATCGTCCGGTTTCTGGTAGAATGGTTCGAACACGTGCGCCAGATTGTCCTCCGACATCCCGACTCCTGTATCCTCGACCTCGAAGCAGACATACTCCCGACCGTCCAGATTGAACGGCGCATCCACCGGATCCACCGCCGGTTTCAGCACACGGGTGCGCAGCGTAATTGAGCCGTGGCCGTTTGCCATTGAATCGCGCGACTGGATCAGCAGGTTGATGATCATCTGCTCTATCTGGTTCGGATCAGCGTCAATCGCCGTGCTATCCCCGGTCATATCGATTTGCAGCTTGATTTCGGTTCCAACGAGGCGCTGTAACGTTTTCTCGAGATAGTGGAACAGATCGTTCAGCTCCATCTGCTTCGGCTCATGCTCGCCTTCACGGCTCAAGTCAAACAACTGATGCGTGAGATCGACCGCGGACTGCGTGGTCGCCTGGATGGTGTCCAGATCCTGCTGGAGAATATCGTCCGGCTTCAGTTTGGCGCGTGTGCGTTCGATCTGCCCGGCAATGGTTTCGATCATGCGTTCGAAGTCGTGAGCAATCCCACCAGCCATCCGTCCGATGGAGTCCTGACGCTGCATCTGCTGTACACGGCGAACCAGCTTGCGCTGCATGGTCACGTCCCGGATAAACCCCAGCACGGCTGGTTTTCCATCCCACTCGATCATGCTGCTGGTCAGCTGCAGGGACAAGGTTTTTCCGCTGCGATGCAGTCCGGTAAAATCGAGAATGTTGTCGGTGTCTTCGCCCCGTGAAATGGCACGAATCCGCTTCACGACATGGTCTCTGTCCGGCGGCGCGATCAGCTTCATCTCGTCAAAATCTTCCGAGATCAGTTCCTCGTGCGAATAGCCGAACAGGTGCGTAAAGCTGGGACTGACCAGCACAAATCCCGTCGCGGTACGCACATAAACTGCATCCACCGACTGTTCGAACAAGTGCTTGAAACGTGCCTGCATGCGATCGATTTCAGCTTGCGCACGCTTTCGATCCGTGATATCGACAGCGTTGACCACGGTTTGCGGATTTCCCTCCGGACCGGTGGCCAGGAAGATGCTGGCAAGGATGGTGCTAACGGTTCCATCCGAGGCGACAACATCGATTTCGTACTGCTTCGGCACATCTTCCCCACGCCGGCGGGCTTTGTACCGTTCTGCGATCATCTCCCGCTGTGCGTCGGTCAGGAACTCCCTGAAATCGGATCCGATCACATTCCGGTAGGCGCGCTTCAGGATCTGGCAAAAGCCCTGGCTGGCGAACGCGATGCAGAATTTTTCATCAACCACCATCACCACGGACAGAGGGTTTTCGACAATCATCCGGTATCGCTGTTCGCTCTGCGCCAGCTTGATCTCCGCGCGCATGCGCTGTGAAATGTCGATCAGCGCGGCTCGAATCTGCGTTTCCCCTTCCGGCGTTTCCCGTGTCGCGGATTCGAAGCGGACAAACTTGCGGTCCTTGCTCTCCTGCTTCAGCTCGACCTCGCAGGAGGCCGATCGCTGGTTCTGAATGACGGTCTGGAAGTGATCCGCGAGCGTCGTCATGTGCCGGCTGACAACCTGTTGCAGCAGCGACCGCCGCATCAACGAATCATAGTCGATGCCCAGGATCGCGCATGCTGTCTGATTCGCGCGAAGCACCACCCCTCGTTCGGAGATCGTCAGGTACCCTACCGGCGCATGTTCGTACAGGTCGGTGTATCGTACCAGGGAGCGGTTGATTCGTTCTTCGGCCTGCTGCAACTCGGAGTTCTGCTTCTCCAGCTCGGTCTTGACCTGCTGCAGTTCACCCAGCAGCAACCGGATCGCCTGCTCTGACTCTTTGCGTTCGGTAATGTCTGAGGTGATGATGACGCCGGCAATCACGTTCCCCACCTCATCACGCACCGCCTCCGCATGTGCCAGCACCCAGTTCTGCTTGCCATCGGGTTGTTCGATGATCACTTCTTCGTTTTGTACGGATTGTCCGGTTTGCATCGCCCGGAACAGTGGGTAGCTATCGTCGGTGTGCTGGCTCCCATCCGGCTGCAGGAAACGGCAGCGGCTGGCGAACTTATGCACCGGCTGGCCGACCGGATCTTCGTCAATATCATGCCCGCGCAGCCGGATCGCAGCCTTGTTGGCACTACGGATGATCAGATCGGGATAGTCGACGATCATGATTCCGGCGGGACTCTGTGCGATCGCGGCGTTCAGAAACGCCTGCAGCTTCTCCCGTTGACGATCCGCCTCCTTGCGCTGGCTGATGTCCGTCATCGACAACACGATGGCTGGCGGATCTGTATCCGGAACGACAGAGGGATTGCATTCCACCCACAGCCACGTTTCGTCCTTTTGCCGCAGGCGTAGATCGATCATCGACTTGTCACTTGTACTGCGGAGCAGCCGTGTACACATGTCATCGATCTGTTCTGTGTCGTCCGGATGGAACAGGTCGAAGAGGCTGATGCCAGTCAACTCCCCGGGATCCTGCTTTGTGAAGTTGTAGGTAGCGGGATTGGCGTAGTGAACCTTCTTGTCGCGGAGATAGAGCACGGCGGACGCTGTATGTTCAAGTAGAATCTCGAATACTCTGGCGAGATTCTCGGAACGCGGTCCGGGACTGGAAGGATCAGCGTTGCCTTCGGGTTTCGGTATGTTGTCCATGTTCGCAGTGTCGTCCGAATATCCGGAAAATGCGAGACTCGTACTTCTATTCCATTTGCGCACTAATAAAAGTAATAACACAAGAGGCCGTGGAACAAGAAAAACCGCAATCTTGAGGAAGGAAATCGGGTCTCCGAGACAGTCTGCCCGAACGGCATGATGTTCGGGTTGGGTTTTGTTTTCCCCGATTGCGTCTTAGATTAATAGATTAAACAAAGCCACGTGGGTCCGCCTTACTACTACACAATGACGGTTCACTTTGCTGCCTCACCATTCAGGAGTTCGACCATGACAAGACGCGCACGGGGTGCCTTGTTTCTCCTTGCCATGCTGTTCCTGCTTCCCGTCAGTTCACTGGCGCGCGACGGTGTTCAAACGCCATCGCCGGATCCGTTCTTCGATGTCGAACGGTTGCCCAACGGACTGCGTGCCAAGGTTTCTCTTGCAACTTTGACGGACAGCACAACCATCAGCGCGATGATCGCCGCGCCTCCGGGACGTGGAGTCACGGCTCAGCTCAAAGCGGGCTCCGGAATCGAAGCAGCAGTTGCCGAGCCGATCAACTTCCGCGGGATCACATTATACCCGTTGCAGGTGCGTCCGCTCGCGGGACAGGGTTGGTCCGGCAACGATATCGCGGAGGTGGAGGCTCGGTTTACGCAAGACGGGCTGGACAACGTTGGCGAGCCGATCCGTGTCAGCGAACAGATGGCGCGATGGATCGAACGCTCGGTGCTTAACAGCGAAGAGCTGGATCTCGAAACCGTCTCCCCCGTCGGCCGGATCCTGATCATCGTTCAGGATGACGCGCAGATTGTAGGCGCGCTCGAACCGTACATCGAGTGGAAGCGGCAGCAGGGCTATCGCATCACCGTCTCTCACCCGACGGACAATACCGATCCGTACGCAATCAAGAACGAAGTCACCGCCGAGTATTTCAGCGACAACCCGATCCCGCTGGAATATGTGCTGATGATTGGTGATCACGACTCCAATTCAGCAGTCCGGATGGTCGGCTATCGTTACGACCACAACTTCAACAGCAATCATACGGACAACTGGTATGTCACCATGGATGGGCGCCTTCCGGTGCCGGATGTCGCCATCGGACGTTTCAGCGTCCGTGAGTTGAACCAGTTGCGCATCGGCGTCAATAAAACGTTGACCTACGAACGTGACGGCGCGCTCGACGACGAGTCCTGGATTCGTCACGCCGCGTTAACTGCGGGTTCGAATTCGGGCATCAGCGTGCTGCAGACCAACCAGTCGATCCGCTGGATGTTTGACGAACAGGACTTCGCGGTTGACACGTTGTGGTGGACCATGCCCAATGGCGGCATGATTCCGACCTTCATCCACAACCAGATTGAGGAAGGTGTCGGCTACGTCAACTACCGCGGTTATTACGGCATGAGCGGTTGGGACAACAACGATCTGATCGGACTGAACAACGTTGGCAAGCTTCCCGTCGTGGTCACCATCACCTGCGGCACTGGTCTCTGGGGCACCGAGGACGAAGCGATCAGCGAAGGCTTTTTCCGTGCGGGCTCGGTCAATGAACCGGTTGGCGCGGTCGCCTGCATCGGCACCGGCACCACCGACACGCACACCCGTTTCAACAATGTAATTGACGCCGGCGTGTTCGAGGCGTTGCTGTCCTACAACATGCGCTCGCTTGGCTGGGCACTGGTCAACGGCAAGATGCGGCTGGCGGAGGCGTACAACGGGACCAGCGATTCCGGCTGGATCATCCGTTTCGTCAACTGGAACAACCTGATGGGCGATCCGGCGCTACGCATGTGGCTGAATGTGCCCGTCGAACCGACTGTGACTCACACCCCGTCCCTGCGTCCCGGCAGTAATTTTGTCGATGTCCAGGTCGTCCTGCCGAATGAGTGGCCCGACATGATCTGGGCGACCGTCGCCAATCAGGACACCGTGCTCGATTCGCGCAGCTTTGTCAACGACGGCCGCGTCCGCTTGCAACTTCCAAACCTCGATCCGGATGACACGATTACGTTGACCGTCGTCGGTGACGATGTTCTACCCTACCAGGCGGTGCTCCCCATCGTCGCGGAGGCCAATGACGTCGAGGTTACGGGAGTTACGGTTGATGACGGCGCTGACGGCATTCCGAACGCTGGCGAGACGGTCACCCTCGACCTGGAGCTGACAAACCAGGGCAGCGCCACGATCAGCGCCGGACAGGCCTCAGTCAGCTCGATCGACCCGCGTGTGGAATCGATCGGCACAACAGTCTTCAATTTCCCCGCGATTGGTGCTGGCCAGACGGTTACCGTGCAGGATGCGGTCACGTTGACCATTTCCGGTTGGGCGCCAGACGGCTGCTACCCGGCAGTGACGGCAACCTTCCCCGGCGATGTTGAAAGCTCGATCCCGTTCGAGGTGATCGCGTGGGAGTTGGACGCCGAATCAACTTTCGCGTGGACAGACAGCACCAGCGACCGGCGCATTTTCCCCGGTGAATCCGGCGAAGTCGCGTTCCCGGTCAAAAATTTCGGTCGCGCGGACGCGACCGGCCTGCAGGCCTCACTGTACTTCGACGACGACCGTTTCACCGTGCTCAACAACCCGGTAACGTTCTCCGATGTCGGTGCGGACTCAAGCCGTAACAACCTCACGGCCCCCTTTATGGTGCAGTTGTCAGATGAAGCCCGGGTGGGTGAACTGGTTCCGGTGGTCGTGCATTTCGAGGATGCAGCCGGCGCGGTCGACAGTGTCGAAGCAACCTTCATCCCAGCCGACCCACGAGCCGCCGGCGCAACCGGCCCCGACCTGAACTACGGGTACTGGGCGGTGGATGATCAGGATGTTGAACTGATCCGGCCTGAGTTCGACTGGTACGACAACGTCCTGCCGATCAACAATGTCGGCCTCGAGGATAACTACAGTGGCGGCGCCTACCAATACGGTGAAGAAGACGCCAGCATGGTGATGGATCTGCCGTTCCCGTTTGTTTACTACGGCGAGGTGTATGACGAAGTTACGATCAACACCAACGGCTGGATCGCACTTGGCAACAAGTCGACCATTATCCTATTCCGTAACTGGCCGATCCCGAATCCGATGGGCCCGCCGGCGATGATCGCGCCTTTCTGGGATGACCTGCACACCGGCACCAGCGGCGTGTACGCCAGCTATGATGCATTGACCGACCGCTTCATCGTCACCTGGGACTGCCTGGCAGCCTCGGATCACACTCCGGAGATATTCCAGGTTATTCTCTACGGTCCGACCATGCACCCGACCCAGAGCGGCAACGGGCGCATCCTGTTCCAGTACCAGGACGTCACCCCGGTGACCAGCAACAGCACCGACAATGACTACATCACGGTCGGCATCGAAAGTCCTGACCAGCTAAGTGGTATCGAGTACGTCTACTGGGATTTCTACCGCGCCGGGTCGGAAGCGATTGAGCCGGAACGGGCGATTCTGCTGACCGACGACCTGACCTCCTCAGCGACCTATTCGGAAGGCAACATCACGCCGGATGAAGTCGACATCACCCTGCAGGGTGTGGATGAGACCGAGGTTCCGATCTACATCGAAAATGTCGGCGACGAGAACCTGATCTGGGTGCTTAGCACCGGCTATGGTTCCGCACCGGGCAACGTGACCCGCAACAACCGCTTGCCGGTCGAATCGGACTGGAACCTGATCGATGCGATCTCGCCGAAGGACAGCTGGGGCTACTATTGGCTGAGCCAGGACGAGCAAGGCGCGGAATATGATTGGATTGATCCGCCCGCGGACGCGCTGGTCATGACCGAGGACGACCTTCGCATCGGTGACTTGGACGACGGGTATTTCCGTGGTGTCGCGATGCCGTTCCCATTCGAATTCTACGATAGCTATTACGATTCGGTGTACGTGAACCCGAACGGTTTCCTCGCGTTCCAGGGGGATCTCAACTTGGATTACGGCACCAACCAGAACCGGATCATCCCCAGCACCTGGGCACCGAACCGGTACAACCCCGCCGCGCTGGTGATGGCCTGGTGGGATGATCTCAACATGGATCTTGGTGGCGAGGTCAGCGTCTGGACCGGCGTCGAGGATTCGGTACTGGTCACGTGGGACGGCGTTTACGCCGACAACGGCACCGGCCCGTACACATTCCAGGCATTGATCTTCAAGCACGGCTGGATCAAGCTGCAATACCAGGACATGGACGAAGCCAACCTGCTCAGCGCGACCATCGGCATCCAGAACCATAACGCCGAACACGGACTGGAAATCTGCATGCAGGAACCGTTCATGGAAGATCAACTCAGCCTGCTGATTGCTTACGACCTGACCTGGCTCGACACCGGCACTGATTTCGGTGTCCTCGCTCCAGGTGAAACCGATACCGCCATCGTGCTCGCGTTCTCGGATGATCTTCGAATGGGAACCTTCGAAGGCCACGCCATCGTGCGCATGAACGACGGTGACACGCCGGTAGCCTATGTGCCGCTGCATGTCAATGTCGAAGGTGTTGGCGCAGTGCCGGAAGTGGCGGAGATTGACGACTTGCACGTGCCGTTCGGATTCCCGTTCGAACCGTTCCCGCTGGATGATTACGTCACCGACGACGTCTGGGGCTCGGATCGTATCCGCTGGTCAGTCAGCGGAAACGTGGATCTGAACATCAACGTCTTCGAACGCACGCTGTACATCGAGAAACCGAACATTTTCTGGGAAGGGGCGGAACAGGTTACCTTGACCGCCACCAACCCCGAGGAGAACTCGGATTCGGAAACGATTACCATTTCGGTCGGGTCGGTCAGTGTGGACGAAGTTGACGATGGCCTCCCGCGTGAATTCGCGGTCGGTCCGCTGTATCCGAACCCGTTCAACCCGTCCGTGACGATGGAAGTCGCGTTGCCGGAACCGTCCGGGATCACTGTCGCGGTATATGACGTCCTTGGCCGTCTCGTGCAAACGATCTCGATGCCGTCTCAGGCACCAGGCTATCATCGTGTGGTCTGGGACGCCGGTTCGCGTCCGTCCGGCGTGTACTTCCTGCATGTGCAGGCGGCGGGCAAGCAGCAGGTGCGCAAGGCCGTGTTAATGAAGTGACGCCATCCCGAACCGTCATCAGATCTAACAACAACGGGGCCACATCGTGAGGATGTGGCCCCGATTTGTATCCGGTAATGTGATCCGTGCGGTTCAGTTCGTGGGCAATCGCCAATCGGCCAGTGCGTCATTCCGAACGGAACGAAGAGAAGTGTGGAAGATCCAGCTTCGAGAGGATCGAAGTGTTGTGGTTTTCTCTGCTACTCTGGCTCTTCTTCAGCCGCAAACAGACGCGGCTTCAGAATGACATCCTCTCGGCATCGAGCTGAATTTGTCTGTCTGCGTCACGATGCCGCTGAGATCAGTCGTCCTTTTTCTCCCGCCCCTTTGGCACAATCACCTTCAGCGCCTTTGGCTTTACCTCGATCACCACATCTTTGCCGGCTTCCAGCAACTCTCCGTCCACCTGCACCTTGCCCGCCTTCTCGCGTTGCACCGTCATCTTCTCGAACTGCCACGTTTTCAACTCGGGAATCTTGCTGATCGATCCGTCAAACAGGCGCCGGATCTGCGGCAGCAGTTCGTGCGGCTCCATCCGCGGCACGGCGACGAGGGTCAGCAGACCATCATCCGCACGCGCTTCCGGCGCGATCTTCGCGCCGCCGCCGTACTGCGTCAGGTTGGCCGCCGTCAGTAGCAGCGGCTTCTCAATGTGGATTTCTTCACCGTCCAGGTTGAGTTGGTAATCCTGCGGTTCGTAGGTGAAATACTTGTAGATTCCGGCGAAAACGTACGGCGCGATTCCACGGATCGGCATCTTCTCGAAATCCGCCACCAGCTCGGCGTCCCAGGCGAGGCTGGCGGTTACGAAGAACGGATGATCGTTGACGAACCCGACGTCGATTTCCATCACTTCGCCGTTAATCAGTGCCTTCGCCGCCTTCTCGGCGCTGTTTGGAATGTCGAAATGTCGCGCGAACCCGTTCCCGCTGCCCGCCGGCAATACGGCCAGCTTGACATCGGTGCCAACCAGTTGCGCGCCGAGCGTGTTGACCATACCATCCCCACCGATCACGATGACCGTATCAACACCGCAGTCCATCGCATGTCGAATCTTGCCGACGCCGTCCTCGACATTCCGGCTTTCCTGGTACGTCAGGTTGATACCGGGGAACTGATCCCACGTGTCGCGCAGCGCGTTCAGAATGTCGCTGGGACGAAACCCAGTGCCCGATTGCGGGTTAAAGATTGCGAGCACATTGCGCGTCGCCTGGCTGTTTGTCTCGGTCATGGTGACTGTACCTGATGTGAACTGTGGGGGATGTTCGCGATACTGTTGTCTTTAAAGATACGCGGACAGCGTGAACGGGTTGCAGATTATTCTGAGCCCGATGCACGCACCCGGGAGCCGGACAGGCTGAATCCGATCGCGATGACGGTCCGGGTCCATGAGGCCACCGCAAACGCCGGAGCCGTGGTTGACTCCCCGCATGCATCCGTTTAGTTTCCGTGGTTGCTGCAGGATTGAAATGCCCGCGTAGCTCAGTTGGATAGAGCGTCTGCCTCCGGAGCAGAAGGCCGTGAGTTCGAATCTCGCCGCGGGTACTGTCATGCAAACCGGTCTTGCCACAATGGCAAGACCGGTTTTTCTCCACCTTACCGTCGCACTCTCTCCGCTACCAACCCCAGTTTCGATGGAGCTGTTCAGACACCGTTCGCGACAGGAAGACGTGACCATCCTGCCAGACCGCCGTCCTGCCTCTAGGTAGGGCGTTCTACCCTTTGTTTATCAAAAACTTAGCCTCCTCAAGCTAGCCTCTGTCAAGTTTGATTTTAAGTTTGGCGATCCTAACACAGCGGGCTTCGGGGAAATATTTTGCAAAGGTACACCACGCCCTGATCCTCGGTATGCAATCGCGTCACATTGAAAACGTTGAATCAAATCGTGAGTGTATCGCGGCTGCCTGCCTGCGAAACGTGGATTCAGGAACGTCCTTAACCTGGGAGAGAGAGTATCATGAGACAATTTCGAAGCGCTGTCTTCATCCTGCTGTTCGTCGTATCGTCCGCCGGGATTGCGCACGCCTTATCCAGCGGTCCGTCACAAGGATTCGCCGGCGATCCGCCTCCTGGCAACACCTGCCATAACTGTCACAACAGTTTCCCGTTGAATTCCGGGGATGGACAACTGGACCTGTCCGGCATCACCTCGTACGTACCCGGCGAGACCTACACCTTGTCCGTACACATTGAAGATCCGGATCAATCGCGCTGGGGATTTCAGCTGACGGCCAAGGACAATGCGAACAACGGCTTTCAGGGAGTGTTCACGATAACCGATGTGGAGAATACCGAGCGCAACGGCGGCTATGTCAATCATACCACCGCCGGAACGTACAACGGTGCGGGAGAGGGCAACTGGTCATTCCAGTGGACGGCGCCGTCGGAGGACGTTGGTCCGATCACGTTCTACTATTGCGGCAATGCGGCCAATGGCAATTTCAACAATCAGGGGGACTACATCTATCGCGAATCGCTGACCGTCGAGGCAAATGTGCTGCCGTATGATTTCACTGTGCTTCCCGAGGACGATTTCGTGCCCGCGGAGGGCGGCTCGATTGACTACACCATCACGCTGACCACCAGCATTCCGCAGTCCTTCCCCGGTGTGGATTACTGGTCTAAGGTCATTCTGCCCAATGGCAGTGAGTATGGCCCGATCCTCCAGGTCAACAATCAGACCATTCCGCCGAACGCGAACGTTTCCGCGACATTCACGCTGGACGTTCCCAGCTTTGCCCCGTCCGGAGAGTACCTGCATCATAGCAACCTCGGCTATTTCCCCAACGATGTCGCGGTGGCGACGTGGAACTTCTCAAAATCAGCGTCTGCGAACGGAACGGAGGGTGCATCCGTCTGGAGCGATCGGGGCGGGTTGTTTGAGTTGACGGCAAACGAAAACGGTGCGTCTGCGGCGATTGATACCTACAGCCTTGCGGACGTATATCCGAACCCGTTCAACGCGATGACCTCGATCCGGGTCTCCTTGCCCGATGCCGCGACGTTGACCGTAACGGTTCACAACGTCCTGGGGCAAACAGTCGCCACCCTCGCGGACGGCCGATATGCTCCCGGCCTGCAAACGTTCACCCTGGACGCATCGAACCTGAGCTCGGGTGTGTACTTCGTGCAGGCGGTCGTCCCGGGCCACCTGAACCAGATTCAGAAGGTGATGCTCGTCCGCTAAGCTGGCACGATCTCAAGGGCGTCCGTCCCGAGGCGTACTGATCATTGCACACGCCATGAATCCAGCTGGATTTATGGCGTGTGTGCTCCAGCCTCGCGGGATGATTCTACCGCCAAGTACAATTCGCGGACTTTAGAGGCTACAATGGAATCCGCATCGGTGCAGCTACACAGGTTCGGTTTGTTACCAGCGTTCAAATGGGTATGGCAGCAAACGTTCAATCAGCAGGCGTGAAAACCGTTTCAAGGCTGGTTTCAGCCTTCCTGGCCGTTCTCTGTCTTGCGCTGGGGATGGCCGCCCATGCCGGCCCGATTCCTGAGATCATCAGGGTTTATGGCGGCCGCGACGACGAGTTGAGCAAGGATCTCGTCCTGACTCATGATGGCCGCCTCCTCACCACTGGCTGGACGGAATCTCACGGCGACACACTGGGCGACCTGCAGGTGATGGCCTTCGGCCTGGCCTGCGATTCGATGTGGTCAATGACCGTGGGCGGATCGGCCGGACTTGACAAGGGCAAGGAAATCGTGCTGCTGCCAGGCGAAGGTTTTCTGGTTGCCGGCTATTCGGAATCCGTGCCAAGTGATCCGCGGCAGGGGTCGATACTCCGGATTGATCTTGCTGGTACTCTGGCTTGGTCACAGCAGCTGGGCGGACCCGGCCGTGACGGATTCTTCGACCTGGTTCCGCTTGCCGATGGCACCTTCCTCGCCGTAGGCGACTATCAAAACGGTACCTACCGCGATGGATGGTTGTACTGCTATACGGCGTCCGGCGATTTCGTCTGGGAACGCTTTGTCGGCACAGACCGCGACACTCGCCTGTTCACCGCCTGCCAGTTGGTTGATGGCACCATCGTCTGTGCGGGTTGGAGCCGCCCGGCATTGCCCGGAACCATCCCCGACATTCACATATTCGCGTTGACGGATTCCGGCGATCCACTGTGGGACCGTATATTCGGCACGAATGAACAGGACATCGCCCGCCGGGTTCGTCCACTGGCAACCGGCGGATTCGTCATGACCGGCGATTCTGAACTGCCGGCAGACCAGGGCTCGGAACAGATTGTAATCGCCCGATTCCAAGCCGATGGCACGCTGGTCTGGGGGCTGGCCTGCGGAAATGTCTGGCTGGATCACGCGAGCGACCTCGCGGTCGATCAAGACAACGCCGTGTACGTTACCGGTACCTCTGAGGTCAACGCCGAACACGCGACGGACGTCGCATTGATCCGTGTAACACTTGCCGGCGAGTTGACCTGGTTCAGCACCCACGGCAGCGACGCGGATGATCTTGGCCGCGGGATTGAGATCGATCCGCTCGGCCGCTTGTTTGTCACCGGGCAGACCTTCCATCGGTTCGCCACTCACCGCACCGACATGTTTATTGCGCGTGTGCTCGACTCCAACCTGCCGGGTTCGCAACCGGCTTACCTCCTCACATTCGACGAAGCTGGTATCGAATTCCGGCGGCGTTAATCTGCTAATCGGGAAGCGGGGCAGATAAAAACCGGGGACACGTTCTTGCGAACATGTCCCCGGTTGGTTTTGCTCACGACTGGTGTCACGTGGACACCGTCCAGCTTACTTCATCAGCATCATCTTACGGGTAGCGGAGAATTCACCGGCGTTCAGCTGGTAGAAATACAGACCGCTGGCGAGGTTCGCCCCGTCAAAGGTGAGGCTCTGGTGACCGGCAGCCATCTGGCCGTTCTTCAGCGTCATGACCTGCTGGCCGGCGACGTTGTAGACGGTCAGGGTGACATCCGCCGCGTGCGGCAGCGTGAAGTCAATCTGCGTGGTCGGGTTGAACGGGTTCGGATAGTTCTGATCGAGGCTGAACTCGAGCGGCTGCGTCGCGGTCGGTTCACCAACCGTGGTCGCGCCGAACCAGTTGATCACGTTGCCCATCAGGGTGCCAAACTGCGGCGTGATGAACGGCCAGTCCGGGTTGGTCCAGTCAAGGGTATACTCGATGTCGAAGCCGAGGAAAATAGTCTTGCCGTCCCAGGCGTTCACATATCGAAGACCATTGACATAACCGAGGTCCGCACCTTCAAAGATGGTTTCGGTTTCGGACACGCCGGTCATCGCTTCCGGGTAGCTCTGATCCGTGGTCTCAAACAGGATCTGGTACGGATCGTCAGCAAAATCGTTGCTGATCGGATCATCCGGGATGCCATAGAACAGGGTGTCACCCGGAATGTCGATATCGTTGCGGCCTTCCTGGATACCGAACACATCGTACGCGAAATCACCAGCCGAGAAGCTGGGTTCTTCCGGTTCGTCATTCGCGAAGAAGTAGTCCTGGTCGGCGTAGAACATGTTGCCGCCGGCCATCAGGTACGGGACATATGCGTTGCCGGTGTAGTCACGGGTCGGGACAGAGCCCGCGCCCCAGCCAACGACGATCAAGGCGTTCCAGTCCGACTCAGCGATCAGGTACTCATCAATGCCCTTGTTGTCGTCGACATCGTAGAACGCGTAGTAAATACCGGCGTTCACGAGCGCATGACGCATCTCGTACGTGAAGTTCGACTGGTGGTCGATGAACAGGATGTCAGCATCCAGACCCGCCAACTCGATGATGTCGAAATTCATCTGGCTGTCTTCGTTGCTGTTTTCCTGGCCTTCATCGTCGACGGCCCAGATCCAATAGCTGATCATGTCACCGACTTCATTGTCAAGCGTGAAGGTGGCGTCGAAAATGCCGTCCTCATCCGGGTCGGTCATTTCGTACTGAGTCGGAGCGCCACCGTTCACCGAGACATTCAGCATCGCCTGGTGATCATCGGTCCAGCCGGCATCGTCGAAGATGTCGCACGTGACGGTGCATTCCTTCGAACCGTTGACCGTGTTCGGCAGCTGGTTCATGTTGCCAATGATCGGCGGGGCGCCGAGCGGGTAGGATACACCGACACGCATGGCGAGGTCGACGACCGGGGAGCTGGAACCGTACGCACCCCAGGTTTCATCATAGGTGTCCATCCACGGACCACCGAACCAGGTGTAGGTAAAGCCACGGGAGGAAATGTTGTCCGCGAGCGGCTGCGGCATGCCGTCATCCTGGGTCTTGACCCAGCCGACGATGAACGCGCGGCCGTCGTCAATCCAGATCGCTTCGCCGTTGAACAGCTCTTCCTGTTCAAACAGGTACTCACCCCAGTCGCCCTCACCGTTGCTCAACTTGTTGAACGGGCCGAACAGGGCTTCACCCAACGGGCTGACCGGCGAGGTACCACGCAGCGGAGCGCGGCCATCCGCATACATCGCGGCGCAATCCGGGTTGTATTCCCAGACGAACGACTGGAAGTTACCCGCAGTGTACCACTGCTGTTCCGCGAAGTGCACCGAGCACGGAGCGAGCGGCTGGAAGTGCACGCACATGGTGTCACCCAGCGAGCCGGAGCTGAGGTAGTAGTCGGTCGTACCATCGCTCATGCGATTCAGGAACAAACCTTCCCACTCATCCAACTCGGGGCCGTTCAGGCCCTTCGTTACTTTCGTTGGCTCGAGCAGGTGGATGTCAGTTGCCCACGCCGCCCCAACGGCGATCAGCAGCGCCATGCTCACCAATACCAAACGTTTCAACATACTTCACCCCTTTCGTTGTACGACGTGATGTTACCATCACGACTTCCGAAAACTACTTCCGTTGCTTGTTACTGTAACTCGTTCAACTTTTCCTGCAGTTGGATCAGGAATTCCCCGAAGTTCACCGCGTAGTAGTAGGTGACAACGTACGAATCCCCTTCTGCAGGAATTGGATTTCCTTTGAAACGAACAGCGTCTCCAGTGACATCGTATCCAGTGATCTCGAAAGTAATGTCATCCTGCATGACAGAAACAGGATAAACAAGATTTACGTTCGAGAGATCGAGTTGTGCGATACCGTCAAGGTGCGTTTTCTGCAGCAATGTGACTTCAACCGCCTCATCGGGAACTTCGACGATCGCCCCCGAATTCTCCAGGGACGGGATAAACGCGTTGTCGTCAACATCATCCAGCACCACCATCACCTCGCCGTACTCACCCTGGCCGTACCAGGCCATCGCCTCCAGCAACTTGACCGTGTCCATGTCAAAATTCGGCAGCCAGCGATGGGTCGGGTTGGCCATGTCCGCCCAATACTCCTGCGCATTTTGTGCTTCTTCGACGGCCATCTCGTAGTCCTGAGTGCTCAGGGCCACGCTCGCCTTGCCTGCGCAGGCTTCCGCAAACAGAGCGTCCACGTCCCCGGCTTCCACCTCGCCGGTTTCGATCAGCACCGCGCCCAACGTCAGCACGTTGGACAGGTTTCGTTGCGCGCTGATCGGTTCCCGTGAATCGGCGAACGCATACCCGAGCCCGAGATACGCCTCGAGGTTGCTGGATTCGGCGTTTGCGGCATCCGCGAACATGTTGAGGGCCTCGTCCACCTCACCATCGTTCAAATACTCCCAACCCCGTTCGATCATCAGATCGACGGTCACGGCCGGGCCGGTCGGGATATCGTCGCTTTCGGTTGAACAACCTACCACCATGAACAGGGCGGTCAACAGGAGCCCGGCGGTCAGGATGCGCAAGGTCAGCCGATGAAAATTGGTCTGCATTGTATGATCCTCCATCCGGGGCTGGTTACTTCACCAACACCATTTTACGGGTCTTGTTGAATCCCGGCGCATCCATGCGCACGAAGTAGACGCCCGACGCGATCGGCGTGCCAGCCGCACTCTGTCCATTGAAATGGAACTTGTGCGTACCATACGCCAGGTCACCGTCGAACAGACGCGTCACTTCGCGGCCCAACACGTCGTACACCGCCAGCGTCACCGGACCGGTTTGCGGCAGCGCGATCTTGATCGTAGTGCTCGGGTTGAACGGGTTCGGATAGTTCTGCCCCAGCTCGAAGCTGTTCGGAACCATCAGGTCGTCCGGGACGTCACCCAGCGGACCAGCCATCACGGCATACGTGCCGGTCTGGCCAACACGCACCGTGATCAGGCCAACTGCCGGGTTGGCTTCGCCACCGACATACACCCACTCATCGTTGCGCATCAGGTACACACCGGCGTCCTGTTCACCGGCGGCGTCCACGTCATACGGAATCCGCAAGGTCAGCGGATCACCGACCTTCTCGATGTGGTTGCCGATGCTGTAGCGGCTGCTGACCGGCGTCCGTCCATCCGTATTCTGGATGAACTTGCCCAGGCCGACCGACGCCACGTCCGGCGAGCGGACAAGCATCAGGTCCTTGTCGCGATCGAAGCTGCGTGCGGTCGAACTCACCTGGAATCCATCGCTCAGTTTCACCATCGACGGGCCACCGCCTTCGAAGGTGGACATCACGATGATTGTCGGATCGGATTCCACAACCGGGACACCGTTCGAATAATACCCTTCAAGCGCCCAGTGCATTTCGCCGACATCCGTCATCGTGACATGTGCGACGTACTGATCGAAGCGACCAGTTGCGTTCTCGACCGAAGTCATCTCGAAATCATCAGGTGAATCGTACGTGGCGATCACTTCCGTCATGTCCGCATCGGCATACACGTTCACCGTCGGTGCAGAAACTCCGTCAGAACGGTACAGCGGCTGTTCGGTAATCACGTACACATCGAGCATCGTTTCGATCACCGGGTTCTGCACCACGAACAGGCGGCTGAATTCCGCGGCATTCTGCTGATGATGCACGAGGAAGTCACCACCCGCACCCGCCGCGATCAGGAAGAAGGTCGGGAAGGTAGCTTCCGGATCGTCAGCGCCACCCAGCACCCATCCATCGCCGGGGCTGATCGGCACGACACCGACGTTCAGATCGCCCTCGAGTTCGATTTCCTGGGTCAGAATCGGCAACGCGCTGAGGTTGTTGTCAACCTCGGTCGCCTGCATGTTGACTTTCCGGAATGCGATATCGGTCGCGCCCTCACCAGCAAAGACAACCAGATTGTCGTTGACCGGATCCAACGCATTGTTCAACGTGGTTGCGGTGTAGCCGGTGAAGAAGTAGTCGAAGCCCCATTCCGTGTTGGTCCGCTGATACGGCGCACGGTCGGGACCGGCCGACGTCTTCCAGCGCATTGGACCACCGCGAATCGCGGCTTGCGTGTTGATGTTCTCGAACATGAACCGGTTGTGATCGTCTTCGGAGTACGATGTGTCAATCAGGTTCGCGGTTGCGAAGTCGAGGAACACATCGACCACATCCAGATCCTTCTGCCAAGCCTCAAGCTGTTCGTTGCGGTCGGACAACGCATCCGCGACGCCATAAATATCAATGTGCGGAGACATCGAAATGGCAGTCAGCATATCGTCGCCACCATACTTCTCCCACAGGTACAGCATGTACATGAAGACATGCTTGTAATCCACGCGGGAAGACAGGTCGGACCCGATGAAGGTCAGGATGTTGCCGCCCGTCAGACCCCGGGTTTCGGAATCACCGTAGTACCGCGGATGACGGAAGGTGTAGAACTCAGTGAAATACGCCAGGCCGTACTTGACCCAGTTGACCTCAAACTTGTCGACCTTGTAGCTGACGTACTGAGTGTACACATTGGCAATGGCGGACAAACCGGCTTCATCCAGTTCGTCCATGTCGTCCTCTTCCCAGACCTCGTCGTTATCGTTCCAGATCCAGGCATCATCCCCCGTGTTGTAGCTCTGCGGGTAACTGTCAAGAACGATCAGCTCCGCTTCGTTGGAGTACTCATCGGTGCTGTTGCCCGGAAGGTCACTCGGCAAGAAATAGCCGTGCTTCCAGAAGCCTGCGTCACCGTCGTTACGTCCGACACCGTATTCATCCCAGATATCCGTCAACAGGATGATGATCTGCTCCGGAATCTTGTCCGCACGTTCGCCGCCAATCAGGTCGTCAATGGCAGCCTTGGCACCCATGTCCGGGAGTTTCGGTGTCCGCGTCTCAAAGAACGTTACTGCGCTGTCAAGCTCGGACTTGCGCAGCGGGGTCACCAGCGGATGTTCAACCGACTTGCCTTCCCGCAGGTAGAACGGATCGTACGGCAGGCCCCACTGATCGTTGGCGACATACCACAACGCCCCTGGACTGACCTCGCGCAGTGATGCCTGCACGATGCGCGGCAGCGTCGGGAACGCTTCATGGCTGCGGATGTAGAATTCGCGACCAAAACCGAGGACCAGCACCGATTCGTACAGTTCGTTCGCGGTGGTATCGCCGTCCATCAAACCTGTTTGTTCAACACACGGAATGCCATCGGCCGTGGTGATAAATCCTTCGCTGAAGTCAAGTATCAGGTCTGTCCGGTCGGCCTGATCAATATCCTTGATCGCCGAAACATCCGTATCGCTCAAGTACAGCGAGATGCGATTCGGTTCGCTGGCTTCGAACGATTCCGGCGCACCGATCGCGATACCGTTCAGCTGCATTTTGGTCAGGTCGACGTTTTCCGCCGGAACGGTTCCGTTTGTGCCGATCACAAACCGTCCGTGGACCTCATCAAACCAGACATACTCAATCAGCGGCGGGTTCGGGTCGGCAATGTAGTTGAAGTCTTCGACTTCGATGTAGCGGTTGCCGTTCAGCTTGGAGGACTGTTTAACCGTGTACGGTTCGATCACCATGCGTAGCGTGCTGGTGTCGATGGTGTTCTCCAGCGCGTACTGGTCTTCTTCGCTGATGGTGATCGAGAATCCCTTGTTGCCGCCTACGCGCTCCAGTTCGCCATCGGTCAGAGTGACGGTATCGTCATCAGCCGAGATGAAGTGAATTCCCTCGAACACGACTTCCGCGTCCAGGCGAACGTCGAACAGGAGGTATAGCTCGTTGGCATCAGCGTCGTAGTACGGCAGGTCCTCTTCATCAAGTTCCGGACCCTTGTTGCGGTCCTCGGCAATGATGGTCAGCGGAACACCGTCCGCCATATTGCCGTTACCGCCGGCGCTCAGCACGGTCGCGGAACGGACATACACCTGGAACTCGAGATTGGCTCCGGTATCACCAGCACCGTCACCATTCTGGTCAATCAGGTCTTCGGTGGCATGCGCGGTGCCAACACCCATCAGAACCGTCAGGCTGGAATCGGAATCCGCCAGGCCGGCGAGGCCGGACTCCAGCGCGTACGAATAGGTGGAATCGGGTTCGATGCGCTGAATCGACAGTTTCGGGACAACCGCGTAGTCCTTGACATTGGAAGCGAGCTTCTGGTTGAACTTCACCTTCAGCTCGTTGGACCCCATGTCATATTCGGCCCACTGCGGAAACAGCGTCGCCGGGTCCTGCGTAAACTCAACAGCAAAATCTTCGACCGGCACCGCCGGGTTGTAGTCCACATCCACGAATGTATAGTCCGTGAACCGGATCATCATCGTCCCGGTGTCCAACGCTTCCACGGTCGCGCGTTCGGCCGGCAGCAACTGCAGCTGCAGCACGTCGGAATCCATCCTGGTCAGGTCCGCTGCGCTTGAAAGGGTCACGAGGGTGTTGTTCGCGTCGTACAGGGTGATCTGCGGAACAACAACATTGGCTTCAAAGTCAAGCACGCCGTTGCCGTTGCGGTCTTCGTTCTCACCACCGGTCAGCACACCGTCCCCCGGCGCCGGCCAGTTCTTGTTGTAAGGGTCCTGCGTGGCCACATCTTCCGGAATCTGGTCGAACTGCATCACCTTGTTGAAGCTCAGGGTCAGCGTGTTCGACGCGGCATCGTATTCGGCGTCTGTGAGGTTAACCTCATCGTTGGAAGGAACTTCCACATATGTGAGGTCGATCCAGGTACCTTCCGACAGATTGCCCTGCGGATCGCTGGCCATCCCGGCCGGGCACCACATCCGCATGTGATCGAAGGTCATGTGGTCCAGCTCTTCCTCGATCACCATCAGGTCATCGTAGTCCAGACCCCAGAGCTGGCGATCTTCGCTGGATGTGCCGTCATCGTAGACGTATTCACCGATGACGCCTTCGAAGTAAGGGTGGAATCTGACTTCCCTGGGCGTGCTTCCGTCCATCACGATCCCGCCGCGCAACTCAAAATCGCTCAGCGGTCCGCCCATATCGTCGTCGATCGTGATCCCGGTGACGACAAATGCATCGGGGTCGACGTCCACAGTGGAGCTGAACGTCACGGAAAATGAATTTGTCAACTCGTCGTAGGTTGCGGCGGTTGGCACAGGTTGCGCCAAGAGCAGCGGCGCGGCCAACAGCAGCAGGACCGGAACCCACACGAGTGCATGTCTCAGTCGTAGCATCGAAAATCCTCCTGACTCTGTCTCATCCTCCATCGGGGATGGGATCAGAACGAGAACGAGATGTTGAACCGGTGCACATCCTCGAGAATACCGTACTCACTGAACGCGTAGTCAATTCCGATCCGCTGCCACAGGAAGCCGACACCCGCGGACATGCCGAGGGTATCGTGGCGGAACGTGTAGCCGCCGCGGAGGAAGAACAGTTCCTGGAAGCCGTATTCGGCGCCCAGGTTCACGCGTTCAACGTTGTCGTTCGGATGCTCGAGGTCACCCGCGAGGGTCAGCCGGTGCTGATCAGTGTTCAATGGGTCCATCGCGACACCAAGGCGGAAGACCATCGGGAAATGGTAGGGCAGAAACTCCGTTGCTTCCGTCGCCTGGGAACCGTTGTCGAAGTCGTAGTAGCCGCCATCCAGCTGCATTTCCGGACCGAAATTGCGCACCGCCATGGCGAGCCGGACCGAGTTCCACTGGGTGTCGTACATGACGCCGACGTCAATCGCGAAGTTCGACGCGACTTCGGTGTCGAGATCTTCGCGTACGTACTTCAGGTTCGTTCCGAAGGAGAATTTGTCGGTCAGCTTCATACCGAGTGATACGCCGCCGACGATGTTGGTTACGTTGAAGGTTTCACCGGTACCCATCGGTTGCTGCACCGTGGTCACCTCCATGTCGCCCGAGCCCATCGCGAGGGCAAAGGCGCCGATGGTGAAGGTGTCGTTGAGCCTGTGGGCGCCGCCGATCGCGTCATAGCTGATCTCGGCGAAATACTCCACATGCTCGAACATCACCGATGAACCGCCGAGCTGTGTTATGCCCGCCGGGTTCCAGAACATGGCGGACTGGTCGTTACTGATGGCGGAGAATGCGCCACCCATGCCGACCCCTCGCGCGCCGATAGGCAGCTTGAGGAAGTCAGCCCCGGTGGTGCCGACTTTTGCAAATTCAGCGTGGGCGCCGCCAGCAGCGACGAGCAGGGCGATCAGCACCGCCAAGCCCAGCTGATATACCGTTCGTCTATTCATGATCGAACTCCTTGTGCCGAGGTCAGCGGATGATCAGAAACTTCCCGACTTTCTTCTCGTAACTGGGCGACTCCGTCTCAACGACGTAGATGTACAGCCCCGATACGACTTTCTGGTTGTTCCTGCTGATCAAATCCCAGTAGACCGCACCGATCGTTCCGTCATCCTTGTAGATCTCCTTGATCAGATCGCCATTCAACGTGAAAATGCTGATCTTGCACAGGGAAGGCAGGTTGATGAAACTGATCTGGTCTTCGTACCGCGCTTCAAACGAAGCGGTACCCTTGTAGGGATTCGGGACGACCTTGATGTCGTCCATCGTCAGGTCGCTGTCCGGCTCGTTGGGATCGTCCGCCGGTGTGTCAATCGGCAGTACCCCGGGGATCACCGCCTGCGGTGCACCGTCCAGATCCTTGCGGTAGTTCGACTTTGCGGATTCAATCGACGGCAGCCCGAACGTGTCCATCTTGTCCGGATCGTACGCGACAACAGTGTAGTAGTACTTCAGTCCGTTGACCGGCCGTTCGATGTCCTTGAAGATGATCGTGCCGTTCTTATCGGCAAAATCGCCGCCATAATCCTCATACGTATATGTCAGGTCCGGCAGGTCGACCGGGATGTAGTTCCAGTCCGTACCCTGCACGTTGTTCTCGTCCCCGACGATCTCAGCGTATTCGGGTTCGTTGTAGGCGTACTGGGAACCGTCGAATTCGATCGGGTTGAGCGTGTCACCTTCCGTGTTCATCAGGTAGGTGTCACCCTCACTGGGCATATCGAATGCCGCGATCATGTCCCAGGTCTGCGGGTTGTACTTCGAGCGGTAGATCTTGTACCCGAGAAAGTCGGTGGTACCGAGGAAGCTGTCGATGGCATCTTCCGCGCTGTCATCCCAGACCAGCTTCACGCCGGCGTCCAGCGCACTGTAGTGCAGGTCCGGAATCGCGGGCGGAATCGGCAGCAGGAAGTGCCGGTCCGTGCGAATCATTGCGTCGCTGGTGCCGGTGAATCCTGTCTGGTTGGCGAATGCGTCGCTCGGCGGAATTTCCGGGTCACCGATTTCGGCCAACTCACCCTGGTAGTAGGCGACGAGAGCGTTGTCGATGTTCTCGCGCAAGCCCTGGATACCCCAGCCAACACCTGTCACCGCGACGAACTTCTTTGTTTCGCCGTCCGCGAAGCTGTGCGGACCGCTGGAGATGATGTAACGATAGTCGAACACCGGTGCGCCGGCGCCGTAGTCGAACGGATGCGGCATGAAGCGCTGACCGGCGGACAGTGTGTGCGTACCGGTCATGTACTCATACTTTTCCCGGTCTGAACCCGGGTCGGATTCCCAGTTCCACCACTGATGGGAATAGGGACGATGTGGCGGATCCCACTCGTCTTCCGGCACACGGTTCTTACTCGCCAGGTAGGGTTCGTCCGGGATGTAGAGGAATTTGGTCCCGATGAAGCCGGCCACCGGCGGGTTCATGCTACGTTCACCAACGTCAATCTCGCCGGATTGCGGGTAGTCGCCGTCGTACATGTAGCTCATGTCACGCGGGATCAGGTACCCGCGCAGGGAATCTCCAGCCGCCGTAACCACAGGCTCTCCGGCGACATAACCTTTGTCGGGAACGCTGACCTGGTAACGGATGTAGTCCGGAATGTCGTAGCCGGCTTCAACGTACACCGCCGGATCCACGACGTAAATCTGGTATTCATCCCAGATGCCGTCCGGTTCCGGATTGTCGTCCGCCGGAGCTTCTTCACCGGCTGCCGGTGAATAACCGTTCCAGAACGGGTTGCGTGGGTCGGCCTTCGCCCAGCCCCAGTAGTCGTAGCCGGTTTCTTCGTTGCCGTCCAGATCCAGCGGGTCAACCCAGTCATATTGGTACGCGTTCTGGCCTTGCGGCGCCCAGCCGTCATAGTCGACAAGGTCGTCGATCGCAGGTTGATCTGGATCGTAGTGCGCGCCCACGTCATTATCGTAGACGAACGACACGAACACATTATTCAGCTGGCCACCGCTGACGTTTTCGACTTCGATCAGTTTGATGAAGAAGTCGTCGTAGTCAGTCAACGACCAGGCGAGTGTGCGTTGGTGGATTTTCAGGCCGATCGGGGTGTGGCCACCGATTTCGGCATTGAGGTCGTCGAAGTGGGACAACCCGTCCTGAATCGACTTCGGGCCGGTTCCGAAATAGAAGCTGGACCCATCAGTCGGATCGAGCTCGTAGTTGCCGTAGTCGGCGTGGCTGACGAGCGGTTCGCCACCAACCAGCGCTCCGACCCAGAAACGGCCTTCCCAGATGTAGTAGACGCCGGACCCGCCGGGCCACTCACCCGAAGGCAGCAGCTCGTTGGGTTCGCCGTAGTTACCGAAGTTGGAAACAGCGGTCCAGAAGTTGCCGACATCATGCACCTTGTATTCTGTCGGCGGACGGGCAGCGGTTCTCCGCGGACCCTTCTTCGGACCGGTCATGTCAATGCGCGCGGCAAAGCTGGAGCTCGCGGCCAGCAGGCAGGCGAGTAGCACCAGCAACACCGTCGTCAGGATGTGGTTTCTTCTCACGGTGATGTATCCTCCTGCCTCGTTTAAAACTCGATTCCCGCGCCAACCTGCAGCATGCGACCGCGCTGGTAATACCGCGGATCGTTATACTTCCCGTCGACGTCGTTGAACTGTTCGTACCAACCGGTGTCAGCATTCGCCTGGAAGAACCGCTGGTCGATGTTTTCACGATCGAGCAGGTTGTAGACCTGCACAAACGCGTACACGTTCAACGACTTCCAGATGCCCCACTCCTTCTGCACACGTGCGTCGAAGGTGAGCGTGTAGGGCAGGCGCTGATCGTTGATCGGCGGATCCAGCGAGCGGGCCGGGCTCGAATAGGGCAGGCCGCTGCCGTACTTCCCGATCAGGTTGATCGACAGACCATCGAAGTAGGACACACCGAGGATGTCGGAATCCTGCGGTACAAAGAACTGGATGTTGCCGTAAATCGTGTGGCGCTGATCCCAGTCAAGGTAGGATTCCGTGGTCCGGATCAAGTTCCCGGCCCAGGCGTTTTCGTAGTTCTGGCGCGCTTCGGACGCCTTACCCTTGGCCACCGAGTAGGTGTACGACAGGCTACCGCTGGTGAAGTTGCTGAAGCGCTTGCTGAGGCTCATCTCGAAACCACGGACGTTTCCGTAGTCCTGGTTGATGTACAGACCGTACCAGTTGCGCGCGGTGAAGAACACCTGCCGCGTGTCAACCAGGCCGCTGATGTCCTTGTAGAAACCGGTGGCGACAAACACGACGTCATCGGTAAACTGGTGACGCAGCGTCAACTCGTACGAGGTCGTCCGTTCCGGTTCGAGGTTCGGGTTACCGACAATCGGGAACGCACCGGAGAAGTCCCAGTTGACGTTGGTGAACGCATAGCGCAGCAGCGGCACCTGGAAGTTCCGGCTGTAGTTGAAGCTCAACTGATCCCGTTCCGTGATCGGGAAGGCAACACCGAGACGCGGGCCCCAGTAAGTCTTTCCTTCAACCTTTGTCGGGTCTGCAACCTCACCGCCGAGCGACGGGTCGGTCACCGGGTTGGTGATGTCGGACGGATAATCATCCCAGTTCACGTCGAAGTAGTCCGCACGCAAACCGAGGTTCAGTACCATCCCCTCGAACTCCATCTTGTCTTCCACGAACGCACCGTACAGGCGCGGCGACGCCGTGAAGTTCTGGCCGTACACGTTACCACCGGAGGCCATGTCCACATCGTGGTCGAACAGTTCGTAGAACGTCAGCTCGAAACCGGCCTTCACTTCGTGGAACTGGTGCATCTGGCTCGTGATGTGTCCCTTGAACGTGTAGGTTTCCTTGCTGTCGTTGTTCCAGCGGGACCGGTTGTAGGTCGTGCCGGTGCCGTAGGTGTAGAAGTCGTTGTCGTCCTTGCTGTTACCGAACGGCATATCTTCCCACCCCAGCCACGTGTCCCGCGGACCGGACTGGGACGCGTCGACGTAGCCGTCGTCATCTTCATCCGTCATCAGGTCGTGGGTCGGACCGTACACATCCCAGTCCCAGATCTCGTTGCCGTTGATGTCCTCGTACTCCCAGACACCATTCTGGTTGTAGTCGAACCAGTACTGGGTACCGTCGGCGTTCGATTCAAGCACGTCACGATACGTGTTCAACAGATCGTCGGGAATCTCCTCGATTGAACTGTAGGCCTGTTCCAGGTCGAGCTGGCCATTGCCGTTCGCATCTTCGTTGATGTATTCCCGCGTGTTGTAGTGCATCTCCGTCTTGTAGTAGGAGAAGCCCAGTTCGAAGTAGGTCCGTTCACTGATCGTCTGGTCCCACTTGGCGCTGAACTGGTTGATGTGCTGTTCGAAGTACGGCAGGTGATCAAGCATGCTGAAGCTGCTCAGGCTGCCGTCGCGGTTGAGGTCCTCGCTGTCGATGACACCGTCACCGTCCAGATCCTCGCCGGCGTCCAGGACACCATTGCCGTTCAGGTCTTCGGTGTCCAGCTGGCCGTTGTTGTACCACGGCGAGTTGCTCGGATCGTAGTAGACGTAATCACTGGCAATCGTACCGTCGTCATTGTAGGACGGTGCGTAGCCATCGAGCCTGTCTTCATAATCCGTGCGGGACCACAGGTGGGTGTAGTTGGTCCAGTTGGAGTTGGTAACGTTTCCGCTAAGCGTGAACTTCTGCTTCGGCGTGGGGCTGTAGGTCAGCTTGCCGAACGCGCTGGTCATCGTGCTGTCATCGTTCACGAACCGGCCGCGCGTATCGTACCACTGTCCGGCGGCAAAGAAGTTCAGGTCACCAATGCGGTTGTCGAGCAACGGAATCGGACCGGACAGCGCGAACTGCAGGTCTTTCATCTCGTCATCTTCGATACCGCCGTCATTGGTGCGGCCGAGGAACGACCCGGAGTAGCGTTCGCCACCTTCCTTCGTCACCTGGCTGACAACACCGGAGAGGTTGTTACCGTACTGGGCCGACATACCGCCGGTAACGACGTTGACTTCCTCAAACGCCACCTGCGGGATGTAGCCTTCATAGTCACCCGTCATCGGGTCAACCATCGACGCGCCGTCCACGAGGTACAGCACTTCCTCCTCACGGCCGCCGCGGAAGTTGCCACCGACAGCGCCCGGCGTCAGACGGATCACCTCACGCACGTTCTCGACCGGCATCGCCTTGATGTCTTCCGAGGTACGCGTGGTGCGGCTGTCCGTCATGTCTGGCTGGATCAGGGGCTTTTCGGCAACGAAGACGACCTCTTCCCCGATCAGGGCTTCCGGGGTCATCTCGATGTCAATGGTGGTTGTCCGGCCTTCCGTGACGCGAACCTCGCGCACCGTCACCGGGCGGTAGCCGATGATCGAGGCCTTGATCTCGTAGGTTCCGGGCGGGACGTTCAGAATAACATAGCGGCCATCCAGATCGGTAGCCGCGCCGTGCCGCGTTCCATCGATGATGATGTTCACACCGATCAGCGGCTCACTGCTCTCGGTCCCGACAACCGTCCCGACAATCTTGCCCGGGGCGGCTTGTACCACACCGGCCAACATGACCAGGAGTAGCAGGGTTGCGAGAACACTCCACAAACTGCGAGCATGGTTCATGGCAGTCCCCATCTTAATCCGACAGTTCTCACGGCCGACGAAATCATCGACCGCTATCCACACAAAGATGTTTCTGTTTCGACGGATACCGCGAAATTCTGCGAAAGGGATGGTTCGGAACTGCCAGAGAACTGGAGCGTTCCCGGTGAAGGACACCAATGGGAGGGAAAAACATCAATCCGGCGAGTGTAATGGAGACTCACTCACTCACCGTTACAACGAGTACTGCAACATGTGGCCGACCGCTGTACAACTGATGAGTCTCCCCAGCCTCATCGGTACATCGATCAATAGCGGGCGATGGACCTAACGCCCCGATACCGTAGTCTTGCGCAGTGCTTGCATCGGAGACGACGTCCACCCCCGTGATCGACGTCCCGCACCCCACAAATCCGACCTGAACCCTCTCGTTTCGTTCCGCGCGCCTAACGTATTCCTAATAGATAACGTTACGCAGGTAAAAGCTTGCAGGTCAACAACCTGGCAACGTTCCTCTCGACTCGTCTCGGATCCGCTCTCCGAGTGGAGCAAACCCACATTGTCCACGAATAATCTGAAAAAGATACAAATTCTTCCAACAAAAAACACTCCTTGGAAGCATTTTACAGAAAAAGGGAGCTCTGGGTGTTTTGGGAGCACTGCGTTCCAAATGTCGCAAGGGTTAGATTTGTACGTTTTCACCTTTGCAAAACCACGTTTATAATCCGTAGTTCTGACAATCGACCCGGCTTCGCTTTTGGGGTTTCCCCGTCCTCCAGGTCTTGCGACGAGCGTCTCTGGAGACAGGGTATTCAGCGTCCGAAAACAACGCGTCCGGGGTAAAAATGCCCCGGACGCTGAAAATTGGCGTGGAATATCCCATCTAGCGGATCAGCATCACCTTGCGCAGATGGTCCAGCTCTCCAGGTACCTGTGCCCGCACGAAATACACTCCGCTGGCCAGGTGTTGCGCGTCGAAGGTGAGCGAGTGAGTGCCTGCCGGCAACTCACCATCCGTCACTGTCGCCACTTGTTGACCGGCGACGTTATACGCCGTGACCGAAACTTGCGCCGCCCGTGGCAGGCTCAGAGTGAACGACGTGCTTGCGTTGAACGGATTCGGGAACGCCGCACTCATCCCGTAGTTCGTCGGCAGATCATTCGAGGCAACGGTTTCGTCCGGTCCATCAAACGCGGCTGTACCGTTCAGATCTTCCAGCCGCAGCGGACGCGAACCCTCCGCCGCGCCATAGTGTTCCTTGAAGAACGTGAATTTGTCACCAAACTCCGGTGTGTAGAATTCACCGGCACGCATGGAGAAGGTGTAGTCCCCCTCGGGCGCATACCACGGGATCGCCTGCACCCGGTCGTTGCTGATCATCTCCATCCACGGCATGATGGTGAACGTGTCCTCCCACAAAGGTTCCCACACCGTCTGGTTCGGCGTCAGCAGGCGCGTCCAGAAATCCACGTCCGCGAATTCGGTGTCGGAAAGGTTCACCAATACGACGTCATACTTGACCAATCCGCCATTGCCGACGACATACGTGTCCCGCGGAATCAGATTCAGCCACACCGGCCCGATGAAGTCGATCACACCATCAATCAGCGTCGCGAGCTGCTGGTCGTCACCGCCGCCGAAAACCGCCGTTGCGTCGAACGCGAGGTACATCGTCTTGCCACGGTTCGGGATGTTGTAGCTGATCGCGTGTGGCAAGCCATGCGACGCCCCTTCAAAGAGGACGTGCGCATCCGGACGTGGTACCAGCACATCTTCCCGCAGATTACCGAGGTCCGGGATGGTGTACGGTGACGTTTCGAACGGTTCAGTGAGCGTTCCGGCCATGCCGTAGAATTGCGTTTCTTCGTGCATCGGGTCGTTGCTGGCACCTGCCAGCCCGAGGAAATCGAAAGCAAAATCGCCCGATCCGAACGCTGTCTGCGCCGGTTCATCATTGGCCGCGAGGTAATCCTGGTCGATCAGCAGCAGGTTACCGCCCTGGATCAGGTAGCTGGAAAACGGATCATCCCCGGCAGTCCACTCACGGGTCGGGATGCTGTCGCCACCGTTTCCACTGACAATCACCAGGTGCCAGTCCATCTCCATCAGCCACGAATCGTAGCCCTTGTTCGCCTCGGCGTCCCACACGGTGGTGTTGTCCAGGCCCATCGACGCCAATAACGTGGTCAGGTTCGGGACATACTCGCCGCCGTCGTCAATGATCAGGATCGGGTTCAGCGGTACGTGGACGATCTCGAACGATTTCCGGCGGTTGACGTTCCTGGTGGTGTTGCCCTCGACATCTTCCGCGACGATCCAGTAGATGAAGTTGTCGCCAATCTCGCCCCAGATGGTGTGCGTGCCTTCCCAGACGTGGTCTTCGTCCGGATCCGACAGCTCAACCGTCACCGGCAACGAACCGTTCTTGACCAGTTTCGCCCACACACGATTGACGCCGTTGTTGTCGACCACGCGCGCGCGGAAGGTGCATGGCTTTCGTGGATTGGTCGTGTTCGGCAGCTGCTGCATGCCGAGGATCTGCGGGGGTTCAACGCCGAAATAATTCACCCCAACGCGTTGCATGATATCGACCACGGGTGCGCTGCTTCCATAGCCGCCCCATGGATGGTCATAATCATTCATCCATGGACCGCCGAACCAGGTGAAGGTCGTACCGCGAGCAGAGATGTCATCGGCAAGCGGTTGCGGGTTGCCACCCTGCGATGATTTCACATACCCGACCATGAAATCGTCAGCGTCCGGGTTCCAGATGCCGCCGCCCGGCAAGTCGCTCTGCTCAAAAAGGGGTTCCCAGACACCCAGTCCTTCGACGGTGCGAGAGATTGGTCCGGCGAGAACCTCGCCGATTGGGCTGACAGGGCTGGTGCCTCGTAACGGCGCGTTTCCGTTGGGATACATCGCTTCCGCTTCGGCACTGTAGTCCCAGATGAAAATGTCGATACTGCCACCGGTGTTGAACATCGCTTCGGCGTACAGGATCGAACAGGCTGTCGCGGGGTTGTAGTGCACAGCGAACGTGTCATTGAGATCGCCGGACGCCAGGTAGTAGTCAGCGTCCAAATCCGACATTCGCCACAGTTCGACGATCTCGTCAAGTTCGTCGAGACGCTGGTCCGCCGTCGTTTTCAGGTGGTTTGGCAACGGGATCAGATCCGTCGCCGAGGCAGGTGCGATCACCAGCATTGCCAACAACAGACACATCAGGTTCCGATTCATGCTCCTCTCCCCGGTCAACCGTTTTGTTTCATCCATACCCAGCAGAAATATACGTATTAGAAGTTTAACATAGCGGTCCCCCGGTGCCGGAGCAACAAGATTTTCGGGGTCCCGGGGGCAGGTTGACGAGCCCACTGGACAAACACAAACCAGCCGTCAAAAAGTGGCTGGAGGCAGGAGAGAACAGGGACGTGTATTGGCATACACGCCCCCGAAATTCAAGTACCCGCCGCTAGATACCAGTTCCCAGGTACCGACTACCGATGATCGATGACTGCTAACCGGCCATCGAGTACCAACACCCTTTTCCAGCAGAAACGGGTACCAGCGGAAACGGGGACACATTGTCCTCAATGTGTCCCCGTCGAATCAGTTGCTCATCACTCACAACTCATCACTCATCGCTGTCCTCACTGCACCAGCATCACTTTGCGCAACTCGCTGAGCTGGCCCGGAATCTCGGCATGAATGAAGTACACGCCGCTGGCGAGTTCGTGCGCATCGAAGGTCAGCGTATGCACCCCGGCGTTCATCCGGCCGGAAGCCAGCGTCGCGACACTCTGCCCCATCACGTTGAACGCAGTCACATTCACCTCCGCCGCGTCCGGCAGGCTCAGGGTGACTGAGGTGCTTGGGTTGAACGGGTTCGGGTACGCCTGCCCCAGTGCATACTCCGACGGCATCTCAATGCTCACCGCCTCCCGCGCAGTCTGCGGATTCAACACACTCGCCATGGTTTGATCCGACCAGTTTCCTCCGCCGTTGGGATCGTTCCCGGCCTTGAAAAACTGGAAGCTGTCGGTCGCGCCGATCACATTCGGGAACTGCCCTATCCAAGCGTGGTAGGTGTACACACCGCCTGGCGCCATTGACGGCACCGACTGCGGTAAATCGGTGAAGGTTGTGGAACCCGGCGCGAGATAAAGCGCCGTGTTGACCAGCGGGCCGTACATCGTGCCGCCGGGCAGTGTCACCGCTGACCACGCATCGATCAGCACCGTGTTCGGCAGGGCACTGAGCATTGTGGCGTCGAAGTAAATCGTGCCACCGCTTGGCGGAACCGTGGTCGACGTGCCGGTCAATTCAAGGTTGACACCGGATGGTGGCCGGCCAACGTTGATCTCGAGATCGTCGATGGTGACACCGGAATAGACGTTGAAATCGTCATCGGTGGTGTGCCGGAACGCGAGCCAGATCTGCCGGCCAACATAGGCGCTGAGATCGAACGTAACCTCATGCCATCCACCGGACCCACCACCGTTGTTGTTGAAACAGGGCTGGTAGCCGTTCACGGGGATACCGTCTGGATCGGAATACCCCGTCTCCGGCTCGAGCACTTCCCATGTCTGCATCCCGTCGAGTGAAATCTGGACGTTGTACCCGTCCGCTCCGGCTTCGTAGTTGTACCAGTGCCAGTAGCTCAGGAACGCCGACTCGTTTTCGATCAGGAAGGTTTCGGTGACCAACAGCCAGTCATCCCGGCTGTTGTTGTACGACCCAGCGAGGATCGTACTCCACGCGTTGTCTCCGCTGCGCGCGCCAACCGGCCAGAACGTGGGAGTACCGAATTCCCAATCATCATAGTCACCTGAACTGAACGGACCTTCGCCGATTTCGAAGTCGGTCGCGTACGACCCGTTGAATGGCACAGGGAACGGCATCAGCTCGATATCGAACGAGTTGTCGCCCGGCACAATATCGATCGTCGTTTCGAAGTCGTAATGGTTCAACGCCTCGACGTACACGTCATACGTGAACCCGCTGTACAACGTATCCAACTGGTATTCGCCGAACTGGTTCGTGGTGGTCGATCGCTGCCCGACGTGAACCAACGCGTCTGCCAGCGGATCGCCGGAAAGTGAATCGATCACAAAGCCGGACAACGTCGCGTCGATATCGGCAACGTGGATGCTGACCGCAAGCTCGTCCTCGAGGTACGCGCTGTTGTATACCACCTGCAGGTAGTCGCTGAGGTCGCTGTTCTGGATGCCGACAGTGCAACTGGTGGTGGTGTAATCGTCGGACAGGTCATCGTACTGGATCAGGATCTCGCCGTCCTCGAACAGGATCACCTGCGCGGTGATGGTTCCCATCGCGATGTGTTCGACATCGATGTACGACAGAATCCACGCGTCCCGGTTTCCCAGTGTTGCCTGGGCGTAGTAGACATCCCCGTTCGCACCGTACACGACATACCAGTCATCCCAGAACCAGAAGATGCTGGAGTTGTCGGGCTGCCCGTGGTTGTACGGTAACGGCTGATTGAAGTAGTAGAAGTAGTAGTCGTCGAAGATCAGGCCACCGTTCGAGGCGACGTAGATCTGGCTGTAGGTGGTGTCGTAAAACGGGAAATCGAAGCCAAGATCGAAAGGTCCGAGCTCGATATCATCGTCCATCAGGCTATCGATCTGCGTTCCGACGGCAGTGATGTCGATCCAGCCGTAGTCCGGACCGTCAGGCTCGTAGCTGTCCTTCCAGACGTGGCCGCTCAGGTCCGGCCCGCCAAGATCGTCAATCACCGGCTGATTGGCCAGTTCGGCGTCAAATCCAGCGGATGACAACAGATCCAACTGCTGCGGTGTCGCCACGCCTTCTTGCCAGGCCTGTTCTGCGAGGTTCAGCGTCGTCTTGTTCAGGTCAATTGCGTTCCCATACCCGGCCGCAAACGCAATCGTCACGACCAGGCATGTCAGGCCCGCCAGAAAGGCAGGTTTCATTTCAACATCCTCTATGCGAGTGGCACGGCTTTCCATGGTACCGGGATGGATACAACGCCATCCCAGCCTATGCAGTCAGTTCAGCGAGTCGTTTGCCGTGAACCCGGATCGCCAATCCTGGACCGGTAAGATACATGCGGTTGAAAAATAAGCTCAAGCGGCTCTCGAAATTTCCAAAAAAACTCAGAAGTGAGCGCAAACCGGAGGCAACTAACATAATCAACCGGTCTCCACCGCTGGTTCCAACACAAAAAGCTACCCCCGCCTCGGGAAAGACGGGGGTTCGGGAAAAAGGCTTGATGAAAGTCGCGCTTACCATCATCTGCCTGTTCGTGGTATGCGCGAACCCCGGAAAGGTTCCCGGGTTGGCTCCCTGAGAGCCTCTCGGTCACTTCATCTCGATCTTGTCGATCTCATCCCACTCGAGGTAGGCGGGTTCCTTGTTCTCGCCGTCCACGAACACCAGGACACCGTCATTGGCCTCGCTGACATCCTGTCCGCCCTCGAGCCGGAGCGTCTCGCCCGACTTCAGCGTAATCTCGCTGGCGTTGCGGCTGCGCGGGGTGATGGTCTTGATGTTGGCGAACGGGATATCGAACTCGATGTCGAAGTAGTCACCGTTCAGCATTTCCCAGCTCTCGGACTCGTCGAGGTCGAAGACCATCCTGCCGCTGTAGGTGTTTCCGTCGATATCAGTGACGGTCGCCTCCAGCTTCTTCGGGGAATAATCATCGTACCCTTCGCCGCTGCCGGACCTGTCGTCGAAGACGACCTTATCGAAAGCGTCCCACGGAATCTTCAGCCGGCCGTAACGCGGATCCTCGACCATGACGCCACGGATCGACTGGTCGACATCGTTGCTGCCTTCCAGGTGGATGCGGCGGCCGTCCCTGGTTTCGACCCAGGCGCTGCCACGGCTGCGGCGTTCGATCGACCGCAGGTTGCCCATCGGGATAGACATGCTGCCGTCCTCGGAATCGCCGTCCAGTTCATCGATGCTCAAGCATTCCTGGCTGTCCCACTGGATGAAGCCGCGATACTCGCCACCATCCGCGGTCACCGTTCCGTGCAACCGGTAGAAATCCGGGTCGACGCTTGAGGGAACCTCCATGAATTCGATGGTGTCGATTTTCTTCCATGGTAGTTCGACCGTGCCGAACGTGTTGTCACGCACGACCAGGGTCGTTCCGACGTCGTTTGAGTAGCCGCTGACGATATACTTGCTGCCGGTGCGCATGGTCAGCTTGGCATCTTCGCTGCCAATGATCTCGATCTTCTTGATATCGCCGAAGCGGGCGATGAAAATGCGGGTGCCGCCGGACCAGCTGTCGTTCCAGTTGATGTTCAGCGCACCGCCGAGAATGCTGATCGACTCGTCGTCCCCGAAGCTCCAGATCCGGCTGCGCTTGCTTTCCAGCTCAGCTTCTTCGATCGCAAGTTGGGCACGTTTTTGCGCCAGCTCGGACAGCTCTTCGGCCATCTGCGTCTGCTCCCGGATCAACTCTTCCAGCCGGTCCGTGTCGTTCGTGCCTTCGCGCTCTTCCGCCAGCCGTTCGATGCGATCGCTGAGCCGGTCCATTTCCCGTTCCAGCTTCTCGCCGTCACGTTCCATGTCGCGCAGATTACTCTCGACCTCTTTCACTTCGGCCTTGCCACGGTGGCCGTGTTCTTCGAGGTAATCTTCGTAGGGACGGCTTTCCTTGTACGAGTGGAACAGATCGTCCCAGAACGCCTCTTCATCGTCCCAGCGAATGATACCCTCGTACTGGTTTCCGCTGCGGGTCGTAACCTTCCCGTAGATGAAGCCCTCGTTTTCGTGAGCAACCGCGCTTTGGGTGACCGCGGCGGACATCAGGAATCCCATCGCGAACAGCAGGACAGCCGACATCAGAAATGTTGCGGACCGCTTTTGCACGTTGCGTTTCATGGGTCAACTCCTATCTGAAAGTTCCTTCATGTACTCAGACAATCGATACAGCAAATGGTTACCACAGGTTGAACCGGACCGGCGCTTCATCTCCGTCGGAGGTCGTCCGCCGCGGTTCTTCGATTTCCTCACGCTGATCCGCATCACGGAGATCAGGCGGCACCGATGCTGGATTCCGCAGTTCCTGTTCAGAGTCGCGATGTTCCGACCGTGGCGCGCCTTCATCGCTGCGCACATCACCGGTAAGGCCATACACATCCCGGTTCACCATCTGCATGACTTCGAGCATCTTCCGGTGATAGCGGGGATCGGCCTGCAACAGCTCGGAGGTCAACTCGAGGAACCGATCCTCGGTCATCCTACCTTCGTTCTGCCCGAGCTGAATTGTCCGCGCGTTGGCCTGTTCCGGCATGATGCCGTTGAACAGTCCGGCAAGCGTGAGCGAGAAAATCAGCACGATACTCGCGGCGGCTGCCCACACCTGGGGCGACACCTCTCGGATCGAAATGATTTTCGCCTTCCGCTTCGACTTGCCTGCGGAGAATTCAACATTGTCCCACACCGAACTCGGTGGCGTTTCCACCAGTTCAGACTGCGGGCGGGCGAGCGCTTTCTGCAGCGATCGTGAATCCCGCCAGAACTCCCGCAGCTCACCGTCCTCGACCAACGCGTCGATGCTTTCCAGCAATTCCTCGCCGGAAAGTTCGCCGTCCATGATCGCGGACAGGTTTTCTTCGAATGGCTGCATCTGGTCGTTCATCGTTTACTCTCCATGCACGTTTTCCGCCGCGCCTTCTCCCCAGTCGGCGCCGATGGATCGCTCGTGCGTCTTACGCCGGTGAACGGTACCGGCAATCCACTTCTCTATTCCGTTTCCCATCCCCACGATGGGCAGTGCTTTCTCAACGTCTCTCGTCTCTAGTCTCTCGTCTTTCGGGATTCAACAATCACGCCATCACGAGTCGTGCGTATTCATTCTCACATCTCATATCTCGTATCTCGTATCTCACATCTCATATCTGCCTGTTCACCACTGGTTCTCTTCCAGCACTCCGCGATCACGCAGATCCTTGATGATTGCCTTGCGAGCGCGGTGAACGTTGACTTTGACCTGCGCGTCGGTCCAACCGGTCATCCGGGCGATTTCGTTGTACGCCCGTCCTTCGAGCACTCCGAACTGGAACGCGGTTTTGTAGCGTTCGTTCAGGGCTTCCATCGAGGTCAGTACGTGTTCGTTCAAGTCCATCCACTCGGCCTCATGGTCCGGTTGCAGACGATGCACGTCGGGCACCTGTTCGAACGGGTCGACGTTCGGGTCATCCCCGTTCGAGGGCAGGTCGTCGAATTTCCGACGGCGGAAGTAATTGATTGTCAGGTTGTACGCCGTGCTGAACAGGTATGACTTAACACGGGACGGCTCGCGCAGTTCGGTATCCGTCTTGATCACCCGGATGAAAACATCCTGCAGCAGATCTTCCGCGTCCTGCCGGTTCTTCACCCGGTGGCGCAGGAACGCGAACAGGGCAGCGCCGTGTTCATCGTACGCTTCACGCCAGAATTCCAAATGTTGTCCTGACTGCTCGGCCACAGCCGCCGTCCCTCCGCCGGGCGTCCGTTGCTCTGTCTGTCCAGCAACCCCATTTCGTGTTTCCGGGGTTCACTGGTTGGACACAGACGCGGGTTCAGGGTTACACTTGCATCGTTCTCAGGTGGAGCCTCAGTCTCCACAGGAGCTTACGTATGATACGTTGAAAAAGTTGGGAAAGGGTAACAAATGCCGTGGATACAGGCGATTCCGGAAGCTGAGGCGGACGACTCATTGCGAGCCGCCTACGAGCGCATCGCCGGCAAGCGCGGGCGTGTCGCCAACGTGTTCAAGATCCAGAGCCTGCATCTCGAGTCGATGTCCGCACACCTCGAGCTGTACACCTCCCTGATGTACGGGAAGGGCGGCCTCACCCGTGAACAGTGCGAGCTGATCGGGGTAGCGGTATCGGCGACGAACAAATGCCCGTATTGCGTGCGGCATCACACCGAGGCGTTGAACCGCTATTGGCGTGATCACAACCGCGCGGCGCTGTTTGCTCTCGATGTGGTGCAGTACCCGCTGCCGCCGAAGGAGCGGGCGATGCTGGATTATGCGATCAAGATTACCCGGACACCGAGCGAGATGCGTGAAGCGGATGTCACGGCGTTGCGGGAGGCGGGATTTGACGACCGGCAGGTCCTGTTGATCAACCAGATCGCGTCGTATTTCAACTATGTCAACCGGCTGGTTCTCGGGCTGGGCGTTGAGATCGAGGACGACACGGACGGTTTTGCGTATTGATACTAACCAGTTTGACGCAATCGCGTTGATGCTTTCACGCTGACTGCAGTTTGCCCCGACGAGCTCGCTCGTCGGGATAACCCATCGTTTCGACAAAACCGGGGAGATGTAGACTGAACCGGGGACACTTTGTCCCCAAAGTGTCCCCGGCTCTTTGCATCTTTTGCGTCTGTTGCGTCAGTTGCTTCTTTGGCGTCCGTTGCGTCTGTTGCTAGCGTTGCTTCTCCCACTCCCGCAGTTTCCGGCTCGCTTCCTCGAGACGTTTCTTGTCGGCAGCCGACAGCGCGTCCAGCCCTTCCTTGTTGATCTTGTCGAGCAGGTCGTCCACTTCCTTCTGCAGCTTGCGGACTTCATCCTCCTGCCGGTAGACCACTTTGAGGTGCTGTTTGCGTGCCTGTTCGCCGCGGTAGTTGCGCATCTTCATTCGCCATTTCGGCCACTGCAGGTAGACGAAGCCGAAGAGCATGCCGCCGAGGTGGGCGAAGTGCGCGACCGGGCTTGCGGGATTGAAGCCGCTGATGAACTCGATCACCACCAGGCCGATGACGAAGTACTTCGCCTTGACCGGGAACAGGAAATACAGGTAGATCGGCTGATTCGGAAAGAGGACACCGAACGCCAGTAAAAGGCCGTAAATCGCCCCGGAGGCACCGACAATCGGGATGGGGCTGCCGGGTGTGATCACGGCGTTCAGCAGACCGGCCCCGATTCCGCAGATGAAGTAGTATTTCAGAAAACGGCTTGGTCCCCAGATGGTTTCCAGCGTCCTCCCGAACATCCACAGCACGAACATGTTGAAGAAGATGTGGAAAAAGCCGCCGTGCAGGAACATGTACGACACCGGCTGCCAGATATAGCCGCTCCAGAACAGGGCGGGGATCAGGCCGAAGTAGTACGTGATCACCCGGTCAAACACTTGCTGCAAGAGGAACACGGCCACGTTGATGATCAGCAGCAGGCGAACCGTATTTGGAATCATCGATGTGCTGTATGTGCCGAAGCTTCGGGGTGCCATATGGCTTGCTTTCCCAGCTTGATGTATGTATCAGGTTCGACTCGTATCAGCCGGACCTGGTTACTGCCGCCGAAAGATACGTTGAACGCAAGACGAAACGCGCGTGCAATGGAGCGAGCGGACGTATGTCGAGCTCGCCGAAACACGAAAAAAGATGTTTTCGATTGTGAGTATGCTTCCACCGGTCGGCAAGGAATTTTTAACCCCCGGAAAATGTAGACTACTCCCGGAGACAGGTGCGTCGATTTCAACCTGCTGAACCCCCGCTAAACCCGCACAATCTCGGTGTTTTTTGGACTAGCTTGCTCAGTGAAGATAATTGCCGTGGTTGGGTCTCATCCATTGTGTCACTCTCCGGTATCCTGTATACTACCCGCGGAACTGCTTGTTTCATGGGGCGGACCCTGAATTTTGCCTTCCAAACTGACCACTCCGCCGCCCTACGCTCGCTCGTGAGCCTATTGACCAATCCTGGGGTTCAACCGCATGCGTGTACTCTCATTCACGCTGCTGCTATCACTGATTCTGACTCTGCCACTGTTTGCGAGCAACAGTGTTTCGGGAACGTGGACGGTCGATGACAGCCCTGTTGTCATCGAAGAAGATTCGTACGTCCCCGTGGGTGATCAGTTAACCGTCGAGGCCGGCGTCCTGGTGTGGTTCATGGAAGGCACGCGACTCGAGGTTTATGGACAGATTGAAGTTATCGGTGAACCCAAGAATCCGGTTGTCTTTACGGGCTATGAAGACGGTACGGTCTGGGATGGGCTGTTCCTCTACGGCACGGACGAAGGCCTGCCTAACTCGTTCACTTATGCCCACATTTTAAACTGTGTGTACGGTCTGTCGGTGGATGCCGGCATCGCGTACCTCGACCAGGTCACGGTCAAGGCTGACTATTACGGCATGTTGATGATGCACAACGCGTATGCTCGCGTTACGGACAGCATCATGAACGTGACCACCACCAATCCTGACGCAATTACCGTCTTTGCGCTCGAGTCGCAGTTCGATGCTCTTCGGTCAACGTTCGAACTGAATATCCAACAGACGACAAGCAATCCACCAACAGCGGCAATAAAACTGCGGTTGGCACAGGAAACAACGATTGATTCCTGCCATGTTCGAGCCACCAGCCGTTCAGGCGCGCACGGTATAAATCTCTTGGCGTGCTATGATAACGTTGATATCCAGCACTCTTCAATCCACGTAGTTCATAGTGGCGGTTTGGCAGAACAGAGTTGCGCTGCGATCTTTGCCAGTGATTCGGATCTTTATGTACTGGATCACATGAGCATTCATCTCGAAGCGGATGCCGGTTCGATCTACGGGATTTATGCAAAGTTCTCTTCTCGCATCAATTTAATCAACTCAATAATTTCCGCCACGAACGTTGTTTCTGGAACGCAACGCTACGCATCCTACATTGATCCAAATGGTTTCCACGGATCCGTGAACTTCTCCTACTCTCTGGTCCATCAGGTTACGCTGCATAACGAAACCGAGTACTTTACATACGATGAATTTTCCTTGCTGACTGACCAGGACCCGCTTTGGGTCGATGCTGATCAGGAAGATTACCACCTGCGAGCGGAATCGCCCTGCATCGACGCCGGTTCGCCAGCAACGGAACCGGATCCGGACGACACGGTCGCAGACCTTGGCCGCAACTTCTTTTATATTGTCGACGTAGTCGAACCGTCCACGCCGGTGGTTCGCGAGTTTACACTGGGTTCAGCCTACCCGAATCCGTTCAACGCCAGCACGCGGTTCAGCGTTGAGTTGGCGGTAACTTCGCAGCTTGACGTGCGTGTGCAAAATGTGCTCGGTCAGACGGTAGCGACCCTGGCCGATGGTAGCTACCACGCAGGCCGTCATGAGTTCACCTGGCAAACGGCACAAAGCGGAAATCTCGCGTCCGGGATTTATCTGCTCCATGTCAGAGCAAATGGCAACGTCCAGACACAGCGTCTGGTGCTGCTGAAGTAATCGAGTTTCGTATATCATGCCTTGAAAATCCAACTCCGCTGAGGGGTTGGATTTCTTGCATTATGCACACTCCCCCCACACGGTAGTCCGGTTGCGGATACCGGGCTGCATAAATTGCGCTGCTCATGAGTGATTCGCTACCTTAGCTAGTTACGGGTGAAGACTGCTTGACGGGACACTCTTGGAATGGAGGGTATCAGGATGAAACGAGCACGCCATATCTCCAGCCTTTTGGTTGCACGAAGTCCTAAGGTTCTCGCGGTTGCCACGGTAGTCGTATTTCTGGTTTCAACAGGCTGCTTGATGGAACCCGACCGGAACAATCCGTCCGACCCCAGTAGTCCAGAGTACAACGACGATGGCATGATTCGCTTCGCGGTGTATGACCGCGACAATGACGCGCTCGAGAACGCCATCGTGCGTCTGCTGGGATATGATGACGCTCAGTTCACCGATGAAAACGGCATTGCGATGTTTGAGGTACCCGGTGATACGGTCTATTACACGGTGGAACGAGCGGGTTACGTCCCCAAGTCCAACCAGGTTTTTGTCCAGGCACGGACCACAACCACCGAGGTAATTCGGTTGAACGGCGAACCGTTTATTGATTCTGTCCGTGTGAATACGACGATGAGGGAAGATGTCCCTGGTACGTTTCAGTATGGCTACCAATGCAGAGTGTATGTGGGTGACAACGATTCAATCGAAGACCTGACGGAGCTTCGGTTTTACCCGCCGGGAGCAAATTCGCCAGAATCTGTGATCGCTGAGCCGGAAATCTTTATCGATGAAGTTGTCAGCGATACCAGCAAGGATCTGATCAACCTGATCGGCCAGGAGTTTCGTTTCGTGCTGTACGATGAGGAATCCGATACCGCGGAAGTTCGGGAAACTCTGAGCACTCACCTGTTTTACAAGTGGCTTTCTCAGGACATGTTGCCGATCGGCCCGCATGAGTATGAAATCGGCAACATGGAATTTACCTGGGCGAACAACACCTCGCCCCGGCATTTGCTCTATGCTCCGAACAAGTACCGTTTGCAGATCTTCAGACGTCAACAGGATACCGAGTCGTTTATCGACACGACCGTGGTGTTTGACTTCAGCTACGCCCAGAGCACCCCGGAGTTCACGATACTGATTACTCAGGAGGAAGGGTTTACGGATGGGCAAACTCACTGGTGGCAATTGACGATGTATGACCTTTCCGGAAATCTGGTTCGCAGCCCACGTTTGGAGTTTATCCCAAGCCCGGACATCATTGGCGACTGAGGAACGATGAACAACAAGTCAGGCAAGGAATTTGAGAACGGTCCGGCGATGGATCAGAGCGATCTGGCCCCCGGTCCGATGGACAACCCCAACACTCTTGAAGCGCTGCTGCGCATCAGCCAGGTGCTGAGCACGATTCTCGAGGGCCCGGCGCTGTTGCGCAAGGTGCTCGAGATGGCGATGGAAACAGTGCACGCGCAACGTGGGTTCGTCGTCGTCACCGGCGAGGATGGGGACGAATGGTCGATCCGCGCATCTGCAAACTTGAGTGACGAGGAAGCGGGCCGGATCGCGCAGCCCTCCGCGAAGATCCTCAAGCGGGTTCAGGCGGAACGGGTGCCGTTGCTGGTTCATGACGCCCAGACCGACCCACGTTTCGAGGGCTCGGAATCGGTGATCATGCAGCAGATCACCGCCGCAATCGCGGTGCCGATGATGGTTCGTGACGAACTGATCGGTATCATCTACGTCGACAGCCGCCAGAACCGCTCGCGTTTCACCGAGGAAAACCTCGACTTCTTTCGTGTGTTCGCTGTCCAGGCGGGCTTGGCGTACGTTAACGCCGCCCGCTTCGACCGCTTGCAGGAAGACAAGTTGCGGTTGCAGACCGAGATGCAGAAGATGTACGGCTTCCCGTCCATCATCGGTGTGCACCCGAAGATGCAGCAGGTTTTCACCCTGATGCGGAAGATCTTAAACTCCGACATTTCAGTGTTGCTGCTCGGTGAGAGTGGTACCGGTAAGGAACTTGTCGCCCAGGCGCTCCATTACAACGGCCCCCGGCGTGAGAAACCGTTCATCGCGCAGTTCTGCGGCAACTTGAGCGAGAACCTGCTCGAGTCGGAGTTGTTCGGCCACAAGCGTGGCGCATTCACCGGCGCGCTGCACGATAAGCGCGGGTTGATGGAAGTCGCGGACGGCGGCACCTTCTTCCTCGATGAAATCGCCGACATCAGTCCGACCATTCAGACCAAGCTGTTGCGTGTCGTGCAGGACGGTGTCATCCGCCGAGTCGGTGGCACCGACAGCCACAGCGTCGACCTGCGTTTGTTGTCCGCGACAAACAAAGACCTGAAGGATGAGGTCGACGAGAAGCGGTTCCGTGAAGACCTGTACTATCGCCTCAACGTCATCACGATCCAGATTCCACCGTTGCGCGAACGCGGGGATGATGTCCAGTTGCTGTCGGATTATTTCCTTAAACGCGCTTCGGAACGCTCCGGAATGACGAAGAAGATCGTCAGCCGTGAAGCGGTCGAGATGATGAAGGCATATGAGTGGCCCGGCAACGTGCGTGAGCTTGAGAATGCAGTGCAGCGCGCGGTTGTTTTAGCCGGCGAGCGCGAAGAAATTCTTCCGGACGACCTGCTGATCACGATGGACGGCGACGAGCTTCCGCGCGAGAAGACGTTGCGTGAACACGAACGCGACATCGTGATGAGCACACTCGAGAAGTATGAGGAGAACAAAACCCGCACCGCCGACGCGCTGGGCGTCAGCCTTCGGTGGCTGCATTACCGGTTAAAAGAGTGGCAGAGCTCGAACGAATAGTCGGCTATCGCGTCGACCGTGAGATTTCCCGCTCGTCCATCGCCTCTGTTTACCAGGGATATCAGGAATCCCTGCAACGCAAGGTGCTGATCAAGCGTTTGCACCCCCAGTTCGTCGGAGATCCGGAAATCCGGGCCCGATTTGAACGGGAGGCGCACGCACTCGCCCGGATCAAGCACAAAAACATTGTTCACATTTACGATTACCGCGCCGACGATGAGCTGATGGTGCTGGTCCAGGAATGGATCGGCGGCGGCTCGGTCGCGGAGTTGATGCGCAACAACGGCCCACTCGAGGAACGGGAAGCCATCGCGCTGGCGATGGATGTCCTTGAAGGTTTGGAAATCGCGCACGAAGCCGGTGTCATCCACCGTGACATCAAGCCGTCCAACCTGATGCTTTCGCACACCGGTTCAATCAAGATCACCGACTTCGGCCTCGCCCACTTTGAAGGTTCGCCCACGCTCACCCAGCAGGGCGCGATCATGGGTACGCCGGCGTATATGGCGCCTGAGATGGTCAACGGCCAGCCCGGCAGTGCCAGCTGCGACCTCTACAGCTTCGGTGTCACCCTCTACGAAGTGCTCACCGGCGAGAATCCGTTCCAGGCGGAACACATTTCGCAAACCTTGCAGCGCGTGCTCAGCGTCAAGCCAGTGAAGCTGGAAGGGGTGCACGACGAAACCAACCGCATCCTGCTGTCGTTGATGGCGAAGGACCCGAACCAGCGGCCGAAAAGCGCGTCCGAGGTGCTCGCGCAATTGCGTCCGCTCGCGCGTGACCTCGGGTCAGAAGAGGGCTGGGAAACCGTTGAGATCCCGGTTCCGGACGCGTCCACGAACGGTGACGGATCGGTCGTGCCGTTGCGTTCCCCGGAGACGCACACCATTCGCCCGGTCAAGCGCGCGGCCCCCTCCAAGCGGCTGGTGATTGCCGCGTGGGCATTGATGGTGCTGGTCACCGCCGCCGTGATCACGTTTACCATGACCAGCTGGTTCGCGGGTGAGGAGGCGGGTGACGTTCCGCCCGTCGACACAACCCTCGCCCTGCTCGACACCGATCCCGGCTTTGACGAAGGCCTCGAACCGGAACAACCGGGCGGCGTCAACGATCAGGGAAACGAGGGCGAGACGGCCGGGAATGATGGTGAGACAGGCATTTCCCCGGGCAACGAAGGTGAAACGGAACCGGACCAGCCCCCCGCCGAAACCGAGCAGCCACCAGCCAGCACTCAGCCGGGAAACCCGGCCGGCGAGGGTAAGTCATCCAATGACGGCCAATCGGACGCGGAAGGATCTGACAACGAAGCGTCACTGCCGCTCGACCTCGAGCCACCTTCCACCGATCCGGTCTTCTTCAACGATTCCGGGTACGTCCAGATCAGCGTGCAGCCCTGGGCGCATGTGTATTACAACGATCGTCTGATCGGGACCACGCCGCTGACCGGCGCGGTCAAGCTGCCGTCCGGCCGTGCGCAGCTGGCGTTGGTCAATCCGCAGTTCCCGCGTGTAACACGTGACTTCCGTGTTCCCACCACAGGCGACACTGCGAGTTATTCCGTCGATCTGTACGGCGAAGTGGGTGTCATCGAATTCATCAACGCGACCCCGTGGGCCGAGATCATCCTCGACGGCGAATACATCGGGGATACGCCGCTCGGCCGTCCGATTCTGCTGCTGCCGGGCGATCATGTCCTGGTCTTCCACCATCCGGACCTGAAAGACGAGGAACAGCGTTTCTCGATCGGTGCCGGCGAACGTCTCAGCTTCCGCGCCAACCTCTACGATTGATCCGTCCCACACATCCCAGCCTTGTCGAGCCTCGAAAATCCCAGAAAACATAGATAGTGTCGCAGTTTTCACAGTTTTGTTGACATATTTTAGGATCTCCTATCTCTCACATCTCCCTTCCATGATGTGAGATCTATCTTCACCGCTTTGACGTTCTTTCCGCGGCTGCTACCTTTTGCCAAACCTGTGAAGCGCTTCTACCCGCCCACCTGCCGCGCTTGCTTCACGTTAACGAAACACCACAGTGAAAGGGGATCGCCATGAGAATGGGGATGGTTGTGGTATGCTCACTCCTGATTGCGTTCGGGGCGTTCGCAAATCAGGACGACACCAGCTTGATCGGGCAGTCGCAGCTTGATCAGAACATTGTACCCGTGCCACACAAGGCTGTTGATCGCAGCATTGACGAGTTCGGCCCGTTGCATGAGCCGGAACTCATGTTCGAGTTTGGAGAGGGCCCGCAGAATCACATGTTCGGCATCGCATGGGACGGTACGTACTACTGGACAATCAACGGTGGCAACACCAGCGGTCTGCTGAATTACTACGACGAAAACGGGTCCTTTGTCGGAACGACGAATGTCGCTATCGACGGTCGCGGCCTTGTGTTCAACCCGGTTGATGAGCTGCTGTACATCTCCAGCTACCAGGGAAACATCTACCGCATCGACGACCCGTTCACCGGTTCCTATTCCATGGTTGGATCTGGCGTCATGCAGAACGGTCAGGCCAGCCTTGGCATGAGCTGGGACGGCAACCTGCTGTATGACTACTCGGAGGGCGTGCTCGAGGTCCACGACTTCTGGACATATGACTTGTTGGACGTCATTACCGGCATCAACAGCGGGACGGGCAACTACGGCGGCGGCTGCGCGGTCATCGTCGACACCGATTATTTCTACACCATCAATACCGACACCAACACGTTGTATGTCTACACCTTGGCCGGATCGTATGTGACGGAGTACTACCTGCCGTCCGGTGACAATGGCATGTCGTTGTCCATGGCGAACTATATGGTATTCTACAGCACCGACAGCAGCTATGACTACGGCACCTGGCATGGCTATTCGTTGCGCGACTGGACCGAAGGTCCGGTGCAGTTCAACCTGATACCGCAGATCACCGTTGTCCCATCTGGTGGCGGCGATGTGTATTACGACGCGTCGCTGGTCAGCGAGTTGCCGGGCACCTACAACAACCTGTTCTATCGCAGCTACATCACCCTTCCGAACGGTCAGGTGGTCGGACCGCAGGCGAACATCTCGTTTGTCCACACACCGTTCATGAACGTCTTGATCCAGGGACTGACGCAGTACGTGCCGCCGCTCGCGCCGGGCGGACAGTACAATTTCGAAGGCCGGATCTACTACATGGGGTCGGTGCGGCTTGTAGACGACTTCTACTTCACCAAGGAAGGTGCCGGCTCGGATGACTTCGTGTTCAATCCCGACGATTGGACCGCTAGCGGCTTCAGCGTGGCGGGCAACACCGAGGCGATTCCGTCCGAGTATGCGCTCAGCGAAGCCTACCCGAACCCGTTCAACCCGACCACGCAGCTCAATGTGACCTTGCCGCAAGCGGCGGAGCTGACGGTTCAGGTGTACAACCTCGCCGGGCAGCGTGTCGCAACGTTGGCAGAGGGTCAGATGTCCGCAGGCGAACACTCGCTGACGTTTGATGGCGCCCACCTGTCCAGCGGCCTGTATTTCGTGCACGCGAGCATATCGGGCCAGCTGAATCAGATCCGCAAGGTGACGTTGCTCAAGTAATACAAGCTTATTGCCTGTTCCGAATGCATTGCCACGTGCCGAACGGTCCGTGGCAATGCCGTTTTCCAGCATTGACCGCTCTGCTAAAACAACCGGCAAGGGGGCCCGACCATGAAACAATTGTCGATTCTCATTCTGCTATTTCTGCTGGTCGCGATTGCGTCCGCCTCGGACGATACGATCGTTACCGGCCAACAACGTGTGGATGAATCCATTGCGCCCGTGCCGCACAAAGCTGCCGATCGCAGCATTGACGATTTCGGCCCGCTGCACGATCCTGAAATGATCCTTCAATTCAACGAAGGACCACAGAATCACACCATGGGAATCGCGTGGGATGGTACGTACTACTGGACGATCAACGGTGGAAATTCGACCGGCCTATTGAACTATTACGACGAGAACGGTGTGTATGTTGGGACAACCAATGTGACTCTCAGTGGCCGTGGGATCGTTTACAACCCTGTGGACGGCCTGCTTTACATCTCGGCACTGAACGGTGACATTTTCCGTGTTGACGATCCATTCACCGACTATGCAACCACCGTAGTTGCGACCGGTCTCATGCAGAACGGTCAGGCTAGTCTCGGCATGAGCTGGGACGGCAACCTGCTGTATGACTACTCGGAAGGCGTGCTCGAGGTCCATGACTTCTGGACATATGACCTGTTGGACGTCATGACCGGAATCAGCAGCGGGACCGGCAATTACGGCGGTGGCTGCGCGATTATTGTCGATACCGATTATTTCTACACTATCGACACCAGCAGCAACACGTTGTTTGTCTACACGCTGGCAGGTACGTTTGTGACTGAGTATTCCCTCCCGTCTGGTGACAACGGCATGTCGCTGTCCATGGCAAACTACATGGTGTGGTATGCTGCTGACAGCAACTATGATATTGGCACCTGGTATGGTTATTCGCTGCGTGATTGGACCGAAGGTCCGGTGCAGTTTGACCTGATTCCGCAGATCACCGTCGTACCTGAGGGTGGCGGCGACGTGTATTACGACGCCTCGCTGGTCAGCGAGCTGCCAGGCACCTACAACAACCTGTTCTATCGCAGCTACATCACCCTTCCGAACGGTCAGGTGGTCGGACCGCAGGCGAACATTCCGTTTGTCCACACGCCGTTCATGAATGTCCTGATCCAGGGGCTGACGCAATACGTGCCACCGCTCGCACCGGGCGGACAGTACAATTTCGAAGGCCGGATCTACTACATGGGGTCGGTGCGGCTTGTAGACGACTTCTACTTCACCAAGGAAGGTGCCGGGTCGGATGACTTCGTGTTCAATCCCGACGATTGGACCTCCAGCGGCTTCAGCGTGGCGGGCAACACCGAGGCGATACCGTCCGAGTATGCGCTCAGCGAAGCCTACCCGAACCCGTTCAACCCGGCGACGCAGCTCAATGTGACGTTGCCACAGGCGGCGGAGCTGACGGTTCAGGTGTACAACCTCGCCGGGCAGCGACTTGCGACATTGGCGCATGGTCAAATGGCTGCGGGCGAACACTCGCTGACGTTTGATGGCGCCAACCTCTCCAGCGGCCTGTATTTCGTGCACGCGAACGTGCCGGGCCAGCTGAACCAGATCCGCAAGGTGACGTTGCTGAAGTAGCCGATCACTGGCGTTTTCCGACCTCATCCCGCGGCGCTCCGGTGCCGCGGGTTTCTCTTTGCATCCGCTTCGCACCTGTCGCTGGACGCACCCTCACCGTATGTTTGCGATACGTATGATCCCGTTCACCAAACCATGAACCCGCACCCATGTGTGTCGATGTGCTCAAACTCGCGCGTGAGCTGCCACTCTCCGACGAACGCTACTGGCATGGCGACCTGACCCTGGCCGCCCGTCCCGCCGCGGCGGTATTGAACAGCCGGCAGGGACGGCACCCGCATGGCGGGGAAGCGTGGGTGCGCGCGACAATCCGTGCCGCCGCCGGGTTGATCGACGATGAAAAGGTGATCGTCAGCTCGACGGGCATGGCGACGTGGGAGCTGGCCGCGTGGGCGGCGTCCGAGGCGCTGGGCAATGTGGTGATGGTCGTGCCGGTGCCGGAGGGAATCATTCCCGAAGACGCGCAACTCGTCGCGGCGAAAGTGCTCGCGGATTTCGGCCTCTCCAATTCCGATTCGCTGGTGATGCCGTTTTTCGTGCCGCCGCGTGGTAGTGAGAAGCTGTTATGGAAAGCGCGGGACGGACTCATCCTGCGCAACGCCGACCGTCTCGCGCCGGTCTCAATCTGCGAGGGCGGCTTCCTCGCCAGTTGCCTGCGCGACCCACGGATCGTCGACAAAATCAGCGGCGACTGGTGGGTGGATCACAAGCCGTCGGTGCTTGACCAGGCCGCGATTCCAGACCCGGCGGACGTGCAACGCAAGCTGTCCGGACTGGGGTGGGACCATGTCGCACACTGGACACGGATGAGTGACGGACCGTGGCCCAGTGAATCCCGCGCCGACTATTTTACCGCGCTGGCGGGGTCGCGGGATGGGCATTTCCGTTCCGCCGAGGCGACGCTTCGACGTATCCTTAACGAGAACCGCATCCGTGCGACTGGTTGGCGGATGCCGATGAATGTCGAGATGGTGTCGTTCAGCGCGCTGCCGCCGTGGGCGATGGTCGAGCGGATGACGTGGCGGAAACGCTATGTCCGGCTGAATTACGAACCGTGGGGGATCGCGGTCCGGCGTGGTGTGTTAACCGAACTCGGCGGACGTGAGGTCATCTACGGCGATCTCGCGAAACGCAAGCAGTTGTCCGCCACGGACCGCATGTTTTTCCAGAAAGTATCGGACCATTCCGACTGGGAGAATGAACTCGAGTGGCGTCTGCGTGGCGATCTCGAGCTGGAACCGTTGTCCGCCGGGGACGTGCTGGTGTTGGTTCCGGACGAGGCCGTGCGGGAACGGCTGCAACCGCACTGCCGGTTCGAGGTGATAGCGTTGACGTAAGGGGGGGTTCGTATGCGTATGCTGCGATGGATGTTGGCCATGATGCTCGGCGGCACGCTGCTGCTGGGCTGCGCAAAGCACGACACGATCACCGTCACCTACCTCACCCCCGACACCACCGCCGCACCTCTCGGCATCCGTGCGTTTTTCGCCGAACACGACTTCGCCGAGCTGCAAGTCATGCAAGCCAAAGATTTTTCCGCAACCGGCGCTGGATCACAGGTACTCTGGGTCAACGCCCCCGACACGTCGTCGTGGATCCTGTTTCAGGCCCAATCCAGCCATCTCTACCCAGCCCTGCAACGTGCCGCCGACAACGGTGCTGATGTCCTCTTCACGGGCTATGCCGCGTTGTTGCCGCACGAACTCGGCTGGGAATCGGCGGCGCCTGAGGTGCGGTCCAACCGTGTTGAGAACAACTGGTTCTTCGCGCGTATGCGTGGCCTGCAATCCCTGCTCGGGCATCCGGTTTTCGCGGACGGCTTGTTTGGCGGGGCATACATCTGGGACCCGGGCGACTCGACCGTGGTCTCGACCGTCGGCTTTTACGGTGACACCTGGCCGGTCGAGGGCAAAGTCGTCGGCGTGCAGAAACGCTACGTCAACCAGGACAGCAAGGCGAAGCAGCTGCTCGAATATGACCTGCCGGGTGGTGGGACAGCGTTAAGCCTCGGCGGCTGGTTCGATCTCGAACGTGACAACCGGATGCGGTTCCGCGCCGACCGTTTCCTCAGCAACAGCCTGCGCTACCTCGACGGCGACACGCTCGGCGTTTCACCCACCTGGTGGACCCGGGCCGATTCACTGATCCGTGAGCTGCCCCCGCCGGAGTTCGTCGACTTCGCCGCACGGGAGCTGCCATCACCCGCTGATGTCCGTTTCGACAGCCTCGCGGCGCCTGCGTTGACCATCGAGCAGGACGATCCGGGCGAGAACTGGTTCAGCCTCGGCGGACGCCAGACCCTGGTCATGGGCGACGAACAGGGTGGAATCAGCGAGGCGTGGGCGTTCCCCTTCCGGCTGTTCCAGAATCTGCGTACTACGGTGCTGATTGATGATCGCGAGATCGATCTGTCGCAACGAACCTGCGACGATCTGCTGATCCATCCGGAGTCGATCCGGCGCACGTGGCAGTTTCCCGAAGGTACCCTGACCGAACAGATTTTCCCGTCGCTGGACAAGTCGGGCGTGGTGCTGCACTACCAGTGGGACGGCAAAAAACGGCCGGGCGAGCACGCAACGACATACTACGGCGCGAAGGTGAACGTCGATTTCGAAACCGATCTGCGCTGGATGTGGCCGTACGATGCTGACGCCCTCGGTGCACTGCGCTACCGTACCCTCGCCGAAACCCCGGCCGTCCATGTCACTGACGAACGCGGCCAGCTGCATCTCGTCGCCGGCTGCGACCGTACGCCGAACGAGTTCGGCATCACCGAACTCGACCATCGCATCGTCGGGCCGTACGAGTCCATCAACCACGGCTATGAGGAATCACACGGTGTCGGCGAAAACCAGCAACGCGTGTTGATCAGCCTCGGCCGCAACCTCGCTCTGCCGAACCGGGCAACATTCGTCATCGCCGGATCGAACAAGAGTCTGCGTGACGCCTACGCGACATACTTCGACCTCGTCAGCGACCCTCGGGCGGCGTATGACCAGGCCGCCAACCACTACACCACCCTACTCGATTCGATGACCTCGTTCGACACGCCGGACGATGAATTCGACCGGCTGTGGAAGTGGACGCTGGTCGGGATTGACCGGTTCCGCATTACCACGCCCGGTCTCGGCACCGCGCTAATGGCCGGATTCGGCACACGGGAGAAAGGCTGGGACGGCAACCAGATCAGCAACGGACGCCCCGGTTACGGGTGGTACTTCGGCCGCGACGCGGTCTGGTCAGCGTTCGCGATAGACGACTACGGCGATTTCGCAACGGTCCGCGAGCAACTCGAGTTCCTCCGCCGCTACCAGGATCTCGACGGCAAGATCTTTCATGAGCTGACGGCGTCCGGCGCGATCCACTACGACGCCGCCGATTCGACACCACTTTACATCCTGCTCGCTGCGCACTACCTGCAGCATTCCGGGGACGTTGAGTACCTCCGTGACCTCTACCCGAGCCTTCTCGCGGCGGTGGATTTCCTTAATGCGACCGACTCCGACGGCGACCTGCTGATCGAGAACGAAAACGTTGGCCACGGCTGGGTCGAGGGCGGATCGTTGTGGGGATCGCAGACCAGCATCTATCTCGCCGGGTTGTGGGCGCGCGCGCTCGAGGACATGGCGTACATTGCCGACCGCATCGGCGAGGAACCGCGCGCGAAAATGCTGCGGTTGGACGCGCTGGACGTGTTCAACCAGATCGACGCTGAGTTCTGGTCGAATGATCACCAATTCTACAGCTTCGGCAAGCTCCCGGACGGCAGCTTCAACCCCGAGCGGACGATCCTCCCGGCGACAGTCGCGTGGTTCAACTCCGTTGACCCCTCGCACATGAACCCGGTGCTGGACGCTTACGCGTCCGATGAATTCACCACCGACTGGGGCGTCTCGATTCTCAGCACGCAGTCTGAGCACTACAATCCGCGTGCGTACCATGGCGGAGCGGTGTGGCCGTTGTTCACCGGCTGGGCCAGCCTCGCGGAATACAAGTACGGGCGTCCGCTGTCCGGCTTCACCCACATCTGGGAAAACATGGCGGTGAAGCACCATTGGTCCCTGGGCTATGTCGAGGAGGTACTGCACGGGGAAGAGTACAAGCCGTACGGGGTCTGCCCGCACCAGTGCTGGTCGGAAACCAACATCGCGCAGCCGACGCTGGCGGGCATGCTCGGCTGGGCACCGGACGCGACCCTCGGTTTCGCCCGCCTCGCACCGCAATTCCCGGCGGACTGGGACACAGTCACCGTGCGCAACCTGCGCGTCGGAGACAGCCGTTTCGACCTGCGCATGGAACGCCGTCTCGACTCCAGTTCCTTCCCTGGCGAACAGTGGCTGACGACGTGGACGTTCACCCTTACGCATGGCCACGCATTCATCCTCGAATTTGCGCCCGGGTTTGCTCCGGGAACGTCGCTGGACTGGGCACGCCTTGGCGGGGCGGGCGTGGAGCTGATCGACGAACTGGAAAAAGGTGTGCTCGCAACCCCGATCACGGTGGATGTGAACGGCGAGATGACGCTCCAGATCGCGACACGTGGCGGGCTCTCCATGCTGCCCGTGACACCGACACCGCAACCGGGCGAACAATCACGCGGAAACCGGATCATCCGTCAGTGGGTAGACTCGGAAAACCGGTATCATGTGCTGCTCGAGGGACGCTCCGGCCAAACCGGCAGCTTCCGGCTGCGCAGTTTTGCCGAACGTGCGGAGCTTCGCTGTGAGGGCGGAACCGTGTCGCCGAACCGCTCGAGCGACGGCGGGCTGCACGAGTTACGGGTCAGATTCCCGTCCTCCGCGGACACGTTTTCCCGCCGGGAGGTCGTGATCACTGCCATGCGCTGAGGGCTCGCAACATTCTGCCCGGTTCACCATCCAACCTGAGAGCACGTTCATTCTGTGCTCATGGAACGCGTGTACTCTGTTCCGCGTAGCACTCCAAACCCCCGATCACTTGCAGAACTGAGGACCATGAGTACAAATACACCGACAACCAGGATCCAGCGCACCTTGAACGGGCGCTACATTGACGCGTTGACGATTGACTTCTGGGCGACGATTGGCCGTGACGCGCAGGTCACCGAACGCCGCCAGTTGCGCCGCGACTTGCTCAAGCCGTGGTTCGCCGAGTACGGTGTCGAGCTGAACGATGACGAAGTGTACGACCTGTTGCAGAAGCACGCGGCGGCGTGGCGCGAGTCCTGGCTCAAGAAGCAGTACACTCCGACGGCGCGGGATGCTGTCGACTGGCTCTGCGGCGAACTGAAGATCAATCCGCCAGAAGCCGAACGCGACACGATGGCGCAGCGCATCGACGACACGCTGAAGGATTTCCCGCCGGTACCGGTGGATGGCGCGATCGAAGCGATCCGCAAGCTCGGTGAGGAATTCCCGTTGGCGCTGATCTGCGACACCGGTCTCTCCGGTGGCCGCAACATTGCTGGCATGCTCGAGGCCTGGGGTATCCGGGATCTGTTTACGACGCTGGTGTTCTCGGACGCCGTCGGCGTGTCAAAACCGCACCCGAAGATGTTCCACACGGCCAGCGAGGGACTGAGCGTGCCACGCAACCGCCTGGTACACATCGGCGACCGTGAGGACACCGACATCAAGGGCGCCAAGAGTTTCGGCATGGCTGCGATCCGTTTCGACGGTGCCCGTCTCGAGGCGCAGTGCGGTCCGTGCTCGATGGCGGACAAGGTTGTCGACACCTGGGAAGAGATCGTCGGCATCCTGCTCGGCGGCGACAGCGAGTAGCATGCTGTCTGCTTGGAACGAGAAGCGTGCTGTCTGCTCCGATAGTATGCTCTATGCTCCGATAGTATGCTCTGTGCCCCGACCGTGAATACCGGTTGGGAAGCTTCGTACAGCGCACCCACTTCCGAAGTATGAATTCCACGGGACATGTTCAAACGAACGTGTCCCGTTTTTCCTTACCCGTCGGCCCCAAAGGAATTCCCTGTTTCCCATGACGGTCCGAGTTTCGTATCCTCAGGCCAACCAGTTCCGTTTGTTCCCGGGGGTCCGAATGACACCAGCAGCCAACTCGTTTCGAGCGTCCCGATGGATTATCCTCATCCTGCTCGTCGCCGCGATTCTGCGCATCTGGGGCCTGAACGCGCATTCGCTCGAGCATGACGAACTCAGCAGCTGGCGCCGTGCAAACTACCCGACCCTCGCCGAATCGCTGGAAAAGGGCATTCTGGTTGACAATCACCCGCCGTTATGGCCCGTGCTGCAGTTTTACAACATGAAGCTGGTCGGCGAGGAACCGTGGCAACTGCGCTGGCATTCGGCCCTGTTCGGCCTGCTCTCGGTGTGGATGGCATTCCTGATCGGGAAACGGCTGTACGGCACCAACCACGCCCTCGCGGTCGCCGGGATGATGGCGGTGCTCTGGGCACCGGTGTATTACAGCAACGAAGCCCGGATGTACAGCCTGCTTGTGCTGAACGTGCTGCTCAGCATGCACGCCTGGCTGCTGGTCAACGCCCGCTTCCGTGACAAACAGCCGGTGCCGTTCGTCAACGGCCTCTACCTCTTTGCGGCGTCCTCGCTAACGGTTTACACCCACTTTTTCGGCATCCTCTTCATCGCGCTGCTCGGCTTCAGCAGCGGGCTGTACCTGCTGTTCAGCGGACGCGCGAAACGCATCCTCACCCTGCTGGCGATCTTCGTGCCGGTGGTGCTGGTGTTCCTGCCGTATGTGCCGTACGTGCTCGCCGCGACCGGCCGTGAGTGGATCGCCGACCCGCCGAGTCTGATCTGGTACCCGCGTTTTCTCGCGTGGTTGATGAACAAGAGCTGGCTGCTGATTGTCCCGGTTGGCCTGATCTTCGGCGCGGCGTTGTGGTTCGTGATTCGGGATGCCCGCGCCCGGAAACGCGGTGTATCAACGCCCGAGGTCCGCCGTCTCAGCGACTCCGACTGGATCGTACTCGCGTGGATGCTCGGTCCGTACCTCGCGGCAGCAGTGCAATCGTACCTGTCGACACCGGTGGTTTTCGAACGCAACCTGCTGGTTTCGATGCCGGGCGTCTACCTCGGCTTCACCCGCGCTGTCGAGATGCTCGTGCCCGAGCCGTCAAAATACCGTCGCGCGATGCTTGTGATCGTACTGATATTCCTCGCGCACACCCTGTTCATCAACCGTTACCACACCACCCCGCAACGGCACCAGTTCCGTGAGGCGGGGGCGTTGGTCGCGGAGCGCATGGCGGACGCCAACCCCGACTCGGTGATGGTGATCGGCAGCCGTGGTTTCCCCGATTATTTCAACTATTACCTTGAACGCTACCACAGCCCGGTGCTGGTCGAATTCTCGACGCACGACCTGTTCCCGGCGGACACCCTCGCGCCGATCTTCGACAGTCTGCAAGCGAACGGTGAGCTGCCGCCGACGGTGGTGCAGATGATCCGTGACGACTCGTTCAAACGCAACGACGAAGAGTGGTTCGCGGGCTATGGGTATCACGTGACGTGGTACGAGCGGCTGCACAAGATGCATGTCTGGCGGTATGATCTGGAACGGGATTCGACTGTGGATCGCCCACCCAGCGGAACACTTGAGCCCTGATGTGGCCCTGCACGGCGTAGTGTGCCCGTGTGTACCGTGCCCCCATGTAGCGTGCCCCTGATGGCTCCGCCAGCAGGGATGATCCTCCTGCGGATGACCCCTGCTGACCAAGTCCGCAGGGGCACATCTCCCCTACCGAATCCCATAGCCCACAGCCCACCGCCCACTCCATCTCCGTGAGACCCGAAGTACCATCTACCCCAAGTCGGGCCACCCGCACCCCTATCTTCGGCCATGGCGTTCGATGATGATCTGATCCGGCGGGTACGCGAATCCACGGACATCGTGGAGATCGTGAGCGAATATGTCTCGTTGAAAAAACGCGGGCGGGTGAACTGGTTTGGCCTGTCGCCGTTTGTCGACGAAAAGACGCCGTCGTTCTCTGTCCACGAGGAGCGGCAGATCTTCCACGACTTTTCGTCCGGCGAGGGCGGCAATGTCTTCACCTTCATCATGAAGATGGAGGGGATCAGCTTCCCGGAAGCGGTCCGGCGTCTGGCGCAACGCGCGCACATCCAGGTCGAGGACGAACGCGGCCGCAAGCCCTCCGGCGAAACCGACGCTATCTACCACGCCAACGAACTTGCAGCCAAGTACTACCGTCACCATTTGCTCGAGGGCAGCGGCCCCGACTCGCAGTTCGCACGCGACTATCTCGAGCAGCGCGGCATCACCGCGGAGCTGAGCGAAAAGTTCAAGCTCGGCCTGTCGCCGCCGGAGTGGGACGGTCTGCTCGCCGTCGCCCGCCGCCGCAAGCACAAGGACTTCATCCTCGAGAAGGCCGGGCTGATCCGTCGCAGCGAACGCACCGGCAATTACTACGACTATTTCCGTGGCAGGCTGATGTTCCCGATCCTCAACGCCGGCGCGCAGGTGGTCGGGTTTGGCGGACGGATTCTGCGTGACGACCCGGAGAAACGCGAGCCGAAGTACATCAATACGCAGGAGACGCCGGTCTATCACAAGGGCCGCCTGGTGTACGGTCTCACGCAGGCGCGTGGCGCGATGCGGCAGCAGGGCACCGCCGTGTTTGTCGAGGGCTACACGGACGTGATCGCCATGCACGGCGGCGGCTTCGACCACACCGTCGCCGGGTTGGGTACCGCGTTGACCTCAGATCAGGCGTCGCTGGTGAAACGGTTCGCGCGCAAGGTGGTGTTGCTGTACGATTCCGATGCCGCTGGGAATATTGCCGCCAACCGTGGCGCGGACGTTCTCGCCGGATCGGGGCTGGATGTGCGGGTCGCGTTGATGCCAGCGGGGGACGATCCGGACACGTTGATCCGTGACCAGGGCGCGGACGCGATGACCGCCACGCTCGAAAATGCGATGCCGCTGGTCGATTTCAAGATCGACTACTTCCGCCGCCAGGGTGCGTTGGACACCCCGCAAGGCAAGGCCGAAGCCGCACGTGCGATTCTTGACACGTTGACCCGCATCGACGACGAGATCACCCGCCAGATGGCGATGAAGGACGCCGCAATCAAGCTCGGGGTCGAGGAACGCGTGCTCGCGCGTGAGCTGCAACGCACCAGCAACAAGAGTTCCGGACGCGCTCGTGCGGTGCGTGAGGAAGAAAAGAAACCGCTCAGCGGGGATGAGAAGCTGCTGCGTGACATGCTGCGTGTCCTCGTTCACCACCCCGACCGTCGCAGCGAAGTGTTCGCGTTCTTCCGTTCCGCCGACCTCGGCGACCACCGCCTGCGGCCCGTTTTCGAAGCGTTGGAAGCTGCGCACATCGAGGGCCAGCCGATCACCGAAGCCGACCTCTACGACCGCTTCGCGGAACAGGACCACCTGATCAAGTTCATCGGCTCGATTCTGAACAAGACCGCGCCGGATGAGGGCGATTTTGTCGGCCGCATCATTGAGGATGCGCCGGACGTATTCCGCATGCGGGAGATCGAAAACGAACTGTCGGAACTGCGGCAACGCGGCCAACAGGGAGTTTCCAGCGACGACGACCTTCGCCGCCGGCAGGAATTGCGGATGGAACTGGTCGAGTTGAAGAAGAAGCGCGCGCAGATCGAGAAGCCGTACAAATAGAGAAGGAAAACCCAAGCACGAATGCTTGGGCTGGGTGGACAGTAGTGTCAGTCTTTTCGTTCTCTCGAACGTGGGATTGTCTTCGTCACCAGTTCTTGAGCTGCATCCTTACCGAGCTCCTGAACCGGATCTGAACCGCCGAGAAGACCAAGCGTTAGAGCTTTCAATGCCTTGTCTGTGCCTCGACGAATCGATCGGCCAAGCATGTCATCATTGGTGCGATAGGCGTTTTTTTCGTCTTCATCACTTGCAAAGATGCCCATGTCCAAACCCTCCAGCTATGTTGCTGCCCGGCTATTAAAAGTAATAATTAAGATTGCTACAGGCGATCATTAATCGACAAACAGTGAAATTCTCTTGGAGCATAGTAGTATAGCAGTCGTTAGTTTTTGCAAGGAATCTGAGATACATGGCAGGTTTTATTCTCAGCGACGAGGAAAAAGCGCTGGTGCGGGCCGCCCTGCAGCAGGCGTTCGCGCTGCCTGATTCACTCTCGGAAGAGGACCACGTCAAGCGCGTGCTGCGTATCCGGAACCAGTTGGAAGCGGATGTGCTGAAGCTGACCGACTACCGGATCAAGACGCGTCCGTGGTTGATCGGCGGCTGGATTGTGACCTCGTTGCTGGGGCTCGCGGTGATCGGGCTGGCGTTGTGGCGGGCATTCGTGCGCTATGAGTCCCCGGTGCCGGCGTTGGACGATCCGATGGCGTTCCTGCTCTGGTTCGGGATCGCGTTTCTCGTCGCCTGGCTGCCGGTGCTGATCGCGTGGCTGCGGGCACGGTCGATCCGGATCCGCTACGAAACCAGCGAAGTACCGGATACCGGCCCGGCCCTGACCGCGTTCGACGTGGCAATTGTGCGACGGTTCGTTCGGTCGTAGACCATCGCCCCCCTGTATCTCCTGGCTTTCTCGCGGTTTATCACCAACCGGCTCTTCCACCAACACTCTGTCACAAGTCTTGAACAGACAAAGACTTAACTCCTCTATCTCCGCTGATAGAAGGCGTCTCCTTCACTAGAGCAGAAAATCCATAAAACAACTGTTCTCACTTGCATTGGCCAGCTACAAATCCGATACTTCGCTTATGTTAGGGAAACCGAACTTTATAAGTATCAGGCATGGGGGCTTTAACAGGGGACAGAAAGATGAAGGGCATGCGAATCGCGTTTGTTGTACTGCTGTGTGTAATAGTAGCCGGCAGTGTGTACGCTGAGTGGGAGTTCTTGAACGGTCCGGAAGGCGGCACGATTGAGAAGCTGTTCTACGCGTCTGATGGAACCGTGTATGCGATTTCGGGATCGGCAGGGATCTTCTATTCGATGGATGACGGGGCATCCTGGTACGCCACGTCCTACACCGGTCCGGAACCAGCGGTTGTTTCCGAATCGCCGTCCGGTCGGATGTCATGGTCGATCGTTTCAATCCAGACGTGTTTTATTCGGACGATCATTTCATGACCATCGAGACCATGGACGGTCCGGCTGGCGGTGCCTTGGAGTCAGTGTATGCGTTCAGCGATGATATTGTCCTGGCTGCGGGCCGAGGTGGTGGAACGCTCGCCTTTTATCGTACTACGGATGGTGGTGGTTCCTGGAATTCAGTGTTGAATGCAGGCTTCATCGGGTTCGATCCGATTTACACACCGGGGAATGGCGGATTGTTTGTCGGCTTTGAAATCGGGTACAATCTTCAGTTTACCGGCAATCAGGGTGAATCGTTCACGCAGAAAGCAGACCCTGATGGCAATCCCGGGATGGTTTTCCTGCTGGCGACCGATCAGGACAACCTGGTCGCTGGACGCGGGATGAACATCTTCCGCAGCACCGACGCTGGTGATTCTTGGACCGAGGTATATGAACAGGCGGATGGTCTGCTCATGGGTGGCGATGTTGGTCCTGACGGTACGTTGTATGCGCGGCATACGGGCGGTACGAACGCGTATTCCTCCGATGACGGCCAGACCTGGACGACGGTGCAGGACAACTACGACATTTTTGAAGCCACGAACGATATCTGTGTCACCGACGGCAACTTCATCATGGCTGGCGGACGCGGTTGCTTCGTCCGGGATGGGGTTGGCGACGACTGGATGGTGAGCAACTCCGGTCTTGTTGCCTCGACAGTAGGGTCGGTGATTGCGTCCTCGACGGGGCACGTCGCGGCGGGCACCGCCGGTGGATTCTTCCACACGATGGCTCCGAACGGGACCTGGACCGCACGTGACGAACCAGCGAACACGGTTGGCATGAACCAGAACGGCACCATGTTCGCCGGCAGCCTCAACCAGCTGGTGGTCTCGACGGACAACGGCGCAACCTGGACCAGCGCAACCGGCATTCCGGAAGCCACGGTCCGTTTTGTCCTCTTCGAAAGCCCAGGCTCGTACATGTTCGCCAACGTACAGGGAACCATCCCGCTCGGGTTGTACCGGTCGGCCGATAACGGTGACAACTGGTCACAGCTCACCGACTGGTTTGTCAACGACATCGCGGTGGCGGCGAACGGCGACATGTATGTCGTCACCACCACCGAAGGCTTCGGCATTTCCACCGACAACGGCGACAGCTGGAGCTGGCCACACGCACAGTTCAACCAGTTTGAGGTGGAACTCGGCCCGGATGGCCAGATTTATCGCGCAACCAGCGAAAGCACTGATATCTCCACGGATGGCGGAAGCTCGTGGACCGACATCAGCAGCAATGCTCTGCCGGACGGTGTCGATTTTGTGAACATGACCGTCAACGCGCTTGGCGTGACCGGTGACGGCACCATTTTCATGGACATGGACTGGTACAGCAGTTGGCCGGAGTTGGTCACTGGCGGCGCTGTATACATTTCGGATGACGAAGGGCAGTCGTGGGAAGCGATCAACGGCTGGCGTGCTACCAGCTTCAACCACGGGGCCGACGGGTATTTGTACGCCGGTACCTCGCAGGGTGTGATGCGCATCATGAGCGGTGCGGATGTGGCTGAGGCCGACATCCTGCAACCGTCGGAGTATACCCTGCGGCAGAACTACCCGAATCCGTTCAATCCGTCCACGTCGATTTCGTTCTCCTTGCAGCAGCCGGGCCACACGCAGCTGGTGGTTTACAACCTGACCGGCCAGCGCGTGGCGACGCTCTACGACGGCCAGCTCAGCGCCGGATTGCACTCTGCACGGTTTGATGCGGCAGGCCTCGCCAGCGGGGTCTACCTGTACCAGCTTTCACAGGATGGACAGCCCGCTCTTACGCGGAGGATGATGTTGCTGAAATAGCCGGAGTTGTGCGCAGATCAAGAACGTGCAGTTTTCAATTACCCCGGTCGAATCTCTGAATTGATCGGGGCAGGTTGGTTTTAAACCTGCACGCGTTTATCTTCGGTATCCTTCTCACGGACGGTTAACCAGATCCGGCCAAGAACGAATGACGTTTTCCATTCAGAACATCGTTGCGGTTGCGTTGGCGGGTGCCGCGGGCACCTTGCTTCGGTATGGCCTTGCTGGCTGGGTCGAACGCATGTCTGCGCCCGGATTTCCGTGGGGAACGTTAACCGTCAACCTCGTCGGCTGCTTCCTCGCGGGCTTGCTGGTAACCTGGATCGGGCTGCGCGCGTCAGTGGACCCGACCTTGCGTACCGCGATCCTCGTCGGTTTCCTCGGAGCGTTCACCACCTTCTCGACGTTTATCGTCGACGCGAACACGTTGCTGAAGACGGCGTCCTGGATGCAGGCGGGAGCCTATGTGTTGCTGCAGAACGGCGTCGGGCTGCTGGCGTTGGCCGGCGGGATCGCGATTGCGCGGTTTTTGTGAGTCCTCAGTCCTGAAGCTTAAACGAAACATGCCCCAGACATTCAGGTCTGGGATCAGCCGCCCGTTAAACAATACTGCCGCTGTGCCTGTTCGGACCTGCCCTCGGGCTTCAGCCCGGGATTTGCTGTGGATCAGTGAACCACAGGACCACGCCCTCGGACTTCAGTCCGGGATTATCCGGACGAGCTCGCTTGCCGATGCCCGCGGGAGCTTCTTTTCGCTACCGCAGCTGATCCGACAGGCTACATGATCAGTATCACGTCCGCGTCAGCAAGCTGACACGGGCACATCTTAGGGTTTGTCTTTAACTCATCACTCACAACTCACAACTCACCACTCGAATCACTTCACCACCACCAGCTTCTGCATCCCAACATCCTCTCCTCCCGCTCGTACGCTAAGGAAATACGCCCCGCTCGCCAGTTGGGACACGTCCACCGGTGTCCTGAACTGTCCAGCCGGCACCTGGTTGTGCGTCACCGAGCTCACCTGTCGTCCGAGCACGTCGAACAGACGGACGTTGATATCCGCCACATCCGGCAGTTCGATCGACAGCAGGCTGCTGTTGATGCTTGGATTCGGGGAGAGGTGGAACGCGTAGTCGTCGTAGAACTGGTCTGGATCCGGCGCGGCGGGCTCGTCGTCTTCCGCATCGTCGTCATCTTCGATGATGGTGATCGCATTCGCCCACATCCAATCCGGGTCGAGGAAGTCCGGCACGAAGATCCCATTGGAATCCGGTTCGACGAAGGAAAACGAGCAATGGTCGAACACCAGCCCGAGCACGTTGATCGGTTCCGACACTCCCTCCTCGCCATCTTTCCACAGATCGGCCCGGCGTCCACTGTTGGCGATGCGCACGTTGTACGGGTAGCTCGTCTCGAACGTACACCGTTCAGCGCGCAGGTTTGCGCCGGAGTTGATCAGCAGGCCGGAATAGGTTGTCGACAGGTCGTCGTCGTACAGCAACCCGAGGCCGTTGTTCCGGAACGTACACTCCCGCAGCTCAATCGGTCCGGGTGAGATTTCCCAGAACAGGCCTGACCCGTAATTGTTTTCCATCGTGCAGTTGGCCATGTTGACCGAATCGCTGTAGCGATCGAACCAGATCCCGGTGGTGAGATTATCCACTGCGGTCACGTTGTCCATCATGACATTGGCCACGCCGTACAGCTTCATTCCCGCGACCTGCCAGTTGCCCGCATCGACGTGGTAGCCACGCCAGTTGTTCTCCGTCAGGCTGACATCGACAAAGTCCAGGTTGAGGCTGAATGACGGCTGGATGCCGTTGTAGCCGTTCCGGGTAGCGACGGTATTTTCCGCAACGAACGAGTCCATCAGGCTGACCGCGATCCCGTCTTCGACGTTGTCGCGTACCAGGCAGTTGGTGACGGTGAGGTTGTCAGTCTGGGTGGCGAGAATGCCGGTCTTTGCGTGCTGAACGACGAGGTTCTCCAGCGTGACGGAATTCATCCGCACGAAATTCAGTCCCTGCGGCCGTACCACAGCTTCGACGGTGTGATCCGCGGGATCGCCACCATCCTCGAGCCACACGTACAACTTGTCATTGTCCTGATCGACGAGAAACGTTCCCGGTCCGGCTTCTTCCACGGTCAGGATCTGGGTCAGGCGTTGCCCGTCAACCCACACACCTTCCCAACGGGAAACGTATTCCGCGCGATAACTGTTGTCCGGATCATTGCCGTAGAACCACCAGACAACAGCCTTGTCGTTCTCGTTATAGGGTGGATAGCCTTTGAACAGGTCATACGGCCAGTCGGTGACATACTCAGTCGCGGAGACAGCGGTCCAGCCGTTCAGAATAGCACTGCCCTTGATCACCGGCCGATCGGTCAGATCTCCCTCGATGATCAGGTCTGCCGGAATGCCGAGCCACCCAGCCTTGGACACCTTTTCCCGGTACACTCCCGGTCGCAGATGGATATGCAACACGTCACCGGGTTGATAGTCCACCGCTCGGGTGAGTGCAGTGCTGATGTTGGGGTAGGGTGCAACGAGGCTGCCATTCCCGGGTGGAGAGGCGTTATCGTCCACGTAAACGTGGTTCACAATAGCCAGTGCGGGAACAGCACACAGAAAAAAGAGCACAAACAGAATACGGGGCACAGGCGTTCGCATTGAACTACCTCCCTGTCCCCCATCCATACATATTTCTCCCAGCCTTAAATGTAACTCCTATCTATTCCAACAAAAACAAAACCGGCACAGGTTTCTGTGCCGGTCAGAGCGCTCTGAAAGTGGTCAATTTGCCTGTTCAAAGCCAACACCGGTATCAAAAAGCCCGATGTTCGCGAGGAGACAGCTGTCCGAATCTCCAGTTACTTGATAATGCTGATCTTTTTCGTCGCGATCTGCCTGTCGGCGGCGTAGACGTTAACGAAGTACATCCCGCTCGCCAATCGCGAACCGTCGATATTCGCCCGGTGAATCCCGACCGGCACCTGTTCGTACACATCCTCTCGTACCAGCCTGCCGAGAATGTCATACACCCGGATCTTCAAATCGGACACTTCCGGCAACTCAACCGACAGCACTACTGCGGCATTGGAGGGATTCGGGGACGCCGACACCTGGAAGGATCCGCCGATATCCGAGAGGAATTGCGGCGGCGTGATCAGGTTCGCCAGCCACTGCGGGGTGATCTGGATGCAATTTGTCCAGAAGTTCTCCGGATCAAGCCAGTGCGGCACGTAGAAATTGTACCACGGATCCAGATCATGGGTGAAGGTGCAGTAGCTGATCGCTACGTTGTCCACGTCGATCGGTTCCGACATGCCCGACTGGCCCAGCTCCCACAACGGCGCACACCGCCCACTGTTCGCCATCTCGATGTTGTATGGTTTGTTTTGGTTGAACTGGCAATTGTTAAGCGTCAGGTTGTTGCCGGAATTAATCAGCAGGCCGGAATAGGTCGTCAACAGATCAGGCTGCTGCGACAGCGCCGCACCATTGTAGCGCACGATGCAATCGGTCATGGTAATCGGCCCGGGCGAGATTTCCCAGAACAAGCCGGTGCCGTAGTTCGACACCATCCGGCAATTTGTCATCTCCACTCGATCGCTGTACCGGTCGAACCACACACCTGGCGCGTAGTTGTCGCGCACGTCTACATCGGTCATCGTGACCCCGGAGACACCGTAAAGCTTCGCCCCCGCGACCCGCCAGTTGGCGGCGTTGACATCCGCCCCGCGCCAGTTGTTTTCCCAGATGTTAACGTACTGCAGCGTGACGTTGTAGCTGAAGGAAGGGTGCAGCCCGTTATAGCCATTCGCGTTGATGTCGGTGTTGTAGATCGAAAGGCTGTCCAGCCGGCCGGTCATCACCCCTTCCCAGGTGTTTTCCTGCACCAGGCAGTTGCGCAATTCCAGCGAACCGCAGTTGGACGCGTACACCCCGATCTGGCAGTGCTCGAACACAAGATTCTTCAGGACAACGCTGTACATCTGGTAGAAGTTGGTGCCATACTGGCGGGTGGTGACTTCGACGGTGCGGCCATTTGGTGTGCCGCCGGGTTCCATGAACAGGTACAGCCAGTCGTTGTTCTGATTTACGATGAATGTCCGGTCCCATCCTTCGCCGGGTCTCAAGGATTGCCGGGCACGTTCGCCGTCGACCCACATCCCTTCCCAGCGGGAAAGATACACCGCGCGGTAGATGTCATTGGGATCGTTTCCGTAGAACCAGTTGCAGACATACTTATCGTCCGGGTCCCACTCGGGGTAGCCGGTGTACAGATCGAGATCCCACTCGGTTCTGTAGCGGGATGAGCCCAACGCGTTCCATTCGCTGAAAACGTCGCTACCTTTGACCACCGGACGGTCATCCGGGTCCATACCTTCGATGATCACTTTAACTTCATCGTCGAGCCAGCCGGATTTGGCGATCGTTTCGCGGTAATTTCCGGGGAACACGTGGATGTGCAATACATCACCGGAGGGATAGCCGGAGTTGTAACGGAGAGCGTCGTTGATGAACCGGTAAGGCTGATCGAGGGTTCCGAGACCGGCGCCGGTAACATCGTCGTCAATGTAGACGTGATGGACTTCTGCCTGCACCTGACTGAAAAATACAAAAATCGAGAATACTACAACAGCTGAAAAACCCTGAAATCTCATGCGACTCAACCTCCACGGCGACCGCGGCCCGCAAAATATATGAATCCAGTCCGCCTACTCCCCCGGAGAAGCAACAATAACGATAATACTTCTAAGCGGAATTACCAAAAAGAGACGCTTGCAGTTTCTGCATTTCGTACTCCAAAATCAAGGGTCGGCTCTCGAGAAGTTACAATAATGATGCGAACGCTAGTGTTTATGGGCTTTGAGCCGTTTTCGGCGTGACTCCAGGTTATTATTATGATATTTCTTTCTCTATTGTTAGTGTTTTAGTTGAAAAGACTGTCAATTGAGACGAGCGTAATAGTCATAAAAAACGTGGTGCGATTGCGTCTGATTGCAGTGAACCTCGGCTAATTGTACCGGCCTGTTGAAAGGACACGGGATGCTCGATTTCCCAGTCAGTGGTGTTGAAACGTGGTGGTGGTTTCCGTTGCTGGTGGCGTTCTGCATATCGGCAACGACCTCGCTCGGCGGGTTGTCCGGTGCGTTTTTGTTGTTGCCGTTTCAGGTGAGTGTGCTCGGCTTTACCGGCCCGGCGGTCTCCTCCACCAACCTGCTGTACAATGTCGTCGCGACTCCGGCGGGCGTGGTGGCGATCATCCGGGAGAAGCGGATGGTGTGGCCGTTGGCGCTGGTTTTGGGTGCTGGCACACTGATTGGGGTGTTTCTCGGGGCGTATGTCCGGATCGCATTGTTGCCCGATGTGCGCGGCTTCAAGCTGTTTGTCGCGATGGTGCTGTTGTACATCGCCGGCCGGTTGCTGCACAGCGCGTTGCAGCGGACCTCTGCACGCAAGGCTGCCCCCACGGATCGGTTTGAGGTGACGAATACCCGGGTAACACTCCGCCATATCGGGTTTTCGTTCCATGGAGACGAGTACCAGCTCTCAACGCCGTTCATCTTCCTGCTCAGCGCGGTGGTGGGGGTAGTCGGCACGACCTATGGCATCGGCGGCGGGGCGATCATCGCGCCGTTCCTCGTCTCGGTGTTCCGGGTGCCGGTGTATGCGATCTCGGGCCCGGCGTTTTTGTCGACGTTCATCTCGTCGGTGGGCGGGGTGGTGGCGTACAGCCTGTTTGACCTGCTCGGTTTGTCGCACGGCCTCAATTTGCACCCGGACTGGCTGCTGGGGGTGTTGCTCGGCATCGGCGGCTTCTGCGGAATTTACCTCGGGTCACGCCTGCAACGGTTTGTCCCGGCACGGATCATCAAGCTGGTGATTTTCGCGGCGATCTCGTTTGTCGTGGTGAAATACGTGGTGGAGTTTTTCCAGGGATGAAAGAGGTAATCGGTTGTCGGTTATGGGTAGTCGGTAGTTTTTCGGTCGGGGATCGGGGATCGGGGATCGGGGATCGGGGATCGGGGATCGGGGATCGGGCAGAGAAGGTAAAAATTGAATTACCACGGACTTCAGTCCGTGGTAAGTAGTTCCTCGCACTTCAGCCCTGACGACTGATTTCCTTGCAATCTGAAAACGGGACAGCAGGTCATTCCGAACGGAACGAAGAGAAGTGAGGAAGAGCCAGCTCCGCCAACCATTGTGAAATGTAACCTGTTGATAATCTGGACCTTCTTCAGGTGCAAACGGACGCACCTTCAGAATGACTTACCTGCCCGCCAACCGCCGACCGCAGCCCGCAGTCCATCTTTTCAAAGCACCTCCGTCACTTCCTGGTACGTCCCGAACTCGAAATCGTTCAGCATCCGCAGCAGGCGCGGCTCGGTGCGTTTCAGGTTCTGGTAGTGGAGGAACTTCGAGACGGGATCGAGCCCACGGACGCGCGGTTGTTCCGGATCAATTTCCCACGGGTGCAGGTAGAAGCAGAACGGCCGCCCTTCCTGTTCGATCTTTTCGATGGCCCAGCGGGTGACGCTGTACGGCAGCAGCCGGAAATAGCCGCCGCCGGCGACCGGCATCACACGTCCCGCGACCTCGACCACGGACGGCGGGATCTCGATAATCTCCTGTCCGTTCGACAGCCGCCGCAGATGCGGCCGTGGCGGCGTGCCGGCGATACCATAGCGCCGCCGTTCGAACGGGAAGATGCTGGTGTCGTAGGTGAAACCGAGTTCGGCGAGGATTTCCAGCGCCCACAACGATCCGCGGGTGATCGAAAAATTGGACGCGCGGTAGCCTTTGACCTCCACCCCGGCGACATCCTCGATCAACTGCTTCGATTCGATCATTTCTTCGCGGAATTCGTCCGGTGTCATCGTGTACACCAGCTGGTGCAGCATCCCGTGGCTGGCGATTTCATGGCCGGCGTCCGCGACGGCACGGATCAGATCGGGGTTCTTTTCGGCGACCCAACCGAGGACGAAAAAGGTGGCGCGGGTGTTGTGGTCGGCGAGAATTTCGAGCAGACGGCGGACATTCCCATCCACACGGCTTTCCCGTTCCTCCCAGCTGCTTTGCGGGATGACGCTGGTCAGATTGAGGACGTGGAACCAGTCTTCGAGGTCAATGGAGAACGCGTGCCGCACAGCAAAATCCCTTGTTTCATACGGTCGAACGGAAGATAGGGAGCGCAGCTGTCTCCGGCTCGTGACAGCGGTTCCCTCGTGCCGTATGTTGAGCACGATGGAAGCTAACCGAGAGATCCCGATGCGACGCATTGTTTTGCTTTTCGTACTCCCCGTGCTCCTGTCGGCACTGCTGTTTGCCGGCTGTGAGGAAGACAGTAGCCCGGGCGACACCAGCGACCAGCCGTATGTGGGTCACCCGTTGGTCGGAACGTGGCTGCAGCTGGGCACGACGTACCACTATGACGGCGACGACGACCTGGACGAGCCCTCCCCCGATTCGACGTGGTTCACCTTCAACGCCAGCGGCACCGCGGTGTATAAGCAATCGTGGCAGGGCGGGTATCACGAACAGTTGTACGAATGGTCGGTGGCGGACACGTTGCTGACGCTGAATTCCGACATCTCGCTGAACACCGGCGTGTTTGCCTACGAGGTTGCCGCCGATACGTTCCGCTACACCCTCCAGCTCAGCGAACCCGCCGGAGACGGCCTCACCGGCTGGACATACGCGTACCGCAGGTTGCACGAGTAGTCCCCCGCCTATCCGGGCAGTACCAGCGAGTATTGAACGAAGCGTGGCCCGGCTTGGCGTGTTTATCCAAGTCGGGTGTCAAATCCAGGGGACATCTGCGGGCACTGGGGAATGTTGGTACGGTGAATTCCACGCGGGATCGCTCACAGCATGAGATTCGGCAAAACGTCTGGTCTGTGCCGGCAGGTGTCCCCGAATTCTGCAACCCGCGATAGCCGCTGATACAGACCAGCGGACAGCCATCCGTGGCAGGACTGATTGGCAGAAGCTTCCCCAAGTTCACGTTTGTTGAATTCCACAAAATCTATCACTAGGTTATTTAATTATCACGACTTGAATGGGAGAAATCATGCGTCACGCCGCAACCTCCGCTGTCATCCTGCTCGCAACCCTGGCCCTTCTCATGCTAACCGGCTGTCCAGGTATTGATAGACCAGACGAGTTTGAGAGTTTCACCGAGGACGACATTATCGGCGTCTGGTCGCTGACGTGGATGGCGACTGACAGCAACCGGGTGGATGAAACATACCGTGTGCTGCCCGGTTCATTCGGCTGGAGCATCCGTCGGAACGGCGATTCGTTGCGGGTGAAGTATTTCAGCATGGGGGAACTGCAGTACGTGCGAAACGCGTATTATGACGGCGATTCCCTCTGGCTGGCGTATCCGGAATACGCGGACAACCGTCACAGCCCGATCCACCTGGTGCCGGACGGCGAGTTCCTGCGCACCACCTACGACGGGCACTATTACGAAAACGCCGAGTATTATCCGGATCGGCTGCACGTCCTCTACGAATCCATGCCGCTCGACCACGCGTTCGAATATCCGATGAGTGACGCACTGGCCGAACAAATCCTCGCAAAATGGGATTTCGCGCTCTACGATTCGCTCTGCTTCGAGCTCGCGCAGTTGGAACCTGCTGATATCTTCGACCCCGTTGGCGGTTTCACCGGCACCCGTAACGACTGGACCCAACTCAGCGCCTACATGAAATCCAGCTACGTCTGGAATGGAAGCTTCGATATCTTCGACGCCGGGGACGACCGTCACCTGGCGTACGCCGCCTTGTGCCGGCCGGAAGCTGCGGGGATTGGCTGGACGGACTGGGCGGAAGGCCGTTCGCTGGACGAGATCATCGCCATCCTCGAGGATAACGACTGGCAGTGGCCCGGCGGCAGCGAGGACTTCGTCGCCATTCTGGAGGATCTGCACGTCTGGTGGCGCTATCCCGGGCGAGAGTAAGACAGTCGTAGTTTCGATCTTCGTGGCTGGCCTACCGGATTCACTCGCCTGTCTGAATGCAATCTGTCTCCCCGGGATCTGCCGCGGCTCCGTTGCGCGGGGGGACGCAGGCTGCTACGTTCCCGTCATTAACGACACCGTACCCACCTGACCGGGAAGTCCGTTTCATGAGCGAGAAGAAGCCAGCGACGTACAAGGATGCCGGGGTTGACATTGACGCCGGCGAGGAGCTGATCCGGCGGATCAAGCCGGCGGTGAAGAAAACCTTCGGGCCGGAAGTCGCCAGCGACCTCGGGTTGTTCGGCGGCGCGTTCCGGCTGGACACCTCCGGGATGACCGATCCGGTGCTGATCAGCAGCACGGACGGCGTCGGCACCAAGACGTTGGTCGCGACCTGGGCCAACCGTCACCGGAACATCGGCCGCGACCTGGTGCACCATTGCATCAACGACATCTTCACCGGCGGCGCGCGTCCCCTCTTCTTCCTCGACTATTTCGCGACGTCGAAGCTGGATGTGGACGTCGCCGAGGCGGTGATCGGCGGGCTGGCGGAAGCGTGCGCGGATTCGAAAGTCGCGCTGGTCGGAGGTGAGACGGCGGAAATGCCGTCCGTCTACCACGAGGGCGGGTACGATCTCGCCGGCACGATTGTCGGTGTCGTCGACGCAGCAAACATGATCGACGGCTCGAAGATCCAGGAAGGCGACATGCTGATCGGGCTGCCGTCCAGCGGGCTGCACACGAACGGCTACACGCTTGCGCGCAAGGTGCTGATCGAGCAGACCGATTTTACGCCGACGGACGTGCTGCCGGGTATGAATGTGGACCTCGCGGACGCTCTGCTCGCGCCGCACACGTGCTACGCCTGCACCGTTTCACGGTGGCTCGACAAGCGGCTGCCGGTGCATGGCATGGCGCACATCACCGGCGGCGGCATCGAGGGCAACACAAAACGCATCATCCCGGACGGCCTGCGCGCGGAGATCGAGTGGGACCGTTGGGAATGGCCGCAACTGTTCCAGCACATTCACGAGATGGGCGAGGTGCCGGTGGAGGATATGCGGCGCACGTTCAACCTCGGCGTCGGCTGGGTGCTGATTTTGCCGGCGTGGCGTGCGAAGGAATTGATCATCCACTCGATCAACTCGGACCTGCGTCCCTTCCGTATCGGGACTGTAGTGAAAGACTAGCGGCGAGTGATGAGTGATGAGTGATGATTGGTGAGTGGTGAGTGATGTGTGATGAGTGGTGAGTACATTTATTACCACGGACTTAAGTCCGTGGTAATGGCAAGAACCGGGGACACTTACTCCGCTAAGTGTCCCCGGCTCTGTTTGGGTTAGGGTTGGTTCTGTTCACAGCTCACCGCTCACAGCTCAGAGCTGGTCTCCACAGAGCAAAGGGACAGCCCGGTTCCGCAGGACTATCCCGTTGTTTTTCTCAAGACTCAAGACTCAGGACTCGCGACTCAGGACTAGAGAAGAGTCGCCTCAACCTTGATCTCGACGGCGGCGAGCGCCTGCGACACCGGGCAGCCGGTCTTGGTCGCGGTGGCAAACTCCTGGAACGTGTCGTTGTCGATGCCCGGCACCTTGGCTTCGGTGGTCAGTTCGATCAGGGTGATGCTGAATCCGGCTTCACCCTTGGTCAAGTGGACCTTGGCGCTGGTGTTGACCTGTTCCGGGTTGTGACCAGCAGTGGCGAGTCCATGCGCGAGGGCCATCGAGTAGCAGCCGGCGTGCGCGGCGGCGATCAGCTCTTCCGGGTTGGTGCCAGTGCCTTCCTCGAAGCGTGAAGTGGCTGAGTACTGGCCCTCGAAGGCGCCGCCACCAAATTTCATCGTTCCGTTTCCGTGCGGCAGGTCACCGTTCCAGGTCGCGTTGGCTGTCCGTTTCGGCATGGGGGATTCCTTTCGTGTCGTGTCGTTGTGTATCGGGATGATGGTTCGTTGACTGGTTGTGTCGAATGCGTCACGAGTATACGTCCGGCGGGGTTCCGTGGGATGCGCGAAGACGGGGAGCCGCCGAGCTCGGAGCCCCTGGCAAATCCAGGGGACATCTGCGGGCACTGGGGAATGTTGGCTGGTGAAAAGACGCTGGATCGCTCACCGCAGGGATTCAGAAAAACATTTCGACTGTGCCGGCAGGTGTCCCCGGATTGTGTCAACCCCCGATTGCCGCTGAAACGGACCAGCAGACAATCACGGGCACGTTGTCTGTTGAGCCCCAAGCCCGGAGCCCAGAGCCTGCTGTTCGAGTCCCGAGCCCGCCTTTCACCCCTCCTCGCGGAGTCCTGCGGGGGTTGCGGAACCGCCGTTTCCATGCGTTATCTTCCGTGTCACTGTAAAAACGTTCCACCCGGTCATGCGCCGGGTTTGCAAGCGAAGGAGTGAAGCATGGCCGCCAAGGGTGCGCGTGAAAAGATCCGGCTGGTATCATCCGCCGGGACCGGTCATTTCTACACGACGTTCAAGAACCGTCGCAACACGACTGGCAAGATGGAGATCAAGAAGTACGATCCGACCATCAAGAAGCATGTGCTGTACAAGGAATCCAAGATCGGGTAACGCTCGATTCTGGTTCGATTGATTGTCTCAAGCTCCCCTCGGGGAGCTTTTTTCGTTTGCACCGTGTCGGCAAGCTTTGCATCCAAGGGGTACCATTCATAAACAAAAGGCAGCTTCACCAGCTGTCGAACCTGGAGGATACGATGCAGAATATTGGGGGCTATGCTCACAAGGTGACGACCTCGTTGCCGTTTGAGGACGCGATCAACAAGGTGACCGAGCTGTTGAAGACAGAAGGCTTCGGCGTGTTGACCGAGATCGACGTCACCGGCACGTTGAAGAAGAAGATCGATGTAGATTACAAGCCGTACCGGATTCTCGGCGCCTGCAATCCGCCGTTCGCGCACAAGGCGTTGGAAGCGGAGAATCTGGTCGGTGTGCTGCTGCCGTGCAACGTGGCGATCTGGGATGACGGCGACGAGCGTGTTGTCGCGGCGATGGACGCGCGTTTCATGGGGACGCTGTTGGACAACCAGGGAGTCAAGGACCTGGCCGAACAGGTTAACGCCAAGCTGGAAAACGTGCTGAAGCAGTTGTAATACATTTGCCCGCAAATGGTCTTGCCCGTGTTGGCTTTGTCAATGCGGGTTTTCTCACTTGACCGGGGACACTTTGGGGACAAAGTGTCCCCGGTTTCATCTCCCCAATTCAACGCTGCGGCCAACAACCCCATCCTCCCACGTTCCACTGTTGGTTTTTCCTCACCCACTCAGTAGGTTTCCCCCGATGCGAACAACGAACGGACAGAGGACATGCTGATCGCGGTTGGATTGTTACTTGCCGGACTGGTCCTGCTGGTGCTCGGCGGTGAGGGCGCGGTGCGCGGCGGAAGCGCGCTGGCGTCTCGGTTCAACGTGCGGCCGTACGTGATCGGCGCCACCGTGGTCGCATTCGGCACCTCCGCGCCAGAGCTGGCGGTGACAGTGACCGCCGCGCTCAAGGGCGAGCCCGGGCTGGCGTTGGGAAACGTGGTCGGCTCGAACATCGCCAACCTCGGCCTGATCCTCGGCCTCGCGGCGTTGGTGACCCCGATCGCGATGGCGAAGCAGCAGATCCGTCAGGAGCTTCCCGTGGTGATCACGGTGCTCGGCATGCTGCTCGTGTTCGCGTGGGATCGTCACATCGCACGATGGGAAGGTGTGGTGCTGATGATCGCGATGACGGCGGTCATCGTCCTCACCCTGCGCCGGCACCGGAACGACAAGTCCACTGATTCAACCGAAAATTCTTCCGCTGCACCTCCGGCGACATCATTGCCAATGTCTCTACTGATCGTGCTCGGCGGTCTGGTTGGTTTGTACCTCGGCGGCCAGTTGCTGGTGGACGGCGCGGTGCGGATCGCGGAATGGTGGGGTGTGCCGCAGTGGGTGATCGGTGTGGTGATTGTCGCGGCGGGGACCAGCATGCCGGAGGTCGCGGCATCGGTGGTCGCGGCGGTGCGCGGGCACGGCGAGATTGCGCTGGGCAACGTGCTCGGCTCGAACACATTCAACGTGCTGCTGGTACTCGGTGTTGGATCGACCATCCGTCCGATCGGTGTCGATGTCGACATCACGATGGACCTGATCATTGTCAGCCTGTTCACGTTGCTGCCCGGGTTAACACTGTTGTTGCAGTCGCGCGTGCCACGTTGGACCGGCGGGTTGTTGCTGCTCGGATACGTCGCCTACGTGGTGCTGAAAATCGCTGTTCGCTAGGGTTGTGTCCGATCGTGACTTGCATTCCCCTACCGATTCAGATAACGTTAAGGAATGCCGGGATACGGTTGTTCCTGGCGTCCACCAGCACGGACTACCCCATGACCTCGCCTCGACGTGCCGTTTCCCCGCTGATTGCGCTTCCTTTGCTCATCATGTTGCCACTACTGATGCTGACCGCCTGTGATAACGGGGACGGTCCAACCGAGTCCGATCCCGATCCCGGCGATGCCGCCGCCGCGCAGGCGTACCGGGTCGAAGCGACGCTGAAGATCGCGTTCACCGATATCCAGAGCCGCTTGAATGGCAGTCAGGCCCAGTTGATCGGCATTGACTACGCTCAACCGGGCGCGGGCGATGTGCTCGAGGACCTTGTCGAGTTCTCGGACCCCAGCGTCTGGGCGTCGGGGATTCTCAACGATGCGGGCACGGTTGTGCGCGCTTACCCGGACGAGATCCAGACGATCATCGGCCAATCGTGGGCGACTCGGTCGGAGGTGGACGCCGCGTTAACCGAGATCAGTCTCAATGTGGGGCCGGTGCGTGATCTGATGGACATTCGTTCGGTTTACTACACCCGTACCATTGGCACAGCAACCATCGAAGGGGTGCTGTTGGCCGCGATGGATATTGATACGCTGTTCACGGAGAACGTGACCTTCACCGGCATCGACACCGTTGCCGATCAGGAGTTCTTCGCGCTGGACTATTCCGGCGAGATTCTTTACACCACCAGCGGCAGCCATGTCGGAGAGTTGTTCATTGATCCGGCAGTCTTCAGCGACGATCAGGTTGCGGTGGCGGAGATGATGATCGATCCGGGCAATGATACCAACACGGCGTTGCTCGATTTCACCGGCGCACCCGGTGGTGATGGGATGCGGTATGTCGGCTGGACACAGTTGCAGGTGATCGAGGATCACATCTGGGTGCTCGCGGTGACCATGGTTGCGGACGAGTGAGAACAGGGGGATATGTGGTGAAGCAGGTACTATATACGGGTTTGCTGGTGATCTTGTTCGCGTTGCTGGGTTGTGGAAAATCCGGCGACACGCAGCAGGCCGGGCGGGACACAACCAGTGAAGCTGTCACCGCAGAACAGGTCATGAGAGTACCCGAACCGGACGAACCCTTGTGGCCCGAGGGAACCACATTCAACGATTCCACCCGCATGGCAACCATCGTCATCCGCAGTCTTGCCCTGGATCAGATTTACAACCGTGCGGTGCAGGAATATGGGTCCGACCTCAAGGGTGTGATCAGTGTTCGCATGATCATTGAACCCAGTGGAGTTGTCAGCCAGGTTGAATTGCTTGATGATCAGTGGAATAAATCGTATGCAGCCTCGCTGACCGACTCGATGCTTTTCAACCTCCAGATGTGGACGTTTCCGCCAGGACTGGACGCACCGTTGGCCTGGGTGCAACCCTTCAAGTTTGAGCGATAGCCCGACTGCCCGTGCAATGGTCCGACGACGATTCTTCGCTACGCAGTAAATACAATAACAATGGGTTAGCACTGCAGTCTCCGTAAAATCAGTGATGTGACTTCGATCAACTCGCGGGATGGCAGCACACGCTAGGTTGTTTGCAATGCGGGGAAAATCCGCAGTTGATCAACGGGCACATGGGCGGCAAGACCACGAAAGTAGACATTCATCAACGTTCTGATTGGCCGATCCGTCTGCCTGTGCAGTGGTGTAAACTCGGGACATAAGAGAGAATGCGTGGAATTTGCGGACTCTGAACTGCAAATTCTCAGTGTACAGTAAAAGAACGTAACTCCTCTCTGTAGCTCGAGTTATACTGGAATCACGTAGAGTAGGAAAATTGTTCCGGAGCACGGTGATGGGAGCGGACAAACAGAAAAACTCCCCGGATACTTCCCGGCCATCAACCCCGAGACTGACGGATCTCCCGTTACAGGGTGCGGGCTTCGGGCCGGAACTCTCCTCTCGAATCGTCCTCCAGCTGATCGAACAACACGCCCACGATTTCATTGCGTTTCACGACTCCGATGGCCGCTTTCTCTACGCATCCCCCGCCAGTTTCAAGCAATTGGGATACAAACCTGAGGAACTGATCGGACAGTCTGTGTTCGACATGTTCCACCCTGAAGATTCACATCTGCTTGAGCAGCAGCAGGAACGTATCCGCCAGGGTGATAGCGAGCCCGTGATCCATCGACTGCAGCAGAAGAACGGTGACTATCACTGGTTTGAAACCAGTACCACGCAGATTTCTGGTGATGAATTCCCGTGTACGTGCGTACTCATTGTGTCACGTGAGGTAGATCAGCGTGAGAAACTCGCCCGCGCGCTGGAAAAATCTGAGGGCGCATTCCGGGACGCCTTCGCGGCGGCCTCGCACGGCATGGCGATCACCGATATAGGCGGGCGGTTCGTGCAGGTGAATCAACGCTTGTGCGACATGCTCGGGTATTCGGAAGCCGAATTGCTGCAGATGGACTTCAAGACCATCACCTATGAAGCAGACTTGGAATTTGATCTCGAGCGTTTGCGGAAATTGACCTCGGGCGATGTCAAATACTATTCGGCTGAGAAGCGCTATCTCCGCAAGGATGGGTCCCCGCTGCACGTGCTGCTCAGCGTATCGATGGTCTACGATGAGAACGGCGAACCGAAGCACTACGTTGGCCAGCTGATCGACCTCACCGACCGCAAGCGCTCCGAGCAGGCGATGGTCGAACAGGGGCGTCTCAAGGCAACCTCGGTGCTCGCCGCCGGTTTCTCGCATGATATCAACAACCTGATGAGCATCATCCTTGGCAACGTTGGCATGTTGCAGCGTGACGAGGCTGCCGGCACCGACCTCAGCGACCGCTTGTGGACCATCGAACAGTCGGCGAAACGTGTTGCGAAAATCGCGGACGAGTTGATCGCGTTCGCCCGCATGGGCAACTACAACCCGCGTCCTTTGCAGATAAATTCGCTGCTCGAGGAAACGCTGGTTACCTATCAACGTTCAAAGGATCACCACGCGCAGCTGAACCAGGTGTTGCGGGCCGCGCCGGACATTGTTATCGCGGACGGATCGCAGATCCAGCAGCTGGTCATCCATTTGATCGAAAACGCCATCGAGGCGACAGTTGAGACAAACGGTGATGTGTTCATCAGCACCTCGAACGAGGTCCGGCAGCAACCGTTAAACAATGGATCAAACGGATTCCATTACCAGTCGTATGTCTCGTTAACCGTGCGCGATGATGGTCATGGGATGGATGCCGGAACGCTGGACCACATCTATGAACCGTTTTTCTCCACCCGTGGGCCGGGTCGCGGCATGGGCCTGTCCGCCGTGTATGGAATCGTCGAGCAGTATAATGGCATCATCGAAGTTGAGAGTGAACCCGGCGAGGGAACCATCTTCCGTATCCTGCTTCCCGCCGAGCATATCGAACAGGAGCCCGTACCGGAAGAAGAACTCGACACCCGTGACGCGTCCGGCACGATTCTCGTCGTTGACGATGAAGCGGGCATCCGTGAGATGTTGACCTCATTGTTTGAACGTGTTGGCTACACCGCTCTCGGTGCGGAAAATGGCAAGGTTGCACTTGATCTGATCGCCAAACGAGACGGCCAGGTCGATCTCGTGCTACTGGACCTGTTGATGCCCGAGATGGATGGCGCGACCACCTTCGCGCATCTGCACCGGGATTATCCCGACCTGCCGGTCCTGTTGATCAGCGGATATGATCACGATGAACGCGTCGCGTCCCTGATGAATGATGGCGCGCTTGCGTTTATCCAGAAACCGTTCGAACTCGAGCTGGTGTTGCGTGAAGTTCGCCGTGCGCTTGAGCTTTCCCGCCAGGAATCCCCGTCATTGTAATTGGCCAATTTCGGCTTTCTTTTCCGCGATAACCCGAGCATTTCAAGCAGAAAATCCGCCTTAGGAAATCCTAACTGATTGCGAACTTACCCAATTCTCTTGTAAGCTGTTGTGTTATGTCTGCTGGGGGAAGAACTGTGGCTTTTTTACACAGCTAGACTTGATGAAACGACAGGACGAACAACGAGCACGAGGGGGTAGACCATGAGAAGATGGATTGCGGTGGCGGCAGTGCTGTTGCTGGCGTTCGCCGTCCACGCGGAAGTGTATACGTTGAACGCGGATGGGACTGGCGATTACGCCAACATCCAGTCTGCGATCAACGCTAGCGTGAGCGGTGACGTCATTCAGTTAGAAGATGGAGTCTATACCGGCTCGGGCAATCGCAACATCGACTTTGCCGGTAAAACCATCACCTTGTGCGGCGTGAGTGGAAACGCCGAAGACTGCATCATTGACATTCAGGGCGTGCACGGGAACTACGTTTCCGAGCGTGGCCTGATGATCGACTCCGGGGAAGGCCCGGAAACGACGATTCGTGACTTGTCGATCATCAACGGAGATGGGGACGGGTCTTGACCGGCTTGTGATGGCGGGGCGGCGCTCTGCTCAAACACATCTCCTCAGTTCATCAACGTTCGTTTCATCAATAACTACGCGTCCGGCGGCGGTGCGGTCTATGTGTATGGATCGAACGCTCACCCGACGTTTACCAACTGCGAGTTTTTCGACAATTACGCCAACAATGGCGGCGCGGTTGAAGTGTATTACGGCAACGCGACATTCGAACATTGCGCGTTTGTCGGCAACTACCTGACCAGCGGTTCTGGTGCGGCGATCTACTCGTACTACGGTTACGAGCTCAACCTGATGTGCTGCACTTTCGCGATGAACTCCACGTCGGCCGATCCCACGGTCTACTTCTACCAGACCGACGCGGTTATCTCGACCTCGATCTTCGCGCAGAACACCTGCACCGCTCCGGTTACGGTCAGCGGCGGCACGCTGGATGTCAGCTACACCGACATCTGCGACAATTCCGGCGGCGACTGGGTCGGTGCGTTAAGTGCATTTGAAGGCATCAACGGCAACATCTGCGAAGATCCGCTGTTTGAGGATGCCAATAGCGGCAACATGCAGCTGACCGGACCCTCCCCGTGCATCGACACCGGCGATCCGCAAATGCCGTACGACCCGGACAACACCATCGCGGACATGGGCGCGTACTACTTCGACCATGACCCGCTGCCGGGAAATATCTGGCTGAGTTCGCAGTACGACCCGTGGTACCTGTTCTCCAACGGTGGCACGGTCACCTTCACCGCGCGCATCCGCAACAACCTCGATGTGCCGGTGACATTCCAGGGGTGGGTGATGATCACGCTGCCGTCGGGACAGCTCTACGGCCCGACGATGCAGGCCAATGTCAGCATGCAGGCAGCCAGCGAAATGACCACCAACACGCTGTCGCAGGTGGTTCCGTCGTACGCGCCGATGGGTGTCTACACCCTGACTGCGCACATCGGCCTCTTCCCAACCACCATCCATTCGGACGAGATCCAGTTCGTCAAGATGGGCCTCGCGGCGGATGGTACCGAAGCGCCGGTGGCGTGGGAGAAGCTTGCGTACGGTTGGACGGCGGACGCTCCGGCCACAACCCCGGATCTTCCGGACCAGTTCGAGCTTGGCACCGCGTATCCGAACCCGTTCAACGCCACGACGACCGTTTCGCTCAAGCTCCCGGTCAGCCAGCAGGTGACGGTCACCTTGCTCGACATCACCGGGCGTCAGGTGAAGACGGTCCGTGACGGCGTGCTCTCCGCCGGCAATCACCGCATTGAGGTGGACGCGCATGGCCTGTCGACAGGTGTCTACCTGCTTCGTGCGCAGACCGATTTGAACGGCAGCCAGGTACAGAAGCTGGTGCTGGTGAAGTAAGTCAGTAGTGAGTGATGAGTTGTGAGTTGTGAATGATGAGTGAAAAAAGCCGCGTCGGCAGTCGACGCGGCTTTTTATGTTTTGTTCATGTCAACGAGCTGCGGTCAGCGGTATGTGGTCCTGACAGGGTGAGGGTCGGTTGATCCGCTCCCGCCAGTTTTTTGACACGGGCACATCTTTTACCGCCGACCGCAGTCCGCAGTCCGCAGCCAGTAGCCAATCACTTCACTCCCACCGTGTCTGAATCCGCGCGACCTCACGGTTGTCGCTGACCCGTGTGATCGAATGCAGGAATCGTGCCCCTTCCCCGTCCACCGGCGCGTATTCCGTGCGCAGTTTATCACCGGCGAAACACTCCGCACGAAACATCATGTCCGTTTCGACCAGGTGCGCATGCTCGGTCACCTCCGCCGGCAATGCGTCCGCCGCCCAGCGCAGGTAGTTGAGATTGTTGACGTGCCCGTTGACATCGATATTGTCCTCGGTGACCGCCACCGTTTGCGACCCGGCCGCCTGTTTCAACCGGGGCAACGTGCGCGAGGTGAAATCGAGGTTGCGCGGGATGACATTGCCGGGCATCCGGTCGGCGAGCACACCGGCCATGTCCACCATCGCGCGGGATTCCCGTTCCAGCACCGCCCACGCACTCGTCGCCTCCGCGACGGGCGTCTCGCCATCCAACAGCAGGAAATCGCGATACGCCTGCCGTTTGTCGTAGCCAGTCGGCCACGTGCGCAGCGTCAGCGGCTTCTCCGCTTCCGGCACCGTAAGGAGCCGCACAAACAGCCGCGTCAGTACCCACATCTGCGTCGCATCCTGCAGGTGATCGTATCCCAGCCCGAACAGTTCGGCGTGTTGCCAGGCGATCATTTGCAGATCGTCCATCAACGCAAGGAACTGCCCGGTTGACGCACCGGATGGGTAGCTGAACGGTTCTTCCACCTTCGACGGCGGATTCCAGGTCGGGTTTGGCATGGTCGGTCCTCAAGCCGGGGGATCGCTGCGGTATTTGTCCGGATCGTACCGGTGCATGTAGTGTTCGGGATGGTCGAGCGGCGTGAAGCCATGCCTCGCGTACAGGGAGTGGGCGTCATCCGTCGCGAGAATCCAGCGCCGGACCGGTTCAAAGGTCGGATACGCCAGCACCTCCTCCACGATCCACTTGCCCAGTCCCTGACCGCGATATTCTTCGTCGATGAACACGTCCATGAGGTACGCGATCGCGCTCAGGTCGGACAGGACACGCGCGAAGCCAACCTGACGTTTCACCGTGCCTGTGCCGGGTTCCAGCACGTACAACCCGAAGCAGTACGAATTCTCCAGCACTCGCTTGACCCGCGACTTCTGAATTCCCTGTGCCCAGTAGCTGCGGTTGAGGAAGCCGTGGATCGTATCGAGATCGAGCAGCGACTTGTCATCACTGAACATGAACGGCTGGCGAATAAGCTGCGAAGGCATGGTCACGCTCCCATTCAAGAACGCACAAAGATGGGTTCCGGCCAGTCCGCATGCCAACCCGGCGGAGAAGCGAGAACTGCCGTTAAAATACGTAAATCAAAAGGGCTACTCCGCGTTGGCGCATTTCTTTGAGAAAGCTTGTGCACAGTCGGGACAAGGTTTACTTCAGCCCCCTGTTTCTACATCACTCCCGGAGACAAATACTCCGCTGAGTTTATGATTCTGAAAGAGTTAAGCATACCTAACTATCTTGAGTACTTTTCCCCGCAGACTTGTCCGAATCCCACGCATTCGTCAGCTTTACAATGAGTTAGGTATTTCTAACAACATGGGAGGGAGTGGAACATGAAACGGTTGAAAATGGCAGTGATGCTACTGTTGGTCGTTGGAATCGTTCACAACACGAAAGCGGCCACGATTACGATTCTGGAAGCGCCCGGCCTTCCGGCTCATCCGGCCGAATGGGCAGCGGTAGCCACATCGATGGGCCATCTGGCCACAATCGCTCCGATTTCGACACTGGATGGAACGGCCTGGGTATCCTCTACGGACGTTCTGATCATTACGGATCCATTTTATCCGTACACGCCGACTCACACGGACAATGTCTGGTATGCTGTCAATGAGGGAGTTGGGGTCTATATCCAGGGCGAAGATGATCCGGCGTTTCCCAGTAATGTGATGTTCGAGGACTGTGTGAATACCACGGGATTTGCGGGATTCTCCTGGATTGCCCCGTTCCCGGGGGATCATGTGGCATCGATTACGGGACCAGTGGCCATCGACCCCAACCCGATCACTCCGTTGGTTGCAATGTCCTGGGCGGCCGATGCTATTCATGCTGGTCCGATGGGCGGCACCACGACCAACATGTGGATTGGAGACCATCAGGTTGGTTTTCTGCACGATGAAGTGACCAATGACGCCGCTGGTCTGCTCGCGATCAACACGGAGTTTAACTGGATTCTCCCCTTCACGTTCAGTGGTCTGATGGAGAATTATATCCAGGTTCTGTTGACCGGTGCGGAGCTCGGCCAGTTTGCACATCTGACACCCACGGGTCCCGCCACGGTTCCGGCTGGTGGTGGTCCGGTTCCGTACACCATTGAGCTGGAAAATGTCAGGCCGTACACCTGGCCGGTCACGGTCTGGGTACGCGCCATCCTGCCAAGCGGCGCGGTCTATGCCTCCCCACTCGCCGGACCGGTACCAGTGATGGTGCCGCCGATGTCGACGATGGGACCGTACGCGTCACCCGGTCCGCTGCCGCCGGTTGGTATCCCCGGCTTCGCGCCTGCCGGGGAGTACTTCATCCAATCTGTCGTCACCGACGGCTTCTTCGGTTGGACGGAAGCCTATGATTCCGATTTCTTCTCGGTCGTGAAGGCCGCGGCGGCGGGACAGGATTCGGAAGTTGATCCGGGCGACCTGCCGGCGGACTTGTTCGGAACAGCCGGTCATCCCACACAACTAGCGTCTTCGTCAGACAATGCGGCGCAAGCGGGCGACCTGCCCTCACAGTTCGCACTGACTGAAGCCTATCCGAATCCGTTCAATCCAAGCACAACAGTTGGAGTTGTGCTGGCGGAAGCAGCCAATCTGACGGTTAAGGTCTATGATGTGCAGGGGCGAACAGTTGCGACTCTCGCAGATGGACAGTTCCCCGCCGGTTCGCAGCAGCTGTCGTTCGACGCCTCCGGGCTGGCCAGCGGCGTGTATTTCCTGCACGCGACTGTTCCCGGCAAGTTGAACCAGACACGCAAGCTGGTCCTGATGCGCTAGAATCATGGGGCAGTCATTTTTCCACACACATGGCTGGCAATTTGCCAGCCATATTTTGTTTGTCAGATCGATATCCGTTCGCCTCAATTTCTACAGCTCAACAGATTCCCGTTTCCCTCTGGAGCCCGAAATATGCTGAATGCTTGTTTCTGCTATAGTTAAGGCGACCTAACAAATTCCTCACAAAACGAGAAAGTTCTTGCATTCTCGCCCTGAAAGATTAAGCTTCCCTAACAGGTAACTCATTGAGATATCAAGGGAGAAGAGAATGCGTAGCTTGAGCAAAGTGCTTGCAGTCATGACTCTGCTTGCGATGTTAGGTGTGTCTAACTCGTTTGCGTTGAACGTGACGATCATTGAGAGTCAGAGTTACAATCCGTCCCACACGATGGACCTCGAGTGGCAGGCGGTCGCGACGGCGATGGGCCACACGGCGACGATTGTCCCGCAGTCGACGCTGGACACTGGCGCGTTCATTCCGGGTACGGATGTATTGATCGTGTCCTCCGGCGTGATTCCGCTGCCGCCGCCGCGTATCGACTACATTTTCGAGTGCCTGTACGCTGGCAAAGCGGTGTACGTACAGTCGGAAGACAGCCCGAACCAGCCGGGGAATTTCGCCTGGGCTCAGGTGCTGAACATGTTTGGCGAGCCATTTGTCTGGTACGGTCCGGTTCCCGGCAATATGCGCGCCACGGTTCATGGCCCGATCGGCGCGGAATACAACGCGGTTCCGATGCTGGTTGAACTGTACGATGGTTGTGACGGATATACCAGCAATTATGTCCGCGGAACACTTCGGTTCCTCGGTGCTGAGCTCGGCTTCCTGTATAATCCCGCGAATGCTCCGTTCGCCGGTATGGCGGCGACCACCACGGACCAGGAGTGGATCCGTCTCGGGCTGAACCCGGCCTTGATGGAAAATATCATCGACTCGATCATCGATGATATGCCGCTCGATCGCATTATCCGTATCAGCCCGAACCCGCCGGGTCCGGTGACTGTGCCGCTGGCTGGTGGTTCATTTGACTACGATGTTCAGATCAGCTATACCGATTGGGTTCCCGTGACCTTCCGCGCATGGACGCGTCTGATCCTGCCGAGCGGTGCTGTCTGGGGCACGCTGGTCGGTCCGGCGACGATTTCCTGGGCTGCCCCGACCACGACCCCGGTGTTCACCTTCACCCAGTTCATTCCGGGCTTTGCGCCGACAGGTTTGTACTTCGTGCAGGGTGTATTGGGTGATGTCTACCCTGGTTTCGCGACCTGTTTCGACTCGGACAATTTCATGTTCCAGAAGCTGCCGGTGAGCGCCAATGGTGCTTCGACGATTGAACCGGTGACCGAGTGGAAGTCGGAAGGATCGTTCAGCGTAGCGTCGGATGAGGAATCCGCTCTTGAGCAGCCGTCCGCACTGCCGGATGAGTTCAGTGTTGGCCAGGCCTACCCGAACCCGTTCAACCCGTCGACCACGATTGACGTGTCTCTCGCGGACGCGGCGAACCTGACTGTGACGGTGTACGACGTACAGGGGCGTGAAGTCGCGACCCTAGCCCAGGGTGCGCACACCGCCGGGTTGCATTCGTTCAGCTTTGACGCCTCCGGCCTCGCCAGCGGTGTCTATTTCCTCCGCGCGAATGTGCCGGGTCAGTTGAACGAAACCCGCAAGCTGGTTCTGATGCGATAACGACAGGCTGCCGCACCAGGTCATGAGTCAATGAACCCGGGGGTGCTTCCACGTGAAGCGCCCCCGTTTTATTCTGTACGTGACCTGGCATTCGGTTCGAAAGCAAACGTACGACCGCCAGCCTATCTCCAATTATTTTCAGAAGTTACGGCTCCGCACTTGCATTTCTAGTTAGGATGTCCGAACTTTTGTTGAAATGGGGGAATTACAGGTTGTACGAGTCAGGAGGTGAGGGATGAGGAATGCATTCAAGCTCTTTGCATGGGTTACTCTGCTACTGCTGTCTATTTCATTGGTATCGTCCGCGGCGACGGTGAAGATTATCGAGAGTCCATTGTCGCCGGGTGTGGACGTGGCGTGGGAAACGGTTGCCTTGGGTCTGGGCCATACGGCCGCGATTTTTCCCGTGTCTGATCTGGATGTTACCGGGTGGATACCGGCGACCGATGTGCTGATCATCAGCGATCCGCTGCTGCCTTATACACCATTGCAGATGGGGAATGTTGCCACCGCGATGGCATCCGGGGTCAGCATCTACATCCAATCGGAGATCGACCCGGCATTTCCGGGCAATACCATGTGGGAATTCGTGGTGAATTCCACCGGTGCCGCCGGGTTTGCATGGTTTGGCGGACCTGTCCCGGGTCCGGTGGACGCGAAGATTTTCGGTCCGGTGGCGGCGCAGTTCAACGCCCGGAAACCGGTACTCGCCATGATGGAAGCCTGTGTTGGCGGTAGTCCGGGTCCATTTACAGGCATCGTGCCGAATCTGGAAAGCCCGTTAGGGCCAGTTGGATTTCTGTACGATGACACCGTCCTGCCGGGCGCCGGCATGGTTGCGACGAACACGGATGTCGAGTGGATCATTCCGTTTGGTCCGGACATCATGTTGATGGAAAACTACCTCAACACGCTGATCACCAATGTTGAGCTGACCAAGTTCTTCCCGATTGTTGCACCTGCCGGCCTGATCTCCATTCCGTCCTCGGGTGCCACGATCACCTATACTGTCGAACCTACCAACATCGGCCTCAGCGTATTTCCGACGATTCTGTGGGTCCGGGCCATTCTGCCGAGTGGTGCCGTTTATCCGCCGCCGCTTGCCGGGCCGGTTGCCTTGCTGATCCCCGCCATGACGTCGTTGGGACCGGTATCGTTGGCGATGAGCGTTCCGGCTTTCGCACCACCCGGATTGTATTTCATCCAGAACATGATGACTGCAGGTTTCCCGGGTATCGGGCTGGTGTACGATACCGATTTCTTCATGATTGAAAAAATGGTGATCGGACCGGACGATGCGACACCGGCACCGGGCGACGGTGAGATCCTCTCCACCCATGGCGAACTCACCTTCCCGGCGGCAGCGTCGGCAGAGATCGACCAACCGGTACATGAACTACCGCAGCAGTTTGCCGTCGGTCAGGCGTATCCGAACCCGTTTAACCCGTCCACCACGATCGACGTCTCCCTCGCGGACGCGGCGAATCTGACGGTGACGGTCTTTGACGTGCAGGGCCGGGAAGTCGCGACCCTAGCCCAGGGTGCGCACACCGCCGGGTTGCATTCGTTCAGCTTTGACGCCTCCGGTCTCGCCAGCGGTGTCTATTTCCTCCGCGCGAATGTGCCGGGTCAGTTGAACGAAACCCGCAAGCTCGTCCTGATGCGGTAAGATTGGTTCGTAGTCTATGTAAGAACGCGGCCATGTCAGATAGTTTCAGACACGGCCGCGTTGCTCTCCCATGCCGACTCCTCCCCCTCCTTCGGTATCGGTTGTCAGCTGCTCATCACGTTCTACATTTCCCCACACTTTCACCATCGCCCCAACTCGGTCTCCTCTCCCGACTTCCATGATGTGCTCCCCATCAACTCACGACCTGGCTCCTCGCATATATTGTTAGGCAAGCTTAACAAACACCATAGTGGGCGCCCGCAAATCCGCTACACCTGCAGGGACAAGGCGTCACAAACATGTATCACAAACACCCCGGATCCTGCGACTCCAGATATGGAGTTCGGAGATCCTGACACATATCAAACAGAGCCACCGAACATGGGCAAAGAGAGAGGGAGTTACCATGAAACACCTTATCACATGCGTGATCCTGCTGCTGGCAGTGACCGCACTTCTGGGCGTGAGTGTTTCTCACGCCGCCAACATCCTGATCGTAGAGTCGCAAAGTTACAGCACCGCACAGAATCAGGACACTCAGTGGCAGATCGCTGCCACCAACATGGGCCATTCTGCGACGATCGTCCCGCAAACCACCCTGGACAACACCGGCTTCATCGCGACCACTGACCTGCTGATCGTCTCCTCCGGCGTCATCACGTTACCGGCGAATCGTGTAGCCAGCATTCAGGCGATGATGGAGGCGGGCAAGCCGGTCTACCTGCAGTGTGAGTACCCGATGACAGTCACCACAACGCAGGCGTTCGAGGACATTGTCAACAATCTCGGCTATCCGTTCACTTCCTTCAGTTGGCTGGGGTAGACCATTTCCACAATTCCCCCGGTTCAGATCAATGGTACGTTGGCGACCACACCGAACTTCGTCAACTCATTAACCACCTTCTCCAATGGTGTTTACGGCAGTGGCGGATTCAGCATCGTCAACGACATGTATTCGAATTTTAACACGTACGGCTACACGTTCTACCCCCCGAACGGTTCTTACGGCATGATGTGCTGCTCAACGGATCAGGATTGGACGATTGTCGACCCACAGCGCATCAACCTGATGGAGAATTACATCTACCGGCTGTTTGCGTATTCCCCGGGCGGTCCGGTCTGGATCGGGGTTGCACCCTTAAACACGCAGATCCCGGCTGGCGGAGGTACGTTGAACTACCTCGCGCAGATCACCAACGGTAGCGGATCGACATGGACGGGTGACGCCTGGACCAACGTGATCCTTCCGAACGGCAATTTCCTCGGAAATGCGCTGATGGTCCGTCCGAACTTGACCTTCCCTGATGGGACCGTCACCCCGGTTTACTCGCTAAGCCAGTATGTGCCCAGTTTCGCACCGGCGGGCCATTACCAGTTCTTCGCCTTCCTCGGAACGTATCCGACCAACGTCGAAACAAGCTGGCATTTCGACATGTACAAGCTGGTGATCGCGCCGGATGATGTCCCCGCGGAACCGTCACTCAACGACACGTGGCACGGCGACAACTGGTCTGCCGTCGCAAATGAATTCACAGAGCAGCCGATTGAAACGGCGCTTCCCGAACAGTTCCAGCTTGGCGATCCGTACCCGAACCCGTTCAACCCGAGCACAACGATCGAGCTTAGTCTGCCGGAAACACGGAACTTGAGCGTGGTGGTGTATGACGTGCAGGGGCGTGAAGTCGCGACTCTGGCGCAGGGGAATTACCATGCGGGTGAGCACCGGTTCAGCTTCGATGCACGAGGTCTCGCCAGCGGGATTTACTTCCTTCGCGCGCAGTCTGGTTCGGAGATGCAGACCCGGAAGCTGATGCTGCTGCACTAAACGAGGTGAGAGAGCCGGGTTCGTGGGTGAGCTGTGATCTGCCGCACTCGCGGCGGCGATCAAGGCTAACCCATTGTTAAAGTGAAAGATAAACAGGTTGTTAGGTGAAGCTGGCAACCTGTTTTCTGTTTTTTCGGGCTCTGTCTCTCATGGAGACACGATTGGGGGTTGTTCTGCGAGAGAATTTCCGGACAATTTCTCGTACATCTGGTCATACACAACATCCGTAGTTCCCTAACATGAGAGAGGACCATGAAGAAATTATCGATCTTTGCGATCGCAATGGGACTGTTGTTCGTCGCCGGTATGGCTACAGCGGCAAATATTGCGATCATCGAAAGCCAGAGTGCAAACCCGGCTTTCCACCAGGATGAAATCTGGCAGGACGTGGCCCAGGGACTTGGCCACACGGCTTTCATTTACCAGCAATCGTACCTCGATGAGCCGAACAACGCGCACGACATCGATTTGCTGATCATCTCGTCCGGTGTCATCGACATCCCGCAGCAGCGGAAGGCATACATCCGCGAGTTCCTGCGCATGGGCACCCCGGTGTACCTGCAGTGCGAATATGACGCCAGCTTTGGTTCGAACGAAACCTGGGTCGCTTTGGTGCAGGCGATGGGCGGCATCTTCAACTGGCAGCAGAGTTACTTTGGCGACCTCGTCCCGATGCAGATCACCGGTGACCTGGCGACGGCGTACAACAACGTCTACACCATCAACGAGTATTTCGTGAATGGTTGTGCCGGCTTCGGTGGCTACAGTGTCGTGACGAACATGGAATACCAGAACCATGCGTATGGCTGGTATTTCGATCCGCCGAACACTGATTTTGCCGCGTTGGCGACCAACACCGACCGCAACTGGATCCTGCAGGGCGATGGTACGTCGTTGATGGAAAACTACATCGAGCTGCTGCTTGCGGACACGGTGACGGTTCCGGTGCTGAACGTGGAGCCGGTCGGTTCGACCGTGATCCCCGCGTCCGGGGGTGTGTTGCACGCGGAAGCTCAGGTCATCAACAACAGCAACAGCTTCCTCAACGTCGACTTCTGGACCCGTGTGATCCTGCCGAGCGGCACGCCCTACGGCCCGCTCTTCCGTCAAACGGATAAGACGTTTGACGTCGGCTTCGTCTCGCCGTGGTATCCGCTGACCCAGATGATTCCGTTCAGCGCGCCGGCTGGTACGTACCAGTACCAGGTCGTGATGGGCAACTTCGACTACCTCACTGAGTATGCGGTGGATGGTTTCGAGTGGACCAAGTCGGCGACCGGCACGGATGCCGTCTACCAGGACTGGGCCGCCAGCGGTTTTGGCATGATGGACGCGAACACCGCGGCGACGGTTGACGAAAACGACGCCCTCCCGCTGCCGAACGAGTTCACGCTCAGCGATCCGTATCCGAACCCGTTCAACCCGTCCACGACGATCAACGTGTCGTTGGCAGAAACCGCGCCGCTTCAAGTCGCGGTGTATGATCTGCAGGGCCGGGTTGTGAGCACGTTGGCGAGCGGCACCTACATCGCCGGCAGCCACACGTTCAGCTTCGAGGCCCACGATCTCGCCAGTGGAGTGTACTTCGTGCAGGCGCAGACGAACGGGCTGGTTCAGACCCGCAAGCTGGTGCTGATGAAGTAGGAAGACAGTCCTGAGTCTTGAGAAACACAACACGGGAACGCTTTGATCAGAAAGCGTTCCCGTTTTTACTCCTTCACAGCGGTTACAGCGGTGTGATGCCCATCCAGCTCCACCTCTACGGAATCCGCTGCACTCTCAGCCCGCCGCGTAGCGGCGAGGGGTGGATAGCGTGTGGCTTCCTCAGCGACGAGAGCTGCACCCAGCCGCCTCCCAGCCGAATCCGCTACACTCTCAGCCCGCCGCGTAGCGGCGATGGGTGGGTACCGTTTGGCTTCCTCAGCGACGAGAGCTACACCCAGCCGCCTCCCAGCCGAATCCGCTGCACTCTCAGCCCGCCGCGTAGCGGCGAGGGGTGGATAGCGTGTGGCTTCCTCAGCGACGAGAGCTGCACCCAGCCGCCTCCCAGCCGAATCCGCTACACTCTCAGCCCGCCGCGTAGCGGCGATGGGTGGGTACCGTTTGGCTTCCTCAGCGACGAGAGCTACACCCAGCCGCCTCCCAGCCGAATCCGCTACACTCTCAGCCCGCCGTGTAGCGGCGATGGGTGGATAGCGTGTGGCTTCAGCCACACGAACGGACGCCTCCCCCCTTCCCCCCGCCTTGCCACTAGCCGCCCGTCCTGTAGGGACGGCGCACCCAGACGCACTTTTCGGGCATTCACTCGAACCGGCACCCATCCTTTCTGCCAAACGCGACTCACCCCATCGCCTTCTCCAACCCACCACCCAACCCGTGACATCCCGATCTACCGCCACCAAAATGAAAAACCCATGCTCGCTTGCGAACACGGGTCTGGATTTTCCTCAAGACTCAGATCTCGAGTCCTTCATCTTTGCCTCAAATCTCAGATCTCAGATCTCAAGTCCCTTGTCTTTGTCTCAGGACTCAGGTCTCAGGTCTCAGGTCACAGGTCTTAAGTCCTTTGTCTCAGGACTCAAGTCTCACATCTCAAGTCCTTTGTCTTTGTCTTTTTCTCAGGACTCAGGACTCAAGACTCAGGACTGCCTTTCGATCACATCCCGCCTTCGTCGTCGAATCCGTTGTCCATCATCCCACCGGGCTGCCGTTTCTGGCGTTCATCCTGGTTGAACCGGTAGGTGAGGTTGAGCATGAACGTGCGTCCGCGCCACTGGAATTCCGAATCCGAATAGAACGTGTCGGTGGTGGTTTTCATGTTGCGTTTGCGCGTGTCGAACAGGTCGCGCACATTGAACGCGAGCGTCAGGTTGTTGTCCAGGAAATTCTGGCTGAGGCCGAGATCCAGCGCGTAGATCGGATCGCGTTCAGATTGCAGCAATTCACGCGGGCCCATGTAAAAGAACCGCAGCTGCAACTGGGAGGTCTTGGTGAACTGCCAGCGGGTGCTCGCGCGGGAAAACCAAGTGAGGAATTCACGGTCATACGACACCCCACCGAACGAGCCACTCGATTGCGACTGGTAGATGTTCATGCTGGCCTGCATGTTCAGCCGCTTCATCAGCTGATACATCACCTCGAACTCGAAGCCGTAGTGGTCGGCGTCCCCGATATTGTACGGCTGCGAAACGATCACATCACCTTCCGTTGTCTCGAACCACTCAATCACACCGGTCGAGTGCCGGTAGTAGACACTGCTGCTGACCGATCCCTTGTCGGTGTGGAACAGGTGGCCGATCTCGAAGCTGTTCGAGTACTCCGGATCGAGGTTCGGGTTGCCGCGACGGATGTTCCGGCTGTCGGTGTAGTTCCAGAACGGAATCAGGAACCAGTGATGCGGTCGCATCAGCCGCCGCGAATAACTCGCTTGGATCGAGTTGACCGGGGTGATTTCGTAAGTCAGGAACGCGGACGGGAACAGATCAAAGTAGTCGCGTTCGTTGATTTCGTTCGTCTCACGGTACTCGGTGGTAATGTCGGAATACTCACCGCGCAGGCCGATCTGGTAGGACCACGTGTCGTTCAGCAGATTCGAGAAGGTGAAGTACCCGGCATAGATGTTCTCATCGTAAATCAGGTGATTGCTGACATCCACCGTCGTGCCGGTGCCGCCTTCGATCACTTCGTAGTCGTGATCCAGCTCTCGCATGTTGCCCTTGACACCCGCCTCGATCTTGTGCTTCTCGCTGTACGGGTGCACATAATCGAGTTGGAACAGGTGCCGGGTTTCGCCCTCGAGGTTGTCCACGTATTCGACGAGATCGTTGTCCGGGCCTACGAGCACGTCTTCCGTGATGACGGACAGCTCGTTCTCCGACCCGGTCTCGAACTGGTAGTCGGCGGTGAATTCGTGGCCCTTGGTGTCAAACAGGTGCCGGTAGCCGAAGTCGAAACCGTTATAACGTTCCGTCTCCTCTTCCGGGTTGTTGCGGTAGATGTCGGATGCCAACACGCCGTTGTCGTCGAAGTAACGGTAGTGCACGTAGGCATCGGTCTCATCCTCGCCGTAGTCGTTGAACGCCGACACGGTCACCGTATTCTTGTCATCGTGCATGTATTCGAAGCCGAAGCGGACGTAGTTGCTCCAGCCGGACCGGTCAAATTCTTCGTCCTCGTCCAACGTCGCGAACGGGGCATCGGGGCTGTAGTATTCCTGGTACGTCGACCCGCCACCGTCATGGCTGCGATACCGTAGTTGCTCGTTGATGAAGTAGTTCATCTTGCCGGTGCGGTAGTTCAGGTTGAATCCACCGCCGTAGCCTTCGGGGATCGAGCCGGACACGTTCACCGACCCGTTCACACCCTTTTCCCGTTCCTGCTTCAGGATGATGTTCAGAATGCCGGCGTCGCCCTGGGCATCGTACTTCGCGGACGGATTGGTCATCACTTCGACACGATCCACCATCTCCGCGGAAAGCTGCTGCAACGCTTCGCCCGGATCGAGACCGACACGGGTGGACGGCTTCCCGTTAATCAGGATGCGCACGTTGCTGTTGCCTCGCAGACTGACCGTGCCCTCGAGGTCGACGGTAACCGAGGGGATTTCCTCGAGTGCGTCCGCGACCGTACCGCCGGCATCCGCAACGCTGGAGCTGATGCGGTAGATCTTGCGATCCGGCGCGAGGGTCACCTCTGTGCTTTCCACACGCAGCTCGACCTCTTCCAGTTCGAGTGTGGTGGAATTGAGCGTCAACTTCCCGAGATTGACACGCGGCGACTCTTCGTTGATCTCAATATTCTCAACCAGCACCTGGTTGTAGCCAAGCGCGCGAATGAGCAGGTCGTACGTTCCTTCCGGCACCGCCATGATGCGGAATCCGCCGTCATCCTCGGACGCAGCACCTCGCACGGCGGCATCGTTGTCTACGGTCTCACCTTCGTGCAGCACCCCGTCCGGAAACAGCATGATATTCGCGCCGGGGATCGGCATGTCGGCGTCATTGTCGGACACACTCCCCATGATCATCCACATCCGAGGCGAGGCGTCGCCAGCGGTCTGCGGCTGAACTTGCGCAAACAGCGTATTTGAGACACCAAAAAAGAAACCGGCCAGCAAAACGATCGTCAGGACCGGTGAGTTGCGGTGCATGGAATCCGTCTCCCAATTTATCATGAATAAAATCAAGCCTTTCGCTTCACGAAAACCTGTCGGTTCTCGAGTATGCTATATAGACGATGAACAGCCTGAAATGTTTAACTCCCCCGGAGCCAGCATCGCCGAATCCTGAGCAAAGCGTGGAAACCCGAAAAACTTCCTCTACTTAGTCGCAGTTTTACTTGCGAATCTTGAGAATGTTCACCATATTGCCCGGCGCAGTTAAGTTCGGCATTCCTAACGATGGAATCACCCATGGATGCGACTCAGGCAGCATTGATCGAGGCAACCCGGAGCATGTTGAATGCGGACCGGACGCTCGATGTTATCGAACGCATCCTCCATTCAGCCCAGTCGCTTTTAAACGCGCAGGCGGCGTCGGTGTTCCTGATCGACAACCGGAGGCGGAATCTGGAGATGGTCGCGTCGACCAATCTTCCCCGTCACGTGGTCGAAAGCATCCGATTCCCGCTTGGCGAAGGCGTAGCTGGCTGGGTCGCACAGCACAACGAGACGGTCTTGCTGGAGGATCTCACCAGTGATCCGCGATATTACGCCGGTGTCGCGAAGAAAACCGGTTTCGAGACTCGCGGGTACCTCTGTGTTCCGCTGGCTGTAAATGGAACATCGATTGGTACGGTGCAAGTGTTGAACCAGAATGTGGGACCTGCGTTCAACGCGGCCGACCAGCAACTACTCGAAAATTTCGCCGTGATCGCCGCCCTGGCGATTGAGAAGTACCGTCTGCACAGCCTCGCGGTCGAGAAGGAACGCATCGAAGCAGAGCTGGCTGTCGGTAAAGCCTTCCAGTCAACTCTGCTGCCGTCTAAGTTCACACCACCTGACCCCTGGCGGATTGCGGCGTTCAATGAGCCCGCTCGCTTGATGGGCGGCGACTTGTACGATGCGTTGCCGATCAACGGCAAATACATGGTCGCTCTCGGGGATGTCAGCGGCAAGGGACCGGGCGCAGCGTTCTGGATGTCCGGCTTCGCCCACGTGCTGCGGTTCATCGTCGAGCAGGACAAAGATCCCATCGATCACATCAGGATGCTCGACGAGCATCTGCACAACACCATGCCCTCCGACAGTTTCCTCACCCTCTTTCTCGCCGTCTTTGAAGAGGGCGGCTTCCGTTACACCAGCGCCGGGCACAACCCGATGCTGTTGTTGCATGCGAACGGAGAGATTGAGTGGTTGGGCGCGACCGGCCTGCCATTATCGCTGCTACCCTTTTCCCCACGGGAGACGAAATGGGTCGAGATGCGTCCCGGCTCACGGTTGGTATTATTCTCGGACGGTCTCACCGAAGCGGAGAATTGCCACGGGTTGATGTATGAGGAGAAGCGGCTCGAGCGGATGGTCCGTCGCACGATGGATCTGCCGGGCGAAGAAGCGATCTACCGGCTGATCCGTTCGGTGAAACGTTTCGCCTGCGGACAAGAACAGTCGGACGACCTGACGGTGATGACCGTAACCCACACCGGCGATCCGGAATCGGCCGCGGTCGAAATCGTGGAAACCAAATCAGAATCCATCGCGGCGTAGGTTGCGCCGCCTCGCGCAGGTTATACTTTCCGTTGAAACACCATCCCCGCACTGCTCATGTTCTTCAGCGGTTTCACAGGTGACAGACCAGCGTTCTCGGCTGTGCGGATCGCCTGATTGATTTGCTCCGGGGACGCGTGCCCTTTCGGCTCCAGCATCAACAGGTAGCCGCCGGGTTTCACCAGCGACGCCGCCTCGGTGACAAACGCGATCGGGTCCGGTGTTTCGTGGATCACGTGGACCGTCAGAACGAGATCCGCCTCCACATCCTCGAGCCCGATCCCATCCGGCGGACACAGGTGGGTGGTGATGCGGTCCGCGACCCCGCGTTTCCGCGCCAGCTTGCCGAGGATGTCGAACATTTCCGCCTGCATGTCAACGCTGACTACTCGCCCCTTTGGTCCCACCAACTGCGCCGCGACGACGCTGAAGATGCCTCCACCACAACCGAGATCGACAACGGTGTGCCCCGGTTGAGTGTACGGCTTCAGTAGCCGCTTCGGACTCTCCAACAGGGTACGCAACGGACTATTCAGCCATTTCGCGACGGACGGGGGGCAAACATCGTGTTTGTGTTCCTGCGGCATGTCCAACTCCAGGTAGCAGCTGTGACTTGCGGTCAATGTAACGAAATCAGGGGGAAAACTGCTGTCGCAGTAGCGGGCGGTACTTGGGTTTATCAGGGGAATTGTGCGTCAGTTCAATCCGGGCCGGAATCCCGCCCTCAAATCGACTTCAGCCAGGCGCGGCCTTCCTTGATCGAGTCGAACACATTCAGGATCAGCCCCTGGTCGCGGTAGAGGTTGATGAAGGACCGCATGCTGAGGTTGCCCATGATGCTGACCGGTTCGACAATCCCCCAGTACTTCCAACCAGCCTCCATCATCCGGGGAAACCAATCGGTGTTGATCCAGTCCACGTCCGCCTGCTGATACGGTTTCAGGTAACGGTTATCCGACAGCCATTTGCAGCCCTTGTGCGTGCGCATGGCCTCGTAGCCGGCATTGAATGCTTCCCGCATTTCAATCCCGCCGACATAGCCGTTGAACTGCTTGAGCAGGATCTTGTCCTCTTCCAGCCATTCGATCCTGGTGTGCTCAGATTCATGCACCAGCATGAAACCCATCTCCCTGAACGATTCCCAATGGGAGGAGTATACGCAGCGCCCGGAATCCGGACAATGAGAAGATTACTCGTGCTGGAACTGCTGGGGACGGCTGCTTTGGATGGAAATCGCAGTATGCAAGGTGGGTTCAGATACGATCCGTATCGCCGGAATCCTCGTCGTCTCGGCGATCACGTTCTTCCATGACATGTTCCATTGCCGCTTGTTGTGCCTGCGCCTGATAGTTGTGCATCGTGACTTCTGCTGCGAATTTGCTCTGGTGGAACAACAGGTGACGCCGCTTCCACCCCATCACCACCAACCACACAAACACTGGCACTGTAACCACCGCGAAAACGGTTCCAACGATATCCATTGATCCCTCCCATCATGGGAATATAATCCAGGATCTACAGTGCCTGCGACTAATACTTTACCTGTAGCGTCAACTGGTACCAGAATTCGGTGTCACGGGAATTCGCGGCGTAGTCTTTCGCATCGTAGTCGAACAGCAGCAGGTTGTGGTTGCCGAAATCGTAGCCGACGCCGCCGTAATAGATCGAATAGTGGTCGTTGGAGATGTCGAGATCGGGGTCGAACGCATCCATCCCGCCGATCAGCCGCCAGTGTGTAGTCGGCTTCAGCTCAACAAAGAATGAGTGGCCTTCGTAGTCCACGGCTTCCGTCGGATTGGCCGCTTCGACCCATTCGCCGTTCTGGTTGCCGAGGCCGTGAAGGTATTGTGCGGCAACGGTGAAGTACTGATGCTCGTAGGACAGCATTCCGAGCAGCGCGTTCCAGTCGGGAATGTGGTTGGTGGTTGTGCCGGCGCCATTGCCCTTGCCGACGATGCCGAACCCGGACAGTTGCAAGCCGGGAAACGTATCCGGCAACGGTCGCACAGTCAGCCGCGCCTCGAACACCGTGTTTGTGTTCTCCTCGACCGCGTGGTAGCCGCCCCCGTTGTAGACGCCGAACGCCATGCTGCCATACCGGCCGGCGTACTTGCTGTTGACTGTCTTCTTGAAGTCGTCGTCGAGCTCGCCGCCGAGGTAGGTTGCGTAGGTCACCCCGAAGTCCGCGGAGTTGATCACACCGGCCCGTTCGATGAACATCCGCTCGCGCATCCGGTAGTAGTTGACATGTTCCTCGAAATCCAGCCACGGCGCGTGCACAATCCCCACCTCGAGCGACTGCTTGTTGAAGAAGCCATAATCCGGAAAGTGGAACTTGGCATACGCGTACTTGATCCGAACTTCCATGTCGCCGCGCCCGTCCCCGTCCATATCCTGGTTCGTGTCCAGTGTGATGCGTGCATCCATGTACGGCAGCACCGTCTTCTCCGCCGTCAGGTACGCCCGCCGCAGATAAAAACCGGCATACTCGCCATCTTCCGACTCACCGTACTGGTACGAGATGAAGAACACGCCGCCGATCGCGTGATCGTTACTCTGCACAACGGCATCGGATTGAATGGCGGGAATCAGCGTGAGCAGCAGCAAAACGGGCAACACGGTGAACAGACGGCAGCGGGCCATGAGGGGCTCCCCGGGTGGTGTGGCAAAGGGTGTTCGCTAACACTCGGAACCCGGTCACGTCCCGGCGCAACAGGGGCGTTACAACGGTCATAGCATGAAGTTGGCCGGATTCCGAACGGCTTGATGCGTGTTCGCAGATGGTTACAATTGTATGAATTTTCGGTTAGCATGGCGAACGCGCGGGAGGCGTGAAACGAGAGCCTGGCTTGATGTTTCAGCAACAACAATGACCTCTTTTCCTGTACTTCTGGACAGCGGTCGTATATGTTATATATAGATGTGAATGGTTCGTCACGGTCTACGGGGGAATGGATCATGGCTCGGTTTATCTTTCCTGCACTTCTGCTACTCGTTTTCGCGTTCGCTGGGTGCAACAATGCGCCAACCAACCCGGATGACTTTGGTTCGACCGGTTTCGAGCAGCTCGATGACAATCCGGTTACGGTCGACACCAAGGCATACTACGTCGGCCCGTTGGACAAATACGTCGTCGTGCCGGTGCAAAGTCACACTCGTGACGCCTTCATCGCCAACAACCTGTTGAGTGCGACACCGCATATCGATTGGATCGAGTCGATCAGTTGGCCGAACACCGAAGTCGCTGCTTATGGCAGCACCGCGATGACGGTTGAGGTAGACCGGTCCGAGTACCGGGCAACCGGTTTGTATAGCGGTTTCCTCACACTCTGGTACGATGACCACTACATGCAGCTCGTGGAAGTGCGGATGCAGGTCGGCACGCCGGACGCTGTGCCGATTGGTGTGAACTGGAACTACATCGAAGTTCCAGCCGATCTGGACTATGCGAGAATTGGTCTGATTAATAATTCAGACGCTACCTGGTGGGATTCCGCTGGGTACAGTATGGTTTCGACTTCGATAGATCCTTTTCTTCGAGTGTTTGGCGTGACATTCGCAACGGTGCCACCTGGTGAAACTGGTGGGTTCAATCTTCTAATAGATAGATCAACACTGCTTCCAGGGATTCATGAATCGCAGGTCAAGATCTATTGGTACGGCGAGCTTGTCCAAACGATCATTCTTGAAGTTGAAGTCACAAATTAGAAAGGATTGATGTAAACCTGAACGGGACGATTTGACTTTGACGTTGATTTCTGGGGGGAATGATGAACAGCCGAATTGCCGTATTGGTAACCGTATTCGCACTGCTTATGCTTGCTGGCTGCAACGACTCACCGACGAACCCGAACGACGAGTCGCCGGACAACCCGGCGGTCAGCGTATCCAGCAATACCGCGTATGTCCCCGCGGATGCCGGCGCTGTCGAACTCATGGTCTACAATGAGTCGGACGACGTCCTCATCTGGGGCGAATTACTGGATGTATCGTCCACAGTGAACTGGATCGATCTGGTCGTCACGAACGAAGATTTCCAGCCCGGCGATAGCACGACACTGGGGATCCGTGTCGATCGTAGCGGGATCGGGCCTGGCATTTCGGATGGCGAGGTTGAACTGCGCTACAACGATGAGGTCGTCCAGACGATCGCCGTGACGATGCAAACCGGTACCCCGGACGCCGTTCCCATCGGTGTCTACACCAACTTCCTGCGTATCCCGGCGGATGTGGACATGGTCGACATCGGCCTGATCAACAATTCGGGTGAATCGTGGGGATCGCCGACCTTGTGGCCGGCTTGGGTTACACTGCCAGACTTCCTGACGCAATCGCCGTACGCACAACAGGTCATTCTTGAACCCGGCGGTAGCGGGAACCTCGAATTGATCGTTGATCGCGATTTCATGTCACCGGGCATATATGGCGCGGTAATCGTACTGTCCTGGTATGGCAGTCCGGTACAATCGGTCAACATCGAGCTGGAAGTCGGGGAATAAACCGAACGGTGTCCCTCAAGCTGGAGGTTGAAGTCGGCGGCGAGTAGCGTGCTTCTTCCACATGGATAGTGGATCTGACCATTCCACCACCCACCGCGTAGCGGTGAAGCTTGGTTAGCGTGTGGCTTCAGCCTGCAGGGACGGGACCCGGTCCACTCACCGCGTAGCGGTGGAGCCTGGTTAGCGTGTGGCTTCAGCCACACGAACTGATCGTCTTTCTTCCCCCTTCCCGCAATCAACCACCTACCCATCCCGCGCGTCCTGTAGGGACGCAGCCGTGGTTGCCCGGCTGAAGCCTGATGCCTATGATAATCAGGCGAAGCTGGTTATTGCGGCTCAGCTACCGTGACGCATAGTCCTAAGACATTAAAACGCCACCCCCTTTCGGAGGTGGCGTTGGTGGTTCTACGGGACTTCGGATCAGCGACTAGTCTTTGAAGATGTACTTGACCGGGCGCTTGATCATTTCCCACTCGCCGGTGGCCGGATCCCACTTGGCGTTCGCGAACGCGAGCCAGTTTTCCTCGTCCATCTTCGGCGTATCGGCACGGAAGTAGTATCCCGGCCAGCGGGTTTCTTCGCGGAAGAGCATCGTGCGGACGTGCACTTCGGCCTGCCACATGCGCTGGATATTTTCCCAGACACGCATGAGTTCGTGCAGGTCTTCGGCGGCCAACAGCTTGCTGTCTTCCTTGAGCATGTCGAGCAGCTCGAGGGCGCGTTCCAGCGAGGCCTTGTTGGTCGTGAACTGGGCGCTCACGCCGCCGGCGTACTCGTCCATGATCTTCTGCAGACGGAACATGAACATCTTCGGACGCATGTATTCCGGGTTGATGTCGTTGTCCGAGGTGGCGTTTGCCTTCTGCTCAAACAGATCCAGCGGAGCGAGCAGGGTGTTCTTCATCTCTTCGACGAGATCATCCGGGATAGCCGGAGCATCGCCCTTGTCCATCGCGTACTTCACGGCGGACTTACCGGCGATACGACCTTCCGCGTGCGAACCGGAGGAGAACTTATGCGAGCTGGCGCCAGAGGCGTCACCGGCGTGGAACAGGCCTTCGACGGTGGACATCTGCGCGTAGCCCCAGAAGTACTCATCCTTGGTGTTGGCGTTCTGGATGTCTTCCGGACCGGAGACCCAGGCACCGGAGGCGCCGGAGTGCGAACCGATGAAGTACGGTTCGGCGGCGGCGATTTCCGAGGACTTCTCTTCCGGCTGGACGTTGCTGGCGGCCCACAGGAGCGCCTGCGAAATCGTCATGTCGAGGAAGTCTTCCCAGGCTTCGTTCTCGAGTTCCTTCTTCTTTTTCTTGTAGCCCTTTTCGTCATCCTTGTAGGCATCGGCAATCTTCTGCATCGCTTCTTCGGTGCGCATGAAGATCGGGCCCTTACCTTCCATGATGTCGAGCATGCCGAGCCAGTTACGGAGGTTGGCCGGGATCGGCTTCACCTTACCGTACGGAGCCCAGTTTTCGAGCTCGTCACGACGTTCCACCATGTACTCACCGCCCATGGCGTTGGTCGCGCGGGATTTGAAGAGCAGGAACCAGGCGCCGACCGGGCCATACCCGTCCTTGAAGCGGACCGGAATGAAGCGGACTTCCTGGCAGGTCTGCTCAGCGCCGGCGCGCGCGGAGAAGTACAGGGACGAACCGGTATTCCACGGCGGATACCAGGCGCGGCCGAGACCTTCACCCGTGCTGCGGGGCTTGAAGACGTGCACAGCGCCACCCATACCGGCGAAGACGGCCTTGGCATGGAAGACGTAGAACTTGTTTTCGCGGGTGCTGAAGCCGGCGGCGCCGACGCAGCGGCCGTCGATCACGATCGGTTCAACGACGAAAACGCGTTCGTAGATGTTGTCGAGTCCGAGGGCGTTCTTGGCGGCTTCGGCAACGACGACCTTGTAGGATTCGCCGTTGATCATGACCTGCCAGCGGCCTTCGTGCACGTAGTTGCCGTCCTCATCCTTCCAGATCGGGAGTCCCCACTTCTCGAAGAGATGGACGGTGCTGTCGACGTGACGTGCAATGTTGGCAACGAGGTCTTCACGGGTGATGCCCATGAGGTCGTTGCGGACGTAGTCGACGTAGTCCTTGATGGTGTTCTTGCCACCCTTGAGGTCGACGTACTGGTTGATGGCGGAGAGGCCCATCGCGACGGCGCCGGAGCGGTCCATCGCGGCCTTGTCCACCAAGGTGACCTTAAGGCCGTTCTTCTTGGCCCAGTAAGCCGCTTCAACCGCGGCACCACAGGCCGACATGCCGCCACCGATAATCAGGACGTCGGTTTCGACCTTGACGGTTTCGAAATTCGCCACGTTTGTTTCCTCCGGTTACTGGTTCAACTTGAAGAAGTCGGCCTGGACGGATTCCGGCTCGGTGAACAGCATCGGGCTGTTGATGTCACCATCGCCTTCCTCAAAGCCACCGTTCGGGACCGCGGTACCTTCTTCAGTGGTACGGATCGGGAACTTGAAGCGTTTGAGGTTTCCGTTACGGAACTTCACCGTCCACATGATGCTGTCGGACCCGCGCATCGGGGACACCGTCGCACCCATCGGGACAAAGTCCGCGTAGCCGCGTACTTCGATCGCCTGCACCGGGCAGATCTTGACGCAGTTGTAGCATTCCCAGCACAGTTCCGGTTCCCGATTGTAGGCCTTCATGAGATCCTTGTTCAGGACCATGAGGTCATTCGGGCAGATGTACTGGCACGCGGTTTTGTCGAGCGCCTTGCACCCGTCGCACTTGTCGAGGATTACGTAACTTGGCATGTTGCCTTTCCTCCCAGTCTGCCTTGCCGCCTTTTGTGACGGCCCACTTGACTTCGGTTTGGTTTGTTCGGTTTGTTGAACGTGAATTCTTGCTTGTTTGTGAATGATAGCACAAACTGGAGCTGGTAAAGCCGCCGTTCCCCCCGGCGTCTTTGACTCAACTCTCAGCGAAAATCGCAGCCGTGTCCGCCCGTTCGGACGGACACAGCTACGCAGGAATCGTGCTTACTGACCGAGACTCGCCCGGTGTTCCTTGACTTCAACCTTCTCCTCAAGACTGGCGTAATACTCCACGAGAATCTTGAGCACTTCCGGACGGCTGAATTCTTTCGGAACTTCGTCCGCCTGGTCTTCGCTGAGCATTTTGCGCAGCTTCGTACCGGACAGGAAAAGACGCTCTTCCTTGCTGTGCGGGCAGGTCTTCATCGAGGCCATGCCGTTACAGGTGTAGCACCAGAAGGTCCAGTCGATCTTCAGCGGCTGGGTGATCAACGCACCATCCCACAGCGTGTCGAAGATTTCCTGGGCGTCGAACGGGCCGTAGTAGTCGCCCACACCGGCGTGGTCGCGGCCGATGATCATGTGCGAGCAGCCGAAGTTCTGACGGAACACGGCGTGCAGCAGGGCTTCACGCGGGCCGGCATAACGCATGTCGAGCGGATACCCACCCTGGAACACGCGTTCCTTGACGAAATAATTTTCGACGAGGGTGTCGATGCACTTGACGCGCACGTCCGCCGGGATGTCGCCGGGCTTCAGCTTGCCGACGAGCTGGTGGATGTACACACCGTCCATCACGTCCACCGCGATCTTCGCGAGGAACTCGTGGCTGCGGTGCATCGGGTTACGGAGCTGCAACGCTGCGACGTCTTTCCAGCCACGCTTGTCGAATTCGGCGCGGGATTCCCACGGACGCTGGTAGATACCGGCGAATTCCGTCGGGAACGGACCTTCGGAGAGGACCTTGATCGGGCCACCGAGGTTCACAGCCTTCTGCTCCATCACCATCTTCACACCGGGGTGCTCGAGATCGGTGGTGGTGTAGACATGCTTGCATTCGAATTCGCGGTCGATTTCATACTTCTCTTCGACCTTCATCGTGCCCATGATCTCGCCGTATTCCTCGGAATACAACGCGACTTCCTCACCGACCTCGATCGAATCGGCGAGTTCTTTGTCGGCGGACAGAGTGACCGGGATTGGCCAGAAGGTGCCACCCATGCTCGGCATCTTCATCTCGGAGCAGACATGCTCCCAGTCTTCCTTGCCCATGAAGCCCTTCAGCGGGGTGAAACCGCCGATGCCCATCATGATCAGGTCGCCCGTCTCACGGCTGGACAGCGGGACTTTCTTCAGTCCTTCGGCCTTCTTGAGTTCCGCTTCCTTTTCCTGGCCCTCGAGCAGGAGAATGACGAGTTCGTCACTGCCATGAGGGGGCACCAATTTCGATGCCATGAAAACCTCCCCTTCCTCTACGTGAATCCGTTCACTAAGCGAAACTTAACGCATGCTCTCGAAAACGAACAACCTGCGGGAGGACTGTTTGCCTCCCCTTATACCTAAAGATGTCAACAGTTTTTGTTCGTTCCCTGTTTGTGCGAAAATTCGCGAAGTGCCTGAAAATCTTGTGACTATGAATTACTCTAACTAAAATGTTCAGCTATCCTAACAGTAAACCGGCAAGGTAGGCCGTCCGGGGGGACGGCACAACCTTTCGTACAGTGTCTTTCGTCTCTCGTCCTTTGACTCGCGAAAGATGCCGCCCTTCTCAATCAAGCATCTCAGAACCAAAGACTCTGGACTCGTGACGGTTGTTCCTAGAAATCCTTGAACGGGTTCGGCCCGATCTCTTCGATTTCCTCGGCATAATCGTCGAGCATCTTCGTGATCTTGTCGTACTCGTCGATCGCGAGCGACGTGACCTGCACACGTTCAGTTTCCAGCTGCATCTGCTGCAGTTTTTCCTGCACGTTGTCCATGCGGTATTCGGCCAGTTCCGAGCCGCGCACGAAGTGGCACTGGTAATCATCGCCGTGCTTGCAGCCGATTAGCATGATGCCGTCGAAGCCGGCGTCCAGGCAGTTCGTCAGCCACACCGAGTTCACCGAACCGAGGCAGCGCACCGGAATGATGCGAACCCACGGGTTGAACTTCATGCGTTTCCGGGCCGCGGTTTCGAGGGCCGGCAACGCATCGTTTTCGCAAACGAATGCGACCAGGCGCGGTTTCTCCTCTTCTTCTTCCGGAACTTCGACGGCCTTGATCATCGCATTACCCATCGGCACGCTGTAGTTCTGGAAGTTGATGATGCGTTCCGGGCATGCGCCCATGCACGTACCGCAACGGCGGCAGCGTGCGAGGTTCGGCTTCGGTGTTCCCTTTTCGTCCTCGTCCAACGCACCGAACGGGCAGTCTTCCGTACAGCGTTTACACTGCGTGCAACGTTGCAGGAAGAAGTCCGGGAAGCTGAGGTCACGGCTGCGCGGATGCAGTGCCTGGCCCTTTTCGACCATCTCGAGTGCTTGCACGGCCTTCAGAGAGGCACCGTTCGCATCCATCCGTGCCTGCGCGGTGTCCATCGGCGCGCGCACGGTCCCGGCGGCGAAAATCGCCGTACGCCGGGTTTCGTACGGGAAGCAGATGAAGTGACTGTCCGGGAAACCGTACTTCAGCGTCGGCAGGTCGGTACCCTGGCGGTAGCTCAGGTTCAGAATCTTCGCACCGGCTTCCGCTCCGGCGGCGGCTTTCTTGCCACCGAGCCCGTCATCTTCGTCCTCGACCGGTGAATCCGGCTTACCCTCTTCCATCAGATCCTCAGCGAAGATGCCGTCTTCGACGCGTGTCGTCGGGACCATACCGGTCGCGAGTACCAGCATGTCGGCTTCGACGCTGATCTTGTCTCCGAGCAGAGTTTCGTCGAGATCGATGGCCAGCTTGCCACCTTTTTCGTCGACGTTGACCACTTCGCCCTTGGTGAAGAAAAAGCCCGGATCGTCCTGAGCCTTCTGGTAGAAGAGCTCATACTGGGCCGGGGAACGGATATCCTTGTAAAGGATGTAGACCTTGGTGTCCGGATACATCTCGCGGATCTGCATCGCGTGCTTCAGGCTCGCGCGGCAGCAAACCGTCGAACAATACGGCAGGTGGTCCTTGTCACGCGACCCGGCGCACTGGATGAACGCGATCGAGTCCGGCGCGGAACCGTCCGCCTTGATCACGGCGCCGTTGCTCAACATCTCTTCCATCTGGATGTTGGTGACAACGTTCTTCTTGCCATAGCCGAGATGCGGCAGGCGGGCGGGATTGTACGGCTTCCACCCGGTCGCCTGGATCACCGATCCGACGATCAGGTCTTCCGGCGCGCCACCGTTCTGCAGGATCGTGGCAAACTGGCCCGGCTGGCCGGAAATCCGCTTGACCTTCGTGTTCAACTTGACGTCGATCAGATCATGCGCGTTGACACGTTCGATCAGATCATTGATCGGGGAATCGGCGAGCTGATCGTACGGCGGGGCGGTCGGGAACGACTTGCTGAATTTCTTCGACCAGCCGCCGAGTGCCGCTTCCTTTTCCACCAGCGTCACTGGCACACCGGCATCCGCCGTGTTCAACGCGGAGCGCAGGCCGGCAACACCACCACCGACCACCAGCACCCGTTTTTCAACCGGTTCGAGGTTCGGTTCGGGGACGTGAATGTTCTTGCATCGCGCCGTGTACATGCGGAGATAGTCTTCCGCCAGCATCTGTGTGTCTTCATCGTTCGGCTCATGGGTCCAGACGACGAGTTCACGCAGCGCGACCTGGTCCACCAGCACATTCGGGCCGAAATCAAACAGGCCGGGGAACGCGCGCGGGCTGCGGTCGAGCACAACGACGTGGCTCAAGCTGTTTTCTTCAACATCGGCACGGATCATATCCGCGCCTTCTGGTGTGGAGATGTTCGGCACGGCTTTGTACACCGCAGCCTTCATCTCCTTGGTCGCGACCTTCTCGAGGGCGTCCATGTCAAGCGCGGACGTAATCTCCTCATCGGCCGCCACATACACACCAACCTTCAGTTCCGGGGTATCGGCCATGGGATCAGGACCTCCTCGCCATCTGCAGCGCCTTCATCGCGGCGCCGGTCGCATCCTGCAACGTTTCCGCCACACCACACGGACGCACGGCCGTGCCGACGCCGTAGTGGGCGGACGCTTCGTCATCCTGGATGAAGAACCCATTCTCGTCCAGGTTCGCCTTGATCGGCAGCGGTTCGAGTGCAGCGGTCGGCTGCATGCCGGTGGCGAGCACGACGAGATCGACGGTCACATTTTCCGTGTCGCCGGTCAGGGTATTCTCCGCAGTGACCACCAGGCCGCCGCCGTTCTCCTCGACCTTCGCCACCTTGCCGCGATGCAAATTGATCTGCGGATCGTCCTGCCGAGCCTGGTAGAAATCTTCCAGACGGCCGGGAGTGCGCACGTCGATGTAGAACATGTGGATTTCAGCATCCGGCAGCTTGTCGCGCACATACGTCGCCTGCTTCAGGCTCGCCGCGCAGCAGATGCCGGAACAGAACGGAAGGTGGTTTTCGTCACGGCTGCCCGCGCACTGCACGAACGCGACTTTCTTCACCTCACGGCCGGACGGGGCCTTCAGCTCGCCCTTCGTCGGACCGTTCGGCGCGCTCAAGCGCTCGAACATCACGTTGGTCAACACATCCGGCGATGTGCCGAATCCGAGCAGGTCGAGGTTGGTCGGATCGTACGGCGTCCAACCGGTCGCCCACGCCATCGACTTGCCGGTGATCGTGATCGTCTCTTCCTTCTGGGTCAGATCAATCCCGCCAGCCGGATCACCCTTCGCCCACTCTTCGAACTCGGCGTTTCCAATCGCGCGTTCGTCGACCATCCACTGTGCCGGGTAGGCGTTTTCCCACGGGTAGAACAGCGCCTTGCGCTTCGCCATCCCGTAGTTGTATGGATCGTCAAAGTCGACCGGGCAGGATTCCGCCCACTCGGTATAGTCGAACGCCACCGGTTTCGTGTAGCGTGGGGTCAGCTTGATCGTCGCTTGAATGCTCGGTGCATCTCCCTCAACCTTTTCGATGTTGGCGAGGGTGAAGACGGTGACATTCGGGTTTCCACGGATCCTGCGGTAGTTGATCTCGAGGCCGCAGCTCGGTGGGCACAGCTTCGGGAAGTAGTGGTGGAAACGGGCAACGCGTCCTCCCAACGTCGGTTCCTTCTCGACGAGGGCGACTGTCAGCCCGGCTTCCGCCGCTTCGATGGCTGTGGTGATCCCGGCGACACCGCCACCGACCACGATGAGGTCAAAGGCGGTTTTGTCCTGGCTCATGTGCCATTCCTCCGGAAAGATGATGCCTTTATCGTGAATCCTTTCACACAATCCTTTGAAAAGAAAGGCTGTAAGGGTGCAAGCAGCCCTCAAAGCCAGCACACCGGCACACCATCAGGTGGCCGGCCGGCCGTTCGGATTGCGAACGTCTTTTCAATCGATCCCTGAACTATTTCAACGGTTCCGCGCCAGAAACCAGACTTCTCAGTAAAGATTCCGCGATTTCAAGGGGCGCGGACAGAGTGGGGACCACGTCGCATGGAAGGTAGACTCGAGCTCACGGGTTAGTCAAACGGTTAAGGGGGACTAACACGGTGCAATTTCTTGATTTGCCTCGACGAGGCCACATGCAGCCTTGAGAATCTCTTGTTCCATCTTTTCACAAAGCCAAATTTGCCGAATCCTGCGGCGACTGTCAATTTGCCGCAGGCCTCTGGAGACGTCAAGCATGCAAGAAAAACAGGAATTGAATCAAAGTTGTTGCCTGAATCCATTCACGGTTCTACATACTGTCATACATGGCAAGATGTATCATGGTTACCATTGCACTGGGGGGAGTTATTATGCGTCATCTCTTGTTATCTACTGTCTTGTTCCTCATCTCCATCACCACCTTCGCTCAAGTTGAGTACGTTGAGATCACCATTTCCACCAACGCCGACGGTGTCCAGAACTTCACAACCGGTGACATGGATGGCGATGGCGATCTCGATGTCGTCGCCGCAATCCGCATCGGCAACGCCATTCACTGGTACGAAAATACAGGGAACCTGCTGTCCTGGCCAACACACATCGTCGACACGCAATATGACGTAGCGGAGGTCGAAACGGTCGACATGGACGCGGACGGCGACCTTGACATTGTCTCCGCCGGAAACGGTTCGGAAAGCGTGTTCTGGTGGGAGAATGACGGCGGCGATACCTGGACTCAGCACGTCATTGCAGCTGACCTCGGTTTTCCGTTCGCCATCGAAGTTGTAGACGCTGACGGCGACGGCGATCAGGACGTCTACGTCGCCAGTGACGGCATCAACCGCCTGTCCTTCTGCGAGAACCTAGGCACATCCTGGAGCACGGTGTTCATTTACGACGGCTTCATCGAACGGGTGAACGGCATCAGCGCCGCCGACCTCGACAATGACGGCGATATCGACCTGGCATCCGCTCTGGAGTACGACGAGGAGTTTGTCTGGTGGGAGAAGCAGGATTCCACGTGGCTCGTCCACCAGCTGCACACCAACCTGCCTGGCCCGACCGAAGTGCACTGCGCGGACATGAATGGTGACGGCGACCCGGATGTTCTCGGCCTGGTGTTCGGCAGCGGCGACCTGTATTATCATGAGAACGACGGAACCGGCGATTTCGATTCGGATTGGCTCGGCACTGGCTGGATTCCGAGTTCCGTCAACGCGGCGGACCTGGATGAGGACGGCGACCTTGATGTCCTCGCCACGTACAGCGGCGACGGTGACGTGTTGTGGTACGAGAACACCGGCACCGACTGGGTTCTGCACTACATTTCACCGCAATTGCAGAATGCGTACTGCCCGGTGGTCGTTGACCTGGACCAGGACGGTCACCTCGATGTCCTCGCCGCCTCGCCAATTCATAACGAAATCCGTTACTTCCGTCAGGCCGCCGACCCGCAGTTTTCGGTTCAGCTTAACCCGACAACCCTCACCTTGCCCCCCGGGGGTGGCAGGTTGATCTTTGACGCGATTTTCGGCAACAACACGGCTTCACCGCAAAACCTGCAGGCGTGGGCGGTCTTCATCCAGCTCGGAACCGGCGGCGCCCCGGCGCAGACACGAAACATCACCCTCGAGCCCGGTACGACGACGTACGAGGATGTCGCGCTGCAGGTCGGCCAGACGCAGCACGATGGCGGGCTGGACGTGTTCGTTAACCTCGGCCAGCGTAGTCCGCGTGTGGTCGTCGCGGCGGACAGCTTCCGCGTCGAGCGAAGTCAGTAGTTGTCAGTTGTCTGTGGTTCGTGATCCGCGGTCTGTGGTCTGTAGACTGTTGACTGTAGACTGCGGACTGGGGACTCAGGACTCAGGACTCAGGACTCAGGACTCAGGACTCAGGACTCAGGAAAATGTGCCCCTGATGGCTCCGCCAGCAGCGATCATCCGCACCATATACCCCTGTCCCCCGATACGCGTGTAAGCCCTCGGGCTTCAGACCGGGATTGCCAACCGGTCAAGCACCCACCGCCCCCACGCCCTCGGGCTTCAGTCCGGGATACGGTTCCCACAGACCCCATCCGAGAGACAATCCCCCTGGAAGCGAGGGACGAGTGGCGAGCTAACGAGAGACGAGGGACCAGAGACGAGCGACTGCCGTCCTACCGCCCCACCAGCAGCCGTTCGGCCAGGAACGGTGGCAGGCCTTCGATGATGATCGCATCTTTCGCGGCGTGGACGTCGTACTCGACGCGCATCAGCTTGCGTTCGCCGGACTCGCTGTCGAACAGTGTCCATGCGGCGCGTGGGTCGCCGTCGCGCGGTTGCCCGGCGGAGCCGACGTTGATGATGCGGCCGTTGCGGGTCATGTAGTCGAAGGGGACGTGCGTATGCCCGACGAAGACGGTGCCGGCCAGGGCGGCCTGCATCGCCATCTGGGCGTCATCCTTGGAGAAGATGTAGTACCAGCGGGCGGGTTCGACGGGGCTGGCGTGGACAAACTGCACCTCACCGTCCACTTTCACCAGCGGTTGCGACTGCAGCCACTTGATGTTATCGGTGGTCAGTTGGTCACGGGTCCACATCACGGCGCGGTGCGCGAACTCGTTGAAGAAGGAAACGTCGGTCAGGCCGACCGCGGCGTGGTCATGGTTGCCGGCGATGACGATATCGCAGGCTTCACGGACCTTGTCGACCACCGGATTCGGGAACGCGCCATAGCCGACGAGATCCCCGAGACAGACGACTTTGTCCGGGTTGTGGCTGGCGATGTCGTCGAGCACACGATTCAGCGCGTGCAGGTTGGCGTGTACATCGGAGAAGATCGCGTACTTCACCGTTTTCCACCCCCCCTGTTGTTTCCGTTCTGCTTTTTCGCTGCCGGGCCGGGACCATTCGGCTTCTTGTGCGGCGCATTGTGCTTCGGCTTGTGTGGGGCGGCTTTCGCGGCCTCACTTTTCTTCTTGCCGAGGATCTCCTGCTCATGCTCGAGGTAGATCGCGTCGAGCAGGCCGTTGATGAACCGTCCCGACTGATCGGTGCTGAAATCCTTGCCGAGTTCGATCGCTTCATTGATCGTCACTTTCGGCGGGATGTCGGGCATGTGGTACAGTTCGCACAGCGCCATGCGCAGGATGATATGGTCGATCAGAGCGATGCGGTCGATGTTCCAGCGTTCGGATTTCGAACCGATCAGCTCGTCCATGCGATTACGGTAACGATGGGTGGTGTGTACAAGGGTCCGCACGAATTCCCGGTGACGCTCTTCTCCGTTTTCCATCATCCGGAGAGCGTCCTCGGGGTCCTGCTGCGTGAGCTCGACGGCGTAGAGCACCTGCAGCGCGACCATGCGCGCGTCCTTGCGTGTTTTCGGACCGGGGATGTCCATCAGGCGTCTCGACAAAGCGGTTCAGTGGCGGCACGTTCGATAGCCTGTGTGTGAAAGAACGAGCCATTCATGAACCTAAGATAGAAAAAAAGGAGGGGGTTGTCACCGGGAGCCGGGTATTCGTGCAAAAATTGGGTGAATGGTAATCCACCTGCGCCGTCTTGGTGTCATCAAGCGAACTCGACCATGCACCCCACGCTCCGCTACCTTACTGAGTAGATGCTCTCGGGCTTCAGCCCGGGCTGGTCCACCCTCGACCCATTCTGAGATAGGTCCGCCCCACACGTTGCTTTCCACCGTGCTGGATTGACAGATTATATCAACACTCGAAACCCGAGACCGGACGAATGAAACGCATGGGCCCATCGTTCAACTTCCACCGGCCAAAGCTGCTCGCGGTCAAGCTCATACTGTTTGTAATGCTGCTGCTATCATCCTCCGCCCTCGCCCAATGGTCTTCTGAGGGTGTTCTGCTGGTAGATCGAGGTCCGTTGTCAGGGGACATGTGTCCGGACGGTCAAGGTGGACTGTGGTATGCTCAGCTTGCTACGGATCCTGTTGTTCAGCAGGTTGTTGTCCAGCATCTCGACAGCGAGGGATACCGGTCCTTTGATTTGCAGGGGATTCCCGTGGCGCGGGATTCGACGCACTACCTGTGTGGAATTCAGCCTGGTCCGGATGGTGATTGCATTGTCATGTACTCGCGTGGCTACCTTGACAACCAGGAAGTGATCTGGGACATCTATGCGCAACGGATCACCCAGCAGGGCGAACTCTTGTGGGGTGAGTTGGGCCTGGATATCAGCACTCATAGCCACACCTACAAAATGCCGATGAGCTTCCTCGGCCATTGGACACTTTCCGATGGCGCTGGTGGATTGTGGGGAATCTGGAGATTGGGTATTGGTAACTATGACGCCTTCGTGTGTGGTGTCAACGCCGATGGCACACTGAAGTGTCCGGACGGCGATCTCCATGTTGGATTCGCTACCAACAATCAACTACCCTGTGAGTTTGTTGACGATGGCGCGGGGGGCATGGTCGTCCTTTACGGTACAGATGCTGACGGCTACTGGGGAGTTCGGCACATTTATGCCCAGCGAATCCTTGCTGATGGATCCACGTTGTATGATGACGCGTTGCTGGTAATGGACAAACCTCTGGGTAATGCTGATGTCTATGGCAATTGGCACGACATCTATCTTCGCCGTGATCCCCAAGGTGGGTATGTGATCACCACACCGATCTATTGGCAGCGGCTTTCTGATGATCTCGTTCCGCAATGGGCGATCGAAGGTGTTGAGGTATATAATACCTGGGAGCCAACCTGGCACTATCGTGGTGATCAATCCAGCCCAGTAATCCTTGCGGATCGCACTGTACAACAACTCTGCCTTGACAGCCGTCATGCGCGTCCACGCTTTGAACAACTGCTGCTTGATGGCACACGCCGTCACGGGACAGACTGGGGGCCTGCCGCAGGTGACAGTACCGTCGAACAATACTCACCGGGACCGGATTTGCTCTCTCCTGATGGTGAATCGGTCATTTGCTATTACAAAGGCGCTATTGGTTTCGAGGATTATCAAGAATTCCTGGTTCAACGGATCACACCGGATGGTGATAATATCTGGCCCCAAATCACAGTTCTTGGTGTTGATAGTTTTTCTTACGGAGTTAAGGAGTATGCTGGTTTCTATCTCGATGATGAAAGTGTTGCATATGTAGCTGGTAGTGTTGATCCCTATCGTAATTTCGCGTTCAAAGTCTATATTGACGATGGTTCCGTAGCTGGTGATAATGATGTAGCATCTTCGCCAGCAACCGCCATTCTCCCTTCAGATTCACCTGTCCTGATTACGAATACCTACCCGAATCCGTTCAACAGCAGCATCGCTCTGACGATCTCGGTTCGCGATCCAGGTGTTTACGACCTCATCGTCCGCAATGTATTGGGACAGACACTCCACCGGGAAGCTATGGACATCCACGCGCCCGGCGAATTTGTTCAGACCCTGACCATGCCGGAGGGTAGCGCGTCGGGGATTTACTTCCTCACGTTGCAGCACGCGGATGGTCACAACCTGAGCCAGAAGAAGGTCGTGTATTTGCGGTGATGTGGATGGGTTAAGTCATCATGTGCCCCAGACATTCATGTCTGGGATAATCCGCGCCATGTGCCCCTGATGGCTCCGCCAGCAGGGATCACAGTTCGACAAATCGGTTGGTAAAATCCGCACGTGGTCGGTGTGCTATGGTTGGTGTGAGTTTGGTTGTCTGATTTAGCTCACAGCTCACCGCTGCTTTCCGCAACCTGTAGCCCGCCTACCGCCGACCGCAGTCCGCAGCCCTGTGTTCCTCATACCTCACACCTTCCCCATCACGTCCCAAAATACCGGTCGCCGTAGTCACCCAGTCCGGGCACGATGTACTTCTTGTCGTTGAGCATCGGATCGATCGCGGCGATGGTGATGTGATCTTCGGGGATGTGTTCGGCGAGCCGGTTGAACCCCTGCTGTGCGGCGACGACCCCGGCGAAATAGATCTGCTCGGCGTCGTAGCCTTCGTCCTTAAGGATGTTCACCGCCATCACGGCCGACCCGGCGGTCGCGAGCATCGGATCGAGGATGATGACGTGCTTCGGTAACGGGTGCGGCAGCTTCTTGTAATACAACTTCGGCTGCGCGGTTTCTTCGTTGCGCTGGATCAGCACCGACCCCACGGCCGCATTCGGCACCACCCCGAGGAACGCCTGCACCAGGGACTGCCCGGCACGGTAGATCGGCAGCACCATCAGGTCGGTGTCGAGTCGTTCCCCGGTGGCTTTCCCGACCGGCGTTTCGATCTCGATCTCACGGTGCGGCAGCTTGCCGGTCGCCTCGATGCACAGCAGCCGTGCGAGGTTGTCCGACGCCCAGCGGAACCGGACCGCGTCCGTGTTCTTGTCACGCAGATAGCTGAGAAACCGTTCGGTGGAATGGGAATTCATGGGGCTGTCCGGGTTGTGGATCGTGTTGTCCGACGCTGCACAACATACAACAGGGGCACTTTCTCCGAAAGTGCCCCTGAAAAGGTGAATTACACAACAGCGATCAATCAAAATCCACGAACGTCAGCCAGTTGGCCGGGTCGGGTTTACGTCCGTCGATGACGTCGAAGTAGGCTTCCTGCATCATCTTCGCGACCGGTCCGCGTTTGCCTTCGCCGACCTTGATCTGGTCGATGCTGCGGATCGGGGTGACTTCGGACGCGGTCCCGGTGAAGAAGACTTCGTCCGCGATGTACAGCATTTCGCGCGGGATGATCTGTTCGACGATTTCGAGGCCCATTTCTTCGGCCAGTGTCAGGATCGTGTGACGGGTGATGCCCGGCAGCACGCTCGAGCCCAGCGGCGTGGTGATCAGCTGGTCCTTGCCGCCCTTGCCCTTGCCGTGGAAGACGACGAACAGGTTTTCGCCGGAGCCTTCCGACACGAAGCCGTTGGTGCTCATCGCGATGCCTTCGACGTAGCCGTTCTCGAGCGCGTCCATCTTGATCAGCTGGCTGTTCATGTAGTTCGCGCCGGTTTTGGCCAACGCCGGCAGGGTGTTCGGCGCGAAACGGTTCCAATTCGAGACGCATACGTCCACGCCCTGTTCCAACGCTTCCGGGCCGAGATACTTGCCCCAGCGCCAGGTCATGATGGTCAGGTCGACCGGGCACGGCCGTGGGTCAACCCCGAGGCTGGCGTAACCGCGGTAGAGCACCGGCCGGATGTACGCGTCCCGGTCGCCGTTCGCCTGGAGCGTGTCGATGCAGGCCTGAATCATCTCATCGACCGAATATGTCAGGCGGCGGTCTTTGATCTTACGTTCCCGCAGCGGGGCTTCGTCGGGGGTCATCCGGTAGATTTTCGCCGAATTGTACAGCCGTTCGATGTGGTCCTTCAGCCGGAACACCACGCTCTTGCCGTCGGTCGATTCACGATGGTACATGCGAATGCCTTCGAACACGCTGGTTCCGTAGTGAATGACGTGCGCGCCGACATGGAGGGTAGCATCGTTCCAGTCCACCAGCTCGCCGTTCATCCAGATCTTGCCGCTTCCGTCGAAACCCATGATCCGCCCCTTTCTTCTCAGTTTGGATGGTGTTGTGAGGATGTTGTCACAAAGATGAAAGGAGAAACCGCCCGGGGCAAGCGAGGCTCGGGCGGGGCTGTTGTGAGAAGCGTATATTGATTTCCGTAGAGTGATCAAAACCGGGCAGCTCAGATCCTTCTATGGGGGAAGAGAACCATGCGACAGCTCGCCATAATTATTGTCACCATCTTTATTGCTACTGCTTCATCCGCGCAAGAGTGGACCAAACTCACCATTGATAGCAACTTCGCTGACGCTTGGGCCGTGTACGCAACGGATGTGGACTGTGACGGCGACACCGACGTCCTCGGGGCAGCGCATGAAGGTGATGAAATCAAGTGGTGGGAGAACACAGATGGTTCCGGCTCGGCTTGGATCGAACACACCGTTGATGATGACTTCACTGGCGCATCATCTGTCTATGCAGCGGATGTAGACGGTGACGGCGACATCGACGTGTTGGGTTCGGCTACCGGTTGGCAAGAGGGTTTCAGATGGTGGGAGAACGCTGATGGTGTAGGCACGTCATGGACTGAACATAACATTATCGGCAACTTCAATCATGCGTACTCAGTGTATGCGGCGGACATGGACGGAGACGGCGATATTGACGCGCTAGGAGCGTGGTCTTCCCGCGACTACATCACATGGTGGGAAAACGACAATGGCGTTGGCACGATGTGGACCGAACACATCGTGGATGGCGACTTCGATGGCGCTTACTCAGCACTTGCCACAGATATTGACGGTGATGGCGACATAGATGTAGTGGCTGCTGCCTGGGTGAGCGACACTATAGCATGGTGGGAAAACGTTGATGGTGTGGGCACGATGTGGACCGAGCACATTGTGGATGGCAACTTTATTAGCGTTCTCTCTGTGTATGCTACGGACATGGACGGGGACGGCGATATCGACGTGCTTGGAGGGGCGGGTTCTCCCCATAACCTCGCATGGTGGGAAAACGCCAATGGTGGGGGCACGCAGTGGATAGAACACACTGTGGACGGCGACTTCTTTTGCAATTCTGTGTACGCAACCGACGTTGACGGAGATGGCGACACTGATGTGCTGGGTGCGAATTTCTCTGATGGCGAAATTGTGTGGTGGGAAAACGCCAATGGTGTAGGTACAATGTGGACCGAACATATCTTGGATGACTGGTTCTATGGCGCTAATTCCGTATACGCAACGGATGTGGACAGTGACGGCGACACCGACATCCTCGGTGCGGCGTCCATTAACGAGATCGCCTGGTGGGAACAGCCCGGATCTCCTTACCCTGACCTGATTGAAATATCCCTTGTATCTGTTCAACCGATTCAAGTACCTCGTGGTGGTAGTTTCCAATACGAAGCCCTTGTAACCAGCAACCTTCCATCCCCGTACAATGTGGATTTCTGGACCTACGTCATCCTGCCGAACGGTTCGCCGTATGGCCCCTTGCAGCAGCTCAACAACGTTCCGATGACACCTGCGACCATCATTGGACCAGTCAACCTGGGACTTGCCATTCCGCAGAACGCTTTTCTCGGTGAATACTCATTCCACATGCAGGCTGGCCGATTCCCGACAACAATCGTCGGTGAAGACGAGTTCCCCTTTGAAGTTGTTGCCGCAACCGGCACAAGCGGCTTGCCTTCCACCGATTGGTCAGCATGGGGACTGGAACAACTGTACCAGACTGGTAGCGAACAAATGGTTGCTGATGTGGGCACACCTGCTACCTACTCGCTTTCTGATGCCTACCCCAACCCGTTCAACGCAGCCACAACCCTGACCGTGAACCTGCCAGCGTCGTCTGAGCTGCAGGTGACTGTTTACAATTTACAGGGACGCCATGTCGCTGAACTGGCCAACGGTTCATATACCACCGGCACACACCGCTTCACCTTTGACGCATCCACCCTCGCCAGCGGCCTGTACTTCGTCCGTGCGACAGCACCCGGTCAATTCGAGCAAACGCAGAAGCTGGTGCTGATGCGATAGGTAACGGGTATCCGTGAAGAGAAGCACACGAAGTTAGTTTATCCCGTCCATTCAATTTCCATCCACTCCGGCGGGTTGGGCGGTGAAGGCGTATCGGGATACGTCAACCCGTTCAGGTGTTGCAGCAGGGCGCGTAGTGTTCCCCGATGGGCGACGATCAGCAGCGGCTGGTTGTCCCAACGTGCGAGCGCGGCGTTGACCGCGTCGACCGCACGGCTGCGCATCTCGATCAACGTTTCGCCTTCCGGTGGTGCCCATTCTTCGTAATGCCACAGCTTGTGGTTGGGATCTTTGGCGGACGCGTCTTTCCACAACGCCGGATCGTTGCCGAGGTCTTCGTACGGCCGGCCGGTCCATTCGCCGTAGTTGCGTTCACGCAGGCCCGGGTCGGTTTCGACGGGCAGGTTGAGCGCCTTGTTCAGCAGCTTGGTGGTACGGTGTGCGCGGTAGAGGTCGCTGGAGATGATCGCGACGGGCCGGATCAGGCTTTCCTCGCCCGGTTCCGCAGTCGGGTCGATCTCCGGGTCGAAGTAGCGTTGTTTGAGACGCCGGCCCAGTTCATGCGCCTGGTCGACGCCTTCATGTGTCAGATCAACATCATTCCGCCAGCCGGAGATCCACTTGCCGACGTTGGCCGTGGTCTGGGCGTGACGGGCGAGCAGCAGCGGTATCGTTTCCATGCAGGAAGCTACAGAAAAAGGGCGCCGCAGCGCGACGCCCATGACGGTCTCTGAAGTCGATATCGAACCTACTTCTCGTCGAGAATACTCCGTGCGATCACGATCCGCTGGATCTCGTTGGTGCCTTCGTAGATCTCGGTAATCTTGGCGTCACGCAACATCCGCTCCACCGGATAATCCTTGGTGTAGCCGTAGCCGCCGTGGATCTGGATCGCTTCCAGCGCGCAGTACGTAGCAGTTTCAGAGCAATACACCTTTGCCATCGCCGCTTCCTGGTTGAACGACAACCCGTTGTCCTTGCGCCACGCGGCGTAGCGCAGCAGCTGACGGGCGGCGGTGATGCGTGTACCCATGTCCGCGATCTTGTTACGGATCGCCTGGAATTTGCTGATCGACTTGCCGAACTGGACACGTTCCTTCGAATACTGCACCGCGGCCTCGAACGCACCCTGCGCGATGCCCAATCCCTGGGCGGCGACACCCATGCGGCCGCTGTCCAGCGCGGACAACATGATCTTGAAGCCGTCACCAGGCTTGCCGACGATGTTCGCCGCCGGGACACGCACATCCTGCAACGTCAACGACACGGTGTCGGTGGCGCGAATGCCCATCTTCTCTTCCGGCTTGCCGATCTCGATGCCCGGCGTATCTTTGGGGACGACGAACGTGGTCGTGCCACGGTGTCCGGATTCCGGATCGGTCTTCACAACCATCATGTACGCGTCGCAGTTCTTCCCGTTGGTGATCCAGTTCTTCGATCCGTTGATCACCCACTCGTCGCCGTCCTGCTCGGCGGTCGTGGTCATCGCGGCGGCGTCCGACCCCGAACCCGGCTCGGTCAGGCAGAAGGCACCCAGCCACTCGCCGGTCGCGAACTTCTTGAGGAAGTTTTCCTTGATGTAGTCGTTGCCGTGCTTTTCGAGGGCGTAGCAAACGAGGGAATTGTTGACCGAGCAGATGATCTCGGTGGACGGGTCGACCCGTGCGAGCTCTTCCATCGCGGTGATGTAGGTGACGGTGTCAAAGCCCGATCCGCCCCACTCTTCGCTGACGATCATCCCCATGAACCCGAGCTCACCAAGCTTCTGGATCGCCTCACGGGGGAAGATTTCCTTCTCATCACGTTCCGCGACTCCGGGCCGCAGTTCATTTTCAGCGAAATCTCGTGCGGTCTGGCGCACCATCTCCTGCTCTTCAGTCAGCCGGAAGTCCATGTTCTCCTCGTTCACAATTGGTTGCAACGTCTCGGGTTAACGATCCCCCCTGGCGCACATCGGCAACAGGAGTTGCCGGGCCTAGAAGTATACGCAACCGGTCCAAGCTGTGCCAACTGAACGAACAGCGGCAGCCACCCTCATCCCCAGTGACGATCCTTTTAGTAATCAAATGGTTACAACGTATGGACCGTTGTCCAGCCGCCTCTCGAGGGCGGCCAGGAAATTGCAAAAAAACGACATCCTGCCTAGGGATCAGGGTTAGGCTTGATTTACTTTTACGCATCACATGTGGGCATACAGGGAGAGAGAAACGATGAGACAGATCAGTGGAGTTCTGCTTGTGGCACTGTTGGCTGCTGCATGCGCATACGGACAGGCGATTCCGCCAATCAACCTGAGCGCCGAATTGTTGCAGGCCGGCGAAGTGTCCCTGACCTGGGAGGAGCCGCCGGACGGACTGTTCGAAGATTTCAATGACGGCCTGGCGCAGGGATTTGTCTGGGAACTGTTTAATGGTTCGCTGCTGATCGAAGAAGGGTATGCCAAGGTCGATGTCACCAACAACGGGTCGGACTGGGGCTCGGCATATTACGAACCGGTGCAGTTCGACAACTTCACCGCGGAAATCACATATGAAGAAGTCGTCAGCACCTACTCGCGCGGCATGATCTTCCGCACTGACGGCCCGCTCGACAGCGATTGCAACGGTTACGGCTACTGGACAGCGGGCGGCAGCTATTCCGTCTGGAAGATGACCGGCGGCAACTTCAGCAACCTGGTTTCCTGGACCAGCAGCGCGCTGATCAACACGGGCACCGGCGCCGTGAATACGCTGAAAATCATTGCCGACGGCAACAGCTTCACGCTATACATCAACGGTACACAAGTGAACTCGTTTACCGACGACAGTTACTCGACCGGCTATGTCGGCCCGGTGACCGCGTACACCAACATCGTGTGGTACGACGAGATGAGCTGTGTCCTCGGTGCGATTCCCGTCCCTGATGACACACCGGTTCTCCACGGACAGCCGCTACTGGGCGACTTCGATCCGATGGGCCGCCCGTTGAACGACGTCGCAGTGCGTGAGCAGCAGCAGATGCTGGCGACCGCGCAGTCCGGCAACCCCAGCGGCGGCGATCTCAACGAGATCGACGAGTTCATCGAATACCGCATCTACCGCGACGGAACGTATCTCGGCAGCTCGACGACCGAAGCCTACACCGACAACCTGCCGCAGCCGGGCGAATACAACTACACCGTGACGGCGTACTACGATCCGGAAGGGGAATCGTCCCCGGCCGGCCCGCTACTGGTCAACTGGGAACCGGTGGTCCTGACCCTTACCGGACAGATCACCTCGGTTCCGCCGCAGGGTGGGTTGATTTACTACGATGTCTCGGTCTGGAATACGCTGCCGCAGACATTTAACAACGTCGACTGGTGGACGACGGTGGAATTCCCCAACGGCCAGGAGTTCGGTCCGTTGATGCAGATGAATGTGACCATCCCCGGCTTCCTCAACACGACGGTTCAGGGCCTGACCCAGAACATTCCGGCTCTCGCGCCGGGCGGCCAGTACATCTTCACCGGTCACATGGGCAACTACCCCAACAGCATCCTGCATGATAGCTTCACCTTTGAGAAGCAGGGTGTAGGCACCGACGTCATCAGCTTTAACCCGGAAGACTGGATCGGATCGGAATTCACGCTCGCGTCGGATGAAGCGTCAGTAACCGGTCTACCGTCCGCCTATACACTGAGTGCAGCCTACCCGAACCCGTTCAACCCGAGCACCTCGTTCAGCGTCAGCCTGCCGGATGCGGCTGACCTGACGGTCACGGTGTACAACATCGCCGGCCAACGTGTCGCGACCCTCGCGGACGGTATGACCAGCGCTGGTCAGCACGAATTCACCTTCGACGCGCACGGCCTCGCCAGCGGTCTGTACTTCGTGCAGGCGGTGGTCCCGGGTCAGCTGAACCAGATCCGCAAGGTGACCTTGCTGCGCTAGTCACGCGTTTCACAGGTTTTTCAAGGGGAAACGGGCAGTTTGGCCGTCTCCCTTTTATGCTCCCAACTGCTCCATATGCTTGAAAAAAATACTGAAAAGCGCAGATTCTCGAGTCTTTCTGGCAGATTGAGCTGTATTTTTATGTTCGTCATGAGGGATTACATGTGAGGGAGAGATGAGAACGTATCTGGTGCTGTTGCTGGGTTTGCTGATCGTCGGCAGTGCGTTCGGGCAGGCCGTGCCGCCGATCAATCTGCAGGCTGAGTTATTGCAGGGGGGCAATGTTTCGCTGACGTGGGATCCGCCACCGGATGGTCTGGTCGAGGACTTTGAGGACGGCCTGGCGCAGGATTTCGACTGGTTTGCTCCAGGCGGGACCTATGTCATTGAGGATGGATACGCGAAGATTGACATGACCACTGGAAGCGATTGGGGATCTGGGGTCTACACTGGCGTAACCTTTGACAACCTGACAGTTTCTACCACTTTCGAGTACGTTGAGGGTCAGTTGTCGCGCGGCCTGTTGTTCCGTGCCGATGGCCCGAAGGACTCGGATTACACAGGCTACGGCTACTGGATCGCGCACACGTTGGATGCCTACTCCCTGTGGAAATACAATAATGGCGCGATTACGAACGTCGTCCCCTGGACCGATAGCGCGTTGATCAATGACGGCGTCGGTGCGATCAACACGTTGACCTTGACCGCTGACGGTTCAACCTTCGACATGTACATCAATGGTACCTATGTCAGCTCCGTCACGGACGCCTCCCACGCCTCCGGGTATGTCGGTATCGTCTCCGCCTACGACAACGAAGTCTGGTACGACGACATCACCGGCCTGTTCGGCATCGTGCCGCCGGGCACGGATAACGTGGAAATCGGCACCCCGATCGCCGGCAATTATGACGATCTCGGCCGTCCCACCGACCAGGTGTACACGCCGTCCGGCACCGTCTTCAACAAGTACGAACAGGGCTGGTCGTCCTCCAACGAGATCGACGAATTCGTTGAGTATCGCGTCTACCTTGACGGTGACTACGTTGGGTCAACCACAACCGAATCCTTTGACGATACGCTGCCATCGCTGGGCGAGCACACCTACACCGTGACTGCTTTTTACGATCCGGAAGGTGAATCGTCCCCGGCCGGCCCGGTCCTGGTGAATTGGGAACCGGTGGTCTTGACCCTTACCGGGCAGGTCACCACTGTCCCACCGGAGGGCGGTATGATTTTCTACGACGTGTCCATCTGGAACACGTTGCCGCAATCCTTCCCGAACGTCAACTGGTGGACCGAGGTCGAGCTGCCGAACGGTCAGTTGTTCGGCCCGTTGATGACCCGCACGGTCACCATTCCGGGCTTCCTCGACATTACCGTGCAGGCGATGAACCAGGACATTCCGAGTCTCGCCCCCGGCGGCGAGTACATCTTCTACGGGCACTTGGGCCATTACCCGACAAGCCTGCTGATGGACAGTTTTACGTTTACCAAGGAAGGTGTGGCCACGGACAACATTGAGTTTGATCCGGAGCACTGGGCCGCCGGCGGCGAGTTCAGCATCGCGGCCGATGGCGAAACCGTCGTCTCGCAACCGTCAACCTACGCGTTGAGCTCAGCATGGCCAAACCCGTTCAACCCGAGCACCTCGTTCAGTGTCAGCCTGCCGGATGCGGCTGACCTGACGGTCACGGTGTACAACATCGCCGGCCAACGTGTCGCGACCCTCGCGGATGGCATGACCAGCGCCGGACAGCATCAGTACACCTTCGACGCGCACGGCCTCGCCAGCGGCCTGTACTTCGTGCAGGCGGTGGTCCCGGGTCAGCTGAACGAGATCCGCAAGGTGACCTTGCTGCGCTAGTCACGCGTTTCACAGGTTTTTCAAGGGGAGACGGGCAGTTTGGCCGTCTCCCTTTTTATCCGCCAAACTGCCGCGCTGCTTGTTAGACAGTGAGTTCAGCTGCTTCTTCTTCCTTGAGTGGTTCAATGTCTCTCGCGGCAATTCAGAAAAAACTGGAAACAATGAGAAAACAGTTCTCAGCAACCCGGAGATGCGTTAGATTCCAGCAAACCTGAGAAAGTTGGAGAAAACCGTTTTCGTTTACAGGGGGAGGTTAAGATGCGTTTCCTGGCAGCGTTGTGTGTCGTATGCCTGTTGGTGGGAGTTTCGGTCGGGCAGGTTGTCCCACCGATCAACCTGGAGGCTGAGCTGTTGCAGGCCGGAGAAGTGGCACTCACTTGGGATGCACCACCGGACGGGTTAGTTGAAGATTTTGAGGACGGATTGGCTCAGGATTTCGAGTTCTATCCTGACCCCAATGACTTCATCGTCCAGGATGGATACCTCAAGATGTTGACCAGTTCGGCCTGGCAGTGTGCCTGGTACACCGGCATGCAGTTCACGGATTTCGACATGGAAGCCACGTTCCAGAATGTCGCCAGCAACAATTCCCGCGGTATCCAGTTCCGTGCGGACGGACCCCGGGATACCGATTACAACGGCTACAATTTCTATGTCGCCTTGACATCCGGCAACTATTCCATCTACAAGTTTGTCAACGGTTCAAGTTCCACGCCGATTTCGTGGACGACCAGTCCGTACGTCAACACCGGACAGGGAGAAACCAACACCCTGCGAGTCGTCGGGTCCGGCAACTCCTTTGACTTGTATATCAACGGGAATTACGTCGATTCCTTCACCGACGACGATCACCCGTCTGGCATGGTCAGCTGCATTGCGTCCAGCGCGGCAACGGTCTGGTACGATGAGATTACCTGCATTCCGGCGGCAACACTGGTTCCCGCATCGATGCATCCGCAGGAAACGGTACCAAGTATCGAGTGCGATGAGCAGGGACAGCCGCTGGATGGACGGATTGTCGATCTGATCCAGCCGCGTATTCCCGTCACCCCGGTTTCGCGCGAAATCGATGAGTTCATCGAATACCGCATCTATCGCGACAACGTTCAGATCGGTACCTCGACGACCGAAAGCTACACCGACAATCTGCCGTCGATAGGCGAGTACACCTATACCGTAACCGCCTACTACGACGAAGGCGAATCCAGCCATTCGAATGAGGCTGTGGTGAACTGGCAGTTGGTGTTCCTCGACCTCACCGGTCAGATTACCCAGATCCCGCCGGAGGGCGGTACGGTCTTCTACGACGCGCACGTGTGGAACACCACCGCGCAGACATTCCAGAACGTTCGTTACTGGACTATGGTGGAACTGCCGAACTCACAGGTGTTTGGTCCGCTGACCATGGTCAACGTGAACATCACTGGCTTCATGAACACGACGGTTCAGGGCCTGACTCAGGATATTCCGGTGTACGCGCCGGAAGGAACCTACACCCTCACCGGTCATCTCGGTTTCTACCCGGTCAGCTACCTCAGTGACAGCTTCGAATTCGAGAAGCTGGGCACGGGTGTTGACGCGGTGGACTTCAATCCGTCGGACTGGTCCGGTTCTGCTCTGACTCTGGCGTCGGATGATGAAGCGGCTGTTTCGCTGCCGTCAGCCTACGCGTTGAGTGCAGCGTACCCGAACCCGTTCAACCCGAGCACCTCGTTCAGCGTCAGCCTGCCCGAATCGGCTGAGCTGACGGTCACGGTCTACAACATCGCCGGTCAGCGTGTCGCGACCCTCGCGGACGGCATGACCAGCGCCGGACAGCATGAGTACACCTTCGACGCGCACGGCCTCGCCAGCGGCCTGTACTTCGTGCAGGCAGTGGTTCCGGGCCAGCTGAACGTGATCCGCAAGATCACGCTGCTGCGATAAATACTGGCTTTTCTGGAGTCGAACACGGGGAACCGGCAGATTCGCCGGTTCCCCGCTTTTTCCAAGGGAAGCAGTGTGGAGACCGAGCCGCTTCGGCTCTGATCCACCAACAAGAATTTATCGTTTCCACGGTACAGCCGTGATCTGGCAGCGAATCAGGTAGTACGTTATGCCAGCTTAACGGTAACCAAAGGGAGGGAAAGATGAAACTGCTGGCAGGAGTAGCGTTGATAGCTTTCTTGGTGTCGAGCGTATTTGGTCAGGCGATTCCGCCGATCAACCTCAACGCCGAATTGTTACAGGCGGGGGAAGTATCCCTGACATGGGAAGAGCCGCCGGATGGGCTGTTTGAAGACTTCAACGACGGCGTCGCCCAGGGATTTGAGTGGCTGCTGTACAACGGATCGTATGTCATAGAGGACGGGTATGCCAAGGTAGACGTCACCACGAACGTCAGCGGCCAGTGGGGAACAGGCGTCTACACACCGGTCGTGTTTGATGACTTTACTGCGGAAGTAACCTACGAGGGTTACGAAGGATATACTTCCCGCGGGATGGTTTTCCGCTGTGACGGCAATTTCGACAGTAATTTCAATGGCTACGGATTCTGGACATCCAACACTTCATTTTCAGTCTGGAAATATGTGAACGGATCGGAAACCAATGCCTTCAGTTGGACAACCAGCAGCTATATCAACACCGGCACCGGCGAGTCCAACACCCTGAAGGTGACCGGCGAGGGCAGCACCTTCACCCTTTACATCAACGGCCATAACGTGGGATCGTTCACCGACACCGCGCATGCGACCGGACATGTCGGCGTCGTCGCAGCGTATGGCGACCTGATCTGGTTTGACGAACTCACGAGTGTCTTCGGCATTCTCCCCGGTGCGGACAGCGTTTCGGGTGAGCCAGGCGAACCTCTGCAGGGTCAGTTCGACTCGATGGGCCGTCCGTTGAACGATGTTGCCGTGCGTGAACAGCAGCAGATGCGGGCGACTGCGCAGTCGGGCAACCCCAGCGGTGGCGACCTCAACGAGATCGACGAGTTCATTGAATACCGCATCTACCGAGACGGAACCTACATCGGCGCTGCAACAACTGAAGCCTACACCGACAACCTGCCGCAACCGGGTGAGTACGAATACACCGTGACGGCCTATTATGATCCGGAGGGCGAATCGTCCCCGGCCGGCCCGCTGATGGTCAACTGGGAACCGGTTGTCTTGACCCTCACCGGGCAAATCACCACAGTCCCGCCGCAGGGTGGGCTGATTTACTACGATGTCTCGGTCTGGAATACGTTGCCGCAGACATTCAACAACGTCAACTGGTGGACGACGGTTCAACTCCCGAACGGACAGATGTTCGGACCGCTCACACTGATGAACGTGACTATCCCCGGCTTCATCAACACGACTGTTCAGGGGCTGACCCAGAACATTCCGAACCTCGCACCGAGTGGTGACTACATCTTCACCGGTCACCTGGGTAACTACCCAAACAGCATTCTGAACGACAGCTTCACGTTTGAGAAGCAGGGTGTGAGTAGCGACGCCATCAACTTCAACCCGGAAGACTGGGTCGGATCTGAATTCACGCTCGCGTCCGATGAGGCGTCGGTAACCGGTCTGCCTTCCGCCTACGCACTGAGCGCGGCGTATCCGAACCCGTTCAACCCGAGCAACTCGTTCAGTGTCAGCCTGCCTGACGCCGCCGAGCTGACGGTCACGGTCTACAACATCGCCGGTCAACGTGTCGCGACCATCGCGGACGGCATGACCAGCGCCGGCCAGCACGAGTACACCTTCGACGCATCCGGTTTGGCCAGCGGGTTGTACTTTATTCGAGCAGTTGTACCCGGTGAACTGGATCAGATTCGGAAGGTTACGCTGATCCGTTAAACGTGTTGTTCCTGAGCAACTTGAGAATAAGATTTCGCGTCAAAAAGAGACAACCCCGGTCATTCTGGCCGGGGTTGTTTATCGCAGGAGTTAACGATCAGCGGAGATCAGTGGTCGAAGAACTGCAGGCCGAGGTTCACGCTGACCGTTCGGAAACGATCGTCTTGTCCGGAGGTATAGAACCCGGCTTCGGTTCCGGCCACCAGCACCGTGGTGATCCCGCCGAGTTGGAACCGCACTGGTGTGCGCACTGTCACCGCCGGCGCCAGCAACATGTACGATTGGCGCGTGATGCCGATGACGTCGATTGCCTCCCGTCGTTCCCGTTCGGCGAACGCCCAGCCCCACTTCATGCTGAACTCGGTCGCCAGCGACTCCTCGTAGAAGTCGGCGGAATTGGTCCATGCCAGGGTGAACAGCAGGCCGGTCCGCGCGACGTCATTCAGCACACCATTGCCGTCATCATACGGCGCGCCACCATCCACGTTGCTGTAGCCTCCGAATACGCCGACGCCGTACCCCATGCTCGGCTCCGGTAACGGGTCCATCGGCCCGCTCAGTCCATTGATCCAGTTTCGCCGCCAGGCGGCTTCCACGCCGATTGAACGATCAGGGCTCAAGGTCGCGGTGGACTCGGTGGTGGTTTCGGTGCGTGCGTCCACCTCGAACGCGTTCTGCTGGATGAATCGTTCGGACGCGCACCCGCTCAGCGCCAACAGGGTGGCGATCAACAGCACGGTGCGGACGGTGAAAGTGGTCGTCATGGTTCCCCTTGATTCCGGTCGGCTGCCGCTTCACATGACACGATTCTTCTGTTGTACGCCTCGAAGGTACGTCCGGTTCGCGGCAATGGGCACGCTGCCTCCCCTCTCACAGGGATCAGGGATCGAGCAAGTCCTGGATCGGCCTCCCATCGGGATCGGCATGACTCTGGAGGACTGTGGAAATTTCAAGAAAATCGTCGAGTGGATGGTGGATTTCTCCTTTCGTTTTCTATCTTGTGCATGAGGGATTCATCTGCGGAAGGTGAGCCGCAGATGGGGCTTGTTGCTCATCCAAACTCTTGGAATAACAAGTCTTTCCCTTGAATTGGACGCTGCTATCGCGGCTGGCCTGCACAGGGTTTTACAGCTGAATGGTGGCGTATGCTCTTTCAGGTACCCCCCGGAAACGGTCCATTCTGACAGCATCTGTATTGTGAACCGGATGATAATGACGGGCCGCACTTCCTTCACCGATCTGGTGAATTTCAGCCGTCGAAAGACAGTAGAACCCGGAACTTGCTGCTCCACGAGCGAGGATGGTGAATGCAAAAAATTCCCATCGGGTCTTGCGGGCGGCACGAATTATGTGCATGCTCTGACGCTTGGGTGAACTGGCTTTCTTTTGCTGTACGATCTGGCACAAAACGCGATCTGTGACCTCGGGTCACTGGAAAACAAGCACCGACTGTTCACACTGATTTGGGAGACTTCGCCGTCTGTTTTCGAGGGGGTGGGTCTCCCTCTGTTGTCTTGGCAGTTGATGGTTTTTCCAAGGCATCGAGGTGGGAAGTCGTGCACGAAATTCCAGGTTCGGCTGAGTCACAGATCCTCACAACGTAGTTCAAGGCAGCAGCGTGGACTCGTCCATGCAGGGTCAAACCTAAAAGGGGAAAGAGATGAAACATGTAGTCATGCTCGTGCTCGGATTGCTGGTGGCCGGTATGGCTTTCGGCCAGGCAATACCTCCGATGAATCTGCAGGCTGAAGTGTTGACGGCCGGTGATGTCGAGTTGACGTGGGAAGAACCGCCGGAGGGTCTGGTTGAGGACTTCAATGACGGTCTTGCTCAGGGATTCGAATTTTTCGTTGGCCCTGGTTCATACATGATTGATGGTGGTTTCTGCAAATTTGACGTCGTCGGCAACACCACCGACTGGGGTTCTGGTACCTACATGAACCTCGCGTTCGATAACTTCAGCTGCAGCACGACCATTCAGTATCAGGTCACGCAGGGTTATTCGACCGGTCTGCTGTTCTGCGGTAACGGCCCCCAGGATGGCGACTACGAAGGCTACGCGGTGTACATCAGCAACACCAGCTATTCCGCGTGGTACTACGTTGCCGGTGCCCCGACCAACATCATTGGTTGGACGACCGGCACCGCGATCAACACCGGTGTTGGCGCGGTGAACGTGCTGCAGATTGACGGCAGCAACGGCACCTTCGACATCACCATCAACGGCAACTACGAAGGCAGCTTCACGAACGCGACGTATCCGTCCGGTTATGTTGGCATGGCATGCGCTTACACCAACGAAACCTGGTTCGATGACATCAACTGCATGTTCGCCGCCAATGCTCCGGATGCCCCGGCGCAGATGGGCGAGCTGGAAACCGTGCTTCGTGACGACATGGGTCGTGTGATCACCAACCCGGATGATTTCTACGTCCAGGGCCGTGCCTTTGACCGCTACGGCGAAGGTGGCAACGCCCTTGATGAACTGCTGGGCTACAACATCTACCGTGATGGTAACCTTGTCGGCAGTGTTGGCATGGCGAACTTGAGCTACATCGATACGATGCCGACGCTCAACGAAACCTACGAATACACCGTCACCGCGGTGTACGATCCGGAAGGCGAATCGTCTCCGGCCGGCCCGGTTGTCGTGACCTGGGATCCGGTCTTCTTCACGCTTGAAGGCCAGATCACGGAAATCCCGGCGGCGGGTGGTGGGATGTACTACGATGCGCACCTGCTCAACACACTTCCGCAGACCTTCTCGCAGGGTGTGTTCTACAAAACCTACGTGACCTTCCCGAATGGTCAGAGCTTCGGTCCGCTGAGCCAGCAGCCGGTCGTGATCCCGGGCTTCGTCAACACGACGGTTGAAGGTCTGTTCCTGATGCTGCCGGCGCATGCTCCGGCGGGTAACTATGTCTTCACGGGCCGTCTTGGCACCAACAATACGTACGTGGAAGACACGGTTGACTTCACCAAGCTCGCGGCTGCGACGGACAACACCTACGTGTCCGACCCGAGCGCCTGGGCGCAGAACAGCACGCTCGCGTTTGAAGACCTGAACACTCCAGTTGAGGTTCCGGTTGACTATGCGATGAGCGCTGCGTATCCGAACCCGTTCAACCCGACCACCACCATCAGCATCACCATGCCGGAAGCGGCGGATCTGTCGGTCGTGGTGTACAACGTTCAGGGTCAGAAGGTTGCGACGCTGGCGCATGGCCAGATCAATGCCGGCCAGCACACCTTCACGTTTGATGCCAACGGTCTCGCCAGTGGCCTGTACTTCGTGCATGCCGTGGTTCCGGGACAGCTGGATCAGATTCGCAAGGTGACCTTGCTGCGTTAACAGCTTGATCGGCTGAATGCCGTATTCCTTCCGATTGAGAGGGCACCCCGGACTGGCAACAGTTCGGGGTGTTTTTTGTCTCTCTTGCGTCCCTCGGGGTACCCGTTCACGTTTGACAAAAACGCCAAACCGCTTGCAAAACGAGCTCGAATTGTGCAATGTCTAGGGGTCGTTCAGAATACAGTTGAGCCGACTTGCACGGGCCGCGTAGATCGACGCTGAACGGAAGGCTGTGCACGATACCTCTCCGCTTCCGACGACGCGCCTGCAAAGGCGTGCCCACCAGGCCAGGCTTGACAAAGTCCCCCTCTCGATCGAGTTTTACGCAGCACAAACGTGGTCAACGAGACGCGTGGATCATCCTGACCAAAATGGAATATTCAGCTCTTTCCATAGCAGTGATACGATACAGGGTCCAACACAAGGGGATTAACATGAAGCAAGTCGTCCTGTTTGCATTGGGAATGCTGTTCGTCGCTTCGGCGTTCGGGCAGGCGATTCCCCCGATGAATCTCGCCGCGGAGGTGCTGACCGACGGCGACGTCGAGTTGACGTGGGAAGAACCGCCGGAGGGGTTGGCGGAAACGTTTGACAGCGATCCGGGTGATTCCTGGAACTGGCTGGTTCAATCGATCAGTTTCGAAGACGGCTATGCCAAGATCAATGGTAGCGGTGCGAGCGACTGGCAGACCGGCGCGTACGAAAATCTGGAGTTCAGCAGCTTTACGCTGAACAGCACCTTTGAGATTCAGGATGCCTCCACTTCTTCGCGTGGTGTCATGTGGTGCGTCAACGGCCCGCGCGATGCCGACTTCCAGGGCTATGGCATGTACATCTCCAACACCAGCTGGTCGGTCTGGAAATACACCAACGGCTCGGCGTCCAGCGTCATTTCCTGGAGCACCGGCACCGGCATCAACACTGGTCAGGGCGCGGTCAACACGATGGAAGTCCAGGGAGCTGATGGCACGTTCGATCTCTACATCAACGGCACCTACCACAACAGCTTCACCGACAACAGTTATCCCCAGGGTTTCGTTGGCGTGATTGAAGCATACAACGTCACCTGGTACGACGAGATTTCCTGCATCTTCAGTGCCGCGCCGGACGCCGTCCCCGCCCCGGCTCAGCCGGGCGAACCGGTCGCCGGTTACTTCGATGACATGGGCAATCCGGTCAACGAACCGTTGCCGGTAGCTGAAAACGTGCGTGTTTTTGACCGCTACGGCCAGGGTGGTGGCAATGCGCTGGACGAACTGGTTGGCTACAACATTTACCGTGATGGCAACCTCGTTGGCAGCGTAGGCGCGACCACGTTCAGCTACGTTGACACCATGCCGACACTGTGGGAAACGTACGAATACACCGTCACCGCAGATTACGATCCGGAAGGCGAATCCGCCCCGGCAGGCCCGGTCAGCGTAACCTGGGATGCGGTCTATTTCACCCTCACCGGTGTCATCACCGAAATCCCGGCCAACGGCGGCACGCTGTTCTATGACGCCAGCGTGATCAACACTCTCGGCACTACGTTCAACCAGGGTGTGACTTACAAGACGTTCCTCAACTTCCCGAACGGCCAGTTTTTCGGGCCGATCAGCGCGTCTCCGGTCACCATTGCAGCGTACCTGAACACCACGGTTCAAGGTCTGTCGCTGAGCCTTCCGGCGCTTGCCCCGGCTGGCGAGTACATCTTCACCGGCCGTCTCGGCACAAACAATACGTACGTCGAAGACTCATTCACCTTCACCAAGTTGAGCAGCGGCACCGACGGTGTTGTTTCCGATCCCAGCACCTGGGCGCAGAACAGCACGCTCGCGTTCGAGGACCTGAGCACGCCGGTTGAAGTCCCGGTTGACTTTGCGATGAGCGCGGCGTACCCGAACCCGTTCAATCCGACCACCTCGGTCAGCATCACGATGCCGGAAGCCGGTGAGTTGAGCCTGACCGTCTACAACATCCAGGGCCAGGTTGTCGCGACCCTCAGCGATGGCATGATCAGCGCGGGCAGCCACCAGTTCACGGTTGACGCTAACGATCTCGCCAGCGGTCTGTATTTCATCCGCGCGTCGGTTCCGGGCAAGCTGAACCAGGTTCAGAAGGTGACCTTGCTGCAGTAATCCGGTCGATTCATCATCGATGTTTACTTATCCCCGGGCCGATACAGGTCCGGGGATTTTTTTGCGTCTTGTCCTCCGGCGAGAAACCATTTCTACAGTAAATCCATGAGAAATCTAAAGCTGAACATGCTTTCGGCAACTCCTTAACCTCGCTCTCTGAGGCTAGTTAACGAGTTTAGTTTTCATGCCCGGCTTGCAAACTCGTTGTGTTTGATGCAAATTCCTGAGACACGCTGCTGTCGGGTGCGCAGCAGACCCGAACAAACGCTGGAAAGGGCTGTTTTGGCGAATTTCACTTGAGACAATCGTCGACGGCCGGCGTTGAACAGGAGAATATCCCAAGGGGGGATATTCTCCTTTTTCGTCAAGGGTGGACGTATCGGTCAATCGACGTGAATCACGGGTAGTTGCAGGCAGATCTGCGCAGATCTGCCAACGGATAGCCTGTCAATCAGAGTTGCAGTGGCGTGAGTTGATTGTGTGCACGTCAAACAAGGGGGGTAACGATGAAACATTTTCTGTTGGTCATCCTGGGAGTGGCGGTTGCCGGACTTGTTTTCGGACAAGCGGTGCCTCCGATGAACCTCGCTGCCGAGGTGTTGACTGCCGGGCAGGTTGAGCTGACCTGGGACGAACCGCCGCCCGGATTGGTCGAGTCATTTGACGCGGATCCGGGCACCGCTTGGAATTGGCTTTATGTTGGCGGAACACTGGTGTTCGATGGTGGCTACGCCAAGATGGATGTCACCGGCACCAATGCCTGGGGGACGGGTGCATACGAGATGCTCGAATTTGACAACTTCGCCCTCGATTGCACCTTCGAAATTCAGGACACACAAACCAGTTCGCGTGGTGTGATGTGGTGTACCAACGGACCGCGTGACGCCGATTTCCAGGGCTACGGCTGCTATGTAAGTAGCACTAGTTATTCTGTCTGGAAGTACACGGCGGGCAGCGCATCAAGCATCATTTCATGGACTACCGGCACCGGGATCAACACCGGCATCGGCGCTGTGAACCAGATGCATGTCGATGGTTCCAACGGAACCTACGATATCTACATCAACGGCACGTACCACAACAGCTTCACCGATGCGTCCTACCCGCAGGGCTATGTCGGCGTGATCGAAGCCTACAACATCACCTGGTGGGATGAGATCACCTGCTTCTTCGGTGCGGCGGCTGCACCGGACGCACCCGCGTACCATGGCACGCCGGTCGAGGGCTGTTTCGACGACATGCACAATCCCGTCGACACCCCGCTGCCGGTTGCGGAAGGTGTGCGCGTGTTTGACCGCTATGGTCAGAGTGGTGGAAACGCGCTGGATGAGCTGCTCGGGTATCGCATCTACCGCGATGGAGCAGAAGTCGGCGCTGTGGGTCCGGCCACACTCAGCTTCATCGACACCATGCCCACGCTGAACGAAACCTACGAATACACCGTCACTGCGGTCTACGATCCGGAAGGCGAATCGTCACCGGCAGGCCCGTTGTATGTGACCTGGGAACCGGTGTATCTCGACTTGATCGGTCAGATTACCGAAATCCCGGCCTCCGGTGGGTCGATGTACTATGACGCCCATGTGCTGAACACTCTGCCGACCACCTTCAGCCAGGGAGTGACCTACAAAACGTACGTTCAGTTCCCCAACGCACAGGTCTTCGGTCCGTTGAGCATGCAGCCGGTCGTCATTCAGGGCTACATGAACACCACGGTCAACGGCCTGTTCCTGACGCTACCAGCCCATGCTCCGGCCGGCGACTACGTGTTCCGTGGCAGGTTGGGCACGAACAACATGTACCTCGAGGATACGGTGGACTTCACCAAGCTTCCCAGTGCTGCGGATAGCTGGGTCTCAGACCCGTCCACCTGGCCGCAGAACCACACGCTTACGCTGGAGGACCTGACCACGCCGGTCTCAGCTCCAGTCGGCTATGCGTTGAGCGCGGCGTATCCGAATCCGTTCAACCCGAGCACGTCCATAAGCGTCACCATGCCCGAGGCGGGTGAACTGGCGATCGTGGTCTACAACATTCAGGGCCGGCAGGTCGCCACGTTGACGCAGGGCCAGCTCAATGCCGGCCGTCACACATTCACTTTCAACGCCGACGGTCTCGCCAGCGGTTTGTATTTCGTGCACGCCGTTGTCCCGGGCCAGTTGGACCAGATCCAAAAAGTGACTTTGCTGCGGTAACATCTTTCCCCACGACCCTGCAGAGTTCACATCACCCCGGGCCGTTCGGTCCGGGGTGTTTTGTGTCCTCCCGCACGAATTGAGCGTGATCTCCCCCTCAACGCCACCAGCTTCCTGAGTATGACTCCCTTAACTCGGCTAACAGTAGCATCTTCACGGTGTTGGTCAATCCAAAATTCTAAAATCAATCGCACAGGGCTCGGGTTTTGAAGAGAAGTGGCACTGCCGTCTTGTTCTGTATTTTGGGTTTGAGAGAACACAAAAACGGAACGAGGAACAGCAATGCCACAAGGTCAACTTACGCTCCGTGAGCGTGAGATGATAGCCTGTCAGCATCATCGGGGAGAGAGTGTCCCGGAGATCGCGAGACAGCTTGGACGTCACCGGACGACGATCAGTCGTGAGCTGCAGCGGAACCGGGATTCAGCAGGCGACTACCTGCCCGCCAGCGCCCATCAGCAGGCGTTTGAGCGACGGTCGGCGATCCGTGCCGGACACAGCAGGATCAGTGAAAACGAGGCGCTGAGAGCGTACCTGGAAGTGCATCTGCGCGGCGAGTACTGGTCGCCGGATGTGTTGGCCGGTCGTCTGCGGCGGGAGTTTCGTGACGACCCGTCGATGCAGGTGAGCACGCAGACGATCTACAGCTGGATCCGCCGTGACCAGGACAACGGCGGCACGCTTCACCTGTGCCTGAATCACGGGCGTCGCGGCTATCGCAAACGTGGGTCACGCAAGGACTTCCGTGGCATGATCCGCAACCGGACGGGCATCGAAGAACGTCCGGAGATCGTTGACAAACTGGGCCGTGCGGGCGACTGGGAGTCGGACACGATCCACGGCAAGGGGCACAAGGGAGCGATTGCCAGCCACGTCGAGCGACGCAGCAAATACACCGTGCTGGCGCTGCTGCCCGACCTTCGTGCCGAGACCTTCAGCACGCGTTCCGTCGCCGCGTTTCAACGCCACTGGAAGCAGCGAAAGCTTCCCCTGCACACGCTGACAGCGGATAACGGCGGTGAGTTCGCGCGGCATGAATGGCTGGCTGAACGGCTGGGTGTGACGGTCTATTTCGCGCATCCGTACAGCTCGTGGGAGCGGGCACGCAACGAGAACATGAACCGGATGGTACGGCAGTGGTTTCCGAAGGGGCTGGACTTCCGGTCACTTCACGATCTGGACGTCCATTCGGTCGAACAGCAACTCAACAACAGACCCAGAAAATCACTCGGATACAGAACACCAAAAGAGGTCCTCTTCAATCACAAAACCTGATCGGTGCATTTGATCTTGGAATTTGCAAATCACCGTTTGACCACTACCAGTGAATTGGACGAATGAATGCTTGACCTGCAACTGAGATTGACATAAACTATCTGTATGCCTGGCTTTCGCCGAATTGATCACAAGGTTGGTGTTCCATCGATCCAACCGGGAGTCACAAATGACTGTACAACGTCAATCAGCTTGTCTCTTCGCTGTCATTCTGGGTTGTCTTGCGCTGTACGCCTGCTACCCACGCATCCCGGTTTACCTCCACGCCGATCTTTCCGCAAATCCCATCGACAGCGTGTTCATCTTCACCGCGTTCAGTTCCTGCACCGACAGCACGGATTCCACCGACTACCACCAGCACGCCGTCCTCGAAGCGAAACGCTGTCTTGAAGAGCGTGGATATACCGTTTCATGTGCAGATCCGGACAATGCCAACCGCAGACTGTTCGCCCGGAATTCGATGGCGACAAGCATTCAACTCGATTGGATTGACAGCCTTAATGGTAATGAGCGGGGCTATGTCATGGTCCTTGAGTTGCAGACCGCGGATTCTGGATGGTTTTTTGAAGAGTACATCGACGTGAAGGTGTATGGCTATCTCTTTGATACCCGTTCCAGATCACTGGTATGGCAGGATCAGGGAGAGGGTGAAGTTACGGAGTACCCCGGCGGACTGATCGGAGCGTTGAATCCGATTGAACTGGGACGGGGAGTCGAATTGGCCGTCCAGAACCTGATGATGAGTTTTCCGATGCGTGGCAAACGGTTCCGGTCCACATCCCTGTCCACCCCCAGCCCGATGGATCCGTCCGTGTCCAATAACGACGATCACTGACTTTCCAGCAGATGTCCGCGGGAGCTTCTGTTCGCTACCGCGGATGATCCACCGACCGTAATCGAGGAACGTGCCCCTGATGGCTCCGCCAGCAGGGATGATCCGCCCTCGAACCACCCGCAGTAGCCGTCACAAACAGACGTGACGGACAATCACAATCCCCGATGCCCGCGGGAGCTTCTGTTCGCTACCGCGGATCATCCACCGTCCGTAATCCGCAGCCGGAAGAATGTGCCCCTGATGGCTCCGCCAGCAGGGATGATCCGCCCTCAGATCACCCGCGATAGCCGTCACAAACCAACGTGACGGACAATCACGGGCACCGTCACAACAGCAATAACAGACCATCACGGGCACCAGTGTCCTCTCTCGGGTCGTATATTGCCAGATATCTCGAATCCACCGAGGCGCCCAATGACACGCCCAATCCCGACCCGGACACGCTGCTCCCTCACGCACACACGCCGATTCCTCGCCCTGATCGCCTTCTCTTTGCTGATCTCGTCTACCCCCTCTGCCCAACCTCCCGACACCTTGGGAACAAAGATCTGGGATTACGATACGTTCTATGAGCGGATTGAGTGTGTATCCGCTGTACCAGACGGTGGGTATATCACTTCGGGATTTACTTACTACGAGGATTTGGATTTTCGGACATGGACTGCTCGACTTGACGATGACGGGAATGATATCTGGATCCTCATTGATGACTTTGGCTCGGTGTTCACCGACGCCTCATACCACATCGAGCCAACGTCTGATGGGGCCTTCATCGAATGCGGCGAAACCTGGTCGGATACACCTTCATTCGGTGCAAACGCATTCATCCGGAAACTCAGTAGCGACGGCGACATCATCTGGTCTCACGTGTATGACTATGGAAGTCCAATCGAGTACCTGACACACCTACGGGAAGTTGTTGCAGGTGGTTACATCGCTGCTGGGAAAATCGGTACGCAATCAAACATCATCCGTTTTGATGAAAATGGTGACTTTGTCTGGCAATGGCCGCTTCCAGATCCTTTCGAAACTATCCATTGGGTTGAACCTACTGCCGATGGTGGATTCGTCATCCCGGCTGAACATTGGAACTCTAACGCTCAAGCCCGTGTGTATTCGCTCTACAAAATTGACGCCGGTGGAAATCAGCTTTGGATGAATGATGAAGTTGATCCGGATGGAACCCCGAAACACGGTGTTGCTTTTTGCGTGCGTGAAGATGAACAAGGATATCTTTATAGCTGCGGTGGAGTTCTTACGGATTCAACCCATTTTGATTTCTACGTCTCAAAACGAAATTCGGACGGTTCAGTGATCTGGTCGCAGTATCTTGATCGTAGTGGTGGCGGGGACGAAGCTGTTGAGCTGAGTATTTTGGCCGATGGGACGATTGAAGCAGTGGGACATGCGCAGGACGAATCGAACAATTATATGCTATGGCTTGTGAAATATTCATCCAATGGGGAAGTCCTGTGGCTGTCTGAATTGCAGATGGGCGCTGAAGATACGAAAGCGACATCCATGACACAGGGGCGAGATGGATCAATCGTCGCGGCCTACCTTCCTGAGGAAGACAATGATCCACTTGACCTTGCTTTGGTGAAATGGAAACCGGAAGTCCGGGTTGAATTACAGCCCAGAATGTCCGTTGTGCCTTCGCAAGGCCTTACGCTCCATTATCAGACCTTTGTCAGCAACATTCTGCTCGATCCAACGCCGCTCGATGTCTGGGCCACAGTCACCACCCCCGCCGGGAACACGTTCCCACTGCAGCAAATCTCGGTGACACTACAGCCGGGCGGGATGTTCTACCGTCCCTACGTCCCGCTGGATATCCCTGCCGCCGCACCACCGGGAGAGTACACGTTCGAGCTACATATCGGTGTCGCGCCGCCCGATGATCCACCCGGCGGCGCGACCGGCAGCCGTCACATGGGACTGGGATCGTTTACCTTCGAAAAAGGGACCGGCACATCGGTGCCCGACGGTTCCGATTGGCTGCCGGACGGCACGCACTGACCTTCGACACCTCACACCTCGCCAGCGGGTCGTACTTTCTTCGAGCAATTGTACCCGGCCAGATAGACGAAATCCGCAAAATCACTCTACTTCGCTGAAACCCTTCACGCAGGAGTTAAACATCCTGTTCCTGAGTGATTTGCACCATTAAATCGGGGACAGACGGTGGATTTTACGTGACGAAATTCACAGAAAACCTACCGTCTGTCCCTGATTTAGACGCTGTCGAGCAATTTTCGAGCATCTCTCCCGCAACGTACCTACGGGCCCGGCGTGCTTATTTTGTACAACGCGAACGTATGCTACCTGACCTGTTCCTCAATCCCGGCTGGAGTGTCCGATGCGGTTCCGTTCGATCCTGGCAACCATCCTGTTCCCCGTTCTCGTGCTGGCCCTGTTCACCGGACCGGCGTCCGCGCAGAAGATCCACATCGCGTTTTTGTGGCACATGCACCAGCCGATTTATTACCCGGGCGAGACAATCGTCGAAACCGAAGCCGCGAACCATTACGACTATTCGGTCTACGACATCCACACCACCCGCACCGGCCCGTACACCTGGTGGCCGGCGGACGCGGTGCAAATGGGCATCAACGCCGGCATGGACCACTTCGGCGCGCAGGTATCGTTCACCGGCAGCCTCGTCGAAAACCTGAACGCCCTCGAGAACGCCGGCGTCGCCTTCAGCAACTGGCACACGCCATGGAACCAGATGTCCACCACCTACACCGCCCTCGGCAACCCGCGCATCGACATGGTCGGCTTCGGCTACTTCCACCCGTTGATGGGCCTGCTCTGGGACAGCGACACCGCCATGCAGATCGCGAACCACCGCGCGCTCGACCTGCAGGAATTTGACGGCGGCTCATCCAACGGCATCTTCCCACCGGAGAATGCGTTCAGCATCGAGATGATCCCCGCGCTGGTCGATCAGGGGCTGGACTGGGTGCTGGTCGATAATATCCATTTCGATCGCGCATGCCAGGGGTATCCGTGGACATCCGGCGGATCGGTGGTTGAACCGAACGCTTCTGAGGTCCGCAACCCGAACCCGGGTGACTGGCTTGCGATGGACGGTCTCTGGGCACCGACACAAGTCTCCGCGCAATGGGGCCATCAGCCGCATTACGTCGAACACGTCGACCCGGTGACGAACCAGACCCGTCGCATCATCGCCGTCCCGGCCAGCCGCTACTTGGGCAACGAGGACGGCCGTGGCGGTTTCGGCGCGCTGCAGTACGACTATGTCATGAGCCAGCTCGAGCCGTACAACACCGACCCAGCGCACCCGATCCTCGTCGTGCTGCACCATGACGGCGACAACCACGGCGGCGGCACCGATTCCTACTACCACAACAATTTCCAAGCGTTCGTCAATTGGCTCGCCGCCAACGATGACCGTTTCGAGTGCACCACCATCGAAGATTATCTCGAACGCTTCCCTCCCGCGCAAAATGACATCATTCACGTCGAGCCCGGCTCTTGGGCCGGTGCGGACGCCGGCGATCCGGAATTCAAGAAATGGCTTGGCGATCCGTACCAGGGCTACAGCCCGGACATCAACAGCTGGGGCGTGATCACCGCCGCGAAACACATCGTTACCGCCGCGTGGCTCAACGCATCCGGCAACGCCGACGTGCAGCAAGCCGCGCGCTACCTGCACATGGGCCAGGCGTCTGATTACTGGTACTGGGACGGGTCGCAGGGCGGCATCTGGGACACGCACCCGACCCGCGCCGCGAACCTCGCGATTCCACTGGCGCAGCCGTACGCCGCGAACGCCGACCTCGGCCCGACCATCTTCCTCCCGCAACGCGAACCGTACAACCCCGGCGCGACCGAGTGGGATTTGCAGCAACCGGCGGCGTTTGACGTCTGGACCTACGCCTACGACCTCGACGGCATCGCGTCGGTCGAGCTGCTGGTCCGCGTGGACGCCGACGGTGTCAACGATCCGTCCACCCACGCCAACGAGACGTACATCGGTGGGCCGGGGGTCAGCGCGTGGCGATCGTTGCCGATGGCGGCGTCGTGGATCGAGCCGCAGACCAACGACGACCCACTCGCGAAAGCGTACGAGTACCGCCGGACCGTGCCCGGGATTGCGTCCAACCGCCTGCTCGACTACTACGTCAAGGCGACCGACACGCAGGGCCACGTGACGCGCAGCCCGATCCAGCATGTCTACGTCGGCCCGTACGGCGGCGGAGGCGGAGGTGGCGGCTGGGTGATCGACGGCACGCTCGACGACGACGCGCGCCTGTTGTACCAGAGCGGCGAGTTTTCGTTGTGGGGCGGGATTCGTGGCGACTCGCTTTACGTTGCCGCAACCGCCGCGCCGGAGTTGGGTGAGGATGTCTTCATCGTGATCGCGGAGCAGCCGGGCGCGTTGCAGGACGCCATGTGGGCGAAGGCGGGACAGGTGGCGGCGTGGGATCTGTTCATCGGCAACGAGTCCACGAACAACTGGAGCGGACCCTTCGACAACCAGTCGGACATCCAGACGGCGTCCGGCACCGTCGTCGAAGCCCTGATTCGCATGTCCGAGGAATGGCCGGGTGGCGTCGACGGCCTGTATTTCTTCGCCGCCACCTACGAAACCCCCGACGGCGGCTCGTTAACGGGTCAGCTCCCGACCGCCAACAATGACAATACTGTTCCGAGCAGCGAGTGGGGGTATCGGGGATTCAGTAGATTGCGTTGATACTATTAAATAGTATATTTTGCAATTAATTGGACAGTCGAAAACGCTTTGGAGGATCATATGTTTGAATTTGCACTAATTATTGGTGCGGTAGTAGTTCTGATAAGTTGGGCAATTAATTCTTCAAAAGAAAAGAGGCGAATTCGAGAATTGGAGAAGGACATTGATCAAGAATATGATGAGAAGTTACGTATTAAGTTACAAGAAATCGATGATGAATATTAGCGAAATTTAGCTGAAATAGACTATGATTATGAGGAGTTAGGTCGTCGCAATGAAGCTGGAGACCTTTCGGAAGAAGAATATCAGAATGAAATTGAACGTTTAAACCAGAAGTGGGGTAAACACTAGAAATCTTAGCCAGCGTAACCCGTCACTCCCAATGCCGGGACACCGATTACCACGGACTTCAGTCCGTGGTATAAAATAACCCGGCAACCAGCCGATTGCCGGGCTACAGGGTGTTACTCACAGCTCATAGCTCACAAGCCCCCCCCACCACACGCCTTCCTCCCCGATTCCCAACCACCAACCCATCCCCCATCCGCTAGCTAGTCCGCACCCGATCCAACACCCTGCATCTGTCAGCGCGGCACCCTTTGCCCCACACCAGCAATTGACCATCATGAAAGTTCCATAATAGTAACGCCTTATTTATCAAGATTTTATCCCACACGCTGAATATTTCCCGAGTTACACGGCAGGTCTCTGATTATCGATTCACTGTAGATAGTGTATTGAACTACTGACTTTTCTTTCAAAGCTTTTGGATCAGCAGAAACGATCACACAGATCGTATTAAAGGAAAAACTGAGGGGGATTGGGGGATGAAGACGTTTCGTGTTGTCGCGCGAACCATGCTGCTGCTTGGGTTGTTGCTGCTGGTTGCCGGGTGTCCTGAGGGGGACAGTTTGTTGGTCGAGGCGGATGGGGATTACCACGACGGACGTGTGCGTGCCACAGTTCATGGCACAGTGATGGCGAATGATACGCAGACGCCGATTCAGGGTGTGCAGGTCATTTATTCGCTGAACAATGAGACCATTGAAACGACCACGGACGCAAACGGTTACTACGAGAGTGCCTTACTGACGGAAGGGCAGTACGTTTTCACGTTCAACTCTCCGGACGCGGATTATGCGAGCTGGCAGGAGATGGTCAATGTCGTGTATGGCCAGGCGCAGCAGGTTCCGTCCCAGGAGGATTTCATCCAGAATATCGGGCGGAATGTCTTTCTGTTCCGAACCGATGCCGGCGTCAAGGGCTACGTTTACGCGCAGATGAACGATGAAGAAACCGTCGTTGCGGAGGGTGCGGTTGTCCGGGTGATGAACCTGGCTGGAATCGTCAACCAGGATTACAGCGATACCACAGACGCCGACGGGTTTTTCATGATTGATGAACTTCCCGCCGTCGCCGGAGCGCAGCTTCTGGTGCTCCCGTGGGAGAATGACGACGTCGAATTCGCGCCCACAACCCGGAACATTCAGCTGACGCAGGGCGCAACGGTAACAGTGAATCCCGTTGTGGTTTTACCCAACGCGGGCGGCGTGATGGTGCTGTCGAACAATTTCGCGAATGGTGACGTGGCTGCCGATCAGAGTTTCGATCTCGTGTTCAACCGTCCCATCCTGGAGGACGAGTTGAATGTCGTCCTCACCCGGATCAATTCGGGGACGACCATTTCGACAACGGTAACCGTCGATCCTACCATGTTGCAGGTAACGGTACAACCCGTTGTCCCGCTGCAGCTCAGCCAGTTTTACCGGCTCGATGTGGACGGTACCACCGTTGACTTCCAGGATTTCGATTTCAGCTGGAATTTCACCACCGAAGACGGGATCATGCTGGAATCCCATAACCTCGAGATCGCGGACGGCATCCCGCGTGAATTTGAACTCACCGAGGCGGCCGAGTTTACGTTCAACATCCCGGTGGACCCGAACAATCTGGGCAATGTGGTTGAGGTTCAGCGCGGCGGCACCGATGTCCTGGTCACGTGGAATCTGACCAATGACAACAAAACGCTGGAGGTTGAACCTGTCGGCAGCTATCTGTTCGATACGGCCTACATGATCGAGTTCACCATGTTCTCGGAGAAGGTGAACGACAGCTACACCACCCCGGGACCATTGACGATCCAGACGATTTCCAACACGATCGCTCCCGACCCGGTAACCGGCCTGGAGCTGGACGAGCTTTCCATTCCGGACGGCGTGGACTGGAATACGACCAACATTCCGCTGCAGTGGGATGCGCAGGAAAACGTGTCGGTGTACCAGGTGTACGCAACGAATTCCTACAGCGTGACCGACAATGTCCTGATTGCCGAGTTTCCGCCAAGCGTACTCAACGGCACCGAGTACCGGTTCGTCAACCTGGCCAACAAGCCTGAATTTGACTGGATTGACGGGGATGGAATCCAGACACCGTTTACCGATGGCATCGAAACAGACTTCATGGTTCGTGCGGTGAACGGCGCGGGGTTCGGCGAGTTTTCGAACGACCTCACCGTCGAAGATACCCGCGCTCCGGTTCTGCCCGGCCTGTTGCAAAATGGATCGGTGAACAATCCCACGGATGCCGAGGTAACGGTGATCATCACCTTCGCGAACAACATGGAGTACTGCTCGGAAAGCGCACCGACGGTCTTGTTCCTCGACGGCGGCACCCCGGATGACACCCTTTCACCCAGCGACACGGAGTGGACGTGGAATCCCAACATGCGCAACGGGGAACTCGTGATCACTGTCCCGCCGCAATTCAACGGTTCCGGCGATACCCTGATCATTTCCAACATCAGCGACAGCAGCGGCAATCTGTCCGATGGCACGACGAGCCGTGTGCTGTTCTAACCGGTAGCCATGTTGTGTGGGCAGGTAATGCAGCTCGAAACCGTTCGGTAAAAGCCTTGCGGTAATTGCAGAGTGGTAAATGCAATGCGGAAAACACGGAGTGGCCCGGTTTGCTTGTCAAGCCGGGCTTTTTTTGGCGAATTGGATTGGCCGACCGAAACCGCGTGTTGGACAACAGCCAGTGTAGCCCGGCACATTGCGTCAAGGTAGCCCGGCACTCCCAGTGCCGGGACTTCGATTACCACGGACTTTAGTCCGTCAGACTGCTGACAAAGTCCCCACGGGCTCTCGACCTGTGGGGATTTGTTTTGTATCTTTGTAGATGCTACCTACTTCCAAAGCTCATCAAAGCGCAGCGGAGCTTATTTACATTGACGATTTGGTCCCGGACGATCATCTTTTGCGGAAGATTGATGCGGCAATTGATTTTTCGTTTATCCGGGATCGTGTAAAGCATCTCTACAGCGCCGACAATGGCCGTCCGGCTGTTGACCCTGTCCTTCTGTTCAAGATGTTGTTCATCGGTTACCTGTACGGAATTCGGTCCGAGCGTCAGCTGGTGCGTGAGATCCAGGTCAATGTTGCCTATCGCTGGTTCCTCGGGCTGGATCTGCGTGACAAGGTGCCGGACGCGTCCACGATCAGCCAGAATCGACGACGCCGTTTCCGTGAAAGCACCATCTTCCAGGAGATCTTCGACGAGATCGTGCTGCTGGCGATCCGTCGTGGCCTGGTCGATGGCCGGGTCTTGTTCACCGATTCGACGCACCTGAAAGCCAGCGCGAACAAGAAGAAGTTCAAGAAGCGGCAGGTGACAGTGGCGACGAAGTCGTATCTGTCCGATCTGGAAGAGGCGGTGGATGCGGATCGCCTGGCGCATGGCAAAAAGCCACTGAAGAAACGTGACAATGACGATTCATCACCGCCGGCGACAAAGGAAATCAAGGTCAGCACCACCGATCCGGACAGCGGCTTCATGGTGCGGGACGGCAAGCCGCAGGGCTTTTTCTACCTTGACCACCGTACCGTAGACAACAAGGCCGGAATCATCACCGACACGCATGTCACCCCCGGCAATGTGCATGACAGCACCCCCTACCTTGAGCGCCTCGATGCGCAGATCTGCAAATTCCACTTCCCGGTGGAAAGGGTCGGTCACGACGCCGGCTACAATACCGCCGCCATCTGCAAGGGGCTGGAGGATCGAAAGATCGACGGCGTGATCGGCTCGGTACGTACGACACGCAAGAAGGGAATGCTGGCAAAACGACTGTTTGTGTACGATTCGCTGGGGGATGTCTACCACTGTCCCGGCGGCCAGACACTACCGTATCGCACGACGACACGTGAAGGCTACCAGGAATATGTTTCCGACCCGTCGCGCTGTGTCCTCTGTCCCCTGTTGCAGCAATGCACCGAAAGCGCCAATCACCGCAAGGTGGTCACCCGGCACGTGTGGCAGGCCAGCCGTGAAAAGATGATCGCGACCGCTCGGACAGAACGCGGACGGGCCACGTACCGGCGACGACGGGAGACGGTCGAACGCAGCTTCGGCGAAGCCAAACAACTGTATGGCCATCGCTATGCCCGGCTGCGCTCGATAGCCGGAGCACGTGAACAATGCCTGCTGTCCGCCGCCTGCCAGAACATGAAGAAGATCGCCATGACAATGGCGAAACACCCCTCTATCTCAAGACTATGGACCTATTTAGCCGGTCTTCTATCCCAGCGCACCACGCTCAACGGTCTCGATAGAAAAATCGAGCGAAGAACCAAACACAACCTGCCAACTACACCACAAATCCAACCAGTAGGATGTGCCGTGTGAATACAAAACAAACCCCATCAAATGACGGGGTTTGTCAGCAGTCTGACGGACTTTAGTCCGTGGCATTGGACTTGCCCTGAATTCACGGACACTTTACTACACCCGTTTGAAGTCCTTCATGGCTTCAGCGGGTGTTTTGTAGTTCAGGCTTGAGTGTCTTCTTTTGGTGTTGTAGAACCGTTCAATATACTGGTACAGGCTTCGTTTGGCATCTTCACGTGTGCCATAGCGTGCGTCGTTGACTTCTTCGATTTTCAGCGTGCAGAAGAAGCTTTCGATCATAGCGTTGTCCCAGCAGTTGCCTTTGCGGCTCATGGACGGCAGCATCTGGCAAGAGGCAAGGGCCGCCTGGTATTGGTCGCTGGCGTATTGCGAGCCCTGATCGGAGTGATGGATCAGGCCAGCAGCGGGTCTGCGGCGTTGCTGTGCCATCATCAGACTGCGCAAGGTCAACTGGCGGGTCAGTCGCCTGGATGTTGCCCAGCCGACGATCATCCGCGTACCCAGATCCAGCACCGCCGCTAGATACAACCACCCTTCATCCGTGGCAATGTAGGTGATATCTGCCACCCAGGCCCAGTCGGGGACACCGGCGTCAAAGCGACGGGAAAGAAGATTCGGCGCCACAGCAGTCTGTCCGGAGGAACGGGTGGTTTGCGGACGATACCCGCGACGTTGTTTGGCACGTATGCGGTGCTCCCGCATCAGCCGCGCGACACGGTGACGTCCACAAGCAAACCCACGCGCCACAAGCTCGCGATGCATACGCGGGCTGCCATACGTAAAACGGACTTGCGGATGGATCGTACGTATCACATCCACCAGAACCGCATTCTGACAGGCTCGCGCGCTGGGCGCACGGTCACGCCAAGCGTAATATCCACTGCGTGAAACACGCAAAAGACGGCACATCACAGCCACGGGATAAATCAGCGCCTTTTCCCGGATGAATCGGTACCGATGCTCGATTCCTTCCCGAAAAAGGCCATGGCTTTTTTTAAGATCTCGTTCTCCTGACGAAGACGAGCATTCTCGCGCTCTAGCTGGCGCTGCTTCGCTGCCGAACTGCGAACATGACCACTGCCCGGAAACGAATCCGATCCCTCGCGATCCAACTGACGCTTCCAGCGGCGAACAACGCTGGGATCCAAACCCATGTCCAAGGCAACTCGATTGCAGCGGAGGCCGCTGTCCTCAATCCGCTGCAAGACCTCCACCTTGAACGAACGGCTGAAGTGACGACGCTTCATCGTGACCTCCTATCCTTCCAATATCGGACTTCTTTCACTGTCCGTGAAAAGAGGGGAGGTCCACATAGAAAAGCCCGGCAACCAGCCGATTGCCGGGCTACAGGTTTTGCTCACCGCTAAGAGCTTACAACTCACCACTCACCACTGTCCCACCTCACCGTTCACCGAACTTGGTTCCGTCGCCCATCTGCTTGGTGACGGATTTCCAGTTCTTGGTGATGGCTTTCCAACGTTGTTTTGGATTCGCGGCCTGGACGGGGTCGTCCCGCCGGTCCATGTACGCCGCTTCCTTTTGCAGCTTGCGGTAGCTGTCCAGGCGTGCCGGGTCGAGTTCGCCGTTTTCGACGGCTTCGAGCACCGTGCAGCCGGGTTCGCTGTTGTGCTGGCAGTCCCGGAACCGGCAGTGTTCCGCCAGGTCCGCGATGTCGGAGAACGACGTGTCCAGCCCGTGCTCATCGTCCACCATGCCAATTTCACGCATGCCCGGTGTGTCGAGCAGCAGGCCGCCGTCCGGCAATTCGATCAGTTCGCGCCGGGTGGTGGTGTGTCGTCCCACGCCGGATTCGAACTCGGACAGCGACTTCACAGCCTGCCGTTCCTCGCCGAGCAGCCGGTTGATGATGGACGATTTCCCCACCCCGGACGATCCGACCAGTGCGACGGTCTGTCCGGGTTCGAGGTACGCGCGCAGCCGGTCGAGACCATCCCCGCGTTCAGCGCTGGCGGGCAGCACCGGCACGCCGGGCGCGACCGCCGCGAGCTCATCCAGCATCGGCGCTGGATCGTCCACGAGGTCGACCTTGTTCAGCACGATCACCGGATCGGCGCCGGAATCCCACACGAGAGTGAGGTAACGCTCGACCCGTCGTGTGCTGAAGTCGCGGTTGGTGGCGACGACGATGAAGAAGGTGTCGACATTGGCTGCGATCGACTGCCGGGAGTGTTCGGACCCCGCCGCACGCCTGAACAGAGCGGTGCGTCGCGCGAGCACGTGATGGATGATCGCGCGGTCGTGGGCATCGTCAACCAGCACCCAATCTCCGGCGACTGGCCGGGTTTCGGGTGCGAGCGTGTGCAACAGATTGCCGCTCAGCTCGGCGAGCGAAACTTGCGCGCCGCCGAGGATAAACACGTCCCGGTTGTCCGCGATGACACGTGCGGGTGTCAGGTTGCGGTTGGAACTCTGCTGCTTTTCGTACTGCTTGACCTGCTTATCGAAAAACTTGCTGTAGCCAAAACGTTCTAACGTATTCACGGTATTCTTCCTTGCAAATGCGTGGTGCACCCGCCAGACGAACGCCGCCTTGGAACCGGGGACACTTTGTCCCCAAAGTGTCCCCGATCTTTCATGTTCACCTGGGACACGTAGTCCTCTTCGTGCCCCCAAATCACCGTATATCGACGAGATCCCTCACCTGCGTTCAGGATTTCGTCTGCTTGGGACACTTAACGGAGTAAGTGTCCCCGTCACAATCAGAACGACCGCGCGACCGGATTGCGGGGATCCTCACGGTAATCGTAGAACCCGACACCGGTCTTGTTGCCGAGGAATCCACCGGCGACCATCTTGCGCAGCAACGGGCACGGGCGATACTTGCTGTCGCCGAGGCCGCTGTGCAACACTTCCATGATCGCGAGGCAGACGTCGTTGCCGATCAGGTCGGCGAGGCGCAGCGGACCCATCGGATGGGCCATGCCAAGCTTCATCACGCCGTCGATTTCCGCGACGCCGCCGACGCCTTCCATCAGCGCGTACACGGCTTCGTTGATCATCGGCATCAGGATACGGTTCGCGACGAAACCGGGGTAATCATTGACCACGATCGGCACCTTGCCCATCGTTTTCGACAGTTCGTCCACGGCCGCATAGGTCTCGTCCGACGTCGCCAGTCCGCGAATCACTTCGACCAATTTCATCATCGGCACGGGATTCATGAAGTGCATGCCGATCACTTTGTCGGTACGGTTGGTGTGCGCGGCGATTTCGGTGATCGAAATCGTCGACGTGTTGGAGGCGAGGATGGTGCCTTCCGGCGCCAGCTCGTCCAACTGCTTGAACACCTTGAACTTGATGTCCGGGTTCTCGGTGGCGGCTTCGACGATCAGCTCGCGATCTTTCAGCGCGTCATAGTCTGTGGTGAAGGTGATGTTTCCAAGGGCGGCATCCGCCTGGTCCTGGGTCAGTTTTTCCTTCTTGACCATACGACCGAGGTTTTTCTCGATGGTGCCTTTCGCCCGATCGAGAAAATCCTGCTTGATGTCGACGGCGACAACGTCCAGGCCTGTCTGTCCCGCGACCTGGGCGATACCATTGCCCATGGTGCCAGTTCCCACCACGCCAAACTTAGTGATGCTCACAATGTCCTCCCTCTCGTTCGTCCGTGGATTTATTTCCGCTCAGCTAACGTGTTTGGTCGATCCGAAAATGTCCGTTATTCGTTTCGGATTGGTCCTTCGTGATTCATTGCTTCTGAAGTGACGTTCGTGCCTTGGGTATATTGTGACCCAGCGTGCAAGTTTCAGGTTTCACCTGGGCTCTGGGCTCCAGAAATTGACCCCGAAGGGGTGGCATCTGACTAGCTCCGGGTGCCAACCCGGGGAAATGACGGCCAACCACCAATCCCTTTCCGCCGAGCCGTTCCCCTGTTTTCCACCCTAACGGGGTGGCATCTCAAGGAAGATACCGTCAATCCCCATTCGCAACACCTCGACCCCGTCAGGCCTTCGCCCCACCCCGAAGGGGTGGCATCTGACTAGCTCCGGTTGCTAACCCGGGGAATCGGCGACCCATCACCAATCCTCGCCCAGCCGCCAACCCGTTCCCCTGTTGTCCACCCCAACGGGGTGGCATCTCAAGGAAGATACCGTCAATCCCCATCCGCCGCACCTCGACCCCGTCAGGCCTTCGCCCCACCCCGAAGGGGTGGCATCTGACAAGCTCCGGGTGCCAACCCGGGGAATCGGCGACCCGTCACCAATCCTCCCCCAGCCGCCGACCTGTTTCAAGGTTTTCCACCCCAACGGGGTGGCACTCAAGGCAAATACCGTTCGTCGATTTCAACTCCCATCGTCGCCATCAGCTGCTTGAATTCATCCAGAAAGGACACTTCCCGGTGATGTTCATCCTGATTCGCGATGTAGTGAATTACCCGCTCACGGTCATCCCAATCGACGGTGAAAGCGGCGTACCCGTCCTGCCAATGGCGAAACCGTGGGAATTTCCCGTTTTCCTTCATCCACGCGGAGGAGCTGGTCTTTACAATTCGCACAAAATCGGCCAGCGCGATGGACGGATGCAGATCAACCAACAGGTGAAGATGTTCACGATAGCCACCGATCTGATACGGAAAACAGTCCTTGTTTCGACACAATCCCAAGATGTAGGCAAATAACTCAGTCCGCGCGGAATCCAGCAGCACCTGGTCCCGATTCTTCGTCGCGAAAATGATATGAACCAGCATACGGCGATAAGTGGACATTTGGTCTCCCACGCGTACAATTCGGCCCCTTCAGGGCCGGTTCCGAGAATCTTGATTGATTGTTCGCCACCTAATGCAACCCCGGGTTGACACCCGGAGCTAGTCAGATTCGCCCCCTTCGGGGACAACACCAGCACCACCTTCGACCAACGGATAGGGTGTTGTACCATTATCCCCCGGGTTGACACCCGGAGCTAGTCAGATTCGTCCCCTTCGGGGACAACACCCCGCAAACCTATTCAACGAATGCGAAAGGCGATATCATCTCCGGTATCACCTCTCCCACGTCGGCATTACGATTCATCATCCAACCCCAGCACCTCCGCCAACACCGGCACCGATTCCGCACTGATCCAGTAGTACGAATTCCGGATATCGTAGCCTTCGCCGGTCATCCGTGTGAAAAAGAGCACGTGGCCATCGGGACTCAACGACGGGAACCGTTCTTCGTCGAACGAATTCACCGTCTCGCCGAGGCTGACCCCTTCACCCCATGTGCCGTCGGGCTGACGCACGCTGATGCACAGATCCATGCCGCCAAAGCCGTGTTCGAGATCGTCAAACCTGCCGAACAGCAGAAAACGCCCCTGCGGATCGATCCATGGGTCCGCTTCAAGATACTCAGTGTTCACCGCGCCCGGGAGAGAGCGCTCGGGTTGGTACTGTCCATCAACAAATTCCGCGATAAACAGGTCATTGTTCCGCGGTTCCTCCACCCGTCGGCTGAAGATGATTGTGCCATCATCCATCAACGCGAACTGGCTGGAGACGGTTTCTTCATTGAACGGCGCATCTAACGGCTCCGGCGTGCCCCAGCCGGACGAATCCCGCTGCACCGTCCAGATTCGATTGTGCGGATTGAGTTCGTCTCCGATCGGCCGTTCGGACGTGAAGTACAGCGTCGTACCATCGGGCGAATACTGCGGCCCGCCGCAGGAATACCCCGCGGAAAATGACGTCACTGACGGAATCGTAAACTGGTTGTCCTCAAACCGCGCCGCGACCACCTTCTGGTGAAATCCTTCCACCTCTCGCCAGAAGATCGACCACGTGATTTCGTGGTCGTTCGGGTGAATTTCAAGCGCGGAATGCGGTTCGAACCGTGTGCCGAAATACCCCGGCCGGAACGGTTTCGCGGTCTCCGGCGGGTTACCGTGCCACGCAATTTCCTGCGTCCCGTCGCCGCACCCACCACTCGCGATCAACAGCACCACCAGCCCAATGAGCAGCAATCCGGACCCAGCCGTTCTCAATTTCATCCTCACCTTCCCCCTCGTCCCTGCTCTCCGTGATCCGCCAGACGATGCATTCCACCGCTATTTCTTGTACGCAACGTAGATATCCGCCTCGATAATCTCGCTGTCTTCCACGAAGTGATGCACAAAATACAGATTGCCAGCGTCATCGAGTGTAGGTTCTCCGGCAAACGACGACACGATCAACTCCGGCTCGGACCAGTTCCCATCATCCCGAACAGCCCGGTAAATCGCCGGCGCACCCTGGTAGGTCCGCGTGAACCACAGCTCATTTCCGTCCAACGAAACAAACGGCCAGCCATCCCGTTCCGCTGAATTGACCGCGTCGACGTGAAGAGGATCGGACCATATATCGCCATCTCTCGTCGTCATCCAGATGTCGTAGTCGCCGAGTCCTCCTTCCCGATCCGAATGGAAATACAAAGCGTCTCCGTGCAGATGTACCTCGCCGATCTGGCATTCCTGATTCAGATAGTCGCCGGCATAGGTCCAATCCATCCAACGGCCATCCTGCCACGTTGCGGTGAACATGTTCACATCCGCAAACCCTTCCCGCGCGGACGCGAACCACATCTCGTCCTCCTGCACACACACCGCGCCGTCCAGCGAGAGAACGCCCGGCGCGTTCAGCCACAGTCGTTCCGCCTCATCCCATTCGCCACCGCTCAGGTGCGATACCCACACCCCGCTGACGCTGTCCAGCAGCTGTTTATCGGGTTGAATCCGCACATCCGGCGTGAAGAAAAAGTACATCGTCTTGCCGTCGGGCAGGATGAACGGCGAATCCTCCGCGCCATTGGTGTTGATCGGTCCGGGCAGCGGGATTGGGTCCTCGAACTCGTCCGAGTGTAGCACCGGCGGGTAAATGTCGGTCGCGGGAGTGCGTTTCACGATATCAGCGGGCAGTTTATCGTGCCGGTCAACATTCGGGTAGTCCACTGGCGGGTCCGGCACTGCAGGGTTGTCCCCCTCGCACCCGGCCACAACCAGCAGGCTCAACGCGATCAACAGAGTTGCGAGTGAGAAGCCACGTGTCAGGTGTGCGATTGTCATCGTTTCCCCCCGAAAGATGATCGGCTGCGAACAGCGGTGAGCCTATAATTTCGAGCGTGCGACGACAAAACTCAACCCCGCCAGCACAAGCGTCAACGGGCCGAACGCGTACATCTCCACCCCTGGTCCGGCGGTCATGTTCCCCACGAAATTGAGCAGGAAATATGCAAACATCACCCACGCTGCGACACAGACTGTCTTCCGTAACTTCCCCCGCAGAATGAATCCCGTCCGCGCGGCGACGATCCCGATGAACAGTAGCGTCACCAGCAGCGCAGACAGTTCCATCAGCACCAGGTTCAACCGGTCGCTGTCCGCCCGTCCGCCCCAGACAATGTCGCCCGGCACCACGCCGGTCATCACCAGCACGTGAAACACGGCCAGCAACGCCAGCAGCCCGATCAGGCCACGGGCCGCAAGAGTCCCCGCACGTTGCGAATTGCTCATCAGCCAATCAACCCTTCGGGTTCACGCTTGCTTGTCGTCACGTTTCCTGCCATTCGAGAACAGCTGCCGCCACTTCGTGTGTTCCTGGCTGATCAGGGTTTCCACATTGCTCACGAACAGGTTGAAACGGCTAGCATCTTCTTGATAGGGCGCGGTTTTCGTCAGGTACAACATTTTCTCGTGCTTCAACGTCTCGCAGACGGTGCGGTACTCCACCCAGTGTTCCCGCAAGCTGAGCAGCGAGATAATCGACGACAGGATCGCGATCAACGCCCCGAGAATCGACACGATCAGCACCGCCTGGGGATGTTCACCGTAAATGTTAATCACCGGAATCGACGACGAACTCACAATCACGATCACCTGGAATCCGATGAACAACCGCTTGAATTTCGTGCTCTTTCGGTTGTACCAGTCGATCTGGTTATCCACGCGCGATTCCAGATAAGTCTTTTCATCCATGTCCATTCTCGCCTCCGCCGGGTGCGTGCGCTGTGTACAACATGCAAAACGCGTAGCCGTCCAAATGTACTCGATTTCCGACGCACAGTCGAATGAGAAAGCCCATTTCCGCTCACGTTATCCGTCAGATAGCTCACCCCGGACCATGCCCTCACCCTCCCGACTCAACCAGACCACCGACACATTCACAATTCCCGATCAACTGGGGTCCGTGACCAACACTGTGACACTGAACCCACACGTCCCGGCCCGCACTGCCTGATCCAACTCTATGTATTTCAATAACATATACGTTGGCATTGTGCTTGCAAATACTTAGGCTGACCCATTGGGACAACGGGTCCATCACGGGAAACCAACCAGGACTTCTGAAGGGGGACGACCAATGAGCACTCATTCACGATTCACGGGTCTGACAACTACTGCGGGTCGAATTCGAGGGCTGGGTGGCCCGGTTTGCTTGTCAAACCGGGTGTCTCATGCACTGAAATTGGCACTGATTCTGCCGGCGCTACTGATGCTGACCGGTTGCGACGCCGTTGTGGACGCGTTCGATGGCGTCAACACACCCGACGTTTACAGCCCGAAGGACGGCACCACGGTCCACGTCTCCAACCCGGACGACCGCACAGTCACCTTCACCTGGAGCGCCGAACACGCCGACTACTACGAGCTGAAATTCTACGAAGACCACGGCGGCTCGAAAACGCTCTGGGGCTCGGCGACCGTCTACCCGACCTACGGCAGCCAGGTCAGCTACCCGATGAGCTTTTCGTCCACCCACGCCGGCCTCACCCTGCGCTGGACCGTCCAGGCGTACAAATTCGACTACACCGACACCGAAACCGGCCACGACTGGTACGACATCTCCAACCCCACCCACGAACGCCGGATCTACCTGAAACCGTAGCCGCCGCCTCAATCAACCCGCTGCCTCGTTCAACACGCAGCCATTGCTTGCCGCCCTCGCCGCGTAGCGGCGAAACAACGTTAGCGTGTGGCTTCAGCCACACGAACCGGCCACCCCCACTAACCAGCCTCCCCCCAGTTTCCTCGTGCAACGCGTCCTGTAGGGACGCCGCATCTCCGCCGCACCCGCTACCGCGAATTCAACCCGACCCGTTCGTCAACCCCTCACCGTTCCTTCGGGCTGTAGTGCCGGCACAGCCACCGGCTCAACCCGTCCAGGCCGGGAAACAAGACCCGTTCGGTGATGTTGCACTGGTCGAGCTTGTCACGGATTTCCCATTTCACATCTTTCGGGATGATGATTCGCTGGCACAAGTCGGGGTGGCGTTTGATCCAGTCCTCGAGCCCGAGCGACGGATTCGACATCAGCGAGAACAACGCAAACTGGTTGACAATCCGGTCATCCATCGACGGCGGCTCGAAGAACAGCAGGAATGGTTGCCGCGACAATGCGTCAAACTCGCCCAACGTTTTCACCGCCTTGTTCAGCAGTTCGGTGGTGAACGCGATCGCGCCTTCATCCTCCAGCACAGCCGTCAACTTCTTCGGCAGCAATTTCTGCGCTTTTTCGATGTTGATGCACCAGATGACGCCGTCGTGGTCGAATTTGAGCGTGTTCGCGGTGGCAAAATGGGTGGCGACCAGGGGCGAATAGGTCCAGTCGAGCAGACGGGTGGGCAATCCATGATGCTGCGCGACACTCAGCCAGTGCCAGAAGAAATCACGTTCGACCACATCGCGGTGCGCGTACTTCATGAAGTTACGCAGCAGGTGACGTTCCAGCCGGACATAATCCCCGCCCAGCCGCATCAGGCTGGTGACCAACTCGTAGTTCGCGTCCGACAACCCACGGAACGTCCACGAAGAGCGGTACCGCCCGAGCTCCGCGTTCCACGAGTTCTCGAACAACAACTCCTGCAGATGTGTCCAGCTCTTTGCGGTCTCGGTGTGCATGGGTAACAAACCTGAATCGTTGAATTTCTAACGGAAACTTATTGACAGAACGGTCGTTTAATTAGTACATAGGCTATTGACGTAGGCATGCGTGGGAATTAACCGTAGGTCGTCCTCAGGACGGCAGCGCATATAGCGTGGGATCCTACGGCCCAGGGCCTACGTTTTCATTTTGTCCCTCAGCCAATCGCAGCAAGGCTGGTCTCTAATGTCTGCCATTGCCTCTCTTGGTACGATTTTCAATCCATGTCCCCACATTTTTCCTCGGCTCTTGTACATGATCGGATTCAACGTCTGAAAATAGCGTGGCTCAGTGTTTTCATAGGGATCGCGTTCCAAGGCATTAAATGTAGCGCCAGCAACAGCATCAGCAAGCTGCAATCCCATCGACTTGCCAGGGGTTTTTGCATGAATCTGGTCGATATCCACGTGATTGAAGTCGATCCTAATGTCATGATTATTCTCTTGCATACTCTGCAGGTGACGTAGGTAATACTTCATTTCTTCGTAGGACATTCCAGAACGGTTTGAGAATAAAACGTCCGCAGTACCATCACCTCCGTATTTTTCTGGATTATGTGTGTCGCGAACCAACCATGATACTCGTTCCAGCAAGTAACGGACGCAATAGAAATACAGGCCATAGCGGTCTCTGAACTTCTCTGGTTCTAGCAGCGATGGTTTATGCACACAGATTGAAAGTACCCGAGCTGGTAATCCACCGATGATTTGTGAATAGCGCACTTTCTGCGGGTGTTTGAGTTTTTTCCAATGAACGTGTTTCTTCGGATCAAGTCCAAACTCTTCACGTACTTCATCGATGATCTTGACGGTTTCAAGATCGTTTGCTGAGCGAGTCACGAACGCAGAAAGTACAAACCAGTCGCTACTGCCATTGTCAGCTGCAACCGTGCGAAAACTGAATCCTTCATCCCCGGATTCGTCGATGTAGACCTTGTGCGAAGCTTTGCTCATCCTGCAGACTCATCTCTTGAGACCCGGGGCAAGCCCCGGGCCACCCGTCGCAATTCTATTTTGCTTGGCTAGCTGCAAGTACCGTCAACTGATGCTGAATAGAACCATACTGAGGGAGCTTTTGGGTATATACTCTTATTCCGTATATCTCCCTGGCACACCAGTTAAAATACTATCGAAATCAACTGCAGTTTCGTCATCCTTGAAAAGAGTATCCTCTAAGTTCAACGCATATGTTCCGATTTCTACCAATCTGTATAGCTTATTAAACGATTTATAATATACTCCCAAATTTTTATTAATAGTTATGTTTTGTATTGTTCGATCATATTCATTTAACATTGCGGCTTCATAGGCGCTTATCAAACGATCATGTAACCTTTTCTCGTTATATTCCATTATAAATAACATTTTTTCACTAGTTAAAACAACAATAGAATCTACATATAATATTAGATTTTCTTCCTGTATGTTAATGCTATCTGAATTTATATCTGGGAGACTAAGAGCGTACTCTGCAATCTTCATAATTCTGTAATCACAATTATTATTACAACTATACTCTATTACCTTGCTGAGTCTACTCTCCAAGTCTTTTATTCTACGATTTGCATATTCTTTTATTATCCATTCTTCATAATGTGTAATTAAATTATTTTTTTGTCTAATATTAGCGTTTAATATTAGCTTACGTAGACCTCTCTTGGCAACAAGCTTCCTTACATCAATGCTATCATATTTATACGTCACTATTAGACAATCAAGTATATCATTATTCATAAGTGAGTCTTCTTTATCTATAAATTCCTTCTCCAAATCCATAATTTCACGTTTTCTACTCGATATGTGGTCACTAGATAAATAATACCACATATATATCCCCCCAAAAAGAAACATTATAAATAATATTCCTTTAAATATTTGTATAGTCTTGCCATCACCATCATTGCTTGAAAAAATACTACCCAAAATAAGTATAAATAGTAGGAAATATGCTGCCTGCTCTACCCAACCAGCAGAAACTAACAATACAATACTGATCATGTGAAACTCCTCCTCATCATCAGCTCTATAGACCAAGCAGGAAATTTCCAAAACGGTCACTACTTTCGGTTAATCTGTACATTAACTCAATGAATGGAGGATAATTATCAATTTCTTCTGGATAATTTTTTATTAACCAAATAACATTATCAATATTTTGAATATTAATAGCCTCTATAAACATTTTATCTATCCATTCTGATTTTTTATTATTTGGAATACTATTAATATGAACATTACGTTGATGAAAATACCATGTATCGCCACTGGATTCTAACATATCATCTACTATATCATTCCAAGCATCATCAAAACTATAAAGAACTCTAGTTGCAAAATAGTATACGTGCATAGCATTATCATTAAATATAAAATCCAAATGATTTATTTGTTTCAATTCATTATAGTATTTCTGCAGGTTTGCTGATGCCATTGATTCAAGAGCTGAGAACAATTCAGCATCACCACATTTTGCACACCATCCAGCTCCACAGTGGTCACGTTCCGCCCACTTTAAGAGAAACGATTTTAGTCTATTCTCCTCTTCCATAGCTCACCTCAGAAGCACAATCCCCACCCCAGATTGAGGTGGGGATAGAGAACTCATCTGACTACACCATCTCGACTGCCAATGCTGTTGCTTCGCCGCCACCGTTGCAGAGGGAGGCGATACCGCGCTTCTTGCCTTCCTGCTTCAGGGTGTGGAGCAGGGTGACGAGGATACGCGCACCAGACGCCCCGATCGGGTGGCCCAACGCGACCGCGCCGCCGCGCACGTTGACATTGCTGCCGTCCAGCCCGAGCTCGTGGTTGTTGTACAGGGAAACGACCGCGAACGCTTCGTTGATCTCGAAGAAGTCTACGTCCTTGATGTCCCAGTTGATCTTCTTGAGCAGCTTCTTGATCGCGCCCTGCGGAGCGGTGGTGAAGTATTCCGGCTTCTGGGAATGGGTTGCCCAGCCGACGATCCGTGCGAGCGGGGTCTTGCCGTTGGCGGCGGCCCAGTCGGGATCGGCGACAATCAGCGCGGCGGCGCCGTCATTGATCGACGAAGCGTTTGCGGCGGTGACGGTACCTTCCTTGGTGAACGCTGGCCGCAGGCTCGGGATCTTGTCCGGACGGCCGCGTCCCGGTTCCTCATCCTTGTCAATGATGATGTCGCCCTTTTTGTGCGGGATGGTCACCGGCACAATTTCTTCCTTGAAGTGACCGGCTTCAATCGAATCCATCGCACGCTTGTACGATTCAATCGTGAACTCGTCCTGCTGTTCACGGGTGATCTTGTTTTCGGAGGCGCACAGTTCGGCGCACATGCCCATGTGCTGATTCGTGTATGGATCCCAGAGGCCGTCGTGGACCATCAGGTCGACGACATCGCCGTGACCGTAGCGGTAGCCGGTGCGGGCGTTCGGCAGCATGTACGGGACACGGGTCATGTTTTCCATCCCGCCCGCGGCCATGACCTGGTTCTCGCCGAGCATGATCGAGCCAGCGGCTTCCATCACCGCCTTGAGACCGGAGGAGCAGACCTTGTTCAGCGTCCACGCCGACTTGTCGTCGGGGATGCCGGCCTTCTTGGCGGCCTGACGTGCCGGGGCCTGGCCCACGCCGGCCTGCAGCACCATGCCCATGATGACTTCGTCCACCTGGTCGGGGTTGATCGCGGCCTTGGTCATCGCGCTCATCAGCGCCGCGCCGCCGAGTTGTACCGCCGGGATGTTCGCGAACGCGCCCTGGAAGGAACCGATCGCCGTACGAGTTGCGGAAAGGATCACCGCGTCTTTCATGGATCACTCCTGGTTGGATGGAATTATGGTCTATGCTCTATCGCTTATGGTCTGTGGTTCTTGGTCTCAAGTCTCTCGTCAGTCGTTCTGGCTGTGGGCTATGAGCAGTCTTTTACCACGGACTTAAGTCCGTGGTAAGCTGTATAATCCCAGCACCCATTACCCGGCGACCGACGAAACGCATTTCCGCCTTCACGTTGACGCCTTTTTTTCGTCAGCGGTCTTTGCCGAAAGACAAGAGACCAGAGACGAAAGACCGCCATGTTCAATGTATTCACAAGTCCAGGGACAGTTCCGCGCCTGCCTCCGGTGCTCAATAATACACTTCGGTGTGGATGGTGCCGGCGGGATCCTGCCAGCGTGGGACGAGGCCGTGTGGCATCAATTCCCCCTCGACCGCCGCGATCATCGTGGCGTTCCCACAGAGATACGCATGGCATCGGGAAAGATCAAGTTCCGGGCGCTCGAAGTCCCCGGTTTTTCTCAGGATGGCTCGCACAACCTCGGTCACCCGTCCCCGTTGCCCATTCCAGCTGGACGCTTCCGGTTCACGGGACAGGGTCGGGATGTAGGTAACGCGGAATCGTGGGTCGGAGGCGACCTGTTCAATCTCCTCACGGCAGGCGAGCAACGCTTCGTGCCGGGTGCCGTGGATCAGCACCAGTTGCCGCCAAGGCACATCCACGTGCCCGTGTCCGCTTGCGGACGCGGATTCGATCCCCTCGCCCGTTGCGGCCACACGGCTGAAGTTTTCGAGAATCGACATGAACGGCGCGAGGCCGGTACCGGTGGCGACGAACAGGATGTCGGGTTTCTCCTCGCCGGATTCATCAACACAGTGGAGATCATGGGCGTGGGAATACACCGTGTTGATCGCGTCGAGGGTGAAATGTCCGCGTGCTTCGGGGTCGACATACAGCCGGTCGCCGGGCTGAAGTTCCCACAGCCAGCGGGTGAGTTGGCCTTCCTCGACCTTGTTGAAGAAGAACTTCAGCGTCTCGCCGCCGGGGGCGGAACAGATCGAGTAGGCGCGCCGCACGACGCCGTCCTTGACAAACTCATCCCCGGACGGTCCCCGGTTGCCGGCGCCAGCTTTCGGCAGGCCCATCTCGGTCCACTGGCCGGCGGTAAACTGGACAGGGGTGTCCGGCCGCACGGTGAACACCGTGTGGGACTTGTCCAGGTCACGCCGCTGAACCAGCGTGGCGTTACGAACGTCGTCTGTGGGCGACATCGGGCGAACTCAGGAAATTGGTTCCGGGGGACAGAGTCAAGATACGAATGTGGCGCTGATTCGCCTCAACTGAGAAGCGGGGTTGTGTGGCTCGTGATGGCAGTGTCCGGGCTGCAGACTGCGGGCTACGGTCGGTGAGTGATGGACACTGGGGTGTCATGCTGAATGGAACGAAGAGGAATAAAGCGTCTGGTCAACGAACAATCCACCGCCAGTCACATCCGGGAAACGTCTCCGGTCACTTTCGCCAGACCCTTCCGGCTGCGCCGTCAGGGTGACACACACTCACTGGCTGATCAACACAAAGCACCGTCAGGGTGCCACATGCTCGGCCATTTTCTCCACACGTTCGACACCCATCTCCGCCATATCATCGAAGAAGCGGTCCGGCTGCGGCAGCATCGCCATGTAGTGCACGCCGCGTTGCCGGATGCGTCCGTCCAGCAGCTGCTTGATGTACGCCACCACCGGAATCGCGGTGAAGTCGTAGGCGTCGTCGTGACGGATGGCGAAGTGAATCGACTTGCGCCCCTTGCCGATCGGCCCGGCGGCGTCGATCTGCAGCACGGTGCCGAACGGCGGCTTCGGGAAACGTTGCGTGCTCCACGCCAGCAGATTACCCCATTTATGGTCGGGGATCTGCGGCAGCAGCTTGATCCCGGCGAACAGCAACGGGCCAATCACATAATTGGTGACCGGATTGAAGCCGCCGATGAGAAAGCTGAGCTCACGCAGGCTGGGGATGGATTCCGGCAGGTAGAGGATCTCGTGCAGGTCCATAGGAGAAACGTATTGCGTGCCGACACCGAAGGGGAACTGAACCTTGGCGTACGCGTCGCTGGACGTCAACTTGATCGTCTCCCAGTCACCGTTACGAAACAGCTTCGGGTGATAATCACGCAGCAGATCGAGCAGTTCCGGCGCGCCGCTGCTGGCGGGCAGACCGGCTTCCGGGTTGAGCCATCCGGACACCCGCGCACGGTCGATCTTCTTGATGCGTTTTTGTGCCCAACGGACCATCGCGGCGGGGACACCGGGGTGAAAACCGCCCTGAGTCGCGAATGTCAGGTGCGCGGCGGTGATGGCGTCATTGTGCGACGCGACAGTGTTGTGTGCGGAAATCGGGAGCTGGATGTCCACCCAGTGGGTTTTGGTTTCGATGCAGGCGGTGATCAGCGTGTGCAGGGTGGTGGAATTCAAGGCAGGTCCGGCCTGGACAAACACGCGTGCGCCTTTCAGCACCGGCCGCACGGTATCGGGTGTGATCTCGCCCAATTCGACGGCGTCGACACGGTCGCCGTCGTGCACGTCGTTGAGCAGTACCATCAGCTCTTCGGCGCGTCGCAGGGACCGGCTGGCGACGGTGATGGTGACATCAGTGTGGTTGAGCAGGTAGTGGCAGATCGCGCGTCCGGCATGACCCGTCGCGCCGAACACAAACACTCGTTTCGGTTTCATCACAGTCCCCCCTGTGGTGACGGAAGATACGACGGGAACGTCTCACGTCTCTGGTCGGTCGTCTCTCGTCACGGATTCAGCGGAGCGGAAGGAAACGGCTTGTCATGGCTGGAGCTTGGTGAAGGTAAATGATCCCAGCCCCATATTCCGGCTGCCATTCGGTCCGCCGGGCGGGACTGTTGGTGGTGCAACACCGACGTGCAGCTCAAACGTGTACTCCCCCGGCGGTGCGGCTGCGGGGATATCCAGCGGGACATTAGGACGGTAGAACGTTCCGCCCGGTTGCATGGTAACGGCAATCTGTTGCAGCGGATACGTATTTCCAGCTGGTGTGATGACCGTCGCCCAGACGTCGAGCGGCGTTGGATCGAGGAGGATGTTGCTGACATAGGCGCGGTAGTGCATCCTCCGGCCTTGTGGCGGAACGATCTGCACGTACGGATCGAGCAACACCTCTATTTCTGGCTCCCACTTCATCAATGCCAGATTCTGAGAGTTTTGGCCGAGATTCTCCCGTGGATACCAGGAAGCGATCATTGAACCATCGCGTCCAAGATCAATTGAAGAGATGTCACCACCGAAAACATCGCTCATCCAGAGTAATTCACCTTCAGTGGATATCTTCAGCAACCAATTATGAACATGGTGTTCACCATCTTCGGAATAGCCTCCGACAATGATATTGTCATCTGCCGCGAAGCAGAGTTCGATAGCTTCATCAAAACCATCAGTGGTTCCATTCGGGTTTGCGAATGTAACGGCCCAGATTACGGATCCATCTGGATTTCGTTTCGAAAGGTAAAAATCATAGTATGTTTCAAGGTTACGCAAAGATCCACAGCTATACAGGTATCCATCTGCAGCCTCACGGATAGCCCGTGAACGACCTTCCACAGGTTCACCGGGCCTCATTTCGTCATTTGTCCACTCAACATCACCATTGGCATCCAGTTTATAGAAAACAGGGACGCGCTGTTCAATATCAGCATTCCAGTGGTCGGAACAGGTGACAAATCCGCCATCCGCCAAAGGTTCGATCCATTGGGGTTTGTACATTGAATCCTCGTCCGTCCATTGCCACATGAAATTCCCGTCCTCGTCGAAACGGAACGCGGTTCCGTTTGCGGAATAGCCAACTGCGATGTACCCCCCAGCCGGAACTTCGCGGACACAATAGAACAGTTCGCCGATGATCCAGCCAGGAATAACTGTCCGCCACTCTTCATTACCATCAGCGTCGAGTTTGCGGATGTAGGGATCGAATCCATTTCCCCAGACCTCGCCGCACTGAATGAACCCACCGTCGCTGGTTGGCTCGATGTAGTGCGCGCCATCAGTGGAAGGTGATCCCTCGATATGCAGCCAGATCTCATCGCCGCTCTGATCAAGTCGGGCAGTCCAATACTGAATATTCTCTCCGTAATAATCGACTGATCCTGTGGCGATGTAACCTCCATCCGGCAAGGCGCGGACAGCTTCCATGTACTCGTAGTCTGATCCATAATCCCAAGTCTTTGTCCACAGCGTGTCGGGAGGTTGGGCGATGGCGGTGGATATGATCAGCAGGGGGAGAGCGATCAGGGCGAGTGTGAGGAAACGGCGTGTCCGGGTCGGAAATTGGCGTGTCATTGGACACCTCGGTGGATTCGAGAGATATGGCAATATACGATGGGAGGATGGACAATTTGATGCCCGCGGAAGGTTTCCTGCCGCGGATTGATGGAGGGTGGATAACCCGCGGTAGCGAACAGAAGCTCCCGCGGGCATCGGGGATAGGCAGGCGTCAGGCGGGTATCGCGGTGCCAAAATGATTCGGAGACAGCTGTGCTTCCGCAGCACTGTCATCCGGAGTTCTGACCGGCGGATGATCCCGACGAGCTTTTCTGCAGTCGGGGCACATGACTATCCCAGAGCAACACGGCCGCGTTTGCATCTTCTGCAACACGACCACACTCTCTGTCGTCCGCAGCCCGTAGCCCGTAGCCCGTAGCCCGCAGTCTCAGGACTCACGACTCAGGACTGGTTTTCTTACCAATAACTCTCGAAATGGAAATTGCCGGGGGTATTCGTCGTGTGGCGGGTGAAGCCCTGCGCCTCGAACATCTCGCGCAAGCTCTGGATCATCTCCGGGTTGCCGCAGAGGTAGATGTGCGTGTCCTCGGGACGGATGCTGCGTCCGTTGGTCAGTTCGGCGTAACGATCCGGTTCGAGCAACGGTTGCAGACGGCCAACGTGGCCGGTCCAGCCCGCTTCCGGGCGGGGACGGGTGACTGTCGGGATGTAGGTGAACCGGAAGCCGTCGAGGGCGGCGAGGGCGGCGAGTTCGTCCCGGTAGGCCAGGTCCTCGGCGTGCCGCACGCTGTGCAGCAGGGTTGCGGACGCCCACGACGGATCACTGCCCTCGCTGTCACGCAGCATGCTCATGTACGGCGCGAGGCCGGTGCCGGTGGCGATGAAGATCAGGTGCGGATGGAAGGTTGGCCAGTCGTGGGTAAAACTGGATGTGCCCGTGTCCGCTTGCGGACGCGGATGATCCACATCATGAATGTCGTGGGCATGTTCACTATCAACAGTACTCGATGTGCCCGTGTCCGCTTGCGGACGCGGACGATCCACATCATGAGTGTCGTGGGCATGTGCTGATGTGCCCGTGTCACGTACACCTGTGGTGTCTTCGAGGGCGGCGGCGAGGGTGAATCGTCCCCGGACACGCGGGTTGACATGCACACGTGCGCCTTCGTCCAAGCGCCACAACTGCGGCGTAAACTCACCACGCGGCACCAGATTGAGTAGCAGTTCGAATCGATCTCGCCGTTTCGGTGAGCTGGCGATCGAGTAGGAACGGCGGATCAGTTCGTTCTGCACGAAGCGGGTGCTGTCGAGTTGCACGGACTGGTGCAGCGTCGACCGGGTCTGCAGCGCGATATCGATGTACTGCCCGGCCTCGAACGGCGGCAGCTCCCAGCCATTGAGGGCGATGGTGAGCGACGTGAGGCCGTCGTTGAGGTCGCGGCGTTGCACGATGGTCCCATTCAGCGGGAGGCCGGAGGTGTTCGGGCCGCGCATGCTGTCACGGTTGACCGATGAAAACGACGATGGTTGGTAGTTGATCGGCATAAGGCTCACAGCAAAGACAAAGCGGGGACACCCGCGCAATCGCGGACATGCCCCCTGGAATCAACGAATGAGTTGTGTCGTCCGGCTTACTTGACCGGAGTGTAATCGTTGCCGTCCATGTCGAACGGTTCGAGGTTGTGCCGGCCCTTCTCGTTGACGACGAGGTGCCCGACCTTTTCCGCCTTGCGGGCGCTGTGTTCAAACACCATCAGCCACCCCTTTTCCGCCGCTTCCTTCATGTGCGGCTGCTTGTACTTCATGGTCTGCTCGGGGTAGAGATCGTACGCCATCACGAACGGCGCCGGCAGATGGCTCGCAGTCGGGATCAGGTCGCCGTTGTGGACAGCGGTGAAGCCGTTGGATTCGACGAACACGACCTGGTGAAACTCGGTGTGGCCGCCGGTGATGCGCACCGAGATGCCGGGCAGAATTTCCTGGTCGCCGTCAATCAGCTGCAACTGGCCGGATTCAGACAGCGGGTTGAGGTTTTCCGGCTTGTAGCTGCGGCGGTCGCGCAGGTTCGGGTTGTTCGCGACTTCCCACTCGCCGCGTTGGGCGTAGTAGGTGGCGTTCGGGAACTGCGTCTTGAGCTGGCCGTCGTTGTCAATGTAGGTCCCCCCGCCCGCGTGATCGAAATGCAGGTGGGTGTAGATGACATGGGTGATGTCTTCCTTCATCAGGTCAACGCGTGCGAGGTCGGTGATCAGGGTGCGCGGCTCGTCCACGGCGAACATGTCGCGTTCCTTGTCGCTCCATTTTCCGCCGCAGCCGGTGTCGATGAGCACGTTCGCGTCGCCGGTTTTCACCAGCAGGGTGTTGCAGGCGAGCGCGATCCGGTTCTGGTCGTCCGGCGGATCAGACTTGGCCCACATGACGCGTGGGACGACGCCGAACATCGCGCCACCATCGAGACGGAATCCCCCATCCTCAATCAAAAACAGCTCTTTATCCCCGAATTTCATCGGTTCCTCGTGCAAAAGTTGGGCTTGTCGAACAATGGGTGACAAGTAAGTGGTTATGCGGGTTGGATGCCAGAGACGGCGAGGAGTTTCGCCTCTCAACGGTGTGTACAGAACTCGAACACTGGACACGCACGGAATTTGCATGTATATCTGGAGAGCAAACAGTAACGTGGGCGCGCATTTAGCCGTCCATTGGTTGTACCATCCGGGCGTATCGGATGGATTTGCATGAGGTAAGCTGCATGCGTGTTCGCTACACGTTGACATTTTTCGCGCTGTTGTTGGGTTTGGCGGCATTCACGGGGTGTTCGCCGCGTGGATCGGCGGACCTGATTCCGTTGGACGTGCTGTTCGGCAATCCGACGCAGATTCAGGCACGTCTCTCGCCGGACGGCTCCGCGATGACGTATCTCGCGCCCCGGGATGGTGTGCTCAACATCTGGATCAAGCGATCCGAGATGGAGGGCGACCTGCCGTTGACCAATGATACCGGCGCCGGGATTCATTATCACATGTGGATGTTCGACAACAAGCACGTGTTGTACATCCAGGATCGTGACGGCGACGAGAACTGGCGGGTGTACGCGATCGATGTCAAGACCGGCGAAACTCGTGACCTGATCCCGCGCGAGGAGACGGACGATCATCCGATCCGGTCGGAGGTGCTGGCGTACAGCGCGACGCATCCGGGCAAGGTGGTGATCGGCATGAACCGGCGCGACGAACGGGTTCATGATGCGTGGCTGCTGGACACTGACACCGGCGAGCTGACATTGCTGGCGAAGGGTGAAGTTTCGAACCTGCGCTGGATCATTGACAACAATCTTGATATCCGAGGCTGGATCCGTGCGAATCCCGATGGCGGCCGGACAATGCTGTTGCGCTGGGGATCGAGCGGTCCGTTCAAGGAAGCGATCACGTGGGAGCAGGAAGACGAACTGGCGTCCGGCTTTGTTGACTTCCACATCGACAACCGGACGATGTATCTGCTGGACAGCCGTGGGCGGAATGCGGCGGCGTTGTATGCCTACGACACCAAGACCGGAGAGCAGACGCTGCTCGCGGCGAACCCGATGTACGATGTCGCGAGGGTGATGCTGAATCCGCGGACGATGGAAGCGCAGGCGGTGATGTACATGGAAGAACGCATGCGCTGGGAAGCGATCGACCCAGCCATTGAGCAGGATCTCGAGCGGATGCGGGATGCCGCGCACGGCGACTTCTTCACCACCTCGAAAACGCTTGACGACAACACGTGGGTGATTTTCTACGGTGTCGACAACGGGTCGGGTGTTTACTACAAGTACACGCGTGACAGCGGCAAGTTCGAGAAGATGTTCCTCACCTATCCCGACCTCGAAGGCCAGCCCCTGGTCGAAATGAAGCCGATCAGTTTCACAGCCAGCGACGGCATGGAACTGCACGGCTACCTGACCCTGCCGGAACACGTCGAAGCGCCGATGCCGCTGGTGCTGGTGGTGCATGGCGGCCCGTGGAAGCGTGACTACTGGGGCTTTGATTCGGACGCGCAGTGGTTGGCGAACCGTGGCTACGCCTGCCTGCAGGTGAATTTCCGTGGCTCTTCCGGCTACGGCAAGGACTACCTCAACGCCGGAAACCGTGAATGGGGTGGCAGAATTCAGCAGGATCTGACGGACGGCGTGCAGTGGGCGATCGACCAGGGCATCGCCGACCCGGAAAAGGTGGCAATTTACGGCGCATCGTTTGGTGGGTATGCGGCGCTTAGCGGCGCGGCGTTCACCCCGGACCTGTACAATTGCGCGATCTCGCTGGTGGGACCGTCCAGCCTGGTCACGTTGCTGAGTACCATCCCGCCGTACTGGACCTCGTACCAGCAGACATACGACGCCCGCACGGGACGCCTGCCGCGTTACGATTCTGGCGAAAAAGCGGGCATGCCGAAGGCGGAAGCGGACTTCACCGAGCAGGACCGGGAGGATTACGAGTTCCTGGTCTCACGCAGCCCGTTGTATTCCGCCGACCAGATCAAGATTCCGATGCTGATCGCGCAGGGTGCGAACGATGTGCGTGTCAAGCAGCAGGAATCGGAACAGATCGTGAAGGTGCTGAAGAAGAACGGGATAGAGGTCGATTACATGCTGTTCCCGGACGAAGGGCACGGGCTGATGAAACCGCAGAACCGGATCGACTTTTTCCGTCGTGCGGACCAGTTCCTCGCGAAACATCTCGGGGGACGGGCGGAGTGATTCCGGGCTGTGGGCTATGGGCTGTGGGCTACGGGCTATAGGCTGTAGGCTAGGGGCTGAGACCTGAGATTTGAGATGTGAGGCTTGAGGCTTAAAAACTAGCTACATCGGGGACACTTACTCCGTTAAGTGTCCCCGATTTTACCTGTACAGATGTCTGTTTTCCTCAACCCTCACACCACATACCTCACACCTCAAAGAGGCTTCGCGACCACCTTGTCGAGCATGAACTGCGGTATCAGCAGCAGGTTACGCTTCGAGTCATAGCCGATGTCGGCAGGCGATTCGAGGTCGGTGAACAGCGGCGTGATCACGTGTTCGGCGTCCATCACATAGACGGTTTTCGCGTCCCAGCTGGTGAATGCGAACTGTCCGTCCTTGAGCTTGACAAGACCGTCCAATGAACCCATGGGTGCATCAGCAATCGAGGTGAACTCCCCATTGCGGTCGATCTGGAAGAAGCCGGTTCCACCGTACGGCACCATGTACAGCATGTCCTGATCCTCGATGATGCCGTTCGGGTTGGTCAAGGCAGCATCGCGGACGATCGTATCGACAACCGGTGTCATCTCCTCGCCCTCGAACGTAATCGCGTAGATCCCGCCCGGTCCTTCGGTGCCGGTGTCGGTGACATAGACTACACCCTTCGCCGCCCAGACATCGTTGGCGAAGGTGGCGTCCGGCAGCGGTACGTCCATGACCGCGGTGCCATCGGAGATGTTGAAGACGCGGAGGACGTCAATGTCGGCGACCAGCAGCCAGTTGCCGTAGCGTGCCATGCCCTTGGGCGCGTTCAACGTGATACCCTTCGTGCCACCGGCGATCCACTTCGGGTCGACGGTCTGGTCATCCGGCGTGATTTTGGAAATGAAACCGTTGTCGTCCTTCTGCAACGGTTGCGGGCCGCCGAGGTTGGAGACGTAGTACATGTCGGCCTGCTGGTCCCAGAGCACCGACTCGGGTGTCTGGAAGCCAGCATTTTCCAGCGTCCAGCCACTATGTGACATCGTTTCAGCATCTTCCGCTGGTTGCTGGTTATCGGCTTTCTGGCAACCGGTGACAGCAAGCAGCACCACGAGGAGCAATGCGGGTAGATAGTGCAGAGTTCGCATGATCAATCCCCCTTCAGTTAGTCCGACATTCGAATGTATAACCTTGTCCCCCGGTCGAGGCAGGCTATAGACGTCCCGATTTTCAACCGGGGAGGTTGTCATCCCAGAAAAACTCGGGCAAAACGAAGATTTCTCTTTCCTGAAAAGTTAAACGCTCCTAACTTTGTCGACTACTCTAGTACAGGCAACGTTTTGCATAGCGGGTGGTGAACTGGGGTTCACCGCTGTCCATAGACCAGGGAGAAACAATGGATCCAGCGATGTTGAATTATCCAGCGATCGTTGTTGCAGCGATTTCAGCGTTTGTCATCGGCGGATTGTGGTATTCGCCACCCTTGTTCGGCAAGGGCTGGATGAGGGCGAACAACTTCAGCGATGACGACCTGAAGCGTGGCAGTCCGGCGATGATCTATGGGGTGGCGTTAGTCCTCACGTTGATCATCTCGTTCAACCTGGCGATGTTTCTCAACGATCCGTCGACGACATTGGTGTGGGGCTTGACGGCGGGCATTCTGGCTGGCATCTGGGCGGCGGCGGGGTTGTCGATTGTCGCGTTGTTCGAGCGCCGGCCGTTGAGTTATCACCTGATCAACGATGGGTATTTGCTGGTGGCGTTCGGGGTGATGGGCCTGATTCTCGGCGCGTGGCGGTAAATCATCCCCTTTCCGGAAGAACGAAACGGGCGGCTACGCGTTCGAGCCGCCCGATTCAGGGGAAGATCTTCATACGACATTATTTCATCAGGACCAGCTTGCGGCTCTGGTTGAGGTGGCCGGGCGAAACCGCGCGCACGATGTACACGCCGCTGGCCAGATTGGAACCGTCAACGCTGAATTCATGGGTTCCGGCGTTGCTGATGCCGTCCGCGAGCCGGGCAACTTCCTGACCGTGCATGTTGAAAACCGTCACTGTAAGTGGCGCGGCCTGCGGTAGGGAAACACGGACCTGCGCCGTGGGATTGAACGGATTCGGGTAAGGTTCGCTGAGAGCATAGTCCAGCGGTACTTCGATCGGAGTATCCTCGAGGGACGCGGTCTGCTGGAACGCTTCCATCCCGCCTGCCTGCCAGGAATTCACTGGCTCCATCTCATCCGGCGAAATCACGAGCTTGGTGAACGCGAAGGCGTCGATGTTCTTGATCGGCCAGCTGTAACTGCCAACCACCGCCTGCATGTAATAAGTGCCCGGCGGGGCGAATCCCGGAACAGATTGCGACAGGGTAACGACCGGCGTACTGCCCGGCAACAGCGCGAGTCCGGTAAACAGCTGAGTCGGACCGAAAAGGTTCCCGTTCGGCAGTTGCACACGAATCCAGGCGTCATACACCTGCGCAATACCGCCCCAGTTGTGCACCTGGGCGTTGTAGACGAAAGCACCGCCGACATTCGGCAACGTCACCGGGCCGGTAGTCCACGCTCTTACCTGCAGGTCCGCCGGAGTCTGCGGCAACAGGGTGTTGATATAATTCTCCATCAGGTTCGGATCGGCGAAGGTGCGGACCCATTCCTGGTCGGTGTTGGTCGCCATCATCGCATGATCGGCGGTGGGTCGCAGAATCCAGCCATATTCCTTGTCCGCGTAGTGCTGAGTGGTTTCGACACCACTGACCGCGGACCCGTAGGCACCATCCATGAACATCGGCATGTTCGAGATCGGGTAGGTGATGTTCGAGATTGGTCCGGACAGGTACATCGGCACGAGGTTTCCGGGATCGGCCCCCAACCATGACCAGCTGATGCCGAACTGGAACAGCGCCTCTTCCCACGCGATGTTGCTCGAACCGGTCATGTCCCGTTCGCACTGCAGATACACCGGCACGCCAGCGTACAGGCATTCGATGATCATTTGCCGGCGCTGAAAGTTCATCGTCCCGACACCGGATGAAATGATCGCCAGATCACTCGGCGTGATGAAGCTGCCGTTGTCCAGCGCGGTCTGCGGATAGATGGTCACGTTGTGTCCCATCCCGGTCGCAACTGTCTGCCAGTTGATATCCATGATGTCATTTGCATTGAAACTCTGGCTTTCGATAATTGCGATGTTCGCCGCGAATGCGCCTGGTGCCAGCAGAGTACTGATCAGAACGCCGGCAATGAGTAGTTTTGTCCATCGTTTCATGGTTTCCAGACTCCTTTCAGCTTTACTAGCCAGTTGAACGCTTCAAATTGTGGATTCCCTGGAGAAATGCATGGCAGACCGGATCGTGGACACAGCCGAACAGCCGCTGCGTGCAAATCAAGGCAGGCTTCCGGTCAGTCGAAATGTTAGGAATACTTAAGATTCGCGCAAGTGTTTTGTAGGAAATTGATTAAAAAGATGTTAGGCGCTAACCTGTTGTGAATTAGATAGTCCTAACTTTTTCGGAGAGGGATGGTTGGCAACGAGCACGGGGCGTGAGTAACTCACGCCCCGGCACTCGAAAACAAGGTTGGATTGATATGGATGGGATCGACTACAGCTTGGTGAAGGTGAGGGCGTCCAGATTGCGGCGGTTGACGCTCCATTGCCCGACGGTTCCTTGCAGGTAGTAGGTTCCCGGCGGCGCGAAACCAGGCACAAACTGGTTGAGATTCTGTACCGCCGAGGTGGCGTACCCGGGCATCGTCAGGCCGGTGAGGAACAGGTACGGGCCAGTGAGGTTGCCGTTCGGCAGCTCGATCATGGTCCACGCATCAAAGGTTACCGGAAGCGGGCTGGTGTTGTAGGCGTAGGCCTGGAAGGTGAACGCCCCACCTGCCGCCGGGATGGTGATCGGGGGATTGGGATTCATGACCCGCACCTGCAACTCGGTAGCATTCAAGGCCAACAGGTTGCTGATGAAATTTTCCATCAACTGGGTGTTGGTGAAGGTGTTGACCCATTCCTGATCGGAGGTGGTCGCGGCGAGGGTGATCGAGCCGGTTACCAGCGGACGAACGTACCAGCCGAATTCCTGGGCGCCGTAATGAAACAGCGTTTCGACCTCACGGCTGCCGGTGCCGAATGCTCCGTCGAGGAACCCGTTGACCTGGTTGACCGGATTCGGACTGAAGGACGATGTCCCCGTCACTCGCATCGGACTCAGAGTGCCCAACGTGTTGCCGGTCCAGGAAAATGTGCCGGCGGCATCGGTAACAAGATCGACCCAGAGTTGACTGGTATCGAGGGTTGGATCGGCCTCGGTCTGCAGGTAAACCGGGATCCCGAAGTTGTAGGTCTGCCGAATGGTGTTCTGCCGGATCACCGACAACGGGATGACGCCCGACGATATGATCAGTAGATCGCAGGTGGCCATGAACGACCCGGTATCCAGCGCGGTTTGCGGCAGCAGGGAAAAGGTGTGGCCCATACCAACCGCCACATTTGCCCAGTTCTGATCCATCAGGTGGGTCGGATTGATACTCGTGCTTTCAATGATCACCACATGTGCCGCGTTTGCAGCGGGTGCGACTGAGAAAACTACGAGTCCCAGCAGCAAGACAGCCATCACTAATCTACTCATTGGTAACTCCCTCGAAGTGTTTCACCTGTTCAACGTTGCCAAAAGTTAGGAGCGCTTAAGATTTTTGCAAGTGTTTTGTAGGAAATTGATTAAAAAGATGTTAGGCGCTAACCTGTTGTGAATTAGATAGTCCTAACTTTTTCGGGGAGGGATGGGTGGCAACGAGCACGGGGCGTGAGATTCTCACGCCCCGTCCCTTGAGAACAATGTATGGTTGTTTGGAATGGGATCGACTACAGTTTGATGAACCGGATGGTATCGAGATTGGTTCGTAAACCGGGAAAGCCGCCGATGGTCACCAGCTGGAAGTACGTTCCTGCCGGTGCGAATCCGGGAATGTTCTGGCTGATAGTCTGAGTTGGCGATGTGGTAAACGGTGGGAGAGTCACACCAGTGATGTTCCACTGCGGGCCGATCAGGTTGCCGTTTGGCAATTGGATCATCGACCAGACATCGAAGATGAACGGATTCGCGCTGTTGTTGTAAGCGTGTCCGTTGAAGGTGTATGTCCCCCCGGCGGATGGAACGGTGATCGGGGGTCCTGGCAGCCAGAGACGTACCTGCAACTCACTGGCGTTCCGATTCAACAGGTTATCGACGAAATTCACCATCAGTGACGGATCAGTCAAGATGCGGATCCACTCCTGATCGGAAGTCGTCGCGGACAGGTTGATCGCACCTGTAAAGACGGGATGCGAGTACCAGCCGAATTCCTGGTCGCCATAATGGAACAGGGTCTCGACTTCCTGGCTGCCGGTGCCGAACGCGCCATCCTGGAAACCGATCACCTGGTTGACGGGATTCGGGGTGTTGGACACAGTACCGGTGACACGCATCGGGGAAAGATTTCCGGACACGCTGCCATTCCAGGTAAACGTGCCGCCGTCGTCGCTAACGAGGTTGATCCATGTCTGGTTGGTGTCGAAGAGAGGGTTTGCCTCGGTCTGGATGTAGACTGGAATGCCCATGCTGTAGGTCTGGCGGATGATGTTCTGTCGTGTCACGGACAGCGGGATTTCGCCGGATGAGATGATCAGCAGGTCGGTGCCGGGGATGAACGCCGGGGTGTCGAGCGTTGTTTGCGGCTGGATGGACGCGGAATGGCCCATGCTGGTGACGACCGCCGCCCAGTTGGCGTCCATGAGGTGTGTTGCATTCCAGCTCTGGCTTTCGATGATAACGACATTTGCCGCCCGCGTGCTTGAAACCGTGGCGATGAGCAGCACTGTGGCTAAAATCATGGTGTGCAAACGGGTATTCATGTTCAAGATCCTTTTCCGGACAGGGTATGCCTTCCGGACGTTTACGCTGTAGTGCATGGGGCTTACTGGCTGCACCATGCACCCGAATGACGTAGTGATTGTTGTTTAGAGCTTGACAACCCTCAGAGCATCGAGGTTTGTCTTGATGTTGTTCAGACTGCCGACGACCCCATGGAAGTAGTACGTCCCGGCGGGAGCAAAACCGGGCAGGAACTGGTTCAGGGTCAGGGTGTTGGATGTGGTAAACGGCAGCAGAGTCAGGTTGGTCCATTGCTGTAACGGGCCGACGATGTTGCCATTCGGCAGTTGGATTTCGGTCCAGGCATCAAACAGCATCGGGACGAAGTTGTTGTTCCATGCGTTCGCGTTGCAGGTGAAGGTTCCGCCGGTACTTGGCACGGTAACGGGTGGGTTGTTCGACCAGACTCGAACCTGCAGGAAAGACACATTCCGGTTGAGCAGGTTGTCGATGTAGTTCTCCATCAGGGTTGGATCGGAATTGGTGCGAACCCAGTCCTGGTCTGTGTTGGTGGCAGCCATGATGACAACCCCGACCCGTGGATAGTAGTACCAGCCGTACTCGCGATTATCGAAATGCAGGTTGGTTTCGATATCATTGCCGCCAGTGCCGGTCAGACCGCCGTCAAAACCGTTAAGCGTAGGTACTGTGTTTGGGATCTGGGACACGGTGCCGGTAATCTGCATTGGCTGCAGTAACGCCGTGGTGTTTGGTCCCCAGGTGAAGGTGCTGCCATACCAGTTGACAATCTGCAGCCATGTCTGGTTCGTTGACAGGGAAGCATTGTCCTCGCACTGGAGATACACCGGGATGCCCATGTTGAGGGCGTTGATAATCGTTTGCTGGCGGGTGGGAGTTAGTGGAATTTCGCCGGACGAGATGATCAGCAGGTCGCATGCTGAAAGGAAGTTGCCGGTGTCCAGATCCGTCTGGGGACGGATGGTCGGGGTATGGCCCATCGTGATAGCGACAAATGTCCAGTTCTGGTCCATGACATCGTTTGGATTCCAGCTCTGGCTTTCAATGATATCCACCTGTGCCGCGGAGACCCGCTGCACACAACAAAAAACGGCGATCAACACAATCGCGAGTACTGCAACAAGACCGCGCATCGGGTCCTCCATCGTTTGGGTGAGCAGAAACAGTAACCATCCGAAAAGTTAGGAATGGGTAAGATTTGAACAATGGGTGGCTTTGCCAATTGTTAAGGTTGTGTTTTATGCTAACTCATTGATAATTAGGTATACCTAACAAAAATAGAGAGCCAGAGGACGGCTCCAGGTACCTAGGGTCTGGAAACGGCGAACCATTCGCGCCGCCGGATTGTTCGCTGAAAATGTGGAGACGCGAGAGACGGCGATTTCGAACTCCACCTCTGGGTTTGATCTTTGTTTGTGCAGGTTGGATCGCACGAACACACGGGAGAGAGTTCGTTGGCGGCAGGAGTTGGCATGTCGTGGTGGGCGCTGGGTGCGCTGGCGGTGGCGTTGGGGATGGACGCGTTCGCGGTGGCGGTCGCGGCGGGGATGGGACCGTTTCCGGTAACCCGTCGGCGTCTGTTCCGGCTGGCGTTCCATTTCGGCCTGTTCCAGGCGTTGATGCCGGTGATCGGGTGGTTCGCGGGAACGTGGATTCGTGTCATCATCATGGCATGGGATCACTGGATCGCGTTCGGTCTGCTGCTGTTCATCGGCGTACGGATGATCTACGAAGCGTTGCAGCCGGACGAGGGCCGCCACAAGCAGCATGACCCGACGAAGGGCTGGGACCTTGTGCTGCTTTCGGTCGCGACCAGCATTGACGCGCTGGCGGTGGGGATAAGCCTTGCGTTGGTCGGAACGACGATTGTGACACCGTCGATTGTGATTGGTGTCGTGGCGGCGGCAATGACGTTGACCGGGATGCTGCTCGGTGGACGGATTCCATTCCTGACCGGTCCCCGGATCGGTGTGGTCGCGGGGCTGGTGCTGATCGGGATCGGGCTGAAGATACTGGTGCAGGATTTGATCGGGATGTGATTGGTTGGGCTGTGGGCTGTGGGCTGTGGGCTGTGGGCTGTGGGCTGTGGGCTGTGGGCTGTGGGCTGTGGGCTGTGGGCTGTGGATTGCGGATTGCGGATTGCGGATTACGTTTTCTGAAGGTGTGGCCCGGCGTGGTCGGTTTCAAGTCAGGTATCATGGTGTACCGCAGCTGGATGTGTGATGTGGGACGTGAGATGTGGGGTGTGAGATGAAAAACCGGGGACACATAACGGAGTATGTGTCCCCAGTTTGGTTTGTATCCGGGTCCATCTGTATCGGGTCTTAACTATACCCGCTTTCGTTTGATGTCCTATCTGTTCCTGTCTGTTCCTGTCTTTTACTATTTTTTACTGTCTTTTCCTATCTTTTACTTTCTTTTCCTGTCTTTTACTTCTTTTGCGTCTTTTGCATCTTTTGCATCTTTTGCGTTTTTACTTCAACAGCATCACCTTCTTGACGGCTTCGTGCGGGCCGGCATTGACACGGATGAAGTAGACGCCGGACGCATGCCCGGTAGCATCCCAGACCAGCCGGTGATATCCCGCCTGACGTGGTTGCCGGTTCGACAGACGCGCGACCTCACGTCCGAGCAGGTCGTACACGGCGACATCCAGTTCCGCCGGTTGCGGCAGTCCGATGCTGATCGCGGTGCTCGGGTTGAACGGGTTCGGCCATGGTGGCGCGACCTCGAATTCCGTCGGCAGCGCCAACGAACCTTCAGCCAGGCCGGAGAGATAGGTGGCGTGCATCGACGAATCGGATTCACCGCCGGCATACATCGCGGTGACCCAGTAGCGTGTGCCTTCCACCCACGGGATCTCATCCGCGTACTCCAGTTCCTCGGTCTGGGCGACCATCAGGCCGTCCTTGTAGACGCGGTACGCACCGAGGAACTCGTCAATCTCGCCGCCGAAGATCGGCGCGGTCCAGAACAGGTTGGTACCGTTGTCGAAGTTGCCGTTCAACTCCTGGTAGTGCACTTCCAGCGGAGTGTCCAGCCGTGTGAGTACAACGTCATCGAGGGTAACGGTCCCGTTGTCCGGCAGCTCAACCGCCGTCTGGTACACTTCATACCCGTCAACCTCGTACCGGATCAGCGTGTAACCGGGAATGCCCTGGTCGAAGCTGAAGTCCCCCATTGCGGTGATCGACTGGTTGCCAATGGTGACGGTGACCTCGAGGCCGGCGTTCGGCGGATCGAGCTCGACATGGCCTTCGAGGATGACGGACGGCCGGTAGAACAGAATCGCCGATTCCGCCGCGATTGTGTTCGCGTCTTCGTGGTACACGCCATCCTGGAGGATGGTGATACCGATGGTTTCGGTCTCATCCTCGAAGCCGACGCTGCATTCCGACGGATCGGTCACCTGCGCGTACTGGAATTTGAACTGTCCCCAGGCACCGTGCTCGTGGAACACCGGGTCGTACAGGATCACCTGGAAGGTTTCGTACGCCGTGCTCGGGTTGTATTGACGAGTGTCGTACCATTCGGCGATGAACAGACCGTTGTCGGAATCGTAGTAATGCGAGAAGTTTGTTTCCGCGGCGTACATGTCATCCCAGAACGGTGCGACTGTCGCAGGCGGACCATCAATGCCTGGCAAGGACGAGTTGGAGTAGTCCGCCGGGTCGTCATCACCGGTGACATCCCCGAAGCAGAAAAAACCGTTTTCGTTGACCGTAATCTGGTCGTAAACGCCGTCATAGTACGGGAAATCGAACGGCAGATCGACCAGTACGGCGGTCTCTTCTTCCGGGAAGTCGATCGGTGTGCCGGACCCGCCTTCCTGCGGATCGATGCCGATCCAGTCGTACTCCGGCGCGGATGGATGGTTCATGTCAGATTGCACCGCGACATAGCCGAAATCATCCGGGCCGATGACGTTTGCCTCCGCTTCCGGGTCGAAGATCAGCGTGACGCTCGCGCTGCCGCCGATTTCGAGGTACACGTTCGCATAGTCAAAGTAATTCCCCTGGTAATCCATCACAACGGTCAGCAGTTCCAGCGCGGGAACGCCCTCGAGCACGAACTGGCCGTTGGTGTCGGTCGTCGTTATCAGTTCCGGATACTCGTCGATGTACACATCCGCGCCGGGGATCGGTGTCCCGGTCGAGCTTTCGACGATGCCGTCGACGGTGCCGGTCACACCCGGCTGCATCTCGAGGATCAGCTCGATGTAGCCGGTGCCGTCATCCACCACCCACACCTGCAACGGATGGTAGCCGCCACGGCTTAACTGCAAGCGAGTGTCACCGTTGAACATGGAGACGATCTCGAAGGAACCGTCCGCAGCGGTTAGCGTGGTTGCGGTGCCGAGGGACGCGTCCAGGCTGAGCAACGCGTTCGGGATACCCAGCTGCGAGTCCTGATCCCTGACAATACCGGAAACGGTGACCACGCCTTCCTGCAGGGTGACGTTTGCGGCGACGCCGAAGCTCTGCGGCCCGACGGGAACGTCGGTACCGTTGACCACAAGCATCCACTCACCGGCAGCCGGCGAATTGACCTTGATCTTCTCGACGTTGTCGATGGTGTTTGTGCCGGGTGTCGCCGGGAAGGTCGGATCGCTGGGATCGAGGATGTACGGGTAACGAACATTCGACGACGGGTCGACCAGCGTCAGGTCGAGGTCGTTGACCAGCGCAAATTCCGGCAGGTAGCCGCCCGGTACGTCGGACCAAGCGAGGGTGACGTGTAGCTCATCCAGTCCTTCGGGAACCATGAAAGAGTGGGTCACCTGTTCGTCGTCCAAGACAACACCTTCGAATGTACCGAAGCGCATGACGGTGTCGGCGGCACGTTGCGCGTCAACGCGGCCAAAACCGTAGGTGTAGTCCGGGCCGGGTGTGCCGAGATCCTCGGCGGTGTTGCAGAGGATCGCTTTGACGGTTTCCGGCAGCGGGAAGGTGTTCGGGTTGATGCGCTGGTGCCACGCCTGCATCAGGAGGGCGTTCACCCCGGCGACCGCCGGTGTCGACATGCTGGTGCCGCTCTTGGTGGTGTAGCCGCCACCCAACTCACAGGACGAAACGGCTGAACCCGGCGCACAGACATCCGGCTTGATACGGCCGTCATCGGTGGGACCCCAGGAACTGAAGGAGGTCATGTTGTCATTGTCATCGGTCGCACCAACGACGATGGAGTTTTTCGCGCTGGAGGGGACGGACATGGTCTCGTAGGAACCCGGGCATCCCGCGCCGCGTTCGTTGCCTGCAGCCCAGGTAACAATCAGCGGATCGCCGACGGCACCTCTCACGAGGCTGTCGATCAATGCGCTGACGGATTCGTAATCTCCGAGCCAGTCGCAGTCATAACCATTGGGGCCAACATTCGCGCCAACGGAATTGGTGAACAGATGCGCGCCCATGCTATGGGCGGTCTCGTAGTTTTCGTAGATGTCCTGCGGGCTGTCATAGAAGCAATAGGGATCGCACTCCTCATACGCGAAGCTGAGGAGGGTTACAGCGGGCGCCATGCCACGATGAGCGTAGTCGCCGTTTCCGCCGACGGTGCCCGCGACGTGGGTCGGGTGCGAATCGGCAACCCCGCCCTCACCCTGCGTCATGCGATCCTCAAAATCCGCGTGCGGATAAACCAGGCCGCCGTCGTAGACACAGACCGTCTCGCCCGCACCGTCAAGGAAATACGGGGCTTCGTTGATCTCGTCAACGTTCATCGCCGCACGGACACCGGCATTGAGCATCTCCAGCGGCGGACTGATGCTGGTAACGTAGTGGACGCGCGGGTCCTGCGCCAGGCGTGCGGGCAGGTCCGAATCACCGAGAACGTGCCACGTGTTGAGCACGCTGATCAACGCACCCGGCTCACCGCCGGCTTCATAAATCAACGTTTCGGCTTCGCTTTCGAGCACGTTCTTCATCATCACGACGGCGTAGAGGTTGCCGTCCGGGGTGACTGCCCAGGAGGGCATGTCGTTCGCCGCAACACGGAGGTCAACTTTGTCCTCCGGCAGCATCGGTCCCGCCCAGCGCAGGTCGAGATTGTCGAATGCTGAGGATTCCACACCCGGCTGGAGGTACGCCACCCAGGCTCCGCCACCGATGTATTCCTGCAATTGGACGCCGGCCTGGCTGAGGCCGCGCTTCACGTTTTCCGCCGGATGATCGCGGAACTGCAGGATGATGGTGGACGCCTCGCCACTGGAACGTTGCGCGACCCACTGGCCGCCGTCATCGGCGGGAGTCAGCGTCCGTGTCGGGAGGTCGATCCGGAACGTTTTCGGTGCGGAGAACACGGTCAGCGGCAACAGAAGCGCGAGAATCAGGATCAATCCCACGCGCGCCGCGTCAGCACGATTGGCAAGCATCATGGCAACCTCTTGCATGGCCTGTGAGTTGTGGGTCAGGACAGGGATGTGTCCTTCTCTGGATGTGCTAATATAGTCCGCGAACACACAATTCCTCGCTGGACAAGCTAAGTTTTCGAGATTTTACCCGCAGAACCGGAGATCCATCCTGTACCCGGCTACCCGGGCCACAAGATGAACCGGGCCAACTCCATGGGCCAGGTCGATGAGTCAGCGAGAACTTCTCTCCACTTTCGGATTCGAACACCTACCTTTGCCGCATGGCTGAACGCAAACACATCCTGGTCGCCGCCGGCCTGATCTGGCGCGACGACGGCTTGATTCTGATCTCGCAACGTCCGGACGGCGGCTCGCACGCCGGTTGCTGGGAATTGCCCGGTGGCAAGGTGGAAGCCGGGGAAACGGTGGCTCAGGCGTTGGAACGTGAGATCCGGGAAGAATTGGGGGTCAAGGTCACGGCGGGACCGGAATTCAACCGGGTGACGCATGAGTATCCGGAATTGACGGTGACGCTGGCCGGGTTGCATGCGCGGTATGTGAGCGGTGAGCCGCAAACGCTGGAGGTGGCGGACTGGCGCTGGGTACATGCGGACGAGCTGTTGCGGTACGAATTTCCCGCGGCGAACGCGCGGTTGTTTGATAGCGAGTGGAAGACCTCTCCGTACTTACAGACCTGATGAACGACGGGGTCATTCCGAACGGAACGAAGAGACGTGAGAGAAGGTCCAGCTTCGACCATCCAGAATCGAAGAGTCACTTGTTGATCATTGGGCTCTTCTTCGGCCGCATACGCACGCGACCGTCAGAATGACGTGCTGGCCGGCCTTTGACGAAAATCGTGCGTTTCTACTTTATCGGAAACCAAACGGGGGCACCTCGATGAGATGCCCCGTCATGATGCTAAGAACCGTGCAACGCGGCGTAGCTTCCGGCAGCATCACACCACCGGCGCGGCAGGCGGCGGGTCGTTTGGATTAACCCACGGCACGCCGCGAATCCCTTCCCGATCAATGCCCTCGATGGAAAACTCCGGATCGTTGAGGAAGGCGGAAAACGTCGCGATGAAGGTGATGATCACCGTCGTCAAGAAGTCCTTGTCCTCGTACAGCTCGATGAGGGCGTCCCGTCGATCCTGTCCGCGTGTGTTGGCGAAGCGTTCGAGGAAGAACCCGGCGAGGCTGCCTTCGCTGTTGGCGGCGTGGACCTGTGTTGCGCCACCGTGGTAGCAGTACTCCATCGTTTCGATGAACTGGCGGCGCAGGTCGGGCATTTCGGATTCGTCATGCGTCGCAATCAGTTCCAGCGCCAGCCATTGTGCTTCCCGGATGCTGGCGATGGCGACCGCGTCAAACAGCGACTTGGTGGTCTCGTCGAGATTGCAGCGTCCCGTGATGCGCAGCAACGACAGGAACAACGCATTCTTGAACAGCTGGGCGAGCAGCAATGATCCTTCCTTCGGTTCCGGCAGGAAGTGGTACTGGCGGATGCGCACGCCCTTGTAGACGGACACGAAGAACAGGTCGAACAGGTTGCGGTAGAAGTTGTAGCGGATGACACCGGGCCGGTGGATGTGATGGTCCAGTGTGTTGTCGAGCCGGTCGGCGAGTTTGACATGCAGCAGGTCGGGCATGCGTTCGGACGCATCGAGCAGCCGCACGAGGTACGCCTGATACGGCAACCCCGGTTCTCGTGTCAGATAGGACAATCGTTCGCCGAGATACCACTGCTGTTCGTTGCCGATTTTCTCCAGCAGCATGTTGAAGCTGTTGGCGAACTCGTCCCGGCTTTTCTCCGGAATGCGGCTTATCGGCAGGTCTTCGTCCTTATCATGCAGCAGCGCACCGAGCAGATCGAGAATGTCCGGATCGCGCATGCAGCGTGACAGCAGCGCGGCTGTGCGCAGCGGATGCAGCACCGCCATCGGACCGATTTTGCGGCGTGTCCGGCCGTAGCCAAGCCGGATGATGCTGACGGTCTGCTTCAGCGCTTCCTGATCCGGCACTTTCGCCGGACCGGTAACCAGGGCGAGCAGTGCGTCCTCATTGGGCACTTCCGCGCTGAGGTGATAGTTGATCTCCGCCGACAGGTTCATGAAATGCTCGACGGTGATCAGCTCCCGTTCTCCCTCCATGATCGCAAAGTCTGTCATACGCATCCATCTGGTTGACCCATGACCCGAACTGACAACTCCAAGCGGAAAAGATAGTACGCGCTACCCGCCGCCCGCTATTGCAAATTTGCGAAAACACAAGTCAAATAAAAAACGCGACCCAGAGGCCGCGTTCCAATGCCAGAAACTGGCAGTATACTCGTACGATTGATCAGTTGTTGTGCGGGTTGGTGGACTCGTCCACGCAATGCGCACGCAGGTGATCGTCGGTCATGCCGGCGAGGTCGCCGGCGACATTGGCCGGGCACAGGTAGGTGTGGCCGGTTTCACTCTTGACCCACGTAACGTTGATCGCCTGCTTCACTTCGCGAGTTTCCTGTTCCATCTCATCTCTCCTTTTTGTTTCGGATCGGTGTCGTGTTCCCACGCACGGTTTTCCGATCCAATCATGTTTACGACTGTTGTTAAGCGATATGTTCTGCGCGCTCTTCCTTCAGCGCGTTGATGTCCAGTGTTTCCGCCTGGCGTACAATTTCATGGAAAACGTCCGCCGGGGGTCCGCCGGGCTGGTTGTACAGCATCTCGCCGTCCCGGTACACGATCAGCGTGGGGATATAGCGGATGTTGAACATCTCTTTCAGCTCCGGTTCCTGATCGGTGTCCAGTTTCGCGAAACGGTGTTGCTGATACGCGTCAGCCAACCTTTCGAATTCCGGTTGGAACCTCTGGCAATCCGGGCACCAATCCGCGCCCGCTGCGATGAAGACGATGCCGTCTGTCTGGACTACATCCCGGAAATTGCTGGCTGTCAACTGAATCGTTTCCATCGTTCACCCGCGCTTGTTGCGTTCTTGATGTTAGGCTAAGCGAACTCTGTGCCAGTTTGCGGAGTGATGGTTGCTAGCAAGGGAGACAACCGGATGAACCTGCAGTGGATGTGCCAGTGGTGACAGGCTTTACAAGAAGAGAGACAGATCGGTACCGGCATTCGGAGTATCAGGTTGCGAGGCGACTGGACAGATGTGTTACGTTCTAAAACAAAATAATCGTATCGTTTCAGAACACTGGGGGTTGTGCGTCCTCCTTGCGGCCACGGCGGGGACCGTCCAGCAGCGACTCCCGCAGCAGCAGGTAGCTGGTGTAACGGTCGGGATGGATCGCACCGGACTCGGCCGCGTCACGAACCGCGCAACCGGCGCTGTTCTCGAGGTGCAGGCAGTCGTCGAAGCGGCACTGATCGCGATACTCCATAAACTCGGGGAAGTGCTGCGCGAGGGAGTTTACGTCCTCGATGACCGGGAAGAATTCACGGATGCCGGGAGTGTCGGCGACGGTACCGCCGCCGGGCAGCGGGTAGAGGAACGTGGCGGTGGTGGTGTGGACACCACGATCGGTCGCGGCGGAAATGGCGGAGGTGTCGAGGTCGAGGTCGGAGATCAGTGCGTTGAGCACGGTCGACTTGCCGACGCCGGACGCGCCGGCGAGCATGCTCACCTTGCCACGCAGACTGGCCTCGAGCTCAGCCAGCCCTTCCCCACTCTGGGCGCTGATGGTGTGGATCGGGTATACGTTCCGCCACGGTGCGAGGTAGCGGTCGATCTCGTCCCCGGTGAACAGGTCGGTTTTGTTGAGCACAATGGTGGTGTTCATGCTGCCGATGGACGCGCCGACCAGCATTCGGTCGACCAGGCGTGGGCTGACCACCGGTTCACGAATGGTAGTTAACAGGAAGAACTGCTCGATGTTGGCGGCGATTTCTTTCTTGCGGCCGTAGGAGTAGCGTTCGAGGAAGCTGCTGCGGTCGTGGATCGCGTCGATGAAGCCGTCCTTGGTCGCGGTGGACGGTTTGAAATCAACGTAGTCGCCGGGGACAGGCATACCCATCCGTTTCCCCTTGCCGGGGACACGGCACCAGTGCTGCGTGCCGGAATCGTCCCGTACGAGCACACCCTGCTTCGCGCGGGTGAGAACCAGGCCCTGTTCGTTTGGTGCTGTCATTGCGGATTCAACGTTCGCTGTCCCTCCTGCGTTGATTGGACGGGTTTTCTTCGGGATCGCCGTCCACTTTTGCGAGTGGAAAGATAGTACATCAAGGGCGGCTTGGCTTCTCACGTGAGAAGAATTCGCAAGGCGGGAACTGTTGCGGGTTCCCGGGCTTTGTGTACATTCCCTCAATCAATATCAGGATTTGTGAATTCAGAGCCGGTAGTAAACACGGAACAGGGAGCGATTTGATGAAGATTCTGTGGAAGATTATCGCAGTGGCTGTCGCAGTGATGGTGACGGCTTACATCCTGCCGGGCATTGTGGTCGAAAGCTTCTGGGCGGCGGTGGTTACGGCGGTTGTACTGTCGCTGGTAAACATTCTGCTGAAGCCCTTGCTGGTGATCCTGACGTTGCCCGCGACAATCATGACGCTCGGCCTGTTCCTGCTGGTGATCAACGCATTGATGCTGCTGCTTGTCGGCGCGATTGTGCCGGGCTTTGGTGTCGACACCTTCTGGTGGGCTCTGATCGGGTCGGTGATCATTTCGTTGATCAGCTCGCTGCTCAACCCGAAGCGAAGGGATGACTGATGCAATCGGAAATCCTCGTCATCGGTGATGAAATTTTGCTCGGGCAGACGCTCGACAGCAATTCGAATTTCATCGCGCAGCGGTTGGCGGAAATCGGCCAGCCGGTGCACGCGATCACGGTGTTGCCGGACGACAAGGACGTGATGCTGGAAGCGTTCCGGAAGGCGTATCACCGCTCGGATGTGGTTTTAATCACGGGCGGGTTGGGTCCGACGCACGACGACAAGACGAAGTCGGTGATCGCGCGGTTTTTCGATCTGCCGATCATCTTCCGCAATGATCTGATGGACCACGTGCGCGAGATCTACCGCAAGCGTCAGTTGAGTTTCAACGAGGTCAGCCGTGAGCAGGCGGAATTCCCGGAGGGAGCGACACCGATTCCGAACCGTTTTGGCACCGCCCCGGGGATCTGGGTGGAGCGTGAAGGCCGGTTCTACGCCGCGATGCCGGGTGTACCGGCGGAGATGAAGGCGATGATGACCGACTTCATCATCCCGCGTCTGAAGAAACGCAGCGAGGGGCGTGACACGACCCGTTTCCTCTCGATCCACACCTTCGGAATCAAGGAATCGGACCTGTTTGAGAAGCTGGACAATCGGGAAGAGATCGAAGAGCACGCTGACATGGCGTTCCTGCCCTCGTACAAAGGCGTGCGGATGCGGCTGACGGTACGCGCAAAATCTCTGGACGCCGCAAACGAGCTGCTGCGTCGGGCCGAGCGCCTGGTGCGGGAAAAGGTGGAGCCGTGGATCATCGGTGTCGGGGAAGCGTTCTCCGTTGAGGAAGCGGTCGGCAACCTGCTCAAGGAGCGGGGCTGGAAGCTGGTGACGGCGGAATCGTGCACGGCAGGCTTGCTCGCGAAACGCCTGACCGATATCTCCGGTTCGACGGCGTGGTTTGAGCGTGGCTGGGTCACGTACAGCAACGAAGCGAAGATGGAAGAGCTCGGTGTCCCGGTGGAGATGCTGGAAAAGCACGGCGCGGTGTCGGCGGAGGTTGCGGAAGCGATGGCAGAGGGGGCGCTGAAGCGGTCGCGCGGCAATGTCGCGTTGTCGATTACTGGCGTTGCCGGTCCCACCGGCGGCACGGAGGAAAAGCCGGTCGGGCTGGTGTACATCGGGTATGCGGACGCGGTCAAGGTGATCAGCAAGAAGCATCAGTTCGCGGACGATCGGGAGGTCAACCGTGAACGGAGCGCGACGGCGGCGTTGATGTTGCTGCTGGATCAATTTCAGCCTCACGATCACGGAAACGAGCCTCAGTTGATTTAGCTCTCCTCATACTGAACACTTGTTTCATTCGAGATGTTGTGTTATTTTTACGCCCACTATGATGCGCACATTCATCGCACTCACCTTGCCCGAGTTGCTCAAGGACCGTATGCTTGAGGTCAGCGGGGCGTTGTCGAAGACGGACGCAAAGATCAAATGGGTCGAGCGTTCGCAGATGCACCTGACGGTCAAGTTCTGCGGTGATGTGGAGCAGGGTCAGATAGATTTGCTGGCGGCGGCGGTCCGTGACGAGGCAACGTACTGGCAACACCCGTTACGTCTCGCTGTTGGCGGTTTGGGGGCTTTTCCCAACAAGCGCAACCCGCGAGTGTTGTGGATCGGAGTGCGGGAAAACCTCGGACTCAATACAATGGCGGAGCGGATCGAACAGGCGGCGGTGGCGGCGGGAATCGAGCCAGAGCAACGGTCGTTTTCCGCGCATCTGACACTGGGCCGGGTGAAGTTCATCGACCGGTATGATCCGTTGCTGAAGCGGCTGAAAGCGATGGACGTGGAAACGTACCATTACGACATCACCGAGCTGGCGTTGATCGAGAGCCGTTTGACACCGCAGGGGCCGGTGTACACGCCGGTTGAACAGGTAAAGCTTGGTGGGTGAAGCGGTACTCGGTAGCCGGTAATCGGTAATCGGTACTCCAGGAAGCGGGTGGACGCGTTCCGGGAACGTTGAACAAACAGACATACGACACGAAACACACATAGAGGCACCGACCATGGCGGCACAGGCGAAGAGCAAGGACGAGAAAAAAGGTCAAGCGATTGACCTCGCGATCACCCAGATCGAGAAGCAGTTCGGCAAGGGCAGCATCATGCGGCTGGGTGATGAGGGCGCGCGGGTCAAGGTGAATGTGATTCCGACTGGTTCGATTGCGCTGGATTCGGCGTTGGGGATCGGCGGTGTGCCGCGCGGACGTGTCACTGAGATCTACGGACCGGAAGCGTCCGGCAAGACCACGCTGACGCTGCACCTGATCGCGGAAGCGCAGAAATTGGGCGGTTATGCGGCGTTCATCGACGCGGAACACGCGCTCGATCCGAACTACGCCCAGGCGCTGGGTGTGGACACGGAAAACCTGCTCATTTCCCAGCCTGACACTGGTGAACAAGCGCTCGAGATTGCGGAGACGCTGGTTCGCAGCGGCGCATTGGACATTGTCGTGCTCGACTCGGTGGCGGCACTGGTCCCCCGGGCGGAGATTGAAGGCGAGATGGGCGACAGCCATGTCGGGTTGCAAGCGCGCTTGATGTCGCAGGCGTTACGGAAGCTGACCGGTACGGTGTCCAAGTCGCACACGGCGTTCATCTTCATCAACCAGATCCGCATGAAGATCGGCGTGATGTTCGGCAACCCGGAGACGACGACCGGCGGCAACGCGTTGAAATTCTACAGTTCGGTGCGGATGGACATCCGGCGGATCGCGTCGATCAAGGACGGGCAGAACATCATCGGCAACCGGACACGGGTCAAAGTTGTGAAGAACAAGATGTCGCCGCCGTTCCGGGAAGCGGAATTTGACATTTTCTACGGCAAGGGCATCAGCCGCAGCGGTGATATCATCGACCTCGGCCTGCAGCATGAGATCTTCACCCGCTCGGGCACGTGGTTCAGTTACGGCGAGGAGCGGCTCGGGCAGGGACGTGAACGGGTGCGCCTGTTCCTGGAAGAGAACCCGGAGCTGATGCAGGAGATCGAAAACAACCTAATGGTGAAAATCGGCCTGGCCGAAGCGCCGGACGAGGAGGAAAAAGCCGCCGCTGAAACCGAGACGGCGGATACGGCCAAGGACGAGAAGTAAGGCGTCCCGGCAGCCAGTGAAGAAGAATCCATGAGCGAATCCCGGTTACGGAAGCAGCCGTCGCTGTCGGCGTACGAGCAGGGAGTGCGTCTGCTTGCCCGGCGTGATCATTCCGTGGCGGAACTTCGCCGTAAGTTGATGCAACGACACTTCCCCGCTGCGGAAATCGACGACGCGTTGGCGACGTTGACCGTGCGGGGATTTCTCAATGACGAGCGCACGGCGCGGTTATGGGCGGAGCAGGAAGCGCGGCGTGGCGGACAGGGCCGGATCAAGGCGTTGAACCGGATGCTGGAACACGGTCTCTCCCGGGAGCACGCCGAGGCGGCACTGGCCGAGCTCTGGGATCCGGCATTGGAGCGGGAGCACGCGCAGGCGGTGTTGCAGTCGTTGATAGGCTCAATTCCGGAATCTGAGCGGGGTTCACAGAAAGGCTGGGCGAAGCTGGCCCGGCGTCTCGCCAATCGTGGATTCGATCAGGAACTCATCCGGGAGTTGCTGCGTGCCGATGGTGGCACCGAGAGCGAATAAACAGTACCTCAACTTGGGTTGGCGGGCTACTCTCGGTACATTCCACTCTGCTCAAGGCATGGGCAGTGTGAAGTGAAACTCCCAAAGGTCCATCCATGTCAGACATGAAAGAGCCATACCAGAATCTGATCAAGAGCCTGACGAAACTCAGCCTGATGGGCGGGTCTCTGCTTTGGGCGTGGACTCGCTTGAAGTCCGACGTTCAGCGCGTCAGCCAGGAAGTTGGCGGCTTCGGACGCAAGGTGGCCGGGGAGGCTTACGACTACGGAACGCGTGGCGCGGAGACGGTTTCGTCTTCGGCGCAGCGCATGGCGAAATCCGCTCCATCGGTTTTGACGAGTGTGAAGAAACAACAAGAGGCAATCATGGGCAAGCCCAAGAAGAAGTTCTCATTCCTGAAGTTCCTGCTCATCATGGGCGCGTTGATCGCGTTGGCGATCTTCCTGCTCGACAAGTTCCTGCCGAAGCCGTACCGCGACGATGAACTGGAAGATGCGTGGGCGGGTGAGGACCTCGAGCCGGCTGAAGACACCCCGGAAGCTCCGGCGGAAGACGATGCGTCTGACGACGACGGCGACAACGAGGGTGATGAGGAGAAGGACCAGTAGCTGACCCATGGGTGGCACTCTTGCATTGATCGGAGGCTTTGTCGGCCTGGTCGGGTTGGCAGTGATGTTTTCCAACCGGTGGTCGCATGGCGCGGACCCGATCGGCATTCTGCTCTTTTCCCTGTTTTTCCTGAATGGTCTGTATGCGGTGTATCTGCGTGTGACGGGCAAGGAACGCAAGTCGCGCAGCAAAGGACCATTCTCCGGAAAATCAGGCAAACGGTAGCCGCGAGAGTTGCACCGCCAGCCTGGAACCGCGATCTTCCAGTTCCTGTCTAAAGTGTGATAAAGCCCGGACGTAACTGTCCGGGCTTGCTGACGTCAGGGTGGTCTGGTTCGGGTATAATCGCGTTCAACGCGGTTCGGGTCGACCCGCATTCGCACTCGACCGTGTCGAAAAACTTGCAGACGCGGACGTGGCAGGTGCTGATACTCTTGACTTGCGAGCAAGTCGGGGCATACCCCGGCACTGACTACTGACCACTGATCACTGAGTACTGTCTTTTATCGGAGGCCCGGCATGACCTCGGCCGAAATTCGGCAGGCGTTCATCGACTTTTTCGCCGCGCAGAAACACACCATCGTCCCCTCCAGCCCGGTGATTCCGCAGGATGATCCGACGCTGTTGTTCATCAACGCCGGCATGAACCAGTTCAAGGACGTGTTCCTCGGTACTGGCACGCGCGACTACAGCCGCGCGGTAGACAGCCAGAAGTGCATCCGTGTCAGCGGCAAGCACAACGACCTTGAGGAAGTCGGGCCGAGCCCGAACCATCACACGTTTTTCGAAATGCTCGGCAACTGGTCGTTCGGCGACTACTACAAGGCCGAGGCGATCCGTTGGGCGTGGGAGTTGATGACCGAGGTGTACAAGCTTCCGGCGGACAAGTTGTACGCGACGGTGTTCACCGACGACGACGAAGCGCATCGTCTCTGGGAATCCGAAACGAGCATTGAGCCGAGCCACATCAGCCGTCACGGTCACAAGGACAATTTCTGGGAGATGGGTGAGGTCGGGCCGTGCGGACCGTGCACCGAGCTCCACATCGACCTCGGCAAGCCCGCACCGGGCCGTCAGGCGATTGAGAACGACGGGCCGAACACGGAATCCGGCCGCTTTGTCGAACTGTGGAACCTGGTCTTCATCCAGTACCACCGCGATCAGAGCGGCGAGCTGCATAACTTGCCGGCGACGCACGTCGACACCGGCGCGGGGCTGGAACGCATCGCGCGGGTGATGCAGGGTGTCGAATCGAATTACGAGACCGATCTGTTCAGCCCGATCATCAGCGAAATCGCGGAACGGTCGGGGGTGGCGTACGAACTCAACGGGATTCATATCCCCCACCGTGTGATTGCGGATCACCTGCGCGCATTGACCTCTGCCATCGCGGACGGCGGCCTGCCGGGTAACGAAGGCCGGGGGTATGTGCTGCGCCGCATCCTGCGCCGGGCGAGCCGGTTTGTCCGGGAATTGGGCGTGGACGGACCGTTCGTGCACACGCTGGTGCCGGTGCTGGTGGACGTGATGGGGCACCATTTCACTGAGATCAAGGAACGCCAACAGCACATCGAGACCGTCATCCGCGCGGAGGAGGAATCCTTCCTGCGGACGTTGGACAATGGGCTGACGGTGTTCGGAAACTCGTTCACACGGACGTTCGTCGAGCATGCGAACAAGCAAGGCGGCGACAAGCTGCCGGTCTGGGCGAAGAAGCTGGCCGATGTTGGCAAATCGGTCACGAGCAAGTCCGGGATGCTGAACCGCTATGTCGCCGAACTGGAGAAGCTGACCGGCGGCAACGGCGACAGCATCAACTACAATTTCATCGACCGCAACCTGGACGAATTCGCCTCCACGCTGAAGGCGGCGTCCGGTGTGGATACGGCACAGGTGGATACGCTGGTCGACGAATTCCGCCAGCTGAAATCCGGGCTGGTGATTCCGGCGGCGGACGCATTCAAGCTGTACGACACGTACGGTTTCCCGCTCGACCTGACGCAGCAGATGGCGCGAGAACGTGGCATCGAGGTTGACACGGCCGGCTTCGACCGCGAGATGGCGGCGGCGAAAGAACGCAGCCGCGCCGGGGCGAAGTTTGTCCAGGGCGAAACAGACTTTGATACGGTCAGCGAGGGCGACCACTCGGCATTTACCGGGTATGACAGCCTGCACGAATCCACCGAGCTGCGCATGGCGCGGACGTTCGAGGAAGACAGCGTCACGAAATATGCGCTGGTGCTGGCGAGGACGCCGTTCTACGCGGAATCCGGTGGCCAGGTGTGTGACTACGGCACGATCTCCGGTGACGGCTGGGAGTTCCAGGTGTACGACGTCCGGAACGAAGGCGACCGGCGTGTGCATTACGCAAACGCTGTGAAGAAGCCTGGGGATGATCCGCGTTTGCAAGCAAACGCGGGCACGACTCTAGTCTCGGAAACGTTGCCGGTGAAGGTCGATGCGCAGGTGGATGAGGATCGGCGGCGTCGGATTCTGCCGCATCACACGACGACGCACCTGCTGCAGGCGGCGTTGCGGGACGTGCTGGGCGACCACGTGACCCAGGCCGGGTCGGCGGTGGGGCCGGACAAGATGACGTTCGACTTCACCCATTTCGAGAAGCCGTCGGACGAGCAGCTCGCACGGGCCGAGGCGATTGTCAACGACGCGATCCGTCGTGATTACCCGGTGACGGCGTCCGAGATGCCCATCGACGAAGCGAAGTCGAAAGGCGCGATGGCGTTGTTCGGTGAGAAGTACGATGATGTCGTGCGGGTGATCACGGTCGGCGAAGGTGACGGCAACAAGTTCTCGATGGAGCTCTGCGGCGGCACGCACCTGACGCGTACTGGCGAGGCCGGCCTGTTCCGGATCGAAAGCGAGACCGGGTTGAGCGCGGGTGTGCGGCGTGTGGAGTGCACCGCCGGCGCGGCCGCGTACGAGCGGATGCTGCTGGAACGCGACACGCTCGATCGTGTGATCACCACGGTCGGTTCCGGCGGGTCCGATCCGGCGGACAAGATCGCGAAGCTGCTCGACCGTCAGAAGGAGATGCAGAAGGAGATCGAACGACTGCAGCGGGCGGCGTTGCAGGGTTCGGTCGACATGCTCGCCGACTGGGGGCACGATCTCGAGTTCAAGGGCACCCCGGTCACAGCGGTCTTTGCGCACACGGACGCGGTTTCCGACAAGAACGGGCTGCAGCAGGTGGGCGACAAGATCATCGAGAAGCTGACCCAGGCGAATAAGGATGGCTTCGGGATTGTCGGCGCGACGATGGACAAGACGTACATGTTCGTCGCGGTGGTGACACCCGGCCTGATCAAGCAAGGCCTGATGGCGGGCAAACTGGTCGGCGCGGTGGCGAAGACAGTTGGCGGTGGTGGTGGTGGCAAGCCCGATTTTGCGACCGCCGGCGCGAAGGATGTCGATGCGGCAAAGTCGCTGATTTCCGACCGTGGCCGGTTTGAGAAGGTGCTTGCGGAAATCGTCGCAGGGTTTGCTGGCTAGCCCCGCGTGTGAATCCGACATGCAAGCAATGTGAACTGCCGCAGACGTATGTCCGCGGCAGTTTTTTCTCTTTGCATCTCGTTGAATATGATTCAGCACACAAAGAGTTGTGTTTTACACTGGCAGATTGAACCTGCGCATGCGGTCTGTTGAAGTCACCGCTTGACCTGCATCTCATGTGAACCGGGTAATACCCACCGTCTCTGTGATCGGCTCTGGTCCGTTGACACGTGTTGTGCTGTAACGTATTATATCGCTAGCGATACAATCGTACGCGACACACAAGCCAAACACGGACTACGGTCAGGATTTGACTTGCCAGCGAAGACGAAGGAGATGATGTGATGAGTGAGTTCCATGACTTGAAGGCGACGCGCTTGAACGGTGACGAGGAATCACTTTCAGCATACGAGGGCAAGGTGGTGCTGGTGGTGAACACGGCCAGCAAGTGCGGGTTCACTCCGCAGTACGAGGGCCTGGAAAAACTGTACCAGACGTATCACAAGGACGGGCTGGAGATCCTCGGGTTTCCCTGCAACCAGTTCGGCAGCCAGGAACCGGGCGGTGTGGAGGAGATTGAGCAGACGTGTTTTGTCAATTACGGCGTCAGCTTCCCGATGTTTGCGAAGGTGGAGGTGAACGGTCCGAACGCGCACCCGGTCTTTTCGTTCCTCAAGCGCCGGCTGTCCGGCCTTCTCGGTGGCTGGATCAAGTGGAATTTCACTAAGTTCCTCGTCGGCCGGGACGGACAGCCGATCAAGCGTTTTGCGCCGGCCGTGACGCCCGAGTCCCTCGAACCCGAGATCCGAGCCGCATTGGGGAAGGCATGAGTCGATCAGTGGATGAACAATCGAGCAACCTTGAGCTGGACAAGCAGCTGTGCTTTCCGCTGTATGCGGCGTCACGTCTGATCCAGCGGTTGTACCATCCGTTGCTCGAACCGTTCGGGTTGACCTACCCACAGTACATCGTGCTGATGATCCTGTGGGAGGATGCGCCGTGCCCGGTGTCGCACATCGGCCGCCGGGCGTTGCTGAACACGAACACGCTCACCCCCCTGCTGAAACGGTTGCAGCAGCAGGGATTGATCACCCGCACGCGGGCGTCGTACGATGAACGTGTGGTGCAGATCGAGCTGACCTCGGACGGCGTGGCGTTACGGCAGAAGCTGGAGTGTGTGCCGGAACAGTTGTACGCCTCCTTCGGCAAGGACGAGGCCACGTACCTGGATCTGAAGCAGAAGCTGGATGATTTGATCGGCGTGCTGCTGACGCATGAGGACGCGAGTAATTCTGCTTCCTGACAGACATTACACCGACATTTACCATGACAGAACCGATGACGAAACGAGCATTTTTCGGTCCGGCGGGATTTCCGACGTCGTTTTTCGAAACGAAAAAGTACAAGAAGAACCGTGTCAACGCGGCCGAGTGGCTGCACGATATCGGGCTCGATATCCTCGAGCTGCAGATGGTTCATGGCCCGCGGACTCGTCCCGAAGTAGCCGAGCAACACCTGGAGAAGGCGGAAGAATTCGGAGTCAGCTTCAGCATTCACGCCAGTTACTACTGCGTGCTGTCGTCGGTGAAGGACGATGTCATCGAGCGCAGCTTCGCGTCGCTGGCGAAGACGGCTGAGCTGGCTGCGCTGGCGGGCGTATCACGGATCGTGCTGCATCCCGGCACGACTGCGGGTGGACGCGAGAACGCGTTGGACCGGTTCATTTCGAACATGCAGACATTTGTCGCGAACGATCTGCCGGACGGGGTTCACATTTACCCGGAGACGGCGGGAAAGGTCAATTCGCTGGGATCGCTGGAGGAGATTCTGACGATCTGCCGTGAGGTGCCGAGCTGCCGGCCGTGTGTCGATTTCGGACACCTGCACTGCCGTCAGCTTAGCGAGCTGGACACGGACAACGGGTGGACATTCACCTCGCCGGACGACTATATCGTGGCGATGGACCACCTGAAGGCGAATCTGCGTCCGGAACAGTGGGAAGAGATGCACTACCACATCTCCCCCATCGAATTCACTCCGAAAGGTGAGAAGAAGCACCGTGATCACGGGGAATTGATCTCGGACGAGGACGCCGATCCGATGTTTGGCAAGCCGGGCGATCCGTGGCTGCCGGTGGCGGAACACTTCGCGCAGGCGTTAGCGTTGACCGGCTATCCGGCGTGGGTGATCAGCGAGGCGGCGGACTCGATGGACCGTGGCGCGCTGGCGATGAAGCAGGCGTACAACAAACACCTGGCTTGAACCGCAAAAGGCGCGAAAAGAATGCTGAACTCCGGAATACACGGAAGAAACGGAACCGAATACTCCTAGCAATCAACTGCTACGCTACACGATTCCACCGCGATTTGACGAGTTCGCTCAGGGTCAGGGCCTGCTCATTGGTTGCGACTCGTTCGTTGTTGAAGACGATGTCATAGTGGTTCAATGCCGTGACGTCAAGTCCCAGGTATTTCCGTACAAAGCCCTCTCGTTCCCGGTCAAGTCGTTCGATCGTCTCGCGGTCCGCGATGTCGTCGTAGCCGGGATCATTCCTCAACGTGTCGATCCGCCATTCGAGTGGTGCGATCAGGCGAACGTGGATTCCTGCGGGTACGTAACGGGTCGTTAATGCGCTTCCCCGTCCAATCAGAATGCAAGCACCGGCTGAAGCCAGAATTGCCTGCGTGCGTGCGAGTGCGCGATACACTTTCAACTCGGACGGTTTTCCGGAAAAAGTGCTGTCGACCCAGTCATCAATCTCCGACTTGGTGTGCCGGGACATCACGTTCGCCATTTCGGACAGCATCTCGTCCTGTTCGGCCAGAATGGACAGTAACATCTTGTCATAGATCACGTACTCATAGTCAGGAAATTCAGCTTTCAGGCGTTCCGACAACGCTTTCGCCAGTTCGAAAGCCTGGCAGCCATACTGGCGTGAGATGGTGACAAATGGTGGCTTCTGCTGTGCCTGCTTGTTGCGTTCCAGTTCACGGGCAAGACGCTGCTGGATTTGAATCTGTGCGCGAAGACGGCGTTCAACGGTCGCTGGAAGGGGATTGGTCGCCATGGTCGGACCTCCTGTTGAGGACAGGGAGGATCTGTGCGCGGAGCAGGTGCAACTACCTCTGCGGCGTTGCTCTATAAGTTAGGCGTTTCTGAGGAAAGAATAAACGTTCGCGTCCAACTTTTCTCGGATACTGCGCTACAGCAAGGATTCGGCGAAAAACGGCAGGCAGCCGATCAGGAGTCTTTATCGTGTTTTCTGACGAACTCCTCGATCGCGTCCACGATACTTTCGGCGACCTTGGACTTATACTCCTTGCTGCGGACGAGGCGTTCTTCGTTGGCATTGGAGAGGAAGCCTCCCTCAACGAGAATCGCCGGCATGGATGCACCCATCAGCACATAGAACCCCGCCTGATCGACGCCACGGCTTTTCTGGCCGGTCCTGTCCTGCATGCCATCCAGTACCATCGACGCCAGATCTTCGCTTTCCTTTCCGAATTGCGCCTGCGCCATCGAAAGGAGGATGAACGCCTCGTCGCCCAATTCGGGGTATTCGTGCAACTGTTCCTCGTACTGGATAACCTCGTTCTCCACCTTGGCGATTTCCATCGCACGTTCGGTCCGTGCCGGAGCGAGGAAGTAGGTCTCAAGGCCGTGCGCGCGGCGGTCGCGGGCGGAATTGAAGTGAATCGAGACGAACAGCTTGCCGTTCGCACGGTTGGCGATGCGGGTGCGTTCGTAGAGCGGAATGAACGTGTCGTCGTCGCGGGTCATCACCACCTTGATGCCGGGCAGGCGTTTGCGCATCACCTCGCGTACCGCCAGCGCGGTCTCGAGCGCAAGGTCTTTTTCGTAGATGCCGGAATGTCCGATGGCGCCGGGGTCTTTGCCGCCGTGGCCGGCGTCAATCACGACCGTGTCGAGAGTCCATTTTTGCTTGTCGGCTTCGAGGGCGGTTTTTACATCCCACTGGGTGCCGTTTTCCTCCTCAACGAAAGACAGGGTGAGCGTGTAGCGGCAATCGTCGGTCGGTCCGGAGAACCGGGCGGCGTACAACCCACGCGGCAGCTGGATGACGAGCCGGGATTGGGCCGCGTCCCAGGAGTAGCTCGGTTTGTCGTCCTCCGGTGTGTAGCGGAAATCACCCGGGTTGGCCTCCGGCAGGCGGATGGCCAAGTGCGTGCTGTCGATCAGAGCGAGCGATGCGCGCTGTGGACGTGTCAGCAGCAGCCGGATGTGCGAACTGTCGGTGGTCGCGGTGATCGGGTCAGCCTCGATCTCGAGAATGTCCGATTCTGGTGGCGTGAAGCTCAACGCACGCGGGCTGCGGTGTAACGCAACCAAGCCGGGTGTGAAACGATTGACATAATCAACCCAGGTCGCTTCCGGGATGAACAGGCGCGAGTCGGTCTTTAACGGCGACGCGGGCAGCTGGTAGGTCTTACCGTCCAGCCGTGCGAACGCCGCCTCCGGGGCGAACATTGCCAGCGCGCCGGGGAAGCTGAAAACATACCGGTCGAGCGAATCGCGGTGGTAGTCAACGCCTATCGCGTCCGCGAAGGACAGCGCGTCCACATAGGCTGTGGCGCCGATGATCCGCACCGGAGCGGTCGCCTGCTGGTTCTGCGGCAGGTGGATCGTCCAGTGATCGTCGGCGGATTGCGCGATGGCGCGTTGCGGCGCGAGAGTGGCAACGACACAGAGCAGCGCGATCAGGATCACGGACAGGATCAGCCGGGAACGGATTGTGTAGTGGATATTCGATGTGGGTGCGTGCATGGAAAAAGCTAGCGCTCCGGGTTGAGACGTGTCAAGCGGGAACGGTGCCCGGTGATCGTGATCCGGATAGTTCACGACGGGGCGGAAACGGTAGTTCCCGGTACGGGGTGATAGTCAACGACGGGCTGTAGTAGTCGCCAATCAATGAAGGAACAACGGGGATTCGTCGGGATCTGAAAGGCGCGGCGTCCCTACAGGACGCGACGGGAACGGACAAACCTGGGACTGGTAAGAGGGGCGCGCGTGTCCGTGTGGCTGAAGCCACACGCTAACCACCTGTCGCCGCTACGCGGCGGTTGAGGTCCATTGTTTGCTTTGTGTCAGTGGTGTCTGTGGCGTCTGTGGCGTCAGTTTCTTCTGTTGCGTCCTTTGCTTCTTTTGCGTCTGTGGCGTCTTTTGCGTCTGTGGCGTCTTTTGCGTCCGAGAGAAGACACCCGGTGTTTGCGGCACCGGGTGTCTCACAAGGGGGGTATAAAGTAGCTGGTTAATAGCGGGAACGTGATTAGCAGTGCGTGTGGCCTAGTCGAAATGTGTTCCCTGCTTGTGTTTTTTACATGAACATCACCCTGTGAAGGTTCCGACCACGATCAGGACCAGCAGTGCAAGTCCAATCGCCAGCGCGCTGAACCCGAAGGTGTAGAGCAGGATACGCGGAATGACGGCCATCGGCTTGACACGCATGGTGTCGAGCTTGCCTTCCGCCTTCATCCGTTCGTACCACTCCTGGCGCTCTTCCATCATGTAGTGTTCGCTGACACGTCCCGTGAAGATGACTTCATCCATCGGGAAGTTCTCAGGACGGAAGTGCTCGTTGAAGAAATGTATGGTGAAGATGAAGCCTGTTGCGAGCAGTGCCTCCTCGGAGTGGATGATCATTGCAGCGTTGATCGCCCAACCCGGCAGGAACCTGGTGAAGAATTCCGGGAACCACAAGGTGAGTCCGGACGCTCCGATCACCGCGACACCCCAGAACACCGCCATGTAGTCGAACTTCTCCCAGTAGGTGAACCGGTTGAAGGTCGGCCTTTCAGCGACACCGATGAAGAATCCGATGTGCTGGAAGAAGTCCTTGATGTCGCGCGGTTGCGGCACGAGGCTGTCGACTCCCCAGAGCAGGCTCTTCAGCGTCAACTTGCGTCGTACGAGCTTGTACATCAGGCCGCCGAGGTGCAACGCGAAGTAAGTGAAGGTCAATCCGGCACCGATACGGTGCAGAATCGCCATCGTACGCAGATCGACGAGGTTGTTCGCGATCCAGTAGGATGCCTCAGTGTACGAATATTTCAGCGGCAGACCGGTCATCGCGAGCAGCAGGAAGCTGACGATCACGATACCGTGCTGGACGCGTTCGAATACGCCGAAGCGCATGTAGCGCACCTGACCCTTGCGTCCACGGATCTTCCGCCCGTGACGGATGCCATCCCAGCCGGCCCGCCACAGCCAGAGCAGGGTGTGGATGCCGAAGACGGTTAGCGTGATCCGCAGCAGCCAGACCATGAAGACGTGAATAATGTCGAGAACCGGATGTTCCTCGTGCGCCATCGGGTCGTAGTGCTGCAACTGGGCGACGAAGTTCTCGTTCACATCGTCGTGGCAACGACCGCAGGTTTCCATGATATGCTGCTGTGCGATGGAGGATTCCGGATTATCGCGCGGCAGGATCAAGTGGTTATCGTGGCACGAAACACAGGTCGCGAACTCCTCGCCCTGATAGCCCAGCGAATACGCCTTGCCGTGGTACGTGTTGAGGTAGCCACTGACGGCGTTCGGGTTGAGCTGGAAGCGGAGGATCATGTCACGGTCGGCGTGGCAGGACGCGCACAGCGAGATAATCGACTGACCGTCAAACTCCTTGGAAATCTTCTGGATCTGATCGCTGCCATGACAGGTTTCGCAGGTCGGGGCTTCAGTGTGGCCCTTGCGGAAGGCGACACCGTGTGCGGAACGTGACCAGAGGTCGTTCTCTTCCTCGTGGCAACTGGCGCAGCTTAGCGTACCGCCGCCGGCCTTGTGAGCTTCGGAGGCATCCTCATAGTGGTACGTGTGGCACTGCATGCAGGAGAAGTCGGTGCCATCCTCGCCGCTCATGATGGACGCGTGGGCGAGATTATCGTCCATGTGCGCGTCTTTATCATGGCAACGGTTACAGGTTTCGCTGACTTCTTCCTGGAAGTGTCCGCCGGCCTGGCCTTCGAAGTGTGTCTCGTGGCCGGTGTGGCATGCGGCGCAGGTCATCAGGCGCGCGTCCACCCCGCTCTTGCGGTGAATGGTGGCTTCCTTGCCCTCGTGGCACTGCGAGCAGGTGGCGTCCATGTTGTCGACATGGACCGGCGAGTGCCTGTCATCGACAGCGTAGATGTCGTGGAAGCCATGGCAATCGACGCAGATCGGCGCTTCCTCACTGCCCGCCTTGACGGCAAGGTAGTGTTCCGACTTGAGGTAGCCCTCGGAATCGTCCTTGTGACAGTTCAGGCATTTGCGGGTTACTTCAATCCGCCAGTCCGCCTCAAGCATGTCGCCACGTTCGTTCTTCGTGTGCGCGGCGTGGCACGAGGTGCAGGAGATGGTCGCATCCGTGGTTGAACCATGCACGGACTTCGCGAGCGTCTTCACCTCCTGGTTGTGGCAGACGCCGCAGACCTTGCGCGTGTCGGCCTCGCCGGAGATCTCGTGGTTGCCGTGACAGGACGTGCACCCGGGGATGTTGCTGAATCCGCGCGCCTCGAGGTGCTGATAGAACCCGTCCATGTACTCTTCGAACGCGTCATCGTGGCACATCGAGCAATCAACGCCCGGCAGGTTCGCTTCGTGCGGCCAATCCTCGACGCCGTCCAGCGACTGGTGGCAGTCGATGCAACCGAATCCGGCGTGGACCGACTCTTCGATCATCGCCGAATTCGCGTACAGGGATTGCGGGATGCCCTGTTCCATGCGGGACATGTCTGGATCATCGTGACACATCTCGCAGGTTTCGTCATCCTGCGCGAACGCTCCCGCCGTCATGGTGAACAGCAGGAACGTCAGCAGAAACATCGCCATAGCGAGGGATGGTGTCATCCCTCGCGATGCGTTTACAGTTTTAATGCGGAAGAAGTGGATCATCCTTCTCTCCGTCGGCATACTTGCCGGTGGGGGGCAAGAGCTTGGGTTCACGACCCAGTTCGTTCGTTTCATCGCTGTGGTGGTGGTCCCACTCGTGCTTCGGCATTCTTCCCGTAATCCAGATCCAGCTCATCGGATACTCGCGCGGAATGAAGATGGTGAAGAAGAAGTGCCAGATAATGATTGCACCAACAGCGAGAATCGCTTCGTAAAAGTGAATGGTTTCGCTGACTCGAATGACCCAGGCCGGCAGGAAGGCTGTGACCAGGTCCGGATACATCAGGATGAAGCCGGTCAGACCCATGACAATCGTCCCCCAGACCAGGGCCCAGTACTCGGCTTTTTGCGTGTAGTCGAACATGCCGTGGCGCGGCTGCTTCGTCTTCATGCCCATGTAATAGGCCATGGTACCAAGCGCGCGTCCGGCGTCCTTCGGATGCGGGATCATCGCCTTCATCAGCTCACGTCCACGCGCGGTGAACCAGAGATACGCGATGTGGTAGAACGACGTGGCGATCATCAACCCGGCCATCAGGCGGTGGGTGAACGCACGAACGTTTTCCGTCATCCCGAGCGCAGTGAGCATTTTCACCCACCAGGCCTCCGGATAACGCAACGCGAAGCCGGTAATCGCCAGCACAATGAAGGTAAACGCCAGCAGGACATGCTGCCAGATCTCGTTCTTCGTCATGCGCAGCACGGCTTCCTGCGCTTCGTGGTGACGCTTGTGGTGACGGATGGTCTTGAACAGGATGAGACCGTTGTGGAAGGCCATTCCGCCGAGCACGATCGCGATCAGGATGATGTAGATCACCTGCGCGTAGTCGTGAATACCCCAAGCGCCTCGCGCTGAGATGTGGCTGTAACTTGCCGCGAAGGTTGCGTTCGACTGCGGGTGGCACTTGCGGCAGGTTTCGACGACGTTGTCCGGGTGAATGCTCGATTCCGGATCGAAGATGCTGCGCACATCGTGCGTGTTGTGGCAGTCTTCGCACGTCGCAACGGCTTCTCCACCGCGCTGAATCGCCCAGCCATGGTAGCTGTCCAGGTAACTGGAGAACACTTCGGTAGGCAGACCGTATCGCGCACCCATTTCCGGGTCTTCGTGGCACTCGCGGCATGCCATGTTGGTGATGTTGCCAGGATTGACCGGCGAGTTCGGGTCGCTGGTGTCGAGAATCAGGTGTTCGTCGTGGCAGTCGGTGCAGTCCGGCGAATCTTTGATACCGTGCTGGACCGCGCGTCCGTGAACTGAACCGGCGTATTTGTCCGCCACCTTGTCATGGCACTGGCCGCAGGTCTGCACCAGGTTTTCACGGGCGACCATCGAGCTCGGAACGTTCGCCGATTGCAAGTTGTGGCTGCCGTGGCAGTCGGTACACACCGCAGTGTGCTTGCCTTCAGCCAATCCCTTGCCGTGGACCGATTCCGAGTAGCTCGGCAAGCTGATCGGGAGGCGGACATAGTCGTTGGTGATGACGGTGTTGTCGGTGTGGCATTCGCCGCACATGTCCGGAATGTTGGCGTGGTTCACCGGGCTTTCCGGATTTTCCGCCGGGAGAATGTGGTGTCCGCCGTGGCAGTCGGCGCATTCCGCGGCGACAACGTCCCCGTGCAAACGGGCGAGACGGTGGGCGCTGGTACGGTAGACCGCTTCCGCGTCTTCATGGCACTGGCCGCAGCCGAATTCGAGCTCGCTTCCCTCTTCAACATCCGCAGACACCTGGTGCGTCTTGTGGCAGGAGAGGCAGTTCATGTCCCCTTCGGCGAGCAGATCTTCGTGCACCGATCCGGTGAACTGGGAATCGTAATCGTCGTGACAGTCGACGCAGGCCTGTAGCGTGCCGCTGTCGACTTCAGGGATGTGGGTGGCGTGCACATCGTGGCAGGATGCGCAGTTGATCGCCCCGCGTTCGGTTTCGCCGAACGGATGGCCGCCGATCATCACCGACTGCATCGCGTTGTCGTGGCAGGAGAGACAGATGGTGTTGACCGCGCCGGCGGACGGCGGCAGGTCGGCGCCGTGCGTCGGGTGGCAGGAGGTGCAGCCCGGGCTCGGCTTGCCCTGATCATGCGCAACCTGGTGCACCGACCCACGATACGCCTGGGTTTCCTTGCGGTGGCAAACCCGGCACGCGTTTTCCTCGATACCGGTGTCGACACTCTGCAGCCGGTGCGGGTCCTGGGATGAACCGTGGCAGTCGGAGCAGTTCGGCGCTTCACGCACACCCTGTGCCAGCGCACGGCCATGGAAGCTGCCATCGTAGCTGCCGGCGGCATCTTCATGGCACATGCTGCAGTCTACCGGGTGGTAGACGCTGAAGTGGGGCAAATCTTCCCAGTCGGCTCCGGGTTGATCGTGGCAGTCGACACAGTCGAAGAAGCCGTGGACACTGTCCATGTAATACTCTTCGTCGACACCGACGATGGTACCATCTTCGGCTTCCAGTTCGGTATCGGCATGACACATCAGGCAGTCATCCGCTGACTGCGCGAACAGCAGAACCGGCAACAGCCAGATCAGCAGGAAGAACCCGAATCGAGTGTGCGGGTGCGCGTGCATCTGAATCCATCTCCACCAGGTTGTGCGTTGAACAAAGCGTTTGCAGCGGTTGCAGTTCCGTTCAACGCGTGGCCCCATAATGGGGTCGTGTCAAGGCGTGAGGTCGTCCTCACGAAGTTGTTTGTGCGTGGAAACAATCGGTCTTAGGCCGGCTGGCATCAGAATTAGGCAATTCGTGGTATCGCTTGCCGTTTGATCAATCCAGCCATTGTGAATATAATAACGAACCCTCCTCGATACCGATTGTTAAGCTCTCCAAACCTCTGGTATTTCAACAACAGAGCGGGTGCCGAAATCTCACCCGCTCGTGCAAATCTTCACAAACTTTTAACAGCAGTAAACCGTGTGGAAGTGTGGCCTGCAGCCTTGGGGGCTCCACGGCTGCAGGCCGACACGCCGTCTGGGGGGCTGACGGCAGTTTCACACGGAAAACCACTCACTATTCGCCCTCGGGAACGCTGTGTTCGATCTCCGCCCAATACTCTTCGAGGACGAATGGCTTGTAGGTCGGGCTCTCTTCATTATGGCAGGACACGCAACCTTCTTTCGGCGCGGCGACCATGCCGTTTGCGATGGAAGCTTCACGATCCTTCATGATCTTCATCGACTTGTAGTCGGCGCCGGCACCATGGCAGGATTCGCAGGAGATACCGTCGGCCATGTCGAGGTCGGCGGTCAGGCTGGCATCCATACCGTACCCGGTGACGTGGCACTTCAGGCATTCGGCGGCTTCCTGCGGGTTACCGAGGCCCTTTTCGGTGGCGATGGCTTTTGCCTCATCGGTGGCGAGGGTTGCGTACGCCTTGGCGTGCGGACCTTCCTGCCACTTCTCGAGGATCATGCCTTTCTTTTCACCCTTGTGGCACATGCCACATTTGTTCGCTCCGATGAACGCATGGTCTTGCGCGAACACGTCGGCGCTATAGGCTCCCACCACGAGGATGGCGAGGAGCAAGATCAGGATCTTTCGCATGTATCTATGCCTCCTTTGTGAAGGAAATGTGGTTTCCTCAAGTTCCGCGTTTTTTCTTGTACTATTCGTTGAAGTTAACAGATCCATTAATGTGCAGATCTTCGTTCACAATCTCAACGAATGTGTCGTCATCATCGCCGTCCGCACCGACAACAGCCCCGTGGCACGAGACGCAGTCATCGTTGGCCGGGTGGCCCTGTTCGAGCGGCGGCGGATACATGTGGCACGAGGTGCATGTGAACTCGACGTTCTGCAGCCGCCAGTCAAGCACGCCACCGCCGTGACAGTAGACGTTCGAACAGGTGCTGGCGTCCGTATTCCATTCCGGATCGAAATCACCAGTCCGTGCGACACTGCCGAAGCGGATTTCGACCATGCCCGGGGTGTCGTCGTTGTAGTGACCATCCGCAACGGCCTGTGCCGGTTGGCGGTGACAGTCGGCGCAAGTCATGTCCGCGTGCCAGCCGCTGCCAGCGAGGTGCGTCATGTGTGCGCCCTTGTCGGGTGCCCAATCGATCATGACGGACGCGTCACCTTCAAAGTTACCGTGGCAGGTATTGCACGCCAGGGCACCGAGTTCGCTGTCGTGGCAGCCTTCGGACGAGCAGCTGCCGCCGAAGTCGACGTCCAGCTGATCCGCGGGTTGACTGGTCGCGGAGTGACAGGTGTAGCACTCGTCCATCATGTATTCGTTTTCACTCATCCACTGCGCGTGTTCGAACGCGTTGTCGAAAAAGACATAGTGGTTGTTGGTGTTGTGGCACTCGGTGCAGGCGCGCACCGGGTCCATCGGATCACCGAGTTCAACACCGCGCAGCTCTTCACCATGGCACTCGGTACACTGGGCGAAATCGTAATCCTGTGCCACCATGTAGGCAGCGTGGCTGGATTCACCGAACGGGTGCCGCGCCTCGGCTGGCGAGGTCGGATCCCAATCGTCCGCGACTTCACTCCCGCAGCCTGTCAGCAGACCAGCGACGGTCAGCACCAGGATCGGGAGGAGCCAGCGTGTATCACGTTTCTTCAGCATGGTTCGTCTCCTTTACTGGTGACACCGGGCACAGACCGGGTCCTGGTTTTCGACATCGTGGCACGCGAGGCAGGCGAGCAGGAATGCGCTGGCGTCATCAACGTGCTCACCGCCGTCCGCGTTGTTGGCGTACGTTGGCCCGAGCGGGTGCGGCGTCGGCACGGTCGCGCGGTGGCAGGCGATGCAGTCGTCGCGGGTTTCATGGCACGACAGGCATTCCTGTCCGTACATGGTTTCCAGCGAGTGGGAGAAGCGCCACTCCGGCGGATGCGGCGTGTTCGCCAGGATGTTTTCGCCCTGGTGGCATTCGTCGCACGTGTTCTGAGTGTGGCAGGCGGCGCAATCGTTCTCGCTCATCATCGCGTCCATGCCGTGATCATGTACCCAGGTTTCGAGCCGGTGCGTCGTCGGCGTCACCTCGAGATCTTCGTGGCAGCCCTGGCAGCTTTCGCTGGTCGGATAGCCGGGTTCCATCTCGTCGGCGGGACCGTGGCAGGCGGCGCAGTCGAGATCGCCGTGATTGCCGTGCGCGAAGGTTGTGTATTTCGTACCGGCGTACACTGCCGGCGCGGCCATCGGATCGCCGACGTGACAGGTTTCGCAGTCATCGTCGACGTCGTGGCACATTTCGCAGGTGTCGTGGTTCGGCACCGGGATCATGTCGTCGAGCATCGTGTCCATGATGCCCGCGTGACAATCTTCACAGGCAATGCCGGCGTCCGCGACGTGCAGCGGATGGTTAAAGTTGAGGTGGCCGTAGTTTCCGCCGATGGCGAACCAGGCAACGGTCAGCAGCCCGAGCAGCAGGGCGGCGATGCGGATGGTGCGTTTCGTCGTCATCGTGTCACCTCCGCGGTATCAAATCCCCAGCGCAGGCCGATCATCGCCCGGCGGTCCTGATCGTACTGTGGCGTCTGGAAGTGCTGGTACTCGAGTTTCATCGACACACCGTGCAAGAAGGCCGGGTAGTAGTTGACACCACCATACAGCGACAGGATTTCGCTCGTGTCGTCGTTGGTGTTGTCGAACGCCTCCCATTCGTAGCTGGCGAAGGAACCGTAGCCGTAGACCTCGATCTGGTCCAGCATCATGTAGTTTGCCTGGGCCCAGAAGCCGTTCGCGGTCGGCTGATCGCCGGCGTAAAAGCGGTAGCCAATGCGGCCGAACGGGAACTTAGCGTACGGTCCGATGCGGTAGCCGGGTTTGTCGGTCATCAGGGCGGCGATGTCAAATCCCATACCCCACATGTCCTTGACAAACCAGCGGTCGGCGGCGGCACGAACGCGGAAGAACGTCGTTTCATCGAAGTCTGCGAAGTAGCTTTCTTCGGGTGCTTCAGCGGAAATGGCTGACACTTCCAGCATGCGCGAGCAGATCTCGCCATTCATGCGGACGCGGCTGATGAAGCGCCGCAGCGGTGTGCCTTCGGTGCGGAAACGGAACAGGTTGTACCACGTGATGGAATTGGTGAACCGGTGTGTGGTCTGCAGGCCGACACGGTTGCGCAGCTCTTCCTTGTCACGCTGAATGTTTGCGTAGGAGAGTGCGATGTGGGTCTGACGTGCCCAGAGCACATTGCGTCCCACCCAGCCAACTTCACCGCCGAACGCCATCGATTCATCCGGATCTTCGAATTCGAATTCCCGGGTGATCGGACCCCAGAGGCCGCCGAAGAGGGCGACGTTGAAGCCGTGCTTGAAGCGGTAGTTGACGTCGAGGCCGTCCAACACACCGATCGCCGGACCACGAACGAGAAAGAAGCGGCCGAGCTTCGCGCGTACCGGTGATCCGAGATCGCCGTAGCGCAGGTAGCCGCGGGTGAAGCGGAGAACGTCGTCCTCCACCCCTTCCTTATAGACGTTGTCGCCGGTCCAGCCGCCGCTGAAGTGGAGGGACCACGGAGATCCCGTCTTGTACAGCGACGCGCTCGTTTGCTGCATCATCCACACGTGATGCTGGTTGTCGGCATCCTGGTAGCCGTACGCGCTGCCACCGATGGACCCCTTGAGCCGGAAATCGCCAGCCGTGGCAGTGCCCGCGACAGCGAGCAATGCGACGGCTGTCAGGGTGACGATTGTCCAGCGTCCCCAATTCCTGTTCATGCGTTCCTCCCATTTGGGAAAGGAAGTAAGCCCATGTATTGCAATGTTTTAGCTTGACCTTCGAAAGCAGACGACCGCCTGCGCCGGATGTTGGGGGGCGCCGGCGGTCGTCCGTAATGGTCAACCGATACAGACGGTGACGGTGTCTAGCATGGTACCGTCCTGTCTGTTACTGCCAATTATTCCGCCAGGTGATCGATGGCGTTCTGCAGCAGATCCATCGAGTAACTGGGGTTGTGAATGCCCATCGACCCGTCGTTGACGACGAACACCAGGGCGTACGCGGCTTCACGTTCTGCCACAGTGACGCCATCCGCCTGGCTGTCGAAGTTATCCGCGAAGTCCATGTAGTCCGAATAACCGAGGGCAACCGCGAGCTCGTTCATCTTGGCTTCGGTGTCGGTCTGGACGCCACCCTTGTCGAAGTCGCCCGGATCGAGGCTGTGGCAACCGTAGCAGGCCGCGCCTTCCGGAGCGAACTGGTGGTAAACGTGCTCAGCTTCTTCACCGTGCAGCTCTTCGAAGCGGACCATGTGGCAGGCCACGCAGCCGCTACGTTCTTCGTTGGCGAGGACGTTCTGGTGCGAGTTTTCGCGATCGTAGTCGTAGCCATCGATCTCGTAGCAACCCCAACCGATGAACATGTCCATCTGCGGCGATCCGTGCGGACCGAAGTGGGCGTAGCCGTCTGCGATCTGGCCAAGCACGTTGTCGGTGTCGCGACGCGCGTGGTGGCACTGGGCGCAAGTCTGGCCGGCGTAGAAACCGTCGAACGTACCCATGGACGGATCTTCTTCCGGATCGTAGCCTGGGTGGAATTCGACGTGGACGGCACTGACGTTACGCAGCTGTCCCGGGTTGTTCGCATCGTGCGGATCGTGGCAGGTCTGGCAGCCAATCCAGCTGTACGGACCATCGTAGTCGGCATGAGCCGCGTCATTGGCCGCGATGAAGCCTTCACCGGTATGGCACGGGGCGCAGGAACCGCCGGCATAATGCTCTTCGCGGAATCCTTCGAGGTTGCCACCGGCGTTGGCATGACCGGACATCTGCCATTCTTCGAGCTGACGCTCGTGGCACGGCATGCAGGTGGATTCGAATTCGATTTCGCCGCCGACATCTTCCCAGATGGTGGAAAGGCCGACTTCAGCGCGGTGTGCACCAACGCCATCCAGCGGGCCGAGGGCGCCGTGGCAGGCTTCGCACTGCACGCCTTCGAGGGCGGCACGGCGCATGGCAGCGGAATCGCCTTCAACGCCGAAGTAGTTGTCGTAGCCGTACATGTCTTCGCCACCCGGGAATTCAGTGGCACCGAACGAGACCATTTCGTCAACACCGGTCACGTGGCACTGCAGGCAGTAGGGGTTTTCCTGATCTTCGGCTGCCAGATCGGCGTAGGCGTTCGGGTGGGCGGTACCCATCCAGCCATCAACGGTCGCGCCGTGGCAGTGGGCGCATTCGTCACCGTTGTTGCCGATAAAGGTGAACGGGTCGATGGTGGCATCCTTGCCGTCTTCACCGTCCTGGCCATCTTCACCCGCTTCACCCTGCTCACCCTGCGGACCCGCCGGGCCCTGCGCGCCTTCTTCGCCTTCACAACCGAAGAGCACAAAAGCCAGCATGATCGCAAGCATCATGACTAACAGGTTACGAAACATTGGGGGCTTCCTCCTGAATGTTTGGCGGCCCTGAACCGCCGAAATGACTTCAATGCTGCTACTTGTTTCCAGATTCACAAAGTGCCGCGATAAAAATCGAGCGCTTTTTCGTCGTCTTCGTCAAACCATCCCATTTGCCGGTGCCGCTTGATCTGTTCCAAGGATAGTTTGCGCAGATGCATCGCGTAATCATGCAAGGTGCCAAAGACGATACCGCTTTCCGTGTCCGTTCGAACCTCAGTTCCCTTGTGCGCAACTTCGAGCATCCGCTGACTTAAGGTCAGGATCTCCAGCAGGTAGCGGTTCTCGACGGACATATCGGACTCCAATCCAGTTGCCGATCCATTGGCAGATTGTGTGCCATTTTCACAAAGTAAGACACTCCTAACAGCTAAACAGTTAAGAAAAGGAGGGTTAGTAAACTTAGGGGGTGCAAAAACAAAATAATGGTGTGACAATTCCTGACAATTCCGTGACATTCATTCCTGAACACTCGGAATTTTTGTACACGCGAAGTCTGCGTGGAGGCTCTAACAGCTTACTATTACCGGGGATTAACAGGCTGGACAGAATTTCTGAACACTCGATATGTCCAGAAATGAATTTCTGGACAGAACTGTAATCATTACACTTTTAATTCTTCGATGTAGCGGTACAGGGTTGTGCGGCTAACCCCGAGGAAATCCGCGGCTTTGGCTTTGTTGCCGCCGGCTTCCTTTAGCGCCTGTTCCACTTCGGCGGGATTCAGCTTGGGACGCCGGCCGCGCTTCGGGCCTCCCTGCTTAATGGAATTGCTGGATATTTCTGGCGACAGGTGATGTTCCTGAATTTCGCCGCCCTGCGATTTGATCATCGCGTAGTGGATGGCGTTTGACAGCTCGCGCACGTTCCCAGGCCAGGCATATTGCATCAGCGCGTTCAATGCGTTACTGGAAACCCCCTCGGCGGCCATGTGGTTCTCATTGGCGAACTGCTCGATGAAATACTCAATGAGTAGTGGGATGTCGGTCTTGCGTTCGCGAAGTGGCGGGATACGGATCGGCACCACCGCGAGCCGGTAGTACAGGTCCTGGCGGAACTGGCCGGAGTCGGTGAGTTGCTTCAGGTTGCGGTTGGTCGCGCAGATGACCATCACGTCCACGTTAACCGGTTCTTCCCCACCAACGCGCTCGAAGGTTTTCTCCTGCAGCACGCGCAGCAGTTTCACCTGCAGCTTCTGGCTGATCTCGCCGATTTCGTCCAGGAACAGGATGCCGCCGTCCGCCAGCTCGAACCGTCCCTTCTTGTCCCGGATCGCGCTGGTGAACGCGCCCTTGACGTGGCCGAACAGTTCGGATTCCAGCGTTCCCTCGGGCAACGCGCCACAATTGACCGGAACAAATGGTTTGTTCGCGCGGGGGCTTAGCTTGTGGATCGCCTGCGCGACCAGCTCCTTGCCGGTACCGCTCTCCCCTTCAATGAGAATCGGCACATTGACCTTCGCCACCTCACGCAGGTTAGCGTAAATCTTTGTCATCGACGGGTGCAGGCCGATAATGCCCTGGAAGCCGCGGCTGGCTTCGAGCCGGGTGCGCAGCTGGTTCATCTCGGTCATGTCCCGGAGCAGGATCAATGCGCCGGTGCGATTGTCCTCGGCGTCCATCATCGGCATGATCGACATGCGCAGGCTGCGCAGTTCGCCGTCCTTGCGGCGATATTCGATCGGGATGTCGGCGCGCACATCGATGTTCGGATTCTTCATGCACACGTCGCAATCCTTGCCGCAGAAATGGCCGGGCATGATCGCGTGGCAATCGGCGCCGAGCGCTTCTCCGGCGGAGAGGCCGGTGATATCCTCGGCGGCGTGATTGAAGAAGAAAATCTTGCGTTGCTTGTCGTGGGCGATGACACCGTCCGTCATCGCGTTCAGCAGCCTGCCGTAGCTGAGTTGCAGCTCGACAATCGCCTCGAAGTAGCCCTGTTCGAAGAAGATACGGACCCGGTCACGGATTTCGTCCCGTACCCGGCGGAAGTGATCGGTGAGATCCTTGCCGTTTCCCTTGACCAGCACCAACGGATCGCTGAGTCCCCAATGAACGCGTGCCGGCGAGCCCGGGAATTGCGGATTCTCTTCCTGTAGTCGCACACACACCGTCACCACCGCCTCAAAACTGGTGGCGGTCAGTTCCTGCATCGCCGGGCTGGAATCCGGGATTTCGAGGTCAACTTCCGCCATCACCTTGCGCGCAACGGGGTGCACCATCTCCGGTTCAAGGCTGGCAGCGTGGATCTCAACGTTGTCCGGGGCCATATGACGCGCGAAAGCAGCCGCCATTTGGCTGCGGCCGGATGGACCCTTGCAGATGAACAAAATGTGGTGCATGGAACTCCAGAACGTAAGGACAGGAAAGGATACGGCAGCCGGCATGGGTCTGGCAAGACAGGACATGCACAATCTCGGCCATCCGGTGTGATAGACAGCGGATATCGTGGTCTTCTTTTACATAATGGCATGTTTTCATGTGATGAAGATCTCAAGACTCATCGTTATTGTTGATCTTGAACGGAATTGGGATTGCGCTGTGCAGCCACCCCTGCCGCCCCGAATCACGACACCCCCCGAACAGCTCCCAGTTTCGTTGACTCGAAGTGTTAGGCGTTCCTACCTTTTGCCCGAAGGACGGGGGTGATTGGTTTCTGACGAGTTCGTCCCTCCTTTCACAACCCGAACTGATTGTTATTACGTGGAGATAGCCATGTTTTGCGCGATGAACCGGATTACGGTGCAGGAAGACTATGTTGAGAAGTTCGAATACATGTTCAAGACCCGTGCGGGCGAAGTGGACAAGGAACCGGGGTTTGTTGACGTCAAGATCCTGCGTCCGAAGCAGCCTGGGAAGCCGTACATCGTGCTCTCCTTCTGGGAGACCGAAGCAAACTTCCAGCAGTGGGTAGACAGCGGTGCGTACATGAAGGGCCACAGCCGGGCGTTCGGGGATATGAAGCAGGCGGCGGATGAGAAGCGGCAGATGCCGATGCGGTCGGACATGGAGACGTTCGAGGTATTCGCGGAGTAAGCGGCGGTTGACCCGCGATAGCCGTCACAAACAGACGTGACGGTCAATCACGGGAACCAACAGCTGAGGCTGTGAGCTATGGGCTATGGGAAGACGTGCCCCTGATGGATCACTATCAGGGGCACATTCCGTTTATCTAATCAGTGTCACGCGCTGGGTGGCGCGGTGACCGTCCGGAGTGAGCAGCTGAATGACGTACACCCCGCTGGCGTTATCGTGCGCGGACCAGGTAATCGGGACAACACCGGCGTTGGTTGCGGGGACCGACCAGTAGTCGACCTGCCGTCCGAGCATATCAAACACCGCGACCTGTACCGGCCCGGTGGTGGGTGTGGTCAGGGTCAACGTGGTGTTGCTGTTGAATGGGTTTGGATAAGCGGGCTGAAGCTCGAAACCGGGGACGATGGTAATCAATCTTTCAGCATCCTTGGACGCCAATACCGGGTCATCGATCAAATACTGCACCAAACCCAGGTAATACATAGTAAGATCTTGATCGTAACCAACATAGCCAAATAAAAGTTCCTGATCTGATACTACAGTAACTGGATGCCGTGAGTCGCGAGAATTGAACATCTCCTCGCTGAAACGCAGGTTCCCTTCAGGCCCAGAAAGCTGTACATGTCCGTTTCTCCAGCGCAGGATCGTAATACCATCCCTCCAGCATGTAATGCTTCCCAGTTTACAAACTTGAGGAAGTGGGAAAGCGTTGGTGTAGTTCCAAATTAGGTTTCCACCAGCATCCAATTTCGTTCTGGAGAAGTATAAAGCAGATTCCTCTGTAAGGATATAAGTATTTCCATCGGTATCCTGATCAATACTGTGAATGTCGGCATCGCCGAATTCATAAGTCCACCGATGATTACCGTTTAAGTCATAACTCGTAACCATGGCGTCCCTGTGGTCATAAAATTCCTCATAACCGTACACAACCGTGCTCGGAGATATGTCTGCTGCAAGTCTTAACTCGTAAGCTTGCGGATTATCGTCCATTATTCGTGTACCTATTTGCTGCCCGCTCATGGCGTTAATAGCCATCAGAAATTCCTTCACATGTCCTTCCGATTGCTTGAAAAAACCGGCAACGAGAACCGTATCCATACCAAGAATGGTCAGATCACTTAGTTTTTTCCGCGTAGCCGGCCATGCCTCATGAGTGTTGAATTCCCACATTAACGTTCCGATAGTACTGTATCGTTTTACGATCAGATCGCGCGGTAGGCCCTGTGTATTTCTCCGGCTGTTGTGAGTGTAAGCGACTATCATGCTGCCATCCCACAGTGGTTCGATAAACGCATTCTGGAAATCGGTTGGCCAGTAGGCCTGATCCACAACGGTTAACCACAGTTCATTTCCGGTATGATCACTAGCGCGTAGGTAGAGCGTTTTCAGGTTCCACTGGTCAGTTTTAAATAACTGTACTACCGACCTGTCAGGGAAAATGATAGTATCAAAACTGCGTAGCGGTAATTCAAGATCGTAGTAGCGGCTTTCCATCACGATAGTGTACTGTGCCGATGCGGTGGAAAAAGCAAGCAGGACCAGTAAAAGACAAAGAAACGTTTTTCGCATAGGATACTCCAGTTTTCATCCCTGATCGCATGGCGAACCAGATTTTCGGCTATCTGACCAACGTAACCCGCTGTGTCGCGCGGTGGCCATCCGGAGTGAGCAGCTGGATCACGTAGACGCCGCTGGCGAGATCGTGTGCGGACCACGTGATCGGGACAACGCCAGCGTTGGTTGCGGGGACCGACCAGTTGTCTACCTGCCGTCCGAGCATATCAAACACCGCGACCTGCACCGGCCCGGTGGTGGGTGTGGTCAGGGTCAGCGTCGTCGAACTGTTGAATGGGTTCGGGTAAGCAAGTCCAACATTGAATGGCACGGGAGTGATCATGGTGGATGCGGTCATGGGTGAATCTGCCATGCCCGCAAGCACTTGTTCGTCATAGTGATACTGAACCACCCCAACAACGTTTTCCTGTATGTCGTAGTTATATCCAGAGTATCCGAATAGTAGATCCTGATCAGAGATTACGCTTACCGGATGGCGCCTGTAACCTCCATTCAGCAGATCACTTTGCCACTGTATGTGTCCCTGACCGCCAACCACTTGTACTTCCCCCTGTCGCCATCTTAGCAGTGCCAGCTCTTCCCGCCAGACAGTAATACTACCTCTGTTGCTTCCGTCCGGGAAAATCAGTTCACGTTGCCAAAGTTCATTTCCTTGAGCATCAAGCCGAAACAGTGTGTAGCGGTCTCTAGGTTCGTGAACCAACACGAAACATTCAGTTCCGTTCAACAGACAGACATCCATGATTGAACGAATACGATCTATATTCTCAATATGATGTGACCAGAGAAGGTTGCCATCGTGCGTATACACTTTGACCATGGCGGGAAAATCTGGAAAGCTGTCTTCCATGTAACCATAGGCGACGGCTACGGAGGAAATGTCAGCACTGATTCGGAATCGTCCAGATCTTGGTTCTCCCACGATTGCAACTTGATCCAGCAGCAATCCACTCATGGCATTCACCTTCAGTAGATACTTCTGGATGTGAGTGTGGTCGCGATGGTAGAATCCTGAGACCGCGATGGTGTCCATGCCCAGAATCGTGAGGTCACAAAGGTACTTGTGTGCCGCTGGCCATGCGGATTCCGTGCTGAATTCCCACATCAGTGTCCCATTGGTGGCAAACCGTTTAATGATAAGGTCGCGTGGGTAGCCAGAATGATTCCCTCGATTCAGGAATGCATAGGCAACAATCATACTGCCATCCCAGAGCGGTTCGATATAGGCATCACGGAATTGCGAGAACAACCGGGCGGTGTCGACAAGGACTGTCCACAAAGGGGAGCCGTTCGCGTCAACCTTGCGCAGCATCAACGTATCCAACGCGTTCACTTCCAGTTTATACAGTTGAGCTGCAGATCCATCCGAAAATACCGCGGTATCGAAGCTGCGACCATAACTGGGACTGGTAACAACCTCATTTTGCATGACCAGTTGCGGCTGGGCGAATGTGGGAGTCAGGGACAGCAGGGCAAAGGCGAAACTGAGAAGGGCGGTTCTCATGGGATACTCCTTTCATACGTGTACACCACCGGTCAAGTCTGATAGCACGAACGTTGGGGCGACCGGCACCTCTGATCGCTGGAATATACCTCGGTTTGGGACCAACGCGCCAGTCAACGGGGACAGAATCAGGAATTCGCCGGTTTTCCGGGCTTCATGACGTTCATTAGCTTGATCGTACGCTCTCAATAGCCGGGAAGACTATGCGAAAAACTGACGTTCATCTTGCGATCTGTTTTGCAGCCATCTATGTTAACCCTTGCAATTGAGCCAACATCAAATGAGGTATCTGCCATGAAAACGCTCCGGTTTGTTGCTGTCCTGCTTCTCCTGATCTCCGTATCCCAGGCTCAACCCCCCTCAGCTGATTGGTCGCACGCGTTCTCATCCAGCGCGGACGAGACGTTGCGTCTTTACCGGATGGCGTCGCTTCTGGACGGGTCTTTGGTCGCATGTGGCATGTACCAGGATTCGACACAGAATCCGGTAGAAGGCGGAGTTGTTATCCGGTTTGACCTGGACGGGACGGAACTGTTCCGCGAGTATTACACGATGGACCTGTGCAGCGATATCGCCGCTACGGCTGACGGTGGCTTTGTGCTTGGCGGTGATCGGAACACGACGACCATAACAAAGTACTCGCCGGCGAATGTGCTGGAGTGGAGCACAACGGTCAACCATTACCACAATGAGAACGTCGACATCGTACGGGAATTGCCCGACGGTGCATTTGTGATGACGGTCGATGGGGAAACCGGTTGTCAGCTGTACCGTTTTTCGAGCAGCGGCCAGCTTGTCGGCGATTCCTTTATCTCGGCATTTGAGCCGAGAAGCGCGGAGGTTCTTGAGGATGGCCTGCTGCTGGCGGGTGCGAACTACAATCCGTACTACGGGAGCAGCAAGTTTCGAGTCGTGAAAGTGAACTTTGCCGGCGAACAGATGTGGAGCCACTTGAATGGTGGCAGCGAGAATAGTGCTGCGTACTACGTTCGCGAACTCCCCGACGGGACAATTCTGTCGGTAGGCATGTTTAACCTGAACCTGTCAGCGCTGGTGCGTTTGAGGGCGAACGGCAGCCGTCTGATGCAATACCAGCTCCCGATCAGCGGGTGGGCGTTTGACTGGTTCCGTGACCTTCCCGATGGAACATTGATGCTGGCTGCGAACATGGGGCCGCATTACGGGGACAACACACGTTGGGCGATTCTCAAAAGCGACTACCAGATGCAATTCGACTGGTGGCGGCGATATTTGCCAGCGTATGGCGAATCACCCGTGATGGGTTTGGACGGTGGCACGGTGGTGATCAATGCCAACCGTCCCGACGGGACTATCGTCAAGTTCGAGCCCGAAGTCCGGGTGACAGTGTCCGGGACTCCGGCAGTGGTGCCGCCCGGCGGGGGAACGGTCAGTATCGCCACGGAACTGAGCAATATTCTGCTCGCGGAAACACCGGTGGATGTCTGGGTGACAGTACAGGATCCGGACGGAAATGTGGACACGTATGATCCAGTGCAAACGACGCTACTACCCGGACAGGATCTGACGCTCGCAGACGAGATGCTGGCGTGGACTGCCGATGATCCAGCGGGTATGTATCGATGCTTCACGCACGTCGGAGATTTTGAGACGGATCGCATCTTCGGACGCGGCTGGCTTGACGTTGAGAAGCAGACTGGCACGGTTCCCGCCGGGAGCGAGGTTGGTGAGGTGGCGCTGCCGGAGAACATGACCCTGAGTGCCTATCCAAACCCGTTTAATTCCGCAACCCGGATCGAAATAACGCTGCCGAAAGCCGGCGAAACGCGGGTGAGTGTTTACAACACCGGCGGGCAAGAAGTCGCGCTGTTGCACACAGGATATGCTTCAGCGGGGACACTTCAGCTGTCGTTCGACGGTTCTGAGCTGAGCTGCGGAGTGTATTTCGTGCGCGCGGCTGCATCGGGTGCGAGCTTGACACGGAAAATCCTGTTGTTGAAGTAGCTGGTTGCTGGTATTGGTGCATACAGCCGTGACTCTCAATTCACCTTCTCCCTTGATGGATCCCACGTGATGGACGCTGGGACCAGGAGTGGTTGAAATCAACCACTCGACCACGTTTTATGGATTCCAACAGCGTATATTCGTCGCAGGGAGCGACCCGCGTTGGCCGAGCCAACACGGGCAAGACGCCTGGTGGGACTATGGACACGGACGTATCCGGGGACACTTTGAGGACAAAGTGTCCCCGGATACGAAGCACGGGCTTGCCTGTTCATCCCCCTCTCCTCCATCCACTGATATGAGACACAGGGCGACGATGCTCGAATTGCGGACAAAAATCCTGCTGGTGGACGACGACGAGATCAGCCGTGCGGTGTTCGCGCGGGTGCTGAGCGAGTTCACTGCCAGCGAGGTTGTCGAATGCGACAACGGTCTCGAGGCGAAAAAACGCTTTGAGGCGGAACAGTTTCCAATTGTCATCTCGGACGTGCGCATGCCCGGTCTGGACGGCATCGAGCTGCTGCACGAAATCCGTGCGCATCCGAACGGCCAGGACACGCAAGTCGTTCTGATCACCGGCTTTGCGGATGTTGAGACGGCGCTCAGCGCGTTGCGTGAAGGTGCGACCGAGATGTTGACCAAGCCGATTCCGATCACCGACCTGTTGCAGGTGGTCGAGCGGGTAGCGAAGCAGTATGACGACCTGAAACGGAAGAAACGCCGTGCCGCACAGGTGTCGGTGGGAACGCCGGCGGGAGATGCGGAAAACGGCGACCGGCCGATGCGTTCGACTGTTGTGCTCGCGGACAAGACGGTGATTGGTGTCTTCAGCCGCAAGTTCCGTGCGATTGTCGATACGGCGCTGCGTTACAACGACGACCGCAACATCCCGGTGCTGATCGAGGGCGAAACCGGCACCGGCAAGGAAGTGCTGGCGAAGGTGGTGCATTACGGCGACAGTGACGACACCAGCAAGCCATTCGTGACGGTCAACTGCGCCGCGATCAGCGACAGTTTGTTCGAGAGCGAACTGTTCGGCTATGTCGGGGGCGCATTCACCGGCGCGTTGCCGAAGGGCGCGAGCGGGAAGATGGAAGCCGCGAACGGCGGCACGTTATTCCTCGACGAAGTCGGCGAAATCCCGATGCCGATGCAAGCGAAACTGCTGCGCGCGTTGCAGGAAAAGGTGATCTACCGTGTCGGCGGCACCACCGCGATCCCGTTGGACATTCGAGTGATTGCCGCGACCAACCGTGACCTGGAAAAGCAGGTGCAGGCGGGCGGCTTCCGGTCAGATCTTTACTACCGGCTCGCGGTCGGGCGGATCGAGATCCCGCCACTTCGTGAACAACGCGCGTCGATCCCCGCGATGGCGCAGTTGTTCCTCGCTGAATTCGCCCGTGAGAAGCAGCGTGATTTCCGGTTCATCAGCCGGGATGCGGTGCGAATGCTCGAGCAGTACGACTGGCCGGGGAATGTGCGTCAACTGCGGAATCTGATCGAACACGCGGTGCTGCTTTACAACGCGGTGGAACTGGATTCATCGCACCTCGCCGAGCTTGAGCAGCGGATGCAGGGCGGCGTGGGCGAGGACGGCGGCGCGGGTGTGTTGCAACCGGGGACCGTCATGCTGCCGCCGAACGGACTCGACCTGGACGCGTTGACCTACGAGATTGTGCGCAAGGCGTTGGACAAGTTTGACGGCAACCAGCTCGCGACTGCGAAATACCTGGGCCTTAGCCGGGGACGGCTGCGGACCCTGGTCGCGCATCTGGAAACAGAGTAAAACGGGCTGCGGACTGCGGAAATGATCGCCCGGCATCATGCGATGCCGGGCTTTTCCATGCAATCACATCTGAGGTCAGGCGTGTTGTGCGTCAACAGCTCGTTCGACTCGCTGAGCTGAGAAGTCGTACGATATTCCTGTCAGATTTTCGGACAGGTCCCACAGCCGTGCCATGTTGCTGTCTGTGAATTCGCCGGCGTTCCGCCACGTCATGTAGTCGACACGTTCCGGCCATCCACGCATGCCCATGAACCCGTCCGGCCCGATGAACTCGCCGCCCTGCAGCGACGGATCGACCGCAGCGCGCACGGTCGGCAAGGATCCCCGTTCCGGTTTCATCGCGAAGAAGGTGTTGAGAAAACGGAACAGCGGCGTGTGGCGTTGCAGGTCGGTCGCGGTCCAACCCGGGTGTGCAACGGTGGCCAGTTGCGGATGCCCGGCGGCCTGCAGACGTTTCTGCAACTCCCACGTAAACAACAAGTTCGCGAGCTTGGTTTGCCCGTACGCCTCGGTTTCACTGTACTTGCGCTGCGCGTAGACCGGATCGTCCCAGTGGATTTTGCCGAAATTCGCCGCGCCACTTGAGACGCTGACGATGCGCGCGTCCGGCTGCTTGAGCAACAACGGCAGCAGCAGCCCGGTCAGGGTAAAATGGCCGAGGTGGTTGGTCGCGAACTGTAGTTCCCAGCCGTCCTCGGTGCGCTCAAACGGACACATCATCACGCCGGCGTTGTTGATCAGCAGGTCGAGCCGGTCATGCCTTGCAAGGAACTGTTCAGCGAACGCTTTCACCGACGCCTGCTTCGACAGGTCGAGCTGCATGGTCTCGACGGACGCGCCCGGAACAGCTGTCATAATCTGACGTTTGGCGCCGTCCGCCTTGGCGAGGTTGCGGCAGGCCATAACGACATGCGCGCCCTTTTCGGCCAGGTACCGCGCGGTCCAGAAGCCGATGCCGGTGTTGGAGCCGGTGACGATTACGGTGCGCCCGGACTGATCTGGTATGTTGTTTGTATTCCAGTGGTTACTCATGGTTGGTTCCTCGTGCTTCAGTTCGTGTCTCCGGTTGTACGACTTGCAGGCCGTCTCGTTCCGAGGCAAGAATAAACGAACGTTCGTTCAATAAAATCAGCAGAAAAAGCATCTTGACCTCAGAGTTTGACCGCATCCCAGGCGCAGTTGCCGAGCAGGGCGATGGTGGCTTCGTCCACTTCGGCGCCCGTTTTCCCTGCGGCGGCGACGGTTTGCATCAACGGCGCGAAGATGATCGCAGTGATCAGGTCGTGGTTGAGCGGCTTGAAGATGCCCGCCTGCACGCCCTGGTCGAAGAAGCTGTGCGATTCGCCGAACATGCGCGCTCCCTCCTCGCGGGTGGTCTCGGTCAGCATCGGGTTGGTCATGCACTGTTCCATGAAACGGAACTGGTCGCTGTGATGCTGCATGTAGCCAGCGAGGTACGCGTAGGTGCGCTTGAAGTTCTCTTCCCACGATCGTTTCGGGTCGTGCTTCAGCCGGACCGCGTGGCTGAGATCCTGTTTCACCAACAGGTACAGCTTGTTGAGCAGGTCCTGCTTGTTCTCGAAATAGATGTAGATGGTCGCGGGCGAGACTCCGGCGGCCTTCGCGATCTTGGATATCGAGGTTTCGGAGAAGCCGTGTTCGTTGATCAGCCGGATGGCGGCGTCGACGATGGCATCGTGTTTGGCATCATCACGTTTTCGCATGCGCCTATAATAAACGATCGTTCACTTATTGTCAAGCAGTGCGAGAGACGGGTGAAGGTGGCTCTGAATGGGGGGTGGCCCGGGTATCGGTGATCGGGCTCAGGGTTCGGGGCTCGAGGCTTGGGGCTCTAAAAAAGATTCATGCCCTCGGGCTTCAGCCCGGGATCAACCCACGTTCAATCACGCACAGCCATCATCCCCCAGACATTCATGTCTGGGGTTATCGAACAGTCGCCATCGCGGGCACCGGCAAACCCCCTTCCCGTCGTATATTGCCTCATCTCGAATCCACCGAGGCATCCAATGTCACGCCGCTTCCAGACACTCTTTTTGATCATCCTCCCCTTTCTGATCGCGTCCGCCGCCTTCGCCCAACCACCCGATACATTATGGACTCGTATCTGGGATTACGGCCACGACAACGATTTCATGAAAAGTGTCCAGGCACTCCCTGACGGGGGATACATCGCCTGCGGGTACACCTATTACTTTGATGTCGGCAACCAAACATGGACAGCAAGACTTGATCAAGATGGGACTGAAGTCTGGCTACATATTGAAGGCGAAGATGGTACCGACGCCGCGCATTTCACAGCACCTACGGCGGATTCTGGATTCATACAGTGCGGCTCAACAATTTCTTATACCCCAGGAATCCAGTTTGGTGCATTTGCCCGTAAGCTCAACTCAGACGGAGTTCAGGAATGGGCACGACTATTCGATGATCCCACGGTCTTCGGCGATGGTTTTTACTGCATACGAGAGATTGCATCAGGTGGCTATGTTGCTGTAGGTCACGCCGATTCCAACGAGATCTATCGTTTGAGCGAGGCTGGTAATCTAGTTTGGCGTCGTCAGATGCCTGAGAACGGTCTTCTTCCCCAATGGGTAGAACCAACATCCGATGGCGGATTCCTGGTGCCCAGTTCCCACTACAACTCAGATGTAGATGCTTACGTTTTTACACTTTACAAGCTTGATCGACATGGTCTCATAGAATGGGTCAATGACGAAGCTGAACCCGGTTTATCGATTCGTGGGGAAGCCCATTGCGTACGTCAGGACGCCAGCGGAGACATCTATGCCTGCGGCTGGATTATTACAAATCCTAATGTGACACGCAAGCGATTCTATGTGACGAAACGAAATCCGGATGGATCAATACTCTGGTCTACAGCGCTTCCCGAACAGTCCGGTGCCAGCGCGGATCATATGGTGATTCTCGCAGACGGAAGTGTGGTCGCTGGAGGGTGGAACCAGGCAGGCTTCCTCAAGGAACGCTGGATTGTGAAAGTATCATCGGAGGGCGAAGTTCTCTGGCATCGTATCGACCTTTCGGGGCAGGTCACCTGCCTTGACCAAGGTCTCGATGGTAGCATCATTGCAGCGTACTATCCAAGTACAATCAATGAGCCCTCCACCGATCTGGCTTTGATGAAACTTGAGCCTGAAGTCGATATCGAGCTTGAGGTGTGGAACCCTATCATCCCGGCTGCCGGCGGCCTACTCCGGTATGGGGCACAAGTCAGCAACATCCTCGTCAATCCGACACCGTTGGATGCGTGGATCGTGGTCACCGGACCAAACGGTGACCGGATCCCGTTGAACAGCTTTCCGGTCTTACTCCAACCTGGCGCTACATTCACACGCCCACAGATCAATGTCTGGGTCCCCGGCTATGCCCCGAACGGCGAGTACACACTCGAAGCGCACCTCGGCGTGGCTCCGCCAACTGTCCCGCCCGGTGGCTCAAGCGGAAGTCGAAACATGGGGCTGGCATCGTTTACGTTTACCAAGGGCGGTAGTCGGTAATCTGGGTGAGGGTGTCATTCTGAATGGAACGCAGTGGAATGAAGAATCTCCAGCTTCGCTAACAGTCAATTAAGCCCGACCTTCTTCACTTCGTTCAGAATGACGTGACTTTCAAGGTCGGATAATCTGTAGATCCTTCACTGCGTTCAGGATGACGTGCTGGCAGACGCTCACGGGTCCGCGTCTGCATCTTCTGCAACACGGCCACGGTATCGCTATTGCCGCAAATTGATCCGCGTCGGGAAACCTGCCCCGGGCATCGAGGATCTTCCACCACGAACCACCCGCGATAGCCGTCACAAACCGACGTGACGGACAATCGCGGGCACCAGGCACACACACGGCACCGGTAGTCATCAACGATTCCGCCTCTCCCGTCGTATATTGCCATATCTCGAATCCACCGAGGCACCCAATGACACGCCATCTGTTGACATCGACACGGTTGACACGCCTCCCGATCGCCCTCATTCTGTTATTCGCGTTCACCGTCTCTGCCCAACCCCCTGATACCGCATGGGTTAGGGACTTCGGCTTCAGTTCGAGTGAAAGAGTTGAAGTTATTCGACCGTGCCAAGATGGAGGATACATCCTGACGGGTGACAGCCGGGAAGGTACAGGGATTCTTCGAGTCAGAACTGTCCGAATCAGCGAGGACGGCGAAGTCATCTGGAACCATGTCGAAGGAGGGGATGACCTTGATGGTGCGGAATACATCGAACCAACTTCGGATGGTGGTTTCATTCAGGGGGGATCAACACGCTCGTTTTCTCCTACCCTAGGTGAAGATGCGTTTGTAAGAAAACTGAATGCGGACGGTGATCAGGAGTGGGCTCGCCTTTTCGGTACTGACAATATTGACGATTGGGTGGCGTGTGTACGTGAGGTCTCCACTGGTGGATACATCGCAGTTGGTCTCGACGACACCAGGCCGTTTCTGTGGCGGCTTGGCCCGAACGGTCAGCACCTGTGGGTACGTCATTGGCCCTCCGAATTTGACAATCGCTTGAACTTTGTCGAGCCTTTGGCGGATGGTGGATTTATTCTCGGAGGTTCTTATCCTGATTGGTTCACATTGGTGAAGACAAACACACAAGGTGAAGTCATCTGGACACAGGAATACTGGGACAATGGCGGAATATACTGTGTCCGGGAATTTCCCAATGGTAACCTGATAGCAAGTGGTCGTAGGTATTACAGCGAATTGACTTTCGCCTGGGTGGTTATCTTGACCGATCCTGATGGGGAAATTATTTGGACGCGTGAAATAAATGAAAACAATTTCACTTCTCAAGAAGCATATGAGTGCTGGATTACAGTAGATGGTAACATTGTTGTTTGTGGGTTAGACCAAGATGAAGACTTTAGTCTCAATAGCTGGATACTTAAGTATGATACTGTTGGAAACACTTTGTGGCATTGGGAAATAACTGGGGGCGAGTTATTCACAATCTGTCAAGGTAGAGATGGTGGATATGTCGTTGGTGGTATGGACCACGATAACTGGACAACCCCATCGCTAAATTTTAAAGCCACAAAGTTGTATCCTGAAGTGCAAATCACGCTTCATCCATGGACACCTACGATCCCGGTATCCGGCGGTTTGCTTCGCTATGGCGCACAAGTTACGAACATCCTTGTCGATCAGACACCTTTGGACGCGTGGATCGTGGTCACCGGTCCAAATGGCGAGCGTGTACCGTTAAACAGCTTTCCCGTCACACTCCAGCCCGGCGCGACCTTCACCCGCCCGCAGATCACTGTCTGGGTCCCCGGCTATGCCCCGAACGGCGAGTACACCCTCGAAGCACACCTCGGCGTCGTGCCGCCAACTGTCCCGCCCGGTGGCCCAAGCGGAAGTCGAAACATGGGGCTGGGATCGTTCACGTTTACGAAGGTTGATGGGCGGTAACTGAGCGTCCTCAACGACGAGATCCTTCACTGCGTTCAGGATGACACACTCGGGTTTGCGTCGTGAGATGATCCCGACTAGCAAGCTAGTCGGGGCAGACGCATCTGAGGCGGGGACACCTGTCGGTACTGAACGTGCGGATCAGGATGAATCGGTGCCTGGCTGTCAAGCTCCTTGCATCACCTCACCCGAAACAGGTACCGCCAGATGTCCCCCGCACGAGAGACAAAAGACGAGGGACGAGAGACCTCCATAAAAAATGAAACGGGGACACATTCCTGCCTCGTGTCCCCGTCCACGGTTATCTGACCTTGGGCATTGAATCAGATAACGCATCCGGAATTCAAAAGATCGCTTGTCGTGTCAGCGTCGTGTTAACGCAGCAATACGATTTTCTGTGTTGAGACGGCTCCGGCCGGGCTCAGCGCGCGGACGAAATACAATCCGCTGGCGAATCCATTCGCCGACCACGACAGCTCGTACGTGCCTGCCGCCGGGGCATTCAGTGACCACGCGTCCACGGTGCGGCCGAGTATGTCCATCACGCTGACCTGCACCTGTCCCGCCGATGGAACCGCGAGCTGCAGGGTGGTCATCGCGTTGAACGGGTTCGGGTGCGCCGGAGCGAGCTCGAACTCAGTGACACGGGCCGCGTTGCCGGCTTCGCCGACGTCATTGGTGCCGTCGGTGACACGGGTCAGCAGCACGCTGTCCGCGATGCCGGACGAACTGAGCAGCAGGTCGCCGTCCTCGTACATGCCGATCGCGTTGCCGTCCCAGTCGTCGGGTTCGCCGTACTGGCCGCCCTCATACAGCCGGGTGCCGTCGGAGCTGATCAGCACGAGCTGCAGGTTGTTCTTCCAGACGACCAGCCGGCCGTCGAGAATCTGCAGAATCGCCTGGCTCGGCGGGTTCGGCACGCCTTCTTCAAAGATCCGTTGCCAGTTGTACGAACCGGCCTGCGTCGCGCTGGCGACGAGGTAATTCTGGTTGCTGTTCATGCCGGTCAGGTAGATGTAGCCATCAAACCCGATCGTCATTTCGGTAATCAGGTCCATCTCGGACGGCAGCGACCATTCGATCTCACCGTCGTAGTTGACGCGTGTCAGGAACTCGCCGCCGTTGACCAGCGAACCGGTCAGGAACGCGGCGTCCCCGGTAAATTCGATGTCCGCAACGCGACTGATCTCCTGCGGTTCGTCCACCAGCACGGTGGCTAGGTGGTTGCCGTCGAGATCGTAGCTGGTGAGGTGCGCGGTGCGGCCACCATTGGCCTGCGAGCTTGCGCCCCACCATCCGCCGAAGTAGATCGTGTTGGTGAGCAGCCCCACCTCACGAACCTGTTTTTCAATCCGGCTGAAGCCGAAGGTTTCGTCGTTCCACAGGATGTCACCGTTTGCGGCGACCCGTGCGACGCAGAGGTTATGCTGCGGCGTGCCGGTGGTATCGTACCATTCCGGCTTCCAGTTCTTGGTGTAGGTTACGATCACTCCGCCGTCGTGCAATGGCATCAGGCGAACGTTCATGATCAACCCGGAATCCGCCGTGGCGACGGTGGTCTGGGAGATCAGGTTGCCGTCACCGTCAATGCGGTCGAGACGCAGACTCGGGCCGGTAATGCCCGCGCCAGCGATGGCGACGGCGTGCACGGCTTCATCGTTGTCAAAGATCGCCAGGTCCATGGCTTTCGCCTGGTGCCCGTCGGTGGCGTAGGTTTCTTCCCACAATTCGATTGGGATGGCGGTGGCCGATACTGCAGTCAGGCCGGTCAGCAGTGCGAACAACACGTTTCGAAGCTTCATCTTCCCACCTCATCGCTTCATTTTGAGCGTTCCGTGGCCATTCTCTCACCTCCTCCGGTCATCGACCGGCCACGGTTCCTGCAACAGATCCGGGTGGTATGGTCCACCGGGATTCGGACGCGTCTGATTTGAGCGAATCGTTCGCATCCGGGCTGATGGTTAAACGTTTCATCCCGCCGCCAGTTGCAGGGTGGGGGCATGGTTTCGGCAAGCCGAGGACTGCCCCGCTCATCCCCAACAGTACTCCGGAAGGATGACGGTATTGTGTGACCCAGATCACCGAACCCCAAAAACCGTGTCCCGGTCGAGACAGTTGGGTGGCTGGATCAGGTCTTCGCGTGTCAAGGAACAGTACCTGGAACGGTTCAACGCGGCATGCGTCGAGGGCGACACCCGTGGGTATTGCCCGCGTTTACAGTGCTCAACGTGGATCGAATGCCGACTTCGCGCGCCGTACGCAGCCGAAGTGTACCCGGTGCTCCATCAACTTTGTACGACAGGAGCCGGTTTTCGGGGGGCGCAGGGTCAAAAACGGTGATACCCCCGGTGGGTCACGCGCCGGGGGTATCGGTCCAACCGCTCCCGAAGGAGCGAGGGTTGTGTTTGAGTTATCAGTTGCTGAGGCGCAGCAACGATATCGTCGTGTAGTTCTCTTCCTGTCCGAGCAGCACGTCGCCGTTGTTGTATAGCTTGATCGGGTGCAGGTATTCGGTGTGTACCCACCAGTTGTTGAGACCGGACCAGATCCTGTCGCCGCTGGTGTTGAACAGGTCGGCAGAACGGTCGTAGGTGCGCACGAACGCCATGTTGTTTGGCAGGGACTGGACGACACTTTCGGTGATCCCGTTCGTGCCGGGCAGATAATCCGAATGCCATTCCTCGTCGCCGATCGAATCCAGCGCGACGACACGGATTCCGTCCTCGCCCGCAATGTTCGCGTTGACAAAGAAGCCGCCGTCCGGCCGGCGTGACACGGTGTGCAGCAACAGGCCGGTGTTCAGCGTGTTGGACCAGATGACATTGCCCTGATGGTCGGCCTTGTAAATCGACGGTGTGGTACCCACGAGACCAATGAAAATCAGCTCGTTCGCGGTGAGTTGGACGTCGTCTACGGTTGTCAGCGGGACGTCGATGGCGGTCAGGCTCATGATGGTGCCGTTGAACCGCAGCTTGGCGAGGTAGTGGATCGGGTCGCCGTCCGGGCCTTCCATCCACAATGAGATGCCGATCATGTAGTTACTGAGCAGCGCGATGTCGTTGACCAGTTTCTCTCGTTCAGGCCGGCCATACCCTCCGGATCGCGCCCAGAGAATGGTGCCGATGGCGGTGAGGCGGGCGGCGTGAATACCGTGCGGTTCCACCTCCCACGCACTGGTTTCGTTGACCGACCACGCGACCGCCGCGCCGCCGTCCGGCAGAGCGGTGATGCGTGAGCTTACAATCCGCAAGCTGGAATCCGTGGTCGCAATCTGACGGTTCCAGAGCAGGGTTCCGTTTGCATCGACTTTCAGCGCCCACAATTCGCGCTGATCGGTATCGGTAAGGTCACGGACATAGAGCTGCACCGCGCCACCGTCGGCGTATGTGTCGACGTCCCGGCTGTGCGCGACCAGGTCGACATTGAGCTGGTGCTGCATGACGACCGTGCGTTCCTGCGCGGGCGCCAGCATGGCGCAACTCAGCAGCAGAAGCAGGCTGAGAACAAGTCTATACATACCTCTCCCTCCGGACAACAACGAGCTGGGTGTGGGGATGTGCAGTGCAAGGCGAGCGGACAGACCCAACTTCACGAATTTTGAGAATTTATTAATCTACGGTTTTTTATCGCTGAGTTGCCAAGAGAAAGTTTGCGGATGCGAAGAAATTCTCCGTGGCTCGGAGACGGTTGGGCCGTGAGATCGAGATTCAACTTTTCCTTGACACGTGTCCTCTTGCGGCTACCTTTGGGAACTTGCGTGCGTTGAGGTGACTACAACGCATAACCGATGACGACGACCACACACCCATGACCTTTCTCGCACCCGCGTTCTGGATCGGGCTGACGCTCGCAGCGTTACCGATCCTTATCCACCTGCTCGGACGGCGGCGGCTGAAAAAGCAACCGTTTTCGTCGCTGGAATTCCTCCGCCGATTGCAGACGAAACGGATGCGCAAGCTCCGTCTCAAGCAAATCCTGCTGCTGATACTGCGCACGTTGGCGGTGCTCGCGCTGGCGTTGGCGTTCCTGCGTCCGGCGTTGCAGACAGCGGGGTTCGCCGGGGCCGGGTCGAGCGCGACGGTGATCGTCACCGACCAGTCGGCGTCAATGAGCGCGCGTCGTGGCGAGGTTGTGCCGGTGGACCGGGCAACGGAAATCGCGCAGGCGATCTGGAGTGCCGGAGGTGAGGTCGGGCTGGTGACGGCGGATGCGACGGGTGACCGCGACATCGCTCCGCGTGAGGCGAATGGTGAGGTGCCGAGGTGGTTGCGACAGTTCGAAACGGACGGCCGCGCGGCCTCGTTCGCACCGGCGTTACACCGGGCGGCGCGTTACCTGGAGGAGTCGGACGCAGCGTCGAAAGAGATCATCGTGCTCTCGGATTTCGCGGGTGGTGCGCCGGACTCGTTACCGCAGTTGGCGGATGACATCACGCTCTGGCGGATGCCACTAGCCGGGGAAGATGTCCCGAACCTCGCGATCACCGGGATGCGGTTGGGTGAGGTGATGCTGCGGCCCGGCGCGACCGGCACGATGAACGTGTCCGTGCAGCAATTCGGCGGGCGCGAGTCGATCCCGGTTCTGGTGACGATCACGCTGGACGGGCGAGTCGTCGCGGAAGGCGAGCTGACGGTGCCGGAATCCGGCGCGGTGGAGCAGGCGTACTCGTTCCGGGTGCCGGAGAGCGGCCAGCATGTCGGACGGATCGAGCTTGACCTGACGGACGCCCTGCTCGCGGATAACACGCATCACTTTGTGCTGACGGTGCCCGGCGAACGCTCGATCCTGCTGGTTGGCGACGATTTCGGCGCGTTGCGTTACTCTGAATTGGCTCTCAATCCCGAAGGCAAGAGCACGGTGTTTGATGTGACCGTGCGGCCCGGACCATTGCGCAATGTCGCGCGCCTGGACAACTACGACGCAGTGGTGTATGCGGGTGCGGTGTCGCCGTCCCAGGCGGACGCGCGCCGGTTGAAGCAGTTTACCGACGGCGGCGGCGGGCTGTGGCTGGTGCTCGGTGAGAACGCCGATCTCGCCGCGTGGAGCCGGACGATCCTGCCCGAGTTTGGCTACGGCGGGCTGGTTGAAGGCGGCGCACGCGGTGTGCGTGAATGGGATGCGTTGAACCGTGATCACCCGGCGTTGCACGGCCTGCTCGAAGGTGAAGGGCGCTATGACAAGCCGTCGGTCGCGCGGGTGTACACGGTCACCGGCGGGTCGGGTACAGAAGCGCTGGTGCGATTGAGCGACGGGACGGCGTTCCTGCTCGAACGCACGGACGGCGCGGGGCGGGTGTGGCTGACACCGTCCGCGATGGACACCGAGTGGACCGACTGGCCGGTGAGCGGTGTGTTCGCGCCGATGCTGCAGCAGGGTGTGCTGTGGCTGGCGGGCGCGCAACCGCAGGCGGGCGAGATTGCGTGCGGCGAACCGATCCTGTGGCCGGTGCCGGACGGCGCGGGTCAATCCTCCGGCGAGGTGATCGCACCGCAGGACCAGCGGCTGAGCGCAGAACCGGCGTTCCGTGGCGGACGGCAGGTGTGGATCACGCCGGACACACGCTGGCCGGGAGCGTACGAGCTGCAGGTCGATGAGAAGACAGTCAACCTCGCGGCCGCGAATGTGCCGGTGAGCGAGAGTGATCTCAGCGCGTCGCAGAGCGGTTGGCCGGGCAGTGAACTGCGTATCCCCGAGGACGAAACGCTGGCGGACGCGTTGACGCAGGCGCGTGTCGGGCGCGAGATGACGCCGTGGCTGCTGCTGATCGCACTGCTGGCGTTGATCGCCGAGACGCTTGTCGCGCGTGACAAGAAGCAGTCCGCGCCGGAACGGGATGCGGTGCCGGTTACTGGTGAGCGGTAGGCGGTGATCGGTGATAGGTAGTCGTTTGGGTGGCTCGGTTCCTCGGCTGCGGCGCGCACTCTTGTGACCCGGGTGTCCCCAAACCAGACAACCTCTGCCATCCTCACGACAAAGTGTAACACACGATTTATTGTTGTCTGAATTCGTATCCGACTTGCCGCGCCAGCCGGTCTGTTGGCATATTTGATCTGAATCGATCAACCCGGAGACTATATGAAATCCGCCTTCTTCTGTACTTTTCTACTGTTCCTTTTCGCCACGCCGGCAACTGCGCAACAGTTGTGGGCATCTCACGCGCTCCCCATTCATGCGAATACAGCCGGCCATGGTGAACTCATGCTCAGTGACTGGGACTCGGATGGGGACACGGACCTTGTTGCTGTCACCACCGAACTTCGCATCTCAAAAAACTCCTACCCCGGCATCTGGGACACCTGGAGCTCGGGACATTACGATTTTGGTGACATGTACAACGGTGCGTTTGCCGATCTGGATGGCGACGGCGATCCAGACGTCCTTTTCGATGGCAATCCGGAGCTGGGCTGGCTTGAGAATTTGGGTGAATACCAGTTCACGCCACACATCCTCCCAGGCGGTCATGGCGGCGACCTCTCCGCTGGCGACATCGACGGCGACGGCGACAACGATTTCGTCATCGGGGCTGGAGTCACCGACCCGGGCATCTCGGTGTGGATCAATGATGGCGACGGAAACTTCACAGGTAGCCAGGCGTTTGTTGCTGCGGGCGACGGTTTTCGGATTTCGAAACTTGCCGATTTCAACGATGACGGACTTCTGGATTTTGTAGCTGTAGCCAGTAACAGCGTTATAATTTTTATCGCGGAACCTGGCTCCATTTTCGTGGATCATCGGCTTCGTTCCGACTATTTTTCGGTTCAACCCGCAGAAATCGTGGATTTTGATCACGATGGCGACCCGGACATTCTGCTTTCCGAACACCTCTATCGTGAACCTTTGGGATCTCGTCGGATTCTGTATCTGGAAAATGTGGACGGTACTTCTTTCGATTATCATGTGCTCTGGACGGCTTTTCCCGGTGATCCTCGCGCGATTGTACCACTTGATGTCAACTTGGATGGCTATACGGACATCGCCTATGGGAATCAGATGTTGATTAACACCGGAGATAACCTGACGTTTGCCGCTCGAATGTATTCGGAAGGAAATGAACCTCAACCATTCACCGATGTGCAATTAAAAGCCGCTGACATCGACGGTGACGGCGACATGGACATCCTGAACCAGGAAGTGCGCTGGTTTGTCAATCCATACATCAGCCGCCGCATCGAGATCGGGCTGGACGCCATGCAGACCAACGTCCCCGCGAACGGTGGCTTCATCACCTACCACGGCGCGCTAAGAAACTACATGGCGAATCCACGCTACCTGCGGGTGTGGTCGACAGTCACCTTCCCCGGTGGGAACGAGTCCACCGTCTGGACAATGCGGCGTGTCTTCCAGCCGGACCAGGTCTACGAAGCCGACACAATCCAGCAGTACATCCCACCCGCTGCTCCGCCGGGCACATACACCTTCACCGTCCATTTCGGCGATCCGGACCAGCTGGATGTTATCGGCGACTCGTTCCAGTTTGAGAAGCACGAGTGATGGATCATGCAAACCAGATCAATCGAACTATGAGGCTCACAATGAGAACCATGTTCTTCACCGCAGTTCTACTGTTCCTCTTCGCCACGCCGACACCTGCGCAGCAACTGTGGCCGACTCGCTTCATCGCCGGAGGAGGAAATCAAGGTCCTTTTCAGCTCATCGATTACGATGAGGACGGCGACCCTGACCTGTTGACCAAACCGGGTCCTCTGCGCGTGTACGCGAACAACTACCCCGGCCCGTGGAGTCTGGTTGTGGACGCCACTCCCGGAGCAGGCTTGGTCAGGTATGCAGTAGCCATCGACGTAGACGGAGACGGCGACCTTGACTACATCGCAAGTAACACTAGCGATCAGGTGTATTGGTTCGAGTATGTCGGCCAATCGCAATTCGTGCTGCACCTAATCGCGCAGAACGTGGGTGGCGACATCTCGGCGGGCGACATCGACGGCGACGGCGACAACGATTTCGTCGTCGGGGCGGGAGTCCAGCAAAACGGTGTCTCGCTCTGGCTCAACGATGGATCCGGCAACTTCACCGGGCAGGACATCCCATTCTTCTCGAACAACGCTTCAGAACTCTCCAACCTGGCCGACATCAACGGTGATGGAGTGCTCGATTTTGCAGCCACCGAGTTGTCGCAGCTGAATGTGTTCCTCTCTCAGGGGGGACCTGTCTATGAATTGCTGGTGCTGCCAAACCTCGGCTACGATCCGAATTTCCAGCCGCCGCTGCTGTTTGATTATGACCATGACGGCGACGTGGACATGATTGTCTCTGAGCAGCATTTCGACGATCCAGTCGGCGGACGCCGGGTGATCTGGTATGAGAACGTGGACAACGGCTCATCCCTGGACGTGCACGTGCTGTGGAACGGTTATCCCGGCCAGCCGCGTGCAATTGCAGCGTTGGATGTGGATCTGGATGGCGACACCGACTTCGCGTACGGCGACCTGCTTCTGATCAACGCGGGTGACAACCTGACGTTCAGCGGCCGGGCGTATTCGGAAGGCAACAATGACCCCTGGCAGACCCAGCTCGAGGTGGCCGACATCGACGGCGACGGCGACATGGACATCCTGAACCAGGAAGTGCGCTGGTTCGTTAACCCGTACATCAGCCGCCGCATCGAGATCGGGCTGGACGCCATGCAGACCAACGTTCCCGCGAACGGCGGCTTCATCACCTATCACGGCGCGCTGCTGAACAACATGGCGAATCCGCGCTACCTGCGTCTTTGGTCAACGGTCACCTTCCCCGGCGGCAACGAGTCCACCGTCTGGTCGATGCGGCGTGTTTTCCAACCGGGCCGGGTCTACGAAGCCGACACAATCCAGCAGTACATCCCACCCGCCGCTCCGCCGGGCACATACACCTTCACCGTCCATTTCGGCGATCCGGACCAGCTGGACGTCATCGGCGACTCGTTCCAGTTTGTGAAGCACGAGTGATGGATCGTGCAAACCAGATCAATCGAACTATGAGGCTCACAATGAGAACCATGTTCTTCACCGCAGTTCTACTGTTCCTCTTCGCCACGCCGGCAACTGCGCAACAGTTGTGGCCGACTCGCTTCATCGCCGGAGGAGGAAATCAAGGTCCTTTTCAGCTCATCGATTACGATGAGGACGGCGACCCTGACCTGTTGACCAAACCGGGTCCTCTGCGCGTGTACGTGAACAACTACCCCAGCCCGTGGAGTCTGGTTGTGGACGCCACTCCCGGAGCAGGCTTGGTCAGGCATGGAGTAGCCATCGACGTGGACGGAGACGGCGACCTTGACTACATCGCAAGTAATACAAGTAGTCAGGTGTATTGGTTCGAATATACCGGCCAATCGCAGTTCGTGCTGCACCTAATCGCGGACGGCATCCAGGGCGACATTTCAGCTGGCGACATCGACGGCGACGGCGACAACGATTTTGTCGTCGGGTCTAGTGGTTTGCTGAACGATCCCGGTGTCTCAGTCTTTTTCAACGATGGCTCGGGCAACTTCACCCTTTTGGAGTACGCTGAGGAATATGGGTATTGGGTATCCAATCTCGCTGACCTGAACGGCGATGACATACTCGACTTCGCCGTTGTTGGACAGACTGGAACGAACTACTTGAAGTTATTCCTTTCAGAAGGTGGGACTCAATTTCAAGTTGTTAGCCTGGTGCAAAACGACTATCGGGTTTTTAACACCCCAAAACTGGTGGATTTCGATCAAGACGGTGATGTGGACATCTTGACATCTGACCGACGAGTGAACCTCCCTAACAACGAACGGCGTGTGATATGTTGGGAGAGCACCGTTGACTCCAGTTTTAACCCACATGTCCTCTGGACTGGTCTTGACGGACAACCGTGGACAATCGCACCGGCAGACATTGATCTCGATGGCAACCTCGACATTGTTTACGGCCCGCAGTTGCTCATCAATTCAGGCGACAACCTGACGTTTGTCGCGAGATCCTACGCTCAAGGCATCAACTTGCACGCGGATGACCAGCTCGAAGTGGCCGACATCGACGGTGACGGCGACATGGACATCCTCAACCAGGAAGTGCGCTGGTTTGTCAATCCGTACATCAGCCGCCGCATCGAGATCGGACTGGACGCCATGCAGACCAACGTCCCCGCGAACGGCGGGTTCATCACGTATCACGGCGCGCTGCTGAACAACATGGCGAATCCGCGCTACCTGCGTGTGTGGTCAACGGTTACCTTCCCCGGCGGTAACGAGTCCACCGTCTGGTCGATGCGACGTGTCTTTCAGCCGGACCAGGTCTACGAGGCGCAGGAAATCACGCAGTATGTCCCGTCCGCCGCTCCGCCGGGCACATACACGTTCACCGTCCACTTCGGCGACCCGGATCAGCTGGATGTCATCGGCGACTCGTTCCAATTTGAGAAGCATGAGTAGCAGCTAGACATACCTGTGTAGCCGGGTGGCCCTGGTCACCCAGCCGGAATACCCAGCGAATCGTTGTATCCATCGTCTGGATCAGAAATACGTTGCGTCTGCTACCAACGATACCGTATACTTGGCCTACTCGGAATGACGGCGGGGATGAGCGTGGCTCGATGATGACACGCCGAACCCGTCACAACTGGAGTTCCTTCGATGATCTAATCCGCTCCTCGTTCAACAGCCGGTTTCTATTGAACCCCGAGCGGGGAGACCCCTCCCTCTTCGCGTGATGGACTGCTGCCGTCGGCAACGCCCGATCACGTTGTACCTTGCACGTAGCACACATTCCGAGATTGCTTTATGAATTCACTTGAATCGATGCAGTATCTCCCGTCCGAGGGAGAAGGACGAGAAACCGCGATGCTCGCGGCGGTGATTGGTCCGACGACGCCGGTGTGGGTCGTGGAGGATCACCTCGACGAGCTCGAGGCGCTCGCGGATACGGCCGGTGCGGATGTTGTCGGCCGGATGACCCAGCCGCGGATGAAGCCCGATGTAGCGACCTATCTCGGGTCCGGCAAGGTGTCTGAGCTGACGCACGAGGCGAAGAACAAGGGCGCGAACCTGCTCATTTTCGACGAGGATCTGACACCGATTCAGGTGCGAAACATCGAGTCGAAGACGAAGCTGAAAGTGATCGACCGCAGCGCGTTGATCCTTGATATTTTCGCCCGCCGTGCGCGAACTTCCGAAGCCAAGGTGCAGGTTGAACTGGCGCAGTTGCAGTATTACATGCCGCGTCTGACCAAGATGTGGTCGCACCTCGCCGGGCAACAGGGTGGTATCGGCTTCCGTGGTCCCGGTGAAACGCAGCTCGAAGTCGACCGCCGGATTGTGACGCAGCGGATCACGATGCTGCGCAAGAAGCTCGAGAAGATCAGCAAGCAGCGGGAAACGAGACGCCGCAGCCGTCGCGGGACACCCACCGCCGCGCTGGTCGGCTACACGAATGTCGGCAAGTCGACGCTGCTCAACGCGTTGAGCGGCACGAAGGACGCGTTCGTGGAAAACCGGCTCTTTGCGACACTCGACCCGAAATGGCGTCAGGTGGGGTCCGAATCCGGGCGTCAATTCCTGTTGATTGACACGGTCGGCTTCATCCGCAAGCTGCCGCATCACCTGGTCGCGTCGTTCCGGTCAACCCTCGAGGAAGCGCAGACGGCGGACGTGATTGTGCATGTCGCTGATCTGTCGCATCCGTTGTTCGAGGATCAGATCGTGCAGACCGAGAAGGTGCTGAAAGAGCTCGGCCTTGAAGAAAAGCCGACGCTGCTGGTATTTAACAAGATCGACCAGGTGGACAACCCGGCGATTGTTGAGAAGGCCCGGCAGAACCATCCGGATGCGCTGTTTGTCTCGGCGGTGAAAGGGATGCGGATCTGGGAGCTGCGGGACGTTCTCGAGGAACGGCTGTTTGTCAGCAAATCGGACGTCGATCTCGAAGTCACCCCGGACCAGTTGAAGCTACTCGACCAGATTGGCGGTTCGCTTGTGCTGCGCAACAAGCAGTGGCATGAGGGTGTGATCCAGCTGACGTTGAGCGGTCCGAAGCCGGACGTCGACAACGCGTTACGCACACTCGGGATGCCAGTGCGGGCGTAAGGTGTCATCCTGAACGACGTGAAGGATCTCCGGAATTATCGCCTTAGAATTGGCTGGAGATTCTTCACATCGCTACGCGATGTTCAGAATGACACACCTTGTCATTTTTCGTTAAAGCTGGGAAAATACGGGGACACCTCAATGAGATGTCCCCGATTCATTCAGCCATAAAAATATGCGGGGACATCGACATCGATGTCCCCGCACCCCACAGCCCGGCGTATGCCAGAACGCCGGGTGTATCCCCCTTGTGTTACTTCATCAAGGTGACCTTCTGGACGTTGTTCAGCTGTCCCGGAACCTGTGTCTGCACGAAGTACAGGCCACTGGCCAGGTTCGAACCATCCAGAACGAGGTTGTGATGACCAGCCTGGAACTGACCGTTCGCCAACTCAGCGACCATCTGGCCGTTGATGTTGTAGACACGGACAGACAGGTCAGCCGCTTCCGGCAGCGCGATATTGATGTTCGCGGTCGGGTTGAACGGGTTCGGATAGACCGACGCCACTTCGTATTCCTGCGGAAGTTCGGTCGGGCTCGCGAGACCGTTCATCGCCAGCGCCCAATCGGAGTCAGCCCACGCACCGCCCATCGAACCGAAGCCGACCTTCCAGAAGTAGAAGATGTCTTCGTAAACGATGGTGTTCGGATAGTCACCGATCGCGGCGTGGTAGGTGTAGAGACCTGTCGGGGCCATACCCGGAACCTGCAGCACGAGCTGCGGGATCGTGGTCGAACCCGGCTGGATCACAACCGGAGTCTGCGCGATCGGGCCGTAGTTGCTGCCGTTCGGCAGGGTCGCCCAGGTCCACGCGTCAAACTGCGTCGCGGTGCCAACGTTGTTGATCAGTTCCGCAGAGTAGACAATCATGCCGCCACTGCCAGGAACCGTGGTGCCCTGCACCGGCGTGATCAACACCTGGTATTCGTAACCGGCATACCAGTAGAAGTCGTCGATCGCGGCACCGGAATAGGTGTTGACCGAGCTGTCGGTACCGTGGTGGAACTGGACCCAGAACGGCTGTCCGACATACATGCTCATGTCGAATTCGACGTATTCCCAATCCGTCGAGGTACCGTTGAAGCCCGGTTCATTATTGAGACCGACAATGTCCGAATCCGGATACCCGCCAATCGGGGTAATCAGTTCCCAGGTGTTTCCACCGTCGAACGAAATCTTAACGTTGTAACCGTCATAGTTGACTTCGTAATCGACGAAGTGGTAGTAGCTCAGCGTGGCGGTTACATCGTTCGCCTCGAACGAGGTGACCGAGGTCAGGAAGTCACTATCGCTGTTGTTGTAGTCGCCCGCCAGGACGGTAGCCCAGCAGTTGTCACCAGAGTACGCCCCGTTCGGTTCCACCGTCGGAGTACCCCATTCCCAGGTCCCGGTACCTTCAAAGAAGCCCTGGTCCGCTTCGAAGTCGGTGAAGTAGTCACCCGACACCGGCGGCGGCAGGGCGTCCAGCACGAAATCGTAGTCGTTGTCGCCCGGATCGAGCACGACCGAACCCATGTAAGTGAAGTAGCCGTCCGCAGAGATCATGACGTTGTTGTCACCGGAGAACTGGTCGAAGATTTCGTAGTAACCGGTCGCATCGGTAACGTCAGAGCCGTTGCCGATGTAAACGTTGGCACCGACGATCGGATCGGTACCATCGGTAACATAGCCCATCACGTTGGCGTCGCCCGGCATAATGCTGAACTCAATGGCGAGGTCGTCAAACGGATAGTCGGTCGGAGCAGTCTGGAACGAAGCGGACAGACCCACAGAGCCGTCACCCTGAATACCGATCGATTCGTACGTGAGGTCGAATCCAGGCTGGATCTCATCGTACTGGAGCATGACACGGCCGTCGCTATACAGAATGACTTCGGCAGTAATCCAGTACTGGGTGGCGCCATTCGGATACTGATCGTACTGGTAGAACTCAATGACGAGATGATCGTCAATGGTTTCGTAGTAGACCAGACCATCAGCGCCGTCAGCCGGATCCAGGTCATCCCAGAACCAGGCGATGAACGGGACGTCGTAGTTCGTGGTCGGCATCTGGGCGTTGCCGTAGCTGATGTACGTACCGTCGAACACGATGGTACCGTTGGAGTTCACGTAGAACTGGGTGTAAGCGTTTCCATAGAACGGGAACGAGAACCCAATCGGGAACGGACCAACGATGTCGTCGTCACCAAGTGCGCCTGTTGCGACTTCGGTACCGGTGCCGGTAATGTCGATCCAGTTGTAGGTCGGACCGTCTGGTTCGTCACTGTCCTTGAAGATGTAGCCGTATGCATCCGGGCCGCCGGCATTGTCAATCACCGGACCCTGGTTGAACTGGAAGTCAACTGACTTCAGCAGGTGGAACTCTTCCGCAGTCAATGTATAGCCAGCGTTGTAACGCTCAATCGCCTTATACACCTCTTCCTTTGGTGCATCCGCGCTGGCGACTGCGGCTACAAACAGCAGCACAAACAACAGCAGAAATGCTTTTCTCATGGTTCCTTCCCCTTGTGGTTATCTCCATCATGTGGAGCACGAACTCAATTTGCAGCAGGTGAGCTGAATTGGAACGTTGCTAAGGCGAACGCACCACCTCCTTTCGCTCGTCCAAGGGTGGACGGAGACCTAGCTGTGAACACGGTTTTGTTGTATACACTCGTGTCCGAGAGGCTGGTGCAGGAACCGTACATGGATAGCAGAATCGTTTGTAACAGCCTTAGTTGGCAGTGCGAGTAAGCCGTCACAAACTCGGACCCATCGTTCAATCTGGCCCGTTCAGAGAGAGCAGTGCGAGGAACGTTGGAATTGTACTCGGCGGGGCGTCACCTACACAACAGCCGCCGAGGTTTTTTTGGAAAAATCCGCGCTCGCGGGCTCCGCGAGAGCCTGCGAAGTTTACTTATAACAATGATTTATTCGTTGATTATATCTAATGCTTTTGGGATAATCGGGTTGCCTGGTCACAGTGCGAACGTTGCTTGATTTGCCTGGCCGAGAAGTTCGTTCAGCGTGGTTCCTCCCTGTCAGAAGTCCTGCCTGAACCGCTGTTTCGGGCTGCTGTGCGTGTGGTCAGACACGTGTTGGAAGATGAATCCAGGTTGGCAGTTTTTCGGCCTGACCCGGACCCATTGTCAGGGGGCTAACTTGTAATATAATCTCTACTTCAGTAGAACCATCTTCCGAGTTGAGGTGAATTTGTCCACATCGAGCCGGGCGAAATACAGTCCGCTCGGCAGGTCCGAGGCGTCGAATGTCAACGCGTGCCTGCCCGCTCCGAACCTCTGGTTGGCGATTGTGACGGCCTCTCGTCCGAGGATGTCATAGACGGTAAGCTTCGCCGTGCCCTCCTCCGGCATGTCGATGGTGATTGTCGTCTCCGGGTTGAACGGGTTCGGGTAGATCGAACTGATGGTGCACTGTGAGGGAAATGTCACGGAGAACGGATTCAACTCCGGAACTGCGGTTTCCTCGAGTCCATAGACGACAAACTCTTCTCCCTCGATAGCATACAGGTATGGCCAGTCAAGTGCCAGCCTCAGTCCGGTGACATCGGAATCCTGCCCCACTGCCTGCGGGTTATGCGGATCGCTGATGTCGGTAGCGCGAACAGCCCCGCCCATGTATTCGTACCCTTCGTCGTAGGCTGCATAATGCAGGCTTGTGCTCAACTGGGTGTGCAGCACTTTGATCGCATCACCCCAACTCGTACCTGTCCACCGTTTCAGGAGATAAGGCCGGTCACCAGTCCAGTCCAGAGCGAAAAGCTGTGTCTGTGTATGGCCGAACTCATACGGCCCATCGTACCAGGTGTAGATAGCCTCCGTGGTCAGGAAACGGCCATCCGGGCTGATCGCGAGGTATTTGCCAACGCCGTCGTACACACAAACCAGTTCGGATTCCGGAAGATTTCGAATATCATACGTGTACAGTTGCCCGTTTGTGGAAAGCCCATACAACAGCTCCCCATTGGTGCCCATCTGGCTGAAGCTGGTGTTCAGGGGGGCTGCCATCAGGAACTGATGCTCTAGAGGATCACTGAGATCAAAGACTTTCAGCTCGCCGTTGACGAACACAATCATGGTATCGCCGGAGATAGCGGCTGCGCCGTTCGGTCCAGCCAGTTCAGGGATGATGCCGGCATACACAGGCTGCTCCGGGATTGACACATTGATCAGGTGGACGCGTCTCTGATAACCATCCTGTATGTACACCGCCGGCCCGTGGACATGGAACAAATGGACCATTCCGAAGATATCAGCCGGTATTCGCGCCAGCTCAGTCACATCCCAGTCCTCGAGCTCCGCAAGGCTCACTGAACCATCCGAACGGCAGCTTAGCAAACCGGACTGATTATTGTGAAAAACGGTCAGTATGGTCTGCACCGAACGCGCCGATTTTGCACGGATTGCACTCAGGGTCCGGCCCTCTCTCCGTGGCGCGGGTTGGCCTCACCCTTGGCGTTCGGGGGTGGGGGTGCTATACTCCGGGGGCTTTCGGGTATCCTGACTGGAGTGAAGGGTGGACACGACGGCGACCGAATACTGGGTGCATGATCTCGACCCGTTCCTGATTCATTTCGGTGGGGACATCGGGTTGCGGTACTACGGGCTGGCGTATGTGCTTGCGTTTCTGATCGCGTTCTGGTTGTTCGGCCGGTTCCGCCGTGCGGGATTGTCGCCGTTAACGAAGAACCAGGAAGCGGACGCGATGCTGTTCCTCGTGCTCGGCGCGTTGCTCGGTGGACGGCTGGGCTTCATGCTGTTGTACGATCTGCCGCAGTTTCTGCGTGAGCCGTGGACGATTGTCGAGGTCTGGCGTGGCGGGATGGCGAGTCACGGCGGGTTTGTCGGTGTTGTCCTCGCCGGGATCTGGGTGGCGAAGCGGTACAAGATCACCTTCTGGCGGCTGGCGGACATGATGGCGGTGATGACGCCGCCGGGGTTGATGCTTGGCCGGATCGCGAACTTCATTAATGGCGAGTTGTGGGGCCGGATCTCGTACGTCTCGTGGGCGGTGATCTTCCCGGATTCCGCCGCGCCGGGGACACCGGTGAGCCAGATTCCGCCACGACACCCGTCCCAGTTGTACGAAGCGGCGCTGGAAGGGTTATTGTGCCTGGTGTACACGCAGCTGCGGGCGTGGAAGTCGAACGTGATCCGGGAACATCCGGGCCAGCTCGGTGGTGAGTTCCTGGTGTTGTACGGAATCGTCCGGATCGTGGGGGAACAATTCCGGGAGCCGGATGCCTCTCTGATCCTCGATCTTAGCCGCGGTTCGTTTTATTCTATCTTTTTAGCCCTCGCGGGGGTATTGATGATTTGGAATGCAAGGAGGAAACATGCGGACTGAGCGGTGGATCCTGATACTGCTCGTGCTCGTGTTGCTGCTTCCGTTGGGATGCCGGCGGAAGAAGAAGACGGAACAAATCAGTCTTGGCCGGACGTTGCGCGTCGTCGCGACCACGACCATCGTCGGCAATGTTGTGCAGGAGGTTGGCAAGGACAAGATCGACTTGACGATTCTGATTCCGGGCGAAGCCGATCCGCATGATTATGAGCTGACCCCCAGCGACCTGCGTGCGATCAGCGACGCGGACATCATTTTTATCAACGGACTCGGGCTCGAACCGTTCATTGATGATATGGTTGAGCAGTCGGGGACGTCTGCGGACGTGGTTTCGGTTTCGAACGGTATCCGTCCGCGTCATTTCCAGGAGATGTCCAACTATCACCGGCTGGCGCAGGATGAGATTCGCGGCCAGTTCTATTCGGACACCTCCGGGCACCAGATTGAACCGGACCCGGTGTTGCCGACGGTTGGTGATCCGCATGTGTGGACCAATCCGCACAACGTGATGGTGTGGACGGCGAACATCCAGGAAGCGATGGGCAAACACGACCCGGATAACGCCGGGGCGTACGGCACAAACGCCCAATGGTTCAAAACGAAGTTGCTTGACCTCGATGGCCGTATCCTGCGGAAGGTTGAAGAAATTCCGCCGCTTTCACGTCACCTGATCACCGACCACCTGTTCCTCGGCTATTTCGCCGACCGGTACGGGTTTACGCAGGTCGGCACGATCATGCCGAACGCGAACATGGCGTCCTCGCCGTCCGTGAAGCAAATGGCGCGTCTTGAGGAATTGATCCGGCGGATGAAGGTGCCGACGATCTTTACCGGTTCTCCAATTGATGAATCGGTGGCGCAGCAGATCGCGAATGATTTGCGGATCGAGGTGCGGCGGCTGTATTCGGGCGGGCTGGCCTCGGAAGGGTCGCGCGCGACGACGTACATCGACTACATGGATTACAATCTCGAGCAGATGATTGAGGGGCTGAAGCCACGCCGTGTGCGCACATCCGATCCCACTCGACCCGGAGCGATCCAGCGGTGAGTGAGCGGTTGTTGATCGAAGCGGCGGGATTGAAGGTGTCGTACCGGGACGCTGTCGCGCTGGAAGATATCAGTTTCGCAGTGTATGAGGGCGAGCGGATCGCGGTTGTCGGTCCCAACGGCGCTGGAAAAAGCACCCTGTTCAACACGTTAACCGGCCTGAAAGCATTGCAGGCCGGTTCGCTTTCGTTGCATCCCGTGAACGGTACCCCGCTGCGCATCGCCTTCCTGCCGCAGAAACCATCCCTCGACTGGGGGTTTCCGCTGACAGTGCTGGACGCCGTCACCCTCGGCCTCGAACTGAAGCTGCCGAAACGGGAGGCGAAACAGGCCGCGCTTGACGCGCTCGAATTAGTGCATCTCGGCAACCTGCGCAAACGCCGGATCAACGAGCTCTCCGGCGGCCAGCAGCAACGAGTGCTGATTGCGCGCGCGCTCGCGATCAGGGCGGACGTGTTGCTGATGGACGAGCCGCTAGTCGGACTGGACCAGCCGTCACGGGAGGATGTGTTCGCGGTGCTCGACACGTTGAGCCAGCGGCGGATTCCGGTGCTGGTTGCGTTGCACGACCTCAACCTCGCCACCGAGCGGTTCCCGCGTGCGTTGCTGCTGAACCGTCGGCTTGTCGCGGATGGCAGCCCGGCGGACATTTTCAGCACGGAGAATCTGACGCGAACCTACGGTAGCCACCTGCATGTCGTGACCACCGACCAGGGTTCGGTGCTGGTTTCAGACACCTGCTGCGGCGGACGGCATTGATGGACTTCCTGCTTGATCCACTCGCTTATCCCTTCATGCTGCGCGCGTTGGCTGTGGTGACGATTGTCGGCGTGTTGAACGCAATCGTCGGCACTTTCGTCGTGCTGCGCGGGATGTCATTCTACGGCGACGCGCTTGCGCACGCGATCCTGCCGGGTGTCGCGGTCGGTTACCTGCTCGGCTTCGCGGAAAAGGACAGCCTGTTCTGGTGGGCGCTGCTCGCAGCGGCGATCAGCACGATGCTGATCGGGTGGATCCGTCACGACGTAAGACTGAAGGAAGACGTCGCCATCGGAATCACCTTCTCCGGCATGCTCGCGCTCGGTGTGGTGCTGATTTCGACCACCGAAAGCTATTCCACCGACCTGACCCATTTTCTCTTCGGCAACATCCTCGCGGTGGGCAACGACAGCCTGGTGCGGATGCTGGTCGCGGCAGTGATTGTGCTGCTGCTGCTGACGGTGTTCTACAAACGGCTGCTGCTGGTCTCGTTCGATCCGGAGCACGCACGGGTGCTGCATGTGCCGGTGAGACGCTATGACACGCTACTGCTAGGGCTGATCGCGGTAACGATTGTCGCCTCACTACAGGCGGTCGGGATCGCGTTGATGACAGCGCTGCTGGTCACACCGGCGGCGACGGGTTATATCATCGCGAACCGGATCCGTGGGATGATGATCTACGGCGCCGTCGCGGCGGTGCTCAGTGGTGTGTTCGGGCTGTACCTCAGTTACTACATCGATCTCGCGCCTGGCCCGGCGGTGGTGCTGGTGATGACGGCGCTGTTCGCGGTGGTGTGGGGCGTGAAGCGGTTTGTGTAGGCTGTGGGCTGTGGGCTGTGGGCTGTGGGCTGTGGAGAATATGTGCCCCTGCGGGCTTGTCCAGCAGGGGTGATCCGGCATAAGCATATCCCTGCTAGCGGAGCCATCAGGGGCACATGGCAGCATCTGCGCTTGTTACAAGCAGGGTCCTGACACACCGGGGACACTTTGGGGACAAAGTGTCCCCGGTGTGCGATTCCACCTGAAGTCTTATCCCCTCCCCAACAACCGATCCATGTACTCGACGTACCCCTCCTCCCCTTCGTCCGGTGCCCAGGTCGCGAAATCCTTGTCGGTCGCCGGTGACCATGGGCCGGGCTTGACCTCGAAGACGACGGTATCCGGTTCAGTGGCGATGAAGGTGTGGAAGACACCCGCCTTGACGTCGATCCCGAACGACGCGGTCCCCGCCCGTACGTGCTGGACGGCGTTGACGGTTCCGTCCTCGTGAAACGTGTAGAAGGTCAACGCACCACGCAGCAGCACGAGGGCCTCATCCTTCGGCGGGTCGAGGTGGCGGTGCGGACGGATGTAGCTGCCGGGCTGGACGGCGTTCAACATGCGGTGCAGTGTGTTCTCCGGACCGTCATGGAACGGCAGGATGATCCGTTTGCGTGGGCTTTCCCGGGACGCAAAGATCGCGGCGTCAATGAGATTATCGGTCAGCGTGACCAGCTCGCCGGTCGGCGACTTGAGCGCACGTGGATAGGATTGTTGATCAATGGACATGATTCCCTCTGGCGGCTTGATCAGGCTCCACGAAGATACGGTACTATGTTGGAAATAACACGCCGAGTCTGTACCGAAATGGCGTACCTTTCCCTCAGCGGAATTCTGGCAGGGGAGACTCATGATTCAGATGACAGGGGTACGATCCGGGGTGATTGTGGTTGCGGTAGCAGTGTTCTGCATGATGGTGCTGGGGGCTGATTCGATCACGAGCCAGCCAACTATCGCGGTGACCAGCGACGGCGATTACGACATCGTCGAGGTCGGCGGGCCGTATGTGGGCGCGGAATTCCACCGTCGCAAGCCCGCACCAACCCGTATCAGCTTTTACACGCCAGTCGCAAACAGCCTCGACCCGAGCCAGGACTACTGGACCCGGGACACCACCCGCACCCTCGACCTGCTGTTGCAATTCCGTGACAACGTCAGCGGCGAAGCGGTCGGCGGGATGGGTGTGCTCAACGACGTGCCGTGGGACTGCGAGTGGACACCGTACAGGGCGACATTCAGCCAGTTCACCGCGCTCAACCAGTCGATCACCTACGAGTTCGGGCAGACGTTGCCGCTGATGGCGGTGACGTTCTCGCTTGAGAACCCGGACGCCGAGCGGGTCGCGTTGACCCTGGGTGCTCGGCTGAACACGATGCTGCGAACCTGCCACAGCTACACCCCGCGTCAACCGACCCGTGTGACTGAAGCGCTCAACGGAAAAGCGTTCGTCCTCGAATACGCGTACGACGACACCGACTCCGCCGCGGTGCTGTTGCTGACCGATGCTCTCAGGGTCAACAATTCCCGTGTATGGACCTCTGACAGCGCACGTGTTGGATTCACCGTGCCACTGACATTGCCACCCCTGGCCAAACGGGAGTGCACCCTGGTAATCGCGTCGTGCCGGATCAACGAAGTCAAGGAGACGCTGGTGCGGATCCGCGACGGCTGGTGGGACGATGTTCACGCGCACGAACAGAGCGTGATGGCGTACGCCGACCGCTCGACCGTGTACGAAGCGGACAGCACGTTGATCCACACTGAACGATGGGCGAAGGCGGTGATGCAGGTGGACCGTCACTGGCTGAACGGATCGCTGGTGCCGATGCCGTGCCCGGCGCAGTACAACTTCTTCTTCACGCATGACATGCTGCTTACTGATTTGGGAACGGTCTACTTCGACACGGAGACGGTGCGCGAAGACCTGCGCTTTCTGCACACGCTGACCCGTGCCGACTCGACCCTCGCGCATGCGTATTACTGGAAAGACGGCGAGTATGTCACCGAATTCTGCGGCGACAACTCGTGGAATCACCTGTGGTTCATCCAACTTGCCGCGGCGTATTTGCGGCACAGCGGGGATGCGGAAACGGTGACTGAGCTGCTGCCGGACCTGCAACACAGCCTGACGGCGGCGTTGTCGCAACGCGGGCCGGACGGCCTCGTGCACGGCAACTACCCGGACTGGTGGGACATCGGGAATGTACCCGGCGCGCGGGCGTATTTGACGGCATTGACCGCCCGGGCGCTGCAGGACGCGGCGTACATCTCGGTGAAGCTGGACAATGCCGGGCTGGTTCCGGACGATTGGCAAGTTGTTCACGACGAGTTGCTTGCCAACATGAACGAGCGGCTGTGGTCGGACGAGCACGGCTTCCTGTTGAACACCATCGGCGACACGTTGGATACGCACCTCTACGCCGGATCGCTGGTCGCGGCGTGGTTCGACCAGCTGCCGCCGGACCGTGCGGAGACGATGGTCGCGACGGCGTCCCGTGAGCTGGTCGATCCGGAGATCGGGCTGCGGATCGTGATGCCGGCGGACTTCCACCTGCTGGAGGACGCGTACAACTTTCACGGTCCGGAGGCGGGCGCGGCGTACACCTACATCAACGGCGGCGTCTGGCCGCATGGGAACGCGTGGTATGCATTCGCGCAACTGCACACCGGCGATGCGGACGGCGCGTTGGCGTCATTGAAGAAGTTTCTCACGCTGGACGGTGTCCGCAACAGCCCGAACGGGCAGGCATCGTTCTACGAATACCGTTTCTCCGATCGCGATTCGCCGAAGTATGGCAGCTTCGACAAGCCAACGTTCCTCTGGATGGGCGGCTGGTACATGAACGTGCTGTATTCGCTGGCGGGTGTGCGGGAAGACCCGTGGGGCGTGCAGATCACGCCGGAGCGGCCGTCGCAGTGGGAGACGCACACGTTCCCATTGACGGTGAACGGGCAGACGGTGGATGTTACGGTCCACGGCGGCGCATCGACCGACGCTCCGATGGCGTTCCGGCGGATTCTCCGGGATGGTCAACCATGCGGATCGGCGGTGTTGTACGGGTCACAGTCCACTCTGGAATTCGAACGGGGTGTGCCGGAGATACCATACCTTGTGTCGGCGTCGATACTGGTGGAGGACGTGAGGTGGGACGAGTCACGGCGGCAGTTGACTGTTCAGCTGCGTGGCACACCCGGCCAGATGTGGAGCTGCACGTTGGCGTCCGCAACCCGCCGTGACCAGGTGACGGTTGTCGGCGATACAGGGCCGACGTCGCGCGAAGAGTTCGTCCAGGAAGACGGCGTAATCTGGACGACGCTGAGTGGTGAACGGACGTCGGGGACCGTGACGCTGACGATTCAGTATTGATCGCTTGTCCGAGGTGCAGAGAAAACCCCGCCATGCGAAGAATGGCGGGGTTTGTTGTTCATGTCTTCTGTTCCTTCTTCTTCGCGGCGGGGAACAGGATGTTGTTCAGAATCAGCCGGTAGCCGGGGCTGTTGGGGTACAGCCGCAGGTCGGTGGGCGGGTCCTGGATGCGGTGGCGGTAGTCTTCCGGATCGTGGCCGCCGTAGAAGGTCCACGTGCCGTCGCCGCTGTTCCCGTGGATGTATTTCGCGATGCCCGCGCCCTCGATGCGTCCCATGATGATCACGTCCGGCTTGATGTACTGCTCGTAGAACGCCGTGGTCTGGCCCATGAAGCCCTTGACCACGCTGGTGTGGCACTGGGTGAGCATGGTCGGGACCGGATCGTGCTTCGCGCTGAACTCGAACAGGGTGAAGTAATCGCCAGCGTCCCCGCGTGAGCTGGTGCCGGTGGACGGGGTGGCGTCTATGGTGGAGAACTCGTACTCCGCCGGATCGAACGACAGCCGGAAATTCTGGAACGCGAAGGTGCTGTTGAAGTGGAGTTTGTCCTGCGCGTTCGCGTCCGGCGGGTCGCCGTCGAACTGCGCCGGCACGATGTCGATACCCATAGCGGCCTGGGCGATGTCGTAGCTGTCAGTGGCGGAACACATTGCGAACAGGAACCCGCCCTTATCCACGTATTCCCGGACACTCGCGACCACCGCCGCCTTCATTTCGGAGACCTTGCCGAAGCCGAGCCGTGCCGCGCGATCTTCCTGCGCCAGTTGCCGGGCGATGTACCAGTCGGCACCCCGGTAGACTCCCCAGAATTTGCCATACTGGCCGGTGAAATCCTCGTGGTGCAGGTGCAGCCAGTCATACTCACTCAACTGACCGGCGAGAACTTCGGTATCGTAGACCTTGTCGAATGGTATCTCGGTGTATTCGAGCACCATCGAGACGGCGTCGTCCCACGGCTCCACATCCGGTGGCTGATAGACCGCGATGTCCGGCGCTTTTTCGAGCCGCACCGCCTCCATGTTCGAATCGTCGATTTCGGCGTAGATGGACGCGACCTGGCTGTCGCTGACGCGTTCCGAACGTACCCCCTTGAGACGGCAGAGACGCTCAATGTCCGGGTGAAAGTCGATCAGGAACGATCCGCCGCGAAAGTTGAGCAGCCACTCGGCGACCGCGCCGGCCTTGATCGCGTTGTAGGTGACGCCGTACGCGCGCAGGTGGTTGGTCTGGGTCAGGTCCATCGGCAGCAGCAGCTTGTCCGCCCGGGCGGTCACAGCGGTGGCGAGCATCGCCAGCAGCAGGGCCGGGATCAGGAACAGGCGCTTCAGGGTGTGGGTCGAAAACGGGATCATCGCGTCATGCCATATCGCTAATCGTTTGCAAGCAGACAATGTGCAGGTTGCACCGTGTGGAAGGAAGTGCGGTTCCGAGTACTCCTTGAGGAACGGAGTGAGCCCATGTCCGGGATTTTTGGGGAATGGCATTGCAGATTTCGCATATTGCGGACTGTGGGCAGGGTTGCAGAAACGGTTCCCGTTTGGGACAAACGAGACGAGGCTGGCGATGCGGATGAACGGTTGGGCCGTTGTGGCGGTGGGGTGTGTGCTGCTTATGGCAGTGCAGGCAGGAGCGTACGAGGTCGGCCATGTCACCCGTGACTGGTACGACGCCGAGCGGGACATCTCAGTCGGGGTCGAGGTGTATTACCCGGGGACAGAAGCGGGCAACAATGTCCCGGTGGCGATTCCACCGGAGGGTGGTTTCCCGGCGATCGCGTTCGGGCACGGCTACCTGATCCCGTGGAGTGATTACAGCTACATCTGGGAAGAGCTGGTGCCGGAGGGGTACATCCTGCTGATGGCAACCGGCCGTAGCGGACTTTTCCCGGATCACGAGCAGTTCGGCCTCGACCTGGCATTCCTGGTGGACGAGATCTTCGAGCGCAGCATGGACCCGGAGTCCGGCTGGTACGAGAAGATCAGCACGAAGAGCGCGGTGATGGGCCATTCGATGGGTGGCGGCGCGAGTGTGCTGGCGGCGTCGTACAACCCGGAGATTGATGCGGTGATCAACCTCGCGGCGGCGGAGACGAATCCGTCTGCAATCCAGGCGGCGTCGTCGGTGGATGTTCCAATGATGCTGTTGGCTGGGTGGAATGACTGCGTCACACCGCTCGAGGATCACCAGCTGCCGATGTACGGCGCGCTTGCCTCGGGGACGCGTGCCCTGATCAACCTCGACGGCGCGACCCATTGTCAGTTCTGCAACTACAATTTTACCTGCGAGCTGGGCGAATTCTCCTGCCCGGACCCGGAGATTTCACGTGAGGAACAACACGCCCGGGTGATCGAATTCAGCCTGCCATTCCTGAACTATTTCCTTTACGATGAATTGGCGGCGTGGGCTGAGTACCGTGAGCAGGTGGAGACCGGCGTGGGGTTCGATTACGCGTTCGAAACCGATGTCCCGTTGTTCCTGATTGACGTGCGCGCGAATGAGGAACCGGTCTTGATTCCGTCGGACGGTGGCGAGGTGGAGTTCACCTTCGAGCTGGCGAGTTCGCGTGGCGCGATGACCATGGGGTCTGCGTGGCTGACGATTCAGATGCCGAACGGGAACGTGATCGGCCCGCTCGGATTCCAGAGCCTGACGCTGCCGCCATACTTCACGATCGAACCGATGGCCGGATCGCAGGACATTCCCGGCCCCGCGCCGGACGGACAGTACGAGTTCCGCGTCCAGGCGGGACGGTATCCGAACCTGATTGTCGCGCAGGATACTCTGGTCGTGATCAAGGGGGATGAATGAAGCATCGGATGCGAATGATGCAACAGATGCAAAAGACGCAACTGATGCAACTGACGTAGTGTTTTTACTGCATCACGCGTTGGATAAAGACGAGATAAAAGCACGGGGACACTTTCGGAAAAGTGTCCCCGTATTGGTTTACGAGAGACAAAAGACCAGAGACGAATGACTGACCTTACACCTCAACGTCCTTCCAGTCCCCGCTGATAAACTTGCGGGTGTAGAGCAACGCGATCATGCCGATGTAGACCAGCATCGCGACCCAGGCACCGACCAGCCCGAAGCCGAGCGGGTAGGCCATGATCCACGCCAGCGGCAGGAAAACGAACCAGTTGACGCTGATTTCGGTCAGCATCACGTAGCGGTTGAGCCCGACTCCCTCGAACGCGCCACTGAAGACGATCCCCATGGCGTCGATGGTCTGGATCACACCCATCATCCGCAGTGGGAACGTTCCGAGGCGAATCACATTCGCATCGGTGGTAAACAGGCTTAGCAACTGCTCAGGGATCGCGATGAACATCAGGCCGACAACACCCATCACCATCATCCCCAACTGAGCTGCGGTCCACCCGTAGGTTTGAGCGGCGTCCGGGTTTTTCTCGCCCAGTTTCTGGCCCATCAACGTGGCGGCAGCGGTGCCGAAACCGACACCGGGCAGGAACGAGATTGACATGATGTTGATAATGATGTTCGTCGCCGCCATCTCGGCCGTGCCGATCCGAGCGACAATCGTGCTGAAAAGCGTGAACCCGAGCATCGCCAGCATGATTCGTGCGCCGGACGGCAGCGACAGCCGGAGAATGCGTCCCATCACTTCGCGGTTGATGTTCGTCCGCTGGTAATACTTGAACTCATCGCGTCGCTTGAAGAGCGTGCCTGTGCTGATAAACGCGGCCATGCCGATCAGGGTGCCGATAGTGCTCGCCAGTCCCGCCCCGGCGGCTCCCATTTCCGGGAAGCCGAAGTTGCCGAAGATGAACAGGTAGTTGAACAACACGTTGAACCCGTTCACGGTGAGCATCGCGCGCATCGAAAATTCGGTCCGGCCGATGCCGTCGAAGAACCCTCGATGCGCCATGATGATCAGGTATGGCAGCAGCGCGAAGAGGCGGTAGAAGACGTACTCCCGTCCCATCTCGATCACAGCGGCGTCGTGCGTGAACAGCGGAAACGCTGTCCGCAGGGCGAATTGCGCGACGATCGTCATCAGTGTGCCGAGCACCAACGCGATCAGGATCGCGTTGTCGAGCGCCCGGCCGGCGTAGAGCAGGTTCTTCTCGCCGTAGCGGCGGGAGACGATCGCCTGCACGCCGATGTGCAGCGCGCCGATGCCACCCATCACCATCCACGAGACGACACCACCGAGCCCGGTCGCGGCCAGTGCGGACGCGCCGATACGGCCCACCATCGCGGTGTCAACCACGCCGACGAGGGTTTGCGAAATCATCCCGACTACCACCGGCCAGGCGATTAGCCAGGTGGTGCGGTAGCGACCATTGTAAAGTTGTTCAGCAGTCTGTATCTGTTGCATCGTTCCATCAAGTTTTGCAGGTCCAGGGTATAGCTCACCGCCGTACAGAGATGTGCAGCGAGGCATCGAGAGGGGAGGCTCTGTGCCGCGGGAAATCCTGGAAACTCAATGGCGATCCCGGCGAGGTGCCGGTGTCGGGGGAAAGGGTGTGCTGGGAATCAGCGCGACCCTAAAGGGAGCAACCGTGGCTTCCGGCGGCGTTCAGCCGACCAGACGATTCATCAAGTGGGTTCGTACGATGTTCATGGTTCACGCTCCCGGCGTGGTGAAATGTCGCATGGCGACGAAAACTTGTATCTGAAGTTGGGACAGTGGCCAGACAACGGGCGGAAAATGTAGACGCTTGACGATGATAAAATCCAGAGGGTGACTCGAATTGGCTCCCGGGGCTCTTGGTAGGTGTGAGGTGTGAGGTTTGAGGAAGTTGGCCGTGTCCGACAAGCAGACACGGCCATAGGTAGTTCACAATTCGTATTTCACATCTCACATCTCACATCTCACATATCAGATCTCAGATCACGAGTCACTTCTTCTTCTTCCCCATCAGGCGTCCGAACAGGCCACGGCGGCGTTCTTCGGATTGTTTATCGTCTTCCGAGAAGTTGAACGTCGACTTCTTGGAGTCCTTCTCCTCCGGTCCGAGCAGCAGGTCGGTGATGTCTTCGCGTCCTTCTTCAACATCATCACCGGCCATCAGCGAGCTCTGCGGCGGTTTATGATCGTAGCTGTACTGTCCGGTGAACGCGCGCGGAATTGGCGGTTGTTCCGGCAGGTTGCGGTTGATCAGGATACGCACCGCGAGGAACATCCGGTAGCCCGTATCCGGTTCGGAGTCGAACAGGTTTCGCACCGGACGGTCGAGCGCTTTCGCCATCGGTTCGAACGGTTCATCCCCCGGTGGAGGCAGGATCAGGATCGGTGTCTTTTTCAGCTCACTGCCGACACGCTTGAGCATCGTGTCATATTCCACCAGACCCTGCTTGCCGAGCTCGAGATCTTCAGAGATGAAGAACGCCAACCCGCGGCAATCCTTCAGCAGCTTGTCCCACGTCGACGCGGCCGGATCATCAGACGCCGGGCACCACAGGTGCGCGGTGACGGCGTTCTTGAACGACGTTTCCGTCAGCCCGTAGCAGTAGAGTTCCATGTGCCACAGGGTGTCGTTCCCGTGAGTGACGGTTTCCAGTTCGCCGCGGAACCGTTCCGGAGTCAGCTCATACAGCTTCTTGAATGCCAGCCTGGCGGCGGGCAGATTGGTGCCGGCAAAGACAACATTCAGAGTTTCGATCTTCGGTTTCTCACTGCCGCCATTGGCGCTCATCCCTCTTCCTCCGCAATCATCAAGCTGCTTCGCAGCAAGCAGAGTACAAAGATCGCACGCACGCAGGCAAGCATCAATCCCGTTTCACGGTGCCGGTTTCCCCGGCTCCATCCAACGATTGAAGACGCTGGCACTTTTCCGCGTGTACCGCGTACCCTGTACAGGGAATGTCACCCTCAAACGATACGCGAGACAAGCATGAAAATCCTGATAACTGGTTCCAGCGGTCTCATTGGCGGTGTGTTGATGCAACGTTTGGCGGCGGACGGTCACGAAATCGTTCGCCTGATTCGCCGGCCGGTCCGTGATCCGGAGCATGAGCTGCGCTGGTCACCTCGCCATGGCCGGATCGACCGGGATGGCGTCGCGAACGTGGACGCCGTGATCCATCTCGCCGGCAAGAATGTCGCGGCGGGACGCTGGAACGACCGTCTCAAGCAGGAGATCCAGGACAGCCGTGTCGAGTCGACACAGCTGCTGGCGAACACGATGGCCGAGCTTCGCAGGGAAGGCCGCGGACCGTCAATTCTGCTCAGCACCTCGGCGACCGGGTTTTACGGTAGCCGTGGGGACGACACGCTGACCGAGTCCGCCTCCCCGGGCGAAGGATTCCTCGCCGATGTGTGCATGGACTGGGAGGATGCGACCAAACCTGCGCGGGATGCTGGTGTGCGTGTCGCAAACCTGCGGTTGGGCGTGGTGCTCACCCGTGATGGCGGCATGTTGCCGAAGCTGGAACCGATATTCCGGCTCGGGCTCGGCGGTCCGCTCGGAGACGGCCGGCAGTGGTTCCCGTGGGTGCATGTGGACGATGTCGCCGATGTCTTTGCGTTTGCGTTGACGGAGGACTCGCTCAGCGGACCGGTCAATGTCACCGCGCCAAATCCGGTGCGTCACGGGGAGTTTGTCAAGGCATTGGGCAAGGTGCTGAACCGCCCCACGGTCATCCCGGTCCCGGCGCCACTGGTCGAGTTGGCGATGGGCAAAGAAATGGCGCGCGACATGGTGCTGGCGTCCCAACGTGTAATCCCGGCGAAGCTTGTCGAACACGGGTATGCGTTCCGCTATGCGCAGGTGGACGAGGCGTTGCGGGCGGCGGTGGGGTAAATCGGACTGTGGGCAGTGGGCTGTGGGCAGTGGGCTGCGGGCAGTGGGCAGTGGGCTGTGGGCAGTGGGCTGTGGGCTGCGGGCTGCGGGCTGCGGAAGCGCTACTTGCCACGGACTTAAGTCCGTGGTAAGTCAGGTGGTAGTCATCCTGACGTCGCAGGCGGAAGGACCTGCTTTCCAGACCGTTGAGAGTGTGCCAGCGCGGAAATGATTCCGGTAAGTCCTGCCAGATTCTTCACTTCGTTCAGAATGACACCCTTCAGTACATCGTCATTCAAGCAATAGAGAAATGGCCGTATCGGCATGAATGCTGACACGGCCATGTTGTTTCACTGACTACTGATCACTGACAACTGACCACTGTCTTAGTTCACCATCTTGATACTGGCGTCCAGTTTCGGATCGGTGATCGGCACTGCCGGGTGTTTCGTGAAGTTCATCCAGAACAGCCAGACGAAGATCCCGCCCATGCCGAGCAAGGTGGTCAGGTCCATCCACGACAGCACCACGGTTTCGGTGTGGAAGACCGGCATGATGTTCCAGTACAGGTCGACCCAGTGGACGAGGAACATCCAGACGGCGAACGTGATCAGGGATGCGCTCGACCGTTTCGCGCTCCGTCCCATCAGCAGGATGAACGGTATCACGAAACCACCAATGATCAGAATCCAGCTCATCGTGGTCCAGCCCGCACCCCAGCGATCCTTGTAGAAGGCGGTTTCTTCGGGCAGGTTTGCATACCAGATCAGCAGGTACTGACTCAGGTGCATGTAGCCCCAGAAGACGAGGAACGCGAACAGCAGCTTGCCGATATCGTGCTGGTGTTCGACGGTGATCGTTTCGCTGAGCACGTTGTTGTTCCGCAGGCGCAGCACGACGATCGAGTAGAACGCCATAACGGTGGTAATCCCGCCGGCGAAGAACCACAGGCCGTAGATGGTGGAATACCACAGCGGCTGCAGGCTCATGATCCAGTCGAAGCAGAAGAAGGTGGCGGTCAACGCGAACGCGATCATGCCGGGGCCGCTGATGACGACGAACTTCTTCGCGCGTTCTTCGGTCCACTGCTTGTCCTGCGCGAGCGAGGTCCGTTTCAGCAGGAACGCGAGCAGCGCCCAGACCGCGAAGTAGATCACCGAGCGCACGATGAAGAAGGGCACACTGAGGTAACCGGCTTTCTTCGTCAATGCGACATCGGCGGCGACGTGGTTCGCATCGGTCCAGATGAACAGCTTATCGAGCCCGAACAGCAGCGGAATCGCGAGCAGTGTCATCCAAGGGAGCGCACTCATGACCGCCTCGCCGATCCGTCTCACCGCAACACTCCACACTGCACTGGTGAGGTGATGGACCATGGTCATGAACAGGCCACCGAGGCCAATGCTGATCCAGAAGGCAAAGGCGATCAGCCACGAGAAGTAGAACTGCCCGGCATTCACGAACAGGCCCACCAGGCTCACCGCCAGCCCGATGACGCCAACGATCAGCGCGATCTTGCCGGTGTTGCCCTTGTCCGTGAAAGTGTATGTGGTAGAATCGAACTTCATTTCGATCCCTTGTTCTGCCCCGGCGGAAGTTCCGGGGGCTGGTCTCACTCGAAACGGTCCCGTTGTTCCTCGGGCACATCACTCACCGATCCGGCCTGGCTGCGCTGCAACGCACGGACATACTGCACGATCTTCCAGCGATCTTCGACCGGAATCTGGTTCGCATAGCCCGGCATGTTGCGGATGCCGTTGCTGATCACGTCGTAGTAGTGCCCGTCAGGACGGCTGAGCAGCGGCTCTTCGTGATAGCTCGGCGGCAACTGGTACTGCTTTTCGACCATGATCGACCGGCCGGAACCATCGGAAGCGTGACACACGGCGCAGTAGATCTCGAAGCGTTCCTTGCCCCGTGCGAGGCTGGTCGCGGAAATCGACACCGGGATGTAGTCGATCGGTTCATCGGTGCCCGGCTTCATGCCGCGGAAGTACGGATCGTCTTCCGGCAACCGCATTTCGCCACGCGCGATCGTGCCTTCCACCGGCGAACGGTCCGATTTGCCATCGGCGAAGAACTCGCTCTCCGCCTGCGGCAGGAATTTCGGCTGGTTGTCCATGTTCGGGTTGACATGGATCGGCGGCTTATCCTTCGGCTTGCCCTGGCAACCGAGCATGGCAACGGCGAATACGAGGATCAGAGCCGCGCGGATGAGAGTACGCACTGTCATTTCTCCTCCAGCAGCTCAATGTTCGTCCCGCCGATGCTCCGCAGAAAATCCTGTGTCTTCTGCGCATCGAACTGCGGATCTTTCGCCATCACGCTGATGAAGAATCCGTCATCACTCGCCCGGTCGAAGGTGTCCGAAAAGAACACCGGGTGGTGGTACGCCTGCTTGATGAAAAAGGTCATGCCGATCACGGTGCTCAACACGGAGAACAGCACCGCGAACGCGAAGGTGATCGGAAAGAACGCCACATGGCTGAACAGTGGCTTCCCGGACAGCACCAGCGGGTAGGCCTCCGCCGAGGTCCACCACTGCAGGGTGAGCGCGCCTGCAAACCCGACGAAGGCGAAGAACGCGACCACCCACGGGAGTTTTGATCGTTTTTCACCCATCGCCCCGTCCATACCATGGATCGGGAACGGGCTGTGTGTATCCCACTTCGTGAACCCGGCATCACGCACCTTTTCGGCGGCATGCATCAGGTCCGCGGGATCCTTGAACTGGGCCAGCGCCCCATGCACGACTGGAGTGTGCGCCGCGCCGGCCACGGCTTCATTCGCCGCCATCGTCACGCCTCCTTTTCCGTTGCATGGTGATAGCTCTCGTGGTGCGGATCAGCCTCCGGCATCACGCCCTTCACCTCCGCCATCGCAACCATCGGCACGAAGCGCAGGAAGAGCAGGAACAGGGTGAAGAAGAGGCCGAAACTGCCGACGAGGAAGCCGATGTCGAACGCCGTCGGCTTGAACATGTCCCAACTCGACGGCAGGAAGTCACGGTGCAGGGTCAGAACGATTACGAACCGTTCGAACCACATACCGATGTTGACGAAGATCGAGGCGACGAACAGCACCGGGATCGAGGTACGCAGCTTCTTGAACCAGAACAGCTGCGGGATGATCACGTTGCACGAGACCATGATCCAGTAGGCCCAGGCGTACGGTCCGAATGCGCGATTCAGGAAGACGAACTGTTCGTACCCATTCCCCGAATACCACGCGATGAACATCTCCATGCCATACGCGTACCCGACCATCATGCCGGTCAGCATGATCACCTTCGCCATCAGCTCGAGGGTTTTGACGGTGATGTAATTTTTCACCGGCGGGTAGACAAGTCTGGCAAGAATCCCCAACGTCATCACCATCCCGAAGCCGGAGAAAATCGCGCCGGCGACGAAATAGGGCGGGAAGATGGTGGTGTGCCAACCAAAGACCATCGAGGTCGCGAAGTCGGTTGAAACGACGGAGTGCACAGACAGCACCAGCGGTGTCGCGATGCCCGCGAGCAGCAGGTACGCGGCTTCGTAATGCTTCCACTGGGAGTTGCCGCTGCGCCATCCGAGGGCGAGGAAACCGTAAATCTTCTTCGGCCAGCCCTTGGCGCGGTCACGGAGCGTCGCCCAGTCCGGGACGAGGCCGGTGTACCAGAACAGCAGCGAGGCGGTGAAGTACGTTCCGACCGCGAACACGTCCCACATCAGCGCGGAACGGAAGTTCGGCCACATCGCCATCTGGTTCGGAATCGGGAACATCCAGTAGGCGACCCAGATACGGCCGACGTGGATGCCCGGGAAGATGCCGGCGCAGATGACCGCGAAGATGGTCATCGCCTCCGCGAAGCGGTTGATCGACGTTCTCCATTTCTGCCGCAGCAGGAAGAGGACGGCTGAGATCAACGTGCCGGCGTGTCCAATACCGACCCAGAAGACGAAGTTGACGATCGGCCAGCCCCAGCCGACCGGAACGTTGTTGCCCCAGATTCCGACGCCGGTCCAGAACAGCCAGGCCATCTGGATGAAGAACGCTCCCGCCATTGAGACGGAAATGCCCAGCGCCACCCACCACCAGATCGGCGTGTCGCGTCGTTCCACGATCCCGCTGATCTGGTCGGTAACGTCATGGAAACTCGGGTTCCCGAGGACGAGTTTCGGCGGTTTCCATTTCTGGACCGTCGCACTCGTCGATGTTGAAGTCGTCGCGCTCACGGGGATGCGTTGTCTCCGTTTACGGATGCGATCACGATGGATCTATCGTTGCTGACTTGTTTGTGTAATCATCCGCGTCTGCAGGCAGACACGGGCACGTTCGTTCAGGTACGTCTTAATGCCCACCATGCCCGACGTCCTCAACCGGTTCGGCATGGCCGGTATCAAGGCCGCCACCGTGGCCATTGGCGTGACTGTCGCCATGTCCGCCACCGTGACCCGCGCCGTGCGGTTCGACTTCCACCGCGACCGGCTTCAGCTTCGGGTTCGGGTTCAGCACGCCGGCGAGGTACAGCACACGCGGGCGGGTGTTGAACTCTTCCAGTACGCCGTACGCACGGGTGTTCTTGCGCAGCTTGCTGACTTCGCTGTTCGGATCGTTGATGTTGCCGAAGACGATCGCGTTCGGCGGGCATGCCTGCTGGCAGGCGGTCTGGAATTCGCCATCCTCGACGGTACGGCCTTCCGCCTTCGCCTTCTGCTTGGCGAGGTTGATGCGCTGCAGGCAGAAGGTGCACTTCTCCATGACACCACGGCTGCGGACGGTAACATCCGGGTTCTGCGCCATCTTGACGCTGTCCGGGAACTCGTTGGTGTAGTTGAAGAAGTTGAAGCGGCGGACCTTGTACGGGCAGTTGTTCGAGCAATAGCGCGTGCCGATGCAGCGGTTGTAGGTCATCACGTTGAGACCTTCGCTGTCGTGCACCGTCGCGTTCACCGGGCAGACCTGCTCGCACGGCGCCATTTCGCAGTGCTGGCACATCATCGGCTGGTTTGCAACGCGGGCTTCCTCGACATCGCCGACGTAGTAGCGATCCATCCGCATCCAGTGCATCTCGCGGCCGACACGCACCCGGTCCTTGCCGACCACCGGGATGTTATTTTCACTCTGGCACGCGGTGACGCAGGCATTGCAGTTGGTGCAGGCGTTCAGGTCGATCGCCATGCCCCACTGGTAGCCTTCCTGGTACGTATGCTCCTTCCACAGCGAATCGAGGTTCGGCACATGCACCATGTGCTGCGCGAACTTCGTGTCGCTCTTGTACGTTTCCATCGTGGCTTCGCGCACAATCGCGCGGCCTTCCATCGCGCCGTGGTCCTGCGTGTTCGGCAGGTCAACGTAGCCGCCGGTGCGGGTGACAGTCGCGCCCTTGGCGAAGCCCAACGTCTCGGAGGTGCGCAACGGGTACACATCGACGCCGATCGATTCCTTCGCGACGCGTCCGAGGTCACTCTGGCCCCAACCGAGCTCGATGGTGATCGACTGGTCGGCGTGTCCCGGCTGGACAAACGCCGGCAGCTGAACCGTGCGGCCATTGAGTTCAATGGCGACAACATCGCCGCTGCCAACACCCAGCTTTTCGGCCGTCTTCGTCGACATCACCGCCGTGTTGCCCCAAGTGTTCTTTGTCACCGGGTCGGGCAGTTCGACGAGCCACGCGTTGTTCGCGTAACGGCCATCATGCACCGTGCCGGACGGGATAAACACGACTTCGTACGATCCGTCCGCGATCGGCTGTGCAGACAGACTCGCCCGTCGCAGTAACGCGGCGACCTCGCCGCCATCCACCACGACCGGTCCAACACCGTTGTCGCGGGACGATTCCAGCAGGCCGTCATGCAGCGCGATCTGCCAGCTGCGTTCCTTGTCGCCGCTCAGGAGGTTGTCGATCCAGGTCTCGCGGACCAGCTCGTAACTGCTGGTGTCGAGACCGGTAACGATCAGGTTCGCGAACTCGACATCGCCCTTGGTGTCGTACAGTGGCGCGATTTGCGGCTGGATGATCGAGAGGGTGCCGTTCGTCGCGCGTACATCTCCCCACGCTTCCATGAAATGGCTGCGGGAAACGTGCCAGTGGCTGGCGCGCGCGGTGGCATTGACCAGTCCACCGAAGTGGATGCGGTTCTCGACCTTGGCGAACGCCGGAGCGAAACGTACATCGGCTGGGGCGTTGTAGACAGGATCTCCGCCGAACACGACCGCCGTGTTCACCTTGCCGGCACGCATGTCATCAGCGAGGGTCTTGAGGTCGTCGGTGCTCGAGGTCAGCGCGTCTTCGTACTCACGGTACAGCACGGTACGGCCGTTGTTGCCGAGGGCGGTGTTGATCGCCAGCGCGAGGGCGTGCACGGCTGGCGGCTGACGCAAACCAACGGTCACCAGCGCCTTGCCGCGATGCTGGTACAGGTCTTCGGCGACAGCTCCCGCGAATTCCGTTTCGAACTTTTCGCCGGCCCGTCCCGCGATCACGCCGGAGCCCGGAATCGTGATGCCCTGCTTCTCGAGCTCGATGGCGAGCGAGACGAGGAACATGCCGATCTGGTGGCTCTGCAGGCGCAAGCGGTGGTCCGCCTTGCCGCCGGTGACGCTCATCGCCGACTCGACGACGTACAACCGGTTCATCGTATCGTCGGGGCCGGCCAATTTACGGCCACGGCCGAACTCACCGTTGTGCCGGACAGCATCCGGCTCGCTGAGGATGAAGTCGTTGTCGATGGAGACGACGACCTCGGCACGATCATAGCGGTACACCGGCTGAACCTTCTTGCCGGATGCCGCGTTCAGGCCACGGTCACGGTTTTCGGTGCTCACTGGTTCGTACGCAACCCAACGGGCGTTTGGCAGGTCACGGCGCATTTTCTCTCGCAACCGCCACAACGTCGGGCTGGCGAACGATTCGCTCAGGATTGCCAGTCCTTCGCCGCCGGTCTCGACAAAACCGGTGTGCAGCTCGCGCCAGAATTCGATGAACTCGTCCATCGAACGGCGGGCGCCACGTTGCATCGGGTATTTGGAACGATCCGGATCGTACAGGTCGAGCACGGACGCGAGGCCGAAGCTGTCGACACCGCCGCCGCTACTCGGGTGCAGTTCGTTGCCCTCCACCTTGGTCGGACGCCCTTCGTGGGTTTCGACCAGGATACCAAGCGGCGCGGTTCCGCGCGGTTGCGCGGTCGCGAAGAAGCGCGGCACACCCTGCACGTGGTATTCGGGATCGGTAACGTACGGGACGATCTTTTCCACCGGCTTGCGGCAACCGGTGAAGCCGGCGAGCGCCATCGATGCGCCCATCACACCGAGGAAGGATCGGCGCGAGACGCTTGAGTTCAGCGGGTTTTCGCCGTTTGCTTCCTCTTCGACTTCCGGGAATTCGTGATCCAGCCAGTGCCGGAAGCGGTCACTATCCTTGAGCTGCTCCTCGCTGCGCCAGTAGAGCGGACGGGAGCCGTTTCCGTTCGTCAGCGATGGCATGCGCTGCAGTCCTCCGGTGGCTGAATGTTCTTGTCCGTTTTCCACTGAGCGACGAATTCGGCATGATCCGTCGGTGGGGTCCATTGCATGTTGGTGATCTCACTGACAGGACGCAGCTTGTCGTCCGGGTTGCGGTGACACTCGAGGCACCAGCCCATGGAGAGAGGCTCGACCTGGGTGACGACCTCCATCTCGCGCACGTTTCCGTGGCACTCGATACAGCCAACCCCGGCCTGAATGTGTGCCCCATGTGTGAAATAGGCGTAATCGGGAAGCATGTGGACCCGCACCCATTCGATCGGTTCGCCGGTGTTCCAGCTTTCACGGACCGGCGCAACCTTGGGGTTGTCGATCCCGATCAGGGTGTGGCAATTCATGCACGTTTCGGTGCTGGGGATGTTGGCATGTTCGGCCACTTCCACATTGGTGTGGCAGTAGCGGCAGTCCATGCCGAGGTCGCCGGCGTGCAGCTTGTGGCTGAATTTGACCGGTTGCTCCGGACGATACCCGACGTCGGTATACTTCGGAGAACCCCAGTACCAGAAGAAGAAGGTCGCGAACGCGAGGAACAGTACGCCGCCCATGGCCAGCTCGGGCAGGATACGGTTCATCCGCTTCGAAAAGATCTGCGCCAAGGTGTCGCTGCCTTTCGTCTCTGTGCGGCGAAGGCCGCCAATGCGGATAAGCGCCGGAAGGGCGCACGTTCAATCCGTACGCACGATTGCGTACAGTTCATGGAAGGTCGATACGGGTGGGTGGGGGGAAGAAATGGTACAGTCAACACGTAAAAAAATCAGATCACATCGTCCCCTGGTTCGCACCTGGCGTTCCGCGGCCCCCGCTCCCATACCCCCAGGACCCGGTATGTCACGGACAGAGCCGTGACGTACTCGTACAGCTGTCGCCAATCTATCCGATTTACCCCCACCGATGCAAGGTTTGTTTGGAGTTGGGTGACCCGAACATTTGTCGGAATTCCTGACAACTTATAGCGTGGGCTAACATCCGCCGGAATGAAAGGAGCCCGGGCTTTTCCGCATGTGACAGTTCCGCACAAGGTGACCCCGTTCCAAGTATGTCAGGCTCGAATGGTTCTATCTCGGAGAGAACGGGGTTCATGCGCGAACGCGCGTCTCGCGTGGCTTGCAGTGCCCTCTGTGTTCGTTTCATCCGGTCACAAGATGCAACTTCAATCATTGTGAACATCCCTCGCCCGCCAGTCCTCCCTCTCGAGGAAAAACGTGAAATAGATTGCAATTTAGGCTTGCGCAAAGAAGCATGAACAATGCAACTTGTAAATGGAGTGGGGGTGCCAGACTGTCGCCCGGACCAAACTGGTAGAGGGTGATCGTGGCATCTATGTCTTCCCCCACCACCGCTCACTCTGATGGTCGTGTGACCCTCTGCCGTAGCATAGGAGGGATCGGATTATGAGCGGAAATCGTGGAGTTGTTCTCATCATTGCAGTCCTCCTGTTGTTGCTTCTCCCCCAGGCACGAGCGGATGACATCCTCAATGTTGAGCTGGTTGGCACTCTGTCAATGAGCGACGCTCCGGGCAAGCTGCTCGGGATGGCGTACGACGGCAACGGGGTGGTGTACATCGCTGCGGATCATGCCGGCTTGATTGTGATGGACGTATCCGACCCGGAATGGCCTGTGGAGCTGGCCAATCTCGACATTGATTTCGACCTCACGGATGTCTGTGTCTGCGACAACTATGCCTTTGTCGCCCACGAATGCGGCCTCAGCGTAATCGACATTACTGACCCCGCCAACCCGGATCTGCTCTCCACTCTGGACATTGAATCGGAGTCCTTCGGCCTTTGCCTTTGCGGCGAATACGGATACCTGGCGAATGAGGACTATGGCCTGACAGTCGTTGACCTCATCGAGCCGGAGTATCCCGGCGTGGTAGTCCACCTCGACGACTGGGTCGGGGGAACGGATGCGCGGGTGGTGGATGACTACCTGTACGTAGTCGCCTCCCCTTACCTGCGAGTGTTCGATCTGACCATGCCGGACATGCCGGATTGGGTTGCCGAAGCGGTTGCAATGATCTGGCCGCAACACCTCTGCGCGAGCGGGGACATGGTGTACCTGACAGGACATGTTCAGTATCCGTACCCGGACGGACTGGTCGTGGTCGATATCTCGAATCCGTCCGCTCCGCAGCAACGCGGGACGTACGAGGTGGACGAGATCACGTTCGACAACATCATTGCGGATACCGACGGCGAGTATGTCTATCTCAGCGCCGGGCAGAACGGGATGCACGTGCTCGATGTGTCTGATCCGGACAATCCGGAAGCGGTTGGCTGGTACATCTACGATGATGACGACTGGAAATTCTACGGCCTGACGGTGGGCGACGGTTACATCTACGCGTGGCACGATTACAACTTCGCGGTCTACCACTTCAGCAGCGCTGCTGTTGCGGATCCGGAAGTCGGGATGCCGGTGACATTCACGCTTGCACCGGTGTATCCGAACCCGTTTAACGCCAATTGCCTGCTGAACTTTTCGTTGCCGACTCCCGCGCCGGTGACGCTGCGGGTGGTGGATTTGCATGGGCGTGAAGTGCAACGTCTGATCCATCGCACTCTACCTGCGGGTGAACACGGAGCAGCCTTCTCGGGCGCTGGACTGGCCAGCGGAACCTACTACGCGGTCCTGACCATGGGTGGAGAGTCAATCGTGCGTCCGATGACCTTGCTCAAGTAGCAATCAGCCTGCACAAATGAGGTGTGGACACGAATGACAGGGGTGTGGTCGTATGGTGCCGCGAGGCCGCCCGGACGGAGGGTGTTCGGGCGGCTGTCTCGTTGCGGCGGAGATCATTTGAGTACGGTGATGCGCTGGGCGGAGGTGAAGCCGTCCCCGGTGGACAACCGCACGACATACAGGCCGCTGGCAAACGTGCCGGCGTCCATCGTGAGTTGATGCGAGCCGGGTGAGAAGGTTTGCCCATCCACCAATACATGCACCGACCGACCAAGGATATCGAACACAGACACGTTTAGCGTGCTCGCATGCGGCAAGTCGAAGCTGACGGTCGCGTGGCTGTTGAACGGGTTCGGGTAGACCGGACGCAGCCGGATCTGCCGTGGGGTCGACGCCTTGTGGCGCAAGGACTCGTCCACGCTGAGTGCGTCGGCTCGCATCAAGACGCCCTGTGAACCGCCGGCGACGTACATCGTGCCGTCGGAGCTGACCCCGGCGATGCGCTCAGTGGTCGAGCCGGAGGTCGTGGCGAACACCTCCCACCAGTGATCACCAAGATCCGGACTGATCATCACCTGTTCCTCGTTCTGGCACAGCAGCCAGCCGTCCTGCATGTAATCAAGGAACGTGGTGTTGAACGGCATGTCTATCTGCTGCGTAAAACCGGATACTGCACGATCATCGGTGTACAGTCCGTATCGATTTCCGCTTTCGGTGGCGACCGCGACCGCGCCGGGCCCGTCCGGCTGCGGCGAGTAGGACATCATGTCGTCACCGTCGTAGAACGGCTCGAAGGACTGGCCACTGTCAGTGCTTTCGTAGAGTTGCAGCGAGCTGGTCATGATCACGCGATCCGTATCGGTGGGATCGAAGCACAGGTTCCCGAGGTAGTTGCCAAATCCCAGCGCACGTGCCCAGGTCTCTCCCCCGTCCGCGGTTCGGTAGACACCGGGCAGGACACCGATCGGGTTGGCGATGCAGACCATGGTATCCTGATCGACAGGGTGAAAGCCGAAATCGGTGGTATTCTGGAGTTCTTCCGCTTCCAGCCAGCTGCTGCCGCCGTCGTCGCTGAGCCAAGGGGTCGAGAGCGCCCAGGTCACAATCCGCCCGCCGTCATACGGGCTGATGCGGCTGGTCGCAAAGAAGGGTTCGAACGAGATGATGCTCCACGTCTGGCCGCGGTCATCGGTTTGCAGGATGCCACCGTTGATGGTGGCGTGCACGATGTCCGAGTCTGTCCGCGACACGGTCACCGCCTGCACTTCCGCGCCGCGGAAGCCATCCACGCTTGCGTTCCACGTTTCCCCGGCATCCAGCGATGACATGAACAGGTCGCGAAAGCGAATGTGGAAGTGGTCTGCGTTGTACGGGGAAACGGACAGGTCTTCAATGTCGATCGTGGGAAAGGTCAGCAACGGGTAACGGGCAGGATCATCGAGCGCAAGTTCCCAGGTCTGGCCGAGATCTTCGCTGAGGTACATGTTGTCCGGCGCGAAGACCAGGATCCTGCCGTCCGCCAGCACCATCGGCTGGATCAATTCGGACCCGCCCCACGGCCCGGTCAGCAGTCCAAAGTTCGCGCCGCCGTCATAGCTGACCAAACCGAACGTACCCTGCACCACCTCACCGACAGCGTACACGAGGCTCGGATCATCGGGATGGAAGTACACCTCCGGATGCATCTCCCAGTGCAACGCGCCGGGGGCTTGTGAACCCATCGGCTCCCAGGTTGCGCCACCATCCATGGACCGCCACAAACAGTCGCCGTCGTCCATGTAGGGAGTGGTTTGGCGAACGGTGTAAAGGGTGTCTGATCGATCCGGGCGGAAAACGAGGCCGTTGAGATAGAGCGGCACGTTGTAGGTCACGTGATACATCAGCTCCCACGTATCGCCCTCATCCAGCGATTGGATCAGGCTGGATTGCGCGTCGGTGGAACGCAGCATGTACAGCGGGCCATCCGAACCGGGCGCGCGGTAGATCGAGCTCATGGTGGTGAAGCCGAGCGGGATGTCGGCGGAGGTCCAGGTCTGGCCGCCGTCGTAGCTTCGGCCCCAGGAATAGTTGTCGAGGGAATACAGCGTGTCTGGCGAAGTCGGATGCACTGCGAAGTCGCGGATCAGGGTCTGGGAGCGCAACCAGGTGAAGGACGAGCCGCCGTCCTCACTCACCATCAGCTGGTAGTTGCCACCAAACTGCGGCGCGAGTTCGCCGGTGGCGTACAGCCGGTTGTCATTGTGCGGTGTGAAGTACAGCCCTTCGACAGCGGCGGTGTTGGGTCCGATCGAGACCCAGTCCTGCGCCGTCGCGGGCAGAACCAGCGAGAGAACGGTGAGCAGACACAGGGTTGTCCGTGTGATTCTGCGTTGAGTCATGCGTCGCGCCTCCTTCCCCGGTTCGTCCCTGTGGGATAAGATAGCGCGGCCCGGACCCGGTATGCACTCCGTTGCAGACTATTTCACCAGCGTGACACGGATTGCACGGGTTGAACCCATCCTGTCCGAAGCACGGATCAGGTACACACCGCTGGCGGCGGCGGATGCGTCCCAGACCAGCAGATGCCGTCCGGCCGGGTAGTGTTTCTGGTTTGCCAACATCGCCACCAGCCGTCCGAGTACGTCATACACCTGAACGTCCACCGCACCGGGCTGGGGGAGGTTGAAGGCGAACGAGGTCATCGCGTTGAACGGATTCGGGTATGCCGGTTCGAGCGAAAACTCGGCCGGGATGGTCGAGAAGGAGTCGGATTCGTCAACCGAGAGGCCGTTCGGCAGCATCCAGACACCGTTATACATCGTGCCGAGGTAGATCGTGCGGTTGGCGTGGACGGCGGCATTCACGATGTCCTGATCAGCGTCGTAAAGCTCGGTCCATGTATCGCCCTGATCCTCGCTCAGGAAGAGCCGGAAGGTGTGGGCGATCGCCAGCAGGTCGCCATTCCAGGTGACTTGCAGATCGTACATCGCCCACGGGAGGCTGATTTCATCTCCCCACGTTCCGTTCCTGTCCGGCGAATAGTGACCAGAATAACTGTCGATGGAAAACATCGTCATCGCCTCGCCATCGGGCTGCAGGCTGATGGAGGTGTACGGATAGATGAAGGGATTTCCGATCTGGTCAAATGTCGCGCCGCCATCGGTAGATTTATACAGTTCGGTGTCGGCGTGCGCGAAAACGTGGTCATCGTGAATCGGGTCCGGCACTACGCGCACCGGTTGCTCATCGAGGTAGTCCGTCTCTTGCCAGTCTGTGAACAGGTCGTGTCCGTGGAAAACGGTGAGCTCCATCCCATCCGATCCAACCACGTATGCCGACCCCGTGGTATCCGGATGCAGGGCGACATCCACGAGATAGCCGGGCACATCCGGACAGTTCTGCCAGGTTTCGCCGCCGTCGTTGGAATACCGCAATGGCGTGTACAGGTTCAGGTCCCGGTACATCGACCAGCTGACGATGAAATCGGGGTCCTTCGGTTGCAGCAGGCCATGGATGTCGATGGCGGAATCAATCAGCCGCCAGCTTACTCCGCCATCATTGCTGAGATACAGGAAGCGATAGGCGTTCGCGAGCAGCGTCTGCGGGTCGGACTTGTTGACCTCGACGCTCACCGCATCCGGGCAGGAGAAACCCTCGGTGTTGACCGACCATGTCGCGCCGGCGTCCAGCGACCGCAGGAACACATGCTCCCGCCTGGCGTAGATCCGGTCCAGATCGGCGGGATGCACGGTGAAATGGGACGTGAACAATTCGGTGAACTCGAGCGGGCTGGTGTCGAAACTCTGCACCTGCCACCAATCGGGGCCGGGGTAGTTTTGCGCGTACTGGCCGTCCCGGGTAATGACGGTCAGGGTGCCGTCCGCAAGGAAGCTGGCGTGGTACTCAGCGTCTTCATCCCACGGGCCGGGGATCAGCTCCCACGGATAATCGAGATCGTCGTTCATCAGGGTTTGTGAGAACCCGTTTTCAGCGCCGAATTCCAGGTACATCGTTCCCGGAAACACGGGATTGAACCTCAGGTCGTAGACATCGTAGAGCACAGGATCGTACACCGATTCCCAGAATCCTTCCTGGAAATTGAACCTCATCAACAGGCGGCTGTCCGGTTCATCGTGGATGGCGTGTTTCAGGCCGAACAACCTGTTGGCATTGTTCGGGTCGAAACACATTTCGTAAAAATGGTTCATCAGCCAGTTGCCCGCGCCGTATTCCACGGTCCAGGTCAAACCGTGATCCTCGCTCTTGTACAGCCCGAAGCCGCGATCATGATCGTCATCACCCGCCATCAGGAACAGCGCGCCGTCATCGCCGGGCTGTTTTGTCAGGAAACGGCCATAGTCTGGGCCACCGTGATCGAACAGGTCGTACCCATCCCAAGTTTCCCCGGTGTTGGTGCTGATGAAGAATTCGTCCTCGCTGATCGCGTACAGGGTCGCCGGGTCATTCTCGTCAAAGACCAGTTCGGTCAGGATTTCCAGCGGGTAGGACGTGGTGAACGAGACGCCGCCGTCATGGGAAACCATGGTCAGCCGTTCATTCGGATCGCTGCCGTCCAGTTGCCCCCGGACAAAGACCAGGTCCGGATCATGTGGCGAAGGCCAGAACTGGTGAACAGCGCCGGTGTACGGTCCGGCAAAGGTCCAGTCTTGCGCCAATCCGGAAAGGGGCAGACTGAGCAGAACAACCAGGAGGATCAATCGAACGACGGTGGGATGGGAGGCAGAATGGGCAGTCATCGAAACCCTCGGCGCTATTTGATAGTTGATGCCTGAACAACGTACACCGCGCGGAGGGTCAGGGTAAAGGATTTTGTTCATCCCGCTGCGTTTCAGACGAAGTGCGTCTCTCCGGACAAACACAAAAACGCCCGGGTGCAACGACCCGGGCGTGAGAGTGTCTCATCAACAACGGTGCCAGATGCTTATGCTGGCGGGCCGTCTGCTAGCTGGCGACGGAACCGGACCGATCCGGCTTCACCCAGATCAAGCGCGCAACGTCGCCGTCAATCTGGATTTCTCGGCGGCCGACACGCACGGACAGCTTGCCGTTGTTCGAGCCGGACAGACGCGTGACCGACGCGCCTGGATAGGCACCGATTTCACCGAGCACAGTCAACAGGTGACGGCTGCGGTTGTCGACACGACCGACCTGTGCCTGCGATCCCTCTTCCAAGCGGGTGAGCGGCACCAGCTTGTGATCCGGCATATTTCCGTGTTCATCCGGAATCGGATCGCCGTGCGGATCGTAGCTCGGATGCCCAAGCTTGCGGTCGATGTGGTTGAGCAGACTGTCGCTGACCGTATGCTCGAGCTGCTGCACCTCTTCGTGCACTTCGTCCCACGAATAATCGAGGAACCGCACGAGGAAGGTTTCGAGCAGCCGGTGACGGCGGACGAGATACACCGCGACGCGGCGTCCCTCTTCCGTCAGCTCCGGCGGACGGTAGCGCTGGTAGCGCACCCAGCCACGCTCGCTGAGACGGCGGAGCATGCCGGTGACGGACGGCGCCTTGACGCCGAACATCTTGGCCAATTGGCTCGAGCCGGCACGTTCGCCGCTGGACTCGAGACGGTACAGGGTCAGCAGATACTCTTCTGCTGACGAGGATACTTTCGGGTTACCATGAGTATGCATAAAAGCCCCGTTCAAAGTTAGGCATGGCAAACTTAGTCATCCGAACTTTTTTAGCGCAAGCAAAAGTTTGGCTTCCCTTAAATTTACAGAGTCAGTCTCGACGGGTCTCGGGGATTGGATGCAACAAACACTTGGGCGTTGCCGTATGCTATCTTGAGGCCGCTTAACACGATCGGATTTCATGTTTACCACGCTCGACCGCTATATCGTCCGCGAACACGTCGCGCCCTTTTTCATCAGCAACGCGTTGATCATGTTCATTTTTACACTGAACCTGGCGTTGCAGATGCTTGGCCGGATTGTCGGCAAGGGACTCGAGCCAATGCTGATCCTCGAGTTTTTCTGGCTCAACCTGGCGTGGATCCTGACGCTCTCGGTGCCAATGAGTGTGCTCGTGGCGTGCCTGATGGGCTTCGGGCGGCTGGCGGGCGACCATGAAATCATCGCGATGAAGGCGGCGGGTGTTGGCATCAACCGGATGATCCGTCCGGTGCTGATCATGGGGATTCTGGTCGGCGCGTTCTCGCTCTACTTCCAGGACCAGATTCTGCCGGACATGAATTACCGCAACAAGCTGCTGACGACCTCGATCAAGCGCAAGCAGCCGAATGTGGTGATCCGGGAAGGCACGTTCACCCGTGACATTCCGAAGCAGACGTTGCTGGTCAAGGACATGGACCCGGAAACCGAGCTGCTGACCGATGTGACCATCTTTGACGAGTCCAACCAGAACCAGCCGACGACGATCCTCGCCCAGCAAGGGTACATGAACTATGTCGACAGCCTCGGCATGTACCACCTGAAATTGTATCACGGCGAGATTCACCAGACCGAGCGTCAGAATCCGGAATCCTACCAGATCATGGAGTTCGGGGAGGCGTTATTCCGCACCGAGGACACCGACCAGTTGCTGCAGCGGCGTGAGGGCGGCTATCGCGGCGATCGTGAGTTGAGCCTCTCCGGGTTGATGGAACGGGTGGACGAACTCAAGGAGCGGCCTGATCCGGAACGGTATGTCCGTCAGATCAACCGCTACCTCGTTGAATACCACAAGAAATGGTCGATCAGTTTCGCAGCAATTGTGTTTGTGCTGATCGGGGCACCGTTGGGGATCAAGCTGACGCACGGCGGGCTCGGTGTGTCCGGTCCGCTCAGTGTCGTTTTCTTCCTGATGTACTGGACATTCCTGATCGGCGGTGAGGACATGGCCGATCGTGGACTCGTTGCGCCGTGGCTGGCGATGTGGGCGCCGAACTTCCTGCTCGGCGCGTTGGGCTGGTTCCTGATCCGGCTGGAGACGAAGGCGCATTCGGCGATCCGCTTCCCGTGGCAACGGAAACGGGCGACGGATGAGCATCCGGACACGTGGACAGACCTCTCACGGGAACAGATCGAGCGCATGGCGGCGGAAGAGGCCGCGCGTCAGCAAACCGGCGACGAACCGGATAGCGAACGTTCGCGGGAGGGTGGCTGATGGCGATCCTCGACCGTTACGTGGCGAAACGTTTCCTGACGTTCTTTTTCTTCGCGGTGCTGGCGTCCCTCGCGATCTACCTGATCATCGACCCGATCGAGAACCTCGACAAGTTCCTTGATAAGGACGTGCCATGGTCGGAGATCGGCCGCTATTACCTGCTGTACGTCCCGTTTATCGTCTATCAGATCTACCCTGTCGCGATGTTGCTCGGTACGATGTTCTGCATCGGCGGGCTGACGACGACCAACGAGCTGATGGCGATGACGGCGTCTGGAGTGCCGCTACGGCGTCACCTGATGTTGCTGACCACGATGGCGTTTGTGCTCTCGGCGTTCATGTTCTGGTGGGGCGAAACGATTGTCCCCGAGATGAACCGTGAGCGACTCAAGATCTGGCGTGAACAGGTCCGGATGCAGGAAGACTGGCGGCTGACGAACCAGGGGCAGGTGTACCTGCAGGACCAGCCGGGACGTGTGCTGCATCTCGACCTCTATCAGCCGGCGAAGGAGACCGGTTACGGCGTTGACCTGTACGAGTTCGAGGCCGGTGCGATCCAGCTTCGGATCAACGCACGCTCGATGTCGTGGAAAAATGATCACTGGGTGCTGCACAATGTGGTGGTGCGCACTTTCGGCCCCGAAGGCGAACGGGTCAGCGAGGAGGAGCAGCGGTCGATTGAGCTGAACGTCATCCCCTCCGACATGGTCGAGCTGCAGGTTGAACCGGAAGAGATGAGCATGGAGGAACTGATCCGTTTCGCGGAACGGATCGAATCCACCGGCGGCACCGCGACTCGGTGGCGGGTGGACATTTATTCGAAGGTGGCGTTGCCGTTCGCCGGGGTGATCATTGTGCTGTTCGGCGTGCCGGTGAGCGCGGTACGGCGACGATCCGGGGTGATCTTCGGGGTGATGATCTCGTTGCTGATCAGCTTTATTTTCTTCGGCATCATGCAGATGGGCAAGGTGTTCGGCTACAAGGAAATGATCGACCCATTCATTGCATCGTGGATGGGGAACATCCTCTTCTTCTTCATCGGGATTTTCCTGTACTATCGCGCGCCGAGATAGGCTAGTACTGAAGTACAAAGTCGAAAGCACAGAGTCGAAAAAACAATTCCGTCTGAGAAGTGGCCGTGTTTGCTTGCAAACGCGGCCGAGCCGAATCCAAGCGGATTATCCGCGTCCGCGAGCGGACACGGGCACGTGCAAGGCTGACCAAACGAGTGGAAGCATGAAGTTCCTTCCGACAGAGATTCCGGATGTGATTGAGATCGTAACGGATGTGTTCGGCGACGAGCGCGGGTATTTCCTTGAAACGTTCCAGCAGGAACGCTACGCCGCTGGCGGGATCGATCTGCCGTTTGTGCAGGACAACGAAAGCCGTTCACGCCGGGGTGTGTTGCGCGGGCTGCATTTCCAAAAGACCAAGCCGCAAGGCAAACTGGTACGTGTGATCGAGGGCGAAGTGTTCGACGTCGCGGTGGACATCCGTCGGGACTCGCCGTCGTTCGGCCAGTGGGTCGGACGCACACTCAGCGCCGAACGCAAGAACCAGCTGTGGGTGCCGCCGGGTTTCGCGCACGGGTTCCTCGTGCTGAGTGAGACCTGCGTGTTTTCGTACAAGTGCACCGACTATTACGACCAGAGCGATGACCGTGGCGTGCTGTGGAATGATCCGGCGATCGGCATCGAGTGGCCGGTGGAGGGGATGCAGCTGCTGCTCAGCGACAAGGATCGTCAGCAGCCGTTGCTGAAGGACGCGGATTTGCTTTGAAAAGAAGCATCAGACGCAACGGATGCAAAGGAAGCAAAAGACGCAAAGGAAGCAACAGATAAAAGAAACTGCCACGGATGGCGAATCCGTGGCAGTGTTATTTTTGGTACGTCCTTCAGCAACGGCGCTTTTGCACGTTGCCAATCGCAACCCAATTTCTCGTTACCTTAGGCATCATTCGCATCAGTTGCGTCAGTTGCGTCAGTTGCGTCAGTTGCGTCTGTGGCGTCTGTGGCGTCCGTTGCCGTCACTCACTTCTTCATCCCATGCGCCTCGAAAATCGGCTGGAAGTGGTCATGCAGCTCGGCGGAACTGGCGGCAAAAATGCCCTCGTTGGCGGTCATCCGGTCGCCCTTGGTCCAGTCGATTGGCTTGCCTTCGAGGTCGGTGATCTTTCCGCCGGCTTCGGCGACCAGCAACGCGCCCGCGGCGTGATCCCAGTAGTACTGCGCGCCGAACTTCGGGCTCGGGTTGCGTGGGTAGACCTCCGCCGCGCCGGTGGCGAGGGCGGCATACTTCGCCATCGAATCCATCGGGAACAATTCGACCTGCCATTTGTTTGTGTCAACACCTTCGGGGGCGGCGACCTTGTCATGCGCCCGGCTGCCGATGACCGCGAGACGGCCGCCATCCGCGAGTTTCGGCGCGTCACGGCGGGTGAAGGTTTCCTCCGCGCCATCCGCGATGTTGTAGCGTTTCACGCCCTTGCCCTGACGCGAGAGGAACAGCTTGCCGGTGATGTCCTGCATCCGCTTGTCACCAGTCGGAACTGCCATCCAACCTTCGCTGAGGTCGCCGTTGACCGACCGTCCGCACGCGACCGCGTAGAACAGGCCGGCAACGTAGCCCTTGGTGCCGTCGATCGGGTCGATGAACCAGTCGGCGCCGGAGGTGCCTTCGCCACGATAACTGATGCGGTCGCGAAGTTCGCCGAGCGAGATGCTTGCGCCGGTGACCTCTTCGATGATCTCGCGCACCGGGTTCGCCTTCGCCTCTTCCATGATGGTTTCGGCTTCTTCTTCGGCGTGGACGCGGTCTTTCGGGCGAATCGACGCGACTTCGTTGAGTAGAATCGCCTGGCTGGCGAGGTCGGCGATGGTGACCGGTGTTTTGTCTTCCTTGCTCCAGGACGCGTCCTTCGCGCCGGCTTCACGTACCAGCAAGGTGGCCTTGGCGGCGTTCAGCATCGCGCGGGTGATGATGGTCTGTTCCTGCTCGTTCAGCAGCATCGGTATCTCACGTTGGGTTCTTGGTGTGTGTGTTCGCGGCTTAGGATACGGGGCAGGGTGGTGTGTTGCAAGGACGACGGTCACACGGTGGAGTCCTGCATTAGCACACAGTATGGTCGTGCTTCCATGCTGCGTGTTGAAACGGTGACGCGGGAAGCTCTCTGATCTCGAAGTATTTTCAGGAATTCCGGCGTGCAGGTTGAATCTTCAGGCGCTTTCAATTAGTTTCAAAGACGTATGTTATAATCGACTTAAATCGGCTTCCTGGGGGATGTATGAATCGGACCTTGATGATCCTGTGCGTTGGTCTGCTGCTTTGCCTCGTCACATTTCCATCCATCGCCCAACCACCCGAAACCCTGTGGACCCGAACATTCAACAGCTGGGAAAATTCAGTTGACAAGGGCTTTGATGTGCAGCAGACCGCTGATGGTGGATTCGTTGTCGTTGGCTTCATGGAACCCGAAGAGGGCGGAAATGATGCCTGGGTAATCAGAACCGATCCCAACGGTGATGAGATCTGGAATCAAACGCTTGGCGGCGATCAGACCGACGAGGGATATGGTATTGTTCAATGTGCGGACGGTAGTTTCGTTGTGGTTGGAAAAACGAGTTCCACGGGCGAAGGGTGGTTTGATGCCTGGTTGTTCAAGATGGATGCAAACGGCAACCGGGTGTGGGCACGAACCTTCGGTGACACTGAGTTGGATCGTGGTTATTCACTGCAACAAACCACAGATGGTGGATTTATCCTCGTCGGAACGACACAACCCTCAGGTTCACAGGATACCGATGTTCTGCTGGTGAAAACGGATGATTTTGGAAATCAACTCTGGCAGAGGACCGTTGGTTGGGCTTTGGAAGACTATGGTCGCAGCGTCCAACAGACCACGGACGGGGGCTATATCGTGGCAGGCCATACAGATTCTATCGGGCAGGGACATGAAGACGGCCTGCTTATAAAAACCGATTCAGCCGGTGAATTAGAATGGCACCGCACGTTCGGGGGAACAAGGCACGATCTACTGTACGATGTATGTCAGACGTCTGATGGCGGCTATGTCATGGTTGGTGAGACAGACTCCCTCGGCGCCGATTATCGTGATGAGCTGTGGATGATAAAGACGGACCCGAGCGGTTACCTGCAGTGGTCACGAACATACGGCGGGTGGCTTGATGATGAAGGAGTCAGTATCCGGCAGACCAGTGATGGCGGTTTCGTCATGGCAGGAACCCACTGGGTAGTTGGCACACCTGAGATGTGGTTGATACGAACCGATGAACTTGGAAATTATCAGTGGTCCAAACTCTTTAATAATGGTGTATACGACAATAACGATGGGGGTCACAGTGTCCGTCAAACCTCAGATGGCGGCTACATCATGACTGGTTTCATCGGGTACCCGACGACTCGTGCCGATATCGCATTGATTCGAGTCGCCAGCGATCTGGCAGCCGATCTGACGTTGTCCATTGCACCCGTCAACGCACCCATTGTCTTGCCCGCGGGTGGCGGATCGTTTCAGTTCACGGCCCTTGTCCAGAATCTGACCGATTATACCCAGACATTTGCAGCCTGGTCAGCAGTCGATCTGCCGAATGGAACGACCTATGGTCCGGTTCTGCTACGGTACGATCTCAACCTTGCTCCGGGTGGACAGTTCGATGTTGTGCTGACACAGGAAGTGCCGGGAGTTGCACCTTCGGGAGTGTATGTGTACCGAGGTTCGGTCGGGTTCTACCCTTTTAATACCTTTGATACCAGCGAATTGGAATTCGAAAAGCTTGGGCCATCCGGACAATCGAACACAACTGCATGGAACACTGGAATTCTTAGCGATAGATATGTCTTTGTCTGGCCGCCTTTCTGACACGGGGGAAGTATGAAACGCTCCGCAACGATCATGTCTTTATTGCTGCTTGCTATCCTGATTTCCGTACCAACCTTCGCTCAGCTGCCTGAGGCACTCTGGTTTCAAACGATTGGTGGCTATGAAGATGAGCTCGCTTACTGCGTCCAACAGACTGCGGACGGCGGATTTATTGTAACAGGGTATACATACTCCTTTGGCGCGGGGGGAACTGACATATGTTTAGTGAAAACTGATTCTAACGGCAATGTTGTCTGGTATGAAACATTTGGCGGAATGGAAAGTGATGTTGGGAAGAGTGTGAGAGCAACAAATGATGGTGGATATATCATTTGCGGAAATACAATGTCTTTTGGTGAGGGAAATATCGATATTATGCTGATTAAAACGGATTCACTGGGTGAAATGCTCTGGCAACGAACATTTGGAACTGTTGAAAATGAAGTTGCATTCGACGTTCAGTTGACAACGGATGACGGGTACCTGATAACTGGAACCAGACAACCATATGGAGCTCCGTCGGACAGCATGGATGCATGGTTAATCAAGACTGATGCAGAAGGTGATACTGTTTGGACACGCATCTTCGGAGGAATGCAATGCGATGGATTACTTAGTAGCAAGCAAACTTCTGACGGAGGCTACATTTCAGTTGGAATTACAGATTCATTCGGTGATCATGATGATGAAGCATGGCTGTTGAAGACCAATGCCAACGGAAATGAAATCTGGTCAAGGACATTTGGTGGTGAAGAAGAAGATTCATTTAGTAATATTCAACTAACCTCAGATGGTGGTTATGTAATGGTTGGAAACTCTTATGGTGTTGACGAGGATGATCGTGCTATCTGGCTGGTTCGAACCGACGAATCTGGCAATGAACTATGGTCAAAGACTTATGGTGGTGAGTACGATGATAGTGGCCAAAGTGTGAAACAAACTGATGACGGTGGATTTATCCTGATTGGATGGGAATTCAAGTATGGTGGATGGGAGGAACAATTATGGATGATCAAAACCGATGAGGTTGGATATCCCATCTGGTCGCAAACCTTTGGTGGACCCGGCAGGGACGTAGCATTAAGCGTCGTTCAAACAGCAAATGGAGATTATGTCGTAGCCGGTTCGACCTATTCCTACAGGATTCACTCTGATATCCTCCTGCTTCGAGTCGCAAGGGAACAGATTCCAGCCGTTTCGTTAGCAATTGCTCCAGTTGATCCTCCAGTAGTGATTCCGTCACCGGGTGGTACGTTTGAATACTTCGCTTTGATCACGAATGACGACGACAGCCCCGTTGCGTTCGATGCCTGGGTGGAGGTCGAACTTCCAGACGGAACAACCCGCAGCCCTGTCCTGTTCCGGCAAAATCTTACCCTCGCTGCAGGTGAACAGATTGATGTCACTTTGATCCAGGAGGTTCCGGGATTCGCGTCGGCAGGTGTGTATCTCTATCGCGGTATCGTAGGGAATTATCCGGATGTCGTGTTCAGCTACAGCGAATTCGAGTTTGAAAAGCTACCCCCAACCAGACACTCCAATGTAAACAACTGGAATACCAGCCTTCGGAAATGAACCATTGATCATTTCCGCGACACCATCTCGCAGGACCTGCTCTTTCCCCTCCGAGGTCTCCTCATTGCGCGCAAATACGGATACCCGTAGATTGTGCGCCGGTTTCACCCTTTCAGGATTCGCCGCCCGCGAACCCGGGCGAGCGCATGGATCACGGAGCATGCATGAACCCGTTTCAGAACAACGAGCCCTCGACACAGCCCACCCTGCCGGCGTCCCGGCTGGAACGGGAATTCGGGAAACCGTCCAGCGAATGGACCGACGACGACCTGATCTCGTTTGTGCGGGACAATGGCATCCGTCTGGTGTCCTTGATGCACATGGGCGGTGACGGTTGGCTGAAGACGCTGGATTTTGTCCCGCGTGACTTTGTCCACCTGCAGAATGTGGTCACTGGCGGCGAGCGTGCGGACGGCTCCTCCCTGTTCGGTAACCTCGGGATCCGGACGGGCAAATCGGACATCGTGCTGCGGCCGCGGGTGTCGTCGGCGTTCATCAATCCGTTCTCGCCGGTGCCGACGTTGAGTCTGCTCTGCGGGCACTATGGCGTTGACCGGCTGCCGTTGCCGGAATCGCCGGACACGATGGTGCGCAAGGCGTTTTACCGTGCGAAGGACGAAACCGGCGCCGAGTTGTACGCGTTGGGCGAAGTCGAATATTTCCTCGGCCGGCCGAAGGATGAGGCTGACTTTTACGGGTCGGATGACCGAGGCTATCATGCGACCAGCCCGTTCGTGTTTGGCGAGGAAGTGCGTCGCAAGGCGATGGTGCTGCTGGCGGAGATGGGTGTCCCGCTGAAGTATGCGCACAGTGAGGTCGGGTACGTGGAAGCGTCCGACAACGACCCGACGATCTGGGAACAGCACGAGATCGAACTGGCGCTGTTGCCGTTGCCCGAAGCGGCGGAGGCGGTGGCGTTGACCATGTGGGTGCTGCGCAACCTGGCGCGTCAGGCGGGCATGCGCTGCTCGTTCAACCCGATCCTGAAGGCCGGGCACGCCGGGTCCGGAATGCACTTCCACATGTCGCCGGTGGTGAACGGCGAACACCGTGGCGGCGAAAACGGCAGCGGCGAGATGTATGATGTCGGCAAGTGGCTGATCGGTGGCTTGAGCCGGATCGGCGGCGCGTTAATGGCGTTCGGCAATACGGAAGAGAACTCGTTCGTGCGGCTGACGCAGGGCAAGGAAGCGCCGAACACGGTGACGTGGGGCCGGTTCAACCGCAAGGCGTTGATCCGGTTGCCGATGCTGGCGTTGAACGCCGAGGGCAAACCTGTGAGTCCACCGACGATCGAATTTCGTCTGCCGGACGGTTCCGCACATCCGCACCTGTTGCTCGCCGGGATCGCGCAGGCTTTCGTCGCGGGCAAGTCGATGGAGGATATCGACGAGTTCCTGCGTCAATCGAGCGTGGAAAATGTGGACGAGGGGAACAACGTCGGCAAGGTACCGCACACGCAGGCGGAAGTCGGTGTGCAGCTGAAACAGCACCGTGACGCGCTGGTCGCGGGCGGTGTCTTCCCCGAGCATGTGATTGACAAGTTGGTCGGGGTGTATGAGTCGATGGGGTAATTCCCGTCAGCCTTATTTCAGCAACACCACGCGCTGAATGATGTCGGCCGCTCCTGGCTGGGACAACTGGATGAAGTATGTACCGCTGGGGAACGTGGAACCGTCCAGGGTGATGCTGTGTTTCCCTGCCGCGTAGGTCCCGGTTGCAAGCGTACCCACTTGTTGGCCGATCATGTTAAACAATCGCACGTTGAGGTCTGCCGCGTTCGGTAGGTCGACTGAGACAGTCGTTGCCGCATTGAACGGGTTAGGATAGACAGAGAACGCCTCGCCTTGATTATTTCCGGCGGGGGTGATGCTGCGTTGCGGCTGTGCGCTCTCGCTGGCGAGACGGACCAACAGGATTTGGCAGGAGCTTGTGTATTGGTCCGTGGTAACTGTGCCAGCAGCGACATATCCACCATCAGGAAGTTGATGGACATTGGTGCGACTCGATAGCGGGTCCACGTCGTGCACGTAATCCCATAGCTTCGTGCCCTGTGAGTCGGTTCTCACCACCCACATGTCTTTCACGTGCTGCCCATAGGTCTCCGTTTTACCGGACAGGACATACCCACCATTCATCGTCTGCCGCACATCATACCCAACTTCATCGTCGATCCCGCCATACAGCTTCCACCACTCAACGGTACCTTCGGAATCTGTTTTCAGCAAGGCAGCAAAATCGGATTGCGAAGGATCATGGTTCCAGTTCACATACCCGACCCTTCCCACAGCGATGAAGCCACCATCGGAAGTTTCCCGGACGTTGAAGATGCTGTTGTACTGGATCAGGTGATAGGTATGCAACCAGAGGATCTCACCGTTTTCATCTACCTTCATCAAGAACGGACCCTCAACATTTCCTGGAACAGATTGCGCGAGCCCTGACACGATGAAGCATCCATCGGACGTTTGTTGCACGCTGGACGCTTCGTCATAGGCGGCGGGTCTGCCGTACGACCGGTTCCAGAGCTCAGTCCCCTCCGAATCCAGCCGAACCAGCCAGACATTCGTTCTGCGCCATCTGTTGCTTTCCGTTCCGACGATGATGTAGCCGTCATCCACTGTGATCTGAATGTCTAAACCGCCTGAGCTGTACTGAAGGTTGAAAAACCGTACCCATTCCTGGTCGCCTTGCGAATCCACCTTCAGCAACATCAATTCATGATCAGAAGCTCCAGTGAGGATGTATCCGCCATCGGCAGTTTGTTTCACGCTTTTTCCGAAATCGAACGTTGATCGATCATAGGTGCGTGACCAGACTTCGTGACCATCAGGGTCTGTTTTCAGCAGGTAAACATCATATCCCGGATCAGATGGGTACTGATAGCCGGTAATGATGAAGCCGCCATCAGCGGTAAGCTGAAGGTCCGAACACTTCTCCTCCACCCAGGGATCACCGAGGAGCCTGGTCCACAGAGCATCGGGTGGTTGAGCAAGGACTGGAAATGTGGTCAGGACAAGAAGCAGGAAAAGCATGAAAAACGTTGCGGTGCGGTTCATACATCCCCCTGATAGATACAATCCAGATTAGGCGGATTCTCGATAGCAGAAGATACGGAACCGTTGGAAATGGAGCAAGGAAATGCCCGAGAATCCTGAAATGATACGACAAAAGAGAGATCCTACTCATCCAGCAAACTGGATGTCAGGTGTGAGATAACAGGGGTGTGGGATGAGGACTCAAGTCTCAGGTCTCAGGACGGAGTATACAACGCGTTCAGCCGTCTCAGGGTCGCGGGTGCGTGGCCGGCGTAGTGGTTGTTGGCGTAGACGAGGATGCGTTTCAGTTTTCCGGACGTGCGGAAGGTCCGCAGCAACTCCGCCCAACGGGTCAGGCTTTCGGTGTAGTCGAGGACTTCCTTGTCCCAGCGTTCGACCAGTTCCTCGGTCTTCTTTCGGTCGCCGAGCAGACGGATGTAAGCCCAGTCGACGGTCAACGGATCCCAGCGTTTGACAACCTCATCGCCGTGCGGCATCCAAGCCTGGTCGACCAGCGCGGGCGCGACCTTGTGGTCCTTGAGCATGGAGAAGAAATCGTCGCTGAGCCAGGCCTTGTTGCGGATTTCGACGGCGAACTCGCGGCCATTGTCGCGGGGCAGGTCGGCGAGAAAACGGTCCAGCTTGCTGAAGAAGACCTCTTCGTCCGGGAACGCCTTCTTGTTGAAATACGGGAACTGATCAGCAGCGGGCCGCGTTTGTCGCGGGCGGTGTCTTCCCCGAACATGTAATCGACAAGCTGGTCGGTGTGTACGAGTCGATGAGCTGACGGCTCAAACCACGGAAGACACGGAATACTCGAAAGTAAGACACTCAACGCCCGGCTGATCGCCGGGCGTTTTGGTCTCAAGTCACTGTGTAGCTGCGTCGCGTTGAAGATCGAGCGGTCTCGATCCTGTCGCGATATTGTTGTTATCAATGATCGTCCTCGGGACTCCCCGGGGACAGCTTCGTGAAATCGAACTCGCTGGAATCGAGGATCAGGCCGGGGTAGTTGCCTACGCATCCGCGGAAAGTGTACGTACCCGATAACAGGAATGCCGGTACGATTTGTGTCAGCGTCACATTGATTTCACCACCAGCTGGCAGGTACAAATTGTGCCGGATCATGATGGGGCCGAACGTATTTCCGTTTGTCAGGTCGAGTTCTGTCCACGCGTCGAAGTTGGCGGTCTCTTGTGTCGGATTCTGAACAAGTGCGCGGAATCGAAACAAAGAACCATTCGGTTGAATCTCAACGGGTGAATTGATGGGGACCAGACTGATGTTCAGCTCGGGATCATCGCTTGCTAGCCGTAACAAACCGACCTCTTTCCCGTTCGCATAAACATCAACGACAACTCCGCTGATGATGTACCCGCCGTCTTCAGTCGGATGGACCGTGTAGCCGTTGTCAGCATACGGTCCGCCATAAGTCTGCGACCAGATTTCGATCCCGGCACTATCTGTTCTCATCAGCCAGATATCTGACCCACCCGCTCCGAATGAATCTGTTCCGCCGCATAAGACATAATCGCCTGCGGTGGTTTGAAAAACGCTATTGAATGATTCACCACCTGTACTGCCATAGGTTCTCGACCACATCAGACTTCCATCCACATCCGTCTTTACCAGCCAGGCTTGCGAATCGTACGAATTTTTGTTCCCGGCTGCGATGTAACCGCCGTCCGCAGTTTGTTGTACGCTGTTTCCTGCCTCGGAAACATGCATTTCGCCAAATGTCTGCAGCCACTCTTCGTTGCCGTCAGCATCCGTTTTCAGCAAGATCAGGTCGTATTGATCCCGATCAATCGGTGTGGTAAATCCCGTGGCGATATACCCGCCATCCAATGTCTGCTGAACGCAACCTCCTTCGCTCGCGTAGTCGAAGTCTCCCACCCCCCAAAGATGATCCCAGATTTCGTTGCCTTCCGGATCCGTTTTGAGCAACCATAGGTACGGGCCAGTGGCACCTTGCGGTGAATTACTTCCTGTGACAATGAACCCGCCGTCCGAAGTCTCTGTGATGTACCTGCCATGCTGATTGCCGATATCGCCAAATGTGCGTGACCAAACCGCGGCTCCATTCGCATCAAGTTTGATCAACCAGAGATCAAACCCTCCAGCTCCGGATGATTCTGTGTAGCCGGTGACGATATAGCCACCGTCCTGAGTCTCCTGGACACTATCTCCGCGATCGCGTTCGGGCCCGCCGAACGTTTGCCACCAGATCTCCGAACCGTAAGCGTCCGTCCTGAGCACGTAGGCATCCATGGAGCCTGCCCCGAATGAGTAGGTATACCCCGTGATCACATACCCGCCATCGGATGTTACCTGCATGTGCTGAGCAGTATCATTGCTTGGGCCGCCAAAGGTGTGAGTCCAGAGTGTTGCGGGAGGTTGTGCGTGGGACGATGATGTTAGCAGAAAAACAACTGTGAAGAAGGTAGAAAACCTCGCGGAATGTTTCATTGGATTGTCCACTCGTGAGTTTGCGTCAAAGGAACATCGTTCCGCATGTGTCAAGAATATACGAATCACATCTCGATGCGAAATTCAGTCAACAGAATAACACAATCCACCCAACTCAAGTCTCAAGTCTCAAGACTCAGGTCTCAGGTCTCAGGTCTCAGGACTGAGTATACAACGCATTCAACCGTCTCAGGGTCGCGGGTGCGTGGCCGGCGTAGTGATTGTTGGCGTAAACGAGGATGCGTTTCAGTTTGCCGGAGGTGCGGAAGGTCCGCAGCAAGTCAGCCCAACGGGTGAGCGATTCGGTGTAGTCGAGGACTTCCTTGTCCCAGCGTTCGACCAGCTCCTCGGTCTTCTTACGGTCGCCGAGCAGACGGATGTAGGCGAAGTCAACGGTCAACGGATCCCAGCGTTTGACAACCTCGTCTCCGTACGGCATCCACGCCTGGTCGACCAGCGCGGGCGCGACCTTGTGGTCCTTGAGCATGGAGAAGAAATCGTCGCTGAGCCAGGCCTTGTTGCGGATTTCGACGGCGAACTCGCGGCCATTGTCGCGGGGCAGGTCGGCGAGAAAACGGTCCAGCTTGCTGAAGAAGACCTCTTCGTCCGGGAACGCCTTCTTGTTGAAATACGGGAACTGGATCAGCAGCGGACCACGTTTTTCGCCCAAGCGGTCCATCGCATGCAGGAAATGGTCACGGACCGGGTAGGTCGCGTCCGGGTCAAGCAGTTTCTCTGGGTCAGGGGCGGCTTTCGCGCCGGCGTGTACGATGTCCTTCGGGAACTTGGCGCAGAAGAGGAACTGGTCCGGTGTGACCTCGGCCCAACGTTCGACGGTGGACGTTCGCGGGATGCCGTAGTAGGTGGCGTCGATTTCGACCGTGCGGTACTGCTTCGCGTAGTACGCGAGGAAGTCGCGCGGCTGCGTGCCCTCCGGATAGAAGACACCGACCCAGTCTTTTTCGCTGAACGAGGAGGTGCCCATCCAGACGATCTCGTCGCCGGGGTAGGTGTCGCCGTGTTCGAGGGGCAGGGATTGTTGGGCCATAAATCCAAACACGTGTTAGTACGAACTGGAACCCAATTGGGCAACTGGTTTTACTCAAGTTTGCGGTTGCGCCAGTCATACTTTTTATTCTTGACCACTGCTTTTATTGCTTCAATATCATCTTCTGAATATACCCGTTTTCCCTTTGCATCTCTTTTGATAGCAGGGATACGACCATCATGTTCGTACATGTAGAATGCTGTTCTATTCAGATCAATTTTGCGTTCAACTTCTTGAGTTGTGTAGACTTTTCCATGATCTGATGATTTCAGCTTGACCGGGGGACCGTTCACCTGTTTGCTGACCATCTCGCGCACCATCCGGATCTGGCGTTCGTCCACTCCGAGCAGCTCGAGGAATTTCTGGTGTGCGTCCGGGTTGAGCCGTTCGAACGCGACATGCCACTGGTGCATTTCCGTGTCCGAGAAGCCCGCCTCGCGAATGACGGACAGCAACCCATGCGGATCAACATAATCGCGGCTGACCTGTTTTACCAGCAGATCCGGGCGTTTCAACAAATTTGCGATCGCCTGCTGCTGCAGCGACAGAGTTTCGATCTCACGGGTGACCGAATCGAACCGTTCCTCGAGCATCGCCGCGGCCTGTGAGGATTGTTCGTCTGCGAGCAGGTCCTGGATCTGGGTCAGGGTCAAACCGAGCTTGCGAAAGCGGCAGATGCGGGCGAGCCGAACATCGTCATCATCGGAATAGAGACGATAATTCTTCTCCGTGCGTACCGACGGGTTGAGCAGTCCGATGCGGTCGTAATACAGCAGCGTCGTGCGGCTCAGGTTGTGCTTCTGCGCCAGTTTGCTGACGGTGAACATGCCGGTCCTCGATGCGATGATACCATGACACCCGGCATGGCAACGGCACCATGCCGGGCCACACGTTTGTACAGCTTACGGATGCGCCGGCAGTTTTGCCAGCTTACTGCCGGTGCGGAAGTAGTGATTGAGACTCTCCGCGATCCATGAGACCGCTTCTGCAACGACGGTCGGATGACTGGCTGCCATCTCCGTTGCGGTGGAATCGTTCAGCGCGGTGAGGGTCATGTCCCAGGTCACGGTACTGACGCCGTTTTCTTCCACCACCTCGATCCGCAGGTGCAGCGTCAGCTTGTTCGGTTGGACGCGGACGAGGTCGAGCTTGTGCTGCTTAGTGTCACGGTCAACCACCACCCACACGGCTTCCATCTCGGTGCCGGGGTGGGAAATCGCGACGGCATCGGTTTCGACTGCGCTGCCGGGACCGGGATGCATCATCTCGCAGTCCCAGCCGCTCAGCCAGTCTTTTTCTTCCTCGGGTCCGAGCAACGCGAACACCGAATCCGCGTCCTTGTTGACCGTAAACGTGTTGTGGTAGGTAAAGCGTCGATTGTTGCGACTCATCGTAATCTCCACTGTGGTTGTGCCGATACTTCGGCTGGCGCACCCCAGACTAGACTATGAAGTAATAGACAGGTCAATCCCATGGAGAGCACGATTTCGCACCCGTTGCAACGTCCACAACGTGCTGGATCGCATTATCTTCCCACGATCACCGGTGCGCGGTAATCGGGAATCCAAGAGACGGAACTACCTTTCGCATATGACAGACTCAACGAAACAGGAGAAACCGTCCGCATTGAAGGTCATGCCGGGCGTTGAACCGCCGGGCAACCGTGCGGACAATCCCACCGGCGGCAAACGGCGTTCGCTGAGCACGGATGAGTACGTCGAGGGCGTGCTCTCCGGCGACCGGACACGGCTGGGCCGGGCGATCACGTTGATCGAATCCAACTCGCGCAGCCACTTCGAGCAGGCGCGTGAGGTGATCCAGGAATTGTTGCCGCGTGCGGGCAAGTCGATCCGGATCGGAATCACCGGCGTACCCGGCGCAGGCAAGAGTACGTTCATCGAAGCGTTGGGCACGAAGCTGGTAGACCAGGGCCACCGTGTCGCGGTGACCGCGGTTGACCCGAGTTCGACGGTCACCGGCGGGTCGATCATGGGCGACAAGACGCGGATGGAATCGCTCGCGGCGAACCCGGGCGCGTTCATCCGGCCGAGTCCCTCCGGCGGCGCGTTGGGTGGTGTCGCCCGGAAAACGCGTGAGACGATGATCGTGTTCGAGGCGGCGGGGTATGACGTCATCCTCGTCGAAACGATGGGCGTCGGGCAGAGCGAGATCACCGTGCGCTCGATGGTCGACTTCTTCCTGCTGGTGCTGGTTCCGGGCGCGGGTGATGAGCTGCAGGGGTTGAAGAAGGGCGTGGTCGAGCTGGCGGACGCGATCCTGATCAACAAGGCGGACGGCGACAATGTCTCGGCGGCCAAGCGGGCGAAACGGGAATATGAGAACGCGTTGCATTACCTGACACCCGCGACGAAGAGCTGGACACCGCACGCGTACACGGCCTCGTCGACCACCGGTGAGGGAATCGACCATGTCTGGCAGGTAATCGAGGAATTCGCGGCGCAGACCCGTGAGGCTGGCGATTTTCAGAAGCGTCGGCGTGAACAGGCCCGTGACTGGGTGCATGAGATGGTGCGTGAGGCGCTGGTCAAGGCGTTCGCGCAGCACGAGACTGTCCGCAAACAGATGCCGGAACTGGAAACCAAGGTGATGGACGGTCGGCTGCCGGCGACGACCGCCGCGCATGAACTGTTGAAGGCGTTTGGCGTGGATGCGTTGGCGTGAATGGGCTGCGGGCTGTGGGCTACAGGAAAAAGCGGGGACACTTTGTCCCCAAAGTGTCCCCGGATGTCCTCGTATGCGAGATGGTTGTGAGGACACTTGCAGGAGTAAGTGTCCCCACAACCCAATCCAATCATGCGGATAATCCCGACCAGCTCACTTGCGATCGGGGCACACAGACTGGCAACTGCGGGCCCTGAGCTGCGAAACGCGAACTGTGAGCTGTGGGCAACAGCTTGGCAAACACGAGGGGGGAGGCGGCATGTTTATCAGCTTGTTGGCGGCGACATTCGGTGTCGCGCTGGCTGTCTCCGGTGTGCTGGCGTTCGTATTTCGCAAGCCGATGGACAAGATCCTGGCGCGGATTCTGGCGGATGAGATCAGCAAATCATGGCTGCAGTACCTGATTTTTGCGATCTTTGTCGTCGGCATCAGCGGCGGCGTGCGGCCGTGGGATCTGCAACGCTACATCTCACCGGACACGCCGGACGGTGTCGTGCTCGAACTCAACGCCGAGCGCTGGGTGCTGGAGATTTACCGGACGGTCATCGGCACGTTGGAAGGGGTGGCGTGGATGCTGCTGGTCTTTTTCATTGTATCGCTGATTGTGTTCGCGGTGATTCGTATCTTTGAATTGAAACGGGGGGCACAGGGAAGCAACTGACTTCCTGCCGAACACATGAGTCCACAATCGTACAACCCATATCACGGACATTTTCCGGAATTCAACCTCGACCAGGTGGAAGCCGCGCTCAAGCCGGAGATTCCGAAGATCGGCCTGATCTGGCAGGATGAGACCGGTTCGACCAACGAAGAAGCCCGTCGTCTCGCCAAGTGGGGCGCGTTGGAATGGACGGTGGTCGTCGCCGGTATGCAGACCGGTGGTCGTGGACGGTACAAACGAGCCTGGGCGTCTCCGCCCGGCGGTTTGTACCAGAGCCTGCTGCTGCGTCTGCCGCAGAGCGAGTCGCCGATCACGCTGATCCCGTTGCTGGCGGGACTGGCGTTGAAGCAGGGCATCGAGGACGAACTGTCCCGGCTGGGCGGCGGTGATTTCCACGGCTGGCTGAAATGGCCGAACGATCTCGTCACTGAGCACGGCAAGCTGGCCGGAATTCTTTGCGAAGCGTCCCTGGAGAAAGACAAGTGGGAAATCATCGCCGGAGCCGGAGTGAACATCGAACCGGTCACGTTGCAGGATGACAGTGATCAGCACCTGCAGCCGGCAACAAGCCTGCTCGGGGAATTTCCCGATCTCGAATGGACGCGGGAAGAGGTGCTGACGGCGTACCTGAGGCGTTTGAAGCAGGGCCTGGACTTGTGGGGGCGCGACCCGGAACAGGTTCGCATGGACTGGTTGTCAGCGTCCGGAATGGAAGGGCGTGAGGTGGAAGCGACCTCCTCGGGTGAGAAGATCCGTGGGATTGCGAAGGGGATCGGGGACAGCGGCGAACTGTTGATCGAAACCGACTCCGGACTGCGTAAACTGAACGCCGCTGAAGCGCTGATTGTGCGGGATCACTGGCTGTAACAACAACCTGGCGACTGATGAGTTCAAGCAACGAAAACCGGCTGCTGCTGGCCCTCGATATCGGCAACACACACATCCACCTCGGCCTCTGGCAGGGGCAGAAACTGACCATCCGCCGCAAACTGTCCAATGACGGCAACCGCACAGCGGACGAAGCCGGTGTGTTTGTCAAGCTGCTGTGCCGGGACGGGGGCGTCGACCCGATGTCGCTGGACGGTGTCGGGATTGCCAGCGTCGCGCCGTGGACCGGGCAAGTTTATTCCGAGATGTCGCTGAGTTTCCTCGGACACCGCCCGTTCTTCGTGCACGGTGAGTTGCCTGGATTCATCAACAAGTACCGCAACCCGCGCGCCGTCGGCGCTGATCGTGTCAGCGACGCCGTCGCCGCCTACGAGCGGGTCAAGGGCCCGTTGCTGGTGCTCGATTTCGGCACGGCGATCACCTTTGACGTGGTCGCGCGTGACGGATCATACCTCGGCGGGACGATTCTTCCAGGGTTGGAAAACAGCGCGCGTGTGCTGAAAACCTCTACCGCCCTGTTGCCGGAAGCGCGGCTGAAGATGCCGGAGAAAATGATCGGCACGACCACCGACCACAGCATTCAGGCGGGGCTGGTCGGCGGCACGATCCACGCGTTGCGCGGCTTGATCGCCGACATCCGGACCGAGATGGGCGAACCGGACGCGACAGTGATCGCGACCGGCGGGATGGCGCATGTGATCCAGCCGCATCTGCCGGAAGTCAGTGAAGTTGTGCCGGATCTCGTGCTCGAGGGCATCCGCATTCTCTACGAAAGGCACGCGACATGAGGCGGCATCCGTTCCTCGCACTGGCCTGCCTGCTGATCGTTGTTGCCCTGACCGCTTGTGCCACGCATTCCGTTCTCACCAAAGATGCCCGTCTCGCCCGCATTGACGCTACCTGGAGCGAAACACCTGCGGAAGTTGACCCCTCCGCGCCGCCGCTGACCGTGGTGTATCCGCGTGGGCCATGGCCGGACACCCTGCTCGCCCCCACCGACTCCATCATCGAGGGCAGCCTTCCGCCGGAGAGTTTGTTCGTGCTCGGCAGTGTCGCCGATCCACGCGGATCATTGGTCGTGAACGGGATTTCGGTGCCGATCCATCCTGACGGTGGCTGGTTGGCGTGGGTCCCGCGCGGGCCGATCCGTCTCCTCAGTCCGGGAGAGGAATTTGGGCCGGGACGTATCTCCACTGTAACCATAGACTACCGTTCGCCCTCCCATGAACAGATGCAACGTCGCATCCTGTTCCTTGACAAACCCGAAGCGATCACGGGCCGTCCGCCAACCGGTTTCGTGGACCAGCAGACACAGCTGATGGTGTCCGAAGAAAACGCAAAGATCCGTTGCGGCTGGCCGGGGACATACGACCTGTTTCCTCTGCGCGGCACATTGCTGGACGCCGTCGGCCACACCGGCGACGCGCGAAAGCTGTGGAAAGTACCGCTGGGCGATGGAGTCGTCGGCTGGATTGAAGACATCTATGTGACGGAAACGCCGGACGAGCGTCCGCTGCGGCTGGACATCATTCCGTCGGTTGTGGCCAAGGTGGAGCACAATGCGTACGGTCGTGAGATGACTGTGGTTGAAGTGCCGCTCCGCTACAGGCACGCATACCGCATTCAGCAGGTCGCTCCGGATCAGGTTGAGCTGACGGTGTACGGCGCGGTGAGCCAGACGGATTTGATCATCCAACCGTTCGGCAGCAAGACGGTGGACGAGCTGTTCTGGTCGCAGGTGGATTCGACCACGTGGAAGCTGACCGCGCAGATCGACCCTGTGTGGTTCAACGGCTGGGATAGCGTGTTCGCCGACGGCAACGATCTCGTGTGGACGATCTTCACCACGCCGGAAATTGAAAAACGGCCGTTGGAAGGATTGCGGATCGTGCTAGATCCGGGACATGGCGGGGTGGATTATTCCGCGATCGGACCGACCGGCCTGCCGGAGAAGACGGCGAACCTGATGCTGGCGCAGGCGTTGACACGCGAGCTGCAAAAGTCGGGCGCTGAGGTGATCCCGACTCGAACCAGCGATGAAACGGTTGGCCTGTATGAGCGTGTCGATTTTGCACGGGACCGTCAGCCCGATTTGTTGCTTAGCCTGCACCACAACGCGTTGGGACAAGGCATCAATCCGGCCAGGCATCACGGCGCGAGCGTGCATTACAACCATCGTCACGCGCATGCCGTGGCGGAAGCGTTGTACGCGTCGATCCGGAACGGCGGCTGGCCAGTGAACGGGTTGCGCTACCAGGACCTGGCGTTGGCGCGGCCAACGTTCTGCCCGGCGGTGCTGGTGGAAGCGGGATACATGATGCATCCGGGCGAAGAGGCGTTGTTCCGGACGGAAGCGTACCATGAAGACATGGCGTCGTGGCTGCGTCGGGGATTGGAAACGTATTATGCCGGGGTGCGTGACCGGCAGCGGGATGATTGAGTTTCGGGCAACGAGCTACGGACTGCGGGCTGCGGGGAAGAATCGTCCGGGGACACTTTGTCCCCAAAGTGTCCCCGAACCGTGCGGATAATCCCGACCAGCTCTTTTGCGGTCGGGGTCAACAGCATCATTGGGCAGACAACATCATTAAGAAGAAAACAGCATTGAGATAAACTCCTGAGGGAGCGGACCATGGAAGGCAACTCACGACGGTTGACACGCAGTCGCGACAACCGGGTCATTGCCGGTGTGTGCGGGGGTATCGGGAATTACTTCAACATCGATCCGGTGATCGTGCGAATCCTCTGGTTGCTGGCTTTTTTCGGCGCGGGTGCGGGCCTGTTGGCCTACATCATCGCGTGGCTGGTAATCCCCGAGGATGAGTGATCACGGGAACGTCTACAGCCTTGTACGGAGGACCTGATGAACGATACACATGATGCACCCCGCCGTTTGTATAGATCGAAGAAGGACAAGGTTATCGGCGGTGTTTGCGGTGGCCTTGGCGGCTATCTCAACATCGATCCGGTAGCGATTCGAGTGGTGTGGCTGGCGCTGATCCTGATCGGCGGCACCGGCCTGCTCGCGTATCTGATCGCGTGGATTCTGATCCCGGAAGCGCCGGAAGGCAAGGACCCGGGCGCAGTGGAACGCAAGAAGGACAACACGAAGATTGTCGGCATCATCCTGATCGTGGTGGCGTTGATCTGGCTCAGCAGCGTGATCGGCTGGTTCCACTTCGGCGGCTTCCCCTGGGAATGGCTCGCGCCTCTGGCATTGGTCGCCCTGGGTGCGGCGTTGATCCTGCGGCCCGGAGTACATGCGGCAGCGGACAAGCAGGATGTGGCATCCGGCACGACCCCCCCGCCCCCGCCCCCACCAGCGGACACCAAGTCAGCGGAAGCGGCCGCACCGGCCGGTCCGGCACCCGCGGCGTTGCCCGAACCGGAAGCGTCGGCGGATGACGAGAAAGCCAAAGCGGAAGCAGATTCGACGGCTGGCGATGAGTCGGAATCGACGTCCGAACCTGAATCCGAACCCGAAGCCAAGTCTGAAGGCGAGGACGAGAAGAAATCGGACGAGGACGACAAGGATACGAACCGCCCTTTTGAGGGCCGGCTGCTGCGACGCAGTACATCCGACCGAGTGGTTTCGGGCGTCTGTGGTGGCCTCGCGAAGTACCTGAAGCTCGATTCCACGTTGATCCGTCTCGGCTGGGCGTTGCTCACCGTCGGCAGCCTCGGAATCGGCCTGTTCGCTTACCTCGCCATGATGCTGGCGGTCCCGGAGGAGGACGACTGACACGATGGCAGCTTCACGAAACACATTCACCGGTGTCCTGCTGATCATGATCGGCCTCGCCTTCCTGATCGGGCAGGTCACCAATCTTGCCTTCTCCTGGACCTTCATCCTGATGGGGCTGGGGCTGGCGTTCCTCGCACGCACGTTGATCGACAAGCAGAAGGGCTCGTCCGTGTTCACCGGCGTGCTGTTGTTGCTCCTGGGACTTGCCTTCTTCGGGGACGACATGGGCTGGGAGATGCTCGGTGTCTGGGACGCGTGGCCGTTCATTCCCGGCATTGTCGGTGTCGCATTCCTCGCGGAATACATTTTCACCACGCCGAAGAAGCAGGGCTTGTTGTTAACCTCGGCGATCCTGATCGCAGTCGGGGCGCTGTTCGTGATGGCCGAAAGCCGGTACATGGACTGGTACACCGTCGGTCAGATCCTCGAATGGTGGCCGATCATACTGCTGATCATCGGTGTCTGGTTCATCGTGCGAAAACCGGGGAAAGCGGCAGATTAAACTGAGTTGACAAGGGTCCACGTAACGTCTGGGAACGCAGTGACACGCAAGACCGGATTCCTCAAACCCGATCTCGCACGGGAACGTTGGATCCCACCCGATCAACATGGCCGTCCCCAAGACCCTGCCGCCTGGGCTGATCCGGGCGATGGGTTCTGGGGACGTTTTTTTACCACGATGTGGGACGCATGGGGTGATCCGTACTGGTGGCCCGGGCGGAACGCGTGGGAATGCGCCGTCGGGGCAGTGCTGGTGCAGAACACGACGTGGAAAAATGCCGGGCGGATGATCCCGTTGCTGCGGGACGCCGGGTGGGCCAATGCGCCGGCGTTGCTCGAGGCGCCGGTTCCTGAGCTTGAGCAGACCCTGCGATCCGTTGGCTATTACCGGATGAAGACCCGCAAGCTGCGTGAGTTGGCGGCGTGGTGGGTCGCGCGTCGGGTGGACAACGGCGGCGTGGACGACCTGCCGGACGAACCGTTACGCGACGAGCTGCTCGCGATCTGGGGGATTGGTCCTGAGACGGCGGACGATATCATGGTCTACAGTTTCGGCCGGCCGTGGTTTGTCGTCGATGCGTATGCCATCCGTGTCCGGCAACGCCTGCAGGGCAACGACGAGTCACCCTCCTACGCCGATCTCCAGGCCGAGGTTCACGCCGAGCTGCCACGCGATTACATGCTGATGCACCAGCTGCACGGCATGGTGGTCAACCTGTGCAAGTTGGTCTGCCGCGCGAAACCGAAGTGTGAGGTTTGTCCGTTGCTGGAACAGTGCGCATTCGGGCAATCCAGATCATAATGGTTTTCCAGCACATAACCCTTGAGCCCGGCCTTGCACCAGCGATACCTGAGTGTCACCTTCCCTGTGAACGTCGGACACTTGCACGGAACGCATTGTGGAACGCCGCCGGTTTCTACACCTTGCTGCCACCGCCGGAGCTGGAGTCAGCCTCGCCAATCCGTTTCGTCTCGCGCGGTCGCAGCCAGCACCGGACCAGCCGAACGTCCTGTTTATCATCGTTGAGGATCTCAACGACTGGGTCGGTCCATTAGGCGGGCACCCGAACACGTTGACCCCGAACCTTGACGCGTTCGCGCAGACGGCGGTCAATTTCACCAACGCGTTTTCCTGCGCGGCGGCATGTAACCCCTCCCGCACCTCGATTTTCACCGGATTATTGCCATCTTCGAGCGGCGTTTACTACAACTCGCAGCACTGGCAAATTCAGCTCGGCAGCGCATATCCGACCTTGCCCGACCGGTTCCATGAAGCGGAGTATACCAACCTGCTGGTGGGGAAGTTTTACCACGGAATCGTGGATGAACCGGTATGGGATCTTCAGTTTCCCACCTTCGACTATCACAACATGAACGGGGACGATCCGTACCTGCCGGGCCACCCGTACAACGGGTTGAACCAAAGCTGGCAGCGTGGGATGAGCAACGACATGCTGTGGGGCGGATCCGACAACCCAGAAGGGTCGTTTCAGGATGTCCTGCGGTCAAGGTTCGTCGCCAACCGGTTGAACACGGATCTGCCGGAGCCTTTCTTCATCGCGCTGGGGACACGCGCGGCGCACCTGCCGTGGACTCCGCCGCGACGTTTCCTGGAGAAGTTCAACCCTGCTGAGATCGAACTTCCGCCGTTCCTCGGCAGCGACCTGAACGACATACCGCGCGGCGGCATCAACCTGATCAAGCCGGGTCTGCATCATCAGGTGGTGCAGGGACGGCAGTGGCACCTGGCGGTGCTCAATTACCTGGCGACGATCAATTATGTCGATGAACAGATCGGTCGCGTATTGGACGCGTTGGACAACAGCCCGTACGCGGACAACACGGTCGTCATCATCACCTCGGATCACGGTCATCATCTGGGCGAAAAATATCACTGGCGCAAGTGGACGATGTGGGATGAATCGTTGCATGTGCCGTTGCTGATCCGTGCGCCGGGGGTGTCGGCAGCGGGAAGTGTTTGCCGCCACACCGTCAGTCTCGTCGACCTCTACCCCACCCTGATAGACCTCTGCGGGCTGGACGAGGTGCCGGATCTGGACGGACAAAGCCTGCGTCCGCAACTGATGGATGGCCACACACCGACCAATCGTCCCGCAGTTTCTTCCAACAGCCCGACCGAACACACGGTGCGTTCAAACCGGTATCGCTATATCTACTATGGCCGTGAAAATGGCGAGGAGTTGTATGATTGCTGGCGTGACCCGAACGAGTGGACCAACCTCGCGAGCGATCCTGGCCACATCAACGTCAAGCGGGAACTGCGCGGCTGGATTCCGGGGGCAGTAGATCACAATGACCGGTGGGGACGATAAAAAACCGGAAGTCTCAGGTGAGACTCCCGGCTTGTTCTATCAGCAATCCGTGTTGATCCCGTACGTACCGGATCAATACTCGTCAATGTGACGCCACTCGGCGTCTTCGAGCCAGCGTTCCGGCGTGGTCACGAAGTCCATGAACTCCTGGAACAGGCGACTGTGGCGCTTCTCTTCGTCCGCGATCTGCAGCAGCAGGTCTTTTTCGTGCACAGCGGTCGTCTCTTCGGCCTTCTGAGTGTAGAACTTGACGGCCTCGTCTTCCATCTCCTTCGCCTTGGCGTAGTGTTCCTTGGTCACGGCGTCGTCGTCGAACTTCTCGCCGGCCTCGGACATCTTCTGGAAGATGTTCTTGGTGTTCTTCATGATGTCGCTGTGCGGCAGGCTTTCAGCACCACGGGTCCCTTCCTTCATCTCCTTGAAGATGTTGTAGTGCTTGACCTCTTCATCCGCGATCATGTTCAGAATGGTCTTCAGACCTTCGTTGTTGGTCTTGTTTGCCATGTCACGGTAGTACGCTTCGCCGTCCTTTTCCATCTGCATGGCGAATTCAAACACGTTCATCTGTAACTCCTTCTGCGACTGCGCGCTTGGCGCTATGATCAAATGTTGAAGAATGATCGGGGGTTCAGGCGAACCGGATGCTGCACGGCGGGTTCGGCAAAAAGCTAGCCCATGCTCCGGGTCGAGTCAAGCAACGGCCCCGTTTCCCTCCGGGATTTCCCGCTCAGATCGTTTCCTTCACCTTGCCGGTGAGCAGCTTCCAGAACGCCTCCGCTTTTTCCTCTGCCGTGGCTTCAGCGTCCTCGAGGATACCGGTCAAACGGTCCTGTTGTTCCTCGCTGAGCTTGAAGTTTTCTGGAGCGGTGAGCGCATGATCGCCGGTGAAGATGTCCTTGACCGGCACATTCAGCTCATGGTCACGGGCATACTCGAGAATCTCGCTCAGCAGTTCGGGCTGGTCGCTGACGATGTGGACCGCGTCCTCGTTGACTCCGCCCGCGCGCAGCCAGTTGGCGAACAGTTGCGTGGATGGCGTGCGTTGTTTCTCCAGCATGTCCTGCACGCCGAGGGTCCAGGTGACGATCACCCGGCTGACGTTACCCTGCAGCGCGTAGTCGGTAGCAGCCTGCGACCACGGACTCATCAATGCAATAAAGAAGATTGCCATCGCGAGCAATACGGTTTTGAACGCGCCGAACAGCGCGCCCAGTGCCCGGTCGATGCCGCCGAGCATGACGGCATGCGTGATTTTCTTCAGCACATGCGCGAGCACCCGCACGGCGATCGTTACCGCGACAAAGACGATGATCGTGGCGATCAACCCGGTCCAGACGCGGTCAATCTCGAGGGCGTCCGCCAACCACCAGCCGAAGCCGGGGCCAAGCCAACGGGCGGCGAAGTAACCGACGACCAATGAGACGAGGTCGAAAAGTTCGAGCAAAAATCCGCGGAAAATGCCGCGGATTACAAACAGGGCCAACACGGCCAGAAGGATCAGGTCGAGGACGGTCATTTGCCCGCTCCGAGGCGCTTCATGACCATCTGCTTGGCGGCATTGCCATCCGCCCGGCCGGCGGTTTTCTTCATCAGCGGACCCATCACCTTGCCCATCTCGGCGGGACTGGACGCGCCGGTCTCGGCGATGATTTCGTCGATCATGGCCAGCAGCTCGTCGTCGGACAAACGTTGCGGCAGGAGTTCGTCCAGCACCGCAACCTCGCCCTCGGCTTCCTCGGCAAGGTCGGCACGGTTGGCTTCGCGATACTGTTGCGCCGCGCCATCCATCTTCTTGCGGTAGGATGATAGCGCCTTGATCGCGCGGTCGTCGGTCAGCTCGGACGAATCCTTCGTGCGCTCGGTCAGGATGACGGATTTGATCGCACGCAGGGCCTCGAGGCGCGGCTTGTCCTTCGCCTTCATCGCCTCTTTCATCAAACCGGAAATGCGTTGTTCGTAATCCACCGTCGCCTCCATGGCGGAGAAAATACGGCCCGACCTCAACTCAGGTCCGGGCCGTTACCATGTGTATCGGTGCATCGGTCAGCCACAGGGCTTAGATCTTGCCCTTGCGTTCGAGCGCGAGGTGCATCTTGCGCATCTTGCGGCGCGCGATATTGGACTTGCGCTTCCGGGCTTCGGACGGCTTCTCGTAACGCTGGTGCTTACGGATTTCAGCCATCAGACCAGACTTTTCACACGCTTTCTGGAAACGCTTGAATGCCTTTTCGAACGGCTCACCTTCACGAACCTTGACATGCGGCACTGAACATCACCTCCAATCTGTGCCTGTAATCCTGATTTTCAACAGAGCGGGAATGTACAAGCGGGTATCGGTACAGGCAAGACAGTCCCCCTGAGTGAGCCTCTCTTTGCTACATCACTAAACCAGGGACAGACGCACAGCTGTCCCATTGAGCGATTAGTGAATCATCTGTAAGCGTTGTGGTTGTTGGGTTTGAGGGGTGTTGTTTTTGAAATCGATTTGAACTTGGTGTTTGAGTGCATGTTTTCACCTTCAGCGTCGATTCGCGAGGTGGAAGATGCACACGGGCCGGATGGTGTTTTCTCAGTTGATGGACGTGGTGTCCATGCAGGATTTTCGCAGTTGTGTCGTCCGGTACGGCGGCGAGTGGCGGGTGCGGCGTTTTTCCTGCTGGGATCAGTTTCTCTGCATGGTTTTTGCGCAGCTGACGCACCGGGAGAGCCTGCGTGACATCGAACTGTCGCTTCGAGCGGTTCAACGCAACCTGTACCACGCCGGGATTCGTGCGCGGGTGGCACGCAACACGCTGGCCAATGCCAACCGCCATCGGGACTGGCGCATCTGGCAGGACCTGGCGCTGGGCCTGATTGACCAGGCACGGGCGCTGTATGCCGGCGATCCGCTGGCCGTAGACTTGGCGGGCACGGTTTACGCGTTCGATTCGACGATGATCGACCTCTGTCTAACGCTGTTCCCGTGGGCGCCATTCGAACGCAGCCGCGGCGCGGTGAAGTTGCACACCATGCTGGATTTACGCGGAAATATCCCCACGATGTGCGTCATCACCCACGGGCGGGTGCACGACGTCACCGTGCTCGACTGGATCCCGTTCGAACCAGGCGCGATCTATGTGCTCGACCGCGGCTACGTCAGCTACGCACGCCTCTGGCGCATCCAGCAGGCAAGAGCGGGCTTTGTCATCCGCGCGCAGCGAAACCTGAAAGCGACCGTCGTCGCAACGCATCCGGTGGATTCGGCAACAGGTGTACTCGAGGATCAGACAATCGTGCTGGCGATCCCCCACAGCCGAAGCCGCTATCCGGATCAACTGCGGCGTATCTGCTATCATGACCGTGAAAACGACCGCACCCTGACCTACCTCAGCAACCTTTTCACACTGCCGGCACGAACCATCGCCGATCTCTACCGGGAACGCTGGCAGATCGAATGCTTCTTCAAATGGATCAAGCAACATTTGCGCATCAAACGCTTCTACGGGACCAACAAGAATGCCGTCAAAACACAAATCTGGATCGCCATCACCACCTATCTGCTCGTCGCGATCCTCAAAAAACAGCTCCAACTCGAACCCAGTCCCTACCAGATTCTGCAAATTCTGGGCATCTCTCTCTTCGAACGCGTGCCTATAAAACAACTATTTAGCAACAAGCACGCGACCCTGTTTACCGACCACGATTCCAACCAGTTGAGTTTCCTCAACTTTTAATGGGACAGCTGTGGGACAGACGGTTGTTTTATCGTGAAGAAAATAACATAAAAACTAGCGTCTGTCCCACAGCTGTCCCATTGAGCGATTAGTGAATCATCTGTAAGCGTTGTGGTTGTTGGGTTTGAGGGGTGTTGTTTTTGAAATCGATTTGAACTTGGTGTTTGAGTGCATGTTTTCACCTTCAGCGTCGATTCGCGAGGTGGAAGATGCACACGGGCCGGATGGTGTTTTCTCAGTTGATGGACGTGGTGTCCATGCAGGATTTTCGCAGTTGTGTCGTCCGGTACGGCGGCGAGTGGCGGGTGCGGCGTTTTTCCTGCTGGGATCAGTTTCTCTGCATGGTTTTTGCGCAGCTGACGCACCGGGAGAGCCTGCGTGACATCGAACTGTCGCTTCGAGCGGTTCAACGCAACCTGTACCACGCCGGGATTCGTGCGCGGGTGGCACGCAACACGCTGGCCAATGCCAACCGCCATCGGGACTGGCGCATCTGGCAGGACCTGGCGCTGGGCCTGATTGACCAGGCACGGGCGCTGTATGCCGGCGATCCGCTGGCCGTAGACTTGGCGGGCACGGTTTACGCGTTCGATTCGACGATGATCGACCTCTGTCTAACGCTGTTCCCGTGGGCGCCATTCGAACGCAGCCGCGGCGCGGTGAAGTTGCACACCATGCTGGATTTACGCGGAAATATCCCCACGATGTGCGTCATCACCCACGGGCGGGTGCACGACGTCACCGTGCTCGACTGGATCCCGTTCGAACCAGGCGCGATCTATGTGCTCGACCGCGGCTACGTCAGCTACGCACGCCTCTGGCGCATCCAGCAGGCAAGAGCGGGCTTTGTCATCCGCGCGCAGCGAAACCTGAAAGCGACCGTCGTCGCAACGCATCCGGTGGATTCGGCAACAGGTGTACTCGAGGATCAGACAATCGTGCTGGCGATCCCCCACAGCCGAAGCCGCTATCCGGATCAACTGCGGCGTATCTGCTATCATGACCGTGAAAACGACCGCACCCTGACCTACCTCAGCAACCTTTTCACACTGCCGGCACGAACCATCGCCGATCTCTACCGGGAACGCTGGCAGATCGAATGCTTCTTCAAATGGATCAAGCAACATTTGCGCATCAAACGCTTCTACGGGACCAACAAGAATGCCGTCAAAACACAAATCTGGATCGCCATCACCACCTATCTGCTCGTCGCGATCCTCAAAAAACAGCTCCAACTCGAACCCAGTCCCTACCAGATTCTGCAAATTCTGGGCATCTCTCTCTTCGAACGCGTGCCTATAAAACAACTATTTAGCAACAAGCACGCGACCCTGTTTACCGACCACGATTCCAACCAGTTGAGTTTCCTCAACTTTTAATGGGACAGCTGTGGGACAGACGGTTGTTTTTGTGTTATATTATTCACGATAAAACTACCGTCTGTCCCACAGCTGTCCCATTGAGCGATTAGTGAATCATCTGTAAGCGTTGTGGTTGTTGGGTTTGAGGGGTGTTGTTTTTGAAATCGATTTGAACTTGGTGTTTGAGTGCATGTTTTCACCTTCAGCGTCGATTCGCGAGGTGGAAGATGCACACGGGCCGGATGGTGTTTTCTCAGTTGATGGACGTGGTGTCCATGCAGGATTTTCGCAGTTGTGTCGTCCGGTACGGCGGCGAGTGGCGGGTGCGGCGTTTTTCCTGCTGGGATCAGTTTCTCTGCATGGTTTTTGCGCAGCTGACGCACCGGGAGAGCCTGCGTGACATCGAACTGTCGCTTCGAGCGGTTCAACGCAACCTGTACCACGCCGGGATTCGTGCGCGGGTGGCACGCAACACGCTGGCCAATGCCAACCGCCATCGGGACTGGCGCATCTGGCAGGACCTGGCGCTGGGCCTGATTGACCAGGCACGGGCGCTGTATGCCGGCGATCCGCTGGCCGTAGACTTGGCGGGCACGGTTTACGCGTTCGATTCGACGATGATCGACCTCTGTCTAACGCTGTTCCCGTGGGCGCCATTCGAACGCAGCCGCGGCGCGGTGAAGTTGCACACCATGCTGGATTTACGCGGAAATATCCCCACGATGTGCGTCATCACCCACGGGCGGGTGCACGACGTCACCGTGCTCGACTGGATCCCGTTCGAACCAGGCGCGATCTATGTGCTCGACCGCGGCTACGTCAGCTACGCACGCCTCTGGCGCATCCAGCAGGCAAGAGCGGGCTTTGTCATCCGCGCGCAGCGAAACCTGAAAGCGACCGTCGTCGCAACGCATCCGGTGGATTCGGCAACAGGTGTACTCGAGGATCAGACAATCGTGCTGGCGATCCCCCACAGCCGAAGCCGCTATCCGGATCAACTGCGGCGTATCTGCTATCATGACCGTGAAAACGACCGCACCCTGACCTACCTCAGCAACCTTTTCACACTGCCGGCACGAACCATCGCCGATCTCTACCGGGAACGCTGGCAGATCGAATGCTTCTTCAAATGGATCAAGCAACATTTGCGCATCAAACGCTTCTACGGGACCAACAAGAATGCCGTCAAAACACAAATCTGGATCGCCATCACCACCTATCTGCTCGTCGCGATCCTCAAAAAACAGCTCCAACTCGAACCCAGTCCCTACCAGATTCTGCAAATTCTGGGCATCTCTCTCTTCGAACGCGTGCCTATAAAACAACTATTTAGCAACAAGCACGCGACCCTGTTTACCGACCACGATTCCAACCAGTTGAGTTTCCTCAACTTTTAATGGGACAGCTGTGCGTCTGTCCCTGGTTTAGGAGAAGAATATGGCGCGCCAAGCCCGGTTCCTCGAACCCCAACTTCCCTACCACGTCACCCAACGTGGGAATTACAAGCAAGATGTCTTCGCAGACGATGAGGATCGCCATAAATACTTGAACCTATTGCATTTCTATTCAGGCAAGTATCACCTGGAAATCTGGGCATATTGCCTGATGAGCAATCATATTCATCTGATCGCGTATCCGGAGAATGCCGATTCCCTTTCACGTGCACTCGCTGTTGCCCACATGAACTATGCCCAGTATTTGCACCGGAAATCTGGATTGGTCGGTCACTTGTGGCAGGGACGGTTCTACTCTTGCGCACTGGATGAGGATCACTTGCTTCGAGCCGCACGTTACGTGGAGATGAATCCGGTACGCGCGAAGCTTGTTGCAAAACCGGAGGAGTGGGAATGGTCCAGCGCGCGCCATCATCTTGGACTGGACTCCTCTACGTTGCTGGAAACCTCCCATTGGCCTGACGAAGACACGCTTGCGGAATGGCCGTCAATGTTGACTGCGCAAGATTCCGAAGGAGCCGTCGAGCAATTACGACGTGCTACTTATACCGGACGGCCTTTGGGAAGTGAAGAATGGATTGATATGTTAGAAACGAAAACGGGACGTCGACTTCGCCCCGGAAAACCGGGAAGACCGAGGAAAGCATGAATGATCCGAACCAAATATCAGGTGGTTTCATTGAATCTTG